>NZ_CP065640.1:0-4995010 GCF_016026735.1 Serratia rubidaea
ACTGTCCTTCCCCCGGCACCGGCAAATATCTGGCGGTGCTGCAGGTGAAAAAACGCTCGGAGAACGACGAAGGCCGGCAGAGGCAGGCGGCGCTGCTGGCGTTCGCCGCCTTCTCAGAGCTGAAACACGTGATGCTGGTGGACGAGGACGTCGACCTGTTTGATATGAATGACGTGATGTGGGCGATGACCACTCGCTATCAGGGCGACGTCAGCACGGTATTTATTCCCGGCGTGCGCTGCCATCCGCTGGATCCTTCGTCGTCGCCGGCCTTCAGCCCGTCGATTCGCGCGGAAGGCATCGCCTGCAAGGCCATTTTTGACTGCACGGTGCCCTACGCGCTGAAAGCGCAGTTCCAGCGCAGCGCCTTTATGGAAGTGGACGTCACGCGCTTTATTCCGGGCTTTAAACCCTGACGGCCAGGGGCTGACGGGCGCGGGTTCCCTGAGCCGGTGCCCGACGCTGTGGTATACTGGTCGTCACCTTGTTTCACCGCAGTGAGTCGCCGTCGTGCACCCTTTTTTTGAAATGCTGTTAGCGGTATTCGATCGTGCCGCGCTGATGTTAATCTGCCTGTTCTTCCTGACGCGCACCCGGCTGTTCCGCCAGCTGCTGCAAAAGGAAGAACACACGCCGCTGGAGCTGGCGGCGGTCACCGCCATTTTCTCGCTGTTCGCGCTGTTCAGCACCTATTCCGGCATCAACGTTGAAGGCTCGCTGGTCAACGTACGGGTGATCGCCATCATGGCCGGCGGTATCCTGTTCGGGCCGTGGGTCGGCGTGGTCACCGGCATCATCGCCGGCGTGCACCGCTATCTGATCGATATCGACGGCATTACCTCGGTGCCCTGCCTGATCACCAGCATTATCGCCGGCATCAGCGCCGCCTATATCCACCTGAAGGTGAAAAAAGAGCGCCGCTGGCGCATCGGCATTCTCGGCGGCATGCTGTGCGAGAGCCTGACTATGCTGCTGATCGTGCTGTGGGCGTCGCCGACCGAGCTGGGGCTGGAGATCGTGGCGCAAATCGCCCTGCCGATGATCCTCGGTACGGTGTGCATCGGCCTGATCGTGCTGCTGGTGCAGAGCGTGGAGGATGAAAAAGAGGTGATCGCCGCCCGCCAGGCCAAGCTGGCGCTGGATATCGCGCGTAAAACCCTGCCCTATTTCCGCAACTTCAACAGCGAATCGCTGACCACCATCTGCGATATTATCCGCCACGATATTCAGGCCGACGCGGTGGCGATGACCGATAGCCAACGCGTGCTGGCCTACGTCGGCGTCGGCGAGGAGCACTATCCGGTCGGGCGGGAAAGCCTCAGCCGGGTGACGCGCGAAAGCATCCGCCACGGCAAAATCATTATCAAGAACAACCACGAAAGCCCCGCCACGCCGCAGATCCACTCGCAGCTGGTGATCCCGCTGTGGGAAAAGGGCGAAGTCAGCGGCACGCTGAAAATCTACTACTGCCACGCGCACCAGATCACCAATACCCTGAAGGTGATGGCGGTCGGCCTGTCGCAGATTATCTCCACCCAGATGGAGGTGTCCCGCATTGAACAGCTGCGCCAGATGGCGGATAAGGCCGAAATGCGCGCGCTGCAGAGCAAGATCAACCCGCACTTTCTGTTTAACGCGCTGAACGCCATCTCGTCGTTAATCCGCCTGAACCCGGACACCGCGCGCCAGCTGATTATCAATCTGTCGCGCTACCTGCGCTACAACCTGGAGCTGAACGACGAGCCGATCGACATCCGTAAAGAGCTGCACCAGGTACAGGATTATATCGCGATCGAACAGGCGCGCTTCGGCGACAAACTGACGGTAATCTACGATATCGACGACGATATCGCGCTGCGTATTCCCAGCCTGCTGATCCAGCCGCTGGTGGAAAACGCCATCGTGCACGGCATTCAGCCCTGCCGTGGCAAAGGCGTGGTGGTGATTGCGGTCAAGGATCACGGTGAACGCATCCGGATTTCGGTGAAAGACACCGGCCACGGCATCAGCCAGGAAGTGATCGACCGCGTGGCGCGTAACGAAATGCCGGGCAACCATATCGGCCTGCTCAATGTGCATCACCGCGTCTCGCTGCTGTACGGCGCCGGGCTGAAGATTCGCCGTCTGGAGCCAGGCACCGAAATTGCGTTTTATATCACCAAAGACGGCGCCAAACGGCGCCCTGCCGCCGAACTGCCGGCAGAGGAAGCGTGAGGAAAGTATGAAAGCCATCATTGTGGAAGATGAGTTTCTGGCGCAGGAAGAGCTGAGCTACCTGATTAAACAGCACAGCAGCATCACCATCGAAGCCACCTTCGATGACGGGCTGGAGGTGCTGAAATACCTGCAAAACCACCAGGTGGACGCCATCTTCCTTGATATCAATATTCCGTCGCTCGACGGCGTACTGCTGGCGCAGAACATCAGCAAGTTCGCCCAGCGGCCGGCGATTATCTTTATCACCGCCTATAAAGAACACGCGGTGGAAGCCTTTGAGATCGAAGCCTTCGACTATATCCTCAAGCCGTACCACGAGGCGCGCATCGTCACCATGCTGCAAAAGCTGGAGGCACAGCACTCGCGCTCGCAGGCGCAGCCCGAACAGCAGCAGCCGGCCGGACGCGGCGGCCACAGCATTAACCTGATCAAAAACGATCGCATCATCGTTACCGACATCAACGATATTTACTATGCGGCGGCCGACGAAAAAGTGACGCGGGTTTACACCCGCCGTGAAGAGTTTGTCATGCCGATGAATATCAGCGAATTTTACGCCCGGCTGCCGGAAGAGCACTTCTTCCGCTGCCACCGCTCTTACTGCGTCAATCTGGCGAAAATCCGCGAAATCGTGCCCTGGTTCAATAACACCTATATCCTGCGGCTGAGCGACCTGGAGTTTGAAGTGCCGGTCAGCCGCAGCAAGGTCAAGGCGTTCCGCCAGCTAATGCGCCTGTAATTAACCGCGGCGATCGTCGTGGCGATGGTGATGCCGCGCCGGCGGCCGGTGATCCGCCCGGTGCGGCGGGCGAAAATGCTCGCGGTAGTGGCGCGGCGGCCGATGCTCGCGGTGGTGCTCACGCCACCAGCGCGCTTCGCGCCAGCGGTGGCCGTCCCAGTAGTGGCCACGATGGTCGCGGTCGCCGACGCGCCATGCGCTGTCCGGGGCGACGTTAATAAAAATTCCGGCCTGGCTCGCCAGCGGCAGCGCCAGCAGCGCCGCCAATAAAAGTGCTTGGGTTTTCATATTATGGCTCCTGCATTAACGGATTAAATCCGCCTGCCGTTACCCTAATGCCACGCCCGCGGCAGCTCCATCGGACAAACGCCGGTTTACCTCATCCGCACGAAACCTTCACAATTCCCCCACAATCTTCCGCCGTCGCCGGGCAATAAATCGTTGATAACTTTGATTCAGATCACATCTCCAGGGCGGCATTTGACGACGTTTTTGCACCAAAAACGGCAACTCATGCCCCCTCAGATGCATTTCATTCCCTCACCGGGGCAACTCATGCCCAATCCGCCGCCGGCCGCAGCCCCGGCCATATAATAACCCCATACTACGGAGCCGCTTTGCTCCGCACATTTTCACCACGGATAACGCACACTCAAATAACAGGAGAAACCGGCCATGAGAACAAAACCGGTAAATCGCAGCCTTATCGTTCTGGGCACCATCATCTGCCAGATGGGCCTGGGAACTATCTATACCTGGAGCCTGTTTAACCAGCCGCTGGTGGAGAAATTCCACTGGGGCCTGGCGGATGTCGCCACGACGTTCTCCATCACCAGTTTCTTCCTGGCGTTTTCTACTCTGTTCGCCGGTAAATTGCAGGAGCGCTTCGGCATCCGCAATCTGACGCTGGCCGCCGGCGTACTGGTGGGGCTGGGGCTGATCGCCAGCGCCTATGTCAGCTCGCTGGATATGATTTATCTGCTGGCCGGCGTGGTGGTCGGTTTTGCCGTCGGTATCGCCTATATCTCCACCCTGTCCAACCTGATCAAATGGTTCCCGGCCAATAAGGGGCTGATTTCCGGCATCTCCGTCGGCGCCTTCGGCAGCGGCAGCCTGCTGTTCAAATACGTTAACGCGGCGCTGATCGCCAACGCGGGCGTCTCCGCCGCCTTCTTCTACTGGGGCGCGATCGTGATGGCGTTAATCGTCCTCGGCTCGCTGCTGCTGAAAGAGCCGGCCACGGCCCGTACCCCGGCGGCACAGCGCGGCCAGAGCGCCGACTACAGCGTGCGCCAGATGCTGGCGACCAAAGAAGCCTACCTGCTGTTTGCAATTTTCTTCTCCGCCTGTATGAGCGGCCTGTACCTGATCGGCATCGTCAAGGATATGGGGGTGCAGCTGGCCGGGATGGACGTCGCCACCGCCGCCAACACCGTCTCCGCCGTCGCGATTTTCAACACCGCGGGGCGCATTATCCTCGGCACCCTGTCGGATAAAGTCGGCCGGATGCGCGTTATCAGCTTCACCATGCTGGTGACCGTGCTGGCAATTGTCGCCCTGAGCACCTTTACCCTCAGCCACAGCCTGTTCTTCCTGTGCGTCGGCGCCGTCGCCTTCTGCTTCGGCGGTAATATCACCGTATTCCCGGCGATTGTCGGCGACTTCTTCGGCCTGAAAAACCACAGCAAAAACTACGGCATCATCTATCAGGGCTTCGGCCTGGGCGCGCTGGCCGGCTCGTTTATCGCCAAATACTTCGGCGGCTTCCACGCTACCTTCATAGTGATTGGCGTGCTGTCGCTGCTGTCCCTGCTGATCACCCTGCTGATTAAAACGCCGCAGCCGGCCGCCACGGCCGAGCAGGAGGAACACCAGCCGGCGGATCTGGTCAAAGCCTGATTGACCGCCAATAAAAAAGGGGCGCAGCCTGACGGCTGCGCCCCTTTCTCATGTCTGTCGCGTTACAGCTGAATCCCCAGCGTCTGGCGCAGGTGAGCGCCGGCGCCCAGCAGACCCGGCTGCGCATGGGTGATCATAAACACCGGGATATCCTGCACGTAATCCTTAAACCGCCCCTTGTCTTCAAACGCCGCGCGGAAACCGGAGGCTTTAAAGAATTCCATAAAGCGCGGCACGATGCCGCCGGCGATATACACGCCGCCGAAGGTGCCCAGCGTCAGCGCCAGATTGCCGCCGAAACGCCCCAGGATCACGCAAAACAGCGACAGCGCACGGCGGCTGTCAATGCAGCTGTCGGCCAGTGCGCGCTCGGTAATATCTTTTGGCGCCAGGTTCTCCGGCAGCCGTCCGTCGGATTTGACGATCGCCCGGTACAGGTTAACCAGCCCCGGACCGGACAGCACGCGCTCCGCCGAGACGTGGCCCATCTCCGCCCGCAGCGTTTCCAGGATAATGTCCTCTTCTTCGCTGTTCGGTGCGAAGTCGACGTGGCCGCCTTCGCCCGGCAGGCTCACCCACTGGCGGTTGACGTGGATCAGATGCGCCACTCCCAGCCCGGTGCCGGCGCCGTACACGGCAATCGGCTTATCCTGCTGCGCCTGAGCGCCGCCGAACTGCAGCACGTCCGCGTCCGTCAGCATCGGGATCGCCATCGACACCGCGGTGAAGTCGTTGATGACTTCCAGGTGCGCCAGCCCCAGATTCGCCTTCATCTGTTTGATCGAAAACGCCCAGGTGTGATTGGTCATCGCCACCCAGTCTTCCGTCACCGGACAGGCGATGGCGATGCAGGCGTCCTGCACCTCCAGCTGATGCTCCTGCAGATATTGGCGGATCGCCGCTTCCAGGCTGTCGAACTCCAGGCCCGAGTAGGTTTTCGCCCTGCTGATTTCACCCGTCTCTTTCGAGCACAGCGCCAGACGGGCATTTGTGCCGCCAACGTCCCCCACGAGGGCATAGGTCATCGATGTTTTCTCCGCAAAAAAATTAAATAAACGGCAAGTTGCCCACACTGTAAAACCCCGCCGGGAAAACAACAATCGCTGCCCGCGGCACGGCGGCTCAATAGTGATCTGGATCACAAAAATCGTTTCAGCCAACCAGACAACCGCTCGTAAAGCGTGCGCTCTAACGCGCCAGCATATACTCCGCCGCGGCGCGCGCATGAATCGCCGTGGTGTCAAACACCGGCACCGAGGCATCCTGCGGGCCGACCAACAGGCCGATTTCCGTACAGCCGAAAATAATGCCCTGTGCGCCCTGCTGTTCCAGATCGCTGATAATGCGCCGGTACTCCTCCCGCGAGGCGACGTGGATATGGCCCAGGCACAGCTCCTCATAGATAATGCGGTGCACGCTGTCGCGGTCCGCCGCCACCGGCGTCACCACTTCAATGCCAAATTTATCCTGCAGTCGCCCGCGGTAAAAATCCTGCTCCATGGTAAAGCGCGTGCCCAACAGCCCGACGCGGCGGATATTTTGCTGAAGCACCTGCTGCGCCGTAGCGTCGGCGATATGGATCAGCGGCAGGCCGCTGGCCTGCTCCACCGCATCCGCCACTTTATGCATGGTGTTGGTGCAGATTGCGATCGCCTCTGCGCCCGCCGCGCGCAGCGAGGTCGCCGCCTGCGCCAGCACCCGGGCGGCGCCTTCCCAGTCGCCGCGGTGCTGCAGTTGTTCGATTTCGTGGAAATCAACGCTGTACAGCACGATTTTCGCCGAGTGCAGGCCGCCCAGCTGCGTTTTCACCTGTTCGTTGATCATACGGTAATAAGGAATGGTGGATTCCCAGCTCATCCCGCCCAACAGTCCCAGCACTTTCATCGTCGCTCCCCGCTGTACGTTACAAATAATAACGACATTACCTGAGCCGCCGACGCTTGACGATCGGTTATTTCACCGCCAGCCGAGAAGCGAGCCAGCGCTGACGCAGCGCGTCATAAGCCCAGTTATACACGACGGTATACGGCAGGAAGAACAGGAAAAAGCCCAATTCCAGCATAAACGCCTGCACCAGCGTCAGGTTCAGCATAAAGGCGGCAATCGGCACGCCAATCAGAATAAAACCGGTCTCAAAACCGGCCGCGTGCAGTATCCGCACCGTCAGGTTACGCGTCACCCGGCTCACCGGCCACAGGCGGTCGAACCCTGCGTTGTAAATGATGTTCCACAGCATGGCGACGCTGGACAGCATCACCGCCAGAGCGCCGACCTGTGTCATGGAACGCCCCAGGATCCACGCCCCCAGCGGCGCACAGATCATTACCGCGATCGCCTCAAACCCCACCGCATGGACGATACGTTCGCTGAAAGACTTGTTTTGCAGTTGCATAACTCACCTGTTTTTTACTCATTGTTGGAAAAGTGAGGTGATTATCATCGTTTTTTTACGTAGATTAAAAATAGGTTCCATCGATAAAGTAGATATGTCTATGCGCTATTCTCCCGAAGCCTTGCTGGCGTTTGTTGAGGCCGCGGCGCTCGGCTCATTTTCCGCCGCCGCCCGTAAGCTGAATAAAAGCCAGTCGACCATCAGCACCGCCATTGCCAATCTGGAGGCGGATCTCGATTTAATCCTGTTCGACCGTCAGGCGCGCCTGCCGACGCTGACCGCCGCCGGCCACAAGGTGCTGGGGCACGTGCAGGAGATCCTCGCCGCCAGCGAGCGGCTGGATGCTCTGAGTATCCGCCTGGCGGACAAGGTGGAGCCGCGGCTGACCATCGTGTTTTCCGATACCTATCAGCCGGGCCACCACGAAAGCCTGATGCTGGAGTTTGAGCAGCGCTATCAGGATATTGAGCTGGAGTGCATGGTCGACGAAGGGGAAGACGTGCTGGACCTGCTGCAGAGCGGCCGCGCCCATCTGGGCATGCTGGCGGCTCAGCCGCACTACCCGCCCGATATCGCCGCGGCGCGGCTGCCGGAGCGCACCGAAATGGGCATCTTCGTCGCCCGTCAGCATCCGCTGGCCGGTATCCCACAGCCAACGCCGGAGCAGCTCGCCAGCAGCCGACAGCTGTATCTCAACAGCTATATCGACAGCCGCAATAAGCCGCAGGGGCGCGTCTGGTCGGCGCCCAGCTATCTGATGCTGCTGGAGATGGCGGAACAGGGATTCGGCTGGGCAATTCTGCCGCACTGGCTGGTAAAGCAGTACGGCCACGGCCGCCTGAGCGAACTGCGCCCGCGCGGCTGGCCGATGCTGCTCTCCGTGGATGCGGTCTGGTCAAAGCTTACCCCGCCGGGGCCGGCGGGGTTGTGGCTGCTGGAACATCTGCTGGCGGGGACGGCAGACTAGGCGGCGTCATTACGTAACTGAATCGCCTGCGAGATGCTGTCCAACAACTCCGGCACATCCATCGGCGGCAACAGCACTTCAATCAACGCCAGCTGCCTGCTGTCGCTGACCGTCTGCAGCGCGCTCTGCAGCTGCTGCGGCGTACTGACCCGCCGCACCGTGGCCGCAGCCGAGCCAAACGCCTGCGGCAACGCACACCAGTCCCAGGCGGCAATATCGTTATAGCGCTGCTGCGGCCCGTGGATAGCGCGCTCAACGGTATAGCCCGCATTATTCAGCAATAAAATCACCGGTTTGAGATCGTCACGCAGCAGCGATCCCAACTCCTGGATCGTCAACTGTGCCGCGCCATCGCCGATCAGCAGCAGCACCCGACGGTCCGGCAACGCGGTCTGCACGCCGAAGGCCGCCGGCAAGGTGTAGCCGATCGATCCCCACAGCGGCTGGTTGATAAACAGACAGCCCTGCGGCAGGCTAAGCGCCGCCGCGCCAAAACAGGCGGTTCCCTGATCGGCGATGATCACGTCGCCGGGTTGCAAAAATGCCTGCAGCTGACGCCAAAACGCGTGCTGATCCAGCGTGTCGCCATCAGAGGCGGGTAATTCGGGGCGGCTCACCGTCAGCCGTGGCCACTGCCCGCACAGCGTCGACGTCAGCTGATGCAGCGCCTGCACCGCATCGGGCATCGTCAGCGGGCTGAACGCCTGCCGGCCGACGCGGGCGACAGACGGCTGGATATCAATGCACCTCTCCGTGCTTAACCGTTGGCTGAAGCCGGCGGTGATGGTGTCGGTCAAACGTACGCCGACCAGTATGGTCGCATCCGCCTCTTCCACCCGCTGTCTGACCTGCGGATCGCTGGCCGCACCGCTGTAGATGCCGATAAATCCGGCGCGGGTTTCATCCAGCACGCTTTTGCCCATCAGCAAGGTGGCGTGCGGCAGGGGCACCTCATTCATCCACTGCGCCAGCGCCTGTCGTACGCCAAAGCGTTCGGCCAGAAAGTCCGCCACCAGCGTGACGTGGCGCGCCGGCTGCAGCAGTTCACGCGCGGCGGCGATAAACCCGGCCAGCGCCTCCGGCGATGAATCCGCAGCCGGCAGCGACAGAGGCGACAGCGGCGGCGTCAGCGGCGCCTGCGCCACGTCGCCCGGCAGCAGCAGATAAACCGGCCGCCGCTCGGTTAACGCCACGCCCAGCAGGCGGTCGATTTCCGTTTTGGCGTTATCTACCGTCAGGCTGGCCTGCGCCGCCGTCACCTCTTGCGCCATGCGCACGAAGTGGCCGAAGTCGCCGTCCCCCAGCGTATGGTGCACCATATCGCCGGCACGCTGGGCGCGCAGCGTCGGCGCCCCCACCAGATGAATCACCGGCAGATACTCGGCATAGCTGCCGGCAATGCCGTTGACGGCGCTCAGCTCCCCCACGCCGAAGGTGGTCAGCAACGCCGCGGCCGGCTGACAGCGCGCATAGCCATCGGCCGCGTAGGCGGCGTTCAACTCATTGGCGCAGCCCACCCAGTGAATCTGCGGGTGATCGATCACATGATCCAGAAAATGCAGGTTGTAATCGCCCGGTACGCCAAAAAGATGGCGGATGCCAATCTGCGCCAAACGATCGAGAAGATAATCAGCTACCGTATAGTGGGTGTTCATAAGCGTCACCTGCCTGATTGCGGTATATACCCTTAAGTATCGTCGAGCAGGCGCAGATTACGAGCGAAAACACGGCGGCCTAAGTTCTCAACCTCGCTGACCAAACGGCCAATAACGTCCGCTACGCAACAGAAAATTCTCAATCTAACCACGGGTTAACTTTTTTCAGACTCTCCCTCAAAGGGTTACGTCAAGGATGTCGCTAATATACGCACCATAAAACTATAAGGCCGGCTTAGAGAGAATAAACGACGCATCATTATTCCCTATCGCCGTCGATAATAAGGAGAAAGCATGTTCAAACCTCTGCTACTGGCCGCCGTTTTCGTGGCCGCTACCGTTCCCGTGGCGCCGCAGGCGCAGGCGGACGGCCTGAGTATCGATTTACTTCCCGGCGTTTCTCTGCGTATCGGCGATCAGGACCGGCGCGGTAACTATTGGGACGGCTATGACTGGCGTGACCGCGACTGGTGGGAGAGCCACCGCGGCCGAGAGCTGGGCGAGCGCAGCCGGCGCGGCTACTACTGGGACGGCTATCGCTGGCGCGACCACGACTACTGGCGCAAAAATTACTACTACCATGATGGTCGCTACCGCAAATACGATGAGCATGAGTACAAAAGGTATAAGAAGTACCAGAAAGAGCGTGAAAAAGCGTACAGAAAGTACGAAAAAGAGCGTGAAAAGGACTATCGGAAATACCAAAAAGAGCGTTACAAAGAATATGAACACCATCATCGCCACCACCACGATGATGACTGATAAGCAAACAGGGCGCGAATTCGCGCCCTGTTGTATTTTTGCGGCCGGCGCCGCCGGTTAGAACAGGCTGCTCAGCAGCAGGTAGCCGTTTAACCCCACGACGATGGCAACGATCAGCCAGCCAATATTCTGCACCACGCGCCCGTTGACCATCTCCCCCATCAGCTCGCGGTTGCCGGTGAATTTAAGCAGCGGCACCAGCGCCAGCGCGATACCGAAGCTCAGCAGCACCTGACTCATCACCAGAATATGGGTGGCGTCCATCCCCAGCATAATCACCACAAACGACGGCAGCATGGTCACCACCCGGCGCACCCACAGCGGGATATAGAAGCGGACGAAGCCCTGCATCACCACCTGCCCCGCCAGCGTCCCCACCACGGTGGAAGAGAGGCCGGCCGCCACCAGGCTCAGGCCGAATACCGTGGCCGCCGCATGCCCCAGCAGCGGCTGCAGCGTCAGGTAGGCCTGATCGAGATCGGCGATGCCGCTGTGGCCGCTAAAGTGGAAGGCCGCCGCGGCGGTAGCCATCATCGCCAGGTTAACGAAGCCGGCAATGGTCATCGCCAGCGCCACGTCAACTTTGGTCGATGCGTAGCGCTGCGCCTTGGAGCTGTTGCCGGCGGTCTGCGTCAGCGACGAATGCAGATAAATCACGTGCGGCATAATGGTGGCGCCGAGCACGCCGGCGGCCAGGAACACCGCATCGCCATTCGGCAGGTCCGGGATCGCCATGCCTTTCACCAGCCCGCTCAGCTGCGGCTGCGAAAACACCAGCTCGACAATATAGGCCGCGGCAACAAACAGCAGCAGCCCGCCAATCACCAGCTCCAGCGGTTTTTGTCCGCGTTTTTGCAACATCAGGATCAGGAAGGTGGCAATACCGGTCAGGATCGCCCCTTCCAGCAGCGTCACGCCCAGCAGCAGTTTGAACCCTATCGCCGCACCGATAAACTCGGCCAGATCGGTCGCCATGGCGATAATTTCCGCCTGTACCCAATAGGCCCACACCGCCGGACGCGGCAGGCGGTCACGAATATGTTCGGCCAGATTCTTGCCGGTGGCGATCCCCAGCTTGGCGGAAAGCAGCTGGATCAGCATCGCCATCACGTTGGCCCACACCACCACCCACAGCAGTTTATAGCCGAAGGAGGCGCCGGACTGGATATTGGTGGCGAAGTTGCCGGGATCGATATAGCCGATGGCGGCGATAAAGGCCGGCCCCATCAAAGAAAGTTTGATCTTTCTGGACGGGCGGTCGGTAGATGTTGAGGAGTTAACCGCGCGACTGTTCAGCATATCGTGAAACCCTTACTATTATTAAGCTAACCATCATCCTACCAAGATGATAATAATTATCAATCGCATTTAATGCGGTAATGCTTATCTCTGTGATAGACGGCAACGAAGGTTGAAGAACAGATCGCAGCAAATTCAAACGCTTTGTCCCCTACAAAACGGCATAGATGCAGGGCGAAATACGCCTAATACTCAAATTAACACAAAATTCCTACGAATGCGCATAATTATTAACATATTGATTTTCGGCTATTTCCTGTGCTGTCTTGAGAAAAATCCCAGTGTAGTTTTCTATATTTGTAATTGAAGTCTCGTTTTTAAACCTGGTGTTACATAGAATGGCAACCGAAATTCAGCCTGCCTCAAGTTTGGAGCACACATGTCCCATATTGCGCACTTTGCGTTAGCGTTAGTGGTAGTGGCGATTCTGGCGCTGTTGGTCTGCCGCGATCGCAAAAGCATCCGCATTCGCTATGTTATTCAATTATTGGTTATCGAAGTGTTACTGGCCTACTTCTTCCTGCATTCGGAAGCGGGATTGGGCTTTGTAAAAGGATTCGCCGCGCTGTTTGACAAGCTGCTCGGATTTGCAGGACAAGGGACTGAGTTTGTATTCGGCGGCATGGGCGATAAAGGCCTGGCGTTCTTCTTCCTGAAGGTGCTGTGCCCGATCGTCTTTATCTCCGCGCTGATCGGTATTCTGCAATATATCAAAGTGCTGCCGGTGGTTATCCGCATTATCGGCACCGTGCTGTCGAAAGTGAACGGGATGGGCAAGCTCGAATCGTTCAACGCCGTCAGCTCGCTGATCCTCGGCCAGTCCGAAAACTTTATCGCCTATAAAGATATTCTCGGCAAGATGTCGGAAAAGCGCATGTACACCATGGCGGCAACCGCCATGTCGACGGTGTCCATGTCGATCGTCGGCGCCTATATGTCGATGCTGGACGCCAAGTTCGTGGTGGCGGCGCTGGTGCTCAACATGTTCAGCACCTTTATCGTGCTGTCGCTGATCAACCCGTACGACACCAGCCAGGAAGAAGAGCTGCACCTGGGCAACCTGCACGAAGGCCAGAGCTTCTTTGAAATGCTGGGGGAATATATCCTGGCGGGCTTTAAGGTGGCGATTATCGTTGCCGCGATGCTGATCGGCTTTATTGCGCTGATCGCCGCCGTCAACGCCCTGTTCAGCGCCGCCTTCGGGCTGAGCTTCCAGGAGCTGCTCGGCTACTTCTTCTATCCGTTCGCCTGGATTATGGGCATTCCCAAGCATGAAGCGCTGCAGGTCGGCAGTATTATGGCGACCAAGCTGGTGTCCAATGAGTTTGTCGCGATGATGGAACTGCAGAAAATCAGCGCCGAGCTGACGCCGCGCAGCCAGGGGATGCTGTCGGTGTTCCTGGTATCGTTTGCCAACTTCTCATCCATCGGCATCGTCGCCGGGGCGATTAAAGGCCTGAACGAACACCAGGGCAACGTGGTTTCCCGCTTCGGCCTGAAGCTGGTGTACGGCTCTACGCTGGTCAGCATGCTGTCCGCCTCTATCGCCGGTCTGGTGCTGGGCTAAACGCCGCGCTGCGGTAAACAAGGTCGCTACGGCGGCCTTTTTTATTGGTCAGAGAATAACGGGCGATATGGCGCCAAGCGCGCAAAGCAAAAAGCCGACCCAAAGGTCGGCTTTTCTAAATGATGGTGGAGCTAAGCGGGATCGAACCGCTGACCTCTTGCATGCCATGCAAGCGCTCTCCCAGCTGAGCTATAGCCCCACAAATGTGGTACGCATTAACCGGCGTTACGGTGTCTTCGCCAACCTTTCTGAGGAGAAGGTTGGTGGAGCTAGACGGGATCGAACCGTCGACCTCTTGCATGCCATGCAAGCGCTCTCCCAGCTGAGCTATAGCCCCGACTCACAATCACTTTGTGCTGTGAACGGGGCGCATAATATGAAACCCACCGTACGCTGTCAACGGCTAAATTGAATTCCTCGATCAAGCGCTGAAAAAGCCGCCAAATCAGCGCGTTTGCAGTTAAAGATTAACCATTACGGGCAAAAATACGCCGTTTGTTCCGTAATTCGATCGGGCGCTGCCTTTGCTGCCCGGCCGGCTCAGCAGGAAGCCGGAGCTTTATATAGCGGCAGCACCGTTGTCCTCTCCCGCTTGCAGGCATTGCCGTTAAGCTCAGGCGAAAAAAAACCCCGGGAGCGCTCCCGGGGTTATTAATGCTTCCAGCGCTACAATCAGGCTTGCGCTTCACGCTCGGCGATATAGGCCAGCGCCATATCGATACGCTGCAGAGAACGCTGCTGGCCAATTGCCTGCACCGTGACGTCCATGCTCGGCGACTGACCGGCGCCGGTCACGGCGACGCGCAGCGGCATCCCTACTTTGCCCATGCCGACGCCCAGCTCGTCCGCCGCGCCCTGAATAGCGTCATGCACGTTTTCCGCCGTCCAGTCGCTGATGGCCGCCAGCTTGGCGCGTACGGTCTCCAGCGGCTGACGCGCTACCGGACGCAGGTGTTTCTTCGCCGCGTCGGCGTCAAACTCGCTGAAGTCTTCATAGAAGTAACGGCAGGCCGCCGCCATCTCTTTCAGCGTTTTGCAACGCTCGCCCAGCAGCTTGACGATATCTTTCAGTTCCGGCCCGTTGCGCGTTTCAATCCCGAGTTGCTCAACGTGCCAGGCCAGATGCACCGCGACCTGCTCGGCCGGCAGATGGTTAATGTAGTGGTGATTCAGCCACTGCAGTTTTTCCGTATTGAAGGCGCTGGCGGATTTGCTGATGGCGTCCAGCGTGAAGAACTCCTTCATCTCGTCGATAGAGAAGATCTCCTGGTCGCCGTGGGACCAGCCCAGACGCACCAGATAGTTGAGCAGCGCTTCCGGCAGATAGCCGTCGTCGCGATACTGCATCACGCCGACCGCGCCGTGACGTTTGGACAGCTTTTTACCGTCATCGCCGAGAATCATTGAAACGTGTGCATACTCCGGCACCGGCGCGCCCAGCGCTTTCAGAATATTAATCTGACGCGGGGTGTTGTTGATATGGTCTTCACCGCGGATCACGTGGGTGATCTCCATATCCCAGTCGTCCACCACCACACAGAAGTTGTAGGTCGGCGAACCGTCGGTGCGGCGGATAATCAGATCGTCCAGTTCCTGGTTGCTGAATTCGATCGGGCCGCGGATCTGGTCGTTAAAGATCACCGAGCCTTCCTGCGGGTTGCGGAAGCGCACCACGTGCGGCTCATCCGCCGTATGGCTGCACTGGCTGTCGCGGCAGCGGCCGTCATAACGCGGCTTCTCGCCGTTTTCCATCTGCTTTTCGCGCAGCGCTTCCAGGCGCTCTTTAGAACAGTAGCAGCGGTAGGCGGTGCCCTGCTCCAGCATCTGGTCGATCACGGCGTTATAGCGATCAAAACGTTTGGTCTGGTAATACGGGCCTTCGTCCCAATCCAGATTCAACCAGTTCATACCATCCATAATCGCATCGATAGCATCCTGGGTGGAGCGCTCCAGATCGGTATCTTCGATACGCAGCACGAACTCACCGCCGGCATGACGGCTGAACAACCAGGAGTAAAGCGCGGTACGGGCGCCGCCGACGTGCAGGTAGCCGGTTGGGCTAGGTGCAAAACGGGTTTTGATTTTCATTGGGATCACTGCCTTATTACGCAACGTCGCGTCGACGGGTGTCGACAATTGCTCGGAATTGGAAAAAGTGGGCAACATTGTATCACTACGCGTTAATTCCTCAACGCCGACGCGGCGTTCACCAAGGTTATTTCACCCCGCCGACGTCCTATTTCATCCTATTATGCGCAAAGAATCGGCGTTGCTGGCGATAAATATCGCATCCTGCTTAAATTTGCGGCGAACGATTGAAATCATTTTAAAAAGCGTTGACTCACTTTGAACTATCCCTATAATGCGACTCCAACAAGACGGGGCGATTAGCTCAGTTGGTAGAGCATCTCCTTTACACGGAGGGGGTCGGCGGTTCGAGCCCGTCATCGCCCACCATCTTGTTAAGAGCAGTAAGAAAAATGAGGGTGATTAGCTCAGTTGGTAGAGCATCTCCTTTACACGGAGGGGGTCGGCGGTTCGAGCCCGTCATCACCCACCATCATTTTCATGCTCAAGCAGTACCTGGAAGTCCCGAAGTGGGTGATTAGCTCAGTTGGTAGAGCATCTCCTTTACACGGAGGGGGTCGGCGGTTCGAGCCCGTCATCACCCACCACTTCTATGGGTCGTTAGCTCAGTTGGTAGAGCAGTTGACTTTTAATCAATTGGTCGCAGGTTCGAATCCTGCACGACCCACCATTTTAGAAAAAAGCGCCTTTTGGCGCTTTTTTTCGCATGCGCGCTCCGCAATAATCTCCGACTCCGCTATCACATATCCCCCCAAGGTCGTGTTGGATGAGAACCTGCGTTCAGGTTCGAGCCGAGCGAAGCGAGACGACAACGCGCAGCGTTGCCCGCAGGGCGAGGCCAAAGGCCGAGTCAATCCTGCACGACCCACCATATTAGAAAAAAGCGCCTTTTGGCGCTTTTTTCGCATGCGCGCTCCGCAATAATCTCCGACTCTGCTATCACATATCCCCCCAAGGTCGTGTTGGATGAGACAAAAGCGTTTACGCTTTTGAACAGCGCTTGCGCTGGCCCGAAGGGCGAGTCTCGCAGAGACGAGTAATCAGCGAAGCGAGACGACAACGCGCAGCGTTGCCCGCAGGGCGAGGCCAAAGGCCGAGTCAATCCTGCACGACCCGCCCTATTAGAAAAAGCGCCTTTTGGCGCTTTTTTCGCATGTGTGCTCCGCACAATATTCTGCCCTACTGACTCTGCCCTCGCTGTCGCCACGACAAAAAAAGGGCGCAGCCTGCGCCGCGCCCCGCTATCCGGTCGTCACCACTCGGGCAAGCCTCAGGCCGCCAGCGTTGCTCCGCCGTCAATCACAATATCCTGCATGGTGATATGGCTGGCCATATCCGACGCCAGGAACAAAATGGCATCGCTGATTTCCTGCGGCTGGGCGATTTTCCCCAGCGGAATCCCCAGCTTGAACTGCTCGGGGAAACCGTTGATGGTTTTCTGCTCACCCGTTTCATCCTGCCACATGCCGCGCTGCATCGGCGTATTGGTCGAGCCTGGCGACACCATGTTCGAACGCACGCCGAATTCGGCCATTTCCAGCCCCACCGTCTGGCACAGGCTGCGCAGCGCCGCTTTGGAAGCGCAGTAGGCCGCCATGCCGACGCGCGGTACGTGCGCCGCGTTGGAGGCGATGCTGACGATCGCACCGCGACGCTGGCGGCGGAATACCGGCAGCGTGTGACGGAACATATTGAACGCCCCACCGGCGTTGACGTTCAAGCAGGCCATCCAGTCGGCACTGCTGGTGGCGTCGGTCAGCCCCATACGCAGAATGCCGGCGCCGTTGACCAGCACGTCCAGCTCGCCATGTTGCGCCAGCAGCCGCGTGCATACGCGCTCTACCGCCTCGGCGTCGGCGATATCCAGCACTTCGGTGTGGAATGGATATTCCGCCTCGCTGAACCGCAGATCAAAACCGACCACCTCGGCGCCCGCGGCGGCAAACTGCCGTGCGGTCTGCAAGCCGATACCGGCGCCCGCCCCGGTTACCCATACGCGTTTGCCGCTAAAGTCCCAGCTGCTCATCCGGCCTGCTCTCCGGCGAGCAGCGCCCACCAGCTGTCAATGGTCGGATTCTTGGCCAGCGCGATAAAGTCGATATCGCCGCGGATTTTACGCCAGCGCGTCGCCAGCTCCATGATGCGTACCGAATCCAGACCGTAATCAATCAGGTTCTCGTCGTTGCCCATCTCTTCGCTGTCTTCATCCAGCAGCGGCAGGATCAGCGCCCGCAGCGCCTCTTTGCTGGCGATGCCGTTACTTTGCGGCAGCAGGTCGGCGGTGCTGACCACGCGGCCGCAGCGGCCGGCGGTATAGCGCAGCGCCATCAGGTGTTCGTCGCGCGAGAAGTCCGCCAGCCCATCCGCCACCATAAACGGCTGGATGTTACGCATAAAGGCGTCGATCGCGGTGGTCAGGCAGCCGATATGCGCGTACACGCCGCAGATAATCAGCTGGTCGCGGCCGGTTTCCTGCAGAATGTCCTGCAGCGGCGAACGGTGGAAGGCGCTGTAGCGCCACTTCACCAGCACGGTGTCATCCTCTTCCGGCGCCAGCGCGGCCACCACCGCCTGCTGCTCCGGATGTTTGTTCAGCCCCGGCCCCCACATATCGTTCAGCAGCGCCCGGTCTTCATCGCTCTGCTGGTTCGGCTGCGCGGTATAAAACACCGGGATCCCCTGGGCCTTGCAGTAACGACGCAAGTTGGCGATATTCTCCACCACCTGCTTGATCATCGGGCTGTCTTCACCCCAGAAGTTAAGGAAATACTGCTGCATATCGTGAATCAGCAGCGCGGCGCGCTGTGGCTCAACCGTCCAGTTCACCTTATTGGCCGGTAATTCAGCCGCGGCCGGCAGCGCATAATCATTGAGTTTAGGAATGGCCATCGTTCAATCTCCCTGGACCTGGGTGGCTTGCTGCGCGTCCAGCAGGCGCTGGCGCAGCAGTTTCTTATCAACTTTACCGACCGCCGTCAGCGGCAGGCTCTCCACCTGCACAAAGCGGTCCGGCAATTTAAATTCGGCGACGCCCTGCTCACGCAGATGACGACGCAGCACCACCGGCTTTAACGTCTCGCCGGCGATAAAATAGGCGCAGCTCTTTTCACCCATCAGCGCATCCGGCATGGAAACCAGCGCGGCGTTAATCACCGCGCCGTGACGCAGCAGCAGGTTTTCGATCTCTTCCGCCGCGATCTTCTCGCCGCCGCGGTTGATCTGATCTTTTTGCCGCCCTTCCACGCAGATATAGCCGTCTTCCGTCATGCGGATCAGATCGCCGGAGCAGTAGAAACCGTCGGCGTCGAACGCGTCGGCGTTGTGCGCCGGGCTCTGGTAGTAACCGCGGAAGGTGTACGGGCCGCGGGTCATCAGACGGCCGACCTGGCCGACCGGCAGCGGATTGCCATCGTCATCGGCCACCCAGACTTCGTCGTCCGGCGACATCGGGCAGCCCTGCGTGGTGAGGATATGGCGATCGTCATCGTCCAGCTGGGTATAGTTCACCAACCCTTCCGCCATGCCGAACACCTGCTGCAGCTGGCAGCCGATTTCCGCCGGAATGCGCGCCGCCAGGCTTTCACCCAGCTTGGCGCCGCCGACCTGCAACAGCTGCAGGCTGGCGAGCGGCGCGTTGCTGCCCCACTCTTCAATCGCCTGCAGCCACAGCGTGACCGCCGGCGGCACCAGCGCGGTGACGTTGATTTGATGCTGTTCAATCAGTCTGAAGCACTGGCCGGCGTCCGGATCGGCGGCAAACACCACCTGACCGGCGGCATAAAACACGCCCAGCACGCCCGGCGAGCTCATCGGGTAGTTGTGCGCCACCGGCAGCGCGCACAGATAGCGCGTCTCGCGGTCAAAACGGCACACCTCGACGCTGCGGCGAATGCTGTAGTAGTAATCATTGTGGGTGCGCGGGATCAGTTTCGGCGTGCCGGTGCTGCCGCCGGACAGTTGGAAGAACGCGACCCGATCGGCCGCGGACGGCGTCGCGCGGAAATCGCCGCTCTCTTCCGCCAGCATCGCCGCCAGCGACTGCTCGCCCTGCGCGTGGCTGCGCAGCGCCACCACGCGCAGCGACGGATGCTGCGCCCGGAAGGTCGCCAGAAAATCGTCATTGCCGAACAGCGCATGCTGAGCGTCGGCAATCAGCACCGCCGGTTTGATTTGCTCAGCGTAGGCGTGCAGCTCGCTGCGCTGATGGCTGAACAGCGCATTAACCGGTGCCACGCCAATTTTCAACAGGGCGAAGAAGGTGACATAAAACTCCACCACATTGCCCAACTGCACCAGGGCGGTTTCTCCCGGCTGAATGCCGCGGCGCAGCAGCGCGGCGGCCAGACGATCCGACTGCTGATGCAGCTGGCGGTAGCTCAGGCGATTCTCGGCATCGATCAGCGCGGTAGCGTCGCTGTCCGCCTGGCGGTCGAGAATATCGGTCAGCGGTTTATCAATCCAGTAGCCGCGCTCGCGATAGCGCTGGGCAAACTCGGCCGGCCACGGGGTGAATGCAATACTCATGGTGTTGTTATCCTTGGTTCAGTCCAAACGCACGCAAAATGGTGCTGAGCTTGGTGCCGGTTTCATGCCATTCGGACTCCGGCGAAGAGTCTTTAACGATGCCGGCGCCGGCAAACAGACGCACCTGGCGGCCCTGTACGGTGCCGCAGCGGATGGTGACCACCCACTCGCCGTTGCCTTCGGCGTCGCACCAGCCGACGATGCCGCCGAACAGGCCGCGGTCGAAAGGCTCCAGCTCGGCAATCAGATCGCGCGCCTTCAGCGTCGGCGTGCCGCACAGCGCCGGCGTCGGGTGCAGCAAGCAGGCCAGCGACAGCGCATTTTCCCGGCGGCAGTCCACTTCGCCGTCGATCGGCGTCGACAGATGCCACAGCGTGCTGGTGCTCAGCAGCTCGGGGGCGTGCGGAATATTCAGGTAACGGCAGCGGCCGGTCAGCACCTGACGCATGCCTTCGGTCACATAGCCGTGTTCGACGTTATCTTTGCTCGACGCCAGCAGCTTCTCGCTCACTTCGCGGTCGCGCTGCGGATCGGCGTCGCGCCGGGCAGAGCCGGCCAGCGGGTTGGAGCAGAACTGCCCGCCGGATTTACGCAGCAGCAGTTCCGGGCTGGCGCCCAACAGCGCCCCGTCGGCCAACGGCACATGGAAATGAAAGCCGTTCGGGTTCTGCGCGATAATGCGCGCCATCAGCGCCTGACGCTCAACCGGCTGCCGGGTTTCAATCTCCAGCAGGCGCGACAGCACCACCTTGTCCAGCTCGCCGTCGGTCATCGCCGCCACCGCATCGCTGACCATCTGCATAAAGGGCGCCTGCGCCGGCAATTCATTCAGCACGTCTATTTCCGGGCCGTCGTTATCGGCCGCCGGCCGCGCCGCCATAAAGGCTTCGCGCTCAAACCACTGGGTGTGTTGCGGAATAAACAGCGACGACGGCTGGCGGGTGTCAAACGGGATCGCGCCGCACAGCACCGGCTTTTTAATGCCGGCCCGCCGCGCTTCATCAAAGGCATGACGCACGGCCTGCTGAAACTCGCCGTTGATATCATCGCCACCGGCGGCCGGCAGGGTGATATTGGCAAAGCACCCTTGCGTCGTCAGACTGCGAAAAGGAGATGTGAAAAAGAAGCCTGACGCCGGATCTACGCCGAAATGCGCCTGTTCGTTCTCTTTCGCGTGCGGTGCCTTCTGCTGAGCACCATTCACGGCTGTATCCATGGGTACGCCCTCTGTTATTCGCCAATAATAACCAATATAATAATGATTATCATTTGTGTTTCGTGGCGCTAAATTACCCTCCGTCTCCCGCTATGTCAATAAACGTAAACACTTCTTTACCCTGATAATCATGGTATAAACATTGTGGTATTCTCTAGATAAATGATAACCATTAAGCTTTCCGCATTTAACGGCGAGGCGAACTCGTCAATGACACCAACAAGGATTACCCGGATGAAGAAGATCCTGCTTTTGGGGCTGGCGCTGCTGACCCTCTCCGCGGCACAGGCGGCTTCCCCACAATGGCCCCGCACGATTGACACCTCTCACGGCCCCGTTACCCTCAAGCAGCCCCCGACGCGCATCGTCTCCACCAGCGTGACCCTGACCGGCACCCTGCTGGCGATTGACGCCCCGGTGGTCGCCAGCGGCGCCACCAACCCCAACGGCCGCTTTACCGATAAGCAGGGCTTTTTCCTCCAGTGGGGAGAGGTTGCCGCACAGCGCGGGGTGAAGCGTCTGTACGTCGGCGAACCGAATGCCGAAAGCATTGCCGGCGAAGCGCCGGACCTGATCGTGATCTCCGCCACCGGCGGCGACTCCGCGCTGCAGCTGTACGATCAGCTGTCCGTTATCGCGCCGGTGCTGGTGGTCAACTATGACGATAAAAGCTGGCAGGAGCTGGCGAAAGAGCTGGGCTACGCCACCGGACACGAAGCCCGGGCCGAGAAACTGACCGCCGACTTCGCCGCCCGCGAACAGGCGCTGAAACAGCGCATCACGCTGCCGCCGCAGCCGGTTTCCGCCCTGGTGTTCCGCCAGGACGGCAAGGCCGCCAATCTGTGGACCGCCCAATCCTCACAGGGAAAAATGCTGCAGCAGCTGGGTTTCACGCTGGCGCAACCGCCGGCCAGCCTGCACACCAGCACCAGCCAGGGCGCACGTGAAGATATTGTTCAACTGTCGGGAGAGAGTCTGGCGGCGGGGCTGAATGGCCAGACGCTGCTGCTGTTCGCCAATGACGAAAGCGACGTACAGCGTCTGATGAATAATAAATTCCTGGCGCAGCTGCCGGCGGTGCAAAACCAACGGGTTTATGCGCTCGGCAACGAAACCTTCCGTCTGGACTACTACAGCGCCAGCAACCTGCTGGCGCTGTTGGAAAAACGCTTTACTTCCCGCTAGCCTGCGCCGCAGCGGGCTGGAGGGTCGCCTCCGGTTCGCTGCGCGTAACCCGCCGCAAACTGCCCATCACCACCAGCAGCACCACGCCCAGCAACGCCGCGCCGAAGCCAAAACCGGTCGAGGTCATGGCCGGCAGCATCAGCGCCCCCATCGCCCCCAGCAGCAGCGCGCCCAGCGCGTCCCCCACCACGTTTTGCGCGGTCCACAGGCCGTTAATACGGCCAAGGAATGCATCCGGCGTCAGGTTCTGAATCAGCCCGTACTGCAGCAGAGAGTTCAGCGCGCTCAGATAGCCGAAGGCCACCAGACAGGCCAGCGCCAGACCGTACCACGGCATCAGGCCAAACAGTCCAACGGCGACAAACGCGGCGATGGCGGTCAGCAGCATCATCCAGCCCGGACGTGCCACCTGCGCCACCCGGCCGCTGGTGAAGGCGCCGAGGGCGGCGCCCAGCGGCACAGCGGCATACATAAAGCCCAGCTGCGACGCGTCAACGCCCCAGTTGCCGGCCAGCGCCGGGTACAGGATGCGCACCGCGCTGGCCATGGTCAGCAGCGCGCCGATCAGCGCCACCATGCCGATCACTTTATTCTGGAACAGAAAGGCAAAACCGCCGGCCAGCGCCTTCAGCGGATGCTCGCGCGGCTGCTCCGGCGGCGGCAGCTGCGGCAGACGCAGCAGCGGCACCAGTGTCAACAGGGTGCCGAGCGCCGCCAGCCCGTAGTTCCACGCCACCCCGGCGTGCGCGATCAGCAGGCCGCCCGCCGCCGGCGACAGAATCGAACCAAAGCGCACCGTCAGCATGCTGATGGCGCCGGCCTGCACGATATTCTCACGCCCGACCAGCGCCGGCGTCGCCGCCAGCAGCGCCGTGACGCCCACCGCACCAAAGAAGCCGTCCCATACCGCCAGCAGGTAAATCGCCGTCAGCGACGGTTCCGGCAGCGCCGCGTTGAGGCACATGCCGACAAAGCCGACGCCGCAGGTGGAGCGGGCAAACAGGATCAGACGGCGGCGCTCATAGCGATCGGCCAAGACGCCGCCCATCAGCAGGCCGGCGAACATGCCGCCGCCCGCCAGCGTTACCGCCAGACCCACCAGCAGCGTCGAACCGGTCAGCGCCTGGATCTGCACCGGAATGGCGATGGCCATCAGTCCCAGCGCCAAAATAGAGATAAAGCGCGCGCAGAATACGGCGCGGAACGCCTGATTGGTCTTCAGCAAACCAAAATCAAGCAAAATCGAGGGCTTACTCATTTTTTTTATCACCACAACTTTAAAAAGGAATTGCACGCTTGCTACTGCAATGGAGCAGCGACTCATGCTACCATAGATGAATACAATCAATAATGATAATAAATATCATTAATATTCAATTGAATAATGGGCTGTTATGTTCCGGCTTACACACAATTGCTCGCACGCTGCTTCAGCGCACCAGGAAGCTCTGTTTTTAGGCACTACGCGCGCTTTTCGCCGCCGGCTTTATGCGCTGCTGTTCGCCATACTGATTCTGCTGCTGGTCATGGCGCTCAGCCTGGCGCTGGGTGCGCAATCTATCCCCCTCTCCACCGTTCTGCAGGCATTAAACGGCCAGTGCAGCGGCGTTGACTGCGTGATCATCACCGACGCCCGCCTGCCGCGCACGCTGATCGGCGTGCTGGCCGGCATCGCGCTCGGTCTGGCCGGCGCCCTGATGCAAATCCTGTCGCGCAACCCGCTGGCGGACCCGGGCATTCTCGGCGTCAATGCCGGCGCCGGCTTCGCCGTGGTGCTGGGCATGTCGCTGTTCGGCGCCAGCGACATCGGCCAGTATCTGTGGTTTGCCTTTGGCGGCGCGCTCTGCGCCTCGCTGCTGGTGGCGCTGGTGGGCGCACTCGGGCGCAGTACGCTCAACCCGGTGCGCCTGACGCTGGCCGGCGTGGCGCTGGGGGCGGTGCTGGACGGCATGACCACCGGGATTTCGCTGCTGAACCCGCAGGTGTTCGACCAGCTGCGCTTCTGGCAGGCCGGCTCGCTGGATATTCAAAATATGCAGGTGGTGCGCACCGTCGCGCTGCCGATACTCCTCGGCACGCTGATCGCCCTGTGGCTGACCAAGGCCCTCAACAGCCTGAGCATGGGCAGCGATCTGGCCACCGCGCTGGGCACCGGCATCGTGCGCACCCAGCTGCTCGGCCTGCTGGCCATCACCCTGCTGTGCGGCGGCGCCACCGCCGCCGTCGGCCCCATCGCCTTCGTCGGCCTGATGATGCCGCATATCGCCCGCCGTCTGGCCGGCTCCGAGCTGCACTGGATTTTACCCTGGACGCTGGTGCTGACGCCGATTCTGCTGCTCAGCGCCGATTTGATCGGCCGTTTTCTGGTGCCGGGGGAACTGCGCGTCTCTATCGTCACCGCGCTGATCGGCGCGCCGGTGCTGATTGCGCTGGTGCGCCAGCGTCATATGTTCAGAAGGAGCCGCGGATGAGCAGCCATAGCGAGGTTCTGTCCGCGCCGAAGCGCGTCGCCCGCCTGTCGCGCGCCACCCTGACCGTACTGCTGCTGATCGCGGCCTGCGCCGCGCTGGCCGTCTACGCCCTCGGCGCCGGCACGCTGTCACTGAGCGCCGCGCAGGTAATTGACGCCCTGCGCGGCGAAGGCCCCGCCAATCTGGCGGTGATCGTGACCCAGTGGCGTCTGCCGCGCGTCGTGATGGCGCTGCTGATTGGCGCGGCGCTCGGCATCAGCGGCGCAATCTTCCAGTCGCTGCTGCGCAACCCGCTGGGCAGCCCTGACGTTATCGGCTTCAATACCGGCGCCTACAGCGGCGTGCTGGTGGCCGTGGTGCTGTTTAACAGCGGCATCCTCGGCATCACCAGCGGCGCGCTGGCCGGCGGCCTGCTGACCGCGCTGCTGATTTATCTGCTGGCCTGGCGCAACGGCGTTGAGGCCTTCCGCCTGATTATCGTCGGCATCGCGGTGCGCGCGCTGCTGATGGGCGCCAATACCTGGATGATCGTCAGCGCGTCGCTGGAGGCGTCAATGACCGCCGGCCTGTGGAGCGCCGGCTCGCTGAACGGCGTCACCTGGGCCAAAAGCCAGCCGGCGCTGCTGGCGGTGGCGCTGGCAACGCTGCTGCTGTGCGGTCTGTCGCGCCGCATGCGTCTGCTGGAGATGGGTGACGACGCCGCCTGCGCGCTGGGCGTCCCGGTGGAGCGTTCGCGCATGCTGTTGCTGCTGCTTGGCGTGGTGCTGACCGCCGCGGCCACCGCCGTCGCCGGGCCAATCTCCTTTATCGCGCTGGTGGCGCCGCAGATCGCCCGCCGCCTGTGCGCCAACCGCCACGTGCTGCTGCTGACCGCGCTGACCGGCGCCCTGCTGCTGCTGGCGGCCGACGTCGCCGCCCAGCGGCTGTTTATGCCGTATCAGCTGCCGGTCGGCGTACTGACCGTCTGTCTGGGCGGCATTTACCTGATTTGGCTATTAATCCGTGAGTCACGTAAAAAATGAATACTGTAACGCCGCTGTCCGCGCCGCTGCGCGCCGAAAACCTGACGCTGGGCTATGACAAAAAAATCGTGGCAAGCGACCTGTCCGTCGCCATTCCGCACGGCGAGCTGACGGTTATTATCGGCCCCAACGCCTGCGGCAAGTCGACGCTGCTGCGCACCCTCAGCCGCCTGATGCAGCCGCAACAGGGGCAGGTATGGCTGAACGACAAACCCATCCGCGACTATGCCACCAAAGAGGTGGCGCGCCAGCTCGGGCTGCTGCCGCAAACGTCGGTCGCCCCCGGCGACATTACCGTGTTCGATCTGGTAGCCCGCGGCCGCTATCCGCATCAGCGCCTGTTCAGCCGCTGGCGGGAGGAGGATCAGCAGGCGGTGGAAGACGCCATGCGCGCCACCGGCGTGGCGGAGCTGGCGGAACAGGCGGTCGATACGCTCTCCGGCGGACAGCGTCAGCGCGTCTGGATCGCCATGGTGCTGGCGCAGCAAACGCCGCTGCTGCTGCTGGATGAGCCGACCACCTGGCTGGATATCACCCACCAGATCGAGCTGCTGGAGCTGATGCGCCAGCTGAACCGCGAGCGCGGCCATACGCTGGTGGTGGTGCTGCACGATCTGAACCACGCCTGTCGCTACGCCACCCACCTGATCGCCATGCGCGGCGGGAAGGTGATCGCCGAAGGCGCGCCGAAAGATATCGTCACGCCGCAGCTGATCGAGGAGGTATACGACCTGAAATGCATGATCATCGACGATCCGGTGTCGCATACTCCGCTGGTGGTGCCGTTGGGTAAGCCCTGAATTTTGCGATCCGCTTTCCTGATTTAAATACCTCTGTTTGCCGCCCGACCGAGCGCCCTTTAATCTGGCGGCAACGACAGCCGGTTAACGATAAAAAGGCGCTTACGCGCCTTTTTTATACGTCATCACCCGCGGGGCATCGCCCCCTGCCCGCCTACAGCGTACGCAAGATACGGTTCAGCAGCGGCCCCAGCACCTTGAACGACGCCGGCGACACAATATCCACGTGCGCGCAGTCCAGCTCATGCACCTGCAGCGCATCGACATACTGCGCCCAGGTCTGCTGCACGTCCATTCCCGCCTGCAGCGTACGCTTGGCGACAAACAGCGTCGCCTGACCGCGGAAATTGGCGGTATGGGTGCGGGACAGCAAACGCACCGAGTCGGCGTAGTTAGCCTCGATATTGTCGAACATCGCCGTACGGGTCTCGCCCAACGCCGGATCCAGCGTATCTTCCGATACCGCCAGGAACTGTTCACGCTCGCGCTGCACTTCCTTCAGCACGTTATCGTCCAGCATCACGTCCCAGTTCTGCGTTTCCGGCGGATAGGTATCCAGCAGCCCGAGGAACGCCACCTCTTCACCGCGCGCCTGCAGTCGGGCAGCGATGCCCTGCGCCAGCGTGCCGCCCAGCGAATAGCCGATAAAGTGGTACGGGCCGTGCGGCTGTACCGACAATACCGTCGCCAGGTGCGCCTCGCACACCTGATCCATATCCTCGCTCAGCGCCAGCGGGCCGTCAGGCCGCGGCGACTGAATGCCCACCAGCGACCAGTGCTGATCGATATAGCGCGGCAATACGCTGAACTGCCAGGAAAAACCGGAGGCCGGGTGCAGACAGAACAGCGTCGGGCCGTCGGTGGTGCGCAGCGGCAGTACGCTGTCGAAACCGCAGCGGTCGGCCTCTTCCTGCGTGCGCTCTTCCGCCAGCAGCGCCGCCAGTTGCTCCACCTTCGACGCCACCATCACCTGCCCCACCGATACCGCCTTACCCAGATCGCGGCGCAGTTCCGCCGCCAGGCGCATCGCCAGCAGCGAATGGCCGCCCAGGGCGAAGAAGTCGTCGTCGGCAAATACCTGCTCACGCTGCAGCAGACGGGCGAACACCGCCGCAATCTCACTTTCCAGCCCCGGCAGCGGTTCTCGGCCGGCGCTACGCGTGCCGCTTTGCGGCTGCGGCAGGGCTTTGCGGTCCAGTTTACCGTTGGCGCTCAGCGGCAGCTCCGCCATTTCCACCAGCGCGACCGGCACCATATGCGGCGGCAGACGGTCGGCCAGCGCGGCGCGCAGCGCTGCCGGATCCAGCGTCACCCCGGCCTGCGGCACCAGATAACCCACCAGCTGACGTGCGTCGCCGCCGGCATCCGCCGGCGTCCCGGTCAGCACCAGCGCGTGGGTCACCGCCTGCTGTACGCCCGGCAGCGACAACAGCGCGTGGTCGATCTCGCTCAGTTCAATACGCTGGCCGCGGATCTTCAGCTGATCGTCGCTGCGCCCCAGATATTCCACCGTCCCGTCGGGCAGCCAGCACGCCACATCGCCGGTGCGGTACATGCGACCGCCGTCGCCGAACGGGTCGGCGACAAAGCGGCTGGCGGTCAGCTCCGGACGCCCCAGATAACCGTGCGCCAGCTGTACGCCGGTCAGATACAGATCGCCGGCGACGCCCGGCGGCACCGGGCGCAGACGCGCATCCAGAATACGCAGCCCGGTATTCCACACCGGCAGGCCAATCGGCACGTTGGCGCCGGTCACCGCCGCCAAGGCGTCGCCCCAGGCCGGATGCCAAGTCACGTCCACCGCGGCCTCCGTCGGGCCGTACAGGTTATGCAACGGCACCGCGGTGCGGCTCTGCCACTGGCGGCACAGCTCGGCCGGCAGCGCTTCGCCGCTGCAGAACACCCGCTGCAGGCTGGCGCACTGTTCGACCGCCTCCCGCCCCTCCAGCGCGCTGACGAACGCCGCCAGCATCGAAGGTACAAAGTGCAGAGTGGTGACGCGGTGGCGGGCGATCAGCTGCTGCAGCTGCTGCGGGTCGCGGTGCGCTTCCGGCGGCGCCATCACCAGCTGCGCGCCGACCATCAGCGGCCAAAAGAACTCCCAGACCGACACGTCGAAGCTGCACGGCGTCTTCTGCAGCACCACGTCCTGCGCATTGAGCGGATAGTGGTTCTGCATCCACAGCAGACGGTTGACGATAGCCTGATGACCGACCAGCACCCCCTTCGGCCGGCCGGTGGAGCCGGAGGTAAAAATAATGTAGGCCGGATGATGCGGCGTCGGCCCCGTCAGCGCGACCTGCGCAGCGTGGTCGGCGGCCAGCGGCGCATCGTACAAAAGGATCTCCCCCTGGCCGGCAAAACGCGCCTGCTGCGACGGTTCGGTGATAATCAGCCGCGGCGCAGCGTCTTCCAGCATCATCGCCAGGCGCTCATCGGGATAGCCGGTATCCAGCGGCAGATAGGCGGCGCCGGCTTCGACTATCGCCATCAGCGCCAGCGACAGAAACACCGAACGCGGCAGCGCCACGGCGACGATATCGCCCGGCCGTACGCCTTGTTCGCTCAACTGACGCGCCAGCGCGCTCACCTGTTCACGGGTTTCACGGTAGCTAAAGCGGAAATGCGCATCGGACAGCGCCGGCGCATCCGGCGTGCGCTGCGCCTGCTGCGCCAGCAGGCCGCTCAGCGTCTGCGGCGCCACCGGGTGCGCGGTATCATTGACCCGCGCCAGCAGCGCATGGTCGGCGGCGGTCAGCATATCGGCCTCCCCCACCGGCAACTGCGGCCGGGCGCTGAACTGGCTCAGCAACAGCGGCAGGCGCTGCAGGTGGGCCGCCAGTTCATCACGCTGATAACGCTCGGCATTGGCCAACAGTTCCACCTTCAGCCGGCCGTCGTCGCCGATAAACAGCGCAATTTCCAGATCGCGCACCGGGCCGGAAGCCAGATCGTGCGTAATGCCGGTAATACCGTCAAAATCCAGTTGGTAATCAAACATCTTGAAGTTGAACACCGTGCCGTACAGCGGCTCGGCATCGCCGATGCGTCCCAGATCGCGCTGCACCTGCTCGGCATCATACCGCTGATGGCGGCGCACCTTTTTCAGCTCGCGGCTGAGGGTGAGCGCCACCTCCGTCAGCGTCGCCTGCGGATCCACCCGCATCGCCATCGGCAAAACGTTAATCACCGGCCCGGTGGCGCACAGCGCGGCGGAGCCGGTGCGGCGCATAAAGATAAAGCCGGCGCTGAAGTGCGGCTGGCCGCTCAGGCGCGACACCCACAGCGCCAGCAGCGCCACCGCCATATCGGCGGCGTTGAGCTGATGCGGCTGACCCAGCGCCGTCAGCGGCGCAAAATCGGCCGCCGAACAGTGCTGGCTCAGGCGGTGAATGCGCGTGGTCGGCGCCTGTCCGGCCAGCGGCTGCGGGCTGAGGGTCGCCGGCGGCGGCAGCTGGGCGGCCTTGTCGCGCCAGTAATCGGCATCGCGCTGCCGGCCGGCGGACTGCTGATAGGCCTGATATTCGGCCACCACCTCACCAAAGCCGCTGAACGGCGTCGGATCCGGCGTTTCGCCGCGGCGCAGCCGGCTGTAAATATGGGCGACGCGCCGGGTAATGGCGGTAAAGCTGAAGCCGTCAACCAGCAGATGGTGATAGCGTTGATACCAGAACCAGCGGTCGTCCGCCACGCGCATCAGCACGTTGCGGTACAGCGGTTTGCCGCTGCTCACCCGCAGTTCGCCGTTAAGATCGATATCCATCAGCGCCGTCGCCGCGGCTTCGGCGTCTGCCGAATCGGTAAAGTCGACATATTCCGCCGCGTGGATGGCAAACTCCGCGTCCAGCCACTGCAGCGGTACGCCGTCGCGCTCTTCAAAGCGCAGGCGCAGGGTATCGGCTTCGGACAGTCCGAGGCCGATGGCGCGCAGCAGGCACTCTGGATCCAGCACGCCGTTCAGTTCAATATAATGCGCCACCGCGTAGGCATTGCCATGCGGTGAAAGCTGATCGGCGACCCAGATACCGGGCTGCGCCGCAACCAGCGGCATCTCCGGGCTTGCCTGCTGCCCCGCCGCTAATGTAGAAATTTCTGACACCGTACTTGCTCCAGTTATTATTGTTGTTCACGCTGCGCGGCGGGCCGCATGTCCTGCCAGTGCGTTTCCAGCCAGCCGACGCACTCGGCGCGCTCCGCCGGGCCGAACACCGTACGCCAGCCGGCCGGGGCCGGGCTGAAGTCGGGCCACAGGCTGTACTGCTGCTGTGCATTGCACAAAATCAGGCAACGCTGCTGCGGGTCGTCAAACGGGTTCTGCATGTCCATCGCGGGCTCCTTGAATCAGACGAGGATTGGCGGCCGGCGTGGCCTGGTGGGCGGTGGCAAAGGTCGGCTGCCAAAGCGCCTGCAGGCCGTCCAGCAGGCCGCCGCGCCAGCACAGCGCATCGTGGCCGCCTTCAACCGCCCGGTAATGCACCCGGTGGCCGCCCCGGCTGAGCAGGGTCGCCATCTGGCCGCTGACCTGATGCACCAGCGGTTCATGCATGCCGGCTTCCATAAACACTTTCAGCGAACCGTGGTTGCCCAGCCCTTCTTCAACCTGACGCTGCAGCCAGCAGGCGTCTTCCGGCGGGGTCGGCAGCTGCAGCATATCGCGCCGCGGCCACCAGAAAGAGCCGGACTGGCTAACCACCGCGCCGAAACGCTGCGGCCAGTTCAGCCCGGCGTACAGCGCGGAGAGGCCGCCAAAGCTCTGCCCGGCCACCACGGTGCGCGCGGCCTCGGCGCTGTGCGGCGCCCACTGCGCCAACTGCGGCAGCAGCTCTTCCTGCAGCGCCAGCCAGAACTCGGCGTTACAGCCCAACTCCCGGGCGCGATGCGGCAAATCGATAATATCGATCAGCACATAGACGGCTGCCGGCAGTTGGCCCTCGCGGGTCATCCGCATCAGCGGGTCCCACACCGGCATCTGCTGCGCCCAGAACTGGCCGTCGAGCAGAATCGCCAGCGGCCGCTGCGCCGCATCGGCGTCGCCGGTGGTGTACACCCACACTTTGCGGCTGTTGCCGAGCCGTTCGCTGTGCCAGGTATGGTGCTGCAGACGCGCCGGCGCCGGCGGAACGCAGCGGCCGCTGGCGACGTCATAGTTGTCAAAATCGCGCCAGGCGGGCTGCGGCGGCGCTTTTGGCATATGCAGCCCGGAGACGATATTGCCGCCGGCGGCGGGCCAGGAGCGGTAAGGGTTCAGCAGGTCGTGCGTCGCCCCGGCGAACACCTGATGCCACCAGTGGCGTCGCGCATGCATATTGGCATGGGCATCCGCCCCGTCGACGCGCAGCGGCCGGTCATCCATGCTGGGAATAAAGCAGTAACTGCCGCGCCAGTCGGCGTTCAGTTCAGTTTGCCAGTACCACACATCACTGCCGCTCAGACGCTGCAGACTCTGCGGCGGATTCGGCTGATGATGGTCGGTCAGACAATTAATGTTGATCCAGACGCGCCGGTAGGCGGAGGTCAATTCGCAACCCTGCGGATCGCGCCAGAGGAAGGTCACCGTCCAGCGGCCGTTGTCGGCCGGCTCCACCAGCGGCGTGCCGCGCCGGGCTATCTCCAGCCACCAGCCATGGCTCCCGACGTGTTTGCTTGTTAATAACGTACTGCTTGCTGGCTGTTGTTCTGTTTTCAAAACACCCACTCACCTGGTCGTTGGCATAACACATTGTGCGCACGGAAAATATCCGGCTGCCCTACCGCATATATAGATACGGTAAATCGAATACTATTGATAATTATTTTCATTTGCAATAGTGTGTACGGGCCCATAAACAGGGCCGGTATTCTTCATCGGGGACGGATGCCGATTATTGACAGCGGGTCGAATGCCGGGAGCGTCTCCGGCTTATTCAATCCATGAATCATTGAAGACATAAAAAACGACAACCGGCTGCCCTGTCGGCATGAGCTACGCCGCAGGGATGGCAAAACGGCAGGAATTCACAATGAATCACGCACTTTCTCGTTATTCCCTGGCGACCTTGATCGGCCTGGGATTAGGCGCGTCCACTTTGGCGCACGCCGCACAGCAAACGGACACCCCCTCAAACGCGGAAAAAACCGCCGCCGCAGACGATAAAAAACCGGCTGAAGACACCATTTTAGTCACCGCCGCCAAGCAGAACCTGCAGGCGCCCGGCGTCTCCACCATCACCGCCGACGAAATCAAAAAGCGCCCGCCGGCGCGCGACATCAGCGAACTGGTGCGCACCATGCCCGGCGTCAACCTGACCGGCAACTCCACCAGCGGCCAGCGCGGCAACAACCGCCAGTTGGATATCCGCGGCATGGGGCCGGAAAATACGCTGGTGCTGATCGACGGCATGCCGGCCAGCAGCCGCAACTCGGTGCGTCAGGGCTGGCGCGGCGAGCGCGATACCCGCGGCGATACCGCCTGGGTGCCGCCGGAAATGATTGAACGCATCGAAGTGCTGCGCGGCCCGGCCGCCGCCCGCTACGGCAGCGGCGCCGCCGGCGGCGTGGTCAATATCATCACCAAAAAACAGACCAAAGAGCTCCACGGCTCGCTGAACGCCTACTACAACATTCCGCAGCATAAAGACGAAGGCGCCACCAAACGCACCGACTTCAGCCTGTCCGGGCCGTTGACCGATACGCTGAGCTTCCGCCTGTTCGGCGGCTACAGCAAAACCCAGGCCGACGCCCAGGATATCAACCAGGGCCATCAGTCCGCCCGCTACGGCGACTATGCCGACAGCCTGCCGGCCGGCCGTGAGGGGGTGATCGATAAAAACATCAACGGCCTGCTGCACTGGGACTTCGCCCATCTGCAATCGCTGGAGTTCGAATACGGTTACGGCCGTCAGGGCAACCTGTACGCCGGCGATACCCAGAACACCAACACCAATGATCTGGTGAAGGAGATGTACGGTAAAGAGGCTAACCGTATGTATCGCGAAACCTACGCCTTACGCTACCAGGGCGCCTGGGACAACGGCGTCAGCACCAATAACTACGTGCAATATGAAAACACCCGCAACTCGCGGATGAACGAAGGGCTGGCGGGCGGCACCGAAGGGATCTTCAACGAGAAAAACGCCGGCTTTAACGACACCGATCTGGACGATATCCTGCTGCACAGCGAAGTCAGCGTGCCGTTCGACATGTGGGTGCCGCAAACCGCCACGCTGGGCGCCGAGTGGAACCAGCAGAAGATGAAGAGCAGTTCGATCGTCAGCCAGGCGCTGCAGGGCGGCGATATTGACGGCGTTTCCAGCGCGGACCGCAGCCCCTACTCGTCCGCGCGCATTTTCTCGCTGTTTGCCGAAGATAATATCGAGCTCACCGACACCACCATGCTGACGCCGGGCATGCGCTATGACCACCACTCGGTGTCCGGCGATAACTGGAGTCCGTCGCTGAACCTGTCGCAGGAGCTGGGGGAGTACTTCACCCTGAAGATGGGCATCGCCCGCGCCTATAAAGCGCCGAACCTGTTCCAGACCAACCCGAACTACATCCTGTACAGCAAGGGCCAGGGCTGCGCCAACAGTTCCAGCGGCGTCGGCTGCTACCTGATGGGCAACGACGACCTGAAAGCGGAAACCAGCGTCAACAAAGAGATCGGCCTGGAGTTCCACAACGACGGTTGGCTGGCCGGCGTCACCTACTTCCGCAACGACTACCGCAACAAGATCGAGGCCGGTTATACCCCGATCAGCCGAACCAGCAACGGTAAAACCGATGTCTATCGCTGGGAGAACGTGCCCAAGGCGGTGGTGCAGGGTCTGGAAGGGTCGCTGAACGTGCCGGTCAGCGAAACGATCTCCTGGACCAATAACCTGACCTATATGATCGAGAACAAGAACAAAACCACCGGCGATTACCTGTCGGTGATTCCCAAGTACACGCTCAACTCCACCCTGAGCTGGCAGGCGACGCAGGATCTGTCGATGCAGAGCACCCTGACCTGGTACGGTCGTCAGAAGCCGAAGAAGTACAACTACAAAGGGGAAGCCACCACCGGCAGCGAAAGACGCGAGGTCAGCCCGTACGCCGTCGTCGGCCTCAGCGCCACCTACGACGTCAGCAAAAACGTCAGCATGACCGCCGGGGTCGACAACCTGTTCGACAAACGCCAGTTCCGCGCCGGCAATGCGCAGAACGTCGGCAACCCGACCACCGGCGCGATCAATATCGCCGGCGCCGGGGCGGCCACCTACAACGAACCGGGCCGCACCTTCTATATGAGCATCAACACCCACTTCTGATCGTGGGTCACGCCGGGCTGAAAACATCTTTCCCCGGCAGTGCAATGAAAAAACCGGTCGCCACGCTGACCGGTTTTTTATTATCGACGATCTCCACAACGAGTCCGTCATCTTTCGATGGCGTCAATAAACCCGCTTAAATCATCTGGCTGAAGTTCATCTGCGCCATCAGCTTGTAGTTATCGGCGTAATCCACCGGAATCGCCACCACCACCGGCCCCTGAATCTCCATCGCCTTACGCAGCATCGGCCGCAGATCGTCCACCGACTGGACGGCAAAGCCCACCGCGCCGCAGGATTCGGCGTAGGCTTTAAAATCAATCGGCCCGAATGACACGCCGGATTTACGCTGGTATTTGTTCACCTCCTGCATTTCCACCATGTTATAGGCGTTGTCCACCCAGATAACGTGCACGATATTGGTTTTCAGCCGCACCGCGGTTTCCAGCTCCATGCTCGACTGCATAAAGCCGCCGTCGCCGGAAATCGACAGCACCTTGTCCCCCGGCCGCACCAGCGCCGCGCCGATGGCCCACGGCAGCGCCACGCCCATGGTCTGCTGGCCGTTGGAAATCAGCAGCTGACGCGCGCGGAAGCTGTACAGATAGCGGGCGATCCAGATATGGAAGCTGCCCATATCCACGCACAGCGTCACGTCGTCGCTGACGATATCCTGCAGCTCCTTGACGATGCGCAGCGGGTGAATCGGCATGCCGCCGCGGCGCGCCGCGCGCTCGGCCAGTTCACTGCGCTGACGACCCAGATCGGCGAGAATGGTTTCCACCTCGGTCGGGATCGCCAGCCGCCCCGGCAGGCTGGCGCTGAGCGCCTGAATGGTGGCGCTGATATTGCCCACCAGTTCGACGTCCGGCCGGTAACAACAGTCAATCTCCGCCGGCTGTACGTCGATATGCACCAGTTTCAGGTGGCGTGCGCCGTTCCACATGCACGGGTCGTACTCAATCGGCCCGTAACCAACGCTGACCACCAGATCGGCCTTCTGCAGCAGCTGATCCGCCGGCTGGTTATTGAACAAGCCGACGCGGCCGGCGAAACGGGCAAAGTGATTGACGTCAATCGCCCCGGCCGCCTGATAGGTGCCGACCACCGGCATCTGCGTGCGGTACAGCAGTTGACGCACCGCCTCGCTGTTTTCCGGCCGGCTGGCCTGCAGCCCCAGCAGCAGCACCGGGCATGCGGCCTGCTGAATCAGCGCCGCCGCCCGCTGAATATCCTCGCCGGCCGCGGCGCCCATGCGCGGCGCGGGACAGCCGGCCAGCACCGGCGCGCTCACCGGCTCATTGACGATATCCATCGGCAGGCTGATAAAGGAGGCTCCCGGGCGACCGAACTCGGCGCTGCGGAAGGCGTTGGCGATCACTTCGGAAATCGCCGAGCCGGCGTGCACCTCGGCGCAATATTTGGTCACCGGGCGGAACATGCTGACGGTATCCATACTCTGGTGGGTCTGCTTGAGGTTATCGGCGCGTTTTACCGCCCCGCCCAGCGCCACCACCGCATCGCCTTCCGACGTGGCGGTCGCCAGGCCGGTGATCAGGTTGGAGCTGCCGGGGCCGGAGGTGACCAGCGCCACCCCGGCCTTGCCGGTCAGGCGGCCGACCGCCGCCGCCATAAAGGCGGCGTTGGCCTCGTGGCGCACCACCACGGTCTCAATCGACGGCGCATCCTCCAGCGAATCAAACACCCGGTCGATTTTCGCCCCGGGGATGCCGAACACGTGCTTCACCCCCTGCGCTTCCAGATTCTTCACCACCAAATCGGCGCCGCACTGCCAGTTTTCATCCGTTGTAAGCTGTTTCATGGTTCCACCTCATAAAGTAAAAAAATCGACCGCCGCTGTTGCGCCGCAGCCAGTACGGCGCAGGCCTGTTTAGCCTTCGGCAGAACGAATGGCGCTGTCCAAATCCTCCGGGCAGAGGTTGGTGCGCAGAAAATCCGCATCGTGCGGTAACTGAAGGTTGAGACGCGTGATCACGCCGAACTGCAAACGGCCCCGCTCCAGCTGATAATCCAGCACGTGGCCGCCGCCGTTACGGTCGTCGGTAACGAAATGCTCGTGATAGCCGGCCACGCCGATGCCCTGCATATAATCCGGCGAGCGAAAGCCCACCAGCGTGCCGCGACTCTGCGTAAAGGCGAAGGTCGGCTGCGCCTCTATCGCCTCCAGCATCGGCTTGTAGGGACGCTCCTGGCGCGGTACGGTGCGGGTTTCCACATGGCTGAATTCACCGTCGACGCGCAGCGCGCAGAACAGATTGGGCGAGGCCACCTGTTCGTCGATGCACTGATGCAGCTGGGCCTTGGTGATGGGACGTTCGAAATGCTGTGTGACGCTGGGTTTGAAAAAGGTCACCACGGCAAACGGCGTTTTTTGATCCTGCCGCGCCGGACGTGCGCTGCCGTCGGCGCGCAGCTGATGAATTTCCTGGTCAAAGGCGATCAGTTCGCCGTCGAGATGGTTGAAGGTTCCCAGACCGAAATCGCCGTGGCGCAGCAGTTCCGCGATGGTGACGTCTCCCTCGTACACCCCGCCGATCAGCGCGCTCATCAACGATATCTGGTAAATCTCCCCTTCGCCGGTGGTCGCCGACTGGCTGGCAAACCCCTGCGCCAAATGCTGCGCGCAGGAACACCCGTGGTTCTGGTTCATGCAATACTCCTCCACCAGCGCGGACATACGGCGTCCGCGCGTTTGCTATGCTGCACGGCCTGTTTCGTGTTGGCACGATTCAGCCGCCGGCAACAAAAAATCGACCGCCAGGGTCGAAACCACGCGGGCGGAAACAAATGATTAACATTATTAACCTTTAATTTCGCCAAGCCCGTCGTGATAAAAACGTTTTCTGGTGTTGAAGCAAAAAATGGCGTGCCGGAGGCTATCCGCCGCAACCACGTAACAAGTTATGACAGCAGTAATATTTATACATTTCTTCTTGATAAACCGGCGATTATGCCGTCCTATCGCCTTAAAAAGAGTAGGCTTAAGCCGCCGCGCTGAGAACCCTATATTCATAAGAAACGCTTTTGCATATAATGCAAAGATGAACGACACCCGTTATGCCGAACATTTGCCGATTTTTCTGGAAGTCGCCCGACTGGGCAGCTTCTCCGCCGCGGCCCGCAAGCTGGGTATGGTGCCCTCGTCGCTGGTGCGCCACATTGATACGCTGGAGCAACAGCTGGCGGTCACGCTGTTTATCCGCTCAACCCGCGGCCTGCAGCTGACCGACGCCGGCAGGATGCTGCAAAGCCGCGCTGCAGCGCTGCAGGCCGATATGCTGACCCTGCGCGCCGAGCTGCACTCACTCGGCGAGGTGCCGCAGGGCGTACTGCGCATCAGCTGCCTGCCGACCTTCGGCAAAACCTATCTGTTGCCGCTGCTGCCGGAACTGACGCGGCGCTATCCGCAGCTGGCGGTGGAGCTGGATTTCACCGAACGCCCCGCCGACCCCAAACAGGAGTCCCTCGACGCCGCGCTGCGTATCGGCGAGCAGAAAGACAGCTCGCTCTACGCGCGCCGCATCGCCACCCAGCGCTGGCTGATGTGCGCCAGCCCGGCGTACGTCGCCCGCTATGGCCGCCCGGATACGCTGGCCGACCTGCCGCAGCACCGGCTGATCGCGCGTTTGCATCAGCAACAGCCAACCTGCTGGGGGCAGATTCTCGACGCCGCGCTGCTGAACCGCTGCAACCTGGTGCTGCGCTGCGATGACTTCACCGCCCAGCGGATGGCGGCGCTCAGCGGTATCGGCATCACCTTCCTGCCCAACTGGGTAGTGGGGCCGGACGTGCAAAGCGGCGCGCTGTTGCCGCTGATGGACGACCCGCGCGGCGAGGAACAAGGGATTTATCTGCTGCGCCCGGTAGCCCGGGTTTCCGCCAGGCTGGCGGCCTTCACCGCGCTGCTGCAGCAATATATCGGCCAGCCGCCCAGCTGGGCCTGATACGCCGGGTTATTTCATCCTTCTTCGCTTCAGGGTACAGTAGCCGCAGCCAAGGAGACTTTATGCAGCCAGAGCAGCAAATTATTGAGTGGTTACAACAAGATGACACGCGGATGAACGCCCTGCGCACCGCACGCCGTCTGGGATTGAGCGACTGGTGCCTCGGCGCCGGTTTTGTGCGCAATCTGGTCTGGGATCGCCTGCACGGCTATACGCAGCCGACGCCGCTGAACGATATCGACGTGATCCACTTTGATCCGCTGCGCACGCAGCCCGAACGCGACCGTATGCTGGAAGCGCGCCTGCAGGGCTGGCTGCCGCAGCCCTGGTCGGTGAAGAACCAGGCGCGGATGCACCTGCGCGCCGGACGCGCGCCCTATCACAGCAGCGAAGACGCCATCAGCTACTGGACGGAGATCGAAACCGCGGTCGGCGCGCGCCTCAACGCCGACGACGGCATTACGCTGGTTGCGCCCTTCGGTCTGCAGGCGCTGTTTGCCGACAGCATTACCTTTAATGCCAAAAGCGCCAACGTTGCCGCCTATCAACAGCGCGTGGCCGATAAAGGCTGGCTGCAGCGCTGGCCGCGCCTGCGGCAGCTCGTCGGCTAAAGTTTATGCGCTGCCTGCCGATGATAGAGTGAACCCTCACCCGACGCAGGAGCAGCGCCATGATAAACAGCATCATCTCCCCCGTTCCGCTCAAACCGGCCCTGCCGGCGGTCGGCCATCTGGTCAGCGCGCCGGGCAAAACCGGCCAGCTGCTGATGGCCACGCCGCTGAATAACCACGCCGAGGCCGACAAGGCGAAAAAGAGCGACGGCAATCAGCCCGCCGCGCCCGTAGAACAGGGCGCGTCGGCGCGCATCAAGGCGCTGCAGCAACAGATTGAGGATTTACAGCAGCAGCTGCTGGCGTTAAAAGACGCGGACGGCGATGCCAAACAGATCGAACAGCAAAAACAGCTGATTCAGGCGCGCATCGCCATGCTGCAGGCGGAGATCGCGCGCATCCGCAAAGAAGAGTTGGAAAAACAGCAGGCAGAGCAGATGAAGGTGGCCGACGGCGTCAACCGCCCAACGCCGCACAACGCGCTGGACGTCTATATCTGACGTTAACCGGCCGGCTGCCGTTGACGCTGCTGTTGCAGCAGCGCCGCCTGCTCCCGCACCACCTGCCAGACCGCCTCCGCCGCCGGCGACAACGAACGGTTTTTGCGCCGCACCAGCATCAGGGCGCGATGGATCTCCGGCTGCAGCCGTTTCACCCGCAGCTGCCCGCCCTGCGGCAGCGGCAACGCCAGCGCCGGGAAAATGCTGATGCCGATGCCCGCCGCCACCATCGGGAACAGCGTGGCCGGATGCCCAATCTCCTGCACTACCTCCGCCTCCACGCCCTGCTGACGCAACGCGCTGTCGATCAGCTGGCGGCTGCCGGAGGCGTAGTCCTGCAGCACCAGCCGGCTGCCGTTCAGCGCCGACCAATGTACCTGCGGCAGGTCGGCAAACGGGTGATCCTCCCGGCACAGCAGTAAAAACGGCTCATGCAGAATCGGTTCGCAATCCAGATCGATCGCCTGCACCGGATCGACCACGATGCCGAAATCCACCTCGGCGTTGCGGATGCTGTTCAACACCCACTGCTGCGCCTGATCGCGCAGCAGGATGCGGATATCCGGATACTGCCGCTCGCCGGCGGCGATGCACTGCGGCATCAGGTGCGCCGAAATGGTCTGGCTGGAGGCCACCCGTACGGTGCCGCTGCGCTGCACGCCGAAGCTGCGCGCGTCCAGCAGCGACGCCTGCAGCTCATCCAGCAGGCGCTCAACGCGATTTGCCAGCCGGCGCCCCGCGTCGGTCAGCAGCACTTCGCGGGTGGTGCGATCCAGCAGACGCACGCCGATTTCCGCCTCCAGCTCTTTCACGCTGTGGCTGACCGCCGACTGCGTCAGCCCTATTGCTTCGCCGGCGCGGCTAAAACTGCCGTGGCGCGCAATGGCGACAAACACCCGCAGCTGCTTCAGAGAGTAATTTATGATTTTCATTCATATATAAATTAAATAAATCAATTTTATTATTATATGCCGACGCGCCACACTATTGCCTATTATTTTCCCGCACGAGTTTAGCGCTATGAGATTTCTCCCCGACCGCTTCACCCTGACGCTGCTCGCCACCGTGCTGCTGGCCTCCTTTCTGCCGGCGCGCGGCGTGGCGGTCGGCTGGCTGAATACCCTGACCGTTGCCGCCATCGCCCTGCTGTTTTTTATGCACGGCGCCAAACTGTCGCGCGAGGCGATTCTCGCCGGCAGCAATAACTGGCGTCTGCATCTGTGGGTGATGTGCAGCACCTTTATCATTTTCCCGCTGCTCGGCGTGCTGTTTAAGTGGTGGTCGCCGGTGGCCGTCAGCCCGGAGCTGTATAACGGCTTTATCTACCTGTGCATTTTGCCCGCCACGGTGCAATCCGCCATCGCCTTTACCTCGCTGGCCGGCGGCAACGTGGCGGCGGCGGTGTGCAGCGCTTCCGCTTCCAGCCTGCTTGGCATCTTCGTCTCGCCGCTGCTGGTCGGCCTGCTGCTGAACGTGCACGGCGAAACCGGCGGCCTGCAGCAGGTCGGCAGTATCGTGCTGCAGCTGCTGGTGCCGTTTGTCGCCGGCCATCTGGCGCGGCCGCTGATCGGCAAATGGATCGACCGCCACCGCAAGTGGATCGGCAAAACCGACCAGACCTCCATCCTGCTGGTGGTGTACGCCGCCTTCAGCGAGGCGGTAACGCACGGCATCTGGCATCAGGTGGGCTGGAAGGCGCTGCTGTTTATTCTGCTCGTCAGCCTGGCGCTGCTGGCCATCGTGCTGCTGATCAATATCCAGATGGCGCGCTGGCTGGGGTTCAATAAAGCGGATGAGATCACCATCGTGTTCTGCGGCTCGAAGAAAAGCCTGGCGAACGGCATCCCGATGGCTAATATTCTGTTTCCGACCGCCAGCGTCGGGGTCATGGTGCTGCCGTTGATGGTGTTCCACCAGGTGCAGCTGATGACCTGCGCCATGCTGGCGCGGCGCTATCAGCAAAAGCAGCAGCGGCAACAGCAGCAGGCGGCGCAGGCGAAAGCCCTGTAAAAAAAACGGGGACGCCGATGCGTCCCCGTGGTCAACCGCGTTTCAGCGGTTTCACCAGCGCGTCCAATCCTTCAATCTTCAGCGCCAGCGTCATCTCCATCAGCATGCCCAGTTTGCCCTTGGGGAATTCGCCCTTACGGGCGAACCACAGCAGATACTCTTCCGGCAGGTCAATCAGCACCCGCCCCTGGTATTTGCCGAACGGCATCACCGTATTGGCGATTTCAATCAGGTTTTCCTTTTCCATCAGTCACCCAGCAGGCGGATCATTTCCGCTTCGTCGATCACCGCGATGCCCAGCTCCTGCGCCTTGGCCAGCTTGGAGCCGGCGGCCTCGCCGGCGATCACCAGATCGGTTTTTTTCGAGACGCTGCCGCTGACTTTCGCCCCCAGCGCCGTCAGGCGGTCTTTAGCCTCATCGCGCGACAGCTGGCTCAGCGAGCCGGTCAGCACCACGGTTTTACCGGCGAACGGGCTGTCGATCTCTTCTGCCGCCACCACTACCGGCGCCGGCCAGCTGATGCCGATCTCCGCGCTGACCAGTTTGTCGATTACCTGCTGATTCAGCGCTTCGGCAAAGAAATTCACCACGTGCTTCGCCACCACTTCGCCCACGTCCGGCACCAGTTTCAGCGCCTCGATGTCCGCCGCACGCAGCGCGTCCAGCGAGCCGAAGTGCGCCGCCAGGTTGGCCGCCGTCGCTTCGCCGACCTCGCGGATGCCCAGCGCATACAGGAAACGGGCGAAGGTGGTCTGTTTGGACTTCTCCAGCGCGTTCACCAGGTTCTGCGCCGACTTCGGCCCCATACGGTCCAGCCCGGTCAGCAGGCCGGCAGAGAGACCGAACAGATCGGCAGGATCTTTGACGTACTCTTTTTCCACCAGCTGTTCGATGATTTTGTCGCCCATGCCGTCAACGTCCAGCGCCCGGCGGGAGACGAAGTGCTTCAGCGCCTCTTTACGCTGCGCCGCACAGATCAAACCGCCGGTGCAGCGCGCGACCGCTTCGCCTTCCACCCGCTCGACGTCGGAGCCGCATACCGGGCAGTGCTGCGGGAACACCACTTCGCGCGCATCGAGAGGACGGCGCTCTTCCACCACCCCCACCACCTGCGGGATCACGTCGCCGGCGCGGCGCACGATCACCGTATCGCCGATGCGCAGCCCGAGACGCTCAATTTCATCGGCATTGTGCAGCGTGGCGTTGCTGACGGTAACGCCGGCCACCAGCACCGGCTCCAGCCGCGCCACCGGCGTAATCGCCCCGGTGCGGCCGACCTGGAATTCGACCTCGCGCACCTGGGTAATCTGCTCCTGCGCCGGGAACTTAAAGGCGGTGGCCCAGCGCGGCGCGCGGGCGACAAACCCCAGCTGTTCCTGCAGGTCGATATCGTCAATCTTCACCACCACGCCGTCGATATCAAACCCCAGCCCGCCGCGATCCTGTTCAACCTGGCGGTAAAAAGCCAGCACCTCGTCGCTGCCGCTGCACAGTCTGGCGCGATCGCTGACCGGCAGCCCCCAGGCTTTAAATTGCATCAGGCGCTGCCAGTGGCTGCGCGGCAGCTCGCCGCCTTCCAGCAGGCCGACGCCGTAGCAGAAGAAGGTCAGCGGGCGTTTGGCGGTGATGCGCGGATCCAGCTGGCGCAGCGATCCGGCGGCGGCGTTGCGCGGGTTGGCAAACACCTTGCCATCCTTGCGCCGCGCCTCTTCATTCATTTTTTCAAAGCCGGCCTGCGGCATAAACACTTCGCCGCGCACTTCCAGCCGGCGCGGAATATTGTCGCCGGTCAGGCGCAGCGGAATGGCGCGGATGGTGCGCACATTGGCGGTGATGTTCTCACCGGTGGTGCCGTCGCCGCGCGTGGCGGCGCGCACCAGTTCGCCGTCTTCATACAGCAGACTGACCGCCAGCCCGTCCAGCTTCAGCTCGCAGCAGAAGGTCAGCGCCTCGCTGCTTTTCAGCCGGTCCTGCACCCGCTTATAAAACGCCAGGAAGCTCTCATCGTCGAACACGTTGTCCAGCGACAGCATCGGCACCTCATGGCGCACCTGGTCAAACGCCGCCAGCGGCGCTGCACCGACGCGCTGGGTCGGCGAGTCGGCGGTGATCAGTTCGGGATGCGCCTCTTCCAGCGCGCGCAGCTCGCGCATCAGACGGTCATATTCCGCATCGGGAATTTCCGGCGCGTCCAGCACGTGGTACTGGTATTCATGATGGCGTAATTGGGTTCGCAGTTGATTGATTGTTTCGATTGTTGTGGCCATAGCTCACCATCAGAGATAAAAAACCCCCAGCGAGTGGGGGTTTCAGAAGACGTAATGTTCAGTGCGCATCGCAACCGTCAGGCGTTGTTTTCCAACACTTCACGAATGCGCGCCTTGTAACTTTCCAGCTTTTGCGGCGTCATCATGCGACGCTCGTCATCCAGCACCACGCCGCCAACGTCGTCGGCAATGCGCTGCGCCGACTGCAGCATCAGCTTGAAGTTCTGATTGGCGTCGCCGTAGGACGGCACCATCATAAACATCGACACGCCCGGCGTGGAGAAATCAGACATTGAATCCGGGTCGAAAGAGCCGGGCTTGACCATATTCGCCAGGCTGAACAGCACCGGGCCGCTGCCGGCCGGGCTGATATGGCGATGGAAAATGCCCATCTCGCCGAACTGGAAGCCGGACTGCAGCACGCTCTGCAGCAAGACTTCGCCGCCGATAACGCCGCCCTGATGCGCCGCAACGTGCAGCACCAGTACGGTTTCCTTGCGCTTGGCAGGCTCCGGAGCCGGCGCGGGTTCCGCTGCCGGTTCAGGTTCGGCCGGTTTGCTTTCCGGCTGCGGCGCAGGCGCGGCTTCCGGCGCAAAGGCAGGTTCCGGCTCTGCCGGCGGCAGATCGTCAACGCGCGGCTCACGACGCGGCGCAGGCTGCTCTTCGGCCGGTTCTTCAGCGGGTTTCGCTTCCGGCGCGTAGTCGTCCAGCAGCACATCATCGTAGTCCGGACGCTGAGACAGCGGCGCGGGCTGATGAGCAGCCGGCTGAACCTCGCGCGGCGCCGGTGCGGCCGCCGGAGCGGGCTTCGGCGCAGCCGTCGGTTCTTCGCGAGCGGCATCGAAATCGCCGAACGACGGCTCTTCCTGCGGATGGGCGGAGCGCACGCGCACTTCTCCCACGCCGTCGTCGAAGTCGTCGTCAGAAGTTGGTTCACGTTCTTTTTTAGAACGCTTGGCTGGGCGATCGCGGAAAAGGGACGAGCGTTCCTTACGGCTGGTCCACAGACCATGTAATAACAACGCTATTATGGCGATCGCGCCAACAACGATTAATATCAGACGCAAATCCTGCATCATTGCTATCTCTGTTGTTCCAATACATTGCCACCGCGGCAAACATTCACTCTTTAACTCTATTTGCCTGTGCAGACAAGTGCAAGTCCGTGCTGAACTTTATGCTAATAAAGATGATAATTCTGCCTTTTTTGCTTTTTTTTCAGCCAACAACACGCTAGTCAGCAGAAAATCATCCCTATATGATAGCCAGCTTGCCCGTTCTGTTAACGAGATGACTTAAGATATGTCTTATTCGCAGCAAACTTCCTCCTCCGCCAGCGGCGTGCATTACTTTGCCGAAGGCTGGCGCCTGATTTCACGCCCCGGCATCAAGCGCTATGTGGTACTGCCGTTGCTGGTCAACGTACTGCTGATGGGCTCCGCCTTCTGGTGGCTGTTCAGCAAGCTCGGCGGCTGGATCCCGCAGATGATGGAGCACGTGCCGGACTGGCTGCAGTGGCTCAGCTACCTGCTGTGGCCGATCACCGTCATCTCCGTGGTGCTGGTGGCCGGCTACCTGTTCAGCACCATCACCAACCTGATTGCCGCGCCGTTCTGCGGCCTGCTGGCCGAACAGCTGGAAGGCCAGCTGACCGGTAAACCGCTGCCGGACAGCGGCATGGTCGGCCTGGTCAAAGACGTGCCGCGCATTATGGCGCGCGAATGGCGTAAGCTGGCGTACTACCTGCCGCGTGCGCTGGTGCTGTTGCTGCTGTACTTTGTGCCGGTCGTCGGCCAGACGGCGGCGCCGGTGCTGTGGTTCCTGTTCAGCGCCTGGATGCTGGCGATTCAGTACTGCGACTACCCGTTCGACAACCACAAGGTCAGCTTTGCCGATATGCGCCGCGCCCTGCGGCAGAACAAGGTGCATAACCTGCAGTTCGGCGCGCTGGTCAGCCTGTTTACCCTGATCCCAGTCCTCAATCTGGTGATCCTGCCGGTGGCGGTCTGCGGCGCCACGGCGATGTGGGTAGACCGCTACCGCCACCAGTTCGTCGCCCGCTAATCCCCTGCCCTACCCTGATCAACGGCCCCGCTGGCGGGCCGTTGCTCCCGTTCTTCTCCGCCGCGCAAGCACGCCAAACACCAATAATGACTTGAATTTACATATAATTTGAAAAATTAACCCTTCTGGCACATATTCTCTAATAACATATGAATATACCAATTCCTTACTTCCCTGACGGGAGCGTTAGCGTATGCTTTCGAGGTTCCCTACATTATTCATAGAGTTAAAGGACGGGCTATGAGCAAGATATATGAAGACAACTCATTAACAATCGGCCATACGCCGCTGGTTCGTCTGAACCGTATCGGTAACGGACGTATCCTCGCCAAGGTCGAATCCCGCAACCCGAGCTTTAGCGTCAAATGCCGCATCGGCGCCAATATGATTTGGGACGCAGAAAAGCGCGGCATTCTGACGCCGGGCAAAGAACTGGTTGAACCGACCAGCGGCAACACCGGCATCGCGCTGGCCTATGTCGCCGCGGCGCGCGGCTATAAGCTGACGCTGACCATGCCGGAAACCATGAGTATCGAACGCCGCAAGCTGCTGAAGGCGCTGGGCGCCAACCTGGTGCTGACCGAAGGCGCCAAGGGGATGAAAGGCGCCATCGCCAAGGCGGAAGAGATCGTCGCCACCGACCCGGACCGCTACATTATTCTGCAGCAGTTCAGCAACCCGGCGAACCCGGAAATTCATGAAAAGACCACCGGCCCGGAAATCTGGGAAGACACCGACGGCGACGTGGACGTATTTATCTCCGGCGTCGGCACCGGCGGCACCCTGACCGGCGTCAGTCGCTATCTGAAAAACACCAAGGGCAAGGCCGTCACCACCGTAGCCGTCGAGCCGACCGACTCGCCGGTGATCAGCCAGGCGCTGGCGGGTGAAGAACTCAAGCCCGGCCCGCACAAGATCCAGGGCATCGGCGCCGGCTTTATCCCGGGCAACCTCGATCTGGACCAGGTTGACCGCGTGGTGCAAATCACCAATGACGAAGCCATTAGCATGGCGCGCCGCCTGATGGAAGAAGAAGGCATTCTGGCCGGCATCTCCTCCGGCGCCGCGGTGGAAGCCGCCGTCAAACTGAGCCAGGAGCCGGCGTTCGCCGACAAGACCATCGTGGTGATCCTGCCCTCTTCCGGCGAGCGCTACCTGAGCACCGCGCTGTTTGCCGATCTGTTCACCGAGCAGGAATTACAGCAATAATTCAGGCGGTGCACAAAAAGCTAAAAAAGCACCTCACGGGGTGCTTTTTTGTGGGCTGGATCAAAGTTTACACCCGCCAAAGATTGATTTTACCCCTTGGCTCTAGTATTTAACCCTTCCATTATTTCGATGCACAAAATTAATCGTCTCCCCGCTTCTGATTTGCGCTGAATCGATTTACGCGTTTGTCGCTGCGGCGTAAAACACGGCATAATGGGGAGCGGATTGAAACGACGCCCGCCGGTACGGTTTTTTTTGATCTGGACGGGGTAAAGCGTCGTTTTCGGTTGCATCAAACCTCGCCCCTGTACCATAGTCAGGCGCTAGACGGACAAGCTAAAGTCGCCCCGCTAGGCTAAACTTTAGCTCCACAATATTAATCCAATAAGTTGGGGAAACATCAATGTTCCAGCAAGAAGTTACTATTACCGCTCCGAATGGTCTGCATACCCGCCCAGCCGCTCAGTTCGTTAAGGAAGCTAAAGGCTTCACGTCTGAAATCACCGTGACCTCCAACGGCAAAAGCGCCAGCGCCAAAAGCCTGTTCAAGCTGCAAACTCTGGGCCTGACCCAAGGGACCGTAGTAACCATTTCTGCTGAAGGCGAAGACGAGCAGAAGGCCGTTGAGCACTTGGTTAAACTGATGGCAGAGCTTGAGTAATCGGCCCGTCTTTTTAGTTAACACCAGTCAAGAGTAAGGTAGGGTTATGATTTCAGGCATTTTAGTATCACCGGGCATCGCTTTTGGTAAGGCTCTCCTGCTGAAAGAAGATGAAATTGTCATCAACCGGAAGAAAATCTCCGCAGACCTTGTGGAGCAGGAAGTCGCACGTTTCCTGGCAGGCCGCGCCAAGGCGTCAGAACAGCTGGAAGTCATCAAGACCAAAGCTGGCGAAACCTTCGGTGAAGAGAAAGAAGCCATCTTCGAAGGCCACATCATGTTGCTGGAAGATGAAGAGCTTGAGCAGGAAATCATAGCCCTAATCAAAGACGATCTGGCTTCCGCCGACGCCGCCGCCTATACCGTGATCGAAGGTCAGGCGAAGGCGCTGGAAGAGCTGGACGACGAATACCTGAAAGAGCGCGCCGCCGACGTGCGTGACATCGGTAAACGTCTGCTGAAAAACATTCTGGGGATGCCGATCGTCGATCTGGGCTCCATTCAGGATGAAGTGATCCTGGTCGCCGCCGACCTGACGCCTTCCGAGACCGCACAGCTGAACCTGGACAAGGTGCTGGGCTTTATTACCGACCTCGGCGGCCGCACCTCCCACACCTCAATCATGGCGCGCTCGCTGGAGCTGCCGGCCATCGTCGGCACCACCGACGTGACCCAGCAGGTGAAAAACGGCGACTACCTGATTCTGGACGCGGTTAACAACAAGATTTACGTTAACCCGACCGCGGACGTGATCGACGAACTGAAAGCCGCGCAGAACCTGTATATCACCGAGAAAAACGATCTGGCCAAACTGAAGGACCTGCCGGCGATCACGCTGGACGGCCATCAGGTTGAAGTCTGCGCCAACATCGGCACCGTGCGCGACGTCGCCGGCGCTGAACGCAACGGCGCGGAAGGCGTGGGCCTGTATCGTACCGAATTCCTGTTCATGGACCGCGACGCGCTGCCGACCGAAGAAGAGCAGTTCCAGGCGTATAAGGCCGTTGCAGAAGCCATGGGCGCCCAGGCGGTTATCGTCCGCACCATGGACATCGGCGGCGATAAAGACCTGCCGTACATGAACCTGCCGAAAGAAGAGAACCCGTTCCTCGGCTGGCGCGCGATCCGTATCGCCATGGACCGCAGGGAAATCCTGCACGCCCAGCTGCGCGCCATTCTGCGCGCCTCCGCCTTCGGCAAGCTGCGCATCATGTTCCCGATGATTATTTCCGTGGAAGAAGTGCGCGATCTGAAGGGCGAACTGGAGACGCTGAAGGCGCAGCTGCGTGAAGAAGGCAAGGCGTTCGACGAAACCATCGAGGTCGGCGTGATGGTCGAAACCCCGGCCGCGGCGGTAATTGCTCACCACCTGGCGAAAGAAGTCGACTTCTTTAGTATTGGGACAAACGATCTAACCCAGTATACTCTGGCGGTAGATCGCGGCAACGAGCTGATTTCTCATCTCTATAACCCGATGTCCCCATCAGTGCTTGGCCTGATCAAACAGGTTATTGACGCATCTCACGCAGAAGGCAAGTGGACCGGCATGTGCGGTGAACTGGCTGGCGATGAACGTGCTACACTGTTGTTATTGGGCATGGGGCTGGATGAGTTCAGCATGAGTGCGATTTCAATCCCGCGCATCAAGAAAATTATTCGTAATACCAATTTCGAAGATGTGAAGGCGTTGGCAGCGCAGGCGTTGGCACAGCCAACGGCGCAAGATCTGATGAACTGTGTGAATAAGTTCATCGAAGAGAAGACACTCTGCTAAACTTCCACGACACTGGAACGCCGCCCAATTAAATGCTTAGGAGAAGATCATGGGTTTGTTCGATAAGTTGAAATCTCTGGTTTCAGATGACAAGAAAGACACGGGCACTATTGAGATCGTCGCTCCGCTTTCTGGCGAAATCGTCAACATCGAAGATGTGCCTGATGTAGTATTCGCTGAAAAAATCGTCGGCGACGGTATTGCCATCAAACCTGCCGGCAACAAAATGGTTGCCCCGGTTGACGGCACTATCGGCAAAATTTTCGAAACCAACCACGCTTTCTCTATCGAATCCGACAGCGGCATTGAGCTGTTCGTGCACTTCGGCATCGATACCGTAGAACTGAAAGGTGAAGGTTTCAAACGCATTGCCGAAGAAGGCCAGAAGGTCAAGAAAGGTGATGTGGTTATCGAGTTCAACCTGCCTCTGCTGGAAGAGAAAGCCAAGTCTACCCTGACGCCGGTGGTTATCTCCAACATGGACGAGATCAAAGAGCTGATCAAACTGTCCGGCAGCGTTACCGTGGGCGAGACCCCGATCATCCGCATCAAGAAGTAAGCGCGGATAAGATAAAACAACGGCGCCCATCGGCGCCGTTTTTTATGCCTGCCAGCCGGGCACCCTCAGGGTGATCACCAGCCCGCCCTGCTCGCCGTTGCGCGCCTCCGCCTGGCCGCCGTGCGCCAGCAGCACCTTGCGGGTAATCGCCAGCCCCAGGCCATAGCCTTTGCCCGATTTGGGCGAATTCACCCGCACAAAGGGATCGAAAATGCTGGACAGTTTGGCCTCCTCGACGCCCGGCCCCTGATCGCTCACCACGATATGGAACTGCTGCTCCATGCGCTTTAGCGTCACCGTTACCCGCTGGCCGCTGCCGGAAAAACGCAGCGCATTACGCACCACGTTATCGATCGCCCGGCGCATCAGCTCGGCGTTGCCCTTCACCGTGTACTCCTGCTCGTCATCGGCCTGCAGCGCTATCTCCACGCCCGGCACCTGCGCCTCATAGCGCGCATCGTTCACCACCGCCGCCACCAGGCCGTACAGGTCGAAGTACTCCTCGCCCGCCTGGTTGCCGTTTTCGGCGCGCGACAGCGCCAGCAGTTCGCCGATCATCTTATCCAGCCGCCCGGTTTCATGCTCGATGCGCTGCAACGAGTTCTCTACGTTATCCGGGTTCTGCCGCGCCAGACCGATTGCCAGCTGCAGCCTGGCCAGCGGCGAGCGCAGCTCGTGCGACACATCGTGCAGCAGCTCTTCACGCGCGCTGACCAATACTTCCAGCCGTTCCGCCATCGAGTCAAAATCGCGCGCCACCTCTGACAGTTCGTCATGACGCCGACGCATCAGGGGGAACAGGCGGATCGCCAAATCGCCCTGCGCCAGACGGTCAAAGCCGCCGCGCAGCTGGCGCATCGGCCGCGTCAGGTTCCAGGCCAGCAGGGCGCTAAACAGCAGGCCGCCGATGCCGCCAATCCACACCATCGGCTCCGGGATATGGAACAGGTGCCAGCGCTTGTTCATCCGGTATTGGGCGCGTAAACCTTCCACGTCATAACTCAGCAGATAGCCCTGCTGGTCGGCGCCGCGCACCCACTCCACAATTTTTTTCGGCATCCGCCCCGACTCAACCGGCGGTGATAGCTGCTCAACCGGCGGCTGCGATGCCGGCGTCACGCGAAGAAAGCGCCGATCCTCCGCCGACCAGTCGGCGATCATCGCGTTCAGCGCCGGCATGCCGCCGCTTTGCAGCATCGACACCGCCGAGGTGATCTGCATATTCACCAAACGACGGGCCAGCGCATTCTCCGGCGGCTCCCGGTTGCCGTAAACGGCGAAAGAGACCCACATGACCTGCATCATGATGATAAAAACCAGCCAATAACCCAGCAGGATTTTCCAAAACAGTCTGCCGCGCATCATGCTTACCTGACGCGATAGCCGATGCTGCGCACCGTTTCAATGCCAAGCGTGCAGCCCGGCAGCGCCGCCAGCTTCTGACGGATATTACTGATATGCACATCCACGCTGCGATCGTAGGCTTCCCGCGGCCGTCCCAGCCCTTTCTCCGACAGCTCATCCTTGGACACCACACGCTCCGGCGAACGCAGCAGCAGCTCCAGCAGGTTGAATTCCGAGGCGGTCAGATCGAAGCTCTGCCCGCGCCATTCGCTGCTGCGGGTCGAGGGGTTCAGGGTCAAATCCGCCAGCACGATGGGGGCATCGCCATCCTGCGTCTCCGGCTGCTCCTCAAAACGGCGCAGCACGGCGCGCAGCCGCGCCACCAGCTCACGCGGATAGCACGGCTTCGGCATATAGTCGTCGGCGCCCATCTCCAGCCCGATCACCCGGTCGATATTGTCGCCTTTCGCCGTCAGCATAATTACCGGCAGGCGGCTCTTCTTGCGCACTTCGCGCAGCACGTCGATGCCGCTCATATCCGGCAGCATAATATCGAGGATCATCGCGGTATAGTCGCCGGACAGCGCCCCTTCCACGCCGGCTTTGCCGGTCAGCACCAGGCTGGCGTTAAAGCCTTCCGCCGTCAGATATTCACTCAGCATGGTGCCCAATTCGAGGTCATCATCGACCAGTAAAATTTTCATGACTACTCCTTCACTTATTTGCGCTATCTTCCCGCCAAATCGTTTACTGCGCAGCCGGTTTTACTCAATCCTTACAGTTCCGCGCCCCGGCTAAAGCATAGTCCGTGCGCAGCAAAATAAGAGTATCGGTGAGGGTGCGGCAGCCATGTTGCCGGCTTCATCGCAGTGGGCGGCCAACGCACAGCCCTGCGCAGCGCCCGGCATACGGTCACAGGATTTACAGCTATTGACGCTGTTCAGAGCTTGGCGGGATAGCGTACGCCATCAATAGCGGACCAGGCCGCCATCAACCGCGTACTGGCTGCCGGTCACATAGGAGGCATCATCAGACAGCAGGAAAAGCGCGACGGCGGCGGCTTCGTCGGCGGTGCCGGCCCGTTTCAACGGCACCTGCCCCACCACGAAGTCCTCAAACTGCCGGCGAGACGCCTCCGGCATAAAGTGACGGAAGTTGGTTTCGATCGGGCCGGGGATTAATACGTTAACCCGAACGCCGCGCTCCGCCATCTCCGCCGCCCAGCTGCGCGCCATCGCGACAACCGCGCCCTTGGTAGCCGCATACAGGCTGGTGGTTGGCGCACCCTCATAGGTTGAAGATGACGAGGTGACCACAACGGACGCGCCGGCGTTAAGCATCGGCGACAGGCGGGCAAGCTGCAGCATCGGCCCCCGCACGTTGGCGTTCATCATCTGGTTAAACGCTGCGGCATCCACCGACTCCAGCGTTCCCACCTGCGCATAGCCGGCGTTGAGCCAAAGCCCGTCAATACGCCCCCATGACGCCAGCGCAGCGCCTAACGCCTCGATATCCGCTTCCGATGCCGCATCGTTGCTTAAAACCAGAGAATCGGCCGGCAGCTGCTCGGCCGCGGCCGCCAGACGCGCCGGATTCAATCCCGTCAGCGCCACTCGCCCGCCTTCGGCCACCACCCGCAGCGCGCCCGCCAACCCCATACCGCTGGTGCCGCCGGTAATAACGATATTTTTTCCGCTGAATCTCACCGTATTCATTCTCCGTAATGACTAAGAGTAACAACATAAGATAGACGATAAGGCGCAGAGCGCGTCGCTTAACCGGAAGCCGGCTTAGTTAAATACCCCGGTGGACAGATAGCGGTCGCCGCGATCGCAGATAATCGCCACGACCACGCTGCCGGGATGGGCGGCGGCTATCTGTAAGGCCCCCGCCACCGCGCCGCCGGAGCTGACGCCGCAGAAGATGCCCTCACGCTGCGCCAGCTGACGCATGGTGGTTTCAGCGGCGTCCTGGCTGATATCCAGCACCCGATCCACCAGCTCCGGGCGGAAGATCCCCGGCAGGTAGGCCGGCGACCAGCGGCGAATGCCGGGAATATTGCTGCCCTCCGCCGGCTGCAGGCCGATAATCTGCACCGCGGCGTTCTGCTGCTTCAGATACTCGCCGACGCCGGTAATGGTGCCGGTGGTGCCCATGCTGGAAACGAAGTGCGTCACGCGTCCTTCACTCTGGCGCCAGATTTCCGGCCCGGTGGTGGTGAAATGCGCGTAAGGGTTATCCGGGTTATTAAACTGGTCCAGCACCTTGCCCTGCCCCTGACGCTCCATCTCCAGCGCCAGATCGCGCGCGCCTTCCATCCCCTGCTCGCGGCTGACCAGAATCAGCTCGGCGCCGTAGGCGCGCATCGCCGCCTGACGCTCCATGCTCATATTTTCCGGCATCAGCAGCTTCAGCCGGTAGCCTTTCATCGCGGCAATCATCGCCAGCGCAATGCCGGTATTGCCGCTGGTGGCCTCGATCAGCACGTCGCCGGGGGCGATTTCGCCACGCCGTTCGGCCTGCTGGATCATCGCCAGCGCCGCGCGGTCTTTGACCGAGCCGGCCGGGTTGTTGCCTTCCAGCTTGACCCAGACTTCACTGCCCGAATCGAGAGCCAGACGTTGTAATTTGATCAGCGGCGTATTGCCGATGTGTTGTTCCAGCGTTGTCACAATCTTTGCCTGTGCATAATGTAATAGGGTCCGGCGCTGCCGGACCCTGTTATTTTTCTAATGGGGAATTAAAAACTATCAGGCGCTTTTGGCAAGCGCAACCGGTTGTAGCAATTGCTCGCCGGCATACAGACGCGCATTCAGGCCGCCGACAAAGTAGCGGCTGCCGCGCACCGGCGTGTCATGCCCTTCCGCCAGCACCACCGTAATCGGCTCCTGATGCCAGCCGATCGGCTGTACCGTCAGCTGCCAGAAATGGCCGCGCGGGCTGACTTCCAGCACCTGAACCGGCAGCGGACAGCGAGCGCTGCTCTCGCTGCTGACTTCCATTTCCCACGGGCGCAGGAACAGCTCGACGCTGCCCTGATGCATCGGCTGGAACGCCAGCGGCCATTGATGCGCACCGACAAACAGCTGCGAACCGCGGATTTCGCCGTTCAGGCGGTTCACCTCACCCATAAACTCCAGCACGAAGCGGCTGGCCGGCTCACGCATAATCTCGACCGGCGAGCCGACCTGTTCGATATTGCCCTGGCTCATCACCACGATGCTGTCCGCCACTTCCATCGCCTCTTCCTGATCGTGGGTAACGAACACGCTGGTGAACTTCAGCTCTTCATGCAGCTGACGCAGCCAGCGGCGCAGCTCTTTACGCACCTGCGCGTCCAGCGCGCCGAACGGCTCATCCAGCAGCAGGATCTGCGGCTCTACCGCCAGCGCGCGCGCCAGCGCCACGCGCTGCTTCTGCCCGCCGGACAGCTGTGAAGGATAGCGGTTGGCCAGATGCGCCAACTGCACCATCTCCAGCAGCCGCTCGACTTTCTGTTTGATCGCCTGCGCATTGGGACGTTCGCGACGCGGCAGCACCGTCAGGCCGAAGGCGATGTTATCGAACACCGTCATATGACGGAACAGCGCATAGTGCTGGAACACAAACCCCACGCGGCGGTCGCGTGCGTGCATCCGGCTGACGTCGGTGCCATGAAAGCCCAGCGTACCGCCGCTCTGGGCTTCCAGCCCGGCGATAATGCGCAGCAGCGTGGTTTTGCCGGAGCCGGACGGCCCGAGCAGCGCCACCATCTCGCCGGAAGGAATATCGAGCGAGATGTCGTTCAATACTTTGGTGCGACCGAAATATTTGCTGATGTTGTTAATCTCAATGCTCATTGGTTTTCCTCCCGCTCGCGGCGCACGTTCTGTCGTTCCAGACGCCATTGCAGAGCGCTTTTCAAAAATAGGGTCACTATCGCCATAATGGTCAGCAACGCGGCAGCGGTAAACGAGCCGACGGTGTTGTAATCCTGCTGCAGCAGCTCAACCTGCAGCGGCAGACTGTAGGTTTCCCCGCGGATCGAGCCGGAAACCACCGATACGGCGCCGAACTCGCCGATGGCGCGGGCGTTGGTCAGCACCACGCCGTACAGCAGCGCCCAGCGGATATTGGGCAGCGTCACCCGGCGGAACATCTGCCAGCCGGAAGCGCCCAGCAAAATAGCGGCCTCGTCTTCCTGGCTGCCCTGGCTGAGCATCATCGGCACCAGCTCACGCACCACGAACGGGCAGGTGACAAACACCGTCACCAGCACCATCCCCGGCCAGGAGAACATCAGCTGGATGTTATGCGCATCCAGCCAGCCACCCAGCAGGCCGTTGCTGCCGTAGAACAGCAGGTAAATCAGGCCCGCCACCACCGGCGACACCGCGAATGGAATGTCGATCAGCGTCAGCAGCAGCTGGCGCCCCGGGAAGGTGAAACGCGTCACCAGCCAGGCCAGCAGAGTGCCGAAAATCAGGTTGATCGGCACGGTGATCAGCGCGATCAGCACCGTCAGCCAGATGGCGTGCAGCATGTCCGCATCCATCAGGTTGCGCCACATCTCGCCGCCGCCCTTGGAGAAAGCCTCGGCGAAAATGGAAATCATCGGGATCACCAGCAGCAACAGTGAAAACAGCACGCCAATGGCAATCAGCGCCCATTTTCCCCAGTTGATGCGCTGCCGCTGTGCGCCGTTGAAGGCAGAGATATCAGCCATTAATGCCCCCCAATACGCTTGCCGAAGCGGCTTTGCAGCAGGTTGATGCTGAATAACAGCAGCAGCGACGCCGCCAGAATCACGGAGGCGATGGCGCTGGCCGCCGGGTAGTCAAACTCTTGCAGGCGCACAAAAATCATCAGCGAGGTCACTTCAGTTTTCCAGGCGATGTTGCCGGCGATAAAGATCACGGCGCCGAACTCGCCCAGGCTGCGGGTGAAGGAAATCGCGGTGCCGGCCAGCAGTGCCGGCGCGACTTCCGGCAGCACTACGCGGCGAAAACTCTGCCAGCGGGTGGCCCCCAGCGTTTCTGCCGCCTCTTCATACTCCGGCCCCAGCTCTTCCAGCACCGGCTGTACGGTACGCACCACAAACGGCAGGCTGGTAAACGCCATTGCCACCGCAATGCCAATCCAAGTAAAGGTCACTTTGATATCAAAGTGCGCCAGCCACTGACCGTACCAGCCGGTGGTGGAAAACAGTCCGGCCAGCGTCAGGCCGGCAACGGCGGTCGGCAGCGCAAACGGCAGGTCAATCAGGCCGTCCAGCAGCGAACGGCCGGGAAAACGGTAGCGGGTCAGGATCCACGCCATCAGCATGCCGAACAGCGCGTTGAACAGGCTGGCCACGCCGGCCGCCAGCAGCGTGACCTTATAGGCCGCCACCACCTGCGGGTTGGCGATCACTTCCCAATACTGCGCCAGAGTCATCTGCGACAGCTGCATCACCAGCGCGCTCAGCGGCAGCAGCAGGATCAGGCAGGTATAAAACAGGCTGCTGCCCAGGCTCAGACCGAAGCCGGGCAGTACGCGTTTACTGGAGCGGGCTAACGACAACATTACTTACGCCCTGCCGCTAATAACTGGTCCAGCTCACCGCCGCTGGCAAAGTGGGTTTTCATCACCTGCGGCCAGCCGCCGAACTGATCTTCCACCCGGAACAGTTTGGTCTGCGGGAACTTATCCTTCGCCGCCGCCATCGCCTGTGCATCGTTAACGCGGTAGTAATAGCCGGTGATCACCTGCTGCGCCGCCGGGCTGTACAGGTAGTTCAGGTAGGCCTTCGCCGCCTGCTCGCTGCCGTTGCGCTCGACGTTTTTATCTACCCAGGCCACCGGGAACTCGGCCAGAATATCGACCGGCGGGACGATCACCTGATATTTATCTTCACCGTACTGCTTGCGGATGTTATTCACTTCCGACTCAAAACTGATCAGCACGTCGCCGAGGCCGCGTTCGACAAAGGTCGTGGTCGCACCACGGCCGCCGGTGTCGAAGACCACCACGTTTTTCAAAAAGCGGGTCATAAAGTCGCGCGTTTTCGCCGCGTCATTGCCGTCGGCCTGGCTGGCTGCGCCCCAGGCGGCCAGATAGGTGTAGCGGCCGTTGCCCGAGGTTTTCGGGTTCGGGAACACCAGTTTTACGTCGTCGCGTACCAGATCGTTCCAGTCATGGATGCCTTTCGGGTTGTCCTTGCGCACCAGGAACGCCATGGTGGAGTAAAACGGCGAGCTGTTATTCGGCAGGCGCGTCTGCCAGTCGCCGGCGATCAGCCGGCCGCGATCGTGCAGAATCTGCACATCGGTCACCTGGTTGTAGGTCACCACGTCGGCACGCAGCCCCTGCAGAATCGCCAGCGCCTGCTTGGAAGAGCCGGCGTGCGACTGCTTGATGGTCAGCTTGTCATCCGGATGCTGCTGATTCCACTGCTGGATAAAGCCCGGGTTCAGCGCGGTAAACAGTTCGCGGGAAACGTCATAGGAACTGTTTAATAATTCAGTGGCCGAAGCGGTGCCGCTGGCCAGCAACGCCGCCGCCAGCCACCCTTTCAGCATCATATGTTTAACCCGCGTCTGTTTCATTTTGCACCTTATTACTCGATCAATCTGTCGGGTGTTATCCCCCGTGTGATCAGTGTATTTATAACTCGGTGCAGATCCGTAACGCTTTTATATACCGTTTGGTGATTTACAAGCATCAAATGCTATAAGGCAGGCGCGGAGCGGTATGGTGGGCGGGGCTGAAGAGAGGTGACGGGGCCGGCGCTGCGGCCCCGCGCGGCGCATTACAGCGCCAGCAAACGCGTCAGCGACGGCGCAAAGTAGTAGCTGCCGCTCACCGCGCGGGTGAAGCGCAGCATGGCGTCATGCTTGCCGTCCGTTTCACCGAACATGCTCAGCAACTGCTGTTCGATATTATGCAGACGCGCGCAGTAGGCGATAAAGAACAGGCCGTGCTTACCGCTGGCGGTGCCGTACGGCAGGCTCTGGCGCAGAATTTTCAGCCCCTTGCCGTTCTCTTTCAGATCGACGCGGCTGACGTGCGAGGTGTTTGGCCGCGCTTCCGGCGGCAGCTCTTCGCTGTCCTGCTTGGTGCGGCCGATAATCTGTTCCTGCTGCTCGGTGCTAAAGCGCGACCACTGGCGCAGGTTGTGTTCATAACGCTGGACGAACACGTAGCTGCCGCCGGCGTCCTGTGCGTCGTCTTCGCCAATCACCGCCACTTCCGCACGCTGCTCGCCCTGCGGGTTTTCGGTGCCGTCGATAAAGCCGCTCAGATCGCGCTCTTCCACCCAGCGGAAACCGTGGGTCTCTTCTTCCACCTTGATGGTGTTGCCGAAGGCCGCCAGCGCCGCCTGCGCCAGGGTAAAGTTAACATCATGACGTAACGACTGGATGTGAATCAGCAGATCGCGCTGCGTCGCCGGCGCCAGCCCTTTGCCAAGCGGGGTGAAAGGCTTGAGCTCCGACGCGCCCTGACCGTTGGAAAGATCGTGCCAGACGTCGTAACCAAAGGCGACCACCGCCCCCAGTTTGGCGTCAGGGAATTGTTGCTGCAGTTCGCTCAGCGTCTGGCAAAACTGCTTGCAGCCCTGACGCAGATCGGCAAACTCCCCCTGAACCATGGCTTCCATAAAAATGGCGAAACGGCAGTGCTCCAGCAAAAGACCGCTCTGAACCTGTGTCATGTAGTTACCCTCGTTCCTTATTCGCTCACCGCGCAGGCCGCGCCCGCGCGGTTAAAATCAGCCATAATCATACCGCAAGCGGGCGGGATTACCTTGCCTGAACGCAAAGAAAATTGCTCACGCCGTCGCAGAGCGTTTACTGCGGCTTGGCGTGCCAGACAATTTTGCTGACCGTCCAGTTCTGCAGGGTATCGTCCGGCGGCATGATATCCTTCGGCCCGGCCCACTGGCCGCTGAACAGGTAAGTGACGTAGCGGCTCTGGCCGGCGACGCACTCGACCTTGCCGACGTCTTCGCCCTCGCCCGGCTTACAGGCGCCGAAGGCCTTGCTGTACAGCTCGCTGAACGGCGTGCCGAGCTTGCTGCCCCAAGCGGTCACCACGTCCTGATCCATCACGTCGACCCGCTGCACGCTGCCTTTCGGCTCGCCGCTGATCACCAGCTTGATATCGTTGCCGTCCATCGCCTGATAAAAGGCGACGATCTGGCCGTTATTGGTGCCCATGCCGCTACGCAGGCGATAATTGCCGTCCAGGCCCTCGTCGATCGCGTGCTCCAGCATCGGCGTGCCGCCGTTAATGTCGCCGACGCCTTTGCCGCTGACTTCCAGACTGCTGCCGAACCAGTTGAACGGCGACAGGCTTGACCAGGAGAAATTGGACATCGTCGAACAGCCGGTCAGCACCAGCGGCAGCCCTAACAACAGCGGGCGAATATTCATTTCGTAGCTCCTTAACATCGGTCGCGGGGGCGGGCTGCGCCTCCGCGGTTATTCGCGTTATGTGAACGCCAGCCTCTCACACTGGCCGGCGCTTCACCATCGGTTGCCTGCTTGGAGTGCAGAAAATGCGAAAAGTGCCGCAAACCGGCGCGCTACTCCTGCGCGGAATCCGAGAAACAGGCGCGCAGACGGCGGTTAACCAGCAGATAGGCCAGCGCCAGCGCATCCAGCAGCGCCAGCACGCCGTCAAGCAGCGGCGTGCCCTCCCCCTGCCAGACGCCCGCCAGCGAACCGCCCAGCGCCGCCAGCAGCGACAGCAGCAGCACCCAGCGCCAGGCGCGCCACAGCCGCGGCCACTGCGCCCGGCGTCCGCTGAGCAAAAACGCCAGCGCCGCCGGCAGGCCGAGCGCCATACCGTACCAAAAAGAGCGGGTGTCGGGGTAAAACAGCGCCAGCATGCTCTCCCCCTGCTGGCGCGAGGCGCCGGCCATCACAAACAGCAGCCAGGTGCGCGCCTGCAAAATTAACACGCCCCAGAACCACAGCGGCAGGCGCAACACGCCGTGGCTGTCGTAATCATCCGGGGAAAAAACGGGAGAAGGCTTCACGGCCGTTTCCTTAATTGTCCGTTGTCGTGCAGACACAGATGGGAGTCCGCGCCGGCAATTTCAATCCTGCCGGCAGAAATTCCTGCGCCGGCTTAAGAAGCTCTTAAGATTGATGTGCTTTACTTAGCACTATCAACTGAGCGACGCCGCTCGCCGGCGCGCACGATTCACTGCAAAACGAAAAGGAAGCTTAACAATGAAAAAACTGACTCTGGCAGCATTGATCGCCCTGTGCAGCACCCCGGTTCTGGCGCAGCAGGGCGGCTTCGACGGCCCCGGCGCGCAGAACGTGCAACAGACTCAGCAGGGCGGTTTTTCCGGCCCCAGCGCTTCGCTGACCACGGTCGACAAGGTGAAATCGATGAGCGATGACGCCTGGGTGATGCTGCAAGGCAATATTGAACAGCGCGTCGGCGACGACACCTACACCTTCCGCGACGCCACCGGCACGCTGACGGTGGAAATCGACCACAAACGCTGGAACGGTCAGACCATTACGCCGAAAGATAAAGTTCAGCTGGAAGGTAAGGTTGATAAAGAGTGGAGCAAGCTGGAAGTGGATGTGAAAAACCTCAAGAAAATCCAGTAACGCTGACGGGGCGGCGGCCAGCGCCGCCCTCTCGGCTCAGTATTCCTGATCTTCGATCAGCCGTTTACCCAGGCTGGTAATGCCCTGGATTTCATAGCCGAGCTTTTCATACATTTCGACCACGGTGTCGTTATCCTCGCGCACCATCAGCTGGATTTTCGGACAGCCGCGCGCCATCAGCTTCTTTTCCAGCCGGTTAATCAGCGCGTTGGCGATGCCGCGGCCGCGATAATCCGGATGCACGCCAAGATAATAGGCCGAACCGCGATGGCCGTCATAGCCGCCCATCACCGAGCCGACCACCTCGCCGCCGACTTCCGCCACCAGGAACAGATCGGCATCGTGATGCAGTTTACGTTCGATATCCATTTCCGGATCGTTCCACGGGCGCAGCAGGTCGCACCTTTCCCAAAGCGTGATGACCTCTTCAAAGTCGTCTTGCCGAAATACGCGAATTTCCATCGTTGTTCGCCGCTGTTAATGAGTTATTTCTCTGATTATATACCCTAAATAATTCCAGTTACAGAAAGGCGCAAGGGGAGAAATCCCGCTGAGCTTACTCAGATCGGTGATTCAGCCGCCAACGCATCCGTAACTTGAAGGATGACGGGCCTACCCCAAATAAGCGGCGCTGCCGCAAGGATGCTGAAAGAGAACGCCTTTTTCGCCCTTGAAAACGGAAACCCTGTTAATAAATGGAAATAGTTATCATCTCGAACGCCGCCGTTCAATACGATATAACATTGCAAATAGTTTGCAGCGACGGAGCACAACGGCATGAAAAAACAGCTAAAACCCTTTCTTAACTTCACCCCGCTGAACACCTCGTCCTCACGTCGCCAACTGCTGCTGTCGGGCCTGGCGTTCGCCCTGCTCGGCGGCAAAGCCGGCGCGGCGCAGGCGCGGGAGTCCGGCGGCATGCTGCGCAGCGCGCACGCCAAACCGGCCGCCAAACCGGCCGGCAGCAAACGGCTGGTGATGCTCGACCCCGGCCACGGCGGCATCGACTCCGGCGCGGTCGGCCACGAAGGCGCACAGGAAAAGCACGTGGTGCTGGAAATTGCCAACCACGTGCGCCGCTTTCTGCACCAGCACGACCACGTCGAGGCGCGGTTGACGCGTGAAGAAGACCACTTTATTCCGCTGTTCCAGCGGGTGGAAATCGCCCATCAGCATCAGGCCGATCTGTTTATTTCCATCCATGCCGACGGCTTCACCAATCCGTCGGCCAACGGCGCCTCGGTCTTCGCCCTGTCCAACCGCGGCGCCAGCAGCGCCATGGCGCGCTATCTGTCAAAACGTGAAAACGCCGCCGATGAGGTGGCCGGCGCCAAATATAAGCAGCAGGATAATTATCTGCAGCAGGCGCTGTTCGATCTGGTGCAGACCAACACCATCAACAACAGCCTGACCCTTGGCCGCCACGTGCTGGGGCAGATCCGCCCGGTGCACCATCTGCACAGCCAAAGCACCGAGCAGGCGGCGTTTGCGGTGCTGAAATCCCCGTCCATTCCGTCGGTGCTGGTGGAGACCTCGTTTATCACCAACCCGCATGAAGAGCAGCTGCTCGGCACCACCGCCTTCCGCGAAAAGATCGCCCGCGCCATCGCCGACGGCATTCTCGCCTTCTTGCGCGAGGCGGACCGCCGGCGCACGGCCTAATCGCCTCGGCGGCGCTTTTGGGTATATACTTGACGGCTGTTTAAGACTGACGTGCGAACCACCCGATGAGCTCACCTGATATCGCTGAAGTAAAATCCTTTCTGCTGGCGCTGCAAGACCGCATCTGCGAACAACTGGCGCAGGCCGACGGCGGCGGCGCCTTTGTTGAAGACAGCTGGACGCGCGCGGAAGGCGGCGGCGGCCGCAGCCGGGTGCTGACCCAGGGCGCGGTGTTCGAACAGGCCGGGGTCAACTTTTCACACGTCTCCGGCGCGATGCTGCCGGCGTCCGCCACCGCGCACCGCCCGGAACTGGCGGGCCGCAGCTTCCAGGCGATGGGCGTCTCCCTGGTGATCCACCCGCTGAACCCCTATATCCCCACCAGCCACGCCAACGTGCGCTTCTTTATTGCCGAAAAGCCGGGTGAAGCGCCGGTGTGGTGGTTCGGCGGCGGCTTTGATTTAACCCCCTATTACGGCTTTAAAGAGGACGCGGTGCACTGGCACCGCACCGCGCAGCAGCTGTGCGCGCCGTTTGGCGACGAGGTCTACCCGACGTATAAAAAGTGGTGCGACGACTACTTCTTTATCAAACACCGCAACGAAGCGCGCGGCATCGGCGGGCTGTTCTTCGACGATCTGAACAGCCCGGACTTTGCACACTGCTTTGCTTTTACCCGCGCGGTCGGCAACGGTTTCCTCGATGCCTATCTGCCGATCGTGGCGAAGCGCAAGACCCTGAGCTGGGGCGAGAAAGAGCGTGCGTTTCAGCTGTACCGCCGCGGCCGCTACGTCGAGTTCAACCTGGTGTGGGACCGCGGCACGCTGTTCGGCCTGCAGACCGGCGGCCGTACCGAGTCGATCCTGATGTCGATGCCGCCGCTGGTGCGCTGGGAATATGGCTATCAGCCGGAAGAAGGCAGCCCGGAAGCGCTGCTGTACCGCGACTTCCTGCCGGTACGCGACTGGCTGCAGGAGGAGGCGTAATGCAGATTTGGGTTGATGCGGACGCCTGTCCGAACGTGATTAAAGAGGTGCTGTTCCGCGCCGCCGATCGCACCGCCACGCTGGTGACGCTGGTGGCCAACCAGCCGCTGCGCACGCCGCCGTCGAAGTATCTGCGCACGCTGCAGGTGGCCGCCGGTTTCGACGTGGCGGACAACGAGATCGTCCGCCGCTGCGAAGCGGGCGATCTGGTGATCACCGCCGATATTCCGCTGGCGGCGGAAGTGATAGAAAAAGGCGCGGCGGCGCTGAATCCGCGCGGCGAGCGCTATACCCCGGCCACCATTCGCGAGCGGCTCAATATGCGCGATTTTATGGATACCCTGCGCGCCAGCGGCATTCAGACCGGCGGCCCGAACGCCCTGAACCAGCGCGACCGTCAGCAGTTCGCCAACGAGCTGGATAAGTGGCTGCAGCAGCGTAAACGCTAATCCGCCGCCGGCGTCGCCCACAGGTAGTCGGCCTGCTCCTTACCCACTTCGCTCCCCTGCTCCACCAGCATCAGCACCGCCGGCCGTACCGCCGGCTGTAAATCTTGCATATGCAGCGGCACCCCCACCAGCCGGGAGGCATGATAGCCGCCGGCAATCAGCAGGCTCGGCGTCGGCGCCGCCAGCAGCCGCTGCGCCATACGGCGATCGCGCTGCTGTTGAATGGCGACCATCGCCGCCAGCTGCGGCGCCTCAATCTGGCCGCCGTGGGCGGCGCGTATGGTCTCCGCCAGCCCCTGACGCACCGCGGCGCGGGTGGATAGCCGGCCCGGCGGCAGCTGCGGCCGCTGATAAATCGCCCTAATCTCACTGCGGTCCAGATTGGCCGACCACAGCGGATACGGCGCCATCAGCGCGGCGGTCACCAGATCGCCGTACTGCGCCCACGGCCAGCTCTGCCGCCAGCCCAATTCCGCCGGCAGTTCGTCCGGCACCACCCGCTCGCCGCGCTGCAGACGCGCTTGCAGCGCATCGACCTGCGCCTGCCGGTCGGGGTTAATCATCTCCAGCAGCACGCTGCCCTGCGGACGCTGCTGCGGCAACTGCTGCACCAGCCACAGCTCCGCGCGATGGTGATAAGGGTTATCGTGCTTTTCCCCGACGATCAGCCGCGGCGCCTGCGCCAGCCGCGCCAACAGCTGCGGCGGCGTCAGCGTTTCGCCGCTGCGCAAATCGGTGATGACGCCCGGCGGCGGCGCGGCCTTGCCGCTGTTCTGCCCGGCAGGAACCTGCGAGCAGGCGCTGAGCACCAGCACCGCGATGAAAACCCAAAATTTCATAGTGTTATCCTTCTGCCGATCGTGCGCCCATTATAGATAACAATTATCATTTACAAATAACAAATTGGCGCTAAACCGCTTTGCGCATTGATTTCGCCGCGCGGAGCGGGTATAACGACTAGCCATTTAGATACTTAGACGTCTATACGGACAAAAAATGCAAACATCTTCTGTCAGCCATGAAGGGCAGTTCAAACGCAGCATGAAGGCCCGCCATCTGGTGATGCTTTCCCTCGGCGGCGTGATCGGCACCGGATTGTTCTTCAACACCGGCTATATCATCGCCTCCACCGGCGCACTCGGTACGCTGCTGGCCTACCTGATCGGCGCGCTGGTGGTTTATCTGGTGATGCTGTGCCTCGGCGAGCTTGCCGTCGCCATGCCGGAAACCGGCGCGTTCCACGTCTACGCCTCGCGCTATCTCGGCCCGGCGACCGGCTACACCGTCGCCTGGCTGTACTGGCTGACCTGGACGGTGGCGCTCGGCTCCAGCCTGACCGCCGCCGGCTTCTGCATGCAGTACTGGTTTCCTCAGTCGCCGGTGTGGCTGTGGTGCCTGATTTTCTGCGCGGCGATCTTCCTGCTGAACGTGGTCACCACCCGCTTCTTCGCCGAAAGCGAGTTCTGGTTCTCGCTGATCAAGGTGGTCACCATTCTGGCGTTTATCATTCTGGGCGGCGCGGCGCTGTTCGGCATTATTCCGATGAAAGACGGCACGCCGGCGCCGTTCCTGCATAACCTGACCGCCTCCGGCTGGCTGCCGAACGGCACGCTGCCGATTCTGATGACCATGGTGGCGGTGAACTTCGCCTTTTCCGGCACGGAGCTGATCGGCATCGCCGCCGGCGAAACCGAAAACCCGGAAAAAGTCGTGCCCTGGGCGATCCGCACCACGGTGATCCGCCTGATGGTGTTCTTTATCGGCACGGTATTCGTGCTGGCGGCCCTGCTGCCGATGGAGCAGGCCGGAGTGGTGAAAAGCCCGTTTGTGTTGGTCTTCGAGCGTATCGGCGTGCCCTACGCCGCCGATATCTTCAACTTTGTGATCCTGACCGCCATCCTGTCGGCCGCCAACTCGGGGCTGTACGCCTCCGGCCGCATGCTGTGGTCACTGGCCAATCAGCGCACGCTGCCGGCCTACTTTGCCCGGGTCAACCGCCGCGGCATCCCGTTTAACGCCCTGACCTTCAGCATGCTCGGCGGCGTGCTGGCGCTGCTGACCAGCGTGATTGCGCCGGATACGGTATTTGTCGCGCTGTCGGCGATTTCCGGCTTCGCCGTGGTGGCGGTGTGGCTGAGCATCTGCGCGGCCCACTACGCGTTTCGCCGCAGCTATCTGCGCAGCGGCCAGCCACTGAGCGGCCTCAAGTTCCGCGCGCCCGCCTACCCGCTGACGCCGATCGCCGGCTTCGCGCTCTGTCTGCTGGCGTGCATCGGCCTGGCCTTCGACGCCGAACAACGCATAGCGCTCTATTGCGGCCTGCCGTTTGTCGCACTGTGCTATGTCGCCTACTATGTCAGCCACGGCGCAGGCAAAAAAACCACCGAACTCAATGCAGGAGAAAAACATGTCGGTTAATAATCCTCTGGCCCCGCTGTTGGCTGACGAACGCGCGTTGATTCTCGACGGCGCGCTGGCCACCGAGCTGGAGGCGCGCGGCTGCGATTTAAGCGATCCGCTCTGGTCCGCCAAGGTGTTGCTGGAAAACCCCACGCTTATCTATCAGGTGCATCTGGATTATTTCCGCGCCGGCGCGCAGTGCGCCATTACCGCCAGCTACCAGGCCACGCCGCAGGGCTTTTTGCGCCGCGGCCTGAATGAGGAGCAGGCGCTGACGCTGATCGCCACCAGCGTGCAGCTGGCGCAGCAGGCGCGCGCGGACTATCTGGCGCAGCAGCCGCAGGCGGCGCCGCTGCTGGTGGCCGGCTCCGTCGGCCCCTACGGCGCGTTTCTGGCCGACGGCTCCGAATACCGCGGTGATTATCAGCTGCCGCAGGCGGAGATGATCGCCTTCCACCGTCCGCGCATCGCGGCGCTGGCCGCCGCCGGCGTTGACCTGCTGGCCTGCGAAACCCTGCCCTCGTTTGCCGAACTGCAGGCGCTGCTGACGCTGCTGGCGGACTATCCGACGCTGGGCGCCTGGTTCTCCTTTACGCTGCGCGACAGCGAGCACCTGAGCGACGGCACGTCGCTTGCCGAGGTCGCCGCCCTGCTGAACGCCAGCCCGCAGGCGCTGGCGGTCGGCGTCAACTGCATCGCGCTGGAACAGGTGACCCCGGCGCTGCGCACGCTGGCCGCGCTGACCACGCTGCCGCTGCTGGCGTACCCGAACTCCGGCGAACACTACGACGCGGTCAGCAAAACCTGGCACGCCTGCGACGGCGAGCACGGCAGCCTGATCGGCCAGCTGGACGCCTGGCGGCAGAGCGGCGCGCGTCTGATCGGCGGCTGTTGCCGCACCACGCCGCAGGATATCCGCGCTATCGCCGGCCAGCTCGCCGGACGCTAAACGACAAAAGGGCGCAGCATCCGCTGCGCCCTTCTCATATACGCCACCGCGCGACGATTACAGCGGCGCGGTCTGCGCCTCAACCACCGCCAGCGCCACCATATTAACGATGCGTCGCACCGAGGCGATCGGCGTCAGGATGTGCACCGGCTTCGCCACCCCCATCAGCACCGGCCCGACGGTCACCCCTTCAGAAGAGGAGACGCGCAGCAGGTTGTAGCTGATGCGCGCGGCCTCCATATTCGGCATGATCAGCAGGTTGGCCGAGCCTTTCAGCGGGCTGTCCGGCATCAGATCGTGACGGATGCTTTCCACCAGCGCGGCGTCGCCGTGCATTTCGCCGTCAATTTCCAGCTCCGGCGCCATGCTGTTGACCAGCTCCAGCGTTTTGCGCATTTTGCGCGCCGCCGGGCAGTCGGAAGAGCCGAAGCTGGAGTGCGACAGCAGCGCGACCTTCGGCTCAATGCCGAAGCGTCGCACGGTTTCCGCCGCCATCAGGGTAATTTCCGCCAGCTGCTCCGGCGTCGGGTCGTCGTTGACGTAGGTATCGGCGATAAAGGTGTTGCCGCTCGGCAGCAGCAGAGCGTTCATCGCCCCGGCGACGTGCGCGCCCTCGCGGAAGCCGAACACGTTTTTCACCACCTCATAGTGCTCATGGTAGCTGCCGATGGTGCCGCAAATCATCGCGTCGGCCTCGCCGCGGTGCAGCATAATGGCGGCAATCAGCGACGGGTTGCCGATCACCGCGCGGCGCGCCTGCTCCTGCGAAACGCCGCGGCGCTTCATGATCTGGTAATACTCGCCCCAGTACTCTTTAAAACGCGGATCGGATTCGTTATTCACCACCTCAAAGTCTTTGCCCGGCGTCATCTGCAGGCCGAGTTTTTTCAGGCGCATCTCAATCACGCTCGGACGCCCGACCAGAATCGGGAACGCCAGCCCCTGCGACACCAGCTCTTGCGTGGCGTGCAGCACCCGCTCCTCTTCACCTTCCGCCAGCACCACGCGCTTCATCTCTTTGCGCGCCTGGGCGAAGATCGGCTTCATAAACAGGTTGGTTTTGTAAACGAACTCGGTCAGTTTCTCCACGTAGGCGTCGAAGTCTTCAATCGGCCGCATCGCCACGCCCGAATCCATCGCCGCCTTGGCCACCGCCGGCGCGATCTTGACGATCAGGCGCGGGTCAAACGGCTTGGGAATAATGTAGTCCGGGCCAAATGACAGATCCTGATCGTCATAGGCGGAGGCTACCACGTCGCTCTGCTCCGCCAGCGCCAGGTCGGCAATCGCATGCACGCAGGCCAGCTTCATCTCTTCGTTGATGGTGGTGGCGCCGACGTCCAGCGCGCCGCGGAAAATAAACGGGAAGCACAGTACGTTGTTGACCTGGTTCGGGTAGTCGGAGCGGCCGGTGCAGATAATCGCGTCCGGGCGCACTTCCTTCGCCAGCGGCGGCAGAATTTCCGGTTCCGGGTTGGCCAGCGCCATGATCAGCGGATCCCGCGCCATGGTTTTCACCATCTCCTGCGTCAGCACGCCCGGGCCAGAGCAGCCAAGGAAGATATCGGCGTCCGGAATGGCGTCGGCCAGCGTGCGCTGCCCGTTGTCCTCGATGGCGTAGGCGGTCTTGGTTTCTTCCATTTTCTCGTCACGGCCTTGGTAGATCACCCCTTTGGAGTCGCACACCGTGATGTTCTGCCGATGCAGCCCCAGCGCCACCAGCAGGTTAAGGCAGGCGATCGACGCCGCGCCGGCGCCGGATACCACCAGACGCACATCGGAAATATTTTTCTTCACCACCCGCAGGCCGTTCAGCACCGCCGCGGTGGTGATGATCGCCGTACCGTGCTGGTCATCGTGGAACACCGGAATTTTCATCCGCTCGCGCAGCTTTTTCTCGATATAGAAGCATTCCGGCGCTTTGATATCTTCCAGGTTGATGCCGCCGAAGGTTGGCTCCAGCGCAGCGATCACGTCAATCAGCTTATCCGGGTCATTTTCGTCCACTTCAATATCGAACACGTCGATGCCGGAAAACTTCTTGAACAGTACGCCTTTGCCCTCCATCACCGGCTTACCGGCCAGCGCGCCGATATTGCCCAGCCCCAGCACCGCGGTGCCGTTGGAGATAACCGCCACCAGGTTGCCGCGGGCGGTATATTTGTAGGCCGCCAGCGGATCTTCGGCAATTTCCAGGCAAGGCGCGGCGACGCCCGGCGAGTAGGCCAGCGCCAGATCGCGCTGGGTGGCCAGCGGTTTGGTTGGGGAGACCTGGATTTTCCCTGGAACAGGAAACTGATGGAAATCAAGGGCACTCTGTTTGAGCTGTTCGTCCATTATAGGGTCCTTTGTTTTTACTTTTATCTGAGGTAAGGCTGTTTTGTTACACCAGTATAGTGAGAGAATCGCCGCAAACTTTGAAGCCTGCCATAACCCTGCGCGAAACTTTCAGATACCTGAAATAATTGAAGTTGTGGCAAGGCGCTGCGCCCTGCCGCTTCCGGACAACTTCATGTATGAAAGGTATGCATTAGGTTAAAAACATGTAACACAGAATGGACAAGAAAAAAACCGCCGTTCCGCAGGCCCAACCAGCCCGGCGTCGGCAGCAACTAGCGGCATCCCCCCTCGCGCACCATTTCATATCCTTCGCAGCCGAACCGTGCGCTCTTGTCGCGCAGCCGCTGCCGCCACCAGTCAAACGCTTCGCCCCGGCAGGCCGGGTGCCAGGCCAGCCACAGCATCTCATCCCCCTTCGCCCAGTCGACGTCGGCCGTCACCAGTTCGCCCTTCTCCAGCTCCGCGGCCACCAGCGCCGGCGGCAGAAACGCGTGCCCCACGCCGCGTTTCAGCAGCGACAGCGCGCTCTCCACATCGCACAGCTGCAGTTGCCGCTGCAGCGGCAGCGCTTCACCCTGTCGTCGGGGCAGTTCGTGGCTGCTGTCGCCGATGGCGATCAGAATATCGTCCAGCCGCTGCTGTTTACTCACCGGCCTGCGCTGGGCGGCAAACGGGTGTGAAGGAGAAATACAGAGCGCAAAATCCAGCTTGCCCAGCATCAGCGTTTTCGCCGCGACGTTATCCGGCACCGCTCCGGTAGCGATCGCCAGATCCGCCCGGTTGCTTTTTAACGCATCCCAGACGCCGTTCAACGTCTCACGCCGTACGCTGATACTGGCGTGGGGATAGCGGCCAATAAATTCACGGATATCCTGCGTCAGGCAGGCGTGTGGGAAAAAGGTGTCGACCACAATGCGAATCTCGTGCGTCAGTTTGGGGATATTGCGCACGCGGTTTTCCAGATCCTGCACCGCGTTGACGATCCAGCGCCCTTCCGTTAATAAAAACTCACCCTCCTCCGTCAGGCTGACCACCGGGCCGTGGCGGTGAAACAGTTTTACATTCAGTTTATTTTCAATATTGGCGACGCGGTAAGAGATGGCCGACGGCGTTTTATGCAGCACGTCCGCCGCCATAGAAAATGAGCCGGTCTCTTTGATGGTGTCGATTATTTTAATCGCATCCAGGGATAATCTGGTCATAAACATTCCTCTTTGACGAATAAAGAAAAAAATTGACGCTAATTTCCCACGGTGAAAAAGATAAAAAACAGGCCACACCGCCAGCCCTGCCGGACACGGCAAGTCATGCGCGGTATAAATAAACCATCGTATTAGTCAATCCGCATCCGTGCCGGCATTTATTTCAACGTGACCGACAATGCCGTTCACAATAATAAATTCAGTTCATCATCAACAAATAATTCCGTTATTCACCTCCTCCGCCCGGACAAAAATATAACCAGCCGATGCAGACAGGTTATTTAACTTCTCGCCTGCTAATGCGTCGGTGAAATAAGCATTACCCGAACATCAAACCTTAATCAGGAGTAATACCATGAACACTATGACCCGTACTCTGATGACCCTTGGCCTGCTCAGCGCCGCTACGCTGGGCGTCTCCCACACCGCCAGCGCGCACGGCTATGTGGAATCGCCCGCCAGCCGCGCCTACCAGTGCAAGCAGCAGCTCAACACCCAGTGCGGCAGCGTGCAGTATGAACCGCAAAGCGTGGAAGGCCTGAAGGGCTTCCCGCAGGCCGGTCCGCCGGACGGCCACATCGCCAGCGCCGACAAAGCCACCTTCTTCGAGCTGGATCAGCAAACGCCAACCCGCTGGAACAAGCTGAATCTGCACACCGGCGAAAACACCTTCACCTGGAACCTCACCGCGCGCCACAGCACCACCAGCTGGCGTTACTTTATTACCAAGCCGGGTTGGGACGCCTCACAGCCGCTGAGCCGCGCCTCTTTCGATCTGACGCCGTTCTGTCAGTATGATGACGGCGGCGCGATTCCGGCGGCCAAGGTGTCGCATAAGTGCACCATACCGGCGGACCGCAGCGGTTCGCACGTGATCCTTGCTGTGTGGGACGTAGCCGATACCGGCAATGCGTTCTACCAGGCGATTGACGTAAACCTGAGCAATTAACCGGTTAAAGAAATGCCGAAGGGTCAGCGCGGTGCTGACCCTTTTTATGGCGAATAGAGGAGGATTGTCGCCTACTGCGACATATTCAGCAGGGTGCGGATATTCAGCGCGCTGGTGGCGATAATATCAATCGCGCCGGTGCGCAGCGCGCCGAGGATCGCCAGCGCCTTGGTGTTTTCCGAGGCAATGGCGATTACGCAGGGGATTTTACGCAGTTCGTCGATGCTCAGCCCGATCACCCGGTCGTTCATCACCGTGTCCACGTGCTGCCCCTGGGCGTTGAAAAAATCATAGCCGGCGATATCGCCGATCACGCCCTGATTGAGGCTGGCGTCGATAATCTCATGCGGCGTAAACCAGCCCAGTTTGACCATGTAGCTGTTCTCGTTCATATCGCCGATGCCCACCAGCGCCACGTCGGCCTTGCGCGCCCGGTCCAGCGTCTCCTTGATGGTGCCGTTTTGCATAAAGGCCTGCTTCAGCGCGCGGTTCTCCACGTAGGCCGGCGCGTACAGCGTCTCGCTGCTGCCGCCGAACTTTTTCGCCAGCCGGCGGCTGATATGATCGGCGTTAATCGCATCGCCGGGCCGGTGGGTGCCGCCGATACCGCTGATAAACCGGCAGTTGCGCTCCGGCACGCTGCCGACGTGATCGGCAATCGCCGCCACGTTGCGCCCCTGCCCGACCGCCAGCACCATATCATCCTTCAGCGACATCGACAGGTAATTGGACACCAGCGCCGCCACCTGCCGCCGCTGCTCATCTTCATCCTGATGGTCAAGGGCGATCAGCGCACGGCTGATGGGAAAACGCTCCAGCATCTGCTGTTCCAGCCGGGTGCTGAACACCGGGTGGTAACGCACGGTAATCTCAACGATGCCCTCTTCCTTCGCACGCTTGAGCAGACGCCCCACTTTAATGCGCGAGATGCCGAATTTTTTGGCGATCTCTTCCTGGGTGATTTCGTCCTGATAATACGCAACGGCAATTTCAGTCAGTAGTTCGTTATCCTGGGACACTGTTTGTTTTTCCATCCGTTACACGATTCCCCACGGCAGGTTGGCCGGTTATCGGCAAAATGGGCTCAGCGTCTCTGAACCCATTGTGCGATAAAACTTAACTGTCGCCAGTATATACCCTAAATAATTGGCGTTGCATCACGGCGGCGCCGAAACGCCGCGGCAACTCAGGCGGCCACGGTCTGCAAACGCCGCTCCGTCGCCTCCGCCAGCGTGGTCAGCAGCAGGCAGCAGGAGACCGCCCCCGCATCCAGCACGCCGCGCGAACGCTCGCCCAGCCGGCTGGCGCGGCCTATTTTCGCCACCAGATCGCGGGTGGAGTCGCGCCCATCCGCCGCCGCCTGCTTCATCTGCGCCAGCGCGCCGGAGAAGTCATCGCCGCGCTGCAGCGCCTGCTCGAACGCCGCCACCGCCGGGATCAGCGTATCCATCAGGCACTTGTCGCCGACGCCGGCGCTGCTGATATCCTGCAGCTCGCTCAGCCCCTGCTGCAGCATGGCGAGAAACGCCGGCGCATCCAGCTGCGCCTTCTCGCGCACACTGTCCGCCATGCCCATAAACAGGCTGCCGTACAGCGGCCCCATCGAACCGCCAATGCCCTCCATCAGCGCATCGGACAGCGTATCAAACGCCTGCGCCAACGACAGCGTCTTGCCTTTCATCGCCTCGCCGCACAGGGTAAAACCCTTGGCCATATTGATGCCGTGATCGCCGTCGCCGATTGCGCCGTCGATCTCGCTCAGGAACTCGCGGTGGCTGACGATCACCGTCACCAGCCCTTCGACCATCTCATTACCGTACTGCGTAGAAATCTGTTCTGTCATCACGTCACTCCACCTGGGTCAAACCCAGCGACTGGCTTGGCATATCAATAAGGGTTTTCAGTTCATCATCCAGCTTCATCACCGTCAGCGTCACGCCCATCATCTCCAGCGAGGTGAAGTAGTTGCCGACGTAGCGCCGGTGCACCGTGATGCCGCGCGCCGCCAAACGCTGGGCGATTTCGCCATAATAAATATACAGCTCCATCACCGGCGTGGCCCCCAGGCCGGAAACCAGCACCGCCACCTCATCACCCTGCTCCAGCGGCATATCGCCGAGGATGAAATCCAGCATGGTCGCCGCCATGCCGGACGCCGGCTGGATCGGCGACACCTCAATGCCCGGCTCGCCGTGGTGGCCGATGCCGATCTCCATTTTGCCGTCCTCGATGTGGAAGTTGGGCTTGCCCACCGCCGGAATGGTGCAGGAGCTCAGCCCCACGCCGATCGAACGGCAGCTGTCGATCGCCTTTTGCGCCGCGCCGATCACCCCGTCCAGGTCATAGCCTTTGGCGGCGGCGGCAGCGCCGACTTTCCACATCATGATTTCCCCGGCCACGCCGCGGCGCTTGTCGATTTCACTGGCCGGCGCCGAGGCTACGTCATCGTTCGCCACCACGGTTTTCACCGTAATGCCGGCGGCGGCGGCCTTTTTCATCGCCATTTTGACGTTCATATTATCGCCGGCATAGTTGCCGTACAGGCAGGCGACGCCGGCGCCGCCGTCGGCGGCTTTAAACGCGTCAAGAAAAGCGCCGGCGGTCGGCGACGAGAAGATTTCGCCGATCGCCACCGCATCCAGCATATTTTTGCCCACATAGCCCAGAAACGCCGGTTCATGGCCGGAACCGCCGCCGGTGACGATGCCCACCTTGCCGCCGATCGGCGCGGCGGGATACTTCAGCACCCGGGCGTTATCGGTAGGGCTGAAATAGTCGGGATGCGCCTGCAGATAGCCCTGAATCGCGTCTTCCACCACGTGGTCGGGGTCGTTGATAATTCTGTTCATTGCTGCCTCTCTCGCCTGAAGATGAATTACTGAATGGTGTATCCGCCGTCGATCACCAGATTCGCGCCGTTAATCATTGCTGCGCCGTCGCCGGCCAGAAACAGCGCGCCGGCGGCGATATCCTGCGGTTCGGCAAAGCGGCGCAGCGGGATTTTGTCGAGCATCTGCCGCGCCGGTTCGCCGGACCACGCCTTGCGTCCCAGTTCGGTCAGCACCACGGTGGGCGATATGGCGTTCACCCGCACGTTGTGCGGCCCCCACTCCAGCGCCAGCACCTGCGTCAGGCCAATGACGCCGGCCTTGCTGGCGCAGTAGGCCAGATGGTTGGGCAGCGCCACCACGCCCGCCTGCGAAGCCAGGTTGATAATGCTGCCGCTGCGCTGGCGGATAAAATGCCGTCCGGCGGCCTGACTGGTAAGAAAAACGCCCTTCAGGTTCACCGCCAGCGTGGCGTCCCACTCCGCCTCCGTCACCTCCTCCGCCGGATTCAGCGCCACGATGCCGGCGCTGTTGACCAGCACGTCCAGCCGGCCGAAATGCGCCAGAGCGTCGGCCAGCGCCTGTTCCACCGAGGCCCGATCGGTCACGTCGGCGACGAGGCCCAGCGCATGTTCGGCGTCAAGCCCCTGCGCCGTGGCCGCCACGTCGGGGGCCCGGTCCAGCAGCACCACGCGCGCGCCGTGCTGCACATACTGTTCGGCAATCGCGTAACCGATGCCGGCGCCGCCGCCGGTGATCAGCGCCACCTTGCCCTGTAGGGTCAGCGCGCTGTCGCCTGCCCGTTGCTGATTGTTCATCTTTCTCTCCCTAAACGATGGGTATCACGTTGCATCAGGATATTTTCGCCAAACTGGGGTTGGCGTCTTTGGCCCCGCCGGGCGCTTCTTTCGGCAGCGTGACGAATTTCATCAGCACGCCGCTGAACAGATACAGACCGGTGAAGATCCAGATCACCCCGACCGCGCCGAGGCTGCCGATAAACAGCCCCACCACCGCCGGCCCGACGAAGGTGCTCAGGCCGGCGCCGAGGTTTAAAATCGACATCGCCGCGCCCTTATTCTCCGGCGCCAGCGACGGCATAATCGCCGACAGCGGTACAAAGGCGGCCAGGCAGGCGCCGAACAGGCCGGCGGCGGCCACGGTGATCAGGTAATTGGCGCCGAAGAACTGCGGGGCGTAATAGAACATCAGCGTGGTAATCGCGCAGCCGACGCAGCCGAACCACATCACCACGTTACGCCAGCCCAGGCCGTCGCTGATCACGCCGAAAATCAGGTTGAAAATAATGTTCACCGTCCACAGCGCGGCGTACATCTGCAGCCAGTGGGTGCGGGTGAAGCCCATATCCATCATGTACATCGGCATAAACACCACGAAGCCGTAAGCCGCCGAGGTATTGATGGTGCGCACAATGCCGCCCAGACCAATCTTCGGATTTTCAAACGCGATGGTGATGCCCTTCAGCACATAGCTCAGCGACGCCTTCTCTTTATTGGCGCTTTGCCCGTCAGGCGTTCCGCGGTTCAGCAACAGAGCGATCGCCGCCCCCAGCACCACAAAGATCAGCGCGCTCCACAGGGTATGAATCTCGCCGAGATACGGCAGCATGATGCTGGAGTAGAGCACGCCCAGCACGCTCAGCCCGCCGCTGTAGACGAACCAGAAAATACCCACGGCGGAGCCCAGCCTTTCCGGCGGCGCCTCATAGGCCACCCAGACCAGAAAACCGTAGGCGAACAGCGGGTAGCCCAGCCCGCGCAGGGCGTAGGTCGGCACCATAATCGACAGGTTATTGCTGGGCAGGCCAAACAGCAGAAAACACACCGAGCCGAACAGGAACAGCAGCAGGCCGGCCAGCATCACCCGGCGGGCGGTGAAAATTTCCGCCAGCACGCCGGAGAACCAGGCGGCGATGGCGGCGGCAAAGCCGTACACGCTAAACAGCAGCGCCGACTCCTGAATGCTCAGCCCCTTGCCGATCAGATAGGGCGACAGCCAGCCCTGCTCCAGCCCTTCCCCCATCATAAACACCAGCACGCCGGCATAGCCCAGCAGCAGTTTCGGTGAAAGACCAATGCGATGAATCAGTCCGTGCAACATAGAACACCCCAACACATGTCATTGTGGAGGCGCAGGCAGGCCTGCACCCGAGGAATGGCGCAGGTTTACAGGTTTGGATTAAGCACCACTTTGATCGACCCGATGCCGCGTTTCATCAGCTCGAAACCTTCGGCAAACTGCTCCAGCGGCAGGGTGTGAGTCACCACCCCTTCGGTCGGCAAATCGCCGTTGTGGATGCCCTCTATCACCAGCGGATAGCAGTACGGGCCAAGGTGAGAGCCGAGCACGTCCAGCTCTTTACGGTCGCTGATGATGCTCCAGTCAACGGTCACCGGATCCTTGAACACCGAGAACTCCACGAAGGTGCCGAGCTTGCGGATCAGCGTCAGCCCCTGCTCCACCGACTTCTGCGCGCCGGTGGCTTCAATGTAGATATCGCAGCCGTAGCCGTCGGTCAGCTGTTTGACGATCGCCGGTACGTCGTCGCGGGTAGGATTGAGCGTCAGATCCGCGCCGAAGGTCTTCGCCAGCGCCAGCCGGTCATCCGACAGATCGAGCACGATCAGCTTCGACGGCCCGGATTTTTTGATCGCGCCGATCATCCCCAGACCCAGCGTACCGGCCCCGGCCAGCACCACCACGTCCCCCAGTTTGATATTGGCGCGCTGCACCGCATGGAACGAACAGGCGTAAGGTTCGATCAGAATGGCTTTTTCAATCGGCAGATCCGCCGGTACATGGTAGTTAATCGCCTCTTTGGTGAACTTCATGTATTCGGCCATGCCGCCGTTGACGTTCTTCTGGAAGCCGTACAGATCGTGTTTTTCACACATCCAGTACTGGCCGCGGTTGCAGAAGCGGCACTGCCAGCAGGGGACGATCTGCTCGGAGATCACCCGGTCGCCGATCTCAAACCCTTCCACGCCCTCGCCGTAGCCGACCACGTGGCCGATAAATTCATGCCCCGGGATCATCGGCGCCTTGATATAGGCCGGCTGCGTCTCATCGCCCCAGAAGCTCGGCGCGCCTTCAAACGCCTTGATATCGCCGGCGCAGATGCCGCAGGCCTCGATCTTAACCAGGATCTCTTTCGGGCCGATCTTCGGCACCGCCACCTCTTCCAGACGGTAATCCTTTGGCGCGTAGGCAACGATCGCCTTCATGGTTTCTGGGATGCCGTCCGCCATTTTTGCCGCTGTTACACAGGTCTGACACATAGTTTTATCCTCTGGCTGGGTCACTATCATGAACATTAATACAAAATAAGAACAAATGAACACTAAACTCAGCCGACAGATTTGCCCACCATGAACTTTTCAAACTGTGATTACGCTCAAAAACTCGCCTCTCAACGCGACAAAAGCGCTATCAAGCGCCAATTACGTGATCATCATCACTTAAAATGCTCCGCTCACACTTAAAACAGATAAAACAAAAGAACAAATGTTGAACATTTGTATTATTGGCGATATCTTCAACAGCAGACGCCCCCGCGAGGATCGTCAGCCTTTCCGCTATCAACCAGGAGATCGTTATGTTGCCTATTGCCATCGGCGCCGATGATGCCGCCATTGAATTGAAGAACGTGATCGTTGCCTATCTGCAGCAACGCGATATCGCCGTCACCGATTACACCCGCGATCGCGGCGACGATAACGGGATCTACCCCGATATCGCCTTCCAGGTAGCGCAAGCCATCAGGAACGAACGGCATCAACGTGGTATTCTGTTATGCGGTACCGGAATTGGCATGAGCATCGTTGCCAATAAGGTGCCGGGGATACGCGCCGCCCAGTGCCACGATACCTATTCGGCACAGCGGGCGCGCAAGAGCAATGACGCCCAGATCATTACGCTGGGCGCGCGGGTGATCGGCGCGGAGCTGGCGAAAACCATCGTTGACGCCTGGCTGGCCTCCGAGTTTGAAGGCGGCGGATCGGCGCCCAAAGTGGCGAAAATCAGCCACTACGAACAGGCGGCCCAACCACGCTGACACCGCTTTCCGGCCAGGGGCAGGCGCGCGCCAATGCGCGCCCTGCCTGCGTTTACTCGGGATCCATTGTTCTTATCCATCGCAACAATCAGAAAAAGCGCATTTTATTTGGCACACCTATGATGCAGTGTGTTCACCCTATTAAATAGACGTTTAACCTGATGGCGCAAAAGCGCGCTGCTGCGCTGCTGCCCCCTTAGAGATGAAGGGTAAATCAAGGAGCTATACATGAACCAATTAGACGCACTCAAGCAGTTGACCGTAGTGGTTGCCGACAGCGGCGACATTGAGTCCATCCGCCAGTTCGAACCGGAAGATGCAACCACCAACCCTTCACTGATCCTGAAAGCTGCCGCGCTGCCGCAGTACAAGGCGCTGATTACCGAAGCACTGAACTACGCGCGCCAGCAGGGCGGCAACAAAGAAACCCAGCTGATCAACGCCTGCGACAAACTGGCGGTCAATATCGGCGTCGAAATTCTGAAAAGCGTGCCGGGCCGTATCTCCACCGAAGTGGACGCCCGCCTGTCCTTCGACCGCGGTATGTGCGTCACCAAGGCGCGCAAGCTGATCGCCATGTATCAGGAGCAAGGGATCGATAAGTCGCGCATCCTGATCAAACTGGCCGCCACCTGGGAAGGCATCAAGGCGGCGGAAGAGCTGGAAAAAGAAGGCATCAACACCAACCTGACGCTGCTGTTCTCCTTCGCCCAGGCCCGCGCCTGCGCCGAAGCCGGCGTGTACCTGATCTCGCCGTTCGTCGGCCGTATCTATGACTGGTATCAGGCAAAACAGCCGAGCGCCGACTACGACGTCGAGCAGGATCCGGGCGTGAAGTCCGTGCGTGATATCTATGAATACTATAAACAGCACCGCTATCAGACCGTGATCATGGGCGCCAGCTTCCGCAAGGTTGAGCAGATCCTGGCGCTGGCCGGCTGCGACCGCCTGACCATCGCGCCAAACCTGCTGGAACAGCTGAAGCACAGCGAACAGCCGGTTGAGCGCAAACTGACGCCGTCCACCGAAGGTTTCCATCAGCCGGCGCCGCTGGCCGAAGCAGAATTCCGCTGGTTGCATAATCAGGACGCGATGGCGGTAGAAAAACTGGCCGAGGGCATCCGCCTGTTCGCCGTTGACCAGCAGAAGCTGGAAGACATGCTGGCCGCAGAACTGTAATTATCCGGAGCTTTACTATGTCTTCACGCAAAGAATTAGCCAACGCCATCCGCGCCCTCAGCATGGATGCCGTACAAAAAGCAAAATCCGGTCACCCGGGCGCCCCGATGGGTATGGCCGATATCGCCGAAGTCCTGTGGCGCGACTACCTCAGCCACAACCCCACCAACCCGCACTGGGCCGATCGCGACCGCTTCGTCCTCTCCAACGGCCATGGCTCCATGTTGATTTACAGCCTCCTGCATCTCACCGGCTATGACCTGCCGATGCGCGAGCTGGAAAACTTCCGTCAGCTGCACTCCAAAACCCCGGGCCACCCTGAGTACGGCTACACCGCCGGCGTCGAGACCACCACCGGTCCTCTCGGTCAGGGCATCGCCAACGCCGTCGGCTTCGCCATCGCCGAACGCACCCTGGCCGCCCAGTTCAACCGTCCGGGCCATGACATCGTCGACCACAACACCTACGTCTTTATGGGCGACGGCTGCATGATGGAAGGCATCTCCCACGAAGTCTGCTCCCTGGCCGGCACCCTCAAGCTCGGCAAGCTGACCGCCTTCTACGATGACAACGGCATCTCCATCGACGGCCACGTCGACGGCTGGTTCACCGACGACACCGCCAAGCGCTTTGAAGCCTACGGCTGGCACGTGGTGCGCGGCGTGGACGGCCACGACGCCGACGCCATCAAGGCGGCGGTCGAGGAAGCCCGCAAGGTCACCGACAAGCCGTCCCTGCTGATGTGCAAGACCGTTATCGGCTTCGGCTCGCCGAACAAGGCCGGCACCCACGATTCCCACGGCGCGCCGCTGGGCGAGGCCGAAGTGGCCGCCACCCGCGAGCAGCTGGGCTGGCACTACCCGCCGTTTGAAATCCCGCAGGACATCTACGCCCAGTGGGACGCCAAAGAGGCCGGTCAGGCGCGTGAAGCCGCCTGGAACGACAAGTTCGCCGCCTACGCGCAGGCCTTCCCTGAGCTGGCCGCCGAGTTCACCCGCCGCATGAGCGGCGAGCTGCCGGCCGACTGGCAGGCGCAGGCCAAGGCCTACGTCGAGCAGCTGCAGGCCAACCCGGCCAACATCGCCAGCCGCAAGGCGTCGCAGAACGCGCTGGAAGCCTTCGGCAAACTGCTGCCGGAATTCCTCGGCGGCTCCGCCGACCTGGCGCCGAGCAACCTGACCATGTGGTCCGGCTCCAAACCGCTGAACGAAGACCCGGCGGGCAACTACATCCACTACGGCGTGCGCGAGTTCGGCATGACCGCCATCACCAACGGCATCGCGCTGCACGGCGGCTTCCTGCCGTACTCGGCGACCTTCCTGATGTTTGTGGAATACGCGCGTAACGCGGTGCGCATGGCGGCGCTGATGAAGCAGCGCAACGTGTTCGTCTACACCCACGACTCCATCGGTCTGGGCGAAGACGGCCCGACCCACCAGCCGGTGGAGCAGCTGGCCAGCCTGCGCGTCACGCCGAACATGAGCACCTGGCGTCCGTGCGACCAGGTGGAGTCGGCGATTGCCTGGCAGTACGCCATCGAGCGCAACGACGGCCCGACGGCGCTGATTTTCTCGCGTCAGAACCTGGCGCAGCAGCCGCGCAGCGCAGAGCAGCTGGCGAACGTGTATCGCGGCGCCTACGTGCTGCAGGACTGCGACGGCACGCCGGACGTTATCCTGATTGCCACCGGCTCGGAAGTGGAGCTGGCGGTCGAGGCGGCGGGTCAGCTGACCGCAGCGGGCCGCAAGGCGCGCGTGGTGTCGATGCCGTCAACCGACACGTTCGACAAGCAGGATGCGGCCTACCGCGAAGCGGTGCTGCCGGCGGCGGTAACGGCGCGGGTGGCGATTGAAGCGGGCATTGCGGACTACTGGCTGAAGTACACCGGCCTGAACGGCGCGGTGGTGGGCATGACCACCTTCGGCGAGTCGGCGCCGGCGGACCAGCTGTTCAAGGAGTTCGGCTTCACCGTGGAGAACGTGGTGGCGCAAGCTCAGGCGCTGCTGAAGTAACCGGCGGATTATAGCCATAATAAAGGCGCCCTTGCGGCGCCTCAGGCTGCTGACAAAGCCTGTTATTAGGGAGAGCGTGGCGATGGGGTCGTAGCGGCGTAAGCCGCCGGAGTGCCCCTCGTTAGGCTAGGCCCGAGTATCTCGGACTCTCAGACCACTTTGTCATCAACCTCAAGGCGCCCTTGCGGCGCCTTTTTCGTTTGCCTTACATCAGATTATGCAGCTGCAGATACTGCAGCAGCATAATGGTCTTACCGTCCTTGATGCGGCCGTCGGCGATCATGGCGATGGCTTCACTAAACGGCAGCTCGACCACCTCAATATCCTCATCCTCAATACCGCCGCCGACCGTACGGCGCTGTTCGTCACGATATTCAGCGATAAAGAAATGGACGATCTCGGTCACGCCGCCCGGTGACATATAGGCCTCGAATACCTTTTGCGCCTTATCCACCTGAAAACCGGTTTCTTCCATCGCTTCACGACGCACGCAGTATTCCGGCGCATCTCCCTCCAACAGGCCGGCGCAGGCTTCCAGCAGCATACCGCTCTCATTGCCGTTGACGTAGGTTGGCATGCGGAACTGATTAATCAGCACAACGCTGCCCTTCTCCCGGTTGTATAACAAAATCGTCGCGCCGTTGCCGCGGTCATACACTTCCCGCACCTGCTGAACGACGCCGCCGTTCTTACGCTGTAAATCAAAAGTATATTTATTAAGCACCGACCAACTGTCGGCGAGCAGTTCTTTTTTTACATTCCCTATTATTGCGGACATACACCCTTCTTTGGTCACTTTTCATTGCTGCAAAATTTCACGTCGCTACGGTAGCAAAAAATGCCTCATAAAAAACCCCGCCTAAGCGGGGTTCAGCACGATAAAGCGCTTAAAAGCCGTTTGGCACCTCGCGCATATCCGGCAGTTTATGGGCGATGCCCTTATGGCAGTCGATACAGGTTTTCCCTTCGCTAATCGCCTTGTCATGCATTTTGGCCGCCACGGTTTTTTGCGCGGTGAAATCCATATATTCGAAGTTATGGCAGTTGCGGCACTCCTGCGAATTATTGGCTTTCATACGCGCCCACTCGTTGCTCGCCATCGCCAGACGGTGGCTTTCAAACTTCTGCGGCGTGTCGATCAGGCCGAATATCTTGGCGTACAGCTCCTTGCTGGCCTTCAGCTTACGCAGCATTTTCGGCCCCCACTCATGCGGCACGTGGCAATCCGGACAGGTGGCGCGCACCCCGCTGCGGTTATTGTAGTGCACGGTTTCCATATACTCTTCGTACACGTTTTCACGCATTTCATGGCAGCTGATGCAGAACTGCTCGGTGTTCGCCACCTCCATCCCGGTGTTGAAACCACCCCAGAACAGGATCCCGGCGACAAAGCCCAGTAGCAGCAAAGTGCCCAGCGCCAGCCGGCTCGGCCTGCGCCACCACTGCCACAGACGGCGAATCGGCCCCGGTTTCTTATCAGTATTACGTTCGGCCATAGTTCCTCCGGTTATTTGCCAAAGCCGGGCAACGGCTCAAAGTTGTTGCCGACAATCGGCGCCGCGTCGGTTTGCGGCACATGGCACTGCAGGCAGAAATAGCGACGCGGCGCGACGTCGCCGCGCACCTTGCCGTCGCTGTCGATAAAGTGCGTCGGGCTGATGCGCGGCGCGCCGGTGGTGCGGTAGTGCTCAACGCCGTGGCACTGCAGACAGCGGTTGGTGTTTTTACTCACCTGATAGCCGTCGATGCTGTGCGGGATCATCGGCGGCTGATTGACATAGTTAAGCGCCATGCGCTCTTGCTGCTTGGGCATGGTGATCTGCCCTTCGGCGGTGGCGGAGACCTCCGGCGACTGGCTGAGATCGACATCGCCGGCGGCAAAGGCGAAACCGGCCACGGCCAGAGACATCAGCGCCGCCCACAGGGCCCCGCGCTTTTTCAGTACGGTGCTGTTCATTTTTTGGCTCCCGAAGAATGAAATTTGCTTGTTATTGTGAATACGTTTTCCGCGCAGACATCGATACAGCGCCCGCAGGCGATGCAGGCATCGCTGGCCACCTGCGGCGGGGCGTCGGGCGACAACAGCGGCTCGCGCAGGATCTGCGCCTCAGGGCAGACGTGGAAACAGTCCATACAGCGGGTGCATTGCTCCCGCTGCTGCGCGCTGATCTGCATAACACCCTGGCTGCCAATCACGCCGTACATCGCGCCGACCGGGCACAGGTGGCCGCACCAGCCGTGCTCCACCACCAGCAGGTCGAACAGAAACAGCGCCAGCAGCAGCCAGACGCCGGCGCCAAACGCCGCCGCCAGCCCGCGCAGCCAACCGACGGCATCGCCGGCGGCGCCGTGAATCAGGCCGCGTCCGGTGAGCGCCACCGGGTTGACCCACTCCCACAGCAGGCTGCCGCTGAGCGCGCTGCCTACCAGCACCATCAGCAAAATGCCGTAACGCAGCCGGCGCGACAGTGTGGCGGACTGGCGCAGCCCCAGCCGTCGCCGCAGCCAGGCCGCCAGATCGGTCAGCGGATTCAGCGGGCATACCCAGCCGCAGAACACCCGGTTGCCGATCAGGGCGTACGTCAGCACCACCGCCGCGCCGACCCAGGTCAGCCAGGCCGGCCACTGCCCGGCCAGCAGGCTTTCCAGCATCATCAGCGGATCGGTGAGCGGCACGGTGTCAAGCAGCAGGCTGGCGCTGTAGTTGCCGCGCAGGATCCACACGCCCCACAGCGGGCCGGAGAGAAACATCAGTAAAATCAGCAGCTGACTGCAGCGCCGCAGGATCAAAAAACGGTGACTGCGCCACCAGCCGTGACGCAGACGCGCATCGCGGCCGGCCTGAGCAACCGGATTCGCCATTATTTCCCCTCCCCGACGCCGTGCGCCGGCAGCTGGCCGCCTTCCGGCACCAGCGCCTGGCCGGCGCGCTGTTTCTCCTGCCAGCCCCAGCGGTAGTGGCCGCCCAGCTGGCCGCGCGCCAGCGACAGCGGCAGTACTTTTATCGCCGCCTCCTCCAACACGCAGGCCTGTTCGCACTTGCCGCAGCCGGTGCAGGCATCGCTGTGCACCGTCGGTAAAAACAGCGCATGCTTGCCGGTGCGCGGGTTGCGCTGCAGCTCCAGCGTGATGGCGGCGTCAATCTGCGGACAGACGCGGTAGCAGACATCGCAGCGCAGCCCCTGCCAGTTAAGGCAGTTTTCATGATCCAGCAGCACCGCCAGCCCCATCCGCGCCTGGTCGATATCGCTCAGTTGCGGATCGAGCGCGCCGCTCGGGCAGGCCGCCACGCAGGGAATGTCCTCACACATTTCACAGGGCACGTCGCGCGCGACAAAGTACGGCGTGCCCGCCGCCAGCGGCGACAGCAAGGTCGCCAGCTTCAGCGTCTGATACGGGCAGGCCTGCACGCATTGGCCGCAGCGAATGCAGGCGTTGACAAAATCCCCTTCCGCCAGCGCCCCCGGCGGACGCAGCGCCAGACCGTCGCGCGCCTGCGACTGACGCTGCTGCAACCCCAGCAGCGCCGCAATCCCTGCCAGCCCGGCGGCGCTGCGCGCCGCATCCCGCAGGAAGCGACGACGCGCCGGGGCCTTGTCTCGTTGCCGGCTCATAGGCAGCCTTACGCCTTCTCCAGTTTGACCGCGCACTTCTTGAAGTCGGTTTCCTTGGATAACGGATCGGTGGCGTCCAACGTCAGGTTGTTCACCAGCTGCGCCGCATCGAAGAACGGCATATACACCAGCCCCTTCGGCGGACGGTTGCGCCCGCGGGTTTCCACCGTGCTGAGCACTTCGCCGCGGCGCGACAGCACTTTCACCTTATCGCCACGCCGCAGATTGCGGCTCTTGGCATCCAGCGGGTGAATAAACAACACCGCCTCCGGGAAGGCGCGGTGCAGTTCCGGCACGCGACGGGTCATCGAACCGGTGTGCCAATGCTCCAGCACGCGGCCGGTCGACAGCCACAGGTCGTATTCTTCATCCGGGCTTTCCGCCGCCGGCTCATAAGGCAGCGCGAAAATCACCGCTTTGCCGTCCGGTTTGCCGTAGAAACGCACCGACTCGCCCGCTTTCACGTAAGGGTCCGTGCCTTCACGGTAGCGCCACAGGGTTTCCTTGCCGTCAACCACCGGCCAGCGCAGGCCGCGCGCCTGGTGATACATATCGAACGCCGCCAGATCGTGGCCGTGGCCGCGGCCAAAGCTTGCGTACTCTTCAAACAGCCCTTTCTGAATATAAAAGCCGCAGGCGCGCGCCTCGTCGTTCAGTTGATCGTCCGGGATCTCCTCCAGCGTGAAGCGGTCGACGCTGCCGTTGGCATACAGCACGTCGTACAGCGTTTTTCCGCGCAGCTGCGGGCTTTGCGCCAGCAGCGCCTCCGGCCAGACTTCCTCCACCGTAAAGCGCTTGGAGAACTCCACCAGCTGCCACAGGTCGGATTTTGCCTCGCCCGGCGCGCGCACCTGCTGGCGCCAGAACTGCGTGCGCCGCTCGGCGTTGCCGTAGGCCCCCTCTTTCTCCACCCACATCGCGGTCGGCAGGATCAGATCCGCCGCCAGCGCGCTGACCGTCGGATAAGGATCGGACACCACCACAAAGTTGCGCGCGTCGCGCCAGCCCGGCATCCGCTCTTCATTAATGTTCGGGCCGGCCTGCATGTTGTTGTTGCACATCACCCAGTAGGCATTGAGCGTGCCGTCTTTCAGCGCCCGGTCCTGCGCCACCGCATGCAGCCCCACTTTGGCCGGAATGGTGCCGGCCGGCAGCCGCCATTTTTCCTCGGCGATCTTGCGGTGCGCCTCGTTGGTCACCACCATATCGGCCGGCAGACGGTGGGCAAAGGTGCCGACCTCGCGGGCGGTGCCGCAGGCGGAAGGCTGACCGGTCAGGGAGAAGGGACCGCAGCCGGGCTTGGAGATCTTGCCGGTCAGCAGGTGCAGGTTATAACACAGGTTATTGGCCCATACGCCGCGGGTATGCTGGTTAAAGCCCATCGTCCAGTAGGACACCACCTTGACGTTCGGGTCGGCATACAGCTTCGCCAGCGCTTCCAGCTGATCCTGCGGTACGCCGCTCAGCGCGGCGGTTTTCTCCAGCGTATAGTCGGCGACAAACGCCTTGAACGCCTCAAAGCTCATCGGCTCCGACGCGTCGCTGCCCGGGTTCTTGGCGGCTTTCTCCAGCGGGTGGGTCGGACGCAGGCCGTAGCCGATATCGGTCGCCCCCTGGCGGATATTGACGTGGCGCGCCAGGAAATCCTGGTCGACGGCGTCGTTTTGAATAATGTAGTTGGCGATGTAGTTCATGATCGCCAGATCGGTTTGCGGCGCGAACACCATACCGTTATCCGCCAGCTCGAAGCTGCGGTGTTCGAAGGTGGACAGCACCGAAACGTTGACCCGATCGCTGCTCAGACGGCGGTTGGTGATGCGCGACCACAGAATCGGGTGCATCTCCGCCATATTGGAGCCCCACAGCACAAAGGCGTCGGCCTGCTCGATATCATCGTAACAGCCCATCGGCTCATCCATGCCGAAGGTGCGCATAAAGCCCACCACCGCGGAGGCCATGCAGTGGCGCGCGTTCGGGTCGAGGTTATTGGTGCGCAGCCCCGCCTTGAACAGCTTGGCGGCGGCGTAACCTTCCCAGATGGTCCACTGGCCGGAGCCGAACATGCCCACCGCATCCGGCCCTTTGGCGCGCAGCGCGTCTTTGAACTTCTCCGCCATCACATCGAAGGCGCGCTCCCAGCTCACCGGCGTAAATTCACCCTGCTTATCGTACTGACCGTTCTTCATGCGCAGCAGCGGCTGCGTCAGGCGATCTTTGCCGTACATGATCTTGGGCAGGAAATAGCCTTTGATGCAGTTCAGCCCGCGGTTGACCGGCGCGTCCGGATCGCCCTGCGAGGCGACGATGCGGCCGTTCTGCGTGCCGACCAGCACCCCGCAGCCCGTACCGCAGAAGCGGCAGGGCGCCTTGTCCCATTTAATCTCTTCCGTACCGCCAACCACCGCCTGCGCCACCGTCGGAATGGTCAACCCGGCCGCCGCGGCGGCTGCCGCTGCGGCATTGGCTTTCATGAAGTCTCGACGACTGAGTTTCATGGCATTACCTCACCTTGCTCATCCTGCTGGTGATAAACCAGCGACACCGCCAGCACGCCTTCCAGATTGCGCGCCGACTCAATTTTTTCCAGCAGCGCGCGCGAGTGCGCCGCCTGCATCACCACCGCCAGCTTGCCCTGTTCGCGATCCTGCGCCGCTATTTCGGTCTCCGGGATCGCCAACAGCGCGGGAACCAGCTGCGAAAACGCCGCCGGACGGGCCTGCACCAGCAGACCGCTGACGTGCCATTCGTTATTCATGATGTTCACTCCGGGTTAGCGCCATGGCGCCGGTCGGACAAGGGGCGACGCAGGCTCCGCAGCCGCTGCAGGCCGCCGCCGTCAGCACGGGCTGCGCAATGCCGCCCAGGCGCGGCCGAAAACGGATCGCCCCGCTATCGCAGCTGTCCTGACAGCTGCGGCACTCCACGCCCTGCAGCGCCAGACAGCGCGTTGAAACTTCCGGCTGCAGCCGCCACGGCCTCTCCGCCGCGACGTCAAACGCGCCCGCTTCACAGGCGTCGACGCAGCGGCGGCAAAAACTGCACTCCGCACGGGAAAAATCGATTTCCGGATAGCCGCCGCTGCCGGCGATCAGCATGCCGGTTTCACAGGCGTCGATACAGGCGTGACAGCGGCTGCAGCCGGCGATAAACGGGGCTTCCTCACGCGCCCAGGGCGGACGCTGTACGTTGGAGGGACGACGCCATTGTCCGCTGAGCAATCCGCGCCGCGACAGTCCGGCCATGCTGCTTGTCCTTATAATCACTGTGTTTTTTTGGCAGGGTAAAAATAGGGCTAATCATAGGGGTATATAATCACCCGAAAGGGGTAAACAGCGGGGTTCGTTGCGCCAGGTCAAATAAGTACGGAATATTGTTTAGCAACCCGCCGACGGGCTGTTAGCGTAGGCGCGCCCGGCTACTACCGAAGGGGGGAGCGCCGGCAGGAATGAGAAGCGAAAGAAGGCGTTCGGATATGGGGCATCATCCGGCAAAACGGGGCTTTTTATCGACTCGATCAATGCATAGGCTTTAATATAAATAAAATATATCTATACCCGCCATACTTTAAGCTGCAGGCGCGTTGGCTACGCTCAGTCACCTGAATCACTGACCGGTGTAAACTCAGCGGGGTTCCTTCCCTTGCCGCCCGCCTGCCACTCGAAGTATTCAGGGTATATTTCCCTACAATCCACTGGCTTAGCCGATAAGGATCCGTGTTTGCTTGTTAAACGCTCCGTCACCCGCAGCCTGGCCAAGGCCCTGATCGCCATTGTCGCCCTGTCGGTTCTTTCCACCGGCCTGGCGCTGACCACCGTCGCCGACAGCCTGCGCGACGCCGAAGCGGTGAATATCGCCGGTTCGCTGCGCATGCAGAGCTACCGCCTGGCGTATGATCTAACGCAGAACAGCGCGGCGCTGCCGCAGCATCTGCGCCACTACCGCCAGTCGCTGCAGGCGCCGGCGCTGCAAAAACTCAGCCGCTTTTACGTACCGGCCGACGTGCGCGATAAATACCGGGCGCTGCAGCAGGCCTGGCAGCCGCTGGAGCAGCATATCCGCGCCGGCCGCGCGCCGGCGTATCAGGCCAGCGTGGTTGATTACGTCAACCAGATCGACCACTTCGTGCTGGCGCTGCAGCGCTATTCGGAAATCAAGCTGGCGATCGTCGCCGCGTTCAGCGTACTCGGCTATATCACCATTATCGCGCTGGTGCTGTTTTGTATCCGCCTGATGCGCAAACAGGTGGTGGCGCCGCTCAGGCAACTGGTGGCGGCCAGCCAGCAGATCCAGCAGCGCGACTTTAACCACGCGCCGCTGGACGTAACGCTGCCGAACGAGCTGGGCGTGCTGTCGCAGGCGTTTACCGCCATGTCCGACGAACTCTCCCGTCTGTATCGCTCGCTGGAGCACAAGGTGCAGGAAAAAACCGAACGTCTGCAGCAGGCCAATAAATCGCTGGAGGTGATGTACGGCTGTTCACAGGCGCTGAGCAGCGGCCAGATCGACCGCCACGCCTTTGAAAAAGTGCTGCATATCGTGCGCCAGAGCGAACAGCTCCGCTGCCTGCGGCTCAACGTGCAGGACGGGCAGAGCCCCTGGCAGCTGAGCAGCGGCGTCCCGCAGGAGGATGTCGAGTGGCAGCAGCTGACCATCAGCCAGGAGCAGCAGCCGCTGGGGCAGCTCTGCTGGCAGCCGCGCCAGCAGGCGGCCAACCCGCACCTGATGCAAAGCGTGGCGAACATGCTCGGCCGCGGCCTCTACTTCAACCGTACGCAAAAGCAGCATATGCAGTTTTTACTGATGGAGGAGCGCGCCACCATCGCCCGCGAACTGCACGACTCGCTGGCGCAGGCGCTGGCGTTTCTGCGTATTCAGATGACGCTGCTGAAGCGCACCCTGCCCGCCGGCCCGTCACAGGCGCAGAGCATCATCGACGACTTCGACCAGGCGCTGGCCGACGCCAACCGTCAGCTGCGCGAGCTGCTGGCCACCTTCCGCCTGAGTATTCAGGACGCCGACCTGAACACCGCGCTGCAGCAGCTGCTGGCGCCATTAAAAGTTCTGACCCAGGCGCGGATTCAGTTACACTGTGAGCTGCCTTCGCAGGCGCTGAATGCGCAGCAGCAGGTGCACGCGCTGCAGATCGTGCGTGAAGCGGTGCTCAACGCAATTAAGCATGCCGATGCGCAGGATATCGTTATCCGCTGCGGTAAAACCGCAGGCGGCGATAACCAGATCACCATTACCGACAACGGCTGCGGCATTGCCAGCCTTGATGAGCCGGAAGGCCATTACGGGCTGAATATCATGAACGAGCGCGCCGCCCGCCTTGGCGGAACATTACGCATTGCCCGTGGTCAACAGAGCGGGACGGAAGTCAGTTTGTCTTTTCCGGCATAATTAACCGCCTGACGGTAAAAAGGCGCGCCAGGCGCCAAAAACTTCTATTTTTATAAGATTCAGCCCTATCGTGCCGATACTCATAGCGGCGCGGCTTGACACCTGACAGGGAGCCATTTCATGGTGATGCAAAATTATAAGGTAATGATCGTCGACGACCATCCGCTGATGCGACGCGGCATCAAACAGCTGCTGGGGCTGGATCCGCAGTTCAGCACCATCGCTGAAGCCAGCAACGGCAATGAGGCCATTGCGCTGGCGGCGCAGAAACAGCCGGACATCATCCTGCTGGATTTGAACATGAAAGGGCTGTCCGGGCTGGATACCCTGAAGGCGCTGCGTGACGACGGCGTCGACGCGCGCATCGTGGTGCTGACGGTATCGGACGCGCGCAGCGACGTGTACGCCCTGATCGACGCCGGCGCGGACGGCTATCTGCTCAAAGACAGCGAGCCGGAACAGCTGCTGGAAGATATCCGCGCGGCGGCGGAAGGCAACAATGTGATCAGCGAGGCGATCGCCGGCTACCTCGCCTCGCGCAGCGAACAGCACAACCCGTTCGCCGAACTGACCGAACGCGAGCTGGACGTGCTGCAGGAAGTGGCGCGCGGCATGTCAAACAAAGAGGTGGCGGCGCAGCTGCATATTTCCGAAGAGACGGTGAAGGTGCATATCCGCAATATGCTGCGCAAGCTGGATGTCCGTTCGCGCGTCGCCGCCACGGTGATGTACCTGGAACACAAAAGTCAGTAATGCAACGGGCCGCAGCCCATCAGGCGATGGCGTCAAGCAGGGCCTGATGGTGCTGATGAACCCAGCCTTTATTCAGCGGCCCCCAGCTTTCCAGCCGATAGTAACCATCGTTGTTGCGCACGCCCTGCTGCACAAACTGCAGCTCTACGCCGAGTCCGGGCAAGGCTTTCAGCACGTCCTGCAGCGTCCGGCGCGGCCAGCCGGTCAGCTCCATCAGTTTGGGCACATTGGGACGCTCGCTGTGGTCGATCAGCCAGCATAAGTACAAGCGGCGGGCGAATACCGGGTTTAATTCCATGGTTTGCTCCAGCGTCGGGGGAATTTTTCCGCATCCGGCGTAATCTCCGGTGCAGAACGTTCGCTAACTACCGTTTTTTACACTATCTCCTTTTTTTCTCCACGCTTTCCCTGCCCATCCCGAGTAAAGTGCAATAGCCTCGGGATCCTTCCCAGGCTCTGATATAACGCAACGTTGGTGCGTAATAAAGATAGAACAACTCATAACGAGGTTCGCACTGTATGGCCAATTTTTTTATTGATCGCCCCATTTTCGCCTGGGTGCTGGCAATCATTCTTTGCCTCACCGGCGCCTTGGCGATTTATTCATTACCGGTGGAACAGTACCCTAATCTGGCGCCGCCTAACGTGCGCATCAGTGCGAACTACCCCGGCGCCTCCGCCCAGACGCTGGAGAATACCGTTACGCAAATTATCGAACAGAATATGACCGGCCTCGACAATATGATGTATATGTCGTCGCAGAGCACCAACACCGGCCGCGCCACGGTAACCCTGACCTTTGAGGCCGGCACCGACCCCAACGAGGCGATGCAGCAGGTGCAGAACCAGCTGCAGGCCGCGGTCAAGCGGCTGCCGCAGGCGGTGCAGCAGCAGGGGGTGACGGTCTCCAAATCCGGCGACACCACGCTGATGATGGTGGCCTTTGTCTCCACCGACGGCAGTATGGATAAGCAGGACATCGCCGACTATATCGTCTCCAACCTGCAGGACCCGCTCAGCCGCATCAACGGCGTCGGCAGTATGGACGTGTACGGCTCGCAGTACGCCATGCGCATCTGGCTCGATCCCGACAAGCTCAACAGCTACGCCCTGACCACCACCGACGTGGTCAACGCCATCAAATCGCAGAATGCCCAGGTGGCCGTCGGCCAGGTCGGCGGCACGCCGTCGGTCGACAAGCAGGCGCTGAACGCCACCATCAACGCCCAGTCGCAGCTGCAGACGCCGCAGCAGTTCCGCGACATCACCCTGCGCGTCAATCAGGACGGCTCGCTGGTGACCCTCGGCAACGTCGCCACTATTGAGCTAGGCGGCGAAAACTACGACTACCTCAGCCGCTACAACGGCATGCCGGCGGCGGGGATGAATATCAAGCTCGCCTCCGGCGCCAACGAACTGCAGACCGACGAGCTGGTGAAAGCCAAAATCGACGAGCTGTCGCAGTATTTCCCGCGCGGGCTGGAGGCCAAGGTGGCCTATGAAACCACCCCGTTCGTCAAGGCCTCGATCCACGACGTGGTGAAAACCCTGCTGGAAGCGGTGCTGCTGGTGTTCCTGGTGATGTACCTGTTTATGCAGAACTTCCGCGCGACGCTGATCCCGACCATCGCCGTACCGGTGGTGCTGCTCGGCACCTTTGCCATCCTCTCCGCCTGCGGCTTCAGCATCAATACCCTCACCATGTTCGCCATGGTGCTGGCGATCGGCCTGCTGGTGGATGACGCCATCGTGGTGGTGGAGAACGTGGAGCGCGTGATGAGCGAAGAGGGCCTGCCGCCGCGCGAGGCCACGCGCAAATCAATGGGGCAGATCCAGAGCGCGCTGGTCGGCATCGCGCTGGTGCTGTCGGCGGTATTTATCCCGATGGCGTTCTTCGGCGGAACCACCGGCGCCATCTACCGCCAGTTCTCCATTACCATCGTCTCTTCCATGGTGCTGTCGGTGCTGGTGGCGATGATCCTGACCCCGGCGCTGTGCGCCACCCTGCTCCAGCCGATCGCCAAAGGCCACCACCACGGCAAACGCGGTTTCTTCGGCTGGTTCAACCGCATGTTCAACCGCAACACCCTGCGCTATGAGCGCGGCGTGGCGCGCGTGCTGCACCACGGCGTGCGCTACCTGCTGATTTATCTGCTGCTGCTGGGCGGTCTGGCGCTGCTGTTTATCAAGCTGCCGACCTCTTTCCTGCCGCTGGAGGACCGCGGCGTCTTCACCGTGCAGGTGCAGTTGCCGACCGGCTCTACCCAGCAGCAAACCAGCAAGGTGGTGGAAAAAGTGGAAAACTACCTGCTGACGGCGGAGAAAAACGACGTGCTGTCGGTGTTCGCCATTATCGGCGCCGGCCCCGGCGGCAACGGCCAGAACGTGGCGCGGCTGTTTGTGCGCCTGAAAGACTGGGATCAGCGCGGCGCCGGCGAGTCGGCCTTCGATATTATCGCCCGCGCCGGCGAAGCCTTCAAAAACATCAAAGAAGCGCGGGTGATCGCCAGCAGCCCGCCGGCCATCAGCGGCATGGGCAGCTCATCCGGCTTTGACATGCAGCTGGAAGACCATGGCGGCCTCGGGCACGTCAAGCTGATGGCCGCCCGCGACCAGCTGCTGCAGCTGACGGCGGAAAGCCCGCTGCTGTCGCGCGTGCGCCACAACGGCCTGGACGACAGCCCACAGCTGCAGATTGATATCGACCAGCGCAAGGCGCAGGCGCTGGGGGTAAACGTGGATGACATTAACAACACGCTCTCCACCGCCTGGGGCTCCAGCTACGTCAACGATTTTGTCGACCGCGGCCGGGTGAAAAAAGTGTATGTGCAGGCGGCGGCGAAATTCCGCATGCTGCCGGAAGACATCAATAAATGGTATGTGCGCAACAGCAGCGGCGGCATGGTGCCCTTCTCGGCCTTCGCCACCAGCCACTGGGAATACGGTTCGCCGCGGCTGGAGCGCTACAACGGCAGCGCGTCGGTAGAGATCGTCGGCGAAGCGGCCGACGGCGTCAGCAGCGGCACCGCAATGGATGAAATGGAGCGGCTGGTCAAGCAGCTGCCGAACGGCTTTGGCCTGGAGTGGACCGCCATGTCCTATCAGGAGCGGCTGTCCGGCGCGCAGGCGCCGGCGCTGTACGCCATCTCCCTGCTGGTGGTGTTCCTGTGCCTGGCGGCGCTGTACGAGAGCTGGTCAATTCCGTTCTCCGTGATGCTGGTGGTGCCGCTGGGGGTAATCGGCGCCGTGGCCGCCACCTGGCTGCGCGGGCTGGAAAACGACGTGTACTTCCAGGTCGGCCTGCTGACGATTATCGGGCTGTCCGCCAAGAACGCGATTCTGATTGTCGAATTCGCCAATGAGCTGCATCAACAGGGTAAAGAGCTGACCGCCGCCACGCTGGAGGCCGCGCGCATGCGTCTGCGCCCGATCCTGATGACCTCGCTGGCCTTTATCTTCGGCGTGCTGCCGATGGCCACCAGCCAGGGCGCCGGCTCCAGCAGCCAGCATGCGGTCGGCACCGGGGTGATGGGCGGGATGATCTCCGCCACCCTGCTGGCGATTTACTTTGTGCCGCTGTTCTTTGTGCTGGTGCGGCGCCGCTTCCCCGGCCGGCAAAAACTCCTGCCGCCGGCGGAGCATAGCGACGGCTGATCCTTAAAGAAACGGCAGCGATTTTCGCTGCCGTTTTATTTTCCTATGTGCATACGGGGCAACATCCATGATGTCTGTTCCCGTCGTAACACTAATGGCGAACTATCTTTCGATGCCATGCCCGCATTGCTGCAGTACTACCACCGTCGATCTCTCCCCTCCTGCCCCTTAGGGCAAAAACACCCGCAAGCGAGCAAAACGCCACTATTCCACTTGATTTACATGGTTAATAGACAGACAATTTCAGGCTATTGATTATATTCAGGATTGATCTGATGGAACCAGTCTCTCCCTATTCTCTGACAATCAACGACAGCCCGGTAAGCCCCGATGTACTGCGTTTTCGTGGTACTGAAGCACTAAGCCGCCCCTTCTCCTGGCGTATTGAGTTCACCACCCGGCAAGACGTGACAGACAGCGACGTGCTGCTGAAGTACGCCAGCCTGTTGATGCGCGCCGGTAAGAGCGTGCATGGTGTTATCACCCGTTTTGAGTGGCTGGGGAACAGCCCTGACCAGTCTCACTACGCGGTGACGCTCTCTTCTCGCCTTTCCCTGCTGAACCTGACCCGACGCTGTGCCGTATATCTGAATACCAGCGTGCCGGAGCTTGTGGAGCGAATACTGCGGGCCCACGGGTTGGAGGGGGCGGATTTCAATTTCAGGCTTGAACAAAGCTACCCTCAGCGGGAGCTGATAACACAGTGGCGGGAAACCGATCTCGAATTTATCCAACGCCTGCTGGCAGAGGTGGGGATCTGGTATCAGTGCGGGATGAGTGAGATTACCGGGCTGGATACCGTGACCTTTGCCGACAGCCAGCAGTTCTACCAGTTTGGAGAACATCTGCCGTACCAAGAGCCATCTGCGTTGTATGACGGTGCCGCCGAATCTGTCTGGGGTCTGCGCGCCTGGCACCACACGGTGGCCGGGTTGGTCCGCACCCGCGATTACAACTACCGTGCGGCGACTACACCAATGGATTCGACCGTGGTAGTCCGCAACGAAGCCGTCACTACCGGGGAACATTACCGCTATGGCGGCCCGTTTCTGGCAGTTGGCGATGACAGCGAGCCGGAAACCGAAAGCGGGGCTTTTTATGCCCGACTTCACCATGAGCGTGAACTGAATCAATCTGTCCGCCTGCATCTGTTCAGCAACGCCTGCGGCCTGACACCGGGCCAGGTGCTGGAAACCTCAGGCAGCACAATTCACGCCCTCAGTGACGGGGTACTCATTACCTTCACTTCTTTCTGGGCTTCCCGCGATTCACGCCTGCATGTTTCGCTCTGGGGGATGCCTTACAGCGAACGGTTCTGCTTTCGCCCTACTGAAATCCCCCGCCCGGTCATTCACGGTACACTGCCGGCCCGTATTGAGAGCCGGGAGCAAGGCGACACCTACGCCCATCTGGACAACGTCGGCCGTTACCGGGTGAAGTTGGACTTCAGCCATGAGGATGCCGAACCGGGTTACAACTACCTGTGGATCCGTCAGGCCAAGCCCTATTCCGGCGAGAGTTACGGCTGGCACACGCCACTGATTGACGGTACCGAAGTCGGTATTGCCTATGACGACGGCGATATAGACCGCCCGTATATCGCCCACGCGTTCCACGACTCAGCCCACCAGGACATCGTCACCCGCGAGAACCGCAGCCAGAACATCCTGCGCACCGCGGCAAACAACGAACTACGGATGGAAGACCAGCGCGGGCAGGAGCACATCGCACTGAGCACGCCATTTGGCAGCACGCAGCTCAATCAGGGACATATCGTTGATCGGCAGAACACACAGCGCGGCTCCGGCTTTGAACTCAGAACCGATGAATACGGCGTAATCCGCGTGGCAAAAGGATTGTTTATTACCGCCGACGGACAGCAGAAAGCGGCAGGTGAGGTGCTGGATATGGCAACGGCCCTTAATGAAATTACACTCTGCCAGCAGCAGCTGCAAGCGCTGGCGGCGGCCGCCGAACAGGCACAGGCGCTGGAGGCGGATATCGCCAGTCAGATAGCGATGTTCAACCAGCGTCTGCAACCGCTGAACGCGATGATCCATTTCCACGGCCCGCAGGGCGTGGCGTTCACCAGTGGCGAGCATATGCAACTGACCGCCGGTAACAATGTGGCGATGAATACTGCGGGGGATTTCAGCAGCGGGTCGCAGGGCCACACCGCCATGCTGGCCGGAGAAAGTGTCGGCCTGTTCGCACGCACGGGTTCACTGACGCTGAACGCCAGCGAAGGTCCGCTGCAAATCCAGGCGCAGAACGGCGCAATGCACATCAGCGCAGAGCAAAGACTGAGTCTGATATCGGCCAGTGACATGCTGTTTGCGGGCAAGAAGAAAGTGACCTTAATTGGCGGCGGCAGCTACCTGAAAATCGAAGGCGGGAAGATAGAGTACGGCACGGATACGACCTATACGCGCAAAGTTAAGCGTACTCATGCCACCGTCCCCGTAAACATACCTGTGTCGTTCCCGCTGATGGGCACTTCGCATATTTATTCCGCCGTTTACCAGCTCCGTGATGAACAGGGCAATATTCTGGCGGGGGTACCTTACCACCTGAAAACAGCGTCCGGGCAGGTCGCAACAGGCTACAGTGACGATGAGGGCTGGACCGTGCCGGTTTATACCCCGGAACAGGAAGACGTGGAGCTGCATATTGTGCAGAGCAAGCCGGCACCGAAAGAAACCATGTGGTTTATCGGTGATGAGGACAATCAGCAACTGGCAACCGAACTCAGGGAGAAGATGTCATGACCATGCCCGATTTACCCGCCCCCCCGACAGCGGATATCCCCACCGGGACGAACAATAAGGTCTGGGACTGCACGACAACCGGCGTTGAAATGACCGAGAAGCAGTCCCGACTGCCGACCCCGGATAACCGTCAGTATCTGCACATCAAAGTGGAATACGCCATGCGTTTTCCTCGCTTATCCGCTGAAATTCGCCGCGAGGGCAAAAGCTATCAGATGAGCCTCAAGCAACTGATGCTGAGCGGGCTTATCCGGCTGGATGAAATCAACCATAATTATCAGTGGTTGTATAAGGCCGAAGTGCCGTTCGATATGCGGACCATACCACCACGCCCGTTCCTCAGCAGTACGTTACTTGCAGAAGGCCCCGGAAGACGGCATACCATCAACCCCTTTCCGGTGCCGGGCAAGGGCATCTACCGTCGTCCCGATATCATTATCGTGAAGAACAAATACGACCGCTGGCCAGGACTGGCAGGATCGGATGCAGAAGGCCAGATGCATGTGGATAATCTGGAACGGTTGGTTGAGGTCAAATTTCCGGGGGATAAGCTCGAACGAGAACAGTATGATGAATATATGTTTATTGTCGGTGATGATAAGACACGCATCACCATACTGGAAATCCATGATTGCCGAAATAAAGAGCAGCAGTGGGGCGATCAAGTCATTAACGTGACGATGAAAGCCTGGCAGACCAGCGGGGAGAAATATTGGCCGCTGTTCCTCTACCCGCCAATCTTTACTCCCCGGCCTCCGGCTCTCCCCACTCCGGCGAAGATAGAACCGTGGAGCTATATTGGGAAAACCGTTGCCGACCTCAGTGAAGGGATCGTTAACAACGTCGCCGCAGGCTGGGATGCCCTGTCAGACGAGATGCAACAGACGCTGAGCCAGGTTGCCGGCTGGCTGAATGACAGCGGTGAATGGGTATATTATCAGGGGAGCCAGGTATGGCAGTGGGTCAGCAGTACAGGACGGCGCGTGGCATCGTGGACGGACGAACAGCTCAGAGCGGCATGGTCGGCGATACAGCAAGCAACTGATATGACGCTGGAGATGTTAAAACAGGTCGACTGGGTACAGGTACTGACGGATGTGGCGATTACTGTCGGTGTGGTGCTGGTCGCTGTCGGCGTGGGGGTGCTGGTGGTGACGCTGGGCATCCCGGAAGCCCTGCTGGCGGCATTTTTGCTGATTGTCCGTCTGGCGATCGCTGCGTGGGAAACTCTGGCGGCAGTACTGGGCGCCGGAGCGGTCGGCACACTGGCAACGCAATAAGGAATAATGATGGAGCTGAAGGATTTTGAGCTGAATTATATCGAGAAATGGTTGCCGGAAGCCTCAGTAAAGTATAAGGATGGCAGCCCGGCAGTTAACCTCGGTCTGATTATCACCGTGTTTTTTAAAGACGGCCATACTCCCGAAGTCCGCCGTAAGATGGTGGAATGTGTGGATCGCTACTACGAGGAATTTAAGCCACACCTGAAGAAGACTCTGATCCCTAAATGGGTTGGAATCACCGAAAAAAACTATCAAAAAAAACGACAGATGATTCTGAACTCATCTCCTGAAGAGATTTTTTCCTGGTACTTAGGGAGTGTTGAAACTGATTATCACGCACCTGAATATGAAATACTTATCATGGGTAAACGGATTTTCCATAATGATAATGATCGTTCGGTGATTAAACTGGCATTCCCGTTATCACTACTGAAAGAGCCTGATGGTAAGGAACATTATCAGTCCTGGCTGATGTGGCTTTGTAATACTTTCAACGTTGAAAGTGGTTATGCTGGGTTGTCTTTTATTCTGCCTTACGCGTTTGAGCGGATGTTCCCCTATGAATATGCTTTGGCCCAGCGCTTTCCTGGTGTAATGGTAGATTCCCTAGGGACGATTGAGGGCAGAGATGCAGCCAATAGCTTGAAAGGAGCCTGCTGGTATACCATTCTGGGTAATCCATGGCTGGAAAAAATCGGCGGTGCGAGGACACTGGCTCACCGTCTGGCGAAAACGCCAGAAATAGAGTTGCTGCCCTATAACAGCGGCATTATCCTCAAGGCCGGAGCACTGCCGCCAGCACTGGGTGAAACAAAAACCGAAGCCCTACCGCCGTTGCTGGTAAAAGTAAACCAGTTGATTAAACCCATCCGGCAAGATGGCCATAACGGACTGCATTTTTACTCCGAACATGCAAATTTCCAGTTTGAGCAAGAGTCCTCCATGGCGTGGTTTGCCCGCTTCGATAAAGCCAGTGCGGAGCTGGATAAGGAAGATGAAGGCAAATCATTTGAACCGGTGCGTATCACCTGCTGGAGCGGCGTGGTTGCTCCGTTTGCCGGACGCTGGGCGGCCATTGTTAACGGTACTATACAGTACGCTCAAATCCGGGTCGCACAGGTTATGCCTGATTTTGAAGACAAGCATGGCAATAAACACCGTGCCTGCTGGTCGCTGCTGGAGCGCGATGATGGCGGAGACGTCTTCGCTATAAGATCGGAATAAGGCCCGTCATAAATGGCTTGCCGGTGTGGTCGGCACACTGGCAACGCAATAAGGAATAATGATGGAACTGAAGGATTTTGAGCTGAATTATATCGAGCAGTGGTTGCCGGAAGCCTCGGTGAAGTATAAGGACGGCAGTCCGGCGGTGAATCTTGGGCTGATTATCACCATGTTTTTTAAAGACGGTCATACTCCCGAAGTCCGCCGTAAGATGGTGGAGTGTGTGGATCGTTACTACGAGGAATTTAAGCCACACCTGAAGAAGACTCTGACCCCTAACTGGGTTGGAATCACCGAAAAAAACTATCAAAAAAAACGACAGATGATCCTGGACTCATCTCCTGAAGAGATTTTTTCCTGGTACTTAGGGAGTGTTGAAACTGATTATCACGCACCTGAGTATGAAATACTTATCATGGGTAAACGGATTTTCCATAATGATAATGATCGCTCGGTGATTAAACTGGTATTCCCGTTATCTTTGCTGAAAGAGCCTGATGGCAAGGAACATTATCAGTCCTGGCTGATGTGGCTTTGTAATACCTTCAACGTTGAAAGTGGTTATGCCGGATTATCCTTTATTCTACCTTACGCGTTTGAGCGAATGTTCCCCTACGAATATGCTCTGGCCCAGCGCTTCCCCGGCGTAATGGTGGACTCTATTGGCACTCTTGAAGGGACTGGAGCAGCTATCAGCCTGAAAGGAGCCTGCTGGTATACCATTCTGGGTAATCCATGGTTGGAAAAACTCGGTGGTGTGAAGACACTGGCTCACCGTCTGGCGAAAACGCCAGAAATAGAGCTGCTGCCCTATAACAGCGGCATTATCCTCAAGGCCGGAGCACTGCCGCCAGCGCTGGGCGAAACGAAAACTGAAGAACTGCCGCCATTACTGGTAAAAGTAAACCAAATGATCAAACCAGTGCGTTTTAATGGCTCACGCTCGCTGCATTTCTACTCAGAGCGCAATAACTTTCAGTTTGATAAAGAATCAACAATGAAGTGGTATAGACGCTTCGATGCGGCCAGTGCGGAGCTGGATAAGGAAGATGAAGGCAAATCATTTGAGCCGGTGCGTATCACCTGCTGGAGCGGCGTGGTTGCTCCGTTTGCCGGACGCTGGGCGACCATTGTCAACGGTACTATACAGTACGCTCAAATCCGGGTCGCACAGGTTATGCCTGATTTTGAAGACAAGCATGGCAATAAACACCGCGCCTGCTGGTCGCTGCTGGAGCGCGATGATGGCGGAGACGTCTTCGCTATAAGATCGGAATAAGGCCCGTCATAAATGGCTTGCCGGTGTGGTCGGCACCGAAGTGATGGGCGGGATGATTTCCGCCACCCTGCTGGCGATTTACTTTGTGCCGCTGTTCTTTGTGCTGGTGCGGCGCCGCTTCCCCGGCCGGCAAAAACTCCTGCCGCCGGCGGAGCATAGCGACGGCTGATCCTTAAAGAAACGGCAGCGATTTTCGCTGCCGTTTTGTTTTCCCGTGTGCATACTGAACAACAGCAACACCGTTACCGCACATTAAGGAGCATCCATGGAAATCGTCACCGACCAACTGCGCTATCGCGTTGACTGGACGCGTCTGGCGGCCCTGCTGGAAGCCGCCGGGCTGGGCAAACGCGACCCGCAGCTGACCGAGCAGATCTACCACAACAATGCGTTTTGCTACTGGGGCTACCTGGACGGCGAGCTGATTGCCACCGCCCACGCCATCAGCGACCGCATTTCAGTGGCCTATCTGGCCGACGTGGCGATTCATCCGGATTTTCAGGGCCGCGGCTACGGCCGGCAGCTGATGGACCGCATCATGGACGACCTGGCGCCGCTCGGCAAAATATTTATCTACGCCGTACCCGACAAGCTGGCCTTCTATAAAAAGTACGGCTTCCACGATCTGACCACCGGCATGGTGTTTGCCGAAGGCGCGGCGCTCAGCCGGCTGCAGGATAATGGCTACGTGCGCTGAGTCTGATTATTCATCTTTTTAATCACCTTGCCGGCGGGATTAGCAAAATTTTACCGGCCGGCGTCCACGGCGTTTTTTTCACGTATTCTGCGCCTTTCAGAGCATTGTACGGTGGAACTCACCGCCTTTTTTCGGCATGCTGAACGCTAATTCTCGCTTTACCGCCGACGGCGGTTTTTTCACCGGTTATTCCCGGTGTTTCGTGGCAAAAAAAGGGCACAACACCATGACGTTGACCATGTACGGCATCAAAAACTGCGACACCATTAAAAAAGCGCGCCGCTGGCTGGAAGAACAGGGCGTGGCGTACCAATTTCACGACTATCGCGCGGACGGGCTGAGCGAACAGCAGCTGCGCGGTTTTGTCGAGCTGCTGGGCTGGCAGCCGCTGCTGAACACCCGCGGCACCACCTGGCGCAAGCTGGACGAAGCGCAGCGCAACGCCTGCGACAATGCCGATGCGGCCATCGCCCTGATGCTGGCGCAGCCGGCCATCATCAAACGTCCGCTGCTGGACGACGGCAACGGCCACGCGCTGCTGGGCTTTAAGGCCGAGCAGTACCAACAATTTATTGCCGAGGTAACCGCATGATTTGCCCCGTAATCGATCTGGCGCAACAGTTAATCCGCCGCCCTTCCCTCAGCCCGCATGACGAAGGCTGCCAGGCGATGCTGATTGAGCGCCTGACGGCTATCGGCTTTACCGTCGAGCAGATGGATTTCGAAGATACGCAAAATTTCTGGGCCTGGCGCGGCGAAGGCGAAACGCTGGCGTTTGCCGGCCATACCGACGTGGTGCCGAGCGGTGATGAAAGCCGCTGGGACAACCCGCCGTTTGAGCCGACCATCCGCGGCGGCATGCTGTACGGCCGCGGCGCGGCCGATATGAAAGGTTCGCTGGCGGCGATGGTGGTCGCGGCCGAGCGCTTCGTCGCCGCTAACCCTGACCATCGGGGACGGCTGGCGTTTCTCATCACCTCTGACGAAGAAGCCAGCGCCACCCACGGCACGGTAAAAGTGGTTGAAGCGCTGATGGCGCGCAACGAACGTCTGGACTACTGTCTGGTCGGCGAGCCGTCCAGCACCGACCGCGTCGGCGATGTGGTGAAGAACGGCCGTCGCGGCTCGATTACCGCCAACCTGCATATTCACGGCGTACAGGGCCACGTCGCCTATCCGCATCTGGCGGACAACCCGGTGCACCGCGCCATGCCGGCGCTGAATGAGCTGGTGAGCATCGAATGGGACCGCGGCAACGACTACTTCCCGCCGACCAGCATGCAGATCGCCAATATCCAGGCCGGCACCGGCAGCAACAACGTCATCCCCGGAGAACTGTTTGTACAGTTTAATTTCCGTTTCAGCACCGAGCTGACCGACGCCCTCATCAAACAGCGGGTCGAAGAGCTATTGGAGCGTCATCAGCTAAACTACAGTATTGAATGGCGTCTTTCCGGCCAGCCGTTCCTCACCCCGCGCGGCGCGCTGGTGGATGCGGTGGTCAACGCCGTTGAATATTATGCCGAGCTGACGCCGCAGCTGCTGACCACCGGCGGCACCTCCGACGGGCGCTTTATCGCCCAGATGGGCGCGCAGGTGGTGGAACTGGGGCCGGTCAACGCCACCATCCACAAAATCAACGAATGCGTGAACGCCGCCGATCTGCAGCAGCTCAGCCGGATGTATCAGCGCATTATGGAGCAACTGATCGCATGATCACCCCGGAAATGCTAACCGGACGCTCAACCGAGCATCTGACGCCGCTGGTCGGCAACCACCGCCTGCAACCGCAGGCGGCGCAGGCCTTTCTCGCCATGCAGCAGGCCGCCGCGCAGGCGGGGTTTGACCTGCAGCCCGCCAGCACCTTCCGCGATTTCGACCGGCAGCTGGCGATCTGGAATGGCAAATTTCGCGGCGAGCGACCAGTCTTAGATCATGACAGCTGTCCGATAGACGTCGGGCCGCTGTCGGCGGAGGAGCGCTGCACCGCCATTCTGCGCTGGTCGGCGCTGCCGGGCGCCAGCCGCCATCACTGGGGCAGCGATCTGGATATTTACGATCCTACGCTGCTGCCGGCGGATCAGAAGCTGCAGCTGGAGCCGTGGGAATATGAGGAAGGCGGCTACTTCGCGCCGCTGAACCAGTGGCTGACGGCGCATATGGCCGAGTTCGGCTTTTATCGCCCGTTTACCGAAGACGGCGACGGCGTGGCTGTTGAACCCTGGCACCTGAGCTACCGTCCGCTGGCGCAGCAGGCGGAACACCTGTTGACGCCGGCGCTGCTGCTGGCGGCCTGGCAGGATAAGGACGTGGCCGGCAGCGAATGGCTGACGCAGCATCTGCCGGCAATATTTTCGCGTTTTATACGCGCAGAAGGAAAGGTGTAAATATGCATTGGTTAGCAGATTACTGGTGGGTGATCCTCCTGGTACTGGTGGGAATGGTGGTCAGCGGCATTAAGGAACTGCGCCGCGTTGACGTCAAAAAGTACCTGGCCGATAAACCCGAACTGCCGCCGCACCGTGATAACAACGCACAGTGGGACGACGAAGACGACTGGCCGAAGAAAAAGAAATAACCGCAGGGCGCCCAAACGGCGCCCTGTTTATTTATGGCCGGGCGGCGCTCCATTCACGCCAGCGGCGGCAATGCTGTTCATCCAGCTGTGACAGCGCCTGCCCGGTCTCCTGCCGCCACAGGCGCAGCAACGCCTTCTGGCCGCTGACGCGGCACTGCGCCACGCACTGCATCACAGGCAATAGCTGCTGTAAGTGCGCACGCAGCGCCGGCAGCGGCAACGCGCTGTGCAGCAACAGACGCTGCAGCGCGCCTAAGCTGGCCTCCAGCGGCCGGTGGGCAAAGGCAAACCCCGCCAGCTCGCGCCAGTCGTCTTCATTGAGCTGCGGATCGCCGTCGTCGCCGGGGAGCTCCAGCGTCAGCGCGATGCGCTGCTGCAGCCAGCGCCAGTCACGCGCCAGGTGCTTGCGCGCCGCCTGACACAGCAGCTCGCCCTGCTCGCTGAGCGGTAGCAGCGCCATCACGCTGTAGCAGCCGCTGCTGGCTTCCGGCCGGCTGCCGATGCGCACCAGCTCAAAGCCGCAGCTCTGCCAGAAACGCCACAGCGGCTCAGTGTAGCCAAAGCTGACGGACAGGTAATCCAGCCCCTGCGCCTGCTGCCGCTGCTGCTCAATCAGCCGGCGGGCGATGCCCTGCCGACGCAGCGCCGGCAGCACCGCCACGCGGGTTACGCGGCGGGAACGCAGGGTCGGCGCCCACCACTGTCCGCCGTGCGCCGCCAGCGACTGCGCCACCAGATTGCCGCGCGGCCGGCGGCGGCCGGCCCATACCTCGTGAGCCAGCTCCGCGGGTAAGCCGCCCTCTTCCGTCAGCCACAGCGCCCCCGCCACCTCGCCGTCCGCCTGCACGGCGGCGGCAAACTGCATATCCGGTGCATCCATCAGCCGCCGCAGGTCAAGCGGCGACGTACGGTAGTGCGCGCTGGTCAGCAAGGCGTAAAAGCGCTGCAGCAGCGCGTCATCGCCGCACAGCTGCTGCTGCGTCAGCGGACGGTAGTCAATCGTCTGGCCGGCCGCCTGCCATGGCGGCAGTTCATTAAACAGCAGCGCATCATCGATAATCCGCTCCAGCGCGTCGCCCGCTGCCCAGCGCATCGGCTGTTGCAGGCTCAGCCCCTGCCACTGCGGCAGCGAGGCGCAAAATTTCAGCAGAAAGCCGCGGCCGGTGCCTTCATAGCCCTGCACCGTAGTGGTCAGCAATACCCGCGGGAAATAGGCGATCAGCTGCTGCAGCAGCGGCGCGGGGATCGCCGCCGCCTCGTCAACCAGCAGCCAGTCGGCCAGCGCGCTGTCTGACTGCCGACAGTGCGCCAGCAGCGCATCCGGCGCCCAGAACTGCGCCTTGTCTTCCGCCCAGCGGCCAGCAACCTCGGTCGCCGCGCGGCTGGGGCCGGTGATCCAGCAGTTCAGCGCCGAACGCTGCACCAGCATCCCCGCCAGCGTTGATTTGCCGCGGCCGCGCGGCGCGGTCAGCACCCAAATGCCGCGCTCGCCCGCCAGCAGCTGCGTCAGCAGCGCCTGCTGCTCCCCGGTGGGGGAACCGTCCGGCGCCTGCCAGTCCGGCCGCGCCGGCAGCGGCGCCAGCTGCAGCGGCTGACCCTGTTGCCAAATGCTGACTTCGGCATCCGCCGTCAGCCGCTGCTGCAGATGCGCGATAAAATGCGGCGTGGCGATCGGCTGCGGGCTGTCGCTCCAGCGCTGGCTGTCGGCATCCCGGCGCTGCGGCCACGTCTGCCAGGGCGGCGTCAGCAGCAGCAGCCAGCTGCCGGCGCGCAGCACGCCGGCCAGCTGCGCCAACGCCTCCACGTCCAGCCCGTCGCCGGCGTCAAACACCGCATGCAGCCGCTCCTGCCCCAACAGGCCGCGCACCTCGCCGCTGTTCAGCGCCTGCGCGCCGTGCGGCGCTTCGCCGCCGCACCACGGCCAGTCGCCGGGCATGGCGGCCATCAGCCGTTGCGCCTGCTGACGGCACCAGGCGGCGTCGCCGCTTAACACCAGCAGCCGGCGGATGCCCTGTCGCTGCATGCGCTGTTGCATTGTCGGTAACATAACTATTCAGCCCGGATATAAAAATGCCGGCGCAAGCGCGCCGGCATCTCGGTCAACATAAAAAGCGCGTGTTCAGCGGCTGGCGAAGGTGTTGCAGGTGTTCGGGTCGCCGCTGTCAAAGCCCTGTTTAAACCAGGTGTAACGCTGTTCGGAGGTGCCGTGGGTGAAGCTGTCCGGCACCACGCGCCCCTGGCCCTGCTGCTGCAGACGGTCATCGCCGATCGCCTGCGCCGCATTCAGCGCCGCCTGCAGGTCGCCCTCTTCCAGCATCTGCTGTTTCTCGGCGTACTTGCCCCACACGCCGGCGAAGCAGTCAGCCTGCAGCTCCATTTTCACCGACAGGCGGTTAACCTCTTTCTGGCTGGCGCCCTGCTGCATCTGGCGCACCTTCGGCTCGATGCCCAGCAGATTCTGCACGTGGTGACCCACTTCGTGCGCGACCACATACGCCTGGGCGAAGTCGCCGCCGGCGCCCAGCTTATCTTTCATATCCTGGTAGAACGACAGGTCGATATACACCGTTCTGTCGCCCGGGCAGTAAAACGGCCCCATCGCCGACTGGCCGGTGCCGCAGCGGGTAGCGGTGACGCCGCGGTACATCACCAGCTTCGGCGGCTGGTAGGTTTTGTTCATCCGCTGGAACACTTCTTTCCAGTTATCTTCGGTAGAGGCCAGCACCACCGAGGTGAACTTCGCCAGCTCATCATCTTTCGGGCTGATGCTGGCGCTCTGCTGCTGGGTTTGCGGCGTTACATCGCCGCCGGTCAGCAGCGGCGACAGATCAATGCCGTAATACCCGGCGACCAGCACCACCACCAGCAGCACAATGCCGCCCTTGCCGCGGATCGGCGGGCGGAAACCGCCGCCGCCGCCCAGACCTGAAGATTGCCCGCGACGATCCTCAACATTGTCACTTTCCCGACGCCCTTGCCAACGCATAAGTAAACTCCAGATGAATTTTTTAATAATCGTAGGTAATCAGACGGCTGCCCGCAATAGCGAACGTGGCATCGTCTGTCCTGTCAGTGACTACAGTATAAAGGTTTGCGGCGGAGGGAAATGCAGAATTTTTCCGGAAATGGGGCTGAAATGACGGGACGCGCTTGCCGCGTCCCGTTAGCGCAGGTAATTAATCCAGCGTTACGCCGATGCGGCGCGCAACTTCTTCGTAGGCTTCGATCAGGCCGCCCAGGCTCTGGCGGAAGCGGTCCTTGTCCATCTTGTCGAGGGTATTTTTGTCCCACAGGCGGCTGCCGTCCGGCGAGAACTCGTCGCCCAGCACCACTTCGCCGTTGAACAGGCCGAACTCCAGCTTGAAGTCCACCAGGATCAGGCCAGCATCGTCAAACAGCTTGCTCAGCACCTCGTTGGCGCGGTAGCTCAGCTCGCGCATACGCGCCAGATGTTCCTTGCCGACCCAGCCGAAGGTTTCGCAGTAGGATTCGTTGACCATCGGGTCGTGCATCGCATCATTTTTCAGGAACAGGTCGAACAGCGGCGGGTTCAGCTCCAGGCCTTCTTCAATGCCCAGGCGCTTCACCAGCGAACCGGCGGCGCGGTTGCGGATAACGCATTCGACCGGCACCATATCCAGCTTTTTCACCAGCACTTCGTTATCGGACAGCAGACGTTCCATCTGCGTCGGGATACCGGCTTCTTCCAGCTTGCTCATGATAAAGTGGTTGAACTTGTTGTTCACCATCCCTTTGCGATCGAATTGCTCAATGCGCTGACCATCCAGTGCTGACGTATCGTTACGGAATTCCAGCACCAGCAGATCCGGATTTTCAGTGGTGTAGACCGTTTTTGCCTTGCCGCGATACAACTCAGCTAGCTTTTGCATCTTACTTACTCCAATAAAGAATAGTTCTAAAAAAATGCCTCAACGCACGGGCTTCTATTGTGCCAAAACTCCGACGCAAACGATACCGTCTATGCAAAACAAAAAGGGGCCGCGGCCCCTTTTTGATTATTTTGCGCTGGTTTGACTAAACGCAGACTGGAATACCGCAACCAGCGCGTCGTTCTGCGACTGGGTCAGCGGTTTCCCTTTGTTGGCAATAAACTGCAGGCTGGTGCGGTTGTTCAGATCCCCGACCTGCAGCTTGTAATCGCCTTCGGTCAGTTCCGGATCCTTCACGCCCAGCGCATCCCAGTCGCTGCTGCTCAGGGATTTGTAGGTCACGGCCACGGTGCCCTGCGGACGGCTGCGGTCGCCCACGCTCATGCCGACTTTTTCCAGCGCCGGCGGCAGACGGTCCCACACCACGGTGTACGGCGCACGCACGATCAGCACCGGCAGGCCGGTATCGTCAGCACCGCTCTGCACGTCAAGCGCGCCGGCGCGGTTGGCGGTCTGGGCGTTGGTCAGGCTCTCCTGTTTATCCAGCCCTTCCACCAGGGTGTTCATCATCATGCCGTTGTAGCGCTGTACTTCAGACGGGTCGGTCACCTGTTCGGTTTTACCCTGCTGCTGCAGACCGACGGTTTTCACCACCAGCGCCTGCTGGTAACCCTGCTGCTGGACGCTAATCTGATAGCGGCCTTCGTACTGGTTGTCTTCATCCAGGCGGTTCCACTTCACCCAGTCGGTGGTCAGCGTCTGACCGGCGTCCTGACGGGAAGCGATGCTGATGTTCTTCGCCTGCAGCTGGCTGACGACGCGCGACCACAGGTTCTGGTTCTGCGGGCTGTTTTCCAGCAGCAGCGTGCCGCTGTCGCCGGCGTACTGCGCGCGAGAACCGCTCAGCAGGGCCAGCGGCTGCACCGGCGGACGAATGTCCAGCTGCTTGCCGACCTGGCCTTTGGCAGCGGTCTGCGGCACGTCGTAGTTGCCATTTTGAATCGGCAGAATCATGCCGGCCGGTGCGCTCAGCGCTTTGAGCGGCGCCGCGTCGAGATAGGCCTCGTCGCCGCTAACCTGACGTTTATAACGCTGATCGCTGGAACAGGCCGCCAGCATCATCACCAGGGAGATGCCGACAACTTTTGCCACCGTCGACTTTTGCAATGAATAAGCCATCAAATTTCCTTTAAGAGTTTCATCCTGCGCACCCTCGCCGCGGCGTCGTTACCGCGGCATCACGCGTTCAGGGTTCAAGCAAACCGGCGCTTTTCAGCGCACGCTCAACAATCGGGCGGGCGGCGTCGGCCAGCGGCGTCATCGGCAGACGCATGGTGTCGTTGGCAATCAGGCCAAGCGCCTTGCAGGCCCACTTCACCGGAATCGGGTTCGCTTCGACAAACAGGTCCTGATGCAGCGGCATCAGGCGCTGGTTCAAACGGCGCGCGGCGGCGAAATCGCCCTGCGCGGCCAGTTGGCAAAGCTGCGCCATCTCACGCGCGGCGATGTTGGCCGTCACGGATATTACCCCTTTACCGCCCAGTTGCATAAAGTCCAGTCCGCTGGCGTCGTCGCCGCTCAGCAGAATGAAATCTTCATCATCAACCAGCAGTTGGATCTGACTAACGCGGCTTAAGTTCCCCGTCGCCTCTTTAATTGCGACAATATTTTTAATTTTGGCCAGCCGCGCCACGGTCGCCGGCAGCATATCGCAGCCGGTGCGAGACGGTACGTTATACAGAATTTGCGGCAGATCGGTGCTTGCGGCAATCGCCTTGAAGTGCTGGAACAGCCCTTCCTGCGTTGGTTTGTTGTAATACGGCGTCACCGTCAGGCAGCCCGCGACGCCGGTGCCGTTGAAGCGCTGAGTCAGGGCAATCGCCTCGGCGGTGGCATTGGCGCCGGTGCCGGCGATCACCGGAATGCGGCCATCGGCCAGCTCCAGCGTCTGCAGGACCACGTCCACATGCTCATCATGGGCAAGCGTTGCCGACTCGCCAGTCGTCCCGACGGAAACAATCGCCGACGTCCCGGCGGCAACATGGTAATCAATCAGTTTTTTTAGGCTCGCACGATCGACGGCGCCCGCGTCGTCCATCGGCGTAACCAGTGCAACTATACTTCCCGTAAACATTGGCCGTCCCCTCCACAAACAAGTCACCCATGGTACTTTTGCTGCCTGACCAAAAGCAAGCAAACAACGGCGTTGTAAGCGCTTGGCAGGCGGTTTTTTTTGTGTTTACCATGGTATACCCAAAATACGCGGCGTTGTCTTCGCCGGCGGAGGCCATCCCCCGCGTATTCCATTGAGCACAACAGGAAGCCCCATGTCGCCACAGCCCGCTGAACACTATCTGGTGATTACCGCTCTCGGCGCCGACCGCACCGGTATCGTCAACACCATCACCCGCCACGTCAGTAGCTGCGGGTGCAATATCGAAGATAGCCGTCTGGCCATGTTGGGCGAGGAATTCACCTTTATTATGCTGCTGTCCGGCAGTTGGAACGCCATTACGCTGATCGAGTCGACCCTGCCGCAGAAAGGGGCCGAACTTGAGCTGCTGATTGTGATGAAACGCACCAATGCGCACGAACGCCCGCCAATGCCGGCCACGGTTTGGGTGCAGGTGGAAGTGAAGGATTCGCCGCATATCATCGAACGCTTTACCGATCTGTTCGACTCCAGCCAGATGAATATCGCCGAGCTGGTGTCGCGCACCCAGCCGGCCGAGGGCGATCGGCCGCCGCAGCTGTATATTCAGATTACCGCGCACAGCCCCGGCAAGGCGGATGCGTTAAATATTGAGCAAGCCTTCCATCGCCTATGTACAGAATTGAATGCACAAGGCAGTATTAACGTCGTGAACTATCCACAGCATGATGAGAGAGATGGAGAGTAGTGATGAGCCCATTGAAAGCCGGTGATACAGCGCCGAAATTTAGTTTGCCTGACCAGGACGGTGAGGAAATTAGTTTGGCCGACTTCCAGGGACAGAAGGTGTTGGTTTATTTCTATCCGAAGGCCATGACGCCCGGTTGCACCGTGCAGGCCTGCGGTCTGCGCGACAATATGGATCAGCTGAAGCAGGCCGGCGTTGAAGTGCTGGGCATCAGCACCGACAAGCCGGAAAAGCTGTCCCGCTTTGCCGAAAAAGAGCTGCTGAACTTTACCCTGCTGTCTGATGAGAACCATCAGGTTGCCGAGCAATTCGGCGTGTGGGGTGAAAAAACCTTTATGGGGAAAACCTATGACGGTATCCACCGCATCAGCTTCCTGATCGGTACGGACGGCAAGGTGGAGAAGGTGTTTGACAGCTTCAAGACCACTAACCACCACGATATCGTGCTGGAGTATCTTCAGGCGCACTGAAGAGCGCTGCGCTGATAACGCCAAAGGCCCCGTTTCCGGGGCCTTTGCTTTTACGGCGGGGCGCAGGCTTATTCGCCGTCGCGCTCAACCAGCATCTCATCCGGCCAGGCGTGGATCACCGCTTTCACCAGGGTCGCCAGCGGGATGGCGAAGAATACCCCCCAGAACCCCCACAGCCCGCCGAAAATAATCACCGACAAAATAATCAGCAGCGGGTGCAGGTTGACCGCCTCCGAGAACAGAATCGGCACCAGCAGGTTGCCGTCCAGCCCCTGCACCACCAGATAGGCGATAATCAGCGTCCAGAAATCCGCGCCGACGCCCCACTGGAACATCGCCACCACCACCACCGGAATGGTGACCAGCACCGCGCCGATATAGGGGATCAGCACCGAGAAGCCGACCAGCACCGCCAGCAGCAGCGAATAACGCATGCCCAGCACCAGGAACACCAGATAGGTCGCCACGCCGACGATCACCATCTCCAGCACCTTGCCGCGGATATAGTTGGTGATCTGCTGGTTCATCTCCGCCCACACCTGGCCGGCCAGCCCGCGGTCGCGCGGCAGGATGCGCCGCACGCCGTTCAGCAGCTGCTCTTTATCCTTGAGCAGGAAGAACATCATCATCGGCACCAGAATCAGATAAATCGCCAGCGTCAGCAGCCCCACCAGCGACGCCAGCGAGAACTTGACCACCGATTCGCCGACGCCGGACAGCCGGCTGCGCAGGTTCTCCGCCATCATATCGATGATGCCGGCGTCCACCAGCGCCGGATAGCGCTTCGGCAGCGTCGCCGCAAAGTTATAGAACTGATTCACCATGCCCGGCAGATCGGTCATCAGGTTCATGCCCTGCTGCCAGGCGGTCGGCGCCACCACGAACACCAGCAGCATGGCGATACCGGCAAACACCAGCAGCATCAGGCTCGCCGCCCAGCTGCGGGAACAGCCGATGCGCTGCAGACGCGCGGTCGGCCACTCCAGCAGATAGGCCAGCACAATCGCGACCAGCAGCGGTGTCAGAATGCCATGCAGAAAATAGAGGATACAGAATCCGGCCACCAGGATCGCCAGCAGGGCTATCGCCTGCGGGTCGGTGAAACGGCGCCGATACCATTGTAATAACATCTCCAACATCAGAGATTGCTCCTTGGTTCCATAACAGAGGATCGTTGGCTGCCGTTCCGTGGCAGCGCAGCGGGAAAACAGAATGCTTGTTGTAACACAATCTTAGCCCGGATTTCCTCGGGCAAAGGTTTCATTGCGGCCGGCGGCTGTCTATGATGAGATGGGTCAGCGCCGCGCGCTCTGCCGCTATTTTTGTGAGCTGACTCACCTGCGCGCTGATTGTACTGGAGAGTTCGGCACGGAAGAAGAACTCTGTGCGCAAGAGGCCGAACTCTTGCGCCCGATAAACGTCCTAGTTACTACGATATGACGAGGGATACCCCTGACTATGACCACCCGGTTGACCAAACAAGCGATCGCCGTTCTGCTGCTCGGCACGCTCAACGCGAGCGCCCTGCCCCCCGCCATGGCGGCCAGTCAGGATCAGCTGCCGGATATGGGCACCACCGCCGGCGGCACCCTGAGCATCGGTCAGGAAATGGCGATGGGCGATTTTTATGTCCGTCAGCTGCGCGCCAGCGCGCCGCTGGTCAATGACCCGCTGTTAAGCACCTACATCAACCAGCTGGGCAACCGGCTGGTGGCTAACGCCTACTCCGTGCGTACGCCGTTCCATTTCTTCCTGGTGCGCAACGACGAAATCAACGCCTTCGCCTTCTTCGGCGGCAACGTGGTGCTGCACACGGCGCTGTTCCGTGAAACCGACAATGAAAGTCAGCTTGCATCGGTGCTGGCGCACGAAATCTCGCACGTCACGCAGCGCCACCTGGCGCGCGCGATGGAGAACCAGCAGCGCAACGCCCCGCTGACCTGGGTCGGCGCGCTCGGTTCCATCCTGCTGGCGATGGCCAACCCGACCATGGGCATGGCGGCGCTGAGCGGCACCATGGCCGGCACCCAGCAAGGAATGATCAGCTTTACCCAATCCAACGAGCAGGAGGCCGATCGCATCGGCATTCAGGTGCTGCAGCGCGCCGGTTTCGATCCGGAAGCGATGCCGGACTTCCTGCAGAAGCTGGCCGATCAGTCGCGCTATGCCTCCAAGCCGCCGGAAATGCTGCTGACGCACCCGCTGCCGGACAGCCGCCTCTCCGACGCCCGCAACCGCGCCAACCAAATGGCGCGCCGCATTACCCAGTCCACCCAGGACTACTATATGGCGAAAGTGCGCGCGCTCGGCATGTACAGCTCTGCGGGCTACGGCCTGACGGAAGACGTGCTCGGCGCCTACGAAAAAGGCAACGTGCGTCAGCAAACCGCCGCCAAATACGGGCGCGCCATCCTGTTCTACGAGGCGAAAAAGTACGACGCCGCGCGCCGGCTGATCCAGCCGCTGCTGGATAAAGACCGCGATAACGTCTGGTTCCTGGATCTGATGACCGATATCGATCTGGGACAAAAACGCGCCGCCCAGGCGATTTCCCGCCTGCAGGCCGCCAACGCGGCGCAGAGCAACAATCCGGTGCTGCAGCTGAATCTGGCCAATGCCTATGTCGAAGGCGGCCAGCCGGCGCAGGCGTCGAAAATACTCAACCGCTATACCTTCGCCCATCCCGACGATCCCAACGGCTGGGACTTGCTGGCGCAGGCCAGCGCGGCGCAGGGGCTGCGCGATGAAGAGCTGTCCGCCCGCGCCGAAAGCCTGGCGCTGGGGGGACGGCTCGATCAGGCCATCGGCCTGCTGAGCAACGCCAGCGCCCTGCAAAAACTCGGCAGCCTGAAGCAGGCGCGCTATGATGCGCGTATCGATCAACTCCGTCAGCTGCAGCAGCGGTTCCGTCAATACCAGCGCAGCTGATTTTTAAGGAAGAAACAGATGAAAAACGTCACCATTTACCACAACCCGCGCTGCTCCAAAAGCCGTGAAACGCTGGCCCTGCTGGAGCAGCACGGCGTCCAGCCCGAGGTGGTGCTGTACCTGGACACCCCGCCCTCGGTCGAACAGCTGGCCACGCTGCTGCAACAGCTGGGCTTCAGCTCCGCCCGCGATCTGATGCGCAAAAAAGAAGAGCTCTACAAAACGCTGAATCTGGCGGACGACGGCCTGAGCGAGCAGCAGCTGCTGCAGGCGCTGGCGGCAAACCCGAAACTGATTGAACGCCCGATCGTGGTAAAAGACCAGCAGGCGCGCATCGGCCGCCCGCCGGAGCAGGTACTGGATATTCTGTAAGGGATGCGGGGCCGGCACGCGGCCCCGTTATAAACCGAGGATCTCTTTGACGAACGGAATGGTCAGCTTGCGCTGGGCGGTGATCGACGCGCGATCGAGCTGATCCAACGTCATAAACAGCGTGCGCATCTCGCGATCCAGCCGCTTAAGCAGGAAACGGCCCACGTCCTCCGGCAGCTCGAAGCCGCGCAGTTTGGCGCGCAGCTGCAGCGCCTGCAGTTTCTCATCGTCCGACAGCGGCTGCAGTTTATAGATCTGTCCCCAGTCCAGACGCGACGCCAGATCCGGCAGCTGCAGGTTCAGCTGGCGCGGCGGACGGTCGCCGGTGATAAACAGCCGGGTGCGGCCGGTTTCCAGAATGCGGTTATAGAGGTTGAAGATGGCCATTTCCCACTCTTCATCGCCGGCGATGCATTCGATGTTGTCGATACAGACCAGCGCCAGCTGCTCCATGCCGTCCAGCACTTCCGGCACGAAATAGGCGCGCTTGTCGAGCGGCACATAGCCTGCCGCCTCTCCGCGCTGCGACATCTCGGCGCAGGCCGCATGCAGCAGATGGCTGCGTCCGCCGCCCTCGCGCGACCAGAAATAGATATAGCTACCGTGTTCCTGACTAACGGCAGACTGGATCGCAGCTAACAGGGACGGATTCTCCCCCGGATAAAAACTGGCGAACGTTTCATCATCGGGAAGATAAAGTGGCAGTGAAAGCTGTGCCGGCGTATTCAGAAGCACCTCAACCAAAACTGGCAGGAAAACGGCATCAGTTTAACATAGAAAACGCGTACAGTTGAACTGACGTTGATAACAACGCCATCGGCGCCGGCTCACGCCGTTTTTTTAACCGCCGCCTCTCTCACGTCCGCCGTTTACAACCGTCCCCCCGCTGCCGAAAATAGCGTCCGCCACGTCGCTCGCCTCCAATTACCCGCAACGGTAAATTCACATCCTATAAATTGAAAACCAAACTTCGCACCTATAGTATTTAACAGGCAATATTATATTGATGGTCAACGTTTTATATTGGCCAAAATGCGACCTCTCCCCATTTTTTTAACGGCTGATTATTTATAATCAGCGTGGGGAAAATAACAACAGAGGATAACTTAATGTTTGGCATTAGAAAAACAATGGGAATCACCGCAGTATTATTCACCGGGCTGTCCTGCCTGATGGCAAATGCCACGGAATTAACCTCCTGGCCGCAAGAGCAGGCACAGGAATTAAATACGCTGATTGCCGAGCGGGCGAATAAAGGCGACTTCGCCGTATTTGATATGGACAACACCACCTATAAAAACGATCTGGAAGAGTCGCTTATTCCGTACCTGGAAAATAAGGGTCTGCTGAAGCGGGAAAATATTCCGGCCTCCTTGGTATTGATCCCGTTCAATGACAGCCTGGGCGAAAAGGAAAGCTTATACAGCTACTATCACCGCCTGTGTGAAGTCGATGATTTAATCTGCTACCCTTGGGCGGCGCAGATATTCGCCGGCTTTACGCTGCAGGAACTCAGCCAGCAGGTTGATGAACTGATGGCTTTGAAAGAAAAAATACCGGTTAAATATATCAAGGACAATAAACTGCATAACGGCAACGTTGAACCGCCGCGCGTGATGAAAGGCATGCAGCAACTGTTTGCCAGGCTGCAGGAAAACGGCATTGAGGTGTATATCATGAGCGCGGCGCACGAAGAACTGGTGCGCATGGTCGCCAGCAATCCCAAATATGGCTATAACGTCAAACCGCAAAACGTCATCGGCGTCAATACGCTGCTGCGCAATACGCAAACCGGCGAACTCACCACCGCACGCAAGCAGATCAAAGCGGGCGACTACGTGCCGGAAAATAACCAGCAGCTGACCATTACCCCGTATATCGTCAACCCGATGACCTGGTTTGAAGGCAAAGCCGGCAGCATTCTGGGCTATATCGACCAGTGGAGAAAACCGATTCTGGTCGGCGGCGATACGCTGTATTCCGATACCTATATGCTGCTGAACAGCACCGATCCGCAGCACGGTAAAAAGTTATGGATTGGCCGTAAAGCTGAAACCCAGCAAAAACTGCAGCTGTTGCAGCAGCAGGCGGTCAAGCAGCAGCAGGCGCTGGGCCAACCGGCGACCGCCGATAAAAACTGGATTGTCGTTACCCAGCAAGAGCTGCAATAAACAACGGCCATCAAAACAAAAGGGCGACGCGTCGCCCTTTTATCACTTCAACGCCGGATGGCGCGCTATTTCTGCTCCAGCCCCTCTTCGGCGTCGATCACCTCTTCTTCCTTACGGAACAGGCTGATCAGCTTAAACAGCAGGCTCAGACCGATGCCGACGATGGTCGCCAGCGCCATGCCCTTCAGCTCCGCCGCACCGATATGCACCTTGGCGCCGCTGACGCCGATAATCAGGATCACCGCGGTGAGGATCAGGTTCTGCGCCTTGTTGTAATCCACCTTTGAATCAATCAGCACGCGGATGCCCGATGCGCCGATCACCCCGTACAGCAGCAGCGAGACGCCGCCCATCACCGGCACCGGCACCGCCTGAATCGCCGCCGCCAGCTTACCGACGCAGGAGAGCAGGATCGCCAGAATCGCCGCGCCGCCGATCACCCAGGTGCTGTAGACCTTGGTAATCGCCATCACGCCGATGTTCTCGCCGTAGGTGGTGTTCGGCGTCGAGCCGAAGAAGCCGGAAATCACCGTGGAAATACCGTTGGCGAACATCGAACGGTGCAGGCCCGGCTCGCGGATCAGATCCTTTTTAACGATATTGGCGGTGACCACCAGATGCCCCACGTGTTCGGCAATCACCACCAGCGCCGCCGGCAGAATGGTGAAAATGGCGAACCACTCAAAACGCGGCGTATAGAAGGTGGGCAGCGCGAACCAGTGCGCTTCGCGAATCGGCGTCAGATCGACCACGCCCATAAAGAACGACAGCGCATAGCCGACCAGCACGCCGATCAGAATCGGGATAATCGCCAGAAAACCGCGGAACAGCACCGAGCCGAGGATGGTGACGCCCAGCGTCACCAGCGCAATGGTGATGGTGGTGCCGTCCACCGCCGCGCCGTCAGCCGGCAGCAGCCCCGCCATATTGGCCGCCACGCCCGCCAGCTCCAGGCCGATCACCGCCACGATCGCCCCCATCGCCGCCGGCGGGAACATCACGTCCAGCCAGCCGGTGCCGGCTTTCTTGACGATCAGCGCCACCAGACAAAACAGCAGGCCGCAGACGATAAAGCCGCCGAGCGCCAGCTCATAGCCCAGCGGCAACAGCAGCAGCACCGGCGAAATAAAGGCAAAGCTGGAGCCCAGATAGGCCGGGATCTTGCCTTTACAGATAAACAGGTACAGCAGCGTGCCGACGCCGTTAAACAGCAGCACCGTCGCCGGGTTGATGTTAAATAAAATAGGCACCAGCACGGTGGCGCCAAACATGGCGAACAGATGCTGGAGGCTGAGCGGAATGGTCTGCAGCAGCGGCGGTCGCTCGCTGACGCCAATGGCGCGACGGGTCATGGGGGTTCCTCTTGGTCGTTATACGTGATGCAAGCCCAGCGTTCTATGCGCAATGGCCCGCACGGCAACGGCGTCGCGTGCAGGACTGGGCGCATAAAAAAGCCGACTCGCTAAGTCGGCTAATCAGTTACTTGGTACCAAATATCTTGTCACCGGCGTCGCCCAGACCCGGTACGATGTAACCGTGCTCATTCAGGCACTGATCGATGGACGCGGTATACAGCTCAACGTCAGGGTGCGCTTTTTCCAACGCCTTGATCCCTTCCGGCGCCGCCACCAGGACCAGCACCTTGATGCTGCTGCAGCCGGCTTTCTTCAGCAGGTCGATCGTGGCGATCATCGAACCGCCGGTCGCCAGCATCGGGTCAACCACCAGCGCCATGCGCTCTTCAATATTGGACACCAGCTTCTGGAAATACGGCACCGGCTCCAGGGTTTCTTCGTCGCGATAAACGCCGACCACGCTGATACGCGCGCTAGGCACGTGCTCCAGCACCCCTTCCATCATGCCGAGGCCGGCGCGCAGAATTGGCACGACGGTAATCTTTTTCCCTTTAATCTGTTCAACTTCAACCGGCCCGCACCAGCCTTCAATCGTCACCGTCTCGGTAGCCAGATCGGCGGTCGCTTCATAGGTCAACAGACTACCCACTTCTGAAGCCAGCTCACGAAAGCGTTTGGTGCTGATTTCGTGATCGCGCATCAGGCCAAGCTTGTGTTTTACCAGCGGGTGTTTCACCTCAACGATCTTCATCATTTTTCTCCTATTAAGGTGGTTGACGGCCAAAAAAATCGCGGGATTATACCGCCTTTTCCCCCCTGCGCCACCTACAATAGCCCGATCGGGATCAACAAAAGTATGATTATCAGTATAGGGATGAAAATGTAGATCGGCCTCACAAGCCGCTCGCAAACGTTTGCCTGCACTGTTAGAATTGCCGCGCCGGGTTCCGGAGATAAAGGCCGGAAACCCCGTTTTTCAATCCGCAAACCGTCGTGGGGATCGCGCAGTGACCGACAAAACCTCTCTCAGCTATAAAGACGCAGGTGTCGATATCGATGCTGGCAATGCATTGGTAGACCGTATTAAAGGTGTAGTAAAACAGACCCGTCGCCCGGAAGTGATGGGAGGGTTGGGCGGTTTCGGCGCGCTGTGCGCGTTACCGCAGAAATACCGCGAACCGGTGCTGGTTTCCGGCACTGACGGCGTGGGCACCAAACTGCGTCTGGCCATGGATCTGCAGCGTCACGACACCATCGGCATCGACCTGGTGGCCATGTGCGTCAACGACCTGGTGGTGCAAGGCGCAGAACCGCTGTTCTTCCTGGACTACTACGCCACCGGCAAGCTGGACGTCGACACCGCCGCCAGCGTTATCACCGGCATCGCCGAGGGCTGCAAGCAGTCCGGCTGCGCGCTGGTAGGCGGCGAAACCGCTGAAATGCCGGGCATGTACCACGGCGACGACTACGACGTGGCCGGCTTCTGCGTCGGCGTGGTCGAGAAGTCTGAAATCCTCGACGGCAGCAAGGTTCAGGCCGGCGACGCGCTGATCGCGCTGGGCGCTTCCGGCCCGCACTCCAACGGCTACTCGCTGGTGCGTAAAATCCTGGAAGTCAGCAATACCGATCCGACCACCACCCAACTGGACGGCAAACCGCTGGCCGATCACCTGCTGGCGCCGACCAAAATCTACGTTAAGTCGGTGCTGGAACTGATCGCCAACCGCGAGGTGCACGCCATCGCCCACCTGACCGGCGGCGGCTTCTGGGAAAACATCCCGCGCGTGCTGCCGGAAGGCATCCAGGCGGTGATTGATGAATCCAGCTGGCAGTGGCCGGCGGTGTTCAACTGGCTGCAGCAGGCGGGCAACGTCAGCCGCCACGAAATGTACCGCACCTTTAACTGCGGCGTCGGCATGCTGATCGCCCTGCCGGAAAGCGAAGTGGAAGCCGCCATCGCCCTGCTGAACGCGGCAGGTGAAAAAGCCTGGAAAATCGGTAAACTCACTGCATCTTCCGACGAACAGCAAGTGGTCATTCAGTGATGAAAAAGATTGTGGTGTTGATCTCCGGCCAGGGGAGTAATCTCCAGGCGCTGATCGACGCCTGCCAGCAGGGGCGGATCGCCGCCGAGATCGTCGCGGTATTCAGCAACAAGGCGCAGGCCTATGGCCTGCAACGCGCCGAGGCGGCGGGCATCGCCGCCCACGCGCTGGATGCCAAAGCCTTTGCCGACCGTCAGGCGTTTGACGACGCGCTGGCGGACGCCATCGACCAGTACCAGCCGGATCTGGTGGTGCTGGCCGGCTATATGCGCATTCTCAGCGCGCCGTTCGTCCAGCGTTATGCCGGCCGGATGGTGAATATCCACCCTTCTCTGCTGCCGAAATATCCGGGTCTGCACACCCACCGCCAGGCGATCGACAACGGCGATGATGAACATGGCACCTCGGTGCACTTCGTTACCGAACAGCTCGACGGCGGGCCGGTCATTCTGCAGGCCAAGGTGCCTATCTTCCCCGGCGACGAGGAAGATGAGGTGGTTGAGCGGGTGCTGGCGCAGGAACACACCATCTATCCGCTGGCGGTCAGCTGGTTTATCGACGGCCGTCTGGCGATGCGCGACAACGCCGCCTGGCTGGACGGCGAACGCCTGCCGGAGCAGGGACACGCCGCCGACTGAGCGCGTCTCCCCGCCCACATCCTCCAACGGCGCCCTGCGGCGCCGTTTTTTTTCCTCTCCCACCCGGTGCGGCGTTATACTTTCGCGTATGTCAGTCACATAGGAGAATGCACATGTCTGGTTCCGCCAGCGTCCGCTTACGCCCACTGGAGCGGGATGATTTAACCTTCGTCCATCAAATGGACAATAACGCCAGCGTAATGCGCTACTGGTTCGAAGAGCCTTATGAGGCCTTTGTCGAACTGTCCGACCTGTACGATAAACATATCCATGACCAGAGCGAGCGGCGCTTTATCATCGAGCACGAAGGGGCGAAGGTCGGCCTGGTCGAGCTGGTGGAGATCGATCATATTCACCGCCGGGCGGAGTTCCAGATTATTATCGACCCGACGCACCAGGGCAAAGGCTATGCCAGCACCGCCGCCAAGCTGGCGATGGACTACGGCTTCTCCGTCCTGAACCTGTATAAGCTGTACCTGATCGTCGATAAAGAAAACCCCAAGGCGATCCACATCTACAGCAAACTGGGCTTCGAGGTGGAGGGGGAGCTGATTGACGAGTTCTTTGTCAACGGCGAGTACCGCACCGTGCTGCGCATGTGCATTTTCCAGCCGCAATACCTGGCAAAATTCAAAACCGCGCCCAAAGCAGAAAATTTAGTTAAATAAAATCTCACTATTGCCGATACTCTAATTTAATATAATGGATATCGGCAATAAATCACCAACGACAATAACAGCCCGTAATATCCGTGAATAATCCGCCGATGTCGGGTATGATTCATTATTGACCGCCATCAATGATAATGACAACATCGTGTCTGCCGTACGCTGTTGCCGCTTATTAATAAACATTACTTAAGCATGGATTATCTTAATCAGGAAAGATGCGAAAATACAATAGACTTTGGTATGTCTGGATTTTATGGGCGCTGTTAATCATTATCTGGTTATCTTGGGATATTCTCTTAAATAACGGGATGAATCCGATATTGGTGACGGCTGCCGTCTTCTGTTCATTACTTATTATTCAAGCGATATATAGCATATACAGGAAGGACCCCATGCAGATATTTAACAAATCCAAGAAAAATCCCACAGAGAAGCGCAGCAGAAAACCGGAGGACGCCAGCTCTTCGCACTCTGAAATGAAAGAACCGGCCAAGGCCGATCCCGTTCCGCCACCATTACCGGAGCTGATGGAAAGCGCCAAACCGGTCAAAGCTATCAAGGACACCTTTGTCTCACAGGGCACCCAGTTGACCGGCACCATCGAAGGCCAGGGCAATATTATTGTCGAAGGGGTGATCGAAGGCAGCCTGACCTGCTCCCACCAGGTGCGCATCGAACCGACCGGCCAGGTGAAAGGCGAAATTCACGCCCAGCATATTATGATCAACGGCTCCGTCGAAGGCAGCTGCCACGCCGACAGCCTGACCATCCAGCCGAAGGGCCATATGCGCGGCGATATTTTTACCGACGAGTTTTCCATTGAGAAAGGCGGCGTGTTTGTCGGGCAGTCTCAGCTGATGCCGCAAACGGCCGCCGGCGCCGGCAAGGTGACGGCGCTGAAAACCGCGCGCCACGCCCCTGCCGAGGCGACCCCGCCGCTGCCGGAGCCGCAGCAGGCCAAGTAGCCTCAGCCGTAGCGGCCCGTGATGTAATCCTCCGTCCGCCGCTGGCGGGGCGAGGTAAAAATAGCATCGGTATCGTTATATTCCACCAGGCGTCCCTGGTGGATAAACGCCGTATAGTCCGAAACGCGCGCCGCCTGCTGCATATTGTGCGTCACCAGCACCACCGTGTAGCGCTGCTTCAGCGTCGAAATCAGTTCTTCGATGGTCAGGGTGGAGATCGGATCCAGCGCCGAGGTCGGCTCATCGAGCAGCAGCACTTCCGGCTCGATGGCGATGGCGCGGGCAATCACCAGCCGCTGCTGCTGGCCGCTGGACAGCCGCAGGGCGTTTTCCCGCAGCCGATCTTTCACCTCATGCCACAGCGCCGCCGCGCGCAGCGAACGCTCCACCGCCTCGTCCAGCACCCGCCGTTCGCGGATCCCCTGCAGACGCAGACCGTACACCACGTTTTCATAGATCGATTTCGGGAACGGATTGGGGCGCTGGAACACCATCCCCACCCGCCGCCGCAGCGCCGCCACGTCAATCTCCGCACCGGAAATCCGTTCGCCGTTCAGCTGCAGTTCGCCGTCTATGCGGCAGTTGTCCGCCAAATCGTTCATGCGGTTAAAGCAGCGCAGCAGCGTGGACTTACCGCAGCCGGAGGGGCCGATCAGCGCCGTGACCCGGTGCTTCGGAATACGCAGCGAAATATCATGCAGCACCTGTTTGTCGCCGTAAAACAGCTGCAGTCCGTCAGCCGCCAGCGCCGTATCCTGGTCGCCAAGCTGCTGCACATCCAGCCAGGGCAAGCTGCCCGGCGTTTTTAATCCCATGAAGCGGTCCCCACACTCATTCTCACTGTTACTGCTCCCATACCCGGTAACGCTCCCTGAGCGAATGGCGGATGCCCATCGCCGTCAGATTCAGCCCGACGACGATCGCCACCAGCAGGAAGGCGGTGGCGAACACCAGCGGCCTGGCCGCCTCGACGCTGGGGCTTTGGAACGCCATATCGTAAATCTGGAAGCTCAGGTGCATAAACTTACGCTCCAGATGCAAATACGGAAAAATATCGTCCACCGGCAGCACCGGCGCCGACTTCACCACGCCGACCAGCATCAGCGGCGCGGTTTCACCCGCCGCGCGCGCAATCGCCAGAATCAGGCCGGTCATCATGGCCGGCGCCGCCATCGGCAGCACAATGCGCCACAGGGTTTCCGCCCGGCTGGCGCCCAGCGCCAGCGAGCCCTGACGCAGCGTGGCCGGTATGCGCGACAGCCCCTCTTCGGTCGAGACAATCACCACCGGCAGCGTCAGCAGCGCCAGCGTCAGCGCGGCCCACAGCACGCCGGGGGTGCCGAAGGTCGGGTTAGGCAAGGATTCGGCATAAAACAGCCGGTCGATGCTGCCGCCGATCAAATAGACAAAAAAGCCCAGGCCAAATACGCCGTAGACGATCGACGGCACCCCGGCCAGGTTGACCACTGCAATGCGGATCAGCCGCGTCAGCAGGTTCTTGCCGGCATACTCATGCAGATAAACGGCGGCGATCACCCCGAACGGCATCACCACCACCGACATCAGCACCACCATCAGCACGGTGCCGAAAATCGCCGGGAACACGCCGCCCTCGGTATTGGCCTCACGCGGGCTGTCGCTCAGAAACTTTTTCACCTGTTCGCCCCAGTGCGCCACCTTCTGCCCCAGAGACATCGCATTGGGGAACCAGGCATCGCGAATCTGGCTCAGGGGGATGGTATGCACCTGACCGCGCATATCCCGCAGCAGCAGCGCATCGCGCTGACGATCGCGATTCAGCCCGTCCAGCTGCTCCGCCATCTGACGGTACTGGCGCTGCAGCTCCAGCCGCTCGGCCTTCATCTGCGCCTGGGCGCGGGCATCAAAACGCTGGTCGCGCCGGAGCTTTTTCTCACGCAGATTCAGCGCCGCAAACTGCTCATTAATCCGCGCCATCTGGTGAATCTGAATATCATGCGCCTGCCGCGACAGCGCCGCTATTTGCGGCAGCCGCTGCTGCAGCGCCTGATTCAGATCGCGCCCGGTCAGCGGCTGGCCGTCCTCCAGCAGGCCGGCCAGAAAACCATAGGCGGTGCCGTTGCTGTTGCGCTCGAGCACCAGCAGGTCGCGCGGCGCGCTCTGGCGGCGCACATCGCTGGCCAGCAGCGTACGGAAATCCTGCCCTTCACTTTCGCGGTTGCCGACCTTAATCAGGTAGCGGGTGAGCTGCGCCGCCTCGCCCGGCGGCGTCACGCCCGCCTCCAGCAGCTGCTGGCGCGAAATCGTCTGCTGCTGATACAGCTCGCCAATCAGCGTGACCGGGCCGGCCGCCGCCTGATTCAGCTCAAACTGATAGACCGGGCTGGGCCAAAAGTAGCGCATCCCCTGCCCCGCCAGCAGCAGCAAAATGCCGAGCAGCGCCAGCAGGCTGACGCTGACCGAGCCGGCGGTCAGCCATACCCAGGGGGAACCCGACTTTAACCAGGCTCTCATGGCGCCTCCTGATTCTGGCTATAGCGCTCACGCAGGCGCTGGCGGATCGCCTCGGCCAGCGTATTGACGATAAAGGTAAACACGAACAATACCAGCGCGGTCAGGAACAGCACCCGATAGTGGCTGCTGGCGAACACCGCCTCCGGCATTTCAATGGCGATATTCGCCGCCAGCGCGCGCAGCCCCTGGAACAGGCTGCCGTCGACGATCGGCGTATTGCCGGTGGCCATCAGCACGATCATGGTTTCCCCCACCGCCCGGCCGAAGCCGATCATCAGCGCCGAGAAAATACCGGCGCTGGCGGCCGGCAGCGTCACCCGCGCCACCGTCTGCCACGGCGTAGCGCCCAGCGCCAGCGAGCCTTGGGTGAGTGTGGTCGGCACGCTGAACAGCGCATCCTCCGCCAGCGAGAAAATCACCGGCACCAGCGCAAAGCCCATCGCCACGCCGACCACCAGCGTATTGCGCTGGTCGAAGTCATCCCCCAGCCAGAAGTGCATCGGCTGGCCGAACAGCTGCGTCTCCAGCCAGGGGCCGAGAGCCATCGCCAGCCAGACGGTCAGCGCCAGCGCCGGCAACAGCAGCAGTAAATCGCCGCCCGGACTCAGCCGGCCCGGCCGCCAGCGCTGCTGCGCTATGCCGCACAGCAACACCGCGCCGGCCAGCAGCAGCGGCAACGCCAGTATTGCCAGTAAATGACGCTCGATAACCGGCGCCAGCCAGATGCCAGCCACCAGCCCGATGACCACCGTCGGCAGCGCGCCCATCACCTCAATCGCCGGTTTCACCAGCCGCCGCAGCGCCGGCGACATAAAGCAGGCCGTATAGACCGCGCCGCCCAGCGCCAACGGTATGGCGAACAGCATGGCGTAGCCGGCGGCCTTCAGCGTGCCGAAAATCACCGGCATCAGGCTGAACTTGGCCTGATAGCTGTCCTCCCCGGAGGTGGACTGCCACACCAGCGCCGGCTGCGGATAATTCTCGTACCAGACCTTCCGCCACAGCGAGCGCCAGGTCACGTCAGGGTAATCATTATTCAGCCGATATTGCTGCCAGCCCTGCGCGGTCTCCAGCAGCAGGCCGTCGCCGCGCGGCGCAAACGCCGCCTGCTGTACGCCGGCGGCCAGCCGGGCGTGCAACAGAGGCCGGGACTGGATGCTGGAATAGAGCGCAAACGCGCCGTCCGGCTGCAGCGCAGCGAATACCCGGCGGAACGGCTCGGCGATCACCGCGGCGCCCGCGGCCGGCTGCGGCGTGAACTGCTGCGCCGGGGTCAGGCGCCAGCGCTGGTTTTTCTCCACGTCGAACCACTCCTGCAGCGTGCCGTCGGCGGCATGCACAATCAGCGCGCTGCCGCCCGGCAGCGCCGTCAGGCGGTAAGGCGCCTGCTCACCGAGCGTTTGCGTCTCCTGCAGCCGCAGCTGCGTCCCGTCGATTTGATAGCGCGCCAGCCGGTTGCCGCTCAGCAGATAGAGCTGGCGGCCATCCGGCGCCAGCACCAGTTGCTGCACGTCGTCGCTCAGCACGATGGCGCTAACCGCAGCCGGCTGCCGCGCCGCAACCCGGGCCAACAGCAGCTGTCGCCGCTCGGTCACCGCCGCCACCAGATACGCTCCGGCCTCGCGCGCCGGCGTCAGCGCCAGCTGCGTCAGCGCGCCGGCATGCGGCAACAGGGCCTGCGGCTGCGCACCCAGCGGCAAACTCCAGTGCGGCTTCTGCTGCGGCGCGGCGGCGAAATCCGCCTGCGCGATAATAAAACGCCCGTCGGCCTGCGCCAGCGCAAACAGATCGCGCGCCCCAACCGCCCGGGCCAGCAGCGTCGGCGCCGGCAGCAGCCGCTGGCTGGCCAGCAGCGTGCCGGCCGCCTGCCCCTGCCGTGCCGTCAGCCGGTAAAACTGCCCTTCGCCCTGCCGGTCAATGCGGTAACCCACCCGCTGCTGAACGTCCATGCCGAGCGCCAGGGCCGGCGACGCGTGGTTCAGCCTCAGCGCCGGCGAGGCGTCGACGGAGGCCGGCTTAAACAGCGGCAGTACGGCGAACAGCAGGTAAACGAAAATTAACATCAGCATCATCAGCACCAGCAGGCCGCTGACGGTCACCATGGCCTGTACGCCGCGGTCGATGCGTGCGCGCCGCCGATCGCGGGGAAGTTGATTTGCCGTTGTCTGTACCATCTGTCTCTGTCTTTGTTGCAGGGCAGGCTTACGCCAAAAGATAACCGGGCATCTTATGTCAGATTAATGTCGTTTGCATGACAAAGTTTACCGCCCCCGGCCGGCAGATCTGTTGGACATTACTGTCAATCTCTCGCAATAATGTTGTAGGACATTAGAGCGGCATCCAGGCGGCGTGAGCGACGGGCGACGGTGCCTCCATCCGCCTCCGCGGCAGGCGGCCTGGGCCGGCATAGGGGAATGCCATTCGATTTTTCCCATGATTTAACCGGAGTAATAATGGGTCAGGAAAAGCTCTACATCGAAAAAGAACTAAGCTGGTTATCCTTTAATGAGCGCGTGTTGCAGGAAGCCGCAGATAAGAACAATCCGCTGATTGAGCGCATGCGCTTCCTGGGCATTTACTCCAATAATCTCGATGAGTTCTACAAAGTCCGCTTTGCCGATCTGAAACGGCGCATCCTGATCAGCGAAGAACAGGGTTCTGCCGGCGCCTCGCGCCATTTGCTGAAGAAAATCCAGACCAAGGTGTTAAAAACCGATCAGGAATTCGACACCCTGTATAACGATTTGCTGCTGGAAATGGCGCGCAATCAAATCTTTCTGATCAATGAGCGCCAGGTCTCCGAGAATCAGCAAATCTGGCTGCGTCAGTACTTCAGGCAGCATCTACGCCAGCACATTACGCCGATCCTGATCAATCACGACACCAATCTGGTGCAGTTTCTGAAAGATGACTACACCTATCTGGCGGTGGAAATTATCCGCGGCAGCCATATCGACTATGCGCTGCTGGAGATCCCGTCCGACAAGGTGCCGCGCTTCGTCAATCTGCCGCCGGAAGCACCGCGTCGCCGCAAGCCGATGATCCTGCTGGACAACATTCTGCGCTACTGCCTGGATGACATCTTCAAGGGCTTCTTCGACTACGATGCGCTCAACGCCTATTCGATGAAGATGACGCGCGATGCGGAATACGATCTGGTGACGGAGATGGAATCCAGCCTGCTGGAGCTGATGTCTTCCAGCCTGAAGCAGCGCCTGACCGCCGAGCCGGTGCGCTTTGTATACCAGCGCGATATGCCGAACAAAATGGTGGAGCTGCTGCGCGAAAAGCTGGGCATCTCCAACTACGACTCGGTGATCGCCGGCGGCCGCTATCACAACTTCAAGGACTTTATCAGCTTCCCCAACGTCGGCAAAAGCAACCTGGTCAACCGGCCGCTGCCGCGTCTGCGCCATATCTGGTTCGACCGGTTCCGCAACGGCTTCGACGCCATCCGGGAAAAAGACGTGCTGCTGTACTACCCGTATCACACCTTCGAGCACGTGCTGGAGTGGCTGCGGCAGGCGTCGTTCGACCCCAGCGTGCTAGCGATAAAAATCAATATTTACCGGGTGGCGAAAGATTCGCGCATTATCGAATCCATGATCCACGCGGCGCATAACGGCAAGAAAGTGACGGTGGTGGTCGAGCTGCAGGCGCGCTTCGACGAAGAGGCCAATATTCACTGGGCCAAACGCCTGACGGAGGCCGGCGTGCACGTGATCTTCTCCGCCCCCGGCCTGAAGATCCACGCCAAGCTGTTTTTGATTTCGCGTCGCGAAGGCGACGCCATTGTGCGCTACGCCCATATCGGCACCGGCAACTTCAACGAAAAAACCGCGCGGGTATACACCGACTACTCCCTGCTGACCGCCGATGCGCGCATCACCAACGAAGTGCGCCGGGTGTTCAACTTTATTGAAAACCCCTACCGTCCGGTGCATTTCGACTATCTGATGGTGTCGCCGCAGAACTCGCGCCGCATGCTGTATGACCTGATCGACCATGAAATCGCCAGCGCGCTGGCGGGCAAACCGGCCGGCATTACGCTGAAATTGAATAATCTGGTGGATAAAGGGCTGGTGGATCGGTTATATACCGCATCCGGCGCCGGCGTGAAGGTGCGCCTGCTGGTGCGCGGCATGTGCTCGCTGATTCCCAATCTGCCGGGGATCAGCGACAATATTCAGGCCATCAGCATCGTCGACCGCTATCTGGAGCACGATCGCGTTTACGTTTTCGAAAATCAAGGTGACACCAAGGTCTTCCTGTCGTCCGCCGACTGGATGACCCGCAATATAGATTACCGTATCGAAGTGGCGACGCCGCTGCTGGACCCGGCGCTGAAACAGCGCGTGCTGGATATTCTGGCGATCCAGTTCAGCGACACCGTCAAAGCCCGTTATATTGATAAAGAGCTGAGCAACCAGTACGTGCCGCGCGGCAACCGCCGTAAAGTACGTTCGCAGATTGCCATTTACGACTACTTAAAAGCTCTGGAACAACCAGGAAATTAGGCCAGTAACTATGCCGCTAAACAGCACCGCCACTCATAAGCCATTGGAAATCGCCGCCATCGACCTCGGCTCGAACAGCTTCCATATGGTGATAGCCCGCGTCGTCAACGGCGCCCTGCAGGTATTGGGCCGCTTAAAACAGCGGGTTCACCTTGCCGACGGCCTGGATGCCAACAATGTGCTCAGTGAAGAAGCAATAGAACGCGGTCTGGCCTGCCTGGCCCTGTTTGCCGAACGGTTACAAGGCTTCCCGGAGGAGAACGTCACCATCGTCGGCACGCATACGCTGCGTCAGGCGGTGAATGCCGAAGCCTTTCTGAAGCGCGCCGCCGAGGTGATCCCCTACCCGATCGAGATCATCTCCGGGCAGGAAGAGGCGCGCCTGATCTTTATGGGCGTGGAACACACCCAGCCGGAAAAGGGCCGCAAGCTGGTGATCGACATCGGCGGCGGTTCCACCGAGCTGGTGATCGGCGAAGATTTCGAACCTCTGCTGGCGGAAAGCCGCCGCATGGGCTGCGTCAGCTTCGCCCATATCTTTTTCCCTGACGGTGAAATCAACCGCACCAACTTCCGCCGCGCCCGGCTGGCGGCGGCGCAAAAGCTGGAAACCCTGGCCTGGCAATACCGCATTCAGGGCTGGCAATACGCGCTGGGCGCCTCCGGCTCGATTAAGGCGGCGCACGAAGTGCTGGTGGCGATGGGAGAAAAGGACGGCCTGATCACCCTCGAGCGGCTGGAGATGCTGAGCGAACAGGTGCTGCAGTTCAAGAACTTCAGCGCCCTCAGCCTGCCGGGGCTGTCGGAGGAGCGTCAGGCGGTGTTTGTGCCGGGGCTGGCCATTTTATGCGGCGTGTTCGACGCGCTGGCGATCCGCGATTTACGCCTGTCCGACGGCGCGCTGCGCGAAGGGGTGCTGTACGAGATGGAGGGCCGTTTCCGCCATCAGGATATCCGCAGCCGCACCGCCAAAAGCCTGGCCGAGCACTACAATATCGATCGCGATCAGGCCAGCCGGGTGCTGGCGACCACCGAGCTGCTGTACGCCCAGTGGATGGCGCAAAACACCAAGCTGGTCAACCCGCAGCTGGAAGCGCTGCTGAAATGGGCCGCCATGCTGCACGAGGTCGGGCTGAGCATCAACCACAGCGCCATGCACCGGCACTCCGCCTATATTCTGCAAAACACCAACCTGCCGGGCTTTAATCAGGAACAGCAGCTGCTGCTGGCGGCGCTGGTGCGCTTCCACCGTAAAGCCATCAAGCTGGAAGAGCTGCCGCGCCTGAATCTGTTCAAGAAAAAACACTATCTGCCGCTGATACAGCTCCTGCGCCTGAGCGCGCTGCTGAACAACCAGCGGCAGTCCACCACCACGCCGGAAACCCTGCGCCTGGTTACCGATGACAATCACTGGACGCTGCGCTTCCCGGCCGGCTATCTGGCGCAGAATACGCTGGTGCAGCTGGATCTGGAGCGCGAGCAGGAGTACTGGAAAGATGTTGTCGGCTGGAAACTGATCATTGAGGAAGAGGACGCGCAGCAGGACGAGCAGCGCCTCGCCTGACGCCGTACTCTGCGGCCCTTCGCCTGCGCGGAGGGCCGCCTGCCGTCACGCCGGCTCGGCCTGCGTGTCGGCCGCCAACGAGGTCAGCGGCACCGGCCGGCCGATATGGTAGCCCTGCATATAGTCGACCCCCAGCGCCCGCAGCGCCATCTGCTGCTCTTCGCTTTCCACGTATTCCGCCACGATATGCAACCGCTTCATTAACGCCACCTTGCAGATGGACGCGATAATCTGGTGATCCACCGGATCGTTCAGCATATTACGCACGAAGCTGCCGTCGATTTTCAGCGTATCCACCTCCAGCATCCGCAGGCGGTTATAGCTGGCATAGCCGGTGCCGAAGTCGTCTATCGCAATGCGGCAGCCCAGTTCGCGCAGCTCACGCAGGGTGGTGGCCGCATAGTGGATGTCCTGCATCAGGTGCGATTCGGTAATTTCCAGAATCAGCTGGTACGGTTCAATCGCGTACTGCTGCAGCGCCTGCCGCACATCGCGGCTCAGCGTCGGGCGGCACAGCGTCGGCGGCGAGATATTCACCGCAAAGCGCGCGCTCGGCAGCGTATCGCGGTGGCGATCCATAAACTTCAGCGTGTTGTTCAGCACCCACAGATCCAGCTGATACGCCAGGCCGAACTCATGCACCACCGGCAAAAACTCGTTCGGCGACAGCGTACCGCCCTTGTCATCGGGCAGGCGCAGCAGAATTTCATGGTAGCTGTCGCCGCGCACGCCGTGGATCGGCTGCGCCATCAGGATAAAGCCGTCGCTGTCCAGCGCCCGCTGCACCCGGTGCAGCAGACGCACCTTGCGCTTCACCTCGTTCTGCACGTCCTGACGGTCGTTGCGGATGCTCTCCGGCTCGCCGCTGGTCAGCGACAGCTCGGCCAGCGAACTCAGCTCCCCGAGCAGCAGATGCAGGTGCTCCACTTCCCCGGCGATGCCGCAGTAGCTGACGCCCAGCGGCGGGTGAATCGGCAGCCCGTTCCAGACCAGCCGGAAGTTCTCCAGCGTAGCGTGCACCTCCGCCACTTTGGCCTCGTCATCGTAGCCGTTCAGCCGCAGCACCAGATCGTAGCCCGGCAGCTGATACACGTCTTCGTCCGCCGCCAACCCCTTACGCAGGGTGCTGGCCAGATGCTGTTTGAAGCGAATGCGCAATTGCATGCCGTAATGACGGCTCAGCAGGTCCAGCTCGGCAATGCGCAGGAAGCACAGCGTCGAACGCGGCGCCAGCGCCAAATCCCGCTTCAGGGCGCGCAGGTTCGGCAGGCCGACCATCGGGTCCTGCAGCGAGGCGCGCTTCATTTTGGCGAACAGCGCCAGCTGGCGGGAATTGATCGCCGACAGCAGGAATACGCTGAGGGTAAATACCAGCATCATCGAGGAAACGACGGCCAGATCGTGCAGGCGTCCGTCCACCCGCACATAGCTGCGATAGTTGAAAAACAGCGCCAGCAGCGCAACCGACCAGGCGATGCAGTTAAGGTGATAGCCGAAACGCACCGCGCCGTACAGCATCAGCGGCAGCAGCAGCGTCAGGCTGTAGTCGATCCAAAACTCCTTCTGCCCGACGCCGGTGGGATAGCACAGCGCAAACACCATGCCGGCCAGCAGCAACAGCCAGAGCAGCGTCTCGCCGGTTTTCACCCCCGGCGCGACCTCCAGACGGAAGCGGCGCCGCAGCGTCCGCAGAAAGCGCGGATTATTCAGCACCCGCAGCACAAAATAGAACAGCGGCGTGGAAGAGAGGCCGGCGATCAGCAGCGCGTGGAAATTCACCAGCGTATGCATCAGGTTGGCTCTGCCGAACACCATGCCCATCTCATCCGGCAGCAGCCCCATGCCGATCATCAGCTGCAGGCTGAGGATAAACAGCAGCGGCGGAAACGCCAGCAGCCAGATCAGCCGCGGCGGCGTAAACCCCAGCACGTTAATGCGCGCGCACCAGTCGCGCTGCGTCTGGCAGCGGTAGCCCAGCCAGCAGACGCCGAGGCAGAACAGATACAGCAGCGTCATGATGATGCCGATTTCCGGCCCCAGCCGGGCGCTGTAACGGATCATGATGGCGATGACAATGCCGGGGATCGCCATCCAGTCGTACACCATCAACAGCGAAATGCACACCGCCAGCGGCAGATAGACCAGATACACCTTCCCTTCCGGCAGCATAATGCGCGGGGAGAGCCAGCCGGCCAGCGGGATAAACACCAGGCTCCAGAGCAGGGGCTGGCCCCACCAGCGGTGGCGTAAATTATTCCAGAGTTTCAATTTAACCATTATGAAGTGAGTATCTTCGCCGACGCGCGAAGCTATTTATCATCCAGACTTTAGCGGCCTGTCAGTAAGCGGCGTCCGCTCATCTCCGATGGCCAGGGTAATAATGATGAAAAAATCAGCAAATTTTACAGCTGGTCACGAATTCTATGCGCTACGGCGGGTTAAAAATTGATTTAGATCAATTAACAGCTGATTGCCGGTTAAAAATAATCATAACATTGATGCGATAAAAAAATCGCGCCGCGCCGCCGGAGAAAATCAAACCAATATTCAACGCACAACGGGATAATTTTTCTTTCCGGTGAAATACATGGACAAGTTTTGCCGGCCGCCACTAAAATTAGTTCACCCAAGGGGAAATAACGGGCATGGCCACCGGCTGCGCCATAAGGAAGCGAGACCTGCGGACCCACTATGCGTAAAAGAACCACCGGACAAATGACCAAAATCGTGCTGCTGGTAAGTTTTATCATTTTGATAGGCCGGTTGCTGTATACCGCCATCGCCGCCATTCCCCACCATCAGGAAAAACAGCTTTCCGCTCAGGAACAGCACGTCAGTCAACCGCTTAATTCATCCCGGGACAGCGCCTCTGACGCGCCGTAACCGCGCGGGCCGCCGAATGGGTAAGCCGTCTGTCCACAGACGCTTTACCCATTCCTGGCCGCGCATCGTCCCTATCATAAAAATGACGCCATACTCTGCGATGTTCTATCTTGTACAAGTTATAACTCAGGAGCTCTGCGTGCCAAGCGTTAAGGAATGCCATGTCTGCCGCAACACATAATGTCAAAAAGGTGGCTGAACACCGTCAGCACATCCTGTCCCTGTTACTGAACAATAAAGCGCTGGTCGACGGTATTCTCGGCCGGCCGGATGACGATCGGCCGCTCAGCCGGCAGGCGTTGATGGACCAGACCGCCGAAATTCGCGCGCTGGTGGAAGAGATGCACGCCGCCGACCTCGCCGACCTGCTGGAGGCGCTGCCGCAGGATGAGCGTCTGGCGCTGTGGCGGCTGGTGGATCCGCCGCGCCGCGGCCAAACGCTGGTGGAAGTCGCCGAGCCGGTGTGGGACAGCCTGATCGAAGAGATGAGCGATAAAGACCTGCTCAGGGCGATTAAAACGCTGGATATCGACGAACAGGCCTATCTGGCGCAGTTCCTGCCGCGCAACCTGATGGGGCGCCTGCTGACCTCGCTGGAGCCGGAGCAGCGCGCGCAGGTGCGCGAGATGATGCACTACGGCAAAGAGACCGTCGGCTGGATGATGGACTTTGAGCTGGTCACGGTGCGGCCCGACGTGACGCTGGGCGCGGTGCACCGCTTTTTGCGCCAGCGTAAAACCATCCCGGACGCCACCGATAAAATCTTCGTCACCGACCGTAAAAACACCCTGCTCGGTGAGCTGCCGCTGACGGCGGTGCTGCTGAACGACCCGCAAACGCAGGTCGCCAGCGTGATGGACAGCGAACCCACCAGCTTCCAGCCGGAAGACAAGGCCGAGGCGGCGGCCGGCGCGTTTGAACGCTACGACCTGATCAGCGCCCCGGTGATCGACGCACAGGGCAAACTGATGGGGCGTCTGACCATCGAAGAGATCGTCGACGTGGTCAATGAAGAGAGCGACAACAACCTGCGCCGCATGGGGGGCCTGAGCCCGGAAGAGGACGTATTTGCGCCGGTCAGCAAGGCGGTAAAAACCCGCTGGGCGTGGCTGGCCATCAATCTGTGCACCGCCTTTATCGCCTCGCGGGTGATCGGCCTGTTTGAGCACACCATCTCGCAGCTGGTGGCGCTGGCCGCGCTGATGCCGATCGTCGCCGGCATCGGCGGTAATACCGGCAACCAGACCATTACCATGATCGTGCGCGCGCTGGCGCTGCACCAGATTGAAGAAGGCAATATTTCCCGCCTGCTGCTCAGAGAGCTGGGAGTGGCGATCATCAACGGCGTGGTCTGGGGCGGCATTATGGGGCTGGTGACCTATTTGCTGTACGATGACTGGGCGCTGGGCGGCGTGATGACGCTGGCGATGATCCTCAACCTGCTGGTCGCCGCGCTGATGGGCGTGGTGATCCCGATGGTGATGCTGAAGCTGGGGCGCGACCCGGCGGTCGGCTCCAGCGTGTTGATCACCGCCCTGACCGACACCGGCGGCTTTTTCATCTTCCTCGGCCTCGCCAGCCTGTTCCTGCTGTAACCTTCCGGGCCGGCCTGCGCCGGCCCGTCTGTTTATGCCTCCGGCTGCCAGCCGTCGTGATGCCACAGATGCAAGGTGGCGTAAGAGCGCCACGGCCGCCAGCGTTCGGCATAGCGCTCAATCTGCCGCGGCGTCATGCCGGCAAAGCGCTGCTTAATCAGGTAGTCGCCGCTCAGAAACACGTCCGGCCAGCTCCAGGCGCGCATCGCAATATAGTTCGCCGTCCAGTCGCCGATGCCCGGCAGCGCGGTCAGCGCCCGGATGCCCTGTTCAATATCCAGCACATTATCCAGCGCCAACCGCCCCTCTTCCAGCGCGCGCGCCAGAGCGATCAGCGCCGCGGCGCGCTTGAGCTGAATGCCGAGCGGCCGCAGCATCTCCGGCTGCAGCGCGGCAATCTGCCCGGCCTGCGGAAACACATAGGTAATACCGGCGTGCGGCTGCGCCAGCGGCGTCCCCCAGCGCTCCGCCATCCGCCCGGCGAATACCGCCGCCATTTTTACGCTGACCAGCTGCCCCAGCACCGCGCGCGTCGCCTGCTCAAAGCTGTTGACGCAGCCGGGCAGCCGCAGGCCGGGGTCGGTCACCAGCGAGCCTAACGCGGCGGCGATAATGTCCGGCGCCGCGTCCAGATCGAACAGCTGGCGTATCCGCCGCAGCACCTCGGTGGTCACCCGGCTCAGCGACGGCGCAATCTCCACCCGCACCCGGTCGCGCGCCGTTTCCGGCTGTACGCTGACCCAGCCCTGATGCGTCTCGCCGCCGAGCGTCACCGCCATCGAACGGTAATAGCGCCCGTCCTCGACGCTCTCCACGCCGCTGACCGCACGCGCCTGCAAAAAACTCAGCATGCGCGGCCAGTCGTACGGCGGGCGATAGCCCAGATGAAACACCAGCCCGCCGGCGGCGGCGCGCGTCTGCCGGCCGCTGCTGTCGCGCAGCGCCGACGGGCTCAGGCGATAGCGCTGCTTAAACAGCTCGTTAAAGCGCCGCAGGCTGCCGAACCCCGCGGCGAACGCCACCTCGCTGAGCGGCATATCGGTGTCCGCCAGCAGCCGCTTGGCCTGCAGCAGCCGGTGCGACTGCGCATAGTCGATGGGCGAAGCGCCGAACTGCTCGGCAAAAATGCGCCGCAGATGGCGATCGGAAATGCCCAGCCGCGCCGCCAGCGCCTCGCAGCCGTGCTCGGACAGGTAGCCCTGTTCAATCAATTGCACCGCCACCTGCGCATAGCGGTTGCCCAGATCGATCAGCGCCAGACCCGGCGCCAGCTCCGGCCGACACTTCAGGCAGGGGCGAAAGCCCGCCAGTTCGGCGGCGGCGGCGCTCGGGTAGAAGCTGCAGTTCTCGCTTTTCGGCGTGCGGGCGCTGCACACCGGCCGGCAGTAGATGCCGGTCGATGAAACGCCGACAAAGAAACGGCCGTCGAATTTGCGGTCTCGCGCGCTCAGCGCGGCATATAACGCCTGGTGTTCACTCATGGCTACGCTCGGTGTCAGTTTTTTCATCATTATGGCGCTCGGGCTGCGGACTGACGTGCGGAATTCGGACATCAAGATAGGCTTAGTTAAGCATCTCCTTACCGCCATCGCTAAAATTTTCGCCGTCCGGCACGCGCTGCATTGCCCGGACGCCCGCTCTCGGGTAAAGTCGCCCCCCTTCATTGGCATGGGGAACGAAAATGTTTATAGGATTTGACTACGGAACGGCCAACTGTTCCGTTGCGGTAATGCGGGAAAACGGCCCGGAACTGCTGGCGCTGGAAAACAACGAACCGTATCTGCCGTCGATGCTGTGCGCGCCGAGCCGCGAGGCGGTCAGCGAATGTCTGCACCGCCACTGGCAGGTGCCGACCGGCAGCGAAGAAAATCAGCAGCTGCTGCGCCGCGCCGTCAGCTTCAACCGCGAAGAGGATATTCCGGTCAACGCCGACAGCCTGCAGTTCGGCCTGCAGGCGCTGGCGCAGTACGTTGAGGACCCGGAAGAGGTGTACTTCGTCCGCTCGCCGAAATCATTCCTCGGCGCCAACGGGCTGAAGGCGCAGCAAATCGCGCTGTTTGAAGACCTGGTCTGCGCCATGATGTTCCATATCAAACGGCAGGCGGAAGGCGTGCTGCAGCAGCAGATCGAGCAGACGGTGATCGGCCGGCCGATCAACTTCCAGGGCACCGGCGGCGAAGAGGCCAACCGCCAGGCGCAGGGCATCCTGCTGCGCGCCGCCCAGCGCGCCGGTTTTAAACAGATTGAGTTCCAGTTTGAGCCGGTGGCCGCCGGTCTGGATTTTGAAGCCACGCTGCAAGAAGAGAAAACCGTGCTGGTGGTCGATATCGGCGGCGGCACCACCGACTGCTCGGTGCTGTTGATGGGGCCGCAGTGGCGCGACAGCGCCGAGCGCCAGCAGAGCCTGATCGGCCACAGCGGCTGCCGCGTCGGCGGCAACGATCTGGATATCATGCTGGCGTTCAAGCAGCTGATGCCGCTGTTCGGCATGGGCGGCGAAACTGAAAAAGGCATCGCCCTGCCGGCGCTGCCATACTGGAATGCGGTCGCCACCAACGACGTGCCGGCGCAGAATGAGTTTTACAGCAGCGCCAACGCCAGGCTGCTGAACGATCTGATCCGCGATGCGGCGGAGCCGGAAAAGGTGCGGCGTCTGCTGCAGGTGTATCGTCAGCGCCTGAGCTACCGGCTGGTGCGCGCGGCGGAAGAGAGTAAAATCGCCCTCTCCGGCGAGGAAACCACCCGCGTGCCGCTGGCGTTTGTCCAGCCGGAGCTGGCGGAAATCATCAGCCAGGGACAGCTGGCGGACGCAATCTCCCAGCCGCTGCAGCGTATTCAGGAGCAGGTCACCGCCGCGCTGGCCACCAGCCAGACGCAGCCGGACGTTATCTACCTGACCGGCGGCAGCGCCCGTTCGCCGCTGCTGCGCGCGGCGCTGCAGCAACAGCTGCCCGGCATTCCGATCGTCGGCGGCAATGATTTCGGCTCGGTCACCGCCGGGCTGGCGCGCTGGGCGCAGACGCTGTTCCGTTAACATCGCCCTCGGGCGCGACGCCAGCGTCGCGCCCCCTACAGAGGTAACCACGATGCCTGTCGTCACGCTGAATACCGAACGTTTACGTCTGCGCGCCTGGCGCGATGAGGATCTGCCCGCCTTCGCCGCGCTGAACGCCGACCCGCAGGTGATGCGTTACTTCCCCGCGCCGCTGTCGGCAGAGGCCAGCAGGGCGCAGGCCGCCACGTTCCGCCGGTTTATGCAGCAGCACGGCTGGGGATTATGGGCCGTCGAGCGGCCGGGCATCGCCCCCTTTATCGGCTTTGTCGGCCTGGCGCAGGTCGGCGACGACCTGCCGCTGGCCCCGTGCGTGGAGATCGGCTGGCGTCTGGCCGCCGCCCACTGGGGACAAGGCTTCGCCAGCGAAGCCGCGCGCGCGGCGCTGCATCATGCGTTTACCCAGCTGCAGCTGCCGGAAGTGGTGTCGTTTACCGCCACCGTCAATCTCCCCTCGCGCCGGGTGATGGAGCGCATCGGCATGCATTGCGCCGACGAGTATTTTGAGCATCCGCGCCTGCCGCCGGGCCACCGCCTGCGCAAACACATTGTGTACCGCCTGAGCCGGCAGCAGTGGCAGGCGCAGACGGGCTGACGGAGTTCGCTTTCAGCTTCATCAGCCCGGCCCGAATTTCCATCATCACATGACCAGCCCTCGCCCGGAAGGCGCTTCAGTAGCGCCACGCATCGGCAAAACCGGAGAAAACCGCGTACTCTTCATGGAAAACTGACGATTCCTCCATTTTTCCTCCATTTTTATCCCGGTCGCGGCCGGTAAACTAGTATCCTATAAGAAGTTGGCCTTTCGGCTTGTTGCCCGCCTTTGGAGTATTTTCATCGTCATGAATGCAAAACCTCAACGCCGCTCCCTGATCCTGCGCCTTGTCGTTCTCGCGCTGCTGGTTATCGCCGCCGTGTTGATTTGGCGACACTTCTTCGCCGCCGCCCCCGTTGAACCGCTGCCATCCGCCCGTCAGGCGGCCGGCAAACAGGCGAGTAACGGCGGCCGGCGCAAGATGCCGATGTCGCCGGTACAGGCGGCGACCGCCATGCAGCAGACCGTGCCGCGCTACCTGTCCGGCCTCGGCACCGCCAGCGCGGCGAATACCGTCACCGTCACCAGCCGGGTCGACGGGCAGCTGATGGCCATTCACTTCACCGAAGGCCAACAGGTGAAAGCCGGCGATCTGCTGGCGGAGATCGACCCGCGGCCGTTCCAGGTGCAGCTGACGCAGGCCGAAGGCCAGCTGGCGAAAGACCAGGCGACGCTGGCCAACGCCAGACAGGATTTGGCGCGCTATCAGCAGCTGGTGAAAACCAATCTGATCTCCCGCCAGGAGCTGGACGCGCAGCGGGCGCTGGTGCGCCAGACCGAAGGGGCGATCAAGGCCGACCAGGGCGCGGTGGACAGCGCCAAACTGCAGATCACCTACAGCCGCATCACCGCGCCGATCGACGGCCGCGTGGGGCTCAAGCAGGTTGACGTCGGCAACTACATCACCAGCGGCAGCAGCACGCCGCTGGTGGTGATCACCCAGACCCGGCCGATCGACGTGGTGTTTACCCTGCCGGAAGGCAATATCGCCGATCTGCTCAAAGCGCAGAAAGCCGGCGCGGTGGCGGTCGAAGCCTGGGACCGCACCAATTCACAGCAGTTGGCGACCGGCAGCCTGCTGAGTCTGGATAACCAGATCGATACCGCCACCGGCACCATCAAGCTCAAGGCGCGCTTTAACAATCAGGACGACGCGCTGTTCCCCAATCAGTTCGTCAACGCGCGGCTGAAGGTGGACACCCTGCACAACGCGGTGGTAATCCCGACCGCGGCGCTGCAGATGGACAATGAGGGCAACTTCGTCTGGACGCTGGGGGATGACAACACCGTCAGCAAACACCGCATCACTACCGGCGTGCAGGACAGCAGTCAGGTGGTGGTCACCGCCGGCCTGAGCGCCGGCGACCGGGTGGTCACCGACGGCATCGATCGTCTGACCGACGGCATTCAGGTTGAAGTGCTGACGCCGCAGGAAACGCCGGCGGCCGCAACGCCGCGCCGCCAGCCGCAAGTTCAGGGGAAATCCTGATGCAGCCGACGCCGCATAAGGCTAACGGCGGGCCGTCCCGCCTGTTTATCCTGCGTCCGGTCGCCACCACGCTCTTTATGGTGGCCATCCTGCTGGCGGGCATCATCGGCTACCGCGCGCTGCCGGTATCCGCCCTGCCGGAAGTGGATTACCCCACCATTCAGGTGGTGACGCTGTACCCCGGCGCCAGCCCTGACGTGGTGACCTCGGCGATCACCGCGCCGCTGGAGCGGCAGTTCGGCCAGATGTCCGGGCTGAAACAGATGTCGTCGCAAAGCTCCGGCGGCGCGTCGGTGGTGACGCTGCAGTTCCAGCTGGAGCTGCCGCTCGACGTGGCCGAACAGGAAGTGCAGGCGGCCATCAACTCGGCCAGCAACCTGCTGCCGAACGACCTGCCCTACCCGCCGATCTACAGCAAGGTCAACCCGGCCGACCCGCCGATCATGACGCTGGCGGTCACCTCCAGCGCCATGCCGATGACGCAGGTGGAAGATATGGTGGAAACCCGCGTCGCGCAGAAAATCTCGCAGGTCACCGGCGTCGGGCTGGTCACCCTGTCCGGCGGGCAGCGCCCGGCGGTGCGCGTCAAGCTGAACGCCGCGGCGGTGGCGGCCTACGGGCTGGACAGCGAAACGGTGCGCAGCGCCATCAGCAACGCCAACGTCAACTCCGCCAAAGGCAGCCTGGACGGCCCTACCCGCTCGGTCACGCTGTCGGCCAACGACCAGATGAAGTCCGCCGACGACTACCGCCAGCTGATCGTCGCCTACAAAGACGGCGCGGCGATCCGCCTGCGGGATATCGCCACCGTCGAACAGGGCGCCGAGAACAGCAAACTGGCGGCCTGGGCCAATAAGGATCAGGCCATCGTGCTGAATATTCAGCGCCAGCCGGGAGTGAACGTGATCACCACCGCCGACAGCATTCGCGAGATGCTGCCGACGCTGGTGAAAAGCCTGCCGAAATCGGTGGACGTGAAAGTGCTGACCGACCGCACCACCACCATCCGCGCCTCGGTCAGCGACGTGCAGTCCGAGCTGCTGCTGGCCATCGCGCTGGTGGTGATGGTGATTTACGTCTTCCTGCGCAACGTGCCGGCCACCATCATTCCCAGCGTGGCGGTGCCGCTGTCGCTGGTCGGCACCTTCGCCGCCATGTATTTCCTCGGTTTTTCCGTCAATAACCTGACGCTGATGGCGCTGACCATCGCCACCGGGTTTGTGGTCGATGACGCCATCGTGGTGATCGAAAATATCTCGCGCTATATCGAAAAAGGCGAGAAGCCGCTGGACGCCGCGCTGAAAGGCGCCGGCGAGATCGGCTTTACCATTATCTCCCTCACCTTCTCGCTGGTGGCGGTGCTGATCCCGCTGCTGTTTATGGGCGATATCGTCGGCCGCCTGTTCCGCGAGTTCGCCGTCACGCTGGCGGTGGCGATTCTGATCTCCGCCGTGGTGTCGCTGACGCTGACGCCGATGATGTGCGCGCGCATGCTGAGCCACGAGTCGCTGCGTAAACAGAACCGCTTCTCCGCCGCCAGCGAACGCTTTTTCGAACGGGTGATCGCCCGTTACGGCGTGTGGCTGAAAAGCGTGCTGAACCACCCGTGGCTGACGCTGGGGGTGGCGTGCGCCACGCTGGCGCTGACGGTGCTGCTGTACCTGTTGATCCCGAAAGGCTTCTTCCCGGTGCAGGACAACGGCATTATTCAGGGCACGCTGGAGGCGCCGCAGAGCGTCTCCTTCAGCAATATGGCCGAGCGTCAGCAGCAGGTCGCCGCGCAAATCCTCAAGGATCCGGCGGTCGAAAGCCTGACCTCCTTCGTCGGCATCGACGGCAGCAACGCCACGCTCAACAGCGGCCGGCTGCAGATCAACCTGAAGCCGCTCAGCGAGCGCAGCGAACGGATCCCGGCGGTAATCAGCCGCCTGCAGCAGCAAACGGCCAACATCCCCGGCGTGAAGCTCTACCTGCAGCCGGTGCAGGATCTGACCATCGACACCCAGGTGAGCCGCACCCAGTATCAGGTGACGCTGCAGGCGATGTCGCTGGATGAGCTGAGCCTGTGGGTGCCGCAGCTGATGAACGAACTGAAGCAGGCGCCGCAGCTGGCCGACGTCACCAGCGACTGGCTCGACCGCGGGCTGGTGGCCTACGTCAACGTCGACCGCGATTCGGCCGCGCGCCTCGGCGTCAGCATGAGCGATGTCGATAACGCGCTGTACAACGCCTTCGGCCAGCGGCTGATCTCCACCATCTACACCCAGGCCAACCAGTACCGCGTGGTGCTGGAGCACGACGTCAGCCAGACTCCGGGCCTGGCGGCGCTGGACGATATCCGGCTGGCCGGCAGCGACGGCGCCATGGTGCCGCTGCGCAGCATCGCCAGGGTGGAGGAGCGCTTCGGCCCGCTGTCGGTCAACCATCTCGACCAGTTCCCGTCGGCGACGGTGTCGTTTAACGTCGCCGACGGCTATTCGCTCGGCGAGGCGGTGGACGCCATTACCCAGGCGGAGGCGCGCCTCAACCTGCCGAAAGATATCAGCACCCGCTTCCAGGGCGCGACGCTGGCGTTCCAGGCGGCGCTCGGCAGCACGCTGTGGCTGATTCTGGCGGCGATCGTGGCGATGTATATCGTGCTCGGCGTGCTGTATGAAAGCTTTATCCACCCGGTAACCATCCTGTCGACGCTGCCGACCGCCGGCGTCGGCGCGCTGCTGGCGCTGATGATGGCCGGCAACGATCTGGACGTGATCGCCATCATCGGCATTATTTTGCTGATCGGCATCGTGAAGAAAAACGCCATCATGATGATCGACTTTGCGCTGGCGGCGGAGCGCGAACAGGGCATGACGCCGTACGACGCCATCTATCAGGCCTGCCTGCTGCGCTTTCGGCCGATCCTGATGACCACGCTGGCGGCGCTGCTCGGCGCGCTGCCGCTGATGCTCAGCACCGGCGTCGGCGCGGAGCTGCGTCAGCCGCTGGGGGTCTGCATGGTGGGCGGCCTGGTGATGAGCCAGATCCTGACGCTGTTCACCACCCCGGTGATCTACCTGCTGTTTGACAAACTGGCGCGCAACACCCGCCGCCGGCCGGACGCGCAGGAGCTGCCGTGAGATTCTTTGCGCTGTTTATTCATCGCCCGGTGGCCACCACCCTGCTGACGCTGGCGATCGCCATCGCCGGCGTGATGGGCTTTCGCCTGCTGCCGGTCTCGCCGCTGCCGCAGGTGGATTTCCCGGTGATCGTGGTCAGCGCCTCGCTGCCCGGCGCCTCGCCGGAGACCATGGCCTCGTCGGTGGCGACGCCGCTGGAGCGCGCGCTGGGGCGCATCGCCGGGGTGAATGAAATGACCTCGATGAGCTCGCTCGGCAGCAGCCGCGTGATTTTGCAGTTCGATCTGGATCGCGATATCAACGGCGCGGCGCGCGACGTGCAGGCGGCGATTAACGCGGCGCAGAGCCTGCTGCCGAGCGGCATGCCGAGCCGTCCCAGCTATCGCAAGGTCAACCCGTCCGACGCGCCGATCATGATCCTGACGCTGACCTCCGACACCTACAGTCAGGGGCAGCTGTATGATTTCGCCTCCACCCAGCTGGCGCAGCGCATCGCCCAGACCGAAGGGGTCGGCGACGTGTCGGTGGGCGGCAGCTCGCTGCCGGCGGTGCGGGTCGAGCTCAATCCCGGCGCGCTGTTCAATCAGGGGGTGTCGCTCGACAGCGTGCGCCAGGCCATCAGCAGCGCCAACGTGCGCAAGCCGCAGGGCGCGCTGGAAAATCCGCAGCAGCGCTGGCAACTGCAGACCAACGACGAGCTGAAAACCGCCGCCGACTATCAGCCGCTGATCGTTCACTACAACAACGGCTCGGCGGTGCGCCTCGGCGACGTGGCCGAGGTGAAAGACTCGGTGCAGAACGTGCGCAACGCCGGCATGACCAACGCCAAACCGGCGATCATCATGACCGTCAGCCGCGCGCCGGACGCCAATATTATCGCCACCATCGACCGCATCCGCGCCGAACTGCCGGACCTGCAGGAGAATATCCCGGCGTCGATCCAGCTGAATATCGCGCAGGATCGCTCGCCGACCATCCGCGCCTCGCTGGCGGAGGTGGAGCAGTCGCTGGCGATCGCCATCGCGCTGGTGATTCTGGTGGTGTTTATCTTCCTGCGCTCCGGCCGCGCCACGCTGATCCCGGCGGTGGCGGTGCCGGTGTCGCTGATCGGCACCTTCGCCGCCATGTACCTGTGCGGCTTCAGCCTGAACAACCTGTCGCTGATGGCGCTGACCGTCGCCACCGGCTTTGTGGTGGATGACGCCATCGTGGTGCTGGAGAATATCTCGCGCCACGTTGAAGCCGGCGTCAGGCCGATCAACGCCGCGTTACAGGGGGCCCGTGAGGTCGGCTTTACCGTGCTGTCGATGAGCGTGTCGCTGGTGGCGGTATTTATTCCGCTGCTGCTGATGGAGGGGTTGCCCGGCCGGCTGTTCCGCGAGTTCGCCGTCACGCTGTCGGTGTCCATCGGCCTGTCGCTGATTATCTCGCTGACGCTGACGCCGATGATGTGCGCCTATCTGCTGCGCCACCAGCCGGCGCGCGCCCAGCGCCGCACGCGCGGCTTCGGACGCCTGCTCAACGCGCTGCAGCAGGGCTACGGCCGTTCGCTCAACTGGGTGCTGGGCCATGCGCGCTGGGTGCTGGCGCTGTTTCTCGCCACCATCGCCCTCAACGTCTGGCTGTACGTCAGCATCCCGAAAACCTTTTTCCCCGAGCAGGACACCGGCCGGCTGATGGGCTTTATTCAGGCGGACCAGAGCATCTCCTTCCAGGCGATGCGCAGCAAGCTGGAAGACTTTATGAAAATCGTGCGTGAAGACCCGGACGTGGATAACGTCACCGGCTTTACCGGCGGTTCACGCACCAACTCCGGCTCGATGTTTATCTCGCTGAAGCCGCTCTCCGAACGCAGCAGCAGCGCCCAGCAGGTGATCGCCCGCCTGCGCGGCAAGCTGGCGAAAGAGCCGGGCGCCAACCTGTTCCTGATGGCGGTGCAGGATATCCGCGCCGGCGGCCGCCAGGCCAACGCCAGCTACCAGTACACGCTGCTGGCGGACGATCTCGGCGCGCTGCGCGAATGGGAGCCGAAGATCCGCGCCGCGCTGGCGAAACTGCCGGCGCTGGCGGACGTAAACTCCGATCAGCAGGACAAAGGCTCGGAGCTGGATCTGGTCTACGACCGCGAAACCATGGCGCGCCTCGGCATTTCCGTCAGCGACGCCAATAACCTGCTGAACAACGCCTTCGGTCAGCGGCAGATCTCCACCATCTATCAGCCGCTCAACCAGTACAAGGTGGTGATGGAAGTCGCGCCGCCGTATACCCAGGACGTCAGCGCGCTGGAGAAGATGTTTGTGATCAACAAAGAGGGCAAGGCCATCCCGCTCTCCTACTTCGCCAGCTGGCGGCCGGCCAACGCGCCGCTGTCGGTCAACCATCAGGGCCTGACGGCGGCGTCGACCATCTCGTTCAACCTGCCGGACGGCGGCAGCCTGTCCGACGCCACCGCGGCCATTGAGCGCGCGATGACCGGGCTCGGCGTACCGCCGACGGTGCGCGGCGCCTTCGCCGGCACTGCGCAGCTGTATCAGGAGACGCTGCGCTCGCAGCTGTTCCTGATCCTGGCGGCGATCGCCACGGTGTATATCGTGCTCGGCGTGCTGTATGAGAGCTATATTCACCCGCTGACCATTCTCTCCACCCTGCCCTCCGCCGGGGTGGGCGCGCTGCTGGCGCTGGAACTGTTCGGCGCGGCCTTCAGCCTGATTGCGCTGATCGGCATCATGCTGCTGATCGGCATCGTGAAAAAGAACGCCATCATGATGGTCGACTTTGCGCTCGACGCGCAGCGCCGCGGCGGCATCAGCGCGCGCGAGGCGATTTTCCAGGCCAGCCTGCTGCGCTTTAGGCCGATCATGATGACCACGCTGGCGGCGCTGTTCGGCGCGCTGCCGCTGGTAGTGACCAGCGGCGACGGCGCAGAGCTGCGTCAGCCGCTGGGGATCACCATCGCCGGCGGGCTGCTGATGAGCCAGCTGCTGACGCTGTACACCACGCCGGTGGTCTATCTCTATTTCGACCGCCTGCAGACGCGCCTGCGCCGCGGCAAGAAACTGCAGCCGCTGCCGGAGTAGCGCAGCGCCGTAAACCCAGAACCGCGCGCCAGACACGCGCAACGAGGATTGAATGAAAATAGGCATTACCGGCAAGCTGTTCCTGGCCATCTTCGCCACCTGTATGCTGGTGCTGCTCACCATGCACTGGGGCGTGCGCCTCAGCTTTGAACGCGGTTTTATCGACTACATCAAGCACAGCAACGAGCAGCGCATCGCCATGCTGAGCGACGCGCTGGAAGATCAGTACAGCCGCCACGGCAACTGGGCGTTTCTGCGCAACAACGATCGGGTGGTGTACCAGATTATGCGTTCGTTTGAGCAGAGCAGCGACAGCAGCCATAACCTGCCGCCGAAGGGCTGGCGCACGCAGTTTTGGGTGGTCGACAGCCAGTTCCGCCGTCTGGTGGGCCACAGCGGCCCGCTCCCCAAAGAGGGCACCCGGCAGCCGATCCGCTATAACAATCAGATCGTCGGCTGGGTGATCGCCACGCCGCCGGAGCGGCTGACGCGCAACGCCGACATCAACTTCGATCGTCAGCAGAAACGCACCAGCTGGCTGATTGCCGCGCTGTCGGCGCTGCTGGCCGCCGCCGCCACGCTGCTGATGTCGCGCGGCCTGCTGGCGCCGGTCAAGCGTCTGGTGGCCGGCACCCACCGGCTGGCGGCCGGCGATTTCAGCGCCCGCGTCGCGGTCAGCAGCCAGGATGAACTGGGGCGGCTGGCGCAGGACTTTAACCAGCTCGCCACCTCGCTGGAAAAAAACGAACGCATGCGCCGAGCGTTTATGGCCGACGTCTCCCACGAGCTGCGCACCCCGCTGGCGGTGCTGCGCGGCGAACTGGAGGCGCTGCAGGACGGCGTGCGCCAGCCGACGCCGGATTCGCTCGGCTCGCTGCAGGCGGAAGTCGCCACGCTGACCAAACTGGTGGATGATTTGCACCAGCTGTCGCTGTCCGACCTCGGCGCGCTGGCCTACCGCAAATCGCAGGTGGACTGCGTCCATCTGCTGCAGGTGTCGGTCGCCGCCTTCCGTGAGCGCTTCCACGCCAAGGGGCTGCAGATCGTCACCCACCTGCCGGAGCGCGCGCCGCTGTTCGGCGACCCGGATCGTCTCCACCAGCTGTTTAACAATCTGCTGGAAAACAGCCTGCGCTATACCGACGCCGGCGGCACGCTGGAGATCGGCGCCGAAGTGAAGCCCGGCAGCCTGCTGCTGTACTGGCAGGACAGCGCCCCCGGCGTGCATGACGATCAGCTGCCGCGCATCCTTGAACGCTTCTACCGCACCGAAGGCTCGCGCAACCGCGCCAGCGGCGGCTCCGGGCTGGGGCTGTCGATCTGCCAGAATATCGCTGAAGCCCACGGCGGACGCATTTATGCGCAGCACTCGCCTTTGGGCGGGGTGCGCATTGCGCTAGAATTCCCTTATCCCAGCTCCCCGGTAAAGAACAAGGCCCCCTGATGGAAACGCTCAACCAACCGTTACAGATCATGATCGTGGAAGACGAACCCAAACTGGGCCAGCTGCTGGTGGATTATCTGCAGGCCGCCGGTTACGCCACCCGCTGGCTGACCAACGGCAGCGAGGTGGTGCCGGCGGTGCAGCAGCAGCCGCCGGCGCTGATCCTGCTGGACCTGATGCTGCCGGGCAGCGACGGCCTGACGGTCTGCCGCGAGCTGCGCCGCTTCAGCGATATCCCCGTGATGATGGTGACGGCGAAAATCGAAGAGATCGACCGCCTGCTGGGGCTGGAGATCGGCGCGGACGACTACATCTGCAAGCCGTACAGCCCGCGGGAAGTGGTGGCGCGGGTGAAAACCATTTTGCGGCGCTGCCACCGCCCCGGCGAGCAGGGGCAGGACGACGCGCTGCTGCATATCGACGAGCCGCGCTTTCAGGCCAGCTATCAGGGCCAGATGCTGGATCTGACGCCGGCGGAGTTCCGCCTGCTGAAAACCCTGGCCAGCCAGCCGGGCAATGTGTTCTCGCGCGAGCAGCTGCTGAACAACCTCTACGACGACTACCGGGTGGTGACCGACCGCACCATCGACAGCCATATTAAAAACCTGCGCCGCAAGCTGGAGCTGCTCGACGGCGACAAGGCGTTTATCCGCTCCGTCTACGGCGTCGGCTACCGCTGGGAGGCCGAACCCTGCCGGCTGGTGAACGGCCTCTGAGCCGCGCGCGTCGCCGCCCTGCGTGTTTTGCACGACTTCAACGCTCCGACATTCAAGGCTTTGGCTACACTTAGTAGCAGCAGCTTTCAGCAGCGGCCCTGCGCCGCCGCTGAGAGACGGCGGCTACTCGTATGTCTGAACCTACAGGAGAAGGACCCATGGCAAACGGCCACTATGAATTAAAAAAATCCGGCAGCAACGGACAGTTTCACTTCACGTTAAAAGCCAGCAACGGCGAAATTATTCTTTCCAGCGAGATGTACACCAGCAAGGCGTCGGCGGAAAACGGCATCGCCTCGGTGCAGACCAACTCTCCGCATGAAGCGCAGTATGAAAGCAAAGTCAGCAGCAACGGCAAACCCTACTTCGTGCTGAAGGCCAAAAACCATCAGGTGATCGGCACCAGCCAGATGTACAGCTCCGACAGCGCCGCGAAAAACGGCATTCAGTCGGTGATTAAAAACGGCCCGACCACCGACGTGCGCGACCTCAGCGCCGGCTGATTTCCCCCGCGCAGCGTCCGCGCTGCGCGTCTCACCATGATATAAATCAATTCCCCCGAAAAAACTCCGGTTACTTGCTGATTTCCGCGCGCACTGTCGCTACAATCCCCGCTTTCGTCGCGCCATCAGGTGGCGCGCCGCTGACTTGAAATCAGATTGAGAATCACTATGTTTACACCGGAACTCCTCTCCCCGGCCGGCACGCTGAAAAATATGCGTTACGCCTTCGCCTACGGCGCCGATGCGGTTTACGCCGGCCAGCCGCGCTACAGCCTGCGGGTGCGCAATAACGAATTCAACCACGAGAACCTGGCGCAGGGCATCAACGAGGCGCACGCGCTGGGCAAAAAATTCTATGTGGTGGTCAACATCGCACCGCATAACGCCAAACTGAAAACCTTCCTGCGCGACCTGAAGCCGGTGGTGGATATGGGCCCGGACGCGCTGATCATGTCCGACCCCGGCCTGATTATGCTGGTGCGCGAGGCCTTCCCGCAGATGGCGATCCACCTGTCGGTGCAGGCCAACGCGGTGAACTGGGCCACGGTGAAGTTCTGGCATCAGATGGGGCTGACGCGCGTCATCCTGTCGCGCGAGCTGTCGCTGGATGAAATCGCCGAAATCCGCAGCCAGGTGCCGGAGATGGAGCTGGAAGTCTTCGTGCACGGCGCGCTGTGCATGGCCTACTCCGGCCGCTGCCTGCTGTCCGGCTATATCAACAAGCGCGACCCGAATCAGGGCACCTGCACCAACGCCTGCCGCTGGCAGTACAAGGCCGAAGAGGGCAAAGAGGACGACGCCGGCAACATCGTGCATCTGCATGAGCCGATTGCGGTGCAGACCGTGGAGCCGACGCTCGGCATCGGCGCGCCGACCGACAAGGTGTTTATGCTGTCCGAAGCACAGAAGCCGGGCGAATATATGAGCGCCTTCGAAGACGAGCACGGCACCTACATCATGAACTCCAAGGATCTGCGCGCCATTCAGCACGTGGAGCGTCTGACGCAGCTCGGCGTGCATTCGCTGAAAATTGAAGGGCGCACCAAGTCCTTCTACTACTGCGCCCGCACCGCGCAGGTCTACCGTCGCGCCATCGACGACGCCGCCGCCGGTAAACCGTTCGACGCCAGCCTGCTCACCACGCTGGAGGGCCTGGCGCACCGCGGCTATACCGAGGGTTTCCTGCGCCGCCACACCCACGACGCGCATCAGAACTACGACTACGGCTCTTCCGTTTCCGAGCGGCAGCAGTTCGTCGGCGAGTTCACCGGCGTACACCGCGACGGCTGGGCGGAGGTTGATGTGAAAAACAAATTCTCCTGCGGCGACAGCGTGGAGCTGATGACGCCGGGCGGCAACATCCAGTTTACGCTGGCGGAGATGCGCAATAAAAAAGACGAGGCGATAACGGTGGCGCCGGGCAACGGCCACCTGGTGTATCTGCCGATCCCGCCGGACGTCGACCTCAGCTACGCCCTGCTGATTCGTAATTTACCGCAGGCAAACGACGCAGCGGAAAAATAACGCGCGCGAAACGCCAACGTTGAATGGCAATATCCCCTCCATTTGCGGGAAAAATCCTAAACTGGAGGGGAGGCGCACAAAATAAAAGTCAGACATGTGCAAATATTAGAATTGGATCACACCAATCGGCGGAAAAATTCGTTACTATCAAACCGCTAAAATAAAGAACGAGAATATTTGCATAGCAATACTAGGAACCACCTCCTTGGCCGGCCCAATCTCCCTTGGGCTGGCTTTTTCTTTTGTGCCCGCCGCGACGTTTAATATCACGCTTTCTTTTATTCACTTTTTATATTTATTACTAAAACCATCGGCAGTAAAAATATATATACAGGCATGATTAAGTAATATATCGCCCACGCTTTTATAACGCATCAAAAACAATATCCCAGCAACGCACAATAAAACCGGAAAATGCGTTTTACTATGCGATATCCTTAACTGAATATTCTTATGGCTTCCGTATTGCCGGTAGTCTATCGTTGATAACCAACGGATTTCAGCAAGGCAGGACAACAGAGATGAGTCAACACGCGCCAACATTACTAATCATTAACGGTAAAGGCGCCGGCGATGAGCTGGTGCGCGCCGCGGTGCAAAAACTACGGGCCGCAGGCGATATTCTGCACGTACGCGTCACCTGGGAAGGCGGCGACGCCGCCCGCTACGTGAAAGAGGCGCTGCAGCTGGGCGTCGGCACGCTGATCGCCGGCGGCGGCGACGGCACCATCAACGAAGTGGCCGCGGCGCTGGCGCAGGTGCCGGCCGGACAGCGTCCGGTTCTCGGCATTCTGCCGCTCGGCACCGCCAACGACTTCGCCACCGCCTGTAATATCCCGCTGGTGCCGGAACAGGCGCTGAATCTGGCGATTAAAGGACGCGCGGTGCCGATCGACCTGGCCTGCGTCAACGGCGAACGTTATTTTATCAATATGGCCACCGGCGGCTTCGGCACGCGCATCACCACCGAAACGCCGGAAAAGCTCAAGGCGGCGCTGGGCGGCGTCTCCTACTTTATCCACGGCCTGCTGCGCATGGAGAGCCTGAAGGCCGACCGCTGTGAAATCCGCGGGCCGGACTTCACCTGGCGCGGCGAGGCGCTGGTGATCGGCATCGGCAACGGCAAACAGGCCGGCGGCGGCCAGCAGCTGTGCCCGGATGCGCTGATCAACGACGGCCTGCTGCAGCTGCGCCTGCTGATCGCCGGCGAACTGCTGCCGGCGCTGGTCGCCAGCCTGTTCAACGAGGACGACAACAAGAACATCATCAGCGCCGCGCTGCCCTGGCTGGAGATCGACGCGCCGCATGAGATGACCTTTAACCTCGACGGCGAGCCGCTGAAAGGTAAACATTTCCGCATTGAGGTGCTGCCGGACGCCATCCTGTGCCGCCTGCCGCCTAACTGCCAGCTGCTCGGCTAACCCTCCTCTGAAGGGCGATCTGCTTCGCCCTTCCCCCCTTTTTACACTGTATCCGCACCGCGATGAAATGTGATCGCCGCCCGCAAAATGCGCAATTCATACTTGTATGGTAGTTAGTTCATGGCATATGTTCGCCCATCATACAGCCTGAATAACGGAAAGCGCACGCGATGAAAATTATCAATGCCGAAGTGTTTGTCACCTGCCCCGGCAGGAATTTCGTCACCCTGAAAATCACTACCGACGCGGGGATTACCGGGCTGGGAGACGCCACGCTCAACGGCCGCGAATTGTCGGTCGCCTCCTATCTGCGCGACCACCTGTGCCCGCAGCTGATCGGCCGCGATGCGCAGCGGATCGAAGATATCTGGCAGTTCTTCTACAAGGGCGCCTACTGGCGCCGCGGCCCGGTGACCATGTCGGCCATTTCCGCCATCGATATGGCGCTGTGGGACATCAAGGCCAAGGCGGCCGGGATGCCGCTGTACCAGCTGCTCGGCGGCGCGTCGCGCAGCGGCGTGATGGTCTATTGCCACACCACCGGCCACAGCATCGACGAAGTGCTGGACGACTACGCCCGTCACCAGGAAATGGGCTTTAAGGCGATCCGCGTACAGTGCGGCGTGCCGGGCATGAAAACCACCTACGGCATGGCGAAAGGCAAAGGCCAGGCCTATGAGCCGGCCACTAAGGGCCACTGGCCGGAAGAGCAGCTGTGGTCGACGGAGAAATACCTCGACTTCACCCCGAAGCTGTTCGAGGCGGTGCGCGACAGATTTGGCTTCGACCAACACCTGCTGCACGACATGCACCACCGCCTGACGCCGATCGAGGCCGCCCGCTTCGGCAAAAGCGTCGAGCCTTACCGCCTGTTCTGGATGGAAGATCCGACGCCGGCGGAAAATCAGGCCTGTTTCCGGCTGATCCGTCAGCACACCGTAACGCCGATCGCCGTCGGCGAAGTGTTTAACAGCATCTGGGACTGCAAGCAGCTGATTGAAGAGCAGCTGATCGACTATATCCGCACCACGCTCACCCACGCCGGCGGCATCACCGGCATGCGGCGCATCGCCGATTTCGCCTCGCTGTATCAGGTGCGCACCGGTTCGCACGGCCCTTCCGACCTGTCGCCGGTCTGCATGGCGGCGGCGCTGCACTTTGACCTGTGGGTGCCGAACTTCGGCGTGCAGGAGTATATGGGCTATTCGGCGCAGATGCTGGAGGTGTTCCCCCACAGCTGGCGCTTCGACAACGGCTATATGCACCCGGGCGACCAGCCGGGCATCGGCATTGAATTCGACGAAAAGCTGGCGGCCAAATACCCCTACGATCCGGCCTATCTGCCGGTCGCACGGCTGGAAGACGGCACCCTGTGGAACTGGTAACGGAGAGCATCAGCATGAAAAGCGTAGTGATTGAACAGCCGGGCCGCCTGACGCTGGCCCAGCGCCCGCTGCCGCAGCCCGCCGACGACGAAGTGCGGGTCAGGGTCAGGCTCGCCGGCATCTGCGGTTCCGACGTACATATCTATCACGGCCATAACCCGTTCGCCCGCTATCCGCGGGTCATCGGCCACGAGTTCTGCGGCGTGATTGACGCCGTCGGCGCAAACGTCGATGCCGCCCGCATCGGCGAGCGCGTGACGGTTGATCCGGTGGTCAGCTGCGGCCACTGCTACCCCTGCTCGGTCGGCCGGCCGAACGTCTGCCATCAGCTGCAGGTGATCGGCGTCCACCGCGACGGCGGCTTCAGCGATTTCAGCTGCGTGCCGGCCGCCAACGCCTACCGCATCCCCGACGCGCTCAGCGATCGGCAGGCGGCAATGGTGGAACCGTTCACCATCGCCGCCAATATCACCGCCCACCTGCAGCCGACCGCACGCGACGTGGCGCTGATCTACGGCGCGGGGCCGATGGGGCTGACGGCTATTCAGGTGCTGAAAGGCGTGTACGGCGTCCGTCAGGTGATTGTCGCCGACCGCATCGCCGCGCGGCTGGAAATGGCGTTCGCCAACGGCGCCGACGAGGTGGTCGATAACCAGCAGACACCGCTGGCGGAGGTGCTGGCGCAGCGCGGTATCCGCCCGACGCTGATTATCGACGCCGCCTGCCACCCCGATATTCTGCCGCAGGCCATCGAGCTGGCGTCGCCGGCGGCGCGCATCGGCATTATGGGGTTTTCCGCCGAGCCGTGCGTAATCAACCAGCAGAGCATCACCGCTAAAGAGCTGTCGATCTTCTCCTCGCGCCTCAACAGCGCCCGCTTCCCGCAGGTGATTGACTGGATGGCCGAGGGGCGTATCGCGCCGGAGCGGCTGATCACCCACAGCGTGGCGGCAGACGACGTAGAAGCGGCGCTGCACCTGTTTGAACACGGTCGCCAAACCTGCTGCAAGGTACTGCTGCAGTTCGGCTGATAATGCCCGACATACCGAAATGGACCACAACGCACACGATTAAAACGACACCAAGTGGAGTGTTTGCCATGGTTAAGAACTTACGCTGGACCCTCGTACTCCTGCTGTTTCTGGTCTACATGATCAACTATCTCGATCGGGTGGCGCTGTCGATCACCGTGCCGATGATCGAGCAGGATCTGCTGCTCAACGCCGAACAGTTCGGCATCATCTTCGGCAGCTTTTTCTTCGGCTACGCGATCTTCAACTTCGTCGGCGGCCTGGCGGTGGACAGGTTCGGCCCGACGCTGGTGATGGGGCTGGCGGTCGGGCTGTGGTCCATCTTCTGCGGCATGACGGCGTTCGCCAACGGCTTTTACTCAATGCTGATCCTGCGCGTGCTGTTCGGCATGGCGGAAGGCCCGATCTGCGCCTCCGCCAACAAGATGATCAACGGCTGGTTCCCGAAGAAGCAGGCGGCGACCGCCATGGGACTGCTCAGCGCCGGCTCGCCGCTGGGCGGCGCGGTAGCGGGGCCGATCGTCGGCTATCTGGCGCTGGCGTTCGGCTGGCGGCCGGCGTTTCTGATTATCTGTTCGGTCGGCATCGTCTGGATGCTGGTCTGGTTCTTTATCGCGGCGGACAGCCCGGAGAAAAGCAAACGCGTCAGTGAGGAAGAGCGGGCGCTGGTCAACGCGCAGAAAGCCGCAGCCCACCACCCGGAAGAGGCGCTCAGCGCCGACGCGCATGGTCTGGGCTACTACCTGAAACAGCCGATCATTCTGGCGACCGCCTTCGCCTTCTTCTGCTACAACTACATCCTGTTTTTCTTCCTCAGCTGGTTCCCCGCCTATCTGGTGCAGGCGCATGGCCTGAATATCAAAGAGATGAGCCTGACCACGGTGATCCCGTGGATCGTCGGCTTTGTCGGCCTGGCGCTCGGCGGCTACATTTCCGACAAGATCTTCAACATCACCGGCAAGCTGCTGCTGTCGCGCAAGATTGTGCTGGTGGTCAGCCTGCTGGCCGCCGCCGCGTGCGTAGCGCTGGCGGGCACCGTCAGCAGCGTGATGCCGGCGGTGCTGCTGATGTCGGTGTCGATCTTCTTCCTGTATATCACCGGCGCCATCTACTGGGCGATCATCCAGGACGTGGTGCATGCCTCCCGCGTCGGCGGCGCCAGCGGCTTTATTCATCTGGTCGGCAGCGTCTCCGGCATCGTCGGCCCGATCGTCACCGGCTACATCGTGCAGCACACCGGCAAGTTCGACAGCGCCTTTGTTCTGGCCGGCGGCATCGCCGCGCTCGGCGCGCTGCTGGTGCTGCTGGTGGTGCGCGCGCCGCGCCCGCTGGCGCAGCCGCACACCTTAAAACCTTAAAAAAGAGAACGGCGCCCCGCAGCGCCGTCCGCCCACTGACCCTGGAGCACCTGATGACCACCACCACGCACGACGTCGACGCCGGCGACCCGCAACCGCTGTTAAAACGCGTCGCCAGCGCCTCCGCCATCGGCACGGCGGCGGAATACTATGACTTTTTCGCCTACGGCACCGCCGCGGTGCTGTTTTTCGGCCAGCTGTTCTTCCCCAGCGCCGATCCGCTGGTCGGCACGCTGGCGGCCTTCGCCACCTACGCGGTCGGCTTTCTGGCGCGTCCGCTGGGCGGCATTGTCTTCGGCCATATCGGCGATAAGGTCGGCCGTAAAAAGGCGCTGGTGATCACCATTCTGATCGTCGGCCTCGGCACCTTCTGCATCGGCCTGCTGCCCACCTACGACAAGATCGGCATCTGGGCGCCGATCGCCCTGATCCTGATCCGCGTGCTGCAGGGCTTCGGCGTCGGCGGTGAACAGGCCGGCGCGGTGCTGATGACCGCCGAATACGCCCCGCCCCGGCGGCGCGGCTTCTACGCCAGCTGGGTGCAGATCGGCGCGCCGGCCGGCTTTTTGCTGCCCTCCGCCCTGTTCGCCCTGCTGACCGCCCTGCTGTCGCCGGCGCAGATGCTGGCGTGGGGCTGGCGCGTCCCGTTTCTGCTCAGCCTGCTGCTGGTGATCGTCGGGCTGTTTATCCGCCTGAAGATCGACGAATCACCGGTGTTCGCCCAGATCCGCGCCACCAAGGCGGTGGAGAGCCGGCCGGTGGTGGAAGTGGCGCGCGCCTATCCGGGCCTGATCGGCAAGGGCGTATGCGCCAAACTGATCGAAGCCTGCGCGTTCGCCATGTTCACGGTGATCGTGCTGGCCTACGGCAAGGCCAACCAGCTGAGCGAAAGCATTCTGCTGGAGACGATGATCGTCGCGGTGGTGCTGGAGATTTTCGCCATCCCGCTGATGGGGCACCTGTCCGACCGGCTGGGGCGCAAACCGGTCTACATCGCTGGCGCGCTGCTGCAGGTGGTGTGCATCGTGCCGTTCTTTATGCTGCTTAACGTCGATAACTTCTGGCTGACCCAGTTGGCGATGATCGTGGTGCTGACCCTCGGCCACAGCATGTGCTATGCCCCGCAGGCGTCGTACTTCCCGGAGCTGTTTCCGACCCGCGTGCGCTGCAGCGGCATCGCGCTGATCTGGCAGATTGGCTCGCTGATCGGCAGCGGCATTCTCGGCCTGCTGGCGGTAAAAATCCTGCAGATGACCGGCGGCCACTATTACGGCCTGGCGGGCTATATGATGGTGCTGGGCGTGATCTCCGCCGTCGGCCTGTGGCTGATGCCGGAAACCGCCCCGCGGCGGCGACAGCAGGAGTATCAGGACTGGCACCACTGATCGCCCCTCCGGCGGGCGGATTTATCCCCCCGCCGTTGCACAATAATCTGCTAGTATGGTGGCATGTGAATCATTGCAGATAACCGATCGCACCATGTCTGAAAACTACAGCCTTACCAACACCTTGCCGGTGAATCAGCAAATCTACCGCTTCCTGCGGCAGGATATCGTCGACTGCACCATTGCGCCGGGCACGCTGCTGTCGGAAAAGGAGATTTCCAGCCGTTTCAGCGTGTCGCGCCAGCCGGTGCGCGAGGCCTTTATCAAACTGGCCGAGGCGGGACTGGTGCAGATACTGCCGCAGCGCGGCACCTTTGTGATGAAAATTTCCGCCAAACGCGTCGCGGACGGGCGCTTTATCCGTCAGGCGGTGGAGTGCGCCATCGTGCGCCGCGCCGCCGCCGGCATTACGCCGCCGCAGCTGGCGCTGCTGGAGCATAATCTGCAGCGTCAGGCGCTGGCGGCCAACGGCGGACAGACGCGGGAGTTCCTGCTGCTGGACGATGAGTTCCACCGCCTGCTGACGCAGATCGCCAACTGTCCGCTGGCCTGGGAAACCATTGAAACCATCAAGGCCACCATGGATCGGGTGCGTTTTCTCAGCCTGAGCGAAGTGTCGCCGCCGGAAACGCTGATCCAGCAGCACTACCGCATTTTCGACGCGCTGAAGGCGCACGATCCGGACGCCGCCGAACGCGCCGTCCATGACCATCTGCAGGAGATGATTTACTCCATCACGCCGATCGCCCTGCAAAACAGCAGCTGGTTCGAGGTCGAATAATTCCGGGGGCGCACGCCCCCCGCCGCGTGAGCCGCGTAAATGGCATTTCCTCTCAATCGCATCTATTGTTTCTCCCTGACGATACAAGTTCAGTAGTATCGTTCTTACAGTTTCAATCACCGCTTTTCGCGACGCCGGTGACCATCAGCACGACTTTCCGGCCCAGGGATTAGCTTTAACGGGAGTTCACCATGACTGATATTGCGCAGTTGTTAGGTAAGGAAGCGGAAGACCTGTTGCAACACCGCTGTACCACCATCCCCGCAGAGAATCTGTACCTGCCCGGCGGCGACTTCGTCGACCGGGTGATGATCGATAATAACCGCCCCAACAGCGTGCTGCGTTCGATGCAGACCCTGTTCAACCACGGCCGGCTGGCCGGTACCGGCTATCTGTCCATTCTGCCAGTGGACCAGGGCATTGAGCACTCGGCCGGCGCCTCGTTCGCCGCCAACCCGCTCTATTTCGACCCGAAAAACATCGTCGAATTGGCGATCGAAGCCGGCTGCAACTGCGTCGCCTCCACCTACGGCGTGCTGGCGGCGGTATCGCGCCGCTATGCGCACAAGATTCCGTTCCTGGTCAAACTGAACCACAACGAAACCCTCAGCTACCCGACCCAGTACGACCAGACGCTGTACGCCAGCGTTGAACAGGCGTTCGAGATGGGCGCGGTGGCGGTCGGCGCCACCATCTATTTCGGCTCCGAGCAGTCGCGCCGCCAGATTGAGGAGATCTCCGCCGCCTTTGAGCGCGCGCACGAACTGGGCATGGTCACCGTACTGTGGGCCTATCTGCGCAATCCGGCGTTCAAGAAAGACGGCGTCGACTACCACTCCAGCGCCGATCTGACCGGCCAGGCCAACCATATCGCCGCCACCATCGGCGCCGATATCGTCAAACAGAAGATGGCGGAAAATAACGGCGGCTACCGCGCCGTCAACTTCGGCTATACCGACGACCGGGTATACGACCAGCTGACCAGCGACCACCCGATCGATCTGGTGCGCTATCAGCTGGCCAACTGCTATATGGGCCGCGCCGGTCTGATTAACTCCGGCGGCGCCGCCGGAGAAAATGACCTGCAGGAATCGGTGCGCACCGCGGTGATCAACAAACGCGCCGGCGGCATGGGGCTGATTCTGGGACGTAAGGCCTTTAAGAAATCGATGAAAGACGGCGTGGCGCTGATTAACGCCGTGCAGGATACCTATCTCGACGACAGCGTCACCATCGCCTGACGCCGCCGCACAAGCCGGGCAGCACCGCCCGGCTTCATTCTCTCCGCCTCCCGCCGCCATGCGGCAAACTGTGATCCGTTTAAAAAAAATCGGCGTATCGCGTGTTTCCTCCGGCAAACCACACTATATTTCCGCCTTGATTCATTCAGCAGGAGAAACTGATGGATAACGCGAGCACCCTGCTCACCTTCGCCCGTGAAACGCTGGAGATTGAACTGGCCGAAGCGAAGCGCCTGCTGGCCCGGCTGGACGACAACTTTGTCCGCGCCTGCGAACTGCTGCTGAACTGCCGCGGCAAGGCGGTGATTTCCGGCATCGGCAAATCCGGCCATATCGGCAAGAAAATCGCCGCCTCGCTGGCCAGCACCGGGACGCCCGCCTTCTTTCTGCATCCGGCGGAAGCGCTGCACGGCGATCTCGGCATGATCGGCCCGAACGACGTGATGATCTTTATTTCCTACTCCGGCCGCGCCAAAGAGCTGGATCTGATCCTGCCGCTGCTGGCCGAAAGCCGGATCCCGGTGATCGCCATTACCGGCGGCAAGGCCTCGCCGCTGGCGCAGGCCGCCGCCTGCGTGCTGGATATCAGCGTCGAACGTGAAGCCTGCCCGATGGGGCTGGCGCCGACCTCCAGCGCGGTCAACACCCTGATGATCGGCGACGCATTGGCGATGGCGCTGATGCGCCAGCGCGGCTTCAACGCCGAAGACTTCGCCCGCTCACACCCGGGCGGCAGCCTCGGCGCGCGCCTGCTCAACCGCGTACACCATCTGATGCGCACCGGCGACCGGCTGCCGAAGGTACGGGAAAGCGCCGACGTGATGGCGGCAATGCTGGAACTGAGCCGCACCGGGCTGGGACTGGTGGCGGTGTGCGACGAACAGCAGAAGGTGGTGGGCGTCTTCACCGACGGCGATCTGCGCCGCTGGCTGGTACAGGGGAACAAGCTGGAGGATCCGCTAAGCCCGGCGATTACCCGTCCCGGCTATCGCCTGCCGGAACAGTGGCGCGCGGGAGAAGCGCTGGAAGCGCTGCACGAACAGCATATCAGCGCCGCGCCGGTGGTGAATGTCGAGGGGGAGCTGGTCGGCGCGCTGAACCTGCACGACCTGCATCAGGCCGGCATCGGCTGACCATCAGGGGACGGGCGCGCCCGTCCCTGCAAATTACGCTTACTGCCAGTCCGGGCTGTTTTCAAACTGCTGGCGCAGCAGCGCCTGCATATTGCTGTCCGGCTTGCCGAGCCACTGGTATTTGGCGTACTTTTTCGGGTGCGCCACCGCTTCCGGCCGATCTTCCACTTCAACCCGCACGCCCCAGGCCTGCGACTTGTCCGCCTTGAAGGCGACGATCAAAAAGTTATTGCCGCAGTCATGAGGCTTGCAGATATTGCCCACCTGATACTGCTGCCCCTGCCAGCTGACCGTTTCCGCCGGCGTCGAAGTGCCGCTGCCTTTACGCGCCCAGCCCGGCAGCCGCGCCTGCCCTTTTACCATTTGCTGCCAGCTGCTCTGGTAACCCGGCTGCTGAACCAGATCCGCCGTGGTCACCACCTGCTGGGCAAAGCTGCCGGCGCTGACGGCCAGCAGTGCGCCCAACAGCGTATAACGAAGTTTATGCATTCCTGTCATGGTCATTCTCCCTTCGAGAATCAATAAAGGCGTGGATCTCTTCAGACCACAGCAACGCGAAAAAGTTGGCTCACCACCAGGCATGAAAATGGTGCACCGGGCCGATGCCCTGGCCGACCTCCAGGCTGTCCGCCTGCTGCAGCGCGCGCTGCAGATAATCCTTCGCCGCCGCCACCGTCTGCGGCCAGTCGTCATAACGTGGACGCAGGGCGGCCAGCGCCGCAGACAGGGTGCAGCCGGTGCCGTGCGTATGGCGCGTGGCAATGCGCGGCGCGCTGAAACGCTGCTCCGCACCGCGGCTGAACAGCCAGTCCGGGCTTTCGTCTTCACTGAGATGGCCGCCCTTCATCAGCACCGCCTGGCAGCCCATCGCCAGCAGCGCCCTTCCCTGTTCGCGCATCTGCTGCTCATTGTCCGCCGGCGGGCAATCCAGCAGCGCCGCCGCCTCCGGCAGGTTGGGCGTGATCAGCGACACCTGCGGCAGCAGCTCACGCCGGATCGACGCCACCGCCTCCGGCGCCAGCAGCGGATCGCCGCTTTTCGCCAGCATCACCGTATCCAGCACCACAAACGGCGGCTGATAATGCCGCAAGCGCTCGGCGACCGCCTGTACAATGTCAGCATTGGCCAGCATGCCGATTTTCACGCTGTCGATGCGCACGTCGCTCAACACGGAATCCAGCTGCGCGGCAACAAACGCCGGCTCAATCTGATACACCGACTGCACGCCGCGCGTGTTCTGCGCCACCAGCGCGGTGATCACGCTGGTGCCGTAGGCGCCGAGCGCCGAGAACGCTTTCAGATCCGCCTGAATGCCGGCGCCGCCGCTCGGGTCGGTGCCGGCAATGGTCAATGCGTTAATACGCTTCATCATCACGCTTCCCCCTGCCAGTGGTACAGCGCGTCGAGAAACGCAGGAGTAAAACTGCCCGGTCCGCCGGCCTGCCTGCTGGCCACCGCGCCGCAGTGCGCCATTACCCGGCAGGCGGCGGCGACGTGATCCAGCCGCTCGCCCGGCAGGCTGCAAAATGCCGTCACCACTGCCGATAATGCGCAGCCGGTGCCCACCACCCGCGTCATCAGCGGATCGCCGCCGCTGACCGCCCAACTGCGCCGGCCGTCGGTGATATAGTCGGTCGCGCCGGTAACCGCCACAACCGCGCCGCTGCGCTGCGCCAGCTGCTGCGCCGCCGGCAGCGCGACCAGGGAGTCCGCCGTGCTGTCGACGCCGCGCCCCGAAGCCTGCAGCCCGCTCAGCGCCATGATTTCCGACGCGTTGCCGCGGATCGCCGCCGGCCGCAGCGCCAGCAGCCGGTGGGCAAACTCGGTGCGAAAGGTCAGCCCGCCGACCGCCACCGGGTCCAGTACCCAGGGCGTCGCGGCCTGATTAGCGGCTTCCACCGCCGCCAGCATTGACTCCGCGCGGGCGGCGGTCAGGGTGCCGATATTGATCAACACGCCATCGGCCAGACGGCTGAACTGCGCCGCTTCGGACGGTTCAACCACCATCGCCGGCGACGCGCCCAGCGCCAGCAAGACGTTGGCCGTCAGCGTTTGCACCACGTCGTTGGTCAGGCAGTGAATCAGCGGGGAATGTTGTTTGAGCAGCTGTAAGCTGGCCGCGGCCGTTGCGCCGGGCAATTCATCAGGTCGAGCGATCATAGTTCTCCCAACCGGCGTTAAGAAGGCGGGCGCCGGTCAGGACGCCAAGACTTCCCTACGCTGGTATTATCCAGATCAGGTAATACGGGTATTTCTCAGCCTTCACGCGTCGTGAAGGGCACCCCGAGTCTCCGCAGCACATCCCACAGGGATAGCGACTGCGCCCACATCATACTCCGCCCCACTCGGGATTCAAATCTTTCAACGGCATGTCGATGACGCTGGCAGAACGCTCTGCGCCGGGTAATCTTGCAATAATCTCGATAATAATATTTTTAACATCACTTAAATAAATATAATTGTGATGAATTTAGGATAAAGTCGGAGGGCTTATTTTCAGCTGACAAGAATTTTCCTTAAAACCAACAAAACGCTGTAAACAGTATTTATAAGATTAAAAAAGAGGGTAATATTAAATAACACCTTGGCTGTTCTCGCCAAGGTGTCACCGTTGTATTTATACACACAATCTTTTATTTTCAATAAAAAAGGAATTTATCATGAGAGAATTATCTAACGTTGAAGTTGAAGCGGTTTCCGGCGGCATTTTCGGTGGTATTATCGGCAATATCATCAACGCCGGCGTTGATACCCTGACCGGTATCGCAGGCAACATCGTCGGCAATATCGCCAACTCTATCGGCACCACCATTGGCCTGGGCATGGGCTTCCTGGACAAACTCGTCAACGCTTTCCGTCCGAACCGTCCTACTCAGCCTGCGCCGGACGCGCCAAGCGCAGCCGCTCGCCGCTAATTACTCACAGCCTGACGCGGATGGCGCTCAGTCGCCGTAATAACCAACAAGGATAACTAAGAGTTATGCAAAAATTAGCGCAAGGCAAAGCAATGAGCGTTATTGGCGGCGCTTGGGGATGTAAAGTCAGCCATAACGTATCGCCATCATCCTCAGGGTTGGTTTGCTACCGGACCGTAGGTTGCGTTGACAAATTCGGCAACGTCACCTCCTCCAGCAAGCCCGTAGAGCTGAATGAATGTGCGTCTGCCATTACCAAGCCGTAATTATCCCAGCCCTTTTTATCTACCTCATTTAATGTTTAAGGACAAACCATGAGAGAATTATCTAACGTTGAAGTCAATGAAGTATCAGGTGGTATCGCCGGTCTCGACGGTATCTTCGGCGGTCTCCTGGGTGGTGTTGTTGGTTCTCTCACCCAGGGCGCCGAATCCATCCTCGGCAGCATCACCAATGCGGCCAGAGGCGTAGGCAAGATCTTCACCGACGGCGTATTTAACCTTGTCCGTGGTTTCTGGGAAGGTCGTTACACCAAGTAACGTCGCCAATATCAACCGGGCCGGCAGCACCATGCTCACCGCCCGGTAACGCGTCTTATTTTAAGAGCAAATAGTTATATTTGCTCTTTTTTCTATCTCTCGCCAACGGCATGATATTCCGACATACTCAGGTGTCGACGCTGCTCGATTTCCGCGCGTCCGCCACCGAGGGAGCATGATGCAAATACGGCCATACCAACAATCCGATCGTCCCTTTCTGCGCCGCATATATTTGGCAGCACGTAAAACCGCCTTTCACTGGCGGGATACCCGCCATTACCAACCGAAAGATTTTGATCGCGCCACGCTGGGGGAAGAGATTTGGGTGGCTGAAGAGCACGGTATACCGCTGGGCTTTGTTTCCATTCACCGGGCGGAGGATTTCATCCACAACCTGTTTGTGGATCCGACCCAGCAAACGCGCGGCGTCGGCAGCGCCCTGCTCAAACAGGCGGAATCCACCTTCCGCGGCATCGGCGCGTTAAAATGCCTGATCCGTAACGAACCTGCCCTGCTGTTTTACCGGCGGCACGGCTGGCATATTGTCAGCCAGGGAGGAGAAGGCGACGACGCCTATTATCTGCTGCACAGCGCCGCCAGCTAGTCGGCCCGGCCCGCAAAATCTTCGCCATGAGGGAACCCTCTCCGCGCAGTGGTTACTCACTATGATAGCAATGATGAAACGTTGGCGGAGCGAACGGAGGGCAATTTATGGTCGGGTTAAATCCTGCGCTGCTTGGCGCGGCGGTAAAAGGCATCAGTCAAAGTTTGCACCACCAGCGCCATGGCTTCGCCGGCCTGTCCCAAATGGCGGGACGCGCGCACGACCAGCTGCTAAGCGCGCACTCTCAGGCAATGATGCGACAATTTACTCAGCCAAGCCCGCTGCGCCATGCATTCTCAGCCAAACTCGGCGACGCAACGCATAAGTTCCGCCCCGGTGAACTGCCGGACATGTTTCTCTCCGCCGTCAAACAGGGCAATAACGCGCTGCGCGCATTGCACCATACGGTAACCCACGGCCTGCAGGAGGCCTACGCCCACAGCGCCACCTTCCGCGCGGCGTTTAACCACGCCTATCGCGACGAGGTCAGATTCGGCGGCCATGCCCCTCACTGGCAGATCAATCCACAGGCTGCCACCACCACGCCGGCGCATCAGCCCTCCGCCAAGACGCTGGGACTGAAGCTGCTGCTTGAGGTGCTCAACGGCAACCCGCCCGGCTACGCCAGCGAACAGGGGCAACAGCCGTTGAGCAAGCGACGCGCCCTGCTCCACGCGCTGCTAGAAGGGCTGACCGGACTGCCGCAGCATGAAAGCCTGCATGGCAAACCCCATCCGCGCGGGCCGCTGATCGAACTGCTGAATATTGTGGTGGATGAGATAGTGCGTCAGCTCGGCACGCAGGACCCCGCCTGCGTCAGCCACCCGGCGCCTGCTGGCGACGCTGAGCCGCAACGGCCGACGGACGCCAAAACAACGCCGCCGTCTGCCGATACAACGACGGCCGCTGCGCAGGAGGACGCTTCCCCGACGGCGTCCCCGGCCAAAACAGCGCCAGCGTCTCTAAGCCGCCCGACGGCAGATGCGCCGTCAGCACAGCGTCTGCAATCCTTTTCCCCCCAACCAGCCGCTGCCGCAGCAAACAGCGCCGCGTCCCACGCCTCACGGCCGGCAATCACCGAAGATAACGAGCCGGTAGAAGAACTGACGCGGCCGGACCCGGCGGCTGGCGCCGCACGGGAAGCGTTTGGCCGCAAGGTGTTCGACGGGCTGATGCGGGAAGGCGGGGTCGCCTACCCGCACGACGCCGCCAGCGCTACCAGAATGGGCCAGACCTTCCAGCGCAATATGGCGCCGCTGTTCAAACACGTAACGGGGCAGGAAAAAAGCGCCGCGGAGCTGCTGCATAAACTCCATGCGGAAGACAAAAAAACCGCAACCTTCCGCTTCGACCCGGCATTTCCGGGCGGCCTGCTGGCCGCCATGCAGGAAAAACGCGGCGATGCCAAAGCGGCCTGCCGCTTCTACCTGGTCATGGCGCAGGCGGCAGGCTTTAAGGCGCAGACCCACGCCTTCCCCGTCGCCGGCAATCTCAGCGTGCCCTCGGCCGGCCAGCCTGGCGAACATCATCGTCTGACCGAACACGCGGTGTTAAAAATCAGCGATGAGCACGGCAACAGCAGCTATTTCGATCCGTTGCTGGGCCGCGCGGTTAACCCGTTTCGCAGCGACAGCATGGAAAACTACCTGAACACCGCCACCCTCACCAACGACGAAACCGCCCATATTCGCGCGCGCCATCCGCAGGAAACCGCCGTGTATGGCCGCGGCATTATGGATGCGCTGATGAGAGCGGGCATCAGCACCTTCCCTGAACCGGGGCTGGAGGCCAAACAGCAGGAGGCGGGCCAGCACATCCAGCGGGCATTCGCCCCGTTGTTCAAACATACCCACGGCAAAGAGAGCACCCTGAGCCTGCTGCAAAAATTAGCGGACGAAAATAAACGCAGCCAGGCCGTCCGCTTCAACCCGGCTGAAAGCCAGCGCGATATTTATGATATTGCTCTCGAACAGCAGGCCGACGCGGCCTCCATCAGCAAACTGTTTCAGACGCTGGCAAACAGCGCCGGCCACCATCAGGTTGAGCTGCATACCATTGATACGCCGCTGTCCATCGCCATGGGCGACAGCCCGGACATTCCCGGCGTGAAGCCAAATGCCAGATTCGAACTGCAAAACCATACCGTGTTAAAACTCAGCGATCCGCAGGGTAATACGCTGTTTTTCGACCCGGTTCTGGCGCGCCGGGTCAACCCCGACGATACCCGCAGCCTGGCGGACTATCTGCGGGTATAAACGCGACCGAGCAGCCGCCTTCAGAGCGCCCGCAGCGTCATCTCTACGCCCAGCACGATCAGGCAGAGCAGAAAACAGCGGCGGAACAGCAGCGGTGAGATCACCCGGCGCAGCTTCTGCCCGGCAAACAGCCCCACCAGCGCCGGCAGCACCGCCAGCGTTGACGCCCCCAGCGAACCGGCCTGGAAGGCGCCGTGCCACCATAGCCCCGCCGCCAGCGCCAGCGTCGAGCAGGTAAAAGAGATGCCCAGCGCCTGCACCAGTTCATCTTTTTCCAGCCCCAACGCCTGCAGCCAGGGCACCGCCGGCATAACAAAAACTCCGGTGCCGCCGGTCAGCATGCCGGTGGCCAGCCCGACAACCGGCGAAAAGTATTTCTCCCCGCGGGCGGAGACGGCGTAAATGCGTCCTGACAGGGTCCATAAGCCGTAAATAATCAGAGCCACGCCTAACGCCAGCTGCGTGCGGCTGCTGTTGCCTGCTGCGATCCAGCCACTGGTACAGAGCGTGGCCAGCGTCACCATCAACAGCATCGGCCACAGCCGGCGCAGCAGCGCCGCCGTATTGCCGCCGCCTGCCAGCTGAAAGATATTCGTCACCAATGAGGGCAGCAGCAGCATGCCCGCTGCGGCGACCGGCGAGATCAGCGCGCCCAGCAGCCCCATCGCCACGGTCGGCAGCCCCATGCCGGTCACGCCTTTCACCAGCCCGGCCAGCAGGAAAACCGCGCCGCTCAGCAGCAGCGTGGCGCTATCAAAGTCAGTCATGATGTCGCTCCCCGGCGATAAGGGGAAATAACGCTGCGGACGCGGTGGTGTTGATGCTAATGGCAAACATAACGGGCTCCTTTTTCCTTGGGATAAACATCCTGGCTCAAAGAACCCGGCCATACTTCGCTGCCAGCCGAAGTATGGCTGATAACGCGTGCGACAAGCCGATTTTTAGTGGAAACTGCAAGCAAAGCGCGTGCGCACCGGAGACACGCCGACAATCAACCAGGAAAGGTAACCTTATGCAGACAGCGAGCACATTGCCGCTCAAGGACCAACAGCGCAATATCCTGCGCCTGGCAACGGCTCAGGCGCTGGCCGGCGCGAACTCGGTGGTGTTTTACGCCACCGGCGCGATTGTCGGCAACGCGATTGCGCCGAACGCTTCCCTAGCCACCTTCCCCATCACCATGTTCGTGCTGGGGATGGCGGCCTGTATCCTGCCGTTTGGCGTGCTGGCGCGCAAATATGGCCGCAAGGCGGCCTTTATGGCCGGTACCGGCGCCGGGATGGTCACCGGCCTGGCCGCCGCGCTGGCGGTCGTTATCGGCTCATTCGCCCTGTTCTGCCTCGCCGCCTTTTTAGGGGGTGCCTACGCCGCGGTGGCGCTGTCATTCCGCTTCGCCGCGACGGACGGCGTGGATAAAGCGCGGCGCGCGCGGGCGCTGTCGCTGGTGATGGGCGGCGGCGTCGCGGCCGGCGTTATCGGCCCGATGCTGGTCACCGGCACCATGGATCTCTGGCCGCCCCACACCTTTGCCATCACCTACGTTGCGCAAGCGCTGGTCGCTGCGCTCTCCGCCTGGGTGCTGACGGGCGTCAAAACCACCGAGCCGGTTGCCGCTGCCAAAAGCGGCGGCCGCCCGCTGCGGGAAATTGTGCGCCAGCCCGGCTTTCTGCGCACGGTATTCAGCGGCGCCGTCACCTATATGATCATGAATTTCCTGATGACGGCCGCGCCGCTCTCAATGCATATGCACGGCATCTCTCAGCAGGCGGCTAATCTGGGCATTCAATGGCACGTTATCGCCATGTTCGGCCCCGGTTTTTTTACCGGCCGGCTGATTAACCGCTTCGGGGCGATGCCCGTGGCCGCCGCGGGGCTGCTGATGACCGGGCTGTCCGTGGTCGTCGGGCTGAGCGGCACCGAGATTGCCCATTACTGGCTTTCCCTGATCCTGCTGGGTATCGGCTGGAACTTCGGCTTTACCGGCGCGTCGACAAAGATCATTGATTTCCACCGCCCGGAAGAGAAAACCCAGGTGCAGTCGCTTAATGATTTCGTGGTGTTCGGCGTGATGATCGTCGGCTCCTTCTCCTCCGGCGCGCTGCTGAATCTGTTCGGCTGGAATGCGGTATTGTGGGGATCGCTGTTCCCCGTCGCGCTGGCGCTGCTCACGTTGCTCCCCGGCAGGCAGAAAGCCGTAGCGCGTGAGTAAGAGCTGACAAATCTTCTGAAGCGCAGGCGGCACACGTGTTTCACCACCACAGCAGACCGCCCCAGCAGGCCAGAGCGATCAGGAAAGCATAGCCCGATTTCAGCGGGGTCAGACCCAGCAGCCACGCCAGCGCCACCGGAATGATCCACTGGTAGTGCGCCCCCTGCAACTGCCCCAGTTGCCACAGCGCGGCCACGAGAATATTGACCAGCAGAGCCACGGAAATATATTTCGCCAACCGGGTGATAAACGACTGCAGCGACGCAGGCAGCGTCTCGACGTTGATTAATAACGGTAGTAACCGACATAGCGCAGAGATCAACGCACAGCATAGGATAAAGGTCCAAAAATAGCGGCTATCGGTCATAGAGATAACTCAGCAACAGCGTAATGGTCAGGATCGCCAGCAAATTGATGGCGCCAAACAGCCACACGCTGGCAAAACAGGCCAGCAGCGCCACCGCCTGCGCCAGCAGTTGATGACGATCGCGCGCCAGTTTGCCCAGCGATGAAGCAATGAAAATTGCGATGATCACCGACATATGCTCCACCAGATGGCGATCGGCCAGCGAAGCAAACAGATAGCCCAGCAGGGTGCCGCACAAGGCGGCGGCATAGAGCGTAAAGCTGACGGTGTTGCAGTAGGCCCGCGTCAGCGGCGCGCTCTCGCGCCGTAGCGACATCAGCGTAAAGGCGGCGTTAGCCATCACCAATAACGCGGGAATATAGCCGCGCAGCGGGCCGTCGCGCATGCTGCTGCGCAGGCTGAGTGTAAACACCAAAAAACGCAGGTTGATACTCAGTGCGGACAGCAGCACGGTGAGCAGCGAAAGCGACTGTTGCGGCGCTTCCAGCAGGGTCATTTGCAGCGGCGCCGACATCAGCGCACCGCTAAAAATCACCGAATGCACGCCGCTCAACCCCTGCTGGTAAGCCAGCAGGCCGATGACGGTAAACGATAGCAGCAACGAGAACACAAAGGGCGACGCGTCGGCCAGCCCGCGTAAAACATCATGCTTGCCGCCGCTGCGCGTCAGTTGCTGTTCATGCAGGGACATGCCGCATGGACTCCAGCCGTCGTTGATACTCGCGCGCCTTCTCAAGATAAAAGGCCGTGCTGTACTTGGGGATAAACTCCTCCACCACCGCCACGCCGCGATAGCCGCCGGCCGCAAAACGGTTCAAGACATCGCTCAGCGGCAGATTGCCTTCCCCCAGCGGCAGATGCTGGTGATGCGTGCCTTGTAAATCGGCAATGTGCAGATGACGCGTCACCGGCGCCAGGCGGGCGATGGCGTCGAACAGCGCATCGCCGTATGGATACAGCGAGCACAGGTGCGTCACGTCAATGGTGATATAACACCCGGTTTCACGATGAAAACGCAGATGTTCCTCAACGCTGAACACCGGGTATTTAGGCCGCTCTCCGCCCATATTTTCCAGGCACAGGGCAATACCGCGACAGTCAACCTGCTCCTGCAGCCGATTGATGGCCGTAATCAGGCAGTTCAACAGCGTGGTGTTGTCATACTTATCCTTGTAGCCGGGGTGGAAGGTCACGCTGGTTGCCCCCGCAGCCAAAGAAAAACGCACCGCGGCCCCCAGACACTCAATCGCCTGCGCCTGCTCCTCGGCGTCCGGCGAGCACAGGTTATACTGCCTTCCCCACCAGCCCGCATGGACGGTAAAGGTCACGCCGCGTTGCGTGGTAAATGCCTTAATCTGCGCCGCCAGCGCCAAACGCTGTTCGCAGTCCAGTTGCCAGAATACCTCCTCGGCGGCTTCGCCAATTTCAAACTCTACCGCCTGGAAGTACTGCGCCAGACGTTCGATAGAGTCGAAAATATCTGCCGGATTGTCATATACATTGGTCGAAAAGGAGATAACAGGAAACGCCTCATGCATTTCGCCTTCAATACGGTAGAGAACATCACTCATCGGAATACTCGCTGAATTGAGGGTTAACATTCATATCGGCCAAGGCGGCGAGAAACGCCGTTTCGTCCGATGCCTGACAGCCAAACAGCCAATAGCCATGGCGCTCTGAAGAGCAACGCACCGGCCTGCCGAATTTCTCCGGCTGAAGGCTGGTGCGGATCAACCACCCGGCCGGGAGCGGCGCCTGCGGCGCGGCTCCTTCCGCTGCGTTCAGAAAGCGGATCGACATCCGTTGATAGGCGGCGGGCGTCGCCGGCAGCGCGGTCTTTGCCATCGCCGCAATGGTGGCGGCGGCCTGATGTACACCGGTCACGCCCCAGACCATTTCCCAAATTTGATCGCCGCCAAAACGCGTCTGGGTTTCGATAAATTGCACACGCTGCCCGTCCAATTTCACTTCGGTATGGGCCGGCCCCCAGCGATGTCCCAGCGCCTGCAACAGCCACAGCACCGCCTCAGCGATTAGCCGTTCATCCTCTGGCGCCAACGGCGCCGGAAAATCATGCCCGGTCTCCACATAGTGGGGAGCGCCGGTGGTGTATTTGCGCGTGATTCCCAGTAAGCGGTGCTCGCCATCCAGGCTCAGCGTCTCCACGCTAAACTCTTCACCGCGGGCAAACGCCTCAATCTGCTGATTGCCGTCAAACGGAATATCGCGCAAATCCTGCTCATTATTTACTGCGTATATCCCCTGGCTCCCGGAGCCGGCGATCGGTTTGATAATTGACGCGCCGTGACGCTGCACAAAGGCCAGCGCCTGCGCGCGGTCGTCAACCCGGCTGGCGGGCAGCGCCCAAGGCCCGTCGACCAGCAGCTGTCGAAACAACAGTTTGTCGCGGCTCTGCTCTACGCTGCGGCGGGGGTTATGGCAGATGCCCAACTGCTCGCCGGCCAGCGCGGCGGGCATCAACCCCAGCTCATTGAAAGAAACAATCGCGCTAAAAGGGCGCTGTCGATGCCGCTCCTGCAATATCGGCAGCCAATGCGCCAAATCGTCCAATCGCTCCGTCAGCAACACTTCCGCATGCTGGCGCTGATAAGGGGTCAACTGCGCGGGCGTCTGAATCAGCGTCACGTCAATCTCTGCGCTGCCGGGCCAATTTATTGATGAGTCTCGCCCACCAACCACAATCACCGCCGGCCGCTCCCTCTCACCGTATACGTCGATCTGCGCCACCTGCAGCAGCGACTCTCGTAGCGCCGCGGTATCCGCACCTCGAAACTCGATGTAGACATAATTCTGGAAACCGTTGCCGACCGGGCCGATCGTCGCCCCCGGCTCGACCCACGCATACCACTGCTGAAACCCGGCGATCCGGCGTATCTGCGCTTCATGCCGCAGCCCTTGCCAGACAATATTGTGGCGTGCGAACGGCGTGGCGATGCCAAAAGCGCTCGCCGGCGTCTCCGGTAAGCGTAACGGCTGGCCAGAAAGCGCGCGGTGGTAACAGGCATCCATTGCGATACCCCAGGCCTGGCGTATCACATAGATACGGCTGCCCCCCGGCCTGGCCCCGACCTCAAGAATACGCGGGCCGGCGGCGGTGAGGATAAATTCCACGTGTGCAAAAGTGCCGCGCAGTCCCAGCGCCGCGACGGCATCCCGAGCCAGCCGATGACAACGCGCCACCATCTCCTCATTACTTTGCAGCGTTGAGGGGGAATAGCGGGCAAAATGGTGGAAATCCGGCCGCTGAATATCTACGCCGGCGATCACATCGACAATCGGAAAAGTTGTTATCTCACCGTCCGGCGTAATCGCGCAGTCAATCGAGTGATTGGAACCGCTCAGGTACTCTTCCAGCAGTAATTCACTGGTTTCCCGGCTTTTCCCCGCGACGTACGCCTGCAGCTCTGGCCACTCCTCCAGTGCGTAGCGCGCCAGATCCTGCGCGCTGTGTAAACATTTGACGAACAGGCTGCTGTATAGACTGGCCGGCTTCAGCACGCAGGGCCAGCTCAGCGCGTCAGCCTGCTGCAGTAGCGCTTCCATCGTTGCGCGGCGGGATGTCACATGTAAGTCGCGATTGGCGCTGGCGTTGAAACAGGCGCGCTGCTGCAACTTATCCAGCGTGCGGGAGACATGACGCTGCAAATGCCGCAGCGCCGGATGCCCCTGACAAATTTGCTCGCTGACCGCCACATAGCTTTCCCGAAAATTCAACACGCTGGTAAAGGCATACTCCGTATGCAACGCCGCCACCAGCTGTCGCAGCTCCTCGCCGTACCCCTTAGAAAAATCATAGCGGGCAACCGGCTGCAGATGGCTGGCGTCAGCGATTTTCGCCGTCGGCTTGGTATCCGCCAGCAGTAGCACCTCAACGCCGTCCGCCAACAGGCCTTCATATTCACCCTCGCGCACATTGCCGATAATCAAACACGCATTGCCCTTCATCATCGCCCCTCAGTATCAAAACTGTAATGCACCTGCCGTAACTGCATGCCCAGCGCCTGTACCCGCGGGCGCAACCTGTCGTTCGTCGGATTCAGCAACGCCTGGCGCAAGATGTCCGATAGCGCCCCCAACTGTTCATCGCTTATTCCCAGCCGGGTCACCTCCTGCAGCCCCAACCGCAAACAGGGTTGCCCAAAGCGCATTTTATTATTGACCCGGATGCCCAGTTCATTAAGGGCGGCAGCCGCCGCTGCGCTCTGCTCCCCCTGTAGCAGTAACATATGGGTCTGCGTCGGCAGCACGGTCCATCCCGGCAGATCCGCCAGCCGCTCCCCCAATAGCCAGGCATTGCGACACATCTGCCGCGCATAGTCGGCGCCAAAACACGCCATTTCCCGCAGGGTAACGAATAGCTGTAGCAAACAAGGTAAGTTGGGCGAAGACACCAGACCGGCATCCAGCCCCCCCTGAATACGCGCCGCCAGGGAAGCGTTGCGGGTAGCAATAATGGCGCGATGCGGGCCGGGGAATGATTTATGCGTATTGCCCTGTAGGATATCGGCCCCGTCATCCAACGGATTAGCCAGCGCGCCACCGGCGATAAGCCCCAACGGATGCGATGCATCATACAAAATCAGCACCTCTGTCAGGCCGTGGCGGTCCAGCCATTGGCGCAGTGGCGCAACCGCAAAGCCATGGCAGGTCAGACCGTGGTCGAGAACGACAGCCGCCGGCGGCTGACGCAGCATTGACGCCAGTGCCGCCAGATCGATCTCGCCGTCGTCGGTCAGGGTGATAAAACCGCTGCACCGGCCCAACCGCTCCACCAGCGCCGCCGTGGCAAAGTGACCGCCGCATGCCGGCGACAGGGACCACACACCATCCCCTGGTTCGGTCAGGGCGGCGATCATCGCCAGCGTACAATGTACGCCCGACAGCGCGCGATACTCAATGTAAGGAGCGTCAAACAGCCGCTGCGCCGCGGCGGTGGCCTCCGCCTGTAACCAGGCCACCTCAGGAAACGCTTCAAACTGCATACCGTTATAGTGCGCGGCATAGCGGCAGTCGTCGTTAAGCAGGCCGTTGAAATAGTAACGGTCATAATGCCGGCTTTGCCCTACCCAACGCGCACTTTCCGACAGCACATTTTCGTTTGCCGTCAGCGAAATCGTCGCTTCACGCCGCTGCTTTGCAGCGCTGAATCGCTGTCTCAAGCTGTCGGCTTCCCCCATCATCGGGTCGGACTGCAAAATCAGTGACGTTTCCATATTTCTCTCAGCGTATTTGGTCAAAATCAATAATCAGCATGTCGCGAAATGCCGCCCTGAGCGGATCGTCAGGATATAGCGGTGTGACATCGTGCTGCATCATGCGGTCATCAAGCAGCAACGTGTCGAGAAAACCCTGTAATACCCGAGTCAGCACCTGCCTGCCATCACGGTCATACACTTCGCTGGCGCCGCCTAATACGTTGCTGCGTTGAATAAGGTGCTGAAAAATATAATCATGTCCGTCAGAATGACGCCCTTCCGGCGCTGCCAGCCCCGCCTGCTGCGCATCACAGCAGACGCGCAGTTGGTGGCACGTCACCAGCCAACGCTGATTACCCACCAAACGGGTCAGTAACGCATGGTGATGGGCCAGCAGCTGCTGAACGACCGATGAGGAAATAAAATCGTTTTCGCTGCGGGGATACAGGCGCTCAATGCCACCTAATAGACCATTGACCTGTGAGCTTTGAAAAAAATGACAGTCCTGCAACGGCGTTATCTCACCCTGCTGGCTGAGATCAAATTTGCAAATACGCCGCCGGCGCAGCCTGCTCCCCTGTAAATATTTATCAACGGGTAAATTTTCCCATGTTGAAACCAGAGCTTCCTCCGCGACTGCGTTATTGCCGACGCCAAGCTCACAGGCAGGAAAATAGATAAAGTGTCGCTCACGAAATAGGGCTAATCTATCGCTGACCGGCGTCGCCAGAGCGCAACTCTCTCCTGGGAAAATTTCATTTTCCATGGTTATCACGCTTAATATTGGGGGGTTAAAAAAACCTAGCAGAAAAAACCGCCGCCAACATACAAGATGCACAGAGATAATAAATAAAAATGTAAGACAATATGAAAGGTTATATATATCAAGACAAAATAATAAAGTAGCACACAATAGATTTGCTAAAAAAATATTCAGCCAGCTAGTTAATTATTTTCCCTGACGCCGAAGTAGAATAAATTCTAGCTAATGGCAAGGCGAGCAATAAATTTATTATGAACAACGCGAATATGGCGTATTTATTACGCCAATAAAATAGAGTAATCGGCCGACACCGCTAATTGGTTGATGACCAACGGAATAGCCCTACATCGCCGAATAGACATCACGCAATGCGTTTTCTTCACCCTGACTATCCGTCTCTTCCCACCACGCTCCCAGCGCATCAATCAGCGGCACCAGCCGCTCTCCTGCCGGCGTCAGCGCGTAGTCGACGCGCCGCGGGTAGCCCGCAAATTCCGTGCGATGAACGATGCCGGCATCCTCCAGCTTGCGCAGTTCCAACGTCAGCATCTTGTGCGAGATCGTCGGGTTATCCCGACGCAGCTGGTTAAAGCGTCTGGAACCATGCTGCAGGTAGTAGATCAGCAACGTCGGCCAGCGGCCGCTGAGAACCTGCATCACTTCTTCTATCGGGCAACGGGAAACCAGGTCTTTCATATCGGGGCTCGTGGTAACAAAAAAGTGCGTAATTTACTTACGGGAACCGGCTGCTACAGTAACACATCGCTGCGCAGCGCCATCACTCTCAATCCTGGAGAACCTAAGTATGGAACCAATTCTGCTATACGGCTTCCCGGCGGGAAGTTCTATGGGGCTTGTCGCTGCGTTTGAATGGCTGGGCCGCCCGTACCAACTGTGCCGCGTCGATATGTTAGGCGAAATGCGCGAGCCGGCCTATCAGCGCCTTAACCCGCGGGTGGAGACGCCGGCGCTGATCACCGAACGGGGAGAAGTGCTGACGGAAAACCTGGCGATCGCCGCCTGGCTGGAGGCGCGGGACAGCGCGCGCCGCATCAGCTTTGACCCGCAGTCGCCCAGCGCCGACCGTATGCACCAGCTGATGGCGTTTATCAACACCGGCTTCACCGCCGCCTTCAGCCCGCTCTGGGCGGCGATGGAGATGTCCCCGCCCAACCCGATGATGAAGGATGTGTTGCAGACATGGGGCCGCGAGTCCGTGATCAAGCGTCACGACCAGCTCGAGGCGATGATCGGTGAGATGCCTTTTCTGCTCGCGGATCGTCCGACGCTGGCGGACGCAATTCTGATCGGCGTCGCCCGCTGGCTCGACATTCATCAGGTGGCCGCATCAACGCGCTGGCCGAAGCTGGCCGCGCTGAGAAGCCGCCTTGAGGCCGATCCCGCGGTAATCTATGCCACCGCGCTGGAAAGCGGCGACATGCAGCCCGGCAGCGGCGCCTGCAGCGGTCATATTGCGCTGCCGGAGGTGATCGAACGTTTTGGCGCCGCATAGCATGCCGCCGTGGCGGCAATAAAAAAGCCCGCGCTATCGCGGGCTGAATTAACCGATGCCGGACGGCAAGCGATACGCCGCTTATGCGCTTCCCGGCACCGGCGTGTTAAGCAGCTGCTGCTCCCAAAATTTCGACCCGTCGCCGTACTTTGCCCGGTCGGGCGCCGTCTGAACCGCGCCGCAAAAATTCGATTTATTCAGCCTGGTCGGTTATATATTAACAGCGCCGTATTTTCTTATTTGTTTGCAATTAACCTTCTGTTTTTTATTCCTAATATAAGGCACCAGACAGGATGATGATTAACGATAACGTATTATTGATAACGGGCTCAGGGCGCGGTATTGGCGCTGCGACGGCATTACTGGCGGCAGAACGGGGTTATTCAATCTGTTTGAACTATTTAAACGATGAAAAATCCGCAGTTAACGTTCGCGATCAAATTTTAAGCCGGGGCGGGAAATGCATCGCCATCCGCGCCGATGTCTCCGATGAGCGTCAGGTCATCGCCATGTTTGACGATATCGACCGCCAGCTGGGCGCCATTACCCATCTGGTCAATAACGTCGGCATCCTGAAGCAAAAAATGGCGATGATTGATATGGACGGCGAGCGCTTCCAACAGGTGCTGCTGACCAACGTCATGAGCCATTTTTACTGCTCACGCGAGGCGATCAAACGCATGTCGTTGTCCCGCGGGGGGCGCGGAGGCGCCATCGTCAACGTGTCATCCGGCGCAGCGAAAAGCGGTTCCCCCTTCGAATACGTTGACTATGCCGCGTCGAAAGGCGCCGTCGATACCTTCACCACCGGCCTGTCGAAAGAGGTCGCCGCTGACGGCATCCGCGTCAACTGCGTGCGTCCGGGCGGCATTTACACCGATATTCATGCCGACGGCGGCGAGGCGCAGCGGGTGGACCGGATTGCCAAAAACTTCCCGATGCAACGGGGCGGCACGCCGGAAGAAGTCGCCTATGCCATTTTGTGGCTGCTGAGCGATGAAGCCTCGTTCGTCACCGGCAGTTTTACCGACCTGTGCGGCGGGGTATAGATGAAACGCCGGGCACGGTCCCGGCCAGGCATCGCTGCGCGATATGTTCACGATAACGCTCGCCAGCACATCACCTTCTCCGGTTGGCCCGTATGCTCGTCCAGCCGCTCTCTGACGGTGACAAATCCCTGCTTTTCGTAGAAACGGATGGCGGAAGCATTCGCGGCATACACCGACAGTTCCAGCATCGATTTGGCTGACATGGCGTCGGCCAGCAATTGCGCACCAACTCCCCTTCCCTGATGCTCAGGGGAAACAAACAGCGCCGCCAGCGTCTGCTGATAAACAGAGCAGAACCCGATGACCGCACCATCGGCCTCCAACACCCGGGTGATCGCGCTGGGCAGGTAGACGTCGCGCATCGCGTCAAGCTGGCTGTGCCAAAACTCGGGGGCGACAAAATGATGCGCCTGCATTGACGCGCGTAACCAAATGTCCAGTACGGACTCTGAATCAGACGTGCAAAAATCTCGGATCATCATCAAGCCACGGTTGAATAAGAAAAAAGCAGTGTGCCACGGCCGGAATTATTCGCCAAACCTTCGATTGACCCGATTACATCGCTTTATGTCCTGTGGACATATCACACTCCGCGCCGCCCTCCCCGTACAGTTAAGCACCTCGCAGCCGCCGCCAGAGCAATTCGTTATCGCGGTAGCCGCACCTGTTAACGAGATACACCCCGGAGCAAACATGAAACTGACTCAAATCCGCAATGCCACGCTGGTGTTGGAATATGCCGGTAAAAAATTCCTGATTGACCCGATGCTCGCGGAAAAGGATGCCTGGGATGGCTTTGCCGGCAGCGCGCGCTCGCATCTGCGCAATCCGATGGTGGCCTTGCCCGTCGCCATTGAAGAGCTGCTGGCCGTTGATGCGGTGATTATCACCCATACCCATACCGACCACTGGGACGAGGCGGCGCAGCAGTTAGTGCCGAAAGACATGCTGATTTATACCCAGAACGATAACGATGCCGCCCTGGTCCGTTCCCAAGGGTTTATCAACGTCCGTACGCTAGCAGACGAAAACCGCTTCGTTGATGGGCTGACGATTTTCACCACCGACGGCCAACACGGCAGCAACGACCTGTATGCCAATACCGTCATGGCCGAGCTGCTGGGTGACGCATGCGGTCTGGTATTTACCCATCACGATGAAAAAACGCTTTATATTGCCGGCGATACCATTTGGGTAAAACCGTATGTCAGAAGCCTGCAGCGCTTCCGGCCGGATGTTGTGGTGCTGAATACCGGGGATGCCGTGATCAATGACTACGGTTCAATCATCATGGGTAAAGAGGATACGCTGCGCACATTGCAGGTGCTGCCCGAAACGACCGTGGTAGCTTCCCATATGGAGTCGGTTAACCACTGCCTGCTGACCCGTGCGGAGTTACGCGAATATACTCTTGAACACGGTATTGAAGATAAGGTGCTGATTCCGGCCGATGGCGAAACCCTGACTTTCTGAGCAGCCCTCTCCGCCGGTTCTGCGGTAAAATATCATGCAGCGGGTATGCCGCAGCCTGTCGAAAACGAGCGGTAACAACAACTGTGAGGTTCACCATGCCTGCGCTGAAAGTAGCGGTGATTGTCACCAATGGGTTCAGCCCGTTTCATTTTTCGGTGCCCTGCATCCTGTTTGGCACGGCGATGCCGGAACCGAATCTCTTTCAGGTGGATATTTGCGCGGAAACGCCAGGTGTCGTCCTGTCGGATATTGGCCTGTCCATCACTGTGGAGCATGGGCTGGAGCGACTCGACAGCGCGGATATTGTTATCGTGCCCTTCTGGCATGATCCGGATGAAAAGCCTTCTCAGTTACTGCTTGATAAACTGGTCAGCACCTGGCAGCGCGGCGCAGAAGTGGTCGGCCTGTGTCTTGGCACTTACGTGCTGGCCTACAGCGGCTTGCTTGATCAACACCGCGCGGCAACGCACTGGGAGTATGAAAGCGACTTCACGCAGCGCTTCCCGGAGGTTCATCTGGACAGCAACTCACTGTACACCACCGATGAACGTCTGATTACCTCTGCCGGTACGGCCGCCGGTATCGATTGCTGCCTCAATATTGTCCGCGACCATTACGGCACCGCCATTGCCAACCGGGTCGCCAGAAGAATGGTGGTCCCCCCCTATCGGGAGGGCGGGCAAGCCCAGTTTATTGAACGCCCCATTCCGGTGAATACCCGCGACGGCAAAATCAACGAGCTCATCGATTATCTGCGGCGTAATCTGGACAAGCCGCACGACCTCGACTCACTGGCCCGCTTTGTTAATATGAGCAGGCGCACGCTGACGCGCCATTTTGTGAAAGCCACCGGCATCCCGTTGGGGGAATGGCTCAATGCCGAGCGTCTGCAACGAAGTCAGGAGCTGCTGGAAACGACCAATAACAGCATTGAAAGCGTAGCGGATGAGGCGGGGTTTCAGTCCCCCGTTTCTTTCAGACAAAGTTTCAAGACCCGGTTTGGCGTCAGCCCCAGTGAATGGCGTCGGACCTTTCGTGGCCCCGCAGACATTGATGCCGGCTGAACACGCCAGACGCATGTTTTTACTTTACCTTGAGCACTTCGGTCGCGCTGGCCGCCAGCACGCCGCCGTCCCGCGCGGTCGGACTCATTAAAGGAACCGGTTCACCGGTGTGCTTATCAATCAGCAGCGAGTGCCGCTCGCCGCGTTCGAACAGATGCTGCTCCCCCCACTGGCGCAGCGCCACCACTACGGGAAACAGGCTTTCCCCCTTGTCCGTCAGCACATACTCCTGATACGCCGAACCGTCCGAGGCGCCCTGCAGGGCAAGCACGCCGGCATCAACCAGCTTGCGTAGCCGGTCGGAGAGAATATTCCGCGCCATCCCCAGACTGCGTTGAAAGTCGCCGAAGCGGCGCAGGCCGTCAAAGGCGTCGCGAACGATCAGCAGCGACCAGCGATCGCCGATCAGATCGACGCAGCGTGCTACCGGACAGGGTTCATCGTGCATTGGTTTACGCGATGGCATAGCGCCTCCTCAGCGGCCGTTGGTTTTCTGGTTGCATTTTAAAACTGCCTGACCTAGCATTCAATCAGTTTCTTTTTGCAACCAGATTGCAAGGACGTTGCTATGAAGAGTTCTGTTGCCTCACCGTTACCACCGGACAACGCGCTGACTCAGCCGGTGAAGATGCCCGGCAGCCTGGTGTGGTTGTTCGCCGTCGCCAGCGGGCTGAGCGTGGCGAACGTCTATTACGCCCAGCCGCTGCTCGACGCGCTGGCGTTGGACTTCGGCATCGGCCAGGCGGCCGTCGGCGGCGTGATCACCGCCACCCAGCTCGGCTGCGCCCTGGCCCTGCTGTTGCTGGTGCCGCTGGGAGATCGGAGCGATCGCCGCCGTCTGATCGCCATACAGCTGCTTGCCCTTGCGGCTGCGCTGGTCGCGGTGGGTCTGGCGCGTTCCGCTCCCGCCCTGCTGGCCGGCATGCTCGCCGTGGGCCTGTTGGGCACCGCGATGACCCAGGGCCTGATTGCCTATGCGGCAAGCGCCGCTGCGCCCCATGAGCAAGGGCGCGTGGTTGGCGCGGCGCAAAGCGGCGTGTTTATCGGCCTGTTGCTGGCGCGGGTGTTTGCCGGCGGCATCAGCGATCTGGCGGGCTGGCGCGGCGTCTACCTGTGCGCCGCAGTACTGATGCTGGCGATCGCACTACCGCTCTGGCAGCGGCTGCCCCGCCTGCCGGTCGCGCCGCACAAGATGCGCTACCTGAGCCTGCTCGCTTCAATGTTGGCGCTGCTGCGGCAGGAAAAAGTGTTGCAGGTGCGCGGCATGCTGGCGCTGCTGATGTTTGCCGCGTTCAATATCTTCTGGAGCGCGCTGGTGCTGCCGTTAAGCGCCCCACCCTATAACTTCTCGCACACCGCCATCGGCGCCTTTGGCCTGGCGGGCGTCGTGGGGGCGCTGGCTGCCGCACGGGCCGGGCACTGGGCCGACCGGGGATATGCCCAACGCACCAGTGCGGCGGCGCTTGCGGCGCTGCTGCTGGCCTGGTGGCCGCTGTCGCTGATGCCATGGTCGCTGGGCGCATTGATGATCGGCATCGTACTGCTCGATTTGGGGGGACAGGCGCTGCACGTCACCAACCAAAGCATGATTTTCCGTACCCGCCCCGAAGCCCACAGCCGGCTGGTCGGCCTCTATATGCTGTTTTACGCGCTCGGCAGCGGCCTGGGAGCTATCGGCACCACGGCGACCTACGCCTACGCCGGCTGGCAGGGCGTATGCCTGCTCGGCGCCGCGGTCAGCCTGCTGGCGCTGCTATTCTGGTGGGCAACGCGGCGTTATGGGGCGAACGGCAAGTGATGCCCGCAGGGGCTATAGTCGATCTTTAAGGCTGAGAATTTAAAAAACCGGCCTGGGGCCGGCATTCATTATTGGCAGAAGAGGAGCGGCGTACGTTGACGCGACGTCAAAGCCCCTTCCCTGGGAGGCTATCCTGCCAACTTAGAACCACGCCTCAAACATGCCGCCAACGTTCAGTGAATCCAAACGTTCGTTGCTGGCGCCATTAACTTTGGCAGTATGTTCGTTCTCCACCTGACCGCCGGTGACGTAGAAACGTAACATCGGACGGAACTCCGGCCCCATGCCAATGGCAATATTCTGCGACAGCGTCAGCTTCCAGCCCTTGTTATCCCCGCCCCGATCGTAGTCTACGCGCTGGTAGCCTGCTTCCAGCCAGGTGGAGTGCACGTCGTTCCAGAAGTACATCGGCCGTACGATGGCGCCATAGTTTTTACGGTTGTCGGTGTTGTCCTTGCCGTTATCATAATCATGGAAGGCCAGCAGATATTCGACCTGCGCCTGCTGGGTAAATTTATGGCTCCCCTCAAAGCTGGCGTAGACCGTGGTCAGATCGTCGGTCTTGCTGTAAACGCTGTTATCCGCGTTGTCGGAGTAGCGCAGTATGAGCTTGTTCACCCCGCTGTCGTTGGTATGGCTCAGTACCAGTCCCCCCTGCCAGGCCTTGAGTCGCTCGTCGCTATCCACCGCTTTCGAGTCAAAGCCGTAGTTGGCGTACACTTCAACGTCGATCGGCCCGGCCTTGATGCCGTGGGTTTTGGTGGTCAGCGCGTAGTGACCGTTATCGCCGGTATCGGAACTGCCCGTGCAGGTGATGCGTGATGGATTCGTCTCATCGGCCATCACTTCCGGGCTACAGGATTTCACCTGCGACACCGCCGCCATGTCAAACTGTACGCCGCCAATATCAAAGTTCTTCACCCCGGCCCCCTGGCCGTCGTGGTTCATCCAGAAGTAATCGTTGATCCCCTGTTGCGGACGTTGGTGGAAGTCCCGGCCGGCCCAGAGGTAGGCATTCGGGTTAGATTCGAGCACGTTAGTGACGCCCACGTAGGCCTTTTTCAGGTTCACTTCGTCACTCCAGTGGTCAAACATGACGTTAATATCCCAGATCGCCCCTTGGGCGCTTTTGAAGGCTTTGCTTATCTGGAATTCACCGCCGTTGCTTTCGTTACCCAGACGGCCGATCGCCGAGGCGCCGTTATAGGAACCGTCGACGCCGACATATTTCTGATCGCCGGTCTGGAAGTGGGCGCCATAGCGGGCATAGCCGCTGAATTTAAGGCCGAATGGGATCGCCAAGTCCGGCGAGGCCGCGGTGGTCTGCGGGGTGGTAATGACATCAATCTTTTTATCGGCTGCGGCGTCAATTTTCACCTGCCGTTCGGCCAACGCTTTATCGACCGCTTTAGCCACGATGGCGTCAATCTGTTCCTGGGTGAATTCCTGCGCCAGTACGGAAACAGGGCACAGCGCGGCGATAGCCGCCATAGCTAAAGGGATTTTATTTACAGTTTTCATGGCTATCTCAAATTCATTATATTTTAAGAAAATAACCATCCCGTTCTGGTGCCAATAGAAATGACGCCACCAAAACAAGTTGATTTTATTTTTATTTCTCAGAGGTACAGTGATAACATCGGCGTAATAATATCCTCCATAGTCAGAACAATCAGATATTGACGGACGTGATTACGTCATGCCAACAGTTAACAGGTCGGTAAGGTATCTATCGGACACTTCGCTGCCAGCACCCGCGTTAATTTCACAGAGGGTGCGCATAATCAGTCAGGGACGAATTAGCCCCCGACTGACGCTGTACTTATTATCTTAATTACAACTTTAGCCTTTAATTAAAGCGTGATTCACTGGCTTCCCAGCTATAACTGCCATTTGCCATTAACGAATCACCATGTTCCTGATAGGAAAAATTATAAAACTCTGCGCTGGCGGCATAGCCGGAGTAGTCTACGACCGCCAGGCCGACAAACGCACCGGTAAAGAACCCGCCATAGCTTTGCAATACATAGTCGTCAGAAAGAACAGCGGCATCCAGGGTGACCGGAATCTCACTGAAGTTAATCCCATCAAAGCTATACTCATAGGTATAACTTTCCTTTCTTACTCTTGTGCGGAACCAGACATACTCGCTACCTTCCGGAATTTTTATGGCATCCTCTTTCAGATACGAGGTATATTTACCACGATTATTCTCACTTACCTCGATAACCGCACCATTAATTTCATTCCAGGTAATGAATACAAAGCTCCAGTGACGATCGTTATAGTAATTCGTCAAACCTGCCATTTGCTGGTAATTAAATGGATTGAATTTAACTTTAACCTGCGCATCAAAATAGAAGGCCTGCCAGCGCCGGGCAATCAGCGACAGGTCATGAGTATTCGCTAAAGAACCTTGTCCGATTAACGTCAATTTTCCGTCGCCTGTTGTACCCATTTTTTCGGTGAACGGAACACGGAGCGTATTCCAGTTGAGATCGAGCGTCGACGATTTAAAATCATCTTGCTGACTATGCTCCCTTGCGCTGTGGCTACCAACGGCACCTTTTGGCCCTTCGACGAAGGTTTTTCCTCCGTGGCCGCCCTCAATACGTGGCCAACCCTCTTCATCCCAATAAACTTTTTGAATCGACGTTTCCCGGCCAAGCGTTGACCACCCGCGCGGATCGTAGACAGACTCACCGGCATGGTTCCAGGGACGCGCGCAGAGTGAAGCGTAATACCATTCACCTTCGGGGGTTGACACCAGACTGCCGTGGCCCTGTTTTTGGATATAGCTGTCCGGAGTATCTACGTTGGTTAAGAAGACCTCCCCCGGAGCCGTTACAAAACTGTCAGCGTCCAGGCTGGTTGAACGGGCAACAACCTCCTGGTGGGTAAAGACAGTTCCCCCCTGAGCGGCAAAAAGATAATAGTATCCGTTCAGTTTGTAGAGGTGTGGCCCTTCAACCAGCGCAACCGCAGTGCCCCGATAAATGGTGCGCGCCGTTTCCGGTTTTAATTTCAGCGTATCGGCATCAAATTCAGTTAACGTAATGCCGTTAAAAGGGTGGCGGTACTCTCGGTGGTCCCAGGTTTGTTGCACCAGGTATTTACGGCCATCATCGTCGTGGAAAAGCGAAGCATCAAAACCGACGCCATTCAGTTTGATGGGATCGGCCCATGGACCACGGATATCCGTTGCGGTGGTCAGGTAGTTGGTCATGTCTTTAAAGGCGCCCTCGGTGACTTTCACATCCGTATAAACCAACCAGAATTTGCCATCGGCATAAGAGAGGGCCGGAGCCCAGATCCCACCTGATGAAGGGTTCCCTTTCATCTGCAAAAGCGCCGTTGTTGACAATGGACTCGGCAGAAGACTCCAGTGCTCCAGGTCTTTTGACGCATGTAAACGAACGCCGGGGAACCACTCAAAGGTCGAATTTGCGATATAGTAAGTGTCCTCGACGCGGATAATACTTGGGTCTGCATTAAATCCAGGCAATATAGGGTTTTGAATCAGTGACATAGGGCTTTACCTTCTTAATAAATTTATCTTATTTATCAATCATTTAATTATATGCGTATTTCATCGAGCTGACGGTTGATATCCGTGATGTTTTTATCTGAGATGGGATAGCATTGAATAACGATCATCGACACAAAGGCTAGCGCTATCGGGATCCAAATCGCCGTCATATTGATTCCAGCAATAGCGTTTGCATCTTGTTGGGCAGCGACTTCGTTAAAGCCATAAGCGGCCAGCAGCCAAAGCGGAATGGCGCCGCCAAGAGTAAAGCCGACTTTGAAAAAAAGCCCCATAATGGCATTAATAATTGCGGCGTTTCGCTTGCCTGATTTTAATTCGCCATACGCAATAACCTCTGGGACAAGCGCCCACATAAAGCCGGTCGCCGACGTTAACCCCCACTGTTTAATAAATGTTGCGATATAAGCTAGCCAGAGTTCATCATGCATGCCATCGAGTGACCAGATGTATGTCAGCAATTCCCCCACGATAAACATGCCAAGAAAAAGGTGGAAGAACCCTTTTTTACCAAATATTTTCTTGAGTCTTGGCCAAAAAACCGGGAATAAAATGCCTGGAATTGAGGCGACAAGACCAACGGCGCCCATCCATTCCGAATGGCCGACAACAAACTGATTGAAAAAACCATTAACCGTATTCATAAAAAACATGAAGGTAAAGGCCAGCATAAAAAACACGCCGAGAATGACAAGCGGCCGGTTATTTTTGAGTTCAAGGAATAAATCCGTCGCTTTTACATTGGCAGATTGCTCTACCGTAGCGACAACGCGCTCTTTGGTTAATTTATAACACAGGAAAAGCGCCGCCGCCCCGACGATCATATACACAGAATAAACGCCAAACCACGCGTAGCTGGCGGACGGATCGGTATAGTTCCCCAGTTCCAGCTTAAGCCCGAAAAACCCGGTATCCTTGATGCTGCGATCTTTGGGAGCAGCCATTTGTACGAACATGGGAAATAAGGTATAGGCAAGAAGGTTGGCGCTATTGGCCAGCATCATGCGCGTACTCGTCAGCTTATCGATTGAGACAGGATCTCTGGTTAATGAAGCATTAAGAGAACCATAAGGAATATTCACCACCGAATAAACCAAATCCAGCGCCAGATAAACGACGAAGGCAAAAGGCACGGAGCCACGCACTTCAGGAATAGGTGCAAACAGCAAGGCGGAGAGAATAACAAGTGGAATACCGGCTCTTAGCAGCCAGGGACGGTATTTCCCGGACGCTGAACTCCTTTTATCAACAAAAGTTCCGACCATCGGGTCCCAAAACACATTGAGAATTCTGACAAAAAGAAATATAAACCCCGCGGCTGCGGTGCTGATTGCATTAACAGTCAACATGTGTAGAGCAAGAAAACCGCCTATTGTCCCAAAAACAAGATTTTGGGCAAAGTCACCCAGCCCATAACCAATGCGTTCTCCACGCGTTAGTTTATGATACTCATCGTGCTGACTTTGCATTATGTTTTCACTCATTTTTATCACATCTCCTGCCTGGTTTGTGAACGCGGAATACTTTCTGACACAGATTACGGCTGGTAATCTATTACGTTTTTGTACTTATTAATTATGTTTTTTTATTTCCGTGAGCACGGTGACAAAGGCCTTATATAGGACTATAGCCAACGGGGAGATTGGCAACTCACCGGCCATGTCCACTGTCGCTGAACCTGGCCTGAAAAACCAGCACGTTGTTTAATTCCTTCGGTTTTCCACCGAAAAGTGAAAGCCCGATATGGCTATTAACACATTAAATAGATGGCCGTATTTTTTGAGATATGGTTCACATTTGAGCATTCTATTAATCACAAAGTGAGATAACGTAATTGAGCACTCAGCCGAGGAAATACAGGATAATGAAAACCAGCCAGCAGCCGGTGGTAAAACTATGTTCAAGAAGAGGCGTGAAGGTGATGGCTTTCTGCTTAATACTGATTTAGGGCAGCAGCGAGAGAGTTTGATGGAAATGTAACGCCTACTCCTGCTGGCGCGGGTATTCTGGTGGGCAACGCGCGTTAGATGGAATAGTGACATAATATTAGCGGAGAAAATCCCTCAATTAAGCGGGTTAAGCCTGATTTGATATCGGTGAATAACGGAGGGTGCCCACTCTCAGTCATGCCCCTTGTCAAACAGGCCAAGCATAAAATCACGCACGTGCGCAATGCGCGGATTACGCATTGCTGTCTTATTCCAAACCAAATACAGATTATTGGTCGGCGCGTCTTCGAGCGGGGTGAGGGAAACCAACGCTCCCGATGCCAGTGCATCGACGCACTGATAATCAGGGAGCACGCTCCAACCCTGCCCCTTAATGACGAGATCCTGGATGATGCGCAAATCAGGAATGGTTAAGGTCGCCTGCAGGGTTGGCGCTAATTGAAACAGTGCGGTCCAAATGGGCCGAATCAGCGGTAAATCTTCGTCAAATGCAATCAGCGGAAGGTCTGCAAACTGTTCGGCGCTGGGACGCTGCCCCAGTTGCTCCGCCAACTCCGGCGCCAACACCAGCAAAAAACGTTCTGACAGCAATCGGGCGAAACCATGTGAACGTTCATCCGGCATCGAGGCAGTAATTGCCAGATCGGCCGTGGAATTATTTAACAGTGCGTAGATTCGTTCCCGGTTGCCGGTATGTATCCTAATGCGGAATCCCTGAGCCATCAGCGGAGCCAGTCCTGCCGCAATTCTGGAATAGATGAAGTCAGACGGCCCGGCAATATGCACCGTTCCCCCCAGTTCACCGCCGCTGCGGTAGGAGGCCATCCTTGTTTCCAAACTATCGATCATCGGGCCGATAGCCCGCGCCAATTCATCGGCCGCTTCCGTTACGGCAACGCCGCGCGCTCGCCGTACAAACAGCTGTTTGCCAACAAAGGCTTCCAACGCCTGAATATGCAAAGATGCCGCAGGCTGTGTCATGCCCAAGGATTCGGCCGCCCGCGAGAACGACTGCAGTCGGTAGGCCTCAATAAAGGTGCGCAGGTGGTCGAGATGGCTCATATATCGTCTTCCTTTCGGCTACGTCGGTGCATAATCAGCCGCGGGCCGCCAAGCTATAAAAATATTTATCGATTATAGATTAAATAATAATTTCTCATATCTCACAACGCTCTCTACCCTGCTTGCCAGCGGCGGCCAATGGCCGTTTCCCCCGATTTATTGAGAGAGTGCGTCATGCCAATCATCATCTATATTTTCACGCTCAGCGCCTTTGCGCTGGGCCTGGCAGAATTCGTCCCTATCGGTCTGACTGCCGTCATGGCACAAAGTTTGAACGTCAACATCGAACGCGTCGGCCACGCAGTGACCTGGTATGCCCTGGGGGCGACCTTTGCAGCACCGGTGCTGACCGCTTTGACGGCTAGCTGGTCACGCAAGCGGACCATGCTGATGACGATGCTGATCTTCACCATCGGCAGTCTGACCGCAGCGCTTGCCACCAGCATTTCAATGCTGCTGGTGGCGCGTTTCATTGCCGGACTCGGACACGGTCTGTTCCTCGCCGCCGCCTCCAGCACGGCAGCAGGCCTCGTCGGCGCCAAAAAAGCGGGCAGCGCCGTCGCGGTGGTATTTTGCGGCTTTACGGTCGCTATGGCGATCGGCGTTCCCATCAGTACCTATCTGGGAGGGGTAAGCGCCTGGCGACCGGTACTCGGCACGATTGCCGCATTCGGGGCTCTGGGCTTCCTGGGCCTGCTGCTAGGCATGAAGGAACCGCCTCGAAATGGGGAACATACAGGCAACGAGTCTGTTGCACTGGCTCTGAAGGCCATCTTCCACCCGGCTCTGCTGCTGGCCGCATTGGTTACCGTCTTGGGCTATGCCGGTTCGTTCACGGCCTATACCTTCATCGCGCCGCTGCTGACCGACGTAACGCAGGTTAGTCCCGCCACCGTCAGCCTGTTTATGCTGGCCTACGGTGTATTAGCGGCCATCGGCAACATCATCGGCGGCAAGGTAACCGACCGGATGGGCGTCAACCATGCAAGCGTGGTCGTTATCTCCGCCATAACCCTGGTCGTGCTGGGAATGTGGCTATTCGCCTCCTCTGCGGTAACCATGGGCATACTGATTGCACTGCTGGGTCTGTTTAGCTTCGCTTCCGTACCGGCTCTACAGGCCCGCCTTATCCATATCGCCGAACGGCATGCGCCACACGCCCTTGGCGTCGCTGCGGGCCTGAATATCGCGGGTTTCAACTCTGGCATCGCCCTGGGTTCAGTATTGGGCGGCGTAACGATCGGAACCATCGGCATCGGCTATACGGGCATGACCGGCGCGATGGTCTCGGTACTGGGCCTGGCACTGCTGTTATCCCTGATCGCATACGACCGCCGCGCCGCTGGCTATCGGACTATCGCAGAGACACAGAGCGGAACCCGCAACCCATAGCAGATTTAGGCAGTATGCGGACCGTACAAGCAACAGCGAATAGTAGTACTGCAGACAACGCAAAAAAAAGCCCGCTATTAAGCGGGCTTAGTCTTATCTGTATGCCATCAAACGGGCGATATCAGCGTGGAGTTATTCCCACTCAATCGTCGCCGGCGGCTTGCCGCTGATGTCGTACACCACGCGGGAAATGCCGTCTACTTCGTTGATGATGCGGTTGGAGACGCGGCCGAGGAACTCATACGGCAGGTGCGCCCAGTGCGCGGTCATAAAGTCGATAGTTTCCACCGCACGCAGCGAAACAACCCAGTCGTACTTACGGCCGTCGCCCATCACGCCGACGGAGCGCACCGGCAGGAACACGGTGAACGCCTGGCTGACCTTGTTGTACAGGTCGGCTTTATGCAGCTCTTCGATAAAGATGGCGTCGGCGCGGCGCAGCAGGTCGCAGTACTCTTTCTTCACTTCGCCCAGCACGCGCACGCCCAGACCCGGCCCCGGGAACGGGTGACGGTACAGCATGTCGTACGGCAGGCCCAGCTCCAGACCGATTTTGCGCACTTCGTCTTTAAACAGCTCACGCAGCGGTTCAACCAGACCCATCTTCATCTCTTTCGGCAGGCCGCCCACGTTGTGGTGCGACTTGATCACGTGCGCTTTGCCGGTGGCGGAAGCGGCGGATTCGATCACGTCAGGGTAGATGGTGCCCTGCGCCAGCCATTTCACGTCGTCCAGCTTCAGCGCTTCTTCGTCGAACACTTCAACGAACACGCGGCCGATGATTTTACGCTTCGCTTCTGGATCGTTCTCGCCTTTCAGCGCGTCCAGGAAGCGCTGCTCGCCTTCCACATGAACGATGTTCAGGCCGAAGTGGTCGCCGAACATCTCCATCACCTGCTTGGCTTCGTTCAGGCGCAGCAGGCCGTTGTCAACGAAGACGCAGGTCAGGCGCTTGCCGATGGCGCGGTGCAGCAGCATCGCGGTAACGGAAGAGTCCACGCCGCCGGACAGGCCGAGGATCACCTGGTCTTCACCCACCTGCTCGCGGATGCGTTCAACCGCATCTTCGATGATGGTGGCCGGGGTCCACAGCGCTTCACACTGGCAGATATCCAGGACAAAACGTTCCAGCATACGCTGGCCCTGACGGGTGTGGGTCACTTCCGGGTGGAACTGCACGCCGTAGAAGCGTTTTTCTTCGTTGGCCATAATGGCGAACGGGCAGGTGTCGGTGCTGGCGACGGTGACAAAATCAGACGGGATGGCGGTGACTTTGTCGCCGTGGCTCATCCACACGTCCAGCAGCGGTTTGCCTGCCGGGCTAATGGCGTCTTCAATGTCGCGGATCAGCGCGCTTTCGGTGGTCACTTCCACCTGTGCATAGCCGAACTCACGCTCGCTGGAGCCCTGTACCTGGCCGCCCAGCTGCATCGCCATGGTCTGCATGCCGTAGCACACGCCCAGCACCGGTACGCCGGCGTTGAAGACGTATTCCGGCGCGCGCGGGCTGTTGTGTTCGGTGGTGCTTTCCGGACCGCCGGACAGGATGATGCCGCTCGGGTTGAATTCGCGGATCTGCTCTTCGCTGACGTCCCAGGCCCACAGTTCACAGTAAACGCCGATTTCGCGCACGCGACGGGCTACCAGTTGGGTGTACTGCGAACCGAAGTCCAGAATAAGAATGCGATGCTTATGAATATTTTGTGTCATGTGAGGCGAATTCCAGCAACAAAAGGAGAAAAAACAACAATAAGCGCGTGGTGATGGCCCCGCTCTGCGGGGCCAGCGACGTGGCACGCCACGCCGCTACGCATAAACATCTCTGCCGTGGGTTAGCCCATACGGTAGTTTGGCGACTCTTTGGTGATGGTCACATCGTGCACGTGGCTTTCCTGGATGCCGGCGCCGCTGATGCGCACGAATTCCGCCTTGGTGCGCAGTTCGTCGATGGTGCCGCAGCCGGTCAGACCCATGCAGGAGCGCAGGCCGCCCATCTGCTGGTGTACGATGGCCTTCAGCATGCCTTTGTACGCCACGCGGCCTTCGATGCCTTCCGGCACCAGTTTGTCCGCCGCGTTGTCGGTCTGGAAGTAACGGTCAGAAGAGCCTTTGGACATCGCGCCCAGCGAGCCCATACCGCGGTAGGATTTGAATGAACGGCCCTGATACAGCTCGATTTCACCCGGAGATTCTTCGGTGCCCGCCAGCATGGAGCCGACCATCACGCAGGATGCGCCCGCCGCGATCGCCTTGGCGATATCGCCGGAGAAGCGGATGCCGCCGTCGGCGATAACCGGGATGCCGGTGCCTTCCAGCGCTGCAACCGCATCGGAGATGGCGGTGATTTGCGGCACGCCGACGCCGGTCACGATACGGGTGGTGCAGATAGAGCCAGGGCCGATGCCCACTTTCACCGCGCTGACGCCGGCTTCAACCAGCGCTTTGGCGCCGGCTGCGGTCGCGACGTTGCCGCCGACGATTTGCAGATCCGGGTATTTGGCGCGGGTTTCGCGAATACGCTGCAGCACGCCTTCAGAGTGGCCGTGGGAGGAGTCGATCAGCAGTACGTCAACGCCTGCCGCAACCAGCGCGTCAACGCGCTCTTCGTTGCCGGCGCCGGCGCCGACCGCCGCGCCGACGCGCAGGCGACCCTGCTCATCTTTACAGGCGTTAGGCTTACGTTCGGCTTTCTGGAAATCTTTTACGGTGATCATGCCGAGCAGGTGGAAACTTTCGTCAACCACCAGCGCTTTCTCAACGCGCTTCTCGTGCATTTTTTGCAGCACCACTTCACGCGCTTCGCCCTCTTTCACCGTCACCAGACGATCTTTCGGCGTCATAACCGCGGTCACCGCCTGGTTCAGGTCGGTCACAAAGCGCACGTCGCGGCCGGTGATAATGCCGACCAGCTCATTGTCTTCGGTCACGACCGGGTAGCCGGCAAAGCCGTTGCGTTCGGTCAGTTCTTTGACTTCTTTCAGCGTGGTGGACGGGGTTACGGTCTGCGGGTCGGTCACTACGCCGCTTTCATGTTTCTTCACGCGGCTGACTTCTTCAGCCTGACGCTCAATAGACATGTTTTTGTGGATGAAGCCAAGGCCGCCTTCCTGCGCCAGCGCGATGGCCAGGCCGGATTCGGTGACGGTATCCATCGCTGCGGACAGCATAGGGATATTCAGGCGGATAGTTTTGGTCAGCTGAGTGCCTAATTCTGCGGTGTTCGGCAGAACGGTGGAGTGGGCTGGAACCAGGAGAACGTCGTCAAACGTCAGAGCTTCTTTAGCGATACGTAGCATGGGCAATATCTCACCAGGGTGGATGCGGAAAAGATAAAATATTGCCGCGGCATTATACAGAGCGGAATCGGTTGCCTCCAGCACTTTCTTACAAAAACTCTTGATTAGCTGTTTGAGGCATGTAGTATCAGTCAATTAAGTGGTTGTTTTGAAATTTGATCTGGGTCACATGTCGCTACCTACCGCACCGTCCATTTTTACCGTAAGCCGCCTGAATCAGACGGTTAAACAGCTCCTGGAAATGGAGATGGGGCAGATTTGGCTCTCCGCCGAGATCTCAAACTTCTCCCAGCCCGCTTCCGGCCACTGGTATTTCACGCTGAAAGACGACCGCGCGCAGGTACGCTGCGCGATGTTCCGCAACAGCAACCGCCGCGTCAATTTCCGCCCGCAAAACGGCCAGCAGGTGCTGGTGCGCGCCAGCATCACGCTGTATGAGCCGCGCGGCGACTATCAGCTGATCGCCGAAAACATGCAGCCGGCAGGCGACGGCCTGCTGCAGCAGCAGTTTGAACAGCTCAAGCAGCAGCTGGCGGCCGAAGGGCTGTTCGACCAGCAGTTTAAACAGCCGCTGCCCAGCCCGGCCAAACGCCTTGGCGTGATCACCTCCGCCAGCGGCGCCGCGCTGCACGATATTCTGCAGGTGCTGCAGCGCCGCGATCCGTCGCTGCCGATCGTCATCTACCCCACCTCGGTGCAGGGCGCGGACGCGCCGCTGCAAATCGTCCGGGCGATTGAAGCCGCCAACCGACGCGATGAGTGCGACGTGCTGATCGTCGGCCGCGGCGGCGGCTCGCTGGAAGATCTGTGGAGCTTTAACGACGAACGCGTGGCGCGGGCGATCTTCGCCAGCCATATTCCAGTAGTCAGCGCCGTCGGCCATGAAACCGACGTCACCATCGCCGACTTCGTCGCCGACCTGCGCGCCCCTACCCCTTCCGCCGCCGCCGAACTGGTCAGCCGCAATCAGCTGGAGCTGCTGCGCCAGCTGCAGTCGCAGCAGCAGCGGCTGGAAATGGCGATGGACTACTATCTGGCGCAGCGCCAGCAGCAGTTCAGCCGCCTGCACCACCGTCTGCAGCAACAGCATCCGCACCTGCGGCTGGCGCGTCAGCAGACGCTGCTGTTCAAGCTGCAGCGCCGGCTGGAAGAAGGCATGCAGCATCAGCTGCGCCACAGCGAACGCCGCAGCGAACGCCTGCAGCAGCGCCTGAATCAGGTGCAGCCGCTGGGGCGCATTCACCGCGGCCAGCAGCGCATTCAGCAGCAGGAATACCGGCTGCAGCAGGCGCTGGAGCGTCAGTTGAACGGCTACCGTCAGCGCTTCGGCGTCGCCTGCAGCCAGCTGGAAGCGGTCAGCCCGCTGGCAACGCTGGCGCGCGGCTACAGCGTGACGCAAACCCCGCGCGGCGAAGTGCTGAAAACCACCAAACAGGCGCAGGTGGGCGAGATCCTGAAAACCCGTCTGCAGGACGGCTGGCTGGAAAGCGAAGTGAAAACCATCAGTAAGGTGAAAAAGCCGCGCAAGAAGCGCGCGGCGGAATAGTCATCAGCGGGCGCCGTCACGGCGCCCGTTTTATTTAGTCCAGCGTATAACCGCTCGCCCGCTCGCCGTTGATCCACAGTTCGCGCGTTTCCGCCGCCGGCAGCGTCACCGCCAGCTGCCGCCACGCCGGACGGAAATCCCCTTCACAACTCACCGTCAGCGTAATGCGCTGCGCGTCGCAGCGCATGCGCCAGCGCAGCCACAGCGCGCCGCCCTGCCGCCAGGCGTCGCTCTCGCCGTCGTCTTCATACAGCAGCCCCGAGCTTTCCCCCTGCTGCAGCGGGAACAGCTTGAGTTCGCGCTGGTCATCCGCCGCCACGTCAACGTGCGCCAGACGGCGCGAAAGCGGCAGAGCGGCACCGGCCCGCACCAGCAGCGGCAAACGCTCCAGCGGCGCCGGCAGCGTTACGCTCTGCCCGCCGCTGAACCACTGCCCGCTGTAGAAGCAGTACCAGCCCATCTGGTTATCCGGCAGGTACACCGTACGCTCACGCTGCTCCGGCTCCACCACGCTGGCCACCAGCAGATCGCGCCCCAGCATAAAGTCGTCGTTCTCACACCAGACGCGGCTGTCCTGCTCATGATCCAGGAAGGTCGGCCGCAGCATCGGCTCATCTTCGGCGCAGGCCTGCCACAGCAGCGTATACAGATACGGCATCAGCCGATAGCGCAGGTTGATCGCCTGACGGATCATCGGCGTCGCCGCCGGATACATCCAGGGTTCATTCACCGTGGCGTCGTCGTTCCAGGAGTGGATGGTAAAGCGCGGATGCATCACGCCGTTCTGCACCCAACGCACCAGCAGCTCGGCGTCCGGCTTGTCGCCGGAGAAGCCGCCGACGTCATGGCCGACGTTATACAGGCCGGACAGGCTCATCCCCAGGCCCATGCGGATGTTGTAGCGCAGCGTCTGCCAGCTGGTGCGGTTATCGCCGCTCCAGGTCTGCACATAGCGCTGCATGCCGGCGCAGCCGGAGCGGGAGATCAGGTACGGCCGCAGGCCGGGCGCAAAGCGCTGTTGGGCCTCCATCGAGGCGCGCATCATCAGCAGCGGCATCACCGGGCGGATATGCTTGATGGCGATCGGCCGGCCAAACCCGTGGCAGCGCGCTTCACCGTCCCACACTTCGTATTCGTTGTTGTCGTTCCAGGTAGAATCAATGCCCATCTCCAGCAACTGCTGCGTCACGCCCTGCTGCCACCAGCGCACCGTCGCCGGGTTGGTAAAATCGAGGTGCGAGCCTTCGTCATCCCAGAAGCTTGAGCGTTCAGGCGCGTCGCTTTGTGAATCGCGGATAAACAGCCCCTGCTCCGCCACCGCGGCGTACTGCGGGTGGTCCTGCAGCAGGCAGGGTTTGATATTCGCCGCCAGCTTCAGCCCCGCCTGATGAAACGCCGCGCTCAGCGCCTTCGGCTGCGGCACCTTGTCGTAGTTCCAGTTGAACACGTAGCGTTTATCGTTAATCGAGGTGTAGCCGGAGGAGAGCTGGAACGAGTCGCAGGGGATCTCATGCTGGCGGCACAGGGCGATAAACTGCTGCAGCTGCTGCTGCGCATCCGGCGCATCGGTGTAATGCATGGTGGAGCCGCTGTAGCCCAGGCTCCACTTCGGCCCGAAGTGGGTTTTACCGGTCAGGCGCAGCAGCGCTTTGGTTACGTCCAGCACCTGCGGCCCGAGGAACAGGTAATAATCCAGATCCCCCGCCTCCGCCTGATAGCGGCGGTAGGCCGGATGGTAGTTATCCAGCTCATTGCCCAGATCCAGCCAGCAGCTGCTCAGGTTGTCGTAGAACAGGCCGAAGCTGACGTCCTCGCGCCGGGTGATGGTAAAGGGAATGTGCTTATACAGCGGATCGGTGCTGGCGGCGTTGTAGCCCATGGCGTCCAGGTTGCGCATCTCAAAACGGCGGCCGCTGCGCTCCAGATCGCCGGATTTCTCCCCCAGCCCGTAATAGCGCTCGCCGCCGAAGCGGCGCTGATAGTGCGCCACGCCGTCGCCGTGCGCATTCAGCAGATAGGCGCTGGTCGGCCGGTCCGCCGCCAGCGGGCGCCACTGCCCGTCGGCGCCGCAATACTCCCACTCCAGCCACAATGGCTGGTGCACCGTCACCCGCAGCGCGGCGCTGGCCACCACCAGCCGCTGGTCATGCTGTTCCAGACGGTAGCCCGGCAGGCCAAAGCCCGCCACGCTGAGGCGGTCGCGCCCTTCCCACGGCACGTCCTGCTGCGGCGCAATGCTCCAGGTGCGGTCCAGCGCCAGCTCGCCGTTGCGTTTCAGCAATACGCGGAACAGATCCTCTTCCAGTACGTAGAGGCAAAACAGGTGCTGTCCATCCACCAGCAGCTCGATGCGGTCGTCATATTGGCCGGCCAGGGTCCAGTTCTTTAGCGTTTTCATAGGCATCCATCTTACGGGTTAAGTGTTTTTTTCTTGCCGCGTTCGGCAATCAGGGCAATCAGGAACAGCGCGCCGATCAGGTCGAAAAAGCCCATCGCCACAAACAACGGGCCAAAACCGACGGTGTCGGACACCGCGCCGATCAGCAGCGTAAACAGGAAGCTGGCGATCCAGGCGCTGGAGCCGCGCATGCCGTTAACCGTCGCCACCTGGTTTCTGTCGAACGACTCCACCACCAGCGCGCTCAGCATGCAGGAGATCACCTGGTGGCCGAAGCCGCCGATCGAAATCAGCAGGATCGCCAGGTAGGGATCTTTGGTGATCGCCACAAACGCCAGCGACACCATCATGAAAGCGCCGGTCACCGAACTGGCGACCACCGAATTCACGCGCGTGCAGCCGAACCATTTGCGGTACAGCGTGGTGAGATAGCCACTGGCGACGCTGCCGATATCCGCCGCCAAGAACGGCAGCCAGGCGAACATGGCGATCTGCTTCAGGTCCATACCGCGTTCGCTGGCCAGATACAGCGGCACCCAGAAGCTGAAGACCGCCCAGGCCGGCTCGGCGAGAAAGGCCGGAATGGCGATGCCGTAGAATTTTTTATTTTTGGCCAGCAGCTTGAGGGATTTAAAGAACGGCAGGCGCGCCAGTTCAGGCTCATTGTCCGCGCCGATCAACGCCAGCTCCTGCTGGCTCAGATTAGGGTGCTGCTGCGGTGCATGGTAGAAGCGCCACCACAGCAGCACCCAGACCATCGCCAGCGCGCCGGAGAACAGAAACGCCCCCTGCCAGCCGAACGAAACGTGGGCCACCACGATAATCGGCGGCGCCAGCATCGCGCCGATGGAGAAGCCCACCCCGGCCCAGCCGGCGGCGATCGGCCGCTCTTTTTTCGGGAACCAGTCGGAGATCGCCTTGGCGTTGGCCGGCGTGGCGGCGGCTTCCGATGCGCCCATAAAGAAACGCAGGATCGCCAGCTGCAGCCAGCTGCCCGCGCCGGCGTGCAGCATACAGACCAGCGCCCAGACGCTGGCGCAAATCAGAAAGCCCATCTTCAGGCCAATCACGTCAATCAGCCAGCCGCACAGAGGCTGGAACAGGGTGTACGCCAGCTGGAAAGCGGCGACCACCCAGGAATACTGCTCGGTGGTCATATTCAGGCTGGTCTTCAGCTCCGGCGCCAAAATGCCCAGCGAGTTGCGGGTAATGTAGTTGACCGTTACCCCCAGCAGAAACAGCGCCAGCATCCACCAGCGTAACGATTTGAACTTGCGCCGTCCGCTGTGTACGGCTTCCTGGTTTATCTCAACACTCATCTTCTCTGCTCCGCGGCGTCGGTTATGTCACCTCGGCCTTATTTATGGGTACATGTGTTATTCGGAGGGATTAACAGCGGCGTACAAACCCCGCCCTGTTACGACAATCCGGTGCAGTAAAACCGCCAAATTGGCCTGATAACTCGGGCAAATTGGTGAACCAGATCAGACTATCGGCCCGCGGTAAGGAGAGAAACGTGGTTTTTTGCAAAAATTCTCATACATTAAGTAACAACGGCGCTGCAGGTCGGTAACGCCAGTAAATACGCTAATCCGCCTTGATGAAAAAATTTTCATCGCGCGATTTGAACGGGATCACAAAATGAACGGAAAGCTGAAAGTGCAGGAAATTGCCCGCCAAACCGGTCTGTCGATCAGTACGGTTTCCCGGGTATTGGCGGGCAAGGCCAATACCAGCAGCAGCGCGCGGCAGAAGGTACTGGAGTGCGCCGAGCGCAACGGCATTCTGCAGGCGATTTCCAGCGGACGGCTGATGCTCAACAGCGTGATGGTGTTTGCGCCGCAGCGCGCGTTTGACGTGCGCACCGATATTTTTTACTACCGGGTGATTCAGGGGATTATCGCCGCGCTGGCGCAGCACGAGGTCCGGATCCGCTACTGCGCGCTGGAAGAGACGCACAGCGACGGGGCGCTGTTCCTCAGCAAGATGAATGAGGCGCAAACCCAGGCGGCGCTGATTATCGGCATCGACGATGAGCATATCCACGCGCTGGCCGCCGATCTGCATAAGCCCTGCGTATTAATCAACTGCAGCGACCGCAGCATGCGGCTCGACAGCATCTCTCCCGACCACCAGCGCATCGGCGAATTTTCCGCCGGCTATCTGCTGCAGCAGGGCCACCAGCGCATCCTGCACCTGCAGTGTCTGCGCCGCCACACCATGGAGCTGCGGCTGGCCGGTATTCGCCAGGCGTATCTGCAGCAGCATATGCCGTTCGATGAAAGCCGGCAGCTGGTCACCACCTCCGGCTTTGGCAGCGCGGAGGCCGAGCAGGCGCTCACGACGTTTATCGGCCAGCTCGGCGACCGCGACGCGCTGCCGACGGCGGTGCTGGCCGGCGGCGACTATATGGCGGTCGGCGCGGTTAACGCCCTGCAGCGGCTCGGCTTCAGCGTACCCAACGATATGTCCGTGATGAGCATGGATGGTTTTAATCTGGCGGAAATCCACGACGTGCCGCTGACGTCGCTGCACGTGCCGCGCGACGAGCTAGGCTTTGAAGCCATCCAGCTGTTGCAGCGGCGCATGCTGCGGCCGGACGCCCCGGTCTGTAACCAGCTGCTGCAGGGGCGGCTGGCGATCCGCGAATCGGTCAAGCGCCTCAACGCGCAGCAGGCGACGCCGGCGGTGAGCACTTACCACCACAAGCTCTACGACGCGTGAACTACACTTAATGGCGTGTATCTGATGCGTTAACAGGCGCGACAGCCTAAGGAGAGCCATAATGTCTGACCTGCTTGCTCGTTCCGTTATTCCGCCTTATATCCTGCGACGGATCGTTGAACACGGCAGCGTACCGCAGCGCGACTGCGCCCAGCATACGCTGAACCACGTACAGAGCCTGCTCGGCAATATGCCGCTGCGCGCCGCCGGCAGCCAGAGCGCCGCCGCCGGCAGCGTGATGCGCGATATCTATGACGCGCAAAACGGCACCCAGCTGCCGGGCAAGGCGGTGCGCAAAGAGGGTCAACCCAGCAATCATGACGTGGCGGTGGACGAAGCCTACGACTACCTCGGCGTCACCTACGACTTCTTCTGGCAGGCCTTTAAGCGCAACTCGCTGGACAACCAGGGATTGGTGCTGACCGGCAGCGTGCATTACGGCCGCGAATACCAGAACGCCTTCTGGAACGGCCAGCAGATGGTATTCGGCGATGGCGACGGTGAAATCTTTAACCGCTTCACCATCGCCATTGACGTCGTCGGCCACGAACTGGCGCACGGCGTCACCGAAAGCGAAGCCGGGCTGGTCTATTTTCAGCAGGCCGGCGCGCTGAATGAGTCGCTGTCCGACGTCTTCGGCTCAATGGTCAAACAGTTCCATCTGAAGCAGACCGCCGACCAGGCCGACTGGCTGATCGGTGAAGGCCTGCTGGCCAAGGGCATCAACGGCAAAGGGCTGCGCTCGATGTCCGCCCCCGGCACCGCCTATGACGATCCGCTGCTGGGCAAGGACCCGCAGCCCGCCAGCATGCAGGACTATATCGACACCAAAGAGGATAACGGCGGCGTACACCTCAACTCCGGCATTCCCAACCGCGCGTTTTATCTGGCGGCCAGCGCCCTGGGCGGCTACGCCTGGGAACAGGCCGGCGTGGTGTGGTACGACACGCTGTGCGACAAAGCGTTGCCGCAGGATGCCGACTTCGCCACCTTCGCCAGGCTGACCGTGAAACACGCCGGCCAACGCTTTAGCCAACAGGTGGCGGATAAAGTACAGGCAGCCTGGCGGCAAGTGGGGGTGGAGTAATGCGTCCGCTGCCGGCGCTCAGCCAGGGAACGGTGATTGAGCTGGCCCGGGAAGGCGGCTTTGCCTTTATCCCCAAGCTGGCCGGGCTGCGGCGCATCGTTATCGCCGATATCTCGCCGGATGAATGCGCGCGTCTGGAGCAGTTGCTCAATCAGTCGCTGCCCTACGCCCGCGAGGAAGGACAGCCCGACTCTCCCGGCTGTGGCGACCAGCGCTACTTTCGCGTGCAGATCGATTACGCCGATCGGGACGGCAGCAGCCAGATCGTGCTGCTGATCCCGGAAAGCGAGGCGCCGCAGGCGCTGGTCGATCTGTGGGAGACCGGCCAGGTGGATAAATAGCCGCGCGGCGCCAGCGTCTCAGTCCAACGGCAGATAGCGAAAGCGCACGCGCTTTTTGCTAATCAGCCCGTGGCCGTGCTGGCACAGGTAATCCACCGCGCCGCAGGCCTTCAGCTCCTGCAGCGGCTGCCCGCACTCCGGGCAGTCCGCCAGTTGCCGGTAGTCGCGCCGGCAACCCTGGCAATGAAAGTGACCGTTCACCCACGTCATCGGCTGACCGCAGTCGGGACACAGTGCGTCCATCCGTTTTCTCCTGTCAGATTGCGCCCCAGGAACGTAAGAAGTAAATCCCCAGCGCGGTGGTGAAGAAAGAGCCGACGGTGGTGATGGCGATAATATTGGCCGCCAGCGTCGCATTGCCGCCCATCGCCCGCGTCATCACGTAACTGCCGGAGGCGGTCGGCGTGGCGGAAAACAGGAAAATAATCCCCAGCGCCGCGCCCTCGAAGCCGCACAGCCAGCCGCCCAGCGTCATCAGCAGCGGCACCACAAACAGCTTGGCCGCCGAGGAGAGCGCCGCCACGTTGGAGGAGCGGAACATCGCCCGCAGATCGAGGCTGGCGCCGGTGCACAGCAGCGCCAGCGGCAGCGACAGGCCGGAGATATAACCGCCGGTCTGTACAAGCACCTGCGGGATACCCAGCCCGGTCTGCGCATACGCCAGCCCGCACACCAGGCCGATAATCAGCGGATTGGTGACGATGCCGCGCAGCAGGGACAGATGGCTGACTTTCTTATCCGGCCCGCCCTGCAGGCTGCGCGTCAGGGTGAACACCGACAGCACGTTGAACAAAATCACAGTGACCGTCAGGTACAGCGAACCCAGCGCCACGCCCTCTTCGCCGTAGGCGGTCATCGCGTAGGCCAGGCCGACGATGGCGGTATTGGCGCGGAAGCCGCCCTGCACAAAGACGCCGCGCTCACGCGGCTCTTTCACCAGCCACTTCGCGGCGATCTCCAGCATCAGGAAGGTGGCGACGGTGCCCAGCGCGCCGTACATCACCAGCGGCAGGTTAGCCAGAATGTGCGGGTGGTTGGTGGCAATGCTGAAAAACAGCAGGCACGGCAGCGCCAGGTTGAACACCAGTTTGCTGGTGCCGTCGATAAAACGGTCGTCCATCAGTCGCCGCTGGCGCAGGAACACTCCCAGCAGCATCATCAGTAAATTCGGTACGGTAACGCTGAATGCGAAATTCCAGGTTTCCCAGGACATGGTGTTCCTTCAGACTTAATGCGGCAACAATAATACTCAGATAATAAAACGATTTTGGCTAAATAAAAAAGGGCGCAGTCAACGCCGCGCCCTGTTCTCTCCGCCATACCTCTTGGTTTAGGTATATCCGGTTTATTTTTTGCCTTTCTTCAGATGGCTCATCAAGCGTTTGCGCTTGCGCATCTGGGTCGGCGTCAGCGTGTTGCGTTTGCCGGCGAACGGGTTCTCCCCCTCTTTGAACTGGATGCGGATCGGCGTCCCCATCACGTTCAGCGAGCGGCGGAAGTAGTTCATCAGGTAACGCTTATAGGAGTCCGACAGATCGGTCACCTGGTTGCCGTGAATCACTACGATCGGCGGGTTGTAACCGCCGGCGTGGGCGTACTTCAGCTTCACGCGACGGCCGCGCACCAGCGGCGGCTGGTGGTCGTCCGCCGCCATATTCATGATTTTGGTCAGCAGCGAGGTGTTAACGCGGCGCGTGGCGCACTCGTACGCTTCCTGCACCGACTCAAACAGGTTGCCGACGCCGCTGCCGTGCAGCGCAGAAATAAAGTGCACGCGGGCAAAGTCAACGAAGCCCAGACGCAAGTCGAGCATCTCTTTGACGTGCTCGCGGTCCTCTTCGCTCATGCCGTCCCACTTGTTGACCGCAATCACCAGCGAGCGCCCGCTGTTGAGGATAAAGCCGAGCAGCGACAGATCCTGATCGGAGATGCCTTCGCGCGCATCGATCACCAGCAGCACCACGTTGGCGTCTTCGATCGCCTGCAGCGTTTTGATCACCGAAAACTTCTCAACGGTTTCCGTCACCTTGCCGCGCTTACGCACGCCGGCGGTATCGATCAGCACATATTCCCGCTCATCGCGCACCATCGGAATGTAGATGCTGTCGCGGGTGGTGCCCGGCATGTCGTACACCACCACGCGCTCTTCACCGAGGATACGGTTGGTCAACGTGGATTTGCCGACGTTCGGCCGGCCGACAATCGCCAGCTTGATCGGCAGATCCTGCGGGTTAAAGTCTTCTTCCTCGTCAGCCGGAATGCCTTCTTCTTCCAGCTCGCCGTTCTGCTCCGCCCAGTAGGCGGCGTTGGCCTCTTCTTCGCTGAGCTCGACTTCCTGCTCTTTTTCCGGCACAAACGGCACCAGCACGTGTTCAATCAGCTGCGTGACGCCACGGCCGTGTGAGGCGGCGATAGGGTATACCTCGCCCAGACCCAGCGCATAGAAATCGGCGCTGGCCATATCCGGGTCGATGCCGTCGGTTTTGTTGGCCACCAGGAAGGTCGCCTTCTGACGGCTGCGCAGATGCTGGGCAATGCCCTGATCGGCCGGCATCAGCCCGGCGCGCGCATCCACCATAAACAGCACGATATCCGCTTCTTCAATCGCCAGCAGCGACTGGCCGGCCATATGGGTTTCGACGCCATCTTCGGTACCGTCAATGCCGCCGGTATCGATGATGATAAATTCGTTGCCCTCTACTTCGGCACGACCATACTTGCGGTCACGCGTGAGCCCGGGGAAATCCGCCACCAGCGCATCGCGCGTACGTGTCAAACGGTTAAACAAGGTGGATTTACCCACATTCGGGCGCCCGACCAGCGCGACGACAGGTATCATTGTTGAAGCCTCTATTACTTAAATTATCAATGCGTTACCACGCTACGGATGGACACCGGCAGCGCAGCTTATAAAAATACGAAACGGCCCCTGAACGTTTCAGGAGCCGTTGTGCCCGCACGGCGTCAGGCGATGACGCCCTGGCCTGCGGGTCTCAGAGCCGGAGCGACCGGGCTCAGCGGGTAAATGCGTAAACCTCGCCGCCCTTGGCCTGCACCACCAGCTTCTCGCCCGCCACCATCGGCGCAGACAGGAAGCCGGAGCTGTCCACTTTCTGCTGAGCGACGAAACGGCCGTCGGTAGTGTTGATCCAGTGCAGATAGCCTTCGGAATCGCCCACCACCAGATAACCATTATACATCGCCGGCGGCGTCAGGTTACGGTGCAGCAGCTCGCTCTGCGTCCAGACGGTCACGCCGCCTTCGGTGCTCAGGGCGATCACGCGGTCGTTTTGGTCAACCATATAGATACGGCCGGCATCAACGATAAAGTCGCTCACTGAGCCCAGCTCGCGCTTCCACATAATCTGGCCGGAGCGCAGATCCAGCGCCGCCAGGTTGCCATTATACCCCAATGCGTAGACAACGCCGTCAACGATCACCGGCGTGGTGTCGACGTCGTTAAGACGATCGATTTCCGTCGCGCCGCTCGGCTGGGAAATACGCTGCTGCCAGATCAGCTGGCCCTGCTGCATCAGTACGGCGTTGACGCGGCCGTTATCGCCGCCGACAATCGCCGCGCCGTAGGCGGTGGACGGTGCGGATTCGCCGCGCAGCGACAGCGCCGGCATATCCAGGTTAACGGTCCACTTCACCGCGCCGTCGGCTTCGTTAAACGCCTGCAGCTGGCCGTTGCTGGTGTGCACCAGCACCATGCCGTCGCTCACCACCGGACGGGACAACACTTCACCGGCGGCCTTGGCCTGCCAGGCCAGCGTGCCGTCAGAGGTGTTCAGCGCGTAAACCACCGCCTTCTCACTGCCCACATAGGCGTTGGAGCCGGCAACCGTCACGCCGCCGGACAGCAGGGCTGAACGGTTGCTTGAGAAGAAGCCGGTTTTCTCGGACAGGTCAACCTTCCACTTTTCTTTACCGCTGTCGGCGTCCAGCGCCTTCACAATGCCATGACGGTCGGCAGCATACACGGTGCCGTCCTGGTAGGCCGGACGCAGGTGCGAATAGTATTCGCCGATGCCGTCGCCGACCGAAGTGCTCCAGGTTTTGCTCGGAGTAAACTGATTTTCAACTTTTGGCAGCGGAGACATGGTGACCACGTCTTCTTCGCTGTTGAACAGCGAACAACCGCTCAGCAGGGCGGCGGAAACCAGCCCGACCAAGAGTGTTTTACGCAATTGCATTGGGAATTCCCCTTAGCTGGACAAGTTATTCAATTTCATGCGCAGCAGCGCCTGCTGAGCCTGAGAAGGATTGGATTCAAGACCTTTGCTGTAGGCTTCACGCGCGCCTTTGGCGTCGCCTTTCGCCAGCAGTACGTCGCCGCGGATATCCGCCAGCATCGCCGCCCAGCCTTCGCCCTTGACGCCATCCAGCGTTTTCAGCGCTTCATCCAGCTTTTTTTCCTGCAGTTGGACGCGCGCCAAACGCAGGTTAACCACTGACAACAGGTTATCTTCTTTCGCTTTCCCCTGCGCCAATACCAGTTGCTGTTCCGCTTTCGCAAAATCTTTTTGTTCAACGAAATGCTTCGCCAGCTCCAGCGCCGCCATCACGCCGTAGCTGTTGCCGTTCGCCTGAATAAACTGCTCCGCAGCGGCGACGTCGCCCGATTTGCCGGCAGCCAGCGCTTCGCTGGTCTGCTGATAAGACTGGGAGGCAGCCAGCATATTGGAGTCCTGATGACTCTGCCAGAGACGCCAGCCAACCAGGGCACCAATGCCAAGCACCACGCCAACCGCCAGCGCCTTGCCGTTTTCGGCAAAGAAGCGGCGGAGAGCGTCAACCTGTTCGTTTTCGGTGGTATAGACTTCCACGGTGTCCTTCTCCTTAACCTAACATCAAAGCCAGCTTCGCCGCGAGTTCGCTTTGCGCCAGCGTTTCTTGTTCACCACTACGCAGGTCTTTCACCACCACCTGCTGCTGCGCCACTTCGTCTTCACCCAGGATCAGCGCCACGCGAGCGCCCCATTTATCCGCGCGGGTGATTTGCTTCTTGAAGTTGCCGCCGCCGTAGTTAGTCATTAATTTCAGCTGCGGTGCGGCGTCGCGCACCTGCTCCGCCAGACGCATCGCCGCGCTCTGCGCACCCGCGCCGGAGGAGATAACATAGATATCCACCGTCGGATCGGGCTGGAATTCCGGGTTCACCGCCTGCACCAGCAGCACCAGACGCTCCAGCCCCATGGCGAAGCCGACCGCCGGCGTGGCGCGGCCGCCCAGTTGCTCGACCAGGCCGTCGTAACGGCCGCCGGCGCACACGGTGCCCTGCGCGCCCAGGCTGGTGGTGACCCACTCAAACACCGTGCGGTTGTAGTAATCCAGGCCGCGCACCAGACGCTCATTAACGCTATATGGGATACCGGCGGCGGTTAAAAGTTCACACAGGCCGTCGAAATGGGTCTTCGACTCGTCATCCAGGTACTCGGACAGGCGCGGCGCGTCGTTCAACAGCGCCTGCACGTCCGGGTTCTTCGAGTCCAGCACCCGCAGCGGGTTGCTGTACATACGGCGCTTGCAGTCTTCATCCAGCACCTCGACGTGCTGCTCCAGGAACGCCACCAGCGCATCGCGGTAGTTGGCGCGCGCCTCGAGCGAACCGATGGAGTTCAGCTCCAGCTTAACGTGCTCGGCGATGCCCAGCGCTTTCCACCAGCGTGCGGTCAGCAGGATCAGTTCGGCGTCGATGTCCGGACCCTGCAGGCCGAACACCTCGGCGCCCAGCTGATGGAACTGACGATAGCGGCCTTTCTGCGGACGTTCGTAACGGAACATCGGGCCGATATACCACAGACGCTGTTCCTGATTGTACAGCAGACCATGTTGGATACCGGCGCGTACGCAACCCGCCGTCCCTTCAGGGCGCAGCGTCAGGCTTTCGCCGTTGCGGTCGTCGAAGGTATACATCTCCTTTTCCACGACGTCGGTCACTTCACCGATGGCGCGTTTAAACAACGGGGTCTGCTCTACAATCGGCAACCGGATTTCGCTGTAACCGTAGCTGCCCAGCACCTGCTTCAGGGTGCTCTCAATACGCTGCCATAATGCCGTTTCTGCCGGCAGGTAATCGTTCATGCCGCGAATGGCTTGAATGTTCTTTGCCACGTGAGTTCTCTGTTCGTTTTATATAAAAATGAACCCGATTATAGGGACTTTCGCCTGCGCGATTCAATGCGCAAGCGCCCCCGGGTTCATCTGGGGGGCAGACATCAGGCCTGCCCGGCAATAGTGCTTACTTTTCCAGCATGTTGACCGTGATGCGCTTGCTTTCATCCATCATCGCCGCTTTGGCGCGGATTTTGGCTTCCAGCTGGTCAATCATCTGCTCATTGTCAAAGCGCTCTTTCTGGCGTACGCCGTCTTCGTAGAAACCGCTTTTCTTGTGGCCGCCGGTCACGCCCATGGTCGAAACCAGCGCCTCGCCCGGGCCGTTCACCACGCAGCCGATGATTGAGACGTCCATCGGCGTGATGATATCTTCCAGGCGCTGCTCCAGCGCATTGACCGTGCCGATAACGTCAAACTCCTGACGCGAGCAGGTCGGGCAGGCGATAAAGTTGATGCCGCGTGAACGGATGCGCAGCGATTTCAGAATATCGAAGCCGACCTTCACCTCTTCCACCGGATCCGCCGCCAGCGAGATGCGCAGCGTATCGCCGATGCCTTCCGACAGCAGCAGCCCCAGGCCGATAGCCGATTTCACCGACCCGCTGCGCGCGCCGCCGGCCTCGGTAATGCCCAGGTGCAGCGGCTGATCGATACGCGCAGCCAGCAGACGGTACGACTGCACCGCCAGGAAAACGTCGGAGGCTTTCACGCTGACCTTGAACTGGTCGAAGTTGAGACGGTCGAGAATATCGACGTGGCGCATCGCGGATTCCAGCAGCGCTTCCGGCGTGGGTTCGCCGTACTTTTCCTGCAGATCTTTTTCCAGCGAACCGCCGTTGACGCCGATACGAATCGGGATGTTTTTATCGCGCGCGCAGTCAACCACCGAGCGAATGCGCGATTCGTTGCCGATATTGCCGGGGTTGATGCGCAGGCAGTCAACGCCGTATTCGGCCACCTGCAGGGCGATGCGGTAATCGAAGTGAATGTCCGCCACCAGCGGCACGTTGACCTGCTGCTTGATCTGCTTGAACGCCTCGGCGGCGTCCATGGTCGGTACGGAAACGCGGACGATATCAACGCCGACGCGTTCCAACGACTTGATCTGGTTAACCGTGGCTGCGACATCGGTAGTACGGGTATTGGTCATCGACTGCACCGCAATCGGCGCGCCGTCGCCAATGGGCACCTTGCCGACGTAAATGCGTGTTGATTTGCGACGGTTAATGGGTGCTTGGTTATGCATCACTTACTCTTCTCCATTGCTGCTCATCACTCAAGACGCCAGCCGCGCAATCACTGCGCGGCAACGGTCAGACGGGCAACACGGTTTGACTTCACAAACCGGCTTAAATCTACCGGTTTACCTTGATATTGAATCTGTACTGCCGCCGGCGCGCCGATGGTCAGTTTATAAGGCGCTGTACCGGTCAGGTTCAGCTTGCCGCCGCTTTTCTGCATGCCGCTGAACAACGTTTTACCGCTGGCGTCGGTCACCTGCAACCAGCAATCGGCGGAAAAATCCATCACCAGCGCATTCGGATCGACCGCCGGTGCGGCAACCGCGGCATCGCCGGTCGGCAGAGACGCGCCGTTGTCGGCCGGCGCGGCATCAGGGATGCTGGCCTGGCTTGGCGCCACTACCGCAGGCTGCTGCTGTGCGGCAGCATCGCCGCCCGCCGCCGGTGCGGAGGCCGCAGGCGCGGCTGCCGTGCTATCGGCCGGCGCTGGCGCCGAACCGGCATCCGCCGCCGGCGTCTGCGTATCGGCATTATTGTCCGTCAGCGGCACCGACTGGCCTTCGCTCTGCTGCGACAGCTGCGCCGACGACTGGTTGGCCATGTTGGCGATCTCATCCTGCTGCGCCTTGTGGTTTTGCCACCACCAGGCGCCGGTCAGACCGACCACCACAAACAGGATCAGCCAGGTAAAGCTCATCAGCCAGCCGTCGCGCTTTTTGCGCCGCTTGCCCAATGAAAAGCTTTGCATCGGCGCCACCTTGGCCATTTTTACCGGCGCCTGTTTGGCCATCGCCGGCAACAGCTCATCCTCCGGCACATGCACCAGCTTGGCGTAAGAGCGGATGTAACCGCGCACGAAGGTCGAAGCCAGATCGTCCGACAGGTTGTCCGCTTCGATATCGCGTACGGTCGACATTTTGAGACACAGGCGTTCTGCAACGGCCTGCTGACTCAGCCCGAGCTGCTCTCGGGCCTGACGCAGACGCTCGCCTGTCGTCATGGATACGGTTTTGTCTTGGGAGGCTTCAGTATTCATCGGCTAAGAACTGCTGGTACTGTTTGGATTGTGGAAAACTTCGCGCCAACTGCCTGCCATAACGCTGAACGCTGTCCTGGCGGCCGGCTAACGCGGCGAAACGAATCTGTAACCATAAACTGTCGGCACTGGCCGGCAGAACGTGCTGATAAACATCCAATAGAAACTGCGACTGCGCACGTTTCCCCGCACCAAATTGCTTTTCAGCCTCGACCAACAGCGGCGAACCTTTATCCGGTTCAGCCTTTAAGGCCTTGATCAGCAGCGGCCGCGCCCGATCGTACTGACCCGCCTGGAAAAAACAGTAACCCGCGTTTTCCAGACTGTCGGCGAACCGGCCATAATCGGCGGCTGATGCCGCTGCGCTAAACTGCTGTTGCGCCTCTACATACTGCCCTAAACTGCAAAGAAACGCACCGTAATTATTCAAGACGCTACCATTGCCCGGCGCCAATTTCAGCGCCTGCTGATAGCGCTGCCGCGCGGCGTCGGACGCGCCGACGCGCTGCTGATACAGCGCCATTCCCAGCTGGGTCCGGTAATCCTGCGGCGCGGCGTCCGCCGCCTTCGTCAGATTTTTGCGCGCCGCCTCCAGGTTGCCCTGCTGCAGATACGCCAAACCCAGCTGCAAACGCGTCTGCGCCGCCGCCGGGTTGTCCGGCGCGGAGCCGGCGCAGCCGGCCAACAGGCCTGCCGTCAACAACCATCCCCAGGGTTTCAGCTTCATGCCGTTTAAACTCCTTGTACGATGTTACCCGATCGCCTGAGGGATTGCTGTTTACATAACAGGCTGTTAGATAACTAAAATCTTCCTATAGATTTCAGACCGTCTGCACCTTGATAGGTTCCCCGGCCATTTTCTTTTTCAGCGTGCGCTTGGTGCGGTCAATCACCTCGCCCGCCAGCTGGCCGCAGGCCGCGTCGATATCATCGCCGCGGGTTTTACGAACAATAGTCGTAAAGCCGTATTCCATCAACACTTTGGAAAAACGATCGACCCGGCTGTTGGAGCTGCGGCCATACGGCGCGCCCGGGAACGGGTTCCATGGGATCAGGTTAATCTTGCACGGCGTATCCTTCAGCACTTCCGCCAGCTGATGCGCGTCGTCGGTGCTGTCGTTGACGTGATCCAGCATCACGTACTCCACCGTCACCCGCCCCTGGTTGGCGTTGGACTTTGCCAGATAGCGGCGCACCCCGGCCAGGAAGGCTTCGATGTTGTATTTGCGGTTAATCGGCACGATCTCATCGCGCACCGCGTCGTTCGGCGCGTGCAGCGAGATCGCCAGCGCCACGTCGATCATGTCGCCCAGCTTGTCCAGCGCCGGCACCACGCCGGAGGTCGACAGCGTGACGCGGCGCTTCGACAGGCCGAAGCCGAAATCGTCAAGCATGATTTCCATCGCCGGCACCACGTTGGTCAGGTTGAGCAGCGGCTCGCCCATGCCCATCATCACCACGTTGGTGATCGGACGCTGGCCGGTAACCTTCTGCGCGCCGATGATTTTCGCCGCGCGCCACACCTGGCCGATAATTTCCGATACGCGCAGGTTGCGGTTAAAGCCCTGCTGCGCGGTGGAACAGAATTTACACTCCAGGGCGCAGCCTACCTGCGAGGAGACGCACAGCGTCGCGCGGTCGGCTTCCGGGATATAGACGGTTTCGACCTGCTGGTCGCCGACTTTGATCGCCCACTTGATGGTGCCATCGCTCGAGCGCTGCTCTTCGGCCACTTCCGGCGCGCGAATTTCGGCAATCTGCTGCAGTTTGCCGCGCAGCACCTTATTGATATCGGTCATCTGCTCGAAATCATCGCAGCAGTAGTGATAGATCCACTTCATGACCTGGTCGGCGCGGAACGGTTTCTCCCCCAGCGAGGCGAAAAACTCACGCATCTGCTGACGGTTCAGGTCCAGCAGGTTAATTTTGGCGGCAGCCGGTTGCTCCGTTTTAACGGATTGATCTTGCATAGAATTATTTTCAGACACGGTGTGCTCGGACGCGATGGGTTCTAACATAATGATCTTTAGCCTCGTTATTACACGTTATGGCTGGCTCCCTCTCGGGAACAAGAATGGGCGAAGTGTGTTGTTATCCCTGCCGGCGCTTTCTGGGCGGCGGACTCTGGCGGGATAAAACACGCCCTGGACAAGTTGACTCATCCAGGGCGCGGCATTGTACAAATTTTAGTAGCGAGTTTCCACGACGGGAACGCATTCAGGGCATTTTTATTGTTTCAGCCGGTGAATATGATCTTTCGTCGGAAGAAACCAACGCTATCAACGCGGGCAGATTTCGCTGTCGTTGAAGAAGTAAGCGATTTCACGCGCAGCAGATTCCGGGGAGTCGGAACCGTGCACCGCGTTAGCGGTGAAGCTGTCAGCGAAGTCAGCACGCAGGGTGCCGGCCAGCGCGTTGTCCGGGTTGGTTGCACCCATGATGTCGCGGTTGCGCTGGATAGCGTTTTCCGCTTCCAGAACCTGCACCATGATTGGACCAGAGGTCATGAACTCAACCAGACCATCGAAGAATGGACGGCCTTTGTGCTCAGCGTAGAAGCCTTCAGCTTGCTCACGGCTCAGCTTCAGCATTTTAGCGGCGATAATTTTGAAACCCGCACGCTCGAAACGCGCATAGATAGCGCCGATGTCGTTGTTGGCTACGGAGTTTGGTTTAACGATGGAAAAGGTACGTTCTACGGTCATAATGGCCTCAGTCTGACTTCCTAATACGGCCGGACTCAGAAAAAATCCGCCGGCCTTGTTCAAGTGGCGCAAATTATATGTGCGCTATTAACGCTTGCCTACGGGAAAACCAACATTTCTTTAAAAAAATATTAGCGCCGGCGTCGATTTCGCCGCCAAAGCCCGCAGGCGCGTCACGCTGCGCCGTTATTGGCTGGTATCGGTGGAAGGAATGATATTGCGCAGCCAGCTGCCCCAGCGCCGCTGATAGAACGGCTGGGTATGGGCAATCAGGTAGTGGCTGACGCCGCGCTCTTTTTCCGACACCAGGCAGAAGTCCACCGGTTCGTCATCCGCCAGCGCCTCGCTGGCGACGCTGCCCGCCTCCTGAATCAGCGCGTCGATCTCGGCCGCATCGCCGTCCACTTCCACCCCCACCAGCAGGTTGGGTTTCTCATCCAGCGCGCGATCGTGCATCAGCGCCAGAAACGCCCGGCGCACCGGCTTACGCTGGCTGAACAGCGTGGTCAGCGCATCCACCATCGCCGCCGGATACACCTCCGGCTGGCCGAGCAGGATTTGCGAATCCTTGTCGATGTAGTGTTCAACCGGCTTGCTCACCCCGCCGTTTGCCAGCAGCTGCGCCACTTCTTCCGGGTAAAACTCTTTGCCGTACTCGGCCTTCGGGTTCAGGAACAGTTCGGCGCCCTGGGTGATTTCAAACAGCACCCGCGCCGGCATGGCGATAAACGGCTGTTCGTCCTCCACCGCCTGCTGCAGCAGACGCAGCGACGAGAAGAACGGCACCACGCTGCTGCCGTCCTGCTTTTCCCAGTGCTGAATGTTCACCGGCGTATCGGCATCCAGCGTAATATTGCCTTCTTGCTGCACCTGCTCGCCGTCGCCGAGAATATAAACGGTGGACTCCAGCAGCTCGCGGAAAAATGCCGGCCGGTGCGCCGCCTCGCTGACCGCCAGCTTCAGCAGGCGCTCCAGTTCATTGTCGTCAGCGGCGACGGTATCGTGATGGTGGGAACTCATGACCAACTCCAATTATTAAGGGGCCAACGCTCCGGCCCCTTACATCTATTAACGATATGTTCAGCGTTATTTCGCTTTGCTCAGCAGCAGGTTGGCGACGGCGCGCACGCCCAGCCCGGTCGCGCCGGCGGACCACTGATCCACCGCGCCTTTGCGGTAGGTGGCGGAGCAGTCGATGTGCAGCCAGCCCTGCTGATAGCGCGTGACAAAGTGCGACAGGAAGGCCGCTGCGGTGCTGGCGCCGGCGCTGTAGGCCGCGCCGGCGATGTTGTTCAGCTCGGCGAAGTTGGACGGCAGCTGGCTGCGGTGGAACTCCGCCAGCGGCAGACGCCAGAACGGCTCGTGCTCTTCCTGCGCGCTGCTGAGCAGATCCTGCGCCAGCGCGTCGTCGAAGCTGAACAGCGCGTGGTAGTCATTGCCCAGCGCGGTTTTCGCCGCGCCGGTCAGGGTGGCGCAGTCGATAATCAGTTCCGGCTGCTGTTCGGAGGCATCGATCAGGCCGTCGGCCAGCACCAGGCGCCCTTCGGCGTCGGTATTCATCACCTCGACGGTTTTACCGTTGCGATAGCGGATGATATCCCCCAGCTTGAAGGCGTTGCCGCTGACCATATTGTCCGCGCAGCACAGGTAGAGCTTCACCCGCTTGTCGAGACCGCGCGCCGCCGCCAGCGCCAGCGCGCCGGTCGCCGTGGCCGCGCCGCCCATATCGGCCTTCATCGAATCCATAAAGGCGCTCTGCTTCAGGCTGTAGCCGCCGGTGTCAAAGGTGATGCCTTTGCCGACCAGGCAGGCGAATACCGGCGCGTCCGGATTGCCGCCCGGGTTGTAGTCCAGCGCCAACAGCACCGGCGGACGCGAAGAGCCGCGGCCGACGGTATGGATGCCGGCATAGTTCTGCTCGCGCAGGTCTTCGCCTTTGATAATGCGGTAGCTGACCGCATCGCAGCCGACGTCGCACATCAGGTCAACGGCGCGGGTCGCCAGCTGCTCCGGCCCCAGATCCTCCGCCGGCATGTTGATGGTGTCGCGCACCCAGTCGACGATCTTCAGGCGGCGGTCCAGCTCCTGGCGGTCGTCAGCGGACAGCTGCGGCCATTCAACGCTGCGCTGGCCCTTCGGCCCGCGGAACCCCTGCCAGAACGCCCAGCTTTGCTCCAGGCCCCAACCTTCGCCGGCCAGCGTCACCTGGCGGATGCCCTGGCCGTCGATTTTACGCGCCGCGCGCTGAATTGCGCCCAGTTTGCCGTTACCGGTCAGGTGAATGGTGATGCCGTCGTTGTTGGTGCTCAGCAGGGCTTTTTCGCCCCAGCGCGCATCGGCGGGCTGGTGGGACAGGGTAATCTGCATGGTTTCAGTCGTCATAGCCTACTCCGTATATGCTTTATGCCCGTCATAACTTCAGGTGACGGCGGTGTTGGCTGCGCCCGGTCACCCGAATTATTGAGGGTAGATTCGTTTTTATCGGTCGGATACAAAATAAACGGGCCGCCCATGGCAGCCCGTTACGCTATTAGTCGCTAGTCTGCTTCATCTAACCAGACCAGCAAAATCGCTTCCAGTATTTTCTCGTTGGAAGCCTGCGGATCGTCATCGAACTCTTCCAGCTCGCAAATCCACTGATGCATGTCGGTAAAACGCACGGTTTTCGGATCGGTGTCCGGATAGGCATCGTACAGGGCTTCGCCGATCTCGCGGCTGTCGGTCCATTTCAGTCCCATTATGATCTCCCGTTCAGGCTGACGGCTAACAATTAGTGCTCGCGCGCGTGGTTAACGGTATAGCGCGGCATCTCCACCACCAGATCGTCGTCCGCGACGCGCGCCTGGCAGCTCAGACGGCTTTCCGGCTCCAGCCCCCAGGCTTTGTCCAGCATGTCGTCTTCCAGCTCGCTGCTCTCTTCCAGCGAGTCAAAGCCTTCACGCACGATGCAGTGACAGGTGGTGCAGGCGCAGGATTTTTCACAGGCGTGCTCGATATCAATCCCGTTGCGCAGCGCAACATCGAGGATGGTTTCCCCTTGTTCCGCGTCCAATACCGCCCCTTCCGGGCATAAGTCCTGATGGGGCAGGAAAACAACTTTAGGCATGGTTAAACCTCATCCACAGAATGGCCAGCCAGCGCCCGTCGAATGGAGGCATCCATACGGCGCGCGGCAAAATCTTGCGTAGTCGCATCTAATGTTTTTATTGCGGCTTCAATGGCCGCCGGCTTGTCGCCCTGTACCGCCTGTTGCAAGGCGGCCACGGCGGCGTCGATGGCCTGGCGCTCTTGCGCCTCCAACAGCGCCGCATCGCTCGCCAGCGCGCCCTGCAGGCTTTCCAGCACGCGGGCGGCTTCCACCCGCTGCTCCGCCAGCATGCGCGCACCGACGTCGCTCTGCGCGTGGGCCATCGAATCTTTGATCATTCCGGCGATCTCGTCATCCGACAAGCCGTAGGAAGGTTTCACCTGAATCGACGCCTCGACGCCGGTGGATTTCTCCATCGCGGTCACGCTCAGCAGGCCGTCCGCATCCACCTGGAAGGTGACGCGGATATGCGCCCCGCCCGCCGGCAGCGGCGGCAGGCCGCGCAGCGTAAAGCGGGCCAGCGAACGGCAGTCCTGCACCAGCTCGCGCTCGCCCTGCAGCACGTGGATCATCATCGCGCTCTGGCCGTCTTTAAAGGTGGTGAACTCCTGCGCGCGCGCCACCGGAATGGTGGTGTTGCGCGGGATGACTTTCTCCACCAGACCGCCCATGGTTTCCAGCCCCAGCGACAGCGGGATCACGTCCAGCAGCAGCATTTCGCTGTCCGGCTTGTTGCCCACCAGGATATCGGCCTGAACGGCCGCGCCGATGGCAACCACTTTGTCCGGGTCGATCGACGTCAGCGGCGTGCGGCCAAAGAAGGCGCCGACCTGCTCACGCACCAGCGGTACACGGGTAGAGCCGCCCACCATCACCACGTCCTGCACCTCTTCCGCGCTGACGCCGGCGTCTTTCAGCGCGCGGCGGCAGGCCATCAGCGTGCGTTTGACCAGCGTGGCGATCAGGGCGTTGAACTGCTCGCGCGTCACGTCGCCCTGCCAGCCGGCGACGTTCACCGTCACGGACTCGGCGTCGCTCAGCGCGATTTTGGCCTGGATTGCGGCATCCAGCAGTTGGCGCTGCAGGCCGTGATCGCTGCGGTCGGCCACGCCGGCCTGTTCGCGCAGCCAGTCGGCCAGCAGGTGGTCGAAGTCATCGCCGCCCAGCGCGGAGTCGCCGCCGGTGGCCAGCACTTCGAACACGCCGCGGCTGAGGCGCAAAATAGAAATATCAAAGGTGCCGCCGCCCAAATCGTACACGGCGATGGTGCCTTCCTGGCCGGAGTCCAGCCCGTAGGCGATGGCCGCGGCGGTCGGCTCGTTCAGCAGACGCAGCACGTGCAGGCCCGCCAGACGCGCGGCGTCCTTGGTGCCCTGACGCTGCGCGTCATCAAAATAAGCGGGAACGGTGATCACCACGCCGTCCAGTTCACCGTCCAGCGCCTGCTGCGCCCGGTCGGACAGCGCCTTGAGGATATCGGCGGACACGCTGACCGGGTTAAGCAGCCCGGCGGCGGTGGCGATCATCGGCAGGCCGTTTTCGCTGGCCTGGAACTGATAAGGCAGGTTCGGATAGCGTTGCTGTACGTCGGCCAGGGAGCGGCCCATCATGCGTTTGACCGAGCTGATGGTGTTGGCCGGATCCTGCACCGCCTGCGCGCGCGCGGCGACGCCGACCTGCGTAGTCTGCTCGCCGTAGTGCACCACCGACGGCAGCAGGTGACGCCCTTCGGCGTCGGGCAGCGTTTCAGCCTGCCCGCTGCGCACCGTGGCGACCAGCGAGTTGGTGGTGCCCAGATCGATGCCGGCCGCCAGACGACGCTGGTGTGGCGCGGCGCTTAAGCCGGGCTCACTGATTTGTAATAAGGCCATGTCGAGCTTCCAGAATTAAAAAAATCACTCAAAACCCAGCAGTTTTTCTTCGAGTTGTTCAACCTGTTGCTGGAGTTTGTCCAAAAAGCGCAGTTTGCGCACGGTATCGGCGGCGTCGGTCCACTGTTCGTCGTCCAACTGCTGCACCATCTGGGCGCTGCGCTGCCTGACGGCGACGGCAAGGCGTTCGCCAAAGGCCGTCAACGCGGCGTCATCCGCCTTACGCTCAATGGCGTCAAGCTCTTCGCGCAGCTCCAGCTGTTCCATCAGGAACGCCGTATCGCGCAGGGTATGCTGTTCATTACCCAGGTCAAAGCCGTGCAACGATAACATATACTCGGCGCGTTTTAACGGGTGCTTGAGGGTCTGGTAGGCTTCATTAATGGTCGCCGCCTGCTGCAGCGCCATCAGGCGCTCGCGCTCCGGCTGGCTGGCAAAGCGGTCGGGATGGAATTGGCGTTGCAGATCCTGAAAGCGGGATGCAAGCAGGCTGCCGTCCACGGGATAGCGAACTGGCAGCCCGAATAAAGTAAAGTAATCCATAGCGTGCTCTGGGCGTTATCGTGAGGGTTTCGGGTCCCCCGCGCCGTGCGGGGGGCATCTCATCCATCCGCAAGGCCTCTGCGGAAGAACACGACGGGCTATCAGACGTTGAAACTTTCGCCGCAGCCGCACTCGCTTGAGACATTCGGGTTGTTGAACTTGAAGCCTTCGTTCAGGCCTTCCTTAACGAAATCAAGTTCGGTGCCGTCAAGGTAGACCAGGCTCTTGCCGTCAATGATCACCTTAACGCCTTTGTCTTCGAAAATAACGTCGTCGTCATTCACATCGTCAACAAATTCCAGCACGTACGCCATCCCGGAACAGCCGGAGGTGCGAACCCCAAGACGCAGGCCGAGACCTTTGCCGCGGTTATTCAGGAACGCCTGAACGCGTTGCGCAGCGCTGTCGCTCATAGTAATCGACATAACAACCTCACACTCAATATCCCCTGCATCTGGCAAACCGGCGTCGGGGAGCGGACCGGCCCCGGGACGCCAGACAGCGTCCCAATAAACGCGGGCGCAGCATGCAGCATGCTACGCCCCTACCTGAAATTACTTGGCGTCGTGCTTGCTTTTATAATCAGCAATCGCCGCTTTGATCGCGTCTTCCGCCAGGATAGAACAGTGGATTTTTACCGGTGGCAGTTCCAGTTCTTCCGCAATTTCGGTGTTTTTGATGGCTTCCGCCTGATCCAGCGACTTGCCCTTCATCCATTCGGTCACCAGCGAGCTGGAGGCGATGGCGGAACCGCAGCCGTAGGTTTTGAAACGCGCATCTTCGATGATGCCGGCGTCGTTCACCTTGATCTGCAGCTTCATCACGTCGCCGCAGGCCGGCGCGCCGACCATGCCGCTGCCGACGCTCGGATCTTCATTGTCGAAAGAACCTACGTTACGCGGGTTTTCGTAGTGATCGATTACTTTTTCGCTGTAAGCCATGACCTTGCTCCTGAATCCTGAGAATTAATGATGTGCCCATTCGATGCTGTTGATGTCTACGCCCTGCTTGAACATTTCCCACAGCGGAGAAAGATCGCGCAGACGGCCGATAGACTTGCGAACCAGATCGATGGTGTAGTCGATCTCTTCTTCGGTGGTGAAACGCCCCAGCGAGAAACGGATCGAACTGTGCGCCAATTCATCGCTCATTCCCAGCGCGCGCAGCACGTAGGATGGCTCCAGGCTGGCGGAGGTACAGGCAGAGCCGGAGGAAACGGCCAGGTCTTTCAGCGCCATAATCAGCGATTCACCTTCAACATAGTTGAAGCTGACGTTCAGGATGTTCGGCGCACCCTGCTCCAGGTCGCCGTTCAGGTACACTTCTTCCATGTCCTTCACGCCGTTCCACAGACGGTCGCGCAGCGTGCGCAGGCGCGCCATCTCGCTGTCCATCTCTTCTTTGGCGATGCGGTACGCTTCGCCCATGCCGACGATCTGGTGCACAGGCAGGGTGCCGGAACGCATGCCGCGCTCGTGGCCGCCGCCGTGGATCTGCGCTTCGATACGGATGCGCGGCTTGCGGCGTACGTACAGCGCGCCGATGCCTTTCGGCCCGTAGATTTTGTGGCCGGAGAAGGACATCAGGTCCACTTTCAGCTGGCTCAGATCGATAGGCAGTTTGCCCACGCTCTGGGTAGCGTCAACGTGGTAGATGATGCCGCGCGCGCGGCACATTTCGCCGATGGTGGCGATATCCTGCACCACGCCGATTTCGTTGTTCACGTGCATGATGGACACCAGAATGGTGTCATCGCGCATCGCCGCCTCAAGCTCTTTGAGGTCGATGATGCCGTTGCTCTGCGGCGCCAGGTAGGTGACGTCAAACCCTTCGCGCTCCAGCTGACGGCAGGTGTCCAGCACGGCTTTGTGTTCGGTTTTGCTGGTGATGATGTGCTTGCCTTTTTTCTGATAGAAATTGGCAGCGCCTTTAATCGCCAGGTTGTCGGATTCGGTCGCCCCAGAAGTAAACACGATTTCACGCGGATCGGCGCCCACCAGTTCAGCAATCTGATTGCGGGCGATATCTACCGCTTCCTCAGCCTGCCAACCGAAACGGTGGGAACGGGAAGCCGGGTTACCGAAGGTGCCGTCCAGGGTCAAAAACTGCATCATTTTTTCAGCAACGCGCGGATCAACCGGCGTCGTTGCTGAATAATCCAGATAAATCGGTAATTTCATTGCTCTTGTGCTCCGTACATCACTTCCAAAACAAAATGCTCAAGTATTCGTCAGCTGCTTATGCGCGCAGATTAACGTTGATGATCGTCTCTTCCTGGCGGCCGTTGGCGGAACGACGCGTGTCATTATTCTGACGGTCGGCGACATCCAGCACTTCCTGATTGTTGACCAGTTCAGCCAGCGTAATGCCGTTCAGGAAACCGCTGATGCGCTCGCTCAGGTCGCGCCACAGGGTGTGCGTCAGGCAGCGGTCGCCGCCCTGGCAGCCTTCTTTCCCCTGACAGCGGGTGGCGTCAACCGATTCATCAACGGCGGTAATCACCGCGCCGACGGCAATCTCGCCGGCGTCTTTGCCCAGCAGATAACCACCACCCGGGCCGCGCACGCTGGCTACCAAACCGTTCTTACGCAGACGGGAAAATAATTGCTCCAGATAAGAGAGCGAGATTCCTTGTCGCTCTGAAATATCAGCCAATGGTACGGGCCCTTCCTGGGAGTGCAATGCCACGTCAAGCATAGCGGTTACGGCATAACGGCCTTTGGATGTCAGTCTCATAGTCAATGGTTACCTGTTGGTCAAACATAGCGGAAAGTCTGACATTCCCTAGTAATCCAGTCAACTATTTAACCGAGTAATTCACTCAAGTATTAGCACGTTTTGATATTAATCATAACGAATACTGACATTTCAATCATTTACCAAGCTTATCTATCGACGTCAGCATACCGCGCAGAATGTTCAGCTCCTGCGCTTCCGGGCGCGCGCGGGTAAACAGGCGGCGCAGGCGGTTCATCACCTGGCCGGGATGCGTCGGGCGGATAAATCCGCTGCGCTGCAGCGTCTGTTCCAGATGCTGATAGAAACGCTCAATATCATCCACCAGCGGATAAGCCTCTTCTTCAGGCTGCGCCGGCGCATCCGCCTGCTGGCGGTCAAGATAGGCGACGCGCACCTCGTAGGCGAGGATCTGCACCGCCATCGCCAGGTTCAGCGAGCTGTAATCCGGGTTGGCCGGGATCGCCACGTGGTAGTGGCATTTTTGCAGTTCGTCGTTGGTCAGGCCGACGCGTTCACGGCCAAACACCAGCGCCACCGGCGCCTGTTCGCCCTCTTTCACCGCCTGCACGCCGCATTCGCGCGGTTCAAGCATCGGCCAGGGCAAGGTGCGCGAGCGCGCGCTGGTGCCCACCACCAGGCCGCAGCCGGCGATCGCTTCGTCAAAGGTGTCAACAATGGTGGCATTGCCGATAACATCGCTGGCGCCGGCGGCCAGCGCGATGGCCTGAGAATCAGGTTTTACCAGCGGATTGACCAGATACAGGTTGGTTAAACCCATGGTTTTCATGGCTCGGGCCGTTGAGCCCATATTGCCGGTATGAGAGGTCTCAACCAGAACAATGCGGATATTGTGCAGCATACAAACTCTGAGCGGTGTCGGAAATCGCAGTATCCTATCACAGGAGACAACTTAATGGCATGCGCGTTACGCCTGTCTGCAATTTAACCCGTGAAGAGGTTAGGCATTTGGCAGAACACCTGCTATACTCCGCGCCGTTTCCTGTTCTTTAACATCCTAGTGGAAGATACCCATGCATCCGATGCTGACTATCGCCGTGCGCGCTGCGCGCAAGGCCGGTAACCTGATTGCCAAAAACTACGAGACTCCGGACGCTGTAGAAGCGAGCCAAAAAGGGAGTAACGATTTCGTCACTAACGTCGATCGCGATGCAGAGCATCTGATCATCGACGTCATCCGCAAGTCTTACCCGCAACACACTATCATCAGTGAAGAACGCGGCGAGCTGATTGGCGAAGATCGCGATGTACAATGGGTGATCGATCCGCTGGATGGCACCGCCAACTTTATCAAACGCTTCCCACACTTCTCCGTCTCTATCGCCGTGCGCATCAAAGGCCGCACCGAAGTGGCGGTGGTTTACGATCCAATGCGCAACGAACTGTTCACCGCTACCCGCGGTCAGGGCGCACAGCTCAACGGCTACCGTCTGCGCGGCACCAGCGCCAAAGATCTCGACGGCACCATTCTGGCCACCGGCTTCCCGTTCAAGGCGAAGCAGCACGCGCCGGCCTATATCAACCTGGTGGGTAAACTGTTCACCCAGTGCGCCGACTTCCGCCGCACCGGCTCCGCCGCGCTGGATCTGGCCTACGTGGCCGCCGGCCGCGTTGACGGTTTCTTCGAGATCGGCCTGAAGCCGTGGGACTTCGCCGCGGGCGAGCTGCTGGTGCGTGAAGCCGGCGGCGTGGTCACCGACTTCGTCGGCGGTCACAACTACTTCAGCTCCGGCAACGTGGTCGCCGGTAACCCGCGCGTCGTTAAAGCGCTGCTGGGCACCATGCGCGAAGAACTGAGCGAAGCGCTGAAGCGTTAATCGCTGTCAGCACCAACAAGGGCGAGGCTAATGCCTCGCCCTTGTTATATCTGCCGTCTTAACGCGAGAAAGGCCGCACCCCGCCGCTGAACTCCGGCTGCGCGCTGAGGTAAAGCATGACGCCGGCGAACAGCAGCAGCACGCCTCCCAGCAACGCCAGCGATCCCCACGCCACCGCCTGCCAATGTGCCGACGCGCGCGACACGCTGATGCGCTCCGCCAGCCGGCGGCCGTAATGCACCAACAGCGCCAGCAGTGAAATCGTCACCGAAGTGCCCAGCGCCATCGCCAGCGCTGACGCCACGCCCCAGGCAAACACGCCCAGCACCTTGGAAAACAGCAGCACCAGAATCGCGCCGGAACAGGGGCGGATGCCCATCGCCAGCACGATCGCCGCCCGCGTGCGCCAGTCGCCGCCGGCCTGCAGTTCGCTGTCGCTGGGTAAATGACGATGACCGCAGCCGCAGTCCGCGCTGTGCACGTGATCGTCAGCCAGCGGCTCCAGACGCTGGATACGCAGCGCCGGCGCCGGTTTCAGCGCCTTCAGCGCTGCGGCCAGACGGCGCAGCGCCCGCCAGCTCAGCAGCGCGCCCAGCAGCACCACCAGCAGGTAACTGCCCTGCTCCAGCCAGAAGCTGCTTTGATGCAGCTGACGCGACGACAGCTGCAGCACGCCCAGCAGCAGCGCCACCAGCGCTACCGCCACCAGCCCCTGCAGCAGCGAGGCGGCGAAGGTCAGCCTCAGGCTGCTTTTCAGCCGCGTCGGGTGCGTCGCCAGATAGGTTGAGATCACCACCTTGCCATGGCCCGGGCCCAGCGCGTGCAGCACGCCGTAGCTCAGGCTGAACAGCATCAGCGTTATTCCGGCGCGCTGCGGATCGGCCTTCACCTGCTGCAGCAGCGCCGCCAGCTGCTGGTTCAGCGTTTTCTGCCACGCCACGCTCTGCAGCATGATTTGCGGCCAGTAGTGCCAGACCAGTTGCGCGCCGGCCGCCAGCGCCACCAGCAGCAACAGTAATGGCCACAGGCTGACAGCCCAGTGGCGGCGGCGAAGCGACGAAGTCCCGAGGTTCAGTGACATTGTAAAGTAATCCGTTGGGCAAACTGTTGGCCAAGCTGCAGGTCTTCTCCCGGCGAATCGTTTTTATCCAGCGACAGCGCATACGCCTGCAGCGAGGCGTCCGGCTTGGGGGTAAACAGCTCGAAGCGGCACTGCTGCGCCATCTCGGCCGGCAGATGAATCGCGGAGGAAGCCTGGTAGCTCATGTCGACAAAATAGGTGGGATCGTAGGTGGAGATGCTGAACGGTTTCCCCGCCAGCGGCTGCGGGTGCGCCAGCGGCAGGACAAACTCCAGCACCGCCTTGTGGCCCTGACGGGAAAGCCGGTATTCCGGCGGCAGATTGGTGTATTTCACCGGTTTGCCGTCGCGGTAGATATCGGTAAAGTAGTGCTGGCCCAACACGTTGGCCATCACCTGCGCCGCCAGCTTCTTCCAGGTTTCCGAGTCGCTTTTGGCATTCTGCGCATCGTACAGCAGGTCCGCCGAGGTCATTTCGTCCATCACCCACACCATTTTCAAACCGACCAGCTGCCGTTCCTGCACCACGAAGGTGGTGTTCATATCGATGAAACTGTGCGGATGCGCCGCCGCATCCAGGCTATACCACGCCGCCAAACCGACCAGTAAATCTCTTAGCTTCATCATTTCAACCCGTAAATTTGTTATAACATAACACAATAAATGGCAAAATCAGCATCGCACCCCGCCAGAATTGTGACGAAAGTTATAAGCCGAAGTAAAACCAGATGCCAGAACCGCGCCGCTTTAACACCTTTTGCTATGCTTAAACCCATATCAATGTGATCTGCCGGATACCCCTATGAGCCTGGACACCTCCCCCGTGCCTGAGCTCTCCAGTCAACAGCGGCGCTGCCGCCTGCTGCTGCTGCTGTATACACCGCCGCCCACAGTAAAACTGGAGACTATCAGCCAAATCAACGGCGTCGACCTCCCCACCGCCCGGCAGGATATTGCCGAGGTGAACAGTGAAATCCAGCGATTCCACCATCTGGCGATCGCCGGAAGCCCCGAAGAGGGCTACCAGCTGACAGGGAGCACGCTGAATCAACGCCTCTGCCTGATCCATTGGCTGCGGCGGGCGCTGCGCTGCTGCCCGCAGTTTGTGGAAGAGACCTTCAGCCCGCGGCTGCATCAGGCGCTGACCCTCGACAATGCGCAGGCTGCCCGGCTGCAGCTCGAACTGGAGCGCTGCGTCGCCACGCTGAAACAGCCGATTGAGGAACGCATCCGTCTGTTCCTGCCGCCCTATCTCTGCTACTGCCTGTGGGAAATCCGCCGGCAGCGCCACCCGTCGTTTACTGAGGCTCAGCGCGCCTGGCTGCATCAGAAGCCGGAGCAACAGGCCGCCGCCCGGCTTTACCCGCTGCTGCTGGCGCTGTCCGGCCGGCCGTCCCATGCCGATGAGCAGGACTTTCTGGTGCTGATGTTCACCCTGCTGAAAAACCACAGCTATGAGAGCGACCACTCCGACGAAGACTTACGTTTGATGGCGGCGATCGAACGGATGGTTGAGCGCTTCCAACAGCTTTCCGGCATGAACTTCAGCAGCCGGGCGGATCTGATCACCCACCTGTTCGCCCATCTGGCGCCGGCGGTGGAGCGCTGCCACTTTGCCATTGGCATCGATAATATGCTGCTGGAAGAGGTGGTGCGTAAATATCCGCGGCTGATGCGCACCACGCAGCAGGCGCTGGAGCCGTTTGAGCAGGAGTATGGCATTGCCTTTTCACGCGAGGAGGCCGGCCTGGTGGCGATAAGCTTCGGCGCCTGGCTGATGCAGGGCAACGCCCTGCAGGAAAAACAGGTGCTGCTGCTGACGCTGGACAATCCGCAACTGGAGGAGGAGCTGGAGTATCAACTGCGTGAACTGACGCTGCTGCCGCTCAATATCAAATATCAGCCGCTGCGCGACTTCCTGCGCTCCGGCGCGCCGCAAGACGTCACGCTGGTGATCACTCCTTACGCGACGCCGATGCAGGCAACCCAGCCGCCGCTGATCTACACCGAACTGCCGCTGGCGCGCGGGCAGCGCAAGACCCTGCGCGCGCTGCTGGAAACCCCTTAACGCGCTGCGCTGACCGCCGGCGGCCGGATAAACAGCGCCGGCAGCACAAGCGCCGCCATCACCCAGAACACGCCGCCCTGCCAGTGTTCAAACAGGAAGCCGGCAACCACCGTCATCACCGCGATACCGCCGCCCATCGCCAGGCCGGAGTAGACCGACTGCAGGCGGATCACGTCCGGTCCGCTGCGTCCGCTGATAAAGCGCATCGCCGCCAGATGGCAGACGGTAAAGGTGCCGCAGTGCAGGATCTGCACCAGCAACAGCCATCCCAGTTCGGTAGTGGCCCCCATCAATCCCCAGCGCAGCACGCCGCAGCAGGCCGACAGCAGCAGCAGACTGCGCGCGTTCCAGCGCCGGAACAGTACGCTGCTGCTGGCGAAAATGATCACCTCGGCCACTACCCCCAGCGACCAGAAATAGCCGATCGCGGCGGCCGAATAGCCGGACTCCTGCCAGTAAATCGACGCAAAGCTGTAATAGCCGGCATGCGCGCCCTGCAGCAGCGTCACGCACAGCAGAAAGCGCCAGACCGGCCCTTCCGTCAGCAGTTCACGCCACGAGCGCTGCGGCTGGTTCTGCACGCGCGCTTCCCCCTGCGGCATCACCGTCGGTTTCAGCAGCATGCCCAGCAGCATCGCCAACAGGCTGGCGAGCAAACAGTATAAAACGGCGCTATGCCCCCAAGCCGCCACCAGCTGGCCGGTCAACGCGGAGCCAATCACAAACGCCAGCGATCCCCACAGCCGCACCCGGCCGTAGTCCAGCGTAATCTGCTTTTGCCAGGTGCCGGCCAACGCGTCGGTCAGCGGCACCAGCGGCGAGAAGAACAGGTTAAAGCCGGCAATAACCAACATCAGCCAGCCCCAGGCGTTGCCAAAACAGAAGCCGACGGCGAAGGCCAGCGTCAGCAGCGCCAGAATACGCAGCGCCGTCACCAGATTGGCGGGATCTTTTACCCGTGGCGCAATCAGCAGGCTGCCGAGAAAGCGCGCCACCAGACCGGCGCCCAGTAAAATACCGATGACATCAGGCTCCAGCCCTTCGCCCTTAAGCCAGACGCTCCAGAACGGGAGATAAATGCCGTAAGAAAAGAAGTAGGTGAAATAGCTGAGCGCCAGCCAGCGTGTTGATTGCAGAACCATGTTCCCTCCGGTGTGTGGACGATACTTTGACAGAGCTCACACCGGCCCGCAATAACGCTTACGACCTATAAGGTGATAGTGCCAAATACCTCACACTTTGCCCGGCAGCAGGCGTAAAAAAACCCGCCGCAGCGGGTTTTTTCAGGGTGCGGCAACGCGGGTTACGCGTAAACCGGCAGACGGGCGCAGATATCCAGCACTTTCTGTTTGGTGCGTTCGATAACGGCTTCGTCATTGATGTTGTCCAGCACGTCGCAGATCCAGCCGGCCAGCTCGCGCACTTCAGCTTCCTTGAAGCCGCGACGGGTAACCGCCGGGGTGCCGATACGGATGCCGGAGGTAACGAACGGGCTCTTCGGATCGTTCGGTACGCTGTTTTTGTTGACGGTGATATTGGCACGGCCCAGCGCGGCGTCGGCTTCTTTACCGGTCAGGTTTTTGTCTACCAGAGCCAGCAGGAACAGGTGGTTGTGCGTACCGCCGGAAACCACTTTGTAACCGCGCTCCAGCACGACTTCCACCATCGCCTTGGCGTTTTTTGCCACCTGCTGCTGATAAGCCTTGAACTCTGGCTCCATCGCTTCTTTCAGCGCCACCGCTTTACCGGCGATCACGTGCATCAGCGGGCCGCCCTGGCCGCCAGGGAACACGGCGGAGTTCAGTTTTTTATACAGCTCTTCGTCGCCGCCCTTCGCCAGGATCAGGCCGCCGCGCGGACCGGCCAGCGTTTTGTGGGTGGTGGTGGTAACGATGTGCGCATGAGGAACCGGGTTCGGGTAGACGCCTGCGGCAATCAGGCCGGCCACGTGCGCCATGTCAACGAACAGGTAGGCGCCGATGCTGTCGGCGATTTCACGCATTTTGGCCCAGTCAACCACGCCGGAGTAAGCGGAGAAACCGCCGATGATCATTTTCGGCTTGTGGGTCTGCGCCTGCTGAGCCAGGTCGTCATAGTCGATTTGGCCTTGCTCGTCGATGCCGTAAGGCACCACGTTGTACAGTTTGCCGGACAGGTTAACCGGAGAGCCGTGAGTCAGGTGGCCGCCGTGCGCCAGGTTCATCCCCAGGATGGTGTCGCCCGGCTGCAGCAGCGCGGTGTACACGGCGAAGTTGGCCTGAGAGCCGGAGTGCGGCTGCACGTTGGCGTAGTCGGCGCCGAACAGCGCCTTCGCGCGGTCAATCGCCAGCTGCTCGACGATATCCACATATTCGCAACCACCGTAATAACGCTTGCCCGGATAGCCTTCTGCGTATTTGTTGGTCAACTGAGAACCCTGAGCCTGCATCACGCGCGGGCTGGTGTAGTTTTCAGAGGCAATCAGTTCGATGTGCTCTTCCTGACGAACGACTTCCTGTTCCATTGCGCGCCACAGTTCGGCATCGTAATCTGCAATGTTCATTTCACGCTTTAACATCCGGCATCTCCCGACTCAATCAGCTAACTTAAAATCACCCGTATTGGGTTGTGGGCCACAGTGTAAACTGTTTTCCCCCATTGAGGATAGGCCTTGACAGAGGTTTTTACGCAAACGATTGGCTTGAGGCTGCGCAAGGCTTTAATCCATTTACGCTTCCCGCATTTCAACGGATATTTTCTCATCAGCCCGATGCGCTTTTTTCATGTTCTGTGAGGCGGATCGCCAGTTAACAAACACGCAACAAAAAAGCGGGTATTTACAACCTGTTAAGAAGCCTATAAGATTCATTTAAAATACAACATTAAAGATGCATTATAAGGCTGCCCCGCGCCCCGGCAAAAACAGGGAGCACCGTGGGGGTAAACTGATGACCCGCCTGATCCCCGATGCAGGCCGGACATATACAGGAGTATGACCATGCTGGACCAACAAACCATCGCCACCGTCAAATCTACCATTCCTCTGTTGGCGGCGACCGGCCCCAAACTGACCGCCCATTTCTACGACCGCATGTTTACCCACAATCCCGAGTTGAAAGATATTTTCAACATGAGCAACCAGCGTAATGGCGACCAGCGGCAGGCGCTGTTCGACGCCATCTGCGCCTATGCCGGCAATCTGGAAAATCTGGCGGCGCTGCTGCCGGCGGTGGAGCGCATCGCGCAAAAACACACCAGCTTCAATATCCAGCCGGAGCAATACCAGATCGTCGGCACCCACCTGCTGGCGACGCTGGATGAGATGTTCAGCCCGGGTCAGGAGGTGCTGGACGCCTGGGGCAAAGCCTACGGCGTGTTGGCCAACGTATTTATCCAGCGTGAAGGGCAAATCTATCAGGAGAGCGCCGATGGCGACGGCGGCTGGCGCGATCGCCGCGCGTTCCGCATTGTGAAGAAACAGCCGCAGAGCGAGATCATCAGCAGCTTTATTCTGGCGCCGGTGGACGGCGGCAAGGTGGTCGACTTTAAGCCGGGACAGTATCTGGCGGTGTATATCAAGGACGAGGGCCTGGAGCATCAGGAGATCCGGCAATACTCCCTGACCGCCGCCCCTAACGGCGAATATTACCGCATTGCGGTCAAGCGCGAGGATCGCGGCCTGGTGTCCAACTACCTGCATCAGAAAGCGCAGGAAGGCGACGTCATCGATATCGCGCCGCCGCACGGCGACTTCTTCCTCGACGTCACACCGAACACGCCGGTGGCGCTGATCTCCGCCGGCGTTGGTCAGACGCCGATGCTGGGCATGCTCAACACGCTGCACGCCGGGCAGCATCAGGCCGAGGTGCACTGGCTGCACGCGGCGGAAAACGGCCAGGTGCACGCCTTTGCCGATGAAGTGGCGGCCATCGCCGCCGAGATGCCGAACCTCAGCCGTCACGTCTGGTACCGTGAACCGGGCCAGAACGATGTGGCAGGCCGTGACTATCAGTCCAGCGGTCTGATGGATCTCGGCGCGCTGCGCGCTACGCTGGTCAATCCGCAGATGCACTACTACTTCTGCGGCCCGGTCGGCTTTATGCAGTTTGTCGCCAAACAGCTGCTGGAGATGGGCGTCGACGCCGAACGCATGCATTACGAATGCTTCGGCCCGCATAAAGTCCTGTAAGGCTCGCCGCCGGGCAGGCTCCCCTGCCCGGCGCATCGTTTAAATCGCCTCTTCGTCCTGCTCGCCGGTGCGGATTCGCACCACGCGCGCCACGTCAAAGACGAAGATCTTGCCGTCGCCAATTTTGCCGGTCTGCGCGGTCTGCATAATGGTTTCCACGCAGGTGTCGACGATATCGTCGGCCACCACGATCTCAATCTTCACCTTCGGCAAAAAGTCGACCATATACTCCGCGCCGCGGTACAGCTCGGTATGCCCCTTCTGGCGGCCAAAGCCTTTGACCTCGGTGACGGTCATCCCGGTAATGCCGACTTCCGCCAGCGCTTCACGCACGTCATCCAGTTTGAACGGCTTGATAATCGCGTCAATCTTCTTCATGTCTGTTCCTTAATTACCAATTTTTGCGGCCAAAGCCGGATGTGATCGGATAGCGACGGTCCTTGCCGAAGTTGCGGGCGGTAATACGCGGCCCGACGGCGGCCTGACGTCGTTTATATTCGTTGATATCCACCAGACGGATCACCTTGCGCACCACCGCCTCGTCAAAGCCGGCCGCCACCAGATCGGCCACCGACTTATCGTGTTCGACATAGCCTTCCAGAATCGCATCAAGAATGTCATACGGCGGCAGGCTGTCCTGATCGACCTGATCCGGCGCCAGCTCCGCCGACGGCGGACGGTCAATCACCCGCTGCGGGATAACATAGGAGACGGTATTGCGGTACTCCGACAGTTTAAACACCAGCGTTTTCGGCACGTCTTTCAGCACGTCGAAACCGCCGGCCATATCGCCGTACAGCGTCGCATAGCCCACCGCCATCTCGCTCTTGTTGCCGGTGGTAAGCACGATGCTGCGGCGCTTGTTGGACAGCGCCATCAGCACCACGCCGCGGCAGCGCGCCTGCAGGTTCTCTTCGGTGGTGTCGCGCTCGGTGCCGGCGAACATCGGCGCCAGCTGCCCCATAAAGGCGTCGAACATCGGCTCGATGGACACCACGTCAAACTCCACGCCCAGAATTTCCGCCTCTTCTTTCGCGTCGGCGATACTGATATCGGCGGTATAGCGGAACGGCATCATCAGCGCCTGCACTTTTTCTTTGCCGAGCGCGTCAACGGCAATCGCCAGCGTCAGCGCCGAGTCGATGCCGCCGGACAAGCCGAGCACCGCCCCCTGGAAGCCGTTCTTATTCACATAGTCGCGCACCGCCAGCACCAGCGCCTCGTAAATCTGCGCCAGCTGCGGCAGTTCGGCGGCCGGCGCGGTCATCGGCTCGACCTCCAGCTCGTTGAAGCGCAGCAGGGTAACCTGCTCGGCAAAGGCCGCCAGGCGGTGCGTCATATTGCCGGATGCGTCAAACACCTTCGAACAGCCGTCGAAAATCAACTCATCCTGACCGCCGATCTGGTTCAGATACACCAGCGGCAGATCGGTGCGGCGGCAGTGGCCGGCCATCAGCGTTTTGCGGATATACGGCTTCTCGCGGTTATACGGCGAGGCGTTGATCGACAGGACGATCTCCGCGCCGGCGGCTTTCAGCGCGTCGATCGGCTGCGGGAACCACAGATCCTCGCAAATCAGCAGCCCCAGACGGTAGCCTTTCAGCTCAACGATGCAGCTGGCATCGCCTTCATGGAAGTAGCGCTTTTCATCAAAAACGCCGTAGTTGGGCAGCTGCTGCTTGAAGTAGCGCGCCTGCAGTTTACCTTCCGCAAACAGCGACAGGGCATTGTACAGTTTGCCCGCTTCGCGCCACGGATGGCCGACCAGAATCGCCACGTCGCCGGACGCCTGCTGCAGGCGGCCCAGCTGCACGTCACAGCGCTGATAAAAGTCATCGCGGTACAGGAGGTCTTCCGGCGGATAGCCGGACAGCGCCAGCTCGGTGAACATGACCAGATCGGCTCCCGCCTTCTGCTGCTCCTGCACGATTTGCAACATGCGTTCGCTGTTGCCTTCAATGTCGCCCACCAGCAAATTCAGCTGGGCCAACGCAATGGAAAGTGATCTGCTCATAACTTTATGCTCTGCCATGCATCACAAACCGGAGTGTCTCCCCTTCAGCGCGTCGTTTGCAACGCCGGCTGGAGGAATCACGCCCGCTTAGTTGGTTGCGAACCTGCCCGGGCAGGTTCAGGAAAGTATCATTCTTTAAAATCGTTGGCGTCCAGCTCGTGGCGCGACAACAGCTTATAAAACTCGGTGCGGTTACGGCCCGCCATGCGCGCCGCCTGCGTCACATTGCCCTTGGTGATCTGCAGCAGTTTGCGCAGGTAGTGCAGCTCAAACTGGTTGCGCGCCTCGGCAAAGGTCGGCAGCGCGGTGTTTTCACCCTCCAACGCCTGTTCAACCAGCGCTTCGCCGATCACCGGCGCCGAGGTCAACGCCACGCACTGTTCGATCACGTTCACCAACTGACGCACGTTGCCCGGCCAGCTGGCGGTCATCAGACGCTTCATCGCATCGGTGGAGAAGCTGCGGACAAAGGGCTTATGCCGTTTGGCCGACTCGCGCAGCAGATGGTTGGCCAGCAGCGGAATATCTTCGGCGCGCTCGTTCAGCGCCGGGATCTTCAGGTTCACCACGTTCAGGCGATAGTACAGATCCTCACGGAATTCGTTTTTCGCCATCGCCTTCGGCAGATCGCGGTGGGTCGCCGAGATGATGCGCACGTCAATATCCAGATCGCGGTTGCTGCCCAGCGGCCGCACCTTGCGCTCCTGCAGCACGCGCAGCAGCTTAACCTGCAGCGACAGCGGCATATCACCGATCTCATCGAGAAACAGCGTGCCGCCCGCCGCCGCCTGGAACAGCCCCTCACGGCTGCTCACCGCGCCGGTAAAGGCGCCTTTGGCATGGCCGAACAGCTCCGACTCCAGCAGCTGCTCCGGCAGCGCGCCGCAGTTAATGGCGATAAAGGCTTTCTTGGCGCGCGGGCTGGCGCGGTGGATCGCCTGCGCCAGCACCTCTTTACCGGTGCCGCTCTGGCCGTTAATCAGCACGCTGACGTCCGACTGCGCCACCATATTCGCCTGCTCCAGCAGGCGCAGCATCGCCGGGCTGCGGGTGACAATATCTTCACGCCAGCTGTCATCGCCCGCCGGCGCCGACAGCGACAGCGCTTCGTCGATCGCCTTGTATAACGCATCGCGATCGACCGGTTTGGTCAGGAAGCTGAAGACCCCCTGCTGGGTCGCCGCCACGGCGTCCGGAATGGAGCCGTGCGCGGTCAGAATAATCACCGGCATGCCGGGCTGACGCTTCTGAATTTCGGCAAACAGCGCCATGCCGTCCATCTCATCCATACGCAGGTCGCTGATCACCAGATCGATCTGCTCGCGCGCCAGCAGGCGCAGCGCTTCCTGCCCGCTTTCGGCGGTCGTCACGTGGAAACCTTCGCTGGTCAGACGCATGCCCAGCAGCTTCAGCAGGCTGGGATCGTCATCGACCAGAAGTAAATTGGCCGCTTTTCGTGCTGTCATTGCGCGTCGGACTCCTTATTGGCCTCAGGGGGCGCGTAAGTATCTTCCGGCTCGACGGGGATCGCGGTGCCTCGTGCCGGCTGGCTTTCCGGCTCCGCCGCATTGCGCACGGCGCCGCTACCCGCCTTGCCCTGCGCTGCGCCATTGTCCGGCAGTTCCCCCTGCAGCTGTTTGCGCGAGGAGAGACGGCGCTCAATGTCCGTCAGGTTCTCCAGCTTGCGCGAAGTTTCCTGCAGCTGTTTCTGCAGCCGCGCCTGGCTTTGACGCAGCGCATCAACCTGGCTATCGCTGTTTTCCTGCAGGCGCTGGTAGCGCAGGCGTTCCTCCGCCAGCGCTACCTGCTGCTGTTGCTGCTGACGCCACAGCTGCAGCAACGGACGCAGAGAGCTTGGGAAATCCAGACGATAGCCGTTGAGCCGGTCGAGCATCTGACGACGCTCCGCCGGCGTTGGCTCGGCGCTGCCGAGCAGAATGCTTTGCTTAAAGACGCCGTCCCAGCTGTCGGCCGGCAGAGTGCTTACCTGCGCGCGCGCCTGCGTGGAACCGATACGTTCGGCGCAGTCCATGGCGCGCAGCCAGTACAGAGAATTATTCAGCGCGTCTTTACCGTCCAACTGCCACAGGGTGTCGCAAGGCGCGATATGGTAATCCACCACCTTGGCGTCCGGCACCGCCTCCTCCGGCTGCAGCCCCAAACCGCCGCTGACGGCGCGATCGGCGCAGCCGGCCAGCAACAGCGGGACAAAAAGCAGCGTCCCCAATAAAGAGAGCGGACGTTTGCCGAGCAAAGCGCGTTGTTGTGCGCACGTTGAAGGTGCGGTCTGCGGTAAACGAGCGCGTTTAGACCATGTGTACATTATTTATTCGTTCTCGGCGGTTAATGGCAATTCAATACGGAAGCAGACATCGGCATCGTCGACGTCAACCAGCTGCAGTTCGCCGCGCATCCGGCGGATGCAGTCGTGGGCGATGCTCAGTCCCAGTCCGCTTCCTTTTACCGCCCCTTTTCGCTGATGACTCCCCTGGAAAAAGGGCTCGAAAATCATGGCGCGTTCGGCTTCGGGTATCGGCGTGCCGGTGTTGGCGACGTCAATCTGCACCCGTTGCCCAGCCTGACGGCTGCGAATCCAAATGTTACCGGATTCCTTGCCATAGTGCACCGCATTGGAATAGAGATTATCCAGCACGCGCATTAATAGCGTAGGCTCTGCCCAGCAGTTTTTCGCCTCCAGCGCGATATCGGTGCGAATCAGCTTGGCTCTGGCCGGCAGGCTGTGCGCGGCCACCACCTGCTCCACCATCTCCGTCAGCGCCACCGCCTCATGCTCCGACGGGCCGTCGGCCAGCTTGCGGTTATAGTCCAGCAACTGCTCGATCAGCTGCTGCAGATGGCGGCTGCTCTGGTCGAGGATCGTCACCACCTCTTTCTGGTCAGCGGTCAACGGGCCGGCCACCTCGTCCGCCAGCAGCTCGGTGCCTTCACGCATGCTGGCGAGCGGCGTTTTCAGCTCGTGAGAAATATGGCGCAGGAACTCATGGCGCTGAGACTCCAGCCAGGCCAGGCGCTCACTCAGCCAGATAATACGCTGCGCCAAAGAGCGCAGCTCGCGCGGCCCTTTAAAGGTGGCGGCGGAGCCGAGCGCCCGCCCTTCCCCCAGCCGGTTAATCATCCGTTCGATCGCCTTGACCGGCCCGATAATCATCCGGGTAAACAGCACCACCAGCAGCACGCTGACCAGAAACAGCAGCAGCGCCTGCCAGCCGAAATACTGGCCCCGCTCGGCGATGGCCTGCTGCAGCTGCTGGCCGCGGGAAAACACCACCGCCCGCGTCGCCTGCACCATTTCCGCATTGGAACTGGAGAAGGACTCCAGCAGGGCCGAGGCCTCTTTATCCGGACCGCTGCTCTGGCACTGGATGGTCGCCAGCTGTGTTAACAGCTGACGCAGGGTTTGATAATAGCGTTCATCGGGCAGGATCGGGGCATGCGCATCGAGCATTTGCGAATATTGCTTCCGCTGATTCTGATACAGCCGCCCCAGCGTGGGGTCGACCAGCACGCAGTACTGACGATAGCTGCGCTCCATCTCCAGCGCTACGCTGGTCATCGCCTCGCTGCGGCGCGCATCCACCAGCGTCGTCCGGTTGATGTCAGCCGCCTGCGCGCTGAGATGATCGAGACTCTGGTAGGCCTGATAAGCCAGCACCAGCAACGGCAGCAGCACCAGCAGAAACGCCATCAGCACCAGCTGGCGCAGCGAGCGGGGGAATAAACGCCATCTTTTCAACGAAATCATCTCATTGTCCCTTATCTGCCCTGATGCTAACCGAGTCTTCAGCAAGAGAAAAGCCTGAACGCCGGAATCGGTTGCGAAGTTTTACCGGGTATGCGGTTTAAGCGAATAATGACGGGAAAATGTGGGCGCGAAGGAGGCTGAGAATTGACGTTGGGGCATGACGCCCCAGCGCAAGGAAGATGTGGATGCCCGTTGGCCTCGTCCCCTGGGTGATGTAGCGCGAACGCTGGCATCGAACAGGACGAATAGCATCCTAATGTATCCGGAATTGATGAAAAGGCTCATCACAGTTGGATACAGGCGGTGCCTCACTCCACGTGTCGCCCGATGCTTGATAAAGTCGCGTCAGCGGCAATTATCGGTTTGGTTGGACGATAGGCACCATTTCTTTGGCATCATTCGGAGGCTTATGAGGCAGGATGTCCGCCCTCTGGCGGCGCCGTCATAAAAAGTTGAATGAGCAACTGCAGATAATAATGCACACATCATGCCAAGTTTTCAATAATATTTTTAATATATTGATTTTATTTAAATTTAATTTTTATTGTCTATTTTCAATCCGAACATCGGCGCCTTACGGTCGCTGCTTTCTTCGCCATGCCGTCGCCAAAACCCGACACCTTAAGTGAATTCGACCATGACCATTATAAATCAATAGGTTAAGTGTCACCTTTTAGCGACAGTACAAGTCACAACTGTCGCAAAATACCGACACGTCCGATAAAAACATCTAGATTCAAGGAATTAAAAAAGGGAACGTCACCGTTCCCTTTATCTCGCACCGGCCGGGCCTGCTGCGGCCCGACCTGAAAAGTCCCGTTAACCCAGCTGGCGACGGGCGTTGCGGAACATCCGCATCCACGGGCTGTCCTCGCCCCACTCTTCCGGGTGCCAGGAGTTGCTGACGGTACGGAATACGCGTTCAGGGTGCGGCATCATCACCGTCGCACGCCCGCTGGCGCTGGTCACCGCGGTGATGCCGTTTGGCGAGCCGTTCGGGTTGGCCGGGTAGTTCTCCGTTACCTGACCGGCGTTATCCACGAAGCGCAGCGCCACCAGATTATGGCTCTCCAGCGCCGCCAGATGGGCCGCGTCACGCACTTCCACATGGCCTTCGCCGTGTGAAACCGCAATCGGCATCCGCGAACCGGCCATATCCTGCATAAACAGCGACGGGCTGGCCGCCACTTCCACCAGGCTGAAGCGCGCTTCAAAACGGTCCGACAGGTTGCGGACAAAGCGCGGCCAGTGTTCGGCGCCTGGGATCAGGTCACGCAGGTTAGACAACATCTGGCAGCCGTTACACACGCCCAGCGCCAGCGTCTGCGGACGATGGAAGAACGCGGTGAACTCATCGCGCACCCGATCGTTAAACAGAATGGACTTCGCCCAGCCTTCACCGGCGCCCAGCACGTCGCCGTACGAGAAGCCGCCGCAGGCCACCAGCGTGTGGAAGTCCTGCAGGCCGCGACGCCCGGACAGCAGATCGCTCATATGCACGTCAACTGCGTCAAAGCCGGCGCGGTGGAACGCCGCCGCCATCTCTACGTGCGAGTTGACGCCCTGCTCACGCAGCACCGCCACCTTCGGACGCGCGCCGCGGGCAATATAAGGCGCGGCGATGTCCTCGTCCGGCGCAAAGGTCAGTTTGACGTTCAGCCCCGGATCGCTGTCGTTCTGTTTGGCCTGATGCTCCTGATCGGCGCAGGACGGGTTATCGCGCAGGCGCTGCATCTGCCAGGTGGTTTCCGCCCACCAGGTGCGCAGGGTGCTGCGGCTTTCGCTGTATACCGGCTGCCCGCCGCTGTTGATCGCAAAGCGATCGCCCTGCAGTACGCGGCCGATGCGGTGCACGTTATCCACCAGGCCATGCTGTGCAAACGCCTGCAGCACCGCCTCGACCCGGTCGGCGCTGACCTGAATCACCGCCCCCAGCTCTTCGTTAAATAATGCCGCCAGCGTATCCGTCCCCAGCGCCTGAATATCCGCCTCCACGCCGCAGTGGCCGGCAAAGGCCATTTCCGCCAGCGTCACCAGCAGGCCGCCGTCGGAACGGTCGTGGTATGCCAGCAGCGCACGCTCGGCCACCAGTTGCTGCATGGCGTTAAAGAAGCCCGCCAGCTGTTCAACATTGCGCACGTCCGCCGGCTTGTCGCCCAGCTGACGATACACCTGCGCCAGCGCGGTCGCGCCCAGCGCATTGTGGCCGTTGCCCAGGTCGATCAGCAGCAATTCAGTCTCACCCTTGTCGGTGCGCAGCTGCGGCGTCACGGTGTGGCGCACGTCTTCCACGCGGGCAAAGGCGGTGATCACCAACGACAGCGGCGAGGTCATCTCACGCTGTTCGTCGCCTTCCTGCCAGCGGGTTTTCATCGACATCGAGTCTTTACCCACCGGGATGGTGATGCCCAGCGCCGGACACAGCTCCTCACCCACCGCTTTCACCGCCTCATACAGGCCGGCGTCTTCGCCCGGGTGGCCCGCCGCGGCCATCCAGTTGGCGGACAGCTTCACGCGTTTGAGCGAACCGATTTCCGTCGCCGCCATATTGGTCAGCGCTTCACCGACCGCCAGACGACCGGAAGCGGCAAAGTCCAGCAGCGCCACCGGCGCGCGTTCGCCGATCGACATTGCTTCACCGTAGTAGCTGTCGAGGCTGGCGGTGGTCACCGCGCAGTCGGCAACCGGGATCTGCCATGGGCCGACCATCTGGTCACGCGCCACCATGCCGGTGACGGTGCGGTCGCCGATGGTGATCAGGAAGGTTTTTTCCGCCACGGTCGGCAGATGCAGCACGCGCTTCACCGCGTCCGCCAGCGTAATCGCCTCGCGCGCCACCGGCTCGCCCTGCGCCTGTAGCCGGGTGACGTCGCGTGTCATCTTCGGCGTTTTACCCAGCAGCACGTCCAGCGGCATATCGATCGGCTGGTTGTCGAAATGCGCGTCGTTCAGCGTCAGGTGCTGTTCTTCGGTCGCCTCGCCGATCACCGCGTACGGCGCGCGCTCGCGGCGGCAGATTTCATCAAACTGCGCCAGCTGTTCCGGCGCCACCGCCAGCACGTAGCGCTCCTGCGATTCGTTACACCACACTTCCAGCGGGCTCATGCCCGGCTCATCGTTCAGGATGTCGCGCAGTTCAAAACGACCGCCGCGGCCGCCGTCGCTGACCAGCTCCGGCATGGCGTTGGACAAACCGCCGGCGCCGACGTCGTGAATAAACAGAATCGGGTTTTCCGCGCCGAGCTGCCAGCAGCGGTCGATCACTTCCTGACAGCGACGCTCCATTTCCGGGTTGTCGCGCTGTACCGAGGCAAAGTCCAGATCGGCGTCAGACTGGCCGGAGGCCATGGAAGACGCCGCGCCGCCGCCCAGGCCGATATTCATCGCCGGGCCGCCCAGCACCACCAGCTTGGCGCCGACGGTGATTTCACCTTTTTGCACGTGGTCGGCGCGGATGTTGCCGATGCCGCCGGCCAGCATAATCGGCTTATGGTAGCCGCGCAGCTCGACGCCGTTATGGCTGTTGACCTGCTCTTCATAAGTACGGAAGTAGCCGAGCAGCGCCGGACGGCCGAATTCGTTGTTAAACGCCGCGCCGCCCAGCGGGCCTTCGGTCATGATGTCCAGCGCGGTCACGATGCGCTCCGGCTTGCCGAAGTCCTGCTCCCACGGCTGTTCAAAGCCCGGGATGCGCAGGTTGGAGACCGAGAAGCCCACCAGACCGGCCTTCGGCTTCGCCCCGCGTCCGGTGGCGCCCTCATCGCGGATCTCGCCGCCGGAGCCGGTTGCGGCGCCCGGCCATGGCGAGATGGCGGTCGGGTGGTTATGGGTTTCCACTTTCATCAGGATATGTGCGTCTTCCTGATGGTAATCGTAGCGGTCGCTGCCCGGTGCGGCGAAGAAGCGGCCGACCTGCGAACCTTCCATCACCGCGGCGTTGTCTTTATAGGCCGACAGCACGTGATCCGGCGTCTGTTCAAAGGTGTTCTTAATCATTTTGAACAGCGATTTCGGCTGCTGCTCGCCGTCAATCACCCAGTCGGCGTTGAAAATTTTATGGCGGCAGTGCTCAGAGTTGGCCTGCGCAAACATATACAGTTCGATATCCGTCGGGTTGCGCCCCAAACCGGTAAAGGCATTCAGCAGGTAGTCAATTTCATCCTGCGCCAGCGCCAGGCCAAGCTTGAGGTTGGCCTGCTCCAGCGCGCCGCGCCCTTCACCCAGAACGTCCACCGTCTGGTAAGGGGCCGGCTGATGATGGGCAAACAGCTGCTGTGCCTGCTGCAGATCGTCAAATACCGTTTCCATCATGCGGTCGTGCAGCAGCGCGGCCAGCCGTTGCCACTGCGCCTCGTCCAGCGTCGGCGCGCTGATGTAAAACGCCAGGCCGCGCTCCAGACGCAGTACCTGCGTCAGGCCGCAGTTATGGGCAATGTCGGTCGCCTTGGAGGACCACGGGGAAATGGTGCCCGGACGCGGCGTCACCAGCAGCAGGCGGCCTGTCGGGGCATGTTCGGCGAGAGAGGGACCATACTTGAGCAACCGCTGAAGTTTGGCATGTTCTTCGGCACTTAGCGGTGCGCTAACATCGGCAAAGTGGACGTACTCGGCATAGATATCACTGACCGGAAGTTGTGCGTCCTGACAGCGGGACAGCAGTTTGGTAATACGAAAAGCCGACAAAGCGGGCGAACCACGCAGTATTTCCATAATCAAAGTTCTCTCGTCTTCGAAGCAGCTGGTTTCAGCGCTTCATTGGGCGCAACAGGGGAAAACGCGCGCCATTATAGAGAATCCGCGCCGCCGACGAAACCGTTTGCGTGGCGATTCTTGATAATTCCTAATTCTGCCGTCTGATTGTCATATTGTGTCAATAAAGTTGCACACTGGCGTTTTGTTACGCAAAATGCCCGCGAATACTGTCGATATCCCCATACTAATAAATGCTTTCCGGCCGATGCAGACAGGCGTCGCCGCGAGATAACTATTTGAAACACCAAAAGCTAAACTACATTCTCATCGGCGTTATCGCCGTGCTTCTGGCTCTCGCGCTCTGGCCGAACATCCCCTGGCGCAGCGGACAGGGCGGGCAACTCGAAGAGATCAGATCCCGGGGAGAGCTGCGCATCAGTACGCTCAACTCGCCGTTAACCTATTTCACAACGCCCAAAGGCCCGAGCGGCCTGGACTATGAATTGGCGAAACGCTTCGCCAATTACCTGGGCGTGAAACTGGTCGTTTTGCCACATCAAAACATTAACGATCTGTTTGACGATCTCGACGACAACGACGCCGATATTCTGGCCGCCGGCCTGATTTACAATCAGGAGCGTCTGAGCCGCGCCCGCACCGGCCCGGCCTACTACTCCGTGTCTCAGCAGCTGGTATACCGGCTGGGCAACGCGCGGCCGAAAACCTTCGCCGATATAAAAGGCAAACTGGCGGTGGCCTCCGGCTCCGCCCACGTCAGCACCCTGAAGCAGCTGAAACACGACAAATTCCCCGACCTGCAGTGGGAATCCTCCAGCGATCTGACCTCGCGCGAGCTGCTGGAACAGGTGGCCGCCGGTAAACTGGATTACACCATCGGCGACTCGGTCAGCATCGCGCTGCTGCAGCGCATCCATCCGCAGCTGGCGGTGGCCTTCGACGTCGCCGACGAGGAGCCGGTCACCTGGTACCTGAAACGCAGCAGCGACGACAGCCTGTACGCCGCCATGCTGGACTTCTACAGCCAAATGGTGGAAGACGGCACGCTGGCGCGCCTGGAAGAAAAATACCTCGGCCATGTCGGCAGCTTCGACTATGTGGACACCAAGACCTTCCTGTCGGCAATCGACTCCGTGCTGCCCACCTACCAGCCGCTGTTCCAGAAATACGCCACGGCGTTTGACTGGCGTCTGCTGGCGGCGATCGCCTACCAGGAGTCGCACTGGAACCCGCTGGCAACCTCGCCGACCGGCGTGCGCGGCCTGATGATGCTGACCCGCGCCACCGCCGACGGGCTTGGGGTGAGCGACCGCCTCGATCCGGAGGAGAGTATTCAGGGCGGCGCGCTCTATCTGCAGCGCCTGATGGCGAAAATCCCGACGACGGTGCCGGAGGACGAGCGGATCTGGTTTGCGCTGGCGGCCTATAACATCGGCTGGGGGCATATGCTCGATGCGCGCAAGCTGACCAAAATGCAAAGCGGCAATCCGGACAGCTGGGTCGATGTAAAGCAGCGCCTGCCGATGCTCAGCCAGAAGCGCTACTACCCGCAGCTGACCTACGGCTATGCGCGCGGACGGGAAGCCTATAACTACGTAGAAAACATCCGCCGCTATCAGGTCAGCCTGGTGGGATACCTGCAGGAGAAAGAGAAAAAAGCCGAGCAGGAGCGGCAGACGCAGGCCGCCATGATGCAGAGCTACCCGGCGGTGCCGGCCAAGCTGGCGCTCAGCCTCGACTAATCCGCCGCGCCGGCCGCACGCTGCGCCAGCTTCAGCGCCTTTTTCTGTTCACGCCGCAGGCGGAAAAAGTTACTCAACGTCGCGGCGCACTCTTCCGCCAGCACGCCGGCGGTGATCTCCACCTGATGATTCATCCCCGGATGGCGCAGAATATCCACCAGCGAACCCGCCGCGCCGGTCTTTTCATCCGACGCGCCGTACACCAGACGCCGGATGCGGCTGTGCACCATCGCGCCCGCACACATCACGCACGGTTCCAGCGTCACGTACAGCGTCGCATTCAGCAGACGGTAGTTCTGCAGCACCGCACCGCCCTGCCGCAGCGCCATAATCTCCGCGTGGGCAGTGGGATCGTGGCGGCCGATCGGCCGGTTCCAGCCCTCGCCGATGACCTGATTGTCCAGCACCAGCAGCGCCCCTACCGGCACCTCGCCCTCTTCCTGCGCACGCTGGGCCAGCGTTAGCGCCTGGCGCATCCAGTAATCATCATTATATTCGCTCATTATTTCGCTCCTCGTGCGCTTTGCGGCGGGCATTATACACAGTAGCCGATTCCCGCTCTTCTTTTGTCGCCGGACAGTCCGCAGCGGCGTGGTTTCATCCGTCCTTTTTCCCGGCGCACGCGTTTTATTCGCCAAATCATTGTGGTAGATCATAACTCCCGCTGCCCGGACGGCGTAACGTAGTAGCTATAAAATCAATAACTTCAAGGAGCGCACAATGGCTGCTGCAACATTTTATATTCCTTCCGTCAACATGATTGGCTCCGGCTGCCTGGAAGAGGCGGCTAAAACCATGCAAGAGCAAGGCCTGCGCCATGCCCTGATCGTCACCGACCGGGTGCTGAACGACATCGGCGTGGTGGCGCAGGTGCAACAGCTGCTTGCCGCGCAGGATATCCAAAGCTGCGTGTACGACGGCACTCACCCCAACCCAACCACCAGCAACGTTGAACAAGGGCTGGCGCTGTTGCGTGAGCATCAGTGCGACTGCGTCATCTCTCTTGGCGGCGGCTCTCCGCACGACTGCGCCAAAGGCATCGCGCTGGTCGCCACCAACGGCGGCGATATCAAAGATTATGAAGGGGTTGACCGCTCCGCCAAGCCGCAGCTGCCGATGGTGGCGATTAACACCACCGCCGGCACCGCATCGGAAATGACCCGTTTCTGCATCATTACCGACGAAGTGCGCCATATCAAAATGGCGATTGTCGACAAGCACGTAACGCCGATCCTGTCCGTTAACGATCCGCACCTGATGGCCGGCATGCCGAAAGGGCTGACGGCGGCTACCGGCATGGATGCGCTGACGCACGCCATCGAGGCTTACGTTTCCAGCGCCGCCAACCCGATCACCGACGCCTGCGCGCTGAAGGCGGTAACCATGATTATGGCCTCGCTGCGCGATGCGGTGAACGACGGCAAGAATATGCAGGCGCGTGAAGATATGGCTTACGCCCAGTTCCTGGCCGGCATGGCGTTCAACAACGCCTCGCTGGGCTACGTGCACGCCATGGCGCACCAGCTGGGCGGTTTCTATAACCTGCCGCACGGCGTCTGCAATGCGGTGCTGCTGCCGCACGTGCAGGAGTTCAACGCCTCCGTCGCCGCCGGCCGCCTGAAAGACGTCGCCGTGGCGATGGGGCTGGAAGTCAGCAATCTGAACGACAGCCAGGGCGCGGCGGCCTGTATCGCAGCCATCCGCAAGCTGGCGCAGGATGTCGGCATCCCGGCCGGGCTGCGCGATCTGCAGGTGAAAGAGGAAGACTTCGATACGCTGGCGGCCAATGCGCTGAAAGACGCCTGCGGCTTCACCAACCCGATTCAGGCCAGCCACGAGCAGATTGTCGCCATCTTTAAAGCGGCAATGTAAAACTCCGCGTCGGGCGGTATTCGCTTCCCGGCTCAAACAAAGAGGGCAGGATTCACATCCTGCCCTTTTCCGTTATTCCAGCTGCTGCAGCTCGCCTTCCTTACTGACCCGCCAGCGATGCTCGCAGAAGAACAGCAGCGGGTTGTCCTGCTTGCTGTCGCTGTAGCCGCTGTACAGTTTTAACGGCGCGCCGATGCGCTGCTCCAGCTGCACCACCTTTTGCGCCCCCAGACAGCGCATCTCCAGCACCCAGCCGCCATAGCGGCGGCTTATCCGGCTGCCGATCAGCCGCACGCGCGGCAAAAACCGCGAATCCTGATATACCTGTTCCACCAGCCTTTCCGGAGAGCCGGTAATCAGCCACACCTGCGCATCATGCGCGTCGAGGTACTGACGCAGCCGCATCTGCACCACCGGAAATGCGGTCACCTTGGCGCGAAAATAACTGACAAAGCGCGCTTCCAGCGCCCGCAGCCGCGTCTCCGAATGGCCAAAGGTGATCGCCCACAGCAACAGGCTCATCGGCCAGCGCGCCGCACGCCCGGCGATCAGCATCACCGCACCCACCAACGGCAGCAGCGGGAACACCAAAACAAGATTCAGCGGCAGGTGCCGCAATAAAAAGCGCAAGAAGCTGCCAAACATATCTTCCTGATGCAGGGTGCCGTCCAGATCGAAGAACACAATGCGGCGCGACTCTTCGGCCTTCTGGCGTGGTTGGTCACTCAAACGCTACTCCTCAGGATCGTTAAACCCCATAATCCAGGTGAAAATAAACCCTGCTACAATCGTAATCAGCATCCCGGCCAGATACAACATCACCTTGCCCGAGACGATGGTCAGCGCCAAAGGCAGCCCGGAAAGGCCGAAGGTAATCACCGTCGCCACCTTCCAGTAGCTGATCAGCGCGCCGCCGACCGCGCCGCCAAGGCAGGCGCCGATAAACGGTTTGCCCAGCGGCAGCGTTACGCCGAAGATCAGCGGCTCGCCAATGCCGAGAATCCCGACCGGCAGCGCGCCCTTAATCACCTTTTTCAGCCGTGCGTTACGGGTTTTCAGCAGCACGGCGAGGGTGGCGCCAACCTGCCCCACGCCCGCCATCGCCAAAATCGGCAGCAGCGGATTGGCGCCGTGCGCCTGCACCAGCTCAACGTGGATCGGCACCAGCCCCTGATGCAGCCCGGACAGCACCAGCGGCAGAAACAGGCCGGACAGCAGCGCGCCCACCAGCAGCCCGCCCTTGTCTAGCGCCAGGTTGGCGCCGTGGGTTATTGCATCGGAAATATAGCCGCCCAGCGGCTGCAGCAGCACAATCGCCAGCGACGCGGTAATCAACGTGGTCAGCAGCGGATTTAAAATCAGCTCAACCGACTCCGGCAGCAGCCGGCGCAAGCGTTTTTCCAGCCAGCACATCAGCGCCACCACCAGCAGCACGGCGATCACCCCGCCGCGCCCCGGCTGCAGCGCTTCGCCGAACAGGGTGATTTGCGCCAGCTGCGGGCTGGAAAGAATGCCGGCCATCACCCCGCCCATCGCCTGCGAACCGCCGAACACCCGCGCGGCGTTAACGCCAACCAGAATATTCATAATAGTGAACACCGCGCTGCCGAAGATCGCCAGCAGGCCAAGTATATTCGGGTAGTTCAGGGCGATATCGCCGGCAATATCCGGCCGCTTCAGGAGATTGATAATGCCGGTAATCAGACCGGAAGCGATAAACGCCGGTATCAGCGGTATAAAGATATTAGCCAGTTTTTTCAGCACCCCGCTCATTGGCGCGGCATATTTGGCTTTGGCGGCGGCTTTATTTTCGGCAATCTTATCGCCGACGTCGACGCCCGCCTCCGGCTCGCTCAGCAAGGTGCGCATCTCATCCACCACCTTGGCGGCGGCGCCCGGCCCAACGATAAACTGGTGCTGCTCGCCCTGCTTGATGTACCCTTTGATGCCCTCCAGCCGTTGCAGCTGGGGCAGTTCGAGCCGCTGTTCATCGCTGACTTCGACGCGCACCCGCGTCATACAGTTTTCCAGCTTGAGGATATTCCCCTCGCCGCCGACGCCCGCCAAAATCTGCCGGGCCAGTGCCGCCGTCTTATCCATTGATCACCTCAATGAGCCATTAATCCGCCAACGCCGCACGCAGGTAGCCGTGGTGCACCTGTAAACGCCGCTGCGCCTCTTCGGCGCTGACTCCGGCCAACAGCATCAGAATCGCCGGCTTCACCTCGAAATCAGTCTGCGCCAGCGCAGCTTCAGCCTGACTGCGTTCCGCGCCGGTCGCCTCGACGACGATGCGGCAGGCGCGATCCACCAGCTTCACGTTGGTCGCCTTCACGTCCACCATCAAGTTCTGGTACACCTTGCCCCATTTGACCATCGCGCCGGTTGAGATCATGTTCAGCACCAACTTTTGCGCCGTACCAGACTTCATACGGGTCGAGCCGGTCAGCGCCTCCGGGCCGACCACCGGGGAAATCGCCACCTGAGCTTCCGCGGCGATCGGCGAGCCGGGATTACAGGAGATCGCCACCGTCGGGCAGCCCAGCTGGCGCGCATAGCGCAATGCGCCGATCACATAAGGCGTACGGCCGGACGCCGCCAGTCCGATCACCATGTCAACCGGCGTTAACGCCAGATCCTGCAGGTCACGCTCCCCCAACGCCGCGTCATCTTCCGCCCCTTCCACCGCTTTGAACATCGCCTCCGGACCGCCGGCGATCAGCCCCACCACCACGCCGTGCGGCACGCCGAAGGTTGGCGGACACTCAGACGCGTCCAGCACACCCAGGCGACCGCTAGTGCCCGCCCCCAGATAAATCAGCCGGCCGCCGGCCCGCAGCGCGGAGGCCGCCAAATCGACCGCCTGAGCGATCTCCGGCAGTACCGCCGTAATCGCCTGCGGCACTTTCCGGTCTTCACGGTTAAAACAGGTCACCATCTCCAGCGTCGACATCTCATCCAACGTCATCGTCTCTGGGTTGCGGGTTTCGGATACTAGTGCGCCTAAATTCATGGGGTAGCCTCTGGAATTTTTAATTCAAAAACACATACCAATATTTGAATATTTAATTCAACAAAGCGAGCACTATTTGCTAGTTTATACCGGCGCGCTCACAAAAATTTTTACTGCGCGCCAGCGCGCCGTTATGGCAACATCTCCCCCACGGGCACTATTAGGAATAACGGCATGAGTACTCTTCTTCGCATTCGTCAAATGTATCCTGCATTGGCGCAGAACGATCGCAAACTGGCGGATTATCTGCTGCACAACGCCGAAGAGGCTCGCCATCTGAGTTCACAAAAACTGGCCCAGGTGGCCGGCGTCAGCCAGTCCAGCGTGGTCAAGTTTGCACAGAAGATGGGGTATAAAGGCTTCCCGGCGCTGAAGCTGGCGCTGAGTGAAACGCTGGCGCAGCCGCAGTCGGAGCCGGTGGTGACCGTGCATAACCGCATTCTCAGCAGCGATACGCTTAAAACCGTCGGCGAAAAACTGCTGCTGGAAAAACAGGCGGCATTGCGCGCGACGCTGGACATTAACAGTGAGGAACGCCTGCATCAGGCGCTGACCATGCTGCGCGGCGCGCGGCGGGTGTTCCTGATGGGAATCGGCGCCTCGGGTCTGGTGGCCAAAGACTTCTCATTCAAGCTGCTGAAAATCGGCGTGATGGCGGTGGCTGAAGCCGATATGCATGCGCAGCTGGCCGCGGTGCAGGCGCTGGAGCCGCAAGACTTGCTGGTTGCGCTTTCCTTTAGCGGGGAGCGGCGTGAGATCAATCTGGCCGCCGACGAAGCCAAAGCGGCCGGCGCACAGGTTCTGGCGCTCACCTGCTTTTCCCCCAACAGCCTGCAGCAGCGTGCGGACCACTGCCTGTACACCATTGCCGAAGAACCAAGCACCCGCAGCGCCGCCATTTCCTCCAGCACCGCCCAATACGCCCTCACCGATTTGCTGTTTATGGCGTTAATTCAGCATGATTTGGATCATGCCCGGGTGCGAATTAAACATAGCGAACAGTTGATGAAAAAACTGGTTTAAATAAACTTTATTTATTAACCACTGCCTCTATCCGCAGTGCAGAAGCCGGCAATGATGGTTGTCGCCTCGTAAAAATCATTCTGGCGCGACTCTCCCGACATAACAACATGAAGAGGCATGCTGGGAGAGCTATGTATAAAAACACCCCGCCGCGTATTCAGCGTAATTGTTTCTCTAATTCCAGCGGATTCCTTTTCCTGTTTTTAATTCTCTTGGCCGGCGAGCCAAAATACATCGTCCACTCTTCGGTATTTTTCATCACCAATGAGTTGGCGCCGACTGACGTTCCTTCAGCCAAGGTGATCCCCGGCATGACAATAGATTGAGCACCAACAATCACATGCCGTTCCAGTACAATCGTTCCGGAGACGACGCCCGTAAGCTCGGCGGGTACGGTAGGATTGGTCATAAACCTGCCGCTATAGTCATCACTTTTTGAGTAAAGTTTTACCGATTGCGATATGCCGGAAAAATCACGCATAATAACGCCGGCGCCAGCGAAAATTGCAGCATAGCCGCCAATATGGACATAAGAACCGATATCAAGAAAACCATCACCGGCCGCAATAATTGTCGAGAAACCGTCAATTCTGACACTGTCCCCCAACGAGATATTTCCAACGCCGACTATGGTGCAATTCTTAGCGACTAACACATTTTTCCCTACCGACTTAAACCCACACTCTCTGAGTTCGTCTTCATGATAATAACCGGGATTAAAGCATTCATTTTTCACAAATAAACTCCATTTATATCAATCACTGATATATATCGCCATACATGGCACATGAAAGCCTTATCATGCATAAAACGCCCTTTAAAAGCTATCCGGATATACACGGCTCCGGATAGAAAGGCCATCCTGATTTAGCGTCGCCTTTTAGACCATACACAGTCGCTATCCGCGCCCGGCGCAACCTCCGTGCAGGTAAAGCAACCGCCATACCGCGCCAGTAGGAATAAGCTTGATCTCGTCGATAAAAATCGCCGAAAAGGACAAAAAACAACCAGAATGAAAATGGTTTTATGGTAAAGTGCGCGGCGGCAGAATAGCTGCTGCGCGCTCCCTGATTTGTAAGATGGAAATGTTATTACTATGGCCCTGCTGATTACCAAGAAATGCATCAACTGCGATATGTGTGAACCCGAGTGCCCGAATCAGGCCATCTCAATGGGCGCGGACATCTACCAGATTGATACCGAGCGCTGCACCGAATGCGTCGGCCACTATGATACGCCCACCTGTCAGCAGGTATGCCCGATTGATAACACCATCGTGGTCGATCCGCAGCATACGGAAAGCCAGGAACAGCTGTGGGATAAATTCGTGGTGCTGCACCACGCCGACAGGCTGTAATTCACGGACGCTGCGCCCGGCGGCGTCCGTCTATCATCACCTTATCAGCTTTCGATAATCACCGTCGCGCAGGCGTAACGACGCTCATCGGCCAGTGAAACGTGGATGTTCGTCACCCCCATCTCCTGCGCCAGCTCCGCGGCCCGCTCATGCAGGCGAATATTCGGCTTGCCCAATCCGTCGTTAAACACTTCAAACTGATTGAACGCCAACCCGTTGCGAATGCCGGTGCCGAACGCCTTGGCCGCCGCTTCTTTGACGGCAAAGCGCTTGGCCAGAAAACGCACCGGCTGCTGATGCTGCTGATAGAGCGCCCATTCGGCCGCGTTCAGCACGCGTCGCGCCAGCCGATCGCCGCTGCGCTCAACCACCGCCTCAATGCGTGCGATTTCTACAATATCGGTGCCAAGGCCAAGTACCGCCATTAGCGACGCGCTTCCCGCATCAGCAGCTTCATCTCGGCAACCGCTGACGCCAAGCCGCTCATCACCGCCTGCCCGATAATGGCGTGGCCGATATTCAGCTCATGCATTTCCGGCAGCGCCGCGATCGGCTGTACGTTGTGATAAGTCAGGCCGTGACCGGCATTGACCTTCAGACCCTTTTCCGCCGCATAGCGGGCCGCCTGCGCGATGCGCAGCAGTTCCGCCTCCACCGCCAGCTCGCCCTGCGCTTCCGCATAGGCGCCGGTGTGAATCTCAATGTACGGCGCGCCCACCGCTACCGCCGCATCAATCTGACGGTGGTCCGGGTCGATAAACAGCGAAACCTGAATGCCCGCCTGCGTCAGGCGCTCAACCGCCAGCGTCATTTTGTCCAGCTGGCCGGCGACGTCCAGCCCGCCTTCGGTGGTCACTTCCTCACGCTTTTCCGGCACCAGGCAACAGAACTGCGGCTGCAGCTCGCAGGCGATAGCCAGCATTTCGTCGGTCACGGCCATTTCCAGATTCATCCGCGTCTGGATGGTCTGGCGCAAAATACGCACGTCGCGATCGGTAATGTGACGGCGATCCTCACGCAGATGCACCGTGATGCCGTCCGCACCGGCCTGTTCCGCCGTGAACGCCGCCTGTACCGGATCGGGATATTGGGTTCCGCGCGCGTTACGCAAGGTGGCGATATGATCGATATTAACGCCAAGCAGCAAATCAGCCATGACAACCTCTTAGAGTGAAATTTTCGTTCCCGCAGTTTACACCCGGGGAGAAAGTGGCAAAAGCAGAAAGGACGTCAGGCGTCGTCAACCGGCGTATGCGGTTGCTTACGGACGAACTGACGAAACAGCTCGCGGCTTTTCAGCGGCTTGCCGCCAAGGTAGGGTTTCAGCGCAATGCGGGTAAACCGTTTGGCGGCGCGCAGGGTGTCGGCATCCGGGAACTGACGCTCGGCCAGCGCACGCAGCTCACGGCCGGTAAAGCTGTAGTGGTCTACCACCAGGCTGGCGATAAAGCCTTTTTCTTCGCGATAGCGGTAGGTCATGCCGTCGTCGACCGCTTCGCCGCTGCCAGCGCAGTGCAGAAAATCCACCCCGTAACCCAGGTGATGCAGCAGCGCCAGCTCAAACTGCCGCAGCGCATGTTCCGGCGAACCGTCCGACGCCGCCAGCGTCTGCAAACACTGTAGATAATCAAAGAACAGCACCGAATAGTTGGCTTCCTGCTCCAGCACGCGCGACAGCAGCTCGTTAACATACAGGCCGCTGTACAGCATCATGCCACTGAGAGGTAAACCGAGGGAGACCGCTTCGGCGTTGCGCAGCGTTTTGACTTCGCCACGCCCGCCCCAGCGGACCAGCAGAGGAGTAAAGGGCTGCAGACAGCCCTTCAGGTTGGAACGGCGGCTGCGCGCGCCTTTGGCCAGCAATCGCACCCGCCCGTGACCTTCGGTAAACAGATCCAGCATCAGGCTGGTTTCACTGTACGGTCGCCCATGCAGGACGAAAGCGCGCTCCCAGCCGTCCATCGGCGGTTACTTCAGGTCGTCAACATAGCCCAGGCTGCGCAGCGCACGTTCGTCGTCCGCCCAGCCGGATTTAACCTTCACCCACAGTTCCAGATGCACCTTGGCTTCAAACATCTGTTCCATGTCCTGGCGGGCTTCAATGCCGATGGTTTTAATCTTCGCGCCCTTGTTGCCGATCACCATTTTCTTCTGGCCTTCGCGCTCAACCAGGATCAGGCCGTGCACGTCATAGCCGCCGCGATCGTTGGCAACGAACTGCTCAATCTCAACGGTTACCGAATAGGGCAGCTCTTCACCCAGGAAGCGCATCAGTTTTTCACGGATGATTTCCGAGGCCATAAAACGCTGGGAACGATCGGTGATGTAATCTTCCGGGAAGTGGTGCTCCGCTTCCGGCAGCAGCTTGCGCACAATGCCGGCGATGGTGTCGACATTCATCCCTTTCTCGGCGGAGATCGGCACCACGTCGAGGAAGTTCATCTGCTGGCTGAGGAACGCGATGTGCGGCAGCAGCTTGGATTTGTCGGTAACGTTGTCGACCTTGTTGATCGCCAGCAGCACCGGACACTTCAGGCTGCGCAGTTTGTTCAGCACCATCTCGTCGTCGTCGGTCCAGTTGGTGCCTTCCACCACGAAGATCACCAGCTCTACGTCGCCGATTGAGCTGCTGGCCGCACGGTTCATCAGGCGGTTGATGGCGCGCTTTTCCTCGATGTGCAGCCCCGGGGTATCCACGTAGATCGCCTGATAAGGCCCATCGGTGTCGATACCCATAATGCGGTGACGCGTGGTCTGCGGCTTACGCGAGGTAATGGAGACTTTTTGCCCCAGCAGTTGGTTCAGCAACGTGGATTTGCCCACGTTGGGACGCCCAACGATCGCGATAAATCCGCAGTATTGTGTTTCTTCGCTCATTCAAGCTCCAGCTTTTTCAGCGCTTGTTCCGCTGCCGCCTGCTCGGCTTTACGGCGGCTTGAGCCGGTGCCTACCACCGGTTCGCTCAAACCACTCACCTGGCAGTGGATGGTAAACTCCTGGTCGTGCGCTTCACCGCGAACCTGCACCACCAGATAAGAAGGCAACGGCAGATGACGCCCCTGCAGAAACTCCTGCAAACGGGTTTTCGGGTCTTTCTGCTTGTCGCCCGGGCTGATTTCATCCAGCCGGCTGCGATACCAGTCAAGAATCAACCGTTCGACGGTCTGAATATCGCTGTCCAGGAAGACGCCGCCAATCAGGGCTTCCACCGTATCGGCCAGAATCGACTCACGGCGGAAACCGCCGCTTTTCAGCTCGCCGGGACCCAGGCGCAGACATTCGCCCAGGTCAAACTCGCGCGCCATCTCCGCCAGCGTATTGCCGCGCACCAGCGTGGCGCGCATGCGGCTCATATCCCCCTCGTCAACGCGAGGAAAACGGTGATAGAGCGCATTGGCGATGACAAAACTCAAAATAGAGTCGCCCAGGAACTCAAGACGTTCATTATGTTTACTGCTGGCGCTGCGGTGAGTCAGCGCCTGCAGCAAAAGTTCTTGCTGTTGAAAAGTGTAGCCCAGCTTGCGCTGCAGCCTGTTAATTACGATGGGATTCATGAGTTACCAATAGATCAAGAATGCGTCAAAAACTTTACAGCATACGGAACAGACCTGCTTTCCAAAGCTGTTTCGTTTGCAGTGGCTCCAAACAGAACCAACTTTTATCGCCTGATATTCTACAACGAGCGGCAACAGAATGCTGCGTTTATCTCCCCGCCCTGCTTCAGCCGCATTAAATTAATACGACGCCGGCAGAACGGGGAGAAATAGCAATTAGTGAATACCGCCAATACGGCTTAATCTGACGCCGGTCGGCCACTCACCTTCCTGCTTTTCAAAACTCATCCAGATTGCCGTGGCTTTACCTACCAGGTTCTTCTCCGGTACGAAGCCCCAATAACGGCTGTCGGCGCTGTTATCGCGGTTATCGCCCATCATGAAGTAATGACCGGCCGGCACCACCCACTCGGCCAGCTGATTGCCGGGCTGCTGGTAATAGGCGCCAACCTGATCCTGCGTCCCCGGCACGGTCAGCACCCGGTGCGTCACGTCGCCCAGCGTTTCGTTACGCTCACGCAGGCGGATACCGCCCTGCGGCACGCTGTCGTTCAGCGGAATATTGTAGAAGCCGTTGCTGGCCTCGCCCATGCCGCTGCGGCTGAACATCTGCACGAAATCGCTCGGCGCCGCCTGATTATAGGTGACCGCCAGGGCTTTATCGCAGGACTGGCCGTTGTCGCACGCCGGCTGTACCGTCACGCGCTTATTCACCGGATCGTAGCTGACCTTATCGCCCGGCAGACCGACAACGCGCTTGATATAATCCAGCTTGGGATTGAGCGGATATTTAAATACCGCGATATCGCCGCGCTTCGGATGGCCGGTTTCGATCAGCGTGGTCTGGGTGATCGGATCCTTAATCCCGTAAGCGTACTTTTCCACCAGAATAAAATCGCCGATCAACAACGTCGGCATCATCGAACCGGATGGAATCTGGAACGGCTCGTAAACAAACGAGCGCACCACGAAGACCAGCAGCAGCACCGGGAAGACCGAGGCGCCGGTTTCTACCCAGCCCGGCTGCTTGGCGACTTTCGCCAGCGTCTTGTCATCCAGCGTGCCGTCGGTCTGTTCATTTACCGCCGCAATTTTCGCCCGGCGAGCCGGCGCCCACTTAAAGCGTTCCAGGCACCAGATGATCCCGGTCACCAACGTGGCAATCGCCAGGATCAAGGCAAACATATTCGCCATGCAAACTCCCTTGTTATCGAGCCTTCGCTCTTACTTACCGTCTTTACCTACGTGCAGAATGGCCAGGAACGCTTCCTGCGGCAGCTCAACGTTGCCGACCTGCTTCATGCGTTTCTTACCGTCTTTCTGTTTCTGCAACAGCTTTTTCTTACGGCTGACGTCGCCGCCGTAGCACTTGGCCAGAACGTTCTTACGCAGCTGTTTCACCGTTGAACGCGCGATGATATGCGTGCCGATAGCCGCCTGAATGGCGATATCGAACTGCTGACGCGGGATCAGATCCTTCATCTTCTCCACCAGATCGCGGCCGCGGTACTGCGCATTGTCGCGGTGGGTAATCAGCGCCAGCGCATCCACGCGCTCGCTGTTGATCAGCACGTCGACGCGCACCATGTCAGACGCCTGGAAGCGTTTGAAGTTGTAATCCAGCGACGCGTAGCCGCGCGAGGTAGACTTCAGGCGGTCGAAGAAGTCGAGCACCACTTCCGCCATCGGAATCTCATAGGTCAGCGCCACCTGATTGCCGTGATACACCATATTGGTCTGCACGCCGCGTTTTTCCACGCACAGCGTAATCACGTTGCCCAGGTACTCCTGCGGCATCAGCATATGACATTCGGCGATCGGCTCGCGCAGCTCGGCGATATTGTTGAGCGGCGGCAGTTTGGACGGGCTGTCGACATACACCGTTTCACCGCCGGTGGTTTCCACTTCGTAGACTACCGTCGGCGCGGTGGTGATCAGATCCAGATCGTACTCACGCTCCAGACGCTCCTGAATGATCTCCATATGCAGCAGGCCGAGGAAGCCGCAGCGGAAACCGAAGCCCAGCGCGCTGGAGCTTTCCGGCTCGTAGAACAGCGAGGCATCGTTCAGGCTCAGTTTGCCCAGCGCATCGCGGAAGGCTTCATAGTCATCGGAGCTTATCGGGAACAGCCCGGCATAAACCTGCGGCTTCACTTTTTTGAAGCCCGGCAGCGCTTTTTCCGCCGGTTGACGCGCAGTGGTCAGGGTATCGCCCACCGGCGCGCCCAGGATGTCTTTAATCGCGCAGACCAGCCAGCCGACTTCGCCGCAATTCAGCACGTCGCGGTCGACGCGTTTCGGGGTGAAAATACCCAGACGGTCGGCGTTGTAAACCTGGCCGGTGCTCATCACCTTGATCTTGTCGCCTTTACGCATGGTGCCGTTTTTAATCCGCACCAGCGAGACCACGCCAAGATAGTTATCGAACCAGGAGTCGATGATCAGCGCCTGCAGCGGCGCCTCTGGATCGCCTTCCGGCGGCGGGATGTCGCGCACCAGGCGCTCCAGCACTTCCGGCACGCCGACGCCGGTCTTCGCGGAGCAGCGCACCGCATCAGCGGCGTCAATGCCGACGATATCCTCAATCTCCTGCGCTGCGCGATCCGGATCGGCGGCCGGCAGGTCGATTTTGTTCAGCACCGGCACCACTTCCAGATCCATTTCAATGGCGGTATAGCAGTTGGCCAGCGTCTGCGCTTCTACGCCCTGGCCGGCGTCCACCACCAGCAGTGCACCTTCACAGGCAGCCAGCGAGCGGGAGACTTCGTACGAGAAGTCGACGTGACCCGGGGTATCGATAAAGTTCAGCTGATAGGTTTCACCATCGGGCGCCTTATAATCCAGCGTGACGCTCTGCGCCTTGATGGTAATGCCGCGTTCACGCTCCAGCTCCATGGAGTCCAGCACCTGCGCGGCCATTTCACGATCGGTCAGGCCGCCGCAAATCTGGATAATACGGTCCGACAGCGTCGACTTACCGTGGTCAATATGGGCAATAATGGAGAAATTTCGTATATGCTTCATTATAAAAGTTTTTCTGCCTTGGTATTTCTGAATTACTCGCCTATGGAAACCCGCATGGACCTAAAGCGACAGTGAGTTGGGTTAGGCCGTCTTTCGCCTGAATCGCTGCATTCTACATGCCGTAACAGCGAAAACCTAGCGATCGCTGCAGCGAAAACATTCTATTATGCGCTGTTTAATAGGGTCGGGGCTAGCCGTGGATGCAAACAAATGTTAATCGGAAAAACATTTTGCCGGGCCGGGGAAAGATCGGTAAAAACGCACGCTGCACCGCCCCTTAATACATAATGCGCCGCCGCGCAATCAACGCACTCTTAAACCCGCGAAAAAACAGGCTGAATATCAGTTAATTATCTGCCGCCGCCCTTTAGGAAAAAACCCATATACCTGACGCCCGCGCCTCGATAGAAAGGAGGTGAGCTCCGCATAAAATGATGAAATCAGGGCACTACATCGGCAAGCCCACCGGAGTTCACCAGCATATCTCTGTAGGTTGATTGGAAGGTGCGTATGATCGATAAAGGGCAGATGCTGAGCCGGCACGATTTTTCAAAGGTCAATTGGGGCATTCTGGCGGCGGCGGCGCTGCTGTTAACCATCGGCGGCGCGCTGTTAATGCTGCCGCTGATGAGCAATATGGAAGAGCGCGGCATCCTGACCTTGCTGCAAACCGGCGCGGTAACCATCTTACTGGCGTGTATCCTGCTGGCGCTGCGTCATTTCCTGCGCCCCACGCAGACCTATCGCCTGTATGAACACGGCGTCAGAGTGTTCAACAGCCATAACCACCAGGAACGCTTTATTCCGTTTGAGAAAATCGTCGATGTCTACCGCACCCGCGGCGTGCCGCTGCTGGGCAACCTGTGCGGCGGCCTGTGTGAAGCCATGGCGTTCCGTACCGCCGCCGATCAACCCTGGTGCACGGTATACAGCAACGTGTCCCACGCCTGGGCGCTGCGCGACACCATCATCAGCCAGCAAATCCTCCTGCGCGGGCCGGTCGCCCTCAATGCGCTGTATCAGGGCGAAGAACTGCCCTTTCACTACCTTACCGGCCGGGGCCGCTGGCTCACCTGGCTGCTCGGCGGCAAACCGCATCGCCTGCCGGGCCAAACGCTGCGGCTAAGCGCCAAAACGCTGGTCACGCCGCAGGGCAGCATCGATATTGCGCAGGTTCACTCGCTGGACAGCCAGCCGCAACACGGCGAGATCCGCCTGCGTGACGCGCAGGGCCAGACGCTGGCCACGCTGTGCTACTTTTCACTGCTGAGCGCCGATCTGTTTATTGCGTTGCTGGAGCATATGATTAACAACCGCATCCCCGCCTACCGTAACCCGGCGATGACGCGGTCAGTTATTTAATCAGACAGGGGGGATTCCGGCTGCAGACGCAGCGCGGTAGGAGGCAGGCCAATTTGTAACACTACCGGCTGGTAGGCGTCCTGTTCACCGAGACGGCGGGCAAGTTTACGCGCCAGCAAAAAGGCGCCCACGCCGCCGAACAGCGCGCCCAGCGCCGCCGCGCCGTCCGTCGCCAGCCACAGCTGCAGCGCACCGCCGCCGAGCATCATACCCAGCAGCGGCGTCAGATAGACCAGCATCGCCGAGCGCAGCAGGCTGCCTTCAGTAATGCCCACTTCGACCCGTTGCCCCGGCTCCAGCGGTTGCTCAATCTGCACCTGCAGCTGATGCTCGGTCTCCGGCACCAGCTCGTTCAGAGCGCGCGTACCGCAGCCCGAACGGGCCTTACAGCTGCCGCAGCCCGCTTTCGGCTCGCAGCGCAACAGCGCGACGCCCTGTTGCCACGAAACAACCGTGGCCCACTCTTTCATCATTTCGACGATCCCCTGAAGGAAATACCGTCAGCAATACGCTTGGCGGTTGACGGCGGTACTTCGCCGACGATGGTAATCTCTTTGCCGTTGCGCAATTCGGTCTGAATCGTCCGCCGCCCCTGGCGGTAGAGCTGCGTGCCAACGCCGCTGCCCGCCGGGCTGACGTTGACCGAGAAGCTGAACAGGCCGTCGCTGTATAACCGCGTCTCCACCGGCACGGAAACGTTCGGCAATTTGCGGCGATTGCGCGCCACTTCGCTGACGCCGGCCGGTAACCAGGCCGTATCCCAGCCAAGCTTAACATTGTCCAGCGCCGGCAAGGAAATCAGCGGCGGCAATGAGGCTTTCAGCAGTCCGCTCAGCGCATTCTGCACCTCTTCGCCCACGGTGAACGAAATCACCCGGTACTGTTCCAGCGTTTCGCCGTTGCGGTCAAGCAGATCCACCCGCAGCGGCAGTTTGGTCTCTTCATCCATCCAGACAATATAGCTGTAGCGCGAACCGTCGCGCGCCACCACGCGAATCACCTCGCAAGGGCGATCGGAAATCCGCGTGCGGCCGACGGAGATAAAATCATAGTATTTTGCCAGACGGGTAAAGTCGGCGTACACGATGGAAGGCAGCGCATCAACGATATGATCGCCCGACAGGGTAAACGGCTCCAGACCCGGCTCGAAATAGCTGATGCCGTCGCCGCGCTGCAGCACTTCACGGCGCGGGCCGTCCATATGCAATAGCTGACCGAGCGCCTGCTGCTCAACCAGAGCATGACGATAGCGCAACGACTCTATCCCCTGCTTGGTGATGCTGATATAGGCAAGCTCGTAATTGAGTGAACGGCTGGCGCTGCTCATCTGTTGCAACAACGCCCCGGACGCGGTCTGCGCCGGGGCGGTATTTGAGTAGAGCAGGCTGCCCGTCAATAGACAAACGGAGAACCAAAGTTGCTTCATTACTGCTGCTGCATTCCTAAAGACTGGGTGCCTGGAACCTGAACGGCGGCCTGCTGCGGCGTGCCTTGATCAAGTTGCAACTGGTTTGAATGCAAGCGGCGTTGCAGTTCATAGTCCTGCAGCATCGCATTGATACGTTTACGCTGTTCCTGAACCTGCTGCTGTTGGCCGCTGCCGGTTGAGAAACTGTCTGCCGGCACGCCCAGGCTTACCGGGGACGGCTGACCCATAATCGGCAGCGTATTGAACACCGGCGCTTCCGAAGAGCCAGGCTGCGTGGCATCAGGCTGATTATAGTGCTGAACGCCGACGATCACCGCCAAAGAGACGCAGGCGGCAACCCCGACCTGAGTCAGCTGGCTGGCCCACGGGCGCACTTTGTGCCAGAAAGGCATTTTCTGCCAGGTTTCCGGCTGCGGCTGAGATTCAGGCACCGCAGAGGGAACCAGACGAGCAGGCTCTTTCTCCAGTGCAGCGGCAACACGTTCGGCGATATCGAGATGAATTACTTGTCCTACATCACCCCGAAGCGTGTCACGTATCAGGTGATAGCTCTGCCAGCTTTGTTGAAGCGCCCGATCCTGCGATAAAGAGCTCAGCAGTTCGTTATCGAGCGACTCACCATCCATCAGAGCGGAAAGTTTTTCTTTCTGCATGCCTAAATACCCTTCCTGTATCCGCCATCGCTAACGCTGAATCAGCGGTTGAACTTTATTATCGATAGCCTCCCGAGCGCGGAAAATACGCGAGCGTACGGTCCCGACCGGGCAATCCATGATGGCGGCTATTTCTTCGTAGCTTAGGCCATCCAACTCCCGCAAGGTGATCGCCATACGCAGATCCTCAGGGAGCGACTCAATGGTACGGAAAACTATCTGTCTCAACTCTTCTGACAACATTAAGTTCTCAGGGTTCGAAATTTCTTTCAATGCACCGGCGCTTTCATAGTTTTCAGCGTCGTTGGCGTCCACATCGCTTGCCGGCGGACGCCGCCCCTGAGCAACCAGGTAATTTTTTGCTGTATTCACAGCGATTCGATATAACCAGGTGTAAAAAGCGCTGTCGCCGCGGAAAGACTCCAGCGCGCGATAGGCTTTAATAAACGACTCCTGCACCACATCGGGCACATCGCCCTGCGGCACATAGCGGGAAACCAGGCTCGCCACTTTATGCTGGTAGCGCACCACCAGTAAGTTAAACGCCTTCTGATCGCCCTTCTGGACCCGTTCAACCAGCACCTGATCCGTTAACTGCTCGCTCATCCGAGGTAAATTCTCCCCAAATCTGTCTCCACGCGTGAAATTGTACTGCCAGCCATACATTTTTCCTGAGCAAGCACTCGCTTGGAGTTCATATGGAAATCAAAGTTCCATACGGCCATTGTTTTTTCTGTTGATGTCGCCCTATCCGTGGCATTTGCCCGGACAATTAGGCTAACATGATTTTCACTCTTCTTCTGCACACATCATACGTTATGCAACCATCTTCTGAATATGTTAGCGATGTACTGATCGTCGGCAGCGGCGCTGCGGGCCTGTCACTGGCTCTGCGGCTGGCGCAACACGGTAAGGTCACCGTGCTGAGCAAAGGCCCGCTCAACGAAGGCGCCACCTTTTATGCCCAGGGCGGCATCGCCGCGGTGTTTGATGAAACGGACAGCATTGCGTCGCACGTTGACGATACGCTGATTGCCGGCGCGGGGCTTTGTGATAAAGAGGCGGTCGAGTTTATCGCCGGCAACGCGCGCCACTGCGTCCAGTGGTTAATCGATCAGGGCGTGCTGTTCGATACCGAAACCAATGCCCAGGGCGAGGAGCGCTATCACCTGACGCGTGAAGGCGGCCACAGCCACCGCCGCATTCTGCACGCCGCAGACGCCACCGGTAAGGAAGTAGAGACCACACTGGTGGGGAAAGCAAGCGCCCATCCGAATATTTGCGTCATGGAGCGCCGCAACGCCGTCGACCTGATCACCTCCAGCAAAATCGGCCTGCCCGGCACCCGCCGCGTGGTGGGCGCCTACGTCTGGAACCGCGAACTGGAGCGGGTAGAGACGCACCGCGCCAAAACCGTGGTGCTGGCGACCGGCGGCGCCGCCAAGGTGTACCAGTACACCACCAACCCGGACATCTCCTCCGGCGACGGCATCGCCATGGCCTGGCGCGCCGGCTGCCGGGTCGCCAACCTGGAGTTTAACCAGTTCCACCCCACCTGCCTGTTCCACCCGCAGGCGCGCAATTTTTTGCTGACCGAAGCGCTGCGCGGCGAAGGCGCCCATCTGCTGCGCCCGGACGGCAGCCGCTTTATGCCGGACTTCGACCCGCGGGGCGAACTGGCGCCGCGCGATATTGTCGCCCGCGCTATCGATCATGAAATGAAGCGCCTCGGCGCCGACTGCATGTATCTGGATATCAGCCATAAGCCGGCCGAATTTATCATCCAGCACTTCCCGATGATCCATGACAAGCTGCTGACGCTGGGCTTTGACCTGACCAAACAGCCGATCCCGATCGTACCGGCGGCGCATTACACCTGCGGCGGCGTGATGGTTGACCAGCACGGCCGTACCGATCTTGACGGGCTGTACGCCATCGGCGAGGTGAGCTATACCGGGCTGCACGGCGCCAACCGCATGGCCTCAAACTCGCTGCTGGAGTGCCTGGTGTACGGCTGGTCCGCCGCCGAGGATATTGTGCGCCGCCTGCCGGCCATCAAGCTGGCCAGCACGCTGCCGCAGTGGGACGAAAGCCGGGTGGATGATTCGGACGAACGCGTGGTGATCCAGCATAACTGGCACGAGCTGCGGCTGTTTATGTGGGACTACGTCGGCATCGTCCGCACCACCAAACGGCTGGAGCGCGCACTGCGCCGCATCAACACGCTGCAGCAGGAAATTGACGAGTATTACGCCAATTTCCGCATCTCCAACAATCTGCTGGAGCTGCGCAATCTGGTGCAGGTGGCCGAGCTGATGGTGCGCAGCGCCATGGCGCGCAAGGAGAGCCGCGGCCTGCACTACACGCTGGACTATCCGGAACAGCTGCCGGAAGCGCGCCCGACCATTCTGCAGCCTTAGTAAAACAGGTAAAAATCAGCGATCAGACGGCGGAACGGCGGGCTGTAGTCGCCATCCGCCTGCTTGATGGCCAGATCGCTCTCGACACACGCCTGCGGCGTGCGCGTCAGCGCCAGCAATATGCGGTGGCGCGCAGTATCCGCCCGATCGCTGACGTTCACCCGCTGCGCCAGATGCCAGCCGCGCTGCTGCGCATCGGCGGCAAAGGCCTCGCCAATCTCATACGGCAGCACCACGCACAACGTGCCGTCAGGCTGTAACAGCCGTTCGGCGCAGTCAAGCAGCACGTCATGGGTCAGCGTTTCGGTATAGCGCGCCGCATCGCGCGCCCGGTCACGGCAGGCTACCGCCGGGGCGAAATAGGGCGGATTGCTGACAATCAGATCGTAAGCTGCACTCTGTTGGCGGGAAAACGGCTCAATATCCTGCTGGTGTACGCAAATACGCTGCGGCCACGGCGACGCATCCGCATTGTCATGCGCCTGCACGGCGGCAGCGGCATCCAGTTCGACGGCGTCAATCTGCACTTCATCCGCCGTACGCTGCGCCAGCATCAGCGCGATCAGTCCGCTGCCGCAGCCGATATCCAGCGCCCGCCGGACCGCCTTCACCGGCGCCCAGGCGCCGAGCAGAACGCCGTCGGTGCCGACTTTCATGGCGCAGCGATCGTGCGCGACAAAAAACTGCTTGAAGGTAAAACCGCCGCGGCGCGGTTTGAAACTGGCTTTTGACTGACTGTTCACGATAGGCACCTGACTGGAAAACCGGCGTAGCATAAGGCAATCTGCGGGGTGGTGAAAGCGTTCCGGCCTTAAAAAGGATGAACCCGGCGGCCAACCCGTCTATAATCGGCGCCCCAAGTAGAGGTAGACCATGACAGCAACCAATTTTTCCGAACTCGATCTCGATGAACGCCTGATCAACGCTCTGCGTGATAAAGGCTACGACCGCCCGACCGCTATTCAGGCCGAAGCCATCCCACCGGCGATGGACGGGCGCGACGTCTTGGGTTCGGCGCCGACCGGTACCGGTAAGACCGCCGCCTTCCTGCTGCCCGTGCTGCAGCATCTGCTGGACTTCCCTCGCAAGAAGTCCGGCCCGCCGCGCGTGTTAATCCTGACCCCGACGCGCGAACTGGCGATGCAGGTCGCCGATCAGGCGCGTGAGCTGGCGGCCCATACCTCACTGGATATCGCCACCATTACCGGCGGCGTGGCCTATATGAACCACGCGGAAGTCTTCAGCGAAAACCAGGATCTGGTGGTCGCCACCACCGGCCGCCTGCTGCAGTATATTAAAGAAGAGAACTTCGACTGCCGCGCGGTGGAAACGCTGATCCTGGATGAAGCCGACCGCATGCTGGACATGGGCTTCGCCCAGGATATTGAAACCATCTCCGCCGAAACGCGCTGGCGTAACCAGACCCTGCTGTTCTCCGCCACGCTGGAAGGCGAAGCCATCCGCGAATTCGCAGAGCGCATTCTGAACGAGCCGGTGGAAGTCGAAGCCGACCCTTCCCGCCGTGAGCGTAAAAAAATTCTGCAGTGGTACTACCGCGCTGACGACGTGCAGCATAAAACCGCCCTGCTGATCCATCTGCTGCAGCAGCCGGATGTGCAGAAGTCGGTCATTTTCGTGCGCAAGCGCGAGCGCGTGCATGAGCTGGCCACCTGGTTGCGGGAAGCGGGCATCAACACCTGCTATCTGGAAGGCGAAATGGTGCAGGCCAAGCGTAACGAGGCGGTGAAACGCATGATGGACGGCCGCGTCAACGTGCTGATCGCCACCGACGTCGCCGCCCGCGGTCTGGACATTCTGGACATCACCCACGTGTTCAACTTTGATATGCCGCGCACCGCCGATACCTATCTGCACCGTATCGGCCGCACCGGCCGCGCCGGCCGTAAAGGCACCGCGATTTCTCTGGTTGAGGCCCACGACCACCTGCTGCTGGGCAAGGTCGGCCGCTATCTGAATGAACCGCTGAAGGCGCGGGTGATTGACGAGCTGCGGCCGAAAACCCGCGTGCCAAGCGAAAAGAGCAACGGCAAGCCGTCCAAGAAAGTGCTGGCCAAGCGTGCGGCGGATAAGAACAAAGCCAAAAGCAAAGAGAAAGCCAAGGTGAAAATTCGCCACCGCGAGGCGAAAAACGTCGGTAAACGCCGCCAGCCGAAAGGCGCTCCGGCAGCCGACGGCGAATAACGCCATATAAAAAAACCGCCTTCCGGCGGTTTTTTTTATCTCCTCAGGATACGCGATAGCGCGCCGCCAGCCGGTGCGCCTGTAGCCAGTCATCCAGCTGCTGGCGCGCCTGACGCATGGCATCATTCTGCAGATGCCGCGGCGTCTGGGCGAAATAGGCCTGAAACGTCAGCCCCTGCTGGTTAACCGCCGCGGCGTCCGCGCCGTTTTGCAACAGCATCAGCGCCACCTGCGGCGCATTGATTCTGGCGGCGATATGCAGCGGCGTATCGCCGACCCGGTCGGCCAGGCGGCTGTCAGCGGCGGCATCAAGCAATTGACGCACCTGCGTCGGCCGGCCGGCCAGCACCGCGGCGGCCAGCGGCGTGGCGCCGCTGACGGCATTGCGCACATCAATCACCGCCGGCTGCTGCGCCAGCAGTTGCGCCAGATAACCGGCATCCGCCACCATCGCCGCAATATGCAGCGCGCTGTTGCCGTCCATGCCGGTTTGCGCCACGTCGGCGCCAGCGTCCAGCAGCGCCTGCACGCTGCCCGGCTGCTGACGTAAAATTGCCCACTGCAGCTGCGTAATACCCTGTTCACCGCGCTCGCCAAGCGCCTGCGGCGTCGCCAGAGCGGCAATGCGCGCCGTATCGCCGGCGGCCACCGCCAGCGCCAGCGGCTGGCTGTCCAGACCGTTAAACGGCGTCGTTTGCTGATTCATCTGCTGCTCCCCGGCCCTGCCCGACAACGCCCATACTGCTAACGATATCAATAACATCAGTAATATCGGCCAGCGTACTCTGTCAGGCATTGGCCTGTGCCTCCCACGGTTTTTGTTCCATCATTGAATTAATCACCTTATCGATGCCATGCGCGGCAAGGCTGCGTTCCAGATGCTTGCTCGGCCGCCAGTCGTCAATACCGCTTAACGTATCATTATTTTCCAGAATGATGTGATGGCCGATAGCGTTCGGGATCAGCGATGTCGACTCCTGCGTTGACGTCAGCATGTCGTATTGCTCGCTGTAGCGGCGAATGCCGCCGGCTTCCGCATCCTGTCTGGCGGCTGCCGGATCGATGCCAAAGCGGTTCAGGGTATGATCGGATACGCCGGCGGCGTTAAAGGTGACCGCCGGCGTACCGGTGGCTAATGCGGCCGTGGCCGCCAGCCCGCCCCCCAGTGAGTGCCCGCTAATCACCAGCTGCTCGCCAAACGCCGCTTTGGCGCTTTTCGCCAAGGATACCGCCTGATTGTACTGCACGTCATCGTAACCCGTCGCCTGGCGCACATTGCTTAACCAGTCGCGCCAGTCATTGGTGCCGGCAAAAGCCAGCACATACTGTTGCCCGTCATGGTAGATGCCCGCCTGAAAGCCCGATGCCGTATCATGCAGGCCGGCAGGCTCAATACCGGCGCCCAGCAACGCCGCATCGCTCAGGCGGCTGAAATTTTCTGCCCCCTTCCCATCCAGGCTGTAAACGTCCTTCGCCAGCAGCGCCAGCGTATAATCCCCCTGCTGCGGCGCCTGCCCGCGCGTCAGTCCGCTCTTGGCCGGCGCGGCGGCCGCGGCGACGTCATTGACCAGCGAATGCAGCAGTTGCTGCGTTTGCCGACTCTGTGGCGACGCGGACGCCTGTGCCGCCGCGGGCAACCGCTCGGCTGCGGCAGGCTCCGCCGAAGCCGGGACTGTCGCGCTCCGCTCGGGAACCACTGGCAGGGATACGGCAGGCAACGCCGCCGAGGTAAAGCTTAAAGACATGCTCATGCCGACTCCTTGTCGATAGTTCAGTCATCGCGCTGAGTGCCAGCGCCAGATTAGCTATCGGCAGGTCGGAGCAGTTCTGTAACACCAGAGTGTGATCCCGCTCTAAATTCTGATTGCCGGGCATAAAAAAGGGGAGCCTAAGCTCCCCCGCTAAACCCGCGCCTCTAATTACAGGCTTTCGGTAAAGGTACGTGCAATCACGTCACGCTGCTGTTCCGGCGTCAGTGAGTTAAAGCGCACCGCATAGCCGGAAACGCGGATGGTCAGCTGCGGGTACTTTTCCGGATGCTTCACGGCGTCTTCCAGCGTTTCGCGACGCAGAACGTTAACGTTCAGGTGCTGACCGCCTTCAACGCGCACGGTTGGCTGCATTTCCATCGGGACTTCACGATACTCGATGGCGCCCAGTTCGCTGACCGGCACGATCTGGTCTTCGGCATAGTCGGCTTTGGCGCACACGCAGCGCGCTTCTGATTTTTCGTTATCCAGCAGCCAGAAAGAGTTCACCAGCGCCTGATTGTTTGCTTTAGTAATTTGAATACCGGTAATCATGTTATTGCCTCCGTACAAGGGCGAAAAAAACGATGTCATTGATGAGCCAAGCAAGGTTTGAGCCATCAACCATTTATCGTTCTGTATACCAGCCCGACCCCGGCAATTCCTTGATTAAAGTCAATTTTCGCACAAAGCCCACATGCTAAAAAAGGGTAAATTTATGTTTTACATCAAGATTTGCCCAAACGGAAATCGCAATTATTTTTGTAAATTTTCAACAAAAACTACAATTCATGCCGGCACCGCCGCAGGGCGACAGGGAATGTTAAATGCGGGTTTCGCTCCGTACAGCTAAACGGTAAGCTATGCCCGACGAATGATTAACAAAAACAAAGGAGAGCGTTAATGTCCACTCCCCTCACCTGGCATGACGTTATTGGCAAGGAGAAAGAGCAACCCTATTTTGTCGACACGCTCGCCTTTGTTGCCAATGAGCGTCAGGCCGGCAAAACCATCTATCCGCCGCAAAAAGACGTGTTTAACGCCTTTCGCTTCACCGAACTGGCCGACGTTAAGGTAGTGATCCTCGGTCAGGACCCCTACCACGGTCCGAATCAGGCGCACGGCCTGTCATTTTCCGTGCTGCCCGGCGTGCCGGCGCCGCCGTCGCTGGTGAACATGTATAAAGAGCTGGCAACGGATATTCCGGGCTTCGAGCGCCCCGATCACGGCTGCCTGCAAAGCTGGGCGGAACAGGGCGTACTGCTGCTCAACACCGTGCTGACGGTGGAAAGAGGACGCGCGCACTCGCACGCCAACCTGGGCTGGGAAACATTTACCGACAAGGTGATCGCCGCGCTGAATGAGAACCGTGAAGGCGTCGTCTTCCTGCTGTGGGGCTCGCACGCGCAGAAAAAGGGCAACTTTATCGACCGTCAGCGTCATCACGTGCTGAAAGCGCCGCATCCGTCGCCGCTTTCCGCCCACCGCGGCTTCTTGGGCTGCCGGCACTTCTCGCAGGCCAACCAACTGCTGGAGCAGCAGGGGCTGACGCCGATCGACTGGATGCCGCATTTACCGCAGCAGTAAGCCAGACGGCAAAAAGGCACCCTGGGGTGCCTTTTCTTCATCATTGCATAACGCTATGCAACGATTATTTGGAAACGGCCACCATCGCCGGGCGCAGCAGACGGCCGTTGAGGGTGTAGCCTTTCTGCATCACCATCATCACCTGGTTAGGCTCATGGTCAGCAGACTCCATCAGGCTCATCGCCTGGTGCACATCCGGGTTGAACGGCACGTTCACGTCGCCGACGATTTCGATACCGTATTTACGCACCACGTCCAGCAAGGACTTCAGCGTCAGTTCGATACCTTCAACCATCGCCGTCAGCTCCGGATTACTGCGGTCCGCCAGCTCCAGCCCGCGTTCCAGGTTGTCGATCACCGGCAGCAGATCGGAAGAGAATTTCTCCAGGGCGAATTTATGCGCCTTTTCAATATCCTGCTCGGTACGACGACGAATGTTTTCTACTTCAGCCTTGGCGCGCAGCAGGCTTTCGCGCTCGCGTTGCTGAGCGTCCGCCAGTTGGGCCTCCAGCTCGGCAATGCGCGCATCACGCAGATCGACACCTGCTTCCTGCTGCACGTCTTCGTGCTGAGCGTGTTCCATTTCTTCCGAGACTTGCTCGTTTGGCGTCTTGTGTTCTTTACTACTCATGAATATCTCCGCGTTTTAGCATTAATCCCGCAACTTGGCTTATTATGGGGATCAAAACCGGGGTTTCAAGTCAACCGGTCACAATGTAAGACATAATCTGGCCCCGGTGAGGGAAAACGCAACAATGAATAAAAAATTTAACTGCATTGGCATTGTTGGCCACCCGCGTCACCCATCGGCGCTGGCAACGCACGAGATGCTGTTCCACTGGCTGGTCGCCCGCGGGTATAACGTGATGGTTGAACAGCAAATCGCCAAGGACCTGGGGCTGAAAGAAGCAGTAACCGGCAGCCTGGCGGAGATCGGCCAGCAGGCCGACCTGGCGGTGGTAGTCGGCGGCGACGGCAATATGCTCGGCGCGGCGCGGGTGCTGGCGCGTTACGAGATTAAGGTCATCGGCGTCAACCGCGGCAACCTCGGCTTCCTGACCGATCTGGACCCGGATAACGCCCTGCAGCAGCTGGCGGACGTGCTGGAAGGCGAATACATCAACGAACGGCGCTTCCTGCTGGAAGCCATCGTCCAGCGCGGGCAGCAGCCGGGCCGCATCAGCACCGCCATCAATGAAGTGGTGCTGCACCCCGGCAAAGTGGCGCATATGATCGAGTTTGAGGTGTATATTGACGACCGCTTCGCTTTTTCCCAACGATCCGACGGCCTGATTATCGCCACGCCAACCGGTTCCACCGCCTATTCGCTGTCCGCCGGCGGCCCGATACTGACGCCGTCGCTGGAAGCCATCGCGCTGGTGCCGATGTTCCCGCATACCCTCTCCGCCCGTCCGCTGGTGATCAACGGCGACAGCACCATTCGGCTGAAGTTTTCCCACGTCAGCAGCGATCTGGAGATCAGCTGCGACAGCCAGATCGCCCTGCCAATCCAGGAGGGAGAAGAAGTGCTCATTCGCCGCAGTGATTTCCACCTGAATCTTATTCACCCAAAGGATTACAGCTATTTCAATACGTTAAGCACCAAACTCGGCTGGTCCAAAAAATTGTTCTAAAATCTTGCTCAGCTACTTTACTGTATATAAAACCAGTTTATACTGTATGAAATTACAGTTATGTGTTTATACACAGGAAGGTTCCCATGCTGTCGCAATTAACCATCAGCAATTTTGCTATCGTTCGTGAGTTGGAGATCGACTTTCAACCGGGTATGACGGCGATTACCGGTGAAACCGGCGCCGGTAAGTCGATTGCGATTGATGCCCTGGGGCTGTGCCTGGGCAACCGGGCCGACGGCAACGCGGTGCGGCTGGGCGCCTCCCGCGCCGACCTGTGCGCGCGCTTCTCCCTGGCCGACACGCCTTCCGCCCGCGAGTGGCTGGAGCAAAACCATCTGGACGACGGCAACGAATGCCTGCTGCGCCGGACGATCGGCGCCGACGGCCGTTCGCGCGGCTTTATCAACGGCACCTCCGTCCCGCTGTCGCAGCTGCGGGAACTGGGCCAGCGTCTGATTCAAATCCACGGCCAGCATGCGCATCAGCTGCTGCTGAAGCCGGACCACCAAAAATCACTGCTGGATGCCTACGCCGGCGAAGCGGCGCTGATGGCGGAGATGCGTCAGGCCTACCAGCGCTGGCACCAGAGCTGCCGCGAGCTGGCGCACCATCAGCAGCAGTCCATCGAACGCGAAGCGCGCAAGCAGCTGCTGCAGTACCAGTTGAAAGAGCTGAACGAGTTCGCGCCGCAGAGCGGCGAGTTTGAGCAGATCGACACCGAGTATAAACGCCTGGCCAACAGCGGCCAGCTGCTGACGCTCAGCCAGCAGGCGCTGCAGCTGCTGGCCGACAGCGACGAGCACAACATGCTGAGCCAGCTGCACAGCGTCAAACACCTGCTGCTGGAGCTGATCGGCATGGATGACAAACTGAGCGGCCTGCTGGATATGCTGGAAGAGGCGTCGATTCAAATCAGCGAGGCCGGCGACGAACTGCGTCACTACGCCGAACGTATGGATCTTGACCCCAACCGCCTGTATGAACTGGAACAGCGCATTTCACGCCAGATCGCTCTGGCGCGCAAACACCATGTCACGCCGGAAGAGCTGCCGACCCTGCATCAGCAACTGCTGGAAGAGCAGGAACTGCTGGCCCAGTATGAAAGCGACCACCAACAGCTGAACGACGCGGTAACCCAGCACCATCAGCAGGCCATGGCGCTGGCGGAACGTCTGCATCAGCAGCGGCAGCACTATGCTGCGGAACTCACCCTGCTGATTACCGACAGCATGCACGCGCTGTCGATGCCGCACGGCCAGTTCAGTATCGACGTGCACTTCGAGCCGGAACATCTGGGCGCCGAAGGGGCAAGCCGCGTTGAATTTTGCGTGTCCACCAACCCCGGCCAGCCGCTGCAGGCGCTGGCGAAGGTCGCCTCCGGCGGCGAGCTGTCGCGCATCGCGCTGGCGATTCAGGTGATCACCGCGCGTAAAATGGAGACGCCGGCGCTGATTTTCGATGAGGTAGACGTCGGCATCAGCGGCCCGACTGCCGCCATCGTCGGTCGCCTGCTGCGCCAGCTCGGCGAGTCCACCCAGGTGATGTGCGTGACCCACCTGCCGCAGGTCGCCGGCTGCGGGCATCAGCACTTCTTCGTCAGCAAACAGACCGACGGCACCGCGACGGAAACGCAGATGTCGCCGCTGGGTAAACGCGCGCGCCTGCAGGAACTGGCGCGCCTGCTGGGCGGCAGCGAAGTCACGCGGAATACGCTGGCTAACGCAAAAGAGCTGCTGGCCGCGTAAAAAACTCAACTTTTTCATATTCCCGCGGTCTGAATGTAGCGCTGTAAACCTGAATGATTTCAACTTGCTGCATAGCGTCCGCCCGACGGGCCTGAGGGGCGGCGAAGTTCCGCCCCGCAGAGCAGGCATGCACGGCTGTCGCCGCAGCCGCTTGAAAGTTGAAGGGTATAAAGGTTTCCAACTGCTGCAAGGTCTATTATCATCGGCATCCTATGCCCTAAAGGAATATGATTACTATGCGCTGTAAAATGCTGACTGCTGCCGCTGTGGTTCTTGTGATGCTGACTGCAGGCTGCTCGACTTTCGAAAAAATCGTTTATCGCCCTGATATCAATCAGGGGAACTACCTGACGGCCGCCGACGTGGGCAAAATCCACAAAGGCATGACTCAGCAGCAGGTTGCTTACACTCTGGGTACGCCAATGCTGCAAGACCCGTTTGGCACGCAGACCTGGTTCTACGTGTTCCGCCAACAGCCTGGCCATGAGAAGATCACCCAGCAAACGCTGACCCTGACCTTCGACAGCGCCGGCGTGTTGACGGATATTCAGAACAAACCGGCGCTGACCGGCAAGTAATTGCAGGCCGCCCGCCGGCCCATGCAAGAGGCGGTTAATCTTGTATGACAGTCACAGGCTGCAACTCGGCAGGTGAGGTTCAAAAAATAAGGCGCTCTCAGCGCCTTATTTTTTTGCTTTCTCCGCGCGTTGCCGACGCAGTTCTTTCGGGTCGGCAATCAGCGGCCGGTAAATTTCCACCCGGTCGCCATCATTCAGCACATCACCCAGCTTAGCCGGACGGCTATAGATGCCGACCTTGTTGGTCGCCAAATCGATATCCTTGCGCAGCTCCAGCAGCCCGGAGGCCACGACCGCCTGTTCGACCGTACTGCCCGCCGCCAGCTTGACCTGGCGCAGATACTGGCGTTCCGGCAGCGCGTAAACCACCTCTACGCGGATCTCAGACACTGTAAACCTCTTTGGCGCGCTGGGTAAAAGCCTGCACCATATTGCTGGCCAGCTCTTTAAACACCTTGCCGAACGCCAGTTCGATCAGTTTATTGGTGAACTCAAAGTCCAGATGCAGTTCAACCTTGCACGCCTCCGGGCTGAGCGGCGTAAACTGCCAGCCGCCCATCAGCTTGCGGAACGGGCCATCGACCAGTTGCATGTTGATACGATGGTTATCCTGCAGCGTGTTACGCGTTGTAAAAGTTTTGCTGATACCAGCTTTGGCAACGTCCACGGCGGCGGTCATTTCACTGTCCGTCGCATTCAGCACCCGGCTGCCGGTGCAGCCCGGCAAGAACTCGGGATAGGCGTGAACATCGTTGACCAACTGGTACATCTGCGCAGCGCTAAACGGCACCAGCGCAGATCGACTAATCTGGGGCATATCATTTCCTGAGCAACATAAATCGCACAGATAATAACATTTATCTGGCGTCAGACAAAAAATCTGCTACGCGGGCCGCCGCCCGCCAACGCAAAAATTTGCGCATCCGTTGAACGCTAAAGGATTTCTTTCACCGCGGCATCCAGTATAATGAGCACCTTATGAAAAAGAAAAAAGCATACAAACCCGGCTCAGCCACCATTGCGCAGAACAAGCGCGCCCGCTACGAGTACTTCATTGAAGAAGAGCTTGAGGCCGGCCTGTCTCTGCAAGGGTGGGAAGTAAAATCACTGCGTGCTGGCAAAGCCAATATCAGTGACAGCTACGTGATGTTCCGTGACGGTGAAGCCTATTTGTTCGGCGCCACCATCACGCCGCTGAACGTGGCCTCATCACATGTGGTATGCGACCCAACGCGCTCCCGTAAACTACTGCTGAAAAAACGCGAGCTGGACTCGCTGCTTGGCCGCGTCAACCGTGACGGTTACACCGTCGTCGCCCTTTCCATGTACTGGAAAAATGCCTGGAGCAAGCTGAAAATCGGCGTTGCCAAAGGTAAAAAAGAGCACGACAAGCGCGATAACATCAAAGATCGCGAATGGCAGACGGCGAAAGCCCGTATCATGAAGAACGCAAATCGTTAAGCCGCTGGCATAGCAGCGTAAACTTCTGATATACTGCCTGACAGTTACTTGGGGCTGATTCTGGATTCGACGGGATTTGCGAAGCCCAAGGAGCATGCCGAGGGGCGGTTGGCCTCGTAAAAAGCCGCAAAAAAATAGTCGCAAACGACGAAAACTACGCTTTAGCAGCTTAATAACCTGCTCAGAGCCCTCTCTCCCTAGCCTCCGCTCTTAGGACGGGGATCAAGAGAGGTCAAACCCAAAAGAGATCGCGTGGACGTCCTGCCTGGGGCTGAAGCGTTAAATCCAATCAGGCTAGTTTGTCAGTAGCGTGTCCATCCGCAGCTGGCCGGCGAATGTAAAGATTGGACTAAGCATGTAGTGCCGACGGTGTAGTAATTTCGGACGGGGGTTCAAATCCCCCCAGCTCCACCAAATAGGTCACCGGTGATACCAGATAGACCCGGTGATAATGACGAAAAAGCCCGCAAGCTCAGCTCGCGGGCTTTTTTGTGTCCCTTTAATATCTTGGAAAATCGCAGGGTCAATTTTGAATCCTCTGTGCCGCAACCAAGGCACGGTGCAACTCACCCACTGACAGATCGCGAATAACAGGACGGGGTTTATTACGCAGCCAACCTATCAACCTACCGATACAAAGTGGGTCAAACCCTTCTGAATGAAAAAGATACTCGTTATCTCCCAAACCGAATGTGGTCTGATAACCGTCCTCGTCCGTATGCAAGAGCACACCAAACCTCAGTGCAACCACCTCTAAAAGCTCCGCACCATCATCGCCGGTAATGCCAAGATCTTCTTCAAGATATGTCTGCGCAGTGATTGGCGTACAGCGATCCCGGGTAAAATCACGCAAAAAATCGATAAGCAAAGAAAGGGATGGATAGCCGCTTTGAGCGTTCGTCATTGTAAAGTTCCGCATCAAATTTAATGATGTGAATAAGTTCGACCAAGGTATCCCCTTACTCACTTAATCACCGTGCAGCTGCCGTCGTCTTAGCAAAGCTTACAAAACCTTTTCATTCCCACAGACTCTACCGCAGCATGTCAAAAAAGCCGAGACATAAAAACTGCAAGCTAAGCACCAGCCTCAAGGCAGCACGGAGCCTATCAACTTATCCCTGCTCAATGACAATATATTTTTCTCCTCTTCCGTTAGTCTTCCTGAATCCATCAGCTTATTTTTCTCAGCTTCAAATTTAGGATTACCAGACAAGTAAAGGGCTATGATATAGTTGTCATCTTCTGTATGGCTCTCTTCAAATAGCGATACGACGCCCTGATAGCAGCCACCAGCACGTTCACCCGTTTTTTCCATCAGCATACACTCTGTCAGTTTTGAACCGGGCTTGGGATTATCTTTATTTATTATTTTTAATTGCTCTAACCCCATGGGGTAATTTCTCTCAGCAATTAATATGCTTGCATACATGTTCCTGACATTGTTATTCCCTGGGTGCTTAGCAGTCATTTTCTCCAACTGTTTTAGATACTTCCCCCTTTCCCCGTCACCAGAAAGCGTATACTTAGTTACCAGGTTAGCCGCGTCCTCTGTCGCTTTATCTTGATATTCTATTCCGTTAGCGGCTACAGCAGCTATTGGGATTAGAATCATCAGAAAAGCAACCAAAGAAGTTTTAATCCTCATTGAAACCTCACAGGTGAAATTTTGTTAATTTTATTTCTCGGCTCACGTTATGAGGTGTAAGTTGCTTAATGGCCATATGATCTCCCTATACTCGTCCATTTTGAGCAAATACTACCCAATGCCACCCAGCTTTTCTATCCGCCGTCAATTTCTGTTGACGCAAGTCACAATGATTTCCCCTTCCCAAAAATCCGGAACCTCGATATACGCCAAAGCCACCACGTCGTCTCAATCGGCCCAACCGAAGCCCCCTTTCCCTTCCCGCTTTCTTCACCGCTCGACATTGCCTTCAGCACCAACGCCATACACAGTTGCTTCAGCAGCATAAACAGGAAAAGCGGCTGAAGATATGCAGGCAAATGCTTTGTAATGGCATAAAGCCCGCACTTTCTCAAGTCTCGGGGTCCGACTGTTTAGCGCCGTAGCGGCGATGGTATACGCCGCAATAGCCGCCATACAGCGTAAAAATCACTATCAGCGGCACCGAGGGCGTATGTAGGCCCCCATTCCACAGCACCAGCCCATCACGAAAGCCCCTACCTTACAGTGTCCGCTTCCACGCCGGCACCTTCCCTACCCCCTCCTCTTGTAACCATCAACTCTGGCATCTTACCTCCCCTTTTCCCGTCTAACGCATATCCACGCAACTCTTTGTAAACCAACTACCTCCACATCGCTAGCCGACACCCGCCATCATTAAAATAAGACTAATCTGATATTGATTTTCTGTAATTGCTCATAAAGCAATGGATTATTTTCCCATTTAAAGAAGGTATGCTAATTTATTTTACGACGATATATAACCCATAAAATAAAGATAAAAACCACCGCGGGGTTAACTTATTTCATCAAAAACACCAATTTGTAAATGAAAGAAGTACAGGAAACGTAAACAAAATGAGACGAGAGTATTTTATGGTAAAAAACAGCAAATCATTAAAAATTAAATAATAACTAAAAGCAACAAACAACACCAACCACACAAAACCACAGAAAAAACATTAAAAATCAATACATTAAAATAAAAAACAAGCATGAATAAGCACGAAAACATAAAACTATTAGCCTGAATAACAAATCAAACCCACAATAAAAACCTGATAAAATCAGTTTTTTAAATAGTAAAAACCAGCCACTAACGCCTTAAAAACGGTGTTAACAAAATATTTCTTAATGTAAACATTGACAGTTTTTATTAGTTGAACTTTCTTTTATACAGGTGAAAACGGCGCAGTTACCACGGTGCCGCAATCACCCGTTGCTCCCCATTGCCATTATTCTCTGAGAGTCTCATGCCTCTCTGGGGAAGCTACGTGCCCGAAGTTAAAAGTGTCACAAGATATTTCGTATCCTTTTGAACTTATGAGGTAACATCCTTATGGCTTCTTTACCATCACAGCAACAAGCTGCTTCCATTTACTACTCAATCCTGGGGTCAAATACGCTGGCGCATGATGCCTTCAATAGCTATGCCATCCAGTTAGAAAGCGGCGCTAAAACCGCAGAAAGTCTGGCCGCCGAGTTCATCAACTCAGCCGCAGGACAAAAGCTGTACGCAGGCCAAACCAATGAGCAGATCGTCTCTCAGGTATATGAGCGGGTGCACGGTGAAGCGCCAACGGCGGAACAGCTCACCCAGCTGCTGCGTGGCGGCACGGTAGAGCAGGCGCTGACCAGCCTCATTGATGACCTGCTGAATTATCAGGGCTTTGATGATGCCACGCTGGCGAAACAGCAAGACTTTGAAAGCGGCGTAAACCATCTGCTGTACCGCGATGCCGATAACCTGGCCTCGCTGGAACTCCGGGAACAAGCCGTCTCTCTGGCCTTGAGCATTGCCGACCGTGGTATTTACTCCCTGTCTCTGGAAGCCTGGAGCAAAGCGCTGGATAACGGCACCAGCATTAACTACCTGACCAAAACGCTGCTGAATTACCCTGAATTCCAACGTACCGTCGGTCAGCTGGAAGGCAGCGAACTGATCACCCAGGTGTTCACCACGCTGCACGGCACCGCCCCCACGGCGGAACAGCTGGCCACCTACGGCGCCCTGGCAGACAAGCAAAGTATTATTGAAGCCATTATCAACGATCTGCGCACCTCTACCGCCACAGACGATGCCAGCCTGACCCAGCAACACGCGTTTGAAGCGCTGATCGGGGAAAATCTGCTGTATAAAACCGCAGCCAAACTGAGCGTCACCGATGGCGGCGGCAACGCGACCGGCACGGTGAATACGCAGACCAGCCACCAGCTGAGCAATGCCGAAACCGCCGTACTGAAAACCGTACAGCTGGAAGCCGACGCGGCCGGCACGGTAGACCTGACGTTTGCCGATAAACTCAGCGATCTGACCATCAACGGCAGCGCGGCAGCCACCGTGAACCTGTCTGACAACGGCGCTCGCGGCGACACCGCCATCGCCGTCCACAATGCCAATATCACGCTGAACGCCGGCTCTGGCAATGAGACCATTAATCTCTCTTCCAGCGCTAACGTAGCCAGCGGCACCGGCACCTTTAACCTGGGCAAAGGCAACGATGCGCTGACCTGGGCCGGCAACGCCACCACCGGCGCCAACAGCGTTTCCAGCAATTTCACCGCCAACGGCGGTGACGGCACGGATACGCTGTCCGCCAACTTCATCACCAAATCCGTTGCCACTACCAGCAACGTGCTGGGTATCCGCAGCAGCACCGTTACCAGCAACGCCAACAACTTCAGCAACTTTGAAAAGATCGATCTGGCGGGCTATATCGGTAAATCCACCGGCACGCTGAACGGTCAGGCGGTCACCACCGGCTCGAATACCTTTGACTTCGGTATTCTGAACGGCACCGCTACCGTAGAAGGCACCAACGGCGGCACCATCACTCAGGCGGCTCAGGGCACCAACCTCGGCTCACAAGGTTTCGCCCTGTCCGGCAAGGCGGATAACGTCAAAGTGATCAACGCCGCCGGCGGTACGGCCGCAGCCCTGAGCGTTACCGGCAACGCCGGCGCCGACAGCAACCTGGAAATCGCTTTCCGCCAAAACGCCACCAACAAGTTCGATATCAGCTTTGATGCCGTCGGCACGCAGAATATCGATGCCGGCTCCCTGAGCCTGATCAGCAGCAGCAGCACCCTTGGCGGCACCGCGCTCGGTACGGTGAATATCGCTTCGGGCGGTCAGGGCGACTTCAGCAATATTCTGAAGCTGATCGGCACCAACTCTCAGGTGCAGACGCTGAACGTTTCCGGCGATCATCAACTGGATCTGACGCTGGGCAGCGGTTACAGCAACGTGCGGACTATCGATGCCTCCAGCAACACCGCCGGTATTGATTTAGACTCTGCGCACGGCGGCACCGGCGACGGTATTCTGGTGCAGTTGCTGAACATTCTGCCGCTGAGCGCCATCACCACCGGTTTGCTGACCCCGCTGCTGAACACGCTGGGCCTGAACGGCTATCAGTTGAAAGTGACCGGCACCGCCGCCGACGACACCTTCAACATTGCCGCCAACACGACGGTTACCGGCGGCGCCGGCAGCAATACCTATGAGCTGAAAGGCAGCACCAGCCAGGCCGGGGTGACCATCACCGACTTCAACAGCGCCAAAGACAGCATCATCGACAGCGCCTCCGGCGTCACCCTCTCCGGCGCGGCCGGCAGTTCGGTGGCGGACTATGGCATCCGCTCTGCCGATATCATGGACGGCCTGCTGGGATCCCTGATTGGCGGCCTGACCAACGGCGTGGTCGGTCTGCTGGGCGGCATCCTGGGCCTGGGCAGCAGCAACTCACTGACCTCGAAGGTCGGCGTTGCTTCGGTGGCATTCGACGGTGGTAAAGACGCCAGCTATATCATTATCGATAACAACGACAACGGCACGCTCGACAGCTCTGACAGCGTGATCTATCTGACCAATCAGGACCACCAGTCGCTGCTCGATAGCCTGCATTACACGGAAGTAAGCGTTAACGGCATCGCTAATGCACCAGCGGCCGATCTGGCCATTGCCTAAGGCACGCCGCAAGAGAAGCCCGCTCGTCCAAGGCAAGTAGCACCAACCCGCAAAGATCCTTTGCGGGTTTTTTCTTTTTTAGCGCCGTTCAGATCCCACCTCGACATTGATGATAACAAGACGCATTTGCAGTCTTATTTTTCACCAAAATGCATGCGCACATCAAATATAATATTAGGATTAATCTCACATTGATTTTTTATAAGAATCAAAAAAACAAAAACAATTATTTAAATATCCATACAGATGAAGCAGGAATATATCGCGGTGATATATCATGCGCTAAAAACCTAGAGAAAAAATATCCTTCCCACGTCAAAACCGCCAATAACCACACTTGAGAGGGGGATGTTTAAGATATCAACCCCATCAGTTTCAACTCCTTCGCATAAATATTATTCGCACCATATCCATCGCGCTAGCCAACACCATGAAAATACAATAAAAACAACAATATAATGATGATTTAATAATAAAAAATAAGAGATTTACTCAGCAATGAAGTATTTCCGCAATAGAAACGTCACACAACCAACTCATCTTACCAGTTGTTTTTCTGCTCTGGCGTTTTTCTTAATTATTCCCGTTATTTTTTCACCAAAACAAAATTTCCCTCTTCTATTGTCAGCGAAGATTACAGGAGAAAATTTCTCTTATTCTGAAACCAACGTTGACAGCTTGCATTCGTTGAACTTTCTTTTACAGGGTGCCAATGATGCCCTCAGTGCGTCAATTGTCGCTTATTACTCGCCCTGCTGATTCTTTTGTGTTCTGGGGACATGCAATATCTCAGGGGGAGAGATACGTCGAAAAGTTGCAAATGTCACAACAATTCGTATCCATTTGAACTGATATGAGGTGATGCCCTTATGGCTTCCGTATTACCATCACAGCAACAAGCTGCGTCTATTTACTATTCGATTCTGGGGACTGCCACCACGACCAACGACGCGTTTAACTACTACGCCAACCAGTTGGAAAGCGGAGCAAAAACGGTCGCCGCGTTAGCCTCAGACTTCCTGAACTCAGCGAAAGGACAACAGCTGTACGCAGGCCAAAGTAGCGAACAGATCATCTCGCAGGTGTATGCCCGTGCTTATGGTGAAACGCCATCAGCCGCTCAGGTCACCCAACTGCTGGGAACCGGCTCTACCGCTCAGGCGCTGGCCACGCTGGTCGATAACCTGCTGACTTATGACGGTTTTGACAGCGCCACCCTGACCAAACAGGCAACCTTCGAAAACAGCATTGATAAACTGCTGTATCGCGATGCCTCCACCATGCCATCCCTGAATTACCAGGAAGACGCCGTTTCTCTGGCGCTGGGCATTGCCGACCGCGGCGTATTCTCACTGTCGCTGGAAGCCTGGAGTAAAGCGCTGGCCAAAGGTACCAGCGTCAATTACCTGACCAAAACGCTGCTGGACTACCCTGAGTTTCAGCGTACAGTTGGTCAGCTCGACGGTACCGAATTAGCCCAGCACGTGTACACCATCGTACACGGCGTGGCGGCAACCGCCGAACAGCTGGCAGCTTACACCTCGCTGCCGAATAAGCAGACCATCATTGAATCCATCATCAGCGACCTGCGCGACTCCACCTCAACCAACGATACCACCATCACTCAGCAGCACGCCTTCGAAGCGCGCATCGGCGAAAACCTGCTGTATAAAACCGCAGCCAGCCTGAACGTCAGCGAAGGCGGCGGCAACGCGACCGGCACGGTCAACACCGGCAGCAGCCACCAGTTGACCAATGCGGAAACCGCAATCCTGAAACAGGTACAGCTCAACGCGGATAAAGCCGGCAGCGTGAACCTGAAATTCGCCGATAACCTGAGCGCACTGACCATCAGCGGCAGCGCCGCAGCAACGGTCAACCTGTCCGATAACGGCGCCAACAGCGGCGTCAACATCGCGCTGAACAACGCCAATGTCATTCTGAACGGCGGCTCCGGCAACGATACCGTCAACGTATCCGCCAGCGCCAATATCGCCAATGGTTCCGGCACCTTTAACCTGGGCAAAGGCAATGACTCACTGATCTGGGCAGGTAACGCCACCAGCGGCGCCAACAGCGTATCCAGCAAAATCAGCGCCAACGGCGGTGACGGCACGGACACCATTTCCGCCAACTTCATCACCAAATCCGTTGCCACCACCAGCAACGTGCTGGGTATCCGCAGCAGCACCATCACCAGCAACGCCGACAAGTTCAGCAATTTCGAAAAAATCGATCTGGCGGGCTACGTCGGTAAATCAGGCGGCACGCTGAACGGTCAGGCGGTAGCTACCGGCGCTCACACCTTTGACTTTGGCCTGCTGAACGGCACCGCCACCGTGGAAGGCACCAGCGGCGGCAGCGTCACCCAGGGGGCAAAAGCCACCAACCTGGGTTCGCAAGGTTTTGAACTGTCCGGCAAAGCAGACAACGTCAAAGTGATCAACGCCGGCGGCGGCACTGCCGCTGCGCTGAGCGTTACCGGCAACGCCGGCGCTGACAGCAACCTGAGCATCGGTCTGCGTCAAAACGCCACCAACAAATTCGACATCAACTTCAACGCCACCAGCAGCAAAGACATCGACGCCGGCTCCCTGAGCCTGTCGAGCAGCAGCAGCGCGCTGGGCGGCACCTCGCTGACCAACGTCAATATCGCCTCCGGCGGTAAGGGCGACTTCAGCAACATCCTGGATCTGGTGGGCACCAACTCTCAGGTACAAACCCTGAAAGTGACCGGCGACCACAACCTGGATCTGACGCTGGGCAGCGGTTACAGCAACGTGCGCACCATTGACGCCTCCAGCAACACCGGCGGCATCAACCTGGATTCCGCGCACGGCGGTACCGGCGACGGCATCCTGGTGCAGCTGCTGAACATTCTGCCGCTGAGCTCCGTCACCACCGCACTGCTGACCCCGCTGCTGAACACGCTGGGCCTGAACGGTTACCAGATGAAAGTGACCGGCACCGGCGCTGACGACACCTTCAGCGTAGCCGCCAACACCACCGTAACCGGCGGCGCTGGCCACAACACCTATGAGCTGAAGAGCAGCACCACCAAAGCCGGTATCACCATTACCGACTTCAACAGCACTAAAGACAGCATCGTTGACACCACCTCCGGCGTACACCTCTCCGGCGCGGCCGGCAGCTCGGTGGCGGATTACGGTCTGCGCTCCGCTGACGTGATGGACGGCCTGCTGGGCTCGCTGGTTGGTGGCCTGACCAACGGCGTCGTCGGCCTGCTGGGCGGCATTCTGGGTCTGGGCAACAGCAACTCGCTGACCTCGAAAGTCGGTATCGCCTCGGTGGCATTCGACGGCGGCAAAGACGCCAGTTATGTCATCATCGATAACAACGACAACGGTACGCTCGATAATTCCGACAGCGTGATCTACCTGACTAACCAGAACCACCAGTCTCTGGTTAACAGCCTGCATTACACCGATGTCAGCGTTAACGGCGTAGCCAGCGCCGCACCGGCCGACCTGACCATCGCCTAACGTCCCACCCGGTCTTCTGACCGCTAATAAAAAAGCCCGCGGCTCAGCCTGCGGGCTTTTTATTGCTCTCTTATCGGTTATAGACCGGTTGCCACCGCTTCCAGTGCCGGAAGGATGGCGGTATTGAGCATCGCGCCATGACTTTGCCCCGGCCACTGACGATAATCAGCCTGCAGGCCCGGCAGCGCATTCAGGCGCTGCGCCAGCTGACGCGCGGCATCGGCCGGCTGCGATGAGCGCGCATCCGGGTGTGGCTGCGTCTGCGGAGCCTGCTGCCCCACCCACAGCTGCAGACGGGCGTGCAACGCCGGCGGCCGGCGCATAAATTCCTGCGCCTCCTGAAGAATCTCCCCCTTCCCCCACCACAGCGAAGGCTCTACGGCAATGTAGTGCTGGAACGACTGCGGGCGCTGGAACAGCGTATGCAGCACAAACAGCGCGCCGTATGAGTGCCCCCACAGCGTTTGCCGCTGCGGATCCACGGCGACGCGCGCCGCCACCTGCGGCTTGATGCGCTGCTCAAGCAAGGTCGCAAACGCATCGGCGCCGCCGCTGCGCCAGTGGCGCATCTGCTCCGGGTGGCCGCGCAGCCCGGCGGGCAGCGCTGGCGTATAATCATAGGCGCGCCCCGCCGCATCGATACGCAGATCGTTATCGTACGACAGCATCACCAGCAGCGGCGGATGCTCCGCCTGCGCCAGCCGCTTCAGCAGTCCTGCGTTCAGCTGCATTAAGACGGCGTTGCCATCCAGGAAATAGATCGCCGGATAGCCGGAGGCCGGCGCGGCCTGTTTGGGCTTGGCGATGCGAATGCGGTAATGGCGTTCACCATCCGCCGACGCCAGACGAAAGTCGCTGAAGGCATAGTCAGGCGTCCCGCTGTCCGCCACCGTAGCGCCAATCCGGCGATCCAAATCCGGCCTGGCGGCAGCGGGCGCCGTCGCACACAGGCCCAGCAGCAATACCAGAAAAACTCGATAAAAACGACGGTAAAACAACGGCATAAACCATCCTGTCTGTAAGGTGAAATCCAATGTTAGCGCAACGGCTGTTATATAAATTTCAGCCGGACATGGCAATCGTCCCGTGATTAACCACACTGGAAAAAAGTCTTATACCTACTTACTATGGCAGACGATTTATCCATCAAATAAATCAGTGTTAAACCTGAATATTGGAGTCTCCATGTCACAAAATATCTACGACAATCAGCGCTTCTTTGACGGTTACGCGCAGCTCAGCCGCTCGCAGCACGGCCTCGACGGCGCGCCGGAATGGGCCAGCATTCGCGAGATCCTGCCGGCGCTGCAGGGAAAAAACGTCATCGACCTGGGCTGCGGCTACGGCTGGTTCTGTCGCTATGCCCGCGAACAAGGGGCCGGTGAGGTGCTTGGTATCGATCTGTCACACAAGATGCTTGAGAAAGCGCAATCCATGACTGACGACGCCGCTATCCGCTATCAGCAGCAGGATCTGGAAACGGTTCAACTGCCGACGGCGCACGCCGATCTGGTTTACAGCTCGCTGACGCTGCACTACATCGTTGAGCTGCCGGCGCTGTTCAGCCGCGTTTTTCAGGCGCTGCGTCCCGGCGGCCGGTTTATTTTCACCGCGGAGCATCCCATCTACACCGCGCCGCGGCAGCAGGGTTGGCTGGTGGCCGAAGACGGGCAAAAATCCTGGCCGGTCAACGGTTATCAGCATGAAGGGCAGCGCATTTCCAATTGGCTGGCGGAGGGCGTGATCAAGCAGCATCGCATGCTGGGCAGCTACCTGAATATGCTGGTGCAGCAAGGTTTCACCATCAATTACCTGAATGAGTGGGGGCCGTCCGCGCAGCAAATCCGTGACAACCCGGCGCTGGATGAAGAACAAGAGCGTCCGATGATTTTCATTCTGGCCGCACAGAAAGCGCGTTAACCCTTTCTTTTCCCACCTTACCTTCTTTCAACACTGCCGTTTTCGGGGAGGCCGCCTCCCCCCGGAAGGCCCGTGCGCCATATCCCCCCTCTGCCAACCGTCAGCCCGCGCCATGCCTCGAATTCCACGATACATGGTCTACGCTTTAAGCAGCAACACAACATACGTTTATCAGAGGCTAAGGAGTTAGCAATGGGTGAAAGTTCAAAAGACGGCGTTATTCTGCTGGCCAGAATATTGTTGATGATCCTGTTTATCATTTTCGGCTGGATGAAACTGACCAACTTCGGCGCAACCGTCACCTCCATGGAAGGTTACGGCACCCCGATGCCCTATCTGGCGGCCATTATCGCCGTGGTAGTGGAGTTCCTGTTTGGCATCGCGCTGATCGTCGGGATCTTTACCCGCCCTATCGCGCTGCTGTTCGCCCTGTACGTGCTGGGCACCGCCTTTATCGGCCATCCGTTCTGGCAGATGACGGGGGCGGAAATGATGGGCAACGAAATTAACTTCTTTAAAAACGTCAGCATTATCGGCGGGTTGTTGCTGCTGGCGGTTACCGGCGCCGGACGCTACTCGCTGGACCATAAACTGTTCGGTAAATAATGTTCACCGCGGCCGATTAACGCGCCCTGCGTCATCGGCCGCCCTGCGCGACCATACGGATAATCATGAAAATAGAACGACTGGACCACCTGGTGTTAACGGTGGCGGATATTGAACGCAGCTGTCAGTTTTACCAGCAGGTACTAGGGTTTGACATCATCACCTTTCGCGGCGACCGCAAGGCCCTGCGCTTCGGCCAGCAAAAAATTAATCTGCACCGGCAGGGGCATGAGTTTGAACCAAAGGCCCACCGCCCCACGGCCGGCTCGGCCGACCTGTGTTTTATTACCTCCACCCCGCTCGCCGAGGTGATCGCAGAGCTGGACGACCTCGGCGTCATCATTGAGGAGGGACCGGTAGAGCGCACCGGCGCGATTGGCCCCCTGCTTTCGCTGTACCTGCGCGATCCGGATAACAACCTGCTGGAAATCGCCAATCTACAGTCAGCCTGAGCGCACGACGTTAGCGGCTGCGCTTGGCGTGACGCTCGAAATTGTCCGCTTTGGCCGCCGCGGATTTACGCAGCGTCACATAGCAGGCGCCCTCGCCGCCGTCACGCGGCAGCGCGCGGCAAAAGGCCTGCACCTGCTCCAGCTGCGCCAGCCACTTGGCGACGTAGCTGCGCACAATGTTGGCATGGCTCTCATCATCACGCCCGCGGCCATGCACGATCAGCAGCGAACGCAGGTTCTGTTTTTCCGCCAGCATGATAAACCGGTACAGTTCCTGTCGGCAGGCCTCCACCGGCCGCCTCAGCAGGTGCAGACTGGCCTGCGGCGCATAGCGTCCGCTGCGCAGCTTATCCAGCACGCCCTGCTGGATGCCTTCCCATTTGTATTCGAGCGGCGTATCGCCGGGAATAATCGTCAAAAAATCGCTGCTGAGCGGGTTTTCCTCTGACTGCGCCAGCGCGTCGCGCCGGGCGCGCTTATCGACCTGGGACTGCGGTTGCAGATACAGCGTTTGCTGCCGCCCGGATAACGGGATGACGTCCGCCATCGCCTGCTCAAAAAAGCCTTTATCTTCGTTGCTCATCTCGCTGCCACTCACTTGGGGGATTGATACCGGAAACGACCTGTGGCTCCTTGTGCTGCGGGGGATTTGGTTGATTGTAAGACCCTGTCGCCAGGTTGCAAGTTCCGGATGCACACCGGGAGTTTGTCTGCATTTGTTCGCAACGGGTGAGCTTACGCGCGCTTTTCGTTATACTGCAGACAGACTACTGAGTGCCGCAAAGGGAAGAAGACCATGACTATGCGCGAGCTGGAAATCCAGTTTCAAAATGCAATGAATGAGTTGCAGGCCAGCTTCGAAAGGCAGCACCGCGAATGGCAACAAAGCTATGACGCTCTGCAACAACAGCTGGAAGAATCCAAACAGCGTGAAATGGCGCTGCTGGAGGAAGCCAAACGGCGTGAGGCCGCGCTGCATGCGCAAAATGAGCAACTGGCGCGTAAACTGAGCACCGCCACTTCCGTTCCGCAGCAGCATGCGCTGGTAAAACAGATCAAAATGCTGGGCGCACATCTGGACGCGCTGGCGAAAGACGCCGCCACGTTCAACCACCATCTGCAAAATCAACAGCAGGCCGCAGGGAACTTCAGCGGCGAACAACACTAAGACGACGGGCGCCGCCCCGGCGCCTCAGGTCATCACTGAGTAGAAACTACCGCCATGACGTGGATTATCATCGCTGTCCTGATCGTCGTATTTATCGCCGGCTACCGGATCCTGACGTCCGACACCCGCAAGGCCGTTGACTCGCTGGCCCAGTGGCTGCGGGTCAAACCCATGCTGATTGAGTCGATGATGCAGGAGATGGGCGCTCGCAACAGCCAGGCGTTTATTCGTATGCTGAATAATGGCTATACCGAAGAGATGCACCGGGCCGCCTACCTGCTGTTTATCTACGTCGCCTTTATCAAGGAGGCGGACGACGTCCAGCTCGCCCAGTGGCGCGATATGCTGATCCGCGCCGGCCTGTCGCCGGAGCTGAACGCGGAATACACGGAATCCGCCCTGTTTTACTTTGCCGAGCTGGATCTGGATGCGTTTGAACTGGCGCAGTTCCGCCGCGCCTATAATGCGCGCTTTAATCTGGACGCGGTAGCCAACGGCTGATTGGCGGCGCAACGCAACCCGCAGCGCCGGAATTACAGAAACATGCTGTAGAGGTAGCGGGTCAGCGCTTCGCGCGAGCTGAAACCGTGGGGAATGCCGTAACGCTGGCCGCTGACGTCCTGCGGGAATTCAAGGTATTGCTCGCTGGCGCGCACCGGCGACGCCGGCGTCGCAAAATAGCGGCTGCGCTCTTTTAACGCCGGGTGTATCACCAGCGCGGTTCTGCCCATCCGGGCTTCCCGGTTCACATACACATAGTGCTCATCCTTACGGTAACCGTAAGCCTGGTCGCTCATCGAGTCGCACTTGAAGCCGGCACTCTCCAACACCTTAGCCACTTCATCCGGCCGTAAATACATCGCTTTCTCCTCTCATTCCTGACTGCCGTGCGACCTTACCGGAATCATTGGCTGAAACAATAATTTTTCGCCCTCTACGCGGGGGTTTCAGACTATTCTTGACGCACGGTTTACGGCGGCATGGCGCAGCTTTCTGCCATGCCAGACAGGCGTTTGGCGGTGCAGCGAGAGGGAAAGTTATGCGGGATCTGCCAGGGGCAAACGTGCGCCGACAGACGGCAGTGGCGCTTACAAAAAGTGGTTCAGAAACAGCCACCAGGCCACCAGCAGCCCGCACAGGGTAAGTACGCTGCAGATCAGCGCCAACAGATAGCGATTTATCATGACCGGCGGCCCTAAAAAAAACACCCGGGGGGGACCGGGTGTCGGGATCAGACTCAATCAGCCAGACGCCTGGCGTCTGGCATTACCATCAGTTAATCAAGCGGCTTTCTTGCCTTTGCCGGCTTTTTTGTGATGTTTTTTAGCGGCCTGCGCTTTTTGCGCCGGGGCTTTTTTAGCGTGTTTTTTCGCTTTTGCAGCCTGAGCTTTCTGCTCTGCGGCTTTTTTATGCGCTTTCTTGTGGTGAGTTTTCTTGTGGCTGGTTTTTGCCGGCGCTTTAGTCGCAGCAGCTGCCGGTGCGGCAGCGGTCGCAGGTGCAGCAGCGGTTGCCGGCGCAGCCGCGGTTTCAGCCGCGAAAGCAACAGAAGACAGACCCATCGTTGCCGCAACAGCCAGAGCTAATAATTTTTTCATCATTACATTCCTCAGTACGTTCTTCGGTAAGCCCCCGTGGGCCGTTGCAGCAGATACTAGAAGAAGCACCGTCGCCTTTCCGTGAGTGATTGGTTTCCTTGAGTAACCAAATGTACAAACCCGCGGACGCTGACTATCACACTTGCCGATGCGCAGTTGAAAAAATGGTCTACACTATCAAGATGTGCTGATGAATATGTGCATGACAAACCTTGGCAGAACGTGGGCATTACGCCCGACGCGCTGCCGGCCCGGCGTTAACACCCCTTGCAGTCATAAAGATAAAACAGATGTGCGTCTGGCCCGCGGGAAACCGCGGGCCACTTACTTTCATCCCTCCGTAACACCGCCGACTCAGCGCCAAGCCAGCCGGGTGCCCCCTGCGTTTACCGCCATAAAAAAATTTTCCGCCGCCGATCCAGCCCCGGCGCGGCCTCAGGCCAAAACCCGACAAAACACCATATATAGCGTGGTTGATAAAATTAAGATCAATATCTAGTATCTTAAACATCAACCACGGGGACAGCGTACGGGTTGATGACGCGTCAGGAAATGCCAAACCCGTTTGCGCTTTCTGACTTTACCGCCTTTCCTTCAGACCAAAAGGTAAATGCGAATCATGAGTATTATTATTTACAGTAAACCGGACTGCGTCCAGTGCAACGCAACCTATCGCGCATTCGATAAGCAGGGAATTGCCTATCAGGTGGTCGATCTCACTCAGGATCGGCAAGCGCTCAACCATGTCAAATCATTAGGCTACCAGCAGGTTCCGGTGATCGTTGCCGGCGACGATCACTGGTCGGGTTTTCGCCCCGACAAGATCGGCGCGCTGCTTCACGCCGCGGCATCATGAGCCAGGCTGATGAACCCACTGGTCTATTTCTCCAGCAGTTCGGAGAACACGCACAGGTTTGTTGAAAAACTTGGGCTGCCGGCGATCCGCATTCCCATCGCCGGCAGCCGCGAAAAGCTGCAGCTGGATCAACCCTACATTTTGGTCGTACCCAGCTATGGCGGCGGCAGCGCCACCGGCGCGGTACCGATCCAGGTGATCCGCTTTCTCAACGATCCGCACAATCGTGCTTATCTGCGCGGCGTCATCGCCGCCGGCAACACCAACTTCGGCGCAGCGTATGGCATCGCCGGCGAGATTATCGCCCAAAAATGTCAGGTGCCTTTTCTCTACCGCTTTGAACTGCTCGGCACCGCACAAGACGTTGCAAACGTACGACAGGGAGTAACCGCATTTTGGCAACGACAGAATTGATCCGACCCGGCGCTGAGACGCTGGACTACCACGCGCTCAACGCCATGCTCAATCTTTACGACGCCGAAGGGCGCATCCAGTTTGAGCGGGATAAACAGGCGGCGCGCCACTATTTCTTGCAGCACGTGAACCAGAACACGGTGTTTTTCCACAATCTGGCGGAAAAGCTGCGCTATCTGGTGGATGAAGGCTATTACGAGCCGCAGGTGCTGACACAGTATGAATTCCCGTTTATCAAGCAGCTGTTCAAGCAGGCCTATGCCAAGAAGTTCCGCTTTGCCACCTTCCTCGGCGCCTTTAAGTATTACACCGGCTATACGCTGAAGACCTTCGACGGTAAACGCTACCTGGAGCGCTATGAGGACCGGGTATGCATGGTGGCGCTGACGCTGGCGGCCGGCGATACCACGCTGGCGCAGCGTCTGGTGGAAGAGATGATCGCCGGACGTTTTCAGCCGGCGACGCCCACCTTCCTCAACAGCGGTAAAAAACAGCGCGGCGAGCTGGTTTCCTGTTTCCTGCTGCGCATCGAAGACAATATGGAGTCGATCGGCCGGGCGGTGAATTCCGCGCTGCAGCTGTCGAAGCGCGGCGGCGGCGTGGCCTTTTTGCTGAGCAACATCCGCGAAGCCGGCGCGCCGATCAAGCGGATTGAGAACCAGTCGTCCGGAGTGATCCCGATCATGAAGATGCTGGAGGACGCCTTCTCCTACGCCAATCAGCTGGGCGCCAGACAGGGCGCCGGCGCGGTGTATCTGCACGCCCACCATCCGGACATTCTGCGCTTCCTGGACACCAAGCGCGAAAATGCCGACGAAAAAATCCGTATCAAGACGCTGTCCCTCGGCGTAGTGATCCCGGATATCACCTTCGAGCTGGCGAAAAACAATGAAGAGATGTACCTGTTCTCGCCGTATGACGTCGAACGGGTGTACGGCATGCCGCTGTCGGAACTCAGCGTCAGCGAAAAATACCGGGAAATGGTGGGCGACAAGCGCATCCGCAAGTCGCGCATCAACGCGCGTGAGTTCTTCCAGCTGCTGGCGGAAATTCAGTTTGAGTCCGGTTATCCCTATATCATGTTTGAAGATACGGTAAACCGCGCCAACCCGATTGCCGGCCGCATCAATATGAGCAACCTGTGTTCGGAGATCCTGCAGGTCAACCGCGCCAGCCATTACCACGCCGACCTCAGCTATCAGCAGATCGGCAAGGATATCTCCTGCAATCTGGGCTCGCTGAACATCGCTAAAACCATGGACGCGCCGGACTTCGGCAACACGGTGGAAACCGCCATCCGCGCGTTGACCGCGGTGGCCGAGATGAGCGATATCAGCGCCGTGCCCTCCATTGCCGAAGGCAACCGCGCCTCACGCGCCATTGGCCTCGGCCAGATGAACCTGCACGGCTATCTGGCGCGCGAGCGCATCTTCTACGGCTCGCCGGAGGGGATCGACTTCACCAATATCTATTTTTACTGCGTCGCCTACCACGCCCTGCGCGCCTCCAATCGGCTGGCGATCGAGCGCCAATGCAGCTTCGGCGGCTTTGAACAGTCGGCCTATGCCAGCGGCGAGTACTTCAGCAAATATATCGACCGTCAGTGGCTGCCGCAGACCGAGCGGGTAAGCGCACTGTTTGCCGACGCCGGGGTCGCTATCCCGACGCAGGCGGACTGGCAGGCGCTGCGCCAGTCGGTGATGCTGCACGGTTTGTACAACCAAAACCTGCAGGCGGTGCCGCCGACCGGCTCGATTTCCTATATCAACAACTCCACCTCCAGCATCCACCCGATCGTCTCGCGCATCGAGATCCGCAAGGAAGGCAAGATCGGTCGCGTCTATTACCCGGCGCCCTATATGACCAATGACAATGTGGAGTATTACCAGGATGCCTACGACATCGGCCCGGAAAAAATCATCGATACCTACGCCGCCGCCAGCCAGCATGTCGACCAGGGGCTGTCGCTGACGCTGTTCTTCCGCGACAGCGCCACCACCCGCGACATCAACCGGGCGCAGATCTACGCCTGGCGCAAGGGCATCAAGACCATCTATTACATCCGTCTGCGTCAGATGGCGCTGGAAGGCACCGAAGTTCAGGGCTGCGTGTCCTGCGCACTGTGAGGAACATGATGAAACTGCAGAGAGTCCAGGCGATCAACTGGAATAAAATCGAAGACGATAAAGATCTGGAAGTGTGGAACCGGCTGACCGCCAATTTCTGGCTGCCGGAGAAGGTGCCGCTGTCGAACGACATTCCCTCCTGGGGCACGCTGACGGCGAAGGAGCAACAGCTGACCATCCGCGTCTTCACCGGTCTGACGCTGCTGGACACCATTCAGAACACCGTCGGCGCGCCGATGCTGATCGGCGATGCCATCACCCCGCACGAGGAGGCGGTCTATTCCAATATCAGCTTTATGGAAGCGGTGCACGCGCGCTCCTACAGCTCGATTTTTTCCACGCTGTGCCAGACCCGCGACGTCGATGAGGCTTACCGCTGGAGCGAAGAGAACCGCGCGCTGCAGAAAAAGGCCGATATCATCCTGGCGCACTACCGCAGCGACGATCCGCTGCTGAAAAAGGTCGCCAGCGTGTTTCTGGAATCCTTCCTGTTCTACTCCGGCTTTTATCTGCCGATGTACTGGTCCAGCCGCGCCAAGCTGACCAATACCGCCGATCTGATCCGTCTGATCATCCGCGATGAGGCTGTGCATGGTTACTACATCGGCTATAAATTCCAGAAAGGGCTGGAGCGGGTCGACGCCGCCCGCCGTCAGCAGGTGAAGCGCTTCGCCTTCGACCTGCTGCAGGATCTGTACGAAAACGAAGTGCACTACACCGAAGAGCTGTACGACGAGGTGGGCTGGACCGAAGAGGTAAAAACCTTCCTGCACTACAACGCCAACAAGGCGCTGATGAACCTCGGCTACGAGGCGCTGTTCCCGGCCGCCATGGCGGAGGTCAACCCGGCGATTCTGTCGGCGCTCTCGCCCAACGCCGATGAGAACCACGACTTCTTCTCCGGTTCGGGGTCGTCGTACGTGATTGGCAAGGCGGTGATCACCGAGGATGAAGACTGGGCGTTTTAAGCAGCTAAAAAAAAGCCCCGTGGGGACGGGGCAAGGCAAAGAACAAACTAAGGAATAGCCTCAGGCAAAGAAATGCGACAACACCAGCAGAGAAAGGGAGACGTTGATCGCGCCGCCGATGCGGGTGGCGATCTGGGCGAATGGCATCAGCGACATGCGGTTGCCCGCCGTCAGGATCGCCACGTCGCCGGTGCCGCCCTGCCCGCTCTGGCAGCAGGAAACGATGGCGACATCGATCGGGTGCATGCCGATTTTCTTACCGACCAGGAAGCCGGTGCCCACCAGCGCGCCGACGGTGCAGACGATCACGATCAGATTTTGCAGGGTAAAGGCGTCCACCAGCTCCTGCCACGGGGTAATCGCCACGCCGACGGCGAACAGAATCGGGTAGGTCACCGCAGTGCGGAAAAACTTGTACACCACCTGCGAGCCTTCCTGAATCCGCGGCGACACGCCGTGCGCCAGTTTGACCGCCACCGCGGCAAACAGCATGCCGACCGGCGCCGGCAGGCCAATCATACGGTGCAGCAACATCCCTACCATATACAGCAGAATAGCCAGCAGCGCGCCGCAGGCCAGGGTGCTGACGTCAACCTTGCCGCTGACTTTTTCCACCGCCGACATTTCGCCGTCGCCCGCCTTGCTCGGCATCAGGCTGCCTTCGCCGGTCAGGTGCGGATAGCGCTTGCCCAGCTGGTTCAGCAGGCCGGCCATAATGATCGCCGTCAGGCTGCCGAGCATAACGATCGGCAGAATGCGCCCCAGCGCCACGCCCTGCTCCATATGCAGGATCGTCGCGTAGCCCATCGACAGCGGGATCGCCCCTTCGCCGACGCCGCCGGCCATGATCGGCAGGATCAGGAAGAAGAAGATCTGGAACGGCTCCAGCCCCAGCGCCATACCGACGCCCATACCCACCAGCATGCCGACGATCTCGCCGCACAGCATCGGTACGAAAATGCGCAGGAAGCCCTGAATCAACACCTGGCGGTTCATGCTCATAATGCTGCCGACGATAATGCAGCAGATATAGAGATAAAGAATATTGGTCGACTTATAGAATTTGGTGGTCGACTCCACCACCACGTCCGGCAGCAGGCCGTAATGCACCAGCGCGGAAGGGATAAAGGTCGCGCAGATCGCCGCCGCCCCCATTTTCCCCACCAGCGGCAGGCGCTTGCCGAACTCGCCGCAGGCAAAACCAAAAAAGGCCAGCGTCGCCACCATCACCACGATATCGCTGGGCAGCTTACCCGCCAGACAGTCGAGCAAAATAAGCCCGCCGGCCAGCAAAAAGAACGGCAGCGGAATAATGCCTATTTTGTAATTGTCCAAAATCCGCCACCACTTTTCCCGCAGCGGAACGTCTGCGGTCTTATCGCCGGCAACGAGATAAGAATCATCAGTTGTGCTCATAATCTGGCCTCTTATTGGTTTGTTCAGCCATCATAGATAATGCAACAGATTATTCGCTGTGATTCTGTTCAAAGATAAAAAGGGTTTTTAATGGTGGTTATGGTTTCTATGGTGTTTATTCAGATTATGTCAAATACAGCGTGGTGTTAATGGTTTTAAAGATAATTTAATTTAAACTTTACTGAATTATAAACAATAGCGCCGAATTCACCACGGCAAGTATAAAGCGACGGCGACGATCACAACTTGATCGAACGCAATACGCCTTACGACGCATCTCGTGATAGGGTAAGCACCCAATCAGCTTCCCGAACGACGGCCGCCATGCGTAGAAAACTCTCATTTCAAATCAAACTGTTTCTGTGTCTGGTCGCGTTTTCCTGCCTGCTGCTGACGCTGATCGGCGCCTATACCTATTACCAGCTGGACGCCCAGCTGCACCGCGATCTGGGCGCGCGGGCGCAGGTGCAGGCCCGGGAAATCGCCCTGATCCCCTCGCTGTCGCAGGCGGTGCAGCGGCAGGATCCCCACGCCATCGCCGCCCTGCTGAAAAAGATCCGCGCCAGCAGCGACGCCAGTTATATTGTGATCGGCGATCGCCACGCGCGCCACCTGTATCATTCCGAATATCCCGGCCGTTACGGCACGGCAATGGTCGGCGGCGATAATAAAGAGGTGCTGGAAGGTAAAAGTATTATTTCTATTCGCAAAGGCGGCATCGGCATTTCATTACGCAGTAAAGCGCCGATCGTCGATGACAATAATCAGGTGATCGGTATTGTTTCGGTCGGCTACCTTAAATCACATATCGATAATTTAAATGCGCGCACCCTGACGCAAATTATCGGTTCGATTATTCTGCTGCTGATCGCGCTGTTTATTTTCTCCTGGCTGCTGTCTAAAAATCTTAAACGGCAGATGTTCTGGCTGGAGCCGCAGGATATCGCCCTGCTGGTGCGCCAACAAAAGGCGCTGCTGGAAGCCATTTATGAAGGGGTGATCGCCATCGATCCCCAGCAGAAGATCATCACCATCAACCACGCCGCGCGCGAGCTGCTGGATCTGCGTCAGCCGGCCGGCAGCCTGATGGGACGCGATATCGCCGAGGTGATCCAGGCGCAGCCGGATTTCTTCAGCCCGGCGCAGCTCGCCCAGGATTGCCACGACGAAGTCTGCCGTTTTAACCACGTCCGGGTGATCGCCAACCGGGTGCGCATCATGCAGGACGATCGCCTGCAGGGCTGGGTCATCAGCTTCCGCGATAAAAATGACATCAATACGCTGAGCAGCCAGCTCAGCCAGGTGAAGCGCTACGCCGACAGCCTGCGCATCATGCGCCACGAGCAGCTTAACTGGACCGCCACCCTCGCCGGGCTGCTGCATATGCAGCGCTATGATGAAGCAATACGCTACGTCGAGGCCCAGTCGGAAGGCGCGCAGGAGATCCTCGACTTTATTTCGCAGCGTTTCAGTTCCGCCGCGCTGTGCGGCCTGCTGCTGGGCAAATACGCCGGCGCGCGGGAGAAAGGCGTAGAACTGCGTTTCGACCCCGCCTGCCAGCTGCGCCAGATACCGGCCGCGCTGAATGAAACCGAACTGATGTCGATTATCGGCAACCTGCTGGATAACGCGGTGGAAGCAACCCTGCATTGCGCTGCGCCGCACGACGCGGTAGAACTCTATATCAACGATAACGGCAATGAGCTGGTGATTGAGGTCGCCGACCACGGCAGCGGCATCGCGGCGCAGATACGCGAGACGCTGTTTGACCAGGGCGTATCCACCAAACCGCACGGCGATCACGGCATCGGCCTGCACCTGGTCGCCAGCTATGTCGCCCAGGCGCACGGCAGTATCGAAGTGTCGGACAATGAGCCGCACGGCGCCATTTTTTCCCTGTTTATCCCCAAGCATTGATAACGAACGGGCACCCGAAGCATGCAACCTGAAGCACTGGACGTTTTGATCGTCGAAGATGAACCGCAGCTGGCAACGCTGCATGCAGAGTTTATCGAAAAGAATTTTAACCTGCGCGTCGTCGCCTATGCCGCCACCCTGAGCGAGGCGCGGGCCAAGGTCAACGCGCAGCGGCCGCGCCTGATCCTGCTGGACAATTACCTGCCGGACGGGCAAGGCATTGATCTGATGGAAGAGCCAGCGGTTAAAAACCCCGGCTGCTCGGTGATCTTTATCACCGCCGCCAGCGATATGCACACCTGCAGCCAGGCCATTCGCAACGGCGCCTTTGATTACATTATCAAACCGCTGTCGTATAAACGGCTGCGCAACTCGCTGGAGCGTTTTATGCAGTTTGTGCAGACCCAGCGCACCTTTAAAGTGATCGACCAGAGCAACGTCGACGCCCTGTACAACCTGCAGTCCAAGCAGTTCTCCACCGAGCCGAGCGCCAAGGGCATTGAACCCAATACGCTGGAACTGGTGCAGGCTCTGTTTCTGCGCCGGCCGGATTACGCCCATGCGGTCGAAGATATCGTCGAACAGGCCGGCATCAGCAAAACCACCGCGCGCCGCTATCTGGAGTACTGCGTCAGTACGCAGTTCGTCCGGGTTGAGATGGTGTACGGCAATATCGGCCATCCCAGACGTTTGTACCGCAAGGCGTAACCTGACATCAGGCTGTCACAGTCGCCGGTTACACTGCCCCGGCGATATCCCCTCGATGTCGACGTCTGTTGTTGAATACTGATGAATTTCACCCGGCCATCCGCCGGGTTTTTTATTATTTCCGCCGAGCGGAAATTTACCCACCGCGCCGCCAGTCTGCACGAAAAAATAGCCTGAATGCAGGCCAGTTTTTTCCTGATAAATATCGCCCCCCCTTCTTCCGCAGGCTGCGGATATTTATAATAAAATTCGCCCTCTGCAGTGGAATATTTTGCCATCACCGCCAATAATTTTAATCATTGGCAATTTTACCATAGCCAAGATAATGCCTGATGTAAACCGCCGCTCCAGGCATTTATAACATTGAGACTTGTCTCAAATGCTCACTGTGTTAGGGTATGAAGCACTATTATTTTTGTATTAGGAAGTTCTTTATCGTTTGAAATAAACCAGAGGAAACAGCACATTGCATGTCAATTAAAATAGAAGTCAAGAATCTATATAAAATATTCGGCGAACATCCGGATCGCGCATTTAAGCTGATAGACAAAGGGTTCAGCAAAGACCAGTTGTTTGAAAAAACCGGACTTTCACTTGGCGTGAAAAATGCCAATCTGGCCATTGAAGAAGGCGAAATCTTCGTCATCATGGGGCTTTCCGGCTCAGGGAAGTCAACCCTGGTACGCCTTCTCAATCGTCTGATCACCCCGACCCGCGGCGAAGTACGCATCGACGGCGAAGATATTGCAAAAATATCGGAGTCTGCGCTGCGCACGGTACGCAGAAATAAAATCAGCATGGTGTTCCAGTCATTTGCTCTGATGCCGCACCTGAATGTCATCAATAATACGGCCTTCGGCATGGAACTGGCCGGTATTCCGCTGCAGGAGCGGCAGCAAAAAGCGCTGGAGGCGCTGCGCCAGGTCGGGCTGGAAAATTATGCCCACTCCTACCCGGATGAACTGTCCGGCGGTATGCGCCAGCGCGTCGGCCTGGCCCGCGCCATGGCGAATAATCCGGATATATTACTGATGGACGAAGCCTTCTCGGCGCTCGATCCGTTAATTCGCACCGAGATGCAGGATGAGCTGGTGAAATTGCAGGCCAAACATCAGCGCACCATCGTCTTTATTTCCCACGATCTGGATGAAGCCATGCGCATTGGCGATCGCATCGCCATTATGCAGGGCGGCGAAGTGATTCAGGTCGGCACGCCGGATGAAATTCTCAATAATCCGGCCAACGACTATGTCCGTACCTTCTTCCGCGGCGTCGATATCAGCCACGTCTTCAGCGCGAAAGATATCGCCCAGCGCCGTCCGGTCACCCTGATTCGCAAGACCCCCGGTTTCGGCCCGCGTTCGGCGCTGCGTCTGCTGCGCGACGAAGACCGCGGCTATGGCTATGTGCTCGACCGCGGACAGAAGTTTGTCGGCGTGGTGTCGATAGATTCTCTGGAAAAAGCGCTGGAGGCCAATCAGAGCCTCGATGACGCGCTGCTGGAGGCTCCGGCGCCGGTCGCCGCCGATATGCCGCTCAGCGAACTGATTTCGCTGGTGGCGCAGGCGCCCTGCGCCGTACCGGTTATCGATGACGAGCACACCTATATCGGAATCATCTCCAAAGCCATGCTGCTGCAGGCTTTAGATAAAGAGGGCCCAGCGAATGAGTGATGATAAAAACCAGGATCCATGGGCAAACGCCTCTGAACAGCCGGACGCCCCGGCGCAAAACGCACCGGCTCATGACGCGCCGGCACACAATCCCCCGGCGCATGACGCCCCCGCAGGCGGCAGCGGCGATCCCTGGTCAACCGGCGGCTCCGCCGGCGATGCGCCCGCCCAGGCGCCGGCCGGCCACGGCGCCGACGCCTGGTCCGCCAACCCGCCGCCCGCCGCGCACGATGCCGGGCAGCAGGCCGCTCAGGGCGGTGCGGACTGGCTGAACAGCGCACCGGCCCAGCCGGAGCATTTCAACCTGCTTGACCCGTTCCACAAGGCCTGGGTGCCGTTCGACTCCTGGGTCACGCAGGGCATCGACTGGCTGGTGCTGCATTTCCGCCCGCTGTTTCAGGGCATCCGCGTGCCGGTCGATTTTATCCTGAGCGGTTTCCAACAGCTGCTGCTGGGCATGCCGGCGCCGATCGCCATTATCCTGTTCTCGCTGATCGCCTGGCAGCTGTCCGGCCTCGGCATGGGCGCCGCCACGCTGGTGTCGCTGATCGCCATCGGCGCAATCGGCGCCTGGTCGCAGGCGATGGTCACGCTGGCGCTGGTGCTGACGGCGCTGTTCTTCTGCATCGTTATCGGCCTGCCGCTGGGTATCTGGCTGGCGCGCAGTAGGCACGCCGCCAAAATCATCCGGCCGCTGCTCGACGCCATGCAGACCACGCCGGCGTTCGTCTATCTGGTGCCGATCGTCATGCTGTTCGGCATCGGTAACGTGCCGGGCGTAGTGGTGACCATTATCTTCGCCCTGCCGCCGATCGTGCGCCTGACGATCCTCGGGATCAATCAGGTGCCGGAAGATCTGATCGAGGCGGCGGAGTCATTCGGCTCCAGCCCGCGCCAGCTGCTGTTCAAAGTACAGCTACCGCTGGCGATGCCGACCATTATGGCCGGGGTTAACCAGACGCTGATGCTGGCCCTGTCGATGGTGGTGATCGCCTCGATGATCGCCGTCGGCGGTCTGGGGCAGATGGTGCTGCGCGGCATCGGCCGCCTCGATATGGGCCTGGCCGCCGTCGGCGGCGTCGGCATCGTGATTCTGGCCATCATCCTCGATCGCCTCACCCAGTCGCTGGGGCGCGACAGCCGCAGCAAAAGCGCGGGCCGCTGGTATACCCACGGCCCCGTCGGTCTGCTAACCCGGCCCTTTATGAAAAAAGCCTGAGAAGTTTTCCCGCCGGCAGCGTTCCGGCGGGCCACCACGCCACAACATCAAACACAGAGGAAAGACTATGCGCACTACAGGAATCTGGGCTATCGCCCTTACCACACTGATTGGTTCACAGGTTGCTTCCGCTGCTGATTTGCCAGGAAAAGGTATCTCGGTACAACCGGTGCAGAGCACCATTTCAGAAGAGACCTTCCAGACCCTGCTGGTCAGCAAGGCGCTGGAAAAACTGGGCTACGACGTTAAACCACCGCGTGAAGTCGACTACAACGTCGCCTATACCTCGATCGCCTCCGGCGACGCCACCTTCCTCGCCGTCAACTGGGATCCGCTGCACGCTGACCAATACAAGGCCGCCGGCGGCGATGCCAAGTTCTACCGCGAAGGGGTGTACGTCAGCGGCGCCGCACAGGGTTACCTGATCGACAAGAAAACCGCCGACAAGTACCACATCACCAATGTCGAGCAGCTGAAAGATCCGAAAATCGCCAAGCTGTTCGACACCAACGGCGACGGCAAGGCCGATATGACCGGCTGTACGCCGGGCTGGGGCTGCGAAGCGGTGATTAACCACCATCTTGGCGCCTACGGCCTGGAAAAAACCGTGACGCACAACCAGGGCAACTACGCGGCGATGATCGCCGACACCATCACCCGCTTCAAGGAAGGCAAGCCGATCCTGTACTACACCTGGACGCCGTACTGGGTAAGCGACGTGCTGGTGCCGGGGCGCGATGTGGTCTGGCTGCAGGTGCCGTTCTCCTCCCTGCCGGGCGAACAGAAGAACGTCGACACCAAACTGCCTAACGGCGCCAACTACGGCTTCCCAGTCAATACCATGCGCATTGCCGCCAACAAGCAGTGGGCAGAGAAGAACCCGGCGGCCGCCAAGCTGTTCGCCACCATGAAACTGCCGATTGCCGATATCAACGCCCAAAACCTGCGTATGCACGAAGGCCAGGCGTCTGAAGCCGATATCGAAAATCACGTTAACGGCTGGATCAAGGCGCACCAGGCGACCTTTGACGGCTGGGTGAAAACCGCCGAACAGGCCGCCGCGAAGAAGTAACCCCTCCCCACGGCCCTCTCCCCGACGGGAGGGCCGCTTCCTACGCCTCCGCCGGCCCCAGGCCGCTAAACTGTAAAAAGCGTTCCGCCGCCCGGGACAACGGCTGCTGCCAGGCGCAGTACACCTGCCGCCGCGGGCCATCCTTAATCGGCACCGCCACCAGACCGCTCAGGCGCAGCGCGGTGGAAACCGGCACGATGCCGGTCGCCAGGCCGCTGCGCACCAGATTCTCCAGCCATTCAATATGGTCGATTTCAAAGCTGACGTGCCGCCTGACGCCGGCGGCCTGAAAGGCGCGATCGGTCTGCCGCCGGGCGCCGGTGCCGCTGTAAAAGTCCACCAGCGGCACCTCCGCCAGCGCCTGCAGCGTCACCTGCCGGCTGCCGGCCAACGCATGACGGGGCGATACCAGCGCCACCAGCGGCTCATCGCTCAGCAGGCGGTGCGAGACCGGCAGCATATCTTTGTCTCCCGGCCAGAGGCCGACAAACGCCACGTCGGTCTGCTGCTGACGGATGTTCTCCAGCAGCAGCTCGCTGATGCCGACGTACAGGCGAATATTGACCGCCGGATGGTGGCGATGAAACGCAGCCAGCTTTTCCGTCAGATCTATCGCATTCAGTGTTGAGATGGTGCCAATCGTCAGCGTGCCGGACAGCGTGCCGCTGGCCGACACCACCTCATCCACCAGCGTCTGGCGGGCCGACAGCAGCCGCTGCGCCGGCAGAATAAACGCGCGCCCGGCCGAGGTCAGCGACACCCGGCGCGACGTGCGCTCAAACAGCGCGCAGCCCAGCTCCTCCTCCAGTTTGGCAATCTGGTGGCTGAGGGCCGACTGGACGGTATGACAACGCTGGGCGGCGCGGGTAAAACTCTGTTCCTCCGCCACCGCCAGCGCATAGCGGATCTGTTTCAGGTTCATGGCATCTATCGCGAAATGAGATAAATAAAATGAAAATTATACATTGGATTTGTCAGCTTTCCTGCCCGATACTCTGCGCACTTTTTCCAGTTATCTGACATACGATGAAAACAACAACAGAACATCCGGGGCTCAGCCCGGCGCTGACCGCACTGATCGCCATCGCGACCGGTCTGGCCGTCGCCAGTAACTACTACGCCCAGCCGCTGCTGGAAACCATCGCCCATCAGTTTAACCTGTCGGTGAATCAGGCCGGCTTTATCGTCACCGCTGCCCAGTTGGGCTATGCCGTCGGCCTGCTGTTCCTGGTGCCGCTCGGCGATATGTTCGAACGGCGCGGCCTGATCGTCTTTATGACGCTGCTGGCCGCCGGCGGCATGCTGATCACCGCCACCTCCAGCACGCTGGCGGTGATGATCCTCGGCACCGCGCTCACCGGGCTGTTTTCCGTGGTGGCGCAAATTCTGGTGCCGCTGGCGGCGACGCTGGCGCATCCGGAAAAGCGCGGTAAAACCGTCGGCATCATTATGAGCGGCCTGCTGCTCGGTATTCTGCTGGCGCGCACCGTTGCCGGCGCGCTGGCCTCCATCGGCGGCTGGCGCACCATTTACTGGGTTGCCAGCGCGCTGATGATCGTGATGGCGCTGATCCTGTGGCGCGCGCTGCCGCGCTATAAACAGCACAGCGGGCTGAATTACCCGCAGCTGCTGAAGTCGATCTTCGTACTGTTCGGCACCACGCCGCTGCTGCGCACCCGCGCCCTGCTCGGCGCACTGTCATTTGCCAATTTCAGCGTGCTGTGGACGTCGATGGCGTTTCTGCTGGCCGCGCCGCCGTTCGGCTATTCCGAGGGGGTTATCGGTCTGTTCGGCCTGGTCGGCGCCGCCGGCGCGCTGGCCGCCTCCCACGCCGGTCAGCAGACCGATAAAGGCCGGGCCGGGTTCACCACCAGCGCCGGCCTGATCCTGCTGCTGTTATCCTGGATACCCATCGCTTTGGCTAAACAATCACTGTGGGCACTATTAATCGGCATCATTATTCTGGATCTGGCGGTGCAGGCGGTGCACGTCACCAACCAGAGCGTGATTTACCGCGTGATGCCCGACGCGCGCAACCGTCTGACCGCCGGCTATATGACCAGCTATTTTATCGGCGGCGCGCTGGGGTCGCTGCTGTCGGCCTCCGCCTATCAACATGCGGGCTGGTACGGCGTTGCCGCCGTCGGGGTCGCGCTGTGCGTCGTCAGCCTGTTGATCTGGTGGCGCGGCCAGCGGCACGACCCGCAGTGGCAGTCAAAATCTGATTAGCAAGAAAACAATAACGAGTGAAATTTATTAGCGGCACAGGGTATAAACATTACTCACTCTCTGGTAATGTTCTGGAGATAAACTATTGGTCTCCTATTCTGTGCCGCCGACAACATGCAAAGCCAAGCTTCCGAGAACCTGACGCCTTCCGCCGTACGTTCTACTTTCGCCAATGGCATTTTTGACAGCCTGCCGATCGTTATCGGCTACCTGCCGGTGGCGTTCGCCTTTGGCCTCAGCGCCGTAAAGCTGGGGTTCTCGCCGCTGGAAAGCCTGTTTTTCTCCTGCATCATCTATGCCGGCGCCAGCCAGTTTGTTATCACCGCGCTGCTCAGCGCCGGGATGTCGCTGTGGGTCTCCGCCCTGACGGTGATGGCGATGGATATCCGCCATATTCTCTACGGGCCGGCGCTGCGCCACCGCATTAACGCCCGCCTGTCGCCAGGAAAAACCGCCCTGTGGGCGTTCGGCCTGACCGATGAGGTGTTCGCCGCCGCCAGCGCCAGACTGATCCGCGACCGCCGCAGCTGGAGCGAGAACTGGATGCTTGGCATCGCGCTCAGCTCATGGCTCTCCTGGGTGGCGGGCACGGCGCTAGGCGCCCTGTTCGGCAATGGCCCGCTGGAGCAGTTCCCGGTTATCGAAGCCTCCCTCTCCTTTATGCTGCCCGCGCTGTTTCTCAGCTTCCTGCTGGCCGCCTTCACCCGCCCGCAAAGCGCGATCGTCGCCGCGTCACTGGCCGGCGCGCTGCTGGGGCTGCTGTGTTTTTCCATTCCGGCGGCGATTCTCTGCGGCATCGGCGCCGGCTGCCTGGCGGCGCTGTTAACGCCGGCGACAGCGGAGAACGTCGATGAACGCTGATGTGTTGCTTATCGGTCTGGTGGTGGGCTGCGCGAATTATCTGTTCCGTTATCTGCCCCTGCGGCTCGCCCCGGCGCGCCAGCGGCCGGGCATGCCGCGCGGCAAAATCGCCCTGCTGCTCGACAGTATCGGCATCGCCTCCATCTGCGCGCTGCTGGTGGTTTCCAGCACCCCGGAGGTGATGCGCGATCACGCCAGACTCGTGCCGACGCTGGCCGGTTTTACCGCCTTGGCGCTGTGCTTCTACCGCACAAAAAGCATTATTTACGCTACGCTGATAGGCGCGCTGGCGTTTGGCATTACTTTAAAAACACTTATTATTTTGGGTTAAGGGAGTGGGCCATGATGTGCGCCCCCTCACATAACCATACGCAATGTGGCGATTAATGGCGCAATCACGGCGAATGAATGACACAAATTGTTAAATTATTCACCAAGCTGAAGATTTACATTATTAATCACTGTCGTTACTATACCAAACGTAATTAATGAGGCCCCCAAATGATGGAAAACTCGTTTACTCCCATAGAACACATGTTGAATTTCCGCGCCAAACGTCAGAAGGACTTTCCCTATCAGGAAATTCTGCTGACGCGGCTGTGCATGCATATGCAGAGCAAGCTGCTGGAAAATCGCAACAAAATGCTGAAGGCCCAAGGGATAAACGAAACATTGTTTATGGCGCTGATTACGCTGGATGCGCAGGAAAACCACAGCATTCAGCCTTCGGAGCTCAGCTCCGCACTCGGCTCTTCGCGCACCAATGCGACGCGCATCGCCGATGAGCTGGAAAAACGCGGGTGGATTGAACGTAAGGAAAGCGACAACGACCGCCGCTGTCTGCATCTGCACTTGACGCCAAAAGGCACAGAATTCCTGGCGCAACTGCTGCCGCCGCAGCACAAATGTCTGCATTTCCTTTGGTCCACACTCAATGACGACGAGCAACGCCAGCTGGAACAGCTGACGCGCAAGCTACTGGCACGTCTGGATCAAATGGAAGTCACAGAACAGTTATCCTAATTCTTCATTATCTGTTCAGGTAACCAAATTTATGCGATCCCCATTAAATTGGAGACTCACCCCGCTGTTCGCCGTTTTGCTGCTGGCAGGGTGCGCCTCTACCGATAATATAGCTCCGCAGTCTACCCTGATGGATCCGCAAAACCTGCAGCTGGCGCAGCCGAAGGTCAGCTCGCTGGCCATCAGCCCGCAGTGGTGGCGCGCCCTCAACGACCCGCAGCTCGATAGCCTGATGACTCAGGCGCTGCAAAACTCGCCGTCGCTCAAGCAGGCCGCCGCACGCGTGCGTGAGGCGCGCAGCGTGATGGGCGAAGCCAGCGCCGCCAACGGCCCGAACCTGGACCTCAACGCCGGCACCACCCGCCAGCGCACCCCGCAGAACGTCAACTCCGGCCTGGGCTATCCCCAAAAGCCCATATACTCCAGCTCCAACTCGCTCGGCCTGAACCTGGCCTATGAATTTGACTGGTGGGGCAAGTACCGCAATCAGGTCAACGCCGCCAAGGCGCAGGTTGACGCCGCGCGCGCCGAGCAGGAACAGGCGGCGCTGACGCTGACCAGCTCCGTGGCCTCGGCCTACTACCTGCTGCAGAACTACTACGCGCAGGAAACGCTGCTGCAACAGGAAGTGACGAACAACGACCGCCTGACGCAGCTGCGCCAGCGGCAATATCAGGCCGGGATGACCGGCGTCGACGTACCGCAACAGACCAAAGCGCAGTCCGACGCAGCCAAACAGCAGATTCTGCAGCTGCAGTCGCAGATCGAGCAGTTAAAACACCAGCTGGCAGCCTTGAGCGGCCAGGGGCCGAATGCGATGCAGCATTTACGTCCGGTGAAACTGCCGGCCGATTCACTGCTGGCGCCGAAAGGCGAACTGACCGCCGACCTGCTGGGTAAACGCCCGGACATCGCGGCCCAGCGTCAGCTGGTGGAATCCTATAACCAGCGAGTCGCCGCGGCCCGTAAAGAGTTTTACCCGAGTCTGTCGATTTCCGCCTTTGCCGGCCTGACCACCACCAACGTCGGCGGCACCAGCCCGAACCTGTTCGAAGCCGCCAGCCAGGCGTGGAATATCGCCCCGGCGATTTCGCTGCCGATCTTCCACGCCGGCGCGCTGCGCAGCAAGCTGGGTGAAGAGTCCGCCCTCTACGATCAGGCGGTGGAATCCTACAACCAGACCATCCTCAATGCGCTGCAGGAAACCGCTGACGCCATTACGGTTCAGCAAAGCACCGCCCAGCAGCTGCAGCAGGCCTCCTCGGCCTCGCAGTCTATGCAGCAGGTTTATCAGGTCGCCAACGCCCGTTACCGGGCAGGGATTATCGGGCGTGACGATCTGTTATCCAGTCAGACGCAGCTGATCCAGCAGCAGCTGACTGAGCTCAGCGCCAGCAGCAATATGATGCAGGCGAAGATAGGGTTGATCCGCGCACTGGGCGGCGGCTATCAGGCCCCGGCGGTCGCGGATAAAAAAGCATAATAACGCTAGCCAAAATAATTAAAGCGGTCTCACGGCGGCCGGCGTGCGTCGTCGCCTGAACCAGCAAGGAAAAACGTGGAGAAAACCATGAGCACAAATGCGGAGACACAAACCCCGCAGCAACCGACAGGCAAAAAGAAACAGCGTAAATTTTGGCTGCTTCTGCTGACGGTGATTTTTATTGTTATTGGGGTGGCTTATTTAGCGTACTGGTTCCTGGTGCTGCGTCATCATCAGGAAACCGACGATGCCTACGTGGCGGGCAACCAGGTGCAGATTATGTCCCAGGTCGGCGGCAGCGTAACGCGCATCAATTTTGATAATACCGACTACGTCAAACAGGGCGACGTGCTGCTGACGCTGGACCCGACCGATGCCGAACAGGCGTTCGAGCGGGCGAAAACCGGGCTGGCCAACAGCGTGCGCCAGACCCACCAGCTGATCATCAACAGCAAGCAATATCAGGCCAATATCGCCCTGCGCAAATCTGATCTGAGCAAGGCGGAGAACGACCTCAAGCGCCGCGTGGTGCTGGGCAGCGTCGACGCTATCGGTCGTGAAGAGCTGCAACACGCACGCGACGCCGTCGCCAGCGCCAAAGCCGCGCTGGAAGTGGCCGTGCAGCAATACAACGCCAACCAGGCGATGGTGCTCAATACGCCGCTGGAACAGCAGCCGGCAGTACAACAGGCCGCCGCGCAGATGCGCGACGCCTGGCTGGCGCTGCAGCGTACCCGCGTGGTCAGCCCGATCACCGGCTATGTCTCACGCCGCAGCGTGCAGGTCGGCGCGCAAATCGCCGCCGGTTCGCCGCTGATGGCGGTGGTGCCGGCCGATCACGTCTGGGTCGACGCCAACTTTAAAGAAACGCAGATCGCCAATATGCGCATCGGCCAGCCGGCGACCGTGGTCAGCGATGTCTACGGCGATGACGTGGTGTACCACGGCAAAGTGGTCGGCATCGATATGGGCACCGGCAGCGCCTTCTCCCTGCTGCCGGCGCAGAACGCCACCGGCAACTGGATTAAAGTGGTGCAGCGCCTGCCGGTACGTATCGAACTGGACGCCAAGCAGATTACCGATCATCCGCTGCGCATCGGTCTGTCTACGCTGGTGAACGTCGATACCAGCGACCTCAACGGCCGTATGCTGGCCAACGTGGTCAACGACAAGCCGCGCTATCAGAGCGATGCGCTGACGCTGCAGCTGGCGCCGGTCAACCAGATGATCGCCGATGTTATCCATGCTAACGCCGGTTAAGCGAGCGGGAGGCTACCTTGGCAGCACAAAAACCGCTTGAGGGAGCCCAGCTTGCCTGGATGACGGTCGCGCTCGCCATGGCGACCTTTATGCAGGTGCTGGACTCCACCATTGCCAACGTGGCAATACCGACCATTGCCGGTAACCTCGGGTCATCCAACTCGCAGGGCACCTGGGTCATCACCTCGTTCGGGGTGGCGAACGCCATCTCGATCCCGATTACCGGCTGGCTGGCGAAGCGCTTCGGCGAAGTGAAGCTGTTCCTGTGGTCCACCGCGCTGTTCGCCATTGCCTCCTGGCTATGCGGCATCTCCAACAGCCTGGGCATGCTGATCTTCTTCCGCGTGATCCAGGGGCTGGTGGCCGGCCCGCTGATCCCGCTGTCCCAGAGCCTGCTGCTGAATAACTATCCGCCGGCGAAGCGGGCCATGGCGCTGGCGCTCTGGTCGATGACGGTGATCGTCGCGCCGATTTTCGGCCCGATCCTCGGCGGTTACATCAGCGACAACTATCACTGGGGCTGGATCTTCTTCATCAACATTCCTATCGGACTGTTTGTGATTTTCGCCGCGCTGGCAACGCTGCGTGGCCGTGAAACCAAAACCGAGATCAAGCCGATAGACACCATCGGCCTGATTCTGCTGGTGGTGGGCATCGGTTCGCTGCAGGTGATGCTGGATCAGGGCAAAGAGCTGGACTGGTTCAACTCCACCGAAATCATCACCCTGACGGTGGTGGCGGTGGTGGCGCTGCTGTTCCTGGTGGTCTGGGAGCTGACGGACGACCACCCGGTGGTGGACCTGTCGCTGTTCAAGTCGCGCAACTTTACCATCGGCGTGCTGTGCATCAGCCTGGCCTATATGCTCTACTTCGGCGCTATCGTCCTGTTGCCGCAGCTGTTGCAGGAGGTGTACGGCTACACCGCCACCTGGGCCGGTCTGGCCTCGGCGCCGGTCGGCCTGATCCCGGTGCTGCTGTCGCCGCTGATCGGTAAGTTCGGCCACCGGCTGGATATGCGCCGGCTGGTGACCTTCAGCTTTATCATGTATGCCGTGTGCTTCTACTGGCGCGCCTATACCTTTGAACCGGGTATGGATTTCGGCGCGTCCGCCTGGCCGCAGTTCGTTCAGGGCTTCGCCATCGCCTGCTTCTTTATGCCGTTGACGACGATTACCCTGTCCGGCCTGCCGCCGGAACGCATGGCGGCGGCGTCGAGCCTGTCGAACTTTGTGCGTACGCTGGCCGGCTCGATCGGCACCTCGATCACCACCACGCTGTGGACGCAGCGCGAGTCGATGCACCACTCGCAGCTGACGGAGTTTGTGAACCCTTACAACCCGCAGTCGCAGGAGATGTACCGTCAGCTTGAGCAGCTGGGCATGACTCAGCAGCAGGCTTCGGGATATATCGCCCAGCAGATTACCGCGCAGGGGTTGATTATCTCGGCCAACGAAATCTTCTGGCTGTCGGCCGGGGTGTTCCTGATCCTGCTGGCGCTGGTGTGGTTCGCCAAACCGCCGTTCAGTTCCAGCGGCGGGGGCGGCGACGGCGCCCACTGATTTTCCAGTAAAAAACCACCTGCATAGCAGGTGGCATTGATAGCGCCCCAGAGGGGCGTACTTAGCTCAGACTCTGAGAGCCTTCGCTTCACACCTCTTTTAGTGGAAGCTGGCTCTCTTCAACTTCATGCTTTTCCTGATACTTCACGTACTTTCTTATCATTTCTTCATTTATACCTACGGTATCTACGCAGTAACCCCGCGCCCAGAAGTGATTTCCCCACAACTTGTTCTTCCGCAGATAGGGAAATTTGCTGAACAGCCTAAGGGCTGTTTTACCTTTCAAATGACCTATCACATGTGAAATAGAAAGACGTGGCGGGACTTTTACCAGTAAATGGACATGATCTATCTGAACATTCAGCTCTACCACTTCTATCCCGAGTTGCTCACTTGAGATCCTTATCTGCTTGTAGACCTCTTTGCCAACATTATTCCTAAGGATGCGAAATCGGTACTTGGGTGTCCATACAATATGATATTGACAACACCAGAGCACATGAGATGCTTTCTGGAATCTACTCATGGTTAAATCCTTATCAGTTATGGGGATAACAGATTCGGATTTTCCCATGAGTAGCATTACTGGCAGAGCCAACTTGTTGCTGACCACCTCCATAGGAGGTGGTGTTCATGCAGAGATAAAAAACGGGCGCCTGAGGCGCCCGTTTCTTTTACCGCAATCTGGCCATTACGCCTGATTCTGACGCCACCAGTCGGCCAGCAGAATGCCGGTCGCGACCGAGACGTTCAGGCTTTCCACCTTGCCGGTGCCGCCAATGGAGACGTTCATATCCCCCTGCTGCCAGGCGCCGTCGCTCAGGCCGTCGCGCTCCTGGCCCAGCACCAGCACCATTTTGGCCGGCAGTTTGGCCTGCGCCAACGCCACGCCTTTATGGCTGGAGGTGGTGACGATGGTGTAGCCCGCCCGACGGAAGGTATCCAGCACCGAGAGGAAATCGTCGGCATTGATCGCCTTGATATGCTCCGCGCCGCCTTCTGCGGTACGCACCGCCGCACCGGACTCCAGCAGCGCCGGATCCTGCAGCAGCACGCCGTTCACGCCGAAGTGCGCGCAGGAGCGCATGATCGCCCCCAGGTTATGCGGGTTGCCCACCGCCTCCAGCGCCAGCACGCAGTCGCTGGCCGGCGCCGTCTTCAGGTAAGTGGTCGCATCCAGCCCCTGACGCTTTTTGATCAGGAAACAGACGCCGCCGTGGTGCTCGGTGCCGGACGCTTTCGCCAGCTCCGCTTCATCCACCACGTGGTAAGCCTTGCGGTTGGCCGCCATCCAGCGCAGCGCCTCGCGGAAGCGCGGCGTCACCGACTGCACAAACCAAGCGCGCACGATGGCGTCAGGACGGCTGGCGAACAGCGCCTGACAGGCATTCTCGCCATATACCCGCGTTTCTTCCGCACGCTGGCGGCGCAGCTGTTCCGGGTCGATAAAGCTTTTACCGCTGATGCCGCCATGGTCGAACGCCGGCTCCGCATCCGGGCCGCGCGATACGGTTTTCCACGGCGAATCATTGCCGCCGCGCCCTTCCGCACGTGCCGGACGACGCCCGCCGCGATCGCCGCTGCGCGCCTTGTTATCCTGAGCGCCGCGCCCAGAGCGCGACTTGTCCGCCGGACGGCCTTTGCCTGCCGGACGTTTGTTGTTACGATCGTCGCCGCCGTCTTCGTCACCGCGGACGTACATCACTTTAACTTTGCCGTTTTTGCCACTAAATGAGTCGTTCATTGTCTTCTCCACCAACGCGCAGGCGCGAAGATTACCTGATGTCGGTCTGCTAAGCCACCAACTTGGACGAATAAGATCCGGGCTATTACATTCATTGAACAAACCTCTTTGTTCACCAAGACGCTTTTGCCGATAATAAACAGCATTAACGAAACATTGCCGCAACGCTTGCGCGCCATGTCAGCTACCCGTACCCGAGGTTCCCATGAATACAGTTTGCTCCGCTTGTAACGCCACCAACCGCGTCCCGGAAGACCGTCTGAGCGACGGCGCCAAATGCGGCCGCTGCGGCCATGAATTATTCGATGGCGAGGTGATCAACGCCACCGCCGAGACGCTGGACAAATTACTGCAGGACGGCCTGCCGGTGGTGGTCGATTTCTGGGCGCCGTGGTGCGGCCCCTGCCTCAACTTTGCGCCCATTTTCGAAGACGTCGCCGCCGAGCGGGCGGGCAAAGTCCGTTTCGTCAAGGTCAATACCGAGGCCGAGCCTGAACTCAGCGCGCGCTTCCGCATCCGCAGCATCCCGACCATCATGCTGTTCCGCGAGGGGAAAATGGTGGATATGCTAAACGGCGCCATGCCTAAAGCGCCGTTTGACAACTGGCTTGATGAATCAGTGTAACGCAAAACCCGCCGCCGCGCCGTCACGGGCGGCGGCGCCCATCCCCCCCTGACGCTTTCTGCGTTACAATAGCGGTTTTTACCCCGGACGCCGCCGTGTTCCGGCCTACCCAGGATCGCTATGACCGACAATGCCGTACTTCGCCTGCGCCAGCTTCGCCTGGATCGCGCCACCCGCCCTTTTCTGGCGCGCGGCTGCCGCGTGGCCCGCTGCCAGGGCTGCCTGCTGCCGCAGAAAAACTGCCTGTGCGAGACCATTAACCCCCAGTCTGCCGCCAGCCGTTTCTGCCTGATCATGTTCGGCGCTGAACCGCTCAAGCCCAGCAATACCGGCCGGCTGATCGCCGATATTCTGCCGGACACCCAGGCTTTTCTCTGGTCGCGCACCGAGGTCGATCCGGCGCTGCTGGCGGCGATCGGCGATCCGAACCGTCAGCCGTACGTGGTGTTTCCCGCCTCTTACGCCGATGCCGGACGGCCGGTCTACAGCCAACTGCCGACGGGCGGCAAGCCGCCGCTGTTTATCATGCTCGACGGCACCTGGTCGGAAGCCCGTAAAATGTTCCGCAAAAGCCCTTACCTCAATCAGTTCCCGGTCTTTTCACTGGACGTCGCCGCCGCATCCGACTATCAGCTGCGCGAGGCCAGCCGCGCCGAGCAGCACTGCACCGCCGAAGTTGCCGCCGCGCTGCTGCAGCAGGCGGGCGACGACGCGGCCGCAATCGGCCTGAGCCAGCACTTTCGCTATTTCCGCCAGCGCTATCTGGCCGGCAAACCTACGCGTCCAGCGGCATCGATCACAGCAACATCGCCATAAAACGCCTAAAATCAGGCGACAACGTTGCCGTTCAAGGAGTGAGGTTATGAGTCAGCGAGGCCTGGAAGCGCTATTACGTCCCAAATCCATCGCCGTGCTGGGCGCGTCGCAACGGCCGGGGCGCTCGGGCCACCTGATGATGCACAATCTGCTCGCCGGCGGCTTCAGCGGGCCGATTTTACCGGTGACGCCGCGCTATAAGGCGGTATGCGGCGTGATGGCCTATGCCGACGTCGCCAGCCTGCCGATCGCCCCCGACCTGGCGATACTCTGTACTCACGACTCACGCAATCTGGCGCTGCTGGCGGCGCTGGGCGAACGCGGCTGCAAAGCGGTGATTATTCTTTCCGCCCAGCCGGCACAGTTCGCCGAGCTGAAGGCCTGCGCCCAGCGTTACGCCATACGCCTGCTGGGGCCGAACAGCCTTGGCCTGCTGGCGCCGTGGCAAGGCATCAACGCCAGTTTCTCGCCGGTGCCGATCCTGCCGGGCCGGCTGGCGTTTATTTCGCAGTCCGCCGCCGTCGCCAATACCATTCTCGACTGGGCGCAGCAGCGCGAAGTCGGCTTTTCCTACTTTGTCGCACTGGGAGACAGCCAGGATATCGACGTCGACGATCTGCTGGACTTCCTGGCGCGCGACGCCAAAACCAGCGCCATTTTGCTGTACCTGGAAAATATTCACGATGCGCGCCGTTTCCTGTCGGCCTCGCGCAGCGCTTCCCGCAATAAGCCGATTCTGGTGATCAAAAGCGGCCGCAGCCAGCAGGCCCAGCGCCTGCTGAACGGCCAGCAAGGGCTGGACGCCGCCTACGACGCCGCTATCCAGCGCGCCGGCCTGCTGCGCGTGCAGGATACCCACGAGCTGTTCTCGGCGGTGGAAACCCTCAGCCATATGCACCCGCTGCGCGGCGAGCGCCTGATGATTCTCAGCAACGGCGCCGCGCCGGCGGCGATGGCGCTCGACCAATTGTTGGCGCGCAACGGCAAACCGGCCGTGCTGAGTGAAGAGACGCAGCAGCAGCTTGCCGCAGCGCTGCCGGACTTTATTGCGCTGAACAACCCGCTCGATCTGCATGACGACGCCACGCCGGAACGCTATCTGGCGGCGCTGCAGGTGCTGCTGGACAGCAACGATTACGACGCGCTGCTGCTGATTCACGCCCCCAGCGCCGCCGCGCCCGGCACCGCCACCGCGGAACAGCTGGTCGCGGCGATTCGCCGGCACCCGCGCGGCAAGCGCATTACCCTGCTGACCAACTGGTGCGGCGAATACTCCTCGCAGGAAGCCCGCCGGCTGTTCACCGACGCCGGGATCCCGACCTACCGCACGCCGGAAGGGGCCGTGACCGCCTTTATGCATATGGTGGAGTACCGCCGCAATCAGAAACAGCTGAAGGAAACCCCGGCTCTGCCGGTCGGCCTGACCGCCAATACCGCCGCCGCGCACCAGCTGATTCATCAGGCGCTGGCCGAGGGCGCCAGCCAGCTGGATACCCATGAGGTGCAGCCGATCCTGCAGGCTTACGGCCTCAGCACGCTGCCGACCTGGATTGCCGGCGACAGCGCCGAAGCGGTGCATATCGCCGAGCAGATCGGCTACCCGGTGGCGCTGAAGCTGCGCTCGCCGGATATTCCGCACAAATCCGAGGTTCAGGGTGTCATGCTCTATCTGCGCACCGCCACCGAGGTGCAGCGCGCCGCCGATGCGATTCTCGACCGCGTCAAGCGCACCTATCCGCAGGCGCGCATCCACGGCCTGTTGGTCCAGAGCATGGCGAACCGCGCCGGGGCGCAGGAGCTGCGGATCGCCGTTGAACAGGATCCGATCTTCGGCCCGCTGATTATGCTGGGTGAAGGCGGCGTAGAGTGGCGACAGGAGCATCAGGCCGCCGTCGCCCTGCCGCCGCTCAATATGGCGCTGGCGCGCTATCTGGTGCTGCAGGCGGTAAAAGGCGGCAAGATCCGCGGTCGCAGCGCCCTGCGCCCGCTGGATATTCCCGGCCTCAGCCGGCTGCTGGTGCAGGTATCCAACCTGATCCTCGACTGCCCGGAGATCGCCCGGCTGGATATTCATCCGGTGCTGGCAACCGGCAGCGAATTTACGCTGCTGGACGTGTCGATGCAGCTGGCGCCGTTCAGCGGCGACCCGCAGGCGCGGCTGGCCATCCGCCCCTATCCGCAAGAGTTAGAAGAAAGCATCACGCTGAAGAACGGCGCGCACTGCCTGTTCCGGCCGATCCTGCCGGAAGATGAACCGGCGCTGAAGCACTTTATCGACCGCGTGACCAAAGAAGATCTTTATTACCGATATTTCAGTGAGATCAATGAGTTTAGTCATGATGACTTAGCCAATATGACGCAAATCGACTACGATCGTGAAATGGCGTTTGTTGCGGTCGCCGAGGATGCGCAGATTATCGGCGTCACGCGCGCGCTGTCCGACCCGGACAATACCGACGCCGAATTCGCCGTCCTGGTGCGCTCCGATCTGAAAGGATTGGGGCTGGGTCGTCAACTGCTGGAAAAGATGATCGGCTATGCCCGCAGCCGCGGTCTGCAGCGCCTGAGCGGTATCACCATGCCCAATAACCGCGGTATGGTGGCGCTGGCGGAGAAGCTGGGCTTTATGGTGGACGTGCAGCTGGAAGACGGCGTCGTGAATCTGACGTTGCCGCTCAAGCCCGGCAAACCGGGGTGAGCTATGTCGCAACACGTTACAAATCCACCATTTAATGCCAAAACATACGCACAATCGGGGCAACTAATGGTATTATCGACCACTTGTTCGATTTTATGTTGTCTGCATGTGGCGTTCCGGCCATCTAATCATGAGAGAAGAAGCGCACTGTGATGTTGTCAAAATTTAAACGTAGCAAACATCAACAACACCTTGCACAACTGCCCAAAATTCCCCAGTCGGTAGCTGATGTTCGTACGCTATACGCGCCGTCGGATTACCGCACCGCCTTACTTGATGCGATCGCCAGCGCCACGCAGCGCATCTATCTGGTCGCCCTGTATCTTGAGCACGACGATGCCGGCCGTGATATTCTCAACGCGCTGTATCAGGCAAAGCAGCTGCGCCCTGAACTGGAAATATGCGTATTGGTGGACTGGCATCGCGCACAGCGCGGCCGTATCGGCGCCGCCGCGGCCAATACCAACGCCGACTGGTACTGCGCCATGGCGCAGCAGCACCCGGACCTCAGCGTGCCGGTATACGGCGTGCCGGTGAATACCCGTGAAGCACTGGGCGTTCTGCACCTTAAAGGCTTTATCGTTGACGATACCGTCATCTACAGCGGCGCCAGCATCAACGATGTCTATCTGCATCAGCACGATAAATACCGTTACGATCGTTACCAACTGCTTAACAACGCTGCGCTGGCCAACGCGATGGTCGATTACATCAGGCAGCATCTGTTGACCGCCGGCGCCGTGCAGCGCCTGGACCGCTGCGATCGCCCGAAAAGCCCGGAAATCAAAAACGAAACGCGGCAGTTTCGCCTTGCCCTGCGCCACGACGGCTACCGCTTCAGCGGCAACGCGGGCAACGATGAGCTGGCTGTTACGCCGCTGGTCGGGCTGGGCAAGCAAAGCGTGCTGAACAAGACCATCCATCACCTGATGGCCTGCACCGATCAAAAGCTGACCTTGTGCACCCCTTACTTCAATCTGCCGGCGCTGCTGGTGCGCAATATCATTTATCTGCTGCGCCAGGGCAAACAGGTGGAAATTATCGTCGGCGACAAAACCGCCAACGACTTCTATATTCCACAGGATCAGCCGTTCAAGATTATCGGCGCGCTGCCGTACCTGTATGAAATCAACCTGCGCCGCTTTATCACCCGCCTGCAGCGCTATGTCGATACCGGCCAGCTGATCGTTCGCCTGTGGAAAGACGGCGATAACAGCTATCACCTGAAAGGCATATGGGTCGATGACGAGTGGCAGCTGCTCACCGGTAATAACCTCAACCCGCGCGCCTGGCGGCTGGATTTGGAAAACGCCATTCTGATCCATGACCCTAACCAGGAAATGCGTGAGCAGCGCGCCCAAGAGCTGGAATGCATCCGCGCCCATACCACCGTGGTCGGCCACTATCAGGAATTGGAAAGCATTCAGCAGTACCCGGTCAAAGTCCGTAAGCTGATCCGCCGGTTACGCCGTATCCGCATCGACCGGTTGATTAGCCGTATACTCTGATTCCGCTATAATTACCTTTCCAGGCCCCGGCACATGCCGGGGTTTTTGTACGCCATGACGACAGGACGTTTTCATTATGCGTGTATTACATCTCTGCCTGCTTATTCCACTGTTATTCACCAGCGGCTGCAGCCATCTGGCCAACGACAGCTGGACCGGCAAGGACAAAGCCCAGCATTTTATCGGTTCCGCGGCGCTGGCCGCCGCCGGCAGCGCCTATGGTGACCATCAGAATTGGAGCGAGCCTCACAGCCGCACTTTCGGCCTGATGTTCGCCATCAGCATCGGCGCCGCCAAAGAGCTGTATGACAGCCGCGAAGGTGGCACCGGCTGGAGCTGGAAGGATTTTGCCTGGGACGTTGCCGGCGCGGCGGCAGGCTATAGCCTGTACCACGCCGCCCACTGACTTACAGCTGAATCTCTTTCCCTTTACGGTGCAGCCTCAGCGAGACCAGCAGCGCCAACAGGCTCATGCCGGACACATACCAGAAGAAGGCGTTTTCGATACCGAACGACTTCAGCGACAGCGCGACGTATTCCGCCGAGCCGCCGAACATTGCATTCGCCACCGCATAAGACAGCCCTACGCCTAACGCCCGTACCTCAGGCGGGAACATTTCCGCCTTCAGCAGGCCGCTTATCGAGGTATAAAAGCTGATGATCACCAGAGCAACCACAATCAAACCAAAGGCGGCATAGGGGCTGGAGACGTTTTTCAAGGTAAACAGAATTGGCACCGTCAACAGCGTCGCCAGCGTAGAGAAGATCAACATCGAGTTACGACGACCGATCTTATCCGACAGCGCCCCGGCCACCGGCTGCAGCAGCATAAAGACGAACAGCGCCGCCGTCATAATGCCGCTGGCCAGTTTGGCGTCCATACCGGCGGTATTAACCAGATATTTTTGCATATAGGTGGTGAAGGTATAAAACGTCAACGACCCTGCCGCGGTAAAGCCCAGCACCATCACAAACGCCTTACGGTTTTTCCACAGCCCTCGCAGCGAGCCGGCATCCTGATGATTACGGGTTGAAGCGTCAGAGGTTTCGTTCAGCGAGCGGCGCAGATAGAGTGCCACCACCGCCAGTACCGCCCCTAACGCAAACGGGATGCGCCAGCCCCAGGCCACTAACTCGGCATGAGACAGGATTTGCTGCAGCACTACCAAAACCAGCAACGCCAACAGCTGGCCGCCGATCAGCGTGACATATTGGAAAGAGGCGTAAAAACCACGTTTGCCTTTCACCGCCACTTCACTCATATAGGTCGCGCTGGTGCCGTATTCGCCGCCGACCGACAGCCCCTGGAACAAGCGTGCAACCAGCAACAGCACCGGCGCCCAGTTGCCGATCGCTGCGTAAGTGGGCAGGCAGGCGATCACCAGCGATCCCGCGCACATCATGCAGACAGAAATCAGCATTGAGTTCTTACGGCCGTGCTTATCGGCGATATAGCCGAACAGCCAGCCGCCGATTGGCCGCATAAAAAAGCCGGCGGCAAAGATGCCGGCGGTTTGCAGCAGCTGGGTGGTACTGTTGCCCGCCGGAAAAAAGGCGGCGGCAAAATAGATCGAGCAGAAGGAATAAACGTAAAAATCAAACCACTCCACCAGGTTTCCCGATGAAGCGCCGACAATGGCAAAGATGCGTTTTTTCTTATCCTGAGCCTCTAACGTAGCGGCATCCCCGAGTGATGAGGTTGTTTCAGTCATTATCTGTTCTCCAAGCCAATGTTTTGGCACCCTGCATATTGTTACTTTGTTGTTTACAATAAATTAACAACTTAGTGGATAGCAGGCTAAGAATATTCGCGGGATTTTTGTGATGGGCATTAAACAGTAGGATGAAAGTCGCGCACTGTTACAGTGCGTTGCTACAGGCGCACTCTTAGCTCGGGAACTATCAGCAAATTTTATTTTTCCGACCAAACGCAAAAAGCCTCATGCTTTCGCATGAGGCTTTCTACTTTATTTGATGCCTGGCAGTGTCCTACTTTACTCGGCTCTTCGAGCCTCGCCCCTGCGGGGCCGCCGCAAGCGGCGTTCAAACGCGCTATCGCGCCTTTGTCGCATGTCATGCTCGAGCAGAACACCTGCCAACAGACAAAACAAAAAGCCCCGTGCTGATGCACGGGGCTTTTTGTTTTATTTGATGCCTGGCAGTGTCCTACTCTCGCATGGGGAGACCCCACACTACCATCGGCGCTACGGCGTTTCACTTCTGAGTTCGGCATGGGGTCAGGTGGGACCACCGCGCTATTACCGCCAGGCAAATTCTTTTTTACCCGTCCTGTGTCTTTCACGCTGCTGCCGCGTTGGCCGCTCTCTGTCGTCACAGTCACATACTCATGTATGCTCCTGCTCCGCCATCGCTTGCCGCCTTGCTTCAGCGCGAAATCCTTCGGACTTCAATCACAGAACAGGCTGAAAATTATTCGTATCATCCTGATACTCACCCCTTCGGGGCCAACGCTCCGCGTTGTTCAAAATCGTTCCCGACGATTTTGTCATGTCTCTCTAAAACACCTTCGGTGTTGTAAGGTTAAGCCTCACGGTTCATTAGTACTGGTTAGCTCAATGCATCGCTGCACTTACACACCCAGCCTATCAACGTCTTAGTCTTAAACGTTCCTTCAGGGGACTCGAAGTCCCAGGGAAGACTCATCTTGAGGCAAGTTTCGCGCTTAGATGCTTTCAGCGCTTATCTTTTCCGCACTTAGCTACCGGGCAGTGCCATTGGCATGACAACCCGAACACCAGTGGTGCGTTCACTCCGGTCCTCTCGTACTAGGAGCAACCCCTCTCAATCTTCCAACGCCCACGGCAGATAGGGACCGAACTGTCTCACGACGTTCTAAACCCAGCTCGCGTACCACTTTAAATGGCGAACAGCCATACCCTTGGGACCTACTTCAGCCCCAGGATGTGATGAGCCGACATCGAGGTGCCAAACACCGCCGTCGATATGAACTCTTGGGCGGTATCAGCCTGTTATCCCCGGAGTACCTTTTATCCGTTGAGCGATGGCCCTTCCATTCAGAACCACCGGATCACTAAGACCTGCTTTCGCACCTGCTCGAGCCGTCACTCTCGCAGTCAAGCTAGCTTATGCCTTTGCACTAACCTCACGATGTCCGACCGTGATTAGCTAACCTTCGTGCTCCTCCGTTACTCTTTGGGAGGAGACCGCCCCAGTCAAACTACCCACCAGACACTGTCCTCACCCCAGATTATGGGGCAGAGTTAGAACATCAAACATTAAAGGGTGGTATTTCAAGGATGGCTCCATGCAGACTGGCGTCCACACTTCAAAGCCTCCCACCTATCCTACACATCAAGGCTCAATGTTCAGTGTCAAGCTATAGTAAAGGTTCACGGGGTCTTTCCGTCTTGCCGCGGGTACACTGCATCTTCACAGCGAGTTCAATTTCACTGAGTCTCGGGTGGAGACAGCCTGGCCATCATTACGCCATTCGTGCAGGTCGGAACTTACCCGACAAGGAATTTCGCTACCTTAGGACCGTTATAGTTACGGCCGCCGTTTACCGGGGCTTCGATCAAGAGCTTCTCCTTACGGATAACCCCATCAATTAACCTTCCGGCACCGGGCAGGCGTCACACCGTATACGTCCACTTTCGTGTTTGCACAGTGCTGTGTTTTTATTAAACAGTTGCAGCCAGCTGGTATCTGCGACTGGCTTCAGCTCCATCCGCAAGGGACTTCACCTACGCGCCAGCGTGCCTTCTCCCGAAGTTACGGCACCATTTTGCCTAGTTCCTTCACCCGAGTTCTCTCAAGCGCCTTGGTATTCTCTACCTGACCACCTGTGTCGGTTTGGGGTACGATTTGATGTTACCTGGAGCTTAGAGGCTTTTCCTGGAAGCTTGGCATCAACTACTTCTGCACCGTAGTGCATCGTCATCACGCCTCAGGGTTAACAGCGTTCCGGATTTACCAGGAACACCCCCCTACACGCTTAAACCGAGACAACCGTCGCTCGGCTAGCCTAGCCTTCTCCGTCCCCCCTTCGCAGTAACACCAAGTACAGGAATATTAACCTGTTTCCCATCGACTACGCTTTTCAGCCTCGCCTTAGGGGTCGACTCACCCTGCCCCGATTAACGTTGGACAGGAACCCTTGGTCTTCCGGCGAGCGGGTTTTTCACCCGCTTTATCGTTACTTATGTCAGCATTCGCACTTCTGATACCTCCAGCAACCCTCGCAGGCCACCTTCAACGGCTTACAGAACGCTCCCCTACCCAACAACGCCTAAGCGTCGCTGCCGCAGCTTCGGTGCATGGTTTAGCCCCGTTACATCTTCCGCGCAGGCCGACTCGACCAGTGAGCTATTACGCTTTCTTTAAATGATGGCTGCTTCTAAGCCAACATCCTGGCTGTCTGTGCCTTCCCACATCGTTTCCCACTTAACCATGACTTTGGGACCTTAGCTGGCGGTCTGGGTTGTTTCCCTCTTCACGACGGACGTTAGCACCCGCCGTGTGTCTCCCGTGATAACATTCTTCGGTATTCGGAGTTTGCATCGGTTTGGTAAGCCGGGATGGCCCCCTAGCCGAAACAGTGCTCTACCCCCGAAGATGAGTTCACGAGGCGCTACCTAAATAGCTTTCGGGGAGAACCAGCTATCTCCCGGTTTGATTGGCCTTTCACCCCCAGCCACAAGTCATCCGCTAATTTTTCAACATTAGTCGGTTCGGTCCTCCAGTTAGTGTTACCCAACCTTCAACCTGCCCATGGCTAGATCACCGGGTTTCGGGTCTATACCTTGCAACTAGACGCCCAGTTAAGACTCGGTTTCCCTACGGCTCCCCTATTCGGTTAACCTTGCTACAAAATATAAGTCGCTGACCCATTATACAAAAGGTACGCAGTCACACCCCGAAGGATGCTCCCACTGCTTGTACGTACACGGTTTCAGGTTCTATTTCACTCCCCTCGCCGGGGTTCTTTTCGCCTTTCCCTCACGGTACTGGTTCACTATCGGTCAGTCAGGAGTATTTAGCCTTGGAGGATGGTCCCCCATATTCAGACAGGATAACACGTGTCCCGCCCTACTCATCGAACTCACGACCTGTGCATCTTCGTGTACGGGACTATCACCCTTTACTGTGCGACTTTCCAGACGCTTCCACTGACACACAAGCCGATTCAGGTTCTGGGCTGTTCCCCGTTCGCTCGCCGCTACTGGGGGAATCTCGGTTGATTTCTTTTCCTCGGGGTACTTAGATGTTTCAGTTCCCCCGGTTCGCCTCCTGCCACTATGTATTCATGACAGGATAGTGTGTCGAAACACACTGGGTTTCCCCATTCGGGTATCGTCGGTTATAACGGTTCATATCACCTTACCGACGCTTTTCGCAGATTAGCACGCCCTTCATCGCCTCTGACTGCCTAGGCATCCACCGTGTACGCTTAGTCACTTAACCTCACAACCCGAAGATGTTTCTTCTGTCTGGCCGGTTGGCTGCGCGTCGTGAATTCTGCGTTACGCAGTGCTCGGAATGCTCATGGACATTAAGTCCACTCCGCTTCCTCCGCGCTGGGCGCCTTGACTTCACTTAGCTCGCTCAACCTGCTAGGGGTTGTAATAAATTTGAGAGACTCTATGACAGGTTACTCCTCATCCCAAACTTCTACGGAGGGACAAGTTTCAGCCGTCATGTTTCAATTTTCAGCTTGTTCCAGATTGTTAAAGAGCAAAATACTTCGCAGCATACTGTCGCCAATATACTCTGAAGTATTGATATTCGGACTTATATGGTGGAGCTAAGCGGGATCGAACCGCTGACCTCCTGCGTGCAAGGCAGGCGCTCTCCCAGCTGAGCTATAGCCCCATACAGTCACTGACAGAGACCTTCGGTTTACTACTTCTCTTCTAGGCAAGGCGTGGGGTCGCGACGCATATTGAAATATGCGAGCGGCGCCATAACGCAGCATAGGAGAGAAGTGGTAGGCCTGAGTGGACTTGAACCACCGACCTCACCCTTATCAGGGGTGCGCTCTAACCACCTGAGCTACAAGCCTATAAAGGTATTTCTGCTCGTTACTTTTTCATCAGACAATCTGTGTGGACACTGCACAGTCAGGATATCTTTAGGTAAGGAGGTGATCCAACCGCAGGTTCCCCTACGGTTACCTTGTTACGACTTCACCCCAGTCATGAATCACAAAGTGGTAAGCGCCCTCCCGAAGGTTAAGCTACCTACTTCTTTTGCAACCCACTCCCATGGTGTGACGGGCGGTGTGTACAAGGCCCGGGAACGTATTCACCGTAGCATTCTGATCTACGATTACTAGCGATTCCGACTTCATGGAGTCGAGTTGCAGACTCCAATCCGGACTACGACGTACTTTATGAGGTCCGCTTGCCCTCGCAGGTTCGCTTCTCTTTGTATACGCCATTGTAGCACGTGTGTAGCCCTACTCGTAAGGGCCATGATGACTTGACGTCATCCCCACCTTCCTCCAGTTTATCACTGGCAGTCTCCTTTGAGTTCCCGGCCGAACCGCTGGCAACAAAGGATAAGGGTTGCGCTCGTTGCGGGACTTAACCCAACATTTCACAACACGAGCTGACGACAGCCATGCAGCACCTGTCTCAGAGTTCCCGAAGGCACCAATCCATCTCTGGAAAGTTCTCTGGATGTCAAGAGTAGGTAAGGTTCTTCGCGTTGCATCGAATTAAACCACATGCTCCACCGCTTGTGCGGGCCCCCGTCAATTCATTTGAGTTTTAACCTTGCGGCCGTACTCCCCAGGCGGTCGATTTAACGCGTTAGCTCCGGAAGCCACGCCTCAAGGGCACAACCTCCAAATCGACATCGTTTACGGCGTGGACTACCAGGGTATCTAATCCTGTTTGCTCCCCACGCTTTCGCACCTGAGCGTCAGTCTTCGTCCAGGGGGCCGCCTTCGCCACCGGTATTCCTCCAGATCTCTACGCATTTCACCGCTACACCTGGAATTCTACCCCCCTCTACGAGACTCTAGCTTGCCAGTTTCAAATGCAGTTCCCAAGTTAAGCTCGGGGATTTCACATCTGACTTAACAAACCGCCTGCGTGCGCTTTACGCCCAGTAATTCCGATTAACGCTTGCACCCTCCGTATTACCGCGGCTGCTGGCACGGAGTTAGCCGGTGCTTCTTCTGCGAGTAACGTCAATTGATGAACGTATTAAGTTCACCACCTTCCTCCTCGCTGAAAGTGCTTTACAACCCGAAGGCCTTCTTCACACACGCGGCATGGCTGCATCAGGCTTGCGCCCATTGTGCAATATTCCCCACTGCTGCCTCCCGTAGGAGTCTGGACCGTGTCTCAGTTCCAGTGTGGCTGGTCATCCTCTCAGACCAGCTAGGGATCGTCGCCTAGGTGAGCCATTACCCCACCTACTAGCTAATCCCATCTGGGTTCATCCGATGGTGTGAGGCCCGAAGGTCCCCCACTTTGGTCTTGCGACGTTATGCGGTATTAGCCACCGTTTCCAGTGGTTATCCCCCTCCATCGGGCAGATCCCCAGACATTACTCACCCGTCCGCCGCTCGCCGGCGAGGAAGCAAGCTTCCTCCCGCTGCCGCTCGACTTGCATGTGTTAGGCCTGCCGCCAGCGTTCAATCTGAGCCATGATCAAACTCTTCAATTAAAAGCTTGATTCGCTAAATTAATAGCTGTTGCTCAAAGATTTACTGCATGAATTTTACTTCAGTTAGTCACTCTTCAAGACTTGATATTTTTTTTGCATCCGAAGATGCTGGATATCGTCTTGTGAGTGCCCACACAGATTGTCTGATAAATTGTTAAAGAGCAGTGAGTTACGCGCTTTCGCTTGCTAACTCGAGGTGGCGTATATTACGCTTTCCTCTTTCAGAGTCAACCCGTTTTTTCAGGATTTTTTCTCTGTCGGCCCCGGATACTCTGTGAAGTTGTTCACATGTTCCGTGTCGATGGAGGCGCATTATAGGGAGGCGATTCAGAATGACAAGGATTAATATTCACTTTTTTCTCAACCGCTCACTATTACGCCACAACGCCGATTAAACCCGCTGTTTTATCGCCTGCGGCAGCTCAGCCAGGCTGTTTAACACCCAATCGGCCTGTTGCTCCCCTTCCGCCGTTACCGCTTTACCGGTACGGACCAGAACTTTAGTGCCTACGCCCGCGGCGGCGGCGGCCTGCATATCTTCCAGTTTATCGCCCACCATATAAGAAGCGGCCATATCGATATTCAGTTCCTGCTGCGCCTGCAGCAGCATGCCCGGCTGCGGTTTACGGCAGTCGCACACCTGGCGCAGCTCTTCAACCACCGCCTCCGGGTGGTGCGGGCAGAAATAGATGCCGTCGAAGTCGACGCCGCGATCGGCCAGCGACCAGTCCATCCATTCGGTGAGGTACATAAACTGATCTTCGCTGAACATCCCGCGCGCAATGCCCGACTGATTGGTTACCAACACCAGCGCAAAGCCCATGTTTTTCAATTCACGGCATGCATCGATCACACCATCAATAAATTGGAAGTCATCGATTTCATGGACATAGCCATGGTCGACATTGATCGTGCCGTCACGATCTAAAAAAATAGCTGGAACGCTTTGTGTCACCGGTTTGCTCCTGAGGGCCTGAAAACGCGGACAGTATCGCATGTTTTACCCCATGCTGAGAACGCCGGTGAAAGCGCCCCCGTTGACTTGGACGTCTAGACGCCTTAACATCTGAGCATACCTTGGTGCCACGCCAAGGTTTACTTTTATCTAGCCACGGGCAACCACGCTAAAATAAGAAGAATATGATTAAACTCTCTAACATTACCAAAGTGTTCCAGCAGGGCTCGCGTACCATTAACGCGCTCTCCGACGTGACCCTCCACGTCCCTGCCGGGCAGATTTACGGCGTTATCGGCGCATCGGGCGCCGGTAAAAGTACGCTTATCCGCTGCGCCAATATGCTTGAGCGCCCGACATCAGGCCAGGTTCTGGTAGACGGCCAGGATCTCACCGCCCTGTCAGAAAGTGAACTGACGCGCGCACGCCGCCAGATCGGCATGATTTTCCAGCACTTCAACTTACTTTCGTCCCGCACCGTTTTCGGCAACGTTGCGCTGCCGCTGGAGCTGGATAACACCCCGCGCGCCGACATCAAAAAGCGCGTCGGCGAGCTGCTGGAGCTGGTCGGCCTGGCCGATAAGCACGACGCCTACCCGGCCAACCTGTCCGGCGGCCAAAAACAGCGCGTGGCGATCGCCCGTGCGCTGGCCAGCCAGCCTAAAGTGCTGCTGTGCGACGAAGCCACCAGCGCCCTGGACCCGGCCACCACCCGTTCCATTCTGGAACTGCTGAAAGACATTAACCGCCGTCTGGGGCTGACCATCCTGCTGATCACCCACGAAATGGACGTGGTGAAACGCATCTGCGATCAGGTCGCCGTGATAAGCCAGGGCCAGCTGATTGAAAAAGACAGTGTCAGCGAAGTGTTCTCACACCCGAAAACACCGCTGGCGCAGCAGTTTATTCAGTCCACGCTGCATCTGGATATTCCTGACGATTACGCCGAGCGCCTGAGCCCGGAACGCAGCGGCGACCGCCAACCCCTGCTGCGCCTGGAGTTTACCGGCCAGTCGGTGGATGCGCCGCTGCTGTCCGAAGCCGCGCGTCGCTTTAACGTCAATAACAATATTATCAGCGCGCAGATGGATTATGCGGGCGGAGTGAAATTCGGTGTGATGCTGGCAGAGCTGCACGGCAGCGATGAAGACGCACTGGCGACCATTAAATTCCTGCAAGAAAATCAGGTCAAAGTAGAGGTTCTGGGTTATGTCTGAGGCAATGATGTGGTTAATGGCGCGTGGCGTGTGGGAAACCGTCATGATGACCTTTGTCTCCGGCTTCTTCGGGTTTATCATCGGCCTGCCCGTCGGCGTGCTGCTGTATGTCACCCGCCCGGGGCAAATTATCGCCAACCCGGCGCTGTATAAAGTGCTGTCCGCGCTGGTGAATATTTTCCGTTCCATTCCGTTTATTATTTTGCTGGTCTGGATGATTCCTTTCACCCGGATGATCGTCGGCACCTCCATCGGCCTGCAGGCGGCGATTGTGCCGCTGACCGTCGGCGCGGCGCCGTTTATCGCCCGTATGGTGGAAAACGCCCTGCTGGAGATCCCGTCCGGCCTGGTGGAAGCCGCGCGCGCCATGGGCGCCACGCCGCTGCAGATCATCAAGAAAGTCCTGCTGCCGGAAGCGCTGCCGGGCCTGGTTAACGCCGCGACCATCACGCTGATCACCCTGGTGGGCTACTCCGCCATGGGCGGCGCCGTCGGCGCCGGCGGTCTGGGACAGATCGGTTATCAGTATGGTTATATCGGATATAACGCCACGGTAATGAATACCGTATTAGTATTACTGGTGATCCTGGTGTATCTGATCCAGTTCTGCGGCGATCGCATTGTCAAAGCCGTTACCCATAAATAAGTTTCACAGCAACGCGCACAGCATCTTTGTATGCGAGTCTATTAAGAGGAAGGGATATGTCGTTAAAATTTAAATCCATCGCGGCAATCGGCGCACTGATCGGCTCTCTGGCTCTGGCTGGCTGCGGTCAGGACGAAAAAGATCCAAACCATATCAAGGTCGGCGTGATCGTCGGCGCAGAACAGCAGGTGGCGGAAGTCGCGCAGAAAGTGGCGAAAGACAAATACGGCCTTGACGTCGAGCTGGTGACCTTCAACGACTACGTCCTGCCGAACGAAGCGCTGAGCAAAGGCGATATCGACGTCAACGCCTTCCAGCACAAGCCGTATCTGGATCAGCAGATCAAAGACCGCGGTTACAAACTGGTGCCGGTCGGCAATACCTTCGTCTACCCGATCGCCGGTTACTCGAAGAAAATCAAATCGCTGAGCGAACTGCAGCCTGGCTCGCAAATCGCGCTGCCGAACGACCCGACCAACCTGGGCCGCTCTCTGCTGCTGCTGCAGTCCGAAGGGCTGATCAAACTGAAAGACGGCGTGGGCCTGCTGCCGACCATTCTGGACGTCACCGAGAACCCGAAAAACCTGAAGCTGGTTGAGCTGGAAGCGCCGCAGCTGCCGCGTTCGCTGGACGACCAGCAAATCGCGCTGGCGGTGATCAACACCACTTACGCCAGCCAGATTGGTCTGACCCCGGCCAAAGACGGTCTGTTTGTTGAAGGCAAAGACTCGCCTTACGTCAACCTGCTGGTTGCGCGTGAAAACAACAAGGATGCGGAAAACGTGAAAAAATTCGTTCAGGCCTATCAGTCTGACGAAGTCAACGAAGCCGCAAACAAGATCTTCAACGGCGGCGCGGTGAAAGGCTGGTAATTCCGCGCTGTAAGCGGTGGAATTACATCGGATAGCTCGTAATCTTAAGGCTATTTTGTTCCTATAATTGCAAGACGGGCTTCGGCCCGTCTTGTTATTTTCACCATAGATTGCTTCAATAGCGCCACTTTTATGAAAAGGCAGAGGAATCTCTATGCGTGCTTTACCTCTCTGTTTGTTAGCGCTTGCGCTTAGCGGCTGCTCCATGCTGCATACCGAATCAACCCCGACAAACAGTACCAGCAAACCCACGACCACCACGTCAAGCAAGCCTACGCCTGCACCCCGTCCTGCGCCGGTAAAACTGTATAAAAGCGCTGAAGAGCTGGTCGGCAAGCCATTCCGCGATCTGGGTGAAGTCTCCGGCGAATCCTGCCAGACCACCATCCAGGATTCCCCGCCGAACATGACGACCGCACGTAAACGTATGCAAATCCGCGCCTCCTATATGAAGGCCAACGCCGTACTGCTGCACGACTGCCAAATCGTCAAAGGCGTCGCCGGCTGCTACCAGCAGGCCGTCTGCCAGGGATCTGCACTTAACGTTTCGTCCAAATGAGTGAATTTGTTGTCAACCAGATCGGGACTATCCGCTCGCCGTATAAAGAAAAGTTCGCCGTTCCCAGGCAGCCTGGGCTGGTAGAAGACGGCGGCGGGGAGTTGTTGTTGCTGCCGCCTTACAATCAGGCCGAAGCCGTACGCGGCCTGGAGGCGTTCAGCCATCTGTGGGTGATGTTTATTTTCCACCAAACCATGGATGGCGGCTGGCGCCCCACCGTACGGCCGCCGCGTCTCGGCGGCAATGCCCGCATGGGCGTCTTCGCCACCCGTTCGACCTTCCGCCCCAACCCGATCGGCATGTCGCTGGTCGAGCTGAAAAAAGTGCGCATTCAGGGCGGAGAGGTGGTGCTGGAGCTCGGCAGTCTGGATTTGGTGGACGGTACGCCGGTAGTGGATATCAAACCCTACCTGCCGTTTGCCGAAAGCCAGCCGCAGGCCGTCGCCGGCTTTGCCCAGGCGGCGCCGGCGGCGGATATGCCCGTCAGCTTTTCACCGCTGGCGGAACAGCAGCTGCAACAGCAGCAAACGCGCTACCCTCAGCTGCGTCGTTTCATTACTCAGGTACTGGCGCAGGACCCGCGTCCGGCCTACCGTAAAGGGGAAGACGCCGAACGGGATTACGCCGTCTGGCTGCTGGACTTCAACGTGCGCTGGCGGGTCGTCGCCGGCATGACCGAGGTGCTGTCGCTGGAGCCGCGTTAAAATTCGTCCCGCTCTCTTTTGGCAACCGTCTCACGCTGTTAAACTAAACCACTTTTGACAATTTTGGCCGCCTTGCCGGCAGCCCGTTGCAATTTGCAGTTCTAACGGAACAAAAACACCATGCGTACTAGCCAATATATGCTCTCCACTCTGAAGGAGACCCCTGCCGATGCCGAAGTGAACAGCCACCAGCTGATGCTGCGCGCCGGGATGATTCGCAAGCTGGCCTCCGGTCTTTACACCTGGCTGCCGACCGGCCTGCGGGTTCTGAAAAAAGTTGAAAACATCGTTCGCGAAGAAATGAACAACGCCAATGCGATCGAAGTTTCCATGCCGGTGGTTCAACCCGCAGATCTGTGGCAGGAAAGCGGCCGCTGGGAGCAGTACGGCCCGGAATTGTTGCGCTTCGTCGATCGCGGCGAGCGTCCGTTCGTACTCGGCCCTACGCATGAAGAAGTGATTACCGATCTGATTCGCAATGAAATCAGCTCCTACAAGCAGCTGCCGCTGAACTTCTTCCAGATTCAGACCAAATTCCGCGATGAAGTACGCCCGCGTTTCGGCGTAATGCGCTCCCGTGAATTCCTGATGAAGGACGCCTATTCGTTCCATACCACGCAGGAATCACTGCAGGCGACCTATGACGCCATGTATGAAGCCTATAGCAAGATCTTCACCCGCATGGGGCTGGATTTCCGTCCGGTGCTGGCGGATACCGGCTCCATCGGCGGCAGCGCCTCTCACGAATTCCAGGTGCTGGCCGACAGCGGTGAAGACGATATCGTCTTCTCCACCGTGTCCGATTTTGCCGCCAACATCGAGCTGGCCGAAGCCGTTGCGCCGGCACAGCCGCGCGCGGCTGCCACGGAAGAGCTGCGCATTGTCGATACGCCAAACGCCAAAACCATCGCCGAGCTGGTTGAACAATTCCAGCTGCCGGTGGAAAAAACCGTGAAAACGCTGCTGGTGCGCGCCAGCGAAGAGAGCAAACACCCGCTGGTTGCCCTGCTGGTGCGCGGCGACCACGCGCTGAACGAAATCAAGGCGGAGAAACTGCCGCAGGTGGCAACGCCGCTGACTTTCGCCACCGAAGATGAGATTCGCGCCATCGTGGGCGCCGGCCCTGGTTCGCTTGGCCCGATCAACATGCCGGTGCCGGTGGTTATCGACCGCAGCGTGGCGGCAATGAGCGATTTTGGCGCCGGCGCCAATATCGAAGACAAACACTACTTCGGCATCAACTGGGAGCGCGATCTGCCGCTGCCGCAGGTGGCCGATATCCGTAACGTGGTTGAAGGCGACGCCAGCCCGGACGGTCAGGGCACGCTGCTGATCAAACGCGGCATCGAAGTGGGTCACATCTTCCAGCTGGGCAGCAAATACTCGGAAGCCATGAAGGCGACCGTCCAGGGTGAAGACGGCCGTAACCAGGTGCTGACCATGGGCTGCTACGGCATCGGCGTCACGCGCGTGGTGGCGGCAGCTATCGAACAGAACCACGATGAGCGCGGCATTATCTGGCCTGACGCTATCGCGCCGTTCCAGGTGGCGATTCTGCCAATGAACATGCACAAGTCGTTCCGCGTGCAGGAGCTGGCGGAGAAACTGTACGCCGAGCTGCGCAGCCACGGCATCGACGTGATCCTCGACGACCGTAAAGAGCGTCCGGGCGTGATGTTCGCCGATATGGAACTGATTGGCGTCCCGCACTCTATCGTCATCGGCGACCGCAACCTGGACAACGATGAGATCGAGTACAAGAACCGCCGCGGCGGCGAGAAGCAAATGCTCAAGACCGGCGATATCGTTGCCTATCTGGTTGAGCAGATAAAACGCTGATTGCATCTAGCGCTAGATAAAACACCCTGTAACGCAGGGTGTTTTGCTATGGAAGCCATGACTTAAAGGATTAAGCAATGACATCACTCACTCCCCTGCTCGCTTTATTGCCCATCGTTTTGCTGGCGGGCTGCACCATGAATATTGCACTGTCTGAACGAGAGAAATTCACCCCTCTGCGGCCGGTCAACATTCAGTTTCAAGCCATCAGCTCTGCACCGCGTGACAACTTCCAGGAAATCGATCCGGCGGCCCTGCAAGCGGGCGATCTGCTGTTTTCCTCAACCATCGGCCTGAACTCACTGGGCATCCGCCTGTTCAGCGCCTCTTCTGTCAGCCATGTCGCCATCTATATTGGCCAAGGCCAGGTTGCTGAAGCCGTCGGCAATGGCGTGCAAATTGTCAGCCTGGAGAATGCACTCGCTCAGAGCGATAAGTTGTTCGCGCTGCGTCTGCCGGGCTTAAGCCATGAGCAAGCCGCTCAGATTGCCGCGTTCGCCAGGCAAAAGGTCGGAAGCCGCTATAACTACCGGGGGATTATCAAGATGATGCCCTTTATGATGACCAAACAGCTGTGTTCGCTAAATCCTTTCTCACAGGATTTTCGCCAGCAATGCGTGCAGGGATTGGCTACGGCGCAGCTCAGCTCGCCAACGGGTGATGAAACCAGCTACTTCTGCTCACAGTTCGTCCTCGCGGCCTATCAACAGGCAGGACATCCTCTGACCCAGGCTGAGCCAGGCTGGATAAGCCCCGGAGACCTGTTGCATATGCGGGAAGGAGATATTGCCACTCTGCCGCCAAGCCAGTCGCTGGCCTATATCGGCCATATCAAGCCAGGCATATATTTACGCGCAAAATCGCAGGCCAATAATCGCGCCGTATCGGCAGCAGACAAGCCCGCCGGTGCATTCTGACAGGTAATAAAAAACCCCGTCACGGTGTGACGGGGTTTTTATCGTTTGGCTATTACCGCAATCAGTTGTCGCAGCTCTTGGCCTTATCAAACTTGATGTTGCCGTCCGGCACCAGCGCTTTCTCCATCATTCCCTCTTCCATCGACGGCTGTACGCTGAAGTGGCCGCTGAGCATCAGGAATACCGGCTCGCCGCCTTCCACGCCGCTGTTGGCGTAACCGCGCTCCAGCGCCAGGTTGTTATCCACCGGGAAGGTTTTACCGGTCGCACAGTCTTTGAACACTGCCGCATCCGCCATATAGGTGTAGCTGCCGCGCAGCGCCATCGGCGTTTTCGGCAGCGCTTTTTCTACCGGCTGCAGCTGATAGTTCAGCTTGGAGTCAATCGGCGCGCCGCTTTGGTCCAGCATCTCCAGGTTTTTCCCCACCGGATGGAAATAGCGCTTATCGCCGTTGCTGTCGGTCAGCACCAGCTTGTCCGCCGTACGCGCCCATTTGCCGTAGTTGGCGAAGGTTTTATCGCCGTCACGGCTGCCGCGGTAGGTTTCCTGCAGCACAAAAGTGCCGTCTTCATCCAGGAACAGCGAGGTGTCCAGGCCTTCACAGTCGGCGCACGGCAATACGCCCTGATAGCTCTGCTTCATGGGCTGCAGCGCCTGCTCCTTGGGCTGATAATGATTATTACAACCGAACAATGACAGCGTCCCTGCGGCTAATAACAGGGCAATAGTTATTTTTTTCACAGTTTTTCTCCTACTGTGCTTCTTATCTCGATGATAGATGTCAGGGACGAACCTTCCCTCGTAGCGCTTTGGTTGCGCCTTTACGTACTTTGCTTTCCACGCGGCGCCGCTGTGAGCCTTTGCTTGGCCGGGTCGGCCGGCGCGTTTTTTCCACCACCATCGCCTGATGAATCAGCGCCACCAGGCGCGCCAACGCCGCTTCGCGATTCAGCTCCTGGCTTCGGTATTCCTGCGCCTTGATCACCACCACCCCTTCGCTGGTAATCAGATGATGCGTAAAAGCCAGTAATCTTTCTTTATAATACTCTGGCAGGCTGGAGGCCCGGATGTCAAAGCGCAAATGAATTGCCGTTGAGGCTTTGTTCACATGCTGGCCGCCCGCGCCCTGTGCGCGGATGGCCGTCAGCACGATCTCATGGTCCGCAATGGCGACGTTTCGCGATAGCGCCAGCACGCTTTACTCTCCGGCCCGTTGCCACTCGGCAAACTGGATTTCCAGACTACTCTGAGCGTCGGACAACCAAATAGTTCCCTCCTGCAGCGTTGCCTGCAGCGTCATATTGCGGCTGGCCAGCGCCGCCAACCGGGCCAGTTGCTCATCATTTAAAAAACGCACGCTGAGGTTGCGGTAGCCGGCCGTCTTGTTCTGCATCGACTGCCACCACACCTGTGCGGCGCGCTCGCCGTAGGCATACAGCACCACGCGCGGCGACTGGTTGCAGGCTTTTTTCAGCCGCTTCTCGTCCGGCAACCCCAGTTCGATCCACAGCTCCAGACCGTTGTGATCGTTGCGCTGCCAGAGCTCCGGCTCATCATCGGCGCTTAATCCCTTGGTAAACGTCAGGCGTTCATCGGCATGGCAAATCCACGCCAGCAGGCGCAGCATCATGCGCTGTTCCGTTTCCGAGGGGTGTTGCGCAAGGGTAAGCGCGGCGTCGTGATAGAAGTGCCTATCCATATCCGCGATATTGACCGTGGCTTTATAAATTGTTGCTTTCAGTGCCATGAGTAACCTCTTATTTCCAGCGCACAGTGTACTTGATTTCATCCGCTTACGCAGGGAAAGCTGGGGCACAGCCGCGCTAATCGGGGGTGCTGATAACTTAATAACAGCGTGCTATAGTCGTTGGGGATCGACAAACTCCGCAAACCTGCGCGCCATCGCATTAGCACTATTGATGGCTCTGCGGTTCTTAAGGGAGGAAATTGTGCAACAATACTGTGAGTTAGTACGACGTTTTTACGCCGGGATCGGCAGCGGAGATCTTGGCTACGTGCCTGATGCACTAACCTGTGTACTGAAGGCATTGGACGATGTGGCCGCCAACGGCGCACTGCCGTCCTCCGTTCGGGAACAGGCGGCCTTTGCCGCCGCTAACTTATTGGTGAGCGACTATGTTGATGAATGATGAGTACCAACCCATCAATTGCGATGATTACGACAACCTGGAACTCGCCTGTCAGCATAAACTTATTCTGAAGCTGGAGTTACGCGATGGCGAAGCGTTCGAAGCCAAAGCCGTCGATATGCTGCAAAAAAAGCGTGTTGAATATTTAACCATCGAACAGAACGGCCAGCAGCGCGATCTGCGCCTGGACCACATCAGCAGTTTCAGTCATCCGGAAATCGGCACCGTCGTCGTCAGCCTTTCCGACTGAACACCCGCCCCCTTCGTTTTACAGGGCAGCCGGACGGCTGCCCTCGTCGTCCTTTAAGGCTTCAGACTGGCGTAATACGCCGCCAGGTCCGCAATATCCGCATCCGACAGGCCGGAGACATACGCCTTCATCACCTCGGCCTGGCCGCCGGAGCGGTCGCCGCTCTGATACGCCTTGAGCGCATGCTCAAGGTACAGAGCATTTTGTCCGGCCAGATTCGGGTACATCGGCACCGACACCTTGCCCGCCGCGCCGTGGCAGGCCAGACAGCTGGCGGATTTATTCTTGCCTGCCGCCGCATCGCCCGCGGCCAGCGCCGGCAGGCAGAGCAGCCCGGCGGCTGCAATAACAACGCTCACAAATTTCATTGCCGTTCCTCTATTGGGACTTAAGTTTTCTGCCACCGCAGCGACCAGAACGCCCGTTCCGGCTGCGGCCGCCCCGCCTCGGTGATAAACACGCCGGGCGCGGCAATCAACTGCTCATCATAATAGAGTAAAGGGATACGTTCACGCTGCCAGGGCGGAATACCCAGCTCCTGCCACAGTTTTTTCGCCGCACGCGAATGCGCACGTCCGACGATGCGCAGCGTACCGCTGACGCCGAAGCGCACGCTGACGCGCTGCTGCGGCAGCGGCGCACACACGCGATCCGCCCCGCCCTCGCGGCTGAGCACGCCCAGGCCGTCCGGCAGGGTCAGCGGCGTCTCCCCCGTCCAGGCCAGGCGCTGGTCGTGCAAATCCGCCAGCGGCGGCAGCAGGTACAGCCGCTGGCGGAAGCGGCGGATCTGGTAGCCTCCCAGATGCAGCTGCGGCTCGGCGTCGCGGCGCGCCAGCGCCACCTCGTCCCACACCCGCTGCAGCTGTTCCCGCGCCGGCATGCTGACCGCAAACCCCGCGATCCAGCGGCGCAACAGGGCAAAGCGGCGCGCGGCGGAGCAAACGCTCAGGCCGTCGATCGCCAGCGAACGCGCATCGTCCTGCAGCGTCTGTAACTGTTCCGCCAGCAGCTCGTCCAGCAACTGTTCCTGCTCGGCGCACAGGCTGGCGCTACGCGCCGTCGCTTCGGCAAAGTGCGGCCAGCGCTGCTGCAACAGCGGCAGGACCTGCAAACGTAAAAAGTTGCGGTCGAAACGCGCGTCCTGATTGCTGTCGTCGTCAATCCAGCTCAGGGTATGCCGCCGGGCATAGTGCTCCAGCTGCTGACGGCTGACGCCGAGCAACGGACGCAGCAGCGTATGCTCCCCCAGCGCGCCGCAGGCGGCCATCGCCGACAGTCCGGCCGGGCCGCTGCCGCGCTTGAGCGCCAGCAGAAAGGTTTCGCACTGGTCATCCAGGTGCTGGGCGGTCAGCAGGCATTCATCCGGCTGCAGCGCCGCCCGCAGCGCCTGGTAGCGGGCATCGCGCGCCGCCGCTTCAATGCCGCCGTCGCGCGGGTCAAGCTGCACCCGGCGCACCGTCAGCGGCACCTGCCATGCCTCGCACTGCTGCCGGCAGTGCGCCACCCAGCGGTCGGCAAACGCACTGAGGCCGTGGTGCACATGCAGCGCGCGCAGCTGCAATTCAGGACGCTGACGGCGCAGCTGCACCAGCAGGTGCAGCAGCACGCTGGAATCCAGCCCGCCGCTGAAGGCCAGCATCAGCTGCCGGCGCTCTCCCAGCTGTTCCGCCAGCCGGGCGATCAATTGATTGGTGTCCATGAATAGGTTCTATCGTCTCGACATGGCTGCAAGGTAACCCCGCCGGCCATTATCAATCAAGCATTAACCGCCCGCGTTTGGCGACGCGCCACCAGCCACCAGCCGCCCAGCAGCACAATCACCACGCAGGCGCTGCCGCCGGCCCACCAGCCCACCTGCGCGAAGAAGTGCGTATAGGCCTGTACGGCGGCGCCGCTGGTCTGCTGCTCCACGGTATGGTTGGCAATCACGCCCGCCAGATAGTTCGCCACCGCGCCGGTTGCCAGCATATAAATGCCGGTCAGCACGCCGGTGACGCCGGGGATATTCAAGCGGGTGATCTGTGCCATCGCCACCGGATCGATAAACAGTTCGGCCGCCCCCATCAGCGCCAGACCGGCGATCATCATGCCCATCGAGCTCTGTTTGCCTAATTGCCCCAGCCGCGCATTGATCGCCATCAGCATAAAGCCGCAGCCGATCAGCAACAGGCCAAAAGCGAACTTGCACCAGATACGCAGCGCACGGCGGCCCGTTTCGCCGCTGCCCGCCAGCCAGGCCAGCGCCACGCCGCCCAGCATCACCGCCAGCGCGTTGACCGACTGGAAAAGCGCGGTCGGCACCGTCCAGTCAAACCAGCGCCGGTCAACGAAACGGTCGATAAACAGGCTGATAGAGCTGCCGCCCTGCTGCGCAAACGCCCAGAACAGCGTCCCCAGCAGCATCAGGCTGATAATTTGCCACAGCGCCCGCCGCTGGGCGGCTTCCGCCCGCCAGAGGATACGCGCCAGCCACGCTGCCGCCACCAGGCAAACCAGCATCAACAGATAGCCGGACAGGTCATAAAGCAGCAACAGAGTGAAAAACAGCGGAGCCAGCAGCAACGCCGCCGCCAGCCAGCCCCAGTTCGGCACGCCCCATCGAACGGCGCGCAGCTGGACCAGATTGACGCCGCGCACGCCGTGAAAATGGCGTCCGCCGCACAGGAAGATGGTCAGGCCGGCAAACATGCCGATCCCCGCCAGCGCAAAGCCGATATGCCAACCGTAGCGCTCCGCCGTCAGCCCGCAGGCGATCGGCGCCAGTATCGAGCCGACGTTGCCGGCGGCGTACAGCAGCGAGAACCCGCCTTCGCGCCGGGCGTCATGCGGCTGATACAGCTCTCCCAGCAGGCAGCTGATGTTCGATTTAAACAGGCCGTAGCCGCAGATAATGATCGCCAGCGCCAGGTACAGCGACTGGCTGGATGCACCGCTAAAGCCCAGCACCACATGGCCGAGCGTCATTAACAGCGCACCGGCGGTCACCGCCGCGCGGTTGCCTAACAGGCGGTCGGCCAGCCAGCCGCCGAGAATGGGGGTTACATAAACCAGGGAAGCGTAGGCGCTATACAGCCCGATAGCGTGGGCGTCGGAATAGCCGAGTTGGTGGGTAAGATAGAGAATAAGTAACGCACGCATGCCGTAAAAGCTGAAATATTCCCAAATTTGTATCGCTACGACATAGTAGATAGCGCGCGGCTGTGTGGGTGTTTGCATAGGTGTCTCCCATCAGTCGGAGGCCGAAAAAACAGAGGGAGGCGCGAACGCCTCCCAATGACTGATTACGCTTATTTCTCGTTTTTCAGCACCTTCACGGTGTAACGCCCGTCCGCCTGACGGTAGGCGCCGTGGATATCGGTCTCAAAGCCCGGATAATGCGCGCCGATTTCGCACAGCATCTGCAGGAACTCCAGGACCGGACGGCTCTCTTCGGTCAGCATCTCGCCCGGCATCACCAGCGGTACGCCCGGTGGGTATGGCAGGATCATGTTGGCATTCACCTTGCCGATCATCTCTTCCAGGTACACCTCTTCCACCTCGCCGTGCAGCTCTTTCTGGAAGGCCTGATACGGGTTCATCACCATGCTTGGCAACACTTCAAACGCGCGGTACATCAGATCCGGCAGATTGTGCTGCTCAACCAGACGGTGAATATTCTGCGCCAGATCCTGAATACGCATCTCTTCATAAAACTCAGGCGCTTCCTGATACAGCGACGGCAGCATGTTTTTCACCCGCAGGTTCAGGTCAAACGCGCGTTTGAATTCGGTCAGGGCTCGCAGCAGGCTCAGCGCCTTGGTTTTATCGATACCGATGCTGAACAGGAACAGCAGGTTATACGGCCCGGTTTTTTCAACGATAATGCCGTGCTCATCCAGGTATTTCGCCACGATGCTGGCAGGGATACCGAACGGCTGCATCTCACCCTCTTTGCTCATCCCCGGCGTCAGGATAGTGACCTTGATCGGGTCGAGGTACATATGTTCGTTATCGATGTTTTTGAAACCGTGCCAGGCGCTGTCGGAACGCAGCGGCCAGCATTCGGCCTCGTCGATATGCTCAGGCTGCCAGACGTCGAAGAACCAGCCGTCGGACTCGACTTTCAGCCGCTTGATCTCTTTACGGAACTTGATCGCACGCTCAACGGAACCTTCAATCAGGCGCTTACCGGCATTGCCTTTCATCATCGCCGCCGCGGTTTCGGTGGACGCCACGATGCCGTAGTGCGGCGAGGTGGTGGTATGCATCATGTAGGCTTCGTTGAAGGTCTCTTCGTTGATATCGCCTTTCACATGAATCATCGACGCCTGCGAGAATGCCGCCAGCAGTTTGTGGGTGGACTGGGTTTCATAAATCACCTTACCTTCCACGCGGTCGCCGCTCATCCCGCATTTACCTTGATAAATCGGGTGGAAGTTGGTGTAAGGCACCCAGGCGGAGTCAAAGTGAATCGACTTCACGTCCAGCGTGTTCTTGATAAAGTCGGTGTTGTACAGCAGGCCGTCATAGGTGGAGTTGGTGATGACCGCATGCACCGGCCAGCTGGCGTTCGGCGTATCTTTCACCCGTTTGGCGATGGTGGCGCGGCTGAACTCGCTCTGCGGAATACCGCCGAGAATACCGTAGGCGTTACGGGTCGGACGGAAGTAGATAGGCGTAATGTCGCTCATCATCATCAGGTGCGTCAGCGATTTGTGGCAGTTACGGTCAATCAGCACCGTGCTGCCCGCCGGCGCGGAGTACATGCCGACGATTTTGTTCGCCGTTGAGGTGCCGTTGGTCACCATAAAACTGCGCTCGGCGTTGAAGACGCGGGAAATATACTCTTCCGCTTCTTTATGCGGGCCGGAGTGATCCAGCAGCGATCCCAGCTCCGAAACGGAAATCGAAATGTCGGACTTCATGGTGTTCGGGCCGAAGAAATCATAGAACAGGCTGCCGACCGGGCTTTTCTGGAAGGCGGTGCCGCCCATATGGCCCGGCGTGCAGAAGGTGTACTTCCCTTCGCGGACGTATTTGAACAGCGCCTTGGTCAGCGGCGGCATAATGCGGTCGATATACTCATCGGTGTTCTGCTTGATCTTGGCGGCGATGTCCTGCGCTGCGCCTAACGCATACTCGAAGAAGCGCACCTGCATACGCAGATCGTTCAGGCTGACGTCCAGCGTCGAATAGGTGTTGGCGAAGGCATACAGCGGCATATATTCATTGAGCTGGCTGATTTCTTCACACAGTTCCAGGTTGTATTTGTCCCAGTCGAAGATGACGCCGCACAGGCGGGCGTTGTTTTCAATCAGCTTCAGCAGATCGGCGCGATCGTTGGGATAAACCAGGCGGAAGCCCAGCGTTTCCAGCGCCTGATGCAGCTCACGGATCGGCTCTTCTTTGAAGTAGACGCCCATGTGATTCATGATGGCAATAACGTTCATAGTATTTCTCCTGGCAAAGCCAGCCCCTTCCCGTCACGGCAGACAGGTCGGCAGGAAAAGGACTGGATAAATATCAGTAGGTTAGCGAGTGCGGCTTAGTGTGCTTTCGCCGCGGTGCTGTCTTCGATAGCCGCCTGTTTGGCGACCTGACGGGTGTTCATTTTCCGGGCGTAGAACATCAGGATGATCAGGCTGACGATAAAGGTGCCGGACAGTTCGAAGGAGTTGGCGCCCATCAGCGCGATAAAGCAGAAGCCACAGCCGCAGACGGAAGCAATCAGGCTCAGCAGGTTGCGTACGTTAACGCCTTCGAAGCGGATCAAATCCACGCAGGAGTAGAAGTAAGGCAGCATGGTCAGCAGCACCGCGATACCGGTCAGTTCAGCAAACAGGTCGGATGCCTTGCCGCCGCTGGAGCTCATCACGGTAATCAGCACCATCAGCGCGGTCATTTTGCAGCTGGCCAGCAGCAGGCCTTTTTTCGGAATGCCGTTTTTATCCAGCTCGCCGTACACTTTCGGGAAGTTGCCGTCATGGGCGGCGCGCACCCCGGCCTGACTCACCAGCATCATCCACGACCCCAGCGAGGTCAGGCAGGCGAACGCGGTAAAGGCGGAAACCATCGGTGCGGCCCAGTTGCCCATAATGGCGGAGGCGCTGACGGCGAACGGCGCGCCGCTGGCGGCCATTTGGCTGGCGGGGAACATACCGCTCATCACCTGCGTCGCGGCGATGTAGATAATGCCGGCCAACGCGGTGCCCAGCATGGTGGCCAGCGGCACGGTGCGTTTTGGATTTTTCACCATGCCGGTGCTGACGGCGGCGGATTCCACCCCGATAAAGGCCCACAGGCACAGCAGGATACTTTTAATCACCGCATGGCTGTCGGTGGTGCCGGAGGTGTTCCAGTTGGCGTGATAGGTGGCGATGTCAAACCAGTGCCAGCCGGCAACGGCAGTCACAATCACCGGGATCAGCACCAGCACCAGCCCAATGGTGGTCAGACGGCTGACCCAGGTACCGCCAAGCATATTCACAAAGGTAAAGACCCAGACAATGGCGATACAGGCGATGCCTGCCGGAATCGGGTTATTCAGGGCGGGGAAGAAGGTGGAAAGGTAAGAAACGGCGGTAATGCCGATGGCTAAATTACCAATCCAGTTGGCATGGTAATAAAGCACGCCGGTTTGGAAGCCAAACGCCGGAGAAATTTCCCCTGCGTAGGCGATGGGGCCGCCTTCCTGTGGGTTTTTGGTGGCGAGGCGGGCATAGACATAGGCTAAAGACATTGCGCCAATAATAGAGATTACCCATCCCCATATGGCGATACCGCCGAGGCTAGCCAGGTTCGCGGGTAATAACGCAATCCCGCTCCCCATCATATTACCGGCTACTACGCCGGTACAGGCAATAAGCCCAATTTTCTTGGATGAAGCCATGGTTAGTTTCTCCTGAGTGTTATTTTTTATAAGTCAGCATGGAAATAACGGACGGCGCCGCCTGACTTGATGCTCAGGATGTTAAACAGGCAAGGAAATAAAGTCCTAAAGATAAAGTGATATTACGCTCATGATCATACAAATGATAACCTGAGGTTTTTGGTTAACATATCAAGGGGTCAAGAAAAGATAAACAACCAGATAAAACAGCCAATTAGCAAATATTGATTGTTAATTAAAGCCGATCTTTACATCAATAAAACCCATCATTACGTTAACAAAATAAATATAATAACCAACAAAAAAAATAACCGCACCGCCAATCTTCATTCGCGGTGCGGTCAGTACGCGTTATTTATTGTTGCGTATAGTTATTCAGATAGGGCACCACGGCGCTGACCGAGGTCTGGAATATGCCGTTATGAATCCAGTGCAGCGTATTTTCACCGGGGCGTAGATTAAATGCGGTAATATAGGAGTCGGCAGCCAAATGGTTCTGCCCCTGCATTTCATACACCTTACCCAGCAGAACATAATTCAGCCATGACATCTGCACATCGATCGCTTTATTTATTGCCCGGTGCGCCTCGTCAACCCGCCCCTGCCCTAACGCCTCTACGGTATAGATCTGCTGCAGAATCGGGCTGTCCTGTAATTCCGGCACCGACGCCAGACGCTGAATATCGCGCTGCAGCTGAGCCAGCTGCTCGCTGTTGAATGGCTGATAAGAGTTACGTAATAAATCGACCAGCGTTTTTTCCGCGGCAATGTAGAGGAAATCTGGCGCGCTCCGCATCAGTTCATCCAGCAGCGCGCTGGCGCGCGTCAGCGACGCCATATCGCCCTGAATCAACAGCTGGTGCGCCTGATAGAACTGCTGCAGGGCCGGCCCCTGTTTCGGCAGCAGCTTATCCAGACGCGTCAGCAGCTGCGGCGGCCACGGCTGTTTCAGCACGGCGGACATATTGCCCAACAGGTCCAGCAGGATGGTGCGCTGATTGTCCTTGGTAAGAAAATAGCGCTTATCCAGCATGATGGAGCTGTCGGCGTTATCCACCAGCCGTACGGACAGGAAGCATTGCTGGGCGCGATAGTGGCGCTGGTTGACGAACTCAATGGTCAGCGACTTGCCGGAGCTGCTCGGCCCCGCGTAGTTATAGTTGGTCTGGTCATGCACCAGGAAGGTAGAGTAGGTGTTGAGCGAATCGGCAATCAGTTCACTGATGCCCACCACGTAGGAGAGTTGCGGCATCCAGTTGCTGCAGCTGTTGCCGCCCTGGATGCGGATATCGATATCCCGCGGGTTGAGCAGCATCGGCATGCTGGCCACCGGCACCCGCGATGACAGCGTGGCTACGCCGACAAACGCCACGCAGGCGCTGAGCGCCGTCAGGAAGCACAGCCATACCCAGAACGGCGAGCGCTGATAAAACCGCCGGCCGGCGCGTTCAGACGCTTTGGCCGCCGTCGGCGGCGGCGGTACATAGGCCGGCGCATCATCGTCTTCATCGCCGTCTTCCGGCTCATGCATAATCACCGCCACCTGCGGCGATGCCGACGGCGTCTCTGCGGTGGCGCTGCACCATATCACCGGCGCCGCCAGCTTATAGCCGCGTTTTGGCACCGTGATGATATATTCCGGACTCTGCTCATCGCCGTCTTTCAGGTACTTACGCAGCTCAGAAATGCTCTGCGTCACCACATGGTTGGTGACGATATTACGTTTCCAGACATTTTCGATCAGTTCATCCCGACTCAGCACCACATCCGGGTGCCGGGCGAAATAGAACAGCATATCGATTAAGCGTGGCTCCAGCGTCTTCTGACGCCCGTCACGGCTGATTTGGTTGTCAGCCGGCGTAACCAGCCACTCTCCGACGCGAAAAACAGGCTGTTGCATGGCGGAAATAACTCAAAGAGAACCCAAGGCAGGCGCGCGATAATAGCATATTCAGCCCGCAACCTGAGCCATTACGCGCCGATTAAGCATTCATTGTTCATATAATTCTAGCGGCAAGCCATCCGGATCGCTGAAGAATGTGAAGCGCGACTCGGTGTAAGGGTCAACCCGCACCGGTTCACAGGCCACGCCGGCGGCCTGCAGCTGCGCCACCGCCTGCTCAATATCGTCGACGCTGAACGCCAGATGGCGCAGGCCGCAGGCTTCCGGGCGGCTGACCCGCGCCGGCGGCGACGGAAAAGAAAACAGCTCAATCACGTACTGGCCGTTCAACGCCAGATCGCCCTTCCAGGAGTCACGCTCCGCGCGGTAATACTCCCCCTGCAGCGTAAAACCCAGAATATCGCAGTAAAAGTGCTTACTGGCGGCATAATCGGACGCGATAATCGCAATATGGTGCACCTGACGTAATGCCAGCATGGTTTTCTCCTTCTATTCAGACCCTTGGCAACATATCGGCCGCCATGACCGACGTCAACGGGGAAACGGCTGAAAACGCCCTGGTGGAAGAAGAGCGCCGCGGTAAATCGCAGGCATAAAAAAACCGCCCGCAGGCGGTTTTTTGTCGGCAAGCGGATCAGCAGTAGCCGTAGTTCATCAGGCGTTGATAGCGGCGGTTAAGCAGCTCTTCTTTGTTCAGGCCGTCCAGATCGGTCAGATCCGCCAGCAGCTGCGCCTTCAGCGATTCGGCAATCGCCGGCACATCGCGGTGGGCGCCGCCCAGCGGCTCCGGGATCACCGAGTCGATCAGCTGCAGCTCTTTCAGACGCGGCGCAGTGATGCCCATGGCCTCAGCGGCAATCGGCGCTTTATCCGCGCTCTTCCACAGAATAGAGGCGCAGCCTTCCGGTGAGATCACCGAATAGGTGCTGTACTGCAGCATATTCACTTTGTCGCCCACGCCGATCGCCAGCGCGCCGCCGGAACCGCCTTCGCCGATAACCGTACAGATCACCGGCACGTTGAGGCGTGACATCTCACGCAGGTTGCGGGCGATGGCTTCCGACTGGCCGCGCTCTTCCGCACCCACGCCCGGATAAGCGCCCGGGGTATCGATAAAGGTGATGATCGGCATGTTGAAGCGCGAGGCCATTTCCATCAGGCGCAGCGCCTTACGGTAGCCTTCCGGCGCCGGCATGCCGAAGTTGCGACGAATCTTTTCCTTCGTCTCACGGCCTTTCTGGTGGCCGATGATCATCACCGGACGGCCGTCCAGACGCGCGATGCCGCCGACGATGGCTTTATCATCGGCATAGGCGCGATCGCCCGCCAGCTCTTCAAAATCGGTAAAGATATGTTCGATATAATCCAGGGTATAAGGACGGCGCGGGTGGCGTGCCAGTTGAGCAACTTGCCAGGCCCCAAGATCGGAGAAAATCTTGCGCGTCAGCTCAACGCTCTTCTCACGCAGGCGCTGAACTTCTTCGTCCAGATTAATATCTAATTTTTCGTCTTGACGGCTGACGGCAGTCAGCGAGTCAATTTTCGCTTCCAGCTCTGCAATCGGCTGTTCAAAATCAAGAAAATTCAGACTCATAGCATTCCTATATTAGTCAAATTCCAGTTCCACCTGTTCATTACCGACCAAAGTCCGTAAGTCTATCAACAAGCGGTCCGTGGGCGTCACTCGCCAGGTTGCGCCAAAACGCAGCTTGGCGCGAGCGTCGATCCGTTGATAGTACAGATGTACTGGAATCGTCCCCGATCGATGCGGTTCCAACGACTGGCGGAGACGGTTCAAAAGCTGGTCATCAATTTGCCTGTCCGTCAGCGAGATAGCAAGCCCGCGCGCATATTTTTCACGGGCTTCACTGATGTCCATTAGCTCGCGGGCGGTCATTTTAAGCCCACCGCTAAAGTCATCAAAGCTGACCTGTCCACTGGCAATCAGGATACGGTCTTTTTCCAACAAATGCTGGTATTTTTCTAACGCGTCGGTAAATAACATCACCTCCAGACGTCCGGAACGGTCATCCAGGGTGCAAATACCGATGCGATTGCCGCGCTTGGTGACCATGACGCGCGCGGCAACCACCAGCCCGACGGCGGTGGTCATCTTGCCCCGGTCCGTCGGGTGCATATCTTTCAAACGCATGCCGCCGGCGTAACGTTCGATCTCCTTCAGATACTGGGTTATCGGGTGGCCGGTCAGGTACAGCCCCAGCGTTTCCCGCTCGCCGTCCAGCACCACCTGCTCCTGCCACGGCGCCACGTTGGCGTAGGATTGCTCCACCTGCTCCGGCGCTTCCGCCAGTACGCCAAACATATCCACCTGGCCGATCGCCTCGGCCTTGGCATGCTGATCCGCCGCTTTCAACGCGTCAGGCAGCGAGTTCATCAGCGCGGCGCGGTGCGGCCCCAGCCGGTCGAAAGCGCCGGACATAATCAGCTTTTCCAGAATACGCCGGTTAAGCTTTTTAATATCCGAACGCGCGCACAGGTCGAACAGATCTTTAAAATAGCCCTGCTCGCCGCTGTTGCGTGCTTCAAGAATAGCCTCAATCGGCCCTTCGCCCACCCCTTTAATCGCGCCGATGCCGTAAACGATCTCGCCGTCATCGTTGACGTGGAAGTGGTACAGACCGCTGTTGATGTCCGGCGGCAGGATCTTCAGCCCCATGCGCCAGCACTCGTCCACCAGGCCGACCACCTTATCAGTGTTGTCCATATCGGCGGTCATTACCGCCGCCATAAACTCGGCCGGATAGTGCGCCTTCAGCCACAGCGTCTGGTAAGACACCAGCGCATAGGCGGCGGAGTGAGATTTGTTAAAGCCGTAACCGGCGAATTTCTCCACCAGGTCAAAGATTTTCATCGACAGCTCGCCGTCGATGCCCATGCTCTTCGCGCCCTCTTCAAACACCGAGCGCTGTTTCGCCATCTCTTCCGGCTTTTTCTTACCCATCGCACGACGCAGCATGTCCGCGCCGCCCAGCGTATAGCCGGCCAGCACCTGGGCAATCTGCATCACCTGTTCCTGATACAGGATAATGCCGTAGGTCGGCTCCAGCACCGGTTTGAGCGTCTCGTGCTGCCACTGGATATCCGGGTAGGAGATCTCTTCACGGCCGTGCTTACGGTCGATAAAGTTATCCACCATGCCGGACTGCAGCGGCCCCGGACGGAACAGCGCCACCAGTGCGATCATATCTTCGAAGCAGTCGGGCTTCAGACGTTTGATCAGGTCTTTCATGCCGCGCGATTCAAGCTGGAACACCGCCGTGGTTTCCGAGCGCTGCAGCATGTCGAAGCTTTTCTTGTCGTCGAGCGGGATCGCCGCGATATCGATCGGCGGCTCACCGCTCTTGGCGCGCCGGGCGTTGATCATCTCCAGCGCCCAGTCGATGATGGTCAGGGTACGCAGCCCCAGGAAGTCGAACTTCACCAACCCGGCGTATTCCACGTCGTTCTTGTCGAACTGGGTCACCGGGTGATGCCCTTCGGCGTCGCAGTACAGCGGCGCGAAGTCGGTAATCTTGGTCGGCGCGATCACCACGCCCCCGGCGTGTTTACCGGCGTTACGGGTGACGCCTTCCAGCTTGCGCGCCATGTCGATCAGCGCCTTGACCTCTTCGTCCGCCTCGTAGATTTCCGGCAGCTGCGGCTCGGCGGCGAAGGCTTTCTCCAGCGTCATGCCCGGGTCTGGCGGCACCAGCTTGGAGATGCGGTCGACAAAGCCGTACGGATGCCCCAGCACGCGGCCCACGTCGCGGATAACCGCTTTCGCCGCCATGGTGCCGAAGGTAATAATCTGCGATACCGCCTCGCGGCCGTACATGTCCGCCACGTGCTCAATCACCCGGTCGCGTTTTTCCATGCAGAAGTCGACGTCGAAGTCGGGCATCGAGACGCGTTCCGGGTTCAGGAAACGTTCGAACAGCAGGTCGAACTCCAGCGGATCCAGATCGGTGATTTTCAGCGCATAGGCCACCAGCGAGCCGGCGCCGGAACCTCGCCCCGGCCCTACCGGCACGTCGTTATCCTTCGACCACTGGATAAACTCCATCACGATCAGGAAGTAGCCGGGGAAGCCCATCTGGTTGATGACTTTCAGCTCGATATCCAGACGTTCGTCATATTCCGGCCGCCGCCGGGCGCGCTCCTCCGGGTCCGGATACAGGAACTCGAGGCGCTCTTCCAGCCCCTCGCGCGACTTGGCAACCAGGAAGTCTTCCGTGGTCATCTCACCGGTCGGGAACTGCGGCAGGAAATACTCGCCGAGGCGAATGGTGACGTTACAGCGCTTGGCGATTTCGACGCTGTTGATCAGCGCCTCGGGGATATCGGCGAACAGCTCGCACATCTCATCTTCGCTGCGCATATACTGCTGCACGCTATAGTTGCGCGGACGTTTGGGATCGTCGAGGGTAAAGCCGTCGTGGATGGCGACGCGAATCTCATGCGCGTCAAAGTCATCTTCCACCAGGAAGCGCACATCGTTGGTGGCCACCACCGGCAGGCCGCGTTCGGCCGCCAGCGCCACCGCCGCGTGCAGGTAGTTCTCCTCATCCGGGCGTCCGGTGCGGATCAGCTCCAGGTAGTAACTGTCGGGGAAATACTGCTGATAAAACTCCAGGCACTGATCGACCTGCGCCTGATTGCCGCGCAGCATAAACTTGCCCACGTCGCCCATGCGCGCGCCGGACAGCAGAATCAGCCCTTCGCGGTGTTCGATCAGCCAGTCGCGGTCGATAATCGGGCCTGCCGCGCCGTAGCCGCGCTGGTAAGCGCGGGAAATCAACAGCGTCAGGTTTTGATAGCCGGCGTTGTTCGCCGCCAGGACGGTCAGCTCGGCCAGCTCATCGCCCAGCACTTCGCTCTGCACGTGGAAATCCGCACCGATGATCGGCTTTACCCCGGCGCCGTGCGCCGTGCCGTAAAACTTCACCAGGCCGCACAGGTTGGTAAAGTCGGTGATGGCCAGCGCCGGCATCGCCAGCGCCGCGGCCCGCTTCACCAACGGACCGGTCTTGGCGAGCCCATCTATCATGGAGTAGTCGCTGTGAACGCGCAGGTGAATAAAACGAGGTTCGGCCATATCCAGATACCAAAATGGGGGGCTCAGCAGGCTGAACCCGGGTTAACTCCAGCGTATTGTCAGGCCAGGTTCGGCCCGCAGATTACAGCTCCAGCGCCCGTCTTACCGGGGCAAAGCTGCGGCGATGATGTTCGGTGGCGCCCAGCGCGGCCAGCCGCTCAAGATGGAAAGCGGTCGGATAGCCTTTATGCTGGGCAAAGCCATATTCCGGGAAGGCGCGATCCAGCTCGGTCATTTCACGGTCGCGCGTCACTTTCGCCAGAATCGACGCCGCGCTGATTTCCGCCACGCGGCTGTCGCCCTTCACCACCGCCTGCGCACGCATCGGCAATGCCGGGCAACGGTTACCGTCGATTAAAACCATATCCGGCTCAATATGCAACCCGGCCACCGCCCGCTGCATCGCCAGCATCGTGGCATGCAGAATGTTCAGACGGTCAATCTCCTCCGGCTCGGCGCGTCCCAGGCTCCAGGAGAGCGCCTTGGCGATAATCTCATCATACAGCGCCAGCCGGCGCTTTTCGCTGAGCTTTTTCGAGTCGGCCAGGCCGGCGATCGGCTGCGCTGGGTCAAGGATCACCGCCGCGGTAACCACCGCGCCGACCAGCGGGCCGCGCCCGACTTCGTCCACGCCGGCGATCAGCCGGGCGTCGGGATAGATAAAGGCTTCGGTCATTTGTTTGCCAGCTCCAACACAGCCTGAGCGGCCTGTTCGTCGGCACCGCAACGGATGCTCTGATGCAGTTCAAGGAAAGTCTGTTTCAACTGCTCCGCCTGCGGGCTCTCTTCCAGCAGCGGCAGCAGCGCCGCGGCCAGTTTGTCCGGCACGCAGTCATGCTGCAGCAGCTCGGTGACGATTTCACGCCCCGCCAGCAGATTCGGCAGCGAAACGTACGGCGTTTTCACCAGCCGCTGCGCCAGCCAGAAGGTGAACGGCTTCATGCGGTAACCCACCACCATCGGGCACTTGGCCAGCATGCACTCCAACGCGGCGGTGCCGGAAGCCAGCAGCGCCGCATCGCTGGCGATCATCGCCTCGCGCGCCTTGCCGTCCAGCAGGTGGGCGGGAAGGTCCGGCGCAACCTGCGCCTTGATGCGCTCGAACTGCTCGCGTCGCTTGGCGTTCACCAGCGGCACCACCACCTCGAGATCCGGGTAGCGGGTGCGCAACAGCTGCGCGGTCTGCAGGAAATCGGCGCTCAGAATCTCCACTTCCGCACCGCGGCTGCCGGGCAGCAGCGCCAGGCAGCGCGCGTCGGGCGCAATGCCCAGTGCGGCGCGCGCGGCCAGCCTGTCCGGCTGCAGCGGCATCGCATCGGCCATGGTATGGCCGATAAAACGGCAGGGAACGTTGAAACGATCGTAAAACGCCTTTTCAAAAGGGAGAAACGCCAACACCAGGTCGGTCGCCTTGCCAATTTTGAAAACGCGCTTTTGACGCCAGGCCCAGACGGACGGGCTGACATAGTGAATGGTGCGGATACCACGCTGTTTCAGGCGGCCTTCCAGCGTGATGTTGAAGTCTGGCGCATCGATGCCGACAAACACGTCAGGCGCCAGTTCGCTGAAGCGGCGGGTCAGATCCTTGCGAATCTTCAACAGGCGGGGCAAGCGCTCCAGCACTTCCACCACGCCCATCACCGCCAGCTCCTCCATCTCATACCAGGCTTCGCACCCCTCGGCCTGCATCAGCGGGCCGGCGACGCCGACAAAGCGCGCGTCCGGGTGACGGGCCTTCAGCGCGCGAATCAATCCGGCGCCAAGAATATCGCCGGAGGTCTCGCCGGCGACCAGTCCGATAGTCAATGGACGTGTTGACATAACTCAGCGAATAATGCCGCGGGTGGAACGCGCAAAGAAATCGAGGAACTGCTGAACCACCGGCTGCTGCTGCGCCAGCGCTTCGATTTCCGCCTTGGCTTCGTCCAGCGTTTTTTCGCTGCGATACAGGATTTTGTAAGCGTTGCGAATCGCCTGCATTTCATCCTTATCGAAGCCGCGACGCTTCAGGCCAACGGCGTTCACGCCGAACGGCGTGGCGTGGTTGCCCTGGGCAATAACGAAAGGCGGCACGTCCTGCGCAACGCCGGAGCAGCCGCCAACCATGACGTGCGCGCCGATAATGCAGAACTGGTGAATAGCCGTCATACCGCCGATGATCGCATGGTCGTCAATCTCCACGTGGCCCGCCAAGGTGGCATTGTTGGCCAGTATGCAGGAGTTCCCCACCACGCAGTCGTGAGCCACGTGCACATTAACCATCAGCAGGTTATCGTTGCCGACTTTGGTCACGTTGGTGCCCTGCGCCGTACCGCGGTGAATGGTCACGCTCTCGCGAATGCGGTTGCGATCGCCGATTTCAACGCGCGTCGGCTCGCCCGCATATTTCAGATCCTGGTTCACTTCGCCGATGGAGGCGAACTGATAAATCTGGTTTTCGCGGCCAATTTTGGTAATGCCATTGACCACGACGTGGGATTTAAGCACCGTGCCTTCGCCGATTTCCACCTGGGAGCCGACGTAACAGAATGGGCCAATGTGCGCTCCGGCGCCGATAACGGCACCGTCTTCAACAATCGCGCTTGGGTGGATAAAGGCGGTTTGGTCTATCACGGATTATGCCTCCCGGCTGCGGGCACACATCATGGTTGCTTCGCAGACAATTTTACCGTCGACGGTCGCCACGCCTTTAAAGCGCGTCAGGCCACGACGAGTTTTCTCGAAAGTAACTTCCATAATCATCTGATCGCCAGGCACGACCGGACGCTTAAAGCGCGCTTCGTCAATACCGGCAAAATAGTACAGCTCGCCCGGCTCCAGCTTGCCGACGCTTTTAAACGCCAGAATGCCGGTGGCCTGCGCCATGGCTTCCAGGATCAATACGCCTGGGAAAATCGGCTTGCCAGGGAAGTGGCCCTGGAAAAACGGCTCGTTAACGGAAACGTTTTTTACCGCACGCAGATATTTATGCTCTTCAAACTCAAGTACACGGTCAACCAGCAAGAATGGGTAACGATGAGGGAGCAATTCCAAAATTTCTGCAATATCTAGAGTATGAGTGTCAGTAGTCAAAATACTCTTCCTGTCTCTAAAAACTGATGGCATCAACAACACGGCCTGCGTTGACCCCAAAAGGAGATCATCAGGCAGGCCGCAAATTCACAACTCTTTGCGCTTTTAGCCGCAAGCGGCCAACGCGTTTCGTTTTTCTACCCAGTTAGGCGGGCGGCGGTGATTATACCCATCATCCTGCAAGCTGCATCTTTATTTTGCACTTCGTTTCCCTATACGTGCACGATATTGCCTGCAGTATTTCATTTTGGGACTGAATACGCCGTGATGCAGCGGGCAAGCTTATTGGGAATCGTCGTCTTTACCGACTTTTCGTTCGACAGCTTTCAAACGCTTGCTGATCTCATCGATATTCATCACCAACGCGGCGGTTTTACGCCAGGCTTTGTTGGGTTGTAACGGAATACCCGAAGAGTATACCCCAGGTTCGGTGATTGGTCGCATAACCATTCCCATTCCCGTGACCACCACCTGATCGGCAATCTCCATGTGACCGTTGATCACACTGGCGCCGCCGATCTGGCAATAGCGGCCAATCTTCAGACTGCCGGCCATGATAACGCCGCCGGCAACGGCGGTATTTTCACCAATTACCACGTTATGCGCAATTTGGCATTGGTTGTCGATGATAACACCATTTCCGATCAGAGTGTTATCCAGCGCGCCGCGGTCAATGGTGGTGCAGGCGCCAATCTCGACGCGATCGCCGATGATCACCGTGCCCAGCTGGGGGATCTTCACCCAGTTGCCGCGCTCGTTGGCGTAGCCGAAACCGTCTGCGCCGATCACCGTACCCGACTGAATCAGGCAGCCTTGGCCGATTTCAACCTCATGGTACACGGTGACGTTTGCCCATAAGCGCGTACCGGCGCCCAGGCGAGCATTCTTGCCGATAAAACAGCCCGGACCGATAACCACGTTATCGCCGAGCACGGCGCCTGACTCGATCACCGCATTGGCGCCGACGGCCACGTTTTGCCCAAGCTGCGCCTCAGGAGAGATGACCGCGCTCGGCGCGATATCCTGAGCCGGTGCCGGCGTGGTATCCATCAGCTGCGCCATGCGCGCGTAGGTCAGGTAGGGATTCTTCACCACCAGCGCCGCGCTGCGGCAGTGTGGTAAATCTGCTTCGGTCAGCACCACGGCGCTGGCCTGACAGGAAGACAGCTGCTGTTGATAGCGGCTGTTGGACAAAAAGGTAATTTGGCCAGTTTGTGCGGAATGCATAGAAGCAATGCCGGTGATGACGAGATCGCCATCACCGTGCAATTGTGCATCCAACTGCTGCGCTAAATCAGCCAGTCGAATTGAAGGCATGTGTTATTTAACCTGTTTCAGCACGTCAGCAGTAATGTCTTTGGAAGAACCTGCGTAAGCTACGGCGTTGGCGTCGATCACCACGTCATAACCTTCTTTGCTGGCAACAGTTTTCACTGCATCCTGAATACGGCTCAGGATCTTGTTACGCTCTTCCATCTGACGACGGCGATTGTCCTGCTCGAAAGACTGGGCTTTCTTGGAGAACTGCTCGCGCTGCGCCATCACGTCTTTTTCCAGCTTGCTGCGCTCGCTTGCCTTCATCGTAGAGCCGTCACGCTGCAGTTTCTGCATTTTAGTCTGCAGGCTGCGTTCCATGTTCTGGAGTTCACTTGCACGGCCTTTGAATTCGTTTTCCAGTTGTTTCGCCACGGTCTCACGAGCTGGCAACTGTTGGAAAATGCTGGAAACGTTAACGACAGCAATACTGTCAGCAGCCTGAACGCTCGCTGAAGCAGCCATTGCTAAACCGAGGCCTGCGGCACACAACCACTTTTTCACTATAAACTCCTTACCATCACCGTTTGTGTCATTCGACACGTGAAATACACAATCTGCCAGACTTATCTCACGAAACAATGAGACTTTTCTCCCTCTGCCGTTTCGACAGTCTGGCCATTGCGATTCTTAGCAACGTTTTACGCAGAGGTAAAACCGTTACCAGGTCTTACCAATATTAAACTGGAACTGCTCGGATTTATCGCCTTCGTAATCCTTAAGCGGGTTGGCGTAAGAGAACACCAACGGCCCCAGCGGTGACATCCACTGTAGAGCAATACCGGCAGACACGCGAATATTGCCTGGCTTGCTGTAATCCGGAATGTCATACCCTGCGGTCTGGCTCTTCTCCCAGTTGGTATCCCACACGGTACCCGCATCGACGAACAGCGAGGTGCGTACCGAGTTGGCATATTTCTCGCTGATAAACGGCGTAGGCGTAATCAGCTCCATGCTGGCGACCGCCATGGCGTTACCGCCGACCGCATCGTCAGAGCCGCACAGCTTGGTGCCGTTGCTGCAGCTGTAGGAGTTGGAATTGTAGTACACCGCCTTCGGACCAATGGTATTGGACTGGAAGCCACGCACGGAGCTGGAGCCGCCGGCATAGAAGTTCTCATAGAACGGCATTTCCTTACCGCCCAGACCGTCGGCATAACCCAGACGGCCGCGGCCCAACAGCACCCAGGTGCGATCGTCGTTGATCGGCACGTACTGTACGCTGTCCAACGTCACTTTGTAGTATTCGTTGTCAGAGCCAGGAATGGTGATTTTACCATTCAGGGTGGTGCGGTTACCGGAGGTCGGGAAGTAACCACGGTCAAGGTTGTTATAGGTCCAGCCCAGGTTCAGCGTGAAGTCATCCGCCTTGTAGCTGGCGCGATCCATGGTGTTCGGATCCTGCCCCATCGAGTTCAGGTAACGCCACATGGCGATCTGCGGCTGCATGTCGGACAGGCTGTTATGCACATAGCCCAGGCCGGCGCGCAGCGAGTTGTTCTCGTTGATCGGGAAGCCCAGCGTACCGTCAACGCCGTAGCTGCTGTTGGTATAGTCAGACAGGTCTGCGTCGTCGGCCTTAAAGTCGTTATAGAAGATACGACCGCCCAGACTCACACCGTCAACGGTGAAGTAAGGGTTGGTGGCAGACAGCTCCGCATAGGTCTGATAGTCGTTCTTGGTGCCGCTGACGCCCACCGAGTAGCCGGTGCCCAGCCAGTTGTCCTGCTGAACGCCGACCTGGAAGCTGACGCCGCTTTCCGTGCCGTAACCGACGCCGAAGTTGAAGGTACCGGTGTTGCGCTCTTTCACCTTATAGGTGACGTCAACCTGATCGGCGGTGCCCGGTACGCGCTGCGTTTCAACGTCCACGGTCTCGAAGTAGCCCAGGCGGTTCAGACGCTCTTTGCCCTGCTCAACCTGATCGTTGCCCAGCCACGCCCCTTCCATCTGACGCATTTCGCGGCGCAGTACGGAATCTTTACTGGTGTCGTTGCCTTCGAACTTGATGCGGCGCACGTAGAAGCGGTTGCCCGCGTCGATGTTGACATGCAGCTTGACGGTTTTATCCGCGTCGTTGATTTCCGGCTGGGTCTGTACGCGCGGGTAAGCGTAACCATAACGGCCCAACATCTTCTTGATGTTGTCTTCCATCTTGGTCACTTTGCTGCCGTTGTACAGTTCGCCCGGCTCAATCTTGGTCAGTTGGGCGACTTCGGCCGAATGGCCCGCCAGGTTGCCGTTCACCACCACGTCGGAAAGCTTGTACTGATCGCCTTCGGTGATATTGATGGTGATGTAGATGCCTTTCTTGTCCGGCGTCAGGCTGACCTGCGTCGAATCAATGTTGAAACGCGCATAGCCGCGGTCCAGATAGAAGCTGCGCAGGGTCTCAAGGTCGCCCGCCAGTTTCTGCTTCTGGTATTTGCGATCGCCGACCACGTTCCACCACGGCACCTCATCACGCAGTTGGAAGCGTGAAATCAGTTCATCGTTGGTGAAGGCATGGTTGCCGACGATGTTGATCTGTTGAATTTTTGCGGAAACCCCTTCCGTGAACACCAGTTTCAGGTCGACACGGTTGCGCGGCAGCGGCGTCACCACGGCTTTCACCGAGGCGCTGTACTTACCGACGCTGTAGTAGAAGTCTTCCAGACCTTTTTCAATACTGGAGATCGTGGTGCGGTCGAGCGCTTCGCCGACCCGGACGCCGGAGGCTTCCAGGTTTTGCTTGAGCATGTCATCTTTCACCGACTTGTTGCCGGAGAAAGTGATGCTGGCAATGGTAGGACGTTCCTTAACCTGCACGATCAACGTATTACCATCGCGCAGTACGCGCACGTCCTCGAAGTTGCCGGTGGCAAACAAGGCACGAATGGTATTACTGATGTCATCGTCAGTGACGGTATCGCCTACGCGAACCGGCATGTTGAGTAACGCCGCACCGACGGCGACCCGCTGCAGGCCTTCGAAATGAATGTCTTTCACCACGAACCCGTCTGCACCGTATACGGTGGCGCTGCCAAACAGCAGCGACGCTATGAGCAACTTTTTCATCGCCATCGTTGTTATGCGTTCTTCCTAACCTATCCCCGCCCTTACAGGCGAGAAAAATCATTGAAAAGTGCAAGACCCATTAACAGCACCAGCAAAATCGAGCCTATGCGGTAGCTGTAGTCCTGTACTCGCTCGGATACCGGGCCGCCCTTCAGCTTTTCTATCGCCAGGAAGAGGAGGTGCCCACCATCTAACACCGGTAATGGGAACAGGTTGATGATCCCAAGGTTGACGCTAATCAACGCCAGGAACATCAAGTAGTACACAAACCCGACCCCGGCTGAAGCCCCGGCGCCCTGTGCAATAGAAATCGGGCCGCTCAGGTTGTTCAACTTCACATCACCGGTGATTAATTTACCCAGCATGCTGACCGTTAGGCGCATGATTTGCCAGGTCTTGTCCCCGGCCTGATACAGCGCCGAGAACGGTCCAAACTGACGAATCGTCTTGTACTCATCCGGCAGCGGCAACACTTTCGGAATAATGCCGGCAAAGCCGATACGTTGACCATCCGCCGTCTTGCTGTCCGGAACCAGCGTTAACGACAGCGGCGCGCCGTTTCTTTCAATCTCTAAAGCCAGCGGCTGCCCCGGGCCGTCGTGAATGCGTTTCACCAACGTTTGCCAACGCCCCAAAGGCTGACCATCGACTTTAACGATCCTGTCCCCGGCTTGCAAACCCGCTTTTTGCGCTGCCGAACCGGACTGCACCTGCGCCAGCACCGATTCAATCTGCGGCCCGCGGGGGATCATCCCCAGCGACACCACCGGATCCTGCTTGTCTGGCTCAAACTTCCACTGGCGCAAATCCAGGGTTTTATTCACCACCTGCGATGAGCCGAAAGGCGCAATGCCCACCTCGGTTTTGTCATCGCCAATCTTGGTCACCAGCGCCAGACGAACAGCTTCCCAATCAGGCGTTTCGATACCGCCAACGGACTTTAGTTCCATTCCGGGTGAAATTTGCGCCTGAGCGGCGATAGATTGTGGTGATATTTCGCCAATAACCGGACGAAAGCTGGGGACGCCGATGATAAACACCAGCCAGTAGGCAACCACGGCGAACAGGAAGTTGGCGATTGGCCCGGCGCTGACGATGGCGGCGCGCTGCCAGACGGTCTTATTGTTAAAGGCCCGGTGACGCAGCTCGGGCGCCACCGTCTCCACGCGCTCATCCAGCATTTTGACGTAGCCGCCCAGCGGAATCAGCGCGATAACAAATTCGGTGCCGTGACGGTCAGTGCGGCGCCACAGGGCGCGGCCAAAGCCGATAGAGAAGCGTTCAACGCGGACGCCGCAGCGGCGGGCCACCCAAAAGTGCCCGAACTCATGCACGGTAATCAATATACCGAGTGCAATAATAAACGCTACCAGGTTCCAGAGCACGCTGAACATCATCCCTACACTCCCCGTCACGGACGGATTAAAACACTAACAGCATCAAACAGGCAAATACCGGCACGGCGGCGGTCAGGCTGTCGATACGATCCAGTATCCCGCCATGTCCCGGAATCAGATGGCCGCTGTCCTTGATGCCCGCTTCCCGTTTGAACATGCTCTCGGTGAGGTCGCCCAGCACCGAGGCCAGCGCGGCGGTCACCGAGCAGACCAGCAGGGTCGCCGGCACCACGTTCAGCGGCGCATAGCGGCCGAACAGCCAGGAGATCAGCGCCGAGGTCACCAGACCGCCGATCAGGCCTTCCCAGGTTTTCCCTGGCGAGACCTTCGGCGCCAACTTGTGCTTGCCGAACAGCTTGCCGAAGACATAGGCGCCGGAATCCGCGCCCCAGACCAGCAGCATCACATACAGCAGCCACCAGGCGCCGGTAAAATGGTTTTGCTCATAGCCGAACTGACGCAGTGCCAGCATGCCCCAGAAGAACGGCACGATGGTCAGGATGCCGAACACCAGCCGCAGCGGGCGCGAATTACGCCACAGCCCCGCGGAGCCCGGATAAAACAGCACCAGCAGCAGCGCCGCCAGCCACCATCCGAGCGACATCCACAGCGGCCCGCCCACCTGCAGCAGGTGGACGGACTGATGATAGGCCGGTACGCTCAGCATCATCAGCGCCAGCAAAAAGCCGCAGAGTATCGCCAACCAGATACGTTGAGAACGGGAAGCAAAACCGGCCAGCTGGCCCCACTCCCACGCAGCTAACATGCACACTACCAGCGTTACCAGGGCGAATCCCACCGGAGGCAGCAAAAACAGTGCTGCAATAACGATCGGTATTAAAATCAGAGCAGTTATGAGGCGATACTTCAGCAAATGTTCCCCCTAGGACGCATTGGCGCCGATAGGTGTTGTTCCCCCGAAGCGACGCTCACGTTGTGCAAATGCATTCAGCGCACCTTCAAAGACAAGTTCATCAAAATCAGGCCAGAGTACATCAGTAAAGTAAAGCTCGGCATAAGCAATCTGCCACAGTAAGAAATTGCTGATACGGTGTTCACCGCCGGTGCGGATCACCAGATCCACCGGCGCCAGATCGCTCATGCAAACCTGTTCACTCAGCAACTCTTCACTGATTTGGTCCGGGCGCAGCAAACCTTCCTGCACTTTCTCGGCCAAAGTCTTTACTCCCTGCATGATATCCCAACGGCCGCCGTAGTTGGCAGCGATGTTGAGCGTCAGGCCATCGTTATTTTCTGTCAGCTGCTCAGAGCGACGGATACGCTCCTGCAGACGTGCGCTGAACCGGCTGACATCGCCAATTACGCGCAACCTGACGTTATGTTTGTGCAGGCTTTTCACTTCACTGTCCAGAGCACGCACAAAAAGCTCCATCAGTGCGGAGACCTCCTGCGCCGGACGATTCCAGTTCTCACTGCTGAAGGCATAAAGCGTGAGCGCATCCAAATGATGGCTGGCGGCAAAGCTGACGGCCCTGCGCACCGATTTCACCCCTGCTTTATGACCGAAGACGCGCAACTTGCCCTGACGTTTAGCCCAACGTCCGTTACCGTCCATAATGATGGCAACGTGACGTGGCCCTGAAATGGACGGATTAGCTTCTTGTTGATTTGCGGACGACATAACTCGTACTTATTTCCTCGATAGAAACACAACAGCCTTTCCGGAACTTCAGGCCCTTGCGCGCAAAAAAAGCCGTGTGCCCGACACGGCTTTTTCGTCTGCACGTCCTGATAGCCCAGACATCGTCTGGAACGAATAGGTATTCGACATACCAATCAGGCCATTATTCAACGGTATAACCGCTGACAGGTGGCGCAGACTATATCACCTCAGCGAAGCCTGAACAAACAGGCCCGGAGCGGCGCGCGCAATTTACGAACAAAATCAGACAATATCGCGGGCTCAGGCGTACTGCGTCTTCACCACCTCAGCGGCAAGCGCACGCGCCTGGCGATCGATATCTAAGACCGCGTCAACGCAGGTCGGTTCCTGCAACGACAGCCGTTCGACAACTTTTTGGTTCACCGCCGCGATATCGGTAAAGCGAATCTGCGCCTGCAAGAAGGCGGCCACCGCCACTTCATTGGCGGCATTGAGCGCGGTGGTCGCCGCCTGGCCTGCGTCAAAGGCCGCGATGGCCAGGTGCAGACAAGGGTAGCGCTCACGCTCAGGCTCGGAGAAGGTCAACGCGCCAATGCGGCAGAAGTCCAGCGCGGCAACGCCGGAGTTCACGCGCTGCGGATAGGCCATCGCGTGGGCGATTGGCGTACGCATATCCGGCGTGCCCAGCTGCGCCAGTACGCTGCCGTCGGCATAGCGCACCATCGAGTGGATGACCGACTGCGGGTGCAGAATCACTTCCATTTGTTCGGCCGAGGCATTAAACAGCCAGCGGGCCTCAATATATTCCAGACCTTTATTCATCATGGTGGCGGAGTCCACCGAGATCTTGCGCCCCATCGACCAGTTGGGATGGGCACACGCCTGATCCGGCGTCATCGCGGCGAACTGTTCCAGCGGCGTGGTACGGAACGGGCCGCCGGAACCGGTCAACACAATGCGCGAAACACCATGATCTTCCAGTGAAGAGTATCCCAACTGGCGCTGAATACTCTCAGGTAAACTCTGAAAAATCGCGTTATGCTCGCTGTCGAGCGGTAAAAGCTGCGCCTGACTCTGCCGTACCGCGTCCATAAACAGACGTCCGCAGGTCACCAGCGACTCTTTGTTCGCCAGCAGCACCTGCTTGCCGGCGCGGATCGCCGCCAGCGTCGGCAGCAGCCCGGCGGCGCCGACGATGGCTGCGGTCACCTGATCGACGTCATCCAGCGCCGCCAGCTCGCAGGCGGCCTGTTCGCCCGCCAGCACCTCGGTCGCCACGCCCTGCTCCGCCAGCAGCGTACGCAGCTGGCCGGCGGCGGCTTCATCCGCCATCGCCGCATAGGCCGGACGGAATTCCAGGCACTGCTGCGCCATCACTGCCGCATTGCGGCCGGCAACCAGCGCCTTCACGGCGAAACGTTCAGGATTTTCCCGCACAACGGCCAGCGTGCTGGTGCCGACGGAACCGGTGGAGCCAAGAATAGTCAGTTGCTTCATGAGTTCGCTCTGAGTAACTGTCTGATAAGATCGATGGTGCTCCAGTGTGAAACCTTACGCACCGGATGTCCACGATCTTTCAGTACGATAAAACGAGATCTGAGCTGCAAAAAATAAAGCGCCGCCTAAGCGACGCTTTGTTCAGCGCAAAGCCGATTAGAATTCCATCAGCTCTTTTTCTTTCTCCGCCAGAGCGGCGTCGACCAGCTTGATGTAGGCATCGGTCATTTTCTGAATGTCGTCTTGTGAACGACGTTCTTCGTCTTCGCTGATTTCCTTGTCTTTCAGCAGCGCCTTGACCTTGTCGTTGGCGTCGCGACGCACGTTGCGCACGGACACGCGGCCCTGCTCTGCTTCACCGCGTACGATCTTGATCAGATCCTTACGGCGCTCTTCGGTCAGCGGCGGCAGCGGAACGCGGATGTCGGAACCGGCGGAAGACGGGTTCAGACCCAGGTCAGAGGACATGATGGCTTTTTCCACCGCCTGGCTCAGAGAGCGGTCAAACACGTTGATTTTCAGCGTGCGGGAATCTTCCACCGTGATGTTGGCCAGCTGACGCAGCGGGGTGGCAGCGCCGTAGTATTCCACCATGATGCCGTCAAGAATGCTTGGTGATGCGCGGCCGGTGCGGATTTTGCTGATTTGGTTTTTGAATGCTTCGACGCTTTTTTCCATGCGTGCGTCAGCATCTTTTCTGATGTCATTAATCACGTTGCGAACCTTTGGAAACGGGTTACTTGGCAGGCTTATTATAGCCCGTGAATTTTACTTGCCGGGAGCAGGCGCGCACGTCGCCACCCGCTCCGCTTAATCAGTATCGAGCAGCAATTACTTGCCGATCAATGTACCTTCGTTCTCACCCATCACGACGCGGCGCAGCGCGCCCGGCTTGTTCATATTGAACACGCGGATCGGCAGGCCATGGTCACGCGCCAGCGTAAACGCGGCCAGGTCCATGACTTTCAGTTCACGTTCCAGCACGTCCTGATAGGTTAACTGTTCATACAGCGTAGCGTCCGGGTTTTTCACCGGATCGGCGGAGTATACACCATCCACTTTGGTGGCTTTCAATACCACATCCGCTTCAATTTCGATCCCGCGCAGGCAGGCGGCGGAGTCGGTGGTGAAGAACGGGTTGCCGGTACCGGCGGAGAAAATCACTACGCGGTTGTTGCGCAGCAGGCTGATCGCCTCCGCCCAACTGTAGTTATCACATACGCCATTGAGCGGGATAGCCGACATCAGGCGGGCGTTCACATAGGCACGGTGCAGTGCATCACGCATAGCCAGGCCGTTCATCACGGTAGCCAGCATTCCCATGTGGTCGCCCACTACGCGGTTCATCCCGGCTTGCGCCAGGCCCGCGCCGCGGAACAGGTTGCCACCGCCAATAACTACACCGACCTGAATGCCCAGCTCGACCAGCTCTTTCACTTCCTGAGCCATGCGATCCAAAACGCTCGCGTCGATACCAAAACCTTCTGCGCCTTGCAGGGCTTCGCCACTCAGTTTGAGCAGGATACGCTGATATACGGGTTTTGCATTGGTTGCCATGGTTATTCTGTCCTAAGCAGCAGTAATAGTATTGGGGGTTTCGGCCGATGAAATGCGCCTGCGCAGAGTATAACCCGGCAGGGCCCGCCATCGGAGTAAATCTGGCTGGATCTGGATAAAGATATATCCTAAATAATTCAGGCTGCAGGAAAAAGACGCCCTGCGCGCGGCCTGAAATACGGCGGATATAAAATGGAACCGCCAGACGGCGGTTCCATTAACAGTCATTAAGACTGCTTGCTCATTGCTGCAACTTCAGCAGCAAAGTCAGCTTCAACTTTCTCGATGCCTTCGCCCACTTCGAAGCGGATGAAGTTAATCACGTCAGCGTTGTGCTCTTTCAGCACCTGACCAACAGATTTGCTTGGCTCGATAACGAAAGGCTGACCAGTCAGAGAAACTTCGCCGGTGAATTTCTTCATGCGGCCTTCAACCATTTTCTCTGCGATTTCTTTCGGCTTGCCAGACTGCATGGCGATGTCCAGCTGAACCTGATACTCTTTTTCCACCACTTCGGCAGAAACGTCTTCAGGCTTCACGAACTCAGGCTTGCTGGCCGCAACGTGCATTGCGATCTGCTTAACCAGTTCTTCGTCAGCGCCTTTAGCGGAAACCAGAACGCCGATACGTGCGCCGTGCAGGTAGCTGCCCAACACGTCGCCTTCCAGTACGGCTACGCGACGGATATTGATGTTTTCACCAATTTTCGCCACCAGCGCAACGCGCTCTTCTTCGAACTGCGCTTTCAGTACGTCGACGTCAGTCACTTTACCGGCAACGGCCGCGTCCAGCACTTTGTCAGCGAATGCCTGGAAACCGCCATCTTTGGCAACGAAGTCAGTCTGGCAGTTAACTTCCAGAATCACACCGTAGTTGCCTTCGATTTTGGTTTTGATCACGCCGTCAGCAGCTACGTTGCCTGCTTTTTTCGCTGCTTTGATCGCACCAGACTTACGCATGTTCTCGATGGCCAGCTCGATGTCGCCGTTGGATTCAACCAGCGCCTTTTTGCAATCCATCATGCCAGCGCCAGTACGCTCGCGCAGTTCTTTTACCAGGGCAGCGGTAATATCAGCCATTTTTAAATTCCTCGGTTATCCCACTCGGAGATTTACCCGATATCTTTCGCGCCGTCGCGCCGGGCAACAACGCGGAACCTATCGGACAGGGTTCTCATTCAGATAAGCAAAGGGGGCCTTTAAGGCCCCCCTAACCAACATATGTCAATACCTGGTTAATAAGGGCTCGATGTCGAGCTTGCCTTATTATTCAGCTTCTACCAAGCCTTCTTCCGCCTGAACGGCCAGATCTTGAGAGCGACCTTCACGTACTGCGGCAGCAACGGCGGTCAGGTACAGGTTTACTGCACGGATTGCGTCGTCGTTACCAGGGATGATGAAGTCAACGCCGTCTGGATCGGAGTTGGTATCAACGATAGAGAATACCGGGATACCCAGGTTGTTGGCTTCTTTGATCGCGATGTGTTCGTGATCGGCATCGATAACGAACAGAGCGTCTGGCAGACCGCCCATATCCTTGATACCGCCCAGAGAGTTTTCCAACTTCTGCAGTTCACGGGTACGCATCAGCGCTTCTTTTTTGGTCAGCTTGTCGAAGGTGCCGTCTTGAGACTGGGTTTCCAGATCTTTCAAACGTTTGATGGACTGACGAACGGTTTTCCAGTTAGTCAGCATACCGCCCAACCAGCGATGGTTCACGAAGAACTGGTCGCAGTTGTTGGCAGCGTCTTTTACCGCTTCGCTTGCTGCGCGCTTGGTACCAACAAACAGGATCTTGCCTTTACGGGCAGAGATCTTGCTCAGCTCAGCCAGAGCGTCGTTGAACATTGGTACGGTTTTTTCCAGGTTGATGATGTGAACCTTGTTACGAGCGCCGAAGATGAATGGCTTCATTTTCGGGTTCCAGTAACGGGTCTGGTGACCGAAGTGTACACCGGCCTGGAGCATGTCGCGCATGGAAACAGTTGCCATGATTAAACCTCTATAGATTAGATTGGGGTTATGCCTCCACGTATCCCATAACGCCGACCCCAGAGCGAGATTCTCACCTGAGGCACCCCGGCGCATGTGCCGATACGTGTGTGTTATTTACACAATTGAGTGCAGTTAAGTAGTTTCAGCCTCACCGCTCCAACGTCTTTTGGACGCAAGTCGCGGATCGCCGGCGCGCTTTATACCATAAACCCGCCGCTGACTCCAACTTTTGTTGCAGTATAACCCCTTAACGCCGCCCGCGCGCGCAAATCAAATTTGGCAGCCCTCCGGCGGGCTGATACCATAGCAGACTGCTTCTATCTTCTTAATTGTCGGCAAGCTCGACACCTTCGGACGAATTTCATGGCAATCTCAATCAAAAACGCTGATGACATCCAAAAAATGCGCGTAGCCGGCCGCCTGGCCGCCGAAGTGCTGGAAATTATCGAGCCTTACGTCAAACCCGGCGTCACCACCGGTGAGCTGGACCGTATCTGTCACGAATACATCACGGAAAAGCAGCAGGCGATCTCCGCCTGCCTGGGCTACCACGGCTTCCCGAAATCCGTCTGCATCTCGGTGAACGAAGTGGTGTGCCACGGCATCCCAAGCGATGACAAAGTGCTGAAAGACGGCGATATCGTCAACATCGACGTCACCGTAATTAAAGACGGCTGGCACGGCGACACCTCCAAGATGTTCCTGGTGGGCAAACCGACGATTCTGGGCGAGCGCCTGTGCCGCATCACGCAGGAAAGCCTGTACCTGGCGCTGAAAATGGTCAAGCCGGGCATCCGCCTGCGCACGCTGGGCAAGGCTATTCAGCAGTTTGTGGAAGCCGAGAAATTCTCCGTCGTACGTGAGTACTGCGGGCACGGCATCGGCGAAGTGTTCCACGAAGAGCCGCAGGTGCTGCATTATGACGCCGATGACGGCGGCGTGGTGCTGCAGGCGGGCATGGCCTTCACCATCGAGCCGATGGTTAACGCCGGCGACTACCGCATTCGCACCATGAAAGACGGCTGGACGGTAAAAACCAAAGATCGCAGCTTGTCGGCGCAGTATGAGCATACTATTGTGGTGACTGAAAACGGCTGCGAGATAATGACGTTGCGCAAGGATGACACCATCCCCAACATCATTACGCATGACATGTAAGCGCGGCGGCAGCGCCGTACGCTAAACGCATTACACAGGCCGGCTTTTGCCGGCCTTTTTTATAGGTCATCCCATGTCTGAAGATTTTCGTGCACCTGCCCCGCCGGCCGTCGCGCAGCTGACGCCGCCCGCCTCTCCCGATACCTATGGCGATGACGATCTGGAGTGCGGCGCGCTGAAGCAGCGGCTGGAACAGTTTCAGGACTGGCTGGCGACCTCCTTTGACGCCGGCGCCAGCGCCGAAAGCCTGGTGGCGGCGCGCAGTGAGTTCGTCGATCGCCTGCTGCGCCGCCTGTGGCGCTTTTACGGCTTTGAGCAGGCTGCCGAAACCGCGCTGGTGGCGGTGGGCGGCTATGGCCGCGGCGAGCTGCATCCTTTATCGGACATCGACGTGCTGGTGCTCAGCCAGCAGCGGCTGAGCGAGCCGCAGGCGGCGCGGGTCGGCGAATTTATCACCCTGCTGTGGGATCTGAAGCTGGAGGTCGGCCACAGCGTCCGCACGCTGGAAGAGTGCCTGCTGGAAGGGCTGGCCGATCTGACCGTGGCCACCAACCTGATCGAATCGCGGATGATCTGCGGCGACGTGGCGCTGTTCCTGCAGATGCAAAAACACATTTTCAGCGACGGCTTCTGGCCCTCCCCCGACTTTTTCCACGCCAAGCTTGATGAGCAGCAGGAGCGCCACCAGCGCTACCACGGCACCAGCTACAACCTGGAGCCGGATATCAAAAGCAGCCCCGGCGGCCTGCGCGATATCCATACCCTTCTATGGGTGGCGCGGCGCCACTTCGGCGCCACCTCGCTGGATGAAATGGTCGGCTTCGGCTTTCTGACGCAGGCGGAGCGCAATGAGCTGAACGAGTGCCAGAGCCTGCTGTGGCGCATCCGCTTCGCGCTGCATCTGGAGCTGACGCGCTATGACAACCGTCTGCTGTTCGACCGTCAGCTCAGCGTGGCGCAGCGGCTGCGCTATAAAGGCGACGGCAACGAGCCGGTAGAGCACATGATGAAGGATTTCTACCGCGTAACGCGCCGCGTCAGCGAACTGAATAACATGCTGCTGCAGCTGTTTGATGAAGCGATTCTGGCGCTGGACGCCACGGAGAAACCGCGTCCGCTGAACGATGATTTCCAGCTGCGCGGCGATCTGATCGACCTGCGCGACGAGACGCTGTTTGAGCGCCAGCCGCAGGCCATCATGCGCATGTTCTATCTGATGGTGCGCAACCGCGACATCCGCGGCATCTACTCCACCACCGTACGCCAGCTGCGCCATGCGCGCCGTCATCTGAAACAGCCGCTGTGCACCATTCCCGAAGCCCGCGAGCTGTTTATGGCGATTCTGCGTCACCCGGGCGCGGTGGCGCGCGCCCTGCTGCCGATGCACCGCCACAGCGTGCTGTGGGCCTATATGCCGCAGTGGGGCAAAATCGTCGGCCAGATGCAGTTCGACCTGTTCCACGCCTATACCGTGGATGAACACACCATCCGCGTGCTGCAGAAGCTGGAAAGCTTCGCCGATGAAGAGACCCGGCCGCGCCACCCGCTGTGCGTCGAACTCTATCCGCGGCTGCCCCACCCTGAGCTGCTGCTGATCGCCGCGCTGTTCCACGATATCGCCAAGGGACGCGGCGGCGACCACTCCATTCTGGGGGCGGAGGACGTGGTGGAATTCGCCGCGCTGCACGGCCTCAATTCGCGGGAAACTCAGCTGGTCGCCTGGCTGGTGCGCTGCCATCTGCTGATGTCGGTCACCGCCCAGCGGCGCGACATCCAGGACCCGACGGTGATCCAACAGTTCAGCGCCGAAGTGCAGAGCGAAACGCGGCTGCGCTACCTGGTCTGCCTGACGGTGGCGGATATTTGCGCCACCAACGAAACGCTGTGGAACAGCTGGAAACAGAGCCTGTTGCGCGAACTCTACTTCGCCACGGAAAAGCAGCTGCGCCGCGGCATGCAAAACAGCCCGGACCTGCGCGAACGCGTGCGTCACCACCGTTTACAGGCGCTGGCGCTGCTGCGTATGGACAATATCGACGAAGAGGCGCTGCACCGTATCTGGAGCCGCTGCCGCGCCGACTACTTCCTGCGCCACTCCCCCAATCAGCTGGCCTGGCACGCCCGCCACCTGCTGGCCCATGACTCCACCAAACCGCTGGTGCTGGTCAGTCGGCAGGCGACGCGCGGCGGCACCGAGATCTTTATCTGGAGCCCGGACCGGCCGTATCTGTTCGCCGCCGTCGCCGGCGAGATGGACCGCCGCAACCTGAGCGTGCACGACGCGCAGATCTTCACCAACCGCGACGGGATGGCGATGGACACCTTTATCGTTCTGGAGCCGGACGGCAGCCCGCTGGCGCAGGATCGCCACAACGCCATTCGTCAGGCGCTGCTGCAGGCGATCACCCAGCGCGACTATCAGCCGCCGCGGGTGCGCCGGCCGTCGTCCAAACTGCGCCACTTCAGCGTGCCGACGGAGGCCAGTTTTCTGCCGACCCATACCGACCGGCGCAGCTATCTGGAGCTGACAGCGCTGGATCAGCCCGGCCTGCTGGCGCGCGTCGGCGAAGTGTTTGCCGATATGGGGCTGTCCCTGCACGGCGCGCGCATTTCCACCATCGGCGAGCGGGTTGAGGATTTATTTATTCTGGCCGACGGCGATCGGCGCGCTTTAAACGCCCAAACGCGCAGAAAGTTGGAACAACGGTTGACAGAGGCCCTCAATCCAAACGATAAAATGTGATACAAGTAACTTTTTGTTGAACCACTACATCAGGACAGAGAACAGAATGCAGCAACTACAGAACGTTATCGAGAGCGCCTTTGAACGTCGCGCGGACATTACCCCGACGAGCGTGGACACCGTAACGCGCGAAGCGGTAAACCAGGCCATCGCCCTGCTGGACAGCGGCGCCCTGCGCGTCGCCGAAAAGATTGACGGCCAGTGGGTAACCCATCAGTGGCTGAAAAAAGCCGTGCTGCTCTCTTTCCGCATCAATGACAACAAGGTGATGGACGGGGCTGAAACCCGTTATTACGACAAGGTGCCGATGAAGTTCGCCGACTATGACGAAGCGCGCTTCCAGAAAGAAGGCTTCCGCGTCGTGCCGCCGGCCACCGTACGCCAGGGCGCATTTATCGCACGCAACACCGTGCTGATGCCGTCCTACGTCAATATCGGCGCCTACGTTGACGAAGGCACCATGGTCGATACCTGGGCCACCGTCGGTTCCTGCGCGCAGATCGGCAAAAACGTTCACCTGTCCGGCGGCGTCGGCATCGGCGGCGTACTGGAGCCGCTGCAGGCCAACCCGACCATCATCGAAGACAACTGCTTTATCGGCGCGCGCTCCGAAGTGGTTGAAGGGGTGATCGTGGAAGAAGGCTCGGTGATCTCCATGGGCGTTTACCTCGGCCAGAGCACCCGTATTTACGACCGCGAAACCGGCGAAATCCACTACGGCCGTGTCCCGGCGGGTTCCGTCGTAGTCTCCGGCAACCTGCCGTCCAAAGATGGCACCTACAGCCTGTACTGTGCGGTGATCGTCAAAAAAGTGGACGCCAAAACGCGCGGCAAAGTCGGCATTAATGAGTTATTACGCACCATCGACTAAGCTAAATAGCGGGTGATTCACCCGCTATTTTTTTATCTGAAGCACCGCGGGCATCCTCACTAACGTGGAATAATACTTATTACTAGGGGCGACGTATGTACGATAATTTGAAAAGCTTGGGTATTAATCAACCGGAAGATATCGATCGTTATAGCCTGCGGCAAGAGGCCAATAACGACATCCTCAAGATCTATTTCCGCAAGGATAAAGGCGAGTTCTTTGCCAAAAGCGTGAAATTCAAATATCCGCGTCAGCGTAAAACCGTGGTGGCCGACAACGCCGGCCAGGGCTACAAAGAGATCCACGAGATAAACCCCAACCTGCGCTATGTGATCGATGAGCTGGATCAGCTGTGCCAGCGCGATCAGGTGGAAGTCGATTTGAAACGCAAAATCCTCGAAGACCTGCGTCATCTGGAAGGCGTGGTGTCGCACAAGATTGCCGAGATTGAGGCCGATCTGGAAAAGCTGACCCGCGGCAAATAATCATCAGGGCGCGGTTATCGCGCCCTGCAGGCTTTACTTCAGCAGCGCCGCCCACTGCTCCACCCACGGGCAGGACGCCACTTCAGGTTCCGGCTGCTCCATGGCGTCAATTTCCAGCATCTCTCCCACGCGCGTCGCACCCTGCTCCTGCAGCAGCGCATCAAACGCCCGACCAGCGCCGCAGAAGTTGTCATAGCTGCTGTCGCCCAGCGCAATCACTCCGTAGCGTAGCTCCGGCTGATAGCCGACCCGATCGCGAATCGCTGCGAACAGCGGCGCGATGCTGTCCGGCAAATCGCCCTGCCCGGTGGTCGAGGTCACCACCAGCGCATAGTGCTGACGATAGGCCTGCCACTCTTCCAGCGTCCCCTCTTCGAACAGTTTGACCTCGTGCCCCTGCTCGACAAGGATGGTTTCCGCTTCTTCCGCCACCAACAACGCATTACCGTATACCGTGCCGACGAAAATACCGACCTGAGCCATGCTTACAACTCCCTTAATGCTCTGAAAAAATTCTTAGCTAGCTTGACCGTAAGCCGCCGGAAACTCAACCCTGGCAAGCTCAGGGACAACCTCCAGCCAGCCAAACTGTGACATTACCCCCTGCCAGGTCTGGTCCCAGCGGGCGGAAATCTGCAGCGGCTGCCCGCTTACCGGGTGATTAAGCCGCAGATGGCTGGCATGCAGCATCAGGCGCGGGCAGGAAAAATGCTGCGCCATACCGCGGTTCTGCCGCAGATCGCCATGCTTGCTGTCGCCGATGATCGGGTGGCGCAGGTGCGTCATATGGCGCCGCAGCTGATGTTTACGACCGGTCTCCGGCTGCAGCTCCATCAGCGTGTAGCGCGCGCTGTCATAGCGTCCGATCGCCACCGGCATTTCCACCTGCGCCAGTGGCCGATAGTGGGTCAGCGCCGGCTGCGACGCTTTATCCGCATCGGAAAATTTATCGGCGATCTTGTCCCGCTCCTGCGTCAGCGGATAATCCAGCGTCGCCGCGTCGTTGACAAAACCGCGCACCACCGCATGGTAGGTTTTCTGCACCTGATGCTGTTCAAACTGCTGTGACAACAGATGGGCGACCTCGCTGGACAGCGCCATCAGCAGCACGCCGGACGTCGGCCGATCGAGCCGGTGAACGGTAAAGACGTGCTGGCCGATCTGATCGCGCACCGTCTGCATCACAAATACGCTCTCATGGCGGTCCAGCCAGCTGCGGTGCACCAGCCAGCCGGCGGGTTTATTCACCGCCACCAGGTGCTCGTCCTGATAAAGAATTTCCAGCATTACTGCGGCTCTTGGTTCAGTAGGTCGTCCAGGCGCTGCAGCACCACCAACAGCGGCAGACAGGCCGGCTCCTTGTCTTTCAGCGCCTCTTCAAAATAAGGCGTGATGGCAAAGCGCGTCGGCAGCGGCGCATTGGCGTCCAGCAGCGCGTACATGCGCGGCAGCATCACCCACTGCAGCCACTCCTCCGCCTGCATGCTGTCGATGCAAAACGGTTCGCTACTGTTAAACGCCTCAGGCGCCGGCGGCGTAGCCTGCCACAACGCCAGATCGCGCATGGATTGTTCGATAGCCTGCAAGTACAGGCGAACCTGGTTATGTATAGTCATCTGCATTTCCGATCGTTCAAAGCGATAAAACTCAGCGCGCGGGCTGAAAGGCGGCAGAGCATAGCATTTAACCGGTTATAGCCCAAATTCCATCGACGCGACAGATTTTGCGCTGGTGACGATGCGGCGTGCGCGGCACAATATCCATCAAGTAAACCAATAAACAAGATGATACACATGAGCGCAACTTCAGCTGTAAAGCAACACGCAACGCCCGGTAAAGCCATGCTGGCTTCGGTGACCGGCTACGCCATGGACGGTTTCGATCTGCTTATTCTGGGCTTTATGCTGCCGGTTATCGCCGCCGAGCTGCACCTCACCTCTGCCGAATCCGGCTCGCTGGTCACCTGGACGCTGGTCGGGGCGGTATTGGGCGGCGTGATTTTCGGCCACCTCAGCGACCGCTTCGGCCGTATCCGCATCCTTACCGTCACCATTTTGATGTTTTCACTGTTTACCGGCCTGTGCGCGCTGGCGGTCGGCTATTGGGATCTGCTGGCCTATCGCACGCTGGCGGGCGTCGGGCTGGGCGGTGAGTTCGGCATCGGCATGGCGCTGATCGCCGAAGCCTGGCCGGCGGAAAAACGCAACCGCGCCTCCGCCTATGTCGGCATGGGCTGGCAGCTTGGCGTGCTGGCCGCGGCCTTTCTGACGCCGCTGCTGCTGACGCACATCGGCTGGCGCGGCATGTTCCTGGTCGGTCTGGTGCCGGCGCTGGCCTCCTTCCTGATCCGCCGCACGCTGGGGGAGCCGGAAGCGTTCGTGCGACAAAAAAGCGCAGCGCCTGCGCTATCTTTCCGCCAGCGTCTGGGGCTGCTGTTTAAGGATCGCGCCACCGGGCGCGCCAGCGTAGGTATTTTTATTCTCTGCTCGGTGCAGAATTTCGGCTACTACGGCCTGATGATCTGGATGCCCACCTATCTGGCAAGCAACTTCGGTTTCTCCCTGACCAAGTCCGGCATCTGGACGGCGGTAACGGTGGTCGGCATGACCTTCGGCATCTGGCTGTTCGGCGTACTGGCCGACCGCTTTGCCCGCTGGAAAATATTCATTGCTTATCAGCTGGGCGCGGTGGTGATGGTGGTGTGTTACGCGCAACTCAGCGACCCGACCTGGATGCTGCTGGCCGGCGCGGTAATGGGGCTGTTCGTCAACGGCATGATTGGCGGCTACGGCGCGCTGATTTCAGACATCTACCCGACGCAGGCGCGGGCCACGGCGCAAAATATCCTGTTTAATCTGGGACGCGGCGTTGGCGGTCTGGGGCCGCTGGTGATTGGCGCGCTGGTGACGCAGGTCTCCTTCACCGCGGCCATCAGTCTGTTGGCCGCCATTTACCTGCTGGATATCTACGCCACGCTGTTCCTGCTGCCAAAGAAACAGGGCCAGGGGGATACGCTGGGGGCGATCGGCTAAACATTTAAGACGGGCAAAAAGTTGGGGGCACTGTATTAACAGTGCCCCCGGTTCGTTTTATAGCTTTCCCGCTACACGGAATGCTCCCTGCTCAATCCCTGAAAACTTTTCCTGCGGCCATCCTGACCCAACGTCCATGCCTATCCTTTAACTAGCATCATCCTGACGCGGTCCTCAGTCTCCCTGACCCACCGGCCATCCCGTACCGGCTCTCAATCTCCGTCCTGGAGGTGTCCCTGCTTTCTTTCCTGAAACATCCTGAGCATCGCCCTGACGCCATCCGCCGCCCTTCAGTGGGCGCTTCCGCTTCTTCATCCAGAAGTCTGCAACATCCCGCTGCTTCCGACTCCAGCCGCCTTCCATTCGGCAGGTATAAGATCGCTTAATTCCTTTCTCACCACAAGGGATTGTGAGACAAAAGTACAAAAAGGCGTTACACGTTAGCGTTTGCCGTTTCGTTAACCAACTGATACATCTGGTAATAAATCAATTTTTGCAGTTAGACGCCGATAAATTAAAAGCGATCTCGCACAAGCCTTGTGCGAGATCTCTCACAAACCTTTTGGCCGTTGGCTCAATTATCGGCCACCGGACGCAGCGCATCGAGGAAATTGCCCAGCGTCGCCGCCAGCAGCGTACGCCGGTCGCTGCCAAACTGCTCCAGCACCACATTACCGCTGATATTGCACAGCGACACCATCTCCATCTCCGATTCCGTGGTTGCCAGGAACAGCGTCGGCGACAGCTTCAGACGTTTTTGCGTCACCAGATGACCAATCAGATTCTCCTGCAGGCGAATAAAATCATCCTCGCTCCATACCTGCAGCAGGCTGAGCCGATGCTCACCGAACTGCGCGCCCATATCGCCGGCGTATTGCTGCGTATAAAAGGCGTGAATATCCGGCTGCAGCCGCAGCTCCAGCGCGGTTTCCACCTTTTCCAGCGTCGCCGCAGGCGTAAACGGCTGCGGCAACCACAGCACCTCTTCATCGCGATTTTCCACTACGCACGGTGAGGGTACGCCGTACAGTTCGCGGCTGGCCGGCGCATGGCCACGCTGCTGCTGCCAGAGCGCCACATAGCGCTGCGTAAATTCACGCAAAGCGTGGGTAACATCATGGTCCATATTTTCTCTCGCATACGGTAAACTGACGGCTATTGTACCCATAACCTTGCATACTTGCTTGCAGCGACGCGGCGTTAAGCGCGTTACCGCGGCTGCAACGCAATTTTCAGCACTAACCGGAGTAAGGTGACAGCAGATGTCCTCCTATCAAAATCATCAGGCATTATCAGGGCTGACGCTCGGTAAACCCACCGCTTACCACGACCAGTACGACGCGGCGCTGCTGCAGCCGGTGCCGCGCAGCATGAACCGCGAGCCGCTGGGGCTCTATCCTGACAGCCTGCCGTTTCACGGCGCGGATATCTGGACGCTGTACGAACTCTCCTGGCTCAACGCCAAAGGGCTGCCGCAGGTGGCGGTGGGCGAAATCAGCCTCGACGCCTTCAGCCTGAACCTGATCGAGTCCAAGAGCTTCAAGCTCTATCTCAACAGCTTTAACCAGACCCGCTTTGAGAACTGGGAAGCGGTGCGCTGCACGCTGCTGCGCGATCTGGCGGCCTGCGCGCAGGGCGAGGTGACGGTGAAACTGTTCCGTCTGGATGAAATTGAAGGACGCCCCATCGCGCAACTGCAGGGCGAAAACCTCGACCAGCAGGACATCAGCATCGATGACTATCAGTTCAACGCCGACTACCTGCAGGACGCGGCGGCAGGCAGCCCGGTGGTGGAGGAAACGCTGGTCAGCCATCTGCTGAAGTCCAACTGCCTGATCACCAACCAGCCCGACTGGGGTTCGGTACAGATCGCCTATCGCGGCGCGCAGATTAACCGCGAAGCGTTGCTGCGCTATTTAGTCTCTTTCCGCCATCATAATGAGTTCCATGAACAGTGCGTGGAGCGCATTTTCAACGACATCATGCGTTTTTGTCAGCCTGAGCGCCTCTCGGTCTATGCGCGCTATACCCGCCGCGGCGGCCTGGATATCAACCCATGGCGCAGCAATACCGATTTTGCGCCGACGCACGGCCGCCTGGCGCGCCAATAATGCGAAGCATTGCTCAACAACTGAGCTAATAGCAGGTTTGCATTGGTAAAAATCAGGGGACGGCGGTAAGGTTAAATCTCGGCGCCCGCGCGTATTACGGGGCCGCAGAGCAGACAGGCGTTATTCACCGCAGCGTGTGCAAGCGGGGTCGCCATACCGAGAGGCGGTCCTGCCGTATGGATTACTACCGCCCCGCCATGGGTGCAAAGGAGTTACCTTGATTACACATATCAGCCCGCTTGGCTCAATGGATTTGCTGTCGCAGCTGGAAGTCGACATGCTGAAGCGTACCGCCAGCAGCGACCTGTATCGTTTATTCCGTAACTGTTCGCTGGCGGTGCTGAACTCCGGCAGCCAGACCGACAACAGCAAGCAGCTGCTGTCGCGCTATGAAACGTTTGATATCAACGTACTGCGCCGTGAACGCGGCGTAAAACTCGAACTGGTCAACCCGCCGGAAGACGCCTTTGTCGACGGACGCATTATCCGCTCCCTGCAGGCCAACCTGTTCGCGGTGCTGCGCGATATTCTGTTCGTGCACGGGCAAATCGCCAGCGCCGGACGCTTCCAGCACCTGAATCTGGAAAACTCCGTCCATATCACCAACCTGGTGTTCTCGATTCTGCGCAATGCGCGCACGCTGCATCTGGACGAAGACCCCAATATGGTGGTGTGCTGGGGCGGCCACTCGATCAATCAGAACGAATACCTGTATGCGCGTAAAGTCGGCAGCGAGCTGGGCCTGCGCGAACTGAATATCTGCACCGGCTGCGGCCCGGGCGCCATGGAAGCGCCGATGAAGGGCGCGGCGGTCGGCCACGCCCAGCAGCGCTACCGCAACAGCCGCTTTATCGGCATGACCGAACCGTCCATCATCGCCGCCGAGCCGCCGAACCCGCTGGTCAACGAACTGGTGATCATGCCGGATATCGAAAAGCGTCTGGAAGCCTTCGTGCGTATCGCGCACGGCATCATTATTTTCCCGGGCGGCGTCGGCACGGCGGAAGAGCTGCTGTACCTGCTGGGCATCCTGATGAACCCGGAAAACAGCGAGCAGGTGCTGCCGCTGATCCTCACCGGGCCGAAAGAGAGCGCCGACTACTTCCGGGTACTGGATGAGTTCATCATGAATACCCTCGGCGACGCGGCGCGCCGCCACTACACCATTATCATCGACGACCCGGCGGAAGTGGCGCGCCAGATGAAAAAGGCGATGCCGCTGGTGAAAGAAAACCGCCGCAATACCGGCGACGCCTACAGCTTTAACTGGTCGATGCGCATCGCCCCGGATCTGCAGCTGCCGTTTGAGCCGACCCATGAGAATATGGCCAACCTCAACCTGTCGCCGCAGCAGCCGCCGGAAGAACTGGCCGCCGCGCTGCGCCGCGCGTTTTCCGGCATCGTCGCCGGCAACGTGAAAGAGAACGGCATTCACGCCATTGAGCAGTTCGGCCCGTACAAGCTGCATGGCGATCCGCAAATGATGAAGCAGATGGATCAGCTGCTGCAGGGTTTTGTTGCCCAGCACCGCATGAAGCTGCCGGGCAGCGCCTATGTGCCCTGCTATGAAATCATTACCTGACCAACCGCAGGGCGGCGCCAGGCCGCCCTGCCTTTTTACGACCTAAATCACCATGGCCATACATTTACTGATCGTCGACGCCCTGAATCTGATTCGCCGCATTCACGCCGTGCAAGGCTCGCCGTGCGTTGACGCCTGCCGCCATGCGCTGGCGCAGCTGATTCAGCACAGCGCGCCGACCCACGCGGTGGCGGTCTTTGACGAAGACGACCGGGGCGACAGCTGGCGTCACCAACTGTTGCCGGACTACAAGGCCGGCCGTTCGCCCATGCCAGACAACCTGCAGCAGGAAATGCCGCAGCTGCGCGAGGCGTTTGCCGGCCTGGGGGTCGCCTGCTGGCACTCCCCCGGCAACGAAGCGGACGACCTGGCGGCGACGCTGGCCGCTAAGGTTTCCGGCGGCGGCCACCAGGTGACCATCGTCTCGACCGATAAAGGCTACTGCCAACTGCTGGCGCCGCAGGTGCAGATCCGCGACTATTTTCAAAAACGCTGGCTGGATCTGCCCTTCGTGCAGAAAGAGTTTGGCGTGGCGCCGCAACAGCTGACGGATTACTGGGGGCTGGCCGGCATCAGCAGCAGCAAGATCCCCGGCGTCGCCGGCATCGGGCCGAAAACCGCCGTGCAGCTGCTACAGCAGGCGACGGATCTGGATACGCTGTATCAGCAGTTGGCGGCAGTGCCGGAAAAGTGGCGCAATAAACTGGAGCAGCACCGTGAAATGGCCTACGTCAGCAAGCAGATCGCCACGCTGCGCACTGACCTGACGCTGGACGGCAACCTGCAACAGCTGCGGCTGCCGATAAACTAAGGGCGCTGCAAGCAGCGCCCTTATCGCATCAATCCCGCTCGTCGCGGCGGCCCGGCACCGCGGACCACATGCGGCGCACGTGCACCGTGATCTCCTCGCGATCGTGATACAGCTGTTTGGCATGCACATCTGCGCTAATGCCGGCCGCGCCCAACGCTTCCCGGATGCTCTGCAGATTCTGCGCGACCTCTTCGTAACGCTTCTTCATCGGCAGCTTCAGGTTGAAAATGGCCTCGCGGCACCAGCCTTTGACCAGCCACTGAATCATCAGGCTGGTGACCTTGGCCGGCTTCTCCACCATATCGCACACCAACCAGTAAATTTTGCTGCTGTTCGGCTCAAATTTAAAACCGTCGGCGCGATGGTGTGTCACCTGGCCGGTGTCCATCAGGCTCGGCGCCATCGGGCCGTTATCCACCGCATGCACCATCATGCTGCGCTTCACCAGTTGGTAGGTCCAGCCGCCGGGGCAGGCGCCCAGATCCACCGCATGCATGCCGCTGGCCAGGCGCTCATCCCACTCATCGGCGGGAATAAACACGTGGAACGCCTCTTCCAGCTTCAGGGTTGAGCGGCTTGGCGCATCGGCCGGGAACTTCAGCCGCGGAATGCCCATATAGAACGGCGAGTTATTGTTGCTGTAGGAGTAACCCACATAGCAGCAGCCCGGCGCGATAAAGAACACGTGCACCACCGGCCGTGACGGGTTTTCACGCGCCATCAGCACTTTCTGCTCGCGCATCGCGGCGCGCAGCGGCACCGTCAGCTTGCGGCAGAACTTCATCAGCTCTTTGCTTTCGTTGGTGTCCGCCACTTCGACCCGCAGCTCGCCGCCGCGATCGACGACGCCGATCAGCATGCCGACAATCGGCGACACGCGGTCTTCCGGCGGCAGATCGCGCAGCAGTTCACCGACGACAATCAGCTGGCGGGCAAAAATCAGTTCGCGGAAAGGAATTTCTTTCGCCAGCCGATCGGCATCGTCCGGCTGATAGCACTCAAACAGCACGTAGCCGCTGTTCTCTTTCACCCGGGCAAAGCCGAAAATCTCCAGCTGAGACGCTTTATCCGTAATTTCCGCCGCGCACTCTTTTTCAAACCCGGGGCGGCAGTACAATGCAACTTTATTCATGGCGCTCGGCCTTTTTCCTCAGACGCAAAGCGCCAATCAACATCAATGCCCAACCGATCAGGAAACACACGCCGCCGACCGGCGTGATATAGACCCAGACCTTCAGGTGCGACAGCGCCAGACAATACAGGCTGCCGCTAAACAACACGGTGCCGAGCGCCAGCAGCGCCCCGCTCCAGTAAAACCACAGGCTGACGCGGCGCTGCATCGCCACCGCCAACGCCAGCACCGCCAGGGTATGCACCCCCTGATAATCCAGCCCGGTGCGGATCCACGCCATTTCATTGGCGCCCAGCGTGCCGCTCAGCACGTGCGCGCCAAACGCCCCCAAAGCAACAAATACAAAGCCGCTGATCGCGGCAAAAATCAGCATCGAACGACTGCTCATCGTTATTTACCTTTAGTCGGTAACCGGCCGCCTGAGGCCGCCGGTTTATTGTTCATAGCGGAAACGATATTTTTCCTGCTCGCTGGCAGCACGCGCCAGGATCCATTGGCGAAAGGCGGCTATTTTACCCAGTTCTGCCTGGCTGTCATGACATACCAGATAAAAAGCGTTTTTACTGACCAGAACATCATTAAACGGACATACCAGCCTGCCCGCTTCGATTTCCGTCTGCGCAATCACGTTGTTCACCAACGCAATGCCCTGCCCGTGCACCGCCGCCTGCACCACCATCGCGCTATGGCTGAAAATCGGCCCCTGCTGCACATTAATATGCTGCAGCCCCAGTTGCCGGGTATAGGCCAGCCAGTCGCGGCGTGAAGTATCATGCAGCAGCGTATGATTAGCCAGATCCTCCGGCGATTTTAACGCGCGCTCGCCGGTCAGCAGGCTGGGGGAACACACCGGCAGCAGATATTCGGCATACAGGCGCTCCGCGCGCAGCCCCGGCCAGTTGCCGCGGCCATAGAAAATGGCGACGTCAACGTCATCGGCCAGTTTATCCTCTTCCCGGTCAACGGCTTGTATACGAACATCAATCCCCGGATAAGCTGAGTTAAAGCCAGACAGACGCGGCACCAGCCACTGAATGGCAAAACTCGGCGGCAAACTGACCGTTAATGCGCCCTTGGCGCTGCGCGCCTGCAGCTTACGCGTCGCTTCATTGATCGAGGAGAATATCTCTTTGATATCCAGATAATAACTCTGCCCCTCTTCGGTCAGCAGCAGGGAACGGTTGCGCCGGCGAAACAGTTTAAGGCCGAGGAAATCCTCCAGAGACTTGATCTGGTGGCTCACCGCAGCCTGGGTGACGAAAAGCTCTTCGGCCGCTTTGGTGAAACTGAGATGGCGGGCTGCCGCATCAAACACCCGCAGTGCATTAAGGGGCGGTAAACGTTTAGACATTAATTAGCTACTTTTGTGTAACAAAATTACAACACAATCAACCCTAAAAGCAGGTTGCGTTGACAGACGCGCGTCAGCTCGCTTCCCACGCGCTTATTTCATTAGTTTTTTTTATCCGATGCATTATAAATTGTCCGTTGAGCAGACGCCAGCAAATACCTATAGTGGCGGCACTTCCCGGGCCGGAACGAAAAGGGATTGGGTGTCGAGGACGCCGATGAACTTTTGGCTTGTGGTTGTGATGTTGTGTTTGCAAATTGTCCGGCGATTCCGGACATGGTAGCTAAGCTACTGTTTTTTCACTTCCTGTACATTTACCCTGTCTGTCCATAGTGATTTATGCAGCACCGCAAACATTGCGGTGCTTTTTTTTGCCTGACGTTTACTGATCGGTTTCCGCCAGCTCTTTCACGTCGGCACGGTTAATCTGCTGCTCGACGCCGTTGGCATCTTTGTAGCTGATCATCCCGGTATCTTCATCAACCTGCGGCTTGCCGTCGGCGACAATGGTTCGCCCGTCGTTGGTGTGCATCACATAGTTACTGGAACAGGCAGCCAGCGTGAACGTCAACATCAGAGCAGAGATAACTGCGGCCGTCTTCTTCATCTTGGACTCCTTGTAGATAAAAATGCTGTAAAAGACCTTTAGATACCTAAAGGCAAGGTTGCGCACCCGTAGAAACAGCATAACAAACTCACACCGGAATGCCAGGCAAGCGCCGCAATGGACTTGTCAGTCGCGGCAAAATAGGACAGGATCGGCAGGTGTTCCGACCAATGATAATCCACTATGTCGTCGTTTAATCCCTCAGTTTTCCGCCGCCAGTTTCCCGCAGTGGCGCAGCCCGGCGTTTATCTGGACAGCGCCGCCACCGCGCTGAAGCCGCAGGCGGTGATTGCCGCCACCCAGCAGTTTTACAGCAGCGACGCAGCCACCGTGCACCGCAGCCAGCATAAGGCGGCTCAGGATCTCACCGCCCGCTTTGAACAGACGCGGCATCAGGCGGCAGCACTGATTAACGCCGCCGCCGAAGAGATTGTCTGGACGCGCGGCACCACCGAGGCAATTAATCTGGTGGCGCAAAGCTATGCGCGCCCGCGCCTGCAGCCCGGCGATGAGATCATCGTCAGCGAGGCGGAGCATCATGCCAACCTGATCCCCTGGCTGATGGTCGCGCAGCAGACCGGCGCCCGCGTGATAAAACTGCCGCTGGGGGCCGACCGGCTGCCCGACCTCACACAGCTGCCGGCGCTGCTGACAGCGCAAACCCGGCTGCTGGCGCTGGGGCAGATGTCCAACGTTACCGGCGGCTGTCCGGAGCTGGCGCAGGCGATCGCACTGGCGCACGGCGTCGGCGCCAAAGTCATGATCGACGGCGCTCAGGGCATCGTGCACTGTCCGGCGGACGTGCGGCGGTTAAACATCGACTTTTACGCCTTTTCCGGCCATAAGCTGTACGGCCCGACCGGCATCGGCGTGCTGTACGGCAAAAGCGAACTGCTGGCGCAGATGGCGCCGTGGCAAGGCGGCGGAAAAATGCTGACCCAGGCCTCGTTCGACGGCTTTGTCGCGCAAAAACCGCCTTACTGCTTTGAGGCCGGCACGCCGAATATCGCCGGCGTACTGGGTCTGGGCGCGGCGCTGAGCTGGCTGGAGGAGCAGGATCTGCCGGCGGCGGAAGCCTACGCCCGTCAGTTAACCGACGACGCCGAGCATCGGCTGGCGCAACTGACGGGCTTTCGCAGTTTCCGCTGTTCCGGCTCCAGCCTGCTGGCGTTCGATATCGCCGGTATTCATCACAGCGATATCGTCACGCTGCTGGCGGAACAAGGTATCGCGCTGCGCGCCGGGCAGCACTGCGCACAACCCCTGATGGCGGCGCTGGGCGTCAGCGGCACCCTGCGCGCATCGTTCGCCCCTTATAATACGCCGGAAGACGTCGACAGACTGGTCGACGCCATGGTGAATGCCGTCGACCTGCTGGCGGATTGAGATACAGCTATTTCGGAGACGCTATGCTTGCCCCCCATCCCTTCGGCCGCGACATTACCGCTGCGGCCCTGACAGAAAAATTCGGCGCGCTGAAACAGTGGGAAGACCGCTATCGCCAGCTGGTGATGCTGGCGAAACAGCTGCCTGCGCTGCCGGAAACGCTGCGCAGCACGGAGATAGAGCTAAGCGGCTGTGAAAACCGCGTCTGGTTAGGACATCAGTTGCTTGACGACCATCGCCTGCATTTTTACGGCGACAGCGAAGGCCGCATTGTACGCGGCCTGCTGGCGGTGTTGTTAACCGCCGTGGAAGGACAAACTCCGCAGCAGCTGCTGGCCGCCGATCCCCTGGCGCTGTTCGACACCCTGGGGCTGCGCGCCCAGCTCAGCGCCACCCGCGCCAGCGGTCTGGAAGCGCTGGCCGCGGCGGTCAAAGACATTGCCGCGCGTTATGCCTGACGGGCGGCTTTCGCCATCATCTTTTTCAACGCATGGGAAACGGCGACAAAGCCAAAGGTCGCGGTGACCATGGTCGCCGCGCCGAAGCCGGCGCTGCAGTCCATCCGCTTCGGCCCTTCCGCGGTGCTGCGCGACGCGCACACCGAACCGTCCGGCTGCGGATACACCAACGCTTCGCTGGAAAAGACGCAGTCGATGCCCAGTTTGCCCTTGCTGTTTTTCACCACGTTGAAATCGTGTTTGAGCCGCTCGCGCAGCTTGGCCGCCAGCGGATCCTGAATGGTCTTGGCCAGATCCGCTACCTCAATGCGCGTCGGATCAATTTGCCCGCCGGCGCCGCCGGTGGTCACGACCGGGATCTTGAAGCGGCGGCAGTAGGCCAGCAGCGCCGCCTTCGGCCGCACGCTGTCGATGGCGTCGATCACATAGCTAAAGTCGTTGTCCAGCAGCTCCGCCACGTTATCCGGCGTAATAAAATCGTCGATGCAGGTTACCCGGCACTCCGGGTTAATCGCCAGAATACGCTCGGCCATCACTTCCGTCTTCGACTGGCCCACGTGGCCGCGCAGCGCATGGATCTGGCGGTTGGTATTGGTGACGCAGACATCATCCATATCAATCAGGGTAATGGCGCCGATGCCGGTGCGCGCCAGCGCCTCCGCCGCCCATGAGCCCACGCCGCCAATGCCAATCACGCAGACGTGCGCCCGGGCGAACAGCGCCAACGCCTGCTGGCCGTACAAACGCGCCGTACCGCCAAAACGCTGCAGATAGGCTTCTGAATAGGGTGTGCTCATAACGCTGTAATTACCTTAATTATGCAAATGATAAGGGCCGGAAAATCCGGCCCTTGCGGGTTAGCGACGACGAACGTTAACCATTAACGCGTCGCCAGCAGGCCCCCGCTCTGATTGACCTTCGGCTGATAGGCGCTGAACAGCGGCGCGCCGCTGCCGCCCTTCAATACCCACACCCGGCCATAGTGGTTGTAAAAACCGGCCGCGTGGCCGGCGTCCGGCCCAATCCCCTGGTAGATATCAAAGTGCTGGCCTTTAATTGCGCCGCCGACGTCCAACGCCACCATCAGGCGCATCTCATATTTTCCCGTGAATTTACCCTTGTTGTCCAGCAGTGGTACTTCCGCCAGCAGCGTGGTGCCGGCAGGAATCAGCGAGCGGTCAGACGCCACCGACGCCTTGGCAATCAGCGGCACCGCGCTGGCGCCTTTCACCGGCGCAAAGGATTCCGGACGGAAGAAGACAAAGGACGGGTTCTGCTCCAGCAGTTCACGCACTTCCGCCTCGCTGTGGCTGTCCGCCCACTTGCGGATCGCCTGCATCGACATATCCGCCTTAGCCACCTCGCCCCGGTCGATCAGCACCCGGCCAATGCTGCGGTAAGCATGGCCGTTTTTGCCGCCGTAGCCGAAGAACACCAACGGCTGACCGTTGCCGAAGTCGACATAGCCGCTGCCCTGCACTTCCATCATAAAGTTGTCCATCAGCGAGTTGCTGTAGGCGATGATGTAGCGGTCATCCAGCGCGCCGTTATAAATGCCTGCGCGGCTCGGCAGACGGCCGCGCTTCGGCGGCATGCGGTACAGCGGATAGCGGAACTCGCCCTGCGGGGTGGCGCGCGCCTGCACCACTGGCGTGTAGTAACCGGTAAACTGTACGTTACCGTAGTTGTCCGCCCCTTCCATCTGGTAGGCGCTGAGGCCAAACTGGCTAAGCTGGCGGGTATCGGCGCCGGAGGCCATCCAGCTCTTTACCGCCTGGTAGGTGTTGCTGTTACGGCTGAATAAAGAAGGAGACGCATATTGGATCTCCAGCAGCTGGTTGGCGTAATCATTGCCGTTCATCGGCACGCCGCGGGTGTTCGGCTGATTCACCAGCGCCAGCGGCTGCTCCAGCTGCCCGTCTTTATATTGCTGACCCCGGTCGGTCGGCTTTGACGAACAGCCCGCCAAGATTGCTATCACTAACCCGCCCAGCAGGTATTTACCCCAACGTCCTTTCATCGCGCGCTCTCTTAAAAAAAACAGGTGTGACTTTCACCCAAGACATTTCGAGGTGCAGACGGCGGGCCGCCCCATCGCGCATCTGCAGCTTGAAAAATAAAGGGGATACCGGCGAAAGATAACAAACCACTTGGGAGAAAGGAATCGCTGCCAATAAAAAATCCCTCGGCGCGCAGGGTGATGAAAAAGAAAGCAATGTGCGGACTAAATAAGCCAAAAAACGGCTTTAGGCCGATTATCTGCAAAAAGGGGTTGCAACATAACGCATGGAGAGTATAGTGCGCATCCATCGGACGCGGGGTGGAGCAGCCTGGTAGCTCGTCGGGCTCATAACCCGAAGGTCGTCGGTTCAAATCCGGCCCCCGCAACCAACCGATGCTGTACCAGCGGCATCTTATTATGGGTTGGGTTCGAGAAAGATGCGTTAAACGGACGCGGGGTGGAGCAGCCTGGTAGCTCGTCGGGCTCATAACCCGAAGGTCGTCGGTTCAAATCCGGCCCCCGCAACCAAACGACAGACAACGCACAAGCATCAAGACGGACGCGGGGTGGAGCAGCCTGGTAGCTCGTCGGGCTCATAACCCGAAGGTCGTCGGTTCGAATCCGGCCCCCGCAACCAAAATCAATTGATGACAATCGGCACCCTCAGGGGTGTTTTTTTGTATCTGAAATCCGCAAAACGCCAAAATCATCACGCCGGGCCGCAGCCCAGCGCCCTGCTTTCCCGTTAGCGTCTCGCCCCGCCGTTGGCGAAATAAGCCTTGATGCCTGCCAGTATGGATTCCGCAATCTGCTGCTGAAAACGGCTGGTACGCAGCTTACGCTCTTCTTCCACGTTGCTGATAAATGCCGTCTCCACCAAAATGGAAGGAATGTCCGGCGCCTTCAGCACCGCAAAGCCGGCCTGATCGACACGGTTCTTATGCAGCCGGTTGATGCCGCCCATCCGATTCAGCACTTCCTTGCCAAACTTCAGACTGTCATTGATGGTCGCCGTCTGCACCAGATCGAACATGGTGTGGTCCAGGTAGCGGTCGCCGCTTTTACTGACGCCGCCAATCTGATCTGATTCGTTCTGCGTCTGCGCCAGATAGCGCGCCGCGGCGCTGGTCGCCCCTTTGGTCGACAGCGCAAACACCGACGAGCCGCGCGCCGCGCGGTTGGTAAAGGCATCGGCGTGGATGGAGACAAACAGATCGGCGCGCTGCTTGCGCGCTTTCGCCACCCGCACCTTCAGCGGAATGAAGACGTCTTCGTTGCGCGTCATAAAGACTTTCATATTCGGTTCGCGCTTGATCATCGTTCTCAGGCGGCGGGCAATCTGCAGCACGATATCTTTCTCGCGCGTTTTGTACTTGCCGATCGCGCCGGGATCCTCACCGCCATGCCCCGGGTCGAGCATAATGACGATCGGCCGGTCACGCCCCGCCTTGCCGGTTTGCGGCGCTTGCGCCGGCGCCGGCAGCGTCCGTTCCAGATCGCCCTTGTTGTAATCTTCCAGCAATGCCAACAGCGGATCATATTCATCATCCCCCGGCGCCGGCTTGCTGGGATACATATCCAGCACCAGACGGTTGCGGTATTCCGCAACCGGCGCCAGGGTGAACATGTGCGGGCTGACGCTTTGCTTCAGCTCCAGCACCAGACGTACGGTGTCTTTATCAAACTGGCCGACGCGCGCCTGCTTCAGGTTGGGGTCGCTGTTTTGCACTTGAGAGGCAATGCCTTTCAGCACGCTGTTCAGCTGTACGCCTTCAATATCCACCACAATCCGGTCGGGATTGGTCAGCGCAAACTGTTTGTACTTTAGCGCCACGTTGGACTCGAGCGTCACGCGCGTATAGGTAGATGAAGGCCAGACGCGCACCGCAATGACATGCGATGACGCGGCAAAACCGACACGGCTCACGCTCAGCAACCAGGTTGCGGTAACCCCCTGCAACAGACGACGGCGACCCAGATTGTGATTATCGTTTGACATGCGGCTCCAACCAATAGCAGTAGACTAAAAAAACAGCAAAATAGAGACAATGGCGAAAACTTTAACGAATCCATTCGGCGCTGTCATCAGAAAATCTTTTTATGGGTTTTCAATTTATTAACGATTTAACAGTGTTAGCGGGGAAAACAACGCAAATTCCCCCTTGCTATCGGCGGCAGAAAAGAATAAAAATACAAAAATACCGTATAAGTATTCACATGAGGTTTGCCGTGAAGGAACGTAGTACAGAGCTGGTTCAAGGATTCCGTCACTCAGTTCCCTATATCAACGCCCACCGCGGCAAGACATTCGTCGTGATGCTCGGTGGCGAGGCGATTGAGCATGAAAACTTTACTAATATCGTCAACGATATCGGGTTGCTGCACAGCCTGGGCATTCGCCTGGTGGTGGTCTACGGCGCGCGTCCGCAGATTGACGCCAATCTGGCGCTGCATCATCTCGAGCCGACTTATCACAAGCATACCCGCGTGACCGATGCGCCGACGCTGGAGCTGGTCAAACAGGCGGCCGGCCTGTTGCAGCTGGATATCACCGCCCGGCTGTCTATGAGCCTGAACAATACGCCGCTGCAGGGCGCGCATATCAATGTGGTCAGCGGCAACTTTATTATCGCCCAGCCACTGGGCATTGATGACGGCGTGGACTACCACCACAGCGGACGTATCCGCCGTATTGATGAAGAGGCCATTCACCGCCAGCTGGACAGCGGCGCCATCGTGCTGATCGGCCCGGTGGCGGTCTCCGTCACCGGTGAAAGTTTCAACCTGACCTCTGAAGAGGTGGCGACCCAGCTGGCCAGCAAGCTGAAAGCGGAAAAGATGATCGGCTTTTGTTCTTCGCAAGGGGTGACCGATGCCGAGGGCGAAATCATCTCCGAGCTGTTCCCCAACGATGCGCAGAAACGCCTTGATGCGCTGGAGGAGAACGGCGACTACCACTCCGGCACCGTTCGTTTCCTGCGCGGCGCGGTCAAAGCCTGCCGCAGCGGCGTGCGGCGCTGCCACCTGATCAGCTATCAGGAAGACGGCGCGCTGGTGCAGGAACTGTTCTCCCGCGACGGTATCGGTACGCAGATCGTGATGGAAAGCGCCGAGCAGGTGCGGCGGGCGACCATCAATGATATCGGCGGCATTCTCGAGCTGATTCGCCCGCTGGAACAGCAGGGTATTCTGGTGCGCCGCTCACGCGAGCAGTTGGAGATGGAAATCGACAAGTTCACCATTATTGAGCGCGATAACCTGACCATCGCCTGTGCGGCCCTCTACCCCTTCCCGGAAGAGAAGATTGGCGAGATGGCCTGCGTGGCGGTGCATCCGGATTACCGCAGCTCATCGCGCGGCGAAATGCTGCTGCAGCGGGTGGAAAGCCAGGCGCGGCAGATGGGGCTGCAAAAACTGTTCGTGCTCACCACCCGCAGCATTCACTGGTTCCAGGAGCGCGGCTTCACGCCGGCGGAGGTGGACGTGCTGCCGATGCAGAAACAGGCGCTGTACAACTATCAGCGCCGCTCAAAAATCCTGCTGGCCGACCTGTAAACCGTTAAGGGGCGCGGTTAGCGCCCCTGTTCATCGCTCGCCAGCAGCAGGCGTTCGGCCAGCCCGCTGCGGCGCTGCGTCGGCGTACGTACGGCGCTCATCAAAACCTTATCGGCAGCGTACAGCGACAGCCGCTGACGCGCGCGGGTAATGGCGGTATACACCAGTTCCCGCGTCAGCACCGGCAGATAATGGTTGGGCAGCACCAGCACCGTATGGTCAAACTCCGATCCCTGTGATTTATGCACCGTCATCGCATAGGCGGTTTCATGCGCCGGTAAGCGGCTTGGCTGCACCGATTTGATGCTGCCGTCCGGCAGTTGAAAGTGAACGCGCAATTCCCCTGCCGCATCCGGCAAGGCAATACCGATATCGCCGTTAAACAACCCCAGCGCGCTGTCGTTGCGGCCGATCATCACCGGTCGCCCCCGATACCAACGCCCCGCGGCACCGGACGCACGCCGGATCAATCCTGCGCGCTGCAGGCCGGTTTCAATGCGTTCATTCAGCCCGCTGACGCCGAACGGGCCTTCCCGCAGGGCGCACAGCACCTGAAAACGCCCGAACGCATCCAGCACCTGCTGCGCATCAACGCCGGCGGCCACCTGCGTCAGGTAGTCGCGGTAGCCCGCCACGCAGGCATCCAGCAGCGCCTGATAGTCCACCGTCTCCGCCAGCGGATAGCCGGCCACATCGTCAAAACGCCCGTCCAACGCCACGCGCGCGCCCCGGACATCGCCGGCGTTAACCGCGAACGCCAGCTGTCCAATGCCCGAGTTGGCGTCAAAACGGTAGCTTTTACGCAGCAGGCACAGGCTGTCGCGCACCGCCGCAGCCGCCTGCGCCGGCTGCCCCTGCAGCACGCAGCCGGTCAGCTGGCTGAGCTGCGCCGCACGCGCCTCGCTGTAGCCCTGCTCGGCAAAGCGGCAAATATCCCCCAGCACCGCGCCCGCCTCCACCGAGGCCAGCTGATCGCGGTCGCCAAGGAAAATCACTCTGGCATGTGCGGGCAAGGCGGCGATCAGCCGCGCCATCATCGGTAAATCCACCATCGACGCCTCATCCACCACCAGCACGTCCAGATGCAGCGGATTACCGCGATGGTAACGCATGCGCTGGCTGTTCGGCTGCGCGCCCAACAGGCGGTGCAGCGTGGCGGCTTCGGAAGGAAACAGGCTCAGCTGCTGCGGCGTCAGCCCCAGCCGGCGGCTGGCGCTGCCGAGCGATTCGGTCAGGCGCGCCGCCGCTTTCCCGGTCGGCGCGGCGAGCTGAATGCGCAGCCGTTCACCATCGGCCAGCTGCACCAGCGCCGCCAGCAGTTTCGCCACCGTGGTGGTTTTGCCGGTGCCCGGCCCGCCGGAAATCACCGCAATGCGCCGCGTAGCGGCAACGGCGGCGGCGATTTTCTGCCAGTCCGGCGTCGCTTCCGCCTCGCCAAACAGGCGATCCAGGATCGGCCGTAAACGCTGTGGGTCGATAGGCTGCGGCGTATCCTCACTGCCGATAAAGTCCGCCACCTCGCCTTCGCTTTGCCACATGCGCTGCAGGTAGAGACGCTGCTGCTGCAGCACCAGCGGCGTCGGCAAGCTGCCGTCGCTGACCGCCAATGACGACAGCAGCAGGGCTCGCCACGCCTCAACGTCCGGCTGACCGGCGGCCCGCCAGACCGCCTGCGCCAGCTCAGGCTGGCGGGCGCCGAATAATGTCTCCGGCAGCAGTTGCTCCAACTGCAGACAGACGTGGCCGGCACCGGCTTCCGCGCTGAGGCAGGCCGCCGCCAGCAACATATCCGGCCGTTCCGGCCCGGCGACCACCTGGGCGAACTGCACGTCCAACGGACGCAGCACGCCAAGCGCGACCGCCTGTTGTAGTAGCTGCATCATGCTTCAGAGTCTCCCGGGTTGTCGTCGCCGCTGAACAGCCGATCCATGCCCTCAACCAGTTCGGCGGCGGGCCGGCAGGCAAAGATGCCGTTGCCGGGATGCTGACCGTCGACGCCGCGCAAAAACAGATAAATCACGCCGCCAAAATGACGCTGATAGTCATAGTCCGCCAGACGGTGACGCAGATAGCGATGCAGCGCCAGGGTATACAGCTGATACTGCAGGTCATAACGGTGTTCCGCCATCGCCTGCGCCATCGCCGGCTGCGTATAGGCGCTGCTGTCGTCCCCCAGCCAGTTGGACTTATAGTCGAGCAGGTAATATTTCCCCTGCCAGCAGAAAATCAGGTCGATAAAGCCTTTCAGCATCCCCTGCACCCGTTGAAAATCCAGCGCCGGACAGCGAGCCGACAGCGGATCGTAGCGCTTCACCAACGCATCCAACTGCGTGGCCTGCAGCAGTTGGCCGATCGGCAGATAAAACTGCAGTTCCGCCTGTTTCGCCTGCGGCATCAGCTGCGCCAGCGTAACGCCGCTGTCATTCAGCACGGTGTGCAGCAGCGTCTCCATCCACGTCTGCAGCACCGGCTGCCAATATGCGTCATAGCCGTTCAGCTGCAGCTGTTCCGCCAACCAGACGGGGTCCAACGGCTGGGTAAAATCCAGCGTCTCAAACAGGCTGTGCAGGAAGGTGCCCGGCGCCGCGCCGCGCGGAAAGGTATGCGGAGTCAGTGATGGCTCACTTTCAACCGCCTGCTCGCCCGCGACGTCGACGTCCAGCCGCGGCAGCAAATCCTGCATCAGCCCGGCGCCGTGTTGCTGCAGGCCGGTATAGCTGGTTACCCGCCAGAAATCCTGCATCTGCCGGTTGACCTGTCTGGCCGCCAGCTGCTCCGCCCTCACGCTTTGCGGCTGCCAGGGCTGCTCATCAAGCGTCTCAAGCAGCGAGAGCGCAATGCTTTCATCGGCCAGTTGCTGCAGACAGCTCTGCAAACAGGCAGCGTCCCCCGCCTGACCGCCCTGCACCAGATATCCCAGCGCACTACGATGTAAATCGGTCTCTCCCTGCTTTTTACGCGTGCCCTGAATAAGCGGCGCAATGCCGATGCTGCAGTGGTACACCGAACGCGTCAGCGCGACGTACAGCAGGCGCAAATCCTCCGCCAGCCGCTCTTCCTCCGCCCAGGCGATGCTCTCTTCATCGGCATTCAGATCCAGCAGGGCCTTGAAGCTGTGACGATCGTGATACAGCACCTGCTGCTGCTGGCGATAGTTGCCGACAAACGGCAGCCAGACCAGCGGATACTCCAGCCCTTTCGACTTGTGAATCGTCATCACCTGCACCAGGTGACGATCGCTTTCCAGACGCAGCTGCTGGTTGTCCGACTGGCTGTTCGGCTGGGCGATCTGCTGCGCCAGCCAGCGCACCAGCGCATGCTCGCTGTCGAGCTGCGCCGACGCCTCCTGCAGCAGTTCCCCCAGATGCATCACATCGGTCAGCCGACGCTCACCACCGGGGCTGGCCAGCAGGTTTTCCGCCAGGTGCCGCTGCGTCATCACCTCGCGCAGCATCGGCAGCACGCCGCGCCGCAGCCACAGCGTGCGGTATTGGTCGAACTCATCAACCAGCGCGTCCCACGCCCGCTCGTTATGGTTCAGGGCGTCCAGCGTCGGCGCATCCAGCCCCAGCAGGCCGGTCGCCATCGCGCTGCGCAACGTGCGCTCCTGCTCCGGCGCCAGCACCGCCTGCAGCAGCCACAGCAGATCCTTGGCCTCCGGCGTATCGAACACGCTGTCGCGGTTTGACAGGTAGACCGAAGGGATCGCCAGCAGGCTGAGCGCATCGCGTACCAGCGCCGCCTCCGCCCGGCTGCGCACCAGAATGGTGATATCCGACGCCTGCACCGGCCGCCGCCTGTCGCCATCCGCCAGCCAGGCCTCCCCACGCTGCCCGGCGTTCAGCCAGTCGCGGATTTGCGTCGCGCACAGCCGCGCCATCTGCTGTTGGTAGTCACTTACTCCCACGCCGTCGCCCGGCTGCAGCCAGAAGTGCATGGCGGCCTGGGGCCGGTTATGCAGTTCAAACGCCAGCTGATGGTTTTTATCCGCCGCCGCCACCTCAATAAACGGGATCTCGCCGAACAGGAACGGTTTTTCCAGCCGCGAGAACAGCCGGTTGACGCTGCCGACCATCGTCGGCGAAGAGCGCCAGTTGGTCTCCAGCGTATAGTGTGCGCTTACCTCAGAACGTGCACGCATATAGGTGAAAATGTCCGCGCCGCGGAACGCATAAATCGCCTGTTTGGGATCGCCAATCAGCAGCAGTCCGCACTCCGCCTGACCGACATATAACTTATGGAAAATACGGTACTGCTGCGGGTCGGTATCCTGAAACTCATCGATCATCGCCACCGGATAACGCTGACGTATCGCCTGCGCCAGCCGATCGCCGCCGGCGCTCTGCAGCGCGCCGTCCAGCCGGCTCAACAGATCGTCAAACCCCAGCTCGGCGCGCTGGCGCTTTTCCTGCTGAATCGAGGTGCGGATCTCGCTCAGCGCGCGCGCCATCACCAGGTCGCGCAGCGTCAGCGGTTCGGCAAACAGGCCGTCGACGGCGTCAAACAGGGCGTGACGCGGTGCCTCGCCCTTCTTGGTTTTCTCCAGCAGCGTCGACTGGCGGAACTTTTCCAGCTCTTTCGGCAGCTGATAATCCAGCGTCTCCTGCCCGGCCCACTCGCCGACCTTCTGTAGCCAGTTGGGCAAATGTCTGCTGCTGTAACTGCGCTTATCGACGCCGGAGCTGCTGATAAGATCGTGCAGATCGGCCGCCGCCGCGACCCATTGCGCCTTGATGGCGTCAATGCGCGCCACAATCTTCTGGTGGCGCATCAGCAGCGTTTCATCCTGCTGCGGCGGCTGACGCAGCGTCGGCGCCTCGCCGTGCAGATAGGCGGACAGATCGCTCAGCAAAGCTTCCGGCCCGCTCCACTCCTGGCTGACCGCGCGCGCAACGTCCAGCGGCAGCGGATAGCAATGGCGACGCCAAAAGTCGGCGCAGGCCTGCCGGCGCAGCGGCAGCTCGTCCTGCACCAGCGTTTGTTCAAACAAAATGCCGGACTCAAAGGCGTTCTGGGTCAGCATGCGCTGACAAAAACCGTGGATGGTATAGATCGCCGCCTCATCCATTTGCCGCTCGGCGGCCAGCAGCTGCGCCGCCGCGTCCGACAGATCGTCAATCTCCGCCATCAGCGCGGCAAACAGCGGGTTGTCGCAGTGCTCCCGCCCGCGAATGCAGGCGATGCGCAACCCGTGAATATTGCTGCGGATACGGCCGCGCAGCTCTTCGGTGGCGGCCTCGGTAAAGGTCACCACCAAAATTTCCTCTACCGTCAGCGGGCGCGAAAACGCCGCCTGCTTACCCAACCCCAACAGCAGGCGCAAATACAGCGCGCCAATGGTGAAGGTCTTACCGGTCCCCGCCGAGGCTTCAATCAGCCGTTCGCCGTAAAGCGGCAGCGTTAACGGATCGAGCGTTTGCGGAGTCAGAGTCGTCATGGTTTAACCACCTGACGCGGCATGGTCTGTTGCAGCGCGGACGCGTTCGGATAAGCGGTCCAGCCCTGCGGCGCCGCATAATCGGCTTTGCCCTGGCTGCTGCCGCTGACCTGAGACAGCACCGCCAGCCCCTGAGGCTGCATCACCGCCTGATGGAAGAAGTCCGCCAGCTTGGCCGGCGTCAGTTGCTCTATCTGTGCGATCAGCTTCTGACGCGTGTCAAAGGCAAAATTACCGCGCTCGAAGTCATTGCTAAAGCGCCCTGCCTCCTCGCTCAGCGTTTGCGGCCGCTGTTTCAGTTCATTAATCAGCGCCTGCTGATACTGGGCGAAGTCCGCAGCGCTCATCGCGTGCAGCCGTTTTTCTGCCCTCGGATAGAAGTCCTGATAGCGCTGATAGAGGTAGTCCGGCTGTTTGCTGTTGCTCTGCAGCAGGAAACCGACGCCCCACTGCCGCCCGACCGACATCGGGAAGGCGAACACCGCATACCCCAGCTGTTCCTGGGTGCGCAGCTGGCTATAGAACCAGGGCTGAATGATCTGTCCCAGCAGTGAGCTGTGCGCCATGCCGCTGATTTCATCATATCCGGTTGGGATATAGACCGCCGCCAGCGCCGAGTCGGTGCTGCTGCCGGCGCGCTGCAGATTTGCCAGCTGTTTTTTATCAACGCGGACATTTTCCCCGTGCCACCATGTCACGCCGCGGCAGGCGAGGCTCTGCTTCAGCGCGGACGCCAGCTGGTCAACCTGAGGCTTGCTCATATTGCCCACCACCAGCATTTCCGGCGTGGCGTTTTTCAGCAGGCCGTCGCGGTAGGCGAGCACGTCTTTCAGCGTCAGGTTTTTCAGCACTTCACGCCGTTCACTGCGTTCCGAATAGGGCACGCGCGACACCATCTGAATCGGCTGGATCGCCAGTTCGAAGGCTTTGCCTTTTTCAGCAGCATCCAGCTGCTGCAGATACCAGGACTTGGCCTGATCCAGCTGCGCCTGGGTCGGCGTAAAGCCGGCGTAGCCTTCAATCAGCGACGTCAGCAGCTGCGGCAGGCGCTGGGTAAAGCCGTTGGCGTTAAACTGCAGGCCGTTGCTCGGCGAGGTGCTGAAACTCAGGCCCCCGACCGAAGCCTGATAGCTCAGCTGATCCAGCGCGATACCGGCCAGGTAATCCGTCAGCGAGAACAACACCTGATTGCGCGCCGAATTCATGGTTTCAGCGTTGCGGAAGGCGACGGTTACGTCGGCCTTCGGCTCATCAGCAAAATAGCGGCTCGGCATATACAGCACGCGCAGCCCCGGCTGGTTCACCACCACTTCCGGCTGGGTAAAACGGTGCGACGGCGCGGTGAGGGTAAAGTCATCCGGGATATACGGGTTCAGCGCCGGCAGCGACAGCGAAATCCCCTGTCCCAGGCGCTGCCACTGTTCAAAACGCTGCGGGGTGATTTTATTCACCTGATACGGCGCATCGACAAAGTACGCCGTTTTGTTATGCGGCTCGTTCGGGCTGATAAACCACACGCGGGCGTTTTGCGGCGTCATTTCATCCAGACGCCGTTTAATGGCGTCAGGGTCGTAACGGTCCGCCAGATAAGGCGCATCCAGCGTATGCTCGACCGGCACGCGCAGCATGGTATCCACCAGCCACTCGATATAGTCCATATCGCGGGTAATCGACGGGTAGCGGAAATCCAGATTTAACACGTGCGCAATTTCATCAAAGTAGCTTTTTTTGACGCCCTGCTGACGCAGCATGTTCAGGTAGTTAAAGATCGCGGCCACCACCTGGTCACGCTGCGCCAGGCCTTTATCCGTCAGCGACACGCTGATGACAAACACCCCGCCGTTGCGATCCACCATCGGATCGGCGCCCGCGTTGATGGCATCGGCCAGTCCCTGCTGCTGCAGCCAGTCAGACAGCGTATTTTTGCTGCGGTTGCCGATCAGGTAGCTGATATAGGTATCGGTCTTGCTGCGGAAAGCCGCGCTGTTGTTATCGATACGGAACTCGACCTTCAGCTGCTTGCGCGGCTGCGCCGGCACGTAATTGATGATGATGCCCTGCTGCGCTTTGGTCACCGCCGGTACGGTAATCGGCGCAACGTCGGCCTGATGATTCGGCACCCGGCCGAAGGTCTTCGCCGCCAGCGCCGCCAGCTGCGGCAGCGGTTGGTTGCTGTAGAGCACCCCGACCATCAGATTGGCGGAGTAATAGCGTTGATAGAAACTCGTCAGCGCCTCATGCAGCTTGCTGCCGGGTTTATCCTTCAGCGTATCGAGGTTGCCGCCGGAAAAGCGCGCGCTCGGATGCGCCGGGTTCAGCGTTTCCGCCCCGACCTGCGCCATACGCATGCCGTCGCGCGAACGCGCCATGGTCAGCTCGGCATTCACCGCGTTGCGCTCTTTATCCGCATTGCCGGGGTCCAGCAGCGGCTCGGCTATCGCATCGGCCATGCGGTCCACCGCCGGCTCCAGCGCATCGTTTTCCACCTCCAGATAGTAGGCGGTGCGGTACGACGCGGTGCTGGCGTTGTGGCTGCCGCCGTGTTTTTTGAGGTATTCGGACAGGTTTTCCGGATCCGGATAGCGTTTGGAGCCCATCAGCACCATATGTTCCAGATAGTGCGCCAACCCCAGCTGGCTGTCAGGATCTTCCAGAGAACCGACCGGCAGGGCCAGCGCGGCCAGCGACTTGGGCGCCTGCTCATCAGAGACCAGCAGCACCGTCATGCCGTTCGTCAGCTTGATGGCCTGGTAATGGCGCGGATCGTGCTCGCTTTTATGGATTTTCTCCGCCAGCGGCTGCCATCCCTGCCCGGCCCAGCCTGACGGCGCCCAGAATACTACCAACAACATTACCCCGCAAAGGCGGGCCCAACGTCTGCGCATATCCAAATTAAACCCCTATTTCCGCCCCGCTGCGTCCGTTCCAGGACGCCGGCAAGGCCGATCAAAAAACAACAAAAATGTCATACCGGGCAGGTCGACGCGTCACAATACGCCGTAGCGACAGCTCCCCGGTAAGTACTTACTGTCACGCTAAAACCCGCTATTCACCTACGGCGAGACCTAGTTTTACCACCTCCCGCCACGGCGCACCACCCGGGCCCATTATCCCAGATTGTGTCTGGCGACCGGCAGCAGGTAACGTTCTGTTTCCGCTAAAATTTGCGCCAGGGCCTCATTATCCAGCTGGCGCAGCACCCGCTGAACATAAGGATCCTCCCCTTCGCCGGGAATGCGCTGGTCGCCCTGCCAGGCCTGCAGCAGTTTAGCGCGCGCTTTGGCCTGCGCCTCTTCGCTCCAGTCAATTGCCTGATTTTCCGTCTGATAGCACTGGCTTAACCAGGCCCAGCCGCTCTTATTGAGCAGCATCAGCGGCTGGCACAGACCGCGCTGATAGCCGGCCACCAGCTCCGCCAGCTGCGCCTGCGCCGCGTCCGCCGGCAGGGCGGCAAAGCGCCAGACCGAATTCTTGCGCCCCAACATGCGGCTTTCACCCTGGCCGCCCGCGCTGCAATACAGCAGATGCTCCAGCCACAGCAGAATGCCGTCCACCGCCGACAGGGCAGCCGGCCGCCAGCGCAGCAGGCCATCCTCCTGCACCTGATGCAGCCAACCGCCGATATGCACGCCCGCCACGCTGATATCCAGTTCCAGGCTGCCGCTCTCCCGACGCTCCTCACGCACCTGCGCCGCCAGCTCCTCCATCTCTTCCTGCTGCTTCTGCCAGTAAATCTCGCCGAAGGCGCCGTAGGGCAAGCCGCCAGAGGCCCTGATGCGCTGATACAGCTTCGCCGCATCGTCGCCGTCAATCAGCGCATTCAGCAGCTGATTGTTGTACTGATAGCGGCTGAGGTTATCCAGCGTAAACGGCTCTTCATCCGGCAGCTCGGTCTCTTCCAGCACAAAGCTCACGCCCAGGCGCTGCTGGAAGAATGCGCGGATTGGGTGACGGTAGAAGCGCAGCAGCTCATCCAGCGCGATCTCAACGCGGTGTTCGGCCGGCAGCGGCTGATTAAACTCAGGGTGCGCCTGGCCGCGCCCGTCGGCGGCCGGCAGCCATTCGGCGGCGTAGCTTTGCGCCTCGCTGTCCGGTATGAAATTTTCCGCCGCGAACGGCATCCGGGCATGCCAGCGAAGTAAATGTTCGCTAACCCGACGCGCGCTGGCGTCCACATCCAGCGCTTCGTCCCCCGGCAGACAGTAGCTCTGCTGCAGATACTCCAGCAACTCCGTCACCAGCACCGACGGGTAACGTTCGCTGTTGTCCTGAATCGAACGGCCGATAAAGCTGATATACAGCTTTTCCTGCGCGGATAAAATGGCTTCCAGGAACAGATAGCGGTCGTCGTCGCGGCGGCTGCGATCGCCGCGTTTTACCTGCTGCGCCATCAGGTCAAACCCCAGCGGCGGCAGCGTACGCGGATAAACGCCGTCGTTCATGCCGAGCAGGCACACCACTTTGAACGGGATAGAGCGCATCGGCATCAGCGTGCAGAAGTTGATCTGCCCGGCCAGAAAGCGCTGGCTGATCCGCTCCTGATCAAGACGCGCCGCCAGCTCGTCACGCAGCAGGCTCAGCGGCACCGCGTCGGGATAGCGGGCATTGGTGCCGTGTTCCAACACCTGGTGCCACTGCTTTTCTATCAGCGCCAGCGCGGCTTCCGTGTCGCCATCGGCGGCAAAAAAGCTCTCCAGCAGTTGGCGGCACAGCGGCGCCCATTCCGCCAGGGTGCGCGTTTCACTGAGGCGCTGACGCCACTGGGCAAGCTGCGTCAGCAGTTCCGCCAACTGGCCGGCCAGCTCCGCCGCCAGTCCGCTGGACTCGTCGTACGGCAGCACCCCCTGCCAGTCGCCGACGTTGCTGTCCATGGCATAGCCCAGCAGCATGCGGGTGATGCCAAAACGCCAGGTGTGCTGGCCGGTGGCCGGCAACGCCAGCTCGCGCACGTTATCGTCATCCAGCCCCCAGCGCACGCCGGACTCCGCCACCCAGTGGCGCAGCAGGCGCAGCCCCTCCTCCTGAATAGCGAAGCGCGCGGCCAGCGCCGGCACCTCCAATAGCAGCAGCACCTGTTCAGAGGTAAAGCGGCTCTGCGGTAAATCAAGCAGAGAGATAAAGGCCTGCAGCGCAGGATGCGCCTGACGCGCCTTGCGGTCGGAAATGGCGAACGGCAGGTAGCGATCGGCCGGCGCATTGCCGAACACCGCCTGAATATACGGCGTATAGCTGTCGATATCGGCGACCATCACGATAATATCGCGCGCACTCAGCTGCGGATCGTCCGCTAGCATCGCCAGCAGCTGATCGTGCAGCACCTCAACCTCGCGCTGCGGGCTGTGGCAGGCGTGCAGGCTCAGCGAGCGGTCGTCGGGGTCAAGCGGGCGTTTGGCGTCGCTGCGTTCAAAGGTGTCCGGCGTGGTGCCGATCACCGCGCAATCCTCCAGTTCCAGCATATCGCGCTGTATGCCGTGCAGCAGATTGTCTGCCGGCACATCGACAAAGGCGTCGACCTCCTGCAGGCTTTCCATCTGCGCCAGCAGATACAGGTGATCGCGCCCCAGCTTGCCCCATGACGCCAGCAGCGGGTTGCTCAGCTGCTGCTCCCCCTCGGCATCAAACAGCTGCGCCGCCTGCGCGGGATCGCGGAATAGTCCCTGCTCCTGCGCCTGATGGTGGCGACGCCGCTTGCGGCTTTGCAAGCGCGCCAGAAACGCGTAGTCCTGAATATCGCCCCAGTAGTAGCGGCACGGGTTGGTGAACATCAGGTGAATATCAATATGTCTGCCCAGCGCCTGCAACGCCTCCAGATAGACCGGCGGCAGCGCTGAAATACCGCAGATGAATACCCGTTTCGGCAGCCCCGGCGGGCACTGCTGCGCCTGTTCCAGCGTGGCGATAAAGCGGCGATACAGGTTGGCGCGGTGCCACTCCGGCTGCCCCAGCTCCTGGGTATACTGCACCAGCCGCGCCCACAGCGGCGCCTGCCACTGCTGCGCTTCGGGCAGCTCGGCGACCAATTCGCCGCGCTGCCAGCTTTCCAGCCACTGCGGCCGGTACACCAGATACTGGTCAAACAGGTCGGCCACGCGTCCGGCAAGCTGGTGGATCTTGCGCTTATCGCCGTCATCGGTCAGATAGTGCTGCAGCGGGGCAAATTCGGGCTGCGTCAGCATATCGGGCAGCAGCCACATCAGCTTCCAGGTCATGGCGTCCTTACTGAAGGCGCTCTCTTTCGGGATGCCCGGCAGCACGCGGGTAAACATTTCCCAGATAAAGGTCGCCGGCAGCGGAAACTCGATATTGGCGGCAATCCCGAACTGCTCGGCCAGCTGCATCTGCAGCCATTGCGCCATCCCCGGACTTTGCACCAGCACCACCTCCTGCTGGAAAGGGTCGGCCAACGGTTCTCTGGCGATCAGGACGCTGGTCAGCGTTTTCAGCACGTCCAGCTGATTGGAATGATAAACCGTAAACATGAGGCTCCTTGAAAATCCTATACGCGCCGGGTTAGTCGTCGCCGCAATACCAGCGGCTGAGCCGGGCCTGTTGACGCAGCGGCGTTGTTATCGTGACCGTGAGCTGCCGACAAACGCCGTCAACCTCGCCGTGCTGCAGCTCGCGCCGCCAGCCGGACGCCAGGGCGTCGTCTACGTCGCTGCCGGCGGCCAGCCGCTCCAGCTGCTGATGGGCCAGCGACCAGGCCTGCCGATACTGCCATTGCCGCTGCAGCCCCTGTAATAATACCTGATGGTATTGTAACAGGCCGAGCAGCGACACCGAGAATAACAGCGCCGCAATTAATACTTCCGACAGGCTGAAGCCCTGCTGACGCCGGGCCGCTCCGCCGATGCCGTTAGTCCGCACAGGCCGCCGCGTCCTTTTCCGGGCAAAAGTCCAGCCAGCCGCCCGGTTCCGCCCGCAGCCGCCCACGCGCGTCCGGCGTGGCCAGCTGATACAGCCAGAGCGGTTCCGCCGCGGGCATCTCCCCCAGCCCGCGCAGCAGTATAACGCCCGGCCGGGAAGCGCGCTTGACGCAGGCCTGCAGCCCCGCCGAAAACTGCCGCTGACAGCGCCAGACGCCGGCGTTCAGCAACGCGGGCGGCCAGGATTGCGTCAGCCCCCAGTTCAGCGCCGACGACGCCTGATTATACGCCTGCAGATAACGCCGCTGTTCCACCGCCAGCAACAGCGCGCTATCGAGCTGTTTTTGCTGAGCGCCCAGCAGCAGCAAGCCCATCAGCAACACCAGCATCACCGCCGCCAGCACGCTGCCCCGTTGATAATCTGCTCCGTTCACGATGACGGCGCCTCCACGTTGATATCCCAGCGTACTGAACGCGCATGCCCCGCCGCACTCGCCGAGCGGCCGCTCAGCGTCAGGCGCAGCAGACGCCGGCCGTGGTTACCCGGCAGCAGACGAATGCTGAAGGTTTCAATACGCACTTCATCGCGCTCAAACAGATTCTCCCAGCCGCCGCCGTTGCATTGGCTGACGCCGCGCTGGCGCTCAAGCCGGCCCGCGCGCAGTCGGTAGCCGAACTTCTCCGCCTCGTCGCCCGCCGTTTCCCAGCGGCCGTTGCGGTTCAGGTCATAGGCGACGATGACGCAGCTGTCGGCCGCCTCCCCGGCATGCCGGGCGATAGTCAGCGGCCGCCCGGCGCACCTTCCGGCGCAGAACCCCGCGCGGCGCAGATCTTTTTCAATGCCGAACGCCGCCTGCCGCAGCCTTAGCTCCAGCTGATAGGCGCCGAGAAATGCCGCGCTTTGCTGACGCAGCGCGGGATAGGCCTTCGTCGCCGCCAGCATAATCAGGCTGCCCGCCGCCATGGCCAGCAGTACCTCCGGCAGGGTAAAGCCGCGCGACGGCGTCAGCATGCGCGGATCCCGCGCAGCGCGCTCCCCACGCTGCAAATGCGCAAGCGCCCCTGGCCGGAAAGCACCACCTGCAATTGGCCGGCGTCATTGCCCAGGCGGATATGCCCGGCCTGCGCGCTGTTGCGCACCCCGTAAAAGCCCAGCTCCTTACGGGTGAAGTCGAGCAGCCGGATATCATCGCTCGGCGGCGTGAAGCGCCATCTTGCCGGCTGCCGGCAGTCAGCCGGTTCCGCGCCGCTGCCCAGGCACCAGCGCCCATGCGGTTTAAACCACAGCAAGGCGGTGCGGTTGCGCCAGTTGGCGTCGGCCTGCAGGCGCTGCAGAAACACCAGCAGCTGCTGGGCGGCCTGCTCCAGCCGCAGCGCCTGTTGGTGCTGCCGCCAGTGGCTGACGCCCCAGCCGCTCAGCATCGCGCTAATCAGAACCGCCAGCAGCAGCTCCATCAGCGTGATGCCGCGCTGCCGGCTGACGCCGTGGTGAAAGTTATCGTTCATGGCGACGAGTGTAATCGCCAAAATGGACGATAACAGCGTCTCGGTTACCGCCTGGAAAACGGCGCGCAAACAAAAAAGTAAATGATGAGGAGATACAGGAAAAATGCGGCGTTATACGCAACGTTTAGCGGGGTCGCAAGCGAGCGCGGGCGACAACGAAAAAGGGCGCAACCGACGTTGCGCCCTGAAAGAAGCCTCGTTTGATATCAGATCGCCACCGGCGCCTTGATCGCCGGATGCGGGTCGTAACCTTCAATTTCAAAGTCTTCGAAACGGTAATCGAACAGCGAATCCGGCTTACGTTTAATCACCAGCTTCGGCAGCGGACGCGGCTCACGGGTCAGCTGCAGCTGAGTCTGCTCCATATGGTTGCTGTACAGGTGCGTGTCGCCGCCGGTCCAGACAAAGTCGCCCACTTCCAGATCGCACTGCTGCGCCATCATATGCACCAACAGCGCATAGCTGGCGATATTGAACGGCAGGCCGAGGAAGACGTCGCAAGAGCGCTGATACAGCTGACAGGACAGTTTGCCGTCCGCCACGTAAAACTGGAAAAACGCATGGCAAGGCGCCAGCGCCATCTGGTCCAGTTCACCGACGTTCCAGGCGGAGACGATGATACGGCGTGAATCCGGATCCTGTTTCAGCTGCTGCAGCACCTTGCTCAGTTGATCGATCTGACGACCGTCCGCTGCGCCCCAGGCGCGCCACTGCTGACCGTAAACCGGACCCAGGTCGCCGTTTTCATCGGCCCACTCATCCCAAATGGTAACCTTGTTTTCACGCAGATAGGCGATGTTGGTGTCCCCTTTCAGGAACCACAGCAGCTCATGAATAATCGAGCGCAGGTGACACTTTTTGGTGGTCACCAACGGGAAGCCTTCCTGCAAATTGAAACGCATCTGGTGACCGAAAATCGACAACGTGCCGGTGCCGGTGCGGTCTGCTTTTGGGGTGCCCTCATCGAGCACTTTTTTCATTAAATCCAGATACTGTTTCATGTTTCCTCACGAAGTTTGTTGCTGCGGGCGACGGCGGTACGCCCAGATCATCATAATAATACCGGCCAACACCATCGGGATCGACAGAATCTGCCCCATGCTGATAACGCCGTCAAACAGCCCCAGCTGTGCATCCGGCTGGCGGAACGACTCGACAATAATGCGGAATGCGCCGTAACCGATGAGGAACAGGCCGGACACCGCGCCCATCGGCCGCGATTTGCGAATAAACAGGTTAAGAATGATAAACAGCACCACGCCTTCCAGCAGCAGTTCATACAGCTGCGACGGGTGGCGCGGCAGCACGCCGTACTGGTTCAGCAGCGGCAGCCACTTGCCCGGGTCGGCGGCGGCAATGGCGATATCTTCGCTGCGCGAGCCGGGGAACAGCATCGCCCATGGCGTATCCGTCGTCACGCGGCCCCACAGTTCGCCGTTAATAAAGTTGCCGAGCCGGCCGGCGCCGAGGCCGAAGGGGATCAACGGGGCAATAAAATCAGAGACCTGGAAGAACGTGCGCTTCGTACGCCGCGCAAACCAGAACATCACCAGAATCACGCCCATCAGGCCGCCGTGGAACGACATGCCGCCGTCCCAGACTTTGAACAGATAGAGCGGGTTCTCAAGGAATAACGGCAGGTTGTAGAACAGGACATACCCTACGCGACCGCCGACGAATACGCCGAGGAAACCGGCATACAGCAGGTTTTCCACTTCGTCTTTCGTCCAGCCGCTGCCCGGCTTGTTAGCCCGGCGAATCGCCAGCCACATGGCAAAGACAAAGCCAACCAGGTACATCAGACCGTACCAGTGCAAGGAGACCGGGCCGATGGAAAAAAGCACCGGATCAAACTCAGGAAATCTCAGATAGCTATTGCTCATCTATCACCACAACTCGTCTATTATTCTTCCCCAACGGGGTCGCAGTCCGTTGCCGACCGGCGGCAACCTGAATAATCTTGGGTCTACATCGCTAGATGGGTCCTTTCCGCGGCGCGCCGCGGAAGGTCCGCATCATAACATAAGCTTAACGGCGCCCGGGGAGGGCCGCAGGGAAAAGTTCTGTAAAAAAATCAGTCTGAATGCGATTCAGCGCCCGCCGCGCACCAGGCCGCCCATATTCTGCTGTTCCATAAAGGTCGCGGCCAGGTGGCGCACCTCATTGGTCAGCGAGGCGCGCAGCACCTGCTGCGTCAGGCGCTGAGCGTCCGCCAGCTCGATATGCCGCAGCAGGTACTTGATACGCGCCACGCTGCGCCCGTTCATACTGAGGTGGCGATAGCCCATCCCCACCAGCAGCAGCGCGCCGATCGGGTCGCCGGCCAGCTCGCCGCACAGGCTGACCTGTAATCCGGCGGCCTCGCCCTGTTCGACGATCGTCTGCAGCACCCGCAGCATGGAAGGGTGCAGGCTGTCATACAGCGACGCCACGCGAGTGTTGTTGCGATCGACCGCCAGCAGGTACTGGGTTAAATCGTTGGTGCCGACCGAAATAAAATCAACGCGCTCAGCCAGCTGCGGGATCAGGAAGATCATCGACGGCACTTCCAGCATCACGCCGATGCGCGGTTTGGGGATCGCATAGCCCAGCATCTCTTCCACCTCATGCCCGGCGCGCTCGATCAAGCTTTTGGCTTCGTCGATCTCATCCAGGCTGGTGACCATCGGCAGCAGGATCCCCAGGTTGCCGGTGCCGGCATTGGCGCGCAGCATCGCCCGCACCTGGATCAAGAAGATCTCCGGCTGATCGAGCGTCACGCGGATACCGCGCCAGCCCAGGCAGGGGTTCTCTTCACTGATCGGCATATAGGGCAGCTGCTTGTCCGCGCCGATATCCAGGGTGCGCAGCGTCGCCGGCTTGGTCGGATACAGCTGTAACATGCCCTGATACTGCGCCACCTGCTCTTCTTCCGACGGGAAGCCGCTTTGCAGCATAAAGGGAATTTCCGTGCGGTACAGGCCGACGCCGTCGACGCGCCCGCCCAGCAGCTGCTCGTGTTCCGGGCTTAAACCAGCGTTGAGCAGCACCTGGATCCGTTCGCCGCTTTTCAGCTGCGCCGGCTGCTCGACGTCGTCTTCCGCCAGTTTGCTTAGCGCCAGCTCCTCATCAATCAGCCGCTGATACTCTTGCAGCAGCACCGGTTCGGGATCGACCAGCAGCTCGCCGCGATAACCGTCGACAATCAGCATGCGGCGGTTGAGCAGCGAGGGCTGAATATCCGCCCCCATCACCGTCGGCACGCCCATGGCGCGCACCAGAATCGCCGCGTGGGAGTTGGCGGCGCCGTCGCGCACCACCACCCCGGCCAGCCGGTCCGGCGGTACTTCCGCCAGCAAAGTGGCCGTCAGCTCGTCGGCCACCAGCACAAAGCGCTGCGGCCACTGGGTCGCGCCCTGCGTGGTATCGTCAAGATGGAACAGCAGCCGCTGGCCAAGCGCGCGTAAATCGCTGGCGCGTTCACGCATGTAGGTGTCCTGTAACGCGGCAAACTGGGCGGCGAACACCTCGATCACCTGTTTAACCGCCCACTCCGCCACCGAGCCGGCGTCGATTTCGGCAAACAGTTCGCGCTTCAGACGCGCGTCGTTTAACAGGTGAGAATAGAGGTCGAAGATTGCCGCGCTCTCTTTCTGCGCGCTGGCGGCAAAACGTTTGCTGAAGCGGCGAAACTCCGCGCCGGCCTCTTCCAGCGCCAGCGTCAGGCGCTCACGTTCGCTGACGGTATCCAGTGTCGAGGCTTTAAACACCTGATCGAGTGAAGGCTGGCTGCTGTCCTGCCACCCTTCAGCGACCGCCACGCCCGGCGAGGCCGCCAGCGCGCGGATGCGCGTCTGCCGGTAGCGGCCAAACAGCGCATTAAGCTGGGACTGCGAGAGGATCCCGGCCATCTGCGTGGCCAGGGTGACCATGAAAGACTCTTCGCTTTCGTTAAACTGCCGCAGGTCGCGCTGCTGCACCACCAGCACGCCGAACAGCTGGCGACGGTGGATAATCGGCACGCCCAGGAAGGAGCGAAAATGCTCCTCTTTGACCTGCGGAATATATTTAAAGCTGGGGTGGCTCTGCGCATCCGCCAGGTTGATCAGCTCCGCCCGGCTGCCCACCAGCCCCACCACCCCTTCATCGAAGGCCAGAGCGATGGTGCGCCCGCGCGGTTTTTTCAGCCCGCGCGTCGCCATCAGGTAATAGCATTGACGATCGTTATCCGCCAGATAGATGGAGCAGACTTCGGTATCCATCGCCAGACAGGTTTCGTTGACCAAAATATCCAGCGCATCGGTCAGACTGGCTGCCGCGGCCACCTTCTCAACAATTTCTCGCAAGCGCGTGAGCATAGTCTGCTTGAGTTAACCTCTCTTTCGGCGATAAGCGGGCGCCTGCCGCGGTGCTGACGGCTGTTGCAGCGGCATCACGGTTGCGGCGAATTCTTTCATGACCCGGCGGTACACGTCCCGTTTGAACGACACCACCTGACGGACCGGATACCAGAAGCTCACCCAACGCCAGCCGTCAAACTCCGGCGTACTGCTGCGCTGCATATTGATATCCGCGTCACTGCACATTAACTGCAACAGAAACCATTTCTGTTTTTGGCCGATACAAACCGGCTTTGTGTCCCAACGCACCAAACGTTTTGGCAATTTATAGCGCAACCAGTTGCGGGTCGAGGCCAGGATGCGCACATCCTTTTTACTCAACCCCACTTCTTCGAACAGCTCACGGTACATCGCCTGTTCCGCGGTTTCGCCAGGGTTAATCCCACCTTGGGGAAACTGCCAGGAGTGCTGACCGTAACGGCGGGCCCACAGGACCTGCCCCTGACGATTACAGATTACGATACCAACATTCGGGCGGTAGCCATCATCATCGATCACCGGACTACCTCGATAAGCTAAATTCGCAAAGATGCTCTGATTGTTTCACACAAGCTACAGGCGGTAAACCACTGCTTTACGGCTCTGCGCGCCGGATAACATTGGGATAACTCACAGATATTGGCAAAGTTATAAACATGGGACGCGGTTTTTGGCCGGTTTTATTCACTTTTTCTGTGGATAGGTGTGTGAAGAACTCAAGGAATAAGCCGGTAAAACTCAACGCCGCACGAAAAACCCCGGACGGGGAATTTTATTTTTTAACTTTAAAAACAGTATAGTAAATCGTTTTCGCCAGTTATGTACAGGGGAAAAATGTGATCTGTGCACGGTCAGGTTCTTACCCTGGCGAAAGATCCACCAACGCCGTTTTTATCCACAGATTATTCGTCCCAGTTACGCACAAATCGGACAAATTCGCAAAAATCGCCCGCCGTCAAGGCTGTAGATCGAACCAGTAATCATGAAAAATTTGGGTTATCCCATAAATCTGTGGATAAATAGGTGTAAGATCCTGTTTATTGTCGGTGGCTTCAGGTGCACAAGCGGAAAAACAAATGTTTCCCTTCCGGCCGCCGGCAAAAAAAACCATGAAAAATCATGCTACTATTATTGTTTTCCCCAACCCGCCTTTTAGCGTGAGGGTTGTGAGCAAATGCCGTGCATTTTTTAACCACCAGAAACAGGCTGTAATTTATGGCGTTTTTATCCCCCCTGCCGCCTCCGCCGGAAAACGAACAACAGCTGCTGGAACGCGCCCAGCGCCTGGCGGGCTATACTCTTGGCGAGCTGGCCGCCCGGGCGCAGATCGCCATCCCGGCAAACCTGAAGCGCGATAAAGGCTGGGTCGGCATGCTGCTGGAGCTGTATCTCGGCGCCATGGCCGGCAGCAAGCCGGAGCAGGATTTTCCCGAACTGGGCATCGAGCTGAAAACCATCCCGATCGACGCCGCCGGCAAACCGCTGGAAACCACCTTTGTCTGCGTCGCGCCGCTGACCGGCAACAGCGGCGTCACCTGGCAGAGCAGCCATGTGCGCCATAAGCTGGCGCGGGTACTGTGGATCCCGGTCGAGGGTGAACGCCAGATCCCGCTGGCGCAGCGGCGTATCGGCTCGCCATTGCTGTGGAGCCCGAGTGAGGAAGAAGATGAGATGCTGCGGCGCGACTGGGAGGAGCTGATGGATTTGATCGTGCTCGGCCACGTCGAGCGCATCACCGCGCGCCACGGCGAAGTGCTGCAGCTGCGCCCCAAAGCCGCCAACAGCAAGGCGCTGACCGAAGCCATCGGCGAGCAAGGGCAGCCAATCATGACGCTGCCGCGCGGCTTCTATCTGAAAAAAGGCTTCACCGCGGCGTTATTGGCAAGACATTTCTTAATATAATTCGCTTTTGTTTAATTTGCGTTTAGTCAACGGTGCCCCCGCGCCAATAAACGCGTATAATTTTCCCCTTTGAATTTTTTAAGGTGTGCTGGGCAATGTTTGAGTGGATTATGGATCCCAATGCCTGGTTGGCGTTAGGTACGCTGACCATACTTGAGATCGTTTTGGGTATCGATAACATCATCTTCCTGTCCCTGGTGGTGGCGAAGCTGCCGAAGGCGCAGCAGAACAAAGCGCGCAGGCTGGGGCTGGCGGCCGCCATGGTGATGCGTCTGGCTCTGCTGGCGTCCATCGCCTGGGTGATTCGCCTCACCCACCCGCTATTCAACGTGATGGGCCATGACATCTCCGCCAGAGATTTGATTCTGCTGCTCGGCGGGCTGTTCCTGATTTGGAAGGCCAGTAAAGAGATCCACGAAACCATTGAAGGCACGGAAGAGGAGCACCACACCAAGGTGCACAGCTTCTTCGGCGCCATCGTGCAGATTATGCTGCTGGATATTATCTTCAGCCTGGATTCGGTGATTACCGCCGTCGGTTTGTCCGACCACCTGTTTATCATGATGGCTGCCGTGGTGATCGCCGTCGGCGTGATGATGTTCGCCGCCCGGCCCATCGGCGAGTTTGTCGACCGCCATCCGTCGGTGAAAATGCTGGCGCTGGCGTTTCTGATCCTGGTCGGCTTTACCCTGATGCTGGAAAGCTTCCAGGTGCACGTGCCGAAAGGCTATATCTACTTCGCCATGTTCTTCTCCATGTCGGTCGAAGCGCTCAACCTGATGCGCGGCAAAAAATCGACCAACGCAGAATAAGCAATAAAAGGCGCTTCGTTAGCGCCTTTCTTCTTTATCCTCTGTTAGATAAGAGTTATCTGAGACAAGTTCCCGGCATTAATTTGCTAATCTTATAAAATATTCTTTCCTATTGAGGATCCGCAGCATGAAAAAGTGGGTAATGGCCGCCGCCGCGCTGGCAATGGCGATTGGCTTAACCGGTTGCTCCAGCGACTACGTGATGGCGACCAAAGACGGCAATATGATTCTGACTCAGGGCAAGCCCGAGATCGATAAAGATACCGGCCTTATCAGCTATAAAGATGAAAAAGGCAACAGCCGCCAGATCAACGGTGACCAGGTTTCTCAGGTTATCGAGCGCTGATTGCGCTCCGCCAGGGCTATCGCTCCCCGCGGTAGCCTGCCCTTCTCCCGTCGCATAAATCCCCTTTCGCCATCCATTCAGCTTGGTTATAGTCGAGCAAGGTATCGATAGCCTTACCGGCGTCAAAACGAGCCGGCAACAGTATCACCGGGCGCCGCCCGTCGCGCTAAATCAGTTAAGGAAGGCCGTTAATGCAATACCACCGAATTCCCCACAGTTCTTTAGAAGTGAGCGTGCTGGGACTGGGCACGATGACCTTTGGCGAACAAAACAGCGAAGCCGATGCGCACGCACAGCTGGATTACGCCCTGGCAGCGGGCATCAACCTGATAGACACCGCCGAGATGTACCCGGTACCGCCGCGTCCGGAAACCCAGGGGCTGACCGAACGCTATATCGGCAGCTGGATCAAGGCGCGCGGCAACCGCGAAAAAATCGTGCTGGCCAGTAAAGTCGCCGGCCCAACGCGCAATAACGACAGCGCTATCCGTCCGCAGCAGGCGCTGGATCGTAAAAACATCCGCGCCGCGCTGGACGACAGCCTCAAGCGTCTCAATACCGACTATCTCGATTTGTATCAGCTGCACTGGCCGCAGCGCAGCGCCAACTACTTCGGCAAGCTGAACTATCAGTACAGCGATGAGATGGCAACGGTCACGCTGCTGGAAACGCTGGAAGCGCTCAATGAGCAGGTGCGCGCCGGCAAGATACGCTATATCGGCGTCTCCAATGAAACGCCGTACGGCGTCATGCGCTATCTGCACCTGGCGGAAAAACATGAGCTGCCGCGCATGGTCTCCATTCAGAACCCATACAGCCTGCTCAACCGCAGTTTTGAGATCGGCCTGGCGGAAATCAGCCAGTTTGAGGGCGTGGAACTGCTAGCCTACTCCAGCCTGGCCTTCGGCACGCTGAGCGGCAAATATCTGAACGGCGCCCAGCCTGCAGGGGCGCGCAACACGTTGTTCAGCCGCTTTACCCGCTACTCTTCGCCACAGGCGCAGCGGGCGATTGCCGAATACGTCGCGCTGGCGAAAAAACACGGTCTGGATCCGTCGCAAATGGCGCTGGCCTTTGTCAGACAGCAGCCGTTTGTCGCCAGCACGCTATTAGGCGCAACAACGCTTGAGCAGTTAAAAACCAATATCGACAGTTTTAATCTGACGCTCAATGAAGAGGTGCTGCAGCAGTTGGAAGATATTCACAGCCGCTTCACCATTCCGGCGCCTTAATCCCCTGCGCCAGAGCGGGACGTAAATAGCGTCCCGCTGAGGTTGATGACAATGTGGTCTGAGAGTCCGAGATACTCGGGCCTAGCGTAACGAGGGGCGCTCCGGCGGCTTACGCCGCTACGACCCCATCGCCACGCTCTCCCTAATAACAGGCTTTGTCAGCAGTCTGAGTGGGACGTAAATACCGTCCCACTATTTATTAATGATGCTGATAAAATATAGCCGGCCCGCAGCTTTGAAATAAATAGATGTCTGACACTGATATCCGACAGGAAATAAACCCCTTACCAATATAGAATGCTCTTGTATTTAATCCTGCTTACTGGACAAGGGGTTAGCCGCTCGTATAATCAAACGCGAGCCGGCAGCCTGCGGTATTTAACCACGTCAGGTTGGTGTCATGGGTCGCCTACTGCATTTATGCGATCGCATCGCTGGCGCCTGACGCTAAATATGGCACCGGTTCATAACCCCTCTAAAATATTCTGGTCAACAGGTTATTGCTTCAGGGCGCGGCGTTAATGCCGCGCCCTATTTTTTTATTTGCTCCACCGCTGGGAGAACCACAGCACGCTAATCGCCAGCGCAAATACCACGCCGAAACCGAGCCCGACGCCCACCACCGGCACGCCGATTTTCACCACCAGCGAATACAGGCCCAGCATCAGCAGCATCGCGGTGTTTTCTCCGAGGTTCTGCACCGCAATCGCATTGCCGGCGCCGACGGAGTGCTTACCGCGCTCCTGCAGCAGCGCATTCAGCGGCACCACAAAGAAGCCGCCCAGCATCCCGATAATCAGCAGCAGCGCATAGGCATTGAACATGCTGGTCTGCAGCGCGAAAAACGCCACCGCGACGCCGATTAACACGCCGGCAGGCATGCAGCGTTTGACCGTTTCCAGCGTGACGAAGCGCGCCGCCACGCCGGCCCCGGCCACGATGCCCACCGCCACCATCGCATTGAGCAGCGTCGGCGTAGCATTATCGGCAATGCCCAGGGCAACCGGCACCCACAGCACCAGCAGGAAGCGCAGCGTCACCCCGGCGCCCCAGAACAGGCTGGTGCCAATCAGCGAGAAGCGCGTCTGGCCGTCGCGCCACAGGGTGACGCAGGCGGCAAAAAAGCTGCGCGTCATGGCGCGGGGATGCCACGACTGCGCCGGCCGCGCCGCCGACAGCCGCGGGATATACAGGTTGGCCACCACCGCAGCCGCATACACCAGCGCACAGACCGCCAGCGCGATCAGGATATGCCAGTCCGCCAGCACGCCGCCGGCTACCGAGCCTATCAGAATCGCGGCGATGGTTGAGGCCTCCATCAAGCCGTTAGCTTTAACCAGCTTTTCGCCGCTGGTGATTTCACCCAGGATGCCGTATTTGGCCGGCGAATAGGCCGCCGCGCCGATCCCCACCAGGGTGTAGCCCAGGAACGGGTTCAGCCCCAGGCAGATAGCCAGCGCGCCCGCCAGCTTCAGCGCGTTGGCCACCATCATCACCCTACCCTTGGAAAAACTGTCGGCAAACTGGCCGACAAACGGCGCCAGTATGATGTAGGTCGCCACAAACGCCATCTGCAGGATCGGCTGACTCCAGTCGGGGTAGAGCTGCTGTTTAATCAGCGCCAGCGTGGCAAACAGCAGCGCATTGTCGCCAAATGCCGATAAAAACTGGGCGCAAATCACCGCGATCATGCCGCGCGACAGCAGCGGCGCGTTGTCGCTCAACGTCTGGCTCATGATGCACTCTCCGGCTGTTCGGCCATCTTACGCAGGGTAACGTAGTCCGGCTTGCCGCTGCCGAGCACCGGCAGCGCCTTGAGCCAGCGGATATCACGCGGCACCGCCAGCTCCGGCGTACCCTGCTCACGCGCAACGCGCAGCAGGGCATCGCGGGTCAGTTCGCTGTCGGTGGTGTACAGCACCAGGGCCTCGCCTTTGCTGCTGTCGCTTTTCACCGTGGCGGCATGATGGCCGTCCGGCGACGCCCGCAGCGCCAGCTGCTCGACAATCTCCAGCGAAATCATCTCGCCGGCCAGCTTGGCAAAACGCTTCACCCGGCCGCGAATGGTGCAGTAGCCCTGTGCGTCCAGCGTGACGATATCGCCGGTATCGTACCAGCCCGGCTGCAGAGTGCCGTTTTCATCTTCGGCGGCAGGCGGCTCCAGCTCGCCCGGACGTTCAACGCGCAGGTAGCCCTTCATGATGTTCGGCCCGCGCAGCTGCAGACGTCCGCCTTCCTCAATGCCGGCCACCGGCATCAGACGCGCCTCCATCTGCGGCATGATGCGCCCGACGGTGCCCACCTTGGTCGCCAGCGGCACGTTAATCGACACCACCGGCGCACACTCGGTCACGCCGTACCCTTCCAGAATGCGGATGCCGTATTTGTCCTGATAAATCTGCTTGGTGCTCTCCGCCAGTTTTTCCGCCCCGGCCACCACGTAACGTACGCGGGCGAAGTCGTACGGATGCGCAAAGCGGGCGTAGTTGTTCAGGAAGGTCGCGGTGCCGAACAACACGGTGCAGTTAAGGTCATACACCAGTTCCGGCACCACGCGGTAGTGCAGCGGGCTGGGGTACAGAAATACCCGGCTGCCGGTCATCAGCGGCGTCAATAGCCCGACCGTCAGGCCGAATGAATGGAACAGCGGCAGCGATGACATGAAACGGTCGCGCGGGGTAAAGTCGGCAATGGTGCGGATCTGCTCCACGTTGGCCAGCAGGCTGGCGTGCGAGTGCACCACGCCCTTCGGATGGCCTTCCGAGCCGGAGGTAAACAGCACCAGCGCGGCGTCATCAGCCTGCTGCGGCAGCATGGCGCGCTGCGGCTGCAGCAGATGGCGCAGGATCCACAGCTTATCCTCCAGCGTGACGGTATCTTTCAGATCTTCCAGATAGACCCAGTTGGCCTCCGGCACCTGCTCCGGTAAGTGGGTCAGCTTGCCCTTTTCCAAAAACTGGCGCGAGGTAACGATGGTTTTAATGGTCGCTGCGGTCATCGCGCTTTTCAGGCCGTTGGAACCGGCGGTGTAGTTCAGCATCGCCGGGATACGCCGGCGCAGCGAAGCGCCAAAGATCGCCGCGGCGGTAATGGTAGCGTTCGGCAACAGCATGCCGACATGCTCGCCTTCGGCGGTAAACCGCTGCAGGATACGGCTGACGCCCAGAGATTTTTTAATCAGCGTACGGTAGCTGTCTTCCTTAAAGGCGATATCCTCAATGCAGGGCTTGCCGGCGCCGTAACGCTTTTGCGCCGCCAGCAGCGCGCCGAACAGCGTCTGCGGCTGACGGGTCGCCATGCGCGCCTGCAGCATGATCTGATACAGATGGTCGCCCGCCAGCTCGCGGCGCTCGCGGGCGCGCGGCGCCTCCGGCATCGGCAACAGCGTCGGCGGCAGAATATGCAGGGTGATCTGCGGGAAGGCGCGCAGCTTAAAGATCCCTTTCATGCGGCCAAACGGGCTGAACTCCGGCCCGTCAATGCGGATCGGCACCACCGTCGCGCCGGACTTGGCGGCGATAAACGCCGCGCCATCATAGATTTTCATCAGGGAACCGGTAACGGTAATGCGCCCTTCGGGAAAGACCACGATCGGCCGGCCCTGCTGCACTTCGCGCACCAGATGTTTGACCGCCATCGGCTTGGTCGGGTCGAGGAAGACGAAATCGATGTAGGGCTTCAGCCAGCGCATAAACCAGCTGTCGGAGACGCTGGAATAGACGGCAAATACCGGCTTGATCGGCAAAAACAGCGCCAACAGCACGCCATCCAAAAATGAGACGTGGTTGGGGGTAATCAGCAGCTTCTGCTGATTAAGATGCCGGGCATCCCCTTCAACACGCACGCGAAACAGCAGGCGAAACAGCGCGCGCATAACGGACATAAACATACGACTCTCCCTGTAGCATTCCGGCAACGAAGCCGGATAAGCGTTTATACGTTATCCCCCAGTCATTGGGCGGCATAACACGTTGTAAGGGAAAGAATACTATACGACAGGCAAAAAAAAACCTACGCATCCGCGTAGGTTGGTGCAATTGAAAATGGTTTCAACATACAGAGTATGTTGATTTCTCACCAATCAATACCTCTGGGATCACCTACTTTAGAGAGGTGCCGATTAAGAAACTACCGGGGAATCGCAAGAGTTATGCTCGAAATGAAACCAGCTGTAAATTTCTGGTTATCCTGATTAATAACGCTATGAATTCTCTGCCTTCCCCGCTGAAACCTACAGCGCGCAGACCTCCACCAGACAGCTCATGGCGTTCGGCCCCTGCGTCAGCGGCGAGGTGCCGATATCCAACGTCAGCACATTCGGGTTGCCGGCCTGTTCCAGCTCATGGCGCTCCGCGCCGAAGCCCGGATCGAACCAGGCACCGGTCGCCATCACCACCACGCCGGGCGTCACGCCGTCCGTGATCCGCACCCCGGCCAGACAGCCGCCGCGCTCATTGATCACCTTCACCGCTGCGCCGTCGGCAAGTGCGCGCTGTGCCGCATCATGCGGATGCATCAGCAGGGTTTCGCGCCCGGCGGTTTTATTGGCCTGCGCCTGCGGCGACGGATCTAACTGGCTGTGCAGACGATCGGCCGGCTGAACGGTAATCAGATGCAACGGCCACTGCTTCGTCTGCTCGGCCCCCAGCCATTCGACCGGCGGCTGCCACTGCGGATGCGGCGCAAAATCGTCGTAGCGATAGCCGGCGATTTTTTCACTGAACAGCTCGATTTTGCCGCTGGGCGTTTGCAGCGCATGCGCCTGCGGATCGGCGCGGAACGCGTCCAGAAACACCGCGTCCTGCTCCGGCGGCGGCAGCTTCACATGGCCCTGGCGCCAGAACGCCTCAAACGTCGGCCATGCGACGCCGGCCTGCTCCTGCGCCTGTCCGCAGCGCTGATAAATATGCTCAATCCACTGCCGCTCGCTGCGATCCTCGGTAAACTGGCGGCGATAGCCGAGGCGATCCGCCAGATCGGCGAAAATATCAAAATCATTGCGCGCCTGATGCTGCGGCGCAATCGCCTGATGCATCGCCAGAATATAGGGATCGCGCGCCGATCCGCCGATATCGTTACGCTCCAGCGCGCTGGTCGCCGGCAGCACGATATCCGCCATTTTCGCTGCGGCGGTCCACCAAATGTCCTGCACGATCACCGTATCCGGTTTTTGCCAGCCGGCCACCAGCCGGTTCAGCTGCTGGTGATGATGGAACGGGTTGCCGCCGGCCCAGTGCACCAGGTGGATATCCGGATACTCGCGGGTTTCGCCGCAAAACGTATAGGGCTCGCCCGGCTGCAGCAGCATATCGCAGATACGCGCCACCGGTATCGCCAGCCCGGCCGGGTTGGCGCCAACCGGCAGGCTGGGGGCCGGCGTGTTCAGGCGCGGGTTGCCCACGCCGTTCATCGCGCCGTAGCCGAAGGAGAAACCGCCGCCCGGCAGGCCAATCTGCCCCAGCATCGCCGACAGGGCGATCATCATCCAGTAAGGCTGTTCGCCGCGGTGGGCGCGCTGTACCGAATAGGAGCAGGTCAGAAAGCTGCGCGCGCCGCCGAGCTGCTGCGCCAGACGCTCAATCCGCGCGGCCGGAATGCCGGTGATCGCACTGGCCCACTGCGGCGTTTTGGCCACGCCGTCGCTCGCGCCGCACAGATAATCCGCCAGCTGCGGATAGCCCACGCAGTGGCTGGCCAGAAAGTCGTTATCCAGCGCCCCGCTGCGCTGAATCTCGTAACCTAGCGCCAGCATCAGCGCCACGTCAGTGTTGGGGCGAATCGGGATCCACTCGGCGTTAACAAAGGCCGGGGTGTCGTCGCGCGTCGGGCTGATGCTGATGATTGGCGTGCCTTTGGCCGTCAGCTTCTCCAGCCATCCCCTTAACGAATGCTCTGCCGCGCCGCCGAAGGATGCCTGCGCGTTTTTCAATGCCAGGCCGCCAAATGCCAGGAATATTTCGCAGTGCTCCACCACGTTCGGCCAACTGGTCGCCTGCCCGGTCAGCGGCGCAAAGTTGCCGATCACATACGGCAGAAAGAACTGCGCCGCACCCCAGCTGTAGTTGCCCATCTGGTCGACCCCGCCGCCGCCGGCGAAGTAAAAGCGGCGCAGCTGCGAACTGGCGTGGTGCAGCCGTCCGGCGGAAGACCAGCCGTAAGAGCCGCAAAACAGGCCCGACGCGCCGTAGCGATCGCGCACCCGGCGGTTCTCCTCCGCCACCAGATCGAGCGCCATCTCCCAGTCGACCTCGACGAAGTCCTCGCGCCCGCGCAACGTGCGGTCGCTGCCCTCGCGCTTTTGCAGCCATGAACGCCGCACCGCCGGCTTGCGGATGCGCGTCGGCGAATAGGTCATCGGAACAATCGCGTCCAGCATCGGCGAAGGGTGCGGATCGGCGGCGAAAGGCTCACAGCGGATCAGCCGCCCATCTTCCACCACGGCGGTATACGCCCCCCAGTGTGCAAGTTGCGGATAACGTTTAATCGGCATGATGTACTCAGGTAACAAATGATGCCCCTAAAATAACACCGCCGTCGCGTCGCGCCCAAGAACAAATCGCCTCAGCGCGGCGCCGGGCCTGACCAGGTCAACAGGGCGGGCCGGACAGCCCGCCGCGAGGCCGTCAATTTAATAAGCCGCGCCAGTCATTTTTCGTTACGCACTCCTTATAGCCGTAATTAAAGTAGCCATCGACAGAACACCTTAATATATTCGGATAATAGCTGGGTTCAGTCCGCATATAGGTTACTCGATAGCTGACAGGCCGGGAGCCGGCGCTGTACGGCTGATAAGAAAAACCGCAGCGGATATACTTCTCCCCGATCCTTTCACACTGATGTAAAACGGCATGATTACCGAATTTGCTATACTTCTCCAGCGAGAGTTTAACCAGGATTAATCCATTATCGGTGTAGGTTTTAACGTAGTAAGACATGCCTGGCATCAAACCTTCTGCTGACCAGTTGGCGGCGCCGGGCTTAAAGTCCGGATTCTGCTGTAAAAAACCTGACAGGTTAAACTTACTCTGGGCCAATGAAGTGGCAGGCGTCAACGCGGAGGCGCATAATATCGATGCCGCTGCGGCAAATAATGACAAACGCCTTCCTTTCCCCAATATATTTTTCATTACTCTCTCCTTGATTAATAAATAATTTAAAAAAACAGTGTAAGGCCAATCGGTAATAATAAACATGATACGGCCGATGGTTTTCTCCTTTTATATATCAAGAAATAGAATGAGTTAATTATTAATATCGATATTTTTATATTGTTGGCAGCAATAAAAACGTTATTTATCGCGGCAGAATAACCATGCCGTTTCTTCAGCTTCGCCGACTCGGCAACCGCCCAAGGCGGCATGTTCACCCATACTTTTCGCTAACGCACTGGCTTTTACCTGCAAGAAAGCCGGCTCGCCGACAAAAATCTGCCGGTGACGCCACAGATACGCCGGCAACAACTTGCAGCCCGCCCGGTTTTCCGCAAGACTGAGGAATGTAAGCGATTACCCTAGGAATAAGTTGAAGCAAATATGGCTACGATAAAGGATGTTGCCAGGCTGGCGGGTGTTTCCGTAGCCACGGTGTCTCGCGTAATAAACCACTCTCCCAAAGCCAGCGAAACCTCGCGCAACGCGGTGCGGGCCGCCATGGAACAGCTGCAGTATCACCCGAACGCCAACGCCCGCGCGCTGGCGCAGCAATCTACCGAAACCCTTGGTCTGGTGGTGTCCGACGTGTCGGATCCGTTCTTCGGCGCCATGGTGAAGGCCGTCGAACAGGTGGCGTATGCCACACATAATTTCCTGCTGATTGGCAACGGTTACCATGAAGCGGAAAAAGAGCGTCAGGCGATTGAACAGCTGGTGCGCCACCGCTGCGCCGCGCTGGTGGTGCATGCCAAAAAGCTGACCGATGACGAACTGGGCGGCTGGATGCGGCAGATCCCCGGCATGGTGTTGATTAACCGTACGCTGCCAGGGTTTGAGCCGCGCTGCGTCGCGCTGGACGACCGCTACGGCGCCTGGCTGGCCACGCGCCATCTGATTCAGCAGGGCCACCAGCGCATCGCCATTATCTGCTCCACCCACCAGATTTCCGACGCCGCCGACCGCCTGCAGGGCTATCTGGACGCGCTGCGGGAACACGGTATTGCGGTGGATGAGAAGCTGATTGCCTATGGCGAGCCGGATGAGATCGGCGGCGAGCAGGCGATGACCGAACTGCTCGGCCGCGGCAAAAAATTTACCGCCGTCACCTGTTATAACGACCCGGTCGCCGCCGGCGCGCTGTCGGTGCTGAGCGATAACAGCATCGACGTGCCGGGCCAGATGTCATTGATCGGCTTTGATGACGTGCTGATTTCCCGCTATCTGCGCCCCAGGCTGACCACCATCCACTACCCGGTGGTCGCCATGGCGACGCAGGCGGCGGAACTGGCGCTGGCGTTGGCCAACGGCCAGCCGCTGCCGGAAGTCACCAATATGTTCAGCCCGACGCTGGTGCGACGTCACTCCGTCGCCGGCCCAGGCCAGCGCTGAACGCCGAATTACACCAGCTTGCCCTGGAAGATCGGCACCGATTCAAACAGGTAACCGTCAAATTCCGGCGCATCGACGTCGGAAAGCTCCATCAGCGTGCCTTTGATGTTTTCCATATGCTGCCACATCGCCTGGTAGGAGCCCATCACGTCGCGGCGACGCAGCGCGGCCAAAATATTCTGGTGATCCGCCAGCCACTTCAGGCGGTAGCCTTTGGTGGCGATGCGGCTGTGCAGCTGCTGCCACAGCGGGCTGGCCTCCCGCCGCTGCCAGATGCTTTTTACCGTATCCAGCAGCATCTGATTCTGCGTGGCGCCGGCAATCAACAAATGGAACATCTTGTCGTTGTCGCCGCTTTCATCATTGGCGACGATGGCGCGCTGCTCCTGCTCCAGCGTGCGGCGCAGGTTTTCAATATCCGTTTTGGTGGCCATTTTGGCGGCAAAGGCGGCGATATTGCTTTCCAGCAGCTGGCGCGCCTGCAGCATTTCAAACGGCCCGACCTCGCCGTGCAGGATGGGATCGTCCTCCTCCACGCTTTCGTTGGGAATGCGTATGACATACACGCCGGAGCTCTGACGTATATCCACCGTCCCTTCCAGCTCCAGCATTAACAGCGCTTCACGCACGATAGTACGGCTGACGCCGTAGGTTTCGGCAATATTGCGCTCCGGGGGCAGGCGCGTGCCGATGGCGAAATGGCCCTGCTGAATTTTCTGCCGCAGGTCCCGGCCAATTTCCTGATACTGCTTTTTTTCCTGCGGAATCACGACTTTATCCACCGTTTCACCCTGAAAAACGTCTGTCCATGCCGTACCCCGCCGACGGCGGGGTATCTGGCCTGTGTAGGTTCACAATCAGATTAGTCTACCAAACCCAGCGCCTGATCGAGTACTTTTGCGCCGTTTAACGTGCCATACGCCACAGAATCGATCACCGCCAGCGGGATCTGATAGGCATCGGTGAGCTTTTTATTTTCCGCCAGTTTGAAGCGCACCTGCGGCCCCAGCAGCACCGCTATAATATCGCCGGCGTAGCTTTGCAGCTCATCACGCAGGTTCTGCTCAGGGATGGCGTAAATTTTCAGTTCCAGCCCGCGCGCCTGCGCCTCTTTTTCCATCTTGGTGACCACCAGCGAGGTGGACATGCCCGCCGAGCAGGCCAGTACGATACGTTTCATGGGGCACTCCTTATCGGTTTTCATCATCGAGGGTGAAACTCAGGCAGCGGCTCTCACTCAGCGCGCGGAACCAGTGCGCCGACTTTTTCTGCCGCCGGTTGCGCTGGTTGTGCAACTCTATCTCTATCAGGCCGTAGCGGTTTTTAAAGGCGTTCATCGGCGAAACGTTGTCCGTAAAGGCCCACAGCATATAGCCCTGACAGTTTGCCCCTTCCTCACGCGCCTTCAGCGCCCAGTAAATATGCTCGCGGATAAATTCGATGCGGTAATCGTCCTGAATCTCTCCTTCGGCATTTTTGAATTGTTCTTCGTGCTCAATGCCCATGCCGTTTTCCGAGATAAACCACGGAATGTTGCCGTACTCATCGCGCAGGCGCAGCGCCATGTCATACACGATGCGCGGGTAGATTTCCCAGCCGCGCGAACGGTTCATCCGCCGTCCCGGCAGTTCAAAGTGCTCGTAGTACATCGCCGGATGAAACGGCGTGGCGCTGCACCATGCACGGCTCGGGGCCTTCACCCGGTGCGGATAGTAAAGATTGATGCCTACCTCATCCACGGTGTTGTCGCGGATTATCGCCATCTCCTCCGCCGTCCAGTCTACGCTGACCTCGTGCTGCTGCAGCAGGCTCAGCAGTTCGGCCGGATAGGCGCCGTGAATCGCCGGATCGAGGAACACCCGGTTATAGAACAGATCGTACAGCTCTGCGGCGCGTCGGTCGTGCGGCGCGCCGGAGCGGGCGTAGGTAACCTCGGGGTTGAGGATCACGCCGATGCTGCCGGCGCAGCCCATCTGGCGGAAACATTGCACCACCTTGGCGGTCGCCAGGTTTTTATGGTGGTTCCACTGCATCCACTTGCCGGTGTTCTGTTCATACGGCCAGCGGATGGCATCGAGGTAAACCCGCGTCTGCACCACTACCGGCTCGTTAAAGGTAAACCAGCGCTTCACCTTGCCGCCAAAGCGTTCGAACACCCGCCGGGCGTACAGCACGAACAGCTCCACCACCCGTTTGGAACTCCAGCCGTCATATTTTTCCAACAGGTAGCCCGGCAGCTCATAGTGCTCCAGGCACAGCATCGGCTCGATGCCCTGCTGCTTCATCTCATCAAGCAGCGCGTCGATATAGCCGGCATACTCTTCATCCACCACGCCCTGCTCGTAGTCGGTCAGAAACCGCGACCAGTTGATGGAGGTGCGATAGTGACCGACGCCGCTGCGCTTCATCAGCGCCACGTCTTCACGGTAGCGGTTGATAAAGTCCGTCGCCACCGCCGGGCCATAGCCGTTATGCCAGACGTGGCGATCGTGCCGGTACCACAGATCGAGGTAAGAGTCCTGCCCCTGTTTTTTGCCGCTCCAGCCCTCGGTCTGCCAGGCGGAAGCCGCCGCGCCGAGAATAAAGTCCTGGGGTATCTCCATGGAAATCTGACTCATTGCTCACCTCATGCGTTCTGAATAACGGGTTGCTCGGCCTGTTCCGCGCGGCGGGCGGCCACTTTGACAAACGGCAGATAGATAATCGTGGCGACCACGATGCAAATCAGCTGGGTGACCACCGCTCCCATCGAGCCGGCGGTGGACAGCCAGGCGTTGACGATCGGCGGCGTGGTCCACGGCACCATCACCACCGCCTTGCCGGCAAAGCCGATACTGGTGGCGAAATAGCCGATAGTGCCGGTGATCAGCGGCGTGATAATGAAGGGGATCGCCAGGATCGGATTGAGCATGATCGGCATGCCGAAGATCACCGGCTCGTTGATGTTGAAGAAGCTCGGCCCCAGCGACAGTTTGCTGATTTCACGCATCTCTTTGCGCCGGGTGGCGATCATCACCGCAAACAGCAGCCCCAGCGTAATGCCGGAACCGCCGATGCTCATATAGACGTCCCAGAACGGCATGGTGATGATATTCGGGATCTCTTTCCCCTGTTCGAAGGCGGTCATATTGACCATGATGGCGCCCAGCAGCAGCGGCTCGCGGATCGGCTTCACCATCTGATTGCCGTGAATGCCGATCACCCAGAACAGCTGGGCGACAAACATCAGGATCAGGATCCCCGGCAGGCTCTGCACCACCGTCTCCAGCGGACGCTGCACCACCTGATAAACGGCGTCATACAGATAAATGCCGGTAATGCGGTGGAAGATAAAGCCCAGCGAGGCGACCGCCACCACGGTGATAATCGCCGGGATCAGCGCCGAGAAAGAGGCGGAGACGTTAGGCGGTACGCTTTCCGGCATTTTGATCTTCAGGCGATCGAGCATTTCCAGCCGGGAATAGATCTCCACGGATAAAATGGCGATAAACATGCCGAGGAACAGACTGCGGGTATCGGAGAACTGCTTGGCCAGCACGTCTTTCACCAGCTGCATCTGGTCGTTCACCATCAGCTCGACGGTGGTCGGCGTAACGGCGATAAAGCAGATGACCGCCAGCAGCCCCGGAAACAGCGAGCGCGAGCCGTTGATTTTGCCCAGCTCAATGCCAATCAAAAACACCGCGCCGATATTGAGAAAGCTCAGCGTGGCGTAGTTGATGCTGCTCATGATCGGCTTCAGATCCGTCAGGAATGAGAACATGGCGAAACTCGCCAGGCCATTCTTGGGATCCATCACCATATTCGAGATCAGCACCGAAAAAGCGCCGACGATAATTACCGGCATCAGCGTAATAAACGATGCCTTGATAGCCATTATATATCTGTAACTGTTGAATTTATTGGCAAAGGCTCCCAGAGAGTCTATAAGCCGGTCCCGAAATGACATGACACGCCCCTATTGTGTTGTGCTTGCTCAGATGACCGATTCGCGTACCGCGTCTCTCGCGATTTGGCATACCAAAAAATAGGTTAACTGGATTATTTTTCTGTGATCGCACTCTCACAAGTCAATATTGGAATTCCAATATGATGAAAAAACCAATTTTGGCATACCGGTGAGCATATAATGAGCATAGATCTGGAACAGACGGTGATGGAGCTATTGATCAACGCGGGTGAAGCGCGATCTCACGCCATGACGGCGATTCAGGCGGCCCGCCAGCGACAGTGGCCGCAGGCGGAGGAGGCGCTGGCGGCATCGCAGGCCGCCTCCCGCGCGGCGCATGCCGTACAGACGCAGCTGATCGGCCTGGATGAAGGCGCCGGCAAGATCCCGGTGAATCTGATCCTGGTGCACGCGCAGGATCATCTGATGACCGCCATGCTGTGTCACGATCTGGCGCAGGAGATCGTGCTGCTGCGCCAGGAAGTGTTCGCGCATCAGGCGTGAAGCTGCGCGCTGCCCTTGGCCGGCGGCTATGCTAGACTGCCAGCATTTCCACAGCGGACGTTTGCAGACAGAGGTTAGCCGGTCATGATCACCATGTTGGACGTATCCATTCGCGCGGGCGTGTCAAAAGCCACGGTATCGCGCGTGTTAAATGGCACCGGACAGGTGAAAAAGAGCACCCGGGAAGCGGTGTTCAAAGCGATGGATGAATTGGGCTACCGGCCGAACTTCCTCGCCCAGTCGCTGGCTAACAAAAGCTCCAACAGCATTGGCCTGGTGGTGTCCAATTTCGACGGCCCCTATTTCGGCCGGCTGTTGCGTCAGGCCGCCAAGCAGATTGAAGCCAGCGGCAAGCATCTGGTGGTGACCGACGGTCACGATACGCCGGAGGATGAGCTGCAGGCGGTGCAGCTGCTGGCCGACCGCCGCTGCGACGCCATTATTCTCTACACCCGCTTCACTGACGAGGCGGCGCTGATGGCGCTGTTTGAACGCCTGCCGGTGCCGCTGATGGTGATCAACCGCGATTTGCCCCAGGCGCGCGAGCGCTGCGTATTCTTCGAGCAGCAGGCGGCGGCGTTCGATGCGGTTAACTATCTGATTGCCCAGGGCCACCGGGACATCGCCTGCATTACCGGCCCGATTGACACGCCGACCGCCCAGGCGCGGTTGGCGGGCTACCGGCAGGCGCTGGCGCATCATCAGATTGCCTTTGACCCGGCGCGGGTGGCGCACGGCGACAGCAGCGTGCCCAGCGGGTATCACGGCTGCAAGACGCTGCTGGCGGCCAATGCCGCCTTCAGCGCGCTGTTTGCCAGCAACGATGATATGGCGATCGGCGCGATGAAGGCGCTGTGCCAGGCCGGCAAGCGTTTGCCGCAGGACGTGTCTATTTTTGGATTCGACGACGAGCCGAGCGCCGCCTACCTACAGCCGGCGCTCTCTACCGTCTATCTGCCGATCGATATGATGATTGAAGCCGCCATCGCCCAGGCGTTGCGGCTGCTGAACGGCGAAGAGGTGCAGCCTCTGACGCCGTTTACCGGCGAACTGAAGCTGCGCGAGTCGGTGGCGCCCGGCCCCTATGTCGCGTAGCGGGCGCCCGCGCCGGGGTTATACCTGTTCCAGCGCGATCAGTTCCTCAATGGTCTGCCGGCGGCGAATCAGCCGCGCCTCGCCCTGATCAAACAGCACCTCCGGCAACAGCGGCCGGCTATTGTAGTTGGAGGACATGGAAGAGCCGTAAGCGCCGGTATCGTGGAACACCAGATAGTCCCCCACCCGCACCGGCGGCAGCGCCCGGGTTTCCACCCCGCCGCCCGCCTGCTGGGTAAATACATCGCCGGATTCGCACAGCGGCCCGGCAATCACCGTATCGCGCAGCGGCTGGCCGTCGGTAGCGCGCCCGTCGGCAGGCAGCAGTGAAATATGGTGGTAGCTGCCGTACATCGCCGGCCGCATCAGGTCGTTAAACCCGGCGTCCACCAGCACAAAGTGACGGCTGCCCATATCTTTGACCGCCCGCACTTCGGCCACCAACACGCCCGCCTCGGCCATCAGGAAGCGCCCCGGCTCGATCTCCAGTTTCACCGGATGCCCCAGATGGGCGGCAATGCGCTCGCGCGCGCCGTTCCACAGGCCGAAATAGTGTTCGGTATCGATCGCCTCTTCGCCGGCCTGATACGGAATCGACAGGCCGCCGCCGGCGGAAATCGCCTGGATATCCATCCCCAGCGCCATCACCTGCTGCACCATAGCGTCGCACACCCGCTCCAGATGCTGATAGTCCACGCCGGAGCCGATATGCATATGCACGCCCAGCAGCTGCAGACCGTGCCGCTGAATCACCTCCACCGCCCGCGGTAAATCGGCATACCAAATGCCGTGCTTGCTGTTTTCACCGCCGGTATTGGTTTTCTGGCTATGGCCATGACCAAAGCCCGGGTTGATGCGCAGCCACACCGGATGCCCGTCGCCGTGCTGCCCCAGTTGCTCCAGCATGTCGATTGAGCCGGCGTTTACCGGCACTTTCAGTTCGCAGACGCGCGCCAGCGTCGCCTGATCCAGCACGTCGGCGGTAAAGACAATCTCTTCCCCGCCCGGCTGATAACCGGCGTGCAGCGCACGTTCAATTTCCCCCAGCGATACCGAGTCCACTCGAACGCCCTGCTCGCGCATCAGGCGCAGAATATGGATATTCGAGCAGGCCTTCTGCGCGAAGCGAATCACGTCAAAATGACGCAGCTGGGCGATACGTTCACGGATGATCTGCGCGTCGTAGGCCCAAATCGGGCAACCGAAGCGGGCCGGCAGCGTGAGTAAGTTGGCGGCGTTCAACGCGGTGGTGGTGTCATGTAAAGCGCGTGGCATGGCGGTGGTTCCCAAGTCATTATTGATTCTGTTGACGCCATTGTGCCGCAGGCCGCTCCGGGAGAAAAATATCTATTTAGCGGCAGTCTATTCATTTATGATATGGCTTTACGCCTCAGCCCGCATCGGAGAAGCCATGTCCGCCATTAGCCTGCGCCAGATTGAAATCTTCCATGCGGTGATGACCACCGGCAACCTCACCGAAGCGGCGGCGCTGCTGCACACCTCGCAGCCCACCGTCAGCCGCGAGCTGGCGCGCTTTGAAAAGCGGGTGCAGCTGCGGCTGTTCGATCGGGTCCGGGGGCGTCTGGTGGCGACCGTTGAGGGATTACGGCTGTTTGAAGAAGTGCAGCGCTCCTATTACGGCCTGGAACGCATTAAAACCGCAGCGGACGGCATTCGCCAGTTTCACCAGGCGCAGCTTTCCATTGCCTGCCTGCCGGTATTTTCACAGTCGCTGCTGCCGGCGGTGTGCCAACCGTTCCTCGCACGCTATCCGGACGTCAGCTTCAGCGTGGTGCCGCAGGAGTCGCCGCTGCTGGAAGAGTGGCTGTCGGCGCAGCGCCACGATCTGGGCCTGACCGAAAATACGCTGACGCCGGCCGGCACGGAGCGTATTCCGCTGATGACGCTGAATGAGGTCTGCGTACTGCCGAGCGGGCATCCGCTGCTGGCCAGGAAGCAACTCACGCCGCAGGACTTCAACGGCGAAAATTTTATCAGCCTGTCGAATACCGACAGTTACCGGCAGCTGCTGGACGCGCTGTTCAGCGAGCGGCAGGTCAACCGCCGCATGGTCATGGAGACCCACAGCGCGGCCTCGGTCTGCGCCATGGTGCAGGCCGGAGTCGGCCTTTCCATCGTCAACCCGCTGACCGCGCTGGACTATGCCGCCGCCGGCGGCGTGGAGCTGCGTCCGTTCAGCATCGAGGTGCCGTTCACCGTCAGCCTGATCCGGCCGCTGCACCGCCCCTCCTCGGCGCTGGTCACCGCCTTCGCCGAACATTTACACCAGCAGGCGGCGTCTTTCCCCGCCCGTCTGGCGGCGGTTATTGCACGGCAGCCCGGCGACGCGCCTGCCCAAAGGTAATCAGGCACAGCAGCAGCCCCGCCAACGCCATGGCCGCCGCCGCCAGCGGCACCGCCGTCAGCCCCAGCCCCTGGGCAATCACCAGGCCGCCCAGCCAGGCGCCCAGCGCGTTGCCCAGGTTAAAGGCGGCGATATTCAGGGTGGAGATCAGATTCGGCGCTTTCTTGCCGTAGGTCACCACGTTGATCTGCAGCGCCGGCACCGCGGCAAACGAGGCGGCAGCCCACAGGAACAGCGTAATCTCCGCCGGGATCAGCGCCCCGCTGGTCCAGCTGAACAGCGCGGCAAACAGCGCTATCGCCAGGAAGATCCCCGCCAGCGTCACCCCCAGCCGCCAGTCCGCCAGGCGGCCGCCCAGAATATTACCCAGCGTCAGGCCGACGCCCATCAGCAGCAGGGTCCAGCTGACGCCCTGCGGCGATACGCCGGTGACCTCGGTCAGCAGCGGCGCGATATAGGTGAACAGCGTAAACATTGAGGCCGCAAAGGCCACCGTCATCAACAGCGACAGCCAGACGCCAGCGCCGCGCAACGCCGCCAGCTCTTTTTTCAGCTCAGTCGGCGCTTCATCCTTCACCGTCGGTAACTTGCTGTACAGCGCCAGCAGGGAGGCGACGCCGATCAACGCCACCGCCCAGAAGGTGGAACGCCAGCCCAGCGCCTGCCCTAGCGCAGTGCCAAGCGGCACGCCCAGCACGTTGGCCAGCGTCAGGCCGGTAAACATCAGGGCCACCGCCGAAGCCCGGCGGTTAGGAGCCACCAGATTGGCGGCCACCACCGCGCCGATGCCGAAGAAGGCGCCGTGACACAGGGCAGTGATAATGCGCGCCAGCATCAGGAAGCCGTAGTTATAGCCCAATGCGCACATCACGTTGCCGACAATAAAAATCGCCATCAGCAACAGCAGCGTCTTTTTACGCGGCAGGCTTGCGGTCAGCAGCGCCATAATCGGCGCGCCGATCGCCACGCCGAGGGCGTAGCCGCTGATTAACCACCCCGCTGCGGGAATGGAAACCTGCAGATCGCCCGCCACGTCGGGCAACAGCCCCATAATGACAAACTCGGTGGTGCCGATAGCAAAGGCACTCAGTGCCAGCGCCAGCAGAGAAACAGGCATGTATTACGCTCCCAATCTTAAACCGTCCCGACGTCTGACGCCGTGGACCAGAGACAAACAATAACAAACGCGGTCGACCTGAAAGGCCGCCCGTCAATAAGGGTGATAGAGGTGTGAAACCGGGCTAAATAAAGGATATAACCTTATAATTATTAAGCATAAATAGCCATTTGCACGCTATAGAAATACCATGCCGCGCCGGCGAAAAACCAGCGTGGGTCGTCCGGCGCGCATAAAAAGCCGGCGTTCGCGCGCTAAGCGCTTGAATGGCCTGACGATGAAAACTGTGACGATATGTTACGCAGACGGCATACTAGTCGCGCAGGGTCGCCAGCCACTTCTCATCGCTGGCAAACCACTCCACCAGGAAATCCAGCATGGTGCGCAAGGTTGCCGGCAGTTGGCGGCGCGAAGTGTAAATACCATAAATCCCCATCGACTGCGGCCGATACTCCGGCATCAGTTCCACCAGCTCGCCGCTGGCCAGCAGCGGCGCCGCGGAGTAGTAAGGCTGTAATGAAATACCGGCTCCCTGCAGGGTGCCGGCCAGCAGTACCACCGATTCGTTGGCGCTCAGGTTGCCGCTGACCGCCACCGCCGACTGCACGCCCCGATGTTCAAAATGCCACAGGCTTTTGCCGAAATAGGAGTAGGTCAGGCAATTGTGCAACGCCAGATCCTGCGGCTGGCGCGGCGTTCCGTGCGCCGCCAGATAGGCGGGCGTCGCGCAAACCACCGAGGCGCAGCGCGATAGCGGCCGGGCGATCAGGTTCGGATCCAGCTCATTGGTGATACGCAGCGCCAAATCGATACGCTCTTCCACCAAATTGACCGCCCGGTTGTTCATCTGCAAATCGACCGCCACCTGGGGATAACGCCGTAGATAGTGCGTCACCGCCGCCGCCAGCGTGGTTTGCCCCAGCGACTGTGAGCAGGTGATGCGCAGCAGACCGCGCAGCTCCACATTGGCTTCCGCCTCGACCAGATCGATCTCCCCGGCGACCGCCAGCATCTGGCGGCAGCGTTCCAGCGTGCGTTCGCCCGCATCGGTCAGGCTGAGTTTGCGCGTGGTGCGGTGCAGCAGACGCGCCCCCGCCCACTGCTCCATCTGCGCCAGATAGCGCGTCACCATGGCGCGCGACATATCCAGCGCCTCTGCGGCGGCAATCATGCTGCCGCGCTCAACAATGGCGACAAAAACCTCAGCGGCGGTAATGCGATCCATAATTCGTCCGTTTTATGCAATCAATAATTGCATATTATCCGGTTTTTTATTCGATTCATGCAACCTAACATCTATGCAACGTTAAAACCGACAGGAAACCCCGACAATGTTTAAGAAATCACTTATCGCTCTGACGCTGACCGGCGTCGCCGCCGTCAGCACCTATGCCAGCGCCGCAGACGCGCTGACGATGGAGGTTTACAACCCCGGTGAAAGCAGCGTGTTCCCGGTTTCTTCTGAAATCATCAGCGGCCAGCATGAAGTGGCGCTGATCGATGCCCAGTTCCAGCGCAACGATGCGCAGCAGCTGGTGGAGAAAATCAAGGCGACCGGAAAAAAACTGACCACCGTCTATATCAGCCACTCCGATCCGGACTTCTATTTTGGTCTGGACGTGATTAAGGCCGCGTTCCCCGACGCAAAAATTATCGCGACGCCGGGCACCATTAAAGAAATCAACGCCACCAAAGACGGCAAGGTCGCCTATTGGGGCCCTATTCTGAAAGAGAATGCGCCGACCCAGGTGATCGTGCCGCAGCCGCTTACGGGCGACAGTTTCACCATCGACGGTCAACAGGTTGAGGTGAAAGGCCTGAACGGCCCGACGCCGGCGCGCACCTATGTGTGGATCCCGGCGTTGAAAGCCGTCGTGGGCGGCGTGGCCGTCGCCGGCAACAATATCCACCCGTGGATTGCCGATAACCAGAGCGCTGAATCGCGCGCGCACTGGCAGCAAACGCTGGCCAGCATTCAAACGCTGCAGCCGCAGCGGGTCGTCCCCGGACATTACCTGCCCGGCGCGGCGCAAACGCTGGAATCCGTCACCTTTACCCAGAACTACCTGAAGGTGCTGGAAGCCGAACTGCCGCAGGCCAAGGACGCCAAACAGCTGGTGACGGCGATGGAAAAACACTACCCGACGCTGAAAGACGTTTCCAGCCTGGAGCTGAGCGCCAAGGTGCTGAAAGGCGAGATGAAATGGCCGCAGTAACGCGCCGCTGAAACAAACTGCCGGCATGCTGCGTCGCTTGCCCGACGCAGCGCCGATAACAAAAGAGGTTCCCATGAGCAACGTCACGCTGCATTACGTCTACGATCCGCTGTGCGGCTGGTGCTACGGCGCCACCCCGCTGGTCAAGGCGGCGCAGGCCATTCCCGGCCTGACGATCGCCCTGCACGGCGGCGGCATGCTGACCGGCGGCAACCGCCGTCAAATCACCCCGGAGTGGCGCAGCTACGTTATTCCACAGGATAAACGCATCGCCGAACTCACCGGACAGAGTTTCGGTGAAGCCTACTTTAACGGCTTGCTGTGCGACAACACGGCGATCATGGATTCCGAACCGCCGACAACCGCCATCCTCGCGGCGCAACAGCTGGCCGGCCGGGGGCTGGATATGCTGCACCTGATTCAGCGGGCGCATTACCAGGAAGGACGGCGCATCGCGGATTTACCGGTGCTGGAGGCGCTGGCGCGCGAACTGGGGCTGCCTTCGGCGCCGTTTATTGCCGAGATGCGCTTTAACCGCGGCGCCCCCACCGCCCAGCATATCGCCGAAAGCCGGGCCTTTCTCGCCAAAGTACACGGCCAGGGGTTCCCGACCTTCGCCCTGCAGGACAGCAACGGCGATCTGCATACCATCGCGGCAGGCAACTATCTGGACAACGTTGCGGGCTGGAAAGCCATGCTGAGCAGCGCCGCCGCCTTAGCGTAAGGCGGCGCGGCGTTTTACTCGACCCGGATAAAACGCCCTGCCGCCTGAACGTTATGGCCAAAACCGCAGTCGCCCTGAGAATCCAGTTCCACGGCATCGTCGCTAAAGGCAATGCTCACGTCGCAGGCCGATTCATCATCCTCGTCATCCTGATGGTACAGCGCTTTCCCGTCCTCGATCGGCAACACATCGGCAAACTCGCCCATATTGGGGCCGTAATACAGCCCCATACCCGGCATGTAGTAACCGGCATAGTCGATTTGCCACTGCTCACCGTGCGCAACCACCGTCACTTCGCTCCAGACGCCGCGGCCGGCATACTGCCAATAAACACCGGCTGGGCCGGTCTCCGGCGGCTGTTGTGCCAGCCGCTGCTCTAACAACGCCATATTGTGCCGTGATTTATCGTCGTCCGGCGCCAGCAGCAGATAGGCACGCGCTTTCAGCAACTGTCCGGCACGCATCAGCGCCAATGCCACGTTGTTATACGCCGTCGCCGTCGCGCGCTCGCTGAAGCCGCAAAATTCGCTCCAGGCCGCCTGATCGCGAAAAATACCTGCCGCCTTCATATAATCACCGCTCTGGTAAGCGCTGCGGCCCAGCTCGGCGTAGCCGGCCACCTTCTGGCAATCGGCGTGAATATCCGGTTCATCAATCTGCGCCAGCGCCGGCCAGCTTGCCAAAGCACCACAGGCCAGTAGCGGCGGCAACAATGCCCTCATACCTCTTCCTTCTCGGGGTCCGTTTCAAATCTCCGCCAGTATAACCGGCCGGCTCGCCGGCTTCACCCTTCACGGTTCAGCCTGATATTCCTTATGATTAGAGGGTGTTAAACCTGCTTACAACTGGCGATTTGCTTGTTGCCCCCAGCTTGGCGATGCTGTTGAACATGTTTTTTACGGCGAGAACTTATGAACAGCACACAAAAACATGCCGTCTGGCAGTTGATTAAACCGTTTTGGGTTTCCGAGGAAAAGGGACGCGCCTGGCTGATGCTTATCGCCATTGTCGCACTGTCGCTGGGGCTGGTTTACATCAGCGTACTGATCAATCAGTGGAATCAGGTGTTCTATGATGCGCTGCAGAATAAAAACTATCCGGTATTCAAACAGCAGCTGTGGCGTTTTACCTATCTGGCGCTGATCTTTATCGTGCTGGCGGTGTGGAAAGTGTATCTGACGCAGGGATTGCAGATGCGCTGGCGCAGTTGGATGACGGAAAAGTTTATGGGTAAATGGCTGGCGCATCAGGCCTATTACCACAGCGAACAGCAACAGCTGGTCGATAACCCGGACCAGCGTATTGCCGAAGATCTTAATGTCCTGACGCGCAACACGCTCTCGCTGTCGCTGGGGTTGTTGTCCAGCCTGGTGACTCTCTTCTCCTTCGTCAGCATTTTGTGGCACGTCAGCGGGCCGTTAAGTTTCGCCCTGCACGGACACGCCTTTACGCTGCCGGGCTATATGGTGTGGTTTGCCCTGCTGTATGCGCTGCTGGGATCGCTGATCATCGGCTGGGTCGGCAAACCGCTGGTGCGGCTGGGCTTTGATCAGGAACGCTATGAGGCGAACTTTCGTTTCGGCCTGATCCGCATCCGGGAAAACCACGACGCCATTGCGCTGTATCAGGGGGAAAAGCAGGAAGAGCAACAGCTGGGCGAACGTTTCGCCACCATCCGCAATAACTGGTGGTCCATTATGCGCATCACCCGCCGCCTGAACATCGCCAGCAACTTTTACGGCCAGTTCGCCATTATTTTTCCGTTACTGGTTGCCGCGCCGCGCTACTTTTCCGGCGCCATTCAAATGGGGGGACTGATGCAAATCGCCTCGGCCTTCGGGCAGGTACAAGGGGCGCTGTCATGGTTTATCGACGCCTTTAACGACCTGGCCGCCTGGAAAGCCTGCGTTAACCGTCTGGCCGGCTTTAACGCCGCCGTAGAACAGGCGCATCACCAACCCCGCGGCATTGTTCTGGAGGACAACGACACCCATCCGCTGGCGCTAAACCGCCTCAGCCTGCAGCTGCCGGATGGCCAACCGCTGGTGCACGATGTCTCGTTAACGCTGCAGCGCGGCGAGCGCGTACTGATAGCCGGCCCTTCCGGCGGTGGTAAATCTACGCTGCTGCGCGCCATCGCCGGTATCTGGCCTTACGGCGCGGGCAGTATCCGCCGCGATGCCTCACTGCGCGCCCTGTTCCTGCCGCAGCGCAGCTATATGCCCATCGGCACGCTGCGGGAAGCGCTGAGTTATCCGCACCCGGCAGGCACCTACCATGACGAGCAACTGCTGACCGTGCTGGAAAGCTGCCGTCTGCAACATTTGCAACGCTGGCTGGGTACGGCCAACAACTGGAGCCAGCGCCTTTCTCCCGGCGAACAGCAGCGCCTGGCCTTCGCCCGCGCCATACTCACCCGGCCGGACATCTTATTCCTCGACGAGGCCACCAGCGCGCTGGACGATGAAACCGAACAGCTGATGTATGAGCGCCTGGTGACTACCCTGCCGGATGTCACGCTGGTCAGCGTCGCGCACCGCAACAGCGTGGCGAAGTATCACCAAACCTGTTGGCGGCTTAGTCATCAGTCGGAAAGTCCCGCCCGGATCGCACCAGACGCATTGCCTAAAGCAGGCTGAAGGGCAGCCAGGAAGACGGGCAAACAAGAGATTGTTACAGAGAACAGATAAAACCGGACCGGCTGCCAGGCAGTCGGCCGGCGTGACAATTCGCTAAGGGGCATCCTTTTGTGCCGGGCGGGGCGTCGGCGATTCCGGCGCATCGTCCTGCCAGAGATCTTCAATAAACTCACGCTGCGCCTCATTCAACTGCCACGACGGCGGAATTTTCGTTTTATTGCGGCGCACGCACGGCTTCTCCGCCTCAATTTTTTTCTTATCCATTGCTTTTCCCTAAACAGAAAAAATCCAGTCATTCACTACACGGCCGTAGCCCAATTTAAATTACTACTGTGTAGGCACATGGCAAACGCGTTCAACGCGCCGACCCATGCCTGTTTAATAGTTTATCGGCTATAGATTACACTAATTACGAACAAACCATCGATTGCTTAAAGCTATAGATAACGCCGTTATTCCCTATTGATATTTATTAATCACGAATTCTACTATGGCGGGAAAGCGATGCGGGGGAAGAGGAATGTGCGCCTAACCCGGCGCACTCACGGCGCCGGGAAGAGGCAATCAGTCGATTTGCGCCACGGAATCCCGGCTGGCGCGTTCACGCTCGCTGCCGGTCAGTTCGCTGAGCTTGCCGTTGCGCATCTCTAACAGCCGATCGGCATGTTCAAAATAGTGATCGTCATGGCTGATGGCAAACACCGTTTTACCCAGCGCGCGTAACGCCGGCAGCAGTTCCCGATAAAAGATTCGGCGGAACTGCGGATCCTGATCGGCCGCCCACTCATCAAGCAGCAAAATATCCCGCTGCTCCGCCACCGCCAGCAGCAGCGCCAAGCGCTTACGCTGCCCCTGCGAAAGCTGAGGATTGGTAACGCGTACGCCGTCAAACTCCAGTTTGTCCTGCATATTGAGTTTTTCCAGCCAGCTAGCCACCAGTTCCGCATCCGGCTCCCCGCCGTCCACGCCCTGTAACCGATCGAACTGATAAAAGTCGGTAAAAATAGCAGAGAACAGACGCCGATAATTATCGCGATCCGCCGGCTGCAGCACCACGCCGTCAATGAGGATCTGCCCGCTGACCGGCTGATAAAGCCCGGTCAGCAGCTTCGCCAACGTCGACTTGCCGCTACCGTTGCCGCCGATTAAAAACACCAGCTCCCCGCGGGTAAGCGTCAGGTTCAACGGACCAACGGCAAACCCTTGCGCCTGTTCACCCGCCGCATAGTGGAATGATACATCGCGCAGCTCCAGCGTTTGCCAAGGCATGGCGACCGTCTGCGGGAAATCGGGCTGATACTCGGCCAGCTTGAGCGATTTTACTTTTTTAAACGCCACCTCGGCGCCAAGCAGCATCGGGAAGGCGCCCACCGCCTGCAGCAATGGGGTACGTAAAAATAGCAACGTCAGCGAATAGGTCGCGGCAACTGCCGTATCCGACCATCCCAGACCATTGGCCATAAAGAACACCAGCCCGATAGCGCCGAGCATCATGATATTCGACCAGTTCACCGCGCTGAGATGAAACGTATCCGCACGAATAATGTGGTGCCGGTATTCATCGGAGTTAGCCCGATAAGTCTGCTGATACAAGCGCTGCGCACGATCGCGATTCAACGCCAACTCCTTCCGACCGTCAATCGCCGACTGGTAATCCTGGTACAGCTGTTCTTCCGCTTCACGCACCTGGGTTAAATGTTTGTATACGCGAGAAACCAACAGCCAACTGACCAAAATGGTGACCGCGACCCAAACGGCCGTCACCGCCAGCATCGGCGGCGACAGCCACCCCAGATAGGCCGCACAGCCAATCGTCAACACAACGCCTTGCACCAACTCCGGCAAACGCACGAAAGCCATGGTGACGTTGCGAATATCGCTGGATAGACTGGCGAGTAAAGAGGCGCTGCCCAGGTGTTCAATACGTTCAATATCGGTGTCCAGGATGCTTTTCACCAACCGACCGCGCAAACGATAGACAAAATGGTGACCCAGCGTGGTCAACGCTAACTGCGACCCTAAGGTGACCGCCATCAGAACGCCCAACAGAGCGAGAAACTGCGGCAATATCGCCAATGGGCTCTCGGCCGCGGCCGCCATTAAGTGTTGATTGATAAAGGCAATAATGCCGATCCCCAATGCGGCGCTGGCCAGCGTCAGGGCCATCACCGCCAGAAACGGCCAACGATACTGGTGGTACACCACCCGTAGCAACTCCATGAGTCACCTCTAAACAGAATGCAATGGCTGGCATTGTAATCAGCATGGGAGTGATAGCAATAACAATTCTCATCGCCATGGCGCGGCGTAGGAAGTTCGTAGTTGCTTCCGCAGCCCTACCGCCAGCCGCTTTCAGAGTCATAAAAAAGCCGCGCTGGAACTCATGCCGATAAGCATTCACTCATGAATAATAGACAAACCAATAAATAGCGGGTTAAATATTAGAGTTTTAAGATGAGGGAAGAGAAAAGCCGACAAACCCAAAAAAAATATCACAAAAACAAAACAACAATTAACAACCGCATAAAAAAATCATACATCTCTTCAAAAAGTAATCGCCGCTTAGCCGTATACCATCACGTTAAAAACAGAGCAATCCTGATCAAATTATGATCTGATTTGCTATTTTTTCTCACATTAAATTTACCTCCATGGCATTCCCCTACCCAGCCCACAAACCAGTTTTACAGATAATTCCTATTTACATGACTTCTTATTTATTTGCTTAACAAATGGTCTGAGTGTTTTAATTCAGTCACAAGGCAACCATGATGGTTTCTTTGTTTTCATCAAGGAAGAGTATGAAAAAACGCAAATACCTCACTCATATAGAAGTCGAACAAATGATAGATGCCGTTCCCCACGGCCCCAATTCTGCCCGCGACCGCTGCATGTTACTCATGTGTTTTATCCACGGTTTACGCGTTAGTGAACTACGCGGCTTGCGGTTAGAAGACATTGACCTTAATACCAACCGCCTGCACGTTGCCCGGTTGAAAAACGGCTTTTCCGTTCAACACCCGATTCAGATAAGAGAACGCCTGGCGATCAAACAATGGCTCAAACAACGCCCACGCTACCTGGAAGCCGACAGCCCATGGCTGTTCTTGTCACGCCATGGCGGACAGATATCACGCCAACAGCTTTACCGCCTGATGAAAACCTATGGGCAGCTCGCCGGCATCAGCGTTCAGGTGCACCCGCATATGCTGCGCCACTCCTGCGGCTTTGCCCTGGCGGACAAAGGCGTCGATACCCGGCTAATCCAGGATTACCTCGGGCATCGAAATATCCAAAATACTGTCATCTATACCGCGAGTAATGTTGAGCGCTTTCGGGCCATACATATCTAAGCCAACCCTCAACGCGCCCACATGATTACTCTAGCGATAAACGCTATTTTTTATTGCCAGCTGCGCCGTCTGCTGGCAATACATCAAGGATTCTGATGTTATAAACCATGGTGGATCCCGGAGGGATATCCGGAGCCAGCCCCTTATCGCCATATGCCAGTTCAGGCGGTACCACCATTGTCATCGTGCCATGATTCTGCAATTGCTTGATGGCGTCACGGAACATAGCCGGATAACTGCTAAGCGGCTGTGAAATTGAGGTGCCGGCAATATCCATATCCTTAATCACTTTACCGTTGGTCAGGCTTTCCTTCACAACCACGGCGACCGTATCACTATTATCTATCTTCCCGGCACCAAGGTAATCGATCCGGTAATAAAAACCGCTGGAAGATTTCTTGACGCTCTTATTTTTTCTGAACTGTTCAACATAGCGTAAACCTTGTCGTTCAGTTTCTGCTTTTAACTTCTTCTCCTTCTCGTTCAGCGCCATTTCTGTTTCATAGAGCGCTTTGGCGATTTTGTCCTGAGCCAGCTTGTTTTGGCCGACTAAAGCATCCTGAACGCCGGAAAACGCCATTCGCTCATTGATTTTGATGCCCTGAGCGATCTTCTCTTGCAACAGCGCCAGCACGTCATTACCTAATGAACTGCCGATAGCATAGTCGCGGATTTCGTTAGCCGTTTTCGGCGGAGCCACAACATCTTTGCGGGCAGCCCGCTCTTTTTTCAGCGCAGCCAGCTCCTGCTGTAGAGCTGCATGTTCTTTTTCTTGTCCTTTTGCCTGATCCGCCAGCGTCGCCAGCTGCTTTTTCAGCGCCAGCACGCCTTTCTTGCTCTCCTCCAGCTCGTTTTGCAGCGCGGCGGTGTCTTTATCTTTTGTCTTGCCTTGCGCAGCCAGCGCCGTCAGCTGTTTTTGCAGCTCAGCGCCATTTTTCTTGCTCTCTTCCAGCGCGCTCTGCAGCGTGGCGACGTCTTTATCTTTCGTCTTGCCTTGCGCAGCCAGCGCCGTCAGCTGTTTCTGCAGCTCAGCGCCACTTTTCTTACTCTCTTCCAGCGCGCTCTGCAGCGTGGCGACGTCTTTATCTTTCGTCTTGCCTTGCGCAGCCAGCGCCGTCAGCTGTTTTTGCAGCTCAGCGCCACTTTTCTTGCTCTCTTCCAGCGCGCTCTGCAGCGTGGCGACGTCTTTATCTTTCGTCTTGCCTTGCGCAGCCAGCGCCGTCAGCTGTTTTTGCAGCTCAGCGCCATTTTTCTTGCTCTCTTCCAGCGCGCTCTGCAGCGTGGCGACGTCCTTATCTTTTGTCTTGCCTTGCGCAGCCAGCGCCGTCAGCTGTTTCTGCAGCTCAGCGCCATTTTTCTTGCTCTCTTCCAGCGCGCTCTGCAGCGTGGCGACGTCCTTATCTTTTGTCTTGCCTTGCGCAGCCAGCGCCGTCAGCTGTTTCTGCAGCTCAGCGCCACTTTTCTTGCTCTCTTCCAGCGCGCTCTGCAGCGCGGTCACGTCTTTCTCTTTTGTCTTGCCTTGCGCAGCCAGCGCCGTCAGCTGTTTTTGCAGCTCTCCGCGCTCCTTGTTGCTTTCATCCAATGCCTTCTGCAATGCAGCAGCATCTTTTTCTTTTGCCTTGCCTTGGGATATCAGAGCCGTCAGCTGTTTCTGTAACTCCGTGCCGTGCTTCTTGCTTTCATCCAAAGCGCTCTGCAACACCGCGCTACCTTTATCCTTGCGTTTGCGCTGATCGGTTAATGCCGTCAATCGCTTTTGCAACTCTTCAGCATGCTTTTGGCTTTCATCCAGCGTTGCCTGCATAGATTTCTGCTGTTTGAGCCGCTCATCCTGCGCTATGGTCAATGCAGCTACCTGTTTCTGTAACTCTGAACTTTGTTGCTGACTCTTCTCCAGCGCTTGCCGTAATCTGGCGCTATCCTGCTGCTTGTCACTTTTCGTCGCATTCATTGCCGACAGCTGCTGCTGCATGTTTTCCGTTTTTTGTAAGCTTTCCTGCAATGATTTTTTCAGACGATCTACTTCGGCACGTGAATCACCATCCGCCCGTGCAGCCTCGCGCAGCTTTTTTAGCTCTCTGTTCTGTTTAGCCAACGCGGCATTGAGCTGATTGATTTTCGCCTGCTGCGACTTCAGCTCTCGTAAAGAAGCGGCGTTTTGCTTCGCCGCTCGCTTATCCAACTGGTTACTACTTCTGGCTTGTTGTGCCGTCTTCTGTTCCGGTGGCGAATCAATGGCTTCCAGTTGAGAAGGCGTCAGTAGCAAGAGTGCCGGCGCATCGTCAACTCTGCGGGTGATGGCATCCAGCGACTGTAACGTTTGCTCATCACTGAAGCTGTCCGCTGCCCCGACGCCAAACGGCAACGCCAGAGCAAACAAAAAGCCATACTTAATCCCCTGATTCACTTCACGCTCTCCCCTTTACGGATCAACGCATCAAGCACATCACGCTCAATCATCGAACAGGCCTGATTCGTTTTGTATTTATACAGCGCATCAAGCGTATCTTTGGTCAGGGCATTAACATCACCGCGCACGGCGCCATACACCGATACGCTATTCACCAGGCTGTCAAAATAGGCTTTGCGCAACGCATAGGCTTTAGGGTTCACCTTCTTCAGCGAGGCCAGCTCACTTTGGCACAGGCTAATACGGCTCTCTTTCTTTTCTGGCGGCGGTGGCGGCGGGGCTGCCGGAGCCGGCGCTGGCGTAACCGTCACAGGTGGAGATACCAGGCTGCGTGGTTTTTTACTCTGGCAACCGGTAAGCAACAGGCTCCCCGCCATCATGACGCCGATCAGTAAACGCGCATGTCCATTGGTTATCTGCAAATGTTTCACTATTTACCTTTTCCTTTCTTACTGGAGGATGACCTGTAGTTGCTTCCCTGGCCTATGCCATCATTAGCGGCGGCAACCTTGTTTTTACTGTTTCTCAATCGACCTGTCCGTTAACACCCTAGCGACCCGCCATGACTGACGTTCGGCTATCAATACACAATTTGGACAGCGGCAACCGTTGACGGTACTGGTTTTCCAACATGCCACGCATCGCAACCAGTTCAGCGCTGTGGCTAATTCCCAACTTGCGCATAGCTTTATTTTTCAGCGCGACGATCGCCTTTTTATTACGTCGCATCTTCGTGGCCGTTTGCAGCAATGAATGACCGTTAAGCAAATAACGCAGCGCCTGTAGTTCCGACATGCTGAGCCGCTGGGATAACGCACAGGCGTCCACCTGGACTGCCAATGTGCTTTTCAAACCGTGGTGTTCAGGGTCTCTCTCAACACAAATTTGCGTCAATACATCTTTAATTTCATTTAATGAGTCATGCTGGCTGACAATCCCATCAATATGCAGGGCATTCAGCTGTTGCAATAAAAATGGGATATAGCCATCAATGATGACTACAATCGGCATTTTCGGCCGAAGGTTACGCAGCGCTTCCAGCATCAGTAAGCGTGCGTGCCAATCCGACTGCCGCATGCTGAAAGAAATAACCAGCATATCGGCATGCTGTAATAACCGCCGACAAGCGCCGGACAGAGAACCTAAATGCCAAAACTCTCGCTTCTTTGACAAACTACGTGTCAACAACAGCTCAAGCCCGTAAGCGGTTAACTGACAGGAGACGAATAGTGCGATGCGCGATATTGATTGGCTCTCTACCGTCATATCCTTATCCGTGAAAGGCAAATAACCACTACGCCAATTAAGTCTCAACGACTATTACAAACGCTGCCGATGTTATTACTCACTCACAACAAACTGCTGAGTGATATTTTTCTTGAGTGAAAATAGCTCGCTGTCGTTTTTCACCTGTAATTTACGCATGGCGTTACATTTGTGCGCACTGATCGTTTTAATACTGCGCCTCTGCAGCTCCGCGATCTGGCGTAAACTCATACCATTAAATAAAAAGGTCAACACATCATTTTCACAACGCGTTAAATGGTGCAGGTTGTAAATTTCTTCGCTGTCATTGCGCGCCAGGCAGGTGCCTATTAATGGGCTCAGCACGCGTTCTCCATCAAAAACACGCGTAAAGAACTCACCGACCTGAGGTAATGTATCATCACGGGCAATGACACTGATATTAACCTGCTCCAACAGCGCCTTTAACTCGTCACCTGCTTGACAACGGGTATACACAATGACCCTCAGCGACGGAAGTTGCACGCATAGTTCTAATAATTTTTTCCGCCCCTCGGCAATTGTCTCATTCAACCCACTCAGTTCGGTAATAAGGATGTCTGTAGGCTGATACAGCAGTGCTTCAGAAACTGCCGACATGCTGGTTTCCTGCACAACTATCTGACTTGGAGCATTAAGACCTTCAATGAAGCTCGATAACCCGACTAATGTTAACGGGCAGCGGTCCATTAAGGCGATAGTGGTAGAATTTGGCGTTAAAGGCTGCATATAGACCTCCTGTCTCAATAACTTGCATAACCCATTCGAGAGAAAACTTCCGCCATTAAAGAATCAGTTGGCAAATACCGGACCAGTTTTCGCCATCCATTTCCCTTGCAGAAAGAGTTCACCATCATTGTGAAACCCCAACTTCAGCATGGCGTTGCGCTTATGTGTACTGACGGTGCGTACATCGCGGTGCATCATCAACGCGGCGGCAGTGACGCTTTTACCAGAGAATAAATATGCCAGCACATCCAACTCGCGCGCGGTCAGCGCCTTACCGCCGATAGACTGATTAGCCAGTAGCTGACGTACCTTATGGCTATAGCTACGACGCCCGGCCAATACCTGCTGAACACACTGCGCCAGCGCAATAGCCGGCTCCTGTTTCAGCACTAACCCTTTGACACCTGAGACGGTAAGCAACTGCAAGACCCGCGGGTCATCAAGCGCGGTGCAAACGACGATCGCCGTTGAGGGCCAGTGTTCCAGACACAGCGAGATCAGGCGTAACCCGTCTAACACGGATTCAGACTCGCCGCACAGTTCCATGATCAACAATGAGGTCGGCTGGCTGCGCATCAAATTAGGAATGGCAGCCAGGTTATTAACCTGTTTGATGTTTTCTGACTGTGTACAGGATTGCGCAAGAATATTGCGCATACCGAGGGCCGTCATTGGACAGGCTTCCATCACAATCACGCCCTGTTCGCTTTTTCCATTGATGCCAGGTGCGTGGGCGCTCCCCCGCTGATAAGTATGAGCCGTCGTCATAGCAATTCTCCCTGTTCCTTGTGGGATCTCTATTTCACATTTACAGATGCAACAGAAACAGCACTAACTATTAATAATCATCCTGACGGAGTGAATTGTTCTTTTTGCCATAAATCTCGCATGCATATAAAAAGAAAATATGCTGATAAATAAAAAAAGCAAAAATGAGAACAGCATGATTAATTCCATTTAATATACCTCACCGTATAAAGCTCTAACAAAGCTCCTCCACTATGCGAAGGAGCTTTATTATGAGTAAGGCTTTACTTACTCGTAGGTAAAGGCAACCATGACCGTACCCACGATAGAACCTGGCGTTGCGCCCCCCTCGGTAGTATAGGCACGGGCCTTCAGGTCGTAGGTCGTGGTATTATTCACGATGCTTTGCTTCAGGAAACCACCGTTGCCCAATTCGGTAGTTTCAGCAACATCTTTCAATTCAATCTGTACGCTTTTTGCATCGCCGGTATTTTTATACAAATTAGGGCCTTCATCCGCCGGCGTACCGCTAAAGGTTGCCGTGGCCGTTGTGGTGGTGGTCGGACAATCTTTCAGCGTCAATTTGAATGGTACCCAATCAGTCCCTATACCTTTTCCTGCCAACGTCGCCGCCTGGATGGCACTGCCGTTACCCAAGTCGACCGTAATGCCGCTGCCGTTATCATCTGCCACGATGCACGGTGAAGCCTTAATGGTACCGGTAATATTTAACTGGGTGTTCGCCAGTGCTCCATGACTCATCCCCAAGGTCGCGGCCAGCAATGCCGCAATGCTACCTTTGATCACGTTCAATTTAAGTTCCTTCATTAGTAATATCCTTATAAAACACTTACAACACACAGCTTAACTACACCTATGAAAACTTATTCAATCTCAACACGAATCGTTGCCGTCGAGTTAAAAACACCGACCTCTGGCATTTCATTTGAGGTGTTTATCGGGTATACATTTATTCCTGTCTTTCCAGTTTGATCCATATAATTCATCATCACAGGAAGACGCCCATTATTTGGCGAAATAACAGCATTCGATGACGAGTCTTCAATTTTTACAGCGATATCTTTATTCGTACTCTTTAATGCCGACGGATCACTAGGATCGGCCTCCCCCTGGAATGAAAGACTGACCTTCACTCCATCTGAGATATTACGACACGCTAACGTCAAATCCCGCTGATGCGGTGTGAAGTTTTTCGGCATCTCCCCCTTACGTTTAAAATCCGTTGACATGATATCGCCAAAGTTGATAACCACCGGTTGCGGACTTATTTCACAGTTTTGTGGGACTGTCACCGTACCGCTCATCGTGACATAGGATACCGGGGTCGGGCTACTAACCCCTGGAGTTGATGACAGATATACTTCAAGCAAACGCGTCGGCGGAATGACTTGCACGCCAACGAAAGGCCGACGAAAACGCAGGTTAATCTGACCTCGAGAGCCGCTCTTAAACGTGTTTCTTGCCCCACTACATGAAACCGGCGTCCCTGTGTTTCTGTTATCTTTGTTGTAGAATGGCACGGCTATATTTTGTTCAACATCCCCGCCCACATATACCATGCTGGCCACCGACAAAAAATTATTCAGAGCATAATATGACAAAGGAGTACCCTCTATATCGGTACCACCGGTATAATCCAACTCCTTCAATAGTGGTATAGCTGTAACATATGCCTCTCGCATATTTGTACAACCGCATGTCACCGTATATCTTTCAGGTCTATTCCATTCACCTCCAGCCGCATTTTCAATAATTTTTCCTGTCGTATTCTGATCCGGCTCAGTAAACGATGCGTTAAAAGAAAAAGGATACTCCTGCGCTCCGCCCTCACGCCTCTCACAGGTTCCAGGCATTGGCGCAGCCAATGCCTGTGGAATATAAGTTCCCGCAACGGCCAAAACTGAGGCAACTGATAATTTCCTGAATATTGATTTAAGCTTCATAATTAAAACCTTATAAACACTGAGCGTTGACCGTACGGATGGTGGAGTTCTGCACTTTGGCTCCCAAGCTATAGGTCACCTGACACTGCTGCGAGGCCCCGTTGCCCCACTTCACATTCAGCTTGCCGCTGTCCGCCAGACCGGACAGGTATACCTGGCCAGCATCGCCGACGATTGCCGCGCTGTTATCCGTATTGAGCAAATCGGTAACGGTGGCGCCAAACGGCACCGCGGCGCCACCTTGGCGTAACAGCGTCATCAACACGCGCTGACCAATGTTGGCTTTAAACTCTGCACGTACTACGGCCCCCCGCGTCGGCACCACCGACTGGCTGGTTAATGTCATATCAACATCGTCCGGCAGCGTCGTGGTATCCAGATTGATATTGTTACGACGATACGGTGACTGATATGGCACTACGGCGTAACCCCGCCAGTCGGTATTCACACCGGTCTGGTTTTGAATACGAACGCCCTTGGCACCCGGCGCTTTGACCAACGCAATGGTGTCACCCAGCGGTTGAGACAGCGTTAAACCGTTTTCATGCAGCAAGATACCGCCCTGAAGGCCATAGCTCAGGCGCTGGCTATCACGGTCATAGCCGTAACCCACGTTCGCCTGCCCCAAGCCGCCGCGATAGTCAACGCTGGCATTACCGCTGGCCCCTTGCCCCTGGCTGGTATAGCCCTGACTGATGCTGTAGCTCAGGTTACTCCTTTCCAACGCGGTGCCATGTAACCCAACCCGGTTCGAGGTATTACCGTTGCGGCTGCTGTTAACGCTATAGGTCGCATTAGCACCCGGTAACCAACGGCTGAGCGGCACGCTAACGTTGAAGGCCACAATGTGGTCTTCGTTATTAGTACGATAACCATCGCTGTTATAACCATTCTTGGCATAGGTGTAATACAGCCCGTAGCTGACGCCCGACCAACTGTTGTTGTAGCCCACGCTGGCAGACTGGCTGCGGCGGCTGTCGTTCCAGAACTCTTCGTTCATCAGGCTCAACGACAACGCCCCGGCGCCTTCCCACAGGTTTTGGTTCATGGTGAGCTCAGAACGGCTCTTCTTATGTAATGGGAAGCGGATCGACGCACCGTTGGTATAGGTTTCCAACGCTTCCTGCATGGTGTAGAAGCCTTTGGTCGAATAACGGTAGCTTGCCAGGCTGAAGCTGGTGCCCGTTTCGGCAAAGCTCTTGCCGTAGCGCAGACGCCATGATTGACCATGCTCTTTTGGCTGCAACTCTGGCTTGGTCCAGGCCTGCGTCACATCGGCTGACAAGGCCCCCAACAGACCAAGGTTCTGCCCCCAGCCCAACGCCAACGCCTGATATTTACTGGCAGCCTGAATGCCGCCATAAATCGTCGCCCCCCACGGCAGGCCATAGATGCCTGTCGCCTGGGTGAATGGCCGCTTGTCTACGTCATTAAGGTAAGAACGGAATTGACCGCTGGCGATGTTGTATTTGAAACGCCCTTCACGCTGCAGCACCGGTACCGAGGCAAACGGCACCGTGATATTCTGTTCGCTGCCATCCGCTTCTTTAATTGTGACCTTCAGGTCGCCACTGCCCGACGTCGGATAAAGGTCATTAATTTCAAACGGCCCTGGCGGCACATAGCTCTGATAGATCACATAGCCGTTTTGTCGAATAGAGACCTGCGCGTTGCTTTTGGCAATGCCGCGCACCACTGGCGCATAGCCTCTCATGCTGTCTGGCAGCATATCGTCATCGGAAGCTAATTGGGCGCCACGGAACGGCACGCTGTCAAACACATCGCTGGACGAACTGCTATCGCCAAGGGTAAGGCGGCTTTTTAACGCAATAATATCGCGCTGTAGATAGGTATTAATGGAGCGCCACTGCTTCTCGCCATTGCTGTCGCGGTTCCAGGTAGAATAGTTCCGCAGACGCCACGCCCCCAGGTTAAGCCCGGAGCGCAGGTTCAGATAATAGCTGTCGCTGTCACGACTGTCGCCGCGACGCGCCTTATTATTCGCACCGCTGAAGCTATAGTTGGCCAACAGTGCCGGTATGCCGGAATTCCATTTTTCTGGTGAAACGTAACCACGCGCCCGTATCTTAAGGGCTGCCTGGGGAATGCTTAATTCCAGACGCTGTTGGTTAAAACGGAAAGTGGATGACGCCTGAGGAATCGCCTGAGCGATATCAACGCACTTTCCACCGGCTTTAATGGCAGGAATTGCATCGACACGCACTCCCAAGGCTTCCAACAATTCACCGTCCAGGCATGGCTGCAAGCTGTTCCGACCGCTGCGGTCCCGGCTCAGAGAAAAATCAATATCGCGGGTCTCCACCATTTCGCGGTTAACATAAATATCCACGCGATATTTCCCCGGCGCCTGGGTATCACCTTCCTCGAATACCGAAAGGTCTACGCCACGTTGGTCAGGGTTATCAATTTCCAACAGCGCGGGGTTAAAGTAGTCACGAGCTTGCGCCAAGCCGGAAAAGCCCATCAACATCGCCACTTGGCAAGAGATCAGCCAAGCAAGCGGGGTTTGTCTGAACCCTCGAGGGCTGCTACGCTTCGGGTTATTCATCCTTATAACTCCATTTTTCAGCGACGCCGCATCGCCGGCGGTCGCGTCCTTCCCCGGCACTGCCTGTGCCCAGGATATTTATGTAAAGACGGTCAAAATGCCTTATAAATTGGCCGTGAACGCTTTACTGGCCCCACCAAAGTCATTAATAATTTTCCAAGTCAATGCGCCGCCGGCATTACCTGCTGGCAAGGTGAAACGCGCGCTGGAACGCGGAGCAACCATCGTGGCGTCTTTTACTGCCACGCCATTAACCTTAACGTCGAAAAAAGTGAGGTAATAAGGCGAGGGGTTGGAAACCTGCAGGGCATTGCCATTACGCTGCCATGTCACCTTCTGCGCGGCGTCATTCAGCGTTCCTTCCAGCCCTCTTGGCCGGTAAATCAGCTTGATACGCGTTTTCACCGCAATTTGCAGCGTATTGTCCTGTTTTGGTGCGGAAGGGATCGATTTAATATTGACCCAATATAAAGACTCTTTATCTTCCGGCAGCGCGCCGCCGGCCCGCACTATGCGCAGGATATTATTTTGTCCATCGTCCAGACGGAATAAAGGGGGAGTAATAACGAACGGTGCCTTAACGGCGATGTCTTCGCCGGCATCAATCCAGGACTGAACCAGATACGGCACCTTGTCCGGATTACTGATGCTCAGGGAGGATTCTTTTTTCCCTCCGTCGTAGACCACGCGCGTTCCACCGATAATCACACCGGCCTGAGCCTGAGCACCCATTGTCATCAATAACGCTGCGACCAACGCACTCTGCCAAACTTTCATTCGTATTGCCTGCCTGGTTAAACCGTGAAGAAAACAACCAGGGCAGCCTGAACTACCCTGGCTGGATTTACGCCGCCTGATCTAAAATCAGGCGGTTAAAACCTTACTGATACACGATGGTGAACTGTGCTACAGCGTTAGCAGAACCAGGAGTTACCTGGCTAGCCAGCGCGTAGTAGCTCGCCATAAAGTTCAGTTTGTTATCTGCGGTGCTAACCAGAGGGAATACGGCAGAGTCCAGACCCAGGTTGATCACGTTGTTGTGCTCATCGGTAATCTGAATACCAACGCCTTCCGCCATATCTGCTGCATCGGTCAGTGCCAGTACGCCGTCGGCGCCAGGAACCATTTTACCGCCGAAGCGTACGGTAGCTGCCGTTACAGAAGTCGGGCAGTTTTTCAGAATCAGGCTGAAGCGTCTGTCACCTGCGGTGACTTTGTCAGTAGAGCCTGCGCCAGCAAACGCAGTTGTGGCAATCTTGCCCATGTTAACGGTCTGGTTCTTGGAGTTCGCATCGATTTCACAAGCTACATCGGTAATAGAACCGGTGAAGTTAACCTGACCATCAGCAGCCAGAGCAGCGGTGGAAAACGCAGATGCGGCCAACACAGCAACAGCGAGCAGATTCTTTTTCATACTTCCTTTCCTTTAGAAATTAATGCATTGATATGCATTTGAATATTCCTGGCGTAACGTTACGCCATTCCTTGATATTTAGTTCATGAACCGCGGAAGCCACCTCAGCCGTAAGTTTGGGCAGTGTTAACTTTTCCAACCAAACGATTCATTTTGAACTAAAATGACTCATTTAAAATATTCAACCAAAAATCCAGGAAAAACAAACAGAAGACAACATATAACACTGAATAATTTGTAAAATTAAGACGAATCACCCGGATAATTGGCTGTCAGATTTTATCTGGGATTCTTCTGTTTTTTTGGTGGGGAAGACTCCCTGTTTTCTCTGAGCGGGAAGGGGCGGAAAAATCGCAGATAACACAATGTTTAAAAAGGATTTTTCACAGAGAGGGGAATTCTGTCACTGCGAGTGTTGACATTATTTGGGGGCGAATTTAGAGTATGTTGCAATTTAGTTCAAAATGACTCATTAGTAATATTTAGTTACCGCATGATTACCAAACTTCTTTAAACCTCCCGGCATTGCTCGCTGTATATAAGACAGTATTCTGAATATTTCTATGGCCCAGGTAATCCTGAATCAAACGCGTATCAATGCCGCGGTCGGCCAATGCATATCCGCAACCATGACGTAGCATATGAGGATGCGCATTAACTTCAAGATTTGCCGCCTGGCTATAATTTCTAATCAACCAGTAAATCCGCTGACGAGAAAGTCGGGAACCTCGGTTGGAAAGAAATAACCACTCACTGTCTGCGCCGCGGTAGCTTTTTCTCTTCGCCAGCCAACGCTGCAAACATTTTTTTTCACGCACGTATACTGGATGAATGGTTGAAAAACCATTTTTTAAACGATGGATATAGATATTCCCCCCTTCCAGATCGATGTCTGACAACCGCCAACTGTTGATCTCACTGACGCGGCACCCATGAATAAAACACATCCAAATCAAGCAGTAATCTCGCTCCGGGTTCTTCCCCTTCAACGTTGCCTCGAGTAATTTTTCGACTTCGGATGGGGTTAGATGCTTGCGGTTTTTCATAGCGCCTCATTGTTTCTCACAAAGAAAGTGTGGATTTATTAATTCCCTCTTTATGTCCACAACCGATGTTTGGAGCCGTTACTCCATCTAAAAGGATAGGTCCTCAATCCTGTGGCGAGTATAACGGATTTGCTTGCAGGTAACAGCCATATCCGTCTAAACCTGCCGAGCGATCGTTTATTAATCAATAAAGAAGCTTTTTCTTACCAGATCAAAAATTTGATATTCCCGGTAAAGGATGAAATCGGCAGTTTATTAAAAACAGTGAGAAACAAAGAAAATCTTAAACATGTAAAAACGCAATGCAAATCAATAAAAAAGAGATTTCTGGCGTGATTTTTCTTATAGATAATCAGAGGAAGCAGCCATAAGGAAACCGCACAACCGCGGTGGTAAAAGAGAAAAGTCTTAGTTGAAGGTGAAAAAATACGCCAATCAACACCCTATGACATTCACTAAAGTTATTGAAAACTCCGGTTAGACGTCGATATATCGCAGGTATAATTATCAAAATCAACACCTGTATCATCAATAATAGCGATTAGCGTTTATTCAGGTAAAAAAAAGGAACAAGGCAGGCTTGTTCCTTTTGTTCAATCGTCAAAAAAGCAGATTACGTCAGGCAGTCAGCCCACCATCAAGCACCAGCGTTTGCCCCGTCATATAGCGGCTCTCAGCACCGACCATAAACGTCGCCGCAGCGGCGACCTCCTGTGCTGTTCCCAACCGCCGCAACGGCACTTGTTTACGCAGCCCCCTTAACGCTTCCGGCGGCATGTTGCGCGTCATATCGCTGTCGATAATCCCCGGCAGCAGGCAATTGACGCGAATACCAAAGCGCCCCAACTCCTGTGCCAAAGAGCGTCCCAACCCCACCATCGCCGCCTTACTGGCTCCGTAGGCGGTTTGCCCGACATTGCCTTTAATCGCACTGACCGAGGACATCAGCAACAATGCGCCCTCTCCCTGCGACATCATTGCCGGCAACAGATGCTTATTCCAGTAGAATACCGCATTAAGGTTGGTTTCTATGACCTGACGCCAGGTATCCCCGAGCTGCTGAATATGTAATCCGTCCAACGTCACACCAGCGTTATGAATAACCGCATAGGGGGCACCATAACGGGCCAGTAATTCAGGCGCCAGACGATCGACATCATCCTGCTTGCTGCCGTCACACTGATACCCGCTCACCCTGCCAGGCAAATCGGCGCAGGCGGCAACCACCTCGTGACTGGCCTGCTCGTCGTTACGCCAGGTAAAAACGACATTCCAACGCTGCGCCAGTTCTTCCACCAGCGCACGACCAATTCCCCGACTGCCGCCGGTCACTAATACCCAGTTATCCATCGGCTTATTTTTTCTGTTCGGCCAGCACGTGGCACAGCTCGCCCAACGTCATATTGGGATGCTCAATAAACATTTCTGCGTTCAACGTGGCGCCGAACTCCCGTTTCGCCAGCACCATCATTTCAACATAGTCCAGGCTGTCCAGTTTCAACTGGAGCAGCGGCATGTCAGGAGAAAGCTGAGACGCATCCAGATCTTTGGCATCACAAATCATCTCGCACAGGGTGTCATAAACTTGTTGATATTTTTCCATGGTTATATCCTTATTTATCAATATGTTTTTATGTAGTCTTACCGTTGTGCATAACTCGCCGTTTTTAACGTTATCGCACTTGCCACTAACGGGCTTTGCGGCGTCCAGCACTGCACATCTATCCTCACCACCAGCCCGCTGTCGCCATCACCAACAACCAGCGGCGGCAAGATGGCATAAGACAACGTATCTTCAGCGGAAAATAGTACGCCGGGCGTCAACAAACCGGCGTTGAAATGCACATCATGATGCGTTTGCACCACCGACAGTTGCGCAAACACATCAATCAGCGTCCGCGCCTGCAGTGCCGGCAATCGTTGTTTTATTGCCGACAAGATTGCCGCCGATGACACGATGCGTTGGAACAACAGCGCATCCAAAAAGCTCCACTGCAGCAGCGGGTCCCCCGGAAAACGCCGGCCAAGCACCTCAACATCCCGCCGCTCCAGACGCTGGATAGGGGCAGCATCCGCGATGTCAAACGCCGCCGCAGGGAGTAATTTGGCGCTGAAACAGCACTCATCGTTGCTCTCATCCAACAGTCTGCCGCTTGCCTGATGTTCCGTTGTGGCAACGTCCAGGCGATAATCAAGATCGCAGCGTACCGGCTGCCGCAATCGGGCGCTAAAGCGGAAAAAATGCGCATCCGACGACGCAGGCCGCAACGCCTCGCTCAGAGCCTGCTTCATATCCAGCATCGCACGCATGCCGTGCACCGTCAGCCGCTCACTGCCAAGCTTGCGCGCCCATTGCAGGTCAAAATGTATCGGGTTGTAGTCACCGGAAAATGCCGCCCACTGCTCCGCATCGTTACGCGTATAGTTAAACCGCATCGTTCCCCCTGCCAATCACCAGTGCCGCATTGGCGCCGCCAAAGCCGAAACTCAGGTTTAGCGTATTGTGCAGCGTCGCCGCACGGTGACCTTCGCTGATGTAATCCAGATCGCAGGCCGGATCGGGATTTTTCAGGTTACAGGTCGCCGGCATCAGCTGATGTTCCATTGCCTGCAAGCAGATAATCGATTCAAAGCTGCCGGCGGCGGCAATCAGGTGGCCGGAATATGACTTGGTGCTCGATAGCGGCGTGGTATAAGCCGCTTTACCAAAGGCCAGTTTGATCGCCTCGGTCTCATTCAGATCGTTCAGCGGCGTCGATGTTCCGTGTGCATTGATGTAATCCACGTCATGCACCCCGATACCGGCCTGCGCCAACGCCCGCCGGATGGTCTTTACCCGGGCGACCTTATCGTCGGCCGGCGCGGTAAAATCAAACGCGTCGGAATAGTTGCCGTAGCCCTTTATCTCGCCGAGAATCACCGCGCCGCGCGCCAGTGCGGCATCACGCTCTTCCAGGCACAGCACCGCCGCGCCTTCCGAAAGCACAAACCCGTTACGGTCCAGACTGAACGGGCAACAGGCTTTGGCGGCATCCTGCTGCTCACGCGCCAAAGCGCGCAGCACATCAATATCCCACACCGCCGGATCGGAGCGCAGCGATTCACCGGCCCCCGCCAACATCATGCTGGCGCGCCCATAACGGATCGCCTCAAACGCTTCGCCGATAGCGATAGTGCCGGTCGCGCAGGCGGCGATCGGCGTATTCTGATAGCCGCGCAGTCCCCACAGCAAACTGCAGGCGGCGGTCGCAACGTTTGGCATGGAAAGGAAACAGGCAAAGGGCGACCCTAACCCGCTGCGCTGATACATATCAAAATTGTCGTAACTTTCATCCTGCCCGGCCCAGCCGCTGCCGATAATCGCCCCGCACTCCAGCGGATCGTAGTAATCAACGGGCGCTGCCCCCTGAAAGGCCATCTCGACGGCTTCTTTGGCCGCCCCGAGCGCCAAACGCGCAAAGCGCGGCAGGCGACGGCGAATCGCCGCCGGTACAGACTTCAGATCTGGCTCTGACGCAACCAGCCCAAAGAAGCGCGACTGAATCCCTGCGGCGGAGCGATCGTGATATTGATAGCCCAGCCGCTGATCCATTATTGCCGCCCAACTCTGCTGCGCATTCTCTCCCAGCGGCGTTACCGCGCCATAACCGGTGACCACCACCCGACGTGGCGAAGACATATTATTCATGAGCATTTCCCTCTGTCCTTTCGTCCTTATCCACTGCGCCCCCCAATGCCAACCATAATTTCATCGTGGCGTTCAGGTAGTTGTATTGCATGTCCGCCAAACTGTTTTCACTGCTCAAGCGGGCATCCTGCGCATCAAGCAATGTCTGCAACGACACCGCACCGGCGCGGTATTGGCTCTCGGCCAGCGTCAGCCGCTGCCGGCTTAGCCGCAGGTTTTCCTGCATACGTCGTTTCTGCCGCTGATAGCTCAACCGCTGCGCCATGGCGTTATCCACATCAGAAAGCGCGTTATACACCGCGCTGCGAAACGCCACGATCTGCTGCTGCACATCAAGCTGAGCTTTTTCTGCCGTAAGCCTCATGGTGTTCCACTGTACAAAAGGCAAGGCGACGCTGCTGCCCAAGGCTCTGACCGGCTGACTGAACCACTGCTGAAACAGGGCGCTGCCGGCGCTCAGCGAGGCCGTCAAAGAGAGCGACGGATAAAAATTAAGCCGTGCGGCATCAGAGCCGGCCAGTGCGGCGCGCAGGCGCCTTTCCGCCCCCTGCACATCCGGCCTGCGACCGATGACTGCCAGTGGTACGCTGGCGGCGATCGGCACTTCCTGTTCAGCATCCAGCCCAGGGCGCTCCGGCTGACGCATATCCGGCGAATTATTGAATAAAATAGCCAGGGCGTTACGCGCCGCTTCACGCTGCTGCTGCAGATTTTGCTGCTGATTTTCCCGATCGATAATGGATTGACGCGCCTGTAAAAGTTCTATTTGACTGGCAGCGCCGGCGGCATGACGAGCCTGCACCAGACGAAGCGTTTCCCGCGCGTTGTCCATCATCCGTTGCTGCACATCAACCTGCTGATTAAGCCTGGCAATTTGCCAATAATAATCAGCGGTATTGCCAATCAGCGTCAGCGCGACGTTTTGCCGATCCTGCTCGGTAGCCTGCACCAGCCAGCTCGCCTGTTCACGCCTGCGCGCCAGTTTCCCCCACAGATCCAGCTCATAACTCAGGCTCAGTGAGCTGTGGTAATCTTCGCTGGCGCCGCCGCCGCGCACGTTCTTGCTATTGCTGGCGCCGCCGCTCAGCGTCACGTCCGGCGTCAAATTGGTATTGGTCAACCCGGCTTCCAAACGCGCCTGCTGCAACTGCAGCCCCGCCTTCGCCAGATCGTTATTGCTGCTTAACACGCGCGTGATTAACTGCGAAAGCTGTGGATCGTTGAAGCTATCCCACCACCGTTCACTACCGGCCAAATAAGCCGGCCCGGTAATTTCCGTACGCCACTGCGCCGGAACCGCTACCTGCGGCTGCTGATATTCGCTCTTCACCAGCGCGCCACAGCCGGACAACATCAAACAGCCCAACAGCGCCAAGGTTTTTCTCTGTCTCATTCGCGCGCCAGCGCCTCCGTAGGGTGAAGCCGCGCCGCATTGCGCGCGGGGAAAAAGCCGAATCCCAGCCCGATCAGCGCAGAGAAACCGCAGGCCAGCGCAATCGGCGGCCAGGTAAAGAGCATGGTGAACTCGTCGGTAAACCAGGAGAACATAACGCCCGCCAACATCGCGCCGGCGATGCCAACCATCCCCCCCAATGTGCAGATCACCATCGCCTCAATTAAAAACTGGCGCATGATGTCCAGCGGCCGGGCGCCGACCGAGAGGCGAATGCCGATTTCATGCGTCCGTTCGGTCACGGACACCAGCATGATATTCATCACGCCAACCCCACCGACCAGCAGAGAAATACCGGCAATTGCGGTGATCAGCAGCTGCATGGAGTCAGACGCCTGCTGAATGGTCTGCGTCATCTGATCGTTGGTTTGCGTAAAGAAGTCGCGACGGCCGTGGAACATCTCCAGCTGCAGCTCTACGTCTTTTTGCGCCTGCGCCAGCGCATAGCCGTCGACCACCCGCAATGAGATGGACTCCAGCGGCGCGTCACCCGCCAGGCGCTCCTGTAATGAGGTATACGGCACCCAGGCGTTAAGCCGCCCGCCCATAAACGCCCCCTTCTTCACCGCAACGCCGCTAACGCGAAACGGCGTGCCGCCGATTTGCACGATCGCACCAAGCGGTTGCTCATCGTCTGGGAACAGGGTTTTCGCCAGTTCGGCATCAATAATCACCACCGGTTCGCGTTCATCGAGGTCGCGCCTGGTTAACGCATTACCGCTGAGCAACGTCACCCCCTGCACGTGAAAATAGTCCTCGCTGACGCCGGAAAGCGATGTCATCACCTGCTTTCCTCCGCGGATAATGCTGATATATTTGTTGATTTGCGGCGAAATCGCGTCGATATAGGGCTGCTTCGCCAACATCTCTACGTCGTCTATCGTCAGCGAACGTTCAAAATCGGGACGCGGCTTATCCCAGCCCAGACCGGGCCGTATCTCCATGGTGCTGGTGCCCAGCTGGCTGATCTTATCCAGAATGCTCTGGCGCGCGCCTTCCCCTACGGCGATGGCGGATACCACCGATGAGATGCCGATAATAATGCCGAGCATCGATAAAAAAGCGCGCACCCGGTGGCCCAACAGCGAGCGCCAGGCCATGCGCACGGCCTCGCGTACGCCTTGCCACAAAGGTGCGCGGCCGGTTGCCGTTGCCGCAGGCAGCGTCTGCGGCTTAGCGCCTTGAGTGACGCTGTCATTCTGGCGATCGGCAATAATTTCACCGTCGCTGATCTCAATAATGCGCTGCGCCTGTCTGGCAACGTCGCGATCGTGGGTCACGATGATGATGGTATGGCCGCTCTGATGCAGCGAATGCAATATTTCCATCAGTTCCTGACCGCTGCTGCGGTCCAGCGCCCCCGTCGGCTCATCGGCCAAAATAATTTCGGCGCCGTTCATCAGGGCCCGGGCAACGCTGACCCGCTGCTGCTGACCGCCGGAAAGCTGGGCAGGCTTGTATGCCATGCGATGCGGCAACCCCAGCCGCTGTAACAAATACTCGGCCCGCGTCTGACGCTCGCCCGCCGGCATCGCGGTATACAGCGCGGGAATCGCCACATTCTCCGCGGCGTTCAGATAGGGCATCAGGTGATAACGCTGAAAGATAAAACCGATGTACTGGCTGCGCAGCTGGGCCAGCTGTTCGCCGCTGGCCGACTGCGTAGAGACTGATTTGATACGCATTTCGCCCGACGTCGGATTATCCAGACAGCCGATAATATTCATCAGGGTCGATTTGCCAGAGCCTGAGGCACCGACGATCGCCACCATTTCTCCTGCATTAATCGTCAGCGAAATATTTTTCAGCACCGCGACGGTTTCCGGACCTGACGAGAAATGGCGTGAGATATTATTTAACGCAATGATAGGCTCCGCAGCGGCCATTATTGCCCCCCTGCTATCTGCGTCAGCACCACGTCTTCCCCTTCTTTCAGCCCGCTTTTCACTTCGATGAACTGCCGGTCGCTGATGCCGGTGACGATCGTGCGCGCTTCAAGTTTCGCGCCCCGCTTGACCTGAACCTGATAACGCTCTTTCCCCTGCGGTTGCCCCAGCGCCGCCAGCGGGATCCGCAAGACATTTTTCTCCTGAGCGGTGATGATAAACACCTGTGCAGTCATCGACGTACGCAGCTGACGCTCAAGGTTGGCAATGGCAAATACGCCGTTGTAGTACACCGCCGTCGGCTGCTGACTGGAAGAGGAGGCCGGGCTGTCTTCCCGCAGCGCCTCATTCGGCGCTTCCTGGATTGAACCCATTACGCTGTCATAGCGGCGTTTGGGATCGGCCACCACGTAGAACCACAGCGGTTGCCCGACGCGTACTTTCAAAATATCGGTTTCAGAGATGCGGGTATGCACCGTCATGGTGTCGGCGTTCGCCAGCACCAGAATCGTCGGCGCGCTCTGCGACGACACGACCGTCTGTCCCTCTTTGGTGACAATCCCCAGCACTTCGCCATCAATAGGCGCCAGAATGCGGGTATAGCCCAGGTTGGCCTTGGCCGTCTCCAGCGCCATTTCCATTTGTACGATTTGCGCTTCGTTCATCCGCACCTGGGCAACCTGAGTGGAATACTGCGCCTGCGCTTTTTCCAGATCGCTTTTCACCCCGGCACCCTCGCGATCCAACTGACGTTGGCGCTTTAACTCCAGCTGATACTGCTGCAGGCTTGCTTCTGATGCCTGCTTCTGCGCGACCGCGCTTTGCAGTTGAGCCTGCGACTTGCGCACTTCATTTTCCTGCAGCGTCGGGTCAATTTCGGCAAGCAACTGACCTTTGGTCACGCGGTCACCCTGTTTGACATACAGCCTGGTCAGCTGACCATTAACCTGTGCACCGACGTTAACCTGCAGCGACGGCTTAAGAATACCGGTCGCCAGCACGGTTTTTTCAATATCTCCCCGGCTGACGGCGGCAGTCGGCATCGACGCTTGTTCTGCCGAGCCGCGCAGAGAGAAACTGACGACTGCGGCGATAGCCAACGCCAGCAACAGCAGCAGTACCAGAGCAGCCTTGCGATTTTTTCGTACCAGCATCAGCAGACCTCGCCACACAGCGTCGCTGACGGTATCGGGCGCACCGTTGATGGCGTCAGCGCCGCGATCCGGCCTTCCGCTATCCGATAAACCCGATCAAACTTCGGCAGCACGCTTTCACTGTGGGTAACCGTAATCAGGGTTTTTCCCTGTTCCCTGCAGTGCGTCAGCAAGGTATCCATCACCTGCTGCGCCGTCTCTTCATCCAGGTTGGCGGTAGGTTCATCCAGTACCAGAATCGGCCGATTGCTGTACATGGCGCGCGCCAGCAGCAGGCGCTGACGCTGCCCCAGCGACAACCCGGCGTGGCTTTCACGAATCAGCGCGTTCATGCCGCCCGGCAACCTGGCAATCGCCGGCTCCAGATTAAGGCCGCGTAAAGAGTGCTCGATACGCGCTCTCCGGCTTTCATCAAAGCCTTCATCAAACAGCGTGATATTTTGCAGCACAGAGGCATTAAACAGGATATCTTCCTGACTTTGCAGGAAAAATAGCGCGTGCGCCTGACGGTAATCAATCGGGGCGTCGTCAACGACGATATCGCCCTGCTGCGGCGGCATCAGGCCGCACATCACTTTCAGCAGCGTGCTTTTACCGGCGCCGGACTCGCCGACAATGGCAACGCTCTCCCCCCGCCGCAGCGAAAATGACATGCCTTGCAATACCGGTTGCTGGGCGTCATAGGCGAACACAATATTGTGGTAAACCAGGCTACGGGCAAATGGCGGTACGGCCGCCGGCATCGACGCAGTTTCTGCATCTGCCGGGAACAGGTCGCGCGCACGTTTGTCGATCACGTGCAGCTGGTTTTTTTGCAAAATGGCGAAGAAGATTTTGGTGATGTAGGAGGTAAAAATCTCCCGCACGAAGCTATAGGCAAAAAACTCCCCCAGGCTCAATGCGCCGCTTTTCAGCAAAGGCAGCGCCAGCAGCATAAAGAACACCATCTCCAGGCTGCCGATCAGCTGATAGATACTGCCCTTGATCTGCTCATAGATTTTTTGCTTTTGCCGGCAGGTAAACAGCGACAACGCATACTGGGCAAACGCCCCTTTGCGCAGGCTGGCCAGTCCGGCAGATTTGATGGTGGAGAACCCCTGGATGGTCTCCAGAATAAAATCGCTCTGCTCGGCGCTTTTTTCCTGTAGCTGCTGGGTATAGTAACGGTCGCGGTAAATGGCCCATACGCTGACCAGCCCCATCATCGTTACGCCGACGACGGATACCAGCGCCAGCAGCGGGCTCATATAACACATCACCCCCAGCGCGATCGCCCCGACGATCCAGTCGGTACGCAGGCCGTTATCCAGCTCTATCTTTTGTCCGGCGGCCGACTGCCAGTTGGCAAAACGGCTGAAAATCTCGCCGGGCGCGCGTTTATCAAAAAAGTTTAACGAGTTGGCTAACAGCCTGGAAAAACCAGCCACGCTGTTGAGTACCACAAACCGTTTGATAAAGCGTTCGGTAATCAGCCGTACGCCAAAGGCCAGCGAGGTGGAAATAACAAACGCCAACAGGTAGTAAAAATAAGGGAAGTCGGTCTCACCGGCGCTCGAAAAGACATCATTAATCGCGCTGCTGACCATCACTGGCATGATAAACAGCGTCAAAGAAATCAGAAATGCCAGCGTCATCAGGCGGTAAATGCCCGGCAGGCGCGAGGTTTCCCGCATGCTCATGCACTCCAGCGCGCTGAAACGCTGACTGCGCTTCACGCCGGCCAGCGCGGCGGCATCCGGTTGCGTTTCATGATCCAGCACCAGCGCATAGCCGCTGATTTCCTGTTTGAGCGCCTCCAGCGGCAATAGCTGCTGCCCGATCGCCGGGTTCATCACGCAGACGTGATTGCCCTTACGATAGGCCAACAAAACGTAATGGCTGGCGCCGTAGTGCAAAATTGCCGGCAGCGGCAGTTCCGCCAACTCCTGATGCTCAAAGGAGACCGGATAGGCAGGAATCGCCAGCTCGCCGAGGATGGTGGTTAAGGTCGCCAGCGACATCCCATGCTGGGAGGCTGGAAAACGCGTGCGCAACTCTTCCAATGGCGCATCAATGCCCTGGGTTTCCGCCAGCATCGCAATACAGGCCAGGCCGCATTCGTTGGTTTCGCTTTGAAACACCTGCGTCGGGATTATCTTTTCCATGATCTCTTTTTACAGTTCCAGGTTATTCATTGATAAAAAACAACGAATGCGCATGCCAGAGCATCCAGTCCTCAGGACGCTGCCGCAGTGCGGTTTCAATAACCTCAGGCAGAGCCTGTGGCAGTGCGGCTGCCTCTACCGGCGGGAAAATATGAATTCTGATACCGCGGTCATAGTAGAGGTAATAAAACACCACGCTGGCGGACAGCGCGCGCGCCAAACGCACCACGCCGCTGTGCACGTTGGCAGGACGGTCGAACAACCGACAAGGCAGTTTCGCCGTTCTGGCGCGGTTGGTGGTTACCGTGTAATCTGGCGTAATATCAGGAAAGATAATGATATTTCTCTGATTGTCGGCCGCATCCATCAGGGAGGACGTCAGGTTGCCGGCAATAGCGCGCTTATCATCATGAATCGAGCAGTAATCCAGATTAACGCCGCCCTGCCTGCGCGCCTGCTCCTGATACACCTCAGCGCCGGACGATACGATCACCGTCGCTTTACCGGGGGATACTTCGCCGCCCACCATCCCGGCCAGAATATCGGAAATCATATGCAGCGGCGCCAGTATCACCGGGGAACCGGCGGCATGCAGCGGCGCAACAACCTGATTCAGTTGGGCGCTGCAGGACGCCATCTCCGCCAGCAGTTGAGGATTGCGCCCGTAGGTCGCTGCCAGTTCCAACACCTGCCGGCGACGCATCTGACGAATAAAGTCCACCTGCGGTCCGTCGCCTAGCAGGGAACGCTGATTGGCGCGCGCCACTGCGGCGCGCCCCCGCAGCCCGCGATTGACGAACGGCAGCCAACGGCTGGCCTCGCTCACCGCCAATGTCAGACGGTAGTCGGTATGCCGCAGTATCAGACACAGCAACCGAGCACGCAGCCAAAGCACCCGATGCCATTGGCCGATCGCACGGTCCCACAGGTTACAGGCGCTCAGGTAAACCCATACCGCAAAGAAACGCATTACGGTTCCTGCGGGCTATCGTTTTTCAGCAGCGACAGCAGCTTTTTGCTAAAGGTCGGGAAATCGCTATCCTGCTGAGCCAACCATTTTTTATTAACGATAAAACTCGGCGTCGCGTTCACTTTGTAGTAGCTGCTCACCGCCGTCATATAAGCCAGCAGATCCTTGGCGTCCTGCGACTGGCTGGCGCTGCGATAGTCCGTACGATCGATGCCGTTATCCAGCAGCCATTGCCCCAGCTGCGCCGGGTCGCTGAGGTCCTGGCGTTCTTTGATAATCGCCTGGTAGGCGCTTTCACGGTATTTATCTTCCAGCCCCATCACCGACAGCGTGGCGAACAGCGGCGCATAGGCGGACAGGCCGCTGTTTTGCGGGTTGCCGATATGCAGACGGACCAGCTTGCTGCCCGGCGGCAGCTGAGCTTCGAGGTCTTTCACGTTATTTTCATTAACCGCGCAGTAGTGGCAGCCGTAAGAGAAAATCTCGACAATCGTATTTTCATCGGTTAACGGGCTATTTTTAATCTGCTCATCGCTGATAAACGTCAGCGCCGGTACGTCATCGTCACTATGCGCCCCCATCACAAAATAATGGATGTAAGCGGTGGTGATCAGTGAAGAAACTACAATAATAAATAGTGTATAGACTATAAGGGCTAATGGCTTTTTAAACATAATTATTCATCCTGAAAGCAAACGAGAGTCCATCAAATTCAATAAATATATAAAAAATTACAGAGATTTATTTTTAGAGCATGTTTATATGCTTTAAGTCCAGCAACACAAAAAGCGGATGCGGCAAAGCGTGCCACATCCGTAATTTTTAACATCAATTCATATCTGTTATCAAAAAATCAATTAGCCATCTTTGCGACATTGTTTACTGTCAACTGCCGGCATAGACGTTTGGTGTACCTTACCATACTTGTCAGTACAGGTACGTATCATGGTACATACCTCATTTGGCTCCGTTCCAACCCATTCAAAGCTGTCAGTGCAATTTTTTTTGCACTTGCCGCCAATCACCGCTTCCGCTGCCAGCAGAGTTACTTTTTTCATTACTATATCCTTATGTTTAACTGCTACAAATTACCATTACTTCATCCTGAGGGGGATGATTATTTTTAACAAACGTGAAAATAACCCACATTTATTAAAATGCAGTTTCCTATTTATGGAATTATTGGTGTATGAAAGTTAAAAGAATAATAACCATCAGGAATACGTATATCAATAAGATTTTCATCTAACCATTAAGTCATAACCTACTTTGACGCAGTAAGAATGCAGGATATTTCTCACAAAAAACCAATAATCAGAACAAAAAACAAAATAAATGCAGATTTATAGCTATATACAACACATAAATACAGAAAGGATTATTCTTGCATAATCTCTATGAATCTTAGGATGCGTTCTGCTCCGACCAGTTAGCCAGGCAACCCGGTTAAAACGTCTCCGTAATGGTTTGCTTCCCCATCGTCAGCCCGTACACTATCCGCCACTGCATTAATACAGGACATCCGGCCGCTATGTTGCCAACCCATGAATACGCCAACGATCTGATACTCTTCGCACTTATCGTCGATTGCGGCTCATTCAGTAAAGCGGCGGAAAGCGCCGGCATCACCAGCTCGGTCATCAGTAAACGGATCGGCAAGTTGGAAAAATCGCTCGGCGCCCGCCTGCTGTACCGCACCACCCGCAGCCTGACGCCCACCGAAAGCGGCGCAATGCTATACCGCCACGCCAAAACCCTGAGCGTGCAAATGCAGGAAGCGCTGTATGCCGTCAGTGAAAAAAGCGAGGCGCTGACCGGCACGATACGGATGTCGGTACCCACCATTTCCGGCGAACTGCTGCTCAGTGAAAGCGTCGCCGAGTTTTGCGCGTTACATCCTGAGCTCAAGGTTGAAATGCGGCTGGAAAATCGCTTTGTCGACCTGGTCAACGAAGGCATCGATTTAGCCATTCGCACCGGCACCATGCCTGACTCCAGCCTGATCGCCAGGCATATTCTGGATTCTCGCTGGGTGATCGTCTGCTCATCCGCTTACCTCAAGCAGCATCCGCAGCCGCAGACCACTACCGATCTGCTGGCGCATAACTGTCTGACCTATACCTATCAGGAAAGCGGCACCGCCAACTGGCTGGTCAAACAGCCGGGCCACGATGCGATCCAGGAACTACAGGTTAACGGCAATCTGTCCGCCAATAACGCCCGCGCCATTCGCAAAGCGGTGATCGCCGGCCATGGCATCGCGATGGTTCCCCGCTGCATGGTGTATGAAGATTTGCAGGATGGAAAGCTGGTGGAAATATTAGCCGGCCACTGCGGAAAGGTGCTCGGCGTCTATGCCGTTTACCCCTACACGCGTAATTTACCGTTAAAAACCCGCCTGCTGATCGAACATATCATCAGCAGCTATAAAAAAATCAGTCATTATTTTTGAAGGCCGTCACGTTATTTCCCGCCTTGCTGCCGCAAACGGGCATTTGATTAGGCGATTTTAGGCGATAATCTATGGCTAATTAACGCCTAATAAATGTGATTCCGCGCGTTTATCACACAAAACAACGCATTAACCCAATGATTTAAAACAAGATAAATACCTCATCTTTTTCCTTTCCCCTCCACTCTTAACTGCCTGGCACGCCTGCTTCGCAAATGTTGCAAAAATGCAACATAGAACATCGAATAATGTTGTGATTAGAATAATGTCGTCGCAGATATTGACGTTTTCCGCTCACCCTACCGCATAAAAATAATAACCGCTGAGGATCCTATGTCCCTGTTTTTCAGTATCGCTCCGATCATCTTATTGATATGGATGATGACGAAACACCAAGGCGTCCCCGCTTATATTGCTCTGCCGTTAACCGCCCTGGTGGTCTATGCCTTACAGCTGCTGTGGTTCAACGGTGATTTACTGCTATTACATGCCAATGTGATTACCGCGCTGGTGGCGGTTTTCACCCCGATCACCATTATCGCCGGCGCCATTTTGCTCAATAAGCTGATGCAAATCAGCGGGGCGGAAAACGTGGTGCGCAATTGGCTGGAAAACATCAGCCCCAACCCTGTCGCCCAGCTAATGATTATCGGCTGGACATTTGCTTTTATGATTGAGGGGGCCAGCGGCTTCGGCACGCCGGCCGCCATCGCCGCGCCAATTCTGGTTGGGCTGGGATTCAACCCGTTGCGCGTTGCCATGCTGGCGTTGGTTATGAACTCGGTGCCGGTCTCTTTCGGCGCGGTAGGCACGCCAACCTGGTTCGGCTTTGCCAACCTGGGGCTGAGCGACGCCGACCTGCTGGAAATCGGCCGCCAAACCGCGTTGATCCATACCGTCGCCGGACTGATCATTCCGATTTTGGCACTGCGCTTTATCGTTTCCTGGCAGCAGATCCGCCAAAACCTGCCGTTTATTCTGCTGAGCGTGCTCAGCTGTACGCTGCCTTACCTGTTGCTGGCGCAGGTTAACTACGAGTTTCCGGCGCTGCTGGGCGGTGCCATCGGCCTGACGTTATCGGTGCTGCTGGCCCGCGCCAATATCGGCCTGACACGCGACAGAACTCCGTCCACCGCTCAGCCGGTTCCCTTTGCCCAAGTATTGAAAGCTATGGCGCCGACGCTGCTGCTGATCGTGATTCTGATCGTCACGCGCATTCACCAGCTGGGGCTGAAATCCCTGCTTAACAGCACCGCCCTGCTGTGGCAGGGCAGCCTGGGCTGGCTTGGAGAACTCAGCATCAGCAAGGCGCTGATTATCGAACTGCAGCAGGTATTGGGCACCAGCGCCCAGGCCGCCTATAAAACGCTGTACGTGCCGGCGCTGATCCCTTTCCTGCTGGTGGTGTTACTCGCCATTCCGCTGTTCAGGTTAAACAGACGGCAGGTAGGCCAGATCTTCGGCGCGACCACCCGCAGCATCGGCAAGCCGTTTATCGCGTTGCTCGGCGCGCTGATCATGGTCAATCTGCTGATGCTGGGCGGGGATAACGCGCCGGTAATGATTATCGGCCGGGCGCTGGCCGACGCCACCGGCGCCAGCTGGCTGCTGTTTTCCGCCTTTCTCGGCGCGCTCGGCTCGTTCTTCTCCGGTTCAAATACCGTCTCCAACCTGACGTTCGGCAGTATCCAGCACTCCATCGCCGTCAGCAGCGGTTTGAACGTCAACCTGACGCTGGCATTGCAGTCCGTAGGCGGCGCGATGGGCAATATGATTTGCCTGAACAATATCATCGCCGTCTGCTCAATCCTCGGCATTACCCAGGCCGAGGGCAAGATCATCAGAAAAACCGTACTGCCCATGCTGGCCTATGGCGCGATCGCCGCCGGCATGGCGCTGATACTGGCATTCTGAGCGAAGCACAGTAAGTTTAAGTTAACGATAAAGTAAAGGACGCATTATGATCATCTCCGCTTCAACCGACTACCGGGCCGCAGCACAGGCAAAACTTCCGCCTTTTCTGTTCCACTACATTGATGGCGGAGCCTATGCTGAGCACACGCTGCAGCGCAATACGGCGGATCTGGCCGATATCGCCCTGCGCCAGCGCGTGCTGCGCAATATGTCCGAGCTGAGTCTGGAAACCACCCTGTTCGGCGAAAAGCTGGCGATGCCGGTAGCGCTGGCGCCCGTCGGCCTGACCGGCATGTACGCGCGGCGCGGTGAAGTACAGGCGGCGCGCGCGGCCGCCAACAAAGGCATTCCCTTCACGCTGTCGACCGTCTCGGTTTGCCCGATCGAAGAAGTCGCGCCGGCCATCAACCGGCCTATGTGGTTTCAGCTGTATGTGCTGAAAGACCGCGGCTTTATGCGTAACGCGCTGGAACGCGCGCAGGCGGCCGGGGTGAAAACGCTGGTCTTCACCGTCGATATGCCGGTGCCCGGCGCCCGCTATCGCGATGCGCACTCCGGCATGAGCGGCCCGAATGCCTCCATGCGCCGTATCCTGCAGGCGATGACCCATCCGCAATGGGCGTGGGACGTCGGCATTAACGGCAAACCGCACGATCTCGGCAACGTATCGGCCTATCGCGGTACGCCAACCAGCCTTGAGGACTATATCGGCTGGCTCGGCGCCAACTTCGATCCGTCAATTTCCTGGAAAGATCTGGAGTGGATCCGCGAGTTCTGGCAGGGCCCGATGATCATCAAAGGCATTCTGGATCCTGAAGATGCCAAAGACGCCGTGCGCTTCGGTGCCGACGGCATTGTGGTTTCCAACCACGGCGGCCGCCAGCTGGACGGCGTGCTGTCCACCGCCCGCGCCCTGCCGGCAATTGCCGACGCGGTCAAAGGTGATATTACCATTCTGACCGACTCCGGCATCCGCAATGGGTTGGACGTGGTGCGGATGATTGCACTGGGCGCCGACAGCGTGCTGCTGGGGCGCGCCTTCGTGTATGCGTTGGCGGCAGCCGGCGAAGCCGGGGTCGCGAACCTGCTGGATCTGATTGATAAAGAGATGCGGGTAGCGATGACGCTGACCGGCGCCAAAACCATCGGCGAAATCACCCGCGATTCGCTGGTTAAGGCGCTGTAAAGCAGACGGGGCCGGGCAAATGCCGGCCCCGATGTTCAGCAGGAAGGAACACGCCCCTGCGGCGGTAAGTAGCGCAGCGGATCCAGCGCCGTCGCGCGATAGCGAATCTGGAAATGCAGGCGAACGGAATTGGTGCCGCTGCTGCCCATGGTGGCAATTTTCTGCCCGGCTTTCACATTCTGGCCGTTACGCACCAGCGTGGTGTCGTTATGCGCATAGGCCGAGATGAAATCTTCGCCGTGCTTAATCATGATCAGATTGCCGTAGCCACGCAGTTGGTTACCGACATACACCACCTTGCCCTTGGAACTGGCGTATACCGGCTGGCCGCGACGGCCCGCAATATCGATGCCCTTGTTCCCGCCGTCAGTGGTGGAGAAACGGGCGACGATCCTGCCGTCGGTCGGCCAGCGCCAGCAGCGGGATACGCCCGGCGGCGGCGTGCTTTTCGTCAGCACACTGCCGCCGGATTTGCGACTGGTGCTTTTTGCCGTCGCGCCGGGGCTGACTCTTAATTTTTGTCCGACCGCCAGGCTATAAGGCGGGCGGATATTGTTGGTGCGCGCCAGCGTACTGACTTCATTGCCGGTAATCCAGGCGATGTAATACAGCGTATCGCCGCGCTGGACGGTATAGGTGCTGCCGCTGTAGCTGCCTTTAGGCAATTTATCATAATCACGGTTGTAGTTATTTTTGCCTGAACAACCCGCCAGCAACAGGCCAAGCGTCAGACACACCGCCAAACGGCGCCACACCGCAGATATGTTCCCTCTGCTCAAAACCTATCCTCAATCAGCCGTATGTCAATAATGGTATACGCAAGGTGCATAATAACCGTCTATGTTAACACCTGAAAACGGTCAGTCAAAAAGCGGGCGGCCCCATTAGCGGGCATTCATTTTACACGAAGGACAGGTTCATGCTGGAAGTTTGGGGAAGAAAAAGCTCATCCAATGTACAGGCGCTTATGTGGTGCATTGGCGAGCTGGGTTTACCGTATCAAAGACATGACGTCGGCCACCGGTTCGGCGGCACGGACAGCGACGAATTTTATGCGCTGAACCCGAACCGCACCATTCCCGTACTCCGGGATGGCGACCTCCCGCCGCTGTGGGAAACCGGCGCCATCCTGCGCTACCTGGCAAACCGTTATGCGCCGGACGAATTCTGGCCCGCCGACTTAATCGCCAGAACCCATGTAGACCGCTGGATGGAATGGTCAAAGCTTAACGTGGCGCTGCTGTTTACCGCGCCGATCTTTTGGCGCGTGGTGCGTACTCCCGCAGCTGAACGCGATCCCGCTGCGATCGGCCAGGCGCTGCAGGCCTTTGAGAACAAACTGATGATTGCCGAACCGCTCCTCGCAGGCCAGACGTTTTTGGCTGGCGACACATTTTCCGCCGCGGATATCCAATTCGGGCACGTGCTGTATCGTTACTACGATATAGACATCGACCGACAACCACTGCCAAACCTGCGCAGCTACTACGATCGGCTGACGGAACGCCCCGCCTTCCGCGAACACGTTATGGTGTCTTACGAAGAACTCAGGGCTTAAGACGCCGCTTTATCCAAGGGGGAATATCCCCTTACCCGTCACATCTGTCTCTGCGGCTGGGCCGGAAAGGTCAGGCTGAAAACGATGCGGGCGGCAGGCGGCTGCGGAATACATTGGGCGCTTGCCTCGCCGTCATGCAGCGTCATAATGGCGCGCACAATGGACAGGCCAAGCCCGCTGGCCTGGCTGCTGCGTGCGGCATCGGCGCGGTAGAAGCGATCGAACAGTTTATCCAGGTGCGCGGCGTCAATGGGCGGCCCCTGATTGATTACCCGCACCACCCGTTCGTCGCCCTCCGTACCGGCCCACAGTATGATGTGGCTATTCTCATCGGCATAACGCACCGCGTTGGCGACCAGATTGCTCAGCGCCCGCTGAAACAGCATGGCGTCGGCCCACAGCCGGCCGCCTCCCTGACACGCCAGGTGAATACCGCGCTCTTCCGCCAGGCCTTCGAAGTAATCGGCCACCCGCTGCAGCTCCGCCGCCATATCCAGCGTACGGTAATTCAGCGCAGAGTGCGCATTGCCGGCACGGGCCAGAAACAGAATATTCTCCACCATGCGCGAGATGCGCTCCAGCTCCTCCATATTGGTGGAGAGCAGGGTTTCATACTCTTCCACGCTGCGGGACTGGTAAAGCGCCACCTGGCACTGCCCCATCAACGCCCCTACCGGCGTGCGGATCTCATGCGCCAGATCGGCGGAAAACTGCGTCAGGCGCTGGTAGCCTTCGTTCAGCCGGTCGAGCATGGCGTTGAATGATGCAATCAGCTGCTGCAGCTCCTGCGGCGCGCCCTGCTCGCTCAGTCGGGTTGACAGCGTGCTGGGCGCAATCGCCGCCGCCTGCGCCGCCATGCGTCTTAACGGCCGCAGCTCACGCCGCATCACCCAATATCCCAGCAGCGCAATCAGCACGAAGGCCATCCCCACCGCCGCCAGCACGCGCCACAGGTAACGCGCCAGCATTTTCTGCTCGTTGGCCATCACATGGGCGACGGAAATCTGCAGGACGCTGCCGTCCTCCAACCGCACCAGCGCCGATGCCAGCCGGATCGGCACGCCCTGCGGCGTCTCCCCGCCGCGCACTGCCGCCAACCGCTGTGGCTGGCCGACCGGCGTCGGCACCACCGGCGGCAGCGTCAGCTTGGCCGGGTTTACGTTGATTAACGGTTTTTGCCCCTGCAGTTGGAAAATCAATACGTCCTGCTCATTACCCAGCATGTTTTCAAACAGCCCGGTATTGGCAACCAGCCGCTCCACCAGAAAACGCTGGCTCAACAGTTTGCGGTAATAGTCGATGCGCCCGGTCACCTGCAGATCGCTGCGGTTAACCATTTCCTGGCGCATCGCACCGTACAGGTAACCGCCGGCAGCGCTGACCACCAGCGCCGCCACCACGGCGAACAGGATGGCGCTGCGCAGCGTCAGCGACATCGTCCGCCAGCGCTCGGCCAGCACGCTCACGGGCGCGCCTCACAGACGTAGCCGATACCGCGCACGGTATGAATCAGCTTGGTCGCAAACGGCCGGTCGATTTTGGCGCGCAGCCGCTTGATGGCGACATCCACCACGTTGGTGTCGCTGTCAAAATTCATATCCCAGACCTGAGAGGCAATCATGGTGCGCGACAGCACTTCCCCCTCCCGCCGCGCCAGCAGATGCAGCAGCATAAACTCTTTATTGGTCAGCGGAATCAGCGTTTCCTGACGCGTTACCCTGCGCCGCAGCACATCGATGTGCAGGTCGGCAATCGCGTAGTGATCGGACTCACGCACCGTGCCGCGACGCAGCAGCGTTCGCAGGCGCAGCACCAGTTCGGTAAAGGAAAACGGTTTGACCAGGTAATCGTCGGCGCCCAGCTCAAGGCCGTGGATCCGGTCCTGCACGCCATCGCGCGCCGTCAGGAACAAAATCGGCACGTCGCTTTTCTTGCGCAGCACCTCAATAATCTGCCAGCCATCAATCCCGGGCAGCATCACGTCCAGCACGATGGCGTCGTAGCCATGCTCCAACGCCCGGAACAGACCATCGGTGCCGTTACGCGCCAGATCAACGCCGTATCCGGCCTCTCCCAGCCCCTTTTTCAGGTAGTCGCCGGTGCTGGTATCGTCTTCAACCACTAATATGCGCATTCTCGCCACCTCATTCCACCTGCCAACAGATTAGCAGTTTCCGCCAGAAGACTTGATGACATTAATGTCATCAAACAGACATGGTGCTGTCCCAATCCTTCAACCATGCTTAATCGGCAATCAACCACAGGAGAACATTATGCTTACTCAACGTCGTATTGCCGGTTTACTGCTGTCCAGCCTGCTGATGTGCAGCGGCATCGCCGCCGCCCAAATGCCCGGCAAAGTCATCGCCCCGCTGCGCGGCACTATCGATCAGGTTTCCGATAGCAGCCTGCAGCTGACCGACCGTAAAGGGGAAAAAGTCAGCGTAAAACTCAACGACCAGACCAAAGTGCTGAGCGTATCGAAAGGCTCAACTGCCGATATCAAACCCGACAGCTTTATTGGCACCGCCGCCGTCCCGCAGGCCGACGGCAGTTTAAAAGCGCTGGAGGTGCACGTCTTCGCCGCCAGCCTGCGCGGTTCCGGTGAGGGCCACTCCCCTTGGCAATCCGCCGATGGCAAAGTCGATACCATGACCAACGGCACCGTCGGTAAATTGGTGAACGCCAACGGCCGCACCCTGACGGTCAATTACAACAACCAGCAGAAAACCGTCATCGTGCCGGACGGCACGCCGATTGTGACGCTCGATCCCGGCGATCGCAGCCTGCTGAAGCCCGGCGCGCATATCGTGCTGTTCTCCGCCACTGACGACAAAGGTGAACGCGTCGCCACGCGCATTTCTGCCGGTAAAGACGGTACCGTGCCGCCGATGTAATGCGGGAGGCCGCGATGAAAGACTCACTGTCGCGACCGGTGCATCGTTGGCCGGTCAGAATCACCCACTGGGTTAATCTGTTCGCCATGACGTGCATGTTTATGAGCGGCTGGGAAATCTACAACGCCTCGCCGCTGTTCGACTTCCGCTTTCCGCCCGCCGTCACGCTGGGCGGCTGGCTGGGCGGCGCCATCGGCTGGCATCTGGCGCTGATGTGGCTGCTGGCGCTCAACGGACTGTGCTATCTGCTGTGGAGCCTGTTCAGCGGCCACTTCCGTCGCGACCTGCTGCCACTGCGCCTGAGCGCGCTGCGGCGTGATATCTGGCTGGCGCTGACGCTGCGGCTACAACACCGCGACGGCAAATACAATGCGATTCAAAAGCTGATGTATCTCGGCGTGTTGGTGCTCGGCCTGTTGCTGGTGCTCTCCGGGCTGGCGATCTGGAAGCCGGTGCAGCTCTCTTGGCTGGTGGCGCTGTTCGGCGGTTTTGACATCGCGCGCTATGTGCACTTTTTCGCCATGGCGGCGGTCGGACTGTTTGTCATCATTCACCTGCTGATGGTGATGATCGTACCGCGCACGCTGTGGGCCATGCTGTCAGGAGGTAAACGTGAAGGATAAAAAATCGTCGCCCCGCGCACCGACGCTGGAACCGGATCAGAGAAAACAGCTGGTGAATCTGCAGCGCCGGCTGCTGCTTCGCTCCGGTCTGACCCTGGGCGGCGTGGCGATGCTGACCGGCTGTAATCTGCAAGATGGCGATCAGGTCGATAAAGTGCTGTGGGCGATGTCCCGCTGGAACGATCGGGTCCAGTCCTGGCTGTTCAGCGGACAGCGCCTGGCGCAGACCTACCGCCCTGATCAGATCACGCATCCCTTTCCGTTTAACGCCTACTACCCGGAATACAACGTGCCGGAAGTCGATTTGAGCGGTTATCAGCTGGAAGTCTCCGGCAAGGTGGCGAAAACGGCGCCGTGGACCCTGGAGCAACTGCAGCGCCTGCCGCAGCAGAGCCAGATCACCCGCTTAATCTGTATTGAGGGCTGGAGCGCGATTGGCCAGTGGGGCGGCGTGCCGCTGCGCATCTTTCTGCAGCATGTCGGCGCCGATCTCAATGCACGTTACGTCGGTTTTAAATGCGCGGACCGCTACTACTCCAGCATCGATATGGCCACCGCGCTGCATCCGCAAACCATTCTGGCGCTGGATTTTGCCGGTAAGGCGCTGCCGGCGGAATACGGCTACCCCTTGCGGCTACGGGTGCCCACCAAGCTGGGGTTTAAAAACGCCAAGCATATCGCCGCCATTTTCGTCAGCGACACCAACCCCGGCGGCTATTGGGAGGATCAGGGCTATAACTGGTTCAGCGGGATTTGAGGCGCCATGGAAGCGAGTTCTGGCAACGTCTATCCAGGGCGCTATGCGCCCTTTTCATTGGCTATTTTAAGCACACGGCATCACAAAGCAGGCGATAAACAGTGCCGCAGACTTAAACATGGTAAGCCCCAAAATGGATTGCCTCGTAACACCTACGCATTCGTTCAGGCTGCTATTAATAGAGAAAAGTGAAAGGCTATCCGGAACGTTAAAAAAATCGGTGAGGTCGTACGTTAAATATCAGCGTAATTAACAAGGAAGCCTTAGCTAATTTAATGATTATACGTAGAATTATTTATTGAGAAGGCGTGGAGCGGGTGAAGGGAATCGAACCCTCGTATGCAGCTTGGGAAGCTGCCGTTCTACCATTGAACTACACCCGCTTAGGTGTGCGTTTGGCATTATAACCGCTTCTGGGCGGCGGGCAAGCGGAGTTAACGCATAACTGCCGATGTTTTAAGCGGTTAGTTATCGTTGGGCGTAAAAAAACCGGCGCGGTTGCCCGCACCGGTTGTTCAAGGTGGCTGCCGGATTACTTGGCAGTCGGACGCATCGCCGGGAACAGGATAACGTCGCGGATGGTATGGCTGTTGGTGAACAGCATAACCATACGGTCGATACCGATGCCCAGGCCAGCCGTCGGCGGCAGGCCGTGTTCCAGAGAGGTCACGTAGTCTTCGTCGTAGAACATCGCTTCGTCATCGCCGGCATCCTTCGCGGCAACCTGGTCAGCAAAGCGCTGCGCCTGGTCTTCCGCATCATTCAGCTCGGAGAAGCCGTTGCCGATTTCGCGGCCGCCGATGAAGAACTCAAAGCGGTCGGTAATTTCCGGGTTCTCATCGTTACGACGCGCCAGCGGGGAAACTTCCGCCGGGTATTCGGTGATGAAGGTCGGCTGAATCAGATGGCTTTCCGCCGTCTCTTCAAAGATCTCGGTCACTACGCGGCCCAGACCCCAGCTCTTCTCTACCTTGATGCCGATAGACTCGGCAATCGCCTTCGCCTTGTCGAAGTCATCCAGGTCCGCCATGTCGGTTTCAGGACGATACTTTTTGATCGCCTCGCGCATGGTCAGTTTTTCGAACGGCTTGCCGAAGTCGAACTCTTCATCGCCGTACGGCACCTTGGTGGTGCCCAGTACGTCCTGCGCCAGCGTGCGGAACAGCGACTCGGTCAGCTCAATCAGATCTTTGTAATCCGCGTACGCCATATAGAGTTCCATCATGGTGAACTCTGGGTTGTGACGCGGCGATACCCCTTCGTTACGGAAGTTGCGGTTGATCTCGAACACACGCTCAAAACCACCGACCACCAGACGCTTCAGATACAGCTCCGGCGCAATACGCAGGTACATATCGATGTCCAGCGCATTGTGGTGAGTGATAAACGGACGCGCGGACGCGCCGCCCGGGATCACCTGCATCATCGGGGTTTCCACTTCCATAAAGTCGCGGCCCACCATAAAGTTGCGGATGCCGGACATGATGCGGGAACGCACCTTGAAGGTGTGACGTGATTCTTCGTTGGCAATCAGATCCAGGTAGCGCTGACGATAGCGGGTTTCCTGATCGGCCAGGCCGTGGAACTTGTCTGGCAGCGGACGCAGCGCCTTGGTCAGCAGACGCAGCTCGGTGCAGTGGATCGACAGCTCGCCGGTTTTGGTTTTAAACAGCTTGCCGCGCGCGCCGAGAATATCGCCCAGGTCCCACTTCTTGAATTGTTCGTTGTACACGCCTTCCGCCAGATCGTCGCGCGCGACGTACAGCTGAATGCGGCCGCCAACGTCCTGCAGCGTAACGAAAGAGGCTTTGCCCATAATGCGGCGGGTCATCATACGCCCGGCGACGGTCACTTCTACGCCCAGCGCTTCCAGCTCTTCGTTGTCTTTATCGTCATATGCTGCGTGCAGCTTGTCGGACGTGGTGTCACGACGAAAATCATTCGGGAACGCAATGCCGTTCTCGCGCAGCGCCGCCAGTTTTTCACGACGTGACTGCAGCTCGTTATTGAGATCCAACGCCTGATCGGCGCCCTGTGGTTGTTGCTCAGACATTTTTGTTCCTCATAACCCGGCTTTCAAACTTGCCTCAATGAATTTATCCAGGTCGCCATCCAATACGGCCTGCGTGTTACGCGTTTCTACGCTGGTGCGCAAATCCTTGATCCGGGAGTCATCCAGCACATAAGAGCGGATTTGGCTGCCCCAACCGATATCGGACTTGTTGTCTTCCATCGCCTGCTTATCAGCATTTTTCTTCTGCATCTCGAATTCATACAGCTTCGCTCTCAGCTGTTTGAATGCCTGATCCTTGTTTTTATGCTGTGAGCGGTCGTTCTGGCACTGCACCACGATGTTGGTCGGCAGGTGGGTAATACGCACCGCAGACTCGGTTTTGTTCACGTGCTGGCCGCCCGCGCCGGAAGCGCGGTAAACGTCGATGCGCAGATCCGCCGGATTGATTTCGATATCAATATTGTCGTCCACTTCCGGGTAAACAAACACCGAACTGAACGAGGTGTGGCGACGACCGCCGGAATCGAACGGGCTCTTGCGCACCAGGCGGTGAACGCCGGTTTCAGTACGCAACCAGCCAAAGGCGTAGTCGCCAATAATCTTGATGGTGGCGGACTTGATCCCCGCGACGTCACCGTCAGACTCTTCGATAATTTCGGTTTTAAAGCCCTTGTCCTCGGCCCAGCGCAGGTACATGCGCAGCAGCATGCTGGCCCAGTCCTGCGCCTCAGTACCGCCTGACCCGGCCTGAATGTCCAGGTAGCAGTCGGCGCTGTCGTATTCTCCGGAGAACATACGACGAAATTCTAGTTGTTCCAGCTTGACGATCAGTTGATCAAGCTCAACCACGGCTTCGTTAAAGGTTTCTTCATCGTCGGCTTCCACCGCCAGCTCCAGCAGGCCGAGGACGTCTTCCTCACCCTGTTGCAGACCGTCGATGGTCTCAACAATGGCTTCGAGCGCCGAGCGCTCTTTACCCAGCGCCTGTGCGCGCTCAGGCTCATTCCACACGTCCGGCTGCTCCAGCTCGGCGTTTACTTCTTCCAGGCGTTCTTTCTTGGCATCATAGTCAAAGATACCCCCTAAGAACGGCGGTACGCTCAGACAGGTCCTGAATACGGTTTTTTACCGGATTAATTTCAAACATGGTTTTTCGCGTTCTTTCGTTAGAGGTTGTATATCCCCCGGCAAGGGAGCCGGCGCAATGCGGCGTGAACCAGAGAGAATATAGGCGACCCAATCGCCATAGAACCGTTAATTCTAACGGATCCAGACCACAGTTTATAGCGTTTATCCAGGGAAAAGTAAGGGCGCCGTGCGGCGCCCCTGGATGTTATCTTTTGCTGCGCCTCAGCGCGGCCACAGGTGCTGAATCAGCAGCTGCACGCTGCGGTTGCCGCGGAATTCGTTGACGTCCAGCTTATAAGCCAGCTCGACTTCTCGCACGCTGCTGTCCGGCCACAGCGTGGTGTCCACGTTGAACGCAATGCCGTCCAACAGCGGGCCGCCGCCCAGTGGCTCCACCATCAGCTTGAGGTGCTTCTCGCCCACCAGCCGCTGCTGCAGAATGCGGAACTTGCCGTCGAACGTCGGCTCCGGGAACGCCTGCCCCCACGGCCCGCCTTCGCGCAGCAGCTCCGCCGTTTCCAGCGTCAGCTCCTGCATCGCCAGTTCACCGTCGGACCAGATTACGCCCTCCAGCATCGCCGGATCGAGCCACTCGCCCACCAGTTCGCCAAAGCGCTGGCGAAACTCGTCAAAGCGCGCCTCTTCCAGCGACAGGCCGGCGGCCATCGCGTGTCCGCCGAACTTCATCATCAGCCCGGGGTTCAGCGTGTCCAGCCGCTCCAGCGCATCGCGCATATGCAGGCCGGCAATCGAGCGGCCGGAGCCTTTCAGAATGCCGTCGCCCGCCGGTGCGAACGCGATCACCGGGCGGTGAAAACGCTCTTTGATGCGCGAGGCCAAAATGCCGACCACGCCCTGATGCCACTCCGGATGGTACATCGCCAGGCCGTAAGGCAGAGCCGTGCTGCTGCGCTCCAGCTGGTCGCACAGCTGCAGCGCTTCAACCTGCATGCCCTGCTCTATCTCGCGGCGCGTTTGGTTCAGCGCGTCCAGATCGTTAGCCAGCATGCGCGCCTGCGCAATGTCGTCGCTCAGCAGCAGCGCCACGCCGATCGACATGTCGTCCAGCCGCCCCGCCGCATTCAGCCGCGGCCCGAGGGCAAAGCCCAGATCGTTGGCCGCCAGGTTGCGCGCCTCGCGGTTGGCCACCTCCAGCAGCGCGCGGATACCGGGCCGACACTTGCCAGCGCGAATGCGGTTAAGCCCCTGATACACCAGAATACGGTTATTGGCATCGAGCGGCACCACGTCGGCCACGGTGCCTAACGCCACCAGATCCAGCAGTTCGGCCAGATTCGGCATCGCCAGCGCGCGCTGTTCGAACCAGCCGCTGTCACGCAGCCGGGCGCGCAGCGCCAGCATCAGATAGAACGCGACGCCGACGCCGGCCAGCGCCTTCGACGGAAACGCACAGCCGCGCAGGTTGGGGTTGACGATCGCCTCGGCCGCCGGCAGCGTCTCGCCCGGCAGGTGGTGATCGGTCACCAGCACCTGTATGCCTTTGGCATGCGCTACCTCAACGCCGGCATGGGAAGAGATGCCGTTATCCACGGTGACGATCAGCTCGGCGCCGCGCGCCGCCGCCTGCTCCACCACTTCCGGGCTCAGGCCGTAGCCGTCCTCAAAGCGGTTCGGCACCAGATACTGCACGTCGCCGCCGCCCATGCTGCGCAGCGCCAGCGCCGTCAGCGCGGTGCTGGTGGCGCCGTCGGCGTCAAAATCGCCGACGATCATAATGCGCCGGCCGTCCGCCAGCGCCTGCTGCAGAATATCCACCGCCGCGTCGATGCCGTCCAGCTGTTGCCACGGCAGCATGCCTTTGACGCTGCGTTCCAGTTCCCGCTCTTCGCTGACCCCGCGCAGCGCATACAGCCGGCGCAGCAAAGGGTGCAGCTGAGCGGAAAGCTGCACGTCGCCCACCGCCTCACGGCGGCGTAATTGGGTTTTAATAATACTCACCGGCCATTAACCGCCGGCTTGCAGCGCGGCCTGATGCGCGTCCAGCATCGCCGCCATCTCTTTCGGCCCCTGATAGCCCGGGATCACCATGCCGTTCTGCAGGATGATGGCCGGCGTCCCCTGGATGCCGAACTGCACGCCCAGCTCGTAATGTTTGCTGATATCGGTTTTGCAGGTCGCCGGCGACACCGCGTCGCCCTTCATCGCCGCGTCAAACGCCTTGGCCTTATCGGCGGTGCACCAGATAGACTGCATGTCTTTTTCCGCCTGGGAGTTCAGCCCCTGACGCGGGAACGCCAGGTAACGCACGGTGATGCCCAGATCGTTATACTCTTTCATCTGCTGATGCAGCTTGTGGCAGTAGCCGCAGGTGATATCGGTAAACACGGTGATCACGTGTTTTTCCTTCGCCGCCTTGTAGACGATCATCTGGTCTTTCAGCGCGTCCAGCTTGCTGCCCAGCAGCTTATTGGTCACGTTTACCGGCTCTTTGCCGCTGACGTCATACAGCGGCCCCTGCAGCACGTGCTTACCGTCTTCGGAGACGTACAGCACGCCGCTGTCGGTCAGCACGGTTTTCAGCCCCGCCACCGGGGAGGGTTGAACGTCAGCCTGCTTGATGCCCAGGCTGCCCAGCGCCGATTTGATCGCCGCATCGTCGGCATGTGCGGAACCGGTCACCGAAGCCACCAGCAGGGAGAGCAGCATTAAACCTTTTTTCATTCTTCCATTCCTTTCGAACCCGGTGCCTCAGGCGCGCGGGTGATGCTGTTGATGTAGCTGTTTCAGTCGTTCGGTTGCTACATGCGTGTAAATTTGCGTCGTGGAGAGGTCGCTATGCCCCAGCAACATTTGTACGACACGTAAATCTGCGCCATGGTTCAGCAGATGGGTGGCGAACGCGTGGCGCAACACGTGCGGAGACAGACGTTCGCTGTCGATGCCGGCTAGGATCGCATAGTGTTTGATACGATGCCAGAAGGTCTGCCGGGTCATTTGCTTGCAGCGCTGGCTGGGGAACAGCACGTCGAGCGCCTGCCCGTTCACCAACCACGGCCGGCCGTGTTCAAGATAATTTTCGATCCAGTACACCGCCTCTTCGCCCAGCGGCACCAGCCGCTCTTTGTCGCCCTTGCCGATCACCCGCACCACGCCCTGGCGCAGGCTGACGTCGCTGATGCTCAGGCCGACCAGTTCGGACACCCGCAGGCCGGTGGCGTACAGCACTTCCAGCATCGCCTTGTCGCGCAGCTCCAGCGGCTGATCGACGCACGGCGCCTGCAGCAGCGCATCGACCTGCGCCTCGCTCAGGTCTTTCGGCAGGCGCTGCGGCAGCTTGGGCGAGGCCAACTGCGCGGTCGGGTCGTCGGCGCGCTGCTTTTCCCGATACAGATATTGGAACAGCCGCCGCATGGCGCTCAGCAGCCGCGCGGAGCTGCTCGCCTTATAGCCGCCTTCCACCCGTTCGGCCAGAAACGCCTGCAGGTCCAGCGCCTCGGCGTCCAGCAGGGTGCGGCCGCGCCCGGCCAGCCAGGCCGTCAGCGCCTGCAGATCCAGACGATAAGAGGCGAGCGTATTCTCAGCCAGATTACGTTCCAGCCACAGCGCATCTAAAAATTGCTCAACCAGCGCATTCTCCTGCCGTTGCACGCCAACCCCTCTTGATTTGATTCAACCTGAGGCATTATGCCTTATGGTACACTGGTTGCAATTCCATGAACGGCAACATAACGGTTTAAACATGAAGATTGGTCTGTTTTACGGCTCCAGCACCTGCTACACCGAAATGGCGGCGGAAAAAATCCGTGAAATTCTGGGTGAGGATCTGGTCGACCTGCATAATCTGAAAGACGTCTCCCCCACGCTGATGGAAGACTATTCCGTACTGATTCTCGGCATCCCGACCTGGGACTTCGGCGAGCTGCAGGAGGACTGGGAAGCGGTCTGGCCGCAACTCGCCACGCTCGATCTGAAAGGTAAAATCGTCGCCATGTACGGCATGGGCGACCAGTTCGGCTACGGCGAATGGTTCCTCGACGCGCTGGGCATGCTGCACGATCACCTGAAACCGCTCGGCGTACAGTTTATCGGCTTCTGGCCGACCGACGGTTTTGAGTTCACCAGCCCGAAACCGCTGGCCGCCGACGGCAAACGCTTCGTCGGCCTGGCGCTGGATGATGTCAACCAATATGAGATGAGTGAAGATCGTCTGCAGCAATGGTGCGAACAGATCCTGTTGGAGATGGAACCGCTATTGTAACCGTCGAGGGGCGCCTCTGCGCCCCCCGAACCTAGCCTTCAGACTCATCCTCGGCCAGCTGCATCCGCTGGCACAACTGCCGCCACTCGGCGCTGCTGATACAGTCCGACGCCAGCCATAGTCGGCGGCGTTTGCGCTTGCCGCTCGCCTGCAGCGTCAGCAGCATGCCGCCGCGCAGCATCCAGGGGCGACGGGCCAGCCGCCACTCCTTGCCCTGCCAAATCACCCGCTGCGGCGCGGAAAGCAGGCGCAGCTCCCCCTGACGCGAAGCAATACGCGTCTGACTGCGAATACATTCGAAAACCACCAGCGTCAGCAGCAACAGCCAGATCGGGTCGTAACTTTCCGGCCACGGCGAGATCAGAATCAGCAGTATCAGCGCGCCATGCGCCAACAGCGAGACAAGCTGAGTACGCCAGGAGATGCGGACATCACATCGCCACTGGGCCACGATCTTTATTTCGCGTCTGGATCAGCGTCACCATTCTTTGCAGTTCGGCGTCCTGCGGGGCGCCATGATTCATCAGCCAGTTAAACAGATCGGGATCGTCGCTCTGCAGCAGACGCACGAACAGCGCCTTGTCGTCGTCGCTCAATGAATCGTACTCATGCTCGAAAAACGGCATGATGGAGATGTCCAGTTCACGCATTCCCCGGCGGCAAGCCCAGTGAATACGCGCTTTGTTATTAATATCCATGTTGTTATGACCAACCTCTGTTCAGCGTGGCAAAGCCAGCATAGGGTTCAACCGACACACCGTATGGCAACACACGCGCAATATAATTCCGTCGGCTCACGAACGATGTGCAAGGGTAGCATGAGCCATAAACGTATAGAGTAACAATTTGACATACACGGCGGGAAGAATGTTAGCGCGAAATGTCAAAAAAAGCGCTGCGGCGGAATAACTGTTTGCAAAGCCTGCGCCCTCTTTTACCATGGAGGAACGACTCTTTCAGGCACGCTGGATATCCGGCATCATGCGACGGCCGCCGCGGTGAACCCGGCCGGATATAACGTAAATCAGGAACCGACTATGACGTTCACGACTCCTTTTCCACCTCGTCAGCCTTCCGCCTCTTCCCATCTGCCATTGACGCTGATTTCGCTGGAAGACTGGGCGCTGGTGACGATGAATGGCCCCGACACGGTGAAATACCTGCAGGGGCAGGTTACCGCCGACGTTGAGGCGCTGGCGGACGACCAGCACGTTCTCTGCGCGCACTGCGACGCCAAGGGAAAAATGTGGAGCAACCTGCGCCTGTTCCGGCGCGGTGAGGGCTTCGCCTATCTGGAGCGCCGCAGCCTGCTGGACAGCCAGCTGGCGGAGATCAAAAAATATGCGGTGTTCTCAAAAGTGACCATCGCCGCCGATAATGACGTGGTGCTGCTCGGCGTGGCCGGCTTCCAGGCGCGCGCCGCGCTGGCGGACGTCTTCAGCCAGCTGCCCGATGCGCAGCATCCGGTGGCGCAGGACGGTGACACCACGCTGCTGCACTTCAGCCAGCCGGCGGAGCGCTTTCTGCTGGTCACCAGCGCGGCGGTCGCCGAACGGCTGGTCAGCCGCTTGCAGCAGCAGGCCGAACAAAACGACAGCCGTCAGTGGCTGACGCTGGATATCGAAGCTGGCTATCCGATTATCGACGCGGCCACCAGCGCGCAGCTGATCCCGCAGGCCACCAACCTGCAGGCGCTGGACGGCATCAGCTTCAGCAAAGGCTGCTATACCGGTCAGGAAATGGTGGCGCGCGCCAAGTTCCGCGGCGCCAACAAGCGCGCGCTGTACTGGCTGGCGGGGAAAGGCAGCCGGGTGCCGGCCGCGGCGGACGATCTGGAACTGCAGCTGGGGGAGAACTGGCGCCGTACCGGCACCGTGCTGGCCGCCAGCCAGCTGGCCGACGGTACGCTGTGGGTGCAGGCAGTGTTGAATAATGACCTGGAGGCGGACAGCACGCTGCGGCTGCGCGAGGACGCCGGCGGCGAGCTCAGCATCATGCCGCTGCCTTACTCGCTGGTCGAAGAGAAGTAACCCTCGCCCGCCCGGCCGCGTTGCTCAGTGCGCGCGGCCGGGCGGCAAACCACCTCAGACGTACAGATAGATCGCCATAAAGTGGCACACGCTGCCGCCCAGCACGAAGGCGTGCCAGATGGCGTGCCCGAAGCGCCAGCGCTTGGAAGCGTAAAAAATCACCCCCAGGCTGTACACCACCCCGCCGACCGCCAGCAGCGTCACGCCGCCGATATCCAGCCGTGTCGCCAACTGGTAGATAACGATCAGCGACAGCCAGCCCATGGTCAGATAGGTCACCAGCGACAGCGCCTCAAAGCGGTGGGCGAACGCCAGCTTGAACAACACGCCGAGCAGCGCCATGCCCCAGATAACCGCCATCAGCCCACGCGCCAGCGGCGACCCCAGCCCCACCAGCAGAAAAGGCGTATAGGTGCCGGCAATCAGCAGGTAAATCGCACAGTGGTCAAATTTTTTCAGCCAGTGTTTGGCCTTCTGATGAGGAATGGCGTGGTACAGCGTTGAGGCCAGGTACAGCAGGATCATGCTGCCGCCGTACAGGCTGTAGCTGGTGATCGCCGTCGCGCCGGCGCCGGTGTCGATCGCCTGGCCAAGCAGCAGCACCAGGCCGACGATGCCAAAGACCAAACCAATGCCGTGACTGACGCTGTTGGCGATCTCTTCCGCCCATGGATAGGCTGATTTCGCCGTATTTTCCGCCTGCGTCCCGGCTTTCGCCACGTCCGTTTTACCCATAATATTCCAGCCCTCAAAAACGTCTGCATTGCTCGCAATTAACGCAAAAGCAGCTTAACTGAGAATAATTCCAGTGTACACGTGTACGCTAAAATAAAAATGTGAACGCTTGTAACATGCTGAAAATATCGAAATCCCCCCGACGCTGGTCTACAATCGCTGGGTTTTAACGTCACCTACACCGAGGCTGTACCATGTCATCTGCCGTACCCGCATTAGAATTTGGCGCCATGACCGAAGTCATCCGGTTCCTGATGGAAATCGACAAACTCAAAAGCGTTCAGCGCCGCACCAAGGTGCTGGGCACCCAGCGTCAGGAAAACTCCGCCGAACACAGCTGGCACTTCGCCATCGCCGCCATGAGCCTGGCGCCTTACGCCGGCAAGGACGTTGATATCCAGCGAGTCATCCAGATGGCGCTGCTGCATGACATCGTTGAGATCGACGCCGGCGACGTGCTGGTGTACGACCTGGCGGCCCGCGCCGCCGTGCACGATCAGGAAGTCGCCGCCGCGCGCCGCCTGTTCGGCATGCTGCCGGAGCCACAGCGCGAGTATTTCACCGCTTTATGGCAGGAATATGAAGATGCCGAAACCGCCGACGCGCGCTTTGCGCTGGTGCTGGACCGCACCATGCCGATGCTGATGAACCTGCATAATGAGGGGCAAAGCTGGGTGGAGAACGGCATCTCGCTGGAGCAGGTGCTGTCGCGCAACGAGACGATTGCCGAGGTCTATCCGGAGCTGTGGCAACACCTGCTGCACCACCTGCAGGACGCGCAGCGCAAAGGCTGGCTGAAGTAATAACGCGCCGGGCCTGCGCCCGGCGTCGGCATTACAGCGGCTTATGGGCGGTCTCCCTGGCCGCCCACACCGCCCACAGGGTGATCAACAGCGTCAGCGTTACATAGGCCGAGATCGCCAGCGTGCTGTCATACGATTTGTACAGCGACGTGATAATCAGCGGCGCAAAGCCGCCGCCGACAATCCCCGCCAGCGTGTAGGCCAGCGACGAACCGGCATAGCGCACGCGCGTCGGAAACTGTTCGGTGACAAACGCCGCCTGCGGGCCGTACATCGCCGCATGGATCAGCAGCCCCACCACCACCGCCAGACAGATCAGCACCGGCTGGGTGCTGTCCAGCAGCACGAAGAACACAAAGGCCCAGACGACCCCCGCCAGCGCGCCGCCGATATACACCGGCCGGCGGCCCAGACGGTCGGACAGCGCGCCGAACAGCGGCACCGTAATCGCGTTGCCCACCGCGCCTAACATGGTGGCGGCCAGCGCCAGCGGCCGCGGCAGGTTCAGCACCGTCGTGACATAGGTCAGCGTAAACACCACCACCAGCGCGTACAGCACGTCGGAGCCGATGCGTGAGCCGCCGGCAATCAGCAGCGGACGCTTATGGTGGCTGAAGACCTCACGCAGCGGCGCATGCGTCACATCGCGGTTCGCCGCCAATTGCAAAAACGCCGGCGTCTCGCCCACGCCGCGCCGCAGCCACAGGCCGAACGCCACCAGCGCCAGACTCAGCAGGAATGGAATGCGCCAGCCCCACTGTTGGAAATCCTCCGCCGACATCGCCAACGTCACCACGGTGATAAACCCGGTGCCTACCAGCGTTCCGCAGGAAGGGCCGACCTGGGCGAACGACGCGTTGCGTCCGCGCTGCTGCGGTTTACCGTGCTCCATCGCCAGCAGCACCGCGCCGGCCCATTCGCCGCCCAGCGCGATACCCTGAATAAAGCGCAGCGTCACAAGCAGCAGCGGGCTCCAGATGCCCCAGCTGGCATAGCCGGGCAGCATGCCCATCAGCGCGGTGGTGCCGCCCATAATCAGCAGCGTGGTGACCAACACAAAGCGCCGGCCGAGCACGTCGCCCAGGTGGCCGAACACCATGCCGCCGATCGGCCGCGAAACATAGCCGACCGCATAGGTGGAAAACGCCAGGATGGTGCCCACCAGCGGGTCAAAGGAGGGGAAGAAAACGTGATTAAAAATCAGCGCCGCCATAATGTTGTAAACGGTGAAGTCGTACCATTCCAGCGCGGTGCCGATGGAGCTGGCCGCCGCCAGTTTGCCGGTGTTCGGCGCGCTCTCGCTGCGCTGGGCCGCGTTATCCAGCGGCGCGTCGGTGGTTGAAGTATTCATGGTTTCAGCTCCTGTGCGGTGAGTTGCCAGCCAAGGGCGTAGTGCAGTGCGGACTCTTCGGCGATATCCAGCCGCTGACAGGCCAGCGCGTTAAGACGTTCGCCGGCCGCGGCGCTGCTGCTCTCGATCAGCAGCATCGGCGACAGCGTGCGGTTATCGGGCGCTTCTTTCGGCAGCGGCGTACTGAGCGCCGCATCCGGCAGCAGCAGGCTGCTGCAGACAAAACCCGCCTCGGCGGACAGCGCCTCACCGAGCTGGCGGACGCGCTGCGTTAACGCCGCGGCGTCGGCCGTCGGCAGCGCGATCACGCCAAGATGGCTGCCGCTGCCGAAGCCGGTCACCGCCTGCACGGCGCAGACCCGCCGCATCGGGTTCACCATTTTGTCCAGGCTGGCCACCGACCACGGCGTTTGCCGGGTGAACGCCGCGTGATAGGCCGGCGAGGTAAAACTGTCGAGCGAGACGGTTTTATACAGGCCCAGGTATTTGCGTCCGCCCTGCAGCGCCTGATAGCGCGCGCCGCTTAAAAAGCCGTCGATGCGCACCCGTTCCTCTACGTGTTCACGGTCATACCAGCGGTTGAACTCCGCCTCATCCTGCGCGGCAACGTCGGTGGCGACAAACAGCATTCCGTTCGGGGTTCCGGTCATGGGACTCTCCTGTTAGCTCATTTATGAGGCGGGCGCGCCCGCCGAAGGTTATGCGCCGGCCAGGCAGCGCTCAATGGACAGCGCCCAGCCCAGCAGCGCTTCATCCTGCTGCGTCAGGCCGGCGACCATCAGCCCCACCGGCGCCTCGCCCGGCGGCTGAATCGGCAGCGACACGGCGCAGCCGTCCAGGAAATTGATGATGGAGGGGTTGCGCAGCGCAGCGCCGTTGATACGGAAATAGAGCGCCTCGTCCGCCTCCAGCTCGGCGATGGTCGGCGCGACAAACGGCACGCTGGGCATCAGCAGCGCATGGTAGCCCTGCAGCGACGCCGTCACCCGCCGCTGCCAGTCGCGGCGCTGCTCCCGCAGCCGGTTGCCGTCCTCGTCGCCCAGCGCCGCGCCGCGACGGATGCGCGACAGCACCCGCGGGTCGTAAGCCGCCGCCTGCTCGGCAATCAGCGTCTGATGCCACTGCCAGGACTCCAGCGCGGTAAAGCCGCCGCTGGCGTTGATCGCCGCCAGTTCGGCAAACTCGTCGCAAGGCAGGGCGTCAATCTGCGCGCCCGCCTGCCTCAGCTGCCGCAGCGCACGCTGAAACGCCGTGGATACCGCCTCGTCCAGATCATCCAGCGCCAGCGTCTGCGGCAGTGCAAAACGCGCCTGCGCCAGCGGCCGGGCGAGCGGCTGCAGCGGCTGCTGCGCAATCAGTGCGTCCAGCGCGATGCAGTCCTCCAGGCCGTGGGCAATCACACCAACGGAGTCCAGCGACGGCGACAGCGGCTGTACGCCCGCCATATCGATGCGGCTGGCGCTGGGCTTATAGCCGGTCAGGCCGCAGAACGCCGCCGGAATGCGCACCGAACCGCCGGTATCGCTGCCAATCGCGCCAAAGCCCATGCCGTCGCTGACCGCCACCGCCGCGCCGGACGAAGAACCGCCGGGAATGCGCCGCTCCTGGCGTCGCCACGGGTTGGCCGGCGTGCCGTAGTGCGGGTTAATGCCCAGGCCGGAATAGGCGAATTCGGTCATATTGGTTTTACCGATCACCACCGCGCCGGCCTGCAGCAGCCGCTGTACCACCGCCGCATGACGCTGCGCCGCCGGCGCGTGCGCCAGCGCCCGTGAACCGCCGCGGGTGGCTTCGCCCGCCACGTCGAACAGGTCTTTCACCGACACCGGCACGCCGTCCAGTGCGGAGAGAGGCTGCCCGGCCGCACGCCGGCGGTCAGCATCCCGCGCCTGCCGGCGCGCCCAGTCGTGATAGACGCTGATAAACGCGCGCGCCCCTTCCCCTTGCGGATCGTCAATCCGCGCCAGCGCGGCGGCGGTCAGCCGTTCAGACGTCACATCGCCGCAGGCCAGCGCGGCGGCGGCCTGGCGTAATGTCCTGTTTTCCATCACGCCACCACCGGTAATTCAATGCTGCGATAAGCGTGACTGATGGTGCGTCCCAATACCTCGTCCACCAGCTCCATACGGAACTCCGCCGCCGGGCGGATGCCGCCAATCGCCGCCAGGGTGCCGCAGGTCATCGCCAGCCCTTCCGGCGGCTGCGGCATCGTCAGGCATTCCGGCGTCTGCATGCCGCCCAGATAGCGCTCGAGCAAATCCCCCGGCGTGCGCAGGCCGGCCAGCGTGCCCTGTTGGTAGAGGCGGAACTCCCCCTCCTCATAGATCCAGGCGCGCAGAATTAAACTGTCCCAGTGTTCCGCCACCTCATGCAACGGCCAGGCCGCCGTGGCGACCGGCTTGACGCACAGCTGCTTCGACAGCGCAACGCTGTGCGCCTCCAGCTGACGGTCGGTGTGATCGGAGGCCAGCGACACGTACAGCTCGCCGCGGTGGATAAAGATCAGCGGTTCGGCTTCGCCGGAGCTGGCGCCGCCGACCACCTCGACGCTGGCGCTCTGGCTAAGCTGGTTGGCCGCCACGCGATAAAACAGCGGGATTGCACTCGGCTGGGGCACGCCCAGCGCCGCCAGCTCCCTGATGTGGTGCAAAATGGCCTCGTGGTCGCGTCCGGTCCAGCCGGCGATCACCAGATGATCGATCGCCACATTCAGCGCCTCAGCCCCCGCTGATTCAGGTAAAGTGAAGGTTAGTTGCATGGCATCTGTTTCCTTGGTGTTAAATAACAGTGAAATTTCACTATATCTTCAGTTGCTAAATAAGCGATTTCCGTGCCATGTTTTTGTGTACTATGTCTAAAAACTTTCTGGTTGCAGGAGCAAAGTGTGAAGACCGTTGACGCAGAGCGCCGGGAATTCCCGACGGTAGAGGAAGCCGGCCTGTCGCAGAACGAACTGGCCTATCGCCGCTTTAAACAGGCGCTGGTGACGCTGAGCTACAAGCCCGGCGAATATCTGAATACGGCGCAGGTGATGGACGATCTGGCAATGGGGCGCACGCCGATCAATCAGGCGATCCATCGGCTGGCGAATGAGGGATTACTGCAGGTGATCCCGCGTAAAGGCGTGATGGTGGCGCCGCTGTCGATCGACGATGCGCTGGAGCTGATCGAGGTGCGGCTGGCCAATGAGCTGCTGTGCATGCGGCTGGCCAGCAAGCGCGCCAGCGCATCGCAGATCGCCGGGCTGGAGGCGATCAACCGGCAGATCGACGCCGCCTGCCAGGCGCGCGACCGGGTACGCATGATGACGCTGGATCATGAATTCCATCAGGCGCTGGCGCAGATCGCCGGCAACGCCATGCTGGCGGATATTCTCAGCGTACTGCACGCGCGCGCCCAGCGCTTCTGGGCGACCTCGCTCTCCCGGCAGGGCCATATGCAGGAAGTGATCGACGAACACCGGGCGATTATCGCCGCGCTGGCGCAGCAGGACGCGGACGCGGCGGAAAGCGCGGCGCAGGCGCATATCCTCTCCTTCCGCAGCGCGCTGCTGCACGATGCATAGCCGCTTGTCAGGCGGTGATACGCAACCGCCCCAACAAGAGTAACGTGACATGACGACGCCCATAACGCTGGCGCGGGATCAGCTTGAGCTACTCTGGCAGATTGACCGCCGTGAAGAAATTACCACGCTGTACCGGCTGCAGAACGGACAACTGCAGGCTTACGCCGACTACTACGACGTCCGCGGCTGGGATCCGCACGATCGTGAAGTCTACACGCCGCTGCATGAAGAGAGCTTTGACCGCGGCGGCAGCTTCTTCGCCCTGTTCGATCAGGAGATCATCGTCGCAGCGGCGGCGCTGGACAGCGTGCCGCGCGGGCCGGAACAAAATTTACGCCAGCTGCTGTTCTTCTACGTCAGCGCCGAGCGGCGCGGTCAGGGATTGGGGAAAATGCTGTTTCGGCACTGCCTGCAGCAGTTGCAGCAGCATGGCGCCGCCGGGCTGTACGTTTCTTCCATCCCCAATAAGCGCACCGTCGATTTTTATCTGGCGCAGGGATGTCGCCTGCTTGCCGAACCCGATGCCGAACTGTTCGCCCGCGAGCCGGAGGATATTCATCTGGTCTGCGACTGCTGAACGCCGCCAATAAAAAAGGGACACCGCATAATGCGGTGTCCCTGGGTTGTCACTCTTCGCTGACGCGTTACTGATATTCGCCGATCGGCACGCAGGAGCAGAACAGGTTGCGGTCGCCGTAAACGTCATCCAGCCGCTTCACGGTCGGCCAGTATTTGTTCTCACGCACCGCCGCAGACGGGAACACCGCCAGCTCGCGGCTGTAGGCATGCTGCCAGTCGCCCACCAGCTCGGCCTGCACGTGCGGCGCATTCACCAGCGGGTTGTCGTCCAGCGGCCATGCGCCCTGCTTCACGCTCTCCATCTCCGCACGGATCGACAGCAGCGCGTCGATAAAGCGGTCCAGCTCTACCTTGCTCTCCGACTCCGTCGGTTCAACCATCAGCGTGCCCGCAACCGGGAACGACATGGTCGGCGCGTGGAAGCCATAGTCGATCAGACGTTTGGCAATATCCATCTCGCTGATGCCGGTCTCTTCTTTCAGCGGACGAATATCCAGAATGCATTCGTGCGCCACGCGGTGGTCGCGGCCGGTATACAGAATCGGATACGCATCCTTCAGACGGGTGGCGATATAGTTGGCGTTGAGGATCGCCACCTGGCTGGCCTGCTTCAGGCCTTCCGCGCCCATCATGCGGATGTACATCCAGCTGATCGGCAGAATCGACGCGCTGCCGAACGGCGCGGCGGACACTGCGCCCTGCTGGGTGGTTACGCCGTCGATCTGCACCACGCTGTGGCCGGGAACAAACGGCGCCAGATGCGCTTTCACGCCGATCGGCCCCATGCCCGGGCCGCCGCCGCCGTGTGGAATGCAGAAGGTTTTATGCAGGTTGAGGTGGGAAACGTCCGCGCCGATATAGCCCGGCGTAGTGATGCCGACCTGAGCGTTCATGTTGGCGCCGTCCAGGTACACCTGGCCGCCGAACTGATGCACGATCTGGCACACTTCGCGGATGGTTTCTTCATACACGCCGTGGGTGGACGGGTAGGTCACCATGATGCACGACAGCTCCGCGCCCGCCTGTTCAGCCTTGACCCGCAGATCGTGCAGATCGATGTTGCCGTTTTTGTCGCAGGCCACCACCACCACGCTCATGCCCGCCATCTGGGCGGAGGCCGGGTTGGTGCCGTGCGCCGAACTTGGGATCAGGCAGACGTGACGCCCCGCCTCATTGCGGCTTTCATGGTAGCGGCGAATCGCCAGCAGACCGGCATATTCGCCCTGCGCGCCGGAGTTCGGCTGCATGCAGACCGCATCATAGCCGGTCAGCTGCACCAGCCACTGCGACAGCTGACCAATCATCATCTGGTAGCCGGTCGCCTGCTCCGGCGGGCAGAACGGGTGCATATCGGAGAATTCAGGCCAGGTGATCGGAATCATTTCCGCCGCGGCGTTCAGCTTCATGGTGCAGGAACCCAGCGGGATCATTGCCTGGTTCAGCGCCAGATCCTTACGCTCCAGACGATGCATATAGCGCATCATTTCGGTTTCGCTGTGATAGCTGTTGAACACCGGGTGGGTGAGAATCGGTTCCTGACGCAGCATCGGCGCAGGAATGGAGGCGCTCGCCGCGCTGACCGCCGCGTCCAGCGCGTCGATATCCAGCCCGTGGCCGTCGCCGGCCAGCACCGCAAACAGCGTCTGCACGTCTTCACGCGAGGTGGCTTCATCCAGCGTGATGCCGACCGCGCCGTGAATGTCGGTGCGCAGGTTCAGCCCGAAGCTCAGGGCGCGCTCCAGCACCGCCGCCTTATCTTTGACCTCTACCGTCAGGGTATCGAACCAGCTGTCATGACGCAGCTGCAGACCGGCCTGCTGCAGCCCGGCGGCCAGGATATCGGTCAGGCGGTGAATACGCTCGGCGATGCGCTTCAGCCCCTGCGGGCCGTGATACACCGCATACAGGCTGGCGATATTGGCCAGCAGCACCTGCGAGGTGCAAATATTGGAGTTGGCCTTTTCGCGGCGGATATGCTGTTCGCGGGTCTGCATCGCCATGCGCAGCGCGGTATTGCCGGCAACATCGCGGGAAACGCCGATAATCCGGCCCGGCATCGAACGTTTGAACTCATCGCGGCAGGCGAAGAAGGCCGCGTGCGGGCCGCCGTAGCCCATCGGCACGCCGAAGCGCTGTGCGGAGCCGAACACCACGTCGGCGCCCTGCTTGCCCGGCGCGGTCAGCAGCACCAGCGCCATAAAGTCGGCCGCCACGCTGGTAATAATCTTGCGGGATTTCAGCTCGGCCAGCAGCGCGCTGTAGTCGTGCAGCTCGCCGGTGGTGCCCACCTGCTGCAGCAGTACGCCGAACACGCCGTCCAGCTCCAGCACTTTTTCCGCTTTATCGACGATCACGTCAAAGTTGAAGGTTTCGGCGCGGGTGCGCACCACGTCCAGCGTCTGCGGATGCACATCGTCAGCGACGAAGAAACGGTTGGCGTCTTTCAGTTTGCTGGCGCGCTTGGCCAGCGCCATCGCTTCGGCGGCGGCGGTCGCTTCATCCAGCAGCGAAGCGGAGGCCAGATCCAGACCGGTCAGATCCAGCGTCACGGTCTGGAAATTCAGCAGCGCTTCCAGACGGCCCTGCGACACTTCCGGCTGATACGGCGTATAGGCGGTGTACCAGCCCGGGTTTTCCAGCATGTTGCGCAGGATCACCGGCGGCGTCAGCACCGAGCTGTAGCCCATGCCGATATAGGATTTGTAGCGCTGGTTCTGGCCGGCGATCGCCTTCAGTTCGGCCAGCGCCTGATGTTCAGTCACCGCATCGCCAACCGGCGGCGGCCCCGGCAGCTGAATGTCTGCCGGCACAATCTGTTGGATCAGCGCGCTGAGCGAGCGTGCGCCCACCGCCTCCAGCATCTCTTGCTGCTGCTGTGCAGAAGAGCCGATATGGCGTTCAATGAACGCTTCGCTGTGTTCAAGTTGGCTGAGTGTCTGAGTCATTGCGACAAATTCCTGAATGCTTGCGTGGTACGGGATGTAGCCTTAACAACTAAAACGCCCCGGCGCATCGGCGTACGGGGCGTGGTAACCATTACTCGTCGATGGACTTCTGATAGCCGGCGGCATCCAGCAGTTTGCTGAGTTCCGCTTCGTCAGAAGCCTTGATGCGGAACAGCCAGCCGTCGCCATAGGCATCGCTGTTAACCAGCTCCGGCGAGCCGTCCAGCTCTTCATTCACCGCGATGATTTCACCGCTGATTGGCGCATAGATGTCGGACGCGGCTTTCACCGACTCCGCCACCGCGCAGTCGTCGCCGGCGGCAACGGTGGCGCCGACTTCCGGCAGATCGACAAACACCATATCCCCCAGCAGCTCTTGCGCATGCTCGGTGATGCCCACCACATATTCGCCATTGCCTTCGCTGCGCACCCACTCGTGAGAGGTAGCGTATTTCAGTTCAGTTGGTACATTGCTCATCGCCCGCGACTCCTTCAAAATAAAATCAAAAAGTAATTAATCAATCAGTGACTTACCGGCACGTACAAAACCGGGCTTGGTGACCTTCACCGGCATTTCACGGTTGCGGATCTGCACGATGGCCTGCTCGCCGATGCCGGCCGGCACCCGCGCCAGCGCAATGCTGAAGCCCAGCGTCGGTGAGAACGAGCCGCTGGTGATCGCCCCTTCCTGCGTCTGGCCGGCTTCATCGGTGAAACGCACCGGCAGCTCATTACGTAATACGCCCTTTTCCGTCATCACCAATCCGACCAGTTGTTCGGTGCCCTGCTCGCGCTGCTGCTCCAGCGCGTCGCGGCCGATAAATTGACGGTCCTGCGGCTCCCAGGCGATGGTCCAGCCCATATTGGCCGCCAGCGGCGATACGCCTTCATCCATCTCCTGGCCATAGAGGTTCATCCCGGCTTCCAGGCGCAGCGTGTCGCGCGCGCCAAGGCCGGCCGGCTTCACGCCCGCTGCCAGCAGACGCTGCCAGAAGTCGGCCGCCTGCTCTTGCGGCAGGGCGATCTCATAGCCCGCTTCGCCGGTATAGCCGGTGGTGGCGATAAACAGCTCGCCGGCCTGTACGCCGAAGAACGGTTTCATGCCGGCCACCGCCTGCTGTTGTTCGGCGCTCAGCAAGGTGCCGGCGCGCTCTTTGGCCTGCGGCCCCTGCACCGCGATCAGCGCCAGGTCGTCGCGCACCCGCAGCTCTACGCCATACGGCGCCGCGTGCTGCTCAATCCACGCCAGATCCTTATCGCGCGTAGCGGAGTTCACCACCAGGCGGAAATAGTCTTCCGTCAGGAAGTACACGATCAGATCGTCAATCACGCCGCCGGAGGCATTCAGCATGCCGCTGTACAGCGCCTTGCCGGGCTGGGTGAGTTTGGCAACGTCGTTCGCCAGCAGATAGCGCAGGAACTCCCGGGTGCGGGCGCCGTGCAAATCGACGATGGTCATGTGGGAGACATCGAACATGCCGGCGTCCTGACGCACGGCGTGGTGCTCATCAATCTGCGAGCCGTAATGCAGCGGCATCATCCAACCATGAAAATCGACCATGCGAGCGCCGCATGCCACGTGCTGCTCATACAGTGGGGTTTGCTTTGCCATCTTATCCCTCTTTTCACCATGTCCCCGTCATCACCCGGCCGCGCTGCGGCAGGCTGACTCTGTTCCGGGGTTAAAATGCCGTGCGAGACCGGGGCGAAAACGGCGCCCATCAGCACGACGCAAACGATACCCTTTACCTGAACTTATCACCGAACGTCGTTTTTAACCATAAGTTAAAATAGGCCCGGCGCGCTGTGCGGCAGGGAAAATGTCGCGCTAGTGTGCAGAGTTTTTCACTGGAAAAATGCGCCTTAAGGCACAAAATTAACAATTAAAGCGGCAAATGTCCGATGTTATATAACAAACACGCTGTAACAGAAGGAGTTATGGCCTGGGCTTTTTTTTCATCGGATTACAAAAACTAATGGGTTATCGGGCGTTAAATTAGATTATTTCAAATGAAGGGTAATATAAGGAAAAGTGATGGCTGAAAGCATAAAAAAACAGGGGCGCCATGATAGCGCCCCTGTGTGAATCACACTCTCTGACGAAGCAACGTTAAGCCAGCCACTCCGGCAGATCGTTCAGCCCCATTGCCTGACGCACCAGCTTCGGCTTGACGCCCGGCAGGCTGTCGGCCAGCCGCAGGCCGACATCGCGCAGCAGCTTTTTGGCCGGGTTATTGCCGTCAAACAGTTCGCGGAACCCCTGCATGCTGGCCAGCATCACCGCCGCGCCGTGTTTACGCCGGCGCTCATAACGCCGCAGATACAGGTGCTGGCCGATATCCTTGCCCTGCCTTTGCAGGCGCTTCAGCTCCGCAATCAGCTCCGCGGCGTCCATAAAGCCCAGGTTGACGCCCTGCCCGGCCAGCGGGTGTACGGTGTGCGCCGCGTCCCCCACCAGCGCCAGACGGTGGCCGGCAAAGTTGCGGGCATAGCGTCCGGTCAGCGGGAAGGTCAGACGCTCGCTTTCCAGCGTGCAGCGTCCCAGACGCATATCAAAGGTCATGCTCAGCTCGCGGTTAAACGCCTCCGGCGACAGCTGGCTGAGCCGTTCTGCCTCTTCCGGCGCCACCGACCAGACGATCGAACACAGGTGCGGGTCGCCAAACGGCAGGAAGGCCAGAATGCCGTCGCCGTGAAACACCTGACGCGCCGTGGCCAGATGCGGCTCTTCGGTACGGATGGTGGCGACCAGCGCGCTGTGGCGGTAGTCCCAGAAGGTAAGCGGAATATCGGCGTGCTGACGCAGCCAGGAGTTGGCGCCGTCGGCGCCTACCACCAGCCGCGCGCTCAGCATGCGGCCGTCCTCCAGCGTGATAAAGGCGTCGTTCTCGCCCCAGGCGACCTGTTTTAACGCCGCCGGCGTCAGCAGCGTCACGTCCGACAGCGTCTGCGCCTTGCGCCACAGCGCCTGCTGAATCACGTTGTTTTCTACAATATGGCCCAGATGGCTGAAGCCGCACTCATCGCCGCGGAAGGCGATTTTACCGAAGCTGTCGCGGTCCCACACTTCCATCGCATTGTAGGCGCTGGCGCGCAGCTGCAGAATATCGTCCCAGACGCCAATCTGTTGCAGCAGACGTTCGCTGGCCGCGTTGATGGCGGAAACGCGCAGCGCCAACTGCTCCGGAACGCCCTGCTCCGGCTGACGGTGCTCCAGCACCGCCACGCGCAGGCCGTTGCCCTGCAGGCCGCAGGCCAGCGCCAGCCCCACCATACCGCCGCCGGCGATAACCACATCGAATGATTGCATGCTGCTGATTCCTTAAAAACGCCTTAAATAATGGGGAGCGGCATCGCGGGCGTCAGCCTAGCGCTCGACCCAGCCCAGGGTGCGTTTGGCAAAGGCATCGCGCACCACGGGTAAATGTTCCATTGCCATCAGGCCCAGATTACGCCCAACCACCAGCGGCGCATAGCGGTTGGCGAACAGTTTGATCAGGCCGTCGGTCACGCCGATGGTCGCCTGCTGGTCCTGCTGACGTCGCCGCTGGTAGCGGCCGAGCACCGCATAGGCGCCGAGATCTTCGCCGGCCTGCGCCGCTTGCGCCACGGTTTCCGCCAGCGACATCACGTCGCGCAGGCCCAGGTTGAAGCCCTGCCCGGCGATCGGGTGCAGCGTCTGCGCCGCATTGCCTACCAGCGCCAGCCGGTGGGATACGTGCTGTTGCGCGGTCAGCAGGCTCAACGGGTAACTGTGGCGCTTGCCGACCTGCAGCATCCGCCCCAGACGCCAGCCGAACGCCTGCTGCAGCTCCTGCAGAAAACGCGCGTCGTCCCAGGCGTCCACCCGCTCGCGATCGTCGCGGTCGTGACACCAGACCAGCGAACTGCGCCCCTGCGACATCGGCAGCAGCGCCAGCGGCCCGTGACGGGTAAAACGCTCAAAGGCGCGCCCCTGCGGATCCTGCTCGCTGGTGACGTTGGCGATGGTGGCAAACTGCGGGTAGTCCTGCTGCCGCCACTGCACGTTGCAGGCGCGCGCCAGCGCGGAACGCGAGCCGTCCGCGGCGACCAGCAGCTGGCCGCTCAGGCGCTGCCCGTTGTCCAGCTGCACCACGGCCTGCTCGCGGCTGCGCGTCACGTCGACCACCTTGGCCGGACAATGCAGCGTCACGCCCGGCGCTTTTTCCAGCAGGCCAAACAGCCGCTGGCCGGCGTCGTACAGTTCGATCACCTGCCCCAGCGCCTCGACCTGATAGTCCTGCGCCGACAGATTGACGAAGCCGGCATGGCCGCGGTCGCTGACGTGCACCTGAGAAATCGCCGTCGCACAGTCGCGCAGCGCAGGCCAGACGCCGATGCGGCTGAGCTGCTGGCAGGTGCCCTGCGCCAGCGCAATGGCGCGTGCGTCAAATCCCGGATGCATCCGGTCGCCCGGCCGCGTGGCTTCAACCACGTCAATGCGCACCCGGCCCTGCGTCAGCGACGACAGCGCCAACGCCAGCGTCGCTCCGGCCATCCCGCCGCCAACGATAATTACGCTCATCTTATCTTGCCGCCGCCATCAACGCTTCGATCGCATCGGCGTCTTTCACCACGCTGGCGGTCAGGTTCTCATTGCCGTCCGGCGTAATCACGATATCGTCCTCGATACGGATGCCGATGCCGCGGTAGGCCTCCGGCACGTCGGCGTCCGGCGCGATATACAACCCCGGCTCCACCGTCAGCACCATGCCCGGCTCCAGCAGCCGATCGCGGTTCGGCGAACCGTAATGGCCGACGTCGTGCACATCCAGCCCCAGCCAGTGGCTCAGGCCGTGCATAAAGAACTGGCGGTGCGCCTGTTCGGCGATCAGCTGCTCGACGTCGCCTTTCATCACGCCCAGCTCCACCAGCCCGGTGACCATAATGCGCACCACTTCCGCATTCACTTCGCCGATGCTGGTGCCGGGTCTGAACAGCGTCAGCGCCTTGTTGAGGGAGGCCAGCACAATGTCATACACCGCGCGCTGCGGCGCGCTGAACCTGCCGTTGACCGGGAAGGTGCGGGTAATATCGCCCGCATAGCCCTGGTACTCGCAGCCGGCGTCGATCAGCACCAGATCGCCGTCGCGCATCTCACTTTCGTTTTCGGTGTAATGCAAAATGCAGGCGTTTTCACCGCTGCCAACGATGGTGTTATACGACGGATAGCGGGCGCCGAGGCGGGTAAATTCGTGGTGAATCTCCGCTTCCAGCTGGTATTCGAACATGCCCGGGCGGCATTTTTCCATCGCGCGGGTGTGCGCCAGCGCGCTGATTTCCCCGGCGCGGCGCATCACCGCCAGCTCTTCGGCCGATTTAAACAGCCGCAGGTCGTGCAGCCACGGCCGCCAGTCGGTCACGGTGGCCGGCGCCTGGAAGTTCTGGCGGAAGCCTTTGCGCAGCTTATCCAGCGCGGCGTAGAGGATCTGGTCCGCATAGGCGTATTCGCCCTGCGCGTGGTACACCACATCCAGGCCATTAAGCAGCAGATGCAGCTGCTCATGAATTTCATCGAACGGCAGCGCGCGGTCCACGCCCAGCCTGGCGGGCGCCGCCTCCTGCCCCAGACGGCGGCCGAACCAGATTTCCGCCGTCAGATCGCGCACCCGGTTGAACAGGACGCTGTGGCTGTGCGTTTCGTCGCTCTTAATCAGAATCAACACCGCTTCCGGTTCGTTAAAACCGGTCAGATACCAAAAATCGCTGTTCTGGCGGTAAGGATATTCTGAATCTGCGCTGCGCGTGGCTTCCGGCGCGGCAAAGATCACCGCCGCGCTGCCCGGCGCCATTTTCGCCAACAGCGCCTGGCGGCGGTTCTGAAATTCCTGCTGAGTCATGTCCTTCTCCTGAAATCAAGTCGGCCGAAGCGCACGGTCGATACGAATTTTAGTGCAGCGTAGGTTTGACGTTTTCCACCGCGGTCGGCTGGCGGCGGTTGAATTCGTTATAGCAGAGGATCGCCGCCATACGGACGTATTCCGCCACTTCTTCCAGCGACTGCTCCAGCTCTTCCTGGTCTTCGTCTTCGTCGTAGCCCAGCTGCGCGATGCTGCGCAGGTCGTCAATCGCTTCACCCACTTCATCCTTCACCTGCGCCAGCTTCGGCTGCATCATGCCAAGGCCCAGCAGGAAGTGGTTAACCCAGCCGGACAGCGCATCGGCACGTTCGAACACCGTGACCGCCTCGCCTTCAGGCAGCATCAGCTGGAACATAAATTCGTCATCGGCCAGCGTTTCGCGGATCTGATCGTACACCTGCTGCAGCGGCTGGCTCAGCGCCTGCGGGAACGCCACGCCTTCATTGGTCAGGTCGTGCACCAGCGTGCGCCAGCTGGCGTCATTGTTGCCGCCGCACAGCAAACCGCTGATTAAACCGTGCATTTCCGCCGCGGTTAACGCCACCGCCTGCTGGTTCAGCGCGGCGGACAAAGTGAAGTAATTTAGCTGTGTATTCTGTATAGACATGCGTATTCGTCATCGTTGGCAGGATAAGTTCGTGTTATGCTACCACCAAGGTCCGTGGTTATACCAGATAAGCACGCCCCTTCAGTGGCCGGTGACAGTCCGTCTGTGTCAGGGTTGGCCGGGATGATGGCAACGTTCGCCGCGGTCTGGCTATTTTTTTGACTGCCGCCGCAACGCACAGTAGATTATCATCAGGTTACTGAATAACCACGGGATAAGATGCCGGGTTTTAAGGGGTTGTATCTTGGTGCCGAGGTATATATAGTGGCGCCCCGCTTCGATAGACCGGAGCCGGCGCGAAATTTAGGCAGGAAGGTGGCATGTCTGCACAACCAGTAGATATTCAAATTTTTGGCCGTTCGTTAAGGGTAAATTGCCCGCCAGAACAACAAGATGCGTTGAACATGGCGGCGGACGATCTTAACCAGCGGTTGCAAGATCTCAAAGTTCGCACTAGAGTCACAAATACTGAACAGCTGGTTTTCATTGCCGCGTTGAATGTTTGTCACGAACTTGCGCAAGAACGCTTGAAAACTCGTGATTATGCGGCCAATATGGAACAGCGCATCCGTATGCTGCAACAGACCATTGAACAGGCGCTGCTTGAACAAGGTCGCATCTCTGACCGTCAGGATGATGCACAATTCGAATAACATAAGTTGCTGAACGCTAACGGTTCGGCAATGAGTAAAAAATTTCTCTGAGATGTTTGCCAGCGGGCCAGTCCCCTGAGCCGATATTTAGTACAAACAGAATGTATTGCTCCGCGATCGGTGAGCATGCTCGCTTGTCGAGAAGCCTTAAGATTGCGACGGTACGTTCACCTTGAACCTCGGGTTCAAGGGTTACAGCCTGCGACGGCATCTCGGAGATTCCCCCTTTTCTCAGGTTTACGCGGCCTTTAACGCGCCATGCGATCATGCCCATGATGCATTTCCAACCTCAGTTCGCCCAGCAGCGACAGGCTATCCGTCAGCAAATCCGTCAGCGACGCCGTGCGCTTTCCGCCCAGCAACAGCAGCTTTTCGCCGAGCAGACTGCCGAGCGCATCGCCGCCCATCCGCGCATTGTTGCCGCCGACAGCGTCGCGGCGTTTCTCTCTTTTGACGGCGAGCTGGATACCCGCCCGCTGATCGAGCGCCTGTGGCGCATGGGCAAGCGGCTTTATCTGCCGGTGCTGCACCCGTTCAGCCCGGGGAATCTGCTGTTCTTGCACTATCATGCCGGCAGCGTGCTGCGCCCCAACCGCTTTAATATTCTCGAGCCTGAACTGGACGTGCGTAACGTGCTGCCAACCTCGCAGCTGGCGGTCATTCTGGCGCCGTTGGTGGCGTTCGACGCTCAGGGGCAGCGCCTGGGTATGGGCGGCGGCTTCTATGACCGCACGCTGCAGCAGTGGCAGCACGGCGGCCCCTATCCGATCGGACTGGCGCACGACTGTCAGCAGGTGGAGAGCATCCCGAGCGAACACTGGGATATCCCGCTGCCGGAGATCGTCACCCCGTCCAAAGTCTGGGCCTGGCAAATCGCCCAATAGCAAAAGGCCGGGACAAGCCCGGCCTTTTTATCAGCGCTGAAACGCGAATCAGAACAGCAGGCGGGCGCGAATGGTGCCGGCAATGGCCTTCATCCGCTGCAGCGCTGCGTCGGCGCGTTCGGTTTCCGCTTCGATATCAATCACCACATAACCAATTTCCGGGCCGGTCTGCAGATACTGCGCGGCGATGTTAACGCCCTCTTCGGCAAAGATCTGGTTAATCTGGGTCAGCACGCCGGGGCGGTTTTCATGGATATGCAGCAGGCGGCTGGCGTTCGGGCTGTGCGCCGGCAGCGACACTTCCGGGAAGTTAACCGCTGACAGCGTAGAGCCGTTATCGGAATACTTCGCCAGTTTACCGGCCACTTCATCGCCGATATTTTCCTGCGCTTCCTGCGTGGAGCCGCCGATGTGCGGCGTCAGGATCACATTGTCAAACTCGCACAGCGGCGAATTGAACGGATCGCTGTTGGTCGCCGGCTCTTCCGGGAACACGTCGATCGCCGCGCCCGCCAGGTGCTTGCTGGACAGGGCTTCGCACAGCGCCGGAATATCGACGACGGTGCCGCGGGAGGCGTTGATCAGGATCGAGCCTGGCTTCATCAGCGCCATCTCGTCCTTGCCCATCATGTTCTTGGTCGATGGCGTTTCCGGCACGTGCAGGGTAACGACGTCGCTCATATTCAGCAGGTCGGACAGATGACGCACCTGCTGCGCGTTACCCAGCGGCAGTTTGTTCTCAATATCGTAGAAGAACACCTTCATCCCCAGCCCTTCGGCCAGAATGCCCAGCTGGGTGCCGATATGGCCGTAGCCGATAATGCCCAGTTTCTTGCCGCGCGCCTCGTACGAGCCTACGGCCAGTTTGTTCCACACGCCGCGGTGCGCCTTGGCGTTGGCCGACGGGACGCCGCGCAGCATCAGCAGCAGCTCGCCCAGCACCATTTCGGCGACGGATCGGGTATTGGAGAAAGGTGCGTTAAACACCGGGATGCCGCGTTTGGTCGCCGCTTTCAAATCCACCTGGTTGGTGCCGATGCAGAAGCAGCCTACCGCCACCAGTTTCTCGGCCGCGGCGAAGATTTCTTCGCTCAGATGCGTGCGCGATCGGATACCGATGAAATGCGCATCGCGGATCGATGCCTTGAGTGACTCGGTGTCTAACGCACCTTTGTGATATTCAATGTTGGTATAACCGGCAGCGCGCAGATTATCCACCGTGCTTTGATGAACCCCTTCCACTAACAGGAATTTAATCCTGTCTTTCTCCAATGATACTTTTGCCATTTACCCGACCCTATGTTCAGACTTCAGAAGCGGCTGTCCCCTCTTCCGCTCGCGGGCGCCCCGCAGGGTTTTCACCTTGCCGGCAGCCGGATGACGGGAAGAGATAAAACAGCTCGACCACCAACATAGCAAAAATAACGCGGGCGGCAATACAAACGATTGCTCAGCCCGTGGCGCAAGGGGCAGTTCAGGCAGCGGATTCTGGTTGAAAATGCCATGCAGGCAGAATTTGGCAGCAGCTTAGCCGAGGTTATGACAAAAATGTGATATATGTCACCAAATTTGGCGAATTAAAGAAAAGATGTTTTCTGCTGAGAATTATGCCGGCAACGGGCCGCGCCGGACGACGCAGCCCGCATCTGCGGCCGCAGGTTATTCGACCACTTTGACGCCGTCTGCGGTGCCGACCAGCGCCACATCGGCGCCGCGGTTGGCGAACAGCCCGACGGTAACCACGCCGGCGATGCCGTTAATTTTGTTCTCCAACGCCACCGCATCGGTGATGCTCAGGTTGTGCACGTCGAGGATCACGTTGCCGTTGTCGGTGACCACGTTCTGACGATACTCCGGCAGGCCGCCCAATTTCACCAGCTCGCGCGCCACGTAGGAGCGCGCCATCGGGATCACTTCGACCGGCAGCGGAAACTTGCCCAGCACGTCCACCTGCTTGGAGGCATCCACAATGCAGATAAACTTGCGGGCGATGGCGGCGATGATTTTTTCCCGCGTCAGCGCTGCGCCGCCGCCCTTGATCATCTGCATATGGCCGTTAATTTCGTCCGCGCCGTCGACGTAGATATCCAGCGAATCCACTTCGTTGCTGTCGAATACGTGAATGCCGAGGCTTTTCAGCTTGGCGGTGGAGGCGTCGGAGCTGGACACCGCACCCTCAATTTGATCCTTGATAGACCCCAGCGCGTCAATAAAGTGAGCGGCGGTCGACCCGGTGCCCACGCCGACGATGGTGCCCGGCTTCACGTATTCCAGCGCCGCCCAGCCTACCGCTTTTTTCAGTTCATCCTGCGTCATGCTATTTTCCATTGCCTATATACGAAAACGTATGCGTATTATAGGGTAAATCGCTCCGCTGCATGCAGGTATGGATCGCAAATTGTGGCCCGTGCACGCCTGACGTCACGCCTGCTCGGTGATGCAAGCGGCGCTATTTAAGGTATAGTGCCAGAAACCATTAACATTAAGGGATATCTCTCCGATGAAACGCCCAGACTACAGAACGCTACAAGCGCTGGACGCGGTGATCCGTGAACGCGGCTTCGAACGCGCGGCACAAAAACTTTGCATCACCCAATCGGCGGTATCTCAACGCATCAAACAGCTGGAAAACCTGTTTGGCCAGCCGCTGTTGGTCCGCACCGTGCCGCCGCGCCCCACCGAGCAGGGGCAGAAACTGCTGGCGCTGCTGCACCAGGTGGAACTGCTGGAAGAGGAGTGGCTGGGCAACGATACCGGCGTCGATACGCCGCTGCTGCTGTCGCTGGCGGTCAACGCCGACAGTCTGGCGACCTGGCTGCTGCCGGCGTTAAAACCGGTGCTGGCCGACTCGCCGATCCGTCTGAACCTGCAGGTGGAAGATGAAACCCGCACCCAGGAGCGCCTGCGCCGCGGCGAAGTGGTCGGCGCGGTCAGTATTCAGCCGCAGCCGCTGCCCAGCTGTCTGGTCGATCAACTGGGCGCGCTGGACTATCTGTTCGTCGCCTCGCCGGATTTTGCCGAGCGCTACTTCCCGAACGGCGTCACCCGCTCGGCGCTGCTGAAAGCGCCGGCCGTCGCCTTCGATCATCTGGACGACATGCATCAGGCCTTCCTGCAGCAAAACTTCGATCTCTCGCCGGGCAGCGTGCCCTGCCATATCGTTAACTCGTCGGAGGCCTTTGTGCAGCTGGCGCGTCAGGGCACCACCTGTTGTATGATCCCGCACCTGCAGATCGAGAAGGAGCTGGCGTCCGGCGAACTGATCGATTTGACCCCGGGGCTGTTCCAGCGCCGGATGCTGTTCTGGCACCGCTTCGCGCCGGAAAGCCGCATGATGCGCAAAGTGACCGACGCCCTGCTGGAGCACGGCCGCCAGGTGCTGCGCCAGGATTAAAAAAGGCGCCGTTACCGGCGCCCTGCTGTACTGTCTGCGGCTTACTGCGCGCCGCCGCGCTGCAGTTCAAACACCACGTCAACCTGATCGTCAAAATGGATGCTCTGCTGCTCATAGGTCTGCGCGGCGCTGGTTTCCGGCGCGGCGCTGGCGGCCTTATACATCCGGGCAACCGGCATCGGCTGATAGTTGGCGACGTGGTAGCGGATGCTGTACACCGGCCCCAGCTTGGCCTTAAAGCCCTGGGCCAGCGACGCCGCCTGCTGGGTGGCGTTCTCAATCGCCTGCTGGCGAGCCTTCTGCCGGTACTCGTCCGGATTCGCAACCCCCAGTTCCACCGCACGGATCTCATTCAGGCCGGACTTCAGCGCGCCGTCCAGCAGCTCGTTCAGTTTATCCAGCTTGCGCAGCGTCACCTGCACCTGACGCACGGCGCGATAGCCTTTCAGCACCGATTCGCCGCTCTTCAGGTAATCGTATTCCGGCTGCGTGCGCAGGTTGGCGGCGCTGATGTCTTTTTTCTCAATGCCGTTTTTCTGCAGGAAATCGAAATACTGCGCAACGCGCTCATCAACCTGTTTTTTCGCCTGCGACGCATCCTTGGAGGATACGCTGACTTCAATCGCCAGGGTGGCGATATCCGGGGTGGCGTCGACGCTGGCCGTCCCGGAGGTCACCACGTGCGGCCCTTCCGGCACTTCCGCCGCCTGCAGCGCCATCGGTAACGTTCCTAATCCAACCATTGCGGCCATAGCCAATGCTTTTAGCTTCACAGTGTCTCCTTAAATGACAGGCTGTTCTGATTCCTGCTTATTCATGCCGATCTTTCACCGCGGCGAAAGGCAATTTACCTTCATTTACGCGGCCGTCGTCCGGCATCAACAATCAGATCCTTGCCATCAACCCTAGCATATCGTCCGGTTTTTTTGATTCAGATTAGTGCCAAATTATGATCCAGCCCCCGGCGGCGGCGTTATTGCATGCCGTGCCAGGCCAGCTGCGCGGCGATGGCCCACATCACCAGCCCCACCAGAATATTGATGGTTCGTTGCGCCAGCTGCGTTTTCAGGTACGGCGACAGCCAGGCCGCCAGCAGCGCCAGCGCGAAGAACCAGGCGGCGGAGGCGCTGACCGCGCCGAAGGCGAACCAGGCGCGCACCTCCGGCGCAAACTGGCTGCCCAGACTGCCCAGCACCACAAAGGTATCCAGATAGACGTGCGGATTCAGCCAGGTGACCGCCAGCATGCTCACCACGATGCGCCAGCGGCTCTGCGCCAGCTCCGCCACGCTGACCGGGTCGATATGGCGGCTAAAGGCGGTGCGGAACGCGCCCCAGCCGTACCATAACAGGAAGGCGACGCCGCCCCAGGTCACCAACATCAGTAATAGCGACGAACGATGCAGCAGCGCGCTGCCGCCGAAAATACCGGCGCAGATCAGTACGATATCGCTGAGCGCGCACAGCGACGCCACCAACAGGTGATACTGGCGGCGAATTCCCTGATTCATCACAAACACATTCTGCGGCCCCAACGGCAAAATCATCGCGGCGCTCAGGGCGAAGCCCTGGAGAAAAACGGCAAGCATGACAAGTCCTCATCCGATACGTCGATTAACCGGGCGCATCATACGAAGAAGTCATTATTAGGTGAAATTGATAATTCTAATTAGGTATTAACAAGATTAATGACCGGGCGAGAGGATAAAAAAAGGGGCCTGACGGCCCCTGGCGGCGTTATTCCGCTTTGGCGGAAGCGCCTTCGGTACGATACAGATGAACGTCCATCTGCGGGAACGGAATGCCGATATTGTTGGCATCCAGCGCGCGCTTGAAGTTTTCCATCAGATCGAAATACACGTCCCAGTACTGCGCGTTGGTGGTCCAGGAACGGGTGACGAAGTTCAGGGAAGACGGCGCCATTTCGGTCAGACGAACGGTCACGCCTTTATCGTGCATGATGCGCTTGTCGGCGGCGATCACGTCGCCCAGCACCTTTTTCACCACGTCGATATCGGCGTTATAGGCGACGCCCACGACGATATCCACTCGGCGGTTCGGCTCGCGCGAGTAGTTGGTGATGTTGCCGGCGATGATTTTACCGTTCGGCACTACGATGGTTTTATTATCCGGCGTACGCAGCGTGGTGGAGAAAATCTGCACCTGATCGACGGTGCCGGCAATGCCGCCAAGGTCGACGTACTCACCGGCGCGCAGCGGACGGAACGCCACCAGCAGCACGCCGGCGGCAAAGTTGGACAGCGAGCCCTGCAGCGCCAGACCTACCGCCAAACCGGCGGCACCCAGTACGGCGATCACCGAAGTGGTCTGCACGCCGACGCGCCCCAGCACCGCGATAAAGGTGAAGGCCAGGATGGCGTAACGCGCCATCGCCGACAGGAAGTCGGACACCGTGGCGTCAATACCGCGCAGTTTCATCACCCGGTTCAGCGCATTGCTGACCACGCGGGCAACGATCATACCTACAATCAGAATCGCGATAGCAGCAACGATATTCACCGCATACTGAATCAGCAGATCCTGATTTTTTACCAGCCAGCTGCTGGCATTATTAATACCGTTTACTACGTTGAGATCTTCCATTCTAACGTCCTAATTAAACAAGCTCCCAGCGGGAGAAATCGCAAAAATACATCGCATTAACCGATGCGGAAACCACCGGGTAAGGGTAACCAACAATGGCGCGCGTTGCCAACTCTGCCAGCAAAAGCGAGGCAAAAATATCGGATAGGCCCCAAAAATAAAGGCTCCCGCCAGGGGAGCCTTTTCAGCATCAGGCAACGGGTGCGGCGCGCCGCACCGGCCGGGGGGATTACAGAACGTCGATCGCGTTCAGATCCTTGAAGGCCTGTTCCAGACGCGTCACCATGCTTGACTGTGCAGCGCGCAGCCAGACACGTGGGTCGTAGTATTTCTTGTTCGGCTGATCGGCGCCTTTCGGGTTACCCAGCTGGCTTTGCAGATAAGCTTCGTTTTCTTTGTAGTACTGCAGGATGCCGTCCCAGGTCGCCCATTGGGTATCGGTATCGATGTTCATCTTGATCACGCCGTAGCTGACGGACTCTTTGATCTCTGCGTCGCTGGAGCCGGAGCCGCCGTGGAACACGAAGTCCAGGCTGTTGTGCGGCAGGTTGAATTTCTCGGAAACGAATTTCTGAGAATCACGCAGGATGGTTGGCGTCAGCTTGACGTTGCCCGGCTTGTACACGCCGTGTACGTTGCCGAACGAAGCGGCGATGGTGAAGCGCGGGCTGATGGCGTGCAGTTTTTCGTACGCGTAAGCCACGTCTTCCGGCTGGGTGTACAGCGCAGAGGCGTCCATATGGCTGTTGTCCACGCCGTCTTCTTCACCGCCGGTGCAGCCCAGTTCAATTTCCAGGGTCATGCCGATTTTGGCCATGCGCGCCAGATATTTGGAGCAGATCTCGATGTTTTCTTCCAGCGACTCTTCAGACAGGTCGATCATATGGGAAGAGAACAGCGGTTTGCCGGTGGCGGCAAAGTGTTTTTCACCGGCGTCCAGCAGGCCATCGATCCATGGCAGCAGTTTCTTCGCGCAGTGGTCGGTATGCAGGATAACCGGCACGCCGTAATGTTCAGCCATCTGATGCACATGGTAAGCACCAGAGATTGCGCCCAGAATCGCTGCGCCCTGAGGAACGTCAGTCTTCAGGCCCTTGCCGGCGATAAACGCGGCGCCGCCGTTGGAGAACTGCACGATCACCGGTGCACGTACTTTAGCCGCGGCTTCCAGTACTGCGTTGATGGAATCGGAGCCGACGCAGTTTACCGCCGGCAGCGCAAAGTTGTTCTCTTTAGCAACTGCAAAGACTTTCTGAACGTCATCGCCAGTGATGACACCCGGTTTTACGAAATCAAAAATTTTAGACATGTTACTTTGTCCCGTTTCGTCTGCCGTTGTACCTTCTTTCCCCGTCCGCACGCCGGGCGTCCGGACAAGAGTCATCAGGTAGATGGATGTAAATCGTTGCTACTCCGAGCCGCAACCGGCGCGGAATAAAACAAACGGGCGGCTTGCGCCCCCCGTTGTCAGAATTACTGCTTAGCTCGCTCTTCCAGCATCACTACCGCTGGCAGCTGTTTCCCTTCAACAAATTCCAGGAACGCACCGCCGCCGGTGGAGATGTAGGAAATTTTGTCGGCAATATCAAACAGGTCAATCGCCGCCAGGGTGTCGCCGCCGCCAGCGATGGAGAATGCATCGCTGTCTGCAATGGCGCGCGCCACGATTTCGGTCCCCTTACGGAAGTTAGGGAACTCGAACACGCCAACCGGGCCATTCCACAGAATGGTTTTGGCGTTCTTCAGGATAACGGCCAGACGCTCGGCTGAAACGTCGCCCATATCCAGAATTTGCTCGTTGTCTTGAATTTCATTGGCCTGCTTGACCGTCGCCGTCGCGGTTTCAGAGAACTCGGTGGCCACGCGCACGTCGGTTGGCACCGGGATGTCGCAGGTTTCCAGCAGTTTCTTGGCGTTGTCGATCAAATCCGGCTCATACAGAGACTGGCCGACGTTGTTGCCCTGCGCCGCCACGAAGGTGTTGGCAATGCCGCCGCCGACGATCAGCTGATCGGCGATTTTAGACAGGGAGTCCAGCACGGTCAGTTTGGTGGAAACCTTGGAGCCGCCGACGATGGCGACCATCGGACGGGCCGGGTTGCCCAGCGCCTTGCCCAGCGCTTCCAGCTCGGCGGACAGCAGCGGGCCGGCACAGGCGACCGGCGCGAACTTGCCCACGCCGTGGGTGGAGGCCTGCGCGCGGTGCGCGGTGCCGAAGGCGTCCATCACATACACGTCGCACAGCGCCGCATATTTTTTAGACAGGGTTTCGTCGTCCTTTTTCTCGCCTTTGTTAAAGCGCACGTTCTCCAGCACTACCAGCTCACCTTCGGCAACGTCAACGCCGTCCAGGTAGTCTTTCGCCAGACGTACCGGGTTGCTCAGATGATCTTTCAGGTAGTTGACAACAGGCAGCAGAGAGAATTCTTCGTTGTACTCGCCTTCGGTAGGACGGCCCAGGTGGGACGTTACCATCACGCGCGCGCCCTGCTTCAGCGCAGCTTCGATCGTCGGCAGGGAAGCGCGGATACGCGCGTCGGAAGTCACTTTACCGTCTTTCACTGGTACGTTCAGGTCAGAACGGATAAGAACGCGTTTTCCTGCCAGATCCAGATCGGACATCTTAATTACAGACATGGTGAACCCTCTTGGTTGATTCTCTTAAAAGTTGCCTATCCCCGCCTCTTTCAGACCTGTCGCCTGGAATCCTGCGGGTTTACACGGCCGCGCCCCAACGGCGCCGCCGTACTAGAAACCGCTTGCGGCCATTGCCCGGGTGGTATCCAACATCCGGTTGGCAAAGCCCCATTCGTTATCGCACCAGACCAGGGTCTTGATCAGGTGCTGTCCGCTGACCCGCGTCTGCGTGCCGTCGACGATGGCGCTGTGCGGGTCATGGTTAAAATCAATCGAGACTAATGGTAGTTCCGTATAGTCAACTATACCACGAAATGATCCCCGTGCGGCCTTTTGCAGCAGCTGGTTGACCTCTGTCACCTTCACCTGTGAACTCACGCTGACGCTCAGATCGATAGCCGTCACATTAATGGTCGGCACCCGCACCGAGATCGCTTCAAAGCGATCGCAGAACTGCGGAAAAATGCGGGTGATGCCGGCGGCCAGTTTGGTATCGACCGGAATGATCGACTGGCTCGCCGCACGCGTCCGGCGCAGATCCGTATGATAGGCGTCGATCACCGGCTGATCGTTCATCGACGAGTGAATGGTGGTGACCGTACCGGATTCGATGCTGTAGGCATCGTCCAGCAGCTTGATCACCGGAATAATGCAGTTGGTGGTGCAGGAAGCATTGGAAACGATGCGATGTTCCGCCCGCAGCGTCTGATGATTGACGCCGAATACCACGGTGGCGTCCAGATCGTTGCCGCCGGGATGGGCGAACAGCACCTTCTTCGCGCCGGCCGCCAGATGGGCCTCGCCGTCCTGACGGCTGCCGTACACGCCGCTGCAGTCCAGCACCACGTCCACGCCCAGCTCGCCCCACGGCAGCTGCTCCAGCGCCGGCTGATGCAGCAGGCGAATCGCGTCGTCGCCCACCGTCAGCACGTCGCACTCCTGCCGCACGTCCCAGGCAAAGCGCCCGTGACTGGAGTCGTACTTCAGCAGGTGAGCCATCCCTTCGGCATGCGCCAGCTCATTGATTGCCACCACGGAAATTTCGGCGCGTCGCCCTGATTCATACAGTGCGCGTAAAACGCTGCGGCCAATGCGGCCAAAGCCGTTTATCGCTATGCGGATGGTCATGCTTGTTCCTGCTAAATGGCCCACCCTTCCAGACTTATTCGCCGGATTGCGGGTGGCGCTGACGAGTTATCCTGCTAATCTATATAGAATACTTTAGCGAACCGCCTGCTGTGAATCACCGAGTAATATTATTCACCAACTGAATGCGTAAAAATAACCGCTCACTGCGTTATTTTCAGCGGCCGTTCACACCAACTGAAACGCTTCAGCCGAGCATAAACCAAAGTTTTTTGAAAAGGAACAGATCCGACACCTTGTCCGGCAACTCGCGGACATTTTGCGGTAATAAAATGATCTAGCGCACACTTTTGCCCACTAGCAACAGCCTGCCGCCGATCCGTTTTTCCTCTGTCTTTTCCCACGCGCCTTACATTTACGGGCATCTACAAGGAGCTAATAATGAGTGAAGTTAAGATCGTCGCTACCCTGACCCCGCGACCAGAATATGTTGATGCTGTCAGAACGGCAGCCAGAAACATGGTGCCGCAAACTCATAATGAGCCGGGCTGCCTGCAGTACGACCTGCATGAAACACGCGAAATCCCCGACGTGCGCGATCTGCAGAATCAGGGCCAGACCTCTTTCGTGTTTATTGAGCGCTGGGTCTCCGAACAGGCGCTGAAAGAGCACGTGGCGATGAGCTATCACGATGACTTCCTGGCGGTGCTGGACGGCAAACTGGCCAGCCTGAACGTGCAGAAGCTGACCCAACTGGAGCCATCCAAAGCCTGATCGGCCCTGCCACAGCATAAAAAAGGCGCCGCAACGGCGCCTTCAGACTAGCGACGCACCACCCCATCGGAGTTTGACGACAGCTGGCGGAATATCTGCAACGGCTCCGGCCCGTCAGATAGAACAGCTTTATTCGATGACAACAGTTTTTCGGTTTTCAGTCCTGGAAATCATAAGCGTCATGATATTGATACCCCGTTACGCCGACTTCCCCCTCCGCAGCCGGATATGCCGCCCAGCCGTTGCTCCCCAGTGCCAGAATGTGGAACAACCGGCCTCTGAAGCCGTATCACTGCTTATCCGGAGTATGGGCGACGATCGACACCCGTCGGTTAAGAAGGCAATTCCCGTTCGGTTGATTACCCGCTGTAAATCGGAATTATTATTTTATTTACACAAAGAAAAGAATATTTATTTTATTTGGCAAGGATCACAGAACCGGGTCGGAAATATGCCCATACTGCCTTCCGCCGGTCGGGCATTTTTTTTACCCCTATCTGCACACGTGTGCAATACTAAGAAAACGACATACGGCCACAGAATTGCCCACGGAAATCGCCACCGAAATAGCGCGACGTTATCAATGTCCTGTATCACCGCCGCTATTGTTATCCGACGCAACAGTCTCAGGCACTCCGTCAGCGACTGATTCAGGTCGACTTCTAATCAATAAGGACAACAACATGTTTAGATTACGTAAATTACTGGCGGGGCTGTTCTTTACTGCCATTTCCATCAACAGCGCGCTGGCCGCCTCCTCTTGGACGCTGGAAAAAGTCGTGGAAGTCAGCCGCCACGGAGTTCGTCCCCCAACGGCGGGCAACCGCAGCGCCATGGAGGCCGGGAGCGGGCGCGCCTGGCCGGTCTGGTACAACCGGGACGGCGAGCTCACCGGTCACGGCTATGCCGCCGCTCTGCTGAAAGGCCAGGCCGAAGCGGAGAACTGGCGCCAGCACGGCCTGTTGCCGGCGGGATGCCCCGCTCCGGGCGATCTCTATGTCTGGGCCAGCCCGCTGCAACGTACCCGCGCTACCGCCAGAGCATTGACCGACGGCGCGTTCCCCGGCTGCGGTGTCGCGATTCACGGTCTGAAAGGCGAGCACGACCCGCTGTTCCACGCGCTGAAAATGGGATTGGTCACGCTGGATCCGCAGCAGGCCAAGGCCGCTATCGACCAGGCGATGAAGGGCTCTCCCGAGCGGTTAAAACAGCGCTATGCCGGTGATATCGCCCGCCTGAAGCAGGCGGTCTGCGCCGCAGACCACTGTCCGGTATTCGATGAGCCCTGGACGCCGCAGGTCAGCGCCAACGGCAAGGTCGCGATTCAGGGGCTGAATGTCCTGTCGAATATGGCCGAGACTATTCGCCTGGCCTGGAGCGAAAATCTACCGCCGGAGCAGGTCGCTTTTGGACATGCCCGCAACGCCACTGAGGTCGCCGCCCTGATGCCGCTGCTCACCCTGCGGTACAGCCTGACCAATGATATTCCGCTGGTAGCCCGGCGCGGCGGCTCGGTGCTGCTCAACCAGATCGCGCTGGCGCTACAGCCCGGCAAACGTGACCCGAAAGGGCCGCCTGAAGCGCGCTGGCTGCTGATTGTGGCCCATGACACCAATATTGCGTTTCTGCGGACTCTGCTGGGCTTTAACTGGCAGCAGGGAAACTACCCTCAGGGCAATATTCCGCCGGCTGGCAGCCTGGTATTCGAACGCTGGCGCGACAACGACAGCGGGCAGCGCTATATCCGTATTCTGTTCCAGTCCCAGAGCCTGGATCAGCTCCGCAATCTGACGCCGCCGGGGCCAAAGCATCCGCTGCTGAAAACCGAATACCGCGCCCCGGGGTGCCGCACCACCGACGTGGGTACGCTCTGCCCGCTGTCCTCCAGCCTGGAACATATGCATAAGGCTATCGATTCAGACGCGCTGCCGGACATCGGCTGGCACTCTGAGTGGTAATCACCGCTGACTAAACGCCCGCAGCGGAACCCTTTCCCTGCGGGCCGCTTCGCCGCAATACCGCGGCGCGGAGCTCATCCATCATGAAATATCTTATTTCGCTGCTGCTGTGCTTGAGCGGTGCGGTCCACCACGCTTATGCGCTGGAACTGAAGTATTACCATGAGGTTGCCGATGTCGATAAGATCCATAAGGAGAGCCTGGGCATCAGCCATGGCTTTTCCGGCGGCTTCGGCGCCGGTCTGGAATATAAACGCGCGGCCCGGGAATCAGGGAGCGCCGCATGGCGCCACGGCGGCCACGATGAATTAAAATATCATTTGAAGCAGAAATTTCAGCCGTATTCATTACTGGACGTCACGCCGGAGATGGGCTGGAGCAGAAAAGCCAACTCCCGTAAATATAAGCCGCAGCTGAAATTGAGCTACCGCTATACGAAACATCAAAAGCTGTCGCTGATGTATCGCTATGAAATAAAAAGAACCACGGGAAAAGCACGTAAGCAGACGCAAATCTGGCAGTTAATGAACGGCGATAAAATAGCCGGGGTAACGCTGAATTACGGCGTTAAATATAAGAAAAGCAATCAGCCGCTGTATCGCGGCCACCGGGAAGACGTGGAAGGAAAACTGCAAGTCAGCTACCGGCTTACCCCCAGCCTGGCGCCGTTTATTGAGTTAAAAAATACCGCCGTTTCCAGCAGCAGCGCTCATCGCCAGACGATGTTGAAAGTGGGTTTTGTCTGGCGGATGCTATAAACGCGACAGCCCACGCATCGCGTGGGCTGTTAATGTTCCGAATCGGTATGATTATTCGGTCACTTTTTTCTTCAGCTCTTCAGCGCCCTGCTTGGTTTTATCCCAACCTTTCTCGGCGCCTTCTTTGGTTTTATCCCAGGCCTTGCCAGTACCTTCCTTCGTTTTATTCCAGCCTTTCTCAGCGCCTTCTTTGGTTTTATCCCAGGTTTTTTCAGACACGTCTTTGGTCTTGTCCCAGGCCTTGCCGGTACCTTCCTTCGTCTTATTCCAGCCTTTCTCGGCGCCTTCTTTGGTACTGTTCCACCCCTTTTCTGTGCCTTCTTTGGCCTTGTGCCAGGTTTCCTGAGATTTCTCACTCACCTTGTGGCTCATGGTGTCACTTTTCCCTTCCGCTGCATGCTCAGATCTCAGCGCTTCGCCTTTATTCTGCGCCTGATGCAACGTCTCTTTTGCCGTGTTAGCACCTTTATGCGCTTCAGCTACGGCCTCATCGGATGCATGGGTAACCGTGTTGGCAAACACCGGAGCGGCCAGGAAAAGCGCAGATAGCGCAACAACTGTTTTTTTCATAGTTCCCTCATCTACAGACGTATGGATGTCACACCGGTCAATCATGACATAAACATAACGGCGTGTAATAGCCCGGCACGTGAAGCGCGCATAAAAAAGCCGGTCAGCTTTCACTGACCGGCATTGGTCCTGGTTGCCAAGGCCGTTTATGATGGCCGCTAGCCGCCGGTTACTTCAGCAGCGCCTGCGCCTGCGCCACCACGTTCTCCACGGTGAAGCCGAACTCCTTGAACAGCTGGTCTGCCGGCGCCGACTCGCCGAAGGTGGTCATGCCCACCACCGCGCCGTTCAGGCCGGTGTACTTCAGCCAGTAGTCCGCAATGCCCGCTTCAATCGCCACCCGCGCCGTTACCGCCGCCGGCAGCACCGCTTCGCGGTAGGCCGCATCCTGCTTGTCGAACGTGTCGGTTGACGGCATCGACACCACGCGCGCCTTGCGGCCCGCTGCGGTCAGCTGACCCGCCGCCTCGACCGCCAGCTCCACTTCCGAGCCGGTGGCAATCAGGATAACGTCCGGCGTGCCGTCGCAGTCCTGCAGCACGTAGGCGCCGCGATACACGTTCGCCAGCTGCTCTGCGCTGCGCGGCTGCTGCGCCAGGTTCTGACGCGAGAAAATCAGCGCCGTCGGGCCGTCGTTGCGCTCGATGGCGTACTGCCAGGCAATCGCCGACTCCACCTGGTCGCACGGACGCCAGGTGCTCATGTTCGGCGTGACGCGCAGGCTGGCCAGCTGCTCCACCGGCTGGTGGGTCGGGCCGTCTTCGCCCAGACCGATGGAGTCGTGGGTGTAGACGAACACGTTGCGCTGCTTCATCAGCGCCGCCATGCGCACCGCGTTACGCGCGTATTCCACAAACATCAGGAAGGTCGCCGAGTACGGCAGGAAGCCGCCGTGCAGCGCGATGCCGTTGGTGATGGCGGTCATGCCGAACTCGCGCACGCCGTAGTGGATGTAGTTGCCCGCCGGGTCTTCGTTCAGCGGTTTGGAGCCGGACCACATGGTCAGGTTGCTCGGCGCCAGGTCGGCGGAGCCGCCGAGGAATTCCGGCAGCAGTTTGCCGAAGGCTTCCAGCGCGTTCTGCGACGCCTTGCGGCTGGCGATGTTGGCCGGGTTGGCCTGCAGCTGCTCGACGTAGGCCTTGGCCTGCGCCTGCCAGTCGGCCGGCAGCTCGCCGCTCATGCGGCGGGTGAACTCGGCGGCCAGCTCCGGGAAGGCCTGCGCGTAGGCGGCGAACTTGTCGTTCCAGGCGGCTTCACGCGCCTGACCGGCCTCTTTGGCGTCCCACTGGGCGTAGATGTCCTGCGGGATTTCAAACGGCGGGTAGTGCCAGCCCAGCTGCTCGCGGGTGGCGGCCACTTCGGCCTCGCCCAGCGGCGCGCCGTGGGAATCGTGGGTGCCGGCCTTGTTCGGCGAGCCGAAGCCGATAACGGTCTTGCACATCAGCAGGGACGGCTTGTCGGTGACCTTGCGGGCTTCCTCGACCGCCGCCTTGATGGCGTCGGCGTCGTGGCCGTCCACGCCGCGCACCACGTGCCAGCCGTAGGCTTCAAAGCGCTTGGCGGTGTCGTCGGTGAACCAGCCGTCGACGTGGCCGTCGATGGAGATGCCGTTGTCATCGTAGAAGGCGGTCAGCTTGCCGAGCTTGAGGGTGCCGGCCAGGGAGCAGACTTCGTGGGAGATGCCTTCCATCATGCAGCCGTCGCCCATAAAGACGTAGGTGTTGTGGTCGACGATGTCATGGCCCGGACGGTTGAACTGGGCGGCCAGGGTGCGTTCGGCGATGGCGAAGCCGACGGCGTTGGCGATGCCCTGACCGAGAGGACCGGTGGTGGTCTCGACGCCGGCGGTGTAGCCGTACTCAGGGTGGCCCGGGGTTTTGGAGTGCAGCTGACGGAAGTTTTCCAGCTCGCGCATCGGCAGGTCGTAGCCGGTGAGATGCAGGAGGCTGTAAATCAACATGGAGCCATGGCCGTTGGAGAGGACGAAGCGGTCGCGGTCGGCCCAGTGCGGGTTGGTGGGGTTGTGGCTGAGGTAGTCGCGCCACAGGACTTCGGCGATATCGGCCATACCCATCGGGGCGCCCGGGTGACCGGATTTTGCTTTTTGTACGGCATCCATGCTGAGGGCGCGGATGGCGTTGGCAAGCTCTTTACGAGAGGACATGTTTTACTCCAAGTCGGATGAAAAAAGCAGTCAAGTTTGGCATTTTCTCAGACTCGGCATGAATCCGGCAATCCCTAATAGTAAATGAGAGCGAGTTCACAACTTATTAGCACGATTGGCCCGTTTTTCGGAATAACACTATTTTGCCGTCGAGTGTCGTACACTAGGCTGTTGCGAGCGAAATTGTTTCAGCTCAATAGTATAAATAACCTTGTTACTATCACAGGAAGATGGCTTTATGAAGATCCGTACCTCTTTGATTGCATTAGGTATTGCAACGCTGGTCAGCGGTTGCCAAAACCTCGACCCCAACACCCTGATGCAATCCGGCGCGCAGGCGTTCCAGGCGGCGACCCTGAGCAACGACGATGTCAAAGCGTTAAGTGATAAATCCTGCGTCGAAATGGACAGCAAGGCGAAAATCGCGCCGGCCAACAGCACCTACGCCAAACGTCTGAATAAAATCGCGGCGGCGCTGGGCGATAATATCGACGGCACTCCGGCCAACTACAAGGTGTACGTCACCAAAGACGTCAACGCCTGGGCGATGGCCAACGGCTGTATCCGCGTTTACAGCGGCCTGATGGACATGATGAACGACAACGAAGTGGAAGGCGTGCTGGGCCATGAGATGGGCCACGTAGCGCTGGGCCACACCCGCAAGGCGATGCAGGTGGCGTACGGCACGGTCGCGCTGCGCACCGCGGCGGCCTCGACCGGCGGCATCATCGGCTCGCTGTCGCAGTCGCAGCTGGCGGATATCGGCGAGAAGCTGGTCAGCGCCCAGTTCTCCCAGAAGCAAGAGAGCGAAGCGGACGACTACTCGTTCGATCTGCTGAAGAAGCGCGGCATCAACCCGAACGGGCTGGTCACCAGCTTCGAAAAACTGGCCAAGATGGAAGCCGGACGTCAGAGCAGCATGTTTGACGATCACCCGTCTTCCGAAGCGCGCGCGCAGCATATCCGCGATCGCATCGCCGCCGAAGGCAAGTAATCGTACTATTGACGGGGGCTGCGGCCCCCGTTCACGACCAAGATTACTCGCTGTCGCTCAAGAGATTATTCACCGCAAACCCTTTCAACTCTTTTACCTTCGCAATACTTTTCTCCGGCGATGAAGACTCTATCTTGCGCGGGTCGTTAATCCGCACCCTGCCGTTTTCATCGATCAGAAACTGCAAATCATCGATATGCAAATTGTGGCTTTTTAGCTGCTTAATAATATCGTTGCAGTCCTGTTCCACGTTTTTATTGAAACCTTTCTCCTCGGGTAATTCCCGTTTACCCTGGGTGATATCAGCAGCATCAATGGCCTGACGAATAAACTCTTTACTCAAGCCAAACTGCCCGTTATGGGAAACCAATCCATGTACGTCCACCACCGGGAACCCCAATTCTTTCAGCTTATGGGTGGCAGCCTGCTCGTTTTGCGCGACCTGTTCGGCGGACTGTACACCTGTGGTGCCGGGACGGAACAAACAAACACAGTGATTGGCGTTTTGCAGCGAGTGGAACACATCCTTTTGGCTGCCTTCGCCGATCTTCTGCCCTAAGGCGGCGACCTCGGTAAATTGTGCGCCGGCGGCGGCAGTGGCGGACAGCGCGGCGTTACGCGCCGCGCTTGTAGTATTGGAAACGTTAAGCATGGTTATCTCCTTAAACGATAGCGTTAGTCATCACACTGGCGTTAAGTGGACAAAAATGCGCAGCGGTTCCCGGAGGCGTTCACCCCATGCATATCACGCAAACAGGGACGGCAGACCGTCCCCGGCGCTTACTCAGTACAGCGTCTTTTGCGGCGGCCCGGCAAAGGTTAACGGCCCGACCTGTTTCATATCCACTTCCACCACCGACGGCCCCGGGTAGTTGATCGCCTCCGCCAGCACCCCGCCGAACTGTGCGGCGCTGTCTATCTTCCAGGCCTTCAGCCCCATCGCCTCCGCCACCTGGGCGAATGCCGGAGTATGCAGCTCGTTGTAATACTGACGGCCGGCGAAGTACTTGTCCTGAATACCACGCATCACGCCGTAGCCGCCGTCGTTCATGATCAGCAGCGTGATATTGGCCTGCTCCTGCGCCATGGTCGCCAGCTCCCCCAGCCCCAGCGCCAGCCCGCCGTCCCCCACCAGCCCCACCACCTTACGCTGCGGGTTGGCGATCGCCGTGCCGATCGCCATCGGCAGCCCCATACCGATGGCGCCGGCCAGCGAGTGGATGTTGCACAGCGGCGCCAGCGCGCGGAACAGCCGGCTGCCCCACACGCTGCCGGAAACGGTGATATCGCGCACCAGCAGACCGTCATCCGGCAGGGCGGCGGCGATGGCGTCGCTGAGCTTGGCATATTCGCCGGACTGCTCGCGCAGCGCCTGTTCCGCCTGCTGCACCGCGGCGGCAATGTCGGCGTCCCACGCGGCATCGACCTTCTCACCCGGCGTAAAGCGCGCCGCCAGCGCCGTCAGCAGCGCACCGCAGTCGCCGTTTACCTGCTCATCCGCCAGATAGTTGCGGTTGGCCGCCGCCGGGTCGATATCTATCTGCACCAGCGGGCGCGGCAGCGGCAGCGTCCAGGTGCGGGTTTCGTTGCTGCGCAGGCGTGAACCGGCCACCAGCGTCAGGTCGCAGCGGTTCAGGATCTGCTCCACGCTCGGCGAGTTATGGAAAGCACGCAGGCTGCGCGGATGGCTGTCCGGCAGAATGCCGCGGCCGTGGGTGCTGGACATCACCGCCACGCCGGCGTCCGCCAGCCGCTGCACCGCCGCCGCGCAGCCCAGCGCGCCGCCGCCCAGCCACAGCAGCGGCCGTTTGGCGGTCTTCAGACGTTGGTACAAACGCTCCACCGCCGCCGCATCCGCCGCCGGCAGGGCCGGTGGCGCAACGGCCGGCGTCAGCACCGCGCTGGAGACCAGGCTGCTTTGGATATCAATCGGGATCTCTACCGCCACCGGGCCGCAGGGTACGGTCTGCGCCTCCTGAATCGCCCGCTGGATCACCGCCACCGCCTGCTCGGCGCTGTTAACCCGATAGGCGCGTTTTGCACAGGCGCGCAGGAAGCCCATCTGATCTTTGGTTTCGTGAATAAAACCGGCGTCGGCATCCAGATACGCCTTTTCCACCTGGCCGGTGATGTGCAGCAGCGGCGTATTGGCGTTCAGCGCTTCAATCATCGCCCCCACCGCGTTACCCGCGCCGGCGCCGGTGCTGGTCAGCGCCACCCCGAGGCCGGAAAAACGGCCGTGGGCGTCGGCCATCGTCACCGCGCCCGCCTCGCCGCGCGCCGGCACAAAGCGGATTGCCCCGCGCTGCCCGACGGCATCGGCGATCGGCAAATTATGAATCGAGATGATGCCGTACATCGCCGACACCGCGTATTGCTCCAGAGTCCGGGCTATCGCCTCACCAACCGTTATTTTATCGCTCATCATCTGCCTTCTTATCATATTAATGCGTAGGGATAGGTCGCGCGCCGCGCTCAGTCGCTCCAGCGGTTTACCTGATGGGTCAGCGCCAGATACAGGCTTTTCTGTTGCATATAGGCCTTGATGCCGTGCAGCCCTTTTTCCCGTCCCAGGCCGCTCTGCTTAACGCCGCCGAACGGCGTGGAAATCGAGAATGTCTTGTAGGTGTTGACCCAGACGGTGCCGGTCTCCAGCTGCTCCGCCAGCGCCATGGCGCGCGGGAAATCGCGGCTCCAGATGCCGGCGGCCAGGCCGTAGACCGAATCGTTGGCCATGGCGACCAGCTGCTGCTCATCGTCGAACGGCATCGCCACCAGCACCGGCCCGAAGATCTCCTCCTGGCAGACCCGCGCGTCGTTGCTCAATCCGTCGATAATGGTCGGCAGGTAATAGCTGCCGTCCGCCAGCTGCGGATCCGCCGGCGCTTCGCCGCCGATCAGCACCCGGCCGCCCTCCTGACGCGCCAGCGCCACGTACGCCGCCACGCTCTGTCGATGTTTGTCATTTATCAGCGGCCCCATATGCACGCCCGGCTGCCGCGGATCGCCAAGGCGCAGCCCGCCCGCCAGCTCACACAGGCGCGTCAACAGCGGCTGATACAGCGAACGGTGCACAAACAGCCGGGAGCCGGCGATGCACGCCTGGCCGGCCGAGCTGAAAATGCCGTAGCAGATGCCGCGCGCCGCCTGCTCCAGATCGGCGTCCTCCAGCACGATGGTCGGCGACTTACCCCCCAGCTCCAGCGAAGTGGGGATCAGCTTCTCGGCGGCGATATGCGCCAGATGGCGACCGGTGCCAGTGCCGCCGGTAAAGGAAATTTTTTTCACCAGCGGGTGGCGCGCCAGCGCTTCGCCAATCACCGAGCCTTTGCCCGGCAGCACGCTGAGCAAGCCGGCGGGCAGCCCCGCCTGTTCAAACAGCTCCGCCAGCTTCAGCGCCATCAGCGGCGTGGCCTCCGCCGGCTTCAGGATCACCGCGTTGCCGGCCGCCAGCGCCGGCGCCACCTTTTGCATTTCGCTGGCGATCGGCGAGTTCCACGGCGTAATGGCGGCGATCACCCCCAGTGGCTGGTACTGGCTCAGCGTCATCACTTCACTATTGCGCTGGGTGGGCAGCTCCCCTTCCAGCACTTCGCAGGCGGCGGCGAAATAGCGCGCGGTGGCCGCCGCGCTGGCCACCAGACCGCGGGTTTCCGCCAGCGGCTTACCGTTGTCGCGCGTCTGCAGCTGCGCCAGCGTCTCCAGCTGTTGGTTAATCAGATCGCTGACGCGATATAACACCGCCGCGCGCTGATGCGGCACCAGTCCGCGCCACTGCGGGTCGCGCCAGGCGCGCTCCGCCGCCTCGACCGCCTCATTAACGTCGTTCACGTCGGCAGCGCGCAGTTCGGCGTTCAGCGAACCGTCGGCCGGAAAGGTGGAGCGCATCGGCTCGCCGCGCCCTTCACACCAGCGCCCGGCCAGAAAAATCTTTTGTATCGCCATCCTGTTATTCCCCTTTATGCCGTCAGTTCGCCGTCCAGCAGACGGCGGCAGGCCTGCACCGCACTCAGCGCCGCCAGCGTCGAAGTTTTCGGGTTGCTGGCCAGCGGCGTGCCGCTTAATTCAATCTGAAATTCGCCGAAGGCGCCCTGCGCCTGCAGCCGGTGCGTATTGCGCCGGGTATGCGGATCCACCTGCAGGCGCACCCGCGTCTCATCCATCCCCAGCCCGTGCAGCGCAATGGTGGCCGCCACGTTGGCGTTGGCCGGGAACAGCCTGGCCGCTTCACGCGCGCTGCCTTCGAAGAACACCTGCGCCTCGCTGACCGCATCAAGGTCGATCAGGGTTTCCGCCGGGCTGCCGCGCCAGCTGGCCGGGCTTTTGCTGGCCTGATAGGTGACGCAGGTCAGCCCGCCTTCCCGCGCCGACGCCAGCCCGTCCATGCCCGCCACCGCGCCGGACAGCACCCAGACGCGGCCGTGATGGTCGCGGCTGGCCTGCTGGATACGCTGCTGCAGCCCGGCGTCCGCCAGCGCGCCGGTGGAAATCACCGCCAGCGTCCAGCCGCGCTGCATCACCGCTTCGCCAAATTCGGCGACCGCCTGCTGGCTGGCGCACTCCAGCACCAGATCGGGCCGGCCGTCGCAGTCGCGCGGATCGCTCAGCGCCTGCACCCGGCCGCCGAACGCGGCGGCAATCGCCGCATGATGCGGCTCGCGCGCCACGATCCAGCCGGGTTCTACCCCTTCCGGCAGGCGGGACAACACTTCCTTCGCCATCGCGCCGTAGCCAATCATCATGATTTTCTTCATCAGTTCTGCTCCCGGCTTACAGATGGCGGTTGAAGCCGCCGGACACGTCCAGCGCCGCGCCGGTGGTGAACGACGCCATCGGCGAGGCCAGAAACAGCAGCGCGCGCGCCGGCTCCTGCGGCTTGCCCAGCCGTTTCATCGGGATGCCGCGCCGCTCGGCAATCGCCGCCGTCCAGGATTCCCAGCTTTGCTCGCGGTCGCTGCGCTCGGCAAAGCGGCGTCGCCACTGGCCCGACTCCACCATCCCCAACAGGATGGAGTTCACGCGGATGCCCTTGTCCACCAGTTCTTTCGACAGCGTCAGCGTCATATTGAGCAGCGCAGCGCGCGCCGCCGAGGTGGCGATCATGTGCTCTTCCGGCTGCAGCGCCAGCAGCGAGTTGACGCAGGTAATCGAGGCGATATCCGAGCGCTCCAGCGCCGGCAGAAACGCCTGCAGCGGGTTAATCACGCCGAACAGTTTCAGTTCGGCCTCGTGCAGCCAGGCCGTGCGCGGCGTCTGCTCAAAATGGGCGACGTACCCCTGCCCGGCGTTGTTGATCAGCATATCCACGCCGCCGAAGCGCGCCTCGACCTGTCCGGCGAACTGCGTCACCTGCTCGGGATCCAGCACGTCGCAGCACTGCGCCAGGATCTGCGCCTGCGGAAACTCGGCCTGCAGTTGCGCCAGCGCACCGTCAAGCTTGTCCTGGCTGCGGCCGCAGAACGCCACCCTGGCCCCTTCCGCCAGCAGCAGCCGCAGGGTTTCAAAACCGATGCCCGACGAGCCGCCGGTCACCACCGCCACCCGGTTTTCAATCTGGAAATTCATGGTTGAATTGCTCCCGTAAAGTCCCGCACAAGGCGGTTAAAGCTCGCCGGCGCGTCAAGATAGCTGGCGTGCCCGGCGGCGGCGATCAGGTGCAGCGGCGCATCCTGCCGCGCGGCCAGCGCCTCTGCCGCCGCCGGCGGCGTAATGGCGTCCTGTTCGCCGCACCACACCTGCAGCGGGCCACGATAGCGCGCCAGATAGCCGTTGATATCATCGTTGGCCAGCATCCAGGCGGCGCTGAGGAAACCGTCCGGATGCAGCTGCTGCATGCCGCGGCGCACCCAGGCGATATCCTGCGGGTCGGCGTCGGCGCGCAGCAGTGCCGCAGCGCGCTGTTCCCCGTAGCCCTGCGGTCCCAGCGTGTGCATCATCTGCTGACGCTGTTCGAACACCTGGCGGCGCTTCTGCGCATCGGCCATTGCATAGCCCTGCGCCGGGTCAGCCAGCGCCAGACCGCAGAGGCCGTCAGGACAGGCGGCGGCATAGGCGCTGCCCATCAGCGCGCCGAGTGAATGCCCCACCAGCAGCGGCTGATGCAGGCCCAGATGGCTGACCAGCGCCGCCAGCGCGCCGGCGTAATCGGCGGCCAACGGTTCGGCACTCGCCAGCGCGTCGCTGGCGCCGTAACCCGGCGCATCCCAGGCGATCAGCCGGTGGCCGTCCAGCAATTGCGCGTCGGCAAACTGCTTCAGCCACGAGGCGGAGCCGGAGCTGATGCCGTGCAGCAGCAGCACCGGCCGCCCCTGACCGGCCTCACGCCAGCTCAGCCGCTGGCCGCCGCAGACCGCCTGTTGGCGTTCCGGCAGCGCATTCATCCGTTGCGCTTCACGCTGGACAGCGGGTGATCCGCCGGATAGGTCGGGATCTCCGGCTTGGCGGTGCCGAGCATCACGCACATCAGCGCCTCTTCCTCGCCGTGGTTGAACAGCCCGCGGTAAATACCCGCCGGCACCGAAATCAGGTCGCGCTCCTTCAGCACCGTCTCGTAATACTCCTCGCCGTCCTGAATCATCAGCGTGATGGTGCCTTTCAGCATAAAGAACACCTCCTCCACGTCGTCATGCAGGTGCAGCGGCCCTTCGCACTTCGACGGCAGCACCATGGTGGAGAAAGTGAAGTTGCCGGCCGGCACGGTATTGGTGTCGCTCGCCACGCCGGTGGCGCCGGTGCCGATGTAGCGCATCTGCGCGCGGCGGTATTTCGGATCGAAATCCGCCTGAAACTTCAGCGCGTTCCAGTCATACTTGCGGCCTTCAAAACGGGCGATGCGTGATTCCACCCAGTCCGCCATCGCGATATCCTGCGGCTTGACGCCGGCTTTGTTGTCAACCTGAGACATGGTTTTCACTCCTCAATTGATTTGGCAAACTCAGTATTTCTTCAGCAGCGGCAGCAAAATGATGCAGCCGACGAAGGCCGTCACCACCAAAAACAGCAGGCCGCTGTCCATATTGCCGCTGGCGGCGATCAACGCCCCCATCAGCACCGGCGCCAGCGCGCCGGCAAAATTCCCCAGGCCGTTGAAAATGCCGCCGGCGGTGGCGCTCACCTGGCTGCTGGTGGCCTTGGCCAGCAGGGCGAAGATGTTGGGCGCCCCGGCGCCCCACATAAAGGTGCTGAGCGCCATGGCGGCAATCACGCTGTAGGTGCCCGACAGCTGCAGCACCGCCGCCAGCCCCACGCCGGCGCCCGCCAGCGACAGGAAGCAGGCCAGCGCGCGGCGGTCGAGCTTGTCCGACAGCCAGGCCCCCAGCACTTCCCCCAGCAGCATGGCGATAAACGGCAGCGAGGAGAGGTAGCCGGCGTGTTCCAGATGGATGCCTTTCCCCTCGATCAGATAGCTTGGCAGCCAGCCGTTCATGCCCCACAGGTAGGTCAGAAACGCGATATTAAACAGGCAGATCATCCAGAAGTGCGGGCTGCGCAGCAGCTGTTGCCGGTGCTGTTTGCGCTCGGCCGGCGTGCTCTGGTTCCCCTGCGCCGTCCGCTGCACCTTCAGATGACGCAGGCCGAACAGCACCAGCAGCATCACCGGCAGCGTCAGCAACGCCATAAAGAAGAAGGTCGCCTGCCAGTGAAAGGTGTTGAGAATAAACAGCGTCACCGGGAAGCCCAGCGCCGCGCCGAGCGGCGTGCCCAGCAGCCACAGCATGGTGGCCCGCGCCTGCAGGCGCTGCGGGAACGCCTGGCGGATAATGGCGTAGGCCATCGGCAGCAGCGGCCCTTCGGCAATGCCGAGCAGAATGCGCAGCGTCATCATGGTGTGATACGAGCGGGTAAAGCCCATCATCACCATCAGCACCGCCCAGACCACCATCATGCCGATCAGCACCCGCACCGGGTTCAGCCGGTCGCCGATGCCGCTCAGCAGCATCGAGGAGAAGCCGTAGGAAAACAGAAAGGCGCTCATCAGCAGCCCGAGACGCGTCGGGTCAAAGCTGATGCCCAGCGCCTGCTGGAAACCGGCGTCGGAAAACAGCGCCGCAATGCTGATCTTGTCGAAAAACGCCAGCAGTACGCAGGCAAACAGCGCGATAGGCACCGACCAGCGCACCCGTTGCGGCTGATTTTCGACAACGGCCTCCCCCACCCGGCCGTCGCGGGCGTCGATGTGTTGCAGAGTCATGAAACGCTCCCGTCGCTTGGGCGTTATCCTCTGGCGCTTACAGGCGCTGCCTGCAAGCCGCCGGGATTACTTCAACGCCATCAGAGAAAATTCCGCATCCGCCAGCTGCGCCGGATCCAGTACCCGTCCGCTGGCCAGCCAGCGCTTACCCAGTTTGATGGCGCGCGCGTCGTTAAACGCCACCATCTGCACCAGCTGCCGGTCAGCGTTCAGGGTGAAAAATACCTGCGACTGCGGCGTGCGCCGCGTCACCTGATGCACGCCGCCGATCGGCACGCCGAGGATCTGGATATTGGCGTCATATTGATCCGACCACAGCCAGGCGACGTCGTCGTAGGCCGGCGCGTCGGCATCAAGCATCGCGCCGGCGGTGCTGATGGCCTGATTCTGCGCGTAGGCCCAGGACTGCAGACACAGCCCCAGCGTCGGATGGCGCGCCACGTCGCCGGCGGCGAAGATCGCCGGATGGCTGGTGCGTCCCTGGCTGTCGACCACGATGCCGCCGCCGTCCAGCTGCAGCCCGGCGCTGTGCGCCAGCGCCAGATTCAGCTCTACGCCGATGCCGACCACCACCAGATCGAACGGCTGCGCCGCGCTGACGGCGCTGGCGATCCACGCCTCATCGCCGCGCGTTTCCAGGCGGATATCGCCGCAGTCGCAGTGCAGCGTCACGCCCTGCTGCTGATGCAGCGCCAGCAGCGCCTGTGACACCGCCGCGCCGACGCTGCGCATGCACAGCGCGGGCTGGCGTTCAAACACCGTCACCTCGACGCCGAGCCTGCGCGCCGACGCGGCGATCTCCAGCCCGATCCAGCCGCCGCCGACAATCGCCAGCCGGCGGCTGCGCAACAGCCCCTGACGCAGGCGCGCGGCATCGTCCCAGGAGCGCAGGGTCATCACCTGCGGGCAGTCGGCCCAGCTGGCGTCCGGCAGGCGCGGCCGGCCGCCGGTGGCCAGCAGCAGCTGGTCAAAATGCAGCTGCCGCCCGTCGCTGAGCTGCAGCGTTTGAGCCGCGGCGTCCACGCGCTCGGCGCGCAGCGGGCGATACCAGTTAATCTCCAGCGCCGCCACCGTCTCGGCGCTGAACAGGCGGCTGAGCGGCGCCTTATCGTCCAGCAGCGCCGCCTTGGAGAGCGGCGGGCGCTCATAAAAATCGTAGGGTTCATCGCTCACCACCGACAGGGTGCCGTCGTAACCGCGGTCGCGCAGCGTTTTCGCCGCCCAGCCGCCGGCCTGACCGCCGCCGACGATAACGATGCCTGCGGAAATCGGCTGACTCATAGCGCCTCCACCGGTTTATGCTGGCGGCGGGTGTCGTGGTCGATGCCGCCCTCCACCGCCCATTCGGTAAACGACACCAGCGAATGCTCCAGCTCGCGCGGCTGCCAGTTCTCCGTCAGGAAATCATCATTGGTGTAGTACTCGAACGCGCCGCCGGTCGGGCTGTTGACGTACCAGAAGTAGGCCGAGGAGATCGGATGGCGGCCGGGGCCGATAAAGGTGCTCCACTGCTCTTTATTCATCGCCAGACCGCCGCCGATCACTTCATGAATATCGCGTACGGTGAACGCCACGTGGTTCAGCCCGCGTGGGCGGTTCGGCAGCTTCAGCAGGAACAGGTTATGGTGGCCGCCGCGCGCCTGGGTGCGCAGGAACACCGCGCGGTCGATATAGCGATCGGACACCTGAAATCCCAGCGCCTCGCGGTAAAAGCGCTCGGTAGCCGCCAGGTCATCGACAAAGAACACCACGTGGCCGATATTGATCGGCTGCGCCTGTTCATAGACCGGGCTGGGCTGGTCGATGCGGCGCACGTCGCCCCACTGATTGATCGGCGTGACCGGCAGCGTCACCTCGCGCTGACGGCTGACCACAAAGCGCAGCGTCATGCCGTTGGGATCGCGGCACTCCAGCGTCTCGCCCAGACGCTGAAAGCCCGGCACCTGCGCCAGCCGCGTTGCCAGTTCCGCCAGCTCCGCCGGGCCGGCCACGCCCCAGGTCATGCGGCGCAGGGTCGAGCCACCTTCGAACGCCGGCGGCAGCTCATCGTCGTCCAGCGGACGCAGCTGCACGCCGGCGCCGCTCAGGGTGGTAAATGCCGACGGCCGATCCGCCGCCGCCTGCAGGCCGAAGTCCCGCATAAATTTCTCGCACTTTGGCAGATCTTCAACGCCAAATTCCAGCTGTTCGATGCCAATCACGCTCATTGTTTGTGCCTCACGTTCTCTGAAACGCCTGTTTCAGGCATGATCGTTCCCCGACGCCCGTTTTCAGGCGCCTCACGCGGTCGCTAAACCTTGCCGTTGGGAAAACCCGTGGGCGGGCAGCGGCCCGCCGCACATGAAAATAGTGCTAGCCGACCTCGGCTCGCGGCGGCGCGCCAAGGAAGTCGGAAATCTTCCCGGCGGCGTCGCGCACCTCCATCCGCAGCCGCTCGCGATCCTCGGCCGGGATCTGATCGAACGGCACCATAATGCTGACCACCGCCTCCACCTGCAGATCGCGGTTAAAGATCGGGTAGACGATCGAGGAAATGCCGTGGCGGAAAAACGACTCGCCGATCACATAGCCGCGCGCCTTATCCTGCTGCACCATCTGCCACAGCGCCTCGCGGTCGGCCGGCGTGCCCGGCCCGCTGCCCGGCAGGCTCTGCTGCGGATAGAGACCTTCGAATTCCTCGCGCGTGGTGCGGGTCAGCAGCATGCGTCCCAGCGAGGTCTGATGCACCGGCAGGCGCGTGCCGACGCTGACCTGATTGATCTGCGAACCGGCGGCGCTGACGCGGGCGATATAGATCACATCGCGTCCGTCACGGATCGCCAGGTGGCTGCTGCACTGGCTGCGATCGCGCAGCTGCTCGATCACCGGCTGCCCGACCTGCGCTACGTCCAGCGAGGCGATATACTCAAACCCCAGCCGCAGCACCTTGATGCCCAGCGAGAAGGTGTTGGTGCGCGGGTTGCGCTCCAGAAAGCCCAGATGCTCCAGCGTCTGCACCACCCGGTAGGCGGTCGCCTTCGGCATGGCGACCAGACGGTGCAGCTCCGCAAAGGTCATCTCCTTGTGCTGCTCGCCAAACGCCAGCAGCAGCTGCAGACCGCGATCCAGTCCGGGGATCAGATATTTACACGTTTGTTCATCCGCCATGCTCTGTTCCTTCTTCTCGCCGTCGGGCGGTCAGTTGAATACGAAACCGCCGTTCACCGGCAGCAGTTGACCGGTGACGAAGTTCGCCAGCGGCGACAGCAGATACAGCACGCTGCCGGTCACATCATCCGGGTGTTGCGCTCCGCTCAGCGCCCGCCCCTGCTCGTACAGCTGGTGGCGCTCCGCCGGTACATATTCGGTGGCCTCCACCCGCGTCAGGCCCGGTGCGATGGCGTTGACGCAGATGTTCTGTTCGCCCAGCTCGCGCGCCATCGAACGCGTCATCGCAATCAGCGCCCCCTTGCTGGCCACGTAGGCCATCAGGCGCGGCGCGCCCCACAGCGCGGTGTCGGACGCCACGTTGACGATCTTGGCGTGCGGCCGCTGCGCCAGCAGCGGCACCGCCGCCTGACTGACCAGCCAGGTGCCGCGCACGTTGACCTGCATCACGCGGTCCCACAGCTCGATATCGTATTCCATCATGGTTTTGCCGCCGACGCCGGTCGCCAGCGCGGCGTTATTCACCAGACCGTCGATCGCGCCGCCTGCGCCAATGGCGCTGAAGGCGTTGCGAATCGAGTCCGGCGACGCCAGATCGATGGTCTGCGTTTCAACCTGCGCGCCCTGCTCGCGCAGCGCCGCCGCCGCGCTCTGCAGCTCGTCCGCCAGGATGTCGCACATCACCACCCGGCCGCCGGCCTCGGCGATCGCTGCGGCGAAGCTGCGGCCAAGGCCGCGCGCCGCGCCGGTGACCACGATGCGTTTGTCCGCCAGCAGGCCGCTCACTGCGCCGCCTCCAGCTCGCTCAGCATCGCCAGCTGTTTTTGCGCCTCTTTTTGCATCATACGGCGCAGACGCGACAGGCCGACGTCGTGCTGATAGAGGTATTCGCGGCTGCGGGCGTTCGGCGCCATGTTCTCCAGTACGATGCGATCCTGCTCAAGCACGTCCCAGTGCAGCGCCTCCAGACGGTTGCGGTACATAAAGCGCCACAGATCGCGCTGCCAGTCCTTCACCTTGCGGATACGCCAGAAGAATACCCGGCAGTGATCCTTGTCTTCCGGCACCACCATGCCGATGATCCAGAAGTGGCCGCCCGGCCCGAAGCGCTGTTTGTACGGGATCGACAGGCGCATCCAGTAGGCGCCGCTGTTGCCGAACTCCACCCAGTCGAAGTTGACGCCGATCTGGCCGTTTTTCTTGAAGATAAAGCCGCTGTCGGTCGGCTCCAGGGCCATATCCGCCTTGCGGTCGCCTTCCGCCATCGAGTGCGACGAAGAGTGCAGATAGGTGCCGTGCATCGGGTCCATCACGTTTTCCAACGCATACTGATAATTGCAGTCCCAGCTGGCGGTGCACAGGAAGTTGCTGTAAGCAGCTTCATCGGCCAGCTCCTGCGGGAAGATCAGTTCCGGCGGCGCTTCGTCGGCGGTGACGCCGAAGTAGAGGAACACCGCGCCGTGAGCCTCCTGCGCCGGGTAGGAACGCAGGCATTTCTGCCCCACCAGCGGGCAGCGGTCCACCGCCGGCACGTCTTTCACCTCGCCGTCGCCGCCCACTTCAACGCCGTGATACCAGCAGGCGATGCGATCGCCGAGGTTCCAGCCCATCGACAGCCGCGCGCCGCGGTGCGGGCAGCGGTCTTCCAGCGCGTGGATTGCGCCCTGCGCGTCGCGCCACAGGACGATTTGCTGCTCCAGTCGGGTGATGCCGACCGGGTTGTTGCCCACTTCCCAGCTGGCCAGCACCGGATACCACATACCGCGTAAGCCCTGGTCAAGGTAGTTCTGTAAAGTCTGCGCGGAGGATGTTGTGTTTGCTGTCATTGTCTTCTCCCAGTGCTGCTCAGAAACCGTTAACGTGAAGGAATTCGCGGAACGCCGCTTCGTTCCACGGCTGGCCGTTGCGATCGAACAGCCGGCGCTGATTCAGCGCGCTGACGATCTGATCCAGTTCGCTGGCGCCGCCGTCGAAGATCTCCTCCAGCGCGGCGACCAGCGCGGTTTCAAAGCCGTCCGGCACGCGGGCGCGCGTCTGCCAGATCACATTCTGATAGTGGCCCGGCTGATGGATCTGCCCGTTGCCGCCCTCGCGCGCCGGGATCACCTGCTGGGTGTCCGGCAGCCACGGGTTGAAATCGGTAATGTGTTGCATCAATTACTCCTCCTCGATGACGGTGATCTGGATTTGGTTGTCAATCACGCGGGTGGCGAAGGTTTGCAGATCGCGGCCGCCCGGTTCGCGCAGGCACTGGCCGGTGCGTACGTCGAACAGCGCTTCATGCAGCGGGCACTCCACTTTGCCGTCGTCGACAAACCCCTGGCTGAGCAAGGCGTAGGCGTGCGGGCAGACATCTTCCAGCGCGTAATATTGCCCGTCGATCAGATACACCCCGATCTCTTTGCCGTCTACCGTCGCCGAGTAAGGGAAATCTTCTTTAACCTGAGACACTTCGCACACGTTCTTCCAGCTCATTGCTAAAACCCTCTATCTCTTTGTTTCATATATGAAACTCAGTTTCTTATTTAATACGCCCACTATAAAACTGGCGAATGTTTCGTCAAGGGAGCAAGGCGACAATTGTTAATAAAAGGTTGTTTAAAGATTACAAATGCGGAGGAGATCACGAAAAAATGCACCGATATGAAAATACGATGGTATTTATGCATTACATCGTGAATTTATATGCAAAAACGCGTTGATTTTTGCATGGCAAGCGGCGTAAAAGTTTTCTCTCGCCGTGAGAGGCGCGTTTATTGAAACAATAATTTAACATCCAGACCCATAATCCCGCCTTCAGGCCCGGCGAACGCCCGTTCGCCCGCCGCACAGGTTTATCACCGTGTTAAGGAGTGCTTTGTGAATGCTCGTCAGCGCTGGTACGGCGTGTTCGCCCTGCTGTTTTTGATCGTGATCGCCTATATCGACCGGGTAAATATCGCCGTGATGGTGGTCAATCCGGCGTTTTTGCACCACTTCGGCCTCGGGGAGAGCCGGCTGCAGCAGGGCACGCTGATGACCGCCTTTCTGCTCGGCTACGGCCTGGCGGCGCTGCTGCTGACGCCGTTTCTGGAAACGCTGATGGGATACCGACGCGCGCTGACGCTCAGCGTGCTGCTGTGGGCGCTGCTGACCGCCGCCTCGCCGCTGGCGGGCAGCGTCCTGTGGCTGCTGCTGGTGCGCGCCCTGCTCGGCGTCAGCGAAGGGCCGCTGTTTTCGCTGAAAACCATGTATATCAGCGACCACTTTGCCGCCAATGAGCTGGGCAAGCCCAACGCCGTCAGCGCGCTCGGCGTCTCGCTCGGGCTGGCGATCGGCTTTCCGCTGATCGGCTTTCTGATGGCCCACTTCGGCTGGGCGATGTCGTTTTATTTACTGGCGGGTTTCAATCTGCTGGCCGGGCTGTGGCTGATCCGCACGTTTATCCGTCCGGCGCACAACACGCCGCCGCCGCGCGCCGCAACGCCGGTGCTGGCGCGCGTCTGGCGCACCTTCAGCGACGCCTGGCATACGCCGATGCTCGGCTGGATTATGCTGGTGGAGATCGCCACCCTCAGCTATCTGTGGGGCTCCAGCGCCTGGCTGCCGGCCTACCTGATCGATGAAAAAGGCTTTTCGCTGAAGCAGATGGGGGCCATGGCGTCACTGCCGTTTATCGTCAGCATCGGGGCGAAATATCTCGGCGGTGCGCTGCTCGACCGGATGCGTCCGCAGCAGGCGCCGCTGATCTTCGTCATCGGCGGCGGCGCCACCGCGCTGTGCGTTGCCGGGCTGATGAACAGCGGCCAGACCGGCTGGATCGCCTTTTTCCTGCTGGCGGCCAACGCCTGCTGGGGCCTGCAGGGCGCGGCGATCCCGACGCTGCTGCAGCACTACGCCAGGCCGCAGGCGGTCGGCAGCGCCTATGGCATTATCAACGGAATCGGCAATCTGTTTTCCGCCTTTATTCCGCTGCTGATGGGATGGGTGATGGCCGCTCAGGGCACGGTGTCGTCCGGGTTTGCGGTGCTGATCGCCTCACAGCTGGTCACGCTGCTGGCGGGCGGCGTGCTGCTGGGCAAAATGCGCCAGGCCCGGGCGCTGCTGCAGCGCCCGTAAGCAACGAAGCCGCGGATCTTAAAGGCGTTTCCTCTAATCGGCCGTTCATCCCGGCGGCCAACGATAAAGGGCGGACGCCTCCAGACGGCTGAAAGTAGCGGCTACGCCGCCGGATGGATTTGCCGGCAGCGCAGCACTGCCGTTAACGCCCTTTCTTTTTACGGCCCGGCTGGGTGAACCGCTTGCGCCCGGCCGGCGCTTCGGCGGGTTTACTGGCTTTTTTGGCCTTGTTGACCGCCGGCTTGCGGCTCGCCGGTTTTGCTTCCGACGAGGAGTCCTCAATCAGTTTGAACAACGCGATCAGTTCATCATCCGTCAATTCCCGCCAGTCTCCCAGCGGTAAGCCGGCCAGCCCGACGTTCATAATGCGGGTGCGCTCCAGCTTGGTGACCTCATAGCCAAAATGTTCACACATACGACGGATCTGGCGGTTTAACCCCTGCACCAGCACGATGCGAAACACCGAGGCGGAGACTTTCTTCACCTTGCATTTTTTGGTCACCGTACCCAGCATCGGTACGCCCGCCGCTAAACCGCGGATAAATTCATCGGTGACCGGTTTATTGACCGTCACCAGATACTCTTTTTCGTGCTCGTTACCGGCCCGCAGGATCTTGTTCACCAGATCGCCGTGGTTAGTCAGGAATATCAGCCCCTGCGAGTCTTTATCTAACCGCCCGATCGGGAAAATACGCGTACTGTGATTCACAAAATCGGCAATGTTGTCTTTTTCGCCGCTTTCCGTGGTGCAGACAATGCCTACCGGTTTGTTCAGCGCAATGAAGACCAGGTTGTCTTCGCTACGCGGCTCGATGAGCTGGCCGTTAACCTTGACCACGTCTCCCGGAAATACCCGATCGCCCAGCGCCACACGCTTGCCATTAATAAAAACATTACCTTGTTCGATATAACGATCGGCATCGCGACGCGAGCAGACCCCGCTTTCGCTAATATATTTGTTCAGACGTACAGATGGTTTGGCCAGCATATCTGTCTCCATAAAAACCCCGGCCTCTGGCAAGACCGGGGTTTACACAACTCTCGCTTACGCCTGCTTTTTCGCCGCTTGCAGGTACAGCATTTCCAGCGCCAGCGTCGCCGCGGCCAGCGCGGTGATTTCCGACTGATCGTAGGCCGGCGCCACTTCCACCACGTCCATGCCGACGATGTTCAGCGTCTGCATGCCGCGCAGCAGCTTCAGCGCGCGATCGGAGGTCAGACCGCCGATCACCGGCGTGCCGGTGCCGGGCGCAAAGGCCGGATCCAGGCAGTCGATGTCGAAGGTCAGGTATACCGGCATATCGCCGACGATCTGTTTGATCTGGGTCAGCAGATCGTCCACGCCGCGGTCGTTCACCTGCGCCGCATCCAGCACGGTAAAGCCGTTATCATGGTCGAATTCGGTGCGGATGCCGATCTGCACCGAGTGATGCGGATCGATCAGGCCTTCGTTCGGCGCATGATAGAACATGGTGCCGTGGTCAAACTTGCTGCCGTTGGCGTAGGTGTCGGTGTGCGCATCAAAATGCACCAGCGCCATCTTGCCAAAGTGCTTGGCGTGCGCGCGCAGCAGCGGCAGCGTGACAAAATGGTCGCCGCCGAAGGAGAGCATGCGCTTGCCGGCCCGCAGCAGTTTCTCAGCGTGGGCCTGCAGCTTATCGCTCATATCCTGCGCATCGCCGAAGTTGAACACGATATCGCCGCAGTCAACGACGTTCAGCCGGTCACGCAGGTCAAAACTCCACGGCCAGCGGTTGCCTTCCCAGGCCAGGTTGGTGGACACCTGACGGATCGCCGCCGGCCCGTGACGCCCGCCGGCGCGGCCGGAGGTCGCCATATCGAAGGGAATGCCGGTGATCACCCACTCCGCATCGCTGTCATACGGCATAAAATTCAGCGGAAAGCGCAGGAAACCAAAGGCATTGGACACTAAAGAATTATCGGACTGATGACCTAAGGTGCTCATAGTAAATCCTCATCGTTCAACATTTCGCCCGCGGCGCAACGTCACAGGCCCAACAAAAAAAAATCCCTTCCGCGTCGTTAGCCCGACGAGGAAGGGATTTATTTAAACGTTCTTTTCAGCGCTGCTGATGGCCTGAATTATCGCCTGATTTGCCTCAGGCTTCAAGTCGGCGCGGATGACGCCATCCGCGCCGCAGCATTACTCGTCTTCCAGATAAGTATAACCGTACAGGCCGGCTTCGAACTCTTCCAGGAACTGCGCCTGCAGCGCATTGTCCAGGTCGGTCTCTTTCACCTGATCGCGGAATTTGGCCAGCAGCGCCGTCGGGTCCAGCTGCACATACTGCAGCATGTCGGCCACGGTATCGCCGTCGTCGGACTGCTCGGTTTCAATGGTGCCGTCCGGGAAGATATACACGTCAACCGAGGCGGTGTCGCCGAACAGGTTGTGCATATTCCCCAGGATTTCCTGATAGGCGCCGACCATAAAGAAGCCCAGCACCGGCGGGTTCTCCGGATCGTACGGCGGCATCGGCATGGTGGTCGCCACGCCGTCGCCGTCAACGTAATGATCGATGGTGCCGTCCGAATCGCAGGTGATGTCCAACAGCACCGCACGCCCTTCCGGCGGCTGATCCAGCCCCTCCAGCGGCAGCACCGGGAACAGCTGGTCGATCCCCCAGGCGTCCGGCATCGACTGGAACAGCGAGAAGTTGACGTAGAACTTGTCCGCCATCCGCTCCTGCAGCTCATCGATAATCGGCCGGTGGGCGCGGTTGCTCGGGTCGAGCTGCTGCTGGATCTTGTTGCAGATGTTCAGATACAGCTGCTCCGCCCAGGCGCGCTTGGTCAGATCCAGCATGCCGTGCGCGTATTGGGTGTGTACGTCGTGCAGGTCCATCTGGCTGTCGTGCAGCCATTCGCGCAGCGAGCGGCGGTTTTCCGGCTCGTTCATCTCCTGCCAGGTTTCCCACATGCTTTCCAGCGCGCGCGGCGCGTCCGCCACCGGCGGCTCCGGCTCGCTGAATTCGTTGCGCTCCACGCCGATCACGTTGGACACCAGCACCGTATGGTGCGCGGTGACCGCGCGGCCGGATTCGGTGATCACCGTCGGGTGCGGCAGGCCGTGCTCGTTACAGGCGTCACCGATGCCCCAGATCACGTTATTGGCGTATTCGTTCAGGCCATAGTTGACCGAGCAGTCGGACTGCGAACGGGTGCCTTCGTAATCGACCCCCAGGCCGCCGCCCACGTCGAAGCACTGGATATTGACGCCCAGTTTGTGCAGTTCAACGTAAAAACGCGCCGACTCGCGCACGCCGGTGGCGATATCGCGGATGTTGGCCAGCTGCGACCCGAGGTGGAAGTGCAGCAGCTGCAGGCTGTCCAGACGCCCCGCCTCGCGCAGGGTTTCCACCAGCTTCAGCACCTGCACCGCCGCCAGGCCGAACTTGGATTTTTCGCCGCCGCTGGACTGCCATTTGCCGGAGCCCTGGGAGGCCAGACGCGCACGCACGCCCAGGCGCGGCACCACGTTCAGCCGTTCCGCCTCTTCCAGCACCAGATTGATTTCCGACATCTTCTCGATCACCAGGTACACCTTGTGCCCCAGTTTTTCGCCGATCAGCGCCAGACGAATATATTCACGGTCTTTATAACCGTTACAGACAATCACCGAACGGGTCATGCCGGCATGCGCCAGCACCGCCATCAGCTCCGCCTTGGAGCCGGCTTCCAGCCCCAGCGGTTCGCCGGAGTTGACCAGCGACTCGATCACGCGCCGGTGCTGGTTGACCTTGATCGGATACACCAGGAAATAGCCGCCCTGATAGCCGAACGACTCGCGCGCCCGTTTAAAGGCGGCGTTAATCGAACGCAGGCGATGCTGCAGGATCTGCGGGAAGCAGAACAGCGCCGGCAGGCGCTGCCCCTCTTTCTGACGCTCTTTTACCAGTTCAGCAAGATCGACGCGCGCACCGGGAACGTCCGGGTCCGGGCACACGCTAATGTGGCCGCGCTCATTGACGTCATAATAATTATTGCCCCAATAGGCGACGTTATAGGTACGCAGCATCTTGCTGGCGTTACGATCATTCATGGCAACCTCCTGCATGGAGCGCAAAGAAACTGGTTCACCCGCTGCTGACGCGCGGTTATTTAGTCGATCATCAGACATTAATTTGCCTCATTTCCCGTTCTGACGACGTAGTCAGCCACTATCGCAGCTACATCCCGCGAGAACAACCCAGCCTGGCGCGGCGGCGGCATATCGGCCGGCCGTTCGCATCTGGCGATCGGTTGGTTAACGCTATAATTGTAAGACACCCTGTTCAAACCTCGTGAATCAGGCCAAGAAACATCCCACAGGAAGGCTGCAGGCTACCCTTGTTCAGTGCTTCAGACGAGCGAAATACCAGCCGGCCCGGCGCAGCCTGACGGCAACGTCGGTCAGGCGGGTTTAGCCGGCCCGAGAATCCTGAGTAGCGCCCAGGTGTTTATCACACCGGGTAGGTGATATAGAGAAAAGACGGGAGATAACTGAAGAATTGGTGCCGGACTGGCACTGCTGTCGGGAACCAACAGCCGGTAGACAACGGATCATTAATCCAACCACCTCCACGCGCGTCGTTCCGCAGAACGACCAGACCTCTAAATAGTAGTGTAAGAACGTGACCGTTCTATGAAGCGGCAGCGTCCGTCGGGACGCCTGCAGCGGATTCACAGACCTTTACAACTTCTGTCGCCGTATTGGCCAGCAAATGAGCCGTGCGCGCAGTTTATACCGATAACACGGGCAAAATGCAAAATGAAAATTTGCCGCAAACTGTTTCAAGCGATGAAAATGGCGTCAGTGCGGCGGCGGAAAAGTGATAAACGACAAAAAAATACTGGCAATCCGGCTAAAGCATAACCTAAAATAGACGTCCAGATGTTAATCCATCTATATACCTGATGAACGTCAACGGGCTGCCAACGACGCCGCCTGAGTGGAAGACGAAGGGATATACTGGTTAACCGAAAAAACTGCTTAACGGCTTTGCCTGAGGGGCGTTGCAGGATGCATCTCGCGCCATCAGCGGAAGACCCTTCGCTTCGATGCCCGGATCTCCAGCGCTGTGCAGTAATTTCCACCCGTCTTATGCAAGGTAAAGAATACAATGGCTAAACACCTCTTCACGTCTGAATCCGTTTCCGAAGGACATCCTGATAAAATTGCCGACCAGATCTCCGATGCCGTACTCGACGCCATCCTGGAGCAGGATCCGAAAGCCCGCGTTGCCTGTGAAACCTACGTGAAAACCGGCATGGTGCTGGTTGGCGGTGAAATCACCACCAGCGCCTGGGTCGATATCGAAGAGATCACCCGCAACACCGTTCGCGACATCGGCTACGTGCACTCCGATATGGGCTTCGACGCCAACTCCTGTGCGGTGCTGAGCGCGATCGGCAAACAGTCGCCGGATATCAATCAGGGCGTGGACCGTACCGATCCGCTGGAACAGGGTGCAGGCGATCAGGGCCTGATGTTTGGCTATGCCACCAACGAAACCGACGTGCTGATGCCGGCGCCGGTCACCTATGCGCACCGTCTGGTGCAGCGCCAGTCCGAAGTGCGTAAAAACGGCACCCTGCCGTGGCTGCGTCCGGATGCGAAAAGCCAGGTTACCTTCCAGTATGACGACGGTAAAATCGTCGGCATCGACGCGGTGGTGCTGTCCACCCAGCACTCTGAAGAGATTGCACAAAAAGATCTGCAAGAAGCGGTGATGGAAGAGATCATCAAGCCGGTTCTGCCTGCCGAGTGGCTGAGCGCCGGCACCAAGTACCACATCAACCCGACCGGCCGTTTCGTTATCGGCGGCCCGATGGGCGACTGCGGCCTGACCGGGCGTAAAATCATCGTTGATACCTACGGCGGCATGGCGCGCCACGGCGGCGGCGCTTTCTCCGGTAAGGATCCGTCCAAAGTTGACCGTTCCGCCGCTTACGCCGCGCGCTACGTGGCGAAAAACATCGTTGCCGCCGGCCTGGCCGACCGCTGCGAAATCCAGGTTTCCTACGCCATCGGCGTGGCGGAGCCGACCTCCATCATGGTGGAAACCTTCGGCACCGAGAAAGTGCCGACCGAGCAGCTGACCCTGCTGGTGCGCGAGTTCTTTGACCTGCGTCCGTACGGCCTGATTCAGATGATGGATCTGCTCAAGCCTATCTACCGCGAAACCGCAGCCTACGGCCACTTCGGCCGTGAACACTTCCCGTGGGAAGCGACCGACAAGGCCGCCCTGCTGCGCGACGCCGCCGGCCTGAAATAAATCAGCGCCAAACAGAAAGGCGAGGTTAATGGCAAAGTTGTCTGATAGCCCGAGATACTCGGGCCTAGCGTAACGAGGGGCATTATGGGACGCATCCCTGCGTCCCACCCTACGGGCCAACCTTACGGTTGTTCAAATTTGCTCCCGGCAAATTTGTCAGGCGGCTAACGCCGCTACGACCCCATCGCCACGCTTTCCCTAATAACAGGCATTGTCAATCGACTGAGGCCGGGCATCATGCCCGGCCTTTTTTTATCCTGCCGTCGTCCCTTACGCCGATTTCGTCCGGCTGCTGGAGTAGATAAAGCCCAGCGCGATCGCCAGACAGACAATCGCCCCCAGCCGGCTGGCGGAGAAACCCATGGCGGCATTGCCCAGCCAGCCGAAGTTGTCGATCAGCATGCTCATCGTCAACTGGCCGAAAATTACCGCCACCGTCGCTACCGCCGTGCCGATGCGCTGCACCGCCAGCACCATAATCACAATATAAGGCACGCCGAACAGCGCGCCCAGCAGCTGCCATTTCGGCACATCCAGCAGGCTGACCGCCTGCTTGGGTTCAAAGAAGAAAATCAGCAGCGCGGTAATCAACGCGCCGACGGAAAAGGTCAGAAAGGCGCTGCGGAACACGCCCACCTTGCTGCCCAGCTGGCCGTTGATCGCCGCCTGAATGCTCAGCATCGCGCCGCCGACCACCGCCAGCAGAATCATCAATATCGTCATGTCGTCCCCCTTAACCCTGTGCGACCAGCGCCAGCGCGGCGATGATGAAAACCAGCGCGAGAATGCGTCTGGCGTCTATTTTGCGGTGCGGCGTCCCCAGCAGACCGAAGTGGTCGATAATCAGGCTTTTGAAAACCTGCCCGGCCAGAATGCCGATCATGGTCAGCGCAACGCCGATAGCGGGCGTCGCCACGGTCAGGATCACCACATAAACCGGCCCCAGCACGCCGCCCAGCAGCTGCCAGCCCGGCTGGGCAAAAAACGACGGGCTGTTGCGCGGGCTGAAAAACAGCATCAGCAGAAACGTCAGCGCGGCGCCGACGCCAAAGATGCTGAAAGTCGCCCACAGATCGCCGACCTCGCCGCCCAACGGCCCCAGCAGGCCCGCCTCCACCGACAGGCCCATCCCGCCCGCGATAACCAGTAAAATAAGTAAAAGTTGCATAGCAAACGCTCTCCGCTCAATCAGACGCCGCAGCTTACAGCGGCGAAAGCGGGGAAAAAACGGTATAATCTGTTAAACACCTTTGCAGGATTTGCATCAATGCTGGATAGCGACGCGATTAATGTCAGCGCATTAAAGATTTTTATCGAGGTCTTCGACGCGCAGAACTTCTCCGCTGTCGCGCGGCGGCGCGGCATTTCGGCCTCCAAGGTTTCGCGCATCATTCACCAGTTGGAAGACGCGCTGGGGCAGCAGCTGTTTTACCGCAATACGCGCGCGGTGATGCCAACCGAGTCCGGGCGGCTGTTTATCGACTATGCGCGCAGCATGACCGAACAGCTCGACGAGGCGCGCAAAGAGCTGCAGGAGCGGGCGCTGGAGCCGTCCGGGCTGGTGCGCATCAATACGCCGGTGTTCTTCGGCCAGCGCCACGTGGCACCCGCCCTGCCCGCGCTGGCCGCCCGCTATCCCCGCCTGCTGATCGATCTTGTGCAGACCGACGACTATATCGACCCGCACCGCGACGCTGCGGACGTCATCTTCCGCATCGGCACGCTGACGGACTCCTCCTTCCACGCCCGCGTGTTTGGCGAGCAGCGCTACTACCTCGCCGCCTCGCCGGCCTACCTGCGCCGCTACGGCGCGCCGCACAGCCCGGCGGATCTCAGCCGCCACCGCTGTCTGGTGTATCGCGGCTCGTCCGGGCCGAACCGCTGGCTGTTCCGCGCCCCCGGCGACGCCTGGGTGCACTACCCGCTCTCCCCGCTGTTAACCTCCAACAATGCGGAAACGCTGCTGGTCGCCGCGCTGGGCGGCATGGGGCTGGTGCTGTTTCCCGACTGGCTGATGGGCGATCGGCTGCAAAACGGCGAGCTGGTCAGGCTGCTGCCGGAGTTTGAGACGGCGATAAAAACCGAGCCGCAGCAGATCGCCGCCATCTATCCGCACGCCCGCCGTCCGCCGCTGAACGTCAGGGCGGTGATCGATCACTATGTGGAGGCGTTTGGCGAGCCGCTTTACTGGCAGCGCGATCCGCCAGCGGCGTAAAAAACCACCTGCATAGCAGGTGGCATTGATAGCGCCCCAGAGGGGCGTACTTAGCTCAGACTCTGAGAGCCTTCGCTTCACACCTCTTTTAGTGGAAGCTGGCTCTCTTCAACTTCATGCTTTTCCTGATACTTCACGTACTTTCTTATCATTTCTTCATTTATACCTACGGTATCTACGCAGTAACCCCGCGCCCAGAAGTGATTTCCCCACAACTTGTTCTTCCGCAGATAGGGAAATTTGCTGAACAGCCTAAGGGCTGTTTTACCTTTCAAATGACCTATCACATGTGAAATAGAAAGACGTGGCGGGACTTTTACCAGTAAATGGACATGATCTATCTGAACATTCAGCTCTACCACTTCTATCCCGAGTTGCTCACTTGAGATCCTTATCTGCTTGTAGACCTCTTTGCCAACATTATTCCTAAGGATGCGAAATCGGTACTTGGGTGTCCATACAATATGATATTGACAACACCAGAGCACATGAGATGCTTTCTGGAATCTACTCATGGTTAAATCCTTATCAGTTATGGGGATAACAGATTCGGATTTTCCCATGAGTAGCATTACTGGCAGAGCCAACTTGTTGCTGACCACCTCCATAGGAGGTGGTGTTCATGCAGAGATAAAAAAGGGTCCAGCATGCTGGACCCTTGAGAGGAATAGTAAAGCCGCTACGAAGTCTGCCTGCGCAGCAGATAGACGAAGTACGGCGCGCCGATAAAGGTCGCCAGCAGGCCGGCCGGGATTTGGTAAGGGAACAGCACCATCCGCCCGCACCAGTCGGCAAACACCATCAGCAGGCCGCCCAGCAGCGCGGCGATCAGCAGCTGCGGCAGCGCGCGGCGGAAGCCCAGCATGCGCGCCATATGCGGCGCCATCAGGCCGACAAAGCTGAGCGGGCCGACGGTCAGCGTCGCCATCGCGGTCAGCGTCGCCGCCAGCAGCAGAATGCTCAGGCGCACCGGCGTCAACGCAATGCCGACCGAACGCGCCGTCGCGCCGCCCAGCGGCAGAATGGTCAGCCAGCGGCGGCACAGCGGCGCCAGCAGCACCAGCAGCGCGGCAATCAGCGCGGTGCGTATCGCCTGCGCCGCGGTCACCGCATAGGTCGAACCGGAAATCCAGGTCAGCAGGCCGCCCATGCGCGGGTCGCCGCTGGCCAGCAGCAGATAGATAGTGGTGGTAAACGCGGTGCTGAGCGCAATCCCCGCCAGCAGCATCCGTTCGGTCGAGAAGCCGCCGCGCCCGGCGACCACGGTGATCACCAACAGCGTCAGCGCGGCCCCCAGACTGCCCGCCGGCAGCAGCCAGACAAAGGCGTCGCCCGGTACGATAAACATCATCACCACCACGCCGAACGCCGCGCCGGAGCTGATGCCCAGCACTTCCGGGCTGGCCATCGGGTTGCCGGTCAGCTTCTGAATCAGCGTGCCCGCCACCGCCAGCATCACGCCCGCCGCCAGCGCCGACAGCACCCGCGGCCAGCGCCACGGCCACAGCGACTCAAATTCCGCGCCGACGCTCCAGTGCCAGCCGGCGGCGTTTTTCCCCAGCATCAGCGCCACCGCCAGCCCGGCCAGCAGCAGCGCGCCGCCCAGCAGCAGCCAGCGCGGCAGATGCTGACGCTCGGCCGGCACCCGGTCGCCCAAATTCATCGGCGGCGGCGTGGCGGCGCTGCGCAGCCGCGGCAGCAGCCACAGCAGCAGCGGCGCGCCGATCAGCGCGGTAGCGGCGCCGGTCGGAATTTCCCGCCAGACCAGCGCCAGCCAGACCATCAGCTGATCGGTCAGCCAAAGCAGCAGCGCCCCCAGCAGCGGCGCCAGCATCATCCGGTGCGCCAGCCGGCGCGCGCCCAGCATTTTCGCCATCAGCGGCGCGAACAGGCCGATAAAGCCGATCACCCCCACCGCGTTGACCAACATGGCGCTGAACACGATCGCCAGCGCCAGCGCGCTGAAGCGGGCGAATGCCAGCCCCAGCCCCAGATTGCGCGCCACGCCGTCATCCAGCCCCAGCAGGGTCAGCGGACGGATCAGCAGCGCGGCCAGCAGCGCCGTCAGCAGCAGGCGCGGCAGGATAAACTGCACCGCGCTCCAGTCCTGCTGGTTCAGCGAGCCGGTGCTCCACAGGAACAGTCCCTGCAGCTGCTCATAGTTGAACAGCGCCAGCAGGCTGCTGACCGCACCGCAGTACAGCCCCAGCACCAGACCGGCCAGGATCAGCGTCACCGGCGACATCCGCTTGCCCCAGGCCACGCCGAACACCAGCGCGCCGACCACGATCGCGCCGGCCATCGCGGCCAGCTGTTCGGTCAACGCGCCGCCCGGCAGCATCCACAGCGTGGCGATGGTCAGCCCCAGCTGCGCGCCGGCCGAAACGCCGAGCGTCGCCGGCTCGGCCAGCGGGTTGCGCAGCACCTGCTGGAACAGCACGCCCACCAGCCCCAGGCCGGCGCCGGCCAGCAACGCAATGCACAGACGCGGCAGCAGGCTATAATGGAACACCATCTGCTGCACGTTATCGATATCCGGCGCCCGCAGCGCCTGCCCCCACTGCGGCAACGGCAGCTGCTGCAGCAGGTTGAACAGGCTCAGGCCGCCGGCGGCAGCCGCCAGCAACGCCAGCAGCGCGATAGGTAAAATACGCCGTCTGCTATTCATGCGCGCGCCTCCTGTGCCTGTTCCAGCAACCGGCAAAAGCGCATCGCGGACAGCGTGGCGCCGTACAGCCAGACCGCCGGCAGCCGGCGCAGCTGCTGCTGACGCACAAACGGCAGCGACTGCCACAGCGGCGTCGCGCTCACCTGCGCCAGCATCCGCTGATTACCGTGGTCGAAGTAGATCGCCCGCGCATTCTTCACCGTCGCCAAACGTTCGATACCGACGATCGCCGAGCCCCAGAAGTTGGTTTCCCCGCTCCAGGCGTTGGCGATGCCGAGCTGGTCCATCACCTCCTGGAACAGGCTCTGATGGCCGATCACCAGCGCGTGGCGGTTATCGATCAGCGAGAACAGCAGCAGCGGCTGGCGGGTGTAGGCCCGCAGGCGCTGGCGCGCGCCGCCGAGAAAGGCGTCAAAGTCCTGCAGATGCTGCTCGGCGCGGCTCTCCAATCCCAGCCGCTGCGCCAGCTGACGCAGTGAGCGTTTGGCGACGGTCAGCGGTTTGCCGCTGCCGTCGTTAAAGGCAAACTCCATGGTCGGCGCAATCGGCGCCAGCAGCTGCGGCGACGGGCCATAGCCCTGCGACAGCAGCACCAGCGACGGCTGCAGCTGTTGCAGCAGCTCCAGGTTGGGTTCGGTGCGCTGACCGGCGTCAACCACCGTCGCCGGCAGCGCCGGCTCGCGCACCCACAGGTTGTAGTTATGAATATCGGCCACCGCCAGCGGCGTTACGCCCAGCGCCAGCAGCAGTTCAGCCGGCAGCCATTCCAGCGCGACGATGCGCCCCAGATCGGGCAGTGCGGCCGCGCGGCCCGGCAGCGCGCTCAGCAGCGGCGACAGCGCCAGCGCCGTCAGCAGACGGCGGCGAAAAGGGTCAAAAGAAGTCTGTTGCATCAGTAAACAAAGCTCACCGGTGAACCGCCGCTCGGATGCGGCAGCGTGCCCATCGGAATGCCGTAGATTTGCTCCAGCACCGGCCCCTGCATCAGTTCCAGCGGCGCGCCCTGGGCGATCATCTCCCCGCCGCGCAGCGCCACCAGGTGGTCGCAGTAGCGGGCGGCCATATTGATATCGTGCAGCACCGCAATCACCGTCAGGCCGCGCTCGCGGCTCAGACGCTGGATCAGCGCCAACACCTCGACCTGATGGGCGATATCCAGCGCCGAGGTCGGTTCATCCAGCAGCAGGCAGCGGCTGTCCTGCGCCACCAGCATCGCCAGCCAGGCGCGCTGACGCTCACCGCCGGACAGGCTGTCCACCAGCCGGCCGGCCAGCGGCTTTAAGTCCACCAGCGCGATCGCCTCTTCCACATGCTGACGGTCGGCGGCGGAAAAACGCCCCAGCGCGCCGTGCCACGGATAGCGGCCGATGGCCACCAGCTCGCGCACCGTCATGCCCTCGGCGGCCGGCAGCTGCTGCGGCAGGTAGGCCACTTCGCGGGCGAACGCCTTGCTGTCCCACTGCGCCAGCGGCGTCTCGTTCAGCAGCACCTGACCGCCGGTCGCCGCCTGATGACGGCCGAGAATTTTCAGTAAGGTGGATTTGCCGGAGCCGTTATGGCCAATCAGCCCGCAGACTTTCCCGTGCGGAAAGGTCAGTGACAGCGGTTGCAGCAGTATGCGGCCGGGAACGGCGAAGCTCACGTTATCCAGCGTGAACGTCGCCTGTTGAAGAAGATGTTTATCCTGCATAGGCCCTATTTTTACCCGGCGCAGCGCGGCCGCGCCGGGGTTGTCCGGTTAGAAACGGAAGGTTGCGGTCGCAACCACCTGACGTTCCGCGCCCCAGTAGCAACCGTAGGTATTGAAGCAGCTGGAGACGTACTCTTTATCAAACAGGTTGTTGATATTAATGCCAACGGATGAACCCGGCAGGTTGAATCGTGCCAGATCGTATTTCACCGCCGCATCGACCACCGTGTAATCTTTAACTTTGAAGGTATTCGCTTCGTCGCCGTAGCTGGAGCCGACATAGCGCACGCCGGAGCCTAACGTCAGGCCGCTCAGCGCGCTTTCATGGAAGGTATAGTCCGCCCACAGCGACGCCATATGCTTCGGAATCGCCGCCGGCGTATGGCCCTGATTGGTAGTGTCTTTGGTGTACTCGGCGTCGGTATAGGTGTACGAGCCCAGCACGTTGACGTTGGCCGACAGCGCCGCCTTGGCCTCGACCTCAACCCCACGGGAGCGGATTTCACCGCCCTGAATGCTGAACACCGGGTTATCCGGGAAGGCGACCTTGTTGTTGGTCTTGGTCAGCTGGTACAGCGCCACGCTGGCGGTGATCGGCCGGTTGGCCGGCGCGTACTTCACCCCGGTTTCGTACTGTTTGCCCTTCGACGGCGAGAACGGCTTGCCGAAGGCATCGGTACCGGCGGTAGGTTCAAACGACTCGCTGTAGCTGAAGTACGGCGCAATGCCGTTGTCGAACACATAGTTCAGCCCGGCACGGCCGGTAAATTCGCTGTTGTTCTGCTCGCTGCGCGTATTTTGCGCCGCGCGGTTGGTGGTGGAGGTCTGGCTCCAGTCGTAGCGGCCGCCCAGCGTCAGCACCCAGTTGTTCCACTCGGCCTGATCCTGCAGGTAGAGGCCGGTCTGCTCCTGACGGTTCACCTGATTGGCGCTGCCGGTAATGGTGTAGCTGTCGTTGCCGTAGTTCGGCGCCACCACGCTCAGGTTGGATGCGGTGCCGTACTCATACACGATATCGTTGCGCATGCGCATATAGTCGACGCCCATCAGCAGGGTGTGATCCACATCGCCGGTGGCGAATTTGGCCTGCGCCTGGCTATCAACCGCAAAGCTGGACATATGCTCTTTCGAATTCATCACGCCGCGCGTCAGCTCGCTCGGGTTGGTCGCGCTGATGCCAAGGCCGTAGATGGAGCGATAGTCGACGTCCATCTTGGTGTAGCGCAGGTTCTGCCGCACGCTCCACACGTCGTTGAAGGCATGATCGAAGCTGTAGCCGATCATCTGCTGTTTGCGCGAGATGTTGTTGTAACCCGGTTCGCCGTCGTTAAAGCTGGTCGGCAGCTTGCCGTTGACGCCGTTTTCCACCGTGCCCTCTTTCGGCAGCCAGCCGTAGTAGCCGACGTCCGGATCGTCCTGGAAGCTGCTCAGCAGGGTAAAGGTAGTGCGGTCGTCCGGCCGCCAGCTGAAGGAAGGCGCAATGGCGTAACGCTTGGATTTTTCCCCCACCTGCTGCTGGTCTTCGCTGCGCGCCAGCCCGGTCAGGCGGTAGGAGTAAACGCCGTCGTCATCCAGCGTGCCGCCGAAGTCAAAGCCGGTCTGGAACAGGTTATCGCTGCCCATTTTGAACTGCACTTCCCGCAGCTCTTCGCCGGTCGGCCGTTTGCTGACCAGCGAGACCAGCCCGCCCGGGTTGCTTTTGCCGTACAGCACGGAAACCGGCCCGCGCAGCACCTCGGCGCGCTCCAGGAAATAGGGATCGACCTGATAAATCGAATAGTTGTCGTCCTGCAGCTTGAGGCCGTCCAGATAGAGATTGGTGCCGACCGAGCTGAAGCCGCGGATATTAACCGAATCATAGGCGGTGGAAGCGCCGCGGTTGCCCACCATCACGCCCGGCGTGTAGCCCAGCGCGCTTTTCACCGTGTCCGGCTGACGCATCTCCATCTCTTCGCGCGTCACCACCGAGACCGACTGCGGCGTTTTCACCAGCGGCGTATCGGTTTTGGTGCCGGTAGCGCTGTGCTTGGCGGCATAGGTGCCGACCGGCCCCCAGGCGCTTTCCTGCTGTTGGCTGCCGCTGCCGACCACGGTCAGGGTATCTTCTTTCGCCCCGTCAGCGGCCTGCGCCGACAGGCTCAGGGCACCCAGCGCGGCGGCGATGGCCAGCGCGCTGCCGCGCACGGGGAAACGGTTGAACACCGTTGGTGATGGAGATGGACGCTTGGTAGCCATGATAGTTTCTCTGATGTATTTGAATGAAGAATGTAAACGATAATAATTATTATAAGCGTCGCATTTTATGCAGAAGGGAAGTTTAACTGCAAGCGCATTTCGGCGCGCCGGCCGACGCCGGGCCGTTGACTCAGCCCCGTTAACCCTATGGAAATAACTTAAGCGGAAAAATAAAAAAACCCGCAACGTCCGTTACGGGTTTTTAGCATCGGCGCGCCGCCTGTCGCGGCCGCCGTTCACGCCGGCCTTACTGGCCGAACATATCCTTAATCCAGCCGGCAACGCCGTCAGAGCCTTTCTGCTCTTCCTGCTCCTGCTGCTGTTGTTGCTGTTGCTGCTGCAGCGCGGCCTGGCTGGCCTGGCACAGGCCGTCCGGGTTGTCGGTCCACACCGGAATGGTGCGCCAGCCGCCTGCGCCGCACAGGAAGTTGCCGTCGGAATCGATGCTCATCTGGTTGATCCCTTCCGGCGCCTGCACCTGCAACGGCAGCGGCGTCTGGTTTTCCAGGTAGCGGCGGTACAGCGTCAGTGCGCCGTTGGCGCCGGTCAGCTTGGCCGGGCCGTTGTTGTCGCGTCCGACCCAGGCGATCGCCACTTCTTTACCGTCGATGCCGGCAAACCAGCTGTCGCGCAGATCGTTGGTAGTACCGGTTTTCGCCGCCAGATGGTAGTTAGGGAACTTCACCGACAGCGAGCGCGAGGTGCCGCGCGCGACGCCCTGCTGCATGGCGTACAGCGTCAGATAAGCCGCCTGTGCCGGCACTACGCGCTCCGCCTGCGGGAAGCTGCGGTACAGCACGCTGCCGTCCTCGGCAATCACCGAACGCACTGCGGACAGCGGCGCACGGTTGCCGCCGCCGGCAATGGTCTGGTACTCCTGCGCCACTTCCATCGGCGTCAGGCCGATGGCGCCCAGCAGCATTGACGGCACCGGATTAATTTCCGACTTCGGAATGCCCAGGCGCTGCAGCGTGGCGCTGATCTGATCCAGACCGACGGCCATCCCCAGATTCACCGTCGGCACGTTCAGCGAGTGCGCCAGCGCATCCACCAGCATCACCTTGCCGCGGAAACGACGATCGTAGTTATTCGGCTGCCAGACGCTGCCGTTCGGCTGCTTGAGCGACAGCGGCGCATCCGCCAGCCAGGTGTTCAGGCGGTATTTGTCCGGTTCGGACAGCGCGGTCAGGTAGGTCGGCGGCTTGGCCAGCGACCCCACCAGACGCCGGGCCTGCATCGCACGGTTAAAGCCGGCGAACTGCGGCTCGGCGCCGCCGACCATCGCGCGGACTTCGCCGCTGAAGCGGTCGACAATCACCATTGCCGCTTCCAGATCTTTCACGTGACGCGCCGCGCGCAGCGCCGGCACGCCGGCCTCAACCGCTTTTTCCGCCGCGTCCTGTGACACCGGATCCAGGGTGGTGAAGATCTTCACGCCGGACAGGTCGTTGACCTTATCCCCCAGCTTGCTCTGCAGCTCCTGACGCACCAGCTGCATAAAGGCCGGCTGCGGCGTAATCACCCCGCCCTTCGGCTGAACGCCCAGCGGACGCGCGCTGAGCATGTTATACAGCTCCGCGTCGATCACGCCCTGGTTCTGCAGCAGTTTCAGCACCAGGTTGCGGCGCTCCAGCGCCAGTTTCGGGTTGCGCCACGGGTTGTACAGCGACGCCCCTTTCACCATCCCCACCAGCAGCGCCTGCTGGTCGAGGCTCAGCTCATCCACCGGACGGCCGAAGTAGTACAGGCTGGCCAGCGGGAAACCGCGGATCTGGTCGCTGCCGCTCTGACCGAGGTACACCTCGTTCAGATACAGCTCCAGGATGCGGTCTTTGCTGTAACGGTAGTCCACCAGCAGCGCCATATAGGCTTCGTTGGCCTTACGCCACAGCGAGCGCTCGTTGGTCAGGAACAGGTTTTTCACCAGCTGCTGGGTCAGGGTACTGCCGCCCTGCACCGCACGGCCGGCGGTCAGGTTGGCCAGCACCGCACGACCGATCGAGTAAGGGCTGATGCCGTCATGCTCGTAGAAGTGGCGGTCTTCGGTGGCGATCAGCGTGTCCACCAGCAGATCCGGGAAGCCGCTGCGCGGCACGAACAGGCGCTGCTCGCCGTTCGGCGACTGCAGCATGGTGATCAGCCGTGGGTCCAGACGGAAGAAGCCGAAGCTGCGCTGGTTGTCCAGGTTTTCAATCTTCGCCAGGCGGTCGTTCTGGAAGTCGAGACGGGCGCGGATCTGCCCCTCTTTACCGTCCGGGAAGTCAAACGGACGGCGCAGCATCTCAATGCTGTTGCCCTTCACGGTAAATTCGCCCGGGCGCGTCATCCGGCTGACCTGGCGGTACTGCATGCCTTCCAGCAGCTTGACCATTTCGCCTTTGCTGTACGGCATGCCGGGTTCCAGGTTGACCATGCGGCCATACACCGCCGCCGGCAGCTGCCAGACCTTGCCGTCGATGCGGCTGCGGATCTGCGAATCCAGATAGACGCCGTAGCCGGCCAGCAGCACGGCGATCACCAGTATGATTTTCAGCATCAAGCCGAGCCAACGGCGTTTCTTACGAGGCGGCGCGGCCTTTACCTTACGCGGCATGCGTTCTTCCTCGTCGTTATATTCATCATCGTCATACTCATCCTGAAAGTTATTTGCTTGGTAGTCATCATCGTCGTCATCCAGACGACGGCGCGGCGGCCTGCGCGGCGCGCTGCGCTTGGGTGGTTTCCCTTTGCGCCCGATGGGCTCGCGGTCATCCCCGGCCATTGCTGTCACTCTCCACGCTGCACGGCCAGGATGGCCGTTCAAGTTTGTGCTTAATCTGTTCCCGCATCAGCCGACTGAACAGAAGAAACATCCGAATTCAGCTACTGATACTTCTTGGTGCGGCGCGTCGGCAGCGCGTTGGCCGGGTCGTCGGGCCAGACGTGCTTCGGGTAGCGCCCCTTCATCTCTTTCTGTACTTCCCGGTAGGCGCCCTGCCAGAACGCCGCCAGGTCGGCGGTGATCTGCAGCGGCCGGTGCGCCGGAGAGAGTAACTCAAGCACCACCGCGATGCGACCCTCCGCCAGCATCGGGCTGCGCTGCTCGCCGAACATCTCCTGCAGACGCACCGGCAGCAGCGGCGGCTTGCCGGCCTCATAGCGGATCGGCAGGCGGCTGCCGGTCGGCACAGTGTAATGAGTGGGCAGCGCATTATCCAGCCGCTGTTTCTGCTGCCAGTCCAGCAGGTTGCTCAGCGCCTCGGCGAGATTAACCTGCCGCAGACCGCGCAGATCGCGCACGCCGCCGAGCGCCGGCAGCAGCCACCGCTCCAGCTCCGCCAGCAGCGCCTCATCGTCCACCGCCGGCCAGTCGGCCTCCGGCAGCCACTCCCGCGCGCACTGCAGACGCGCGCGCAGCTGGCCGGCGGCGCCCTCCCAGTTCAGCACCGCCAGGCCCTGAGCGCGCACCCAGTCCACCAACGCCTGCTGCAGCTCGTCGTCCGCCGGTTTCGCCAGCGGCCGGGCGCGCAGCGTCAGACGGCCGATCTGCAGACGCTGCCAGGCGCGCAACGTGCCTTTTTCTTCATCCCACTCCACCGCGGTGCGCTGCTGCGCCATCTCCGGCAGCTGCGCCGCCAGCCGTTCAACGTCCAGCGGCAGCGCCAGCAGAATACGCGCGTCCGGGCTGTTCGCCCCCTGCAGCAGCGCCGGCGCGATCAGCCACGGCGCGCGCGACAGCGCCTCATCCTGATTCATCGCCGCGCCCATGCCGTTCGCCAGCAGATAGCGGCCGTCCTGCCCACGCCGCTGGGCGATACGATCGGCAAAGGCGTGCGCCAGCAGCCGCGGCGCCAGTTCGGCGTCCACGCGGCCGTCGCGCCCCTTCAGGCGCTGCGCCAGCTGGCGCGCGCGCCGTTGCCAGTGCGGCTGCGGCCGGCTGAGCCAGTAATCAATATCCAATTGCCCGTTACGCGGCGGCTCTTCCAGCAGCGCTGCCAGCAAGGCGGCGGTCGCCAGGCCGTTCTCCCCCAGCGCCGCGCCGGCGCACAGCATCGCCGCCAGCCGCGGTTCGCAGCCGAGCGTCGCCATCCGGCGCCCCTCCGCCGTCAGTTTGCCCTGTTCATCGGCGGCTCCCAGCGTCTGCAACAGCCGCTGAGCCGCCGCCAGCGCCGCGGGCGGCGGCAGATCCAGCCAGCTCAGTTGGCCGGCGTCAACGCAGCCCCACTGCAGCAGCTCCAGCCAGAAGCCGCTGAGATCGCTGTGCAGTATTTCCGGCTCGGCGTACTCGGCGGCGCGCTCGGCCTGCTCTTTGGCGCACAGGTGCCAGCAGACGCCCTCTTCCAGGCGCCCGGCGCGTCCGGCGCGCTGCACCATCGACGCCTGGCTGATGCGCTGGGTAATCAGACGCGTCAGGCCGTTGCGCGCGTCAAAACGCGCCGTGCGCTCCAGGCCGCTGTCCACCACCAGCCGGATGCCCTCAATCGTCAGGCTGGTTTCAGCAATATTGGTCGCCAGCACCACTTTGCGCCGTCCGGCGGCGGCCGGCTGAATCGCCCGCTGCTGCTGCGCCAGCGGCAGTGCGCCGTACAGCGGACACAGGTCGACATCGCCGGCGACCTCGCCCTGCAGCCGCTCCATCACCCGCAAAATCTCCGCCACGCCCGGTAAAAACAGCAGCAGCGATCCCGGCTGCTCCGCCAGCAGGCGCTTGACCGCCGAGGCGACGCCGTCCTCCAGCCGCTGATGGCTGGCCAGCGGCTGATAGTGGCGCGCCACCGGGAAACTGCGCCCCTGCGACACCACCACCGGCGCGGCCGGCAGCAGTTGCGACAGCCGGGCGTTATCCAGCGTCGCCGACATAATCAGCAGCTTCAGATCGTCACGCAGCCCCTGCTGTACGTCCAGCAGCAGCGCCAGCGCCAGATCGGCCTGCAGGCTGCGCTCATGGAATTCATCCAAGATCACCAGCGAGACGCCCTGCAGCTCCGCATCCTGCTGCAGCATGCGGGTCAGAATGCCTTCGGTGACCACCTCCAGCCGCGTCGCCGGCCCGCTTTTGCTTTCGGCGCGCATGCGGTAGCCCACGGTTTGCCCCGGCTCTTCCCCCAGCTGCTGCGCCAGGCGATAGGCGACGTTTTTCGCCGCCAGACGCCGCGGCTCCAGCATGATGATGCGCCCCGGCAGGTTGGCCTGCCGCAGGATCTGCAGCGGCAGCCAGGTGGACTTACCGGCGCCGGTCGGCGCGTGCAGCAACACCTGCGGCGCGCTGCGCAGCGCGGCAAGCAACTCATCCAGCACCTGGCTGACGGGCAATAAAGACACAAAACACTCCACGGGGTAGTTAATCAACGGCGCTCATTGTAGCATTGCGCCCAGAGATTCATTCAGTTACCGAGGAAACATGTCCAGTTCGCGCCGTCTGTTTTTTGCTCTGCCCTTGCCGGACAGCCTGCAGCAGCAGGTCATCCGCTGGCGCGCCGACGCCTTCGCGCCGCAGGACGGTCGCCCGGTCGCCGCCGCCAACCTGCACCTGACGCTGGCGTTTCTCGGTGAGGTCAGCAGCCAGAAGGAGGCGGCGCTAAAAAGGCTGGCGGGACGCATCAGCCAGCCCGGCTTCAGCCTGCAGCTCGACGATCTCGGCCACTGGCCGCGCCCCGGCGTGGTCTGGCTCGGCTGCAAGCGCGCGCCGCGCGGCCTGCTGCAGCTGGCGCAGATGCTGCGCTCGCAGGCGGCGCGCAGCGGCTGCTATCAAAGCCCGCTGCCGTTTCACCCGCATATCACCCTGCTGCGCGCTGCGGTGCATCCGGTGGCGCTGCCGCCGTCAACGCCGGGCTGGAACCTGCCGGTGACGCATTTTTCCTTATATCAGTCGTCGTTTGACAACGGCCGCACCCGTTACCACCCGCTGGAACAGTGGGCGCTCAGCTAGGACAGACACCGCATGCAATTCACGCCACCGCTGCAATCCGCCACCCTGATTAAACGTTACAAACGCTTTCTGGCCGACGTCGTCACGCCGCAGGGCGACACCTTTACCCTGCACTGCGCCAATACCGGCGCCATGACCGGCTGCGCCACCCCCGGCGACACCGTCTGGTATTCCATCTCAGACAACCCCAAGCGCAAATACGCCCACAGCTGGGAGCTGACCCATACCCAACAGGGGGACTGGATCTGCGTCAATACCCTGCGCGCCAACGCGCTGGTGCGCGAAGCCATCGAACATAATTTAATCAGTGAATTATCTGGTTACAGTAAAATCAGCGGCGAAGTGAAGTACGGCAGCGAGAACAGCCGTATCGATTTGTTATTACAGGCAGAAAACCGGGTTAACTGCTATATTGAAGTTAAGTCTGTCACGTTACTGCAACAACAGCGTGGTTACTTTCCTGACGCCGTGACGCTCAGGGGTCAGAAGCACCTGCGCGAACTGCAAAACGTGGTGGAAAGCGGGCAGCGTGCGGTATTGTTCTTTGCCGTGTTGCACAGCGGTATTGACCAAGTCGCCCCGGCTCATCATATAGATGCGCATTATGCGGCACTGTTGGCGCAGGTTCAGCAGGCGGGAGTAGAAGTGGTGTGTTATGGGGCTAAATTATCACCTGACGGTATTTGTCTCACCGATAAGTTACCGTTTTTTATCGATTAAAGCGTCAGGCCGTCAATAAATCGGCCGCCGACGATTAGATCGCCAAATACGCCTTCCTTCACACCATTGTCAAGCGGGCGACAGGAATAATTGCCAACCTACTCACCATCTGTTATTTATAGCGGCCTGTTTTTCCCCCGCATTGGGGATTCGATAGTGCGTGTGTATGTAGGAGAAGCAACATGCAAGAAGGGCAAAACCGTAAAACCTCGTCCTTGAGCATTCTCGCCATCGCTGGGGTGGAGCCGTATCAAGAGAAGCCGGGCGAAGAGTATATGAACGACGCCCAGCTGTCGCATTTCAAGCGCATTCTTGAAGCTTGGCGCAACCAGCTCAGGGACGAAGTAGACCGTACTGTGTCGCACATGCAGGAAGAGGCAGCAAACTTTCCTGATCCCGCGGACCGCGCCACTCAGGAAGAGGAATTCAGCCTCGAGTTGCGTAACCGCGATCGTGAACGCAAACTGATCAAAAAGATCGAAAAAACGCTGAAGAAAGTGGAAGACGATGATTTCGGCTTCTGCGAATCTTGCGGCGTAGAGATCGGCATTCGCCGCCTTGAAGCGCGTCCGACGGCCGATTTGTGCATCGACTGTAAAACTCTGGCCGAGATCCGCGAAAAGCAGATGGCCGGCTGATTCAGTCGTTATTACCCGCGGCGTGCCTTACCGGCGCGCCGCACAGAGTTATTATGCCAGAAAGTCATTATGTGGGGCGTTTTGCCCCCTCTCCTTCCGGGGATCTGCACTTCGGTTCGCTGATCGCCGCCCTGGGCAGTTTTCTGCAGGCCCGCGCCCGCCACGGGCAGTGGCTGCTTCGCATTGAAGATATTGACCCGCCGCGTGAAGTCGCCGGCGCCGCCGACCGTATTCTGCGCGCGCTTGAGCACTACGGCCTCCACTGGGACGGGCAGGTGCTTTATCAATCCCAACGTCACGACGCCTACCGCGCTACGCTGGACTGGCTGCAGCGCCAGGGGCTCAGCTATTACTGCACCTGCACCCGCAGCCGCATTCAGCAGGCGGGCGGCCTGTACGACGGCCACTGCCGGGAACGGCGGCTCGGCCCGCAGAACGCCGCCATCCGCCTGCGCCAGAGCGCGCCGGTCTACCGCTTCCACGACGGCCTGCAGGGCGAGCTGTGCGCCGACCCGGCGCTGGCGCAGGAGGATTTTATCATCCGCCGGCGCGACGGCCTGTTCGCCTATAACCTGGCGGTGGTGGTCGACGACCATTTTCAGGGCGTGACGGAGATCGTACGCGGCGCCGACCTGATTGAGCCGACGGTGCGCCAGATGGCGCTGTACCGCCAGCTGCAGGCGCCGACGCCGGATTATATCCACCTGCCGCTGGCGCTGGGGGAGCACGGTCTGAAGCTGTCGAAGCAAAATCACGCCCCGCCGCTGCCGGACGGCGACCCGCGACCGGTGCTGATCGCCGCGCTGCATTTTTTGCGGCAACCGCTGCCGGAAAGCTGGCAAGATCTTGATCTGCCATTATTATTGAGCTGGGCCATCGAACACTGGACGCTGGCGAACGTGCCGCGCCAGACCGCCCTCGCCCTGCCGCAAAACATAACGGCATTCTCAAAGGCGCCATGGTGAGCTATGATTAGCCGCTATTTTTTTATAAGCCCGAGTGATGTCAAACCACAGCGGCCCCATACGGCTGTGGTTTGCCATCGGCAAGGGCGCGCCATTTTTATCCGTCACTATCGAGGTGTACCATTTTTACCCGAGTAGCCAATTTTTGCCGTAAGGTACTCACCGGCGATGACAAATCGGCCCGCGATGATGCGCCGGCCAACGATAAAGCGCCGGTTCGCGAAGAGCAGGCCGCGGCCCAGGAACCCGCCGCGCCGCGTCAGCGCTCTGCCGATAAAGGGCGGGAGCACGCCGGCCGTCGCTCTGCGCCGCGCAAACGCGCGCCGTCATCCGCAGCCGAGGGCACGCGTCCGATGACCGTCATCCCGCGCGAACAGCACGCCATTTCGCGCAAAGATATCAGCGAGAACGCCCTGAAGGTGCTGTATCGCCTGAACAAGTCCGGCTTTGAGGCCTATCTGGTCGGCGGCGGCGTGCGCGATCTGCTGCTGGGTAAGAAACCGAAAGACTTCGACATCACCACCAACGCCACGCCGGAGCAGGTGCGCAAGCTGTTCCGCAACTGCCGTCTGGTCGGCCGCCGCTTCCGTCTGGCGCACGTGATGTTCGGGCCGGAAATCATCGAGGTCGCCACCTTCCGCGGCCACCACGAGCAGAATCCGGAGCACGACAAGAACTCCTCGCAGCAGGCCCAGAGCGGCATGCTGCTGCGCGACAATATCTTCGGCTCCATTGAAGAGGACGCCCAGCGTCGCGACTTCACCATCAACAGCCTGTATTACGGCGTGGCGGACTTCGCTCTGCGCGACTATGTCGGCGGCCTGCGCGATCTGCAGCAGGGGGTGATTCGCCTGATTGGCGATCCGGAAACCCGCTACCGCGAAGACCCGGTGCGCATGCTGCGCGCGGTGCGCTTCGCCGCCAAGCTGGATATGACCATCAGCGAAGAAACCGCCGAGCCGCTCCCGCGCCTGGCATCGCTGCTGCACGATATTCCGCCGGCGCGCCTGTTTGAAGAGTCGCTGAAACTGCTGCAGTCCGGCTACGGTTTCCAGACCTACCTGAAACTGTGCGAATACCAGCTGTTCCAGCCGCTGTTCCCGCTGATCGCCCGTCAGTTCACGCCGAACCACAATACGCCGATGGAGCGTATCCTGGTGCAGGTGCTGAAGAACACCGATCATCGCCTGCAGAACAACATGCGCGTCAACCCGGCGTTCCTGTTCGCCGCCATGCTGTGGTATCCGCTGCTGGAGCACGCGCAGAAGCTGGCGCAGGAGAGCGGCCTGGCCTATTACGACGCCTTCGCGCTGGCGATGAACGACGTGCTGGACGAGCAGTGCCGCTCGCTGGCGATCCCGAAACGCATCACCACGCTGGTGCGCGATATCTGGCAGCTGCAGCTGCGTCTGTCGCGTCGTCAGGGCAAGCGCGCGCACAAGCTGATGGAACATCCGAAATTCCGCGCCGCTTACGATCTGCTGGCGCTGCGCGCCCAGGTGGAGAACAACCCGGAGATGCAGCGTCTGGCCGAATGGTGGGCCGAGTTCCAGGACGCAACGCCGGCAAGCCAGAAAACCATGCTCGGTTCGCTGGGCGAAGACCCGGCGCCGCGCCGCTCACGTCAGCGCCGGCCGCGCCGCCGCGCGCCGCGTAAAGAAGGGGCATAATGATCCGCGTGTATATCGCGCTGGGCAGCAACCTGGCGCAGCCGCTGCAACAGGTTCAGGCCGCGCTGGAGGCGCTGGAGCATCTCCCGCGCAGCCGGCTGGTCGCCTGTTCTTCGTTCTACCGCACCAAACCGCTGGGGCCGCAGAACCAGCCGGACTTCCTCAACGCCGTGGCGGCGCTGGATACGCAGCTGCCCGCCGAACAGCTGCTCGATCACACGCAGGAGATTGAGCGCAACCAGGGGCGGGTGCGCAAGGATGAACGCTGGGGACCGCGTACGCTCGATCTCGATATGCTGCTGTACGGCGACAGCGTGATCGACAGCGAGCGCCTGACGGTGCCGCACTACGGCCTGAAACAGCGCGAGTTTATGCTCTACCCGCTGGCGGAGATCGCCCCCGACCTGATTCTGCCGGACGGCGAACCGCTGTCCGCCTGTCTGCAGCGCGTGCCGATGAACGGCATGACGCTGTGGCAGCCGGCCTGACGCCCGTTAACCGCGGGCGCCCTGCCGCTACAGCATCACCCGAACCTCAAAGCCCCCTTCCTGCCGGTTGGCGAAACTGACCCGTAAGCCATGCAGCGCCGCAATGCGCTGCACAATCGACAGCCCCAGCCCGCTGCCGGTCTGCTCCTGCCCCGGCGGCCGGTAGAAGCGCTCCCCCAGCCGCGCCAGATGTTCGTCCGTCACCCCCGGCCCGTCGTCCTCCACCGTCAGCGCGCGCGGCGTTAACGTGACTGTCACCGTGCCGCCGGACGGCGTATAGCGCAGCGCATTATCCACCAGATTACGCACCAGCAGCGACAGCAGCAGCGCCTGCCCCGGCCGCGGCGTCGGGGCGCCCTGCGCCTCATAGCGCAGCGTCATCCCCGCGCGATGGGCATCGCGCTCCTGCTCGGCCAGCGTCGCCGTCACCAGCTGATGCCAGTCGATGCGCTCCTGCTGGTGCAGGTCCGGCAGCGCATCCAGCCGCGACAGCGTCAGCAGTTGGTCCACCAGCCGCGTGGCGCGGTCAATGCTGATGGTCAGCTTCTCCAGCGCGGGGGCGCGCACCTCGGCGTTATCGCCGGCCAGCTGCACCACTTCGGTCTGCACCCGCAGCGCCGCCAACGGGCTGCGCAGCTCATGCGCCGCATCGGAGGTAAAGCGCCGTTCGCGCTGCAGCATGGCGCCGATGCGGGCGAACAGCGCGTTGAGCGCGTCCACCAGCGGGCGCACTTCGCTCGGCACCCGGTGCGCCTGAAGCGGCGCGTCATCATCCGGCGCGCGGCGATGCAGCTCCTGCGCCACGCTGCGCAGCGGACGCAGCTCACGCCCCACCACCACGGCAATCAGCAGCATCAGCAGCGGCAGCGTCGCCAGCCACGGCGTCAGCTGCCCGGTCACCAGCGCCCAGGCCATATCCTGCCGGTACTCCATCTCCTGGCCGACGGCGATGCGCTGGCGGCCGTCCGGGCTGGTCAGCCAAACCAGCCGCCAGCGGTCGTCATCCCCTTTCAGGCGGCCGTCGACAAAGCCGTCCGTCCGCGCGTCAAACACAATATCCTCGCCGTTTTCCCCGTCGTTCAGCAGCATGCGCCCCTGGCGGTCAAAAATGGCGAACGCCAGCGCGTCGTCATCCTGCTGGCCGCGCTTGCCGTGGCGCACCAGCTTTTTGGTCTTCGGCAGGCTGCCGACGCTTGAGATATCGCCGAGATTGGCCGTCGCCAGCCGTTTGGCGAACAGCATCTGCTGGGTATCGAACACCTTATTCAGATTGTGGCGCGTGATATTCCACGCCACCGCGCTGGCGACACCCCAGGTCAGCAGCGCCAACAGGCTGAACAGGATAATCAGCCGCAGCCGCAGGCTCAGCCGCTTCACTCGGCGTCCCCCAGCGTGTAGCCCACGCCGTGCACCGTGCGGATAAAGCCGTTGCCCAGCTTGCGGCGCAGGTGGTGGATATGCACCTCCACCGCGTTGCTGCTCACCTCATCGTCCCAGCTGTACAACTTTTCCTGAATCAGCGGCCGCGCCAGCACCCGCCCCTTGTTATGTAAAAACAGCTCCAGCACCGCCAGCTCGCGCGGCGTCAGCGTCACCAGCGCGCCGTCCAGCGTGACGCTGCGCGCCGCGGTGTCGAACACCAGCCGGCCGTGCGTCAGCTGAGCGCTCAGCCTGCCGTGACGGCGGCGAATCAGCGCCTGCAGACGCGCCGCCACCTCCGCCAGCGCAAACGGCTTGCACAGGTAGTCGTCGGCGCCGCTCTGCAAGCCGTCTACCCGCTGCGACAGCGCATCGCGCGCGGTCAGGATCAGCACCGGCACGTCCTCGCCGGCCTGCCGCCATTCGCGCAGCAGATCGAGACCGTCGATGCCCGGCAGGCTGAGATCGAGGATCACCGCATCATAGGGCGCGCTGCCCAGCGCCTGTTTGCCGAGCTTGCCGTCGCTAAACCAGTCGAGGGTAAAGCCCAACTGGCTCAGCCCGACCTTGATGCCGTCGCCGATAATCTTGTCGTCTTCAATCAGCAGAATTCTCATGCACGTCCTTATTTTCGCCGCGGGCGGCCATTTTTTCGCCTGGGCCAGGGCATCTGTAAAGAGAGATTTACTTATTACATCATAAGGTTCTTAAGAACATCTTAACCATAACTATCGTCGCTACCCACCCCCGGAGGGTTACAGTAGAATGACAGCACTTTTTTTCCGCCAGCGCCGGTGCACGCCACTCGGCGCTACCAAGGAGACGTTGTGATGAAACCCACCACCGTGACCCACTTACGCCAGTGGAAACAGGAGCAGCGCAAGTTTGCGACGCTGACCGCCTACGATGCCAGCTTCGCCAGACTGTTTGAAGAACAGGGCATCAAACTCATGCTGGTCGGCGACTCACTGGGCATGACGCTGCAGGGGCACGACTCCACGCTGCCGGTCACCGTGGCCGACATCGCCTACCACACCCGCGCCGTACGCCGCGGCGCGCCGGCCTGCCTGCTGCTGGCCGACCTGCCGTTTATGGGATACGCCACCCCGGAGCAGACCTTCGCCAACGCGGCGGAAGTGATGCGCGCCGGCGCCAATATGATCAAAATCGAAGGCGGCAGCTGGCTGTGCGATACGGTGAAGATGCTGGTGGAGCGCGCCGTGCCGGTGTGCGGCCATCTGGGGCTGACCCCGCAGTCGGTGAATATCTTCGGCGGCTACAAGGTGCAGGGCCGCGATGACGCGGCAGCCAACCAGCTGATTGAAGACGCGAAGAATCTGGAACAGGCCGGCATTCAGCTGCTGGTGCTGGAGTGCGTGCCGACCGAGCTGGCGCGCAAAATCACCGCCATGCTGTCCATTCCGGTGATCGGCATCGGCGCGGGCAACGGCACCGACGGCCAGATCCTGGTCATGCACGACGCCTTCGGCATCACCGGCGGCCACACGCCGAAGTTCGCCAAAAACTTCCTCGCCCAGAGCGGCGACCTGCGCAGCGCGGTGCAACAGTATATTCAGGAAGTCGAACAGGGTATTTACCCTGCGGCCGAGCACTCATTTAACTAAGCGTCAGCCCTATTGAACCGGGAGCCAACATGTTAATTATTCAGACCCTGCCGCTGCTGCGCCAGCATATTCGCCGCTACCGGCAGGAAGGGAAACGCATCGCGCTGGTGCCGACCATGGGCAATCTGCACGACGGCCATATGACGCTGATCGACGAGGCCCGCGCCCGCGGCGATATCGTGGTGGTCAGCATTTTCGTCAACCCGATGCAGTTTGACCGGCCGGAAGATCTGACCAACTACCCGCGCACCCTGCAGGAAGACTGTGAGAAGCTGACCCGCAACAACGTCGATCTGGTGTTTGCGCCGGCGCCGGCGGAAGTGTATCCGCAGGGGCTGGGCGAGCAGACCTTCGTCGAGGTGCCCGGCATCTCCGCCATGCTGGAGGGCGCCAGCCGTCCCGGCCACTTCCGCGGCGTGTCGACCATCGTCAGCAAGCTGTTCAACCTGGTGCAGCCGGACCTGGCCTGCTTCGGCGAGAAGGATTACCAGCAGCTGGCGCTGATCCGCAAAATGGTGGCCGATATGGGCTACGACATCGAGATCGTCGGCGTGCCGACCGTGCGCGCCAAGGACGGTCTGGCGCTCAGCTCGCGCAACGGCTACCTGACGGCGGACGAACGCAAGAAGGCGCCGCAGCTCAGCCGCATCATGAACCAGCTGGCCGAGCGGCTGGGCAACGGCGAGCGGCAGATTGACGAACTGCTGGCGCAGACCGCCGAGCAGCTGCGCGACGCCGGCTTCACCCCGGACGAGCTGTTTATCCGCGACGCCGACAGCCTGCAGCCGCTCAGCGCCGACAGCCGGCGCGCGGTGGTGCTGATGGCCGCCTGGCTGGGCAAAGCCCGACTGATTGATAATCAGCAGGTCGATCTGACCGAGTAACTATTTTTTGCACAGTCGTCACTACTCCCCCGACCTTCCAAGTAGACAAGTCCGGGGAGATCGGTGACGATATGGCGGTTCGCTGTCGGAACTTAACTCACGCCTGTGAAAGGTAACGCTATGATACGTACTATGCTGCAAGGCAAACTGCACCGGGTGAAAGTCACCCAGGCAGACCTGCATTATGAAGGCTCCTGCGCCATCGACCAGGATTTTCTGGATGCCGCCGGCATCCTGGAATATGAAGCTATCGATATTTATAACGTTGATAACGGTCAGCGTTTTTCCACCTACGCCATCGCCGCCGAACGCGGCTCGCGCATTATTTCCGTCAACGGCGCGGCCGCCCGCTGCGCCTGCGTCGGCGACCTGCTGATTATCTGTTCTTACGTACAGATGAGCGATGCCGATGCGCGCCAGCATCACCCGAAAGTCGCCTACTTTGAAGGGGACAACCAGCTGCAGCGCAAAGCGAAAGCGGTGCCGGTACAGGTTGCCTGACGGTCGGAAAACATGGCAAGGGGCTGAACCGGGTTCAGCCCCTTTTTTATCGGCGTTACTGCACCACCGTGCCCGGTTTATTGGCGATGCGGTCCGCCATCGTCTGGATCGAGTCGGTGCGCAGAATATACAGCCGCTTCAGCTTATACGGGTTGTCGCCCGGCTTCACCTTCCCCTGCACCGTCGTCACCGCCAGATGGAAACCGGCGTCTTCCGCCGCCTGCACCGCCTTCTGGTTATAGGCGCCGAACGGGTAGGAGAGATACAGCACATGCGGGTTGAACTGCGACAGCGCGCGGCGGGAGTGCTCAAAATCAAACGTGATATTGTGCAGGCTGCGGCTCAGCAGGATCGGCCGCTTATAGCCGTCGATACGGTGCAGGAAGTGGGTATGCGACTGGATATCAAACACATCCTGCAGCTGCTTCAGCTCCGAAATGCTCATAAACTGCAGTGAATCCGGGTTCCACTTCTGCGGATGGCGCTTGATGCGCGACGAGACAATAAACGCCGTCGCGCGGAAGCCGTACTGCTTCAGCACCGGATAGGCGTAGCGATACACCGATTTCAGCCCGTCGTCGAAGGTCAGCACCACCGCCTTGCCCGGCAGGTTGATGCGGTTCTTCAGATAGGCTTCCAGCTGGTAGAGCGAAATGGTGTCGTAGCCGGCCTGCTTCAGGTAGGTCATCTGATTGCTGAAGGCCACGTCCGAGGTGGTGGTGGAGGTGTGGCGAAAACGCTTGTTCTCGTCGTTCTTCAGCAGGTGGTGATAGGTCAGCACCGGAATGCCATTATCGACTTCACAGTCCAGTTCGCTGACGTAGCCGAGCCGATCGCCGAGATTGATTTCATACCAGGTGTTATTCAGCCGATCCTTCAGCCTGCCGATAATCGGATAGCGCAGGTTCTCTTCCAGAATGCCGAAGATTTCGCTTTTGTTATCCGCCGCGGTGTAAACGTTGATCGCCTGACGGGTGATCAGGTTCTGGTTGGTCAGCGGCTTATTCAGCTCCCCCAGCGGATCTTTCACCTTTTCCGCCTGCGCCCGGTTAAGGCGCTCGACGTCGTCCTTATCGATAAACCCCACGCCGTGGCCGAACTTCAGCTCATAATATTCCGCGTCCGCCGGAAAGACCTGCACCAACTGCCCTTCCTTCACTTCGCCCACCGGAATAACCTGTTCGCCGATCAGCGAATAGATCTCGCTGTCGCGTTTTGCTTCCATATAACCGGATTTTAGCGCGTTGTCTGCCGACACCAGGCCGGCCGACGCCGCCGGCGCCAGCAGCGACGTCAACACGCCGGCCAGCGTTGCCGCTATCTTGATGTGAAACCGCATGAGAGTGTTTTAACCGTGCGTAATGACCAAAAGTCGAGGGTGCATCAGCATAGCACGATTTACAGTGGGGAGAAAAAGGCGGGATAACGGACTTTCCCCCTCCCGCAGCACGCCGGCGGGAGGGGGAACGGCCATCAGGTGCGCAGACCGCGGCCGCGCTCGATCAGATACCAGGCCAGCAGGTAGAACACGGCGATAAACGCCAGCAGCACCGCCATGGTCAGCGTCAGCGGCACGTCGTGCACGCCGAGGAAGCCGTAGCGGAAACCGCTGATCATATACACGATCGGGTTCAGCTTCGACACCGCCTGCCAGAACGGCGGCAGCAGCGACAGCGAGTAGAACACCCCGCCCAGATAGGTCAGCGGCGTCAGCACAAAGGTCGGGATCAGGCTGATATCGTCAAAGGTGGTGGCGAAGACCGCATTAAGCAGGCCGCCCAGCGAGAACAGAATCGCCGTCAGCAGCAGCGTGGCGGCAATCACCCACCAGGCGTGGATCTGCAGCGGCACGAAGAACAGCGAGATCGCCGTCACCAGCACGCCCACGCAGATGCCGCGCGCTACGCCGCCGCCGACGTAACCGGCGATCACCACGTGGGTCGGCACCGGCGCCACCAGCAGTTCTTCGATATTGCGCTGGAATTTGGCGCTGAAGAACGACGAGGCGACGTTGGCGTAAGAGTTGGTGATCACCGCCATCATAATCAGGCCGGGCACGATAAACTGCATGTAGGTGAAGCCGTGCATACTGCCGATCTGCGAACCGATCAGATTACCGAAGATAATAAAATACAGCGTCATGGTGATCACCGGCGGCACCAGGGTCTGCACCCAGATACGCGCAAAACGGTGCACTTCTTTCGCCCAGATGCTCTGCAATGCCACCCAGTACAAACGTGTCATGCTTTTTCTCCATTACCATTAACCAGGGTGACAAACAGCTCTTCCAGCCGGTTAGCCTTGTTGCGCATGCTCAGCACCTGCACGCCCTGCGCGCTCAGCTGGCTGAACAGGCCGTTCAGCCCCTGTTCGCGCATCACTTCCACTTCCAGCGTTGAGGTGTCGACCAGCCGGCTGTGATAGCCGTCCAGCGTCGGCAGCGGGCTTTTCGCCGCCAGATCGAGGATAAAGGTCTCCGACTTCAGCTTCGCCAACAACCCTTTCATCGAGGTGTTCTCCACCAGCTCGCCGTTCTGGATAATGCCGATATTGCGGCACAGCATCTCCGCCTCTTCCAGATAGTGGGTCGTCAGGATGATGGTGGTGCCCTGCGCATTGAGATCTTTCAGGAAGCCCCACATAGAGCGGCGCAGTTCGATATCCACCCCGGCGGTCGGCTCATCGAGGATCAGCAGCTTGGGCTGATGCATCAGCGCGCGGGCGATCATCAGGCGGCGCTTCATCCCGCCGGACAGCATGCGCGCCCGCTCGTTGCGTTTTTCCCACAGGTCCAGCTGCGTCAGGTATTTTTCCGCGCGCGACAGCGCATCGCGCCGCGTCACGCCATAGTAACCCGCCTGGTTGACCACAATCTGCATCACGGTTTCAAACGGGTTGAAGTTGAACTCCTGCGGCACCAGCCCCAGCTGACGCTTGGCGTTGACGATGTCCTTATCGGTGTCATAGCCAAACACCTGCACCTTGCCGGAGGTTTTATTCACCAGCGAGCTGATAATCCCGATGGTGGTGGATTTGCCCGCGCCGTTCGGCCCCAGCAAAGCATAGAAATCACCGGCTTCGACGCGCAGGTCGATACCGCGCAACGCCTTGACCCCGCCGGCGTAGGTCTTGGTCAACTGTGTTAATTCCAGTGCATAATTCATAAGCGATAAGGGTACCCTATGACCATGTATTCGAGACTGATGTTATTGAATAATTCCCCTGATCTTACCATCAACGGCGCGCCTGCCGAGTTGAATCCGTGCGGTTAAATTCACTGTTCCGATTTCAAAACTGTGACGCTTGTCCTATATTACTCCAACGCAAAGTATTCATTACAGGCGCATAACCTCCATGAAAGAGATACAAAGGCTGATTGCCAATAACCAAGCGTGGTCCTCCAACATCAACCAGGAAGACCCCGAATTCTTTGAACGACTGGCGCAGGCGCAAAAACCGCGTTTTCTGTGGATTGGCTGTTCTGACAGCCGCGTGCCTGCCGAACGTCTGACCGGAATGGAGCCGGGAGAACTGTTCGTGCACCGCAACGTGGCCAACCTGGTGATTCACACCGATCTTAACTGCCTGTCGGTGGTGCAGTACGCCGTCGATGTGCTGCAGGTTGAACATATCATTATCTGCGGCCACCTGGGCTGCGGCGGCGTGCAGGCGGCGGTTGAAAACCCGGAGCTGGGGCTGATCAACAACTGGCTGCTGCATATCCGCGATCTGTGGTACAAGCATAGCCCGCAACTGGAAAAACTCGAAAAGGAAGAGTGCCTCAACGCCCTGTGCGAGATCAACGTGATCGAACAGGTGCATAACCTGGGCCACTCCACCATCATGCAGTCCGCCTGGCAGCGCGGCCAGAAAGTGATGATTCACGGCTGGGTATACGGCATTCAGGACGGACGCCTGCGCGATCTGGAGGTCACGGCCACCAGCCGCGAAAGCCTGGAACAGGGCTACCGCAAAGGCATTTCGACGCTGCTGCAGAGCAAAGGCTTACAGCCGCCGCAGGCATAAGGCTGCTGCCTCACGCCAAACTGACGGGGGCGCGTTTAACCACGTCGCCCCCGATCTTGCTTACTCGTCGAGCAGCACCACTTTGCCGACGTACGGCAGGTGGCGATAGCGCTGGGCATAGTCGATGCCATAGCCGACCACAAACTCGTCCGGAATAGAGAAGCCTACGTACTCGACCGGCACTTCTACTTCACGACGCTCCGGTTTATCCAGCAGCGTACAGATCGCCAGCGATTTCGGGCCGCGCAGCGCCAGAATTTCACGCACTTTGTTCAGCGTATTGCCGGAATCGATGATGTCTTCCACGATCAGCACGTCTTTGCCGCGGATGTCTTCATCGAGATCTTTGAGGATTTTCACGTCGCGGGTGGTGGACATGCCGCTGCCGTAGCTGGAGGCGGTCATGAAATCGACCTCGTGCGACACCTCGATGGTGCGGCACAGATCCGCCATAAACATGAAAGAGCCGCGCAGCAGCCCGACCAGCACCATATCGCTGCCGCTGTCGCGGTAATGTTCGGTGATCTGGCGGCCAAGTTCGGCGATTCGGGTCTTAACTTCCTGCTCGGAAATCATTACTTCTACAGTGTGTTTCATAGTATTCAGGTCTATTGCCGGAAGAAAGGCGCAGATTCTAGCATAGCCTGACAGCAGAGGCGACGCGAGTGCGCCGCCCTGCCATTTTTACCGTCAGGCGACGGTAAAGCCCATCATCATGCCGGTATCTTCATGCTCCAGCAGGTGACAGTGCGCCATATAGGCGTGTTCCGCACTGGCCTCATGGTTGAACTGCACCAGCACCTCGCTGCGCGCGCCTTCCACCCGCACCGTATCCTTCCAGCCTGCGCGATGCGCCGCCGGCGGCTTGCCGTTTTCGCTTAAAATACGGAACTGGGTGCCGTGAATATGGAAAGGATGCAGCATCATGTCGCCTTCGCCGGAGATGACCCACTTCTCATACTGCCCGCGTTTGGCGGCAAACATCGGCTTGTTCATGTCGAACGCCTTGCCGTTGATGGTATTGCCATGGCTGAAATCATACGGCTGCTCACCGTGCTTCATCTTGCCGTGGTCCATGCCGGCCATGCTGCCGTGATCCATCTTGCTGTGATCCATCCCGGCCATCTTGCCATGGTCCATCTTGCCGTGATCCATACCGGCCATCTGGCCGCCGCTCTCCGGCGCGCCGTGCCCCATGCTGCCGTGGTCCATACTCATGCCGGCCATCGCCTGATGTCCGTAGCGGTCCATCAGCGCCTTCATTCCCAGCATATCCAGTTTCGGATCCATCATCAGGCGGAACTCGCGCTGCTGTGCGCCGGCGGCGGCAGGCAGCGGCGGCAGTTTCACCAGGCTGTCCGGCATCGATTTGATCCCCTGCGCCAGCGATGGCTGAATATGCAGCACCGGCAGCGGCTGGTCGAACGGCGCCAGCGTCATCCCCATCTGCTGGACCGGCAGGGTGACGATATCAAACGGTTTACCGTCGCTGGCGTCGACCAGCACTTCAAAACGTTCGCCCATCAGCATCGGCAGTTCCGTCAGCTTCACCGGCTCGCCGAGGAAACCGCCGTCGCTGGCGATAACGTACAGCGGACGCCGATCGCTGGCGGCCAGCTGCAGCGAACGCGCGTTACAGCCGTTGAGAAAGCGCAGGCGCAGCCAGCCGCGCGGCGCGACGTGCTGCGGGTACTGCGCGCCATTGGTGAACATGCGGTCGCCGAACCAGCCCACCGCCGCGCTCATAATATCGAGCTGATACTCAATCTGCGCATCTTTGCCCAGCCGCTTGTCCTGCAAAATCACCGGGATATCATCCTTGCCCCAGGTTTTCGGCAGCGGCAGTTTGCTGCTCTCTTCATCTTCCAGCAGCACCAGGCCGCCCAGCCCCATCATCACTTGATGGCCGGTTTTACCGTGCGTATGCGGATGGAACCAGCAGGTGGCCGCCGGCTGGTCGATGGTGAAATGGACGGTGCGGGTGGCGCCCGGCGCAATCAGCGCCTGCGGGCCGCCGTCGACGTCGCCGGGGATCTCCAGCCCGTGCCAGTGAACGGTGCTGGCTTCCGGCAGCCGGTTGTTAATATCGACCGTCACCGCTTTTCCGCGTTGCAGACGCACCGCCGGCCCCAGCAGGGCGCCGTTGACGCCCCAGGTTTTGGTCGCCGCCTGCGGCAGCCAGTTCATCTCGCCGGTCTGCAGCGCCAGCGCCAGCTTGCCTTGCGCATCCGGAGTCAACAGCGGCGGTATCGGCAGCGCGGGCAGATCGGCCGCCCACGCGGCCCGGCTCCAGAGCGGCAATGCGCTGACCGCGCCCAATGCGGCGGTATATTTAATAAAATCACGACGTAACATAGCTGACTCCCTTTTCCAGTTACATAAAAATATCCGGCCAGCGTAAACCCTCCCCTTGGTGGAAGGTCAAGTTCAATAATAGTTTGATTTGTCTTGTTTTGTTAGGTTACGTCAAGTTATTCAGGCACCGGCTCCCGCGCTCCCGTCATCGGGCTTCAAACGTACTCTTATATGCGACAATCTCACCGTTTTCTTGCAGTTTGTAGCGTCCTTCATAGGTGGTAAAAACGGTGCCCAGATTACGGCTGTGGCTGACAGAGAAAACCGCATCTTTTTCAATGCAGTTCTTTGGCGCTTTCATATCGTCAAAGCACAGTCGATCGTACTTGCCCTCTTCTTTGTAACCGTCACCAAATTTCCAAAATGTGACATAAAAGTAGCTATCTTTTGCCGGGGCAGGAATCCCATATTGCTCTGTTAGTGTTTTTTGGTTTTTGAGCCACCAATTCATTTTCCCCCGGTCGCTAAGCGGGAAGTTTTCAACTAAAACAGAAGCAAACTCCCCTTTTTTATGTACGGCAACAATTTTTACCGGACGAACCAATATCCATATCAATAATCCAAGCAGTATGACGACAACCAAAGCAACAAACGTTACCTTACATTTTCCCTTCATCACCACGTCCCCTGCAACTCTACATCCGCTTCCATATTTGTCATAAACGGCTTAAAACCAAACTGGTTATAGCGCTGCAGTACAAACCAGATGCGAAAAAAACGAAACTGATTAAACTTGAACTTTAAAATATCCTCTGTATCCAAACCGAAGTGATCCTGTACTTTGTAGTTCACTGCGACACGATAGCCGCCATTCTCAATATGGAGCGACTTTATAGTAATGTGCGTTGCCCATGTATCATGAACGGTTATCCCCATACCGTTAAAATTATCCTGCAACCGATCGAACTTGGGCAGCCTTCCCTCAAGAATAATTTCCCTTATCCTGTAGAGCTTATCATTGAGAAAATAACCATTAACCCTATCGATATTTTCATCCAAAGCATTTCTTATTTTTAATAATGAACTATTTACAGTCTTATCATTAAGAATATGCGCCTTAGCGTATAGGGGGCTACTCTGGTGGAAACGTCCGTCAAACGAAACTGCGTCTTTAACTGCCCGGACGTCAGGTCACCGCTGCGCATATCCGCCGCGCCATAGTCATCCATCCGTTTCTGGGTTTCGAACACCGTACAGGGAAAAGTTAATGCCGTCATCGTTATACACTCCTTGTGTTAATCCTCCTGCGAAACGCACAGAAATCATACGTGCAGGCCGAATCGGCTGTAAAGCCGCCCTGCGGACGAAAGTAGAGTGGGAAAGGAAAAAGTGTGGTAACGTCTGCAGACAACCAACGGCCCCATTGTCATGATGAAAAAGACCACTTTATTGATACTGTTGCTGAGTACGCTGGGCTTTTCCAACGCCAGCCTGGCGCTCAATGAATCAGAGGCGGAAGACCTGGCGGATCTGACTGCGGTGTTCGTCTATCTGAAAAACAACTGTGGTTACAAAGACTTGCCTAACGAGCAGGTAAAGCGCGCCATCGTCTATTTTGCCCAACAGAACCGCTGGGATCTCAGCAATTATGACCACTTCGATATGAAGGCGCTGGGCGAGGACAGCTACCGCGATCTCAGCGGCATTGCCATCCCTACGCCAACCAAGTGCAAATCGCTGGCGCGCGACTCCCTCAGCCTGCTGGCCTACGCCAACTAAAGGCGGCCGGCCCTACGCCGCCGCTCGTCCTTTCCCGCCGATTGTGTGAAATTCCACCGTGCAACCTGTAGCAGAGTTAGCTATTATGTTGCGCCGATTTTTCATGGCTGTTATTACGGAGCATCCCGACATGGCCCAAAAAGAAATTTGGTATGAAACGCTGCACGACAGCTTCGGTCAGTACTTCACGGTAGAGAAAGAGCTGTACCGTGAAAAAACCGAACACCAGGATCTGGTGATCTTTGAAAACGCGGTGTTAGGGCGCGTGATGGCGCTTGACGGCGTGGTGCAGACCACCGAGCGCGACGAGTTCATCTACCACGAGATGATGACCCACGTGCCGCTGCTGGCCCACGGCCAGGCGAAGAAAGTGCTGATTATCGGCGGCGGCGACGGCGGCATGCTGCGTGAAGTCAGCCGTCACCGCGGCGTTGAGCAGATCACCATGGTGGAAATCGACGCCGGCGTGGTGGAGTTCTGCCGTCAGTACCTGCCAAACCACAATGCCGGCGCCTATGACGACCCGCGCTTCAAACTGGTGATCGACGACGGCGTCAACTTCGTTAATCAGACCGATGAAAAATTCGACGTGATTATCTCCGACTGCACCGACCCGATCGGCCCCGGTGAAAGCCTGTTCACCTCGGCCTTCTATGAAGGCTGCGCCCGCTGTCTGAATGAGAACGGCATTTTCGTCGCGCAGAACGGCGTCTGCTTCCTGCAGCAGGATGAGGCCGTCAACAGCCACACCCGGTTAAGCCACTATTTCCAGGACGTCAGCTTTTACCAGGCGGCAATCCCGACCTACTACGGCGGCATCATGACCTTTGCCTGGGCCAGCCAGAACCCGGCGCTGCGTCAGCTTGACCTCGCCACGCTGCAACAACGCTTTAACCAAAGCGGTTTACACTGCCGTTATTACAACCCGGCGGTCCACGGCGGCAGCTTTGCCTTGCCGCAATACCTGCTCAACGCCCTGGCCGAATCACCGGCATAAGCGGCGCAAGAGCGCATTCCACGTTAGACCCGAGAGAAACAAAGGGGGTGAACCAAATTGCAAAAGCTGAAACTGCACGGCTTCAATAACCTGACCAAAAGCCTGAGTTTTTGTATTTACGATATTTGTTACGCCAAAACCGCGGACGACCGCGACGGCTATATCGCCTACATTGACGAACAGTACAACGCCAACCGCCTGACCGAGATCCTCAGCGAGACCTGCTCGATCATTGGCGCCAACATTCTGAACATCGCACGTCAGGACTATGAGCCGCAAGGCGCCAGCGTCACCATTCTGGTGAGCGAGGAACCGGTCGATCCGAAAGACGTTGATACCTCGGAACACCCCGGCCCGCTGCCCAATACGGTGGTGGCACACCTGGACAAGAGCCATATCTGCGTACACACCTACCCGGAGAGCCATCCGGAAGGCGGCCTGTGCACCTTCCGCGCCGACATTGAAGTCTCAACCTGCGGCGTGATTTCCCCGCTGAAGGCGCTGAACTATCTGATCCACCAGCTGGAATCGGATATCGTCACCATGGATTACCGCGTGCGCGGTTTCACCCGTGACGTCAACGGCGTGAAGCACTATATCGATCATGAGATCAATTCGATCCAGAACTTTATGTCTGAGGATATGAAGGCGCTGTACCACATGATGGATGTGAACGTTTATCAGGAAAATATCTTCCACACCAAGATGCTGCTGAAAGATTTCGATCTGAAGCACTATCTGTTCAACGCCAAACCCGAGGCGCTGAGCGAGGAAGAACGACAACGGATTACCGATCTGCTGTGGAAAGAGATGCAGGAGATCTATTACGGGCGGAATATTCCGCATCTGTAAACCACGCGGGGCAGCCAAGGCTGCCCCGCTGTTTGAGTCCCCCCGCCGCTACTGATTGGTACCGTCAACCTGAACCGAGGGCGCGTTCACATCATGAATATGTTCGCGCGTCAGGCGGTACACCACCGGGCTTAACAGCGCCAGCGCAATCAGGTTCGGGATCGCCATCATCGCATTCAGCGTGTCCGCCAGCAGCCAGACAAACTCCAGCGACTGCGTGGCGCCAATCGGCAGCGCAATGATCCAGGCAATGCGGAACGGTACGATCATCTTCGGCCCGAACAGATACTGGATGCACTTCTCACCATAAAAGCTCCAGCCCAGAATAGTGGTAAAGGCGAAAATCGCCAGCGCCACCGCCACGATGTAGTTACCGCCCGGCAGAGAGGATGAGAAGGCCGTCGAGGTCAGCGCCGCCCCCGTCTCGCCGCTGATCCATTTACCGCTGATAATAATGGTCAGGCCGGTGATGGAACACACGATAATAGTGTCAATGAAGGTGCCCAGCATGGCGATCAGCCCCTGACGAATCGGGTTCTGCGTTTTGGCCGCCGCGTGGGCGATCGGCGCGCTGCCGAGACCGGCCTCGTTGGAGAACACGCCGCGCGCCACCCCGAAGCGAATTGCCGCCCAGACCGCCGCGCCGGCAAAGCCCCCCTGCGCCGCCACCGGCGTAAAGGCGGACGTGATAATCAGCGAAAAGGCGGCCGGGATCTCGCTCACGTTCAACCCCAGCACGATAATGCCGGCGCCAAAATAGCCCACCGTCATCAGCGGCACCAGTTTCCCCGCCACGTCGGCAATACGCTTAATGCCGCCGATCAACACCGCGCCCACCAGCACCACCAGCACGCCGGCGGTCACCGCGTGGGAGACGCCGAAGTTACTGTTCAGCGCCTCGGCAATCGAGTTGGCCTGCACGGTATTGCCGATGCCGAAGCCGGCAATACTGCCGAAAAAGGCGAACAGCGTTCCCAGCCACATCCACTTTTTACCCAGTCCGTGCTTGATGTAGTACATCGGCCCGCCGACATAGTGTCCGCGCGCGTCGACTTCGCGAAAACGCACCGCCAGCACCGCCTCGGAATATTTGGTCGCCATGCCCACCAGCGCGGTGATCCACATCCAGAACAGCGCGCCGGGGCCGCCGAGCACCACCGCCGTGGCAACGCCGGCAATATTACCGGTGCCGATGGTGGCGGACAGCGCGGTCATCAGCGCGTTGAACGGTGAAATCTGTCCGTCGCCGCGGTGGTGATTGCGCTCGAACAGCAGCTTAAAGCCGGTGCCTAACCGGCGAATCGGCAAAAAAGAGAGCCGAATCTGCAGAAATATACCGATGCCCAGAATACCGATCAGCATCGGGACGCCCCATACCACGCCGTTAACGGCCGACAACCCCGCGATTACCCAATCCATCCCTTCCCCCTACCGTTGTATGCTTGTAACAATAAGCATTATATTTATTAACAAGATGTAACCTAAAAATGGTAGGGATACAAAACAAATCAACGTTAAACCGGGGGCAGCTCACGTTGTCCGCCGGTAAAAAGTGCGGGGAAAGGAAATAACGTCGAGCGGGCATGACGCCCGCCATCATTGCGCTCTACTGGGCCAGATGCAGCCGCGCGGGCAGCGCCGTTAACTGCTGCTGCACCTCCGCCGGCAGGGCGCCGTCGGTCACGATATCGGTCAGCCCGGCCAGCGGCGTCGCGCAAAACAGTGAATAGGCACCGTATTTGCTGCTGTCCGCCAGCAACACCCGTTGGCGTGCGTTTGCCGCCAGATCCTGCTTCAGCCCGGCCTTCTCTTCCGTCGGCGTGGTGACGCCCTTTTCCAGACTCCAGGAGTTACAGCTGATAAAGGCGATATCCGGATAGACGCCGCGCAGCAGGCGGCGACCGTGCTCGCCGATACAGGACTGGCTGCTGTCATCAATGCGGCCGCCGATAATGGTGACCTCGATCTGCTTGAACTCCGACAGCAGCAGGGCGATGCGCAGGTCGGCGGTAATCACCCGCAGCGGCAGATGGGTCAGGTTGCGCGCCAGTTCCAGCATGGTCGTGCCGGCGTCCAGCACCACCGCATCGCCGGGCTTAATCAGCGCCAGCGCCTGCTGGGCAATAGCGCGCTTTTCCTGCAGATGGAGCAGCTGTTTCTCATTGGTGGTCGGCTGGGCGGGGATAAAGCGGTTGAGCGCCACGCCGCCGTGGCTGCGGTTGATCACGCCCTGTTCATCCAGTTTGATCAGATCGCGGCGAATGGTGGCCGGCGATGCGTCGATCGCCGTAACCAGTTGTTCAACCGTGACCAGATTATGGCCCTTTAAATAGTCCAGAATCTGGTCCAGACGATGTTGTGGCTTCATAGTCCCTTGATTAGGCAAGCTGCGTGGCTAATTGTATCGAGATCGCCATGCTCTCAGACTTGGCTTTGCCTGTCCAGGCAATATCAAAGGCCGTACCGTGGTCGGCGGAGGTGCGGATAAACGGCAGCCCGGCGGTAATGTTCACCCCGTCATAAAAGCCCAGCAGTTTCAGCGGAATATGCCCCTGATCGTGGTACATCGCCACCACCATATCGTATTGGCCTTCGTAAGCCTGCAGGAAGACCGTATCCGGCGGACAAGGCCCGTAGACATCAATACCGCGCGCCTTCGCCGCTGCAATCGCCGGGCTGACGATCTTAATCTCTTCATCGCCAAACAGGCCGTTCTCCCCGGCGTGCGGGTTAACGCCGGCGACGGCGATGCGCGGCTGGCTAAAACCCACCCGCTTGAGGAAAGTATCCGCCATCGACACCACCGTTTCGATCCGCTCGGCGCTCAGCGTATCCAGGAACTTACGCAGGGCGATATGGGTGGATACGTGGATCACTTTCAGCTTGTCGGTATACAGCACCATGGCGTAATCGCGGCTGTGGGTCAGCGTGGCCAGCAGCTCGGTATGGCCGGGATACATATGCCCCGCCAGATGCAGCGCCTCTTTGTTCAGCGGCGCGGTGGCGATGCCCTGCACCTCGCCGGCCTGCGCCAGTTCGGTGGCGCGTCTGACGCAGCGGTAGGCCAGATCCCCCGCCTGCGCCTGGACTTTCCCCGCCTGCAGCGCGGCGGGATCCGCCAGCGGCTCGTCGATCACATTGATCACTCCCGGCGCAAAACGCGCCTGCGCCACCGTCTCTATCGGCCGTAGCTCCGCCGCCGGCGTGATGCCCAGCGCCTGAATGCGCCGCAGCGTGGCCAAACAGCCGACCACCACGGCGCGGGCGCCGGACAGTTCTCCCTCGGCCAACGCCTTGATAATAATTTCCGGCCCGATGCCTGCCGGGTCGCCCATGGTAATCGCGATGGTGTTATTTGCCACTGTACATCTCCTCAATAAAATAAAGCGCGTCGCGCAGCGTGGTTTCGCCGCCAAAACCGCCGGCTTTGGTAATTACCGGCAGGTCGTCAATCTCACTGTTGATAAAGGTGCCGCACGGTACGCAGGGCGCGACTTCACCGTTAATACGGTAGCCTTCCGCCCCCAGCGCCCGGGCGACGGCAATCGCAATATCGCCGCCGGTCAGGAACAGGCCGCCAATCCGCGTACGGTTGATAATGTCGAGCGTCATCTCCCCCAGCGACTGGCTGATGCGGTCGCCCAGCTGCTGGCGGCTGACGTCCAGCTCAGCACACAGCTGCTCCACCTGCCGGCGCGCATCGCCGTCGCGGCAGGTGCGCAGTACGCAGTGCCGATGCGCCTGCAGTATCGCCGCCGCCTGCTGCGCAATCTCCTCGCAGGCCTGTGCGCCCTGCGCCGACAGCAATGCCCGCACGTCGATATCGATAATGCCCAGCGATTTCTCCTGTTCGGCGAAGGTAATCTGCCGGCGGGTGGCCTCGCTCATCGAACCGGCCACCACCAGCACCGGCAGCCGCTGCCGCTCGCTGAGATACCAGGCCGACGGCAGCGCATTGGCCAGGCCGGCGGCGCCGACCAGCAGCACCGGCGTGGCAAGCCGGCCGATGCTCTGCGCCAGCAGCGCCAGATCGCTGTCCAGTTCGGCGTCCGCCACCACAATGCCGCCCTGCCGCGCCAGCTGCGCCAGCCGCTCGTCCAGCGCCGCGCCGCGCACCCTCGCCAGATCCAGTTGTTCAATGGCGATATCGGTTTGCCGGCTAATCAGGGTGTTAATCTGCGACGAGACGATCGGCGTTTTCGGATCGCTGGCAAATTCGGTCTCCAACAGCGGCACGCCGTGCACCCAGCATGCGCCGTCCCGCGTCACCCGGCCGGCGGCCGGTATCGCCGCCGCCACAATCGCCAGCCGTGCGCCGCTGGCCTGCATTGCCGCGGCGATTTCCGCGCCGACGTTGCCGCGAAAGGTGGAATCAATCTTTTTGTACACCCGCGGCGGCTGCTCACCGCCACAGTAGGGGCGCAGCGCATCGCTGACCTTGCGCGCCGCCTCCGCCGCCGGCAGCGCGCGGCTCTCGGTATTGATCACCAGCACATCGCCGCGGCGCGGCGCCGGCTGCCGGTCATTCAGCAGCACGTCGGTGCGCGCGCCCTTTTTCGCCAGCTGTACGCCGGTATCGTTAGCGCCGGTAAAATCATCGGCAATCACGATCATTTTCATACCGCCTTCTCCTTCACCGCCGCATTACGCTTCGCCACCCAGGAACTGAGGATCGGCGTCAGGATCGCCGTGGTGATCACCGAGGCGGCAATCAGCGGCGCGGCCGCCGCGGCCACCGACGCCAGCGAAGGATCGGCCTGCGCTATCGCCAGCGGCGTCGCCACCGCATTGCCCGCCGTGCTGGAGGCCGCCGCTCCGGCGATGCCGGAGCCGCCAACCAGCCGATCGGCGCGGATGTTGAAGAAACCGCCGACGAAGGTGGTCAATGCCCCGAGCAGAATGCCCGCCAGCCCGCCCTGCAGCAGCATCTCCAGATTGATGCCGGCGCCGAGGGCAAAGGCGAAGAACGGGATCAATACCGGGCCGCCTTTGGTCAGGAATTCACGCATATTCGCATCGAGGTTGCCCAGCAGCATCCCCACCAGCAGCGGCACCAGCACCGCAACCAGCGCCATCAGCGGAATGTTGGCCATCCCGGCGGCGCCCAGCGCGATCATGGTGAAGAAGGGGCCGTCGTTGAGCGACAGAATGGAGATGGCGCCGACGTCGCGCTCATTGCCGAACTCGCCGACCAGCGCCGCATACAGGCCGCCGTTGGAGTTGCTCATCGCCGCGATAATCGCCACGCCGGTCAGGCCAAAGACGCCGTCAGCGCCAAACAGCCGCTCCACTCCCAGCCCCAGCGCCATTGCCACCAGCAGTTTGGTCAGGGTAATGGTGCCGCCCTGCAGCAGCGCCTGCGGCGCCGCCTTAAAGCTGATGCCGGCCCCCATGCACAGCAGGAAAGCGCCGATCAGCGGCGCGGCGCCGTTTTTGAATAACGCGGTGGTGAAACCGCCGATCTCTAAAGCCTCTGGTGTAAAAGTATTCAACAGCGCGCCAAGCACCAGCGGGACGACCATCATCCCGCCGGGGATCTTCTCTATTGCCGCTTTCAGTTTCATCGCACCCTCACATTTTTGATTTATTTTAATCACAATGATTATATTGAATCAAATTATAAAAAATAGAGAGCGCGATCGCAGTTATCACGACCGATAAATGATTTTTTGATTTTATTTAATCAAAAAGGGTAGGTGTGTGGGCGGAGAACGCCGCCCGCTCGGCAACGGCCCCGCTCAGTAGTTCAGCATAAAGTGCCGGTAGGCCTTCAGCACCGCCAGAAAATCCTCCACGCCGCAGAAGGAGAGGCTCTCTTCATCGTAATAGCTCATCCCCTCCTCCATCTCGTCGCCTTCAAACAGCAGCTGATTGGCGCGGATCATCACCTCTTCACCATCCATCAGCAGCGTATATTCATGGCCTTCCAGCTGCCACTGACGCTCGCTGCCCTTCACCTGCGCCGCGCCGCTCTCAATCCGGTCCAGCAGATTCAGATCGCCTTTCAGCTCTTCATTGATCCAATGGCCGATGGCTTCATGTCCCATAGAAAATCTGACGATTACCTGACCGGTCACATCCCGCAGAAATTCGTAATCCATCGTGCGCCCTCCCCAGGCCTATTTCTCCCCGTCATACTTCAAGCTGCAGGTGTGTTGGCTGCGCTCAGTCACCCGAATCACTTACCGCTGTAAGCTCATCGGGATGCCTTCTCCTGCCGCCTTCCTGCAACTCGAATTATTTAGGGTATATGATAAGTGTACAGCGTTATTCGGCCCCGATTTCAGCGAGCGCTCGCAAAGTTCAGCTCTTTTTTTGCGGCGGGCAATATAGCGGCTTGGCGCGGCAATGGGAAGCCGCCCGCCGCGATTGTTGTTATGATGGTGGGCTGAAACCGCCAAGGGATGCGCCAATGATCGACAGTGAAATTACCCTGAAAAAACTGGAAATCTTTCTGGCCTTTATGGAGACGGAAAACATCGCCCGCGCCGCCGAACGGCTGGCGCTGAGCAGCGTCAGCGTCCACCGCGCGCTGCATACGCTGGAGGCCGGCATCCGCTGCCCGCTGTTTATTCATCAGGGACGCAGTCTGCAGCCGCTGCCCGCCGCCCATACGCTGGCGGACTACGCCCGCGATATCGTCGGGCTGACCCAGAAAGGCATTGAGGAGACGCGGCTGAAGGCCGGCTTCGGGCAGCAGCGCCTGCGGCTCGGCACGCTCTACTCGCTGACGCTGGAAACGGTGCCGCGCCTGATTATGGGGCTGAAACTGCGCCGTCCGGAGCTGGAAATCAATCTGACAATGGGCTCCAACGCCGCGCTGCTGGCGCAGCTGCAGACGCAGCAGTTGGACGCCATTCTGATCTCCGTTTCCGACAGCCAGGTGGACCCGCAGCGCTTTGAGACCCAGCCGCTGTTTAAAGACGATATTTTTCTTGCCGCGCCCGCCAGCTCTGAACTGCTGGTTGACGGCCCGGCAGACCTGCAGGATTTCCGCCGCCAGAAATTCGTTTCGCTGACCGAAGGGTTCGCCACCTATCACGGCTTTACCGAGGCCTTTCAGATTGCCGGTTTTGAGCCGGAAATCGTCACCCGGGTCAACGATATCTTCTCGATGCTCAGTCTGGTGCAGGCCGGCGTCGGCTATACGCTGCTGCCCGGCCGGATGAAAAAGGTTTACGAACACACGGTGCGGCTGATGCCGCTGTGCGAACGCTACCAGATGCGTCAGACCATCGCGCTGGTGATTAACCGCAATCAGCAGCAGGACCCGAACCTGCTGGCGCTGACGGCGGAGAGCCGCATGTACGCCCGCACAGAGCGGCCCCGCTAAGCCTGACGGCGGTAGCGTTCGACAATGCCGACTACCGCCGCCAACCCCAGCTGACAGCGGGACAGCGCTTCCCCCGCGGTCATCACCTTGCGCGTCAGGCCGCTGAGCACCGCGCCCGGCGGCATCTCAATCGCCAGCCGCACCTCGCGCTCATACGCCGCCCGCATCGCCTCGTGCCAGCGCACGGTGCGCGCCATGTTATAGGCCAGATCGTCGGCGATGCGCTCAGGCTGCCACAGCACCCGTCCGCTGCTGCCGCTCAGATAGGCCACCCGCGGACGCCGCAGCGTCACCGCCTGCATCGCCTCCGCCAGCCTGGCCGCCGGCTGCGCCAGCAGCGCGCAGTGGGACGGCACGCTGACCGCCAGACGGCTGGCCCTGGCGGCGCCGGCCTGCTTCGCCAGCGTCATCACCCGGCTCAGCGCCTCATCGCTGCCGGCCACCACCATCTGGTCATCGGCGTTGATATTGGCCAGATACAGCGGCGATTGCTCGCCGTTCACCTGCGCGATTAACGCCTCCACCCGGCTTTGCGGCAGACCGACCAGCGCCGCCAGACCATAGCCCTGCGGATAGGCCTGCTCCATCAGCTCGCCGCGCAGCGCCACCAGCCGCAGCGCGTCCTCAAAGCTCAAGGCGCCGGCCACCACCGCCGCCGGAAACGCGCCGATCGACAGGCCGCTGACAAAGTCGGCCGTCACGCCGTGCTGCTCCAGCTCGCGGGCGTAGGCGACGCCGGCGATCAACAGGCAAAGCTGCACCGCACGCGTTTTTTGCAGCGCCTGCGCACCGTCCAGCGCCAGCGGATCCTCCCCCAACGTCTGACGCGCCTGCGTCAGCAGTTCGCGGCTGACGGCAGTGTCCGGCAGTTGGTGCAACATCTGCGGCGTCTGCGGCCCCTGGCCGGGAAAGGTAAAAAGAATCTTCATCATCACTCCTGCAGCGCCGACCATGGCGCATCGGTCAGATAAGGGCCGCCGTTGGTTTTTAACAGTACCCGTCCGTCGCGCAGCCACTCGTTGAGCGCAAAGCCGCCGTGAGGGGTTTCAATCTGCATATCGACCCGACACGGCAGCGTACGCAGCCGCTGCGCCAGCGCCTGCAGCGCCGCACGATCGACGGGCTGCGGGCAGCGCACGGTAAGGTCCAGATCGCTGTCCGCATGCATCACCGGCAGGCCGGTCGCCAGCGCATAGCCGCAACTGCCGGTCACGCCCCACGTCCAGCGCCACGGCTGCGCCGCCAGCCTCAGCAGCGCCCGCACCGGCGGCAAATCGGCAAACGGCGACGCCGCCGACAGCCCGGCCACCAGCGCCTGCGGCGTTACCCGCCGGCGCACTGCCGCAGGCGGCAGCCAGGCCGCCGCCCGCTGGCCGCGCGTCGCGCCGCGGATGCCTACCGGAATGGCGCCGTCGCGCGGCAAATCGCGCCGCACCACCAGCGGCAGTTCCCGGCGCTGCGTCGCCCATGCCGGCGCGGCGCCGGGAAAGATCAGCGCGTCGGCGTTATCCGTCCATAGCAGGTCATGCGGACGTATCATGGTTTCCTCCGTTACAGACCGGCGGTCAGGGTGATAAATAGCGGCAGCGTCAGAATACACAGCACCGAGCTTATCAGTAGCGTGGCTTCCGCATCCGGCGACTGCACGCCGAAGCGGTTGCCGAACACGATGCCGAAGAAGCCCGCCGACAGCGCAATCATCAGGATCGCGGTGATCGCCACGCTGCCGTGCAGCCCCAGCACCAGCACGATGCCCCAGGCGATAAACGGCTGGATCAGCAGCTTGGTGACGCTGGCCAGCAATACCGAGGCATTAATCTGCAGCCGGCGCGCCGACAAAATCACCCCGGTCAGGAACAGCGCCGCCGCGGTGGCCGCCAGCCCGAGCGGCTTGATCGCCGCCAGCACCATCTCCGGCATCCGCACGCCAACGGCCGACAGCACCACGCCCAGCAGCGGCCCCCAGACGATTGGCTTAATCACCGAGCGCCACATCAACAGCGGCAGCATGCGCGCTCCCGCCTGCTGTACGCCGCCAGCGGCGCGGGCTTTTTCCCGCTCCAGAATCAGCAGGCAGAACGGCGTCATCAGCACCGAGCCGCAGGCGATGGAGACCGCCACCGACAGCGAGGTGCCCGGCGATTCACCCAGCACGCTGCCGAGGATCGGCAGGCCGAGCGCCGCATAGTTGGGCAGCGCCACGGTCAGCGTCAGCACCGCTGCATCCTGCGGCGACTTATGGAACAGCCGGGTGCTGGCAAAGTAAATCGCCGCGTAGGTCAGCCACATCGCCAACACCAGCACCACAATCAGCGGCGACTGCTGCACGATGCCCAGCCACGGGGTCTGTACGGTGGCGCTGAACAACGCCGCGGGCAACGCAAAATCCATCACAAAGATATTGAGCAAAGAAACATTCTGGTTATCGACCATTTTCGTCTTGCCGGCGTAAAAACCCAGCAGCATGATGACAAAGATTGGCGCCAGCGCATGAATAATGATGTAAGTCATAAATCACCTGTTAAAAAGAAAAACTTCAGTCAGTTCAGGTGCGATGTGTTTCTTATTACTGGTTTGGGGGTTGCCCGCAGCCAAGATGCAGATGAAGGTAGAGATTGGTTGTTATCAGCCGGAAAGGGCTTGCCCCTCTCCGGCCCGGTTATGACGAACTGACGTTAACAAAAGCCGCTGTTACCATTCGGCGCGCATACGCTCGCGCACCAGCGCGGAGCTGCGGCGATTGTCCGCCCCCAGGCGGTTTTCCAGTCCGCAGCCCTGCCGCCGGCTGTCCGCGATCGCCTCGACCACCGCCGTGCGCACCAGCGCCAGCTCCTGCGGCGTCGCCTGCAGCGGATCGCGGATATCCAGCCGTTGATCAAGCAACCCCAGCGAGCCGTAGTGGCCGATGTCGTAAGCCATCGGCGGGATCGTGGCGGCCAGTTTCTCCAGCGCCTCGACCGAACGCAGCGTAATGCGCGCGGCGGATTCCTTGCCCATGGCGTGGATCATGACGCCGTCGTCATTAAAGGCGATCAGCCGGTTGGCCTGGTAGCCGTGCGCCAAAAACGCCCCCGACATCGCCTTGCCGACGATCAGCCCAATCACCGGGTGCCCGGCCAGCCGCGCCGCGGCATAGGCGCCCGCCGCGCCGGCCAGCGCCTGATGAATGCCGAACGCCTCTTCGCGGCGGCCGTAGGCCTGACTCGGCACATCAATAATCGCCACGATGGCGCGCTTTTGCGTCTGGTGCCGATCCGCCTCCACCGCCTCGCTGACCACCTGCGCCAGCGTCCATCCCTCCAGCAGCCCCACCTCGCCGCGCGCGGCGCGCGGGTAGTGGTTATCGGCATCCGGCACTACGGCGATAAAACGCGCCGCCTGGCCGTCGAGGTCGCCGTCGGCCACCCTGACCGAGGCGCACTGCCCGCGCCGCTCCGCGGCTCCCTGCGTCAGCAGCGAGAACCAATAGTCACCGCGGCTGGTTGTCTGTGTGCTCATGGGCGTTCCTCCCGTGCAAAAAGTTGCGCCACCACGGCGGCGTCCGCCTGCTGACGGCTGTCAAACTGCGTCAGTTTCGACAGGTAATAGTCATGGCGTTCGCTGCGGTGCCGCGCCGGCACGCCGCGCGCCAGGCATGCCAGCAGCGCGACGCGCACCTGATGCAACGCATCCTCCACCTCCACGTCGGCGAAACCGCTGCGGTAGCGCACGTCGCCGCCGGTCATGCTCCAGATAAACGGCCGGTCGCGGGAGTCGTACTCCTCAATCCCCGCCTCCTGCTCAATCACCTGCGGGCCGTTAAGCCCCAGACGCGCTTCACGGGTGACGATCAGGTAGCTGCACAGGCCGGCGGCAATCGACATGCCGCCGAAACAGCCGACGGTGCCGGCGATAATGCCCACCACCGGGGTATAGCGCCGCAGGTCGGCGATGGCGGCGTGAATATCGGCAATCGCCGCCAGCCCCAGATTGGCCTCCTGCAGACGCACGCCGCCGGTTTCCAGCAGCAGCACCGCCTGCGTCGGAATGCCGTTGCGGTTATCCTCCGCCGCCAACTCCAGCGCCGCCGCCATCTTGGCGCCGGAGACTTCGCCCATGCTGCCGCCCTGAAACGCCCCTTCAACCGCCGCCACCACCGCCGGCTGACCGTTCAGGGTGCCTTTGGCCACCACCATGCCGTCATCCGCCTGGGTGACGATGCCCTGCGGCTCCAGCCACGGCGAGGTGATTCGTTCAAACGGCCCCAGCAGCTCGCGGAAGCTGCCGTCGTCGAGTAATTGCCGCGCCCGTTCACGGGCGCTGAGTTCAATAAAGCTGAGATCTTCACGCATGGCCGGCCTCCTCAAACACCTGCTCAATCCGCAGACGCGCCACCCCCGGCGTCGCGCCGAAATCGTTGATTTCCAACTGCCCCGCCGGCAGGCTGCGCAGCGCCGCCAGGCGCTCAAACAGATGCCGCCAGCGCTGCTGACTGCCGTCGACCGAGGTTTTAATCACCACCCGCAGCACGTCGCCCGCCGCTGGCTCAAACAGCGCTTCCATATCGCCGGAGCCAACCACGCCGGCCAACCGCTGGCCGACCACACGTTCCGTAGCCGGATAGCTCAATTCAATATGTTCCATAACGTCCTCTCGAATAGATGTTCAGCAGCCCGCCGCCCGATCGAGCAGCAGCGCCGCCGCCAGTAGATCCGCCGCCCCGCCCGGCGAAGCGTTACAGGCCAGCAACCGCTGCTCCAGCCGCGCCAGCTGCGCCCGTCCCGCCGGCCGCTGGTAACCGCCGGCGAGCAATACCGCCTGCGCGCCCTGCCGCATCGCCTGCAGCGCCGGCCAGCCGCCGCGCGACAGCACGCAGGTGTCGCTCAGGCTGGTCATGATCGCCATCAGCGCATCCAGCCTGGCCGCCTGCTCGTCGGCGCCGGCGGCCCGGCTGCGCCACAGCTGCGGCAACGCCAGACGCATCACGTGCGGGAACCCCTGCTGCGCCTCCTCCCGCGCGCCGGGCACCCGGTAACGCCGCGAGGCGCGCAGCCCTTTGCTGAACGACTTCGGGCTGGCGGGGTCCGCCAACTGCGCCAGCTGCGCCGCCCGCAGGCAGGTTTGTCGCGCGTCGGCGCGTCCCTCCCGCATCGCCAGCGCCGTCACCAGCAGCCCCAGCGCCCAGATGGCGCCGCGGTGGGTATTCACCCCGCCGGTCGCCGCCATCATCTGCCGCTCGCCCTCGCGGCCGATGCGGCCAATCTCCTGACGCAGCGCGCCATCCGCCGGGCGCTGCCAGCCGGCGATGGCCAGCGCATAAAAGGTGTCATGCAGGCTGAGGGCTGAGCGCTCCATCAGCGCCAGCGTCAGATCCTGATGCGCGCCGCTGCCGCGCGCGTCCACCAGCCCCGGCTTCGGGCTGAGGCGCGCCTCGTCGATCAGCGCCTGGGTGGCGGCGTCCGCCAGACGCAGCGCAAGGGCATCGGCCTGCGCCGCCTTGCTGCAGGGGGAAAGTTTCATCACCAGCTCCGGAATTTAGCCGGCGGGTTGTACAGGCCGCCGGACCAGTCCACCAGATCGGCCACGCTGCCCGCCGCCAGCAGCGAACGGTCGGCCTCGGTGCGGCGGATGCCCATATCTTCCGGGTATGCCACTTTGCCTTCGCGGCGCAGCTGCGCCACCCTGGCGGCGTCCACCCCCAGCCCGATATCGGTGATGCCGGCCACCGCGGCGACCATCGCCCGGCGCTCCTCCAGTGAGCGGGCGCGATACAGGTAGGCGATGCCCTCTTCGGTCAGCACGTGGGTGACGTCATCGCCGTAAATCATCACCGGCGCCAGCGGCATGCCGGCCTCTTCGGCGACGTCGATCGCCTCAAGCTTTTCAACAAAGGTCGGCTTCGCGCCGGCCTGGAAGGTCTCCACCATCTGCACCACCAGTTTGCGGCCGCGCGCCAGCGGATCCGGCTCTTCGATCATATCCAGCCAGGCCGGAGTGGCATGGCGGCGGCCGTGCGGGTCGTGGCCCATATTCGGCGCGCCGCCGAAGCCGGAAAGCCGCCCGCGCGTCACGGTGGACGAGTGCGCCATGGCGTCAATCTGCAGCGTGGAGCCGATAAACATGTCCACCGCGTACTGGCCCGCCATCTGGCAGAATGCGCGGTTGGAGCGCATCGAACCGTCGCGGCCGGTGAAAAAGATATCCGGACGCGCGGCGATGTAATCCTCCATCCCCAGTTCACCGCCGAAGCAGTGCACGGTTTCCACCCAGCCGCTTTCAATCGCCGGGATCAGGGTCGGATGCGGGTTCAGGGTCCAGTGCTTGCAGATTTTGCCTTTCAGCCCCAGGCGTTCGCCGTAGGTCGGCAGCAATAATTCAATGGCGGCGGTGTTAAAGCCGATACCGTGGTTGAGGGACTGCACCTGATGCTCGGCGTAAATGCCCTTGATCGCCATCATGCCCATCAGTACGTGGACGGGTTTGATCAGGCGCGGATCGCGGGTGAACAGCGGTTCGATAAAGAAGGGCCGATCCGCCACCACCACAAAGTCGATCCACGAGCCGGGAATATCGACCCGCGGCAGGTCGGTTTCGTCGTCCACCAGTTCGTTAACCTGGGCGATGACGATCCCGTCTTTAAATGCGGCGGCCTCCACCAGCGCCGGCGTGTCCTCGGTGCTGGGGCCGGTGTACAGGTTGCCCTGCCGGTCGGCCTTGAAGCCCGCCACCAGCGCCACGTTCGGCACCAGGTCAACATACAGGCGCGAATAAAGCTCGATATAGGTGTGGATGGCGCCGATTTCCAGCTGGCCGTCTTCCAGCAGCTGAGAAATACGCAGGCTCTGGGTACCGGAAAAGGCGAAGTCCAGCTTACGGGCGATGCCCTTTTCGAAGATATCCAGGTGCTCGGCGCGGCCGACGCTCGGCATAATCATATGCAGGTCGTGCACGGTTGACGGGTCGACCTGCGCCAGCGTGCGGGAAAGGAAATCCGCCTGTTTCTGGTTGTTCCCTTCCAGCACCACGCGGTCACCCGGCACGATCAGCCGTTCCAGCACCGCGGTTAGCTCCGCCGTGGGGATCACCTTTCCTTGCACCTGCCCCTGCACGCTGGCCAGCCGGCGCTGCTTCTCCTGACGCCGGGTATCCCAGACGCGTGCGGGCTGTTGATAAAGCGACATAGCTAAACCTCCCCGGTTTAATTGATTTACGCTTCACGCAGTAAGAATTACGGACAGGATTAGGTTAGGACGCTAACTATTTACCATCAATCAAGCTCCCGGCGACACCGTTAGCCTAAGAGTAATAATTTAAAATAGCCTATAAACTTCAATTTATTAGGAAACACCAAATGCGGAAATGGTCACACTTCAGACATAAAAAAGGGGAGCCTGGCGGCTCCCCCGATTCGGGTTTTCACAGCGTGCGGTAATTACACGGCGGTCTGGAAGATCACACCGTCGGCTTTTTCCGTGTACTGCTCCAGCTGGTTGAAGTTCAGATAGCGGTAAGTATCGGCCGCGCTCTTATCCACCTGCTCCATATAGGTTTGATACTCGTCCGGCGTCGGTAAGCGCCCCAGCAGTGAGGCCACCGCCGCCAGCTCTGCCGATGCCAGATATACATTGGCGCCGGTGCCCAGACGGTTCGGGAAGTTACGGGTTGAGGTCGACACCACCGTCGCGCCGTCGGCGACGCGCGCCTGGTTACCCATACACAGCGAGCAGCCAGGGATCTCGATACGCGCCCCGCTCTTGCCGAATACGCTGTAGTAGCCCTCTTCGGTCAGCTGAGCCGCATCCATCTTGGTTGGCGGCGCCACCCACAGGCGGGTCGGCAGCTGGCCTTTGTGCTGATCCAGCAGCTTGCCCGCCGCACGGAAGTGGCCGATGTTGGTCATGCAGGAACCGATAAACACTTCGTCGATTTTACTGTTGGCCACGTCGGACAGCAGGCGCGCATCGTCCGGATCGTTCGGCGCACACAGGATCGGCTGGTCGATTTCCGCCAGGTCGATCTCGATCACCGCCGCGTATTCCGCATCGGCGTCGCCTTCCAGCAGCTGCGGATCCGCCAGCCATTTTTCCATGCCCTGAATACGGCGCTCCAGCGTACGACGGTCGCCGTAACCTTCGGAGATCATCCATTTCAGCAGCACGATGTTGGAGTTCAGGTACTCTTCGATCGGCGCTTTATCCAGTTTGATGGTGCAACCGGCGGCGGAACGCTCGGCGGAGGCATCCGCCAGTTCGAAGGCCTGTTCAACCTTCAGCTCCGGCAGACCTTCGATTTCCAGAATGCGGCCGGAGAAGATGTTTTTCTTGCCTTTCTTCTCGACGGTCAGCAGGCCCTGCTGGATCGCATAGTAAGGGATGGCGTGCACCAGGTCGCGCAGCGTGATGCCCGGCTTCATTTTACCTTTGAAGCGCACCAGCACCGACTCCGGCATATCCAGCGGCATAACGCCGGTCGCCGCGGCAAACGCCACCAGACCGGAACCGGCCGGGAAGGAGATGCCGATCGGGAAGCGGGTGTGGGAATCGCCGCCGGTGCCGACGGTATCCGGCAGCAGCATGCGGTTCAGCCATGAGTGGATAATGCCGTCGCCCGGACGCAGCGAGACGCCGCCGCGGTTCATGATAAAGTCCGGCAGCGTATGGTGGGTGGTCACGTCAACCGGTTTCGGATAGGCGGCGGTGTGGCAGAAGGACTGCATCACCAGATCGGCCGAGAAGCCCAGGCAGGCCAGGTCTTTCAGCTCGTCGCGGGTCATCGGGCCGGTGGTGTCCTGAGAGCCGACCGAGGTCATCTTCGGTTCGCAGTACTCGCCCGGACGCACGCCGGCTACGCCGCAGGCGCGGCCAACCATTTTCTGCGCCAGCGAGAAGCCGCGGTTGCTGGCCGCAACCGGCTTGGAAACGCGGAACACGTCGGTGTGCGGCAGGCCCAGCGACTCACGCGCCTTGGTGGTCAGGCCGCGGCCGATGATCAGCGGGATACGGCCGCCGGCGCGCACTTCGTCCAGCAGCACGTCGGTTTTCAGTTCGAAGCTGGCGATCAGCTCGCCGGTTTCGTGGTTACGCACTTCGCCTTTGTACGGGAAGATGTCGATCACATCGCCCATATTCAGCTCGGACACGTCCACTTCGATCGGCAGTGCGCCGGCATCTTCCATAGTGTTAAAGAAGATCGGGGCGATTTTACCGCCCAGCACTACGCCGCCGCCGCGCTTGTTCGGCACGTGCGGGATGTCGTCGCCCATAAACCACAGCACCGAGTTGGTGGCGGATTTACGGGAGGAGCCGGTGCCGACAACGTCGCCGACGTAGGCCAGCGGGAAGCCTTTCTCGCTCAGCGCTTCGATCTGTTTAATCGGGCCGACGCTGCCCGGCTGATCCGGGACGATGCCGTCACGTTCGTTTTTCAGCATTGCCAGCGCGTGCAGCGGAATATCCGGGCGCGACCAGGCGTCCGGCGCCGGAGACAGATCATCGGTATTGGTTTCGCCGGTCACCTTAAAGACGGTAACGGTGAGTTTTTCCGCCAGTTCCGGACGGGACAGGTACCATTCGGCATCGGCCCATGACTGCATGATTTGCTTGGCGTAGGCGTTGCCCGCCTTGGCCTTCTCTTCCACGTCGTAGAAGTTATCAAACATCAGCAGGGTGTGAGACAGCGCTTCGGCGGCGATAGGCGCCAGTTTGTCGTTGTCCAGCGCTTCGATCAGCGGATGAATGTTGTAGCCGCCCTGCATGGTGCCCAGCAGTTCAACGGCCTTTTCCGGAGTAATCAGGGGGGAGGTGGCTTCGCCTTTGGCGATGGCTGCCAGGAAACCTGCTTTGACGTAGGCGGCTTCGTCGACGCCTGGTGGAACACGGTTAATCAGCAGGTCTAACAGGAATTCTTCTTCGCCTTGCGGCGGATTCTTTAATGATTCGACCAGCGCTGCCATTTGTGATGCGTCTAATGGCTTAGGGACGATGCCCTCTGCAGCACGCTCGGCCACGTGCTTACGGTATTCTTCTAGCACGACTTTCTCCTCGCTCTCATTGTCATTTATTGTGCCTGGCGTCCATACCTTGCGTCGCTGAAGCGGCAGCGCTGTCGGCTGCTGCCTCTGAGACTCCGGATTTGTTATCAAACCGGGTTTTTTAGCGCACGGCGATATTACGAGGCACTGCTGTCGATGTCCTGGACTGTAAGGTACAGTGCCCGGTTCCGCCCAGCCAGCATATCAGGATTTGAATCGGTTGTTAATTCGTTCACATAAAAGCAACATTAAATCTTTGCTGAATCGTTGAGCACAGAGTAATCGGCTGCGATGCAGGCAGGACAAGGCGGCCGGACAGATGCGCCCCGCCCGTCAGGCGCATCATAATGTCCACACTATTACAATAACTACTGCTTGAACAGCGGAAAAAACGCCGGCGACAAAAACAAAAAAACCGCCGTTAAGGCGGTTTCTTTGTTCCGTACGACGTTAGCAGGCGCCGGACGGAATACTTACATCGATTAGGTACGATACAAGCGCCACAAAGCAGAGACATTCTGCGCAATAACGATTAAAAAATCAACAAAAAGAATGTGGAAAAGGTGATTCCACGTTACTATCTCTCCGGGTCTGTTCTGCCGGTTTAGCAGCCGGTCACCGGGCTTGAGAACAGTGCTGCAACAACCGCGATGCGAGCGTCACAAAGCGCTTGTTCCGCCGGGATTTTTCCGGTGAAATCGCGGTGGTCGTGGTTCCACAGGGATCGCGCAATGAAAAGGAGTTCGTTATTTATCCTGCTCATTGTACTGGGCGCGGCGTTTGGGGTTGATAAAGGCGGTTGGTCGGTCAACGGCAACAGCCTGACGCTGAACGTGATAGTCCAGAACAAGTAAGCTACTGGCCGCTCGCTGAGCGGCCTTTTACCGCCGCCATAAAAAACGGCCCCTTTTCAGGAGCCGTTTATCAACCGTTCAGGCCGGAAAAATTACTTTTTCTTGGCTTTCGGGTTAGGCAGGTCGGTGATGCTGCCTTCGTACATCTCGGCCGCCATGCCGACTGATTCGTGCAGGGTCGGGTGAGCGTGGATGGTCAGCGCGATGTCTTCCGCGTCACAACCCATCTCGATGGCCAGACCGATTTCACCCAGCAGCTCGCCGCCGTTGGTGCCGACAATCGCCCCGCCGATAACGCGGTGGGTTTCTTTGTCGAAGATCAGTTTGGTCATGCCGTCTGCACAGTCGGAAGCGATAGCACGACCGGACGCCGCCCACGGGAAGGTGGCGGTTTCGTAGCTGATGCCTTTCTCTTTCGCTTCTTTCTCGGTCAGGCCTACCCATGCTACTTCCGGTTCGGTGTAAGCGATGGATGGGATGACTTTCGGATCGAAGTAGTGCTTCAGACCGGAGATAACTTCAGCCGCCACGTGGCCTTCATGCACGCCTTTGTGCGCCAGCATCGGCTGACCGACGATATCGCCGATGGCGAAAATGTTCGGCACGTTGGTGCGCAGCTGCTTGTCAACGTTGATAAAGCCGCGCTCATCAACCGCCACGCCCGCTTTGTCAGCATCCAGCAGTTTGCCGTTCGGCACACGGCCGATAGCCACCAGCACCGCGTCGTAACGCTGTGGTTCCGCCGGCGCTTTTTTGCCTTCCATCGTGACGTAGATACCATCTTCTTTGGCTTCTACCGCGGTCACTTTGGTTTCCAGCATCAGGTTGAACTGCTTGCTGATACGCTTGGTGAACACTTTCACCACGTCTTTATCCGCCGCCGGGATCACCTGGTCGAACATTTCCACCACATCAATCTGGGAACCCAGCGCGTGGTAAACGGTGCCCATTTCCAGACCGATGATGCCGCCGCCCATCACCAGCATGCGCTCTGGGACGGTTTTCAGCTCCAGCGCATCGGTGGAGTCCCACACGCGCGGGTCATCATGAGGGATAAATGGCAGTTGGATCGGACGCGAACCTGCGGCAATGATGGCGTTATCGAAGTTGATGGTGGTTGGGCCGTTTTCGCCTTCAACAACCAGGGTGTTAGCGCCGGTAAATTTGCCCAGACCGTTCACCACTTTCACCTTACGGCCTTTAGCCATACCCGCCAGACCGCCGGTCAGCTGAGTGATGACTTTCTCTTTCCAGGTACGGATCTTGTTGATGTCGGTTTTCGGCTCACCGAAGACGATGCCGTGTTCAGCCAGCGCTTTGGCTTCTTCAATCACTTTGGCAACGTGCAGCAGTGCTTTGGAAGGGATACATCCCACGTTCAGGCAAACCCCGCCCAGCGTGGAATAACGTTCAACCAGAACGGTTTCAAGACCTAAGTCAGCGCAACGAAAGGCAGCAGAGTAACCCGCTGGGCCCGCCCCAAGTACCACGACCTGAGTTTTTATTTCAGTACTCATCATGACCTCTTAATTTATTGTCCGGCGGGTCAGACGTCATTTTTATACCCGTCATCTTTCACCTGGACGCGTTGTTGGCTTCATTCGCTCACCCCAGCCACTTAGCCTGGGAATTCACAAATTTGCCGCCTGGCTGCCATGTGAAATCTATAGGGTATATTTTTAATCGAATTCATAACGCCCTTCATCCACCGGGACGCTTACACCGCGAGCAGTTTACAGAATTGTTAATAATCTGCAAAGCATGTTCGAAGTGACCCGTGTCTCAACAATCTTGTCGAATCATGCAAAAACCGACAAAACTGCTACCGAAGCGATAAGGGCGCAGCATGCTGCGCCCTTTTTTCCTTACATCACCAGACGGCGAATGTCAGACAGCATATTGTTGATGATGGTGATAAAGCGCGCACCGTCGGCACCGTCAATCACACGGTGGTCGAAGGAGAGCGACATCGGCATCATCAGACGCGGCATGAACTCTTTACCGTTCCAGACCGGCTCCATTGCAGACTTGGAGACGCCCAGGATAGCCACTTCCGGCGCGTTGACGATCGGCGCGAAGTGGGTTGTCCCGATACCGCCCAGGCTGGAGATGGTGAAGCAGCCGCCCTGCATTTCGCCGGCGGTCAGCTTGCCGTCGCGCGCTTTCTTGGAGATCGCCATCAGTTCGCGGGACAGTTCAGTGATGCCTTTCTTGTTAACATCCTTGAACACCGGAACCACCAGACCGTTTGGCGTATCTACCGCCACGCCGATGTTGATGTATTTTTTCAGCGTCAGCTTCTGGCCATCTTCCGACAGCGAGCTGTTGAAGCGCGGCATCTGCTCCAGCGCTGCGGCAACCGCCTTCATGATGAACACCACCGGGGTGAACTTCACGTCCAGCTTGCGCTTGGCCGCTTCTTCGTTCTGCTGCTTGCGGAACGCTTCCAGCTCGGTGATATCGGTTTTGTCGAAGTGCGTAACGTGCGGGATCATCACCCAGTTACGGCTCAGGTTGGCGCCGGAGATCTTCTGGATACGGCCCATTTCCACTTCTTCGATCTCGCCGAACTTGCTGAAGTCCACCTTCGGCCATGGCAGCATGCCCGGCAGACCGCCGCCCGCAGCGGCAGCCGGTGCGGATTCGGCGCGTTTCACCGCATCTTTCACATAGGCCTGAACGTCTTCGCGCAGGATACGGCCTTTACGACCGGTGCCCTTGACCTTCGCCAGGTTGACGCCGAACTCGCGCGCCAGACGACGGATAACCGGCGTCGCGTGCACGTAGGCATCGTTTTCGGTGAATTCGTTTTTACCTTCCGCTTTCGCGGCCGGCGCAGCGGCCTTGGTTTCCTGCTGGGCCGGAGCCGGTGCAGGCGCAGCGGCGCTGGCTGCCGGAGCGGCGGCTGGCGCAGCCCCTTCCACTTCAAACACCATAATCAGCGAGCCGGTTTTCACTTTATCGCCGGTGCTGACTTTGATCTCTTTGACGGTGCCGGCAAACGGCGCAGGCACTTCCATCGAGGCCTTGTCGCCTTCCACGGTGATCAGCGACTGCTCAGCGGCGATTTTATCGCCCACTTTCACCATCACTTCGGTCACTTCGACTTCGTCGCCGCCGATATCCGGCACGGCCACGTCTTTGGCGGCCGCTGCCGCCGGCGCTGCGGCCGCCGGTGCTGCAGCCTGAGCCGGAGCGGCTGCCGGCGCTGCGCCGGCAACTTCGAACACCATAATCAACGAGCCGGTCTTCACTTTATCGCCGGTGTTGATTTTGATCTCTTTAACGGTGCCGGCAAACGGCGCAGGCACTTCCATCGAGGCCTTGTCGCCTTCCACGGTGATCAGCGACTGCTCTTCGGTCACGGTGTCGCCCACCTTGACCATGATCTCGGTGACTTCTACTTCGTCGTCGCCGATATCCGGCACCTGAACGTCTTTCGCCGCCGCAGCAGCAGGCGCCGCAGCCGGAGCCGTTTCCTGCTTGGCTTCCTGCGCCGGGGCAGCCGCCGCTGCGCCTTCAGCATCAAAGATCATGATCAGCTTGCCGGTTTCGGTTTTATCACCGACCGCCACTTTGATCTCTTTCACCACGCCGGCCTGCGGCGATGGCACTTCCATGGAAGCCTTGTCGCCTTCCACGGTGATCAACGACTGCTCAGCCTCGACCTTATCGCCGACCTTCACCAGAATTTCGGTGATTTCGACTTCATCTGCACCGATATCCGGCACTTTGATTTCAATAGACATTCTTCTTTACCTCTTAGGCCAGACGCGGGTTAACTTTATCGGCATCGATATCGAATTTAGCGATTGCTTCGGCAACCACTTTCTTATCGATTTCGCCGCGTTTAGCCAGCTCGCCCAGGGCCGCAACCACCACGTAAGATGCATCCACTTCGAAGTGGTGACGCAGGTTCTCACGGCTGTCGGAACGACCGAAGCCATCGGTGCCCAGTACGCGGTAATCGCTGGCCGGGATAAAGTTGCGGATCTGCTCGGCGAACAGTTTCATGTAGTCGGTAGACGCAACCGCCGGCGCATCGCTCAGCACCTGAGCAACGTAAGGCACGCGCGGCTCTTCGGTCGGGTGCAGCATGTTCCAGCGTTCGCAGTCCTGACCGTCGCGCGCCAGTTCGGTGAACGAGGTCACGCTGAACACGTCGGAGCCGACGCCGTAGTCGTTCGCCAGGATCTGCGCCGCTTCGCGCACGTGACGCAGGATAGAGCCGGAGCCCATCAGCTGTACCTTGCCTTTGCTGCCTTCCAGGGTTTCCAGCTTGTAGATACCCTTGCGGATGCCTTCTTCGGCGCCCTGCGGCATGGCCGGCATGTGGTAGTTTTCGTTCAGCGTGGTCAGGTAGTAGTAAACGTTCTCCTGCGCTTCGCCGTACATACGCACCAGACCGTCATGCATGATGACCGCCACTTCGTAAGCATACGCCGGATCGTAAGAGATACAGTTCGGGATGGTCAGCGACTGAATGTGGCTGTGGCCGTCTTCGTGCTGCAGACCTTCGCCGTTCAGCGTGGTGCGGCCGGAGGTGCCGCCGATCAGGAAGCCGCGCGCCTGTTGGTCGCCCGCCGCCCAGCACAGATCGCCGATACGCTGGAAGCCGAACATCGAGTAGTAGATGTAGAACGGAATCATCGGCAGGTCGTTGGTGCTGTAAGAGGTCGCAGCCGCCAGCCAGGACGCGCCGGCGCCCAGTTCGTTGATCCCTTCCTGCAGAATCTGACCTTTCTCGTCTTCTTTGTAGTAAGCCACCTGCTCACGGTCCTGCGGGGTGTACTGCTGGCCGTTCGGGCTGTAGATACCGATCTGACGGAACAGGCCTTCCATACCGAAGGTACGTGCTTCATCGGCGATGATCGGCACCAGACGATCTTTGATCGACTTGTTCTTCAGCATCACGTTCAGGGCGCGCACAAAGGCGATGGTGGTGGAGATCTCTTTGTTCTGCTCTTCCAGCAGCGGGCCGAAGTCTTCCAGAGAAGGCAGCTCCAGCTTCTCGCTGAAGTTAGGCTGACGGCTCGGCAGGTAGCCTTCCAGCTTCTCGCGGCGCTCGTGCAGGTATTTGTACTCTTCGGAATCTTTCTCGAAGGTCACGTACGGCAGTTTTTCGATGTCGGCATCGGCTACCGGCACGTTGAAACGATCGCGGAAGTGGTGCACCCCTTCCATGTTCATTTTCTTCACCTGGTGGGCGATGTTCTTGCCTTCCGCGGTGTCGCCCATGCCGTAACCCTTGATGGTGTGAGCCAGGATAACGGTTGGTTTGCCTTTGGTGTCCTGCGCTTTTTTCAGCGCGGCGAAGACTTTCTTCGGATCGTGGCCGCCGCGGTTCAGCGCCCAGATCTGCTCGTCGCTCCAGTCGGCAACCAGCGCGGCGGTTTCCGGATAACGGCCGAAGAAGTGCTCGCGCACGTAAGCGCCGTCTTTGGATTTAAAGGTCTGGTAGTCGCCGTCCAGGGTTTCGTTCATCAGCTGCACCAGTTTACCGCTGGTGTCTTTACGCAGCAGTTCGTCCCAGCGGCCGCCCCAGATCACTTTCAGCACCTGCCAGCCTGCGCCGGCGAAGATGCCTTCCAGTTCGTTGATGATTTTGCCGTTGCCGGTCACCGGGCCGTCCAGACGCTGCAGGTTGCAGTTGATGACGAATACCAGGTTGTCCAGTTTTTCACGGGTGGCGATGGTGATGGCGCCTTTGGATTCCGGCTCATCCATTTCACCGTCGCCCAAGAAGGCGTAAACGGTCTGTGCGGAGGTGTCTTTCAGGCCGCGGTGTTCCAGATATTTCAGGAATTTAGCCTGGTAGATGGCGCTCAGCGGGCCAAGGCCCATGGAGACGGTCGGGAACTGCCAGAATTCCGGCATCAGTTTTGGATGCGGGTAAGAGGACAGGCCGTTGCCGTGCACTTCCTGACGGAAGTTGTTCATTTGCTCTTCGGTCAGGCGGCCTTCAAGGAAGGCGCGTGCGTAAATGCCCGGAGAGATGTGGCCCTGGAAGTACACCAGATCGCCGCCATCTTTCGCGTTGCGTGCGCGGAAGAAATGGTTAAAGCAGACTTCATAGAAGGTCGCGGAAGACTGGAAGGAAGCCATGTGGCCGCCCAGTTCCAGATCTTTCTTGGAAGCACGCAGAACGGTCATCACGGCGTTCCAGCGGATCGCGCTGCGGATACGGCGTTCCAGATCCAGGTTGCCCGGATAGTCAGGCTCGTCTTCCACCGCGATGGTGTTGATGTAGTCGTTAGCAGCGGAACCGGCCGCTACATTAACGCCGCCTTTGCGGGCTTCACCCAATACCTGATCAATCAGAAACTGAGCTCGCTCAACACCCTCTTCACGGATGACCGATTCGATCGCCTGCAGCCAGTCGCGGGTTTCGATCGGATCCACGTCATTGTTTAAACGTTCTGACATGGTGGTATTCCTTATCTGTCTAATGGTTTATTTGGAGCCTGTCTTCCTGCGCTCTGCGGCAAAGCGCACGAAGACAGGCTCATCAGTTTAGTTGCCGCTAAAGTGCTTAACTAAGCACTGCGAGCTTTATCCCTGATATTGGGCTGGTGTTACCCCAAGACGGGAACCGCTCTTACTCCTTGCGTTGCTGGAGCCGCCGTAACGATCGCTCACGACGGGTATGTTCCCGGCTGAGATCCAGCAAGATTTCCTCAATAAACGCCAAGTGGCGGTGAGAGGCTTCGCGGGCCTTTTCCGGCTCGCGCGCCACTATCGCCTCAAAAATCCCGGCGCGGTGGCTGCTCACTTTTGCCAACATCTCACGGCGCGAGTAGAGCAATTCAAAGTTCTGTCGGACGTTCTGTTCCAGCATCGGCCCCATGCAGCGTAGCAAATGCAGCAACACAACGTTGTGCGCCGCCTCGGTAACGGCAATCTGATACTGCATGACCGCGTCGGCTTCGGCGTCCAGATCGCCGCTGTCCTGCGCCTGCTGAATCACGATATGGCAGTCGCGGATGCGCGCCAGATCCTCGTCGGTGCCGCGCAGCGCCGCATAATAGGCGGCGATGCCTTCGAGCGCATGACGGGTTTCGAGCAGGTCGAACTGCGATTCAGGGTGATCGGCCAGCAGTTCAGCCAGCGGATCGCTGAAGCTCTGCCAGAGGTTGGTTTGCACAAAGGTTCCCCCGCCCTGACGGCGCAACAGCAGCCCCTTTGCTTCCAGGCGCTGGATTGCCTCTCTCAGAGAAGGGCGGGAAACGTCAAACTGTTTCGCCAATTCACGCTCCGGAGGCAATTTCTCTCCTGGGCGCAGCGTACCCTCGAGTATCAGGTATTCGAGCTGCTGCTCGATAACGTCTGACAGCTTGGGCTGGCGGATTTTGCTATAGGCCATGGGTGATTTCTTCTCTGCGAATAGCGCGGAGTCAATTGGTAATACCAATTTCACAAAGGTGGTGGTAAAAGTAACAAAGTATTCACCTCCTGTCCATATGGCCCCCTGGCGAAAACCGTACGGCCCGCACGTTTTACTACCTGAAATACCCCGCCGCCGCTGCCGGCTACCCCTACAGTGGTAATACCATTTACAAAGCTTTACCCGCGCGCCCTGGCTTCTTATGTGACGCAGATCACATTGCCTCGTTGAGGCACGCCGTTATCCTTCCAGAGTGAACCGCCAATGCCGGAGATTTATTGCATGTTTATGACGCTTTGGTGAATAGCTATGACCATAAAGAGTTAGCCGCCGCAGAGAAGCAGCAAGATGAGACATCGGTTGAAGGTAAGAACAATCTTTTTGCGAATTATGTGATTTATTGCTTATTTCATGCACACAACGGCCGTTCTCATCACACAATCCGCATTTTGTTGCCTAAACTGCTGAAATCTTAATCACCAGCAAAACAAAGGAGATGCAAACTTTCCCGCATAACATTATTCTTCATGAAACGGTAGCGGCGCCGTTTAATTAATAGCGATAACGCCGTAAACAAAAACATACAGACATCGTAATCACGCATTTACAACGTGTGAGCATTTGCAACGACAGAGGGTAAACACTGATGGATGGTCAACAACAGGGCGACCAACTGAAACGCGGGCTGAAAAACCGCCATATTCAGCTTATCGCCTTAGGCGGCGCAATCGGCACCGGGTTATTTCTCGGCATCGCGCAAACAATAAAAATGGCCGGCCCGTCAGTTATCCTGGGCTACGCGATCGGCGGCTTTATCGCCTTTCTGATTATGCGCCAGCTGGGTGAAATGGTGGTGGAAGAGCCGGTGGCCGGCTCGTTCAGCCACTTCGCCTACAAATACTGGGGCAACTTTGCCGGCTTCGCCTCCGGCTGGAACTACTGGGTGCTGTACGTGCTGGTGGCGATGGCCGAACTGACGGCGGTCGGCATCTATGTGCAGTACTGGTGGCCGGAAATCCCCACCTGGGTCTCCGCCGCGGTATTCTTCCTGGCGATCAACGCCATCAACCTGGCCAACGTCAAGGTGTACGGCGAGTTGGAGTTCTGGTTCGCCATTATCAAGGTGGTGGCGATTATCGGCATGATCGTCTTCGGCGCCTACCTGCTGCTGAGCGGCATGGGCGGCCCGGAGGCCACGGTCACTAATCTGTGGGCGCAGGGCGGCTTCTTCCCTAACGACATCAGCGGGCTGGTGATGGCGATGGCGGTGATCATGTTCTCCTTCGGCGGCCTGGAGCTGGTCGGCATCACCGCCGCCGAGGCGGATAACCCGGCCAAAAGCATTCCCAAGGCCACCAACCAGGTAATCTACCGCATCCTGATCTTCTATATCGGTTCGCTGACGATTCTGCTCTCCCTCTACCCGTGGGGCAAAGTAGTGGAAGGCGGCAGTCCGTTCGTTCTGATTTTCCACGCGCTGAACAGCAACCTGGTGGCAACGGTGCTGAATATCGTGGTGCTGACGGCGGCGCTGTCGGTGTATAACAGCTGCGTCTACTGCAACAGCCGCATGCTGTACGGCCTGGCTCAGCAGGGCAACGGGCCGAAAAGCCTGCTGAAGGTGGATGGCCGCGGCGTGCCCGTCGTCGCTATCGGCGTCTCGGCGCTGGCGACCGCGTTCTGCGTGCTGATTAACTATCTGCTGCCGGGGCGCGCATTTGAACTGCTGATGGCGCTGGTGGTGTCCGCGCTGGTGATCAACTGGGCGATGATCAGCCTGGCCCACCTGAAGTTCCGCGCGGCAAAACGCCGTGAAGGCGTGGAGCCGAAGTTCAAGGCGTTCTGGTATCCGCTGAGCAACTACCTGTGCCTGATGTTTATGGCCGGTATTCTGGTGATTATGTATCTGACGCCGGGCATTCGCATCTCCGTGCTGCTGATCCCGCTCTGGGTGGCGGTGCTGGCGGTAGGCTACGCCATCAAGCAGCGCAGCCAGCGGGCGCTCGGCAGCACCGTACGCTGATTTTCCGCAGGCCCGCCGATGCGGGCCTGCTTCCTTTTATACCTTGTCCCGCCCGCTACGTCTGCTTACGCAGCGCATCCCAGACTTTCATCACTTCGGCAATCGCCCCCAGGAAGGTTGAGACCTCAACGCCGTCCCGGGCCGATATTGAGACGCCGAGCAAAAAACTGTTAAAGACGGTAGCCAGCGTCCGGGCATCGGCGCTTGCGGCAAGCTCGCCGCTGGCAATGGCGCGTTCGACGCAGCGGATAAATCCGGCGTACGTCCGCGCACGCGATTCCGCCAACGGTTTGGCCACGTCGGCATGCGCGGGCGTCGGCGCGCTCATGGCGCCGAAAGCAACCATGCACCCCTTCGGATGTCCCGGTTCGCACTGCATGGTCGTCGATTGGCGCAACGCCCGTTCAACGGCCTCTCTCGGCGCCAGCGCGTCATCCCAAAGGCACGCCGTAACGCGCGCATAGCTCTCCAGATAACACTGCACGGCCTCTTTGAATAATGCCTCTTTCGACCCGAAAGCCGCATAGAAACTCGGCGCGGAAATGCCGCCGCCGATGCTCGCCTTCAGCTGACTGAGCGAGGTTGATTCATAGCCCTGTTCCCAGAACAGGTACATCGCTTGCTCGATGGCCTGTTGGCGATCGAAGCTGCGGGGACGTCCCATCTGCGCCATCGCTGACTCCTTATCTTTCACGATATATATACTAATCGATATATAATTCATTGACAATGTGACGACGATGATGATTACATTTATACCGATCGGTATAGATATCGATATATTTCAGACGCCGGCTGCCCCAGCGCGACCGGAAACTTCTCATCGTCGAAAGGATCTTTTGCGTGAATAACTCATCCACTCAGGCGATACCGGCTAACGCCGATCGCCTGCCCGTCGCCGCCCTGCTGGCTTTGGCCATGACGGGCTTTATCTGTATCGTGACCGAAACGTTGCCCGCCGGCCTGCTGCCGCAAATCAGTCAGGGCCTCGGCGTTAACCCGTCGCTGGCCGGACAAATGGTGACGGCATACGCGCTGGGCTCACTGCTGGCGGCGATCCCGCTGACGATTGCCACCCGCGGCTGGCGGCGGCGTAATGTCCTGCTGCTGACCATTGTCGGCTTTCTGCTCTTCAACTCTGCGACGGCGCTCTCGACCCATTACCTCGTCACGCTGATCGCCCGCTTCTTTGCCGGCGTTGCCGCCGGACTGGCCTGGAGCCTGCTGGCCGGCTATGCCCGGCGGATGGTCGCGCCTTTTCAGCAGGGACGCGCCCTGGCCATTGCCATGGTGGGCACCCCGATCGCCCTCTCTCTGGGTGTGCCTTTGGGCACCTTTATGGGATCGCTTATCGGCTGGCGCAGCGCATTTTGGATCATGTCGGCCCTGACGCTGCTGCTGATCGTCTGGGTATACGCCAAAGTCCCCGACTACGCCGGTCAGCCGGCCCATGAGCGCATGCCGCTGCGCCGGGTCTTTCTCACGCCCGGGGTACGCCCGGTTCTGGCGGTGGTGATCACCTGGATGCTGGCGCATAACATCCTCTATACCTACATCGCTCCGTTTATCGCGCCGGCCGGCATGGCAGACCGAACCGATCTGGTGCTGTTCGCCTTCGGCGCGGCGGCGCTCGCCGGCATCTGGCTCATCGGCAGGCTGCTGGAGCGCCACCTGCGCACCTCGGTACTGGCCAGCCTCGCAGCCTTCGCGCTGATCGCGCTGGTCTTCGGCGTCGGTGCGCAAGACCCCGCCGTCATTTATCTGGGCGTAATCATCTGGGGCATTACCTTCGGCGGCGCGGCAACCCTGTTGCAAACCGCGCTTGCCGATGCGGCGGGAGACGGCGCCGACGTGGCGCTCTCCATGAACGTGGTGGCCTGGAACTCGGCGATCGCCTGCGGCGGCGTCATCGGCGGCATGCTGCTGGAGTCCTGGGGAGCCCGCTCTTTTCCCTGGGCGCTGCTGATCCTGCTGGCCATCTCGTTCGCCATCGCCTGGTCGTCCCGCGAATACGCCTTCAAACCGGGACACCGCCTCGGCAGCTCCCATATCGTGAGCCATTGAAAGCGGCCTTATCCTGACGACAGCACGGCTTGCGACCGTGCTGTTTGCCGTTGCCGCTCCCCTTCCCCGGCCAAGTTTGCTAGCAAGCTCACACTTCTCCCGCCATGGCGGGTTTGTCCATCTCTATAACCATCAGCTCCTGACCGCCCCCCGCCGGGCAAGACAATAATCATCATCATTGAGTCCGATCCTGTCAGCGCGGAGAAAATGTCCATGAAGAGCAATGCCCTTTCGATAAAAGAAAAGATCGGTTACGGCATGGGGGACGCCGGATGCAATATGATTGGCGGCGCCATCATGCTGTTCCTCAACTATTTTTACACCGATATCTTCGGCCTGACGCCGGCGCTGGTGGGCATTCTGCTGCTGTCGGTGCGGGTACTGGACGCGGTCACCGACCCGATTATGGGGGCGATCGCCGACCGTACCCAGAGCCGCTGGGGGCGCTTCCGCCCCTGGCTGCTGTGGATCTCCCTGCCCTACGTGCTGTTCAGCGTGCTGATGTTCACCACCCCCGATTGGAGCTATAACAGTAAGGTAATCTACGCCTTCGCCACCTATTTTCTGATGTCGCTGACCTATACCGCCATCAACATTCCCTACTGCTCGCTGGGCGGCGTAATCACCGCCGATCCGCACGAACGGGTCTCCTGCCAGTCATACCGTTTTATCATGGTCGGCATCGCCACCCTGCTGCTGTCGCTGACGCTGCTGCCGCTGGCCGAATGGTTCGGCGGCGCTGACAAGGCGCGCGGCTACCAGATGGCGATGGGCGTGCTGGCGCTGATCGCGCTGTTTATGTTTCTGTTCTGCTTCGCCACGGTGAAGGAGCGCATCCGCCCGGCGGTGCCGACCAACGACGCGTTAAAAGCCGATCTGAAAGACGTCTGGAAAAACGACCAGTGGGTACGCATCCTGCTGCTGACCTTCTGCAACGTCTGCCCCGGCTTTATCCGCATGGCGGCCACCATGTACTACGTCACCTATGTCATGCAGCAGTCATCGTCCTTCGCCAGCCTGTTTATCGCGCTCGGCGTGGTCGGCATGATGATCGGCAGCGCGCTGGCCAAGCCGCTCACCGACCGCTTCTGCAAACTGCAGGTGTTCTTCTGGACCAACATTGCGCTGGCGCTGTTCTCCTGCGCCTTCTATTTCCTTAACCCACAGCTGACCTGGGGCATCGTGGCGGCCTATTTCCTGCTGAACATCCTGCACCAAATCCCGTCGCCGCTGCACTGGTCGCTGATGGCCGACGTCGATGATTACGGCGAGTGGAAAACCGGCAAACGCATCACCGGCATCAGCTTCTCCGGTAATCTGTTCTTCCTGAAAGTAGGACTGGCGGTGGCCGGCGCGATGGTCGGCTTCCTGATGTCTCTGTCCGGCTACCAGGCCGACGCCGCCAGCCAGAGCGCCGGCGCGCTCGACTGCATCGTCCTGCTGTTTACCGTTATCCCCGGCATCGGCTACCTGATCACCGCCGGCGTGGTGCGGCTGCTGAAGGTGGATCGCACCCTGATGCAACAAATCCAGAGCGACCTGGCCAAACGCCGCGCCAACTACCAGGAGCTGGCCGACTACCGTGAGCGCCAGCTTGAAACCCGGCACAGCTAAGAGAGAGCACGATGAAAACCTATCCCAATCCGCTGATTACGCAACGCGCCGATCCCTTTATCCTGCTTCATAGCGACGGCAACTACTACTTTATCGCCTCAGTGCCGGAATACGACCGGCTGGAGCTGCGCCGCGCCGCCAGCCTGAGCGCCCTGGCGCAGGCCACGCCGCACGTTATCTGGCGCAAGCCGGCCAGCGGGCCGATGAGCGCCCTGATCTGGGCGCCGGAGCTGCATATGATCGACGGCGTCTGGTACATCTATTTCGCCGCCGCCCACAGCCCGGCGATCAAAGACGGCCTGTTCCAGCACCGCATGTTCGCGCTGGCGTGCAGCGATGCCGATCCGCTCACCGGCGTCTGGCAGGAAAAAGGTCGCATTTACAGCCATCTCGACAGTTTTTCCCTCGACGCCACCTACTTTCATCATCGCGGCAGGCACTACTATTTATGGGCGCAGAAGGATCCGGCCATTCGCGGCAATTCCAACCTCTATCTGGCGGAGATGACCAACCCATGGACGCTGCAGGGGGAACCGGTGATGCTCAGCAAACCGGAACTGCCATGGGAAACGCGGGGGTTTTGGGTCAATGAGGGGCCGGCGGTGATCCGCCACGGGCGACGGATCTTCATCAGCTACTCCGCCAGCGCCACCGACGAGAATTACTGCCTCGGGCTGCTGTGGGCGGACATCGACGCCGAGCTGACCGACCCGGCGCAGTGGCATAAATCGCCGCAGCCGGTATTCCGCACCAGCTACGACAACCGCCAGTTCGGCCCCGGCCACAACAGCTTCACCCGGGATGAAGACGGCAGCGACGTGCTGGTGTACCACGCCCGCAACTACACCGAGATCGACGGCGATCCGCTGTACGACCCTAACCGCCATACGCGCATCAAAACCCTGGAGTGGGATGAACAGGGCATGCCGCTGTTTGGCGAACCGCCGGCGGATAATTGGTAATGTGGCCCCGCAATCACCGCGCCGTTGAGAAAACGTCGCCATGAGGCGTTAAAATTGCTCATAATGATCCCCTAACATCTTTACTGTTTTGGTAATCGGTTGTGGTTACGCAAACGCAGGTGATCGGTATGACAACAGGTATTGTGATTGCCGCCGCCGGCCGCAGTGAACGCTTTATCCGGGCGGGCGGCAGCGGAAATAAACTGAATGCGCCCTTGGGCGAACGCACCCTGTTCGCCCGCACGCTGCAACAGGCGCAAGACAGCGGCCTGCCGCTGGTGGTGGTGACCCGGCCGGACAATCAGCGCGTACGCCGGCACTGCGCCGAACAGCAGGTTGAGACGGTGCTGCTGGACAGCCACGGCCTGGGCGACTCCATCGCCGCCGGCGTGGCGGCCCGTCCGCAGTGGGACGGCTGGCTGATCCATCTGGCGGATATGCCCTTCGTGCCGCCGGATATATTCCGGCAGACCGCGGCGGCGCTGCAGCAGCATGCGATCGTCCGCCCCTGCGTTAACGGCCGTCCGGGGCATCCCGTCGGCTTTTCCGCCGCGTTGCGCAACGCGCTGTGCGCTCTGCACGGCGACGACGGTGGACGTTCCGTGCTGTTTGGCCGCGAGGTGCACCTGATTTCGGTTGATAACCCGGCCATCGTCATGGATATTGATCTCCCTTCTCAGCTAGCGGACAACGAATAACCCATGCAACATCTCGATATCACCGTCGTCGGTCAGGCCATGTCCTGGCTGCAGCAACAGCCGGTCTGGCTGTGCACCGTGCTGGCCACCTATGGCTCTTCGCCGCGCGCTCCCGGCGCGTTGATGGCGGCCGGCGCCGACGGACGCTACTGCGGATCGCTGTCCGGCGGCTGCGTGGAGGAGGATTTTCTGCAGCGCATCGCCGCCGGCGACTATCAGGCGGCCAGCCAGGTGGTGCGCTACGGCGAAGGCGGCCTGACGCCGAACGTGGCGCTGCCCTGCGGCGGCGTGCTGGACGTGCTGATCGAGTACCTGCCGGCCGGTGAACAGAGCATTCGCTATCTGGCGCAGATGGCCGCGGCGCTGGACGGCCACCACGCGCTGGTCAAACGCCTGACGCTGCCGTACGCCTGTAGCGCATTGCAAGAAACCACCTTTGCCAGCGCCACCCGGGTTGAACGCCGCGGCGAGGAGATCGTCCTGCATATCGCCGCCGCGCCGCGCCTGCTGATCGCCGGCCTGTCCAGCGTGGCGCTGTACTGCGCAGAATTCGCCGCCGCGCTGGGCTTTGAAGTGCTGGTGTGTGAAAACCGCCCCGACGCGCTGGAAAACTTCGCCGCGCAGTTAACGCCGGCGGTGACGCTGGTGCGGCAGTTCCCGGCCAAATTTATTGAGGAAGGCGGCTGCCATGGCAACACCGCGGTGGTCGCCCTGACCCACGATCCGCGCGTGGACGATCTGACGCTGATGGAGGCAATCCATACCCCGGCGTTTTATATCGGCGCTATGGGCTCGCAGCAGAACAGCGCCCGCCGGCGCCAGCGGCTGCAGGACATTGCCGAATTTAATCCGCAGCAGCTAAGCCGCATCCATGCGCCGATCGGCCTGGCGCTCGGCAGTAAAACCCCGGCGGAAATCGCCCTGGCGGTCATGGCCGATATCGTGCAGCAAAAAAATATCCGTCCCGCAGCGGCGGGCGCCGCCACTGATGTGGCATAATCCTGCCTGAAACAACGGGGCGGCCCCCCGTTTGACGCTGGCGCACGCCCGTGCCCGCCAGACTGAAAACGATTACAATCAGGACACTGCCGCTTATTTGGCCATGATGGCTTTCCAAAATGCCTTCTCGATGATTAGAATCGTCTTAAAAACGGCTGAAAATGTAACCGATTACATCAATGTGATCCGGCGCACTTTCAATAATCACCGTGATCAATAACATACCCTCAAAGCCATTCGGCGTTTTATATTCCCCTTTTGGAGACGTTATGAGTACCGTAACAACCACAGGCAAAAGCCGGTCAAATGCCCAGATGACTTTCTTTGTCTGCTTCCTCGCCGCACTGGCGGGTCTGCTATTCGGCCTCGATATCGGCGTGATTGCCGGGGCGCTGCCGTTTCTTGCCGATGAGTTCCAAATCACCGCCCACCAGCAGGAATGGGTGGTCAGCTCCATGATGTTCGGCGCCGCGGTCGGCGCGGTCGGCAGCGGCTGGCTCTCTTACCGGCTGGGACGTAAATACAGCCTGATGATCGGCGCCGTGCTGTTTGTCATCGGTTCACTGTGTTCCGCCTTCGCCCCCAACGTCGAAGTGCTGGTAGTTTCCCGCGTGCTGCTGGGGCTGGCCGTCGGCATCGCCTCCTTCACCGCGCCGCTGTACCTGTCGGAAATCGCCCCGGAGCGCATTCGCGGCAGTATGATTTCCATGTACCAGCTGATGATCACCATCGGTATTCTGGCGGCTTACCTGTCGGATACCGCGTTCAGCTATAGCGGCGCCTGGCGCTGGATGCTCGGCATCATCACCATCCCGGCGCTGCTGCTGCTGATCGGCGTGATCTTCCTGCCGCGCAGCCCGCGCTGGCTGGCGTCACGCGGCCGGCATGAAGAAGCGCGCCAGGTGCTGGAGATGCTGCGTGATACTACGGCGCAGGCCAAGGCCGAACTGGATGAGATCCGCGAAAGCCTGAAGATCAAACAGAGCGGCTGGGCGCTGTTCAAAGACAACAAGAATTTCCGCCGCGCGGTATACCTCGGCATTCTGCTGCAGGTGATGCAGCAGTTTACCGGCATGAACGTCATCATGTACTACGCGCCGAAAATCTTCGATCTGGCCGGCTTTGCCAGCACCTCGCAGCAAATGTGGGGCACCGTGATCGTCGGCCTGGTCAACGTGCTGGCGACCTTTATCGCCATCGGTCTGGTTGACCGCTGGGGCCGCAAGCCGACGCTGAAGCTGGGCTTCCTGGTGATGGCGATCGGCATGGGCGTACTCGGCACCATGATGAATATCGGCATCGCCAGCACCGCCGCACAGTACTTCGCCGTCCTGATGCTGCTGATGTTTATCGTCGGTTTCGCCATGAGCGCCGGCCCGCTGATCTGGGTGCTGTGCTCGGAGATTCAGCCGCTGAAAGGCCGCGATTTCGGCATCACCTGCTCCACGGCGGTGAACTGGATCGCCAACATGATCGTCGGCGCCACCTTCCTGACCATGCTGAACAGCCTGGGCAGCGCGCCCACCTTCTGGGTCTACGCCGCGCTGAACCTGCTGTTTATCGTGCTGACCATCGTGCTGATTCCGGAAACCAAAAACATTTCGCTGGAGCATATCGAGCGTAATCTGATGTCCGGCAAAGCGCTGCGCGATATCGGCTCACGCTAAAACAGACCAGGGCGCGACCTTCGCCGCGCCCTGGTAGGGAAAACTTATCCGGGGACGGGCGCACAGCCCGTCCCCGTTTTATTTCCGCCGCGTTATTTCACACAGCGGGTGCACTGCGAGCTCTGAATCTTCTGGAAGAAGTCATTGCCTTTGTCATCCACCAGGATAAACGCCGGGAAGTCTTCCACTTCAATTTTCCAGATCGCTTCCATCCCCAGCTCCGGATATTCCACGCATTCCAGACTCTTGATGCTCTGCTGCGCCAGCACCGCCGCCGGGCCGCCGATGCTGCCGAGGTAGAAGCCGCCGTGCTTGTTACAGGCGTCAGTCACCTGCTGGCTGCGGTTGCCCTTCGCCAGCATAATCATGCTGCCGCCGTGAGACTGCAGCAGATCCACGTAGGAGTCCATCCGTCCGGCGGTGGTCGGCCCCAGCGAACCGGATGCATAGCCGTCCGGCGTTTTAGCCGGGCCGGCGTAATAAATCGGGTGGTCTTTCACATACTGCGGCAGCCCTTCGCCGCGCTCTAGGCGCTCTTTCAGCTTGGCGTGCGCGATATCGCGGCCAACGATAATGGTGCCGCTCAGCGACAGACGGGTGGAAACCGGATATTGCGACAGCTGCTTGAGGATCTCGGCCATCGGACGGTTCAGATCCACCTTCACCGCTTCCCCTTCCCCGGCCTGACGCAGTTCCTGCGGGATATAGCGGCCCGGGTTGTGCTCCAGTTTCTCCAGCCAGATGCCGTCGCGGTTGATTTTAGCCTTGATATTGCGGTCTGCGGAGCAGGAAACCCCCATGCCGACCGGGCACGACGCGCCGTGACGCGGCAGGCGGATCACGCGGATATCGTGGGCGAAGTATTTACCGCCGAACTGCGCGCCCAGCCCCAGGTTCTGCGCCTCTTTCAGCAGCTCCTCTTCCAGCGCCACGTCGCGGAACGCCTGGCCGTGCTCGTTGCCTTCGGTCGGCAGTCCGTCGTAATACTTGGTGGAGGCCAGCTTGACCGTTTTCAGCGTTGCCTCGGCGGAGGTGCCGCCAATCACGAAGGCCACGTGGTACGGCGGGCAGGCCGCAGTGCCCAGGGTGCGCATCTTGTCCACCAGGTAATCTTTCAGTTTGCCCGGCGACAGCAGCGCCTTGGTTTCCTGATACAGATAGGTTTTGTTGGCGGAACCGCCGCCCTTGGCGATACACAGGAATTTGTATTCGTCGCCGTCGACGCTGTAAAGGTCGATCTGCGCCGGCAGGTTGCTGCCGGTATTCACCTCTTTGTACATATCCAGCGCGGCGTTCTGCGAGTAGCGCAGGTTGTCTTCGATATAGGTGTTGTACACGCCGCGCGACAGCGCGGCCTCATCGCCGCCGCCGGTCCAGACGCGCTGGCCTTTTTTACCGACGATGATCGCGGTGCCGGTATCCTGGCAGGTTGGCAAAATACCCTTGGCGGCGATTTCTGAGTTACGCAGAAATTGCAGCGCAACGTACTTATCGTTTTCACTGGCTTCCGGGTCGGCAAGGATATCGGCAACCTGCTGCTGGTGCGCCGGGCGCAGCATAAAGGATGCGTCGTGGAAGGCGTGCTGGGCGAGGAGGGTCAGGGCTTCCGGCGCAACTTTCAGGACTTCCTGCCCTTCAAATTCGGCGACGGAAACGTGGTCGCGGCTTAACAGATAGTATTCGGTATCGTCTTTTTTCAGTGGAAACGGATCTTGATAATGGAACGGTTTATTCGACATTTATCTCTCACTTGCAACAATTAGCTGCGTTAAATTCACACTTTCAGCGCATGACTCGGGTCGCTGCGTCAAAAAAACTCACCACACCTTACTTATTTTTAGGTAGCCGGTTATTGCGCTAAATCGCAAAACGCCCCTGAATCGCGGGCGCTACGCCGTTTGAGCTTTTTCGACCACGTCCTGTGAGAACTGCGGGTACAGACTTATCTGGCACGTTTTATTATCCCGCAGTTAACACCTTCATTACAATCCGCAGCGCTCGATCGGCTTAGCATTGTGATGAAAAAAGCACGTACGCCTACATAAACCGATACGTTTTTTTCAGCCTGAGGCGTATTGCCAGCCCCGCGCGCCGCGTCGTATGCTAACGGCGATGAACAAAATCAGAATCCCTATCGCACTGCAACAGGCAGTGATGCGCTGTCTGCGGGAAAAACTGCAGCTGGCGCGGCAACATTTTGCCGAAGACTTCCCGGAACCCAAGGTCGTTTACCAACAGCGCGGCACCAGCGCCGGCACCGCCTGGCTGCAAGACTGGGAGATCCGCCTTAACCCGGTGCTGCTGATGGAAAACAAGCAGGCGTTTATTGATGAAGTGGTGCCGCACGAACTGGCGCACCTGCTGGTGTACCGCCGTTTCGGTCAGGCGGCGGCGCCGCACGGCAGCGAATGGCGCCGGATGATGGAAGAGGTGCTGCAGACGCCGGCCAGCCGCACCCATCAGTTCGGCATCGCCTCGGTGCAGAGCAAAACCTTCCCCTATCAGTGCCGTTGCCAGCTGCATCAGCTGACGGTGCGTCGTCATAACCGCATCCAGCGCGGTGAAAGCGAGTATCGCTGCCGCCGCTGCGGCGAGAAACTGGTGTTCGCCGCCGGCGAAACGCGCGAGCTGCGCGACTGACCGCCCCAGAGATCCTTAACTTGCCCCCGGCCGCCGCTCTGCGTCAGCGGCCGGAGCGCCCCGCTCGCCCAGCACCGGCAACTCTGCCGAAGAAACAAATAATTAGCCTGATTTGCCACTGCCGGTGACTTCCGCTACCCTGCGTGCTTTTCCGATTTTGAGCTGTTTTGGAATATGCTTCGCAAAATTTTGTTCGCAATGGTTTTCCTTTCTGGCGCGGTGAACGCGCATGGCATCAACAACTTCTCCCAGGCCAAAGCGGCAGCGGTAAAAATCAATCAGGACGCCCCCGGCAGCTTCTACTGCGGCTGCCAAATCCAGTGGCACGGCAAGAAAGGCGTTCCCGATCTTAGCGGCTGCGGCTATCAGGCGCGTAAAAACGCCCAGCGCGCCGGCCGCATCGAGTGGGAACACGTGGTGCCGGCCTGGCAGTTCGGCCACCAGCTGCAGTGCTGGCGCGACGGCGGGCGCAAAAACTGCAACAAGGATCCGGCGTACCGTAAAATTGAAACCGATCTGCACAACCTGCAGCCGGCGATTGGCGAAGTGAACGGCGACCGCAATAACTTTATGTACAGTCAGTGGCGCGGCGGCGAAGGCCAGTACGGCCAGTGTCCGATGAAGGTCGACTTCAAGCACAAGCAGGCGGAGCCGCCGGCCCGCGCCCGCGGCGCCATCGCCCGCACCTATTTCTATATGCGCGATCGCTACCAGCTGCGCCTGTCGCGCCAGCAGACCCGGCTGTTTGAGGTCTGGGACCGGCAGTATCCGGTCAGCGACTGGGAATGTCGCCGCGAGGCACGCATCGCTAAGGTACAGGGAAACCATAACCCGTATATTCAGCAGGCTTGCCAGCAGCGTAAAAGCTAAATAGTCTGCATAAGGGCAGCGGCCACGGCGCCGCTGCCGCTCGGCCGCCTTTGGGTATATACTCTTGGTCTTTCAGGACGCAGCGCTAACGGCTGCGAATTTCGTCAGGATTAGAACGTCACTATGCGCATACCTCGCATCTATCACCCGGAACCGCTGAGTTCCCATTCGGAAGTCGCCCTGTGCGAAGACGCGGCCAACCACGTCGGACGCGTGTTGCGCATGAGTCAGGGCCAGGCGCTGCAGCTGTTCGACGGCAGTAACCAGGTGTTCGACGCCGAAATCACTCAGGCGGATAAAAAAAGCGTACGGGTGCGCGTCGGCGAAGGCCGGCTGGAAGATCGCGAATCGCCGCTGAACCTGCACCTCGGGCAGGTGATCTCACGCGGCGACAAGATGGAATTTACCATCCAGAAATCTATCGAGCTGGGCGCCAACACCATTACGCCGCTGTTTTCCGAGCGCTGCGGCGTCTCGCTGTCCGGCGAGCGGCTGGCGAAAAAACTCCAGCAGTGGCAGAAAATCGCCATCGCCGCCTGCGAGCAGTGCGGCCGCAACCGCGTGCCGCAGGTGCGCCCGGCCATGGCGCTGGAGGCCTGGTGCGCCGAGCAGGACGACAGCCTGAAACTGAATCTGCACCCGCGCGCCAGCCACAGCATCAATACGCTGCCGCTGCCGGTGAACCACGTCCGCCTGTTAATCGGGCCGGAAGGCGGCCTGTCCGCCGATGAAATCGCCATGACCTCGGGGCACGGATTTACCGATATCCTGCTGGGGCCACGCGTTCTGCGTACCGAAACCACCGCGCTCACCGCAATTACCGCCCTCCAGGTACGTTTCGGCGATCTGGGTTAAAGGAGAAAGCACAATGATTAAGCTCGGCATAGTGATGGACCCGATCTCATCCATCAATATCAAGAAAGACACCAGCTTCGCCATGCTGCTGGAAGCGCAGCGTCGCGGCTGGGAGCTGCACTATATGGAGATGGACGACCTCTATCTGCATGCCGGCGACGGCCGCGCCCGTACGCGCGTGCTGAGCGTAAAGGAAGATAAGGAAGCGTGGTTCAGCTTCGGCGCCGAGCAGGATCTGGCGCTGCAGGAGCTGGACGTGATCCTGATGCGTAAGGATCCGCCGTTCGATACCGAATACATTTATGCGACCTATATTCTGGAGCGCGCCGAGGTTAAAGGCACGCTGGTCGTCAACAAACCGCAGAGCCTGCGCGACTGTAATGAAAAGCTGTTCACCGCCTGGTTCCCGGAGCTGACGCCGGATACGCTGGTCAGCCGCAGCGCCGCGCACATCCGCAAGTTCCACCAGCAGCACGGCGATATCATCCTCAAGCCGCTGGACGGCATGGGCGGCGCCTCGATTTTCCGCGTGAAACAGGAAGACCCTAACCTGTCGGTGATTATCGAAACGCTGACCGAACACGGCAGCCGCTTCTGCATGGCGCAGAACTTCCTGCCGGCGATCAAAGAGGGCGACAAGCGCATTCTGGTGGTCGACGGTGAGCCGGTGCCTTACTGCCTGGCGCGTATTCCGGCGCAGGGGGAAACCCGCGGCAATCTGGCCGCCGGCGGCCGTGGCGAAGCACGCCCGCTGAGCGAAAGCGACTGGCAGATCGCCCGCACCGTGGCGCCGACGCTGAAAGAAAAAGGCCTGGTGTTCGTCGGCCTGGACGTTATCGGCGACCGCCTGACCGAAATCAACGTCACCAGCCCGACCTGCGTGCGTGAAATCGAAGCGGCCTTCCCGATCTCCATCACCGGTATGTTGATGGATGCTATCGAAAAACGTCTGGCGACGCGCTAAGCTGACGGCAGCGCGGGCGTTTGCGTCCGCGCTACCGATTGCACATCGTTTCCGCCCATATCGGTGCGGCGGCGCCACTATCCACCCTACTCACTAATCGACAGACCGCCATGAATTTACAGCACCACTTTCTTATCGCCATGCCAACCATGCAGGATCCCCGCTTCAAACGCTCGGTGATTTATATCTGCGAGCATAATGAAGAAGGCGCTATGGGTTTGGTGATCAACAAACCCGTGGAGCAGTTTACGGTGGAAAGCGTGCTGGAGAAGCTGAAGATTGCGCCGGCCGATCGCGATCCGGCCATTAGCCTGGATAAGCCGGTGTACGCCGGCGGTCCGTTGGCGGACGACCGCGGCTTTATTCTGCATACGCCGCAGCCTGGCTTCGACGCCAGCATTCAGATTTCGCCGGAGACCATGATTACCACCTCCCGCGACGTGCTGGAGACGCTGGGCACGCCGGAGCAGCCGCAGGAAGTGCTGGTCGCCCTCGGCTATGCCGGCTGGGAAAAAGGCCAGCTGGAGCAGGAAGTGCTGGAAAACGCCTGGCTGACCGCGGAAGCCGACAGCGAAATCCTGTTCCATACGCCGATCGCCAACCGCTGGCGCGAGGCGGCCAACCGTCTCGGCGTCGATATCCGCAGCATCGCCAACCATGCAGGGCACGCCTGATGAGCAACCGCACCCTCATCGCCTTTGACTTCGGCACCAAAAGCATCGGCGCGGCCATCGGCCAGGAAATTACCGGCACCGCGCGTGCGCTGACGGCGTTTAAGGCGCAGGACGGCACGCCGGACTGGCTGAAAATTGAAAAAATGCTGCAGGAGTGGCAGCCGGATCTGGTTATCGTCGGCCTGCCGCTGAATATGGACGGCAGCGAACAGCCGCTGACCGCCCGGGCGCGCAAGTTCGCCAACCGCCTGCACGGCCGCTTCGGCGTGAAGGTGGAACTGCATGACGAGCGTCTGAGCACCGTGGAAGCGCGCTCGCACCTGTTTGACCGCGGCGGCTTCCGCGCGCTGGATAAAGGCAGCGTGGATTCCGCCTCGGCGGTGGTTATTCTGGAGAGCTGGTTCGAGCAGCATCCTGGAGCGTAAGCTTCTGCGCCGGCGCGAAGCGGCTGAACATGATGGCTCCCGCCGTCGGCACCACCTCGATTTCCGGCTGCGGCAGCTCTTCATCGTCGGGCAGTTCGAAGGTGTCCAGCGACAGCCGGTTTACCCGATAAGGGGTCAGCGTGCTGACCACCGCATAGCCGCGCCAGTCGGTGGTGACGCCGTACTGGTTGTCGATGCCGATGCCTGCCGCACCGGGCACCTGTACAATCGCCATGGTTTCCCCCAGCGTTTGCCCCAGGGTCACGCCGCCGGCGTGCGCCATCAGGCTGCCGGCCAGCTCGATATTCTGCTGACGATAGTTGCGGCCGCGCGCGTAGCCAAGGCGCAGCGAACCGGCGTTGTACTGATAGCTGGCGCTGGCATCCTGGCTGCTGCCGGCGCTCTGGCTCTGACTGGTGCTAAGATCGTAACTCAGGCTGTAGTCCGACAGCAGCGTGCCGCTGACGCCGACCCGTCGGCTGTCGGCGCCGTTTTTCGCCAGCCGGTGATCGTAGTTCAACTTCATACGCGGCAGCGCCAGCTTGCCCAGCGGCACTGAAAACGACAGCCCGATCTGCCCCTGCTCTTTGCCGTAATTCCTGCGGCTGTATTCCGCATACAGGTTAACGTCCACCTCGCCCCAGGTTGCGCTGTACCCCAGCTCCACGCTGGTTTCGCCTTTATCCTGCCCGCGCTTTGCCTCACGCGCCAGCGTCAGATACAGGCTGTCCGACTCGGAGAAGTACTGATTGTAGCGCGCTTCCAGACGGTATTTTTTCTCGGCGTCGAAGTCGCCGATAAACAGATCGTCCTCCCAATCCCACCAGTAGAGCGTCTGCTGCTCCACCGCATCGCCAAACGTCCGGTAACGCTGCCGCGGGTAGTATTGCGCCAACAGGCTGACGGAGGACTCCCAGGATGGGATCGTTCTGGCATAGCGCAGACGCCACATACCGCCGCGATCGTCGGCGCCGCGGCGCGGCTGGCGAGCGGCGGCGTAGTTGTAATCCGCCGACAGCGCTCCCCACTGGTTAAAGCTTTTGCCAACGCCCACGGCGGCGCTGCGATACAGCCCGGACAGCAATACGCCGCCGTACAGCGTGGTTTTCGCCGGCAGGCCGTAGCTGACGGACAGTTGGCCAAACTGCGGCTGCTGTTGTTCGATACCGAAATAGGGCTGGTATTTACCCAGCGTCAGGTCGTACCTGAAACTGCCGCCGTGCACCAGATTCGGCATCGACGAGTAAGGCAGCTTGCGCTCGGTTTCCGTGCCGTCGCTTTCACGCACGGTAACGGTAATGTCGCCATCGGGGTCCGGCGGGTAAACGTCCTTGAGGATAAATGCGCCGGGGGAGACAAAGGTCTGATAAATCACCTCGCCGTTTTGCCGCACCTTAATCTCCGCGTTGCTGCGCGCCATACCGCGGATCCACGGTGAAAACTGCCGCAGGCTCTCCGGCAGCATCCGATCGTCCGACGCCAGCTGAATGCCGCGGTACTTCACGTTATCAAACAGGGTCGACGGCGTATGGTTATCGCCGATGCTCAGCAACGCGCGCCAGGCCTTCAGGTCGCGGTAGGCCAGCGCTTTTTCCGTATGCCAGCTTGGCTGCCCCCAGGCGTCTTTCTGGTAGATCGGCTGGTAACGCAGGCGCCAGGCGCCCAGGTTCAGCCCGGTATTCCACTCCGCAAACAGGCTATAGCGCCGTTCGGCGTCCCGATAGCGTTCGGCGGAGTAGTGACCATAGTTGAGTTGGTAGTCGATAAAACCGGCGTTGACGCCGTCGTCCCAGCGGTGGCTGATATCGCCGCCGCCAACCATGCGCGGCGCAACGTCCACCGTCAACAGCTGCGATACCGGTTCATAAAACAGCTGCACGCCGGGTTCGTCGGGCGATATACAGCCCCCGGGCGTGGTCGCCAGGCTGGCGGCCACGCTTTGCCGCACGCCCCACTCGCTGAGCAGGCTCGGCGTCACGCACGGTGCGCCCGCCGCATCCAGCTCAATGGCCGCGCGGCCTTTATAGGTATCGTTAAAAATAAGGTAAATCTTGTTCACTTCCGCCAGCGCGCAAGTGGTGGCAAATGCCAAAGGCAGTAAGGTAAAACGCAGGGCGGGCTTCATTCGTTCCTTGAGTATCAACCACACTGTTCCGGCGTTTTCTCAACGCCAAAAAGAGGCGCAATAGTAGCGCCTCGCTCCTCACTCAGGTTGTTCGCCGCTTTCCGTGCGCGAACGCCGTCGGTCGGGTTATTTACGTGCTGCCGCCAGCTCAGCCTTTGCCTGACGCAGTTCAGCGGCCACTTCTTTAACTTCAGCCTGCTTTTCACGCAGCTTACGCTGATATTTAGCCACTTTCTTCACGTCGCCTTTCGCCTGGGCTTCGCGCAGATCGGCCTTGATATCACGGACGTCTTCTTTCTTGTCCATCAGCTTACGCTCTAACTTTTCGACTTTCTTCTGTACGTCAACCACGGCGCTGCCGGTGGAGCAGCGGGCATTGACTTCGCTCAGCGCGCGCTTCAGGCCGGCTACGCGGTTGTAGTTGCCGTATTTTTCCGCCTGCTGGATCTGATATTCGATTGCAGAACGCTTCGCGTCGCAGTTATAAGCGGCTGACGCCATGGAAGAGAAACCAACACCCAGCGCCATAACTACTGGCAGAACCGCCATTTTAGTCATCTTTTTCATCATATTATCCTTAAACATTACATGGACGCGGAGAGCCCGATGCCCCCCTTCCTGTCCACAACAAGTCTAGAGTTTTGCCGCTTACCTTAAAAGCCAACGGCATCTTAATCACGCTGTAGGAAAGGATGATTCTCCTGTAGTCCCTCAAGCCGTGAGGCCAGCCGCGCCGCTTCATCCAGCACGGCTTCAACCAGCGCCATATCGCGGCTCTGCTGCAGCGCCCGGCACGCCTGGTCCAACGCCTCGACGTGCAGCAGCCGCGCGGCGCCCGCCAGCTTATGCGCCAGCGCCTGTATATCGTCCCACGGCACGGGCCGCCGCCGCATGGCCTGACGCAGCCGGTCGCCGTCCTCATGCAGGCAGCCCAGCAGCGTGGCGATAAACTCCTGCAGCACCGCCGGCTGCTGCAGCTCCGCCGGCAGCCGGGCGAGAAGATCCTCCTGATGCGCCGGCGCCCTCGCCGGCAGGCGCTGCAGTTTCTTGCGCAGCATCGCCAGATTGACCGGCTTAAACAGGCAATCGTCCATCCCGGCCCGCAGGCACGCTTCGCGCGCGCTCTCCTGTGCGTTGGCGGTCAGCCCCCAGATGGTTGACGGCGCAAGGTGCCGCTCGCGCTCATTCAGCCGTATCCGCCGGCTCAGGCTATAGCCGTCCATATTCGGCATATGACAATCGGTGATGACCAGGTCGAAATGCGCCTGTTCCAGCAGCGCCAACGCCTGCTCGCCATCCTCCGCCGCGGTGGGAGCGTGGCCGAGATACGTCAGCTGCCGGCTCAGCAGCATGCGCCCGGCATGGTGATCTTCCGCCACCAGCACCCGCAGACGCCGCGCCGGCTTGGGGAGCGCCCTGTCGTTCGGCGGCGGCGCCTGCACCTGCAGCAGGCGCGCCACGGAGAGCGCCACGGTAAACTCGCTGCCCAGCCCGACCTCGCTGTTGACGCTGATAAAACCACCCATCATTGCCACCAGCTTACGGCAGATGAACAGGCCCAGCCCCGCGCCGCCAACGTCGTTCTGCCCCTGAGTAAACGGCTGGAACAGTCGCTTCAGCGTGCGGGCATCGATGCCTTTGCCGGTGTCGGAAACCTGCAGGCGCAGATCGAAATGCTCTTTGGTGACCTTCTCCACCACCGCGCTTAGCGTGATCTGCCCCTGGCTGGTAAACTTGATCGCATTACTCACCAGATTCGACAGCACCTGCTTGAAGCGCACCGGGTCGACCAATACGTCGCCGGTAATTTCCGCATCGATCTCCAGCCTGAAATCCAGTCCTTTCTGCCGGGCGAGGCCGTCAAACAGCATGGCCATCGACTCGATAAGCCGCCGGATATCGGTGCGCTGCGGGTGCAGCACCAGACGGTCGGCCTCAATGCGCGAAATATCCAGAATATCGCCGATCAGCGTCAGCAATGAGTGCGCCGACTCATGGGCCACGCCCAGCAGTTCGATATCCGCCAGCTCATCGCCCGGCTGGCGGTTCAGCAGCAGCTCCAGCATGCCGATAATGGCATTCAGCGGCGTGCGTATCTCGTGGCTCATCGTCGCCAGGAAGGTGGTTTTGGCGCGGTTGGCGCGGTCGGCATGCTCTTTTGCCTGACTCAGCTGCTCGATCAGCCGGTCGCGCTCGGTCACGTCGAACCAGCCGCCGATTTTCCCCTCCGCCCGATGCCCTTCGGTGATCCACAGCGAGTTCCACTGCTGCAGGGTGTGGCGCTGCTCACCCCTCTGTAAATAGCGGGTGACGAACATCCCCTTGCCCTTTTCGCCGTCGGTCAGCGCAATGTCCGACGCGCCGGGCAGCCCCAGCGGGATATCATCCAGCGAGGTGCCGATAATCTGCTCAGCCGTAGCGTCGATGGCGCGGTAAAACGAGGCGTTCGCCATCACGATCTGCCCCTGCAGGTTGGTCATATAGATCGGCAGCGGCACGGCGTCCATCACCAGCTGGCAACGCCGGCTCAGCTGCCGCTTGTTGCGCACCTGGCTGATGAAATACGCCGTAGCCAGCAGAATCAGCATCAGACTGGTGCCGAACAGCAGCGCGGGATAGTAGCGGAACCAGCGCTTGCCGCTGCTGCGCGCCCCTTCAAGCAGGTAAGTATTGTTGTACCAGTTGCTGGTCATGGCGTGGATATCTTCCGGCGGTATATTGAGCAGCGCCTTATCCAGAATGGTCGCCAGCGGGTATTCGGTGCCGGCGACGCCAATCACGAAGTGCGCCGGCTCGGTATCCAGCGACTCCAGAATATGCAGCCCGGACGGCTGTTCATGCGCCAGGAAGAAATCCGCGCTAATCATCGGCAGCACCAACGCCTCCACCCGGCGTTTTTTGACGGCGTCAATGCCGGCCTGCGGCGAGTCCACATTGACAATGCGGCTTTCCGGGTAGCGCTCCTGCAAAAATGCCTTCAGCGGATGGCCGTCCACCAGCGCTATCACCTGCGGCTCGCCCTGCGCCTTCTGGCTCTCCAGCCCGACTAACACCCAGGAGTTGATCAGAAACGAGCGGGTGGTCATCAGGCCGTTTGGCCAGACGGAATCCAGCGTCAGCCCTACCACCACGTCCGCCTTGCCGGCGTGCACCGCATTGAGCGAGTCCTTGAGCGAGCGGGCGCGGATAATATCGAATTTCAGGCCGGTCCGGTCGGAGATGGCGTCCATCACATCGGCGCTCAGCCCGCGAAACCCGCCCTGCACGTCGAAGAAACTCAGCGGCGGAAAGTCGCCGTTGACCACCACCCGCACGTGCGGATGATCCTCAACCCACTTGCGCTCCAGCGAGGTCAGCAGCAGGTGCTCTCCCCCCTGCGACATCGGAATGCCGCCGTTCCAGCGGCTCTGGATCTCCGCCTGCGTACTTTCGGGAATGATCGACAGCACCGCATCGAGGATCTTCTGCAGACGCACGTTGTCCGGCGCCAGGCCGAAGGAAAAGCCGCGCACCTCCTGCGGCGGCAGCAGCTGAATGCGCAGGTTGTTCAGATTACCTTGATTAATCAGATAGCGGGCGACCGTCGCATCGCCGATAAAGGCGTCGAGGTTCTTGAAAGACAGCGCCTCCAGCGCGCGGCGGGGAACGTCCAGGCTCTGGTAGTGCGCAACGGGGAAGCGCTGCAGTATGCGCGGGTTATTGCGGTACAGGCTCTCAATCGCAATCTCCTTCAGCGGCTGGAAGCGCAGCAGGCTGTCGGTGCGCAGCACCAGCGCCGGCGCCGCCGGCACATAGGCTCTGGTCAGCCGCAGGCCGGGGTCTTCTGCGCCCATCGCCGCCACGTTGCCGACCATATCCACCACGCCTTTCAGCAGATCCTGCCGCAGAGCGGCGTCATTTTCGTAGTAACGCACCTTGATCTGCACGTTGAGGTTATAAGCGAGAATGCCGAGATAATCGGCATTGATGCCGCCATAATCATTGGCGCCGCTGGTAATATCAAACGGCGGGTAATTCGGCGGCGCCAGGCCGAAGACCAATACCCGTTTACGCCGCAGCCACAGCCAGTCGTCGCTGCTCAGATCGGGATCCGCCAATTGCACCTGCTGCCCGCGGCTGACCAAATTGATTTCCCGGCTTGGCGATAGCGTGACGGAATAAACACCGCCGGAAAACAGCGCCAAAAAAAATAATAGATATCTAGCCATGAGTCTCCGAGCTTCCCTGCTCATTCAATAGCGCATAAACTTCCTCTAATGATTTGCCATTGAACTTTTCAATCAGACGACTCTTATAAGTACTGATAGTTTTATTGCTCAGCAATAATCTGTCGGCAATCTCCTTATTACTCAGCCCCTCAGACAAATAACGCAGCACCGTTAATTCACGATCGGACAGGCGCGCCAACGCATTATTATTTCGCACCGAGGTATTAAGCAGCGGCGTCACCGCATCATGAGGAAAACAGGCGTAACCCTGCAGCACCAGCTGGCACAGCGGCACCAGCTGGCTGATATCCCGATCTTTATGAAAGAAACCGCGCGCGCCGGCGCGCATGGCCCGCTCCGCGTAGTTCTCTGCGGGGAGACCGGTATAGACAATAACCTTGATAGCGCTGTCCAACTGGCGAATGCGCTGGAGAACCTGCAGGCCGTCCATTTTATTCAGCATGATATCCAGAATCACCATGCCGGGCCGGCTCTCTTTTATTTTCGCCAGCGCCTCGGTGCCGCCATTCGCCGTTATAATTACATTATCACCTAATTGCGCCAGCATTGTTTTGACGGCAAAACAGATTGCCGGGTGATCGTCAACCACCAGCCAGGTATCCATAAGAATATCCTTATTCATGGGCAAGAAAACCAGAATATAACTATGCCCTCCCGGGAAATTAATAACCGTAAGGAAGAGCAACAGCCCAATTATAAATAAAAGACCACAACATCCATATTATCATTCTCGCGTCGGGATTGTGTCATTATAAAATTCCCTGCGCAATACGTTGCTGCATTCCCTGAGCAAAGGTTTGCATGCCCGCCTGCGCGCCGCTTTGCAGCACGCTGGCCAGCTGATGCGTTTTTCCTTCACGGATCATGCTGCTTACCGCCGGCGTCGCCGTCAGGATCTCAAACACCGCCGTTCTGCCGCCTTCGGCCCTGCGCAATAATTTCTGCGCGATGACCGCCTGCAAACCGCTGGCCAGCTGGGCGCGCACGTAGGCTTTCTCCTCCGCCGGGAAGACGTCGATCACCCGCTCAACCGCCTGCGGCGCGTTGCGGGTATGCAGGGTCGCCAGCACCAGGTGGCCGGTTTCCGCGGCGGTCAGCGCCAGCCGGATGCTGAGGCTGTCGCGCAGCTCGCCGACCAGGATCACGTCGGGATCTTCGCGCAGCGCGGCGCTCAGCGCCGCGTCGAAGCTGCGGGTGTCGCGCCCCAGTTCGCGCTGCTGAATCAGCGACAGCGCGCTGTGGTGGATAAACTCAATCGGGTCTTCCAGCGTCAGAATATGCCGCCGCTGATGACGGTTGATATGGTCGATCATCGCCGCCAGCGTGGTGGATTTACCGCTGCCGGTCGCGCCCGTGACCAGAATCAGCCCCTCCTCACGCTCGGTGAGCGCCGGGATAATCGCCGGCGCCTGCAGCTGCTCCAGCGTCGGACAGCATTCCGCAATACGACGCAGCGCCAGCGACACGCCGGCGCGCTGATAAAAAAAGTTGGCGCGCAGCCGCGCGCCGCCCGCGGTTGTCAATGCGCAATCCAGCTGCCCGGCGCGCCGTAATTGCCGCTGCTGAGGCTCGTCAAGCAGCGCCGCGCACAGCCGCTGCACCGCCTCGGCGGGCAGGACGGCGCCGCCCGCCAGCGGCTGAAGTTCACCATCGATGCGCATCATCAACGGTTGGCCGGTACAAAGGTGCAGATCGGAAGCATTATGCTTTACACTAAGGGCCACAAATTCATCGATATCCATATCTATCTCCCGGGTCAAGAATGAGCACTATCCAACAGAATCTGCAGGATGTCAGGAGCCGTATTGCTCGCGCTGCCGAAAGTTGCGCACGCGCTCCGGAAGAGGTGACGCTGCTTGCCGTCAGTAAAACCAAACCTGTGGCGGCGCTCGCAGAAGCCATTGCGGCCGGACAGCGGGCCTTTGGTGAAAACTACGTGCAGGAAGGCGTCGACAAAATTCAGCATTTCAGCGCGCAGCCACAGGGCGCAGCGCTGGAGTGGCACTTTATCGGCCCGCTGCAATCCAATAAAAGCCGCCTGGTCGCCGAACACTTCGCCTGGTGTCACACCGTCGACCGGCTGAAAATCGCCCAGCGGCTGAACGACCAGCGTCCGGCCGACATGCCGCCGCTCAACGTGTTAATCCAGATCAACATCAGCGATGAGCAGAGCAAATCCGGCATCGGCCTGGACGAGCTGGAGATGCTGGCGCAGGCCGTCGCCGCCATGCCGCGCCTGACGCTGCGCGGGCTGATGGCCATCCCGGCGCCGGAGACCGATCCTCAGCGGCAGCGGGAGGTCTTTGGCCGCATGCAGCAGGCCTTTTTGCAGTTGCAGCAGCACTACCCGCAGGCGGATACGTTGTCGATGGGCATGACCGATGATATGTCCGCGGCGATTAGCGCCGGCAGCACCCTGGTGCGCATCGGCACCGCGATATTTGGCGCCCGTGATTATTCGCAGGCCTGACAGCACAGACGAGGAACGATATGCAACACCGCAAGATTACTTTTATTGGCGCCGGCAATATGGCGCGCGCTATCATCGCCGGTCTGGTCAGCGGCGGTTATCCGGCCAATCTGATTAGCGTCTGCGCGCCGTCGCCGAACAATCGCGATGCATTGGCCGCCGACTATGGCATTATCAGCAGCGCCGACAACGCCGCCTGCGCGCAGGAGGCCGATGTGGTGGTGCTGGCGGTCAAACCGCAGCTGATGGCCGACGTCTGCCAGGCGCTGCAGGGCCAGGTCAGTTTTGACGGCAAGCTGGTGCTGTCGATCGCCGCCGGCGTTCAGGTTGAGCGTTTCTATCAGCTGCTCGGCCAGTCGCTCAATATTGTGCGCATTATGCCGAACACCCCGTCGCTGGTCGGAAAAGGCATGAGCGGCCTGTACGCGCCGCCGCAGGTCAGCCAGCAGGATCGCGACTTCACCGGCGCGCTGATGGGCTCGGTGGGCAAGGTCTGCTGGGTGGACGACGAGAACGGCATTAACGGCGTGATTGCCGCCGCGGGCAGCGCGCCGGCCTACTTCTTCCTGTTTATGGAGTCCATGCAGCAGGCCGCCGAGCAGATGGGCTTCAGCCGTCAGCAGGCGCGCGAACTGGTGCAGCAGGCGGCCAGCGGCGCGGCGGCGCTGGTGGAAGCCAACCCGGAGACATCGCTGTCGACCCTGCGCGAGCAGGTAACGTCCAAAGGCGGCACCACCGCCGAAGCGCTGCGCGTGTTTAACGAACAACACCTGCCGGCAACCGTCGCTCAGGCGATGCAGGCGGCCGTTTCCCGTGCGCAGGAAATGGAAAAATCATTCTAATTAAGGAGCGAACCACGCAATGCTGACGCTGACTTTTCTGGTCAAGACCGTTATTGATATTTACGTTATGGTGCTGCTGCTGCGCATTTGGATGCAGTGGGCGCGCACCGATTTTTATAACCCGTTTTCCCAGTTCGTGGTGAAAATCACCCAGCCGGTGGTGGGCCCGCTGCGTCGCGTGCTGCCTTCGCTGGGGCCGATCGACAGCGCCTCGCTGCTGCTGGCGTTCCTGCTGATGACCATCAAGTATCCGCTGCTGCTGCTGATTCAGGGCGGCGCCATGGCGCTCAGCCCGTATAATCTGTTGTTCGGCCTGATTTCGCTGGTGAAGTCCGCCGGCTACCTGATCTTCTGGGTGATGATTATCCGCGCCCTGATGAGCTGGATCAGCCAGGGCCGCAGCCCGATTGACTACGTGATGTATCAGCTGACCGAGCCGCTAATGGCGCCGATCCGCCGCATCATTCCGGCCATGGGCGGCATTGATTTCTCGGCGATGGTGGTGATTCTGATCCTGTATCTCATCAACTACCTGGGCATGGATCTGTTCGGCGAGATCTGGTTCCTGCTGTGAGCGCCGTCACCCTGCTGCCGGACGGGCTGGTCATCAGGCTGTATATTCAGCCGAAGGCCAGCCGTGACCAGATTATCGGTCTGCATGGCGACGAAATAAAAGTCGCCATCACCGCGCCGCCGGTGGACGGCCAGGCCAACGCCCATCTGGTCAAGTTTCTCGCCAAGCAGTTCAAAGTGGCGAAGAGCAACATCACTATCGAAAAAGGCGAACTGGGGCGGCATAAACAGTTACGCATTATTCATCCGCAACAGCGCCCGCCGGTTATTGCGGCGCTGATTGATTAAAGCTTCAAGGTATTACTATGCAAAAAGTCGTTCTTGCCACCGGCAACCCCGGCAAAGTACGCGAACTTGCCGCGCTGCTGGCCGATTTCGGCCTCGACATCGTGGCGCAGACCGAACTGGGCGTTGAGTCCGCCGAGGAAACCGGCCTGACGTTTATCGAAAACGCCATTCTGAAGGCGCGCCACGCGGCGCAGGTCACCGGCCTGCCGGCGATCGCCGATGACTCCGGTCTGGCGGTGGACGCGCTCGGCGGCGCGCCGGGCATCTATTCCGCCCGCTACGCCGGCGAAGACGCCAGCGACCAGCAGAACCTGGACAAGCTGCTGGACGCCATGCAGGCGGTGCCCGCCGGGCAGCGCGGCGCCCGCTTCCACTGCGTGCTGGTCTATCTGCGCCACGCCGCCGACCCGACGCCGCTGGTGTTCCACGGCAGCTGGGCCGGTGAGATCACCACCACTTCCGCCGGCCGCGGCGGCTTCGGTTACGATCCGATCTTCTACGTGCCGGCGCTGCAGCGCACCGCCGCCGAGCTGACGCGCGAGGAGAAGATCGCCGTGTCGCACCGCGGTCAGGCGCTGAAACTGCTGCTGGAAGCGATGCGCAATGCCCAGTAACGCCGTGCAACTGCCGCCGCTCAGCCTGTACATCCATATTCCGTGGTGCGTGCAGAAATGCCCCTATTGCGATTTTAACTCGCATGCGCTGAAGGGCGAGGTGCCGCACCAGGAGTACGTCGACCATCTGCTGGCGGATCTGGATGCCGACCTGCCGCTCACCGGCGGCCGTACCGTCAGCACCATCTTTATCGGCGGCGGCACCCCCAGCCTGCTGAGCGCGGAGGCGATGCAAAGCCTGCTGGACGGCGTGCGGGCGCGCATACCCGTCGCCAAGGATGCCGAAATCACCATGGAAGCCAACCCCGGCACCGTTGAGGCCGACCGCTTCAGCGGCTATCAGCGCGCCGGCGTGAACCGCATTTCCATCGGCGTGCAGAGTTTCAGCAGCGAGAAACTGGAGCGTCTTGGCCGTATCCACGGGCCGGAAGAGGCCAAACGCGCGGCGCAGCTGGCCACCGGCCTCGGCCTGCGCAGTTTTAACCTGGATCTGATGCACGGCCTGCCGGACCAGTCGCTGGAAGAAGCGCTGGATGATTTGCGTCAGGCCATCGCCCTGAATCCGCCGCACCTGTCGTGGTATCAGCTGACCATTGAGCCGAATACCCTGTTCGGCTCGCGTCCGCCGCCGCTGCCGGATGACGACGCGCTGTGGGATATTTTCCAGCAGGGTCACGAGCTGCTGACCGCCGCCGGCTACCAGCAGTATGAAACCTCGGCCTACGCCAAGCCGGGCTACCAGTGCCGGCACAACCTGAACTACTGGCGCTTCGGCGACTATCTGGGCATTGGCTGCGGCGCGCACGGCAAGCTGACCTTCAGCGACGGACGCATTGTACGCACCGAGAAAACCAAGCATCCGCGCGGTTTTATGCAGGGCAACTATCTGGCGAAGCAGCATGAGGTGGCGGCGGCGGACCGGCCGTTTGAGTTCTTTATGAACCGCTTCCGGCTGCTGGAAAGCGCGCCGCGCGACGAGTTCCGCATCTATACCGGGCTGGATGAGAGCGTTATCCGCCCGCAGCTGGATCGGGCGCTGGCGCAAGGCTATCTGACGGAAAATGCCGACCGCTGGCAGATTACCGAACATGGCAAGCTGTTCCTTAACTCGCTGCTGGAGCTGTTTTTAGCCGACGAGTAACCATAAAAAAAGCGCCGAATCCGGCGCTTTTTTATCAGGCTGCATGGTGGGGCCGCCGGGTCATATCCCCCCGCCCCTTGAGCAATCCGGCAATTGAGATATCTTCATCCAGTAACGGCCAATGGATACCTCTGGCGCTGAGTTCATACTCTTCCCGTTCAGCAGAACTCGCATGCTGCAGACGAGGAAACCAAACCAACGGCACGCCAAGCGTTCTGCCATCGCTGAGTTCCACCCACATCGAAACATCATCAAAGCGAACATTTTTAGCCGAAATAGTCATTCCACGCCTCCAGAAACAGAGCATGATGCTCTTGCGTTACCGCCATCAGCACTTTCAACATCTTGTCGCTAAAGCCGTCGTTATATGCCAGCCGCACCTCAGGCATAAGCCACAGCTTAGCTTCGCACTCGGCATCCCTGACATGAATATGCGCTGGCTCCAACGGATTGCCTTCGTTCGAATAGAAGAAAAACCGGCACCCGCGAAAACGTAATACAACAGGCATCAACGTCATTCCTTTTTCGTTGATTATAGATTAACCAGCCTGTCAGAATCCCCACCCTATGGCAAGCGCATTATCCACAATAAATGCACAGCTACTTTAACGAGCCAAGCAGCGCCTTACGCTGTTCTTCCAGCGACGTGACGCGGTTGCAGACGTCGTGACCAAAGTTCTGGAAGTCCTGCTCCTGATTGTTCCACTCGTTCTGAATTGCCTTCTGCAGGCCGCCCAGGTTGCCCATAATCGCCTGCAGCGGGTTGCCGCCGCTGTTGGCCGCCTGCTTGACGCCCATTTCGTTCAGGCTGTCCTGCAGGACGCCGCCCATGCTCTGCTGCACCAGATTGCGGCCGTCCTGCTCCACCTGCGCAATGGCCTTGTGGTGGAACGCCAGGCCGTCGCTGCGGTGTTCGATAATCCGGTTCATCTGCTGCTTCAGCTGGCCGTTCAGGGTGGTCAGGCGGTTACGCACGTTGCTGTCGCTGCCCAGTTCCTTGACGATCACCTTGTCCAGCGCCGCACGCGCCTTTTCCAGGTGCTGCTGCGCGCCGTTATCGATCCATGGCAGCTCTTTACGCAGCGCCGTCTGGTAGCGGAAGGCCTGCTGGCGCTGGCTGTCGCTCAGCGTCAGCGCCTGGCCGTCGCGGGTCACATCGCCGTCCGGCGAGATCTGCAGATTGCCGCTGGCGCCCACCACCTGCACGCTCTGCGGGCTGATAATCACATCGTCCTGAGGTTTAACATTGCACTGGTAGGCGGCGTGCGCCTGCGCCGCGGTAAACAGCAATAACGCCAAAGCGGTTTTCTTCAACATAATTTCTCCTGAGACTCCCTTCCAACCGTATACCCGTCAGGCGGGTAACCAACTGCGGGATCTAAAAAATCGAACGACCAATCCGTTGAGACAACAATTCCAGCGCCGCAGTTCCCGCCAGCGAGTTGCCGGAGGCATCCAGCTCCGGCGACCAGACGACAATCGCCATCTCGTCGGGCACGATCGTCACGATGCCGCCGCCGACGCCCGACTTGCCCGGCATACCGACCCGGTAGGCGAATTCGCCGGCGCCGTCGTACATGCCGCTGGTCATCATCAGCGCATTGATCTGCCGCGCCTGCAGCGGGGAGATCACCGCATTACCCTGCAGATCGCGTCCGTTATTGGCCAGATAGACAAAGCTGCGCGCCAGCTCAACGCAGCTCATGCGCAGCGCGCAGTAGTGAAAGTAGGTATGCAGCACGGTCAGCACGTCATTTTCGAAGTTGCCGAACGACTTCATCAGATAGGCGATCGCCGCGTTGCGGTCGGAGTGTTCAAACTCAGAGCGGGCGACGCGCGCGTCATAGGCCAGGTCGTCTTCGCCGGCCAGCTGGCGCACCACTTCGAGCATCCGCTGTTTTGGCGCGCTCAGGCGGGTCTGCAGCATATCGCACACCACCAGCGCTCCGGGGTTGATAAACGGGTTGCGCGGCTTGCCCTGCTCCATTTCCAGCTGCAGCAGCGAGTTGAACGGCAGGCCGGAAGGCTCTTTGCCCACCCGCTGCCAGATCTCGCTCTCCTGATAACGCGTCAGCGCCAGCGTCAGGCTCAGCACTTTGGAAATCGACTGGATGGAGAAACGTTCCGCCGCGTCGCCGGCCTGATACAGCGCGCCATCGACGGTGCAAACGGCCATGCCTAAACGCTCCGCCGGCACCTCCGCCAGCGCGGGAATATAGTCAGCGACCTTGCCGCTGCCGATCAACGGACGCACCTGCTGCAGAATCTCCGCCAGCAGCGCGTTATCCAATGCTGTTACCAACTCTTTATTCTCCGGATAAAAGAAAGGCGCCCTCAGGCACCTTCCGACAATTCCGCGGTATGACGGGCCGGACGCAGCCGGCTCCGTTATTCACAACCGGCGATCAGTCCCACCAGATATCAAACAGGTCGCTGACTTTCACGTCCGCCATATTGCGCGCTTCCAGCCATTTTTTCACCAGCTCGCGGTGCTCTTCCGTGCAGTGCCCCATTTTCTGCAGGCAGATCAGACCTTCCCACTGCAGATAGCCGCTGCCGTCGAAGGCCAGACCGTTAGGCTCGATCACTTCATCAATAAAGGCGTCCAGGGTTGCGTCGATATCCTCAACCGCGGTGCCTTCGGCAAAGCGCCAGGCGACGGAGAAGCCCAGTTCCTGAAACTCTTCGATATGCAACTTTTTACGTAAACGACGACTGCGGTTCTTAGCCATTATGCTTTCCTCTCAAACATCAAATCCCAAACGCCATGTCCCAGACGCTGGCCGCGTAATTCAAATTTGGTTAACGGACGCGATGCCGGACGCGGGACGTAATCGCCGGTTTCCGACTGATTACGGTAGCCTTCCACGCCGCTCATCACCTCTAACATATGTTCCGCATAGTGTTGCCAGTCGGTGGCCATATGGAACACGCCGCCGACCTTCAGCTTGCGCAGCACCAGCTCGACAAACGGCGTCTGCACGATGCGGCGTTTATTATGGCGCGCCTTATGCCACGGATCCGGGAAGAACAGCTGCACCATCTCCAGCGAGCCGTCCGGGATCATATTCTCCAGCACCTCCACCGCGTCATGACACATCACGCGCAGGTTGCTGAGCCCCGCCTCATGAGCGTCGGCCAGGCAGGCGCCCACGCCCGGCGAGTGGACTTCTATCCCTAAAAAGTTCTGCTGCGGGTTGTTGCCCGCCATGGTCACCAGCGAGGCGCCCATGCCAAAACCAATTTCCAGCACCACCGGCGCATCGCGGCCGAACAGCGCGGTCAGGTCGACAGGCTGCGTCTGATATTCCACGCCCATCACCGGCCAGTAGTGGTCCAGCGCGTGCTGCTGGCCTTTGGTCAGCCGCCCCTGGCGGCGCACAAAACTGCGGATGCGGCGCATGGCGCGGCCGTTTTCATCGAATTCCGGGGAGATGACGTCATTAATCATAGTGCTTTCTGTCTGTTTGGCTGCCAATTAGGGAAAGGCGCATTATGCAAAGATAGTCCGGTTTAGCAAGTGTTCATCTTCTCTGTGCGGCATCTTTCCCGCCGCCGGGGACGCGGATAGCGTCAGCGTCGGAAAGTTCCGGTTTACACCACCACCGCACTATGCTGCAATCGCGCATCAATATCTGTCTGATACGAAACCCGATTATGATGCAAGCCCGCCAGTTCTCGCACCAGGTGCTTGAATGGTACCAACGCTACGGGCGCAAAACGCTGCCGTGGCAATTAGATAAAACGCCCTATCAAGTATGGCTCTCCGAGGTGATGTTGCAACAGACCCAGGTTGCCACCGTCATTCCATACTTTCAGCGGTTTATGGCGCGTTTTCCCACCGTCAGCCAGCTGGCCGCCGCGCCGCTGGACGAAGTGCTGCATCTGTGGACCGGGCTTGGCTACTACGCGCGCGCGCGTAATCTGCACAAGGCGGCGCAGACCATTGTCGCACAACACGGCGGCGAATTCCCGACCAGCTTCGAAGAAATCGCCGCGCTGCCCGGCATCGGCCGCTCCACCGCCGGCGCTATTTTATCGCTGTCGCTGGGGCAGCACTATCCGATCCTCGACGGCAACGTCAAACGCGTGCTGGCGCGCTGCTACGCGGTAGAAGGCTGGCCGGGTAAAAAGCCGGTGGAAAACCGCCTGTGGCAGCTCAGCGGCGAGGTCACCCCGGCGCAGGGCGTCGGCCAGTTTAACCAGGCGATGATGGATCTCGGCGCGATGGTCTGCACCCGCTCGAAGCCGAAGTGCGAACTGTGCCCGCTCAGCGGCGGCTGCATCGCCTATGCCAACCACAGCTGGGCCAACTATCCGGGCAAGAAGCCGAAGCAGACGCTGCCGGAAAAAACCGCCTACTTCCTGCTGCTGCAACAGGGCGAACGCGTCTGGCTGCAGCAGCGCCCGGCGGTCGGCCTGTGGGGCGGCCTGTTCTGTTTCCCGCAGTTCGCCGTCCGGCAGGAGATGGAACTCTGGCTGCAGCAGCGGGGTCTGAACGCAGAGCACGCGCAGCAGCTGACGGCGTTTCGCCATACCTTCAGCCATTTCCATCTGGATATCGTGCCGATGTGGCTGCCGCTCGACAACGCCGGCGGCGCCATGGATGAAGGCGACGGTCTCTGGTATAACTTAGCGCAGCCGCCGTCGGTCGGGCTGGCCGCACCTGTTGAGCGCCTGCTGCAACAGCTGGTCAAGCAGCCGCCGACCCAATCGAATCTATTTGGCAACAGCGCCACCGATGAGGAACTAGCATGAGCAGAACCATTTTTTGTACCTACCTGCAGCGCGACGCCGAAGGGCAGGATTTCCAACTGTATCCGGGCGAGCTGGGTAAACGCATCTTCAACGAAATCTCGAAAGAAGCCTGGGGCGAGTGGATGAAGAAACAGACCATGCTGATCAACGAGAAAAAGCTCAATATGATGAACCCGGACGACCGCAAGCTGCTGGAGGCGGAGATGGTGCGCTTCCTGTTTGAGGGCCACGACGTCCACATCGAAGGCTACACGCCGCCGAGCGAATAACCTGTTTCGGGGCCGGCGCTGGCCCCTGCAATGCCCGATTACATTCATCAAAATACGGCTTAAGATGAAGAAAATTTTAGCTTTGCTAGTGATAGCACCTTTATTGATTTCCTGTTCCGGTAAAAAAAGCGATGAGTTCAACGAAGCCTGGGTGAAAGACACCAACGGCTTCGACATTCTGATGGGGCAGTTCGCCCACAACATCGAAAATATCTGGGGTCTGAACGAAGTTCTGATCGCCGGGCCGAAGGATTACGTCAAATATACCGACCAGTATCTGACGCGCAGCCACATCAACTTTGATGCCGGCACCATCACCTTTGAAACCATCTCGCCGACCGATCCGGCCGCCAGCCTGCGCAAGGCGATCGTCACCACCCTGCTGATGGGCGACGACCCGAGCTCGGTCGATCTCTACTCCGACGCCAACGATATCCAGATCAGTAAGGAACCGTTCCTGTACGGCCAGGTAGTGGATAACAACGGCCAGCCGATCCGCTGGGAGTGGCGCGCGGCGCACTTCGCCGACTATCTGGTGCAGAACAAGCTGCAAAAACGCACCTCCGGCCTGCACGTGATCTATTCGATCACCATTCAGCTGGTGCCGAACCACCTGGACAAACGTGCGCACAAGTACCTGCCGATGGTGCGTAAGGCCTCGGAGAAATACGGCGTGGAAGAGTCGCTGATTCTGGCGATTATGCAGACCGAATCCAGCTTTAACCCGTATGCGGTCAGCGGTTCCGACGCGCTCGGCCTGATGCAGGTGGTGCAGCACACCGCCGGCAAGGACGTGTTCCAGATGCACGGCAAATGGGGCAAGCCAAGCCGCAGCTACCTGTTCGATCCGGCGAATAATATCGATACCGGCACCGCCTATCTGGCGATTCTGCAGAACAACTACCTGGGCGGCATCAAAAACCCGACCTCGCGGCGCTACGCGGTGATCACCGCCTACAACGGCGGCGCCGGCAGCGTGCTGCGCGTGTTCTCCAGCAACCGCAGCAAGGCGTTTGACGTCATCAACGACATGCAGCCGGGCGATGTGTACACCACCCTGACCACCAAGCACCCGGCCAGCGAGTCGCGGCGCTATCTGGTGAAGGTGAACACCGCCCAGAAGAGCTATCGTCGCCGTTAGTAACGCAAACAGGGGCGCAATGCGCCCCTGTTTTTTCCTCACGCCATGCGGCGGTTACTACGGCTTGACCACGTAACCGAAGATCCGCTTCCAGCCGTGGTCCTTCTTCTCGACATACACGCCCTGCAGCTCAGGCGAAAAGCCCGGCAGGCGGTTAATCCCCTCTTCCAGCGCCAGGAAATAACGCTGTACCGCGCCGCCCCACGCTTCTCCCGGCACCACGCACAGCACGCCCGGCGGATAAGGCAGCGCCCCTTCGGCGGCAATGCGCCCTGCCGCCTGGGCAATCGGCACCAGTTCGACGTTATCGCGGACAAACTCCACGTTGGCGTCCTGCGGGTTCATCATCACCGGCGGGAAGTGCGCCTGACGGAACATCTCTTTTTGCAGCTGTTTCACGTCATGGCTGACATACAGATCGTGCATTTCCTGGCACAGCTGACGAATGCTGTAGTCGCGGTAGCGGCGTTCATGCTTGCGGTAGACCGTCGGCAGCACCTCGCTAAGCGGCGCATCCTGCTCAATGTAGCGCTCGAACTGCACCAGCTTGTCCACCAGCAGCGCCATTTTGGCCGGGTTTTCCGCCGGGGTCAGCAGGAACAGGATTGAGTTAAGGTCACATTTTTCCGGCACGATGCCGTTTTCCCGCAGGAAGTCGGCCAGAATCGCCGCCGGTACGCCAAACTCGCTGTACTGTCCGGTCTGGGCGTCAATACCCGGCGTGGTCAGCAGCAGCTTGCACGGGTCGACCAGATACTGCTCCTGCGCATAGCCGGCAAAGCCGTGCCAGGCCGCGTCCGGCTCAAAGGTGAAGAAGCGTGCGTCGCCGGCGATATGCTCGCTGTCAAAGCTCTGCCACGGCTGCCCGTCCACCTGCGGCGGAATAAACGGCCGCAGCTGGCTGCAGCGCTGCAGCAGCTGTTTGCGCGTTTCAATCCCCAGCAGTACGCAGTCCATCCACATGCGCCGCCCCGCCTCGCCGGCGTGCATTTTGGCATTGACGTCCAGCGCGGCGAACAGCGGGTAAAACGGGCTGGTCGACGCATGCAGCATAAAGGCGTTATTCAGGTGCTTATGGTTACAGTGGCGCTTCTGCCCCTTGATATGGTCGTCTTTCTTGTGGATTTGCGACGTCTGTGAAAAACCCGCCTGCTGCTTGTGCACCGACTGGGTGACGAAGATGCCCGGATCGTGCTCGTCCAGCTCCAGCAGCAGCGGCGAACACTCCTTCAGCATCGGGATAAAGCCTTCATAGCCCACCCAGGCGGAATCAAACAGAATGTAATCGCACAGGTGGCCGATGGTGTCGATCACCTGCCGGGCGTTGTAGATAGTGCCGTCGTAAGTCCCGAGCTGAATAATCGCCAGCCGGAACGGCCGCGCCGTCTCGGCCTTGTCCGGCGCCACCTCGCGGATTTGCTGGCGTAAATACTCCTCGTTAAAGCAGCGGGCGTCGATGCCGCCGATAAAACCAAACGGATTGCGCGCGGTCTCCAGATAGACCGGCGTGGCGCCCGCCTGAATCAGCGCGCCGTGATGGTTGGACTTATGGTTATTACGATCGAACAGCACCAGATCGCCGCGCGTCAGCAGCGCGTTGGTCACCACCTTGTTGGCTGCGGAGGTGCCGTTAAGCACAAAGTAGGTTTTATCAGCGTTGAACACCCGCGCGGCGTGCTTTTGCGCATCCTTCGCCGATCCTTCATGGATCAGCAAATCGCCCAGCTTCACGTCGGCGTTGCACATATCGGAACGGAACAGGGTTTCGCCATAGAAATCATAGAACTGGCGGCCGGCCGGATGTTTGCGGAAGAACTCGCCCCCCTGATGCCCCGGGCAGGCAAAGGTGGCGTTTTCCATTTCCACATAGGTTTTCAGCGTTTTGAAAAACGGCGGCAGCAGCGCCTGCTCATAGGCATCCGCCGCGGCTTCCAGCTGCGCCATATAAAACGCCTTGCTGGCGCCGCTCAGGGTGAAAACGCCGGTGACCAGCGGCAGGTAATCCGGTGAAAGCTGCTCTTCGCCCTCTACCGCGACAAAGGCCGGAATGTTAAACCCGGTCGCCTGCAGGCGCGCCAGAACGCCGTCGCTCACGTCGTCGACGGAAACCACCACCGCCGCCACGTCGGTATAGTCGGTGTGTTCGACGCGCACAACCTGGCGCAGGGTTTCAATGCTGGCGACCAAACTGGCGCTGGTTGCGATTTTCAATTCTTTCATAGAGCTGACTCTCAAACTGTGCAGGATGAGGCGGTGCCGCCGGCACCTGACAAGATAACCCGCAGTTACCCGGTAAATAACGCCTGCGGCGACCCGCGGACGCGAAACAGGCGGCGCAAGGTTATCGGGAACTGGCTTCAGCAGCAACCGATAGACATCAGTAAAATCAGCGTGATAGCGCTATTTTTAATAATGCCTAACAGCGAGCATAAAGATGGGCTTACCGCATAGCCGGCGGGAAACTGGCGGCGTAGTCGCGGGGAACGCTCGGGAAACCGCAAAATATCAGCAGATGTGTGGCGCGTAATCGCGCTGACGTCATAAACCCCGTCATACCTGTAATCCTCTGCGGCAGTGAAAATTTGCGCAATGATTACATGTTTTTTTATACGCATCAAGACGGCAGCAAACGCGCCTCAGTCAGAGGGGAAAATATCACTTATTGATTATTCGATGAGGTTAAAACAAACAACCGTTTAGGCTGCGTATACCCTAAATAATTCGAGTTGCAGGAAGGCGGCAAGGGAAGGAGTCCCGATGAGCTGACTCAGGTCAGTGATTCGGGTGACTGAGCGCAGCCAACGCATCTGCAGCTTGAAGTATGACGGGGAGTTACCCTAAATAATTCGAGTTGCAGGAAGGCGGCAAGGGAAGGAATCCCGATGAGCTGACTCAGGTCAGTGATTCGGGTGACTGAGCGCAGCCAACGCATCTGCAGCTTGAAGTATGACGGGTATATTTATATGGCTGATTCAGCGCAGTTCTCTGCGCTGAATCAGGAGGCGTTAGAACAGATTAAACTTGTAATCGACCTGCAGTTCGATCGAGTGGTTCTGTGCCCGCATCGGTTTACCGTCGGCGGTCAGCTTCGGCCGGTTGTTCTGGCTTTGGTAGTTCCAGGACGGCCCGCCGGACAGCTGCAGGCTGAGATCTTTCACCGCGGACGGCGTCCAGCGCGAGTACATCAGGGTTTCACCGCGCTGGATGCCGTGCCCCTGGTACTTCATGCCCCAACCGTAGTTGGTCACCATCCCCATTTCAACTTCCGGCGTGACGGCGTAGCCAAAGGTCCAGGCCACCATTTTTTCGTTGTTGCCGACATAGTCGTTGCCCCAGCTGTCGGCCATCGAGTTAAAGGTGCCGCGGCTGAGCTTCGCCAGGTGCCATTCGAAACGTCCCAGTCCCTGAGAGAGCTGCGCGCGCGTATAGGAGAAGCCGGCCTTGTTTTTCCAGCGTCCGGCCTGCCAGTTCACCGACAGCGCGGCATGGTAAGCATCGCGGTCGAAGGTTTTCTTGCTCGGCGACATGCTGGTCCAGTCCTGCAGACCGTGGTTCATATAGAGCTGGGTGCCGAGCACGGCGCGGTAGTCCGCCAGCATCGCCGGCCGCCAGTCAATCTCCAGGCCGTGGCGCTGGAGATAGTTATGGCTTTCACCGAAGAAGTAGCGGGCGGCGTATTCGCGCTGCGTATAGCTCAGCTCGCCGGTTGCAATCTGGCTGATCTGCTTTTTATCGGCGGTGCGGAAGTGCACTTTATCCGGGGAATCCCTGTCGCTGTAGCGCGTGACATAGGCGCCGCGCAGGCGCAGCGGCCCGCTGCCGGTTTCCCCACGCCAGCCCAGATAGGTGCTTGGAATGGCGCGGGTAGAGTTGTTCAGCGCCCCCCACTTTTTAATTTGCTGCCAGCCGCCGTAGAGACGCAGGTAGGTATCATCATCCCCCAGGCGCGCCTTCATATACAGCTGCCCCAGCTTGTTAAAGCCTTTCGCCCGGCCGTCGTCGTTATACAACACGCTGCGCCCCCAGAAGTCATCGCTGGCGGCCAGTTTGACCACGCCATAGTAGGATGCGTCCATTCCGAGCATATCGTTGATATAGCCCGACTGGTAATCCAGCGTAATGCCCTGCCCCCACGCGGTCTGGTTGGAGCGCGAGCCGTAATCTTCCGTGCTCAGGTTTTTAAATACGTGGCGAAAGGAGAGGTCGGCATGGCTGTCGTCAACAAAATCGGCAAAAACGCCGCCGAGTTTTTTATTTTCCGCCGCATCGACATTAAAAGCCGCCAGTGCCGCCAGAGGTAACATCATTAACAAATTACTTTTTTTACATCCCATTTTTTTATTTTTCATAGAAAAGCTCCGTTTTCTATTTCGCCCAGGTATTGAAGTTAAGTAATAAAGAGGGCTGGCGCCCTCGGTTGATGGTGCGCGTTTACGGGCTTTACCTGTTCCGGTAAAGCCCGTGTGTTATTTATTTCTTGAGTACTAAATTATTTTTTATTCGCAGAAGGACTCTGCAGGTCAACCTTATAAATCGCAAAGCCGATGTCGTCTTTGCCGACATAGGTCATCGGATGCTGCGCCGACTGCTTGATAAGCTGCGCGGCATGCTCATCAGGCGAGGTCTCCATACGGATATCCAGCTTTTTCTCCGACGCGATCGGCGCAATGCTCCAGCCGTTCTGCGCCACCGGCGCATACTGGCCGTGCTGCTGGGTTTGGCGATTGATATAGTCGGCGATGATCGAACGCACTTCATCCGGCGCATTGATCACCACGTTCTTGTCGCCGGTGCCGGGGAATTTGCCGGTAAAGGCGCGGTAGTTGTTCACCGCTACCAGGAACTCGGCATTGTCATCCAGCGGCTTGCCCTGATAGGTGACCGAGGCAATGCGCTGCGCCTGCGGATTGATCAGGTTGCAGTCCACGTCATAGCGCGCCGGCTTGGTCACATCGATCTGGTAGCTGAGTTTATCGAACATATCGAAGTTGTAGGCACGGAAACCGTCCCAGTTCAGCAGCGACTGCGGCGCTTCGCTGTTCGGGTCGATCTGGTTATACATCCCCGCCGAGCACTCCAGCCACTGCTTCACATCCTTGCCCTTCACGCGCACGGCGGCGAGGGTGTTGGCATATTGATACAGCTGCGCCGCGTTGCGGAAGCTCAGATCGCCCTTGGCGATATCGACAAAGTCATCCGGCGCGTTTTTGCGGCCGCCCACTTTAAACGGCGCGGCGGCGGTCAGCACCGGCAGATCGGCCAGATCCGGATCGCCCTGAATCATGCGTTCCACATAGGCGCGCTGCGCATCGCGGATCACCTGCATCGCCGCCGTATCCTGCACCAGGGCCAGATAGGAGTCGATGCCGGCGGCCAGCTTGCCGATCGGCTTGTTGACGTATTCACGCGTGCTGTCGTGGGCATTTTTCAGCGCCTCGACCAGCTCCGGCTTCGCCGCCACCAGCGACTTACCCGCCTTACTGTCATAAATAGGACGCGCCTCGGCCTTGCCGGACGTCACCTGCCATTTGCCCTCTTCACCTTCCAGCACCAGATCGATCACCCCCAGATGATCGGCCCAGCGGCCCGGCATCACGGCCGGCACGCCGTTTACCGTGCCCTTGGCGATATCCACGCCCGGCAGCGCAGCAAAGCTGGCGCTCGGGAAGACCCCGTGGGAGTGGCCAAAGGCGATGGCGTTAATGCCCGGCACCTGCGACAGGTAGTAGGTCGAGTTTTCCGCCAGCGCTTTGTACGGGTCGGCGGAGATGCCGGAGTGGGCAATGGCGATGACCACGTCGGCGCCCTCTTTACGCATCTGCGGCACCAGCTTTTTCGCCGTTTCGGTGATGTCTTTCACCACCACTTTGCCTTCCAGATGGGCGCGGTCCCACAGGGCGATCTGCGGCGGCACAAAGCCGATATAGCCGATGCGCAGGTTATGCGTTTTACCTTCGCTGTCCTTCACCGGCGTATCGACAATCAGATACTGTTTGAAGTACGGCTTCTCGCCGTCGGCATGGTAGACGTTGGCGTTGATGTACGGGAACTTGGCGCCGCTCAGCGCCTGCTGCAAGTAATCCAGCCCGTAGTTGAACTCGTGGTTACCCACGCTGCCCACCGCGTAGTCCAGACGGTTCATCGCCTGATAAACCGGGTGCACGTCGCCTTTCTTCAGGTGCGCCGCGGCATAGTCGGCCATCGGGCTGCCCTGAATCACGTCGCCGTTATCCACCAGCACGCTGTTGTCTACTTCCGCCCGCGCCGCATCGATCAGCGTGGCGGCGCGCACCAGCCCGTGCTGGGCCGTGGCGCGATCCTTGTAGTAGTCGTAATCCATCATGTTGCCGTGCATATCCGTGGTTTCCATCACCCGCAGATTCACCGTGGCGGCGTGGCAGACACCGGATATCATCACTGCTAATAACGTCACTTTACTGACTGATTTTAATAGTTTCATGCTTACTTTCCCTGTGTGTAAAAAATTGGCCGCCCGGCGGCCAAACTGCCCCGATGTGGCTGGCTTAAAACAGCAGCCCCACCACCGTCGCATTCAAGAAGCTGACCAGCGTTGAGCCGTACAGCAATTTCAGACCAAAGCGCGCCGCGGTATTCCCCTGCTTGCTGTCCAGCGCCTTGATCGCGCCGACGATGATGCCGATGGAGGAGAAGTTGGCGAACGACACCATAAATACCGAGATGATCGCCACGGTGCGTTCGGAGAAGTTAAAATCACCCTGCGAGAAGTTCAGCATCGCAACAAATTCGTTGCTGACGATCTTGGTTGCCATCAGGCTGCCGGCCTGCACCGCCTCATGCCACGGTACGCCGATCAGGAACGCCAGCGGCGAGAACAGGTAGCCGAGAATATCCTGGAAAGAGATGCCGAACAGCGCAGCGAAGATGGCGTTGGCCATGGCGATTAAGGCGATAAAGCCAATCAGCATCGCGCCGACGATCACCGCCACTTTAAAGCCGTCGAGGATGTACTCGCTCAGTACTTCAAAGAAGCTCTGCTTTTCCCCTTCGCTGACGTCCAGCAGGTCTTCCTGCGGGTTCACCTGGTAAGGGTTGATCAGCGACGCCATGATAAAGCCGCCGAACAGGTTCAGGATTAACGCCGTCACCACGTAGCGCGGCTCCAGCATCACCATATAGGCGCCGATAATCGACATCGAGACCGTCGACATCGCCGAGGTGCACAGCGTATACAGACGATGCTCCGGCAACAGGCCGAGCTGTTTCTTCACCGAGATAAACACTTCAGACTGGCCGAGGATCGCCGACGCCACCGCGTTATAGGATTCCAGACGCCCCATGCCGTTGATTTTGCTGAGCCCGAGGCCGATATACTTGATGATAAAGCCCAGAATGCGCCAGTGCTGCAAAATGCCGATCAGCGCGGAGATAAACACGATAGGCAGTAATACCGACAGGAAGAACGAGATCTCCCCTTTATTCAGCAGGCCGCCGAACACAAAGTTGACGCCTTCATTGGCGTAGGCCAGCAGATGGCCGAATACCCCGGCCACGGCGGCGATGCCGGTATTGCCGGCGTCCGTTTTCAGCAGTAACAATGCCATAACAAATTGGCACAACAACATCACACCCAGCGGACGGTAGCGAATATTTTTACGGTTATTGCTCACCAAAACTGCCAAAGCATAAATAACCAAAATGCTTAATATACCAATGAGATACTTCATATTTCTTCCCCGGGAAATTGTATGCCGCCCTGTCAGGGCGCATAGCCATACATATAAAAATGTTATTATAGGAACATATCAGACCAGCAATGTTATTAAAGTGACATTGAGCACAAAAAAGCCATTGTTCAACGGGAAACGCATGATTAATGGTTAAATTTTCGTTAAAACTGGCAGGCGGCAGTAAAAAGGGGCAGACAGGCGGCAGACGGGGAAAGAGTGCGGGAACGACAGCGGCGGCAGAGTCTGTGAACGCCCTGCCGGGTTGCAACGGATTGACTAAAAATGGAGCAACCAAACGCATTGCGGCAGAAAGCCGTTGACGGCTCCCGGCCTTTACGGTTTAATGCGCCCCGTTGCCCGGATAGCTCAGTCGGTAGAGCAGGGGATTGAAAATCCCCGTGTCCTTGGTTCGATTCCGAGTCCGGGCACCATATTCAGAAAAACCCGCCTATGGCGGGTTTTTCGCTTTCTGGGATACGGAATCGTCATCAAACTCTGCTTGCAAAGCCAGCTTCCCCCCTTATACGCTCCCCCCTGCCATGCCACAGCACGCCATCCCCCATGGAGGATTCACTTATTGAGGCTTTTCCTGAATTTTTTGGGAGTTGTCGACTCTTCCTTTCTAAACACCCCTCAGCACTGGGAGGAAAATAATGTTTTTCATAGATATTATAGGGTCTTAAATTTATTGCTTATCAAAAAATGAATATTATGTGCCCCACACTTCTTTCATGACATTGATCATAACGGCTGAAAGGACAAAATGTTTAAGCACAATAGCCATCCAATATTGATATACGCCCCCATCGGAAAAAACGGACTTGAGTTTAATCCTATGGGGTCATCAGTTAAGTGAAATAATACCGAGTTATGATTTCTTTCTCGCTGCAGCAAGCGATGCGCTACCAGCAATACACGCTATCGCCAATAAAAGCACTACCGTAAGCCCTAACAGCATCGGAGTAAAACCAGGCACCCATGTCACGATAAGTGGGCCAATACTGGCGCCAACAAACAGTACAAACCCATTAAGCGCCATGCCTCCGGCGCGGTTAGGTACCGCCAGTTCTCCAAACTGCGTGATCATCGCCGGAACAGCGAGAGCCACACCAGTGACAAAGATCAAGCTGCCTATCGCTATACCAACAAGAGATTGCGATAACATGACCTCAACGGCCAATCCTGCAGCAGCCACCAAATAACCTGTTTTGGCAACACCCGGCATGCCTATCCGCGCAGCCAACGGCCCGACCAACAAGGCCATGAACATTCCCGGCAGTCCGACCAGACGCAGCATGATGACCTTGGCCGGATCAAGACCCAATCCCATCATATGCGGCCCCAATGCCGTATACATCGCAACGAAAGACAAAAGAAGCATGATGTGCGCACATGACAGTAGCAGGATAGTGGGTTGTGTAACCAGTTTACCCAATGCGACGAAACGATGCCCAAGATGCCCATCAACAACGGTGCGCCCTGGTTCCTTTACCATCACAGAAATAAATGGAATCATGATTATCAAACAGGCCCCGGTGACCAGGAAGACCCAAAACCATTCCCATCTTAACGCCATCCAACCTGCTAGCACTTGTCCAAAAATTCCTGCCACGAGGAAAGACGTAGACATTGCCCCAATGGCGGTTGCCCGGTGGCGTGCCGGCATGGCTTCGGCAAGATAGGCCAACGCTACGGGGGCAAAACTGGATGCTGCCAGTCCTTGTATTATTCGCAATCCCGCTAACCATGGCAGCGAAGGCGCCATCGCACATACAAGAGTGCTCACGGACAGTGCGCTTAGCCCGATCAGAATCACTGGACGCCGACCATACTGATCGGATAATGGTCCCCAGAGCAAAAATCCTCCGGCATAAGCCAGGCTAAAACAGGTGGCCAAAGCGAATGTGACCGCTCCCGGCGTCGACGGACTGAAAGCCTGGCCGACATACGACAACAAAGGAATGGACAGATAAAGCTGACTCAACACCAACAACGCAACAACAACCATGAGTATGACAACCTTTCCGTTCGCCGAATACGCTTGATTAAGGCGCGCAGCTTCTCCTGAACCATGATTCGTCGGAGCAGTAACCTGTGAATGTTCAGTCATCGTATCCAACCTCCGTGGTTGACACCGTCTTTCCAATAATGACGGAATGTACCTGTCGTGCGGTATAGAGTTCCCAAAACTGTTTAGCGACGTCTTCCGGAGCGATCGTATGACTTTCTCCATCGCCGCCCGGCGTCCCCGTGACAAAGCCATTGACGATAATCTCACCGACATAGATGCCATGTGGTGCAAGAGTTTGCACCAAAAGGTTTGTGGCTTTGTGTTGCGCGGCTACGCCGATAGCAAGTGCTGCATATTGAGTGGCAAAAGCGTTAATTTGCGGTGTATCAAGCGCCATAATACCGCTGGTAGCGAGTACCGCCCCCTTAGAAGCAACAAGGTCGGTCAGACACTCTTGCACTGCGGTGATATAACCGGTAACTCGGGTCGAGAAGCTTTGGTTCAGCTCCTCAGGCAATGTGGACAACAGATCGCCTTCAGTATCAAGAAAAGCGTTCCAGTGCAAAATACCAATAGGGCCCAGCATTTCACGTGCATCCGTAATAGCGCTTCGTATTGCATCGTTCTTGCTCACGTCAGCAGGAAAAGATCGAACATTCATACCTTCAGACGTCAATTCTGCTACCGCATCAGCAAGGCGCCGAGCATTGCGCGCAATCAGCGCAACAGGGTAACCCGCCTTGCCAAAACGGCGCGCAAGAGCATGGGATATACCAGGACCATGTCCACAAATAAGGACAGTATTCTTCATTGTTCCAGACTCCTTTCAACATGAAACCAAAACTCCAACGTTTTAGTTGGATTTGACTATAGTATGATTACGCGGCGGCAACAACCAATAGATGAGAGAGTAAAAAGATGGCGTGGGATATTGAGGGAACTAAACGTAAAATTCTGGATGCGGCTACAAGCGAATTTGCCCGTTTCGGCCCTGATGGCACCACCCTGGAACGTGTTGCCAAGCTGGCCGGCGTTAACAAGGAGCGTATTTATAATTACTTTGGCGACAAGCGTGCTCTGTTTTCTGCCGTGCTGCGACGCGAGTTGGCCAAAGTAGCATCAGTGCTACCTGTCACATCCTTTGCAGTCGAAAATATTGGCGATTATGCCGGACGAGTTTACGATTACCATCTTGAAAACCCTGAGTTGAGCCGGCTTATGCGCTGGGAGGGGTTGACGTTCAGCGGTGAGGTTCCAGACGAAGAACAACGCCGCGAATACTATGGATACAAGATCAAGGCAGTAGCCGACGGACAGCAACAAGGTTGCGTAACCCAAGCCATTGAGGCAGATCACCTGGCTTTTTTGGTGCTGGCACTGGCCGGATGGTGGTCCGCGGTTCCGCAGGTTGCTCGTATGTTAACAGGTACTGATAGCGCGGAAGAACATTCCAGAAGACGGGCCTCTGTCATCGAAGCTGCACGACGTTTGGCATCAGCACCATAACGTAATATTCCGCTGAAGGTAACGCTATCTGCAGCGTCAGGTGTGGCGTTCGTTTGGCCCACGGCGGCGCCATAGCGTAGAGACAACGGCGGGCAGCGGCGCTCTACCCCACCGCTGTCCGCCAAGCGTGAATTACAGCGACATATCCACCACAATACGCCCTTCAATCTTGCCGGCGTGCATGCGCGCAAAGATATCGTTGATATTGGTCAGCGGCTCCACCGCGACGTTGGCTTTCACCTTATGGCGACCGGCAAAATCCAGCGCCTCCTGCAGATCCTTACGCGTGCCGACAATCGAGCCGCGCACCGTAATGCCATCCAGCACCATGTCGAAAATCGACAGATCGAACTTGCCCGGCGGCAGGCCGTTGAGCACCATTGTGCCGCCGCGGCGCAGCGTGCCAATGGCCTGTTCAAACGCTTTCGGCGACACCGCCGTCACCAGCACGCCGTGCGCTCCGCCAAAGCTCTCCTGGAACACCTGAGCCGGATCGACCTGTTTTGCATTGGCCACCACGCTGGCGCCGAGCCGCTTGGCAAACGCCAGCTTGTCGTCGTCGATATCCACCGCCGCCACGTTGAGCCCCATCGCCACCGCATACTGAATCGCCATGTGCCCCAGGCCGCCGATGCCGGAAATCACCACCCAGTCGCCCGGTTTGGTATCGGTCATCTTCAGGCCTTTATAGACCGTCACCCCGGCGCACAGGATCGGCGCCACTTCATTAAACGCCACGTTATCCGGAATGATGCCGACGTAGTTGGCATCGGCCAGGCAATACTCGGCAAAGCTGCCGTTGACCGAATAACCGGCGTTCTGCTGCGACAGACACAGCGTCTCCCAGCTGTCGAGGCAGTGCTCGCAGTGGCCGCACGCCGAGTAGAGCCACGGCACGCCGACGCGGTCGCCCATTTTCAGGTGCTTCACCCCTTCGCCGATGGCCACCACCTCGCCGACGCCCTCATGGCCCGGAATAAACGGCGGATTGGGCTTGATTGGCCAGTCGCCTTCGGCAGCGTGCAGATCGGTGTGACACACGCCGGTTGCGGCGATTTTCACCAGAATCTGCCCCGGCCCGACGGACGGCACCGGCACCTGCTCAATCACCAGCGGTTCCCCGAAGGATTTCACCACTGCGGCTTTCATGGTGGTTTTGATTTGCATATTCATCTTTCACTCTCCATTTGATCGGATGTGGACTCAGAACAGGCCCAACGGCGCTGTGTCATAGCTGACCAGCAGATTTTTGGTTTGTTGATAGGCGCTAAGCGCCATTTTGTGGGTTTCACGCCCGACGCCAGACTGCTTGTAACCGCCGAACGCCGCGTGTGCGGGATAGATGTGATAACAGTTGGTCCAGACGCGGCCGGCTTTAATGCCGCGCCCCATGCGATACGCCAGATTGGTATCGCGCGTCCACACGCCCGCCCCCAACCCAAACTGCGTTTCATTGGCGATGGCGAGCGCCTCTGCCTCATCGCTGAAGGTGGTGACGCCAATCACCGGCCCAAAAATCTCCTCCTGGAAACAACGCATTTGGTTGTTGCCCTTGATCAGCGTGGGCTGGATGTAGAATCCGTTATCCAGCTCGGCGGCGATAAGCGCCCGCTCCCCTCCGGCTAAAATCTGACCGCCTTCGCGGCGGGCGATGTCGATATAGGAGAGGATTTTGTCAAATTGCTGGCGTGAAGCCTGGGCGCCGATCATGGTGTCGGTATCGAGCGGATCGCCGCGGCGAATGGTGGCGATCTTCGCCAACACCCGCTCCATAAAGGGCTGATAGATTGATTCATGAATCAGCGCGCGTGAGGGGCAGGTGCACACTTCGCCCTGATTAAAGAAGCCGAGCACCAGGCCTTCCACCGCTTTATCAATGAAATCCTCTTCGCCCGTCATCACATCCGCGAAGTAAATATTGGGAGATTTGCCCCCCAGCTCGACGGTGCAGGGAATGATATTTTCCGCCGCGCAGGCCATGATGTGCCGCCCGACCGGCGTTGAACCGGTGAAGGCAATTTTGGCGATGCGCTTGCTGGTTGCCAGCGCTTCACCGGCTTCGCGGCCAAAGCCCTGCACCACGTTCAGCACGCCCGGCGGGAACAGGTCGCCAATCAGCTCCATCAGCAGCGTAATGCCGAGCGGCGTCTGTTCCGCCGGTTTCAGCACCACACAGTTACCGGCCGCCAGCGCCGGCGCCAGCTTCCACGCCGCCATCATCAGCGGGAAGTTCCACGGAATGATCTGCCCCACCACGCCGAGCGGCTCGTGGAAGTGATAGGCCACCGTGGTTTCGTCGATCTCGGCGGCGCTGCCCTCCTGCGCTCGCAGGCAGCCGGCGAAGTAGCGGAAGTGGTCGATCGCCAGTGGCAGATCGGCGTTGAGCGTCTCGCGAATCGGTTTACCGTTATCCCAACTCTCCGCCACCGCCAGCTTCTCCAGGTTAGCTTCCATGCGATCCGCCACCTGCAACAGCAGATTCGCGCGCTGCTGTACGCTGGTTTTACCCCAGGCGTCAGCGGCCTGGTGAGCCGCGTCCAGCGCCAGCTCAATGTCACGCGCGTCGGAGCGCGGAAACTGAGCGATATCGCTGCCATCCACTGGCGAGGTATTCATAAAGTACTGGCCGCTGAGCGGCTCGGTGAAGTTGCCGGCGATGTAGTTGCCGTAGGCCGCCTGGAAAGTCACCAGCGCGTCGGGCGTACCGGGATGTGCATAACGCATCGCAAACTCCTTATTATCAGGTCAGAGGTTCTGAACGGGCAGCGCAACTGCCCACATCCTTCATAGCAGCGCGCGTGCCAATTTTTTCTCAACCCGTCGATGTCGTTATAAATTTATTTATCTTCAATCAATTAGCTCACAACCCCGCCATTAAACCTGCCGGCACTCCAGAGAAAAAGCCGTATCTGTGTTGCGTATCGCAACAGTAAAAGAACCATTACGCTACAGTATTGCAACATTTACACCGAGGTATGAGGTCACGTATGCAGGGAAATTCCGCCGCGTCTGACGTGCACGCCAACCCACTGTTAAGCGACTCCTGGTTTCGCAGCCAGCTGTATGGGCTGGAACGCAACGCCGACGATTTCCCGCGCGTACGCCAGGGCGAACTGGCCGATGTATTAGCCAACAACGCCGGCCTGCAACAGTTTGCCCAGCCGGTAATTCGACAGCTGGCGCAGCAGATGGCGGAGACGCAGTCGGTGGTGATTTTATCCGACGCCAGCGGGCTGGTGCTTAATACCTTTGGCGACACGCAGGCGCTGGAGAAAGCCCAGCGCTTTGCCCTGGCGCCCGGAAATCTGTGGAGTGAATGCGGACGCGGCACCAACGCGATTGGCACGGCGCTGGCGATTGACGATGGCTGCGAAATTCACGGCCGACAGCATTTTCTGACGCACAATCAGGGCCTGTACTGCGCCGCAATGCCGCTGCAGATGCCAAACGGCCAGGTTGCCGGCGTGATTGATGTCTCCGGTCCGGCGCACTTTCCTCATCCGCAGACCTTCAGCCGGGTGGCCGCGGCGGCAAAACAGATTGAATATCTCTGGGTTAAGCAGAGCCTGCATCCACAGCAGTGGCTGCTCAGCCTGCATCCGCTGCAGCAGGGCATCGACACCAGTGATGAGCTGCTGCTGGTGTTCTCTGACAATGTTCTGGTGGCGGCCAACCGGCTGGCCATGCGCGAACTGGCGTTGAGCGCCGATCGCTTTGCCAGCCTGACGTTTCAGCAGCTGTTTCCACAGCTGTCGCAGCAGGCCAACACGATCCCCGCCGCCGTCGACATCGGTATGCAGCGCTACTGGTTCCGCCTGCGCGCGCCACAGCGCAGCCACTTCAGCGTGCCGGACAGTGCCGCATACGATCTGCCCTGCGCGCTGCGGCGTGACGGCGCAAAAATGGTGCGGCTGCTCGATGCCGGCGTTTCGCTGTGCATTTATGGCGAAACCGGCAGCGGCAAGGAGTACGTCAGCCGCGCGCTGCATCAGCAGAGTCGCTGGCGCACCGGCAAGTTTATCGCCATCAACTGTGCGGCGATCCCGGAAGCGCTGATCGAATCCGAACTGTTTGGCTACCAGCCAGGCGCGTTTACCGGCGCCAGTAAAAACGGCTACATCGGCAAAATTCGTGAGGCGGATGGCGGCGTGCTGTTCCTCGATGAAATCGGTGATATGCCGCTGGCGCTGCAGACCCGTTTGCTGCGCGTGCTGCAGGAAAAAGAGGTGGCGCCGCTCGGCTCCAGCCGCAGTTGGCCGGTTAATTTTGCCGTGATCTGCGCCACGCACCGCGACCTGACACAGCGCGTGGCCGACGGTGAGTTTCGTGAAGATTTGTTCTATCGCCTGCAGGAGTTTGCTCTGACCATTCCGCCACTGCGCGACTGGCCGGACATTGCGGGCTTTATTGACGATGTGTGGCAGGAGCTGGGCGCCGCGCAGCGCGGCGTCCGGCTGTCACCGGCGCTGCTGACGACGCTGGCGCGGCAGCCGTGGCCGGGCAACGTGCGCCAGTTACGCAGCCTGCTGCGCGTGCTGCTGGCGCTGGCCGATGAGGGCGAAGAGCTGAGCGAAAGACATTTGCCGGCGGAGTATCGTCACACGCCAGCGCTGCCGCTGCGCGAACGTCACGATGAACGGCTGATCAGTGAAACGCTGCAGCGCTATGACGGCAATATCAGTAAAGCGGCGCAGGCGCTGGGCGTCGCGCGCAGCACGCTGTATCGCCGTGCGGCACGTGATAAGGGAGATTAATCACGGTATTTTGCAGCTCTCCAACCCTGAATCTGCACCTGTGGGCTTCTCTCTGAAAACAGCGCCGGGCGAAACGGAAGTATTCGGTATTTATCTCTCATCAGGATTCACATCACAACAGCAGACGTCCCACGTCTGCAGAGTAATAAGATACGTTGCATCGTAGCTTTCAGCACCACATCTGCTGATGTGCCGATACAATCCCAAACCTAGTAAAAAAATGCCCCTAACTGCCAAGGGGCAAAAAATCTCAATATCCGAATACAGACTAACAAACTAACTAGGGGGTTAGTTTTCGATTGAAATGATAACCAAAACAAACTATCACCTCAATAAATAATCAAAAACAACTTAACTTTAAAAAATCTAATTCGTAAAGCAGAACGTACAATTAGATCAAAAAACACCCAACCAAAAATAAAAAAACACACCGATGAGAAAATGCATGCAACAAATTGAAAATAAATAAAAAAGCCCCTCTAGGTGAGGGGCAAAAATAATTAACAACACCAGGAAAGGTAACATAGACAGACAATCCGTTACCTCTCGAAACTATATTTGCCAGGGATGTTACTTTCAATAGCCGCCGTGCAATAATTAAACAAAACTTAAAAATCAGTTACGATAGCACCGTAAAGCATTTTTTACATAACTGGTTTACCACCCGCTCGGACAGCAAAAAGCATTACGCTCCCCTCTGCGAAATCCATAACGCTTCTCTGGTGCCATCGATAAAAATAGCCATCAGCCTCTACCACAGCGAAAGTTACCCAACTGCTCATTTAATCAACAGCACTGATGCTTCCCGCCACCTTCCCAGGCCTCAGTAATGTATGGCCGCCTCCCCCAAAGCTCCGCAATGAATCCATAGCCTGGTCCCCTTCAGGAGAAAACAGCAAAGAGTTCTGGAGTTTTTTCGTACCGCTCTACGCAATCAACCCACTCCACGACTCATCATCAGCGATACATAACGTGGCGCACGTGGTTGTCGAACATTTTTCACACAACCCTGCATATAGAAACCTGCCGCAGGCTTCCCCGCCAACCTACCGTGTATACACACCTAAAACTAAATGCTACCTAAACAAAACTAATAAGAATCACGAATCATTAAGCCGTTTAACTTTGTAAGAAACCCTTCGTAGAAATCCATCCTCTCTCACAATTAAAAAACAAGCATGACAAAAACACCAGCAATCAACTGAAAACAAACGACTTTACAAAAGGAACACTTTAAGGAAATCAATCATAATGGCAAAAAATTATATACTAATGCGTTTTTCTTATAATAAGATACAGAAGCCAACCTTATGATTGGCATGGTGTTTAATTTATAGCGGCAAGGAAGTGATATGTTGGCTGAATCGTTTCGACCTTTTAATTCCAGCGCAATTTCAGAACGTGCCCCGATTAGCCCGGCACAATACCAGCAGTATTATCAGCAGTCGGTGCAGGACCCGGCCGCCTTCTGGGGAGAGCACGGCAAGATTGTTGACTGGATCAAGCCTTATACTCAGGTAAAAAACACCTCTTTCGCACCGGGGAACATCAGCATCCGCTGGTTTGAAGACGGTACCCTCAACCTGGCAGCCAACTGTCTGGATCGCCATCTGGCCACCCGCGGCGATCAAACCGCCATTATCTGGGAAGGTGACGACCCGGACCAGTCCAAGCATGTGACCTATAAACAACTGCATCACGATGTGTGCCAATTCGCCAACGTGCTCAAAGGCCTGGGGGTGAAAAAAGGCGACGTGGTGGCGATCTATATGCCCATGGTGCCAGAGGCGGCGGTTGCGATGCTGGCCTGCGCCCGCATCGGGGCGGTGCACTCGGTGATCTTTGGCGGCTTCTCTCCGGAAGCGGTAGCCGGGCGCATCATCGACTCCAACGCCCGCCTGGTGATCACCGCCGATGAAGGCCTGCGCGCCGGTCGCTCGGTGCCATTGAAAAAGAATGTGGATGATGCCCTGAAAAACCCGGGCGTAACCAGCGTCGACAACGTGGTGGTCTTCCAGCGTACCGGCAAGCCCGGTTACTGGCAGGAAGGGCGCGATCTGTGGTGGCACGAGCTGACCGCCGGCGTGTCTGCCGAGTGCCCGCCGGAAGAGATGAATGCTGAAGATCCGCTGTTTATCCTCTATACCTCCGGTTCGACCGGTAAGCCGAAGGGCGTACTGCACACCACCGGCGGCTATCTGGTCTATGCGGCGATGACCTTCAAATACGTCTTCGACTACCACGATGGCGACGTTTACTGGTGCACCGCCGACGTCGGCTGGGTCACCGGCCACAGCTATTTACTGTATGGCCCGCTGGCCTGCGGCGCCATTACCCTGATGTTTGAAGGCGTGCCGAATTACCCTGGCGTTAACCGCCTGTCGCAGGTTATCGACAAGCATCAGGTCAATATTCTGTATACCGCGCCAACGGCGATCCGTGCGCTGATGGCGGAAGGCGACAAGGCGATTGAAGGCACCCAACGCGACTCGCTGCGCATTATGGGCTCGGTGGGCGAACCGATTAACCCGGAAGCCTGGGAGTGGTACTACGAAAAGATAGGCAACGGCCAATGCCCAATCATGGACACCTGGTGGCAGACCGAAACCGGCGGCTTTATGATCACCCCGCTGCCCGGCGCCACCGAACTGAAGGCCGGTTCCGCCACGAAGCCGTTCTTCGGCGTACAGCCGGCGCTGGTCGACAACGCCGGTACGCCGCAGGAAGGCGCCTGCGAAGGCAACCTGGTGATGGTCGACTCCTGGCCCGGTCAGGCGCGTACGCTGTTTGGCGACCACGCGCGCTTTGAACAGACCTATTTCTCGACCTTTAAGGGTATGTACTTCAGCGGTGACGGTGCACGACGCGACGAAGACGGCTACTACTGGATCACCGGCCGCGTCGATGATGTGCTGAACGTGTCCGGCCACCGCCTGGGAACGGCGGAGATCGAATCGGCGCTGGTTGCCCACCCGAAAATCGCCGAAGCCGCAGTGGTCGGTACCCCACATAATATTAAAGGCCAGGCGATTTACGCTTACATCACGCTGAATCACGGCGAAGAACCGACGCCAGAGCTCTATACCGAAGTACGCAACTGGGTGCGTAAAGAGATAGGGCCGATCGCGACGCCGGATATCCTGCACTGGGCCGACTCACTGCCTAAGACCCGCTCCGGCAAAATCATGCGGCGTATCCTGCGCAAAATTGCCGCCGGCGATACCAGTAATCTGGGTGATACTTCGACGCTGGCGGATCCGACAATCGTCGATAGCCTTATAGAAGAACGCAAAATGATCATTGCTTGATTATTCCAACCAAGCTGACAGAAAATCCAGGGTGACTAAATTATTTAGTCACTATTTTACACGCTCAGGATAAAAGGACGGATAAATGCCAGAGCAAGGTAATCATGTTATAACCAAGACTAGTAGGATAAAAAAACATCAAGGCTCACATAATAATAATCGCACCACGAAAACCACACAGCCAAAAACGGATGATAGTCAGCGCCCCTTTCTGACTCAGCGAAGATTTAGTCAATTTCCTTAAAATTATAAAACAAAAATATATTTACCAGGGCCGACACTCTTTACAACCTAATCAACTTTAATGGTGAACATAATGTCTGCTATGTGTGATTATTACTACATCTGTCGAATAGTTAACTCGAAGGGAATGCATGATATACATGCTGGTTGGTGCAAAGATATCCCATGCATTATTTACAGAGAATACCTTGGACTGTTCGACACGCCTATAGATGCAGAAAAGGAAGCATTAAAAAGAGGGTATGAAAAGGTTATTGTTTGCTCGTGCAAACATTGTCAAAGTCCCTGACGCATCCTTCCCGCTCTGTCTAACATACCATCAGGGCGGGTTCAAATTACCGGGTATTTTGACATTGACTGCAAGGGCATACCGAAACCTGCCTGTATCCTTTTTCTTTTGCCTCTCTCATTGCCCTAAATGGAGAATTAAAATGACCTAAATCTTCAAGTTTGCTAAGGTGCGGAATATTATTGCAACTCGACACATATATGTAATTAGCTTCTCCAAGACGGATCCTTTTGGTAACGTAATAACAGCCAGCCATTAACCCCCCCTTCTTAACATCCCTTAATTCTTAAATATGAAAATACGAATAAAAAGACAAGAAAACCAATCACAGATGATTTGTTAAAAAAATCTACATTTAACCAAATAGAAATACCGCAATCCGCCTTAACTAACAGACTTAATATTGATGTGTTTAGGCATTCAGCAAACAAAACTCATACAAACTAACCATTCCATAAAAAAACAATCCTACTCATAACTCTGGAAAGAGCAGCACTGATATTACTTCCGGTTCTAACTGGATATTTATTCCCGGTGGATAAAACAACCCAATATGTTAAACCATCTATATCCAAGCCGAAAAAATCAATTTCCCCCGCGAGCCAACTCACCAAACCACCCTTACCACTCAAAGGGATATGTAAACACCTGGACTCCCTGCTATCAATTCTGATGGGTAAACAATCTGGAATAATTCGCCCTAAAACGCTTTTTCCATCGCCCCATTCTATATGATTCAATATCACCGGGCGTTCAGATGAGTTAACAAGCTTAAAATTGAGCGCCACAGGATCATATGCTCGCCCCTTTTTTTCCAAGCGGACGATTCCTGTTATATCTCCTCGTAGCGAAATACATAATGAAATCGCCATCCACAATCCGCTCAGCAGGAGAAAATGTAAAAACACCAAAAAAAACAAAATGGCCTTTTTCTCTGCAGAAAAAATCGTCCCTAAAAAGATACCGCCCCCATCCATGTATCACTTGATGATAAAATAATTATACCTCACGGTTATACATCAGGACAATATCCGGGGATAATATCAACCTGAATATTTTTAGTAAAAACAAGCTCAGATTGAGAATTTTTAAACCTGCAGTCACAAAATAAAAAATCAACCTAAAAACATAAAAATTCATGCTCTCATTATAAATATGCCGTATACATACATTTACACCACATTGGCATGCTATTCATTACCCGACTTCTATTCCTGTTGACACCTCCACGCCTGAATAATATAGTAATCAAGATTATCCCTCACCGAGGGGGTTAAAAATACAACAATAGCCCTACATAAACAAAAAATACACATAATCGCTTTAGTTATCATTATTTTAATAGCTATAAAACCCTATTGAACAATATTAGTGCACACAGGAACTTTATAATTAAAACGAAAAAAAATTAGAATAAACCATATACAAAAAAGAGGTCCCCATGTGCATAGTGATGCTTATCACTATAATATTATTATTTCTGATCTCATGGTTTTTTATGACGGGTAATGCAGGAGCTAAAGCTATCATTTGGGTGACAATAAGCCTATTCTTCTTATGTTGTGCTGCCCTGTATTTCATCGAGTTACTTGGTGTTTTTCTGCTTTTTTCAAGCGTAGGATGTTTTATTTTCGGCCGACTGGGTAAGCTAGGTAATTGGGGGGGAAGCACTAGTTTTAACTTAATGAGCCTTATTTCCCTGGCCGTAGGATTCTGGATGACAATAGTAAGTGCTGAAAAAATAATAGTGCAAGATGCACTACAGGAGTTCAATATGAGAATAGAAGAAGATAAGCGTAGAAAGAAATGCCCCTCTCCTCCTATTTTACCGCAAACCGCCTATCGTTGATGCGGCCATACCAAGGTGGTTGGTAAAAACAGCCACACGATTATCTATTTGTTACCTTATAAAAAATACGTCTCCCCAGCAAAATCTCATTGACCAAACCTACATATGTCATTGTTCAGCAATGCCTCAAGGCTAGTTAACCCAAATCAAAACTACGTCAGGGAACCAGTCAACGCCGGCCAGAGCAGCATCGCCGATTTAGCCGTAGTATCCAGCTGGGCCTTCGTTTCCCCGTCGCGGGCGCGGGTCACCATCCCCTGCTGCACCGTAAAGTAAAACCTGGCAACGGCCTCACAATCCGCAGACTGTGCAATCTCATGCTTTTCCTGAGCAAGCAGCAGGCAGTTTTTCAGCCGTACAAACATTTCATGACGGCGGAGCCTTAGCTCATGGTTCAGGCTGTCCGCTATAACAGCAGGATTCAGGCAAAAAAAACCGGCCACGGCAGCCGGAAGTGATGAATAGCAAAAAGCAAAATACAGCTTGGTAAGGATTACCAAGCCTTGGTAACAATAACGGACAGAAACGGTTTGCTCAAGTGACGACATTGTCAGTACAACCATCGACCCGCTCTGGCAGACTCTGCAAACATGCGTACGGTCAACGGTGGTTTGCTTTGTACCAACGGTTTGTTGGTGAACCATTTCCTGAAGAACCATTCATGCCGCCAGGGATAGTATTTGTTCCAATCCAGGGCAGAGACATCGACACCGAACACCTCATCGTATTTTCCGATGGCAAACTTTACTTCATCGTCCTCGGCATATTCCTGCAACGGGTCATCCAGCTCTAACGGGATAGTCTTAAACGTGAAGGTCGCGAGAACGGATAGCTCTTCACGAAAGAAGGCCAGCACCTCCTCATCACTTACCATAACTTATCCTCTCCACGGGCAATCTTGTTGTAGCGCGTGGTGGCTTTTACCGTGATTTGGGCGATGTCGTTAGCCAAAATCACCCAGCCAAGAACCGGCACGGCACGGCCGACAAACACCCCGAGGTTGTTAACCATTCTGACCTTGAATTTTCGCACTGAGCCTTTTGTTACCGTTGGTAAAATTGCGCGTTTGAAGCGCACGTTTAAGTGTTTGCGGAAGAATAACGATGCGTGTGACGTTCCTGGTGTTGCTGTGCCCGGTTTACCTGGTACGTGTATAGAATTATCACCCAGAATTAATGCGGCGACGCCTAAAACATCTTGAACGCCTAACTGTTCCTCGACGGTATCAATCATGATCCAGAACAGCAACTCATGCGCTGATAGGTTCGCGACGCCTTTATAAAAGTAAGTTCCATCCAACTCTTCAACAGTATCCATACCTGTTCCCTCAACTAAACATGCTCGCAACATAACCAATGATGGAGGGGTTTTCAATGTATGGGTAAGTTTCCTAATGGGACCCTGGTGAGGCGCAAGTTTAGGAAAAGAGGATGTAGGCGAGGCATTTCAGCGTTTAGGCGGCGCCTGTTTCACTGTTTTCTTCACCCCGTGGCATTCACTATAAGCGTCCCCTCACCTGATGGAACAGGGTGAAAATCACCCTTGAAATATATAAACCAAAGTGATATTAAAATCAGTTGGCCAAAATACGATAAATTCAATTTAAAATAAATTAATCAGAGAGTTAAGTTAAAGATGAATATCAACATCACCGACAACCCTAATCCGCAGGATGAAGCATTCGTTATAGACAGCCTGTGGGCGCACAACCATAAAACGCAGCCCGTAGATATTCATCCGCTGTTTCTGACCGTCACCGACGACAATCAGCAAATCGTCGGCGGCCTGGTGGCGCGCACCTGGTGGGGCGGCCTGGAAGTGCAATATTTGTGGGTCGGCGATCGGTGCCGCAACAGCGGCTACGGCCGCCAGTTGATGCAGTTGGCCGAAGAAGAAGCCCGTAAGCGCGGCTGCCATATGGCTTACGTCGATACCTTCGACTTCCAGGCCAGAGGCTTCTACGAAAAACTGGGCTACCGGCTCTACGGCGAGCTGGGGGATTATGCGCATCGCCACACCCGCCATTATCTGGCGAAAAACCTGTAGCGCGGCCTGAGGTGGGTATGGGCTCTTCGCAGAAAAATGATGAATCTTATTTTAAGGGCCTCGTCACCATGATGGAGCACCTGAGCGAACCTTGGGGCATCAAGGACCGGCAGTCCCGCCACCTCTATATGAACCGCGCCGCTTATCTCTATACCAATACGCCGCTGAACTTCGACGTCGCCGGCAAATATGACCACGAATTCCCCGCCGACTGGGCCGACTCTGCCGCCGACTTTATCGAGCACGATAAAATGACAGAGGCGGCGCGCGATCGGGTCACGGTGATCGAAACGCACTATTGGTACGGTAAAGACAGCCTGACGCCGTTTATCAGCGAAAAGCTGCCGGTCTATAACGACGACGAGCAGATTATTGGCGTGATCTGGAACGCCAAACCGCTGAACAGCTTGTCGCCGCTGAAATACATCAATCAGCAAAAGCCCAGCATCTTGACCAGCGAGGTCAATCATGCGCTGTTCACCCGGGCCGAGCTTGATGTTATTTTCCTTATGCTGCAAAGGTTTACGGTGAAAGAGATCGCCAAAATCTATAGCGTCAGCAATAAAACCATCGAAAACCGCATTTACACCATTTACCAGAAAGCCGATGTGCATACCCAGCAGCAGTTCGAAGAGTATTGCCACTACGCTAATCTGGATAACTACATCCCCGACCGCCTGATAACCAAGGGCATTCAGTTTATCTGAACCACAAGGAAGCTCTCACCGTGATAAAGATCGAAGACTATCCGCTCACCCGGGTGCCGCAGGATAAAAGAGTGTCGTTTCTCAGCGTCGCCATCGTGCATATGGGCATGCTGACCGCACTGGACCAATTTATGCTCGGCGCCGTGCTCGGCAACGCCATGACGCTGGCCGATGCCTTCAGCGCCATTTTCGTCGGCAGCCTGATCTTCGGCGTGGTGACCTACGGCCTGGGGCTGGCGGGCATGCGCGAGGGGATATCCGGCAGCCTGCTGGCGCGCTGGTGCGGCTTCGGCCGTCTGGGATCGGTGCTGATCGGCGTGGTGGTGGCCGTCAGTCTGCTGGGCTGGTTCGGCATTCAAAACGCCATTTTCGCCAAGTCGCTCGACTTCGCGCTGGGCAATAAACTGGGCTTTGGCCTGGCCGCCGGGCTATCCGGCTCGTTGCTGACCATCCTGGTGGCGTTCGGCTTTAAAGCGCTGCGCATTGCCGCGCGCATCGCGGTGCCGATGTTCATCATGCTGGTGGCCTATATTTCGCTGACCACGCTTTCCGGCCATAACCTGCATGAAATTATCCAGCTCGCACCACCGGGCGAACCGCTGACCATCAGCGCCGGCATCACCATCGTCGTCGGCGGCGCCATCGTCGCCAGCCTGATGACGCCCGATCTGACCCGCTATGCCAAAAGCGGCAAGCACGTGCTTGGCGTCACGGTCTTCACTATCGTCGCCGGCGAATTCGTAGTTAACGGCCTGGCGATCCTGATCGCCAAAACGCTGGGCACCGCCGACGTGGTGACCATCATGTCGCAAGCGGCCGGCGGCGCCGGTCTGCTGGTGGTGGTGTTCTCCACCCTGCGCGTCAACGATCTTAACCTGTACTCCTCGTCATTAGGCATCGTTAACGCGGTGGAAGGCATCACCGGCAAAAAGCTCAAGTACACCTACACCACGCTGGCCATCGGCATTCTGGGCACCACGCTGTCGGTGCTGGGCATTCTCGACCGTTTCGTCGACTTCCTGACGCTGCTCGGCGTCGTCTTCCCGCCGATTATCGGCATCATGCTGGTTGATTACTATCTGCTGCGCAGCCAACGCAAAATCCTGGACGAAAGCCGCCGTGCAGGCCGGCTGCCGGATGAAACAGCGGCCATCGGTTGGGCGGCGATCGTCGCCAGCATCGTCGGCGGCGCCGTCGGCCTGGCGACCGAATGGGGCGTGCCGACGCTCAACTCCCTGGTGGTCGCCAGCCTGCTGTATTGGCTGCTCAAACTGGCCTTCAGCCGGGCGCAAAAACCGCTGGCGTCACAGAAATCGCTCTGATCGAACGCACGCCTCCCGTGAGGAGGCGTGCGCTATATGGGGAAATGCAGGGTTCGCTGCAGAAGAAAGGGCCGATTACACTGACATAAATTAACTTAGACAGATGTCGTTACGGCCTGCCCTCATAGCCGTCCAAATAGGTACCCTCAATCGCGTCCCCCATGGCCTTACGCTCTTTTGGTGAAAGGTTTCGGTCATCATTGTAAGTCCGCCCCGCAAACGTTGTTTTCCCCTGAATGGATGTCAGGAAATCTTCACTACGGAACAGGGAAACCCGTTTCATTGCCTCATCCCGGGACACACCTGCCGCCCTGTCCTTGATCCCCATCTCCCGGAACTGTTGGAAGAACGGCACCATCAACCGGGCGCTGTCGGACTTTTTAATACGAAAATGCGGATCGAAACCCTCATCTGCCGCGTAAACATACTGTCGTGCATGGCGCTCAACGCTGGTTTTAGGGGCGCATGCCGATGTCATCAATGCCGCAATCAGCATAGAGACAAAAAGAATCACATAGGGTCGTTTCATAAAGGTCTCCTTGTTAGAAAAAATTCCCTATTCAATCTTTGCACTCCCTCTCCTTATACCGCCCAGGTAAAGAGTGTCAGGAGCCCAGGGAAAGCGGAATAAAAATAACACTTTTCTATACGAACCTTCACTGTCATTCACTATATAAATTGGTCGAGATTACAGGTAATAACGACAGTGAAAACGCTCACCATAATACATTTGACGACAGCAGAAATCCCGACATGAAAACGCAAGTTCAGAAAACCATCCCAGTTCGCCGGATAATGAGAATAACTCAAGCGAGTAACCTCCGTCCCCTTGGGTTGACATCGACGTGGAGTGCTTGTAAATTACCCAATACTGTATATATGTACAGTATTAATTAAGGATAATTTATAGTCAGTTTACGGAGGTAAACATGTTTTTTAATACAAACACAAAGTTTAAGCTGCTTGCACCACGCAATGAGGACAGCATGACAGTTTCGGGTTCAAGCGGTCGCCCAGGCCCAACAGGACCCAGTGGAAATGCTGGGGGAAATGGAGGGAGTTCTTCGTCTGGCGGAAAACGTTCTTCACGGCTCCAAATTGTCGGTGAGTCACGAGCCAAAGCTCTAGGTATAAACCCGCAACATATTCTTTTTTATTATATTGATGAAGATCGAAACATCATGGCCGTCACTCAAGGTTTCGTTATGGTCGATGATGATATACATCCTGCCAGAACCAATTTGGGTCCGGCACCTGCGGATTTACTCAATGACAGCGGTAACAGCGGTACTAAAAGTTATAGTAATATTACAGAACAATATGGTGGTGATATTTCTGATTCTCGCATCACTACATTGCATAAAATCATTAGGGATAATGCTTTCTGGGCTAATCACTCAGACTCGGGCGTAAGAATAACCAACGCACGACAAGCAACTCTTGGAGCCAAATTTGAGCTAGCTAAGATTGATTTAGTCCGTAAAATCATAGAAGAGCAAAATTTAAAAAAAGACGAGAAAGAGGCATTAACAAAAGCCAGTGAACTGCTCGCTGACATGGGGGGTAAAATCGGCGATGTTATTGGTGAAAAATACAAATCAGTGTCAAAGGAAATCGCCGAAAACGTTAGAAACTTTCAAGGAAAAACCATTCGCAGCCATACCGATGCCATGGCATCCCTAAATAAAATCCTGGCCAACCCAGGAATGAAAATAAAAAAAGGTGACAGTGAGGCGCTGAGTAATGCGTGGAAACTCCTGAATGCCAACGATATGGCAAACAAGCTTGGGAATCTAAGTAGGGCGTTCAAAGTCGCTGATGTAGCAATAAAGGTTGATAAAGTTCGAAAGAAGAGCATAGAGGGATATGAAACAGGGAACTGGGCTCCCCTAATGCTAGAGGTGGAATCCTGGGTTCTGAGTGGTATGGCGGCAAGTCTGGCTATCGCATTGTTTGGCGCCATCATTGGTGCAATGTCTCTCCCCGGCCTGGCAATAACAGCTTTAAATATATTTGGAATCATAGGAATAAGCTACTTAGCTTCGTTTATTGATGCAGGAATGGCCGATAGGATAAATAAAGAAATAATTCGCCAAGTGAATTAATAAAGTAAAGAGAGGTGGTTTTACCACCTTTCTTTAAAGGCCCTAAACGTACCGATAAAAAACCAAAGATATAAATAAGTAAACAAAAAAATAACACAGTACAGGCTAATATAAAAGAATGACAAGAAAATGTCATTTGTAGACATGAGGTTAAGTACCCGGGCCGAGTTAGTTAACTCTTTATTAGTAAGCAAGAAGCTATAAATCAATACCATGTAAAAAAAAGAGAACAAAAGATAGAGTCTTAACAAATACCATTTTGACTTATCTTTTTTTAACCTAAGTTTTTTGTTTGTAATCAAAAACAAAACAAAAGCAACAAATGGTGATGTTTTCACATAAACATCCATCACCTTGCTTAATAAAGGACTTTTAAATGAATAAATTGCAGGCAGGTGACGGGTAATAGAGGCAACGTTATTCAACATGGTAGATGTTGGATCTTGAACGTAAATACCAATTATGAAAAAAAATGGCAACAGAGCAACAAACAGGACAAGAAACATCACTTTTGCCACCTGACCACCGTTATCAACCTCATTACGAATATCCATTTTAAATATACCACCATCACATTTATTTCACCCTGAAAACCATAACGAAAATTAATAATAAATTGAATTATTCATGCTTATTAACAATAAGTTATAGCTTATCAGCACCCGCTCAATGAGTATTCACTATGATAACGAATAAATCCAGCAGGAGTAGCAACACAATGAGGTTCTATCAGAAAAAAGAGAGCGCATTCATCTAACAAAAAGCCTGAAAAAAAGATAGGGGCACCCCAACTGCCGACAGTCCGACTCCCCCTATTTATACAAATCGCCTGCGGCGGATTTTTCATTTTCCGGGGAAGGTTCTTCATCGGACACCGCCCCCGAAGACATCGCCTATGCCGGCCGTATTATCTCAATGACTTATCAACCAAAGCGCCCACCTGCACAGGGTTCGGTAATATCTTTAACTGATAAAACAAATCAGCCACCGGTTGCAGCCTGTCGATATCCTGCTGACTAACGCTATGCACACCTTTGGAGGTACGGCTCGCAATGCGTCGGGCGGTATCGAGCGGCAGACGCGTCAGCCGTGCGTAAACCTTGGCGTATTCTTCCGGGTTGTCGAGCGCCCACTGCCGCGCCTTGGCGACGCGTTCGGCAAAGTCTTTAATGGCCGCCCGCTTGTCCGGGTCGGCCAGTGAGCGCGTGGTGGCGGTCAAAAAGCCAAGCGACGGCGTTAATCCCTGGCCATCGCGCAACAGGCGCGCACCGTTCTGCTCCGCAACGCCCAGATAGGGATCAAACACCGCCCAGGCGGCGACTCTGCCGGTATTGAATGCCGCGCTGGCGTCGGTGGGCATCACAAACTGGATCTGTACATCTTCCCGCTGTAGCCCGGCCTCTTGCAGCGCCGCATACAGCAGATTTTGCGAAATGCTGCCGCGCGCCGACGACACCACCACCGTCTGCCCTTGCAACTGGCGGACGCTGTGGAGCGGTGAATCTTTGGGCACGATAATCCCGTTAGACTGGGCATAACCCACGTTGGTCTGAATTAACTTAAAATCCACCCCGCCCGCCGCGGCCATTAAGATCGGCAGATCCCCGGCATAGGAGGTATCTACGGCGTCTGCGCGCTGCGCTTCAAACAGCGGCGCCGCCCCCTGGAAATTGGCCCACCGATACTGATAGGGCGCATCTTTCATCACGCCGGCGGCCTCAACCAGACTGCGCAGCCCGCGCGCCTGATCGCCCAGCACCAAGCTGGCATCGCCGATCGCCCCGTGCGCCAACGATGTCATCAGCAGCGCGGCGCTCAGCCCCGCGGCCCGAATTAACACAGCAACCTTCATCCTACCGTTCCTCTTTACCGGCCATGTCTTGCCTGATGATTCAGAGCACGTTAAAGCCATGCGTGGCGTCACGTTCCAGTTGCGCCACCAGCCCGAACTCCCAGTCCAGATACGCCTGCATCGCCTCACGCGGGTTGTCCGTCCCTTCATACGGACGGCGGTAACGATCGATCCGCGGTGAGATCAGGCGACCTTCCCCGCTCACCAGCGGCCGATCTTCGGCGATCCACGCCTGCGTTCCGCCGGCCAGCAGCCGTACCGGCTTGCCGGTCAGCGCGGCCACGTCCGGAACCGCATAGCGCGCCAGCAGGCTGCTGCCGCAGGTCAGCACGTAGCGTTCGGCCGGCGGCAGGTTTTCCAATGCCAACGGCAGCCGCGAGCGGATAACCCAGTGCGCGCCGGGAATATGGCGCGCCACGTAGTTGGCGCTGGTGGTAAAGTCCAACAGCACCGTCCCCGGCTGCTCCAGCAGTTCAGCCAGCTGCGCGGGAGTGATTTCATCTGCCGGCGGCGCCGGCGGCAGCACGGCGGCGGGATCGCCCTGCTCGCTAAAATCATCGGCAGTCAGGCCGTCTAACACCGCGACCTCCCAGCCCATCTGCGCCAGCCAGGAAGCGCTCATATTGGCGCGCACGCCGTCATCGTCCACCAGCACCACGCGGGCGCCGCGTACGCTGGCATAGTGATCCGTCTCCTGCACCAGCTGCCCGCCCGGCGTGCTGTGGCTGCCCGCCACATGCCCGGCGCGATACGCCTCGGGGTTGCGTACATCAAACAGGTAGGTGGTGCGCGCCGTATCCCGCTGCCATAACGCCAGCGTTTCACGGTCAATGCGCCTTACGCCGGCCTCATCGGCTACCCGCCGCGCCTGCTGTCGGGCCTGCGCCAGATTATCCGCGCTATCCGGGTAGCGGCGCTGCTGCTGGTGTTCCAGCGCAAACCCCGCCAGCCCCCAGCCGATGGTGCCGTTGCGTAACGCCGCCACCGGATTGGGGATGCCGGCATTAATCAGCGACTGGGTGCCGATAATGCTGCGCGTACGCCCGGCGCAGTTAACAATAACCCGGGTGTCAGGATTCGGCGCCAGCGCATGGATCCTCAGCACCAACTCCGCGCCCGGCACGCTGGTGCTGGTGGGGATGCTCATGGTCTGATACTCATCAAAGCGGCGCGCATCAACGATGACCACATCGGCATGGCGATCGATAAGCGCCTTAACCTGCTCTGCGGTCAGCGATGGCGTGTTCCTGCGGTTTTCCACCAGTTCGCCAAACGCCTTGCTGGGCGTATTCACGTCCTGAAAAATTTCACCGCCGGCGGCACGCCAGCCCGCCAGACCGCCGCTCAGCAGGGCAACATCGTCGTAGCCGAACTGCCGCAATCGCCCTGCCGCCTGCTCAGCCAACCCTTCGCCAGCGTCATAAACGACGATCGGCGTGGTACGGCGCGGAATACGCCGATAGATTTCCAGCTCCAGTTTGCTCAGCGGAATATTCACCGCAAACAGCGGGTGGCTTGCCGCAAACTCGGCTTCTTCACGCACATCGATCAACGCCAGTTCCTGACCAGCCACTAACGCGGCGCGCAGCGTGGGAAAATCACGGTAAACAAAGGCAGTCATAGTTACACGTCCTTAGAAAAGTCCAAGATATGAGTCGGTTGCGGATTGGAGTAGCCGGAAACGAAGGGCTTCACGACGCCACTTTCGCTGTACACCGCACGCCTGACGGCGCCGATATTGCCGCCATACACATGAATACTGATCGAAACGCGATCGCTAAACGCATTGCGGACCTGGTGAATATCCCCGTCCTGCTCGGACAGCTTCGCCACCTGGCCGACGGTTAACCGCTCGGCGTCGCCCGCGGTTCGGGGCATCCCCTGGGCGTCCAGCACGTAGCGCTGGTTAATTTCAGCGCCGCGCAGCACGCCAATCAGCCCCCACACGCGGTGGTCATGGATCGGCGTAATCTGTCCCGGCCCCCAAACGAAGCTGACGATGGAAAAGCGCTGCTCGGCATCCATATGCAGCAGGTACTGTTGATAGTGCTGAGGATGAGGAGCGGCGTATTCTTCCGCCAGCCAGTCATCCTGCCGCACCAGCTCGGCCAGCCGCGGCGCTGCCTGTGCCAGTCGCGCCGCATCGCTCAGCGGCTGCTGATGCAGTTGCTCCAGATGTTTGATGAACTGACGTAAACGGTCTAAAGGTAATGGCGTTGTCATAAGGCTTTCCTGTCTGAGGCCTGCCTAGCACGCTAACAGAGAACCAAACATTAACTAAATGCATTTTTTTGATAAACTAAAATGCACAATACACATAAACAGGAAACCCATGCGTACAGACGATATTGATGCGCTGCTGGCAGTAGTGCAGTTTGCTTCGCTGAACCGGGCCGCGGAACACCTTGGCATCAGCCAGTCCGCCATCACCCGCCGCCTGCAAAGCTTTGAGCAAAGCCTGGGCGCCACGCTGCTGGATCGCCAGACCAAACCGCTGAAACTGACCGCCATCGGCCGCCGCGTGTATGAACAGTGCCTGACGATCAAACGTGAGACCAAGCGGTTGGAAAGCTTACTTAATCAGGATGCAGAGCCCAGCGGCCCGCTGCGGCTGGGGATCCCGCAAAGTCTGAGTGAAATTGCCTTGCAGCCGGCGCTGGCGGCCCTCGGCCAACATTACCCGCAGCTGCGCCCGCAGGTCATGTGCGGCTGGGGCGGGCAGTTGCTCAAACGTCTGGAAAACGTTGAGCTGGACAGCCTGCTCGCCATGGGGCCGGCGCAGCAAACCTTCGATGGCAGCCTGGAGGCAAAAGCGCTGTGCCCGCTGGAGGTTGTCGTGATCGCCAGTAAGCACCTCAATCTCAGCGCCACCCGCCTCAGCGACTGCGCCCACCACGGCTGGATATTGAACCCCGACGGTTGCGGCCTGCGCGCCGGCCTAACCCGCGATTTACAGTCGCAAAGTCTGGGGCTGAAAATCAACGTGGAAACCGCAGGCGCACAGTTGCAAATCAGCCTGGTCGCACAAGGCCTGGGGCTGGGGCTGGTGCCGAAGGCCGCGTTAATCCACAGCCCGCATCAGCATGAGATCGCCGTGATGGAACTGGCCGACTTCCAGCCGAAAGTGCAGCTGTGGCAGGTCAGCAGCCGGGGGCTGGGTAACCTGCAGCAACCCACCACTTTTTTTGCCGAGAAGATCGTGCAGGAACTGTTGCACTAATTGAATAAAAATAATGAGTTAGCCCAATAATAAATTATATGCATATTAAGATATGATAAAAATGCATTTAGATCATTAGAACCTTGCGTATAGGGTATAAAAACAGCGCTGCTTATCGCCAATCCGTAGGCAGCGGCCAAGCCCTATCACGCATCCTGGCAAGGAGTTCTAATGAGCGTCCAATTTTTAGGCATGATCGGCCACCGCCTGTCTTCGGAAATCATCCCCCCGGCAGGCCCGATATTCGACAGCGACTATATTGTCCGCTTTGCGCAAGTTCATGAGGCTGCCGGCTTTGATCGGCTGCTGGTCGGCCACTGGTCCGATCAACCCGACGGTTTTTTGGTCACCGCGCTTGCCGGGCTGTCGACGCAGAACATCAAATTCTTACTGGCGCACCGGCCGGGGTTCGTTGCCCCTACCCTGGCGGCGCGCAAATTCGCCACTCTGGAGCATCTGCTGAACGGTCGTCTGGCGGTGCATATCATCAGCGGCGGCAATGACGCAGAGCAGCGCCGCGACGGCGACTATCTCGATCACGATCAACGCTATGCCCGCACCGATGCGTTTTTAGACATCGTGCGTCAGGCCTGGACCCAGGATCGGCCATTCGATGCCCACAATGATTTCTACCGGGTCGAGCAGGCCTTTTCCGCCATCAAACCGCTCCAGACGCCGCATATCCCCATCTTTTTCGGCGGCTCGTCAGACGCGGCCATCGCCGTCGCCGGCAAACACGCCAATGTCTTTGCCCTGTGGGGCGAATCGCTGGCGCAAACCCAGGAAACCATCCAGCGCGTGCGGGCTGAAGCGGCCAAACACCAGCGCCAGCTCGACTTCAGCGTCTCCTTCCGGCCCATCATTGCCGCCACAGAAAAACAGGCCTGGGAAAAAGCGGAAGAAATCCTGCACGTCGCCACAGAACATGTCGCGCAGCGCGGCGTCGGGGCGAAAAACAAGCCCAACAGCGTGGGCGCGCAACGCCTGTTGGCCACCGCAGCGCAGGGCAACGTGGTGGATAAACGCCTGTGGACCGGCATCGCCAAACTGTACGGCGGCGGGCACAACTCAACCGCGCTGGTGGGCACCCCGGAGCAGGTCGCCGACGCCCTGCTCGATTACTACGATCTGGGGGTGAATAATTTCCTGATTCGCGGTTTCGACCCGCTTAACGATGCCGAGGAATACGGTAAAGAGCTGCTGCCGATCGCCCGCGCCAAAATCGCCCAGCGCGACGCCAGACAAAGCGCCTGACGACAAGGGGATTCCGCATGCCATCGCTCCGCTCTACGCCGTCGCTTGGGCAGCAGCACATTCACCCGCCGCTTGAACAAATCCGCGCGCAGCTGGCGCAGCAGGCCGCCGAGCTCGACCGCAGCGGCGCGTTCCCGCACGCCAATCTGGCCTGGCTGCACCAGCATGGCCTGCTGGGGCTAGCCTGCGCGCCAGATTACGGCGGTGCGGGCGCCAGCCTTGCCGTCCTGCAGCAGGTGGTCAGCGCCATCGCGCAGGGCGAACCCTCAACCGCGCTCATCGTCTGCATGCAGTATCTGCATCACCTGCGCCTGGCTGCCGATACCGACTGGCCAGAGCCGCTGCGCAGCGCCGTCAGTCACAGCGCGGTGCGGCACGGCGCGCTGCTCAACAGCCTGCGGGTAGAGCCGGAACTCGGCTCCCCGACGCGCGGCGGCCTGCCCCACACCGTGGCGACGCGCACGCCGACGGGCTGGCGGCTCAACGGCCATAAGCTTTATACCACCGGCATTGAGGGGCTGAGCTGGCTGGCGGTCTGGGCGCGCAGCGATGACGCTACCCCGTTGGTCGGCACCTGGCTGGTGCCGCGCAGCAGCGCGGGCATCACCCTTACCCCCAGCTGGAACCACCTGGGAATGCGCGCCACCGGCAGCCATGAAGTGGTGCTGCAAAACGTTGAGGTGCCGCTCAGCCATGCGGTGAGCGTTTACCCGGCCGGTCAGCCGCCGGCGCCCAATACGGCGCGGATCCAGACCGCCGCCAACGCCCATACGGCCCTGCTGGCGGCCATTTATGACGGCATTGCCCAGACGGCGCGTCGCTGGCTGCTCGGCTGGTTGCAGCAGCGCGTGCCGGCCAGCCTCGGCGTCCCTTTGGCCACGCTGCCCCGCGTGCAGGAAAACGTCGGGCAGATCGATGAAATGCTGTTGGTCAACCAAAGCCTGCTGCGTCAGGCGGCCGCGCAGGCCTTCACCACCGAACAGGCCAATCTGGCGAAAATCACCATCACCGAAAACGCCGTCAATGCGGTGGGCAAAGCGCTGGCGCTGACCGGTAACCACGGCCTGACGCGCCACAACCCGCTGGAGCGTCACTACCGCAACGTGCTGTGCGGCCGGGTACATACTCCGCAGAACGACAGCGCATGGGTTAACGCCGGCAAAGCGGCCTTGACCGGCGTCGCGCAGGGCACTGACTTTACACCGAAGGATAAGGATCACTATGTGGCGTCTTAAACACACTCTGGGTGCTGTACTGCTGCTCGCACTGACCGGCCAGGCGCTGGCCGCCGAGACGCGGGTTACCTTGCGTATCGCCGATCAAAAAGGCGGTATGCGTTCACAACTGGAGGCGGCCAACGCGCTCAGCAACCTCCCTTACGCGATCAAATGGGCCGAATTCCCTGCCGCCGCCCCGCTTGCCGAAGCGCTCAACGCCGGCGCGGTTGATGCCGGCATCATTGGCGATGCGCCGTTGCTGTTTGCCCTTGCGCAAGGCGCACCGGTGAAAGCCGTTGCGGTCGATAAAAGCAATCCGGCGGGCACGGCGGTTCTGGTCGGGGAGAACTCGCCGCTAAAAAGCGGCCGGGATCTGAAAGGCAAACGCATCGCCACCGGTAAAGGCTCCATCGGCCACTTTGTCGCGCTGAAGGCGCTGCAGCAGGCCGGCCTGACCACCGCGGACGTCCAACTGGTCTTTTTAGGCCCCGTGGATGCCAAGATCGCCCTGCTCAGCGGCTCGGTCGACGCCTGGGCCACCTGGGAACCCTACACGACCCAGTTGGTGAAAACCGGGCAAGGGCATGTGCTGGTCAGCGGCGCCGGCCTGCTGCCGGGCAACACCTTCCTGGCGGCCACCGATGCCGCACTCGGCGACAGCGCCAAACGCCAGGCTCTGCAGGATTACCTCAATCGTCTGGCCAAGGCGGAGCGCTGGGCCTACGCCAATCTCGACAGCTACGGCGAAACGCTGGGGAAAATCATCAGGTTCCCGCCCGATATTGCGCGCGAACAGTTCGCCAGCCGCCGGCTACGCTGGCAACGGATTGATGAACAAACCGTTCACCAACAGCAAGCCACCGCCGACTTTTATCTGGCTAACGGGCTGATTCGGCAGCCGCTTGACGTTACCCGCACCTTTGACCGGGGGTTCAGCATACCGCCGTTGACGCAACAACCGCAGGGAGACCAGCCATGAAACACACTGCCCGGTATTCACGCCGTCGCTTCCTCAGTCTGAGCAGCGGCCTGCTGGCGGCGCCGTTGTTAGCCGGCATCTCGCCCAGACTATTCGCCCACGATATGTCGGCCATGCCGCAGGCGGAGGGCCATGCGCTGCGCCTGCCCGCGCCGTATAAGCTGAAGCTGGCCATTAACCAGAGCGCGGTGTGCATCGCGCCCGTCACGGTGGCGGAGCAGCAACACTTTTTCAGCAAATATAATTTGGACGTTGAGTTCGTCAATTTCGGCAGCTCGACCGACCTGCTCCTGGAAGCGATCGCCACCGGCAAGGCCGATGCGGGCATCGGTATGGCCCTGCGCTGGCTGAAGGCGCTGGAACAGGGTTTTGATGTGAAACTCACCGCCGGCACCCACGGCGGCTGCCTGAATTTACTGACCAGCAAAGACAGCCCGTTTACCCGTCTGGACACGCTGAAGGGCCAAACGATCGGCGTGACCGACATGGCCGGCCCCGACAAGAACTTCTTTGCCATCCTGCTCAAACGCCACGGCGTCGATCCCATCGCCGACGTGCAGTGGAAAGTCTACCCGGCGGATTTACTGAGCGTTGCGCTGGATAAACAGGAGATCGCCGCCATCAGCGGCAGCGAGCCATTCAGCTACCGCTTGCTGGACAGCGGTAAGTACCGGCTGCTGGCCAGCAATATGAGCGGCGAATACGCCAACCTCAGCTGCTGCGTGGTCGGCGTCAGCGGATCCCTGGCGCGCGATCGCCAGCCCGTGGCGGCGGCGTTGACGCAGGCGCTGCTGGATGCCCACAGCTACGCGGCAGAACACCCCGAAAGCGTGGCCGATGCGTTTATGGCCCACGCGCTGAACACCAATGTCAAAGAAGTGGCCGGCATTCTCCACGGCCAGGCGCACGGTCATCACGCGGTCGGGCCGGCCTTTGTCAACGAACTGACGCAATACGTCAGCGATTTACAGCGGGTGCAGGTGATTAAGCCCAGTACCGATCCCCACCAGTTTGCCGAGAGTATTTATGCCAACGTATTTGCTTGACCGGGCCGAGAAACGCGAAAAAAGCGCCGCGCGGCCGCTCTGGCTCACCGGCCTGCTGGCGGCGGCATGCTGGCTGGCCGCCGGGTTTATCACCACCTTCTGGCCTGACCACGGCCGCTCGTGGCCGTACAGCCAGGCCTGGAGCGGGCTGCAGTTGGCGCTGGGCGTCACGCTGCTGGTTCTGGCGCTCAGCTACCGGCGCTGGCATCGGCGCGGGCGCGGCCTGCTGCGCGCCGGGCAATGGCTGATCGCTCTGCCGCTGTTGTTCAGCCTGTGGGAGCTGCTCACGGCGAAAACCGGCGCGCTGCCGCTGCCGTTTTTCGCCCCGCCGCAGGCATTGATTGAGGTGTACCTCACCGACTGGCCGCGGCTGCTCAACAGCCTGTACCACTCGCTGTCGTTATTACTGCTGGGGGTGATGATTGGCACCCTGGCCGGCTTTATCAGCGGCATGGCTATCGGCTGGTCGCAGCGCATCGGCTACTGGGTGCATCCGATCCTGCGCCTGCTGGGGCCGGTGCCTTCGACCGCCCTGCTGCCGCTGTGCCTGTTTATCTTCCCCAGCAGCTTTGGCGCCAGCGTGTTTTTAATCGCACTGGCAACCTGGTTTCCGGTAACCGTTCTCACCTGGTCCGGCGTCGCCAATATCGATAAGGCCTATTACGACGTGGCGCGCACCCTGGGCGCCAGCCAACGCTTTTTGATTTTCCACGTGGCGATTCCCGCCGCCCTGCCTAACGTTTTTGTCGGGGTGTTTATGGGGCTGGGAGCCTCGTTCTCGGTGCTGATCGTCGCGGAAATGGTCGGGGTCAAGGCCGGTATCGGCTTTTACTTACAGTGGGCGCAGGGCTGGGCCGCCTACCCGAATATGTATGCCGCGCTGATCGTGATGGCCTTTCTGTGTTCGGGGCTGATTAGCCTGCTGTTTTTCGTACGCAACCGTCTGCTCAGCTGGCAACAAGGAGTGATGAAATGGTAGCTCAGGCCGCCCAGGCGCAGATAACCAGCGCGGGCATCACGATAGACGTGCAGAACGTCAGCCACAACTTCGCCCTGGATAACCGGGACATCGCCGTGCTGGACAACATCAGCCTTAGCATTGCCGCCGGCGAGAGCGTCTCTTTGCTGGGGCCATCCGGCTGCGGGAAATCCACCCTCCTGCGCCTGCTGGCCGGGCTGGAGGCGCGGCAAAGCGGCCGCCTGCTGGCCGACGCTCAACCTATTGACGCCCCCAGCCCCGAGCGAATTCTGGTTTTTCAGGATCCCACGCTTTACCCATGGCGGACGGTACGGCAGAACGTGCTGCTCGGGCCGCAGGCGCAAAGGCTCGGCGGTCAGGAGCACAAGGCCGACAGGCTGATTAGCCGTATCGGCCTGGGTGAGTTCGCCCATGCCTATCCCCGGCAGCTGTCCGGCGGCATGGCGCAGCGCGCCGCGCTGGCACGCGCCCTGCTCAACGAACCGCGCCTGCTGTTGCTGGATGAACCCCTGGGAAAACTGGACTCGCTGACCCGTATCGGTATGCAGCGCGAACTGATTAACCTTTGGCAAAGCCGGGGCTATACCAGCCTGCTGGTGACGCACGATGTTGAAGAGGCGCTGCTGCTGAGCGATCGGGTGATCGTCCTGTCGCCGCGTCCGAGCCGGATCCTGGCGCAGTTTACGGTGCCGCTGGCTTATCCGCGCCACCGTGACGATCCGCTACTGATCCAGCACCGGCAAGACATCCTGAAAATACTGGGCCAGGGAATCGACTGGTGATCGCGGCCAACGCTTATCAACCTACCGTTAATTAATGGGAGCTATGTATGTCTTTGGTGTCTACTCCAACCGCCAGAAATGATGAAGTCACACAGGGCATCAGCCAGGAAGAGTGGCAGATACGCCTTAAACTGGCCGCCGCTTACCAGCTGGCGGCGCTGTATAACTGGACCGATCATATTTACACGCATTTCTCGGCGCGCGTGCCGGGTGCGCAAGAACATTTCCTGATCAACGCCTACGGACTGCTATTCAGTGAAATCACCGCCTCCAACCTGGTGAAAATCGATCTGGACGGCAACATTATTTCCGATCCCTCCGGGCTGGGCATCAATCAGGCGGGTTTTGTCATCCACAGCGCCATACACCGCGCGCGTCCCGATCTGCAGGCCGTGCTGCACACCCACACCAAAGACGGCGCCGCGGTATCGGCGCAGAAGGACGGGCTGCTGCCGCTCTCACAGCATGCGCTGGCCTATTATTCGCGTATTACCTATCACGAATACGAAGGCGTCGCGCTCGATCTGGATGAACAGCAGCGGTTGGTCAACGATCTGGGCCACAGCAACGTGATGATTTTACGCAACCACGGTCTGTTAGCCGGCGGCGTCACTATTGAGCACGCGTTCCGCGAGCTGCACGGCCTGGAGCGCGCCTGCAACATTCAGGTGGCGGCGCTCGCCGGCGGGCGGGACAACGTGCGCTACGCACCTCCCGCCGCGGTCGAAAAGGTCAAGGAGCAGTCGGCCCGTTTTCGCAGCGGCAGCGACGAAATAACGCAAAAACACTGGGCAGCGGCAATCCGCCAGCTGGAAGCCGGCGGCCTGACCCGCTATCGCCAATAATCCGGCGGCATGGAGCGCACGAGGGCCGCCGGCAGTGCATACCCGGCGGCCCCTCCCCCGTCCTTGAGAATACGCACGCCATTACCACGCCCAGCGTCCACCGCGCTGCAACGCGTTTCAGGCCAGCATGCCGCAATAAATACCACTAATAGCAATAGATAATTGCTGCGTACGGAATAATCTTTGCGCCATCTCGCATTATCATGCCCGTGTTAACGCATACGTCCGCTCGTCAAGAGCCCCCTTGTTCGGTATTCCGATGGCGAACCTGTTACGGCAAAAGGCCGGCTCTGGTTGCTGCCGCATGCGTTTCCTTTTCATCACGGCTTTTAATACAACAAAATGGGCAATCTGGAGGATAACCTAATGATCAAAACCGAAGCCTGGCTGTGGAAAAATCACGCCTCTCCCCTTCTGCTTGAGCGCCAGGAAAAAGAGCTGCCGGAACCCGGGGACAACCAGGTGCTGATTGAAAACCGGGCCATTGGCCTTAATCCCGTGGACTGGAAACTCATGGCCGGCTTATCCGCTGCCTGGCGGCCCGATCAGGTTCCCGGCGTAGACGGTATGGGGGTCATCAGCGCCGTTGGCCGCAACGTCACCCATCTGCGTCCGGGCAGCCGGGTGATGTACCACACCGATCTGCGTTTTGACGGCAGTTTTGCCCGCCATACCCTGGTCAGCGCCGATGCCCCGATCGCCGTCCCTGATCTTATCAGCGATGCCAGCGCGGCGGCATTGCCGTGCCCGGGACTGACGGCCTGGCAGGCGGCGCACAAGGTTCCTAATCTCGCCGGTGAGCACGTTCTGGTCAGCGGCGCCGGCGGTGCTGCCGGCGGGCTGCTGACCCAGTTGCTGATTCAGGCGGGCGCCCATGTCTACGTCACGGCCAGCGCCATTCACCACGATCGGCTGCGCGCCCGCGGCGTGATTCATGCATTTGATTACCGCAACGCGTCGTGGCAACAGGCGCTGAAAGAGGTACTGGGCGGCAAGCCGCTCTACGCCGCTTTCGACACCGTGAATCAGCAAAGCGCCCTGTCTCTGGCCGGTTTGCTCGGCTATTACGGGCATCTGGTATGTATTCAGGATCGGATCGAAACGTCCCCGCTGCCGGCGTTTACCACCAGCATCTCACTGCATGAAGTCGCTCTGGCGGCGATTCACCCCTACGGTACCCCGGCCCAATGGGGCAAGCTGCGTCAAGGCGGGGAGATGATGCTCCAACAGATGGGACGCGGCGAACTGACCCTGCCTCCCATCCAGCACATTGCGTTTAATGATATTCCGCGTAGCCTCGAGGCGCTGAAACAGAATAATGACGGCATAAAATATGTCGCCATCCTGTAACTCGCGCTAAAAGAAATGACCGCCGGGCGTCATTGAAGGTAATGTTACCGCCTCGGCAACGGCGAACTTCCGCCGCACGGTGATTGGCCGGTGACCAGACAGTCAGCCGACGCGCACGGCATCAGTATGTATAAAGCCGGCCACCTGCTCCTAGATATGCAGCAAAAAGGTCACCGGCCCGGGGTAATAAAAGGCCGTATTTACCAGTGATTTATCAGCGCAGCGCCGATATCGGCGATCTGCTTATTGCGCTCGTCCATCGTTGCCTTGGTTCCCGTCAGGTAAATCACGACGATACGCGACGGTTTACCATCAGGCCCCAGCGCCGCCACGATGCCACGCGAACCACGCTCACCCGCACCGGTTTTGTCAGCAATAAACCACCCTGCCGGCAACACCGAACGCAAAAGCGGTCCGGCGACGTTATCCATTTCCATCCAGCGCATTAATTGCCGACGTGACTCAGCGCTCAGGGCATCGCCCGTTAACAAATTATGCAGCGTCCGCGCCATGGACTCAGGCGTGGTGGTATCACGCTCGTCACCCGGCAACGCTTCATTCAGCGCCGTTTCCCAACGGTCGAGACGGCTCACCGAGTCACCCGTTTTCCGCAAAAATGCGGTCAGCCCCGACGGCCCGCCGAGCGTAGAGATCAACAGGTTTGCCGCCGTGTTATCGCTCATGGTGATCGCGGCATGGCATAATTCCCCCACGTTCATCCCCTCTGCGAGATGTTTCTCCGTTACCGGCGAGTACTCAACCAGGTCGTTCTGACGGTAGCGGATACGGCGATCAAGCTGTTCCTGCCCGGCATCAACCCGCGCTAACACCGCGCCGCACAGAATAACTTTAAAGGTGCTCATCATGGGGAAGCGTTCATCAGAGCGATAGCTATCCATCATTTTTCCGCTGACGAGATCCAACTCGGCATAGCCGACTCGGCCGTGGAGCCGGCTTTCAGCATCTTTAATGGTATCCAGCGTCGCCGGGTGGGCAAAAACCGGCAGTGAAAATGCGGCAAGCACGGGGATAAGGCAAAGACGAAAATGTTTCATCTGGATATTCATTCCTTGATTTACTGGGTGACGTTATTAGGGAGATCAAACCCGCAGCGGCGTTTTTTCAGGCCTGACTGAGCATGAAAATAGCACCAGCCGGCAACTATGTCCCGCACGTTACCGCCGATTTTTCATCGGCGGTACTCCGCCTCTCCCGCCTATGAACTCCGTCACAAAATAGCAACCTAACAATTACCTTGCTAAACAATAAACATCGACGCGGATAGTTTTAACTCTTTGTTAACATGGCTCATTTCCTTCCCCCGCTGCCGATTGATGTGTCCGGCACATCAATCCATGTATAAATTGCACTTATTTAGTTACCGCCCTTCCGGCAGTCTCCAGAGCCAGGCGCAGCTAAAAGCGTCACTCACAGACTGGAGACAACCATGCACTCATCGACCTCACCCATGACAACCCGGGGGCGCGCCGGTGCGATACTGCGCGTCACGTCGGGCAACTTTCTTGAGCAGTTTGATTTTTTCCTGTTCGGATTTTATGCCACCTATATCGCCCATACCTTCTTCCCGGCCAGCAGTGAATTCGCTTCACTGATGATGACCTTCGCCGTCTTCGGCGCCGGCTTTCTGATGCGCCCCATCGGCGCGGTGGTGCTGGGCGCCTACATCGATAAGGTCGGCCGCCGCAAGGGGCTGATCGTTACGCTGTCGATCATGGCCGCCGGCACCTTCCTGATCGTGCTGATCCCCTCTTATCACAGCATCGGGCTGTGGGCGCCGCTGCTGGTGCTGATCGGCCGTCTGCTGCAGGGCTTCTCCGCCGGCGCAGAGCTGGGCGGCGTCTCGGTATATCTGGCGGAAATCGCCACCCCGGGCCGTAAAGGCTTCTACACCAGCTGGCAGTCCGGCAGCCAGCAGGTCGCCATTATGGTGGCGGCGGCCATCGGCTTTGCCCTGAACGCGGCGCTGGAAGAGAGCGCGATTCGCGAATGGGGCTGGCGTATGCCGTTCCTGCTGGGCTGCGCCATCGTGCCGTTTATCTTTGTGCTACGCCGTAAGCTGGAGGAAACCGAGGAATTCAGCGCCCGCCGCAACCATCTGGCGATGCGACAGGTTTTCCGCACGCTGTTAGCCAACTGGCAGGTGGTTATCGCCGGTATGCTAATGGTGGCGATGACCACCACGGCGTTTTATCTGATTACCGTCTATGCGCCGACCTTCGGCAAAAAAGTGCTGATGCTGAGCGCCTCCGACAGCCTGCTGGTAACGCTGCTGGTCGCCATTTCCAACTTCATCTGGCTGCCGGTGGGCGGCGCGCTGTCGGACCGCTTCGGCCGTAAACCGGTGCTGGTGGCAATGACGCTGCTGGCGCTGGCCACCGCCTATCCGGCGCTGGCCCTGCTGGCCGCCACCCCGACCTTCTCCATGATGCTGAGCGTCCTGCTGTGGCTGTCGTTTATTTACGGCCTGTACAACGGCGCCATGATCCCGGCGCTGACGGAAATTATGCCGACGGAAGTGCGGGTTGCCGGCTTCTCTCTGGCTTACAGCCTGGCGACGGCGGTATTCGGCGGCTTTACGCCGGTGATTTCCACCGCGCTGATTGAGTTCACCGGGGATAAGGCCTCACCGGGCTATTGGATGAGCTTTGCCGCGGTGTGCGCGCTGCTGGCGACGCTGTACCTGTACCGCCGCCGCAGCTTGACCCTGCAAACCTCTCATTAACCCCGGAGTCAGAGATTACGCATGCATAAAATTTATCCTTCCCTGCTTGCCGCGCTGGTGCTCTCCTCACTCAGCACCGCCGCGGCGGCCAAAGACGTTACCGTGATGATTTCCGGCGGTTTTAAAGCCGCGCTGGAAAAACTGGCGCCGCAGTTTGAAGCCCAGAGCGGCGACAAGATCATTCTGGTGTCCGGCCCCTCGATGGGCCAATCCGCCCAGGCGATCCCTAACCGGCTGGCGCGCGGTGAAAAAACCGACGTGGTGATCATGGTGGGCGACGCGCTGAAAAACCTGGAAAAAGGCAGCTGGCTGCAGCCTGGCTCCCGCGTGGAGCTGGCCGACTCGCCGATTGGCGTGGTGGTCAAACAGGGACAGCCGAAGCCGGATATCAGCAGCCGCGACGCGCTGCGCGCCACCCTGCTGCAGGCCGGTTCCGTGGCCTACTCCGACAGCGCCAGCGGCCGCTACGTCAGCAGCCAGCTGTTTAAAACGCTGGGGATTGAAGCGCAGATGAAAGATAAGGCGCATAAGGTGGAGCGCGTCCCGGTGGCGGGCGAAGTGGCGGGCGGTAAATATGCGCTCGGTTTTCAGCAGGTCAGCGAGCTGCTGCCGGTGCCCGGCGTGACCTTTATCGGCGAACTGCCGGACAGCGTGCAGTACATCACCCGCTTTGCCGGTGCGGTAACCGCCCATGCAGAGCACCGTCAGGAAGGTAAAGCGCTGCTGGACTTCCTCGCTTCGCCAGCGGCGCAGCAGACCGTTGCCGCGACCGGGCTTAAATCGGTTCCGGCGACGCAGACCGCTCAGCGGCGTGATACCGTTCAGTAATCAGCTGTTCCAGCTCCGCGGCGACGTAAGACTGGATGCGTCCGCTGCGCTTAAGCAGGCCGACCGTGCGTGTGACCGCCGGCTCGGTCAGCGGCAGCGCCCTCAGAACGGAGTGCTCTGAGGGCGGCATCGACATGGCGGGCACGGCGGCAATGCCGATGCCCGCTTCCACCATCCCCAGCAGGGTGGTCACATGCCGGGTTTCACACAGGCTGGGGCGCGCGGGGATAATCTCCCCCAGCGCCTGATCGAGCAGGTTGCGGTTGCCGGAGACTTTATCCAGCCCCACATACTCCTGCTGATAAAACTCGCGCCAGGTCAGGCTGTTGCGCGCCGCCAGCGGGCTGTCGCGCCGGCAGGCGGCCACGTAGGCATCTTCCACCAGCGGTAAGAACTCCGTATTCGGCAGCGGATGGCCGGAAAAGCAGATGCCGAAATCGGCCTGGCCGTTCATCACCGCCTCAATCACGTTGCCGACGCTGCTGTCGATAAGCTTTACCCGCACGCGCGGGTACCTCGCCTGAAAGCGCCGGATCACCTCAGGCATAAAGTAATAGGCCGCCGAGGGCACCGTCGCCACCGTCACCAGCCCCGTCCGCTCCTGGCTGACCTGGCTGACGTCGGCCATCACCTCTTCAAAATTCGCCAGCAGCCGATCGGAACGTTCGGCAAACGTCTGCCCGTACAGCGTCAGAGTCACGCGCCGGGTAGTGCGGTCAAACAGCCGGGCGCCCAGCGCCGCTTCCAGCTTTTCTATGCGGCGACTCAGCGCCGACTGGGACAGGCAGATAGACTCGGCGGCGCTGCGGAAACTGCCGTATTCGACCAGCGCGCGAAACGCGTACAGACCGTTCAGATCAACATTCACAGGCATAGCGGCAAGCAATCCTTATCACGGTGGGATGGCGGGGAGACAAAATAATAGCGCCTGATCGGGCGGCGGCGAAAGGGTTATTGACCAACGGCTCCGATGCCGGCGGCGCAAATAAAAAAGGCCGCCCATATCGGCAGCCTCGGCAAGGTCAGCGTTAAAACCAGCGGTATTATGCTTCGCTGGAGTCCTGTTGATTAAACTCCGTCGGCTGCACAGCGGCCTGCCCGATGCGGGTCTGCGTTTTATCGGCGTCCCTCTCCTGCATGGTCTCATCGCCAATGCTCACAGTGAAACGAAAGCCTGACAGCGGGTAGGTTGAATCAATAGCGTCTGAAGGTTCGGACATCATTATTTATCACCCAGGCAAATGGCCTATAGCGCATTGATTGCCACCGGAACCCGCTCATCAGGCCCGGCGGCAATCTGCGACATCAGATCTCTTCTACCTTGATATCGGTAATGCTGAAGTCGTTACCGTCACCGCTCGCCTTATGGCTGAAGATTTCCAGTAAGTTTTCGCCCTGTGCGGCGGTAAACTCCCCGCTCAGGGTCAACCACTCGCCTTTGTTACGTAATGCCGTCACCGGGGTAATATCACCACCGGCAACGCGCAGCGACAGCTCCGGGATCACTTTATAATCATTATCCCGGCGCGCCCGGACGCTGAAACGATAGCGCTTGCCAGGCTGCAGTTCAGTATATTTTTTATACAGCAGCACGCCGTTATGCGTCTGCCCTTTAACGTTGGTGGTCGGGAAGCGAATCAGGCTTTTGCCATCTTCGGTATAAAACTCATGCTCAGGCGTCGCCGGGCCGAACTGCCAGTTATTTAACTTATTGCCTGAAAAATCCGTGGATTCTGTAAATGGCGGCGCGGCTGGTGCGGGCTGTGGCGCCGGAGGCGACGGCGGCGTTTCAACCGGCGCGGCGTGGTCGTGACACTTGCAGCCGGTATTGCCCGCGCTGCCCGCGTTGCCCGCCTTACCGGGGCCGCAGGCATCCACCAACCCTTTCAGCACATCCGCCAGCGTATTTACCGCTTTGACGATCTCCGGCAATTGCTCACACAGGTTGCCGCCGTTGCCTGCCGGTTGCTTATCTTTCGCCGGCTCCTTGCCTTCCAGCTTGTCGGCTTCGTCTTGTTTATCCTCAATGCTCTCTTGCTGCGGCACTTTACTGGCGCAGATGGTGTCTTTCAGCACCTGGGTAAAATCAGCGATACCCTTGGTGTAGATATAGTGCTCACCGCCGGTGCGCAGCGCCAGGCGTTTGTATTCCTTGATATTAGCCTCTTCATCGGCCGGCGTCGGGTAAGGTGTGGTGACGTGCGGGGTGCCCAGATAAGAATGCACTTTAGTGCCGTTGGCCAGCGCGGTGGCGATAGCGTCATCGCAGGCTTTGATACGCGCCGCATCCAGCACCATTTCCCCGCCTTCCAGGCTTTCATCACCCAGCACAAAGATATTTTTTTCCGCACCGGCACGCCAGTCGAAATGGCTGCTGATGTCTTCAACCGCGCGGGCTACGTCTTCCTGCGCCCCGGCATTCGCCACGCTGTCGCGTAAACGCCCTTTTAACGCGCTGCCTGCAGCCTTGGCCGTAGTGGTAAGGTAATTACGCACCGTTTTGTCAAACTTGGTGCCGGCAAAGGTGCCCTCAATCCCCAAAAACTCGACCCGCAAGTCAGAAGGGCACGATTTTTTCGCCTCTTCGACGGCGTTGCCCAGCGCCGCGCTCAGGGCTTTTGCTTCATCGGCCATTGAGCCGCTGGTATCAATAACAATGACTAAATCGACTTTTTTCTGTTCTGCCGTACTCATGGGTTAACACTCCGCAAAATTGCATTAGCCACACTGATTGATTAGGTCAAAAAGCATATACACAGCTAATGGAAAAAGTCGTCGGATGAGTAAATCAGCGCGCATAAAACCCATAGAGAAAACGATGCAAACGAATGAAAATAATGAAATAAATTAAAATACTGAGGTTTTTCTTAAATGAAAAGCGAAAAAAACAATCAGTTTTGTTTATAAAAAGATGCCGAAAATACATTGATTAGCACAATCAGTGTGACATGGATAACTGTTGTTGTTGATGGCACAGTCTGCCTGGCTATGCAGCGATCGTGGCCGGCGAAGCGGCAGGACAACGTGCCATACACCATCCATCGTACCGGCGTAATAACGGTGCATCCGCAAGGGACAAGTAGCGCGGGATTTTTCATGATGCAGAGAACGATGATTAACTGGCCCAAGCAGCGACGGCGCCAAGATGGACGTGGCCGGTCTGGGAAAAGAAAAGCGCGTGAGCAGGACGCTCACGCCAATGGATGATTCAAACTTACTTTATTGGAATAACAGGACTGTAATATGCTCCGCGCCCTTTTATCGGTGCTTCCCTGGTATTACGTTAGCCGGCTATCGACGGATAACCCTTGATATCTTTATCTTGCATAACAATGTAGTTTTCCTTACCCGTAAAAGCAACATATGAATACAAAAATGATGCCCCACAAAACAATAAAAAAACAAAACAGTTATTTATCAAATGGATAGAATAAAACGACAGGCGGAGCAATATTGTAGCCACGTCCAAAACCCGCATGACAAAACAGATTTATTTATGATTAACAGGCCTTTTCCCCTGCGGCACAGCCCGCCAGCGGTGATAACCGCGTATACAGCACGTGAAAAACCACGAGCTTTTCTTAATATTGGGTTCAGCAGCTATTTAGCCGGAGCCAGCGACGGGAAACGTCATCCCGTGCCGGCCATCAGTCTGTATCAGGGAAGGCATCGCCTGTCGGCATGGAGAACAAGGCCAAACGTCGTCTCACTCGGTATGAAGAATATATTTTCGGTAAAGGAAACGCGCGTAATAGGCCGGGAAGACGTTTAACACCGCGTAAACCGATTTAATCATCATCTGTATGATGGCCATTTTCACGATCACGCTGGTCTCCATCTTGCCGTAAAAGGCCAGCAGGCAGAAAACAAAGCTGTCGATAATGGACGCCGCAAAGGTGCTCAGGAAGATGCGCAGATACAGGTGGCGGGCGTTGGTCATGGCCTTCACCTTGCAGAGTATCCATGAGTTGGATAGCTCAGAGGTAATAAATGCCATCGTCGAGGCAAACAGCACGACGTACAGCTGCATCATAAAGTCATTATACGCCTCATTTAGTCCCCAGCCCGGGATAACCGGTAGCTTGGTGGATAAGTATAACAACAGCGTAATCACCACGTTTGACGCCACCGAGTACAAAATGGCCCGCTTGGCCAGGCGGAAGCCATAAAACTCATTGAGCAGGTCAATGACCAGAAAGGTAAAGGGATAAATAAACGTGCCCGGCGTCACCACAATATCGAAATAGCTGATATACACCGGCTTGATCGCCGCCAGATTGCTGAACTGATAGAAGATGGCCAATGCCAGCACAAAAACGGCATAGGTGCTCCAGGAGCGGTCGTTGCGATCTTGTACCTGGTATTCGGTTTTAGGCGCCAGCCCGTCCATATAGATATGGCGATATAACGCTTTTATTTCATGCGCAGATAAGCTGTGCGATATCTCACTGCGCTCCAGATCGTTGGCATGAATATTCAAGACCTTCCCTGAAGACCGGATAAGGATCCTTGCCATATGAGTATTGGGTTCAAACCCCATCAATTTATATTCAGCTTCAGTTTCCATAACGTTCTTCAAGAATATCTCCTAATACGGTGATGTCAGCCGCAATGTCGTCCACGCAGGCCGGCGCATCGGTAAAAAAACCCGCACCGCGCTTAAAAAGAAGCTTCAGGTTAGTGCTTTTATAAACACCTTTACGAATAATCAGCGTATCGCCGCAGCGATAGCGTTCAGGCGGATTGCTATCCACCAATACGGCCAGCAAGTTAGGCCCGTGGCCATAATAGTAGGTCAGCGGCCAGGAGAGCGTTAACTCCCCGACGGAACGCCCGGTGCGCACCTGCTCGATCAGCGACGTCAGGGGAATAACGGGCAGCGCCGCCGCATTCATATTGCCGTGAACGGAAATACTGGCATCGATTTTTTCCGCCGTCGCGATATCGACATGCTGTAGCTCATACATGGTGACGCCGAAAAAATCGGATATTTTACGCAGCGTCTGTTTCTGTACGCTGGTGACGCGGCCGTCCAATATCTTAAACAGGGTTGTGCGGTTAAGCCCGGTACTTTCACTAATGGAAACTTGCGTTTCACCTTTACTACGGAGCAAATGCTCCAGATTTGCACGCAATAAACGGCTTTTTTCCGCACCAAACATAATATTTCAATAAATCCGACGGCTAACAATGATTAAGCAGAATAGTCGGAAACTATAGCACCCGCAATTTTAGTACTCAGAAATCCTTAGTAAAAACCGCTACATCATCCTATTTCAGCACTTCAGGCAGGCCTGTCTCTTCCCCGCCGATAATTAAAAACCGGCCTGAAAGGCCGGTCACGCTCCCCGCTGAGGGGCAATGTTCTGACAACGTCTAAATAACGCCGGGGATCTTCTGCAGCCCCTTAAGCCCGCCGGGCATTTTCTTTTTCGCCAGCGCCATCACCTCCGGCGGCGCCACGCGCGGGTGGCCGGCGCGGAACGGCGGATCGGGATCGTATTCAATAATCAGCTGGGCAAACTCGGCGTTCAGCCGGCCGCGCAGTTTCGCCGCCACCCGCAGCGCGAAATCAATGCCTGACGTCACGCCGCCCCCACTCATAAAGCGGCCGTTGTCATCTTCCACAAAGCGCGCCGGATCCGGAATGGCGCCATAGTCGGCCAGATCGTTAACAAACGCCCAGTGGCAGGCGCTTCTCTTACCTTTGAGCACGCCGGCGGCGGCCAGCACCAGCGAGCCGGTGCAAACCGAAGTGATGTGTTGCGCCCCCGCGGCCAGGCGTTTTATCTGCGCCAGATACTCCGGTTTGGTCGGCTCGCTCAGATCCGGTCCGCCCGGCACCAACAGCAGATCCGCCCTGTCGATATCCGCCAGCCGCTCGGTCTCGCCGTACACTACGCCAAACTCCAGCGTAACCGGGCCGCCGTTCAGGCTGGCGTAGCGCACGTTGGTGTTCGGCAGGCGGTGGAATACTTCGCTCGGGCCGGCAAAGTCGAGCAGCGTGCCGCCCTGGTAAACCGCCATAACGATATTCAGCGGCTGGTCCGGCGCCATACTGCCCGCCTCGTTGCCTCCTGCCTGACGGTCGGCCGGCGTCTGCGCGGCGGCCGGCAGGCTGAGCAGCGCTCCACTCCCCAGAACCGCCCCCAGCGACGCCAGACTGCCCAGCCTCAGCACATCGCGGCGGGTGTGGCCCGTAGCGGGCTGCTGCTCATCTGATACCTTGCTTTCACTCTGCTTCGTCATCTCGGCGACCTCCGGTGTTCGTCAACGTAAAATCTAGCTCTGCCGCTGATTATGGAAGCAGACGCCGGTGGCGCAAAGGACGTAGTTCCCTTAAAATACGCCACCATGCATAACATTGGATTCTTTGTTTTTCCGGGGCACCAGATCCTCGATCTGGCAGGGCCGCTCGCCGTGTTTGATATGGTGAGAAAGGTCGCCGGCCAACCGTTCTACACGCTTGACGTGCTGTCCCACTGCGGCGGCATGGTGCCAAGCGACGCCGGCGTGCCGGTTGGCAGCCAGCCTGTCAGTCAGGCGACGCCGGATACGCTGATCGTTGTCGGCGGCGACATCGCGTCGATGACGGCGCCCGAACAGGTCAGCGCCGTGGCGGCCGTAGCCGCCATCACGCCGCGCATCGCCAGTATCTGCACCGGTGCGTTTTTACTGGCCGAAACCGGGCTGCTCAACGGCCGGCGCGCCACCACCCACTGGCGTCTGGCGCACCGGCTGCAGCAAACCTACCCCGCCATTCAGGTCGATATGGATCGTATCTTTATTGCCGACGGACCGATCTGGAGCTCCGCCGGGGTAACGGCGGGCATCGACCTGGCGCTGGCGCTGCTGGAGGCCGATCGCGGCGTGGAGCTGGCGCGTGAGGTGGCGCGCGAGCTGGTCGTCTACCACCGTCGGCCGGGCGGCCAGTCGCAGTTCTCCTCCCTGTCGCGCATGGAGCCGGCCTCCGATCGGATCCGCATCGCCCTCACCTTCGCCCGCGACCATCTGCACGAGCCGCTGCCGGTTGAACGCCTGGCCGAGGCGGCGCATCTGAGCGTCCGTCAGTTCGGCAGAATGTTCCAGAAGGAAACCGGCGAAACGCCGGCCAAGGCGGTCGAACGCCTGCGCGTTGAAGCGGCCCGCCTGCGGATTCAGGAAGGCAGCGAACCCATTGAGCACATCGCGCAGGCCGTCGGCTTCAGCGATCCGGAAAGAATGCGCCGCGCGTTCGTCAGGCTGTTCGGACTACCGCCGCAGGCCATCCGCCGCGCCCATCAGCATCGCTAAATACACGCCCCGCCAACCCGCCCAACCCCCACCTAACACGCTGTTATTGAATAATTTTAAATAAAAATTCATTTTTTCTGTAAGAAATCCGCGCCCGCTGCGACTAACTCCTCAGAAGCCACTTTGCTTCTGCCAACACAACGATCCGTTTTACAACCATGAGGAAGAAATAATGAACAAGCCAACTACAACCGCACTGCTGGCGCTGGCGTTAGGCAGCGTGCTGGCCACCGCAAGCACCGTAGCCGTGGCGGCCGAAGGCAGCAATATGGAGAAATGCTACGGCGTATCGCTGAAGGGCAAAAATGACTGTAAAGCGGGCGCCGGCACCACCTGCGCCGGTACGGCCAAAACCGACTACCAGGGCAATGCCTGGAAGCTGGTGCCCACCGGCAGCTGCGTAAAAATGAAATCGCCGACCTCGTCGACCGGTTTTGGTCAGTTGGAAGCGTTTAAAGAGATGTAAGCAGGCTCTCGCCGCCCATCAACAGGAGCAATAGCGATGACAATTTATACCCCGCCTGCCGTCAAGCGTGATGCGCCTGGTCATAGCATGATGGGCGGTCTTCCGCCGCGGGCCGGCGTCGGTCTGAAGCCGGAGCACTTCGGCCAGATCCTGCAGACGCGCCCCGACGTCGGCTTTTTTGAAATCCACGCGGAGAATTATCTGGTAGACGGCGGTCCCTTTCATCAGGCCCTCGGCGCCATCCGTCAGGCCTACCCGCTGTCCATTCACGGCGTGGGGATGTCGATCGGCGCTGAAGCGCCGCTCGATCGCCACCACCTGCAACGCGTCGCCGCGCTGGTGGAACGCTATCAGCCGCAGATGTTCTCCGAACATCTGGCCTGGTCGACGCATGACGGTTTTTTTCTCAACGATCTGCTGCCGCTGCCCTATACCGAGGCCACGCTGACGCGGGTCTGCGCGCATATCGATCAGGTGCAGAATGCGCTGCGGCGGCCGATTTTACTGGAAAACCCGGCCACCTACGTTGAATTTGCCGCCTCCACTCTGAGTGAAACCGCCTTTATCAGCGAGATGGTAAAACGCAGCGGCTGCGGCCTGCTGCTGGACGTCAACAACCTTTACGTCAGCGGCGTCAACCACCACCGCGACCCGCTGGCCATGCTGCACGAGCTGCCGCTGCACCAGGTGGGCGAAATTCACCTGGCGGGCCATACGGAAAATCAGGACGCCGCCGGCGACCGCCTGCTGATTGACTCCCACGACGGCCGCGTCGCCGCGCCGGTCTGGCAGCTGTATCGCGCTGCGCTGGCGGCGGTCGGCAACGTGGCGACCCTGATCGAATGGGACAGCAATCTGCCGCCGCTGGCGGTGCTGCTGGATGAGGCGCGTCAGGCGGAGGCATTGATGACACCGGAGGTGAAGGATGCAACGCGCACTGTATCAGGCGCTGCTTGACGGCGACGTCGCCGCGCCGGCGGGGTTAACCACCTGGAACGGCAGCGATCCGTCCTACCGCTTTGCCGTTTACCGCAACAACGTGATGGCCTCGCTGATTAACGCGCTGGCGGAAAACTGCCCGGTGCTGGTGCAGCAGCTCGGCGACGACTTCTTCCGCGCCATGGCGGCCGAGTTTATCCGCCAGCATCCGCCGACGTCGCCGGTGCTGGCCGGTTACGGCGCGCGGCTGCCCGCCTGGCTGGCCGACTTTCCGCCGCTGGCGGAGTGGCCGTGGCTGGCGGATCTGACGCAGCTTGAACTCTTGTGCATCGAAGCGTTGCACGCAGCGGATGGGAAGCCGGCGCGCGGCGCGGAACCAACGCTGTCCGCCGACAGCACGCTGCGGCTGCATCCTTCGCTGCGCCTGTTCAGTTCGCCGTTTGCCGTGTTCAGCCTGTGGGCGGCGCATCAGCAGGATCCCGCGCCGACGGAGTTGGATCCCTGGCGCCCCGAACAGGTTTTACTGTTTCGCTATCAGGATGACGTGCGTCTGATCGCCATCGATGCGGCAGAACTGCGCTTTATTCGCGCGCTGCAGGCAGAACGGCCCCTGACGCACGCGCTGGCGGCGGCGCTGGCGCAAGATGCGCAGTTTGACGCCCGCCCGGCCTTACGGCGCTTACACCATTACGGCCTGATCCTCTGCGTATCCGGCCGGCAGGAGAAATAACATGGAATTACTGCATACGCTGGCGGCAAGGAGTCAGAAAATCGTCCAGGAAAGCCTGCTCGGCCTGCTGGCGCGCCTTGCGCTGGCCGCCACGTTCTGGCTGTCGGGGCAGAGTAAGGTTGAAGGGCTGACGATCGATATTCTGGGCGGCGAGCCGCTGCGGCTGGGGATACCGCACCTGACCAGCGGTGCGCTGGCGCTGTTCGCCACCGAGTACCAGCTGCCGCTGCTGCCGCCGGCCATCGCGGCCACCCTGGCCGCCGTGGCGGAACACCTTTTCCCGCTATTGCTGCTGCTCGGCCTGGCGACGCGCTTTTCCGCGCTGGCGCTGTGGGTGATGACGCTGGTGATTCAGGTTTTCGTCTACCCGGACGCCTGGCCGGTGCATATTATGTGGATGAGCGCGCAGATCTATCTGATGAGCTACGGCGGCGGCAGGCTGTCGCTTGACCACCTGCTGCGCCGGCGCTGAAGCGCATGGCCTAGCGCTTGGTCGACCGATCTTTACCCTGGGCGAAAGCCGACGTGATACCGCGCAGATCAACCAGCTGCCGCTGAAAGTTGCGACAGCCGGAGCAAAACAGCAGATGGAAACGCAGCGCCGCCCGCTGGGTCAACGGCAGCGGCGCATCCTGCGCCTGGGACATCAGGCGGGTCGCACGGTGGCAGTTAAGCATGTTCGCCTCCTTCACGGCTAAACCAACGCTGTGATAAACACTCCCGCAGGCGCATACGCGCCCGCCACAGCACTACGTTAAGATTAGTCACTGACAGCGCCATTTCACGGCATATTTCCTGCGTTTCCAAGCCGATAAATTCACGCATCATAAAAGCCCGGGCGTTTTTAGCCGGCACCTGCGTCAGGCACAGCTCGAAGATTTGCCAAAACTGCGCCTGCTCGCAGGATTCGTCCGGCTGATGCCAGCGCTGCGGCCGTTCATCCGCCGGCCAGTGCCCCTGCGCGTCAAACAGCGCCTCAAAGTCTTGCCGATCTTCCTCATCGACGGATTGCACCTCCGCCTGGCGATAGCGCTTACGCAGCGTATCGGCGATTTTATTGCGCAGAATCGCAAACACCCAGCTTTTCCACGCCGCCCTGCCGGCAAACGAACCCGCGTTTTTCATTGCGCCTTCAAAGGCTTCCTGCACCACGTCCTCCGCCTGATGAAAATCATTAAGCTGCAGGCGAGCGAATTGCAGCATCTGCTGCTGTAATTCGGCAACAAACTGAGGATCGGTTAACGGGCTATGCGAATTGGGCATAAGGCTCTGCAACGGCTGACGGATAGTTGACGATTATAATAAAACTCCCGGATAAAATCGCTAAATAAATCAGGAATATTATATCACTTTTATGCCGTGCGAATATCTGCCTGCACGTCATATTATAAAAAAACAACCGCGACGCGATAAAAATAATATAAAAAAACCATTTTTTGCCACATCGCCAGCGTCAATAACAAATACAATAAAAAACCTGAAAACAGGCAGGGATATTGGCGGAGGCTAATTTACACATTATCACAACAAACGGTGATAATATGAAACCTCGTGACACATCTTGTAGTAACCACAGAAACAACCACCTGAATAAAATGAATATTCCCGTGAAACTTGCAATTCTCGCTGCGGGTATATTAGAGTAGCGCCCCCGAATAATCCCCAACCTGACGTTATTACGTTAGTTTTATGTTCTTATTTTACATCAGGACAACAAATACGATAAATATCACGCAACTATTTTGAGGAAAATATGACCTCCCAACACTCTCCAACCACACTACCGAATGAGCACCTCCCTCTCAACAATAAATCGCCGGAATTGACCGTTGACGACATTACTATTGTTGATAGTGATATGCTCAAACGAGCCGTCGGCGCCGCTGCGCTGGGCAATGCCATGGAATGGTTTGATTTTGGCGTTTACAGTTACCTGGCGCTGGTCATCGGTAAAGTGTTTTTCCCTAACGCCAGCACGGCGGCGCAGCTGATCGCCTCCTTCGGCACCTTCGCCGCCGCCTTCCTGATCCGCCCGATTGGCGGCATCGTGTTCGGCCGGATGGGCGACCGCATCGGCCGGCAGAAAGTGCTGGCCATCACCATGATCATGATGGCCATCGGCACCTGCTGCATCGGCCTGATCCCCAGCTACGCCTCCATCGGCATTCTGGCGCCGGTGCTGCTGTTGCTGGCCCGCCTGCTGCAGGGCTTCTCCACCGGCGGTGAATACTCCGGCGCCGCCACCTTTATCGCCGAATATTCGACGGATAAACGCCGCGGCTTTATGGGCAGCTTTTTAGAGTTCGGCACCATCGGCGGCTACCTGCTAGGCGCCAGCCTGGTCACCATCCTCACCTCCGCACTGTCCGCGCAGGCAATGATGGACTGGGGCTGGCGTATTCCGTTCTTTATCGCCGCACCGATGGGGTTAATCGGCTTTTACTTCCGCCTGAAGCTGGAAGAAACGCCGGCCTTCCAGCAGCATATGGCGCAGCAGGAAGCGCTGGAGCACAGCAAGCCGCGTCTTAGCCTGCTGCAGATGCTGAAGAAGTACCGCGTCTCTATCCTGAAATGCGTAGGGCTGGTGCTGCTGTTTAACGTCTCCAACTATATGCTGACCTCCTATATGCCAAGCTACCTCAGCGGCATTCTGGGGCTGGGGCAGCTCAGCAGCCTGCTGCTGGTGATGGTGATCATGTTCGTGATGATGCCGCTGACGTTGTTCTGGGGTTACACCACTGACCGTATCGGCCGCCGTCCGGTGATCGCACTGGGCGCCGCCGGGCTGATCCTGCTCGCCATTCCCGCCTTTATGCTGCTGGCTTCCGGCAATCTGCTGGCGGTGTTTGGCGGCCTGGTGATTCTGGGCGTGCTGCACTCCTGCTTTAGCGGCACCATGCCGGCCACGCTGCCCGCGTTATTCGTCACCGACGTGCGCTACAGCGCGCTGGCCATCGGCTTTAACCTGTCGGTCTCGCTGTTTGGCGGCACCACGCCGTTAATCACCGCCTGGCTGGTGGACACCACCGGCAATATCATGATGCCGGCCTACTATATGATGGGCGCCGGGGTAATCGGCATTATCACCGTGCTGACGCTGCGCGAAACGGCCAAGAAGCCGCTGCGCGGCTCCCCGCCGACGGTGGCCAGCACCAAGGAGGCCCACCATCTGGTGAAAAAACTGCGGCTGCGCCGCAAGGCGCTTCGTCAGGCAGAAACCAACGCCTCCTGACGCTGCCGAGGCTAAACACAGGGCCGCCGATTTATCGGCGGCCTTTTTATTGGCCGCCCGGCAGATAGTCATGACGAAGTGTGTGGTTACTGCTACAATGCCCGCCGCTTTGGAGGATGAAATGCCCGTTAACCCGCGATTAAAACGAGCGCTTATCGCTTGATCCGGCAGTGTTGATGAACGGAAACACTGCCACAGACAACACGTTCCGTGGCCTTTTCAATGTATTAATCGAGAAGTTCCATGTCAGAAAAACACTGGTCAAAGATCGAACTGTTACACCAAACGGTGACCAACCCGAATATTATCGTTAAAGGCAGCCACAGCTATTACAGCGACTGCTGGGACAATGGCTTTGAACGCGACGTGGTGCGCTATCTGCACGGCGACGCCTACAGCCGGCAGTGGGAGCCGCTGGGCAAGCTGGACCGCCTGCTGATTGGCAACTTTGTCTGCATCGCCGCGGAAACGGTGATTCTGATGGGCGGCAACCACACCCACCGCACCGACTGGCTGAGCCTTTACCCGTTTATGGCCAGCATTCAGGCCTCTTACCAGCCCAGAGGCGATACGCGGCTCGGCGACGGTTGCTGGATCGGCATGCGCGCGATGCTGATGCCCGGCGTCACCATTGGCGAAGGGGCGATCGTCGCCGCCGGCAGCGTGGTGACGGGCGACGTCGCGCCTTACACCGTGGTGGGCGGCAACCCGGCCCGGCCGATTAAACGGCGCTTTGCAGACGAAACCATCGCGCGCCTGCTGGCGCTGCGGATTTACGACCTGCCGGAAGAGGATATCGTCAGCATCCAGCCCTGGCTGGCCAGCGATGATATCGCCGCGTTAGAGCAGGCGGTAAGCCGTCTCGCTTCACCCGCTGCCTGACGGCAGATAAAAAAATGCAGGCCGTAAGGCCTGCATAGCTATCATCATTATCTTGCGCCGTAGGGCGTGCTACCACTGCAGCTCCATCAGCCGGCACTTAATCACCAGCTCCTGAGTATTATTAACGTTCAGCCGCCGCATCACGTTGCGCTTATATACGCTGACGGCACGGTGATGAATGCTGCACTCCTGCGCCACGCGCCAGGTCGGCAGCCCTTTGAGCAGCAGCTTAATCGTTTTTCTCGCCCCGGCGGAAAATGCCTGCGTATCGTGATAACGGTATTCACGCAGCATTTTGCCGTCCGCCTTACGGCGGATCACAAATCTTAAGCGCTCTTTGATTTCCACGACGGGCAATGAAGCATGGATAAAAAACATGTCGCCAATGCTGGCAATACCGGACAACAGGCGATAATGCCGCTCATCGCCAATCACGATATTCTCCGCATTTCTCTTCATCTGTTGGATATAGGATAAAACATCCTGAAACCCGCTCAGCACCCAGATAGCGGGCAGCTGCCGCTCTGTCGCGTCCTCATCCGCCAGCAGATCCTCCAGCAGCAGGCTCAGGCTGTAAATATAATAGTTGTCATTACCGTACAAGGGGAAAGCAGTCTGGCGATTCTTATCAACCCCGCCCGTTTCTTCCGTGAAAAAAATGTCCATAAATCATTACCATTAATGCCGGCGATATCGAAAAACATCGACAACCAGTAAAACACGCTGTTATTTTATTTGCTTATTTTGCTGCACGGCGCATCCACGATTTTATTTTCGCCGCAAAAACAACAGTCAGAAAAATATATTAAAAAAGGTGACAATTAAAAAGCGTAGAGATGAGGGATACGTCAAAATAATACGACATACCATAATGACGCCAGAAAAACAGTTAATAACAGAGAAAATGAAAAATAACCATCACTATTATCTTCCCTTAAACCAGCCACGGAGGCCTAATGCAACAAGCGGCGCAGCTTTATTCCTCATCGCGTTTTTTTGAATCATACTGTGCAAACAAATAACGATCAACATTAACGATCAATAATAAAAAAACGATCGGTAAAACCAATGAAAAAACTGATCAAATAATACAATGTCGATCGTTCCAACCTATCAATAATAAGATATTTCCATAGGAGTAATCGAAATAAAAGACAAAAAACGCCGTGTAATGCAAAAAAAGTGCTGTTAAATCATGCGACTTATAAACCTATAGAGTTATCACCCTACCAAAACAGGGTGACAGCACGTTTTGCAAAAGAATATTCCTATCCACAAGAAACATCCCCAAAAAAACCTGCCCCCTTCTCTTCCTCCGCTCCTTACTGCGGTGAGAAAGGATGCCTTCCTGTGCTCAGGCAGGCGCATGCTTTGCATAAAGTTCTAAAAATGTAGGACGATGACCAATAAAGTAGGCCGCCGTCCCACGGCACGCGGCAAGGTCCTACAAAAATAAAAGAATAGTCCAAATCATTAAGTGACACAGAAGGAGTAAGTTAAATATCCAAACGTCAAGGAGGTTAATATGGAGTTCATTAGCGCGGTCTGTCTTTTCTCTCTCAGTATTTTTTGCTTTTATAAACACTACCGGTTTACGCAAAGATATAAAATCTACGTCGAGCGACGCTGAGAAGCGCATTGGCAGAGTCAAAACCACTCAATCCTTAACTGCAGCAAGTCGATTTTTCGCAACACGCCGAGTTTACGAAAGGCATTATACTTATGGCTGGCTGCAGTTTTCATTTTAATATTATGATTACGCGCAATCCTGCACAGCGGTAACCCTTGCAGCACATCAATCATGACGTTCTTCTCTTGCAGCGTCAGCAGGCGTACTCTCTCTTCCCATAGAAAATCACGCACTTCTTCCTCATAGGAACAGAGTCTTTCGCTGATTACCTTACGGTGTTGCAGCACGCGGTTAATCATGCGCACCATATCAGACAACGGCTCCCCCTGATAAATCACCGACAGCGGCAACTGCCGGTAAAGCCTGCCCGCCACCGCTCGGTTATTGTCCACCAGCGCCGCCCCCTTAACGTCCGGATAGACGTTGAAAAATGAAGATATAATGCGTAACTGCTGCGGCGAGTGGGTCATATTGCGCGACAGATAAAACAGCACAATTTCGCGGTTAACGTCCGGCCGTCGTCTGATCATGCCGCCAATATCCGGTGGTGACATAGCATCATATAAAACGCGCCCGGAATAATAGGCATTAAAGAAATAGTGAAAGGTCTGTGTCATAGAATGGGTAAAATCAACCAACAATACCTTTTGCATACCGGCATCCTGTTTATTTTTATTGTGGTGTAAGATAATTAATTAATCATTGCAATGGGACACATAAAATACATGCCCCATAAAAAAGCAACAACCACTTACAATACAGTTTACATCAAATATAACATTAGCCACCTAATCATATGACATTGTAAATGTCACCGTACCATTCGCCTGACCACTATTTATACGATCTCTCGTCTGATAATATTGAGCTATAAATGGCACATCAATATTCCCATTACTGCTTGGCGTTAACACATAAATATCCGAACCTATTGGTACGGGAAGATCATTATAAATAATCTGTATCCCTACGCCTTCAGCTGCACTACCGCTCGTTGGCGGATCCAGGGCAATAACACCTGTAGCGCCAGAACCATCAGCTGTACCGTCAAACCTGACGCTAACTCTAGTGTCTACACTACAACGTAAAGAGATATTAAAGTCCGTAGGTTGAGCGGTGTCTCCCGGCCCAGAAAAACGGTTGCTAGGAACAATACCCAAGGGAACATTAATAGCGCTGTTACTGACAGAACACCCACCGATCACCCGTCCTGTAACATTAAGGTTTTGCACAGGCAACTGTTCTGCGACCAATATATTATTAACCTGATAACTAAGATTTCCTGACTCGACAAACTCCGCTGTCTTTATTAATTCAACTCTTACCTGTATATATCCAGAGCCATAATTATAGTCAAAATTTTCGCTGGTATTATAAAATATCCGCCATGTAAAAGGGGCGACTGTTGGCGTGGTTGGTGTTTCATGGTAAATTGTATCGCTCCACATACTGACACGAATCCCCAGTCCGGGAATATTTGTCCGATACACACCACTATACCCACTTTCCGGACTTCCGCTCATGCTGCCATAAATATTAAAGCGCGTATATGCGCCACACCGGATACCGAAATGACTACCAACACTATCAAGGGAAACAGTTCTGGAGAAAACAACCGCCCCTATATTTTGTTCTGCCAGGTTATTTAACGTTCCAACATTAATATTCATTGTCCCAAGACTCCCCGTATACCAATTGCATGCAGCCATTAGCTGTAGTGGAGTAAAAGACACACCCAACAAAAATATATACACCATTCGCTTTATCATCCGCTCACCTCTTTACTTTATGCTTTAGCATATTATTTAATGAAAAGTTAAAATTCCGCAGAAATATTAAACACCTCGCATATGAAAAATAAAACCAGATCAAACTGTCATTTAAAACATACTAAAAACAATAATCCATAGCTTAACCGCATAGCATTAATCTGGTTTTATATCACTATCAAAAACCTTTACTCATGAAACCTGACTTTTATAAACAATCACTTGGAATAATGCTCCATGACACCTAAATCACTTTTTCTGCACGTCTACAATACGAATCTGATAGATCATCGTCGCCCCTGGCGGGATCTTCGGCGGCAGACCACGATCGCCATAGGCTTTTTCCGGCGGAACCATCAGCTGCAAGCTGCCGTGATTTTCCAGCTTACTCAGCGCGGCGCGGAACACGGCCGGATAAGCATCCAGCCGTTGCGATAAAACTTTGCCACTGTGTTCCATATCGCTAATCACGGTACCGTCCGGCAGGCTTTCCTTAATAACGACATCCACCGTGCTATCCGCTTCAATTTTTCCGCTGCCGGCATACTCAATGTGATACCAGGCGCCGTCAGGCAGCGACTTCGCGCCCTTTTTTTTAAAATCGGCCAGATAACGTTTACCTGCGGCCAGCGCCTGCTCCTTCTCTTTTTGCTGATGCTGATTGACGGCGACGGCGCTGTCATACAAGGCTTTATTACGCGCCTTTTCATCCAGCCGATATTTACCGCTGAAGGCGTCGTGAACGCCCGCCAGCACCCGTTCACGATCCAGAGATACGCCCTGCGCCGCCCGATCGGCCAGCAGCTTGAGCATATCGCCCCCCAGCGAAGCGCCGACCGCATAGGCCTGCTGCTGCGGCTCGCTATCCAGCACCGGCGGCTGTTTTTCCGCCTGCAGCGCCGCCAGCTTCTCCGCGCTGTCATGCGCCCGACGCTCTGCCGCTTCCCGCTGTTCACGCCCGTTATTCATCTGCAGCGTCAGGGTGCTCAGCTCGGCATGCTGCTTTGCCAGCAGCTGCCGGCTGTCCTGCAGCTCACGCTCTTTACCCTGCAGCGCCTCCTCGGCCTGAGTAAACCGCTGTTGCGCATCCGTCATGGCGGCTTTCTGCTGCTGCCAGTGAGCTTGCTGCTGCTTGAGCGCCTGCTGCAGCTTTTCCACCTCCTGCAACGCCGCATCATTGACCGGCGGACGCTGCTTCAACGCCTGCAGCTCCGCGCGCAGGGCAGCGATTGTTTTTTCCTGCCGCCCCATCTCCGCCTGCTGCTCGCGCAGCGTTTTCATCAGCCGTGAAGCCTCGCCGTTTTTTACCGCAGGCGCCGTCGGCGCAGAAGTAGGAGCAGGCAACGCCGGCGTCCGCTCGGCATAGTTCAACAGCGCCGGAATATCGCTGTTTTGCTGAGTAATCGAGGTCAGCGTCTGCAGCCCTTCATTATCAACAGCGTTCCCGCCGGCCGAGGCCTGCGCCGCCAGCAGGCAAAAAGAGAGTAACGTTAAGCGCGCTTTCATGGCGTCATCCTCTCCGCCCGCCGCACCAGGCCGTTCATTACTTCATTTTCAATATCGGCGCACACCTTATTGGTTTTGAACTTGTACAGCGCGTCAATGGTGTCTTTGGTGCCGCCGCTGACCTCGCCGCGCACGGCGCTGTACTGCGCGACGGAGCCGAGCAGTGAGTCAAAATACGCTTTCTTCTGCCGGTATGACTGCGGATTAATCTTCTGCAGCGAATCCAGCGCCTTACGGCACTGCTCAATGGAATTCACGGATTTAGGCGGCGGCGCTACCGTTGCTTCTGCCGGCGCTGGGGCCGCCTGCACCGTCGGCGTCGGCGCCGTCGTCTCTTCCGGAGCAGACAGGCAGCCGCTCAGCAACAGAGAAAATGCGGCGCAGCCGCACAGGCGTAAGGCGCGCCCGCGCTGATGGAAAAGGGCAATCATCATGAGAAACTCTCTTGCAATGGGAGCGGAAGCTCCCTCAAAGAACCAGCCAAAATGCCAGATACAGCTCGTGAATCAGGGGAAACGTTGACGTTAACGCGGCGACGGCGCATTCCGACGCCAGCGCGTTAATCGCCAGGCCGGACAGCAGCCCCAACAGGGCGCCCGCCGCCGCGGCGACGAGGCCAATCAGCAACACGTGCAGTACAGCCAATGCCCGACGGCCAGCACAATACTGAAGGTTACGCCGCATCATTCCGCCTCCGCCGCCGTTAACGTGCACGCCCCCCGATCGCATCAGCGTTTAGAAAACGTAGGCGCTCTCGCCGCGGACGTTAATATCTACCCGGCGCTCCGGCGACAGGCAGTCAATCAATGCGTCACGCTGATGAACGCCGTCGCACTGGCTGCCGGTCATGGCGTCGCTGATGCCCATGCCGCGCGCATTAATATTGGCCGGAGAAATACCGCTATCGCTCAGCGCTTCCGCCACCGTGCGGGCGCGACGCTGCGACAGATCCAGGTTGTAATCCGCCGCCCCCAGCCGGTCGGTGTAGCCGTAGACATCGACGCGCAGATTATCCAGCCGCTGGGCGCGCAGCCCCTCGGCGACGATCTGCACTTCCTGCAGGCCGTCCGGCGTCAGATCGGCGCGGTTAAAGGCAAACAGCGTGTCGGCCTTCAACGTGATGGTTTTCACCTCCAGTTCAGGCTCGCGCGGTGGAACGATCGGCGCTGCCGTCTGCTCCGGCGCGCCGAAGCGGTACAGCAGGCCGAGGCTGGTCTGGCCGTTATCCGCCGTCACGCCGCTGCCGCCGCCCTCGCCGACGTTGGCGGTGTACTGATACTCCAGCCGCAGCGCCAGATTGTCACTCAGCGCCAGCTCGGTGCCCAACGCCGCCATCGGGCTGAGGCCGGTATCCACCGTGGAGCCGCCGGCCCGCTGCACATCGCTGCGCCAGCCCATCGCGCCGCCGCGCGCATATACATCCCAGCTCGCCGTCAGCGGCGCGCTCAGTTTGACGCCCAGCTGTATCCCCTGCGCTTTCAGCCGCCCGCCGCTGCCGTTGCTGCTGGTGATCTCCATATTGCCGAGGTAGTCATAGCCGCCTTCCAGCGCCAGCCAGTCGTTGGCCTGGTAGCCGAGAAACACGCCGCCCACCGCGTTGCTGCCCTTGATGCCGTAACGGCTGCCGCCGACGGCATCCGGGCTGAAGCCCTGTGGAATGGAAGCGTTGTAATAATCTGACCAGCCGGCCTTGATGCCGGCGTACCAGCTTTCAGGCTGACCGGCCGCCTGCGCGCCGGCGGTAAAAGCGGCCAATACCAAACTGAGTGCTGCCGTCGTTTTCTTCATGAGAATTCCTTGTCGTTAAATAGTGGTGGCCCTTTGCCGTGTAAAAAGAAATCTCTGTTCCCACAACGCAACGGGAAAATGGGAACAGAGAAATGAACCTCCTTGTTCAGGCACGATGCAAACGGAACCGGTATAAATATGCCTACTTACCATCACGGGGAATAAAGAGAATATTCCCTTTTCAATAATGACCACACATCAGAAACATGGGCTCATTAAAAATAAATAACCGCCTTTAACTATTTATTAGCGAAGGATCTAGTTATATTTCATCGTGAATATCACGGAGGCATTCACCATTCCGGCGCCCCCCCTTGCGTCTAATAATAACTCGCTAATCGTTAGCGAATGCCACGCCAGAAACCCGTCTTTTAATGTTGAGAAAATAGAACATTATTGATCTGCAACGCCGTTTATAAACACCGGGCGTTAACCGTTAATACGCTCTCCGATACGCTTTTATTTTTCGCATCATTATCCAGTGTGAAGCTGGCCCGGCATGTTTTATCCGCGCCGTTACCCCACTTCGCCGTCAGACTGCCCTGATTGGCTATCCCGCTTAAATAAACCTGACCATCGTTGCCGACAATGCCGGTGTTGGCCTCATCGCCATCCACGGATACCGTAGCGCCGAACGGCAGCGGGCGGCCGTTTTGCGTCAGCGTCATCAAGACGCGCTGCCCCACCCGGGTGCTGAAGTTGGCCAGCACCAGCGCGCCGGCGGTCGGCACCACGCTCTGTACGTTAGTGTCGATATCCACATCGTCGCCGAGCGAACCGGGGTCGAGTGCGACGCGGCTGCGTTTGTAAGGGTTCAGATACGGCACCACCGCATAGCCGCGCCAGTCGGTATAGACGCCGGTCTGGTTCTGCACCTTGGCGTCATCCGCTCCCGGCGCGCGCACCAGAGCAAGCGCCGCCATCTCGCCGGACAGCGGCTGCGACAGCGTTACGCCGTACGGATGCGCCACCACTGCGCCCTGTAAACCGTAGCTCAACTGCTGATAACCGCGGCTGTAGTTGTAACCGCCGTTGACCTGCGCATAAGGGCCGCGGTAGTTGCCGTTCAACGATCCGCTGTTGCCTTCACCGTGGGTGCCGTAACTTTCCGTCACGCTATAGCTGAGGTTATTGTCCGGCAGCGCGGTACCGCTGAAGCCGGTCTGATAGCGCGCGCGACCGCTTTTATCCACCGTGGCGCTGGCGTTGGCGTAGGTGTTCGGCAGCCAGCGGCTGAGCGGAATGCTGACGTTCAGCGCCAGCTGCTGGTTGTTATCATTCTGCCGGCCGGGGTAGGCGCTGTAGGTATACAGCAGCGAGTAGTTGATGCCGTTCCAGCCGTTGTTATAGCCCACGCTCAGGTTGCGCTCGTAGCCCGCGGCGTTCCAGTAATCCTGCTGATAGCCGGAGAACGACAGCGCGCCCCACTCGCCGCCCATCAGGTTCTGGGTCAGATTCAGCTGCAGCTTGCTGCGCTTGTTGTTGCGCATATTGAAGAAGTTGTTGTCATTAAACAACTGGTAGTCCGCCGCTTCACTGAAGGTGTAGAAGCCTTTGGTGGAGTAGCGATAGCCGGCCAGCGTCACGGTAGAATCGGTGGCGGCGATCGATTTGGAGTACTGGAAACGGTACGACTGCCCTTCTTTATTGCTGCCATCGCTGAGCGTGGTATACGCCTGGGTGGCGTCCAGCGAGAGAGACCCCAGTTCGCCCAGGCCAAAGCCCAGACCAAACGCCAGCGCGTTATAGTTGTCGGAGGTCTGGAAGCCGCCGTAGGCGGTCACATCATGCGGCAGGCCGTAAATCAGCGTCGCCTGGCCGAGGATCGGCTCCTCGTTGTAGTGATTCGGCGCGCGATATTTACCGACGGTAAACGCGTACTTCGCCCGCCCTTCGCGCTGCATCACCGGCACGTTGGCGAACGGCTGAATAAAGCTGCGTTCGCTGCCGTCGGCCTCGGTGATGGTGACCTGCAGATCGCCGCTCGCCGAGGTGGGGAACAGATCGTTAATGGTAAACGCCCCCGGCGGCACGTAGGTCTGGTAGATCACCGTGCCGTTCTGGCGGACGGTCACCCTGGCGTTGGAGTTGGCGATGCCGCGCACCGTCGGCGCAAAGCCGCGCAGGCTGTCCGGCAGCATGTTGTCGTCCGAGGCCAGCTGTGCGCCGCGGAACTGCAGGCTGTCGAACACGTCGGACGGCGTATAGCTGTCCCCCAGCGTCAACTGTCCTTTAATCACCGGCACGTCGCGCTGCAGATAGGTGTTGATGGAGTCCCACTGGCTCTGCGCGCCGTCACCGCTGCCGCCGCCGCTGCTGTAGTTCCAGGTGCTGTAGTTGCGCAGACGCCACGCCCCCAAGTTAATGCCAGAGCGCAGGTTCAGGAAATAGTTGTCGTTACGGCCTTGCGCCGCGTCGCTCCAGCTATTGCCGCCGGTGAAGCTGTATCCCAGCAGCAGCGCCGGCACTCCGTTATCCCAGTATTTCGGATCGACCGCGCCCTGCGCCGTCAGGTTCATCGACGCCTGCGGCACGGTGATCTCCAGACGTTGGCGGGAAAAGTCAAAATGGGTGGTGGCCTGCGGAATATATTTTTCCAGATCGTCAATCGACGTATCTGGCGCGACTCCCTGAAACGCAGGCAGCGACGCCAGATTAACCCCCCAGTCCGCCAGCAGGGCCGGCGTCAGCTCCGGCTGCAGCCTGCCGCCCTTGCCGGCGACAAACTTGATATTCTGGGTATCCTGCGGCTCACCGTTAATCATAATATCGACGCGATAGTCGCCGGGCGCCTGCCCCCCGGCCTGGGTAAACTGCGACAAATCCGCCGGCACGCTCATCGGATTGTCAATTTCCAACGCGCGCACGTTAAATTCATCGCGCGCCTGCGCCTGCGTCGGCACGCTCAGGGCAACGGCAATCAGCACCGCCAACGGCGTCGGACGCCCTTCCGGTCCGCTGACGCGGGGTAAAGCCGAACATACATTGATGGTCATACCTGAAAATCTCCCTAACCAACCGTGGCGGCCGCTATTTCAGTGGGGAAGCAAACACTTTGCTGGTGCCGCCGTAATCGTTAATCAGCTGCCAGCTCACCTGGCCGCCCGCCGCGCTCGCCGGCAGACGGTAGCTCGCGCTGCCCTTCGGCGGCACCATCACGTTGGTGGTGTCCACGGTTTGGCCATTGACCTTCAGCGAGAAGAAACTCAGGAAATAAGGAGTGGGGTTGCTGACCTGCAGCTGGTTGCCCTGGCGCTGGAAGCTCACCTGCTGGTAACTGTCCTCCGACATGCGCGGCAATCCTCCCGGCCGGTAAAACAGCTTGATGCGCGTTTTAACGGCGATCTGCAGCACGTTGCGCTCGCCCTGCGGCGCAGACGGGAGCGATTTCACATTCAGCCAGAACACCGATTCGCGGTCCTCCGGCAGTGCGCCCCCGGTGCGGATAATACGCAGCAGGTTCTCTCCGCGTGGTTCAAGGCGAAACAGCGGCGGGGTGACCACAAACGGCGGCTTGGCGCCCGCTTTCTGTTTGCCGTCCGGCCCGTCGTTGTCCGCCCAGGACTGAATCAGATACGGCGTTTTATCCGGGTTGCTGATCGACAGCGATGCCTCTCGTTTTGCGCCGTCATATACCACGCGGGTGCCCCCGACGACGACGCCGGCCTGCGCATAGCCGGACCAGAAGCTAAATACGCACAGCGCCAGGGCGATCTTTTTGACAAAGGTCGTTTTCATTTGCATAACCTATGTTTTGTTTCCACGGTGTTCCCCGTTTCCGGTCTCGGCCTCTGTCAAAGCCGCCCCGGGCGTGAGAAAAGCAAGAAAGAACAAGCCAAAGCTGCCAGTGTCTGACCCTGGCTTACGGCGAAAAAACCGGCGCGTCAGCGCCGGTATCATCATCGCTATTACTGGTAGTTCACGGTGAACTGAGAGGTCGCGTTAGCCGCGCCCGCGTTAACGGTCGCCGCGGTCGCCACGTAACGTGCGGTAAAGTCCATGCTGGCCGAGTTGGTCGTCGCATCAATCGGGTACTCTTTTGAAGCGGTGAACAACGGAATCGCGGTGCCGGTATTATCCGAAATCTCAATGCCTACGCCGCTGGCATCATCGGTTGGATCGGCGGAAGCATCCAGCTGCAGCAGGTCATTGTTGGCGCTGTCCGCAACGCCGTCGAATTTCACCGATGCGCTGGTCAGGGTGGTTGGGCAAGAACCCAGGTTAATGGTAAAGCGCGTTGGGGAGGCCTTATCACCGGCTGCGCCGAATGCAGTGCTGGATACGGTGCCCAGGTTAACGGTCATATCCTGAGAATCGGCGTCAACCGTACAGGCATCGGCGATAATCGCGCCGGTGAAATGGATGGTGCCGTCCGCAGCGTTGGCGCCAGACATCATGCCCAGGCCGGTAGCGGTGGTGATCAGCATTGCAACTAAATGTTTTTTCATAAATAAACTTCCTTTTGGGTAATGTCCGATTTAATTAATTCCGGACGCATTGGCCGTAATGCAAATCATTAGCCTTTACATCCGTTGTTCAAAAAAATGCTTTGCTAGATGGAGATGCCAAACTGCCTCAACGGCGTTTAATTCAGCGGGGTCAGTGTATGTTCGCCGGACAAATCCGAACCATAAGAGAGGCAACCCAAGATAAGAAGGATGTGTCCTACATGCGTAGGTTCTCGTCCTACAGAGGTGGGTATTAATATCGCTATACTTTTCTGTTAATCTGCCAAAAATCAGCGTGAGAACTTTCTCATAACGTTAATTTCAAGGGGATTTATGGCCAGTGCGATCATTGTCGACGATCATCCGCTTGCACGGATGGCGATCAAGTTTGTGATTGAAAATGAAGGACATACACTGTTAGCCGAAACAGGGGATGGCACGGAAACGCTCACGCTGGTCGACAAATATTATCCGGATATTCTCATCCTCGATATCGACATCAACGGAATGAACGGTATAGAGGTTATCAAAAAACTACGCGCCGCAAGCTACCCTGGGATTATTATTATTGTTTCCGCCAAGAACCCCGAGTTTTACGCCCAGCGTGGAATAGAAGCCGGCGCCAACGGCTTTATCAGTAAAAAGAACGATCTCAATAATATCGTCGCGGCAATTAATGCCGCCATGAGCGGCTACGGCTACTTCCCGATGAATAAAAACGTCTCGGCACTTAACGCCTATCAGGAAGATAAAGATAAACTGCTTACGCTGTCCCAGCAGGAGTTTCAGGTTTTCCGCTATTTGATCAGAGGTATGGAAAACGTCCGCATCGCTGGAAAAATGAATATCAGCAATAAAACCGTCAGCACCTACAAAACCAGGCTGATGGAAAAAATCGGCTGTAAAACCCAGCTGGAACTGTTTGAATTCGCCCGCCGCAATAACCTAGAATAGTCCAAATGTACATCCGAGGTCTGGTGATACTGCTGTTGTGCATCATCTTCCTGCCAACATGCCGCGCGGCCGACTCTGCCAGTCAGCCAGCATTAAATCTGTTCAGCCGCGAAAGCGGTCCAAAACTGGAAGTGGCGTTACCTAATAGCGCCTGGCGCTGGCTGGGGAAAAAACGCGTATTGCGCATCGCCATCGCGCAACCCACGATGCCGCCGTTCGATATGCTGAGCGCCCCGGACACCTGCGAAGGCATCACCGCTGATTATCTCAGCCTTATCACCCGTAATCTGGGGCTAATCCCCCAGGTCACGCTCTATCGCAGCCGTGATGCCGCGCTGGCCGCCATCGCCGAGGGCAAAGCGGATCTGTTGGCGGATAACGACGGCGCTCTGCCTCCTGAAGGGTTGGAGCTAACCGCCAGTCGCAGCTATATCGCCAACACGCCGGCGCTGGTCGGGCTGGAATCCCGGGCTAACCGCCCCATTCCTACGACCCAAGCGCTGCGGTTGGCCGTTGCCGAAGGCTACCTTGCCGATAGCGTGATTAAAGCGCACTATCCCCAGGCGGTTATTCAGCGCTTTCCCTCCAACCAAAGCGCAATCTCCTCGGTGGTTGCCGGCAAAACCGATTATTTTATCGGCAACTTTCTCACCGCCAACTTTCTGATTGAGCGTAACTACATCAACACGTTGAGCGTGGTCGCTCTGCTGCCGAATCAACCTATCGGCAGCCGTTTTATCGTACGCAAGAGAGACCGCACGCTGCTGCTGGCGCTCAACGCCGCACTGCACGATGTCTCGTCTCTGCGGCGCAATGCCATTATTCAGCAGTGGTTGAACTCCCCCGATCTGACGACGCTGCGTAAACCATTGAAGCTCACCGCCCAGGAACAGCGTTGGCTGCAACAGCACCCGCAGCTGCGGGTGGTGATCAACCCCTTTTACGGACCATTCACCACGCTGGACGAACACCACAATTTCTCCGGCATCAGCGCCGATCTGCTGCGATTGATCCATCTGCGTACCGGGATGAACTTCAAACCGGTTATCGCCGACAGCGTTGGCGAAATGGTCGAATTGCTGGATGCCGATCGGGCGGACTTTCTGGCCGCCATCAGCTACAGCGTTGAGCGCGAGCAGCAGCTGATTTTTACCCGCCCCTACCTGCAAACGCCGTTTGTGCTGGTGGTGCGCAATGGCCCCGGCGCGCCAAAGGATTTAAACAATTCGCTGACGCTGGCGGTGGTTGACGGCAACAGCATGCAGGCGGCGCTGGCGCGCCGCTATCCGGGCATCCGCTGGGTCAAGGTCGCCAACGCCAGTCTGGCGATGCAACAGGTGAGCGAAGGCAGCGTCGACGGCGCCATTCATAATCAGCTGGGGGTCAACTACATGATGGAAAGCTACTTCCGCGGCCAGCTCAAAATCGCCCTTCGCCTGGATGAATCCCCCGCATGGCTGGGATTCGCTACGCGCCGCAACGCCCCGGAGCTAAGCAGTATCCTGAATAAAGCGCTGGCCGATATTCCACCCAGCGATATCAGCCATATCATCAACAAGTGGCAGGCGGCGCCGAAGGTGCACTTAGAAACCTGGCGCCTCTACAGCGCCCGCTTTTACGGCATCGCTATTCTCGCCTTGCTGCTGGTGGTGGTGGCGCTCTGCTGGGTGCTCTATCTGCGACGACAGGCGCGCGTGCGTCAGCAAACGCAAACCAACCTGCTCGCCCAGCTAAAATTCCGCGATACCCTGCTAAACGGCGCGCCAAGACCCATTTACGTGATCAACCGGCAAGGGGAAATTATCAGCAGCAATAAGGCGTTCAGCGCGTTCTTTGCCCGCGTTCCCCCAGAGCATCTGCAATTGCCGCTGTTCGACCAGCGCCATCCGCTGGCAAACGTACTGCCGACGCTGATGCCGCTGATGGATGACGCCCCTCCTCCCATGCCAGAGGCATTGACACGCACACTGCAGCTGTACGACGGCGTTCAGCAGCGGACGGTGTCCCACTGGTGCACGGTGTATACCGATAACCACGATGCCGTCGCAGGACTGATCTGCGGCTGGCAGGATATTACCGAGCATGAAAATCTGTTGCTGGAGCTCCAGGCGGAAAAAGAGAACGCGGACAAAGCCAGTCGGGCGAAAAGCGCCTTTTTGGCCACCATGAGCCATGAGATCCGCACGCCGATCAGCGCCATTATTGGGCTGCTGGAACTGGTGCGCCACGATCGCAAAAAACGCATTACCCATGACGACGACGATGAGGCTATTCGTCTGGCCTATACCTCGGCGCAATCGCTGCTGGGCCTGATCGGCGATATTCTGGATATGGCGAAAATTGAGTCGGGCAATCTGGATCTGCTGCCCGACTGGGTCGACCCCGATACGCTGTTGGTTGAAACCGTGCAGATATTCCAGGCGTTGGCGGCCAACAAACAGTTAACGCTGCAATACCACTCCCTGCTGCCCGCCGATCAGGAGATTTGGGTCGATCAGCAGCGTCTGCGGCAGGTACTGTCCAACTATCTGAGCAACGCCATTAAATTTACCGAGCGGGGAGAGGTGAACGTCTATGCCGAAGCCGTGCCGGCCGGCGACAGCGAGCGACAAATAACGCTGATACTGCGGGTGCAGGACAGCGGCATCGGCATCAGCAGCCATGAGCGGCAGCGACTGTTCCAGCCTTTCAGCCAGTTGGAGGCGGGAAAAATGCAGACCGGCACCGGTCTGGGGCTGGCGATCAGCAAAGAGCTGCTGGCGAAAATGCACGGCACGATGACGCTGGACAGCCAGCCGGGCCAGGGGACAACGGTGACGGTGCGGCTGACGGTGCCGGCGCGCAGCAGGGTGCCCGACACATCAGCGCATAACACCACGGCCAGCGCACAAGCCCGGCTGAAGATCCTGATTGTCGACGATCACGCCACCAACCGCTTACTGCTGCGACGCCAGCTGAATACCTTAGGGCATGCGGTTGATGAGGCGACGGACGGTGAAAAAGCCTTCGCGCTCTGGCAGTCAGGTCATTACGATCTGGTGATTACCGACTGCAATATGCCGGTTATGGATGGTTTTACCCTGACCAAACGTATCCGGGCCACCAACAGCGCGGTGGCCATCTGGGGGCTGACCGCCAATGCACAGCCGCAGGAGCGCGTACGCTGCCAGGAGGCCGGTATGGATGACTGCCTGTTCAAACCCCTGCGTCTGCCGCAGCTGGAAGAAATGCTGGCAACCCTCGCGAGTCGTTCCCCGGCCGCCGCGCCGCTGGAAACGCTGATTGACCTGCCGGCGCTGCAAAATTTGGCGATGAATAATACGGCCTTTTTACAACAGATGCTGCTGCGCGCCCAGGAGGACAACCGGCAGGATCTGGCGCAGGCGGCGGAGCTATGCCAGCGGCAAGACTGGGCGGCGCTGGCGATTTGCGCTCACCGCCTGACCGGGTCGGCCCAGATTATCGCTGCGGAGGCATTGATCCCGCTTTACGAACGGTTGGAAGCCGCCTGTCGACATGCCCCGGATGCCGACGATATCCAACGGCAGTTGCTTACCCTCAGCGAAAAAAACGCCCGACTTGAACAGGCGATAACGGCATTTATTGGCCGCCTGCCGCAGGAATAACGCACCGCGCGCGGAAAACGGCAAAAGCGGCCGTTTTCCGCGCGCATAGCTCTTTCTGAACATTACCCACCCGGCACATCTCCGATACTGGCCCCCAGTGTGTAGGTTCACCCCTTTAAGGAGAAACAGCATGACGACAACATTTCCTCTGCAAAACAAGGTCGCCTTTATTCAGGGCGGTTCGCGCGGCATCGGCGCCGCTATCGCACAGCGCCTGGCGCGCGAAGGCGCGGCGGTGGCGCTGACCTACGTCTCCTCCGCCGATAAGGCTAACGCCGTGGTGGACGCCATCAGCGCCGCCGGCGGCAAGGCGCTGGCCATCAAGGCCGACAGCGCCGACGCCGAAGCGCTGCGCCGGGCGGTGCAGCAGGCGGCGCAGCACTTCGGTAAGCTGGACATTCTGGTGAACAACGCCGGGGTGTTTGCGATGGGCGGCATCGAAGAGCTGCCGCTGGACGATCTGGACCGCATGCTGGCGGTTAACGTGCGCAGCGTCTTTATCGCCAGCCAGGAAGCGGCGCGCCATATGAACGACGGCGGCCGCATTATCCATATCGGCAGCACCAACGCCGAACGCGTGCCGTTTGGCGGCGGCGCGGCGTACGCCATGAGTAAATCCGCGCTGGTCGGCCTGACCAAGGGCATGGCGCGCGATCTTGGCCCGCGCGGCATCACCGTCAATAACGTGCAGCCCGGCCCGGTGGATACCGATATGAACCCGGACGACGGCGAATTCGCCGCACAGCTGAAACAGCTGATGGCCCTCGACCGCTACGGCAAGGATGAAGAGATCGCCGGCTTTGTCGCCTATCTGGCCGGCCCGGAAGCCGGCTTTATCACCGGCGCCAGCCTGACCATCGACGGCGGCTTCGCGGCGTAACGCTTATCCACGGCGGCCTGCCCGGGCCGCCGTTTCCCGTCTGGCCCTTTTGCAAAAACACGCCCAGTTTCCCCCTTATTGTGCGCAAATCAGCAAAAATCTTTTCCCCCGCCGCCGGCTTATCTTTGCTGTGACCAATGTCATACTTTCGCCACTTTCACTATCTTTCCGCGCTTTGGCAGCGGCTAATGGAGTTGCTACATGAAAATTAATTATCCTTTGCTGGCGCTGGCGGTGGGCGCGTTCGGCATCGGCACCACCGAATTCTCCCCGATGGGGCTGCTGCCGGTGATCGCCGAAGGGGTGGACGTCTCGATACCCAAAGCGGGGATGCTGATCAGCGCCTACGCCGTCGGGGTGATGATCGGCGCACCGCTGATGACCCTGCTGCTGTCTCACCGCGCGCGCAGAAACGCGCTGGTGTTCCTGATGGCGATTTTTACCCTGGGTAACGTGCTGTCGAGCATCGCGCCGGATTACACCACGCTGATGCTGTCGCGCATTATCACCAGCATGAACCACGGCGCGTTCTTCGGCCTCGGTTCGGTGGTCGCCGCCAGCGTGGTCGCTAAAGAAAAACAGGCCAGCGCCGTCGCCACCATGTTTATGGGGCTGACCATCGCCAATATCGGCGGCGTGCCGGCCGCCACCTGGCTCGGCGCCACCATCGGCTGGCGCATGTCGTTCCTGGCCACCGCAGGGCTGGGGGTGATCGCCATGCTGGGGCTGTGGTTCTCACTGCCGAAAGGGGAAGCGGGCGAACGTCCGGACGTGAAGCGTGAGCTGTCGGTGCTGCTGCGTCCGCAGGTGCTGGCCGCGCTGCTGACCACCGTGCTGGGCGCCGGGGCGATGTTTACCCTCTACACCTATATTGCGCCGGTGCTGCATACGCTGACCGCCGCCACGCCGACCTTCGTCACCCTGATGCTGATGCTGACCGGCGTGGGCTTCTCGATCGGCAACTACCTCGGCGGCAAGTTCGCCGACCGTTCGGAAAGTAATACGCTGAAGGGCTTTCTGCTGCTGTTGCTGACCGTGATGCTGCTGATGCCGCTGCTGGCGCGCAGTGAGATCGGCGCGGCGCTGGGCATGGTTATCTGGGGCATCGCCACCTTCGGCGTGGTGCCGCCGCTGCAGATGCGGGTGATGCGCGTCGCCAGCGAAGCGCCCGGCCTCTCCTCGTCGGTCAATATCGGCGCGTTTAACCTCGGCAACGCCCTGGGCGCGGCCGCCGGCGGCGCGGTGGTGTCCGCCGGGCTGGGCTACGCCTTTGTGCCGGTGATGGGGGCGATCATTGCCGCGCTGGCGCTGCTGGTGGTGCTGCTGAACCGCCGCGCACGGGCAGGCGTGGCCTATTCCAACGGCTAAAAACGATAAAAAAGCAGAAGGGGCCACCCTTCTGCTTTATTGTTACCGCCGGATTACCAGCGCCGCGCTTCCGCCAACTCCTGTTTGGCTTCATTAAGCTTGTGCGCCTTGTCGCGCACCTTCTCCATATCGCCGCTGGCGATCGCCCGATCCAGCTCCAGCTCGCGCCGTTTTACCTTGTCTTCCTTACCGCTGATTTTATCCAGACGGCCGCTGACCCCACTGGCCCCGCTGTAGCCGTCAAGGCGGCTGGCTCCGCTATAGCCATCCAGGCGATAGCTGGCGCCGCTGTAACCGTCGGAACAGGCGGCCTCGACCCGGGCCAGCGCCCGCTCCAGCCCCGCCAGCCGGTTATAGTTACCGTAGCGTTTGGCGTATTCCATCTGGGTGCGGATTTTGCTTTTCTTGATTTCACAGCCCTGGCGCCCCGCCGTAGCATTGGAGGAAAAAATCACGGCGACGCACAGCAATAACAAAGAGGAGAGTTTTTTCATATTATTTGTCCTTAAATATCCGGCGGAATCGCTATCCGTTAAATAATCCTTTTCTAATAACTCGTTTAATTTACACTCAAAAAACGCCATACGATTTCATATGGTAAAGCAGACATTTTAACCCCGCAAGCCTCGCCCCCTACCAGAGCACAAATCTTCAAACACCACAGACGCTTATTTATAAATATCCATTAGGTAATAACTTATCCCTTTCATTAAATAGCATTAGTTTTTATAAAAATAATGCTATATATATTCTGCTAATCTATTCCGCAATTTCTGATGCCATGGCAAAGCAGCCATGACATACACAGCAAAAATCGCGCTACACTCAAGCTCGGACACGCCAGGAATCACCCTATGACAACGCCTCTGACAGACTCAGCCCGACAACAAATCAACGCCGTCGTCGACCTCCTTACCCGCCGGCTCGGCGGCAACCTGATGGCGATCCATCTGTACGGCTCCGCCGTGGAGAGCGGACTGCGCCCCTACAGCGATCTCGATCTGCTGGTGACGCTGCGCGCACCGCTGGATAACGCGCTGCGGGCGAGCCTGATGCCGGCGCTGCTGGCGCTGTCCGCGCCCCCCGGCGCAGCGGATGGCCGACGGGCGCTGGAAGTCACCATGCTGGTGTATGCACAGCTGGTGCCGTGGCGCTACCCGCCGGTCAGAGAGCTGCAGTTCGGTGAATGGCAGCGCGAGGATATTGAGGCGGGGATCTATGAGCCGGCGCAACAGGACGCGGATATCGCCATTCTGCTGACCAAGGCGCGTCACGCCAGCGTGGCGCTGGTCGGCGATGAGGCGGCACGGCTGTATCCTGCGGTGCCGCCGCGCGATCTGCGGCAAACCTTGCAGGATACGCTGGCGCTGTGGCAGGAAAGCGCGGACCTGCTGGGGGATGAACGCAATATTATCCTGACGCTGGCGCGCATCTGGTACAGCGTGGTCCATGAGGCGATTACCGGCAAGGAAGAAGCGGCGGCCTGGCTGCTGCCGCAGCTGCCCGCCGGGCATGCCGCCACGCTGCAGGCGGCGCGACAGGAGTATCTGGGACTGGCGACGCAGGACTGGGCGGCGGCCATGCCGGCGGTCGAAGATTTTGTCCGCTACGCCAAGGCGCAGATTAGCGCGCGGCTCAACAGACAAGCGGACGGTTCAGCATCACCGCCCTACTGAGCCGCGTCACCCGCCGGAACAGCGGGACGGGTGACGGGCGACGATTACTGCGGATCGTCGAGATAGAGCGTCTTGGCGCCCCGTTTGGCGCGGGCGGCGGCGACAAAGGCATACAGCGGTATGGTGAGCATCATCATCAATACGCCCCAGAACATCGCATTGGCCCCCGAGCCAAACAGCGCAAACAGGCTGTATAAAATGCCGATCGCCGACATCAACAGATAAAAGATAAATCCGCCGCCTTTATTCAGCCGTTTGGCCACCATAATAATCGGCAGCGCCACCAGCGCATAAATATACGGCAGCAGCGACGCGAACACCGACATCAAAACAATCACCTGAAACTGCTTCGCCAAATTCGGCGATGCGGTGGTTAATAATACCGCCGTCATCAGCACGCCGGTAAAAATCAGCCCTTTCACCGGCACGTCGTTTTTATTCACCTCGGCGAAGAAGCGCGGGAACAGCCCCTCGGACGCGCCGGCTCTCGGCGCCTCTGACTGTAAAATCAGCCAGCCGGAAATAGAGCCGAAACAGGCAATAATGCTGAGCGCGGAGACAATCTCCCCCGCCATGGCGCCGAACATATAGCGCGCGGCGTCGGCAAACGGCGCGGCGGAACCCACCAGCGCCTGATGCGGCACCAGCCCCATAATTACCGTACAGCTGCTGACGTAGCACACCGCGGCAATCAGCAGGCCCAGCACCGTGGCCTTCGGCACCGTCGACTCGGGCTTCTCCACCTGTCCGGTGGAAACGACGGCGGACTCCACCCCTAAAAACCCCCACAGCGCCAGCGAGGCGGCCGAGAAGATGGCGGAGACGTCGCTGCCGCCGGTGCTGTTGTACACCTCGCTGAACAGCACCGGCTTAAACCAGAACCAGCCGATAAAGCCGATGCCCAGCACCACCACCAGCATACAGCCGGCGGTGAACGACTGAGAGCGCCCGGCCACGTTCGCCCCCAGCGACGCCAGGGCGATAAAGCCCCATAAAATCACGATGGCGGTGATGGAGCTAGCCAGCGGATTGTGCAGCAGCGGGAAAAAGTAGCTCAGATAGCCGACGCCGGCGACCAGCAGCGCCACATTGCCGACCCAGGCGCTGATCCAGTAGCAAATGGTGGTCTGAAAACCGATAAACGGCCCGAAGGCGTCGTTGGCGTAGGCGATAATGCCGCCGTTGCGCGGCGTCACCAGGCTGTTTTTGGCAAACACCAGCGCCAGGGCGACCACGCCGATAATCGTAATCACCCAGCCATACAGCGAGATCGAACCGATGCCGGCCAGATTGGTCGGCAGCATAAATACGCCGGATCCCATCATATTTGAGGCGGTAACCAGCGTAAGAGAAACCAGCCCCATCTTTTTCACCGAGGCGGCGGAAACGGAAGACATAGTATTTTCCTTATGAATGACGAACATCAATAGGGGGACAATAGCGAGCGTCGCGGCGCCCGCTATAGCGAAGCGACGGTGACTAGGCGTACAGCGAAGGATTCAGCGCGCTCTCTTTAATACAGCGCACCCAATACCTGCCGTTATCGTCGATCTCCACGCCCTGCAGTTCGTGCTCAAAGCCGGGGAAACGCTGGCCGAAGGTCTGCAGCGCCACCAAATACTCGACGATGGCGCCGGCCTCCGGCGTCACTTTTTCTCCGGGCATAATCATCGGGATACCCGGCGGATAAGGGGTGACCATCACGCCAACCACCCGCCCCATAATGTCCCCGGCGGCGACCAGCTCGGTGCCGTCCTCCACCAGATGACGGTAGGCCTGCGATGGCGTCATCACCGGCGTCGCCGCCAGCGCGCAGGCTCGGTCAGACAGGCGGGCAATATTCAGTTCGCCATTGGCCTGATGAATTTCCCGGCACAGGTCGGCCAGCCCCAGGGTTGTATAACGTTCATCACTGCGGCAAACCTCCGGCAATATGTCGCGCAGCAACGTATTGTCGTCATGGTAGCGTTTGAACATCATCAGCAAGTCGATCAGCGTATTCCATTTCCCCTGGGTCGATCCCAAAGCGAATAAAATCAGCAGCGTGTAATCGCCGTTTCTGGCCGGAATGATGCGCTGCATATCCAGATATTTAGCCACCACCGGCGCGGGAATGCCGAATTCGCTCATGTCGCCCTGCGCGTTCAGCCCCGGACAGGTGATCGTCACCTTGATCGGATCCAGCATGGCGTAACCTTCCGGCATCTCGCCAAAGCCGTGCCACGCTTCGCCGGCCTTCAGCGTCCAGTAGTCGGCGTTGTTCGCCAGCTGCTCGGTAGGGACGTCGATAAACGGCACGCTGTCGCCGTCCACCTCTGCCCGCTCCGGCTGCCAGACGTCAAAGAACCAGTCGCCGGGAATATCCTGTTTGATTTTATTACCGACCGTCACCAGGGTTTTCCTGAACTCAATCGAGTCATTAATCGCGCCGTTAAGCAGCGTCCGCCCTTCACGGCCCTGCATCATCGCCGTCGCCACGTCCATCGAGGCGATGATCGGATAGAACGGCGACGTGGTGCCGTGCATGGTGAAAGACTGGTTAAAGACGTCATAATCAACCGGCGCCCGCGGCGAATTACGGATATGGATCATCGACGCCGAGGAAAAGGCGGCCAGCATTTTATGGGTGGACTGCACCGCATAGAGCGTCGGCTGCCGGGGCGAGGCCGGCACATCCATGGCGAAGCGTCCCCGGTAGAGCGGGTGGAAACGGGCGTAGGCGTACCAGGCCTCATCAAATTTAATGCGCGGCGTCGATGCGCCCAGCTTTTCCGTCAATGCCGCAACGTCATAGATCAGGCCGTCGTAGGTGCAGTTGGTGATCACCGCGTACTCGGCGTCCGGGCTGCTGGCGCGCAGCGCCAGCGCGCTGCCGTTGATTTTGTTGCGGATAGACTCTGCGCTGAACTGGTCGGCCGAGATCAGGCCGATAATGCCGTAGCCGTTGCGCTCGGGCTGGAAATAGACCGGATGCGCGCCGCATACCGTCAGCTCATGGTTGACCGACTTATGGCAGTTGCGATCCACCAGCGCAATTTTGCCGTGCAGCGGCAGCGAATGGCCGACGATCTGGTTCGACTGCGAAGAGCCGCCGGTCACGTAAAACGTGCGGTCGGCGCCAAAAATCTCGGCGGCCCGGCGCTCAGACTCGCCCGGCGGCCCCTTGTGCTCCAGCCAGTCGCCCATTTCCGGCGTCGCGATGCCGATATCGGCGCGCATAATATTTTCACCGAAGAAATTGATAAATTCGCGGCCGACGGGATGCTTCAGATACGCTACGCCGCCCTGATGGCCGGGACAATCCCAATAGTAGGGGCTGTCGCTGGCGTAGCCCTTCAGCGCGGAAAAATAGGGAGGCAGCAGGCCGCGCCGATAGTGCTCAATCGCCAGATGAATACGTCCGGCGATAAACCTGGCGGTGTCTTCATAAATATTGATGTATTCGTGAATCTCTTTGATCACCTCCGTCGGCAGCCGGCCCAGAATCGGCCGTGACGCGGCAAAAAAAATGGGAATGCGGCTGTTGTAGGTGCGTATGCCCTGAATAATTCTGCTGATTATACGGTTGCGTTCCGCTTCAGCGACACTTTCGCACTCGTGAATAATCACGCAACCGATGCCGATTTCATGTTTGATAACATCCAGCAGGTTGTTCGTTGCTGCCGTCTGTAAGACATAATGGTTGTGTGAAGAGAGCGCCTGCTTCACCAGCTCCAACGCACGATCGTCAGCTGACGCATCTTCATGCAGCGACACCAGCAGTATGGGAAACTGTTGATTATTAACATCGTTCATAGCCGTACCTCTGACATATTCCATCAAGAAAATAGTGCTCCCGCGCCTTTATCATTCAGCAAGGCGACAGGCGGCAGAGTAACGGCTGCGGCCAAAAAACAGACTGTATCAAAGGTACAGTTTTTTCCCGGAACAACGTGAAACGTTCAGGGCCGGATAAAATAGCCAGGCTGTAAAAAAACCGGCGGAATAAAGTATTGCCAGCCGTGGCGACGGGCCAGCAGCACAAAATCCCGCGTATGCGCGCAGTGGGTTTTTTGTAATATATTCGTCTTATGAAACTTAATGGTGCGTAATGTTCTATTAAGACACTGAGCCATTTCTTTTTCAGAAAAGCCCTGCAGCAATAGGAAAATGATGTTCCATTCTTTGGCGGAAAACAGATCGCTCGGCCTCTGGCCGCTCATTTCGCCCCAACGGTTAGCGTTTAAAAAAAAGAGGGAGAAAGAGAAATAACCGGCCGGACGTGACTGATAATACCGGCCACCTCCGCCAGTCGGTTAAAATAGGGGCTGCGCTCACAATAAAAAGGAAAACAGCGATTCAATCCGTGGTCAAAACAGACGCCAACGGCAATCACTGTCCTCACCTCGCGCAACACCCGCTCATCATGCTGATTGACGCCTTGCGGATACACCGCCGAGCACCCCTGCAACAAAGAGATAAACTCTTGATATTTATCATTAAGATAAACCACGACCCCGTGAATATCTTTTACACACCACGCCTCTTGGCTATTTTCCCAGGACGCCAACATTTCAACAGGAATCGGCAAGGAGAGCCGCTCCGCCTTTGCTTTTAATGCCCCTAATGCAACCTGTGTCATAATGAAACGTCTGTGATTATCATTTCATTAATTTAAATAGCGCCAGGTGCGGTGAATTAACCTTTTATGCGTTAAAAAAAGGAAAGCCGCGATTAATGCCGGCAATAGCATCTTTTATTCAACAATAACCCATGCGGGGCCATTGTCATTATTCCTTCCCGGGATAACGACGCAAAAGAAACAAAACGGCGGCCGCCGTCCTGCCGGGTAAAGCGGCGATACCTCACGCCATCACCGCCTTAAGCCGCTGCACCGCCGCCGTCGCCTCCTCCGCCGTAGCGAAATTGGCAAAGCCCATCAGCAACCCGCCCGTCGCCGCCGGCGCGGCGCGCCAGTCGCTCAGCGCCTGCAGCGACAGCCCGTCGGCCCCGGCGGCAATGGCCAGCGCTTTATCATCCTGCCCGGCCGGCAGATGCGCCAAGACGTGGATGCCGCCGGCCTGCGGCTGGATATGCAGACGCTCGCCCAGCGTCTGCTGCAGGGCATCGACCAGATAACCGCGCCGCGCGGCGTACAGCGCGCGCATCTTGCGCAGGTGGCGGCCAAAATGCCCCTGCGCCATAAAATCGGCCACCATTGCCTGCGGCAGCATCGAGCCGGGGCCGGGCAGATGGTTGACGCTGTCCCGGAAGAGGCTGACCAGCCCGGCCGGCGCCACCAGATACGCCAGCCGCAGGCCGGGGAACAGCACCTTGCTGAAGGTGCCGGTATAGAGCACGCGCCCGTCGCGATCCAGACTTTTCAGCGCCGGCAGCGGCCGGCCGTGGTAGCGGAATTCGCTGTCGTAATCGTCCTCAATAATCCACGCCTGACGGCGGCTCGCCCATTCCAGCAGTTCCAGCCGCCGCGGCAGCGACAGCGCCGCGCCCGTCGGGCTTTGGTGGGTCGGCGTCACTACCGCGAAGCGCGCGTCATCGGCGCATTGGCGACCGGCGGCCACGTTCAGCCCCTCCTCATCCACCGGCACCGCCGCCAGCCGCAGGCCGGCGCGCTCCAGATACTGTCGGGCAAACAGATAACCCGGATCCTCGAACCAGCCGGTGTCGCCCGCCCGCAGCAGGGTGTGGCGCACCAGCTCCAGCGCGCCGTGATAGCCGGCAGTGACAAACACCTGCTCATACGAGCAGGCGATGCCGCGCGAAATGCCCAGGTAGGCGGCGATGGCGTGCCGCAGCGGCCCATAGCCCGCCGGGTCGGGGTAATACATCGCCTGCATTTCCAGCGTGCGCAGGCAGCGTCCCGCCAGACGCGCCCAGACCTTGCGCGGAAAGGCGTCCAGCGCCGGCAGCCCCATCTGGAACGACAGCGCATCGCCGCTGACGGCGTGCGGATGAGGCGAGGCGACAGCCGGCGGCACCGAGGCCGCCAGCGGTTCGGCCAGCTTGCCCAGACGCGGCGACACCACGGTGCCGGCCGCGCCGCGCGCGACAAAGTAGCCTTCGTTCACCAGCATCTGATAGGCGGTCTCTACCGTGCCGCGCGCCAGATTCAGTTCGCTGGCGAGGCTGCGCACCGACGGCACGCGGTCCCCCGGACGCAGCTTGCCGGCGGCAATCGCCTCGCGGTAGCGCCGGTACAGCTGCAGGTAGAGCGGCGCGTCGTGCTGCTGGTCAGGCCGCAGCTGCTGTATATCCATCGCGGATGTCCCATTAATTTATTCAGTTCTTGCACCTATGTTATAGGCCATTAGCCGCTTACAGTAGCGGCTACGCAATAAAGCGATAACTTTTTATCAGGAGATCCGCCATGAGCGCACCAAAACGCCTGCCGTACAACACCCTTTCTCCCGACGCCTATCAGGGGCTGATCGCCACCAAAAACGCGCTGGAAAACAGCCCTCTGGGCAAAGCGCTGATCGAGCTGGTCTGGCTGCGCATGTCGCAGATCAACGGCTGCGCCTTTTGTCTGGAGATGCACGCCAAAGCGCTGCGCGCCGACGGCATGGCGGAGGCCAAACTGGACGGGCTGGCGGGCTGGCGCGTCAGCGAACGCTTCAGCGACCGTGAACGCGCCGCGCTGGCCTGGACGGAGTCGCTGACGCACGTGGACACCACCCATGCGCCCGACGAAGACTTCGAACCGCTGCGCGCGCACTTCAGCGAGGTGGAAATTTCCGATCTGACCTTCGCCATCGCCCTGATGAGCGCCTTTAACCGCCTGGCGATCGGCATGCGTCAGTAACGGCAGCGACTATGCTGATTAACGGGCGCTGCCGCCCGCGATGGGAGAGGATACGATGAATATACTGCACATTGACTGCAGCCCGCGGCGCGATTCGCACAGCCGCCGGCTTTCCGCCGCCCTGCTGGCGCGGCTGCGGGCCGCCAACCCTGACGCTAGCATCACGCGCCGCGATCTGGGCCTGGCGCCGATAGCCCATGCCGGCGACGATTACGCGAACGCGTTGGCCGCGCCCGGTACGCCGGCGGCGGACGGCGCGCTGCACCTATCGGAAACCCTGATTCAGGAGCTGGAGCAGGCGGATGCGCTGGTGCTGGGCACGCCGATGAACAATTTCACAGTGCCGTCGGTGCTGAAGGCGTGGCTCGATCAGGTGCTGCGCATGGGGCGCACCATCGCCAGCGCCCCCGACGGTGAGAAGATCGGCCTGTTGCAGGACAAGCCGGTGTATATCGCCATCGCCGCCGGCGGGGTATTCAGCGGCGAACGCGCCAGACAGCCGGATTTTCTCACCCCCTATCTCACCGCCGCCTTCGGCTGCATCGGCCTGCATTCGCTGCAGTTTTTCCCGCTGCAGGCGACGGCGTTTCTCGACCGCGAGCAGCTGGCGGCCGCGCAGGAGCAGCTGCTCGCCAGCCTGAATCTTACGGCTGCAGATCCATCACGGGCTTAACCTGCCGCCCCGGCTGGCGGTACAGCGCCAGCGCCGCCCGCCACTCCTCCAGCGAATAAATGTGCGCCCCACCGCAGCGGCTTTGCGCCAGCAGCGGCCATATCCGCCCGAACAGGGCCTGCCACTGCGCCGTGCCGATGTCGGCCAGGCAGTTGCGGATATGGAACCAGCGCACCGTTGGATAGCGCCGCTGCAGCGTAAACGGCTGCCCGGAAAGCAGGCCGTAACAGACAAACAGCCCGTCCGGCCGCATCGCCTCCAGCAGCTGCTGCGCCAGCGCGCCGCCGGTGGCGTCAAACACGATATCCGCCGCGGCGGCCAGCTGGTCAATGCGCATCCGCTCGCTCTGCGCCACCGGGGTAATACCGCAGGCCGCCAGCGTGTCGGCATGCGCCGGGGAGCGGCAGATGCCCGCCACCTCTGCCGCGCCGCGCTGCAGCGCCCACTGGCCGAGCAACCTGCCGCAGTCGGAACCGGCGGCGGTCAGCAGCACCCGCCGCCCCGCCGGGTTATACAAATCCAGCATCAGCAGCGCCGCCAGCGGATTGATATAGGCGCGGGACGCCTGCAGGTCCGTTATCGCGTCCGGCACCGGCACCGCCAGCGCCGCCGGGCAGCTGACCACGCGCTGCCAGGTGCCCTCGCCCCGCAGCGGCAGCACCCGCCTGCCGAGCAGATGCTCCGCCCCCGGCGTCGTTTCCGTCACCACGCCGACGCCCTCATAGCCGGCGACGGCCGGCGGCACGACGCGATGGCGGTAGGCGCCGCTCAGCGGAATCAAATCGGAGGCGTTCACCGGCGCGAGCCGCATGGCGACCCGCACGTTCCCCGCCGTCAGCGCGGCCGGCGGCGCGTTTTCCAGCCGGAGCACCGCTTCCGGCGCGCCAAATTCCCGGTACCACAGCGCGCTGTTTATCATTCTTCACCCTCGGTTAGCGGCCCTGCCGCACGTTGCGCCGCATCCTTCCATAGATTAAGCCGCCGGGCAATGGCGTTGTCCGCAGCCTGCAAGTTCGGCATGTTGCACTGGTCAATGTCGGACAAAAAACAGACAATCACCTTCCCTTCCAGCCGCAAGGAATCACAGATAAAAGCGCACGGCTATGCTGCATAGGCCGTCGCAACGTAAGAAGGAAATTTGTTCAACAGGGAAGGAACGTTCAAGGATGAGTAAAAACTGAAGGAAACAGGCATGAAAAAGTTCGTAGTTTTCGCTGCCGTTGTTGGCATATTTGCCTACTATTGGCCCACAATCACCATGAATTTCGCCAGCTACGCGCAATACACCGAGCAGGACACTAGAGAATACGCGTTTTATACCCCGGAACTGCTCAAGAAAATGCCGCGTATATCAGACCACTATCAATTTGACTATACCAACGTATCCGGGCCGCAGGCCCTGATATATACGGTGACGTTTTACGACGCCGATGACACCCGGCAAATCAGCGATTATCTGACCGCCGCCGGTTACCAACGGCAGCCTGAGTGTCTTGTTGCCGGTGAGTGCTGGATGTCTGCCAACGCCCACTATCGGGTTAGCGTAGTAAAGCCCGAGGGCTTCAGAGAGGTCTCGGTACAGCTCGAAGACAGTTCGCAATAGATCATCAAGCCGGCCATATGTAAGAGCCGGCCCCCCATCCCCTCTTCACTCCCCCACAAATCATTATCAATCCGCCTCAGCGCTGCGGCAGTGCATACCCTCCGAGAATAAACCAGGCCAGTAACACAACGGCGGCGATAATAATCGCCACGGGGAACAGGTAACCAATTTTCATTATCTGACGCTCAGAGCAACGGGAAAGGGAAGCGCCCTCGCGGTGCGAAGGCGCACGACTAATTAACCGGATAAATATTAATGCTGTGGGTGAGGGCGGAATTAAACTGGCCCGCATCAATCACGACATGCCATACGCCGTCGGCAGGCGCGGTGAAACGCGCCGGCAGTTCGTCGCAATGGCCGCCGTGGTGACGGCCCGGCTGCCCGTGGGTATAGCCCGCAAACGCCGCGTCATCCATCAGCAGGATGGTGCACGGGCGGTCGCAATGCACTTCCACCACGTCGCCCGTTTTCAGGTGTAACTGCGCATGCAAAAAATCCATATATTTTCCTCAGTTAGGAATAACGGACCCTCTTGGCGGTTTATTTACCCTGTCCATAGGCATCAAGAGCGAGCTTCACGCTTTACTTCACCCCTGCTTAGGTTGATGATAGCAGCATAATATGCAAATAACATTATAATGAAATTAACACATTAATTTCATTATGGAGAATATTTACCCGATCGCCTGTAACCGAGACGGACCCCATCCGGCCCGCCATGTCGTTTTATTTTTTGATTTGGCTATTACCTGAGATGAATACACACAAGATCAACCGCGTACGCCCCTTCAGCGCCCTCATCGCCGCCTGCTGGCAGGAACCCTATTCACGACAGCGCCTGCTGAAAGACGCCATTGCCGGCATCACCGTCGGCATTATCGCCATTCCGCTGGCCATGGCGCTGGCTATCGCCAGCGGCGTACCACCGCAGTACGGCTTATACACCTCGGCGGTTGCCGGCATCGTGATCGCCGTCACCGGCGGCTCGCGCTACAGCGTCTCGGGGCCGACGGCCGCCTTTGTGGTGATCCTGTATCCGGTGGCGCAGCAGTTCGGCCTGGCCGGCCTGCTGCTGGCCACCCTGCTCTCCGGCGCGTTTTTGGTGGTGATGGGGCTGACCCGCGTCGGCCGTCTGATTGAGTATATTCCGCTGCCGGTTACGCTCGGCTTCACCTCAGGGATCGCCATCACCATCGCCACGCTGCAGGTGAAGGATTTTTTCGGCCTGCCGCTCACGGCGCTGCCGGCCGGCTATGTGGATAAGCTGGGCGTCCTGCTGCAGGCGCTGCCCGCGGCGGATATCGGCGATACGCTGATTGGCGCCGTGACGCTGCTGGTGCTGATTGTCTGGCCGCGGCTGGGGCTGCGCGTGCCCGGCCACCTGCCGGCGTTGGCGGCCGGCGCCGCCGTGATGGCGCTGCTTGGCCTGGCCGGCCATCAGGTCGCCACCATCGGCTCCAGCTTCAGCTATCAGCTGGCCGACGGCAGCCAGGGCGCCGGTATTCCCGCCATTTTGCCCCAGCTGCAGCTGCCGTGGACGCTGCCGGCAGCGGACGGCCGGCCGATGACGCTGAGCTGGCAGACGCTTTCCGCCCTACTTCCCGCCGCCTTCTCCATGGCGATGCTCGGCGCTATCGAATCCTTACTGTGCGCGGTGGTGCTGGACGGCATGACCGGCAAGAAACACAGCGCCAACGGCGAGCTGCTCGGCCAGGGGCTGGGCAACCTGATCGCGCCGTTCTTTGGCGGCATTACCGCCACCGCCGCCATCGCCCGCTCGGCGGCCAACGTGCGCGCCGGCGCCACCTCGCCGCTGGCCGCCGTGATCCACGCGCTGCTGGTGCTGCTGGCCCTGCTGCTGCTGGCGCCCTGGCTCTCCTTTCTGCCGCTGGCCGCGATGGCCGCCCTGCTGCTGCTCGTCGCCTGGAATATGAGCGAGGCCCATAAGGTGGTCGATCTGCTGCGCCGGGCGCCCAAGGATGACATTATCGTGATGCTGCTGTGCATGGCGCTGACGGTGCTGTTCGATATGGTGATCGCCATTACCATCGGCATCGTACTGGCCTCGCTGCTGTTTATGCGCCGCATCGCGCGGATGACGCGCCTGAGCACGCTCAGCCACGATGCGGATGCGCTGGTGCTGCGCGTGAACGGCCCGCTGTTTTTTGCCGCCGCCGAACGGGTGTTTGATGAGGTGCTGGCGCGCAGCGGCGCGTATCAGACGGTGATCCTACAGTGGGATGCGGTGCCGGTGCTGGACGCCGGCGGACTGAGCGCCCTGCAGCGCTTTATTGATGCGTTGCCGCCGGGTAAGCAGCTGATCGTGACGGATATTCCCTTCCAGCCGCTGAAAACGCTGGCGCGGGCGCGCATACGGCCGATTGACGGCCGGCTAGCCTTCTACTCAACGCTGCCGGAGGCGCTGGCCGCCCGCACGGCTCCTGGCTGCGACGGCTAGCCGCCGGCAGGATGCGGCAGCCGGCCATCCGCCGACGCGACGCCGGCAATCTGCGCCAGGGTCAGCGTGCTGAAAAACTGGTTGGCCTGCTGGCAGAACTGCGCCCACAGCGCGACAAATTCCGCACTGGCTGCGGACAGCTCATGCTTGACGTCGGCGTCTTTGCGGAAAGGCACAAACAGCTCCGCCACGGTGATTTCATCAGCCGGCTTAACCAGCAGATAGCCGCCGCCCGGCCCGCGGACGCTGCGCACCAGCCCGTCGCGCCGCAGCACGGTGAATAACTGTTCCAGATAGGACACGGAGATCCCGAGCTCGGCGCCGATCTCCGTGGTTGACGCCGCCCGTCCCGGATGCCGGGCCAAATACAGCATGATCATGATGGCATGACGATTACGCGAGATTATCTGCAACCTGCTCTCCTTGGGTCGGGACGTGATGAACAGCGGATACGACGTTATAATGATATGTAACTAATATGATAATATTACGAGACGAAATCATTCCGCAACGCCTGAGGCCCGCCCGACGATTTTTAAGAAAATCCTTAAACAAATTTCAGTATGAAGATAGTGCCGGAAAAACGGCAAACGGCGGCCATCGCACGCGAATCAGGAGAAAATAGCAGGAATAATCAGACAACGTGCAGGGGCAACGGCGCCGACAGCGGCAGGCGGACGCAACGTCCCCGGCCAATCGGCGTAGTTGCCCTGGCAATCAGCGCGTCTCGACCTTGGGATTGGCCTGAGAGGTCTGGGAAGGGTAGTCAACGTGATGTTTTTGCAGATAATCCCGGATCAGTTGCCGGACCACCTGCGAGGGGGTAACATCTTGCTGCTGGCAGAGCGTCTCCAGAGCTTTCTTCTTCTCCGGATCGATCAAAACGGTTAAACGCGCGGTCTTCTTTTCCATGGTGTTACCATCCTGATTATGATAATCCAATTATAATACCATCCCTGCCGAACTTCGCCAGAAAACTACAGCCGCGTCAGATAGCGCGCCAGATGGCCCACCTCCGCCACGCCGTCGCGGCTCAGCCGCAGCGCCTGCGTCTGCAGCGCCTGCAGCCGGTAGGCATTCGTTGCGTAACTGGCGTAGATCACCACGTTGCCGCTGCCGGTTTCGCAGAAAAAGACGTCGGTAAACACCCGGTACAGGGCGTGGTACAGCAGCGTCTGGCTGTGCGGCATTTCCAGATAGTTGAGCACCAGCCAGCCGCCGTCGCATAGCGCGTCGCGGCAGCGTTCCAGAAACGCTTCGGTGCCCTGCTGCGGCGACATGCTGAACGCCGAATAGAGATCGGAAAAAATAAACCCGTAGCGGCGCATCGGCACCCGCCGCAGATAGCGGCCGGCGTCGTCGATGTGATAGTTCACGCAGCCGGCCTCCGGCAGCGTGAAATAACTGCGGGCCACCGCCAGCACGCGGGAGCGCAGTTCCACCACATCAAGCCGCCGCTCGGGATCGTAAGCGTGCAGCGCCCGCAGCAGGCTGCCGCCGCCCAGCCCCAGCAGCAGCACGTCGCCCTCTTCCCGCCAGGCAATCGCCATCAGCATCGCTTTGATATAGTGATGTATCGGCGAGGCGGGCGCGCGCATGCTCACCTTGCTCTGCTCATACAGCTCGTCAAAGCGCAGCATGCGATACTGCTTGTGTTCGGTGACGATAATATCGCCGTATTCATCCGCCTCACGGTGGATCTCCTGCCCCAGCGGATCCCTGTCCAGCAGCGTTTGCAAAATATCATCAACAATGCGAGTCACGGGGTCCCCTGATCATGCGCGCCCATCAGCTGGCGCAGGTAAATTCAGCCACGCAGAGACGTTTCCCCGCCACCGTCGCCACGCCGGAAAAGCGCACCATATTGCGGCGCTGGCGCAGCAGACGAACATCCAAATGCAGGCGATCGCCCGCCCGGGCCGCCGCGTAAAAGTGCGCGCGCCGGATCGCGGCGAAATAGCAGGGCTGCCCCGCTTCCAGCAGCGTCAGGCGATGATGAACCAGCATCCCCGCCGCCTGCGCCAGCGCCTCCAGCAGCAATACGGAAGGAAAACGGCCCGCGGTCAGCGCGCCGCCCTGCAGTAAGGTATCGTTGGCGCTGATATTTTTCAGCGCTCTCACCCGTCCCTGCGCCATTTCATGCGGGTCCGACAGCACCAGATCGATCAGTTGAAAGGGGTAACGATGCGGTAAAACCCGGGCAATCGCCGCCGGGCGGATAGGTTCCGTCATTACGTTGTCTGGCTCTCGGTTATCTCTCAATCGGGCATGATAATCCCAATAACATTATAATGTCATGCACATTTAATGTTACCATCAGACACATTATCGCCCGCTGCCGAAGCCGATAGCGGCGGCGCAGGGGAAGTCCCCGATTAACATCTTGATTAGACTTGTTATTAACCAAAATTGAGGCCATAACTATGCAACTCCCAGCCTGCCCGCAATGTCAGTCCGAATACACCTATGTTGATAACGGCCTGTATGTCTGCCCGGAATGCGCGCACGAATGGAACGACGCCGAACCCGCAGCCGATAACGATGCGCTGGTCGTGAAAGACGCCAACGGCAATCTGCTGGCCGACGGCGATGCGGTAACGGTGATTAAAGACCTGAAGGTGAAAGGCAGCTCATCCACGCTGAAAATCGGCACCCGCGTGAAAAGCATCCGCCTGGTGGAAGGCGACCACAATATCGACTGCAAAATTGACGGTTTCGGCCAGATGAAACTGAAATCCGAGTTTGTGAAGAAAAACTAACGGCTGTAAAAATCACCGATATGCCGCTGAACAGACGAAAAAAAACCGGCCATAAAAGGCCGGTTTACATCGGTACTGCGTAACAACATCGTTAGCATGCGCACATTGACCAACTGCTATGCGCACCACCTATAAAGGAAGCCCGCCGGCAAGTGACGCAACCAGTTTATCGGTGCAGCCAAGCTGCCTCTTAACGTCAGCGGCAAGCTCCATGGCCCCGAAGTAGTGGGCGGCCTGCAGATAGGCAGCTTTTTCAACCAGCCCCCGCCCACAGGCGTTGTCCCGGGTAATCGCACAAATATGGGCACTTAGCTCATCATCACTGTACGTGTCTATCAGGGCGATCATATCGACATACTGCGCTTCTCGGCGTCTCGCCTTCAGCGATCTCCTCTGTGGATTGACGACCATCATCACTGTGACCAATGCAAGCAGCAAAATACCGGCCGCCCCCGACTGATGGCCAATGAAAATGATCACGATGCCTAAAATAAGCTGCAGCGTAATGACGGCGAAGTATACCCTTTCGTAGAATTTCGCCAGCATGCTCTCAATATAAAGCTCGTGATAAAATTCAAACTTCCTTGTAGCGGCAATATTATAAGTCTGACTCTTCATTTTTATGCTTACGTCCATATCCAAAAGCTTATCCCGACCAAGGGAAGTTAAAAATGTCATCTTCCCGACAATAAACCCGACGCTGATTTAAATCAGGTGGTATTTTTTCACCGTAGTCACCATAAGACGCCAATTTCTGGCCATGAATAAAACCAGCAACAGCAGCCAGTAGCCAATCAACTCGCTGCGTATGGCATCGCCAAACAGGGCGCCCAGAGACGCGCCCACCACGCACAAGCCGCTAAACAGGTACATCTCCATTCTGGGGAATGTATTCCAGCTAATGATAGAAAATTCGGTCCGGAGGATTAAAAATAACCAGAAGGTAAAACACGTACTGACGGCAGCGCCAGCGGCGCCAAACCTGGGCACCATATATGCATTGATCCCTAAGTTAGCCAGCAGGGCCAACAATGAGGCCAGCATTGAATACACCGTTCTGCGACTGATGCCGATGCCGACGACGGTCACCTCAGACAGGGTATATAGCAGTGGAAACCCCAGGCAGGCGATAACAATATATTTAACTTCCCGATAGTTTTCAGGCAAAAACCAATCCACAACCCAGGAGAAAAGCCCTCCAAGACAGAAAAAAGTGACAACGACCATCAGCATATATTTAGAGACGGTATTTACCAGGTTTACCCCCTGCGTTTTATCATCGGCGATTTTATAAACCATCGGCGCCCAAACGGTAGAAAACACGCTCTGTACAATACTTGCCGCGCTGGAGAAACTGGCGGCAACGGTAAATACCGCCAGTTGCTCAAAAGTCGAAAATGCCCTGAGGAAAACGCGATCCATGGCGGTTATTCCCCAAAATGCCAGGCTGCCTAAAATCAGAGGAAATCCAAACTTCAGCATCCCCAGCAACTTGCCGTAATCAAACCTTTCTTTGATCGCCGGCAGCCAGTCATGCCTGGTCGACCAGAGTAAAATCAATAAGACGCTGCAGTATCCAACGGTATTGGCCAGCATCAGCTGAATAAAGTCATGCAGGCGATACGCCAGCGAAAAGTAGCCGATAACCATCAATATCATTAACTTCGGCAGCACCTGGCTGAGAGAGTAGGCCCCCCCTCGTTCCTGCATGCGCAAAACCAGTGATAAAAAGCGAGAGACAAAACACGCCAGCAGTATCAACGCACAGAGCGTGCCAACCGCAGGGTCATGAAGGTCAAAGAGAACGGAAGACAAGCTTAACGGGGTAAAAAATAAAAGAATGAAGATCGCCAACAAAAGCAGCAGCCCAGGAAGCAGAGATAGTTTTAGCAACGCGGGCTTCACCGTTTCCTCATGGTACTGCCTGACATAGGCTTGATCCAACCCTAAACCAAACAGCAGCACGACAAATGATATGGCAATATTGAGTATGCCGATTCGTCCTATATCCTCCGTCGAATACAGCCAGGTCATCAATGGCAGTGTAATAACGCCAAGCAGCGCCGCGCCTACGGGCCCCACAGCAAATGCAGAGATTTTTTTAGCGTTCACCGTATCGCCCCTGGGCCGGCAGCCGTCGCTATCAATATCTTTGTTTTTTCAAGCAAAGCGTGATTTGACCAAAACCTGTCGAGAATTATACGATTTTTTATGACCTCTTCTGACGTAAGCCGCGTATCAAAATGAGAGGGATCTGTTGCCATGTCCTGTACAGAAAACAGGGTCAAGCCGATCGATTTGAAATAGCGATACGTCGGGTTTTCGGCTCTCAGAAATACTTTAGCCCCCATATAAAGCATAATGATAATATTACCGACGGCCTGTTGCCGCACGTGGTTCATAACAACAAACCCGCATCGCGCTATCTTTTTCATGTAAGTATCAATGGGCATATAGTCAATTAGCGCATCAAACCCCTCACCAAAGCGCGCCTCACCAATATGCTTTATTTCACGTCCATACTGCGCATCCCCGTAGCTCAGCGGCACCACCAACTTCCGCCTGGATAAATTAAAAACATCAATAATATCAAATGCTTCAATATGATTATTAGAACTGGTGGCACTATTGCCGAGCAGGATATCGCGCCCCATTTCTTCTGCCACGCCATGAGCCTTGACATAATCCGCCAGTTCCTGACCAGTAGGACTATAGTTCCAATCAGCCTGAGCAGGAAACGCCCTCCACTTCCTCGCTGATTTTAACGTGGCGTACTCGTTAGGTATCACCGGGACAAAATAATTTATACGCTCGATGACTTTAACCTTGCGGTACATCGAATCAAACAACAGCTGAATATACGCCTTAATCGTTTTATTTTTTCCTGCCCGTATTCTGCCTTCAAGCTCAGCGGTTTGATCGAGCAGCATCCCGCAATGAGGGGAAATAATATCATAGTAATCCGCCCCCCAGCCCAACCATATAATGGGGACATTTTTGGCCAGGCGCTCAAGAGTCCGATACCATGCGCTACTCAGCGAATGAACCACCACGATCCGGGCATGGTTCATCACACCATTATTAATGCCTAACAGGACGTCCTTCACGCCAACGTGATAGTCTATACCGTTTTTGACATAGTTAGCCGGACGCCCTTTCGTATAAACGCAGACAATATTCTCTTGCGGGAACGCGTCCTCAAACATCCTGATCGCATTATCAATAAACTTATCGTCAGGACACAGATGGACGATTTTACGCTGATTTTCCATACTGCTCACCCGCTCCATTGATTAAACCTGTCATCCTTACCCCTTGATTAATGAGATGATTCGCGTCTGATCGCTATGACTTAAGTCTGGATAAATAGGAAGACATAACACACGTCTGGCCACGTTATTCGCCACCGGCAAATTCTCTTTGGCCGATGACGGCATTCCCCGATACATCGGAAACTCGCTGATCAACGGGAAAAAATAACGGCGAGAGAAAATATCCCGCGCCTTCAGGAAGGCGTAAAGTGCTTCACGATCCATTCTGAAATCGTCTTCAATCAAAATAGGAAAATATGAGTAATTGGCGCGTAACTGTCCGGTCGGTGCAATAAGAGTAATACCGTCAACCCCGGTTAGCGCCTCCCGGTAATACATATCGATCTCTTTTCTTCTGGCAATCGCGCTATCAACATGCTTGAGCTGCAGCAGCCCAAATGCGGCGTTAATCTCACTCATCTTTCCGTTGATTCCCGGAGCAACAACGGTAGTCTCATCAACAATGCCAAAGTTCTTCAGATTATTAATCCGGGTCTTGGTCTTTTTATCCGGGCAGATAATTGCGCCGCCTTCAAACGTATTGAACACTTTTGTCGCATGGAAGCTGATAGTGCTCAGGTCACCGTGACGTAACACGCTGCCCCCCGCATCATTAACGCCAAAGGCGTGTGCAGCATCATAAATCACCCGAAGATTATAATTATCCGCTATCCGTTGAATCTTATCCACATCGCAAGGATTACCGTAGCAGTGCACCGGCATAATGGCCGTGGTTTGTGGAGTGATCGCCGCCTCAATGCTATCCGGATCCATATTTAGCGTAACGGGGTCAATATCAACAAAAATAGGCTTTATGCCGTTCCACAACAGCGAGTGTGCCGTGGCGACAAATGAGTAGGGTGTAGTAATCACTTCACCGGTGATTCTTAACGCCTGCAGCGCAGTCAGGAGAGCGATCGTTCCGTTATTAAATAACGCTACCTCATTCACCCCCAGGTAATCGCATAATTCTTTTTCAAGACGCTCATGCATCGGCCCACCGTTAGTCAGTATTTTATTGTCCCAAATACTTTCCATGTAAGGGATAAACTCTTTCAAGTCCGGCAAATAGGGTTGCGTCACATAAATATTTTTATTTTGCATAATCATTCTCGGTATATTATCGGGATTAATGTCCATTAAACCCAATGGGCAATCACTATGTTTATTGATTGCGGGAGAGTAATATCACGTTTAATACGTACTATATTACGGCTAATTTTTTATTATGATGGCGCCTGCATCCCATCAAGCACGGTGACCTTCAGCTGCGGCGATACGTTACTCCTACGCGCTGATAACGAATATTGACCACATTCATTCTGGCATCATGGTAAATACACTCTCCAAATAAATGCGCACATCGGTATGCCGGGGAGAAGCCCACATCAGCAGGTCGCGACCGAAGCCATGGTCAAATCCCCTCAACCGCCAACCCGACGCACTCCCCGCTACATTGTTATAGTTGACAAAACTACCGTCCATAACCGTCAACCAAGGCCCATCAGGTCGCTAAAACCATTGTTATGCACACCTGACTAAGACAGGTTTTCAAATATATCGCGTTCTAAAACATCAGCATGATTTGGGAAGGCCGCACCGCCCATTCCATACAGACAAGTTATTTAAAAAACAAATAGCACCCACAAAACTAATTGGCACACTCAATATTATCGCTACGTACCCGACTTTCCGTTCGTAAAAACCATAGATAGGGACAAACCAAGCACCAGCGAGCCATAGCGCCCCAAAAATCAATCAGGTTAAAAATGGAATTGAAAATATCACAGAATGATAAAAGAGTGACAAGCCGAGCACTATTACAGGAAAAATCCTAGACAAATAACAATAAACACAAGAAAATCCCTTTATTGGTAATTTTTCTCACAGACACATGCGAGCATAAAAATTAACGCGCAAGTTACATATAAAAATAATGGGTGAGTTTTCTGCTGACAATCCACCAAAAACATCGGCTGGCGACAAATAATATCAATACATAGCGCTCACGCTTAATGACAGGCTGCTCATCCTGACGGGAGAGACCCTGCGTGGAAAGCGCCCATCAGCTCACAGAGGATTGCACTGTCGACGGCAAAATTGACGGTTTCGGCCAGATGAAACTGAAATCCGAGTTTGTGAAGAAAAGCTGACGCCCCACTTTACCTGGCATGACGCGCGGCTTTCCGCCGCGCTGACGCCGCCCCGCCCCATTGCTGCCAATATCACGGAAGATCGCGAAGTTCACTTAACGCCGGTGGTTAATCGTGATTTAATTTCGAGTGAAATCATCAGCATCATCAACCATAAGGGACGATTCCATGTATATAAAAAATTATGAGGTTGACGCAGCGCATATCGATTTTCAGGGCGTGGTTGACGGCCTCTACTACCCCTTTTATATGGAGTGGACCCGCCACGCCTTTATGAAAGAGGCGCTGGGCATCGATATCGAAGAGGAGTTCAAGCAGGGACGGCTGTATATGGTGCTGGAATACAGCCTGCGCTTTCGCAAAAGCCTGACCAAGGGCGACAAGATGGAAGTCACCTGCGAACTGGCGAAAAACGATAAGCGCAACCGGGTGAACTTTGTGCAGCAGATCCGGGTTAACGGCCAGGTCTATGCCGACGCCACCTTCGTCGCCACCTGTCTGGAAAACGGCCGCCCCAGCGTGCCTGCGGCGATCGCCGAGTTTATCAACGCCTAAGCGCACGGCCGGCATCGGCCCGGCGCCCATCCTGCCGCAGATACGCTCTGCGGCCTCACGCTTCCCCGCCGACACGGCGTCGCCCTGAGATATTCCCCACAGTTTCAACCCGCCTCGGGAACCCGCCCCCGGTTTGCCGCCACTCACTATGGCCATTTACCAACCCGAGGATCTCATCATGTCTGTCGACATCTCTTCCCTCTACCGCCCGGGCACGGGATGGCCGGGCGCTCCGGCTGCGGATGATGCCTGGACCTCCGCCGACTTCTCCCAGCAGGCCGCTTCCGGCGGCGCGGTGCAGTTCGCCACGCCGGGTTCCGGGCACAGCGTCAATTTCGGCGCGCCACTGACCAGCGCCTCGTCGACGCCGACCGACGGGCAGTCCAACCCCGGCGATACCCTCAGCCAGCTGGTCAGCACGCTGATAAACCAGCTGATGGCGGAGCTGTCGCGGATGATGCAGGGCCAGAGCGGCAGCGAGCAGGAAACGACGCAGCACAATACCAACGCCTCCGCAACCTCGCCCTCATCCGGCAACGACGCTGCGGCGCTGAATAACGACCACGCCGCCACGCCGGTGACGCAGTCATCGTCCACCAACGGAGCCGGCGGCCCGTCGGCCGGCAGCGGGCCGCGCGCCTTCAATATCACCAATACGCAGGATCACGACATCAATATCGGCCAGTTTGATCAGCACAATCAGCTGGTTGGCGAGATCACCCTGAACCCCGGGGAAAGCGGCCAGATGCGTTATCAGAACGACTTTACCGGCCTGCTGAAACAGGCCGACGCCGACGGCAACTACCGGGACGACGCCAGCCGCCTGGAGTTCTATAACGGCTTCGTCAATACCAGCGATATCGACGGCCGCAACGCCGCCATTCACGCCACCGACCATCAGGGGTTTGAAATCGGCGATCGGCAGAGCATTGCCGACCGCGCACCGGCAGATATTGTCAGCACCGATTCCGCCGGCAATAAAACCATTGCCGGTTACTACGACGGCTCCAGCGACACCATGCGCAAGGGCGGCCAGTTTATGACCGACGCGCTCGGCACCGGTATGACCTATATGCACCCGGACGATGACCGGCTGCCGGAGGGCCAGAACCCGATGCGCCATACCGACGCCATGACGCTGGACGTCACCTTCGGCAAGGCCTGAGGCGACACCGGGCAGGAACCCGCCGCCCGCGGCGGCCACTCAATCACGATACTCACCCGCAGCAAGGAGACACCGATGCTCTCTGTATCATCCAACCCCGTCCCGCAGCCCTTCGGGCAGAGCGGAGACTTCAGCAACCTGAGCGATAATCTGTCGCAGAAATCCGTGCTCAACGCCTCAGACGGCGGCGCGCCGCTGCCGATCAGCTACGGCGGCGCCCAAGGCACCGACATGGACAGCCTGCTCGGCGGCGGCGATATCCAGCAGCAGCTGCAAAGCGCCATTTCCGCCACCCTGCTGCAAATGCTGTTCAGCCAGATCGTGCCGCCGTTTATGCAGCTGGCGCAGCAGCTGCTGTCCAACGGCCAGAACGGCGGCTCGCAGACGCCGCAGCAGGGCAGCTCGTCAACGCCGGGCGTTACCCCGCAGACCGCGCCGGAGCAAACCAGCCAGCAACCGGCAACCGGCGCGACGGAAAGCACCACGTCCGCCTCCGGCGCTTCCGGCAGCCTGCATCTGCCTGAGTCGCTGAAGCCGTATCAAGACGATATCCAGAATGCCGCCGATAAAACCGGCGTGCCGGCGGAGGTGCTGGCGGCGCAAATCTGGCAGGAGTCGCGCGGCAGCCTAGGCGCCAGCACGGTGAACGGCGGCAACGGCCTGCAGGACAGCGGGCTGATGCAGGTCAACAGCAATACCTTTGCCGATCTGCAGCGCAAAAACCCCGATCTGCTGGGGCCGGACGCCGACCCGAACAGCCCTCGGGATAACATTATGGCCGGCGCGCTGTACATGAAGGAGCAGCTGAACGCCTTTGACGGCAATATGGGCGCGGCGCTGCGCGCCTACAACTCCGGCCCGAACAACGTCAACCTCAACGATCTGAGCGATATCTCCAAAACCGGCACCGGTGACGCCACCTACGTCGATAAGGTGCTGAACTTCGCCAATATCATCAAAACCGGTCAGGGCGAACTGCCGGCCTGACGCACGCCAAAAAAAGCCCCTGCACGTTACCGTACAGGGGCGCTTTCCCCGGTGCCTTAACGGCTTATTTCTTATTTTTCACATTGTCTATCACGATCTGCGCGGTATCCGTCGCGGCCGTCACCGCCCAGCCGACCGGGCCGCGGGCGGCGCTCATCGCCCCTTCACCAATCCCCTTCAGCGCGCCGGTAAACACATCTCCCAGACTGCGGGCTTCGCCCATATTGTTGAACATCGGCGCCAGCACGGATTTCAGGATCGGAATATTGGACAGCGCCTTACCGATCTCGCCCATCGCCCACTGGAAGTTATCCTTGTTGGTGCCGTCCAGCCGGACGTGGCTGTCGTTGGTCTGCGGCAGATTACCGTTGCTCGGCAAGGCCTTCAGCCCCTGTTCGGCGATATCTTTCAATACGCCGGCTTCGGTGCCGTGACGGGCGTCGCCGTCTTTGGTGATGCCGTCAATCTTGCCATTATTCGCCAAATCTCCGCGCGAGCCGCCCTCGCGGTTGTTCAGCCCCTTGATGCTGTTCAGCACCCGCGCCATATTGTAAGCGGCGTCAGCCCGGCTGGCCGGATCCGGGTTATCCTCGGTCCAGTCGCCAAAGCGCTTTTTCAGCTCGTCGCGCTTGATATCCTTCTGGTCGCCGAGGTTCTTCAGCACCGGGTTAGCGTCGATAATCTCCTGCGCGCTGCGGGTATCGCCGGGCGGCCGCCCCTGCAGGTTGTCATCGGTCGGCGGCACGCTGGTGTCCTTTTCCGTCTCGCTGACGCCTTCCTGACCGCCAAACATCGCCGACATATCCGCCTGCGGGCTTTGCAACAGCGACTGCAGCCCGATCAGCATCAGCAACTGCTGGAACAGGCCGCCGCTCTGCGGCATCTCTTCCGGCTGCTCCGCCTGCTGCGCCGGCGCATTGCCGAAATTCACCGTCCCGATGCGCAGCTGCGGCGTCTGCAGCGTTTCACTCAGGCCCTCTGCCGGGTTCTCCAGCGTTTGGCCGGCCTGACGGGGAAACACCCCCTGGCCGGAGATATTGCTCACCATAACGTTAGCCTCCGTTGTTCTGCGTGCCGCCCAGTTTCGACATCAGCGCGTCCAGCCCGACCATCTGCAGCAACGGCCCCAGCAGTTTACTCAGCATGTTGCCGCCCTGCTGCTGTGCCGGCTGAGCGGCGCCGTTAGATTCCGCATTGCCGCCCTCGCCCGACGCCGCGCTCTTCTGCCCGCCGCCCGCCAGCTGCTGCATGATCTGCATCAGTTGCTGCATCATCTGCATCAGCTGCTGGACCAGGCCGTTCACGCCGCCCTGAGACTGCCCGCCGGATACCGGCGCCTCCGGCTGGCTGCGGGCCGACGTGGCCGGCTGCCCATTCTGGCCGTTCTGCACGCCGTCAGCGCCCTGCGCGCCTTTACCGCCCATCACCTGCTGGATCATCTGCATCAGCTGCTGCATCATCTGCATCACCTGTTGGATCACGCCGCCCACGCCGCCCGATGACGACGACTGCCCGGCCGGCGCGCTGTTTTCCGGCTGGCGTGACGCCTGTTCGGCCGGCTGCGTCTGGCCGCCGCCCAACAGCTGCTGCAGACCGAGCAGCATCAGCAGCTTCTGCATCAGCCCGTCCTGCTGCGCAGGCTGCGCCGCCCCCTCGCGCGCCGTCATCTGCGGCATCAGTTCCGCGTTGCCGCCATTGCTGAATTTCACCGCCCCGTTTTGCTGCGGCAGCGAGACGGCCTGTTCAAGTTTTTCTATGCTTTCACTGGCGTTTTCAATCAGCTGCCCCACCAGCGGCGGAGTACCGCCTGAACCGGATATATTGAGTGTCATCAGGTTACCCTCCTCTGTTCTGCATCCAACCGGCGCCGCCCGTTGCGGGCGCGCGGACGTTCCGTTCTCCAGCCATACTGCCAGTCAACCTCGCGTTCATAAGACCTCCGGTTAATCATTAACGCTGCAAAAGTATCGAGCTGTCCCCGCCAGAACATACTTACAATTTCCTGACATTTATGACGTTCAACGGGCTGAGGCTCGCTAGCTGAGTGTCATTACCGCCGCTCAGGTTCCATCTTTGCCGGATTTCGGCGTGACGCAGGGCGCAGACATAAAAAATTCATCTGACAGCGCAGTGGTGACGGGGCGTACGTGCAGGCGGCGCGCCAGCGGGCCTTGCCGCGCCGCTGTAGGGAAATGACTACAAGAAGCAGGAAAAAGACTACCGAACAATCATCCTGGACTGATAGCTGACAGGGAAGGCAATAGAGGAAAGTAACCAAACGCTAATAGTTTGTAATGTTTTGTCAGTCTTACGTCGTCAGAAAAGATTCAGGAAGCTCAACAATTAAACCGGCATAAACCTGCGGGCTCTGTGCTGGTTTAGAATAATCGGAGAAGTTATGGTTAAGCCTGTTGATTCCAGAATGCCCGTGCGGGCACCGGCCGATTGCGCCAGGGAACGTCACGCCTCACACGCGTCTGCCTCAGACGCAGCGCCGCCCGACGATATCCACGGTTATCTGCATAAGTTAACCAAAATCGTCGCCCCGCTGCACGTGGATGTCCTGCTCGAAGGGGAAACCGGCACCGGCAAAGACACGCTGGCCCGGCGCATCTATGAACTTTCCGGCGGCAACGGGCCGTTTGTCCCCGTCAACTGCGGCGCCATCCCGGAAAGCCTGGCGGAAAGCGAGCTGTTCGGCGTCGAGGCCGGCGCCTACACCGGCGCCAGCCACGCCCGCGCCGGCTATCTCGAAACGGCGAACAACGGCATTTTGTTCCTCGATGAAATCGACAGTATGCCGCTGACGGTGCAGGCTAAACTGCTGCGCGTGCTGGAAACCCGCACCATTACGCGCCTCGGCAGCACCAAACCCATCAGCCTGAACCTGCGGGTGATCGTCGCCGCGCAGACGCCGCTGGAGCAACTGGTGGAGGCGGGCCGCTTCCGCCGCGATCTCTGCTTCCGCCTGAACACCATCAAGCTGGAGACGCCCACGCTGCGCTCGCGCCCCGAACTGATTATCCCGCTGTTCCGCCGCTTCGCCATCGAGTCGGCGCTGCGGCTCGGCATGCCGCACCCGCCGCGCAGCACCGCGCTGGATGAGGCGCTGCTGCTGCACTGCTGGCCCGGCAATCTGCGCGAGCTGAAGGCGGCGGCCGAACGCTTTATCCTCGGCCTGCCGCCGCTCAACCAGGCGCTGCCGCAGGAGAGCGGCGCGGTGCTGCTGAAGGAGCGTCTCAAACGCATCGAACGCAGCCTGATCCACGACTGTCTGAACCGCCACGACCACCGCATCGACGACGTGGTGCACGAACTGGGCATCCCGCGCCGCACGCTCTACCACCGCCTGAAGCAGCTCAATATACACGCCTGACGAACCACGCCGCCGCCGCGCGGCGGGTCGCCGAAAAAAAATCGTTCGCCGCCGGAACCGCCCCCTTTCCTCCGCCACTCAATCAGCGAAGTACCCGCATTATCATCCTATGATATGAGAGGAAATGTTATGAAATTTATGTCATTACCATCGATCGGCACCAGCCTGGCCAACGGCATCACCGGCGGCGCCGGCTTCGCCACGAAACTTGCCGGCGCCACCAGCGGCAGCAGCTTTATGAGCCAGATGCAGGGCGTGCAGGCGGAAATGCAGCAAAACCAGGTCGACAAGGCCAAACTGGATGCGGAAAACCAGCGCATCAACGGCATCGCCGACAGTGCGGCTCAGGCGGGCTCCGCCGCCGCGCAGGTCAAAATTCAGTACTGATGCCGCGCCGGGAGGGCGCAGCCGCGTCCTCCTGCTTTTCCCCCTCGTTACAGGCGAATCTGCGATGAAAATACCCCATAACGGCCCGTCACTGGCCGGCGCTCCGCTCACCACTTCCGCCGGCGGCGTCGCCGACGCCAATCAGGACGATATGCACGCCTTCAGCGCCGCGCTCAATGCGCCGGCCGGCGACGGCCAGGAGAACCTGCTCAGCGGCCTCGGCGGCGCCATCAGCGATAATCAGCGCGCGCAGCAGCAGGCGTTCCGCAACCTGGAGGTTGCCTCCCGCTCCAGCAACCCGACGGATTTCAGCCAGGCCAACGCCGCCCTGTCCGATTACTACATTCAGAGCCTGATGAACGCCAAGATCATCGCCAAGGGCACGCAAACCCTGGATAAACTCACTAACCTACAGTAACGGCTATGGGACAACCTCTGGTGAAATACCTGCTGGCGGCGCTGTGCGCCCTGCTGCTGAGCGGCTGCGGTGATGAAACCGTGCTCAACAGCAACCTGTCCGAGAGCGACGCCAACGACATCGTCGCGGCGCTGAACCACTACCATATCGCCGCCGACAAGCGCGTGGAGAAGAGCGGCGTTTCCGTGCTGGTCGCCGCGGCGGATATCGAGCGCTCGGTAAACATCCTCGACGCCGCCGGCCTGCCGCGCAAGGCGCGCACCAACCTGGGCGAAGTGTTTCAGAAGAGCGGCGTTATCTCCAGCCCGATGGAGGAGCGCGCCCGCTATATTTACGCCCTGTCGCAGGAGGTGGAATCGACGCTGTCGCAGATTGACGGCGTGGTGGTCGCCCGGGTGCACGTGGTGCTGCCGGAGCGCATTGCGCCGGGGGAGCCGGTGCAGCCGGCCTCCGCCTCGGTGTTTATCAAATACGCCGACTCGCTGGATCCCGACAGCATCGAACCGCGCATCCGCCGTCTGGTGGCCACCAGCATTCCCGGCCTGGTGGGGCGGGAAGATAAAGATCTGGCGATCGTCTTCGTGCCGGCCAAGGCCTGGCGCGACCAGACGCCGGTGGTCAATCTCGGCCCCTTCGCCCTGACGCCCGGCCAGTATTCGCTGGTGAAGACGCTGTTCAGCGTACTGAGCCTGCTGCTGCTGATCGGCCTCGGCATCGTTGCGCTGCGGCGCACGGCGAAAAAAGGCGCAACGGCGAACGCGGGCAAAGCCTCATGAGTGACGCCGACGTCACGCTGCGCTGGCTCAACTGGTGGCACAGCGGCTTCTGGCGCGACGCGCACCCCAGTTGGCGGCCAGCGCTGCCGTTCCCCGAGCCGGCCGCCGCGTTGGCGCGCGTGCACGGCGCGGCGCTGCGCCGGCGGCTTGGGGTGACGGATACGCCGCTGCCCCGGCCGCAGCCGCAGTTGCTGACGCTGCTCACCCTTGACGCCGACGCCCGCGCGCTGCTGCTGACGCTGGTCGCCGAAATCTGCACCGGCGAGACGGCGCTGCCCGGCGATCTGAAAATCTGGTGCCGGCGGCTGGCCAAAGGACTGCGCCCGGAAAGCTGGCTGCCGACGCCGCCCGCCGGCCAGACGCCGGCGATCACCAGCCTGACGCTGCTGCAGGCGCACTACCCCGACTGCTGGCCGCGCCTGCGCATGGCGTTTGAACATGATGACGTCAGCCGCTGTCCGCCGTCGCCGCCGGCGCTGGAGCCACGGCGGTTGCAGCCGCTGTGGGAAGCGGCGCTGTGGCAGTGTCAGCGCGCGCTGGCGGAGAACGGCGAGGAGCATCAGCATGTGGCAACTTAGAAAAATTCCCCTGCGTCAGCCGCCGGCGCCGCAGGCCGTGTTGCTCGGCCGCGACACGCTGGCCGTCAGCCGTCAGGCCGAACAGCTGATCGCCGACGCCGAGCGCGAGGCACAGTCCCTGCTCGACCAGGCCCGGGCGCAGGCCGACGCGCTGCGCCAACAGGCCGCAGCGGAGCGCGACGCGCTGCTGGCGGGCGCGCAGGAGACCTTCTGGCAGCAGGCCCAGACACTGTTTAGCGACTGGCAGCAACAGCGCCGCGCCGAGCAGCAGCAGTTGCTCGACGCCGCCGACGCGCTGCTGGCGCAGGCGCTCGGCCGCCTGCTGGACCAGGTGCCGCCGGCCGGGCAGCTGGATATCCTGCTGACGCAGCTGCGCGCCAAACAGCCGTCCGCCGTCGCCGCCACGCTGTACTGCCATAGCGAGCGGCACGCCGCGGCGACGCACTGGCTGACGCAGCGGCCGGAGCTGCGCTGGCAGCCGGCGGTCGACGACGCGCTGCCGCCGGACACCCTGCTGCTGACCACCGAACAGGGCGAACTGCATATCAGCTGGCAGGCGCTGCGTCAGGCGCTGGGCGCGGCGGACGCCGAGGCCGGCTGAAGAATTTTTTTTGCGGATGGAACCGCCGCACCACGCACGCCACTCAACGAGGAACCTTTCATCCCGAGGAGCCCGTTATGTATTCCGACGATTTATTACAACGCCGCCTGGCCAGCACCGCCAACCGTAGCCACAACGAGACCTATCAGTTCGCCAAAGAGATGTCGGGCGAGCCTTACAGCCTCAGCGATATGTACGCCTTCCAGAACCAGCTGCAGGACATGTCCAACACCAGCTGGGCCAGCTCGCAGTACACGCAGTTCAAGTTCGGAATGCGTAAAGCCATTATCGACGCCATTAACTAACGGCCCCACGGCAGCGCCAGGCTGCCGTCAGACAACTGACAAAGCCAGTTATTAGGGAGAGCGTGGCGATGGGGTCGTAGCGGCGTTAGCCGCCGAAGCGCCCCTCGTTACGCTAGGCCCGGGTATCTCGGGCTAACAGACCACTTTGTCATCAACCGCCGTTTTTTTATCGTCTGAACCCATCTCAACCATGGACAGCAAGGAGTAAGGAGTGGTGCTAACCCTGCCCGCGATACCCCATCTGCGACGTCTGGCGCTGGCGGCGCTGCTGCTGTGCGCCGGCATCGGCGCCGTACAGGCCGCTACGCCCGGCGAGTGGAAGAACGGCGCTTACGCCTATTCCGCCGACAACACGCCGCTGAGCATCATCCTGGAAGATTTTGCCGATAGCTTCGGCGTGACGCTGTACGACAGCTCGCTGCCCGAAGCCAACATCACCGGCAAACTGCGCTCCGGCAGCCCGGAGGCATTTCTGAACCGGCTGGCGCTGGAATACCGTTTTCAATGGTTTGTCTATAACGACACGCTCTACGTCAGCGCGCAGTCGGCGCAGGTATCGCGGCGGCTGGAAATCTCGCCCGACGCGGCGCCGGATATCAAACAGGCGCTGAAGGGCGTCGGCCTGCTCGACCCGCGCTTCGGCTGGGGCGAACTGCCGGACGAAGGCGTGGTGCTGGTCACCGGGCCGCCGGAATATGTCGCCATGATCGCCGACTTCACCAAAAAATCGGAAAAGCCCAAAGACGATAACAAAGAGATGATGTCGTTCCCGCTGAAGTACGCCTCGGTGGCCGACCGCACCATCAAATACCGCGATCAGACCCTGCTGGTGCCGGGGGTGGCCACCATCCTCAATGAACTGCTGGGACAAAGCAGCAGCCCGAGCGCCAGCGGCATGAACAGCAGCCAGGGCGGCGAAAGCGAGATGGATCAGATGCGCGCCCAGTCGCAGGGCATCCTCAGCCAACTGGTGGGGCGCGGCACCAGCCACGGCCGCGCCGGCGATAAAAATCCGCTCGGCGGCCTGGCCGGCAAGGTCTCGGCGGACGTGCGCAACAACGCCCTGCTGGTGCGCGACAAGCCGGAGTACCGCAGCGCCTATCAGTCGCTGGTCAGCATGATCGACGTGCCGCAGAAACTGATCGAGATCGACGCGCTGATCGTCGATATCGACCGCAGCGAGATGGCGCGCCTGTCGAGCAGCTGGGCCGGCCAGTTCGGCAACGTTACCGGCGGTTCGACGCTGCTCTCCGGCCCCAGCACGCTGTTCGTCACCGATTTTCGCCGCTTCTTCGCCGATATTCAGGCGCTGGAGGGCGAAGGCACCGCGTCGATTATCGCCAACCCGTCCATTATGACGTTGGAGAACCAGCCGGCGGTGATCGACTTCAGCGACACCGCCTTTGTGCGCGCCATCGGCGAGCGGGTGGCGGATATCCAGGCGGTCACCGCCGGCACCAGCCTGCGCGTGACGCCGCGCGCCATCGGCGGGAAAAGCAGCGCCACCTCGTCGGTGCAGCTGATCGTCGACGTTGAGGACGGCAAACTGAACAAAAACGACGACGGCGACGCCGAAGGCACCCGCAACGGCGCCATCAGCACCCAGGCGCTGGTGCAGGCAAAACGCTCGCTGGTGATGGGCGGCTTCCACACCAAAGAGAGCGGCGATCATGAGCGGCGCATCCCGATCCTCGGCAGCATTCCGCTGATCGGCAAACTGTTCACCACCTCGCAGCATGAAACCTCGCAGCGCGAGCGGCTGTTTATCATCACGCCGCACCTGGTGGGCGATCAGGTGGATCCTTCCCGCTATATTGCCAGCGAAAACCGCGACCAGCTCAACAGCGCCATGGGAGAGATCAACCGCCGCCACAAGTACACCGACATGAAGGGCATGCTGGAGTCCGCAATGCGCGATCTGGCGGAAAACCGTCAGCCCAGCGGCATGACGGCCGGCGGCAGCGGCCAGACCCTGAGCACGCTGTGCCGCATCCCGTCCGGCTTCAGCAACGATGCGCAGCGCCACCAGTGGTACGGCAACCGTTCGGTGCAAATCGCCGTCGGGGTGATCACCAATACCAGCAACGTCACCCGGCGCTTTGATGAAGCCGCCTGCCGCAGCGACCGCACCCTCGCCGTCGCCGCCTGGCCGCATTCGCAGCTGCGTCCCGGCGAATCGGTAGAGGTGTACGTCGCGTTTGAAAAAAATGCCGTGGTCAGGCCGGGGCGCGCCTCCCTGATCGCCAGCGCCCGCTAAGGAGAAGACTATGGTTATCCGCTATATCGCCGCCCTGCTGGCGGCCATGCTGCTCGCCGCCTGCGCGCCGAAAGCGCCGCCTGGCTGCGCCAGCGTCGAGTGCCGGCCGCAGTCCGGCGACAACAGCCTGACCATCTGGTGGCAGCCGGACCTGCGCAACGGTCCGACGGACTACACCCGGGTACAGGTTAACCCCTGACGGCGGCGGCGGAGGCCCGTCCTCCGCACGCGGCGGCTATCGGCGAGATAAGGAGAGGCTATGACGACATCCATCAGCGGCAGCATCGGCGCTTTGTTCCATCGGGTGCGGCGGACCGGCGACGAGAACGCCGCCCGCAGCGGCAACACCGTCCGCGGCAGCGGCGCCCCGTCAACGCAGCATCCCACCCTGCCGACATCAGCCCGCCCGCCGACCGGCCTGCGCCAGCGCCCGAACGCCGCGCCGCAGCTGGGCGCGCTGTCCTCGGAGGCCGGCGACTGGGCGATGCAGCTCAACAGCCGGCTCGGCGACATCGGCGGCGCAACCGAAGAGCCGCCGGCCCTTACGCCGGAGGAGCAGGCGGCGCTGACGCAAAGGCAAACGCAGCGTCGCCAGATGGAACGCAGTACCCAACACCAGTGGCAGTCCCAGACGCCCGCCGCCCAGCTGACGGGGCTAAGCCGCCGGGACGACGGCACGCTGAATATCGACGCCGGCGAAGCCTTGGGCCCGCTGCTGGAAAGCACCCTCAACGCCAATAACCAGCGCTACCGCTGGCATGACAACGGTACTGAACACGGCCATATGCTGCTCGATCGGCAGAACCGGCTGATTAATCTGCACGAAGATCCGCTGGCGTTTACCGCCTTCAGCCACCGGCTGTCGGTGCCGCCGCAGCAGACGCCCGTCGCCGGCAATAACGGCAGCGTCAGCTGGGGCGGCGACGAACCCAAGACGGTCGACAGGCCGGCGCAGGCGCTGCGGGAAAAACTCACCGGCATCTACCGCACCGGTCAGGGCGAGCAGGCATTGCGCCTGCACGGCGATCGCTTATACCGCTATGCGCCCGACACCTCCGCCGAATGGCAGCTGATGCACGATATCGACGCCAAACCCTTCAGCCAGCTCAGCCGCCAGGGCAACGGCCAGCTGTTTGCGCTGCAGGACGACAAACGGCTGCTGAACCTCAGCAGCGGCCGCACCGAACATACCTTCAACCAGAAAGTCTCCGCCTATGCGCTCAACCGCCACGGCGCGCTGCTGGCGCTGACGGCGGACAAGGCCGCCGGCGAGCAGCAACTGCTGTTTCGCGCCGCGGGCGCGGAAGGCGCGCCCCGGCCGCTGCAACTGCAGGTGGATAGAGAAGGCAACGGCACGCCGCAGCCGTTTTACCCCGCCGCCATCGCCCTGCGCGGCAATGAACTGCTGGCGTTCGACGACGGCGGCCGCCTGCACCGCGCCGCGCTGCCGGACGGCGACATGCCGCCGACCCTGGACCTGGAGCAGGACGGCCGCGATACCCAGATTCGCCATCTGTTCTCCGACCCTGACGCACAGCTGACAGCGCTGCTGAACGACGGCGACGATCGCATCCACGCGCTGGTGAAGAACCGCCACAATCACGAATTCAGCTGCCAGCTGGGCGACACCGGCGTCACGCCCGGCTGGAACCTGACCGACAGCATGGTGATGGACTATCAGAAGGGGCTGCGCCTCAGCGCGCCGCGGCCGCACAACGTCGTCGATCTGGGCCGGCTGGGCAAGCTGGCGCTGATTGAAGGCAAGGTGCACTTTCGCGATGAGGTCACCGGCCACTGGGAGGCCAGCGAAGAAAAGGCTGACCGCCTGATCCGCGGCCAGGACGGCCAGGCGTATAAAGTGGAGGACGGCGAAGTCAAACCGCTGAAGATCAATCAGGCCGGCAACAAGGCCTCTCTCCAGGGCAACCTGTTTCATCTGACGCGGGTGCGCAACAGCGTGGAGGCCGATCTCGCCCTGACCGGGCTGGACAAGAACAGCCGGACCCAGACCGTCACCGCGCTGGGCAACGGGCGTCTGGCCTCGCTGCGGGAAGACGGCAGCGTACAGCTGCACCAAATCATCCCCGGCGCGCGGCGCGAGCGCATGCCGCCGCTCCCCATCAAACGTGAAGGCCTGCCCGACGCCCAAACGCCGGCCGGCAGGCTGAAAGATCTGGCCGGCAACGCCAGCCATCAGCTGTTCGGCCTGACCGGCAACGGGCAGCTGTTCTGCCTGGAGCCGGCCGGCTGGCTGCCGCCGGCGCTGCGTTCGGGCAACTGGCAGCAGGACCAGGCGGCGGCCGCCTGGCAGCCGGTGACGCCGCCGCCGAATCTCGGCGCGCTGACCAGCCTGCACAACGATGCGCAGGGCCGCCTGGTGGCGGCGGACGCCGCCGGCCGCTCCGCCACCTGGCACCACGGCAGCTGGCAAGACACCGATGAGGCGGCGCCCGTTTCCTACCGCAGCGACACCTCGCAGCAGACCTTCGACCGGCTGGACGCCAGCGGCAAGAGCGGCCGCATCCCCGGCACCGGCATCACCTATAAACGCGAGTTCGAGGTGTTCGGCGCCGGCGGCAATAACACCCGCCAGGTGAACAACCCGTTTAAAAAGCGCATGCAGGCCTTTTTGTTTAAGCCCCAGGGCAAAATGCCGCGTCCGCTGAAAAACCTCGGCAACGAAATTATCCACCGCGCCAGCGGCCGCGAGGGGCTGAAACCCTGCTATCAGGCCCAGCAGCAGCTCTCCGCCGACATCACCGCCAAGGCCGCCGAGATCGCCGCCAAACCGACGCCGCCCGCAGACAGCGGCACCGAGCTCAACAGCCTGTCAACGCTGGAAACCCGCCTCAGCGCGCTGGGGCTGGCGCAAAGCGACGACGTCCGCCACCAGCAGCTGCATAAAGAGATCGCCGGCTTCAGCGAAATGCTGGGGCGCAGCCTGAACCTGCACAGCGCCGCGGTGGGCAAACATTACGGCGTGGTGGATGAGCACAACCGGGTGATCGATAACCCGAGCAAGCTGCTGCACACCCGCAGCGGCCAGTTTAACCGCCACAGCCGGCGCGATCCGCAGCTGGCCGGCGCCCTGCGGCACCTGCTGGACAACCACGGTTCGCAGTCGGCGCAGGACGCGCTGCACACCCTGAGCGCCATGGAGAAACACCGCGTGGTGATCAACCACCTGAAGGACGAACGCGACTATCACGACGATATCGGCCTGCTGAAGTCGCGCCTGTTTCTCGATCTGCTGACGCAGGAAAAGCTGCATCAGGCGCTGAGCGACTGTCAGTCCGCTCCGGCGTCCGACCCGCAGCGCCTGAACACCCTGCGCGACACCGTGCGCAGCCTGCGTGACGAACAGTGGGATCAGCACCCGGTGAAGAAACTGTCCGATCAGGGCTTCCAGAACACCCGCCAGCTTGAGGCCTATTACGACGGCATGAAAAGAACGGTCAAGGCCTTCTCCAAGCAGCACCACGGCACCTACGTCACCGCCAGCACGCTGTTCCAGACCGGCAGCCGCGAGGAACTGACCCAGCGGCTCGGCGAGGAGCTGCTGGCGCTGAAAAACGGCGAGGCGCTGACCTTCGGCAACGGCCACAGCGGCTTTGTCTCCAGCGTCACCCTGCCCGGCGACCAGATTATCGGTTCGGTCGGCGCGCGGGTGAATCTGGATCGTGACTACAGCCTGGCCTTCACCCGCGAGGAGAGCGGGCTGACGGTAACCGTCGCCCGCAACGGCGGCGGCAGCCTGAACGTGTTCGGCGCCGCCGGCGTCAACGTGCTGACCGGCCACCTGAATGAGGACAGCCTGAATTTCGGCCCGGAGGGCAACCACAAACTGTCGCCGGTGGTGCGTTTCGGCGCGTCGCTGCCGCTGAACCTGCAGCGCCAGTCGCAAAACAGCATGACCTTCAGCCTGAGCGATAACGAGCTGCCGCAGTTTCTGCAGCAGCTGACCACCAATCAGCTCAGGCCGATGGATATGCTGGACAAGGCCATCGACCACAAGGTGAAAAACGGCAACGTCTGGAACCTGAGCCTGGATATCAACGCCTCGGCGCAGGCCAGCCTCGGCCTGCCGATGACCAACAAAAACGAGACCACCAACGTCGCCAGCGCCCGCCTCGGCGGCGGCCTGTCGGCCGGCGCCAACCTGCTCCACGGCCAGCGCGAACGCAGCGATGCGCACAACGCGGAAGGCAGCAAAGTCAGCCGCAGCGATAACCGGGTGCGCTACCTGAATCAGGGTAATCTGGACGCCCGCATTATGGTGCCCGTCGGCGTCAGCAGCAAAACCGAGCACGCGCGCGAGCCGATTATGGCGACCAGCGCGCTGGCGGCGCGCTACACCTTTGACGGCCGCACCAAAAAGAAAATCAATATGGAGCTGGCGGAGCCGCAGACGCTGGATCACACCCATATCGACAAGATCGCGGAGAGCCTCGGCAAGGCCTTCACCAGCCCGGCCGACGGCCGGAAGCTGAGCGCGGTGCAGGGCAGCGCCGGCGACAGTTCGCCGCAGGCCCGGCTGGCGGAGCTGAGCGAGCACTTCCGCTCTCACCTGCTCGGCAACAAAACGCTGAACAACAGCCAGCATGCGGCGATCCGCGATCTGCAGAAACTGATCCACCAGCGCGAGGCCATGGATAACAAGGTGCCGTTGCCCGGTGCGCTGGAGTATCAGTCCACCTACAACAACCTGGCCAAGGTGGACAGCAACAGCCTGCCGCACTGGATCCATGATGCCTTCCGCTTTGAGATGCAGGACGACAACCACGCCAACAGCAACGCCAACCGCATCGGCGCCATGATGACGCAGGATCCGCGCCTCGCCGGGCTTATCCGCCAGATGCAGCTCAGCACCGACACCAAGGCCGAGGTGACGCTGGAACTGAAAGATGAGGCCCGCCGCCGGCTGGTGGAGAACTGGCTGCACGGCAATATCCAGCGGCAGGATCTGGAGCGCCAGCTGCAGGATCGCCGCAACATGCGCATCAAATCCATCGCCTTTGTCGAAAGCAAGGCCAAGGGCGACGGCATCACCTCCCCGCGCTTTCTGATCGGCGGCGGCAGCAGCGTCAGCATCGAGAAAGAGCGCAAGCTGGGCAAGATCGGCTTCAGTTACGGCGTCGATCAAAACGCGCCGCTGAGCTACAGCCTGGAAGGCGAACTCGCCGACCGTCAGAACGCATCGTTAAGCGAACCGCTGAACCGGGCGTGGGCGCAGGGGCGACTGTTGAAAGATGCATAACACCGAGGAGAAACCCGTGGAAACGCACTATATCCAAAAACTGCTGGCCCGCTACGGCGCGGGCCTGAACACCGAACTGCAGCTGGAAAACGGCGTCTGCGCCCTGCAGGATGAACGCGGCCGGGAACTGGCGGTGCTGGAGCTGCCGCCGCCGGGCGAGGTGCTGATGCTGCACTGCCTGATTCTGCCCGCCGATCCGGCCTGGCAAACGCCGGCCATGCTGCAGACGCTGCTGACGATGAACTTTGAGATCGGCGCAATGGGCGGCAGCTGGCTGGCGCTGGATCCGGCGGGCAACCTGCGCCTGTGCAGCCGCCGTGCGCTGAGCCTGCTGGATCACGCCGGCTTCGCCCTGCTGCTTAACGATTTTATCGAACGCGGCCACCAGGTGCGCGACTTTATGCCGGATCTGCTGGAGCGCCTGCGCCCCGTCGCCTGACCGCCCTCAGGAGCCGTTACGGGAACGGCTCCTCTTCCAGTTCGATCACCTCATTCAGATAGCTGTCCTCCAGCTCGCGCAGCAGGCGGTAAACCTGCGCCACCGCCTTCAGCGTCTCACGCGGGATCCAGCTGCCTTCCGGCGTGGTGCGGTACAGGGTGCGCGTCAGCCAGATGTAGCGCACCACCGGAATATGGGCGCGCTGCGCCTGATCCACCAGATAGTGCGCGTCGTCGCCGTGCGCCTTGAACACCAGGCGCGGCAGCGGCGTTTCACCGGGGCGGTAATAGAGCCCGACCGCATAGTGGGTCGGGTTGACCAGCAGCACGTCGGCCTCTTCCACCGCCACGTTGCGCGCCGCGCTCGGCTCTTCGTTCAGGATATCCTGCGCCACCTGACGCCGGTGCCCTTTCATATGCGGGTCGCCTTCGTTCTGCTTATATTCGTTGCGGATATCTTCGTGGCTCATCCGCTGCTGCTTGAGGAAGAAGAAACGCTGCACGCCGAAATCCATCAGGCTGAGCGCCAGCAGCACCAGCAGCACCCGGCGCGCGCAGCTGATAAACAGCTGCAGCACGCCGTGCCAGAAACCGTCCAGCGTGCTCTGGGCCAGACGCGCCAGGTTGCCCATCTCCGGCGCCAGCGACAGCCACAGCACCAGACCGATGGCGGCCGCCTTGATAATGCTGGTCAGCAGCTGCGCCATCTGCCGGCCGGAGAACATATTCTTGAAATGGTTCACCGGGTTGAGCGATTCGGGCTTCGGCAGCAACGCCTCCACCGAAAACAGCGGGCCGAACTGGATCCACCCCCCCAGCACCCGCAGCAGCAGCGCAATGCTGCAGACGATGGCGGAAAACAGCGCCAGCACCAGCAGGGAGTCGCTGAGCACCTCCTCCATCGCATGGCCGAACGGGTCGCGCAGGCGCAACAGCGGCAGCAGCATCATCGACTCCATCCGCTGCATGCCGTCCTCCACCAGCGCAAAGATCGCCTCCAGAATGCCGATGGAGATCAGCAGCTTCGGGATATCCTGACTCTGGCCAACCTGCCCCTTCTTCCGCGACTCCTGCAGCTTCTGCGGCGTGGCCTGTTCGGTTTTTTCACTCATCGGCCGACCTCCGCAGGCGGCAGCAGCGTGCCGAGAATGGCGCTCAGATCGCGCAGCTCAAACAGCCGCTCGCCCGCCAGATGGTTGAGCACCGGCAGGTACAGGACGAAGAACAGCAGCCCCAGCAGGCACTTCACCGGAATGGTCAGCACCGTGGCCTGAATCTGCGGGCTGTAGATGCTGATGATGCCGACGGCAAAGTCCATCAGCAGCAGCAGCGCCACCAGCGGGCCGGCGTACAGCACCATATCAACAAAGGTGGTTTTCAGCAGGCCGAGCCAGACGCCCCAGCCCTGTTCGCCCGGCAGCGGCATCCACGCCAGCGCCGGCCACAGGCGGTAGCTGTCCCACAGCACCTGGGTGATGGTGCCCAGCCCCGGCCCCACCATCAGCAGCAGAATCATCGACTGCTGCATCAGGTGGCCCAACGGCGTCACGTCCGGCCCCAGCAGCGGGTTGAGCTGGCCGCCCATCAGCGCGCCGCGCTGGTTGTCAAACAACGCCCCCACCGACTCCATCATCCAGAACGGCAGCCCCAGCACCAGCCCGAGCAGCGCGCCGAGGATCAGCTCTTTCAGCCCCAGCGCCGTCAGCGTCAGCAGCTCCGGCGGGTTGGCGGCGATGGCGGCCTGCAGCCCCGGCGCAATAAACAGCGCCAGCGCCGCCACGATCGCCGCGCGCGGCACCCCTTTGATCACATTGAAGGAGAAGATCGGCGTCAGCAGCACGCAGGGGAAAATGCGCGCCATGCCCAGCAGCAGCGCCAGCAGATACTGGAACAGTTGATCCAGCAGATCGCCCCACAGCATCAGCCGCCGACCCGCGACATCATGGCGAAGGCGTTCTGCGTCAGCTGCAGCAGCTCCACCCCGAGCCAGCGCCCGGTCAGCGCCAGCGTCACCCCGACCGCCACCAGTTTCAGGCAGAACGGCAGCGTCTGATCCTGCAGCTGCATCGCCGCCTGCAGCAGCGAAGTCACAACCCCCACCAGCACCGCGACGATCAGCGGCGGCGCGGAAAGCAGCACCACCAGCAGCATCGCCTGACGAAAAAAGCTCAGTATATCCATCGCCGCCTCACAGATAGCTATAGAACAGGCCGTCCAGCAGCCGGGTCCAGCCGCTGACCAGCACAAACAGCAGGATCTTCAGCGGCAGCGAGACCGTCATCGGCGACACCATCTGCATCCCCAGCGCCAGCAACACGTTGGAGACGATCAGATCCATCACCAGGAAGGGAATAAAGATCAGAAAGCCGATCTTGAAACCGTTTTGCAGTTCCGACAGCACAAACGCCGGGATCACCAGCAGCGGGCTTTGCGGCGTCAGCGACTGCGCCATCTCTTTCGGCCACATGCGCGCGCCGTTCTCCTGCAGGTGGGTCAGAATATCCGGGTCGGTATTGCGCGTCATAAACGCCTTCAGCGGCTCGGCGCCGTTGCCGAAGGTGTACTCCAGCCGCTCCATATTGCTGAAGTCGAGCGGCATCGCCTTGAGCCGCTGGCTCATATCGTTAAACACCGGCGCCATGACAAACAGCGTCGCGGCGAGGGCGATGCCGTACAGCGCCATATTGGGCGGCACCTGCTGCACGCCCATCGCGTTGCGCGTCAGCAGCAGCACCATGGAAATCTTGAGAAAACAGGTGCAGACGATCATCAGCATCGGCACCAGCGACAGCGCACCGAGAAACAGCGCCAGCATCATCGGATTAAGCGACTGCGCATCCATACCTCAGTGCCCCTGTCCCAGCGGATTGACGCCGCCCGGCAGCATATGGGTAATCTGCAGCCCCAGCCGCCCTTCCACATCCACCAGCTCGCCTTTCGCCAGCGGGTAGTCGCCGTGACACAGCAGCGCTTCGCCGGGCTGGACGTGCTCCACCATAATGGTGGCGCCCGGCGCCAGCCGCTGCAGATCGCCCACCGTCAGGTGCAGATGCCCACAGCGCACGGTCAGCGCCAGCGGTAGAGGATCGAGCGTTACGCCGGCCGGCTCTGAATCGGCACTCCATTCCACGCTGCTCTCGTCCTGTACGTCGCTCTCTGTCTCGTTATCGTTGTAGGGAAATGTCACGGATGTTGTCTCCAGATCGGTAAGATAAAAACCAGTGCTTCGCCCTTCCGCACCGACCAGTTCGCCCTGGGCGCGGAAATGTGCGAAGCGCAGCGTCCCCGCGCCGTGCGGGGTGAAAGTGTTTTCGCGCGGCAGCAGCACATCGTCAGGCCGCAGGCGCGCCAGTTCGGCGAGGGATAAGCTCAGCGCGCCGACGCAGAACGGCAGGGTCAGCGGCAGCGCCGCCAGCGCATCGTGCGGTTCACCCTGCCAGCCCGGCGCCGCCAGCAGGTCGGATAACACCTCGGGCGCCGCCGTCAGCGCGCTCTGCGCCCGTAGCTCGCCCAGCGTCACCGTCAGCCGCACGCTGAGCGCACCGGCGGGCGGCTCGCCGTCGGCGGCGCTCAGCTCACCGAACAGCGCACGAAGCGGCGCGCTCAGCCCGTGGCTGAACAGCGGCCAGTACCAGAGGCGATCCTCATCGTTGTCCGCCGGCAGCGACGGACAGTCGGACAGCAGCCCGCAGACGCCTTCCGCCTCGCTCAGCCACAGCGGGCCGGCCGCACAGCGCAGCGCCGTGCCCGCAGCCCGCGGCTCGCCGGCGTCCAGGCCGATACGCAGTTCGCCGGCGCTGTCGCCCAGTTGAAAAGGCAGACGCAGCCCGTGGCCGATAAGGCCGCGCGTCCGGGCCTCGGCGGCGCTCTGCCGCCGCAGCCGCAGCGGCGTACTCATGCCCACTCCCCCCGCTGTTCAAAGCGCAGGCGCACCCGGCACGCCAGACGGCGACGCAGCGAGTGGCGACAGCGCTCCTCATGCGCCGCCAGCGCGTCCAGCGCCGCCGGCGCAAAACGCAGCGCAATGTCCCAGCCGCCCGCCGGCAGCGCCTGCAGCCGGGCGTCCACATCCCCCAGGCGCGGCAGCAGCAGCGTGACGGAGACCGGGCCAGCCGGCGGATTGACCAGCGCCCGATCCAGCTCATTTTCCAGCGGCTGCCACAGCGCCATCGGCGCGCCGGCGCCGCTGCTTGCCGGCGTTGCCGTCGGATGCGGCGTGGCGGCGGCGTGCGGCGCAACCTGCAGCGCGCCGGGCAAGGACGCCTCATCGCGATCCATCAGCATGCTGAACAGGTTGCCGTCCGGCGTCGCCGCGGAGCTCTCTTCATCCCGCCTGGCGGCGGGCAGCCCGGCAAGCGCCGGACGTTCGGCCGCCGCGCGTCCGCGTTCAGGCGTACGCGCGGGGCTTTTCCCCGCCGGGCGTTCCTTACGCAGCGGATGATGGTCGTCGCCGGCCGGCGCGTGCCCGCTATGCGGCTGACGCGCCGCCGCTTCCTGACGCCGCTGCGCCGCCGGGCGCTGCGGCTCCGGTTCCCGTTGTTTGGCGCGCTCGCGGGCAGCGCGGTGTTCCTGCAGCGTCGGGGAGATCATGGCGCCTCCTCCTGTTCCCGCAGCAGACACTCCAGCTTCTCCAGCTCGCGCTGGCGGCGGCGCGTCTCGGCCTGCGCCGCCTGCAGTTTCTGCTGCTGCTCTTCGCTGCGCCGCTGGCTGGCCAGCAGCTGCTGCTGACCCGTCTCCACCGCCGCCGCCGCGCTGCGTTCGCCATCAAGCCCGTGCTGCAGACGCTCCAGCGGCTGCCGGCCCAGATAGCGTCGGTCAAACTGTTCCCGCCGCTGCTGATAATCCTGCCGCGTTGCCGCCAGCTGGCTCTGCGTCTGCTGCAGCTGCCGCCGGCAGGCGCTGAGCTGCTGCTCCTCCCGCCGCTGGCGGCGCTCGCTGCGCTGCAGACGCTGACGGCGGATCGGCAGCATCAGCGCCAGCGCCTGGCCGAGCGCCCGATCGCCTTCGTCCGGCTGCGGCTCATGATCAATGTTGCTGTTCCGGCGCATAGCCGCTTACCTCCGTCAGTTGCTGTAAAGTCTCTTCCCAGGCGCAGGGGGCGCGCGTCTCCTGGCGTAAAAAACCGTTAATGGCGCCCTGCGCCTCCACCGCAGCGTCGGTCATCGCGTCGTGCCCCGGCTCGTACTCCCCCAGCCGGATCAGCATCTCCACCTGCTGCCAGGCCGACATCAGGCGGCGCAGCCGGGTGGCGTCGGTAAGCTGCTCCCGCTCCGCCACGTTGCTCATGGTGCGGCTGAGGCTGGCCAGCACGTCGATGGCCGGATAGTGGCCGCGCTCCGCCAGCCGGCGGGTCAGCACAATATGGCCGTCGATCAGCGAGCGCACTTCGTCCGCCACCGGGTCATTCATCGAATCCGCTTCAATCAGCACCGAATACAGGGCGGTGATGCTGCCCGTCATGGTCTGCCCCGCCCGCTCCAGCAGCCCCGGCAGCAGGGTATACACCGACGGCGGTAGCCCGCCGCGCCCCGGCGGCTCCCCCAGCGCCAGGCCGATTTCGCGCTGGGCGCGGGCGAAGCGGGTCAGCGAGTCGAGGATCAGCAGCACGCTTTTCCCCTGCGCGCGGAACGCTTCGGCAATCGCCGTGGCGGTAAAGGCCGCGCGGGCGCGCTCCATGCTGCTGCGATCCGAGGTGGCGCACACCAGCACCGTGCGGCTGCGCAGCGCCTCATCCAGCTCATGGTCGAGAAACTCGCGCAGCTCGCGGCCGCGCTCGCCGATCAGGCCGAAAACGATGGCGTCGCAGGGGGTATTGCGCGCCAACTCCGCCAGCAGCGTGGTTTTGCCGCAGCCGGCGCCGGCAAACACGCCGACCCGCTGGCCGACGCCGAGGGTCAACAGACCGTCGATGGCGCGCACGCCGGTCGGCAACGCCTGGGCAATGCGCGGACGCGCGGTCGGCGGCGGCGCGTCGCTCACCACCGGCACGGTATCAACGCCCGTCCCCGGCAGCGCAAAGGCGCCGACGCTCTGTTCATCCAGCGGCCGGCCGAAGCCGTCCAGCACGCTGCCGAGCAGCGCCTCGGACACGCTGATGCTGTGCGGCAGCCACAGCGGCGTCACCCGCGCGCCGCGGGCGATGCCGTCCAGCGGCCCCAGCGCCGACAGCAGCGTGTGCTGCGGGTTAAAACCCACCACCTCCGCCAGCACGCTCTCCTGCTCACCGCGCGTGATGCGGCACAGATCGCCGATGCGCGCGCGCGGCAGGCTGCACTCCAGCAGGATGCCGCTGATGCCGGTCACCCGGCCGTAGGCCGTCACCGCGTCCGCCGCCTGCAGGCGTCGCCGCTGACGATCGGCCCAGGCGGCGATCCCGCCGGCGATCTCCGTCATCACCATTTCACCGTCAGCGGATCGCGACCGCTGAATTCGATCCGATCGTCGGTGATCGCCGCCAGCCGCAGGCCGGCGACCTCATCGCCGATAAACACCCGCTGGCCGTCGTCCGTGACGATATTGGCCCGCTGGCCGGTGGTGACCTGCACGATGCGAAACGGCAGTTTCTTCTCCTGCGGCCGCACCGCACTTTTCACCGGCGCCGCCGCGCCGTAGTGCGCGTAAAAGCGCGCCATCATGCGTTCAAACACCGCCATCTGCGGCTTGCTTAATTCGCCGCTCAGCAGCAGGCCGTCGCCCTGCTTGCTGATGCGGATCTGTTTGATCAGTTCGCGCTCTCGCAGCTGCTGCTGCAGCGGCGCACGCAGCTCTTCCACGCTGTTCCAGCTGGCGGTGCGCCCCTCGCCGGCGGAGGTCTGCGCCATCGTCGGCTGCAGGATCCAGCTGGCGACCGTAATGCTCAGCAGCAGAAACAGCCCGAGCACCAGGCCGCGCATCGCGCCGGACAGCCGGCGACGGGCGGCCGGCGGCGGCGCAGGGCTGGCCTCAGCCGGCGCGGGCAGCGCCGCCGCCTCGTGCCACGGCGTTTCAGCGCGCGCCACGCACAGCCAGACGTCGGCCAGCTGGAACGGCGTATCCGCCTCCAGCGTCCAGGTTTCCTGCGAGGCCGGCTCCGTGCTCAGCCGCCAGACCCCGTCGTCGCAGCCGAGGAGGTAACTCAGGCCGGCCAGATCCACGCCGTCGAGGCGCAGATCGGCCTGCGGATCGCCGCCGATGCGCCACGACGCGCCGCTGAGGGGCAAGGCGGCGCCGCAGTGATAGCCGGACAGTACGCGCAGCTCAAACATCCGTTAATCCTCCCAGGGGGTGAGTGAATAGAAGGCCGGATCGACGTCGAGACGCCCCAGCACCTGAACCGCCAGCGCCGGCTCCAGCTCGGCGAAAGAGAGCACCGGCACCGCGTGGAAACGCTCCTGAATCAGCGCCCGCAGCGGCCCGCGCAGATCCTGCGCCGCCAGCAGCACCGCCTGTTTGTCCTGACCCGGCGCGTAGGCCTGCTTCACCTCCTGATGAATCAGCTGGATCTGCTGCTGGCTCAGGGCGAAGAAGATGTCGTTCTGGGTCTGGCGCAGGCTGTCGCGCAGCGCCTCTTCCAGCTCCGGCGTCAGCAGCCAGGCGTGGATGCCGTCCGGCTGGCCGTACTGGTGGCACAGGTGGGTTTTCAGCGTGATGCGCACCTGCTCCGTCAGCAGGTTGACGTCCCGCTCGTGCTGGCCGTGTTCGATCAGCGCCTCGCCGATGGCGCGGACGGAGCGCAGCGGAATGCGCTCCGCCACCAATTTCTGCAGCACGCCGGAAAAACGCGTCAGCGGCATCACCCGCTGCAGCTCCTGCGCCAGCTCCGGCTGTTCGGCATCCAGCCAGCTCATCAGCGCCCGCGTCTCCTGAAGGCCGATAAAGTGCGGGCTGCTGGCGTGGATGGCGTCTTCCATACGCGTCAGCAGCAGCTCGCCGGCGCTGTGACGCGTCAGATCCTCACGCGCCAGCAGCGGATGCTCCGCCGTCAGCCACAGATAATCCTCTTCGCCGCGCGCCTCATCGCCGGGGACGGCGCCTGCGCGCTCCGCCTCGCTCAGGCTCTCCAACTGCCGCACGTCCAGCGCCGTTAGCGCGCTGTCGAAGGTGCCGACCACTTTCGGGATCTCGTACACCGAGAAACGGAACTCATCGACCGGCTGCTTATCGGTAAATTCGATGTCAAACGCCGGCAGGGTGAAGCCAAAGTGGTAAACGATGCGGTTGCGCAGCCGGCGGATCTCCTGCACCAGATCCAGCGTCTCCGCCGCGCCGCGGCGCGAGGTGTGGAACTGGATCAGCCAGGGACGCGTCGGGTTGAACTGGCGCAGATCCTCGCGGCCGTTCAGCTCCGGCGGGATCACTTCGTTTTCGATCTGCGGCTTCGCCAGCAGCATTTCCTGCCGCGCGCGCCACACCTGAAAACCGCCGCCGCCGAGGGTGATCAGCGCCAGCAGCGAGAACACCACGCCCGGCATGCCGGGCACCAGCGCAAAGCCGATCATCCCCATCGACGCCAGGATCCACGCCTTGGGCTGGCTGGTGAGCTGCTCGGCGATCTCGCGGCCGACGTTCGGCGTTTCCGTGCTGTCGCTCTCCGAAGAGACGCGGGTAATGATCATGCCGGCGGTCAGGGAGATCAGCAGCGCCGGGATCTGGGCGATCAGGCCGTCGCCGATGGTCAGGATCGAGTAGGTATGCATCGCATCGCCGGGCGCCATATCCAGCTGCAGCACGCCGATGCTGAAGCCGCCGATCAGGTTGATGCACAGAATCACCAGCCCGGCGATGGCGTCGCCTTTGACAAACTTCATCGCCCCGTCCATCGCGCCGAACAGCTGGCTCTCTTTCGCCAGCTCGTTGCGGCGGTTGCGCGCCTGGTGCACGTCAATCAGTCCGGCGCGCAGATCGCTGTCGATCGACATCTGTTTGCCCGGCATGGCGTCCAGCGTGAAGCGCGCCGCCACCTCCGCCACGCGCTCCGATCCTTTGGTGATCACCAGAAAGTTCACCACCGTCAGGATCAGGAACATCACCATCCCCACCGCCAGGTTGCCGCCCACCACGAAGTTGCCGAACGCTTCAACGATATGGCCGGCGTCCTGCTGGATCAGGATCTGGCGGGTCACCGAGATCGACAGCGCCAGCCGGAACATGGTGGTCAGCAGCAGCACCGCCGGAAAGGTGGAGAACGCCAGCGGCTTGGGCAGGTACATCGCCAGTACGATCAGCAGCGAGGAGAGGCAGATATTGACGGCGATCAGCATGTCGATCAGCCCCAGCGGCAGCGGGACGATCAGCATAAACACCAGCGCCAGGGCAAACGCCGCGCCGACGATCTCCGAACGCTGCATCGCGCTGATGGCAATTTTATTGAGGATGGCAAATAGGCTGTTCATCACGTTCCCTTAGCGCTTCGACTCGCGTCTGGCCTGCCGACGTTCGTCCTTCAGCAGTGCCGTATTGTGGTTTTCCAGCAGCTTCAGCGCCGTCTGGCGCCCGTCCTTGATTTTCCACAGCCCGATCGGCAGATCGCGCACCAGCGGCAGCACGCCGTTAAAGAAAATGGAGAGATGACGCGGCTGCGCATCGGGCACCACGTCGTCCCCGAGCTGGCTGAAGTCCTGTTGAAAAGCGCCGTTGTGGCAGATATGCAGCAACCGCCGCGCCAGCTCCACGTGATCCATGTCGCCCAGCGCCATTTTGCCCGCCATGCGATCCAGCAGTGTCCGGCTCTCTTCCAGGGTGTGATTGACCTGACCGGCCTCGAACAGCCCGGTCTGAATATGGCGCAGCGCGCCGGCGCCGATCGACGAGGCCAGCGCGGCGATATCGTCGGCCAGCGCGCGCTGCAGCGTGCGCAGTCCGGTGGTAAAGTCCTGCGGCGCAAAATGCCCCAGCAGCAGATCCACCATCGCCATCGCCGACTGCTGATGCACGATGCTGTCGTAATAAAGGGTGCGCAGGCTCTGTTTGTGCTGCGGATTGTCGGTCAGCTCGGCGATCGCCCCGGCGATATTCAGCCCGGCCCGCAGCCGCTCGCCATGGTGTTGCTCCAGCGCCTCCAGATGCTGCTCCACCGTCTGGCGCAGCTCTTCATCGCCGTCGCTGCGCGCCTCGCGCTCCATCACCCGCAGCAGCAGGTCGCAGCGCGCCGGGTCATCGTCCAGCATGGCGAGCAGTTCGTCGGTTTCCGCCTTACGCTTTAAGGCGTCGCGCAGCCGCTGCAGCGACGCCTGCTGACGCCCGGCATCGCGCGCATCCAGCAGCGCGTACATTTTGTGCAGTTCAACTTTATTCAGCAGGTGGCGGTGGCGCACGTGGTGCTGGTTCAGGCGGCGCTGCTCGGCCTTCTTCTTGCTTTCCGCCTTTTCGCCAAACATCAGTCCGGCTTCTTCCTTGATATCGTCGGCGCTGGCCGCGCCCGCGGCGACATAGCCGGCGGCCTTGCCGCCGCTTTTATTCTGTCCGACCTCTCCCTGCTTCATCAGGGCGCGCAGCGGGTTTGGCGTAAACGCCAGGCTGGAGGATTTCAACATTGCCGGTTCCTCATCAAGATGACCCTCTTTCTGTGGCGCCGGCCGGCTTCAGGTTCCGAAAAAAATAAAAGAATTGAGTTATTGGAAATTCAAATAATAACCAAATGAAATTAGTGCCAATCCTTGCACAACTATTTTTGTTTTTTTGCGGCTTTTTTCTCAGAACATTCTGAACACAAAAATAAAGGCAAATAAAAACAACACACTATTTACGAAATAAGAGTGGCACAGCGCTTGCTATTTAACAGTGAACTCACTGAGATTTTATTTAAGGAGAAATAAAAATGATGAATTCATTCACTGCCAGCGCAATGCCGACCAACGCCATAGATATACCCGTGGACTGGGAAGGTATTTTCAAGCAATCGAACAAAAAGCTGATTAATTTCATTCGAAGGAGAGTCGCCAGTACGGAGGATGTGGAAGATATCGCGCAGATGACCTGCCTGGAAGTGCTGCGCAACCGGCATAAATTTACCGGCGCCTCACTGCCGGAAACCTGGATGTTCGGCATCGCCATCAACCTGATCCGCAACCACTACAAGCGTCAGCAGCACCGTTATCTGTTTGATACGCTGAATGATGAGGTGCTGGAAAATCTGCTGCATGACGACGATCCGAGCGCGCTGACCGAGCATCAACGGCTGCTCACCACCGCCCTGACCTCGATTGACCGGCTGCCGGAAGAAATTAAACGTATGCTGACGATTTTAATCGGCGATGACGGCAGCTATCAGGATATCGCCCAGCAGCTGAATATCCCGATCGGCACCGTGCGCTCCCGTCTGTCGCGCGCCAGAGAAACGCTGAAAAACCAGGTATTCCGCTGATTGTCGCCGACGCGCCAGGGAAAATAGCCGGTAAAAATAACGTTCAAATAAAAATAATGAAAATCCGAACTAAAATAAATAACCGCCGCGCGCCGTAAAAAACGGCGTAAACGAAGAAACCAGTCCTATTTTTTCAGAAAATGCTACGTTACTCTGCGGTTAATACACGGCATTAGCCGCGCTGGCGCCATGACGGCAACGGCGCGATAACAAGGAGATGATCTATTGCAGCGTTTTTTCCACTGGCTCGATCCCTCGCTGACGGCAACGGAATCCTTATCGTCCATTGCGCTCAACCGCATTCACGACGCTATTTACCTGCTCGATCAGGATTTAACCATAAAATACGTCAATGAACGCGCCTGTAACCTGATGGGATACAGCAAAAAAGCGCTGCTCAGCAGCAATTTTGCCGCCATTGCCCCTGAACTGGCGGACGGCGATGTCGCCGCGCTGTGGTGGAAGCTGACGATGCGCCCGGAAGGCATCACCTTTACCTCCCAGCACCAGCATCGCAACGGCGAGATCATCGCCGTCCAGGTCAGCTCCAGCCGCTATCAGCACGGCGGCCGGCCGCATGCGCTGTGCATCGTCAGCGATGTCCGCGAGCTGAAGAAAAAGGAGGCGATTCAGCATCTGCGGGAGAAGCAGTTCCGCGCGCTGGTCGAGAACTCGCCGGATATGGTGGCGCGCTTCGATCTCTCCTTCCGCTGTATTTACGTCAATCCGCGCGTGCTGAGCTGGTTTAACCGCAGCGAAAGCCAGATCTTCGGCTGGAAGCTGACCGAAAGCGTGCCGCACCATAACGCCGGCATGGAGCTGCTGCGCCTGATCGCCCATACCATGAGCAGCTCCACCCCTACCGACGGCGAGATCGCGCTGGATCATCAGAGCCAGCAGCGCGTGCTGCACGTGCGCAGCGTGCCGGAGTTTAATCTGGAGGGCGAACTGGAGAGCGTGCTGGCCATCGGCCGCGATATCACCGGCATCCGGCTGGCGGAGAAAGAGCTGCGCGACGCCCACCAGCAGCTGCGCCTGCTGGCGCGCAATCAGGAAGCGCGGCGCGAGGCGGAACGCAAATACCTGGCCAGCGAGATCCATGACGAGCTGGGCCAGCACCTGACCTCGCTGCGGGTCGGACTGTCGCTGATCCGCATGCAGTCGCCGGAAAATAACGCCGCCGTCCATCTGCAGGTGGAAAACCTGATGCGTCTGGTGGACAGCACCATTCAGGTGGTGCGCGACGTCTCCACCCGGCTGCGGCCGAATATGCTCAATATGGGGCTGCTGCCGGCGCTGGAGTGGCTGCGCGATGAGTTTAACCGCCAGCAGAAGTGCCGCTGCATTCTGATCGCCACCACGGAGAAAAAGCTGCAGCTGGACGACTCCAGCACCACCGCCGCCTTCCGCGTGGTGCAGGAGTCGCTGACCAACGTCACCCGCCATGCCAAGGCCAGCAGCGTCTATATCTTTGTGCGCCAGCGCGGCGAGAAGCTGGAGATCGAAGTGGTGGACAACGGCCGCGGCTTTGACCAGCAGCGCGTGCGCTCCAACGCCTGGGGACTGCCGGGGATGAAGGAGCGGGCGGAAATGCTGCAGGGCTGGCTGACCATCGACAGCAAACCGGGCGAAGGCACCCGCGTACGGCTCAACTTCCCGCTCAACCGACAAAATCTTGATAAATAATAAAGCGAGAAAGACATGACCCAGCCAATACGTTTAATGATTGCCGAAGATCACGCCATTATGCGCGAAGGCCTGAAGCAGCTGTTCCTGCTGGATGCCGGCATCAAGGTGGTCGCCGAAGCCGCGGACGGCGGCCGGGTGCTGGAACGGCTGCGCGCCGGCGACGTCGATCTGCTGCTGCTGGATATTTCCATGCCGGGGATCAGCGGCGAAGATCTGATCAACCGCATCAGCAGCCAGCACCCCGATCTGAAGATCCTGGTGCTCAGCATGTTTAATGAGCCGCAGATCGCCCAGCGCATGCTGGAACACGGCGCGCTGGGCTATATCACCAAGGATCGCAACCCGGAGGCGCTGCTGAACGCCATCCGCAGCGTCGCCGGCGGCGCGCGCTATATCGACCATGAGCTGGCGCAGAAGATCGTCTTCGCCCAGTATCAGAGCAACAGCGCGCCCCACGAGAACCTGACCCTGCGCGAACGGCAGATAATGATTATGCTGGCCCACGGCGAGTCGATTAACGCCATCGCCGACACCCTGGCCATCAGCAATAAAACCGTCAGCACCTATAAATCGCGGTTGATGAAAAAGATGGGCTTCAGCGCCAATGCCGATATCGTCAAGTACGCCATCAGCCATAACCTGGTGCAGTAAGGCGGGACGGGAAAAAAATAAGGCACGCCGTCGCCGGCGTGCCTTGGTCATTGACTACCTCAGGCTCAGAGCCCTTCCGCCTGTCGCAGCGGCGGCGTAAAGCGGCGCAGCCGCAGCGCGTTGCTCACCACGAATACGCTGGATAACGCCATGGCGCTGGCGGCGAACACCGGCGACAGCAGCATGCCGTTCAGCGGATACAGAACGCCCGCCGCCACCGGAATCAACGCCACGTTATAGGCGAAGGCCCAGAACAGGTTCTGTTTGATATTCACCAGCGTGGCTTTCGACAGCGCAATCGCGCTGGAAACGCCGCCCAGATCGCCGGACATCAGCACCACGTCGGCAGCCTCGATGGCAATATCCGTGCCGGTGCCGATGGCGATGCCCACGTGCGCGGCGGCCAGCGCCGGCGCATCGTTGATGCCGTCACCGACGTAGGCCACCGGCCCATATTCGGCGGCCAGACGCTCAATGGCCGCAACTTTACCGTCCGGCAGCACTTCGGCCACCACCTCATCAATCCCCAGCTGACGGGCAATCGCCTGCGCGGTGCGGCGGTTGTCGCCGGTGACCATCGCCACCTTCAGCCCCAATTCGTGCAGCGCCTTAATCGCCGGCAGGGTGGTGTCCTTAATCGGGTCGGCCACCGCAATCATCGCCGCCAGCCGGCCGTCGATGGCGACGTACAGCGGCGTTTTGCCCTCGTCGCCCAGTCGCTCGGCGTCTGTCGCCATCTGCGCCACGTCCAGCCCCAGCTGCTGCATATAGCGATCCGCGCCCACCGCGATGGTCATCCCTTCGATATCGGCGTTCACGCCAAAGCCGGTGACCGACTCAAAGCGGGTGATGGTCGACAGCGGCAGGTTTTCATGCTGCGCGGCATCGACAATGGCGCGGGCGATCGGGTGCTCCGATTTGTCCTCCACCGTCGCCACCAGCCCCAGCACCTGCGCGCGTTCAAAACCGGGCGCCAGCACCAGATCGGTCAGCTCCGGGCGGCCTTTGGTCAGGGTGCCGGTTTTATCCACCGCCACCACCGCCGCATCACGCAGCGACTGCAGCGCCTCCCCTTTGCGGAACAGCACGCCCAGCTGCGCCGCGCGCCCGGTGCCCACCATGATGGAGGTCGGCGTCGCCAGCCCCATGGCGCACGGACAGGCGATAATCAGCACCACTACCGCATTCACCAGCGCAAACGACAACGCCGGCGACGGCCCGAAGAACAGCCAGACCAGGAACGTCAGCAGCGCCACGCTCATCACCGCCGGTACAAACCACATGGTGATGCGGTCCACCAGCGCCTGGATCGGCAGCTTGGCGCCCTGCGCCTGCTCCACCATGCGGATAATCTGCGCCAGCATGGTGTCGCTGCCGACTTTGGTCGCCTTAAACGTCAGCGCGCCGTTCTGGTTGACCGTGCCGCCGACCACTTCGGCGCCGCTTTTTTTCTCAACCGGCACCGGCTCGCCGCTGATCATCGACTCATCGACAAAGCTTTCGCCCTCCAGCACTTCACCGTCCACCGGGATGCGCTCGCCGGGGCGAACTTCAATAATGTCCTCACGTTTGACCTCGGCGATATCCACCTCCGCCGCCTTGCCGTCGCGCAGCACGCGGGCGGTTTTGGCCTGCAGCCCCACCAGCCGCTTGATGGCCTCCGAGGTATTGCCCTTGGCGCGGGCTTCAAAGTAGCGTCCGAGCAGAATCAGCGCGACGATCACCGCGGCGGCTTCATAGTAAACGTTGACCGTGCCGGCCGGCAGCCACTGCGGCGCAAAGGTGGCCACCAGCGAATAGCCGTAGGCGGCGCTGACCCCGGTCGCCACCAGCGAGTTCATATCGGGCGCGCCGCGCAGCAGGGCCGGAATGCCTTTCTGGAAAAAGCGCAGCCCGGGGCCGAACAGTACGATCGAGGTCAGCACAAACTGCAGGTACCAGCTGTTCTGCGTGCCAATGGTGCGATCGATAAAGGCATGCATGCCCGGCACCAGATGCGAGCCCATCTCCAGCACGAACACCGGCAGCGCGAAGCAAACGGCCACCAGCAACGCCTTTTTCAACGAACTCAGTTCCGCCGCCTGACGCACCGCCTGATCGGCGGTATCGCTCTTATCGGCGGCGATCAGCTGCGCCTCATAGCCCGCCTGCGCGACGGCGGCGATCAGCGCCTGGGGATCCACCCCGGCGGCGGCCTGCACCTGCGCGCGTTCGGTGGCCAGGTTAACCGTAGCCTGCTCGACGCCGCTGACCGCGGCCAGCGCGCGTTCAACCCGGCCCACGCACGAGGCGCAGGTCATGCCGGTCACCGACAGGTTGATGGTTTCCTGCTCTACCGTATAGCCCGCGTCATTCACCGCCTTCACCGCCGCCGCCACGTCGGGCGCGCCGCTGAAGGTGACGAATGCGCGCTCGGTCGCCAGGTTAACGCTGGCATCGGCGACGCCGGGCACGGCCTTGAGCGCACGCTCCACGCGCCCCACGCACGAGGCGCAGGTCATGCCGACGACGGGGAAATCGATCGCGGCGGACTCACCGGATCGGGATGGCGTCAAATGGGTGCTCATAACAAACTCCTCCTACTACAGCGCCCCGCCATACCGCAGGGCGCTCCTTTTGCTGTTCAGTCTGACTCGACGCTGGCGTGGAAACCGGCCGCGGCCAGATCGGCCATCAGTTCGGCGCCGTCAGCGCGGCTGGCGATCGTCACCCGCTTGGTTGCCGGGTCGGCATCGACCTGCGCCTGCGGGTCCCGCGCCTTGATGGTTTTGGCGATCGAAGCGGCGCAGCCGCCGCACTTCATCGTCGGAATATGCAGCTGTAAATGGTTCATAAATGGCTCCTTGCGTAAGTTGGACTCCATCGTCAACCTTGACCTAACGTCAAGGTCAATCCTTTTTTGCAAAGTATTTCTTTTTTTATTTGATGCGGCGGCACCACAGAAAAAACGGCGCCGCGCGGGGGATGGCGTAACCAAACGCTTTGTTATCCGGCCGCTGTGACACGGCGGCCGGTGTTATGGCATGGATTAAACGTCAGCGGGCGTTATGCCGCCGTTATTGCCCGTTTCCCAAGGCAATAATAGCATCTCTCACCCGGGGCAAGGCGCTTTCTATCTGTTCCGGCAGCACGGCGCACACGGCGGCTCGGAACCACCATTCGGCGCGCGCCATGCCAAAATAGCTGAACGGCACGACCGCCAGGCCGGCATGGTCAATCAGATAGCGGCTCACGTCCTCGGGCGTGCGCAGCACCTGACCCGCCGGCGTCACCCTGCCCGCCAGGTTAAACTGCATCGACAGGTAGATGCCGCCCATCGGCGCCATGGCGTCTACCGGTAGCCCTTCCGCCTTCATCCGCTGTATGCCGGTATGCAGCAGCTGCAGCGAGTTAAAGATCTGGCCCTTAAAGGTCGCCAGATGATCCTGCAGCAGCGCGTGATCATGCAGCAGCGCCGCCATGGCCAGCTGCTCCGCCTTTGGCGCGATCGCGCCGATATGCTCGATCATCAGCTTCATCTTATCAATGACGTCCGCCGGCCCCATGCCCCAGCCCACCCGCAGCCCCGTCGCGGCGAAGGCTTTAGAACCGCCGTCCACCACGATGGTGTACGCTTTCAGCTCCGGCCGGAGCTGCACCGGCTGATAGTGCGGCAATGCCTGATAGCTCAGCATCCAGTAGACCTGGTCAAACACAATGTACAGCGGCTTCTGCCGGCCGCGCCGCCGCCGGTTTTCCGCCGCCACCAGATCGCAAATCTCCTCCAGCGCCTGCCGGGAGAACATGGTGCCCACCGGGTTTTGCGGTGAGCACAGGGCGATGACCCGCGCCTCCCGCAGATAGGGCAAGAAATCCTGCGCCGTCGGCAGGAACTGATTTTCCGCCGTGGTTTCCACCGCCACGCCTTTGGCGCCGCACAGGGTCGCATAATACATATTGTTCCAGGAGGGCGCGGGATAAACCACCGTGTCGCCGGGGTCAGCCACGGCCAACAGCGCCAGGTACAGTAAAGGGCGCGCGCCGCCGGAAATAATAATTTCACTCGCCGGATCGTACTCAACGTCGAAGCTGCGTTTGCACAGGCCGGCGATCGCCTCGCGCAGCGGCAGTACGCCTTCCAGCGGCGGGTAATCATGCTGATTATCCGCGTAGGCCTGATAAATGGCCTGGCGCAGAACGCCGGGCAGCGGGAAACGCGCCGGATCAAAATCACCGATAATCAGGTCGCAGATCCGCCGGCCGTCGTCAATCTGCCGCTGTACATAGGACGCCAGCTTGATAATGCCGGAGTAGTCCAGCTCCACCGCCAGGCGCGACAGGCGCGGCGCGGCGGCGTCGCGCGGACGGCCCTCCGCGGCGATATCCCCAGTCTGTGCCGGTTGGCTTAATATCTCATTCATAGAGGTGACCTTATATTCGCTATGTTGTGCTGCCAGTCAGGATGCAGGGGCTTATTCGGCATAGGCGGAAGACAGCGTGTGCAGCGCCTGATTCACCGCCGCCAGGGCAACGTCGATGTCTTCATCGCTGGTCGGCCAGCCCAGGCTGAAGCGCAGCGTGGCCTGCGCCAGCTCTTCCGACAGCCCCAGCTCGGTGAGCACGTGGCTGGGCGACAGGCTGCTGGATGAGCAGGCCGAGCCGGTACTGACCGACACGCTCTTTTTCAGCAGGCTAAGCAGCTTGGCGCCGTCGGTCTGTTTGAAAGAGATATTCGAGACGTGCGGCAAACGGGGGCAGCCGCGGCCGTTGATCTGCACGTTATCCCACTGCGCCAGCGCCTGTTCCAGCCGGTCGCGCTGGGCCTGCGCCTTGGCCATCGCCTGCGGCAGACGCTGAGCCGCCAGCTCCGCCGCCTTGCCAAAGCCGACGATGCCCGGCACATTCAGCGTGCCGCCGCGCATGCCCTGCTCGCTATTGCCGCCGGTGATCTGCGGATGCAGATCGACAATTTTTTTGCCGTTTTTCCGCCGCAGATATAACGCGCCGATGCCTTTCGGCCCATATATCTTGTGCGCGGAGCAGGTGAGAATATCGATCGGGCACTGCCGCACATCAATCGGGACTTTCCCCGCGGCCTGCGTGGCATCCGACATCAGCAGAATGTTGTGCCGCTCGGCGATGGCGGCGATCTCCGCGATCGGGTTCACCACCCCCAGCTCATTGTTGGCGTACATCACGCTGATCAGTATGGTTTCCGGCGTAATCAGCGCCTGCAGCGCATCGAGATCGAAGCTGCCGTCCGGCAGGGGCTTGATTAAAGACACCCGGGCGCCCTCACGCTCCAGCTCCTTCAGGGTTGCCAGCGTCGCGGGATGTTCTATCGAGGAGGAAATAATATGATTGCCGCCGGCGCGACAGGCCGCATAGACGCCGCGCAGCCCCAGATTATTACTTTCGGTGGCGCCGGAGGTAAAAATGATCTCGTTAGCCTGCGCATGAAGTAATTGCGCGATCTGTTCCCGGCTGCGCTCAACAGCCAAATGCGCTTTAAACCCCTGCTGACTGGAAATACTGGCGGCGTTGCCAAAATGCTGACAAAAAAACGGCAGCATCTCCGCCAGCACCAATTCATCGCAGGGCGTGGTCGCATTATAATCCAGATACAGCGGCATATTTTTAGGTTGCGGTTTATTTACGGACATCGACGTTTCCTTATTCAGTATCGGGTTAAACGATTACGCTTCTACCGCCACAAAATCGGCGCAGTGAGACGTCGAGTGAATGATGTAATCTTCATCATCAAATGATGACAGGAAGATATTGGTGATTTTTACCGCCCGGTTGCCAACCGATTTATTACGCAGGAAAAGTTTCATCGCCACGTCCGCGCCGTTGATCACTTTGTTGTAATCATCGGTTTCTGAAAAGTCGATAATATGCAGCGCATGGCTCTGCGGATGCAGTTTTGCCACCCGGTCATAAACGTCGCTGTAGTGCTGGGCCATAATCACCGGGCATTTTGCCGTCCATACGTCTTTCGCTTTCGACTCGGCGAGCAGTACCCGCTGCCCCTCTTCATTCACGAAAAATATCCTCGTCAGCGCCGCCGACTCTTCTATCTCCAGTTCCGGAAACGGCGTGGTTTTATGGCGCTCAAGAATGCGTTTTAGCGTCTGTATCCCCCGGTTCTTACAGGCCCTTTCGCCCTGTATCACCATCCGCTCCCGCTTGACGATTTTATACTGCGCCAAAATCGCCGCCAGCGCGTTGGGCAGTTCGCCGTGTTCCTCCGCGCCATCGCTATTCTCCGGCAGCTCCGGCGCTATCTCGCAGGATTCAACGCCGCATTGCAGCCCCAGATCGTCAATTAAGATGCCCAGCGATATCTTCAGGTCTTTCTTATGCCGGGCGATCGCGTTATTGGCAATATCCAACGCGTGGCGCAATGATTTCTGTGCAAACTCATTAACCGGATAACGGGGATCGTAATGGCCGCCTTCAAGATACATTACCGGTATTTTCGGCGTGTATTCATCCACCTCACGATGAATAATCGCCAGCGCCTTTTCTTCTATTTCATTTAATGTATGACCATTCAGTTTCATTACCTTGCCCTTAATAAATTTAACGACAAATTATTTAACGGCATGCGAACCGCCGTCGCTGAATAATATAGAGTCCCTATTAAAGCAATTTTCCAATTCACCAAATGAATGACTTATGTCATAGATATCATTGACATAGATGCCATGTCGTGAATGTAAGTCTTGGCTTCCCTTTCTACGCGCCAACGTAAACCTTCCCCCTAGTGGAAGGTCAACAGGTTTAATCTTGCATAATCTGATATTATTAACCATTTGAAAAAAAAGGATATCTTATGTAAATAAGAATCAATTCCAAATAAATATGTGATCCAGGCCAAAATAAAAAATGATAGAAGCACCGAACATATAAACGCCTACCGGTGTAAAAGGTTAAATAAAACCGTCAGTTAGATTAATACGCATCACGCGCAGATTATTTTTCATCCTTTTATTAGGAATAGTCGTAATTTATTACGTCATATAGAAACATTATTGCCACGAAAAGCGGAATAACGATGTGGGGGAGACACCAGAGGAACTGAGCAGAATCAGACGGGAAAATAATCTGCGCGGCAGCCGGCGTAAACGTTTTGGCAAGCATCAACGGCGGGCAATAGCTTCGCCCGCCGCTACCAACGCTGAGAATCGGCCCGCTTAGCGGTTGTTAATGATCATCTGCACCGGATAGTGATCCGAGTATTGGTCGGTAAATGCATCCCGCAGCACCTTGACCTCCGCCACGTCGTTTTTCAGCGCCGGTGAGACATAAATGTAGTCATAGCGCAGCGGCGTTTTGGCCTGGTCGTAGAAGATTTTCGTCGGCGCGGTGGCGACGAACGTATTCGGATACTTCAGCTTCAGCACGTCAATAAAGCCGCGCGACAAAATATTTTGCTGCACGGTGTAGTCCATCTTGCCGTTCACCAGATTGTGCAGCACCGGTCGTTTGGCCTCTTTGTCCTGCAGATCTTTCACTATCTCGCTTTCGTTATAGCCGCTTTTATCCAGCGGTGAGAACGAGTTGAGGTCGCCGGCGATGATCCATTTGCCGTCCGGATCCGCGCCGTATTTGATGGAATCCAGAATCAGGTTCATCTCATCAATCCGCTGCGAGGTGCGGAACGGGTTCATATGGGTGACGACAAAGTGATAGCGGCCCACGTCGGCAAACAGCGCGCCGTGCCAGAGGTTATCCACCACCTTGTGCACGTTGACGATCGGGTATTTAGAGGTGATCGCCGTCGGGAAAAATTCATCGTCACCCACCACCTTCGGCTCTTTCAGCAGCACCGCATAGCGGTGGCCATAGCTCTGGGCGAAGGCTTCCAGCGTTTCGCGGGTAAAGTGGTTCATCTCCTGCCAGGCGATAATATCGGCATCCTGCTGCCTGGCCCATTCGGCAAACTTCTGTTTCCCCTTCGAGGTGTCGGACTTCATGCCCCAGTAGGCGTTATAGCTGATAATTTTCAGCTGCGGCCGCTGCTCCAGCGTCTGCGCGGCATGCACCGACAGCGCACCGCAGAGTAAACCCAATGCCACCGCCGTGCTGATTACCTTCCTCATGTTACGCTCCTTGTTGTTATATTAAATCACCAGATTCGTCACGATCTGTCTATGCTCCGCCATCAGAGCCGGCGCTTAGCTTTCACTTATATATATCACGCCAACTCATTCTGTTTTGTGATGAGCACTACTCTTGCCGCGCTCCTGCCGCCGCATCCAGCCGCATAAAATCAACAAACGCCCGCATCTGCGGCGTCATAAACCCGTTGCGCGGGTAATACAGGTGGAACCCCGCCACCGGTTTACACCACTGCGGCAGCACCCGCACCAGCGTACCCCGGCGCAGCGCCGGCGCCACGCACTGCGATTCCAGCAGCGCCAACCCCGCCCCCTGCTCGGCGGCGGCCAGCAGCAGATCGATATCGTTGACCGTCAGGGCGGGCGCGATATCCACCTCAACGCTCTCGCCGGCGCGGCTGAGGCGCCAGCGATACTGGGCGCCGTTGCCGCTCCAGCGGTAGTTGATGCAGCGGTGGCGGCCAAGTTCCTCCGGCGTCGCCGGCGGCGGCTGCGTCTGAAAACAGCTCGGCGCAGCGACGACCACCATCTGCAGCTCCGCCGTCAGCCTGACCGCAATCATATCCCTCGGCACCCGATCGCCGGCGCGAATACCGGCGTCGAACCCTGCCGCGACAATATCCTGCAGATTGTCATCCAGCAGCAGCTCCAGCTGAATATCCGGATAGCGCGCCATAAAGCGTTCGATCGCCGGCACCATCACCAGATGGCCGGCCAGGCGCGGCATGCTGATGCGCAGCGTGCCGCGCGGCGTCAGCTGCGCTTCTCCCGCCCCCTGCACCGCGCTTTCCAGCGCCGCCATCGCCGGTTCCAGCTGCGCCATCAGCCGTGCGCCGGCCTCCGTCGGCGCGACGCTGCGCGTGGTGCGGTTAAACAGCCGGACGTGCAGCCGCTGCTCCAGCGCGCGAATCGCATGGCTCGCCGCCGATGGCGACAGCCCCAGTCGCTGCGCCGCCCGGCGGAAACTTCGCTCTTTCGCCACCGCCATAAAGACGGCCAGCTCGGCATAATCGGCCCCTTTCATACTGTTGTGTCCTATTCATCAGTTCATGCGAATTATAGGGTATTAATTCACCTTTACGCCTGCGACACAATAAACGCCTCAGCTATCAGAGGAGATAACCATTTATGAACACAATGCGACGTTGGGAAATGAGCGGCTTCGGACGCCAGGCGCTGGCGCTGCAAACGGCGGCGCTGCCCCGCCCCGCAGAGGATGAGGTGCTGGTGCAGGTGATGTCGGTCGCCCTGAACCACCGCGATAATTGGGTGATCGACAGCGGCCGCGGCCTGCCGCTGCGCTTTCCGTTTACCCCCGGTTCCGATCTCTCGGGCCGCGTGGTGGCGGCCGGCAGCCGGGTCAGCCGCTTTGCGCCGGGGGATGAGGTGATTTCGGTCTTTGCGCCGGAGTGGCTGGACGGCGCGCGCCCCGGCAACGCACGCGAGCTGGCCTACCGCACCCTGGGCGGCTTTTACCCCGGCGTACTGGCGGAATATGTGGCGATGAAGGCAGACTGGCTGGTAGCGAAACCCGCCTCGCTCAGCCATGACGCCGCCAGCACGCTGCCCTGTGCGGCGCTGACCGCCTGGTTTGCGCTGGTGGAGCGCGGCAAACTGCAGCCGGGGGAAAGCGTGCTGATCGAAGGCAGCGGCGGCGTGGCGCTGTTCGGCCTGCAAATCGCCAATATGCTGGGCGCCCGCGCCCTTGTCGCCACCAGCGCCGGCAAAATGGCGGCGGTAAAACAGCTGGGCGCCGATGCGGTGATCGATCGCAACGCAGAAGGCATGGTCGACGCCGTTTTGCAGCTGACCGCCGATCGCGGCGTGGATCATGTGCTCGAACTGGCGGGCGGCGCGCACCTGGGGCAGGCGGCGGCGATGTGCGCCATCGGCGGGAAAATCCACCTGATCGGCGCGCTGGAAGGCTTTACCGTATCGTCGCCGCTGGAGCCGATTCTGTTTAAGGATCTGGCGATTTACGGCATCGGCACCGGCCACCGCCGGGCATTAAGTGAGATGTGCGCCGCCTTCGACGCCGGCGGCCTCACGCCGGTGATCGACAGCGTCTATCCGCTGGAAGAGCTGCCGCTGGCGCTGGCGCGTCTGGAGAGCGGCGCCTTCGGTAAAGTGGTGGTCAGAATCAGCGAGGCGGCGTAGGCCGCTCGTATTTCACCGCTCTGCCGCCTGAGGAAAAAAGCCGGCTGCGTCTAACCCTTAAACATCAGCCGTAGACAAAGCCGTCGCGTGGCAGAGGAAGCGCAGCCCTGATTCTGCGCTTCCTCTGTTTTATTTCTAGGTAAATTCCCAATTAATAATACAACTTACAATAAAGAGTAATAGCGCATACTCCTTTTTAATGAGTAATAAATCCTATATGTCATACTTAATAGAATTATGATAAATATAAAAATAAGAAATACCCAAAAAAAAGATCACATTTCGGACAAAATAAAATAAGAACATCCAAATGGATATAAAAAATTTAAAAACCACAAAATGTTAAAAAAATAACATAAAAAACAAAAAAGCACGGAAAATCACAAGATAAAAAACCACAAAACAGAAAAAACAAGGAATTATAAACCAAAGAAAATATTGCCATAAGTGAAATAATCAAGCGGGAAACCATTCTTCAAACATCAAAAAATGGATTATTCAACGCATTAATAAATAAAGAAAAAACATAAAAACAAAATTATTTCACAAAGAAAAAAAACCTCCAGACAACAAAACAGGCGAAAACGTATAAAGTTGCAAGGATAAATCCTAGCCAATATAATCTCGCTTATTCGGGAGGCAGGTAAAATCCCAACAGCAACACAAAAAAGAAACACAAATAAACATTGTGAATACATAGAAAGAAATAAATCGTAGGACAAATACGAATAACGCTTCTATCACTATAGTAGTACCTAGGAAAAATCTAATTCATCAGTCGATAATTAGATCCGCTATACAACGTCGTTAAGAAAAACGACGCAGGGAACTTGTGCCTATCAGTCAGGAATGAACGCTGATGCGCTGCCACAAATAAATATCTCTATCGCCTCTGACGGGCAGCGGGATATTTATCTGTGGGAGTGCCAACCCGCCGCGGTTAGCACATTTATAAAAAGGAAAGGAAGTTAACAATGAAATTATCACACGTCTCGCTGGCCGCTCTGATGGCCGCCGCTACTCTGTCTTTCGGCGCAAACGCTGCTGCTTACGAAGGTAACTCCGGTAAAGTTACTTTCCACGGCCAGGTTGTAGATTCCCCATGTAACCTGGCCCCAGGCCAGGACGGTATGGACGTTAAGGTTGATTTCGGTCAGCTGTCTCAGTCTCAGCTGAACAACAACCAAACCACCGCTCAGACTTTTGAACTGAAACTGCAGAACTGCGGCCTGGCGGACGGTGCGGGTGGCAAGAAAACCGCTGAAATCACCTTCAACAGCGCCGACCAGATCTCTGGTAAAAACCTGCTGAAAACCAACGGCCTGGCTACCGGCCTGGCTATCGGCATCACCGACATTACCTTCGGTACTCCAGCGGCTATCGCCGGCCTGGTTGACGGCGACAACACCCTGGTTTACACCGCGGTTGCTCAGAAAGCCGACGTTGCTACCGACGTTACCCCGGGTGACTTCAGCGCATCAACCAACTTCCTGATTAGCTACAAGTAATAATCAGGCAGAGCCGGAGGGCACGGTCTCCCCTCCGGCTCGCTTAAATGGGGGATCCTATGCAACGCTGGCTGGGAAGTTTGTTACTGCTGCTCGCCGCATCCGACGGCTATGCCGATGTGTTGGCCCTCAGTAGGCAGGATAACGGTTACCTCCTGCCGCTGCGCGGGCGGGCAACGCTCAGCGGCACGGTTCTGGCTGCAGGATGCGCCATTACCTTGGATACCCCATCCCAATTGCTGTATGTCGACCCGCAGCCATTAAATAACGGTCAGCGAACGCTCAATTATCCTTTATCCATTCGTTTCGATAATTGCACGCTATCGGGACAAAGCAGTGAATATGCAGAAGATAAAGCGATTAAAATCAGCTTTAAAAATAAATCAGCACCAGGGAATATTTTTATTATTAAAAATGCGGAAAACAAAACGCTAACCAGCGGAGAAGATTACCCGGTCTATTATCGCCAGGCAGAACGACACAGCGCCCAACCGGCAACCGCCACCTACCTTCTGGAACTGACGCCGAAGGCGCCCCCCTATTACGCCGTATTAGGGCTGAAGATGCGCTACGAGTAGCGTCAGGCGGGCGCTTAAGGGAAACGTAACGCCCGTATCAGAAAATCGTTAATGCCTGCGCATTCGTCGTATCGCCCGCTGTTAACGCGATCACAACGCCCGCGATTTTCGCTTTTAATCAGGATGATTAATTATGTCTCAACAACGTTTTATAATCAGTCGCATAGCCTCTGCAATACTTGCCGCTTTGGTAAGCTGGGAGGCTAACGCTGTTGAGTTTAATACGGACGTATTAGATCTGGAAGACAGAGCGAATATTGATTTTTCCCGCTTTTCGCAGGCCGGCTATATTATGCCCGGCGTTTATCATATGTCGCTGAGTATTAACGGCGAAAGCGTCGGTTATGAAGGGGATATTCCGTTTTATCCGCGCGACGACGCCCCCTCGGATGACGCCTCCTCCCCCGCACTGCCCGAAGCCTGTCTGCCGCAGGAAGTGGTCGACCGGCTGGGATTAACGGAAAAAGCCGCCGCCCAGCTGACAAGCTGGCGCCAAGGCCAGTGCGTGGATTTCAGTCCGCTGCCCGGCGTAACGTTAATGCCGCACCTCGGCAACGGTGCGCTGGCCATTAACGTGCCGCAGGCGCTGCTGGAGTACACCGACTCTTCCTGGCTGCCCCCTTCCCGCTGGGACCACGGCCTGCCCGGCTTTTTGCTGGATTACAACATCACCGGCACCTTTACCAGTAACCGCAGTTCGGGACGCCGGCAGACCCTCAGCGCCAACGGTACGCTCGGCATGAACCTGGGGGCCTGGCGCCTGCGCGGCGATTATCAGGGCCGCTTCAGCCGCAGCGGTTCACGGCAAAAGAGCCGTCATAATCTGGACTTTAGCCGCGTCTACCTGTACCGCCCGATCCCCAGCCTGAGTTCGACGCTGACCATCGGTGAAAATTACGTCAACTCGCCGATGTTTGACTCCTGGCGCTATGCGGGCATCGCCATGGCCAGCGACGAACGTATGCTGCCGCCGCGGCTGCGCGGCTATGCGCCGGAGATTATCGGCATCGCCCAAACCAACGCCAAGGTGACCGTCACGCAGCAGGGTCGCGTGATCTATGAAACGACCGTGGCGGCCGGGCCGTTCCGCATTCAGAATCTGGACAGCGCCATCCGCGGCACGCTGGACGTCAAAGTCACCGAGCAAAACGGCGAGGAGCACACCTTCAGCCTCTCCACCGCATCGGTGCCTTATCTGACGCGGCCGGGCCAGCTGCGCTATCAGGCGATCGTCGGCCGTCCCACCACCTGGGATCACGATCTGGAAGGGCCGATATTCGCCTCGGGCGAGGCGTCCTGGGGGCTGTCCAATATCTGGACGCTGTACGGCGGCTCAACGCTTTCCGCCGATTACCAGTCGCTGGCGCTGGGCAGCGGGCGCGACCTGTTCGGGCTTGGCACCGTGGCCGTTGACGTGACCCAGTCCGTCGCCAAAGTGCGCGATGACAGCAAAAAACAGGGTAAGTCCTGGCGTCTGAGCTACTCCAAATTCTTCGACGAGATGCAGGCCGACGTGACCTTCGCCGGTTACCGCTTCTCGGAAAAGAACTATATGAGCATGCAGCAGTTTCTGGATCAGCGCTATCGCGGCTACGACGCCAACCACCAGAAAGAGCGTTACCAGCTCAACGTCAACAAGCGGTTTGACAACGTTTCACTGGGGCTGAACTACGAGCATCAGACCTACTGGGATCGCGGCAACACCAAGCAGTACGGCGCCAATATTGGCACCACCTTTGACCTGCCGGCGCTGAAGATGCGCAACGCCTCGCTGACCGCCACGGCCATGCGCAGCCAATACCGCGGGCAGAATGAAAACCGGTTCAGCCTGATGCTGTCGCTGCCGCTGGGCAGCGGCACCGTCAGCTACAACAGCAGCTACACCCGGGGCCAGTACGGACACCGGATCGGCTATTACGACCGGCTGGGGCTGGACAGCTACAGCATCAACGCCGGGGTCGATCACGGCGGCGATCAAAAATCGCGCGCCCAGCTCAGCGGCATGTATACCCATAATGGCGCGCGCAGCAAGGTGAGCATCAACGGCGCGATCGACGGCGCGCAGTACCGTTCGCTGGGGCTTAGCGCCACCGGCGGCATTACCGCCACGCCGCGCGGCGTAGCGCTGCACGCCGGCGGCTACAACGGCAGCACCCGGCTGATGGTGGATACCGACGGCATCAGCGGCGTGCCGATCAACGGCGGCCGCGTGGTCAGCAACGCCTGGGGGATCGGCGTCGTTACCGACGTCAACAGTTACTACCGCACCACCACCCGCATCGATGTCAGCAGGCTGGCTGACGATGTCGAGGCGAAAAAGAGCGTGGTGGAAACCGCGCTGACCGACGGCGCCATCGGCTACCAGCGCTTTGGCCTGCTGCAGGGCAGCAAGGCCTTTGCCACCTTCCGTCTGGCCGGCGGCGGCACGCCGCCATTCGGCGCCGTGGTGCGCAATAGCAAAAATCAGGAAGTCGGCATCATCGGTGACGCAGGCATCGCCTGGCTGAGCGGCATTGCGCCGCAAGAGACGCTGAACCTGGTCTGGAACGATAGCGTTCAGTGCCGGGCCACGCTGCCGTCGGCCATCAATGAACAAAATCTGTTGCTGCCGTGCCGGCAGAACGCCGCCGCAGGCGGCAAACATTAATTTATGCACGGTTTTACCGTCAACCCATGGAGTAAAGAAGTCATTATGCAAGCATTCAACAAACAGGTTGCCGGCATCGTCCTGATGGGCGGCCTTTTATTCAGCGCCGTCAACGCACAGGCCGCCGTCGCCCTGGACAGAACCCGGGTAGTGTTTAACGGCGATCAGAAGGCCATCAGCCTGAACATCAGCAATGAAAATAAAAACTTGCCTTACCTGGCCCAGGCCTGGCTGGAAGATGAGCAGCAGAAGAAGATAACCACCGGCGCGCTGGTGATGACACCGCCGGTACAGCGGCTGGAGCCGGGCGCCAAAAGTATGCTGCGCATTTCCGCCACGCCGCTGGCGCAGCAGCTGCCGCAGGATCGGGAATCGCTGTTCTATGTGAACCTGCGCGAAGTACCGCCGCGCAGCGAAAAACCGAATGTGTTGCAGATTGCGCTGCAGTCGAAGATCAAGCTGTTCTACCGGCCGAAAGGCATCATCCCTTCCGCCAACGCGGTCTGGCAGGAAGAACTGGTGCTGCACGTCGAAGGCAACGGCTACAAGGTTGAAAACCCGACGCCGTACTACATCACGGTGATCGGCCTGGCCGGCAGCAAAGATCGGTCCCTCAAAGGCGAATTCAAGTCGGTGATGATCGCGCCGAAGAGCAGCGTCAAGGTGGCCGGCCAGCACTACCCCACGCCTTATCTGACCTATATCAACGATTACGGCGGCCGCCCGACGCTGGCGTTCAGCTGCAGCGCCGCGCAGTGCACGGTGAAAAAGGGTTAACGATCGCGGCGGGATCCCCGCCCGGCAAAAGTATAAGGAGGGCCGGCCGTGAACCGGTATCTGGGAATCTGTATCGCGCTGTTATCGGCTATCGGCGCTATGGGTAACGCGATGGCGAACAGCAGCCCCATCGAGCTGAAGTTCAGCGGTACGCTGCTGGAAAAACAGTGTATCCACGATTCGGCAGAGGACGCGTATCGCGTCGAACTGCCGCTGCTGTCGGTGAAGTATTTCCAGCACTACGGCCGCGGCCCGACTACCCGCTTTGCCCTGCGCTTTAAAGACTGCAGCACCGCAACGCTGAACAAGCAGGTGCAGATGGTGTTCCACAGTCCGCAGGTGGTGAACGTCGACGGCGTGAGCATGCTGCCCACCGAAGGCGGCACCGGCGTGGTGCTGGGGCTGAATAACGCCTACGGCCAGCCGATCGTGCTGGAAACGCCGTTCAAGGCGGGCGTGATTACCCAGACCGGCATCGGCAGCAGCAACGAGCTGTTTTTTGAAGTCTATCCGCTGGTCATCGACCGCAACGACGTTAACCCCGGGGAGTACAGCGCCACGGTGACGTTTGAAATGAGCTATCTGTGATGATGGCAAGGAGAAACAGCATGTCAGGAAAAGGTCATTTCCGCAGCAGACGTCCGTTAGCCTGGTGCGCCCTCGGGCTGCTTTTCTGGTGCGCCGGCGGTCTGGCGGACGTGCCGGTCACCGTTAAGGCGACGCTGGTCACCCCGGCCTGCTACATCGCGGGTACACCGGGACCGTGGGACGGCGATGTGGGAAGTATACGGTTTGCCGAAATGGCCATTGATTTTGGCGAAGTACCGATTGGCGATCTGGGCACCAGCAATGCGGAAAAAACCGCTTATCTTTGGTTTGCGTGCGCCAAAACGACGAATAAGACATTGAATCTTTACGTTAAACCCACGGCGTATGGCACGCTGCCGTCGCTCGGCAACCACGTATTGGCTACCTCAAAAGAGAATCTGGGCATCGCCATCAGCATCGACGGCCACAATATCGCGCTGGACCAATGGGTGCCGCTGCCGGGTGAGGTTATCTTGCCGGGTGATGCTCTCGCAGAAAATAAAATCATCGTGACGGCGCGGCTGGTGGCGCAGGGCGATAAGGATGCGTTGAGCGGCGGCCAGTTTCAGGCCTCGGCCAACTTTATTCTGCACTATTTGTAACGGCCGCGCGGCAAGCGCGGCGTTAACCCGTTAATTCGCTGGAGTCACCGAACCATGTCTTTGTTTCATCTGCGCGCCGCCGTTGCGCCCGCCCTGCTGCTGGGCGCCAGCTTCACCGCCGGCGCCGCTGGCTACGATGTCACCGCCATTGACGGAGCATCGACTGTGGAAATTAACACCGTGGGCACCGTCACCCAGGGACATATTGCCAGCTTCGTTATTGATGCAGCAACCGTCTCCGGCGATGTGCACTGCGGCGATCGCAATTTGCACAGTTCCCTTGGCAAACAGCGGATATTTATCGACCTGCCGCAGGACCCCGTTACCGGACGTTTTAAAATCAATAATAACCTCTCGGTACAGGTAACCTCGCTCGTATCAACAGAAAGCTGGGGGAATGGCGGCGGGATCACCAGCGTTTGCGACATGGGCACATCCCTGGAGGTCTATCCCGCCAGCTTTTTGAGCGCAGCTTTCCCGATAACGCTGGATTTTTATTTGGACAGAGAGACCATTGACGGCGTAATTACAATACCGGCCATGCAATTGGGGGGATACTCACGCCGATTTGACACCGTCGACCCCGGTAATTACAAACCGGCAAAATATACCATTCCAATCAAGTTAACCGGCGGTAAAATTACCATACCGGCGTATTGTAACGCCTACCCAAACGCGATAGAATTAGATCACGGAATGTTATCTTCGGATAATACCTATGACACGGCGTTTGCCGATCTTACCTATACATGTGCTTCCCCGGTTAATACAACGGTAACTATTAACTATCAAGAAAATGCCACCGGGGATTTAGACCTCTTACATACGGACGGCAGCGTTGGCGCCAGCAGTAAATTAACCATCAGCGATACCAGCAGCGGATTGCAGGGAAAAGAAATATCCACGCATATCGATGCCAGTAAAACGTTCCGCATCACCAGCGAACTGACCAAACTCAGCGGTGAAGGAACCATACAGGGCAGCGCCTGGATTATCGCCTATCTGGATTAAACGGAAAGCATGAATTAAAGGACTACGCCAGTGGTAAAACCACGGCGTAGTTTCGCATATGTCACAGACAGGAAGTGACATATTTATCGGTTTGTTAAATTAATGATATGGAGTAAATAAAACCATGAAGAAGATCTTAATCTTTGATGAGAATAGCTACTTCCGGCAGGCCATTATTCAGTTATTATTAGCCAAGGGTAAAACGCCGCAGTCTATTCTGGAAGCCGGCAATAAGGCAGAGCTGGAAAGTATTCTGTCGACCACCAACGTCGATACGCTGCTGTTCTCCCCTGACGGCAGCCAGGCGGATATTCAGGACAACTTTGTGCTGATCAGAGAATGCCTGAAGCACTGCCGCAGGCTGAGTATCGACCTTTGGCTGATGGTTGACCAAGCTACTGATTTTTATCATCAACTTTGCTGCAGCCATCCACACTACAAGGGCGTTATCAGCAAACGGCAGCCGCTCGAACAGCTAAGCTATTATATTTTCAATACGCTGAAAGAGGAGCTGAGTTGGAAATCACCGCCAAAAGGCACGCTGTCTTATCGCGAAAGCCAAATATTACTTGATGTACTGTGTGGCGATTCCAGTAACCGGCTGACGATACGCTATGGTATTCAGTCGAAAACCATCAGCGCACATAAACTTAACGCATTAGCAAAACTGGGATTGAAAAACATCAGCGACATTTTTAAACGAATGAAAGGCATTCAGGAACTGCCGGTAAAAGGTGAGTTGATCGGCGTATATTAACTACGCCGATCATAAAAGGACGTTGCTAACTGAAACGATCAATCTATATCAGCTGATATATCACCTGTAATAACAGGCATGCAACAATGTACAGCAATCAGGCAAAATAAAAAGCGCCCGATAAACTCGCGCGCTCAGAGAAAAAATATTATTTAGCGTTTAACCGATGCTCGGCTTGTACTTTACAGGCTTCGATCTGAACAACCAATGAACGATTAAACTCTTCCTGCTGATTATGATAGGCAGCCTTATTATCACGCACTCCGGCAATCGCCGTTTTCAAATCACGCGCATACTCTTCCTTATCAATACCAAAATCGGCTAACTGATAACCTTTATCTTCCAGCTGAACAATCGAGCGCGCAATATTTTCATCATCATTGCTCTCCGACCAGGCATTTTTCACCACCGAAAACTGCGCATCGCAATAAGCCGCCGCCGCATCCTTATTTTTTTGCAAGGACGAAGCTGAAGACATCGCCAGAGAAGAAAGTGGCAATAACAGCGCGCACGTCAGCAAAACATATTTCCGCATCACAACCTCCATGAGCGATTTATTCCAAAAAGTGAAGCGGCGTCATTCAACCGCCGCCCTGCCAACCTATCACACTCTGTATTGTCTCACCGTATCAAGCGCGCATTTTAACGTTTCTCGTCAGACAGGCAGCCTGCGTTCAGCGGTACCTCCTGCGCGTGGTTCTCCGTCGACGCCAGACAGCGGTCGCGACCGGCCAGGTAACCCACCAGCGCCATCACCAGCGCCAGCGCCGCGCAGATCAGCAGCGGGCCATGCCAGCTGTGGGTGGCGTCATACAGCAGCCCGACGCCGGGCGGCCCGCCGACCGCCAGCAGATAACCGACGCACTGCGCCATACCAGAGAGCGACGCGGCCTGTGCCGGCGAGCCGGAACGCAGGCCGATAAACGCCAGCCCCAGGATAATGGTGCTGCCGGAACCGATACCGAAGAGCACCACCCACAGCGTGGCGAAAGCGGGCAGCGCCAGCAGCCCCAGCAGGCCGGCGGCGGCCAGCAGCGATACCGTCACGGCAATCGCCCGCTGGTCCTTCATCCGCGCCAGCAGATGGCCGGTAAACAGCCCCGGTAGCGCGGTCGCCAGCTGCAGGACGCCGTGCAGCGAGCCGGCCTGCTCGGCGCTGAAGCCCTGATAGCGCAAAATGGACGGCAGCCAGGCGACCACCACGTAATAAATCAGCGAGTTAAGCCCCAGGAACAGCGTCACCTGCCAGGCCAGCGCGGCGCGCCATACCCCGCCGGAATGCGGCTGCGACGCACCACTGGCGCGCGCCTGTCGCGCTGCTCCATGGGAAAGCTGCGGAAACCAGATCGCCGCCGCTAATAGCGGAAACAGCAGCGTGGCGAACAGCGCGCCGTTCCAGCCCAGCGCCGACACCTGCGACAGCGGCACCACCGCCGCCGAACCCAGTGCGGCGCCAACCCCCATAATCAGGGCGTACAGGCCGGTCATACTCGCCACCCGCTGGGGGAAATCGCGTTTTAACAAACTGGGCAACAGCACGTTGCCCATGGCGATGCCTAGGCCAATCAGCACCGTGCCGCCATACACGCCGATCAGGCCGCCGTAAGAGCGGTAACCGATGCCGGCGGCAATCAGCAGCAGCGCCGCAAAGATCACCCGTTCAATGCCATACTTAACGGCAATGCTGCCGGCCAGCGGCGAAAACAGCGCGAACGCCAACAGCGGCAGGGTCTGTATCAGGCCCGCCTGTACCGCGCTCAGGGAGAAATCGAGGCGGATGGCGTCCAGCAGCGGCGCCAGGCTGGTGAAGGGCGCCCGCAGGTTGGCGGCCACCAGCAGTATGCCCACCAGCAGAAGATGGGACTTTTTCACACGAAAGGATAAGAATTTCATAATATTATTCGCTGAGTTGATTTCCAGCATGACGTCTTGCTTGCGTAATGCGTCGCTAGGATTACAGGCCCTGTAACTGGAGTAGATGTATTATAAAGTTACAATGATGAGTTCTTATATTTATATAACTGCAATTAATCTCTAAATTTGGCCAATTACCATGTCGCTACTGCAAAGCTACGAGGAGTTCGATCCCGACGCCAACGCCAGCCAGGCGGTGGCGCTCCATATCTCGGCCACGGAAACGCGTCGGGACATGCCGTTTCATCACCACCGCAAAGGCCAGCTGATCCTGCCGCTGCGCGGCGGTCTGGTGTGTGAGGTCGCCAAGGCCTACTGGATGGTGCCGACCGGCCACGCCGTCTGGATCCCCGGCGGGATGGAGCACAGCAACCGGGCGATGGGCGACGTGGATATTTATCTGCTGTTCGTCGAGCCGGACTATCCCGGCATGCCGGACGAGTGCTGTACGCTGCAAATCAGTCCGATGCTGCGTGAAATCATCAAACACTTCGCCACGCTGCCGGAGGATTACGCCGCCGACAGCCCGACCGGCCGTCTGGCGGCGGTGATGATGCACGAACTGGCGCAGATGCCGGTTGAACATCTGCATGTGCCCATCAGCGGCAATGCCAAGATCAAACAGCTGGCGGACGAAATTATGCTGGCGCCCGGCAGCCGCAGTACGCTGCACGAATGGGCGCAGAAGCTGGCGATGAGCGATCGCAGCTTTGAGCGGTTTATACGGCGGGAAACGGGGATGACGTTCGGCAAATGGCGCCATCAGCTGCAGCTGATGGTCGCCGTACGGATGCTGGTGCTGGGGGAGTCGGTGCAGAACGTCGCTTATGAACTCGGCTACGACTCCCCCACCGCCTTTATCACCATGTTTAAAAAAGCGTTGGGCAAAACGCCGGGCCGCTATCTGCTGCAGGATTAGCGTCGGCTTTCACGCCAGAACGCGTAGCCGCAGGCGACGATCGTCAGCGCGGCGACCAGCACGTTGCTCAGCCAGCCGATATTCAGCATCCGCAGCATCATGGCCGACAGCCCTTCGGAATACGGCGGCACGCCGCCGCTTTTCACCGCGATGGCATAGAGCAGCGTAATCAGAATCACATGGCTGACCAGCCAGGCGACTACCGGCAGGGTCAGCACCGCCAGCCGGCGTTCCGCCGCGTTGGCGCGTAATGCGAAAAAACAGCCCAGCGGCACCAGCGCGGGCAGCAGCTGCACCAGTCCGTTGGCCGCCAGCTGGCTCACCGGAACCCCGTATTGCCGGAACATCTGCCACGACATAATCGCATCCGCAGGCAGCGTGCGATAAAGCAGGAGGGCGCACAGCCCTCCCCACACCAGCGCGGTTCTGGTTGACTTATTCATCCTGTTCTCCTCTCCCCGGCAGGGTGCGGCAACGCTGCACCATGGCGATAATCACCTGAAACAGCTCATCCTTGGCCTGCCGTTCGCTCACAACGCCGTTCACCACGGCATAAGACAGCCCCTCCGCCGCGCCGAGCATCCCCCGCAGCGCCGCGTCGTGCAGCGGCTGGCCGCCGCAGAACGGGGCGAACAGCGCGCGGCATTTTTCCGTAAAGCCGACGGCGTATTCCTGCCGGATCTGCTCCAGCTCTGGCGTGCCGGTCAACGCCGCCATGACGCTGGGCATCTCGCGTCCCTGCTGCAGCACGCACTCAATGTAGGACGCAGCGATCACCGCCGCCCGCGCCTCCAGCGTCGGCGCCGCGCGGCGGATATTCTCATCCATCAGCGCGGTCTGACGGCGGTCAAACTCTTTGTACAGTATGGCGAATAAACCGGAACGGTTGGAAAAATGGTCGTAGACCACCGGCTTGGTGACGCCGGCCTGCAGCGCCAGATGGCCGAGGGTCAGCGCTTGTGTACCTTCTTCCCGAATAATCCGCCATGCCGCGTCTATCAGCTGGGCGTGACGCGCTTCCCGCGATAAACGCCGGCGTGCAGGCGCTGCAGCCATACGGTGACTCCTGTTGTCGACGGCACTATATACTAAAGGTAACTTACCATTGGTAGGTTACCGTGAAGCCTCAACACTACGTCCGTTCCCGTTTAATGGCAACAGGAGTCTCCCCATGCATGCACTGATCGTGGTCTCTCATCCTCTGCAGCACTCCCTGACGCACGGCAGCGCCGCCGCCATCGCCCAGGGCATCGCCGCGGCCGATCCGGCGCACAGCGTTGAAATCGCCGACCTGACGCAGGAAGGCTTCGACCCGACGTTTTCCGCCGCAGATATGGCGGCGTTTCAGCAAACCGGCGCCGTGCCGCCCGACGTGCTCGCCGAGCAGGCGCGCATCGACCGCGCCGATGCGCTGGTGCTGGTGTTCCCCGTTTATTGGTGGTCCATGCCGGGCCTGTTGAAAGGCTGGATCGATCGGGTGTTTACCAACGGCTGGGCCTATGACGACACCTCCGGCGAGCGCGTGGTGAAAAAACTGACCCACCTGCCGGTGCATCTGGTGGCGCTGGGGGCGGTTAATCAGCAGACCTTCGTCAAACGCGGCTACGCCGACGCCTTTAACACCCAGATCGGGCACGGTATTTTCGATTATTGCGGCGCGCCGCTGCGGAGTTGCGAAGTGCTGCTGATGCCGGAGATGGGCAGCCCTGAGGGCTGCCTGGAGAAGGCGCACGCGATCGGTCGCGCCATTTTCCGCGAATAAAGCCTTCAACCCGCCGGCGCGTCACGGCGCGCCGGCGGTGACTCAGACGTTTTCCATAAAACGCGCCAGCCGCTGCCGCAGCTGCCGGTTCTCCCCGCGCAGCTGTTCGACCTCATCCAGCAGCGTCAGCGCCACCGCGATGCCCGGCCAATCCAGCGCCAGCTCGCGGTGCAGCCGCTGCGCACGGTGGAACGCCGCCAGCGCGCCATCGTCAAACAGCCACTCATCGCCGGCCGGCCGGCAAGGCTCGATCACCCCCAGCCCGACGATTTCAACCAGTTCATCCTGCGAGACGCCGGCGTGCAGACAAAACTCCGTCACCGTAAAGGTGATATTGATATTGGCCATATTACTTACTCCACTCTTTACGCGGGTCGAAATCCGACTGCGCTTCCGCCAGCTGCTGCCACAGCGCCGCGCTCCGTTCGTCCGGCTTCGGCGGCATCACCACTTTCACCACCGCATACAGGTCGCCGCCGGCCTTCTGCCCCTTGCCCGGCAGCCCTTTGCCTTTTATACGCAGCCGCTGGCCGCTCTGCGTGCCGGCGGGAACGGTCAGCAAAATCTGCTGCTGGACGGTCGGCACGGGCACTTTGGCCCCCAGCGCCGCTTCCCACGGCGACAGCGGCAGGACGACCTCCAGATTATCGCCGACGATATCAAACCGCGGATGCGGCGCGATGCGGACGATCAGATAGAGATCGCCGTTGGCGCCGCCGTCGATCCCCGGCGATCCCTGCCCTTTCAGGCGGATGCGCTCCCCTTCTCTGACCCCGGCCGGTATTTTCACGTTGAGCGTTTTCGGGATTTCCTGCTCTACCAGGCCAAACACGTTATATACCGGCACGTGATAGCTGATGGTGCGCGTCTGCTCGGCAAAAATGTCCTCCAGGAACACCGCCACTTCAATCTCCAGGTTCTGCCCGCGCATGGCATGGTGCTGACGCTGTTGGCGCGCCCGCGCCCGTTCGCCGAACATGGAAGAGAAGATGTCGGAAAAGTCTTCGGCGTTGTAACTGTCGTTGTGCTGCGCCTGCCGGCCAAAGTGCGGATCGTTGCGGTGCAGACGCAGCTGGTCGTATTCGGCGCGGCTCTCGTCATCCTTCAGCACCTCATAGGCTTCGGCGACTTCCTTAAACTTTGCCTCGGCGTCCGGCTCTTTGCTGACGTCAGGATGGTATTTACGCGCCAGGCGGCGGTAGGCGGTTTTTATCGCCTTGAGGTCATCTTCGGGCTTAACGCCTAAAATGGTGTAATAGTCCTTAAATTCCATAGCGTTATCATCTCATTGCGGTCTTGTATCGGAAAAGGTGGCGGCGGCCGCGGGATCTCAGCCGACGCGGACGCGTCGCGTCACCATAAACAGGCCAAAGGCGCTGAACAGCATTTCAATCCCGACAATGGTGGTCACCAGGATCACCGAGGTTGCCGCATCGGCGCTGAGCAGCATCCAGGCGATCGCCAGATCCAGCACGCCAATCACATAATGGATCCAACTGCCCGGAATCGCGCGCAGCTGATAACCGGCCAGCAGGCGGAAGACGCCCCCCAGCGCAAACAGCGCCGCCAGATAAACCGCCATGGTAAAAATACCGACGGCGGGGCGGGTGACAAACATATAGCCGATAATCAGATAGGCGATGCCCAATAGAATACCGCCGATCATCGGCCAGGTATTTTGCGCTCGGTTAACGATCATGCCGACAATCATCCCGATCCCGCTCAGCAGCAAAAAAATCCCCATCACCGCGCTGAGCGCCGCGCCGGATGCGAAAGGACTGAACAGACAGAACAGCCCCGCCACCAGCAACAGCAACGCGAGCACCTGCAGCAGCCTGCGCTGCTTTTTCACCAGCTGCGGATCGAGCGCGGGTAAATGACTATTTCCTATATTCAACATATGCGACTCCTTTTTATCGACGAGGTTTCCAGCTAACCCCTGAAATTATAGTCGGATAACACCGCTCGTGATGGACGATCCGCGGGATTGACGCGTGGCGCCGTCGCCAGGGAGAGGCCGCCTGGCGAAAAGCCTCTTTTTCACTTAAAAAATACCGAATAAATGCAAGAAAAAACCAATTTAACAGCGTAAACAACAACAAATTAAATAACTGTAAAAAATAAAACACATGGATATTTCTGACAAATGACAGGCAGTTTACCGTTAAAAGTGCAGGTTATTGACAGCGCTGTTTTCTTAGTATTATTCTCTGCGCAGAAAACTAGCAGAACACACTGAAATAAAACAAAAAATCAGCATCACCACCGTCATTAAAGGTGATGAATGCATTGCTGGAATTTTATTTGTTATATTTATAGCTTTATCTGACAAACAATTAACAATGTTATTATTACGCGTTTATTTCCGCATAAACTCCATGGCAAAACATTTATGCCAGGGCGCGTACTTTCTCTATTTATCTCATTCGAATGACTATCTTCGGTGATTACTTAAATCTATGCAGGGACTGCATGATTAACATGGGCTACGATATGCATTTAATCAAAGGATTGATCCCCCTTAAACCGCTGTTACTGGCTGCCGTTCTATTCCCCTGCGGCGTTAACGCCACCACCCTGCTGGAGGCGATCCGCAACGCCGGCGCCGTCAACCCGGAACTGCAGGCGGCGATGTACCGCCAGCTGGCGGGAAGTGAAAAGAGCAGCCAGGGCCTGGCCGGCCTGCTGCCGACCATTCAGCTGAGCGGCGGTTACAACCAGCAGGATCAGCCGAAGGCGACCTACGCCGCCAAAGTAACGCGCCATAATTACGCCATCTCGCTCAACCAGCCGCTGTTCGATCTGTCCAAATATGCCGACTATCTGCGCGGCAGGGCGATAGCCGACAGCGCCGATATCGACCTGCTGCGGGCGCAGGAGACGCTGGCCTATGACGTCGCCGAAGCCTATGCCGGCGTGCTGTACCAGAATGAGGTGCACCAGGCCGCGCGGGCGGCCACGCAGGTTTACGAAAACGAGCTGCAGCAAACCACGCTGGCGATCTCGCTGGGCAACGCCACCCGCGTCGACGTCGATGAAGCGCAGGCCAACCGCGATCTGTTCCGCGCCAAAGAGATCGAGGCGCACAATAATCTGAGCGCCGCCGCCACCAAATACCGCCGGCTGACCGGCCTGGAGCACGACGCCATCGCGCCAATCAGCGCCGCCTGCCTGCTGCAGGGCGCACAGACGGGGAAAGAGCAGGATCTCTACCAGCGCGCACTGGCCCACAACAGCCAGATCCGCAGCGCGCGCGCCCAGTGGGAAATCGCCAAAACCGGCGTCTATCAGGCGCACAGCGCCCATCTGCCGACGGTCAACTTCCAGGCCTCGTACGGCACCAACTGGAGCCGGGCCGAAGACAGCAACCTGCTTGACGAAATGTTCGGCACAACCTCAAAAAGCACCAACACCCACCTCGGCGTCTCCGTCTCGGTACCGATTTTCAGCGGCGGCCAGCAGATGTCGCAGTCGCGCGAGGCGGTCTATACCCGCGAACAGATGCGCTACAGCCTGATCGACGCCCAGCAGAAGGTGAAGGAAGAGCTGCACAACGCCCTGCTGAACATGACCAACAGCCGCTCGCTGGTCACCTCGACCCAGCAGATGATCCGCTCGGAACAGAACAAAATCCGCTCCACCGCCACCGGCAAGAAGCTGGGGCTGCGCACCAAAATGGATGAGCTGAACGCCTACCAAAGTTACTACGAAGCGGTAAAAAACAACGCCGAAGCGCGCTACAAGCTGCTGATGGCCAAAGTTTCCCAGGCCAGGGCAACCGGCGATCTCGGCCATAACGCCATCGCGCAGATTAGCTGCTCGCAATAACTTTTCGCCAGGATTCAGGATGACACAGTCACTTTTTCGCCAGGAAGCGCTGGATGCCAATAACAACAAGGTCATGGGGACCGTTTCCCTCTATTCGCCGCCGTATCGCTGGCTGGTCATCTCCCTGGCGAGCTGTCTGGTGACGCTGATCGTCTTGTTTATCGTCTTCGGCAGCTATACCAAGAAAGAAACCGCAACGGGCAACCTGCTGCCCAGTAAAGGCATTTACAACATTACCGCGCCGGTGGCCGGCACCATTACCGACATGCAGGTGGAAAAAGGCAGCGAGGTCGAGCAGAACAGCGTACTGATGACCATCTCCTCGGAACTGTCCACCGCCATGGGGCAAACCCGCCAGTTCGTGCACGATCAGCTGACGCTGCAAAATGAGCGGCTGCAGTCCGAGCGGGAAAGCGAACACCGCATGCACGCCGAGACCATGAGCGGCCTGAAAAAGCAGCTCGGCTCGCTGGAATCGCAGATCGGGCTGTTGAAAAAGCAGCAGGTCAAGCGTCAGCAGCAGCTGAACCTGGCCAGCAATCAGCTGCACAAGCTGCAGCAGATGCGCAGCCAGGGCTTCGCCTCTAACCAGCAGGTGGATGAACAGCAGAACACCGTGCTGGAGGTCGGCGCCCGGCTGCAGGACGCCGACCGGCTGGTGATGGATCTGGAGCAGAAGATTATCGCCCTGCGCCAGCAGCTGCGGGAGCTGCCGCTCGCCCTCTCCAAGCGGCAGAATGAAATCGACCGCAGCCAGGCGGATGTGGATCGCGCTCTGGCGGAGAACGAGTCGCACCGCGCCGTCTACATCAAGGCGACGGAAACCGGCACCATCGGCGCCACGCTGGTCAAGCAGGGTCAGGTGGTCGCCAGCGGCCAGCCGCTGCTCTACATTCTGCCGCAGGGCAGCCGGCTGCAGGCCAGAATTATGGTCAGCAGCCGCGCCATCGGCTTTATCAATCCGGGGCAACAGGTGATGTTGCGCTATGAAGCCTACCCCTATCAAAAATTCGGCGTCCAGCGCGGGCGGGTGGTCGAGGTGTCGACCGCTGCGCTCTCTCCGCAGGAGGTGATGGCCATCACCGGCGACCCAAACGTGCATGAGCGGCTGTATCAGGTGGTGGTCGAACTCGACAAGCAATCCATCAACCTGTACGGCAAGGACGTTGCGCTGCGCTCGGGCATCAAGCTGGAGGCGGATTTTTTGATTGAGAAGCGACGGATCATCGAGTGGGTATTTGAGCCTCTCTACGCTTTGGGCCACCGCTTGTAATCACTGCGCTTGTTAACAGGGAGTCATATTTTTCCAATGGAATTCTTAAAGAACCTTCACTTCGGCTTCGGCCGGCGGCTGCCGGTGATCCAGCAGTCGCAGGCGGCCGAATGCGGCCTGGCCTGCGTCGCGATGGTGGTCAATTACTATAAATACAACATCGACATGATCAGCCTGCGCCGCCGCTTCTCCACCTCGATGAAAGGCGCCACGCTGGCCGACGTGATGCGCGTCGCCGGCAGCCTGGGCATGGCGGGCCGCGCGCTGCGCCTGGAGATTGAAGAGCTGAACAAGCTGCGCCGCCCCTGCATTCTGCACTGGAACCTGAACCACTTTGTGGTGCTGAAGAAGGTGAAGAAAAACGCCATCGTCATTCACGATCCCGCCAGCGGAGTGCGCGTGGTGTCGATGAAGGAAGTGTCCAACAGCTTCACCGGCGTGGCGCTGGAGCTGCTGCCGTCGGCGTCGTTCAAGCCGGCGGTAGAGAAACAGTCGCTGTCGATGTTCCGCCTGATCGGCAGCGTCACCGGCATCGGCTCTGCGTTAACCCAGATATTACTGCTGTCCGTGGCGCTGGAGGTGTTCGGCGTGATTACGCCGTTCTACATGCAGTGGGTGATGGACCAGGTGCTGGTCTCCGACGACCGCGATCTGCTGACGCTGCTGAGTGTCGGCTTTATTTTCGTCTTCCTGTTCCAGAACCTGATCACCGCCCTGCGCTCCTGGGTGATGACCTGGTTCTCCAGCCTGCTGAACGTGCAGTGGACCACCAACGTCTGCTCGCACCTGCTGGGGCTGCCGCTGTCGTTTTTCGAGTCGCGCCACGTGGGCGATATTATTTCCCGCTTCGGCTCGGTCAGCACCATTCAGGAGACGCTGACGACGCGCTTTATCAGCTCGGTGCTGGACGGCATCATGGCGGTGGTGACGCTCGGCGTGCTGTTCACCTATAACAGGATGCTCGCTGCGGTGGTGGTGCTGCAGTTTCTGCTGTATGCCGCCATCCGCTGGATCGCCTATCGCCCGTTTCGCAACGCCAACGAAGACCACATCATCACCGCCGCCAAGGCGCAGTCGATTCTGCTGGAGTCGGTGCGCGGCGCCAAAACCCTGAAGCTGAATAACCGCCAGGATATCCGCGTCAGCAGCTACGCCAACGCGCTGGTGGAAACCACCAACAAAAACATCGTCGTGCAGCGCCTGAGCATCAGCTTCAGCACCATCCACGGCATTATCGCCGGCATCGGGCGTATCGCGCTGGTGTGGCTGGCCGCGCTGCAGGTGCTGGACGGCAACTTCTCCGCCGGCATGCTGATCGGCTTTATGTCGTTCGCCGACCAGTTTATCTCACGCGGCTCCGGCCTGGTGGACGCCTGGATCGATTTCCGCATGCTGCGGCTGCACGGTGAGCGTCTGGCGGATATCGTCCTGACCGAACAGGAAAAAGACGGCCGCCACGATGCGGAAACCGCGGGCAGTATCGCGCGTACCTCGCCGACCATCACGCTGGACAACGTATCGTTCCGCTATGCCGAGACCGAGCCGATGATTCTGGACAGCTGCTCGTTCGAAATTAAGTCCGGGGAGTCCGTGGCGCTGATCGGGCCGTCCGGTCAGGGCAAAACCACGCTGGCCAAGCTGCTGCTGGGGTTGCTGACGCCGGAGTCCGGGCGCATTCTGATCGACGGCGTCGATATTCAGGACGTCGGGCTGTACCAATACCGCGAACGCATCGGCTGTGTGATGCAGGATGACATCCTGTTCGCCGGCTCTATCGCCGATAATATCTGCTTCTTCAGCCAGGAAGCCGATCAGGAACGCATCGAGCAGGCGGCTAAAATCGCGCAGATCCATGATGACATTATGAAAATGCCGATGGCCTATCAGAGCCTGGTGGGCGATATGGGCTCATCGCTGTCCGGCGGGCAGAACCAGCGCGTGCTGCTGGCGCGCGCGCTGTACCGCAATCCGTCGATCCTGGTGCTGGATGAAGCCTCCAGCCACCTGGACGTGGAAAAAGAGATGCTGATTAACGACGCCATCCGCAATATGTCGGTCACCCGCATCATCATCGCCCACCGTCCGGAGACCATCCGCAGCGCCGAGCGCATCGTGATGCTGTCCGGCGGCAAGGCGCAGCCGGTCAACCCGGAGACGCTGGCGCCGTTTTAACCGCCCTCGGCACGGTGCGCGGCCGCGCACCGTCACAGCTCTGTCATAAAAATAACACTTCCCTTTATTAATCAGCCGATAAGCTAAACTTATTACCAATAGTCAACGGCGGCGCAGCTGGTGCCGCCAGCCTCAGCCGGCGCTGCCGCCGGCCGTTCACTTGCAGGGAGCCTACTGACGCATGCCCACCCTTTCGCGCAGAAAACTGTTACAGGCGGCGGCCGTCGGTTCGGCATTTTCGCTGCTGCCGGCCTCAATTCGCAAAGCGCTGGCGATCCCCGCCAACAACCGCACCGGCAGCCTGCAGGACGTGGAGCACGTGGTGATTCTGATGCAGGAAAACCGCGCCTTCGACCACTACTTTGGCACGCTGCCCGGCGTCCGCGGCTTTAGCGACCGCTTTACCATCCCGCTGCCGGACGGTCGCAGCGTGTGGCAGCAGCAGGGGCCGGAGCGGCTGGTGCTGCCCTATCATCTGGATGCGCAGCGCGGCAACGCCCAGCGCGTCAGCGGCACGCCGCACACCTGGCCAGACGCGCATGCAGCCTGGGACAGCGGCCGCATGAGCGCCTGGCCGAGCCACAAAACGCCGACTTCCATGGGCTATTACCGCGAGCCGGAGCTGCCGTTTCAGTTCGCGCTGGCCAATGCCTTTACGCTGTGCGACGCCTATCACTGCTCGATGCACGCCGGCACCAACCCCAACCGGCTATTTTTGTGGACCGGCAGCAACGGCCCCGGCCCGGATAACAGCGCCGTGGTGCTCAATGAGTGGGATCATCCCGGCAGCGAGGACAAAGGCTACCGCTGGAAGACCTACCCGGAACGTTTGGAAGAGAGCGGCGTCAGCTGGAAGATCTACCAGTACCTGCCGGATAACTTCGGCGATAACCCGCTGGCCGGCTTCCGCCAGTACCGCGCCGCCAGCATCAAGGCCGGCAACCCGGCCAATCCGCCGAAAGAGTTCAGGGACTTTGTGCCGTACAGCGAGCACATCAACGCCGTCGCGCCGCTGTATAAAGGCAACGGCAACACCCTGCCGGCCGGCGGCGACGGCGATCTGGAGGCGATGCTGGCCGGGTTCCGCAACGACGTACGGCAGGGTAAGCTGCCGCAGGTCAGCTGGCTGATCGCGCCGGCAGCCTACTCCGAGCACCCTGACCCTTCCAGCCCGGTGCAGGGCGGCTGGTTTACTCAGGAGGTGCTCAATGCGTTAACCGAACGGCCGGAGGTGTGGAGTAAAACCGTGCTGTTCGTCACCTACGATGAAAACGACGGCTTTTTCGATCACCTGCCTTCGCCGTCTGCGCCGTCGCTGCGCAGCGACGGCAGCTTCGCCGGTAAATCCACCGTGCCTTTTGAAACGGAAATATTCCAGCACCCGGCGCCGCCGGGCAGCACGGATCAGCCGCCGCCGGACGCCGGCATCTACGGCCCCGGCCCGCGGGTGCCGATGCTGGTGCTGTCGCCGTGGAGCCGCGGCGGCTGGGTGAACTCCCAGGTCTTTGACCATACCTCGGTGCTGCAATTTCTGGAAAAGCGTTTTCAGGTGCGTGAGCCCAATATCAGCGACTGGCGGCGGACGGTCTGCGGCGATCTGACCTCGGCCTTTAACTTTGTCGATCCCAACCATGAAACACTGCCGGCGCTGCACACCACCAGCCGCCGCGCCGCCGACGCGCTGCGTCAGCGTCAGGAACAGCTGCCGCCGGTGCCGCTGCCTGCCGCCGGACAGCAGCAGCTGCCGCAACAAAAACGCCAGGCGCGTCCGTCACGCGCGCTGCCCTATCAGCTGCAGGTAGAAGCGAACGTCTACCCCCAGCAGCAGTTGCTGGCGCTGAATATGATCAATAGCGGCAGCCAGGGCGCGGTGTTCCACGTTTACGACCGGCTGCGGCTGGACGAGATACCGCGCCGCTTTACCGTAGAAGCGGGTAAAGCGCTGAGCGACGAGTGGCAGATTGCGGGAGATTACGATCTGTGGCTGCTGGGGCCGAACGGTTTCCACCGCGCTTTGCGCGGCAACCTGCAGCATTCACAGGCGGAGGTGCGGTTGGAGAGACAGCCGGACGGCCTGCGCCTGACCCTGCTCAATCCCGGCGCGCAGGCGCAGGAAATAACGCTGGCGCACTGCCCCTACGGCAGCCGGGAAGCGCAACGCATCCCGCTGGCGGCCGGCGCAACGCATACGCTGTCGCTCGACGTCAGCGCCAGCGGCGGCTGGTACGATATTAGCCTGACGGATAAACGGGGCTGGCTACGTCGGCTGGCCGGACGGCTTGAGAACGGCCGGCACAGTATCAGCGACCCGCTGATGGGTCAGCCCTGAGCCGCCGGCGGCTTCCCGCCGCTCAGCAACGGAGGCTTAAGGTCAGAAACGGTAGCCGACGCCGACGGTAAACAGATTCACGTCGCGGTTCAGGCCGCCGATATCGATCTGCGATCCTTCATAACCGACGTCCAGCACGATATTTTCCCGGGGGGTAAACAGCAGGCCGGCGCCGTAGGCAAAGGCTGAGGCGGAACTGGCGCCGCGGCTGCCGCGCGCTCTGCCGCTGTTCTGCTCCGTCGCCCAGGCGGCGGAGTTTTTCACATTGCTGTGGCTCAGCCCCACCAGACCGTAAATCACCATATAGCGGTTCAGGTAGTAGGCTGGCCCCACGCTGTAGGCATAATAATTCAGCTCGGTTTTACCGCCGTTCGCGCTGTGGTTATCGCCGCCCAGCGCGCTGAAAGAGTTCATCAGACTCAGGGCGGAGCCCCACTCATAACGATATTTGATATTAATGCCGTCCAGGTCGCTGAAATTATCAAGCTGGGCGCGCGCATAATCAAAAATTACGGTGTGGCGTTCTGCCTGTGCCGGCATAAGCGTAGATAAAGCGACAACGATAGCGCCAAGCAGTGCTGATTTTTTCATTCCATCATCCTTAAATAACCATTCGCTACCTGACCAATTTCTCTTTCCATTCATTCAGACAGATAGCCACCGGTGAACGGCCATAGCGACACGCACACGCCCTGGCGCCTATCAGGCTGAAGGGTCAGCAGGTGGGATGATAGCCAATCAGCGCGCGGATTTCATGCGGCCAGACGGTAAAAAAAACGGCTAACGCAACAAACAAGAGAGAGCCTAATTCTTATAAAGAAAATACTTAGAGAACGAGTAGCATAATTACCCGACAGGCGCGTTAAGTTGCAGCCTAACCATTAATAATCATTAATCGATAAGCTATACAAAAAATAAAACATAAAGATAGGAAATAACGTTATAAACGGACGAGTAATGACATAATCCATTCCCCTGCCTCATAGCGAAACGTTACTTGATTAATTTAAAATTTAACGTTCTTTATCTCACTGGAATATCCACCGTGATGACCATCTTGCCGATCGTCGGCAACCCAGTGCAGCGTCGTACCGCACACTGCCCGCACGCTCTTATCCTTCCGACCGCGCCGACAGCGCGGCGATTTTTTCTGTTGCATAGCTAAACCGGTTCTTCTATTTTAGCTCGCCATCAGCCACAGTAATAACGGGGTAAAACATGGCAAACCGAGTCTGGGTTCTGGGAGACGCCGTTGTCGATCTGGTTCCTGAAAATTCAAATAGTTATCTGAAGTGTCCCGGCGGCGCGCCGGCCAACGTCGCGGTCGGCGTCGCCCGTCTGGGCGGCGACAGCGGCTTTATCGGCCGCGTCGGTGACGACAGCTTCGGCGCCTTTCTGCGCCAGGTGCTGAACAGCGAAGGGGTCGACACCACGCAGATGTTCGCCGACGCCGAGCACCATACCTCGACCGTGGTGGTGGATCTGGCCGGCGACGGCGAGCGCTCCTTCACCTTTATGGTGACCCCCAGCGCCGACCTGTTTCTGCAGCCCGCCGATCTGCCGGCCTTTCAGGCCGGCGAATGGCTGCACGCCTGTTCAATCGCCCTGTCGCAGGAGCCAAGCCGCAGCACCACGCTGGCGGCCATGGCCAGCATCCGCGCCGCCGGCGGCTGGGTCAGCTTCGACCCCAATATCCGCGCCGACGTCTGGCGCCAGCCGGAAGAACTCCGCCCCTGCCTGATGCAGGCGCTGCTGCTGGCCGACGTGGTGAAAATCTCACTGGACGAACTGCTCTTTATCAGCAACCTCAATGAGATGCACGCCGCGGTTGACTGGATGCTGGCCCACTTCCCGCTGCGCCTGCTGCTGGTCACCCAGGGCGGAGACGGCGTTTGCGTCCATGACGGCCGAGAACTGCGCCACTTCCCGGCCACGCCGGTCGTACCGGTGGACACCACCGGCGCCGGCGACGCCTTTGTCGCCGGGTTGCTGGCCGCGCTGTCGGCGCTCGGCCGTCTGCCGCAGGCCGACGAGTGGCCGGGCGTGATTGCCCAGGCGCAGGCCTGCGGTGCGCTGGCCACCACCGCCAAAGGAGCAATGACCGCCTTGCCGCACGCCGACGAACTGGCGACGCTGCTGTTACAACCTGCCTGACCCTCACGGGCGGGCCGCCAGCCCGCCCCGTTTCCGCGAATAATGCGCACTCGATCACAATAGCTGAATCGGGTTAGCCAACTCCGTTGCCTTCTGCTCGCCTCCTCGTTTATCGTTCCGCCAGAAAAACCGGTTTAGCAATTTAGCAAACAATAATAATGACCTTTCTGGATGATAGAACACCATGAAAAAACTACGCTATCTGGCTGTAACGACAGGATTATTCATCACCGCCCCCGCGCTGGCCGTCAGCGCCAACGACAGCATCGAAGCCCGCCTCAGCGCGCTGGAACAGCGCCTGCAGCAGGCGGAACGACGGGCCACGCAGGCGGAAAAACGCGCCGCTGACGCCGAGCGGCGGGCGCAGCGTCTGGAACAACGCAGCGAACGCGCCGAACAACAGGCCCAGCGCCTGGAGCTGCGCACCGCCCGCGTCGAGCAGCAGCGCGCTCAGCCGGCCCCCGCGCCGCAGCCCGCCGCCGCTGCGCCGGCCAGCGGCCTCCAGCTCAGCCATTTCAGCGATCTGAAACTGTACGGCGATGTGGAATTCAACCTCGACGGCGCCAGCCGCAGCGGCCAGCTGACCTCGCTGAAAACCCGCGATAACAAAAACTGGAAGCCCGGCGATAACGAGCGCTGGGACATTAACGGCCGCATTCTGGTCGGGCTGGACGGCTACCGCCGCAACCCGGACGGCCGCTTCTCCGGCTTTCGCGTTCAGCCGCTGGCGGACATGAGCGGCAAAATGAACCTGGATGACGCCGCGTTCTTCTTCGGCAAGGAGCAGGACTGGCAGGCCAAAATCGGCCGTTTTGAAGCCTATGATATGTTCCCGCTCAATCAGGACACCTTTATCGAATATTCCGGCAATACCGCCAACGATCTGTATGCCGACGGCTTCGGCTATATCTACATGATGAAAGAGGGACGCGGCCGCAGCAGCAGCGGCGGCAACCTGATGCTGAGCAAAACCGCCGGCGACTGGTATTTCGAACTCAACACCCTGGTGGAGGACGGCACCTCGCTGTTCCAGGAAAACAGCTATCATGGCAACACGCTGGAAAACAAAAAGAATGTTGCCTATCTGCGCCCGGTGATCGCCTGGAAAAAAGATCGCTTCAGCGCCGCACTGGCGATGGAGAGCAACGTGGTCAACAACGCCTACGGCTATCAGGACGCGCGCGGCCAGTGGGTCGACCAGTCCAAACGTAACGGCTACGGCATGACGCTCAGCTGGAACAACCTGGCCGACGACGCCGAAAACGGCATCGTCGCCAACCTCAGCACCGCCTATCTGGACGCCGCCGGCGAGCAGGATTTTTCCGCCGGCGCCAACGTACTGTGGCGCCGCTTCGAGCTGGGCTATATCTACGCCCGCAATACCATCAAAGAGTTTTCCACCGACGGCATGGCGGCGCAGATCGACAACCCGCTCAGCGAACCGGGGCGCTACGACATTCACACCATTCACGCGTCATACCAAATCCCCAACATTATGGCGATGCCGAACTTCAATCTGTATCTCGGCGCCTATGCTTCCATGCTGGAGGCCGACGCCGACAATAAGATCGCCAACGGCGATAACGATAAACGCTACGGCCTGCGCGCCAGATTCAAATACTTTTTCTGAACCACCGACCGCGCTGCGGCGCGGCATTGTTAGCATTTAAAAGGGAGAACACATGAACGTCACCGCAACCGCACAGGCGCTGCTGCCGCTACTCGGCGGGAAAGACAATATCGCCAGCGCGGCCCACTGCGCCACGCGCCTGCGACTGGTGCTACTGGACGACAGCCGGGTCGATACCGCCGCCATCGGGCAACTGGAGGGGGTGAAAGGCTGCTTCCGCAACGCCGGACAAATTCAGGTGATTTTCGGCACCGGCCTGGTGAACAAGGTGCATGCCGAATTTATCAAGGCGGCGGACGTCAATGAATCCAGCAAAGCGGAAGCCGCCAATCTGGCGGCGAAAAAGCTCAATCCGCTGCAGCGCATCGCCCGCCTGCTGTCGAATATTTTCGTGCCGATCATTCCCGCCATCGTCGCCTCCGGCCTGCTGATGGGGCTGCTCGGCATGATGAAAACCTACGGCTGGGCCAGCCCTGATAATGCGCTGTTCGTGATGCTCGATATGTTCAGCTCGGCGGCGTTTATCATCCTGCCGATCCTGATTGGCTTCACCGCCGCGCGTGAATTCGGCGGCAACCCTTATCTCGGCGCCACGCTGGGCGGCATTCTGACTCATCCGGCGCTGACCAACGCCTGGGGCGTGGCCGAGGGCTTCTCCACCATGAACTTCTTCGGGCTGGAGATCGCGATGATCGGCTATCAGGGCACGGTGTTCCCGGTGCTGCTGGCGGTGTGGTTTATGAGCGCGCTGGAAAAACAGCTGCGCAAAGCGATTCCTGATGCGCTCGATCTGATCCTGACGCCGTTCCTGACGGTGATTATCTCCGGCTTCGTCGCCATGCTGTTTATCGGCCCGGCGGGGCGCGCGCTCGGCGACGGCATCTCGCTGCTGCTCAGCACGCTGATCGCCCACGCCGGCTGGCTGGCCGGGCTGCTGTTCGGCGGCCTGTATTCGGTGATCGTCATCACCGGCATCCACCACAGCTTCCACGCCATCGAGGCCGGGCTGCTGGGCAACCCGAATATCGGCGTCAACTTCCTGCTGCCGATCTGGTCAATGGCCAACATCGCGCAGGGCGGCGCCTGTCTGGCGGTGTACTTTAAAACCCGCGACGCCAAAATCAAGGCGATCGCGGTGCCTTCCGGCTTCTCCGCCATGCTCGGCATCACCGAGGCGGCGCTGTTCGGCATCAACCTGCGCTTTGTCAAACCCTTCCTCGCCGCGCTGGCCGGCGGCGCGCTCGGCGGCGCCTGGGTGGTCGCCAATCACGTCGGCATGAACGCCGTCGGCCTGACCGCCATTCCCGGCATGGCCATCGTACAGGCCAGCGCGCTGCTCAGCTATATCATCGGGCTGGCGATCGCCTTCGGCAGCGCCTTTGGCCTTTCCCTGCTGCTGAAATACCAGACGGACGATAAATAATGGATGCGCTGAGCCTGATGAAACACACCGCGCTGGCGCTGATGCAGGGCCAGACGCGCGCCGCCGCCGATCCTCACCGCCCGCTGTGGCACCTGGCGCCCAGCGTCGGGCTGCTCAACGATCCCAACGGGTTTATTCAGCACAACGGCGTCTACCATCTGTTCTATCAGTGGAACCCGCTGGCCTGCGACCACGGCCGCAAATGCTGGGGCCACTGGCAGTCCCGCGATCTGCTGCACTGGCAGCACCAGCCGGTGGCGCTGCTGCCCGACGCCTGCTACGACAGCCACGGCTGCTATTCCGGCTCGGCGGTGGCGGCGGACGACAAGATCATGCTGGTCTATACCGGCAATGTGAAATACCCCGACGGTTCGCGCACCGCCTACCAATGTCTGGCGCAGGAGGATGAGCGCGGTGAATACCGCAAGCTCGGCCCGGTGCTGCCGCTGCCCGACGGCTACAGCGGCCACGTGCGCGACCCGAAGGTCTGGCACCATGAGCAACACTGGTACATGGTGCTGGGCGCGCGCGACCTGCAGGACCGCGGCAAGGTGCTGCTGCTGCGCTCCGCGGACCTGCGTCAGTGGACACTGTTGGGAGAGATCGCGGGCGCGCACCTGAACGGCCTGGGCGACTTCGGCTATATGTGGGAGTGCCCGGATCTGTTCCGCCTTGCCGGGCGCGAGGTGCTGATTTGCTGCCCGCAGGGGCTGGCGGCGCAGCCGGAGCGCTATCTCAACGTCTATCAGGCCGGTTATTTCGTCGGCGAGCTGGATTACCCGGCGGCACGCTTCAGCCACGGTGACTTTCACGAGCTGGATGCCGGCTTCGAGTTTTATGCGCCGCAAACCACGCTGGCGGAAGATGGCCGCCGGCTGCTGGTGGGCTGGATGGGGGTGCCGGAACAGGACGAACAGCTGCAGCCGACGACGCGCTACGGCTGGCTGCACACCATGACCTGCCTGCGCGAGCTGACGCTGCGCGACGGCCGGCTGTATCAGCAGCCAGTCGCCGAACTGCAGCAGCTGCGCGGGGATCTGACCCGCTGGCTGGGAGCGGCCGACGACGCGCCGCCGCTGGCGCTCGGCAGCGCCGAACTGTGGTTAACGCCGCACGGCCCGTTCCACGCCGGCTTCGGCGACGCCATGCAGTTGACCTGGGACGGAGAACGGCTGACGCTAACGCGCACTAACCTGCGCAGCGGCGCGGCGGAACACCGCTACTGGCGCGGCGATCTCCGGGAGCTGCAGCTGCTGTTTGACCGCTCCAGCGTGGAGATCTTTATCAACCGCGGCGCCGCGGTGATGAGCTCGCGCTACTTCCCTGCCGCGCCGCCAGACCTGCGGCTGCACGGCGCCGCGCCGCTGGCGCTGCAATACTGGCCGCTGCGGCCATGCATGTTAGAATAAGGCATCCTACGATGAACATAGATGCCGTTAGTGAAAAAGAATAAACGCATAACCATCAGTGATATTGCCGGGCTGGCCGGCGTGTCGAAGTCGACCGCCAGCCTGGTGCTTAATGGCCGCAGCAAGCAATACCGCGTCTCCGACGATACCCGCGATCGCATCCTGGCGCTGGCTAACGAGCACCACTACCAACCCAGCATTCACGCCCGCTCGCTGCGCTCGACCCGCAGCCATACCCTCGGGCTGGTGGTGCCGGAAATGACCAACTACGGCTTTGCGGTTATCGCCCGTGAACTGGAAACCCTGTGCCGCGAGGCCGGCCTGCAGCTGCTGATTGCCTGCTCGGATGAAAACCCGGCGCAGGAGATGATGGCGGTGAACAATCTGGTGCAGCGCCAGGTTGACGGGCTGATCGTCGCCTCCAGCCAGCTAAACGACGCGGAATACCAGAAGATTAACGCCAGCCTGCCGGTGGTGCAGATGGACCGGGTGATTAACGGTTCGTCGCTGCCGCTGGTGATCACCGATTCGGTGTCATCGACCGCGCAGCTGGTGGAAACGGTCGCCCGGCAGCACCCCGACGAGTTCTATTTCCTCGGCGGCCAGCCGCGCCTGTCGCCGACGCGCGATCGCCTGGCCGGCTTCCGTCAAGGGCTGGAAAACGCCGGCGTCAGCGCCCGGGATGAGTGGATCATCAGCGGCAACTATCACCCCAGCTCCGGCTATGAAATGATCGCCGGCCTGTGCGCGCGCCTCGGTCGCCCGCCGAAGGCGCTGTTTACCGCCGCCTGCGGCCTGTTGGAAGGGGTGCTGCGCTATCTCACCCAGCATCAGCTGATGGACAGCGATATCCACCTGTGCAGCTTTGACGACCACTACCTGTTCGACTGCATGACGCTGAAAATCGACACCGTGGCGCAGGACTGCCGCGGGCTGGCGCAGCACAGCTTCGAGCTGGCGACGCAGCTGATTGACGAGCGTCCGCCGGAACACAACGCCCTGTACCTGCCCGGCAGCATTCACTGGCGCCACGCCGGTTCGCTGGCGCTGCATGACCAACGCTAATTACCACGGAGCGCCCATGTCGCAAGAAATTAACAAAGATACCCAGCTGTGCATGTCGCTGGCCGGCCGTCCCGGCAATTTCGGCACCCGCTTTCACAACTACCTGTATCAGCAGCTGGGGCTGAACTTTATCTACAAGGCATTCACCACCCAGGATATTCAGGCGGCGGTCGGCGGCGTGCGTGCGCTGGGCATCCGCGGCTGCGCGGTGTCCATGCCGTTCAAAGAGAGCTGCATCCCGTTCCTCGATGAGCTGGATCCCTCCGCCACGGCCATCGATTCGGTTAACACCATCGTCAACGACGGCGGCCTGCTGCGCGCCTACAACACCGACTATATCGCCGTTGCCAAACTGCTGGCGCAGCATCAGGTCGCGCCCTCCACCTCGTTTGCCCTGCGCGGCAGCGGCGGCATGGCCAAAGCGGTGACCGCCGCGCTGCGCGACGCCGGCCTGCGCAACGGCCATATTATCGCGCGTAACGAGCGCGCCGGGCGGGCGCTGGCGCAGCAGTACGGCTATACATGGCTGCCGGAGATGGGCAGCCTGCGGCCGCAGATGGTGATTAACGTCACGCCGATCGGCATGGCGGGCGGCGCCGAGGCGCAGCAGCTGGCCTTTGAGCCGGACTGCATCGCCGCCGCCGAGCGGGTGTTTGACGTGGTGGCGCTGCCGGCGGAGACGCCGCTGATTCGCCACGCCCGCCAGCAGGGCAAAGCGGTGATTACCGGCGCGGAGGTGATTGCGCTGCAGGCGCTGGAGCAGTTCGTTCTCTACACCGGCGTACGCCCCAGCGATGAGCAGGTTGCCCGCGCGGCGGCGCATGCGCGCGCTTAACAACCAGTGATAAAAGCAAGGCCGGGCAATGCCCGGCCTTGCTTATAACTGCAGAAACTACTTGGCAGCCCCTTCCATCCCCACCAGCCCCACTTTCAGGTAGCCGGCGTTGCGTAGCGTATCCATCACGCTCATCAGCGTGGCGTAATCCACGCTCTTGTCCGCCTGGAAGAAGATGGTGGTTTCCTTGTTGGACTGAGTGCGGCTGTCCAGTACCGAGGTCAGCTGCGCCGCCGTCACCGGCTGGTCGCCGACGTACAGCTGCTTGTCAGCCTTCACCGACAGGAACACCGGTTTTTCCGGGCGCGGCTGCGGCTTGGCCGTCGAAGCCGGCAGATCGACACGGATATCCACCGTAGCCAGAGGCGCCGCCACCATAAAGATGATCAACAGCACCAGCATAACGTCGATAAACGGCGTTACGTTGATTTCGTGCAGTTCGCCGCTGTCGTCCAAATCTTCATTTAAGCGCATCGCCATAGATCACCCCGCCCGCAGCTGGTGTGCGTGCTGTGCGCGCTTGGCTTCCGCCGTCGCCGCCAGATCCAGGTCACGGCTCAGCAGCAGCAGCACCTGCGCCGCCACGTCGCCAACCTGCGCGCGGTGGCCGCCGATCACGCGGGCAAAGATGTTGTAAATCACCACCGCCGGGATAGCAGCGACCAGGCCCAGCGCGGTAGCCAGCAGCGCTTCTGCGATGCCGGGAGCCACCACCGCCAGGTTGGTGGTCTGCGAATGCGCGATGCCGATAAAGCTGTTCATAATGCCCCAAACGGTGCCGAACAGGCCGACAAACGGCGAAATCGCGCCGATGGTGGCCAGGAAGCCGTTGCCTTTGCCCAGCTGACGCCCGTAGGCCGCCACCCGGCGCTCAAAGCGGAAACCGGCGCGCTCTTTAATCCCGTTGTTGTCGTTGGATTCCGCCGACAGCTCCAGCTCGTTCTGCGCGTCATTCAGCAGCACGGCGCTGATGCTCTCCGGCTGGAAGCTCTGCGCCATCTGGCTGGCTTCATCCAGCGAGCGGGCTTCGGCCAGCTGCTGATGCTCACGGCGCAGGCGGCGCTTGGCGCGCGTCAGCTCGCTGCCTTTGGCAAACAGAATGGTCCAGGTGATGATCGATGCCAGCACCAGGCCGATCATTACGGTTTTCACCACCGCATCGGCGTGCTGATACATGCCCCAGACGGACAGATCCATACCGCGCGTTTCCGGTGGTTGAACGGTCGGCGCCGGGTTAACCGGCGTCACGGACTGCGGCGCGGCGCTGGCCGGCGCCGGCGTTGCTGCCGCAGAGGCGCTCTCGGTAGCAGCCGGCTGAGTTTCCGGCGCGGCCTGCGCGCTGCCGGCCAGCCCGGCCACCAGCACCATGGACGCGATCAAACCGCGCCCGAATGCGGCGCCCCACTGTCCCCGGCCAGCGCCGCGGGCTCTTTGATTCATAGTCTTGCCAGCCGTTTTCACGCTGCGCCTCCAACCATTACCGATCAAAATTAAACAGAATTCAGCGTGCGATCATATCAAACCAATCACGGATTGATAGTAGTTATCATTATTATTTACTCAATAACGCATCTCCGGTCCAAAAAACCGTTAACCCGCGCCAGCCGCAGCGCTATCGCCCGCCGCTGTGTAACATTTACCCGCGCAAACGCCAACAACCCCGTCACCGTTTAGTCGTTTTTTTAACCTCATCACGAAACGCGCGGGCTTTTTCCCCCTCACAGTGACGTCGATCAATTATTTTTAAAACGGCTTTTCAATTATGTAGCAAGCAGGTTTCAACTGTGTTTATCTTTTGTACTGACGCAGCGCGAAACCGGCCTGACGCGCCCCTTTCCCGTTCACGCTGCGCGCCTGGGATGATGAAAAAACAATAACCGATGCCCGACACTCTGGAGATCTGCGATGAAACTGCCCCACGCCCTATCAGGTTTGTGCCTCTCGCTCTGCACGTTACTGTGCAGCCAGGCCGCACTGGCGCAACAAATCAAAGCCGCCGACGTCCACCCGGAAGGCTACCCCAATGTCGTCGCGGTCCAACATCTGGGCGACAAGCTGAAGGCCGCCACGCAGGATCGCCTGGAGCTGAAAACCTTCCCCGGCGGCATGCTCGGCGACGAAAAGCAGATGATTGAGCAGGCGCAGATTGGCGCGATTGATATGATCCGCGTCTCCATGGCGCCGGTGGCGGCGATTCTGCCGGAGATCGACGTGTTCACCCTGCCGTACATCTTCCGCGACGAAGCGCATCTGCATAAGGTGCTGGACGGTGAGATCGGCAAGGAGATCGGCGACAAGATCACCAACGACCCCACCTCGCGTTTGGTGTTCCTCGGCTGGATGGATTCCGGCACCCGCAATCTGATCACCAAAAAGCCGGTGGTGAAGCCGCAGGATCTGCAGGGGATGAAAATCCGCGTGCAGGGCAGCCCGATTGCGCTGGCGACGCTGAAAGCCATGGGCGCCAACGCCGTCAGCATGGGGGTCAGCGAAGTGTTCAGCGGCCTGCAGACCGGCGTTATCGACGGCGCGGAGAACAACCCGCCGACCTTTATCGCCCACAACTATCTGCCGGTAACCAAAAACTACACCCTGAGCCGCCACTTTATTATTCCCGAGCTGTTCCTCTACTCCAAAGTCAAATGGGACCAACTGACCCCGGCCGACCAGCAGCTGATCCTCAAGCTGGCGAAAGAGGCGCAGGCCGAACAGCGCACCCTGTGGGCCGCCTATAACCAGCAGGCGCTGGAAAAAATGAAGGCCGGCGGCGTGCAGTTCCACGACATCGACCGCGCAGCGTTCTACAAGATGACCCAGCCGGTGCGCGACCAGTACGGCAAGGCGCATCAGGATCTGATCGCCCGCATTAACGCGGTGCAATAACCGCCCCTTTTCCTGCTTGGTCGGAGGTTGCTGATGGCGCACGCTTATCATCAGGCGATGGATCTGCTGTACCGCCTCGCCATGTGGCTGGCCGGCGCGGCGCTGCTGGTGATGGTCACCGTAATACCGGTGGGCATCTTCAGCCGCTACGTGCTCAATGAGGGCGCGGCCTGGCCGGAGCCGATCGCCATCCTGTGCATGGTCACCTTTACCTTTATCGGCGCCGCCGTCAGCTACCGCGCCGGCGCGCATATCGCCGTCAATATGCTGACCGACCGCCTGCCGCCGTTCTGGCAGCGCTGCTGCGGCCGGCTGGCGGACCTGCTGATGACGGTAATCTGCCTGTTTATTCTCTATTACGGCTACGGCCTGTGCAGCCAGCTGTGGCTGCAGCCGGTGGCGGAGTTCCCGCTGCTGAGCGCCGGCCAGGCCTATCTGCCGCTGCCGATTGGCTCAGCCGTGACGCTGCTGTTCGTGATTGAGCGGTTACTCTTCGGCCCGCAGCACCACCGTCCGCTGGTGATGCTCGGCAATACCTGACGGAGCCTGCGCTATGGACGCCTTTATTCTGCTTGCCTCTCTCGCCCTGCTGCTGGCCATCGGCGTGCCGGTAGCCTACGCCGTGGGGCTGAGCGCCATCGCCGGCGCGCTGTGGATCGATCTGCCGCTGGAGGCGCTGATGATTCAGATGACCAGCGGCGTCAACAAGTTCTCCCTGCTGGCGATCCCGTTCTTTATCCTGGCCGGCGCCATTATGGCGGAAGGCGGCATCGCCCGCCGGCTGGTCAGCTTCGCCTATATCTTCGTCGGCTTTGTGCGCGGCGGCCTGTCGCTGGTCAATATTGTCGCCTCCACCTTCTTCGGCGCGATCTCCGGCTCTTCGGTGGCGGATACCGCCTCGATCGGCTCGGTGATGGTGCCGGAGATGGAGAAAAAGGGCTACCCGCGCGACTACGCCGCCTCGGTCACCGCCAGCGGTTCGGTGCAGGCGATCCTGATCCCGCCCAGCCATAACGCGGTGATCTATTCGCTGGCCGCCGGCGGTACGGTGTCGATCGCCTCGCTGTTCGTCGCCGGTATTCTGCCGGGACTGCTGCTGTGCGTCTCGCTGATGGTGATGTGCGTCGGCTTCGCCCACAGGCGCGGCTACCCGAAGGGGGAAGCCATCCCGCTGCGTCAGGCGCTGAAAATCTGCCTCGATACGCTGTGGGGGCTGATGACCGTGGTAATCATCATGGGCGGCATCATGTCCGGTATCTTTACCGCCACCGAATCCGCGGCGGTAGCCTGCCTGTGGGCGTTCTTCGTCACCATGTTTATCTACCGCGACTACCGCTGGTCTGAGCTGCCCAACCTGATGTACCGCACTATCAAAACCGTCACCATCGTGATGATCCTGATAGGCTTCGCCGCCTGCTTCGGCGCGGTGATGACCTATATGCAGCTGCCGCTGCGCATCACCGAGTTCTTCACCGCCATTTCCCACAACAAATACGTCATTCTGGTCTGCATCAATATCATGCTGCTGGCGCTCGGCACGCTGATGGATATGGCGCCGCTGATCCTGATCCTGACGCCGGTGCTGCTGCCGGTCACCAACGCGCTGGGCATCGACCCGGTGCATTTCGGCATGATTATGATGATCAACCTGGGCATCGGCCTGATCACCCCGCCGGTCGGCTCGGTGCTGTTCGTCGCCAGCGCGGTCAGCAAGCAGAAAATCGAGGCGGTGGTCAAAGCCATGCTGCCGTTTTACTGCGTGCTGTTTATGGTGCTGCTGCTGGTGACCTATATTCCCGCCATTTCGCTGTGGCTGCCGCATCTGTTTGGCGTAATGGGCGGCTGAACCGCGTCTCTGCCGCCCTTTTCACGTTGCCTGTTGGCCCGTTTGCCGAGAAACGGGCTTTTTTTATCCGCCAATGCAGCGTATTTCACCGCGCGGCAGGGGGAAGGCAGTGAATCACCGCCGCTTTTATCAACGGAAGTAAAAACGTCTGGATGGCTATTTGCCAACATGCTAACGTAGTGCGCATCACCGTTTTCACTATGCATAACCAGCAGGTAAGCCGTATGACGTCCAAAAATCTCGATACCACGCTGATCGGCGCCGGCCGCAGCAAGCGCTATACCCACGGCGCGGTCAACCCGGTGACGCAGCGCGCCTCCTCGCTGGTGTTCGACAGCGTGGCCGATAAAAAGCACGCCACGGCGCAGCGCGCCCACGGCGAACTGTTCTACGGCCGCCGCGGCACCCTGACCCACTTCGCCTTTCAGGAGGCGATGACCGAGCTGGAGGGCGGCGCCGGCTGCGTGCTCTATCCCTGCGGCGCCGCCGCGGTCTCCAACGCCATTTTGTCGTTCGTCAGCGCCGGCGACCACGTGCTGGTGACCGGCTCGGTGTATGAGCCCACGCAGGATTTCTGCACGCATATTCTCGGCCGGATGAATGTCGCCACCACCTATTTCGATCCGCTGCTGGGCGAGGCCATCGCCGAGCTGATCCAGCCGAACACCCGCGTGGTGTTCCTGGAATCGCCGGGGTCGATCACCCTGGAAATACAGGATATTCCGGCCATCGTGCGCGCCGTGCGCGCGGTGAATCCGGAGATTGTCATTATGATCGACAACACCTGGGCCGCCGGCGTGCTGTTCAAGGCGTTGGAGTTCGACATTGATATTTCCATTCAGGCCGGCACCAAATACATCATCGGCCACTCCGATTACATGCTCGGCACCGCGGTCGCCAACGCCCGCTGCTGGGAACAGCTGCGTGAATACTCTTACCTGATGGGGCAGATGGTGGATGCCGATACCGCCTATATGGCCAGCCGCGGCCTGCGCACGCTGAGCGTACGGCTGAAACAGCATGAGCAGAGCAGCATCGCCGTCGCCCGCTGGCTGGCCGAGCGGCCGGAAGTCGCCCGCGTCAACCACCCGGCGCTGCCCGCCTGCAAAGGGCATGAATTTTACCGGCGCGATTTCAGCGGCTGTAACGGGCTGTTCTCCTTTGTCCTGAAGCAGCGCCTGAGCGAGGCGCAGCTGGCCGACTATCTCGACCACTTCCGCCATTTCACCATGGCCTACTCCTGGGGCGGCTATGAGTCCCTGATCCTGGCGAATCAGCCGGAGGAGCTGGAGGCGATCCGCCCGGCCGGCGGCGTAGACTTTTCCGGCACGCTGGTGCGGCTGCATATCGGCCTGGAAAACGTGCAGGACCTGATCGACGATCTGGCGGCGGGCTTTGAGCGTCTGCAGGCCGGCAATCGATAAAAATTTGCCGGGTAATAGAGAAAATTATCCATCGCAAGCATATTTCTATGCGTCATTTAATGTCCGGTTACGCTAATAGAGGTACACTAATCCGCATCATATTTGCTTAGTAAGGTGAACCTGGCGCAACGGGACAGAAAATGGATGTATTAAAAGAGATTGTTCACGCGCTTTGGCAACAGGATTTTACGGCTCTGGCCGATCCCAGCGTGATTTGGGTGGTTTATACGGTGCTTTTTATCACCCTGTTTTTGGAAAATGGCCTGCTGCCGGCGTCTTTTCTGCCCGGCGACAGCCTGCTGCTGCTGGCGGGCGCCTTAATCGCCAAGGGCGTGATGTCCTTTGTACCGACCCTGATGATTCTGACGCTGGCCGCCAGCCTCGGCTGCTGGCTCAGCTATCTGCAGGGGCGCTGGCTGGGGCATACCCGGCTGGTTAAGGGGTGGCTGCTGCAGCTGCCCGCGCAGTACCACCAGCGCGCGCACGTGCTGTTTCACCGCCACGGCCTGACGGCGCTGCTGGTAGGACGCTTTCTGGCGTTTGTGCGCACGCTGCTGCCGACCATGGCGGGCATCTCCGGCCTGAGCAATACCCGCTTTCAGTTTTTCAACTGGCTGAGCGCCCTGCTGTGGGTGGTGTCGGTGGTCGGGCTGGGCTTCGCCTTCAGCCAGATTCCCCTCGTCAAACGCTATGAGGATCAGGTGATGGCCGGCCTGATGATCCTGCCGCTGGCGCTGCTGGTGTTCGGGCTGATCGGCGCCATGCTGGTGATCTGGCGTAAAAAGCGCCGGGCTTCCTGACCCTTCGTCTGACGGCCGCCGCGTCGGTCGTCAGGCGGCGTAGTTATCCCGCACCCGCGCCACTTCATCGCTCGGCGTGACGCCAAAGAAACGCTTAAACTCGCGGCTGAACTGCGAGGCGCTTTCATAACCCACCCGCATCGCCGCCGTGCTGGCCTTCAGACCGTCGTGCAGCATCAGCAGCCGCGCCTTATGCAGACGGTAGGATTTCACGTACTGCAGCGGCGAGGTGTTGGTCACCGCCTTAAAATTATGGTGAAACGCCGACACGCTCATATTCACCTCGCTGGCCAGCGCCTCCACGCTCAGGCTCTCCGCATACTGCTTTTCAATACGCCGCAGTGCCCTGGCGATCTGGCTGAAGTGGGTATGGCGGCTGACCAGCTCCTGCAGCGACGCGCCGCTGCGGCCGCACAGCACGTAATAGAGAAGTTCACGCACGATCTGCGGCCCCAGCACCCGCGCATCCAGCGGTTTTTCCATCACGTCCAGCAAACGCTCGGTGGCGCACAGCATCTCATCATTCTGCGACGCACAGTTGATGCCGCTGCTCTCGCCGTGCGGCGCCGTCAGATAGTTGTCGTCGCCGATATCGATCAGCAGATCCTGCAGCATCTGGGTATCAATCCGCACCGAAATCCCCACCAGCGGCTGCTCAGGGCTGGCGAAGGTTTCACACTCAAACGGCAGCGGCAGCGTCATCAGCAGATAGTTGCGCGGATCGTAGCGGAACACCTTACTGCCGCAGTAACCGACCTTGTGCCCCTGAAAAATAATCACAATGCTGGGATCGTACATCACCGGCTGGCGCGGGTAGTGCCGGTCGGCATACAGAATATCCACCTGCGGCACCGGCGACGACGTAAAGCCGTTGCCCACGGCAAAGCGCGCCGCCTGCTGCGCCATCCGGCGCCGAAGTTCGTCAATGTCGCTCACGCTGCCTCCGATATGATGAGGAATAATACGGTATAAAGCATAATAAAACGCCGCCCGTTCCTACAGCGTTTTGTAGAAATAGGCAAACATCAGGCAGGAATGTGCATTGTTAATACCGCTGCCTGTCACTGACAATAGCCCCCACAAATTAGCGGGCGCCATCTTCCTTACAGCTTTAGGCAAGAGGCCGCTCCCGTCGTCAATCTGAAACGCTCCCCTCTGCCCAGCAACCGTCGTTCCGTCCCTTCAGGGCGCGGCCGACGCCGTTTTGCCAACCGGAGCGGAGTTGGATAAGGCAGCCTGATCATGAACCAGACCATTGACCTGCTGACGTCGCACCGCAGCGAGCGCAGCTATCTCGACCAGCCGATCGCCGATGAGGTGCTCGACAGTATTATCGCCGCCGCCCATCTGGCGCCGACCTCGGTCAACTCCCAGCAGGTTTCGCTGGTTGTCACCCGCGACCCCGTCCAGCGCGCGCGCATCGCCGAAATTGCCGGCGGCCAGGCGTGGATCGCCCAAGCGCCGGTGTTTATCACCGTGGTGCTGGATATGCACAAAACCCGGCTGGGCATCGCCATGGGCGGCCAGCAGCAAACGGCGCACCAGAGCATTGAGAGCCTGATTTCCGGCAGCACCGACGTCGGCATCGCGCTCGGCGCGCTGATGACCGCCGCCCGCTCGCACGGGCTGGGCATCGTGCCGATCGGCGGCATCCGTCGCGATCCTCAGGCGCTGATCGAGCTGCTGCAGCTGCCGGAACTGACCTTCCCGGTCGCCGGGCTGGTGATCGGCCATGTCGATCGGGGCGCGCAGCAGAAACCGCGCCTGCCGATCGGCAGCTTCCGCCATGAGGAGCGCTATCAGCGCGAAACCCTGCCGGACGCTATCAAGGCCTATAACCAGACGCTGAGCGACTACTGGCAGCAGACCGGCCGCGCGGACGGCGACGACTGGAGCCGCAACACCGCCAGCTATTACCAGCATATCTATTTCCCGAATGTGCTTCCGGCCATTCAGCAACAAGGCTTTAAACTGGACAAATAAACCATGCAAAACTTTATTCTCCATACCCCAACCAAAATTCTGTTCGGTAAAGATCAAATTGCCGAACTGGGCCAACAAATTCCGGCCGACGCCCGCATTCTGATTACCTACGGCGGCGGCAGCGTGAAGAAAAACGGCGTTCTGGATCAGGTGCACGCCGCGCTGCAGGGGCGCAGCGTCAGCGAGTTCGGCGGCATTGAGCCGAACCCGACCTTTGAAACGCTGATGAAGGCGGTCGACGTGGTGCGCGCCGAGAAGATTGACTTCCTGCTGGCGGTCGGCGGCGGTTCCGTGGTGGACGGCACCAAATTTATAGCCGCCGCGGCGGACTACAGCGCCTCCCCTGACGCCTGGCACATCATGCAGACCGTAGGCAGTGAAATCACCCGCGCGGTGCCGATGGGCTGCGTACTGACCCTGCCGGCCACCGGTTCGGAATCCAACAGCGGCGCAGTGATCACCCGCAAAAGCAGCGGCGACAAGCAGCACTTCTTCTCGCCGCTGGTGCAGCCGCAGTTTGCCGTGCTGGATCCGCAGGTCACCTATTCGCTGCCGCCGCGCCAGATCGCCAACGGCGTGGTGGACGCCTTTGTGCACACGCTGGAGCAGTATCTGACCTACCCGGTCGACGCTAAAGTGCAGGACCGCTTCGCCGAAGGCCTGCTGCTGACGCTGCTGGAAGACGGTCCGCGCGCGCTGGCGGAACCGGAAAACTATGCGGTGCGCGCCAACGTGATGTGGAGCGCCACCATGGCGCTGAACGGCCTGATCGGCGCCGGCGTGCCGCAGGACTGGGCGACCCATATGCTCGGCCACGAGCTGACGGCGATGCACGGCCTGGATCACGCGCAGACGCTGGCGATCGTTCTGCCGTCGCTGCTGCGGGAGAAAAAGGCGCAAAAACGCGACAAACTGCTGCAGTACGCCGAGCGCGTCTGGGAACTGCGCGACGGTGATGACGATCAGCGCATCGACGCCGCCATTGCCGCCACCGCCGAGTTCTTCGAAAAAATGGGCGTGCCGACCCGGATGGCCGACTACCAGCTCGACGGCAGCAGCATCCCTGCCCTGCTGGAAAAGCTGCGTGAGCACGGCATGACCGCGCTGGGCGAGCATCAGGACATCACTCTCGAGGTCAGCGAGCGCATCTATCAGGCAGCGCGTTAATCGCACGCCGCCAATTTCCTGCTAGGCTTATAGGCCGGGCCGATCAATTTGCGGCGCCATAGGCGCCAGCCGTTGGCCGCCCGGCCTCACAATAACGTATTGCCTGCGCCCGGACGTTCCGGGCGCTTTTCCCCGCGCCGACGGCGCCTCCGTCAGTTCTGTTTTCGCCATTTGGCTCATTTACCGGAGGAGACGCATGACAGCAGGTTCCGCAGGATCGCCGACGCACCGCTAACCTTCGGCACTCCTGACAGTCGCCAACGACCCCCGACGCCGTACCGCTGCGGCCAGCCTCACGCACTGCAACGTTAACCGCGCGGCAGGGTCTAAAATTAAAGCAAGCTTTCCGACGTGGTTAACGTCGGCAATCAGGTCAAAAGGAGATACGCATGACAACGCAACCCATCATCAAACTCCACGACGGTAATCTGATGCCGCAGTTGGGTCTCGGCGTTTGGCAGGCGAGCATTGAAGAGACAGCCAATGCCGTGGCGAAAGCCCTGGAGGTTGGTTATCGCTCCATTGATACCGCTGCTATTTACAAAAACGAGGAAGGCGTCGGCAGTGCGCTGCAGTCAGCCTCGGTACCGCGCAGTGAACTGTTTGTCACCACTAAACTGTGGGATGACGATCAGGGTGACCCGCAGGCCGCGTTGGAGACCAGCCTGAAAAAACTGGGGCTGGACTATGTCGATCTGTACCTGATCCACTGGCCGCGGCCGGCGCAGGATCAGTATGTCGACGCCTGGCGCAGCCTGATCAAGCTGCGCGAACAGGGCCTGACGAAGAGCATCGGCGTCTGTAACTTCAATATCCCGCACCTGCAGCGCCTGCAGGATGAAACCGGCGTCACGCCGGTGATCAACCAGGTCGAGCTGCATCCGCTGCTGCAGCAGCGCCAGCTGCACGCCTGGAACGCCATGCATCACATCGCCACCGAATCCTGGAGCCCGCTGGCGCAGGGCGGCGAAGGCGTGTTCGACCAGGCGGTGATCAAGCATCTGGCGGAAAAATATGAGAAAACCCCGGCGCAGATCGTGGTGCGCTGGCACCTGGATAACGGCCTGGTGGTGATTCCGAAATCCGTCACGCCGTCGCGCATCCGCGAAAACTTTGCGGTGTTCGACTTTAAGCTGGATAAGGATGAGCTGGGCCAGATTGCCAAACTGGACAGCGGCAAGCGTCTGGGGCCGGATCCCGCCGCCCGCTGAACCTCTCCCTCCCCGGCCCGCCGCGCGCGGGCCTTTTTCCACCCCGTGCGCGCCGTAGCGCTTTTGGTCAAAATCTTTGCCTGCCCGCCGGCGATGATGGCACTATCAATGCCTGAAACCTTCCCATCGCACGGAGCACTATGAAATTTTCGATCGCCGCCTGCTCGCGCCTGGCCATCCCGCTGGCGCTACTGATCCTCGCCGGCTGTTCCAGCAAGCACAAATCCGTCAGCTACGACCGCCACAGCTTTGATAGCGCCATCGCCGACGCCGCCGACGAGTATGACGTCGACGCCAAACTGATCGCCGCGATGATTCAGGTAGAGTCCGGCTTTAACCCGGCGGCGGTCAGCCGCTCCAACGCCGTCGGCCTGATGCAGCTGAAGGCCTCCACCGCCGGCTGCGACGCCTACCAGTTTAAGGGGAAAAGCGGCTGCCCGGACGATGACGACCTGCTCGACCCACAGACCAATATCGATCTGGGCGCCGCCTACCTGGCTTCGCTGCAGCGGCAGCTGCGGGGGATTGATAACCCGGTGACGCTGCGCTACGCCACCGAAGTGGCCTACGTCAACGGCGCCGGCGCGCTGCTGCGCACCTTTTCCGCCAACCGCCGTCAGGCGGTCAGCATGATTAACAGCCTGTCTCCCGAGGCGTTCTGGTGGCACGTGCGCCAGCATCATCCGTCGGCGCAGGCGCCGCGCTACCTGGCGAAGGTGGAAGCGGCCTACGCCCGGCTGTAATACGGCGAAAAAAATGCCGGTCAGTCGCTGACCGGCATCATTAGCCTGCTCCGAGCAGCGGTTACGCCTTGCCTTTGGCGCCAGCGCTGCGGATCGGCTTGCGCGGCGGCTTATTGGACGGTGAGCGCTGGCGCTGAATATCGCTGTGCTTGGTCAGCGCCGGACGCGTACGACGCTGCAGGCGTTTGCTCTCGCGCTGCTCGTCAATGCTCGGCGCCGGCACCAGACAGTCGCGGCGGCTGCCGATCAGGTGCTTCAGACCCATCTCTTCCAACGCGCCGCGGATCAGCGGCCAGTTGGCCGGATCGTGATAGCGCAGCAGAGCCTTGTGCAGGCGGCGCTGGCGATCGCCGCGCGGGATAAACACCTCTTCCGACTTATAGCCCACCTTGCCCAGCGGGTTCTTACCGCTGTAATACATGGTGGTGGAGTTCGCCATCGGCGACGGATAGAAGTTCTGCACCTGATCGAGACGGAAGCGATTTTTCTTCAGCCACAGCGCCAGATTGACCATATCCTCGTCCTGCGTGCCGGGATGCGAGGAGATAAAGTACGGGATCAGGTACTGCTCTTTGCCGGCCTGCTTGGAGTAGTGGTCGAACAGCTGTTTGAAACGATCGTAGCTGCCCATGCCCGGCTTCATCATCTTCGACAGCGGCCCGCTTTCGGTATGCTCCGGCGCAATCTTCAGATAGCCGCCCACGTGGTGGCTGGCCAGCTCTTTGATATAGCGCGGATCTTCCACCGCCAGATCGTAACGCACCCCGGAGGCGATCAGGATCTTCTTCACCCCTGCCAATTCACGCGCGCGGCGGTACAGCTTGATGGTCGGCTCGTGGTTGGTATCCATATAGGTGCAGATTTCCGGATACACGCAGGAGGCGCGGCGGCAGGTCTGCTCGGCGCGCGGGTTGGTGCAGCGCAGCATATACATATTGGCGGTCGGGCCGCCCAGATCGGAGATCACGCCGGTAAAGCCCGGCACCTTGTCGCGAATCTCTTCAATTTCGCGAATGATCGAATCTTCGGAACGGCTCTGGATAATGCGCCCTTCGTGCTCGGTGATCGAGCAGAACGAACAGCCGCCGTAGCAGCCGCGCATGATATTGACCGAGAAACGGATCATATCGTAAGCCGGAATGCGCGCCTCGCCGTAGGACGGGTGCGGCACCCGCTGGTACGGCAGCGCGAACACGCTGTCCATCTCTTCGGTTTTCAGCGGGATCGCCGGCGGGTTGATCCACACGTAGCGGTCGCCGTGCTTCTGCATCAGGGCGCGGGCGCAGCCCGGGTTGGTTTCATGGTGCAAAATACGCGAAGCGTGGGCGTACAGCACTTTATCCGCCTTGACCTTCTCAAAGGACGGCAGCAGCACATAGGTTTTTTCCCACGGCTTCGGCTTGGCGGCGCGCACGGTGACCGGCTTGGCTTCCGGCTCCGGCTGGGCGCCGTCGGCGCAGGGCAGGTCTTCGCCGTAAGGGTTGGGAATCGGCTCAATGCGCCCCGGCTTATCCAGACGGGTGGAATCCACCCCGCTCCAGCCCGGCAGCGGCGCCTTGCGCATCACCGCGGTGTTGCGGATATCATGGATATCAGCGATCTTCTCGCCGGCGGCCAGGCGGTGCGCCACCTCCACCAGCGGACGCTCACCGTTGCCGTAGATCAGCATATCGGCCTTGGAGTCCACCAGCACCGAGCGGCGCACGGTATCCGACCAGTAATCATAGTGGGCGATGCGGCGCAGGCTGGCTTCGATGCCGCCGAGCACAATCGGCACGTCCTTGTAGGCTTCCTTACAGCGCTGGGTATACACCAGCGTGGCGCGATCGGGACGCTTGCCGCCGACGTTGCCCGGCGTGTAGGCGTCGTCGTGACGCAGTTTACGGTCGGCGGTATAGCGGTTGATCATCGAATCCATATTGCCGGCGGTAATGCCGAAAAACAGGTTCGGTTTGCCAAGGCGCATAAAGTCGTCTTTATTGCTCCAGTCCGGCTGGGCAATAATGCCGACGCGGAACCCCTGCGCTTCCAGCATGCGGCCGATAATCGCCATGCCGAAGCTGGGGTGGTCGACGTAAGCGTCGCCGCTGACAATAATTACATCGCAGCTGTCCCAGCCCAGTTGATCCATCTCTTCGCGCGACATCGGCAAAAACGGCGCGGTGCCGTAACATTCGGCCCAGTAAGGCTTATAGGAAAACAGTTCGCGATCCGGTTGGATCAGGCTGGTGGTGCTCATTCGACAGTGCTCTTTTGCAGGTTAATTAATCGCCGGGCGGCGATTATACGCACTATCGGCAAAAAGAGCAGGGTTATTTCTGCGCGCCGGCCCGCTAACTGCTGACTTCAAACTCGTACACGTCGCTGCGGCACAGCACTTCGCTGACCTCCAGCACCTCTCCCTGCGCGTTGCGGCTGGTCTGCGTCACCTGCAGCAGCGGCGCGCCGCTGGCAACGTTAAGCAGCCCGGCGATGTCATCGCTGCAGGCGATCGCCTTCAGCAGGAAGTGCTTCCCTTCCGGTACGATGCCGCGCTCGCGCCACAGCGCGTAGAGCGAATGCTCCAGCCGCTCGGGGTCGGGCAGAAAACGCGGCGGGATGTAGGTGGTTTCCAGCGAGACCGGGTTGCCGTCCACCAGCCGCAGACGGCGCAGCTTCACCGCCGGCTCATACTCGGCCAGATTTAACGCCTGCGCAATCTCCGGCGGCGGCGTTACGCGGGTACGCAGCAGCCACTGATTGCTGGCGGCGCCGCCGCTGCGCGTCACCTGGGCGGTAAAGCCCTGCTCCTGCGACAGCGAATAATCCATATATACCGCCACCCGGGTGCCCACGCCCTGCTGGCGTGAAATCAACGCCTTCTCTTCCAACAGTTTCAATGCCTTGCTGACGGTCACCCGCGACACCGCCAGCTGTTCGGCCAGCACGCGTTCAGGCGGCAGAAAATCGCCGGCGGCCAGCACCCGCTGTTTGATCGCCGTCTCCAGCGTGGCCGCCAACTGCATATAGCGCGGTGCGGCAACCGCCTGCGTCAGCTGCTGACGCAGCCACACATTAAAATCACTCATCAAACTGCTCTCTCAATATCGGCGCCCTCTCTGGCGATTGCTTTTATCATATTTTACTGCCGCAGCAGGAGGTTTGTGCCGAGAGTTGTGCAATGGATCTAGATTGGCATCACATTTTTGCCGTAATGGACTTTCATTGGATCCATTTTGCCATTATGGTGGTACCGTTGACGTGTTTAATTCAACATGCACCAACACCAGGGAATACCCATGACAATAAGAAAAAATCCTCACCTCGCCATTCTTGGCGCGCTGTATGGCCAAGCTGCCGGCGATGCGATGGGGATGCCGTCGGAACTGTGGCCGCTACGGCAGGTACGCGATTATTTTGGTTGGATCGATCGCTTTCTGCCAGGCCCGGATGAGAATATTGCCGCGACGGGTTTTGTCGCCGGCGAATACACCGACGACACGCAGCAGGCAGTAGCGCTGATGGAGGCGCTACTCGCCGCTCACGGCAAGGTGGAACCCGAACGCATCGCCCACCACATCATGCTGTGGGCAGAACAGGTCGACGCCTTCAATAAAAACATTCTCGGCCCCACCTCCAAAGCCGCGCTGTACGCCATCCGCGCCGGCAAACCCATCGCGGAAATCACCGCCAACGGCGTAACCAACGGCGCCGCCATGCGCATCGCACCGCTGGGATGTCTGTTATCCACCAATGATTTAGGCTACTTTATGGATGCCGTGCGTCTGGCCTGTAGCCCGACGCATAAATCTGATATCGCCGTGGCCGGCGCCTTCGCGATTGCCTGGGCGGTCAGCCGCGCCATCGACGGCGACGACTGGCGCGCGATTAAACAGGCGCTGCCGCCGCGGGTGGAACAGATGCAGCAACAGCAGATCACCACCTTCAGCCCGTCGCTGAGCCGCCGCATTCAATGGGCGCTGGACGTGGCAGAACGCGTGCGCCCGCTGACGGACAGCGAGGCGCTGGCCGAGCTTTACCACACCGTCGGCGCCGGCATGGACACCATTGAGTCCATTCCCTGCGCGCTGGCGCTGGTCGAGCTGGCGGATGGCGATCCGGTGCGTTGTGCGCTGCTGGCCGCCAACCTTGGCGGCGATACCGACACCATCGGCGCGATGGCGACGGCAATCTGCGGCGCGCTGCGCGGCATTGAAGCATTTCCGGCGCAATGGATTGAAACACTGAACCAGGCGAATCAGATTGATTTTCAACCATATGCAGCGGCTCTGGAGGCGCTGCGCAACCAAGGGTAAATCTGCAGCATGAGTGACATAAACCGCAGTGAAACATGGAAAGTTGAAAGCACCGGCATCGATCTGGTGCCCGAGGCGGAGCAAACCGGTAGGCCCATCGAGCTGTTTTGGGTATGGTCAGCGGCCAATATCGGCATCCTCGGCGTGGTTTACGGCGCGCTGATCGTCGGCTTCGGCCTGTCGTTTATCCAGTCGGTGCTTGCCGCGCTGGTCGGCGTCGCCAGCTTTGCGCTGGTCGGCTATACCAGCTTCGCCGGCAAACGCGGCCGCACCTCGACGCTGACGCTGTCGCGGGTCATCTTCGGCCTAAAAGGCAATATCGCCCCCACCGCCTTCAGCTGGATCAACCTGATGGGCTGGGAGGCGGTGAACGTCATTACCGGCACGCTGACGCTGGCGGCGCTGTTCCAGGCGATGGGGCTGGCGGAAAGCCCGCTGCTGACCGGCGTCAGCCTGCTGCTGTTCGGCGGCCTGACCATCGTCGTCAGCCTGCTCGGACAAAACACCGTGGTCTGGCTGCAGACCTGGTTCAGCCGTATCTTCGGCAGCATGACGCTGGTCGTGGTGCTGTATATCGCCTTCACCACCGAATGGCAGCGCGTGCTGGCGCTGCCCGCCGGCAGCTGGCTGACCGGCTTCCTGCCGGCGGTATCGATCATCGCCGCCGGCACCGGCATCGGCTGGGCGATTGCCGGCGCGGACTACAGCCGCTACCAAAGCCCGCAAAGCTCGAATAAAAGCATCTTCGCCGCGGTGATGAGCGGCGCCTGCCTGCCGCTGGTGCTGCTGATGTTTACCGGTATTCTGCTGTCGGTGCAGCTGCCCGATCTGGCCTCTTCGGCCAACCCGATCGCCCTGATTGGCTCGGTGCTGCCGACCTGGATGGCGATTCCCTATCTGCTGACGGCGACCGCCGGCATCGTCACCATTGCGGTGCTGAGCCTTTACTCCGCCAGCCTTAACCTGCTGACCATCGGCGTCAAGGTCAAACAGTCGCTGGCGGTATCGCTGGATGCGCTGCTGGTGCTGGCCATCGCCCTCTATGTACTGTTCGTCTCCGGCGATTTTATGGGGCCGTTTATCGCCTTCCTGGTGTTCTGCGGCGTGTTTCTGGCCGCCTGGGAAGCGATATTCATCCTCGACTACCTGCGCCTGCGCCGCCATCATGGCTACGACGGCAACGCGCTGTACGGCCTGAACGGCCAGAATCGCGGCGTGCGTACGGTGCCGCTGTGCTGCTGGTTTCTCGGCGCCCTCAGCGGACTGATGGTCACCAAAAGCGGCTTTATTGACGGGCCGCTGGCCAAAGGCCTGTTCGCGGATTCCAGCCTCGGGCTGTTTGTTTCCTTCCTGGTTAGCCTTATCGCCTACGGCCTGTTTCTGGCCGCGGGCGGAGAACGTAAGTAAATGAGTGAATTTTCTGCAGTCACGCCGGTGCTGGTGCTGGGCGGCGCCGTCGGCGATCTGGTTATGACGCTGCCGCGCCTGCCCGTCAGCGGCGAAGATATTGAAGCCCGGCCGCAGGGGCGGCAAATTGGCGGCTGCGCCTTTAACGTCGCCCGCGTGCTGTGCCGGCTGGGCGTGTCGGTGGTGAACGGTATGCCGGTCGGCAACGGCGAATGGGGAGTCGCCGTAGAAGCGGCGATGCAGGCGCTGGGATTGCCGGTGCTGCTGCGGCACGGACAGATGGATAACGGCTGGTGTCTGGCGCTGGCCGAGCCGAACGGCGAAAGAACCTTTATCACCGTCAGCGGCTGTGAAGCGCAGTGGAACAAGGCGCAGCTGGCGACCCTGCCGCTGACGCCGGAGACGCTGGTTTACGCCAACGGCTATGAGCTGGTGGGCGAGCCGGGCGCCGCGCTGCGCGAATGGCTGACCCGCCTGCCGTTTGACCAGTACCGGCTGATCGATCCCGGCCCGCGCGTCGGCCTGCTCGGCGAGGAGTTCTTCGCCATGCTGAGCGACAGCCATACCCTACTGACGCTCAACCGCGACGAGGTCGCCATCCTGTGCGGCGACGGTGATCCGGTCGAGGCGGCGCAGCGCTACGCCGCCGCCCGCAATTTCACCCTGATTTGCCGCCTCGACAGCGACGGCGCCTGGATCTGTGACGGCAAGCACCCGCCGCAGCATATCGCCGCCTATCCGGTGGAGGTGGTGGACACGATCGGCGCCGGCGACGCCCACTGCGCCGGCCTGTTGGCCGCCCTTTCTGCCGGCTGGCCGTTGCCGCAGGCCGTTGACCTGGCCAACCGCGTCGCCGCCTGCGTGGTGGCCAGCCGCGGCGCCGACGCCGCGCCGGACTGGGCGCAGCTGCGCCAGCGCTTCCCGGAGGCATAAGCAGTCAGCTCTGCAGGGATATTTATTCACGATTTCTGTAAGCAATGAGTAATAAGAATTGCCGTAAACGATCGGCATTTCTCTGCCACGATAATGAACGGCAATTGCAGGGGCCGAAAACTCGGCTCCCAGCCATATTGCATCCACCTCGAAAAATATCGGTCAGACCGTCAAAACCATACGCCAACTCGCCCGGTAATTACAGATTCGGGTGTTGACCTTTAGCGCGCATCACGGGCTGCCGAACAAGGAACCCGAGCCAGGGGCAACCGGACAAGGATGTCCGGTTGAGGCGGCACAGGCAGGGATGCCTGTAGAGCCGACCCGCCCGGCGACGGTGACGCCGTGAGGGTACCCGAAGGGCAGAACGTGCCTAAGCGCGGGCGCGGGTGCAGGGGCCGCGCCTACGGCCCCTGCAATTGCCGTTCACCTCAGTGACAGAGAAATACCGCACGTTTACGGCAATTCCAGTGACACGGCTCTCTACAGAAAACCATGTCAATAACACCATTAATCAACCTGCTGGCTGCGCCACAAACTGCCCGGCGCTGCCGCGGTCAGCCAGCTCCAGCGTCTGGCTGTAATACTGGAACGGGAAGTGATCGTAGGACGGCTGGGTAAAGTGCACCACCAGCTCCACCTCGCCGTCAACCCAAACGGTATCCTTCCAGCCGCGGTCCTCAACCATCGGCTGCGCGCCGTTCACGCTTTTCACCAGGAACTGCACGCCCTCAATATGGAACGACTGCGGCGTATCGGCGCGGATCACCCAGCGCTCCCAGCTGTCCTGCTGGGTCTGCAGATCGACGCGGTTCACATCGCGCACCGCACCGTTAATCCCCGCCACGTCATCGCCCAGACGGAACTCCCGTGTGCGGCTGACGCCGCCGTCCAACAGCTGGTCCGCCAGCAGACGCATCGGCAGATTATCCGTCACCAGCGGCAGCAGGCCGGTCGGTTTCAGCGTCAGCACCTGGGTGGACACCAGCAGGCTGGAAGGCTCAAACAGACCGCGCAGGCGATCCATAATGCCCGCCGCTTCGCCGGCGTTCAGCGTCACTTCCTCGCCTTTCGACATATCGATCAGCACCTCACGCCGTTCGCCTGGCGCCAGAGAGAGCTGCTGCACCGCCACCGGCGCAGGCAGAAAGCCCTGATCGCTGGCGATCACCGTCAGCGGACGGCCGTCGCTCAGCTGCAGCATATAGCGGCGCGCGTTGGAGGCGTTCAGCAAACGCAGCCGCACCCAGCCGCGCGACACCTCAACGTACGGGTTCTGCACGCCGTTCACCAGCAGCGTATCGCCGACGAAACCGCCCTGCGACGGCGGGCTGTACTCCGGCGTGCCAAAGTTATCCAGCCGCTTGTCCTGCACGATCAGCGGGAAATCATCCACGCCGTAGTGGTTAGGCAGCGGCAGCGATTTGCTGACCTCATCTTCCACCAGCCACATGCCGGCCAGGCCGTTGTAAACCTGCGGCGCCATGCGCTCCGGCGTGTTGGCGTGATACCAGCAGGTGGCCGCCGCCTGACGAATAGGCAGCACCGGCGACCAGTCCACCCCCGGCGACATCAGTCGCGCCGCGCCGCCCACCAGGGTGCCCGGCACCTGCAGACCGCTGACGGTCATCGACACCGGCTCCGCCAGGCGGTTGCTGTAAATCAGTTTAACGTCGTCGCCGTTGTATACCCGCACCGTCGGCCCGAGATACATGCCGTTGATGCCCCAGGCGGGGGCCTTGCGGTTGGCGATAAACGGCCAGTGCGTACGCTGCAGGGTTAAAAACAGCGGCTGACCGCGGCGAGACTCCAACAGCGGGGGGACCGGTAACGGGATTTGCGCTCCGCTCGCTTCAGCCCTCAGCGGCACGGCTCCCGCGCACAGCGCCAGACCCGATGCCTGAATGAACTGACGTCGACTGAGTGACATATTTTCTCCATGAAAACAAATGCTAAACCGTATGCAAAAGCCCGGCAGCCGCTAATGCCACTAAGCGTAGCAGGAAGCCGGGCATTAACGACCTGAAGCCGTTAAAAAAGTACCGCCGCCGGTGAAAACGTATTATTTTTTGGCGGCTTCGCGCTGCGCGACTTCTTCATCCAGGCGGGCGATTTTCTCCGCCATCAGCTCGCGGCAGCGGGTCGCCAGCTCGCGCACCTGATCCTTACCGTATTGGGTGGTATCGATCGGCTCCAGCATCTCGACAATCACTTCGCCGTTGTTCAGGCGGTTAAGATTGATTTTATTGCTGGTGTTCGACACACAAATCGGCACGATCGGCACGCCGGCGGCAATCGCCGCATGGAACGCGCCGGTCTTGAACGGCATCAGGCCGCGACCGCGGCTGCGGGTTCCTTCCGGGAACATCCAGATGGAAATATCTTTTTTCTTAATCTGATCCACCACCTGAGCGATGGTGCCGTGCGCTTTGGCCCGGTTATCCCGATCTATCAGCAGATTGCCGGTCAGCCAATACAGCTGGCCGAAAAACGGGATCCACGCCAGACTTTTTTTCCCTACCGTCACGGTGCGCGGCTGCACGATATTGGACGCCGTCACCATATCGTAGTTGTTCTGGTGGTTGGCGATATAGATGCACTTGCCGTACTGCGCCGCATCGGCCGGTTTGCGGATCTCAACCTTCAGGCCGAATACCGTCGACAGGCGGCCGAACAGGTGGCCGAACGTCGCAACGTGGCGGGGATTACGCGGGCTGAACAAACAGTAGATGGAACCGAAAATGCACACCAGAATACAGAACAGAGTGACGAAAACGGCACGCAAAATTAATAACATAACAACCTCATTAGCACACTGCCGACGCAGCCTGATTCGCTACGCAGATACCTTCCATCATTTTTATTTGCGCGCAGGGCATCACGCCCGCTGGCGATGATACCCGGCCTTGTCGCTATTTTCCTGCCGGCCGGGCATCCGCACAATAAATTTATACGCAGAAATGTTAATTATTTGAAAATAAATACGGAAAGCGGTGAATTATGCGGGCGCCGCCTGGGAAACGGCGCCCGCCGCACTTACTCTTCGCTATCCCCGGCCGATGCGCGCTGCGGCAAATCCACCTCCACGCGATCGATACGCTGCAGACCACGCGGCAGCAGCGTGCCTTTCCGGCCACGCTCGGCGCGGAACTTCTGCAAATCTTCCGGACGCAGCGTCAGCTTGCGCTTGCCGACGTACAGCGTCAGCGACGTCTGCGGCGGCAACACAAACAGCCAGGTCAGTTTGTCGTCCCCCGCGGCCGCCTGCGCCGCCGGAATAGAGACGATCTTGTTGCCCTTGCCCTTCGACAGCTGCGGCAAATCGGCCACCGGGAACATCAGCATGCGGCCCGCCTGGGTAATCGACAGCAGCATATCGTCGTCGCCGTGAATTTCCAGCGGCGGCAGCGCCTTGGCGTTCTCCGGCAGGGTAATCATCGCCTTGCCGGCGCGGTTGCGCGCCACCAGATCGTTGAAGGTGCACACGAAGCCGTAACCGGCGTCGGAGGCCATCAGCAGTTTCTGGTCGTCGGCGGCCATCAGCACCTGCTCAATGGTCGCGCCCGGCGGCGGCGTCAGTTTACCGGTCAGCGGTTCGCCCTGCCCGCGCGCCGACGGCAGGGTCAGCGGGTCGAGCGCGTAGCTGCGCCCGGTGGAGTCGATAAACACCACCGGCTGGTTGGTCTTGCCGCGGGCGGCGGCGCGGAAGCTGTCGCCCGCCTTATAGTTCATGCCGGCAGGATCGATATCATGGCCTTTGGCGCTGCGCACCCAGCCCATCTCCGACAGCACGATGGTCACCGGCTCGGACGGCACGAAATCGTGCTCGCTCATCGCCTTGGCTTCATCGCGCTCGGCCAGCGGTGAACGGCGGTCGTCGCCGTAGGTCTGCGCATCCGCCTGGATTTCTTTCTTGATCAGCGTGTTCAGCTTACGCTCCGACGCCAGCAGAGCCTGCAGCCGATCGCGCTCTTGCGCCAGCTCGTCCTGCTCGCCGCGGATCTTCATCTCTTCCAGCTTCGCCAAATGGCGCAGTTTCAGTTCGAGGATCGCTTCCGCCTGTGTCTCACTGATGCCGAAACGCTGCATCAGCACCGGCTTCGGCTCATCTTCGCTGCGGATAATATGGATCACTTCGTCGATGTTGAGGAACGCAACCAGCAAACCTTCCAGAATGTGCAGCCGCTTGAGCACTTTTTCCAGGCGGTGGTTCAGGCGGCGGCGCACCGTATCGCGGCGGTAGGCCAGCCATTCGGTGATAATCTCCACCAGCCCCTTCACCGACGGGCGGTTGTCCAGGCCAATCATATTCATATTGACGCGGTAGCTGCGCTCCAGATCGGTGGTGGCGAACAGGTGGTTCATCACCTGCTCCAGATCCACCCGGTTGGAGCGCGGCACGATCACCAGACGCGTCGGGTTCTCATGGTCCGACTCATCGCGCAGGTCTTCCACCATCGGCAGCTTCTTGGCGCGCATCTGGCTGGCGATCTGCTCCAGCACCTTGGCGCCGGAGACCTGATGCGGCAGCGCGGTGATCACCGCACTGCCGTCTTCTTTTTTCCACACCGCGCGCATCCGCACCGAACCGCGACCGTTCTGGTAGATTTTACGAATCTCGTCGCGCGGGGTGATGATTTCCGCTTCGGTCGGGAAGTCCGGCCCCTGAACAAACGCCAGCAGGTCATCCAGCGAGGCGCCCGGTTTTTCCAGCAGCGCCACGGCGGCGGCGGCCACTTCGCGCACGTTGTGCGGCGGAATATCGGTCGCCATACCCACCGCAATGCCGGTGGTGCCGTTCAGCAGGATGTTCGGCAGACGCGCAGGCAGCATCTTCGGCTCCTGCAGCGTACCGTCAAAGTTCGGGATCCAGTCCACCGTCCCCTGCCCCAGTTCGGACAGCAGCACTTCGGCGTACTTCGACAGGCGGGATTCGGTATAACGCATCGCCGCAAAAGATTTCGGATCGTCCGGCGCGCCCCAGTTCCCCTGGCCGTCTACCAACGGGTAACGGTAGGAGAACGGCTGCGCCATCAGCACCATCGCCTCATAACAGGCGCTGTCGCCGTGCGGGTGGTATTTACCCAGCACGTCGCCGACGGTACGCGCGGATTTTTTGAATTTGGCGCTGTTGCTCAGGCCCAGTTCGGACATCGCATAGATGATGCGGCGCTGGACCGGCTTCAGGCCGTCGCCAATATACGGTAGCGCCCGATCCATGATGACGTACATGGAGTAGTTCAGATAGGCGTTTTCAGTGAATGTGTGCAGCGGTAAACGCTCTACACCGTCATGAGTCAGATCACTCATTACTCAATTATCCTCAGACCGTGGCATGGCAATCCCTAGACATTGGGGCAAAGGACTGTCGTTCACAAAAAAAGCAGTGCCCGTGATTGCTCGTCGTTTGTTGCCCGCGATAGTACCTTATCTGGCCGTATGCTGTCACAGCATTGTCGGTCTTGCGGGCGATGTTGACCGCCGTTAAGCGGCGGATTATTGCCAAATCAGCAAAAGTTATGTGACTCAGCGCGCATTTTTCTCACCTGCGCGCGCGGGTAAACTTCTCTCCATCATTTTATCACCCCTGACCGGTTTCATGCCGCGCGTTCACGCCGCCTGAACAAGACGCAGGGCCAATTCGCAAGAGGAAACCCGATGAGTCATATCCTTTTAATCAACGCCGGTAAAAAATTTGGTCACTCCAATGGCGAACTGAACGACACCCTGACCGATGTCGCCGCCTCGTATCTGCGCGACGCCGGCCATGACGTCCAGCTGACCATCGTCGATCAAGGTTACGATATCGACGCCGAAGTGCAAAAATATCTGTGGGCCGACGTGGTGATCTATCAGATGCCCGGCTGGTGGATGGGTGAACCCTGGATCCTGAAAAAATACATCGATGAAGTGTTTACCGCCGGCCACGGCTCGCTGTACGCCAGCGACGGCCGCACCCGTTCGGACGCCAGCAAAAAATATGGCTCCGGCGGCCTGCTGCAGGGTAAAAAACACATGCTGAGCCTGACCTGGAACGCGCCGCTGGAGGCCTTTACCGACCCCGATCAGTTCTTCCACGGCATCGGCGTGGACGGCGTTTACCTGCACTTCCATAAGGCCAACGAGTTCCTGGGAATGGAAGCGCTGCCGACCTTTATCTGCAACGACGTGATTAAACAACCGGATATTCAAAACGATATCGCACGATATCGCGAGCATCTGGCGAAAACATTTGCTTAACTTACCCTTCGCACGTTTGTTAAAGAGGTTGTAATGATCACCGTAATTGCAGAAATCAAAGTCAAACCGGGCCACCGTGAGACGGTATTGAAAGCCATTGAGAAGCTGATCCCGTCAGTGCTGGCGGAAGAGGGCTGCGGCGGCTACCAGCCGCTGGTCGATATCAAGGCGCAGGTACCGTGGAAACAGTCGCTGCCGGATTCGGTGTTCATGCTGGAAAAATGGGAAAGCATCGCGCATCTGGAAAAACACCTTGAGATGGAGCATATGCATCGGCATCGCGCCACCATCAAGGACAGCGTGCTGGATGTGAATATCCAGGTGCTGGAAGAAGCGCTGTAATCAACAAGCCCGGCCACTGCGCCGGGCTTTTTGCAGGCTCACGCTTATTAATCTTGCCCTAATACTGTCTGGATCCGTCGCCGGAAAACATCAAAAAACTCACCGACAGGCGACATATCCAGATCTCCGGGATAGCGCTCGCAAAACGCTTTGTCCAGATCGTCGGAATATGCTGTTTGAAAATCGTCCATTTCACTGATTAAATTTCGCAGCAAATTCTTAGATGCCCCCTGTAGGTAATAATCAATCATTCCTTCCAGTTCGGTTGAACCCGTAATCAGGTCTGCATCCTGATTAAAGTATCCCCCCATGAGGTTGTCCAGTAATGGATAATCTTTCATTGTTCGCTCCTAGGGGATTGGGTATGCGGTAAGTATGTAGTTAGGGTCGTGGGGGGAAGAAAGCTTTCCGCCATCAGGTTAATGGCGGAACAGCAAATTACATGATGTAACAACAGACGAAACGTCAACATTGCAGAACTATGAGCATCCTTGCTCGACAGATCAACCGTTTACAACTCGGCTGACCTGGATTGTCATACCGACAGCTCGGCGGTATCGCCCTTATCCTGCAGCCAGTTGCGGCGGTCTTCCGAACGCTTCTTGGCCAGCAGCATATCCATCACCGCCAGCGTCTGCTGCACGTCGTTATCGTCGACCGTCAGCTGCACCAGACGGCGGGTGTTCGGATCGAGCGTGGTTTCGCGCAGCTGCAGCGGGTTCATTTCACCCAGGCCTTTAAAGCGCTGGACGTTCGGCTTGCCCTTCTTACGCTTCAGCTGTTCCAGCACGCCGGCCTTCTCTTCCTCATCCAGCGCGTAATACACTTCCTTGCCGAGGTCGATGCGGTACAGCGGCGGCATGGCGACATACACGTGGCCGCCCTGCACCAGCGAGCGGAAGTGACGCACAAACAGCGCGCACAGCAGCGTGGCGATGTGCAGGCCGTCCGAGTCCGCATCCGCCAGGATACAGATTTTGCCGTAGCGCAGCTGGCCGAGATCGTCGCTGTCCGGATCGATGCCGATCGCCACCGAAATATCATGCACCTCCTGCGACGCCAGCACTTCGTCCGACGACACTTCCCAGGTGTTGAGGATTTTCCCCTTCAGCGGCATGATCGCCTGATACTCGCGGTCGCGCGCCTGCTTGGCCGAGCCGCCCGCCGAGTCCCCTTCCACCAGGAACAGTTCGGTCATGCTCAGATCCTGCGAGGTGCAGTCCGCCAGTTTGCCCGGCAGCGCAGGGCCGCTGGTCAGCTTCTTGCGCACCACTTTCTTCGCCGCACGCAGGCGGCGCTGGGCGCTGGAAATCGCCATTTCCGCCAGTTGCTCCGCCGCCTGAACGTTCTGGTTCAGCCACAGGCTGAAGGCGTCTTTCACCACGCCGGAGACAAACGCCGCGCACTGGCGCGACGACAGGCGCTCTTTAGTCTGGCCGGCGAACTGCGGATCCTGCATTTTCACCGACAAGACGTAGGCGCAGCGGTCCCAGATATCCTCCGCCGACAGTTTGACGCCGCGCGGCAGAATATTGCGGAACTCGCAGAACTCGCGCATCGCCTCCAGCAGCCCCTGGCGCAGCCCGTTAACGTGGGTGCCGCCCTGCATGGTCGGGATCAGGTTGACGTAGCTTTCGGTCAGCAGTTCGCCGCCTTCCGGCAGCCACAGCAGCGCCCAATCCACCGCCTCGGTGTCGCCGGAGAAGGTGCCGACAAACGGCGCTTCCGGCAGGGTAATCAGCCCGTTAACCGCTTCCATCAGGTAGTCGGTCAGGCCGTCCTGGTAGCACCAGCGCTGCTCGGTATTGTTCACCTTATCGGTAAAGTAGATTTCCACGCCCGGGCACAGCACCGCCTTGGCCTTCAGCAGATGGCTGAGGCGCGAAACGGAAAAACGCGGGCTGTCGAAAAATTGTTCGTCCGGCCAGAAGTGGACGCGGGTGCCGGTATTGCGCTTGCCGCAGGTGCCGCTGACCGTCAGGTCCTGCACCTTGTCGCCGTTTTCAAACGCCATATCGTAAACGTTGCCGTCGCGCTTGACGGTCACTTCCACCCGTTTTGACAGGGCGTTGACCACCGAGATGCCCACACCGTGCAGGCCGCCGGAAAACTGGTAGTTTTTACTGGAGAATTTGCCGCCGGCGTGCAGCCGGCACAGGATCAGCTCTACTGCCGGCACGCCCTCTTCCGGGTGGATATCCACCGGCATGCCGCGGCCGTCGTCAATCACCTCCAGCGATTGATCGGCGTGCAGGATTACGTCAATGCGTTTTGCATGGCCAGCCAACGCTTCATCGACGCTGTTATCAATCACCTCCTGGCCGAGGTGGTTCGGGCGCTGCGTGTCGGTATACATACCGGGACGACGGCGCACTGGTTCTAGGCCGCTGAGTACTTCAATGGCATCAGCGTTATAGCTGGATTGAGTCATCGTTGATTATATTTTCGTGGTTAAAGGAAGGCGCCGAACGGCCTGCTCAGACCGCATGTTTCCCTTCGCGCCTGGAGCCATCACGTTTGTCGTCTGGCCACAACGTCTGTCATTTTGGGGCGAGCCCTAAAAAATCCACAATCTGGGGGAAGTAGTGGTCGAAACCGACGAAGGCGTGGTTTCCTCCCGACTCCACCGTCTGCCGGCAGGCAGTGTAATAGGCGACAGCCTGGCCGTAATCGAGAATTTCATCGCCCGTTTGCTGCAGCAGCCAGATTAAATCCGGCGACTCCAGAGGATCGATCTGCATGACTTTCAGATCGTAAACGTGACGAGACTCTAACACATATTGCTGGCCGGTGTAGGGGTTCTCGTTTTGCCCGAGATAATCAATCAGCAATTCAAACGGCTTCACCGCCGGGTTAACCACCACCGTCGGCAGCGCGAAACACTGCGACAGCCAGGTGGCGTAATAACCGCCCAGCGAAGAGCCGACCACGCCCAGCGTGCTGCCGGCGCGCGCCATCACCAGATCCTCCAGCAGTTCGGCCGCCTCCGCCGGATAGGGCGGCAGCTGCGGCACCAGCATTTCGATCTGCGGGTGATGGTCGGCCAGCCACGCCTTAAACGCCGACGCCTTGGCCGACTGCGGCGAACTGTTAAAACCGTGCAGGTAAAGCAGCGTTGACATCAGTAGCCGTCCGAATCCATATCGGGGCGGAAATCATCGTTGTCCAGACGGCACACCTGGGTTTCCACGCGCCCGTCAGGCAGCAGGTCGAGATAACGCCAGCCCGGAGAAACATCGTCGATGGTAAAATTAGTACAGTGCGGCTTGAATTGCACGCAGGTCGACGGCGACGCCAGCAGACGCCGCCCCTGCCAGCCCAGATCCAGCTCCTGGTGGATATGCCCGCACAGCAGCGTGTTGACCTTCGGGTAGCGCAGCAGCACCGCGCCCAGCATATGCGGGTTGCGCAGGCTGTGCTGGTCAAGCCAGGTGCAGCCGGAAGGCAGCGGATGGTGGTGTAACAGCAGCAGGGTGTAGCGATCCGGATAGGCCTGCAGACAGCGCTCCATCCACTCCAGCTGGTATTCGCTCAGCTCGCCGTGCGGCACGCCGAACACCTGGCTGTCCAGCAGGATCACCTGCCAGTGCTCGCCCAGCAGCACATGCTTGGAAGGGGTAATGCCCGCGGCGGCCAGCGCGTCGACCATCGCCGGCTGGAAATCATGATTGCCCGGCAGCCACACGCAGGGCGCGGGCAGCTGCGAGATACCGTCCGCAAAGTGCCGATATGCCTCGGGGGTGTGATCCTGCGCCAGGTCACCGGTGGCGACAACCAGGTCAAACTCCCGCTGTTGGGCGCGCACCGCGTCCAGCACCGCATGGTAGCTGCGGTAGGTGTTAATGCCCAGCAAGGTCTCGTGCTCGCCGGCAAACAGGTGGGTATCGGTTATTTGTAAAATCCTGACCTTGGCCCCACTCGCCACGGGCAGTTTAAACAGGCTCTCCAAATGGTGTCCTTTGTTATCTCAGTCTGTCTCTACCCGTCATACTTCAAGCGTGCTTACCGTCGCTCGGGTATCACACAACAGGAACCGCCATCGCACCATGCGCTAAACAGTAGCGCAGCCAATCAGCAAGAAACTGGTTAATTTGATGCTTTTCGTCGCGTTGATGCAACTTTTTATTCGGGTAATCATAACGCGCTTTAAAACGAGAGATCTGCTGGCTGGCACACACTTCCGCAACCATCGCGTCATGATAGAGCCGCACCGTCATCGCCGGCAGGCTCCAGTAGCTGACCGCCGGAAAGGTCTGCTCAATCGTCACCAGCGTCGTGTAACGCGTGGATTCCGCAATCGTCAGCCGATAGCGGGCGCCGTTCACCTGATAAGTCACCGTTTCCCCGGTTTCGTCATCGCGCGGCAGCAAACGCCGCAGCTGCGCGAAATTAGTTTCACACACTCTCATCATTTCCGGGAAATCAGGGGTATAGCGCTTTGTCATGGGTTGACCCACTCTTTTCTGAGCGATTCATGGTGCAACGCCAGCCACTGCAGGGCAATCACCGACGCCGCATTATCAATCGTACCGTCCTCCACCCAGCGGTAGGCCTGTTCGCGGCTGACCACATGGACACGAATATCTTCATTTTCTTCACTCAATCCATGAATGCCTTCGGCGGTCGCGGCGTCCACTTCGCCGACCATAATCGACAGCCGCTCGCTGGTGCCGCCCGGGCTGGCCAGATAGCTCAGCACCGGCTTGCAGCGCCCGACCGTCACGCCGGCTTCCTCTTCGGCCTCGCGACGGCACACGTCTTCCACGCTTTCGCCGTCTTCGATCATACCCGCCACCATTTCCAGTAACCAGGGCGAGTCTGAGGTATCGACCGCGGCGATGCGCAGTTGTTCAATCAGCACCACTTCGTCGCGCTGCGGATCGTAAGGCAGCAGCACCGCCGCATGACCACGCTCGAAAATCTCGCGCGTAATCTCTTCGCTCACGCCGCCGTTAAACAATTTATGACGAAAACGGTATAAATTGAGTGAAAAAAAACCACGGTACAGCGTGTCCCGTGCAATAATTTCTACATCATTTTTGTCGAAAGTAACGGGCGTAGGCCGTAAGTTGCTCATAAACGCGGTTCTCCTGCGTGAGTATGCCGGTGAAATAAACAGTTTTGATGACAGAACCGGCGAGACTTTCCCCCGCCGCGCGTTGTGGTAGATTATTGACCATGATAACAGGAGTCACGGACGCGGACATGACGGCCGGTGCCTCACAGGGCAGGTCAAACGCGAAAAGATCCGCCGGATGGCACGTTCAGCCACCTTATGCCCAGCGCGGACTCTGCTAGAATTGACAACTATTTAGACTATCGTCAGCGCTAACATACCAATATTGCTGCACAACAAGGAATGCAAATGAAGAAACTGCTCCCCCTTCTTATCGGACTGAGCCTGGGCGGCTTCAGTGCAATGAGCCAGGCAGAGAACCTGCTGCAGGTTTATAAACAGGCGAGGGAAAGTAACCCGGATCTGCGCAAATCCGCCGCTGACCGCGATGCCGCATTCGAAAAAATCAACGAGTCGCGCAGCCCGTTGCTGCCGCAGTTGGGGCTGAGCGCCAGTTACACCTACGGCAGCGGCTATCGCGACGCCAGGGATACCAGCAGCGATACCACACAAGGCTCGCTGGCGCTGACCCAGACCATTTTTGATATGTCCAAATGGCGCGCGTTGACGCTGCAGGAAAAGACCGCCGGCATCTCCGACGTGACGTTCCAGACCGCAGAGCAGAAGCTGATCCTCGACACCGCCACCGCCTATTTCAACGTGCTGAAGGCGATTGACACTCTGTCCTACACCCAGGCGCAGAAAGATGCGGTGTACCGCACGTTGGATCAGACCACCCAACGCTTTAACGTCGGCCTGGTGGCGATCACCGACGTGCAGAACGCCCGTTCCAACTATGACACCGTGCTGGCAAGCGAAGTTAACGCCCGCAATGCGCTGGACAACGCGCTGGAAGCGCTGCGTCAGGTGACCGGCACCTTCTACCCGGAGCTGGCCTCACTGAATACCGAACGTTTCTCCACCACGCGGCCGGAAGCGGTTAATAACCTGCTGAAAGAGGCGGAAGCGCGCAACCTGAGCCTGCTCTCGGCGCGTCTGAGCCAGGATCTGGCGCGTGAGCAGATCAAATATGCGCAAACCGGCTATATGCCGACCATCGATATGAGCGCCTCTACCGGTATTACCAATACCAAAAATCACGGTTCGAACAACTTTACGCCTGACTCCGACGCCGGCCAGAACAAGGTCGGCATCAGCCTGAACCTGCCGATTTACAGCGGCGGCGCCACCAACTCGCAGGTGAAGCAGGCGCAGTACAGCTTCGTCGGCGCCAGCGAACAGCTGGAAAGCTCGCACCGCACCGTGGTGCAGACCGTGCGCTCCTCGTACAACAACGTCAACGCCTCAATCAGCAGCATCAACGCCTACAAACAGGCGGTGATCTCGGCGCAGAGCTCACTGGATGCGATGGAAGCCGGCTACCAGGTGGGCACCCGCACCATCGTCGATGTGCTGGATGCCACCACCACGCTGTATGACGCCAAGCGTCAGCTGTCCGACGCGCGCTACACCTACCTGATCAACCAGCTGAACATCAAGTCGGCGCTCGGCACCCTGAACCAGAATGACCTGCTGACGCTGAACGGCGCGCTGGGTCAACCGGTTTCTACCGCGCCGGACGCGGTCGCGCCGCAGAACCGCGGTCAGGACGCCTATGCCGACGGCTATCAGGACAACGCGCCAATGCAGCAGGTTGCCGCACCGGCGCCGGCCAACCGCGTCAACAGCGCAACGCCGCAGCCTACGGCTCCGGCGGCGACAACCGGCAGCCAGCCGCGTAATCCGTTCCGTAACTGACGGGGCAGCCTGACAACACGAACTCCGGGCGCGGCATCTGCCGCGCCTTTTTTATGCGCTCAGCTGCAGCACGCCGCGCGCCGCATCCAGCATCGCCGTCTGGCCGCTGCGGGTCTGCGTCAGGCAGTCGCTCATGCCGACCACCATCGGCATCCCCATCGCCTTGGCCAGAATGGCGCTGTGCGACAGCGCATGACCGCCGCTCAGACAGATGCCCAGCACCAGCCGCCGGTCCAGCATCACCACCTCCGACGGCATTATCTCGTCCATCACCAAGATCACCGGCTCCGACAGGGTAATCGGCGCAATCGGCTGCTGTTGAAGATAGCTGAGGGTGCGCCGCAGGATATCGCGCACATCCAGCTCACGCGCCCGCAGGTAGTCGTCATCCAGCGCGCGATAATCCGCCGCAACGGCCTCCAGCTCCTGCCGCCACGCCTGCTCGGCGCTGCAACACTGCTGGGCGATGCGCGTGTACGCCGCCTGCTGTAAATCCGGGTCGTCCAGCAGCATGCTGTGCGCGCCGAATATCCCCGCCTGCGGTTTGCCGATCAGCGTCGCGGTGCGCTCCGCCAGCCGGTTCAGGTCGCCGAGCGTCTGCTGCAGAGCCTGTCGCAGTCGCTGCTGCTCATGCAAAATATCGTCGACGCCGGTATGCCGCGCCGGCAGCGTCGGCCAGACGCTGCGCCACTGCAAAATCGGCCCGCTGCTGACGCTCTCCGCCACCGGCACCCCATGCAGCGACAGCGGCTGTTCACCGGAAACCGCTTCCCCGAAGTGCTGCTGCGCCAGCGCGTTAAACGCCGCCAGCGCCTCATCCGCCTGCCGGCCGTCGGCGCTCAGCCGGATGGTGTCGCCATGGCCCACCTGCAGCAGCGCCAGCTGATTCAGGCTGCGCGGATCGACGCGCTGGCCGCCCTTCTCCAGCACCAGTTCAGCGTCGAAATGCGCCAGCGCTTCCGCCAGGCGCGCCGCCGGACGCGCGTGCAGGCCGTGGGCATTCTGCACCCGCCAGCTGACGCTTTTGCCCTGCGCCGGCGGCAGCTCGGCCGCGTTCAGCGCCGACGCCGTCTCGCCAAGCTGCGCCTGCTTGGCCTGCAGCGCCCCCCGCGCCTCCGCCAGCACCTGTTCCAGCCCGCCGCCGGCATTGGCGGCCACCACCGCCGCCAAGGTGCCCTCCACCAGCGGTGCGGCGCAGAGCGTTACCTTGGCCGCCAGCGCGGGCTCCAACAGTTCCAGCGCGGTTTCCGCACTCAGTAACGCGCTGCCCAGGTCCATCAGCACCACGATGCCGTCGCCGTCGGCCACCGACTCAATCGCCGCCATGACCTGCAGCGCATCGGTGCCGATCGGGTTCTGCTCATCGTCCACGCCCGCCGCCAGCGCCAACCGGCAGCCGTCGCGGCGCATCATCTGCCGCGCCAATGCCTCCACGCCCTGCGCCAACAGCGCGCTGTGCGACACCACTACGATATTGATCATCTCGCCTCCCGCTTACTCCGCCGCTGCCGCCAGCGCCTGGATCATCAGCATCACCGAGGTCGCGCCGGGATCCTGATGACCGATGCTGCGCTCTCCCAGATAGCTGGCCCGCCCTTTGCGCGCCTGCATGGGAACGGTGCTTTCCGCCGCCTGCTGCGCCCGCTGTGCGGCCTGCTGCAGCGCTTCCCTGACGTCCAGAGAGTGCGCCAGCGACTGGCTCAGGCTGTCCGCCACCGGCAGCCAGACGTCACACAGGGTTTTATCACCCGGTTGCGCCTTACCGCGCGCCGCCACGCCCTCCGCACCGGCCTGCACCATCTGCTGCAGGTCGGCCAGTTCCAGACTCTGCTTGCCGGCCGTCGCCTGCGCCGCGCGGAGAAAGAAGGTGCCGAACAGCGGGCCGCTGGCGCCGCCGACGCTGGACAACAGCGTCATACCGCTGCTTTTCAATATCGCGCCGATATCCTGCTCCGCCAGCGACGGCAGTTTGGCCGCCAACTGCTCGAAACCGCGGTTCATATTCAGACCGTGGTCGGCATCGCCGATCGCCGTATCCAGCTCGGTCAAATAGTCGCGCTCGCGGCGAAATACCTCGCTGCAGCGCATCAGCCAGTCAACCAGCTGCTGTTTTGTTAACGCCATGCTTCCTCCTTAGCAACCCCAACGCAGCGCCGGCGTATTGACCGGCGCATCCCACAGCGACAGCGCTTCGTCGTCTACCTTCAGCAGAGTGATGGAGACGCCCTGCATATCCAGCGAGGTGCAATAGGCGCCGACCAGGCTCCGCTCAACAATCAGCCCGGTTTCCGCACAGCGCTCCGCCAGGCGGTGATAGACGCCGTACAGCTCCGACAGCGGCGTCGCCCCCAGGTTATTCACCAGCGCAATCACCCGGTCGCCGCGCGCCAGCGGCCGCTTGGTCTGCAGCTCTTCCCGCCACTCGCCCTGCACCCGATCCCAGACGCGGATCGTACGCTGGTAGTGGCCGTGATCCAGCAAGGTGTGAAACATCGCATCCACCGCCTGATTCAGACCGCTGAACGGCCGCCGCTCAATGCCCGGCTCGCCGTGAATGCCGACGCCGAACTCCATCTCGTTATCCGCCAGCGTAAACGACGGCTTGCCGGCCGCCGGTACGGTGCAGGCGCCGAGCGCAATGCCGATGGAGTGCCCCTGGTTGTTCAGCCGGTGGCCCAGCGTCACCAGTTCATCCAGCGAATCGCCGCGCGCCGCCGCCGCGCCGAGCAGCTTTTCCAGCAGTACAGTATTGGCGACGCCGCGCCGCCCGGCGGTAAACAGGCTGTCCTTCACCGCCACATCGTCATCCACCAGCACCGTCGCCACCGCCACGCCGCTGTCATGCAGCAGTTCTGTGGCGGTCTCAAAATTCAGCACGTCGCCGGTGTAGTTCTTGACCAGCAGCAGCACGCCGGCGCCGCCGTCGATCGCCAGCCCGCAGGCGAACATTTTGTCCGGCGTCGGCGAGGTAAAAATTTCTCCCGGGCAGGCGCCGTCCAGCATGCCTGCGCCGACAAAGCCGCAGTGCATCGGCTCATGGCCGCTGCCGCCGCCGGATAACAGCGCCACTTTGCCCGTCACCGGGCCGTCTGCGCGGCAGACAAACAGCGGATCGCGCTGCACCAGCAGTTCCGGATGCGCCTCGCCCAGTCCGAGCAACTGCTCCTCCAGCACCGATTCAACCTGATTAATCAGCTTTTTCACCTTGGCCTCCTTCAAATGACGCCGCTTTTGGCGCCTGCCGAGGTTTCAGTATGGAACAAGAGGCGCGGACTTTCCGCGAACGAACCGGCACAAACGACGCATATTTCCGCCCGTTGCCGACCAACCCGGCAATTTTGTGTATAGCTGCGTAAATAGCATTTTGAACCGGCGTTTCAGCTTTAATTTTGACCAGCTTTCCCCTATCCTTACGCCACTACTGGGAAAGGGCAACATAGCCCGCACGAGATGGGATTTACCACGATGAAACGGACCAAAAACATCAACCAAGAGACGTTCCGCAAGTCTTGGCGCAGCTACCGCATGGCGCCGGTCGCGCTGGCCATCAGCGCCGTATTTATGCTCGCCGGCTGTGAAAAGAGCGACGAGACCGTCTCGCTGTATCAAAACGCCGACGACTGCTCGCGCGCCAATCCGTCCATGAGCGAACAGTGCACCACCGCCTACAACAACGCGCTGAAAGAAGCGGAAAAAACCGCGCCGAAGTACGCCAGCCGTGAAGACTGCGTGGCCGAATTCGGCGAAGCGCAGTGCACGCAGGCGCCGGCCCAGGCCGGTATGGCGGCAGAATCGCAAAGCAGCGGCAGCTTCTGGATGCCGCTGATGGCCGGCTATATGATGGGCCGCCTGATGGGCGGTTCCGGCTTCGCGCAGCAGCCGCTGTTCTCCTCGAAAAACCCGGCCAGCCCGGCCAACGGCAAGTTCGTTGACGCCACCGGCAAGAGCTACGGCCCGGCCACCGCCGGCGGCCGCACCATGACGGTGCCGAAAACCGCCATGGCGCCGAAACCGGCCGTCACCAACACCATCACGCGCGGCGGCTTTGGCGAAACCGTCGCCAAACAGACCAGCATGCAGCGCAGCGCGGCTTCCGGCACCTCCTCCCGCAGCATGGGTGGCTAACCGATGAAACGCATTGCCATTGCAGAGCGCCCGGACTGGCAGGCCAAGGCGGCGGAGTTCGGCTTTAATTTTCACACCATGTACGGCGAGCCCTACTGGCGTGAAGACGCCTACTACCAGTTTACGCTGGCGCAGATCGAAGAGATCGAAAGCGTCACCGAAGAACTGCACCAGATGTGCCTGCAGGTGGTGGAAAAAGTGGTCGCCAGCGATGAGCTGATGGCCAAGTTCCGCATTCCGAAGCATACCTGGGAGTTTGTACGCAGCTCCTGGCGCACCAACGCGCCGTCGCTCTATTCACGCCTCGATCTGGCCTATGACGGCGTTAACCCGCCCAAGCTGCTGGAAAACAACGCCGATACGCCGACCTCGCTGTACGAAGCGGCGTTCTTCCAATGGATCTGGCTGGAAGATCAGATCAACGCCGGCAAGCTGGATCCGCAGGCGGATCAGTACAACAGCCTGCAGGAAAAGCTGATCGAACGCTTTGCCGAGCTGAAGGCGCATCACGGCTTCGGCCTGCTGCATATGGCCTGCTGCCAGGACAGCGAAGAAGATCGCGGTACGGTGCAGTACCTGCAGGACTGCGCACAGGAAGCCGGTGTTCCCACCGAGTTCCTGTTTATGGAAGAGATTGGCCTGGGGGAAAAGGGCCAGTTTACCGATCTGCAGAACCAGGTGATCGGCAACCTGTTCAAGCTCTATCCGTGGGAGTTTATGCTGCGCGAAATGTTCTCCACCAAGCTGGAGGACGCCGGCGTGCGCTGGCTGGAGCCGGCCTGGAAGAGCATCCTTTCCAACAAGGCGCTGCTGCCGATGCTGTGGGAGATGTTCCCCAACCATCCCAACCTGCTGCCGGCCTATTTTGCCGAGGATGAGCACCCGCCGCTGGATCACTACGTGGTCAAGCCGCTGTTCTCCCGCGAGGGGGCCAATATCCGCATCGTGCAGAACGGTCAGGAAGTGGCCAACGTCGACGGTCCTTACGGCGAAGAAGGCATGATTGTGCAGCAGTTCCACCCGCTGCCGCAGTTTGAAGGTAACTACACGCTGATTGGCAGCTGGCTGATCAACGATCAGGCCTGCGGTATCGGCCTGCGCGAAGACCGCGAGCTGATTACTCAGGATCTGTCACGCTTCTACCCGCATATCATTTTGGGCTAAACCGGCCCCGCCCTGTATACGCCAACGCCAGCTTAACGCTGGCGTTTTTACTTTATCCGACCTGCACCGACAGCATACTGAGCGACCCCATCTCGATACCGTCCACCGGTATGCTAATCGGCTCCGCGCCGTCCCAGGCGCCCAGCACATACAGCAGCGGCAGGTAGTGCTCCGGCGTCGGGTTCGACAGCGCGGCGCCCTCATGCTGCATAAAGTTCACCAGCGGATGATCGTCGCCCTGATAGCGCAGGTTATCGCGTACGTAGCGGTTGAACGATTCGGCCCACGGATACGGGCTGCCGTCGCCCTGCCAGCGCGCCATGCGCAGGTTGTGCACCACGTTGCCGCTGGCGACAATCATCACGCCCTGCTCCCGCAGCGCCGCCAGCTTGCGCCCCAGCGCATAGTGGTACTGCGCCGGCTGGGTGCCGTCGATGCTCAGCTGCACCACCGGTATATCCGCCTGCGGATACATCTTGATCAGCACGCCCCAGCTGCCGTGATCCAGCCCCCATGACTCCCGATCCGCCAGCACCGGCGTCGGCGCCAGCAGCTGCTGCAGGCGAGCCGCCAGCTCCGGTGAGCCGGGCGCCGGATACTGAGTATCAAACAGCGCCTGCGGGAAGCCGCCAAAGTCGTGAATGGTTTTCGGCCTTTCCATCGCGGTCACCGCGGTGCCGCGGGTGTACCAATGGGCGGAAACGGCCACGATCGCCTGCGGCCGCGGCAGACTTTCCCCCAGCCGGCGCCAGGTTTCGGTATAGCGGTTTTCTTCCAGCACGTTCATCGGACTGCCGTGGCCCAGAAACAGCGCCGGCATACGAGAAATCGTCATCACTTCCCCCTTTACGGAGTCATCAAGGTTATGCGCTTACCTTACGCCGTTTGTTCGCCCGACACAGTGGGGTAAGCGTGATGATGATATTCAAGAAATTTGAACGGTGAAAACAATGCCAGTAATCAGGCAAATCCGCTCGATTTATGCTTTTACTCTGTTAGTATCTGAATATAAATAATTATCATTAGCATACGAAAGAGGACGCTCGATGTCGGTACCGTTGATTCTGACCCTGCTGGCCGGCGGCGCCACCTTTGTGGGCGCGCTGTTCGGCATTATCGGCCAGAAGCCGTCCAACCGGCTGCTGGCCTTTGCCCTCGGCTTCGCGGCCGGCATTATGCTGCTGATTTCACTGATGGAAATGCTGCCCGCCGCGCTGCATACGCCAGGCATGTCGCCCATGCTCGGCTACGGCATGTTTATGCTGGGCCTGCTGGGCTACTTTGCGCTCGACCGCATGCTACCGCACCAGCACCCGCAGGATCTGATGCAGCAGCCAATCAAACCGCACAATCTCAAACGCACCGCCATCTTGCTGACGCTGGGCATCAGCCTGCATAACTTCCCGGAAGGCATCGCCACCTTTGTCACCGCCAGCGCCGATCTGGAGCTGGGGATGGGCATTGCCCTGGCCGTCGCCATTCACAATATTCCCGAAGGGCTGGCGGTCGCCGGACCGGTATATGCCGCCACCGGTTCCAAAACCAAGGCGCTGCTGTGGTCCGGAATTTCCGGCCTGGCGGAGATCCTCGGCGGGCTGCTGGCCTTTGTGCTGCTGGGGCCGCTGATTTCGCCGGTGATGATGGCGGCGATTATGGCGGCGGTGGCCGGCATTATGGTGGCGCTGTCGGTGGATGAGCTGATGCCGTTGGCGAAAAAGATCGATCCTCACAACAACCCCAGCTATGGCGTGCTGTGCGGCATGGCGGTGATGGGCTTTAGCCTGACGCTGCTGCAAAGCGGCGGGCTGGGCTAAACGCCGCGCAATAAAAAAGGCTGAGCAGAGTTCAGCCTTTTTTCATCGGGTCATGCTAAAGCGCGCCTTAGCTCGCCTGCTTTTCGTGCATCTGGCGGTAGGCCACCAGATCTTCAATCGTCAGCACGGTCATCTCATGCTGTTTGGCGAATTCAATCACTTCCGGCGCATGCGCCATGCTGCCGTCGTCATTGGTCAGTTCGCACAGTACGCCCGCCGGCTTGAAGCCCGCCAGCGCCACCAGATCGATGGTTGCTTCGGTATGGCCGCGACGGGTCAATACGCCGCCCGGCTGCGCGCGCAGCGGGAATACGTGGCCCGGACGGTTCAGATCGCTCGGCTTGGCGTTATCGGCAATCGCCGCGCGGATGGTGGTCAGGCGGTCAGAAGCGGAAACGCCGGTGGTCACGCCCTGCGCCGCTTCAATCGTCACGGTGAAGGCGGTCTGGAACTGACTGGAGTTGTTGGTCACCATCATCGGCAGCTCCAGCTGCTGACGGCGTTCTTCGGTCAGGCACAGGCAGACAATGCCGCTGCCGTGGCGAATGGTCAGCGCCATTTGCTCAACGGTCATGGTTTCTGCGGCGAAGATCATATCACCTTCGTTTTCACGATTTTCATCATCAAGCACCATTACGCCGCGCCCGTTGCGCAGTGCATCCAGCGCGCGTTCAACGCGTTCTACCGGCGTGCCGAAGTCTGAAAGTAGCGTCTGATTCATGGTAAAAAACCTCATTAAATTTATGGATTACCAGAACCAGGGCGATCTTGAGGAGTGGCTATATTGCCATAGCCAAAAATAACGCAAGCGGGCATATGCCCGGCAGATACCGTTACTCTCTCCCATCCGGACTATAACCGTCGGCCCCGGAATTACACCGGATCTGCTGACCTCTAACCGGCCCTACAGGCTGGCTGAGCGCTCGCGGGCTTTCACCGTAACAGGTGATTTACCGCCGGTGGGGACTTTCACCCCGCCCTGAGAATAAGCAGAACGACTATAACGCTATCACCCGCACCTTTCAAGATATGAGCCGCAGCGCTGTGAAGCAGCGCAGTGTAAACATCAGGTAGTGGTTTATCCGGCGCGCAACTCGCATTACACTAAACAACAGCCATTACATTCTGAAAGGGATACGCCATGATTGACCCGAAAAAAATTGAACAGATCGCACGTCAGGTGCATGAGTCCATGCCAAAAGGCGTGCGCGAATTCGGGGAAGACGTAGAGAAGAAAGTGCGTCAGGTTCTGCAGGCGCAGTTAGGTCGCCTGGACCTGGTGAACCGTGAAGAGTTCGACGTACAGACCCAGGTGCTGCTGCGCACCCGCGAAAAGCTGGCGCTGCTAGAACAGCGCATTGCCGCTTTGGAAGGCAAACAGGCCGACGCGCCGAAGCAGGAAGAAGAGTAAGCCCGACGCCGCGCTTGCCTGAATCACAGCGGGCTGACCTGGCTCAGCCCCTTATTGTTCCGCGCGTACCCTGGCCCGCCGCGGCAGCAGCAGCCAAATCAGCGCAAACATCGCCAACGCATAGGCGCTTTTCCAACCGATAATCACCAGCAGCAGCACGCACAGCAGCGCCCCCACCAGCGCCATCAGCCGCGAACGGCCCGCCAGCAGCCGGCACCCCGCCAGCATGCACAGCAGATAGATCAGCACAAAAATACCGTTGGCGTAGACCAACAGCGTATCCAACGGCAAATCCAGCATATAAATCAGCAAGGTGAATAGCAGGCAGCAGCCCACCACCAGGCTGAGGGCGTTGACCGGCGTCTGTGCGGACGACAGCCTGGCCAAAGCGCTGTGCGGTTTGCTCTGCGCCTGCGACCACACCATTCTGGCAAAGCTCTGGGTGTAAATATTCACGCTGGCGAAACAGGCCAGGTAGCCGATAATGCAGGCCACCCACAGCGCATGCTGCCCGAACAGCTGCACCACAATGCCCGGCAGCGAAGCCGCCGCCGCCTGATGCTCGCCATAGGCATGGAAATGCAGCACCGCCACGGTGCCGCCCCAATACACCAGGCCGGCCAGCAGCATGCCGAGCAGCAGCGCGCGCGGAAAATCGCGCGCCGAGTTACGGAACTCGGTCGCCAGGTGGGCAAAGGCCTCCAGCCCGACAAAGCACCAGAACATCACCGCCAGCGCGCGGAACATATTGCCCGGCGCGACGTCGCCAAGCGCCGGCCACGGGATCTCGGCCGGCTCAATATCGCCTTTCCACCAAATGGCGGCCACCAGCGCCACCACCAGCACGGCGATCAGCGTCTGAATATTGGCGCTGGAGCCGGCGCTGCGCGTGCCGAGCAGCCAGATAAGCAGCAGGGTGGCGACCTCGACCAGCAGCAGGCCGCCGGCGCTCCACCCCAGCGTCGACTGCCAGAAGCCGGCGGCGATCTGTAAGGCGGCCGGCAAGCCGACCGGGATCACCGACAAAAACAGCCAGGCGGTGACTTTCCCCATCCGGGGACCGAACGCCATAGCGACAAAGTGCGCCGCGCCGCCGGCGCTGGGAAAATGCCGCCCTAACGCCGCAAAGGCAATGGCGATGGGAAACACCAGCGCAATCAGCAGCGGCCAGGCCCACAGGCTGTCGCCCTGCGCCAGCTGCGCCGCCAGCGCCGGCACCGCAAACACGCCGGTGCCCAATAACGAGGTGGACAGCAGCCCTACGCCCTGCACCAGCCCCAGTTCCTGCTTCAGTCCGCTCACTGACAACCACCGTATTCAGCGGGCTGATATGCCCGCGCCCGATATCGCGCTTACGCCGCCAATTTAGCCGCGTCCGCCTTTGATCGCGTTGATGATATTGGTGGTCGACAGGCCGTCTTCAAAGTTCAGCACCTTAACTTCACCGCCGTTCGCCCACACTTCCTTACTGCCGGCAATCTCCTCAGGCTTGTAATCGCCGCCTTTCACCAGCAGATCCGGCAGGACGTCGGCAATCAGCCGCTGCGGCGTATCTTCTTCAAACGGCACCACCCAATCAACCGCTTCCAGCGCGCCCAGCACCACCATACGGTTTTCCAGCGCATTGACCGGCCGCGCTTCCCCTTTCAGGCGTTTGGTGGAGGCGTCGCTGTTGACCGCAACGATCAGGCGGTCGCCCAGCTTGCGCGCATTGGCCAGATAGGAGACGTGGCCGGCGTGCAGGATGTCAAAGATGCCGTTGGTCATCACCACTTTCTCACCGCGCTGACGCGCCTGCGCCACCGCCTTTTTCAGCTGTGTTTCGTTCATCACGCCAAAGCCGGTTTCGGCCCGGCCGCGGATGGCGTTTTCCAGCTCGATCGGCGCAACGGTCGAGGTGCCCAGCTTCCCGACCACCACGCCCGCGGCGGCGTTCGCCAGGAAGCAGGACTCTTCCAGCGTATTGCCGGCGGCCAGCGCCGCGGCCAGCACGCCGATCACCGTATCCCCGGCGCCGGTGACGTCAAACACTTCCTGCGCCTGCGTCGGCAGATGCACCGGCTCGCGTCCCGGCTGCAGCAGCGTCATGCCGTGCTCGGAGCGGGTGACCAGCAGCGCGGACAGCTCAAAGTCCGCCACCAGCTGCATGCCGCGCTCCACCAGCTGCTCTTCGCTGCTGCAATGGCCGACGACCGCTTCAAATTCGGACAGGTTCGGCGTCAGCAGCGTAGCGCCGCGGTAACGTTCAAAATCCGTGCCTTTCGGGTCGATCAGCACCGGCACCTTGGCCGCCCGCGCCAGTTGGATCATCCCCTGTACCTGGCTCAGCGCGCCCTTGGCGTAATCGGACAGCACCAGCGCGCCAATCTGCGGCAGCGCCTGCTGGATGCGCTCCAGCATCGGCTGCGGATCCACGTTGGAGAAGCCTTCCTCAAAATCCAGGCGAATCAGCTGCTGGTTACGCGACAGGATACGCAGCTTGGTGATGGTCGGATGCGTCGGCACCGAGACAAAATCGCAGCGCACGTTGACTTCATCCAGCTTGGCGTTCAGCGCCCGCGCCGCGTCATCGATGCCGGTCAGGCCCACCAGACGCGAATTGGCGCCCAGCGAGGCGATGTTCATCGCAACGTTAGCCGCACCGCCGGGACGCTCTTCAATCGTATCTACCTTGACCACCGGCACCGGGGCTTCCGGTGAAATACGGCTGGTCGGCCCATACCAATAGCGATCCAACATGACATCGCCAACCACCAGCACACCGGCGCGGCGAAAATCAGGCAGCGTAACTTTCATCCGTTAACTCCAAACAGGTCATAAATTTAATGGCGCCGATATTATCACAGACCTGGCTAATACCGGCATAAAGGTAATCTTACCGCTGGCCCAGCCAGCGATGCCAACTGGCGCGCACCTGCTCCCGCTCGGCGGTGAAACGTTCACTGCTGACTTTGCCGGAGTGCTCCTGCAGCGCCAGATGGTGGATCTCATCGCGCATGGCGACATAGGCCTGCGTCAGCGCGGCGGCTTCGTCTTCCGCCATGATGTCGTAATTGGCCATCAGCTCGAAAATCCGCACGTTGTCCGACCAACGGGTCAGGCGCGCCTCATCCGCGGCATAGCGTAAGACCAGATATTGCGCGATAAATTCGATATCGGTAATGCCGCCTTCATCAGTTTTGATATCAAACAGTTCGCGCCGCTTGTTGGCAAGGTGGCTGCGCATCTTCTCGCGCATCTCGCGCACTTCCTGCCGCAGGGTGTCGTCATCACGCGGCTGGCAGAGAATATCGCGGCGAATGGCGTCAAAGCGCTGCTGCAGCGCCGTATCGCCGTACACGATGCGCGCCCGCACCAGCGCCTGGTGCTCCCAGGTCCAGGCTTCATGCCGCTGGTACTCGGCAAAGGCCTCGATGGTGCTGACCAGCATGCCGGCCGCGCCGGAAGGACGCAGGCGCGCGTCGACCTCATACAAAATGCCGGATGAGGTGCGGGTGCTGAACAGGTGCATCACCCGCTGCGCCAGCCGCAGATAAAACTGACGGCCGTCGATACTGCGCGCGCCGTCGGTCATCACCTCCGACGGGCAGTCCAGCAGGAACACCAGATCGAGGTCGGAACTGTAGCCCAGCTCCCAGCCCCCCAGCTTGCCGTAGCCGATCACGGCAAAACCGCGTCCCTCGCGTTCGTGCAGGTGCGTCGGCTGGCCATAGCGCGCCACCATATCGTTCCACGCCTGCTGCACCACCGCGTCAATAATCGCTTCCGCCAGGTAAGTTAAGTGATCGCTCACTTTCATTACCGGCAGCGCGCCGGCGATATCGCCGGCGGCAATACGCAGCTGCTGCGCCTGCTTGAACTGACGCAGCGCTTCCAGCCGCTGCTCTTCATCCTCCTCCGGCACGCGCAACAGATACTGCCGCAGTTCGCTGCGGTAGGCGTCCGGCGCCACCGGCTGATACAACGTGTTGGTATCAAGCAGTTCGTCCAGCAGCAGCGGGTAGCGCGCCAGCTGGCTGGCCACCATCGGCGAAGCGGCGCACAGGCGAATCAGGTGGCTCAGCGCCGCCTGATACTCCACCAGCAGTTCGAGATAGGTGGTGCGGGTGACAATGCTCAGCAGCAGTTGAGTCAGCCGCGCCAGCGCGGTCGGCGCGTCGCTGCGCGGGCACACTTCCGCCAGCAGGCGCGGCATCAGTTGATCCAGCACCTCGCGGCCGCGCGGGCCGATGGTGCGTTTATCAACGTCCTGACGAAATTCGGCGATGCTGCGCAGCATCATGCGGCGCTCTTCTTCGCCGAGATGCGGCGTCAGCGGCGCGATCTCCTGTTCATCCAGCGCGTCCAGCCACAGGCCGGCGAAGTGCTGGCACTGCGGATCGTCCTCCGCATCCGGACCGTCATCGCCAATCAGATCGTCAAACACCGCCCTCACCGCCCGCATATGCGCGTCCAGCCGGGCCTGCAGCGCCGGCCAGTCGGCCAGCCCCATGCCCCAGGCCAGCCGCGCCTGGTCGAGCGCATCCTGCGGCAGCGTCTGGGTTTGCTGGTCGGCGATGGCCTGCAGCAGATTTTCCAGCCGGCGTAAAAACAGATAGCCGGCGCCCAGCTCCGCAATCTGCGATTCCGGCAGCAGCCCCAGCTCCCCGATCGCCTGCAGCGTCGGCAGCAGTGAGCGCCCCTGCAGCGAAGGCTCGCGCCCGCCGCGAATCAGCTGGAAAACCTGGGTGATAAACTCGATTTCGCGAATGCCGCCGGCGCCCAGCTTGATGTTGTCCGTTAACCCGCGCCGCCGCACCTCGCGGGCGATCATGCCTTTCATATTGCGCAGCGACTGAATAACGCTGAAATCGATATAGCGGCGGAATACAAACGGCCGCAGCATGCCGCGCAGCTCGGCGCTGTAAGGATCGTCGAAGCCGCCCATCAGCCGCGCCTTGACCATCGCGTAGCGCTCCCAGTCGCGCCCCTGCTCCTGGTAGTAATCCTCCAGCGCAGCAAAGCTCATCACCAGCGGGCCGCTGTCGCCGAAGGGGCGCAGGCGCATATCCACCCGGTAAACGAAGCCGTCAATGGTGTGCTGATCCAGCGCCTTGATCAGCCGCTGCCCAAGACGGGTAAAGAACTGGGCGTTATCCAGCTGGCGGCGGCCGCCCACGGTCTGGCCGTTTTCCGGATAGGCGAAAATCAGGTCGATATCGGATGAGAAATTCAGCTCGCCGCCGCCCAGCTTGCCCATGCCCAGCACCAGCAGCGGCTGCGGTACGCCGTCGGCATTGCACGGCGTGCCCCATTCGCGGCAGCAGGTCTGATACAGCCAGTCGCGCGCGCTGACGATCAGCGTTTCCGCCAGCGCACTCAACTGCTGCAAGGTCTGTTCGGTGCTGCAGACGTTCAGCGCCTGCGCCCAGGCGATGCGCACCAGCGTTTCCCGCCGGAACAGGCGCAGCTCGCGCATCAGCGCCGCTTCATCACTCACCTCTTCCAGCGCGTCCTGCAGCCAGGCGGCGTAATGCTGGCACTCCTCGGCCGTCGGCGGCTGCCGGCGCAGCGTCGTCAGCCAGTCCGGATGATTCAGCAGCGTATCGCTGATGAAATCGCTCGACGCCAGAGCCTGCTGCTCCCGCTCGTCAAACACCCACTCGTTACCGTTAACGTCCTGAAAGCGCTGCACAACCTGCAGCGCCTGAACCTGTAATGCGACTGAAAGTGGCGACATGCTGAATGCCCCTGATAACGGCCCGCCGGCGACAGGCCTGAATAATTAACGAACCGCGCCGTTTAGCCAGAATGGCGCATGGGATAAAGCCTGCTTGCGGCAGCTTTCGTACCAGCCCTGACGACGCCCGGACAGTGCCGCCTGCAGCTCGCGCCAGCCGTTCAGATAAGGCTCGGACAGCGCATCTGCATAGGCGCCGGACAGCAGCGTAAAGGCCGCCAGCTGGCGCTTCAGACGCGGCAGCTGCTCCTGGAACTCGTCGTCGCTCAGCGGACGGCTAAAGCCCTCTTTCAGGTCGGCGGCGCTGCGCCCCAGCATAATGTCGCAAAAGCGCTTGAAGGAACCGTCCAGCTTGGCCTGCGCCTTGGCGTCAATAAACGCGCGCCAGGCGCCGCTGACCAACCATGATGTGAGCGCCAACTTACACTGCAGATAAGCCGGGCTGTAGCACAGCGTCTGCGCCTCGGCGTCCGCGGCATCCAACAGCGGCTCCAGCTCGGACAGGCGGCTGCGCAAGCCGGCGCTGGCCTTGCGCGGCACCAGTCCGCCGAACACCACCAGCGCCTGACGTATCAGCACCAGCGCATCCGCAATCGCCAGCCGCCCCGCGGCGTCGCCGCGCAGCCACAGCTCTTCGTGATACTGCCAATGGTCGAGCGCCAGTTCTAAACCGGCGATCATGCCCTGTTCTACGCTGGCCTTGGCCGGCGCATGCAATACCGGCAGCGGGCGCGCCTCGCGCGCCGTCGCGCCCTGCGCCAGATAATAGCCGCGCGCCGCCTTGCTCAGGCTACCCTGACGCAGCCCGCCCTGTTGCGCCAGCTCGGCCGCCAGCAGCAGCACGTCCTGCGTTTCGCCCTGCTGCAGCTCCAGTTCGATTTCGCAAATGGCTTCCGTCAGCTCGCCCGCCCGCACCTCGCCCTGATCGAGGCCAACCTCAATCAGGCTCTGATTGTAAGTAACCACCCACTTTTCACGCACGAAGTCGGTGCGGAACAGCGGTTGCAGCTGCTGCTGCAACGCCGCGACGTCGCAGCCCTGCGGCCAAATGTCCGCCGGCAGCTGTGACAACGCCAGTTCCGGCGTAGCGATAGCGACGTTGTATTCCGGCCGCTGGTGCAAGCCGCCGACCACCGTGCCCGCGGTTTTCAGCGTCATTTCATAGCGGTCGTCAAAACCACGGATGCGCAGCCCCATATCGTGACGGCGCAGGAAATTATCGGCGCTCTCAAAGTAAATATTGGTTAACCGCTGTGGTGCGCTGTGTTGATGCGGCCAGGCCGCCATCTGCGCGGGCAGCGCGGCAACCGCCTGCGGCGTGGCAATAAATTTCAGTTCAATTTCAACGGTCATAAGATTTTTGCACCAATAAGTTGCGTATTCGCGTCGCTCTTCACGGCGGATGCGGCATCAAACCTGCCCCGCCCGACGACGTGCGGTAATAATTATCTTACCGCGATTCACGGCATCTGAACCCTGTTGGGTGCAGAAAAAACCTGTTATGTTATAGAACGATGCGCAACCCGCGGAATCCGTCACAATTCTGACGTGAACATTGCGGTTTTACCGTTGCGTCAACGGACTGATATCTCTACTATCGTTCCATAAATTCATACAGAAACGATGAAAAAAATGCAGAAATTACGCCTGATTTTCCTCGCCCTGCTGAGCTTCAGCATCACTTGGGGCGCACATGCCGAAGATAAACGCTATATCTCCGATGAACTGAACACCTACGTGCACAGCGGCCCAGGCAACCAATACCGCATTGTCGGCACGCTGAACGCCGGCGATGAAGTCACGCTGCTCAGCGTAAACGACAGCACCAAATACGGACAGATCCGCGATGCCAAAGGCCGCAGCGTGTGGATCCCGCTTGACCAGCTCAGCAACACGCCAAGCCTGCGCACCCGCGTGCCGGAGCTGGAGCAGCAGGTGCAGACCCTGACGGACAAGCTGGCTAATATTGATAATAGCTGGAACCAGCGCACGGCCGAAATGCAACAGAAAGTGGCCGCCAGCGACAGCACCATCAGCGGCCTGCAGGAAGAAAACCAGGCGCTGAAAAATCAGCTGCAGGTCGCCCAGAAGAAGGTGAACGCGGTCAATCTGCAGCTTGACGACAAGCAGCGCACCATTATCCTGCAGTGGTTTATGTACGGCGGCGGCGTCGCCGGCATCGGTCTGCTGCTCGGCCTGCTGTTGCCGCACCTGCTGCCGCGACGTAAAAATAACAACCGCTGGATGAACTAACGTTTTATCGCAGCCTGAAAGGTCGCCGCGGCGGCCTTTTTTATTGGCGCGGCAGCGCGCGATCAATTCATGTAATCTGATAGTGAATGTATTAACCGCAGGAGTACGACAGTGAAAATTTACCTGGTTGGCGGCGCGGTGCGCGACAGCCTGCTGGAACTGCCGGTGGTCGACCGCGACTGGGTGGTGGTCGGCGCGACGCCGGAACAGTTGCTGGCGCAGGGCTACCAGCAGGTCGGTAAAGATTTTCCGGTCTTTCTCAACCCGCAAACCCATGAGGAATACGCGCTGGCGCGCACCGAGCGCAAATCCGGCCACGGCTATACCGGTTTTACCTGCTATGCCGCCCCTGATGTGACGCTGGAAGAGGATTTGCTGCGGCGCGATCTGACCATCAACGCCATTGCGCAAACCACCGAGGGCGAACTGGTCGACCCTTATCATGGCGTGCAGGATCTCAACGCCCGCGTGCTGCGCCACGTTTCGGCGGCGTTTGGCGAAGACCCGCTGCGCGTACTGCGCGTTGCGCGCTTTGCCGCCCGCTTTGCCCACCTGGGCTTCACCATTGCGCCGGAAACCGCCGCGCTGATGCGCCAGATGGCCGACAGCGGCGAACTGGCGGCGCTGACCGCCGAGCGCGTCTGGAAAGAGACGGAAAAAGCGCTGCAGAGCCGCAGCCCGCAGGTGTACTTCCAGGTGCTGCGCGACTGCCATGCGCTGGGCGTACTGTTCCCGGAGATCGACGCGCTGTTCGGCGTGCCCGCGCCGGAGAAATGGCACCCGGAGATCGACACCGGCATCCATACCCTGATGACGCTGGCGATCGCCGCACGGCTCAGCCCGGAGACGGACGTGCGCTTTGCCGCGTTGTGTCACGATCTGGGCAAGGGGCTGACGCCCAAAGAATACTGGCCGCATCACCACGGCCACGGGCCGGCAGGCGTGCGTCTGGTCGAAGCCATGTGCCAGCGCCTGAGGGTGCCGAACCCGCTGCGCGATCTGGCCAAACTGGTGGCTGAATATCACGATCTGATTCATACGGTAAATAAACTGCGGCCGGAAACGCTGCTCAAGTTGTTCGACGCCATCGACGTCTGGCGCAAGCCGCAGCGGCTGGAGCAAATCATTCTGACCAGCGAGGCCGACGCGCGCGGCCGCACCGGCTTTGAGGAACAGCCGTATCCGCAGGGCGACTATCTGCGCGAGGCGTACCGGATAGCCAGCGACGTATCGGTGAAAGAGGTGGTGGCCAGCGGCCTGCAGGGCCCGGCGATTCGTGAGGAAGTGCAGCGCCGACGCCGACAGGCGCTGGCAACCTGGAAAGCGGCGCAGCCCCAGCCGTAGCCCCCATAAAAAAACCCCGCGATGCGGGGTTTTTTATTATTCAATCACCAACCTGCGGCTTACATGAATACCACGTATACCGCCGCTGCAACGATAAAGCGGTAAATGGCGAACGGCACAAACGAGATGCGCTTAATCAGCGTCAGGAAGGTCTTAATCGCCACCAGCGCCACCAGGAAGGCGGTCACAAAGCCGACGGCAAACATCGGCAGGTCCGCCAGCGTCAGGAAGTGCAGGCTCTTGTACAGGTCCAGCCCGCTGGCGCCAATCATCATCGGCACCGCGAGGATAAAGGAGAACTCGGAAGCCGCATAGCGGCTGACGCCGACCAGCATGCCGCCGGAGATGGTCGCCCCGGAGCGCGAGAAGCCCGGCCACAGCGCCAGACACTGGAAGCAGCCGATCATAAACGCCTGACGGTGGGTGATATCATCCAGACCGACCGCACGCGGCTTTTTCGGCTTCAGCCATTCCGCCGTCAGCAGCAGTACGCCGCCGACCACCAACGCATACATCACGTTTTTCGGCTCGAACAGTGATTTAATCACCTCATGGAACAGCAGCCCCAGCACCACCGCCGGCGCCATCGCCAGCAGAATGTGGGTTAATTTCAGATGCCCCGGCGTATGCCCCTCGTGCGCCACCGGCTTGCCGCCGAAATGGATGCCGATCAGGCCGAACAGACGCCGCCAGAACATCACCACCACCGCCAGGATCGACCCTAACTGGATGATAACTTCAAAGGTTTTCGCCTTGTCGCCGGTAAAGCCCAGCCACTCGCCCACGATAATCATGTGCCCGGTTGAAGACACCGGCAGAAATTCCGTTAATCCCTCAACGACCCCAAGAACAAATGCCACAAACAGTGAATGCATGTCCGCCATGTGCGCGCTTACCCCACAATTCTTCCGCTATAAACATAAAAAAGCGGCAGTGCTTAAGACATTGCCGCTAAAACAATTCTGCGTTTCAGACCACGTTAATGGCCTTTCGTTGCATCAGCATGACAGTATTACGTCGGGCGCCGGCCTCGTTCGATCACAACGCCAACCCGGCTGGCCTGCGCCACTGCGCCCGGCTTGCTGACCTTAATACGGACCCATGGGGATTTAAAGCGCTGGAGCAATATTTCGGATATTTCCTCAGCGACACGCTCTACCAGCGCAAAGCGCCCGGATTCAACGTGTTGAATCACCGCTTCGCTGATATCGGCATAGCTCAAACAGTCGTTGACGTCATCGCTGGCGGCCGCCTTGCGGTTATCCCAGCCCATTTCGATATCGAACACCAGTTTCTGGCGAATCGTTTGTTCCCAATCATAAACGCCAATGGTGGCGATTACGGTAAGCTCCTCAATAAATACGATATCCATCACGTCATTCTCTGTTTTTGGCCTTGCCGGATACCACTTCCAGCGGAATATGCGTATTATCCATAGATGTTGAGATTAAAACGACCATTATTAAACGGAACCGCGTTATGAGTGCTACCGCGCTTGGCATGATTATCTTCGCGTATCTGTGTGGCTCCATCTCCAGCGCGATCCTGGTTTGCCGGATCGCCAGGCTGCCAGATCCGCGCGAACATGGCTCAGGAAACCCCGGGGCGACCAACGTCCTGCGTATCGGCGGCCGCGTTGCAGCGGCGGCAGTGCTGGTATTCGACATTTTGAAAGGGATGCTGCCGGTGTGGCTGGCGTATAAGCTCAACGTACCGCCGCTCTATCTGGGGCTGACGGCGATCGCCGCCTGCCTGGGTCATATCTATCCGGTATTCTTCCATTTCCGCGGCGGCAAGGGCGTCGCCACCGCCTTCGGCGCCATTGCGCCCATCGGCTGGGACCTGACCGGGCTGATGACCGGCACCTGGCTGCTGACCGTGCTGCTCAGCGGCTACTCCTCGCTGGGAGCCATCGTCAGCGCGCTGATCGCCCCCTTCTATGTCTGGTGGTTCAAACCGCAGTTCACCTTCCCGGTGGCGATGCTCTCCTGCCTGATCCTGATGCGTCACCACGATAATATCCAGCGACTGTGGCGCGGGCAGGAAGGGAAAATCTGGAAAAAGTTCCGCAAAAACAAGGGCGATGCGGCGGACGCCGACAAGCCGGAAGAGTAATCACAATAAACAGGGGCCGGATAATCCAGCCCCTGTTTTTCAATATCTGTCAGCAGCGCCGCGGTTTATACCGCCGGCAGTTCCGCCAGCGGCCAGCGCGGCCGCACCGATACGCTCAATTCCGGGTTGGCGCCGTTTTTCAGCCGCACCATGCCGGCATAGGCAATCATCGCACCGTTGTCGGTGCAGAACTCCGGGCGGGCGTAGAACACTTCGCCGCCGCGCTTTTGCATCATCTCGGCCAGTTTCGCCCGCAGGGTGCGGTTGGCGCTGACGCCGCCGGCCATCACCAGGCGTTTAAAGCCGGTCTGCTCCAGCGCGCGTTTGCATTTGATCGCCAGCGTATCCACCACCGCATCCTCAAACGCGCGGGCGATATCGGCGCGGGTCTGCGCATCGTCGCCGTTGCCGCGGATGGTGTTGGCGGCAAAGGTTTTCAGCCCGGAGAAGCTGAAGTCCAGCCCCGGACGGTCGGTCATCGGCCGCGGGAAGGTAAAGCGCCCCGCCTGCCCCTGCTGCGCCATTTTCGACAGCATCGGCCCGCCGGGATAGTCCAGCCCCAGCAGTTTGGCGGTTTTATCGAAGGCTTCCCCCGCCGCATCGTCAATCGACTCGCCCAACAGAGTGTACTCGCCGATGCCGGTCACGCTGATAAGCTGGGTATGGCCGCCGGACACCAGCAGCGCCACAAACGGGAACGCCGGCGGGTTGTCTTCCAGCATCGGCGCCAGCAGGTGGCCTTCCATATGGTGCACCGGCACCGCCGGTACGTTCCAGGCGAACGCCAGCGCACGCCCGATGGTGGCGCCGACCAGCAGCGCGCCCACCAGGCCGGGGCCGGCGGTATAGGCGACGCCGTCAATATCCGCCGCGCTCAGATTCGCTTCCTTTAACGCCGCCTGAATCAGCGGCACGGTTTTGCGCACGTGATCGCGTGACGCCAGCTCCGGCACCACGCCGCCGTAGTCGGCATGCAGCTTCACCTGGCTATACAATTGATTGGCTAATAAACCGGCCCGATCGTCATACACTGCGATTCCGGTTTCATCGCAGGACGTTTCTATACCCAGTACTCGCATTACCTTTCCCATCATTCACGTGCGGCCGCCAGTTTAGCACAATCACCGCGATTTTCTGCCAGCCGCACGCGCTTTAGCCGCGCCCCGCCGCTATGTCGCTGATTCTCTCGAAAAATGTGCCGGCAATTAAAAACGGGCAATTTTTTCTGATTAGTCTATAATCAGCGGCCGACGCAAAATTGCGCAGCTTGATTCGGATAGCACCCGCCGGCGGACGGCTTTCTCTTTGACTTGATGCTTTACAAAGCAGCATCCGTTGGAGTAAAATTCCGCACCATTTTGAAAAGGCTGGCGCTTGGCCAGCAGCAAACCGAATTCTATTGAGGTGAGAGGCACATGCCGGTAATTAAAGTACGTGAAAACGAGCCATTTGACGTTGCTCTGCGTCGTTTCAAGCGTTCATGCGAAAAAGCAGGCGTTTTAGCTGAAGTTCGTCGTCGTGAGTTTTATGAAAAACCAACTACCGAACGTAAGCGCGCTAAAGCTTCCGCTGTGAAACGTCACGCGAAGAAACTGGCTCGCGAAAACGCACGCCGCACTCGTCTGTATTAATCCTTCGGGGGTAACCCCGCCGCGTGATTTTTTCTTTCTCAAGAACACGCAGACCGAGTAGTTGCATACGAAGGCCGTGCTTTCCGAAAGGAATGCGCGGCTTGTTCTCGTTTATAGGCAGTCGAACCGAGGCTTATGGCTGGACGAATCCCGCGTGTATTTATCAATGACTTGCTGGCGCGCACCGACATCGTCGATCTGATCGACGCCCGGGTGAAGCTGAAGAAGCAGGGCAAGAACTACCACGCGTGCTGCCCGTTCCACCACGAGAAAACGCCCTCGTTCACCGTGAACGGTGAAAAACAGTTTTACCACTGTTTCGGCTGTGGCGCGCACGGCAACGCCGTCGATTTCCTGATGAATTACGACAGACTCGAGTTTGTCGAAACCATCGAGGAACTGGCGACCATGCACGGGCTGGAAGTGCCTTACGAGGCCGGCACCGGACCGAGCCAAATCGAACGCCATCAGCGGCAAAGTCTTTACCAACTGATGGAACAGCTCAGCACGTTCTATCAGCAGTCACTGCAGCAACCGAACGGCAAGCAGGCGCGTGATTACCTGCAGCAGCGCGGATTAAGTGACGAGGTTATCCGCCATTTCGCCATCGGTTTCGCCCCCGCCGGCTGGGATAACGCATTAAAACGCTTTGGTCGCGAGCGCGACGGCCGCACCGCATTGAACGATGCCGGCATGTTGGTGACTAACGATCAAGGGCGTTCTTACGACCGTTTCCGCGAACGCGTCATGTTCCCGATCCGCGACAAGCGCGGGCGGGTGATCGCCTTCGGCGGTCGCGTACTGGGCGACGGCATGCCGAAGTACCTGAACTCGCCGGAAACCGAAGTATTCCATAAAGGTCGTCAGCTGTACGGCCTGTATGAAGCACAGCAGAGCCACCCCAAGCAGCTGCAGCGCCTGCTGGTGGTGGAAGGCTATATGGACGTGGTGGCGCTGGCGCAGTTCGGCATCGATTATGCCGTCGCCTCGCTCGGCACCTCGACCACGGCGGAACACATTCAGCTGATGTTCCGCGCCACCGACAACGTGGTCTGCTGCTATGACGGCGACCGGGCCGGCCGGGAAGCGGCCTGGCGCGCGCTGGAAACCGCACTGCCCTACCTGAACGACGGGCGGCAGCTGCGCTTTATGTTTTTACCCGACGGTGAAGATCCGGACACGCTGGTGCGCCAGGAAGGCAAAGAGGCTTTCGAACAACGAATGGAGCAGGCGCAGCCGCTTTCCACTTTCCTGTTCGAAACCCTGCTGCCGCAGGTTGACCTGAGCAGCCCGGACGGGCGGACCAAGCTGAGCGCGCTGGCGCTGCCGCTGATTAGCCAGGTGCCCGGCGAAACGCTGCGCCTGTATCTGCGCCAGCAGCTCGGCAACAAGCTGGGGCTGCTGGACGACAGCCAGCTCGACAGATTAATGCCCAAACAGGCTGAAAACGCCAATACTTATCAGGCGCCCCAGCTAAAACGCACAACCATGCGTATACTGATAGGATTATTGGTGCAAAATCCGCAGCTCGCCGCGCTGGTGCCGTCGCTGGACGGGCTGGAGCAGACCAAACAGGCGGGGCTGCCGCTGTTTGTCGAACTGGTGCAAACCTGTTTGTCGCAGCCGGGGTTGACCACCGGGCAGCTTCTGGAGCTGTATCGCGACAACAAATTCAGCCAGCAGCTTGAAACGCTGGCCACATGGAACCATATGATCGTTGAGGATATGGTTGAACAACATTTTATTGACACGCTAACGAATCTTTACGACTCAGTGCTGGAACAGCGGCAGGAAGAGCTGATAGCCCGTGACAGAACGCACGGCCTGAACGCCGCTGAGCGCCAGGAGCTGTGGTCATTGCAGCTGGCGTTAGCGAAGAAAGACTGAATACCAAACGGCTTAAGTGCCGCTAAAAGCGAGGGCAAAGCCCTGCAAGATGCTGCCATAGTGGGCCGCGGCAATAACAAAAACGCCCCAAATGCTATTGTTGGCGGTTTCGCCGACCGACACCAACCCAAATACTCTGAAGTGTGGATACCGTCTTATGGAGCAAAACCCGCAGTCACAGCTTAAGCTACTTGTCACCCGTGGTAAGGAGCAAGGCTATCTGACCTATGCTGAGGTCAATGACCATCTGCCGGAAGATATCGTCGACTCCGATCAGATCGAAGACATCATCCAGATGATTAACGACATGGGCATCCAGGTGATGGAAGAAGCGCCGGACGCCGATGACCTGTTGCTTGCTGAAAACTCAAACAACACCGATGAGGATGCTGAAGAAGCGGCTGCTCAGGTGCTCTCCAGCGTTGAGTCCGAGATTGGCCGCACCACTGACCCGGTACGCATGTACATGCGTGAAATGGGTACCGTTGAACTGCTGACGCGCGAAGGCGAAATCGACATCGCCAAACGCATCGAAGACGGTATTAACCAGGTGCAGTGCTCGGTTGCCGAATACCCGGAAGCCATCACCTATCTGCTTGAGCAGTACGATCGCGTTGAAGCGGGCGAATCTCGCCTGTCCGATCTGATCACCGGCTTCGTCGATCCGAACGCGGAAGAGGATCTTGCGCCGACCGCCACCCATATCGGCTCCGAACTGTCGACCGAAGAACAGGACGATGACGACGATGAGGACGATGACGACGACGATTCCGAAGACGATAACAGCATCGATCCGGAAGTTGCCCGTCAGAAGTTCACCGAACTGCGCGAGCAGTACGAAGCGACGCGTCAGGTGATCAAGGCCAACGGCCGCAGCCATGCCAAGTCCGCAGAAGAAATTCTGAAGCTGTCTGAAGTCTTCAAACAGTTCCGCCTGGTGCCGAAGCAGTTCGACTTCCTGGTCAACAGCATGCGCACCATGATGGACCGCGTACGCACCCAGGAACGCATCATCATGAAGATGTGCGTTGAGCAGTGCAAAATGCCGAAGAAAAACTTCGTCACGCTGTTCGCCGGCAACGAAACCAGCGATTCCTGGTTTGAAGCCGCGCTGGCAATGGCCAAGCCATGGTCGGAAAAACTGAAAGACGTCGCTGAAGACGTGCAGCGCAGCCTGCAGAAACTGCGCCAGATCGAAGAAGAAACCGGTCTGACCATTGAGCAGGTCAAGGATATCAACCGCCGCATGTCCATCGGCGAAGCCAAAGCGCGCCGCGCCAAGAAAGAGATGGTTGAGGCCAACCTACGTCTGGTTATTTCTATCGCCAAGAAATACACCAACCGCGGTCTGCAGTTCCTCGATCTGATTCAGGAAGGCAACATCGGCCTGATGAAAGCGGTAGACAAGTTCGAATACCGCCGCGGCTATAAGTTCTCGACCTACGCCACCTGGTGGATCCGTCAGGCGATCACCCGTTCCATCGCCGATCAGGCGCGCACCATCCGTATTCCGGTGCATATGATTGAGACCATCAACAAGCTCAACCGTATTTCGCGCCAGATGCTGCAGGAAATGGGCCGCGAGCCGACGCCGGAAGAGCTGGCTGAACGCATGCTGATGCCGGAAGACAAGATCCGCAAAGTGCTGAAGATCGCCAAAGAGCCGATCTCCATGGAAACGCCGATCGGTGATGATGAAGATTCACATCTGGGCGATTTCATCGAGGATACCACCCTCGAGCTGCCGCTGGATTCCGCCACCTCGGAAAGCCTGCGCTCCGCAACGCACGACGTGCTGGCCGGCCTGACCGCGCGTGAGGCGAAAGTACTGCGTATGCGTTTCGGTATCGATATGAACACCGACCACACGCTGGAAGAAGTGGGTAAACAGTTCGACGTTACCCGCGAGCGTATCCGTCAGATCGAAGCGAAGGCGCTGCGTAAGCTGCGTCATCCGAGCCGCTCTGAAGTGCTGCGCAGCTTCCTGGACGACTAATCGGTCCATGAAAAAAACCCCGGCATGCCGGGGTTTTTTATTGTCCGTTTTCCAGCGCCGACGCCAACTGACGGTAGCTGTCCGTCAGCGACTCCAGCGTCGCGCGGTTAAGTCCGCTGGGATTGGGCAGCACCCACACCTCGGTATCGCCAATCGTCAGCGCCTGCCTCCCCCAGCTCACCTTGCGGATGCCGAAGGCATCGCTGAACGCCTGTTTGCCGAGGATCGCCAGCGCGCGCGGCTGACAGCGCAGAATTTTATCGTTTAATGCCTCGCCGCCGCGGCGCAGTTCCTCACGCGCCAGCTCGCTGGCCGCCACCGTCGGGCGCGCGACCAGCGCCGTAATGCCGCAGCCGTACTCCTGCAGCTGCTGCCACTCCTCCGGCGCCAGCTGACGGGCGGTAAATCCCGCCAGATGAATCACCTTCCAGAAACGGTTGCTGGCATTGGCAAACGGATAGCCACGATGGGCAGAAGAAAGGCCGGGATTGATGCCGCAAAACACCACCCGCAGATGGGGCGCCAAAAGTTCCATAATGTCGACAGTCCTTAGCAAGTCATAGCGTTGGTTATCGCAAAATCCGTCAGTAATTACAACAGGCTACAGCTGTGTATAAAAGCACCACACAACATTCTGCCTGTAGACCTGCGCTATCCCCTACCGTATAATCCTTGCCGCATGGCCCCTTAGCTCAGTGGTTAGAGCAGGCGACTCATAATCGCTTGGTCGTTGGTTCAAACCCAACAGGGGCCACCAAATTTTAGTTTTAAAATCATATAATTAAGCCACTCCTACGAGTGGCTTTTTTGTTGTTCTGTATTCCAGTGGCAATAAAATGACGCAGGCCACCGTCGATTAATCTACCAGCACCCGCTGATTGGTGGCTCCCCAGAGAATTGACATTTCGGTGAACAGCGCGCCGCTGATATCTTCGACCTCAGTAGCGGTAATTTCCGTTCCCGCTTGCTTGCCGAATAGCACAACCTCATCCCCGGAGACCACGCCTTTCACATCCGTTACGTCCACCATAATGGTATTCATTGAGGTTTTACCTAACACCGGCACCTTCTGCCCATGAATCAGGACATGGCCGGCATTACTGAATACCCGGCGGTAACCATCGGCGTAGCCGACAGGAATGTTAGCCAATACCGAATCGCGCTTGAGTGTATAAGTACGGTCATAACCCACCGTATTCCCCTTTGGATAATGGTTAACCGCAGCCACCGAGGACTTAAACGTCATCACGCGTTTATAATCATTACTGGCAATGGTGTCGCCATAAAACACGCCGCCAACGCGCACCATATCAAGCCAGGACTCCGGCACGGTAAGGGTAGCGAAGGTATTGGCGACATGAAGCATCACCTCATCGCGTTTTAGACCAGTAATAGCGAGAACTTGTTGGGACTGCTCCTTGAAACGGGCAAGATCTTGGCGCACCGCCGCCGCATCCTCTTGCGGATAATGCGACATAATGCCGACAATCTTCAGGTGCGGTAATTGAGCAATCGTTTTTGCTTCATCCAGGCCGGCCTGAGTACTGACCTCCAGCCCGTTACGTGACATGCCGCCAGAATTAAGTGCCAGGTGGATACGCAACGTTTTACCTTGCTGGGCGGCCAAAGCATCCAGGCGTTTCGCCATATCCAGATTGCCTACCAACTCTTCCGTATCATACTCAATAGCCTGGCGCATTTCCTGCTCGTTAGCACTGCGCATCCGCATTAAACGGCCCTTAAAGCCGAGTTCACGCACGGTTTTCAACTCCCGATTGCTGGAAACGCCAATGCAGGAGACATTGTTTTCAATCATGATAGGCGTGACCAGCGAGAGATCGTGGCCGTAGGCATCACCTTTTAAAATAGCGCACAGCGTTGTTTTGTCCCCAAGCAACGTCTGAATCTTATGAGTATTGTATTCCAGCGCACTTTTAGATATTTCTAACCGAGAGTTATCAACAACCACCTGTCGTTGATAGGGTACGGTCGAGAGTACGCTGGAAGGGGGGCTCGTTGATTGATTACAGGCAGTAATCACCAGCAGAGGTATTAACGCCAGATGATATAAACGCATAAAAATCCCTAATGAAATTAAATGTGCGGCGGTAAACATATATCCGCCGAGGATAAAAACTCAGCTCACAGACAATCGGCACTTACTCGCTATTTTTCCAGCCGGCATCATAACGTCCCGGAAAAAATCTCCGGTCGTCGGTGCACTGCCACACTGGCGGTATAGAATACCAGTTATTTTCGTGCGTTATCCTTATACAATTCTAATTTATGAATTGAGTTTTTTCTTAAAATACCCCTTCTAATGGGATGATTTATCTTGGCATGCGGCATGTGTCTACGTGAATCGACCTGACCGGGAAACCGTTGGCGATTAGCGTGATACCCGGCAAGATGATGATTCAGGTACGACAGGATATATGTTGGCGTAGAAAATAATAAATATAGCCTGAAAGACCCAGGAGAGATCTTTCAGGCAACTTATCTAATGCTAATTACTCTTCTTCAAGGCATTCATCACTGATAAGCGATAGTATATCCATCTGTTTAAACGAGCTTTTCAAAAATTTATACCTGCTCAGTTTGTCAGCATTTTTCCCATTAATAAAAGATACTTTTACTAATGTGTTAAAGTGCTTATTTTCCTCATCCAACCATTCTTCGGATGCTAGGATATAATTATCCGTGATAGTTAATTTATCCGCATAAAGACCAGAATAAGAGAGGTATACGCCAAAATAGGAGCTATCATGTTCAGAGCAAGTTATATCCCATTTATTATCCAGTAATTCGCTTATTTCTTCTTTAGATTTATCACTACCGTATTTTAGGAAGTATAATTTTTTCATTTATCACCCACCACATTGCCCAGGAATTCTAGTTCCTTTCCCCTTCGCTTTGACTTCAGCAGGAGACTCAAAAACCATAGCATTTACAGGTCTACCACCTGACATTCTAGACAATTTTTGTAAAGTATCATCAATACCTAATTTCTTAGCCATATCACTACCCATATCAATTGGCCCAGTTCGACCACCTTTTCCTATCCCTAACTGTTCTGCTCTCTGATATAGCTCTGGGTGTGAAATAGCAACATCAAAATCACTAACACGACCAACATCAAAAGGTTGCCCTGTAGAAAAGCTTACACCAGACACTGAACTTCCTTGCATATATGAGACAGTGCCGGGATATCCTAATCTACTCATTCCAGCCTGTAATGCTTGGCCAAATTGTTTAAATTGTCCAAAACTTTTAAAACCATGCGGTACTCCTGTCCCTGATAACCCTAGAGGATCTATCCAGCTAAGAGAATTCGGCGCATAACTATACGGGTTGTTCCCCCCAGCCAGCCCTATTGGATCCTGACTGATATAGCTCCCGATCTGCGGATCGTAGTAGCGGTAGCGGTTATAGTGCAGCCCCGTTTCCGCATCAAAGTACTGCCCCTGGAAGCGCAGCGGGTTGGCCACCCGGTCTGCATGCACCGCCCCCGGCTCGCCCCAGACCCCGCATTGTTCCGACCACACCAACCCGCCCTGCACATCGGTCAGCCGCACCGGCGCGCCGTTCGGGTCGCAGTGATAGTGGTAGCTGCTGCGTACCCCCTCCTGCTGCGTCAGCAGCGCGAACGGCCGGAAGCTGCCGGGGTAGTAGACGTATTCCCGCAGATTGTTAAAGAGCGCCGCCTGCCGCTTCTCTCGCTGCAGCCGACCGGCCACGTCGTACAGCGCCAGCGGACGCAGCGGCTCGCCCCCCGGCTCCGCCACCTCCGCCAGCAGCGCATCGCCCTGCCAGTAGAACCAGCGGCTCTCCGTCGCCGTCTGCTTGCCTATCCGTCGCCCCAGCCCGTCGTAGGCGTAGTGCGTGACCGACTCCCCTGATGCACCGCCACCAGTTGCTGGCTCTCATCCCAGACAAAATCCTGCCGGCTGCCGTCAGTATAGCGCCGCTGCCGCAGGTTGCCCGCACGGTCAAACACGTAGCGCGTATCATTGTGCCAGCCCTCGCGGAACCACCCTTCCGCCGTCTCGTTCACCGCCCGCACCGTCAGCGCCAGCCGGTTGCCCGCCGCGTCGTGCATAAACCGCCGCACCCGCTCCGCCGGGTCGACGTGCGCCAGCAGCCGTCCCACCGCGTCATACTGGTAGCGGTCCGTGCCCCAGCCGCTGTCTTCCCGCGCCGTCAGGTTGCCCTGCAGGTCGTAGCGGTAGCCGGTCGAGAACAGCGGCAGCTCACCCTGCAGCGTGTGCTGGGCGGTTAGCCGCCCCTCGCCGTCATACGTCAGCTCCCGCACCAGCCCTTCACCGAGCTGCTCCCGGCACAGCCGGCCCGCCGCGTCATAGCCCAGCGCCACCGGCGCATCGTCATTCAGCCCTATCGCCGCCAGCTGCCCCGTCGTGCTCCAGCTGAACGCCACCCGGTGCCCGCTGTCGCTCTCGCGCAGAATACGCTGCCCGGCGTCATTGTAGTGGTGCCGCAGCGTAAAGCCGTCCTGCGACTCCGCCAACAGCCGGCCCGCCGCGTCGTAGCGCCATGCCAGCTGCCGCCAGCGGTTCTCGCACTGCGTCAGCTGCCCGTCCGCCGCATAGCGGTAGCGCGTCAGCAGCGTGTCGCCGCTGCGTTTTTCCTGCAGCCGTCCCGCCCGGTCGTAGGCGTACGTCAGCGTGCCCCCCAGCGCATCGGTGCGCTGCAGCAGGCTGCCGCCCGCATCCCACCGATAGCCGGTCGCCTGCCCCCAGTAGTCGCGCTCCTCCGTCACCCGCCCCAGCGCGTCGCGCTGCAGCCGCCACGCCTGCCCCAGCGGATTCACCACCGCCGTCAGCTGGTCTTCGGTATCATACTGGTACGCCACCCGCTCGCCGTCCGCCGTCCGGCACTCCGTCACCATCCCGGTGCCGTTATAGCGCAGCCGCGTCTCCCGTCCCGCCTCATCCCGGTAGCACAGCGGCTGATCTTCCCGATCGTAGTCGATCGCCACCTGCGCCCCCGTGGCGGACAGCTGCGCCGTCAGCCGATCCTTCGCATCATACTCATAGCGGGTCTGCTGCCCCAGCGCATCGGTTTTCAGCCGCAGGTTGCCGCGCACGTCAAAGCGCAGCTGCAGCGTCCCGCTCTGGTTGCTCGTCACCCGCCGCGGGAAGCCGTAGCGGTCATATTCCAGCGTCTGCCGTTCGCCGTCGGCCCCCAGATACTCCTCCGGCAGCCCCGTTGCATCATAGCGATAACGCCGGGTCACCCCGGTCGGATCGCTCTGCGACAGCAGGTTGCCCCGCGCATCGTACGCCATCCGCCACTGCGCGCCGTTCTCGTCTATCACCGTCTCCGGCTGCGCCAGCGCGTTATATTCCAGGCTCAGCCGGCTGCCGTCCGGCCCGATCTCCGCCGCGATCTGCCCCTGCGGCTCGTACTCCCACTGGTAGCGTCGCCCGTCCGGCTGCGTCACGCTCAGCGGCCGCCCGAGGTCGTCATAGGTAAACACCGTGTTGCCGCCCAGCGGGTCGATCTCGCTAATCGGCAGCCCGCCGCTGTCGAAGCGGATATGCGAGGTATGGCCGAGCGAGTCGGTGACCGCCACTTCATTGAGCGCATCGTGATAGACAAAGCGGTAGTCGTACAGCCCGCCGTCGCCCCAGGCGTGCACCACCCGCCAGTCGGCGTCGTAGTCGTAATAAAAACGCTGGCCGTTGCGGTCCTGGTGCTGCGTCATGCGCCGGCGCTGATAGCCGAAGCGCCGTGCCGCCCCCAGCGCATCAATCTGCGCCGCCAGCTGGCCCTCGCCGTCATACTCATAGCGGGTCAGCGGCGAGTAGGCGTCGCCGGCCGCCTCGTACAGGCGCATGGCGATGATGCGTCCGCGCTCGACGGTGACATGCACCTCGCGCCCGGTCGCCGCCGCGCCGGCGTACTCCGCCAGCCGCGTCAGCTGCCCCTGCCGGCGCACAACCTGCCAGCGGTTGCCGTTGCGGTCGCCCAGCGCCGCCAGCGGCAGCGTGTCGCCGTCGTCGTCATCAAAATGATGCTGCACGCCGTCGCTGCCTTCGTAGATCCAGCGGCGCTGCCGTTCCTCCTGCTGCCACCACAGCCGCCCGCCGTCCGGCAGGCCCACCGCCGCGTGCTCGCGCCCCGGCTGCGCCGGCAGGTCGCCAAAGGCGGTCATGCCCTCTGGGCGGATCAGCAGCATCAGCCCGCCCGCATCGCGCGTCAGGGTGATATCCGCCGGCGTGGCCCAGCCGTGGCCGCAGTAGCCGGCTTCGTCGATATCCGCCGACGAGTAGCTGCGCGTCCAGGAGAGCGGCAGCCGCCCCGGCAGCAGGAAATCCTGCTGCGCCAGCGCCACGCTGCCGTCGCGGATATCCACCGGCTCGGCCCGCAACACCTTGCACTTGAGGAACCCGGGATCCATGTTTTTAAACAGCTTCTGGCGAAATGCCTGAAACTTCTTCATAAACTTGCCGTAGCCGGCGCTTTTTTTAAGCTTTTTCAGTCCCTTGCCAAGGCCGCTCAGGCCGGCGCGCATCAGCAGCGCCATCACGTTGACGGTAGGCGGTCCGCCGACGATCACCCGGCTGGGGATCGCCAGGTTGATAGTCAGCGGCATCATCAGCGACAGCGGCTTGGGCTCGGCGGCGCGCTTCGGGCGGAACGGCGGCATCATGCCAAGCATGTTGCAGCTCAGCACCGGCATGGTGATGCGGGCGAACGGTTCGCCGTCCACCCGCACCGTGCGGCTGCCCATAAACAGCTCGTCATCCCCCAGTTGCGGGCCACCCGGCGCGCGCAGCGGCGGCAGCCACACGCCGCCGATCGGGATATGTACCGCCATGCCGCCGGTGCCGGCGCTGGCGCGCTTGATGCCGTTGACGTTCACCGTAGTGCCGATAATCGGAATGTAGTCAAAGACGTCGAACACCAGGCCGATATGGGGCGTCGGCAGCGGTCCGAACGGATAGGTATGGATATCGATCCCCAGCTGAGGATCAAAGTGTGAACTGGAATGCATCGGCTATACCTTCCCGGGTTCCGACGTCAGAACGGTGTACACAAGCTGATAAACAGGATCGCCACCTTTCATCTCTAGTCCTCGCCTCTGTTTTTGCTGAATAAATTAGGAGGCCGCGTCAATTCGCCGTCTCCTGGTTATCCCGTTGCATTATCACAGTGCTACCGCGCCAGTCGTCCTTTACTGGCAGCGCATGGACGCATTCACCTCAAAGTATACCTTGAAAATACTACTAATGAATTAAACTTATAAAAAATTGGTGATATAAATAAACCGAAAAGCCTTCAATAAAAATAAGTGAAATTCCCTGCCAGAATAAACGTTCTATTTTTCACATAAGCCATCACTTCCAGTTGCCCAATAGAACCTAAGAGCATATTTAATGACACTTATCTTTCGCCCCAGGCCCCACATTGCTCCGACCACACCAGCTCGCGCTGCACGTCGGTCAGCCGCACCGGCGCACCGTTCGGGTTGCAGTGGCAGTGGTAGCTGCTGCGTACCCCGTCCTGCTGCGTCAGCAGTGCAGACGAGCGGAGGCTGCTAGAGTATTACCATTACTGTTGAAAATAATAAACTTATTACCTAACTACTGATTCTAGTTTAATAAAAAGAAAACTTGTGAAAATACGGAGTAATTAATATAGCGACTCCGGTTCACAGTGTTATTTTTTAACAAAGTCAATTAAATCATCAAATTTCATCTCTACATCCGGATACTCATTATCCTCAGCATAATATTCTATTAATACACACCTAGATGAGAAATCATAGGTAATATAAACAAGATTTAATCTAATTTCTTTTCTCTCTTCCATCAGAATATTGTTGATGATTATTTTTTTTATTTTTTCACTGTTAGATATTGATTCAGTTAACGCATCTAATGTGTTTTTTTTCATAGTTTCGCCTATAATTTTATTTCATTCATAAAGGAAATGCTGTTCTTACCCAACCTTTTGAGTCAATAAACAATTTTATTGTTTTTGTTGTCTTGCCATCAAGGTTTGTTCCTATATCTCTGGAAAATTTATAAATCAACTCTTTACCATTAGAAGATAAAGTCCCTTTTTCTAAAGCCTCATTGATATATTTAGTTATTTTCTTTGGACTTTTTGTTAAGAATTTACTTGTACTTTCCTGGAGTGCATCTTTAGCATGCCCACTTAAAATATGCTTCATAACTGACATCTCTCCCTCTTTATATTTAAGTTTCTTTTGAGGGTTAAATGTAGGAGAACAACTTAGACCAAGAGGGTCGATCCAACCCAGCGGATTCGGCGAATAGGCATAGAGGTTTATCCCACCTTCTAACCCAATCGGGTCCTGACTGATATAGCTCCCGGTCTGCGGATCGTAGTAGCGGTAACGGTTATAGTGCAGCCCCGTTTCCGCATCAAAGTACTGCCCCTGGAAGCGCAGCGGGTTGGCCACCTGCTCTGCATGCACCACCCCCGGCTCGCCCCAGGCCCCGCATTGTTCCGACCACACCAGCCCGCCCTGCACGTCGGTCAGCAACACCGTGTACTGGACTATAGAAGTATCTTCCTGTTTAGTCAGTAGCACTGGACAATTTTGTCAAAATACTCACTTCACGCTTTAGAATTAATATCCTGAAGTTCTAAGCTCGCCATGAGCGTGTAGATGCGCTTAAATCATCTTGTAAGTATGCTAAAAGATATTCATTCAGATTTTTATATCTGGATTCCCCGTTAGAATCATAAACCCATAACTCAGGCTCGACTTCATCATCTAGCCATAACAAGAAAATTGACTCATTTCCTACATCACTACCAGAAAATAAAGAAAGTCGATTATCTTTAAATAAACCAAAAGCATGGTTCGGCCAGTCTGTTTTTAGACAATCTGCCTGAAACTTAACTAAATCAATAAAATCATCTTGTATATCATCACTCCAAATTTCTTGCATATCACTGATACTTAACCAATTACCATGCGTTGCACTTTCCCATCGCCCATAATATTTAAATCGTTCCATTAGCATCGGGCTAGCTTCCCGATACACTCCCTTTTCTAAGGTAGGTATATTTCCCTGAAATGATAGATCAGGGTGGTTTGGCGAAAACTCAGCGTGACTACTGAAAGATTTTCTTTTAACAATTACAGATTCAATATTTTCCTTTATCATTTAATCACCTCTTTTAAACAAGAACAACTTTGGAATATGTAGTCCCTACTGGAACAGCCTGTGTTGCACCGCCTATATAGCTATTTACCCTAGAGTTAAGGGGAATTATTGGTCCTTCAATAGCGCCTCCCCAACCAACATCTGGAGTATGTCCAGGAGAAACACCTTTAGGATATGATCCTGGATTTGCTTTTTTCGCATTATTCGCAGCGTCAGTCGCCAAAGCTCGCATTTCAGGCGTTACTGCCTGCCTTGTCATTGACCCTCCGTTTATTTCAATCTGCGTATTCCAATCAGCGACGTGCTTGCGCAATGCCAAATCTTCTGGGGAGCCAAGCTCGAATTTATTTTTAATACTTAAAACGCCATCCGCATCAACACTCGCACACCCAGCTAAACCAATTGGGTCGATCCAAACGACTGGATTATTGACGTAAGCATAGGGGTTAACCCCCCCAGCCAGCCCTATTGGATCCTGACTGATATAGCTCCCGGTCTGCGGATCGTAGTAGCGGTAGCGGTTATAGTGCAGCCCCGTTTCCGCATCAAAGTACTGCCCCTGGAAGCGCAGCGGGTTGGCCACCCGGTCTGCATGCACCGCCCCCGGCTCGCCCCAGACCCCGCATTGCTCCGACCACACCAGCCCGCCCTGTACGTCGGTCAGCCGCACCGGCGCGCCGTTCGGGTCGCAGTGATAGTGGTAGCTGCTGCGTACCCCCTCCTGCTGCGTCAGCAGCGCGAACGGCCGGAAGCTGCCGGGGTAGTAGACGTATTCCCGCAGATTGTTAAAGAGCGCCGCCTGCCGCTTCTCTCGCTGCAGCCGACCGGCCACGTCGTACAGCGCCAGCGGACGCAGCGGCTCGCCCCCCGGCTCCGCCACCTCCGCCAGCAGCGCATCGCCCTGCCAGTAGAACCAGCGGCTCTCCGTCGCCGTCTGCTTGCCTATCCGTCGCCCCAGCCCGTCGTAGGCGTAGTGCGTGACCGACTCCCCCTGATGCACCGCCACCAGTTGCTGGCTCTCATCCCAGACAAAATCCTGCCGGCTGCCGTCAGTATAGCGCCGCTGCCGCAGGTTGCCCGCACGGTCAAACACGTAGCGCGTATCATTGTGCCAGCCCTCGCGGAACCACCCTTCCGCCGTCTCGTTCACCGCCCGCACCGTCAGCGCCAGCCGGTTGCCCGCCGCGTCGTGCATAAACCGCCGCACCCGCTCCGCCGGGTCGACGTGCGCCAGCAGCCGTCCCACCGCGTCATACTGGTAGCGGTCCGTGCCCCAGCCGCTGTCTTCCCGCGCCGTCAGGTTGCCCTGCAGGTCGTAGCGGTAGCCGGTCGAGAACAGCGGCAGCTCACCCTGCAGCGTGTGCTGGGCGGTTAGCCGCCCCTCGCCGTCATACGTCAGCTCCCGCACCAGCCCTTCACCGAGCTGCTCCCGGCACAGCCGGCCCGCCGCGTCATAGCCCAGCGCCACCGGCGCATCGTCATTCAGCCCTATCGCCGCCAGCTGCCCCGTCGTGCTCCAGCTGAACGCCACCCGGTGTCCGCTGTCGCTCTCGCGCAGAATACGCTGCCCGGCGTCATTGTAGTGGTGCCGCAGCGTAAAGCCGTCCTGCGACTCCGCCAACAGCCGGCCCGCCGCGTCGTAGCGCCATGCCAGCTGCCGCCAGCGGTTCTCGCACTGCGTCAGCTGCCCGTCCGCCGCATAGCGGTAGCGCGTCAGCAGCGTGTCGCCGCTGCGTTTTTCCTGCAGCCGTCCCGCCCGGTCGTAGGCGTACGTCAGCGTGCCCCCCAGCGCATCGGTGCGCTGCAGCAGGCTGCCGCCCGCATCCCAGCGGTAACCGGTCGCCTGCCCCCAGTAGTCACGCTCCTCCGTCACCCGCCCCAGCGCGTCGCGCTGCAGCCGCCACGCCTGCCCCAGCGGGTTCACCACCGCCGTCAGCTGGTCTTCGGTGTCATACTGGTACGCCACCCGCTCGCCGTCCGCCGTCCGGCACTCCGTCACCATCCCGGTGCCGTTATAGCGCAGCCGCGTCTCACGTCCCGCCTCATCCCGGTAGCACAGCGGCTGATCTTCCCGATCGTAGTCGATCGCCACCTGCGCCCCCGTGGCGGACAGCTGCGCCGTCAGCCGATCCTTCGCATCATACTCATAGCGGGTCTGCTGCCCCAGCGCATCGGTTTTCAGCCGCAGGTTGCCGCGCACGTCAAAGCGCAGCTGCAGCGTCCCGCGCTGGTTGCTGGTCACCCGCCGCGGGAAGCCGTAGCGGTCATATTCCAGCGTCTGCCGTTCGCCGTCGGCCCCCTGATACTCCTCCGGCAGCCCCGTCGCATCATAGCGATAACGCCGGGTCACCCCGGTCGGATCGCTCTGCGACAGCAGGTTGCCCCGCGCATCGTACGCCATCCGCCACTGCGCGCCGTTCTCGTCTATCACCGTCTCCGGCTGCGCCAGCGCGTTATACTCCAGGCTCAGCCGGCTGCCGTCCGGCCCGATCTCCGCCGCGATCTGCCCCTGCGGCTCGTACTCCCACTGGTAGCGTCGCCCGTCCGGCTGCGTCACGCTCAGCGGCCGCCCGAGGTCGTCATAGGTAAACACCGTGTTGCCGCCCAGCGGGTCGATCTCGCTAATCGGCAGCCCGCCGCTGTCGAAGCGGATATGCGAGGTATGGCCGAGCGAGTCGGTGACCGCCACTTCATTGAGCGCATCGTGATAGACAAAGCGGTAGTCGTACAGCCCGCCGTCGCCCCAGGCGTGCACCACCCGCCAGTCGGCGTCGTAGTCGTAATAAAAACGCTGGCCGTTGCGGTCCTGGTGCTGCGTCATGCGCCGGCGCTGATAGCCGAAGCGCCGTGCCGCCCCAGCGCATCAATCTGCGCCGCCAGCTGGCCCTCGCCGTCATACTCATAGCGGGTCAGCGGCGAGTAGGCGTCGCCGGCCGCCTCGTACAGGCGCATGGCGATGATGCGTCCGCGCTCGACGGTGACATGCACCTCGCGCCCGGTCGCCGCCGCGCCGGCGTACTCCGCCAGCCGCGTCAGCTGCCCCTGCCGGCGCACAAACTGCCAGCGGTTGCCGTTGCGGTCGCCCAGCGCCGCCAGCGGCAGCGTGTCGCCGTCGTCGTCATCAAAATGATGCTGCACGCCGTCGCTGCCTTCGTAGATCCAGCGGCGCTGCCGTTCCTCCTGCTGCCACCACAGCCGCCCGCCGTCCGGCAGGCCCACCGCCGCGTGCTCGCGCCCCGGCTGCGCCGGCAGGTCGCCAAAGGCGGTCATGCCCTCTGGGCGGATCAGCAGCATCAGCCCGCCCGCATCGCGCGTCAGGGTGATATCCGCCGGCGTGGCCCAGCCGTGGCCGCAGTAGCCGGCTTCGTCGATATCCGCCGACGAGTAGCTGCGCATCCAGGAGAGCGGCAGCCGCCCCGGCAGCAGGAAATCCTGCTGCGCCAGCGCCACGCTGCCGTCGCGGATATCCACCGGCTCGGCCCGCAGCACCTTGCACTTGAGGAACCCGGGATCCATGTTTTTAAACAGCTTCTGGCGAAATTCCTGAAACTTCTTCATAAACTTGCCGTAGCCGGCGCTTTTTTTAAGCTTTTTCAGTCCCTTGCCAAGGCCGAACAGGCCGGCGCGCATCAGCATCGCCGTCACGTTAATGGTAGGCGGCCCACCGACGGTCACCTGACTGGGAATGGCCAGGTTGATAGTCAGCGGCATCGTCAGCGACAGCGGCTTGGGCTCGGCGGCGCGCTTCGGGCGGAACGGCGGCATCATGCCGAGCATGTTGCAGCTCAGCACCGGCATGGTGATGCGGGCGAACGGTTCGCCGTCCACCCGCACCGTGCGGCTGCCCATAAACAGCTCGTCATCCCCCAGTTGCGGGCCGCCCGGCGCGCGCAGCGGCGGCAGCCACACGCCGCCGATCGGGATATGCACCGACATGCCGCCGGTGCCGGCGCTGGCGCGTTTAGCGCCATTCACCCCTACCGTGGTGCCGATAAACGGAATGTAGTCAAAGACGTCGAACACCAGGCCGATATGGGGCGTCGGCAGCGGTCCGAACGGATAGGTATGGATATCGATCCCCAGCTGAGGATCAAAGTGTGAACTGGAATGCATCGGTTTATACCTTCCCTGGTTCCGACGTCAGAACAGCGCCCGCAGCAAGGCGCGCAGGAAATTACGCGCCTCGTTAGCCAACTCACTGTCCGACAAACTGATAAATCCGATCACCAACAGTGTGATCGCCACAATAATCACTACCTTCCTCATGCTTTTTCCTTGCCTTCGTTTTGCTGAATAAACTCGCTGGCGGCATCTTCCGACGGCAGCGCCATGCTTTGCGGCATTTGCGACCATTCGCCGGTTGGCGCATCAAACGGATGGGCGATCTCCGGCAGGCCGTTCCAGTGCGGATGCAAATACTGACGGCCGATGGCGATCGCCTGACGAAAGCCGGGATAGCCTTCAAGGATCAGCTGTTCACGCTGGCTGCGCGCCTGCTGAAAGCTCTGTTCCAGCCCCTGCTGCAGGCGGTTCTCCGCCAGCTTCACCGCCTGAGGCGTTGCCCCTTGCTGCGCCACCTCGCCCTCCGCGCGTAAAATCAGCTGCTGCTTGCGCTGCTGATACTGTTCGGCGCAGTGCTCCAGCGCCTGGGCGCGTTTATCATCCTGAAGATGCAGTAAATCCTGCAGTGCCAACGGCAAGGTGGTCTGCGTGCGCTCTTCGGCGGACAACGGCCGCGCGGCATGGATCGCCTGCGCATAGTCCGCCATCGCCTGGCTCTCCTCGCCGCCCAGCACCAAACAGCGCCCCGCCATCCGCATTCCTTCAATAGCCAGCATGCGGTTGCCCGCCATTTGCGCCAGCCCCGCCGCCAGCCGATAGGCGCCGGCCGCCTTCTGATACTCGCCGGCGCTGAACCAGGCGCCGCCTTCGCCGAATGCGCTCTGCATCTGCAGCGTGGCGCGCAGTGACGGATCGCCGATGCCCTGCGCCACCTGCTGCGCCAGACGGTACTCATCCACCGCTTTAGCTGCGGCATTGCCCTTTACCCAGCCGCCGCCGATGATGTTGTGCATCACCACCTGCTGCTCCAGCCAGCCTTTTTTTCGCGCAATCGCCAGCGCCATTCCGGCGCGCGCCTCAACCTGCTGCGCCGTGCCGCGCTCGAGCAGCAGCACCGCATCGGTCATAAACTGCCGGCAGCGCAGGCGGTCGCCATCATGCTCGCTGAGCTGGCTGGCGGTTTGCTGCATCAGTGACATGCCGTCAATATCCGGCGTTATCAGCCGTACGCGCTGGGGAAATGCCTGCTGCAGCGTCTGCCAGGTCGGTTGTTCCAGCGTATCAATCAGCATCACGCGCACGCCAGCAGCAATGCGCTCGACGTTTTGCTGCAGCCAGCGCTGCAGCGCCGCCTCATCACTGATATGTTCCGGCGTCATCACCGCCACCACATAGCGCAACTGCTCGCGGTGATGCTCGGCAAAATCACCGAGCAAGGTTTGCCACTGCGCAGCGCTAAAGCACGGTAAACGGGAGTCAAAATCCCAGCCCTGCGCGTCTTCGCTAGCCTCATAACGCTCTATCAGCTCATCCGCCAGCGCCCGGCTATAGCCGTAGCCGGTGTCGAACGGCGCCATAAAGCCGATAAACAGATCCGGCGCGCTGTAATCGCTCGGCGGCTGCTGCTGCAGCGCGATAAACGCATGCACGATACTTTCAGCATTAGCCCTGACCCGCCAGATAAACAGGCGCGCAGCCGGATCCTCACTGGCCTCCAGCCACTGCGCTTCCAACTGGGCCATCAACTGCTCGGTGGGGTTTCTTGCGTGGCTCTGCATCATGGATATCTGCTCAGGCATTGAGTTCTATTTTGGTGCCGTTGACCATAACACCGCTCCCGTTGATGGTAATGCTGGCGCCACCGGCGACAATCTCAATGCTGCCGGGCAAAATCGAGATGCCGGCAGAGCCACCCACGCTGATATTGAAACTTTCCGACGCGCTATCGCTCACCGTACCGTCGGTATAACGTGTATCTCCGCCGGCGATCACGATCTTGCGGCCCTCGCCGATACTGACATCCTGCATCTTGGTGATCACCTTGTTCTCATTACCGCTGATCGAGGCCGTACGGTTACCGGTAACGCCCAGCGTCTGGTGGCCCTGTACATCCACGTTGCGGTTCTTCACCACGCTGACTTTCTCATTGCCGTTTACGGTGCGGGTGCGATCCTGATTGACCGTCATCACCTGGTTGCCGTCCACCGTCGAGGTATGGTTGCTTTTCACCGTGGCCGAGTGATCGCCGGTGATGGTTTCATTACGGCTCTGCTGCACCGTCAGGGTTTCGCTGCCTTCCACCGTTTCAGTGCGGTTCTGCTTCACGGTGGTGGTCTCATTGCCGCTGATGGTTTTGGTGCGGTTCTGGCCGATGGCCACCGTCTCATTGCCGTCGACATTTTTGGTGCGGTTTTGTTTGATATGGCTGGTTTCATCAGCGCCGACGGTTTTGGTGCGGTTGCTGCCGATGGTATGGCTCTCATCGTTTTTAACGTTGGTGTCCATATTGCGTTCGGCCTGGATCCACACCTGTTCCGAACCGGCCTTGTCTTCAAAACGCAGGGCGTTGGCGTTGTCCGCCGTGCCGTCTTTGGTGCGGCTCATAAAGCCCATCTGGGTGGCCGCCGCCGGCAGCGCCCACGGCGGCATGCTGGCTTCGTTATACACGCGGCCGATCACGATCGGTCGGTCCGGATCGCCGTTGATAAAGTCGATCACCACCTCGTCGTTAACGCGCGGGATCTGCACGCCGCCGAAGCCCTGGCCGGCCCAGGCGCTGGAAACGCGCACCCAGCATGAGCTGGTGTCGTCGCCCGCCGCCAGCCGGTCCCAGTGGAACTTCACCTTGATGCGGCCATATTTATCAGTCCAGATCGATTCCCCCTTCGGCCCCACCACCTTGGCGGTCTGCGGCCCGCAGGTCTTCGGCCACTCGGCCAATTGCTCCGGCCGGAAAGGCACATCCGCCGGCATCACGTTGAAGTCGATGCGGTGCTCACTGCTCTCTCCGCCGCTGGCGTAGCGGTTTTCTCGCAGGTGATATTCCGCCTGCGTCACCAGATACTGGCCGTTATCAGCGGCGTAAGGCGCATTGCGCAGGGTAAACGTGTGCCCGGGCGCAATGCCCAGCGCCGTCGCCGTAGCGCTGATCTGCTGGTGCTCCGCCTGCCAGGCCTCCTGACGCACGCGCGCGTAAAACTCGCCGTGCTGGTGATCGACAAACCGCCCCGGCCAGTCATAGACGTCAATCTGCCCCGGCTGCGGCGAGGCGGGGTTCTGCCGCGCCTGGAACAGCCAGGCGTTCGGTTTGCGGAAGTCGTAGTCGTCAATGCTGTAAATCCCCGGCGTGACGACATCGTTGACCGCCCAGCGGCTGACGCCCTCTTCGCTGGTGCTGCCGCCGGAAGGCGTAACGTGATAGGGAATGCTTTCGTAGCCTTCGAACGGTTTATGCTGCTGGGGCGCATCCATCAACACCAGCGTCTGTTTGCCCATTTCATGGCGCCAGAAATAGTAGATGCCCTCCAACTCCATCAGCCGGCTGATAAAGTTGTAGCTGCTTTCCTGATACTGCACGCAGTATTCCCACTGACGGTAGCTGCCGGTCAGTTGGTCCTCACAGGCGACGTTCTGCTCCGCCAGCAGGGTTTTGACAATGTCCGGCACCGTCTGCTGCTGGAAGATACGGAAGTTGCGGTCACGCAGCATCGGCCAGATATCCGGCTCCAGCTTCAGTTGATAAACCGCATAGCGCGTATCATTGATTTCCTCGCTGCGCACCGCTGCCGCCGTCACCTTGCCGTTCAGGTAACGGGGCGTCAGCAGATTCTGCGTGGGGATTTCCAGCGTGACGGTCTGCCCGAGCAGCGAGCGCCGGTCGATATGGAAGTTCTGGCTAAGCAGATCAACCTGAAAAACATAGGGACGACTGAGCTGTTCGCTGCCCTGCAGCGACCAGAACATCAGCTCATCGGGGCCAAGAGGCGTGTGTGCGCGAATTCGATCCAACATAAGCTACAACCCAAAGGAAGATGGCAGAATAAAAAATAACCTACCGTAACTTCTAGCGCACTTTTAGCTGGGGGTAAATGATTAATGAGGGAAATTAACCAATTCTGTGAGGCAGACTGAAATACTGAGCTGCAACAACGACATACATATAAATACAACTAATGGATCATTAGTTTTTGTCATTGATTTATGATGATTTATTCGGCATTAATGCGGGATGCCGACTCACAACATCACAGGACCCACCATGAGCCAATCCGACGCCGTACTTTATACCGATGCCAACTTTTTCAGCCCTTATGCCATGTCGGTATTTATCGCACTGCGCGAGAAAAATATTCCCTTCACCGTCAAGCCGATCGATCTGTCCCGGGGTGAACATCAGCATGCCGCCTATACCGATATTTCCCCGATCCAAAGGATACCGGCGCTAACGCACGACGGCTTTACCCTGTGCGAATCGTCGGCCATTGATGAATATCTGGAAGAATTGTTCCCGCACTCCCCGCTGTATCCGGCTGACGTCAGGCAGCGTGCGCAGGCGCGTGAGGTTCAGGCCTGGCTGCGCAGCGATCTGGCGCCGCTGCGCGCAGAACGGCCGACCGAGGTAATTTTTAACGGTGAGAAACGGCCGGCGCTGTCGGCCGACGGGCAGGCCGCGGCGGAAAAACTGGTCGCCGTCGCCGGCGGGCTGCTGGCGCACGGGCAGGAAAATCTGTTTGGCGACTGGTGCATTGCCGACAGCGATCTGGCGCTGATGCTCAACCGCCTGGCCATGAATGGCGATCCGCTGCCGGACACGCTGCAACGCTATGTGCAACGGCAGTGGCAGCGCCCGTCGCTGCAGGCCTGGCTGGCACTCTCTGCGGGAAAATCATAAAAAAATCGGCGGCCACGACGCCGCCGTTCTCAATCCAGAGAAAAAACACACCACTTGAGGGAGTCTGTTACCAACCCGCCGGCAGATAGCCCAGCAATGAGGCAATGGCATACACCGCGCTGGCCAGATACAGCAGCACAATGCTGGCCTGCAGCAGCGGATGGGTGATCCAGTTGCACTGCCAGCGCGGCGTCATATCGCCGTGTTTGCGTGCGCCGCGCAGGATCAGCATCGGCATGACCGACAACACCACGCCGCTGAACACGCCGGCAAAGTACAGCGCATTCACAAACGAGACAAAACCGCTGTACGCCAGCACGAACGGCGGCAGCACCACCAACAGCAGCACGGCGAAACGACGCAGCGGCAGTTCGTCGCTGCCCAGGCGGAACTTGTCGAAAATATTGGTCAGGAAGCTGCCGCCCAGCCCCCAGTAAGAGGTCAGCATGGCGCACAGCGCGAAGATATTGGCAGAGAAGAACGCCCACTGCCCCAGCGCCTGCCCCCAGGAGATGGTGGCCACATCGGAGATATTATCCAGGCCGCTGAGCGCAATTACCGACAGCGGCACCGCCGCCAGCAGCACAAAGGTGGTCGCCATGCCGACGATAATCGCCTTCGGCAGTTGCTCCGGCTTATCGGCAAAGCCGCGCGCCATTTCCGGCACGATATACTGCGCCGAGAAGCAGAACACCACTACGTTGAATACCGGCACCATAAAGCGCCAGTCGCCCTCCAGCAGCCGCCCCATCTGGGTGGTGTCTTTGAGCAGCGTGGCGATCACCAGCACGCTGAGCATCACCACCATGCCGATACTGATAAACTTCTCCCCGCGGCCGATGGCCTTCAGGCCAAGATACAGCACCCCGGCGGCCGGGATAAAAAACAGCAGGCTGCCGATCGCCGGCGAGATCCCCAGCAAAGATTGCAGCAGTTTACCGCTGCCGGTCATATAGGCGGTCAGCGCGCCGATGCTGTTGACGCAGACCGAGGCGAACATCAGCCAGGAGCCAAAGCCGCCGACATAGCGCTTGGCCAGGCCGCTCAGCTGCAGGTGCGCGCGGGTGCGCAGCGTGGACTCGGCCACGTACAGCATGGTGATAGTGGTCAAACAGCCCACCAGCACCAGCCAGAACAGCAGTGGTAAAAAGCCGGCCTTGCTGGAGGCATAGGCTATCGACAATACGCCGGCGCCGATATTGGTGCCGACAATCATCGCCACGCCCTCAAGGAAACTCAGCGATTTGGCGGGTGCAGATGCTCGCTCCCCGGCGGCAAGCGCCGGAGAGAATGTGATGTTTTCAGCAGGCATAAGTCATCCTCTGCGGCCCGGCGAACAGCGCCGCCGGGCGGGGTTAAGTTCCCGGTGGTTACGCGTTCACGTCGATACACAGGTATTTCAGCTCCAGATATTCCTCAATGCCATAGCGCGATCCTTCGCGTCCGAGCCCTGACTGCTTCACGCCGCCGAACGGCGCCACTTCGTTGGATATCAGGCCGGTGTTGATGCCGACCATGCCGTATTCCAGCGCCTCCGGCACCCGCCACTGACGCGCGGCGTTCTGGGTAAAGACATAGGCCGCCAGACCGAATTCGGTATCGTTGGCCATCGCCACCGCCTCATCCTCATCCTGGAAGCGGAACAGCGGCGCCACCGGGCCGAAAGTTTCCTCTCTGGCAAAGCGCATCTGCTGCGTCACGCCGGTCACCACCGTCGGCTGGAAGTAAGTTCTCCCCAGCGCGTGCGGCTGGCCGCCGGTGGCGATTTGCGCGCCCTTGATCAGCGCATCATCGATATGGCTCTGCACTTTTTCCACCGCCGCCTTATCGATCAGCGGCCCCTGCGTGGTGCCTTCCGCCGCGCCGTCGCCCACCTGCAGCCCTTCGACCGCCGTCACCAGTTTCGCCGCCAGGCGATCGTAAATGCCGGCCTGCACGTAGATACGGTTGGCGCAGACGCAGGTCTGGCCGCTGTTGCGGAATTTGGAGGCCATAATGCCGGCCACCGCCGCATCCAGGTCGGCGTCGTCGAACACGATCACCGGTGCGTTGCCGCCCAGCTCCAGCGACAGCTTTTTAATCGTCGGCGCGCACTGCGCCATCAGAATGCGCCCCACTTCGGTCGAGCCGGTAAAGCTCAGTTTGCGCACCACCGGGCTGTCGCACAGCACCTTGCCGACCTGCGCCGCCTCGCCGGTGACGATTTGCAGGACGCCGGCCGGAATGCCGGCGTCCTGCGCCAGCTTGCCCAGCGCCAGCGCGGTCAGCGGCGTTTGTTCCGCCGGTTTGACGATCATGCTGCAGCCGGCCGCCAGCGCCGGCGCCGCCTTGCGGGTAATCATCGCCGCCGGGAAATTCCACGGGGTGATGGCCGCGCACACGCCGATCGGCTGCTTGATCACCACCAGCCGCTGCGACGCCTGCGGCGCCTGCAGGACCGCGCCGTCCACCCGTTTGGCCTCTTCGGCGAACCAGGTAATAAACGACGCCGCATAGGCCACTTCGCCGCGCGCCTCCGCCAGCGATTTACCCTGCTCGGCGGTCATCAGCTGCGCCAGATCCTCCTGCGCCGCCATAATGTGCTCCGCCCAGGCCAGCATCAGCGCCGCACGCTGTTTGGCGGTCTGCTGCTTCCAGCTCTGCTGGGCGCGCTGAGCGGCGTCAATCGCCCGTTCGGTCTCTGCACTGCCGATCAGCGGGATGGTGGCCAGCTCTTCGCCGGTCGCCGGGTTGATCACCGCTTCACGCTTGCCGCTCTGCGCCGCACACCACTCGCCGTCGATCAGGCACTGGCTGCGCAGCAGCTCGGGGTTACTCAGTTTCATCGTCATGCGCTCCTTATTCAGCCAACGCGCGGGAAAGAATGCCCAGCGCTTTGGTGAATTGTTCTTCAGGAATGGTCAGCGGGTACAGGAAGCGGATCACGTTGCCGTGTACGCCGCAACTCAGCAGCAGCAGGCCTTCCTGCAGGGCTTTTTGCTGTACCTGACGGGTGAATTCCGCCGACGGCTGGCCGCTGGCGGGGTCGTTAAACTCGACCGCCACCATCGACCCCTGCGCGCGGATCTCGGCGATGGCCGGACAGCTGGCGCGCGCCTGCTGCAGCACCTCCACCAGATGATGGCCAAGACGCTGCGCGCGCTGGCACAGCTGCTCTTCATCAATCACGTCCATGACCGCATGCGCCGCGGCCACCGCCAGCGGGTTACCGGCATAGGTGCCGCCCAGCCCGCCCGGCGCCGGCGCGTCCATCACCTCGGCGCGGCCCGCCACCGCCGACAGCGGCATGCCGCCCGCCAGGCTTTTCGCCATGGTGATCAGATCGGGTTTGCTGTCGTAATGCTCCATGGCGAACAGCTTGCCGGTACGGGCAAAGCCGGTTTGTACTTCGTCCGCCACCAGCAGGATGCCGTGCTCATCGCACAGCGTGCGCAGCGCCTGGATAAATTCCGCCGGCGCAACGTTAAAGCCGCCCTCGCCCTGCACCGGCTCCAGCACGATCGCCGCCACCTGTTTCGGGTCGATATCCGCCTTGAAGATGCGCTCCAGACTGTTCATCGCGTCCTGCGTGCTGACGCCGTGCAGCGCGTTCGGGTACTGGCCGTGGAACACCGAGCCGGGGAACGGCCCGAAGCCCAGTTTGTACGGCGCCACTTTGCCGGTCAGCGCCATGGTCATATAGGTGCGGCCGTGGAAGCCGCCGCCAAAGGTGATAATGCCCGGACGGCCGGTATGGGCGCGGGCGATTTTCACCGCGTTTTCGACCGCTTCGGCGCCGGTGGTGAAAAAGGCGGTCTTACACGGCCCGTCGATCGGCGCGCGCTGGTTGATGCGCTCGGCCAGTGAGACGTAGCTTTCATACGGCACGATCTGGTAGGCGGTATGGGTAAAGGCCTGCAGCTGTTGCTCAATCGCCGCCAGCACTTTCGGATGACGGTGACCGGTGTTCAGCACCGCGATGCCGGCCGCAAAATCGATAACTTGATTGCCTTCCACATCCCACAGGGTGGCGTTTTCCGCCCGCTCTGCGTAAAAACCACACATAACTCCCACCCCGCGTGGCGTGGCTTGCTGACGACGTTGGTTCAGTTCTGCGTTTTTCATGGTTGCTCTCCGGTCAATAGCCGTTCAACTGTTTGTTCACATTCTTGAAACAATGCCGTTTATTTACACAGGATGTGGCCCTATAATCGAGTGCCAGTTACGAATAATTGAGGGATCCAATTGCGCTCAATCAGCGGCGATCTGTTGCTGCAGCGTCTCGGCGAACAGCCCGACGACAAGCTGCATAAACGCCTGTATAACGCCATCCGCACCAGCATTCTGGACGGCAGCCTGCCGCCTTCCAGCCGCCTGCCGGCGTCGCGCGATCTGGCGCAGGAACTGAGCCTCTCACGTAACACGGTTTTAACCGTTTATGAACAACTCCTGGCAGAAGGATATGTGCTTTCTCGTCAGGGAAGTGGAACATTCGTCGCAGAAACGGTGCCGGACAGCTGTTTATCCACTACCAGCGCGCCTGTCGGCAGCGACGGCGAACAACGCCCGGTTGAACTGTCACAGCGCGGCAACGCGCTGCTGCAGCACGCCAGCGCCAGCCCCAAACAGTGGGGCGCGTTTATTCCCGGCGTGCCGGACGTCAACGCCTTCCCGCACCAGCTGTTCAGCAAGATTCAGGCGCGCATCAGCCGCCGCCCCGCGCCGCAGCGGCTGACCTACAGCAATCAGGGCGGCAGCCCGGAGCTGCAGCAGGCGCTGGTGGATTACCTGCGCGTCGCCCGCTCGGTGCGCTGTTCGCCGGAACAGATTCTGATTACCGAAGGCATTCATCAGGCGATCGATCTGGTCACCCGCATGCTGTGCAACCCGGATGATGAAGTGTGGATTGAGGAACCGGGCTACTGGGGCATCCGCAATATTCTGCGTATGAACAGCCTGGATATCCGGCCGCTGCCGGTAGATGAGGCCGGCATCGTGCCGCCGGAACAGGTCAGCGGCGCGCCGCGGCTGATGTTCGTCACGCCGTCGCACCAGTATCCGCTGGGGTCGGTGCTGAGCCTGGCGCGTCGTCAGCGTCTGCTGGCGCTGGCGCGCCACACCGGCGGTTGGATCGTCGAAGATGATTACGACAGCGAATTCCGCTTCTCCGGCCAGCCGATCCCCGCGCTGCAGGGGCTGGAGGCCGACGCGCCGGTGATCTACATCGGCACCTTCAGCAAAACGCTGTATCCGGCGCTGCGGCTCGGTTACGTGGTGCTGCCGAAGCCGCTGACGGCGGCGTTGAAAACCGCGCACGCCGAGTTGTACCGCGGCGGTCACCTGCTGATCCAGACGGCGCTGGCGCAGTTTATTCAGGAAGGCCACTACACCGCGCATATTCGCCGCATGCGGCTGCTGTACGCCAGGCGGCGCGCCTTTCTCACCGCGCTGATCGAACAGCATCTGGGTAAACAGGCGCTGAGCGAATTCAATAACAACGCCGGTCTGCACCTGATCCTCAACCTGCCGGACAGCGCCGACGACGTGGCGATTGCCGCCGCCGCCGGCGCGCGCGGCGTGCTGGTACGCCCGCTGTCGCGCTATTACATGCTGCCGACCCGCCGGCGCGGCCTGCTGATGGGCTTTGCCTGCGTGCCGGAAGAGCAGATGGCCGCCGCGTTTGAGCAGCTGCTGGCCTGCATCCTAGAGAACCTGCGCTAACCAGCCCTGCGGCCGCCACTGCAGCCGGTGGGTCAGCCCCAGCCCTTGCAGGAACGCCTCATCGTGGGACACCACCAGCAGCGCGCCGGGATAGCCGTGCAGCGCCGCCTCAATCGCCTGCAGTGACGCCAGATCCAGATGATTGGTCGGCTCATCCAGCACCAGCAGCTGCGGCGGGCTTTCACGCCACAGCGCGCAGGCCAGCGCCGCTTTCAGCCGCTCCCCGCCGCTCAGCATCGCCAGCGGCAGCGTCAGGCGCTCGGCCCCCAGCTGCAGCTGCGCCAGCCGGGTGCGCAGCTCCCCGGCCGCCATCGGTATCCGTTCCAATGCCAGATGATCCATCAGTGAACGACGCAGGTCGAACTGGCTCAGGGTCTGGTCCAGATAGGCGGCGTTCACCGCCAGCCGGCAGCGGCCGTCGCTCGGCGTCAGTTGGCCGAGAATGGTGCGCAGCAGGGTGGATTTGCCGCAGCCGTTCGGCCCGCAGACCGCCACCCGCATCGGGCCGTCCATCCGCCAGTCCAGCGGCGGCAGCGTGCTGAACGGCAGGCGCAGCTGCTCCAGCGTCAGTACCTGTTTGCCCGCCGCCAACGCGCTGCCCGGCAGGGTGAACAGCACCGGATTTTCCGCCTCAACCCGCTGCTGCGCCTGATGCACCGCGCTGTCCAGCGCGCTTTTTTGCTGCTGATGCTGCCGGCACAGCGTGCCCAGGCTCTCTTTGGCGGCGCCTTTGTACTTCACCCGCTCGAAAGAGGCGATATTCAGATTATCCACCTCCCGCAGGGTTTTCGCCGCGCGCCGCTGGCTGGCGTCATGCTCTTTCACCAGCCGGGCGCGAGCGCGTTTACGCGCTTGCTCCGCATGATCCAGCGCCTGACGCGCCGCCTGCCGTTCCTGTTCACGCTGGCGACAGAACGCCTGGTAGTCGCCGCTGTAGCTGTGCAGGCCGTCCGGCGTCAGTTCAACGATGCGCTGCATGCGCATCAGCAGCTGCCGGTCATGGCTGGCGACCAGCAGACCGCCGCGCCACTGCGCCAGCTGGCGGTACAGCCAGTCGCGCCCCGCCGCATCCAGATGGTTGCTCGGTTCGTCCAGCAGCAGAAAATCCGCGCCGGACAGCAGCGCGCCGCACAAGGCCGCGCGCATACGTTCGCCGCCGCTGAGTTCACAGGCCGGGCGCTGCGCATGGCAGCCGCTCAGCCCGGCCTCGGCAAACGCGGCCTGCAGCCGTTCGGCCAGATCCCAGCGCCCTTCCAGCCGCTCGACGTCTTCGGCCAGCATCGCTCCGCGCGCCACGCGCTCCAGCGCGGCGAACACCTCGCCGTAGCCCAGCCACTGCGCCAGCGTCACGCCGGGCTCTACCGCCGACTGCTGCTGCACCCAGGCCACCAGACCGCGGGTTTCGATATGGCCGTCCGCCGGCGGCTCCCGCCCGGCCAGCAGGCGCAGCAGACGGCTTTTGCCCACGCCGTTACGCCCCACCAGCGCGCAGTGGCGGCGGTCCAGGCTCAGGTTTAACGGGCCAAACAGCGTTTCACCGTCGGCAAAGCGACAGGTTAATTGATGAATAACGAGATAAGGGGATGACGCAAAATGAGCCATAGGCACTCCTGAATGAAATCAATAGCACCCCATCCGGCAGCAAGGCTGCTCAGCATGGGACCGGATTCAACAGGCGTGATTGTTCATTTTGCTTAAGGCTCCGCAGAGAGAATGGATAAATAACGCGCAAATGCTAACCGATCTGTCGTTCAATATGCAAACACGCAGGAAGATTCATGACGGCTATCACATTCAGCGCAACGCGGATTCCCAAGCGGCAAGACAGCGGCTAGATTTATCTCATCCGACCACTTGCGGTCAGACATAATAATAACAGCCGAACGTGCCCAAGATTCGGAAGAAACCATGGAGAGTGCAATGAGCTTATACCCACACCTGCTGGCGCCGCTGGATCTTGGCTTCACCACCCTGAAAAACCGGGTGCTGATGGGATCGATGCATACCGGTCTGGAAGAACTGCCCGACGGGCCGCAGAGAATGGCGGCGTTCTATGGCGAACGCGCAGCGGCCGGCGTCGCGCTGATCGTCACCGGCGGCATCGCGCCCAACCGGCAGGGCGTGGTGTACCGCGGCGCATCTACGCTGGAGCAGCCGCAGCAGGTGGCGCATCACCGCACCATCACCGAGGCGGTGCACCAGGCGGGCGGCAAGATCGCCCTGCAGATCCTGCACGCCGGGCGCTACAGCTATCAGCCGCACCCCGTTGCGCCCTCCGCGCTGCAGGCGCCGATCAACCCGTTCCGCCCCAGCGCGCTGACGCCGCAGGAGATCGAGCAAACCATCGCCGACTTCGCCCGCTGCGCCGCGCTGGCGCAACAGGCCGGCTATGACGGCGTGGAGGTGATGGGTTCCGAAGGCTATCTGATCAACCAGTTTCTGGTCGCGCGCACCAATCAGCGCGACGATCAATGGGGCGGCAGCTTCACCAACCGCATGCGCTTCGCCGTGGAGATCGTGCGCGCCGTGCGGCAGGCGGTGGGGCGCGAGTTCATTCTGATCTACCGCCTGTCGATGCTCGATCTGGTGGAGGACGGCTCCGACTGGCAGGAGATCGAACGGCTGGCGCAGGCGATCGAGCAGGCCGGCGCGACGATCATCAACACCGGGATCGGCTGGCATGAGGCGCGGATCCCGACCATCGCCACCATGGTGCCGCGCGCCGGTTTCAGTTGGGTAACACGCAAACTGATGGGTAAGGTCGGCATTCCGCTGATTACCACCAACCGCATCAACGATCCAGCGGTGGCGGAGCAGGTGCTGGCGGACGGCTGCGCCGATATGGTGTCGATGGCGCGGCCGTTTCTGGCCGACGCCGAGTTCGTGCGCAAGGCCGCCGAAGGACGGGCCGACGAGATCAACACCTGCATCGGCTGCAATCAGGCCTGTCTCGATCAGATCTTCGACGGCAAGCTGGCCTCCTGTCTGGTCAACCCGCGCGCCTGCCGGGAGAGCGAAATGCCGTTGACGATGACGCAATCCCCCAAACGTCTGGCGGTGGTGGGCGCCGGCCCAGCCGGGCTGGCCTTCGCCGTCACCGCCGCCAGCCGTGGCCACCGGGTGACGCTGTTTGACGCCGCGCCGGTTATCGGCGGCCAGTTCAATATCGCCAAGCAGATCCCGGGCAAAGAGGAGTTCCATGAAACCCTGCGCTATTTTCAGCGTCAGCTGACGCTGCGCGAGGTGACATTGCGGCTCGGCCGCCAGGTTACGGCGCAGGATCTGCTGGAGTTTGACGAAGTGATCCTGGCCTGCGGCATCGTGCCGCGCACGCCGGCGATCCCCGGAATCGACAACGCCCGGGTGCTGAGCTATCTGGACGTGCTGCGCGACAAAAAGCCCGTCGGCCAGCGGGTGGCGATTATCGGCGCCGGCGGCATCGGCTTCGACACCGCCGAGTACCTGAGCCAGCACGGCGAATCCAGCAGCCTGCATCCGCAGGCGTTTAATCATGAATGGGGCATCGATACGCAGCTGCGCCAGCGCGGCGGCCTGTCGCCGGACGGCGCCGACGTCCCCCGCTCTGCGCGACAGATTTTCCTGCTGCAGCGTAAAACCAGCAAAGTGGGCGAAGGGCTGGGGAAAACTACCGGCTGGATCCACCGCGCCAGCCTGAGCATGCGCGGCGTGAAAATGCTGAGCGGCGTGCAGTATCAGCGCATTGACGACGAAGGGCTGCATATCGTGCGTGAGGAACAGGCCAGCTGCCTGCCGGTGGACACCATTGTGATCTGCGCCGGCCAGGAACCGCGGCGTGAACTGCAGCAGCCGCTGCTGGCGATGGGGAAAAGCGTCCATCTGATTGGCGGCGCGGACGTGGCCGCCGAGCTGGACGCGCGCCGCGCCATCGAGCAGGGCACCCGACTGGCGATGGCGCTGTAAACCGTCAGGGGCGCGCGCTGCGCCCCTGAATGCTTCTTAGTAGCGGCGCGCGCCGGTTTTCACCGACTTCAGCACCAGGAACTTCTGGTTGGACGCCACGGTCACGCAGTTGCCGAACAGGCGCTTCAGCTTCTGGTAGTAGTCCAGATGGCGGTTGCCGACGATCAGCAGTTCCCCGCCCACCTTCAGGCAGCGCTTGGCGTCGAGGAACATCTGCCAGGCGGTTTCATCGGTAATCGCATGCTGCTGGTGGAACGGCGGGTTGCACAGCACCGCCTGCGCGCTGCCGCCTTCCATCCCGGCCAGCGCATTGTTGACCACGAAACGGCAGCGTTCCACGTCCTGCGGCAGGTTATGGCGCACGTTCAGTTCGCTCGACGCCACCGCCATATAGGATTCATCGACAAAGGTCACCTGCGCCTGCGGGTTCTGCAGCAGCGCTTTCAGACCAACCACGCCGTTGCCGCAGCCCAGGTCGATAATCTCGCCCTCCAGGTCGCTCGGCAGATGCTCCAGGAACAGACGCGCGCCGATATCCAGACCGCCGCGGGAGAACACGTTGGCGTGGTTGTGGATCAGCATCTCGCTGCCGTCCAGCTGCCAGTTGGTGGTTTCCGCCGCCGCCGGCGGCACGATGTCCGCCACCTGGCCGTAAATCAGACGCGCCTTTTTCCACGCCAGGCTGGTGCGGGTCGGCCCCAGCACGCGCTCAAACAGCTGCAGCGTCGAGGTGTGAATATCGCGCGCCTTGGCGCCGCCGATAATCACGGTATCCGGGCCGACCACCTTGCGCAGCGCGCGCAGCTGCTGTTCCAACAGCGCCAGCGTCTTGGGGATCTTGATCAGCACCAGCGCCGGCGCGGCCGGCAGCTCATCCAGGCTGCCGAGCAGCGTCACCTGCTGCGCATCCAGCCCGTTTAACGCCAGATTGTGACGCGTCGCCAGCTGGCTCATGTAGGAATCGCTGACGCTGTAGGGCCGCAGGGCGTGCAGCGCACAGGCCAGCGTGCCGAAGCTGTCGTTGAAAATCAGCACCGGGCGTCCGGCAACGTCCTGATTTTCCACCTGTTGCAGCAGATATTCATCCGCCGCTTCCCACGCCTGCAGCGGTGCGGCGCCTTCTTGTTGGGGATAACGCTCCAGCTCAAGTTGCTGTGTTCCCAGATCGAGTTGGCTCATTGCCCCTCCTGACTGATAAATTTGCGCTGTTTATCCCCTAAAAACGTCCGTCAGTAAAATGTTTTTTGCTATTCGCCGCCCTTTGCCGGATTTGTGCGAAAAAACCGCATACAATAACCGGCCGAACGGCTACTGAAGATTATCGCGCCATGTCCGAACTCACCTATCTGCAAGGCTACCCCGCCCATCTGCAAACGCAGGTACAACAGCTGATCCAGCAACGGCGTCTGGGAGAGGTGCTGCTGCAGCGCTATCCGCAGGTGCACAGCTGCACCACCGACAAGGCGCTGTACCAGTTCACTACCGAGATTAAAAACCACTATCTGCGCAACGCCCAGCCGATCAGCAAAGTGGCGTACGACGGCAAGATCCACGTCATGAAACACGCGCTGGGGCTGCATACCGCCATCTCGCGCGTGCAGGGCGGCAAGCTGAAGGCCAAGGCGGAAATCCGCGTGGCGACGGTGTTCAAGACCGCGCCGGAAGCCTTCCTGCGCATGATCGTGGTGCATGAGCTGGCGCACCTGAAAGAGAAAGATCACAACAAGGCGTTTTATCAGCTGTGCTGCCATATGGAGCCGGACTATCACCAGCTGGAATTTGACACCCGGCTGTATCTCACCCATCTGTCGCTGTTCGGCGGACTGTACGTTGATGATTGATAATTAAGGCATTATTGACAAATATTCGCCTTCTGCCGGCGGCGTGATACTCTGATTTATCAGTATCAGGCCACCGGAGTTAGCTATGATTCGTTTTGCCGTCGTCGGCACCAACTGGATTACCGAACGCTTTATCGACGCCGCTCATCAAAGCGGCAAAATGCAGTTGACCGCCGTCTATTCCCGCCGCCTGGAACAGGCCAGAAGCTTCGGCGCACCCTATCAGGTTGAACAGCTGTTTGACGATCTGACGGCGATGGCGCAGTCCGATACCTTTGACGCCGTGTATATCGCCAGCCCGAATTCGCTGCACTGCCCGCAGGCGCTGCTGTTTATGCGCCATCACAAACATGTGATCTGCGAAAAACCGCTGGCCTCCAATCTGCAGGAGGCGGAGCAGCTGCTGGCCTGCGCGCGGCAGCAGCAGGTGGTGCTGTTCGAAGCCTTCAAAAGCGCCCACCTGCCCAACTTTCTCACTCTGCGCCAGGCGCTGCCGCAGGTCGGCAAGCTGCGCAAGGCGTTGTTCAACTACTGCCAGTATTCCTCCCGCTACCCGCGCTATCTGGCGGGTGAGAACCCGAACACCTTCAATCCGCAGTTCTCCAACGGCTCGATCATGGATATCGGCTATTACTGCCTGGCCAGCGCGGTGGCGCTGTTCGGCGCGCCGCAGTCGCTGGTCGCCAGCGCCGCCCTGCTGGATAGCGGCGTGGACGCCCACGGCACCGTCTGTCTCAATTACGGCGATTTTGACGTGACGATCTGCCATTCCAAAGTCAGCGACTCGGCGCTTGCCAGTGAAATTCAGGGTGAGGACGGCGCGCTGCTGATCGAGAAAATCTCGGAGTGCCAGGGCGTGGCGTTGCTGCCGCGCGGCGGCAGCCTGCAGGATCTGAGCCGGCCGCAGCATGACAACACCATGCGCTATGAGGCCGAAGTCTTTGCCGATCTGGTGGCGCAACGTCAGGTTGAGCATGCCGGGCTGGAAAACTCACGTATCGTCGCCGCCCTGCTGAGCGAAATCCGCCGGCAAACCGGCGTCGTCTTCCCCGCCGATGGAGAAACACCATGAAGCCGCTGTTACTGATGCAAACCGGCGATGCGCCCGACGCCATCCGCCAGGCGCAAAGCAATTTTGAACAGATGTTTATGCAGCAGGGGCGCATGGCCGCCGAACGCGTGCAGATCGTCCACCTGCCCGCCGGGGAGCGGCCGGCGGCGCCGGCTGACTACTGCGGCGTGGTGATCACCGGCTCGCCGGCGATGGTGACGGAGCGGCTGCCGTGGAGCGAGCAGGCGGCCGAATGGCTGCGTCAGGCGATGGCGATCCGCCTGCCGATCTTCGGCGTGTGTTACGGCCACCAGCTGCTGGCCCATGCGCTCGGCGGCGAGGTGGGCTATCACCCGCAGGGGATGGAGGTCGGTACGCTGGAGATTGAGCTGCTGCCGGCCGGCGCGAGCGACCGCCGGCTGATGACGCTGCCGCCGCGCTTCAAGGCCAACCTGATCCACGCGCAAAGCGTGCTGACGCCGCCGCCGGGCGCCGAGGTGCTGGCCCGCTCGGCGCAGGATGACTACCAGATCCTGCGCTATGGTGATAATGCGCTGACCACCCAGTTTCACCCGGAGTTCGACGCGGCGATCATGCGCCACTATCTGCACTGGCTGGCCGAGATGGAGCCGGCGCGGCAGGCGGAATATCAGCAAAAACAACGGCAGGTGGACGATACGCCGTTCAGCAGGCTGCTGCTGCAGGGGTTTGTCGTCAGCCTCGGCGCGCAGCAGGCATTGGCCGGATGAGGATTAGACATTGACCGCTGACACATTTTGCATTACTTTTTACGTCAGCAAAGGGGAGTAACTTCATTGCCGGTTAATCGTCATTACGATGCGCAAGCATCCGGTTACCGGGCAACCCGATGGTCAAGGTGTAACACCTTCATCGACGTTGTAAGTGAGACCTTGCCGGAAGGCGAGGTTTGCTTGCAGCGTTCACAGAGCGGCTGGCGTCCTTCCGACGTTGGCCGTTTTTGTTTTTGAAGGATACATAATGATGAATACCGTTGGCACCCCGTGGTTATGGGGCAGCTTCGCCGCCGTTATCGTGGTGATGCTCGCCATTGATTTACTGCTGCAGGGCCGTAAAGGCTCGCACGCCATGTCGATGAAGCAGGCCGCCTGCTGGTCGCTGGTGTGGGTCACCCTCTCGTTACTGTTCAACCTCGGCTTCTGGTACTACCTGAGCGAAACCGCCGGCCGCGCCGTGGCCGATACGCAGGCGCTGGCCTTCCTCACCGGCTATCTGATTGAAAAAGCGCTGGCGGTGGATAACGTCTTTGTCTGGCTGATGCTGTTCAGCTACTTTGCCGTGCCGGCCAACCTGCAGCGCCGCGTGCTGATTTACGGCGTGCTGGGGGCGATTGTGCTGCGTACCGTCATGATCTTCGCCGGCAGCTGGCTGATTGCCCAGTTCGCCTGGCTGCTGTACCTGTTCGGCGCTTTCCTGCTGTTTACCGGTATCAAAATGGCGCTGGCGAAGGAGGATGACGGCGCTATCGGCGACAAGCCGCTGGTGAAGTGGCTGCGCAGCCACCTGCGCATGACCGATAACCTGGAAGGTGAGCGCTTCTTTGTGCGCCGCAACGGCCTGCTGTTTGCCACGCCGCTGGTGCTGGTGCTGATCCTGGTGGAGCTGAGCGATGTGATCTTCGCGGTCGACAGTATTCCGGCCATCTTCGCCGTCACCACCGATCCGTTTATCGTCCTCACCTCCAACCTGTTCGCCATTATGGGCCTGCGCGCCATGTACTTCCTGCTGGCCAACGTGGCCGAACGCTTCTCGATGCTGAAGTACGGGCTGTCGGTGATTCTGGTGTTTATCGGCGTCAAAATGCTGATCGTCGATTTCTACCATATTCCGATCGGCATTTCGTTAGGCGTGGTGGCGGGCATCCTGCTGCTGACGCTGGCGATTAACGCCTGGGTCAACCATCGCAACGACCGGCTGGCGCGCAAGACGCCATAATCTGTTACCCGGGGCGGTTTTCCGCCCCATAATCGTTTGTTCATCGCGCTAAACGCCAAATGTTATTGCGATCACACAAATGTAATCAGGATGTTATCAAGAGTTGATCCGCCCGCAGAATTTCACATCAGAGACTTCCCAACCCCGCGTGTTTACTGAATACTGAAAGAGCAAACACACTTCGTTACAGGTGCGCATAAAATTCGCCCGGCACGGTTCCTGCCGAGGCGCAGCACCCATTACGCAACATCATCAGGAAGCGGAAACGCTAAATAAGCATCATGCATAAAATACTGACACGCATTACACAGGGCAGCCTGGTTAAACAAATTCTGGTCGGCCTGGTGGCCGGCATTCTGCTGGCATTCATCTCCCCCGCCGCCGCCTCGGCCGTGGGCCTGCTCGGAGCGCTGTTCGTCGGCGCGCTGAAGGCGGTAGCCCCCGTGCTGGTGCTGGTTTTGGTGATGGCGTCGATCGCCAACCATAAACAGGGGCAGAAAACCAATATCCGCCCGATCCTGTTCCTTTACCTGCTGGGCACCTTCGCCGCCGCGCTGGTGGCGGTGCTGCTCAGCTTCGCCTTCCCGTCCAATCTGGCGCTGGTGACCGGCAATGTCGATATCAGCCCGCCGGGCGGCATCGCCGAGGTGCTGAAAGGCCTGCTGATGAACGTGGTGGCCAACCCGTTCGACGCGCTGATTAACGCCAACTACGTCGGCATTCTGGCCTGGGCCATCGGCCTGGGGCTGGCGCTGCGCCACACCGCTGATACCACCAAATTGCTGATCACCGATGCATCGCACGCCGTTACGCTGGTGGTGCGGGCGGTGATCCGCTGTGCGCCGCTGGGTATCTTCGGGCTGGTGGCGTCCACGCTGGCGGAAACCGGCTTCGACGCGCTGTGGGGCTATGCCCAGCTGCTGATGGTGCTGATCGGCTGTATGTTGCTGGTGGCGCTGGTGCTCAACCCGCTGATCGTCTACTGGAAAATTCGCCGCAACCCGTATCCGCTGGTATTCGCCTGCCTGCGCGAAAGCGGCGTTACCGCCTTCTTCACCCGCAGCTCGGCGGCCAATATTCCGGTGAATATGGAACTGTGCAAGAAGCTGAATCTGAATGAGGATAGCTATTCGGTCTCCATTCCGCTCGGCGCCACCATCAATATGGGCGGCGCGGCGATCACCATCACCGTGCTGACGCTGGCGGCGGTGCACACGCTGGGCATTGCGGTGGATATTCCGACCGCGCTGCTGCTGAGCGTGGTCGCGGCGGTCTGCGCCTGCGGCGCGTCCGGCGTGGCCGGCGGCTCGCTGCTGCTGATCCCGCTGGCGTGTAATATGTTCGGCATCCCGAACGATGTCGCCATGCAGGTAGTTGCGGTCGGCTTTATTATCGGCGTGCTGCAGGACTCTGCGGAAACCGCGCTGAACTCCTCCACCGACGTGCTGTTCACCGCCGCCGCCTGTATGGCGGAAGACCAGCGGTTGGCGGACGACGACCCGCTGAAAATGCGCTAAGCAACGGCGACATCTGACAGTACAACCAAACAGGGGGCCATATCGGCCCCCTGATTTTTTCAGCCGGCAGCACTCACAAGGTGACGCCGCTCTTAAAGATCGCCAGCTCGCGGAAATCGTTCAGCTCGTTTTTCGCCGCCTTGCCGTTGGCGATGGCGACAATCTCATCGACAAACTGCGTTAACAGCTGCTCCATCGGCATGCCGTGAATCAGCCGCCCGGCGTCAAAATCAATCCAGTGCGGCTTTTTCGCCGCCAGCTCGCTGTTGGTCGCCAGCTTCACCGTCGGCACAAAGCCGCCGTACGGCGTGCCGCGCCCGGTGCTGAACAACACCATATGGCAGCCGGCGCCGGCCAGCGCACTGGTCGCCACCGCGTCATTGCCCGGCGCGCTGAGCAGATTCAGCCCCGGCTGGCGCAGGCGCTCGCCATATTTCAGCACGTCCACCACCGGGCTCTGCCCCGCTTTCTGGGTGCAGCCCAGCGACTTTTCCTCCAGCGTGGTGATACCGCCGGCCTTGTTGCCCGGCGACGGATTTTCATAAATCGGCTGCTGGTGGGCGATAAAGTATTTTTTGAAGTCGTTGACCATAGCGACGGTCTTGTCGAAGGTCTGTCTGTCGCGGCAGCGGCTCATCAGAATACGCTCGGCGCCGAACATCTCCGGCACCTCGGTCAGCACGCTGGTGCCGCCGTTGGCGATCACATAGTCCGAAAACCGCCCCAGCAGCGGGTTGGCGGTAATACCGGACAGCCCGTCGGAGCCGCCGCACTCCAGGCCGAACTTCAGCTCGCTGAGCCTGCCCGGCTGGCGGCGATCGGCGCGCATTGTCCGGTACAGCGCATGCAGCTGCGCCAGCCCGGCCTCTACTTCATCATCCTGCTGCTGGCACACCATAAAGCGTACCCGCGCGTCGTCGACCGCCCCCAGCGTGTCGCGAAACGCGTCGACCTGGTTGTTTTCACAGCCCAGGCCAATCACCAGCACCGCGCCGGCGTTCGGATGGCGCACCATATTCTGCAGCATGGTGCGGGTGTTTTCATGGTCCTGCCCCAACTGGGAGCAACCGAACGGATGGCTGAACAGATGGACGCCGTCAATGCCCTCGGCATCGGCGGTTTCCTGCAGAAAACGCCGCTGGATCTGGCGGGCAATGCCGTTGACACAGCCGACGGTCGGCACGATCCACAGCTCATTGCGGATGCCGACCTCGCCGTTGGCGCGGCGATAGATCTGCACCTCGCGATCCGCCGCCTGCGGCGGCACGGCCGGGAAGTCCGGCTGATACTGGTAGTCGTCCAGATCGCTCAGGTTGGTTTTGGCGTTCTGCGCGTGAATATGTTCCCCCGGCGCAATCGCCGCCACCCCGTGGCCGATCGGCAGACCGTATTTAACAATGGTTCCGCCGGCGGCGATCGGCGTCAGCGCAAACTTATGCCCGCGCGCCACCGGCTGCGGCAGCGTCAGGCAGCGCGCCTCATCCAACTGCAGGGTTTCCCCGGCGGCCAGATCGCGCAGGGCGACCGCCACGTTGTCCTGCGCATGAATCTTAATAAAGCTCTGCATAAGACACCTGTAGGCGACGGTTAAGCCAGTTCAATGGCGAAATAGTTTTTGGCGTTGTCGAAGCTGATGTTTTTCACCATCTCCCCCAGCAGCGCCAGATCCGCCGGCGCCTCGCCGTCTTCCACCCAGCGCCCGATCATCTGGCACAGAATGCGCCGGAAATATTCATGGCGGGTATAAGACAAGAAGCTGCGGCTGTCGGTCAGCATGCCGACAAAGCGGCTCAGCAGGCCCAGCTGCGCCAGCTGGGTCATCTGCCGCTGCATACCGTCCTTCTGGTCGTTAAACCACCAGCCGGAGCCGAACTGCATCTTGCCCGGCGTCCCCTCGCCCTGAAAATTGCCCACCATGGTGCCGATCACTTCGTTATCGCGTGGGTTCAGGCAGTACAGAATGGTCTTCGGCAGCCCGCCCTGGCGCGCCTGGGCATCCAGCAAACGCGACAGCGGCTGCGCCAGCGGCCGATCGTTGATCGAATCGAAGCCGATATCCGGACCGATATGCTCGAACATCCGGCTGTTGTTATTACGCAGCGCGCCGATGTGATACTGCTGCACCCAGCCGCGGCGCTGATACTCCGCCGCCAGAAACACCAGCACGGCGGTTTTGAACTGCGCGCTCTGCGTTTCATCCGGCTGCGCGCCGTCGAGGCGTCGGCTCAGGATCGCATCCAGCGTCGCCTCGTCGGCGTCGGCGTACACCACCACGTCCAGCGCATGGTCCGACACCTTGCAGCCGTGCGCGGCAAAGTGATCCAGCCGCTTGCTCAGCGCCTGGCGTAAATCATCAAAGCGGCGGATCTCCACGTCCGCCACGGCCGCCAGCCGTTGCAGGTAATCGCTAAAGGCCGGCGCATCAATGTTGAACGCCCTGTCCGGCCGCCAGCTCGGCAGCACCTTGATATCAAAGCCGCCGTCCTCGGCGATCGCCCGGTGATGACGCAGATCGTCGATCGGATCGTCGGTGGTGCCGACCATTTTCACGTTCATCTGCTGCATGATCCCGCGCGCGCTGAACGCATCCTGCGTCAGCAGCTCGTTGGCGCGCTGCCAGATATCGTCCGCCGTCGCCGGCGACAGCAAGGTGCCGGTAATGCCGAACGGCCGGCGCAGTTCCAGATGCGTCCAGTGATAGAGCGGGTTGCCGATGGTATGCGGCACGGTCGCCGCCCAGGCGTCAAACTTTTCCCGATCGCCGGCGTCGCCGGTGCACAGACGTTCCGCCACGCCGTTGGTGCGCATGGCGCGCCACTTGTAGTGGTCGCCTTTCAGCCAGATGTCATACAGGTTTTTGAAGCGATAGTTCTCGGCAATCTGCGCCGGCGGCAGATGGCAGTGATAGTCAAAAATCGGCTGCTGCGCCGCATACTCATGGTACAAACGCCGGGCAAATTCCGTATCCAGTAAGAAATCTTCGCTTAAAAACGTGGCCATATCAGGTCCTCAGCTTGCGTAGCGGGTTTTTGTCGCCTCATTGCTTTAAAAGTTATCACACCAATTAATTACGGCGTCCAGGTTTTTTTCGCCATGCTTACGGTAAAAAAGGCGCTTCAAGGCGCGCTAACTGCGGGTTTCATCGCAAAAAAACCTCAGCATGGCCTTCATATTATTGCGTAACTGAATAATGACTTTTGTGATGTCACTCAACTTTTAAATCTGTATGACAAGTTATTGTCTCGCCTCTTCACCTCGCGGCGGAAAGCGCCGGCGAGCCGAACACGCCTTACACCACGACAGACAGGAAATCACCATTATCTACGTTGCGCAGCATCAACGGGCGCGACGATTGCTAAAGACGGGGAGAGATTTCTCATGCGCAAAATCAAAGGGTTACGCTGGTACATGATCGGGCTGGTGACCATCGGCACGGTACTGGGTTACCTGACCCGCAACGCGATTGCCGTCGCCGCGCCGACGCTGGAAGACACCTTACATATCACCACCCAACAATATTCCTATATCGTCGCCGCCTACTCCGCCTGCTATACCGTGATGCAGCCGGTGGCCGGCTACGTGCTCGACGTGCTGGGCACCAAAGTGGGCTATGCGATGTTCGCCATTTTATGGGCGCTGTTCTGCATGGGCACCGCGCTGGCCAACAGCTGGGGCGGGCTGGCGCTGGCGCGCGGCGCGGTCGGCATGGCGGAGGCGGCGATGATCCCCGCCGGGCTGAAGGCCAGCAGCGAGTGGTTTCCCGCCAAAGAGCGCTCGATCGCCGTCGGCTACTTTAACGTCGGCTCGTCAATCGGCGGCATGATCGCGCCGCCGCTGGTGGTGTGGGCCATCGTCGCCCACAGCTGGGAAATGGCGTTTATCATCACCGGCGCCCTGAGCCTGATCTGGGCCATCTGCTGGCTGCTGTTCTATAAGCATCCGAAAGACCAGAAGAAACTCAGCGCCGAGGAGCGCAGCTATATCCTGGACGGCCAGGAAGCCCAGCACCAGACCAGCAACGCCAAAAAAATGTCCGCCTGGCAGATCGTCCGCAACCGGCAGTTCTGGGGCATCGCGCTGCCGCGCTTTCTGGCGGAGCCGGCCTGGGGCACCTTCAACGCCTGGATCCCGCTGTTTATGTTTAAAGCCTACGGCTTTAACCTGAAGGAAATCGCCATGTTCGCCTGGATGCCGATGCTGTTCGCCGATCTGGGCTGTATCGTCGGCGGCTACCTGCCGCCGCTGTTCCAGAAGTATTTCAAGGTGAATCTGATCGTGTCCCGCAAGCTGGTGGTGACCCTTGGCGCGCTGCTGATGATCGGCCCCGGCATGATCGGCCTGTTCTCCAGCCCGTATGTCGCCATTGCCCTGCTGTGCGTCGGCGGCTTTGCCCATCAGGCGCTGTCCGGCGCGCTGATCACGCTCTCTTCCGACGTCTTCGGCCGTAACGAAGTGGCGACCGCCAACGGCCTGACCGGCATGGCCGCCTGGACCGCCAGCACCCTGTTCGCGCTGGTGGTCGGCGCGCTGGCGGATACGCTCGGCTTCAGCCCGCTGTTCGCCGCCCTGTCGGTGTTCGATATTTTGGGCGCCATCGTTATCTGGACGGTACTGCAAAACCGCCCGGCCGCCGCCGGGGAAAAAGAAGCGCTGCACACCGCCGCCGCAGGCGGTTGATCCCGCGCGTCGCCCGGCCTAACACCGGGCGGCCCGCCGCCATTCACTGGCGGCAAAACCGGATAAGTGGTATAACAAATCTGTTGGCAACCCACCTTTCCTAGCGCAGAGCACTCATTATGGAATTCACCGAAAGCAGACGCTTATATCAGCAACTGGCCGCCGAACTGAAACAACGCATTGAAGGCGGCGTTTATCCGGTCGGCGACAAACTGCCGGCGGAGCGCTATATCGCCGAAGAGATGAACGTCAGCCGCACCGTGGTGCGCGAGGCGATTATCATGCTGGAAGTGGAAGGCTACGTCGAAGTGCGCAAAGGCTCCGGGATCCATGTGATTTCCAACCAGCAAAAGCACCTGGTGGTGCCGGGGGACAGCATCGAATTCGCCAGCGTCGGGCCGTTTGAGCTGCTGCAGGCGCGTCAGCTGATTGAGAGCAACATCGCCGAGTTCGCCGCCACCCAGGTCACCAAGCAGGATATCGTGCAGCTGATGGAGATTCAGGAAAACGCCCGGCGGGAAGATCGCTTCCGCGATTCGCAGTGGGACCTGAAATTCCACGTGCAGATCGCGCTCGCCACGCAAAACACCGCGATGGCGACCATCGTCGAAAAAATGTGGAGCCAGCGGGTGCATAACCCTTACTGGATCAAGCTGCACGAACATATTGACGATCGCTCGATCGACAGCTGGTGCGACGACCATGACCAGATCCTCAAAGCGTTGATGCGCAAGGATCCCGCCGCCGCCAAGCTGGCGATGTGGCAGCACCTGGAAAACACCAAGCAGATGCTGTTCAACGCCACCACCGACGACTTCGAATATAACGTTGACCGCTACCTGTTTGCCGAGAACCCGCTGCCGCAGCTGGACAGCGCGAGCGGCGGCAATAAATAGTCGACGATGTTCAAATAATCTTACCTTATGTCAGGTATTGTAAAATACGCTGAATCAATGCCGTCGGCGCCGTTTCCCGTGTAATAATTCACCGGCGGCAGCAGAGATTTCCCTGTTGCCGATCGGGCGGCTTTGCTAAAATCGGACCACTTTTTTTAGCCTTATTACTGCGGGGGCGGAACGCGAATTCATGCGCTGGTTGTTTGCCATGCTGATTGCTCTTTTTTGCTGGACCGGCGCGGTCTCCGGCCAGCAGCTCTATACGACGCAACCGGCACAGCCAAACGCCCAACCCAACCACAACGCAACCGCCCAGGACGACTACCCGCAGGCGCTGCGCCCGCCGGCCGACCTGCGCCGTAAGGCGCCGGGAAAAAAATGGCCGCTGCTGCTGCCGCGCAACACGTCCAGCTACATCTCTTCGCTCTCTGTTGTTTCACCGATCCCCGCCTATGCTTTAACAGAGGCGCGGCGAGAGAGCCGCTATCCGCGCCAGACGGCGCCGGCATCCAACCGCCTCGAACAGGTTAACTGGATGCTCCGCTCCTCCCACCAGCAAAGCCGGGTCGGCGGCTGGCAAGCGAGCAACATGCTGTACCGAGGAACGCTGACTTACCACTCATGACCGGTAGGGTAATCACTCACAAGCAAAAACACCTCACCGTTCACCTGCGGCGCCGGCATTCCGGTAATCAGGCCGCTAAGAGAAATCAGGCAAAGACGTTTTAGGAACACTGGATGGACATCATTAAACAACTGTTGGATGCCTTATGGCAGCAGGACTTCGAAACGCTGGCGAACCCCTCGCTGGTGTGGACGCTGTACGTGCTGCTGTTTATGATTCTGTTTCTGGAAAACGGCCTGCTGCCCGCCGCTTTCCTGCCCGGCGACAGCCTGTTGATTCTGGTCGGCGTACTGATCGCCAAAGGCACCATGAACTTCCCGCTCACCATCTTTATTCTCACCGTCGGCGCCAGTCTGGGCTGCTGGGTCAGTTATATACAGGGCAAGTGGCTGGGCAATACCCGCACGGTGCAGGGCTGGCTGTCGCACCTGCCCGCCCACTACCACCAGCGCGCGCACCAGCTGTTCCACCGCCACGGCCTGTCGGCGCTGCTGGTCGGCCGCTTTCTGGCCTTCGTGCGTACGCTGCTGCCTACCATCGCCGGCCTGTCGGGTCTGAGCAACGCCCGCTTCCAGTTCTTCAACTGGATGAGCGGCCTGCTGTGGGTGGTGATCCTGACCAGCCTCGGCTTTGCGCTCGGTAAAACGCCGGTGTTCCGCAAATACGAAGATCAGCTGATGTTCTGCCTGATGATGCTGCCGCTGGTGCTGCTGGTGGTCGGCCTGGTCGGCTCGCTGATTGTGCTGTGGCGTAAGAAGCGCGCCAGCCAAAACACGGGCAACGGCGCGTGACCACGCCGCGTTCCCGCTGGCAGTATGCACTGATTGTCGCGCTGGCTCTGCTGGCGCTGTGCGTATTTTTCCTGCCCGCCATGGTGCGCACCGAAACCGAACTGCGCATCCGCTCCACCCAGCAAGGCCTGTCGCTGCCGGACGGTTTCTACGTTTATCAGCGTCTGGATGCGCGCGGCATCCGTATTAAAAGCATTACCCCGGAAGGCGATGGCCTGGTGATCCGCCTGGACTCCCCGCAACAGCAGCTGCTGGCGCGGGAAACGCTGCAGGCCATTCTGCCCCCCGGCTACAGCATCGCGCTGAGCGAACTCCCCGCTCCCAGCCACTGGATACGCAAACTGACCAGGACGCCGCAGGATCTGGGATAGGCGCGCAGCTGTTCATTTAATCAACAATCGTTTGACATTTCAGCGTGGATCTTTGCTATCCGGACGATTTAGTGACTATGCTGAATAACGGTGATGGCAGCCGCGTAATCCTCCATCGCCCAGCAGGAAACGGATACATCCCCATGCATCCCATTAACAAGGAACCGACAGATGAAATTACGCTATACCGCCCCTTTAGCCCTCTCCCTCTTCGCCTTCGCCTCATTTTCGATGGCGGCCGAGGGCGGCTGCGCCGCCAAAGCGCAGGAGATTCAGCAGCAGATTGATTACGCGACTCAGCACGGCAACAGCCAACGCGTCGCCGGGCTGAAAACCGCGCTGGGTGAAGTGCAGGCCCATTGCACCGACGCCGGCCTGCAGGCCGAACGGCAAAAAAAGATTGAAGACAAACAGCACAAAGTTGCAGAGCGCCGTCAGGAGCTGAAAGAGGCTCAGCAAAGCGGCAAGCTGGATAAAGTCGCCAAAAAACAGCAGAAGCTGGCGGAAGCCGAAGCCGAGCTGAAACAGGCGCAGGCGGAATAATAATGTTCACCGGCGACAGGCGCCGGGTTCGGAATATTCATAGGAAAATAATCGTTTCCACAGTGATATTCGCCACCCGTTCGCTTTGCTGCCGCCAAAAAATCCGTTATGTTGGGATATCTTGCAGTCAACGTTAAGGAGTTAGAGAAATGGCAAAAGATGCAGAAAACTTACGCGCTGAACTGAAGTCCTTAGCCGATACCCTGGAAGAGGTGCTTAACTCTTCCACTGATAAGCCGAAGGCTGAACTGGAAAAGCTGCGTTCCAAAGCGGAAGGCGCGCTGAAAGACACCCGCGCCCGCCTGGGCGACGCCGGCGACAAGCTGGCCAGCCAGACCAAGCAGATCGCCGGCCAGGCTGACGACTATGTGCGCGACAACCCGTGGACCGGCATCGGCATCGGCGCTGCGGTCGGCGTCGTGCTGGGCGTACTGCTGGCGCGTCGTTAATATGAGCGAGCACGAGCAATCCCGTGCACAGGGCCCCGCCAAAGGGGTCCTGGACATCGGCCAGCGCATTATCACCATCCTGGTTGGCATGGTGGAGTCACGGCTGAAACTGGCGGTCGTCGAGCTGGAAGAGGAAAAAGCCAACCTGATTCAGCTGATGCTGCTGGTGGGCATTACTCTGCTGTTCACCGCTTTCGGCCTGATGAGCCTGCTGATCCTGCTATTCTGGGCGATCGACCCGGCCTACCGCGTGATGGCGCTGGGCACGACGACCGGCGTGCTGCTGTTTCTTGCCGTGGTGGGCGTGATCTGGACGCTGGTGAAAGCGAAGCGCACCACGCTGCTGGCCGAAACGCGCAAACAGCTGGAGCAGGACCGCGCCGCGCTGGAGGGGAAAAAATGAGCCGTCGCCGGGCGCTGGCCGTCAGAAAACAGCAGCTGATTAACCGGATCGAGCAGCAGCGCGCCGACCTGGGCGACAATGCCGCGCAGTGGCTGGATAAAACCGAACACATTGACCGTGGTTATCAAACCCTGTTCGGCATGCGCAAGTACCTGCTGCTCGGCTCCGGCGCGGTCGCCCTGTACGGCATGCGCCACCCCGGCAAGCTGATTCGCTGGTCGCGTCGCGCCTTCAGCGCCTGGGGCACCGTGCGGCTGCTGCGTAAAACCCTCTCTCGTTAATCCTTTCCGTCCGCCCTTTCCTGTCTGCACTCCGTGCTGCCGCTCGCGGCGGCCGTCGTGCGCCATCGCGCCGCATATTCATCTCAAAATGTTAGCCCGCTAAATATTCATGATTTTTGAAAGATTATAGCAATTTTACTTGCTAACAAAGTGTACGCTTCACGATTAACATTCATTCCATCGAAACGGACGGCGCGCCAGAACAACGCTCTGCACACCGCCGGATGACATAACACAGCCAGCGTGGCGCAAAAAAACTTTTGGAGTGAATGATGAAAAAATTAGAAGATACCGGTTTGTTGGTGGCGCGTATTCTGATGCCAATCCTGTTTATCGTCGCCGGCTACGGCAAAATGGGCGACGCTTACGCCGGCACTCAGCAGTACATGCAATCGATGGGCGTACCGGGCTTCCTGCTGCCGTTGACCATCCTGCTGGAGTTTGGCGGCGGCCTGGCGATTCTGTTCGGCTTCCTGACGCGCACTACCGCGCTGTTCACCGCCGGCTTCACCATCCTGACCGCGCTGCTGTTCCACACCAACTTTGCAGAGGGCGTTAACCAGCTGATGTTTATGAAAAACCTGACCATCGCCGGCGGTTATATCGTACTGGCGGTCGCCGGCCCGGGCGCCTTCAGCATCGACCGCCTGCTGAACAAGAAGTGGTAAACTAACCTTAAGGGAGCCAGGCATGCCTGGCTCCCTCTCTGTCATCCAAGACGAAGGAGACTCCCATGGGACAACTCGTTGACGGCGTTTGGCAAGACGTCTGGTACGACACCAAATCCACCGGCGGCCGCTTCAAGCGCTCCACCTCCCAGTTCCGCAACTGGATCACCGCCGACGGACAGCCCGGCGAACACGGCAACGGCGGCTTTAATGCAGAAAAAGATCGCTACCACCTGTACGTATCCCTCGCCTGCCCGTGGGCGCACCGCACCCTGCTGATGCGCAAGCTGAAAGGGCTGGAGCAGATCATTCCGGTTTCGGTGGTCAATCCGCTGATGCGGGAAAACGGCTGGACCTTCGCCGACGACTTCCCCGGCGCCAGCGGCGATCCGCTGTACCACGCCGACTTCCTGTATCAGCTCTATCTGCGCGCCGACCCGCACTACAGCGGCCGCGTCACCGTACCTGTGCTGTGGGATAAACAGCGGCAGACCATCGTCAGCAACGAGTCCGCCGACATCCTGCGCATGTTCAACAGCGCCTTTGACGGCGTCGGCGCACGCGCCGGCGACTATTACCCGGCCGAGTTGCGCGAAAAAATTGATCAACTGAACGGCTGGATTTACGACACCGTCAACAACGGCGTCTACAAAGCCGGCTTCGCCACCAGCCAGGAGGCGTATGATGAGGCGGTAAGCGGCGTGTTTGCTTCGCTGGAGCGGCTGGAGCAGATCCTCGGCCAGCACCGCTATCTGACCGGCGACCGGCTGACCGAGGCGGACTTACGCCTGTGGACCACGCTGGTGCGTTTCGACCCGGTGTATGTCACCCATTTTAAGTGCGACAAGCGGCGCATCAGCGACTACCTGAACCTGTACGGCTTCCTGCGCGATATTTATCAGCTGCCGGGCGTCGACGAGACGGTCGATATGGCGCATATCCGCCATCACTATTACCGCAGTCACGCCACCATCAATCCGTACGGCATTATCTCCATCGGCCCGGCGCAGGATTTGAATGAGCCGCACGGCCGCGACCAGCGTTTCCGTTAATAAAAAAACCTCGCCGCTCGGCGAGGTTTTCACTATTTCTGGGCGAACAGTCGCGGGATTTCACGCAGGAACCAGGCTTTCGCCTCGCCCATGCTGTCGCGCCGCCAGGCCATAATGATGTCCGCCTCGCGGCTGTATTCCGGCCCCACCACGCGCAGCCGCCCCTCTGCGATATCTTTTTCCACCATGGCGTACGGCATGGTCGCCACCCCCAGGCCGGCCAGCAATGCCCGCCGCTTATCTTCGATGGTGCTGACGGTCAGCCGCTGCTGCTTGTCCAGCAGCTGTACGGTAATCACCGGCCGCTCACGCGCGGTGTCCGCCACCGCAATGCCGCGGTATTTCACCCGGGTGGCTTCCGACAGCGGCTCCGGCTCCTGATGGATCGGATGATCCGGCGCCGCCACGTAGACGCTCATCACCTTGTACAGCTTGCGGGTGTTGATTTCCGACGAGGCGCGAAAGTGCATATCCGGCGCGATCACAATATCGGCCCGCCCCTGTTCCAGACGCTCCCAGGCGCCGGCCAGCACCTCGCTGAAAATCGACACCTGGGTATTGGCCTTCAGCGCCAGCTTGTCGACCAGCGGGAACAGCAGGCTGGGCGGCGACAGCGCCTCGCTGACGATGGTGATATGGGTTTCCCAGCCGCGCGCCAGCGCTTCAGCGTCGGTGGTCAGCTTATCGGCCGCCTCCAGCAGCACCCGGCCGCGCTCCAGCAGCATGCGCCCGACGTTGGTGAATTTGGTGCGGTGGCCGGAGCGGTCAAACAGCACCACGTCCAGCTCCTCTTCCAGTTTTTGCATGGTGTAGCTGAGCGCCGACGGCACCCGGCCCAGCTCATCCGCCGCCGCGGCAAAACTGCCGCGGCGGTCGATGGCATCCATCACCCTTAACGCCTCAAGCGTTAACGCCCGATCTCTGGCCATTGCATCTCTCTGTCAGGAAATTTGAATATGGCAACCAGATTAACTGGCTAACAATCTGCCGTCCAGATGCTTACCATTTATACCCATCATACTTCGAGCGGCAAAGGCGTTGGCTGCGCTCAGTCCCCCGAATCACTGACCCGGGTCAACGCAGCGGGATTCCTTCTTTTGCCGCCTTCCTGCCGCTCGAATTATTCAGGATATACAGATTGAAATTAGAGAGCCCATTGCCATGATTACATGCAGAACAGCAGAACAATGCGGGCAAGCTGACTTTGGTTGGCTGCAGGCTCGCTACACCTTCTCTTTCGGACACTACTTCGACCCCAAACTGATGGGGTACGCCTCGCTGCGGGTGCTGAACCAGGAAGTGCTGGCGCCGGGCGCCGCCCTGCAGCCACGCGCCTACCCCAACGTCGATATCATCAACCTGATCCTGCAAGGGGAAGCCGAGTACCGCGATAACGACGGCAACAGCGTGCGCGCCGCCGCCGGCGAAGCCCTGTTGCTGGCGGCGCACGCCGGCGTCAGCTACGGCGAACAGAATCTTGGCGCCGACACGCCTCTGACGCGCATGCAGCTTTGGCTGGACGCCTGCCCGGAACGCAGCAACGAGCGGATTCAGCGCCTGACGCTGCAACCGCAGCCGCACCAGCTGCTGGCCTCGCCGGACGGTGCGCAGGGCAGCCTGCATCTGCGCCAGCAGGTGTGGGTGCATCACCTGGATTTACCGCCGGGTGAAACGCTGACGCTGCCGCTGCACGGCGCGCGCGCCTACCTGCAGTCAATCCACGGCGCCTGTTCCGCCCACGGCGAGCATCATGCGCCGCAGCACCTGACCTGCGGCGACGGCGCTTTTGTGCATAATGAAGCCCGGCTTACGCTGCACGCCGCAACGCCGCTGCGCGCCTTGCTAATTGATTTGCCGGAGTAACGGCCAGACGCCTGCGCCTAACCTCTCAGGCTGTCCGCCACACAGTCGCGCAGCAAAGAGAGCGTCTCGTCGCCGTTTTCCCCGCGCTGCGCCATCACTATCGCCCCGTCGGCCAGCAACGCCAGTTTGTGCGCCGCGCGCGCCCCCTGCTGGTCGCCCGGCAGAAAAGCGGCAATCGCCAGCCGCATATCCTGCTTATGCTCACGCACCAGCGCCAGCGTCTCCGGCAGACTGTCGGCCATTTCCACCGCCGTATTGATAAACGCACAGCCGCGAAAATCCGCCGTGGCGAACCACTGCGCCAGCGTAGCGGGCAACGCCTGCACCAGCGTGCCGCCGTCCGTCATCTCCCGCGCCAGCGTCTCACGGAACCAGCCGATCCAGCGCTGATGCCGGTAGCGTAAAAACGCCAGGATCAGGTCGTTTTTGGCGGGAAAATGGCGATAAAAGGTCACTTTGGTCACCCCGGCCTGCTTAATAATCCGGTCGATACCGGTGGCGCGGATGCCGTCGCGGTAGAACAGGTCGTGGGCGGTTTCAATAATGCGCTCGCGCGCGCTGCGTGAATCGGCTGTGGTCATGGCTGCCTCCTGGCGGACATTATCGCAACATGTAGACAGGTCTGTCTACATCGGATAATCTGCGCATGTAGACAACTCTGTCTACATACCGCGAGGAAATGATGATGGAAACCCGTCCCCCACTGCCGCCCTTTACGCTGGACAGCGCCCGGCAAAAAGTCCGCCTGGCCGAAGACGCCTGGAACAGCCGCGATCCGCTGCGGGTGTCGCAGGTCTACACGCCGGACACCCGCTGGCGCAACCGCGCCGAGTTCGTCAACGGGCGTGATGAAGTGGTGCAGTTTTTACAGCGCAAGTGGCACAAAGAGCTGGAATATCGCCTGATCAAAGAGCTGTGGGCGTTTGACGCGCACAGAATTGCGGTGCGTTTCGCCTATGAGTGGCATGACGATTCCGGCAACTGGTATCGCAGCTACGGCAATGAGAACTGGGAATTTAATGCGCAGGGGTTAATGACCACCCGTTTCGCCTGCATTAACGACAGCCCGATAGCCGCCGCCGAACGCCGCTTTCACTGGCCGCAGGGCCGACGCCCGGACGAGCATCCGGGGCTGAGCGACTGTGGTTTCTGACTCCATCCGGCGCTGTACAGAGCCGTTCAGCGCCGGTTAGAACGATAAATTTGACGTTATCGCTCTGTGACGCCACTATTATTTATACAACGTATAAATAATAGGTATTGAAATGATCTCCGGACACGTTTTCATCGCGACAAGTCTTGACGGTTTTATTGCCCGCACCGACGGCGATATCGGATGGCTGCTCGAACGCGACGATCCCCTGGAGGATCATGGCTACGATGATTTTATTGAGAATATTGACGTCATACTGATGGGCCGCGGAACCTATGAGTCCGTACAACATGTCCGCCCATGGCCATACGCCCGCCCGGTGCTCATCCTCTCAGGTACGCTGGACGAACAGCACATCCCTGCCGAGTTAACCGGCAAAATTCGTTTTTCTACCTGCTCGCCAACGCAGGCGATGACGATGCTGGCAGCCGAAGGACATCAGCGGGTATATGTCGATGGCGGCCGCATTATCCAGTCATTTTTGCAGGCTGGTCTAATCGCCGATCTGGTGATCACCCATATTCCCGTGTTGCTGGGGCAGGGGCGCGCTCTGTTTGGCGCTCTTCCCGGCGATATTCCGTTAGTTCATGAGCACACCCGTACCTTCGCTTCCGGGTTGGTTCAGTCACGCTATCGAGTTGCTTCATGAGCCGCCCGGCAGGCCGTCCGTCGCGCGACAACCGGGTGATTTTGCCAGATGAGATCCTGTCTGCTGCGTTGGCGATACTGGATACGCAGGGAGCGGAAGCCTTTACGATGCGCGCTTTGGCAACGAAGCTGCACATCAACCCGATGACGATCTATCACTATTTTGGCGACCGCGACGGCTTGATCGCCGCACTGGCGGAAAAGGTGTATCAAGAGGTTTTCCCCTCACCAACCGGCGATCCCCTCCCCCGACTTGCGGGGTTGTTACGCGCTTACCACAGTCAAGTATTGCAGCACCCTGGGCTGACGCTGCTTATTTTCAGCCGGCCCACGGTGTTCCCTGAACAGGCCAGACGTATCACCGCAGACATTACACAACTGCTGCAGCAAAGCGGGCTGCCGTCAGCCGGTGCCAGGTTATGGGTCGATATAATTGTCGATTTCACCCATGGTGCCGCGCTGGCGACGGCGGCAGGGGCACACTCAGCCATTGAACGTAACGCCGCCGCCAAAAACTATGCCGAAGCGCTGGCTGAATTATTGAGTGCGCTAAAAAAGCGCCAATAACGACCTCATCGCGGTAGTCCTTGCTGCCGCCGTCAACCTTTCTGCTCGCTTTGCCTCTCTTCCTCAGCCAGACTCAAGATTGATGTATTTGGATATTAACGGTTACAAAAATTTACACGCATAACCTTACTAAATAAGTCGATATATCACATAACCCGCATTCTTCATCTACGCTTCAATCTAAAACCTGTTTCACAGGTCAAAAAACAGTCTGTCGGCAAATTCTAAAATTCAAGCTTGTTTTCATTAAGTTAGCCATTTAGTGAGGGCATATGTCGCAACAAACTGAGAAAGATAATCCCTATCTTTTGCGTGACTGGCGGCCGGAGAATGAGGCTTTCTGGAACAATAAAGGTAAGGGCATTGCGCGTCGTAATCTGGTGATTTCCGTCTGTTGTCTGCTGCTGGCGTTCTGCGTCTGGATGTTGTTCAGCGCCGTCGCCGTCAACCTGAACAAGGTGGGCTTTAACTTTACCACCGACCAGCTCTTTCTGTTGACCGCGTTGCCCTCGCTCTCCGGCGCGCTGCTGCGCGTGCCCTACTCGTTTATGGTGCCGATATTCGGCGGCCGCCACTGGACGGTGATCAGCACCGTGATTCTGGTGCTCCCCTGCATCGCGCTCGGCATCGCCATTCAGCACCCCGCCACGCCTTACTGGGTGTTTATTATTATCGCCCTGCTGTGCGGCTTCGCCGGCGCCAACTTTGCCTCCAGCATGGGCAACATCAGCTTTTTCTTCCCGAAGGCCCGGCAGGGTAGCGCGCTGGGGATTAACGGCGGCCTGGGCAACCTCGGGGTCAGCGTGATGCAGATGATCGCGCCGCTGGTGATCCTGCTGCCGCTCTTCACCCTGCTTGGCGTGCCGGGCGCCGCACAGGAGGATGGCTCCACGCTGTGGCTGGCCAACGCCGCCTGGATCTGGGTGCCGCTGCTGCTGGCGGCCACCCTGGCCGCCTGGGTCGGCATGAACGATATCGCCAGCTCCAAGGCCTCGATCGCCGAGCAGCTGCCGGTGTTAAAGCGTCTGCACCTGTGGCTGTTAGGGCTGCTGTATCTGGCGACCTTCGGTTCGTTTATCGGGTTTTCCGCCGGCTTCGCCATGCTGGCCCAGACGCAGTTTCCCGAGGTGGATATTCTGCAGCTGGCGTTTTTCGGCCCGTTTATCGGCGCGCTGGCGCGTTCGCTGGGCGGCGTGATCTCCGACAAACTGGGCGGCGTGCGCGTCACCCTGATCAACTTCATCTTTATGGCGCTGTTTACCGCCCTGCTGTTCCTGACCCTGCCGGGCAGCGGTTCCGGCAGCTTCCTGGCGTTCTATCTGGTGTTTATGGGGCTGTTCCTCACCGCCGGGCTGGGCAGCGGCTCCACCTTCCAGATGATTGCCGTGATCTTCCGCCGCATCACCCTCGACAGGGTGAAGGCCCGCGGCGGCAGCGATGAGCAGGCGCAGCGCGAAGCGGTGACCGATACCGCCGCCGCGCTGGGCTTTATCTCCGCCATCGGCGCCGTCGGCGGCTTCTTTATCCCCAAAGCCTTCGGCACCTCACTGGCGATGACCGGCTCGCCGGTCGGCGCGATGAAAGTCTTTTTGGTGTTTTACATCGTTTGCGTGCTGGTGACCTGGCTGGTTTACGGTCGCCGCTCAGCCGCCAAGAAATAATCGACCCGTTGCAGCGGGCCCTATCAGCAATCTGTGAGCAGTGTAACCACAGGGTGTGAGCAGCCCTGTCAGGAGAAATGTCATGAGTAAGCTACTCGATCGCTTTCGCTACTTTAAGCAAAAAGGCGACACGTTTGCGGACGGCCACGGCCAGGAGATGAACACCAACCGGGACTGGGAGGACAGTTACCGGCAGCGCTGGCAGTTTGACAAAATCGTCCGCTCTACCCACGGGGTCAACTGCACCGGCTCCTGCAGCTGGAAGATCTATGTTAAAAACGGTCTGGTGACCTGGGAAACCCAGCAGACCGACTACCCGCGCACCCGCCCCGATATGCCCAACCACGAACCGCGCGGCTGCCCGCGCGGCGCCAGCTACTCCTGGTATCTCTACAGCGCCAACCGCCTGAAGTACCCGCTGGTGCGCAAGCGCCTGATTGAGCTGTGGCGCGAAGCCCTGCAGCAGCACGGCGATCCGGTCGCCGCCTGGGACGCCATTCAAAGCGATCCGCAAAAAACCGCCGGCTACAAACAGGCGCGCGGCCACGGCGGCTTCGTGCGCTCCAACTGGCGCGAGCTGAATCAGCTGATTGCTGCGGCCAACGTCTGGACCATCAAACACTACGGCCCGGACCGCGTGGCCGGCTTTTCGCCGATCCCGGCGATGTCGATGGTCTCCTACGCCGCCGGCACCCGCTATCTGTCGCTGATCGGCGGCACCTGCCTGAGTTTTTACGACTGGTACTGCGACCTGCCGCCGGCGTCGCCGATGACCTGGGGCGAACAGACCGACGTGCCGGAATCCGCCGACTGGTACAACTCCAGCTACCTGATTGCCTGGGGCTCGAACGTGCCGCAGACCCGCACGCCGGACGCGCACTTCTTTACCGAGGTGCGCTACAAGGGCGCAAAAACCATCGCCATCACGCCGGACTACTCTGAAGTCGCCAAGCTGTGCGACCAGTGGCTGGCGCCCAAACAGGGCACCGACAGCGCGCTCGCCATGGCGATGGGGCACGTGATTTTAAAAGCCTTCCACCTGGATAATCCCAGCGACTATTTCCTCAACTACTGCCGGCGCTATACCGATATGCCGATGCTGGTGCTGCTGGAACCGCGCGAAGACGGCAGCTACGCGCCGGGCCGCATGCTGCGCGCCGCCGATCTGGTCGATAACCTGGGGGAGAGCAACAACCCGGAGTGGAAGACGGTGGCGTTAAGCCAGGCGGGTGAGCCGGTGGCGCCGAACGGTTCCATCGGCTTCCGCTGGGGTGAAAAAGGCAAATGGAACCTGGAGCCGCTGGCGGCCGGCGCGGAAACCGAGCTGCGGCTGTCCCTGCTGGGCGAACACGATGAGGTGGCCGGCGTCGCGTTCCCTTATTTCGGCGGCAATGAGAACCCGCACTTTCGCAGCGTGCCGCAAACGCCGGTACTGGTGCATCAGCTGCCGGTCAGGCGCCTGACGCTGGCCGACGGCGGCGAGGCGCGGGTCGCCAGCGTGTACGACCTGTTGCTGGCCAACTACGGGCTGGAGCGCGGGCTGGGCGATCCCCACTGCGCCCGGGATTTTTCGGAGGTCAAAGCCTATACCCCGGCCTGGGCCGAGCAGATCACCGGCGTGCCGCAGCAGCATATCGAGCGCATCGCCCGGGAGTTCGCCGATAACGCGCATAAGACTCACGGCCGCTCGATGATTATTCTCGGCGCCGGGGTCAACCACTGGTACCACATGGACATGAACTACCGCGGCATGATCAATATGCTGGTGTTCTGCGGCTGTGTGGGGCAAAGCGGCGGCGGCTGGGCGCATTACGTCGGGCAGGAGAAGCTGCGGCCGCAGACCGGCTGGCTGCCGCTGGCGTTTGCGCTGGACTGGAACCGCCCGCCGCGGCAGATGAACAGCACCTCTTTCTTCTACAACCACGCCAGCCAGTGGCGCTATGAAAAACTGACCGCGCAGGAGCTGCTCTCCCCGCTGGCCGACGCCGGCCGCTTCAGCGGCCATCTGATTGACTTCAACGTGCGCGCCGAACGCATGGGCTGGCTGCCCTCCGCCCCGCAGCTGAACGTTAACCCGCTCGGCATCAAGGCGCAGGCCGACGCCGTCGGCGCCTCTCCGGTGGACTACACCGTGCAGGCGCTGCAAAGCGGCGATATCCGCTTCGCCTGCGAACAGCCGGACAGCGGCGGCAACCACCCGCGCAACCTGTTTATCTGGCGCTCCAACCTGCTGGGGTCGTCCGGCAAGGGCCACGAATATATGTTGAAGTACCTGCTCGGCACCGACAGCGGCATTCAGGGCGAGGCGCTGGGTGACGCGGACGAGGTGAAGCCGGAAGAGGTCGAATGGCAGCAGGCGGCCATTGAAGGCAAGCTGGATCTGCTGGTCACCCTCGATTTCCGCATGTCCAGCACCTGCCTGTTCTCCGATATCGTGCTGCCGACCGCCACCTGGTACGAAAAGGACGATATGAACACCTCGGATATGCATCCGTTTATTCACCCGCTGTCCGCCGCGGTCGATCCGGCCTGGGAATCGCGCAGCGACTGGGAAATTTATAAAGGCATCGCCAAGGCGTTTTCCGAAACCTGCGTCGGCCATCTGGGGCAGGAAACCGATGTGGTGCTGCAGCCGCTGCAGCACGACTCCCCGGCGGAGCTGGCGCAGCCGTTCGACATTCAGGACTGGCGCCATCGCGAATGCGACCTGATCCCCGGCAAGACCGCGCCGAATATCGTGGCGGTGGAGCGCGACTACCCCGCCACCTATGAGCGTTTTACCTCGCTCGGCCCGCTGATGGATAAGCTCGGCAACGGCGGCAAGGGCATCAGCTGGGAGACGCAGAACGAGGTGGCGTTCCTCGGCAAGCTGAATTACACCAAAACCGCCGGGCCGGCCAAGGGGCGGCCGCTGATCGACAGCGCGCTCGACGCTTCGGAGGTGATCCTGACGCTGGCGCCGGAAACCAACGGCCAGGTGGCGGTGAAGGCCTGGAAGGCGCTCGGCGAATTTACCGGCCGCGATCACACCCATCTGGCGCTCAATAAAGAAGATGAGAAGATCCGCTTTCGCGATATTCAGGCGCAGCCGCGAAAAATCATCTCCAGCCCGACCTGGTCAGGGCTGGAGAGCGAGCACGTCTCCTATAATGCCGGCTACACCAACGTCCATGAGCTGATCCCGTGGCGAACGCTGTCCGGCCGTCAGCAGCTGTATCAGGATCACCCGTGGATGCGCGCCTTCGGCGAAAGCCTGGTGGCCTACCGGCCGCCGATCGATACCCAGAGCGTCAGCAAAATGCGCGCCGTGCCGCCCAACGGCTTCCCGGAAAAGGCGCTGAATTTCCTGACGCCGCACCAGAAATGGGGCATCCACTCCACCTACAGCGAAAACCTGCTGATGCTGACGCTGTCGCGCGGCGGGCCGATCGTCTGGCTGAGCGAAAGCGACGCGCGCGAGCTGGGCATTGCGGATAACGACTGGATCGAGGCCTTCAACGCCAACGGCGCGCTGACCGCCCGCGCGGTGGTCAGCCAGCGCGTACCGCCCGGCATGACCATGATGTACCACGCCCAGGAGCGCATCATGAATATCCCCGGCTCCGAGGTGACCGGCATGCGCGGCGGCATCCACAACTCCGTCACCCGCGTCTGCCCCAAACCCACCCATATGATCGGCGGCTACGCCCAGTTGGCCTACGGGTTTAACTATTACGGCACCGTCGGCTCGAACCGCGACGAATTCATCATGATCCGCAAGATGAAAAACGTGAACTGGCTGGACGGTGAAGGCCACGATCAGGTACAGGAGCCGAAAAAATGAAAATACGTTCACAAGTGGGCATGGTGCTCAACCTCGATAAATGCATCGGCTGCCATACCTGCTCGGTCACCTGCAAAAACGTCTGGACCGGGCGCGAAGGGATGGAGTACGCGTGGTTTAACAACGTGGAGACCAAGCCGGGCATCGGCTACCCGAAAAACTGGGAGGATCAGGATACCTGGCAGGGCGGCTGGATCCGCAAGATCAACGGCAAGCTGGAGCCGCGCCTCGGCGGCCGCGTCGGCGTACTGTCCAAGATCTTCGCCAACCCGAACCTGCCCGGCATCGACGACTACTACGAGCCTTTTACCTACGACTATCAGCACCTGCACAGCGCGCCGGAAAGCAAGCATCAGCCCACCGCCCGGCCGCGCTCGCTGATCAGCGGCAAACGCATGGACAACATCGAGTGGGGCCCCAACTGGGAGGAGCTGCTCGGCGGCGAGTTTGAAAAACGCGCCCGCGATAAAAACTTTGAGGCCATGCAGAAGGAGATGTACGGCGAGTTTGAAAACACCTTCATGATGTACCTGCCGCGCCTGTGTGAACACTGCCTCAACCCCAGCTGCGTCGCCACCTGCCCGAGCGGCGCGATCTACAAGCGGGAAGAAGACGGCATCGTGCTGATCGACCAGGACAAGTGCCGCGGCTGGCGGCTGTGCATCAGCGGCTGCCCGTACAAGAAAATCTACTTTAACTGGAAAAGCGGCAAGTCCGAGAAGTGCATCTTCTGCTATCCGCGCATTGAATCCGGCCAGCCGACCGTCTGTTCGGAGACCTGCGTCGGCCGTATCCGCTATCTGGGCGTGCTGCTGTATGACGCGGACCGCATCGAAGAAGCAGCCAGTACCGAGCATGAAACCGATCTGTACGAACGCCAGTGTGAAGTGTTCCTCGATCCGCACGATCCGACGGTGATCGAAGAGGCGCTGAAGCAGGGGATCCCGCAAAACGTGATCGAGGCGGCGCAAAAGTCGCCGGTGTACAAGATGGCGATGGACTGGAAACTGGCGCTGCCGCTGCACCCGGAATACCGCACGCTGCCGATGGTGTGGTACGTGCCGCCGCTGTCGCCGATTCAGTCGGTGGCCGACGCCGGCGCGCTGCCGCACAACGGCAATATTCTGCCGGCGGTGGAGAGCCTGCGTATCCCGGTGCAGTATCTGGCCAACCTGCTCAGCGCCGGCGATACCGGCCCGGTGCTGCGCGCGCTGAAGCGCATGATGGCGATGCGCCACTACAAACGCTCGCAAACCGTGGAAGGCGTAACGGACACCCGCGCGCTGGAGGAGGTCGGCCTCAGCGTCGAGCAGGTGGAGGAGATGTACCGCTACCTGGCGATCGCCAACTATGAGGATCGCTTTGTCATCCCCACCAGCCACCGGGAAATGGCCGAAGACGCCTTCCCGGAACGCAACGGCTGCGGCTTTACCTTCGGCGACGGCTGCCACGGCTCCGACACCAAGTTCAACCTGTTCAACAGCAGCCGCATTGACGCCATCAATATCACCGAAGTGCAGGACAAGGCGGAGGGCAAGTGATGCAAATCCTGAAAGTCATCGGCCTGCTGATCGACTACCCGGACGACGATCTGTGGGCCGCCGCCGACGAGGTCATCCCGCTGGTCGAGCAACGGGCGCCCGAGCTGCTGCCGTTTACCCGCACGCTGTTCAGCGCCCCGCTGCTGGAGCGGCAGGCGCAGTGGTGCGAGATTTTCGACCGCGGGCGCGCCACCTCGCTGCTGCTGTTTGAGCACGTGCACGCCGAATCCCGCGACCGCGGCCAGGCGATGGTGGAACTGATGGGCCAATACCAGCAGCAGGGTCTGCAGCTGGCCCGACGGGAGCTGCCGGACTATCTGCCGCTCTATCTGGAATACCTCAGCATTCTTCCCCCCGCGCAGGCGCAGGAAGGGCTGCAGAACGTCGCGCCGATTCTGGCGCTGCTCGGCGCCCGGCTGAAACAGCGCGGCGCGGCATGGCAGCCGCTGTTTGATACGCTGCTGGCCCTGGCCGGCAGCCCGCTGCGCAGCGACAACGCCAGCCGCCAGGCGGCGGCGGAGGAGCGCGACGATACGCCGCAGGCGATGGACGCGGTGTGGGAAGAGGAACAGGTGAAGTTTATCGACGACAACAGCGCCGCCTGCGACAGCTCGCCGCAGCAGAGTTACCAGCGGCGCTTTAGCCAGGACGTCGCGCCGCAGTATGTCGACGTCGGTTCAGGAGGCCCGAAATGATCCAGTTTCTGAACGTCTTCTTTTACGATATCTATCCCTATCTGTGCGGTACGGTCTTTTTGCTCGGCAGCTGGCTGCGTTATGACTACGGGCAATACACCTGGCGCGCCGGCTCCAGCCAAATGCTGGACAAACGCGGCATGCGCCTGGCCTCCAACCTGTTTCATATCGGCATTCTGGGGATCTTTTTCGGTCACCTGTTCGGCATGCTGACGCCGCACTGGATGTACGCCTGGTTCCTGCCGATCGCCGTCAAACAGCAGCTGGCGATGGTGCTGGGCGGCGTGTGCGGCGTGCTGACGCTGGTCGGCGGCATCATGCTGCTGGTGCGCCGGCTGTTTAATCCGCGCATCCGCGCCACCTCCAGCACCGCCGATATCCTGATCCTCAGCATTCTGCTGATTCAGTGCCTGCTGGGGCTGTCCACCATTCCCTTCTCCGCCCAGCATATGGACGGCAGCGAAATGCTGAAACTGGTGGGCTGGGCGCAGGCGGTGGTCACCTTCCAGGGCGGCGCTTCGGCGCATCTGGACGGCGTCGCGCCGATCTTCCGCATCCATCTGGTGCTCGGCATGACCATCTTCCTGCTGTTTCCGTTCACCCGTCTGGTGCACGTCTGGAGCGCGCCGGTGGAGTACTTCACCCGTCGCTATCAGGTGGTGAGAACGCGCCGTTAGCGTGACAAAAGCAAACGGGCTGACGCATCGCGCCAGCCCGTTTGTCTGAAGAGGAGTGGAGTTGACCGGTAAGCCGGGTTCTGTCGTGGACAGTCATTCCTCTAGGCCAGCAATCGCTCACTGGCTCAAGCAGCCTACCCGGGTTCAGTACGGGCCGTACCATGTGAACCCCTATTTGGCCTTGCTCCGGGTGGAGTTTACCGTGCCGCGAACTGTTGCCAGCCGCGCGGTGCGCTCTTACCGCACCCTTTCACCCTTACCTGATCCCGCTTGCGCGGGCCATCGGCGGTTTGCTCTCTGTTGCACTAGTCGTAGGCTTGCGCCCCCCAGGCGTTACCTGGCACCCTGCCCTATGGAGCCCGGACTTTCCTCCCCTCCACCTGTCTCCCCAATGAGGACGGCAGTGAAGCGGCGACTGTCTGGTCAACTCCGGCGCGGATGATAGGCCATAACGTCCGATTTGTCACCCTTCCTGTTGCTCGAGCGCGTATTTATACAACGCATTCTTCTTCACGCCGTGGATTTCCGCCGCCAACGCCGCCGCTTTCTTCAGCGGCAGTTCCTTGTGCAGCAGCGCCAGCGTGCGCAGCGCCTCCGGCGGCAGCGCATCCTCCTGCGCCTTGTGCCCTTCGACGATCAGCACCATCTCGCCGCGCCGGCGCACTTCATCCTCCTGCACCCAGGCCAGCAGCTCGCCGACCGGCGCGCCGTAAATCGACTCCCAGGTTTTGGTCAGTTCGCGCGCCAGCACCACGTAGCGATCCGGCCCCCACACCGTCACCATATCCTGCAGGCTGTCCAGCAGGCGGTGGGTGGATTCATAGAAAATCAGCGTGCGAGGTTCCTCTGCCAGCGCGAGCAGCGTATCCTTACGCCCCTTGGTTTTCGCCGGCAGGAAGCCTTCGTAGCAGAAACGGTCCGAGGCGACGCCGGCGGCGCACAGCGCGGTGGTGGCGGCGCAGGCGCCCGGCAGCGGCACCACGCGGATGCCCGCTTCGCGGCAGCGCCGCACCAGGTGGTAGCCGGGGTCGTTGATTAACGGCGTCCCGGCATCGGAAACCAGGGCTATACTTTGACCTTCCTGCAGTTTTGCCAGCAGTTGGTCAGCCTTTTGCTGTTCATTATGGTCGTGCAGGGCAAACAATCGCGCGTTAATCGCGAAGTGTTGCAGCAACAATCCGGTATGGCGCGTGTCTTCCGCCGCGATCAGATCAACGCTTTCCAGCACCGCTAACGCGCGTTGAGTGATATCACCCAAATTGCCGATCGGGGTGGGCACCACGTACAGCGTTGATGCAGAAATGACTGATTGTTGGTGTTGATTCATTGTTTCATCCGGATTGCCGATTTAATATTGAGCATCTTGAAAAAAACATCACTGGATACAGTATGCTTTCCTCAAAATTCGTTCGTACCAAAGCAGGGCGTTTTATGCCTGTTATCGTGGCTACCCTGCTGCTTGCAGGCTGCCCAGGCCAGGCTCCGCAGACTCCGCCCGCCAATATTCAGGACGAGGCGAGCGCCAGCTCCGATTACTATCTGCAGCAAATGCAGCAGAGCAGCGATGATAACAAGGCTGACTGGCAATTACTTGCTATTCGCGCATTGTTGCGCGAAGGGAAACTGCCGCAGGCCAACCAACAGCTGGGCGCGCTGCCGCAGAACCTGAGCGGCGAGCGGCAGACGGAGCGCCAGCTGCTGAACGCCGAGCTGCAGATCGCAGGCAAAAATCTCAGCGCCGCGCGCAATACGCTGAACGGCATCGACAACAACACGCTGTCGCCGAACCAGCGCGTGCGCTTCTATCAGGCGCAGATCGCCGCCAATCAGGGCAAAGCCTCGCTGCCGCTGATCCGCGCCTATATCGCGCAGGAGCCGCTGCTGAACGACAAGGCGCACCAGGATAATCTGGACCAGACCTGGAAAACCCTGCTGGGGCTGACGCCGCAGGATATGAACAACCTGGTGATCAACGCCGATGAAAACGTCCTGCAGGGCTGGCTGGATCTGCTGCGCGTCTATCAGGAAAACCGCCAGGATCCGGACATGCTGAAAGCCGGCATCAAGGACTGGCAGAACCGCTATCCGCAAAACCCGGCCGCCAAGTCGCTGCCGACCCAGCTGAACCAGGCGCTGAACCTGACCCAGGCCTCTACCTCCAACATTGCCCTGCTGCTGCCGATGAACGGCCAGGCAAAGGTGTTTGCCGACGCCATCCAGCAGGGTTTTGAAGCGGCGAAGAACGGCACCGCCGGCGCCCCGGCACCGTCCCAGCCGCCAGCGCAGCCGGCCGCCGGCAGCGCCGAGCAGCCGGTAACCGCGCCTGACGCGCAGTCCGGCGATATCAACGCCAACGGCGCGGTCAGCACCTCAGCGCCGGCGCAGGAAGACGCCGCCGCGCCAATCAGCGCCGCGCAGCCAAGCGCACCGGCCGCAACGCCGGCACCGGCCCAGCCGCAGATGAGCAACGCGCAGATTAAGGTGTATGACACCTCCAGCCAGCCGCTGTCTGCCCTGCTGGCGCAGGCGCAGCAGGATGGCGCGACCCTGGTGGTCGGCCCGCTGCTGAAAAACAACGTCGACCAGTTGGCCAACACCAGCACCACGCTGAACGTGCTGGCGCTCAACCAGCCGGAAACGCCGCGCGACAACCCGAACGTCTGCTACTTCGCCCTGTCGCCGGAAGATGAGGCGCGCGACGCCGCCCGCCATATCTGGGGACAACAGAAGCGCCAGCCGCTGCTGCTGGTGCCGCACGGCGCGTTCGGCAACCGCGTCGCCAAAGCCTTTGCCGAAGAGTGGCAACAACAGGGCGGCGGCACCGTGCTGCAACAGAACATTGGCTCGGTGAATGAACTGCGCCAGTCGGTACGCTCCGGCATCCGCCTGTCCGGCACCCCGGTCGCCGCCAGCGCGCCGGCGCAGCAGTCGGTCACCGTCGCCGGCCTGACCATCCCGGCGCCGCCGAGCGATATTCCGGCGGCCACCGGCGGCCGGGTCGACGCGGTTTACATCGTCGCCAACCGCTCGCAACTGACGCTGATCAAGCCAATGATCGATATGAACATCAACGGTCGCGGCAAGCCGTCGCTGTACGCCAGCTCGCGCAGCTACCAGGCCGGCTCCGGCCCGGACTTCCGTCTGGAAATGGAAGGTCTGCAGTTCAGCGATATCCCGATGATGGCCGGCGCCAACCCGCAGCTGATGCGTCAGGCCGGCGCCAAGTTCCGCAACGACTACTCCCTGATGCGTCTGTACGCCATGGGCGTGGACGCCTGGCAGTTGGCTAACCACTTCTCCGAAATGCGTCAGCTGCCGGGGTTCCAGCTGTCCGGCGCCACCGGCGCGCTGACCGCATCGTCTAACTGCGTGATCAACAGGAAGCTGCCTTGGCTGCAATATCGTCAGGGTCAGATCGTTCCGGCCTCCTGAGCCAACGCACCAAGGGGGCGGGCTATGAAGTACAGGCCCGCCGCTATCTGGAACGCGCCGGGCTCGTCTTCGTCGCCGCCAACGTGGCGGTGCGCGGCGGCGAGCTCGATCTGATTATGCGCGACGGCCAGACCTGGGTGTTCGTGGAGGTTCGCTACCGGCGCAACGCCGCCTTTGGCGATGCCGCCGCCAGCGTCACCTATCGCAAGCAACAGCGCCTGTTGCACGCCGCCGCCGTCTGGCTGGCGGGGCGAGGCGCCAGTTTCGACACTTCGCCCTGCCGTTTTGACGTTTTGGCCTTCACCGGCAGCCAGTTAGCATGGATACCCAATGCCTTCAATGCGGATTAAACCTCCGCCGCGGGCATAAGCCGATGAGATAAGTTCTACGTTGCCGGTGCAGCCGGCCTGGATAATGACAACGTGTTAGAAAGAATCAAAACCTGTTTTACCGAAAGCATTCAGACCCAGATCGCGGCGGCGGAAGCGCTGCCGGACGCCATTTCCCGGGCGGCGATGACGCTGGTGCAGTCGCTGCTCAACGGCAATAAGATCCTGTGCTGCGGCAACGGCACCTCCGCCGCCAACGCCCAGCATTTTGCGGCGAGCATGATTAACCGTTTCGAAACCGAACGCCCCAGCCTGCCGGCGATCGCCCTGAACGCGGATAATGTGGTGCTGACCGCTATCACCAACGATCGTCTGCATGATGAAGTGTACGCCAAGCAGGTGCGCGCGCTCGGCCAGACCGGCGACGTGCTGCTGGCAATTTCCACCCGCGGCAATAGCCGTGATATTGTTAAGGCCGTTGAAGCCGCAGTCACCCGCGATATGACCATCGTCGCGCTGACGGGGTACGACGGCGGGGAGCTGGCCGGCCTGTTGGGCCAGCAGGACGTAGAAATCCGTATTCCATCACACCGCAGTTCACGAATTCAGGAAATGCATATGCTGACGGTAAACTGCCTATGCGACCTGATTGATAATACGCTGTTTCCCCACCAGGACGATTGATTAAGGAGTTCGAATGAAGCTTCATACTGTTTACGCCGTGCTGCTAGGCGCTCTGATGCTGCAAGGCTGCGTACCGGCCGTGGTGGTCGGCAGCGCAGCGGTGGCGACCAAAACCGCCACCGACCCGCGCACCATTGGTACGCAGGTTGACGACGGCACGCTGGAAGCGCGGGTCGAAAATGCGATGAGCAAGGATCAACAACTGAAGAAAGACGCCCGCGTGGTGGCTACCGCCTATCAGGGCAAGGTGCTGCTGACCGGCCAGGCGCCGAGTCCTGACCTGTCCGCCCGCGCCAAGCAGATCGCCATGGGCGTGGAAGGCGCCACCGAGGTGTATAACGAGATCCGCCAGGGCACGCCGGTCAGCCTGAGCACCGCGTCTGCCGATACCTGGATCACCACCAAGGTGCGCTCGCAGATCCTGACCAGCGACACGGTCAAATCCTCCAACGTCAAAGTCACCACCGAGAACGGCGAAGTGTTCCTGCTCGGCCTGGTGACCGAACAGGAAGGGCAGTCGGCGGCGCAGATCGCCAGCCAGGTGAGCGGCGTCAAGCACGTCACCACCGCCTTTACCTACGTGAAGTAATGCCCCACGGGGCGAGGCCTGCGCCTCGCCCCGCTCTCTGCTCAATCCAGCCGGTTGGCCTTCAGGAAGCTTTCCCCGCCCAGTTGCCGCATCTGGCGCAAAATCCACTGCTGACGCTGTATCACGTACGCCGACGGCGCATCGGCCTTGAAGCGGTGCGGGTTCGGCAATACCGCCGCCAGCAGCGCCGCTTCCGAAGCGCTGAGACGCCGGGCCGGCTTATTAAAGTAACGCTGCGACGCCTCTTCAACGCCAAACACGCCGTCGCCCAGCTCCACGATATTGAGATACACCGTCAGAATGCGGCGTTTGCTCCACACCAGCTCAATACCGCCGGTCAGCCCCGCTTCCAGCCCTTTACGCAGCCAGCTGCGTCCGTCCCACAGGAACAGGTTTTTCGCCGTCTGCTGCGACAGGGTTGAAGCGCCGCGGATACGCGCCGGACGCCGCTCGTTGTGGTCCAGCGCCTTCTCAATGGCGGAGACGTCGAACCCCCAGTGCTGCGGGAATTTCTGGTCCTCGGCGGCCATCACCGCCAGCGCCATATTGGGTGAGATCTCGCTCATCGCCACCCAGTCGGAGTGCGCCACATAGCCAAAGTCGCCGCGCAGCCAGGCGCTGACCTGCCGCTCCGCCATCACGGCGGAAAACGGCACCGGCAGGAACGCAAACAGCACAATGCCGGCCAGCCACAGGCCGAGCAGCGTCAGCACCCCGCGCTTCAGCCAGCGCCACGGCAGGGATAACAGCGACCTGCGCGCCGCCTTTTTTCTCATTCGGTCAGGTCCAGCACGCGTGAAACCAGCTTATCAATTCCGCTGGCCGCTTCGCCGATAGACTGCGCCAACATATACGCCGGCGTGGTCACCACCTTGTGTTCGCCGTCGACCACAATATCGTCAACAGGACAAATCACCGGTTCTCCGCCCATGGTATCAATCACTTCCCCGAGATCGGGATCGTTACCAATGGTCAGCCTGACCTGCTGGTCAAGCAGCTTCGGCAGCAGCGCCGGGGCAATACACATAAAACCAATTGGTTTGTTCGCCTTATGCATTTCCCGCGTCAATCTCGCCAGATCGTCATCCACCTCACACTCGGCGCCCTGTGTGGCAAAGCTGCTCAGGTTCTTGGCCGCGCCGAAACCGCCCGGCACGATCAACGCATCCAGCTGCTCGGCGCGCGCGGCGGAAAGCGGCTGCACCTGGCCCCTGGCAATCCGCGCCGACTCCGTCAGCACATTACGCTGCTCGCCGGTCTCATCCCCAGATAAATGATTAATTACATGCAGTTGAGGCTTATCCGGTGCAAAACACACCGCCTGCGCCCCGGCGCGATCCAGCGCCAGCAGCGTCAGTACCGCCTCGTGAATCTCCGTACCGTCATAAACTCCACAACCGCTGAGCACTACCCCAACCTGTTTCATCGCCGTTCTCCTCACCAATATTGTCAATGAGTTAGTGCGCTAAGTTGACAAACACTAATCTACATCACACATTTTAATGAATCTTCTAACAAGAGCGCTTACATTTGGTATGTTGTTGGCTGTATGATGTATAGGAAACCTCCTCGAGGTTTCAGAATTTTCTACAACCTGCGCAAGCAGAAACTTAAAACCAATACGCGGGTTCACGTTTTCCCTGGTGTTGGCGCAATATTCGCGCACCCCGGCCTCGGTCGGGGTCATTTTTTTTCTGCATTCTCTACCCAGGCGCGCAGCATCGCGACGTCGTTCTGCCACTCCTGCTTCAGCTCATCCACCCAGTCCTGCACGTTATCCCACCACGCCGGCAGCGTTGGCGTCTGAATCTGCTGTGCCAGCTGTTGCAGATGACGCAGGCCGACCGAGCCCGCCGCGCCTTTGATTTTATGCCCCTCTTCGGCAATGCCTTTCTGATCGCGCGCCGTCATGTTGGAATCCAGCACCGCCAGATAGCCAGGCATCATCTGCTCAAACATCTCCAGACTCTGATGAATCAGCTGCGGCCCCACCAGCTCCATATACTGCTCCAGCATGGCGGTATCCAGTAACGACTCGTTAATCTGCATCGCGTTGTGCTCCGTCTTCTTTGTCGCATGAGTAGGTTGATGATCCCAGTAGTGCTGAATCATTTTGGTCAACGCCGGCACCGAAAGCGGCTTGCTCAGAACGTCGTCCATGCCCGCCTCCAGGTACTCTTTTTTGTCTTTCAGCACGTTGGCGGTCAGCGCAATCAGCGGCGGCAGCGCCTGCCCGTCATAGCGCTCGCGCAGTTCGCGGGCGATATCCAGCCCGGTCATATCCGGCAGCTGGATATCCAGCAGCACCAGATCGAACTCGTCCGGGTCAAACATCGCCAGCGCATCATGGCCGTTCATCGCCACCTCGACACTGTTGCCCAGTTTCTCCAGCACCGAACGCGCGACGATAACGTTCAGCTCAATGTCTTCCACCAGCAGAATATGCAGCGCCGGCAGCGGCAGCGCCTCTTCGCTTTCCTCCTCCGTCGCCGCTTCTTCCAGCGCCGGCGCCTTGATGGTCAGCGTAAAGCAGGAGCCGTGGCCCGGCTGGCTGCTGACGGTGATGTCGCCGCCCATGCTCTGCGCCAGCCGCTTGGACACCGCCAGGCCGATGCCGGTGCCGGTCGCCGGCCGGCCGCCGCGCTGGTCCTTGACCTGATAATACATGGCGAAGATCTTGTCCTGCTCATCCTGCGGAATGCCCATGCCGGAGTCTGCCACGTCAAACACCAGTTTCTCCTGCCCTTCACGCCGCACCCGCACCGTGATGTTCCCCTGCTGGGTAAACTTCACCGCGTTGCCGATCAGGTTCCACAGGATCTGGCGCAGGCGCGTGCCGTCGGTGAGGATTTTCTGCGGCAGCGGCGCCTGCGGCTCCAGCACAAAGCGCAGCCCCTTCGGCTGCGCCAGCAGGCCGGAGAGATTTTCCAGATCCGCCAGGAAACCGGTGAAATCGACCGGCTGGTTGTCCAGCTGCACCTTGCGCCGCTCGATTTTGTCCATCTCGATAATGTCGTTGAAAATGTTGCCGAGGGTAATCGCGCTGACGTGGATGGTTTTCAGGTAGTTCAGCTGTTCGTCGTTCAGTTCGGTATCCAGCAGAATGCGGCTGAGGCCGACGATGCCGTTAAGCGGCGTACGCAGCTCGTGGCTGATGGTGGAGATAAAGGTGGTCTTCTCCCTGCTGGCGTTCTCCAGCGCGTCCTGATAGCGCTTACGCTCGGTAATATCGCGCCCGAAGCCCATCAGGCCGTGACGCTTGCCGACCCGATCGTAAAACGGCACCTTGCGCAGCTCAAAGCAGGCCTTGCGCCCGTCCGGATACACCAGCCACTGCTCGTAGGTCAGCGAAACGTTGTGACGGAACACTTTCTCATCGGTTTCAATCACTTTATCCGCAATGTCCTGCTCATACACGTCATTCGGCGTCAGGCCGATCAGCTGCTTTTCGCTTTTGCCGGTCAGCAGCTCCATCGCCCGATTGCAGCCGGAAAACTCTTTGTCTTCATTGCGGTAATACACCAAATCCGGCGAGGCATCGAGGAACGAACGCAGCAGGGCGGACTGCTGGCCCAACTCGATCTGCGCCAGTTCGCGCTGCTCCATCTCCTCTTTCAGCTTGTCCATCACCTGCAGACGCGCCTCTTCCGCCTTGATACGGTCGGCGATCTCCTGGTTAAGCTGGCTGATGTTGTCCTTCAACTGCTGGTTCAGCTCCAGATCGCGGTGGCGCATCTCCTCCAGCTTGTCGACCAGCCGCGCCAGCCGCTGACGCGACTCCTCCAGCTGCTCCACCACCACCGACAGGAAATAGACCGCCCACGGGGTGATCAGCAGACCAAAGAAGATAGAGCGCACCACATCGATGCTCTCGACCTCGCCGCGCAGCAGCATGGTCACGGCCATCTGCACCACCATCGCCAGCACCACCAGCGCCGAAGCCAGCAGCAGCGAAAAACGCACCAGCCCCAGCTTCACCATTAAATCAACGTAGTACTGGGCCAACACCCGGATTTGCTTCATGAACGGCTCCCTACAGACATATGGCTTAAATCATACCGCAAATCGTCCCGTTACAGAGATTGCGTCGGCGGAAGTGTGGAAAAGACGGCAAAACGGCGCTCAGGGATGGTAACGATCGGCGAGGCCCAGCGCCGAGCCCTGGGCGCCATGCCGCTGCAGATAGCCGCCGACCGCCTGCATGCCGCTCCAGCGGTTTGCGCACCATAATGGTGCCAGCAGCGTCGGGGGACGCGCGCTGGCCGAGATGCGGTGGAACACCACCTCACGCGGCGTATGGCGAATCATTTCGCCGGCGCTGGCGGCGTACTCGTCCAGCGTCAGCGTCGCCAGCCGGCCGGCCTGCCAGGCGCGGGCCATCGTGCTGCCGCTGACGATATGCAGCGGGTGCAGCTTAATGCCGTCCACGCCGCCGTCGACCACCGCCCGCAGCGTCGCCAGATGGTCGGCCGGCGTTTCGCCCGGCAGGCCGACAATCAGGTGACAGCACACTTTCAGCCCCCGCTGGCGCGCCAGCCTGGCGGTCTGTTGATAACAGCAGAAATCATGGCCCCGGTTGATGCGTTTCAGCGTTTTATCGCGCGCGCTCTGCAGCCCCAGCTCCAGCCAGACTTCATAGCCGGCGTCGCGATAGCCGGCCAGCAGGTCGAGCGCCGCGGCGGGCACGCAGTCCGGCCGGGTGCCGACGCACAGCCCCACCATCGCGCTCTGCGCCAGCGCCTGACCGTACAGCGCCTGCAGCCGCTCCACTTCGGCATAGGTGCTGGTATAAGCCTGAAAGTACGCCAGATAGCGCCTGGCGCGCTGCGTTTTCTGCGCCTGCGCCGCCAGCTGTTCGACGATGCTCTGCCGCTGCATCTGCTCATCGGCAAACGACGCCACGTTGCAAAAGGTGCAGCCGCCGCGCCCCAGCGTGCCGTCGCGGTTCGGGCAGCTGAAGCCGCCGTGCAGCGTCAGTTTATGGATCTTTTCTCCGTAGCGCCGCTGAAGATCGGCGCCAAACATATTGACTAATTGCGGCAACTGCATATTCTGGATGGTTCTCTGTGTTCAAAGCCGCCGATGCTAATAAGAAACGACTTTTCCCACGATGACAGAGATCAACGCTTTTTCTCAAAGGCGCACCTCGGCATAACTATTCATTATAAACGCAAATAAAATCACCCCGCCCGCGATGAATTTTTCTAATTCCTTAGCAGTTATTTAGCGCTATATGACAAGACGATGAAAAATAGTGATAAACATTGGAATAGTCTTACACATCAGCATAATGCTCTGATATTAGCGCCCGCACTAGCATGGTGCAGAGATTCGAACCTTGCACTATAGTGAGACAGCTCACATTTCTTCGGCGGCGTCAGTGCGCCCTTACGTCAGTAAATCCCCATAAAAATATAAATATTTCATATAGATAAACCGTTAATGGCGAATGTAAAGGCGGTTTAAGCCCATATTTGACCTGCGTATTCTTTCTGGATTAAGTTGGAAGTCCGCTGGAAGCTTTCTGGACGGGCAAACGACTCGTCATAATTATGCAGTAATTTAAAGACTCCCTCTTAAAACAAGTAGTCACCACTTGTGATAACCGTCACGAGAGGCCATTAACGGAGGGCGCAAAAGCAGATTGGATTATTCACCATCATGATGTCTTTCATGGGGGGATAAGCCGTCGGCGTTCGCCTGAAGTTGGGAAGCCCCCTCGCAGTAGGTTGTGAGAGTCATGCAGAGCCTGGGGAGGTTCACTGATATGTTGTACGATAAATCCCAAGAGAGGGACAACTGTGGTTTCGGCCTGATCGCCCACATAGAAGGCGAACCTAGCCACAAGGTAGTGCGTACCGCGATCCACGCACTGGCCCGTATGCAACACCGTGGCGCCATCCTTGCCGACGGCAAGACCGGCGACGGCTGTGGCCTGTTATTGCAAAAGCCCGATCGTTTCTTCCGTATGGTTGCGGAAGAGCGCGGCTGGCGTTTAGCCAAAAACTATGCCGTCGGCATGATGTTCCTCAGCCAAAACGAGGAAGAAGCCCGCGCCAGCCGCCGCATTGTTGAAGAAGAGCTGCAGAATGAAACGCTGTCGATCGTCGGCTGGCGCGAAGTGCCGACCAACCCGGACGTGCTGGGCGAGATCGCCCTGTCGTCGCTGCCGCGTATCGAACAAATCTTTGTCAATGCCCCGGCCGGCTGGCGTCCGCGCGATCTGGAGCGCCGCCTGTTCGTTGCCCGTCGCCGCATTGAAAAACGTATTCAGGACGACAGCTTCTACGTCTGCAGCTTCTCCAACCTGGTGACCATCTACAAAGGCCTGTGCATGCCGGCCGATCTGCCGCGTTTTTATCTCGACCTGGCCGATCTGCGTCTGGAATCCGCCATTTGTCTGTTCCACCAGCGCTTCTCCACCAATACCGTGCCGCGCTGGCCGCTGGCGCAACCGTTTCGCTATCTGGCGCACAACGGCGAGATCAACACCATTACCGGCAACCGCCAGTGGGCGCGCGCGCGCACCTATAAATTCCAGACGCCGCTGATCCCGGACCTGCAGTCCGCCGCGCCGTTCATTAACGAAACCGGCTCCGACTCCAGCTCAATGGACAATATGCTGGAGCTGCTGCTGGCGGGCGGCATGGATCTGATCCGCGCCATGCGCCTGCTGGTGCCGCCGGCCTGGCAGAATAACCCGGAGATGGATGGCGATCTGCGCGCCTTCTTCGACTTTAACTCTATGCATATGGAGCCGTGGGACGGCCCGGCGGGCATCGTGATGTCCGACGGCCGCTACGCCGCCTGTAACCTCGACCGCAACGGCCTGCGCCCGGCGCGCTACGTCATAACCAAAGACAAGCTGATCACCTGCGCCTCTGAAGTCGGCATCTGGGACTATCAGCCGGACGAAGTGGTGGAAAAAGGCCGCGTCGGCCCGGGCGAGCTGATGGTGATCGACACCCGCAGCGGCCGCATCCTGCACTCCGCCGAAACCGATAACGACCTGAAGAGCCGCCACCCGTATAAAGAGTGGATGGAGAAGAACGTCAAGCGTCTGGTGCCGTTTGAAGACCTGCCGGAAGAGCAGGTGGGCAGTCGTCAGCTGGACGACGCACTGCTGGAGACCTACCAGAAGCAGTTCGGCTACAGCAGCGAAGAGCTGGACCAGGTGATCCGCGTGCTGGGTGAGATTGGCCAGGAAGCCACCGGCTCGATGGGCGACGATACGCCGTTCGCCGTGCTCTCCAGCCGTCCGCGCATTATCTACGACTATTTCCGTCAGCAGTTCGCGCAGGTCACCAACCCGCCGATCGACCCGCTGCGCGAGGCGCACGTAATGTCGCTGGCCACCAGCATCGGCCGCGAGATGAACGTGTTCTGCGAAGCGGAAGGCCAGGCGCACCGCCTTAGCTTCAAATCGCCGATCCTGCTGTACTCCGACTTCAAACAGCTCACCACGCTGGAAGGCGAATACTACCGCGCCGACACGCTCGACCTGACCTTTGACCCGAGCGAGCAGGAGCTGGAACAGAAAATCCGCGCGCTGTGCGACGAGGCGGAACAGAAAGTGCGCGATGGCGCGGTGCTGCTGGTGCTGTCTGACCGCGCCATCGCCCCGAACCGCCTGCCGGTACCGGCGCCGATGGCGGTCGGCGCGGTGCAGACGCGTCTGGTGGACAAGAGCCTGCGCTGCGACGCCAACATCATCGTGGAAACGGCCAGCGCGCGCGACCCGCACCACTTCGCCGTGCTGCTGGGCTTCGGCGCCACCGCCATCTACCCGTACCTGGCCTATGAAACGCTGGCCAAACTGGTGGACAACCAGACCATCGACAAGAAATACCGCGAAGTGATGCTGAACTACCGCAACGGCATCAACAAGGGGCTGTACAAGATCATGTCCAAAATGGGCATCTCGACCGTCGCCTCTTACCGCTGCTCCAAACTGTTTGAAGCCGTCGGCCTGCACCGCGATCTGTCCGACCTGTGCTTCCAGGGCGTAGTCAGCCGCATCAACGGCGCCAGCTTCAGCGACTTCCAGCAGGATCTGCAGAACCTCTCCAAGCGCGCCTGGCTGAAGCGCAAGCCGCTGGATCAGGGCGGCCTGCTGAAGTTCGTCCACGGCGGCGAATACCACGCCTACAACCCGGACGTGGTCAACAGCCTGCAGCAGGCGGTGCACAGCGGCGACTATGCCGACTACCAGCGTTACGCCAAACTGGTTAACGAGCGCCCGGTCGCCACGCTGCGCGATCTGCTGGCGATTACCCCGCAGGGCGAGCCGATTCCGGTCGATCAGGTCGAGCCGGCCGAAGCGCTGTTTACCCGCTTCGATACCGCGGCGATGTCGATCGGCGCCCTGAGTCCGGAAGCGCACGAGTCGCTGGCGGTGGCGATGAACGGCCTCGGCGGCTTCTCTAACTCCGGCGAAGGCGGCGAAGACCCGGCGCGTTACGGCACCAACAAGGTCTCGCGCATCAAGCAGGTGGCCTCCGGGCGCTTCGGCGTCACCCCGGCCTACCTGGTGAACGCCGACGTGATCCAGATTAAAGTCGCTCAGGGCGCCAAGCCGGGCGAAGGCGGCCAGCTGCCGGGTGATAAGGTCACCCCGTACATCGCCAAACTGCGTTATTCGGTGCCGGGCGTGACGCTGATCTCGCCGCCGCCGCATCACGATATCTACTCGATTGAAGATTTGGCGCAGCTGATTTTCGACCTCAAGCAGGTGAACCCGAAGGCGGTGATCTCGGTCAAGCTGGTTTCCGAACCGGGCGTGGGCACCATCGCCACCGGCGTTGCCAAAGCCTATGCCGATCTGATCACCATCGCCGGCTATGACGGCGGCACCGGCGCCAGCCCGCTGACGTCGGTGAAGTATGCCGGCTGCCCGTGGGAACTGGGCCTGGTGGAAACCCAGCAGGCGCTGGTGGCCAACGGCCTGCGTCATAAAATCCGCCTGCAGGTGGACGGCGGCCTGAAAACCGGCGTCGATATCGTCAAGGCGGCGATTCTGGGGGCGGAAAGCTTCGGCTTCGGTACCGGGCCGATGGTGGCGCTGGGCTGTAAATACCTGCGTATCTGCCACCTGAACAACTGCGCGACCGGCGTGGCGACCCAGGATGAAAAACTGCGCCGCGATCACTATCACGGCCTGCCGGAACGCGTCACCAACTACTTCCATTTCATCGCGCGTGAAACCCGCGAGATTATGGCGCAGCTGGGCGTCAGCCAACTGGTGGATCTGATTGGCCGCACCGAGTTCCTCAGCGAGCTGGACGGCATTTCCGCCAAGCAGAACAAGCTGGATCTGTCGCCGCTGCTGCAGACCGCCACGCCGCATCCGGGCAAGGCGCTGTACTGCACCGAAGGCAGCAACCCGCCGTTCGACCACGGTTTGCTGAACAAAGAGCTGCTGGCGCAGGCGCAGCCGTACGTGGAAGAGAAGCATAGCAAGGCGTTCTACTTCGATATCCGCAATACCGACCGTTCCGTCGGCGCCAGCCTGTCCGGAGCCATCGCCAGCGTACACGGCGATCAGGGCATGGCCGCCGATCCGATCAAGGCGCACTTCTCCGGCACCGCGGGCCAGAGCTTCGGCGTCTGGAACGCCGGCGGCGTAGAGCTGACCCTGACCGGCGACGCCAACGACTACGTCGGCAAGGGCATGGCCGGCGGCAGCATCGCGGTGCGTCCGCCGCTGGGCTCCGCTTTCCGCAGCCATGAAGCCAGCATCATCGGCAACACCTGCCTGTACGGCGCTACCGGCGGCAAGCTGTTCGCCGCGGGCCGCGCCGGCGAGCGTTTCGCCGTGCGTAACTCCGGCGCCATCACCGTGGTGGAAGGCATCGGCGATAACGGTTGTGAATACATGACCGGCGGCATCGTCTGCGTGCTGGGTAAAACCGGCATCAACTTCGGCGCCGGCATGACGGGCGGCTTCGCCTATGTGCTGGATGAGGACGGCGAATTCCGCAAGCGCGTCAACCCGGAACTGGTGGAAGTGCTGGAAGTCGATCAGCTGGCGATTCACGAAGAACACCTGCGCGGCCTGATCACCGAGCACGTACAGGCGACCGGCTCTTCCCGCGCGGAAGAGATGCTGGCCAACTGGCCGACCTGGGTGGCGAAGTTCGCACTGGTCAAGCCAAAGTCCAGCGATGTGAAGGCATTGTTGGGTCACCGTAGTCGTTCCGCAGCTGAGCTGCGGGTTCAGGCGCAGTAAGAGGTAGGTCATAATGAGTCAGAATGTTTATCAATTTATCGACCTGCAGCGCGTTGATCCGCCGAAGAAACCGCTGAAGATCCGTAAAATCGATTTCGTGGAGATCTACGAACCGTTTTCGGATTCGCAGGCCGAAGCGCAGGCGGACCGCTGTCTGTCCTGCGGCAACCCGTATTGCGAGTGGAAGTGCCCGGTGCACAACTACATCCCGAACTGGCTGAAGCTGGCGAACGAGGGCCGCATCATGGAGGCGGCGGATCTGGCGCACCAGACCAACAGCCTGCCGGAAGTGTGCGGCCGCGTCTGCCCGCAGGATCGCCTGTGTGAAGGCTCCTGTACGCTGAACGACGAGTTCGGCGCGGTGACCATCGGCAATATCGAGCGCTATATCAACGATAAAGCCATCGAAATGGGCTGGAAACCGGATATGTCGCACGTCCAGCCGACCGGCAAGCGCGTGGCGATCGTCGGCGCCGGCCCGGCCGGCCTGGCCTGTGCCGACGTGCTGACCCGCAACGGCGTGCAAGCCGTGGTCTACGATCGTCATCCGGAGATCGGCGGCCTGCTGACCTTCGGCATCCCGGCGTTCAAGCTGGAGAAAGAGGTGATGATCAAGCGCCGTGAAATCTTCAGCGAGATGGGCATCGAGTTCCAGCTCAATACGGAAATCGGCAAGGACGTCACGCTGGAGGCATTGATCGACGAGTTCGACGCGGTGTTCCTCGGCGTCGGCACCTACCAGTCGATGCGCGGCGGCCTGGAGAACGAAGAGGCGCCGGGCGTGTATGACGCCCTGCCGTTCCTGATCGCCAACACCAAGCAGCTGATGGGCTACCCGAGCAGTGAGCAGGAGCCGTACGTCAGCATGGAAGGCAAGCGCGTGGTGGTGCTGGGCGGCGGCGATACCGCGATGGACTGCGTACGCACCTCCATCCGTCAGGGCGCCACCCAGGTGACCTGCGCCTACCGTCGCGACGAGGCGAATATGCCGGGCTCCAAGCGCGAGGTGACCAACGCGCGTGAGGAAGGCGTCGAGTTCCAGTTCAACCTGCAGCCGCTCAGCATTGAGCTGAACGCCGCCGGGCGCGTCGCCGGCGTGAAAATGGTGCGCACCCAGCTCGGCGAACCGGACGCCAACGGCCGTCAGGCGGCAGAGCCGGTGCCGGGATCCGAGCACGTGCTGGATGCCGATGCGGTGGTGATGGCCTTTGGCTTCCGCCCGCACGCGATGAACTGGCTGGCGGCGCACGACGTCCAGCTCGACAAACAGGGGCGCATCGTGGCGCCGGAAGGCAGCGATAACGCCTTCCAGACCAGCAACCCGAAAATCTTCGCCGGCGGCGATGCGGTGCGCGGTTCCGATCTGGTGGTGACGGCGATTGCCGAAGGGCGCAAAGCCGCCGACGGCATCCTGAACTACCTGGAAGTGTAAGCCCGCAGCGACGGCTTAAGCGATGATATAAAACGGCTTCCTTTGGGAAGCCGTTTTTTTATTCGGCAGGCCGAATATAAAAAAGGCACAGCATGCTTGCTGTGCCTGGTTCAAACTCACACGGGCGCGGCGCTTACTTCACGACGCGCAGCGCCGGGCGCCCGCCGCGTGGCGGCTGCGGCGGCTCATCGTCCGGATCGTTATCGTCAGCGTTATCAGGCCGATCGCCGTCGATGACCGACATCAGGCTTTCGGAAGGCACCGTCTCCAGCTCGTCGAAAGCGCCGTCGGTTTCATCGTAAGCGGCTTCCGGTTCGAACATGGTTCCCGCACCGTTCTCACGGGCGTAAATCGCCAGTACGGCGGCCAACGGCACCAAAACCTGACGCGGTACGCCGCCGAAGCGCGCGTTAAAGCTCACTTCGTTGTCGCCCAGCTGCAGGTTGCCGACCGCGCGCGGCGCAATGTTCAGTACGATCTGACCATCGCGCGCGAACTCCATGGGAACCTGCACGTCCGGACGCGTTACGTCGACCACCAGATGCGGCGTCAGCTGGTTGTCCAGCAGCCAGTCATAAAACGCCCGCAGCAGATAAGGGCGGCGCGGCGTCATCTGCGACATATCCATGGTTAACCCCGGGTGTGCAGGCGCATTTCGCGTTCGGCTTCGGTCAGCGAGGCCAGGAACGCATCACGCTCGAAGACGCGGGTCATATAGCCTTTCAGCTCTTTGGAGCCGGCGCCGTTCAGTTCAATGCCCAGCTGCGGCAGACGCCACAGCAGCGGCGCCAGGTAGCAATCCACCAGGCTGAACTCTTCGCTCATGAAATACGGCGCCTGGGCGAAGATCGGCGCAATGGCCAGCAGCTCTTCACGCAGTTGGCGACGGGCAGATTCGGCTTCCTGACCGCTGCTCTGCTCGATCTTGTACATCAGCGAATACCAGTTCTTTTCGATGCGCAGCATCATCAGGCGGCTTTCACCACGCGCCACCGGATAGACCGGCATCAGCGGCGGATGCGGGAAGCGCTCGTCCAGGTATTCCATGATGATGCGGGACTCATACAGCGTCAGCTCGCGATCGACCAGCGTCGGCACCGTTTGGTAAGGATTGAGGTCGATCAGATCCTGCGGCAGGTTATCCGGTTCAACCTGCTCAATCTCGACGCTGACACCTTTTTCCGCCAGTACGATACGTACTTGATGGCTAAAAATGTCGGTCGGGCCAGAAAACAGCGTCATTACCGAACGTTTGTTGGCAGCGACAGCCATGAAAACCTCCAAGTTTTATCTAGAAAATACTGCGAATAGCCAACTTAGCCCCGCAGCGCGCACCCTGCCCCCGGCAAAGTGAAAACGCGTGGGAATATCAGGCCGCTATCCTGAATGATCTTGACCGCAGGCCAGCAGCACGCAGGTAACCTTGGGTCTGGAAAGCGGCCTCGGAGGTAACTGGCGGCAACTGCTCGGCGAACAGGCGCAAAAGTGGATGATAGTTTACCAGATTTTGCCCGTTTTGTGGGGAGCGGGCGGCGATTTCATCACTATTTGTCTGACAGCGCGCAGATTTAGCCGCGCCGGAGGGGGATTTCAGGCATAAAAAAACCCGGTGAAACACCGGGTTTTTCGCATAATTTGTTCTGCCGCAGCAGAAAAAATTAACGCTTGGAGAACTGCGGACGACGGCGTGCTTTACGCAGACCGACTTTCTTACGTTCAACCTGACGCGCGTCACGAGTGACGAAGCCAGCTTTACGCAGTTCAGAACGCAGAGTCTCGTCGTATTCCATCAGCGCACGGGTGATACCGTGGCGGATAGCACCAGCTTGACCAGAAATGCCGCCACCTTTAACGGTGATGTACAGATCCAGTTTGCCAACCATGTCGACCAGTTCCAGCGGCTGACGAACTACCATGCGGGCAGTTTCGCGACCGAAGTACTGTTCCAGGCTGCGCTGGTTGATAACGATGTTACCGTTGCCCGGCTTGATAAAGACGCGAGCGGCGGAGCTTTTGCGGCGACCAGTGCCGTAGTATTGATTTTCAGCCATTGCCATTAATCCCGATTAAATGTCCAGAACTTGCGGTTGCTGTGCCGCGTGATTGTGCTCGGTGCCCGCGTAAACTTTCAGTTTACGGAACATTGCACGACCCAACGGACCCTTTGGCAGCATGCCTTTAACCGCGATTTCAATCACACGCTCAGGACGGCGGGCAATCATCTCTTCAAAGGTCGCTTCTTTGATACCACCGATGTGGCCGGTGTGGTGGTAGTACATCTTGTCGTTACGCTTGTTGCCGGTTACAGCAACTTTGTCAGCGTTCAGAACGATGATGTAATCACCGGTATCAACGTGCGGGGTGTATTCCGCTTTATGCTTGCCGCGCAGACGACGAGCCAGTTCAGTAGCGAGACGGCCCAAAGTTTTACCGTTCGCATCAACAACGTACCAGTCGCGTTTTACGGTCTCTGGTTTAGCTGTAAAAGTTTTCATTAAAAGCTTACCCAATAATTAGTTACACGTTGGTGAACACCCAAACGCTCGAAAACAGTTGAGGCTCACACGACCATCAAGTCCAGCAAACCTACCCCTTCGAATAGCCATTGCCGGCACTATAAAGTTTTTGGGAAAAAAAACTTTGTTGTAACGTGGGGTCGCAAGATTATAGAGAAGTCACCCGCAAAGATCGAACAGTTTTTGCAGGAAAAATGCATTTTAGCGCCGCCGGACGGGCCCCCGCCGCGCGGAGGCCGCCGGGGTGTCACGGCAGGTGCGGCAGCTTCAGATATTCTTCGCTCTGCATCTCCTGCAGGCGCGACAGGCAGCGCTGGTATTCAAACTTCAGCCGTTCGCCCTGGTAAATCTCGAACATCGGCGCCTCGGCGGCGATCACCAGCTTGACGTGACGCTCGTAAAACTCATCCACCAGCGCCAGGAAACGGCGCGCGGTGCTCTCCTTCAACGGCCCCATCACCCGCACGTTATGCAGGATCACGCTGTGGTACAGGCGCGACAGCGCAATGTAATCCAGCTGGCTGCGCGCCTCTTCACACAGCGTGTGGAAATCCACCGCCAGCACGCCGTCGGCCGCACGCAGCGCCTGCAGCGGCCGGTGATTAATCTCCAGCACCGGCGCCGCGTCGCCGCCCTTGCCCGCCAGCTTGTCGAAGATATCGTCCAGCGCCTGCCCGGTCTGCGCGTTCAGCGGCGTCAGGTAGAGGTGCGCCTGAGTCAGCGTGCGCAGGCGATAGTCAATGCCGGCGTCCACGTTCATCACGTCGCAATAGTCGTTGATCAGATCGATAGCCGGCAGGAAGCGCGCGCGCTGCAGGCCGTTGCGGTACAGCTCGTCCGGCGGGATGTTCGAGGTGGCCACCAGCGTAATGCCGCGGGCGAACAGCGCCTGCAGCAGCGTCGCCAGCAGCATGGCGTCGGTGATGTCGGAAACAAAGAACTCGTCAAAGCACAGCACGTCCGCCTGCTTCTTGAAGCCGTCGGCAACGATCTCCAGCGGGTTTTCCTGCCCCTGCAGCTGCGCCAGCTCTTCGTGCACCCGCAGCATAAAGCGGTGAAAGTGCAGCCGCAGTTTGCGATCCCCCGGCAGGCTGTGGAAAAACATATCCATCAGCCAGGTTTTGCCGCGCCCGACGCCGCCCCACATATACAGCCCCTGAACCGGGCGCTGCGCCGCCGGGCGGCTGTCTTTCCCCAGCCAGCGGCTGAGCTTGCCGCGCAGACCGCCGGCCGCCGCCGGCGTCTCGGGCGTCTGTTGCACCAATTGCTGATAAATGGCGTCCAATTGGCTGACCGCCCGGCGCTGCACCTCATCGGGCTGATAGTCGCCGGCGTCCAGCGCCTGCTGGTAACGTGTTAACGGTGATGGTGAATACATGTTGCCTAATGTTCCCTGCAATCGCTCCGTCCGCCCCCGCTGGCGCGCAGCGCGGATAAAGAATTTATTTAGCCCATTTTAGCCGCGCGTTACCGGTCAGATTTCCGGTTATCGCCACATTTTCCCGCATTGCGGCCCGCTGAAAACCCCGGAAAAGCCAAGGTAAAAGCGCTTCAGGATTCCACTCGGACAAGGTTAACGGTTATAGTGGATATTATTAAGTGAAAAATCCCTGCGGAACAACGAAGTCACAATAGGAGTCATCATGACCTGGGAGTATGCGCTGATTGGTTTGGTGGTCGGTATCGTCATCGGTGCGGTAGCGATGCGCTTTGGTAACCGTAAACTACGTCAACAACAGGTTTTGCAAAACGAACTGGATAAAAGCAAAACCGAGCTGGAAGAGTACCGTCAGGAACTGGTCGGCCATTTTGCCCGCAGTGCGGAACTGCTGGATAACATGGCGCGCGACTATCGTCAGCTCTATCAGCATATGGCGAAAAGCTCCAACAACCTGCTGCCGGACCTGCCGATGCAGGAGAACCCGTTCCGCTATCGTCTGAGCGAATCCGAAGCGGATAACGATCAGGCGCCGGTTGAAATGCCGCGCGACTACTCCGAAGGCGCTTCCGGTCTGCTGCGTGGCGCGCCGCGCCGCGACTGACCGTCGTTTTTTCAGCCCGCGTAATTTTTGCGCGGGCTTTTGACCTTCCCCCCTCCCCCCGATGCAATTCCTGCGCTATCCTAAAGCCTTAAATGGATGTTGGCGGTGAACTTCTGACGCAAATTCACGGTCTTAACCTTACCTTTAGTGGTTAATTAATTTCACCGGCAGGTAATGAGAGAGTTATTATCAATGAAAAAAAAGTCGTTAATTCTTAGTGCATTAGCAATGAGTGTTGGCCTGACGCTTACCGCCGTACCGGTAGCCAACGCGGCCTTGCCGCTCGCCGTTCAGGGGCAGCAGCTGCCGAGCCTGGCGCCGATGCTGGAAAAAGTCTTACCCGCCGTGGTCAGCGTGCATATTGAAGGAACTCAGGTGCAGCGCCAACGTTTGCCGGAAGAGTTCAAATATTTCTTCGGCCCTAATTTCCCTACACAGAAGCAAAGTTCGCGTCCGTTTGAAGGCCTGGGTTCAGGCGTGATTATCGACGCGGCCAAAGGCTATATTCTTACCAACAACCACGTCATCGCCAACGCCGACAAAATCAAGGTGCAGCTCAATGACGGCCGCGAGTTCGACGCCAAGCTGCTGGGCCGCGACGAACAGACCGACATCGCGCTGCTGCAGATCACCGCCAAGAACCTGAGCGCGGTGAAAATGGCCGACTCCGATAAGCTGCGCGTCGGCGACTTCGCCGTTGCCGTCGGCAACCCGTTCGGCCTGGGGCAAACCGCCACCTCCGGCATTATCTCCGCGTTGGGACGCAGCGGCCTCAACCTGGAAGGGCTGGAGAACTTTATCCAGACCGACGCCTCGATTAACCGCGGCAACTCCGGCGGCGCGCTGGTGAACCTGAACGGCGAGCTGATCGGCATCAACACCGCCATTCTGGCGCCGGGCGGCGGCAATATCGGCATCGGCTTCGCCATTCCCAGCAATATGGCGCAGAACCTGAGCCAGCAGCTGATCGAATTCGGCGAAGTGAAACGCGGCCTGCTCGGCATCAAGGGCAGCGAGATGACCGCCGATATCGCCAAAGCCTTTAATACCGACGCGCAGCGCGGCGCCTTCGTCAGCGAAGTGCTGCCGAAGTCCGCCGCGGCCAAGGCCGGTATCAAAGCCGGCGACATTCTGATCTCCGTCGACGGCAAGCCTATCGGCAGCTTTGCCGAACTGCGCGCCAAGGTCGGCACCACCGCGCCGGGCAAAACCATCAAGATCGGCCTGCTGCGCGACGGCAAGCAGCAGGAGGTGGCCGTCACGCTGGACAACAGCGAAACCGCCTCCACCAGCGCTGACACCCTGTCTCCGGCCCTGCAGGGCGCTTCGCTGAGCAACGGCGCGCTGCCGGGCGGCGAGAAAGGCGTGAAGATCGACAACGTCGGCAAAGGTACGCCGGCGGCGCAGATGGGCCTGCAAAAAGGCGATGTGATTATCGGCATCAACCGCCAGCGCGTCGAAAGCATCACCGCGCTGCGTAAAGTTCTGGCGGCCAAGCCGCCGGTCATGGCGCTGAACATCGTCCGCGGCGGCGAAACCATTTACCTGCTAATGCGTTAATTTGTACAAAAACCGGGGGCAGTGCCATACTGTGCCCGGTTAACTCGTGCTATTCTCCGTTCATCCTTTATTTTATCTGTTAAAACTCCATGTTTGCTAAGCTCTTGCGTTCCGCTGTTATTGGTTTGATCGTTGCCGGCCTGCTATTGGCAGCGCTTCCCGTGCTGCGTTATTCCAATCAACTGTTTGCAGAGAAAGTGGAGAATACCGCCGACGAAACCCCGGCCGGCTATAACAAGGCGGTGCGCCGCGCTGCGCCTGCGGTGGTCAATATCTACAACCGCAACATGAACGGCGCGCCCAATGTGCTGTCCCTCGGTTCCGGCGTCATCATGAACGACCACGGCTATATCCTGACCAACCGCCACGTGATCAAGGATGCGCAGCAGATCACCGTGGTGCTGCAGGACGGCCGCCGCTACGAAGCGCTGCTGGTCGGCTCCGACAGCCTGACCGATCTGGCGGTGCTGAAGATCGATCCGGGCAACCTGCCGGTCATTCCCATCAACACCAAGCGCATCGCGCATATCGGCGACGTGGTGCTGGCGATCGGCAACCCGTATAACCTTGGCCAGACCGTTACTCAGGGGATTATCAGCGCCACCGGACGCATCAGCCTGAGCACCACCGGCCGCCAAACCTTCCTGCAGACCGATGCCTCCATCAACCGCGGCAACTCCGGCGGCGCGCTGGTAAACTCGCTGGGCGAGCTGATGGGGATCAACACCCTGACCTATGACAAGGTCACCAACGGGGAAACGCCGGAGGGGCTGGGCTTCGCCATTCCCACCGAACTGGCCAGCAAGATTATGGATAAGCTGATCCGCGACGGCCGCGTCATTCGCGGCTACTTCGGCATCCAGGGCAAAGAGATTATCCCGCTGCGCACCTCCAACAGCGGTATCGACCGCCTGCAGGGGATTATCGTGACCGAAATTACGCCGAGCGGCCCGGCGGCCAACGCCAATTTCCATATCAACGATATTATCATCAACGTCAATAACAAGCCGGCGGTCTCCGTACTGGAAACCATGGATCAGGTAGCGGAAATCCGTCCCGGCACCACCATCCCGGTGATCGTGCTGCGCGACGGCAAACGCATCACGCTGCAAATGACGGTGGGTGAGTTCCCGGAAGACAACAATTAGGAATTAACACGCGCTGGTTGATGCCTCAGCCGGCGCAGCACATTTGCCGCCCCTCAGTGTCCGCCGGCGGCAACCGCCGCGTAGCAAATGTTAAAGATAATCAGCAGCATAATAAGTTTATCGTTCATTTAAATAAATTTAATAAATACCAAAATAGAAACATATTCAGTTCAATTTTATTAGTGAAAAATAAATCATTATTTTCATACCGAAGTATTTATTTATTTTTTGTTCTCTTGTATTTTTAAACACGCAACTTCTAGAGCAATCCTATTTCCCGACGCTTGGAAAGCTGCATCTATATAAAAAATAAATTTATTGATATTTAAATATAAGGACATTACATGCGTGAATTAAACAATAAAGAACTGACTACCGTCAGCGGTGGTACATTCGATGGCATGATCTGGGGCATCATGGACGGCATCGCCAGCGGCGCTGGCATGGCTAAATTCGCGACCGGCGGCAGCATCATGTTTGGCGCCTTCGCTCAACTGGTTGGCGTTGTTATTGCCCCAATTATCGGCGGATTCGTCGGCGGCGTAATTGGTCTGCTGACCGATCGTGAGACCGTCGCCGATTATGCACAACGCTATCGCGAAACGATGGGTCGATAATTCAGATATTCATGTCTAATTAATAAGAATGCACCTGAATAGATGCATTTTATAATGCTGAACCAATAATTATGCATTACGCCTTGCGGAGGCGTAATGCATTTTTTATTTATTCGCCTTTTACGCGCTCGATATTCGCGCCCAGCGCACGCAGTTTATCTTCGATCCGCTCATAGCCGCGATCGATATGATAAATACGGTCAACGATGGTCACGCCGTCGGCAATACAGCCGGCCAGCACCAGGCTGGCGGACGCACGCAGGTCGGTCGCCATCACCTGCGCGCCGGACAGCTGTTCAACGCCGTGGCAGATCACCGTGTTGCTTTCGATTTCCGCGTGTGCGCCCATGCGGATCAGCTCCGGCACGTGCATAAAGCGGTTTTCGAAGATGGTTTCGGTGATAACGCCGGTGCCTTCGGCCACCAGGTTCAGCAGGCTGAACTGCGCCTGCATATCGGTCGGGAAGCCCGGGTGCGGCGCGGTGCGCACGGTAATAGCCTTCGGCCGCTGGCCGTGCATATCCAGGCTGATCCAATCTTCGCCGACTTCGATGTCCGCCCCGGCCTCACGCAGCTTGGCCAGCACCGCATCCAGCGTATCAGGACGGGTATCGCGGCACAGCACCTTGCCGCCGGAGATCGCCGCCGCCACCAGGAAGGTGCCGGTTTCGATACGGTCAGGCAGAACGCGGTACACGCCGCCGCCCAGGCGCTCAACGCCCTCAATGGTGATCTTGTCGGTGCCGGCGCCGCTGATTTTCGCCCCCAGTGTATTCAGGAACTCGGCGGTATCGACGATTTCCGGCTCGCGCGCGGCGTTTTCAATCACGGTGGTGCCCGTCGCCAGCGTGGCGGCGCTCATGATGGTGACGGTGGCGCCCACGCTCACCTTGTCCATCACGATATGCGCGCCCTTCAGACGGCCGTCGACGGAGGCCTTCACATAGCCTTCTTCCAGTTTGATCTCGGCGCCCAGCTGTTCCAGACCGGTGATATGCAGATCGACCGGACGCGCGCCGATGGCGCAGCCGCCCGGCAGAGAAACCTGGCCGTGGCCGAAACGAGCGACCAGCGGGCCCAGCGCCCAGATGGAAGCGCGCATGGTTTTCACCAGATCGTAAGGCGCGCAGAGTTCGTTGACATTGCTGGCGTCAACAAACACCGAACCGTTGCGTTCAATTTTCACACCCAGCTGGCTCAGCAGCTTGATGGTGGTATCGATGTCTTTCAGTTTGGGAACATTCTGTAACTCAACCGGCTCTTCTGCCAACAACGCGGCAAACAGAATCGGCAGGGCGGCGTTTTTCGCCCCGGAAATAGCCACTTCCCCGCTCAGGCGGGTACGGCCCTGCACTCGAAATTTATCCATCTAATGACTCTCTGTTGTCTCGTCCACAATACCCGCGACCCACGCCGCCGCACACTGGCCGCCCGCAGGCGCGCCGCCGCGCTCCCTGACCTGCGCCGTTGGTCAACCGGGTATCAACGCTGCCGGCCCGAAAGGCCCGCAGCCTTAAAATCCGTTGAGTTTGCGATCCCGCTTCCACTCTTCAGGGGTGTATGCCTTGATCGACAGGGCATGAATACGGTTGTCGGCAATATATTCCATCAGCGGCGCATAGATCGCCTGCTGCTGTTTGACGCGGCTCATGGCGCCGAACAGTTCACCGACCGCAATCACCTGAAAGTGGCTGCCGTCGCCCGTTACCTGTACTTCTTCCAGCGCCAATGCGTTCATCAGCACGTCTTTAATTTCGCTATTTTCCATGGTATCCCGTTCTGCAGCAAAGGATCATAATCAGCCTGATATCTTAGAGGAATACGGCGCTTTCTTAAACTAAAGAAAAAGCCCCTGCAGAACAGGGGCTTTGAGAAATGTTGTTGCCGTCGCACCGCCAAATCACGCCTAACCCTGCGTCTCGACAGGCATTATCTCCTGCAGATTGTACAGGGCGATCAGCGTTTTCAGGCGGTCGGTCGCGCCGGAAATTTTCAATTCCACGCCGTTATGCAGCTGTTCGGCACGCAGATGCACCAGCAACGCCAGACCGGAGGAGTCCACGCGGCGCAGCTGCGCCACGTCAATCGCCGTTTTGCCCTTCAGCAGCTCGGCGCGCTGCCGCCACAGCGGCAGCAGCGTTTCCCGGTCCAGATCGCCGTGCAGCACCAGCGTCTGCGGCTGGTCGTCAAAGCGCAGGGACTCGGCCATTACTGTTTCTGATCCAGCGTAATCGGCTGTTTGGCCGCCGCCTGCAGCTGCTGGGTCAGGCCGTCGATGCCTTTGGTGCGCAGCGTTGACGCCCACTCGTTCTGCTTGGTGGTGATCATGCTGACGCCTTCGGCAATCATGTCGTACGCCTGCCAGTGGCCGGTTTTGCTGTTTTTACGCCATTGGAAATCGAGGCGCACCGGCGGACGGCCGTTGGTATCGATAATGGTGACGCGAATCGCCACGATGTTGGCGTCCCCCAGCGGCTGCTGCGGTGCAATCTGGTAGGTCTGGCCGTGGTACAGCGCCAGCGCCTGGCCGTACGCCTGTTCCAGGTAAGCCTGGAACGCGGTGAAGTAGGCTTCACGCTGCGCCGGCGTCGCTTCTTTGTAATAGCGGCCCAGCACCAGCGCGCCGGCGTATTTCACCTGAACGTACGGCATCAGCTCTTCATGCACGATGGCGCGCAGAGAGTTCGGATCCTGCTTGATTTTCGGCTGCTCGGTTTTCAGACGGGTAAAGGTCTTCTCCGCCGCCTCTTGCATCATGCTGTACGGGTTGGTCTGGTCCGCCGCGCTCGCCAGCGGTGCAACCACCAACAGGGCAACCATCAATAAACGTTTAAACATGCAGGTATCCTCTTTTAATGACTCGGGGCGGCTGCCGGTGCAGCAGCTGCATCCGGCTTGGCTTCATCCTGACCGCCGCTTTTATACAGGAACTGGCCGATCAGATCTTCCAGCACCATCGCTGATTTCGTGTCCTGAATGGTGCCGCCGTCCTTAAGAATGGCGGTGCCCATTTCCGGGTCTTCAAAGCCGACGTTCAGGGCAAGAAATTGTTCCCCCAGCAGGCCGGACGTGCGGACCGCCAATGAACTGGTATCCGGGATCTGGTTGTATTTGTCCTGAATATCCAATGCGACGCGCGGCGTATAGGTTTTCGGATCCAGCTCGATATCCGCTACGCGGCCGATCACCACCCCGCCAATCTTCACCGGCGAACGCGCCTTCAGGCCACCAATATTATCGAAGGTGGCGTAGATACGGTAGGTCGGCTCGTTGCCGATGGATTTCACATTGGCTACCTGCAGGCAGATAAAGATGATGGCGGCCAGCGCGATCAGCATAAATACCCCAACCCAGATTTCACTCTTCTTCGTTTGCATCGAATCAATTCCCAAACATCAGTGCTGTCAGCACAAAATCCAATCCCAACACCGCCAGAGACGAATGTACCACCGTTCTGGTCGTTGCCCGGCTAATCCCTTCAGAGGTCGGCACCGCATCATAACCGTTAAAGATAGCAATCCAGGTCACGGTTATCGCGAATACCACGCTCTTGATCACGCAGTTCAGCAGATCCTGACGCCATTCGACGGCGCCCTGCATCGCCGACCAGAAGAAGCCGCTGTCGATGCCTTTCCAATCCACGCCCACCATCGAACCGCCCCAGATGCCGACGGCGACGAAAATCAGGGTCAGCAGCGGCATGCTGATCATCCCGGCCCAGAAACGCGGCGCCACGATGCGACGCAGCGGGTCGACCGCCATCATTTCCAGGCTGGAGATCTGTTCGGTGGCCTTCATCAGGCCGATTTCTGCGGTCAGCGCGGAGCCTGCGCGTCCGGCGAACAGCAGCGCGGTCACCACCGGCCCCAGTTCACGCAGCAGCGACAGCGCCACCATCATGCCGAGGCTCGCCTCGGCGCTGTAGGTGGTCAGCACCAGGTACCCCTGCAGGCCCAGCACCATGCCGATAAACAGCCCGGAAACCATGATAATCAACAGCGACTGTACGCCGACGCTGTGTAATTGTTTGATCAGCAGCGGCCACTGCCTGCGTGGCTCCGGCCGTCCGATAAGCGCGCCCCACAGCATCAGACCGGCGCGCCCGAAGGCGGTGCTGATATTGATGCTACGGCGTCCAAGAGACGCTAACGCCTGTAATAACATGAGGATATCTACTCCCTTAGCCTAACAATGCGGCCTGGTAATCACCGGCCGGATAACGAAACGGCACCGGCCCGTCGGCAATACCATCCAGGAACTGGCGCACGCGCGCATCAGGATTGTTCTGTAACTGCGGTGCGGTTCCTTCGGCAATCACGCGGTGCTCCGCCACGATATAAGCGTAGTCGGCAATGCTCAGCACTTCCGGCACATCGTGCGACACCACAATACAGGTGATCCCCAGCGCATGGTTCAGCTCATCAATCAGCTTCACCAATACGCCCATGGTGATCGGATCCTGCCCGACAAACGGCTCGTCGAACATGATCAGCTGCGGGTCGAGCGCGATGGCCCGCGCCAGCGCCGCACGCCGCGCCATCCCGCCGGACAGTTCGTTCGGCATCAGATCCGCCGCGCCGCGCAGCCCCACCGCCTCAAGCTTCATCAGCACCGTGGTGCGAATCAGCGCCTCCGGCAGCTGGCTGTGCTCGCGCAGCGGGAAGGCCACGTTCTCAAACACGGTTAAATCGGTGAACAGCGCCCCGGACTGGAACAGCATGCTCATCTTCTTGCGCGCATCGTACAGCTTATGCCGCGACAGCGCGGGAATATTATCCCCGTCAAACCAGATTTCACCGCTATCCGGCGCCAGTTGCCCGCCGATCAGGCGCAGCAAGGTGGTCTTGCCGATGCCGGACGGCCCCATAATCGCCGTCACTTTACCACGGGGAACCGTCAGGTTGATGTCTTCAAATATCAGCCGATCGCCGCGGGAGAACGTCATACCGCGCACTTCGACCAGATTATCTGCCTGCTGGTGCATGTTATTGGATCCTTGTACGGCTGTGTGGGCTCTGTTACCCGCTGATAATAATCTACCGGGCGCCATACGGCGCATTTTTACAAAAACTTACCGCCATTTCCCTACCAATGATGCCATTAGTTTTACTTTTACGCTGCGCAGGGTCAAAATTAGTCACATCACGAAAAATAACGACACAGATTGGCGATAGCGCCCCACCATCGGCGCAGGCCAGTTATGACGGCCAGGTCAGACCAACGAACCGGGCCCCTGTCGCTTTCACGTCGCTGCCCTGCGTTCCGGCGCAGCTCGGCGATCGTCAGTGAAAGGTCTGGGGAATAGTGCCCGCAAAGGACTCGCATGTTTCTCGCAATAACATTATTTATCGTTGGCTTGTGTTTACTGGTATACGGCGCAGACCGGCTGGTTTACGGCGCGGCGGTGATCTCCCGTTCGCTGGGCGTGCCGCCGCTGATTATCGGCATGACGATCGTCGGCATCGGCACCTCGCTGCCGGAGCTGTTCGTGTCCGTCACTGCGGCGCTGAACGGCCAGAGCGATATGGCGGTCGGCAACGTCCTCGGCTCCAATATTACCAATATCCTGCTGATTTTAGGGGTTGCCGCGCTTATTCACCCGCTGGCGGCCCGCTCGGAGGTGCTGCGGCGCGAACTGCCGCTGATGTTGGCGGTCACAGTATTATGCGGCCTGGTGTTGATGGACAACCAGCTCAGCCGGCTGGACGGCGTACTGCTATTGGCCGCCGCCGCCGCTTTTATCGCCCTGATGCTGAAGATAGCGCGGCTGGCCCAGCGCGAAGGCTGCGACAGCTTGACCACGGAACAGCTTGCCGAACTGCCGCAGAACGGCAGCACCACCGTCGCCACGCTGTGGCTGGTGCTGGCGTTTATTATCCTGCCGCTCGCCTCGCGGATGGTGGTCGATAACGCCACGGTGATCGCCCACTATTTCGGCATGAGCGAGCTGGCGGTCGGCCTGACGCTGATCGCCGTCGGCACCAGCCTGCCCGAACTCGCCACGTCGATAGCCGGCGCGCTGAAAGGCGAAGACGACATGGCGATCGGCAGTATTATCGGCTCGAATATTTTCAATATGGCGATCGTGCTCGGCGTGCCCGCCCTGCTGTCGCCCAGCCGGCTCGACCCGGCCGCCTTCCAGCGCGATTACTGGGTGATGCTGGCGGCCAGCCTGGCGCTCAGCGCGCTTTGCATCGGACGCAAACATCGCATCGGCCATCTGGCGGGCGCTCTGTTATTATGTGGTTTTATTGCGTATCTTGCGCTGCTGTTTTTCAACCCATTCGCTACCTTTGGCTAAGAATACGAGAAAAAGCATGTCGAATATTGAGTTGCAACCTGGCTTTGATTTTCAACAGGCCGGTAAAGAAGTGCTCCAGATCGAACGCGACGGGCTGGCCCAGCTCGACCGCTACATCAACGACGACTTTACCCGCGCCTGCGAAAAAATCGCCGCCTGCAGCGGTAAAGTGGTGGTGATGGGCATGGGCAAATCCGGCCATATCGGCTGCAAGATTGCCGCGACCTTCGCCAGCACCGGCACCCCTTCATTCTTCGTGCACCCGGCGGAAGCCAGCCATGGCGATCTCGGCATGGTTACGCCACAGGACATCGTGCTCGCCATTTCCAACTCCGGCGAATCCAGTGAAATTCAGGCGCTGATCCCGGTGCTCAAACGCCAGCAAATCCCGATGATCTGCATGACCAACAACCCGGACAGTTCGATGGGCAAGGCGGCAGACATCCACCTGTGCATCAAGGTGCCGCAGGAAGCCTGCCCGCTGGGCCTGGCGCCGACCACCAGCACCACGGCGACCCTGGTGATGGGCGATGCGCTGGCGGTGGCGCTGCTGAAGGCGCGCGGCTTTACGCCGGAAGACTTCGCGCTGTCGCACCCCGGCGGCGCGCTGGGACGCCGCCTGCTGCTGCGCGTCAGCGACATTATGCACAGCGGCGACGATATTCCGCACGTTAGCGCCGACGCCACGCTGCGCGACGCCCTGTTGGAGATCACCCGCAAAAATCTGGGGATGACGGTGATCTGCGACGAGCAGATGCACATTGCCGGCATCTTTACCGACGGCGACCTGCGCCGCATCTTCGATCTGGGCATCGATCTGAACAGCGCCAAAATCGCCGACGTCATGACGCGCGGCGGCGTGCGCGTGCGCCCGCATACGCTGGCGGTAGACGCGCTGAACCTGATGCAGCAGCGCCATATCACCGCGCTGCTGGTTGCCGATGGCGACCAACTGCTGGGTGTGGTACATATGCATGACATGCTGCGCGCCGGCGTGGTGTGAGTTTTTAGCGGCGACAGGCGGCAAGAAACGCCGCGCTATTGAAATAATAATTAGGAAAATCAATGAGTATGGTTGAAACCTGCTACGGGCCGGTAACGCAAGACGTGATGGCGCGGGCCGGGAAAATCCGCCTGCTGATCTGCGACGTCGACGGCGTCCTATCGGACGGCCTGATTTATATGGGCAACAACGGCGAAGAACTGAAAGCTTTCAACGTGCGCGACGGCTACGGCATCCGCTGCCTGAAGACCTCTGACATTGAGGTCGGCATTATCACCGGACGCTCCGCCAAGCTGCTGGAAGACCGGGCAAAAACCCTGGGCATCAGCTATCTGTATCAGGGCCAGTCCGATAAGCTTTTGGCCTTCCGTGAACTGTTGGATACACTGTCGCTGTCGGCAGATCAGGTGGCCTATATCGGCGACGATCTGATCGACTGGCCGGTGATGGCGCAGGTCGGCCTGGCGGTAGCGGTGGCGGACGCCCACCCGCTGCTGACGCCGCGCGCCCACTACGTCACCCGCATCGCCGGCGGACGCGGCGCGGTGCGCGAACTGTGCGACATTATTCTTTTGGCTCAGAACAAGCTGGAGGACGCCAAAGGGCTGTCGATATGAGCAAAACCAAACGCTGGATCACCATTATACTGGCGCTGATCGTTCTGGCCCTGATCGGCTGGAATATGGCGGATTACGATGACGAACCGACGGCCGGGCCGGTAAACTCGGCGGACCCGACTTACCAGAGCCAGCAAACGGTCACCGTCGTCTATAACCCGGCCGGTAAATTAAACTATAAGCTGGTGGCGGAAAGCGCCAAGTACTATACCGCCGAAGAGCTGAGCTGGTTTACCCAGCCGGTGATGACGCTGTTTAACGAAAACGCCGTCGCCACCTGGTCGGTACGTTCCGACCGCGCCAAGCTGACTAAAGACCGCATGCTGTATCTGTACGGTCACGTTGAGGTGAACAGCCTGACCACCACCTCACAACTGGAAAAAATCAAAACGGACAACGCTCAGGTTAATCTGGTGACCCAGGATGTGTCCTCCGATGACGAAGTAACGCTGTACGGCGCGAATTTTAATTCTAACGGCATGAAAATGCGTGGGAACCTGCGGGACAAAACCGCTGAGCTGATTGATAAGGTTAAGACCAACTATGAAATTCAAACACAAAAAACCACTCCGTAGTCTGTTGATCGGCAGCCTGGTTTTGGCCGCCAGCGCCCCCGCCTGGGCGCTGAAATCTGACGCCAATCAGCCGGTGAGCATCGACTCGCTGAACCAGTCTCTGGATATGCAGAGCAACGTCAGCACCTTTACCGGCAATGTGGTGATCAAACAGGGCACCATCGAGATTAAGGCCGATAAAGTGGTGGTCACCCGTCCGGGCGGCGATCAGAACAAAACCTATATCGAAGCCTTCGGTAAGCCGGTAACCTTCTACCAGATGCAGGACAACGGCAAACCGGTAAAAGGACATTCGCTGAAGGTGCGTTACGACGTGGCGCCGCAGCTGGTGACCCTGACCGGCGACGCCTATCTGGAGCAGCTCGACAGCAACGTGAAGGGCGAGCGCATCACCTATCTGGTGCAGCAGCAGCAAATGCAGGCATACGGCGACAAGGGCAAACGCGTGAAGACCGTGCTGGTGCCGTCGCAGTTGCAGGACAAAAACGGTCAGAAGAGTAACTAATCACTTATGGCAACACTCATCGCAGAAAATCTGGCGAAAGCCTACAAGGGCCGTAAAGTCGTTGAAGACGTCAGCCTGAAAGTGAACTCCGGCGAAATCGTCGGGTTGCTGGGGCCGAACGGCGCGGGTAAAACCACCACCTTCTACATGGTGGTCGGCATCGTGCAGCGCGACGCCGGACGCATCGTCATCGATGACGAAGACATCAGCATCCTGCCGCTGCACGCGCGCGCGCGCCGCGGCATTGGCTATCTGCCGCAGGAAGCCTCAATCTTCCGTCGCCTGAGCGTCTACGACAACCTGATGGCGGTGCTGGAAATCCGCGACGATCTGAGCAGCGAACAACGCGCCGACCGGGCCAACGAGCTGATGGAAGAGTTCCATATCACCCATCTGCGCGACAGCCTGGGCCAGGCGCTGTCCGGCGGTGAACGCCGCCGCGTCGAAATTGCCCGCGCGCTGGCCGCCAACCCAAAATTCATCCTGTTGGACGAACCGTTCGCCGGGGTTGACCCGATTTCCGTTATCGATATTAAAAAAATCATCGAGCACCTGCGCGACAGCGGCCTGGGCGTGCTGATCACCGACCATAACGTGCGTGAAACGCTGGACGTCTGTGAACGCGCCTATATCGTCAGCCAGGGGCAGCTGATCGCCCACGGCACGCCGGAAGAGATTCTGAGCGATGAACAGGTGAAACGCGTTTATCTGGGCGAAGAATTCCGCCTGTAATGCCCTGCGTCAGCGATACGCAGCGGTTAACGGAAAAATAGAAAGAACATTATGAAGCAAGGTTTGCAACTCAGGCTCAGCCAACAATTGGCGATGACTCCCCAGCTGCAGCAGGCGATCCGTCTGCTGCAGCTGTCTACGCTTGAGCTTCAGCAAGAGATCCAACTGGCGTTAGAGAGCAACCCGCTGCTTGAGCAAACCGACCCGCACGACGAGATCGACGCGCAAGAAAGCGCCGACACCGAAGGTCTGGATACCCGCGAAGCGCTGGAGCAGAAGGATATGCCGGACGAACTGCCGCTGGACGCCACCTGGGATGAAATCTACACCGCCGGCACGCCATCGGGCACCGGCACCGATTACCGCGATGACGAACTGCCGGTCTACCAGGGGGAAACCACCCAGACGCTGCAGGATTACCTGATGTGGCAGGTGGATCTGACGCCGTTTTCCGATACCGACGCCGCCATCGCCACCTCGATCGTCGACGCCGTCGACGACACCGGCTATCTCACCGTGTCGTTGGAAGATATTCTGGAAAGCGTCGGCGACGCAGACGTCACGCTGGAAGAAGTGGAGGCGGTGCTCAAGCGGGTGCAGCGTTTCGACCCGATCGGCGTCGCGGCGCGCGATCTGCGCGACTGTCTGCTGATCCAGCTGTCCCAATACGCCAAAGAAACGCCTTTCCTCGCCGAAGCCCGGCTGATCATCAGCGACCATCTGGATCTGCTGGCCAACCACGACTTTCGCAGCCTGATGCGATCAACCCGGCTAAAAGAAGATACACTGAAAGAAGCGATGCTGCTGATTCAGTCGCTCGACCCGCGCCCGGGGCAATCTATCAATACCGGCGAGTCGGAATATGTCATTCCCGACGTGCTGGTGCGCAAGGTGCACAACCGCTGGACGGTCGAACTGAATGCCGACAGCATTCCGCGTCTGAAGATCAACCAGCACTATGCCGCACTGGGCAACAGCTCGCGTAACGAAGCCGACGGCCAGTTTATCCGCAGTAACCTGCAGGAAGCGAAATGGCTGATCAAAAGCCTGGAAAGCCGTAACGATACGCTGTTGAAGGTGACGCGCTGCATCGTCGAGCAGCAGGAGGCGTTCTTTGAACAAGGTGAAGAGTTTATGAAGCCCATGGTGCTGGCGGATATCGCCCAGGCCGTGGAGATGCATGAATCGACGATTTCACGCGTGACCACGCAGAAATTCCTGCACAGCCCGCGCGGCATCTTCGAACTGAAATATTTCTTCTCCAGCCACGTCAACACCGACAGCGGCGGCGAGGCATCCTCCACGGCGATCCGCGCGCTGGTGAAGAAATTAATCGCGGCGGAAAACCCCGCCAAACCGCTTAGCGACAGTAAACTGGCCACCCTGCTTGCCGATCAGGGCATCATGGTGGCGCGGCGCACCGTCGCCAAGTACCGAGAGTCTTTGTCCATCCCGCCGTCGAACCAGCGTAAACAGTTGGTTTGACCTCAATAGAGAAGGAAGACATTATGCAGCTCAACATTACCGGACACCACATCGACATCACCGAGCCGTTGCGTGAGTTCGTCAATACCAAGTTCGCCAAGCTCGAACAGTATTTCGACCGCATTAACCAGGTTTATGTCGTGCTCACCGTGGAAAAAGTGCAGCAGATTGCGGAAGCAACGGTGCACGTGAATGGAGGCGAGTTGCACGCCACCTCGGAAAAAGAAGATATGTATGCTGCAATTGACTGCCTGATTGATAAACTGGCGCGGCAATTGAACAAACATAAAGACAAATTGAAGCAACACTGACAATCTGGGCCGCTACCGTCCGCGGCAGCGGCCCGCACGTAGCCTTCGTGCTACCGGGCTGCCATCGGCGCGTTATTCCGCGGAATAACGCGCCGATAAGCCATCAGGGTTTAACAGACGAAAAATCGCCTCGTTAAGCAACGACGTCGCACAGCGTTTGGCGGCAGAACACCGCCGCCAAACCAGCGCTAAGCAAGCTTAAGCGTGTGATTTTAAGTGAAGATGAGATGAACGACGAAATAATGCAATTAAGCTCGGTGCTCAACATCGAGTGCACCAGAAGCTCGGTACACTGCAACAGCAAGAAACGCGCTCTGGAAATTATCAGCGAACTGGCAGCCAAACAGCTCAACCTGCCGCCGCAGGTGGTGTTTGACGCGGTTCTCACCCGTGAACGCATGGGCAGTACCGGTATCGGCAACGGTATCGCGATCCCTCATGGCAAGCTGGAAGAGGACACACTGCGGGCCGTTGGCGTGTTTATCCGTCTCGACCAACCTATCGCCTTCGACGCCATCGACAACCAGCCGGTCGACCTGCTGTTTGCCCTGCTGGTGCCGGCCGACCAGTGCAAGACCCATCTGCACACGCTGTCGCTGGTTGCCAAGCGTCTGGCCGATAAAACCGTCTGCCGCCGCCTGCGCGCCGCGCAGAGCGACGAAGAACTTTATCAGATCATTACGGAATAAGCGGTTGCCGGCGTGACTTCCGCCGGCGATAACGATACTGTTTGTCTGTCATGGATCCCGGCCGTCGCCGGGCTTATATTTCCAACGGCGGCATAAACGCCGCTGAGATGCCAGGGGGAGTTGCCACATGGTGCTGATGATTGTCAGCGGCCGTTCCGGTTCAGGGAAATCCGTCGCCTTGCGGGCGCTGGAAGATATGGGTTTTTACTGCGTTGATAACCTGCCCGTGGTGCTGCTGCCGGAGCTGGCCAAAACGCTGGCGGAACGCAACAGCTCCGCGGCGGTCAGCATCGACGTGCGTAATATGCCGGAGTCACCGGAAGTGTTCGAATATGCGATGACGCAACTGCCGGACAGCTTCTCCCCGCAACTGCTGTTCCTGGACGCCGACCGCAATACGCTGATCCGCCGTTACAGCGACACCCGCCGCCTGCACCCGCTGTCGAGCAAAAACCTGTCGCTGGAAAGCGCCATCGATGAAGAGAGCGACCTGCTGGAGCCGCTGCGCTCGCGCGCCGATCTGATTATCGACACCTCCGAAATGTCGGTGCATGAGCTGGCGGAGATGCTGCGCACCCGCCTGCTGGGCAAACGCGAACGCGAGCTGACCATGGTGTTTGAGTCCTTCGGCTTCAAACACGGCATTCCCATCGATGCCGATTACGTGTTCGACGTCCGCTTCCTGCCGAACCCGCACTGGGATCCGAAGCTGCGCCCGATGACCGGCCTGGACAAGCCGGTGGCGTCGTTCCTGGATCGCCATACCGAAGTGCATAACTTTATCTACCAGACGCGCAGCTACCTGGAACAATGGCTGCCGATGCTGGAAACCAACAACCGCAGCTATCTGACGGTCGCCATCGGCTGTACCGGCGGTAAACACCGTTCGGTGTACGTGGCCGAACAGCTGGCGGACTATTTCCGCTCGCGCGGCAAGAACGTGCAGTCGCGCCACCGCACGCTGGAAAAACGCAAGCAATGACCATCAAACAAACGGTAGAAATCAAGAACCGGCTGGGCATGCACGCCCGCCCGGCGATGAAGCTGTTTGAACTGGTGCAGAGCTTTGACGCCGAAGTGATTCTGCGTAACGACAGCGGCACCGAAGCCGAGGCCAGCAGCGTGATTGCGCTGCTGATGCTGGACTCCGCCCAGGGCCGGCATATTGAAGTCGAAGCCAGCGGACCGCAGGCCCAGCAGGCGCTGGATGCGGTGATCGCGCTGTTTAATTCCGGCTTCGACGAAGATTAAGCGTCGGACGCGCCTTTGGATCGTTTACCCGGAATATGCCGCATATCCGGGTACAACAGCCCTTAACAGGCTGTCTAACAAAATGAAGAGCGATCCAGAGATGATGATCGACAGCTCGATGATATGCAGCATGTAATACTTTTTTATCCAGACGATCAGCTCATTCGGCAACGTGTTGAAATAGTCATATGACTCGGCGGGGAGCCGATAACCTTTCTTACCTGGCCCAATCTTTTTCCCTAGTAACACCTGCCTCATAAATCTCACCAGTAAAAAGCTGGTGAAAAAACCGCCATGATAAAAAACGGTATAAACATCAGGCATCGGCAGAGCGCGGGACAGGTAGCCCGATACGATTGTTTCGTATTTCTTTTTCGTTACGCCGAAGTACAGCATGATAAATATAAAAAAACCAATGCCCGAAAATACCAGCACCGAGCCAATCAACATCAAATAAAAGCTCATCACGCCCTATCCTCTGTTACTTTAAAAGCATGTCTGCAACAAAAGCTCCACCTTTCTCACCGATATATTCCCCTGCGCCACCACCTGCCAAACCGCCTGCCGTACCACCGATAATCGCACAGGCCAACCCGGCCGCCCCTCCTGCTGGAGCGCTGATAATCCCCAATGCCGTACAAACTCCAACACCAACCAAGCTTCCCAGGGCTCCGCCATATATTCCTCCGACAGTGCCCGCACCAAAAGCACCATACCCTGTTAACGCCACCCGCGTACATTCCTTCTCACGACCAAGGGTACAAGCATGATAAATATCATTGGTCGTGCTGGTTCCGGAGAGCGCTATACCAATCCAGCCCGCACCTTTCATAAACTTTACCGCCTTACCGGCGCCCTCGAGGTAGCTCGAGTAGCCTTTTATTGCCCCAACGCCCACCGTTGACCACTCATGCACGATGGAACGGCTGGAGAGGTTCAGCGCACGCTTGATGCTCTCATAGGGACGCAGGTTAAGGATGTTGCGCGTGAGCCGGCTAAAAATCGGTTTATCCAGCAGGATTTTCAACTCATTAAACAGCCGCTGCCTTTCAACAAAAAACTGCTGGCCAATCAGCGTCCCCTGAGTCCGGAACTGATTTTGGTAGCTGGCCTCGATCTGTTTAAGGAGTTTTTCGATGCGCATAAAATACTGCTTGCCGGCATCGCTGGCTATTCCCATTCCCCGGCTGGTGCCGTTAAGTATGGTCGCAATGGCGACATAATGACGCTGGAGGAAATCTGCCTGCTCAACGTTAATCGGCTCCATCGCCCGGTTAACCGTCCGCTTTGCCTGATATAACTGCCGTAACAACGCATCCTGACGTGTATGCTCAGGATCGGCAACAATCACTATCTGCCCGGGCTTCAGCCACGGCGTATCGGCATTAAGCTACATAAAATAGCGGGCAGCGGCGCTGCGTGGGTTGGCAAACAGCAGACGTCCTTGAAAGGCTAACGAACCCGGCGTTTCAACAACGCAGTAACCGGGTTCAACAGGTCGGAGGGAAAAAGCGGCCATCTTGTGACTCCTGTCAGCAAAGAGAGCCTTTGATTTTTAAGACCATAGGGCCGCCGGTCAATGTGCAAACGGCGCGTTCGTGAAGCCGGACACTCAGAAATAACCGGTTTATATCCGGCTCAGGCAATCCAGCGCCACCGCCTTAAAGCTGGCGAAATCACTGCTGCCCAGCAGCCGGCTCATCGACCGCTCGCGGACAAAGGTGACAAACAGCTCATAAATCGCCATCGCCTCTTCATAGTCGCTTTTGCTGATCGCCAGCAGGAAGATCACGTGCGCCATTTCGCCGTCGCCCCAGTCGATGCCCTGCGGCGCCAGCAGCGTCACCACCACGGTTTTCTTCGCCAGCAGCCCCAGCGAGTGCGGCAAGGCGATACCCTCCCCGAGCAGGGTGGACACGATGGCTTCACGCTCAACCACCGAGGGATAAAAATCCTCGCCGACATAGCCTTCCTGCTCCAGCTGCGCGCACACCCTGCGGAACAGCTGCTCCTGAGTCAGCGGTTCATTCACCACCATAAAGTGGTTGGCGTCGAAGAACTTTTCCAGCATATACGGCTTGGTGCGGTCCACCAGCACCAGCTTGCCCAGCTGCTCCAGCTGATACTCGGTCGGGAACGGCGACATCACCACCACCGGCTTGTTCTTCTCGCTGACGCGGGCGTTGGAAATCACAAAATCTTCGTCGATATGCGGCAGTATTTCGTAATCGCGCAGCGAAACGGTGCGCGTCACCACCAGCTGCGGATACTTGCGGGCGATTTGCGCCTGAATCATACGCACCGTCGAGTTGCCGGTGTCGCACACCAGCATCACCTGCGGATGACGCTCATAGCCGATGTTGTAATGCCGCTCCAGCCCGACGCCGATATGCAGCACCAGATAGCCGATCTCGTTCTCGCTCAGCGTGTAGGGGGTATATTTTCCCCAGCTGGAGACCGCCGCCAGCGTCACGTCGTAGGCCATCGGGTAGTGCTGCTTGATATTGGTCAGCAGCGGATTGGGAATATTAATCTGGTATTTCACCCGGGTGATCATGGTCTTGATATGGGTGAGCAGATCGGCGCGCAGCTGCTTATCGCCCTGCAGATTGTAGTTATAGTGGGTGTTGATATAAGACAGGATGTAATCCACCAGCGCTTCTTCATCGTCGGCGTTGATTTCGGTCGGCCGCACCTCCTGCACCCGCCGCGCGGCGATATTCACCCGCAGATACGCCTCTTCGGCCGCCGAAACCTCTTTACCGGCGGCCTTGCTCAGCTCGCCCGCCAGCCAGGTCGACGCCTTGCGCACCGCCTCATCGCCGTCTTCCACATCAAACTCCGGCAGCGGGTAGCCGTCGCTGATGCGCTTGAGCGCCACGGCGCAGTAGAAAATCAGGTACTGTTCACCCTTGTCCGTCAGGCGGACATTGTATTGCGACAGTAGCGGATGCAGCAGGCCGGCGAAGGTCGCCACCTGCGGCTGCAGCAGGATATCGTTGTTCAGCAGCGGATTTTCCGCGTCCTCCTGATCCAGCTGGAACAGCAGATCGGTCAGGCAGGCGCGAATCGCCATTTCGGCGCCGAACAGCTTCATACCGTAGCGCGGTTTGGTTTCAATGGTTAGCTGGTAACCGGCCAGCCGCTCTCTCACCTCAGCCATGTCGTTTTGCAGGGTACCGCGGCTGACAAACCACTCATCGGCCAGATCTTCCAGCTTCAGAGAAAACGCTGAGGTCAGAAAACGCACCAGCAGGGCATGCACGCGCTCCTGCGCGCTGCGCGGCGTCACATGCTTTCTGCGCTCCTGCAGCTGCAGCGCGTTGAACAACTTGGCGTCGTCCACCTGCAGCCGATAGCCCGCGCCGCGGCTGTGTACAAAACGGGCGCCGTATTTTTCCAAAATATCATTCAGTGCCGTGATATCCGCACGCACCGTCCGGGTGGAAACCGCCAGGCGTTTCGCCAGTTCATCCTGCGGCAGGGTTTCCGATTGCAACGCATCAAACAGATAAGCTAAACGAGGATAAGGAAATCTCACCATTGTCATTCCAATGTTAAGCGCCCGCCCCAGCGCGAGGCGGGTCGCGCTAAACCGACCAGAGAGTTACTGCGTCGCCGGCGCAAACACCATCTGCGATGGGCTGCCCACCGGCGTATATCCTGCAATAAAACTGAGTTTGCCGCTGTGCGGATCCACGGCGAAGCGCGTCACGTTGTCGCTGCGCTGATTGAGCGCGTACAGATAGCGCCCGCTGGGATCCAGAGTAATCGTGCGCGGGTAATCGCCCCGCGTCCAGGTTTCCGCCACCGGCGTCAGCTCGCCCGCCTTGCCGACGCTAAACTGCGCGATGCTGTTGTGCAACCGGTTGGCGACGTACAGGTGATTGCCGTCCCGGCTCAGCGCCAGCCCGGCGGCGAAGCTGGTGCCCTGATAATCCGCCGGCAGCGTCGATGCCGCATGCAGCTGGCTCAGCGTGCCCCGCTGCGCGTCAAAGCGGTAGCTGGTCAGCGTGGATGCCTCCTCGTTCACCAGCAGCAGCGTGGCGCCGTCAGGATGGAAAACGAAATGGCGCGGCCCCGCGCCGGCCGACGAGGCGGCGATCCACGGCGGATCGTTCGGCGTCAGCCGGCCGCTGACGTCGTCAAAACGCCACTGATAGATCCGATCCAGCCCCAGATCCGTCGAAAACACAAACTTGCCGCTCGGATCGCTGGCGATCATATGCGCATGCGGCCCGTTATGATCGCTGACGGCAAAGCTGCCGTTCACCGCCGCCGCCGGCTTGGCCGCGCCGGCCGGCCCCTGCTGCTGCTGCACCGAGCTGGCCGCCGCCAGCCGGCCTTGCGCATCCACCGGGAACACCGCCACGCTGCCGCTCTGGTAGTTGGCCACCAGCAGATGGCGGCCGTTCGGCGTCAGGGAAAGGTACACCGGCCCCGCCCCCTGCGAATCCACCTGATTGAGCGGCGTCAGGCTGCCGTCCTCGGCATTGATGCGCAGCGCGGCAATGGTGCCGTGCTTGCCGTCATCCGCCGTACCGACCTCGCTGGCGACGTACAGCGTCCTGCCGCGGGCGTCGACCGTCAGCTGGGCGGGATTGGCCAGCGTGCTGACCAGCGTTTTATCGCTCAGCGCGCCGCTGGCGGCGTCAACGCGTAAGCGGTATACGCCTTCGCCGTTGGGATTGTAGGTGCCGATATAGGCAAAACGGGATGAGGTGGTCGTCATGGCGTCCTCAGCTTGCAGCGCCGGGCTGGCCATCGCCAGCAGCGCCAGGGATACTGCGCCCAGTAACGGAGCGCTTCGCAGGGTAACCCAGTTTCGCATAATTATCCTTGATCCAGGTAGGGGGCACAGCCGACCACGCCCATTAATACGGGGCGCCGCACGCAGCGGCGCCGTCTTTACGCCGGGGTTTAACCCACCAGCTTTTTGGTCATCGCCAACAGCGTCTTCACATCCTGCGGGCGGGTATTACCGCTGGCGGAATCAATGATCGAGCTGTAAATGTGCGGGATCACCTGCTTCACGCCGGCGCGCAGCGCAATCTCGACGATCTCTTCAAAGTTCTGCAGATCAATGCCGCCGGTCGGCTCCAGCATAAAGTCATGCTCGGCGCAGGCCTGCGCCACATACTGGTATTCGTCCTTGCACTTCAGGCCGCCCATCGGGAAATACTTGACGGAGCTGCCGCCCATGTCTTTCAGCAGCGCAATGGCGGTTTCCACCGGCACGATACCGTCCGGCGCCGCGGCGCTCAGCGGCCCGGTCGAGATCTTCACCTGGCCGACGCGGCCGGTCGGCGACACCAGGCCGTTCACCACGCTGTCATTTTGCCCCAGCAGCGCCCGGCTGGCGCCGACGCCGGTGAATACCTGGTTGACGTGCTGCGGCTGCACCTGCTGCGCAATCAGGCTGACCATCGCCGACTGTTTAGGATCGCCGGCGCCCAGCCCCACCGACAGCGCATTGTCGATCAGGCGCGCATAGCGCTGCATATCCGCCACCGCGCTGGCGACGTCCGGATAGTTCTTGGAGAGCACGCCGACCAGCACGTGACCTTCCGCCGCGTCGTAGATTTCCTGCGCGTTGTCCTTCGACCCCGCCAATACGTTGAGACAAACGCGGTCACGGTAATAGTTTGGCTTCAGCTTCATGCTTGTTTCTCCAGTAAACGTTTAATACAGGTAAATACGGTCATCAGCTGCGCTTCATCAACGCTGCGCACATCCACTTCGATCTTGCCCTCGTTGGCCTTGTAGCCGCGGAAGTAAATGGCGATCTCGCCGTTCTTCAGCGCCTGCACCAGCTCCGTGGTCGAGATGCCGATCGCGGCTTCGTCAAAGGTAATCTCCGCGCGGGCGATATCGCGGCCGGCGCTGTCCCAGACGGTTTGCGCGCTGACGCCGTGCAGCGTATTCAGGTTGGTGATAAACGCCGACATGCGTTCAACCATCTGCGCGCCGCTGGTTTTTTCCTGCGTCAGATAACTTTCGATCGCCTGCGTCAGCCCCAGAATGCCCTCTTTGCCGACCTTCATCGCGCGGCCGATGCCGCCGGACTGCTGTTTTACCCAGGCTACGTACTGTTTCCTGCCGATCACCAGCCCGCTGGTCGGCCCTTCGATCGCCTTCGCGCCGCTGTAGATCACCAGGTCCGCGCCCATCTGGTAGTAGCTGGTCAGATCCTCTTCGGCTGCGGCGTCGACGATCAGCGGCAGGTTATGCCGGCGCGCCACCTCGGCGGCCTGCTCGACCGACAGCATGCTCTTCTGCACGCAGTGGTGCGACTTGACGTACAGGATCGCCGCCGTCTGCGGCGTAATGCTGGCGGCAAGCTGCTGCGGCGAACACTCGTTGGCGTAGCCTGCTTCCACCACCTTGCCGCCGCCCAGGGCGACCATGGTGTCGACCGGCGCGCCGAAGTTGACGTTATGACCGCGCGGCAGCACGATCTCACGCGGTTCATTAACCGGCGCCGAGTGCAGGTTCACCAGCAGGTTGGCGTTGTCGCGCACGATCACCGCCGCCACCGACTGGGCGATGCCGGCCGAGGCGCAGGACACCACCACCGCATCTTCCGCGTTCAGCAGTTTGGCGATATACGCGCCGGTTTTATCCACCAGGTCTTTAATTTCAAAGTAGTGGTTCAGGCCGTAATCCACCGCATCGATCACCGTCTGGCTCGGCGTGGAGACGCCCAAAATCGTCATGCGGCCGGAGGTGTTAATCACCTGTTTTAAATTATATTTTTCATAAATCGAAGACATGAGCGGCCTTCCCTTCATCGGTTAATAGGACTTCCCCGGCCACCACCGCGGCCAGCGGAACCAGCAATTGTTCGCCCGCGGCGGACTGCCCTTCAGAATCGGCAAACACCTGCGGCCCCTGACGCACCTCAAACAGGGTCAAATCGGCGTCGAAACCCGGTTTGATCTGCCCTTTACTCTGCAGGCGCAGCGCCGAAGCGGCATTTTCCGTCACGCAATGGATCACCTGCGGCAGCGTCATGCCCAGGGTGAAGAATTTGGACATCACCGTCGCCAGGCTATGCACCGGGCCAGCCATGCGGTTGCGGCAATAGATATCCGAGCTGATAGTGTGCGGCAACAGGCCCAGCGCAATCGCCTGGCGCGCCACCTCGAAGCTGAAGCTGGCGGTGCCGTGGCCGACGTCCAGCAGCACGCCGCGCTTCAGCGCGCGCTGGACCGACTCACGCAGCGTGCCCGCCGGCGTCAGAATGCGGTTCGGCTTGCCGTTATAACAGTGGGTAATGATGTCGCCGCGCGTCAGCAGGTCGGCAATCTCATCCAGATCCGGCGGGTTGTTGCCGACGTGCACCATCAGCGGCAGCTGCTGGTTTTCCTGCTGGATCTCTTTCGCCAGCACCAGCGGTTTGATGCCGTTCGGCCCCACCACGCTGCTGCTCATCCGCGCCTTGATGCCGATGACAAAACCGCTGTGACGCTCGATGGCGCTCTTCACCCCTTGCTTGTTGATATCGCTCATATCGGCCAGTTCGTTTTGCCGCAGCAGGCCGATACGCGAAATATTCAGGAAGGCGAAAACGTTGGTTTTGGTGCTGCGCGTCAGCGTATAGAACTCATCAATGTCGTCGCTGCCGGTACTGCCGGCGTCCACCACCGAGGTGACGCCGCTATCAACACCGACGCGGTCCGGTTCATCGTGATAGATCGGTGAGGAGGGGTAGCAGTGCACATGGGCGTCGATCCAGCCGGCGCTCAGACGGTAGTTGCCCGCCAAATCCCAGCTGCGGCTGGCGGACATCTCCGCCGGCAGCTGGCCGACCGCGGCAATTTTGCCGTCGGCGATCGCCACGTCCGTCAGGGTATCGTCCGCCAGTCTGGCGCGTCGGATTATCAGGTCATACATACTTCATTACTCCTTATACCCTGCCGACCTCACGCCGCAGTACGCGCCGTGAGGCCAGGGTATACGTTGGTTGTCTTGCTGCGGGTACAGCCGGACGTCAAGCAATGGCGACCGGGAAAATCGCCCCCAGCACCATGGCGCCGAGGATCGCGCCGCCGGTGATTGGTTTACCCCAGATGTAGAACAGCAAAGCGCCAAGCAGAGAGCCGATGCCGATAGGAATCGACGCGGTCATGGCGGACAGAATAATCAATGGCCCGAGGAAGCGGCCGGAGGAGTTGCCCGCCCCCATCATCACGTCGGCACCGTAGGTCGAATTGCTCTGATTAATGGTGAATTTACGCGCCAGAATAATCAGATAGCCAATCGCCAGGCCGATCACCAGGCCGGTCACCAGCGATGCGGCGAAGTTGGCCACCGGGAACACGAACCCGGCCCCCAGCAGCAGCGCCGGTACGCCCAGCCCCACCCCGGTCTGGATGGCGCCGCCGATATCGAGGATCCCCACCAGCGAGCCTTCGATAATGCGCGCGAACAGGAAGCTGGCGCCAAACGCCGCCACCGCGCCGTAGACGCCGGTATCCATGCCGGCGCGCAGCATTGAGACAAACGCCACTTCGTTAAACGCGCCGATACCGTACAGGTAATACATATGCGTCCCGGCAAACACGCCGGCGGACAGCAGACCGACAAAAATCGGGAACGACCAGTCGGCATACCAGAAGCCTTTTTGTTGGACTTGTTCTTCCATCACTGCACTCCTTATTTACCGCTCAGGCCGTTATGAATCGCATCCAGCCAGCCGGGCACGCCGAGGCTGAACGATTTGAGCAGTTCCATATCGAAACCGCGGAAGAAGCCGCTCAGCACGAACAGCAGCACGATGGTCGCCATCATGATTTTGGTGACTTTATTCCAGCCGCTCTCTTCCACGCCCTTGCCGATCAGGATCCCCAGCACCAGGCCCGGTACGGCGTTACCCATGATCAGCTGCGCCAGGCCGCCGAAAATGGTGCCCCAGAAGCCGGAACGTTTACCCGCGTCGATCGCCGCCAGCCAGAAGATCACCGGCATCACGGTGTTGACCAGCAGGTTGGCCGCCGGCACCAGCACCTTGATCGCCGTGACCTGCAGCGCCGCCGGCACCGCAGAGGCGGTCGAGTTCAGGAAGGCCACCACGATCATGCCGATGATGCCGCAGGCGATCGCCATTTTCTTCGGATCGTGCAGCGTTTCCGCCACGTTGCGGTTTTTGATCATCAGCGCCGCGGCGCCCCAGTTGGGAATAATGCGGTGGTCGACATCCTGCGTGAAGGCGCCGGCCGCCACGGAGGAAGCCCAGGCGTTAAAGAAGAAGCCCAGACCAAATGAGAAGTGCGAAGCCGGATCGCCCTCGCAAGAGTTCAGCTCGCCTAAGGTACGGAAAGCGCCCATTCCCTGTGTCGTCGGGGCATGGAACATACGCGCGGCGCCTGCACCGACGCCAACGCCCACCAGCCCGCCGATAATAATCGACTTAAATAAGATTATGAGAAACATCTGTTTATCTCTCCACTTATACCCGATTAATTGCAAATTAAAGCCAACAACGCCGTAACATGAATCATTCCGGGTATCTGTCAGTTTTTTATCTTGTAGTGAAGACCACCTTTTCAGTGTTGATGATCGTCACATTTATGGTTACTTCCAATGACACTGCATAGCTTTTTCTTTCCCGCGGCAGGAAGAAAAACAGAAACTTTTCTTTGGTGATTTTTTCTTCCGCGCTTAATACGCTGACATCCTGCGGTTCAATACGCAGCAGAATATTACTGGTGGACTTTAATACCGCGCCCTGTACGCTTGCCAATGCGGCGGCAAAGGCCTTGGCCTTGGTGTCGCCTTTGCCCGCAACGGTGACTGAGGTGGTATATTGTTCCTTCATTTATGCCGCGCCATGTTTTTTGATATAGGCTTCCACCAGTTTCTGACCCAGCTCTTCTTTATCCATAAAGCCGAAGCCCAGTACGTTGCAGCCTTCGTTAATCGCCGTGACGCCTTCGTCAATAGAACGCATGCCGTATTTTGCCTTATAGCCATATTTGGTCTGCGCCGTAATCGCGCCGGCGCCGCCGCTGCCGCAGAACGAAATACCCAGCTGCGCGTTTTCCGCCTTCATCACATCACCCAGCTTCATATCCGCCGCCACGCCGGGAATGACCACCGCTTTTCCGCCTGCATTTTCAACGCCCTGGCCCACTTTCTGCCCTTTCCCCAGACGGTCGCCGATCACTACGGTAATTTGACTCATGAGATATTCTCCTGATTGATAATTATTGGTAATTAATTATTGGTTATTATCTTTTGCCACTTCGAAATGCACGGAAAGCAAATAGGCTTCCTCGACGGGCAAGGTTTTTAATTGGTCCACCACCCGCTGCGCCAGCTGCATCGAGTGCGACGAAATTTCATCAAACAGAGATTTATCCACCTCCGGCAGCGGCTCGCCGGTAATAGAGCGCAAGACCATCGCACGTACGTGCGACTCCAGCATTTGCTGCTGCACCTCATTGGTGTAAATATTCTCTGCGTTTAACATCGCGGTAATATCCGCCAGCAGCTGAGTGGTAATTTCCGCCGCCTGCGCGATATCAACCTGTTCTGTTTTTACCGAAGTTGCTCCTGCATTCACTTTTCAGTCACCCCATGGATACAGACGTTAATTATTGAGTTACAAAACGGCGCTGAATAAGCCGTTTTATCTGCTTTATCTGATGGCTTTACCCTAACGCCGACGACATGGCTTGTGTAGCGCGTTTTTTTCCAGTTCAAAGTGGAAATTGGGTGACGGATGGGGATCCATTTCGCAAAACGCATTATTTAGCGATAAGTTAATGGAAATACAAAGAGATAACGTGCCGCCCTCGCCCGTCCGGGAAAAAATGCGGAAGAAAAGTTCGTGATCGAGATCTCTTTCTTTTCCGCGGCCAAGCGCCTACTATCGGCAAGACACAATCGACATTGCCAACACCCCGCACCTTAAGGCGCGGGGTGTTGCTTTATGCCGCCTTTTTACCATTTGGAAAAACGCCCCCACGGCGTGTTTTGATGTAGCTCCGGCGCTTGCGGCACACGGGCCGCCAGGGCGTCGGGGATAACGGGAGAGTGGAATGACCAAACCAATCATTACGATTAATGAGCTGGATGCGGAACGCCTGGATGCGTTATTGGAACAGCCGGCTTTCGCCCATACCGACATTGCCGCCGCGCTTAACGACGAGCTGGATCGCGCCGAGATCCTGCCGCCGGCGCAAATCCCGGCTAATGTGGTGACGATGAACAGCATCGTTCGTTTTCGCGATCTGCACACCGGCGAGGAACACGTGCGTACGCTGGTGTACCCCGCCTCGCTCAAGGACAGCAATCAGCAGCTGTCCGTGATGGCGCCGCTGGGCGCAGCGCTGCTGGGCATGCACGTCGGCAAACAGATTGCCTGGACGCTGCCGAACGGCGAACAGGCGAATATTGAGGTGTTGGAACTGCTGTACCAACCGGAAGCCGCCGGCGAGTATCATCGCTAAGCGGCGCGACGGGCGGCCCTCCGCCGCCCGTACAGTTACAGCAGCATCGACACCAGCACCAGAACCAGCAGCCAGACATAGACCCGCGCATGCAGCTCATCGCCCATCTTCGGCAGCGCGTAACGGGCGAACGCCATGCCCAACATGCCGGACAGCGCCAGCCAGGCCAGCATCCCCAGATTGACATAGCCCAGGTATCCCGCACCGGCGATCTTGCCATGACCCAGCCAGCCGTACATGCCGGCGCCCATCAGCGCAATGGCGATAGACAGCGGGTTGGCCGCGCTGACGCAGTACTTCATCTCATAGCCATGCCGCCGCAGCAGCGGCACCGTCATCACGCTGCCGCCGACGCCGAGCATCGCGGCAATCACGCCGATGCCCGGCCCGCCCAGCCATAGCGTAACGGCAGACAGCGGACGCCGCGCGGTTTTCTGCAGAAAGCCTTTACGCCACACGCAATCGGCGATGGTCAGCAGCATATAGAGGATAAACAGCAGGCGGATCAGGCCGTCCGTCAGCCGCGTGGCGATAAACGCGCCGATCAGCGCGCCGCCCGCCAGCGCGTAACACAGCGGTATGATCGTTTCCCGCCGTAAAGCGCCGCGCCGCCAGTGGCCATAGCTGGCATAGCCGGCGTTGAGAATCATCAGCGCGGTCGAGGTCGCGACGGCGATATGCATCGCCTGCCCGGGCTGCGCACCGGCGATCAGATGATAGACCAGCGGCACCACCACAAAGCCGCCGCCGAAGCCAAACAAAATGGTGCTGATGCCGGTCAGAAAACCGGCGGCCAGCAGAATAACCACGTCCGTCATAACCCATGCCCTGCCCAGAAAAGAGGGCGACAGGATAAAAGCGAACGCCGCTGGCTTGCATACGCCGTTATGCCAACTATCATTGCATTTCGGCCAACCTTACCGGCACCCCCGATGCACAATGTTCCGATCGACGACGTCGACCACCTGGCGCGCCCGGTCATCGCCCTCGCCAGGCACTATCCGCCAGGCTATCTGCTGGCGATGCACAGCCACCGCCGCGCCCAGCTGCTGTACGGCGCGACCGGCGTCATGCACGTCACGACGCAGCAGGGCAACTGGCTGGTGCCGCCGCAGCGGGCGGTCTGGCTGCCGCCCGGCATGCCGCATCAGGTGACGATGGTGGGCGTGACCACCCACAGTCTGTATCTCGAACCGGCGGCGCTGCCGGAAGCGGTACGCACCGCCCCCTGCCGGGTGGTCAGCGTCTCGCCGCTGATGCGCCAGCTGTTGATCGCCGCCGTGGAGATGCCGCTCGAATACGCGCAGCACGGGCGCGACGGCGCGCTGATCGCACTGCTGCTGCATGAGATCGCACGCATGCCGGCGCTGCCGCTGCATATTCCGCTGCCGGCGGATGCGCGGCTGCATGCGCTGTGCCACGCATTTTTACAGCGGCCGGATATTCATCTGCCGCCGCAGCAGTGGGCCGCCCGGCTGTATATGAGCCTGCGCAGTTTCAGCCGTTTTTTTCAGCGCCAGACCGGCATGCCGTTTTCACAGTGGCGGCAACGGGCAGCGGTGGTATGGGCGCTGGCGCGGCTGGCCGCCGGCGACAGCGTCACGCAGATTGCGCTGGAGCTGGGTTATGAGAATAGCGCGGCGTTTTCCGCCATGTTTCGTCGGGTGCTGGGGCAGACGCCCTCCAGCTTTTTGCAGGACGGGGAGATGGCGCGATAAGCGGCGGGAGAACCGCCGCCACGGCGCTTAGCGGTACTTTTGGTGGTAGGTGTCGCGGGTGGTTTTAAACGCTTGCGCCTGCTGCTTCGCCTCGGCCAGTTTGCCCTGATTAGCCAGCGCCAGCGAGGCGTCGATCTGGCCGATCAGCGTATCCAGACCGTGACGGAAGTCCTTCATTTCCGGGCTGTCCGGCGCTTTATCTTCCAGCTTGGGCGGCGTGCCCTGCTTGGCGTCCTGCGCAGCAGCACGCATGTTTTGCAGACTTTGTTTGAAACTGTCGGCGGAATCGGTTTTTAACGCGGTTTTATAGTTGCCGGCGATGATATCCATATTCTCATCGAGATCGGCCGCCATCGCCAGCGAACTGGCGCCCAGCAGCGCCAACGCCGCCAGCGCTTTGAGTTTATTGTTCATGCTCACCTTCCGTTATTGTTTTAATTAACCGCTAATTAACATAGGCGGCATGCGCACAAAGCGAAACCGAAGATTTGTAAGGAAGGTTAAAGGCGGGGAACGGCAATGCTGGCCGGCGTTGCGCCGGCCAGCTGATACAGGTTACTGACCGGCGATCTTCATTTCCGGCAGCAGCACCGAGCCGCACTGAATATTGCTGCGGGTTTCGATATCGCTGCCGACGCTGACAATATTACGCAGCATGTCTTTCAGGTTGCCGGCAATGGTGATCTCGCTGACCGGATACTGGATTTCGCCGTTCTCCACCCAGAAGCCCGCCGCGCCGCGCGAATAATCGCCGGTTACGCCGCTGACGCCCTGGCCCATCAGTTCGGTCACCACCAGGCCGGTGCCCAGCTGTTTGAGCATGCCGGCAAAGTCATTGCCCTGGCCGGCAATGCGCCAGTTATGAATGCCGCCCGCGTGGCCGGTGCTGTGCAGGCCCAGCTTGCGCGCCGCGTAGCTGGTCAGCAGCCAGGTTTGCAGCACGCCGTCCTTCACGATATCGCGACGCTGGGTGCGCACGCCTTCGCTGTCGAACGGCGTCGAGGCCAGCCCTTTCAGCAGATGCGGGTGCTCTTCAATGGTCAGCCACTCCGGCAGGATCTGCGTGCCGAGCGCGTCCAACAGGAAGGTGGATTTACGGTAGACGCTGCTGCCGCTGATGGCGCCGACCAGGTGGCCGAACAGCCCGGTCGCCACTTCCGAGGCAAACAGCACCGGCGCCTTCATGGTGGCCAGCTTGCGCGGCGCCAGGCGCGACAGAGTGCGACGCGCGCACTCCTGGCCCACCCACTCCGGGCTGGCCAGATCGTTCAGATCGCGGCCGATGGTATAGGCGTAATCCCGCTCCATATCGCCCTGATGCTCGGCGATTACGCAGCTGGACAGCGAATGGCGGCTGGAGCAGTAGCTTTGCAGCATGCCGTGGCTGTTGCCGAACACCTTGATGCCGTAGTGGCTGTTGAAGCTGCCGCCTTCGGTATTGGTGATACGCGCATCAGCGCCCAGCGACGCCTGCTCGGCGCGGGCCGCCAGTTCGATGCCGCGTTCGGCATCCAGCTCCGTCGGGTGGAACAGATCGAGATCCGGCGCCTCAAACGCCAGCAGATCCTTTTCCGCCGGGCCGGCGCAGGGATCCGGCGAGGTGTAGCGGGCAATATCCAGCGCCGCCTGCACGGTGCGCGCAATGGCGTCCGGGCTGAGATCCGTCGACGACGCGCTGCCTTTACGCTGCTGATAATAAACGGTAATGCCCAGCGCGCCGTCGCTGTTGAACTCGACGTTTTCTACCTCGCCAAAGCGGGTGCTGACGCTGATGCCGGTGGTTTTCGTTACGGCGACCTCTGCCGCATCGCAACCGACCGCCGCCAGATCCAGCGCCTGGGAAACCGCGTTTTCCAGCGTCTTGCGCTGCTGTGCAACCTGAGTGACTACTTTCATCAATCTGCCATAATTTAGAAATCCATAGCCTTGAGTCTAACAGGAAGCGCGTAGAATTTCGCATCTCCGGCGGCAGTATTTAGCGCCGCAGGCTGCAGGCGGACGCCGCCGCGCCAATTCTTTTGGGGATCGCCGCGGCAACCTGTTAGGATTAGCCTCTTTTTAACGGAGCCTACCATGAAAAAACAACCTGAAGACTGGCTCGACGATGTCCCGGACAATGAAAACGAGGACGATGACGAGATTATCTGGGTCAGCAAAAGTGAAATTAAACGCGATGCCGAAGCGTTAAAAGACCTGGGCAGCGAGCTGGTTGATTTGGGGAAAAACGCGCTGGAACGCATTCCGCTGGATGACGATCTGCGCGCCGCCATCGAACTGGCGCAAAAAATTAAGAAAGAGGGCCGTCGCCGCCAGATCCAGCTGATCGGCAAACTGCTGCGCGCCCGCGACGTCGAGCCGATTCAAACCGCGCTGGACAAGCTGAAAAACCGCCATAACCAGCAGGTTTCGCTGTTCCATAAGCTGGAGTCGCTGCGCGATCGTCTGGTCGAGGAAGGGGATGATGCGGTAGCGGCGGTGCTGGAGCTGTATCCGCAGGCCGATCGCCAGCAGCTGCGCTCGCTGGTGCGCAACGCGCAGAAAGAAAAAGCCGCCAACAAAACGCCCAAGGCTGCCCGTCAGATCTTTCAGTATCTGCGCGAGCTGGCTGAAGCCGCCGAATAAGGCGTCACGGCGTCGCCGGCATCATGGGATGAACCCGCGCGTTCATCCCCGATGATGCGCGGCGGCGGCGTCGGCTTCACGAATATTGAAATACAGACTGCCTTCCAGCTCTTCTTCCGCCTCTTCAAACAGCAGAATGATCGCGCCAAAACGGCGTTTGCGACGGTTATCAAGATTGGTGAACTCAATCTCGACCGGCAGACCGATCTCTCCGGTCACCACGTCCCACAACGCATCCAGATTAGCGCCAAAACCGTCCCCCAGCGCAAACTTATCGGCAAAGTCGCGATAAAACGCCGGCAGGTCAGGGATCTGGCTGAAATCAAACTCTACTTTCCCCATCAAACTCACTCCACCCGAATGAAGTTTTTGTAGTGATCGCGCGTCACGAATATCAGGCCGTCGCTGGAATACAGCAGCCGATCGGCGCCGCGGCGGCCGCAGCGGTAGTTGATATCCGCTTCACGCCATACCCGCTTATGGGCGTTCGGCAGTCGCCCTTCCCGGTTTGAGAAGCGATCGCCGCCAATCGCCTTGCCCGGCAGCACGCTGCACAGATTACCGCTGCGTGCGTCCCAGCCCTGCTCCCGCGCCTGCCGCTTGCTGATGTAGTAGTCCGGCAAACGCTGATGCCGCTGCAAATAACTCACTACCCGATGCTGCTGCGTCAGCTGGTCGATGCTTTCGCTCGCCCGCTCGGCCACCGCCGGCACGTTGGAAATCGCCCGATCGTCGGTACCGCGCAGCATGTTAAACCCAGCCACCGCCACGGCGATCGCTATCGCCACGAGAATCCGCTTATTCATTACTTTCCCTGACATCCGGGCCGCTTGGCCCCTGTTTTATATAAATGAATATTATGAATGAAAGATGAACGTCGCGTAACCTTTCCTGTCGGGAAGCATTACGCGGCCGAAGACGTCACCCGCGCTCCGCTGCCGGTTATCATGCCATTTTACAGCGGTGCTGACACGCGCAACCGCCCCGCCAACGGCGCTCACCACAGAGAAACGACTCTTTTTTCAGTATAGTCTTAGAGGAACGGCCAGGCAGCACGCGCCGGCCCGATCGGCGCCGGCAGCGTGCAAAAGCGCAGGATTAATCAATTAACGCGTGGCGATAACGGTGCAGCATATCCGCCAGACGGCGCACCGGGCCGGTGACGCTGAGCGGCGCATGGTTATCCACCAGCTTCTGCTGATATTCGTTCATTTCGTTAAGCAGACGATCGTAGTAATACGCCCGCTTCACCTCATTTTTGGCGCTGACCACGCGGTCGGCGGTGCGGCGGATCTGCCGGTGGAACACCGACAGCTCTTCGCTGGCGGGGATCTCGGTACGCTGCATCCGCTGGTGCGCAATAATCAGGTTCAGCGCCAGACGGTATTTGGCAATATCGTTGGGGAACATCATCAGCAGCTGGTTCAGCTGCTGGTACAGCGCCGGCAGATGGTTTTCCCGCCGCTTGGCCGCCTTGGTGGTCAGGGCCGACACCGCGCTGCTGACAAAGCTGTTCAGCAAGGTACGGCCGGTGCGCTCGCGCGAGTTATCGCGGATCAGCAACAGCACCATCAAACCGACGCAGCTGCCCAGGAACTGGCCGATAGAGGCATCGAGGAACTGCGTGACGTTAAACTCCATCGGGTTGCTGAGCACCAGAATATTGATGGTGCCCGCCAGCGTCCCCAGCGACCCCAGCCGCCGCTTCTGCACCTCAATGCCGATGATAAACGCCAGTAATCCCAGACTGAGGCAGAGCAGCAGAATGCTTTGCTGCGTCGCCGGGATGATCACCATAAAGTACAGCGCCCCCAGCGGTATCGCCACCAGCATGCCCAGCACAAAATCCATCGCCACCATGCGCGGGTTCGGCGTACGCATCGCCAGCGAGGTGATTACCGCGATAATCACCATAAAGCCGCTGCCGGAGGTCCAGCCGGTCCACAGCCACAGCAGGCAGCCCAGCGCGGTGGCGGTAAAGGTGCGCAGGCCGTTGATCATCGCGTGGTGCCCCTCCGCCGAAGCCGGTTTGATCTCGACCTCGGTACTGAGGATATCCTCCTCCACGCCGCTGATGCTGCTGTTGGTATGCACGCCTTTCGCCAGCAGCAGGTAGCGGGTGGCCGCGCCGACCCAGCTGGACACCGTTAACAGCGTGTCATCGGTGCGATGCACCGTCAGCACCTGGCGCATCAGCTTCATGCGACGGTGGATCTCCTGCGGCGTCTCCGCCGGCTCCATCAGCAGTTCACGCAGCCGTTCGCTCAGCGCATCCGGGTGGTTAAGCAGAATCAGGTAGGTTTCACAGGCCTGGGTGATCAACGTCAGCGACAGCGTATGCAGCGCGCGCACCCGGCGGTTGACCTTCTGCCAGCGCGAGGACTCCATCATCAGGCTGCTGCGCATGCCGTTCAGCGCGGTGGCGCCCTTCACCAGGTTGCCCCAGGCGCGGTCGATATCGTCCTTCTCCGCATTGCTGATACACATCTGCAACAGCTGATACTGCTGCACCAGCAGGTTATCCACCGCCCTATCGATATCCTGTTTGATCGAGCGCGGGGAGAACAGCAGGTCCGCCAGCACCGCGCTGACGATCCCCAGCACGATCTCGCTGCAGCGCTCCACGGCGAACTGCGGCGCCTCCAGCAGGTGCGACTCGCTGGTGGCCACAGTGACGATAATGATCAGTGCGGTATAGCCCGCCAGCCCCCAGGCGTACGAGTTTTCCACCTTGATAAGCGAAGAGATCCAGGTGCAGACGCCGGCCCAGATGCAGCACAGCAGCAGCATCACCACCGGCGCGCGCGCGGTGGTGACGATAATCAGCAGGCCGACAAAGCAGCCGATAAAGGTGCCGATAATACGCAGCCAGCCGCGGTGGCGGATCGCGCCGGAAAACGGCTCGCCGCCGGCGGCAAAGGCCGGGCCGGCGGCGACGATGGCGGCGGTCATCGCCGACCAGCGCGGTGTTTCCAGATTGAGGTGAAAGCCGACAAACAGCGCGAAGACGATCGCAAAGCTCAGTTTGAACGCAAACCTCAGGCGGATAAAGGTGGGGTTATTCATTAACCGAACTCACGCAGCCGGTGCATCAGCTTGACGAACGGCGACTCGCGATCGCTATCGCGGTCGTTCTGACCGGTGATAACCACGGTCGCCGTGGTGCCGGCAGGGTACGGATGCTGCTGGTCTTTCGGATCCAGCATGATTTTTACCGGCACGCGCTGCGCCAGACGCACCCACTCCAGGTTGCTGTCGATGGAGGCCAGCCCCTTGCTGTCATTGGTGCTGCTGCTGTTGTTCACCGCCGCCGCCACGCTGTCCACCGTACCGTGCATAATGCGGTTGCTGCCAAGCGGCGTAATTTCCGCGCGGTCGCCGCGGTTCAGGCCGTGCAGCTTGGTCTCTTCCATATAGGCCAGAATATAAAAGGTGTTCTTTTTCACCAACGCCACCGCCGTGGAGCCGCGGGTAATAAAATCACCGGCGTGTACGGTCAGGTTGGTGATCCAGCCGTCTGCCGGCGCGCGCACCGTGGTGCGTTCCAGATCGAGTTTGGCCTGGTCGCGCACCGCAATTGCTTTCGCCAGCTGGTGCTGGGCGGTCTCCAGCGCATTGCTGGCCTGTTCGATCTCTTCACGCGACATGGCGTCAACGCCCAGACGCACGCGGCGGCTCGCCTCACGCTTTTTCTCGGCGGTCAGCGCCTGGTAATAAGCCACGTCGGCGCTGGCTTCCGCCAACGCCTGCTGATAGCGCGGCTGATCGACCACAAACAGCACCTGGTCTTTTGTCACCAGCTGGTTGTCCGTTACCCGCACATCGCTCAGCAGGCCGCTGACGTCCGGCGCGATCGCCACCACGTCGGCGGTAAACTTGGCGTCACGCGTCCACGGCGACTCGGTATAGAACACCCAGGCCTTGAAGACGGCGATAATCCCCAGCAGGACAAGAATCAAAGTGATCGCGATTCTGGCTATTTTTATCGAAAAAGTTTTCACAGCGACCTCAAACAAAAAGACACGAAATCAGATAAAACAGGCAGCAATACAGCGCGGTGTTGAACAGCGCCGGATGCCAGACAAAATCATAAATACCGGTCGGCTGCAGCAGCCGACGCAGCACAAAAAACAGCGCCAGCGACACAATCAATTCGAAAAACACCGGGGGAAACGACAGTCCGAAGATGACCATCACCGGAAGCAAACTCATCATTTTTTCCTTATTGTTTACTACACCGGGGAAGACAGGTTTTACTCATATTTGTTCACATTACATTTACATTTTAGCGAATGCACGCCACAACTCATGCCCAGACAGGTTGTCCAGGCTATAAACCTGAAAAAAGGTTAAACTCAAGGCATACATCCGCGATAAGAAAGTGCGAGGGCAACCGGGTCGCGCTGCAACGGACGCATCACGCAGCATCTGATATACCACGCTTCGGCGCACGAAGTTTTTACACCCGGCACTGGTTATATTAGCCTGCTTACTATCAAGCCATCAACAATCTGTGATCTAAATCACTTTTAAGCCAGAGTGAATAATGGAAAGACTAAAACGGATGTCGGTGTACGCCAAAGTGGTTGAGTGCGGTTCATTTACCGCCGCCGCGCGCCAGTTGGGCATGAGCGTATCATCCATCAGCCAGACAGTGTCCAAACTGGAAAATGATTTACAGGTCAAGTTGCTCAACCGCAGCACGCGCAGCATCGGCCTGACGGAAGCGGGTAAAATCTACTATCAGGGTTGCCGCCGCATGCTGCTGGAAGCCATCGAGGTGCACGAGCAGCTGTACGCCTTCAATAATACGCCTACCGGCAATTTACGCATCGGCAGTTCGTCAACCATGGCACAAAATGTGCTGGCCACCATGACCGCCGACATGCTCAAGGAGTATCCCGGCCTGAAGGTGAACCTGGTCACCGGCATTCCGGCGCCCGATCTGATCGCCGACGGGCTGGATGTGGTGATCCGCGTCGGCGCGCTGCAGGATTCCAGCCTGTTCTCCAAACGGCTTGGCTCGATGCCGATGGTGGTGTGCGCCGCCAGAAGTTACCTGGCCGCCCACGGCACGCCGAGCACCCCCAGCGATTTGGCGAATTTTTCCTGGCTGGAGTACAGCGTACGGCCGGACAGCGAGTTTGAGCTGATCGCCCCAGAGGGCATCAGCACGCGCATTTCACCGCAGGGGCGCTTTGTCACCAACGATTCGCAGACCATGATCCGCTGGCTGAAAGCCGGCGCCGGCATCGCCTATGCGCCGCTGATGTGGGTGATCGACGAAATCAAACGCGGCGAAGTGGAAATTCTGTTCAAACGCTATCACTCCGATCCGCGACCGGTGTACGCGCTGTATACCGAAAAGGACAAGCTGCCGCTGAAAGTGCAGGTCTGCATCGACTACCTGACCGAATACTTCCAAAAAGTCGGCGAGCTTTATCAGGGCTACCGCTGACGTCGCCGCCATGCAAGACAAAAAAATACCGGCCAGGCTGAACCTGACCGGCATCACAGGGGATCATACGCTGGCGGGTAACGCTTACGCGGTGCCGCCCACCGTCAGGTTGTCCAGCTTCAGCGTCGGCTGACCGACGCCCACCGGTACGCTCTGCCCCTCTTTGCCGCAGACGCCGACGCCTTTATCCAGCGCCAGATCGTTGCCGACCATTGAGATCTGCTGCATCGCCTCAATGCCGGAGCCAATCAGCGTCGCGCCCTTCACCGGCTTGGTGATGCGCCCTTTTTCAATCAGGTAGGCTTCCGAGGTGGAGAAGACGAATTTCCCGGAGGTGATATCCACCTGCCCGCCGCCGAAGTTCGGCGCATACAGGCCGTACTCCACGCTGGCGATAATCTCTTCCGGCGTCGACTGGCCGGCCAGCATATAGGTGTTGGTCATGCGCGGCATCGGCAAATGCGCATAGGATTCACGGCGGCCGTTGCCGGTCGGCGCCACGCCCATCAGGCGCGCATTCAGCTTGTCCTGCATATAGCCCTTCAGCACGCCGTTTTCGATCAGCACGTTATACTGGCCGGGCACGCCTTCATCATCGATAGCCAGCGAGCCGCGACGCCCCTGCATGGTGCCATCATCCACTACGGTGCAAAGTTCCGATGCCACCAGTTGCCCCATCTGTCCGCTGAACACCGAGGAACCGCGGCGGTTGAAGTCACCTTCCAGGCCGTGGCCGACCGCCTCATGCAGCAGCACGCCCGGCCAGCCGGCGCCCAGCACCACCGGCATGCCGCCCGCCGGCGCGGCAACCGCCGACAGGTTGACCAGCGCCATGCGCACCGCCTCTTTGGCGAAGGCGTCGGCGCGCACTTCGCCGTCGACCGTTTCCAGGAAATAGTCATAGCCGAAGCGGCCGCCGCCGCCGCTGGAGCCGCGTTCACGCTTGCCGTCTTCCTCCACCAGCACGCTGACCGAAAGGCGCACCAGCGGACGCACGTCCGCCGCCAGCGTGCCGTCGGTGGCCGCCACCAGCACCTGCTCATACACGCCGGTGACGCTGGCGGTCACTTCCTGCACGCGCGGGTCGGCGGCGCGGGCGACCTTGTCCACCCGGTGCAGCAGGGCGATTTTCTCTTCACGCGGCAGGCTCTGCAGCGGATCGAGCAGCGGATACAGCGCCTGATGGCGAATTTCGCCCAGCGTATGCGCCCGGCCGTCGCCCTGCTCGCGCACGATGCTGCGCGCGGCCTGGGCGCTCTGGTTCAGCGCGTTCAGGGTAATCTGGTCGGCATAGGCAAAGCCGGTTTTCTCACCGCTGACGGCGCGCACGCCGACGCCCTGATCGATATTGTAAGAGCCGTCCTTGATGATGCCGTCTTCAATCACCCAGGCTTCGTGATAGCTGGACTGGAAATAGAGGTCGGCATAGTCGAGTCGGCGCTCGGCCAGCTGCCCCAATACCGTATGCAGGTCTTGATGACTCAGCTTATTAGCAGTAAGTAACTGCTCACTGACAAGCGTCAGGCTCATAATTTTTTCACTCTTGATTGGAGGATTTAGCTTCAGACGGCGCCTGCAGCGACGTCTGGAATCGGTTGTGTTGCCGCACCGGCATCTTGCCGCGTATGGTGTGCAGCACCTCGGTGTCGACACGTACTTTAATCGGCGACACGGAATCGGGGTTTTCTTTCATAATATTCCCCCAGCCGTCCACCGCCATGGTATGGCCCCAGGTACGGCGCGTCTGGCCATGACGCCCGACCTGCGCGGGCGCCAGGATCACGCACTGGTTCTCAATCGCCCGGGCGCGCAGCAGAATCTCCCAGTGCGCTTCACCGGTCACGCGGGTAAAGGCGGACGGGACGGAAATCAGCTCCGCGCCCCGATCGCGCAGCGCCTGATACAGCCCGGGGAAGCGCAGATCATAACAGATCGTCATCCCGAGACGGCCGACCGGCGTATCCACCACCGTCAGCTGCTGGCCATGCTGATAGGTATCCGACTCGCGGTAATGGGTATGCACGTCGTTGATATCGACATCGAACATATGCAGCTTATCGTAACGGGCGCGCAGCTCGCCCTGCTCGTCGAACAGCAGGCTGCTGGTGGTGAGACGCTGCGGGTCTTCGCGGCTGATTAACGGCATCGAGCCGACCAGCAGCCAGACGCCGTAACGGCGCGCCAGATCGCGCACCGCCTGCTGCAGCGGGCCTTCGCCTTCCCGCTCGGCATGCTGACGATACGCTGCGGCGTCGGCGAACAGCAAGGCATTTTCCGGCGTCATCACCAGTTTTACACCGGCATTGAGCTGCTTAATCTGCTGCTCAATCTGCGCCAGGTTATCCCGGACGCGATCGCCGCTGCACAGTTGTAACAACGCAATATTGGCATTTTTCATGACGCCTTATCCTCTTTTGGCTTACGCAACACCTCATTGATGGTCGGCTGATCCAGACTGCCGCCAATATGGTAACGAATCAGCGAAATCTTGTTCCACAGCGGCGCCAGCACCTTCGAGGCGGCGAACACCGCTGCGCCGACGATCGGGTTGATGACAAACGCGGTCGCGACCCCGACCGTGGCCGAAATCTCCGGCGCCACCACCGCCTGCATATCGAGCCGGCGTTTCACCAGGTCAACCTGGCCGCTCATGGCGATATCCGCCGCCAGCCCGTCCACCAACAGGTTATCGGTATGCATTATGCCATCTTTCATCCAGATGGTGCTGCGGATGGAGTCAAAGTAGAAGCCGTTACCAAACGTGTCGCTGAAATCAAACTGTAGCTTACGCAGCAGCGCATCGAAACTGACCAGGCGCAATAACTGCCCGGCCCGGCCGCCGCCGATGCTGTCGATCTCCCCCTTGCCCATCGCCAGCTTCATGGTGCCGTTGAAGGTGTTCATCTTCGGCTGCCACGGCTGCCCGCGCCAGTGCAGGTCGAAGTCCACATCATAAGGCGCGCCCTTCAGCGGCGTGGTGATGCCGAGGAAACTGGCGGTATCGTCAATCTTGCTTCCCAGCAGTTTCCCCTTCAGCGCGGTGCGCTCTTCCTGCGCATTCTGTTTCCACAGGCCGGTGGCGCTGACGCGTCCCTTGCCGGTATCGATCAGGCCGTGCTCCAGCGTCAGCGTATCGCCGGAGTTCTTCACATCGGCCTCGACCTTGCCCAGCTTCTGCCCCAGGATCCAACAGCTCTGGCAGCGCAGCATCACGGACGGCCAGCCGCGGAACGAGACGCGCTGCGCCGGCGCCGACGGCGGCGCGGCAAGCGGCGCCGGCTGGTCGTCGGCGAACTGCGGGTTGTAGTACAGGTAGTTGATATCGGCGCGCCACGGGCCGCTGTCGGCGATCAGGACGCTGCCGTCGACCTCTTTACCCTTGGCGCTGACGTTCACACCGCCAAACTGCTGACGCGCCGCCAGTTCCAGCTGATGCCAGGCCTGGCCGCCCAGCAGCAGCTGCGGGGTGGTCAGCGTCACCGTGGTCGGGAAGCGGAAACTGCCGACCTTGCCCTGAGCGCCGCCCGGCTGCTGCAGCGCCGGCGACAGCAGCGCCAGCCATTTTTCGCCGTCCAGCGGCGGCAGGTGCAGCGTCAGCGAGCGGCTCTGCGGCAGCGGCGGCACGCCGCCGCCGTTGCGCCAGGCGGCGCGGTCCAGCGATACCTGCTGTTGGCCAAAGGACCAGGCGCTGTTGAAGTAATTTTGCTTACCGGCGCTGCCGTTCAGGGTGAATCCGTTAAGACCGCCCTGCACCTTGACGCCGACCGGCAACGGCTCACCCGCCGGCTTGGCGAGCGGAGGAGGTAAGTGACTGCTCACACTTTTCAGGTCGGCATTGAGATCGATCGCGTAGCTGGCGGCGCCGCCGTGCGGCAGAACGATCGCCACCTTACCGTTCCACGGCGCGCTGCCGGACAGCGCCTTCGCCACCTCCGGCGGCACCTCCGGGAACTTGCCCGGCTGCCAGTCGCCCTTCAGGCCGACATTGACCTTATAGTCCTTCGCCCCTTCATCGGTGGTGAAGTTCACCGCCAGCGGCTGCCCAAACCAGTTTGCCGTCAGGGTATCGCTGGCCAGGTTGCCGTTATCAAAGGTAAATTTGCCGCTGACCTTCTCCAGCGTGCTCTCCAGCGGCTTCACCAGCAGCGAGTTATTATTCAGCGTCACCTCGCCTTTGGCCGCCACCTGCTTGCCGTTCAAGGGGATATCAAGATGTAAGCGCCCACTGACATTGCCGCCAACCTGCAGCTGCTCCAGCGCGCCGCCGACGGAATCATGCAGCGGCGTCTGGGCGAAGTAGGCCTGCACCTCCGGCCCGGCCCCCGCCACGTCGGCGTCAATCAGCAAACGCTCTTTGGTGTAGTCCGGGATCACCGCGCGGACGTTTTTGCCGTCCACCTTGCCCAGTTTGGTCGCCGGCGCCTGCATCCACAGGCCGTCGTTGCGGAAATCCAGATCGATAGCCAGGTCCTTCAGCGCCGGCCAGCCCGGCTGGAACTGGAAGGTTGAGTGGCGCAGCGGCACGTACACCTCAAAATGCCCCTCATTATGTTTATAAGGGAACTGGTGCGGATTGCCGGCGTAGATCAGCGAGGCGTTATCCACCTGACCGCCCTGGATGGCGCCGCTCAGGTAGTCAACCAGATGGCTGCCCATCAGCGGTTCCGGGAAGTAGCGCCAGGCGTCGGCGCCGTCATACAGGCGGATGCCCGCCAGAATGCTTAACCAAGGCTCGCCCTTGGCCGGCTGCCGGTAACGGAAGTCGCCGTTCACCCACAGCGATTTGGCCTTCACATCCAGGTTCTGGCTGGAAAGCTCCCAGCCCTGTGCGCCATAACGCCAGTTCAGCGCCCCGCTGGCGCTGCCGATCTCCAGCGGCGCCCGGAACATATCGCCATAGGGCAAGGTGCTGTTCTGCAGGTCGAGATCCAGCCTGCCGTTTTCGACCCCGCCGCTGAGCGCGCCGCTGAAGTGGTTAACCCCCGGCAGCAGCTGCCAGTGCTGCCAGCTCAGATCGCGCCAGCGCGCCTGAAAACGGCTTCGCTCCGGCTGTTTCAGCGGAATATCCAGCGCCAGCGTATCCACCCGCCCCTGCGGCCGGATATCTTGCCAGCGCGCCAGCATATCCGGGCTGAGGAACGAAAAGGTCGGCAGCAGCGACGACAGCCGCTCCAGCTGGATGTCGCTGGCGCGGATGCGCAGCTCTTCCTGCTGCTCCGGCCCGATAAACCGGCTGTTTTCCGGCAGCCACAGCCCGGACAGCATCCCCTGCGGCCAGGCCTGACCGTCGGTTTTAATGTTCAGCTGCGGCACATCCAGCTGCCAGCCGCCGCCCTGGCGCTTGACCGCCAGCGCCAAATTATCGACGTCCAGCCGGTGCGCCTCGTCGCCGACCGTCCAGCGGGCGGCGCCCTGCTTCAGTAAGGCGTTGCCGCCATAAATTTCCCCCTGCTGCACCTGCAGCCAGGCGGCCAGGCTAAAGTCGGCGCTTTCCAGTCCGGTGTTGGATTTGAGCCAGCGGCTGAACCACGGCTTCATATCGATATTATCGGCCTGCAGATAGACCGTACCGGTATTCAGCAGCCCTTTGTTATCGCGCAGGTCCATACGCACCTGCACGGCGCCGTGCTGGCCGTTAAACGTCGACAGGCTGATTTGCCCTTCGGCGCGGTGGCGCTGGTCGCTGTTCAGCCAGGTCAGCTGCGGGATCGCAACTTCGGCGCGCGGGCCGGACGGCGTCAGGAAAGAGATGCGGCTGTCGCGCAGGTCGAAGTGATCGAACTGGTACAACAGCAGATCGCTGATGGTGCCGGGCTGAATGGCGCTGCCCTTGTTTTCATCGCCGCCCAGCGTGGTATTGATATCCAGCTGCAGCTGGTAGAAGGTGAGATCGCGAAACTGCCAGCGCCAGTGCAGCAGCGACTGCCAGACATCCAGCGCCAGCGTGACCCGTTCGATATGCAGGTCGCTTTTGGCCATCGCGGCGCGCAGGTTGCGCACCTCCAGCTGCGGGCCAAAGTTTTCCCACTGGCCCTGAATAAAGTCGGCCTGCACCGGCACGCCGGAGATCGCTGAAATTTTCGCCAGCAACTGGGGGCGATAGCTGTTCAGTTCCGGCAGCGCCAGGCGCAACCCGCTGATCAGCAACGCCACGGCGACAATTAACGTGGCGCCTGTTGCCAACAAAATCCCAGGCAGTCGCTTCACTCTATCTCCTTGCTTCCGCTGCCCGGCAACGGGAATGAATGGGCTCCGCATGCCGAACCCCGCCAATCACAGCCGACTTACATCATGACGACGTCAAACTGTTCCTGGCTGTATAACGGTTCAATCTGTACTTTAACCTGCTTGCCGACGAAGATTTCCACCTCCGCCAGCGCGTGCGACTCTTCGCTTTTCAGCGCTTCGCCCACCGCGGCCGACGCGTAAACCAGGAAACGGTCGGTATCATAAGCATGGTGCACGCGGACGATTTCGCGCAAGATTTCATAGCATACCGTTTCAACCGTCTTGACCGTGCCGCGCCCGTTACAGGTAGGACAGTCGTTGCACAGCACATGTTCAATACTTTCGCGCGTGCGTTTACGCGTCATCTCCACCAGCCCCAGCTGTGAAAAACCGTTGATGGTGGTTTTGACCCGATCCTTGCCCAGCGCCTGCTCCAGCGAGTGCAGCACCCGGCGGCGGTGCTCTTCATTATTCATGTCGATAAAATCGATAATGATAATGCCGCCCAGATTGCGCAGCCGCAGCTGACGGGCGATGGCCTGCGTCGCTTCAATGTTGGTATTGAAAATGGTTTCGTCGAGGTTACGGTGGCCGACAAAGGCGCCGGTGTTGATATCGATGGTGGTCATCGCCTCGGTCTGATCGATGATCAGATAGCCGCCGGACTTCAGCTCCACCTTACGCTCCAGCGCACGCTGGATTTCGTTTTCCACGTCGTACAGATCGAAGATCGGCTGGCTGCCGGTATACAGCTCCAGCTTGCCGCTGATGTCCGGGATATATTCGCCGGTGAACTCCGTCAGCAGGTCGTGCGTCAGGCGCGAGTCCACGCGGATGCGGTCGAGCGCCGCGCCGGCAAAGTCGCGCAGGATGCGCTGCGCCAGCGCCAGCTCGCCGTACAGCATGTATTTGGTCTGGTTGCGCTTTTTGCGCTCCATCACCTTGGTCCACAGGCGCTTGAGGAACGCGGCGTCCTGCGCCAGCTCTTCATCGCCGATGCCTTCCGCCGCGGTGCGGATGATAAAGCCGCCCAGCTCATCGCAGTAATCGGCGACGATTTTTTTCAACCGTTCGCGCTCGGCCTCGCTTTCAATGCGCTGCGAGACGCCGACGTGCGCCGCCCCCGGCATAAACACCAGGTAGCGGGACGGCAGCGTAATGTCGGTGGTCAGACGCGCGCCTTTGGTGCCCAGCGGGTCTTTCACCACCTGCACCACCAGATCCTGCCCCTGGCGCACCAGTTCGGCGATGTCGCGCACGTGGAAGTTTTTCCGTTCGTCGCCCGCCACGCACTCGGTGTGCGGCATAATATCGGAGGCGTGCAAAAACGCCGCCTTCTCCAGGCCGATATCGACAAAGGCCGCCTGCATGCCCGGCAGCACCCGGCTCACCCGGCCTTTGTAGATATTGCCGACGATACCGCGCTTGGATTCGCGCTCAATGTGGATCTCTTGCAGGATGCCGCCGTCAATATAGGCAACCCGCGTTTCAGACGGTGTGATATTTACCAGTAGCTCAGCGGTCATGTCTTCTCCTCAGAGCCGGTCGCTCGCGCATGCTGCCGCCCTCAACCGGTTCTTACCTCTCGTAATGCGACAAAATTACTGAGCAGCTCATGTGTTTCGACCAGCGGTAGCCCCATCACGGCGTGATAGCTGCCGGTGAGGGTCCTGACGAAACAACCACCCTTTCCCTGAATCCCATAGGCGCCCGCTTTATCCATCGGTTCGCCCGTTGCAATATAATCGGCGATATCCTGCTGCGACAGCGTGCGGAAGGTCACATCGGTGACCACCTGCTGGCACAGGATGTCCTGCCGGTCGGCAATCGCCACCGCGGTAATCACCTGGTGCTGCTTGCCGGACAGCAGGCTCAGCATCTCTGCGGCGTGCGCGGCGTCGTGCGGTTTTTCCAGCACCCGCCCGTTCAGCACCACGATGGTGTCAGCGCCGAGCACCGGCCGGTCTTCCGCCGCCAGCGCCACGCCCGCGCGCGCCTTATCCTGCGCCAGGCGGCGCACATAGCTCTCCGCGCTCTCCCCCGGCTGCCGCTGTTCTTCGGTGTGGGTCAGAATAATGTCGAACGGTACGCCAAGCAGCGTCAGCAATTCACGCCGACGGGGGGAACCTGAAGCCAAATAGAGCGAAATCATAAACTCCCCTTTTTTACGTCGTTATTGTACGGCGAACTGGCGGCGAATCTTGCGCATCAGCAGGAACAGCCACGGCCATAAAATGCCGTTAACCACACTACTCCAGAACACTTCCGGACGGAAAGAGACGTTGATCACTAAAAACTCCACCCAGAACACCACCACGTCCATCGCCAGCGACAGCAGCATCACGATCAACGCCTGCTGCCACAGCGCCATATTGCGGAACAGCTGGAATTTGAACGCCACCAGATAGGCGATAATGGCCAGCGCCAGCGCGCGCACGCCCAAGGTCGAGCCCAGGATCAGATCGATGATCAGCCCCAGCACAAAGCCGGTGCCGACGTTGACCCGGTGCGGCAGCGCCATCACCCAATAGATCAGGATCAGCACCACCCATGAAGGACGGAACATATAAATCTGCTCCGGCCACGGCATAATCTGCAGCACCAGCGCGATCAGGAAAGAGAGCCAGATGATCCAGCGCCCGTGACTACGGTAACGGTTCATCAGCGCGCTCCTGCCGCGGCGGGCGGCGTGGCGGCCGCAGACGGCGGCGTCACGGCTCCGATAGCCGGCGCAGGAACAGGCGCCGGTGCCGGCGGCCCCATAGCGTCGGCCGACGGCAGCACGTGCGGCATCATCTGCATCAGGCGCTCATTGGCGACGCGGTGTACTTCATCCGGCTGCAGCGGCATATCGCCGTTGCGATCGGCGCCCCACAGCAGCAGCAGATAGCGCAGCCGCTGCAGACCAGCGGTCGGACGCGCCTGAATCACCGTATAGGCGCGCTGATTATCCACTTTCACCGAGGAGACCACCGCCACCGGATAGCCTTCCGGGAAGCGTCCGCCCAGCCCCGAGGTCACCAGCACGTCGCCCACGCGAATATCGGTGTTGCCCGGCAGGTGCTCCAGCTGCAGATCGTCGGCGCAGCCGCTGCCGGCGGCGATCACGCGGATATCGTTGCGCAGTACCTGAATCGGCAGCGCGTGGGAGGCGTCGCAAATCAGCAGCACGCGGCTGGTATATTTGGCCACCGCCACCACCTGACCGACCACCCCTTTATCGCTGATCACCGGCTGGCCTTCATAGACGCCGTTATCGGAGCCTTTGTCGATCACCACCTGATCGCTGTACGGATCGGAGCCGGCCGAGATCACCTGGGTGACCATCTTCTGTTCGTCCTGACGCAGCGGCGAGCCGAGCAGTTCACGCAGACGGGCGTTTTCCTGCTTGAATTGACCGAGAAGAAGGGTATCGCTGCCTTTCAGCAGCAGCTCCTGCCGCAAAGCGCGATTTTCGAGTTCCAACTGTTGGCGAGTTGCCAGCGTATCCGAGACGCTGTCCAGAACCTTACGCGGCCCGTTGGCCAAAAAATAGAAAGGGCTGACTGCGGTATCCATATAGTTTCGTATTTTTACGAACGTACCGAGCCGGCTATCGGCAACGACCAGGCCAATCGCCACGATCACCGCCAAAAAAAGTCGCAGTTGCAGGGAAGGCCCCCTGCTAAAAATCGGCTTCATAAATTATGCGAGTTCCTCGACAACAGAAGGAGGCAGCGTACAAGATGCATTGATCTTAGACGATACCTCCTTCATTGGGGCTGACTATTCTTCGCTGAACAAATCGCCGCCATGCATGTCGATCATCTCCAACGCCTTGCCGCCGCCGCGCGCCACGCAGGTCAGCGGGTCTTCTGCCACCACGACCGGGATGCCGGTTTCTTCCATCAGCAGGCGATCCAGGTTGCGCAGCAGCGCGCCGCCGCCGGTCAGCACCATGCCGCGTTCCGAAATGTCGGAAGCCAGTTCCGGCGGGCACTGCTCCAGCGCCACCATCACCGCGCTGACGATGCCGGTCAGCGGCTCCTGCAGGGCTTCGAGGATTTCATTGGAGTTCAGGGTAAAGCCGCGCGGTACGCCTTCGGCCAGGTTACGGCCGCGTACTTCGATTTCGCGCACTTCATCACCCGGATAGGCCGAGCCGATCTCATGCTTGATGCGTTCTGCGGTGGCTTCGCCGATCAGCGAGCCGTAGTTGCGGCGCACGTAGTTGATAATCGCTTCATCGAAGCGGTCGCCGCCGATGCGCACGGACGAGGAGTACACCACGCCGTTCAGTGAGATCACCGCCACTTCCGTGGTGCCGCCGCCGATATCCACCACCATGGAGCCGGTGGCTTCGGAAACCGGCAGGCCGGCACCGATAGCGGCCGCCATCGGTTCTTCAATCAGGAACACTTCACGCGCGCCGGCGCCCTGCGCCGATTCGCGGATGGCGCGGCGCTCAACCTGCGTAGCGCCGACCGGCACGCACACCAGCACGCGCGGGCTTGGGCGCATAAAGCTGTTGCTGTGCACCTGCTTGATAAAGTGCTGCAGCATTTTTTCGGTCACGAAGAAGTCGGCGATCACGCCGTCTTTCATCGGACGAATGGCTGCGATATTGCCGGGAGTACGTCCCAGCATCTGTTTAGCGTCATGGCCCACAGCCGCTACGCTCTTCGGCGAACCGGCACGATCCTGGCGAATGGCAACCACCGACGGTTCATTCAGTACAATGCCTTGCCCTTTAACATAAATAAGGGTATTGGCGGTACCCAAATCGATGGACAAGTCATTGGAAAACATGCCACGAAATTTCTTAAACATAACTAAAGGATAATCCTGCAAGCTGGGGGCGAAAAATAAAATCCGCCTACTTTACCAACCACACGAAGCAGCGACAAGGCGCAAAAACGTTCTACTTCGGTGAAAATAATCTGCATTATTACTGCTCGAATGCACGGAAATTGGATGAGGCCTGAATTCCCTGAACCAAGGTTCAGTTTACCACCCCTGTCAACGCGCAAAACGGCGTAACACAGCTCATAAAAACTAACATTTTCCCTGATTATCACTGGTGGTAAGCACCTACCAACGTCCGGCGGGAAAGGACGGGTTATTCTACGTGAAAAATGAGCAAATATTCAGGTTAAACGCGATAACGACGCGAATATTTTTTGCGCCCGACGTCAATCGGCTCCGGCGAGGCAAAAAAGTCGCCCTGTCCGCCGTGGATCCCACGCTCTTTTAGCGTCTGCCATTCGCTGCGCGTACGCACGCTGGCGGCAAACAGCCGCGCGCTGGTGCCTTCGCAGGCGCTGGACAGGCTCTGCACAAACAGCTGATTCTCATCGCGCTTATCAATACTGCGCACCAAACCGGGATGCAGTTTTACGATCTCCACCTGCAACGACTTGATATACGCGGTGCTGACTACGGTTAACCCCGCCTGAGAAACCGCCAGGCGGCAGCCCAGCCCCGCAATCAGACGCAGCACCGGGCGTAAACGGTCGATATGTTGACACACATCCGCCTCTGCAAGTTCAATCAGAATACGTTGCCGATGACTTTTTTCGCACTGCAGCAGCGTATCGCGCAGCCAGTTCTGAAACGAGCGCTGTAATAATGAATCAACGCACAGCGGAAACGCCAGCGTCTCTTCCGGCCACAGCGCCAGCAGCGGGATCAGCCGGCTCACCTGCAGGCGATCGTAACGCTCCGCCAGCCCAAACTGTTTCACCAACGGCATATATTCAGCAGGAAGCAACTCTTGAGAGCCGTCATAAACACGGCTCATTATTTCCCGGTGATGCACCTCGCCCTTCACCGTCACCGCCGGTTTTTGATACAGCCGCGGGCCGCCCCGCTCCAGCATCTGCTCCAGCAGGGTGCGCCACTTAACGCTGCCGCGCCCCTTCTCCGGCACCTGACTGTCGTACACATACCAGCCGTTTTCACCCTGCAGCGTCGCGTGACGCGTCGCCTGTTCGGCGCGGTCAATCACCTGTTCGGTCGTCTGGCCGCTGCGGTAGGCGACAATGCCGATATGCAAAAAGGCTTCGCGCTCAATCAGCGGCGTTGCGGGCAGCGCATCGATAGCGTTGACTAACTGCGCGGCGATGCCGTCCGCCTCTTTCAGCGTGCGGTGCGGCAGCAGTACGGTAAAATCGCTGTGGAAATAGCGCGCCAGCAGCGCCGACGGATAGCGCAGCACAAAGGTGGACAGCAGATTGACCAGCGAATACATCAGCTCCTGCACCATGGCGGCGCCGTGGGTTTCACGCAGCGTTTCAAAATCCGGCAGGCGCACCATCATCACAATGCCGTGCGACCCCTCCTCCTCCAGCTGCGTGGTCAGCTGATTGTCGAAAAACAGGCGGTTATTCAGCCCGGTTTTGGCGTCCTGGGCAGCAAAGGCGCGGATCAGGGTGTCCACCCGCGTCCGCTCCTCACGCGCCTCGGCCAGATCCGCCAGCAGGCGATCCAGCGCGCTGCTGACGCTCGGCGGCCACTCCCGCATGTCGCCCTGCATCACCTCTTCACGCTCGCCGTTCAAAATGCGCCGCGCCCGCCAGGCCAGACGGTCTTCTCCGTCGGCCTGCTCACGCAGCCAGCGCAGGCTGAACAACAGCACCACCAGCATCACGACGATCGCCAACGTGACGGCCAGCGTCGAACGCAGCGAGTAGCCATCGCTGGCGAAGGGATCGAGATAGGTGATATTCAGCGTACTGCCGGGGTGCTGCATCAGCGGCAAAGAGGTGTAGCGGTGGCTGCTGGACGCGATCCTGGGCTGGCTTGTCAACGCTGGCAGTTCATAGTTGAGCAGAATGCCGCTGGCGCTCTCAACGCGCAGTTCCACAATGCCGAGCGGCCTCATCACCAGCGGCAGCCACTGCGTCTGCGCCTGCAGCGAGTTATGCAGCATCGCCTGGTCCAGCGAGGTGACCAGCGCATCGAAGCGGCGCTCCATGCGCTCCTGAGTCACATAAAAGAAGCTGTACGAGCACCCCATCAGCATAAAGAACATAGCCAGCGCAACGAGCAGGGTGATCAGTGCAGAGAGTTTGGTAGTAAATCGCATCCCTGTGCCTTGTCCGCTATGGTTAAGTGAGTATGCACCCATGGAAACCAAAAGGTGCCAGCCTACTGATAAAGGTACAACAGCATAACCTGATTTTATGGTTAACTGTCTGTTTTTTCAGAATACCGCCAGGAACATCACGGCCGGGTTCACGCGCATCCAAGCTACCAAGCCTCGCCGTGGAAAGGAACCTTTAAACGGTAATTTTTTGTTCTTTATCAGAGCATCACTTACCAATTATGCATATAGTCAAATTAGTAGGACAAAAACATCATTTTAATGAATTATTCTCGCGATCTTTATGATTGAGGTCATGACTCGGCGACATGCCGATCAACCGAGGTAAACAAGAGGACAGTGACATGCGCGCATTATTATTGGAACAACACGGCGAGCAAATCATCAGCCAGGTGCAGGATATCGACGGCGACCGTCTGCCGGAGGGCGACGTCACGGTCGATGTGAACTGGTCCAGCCTCAACTATAAAGATGCGCTGGCCATCACCGGCAGGGGCAAAATCGTCCGCCACTTCCCGATGGTGCCGGGCATTGATTTCGCCGGCACGGTGCGCAGCAGCAAGGATCCGCGCTTCAGCGAAGGGCAAAGCGTGGTGCTGACCGGCTGGGGCGTCGGGGAAAACCATTGGGGCGGCCTGGCGGAGCAGGCGCGCGTCACCGGCGAATGGCTGGTGCCGCTGCCGAAAGGGCTCGACGAACGTCAGGCGATGATCATCGGCACCGCCGGCCTGACCGCCATGCTGTGCGTGATGGCGCTGGAAGACGGCGGCGTGCGCCCGGATGACGGCGACGTGCTGGTGACCGGCGCCAGCGGCGGGGTCGGCAGCACCGCCGTCGCCGTGCTGTCGGCGCTCGGTTACCGGGTGACCGCCATCAGCGGCCGCGACAGCAATACCGACTACCTGAAAGCGCTGGGCGCCAAAGAAGTGCTGCCGCGCAGCGACTATCTCGAAGCGCCGCGTCCGCTGGAAAAACAGCGCTGGGCCGGCGCCGTCGACACCGTCGGCGACAAACTGCTGGCCGGCGTGCTGGCGCAGATGAACTATAACGGCACCGTCGCCGCCTGCGGGCTGGCCGGCGGCTACCAGCTGCCGACTACCGTGATGCCGTTTATCCTGCGCAACGTGCGTCTGCAGGGGGTCGACTCCGTCCATACGCCGCTGCATCAGCGTCAGACCGCCTGGGAGCGTCTGGCCGGCATCCTGCCGGACAGTTTTTATCAGCAGGCCACGCAGGAAATCACGCTGGAGCAGGCGCCCGCCGCCGCCCGCGACCTGCTCGACAATAAAATCACCGGGCGCACGCTGGTGAAAATCCGCTGACGCCGTCCCGCGGGTGCGCGTCGCCGCACCCGCCCCGTTCTGCGAAATTTCATATTTTCCCGTCGCATCTCGCTTCCGGCCTGCTTTCACGCCATGCTTAAGGCATCACCGTGGAGGACAGACTAATGAAAAAAAACCATCAGTTAACCGAGGCTGACGTCACGCCGGAAAGCGTGTTCCAGCAGCGCAGAAAAGTGCTGCAGGCATTGGGAATCGGCGCCGCGTCGCTGGCGCTGCCGCTCAGCGCCCAGGCCGATCTGCTGTCATGGTTTAAAGGCAACGATCGCCCCAAGGCGCCGCCGGGCAAAGCGCTGGAATTCAGCCGGCCGCCGCAGTGGCAGGACAAACTGACGCTGACGCCGGAAGACAAGGTCACCGGCTATAACAACTTCTACGAATTCGGGCTGGATAAGGCCGACCCGGCCGCCAACGCCGGCGGCCTGAAAACCGAAGGTTGGAAGGTGCGCATCGACGGCGAGGTCGCCAAACCGCTGACGCTCGATATCGACGATCTGATGAAGCGCTTCCCGCTGGAGCAGCGCATTTATCGGATGCGCTGCGTGGAAGCCTGGTCGATGGTGGTGCCGTGGATCGGTTTTGAGCTGGGCAAGCTGCTGAAACTGGCCGAACCGAACGGCAACGCGCGCTTTGTCGCCTTCCAGACGCTCTACGATCCGCAGCAGATGCCGGGGCAGAAAGACCGCTTTATCGGCGGCGGCCTGCAGTATCCGTACGTGGAAGGCCTGCGCCTGGACGAAGCCATGCACCCGCTGGCGCTGCTGACGGTGGGCGTGTACGGCAAAACGCTGCCGCCGCAGAACGGTGCGCCGCTGCGGCTGATTACCCCGTGGAAATACGGCTTTAAGGGCATCAAGTCCATCGTGCACATCCGCCTGACCCGCAACCAGCCGCCAACCACCTGGAACCTGTCGGCGCCGAATGAATACGGCTTTTACGCCAACGTCAATCCGCAGGTCAATCATCCGCGCTGGTCGCAGGCCAGCGAGCGCTTTATCGGCGCCGGCGGCATTCTGGATGTGAAACGTCAGCCCACGCTGCTGTTTAACGGCTATGGCGATCGGGTCGCTTCACTGTATCGCGGCATGAACCTGCGGGAGAATTTCTGAGTGCGTTTAAAACCTGTGCATATCAAATGGCTGAAAGCCGTGTTCCATCTGGCCGCCTTCCTGCCGCTGCCGTGGCTGGTGCTGGCGATCGACCAGGGCTGGCTGAGCGCCGACCCGGCCAAGGACATCCAGCATTTTACCGGGCGCATGGCGCTCAAACTGCTGCTGGTCACCCTGCTGGTCGCTCCGCTGGCCCGCTACAGCCGCCAGGCGATGCTGATGCGCTGCCGCCGGCTGCTGGGGCTGTGGTGCTTTGCCTGGGCGACGCTGCATCTGCTCAGCTACGCCACGCTGGAACTGGGGCTGAACAATATCGCGCTGCTCGGCCGCGAGCTGATCGAACGCCCCTACCTGACGCTCGGCATCGTCAGCTGGCTGCTGTTGCTGGCGCTGGCGGCAACCTCAACCCAGTGGGCGATGCGCAAACTGGGTAAAAACTGGCAGCGGCTGCATAATTTCGTCTATCTGGTGGCGATTCTGACGCCGATACACTACCTTTGGTCGGTAAAAATCATCTCCCCCCAGCCGCTGATCTACGCCCTGCTGGCATTGCTGCTGTTAGCGTGGCGTTACCCGAAATTCCGCGCCTGGTTGCGCTAGAAACCGTCATCTTCCGCCCTGTGCAACCTCACAGAAGCGGGTAAACCTGACTAATTAGGGGTTGAATATCTTCGCTGATAAGACCAGTATTTAGCTGCGAATTGCTACGATATCGTTATAATGCCCGACCTTGTCCTGAAGGACAGCGTGATTTTTGCCCGAAAAAGGTGACAAATCGGTAACATCGGGTTATGTTGAACGATGATGGTTTTATTGCCGGAGATACCAGCACAATGGCGGACAAGTCTCACATTTTGCTCCTGAATGGCCCTAATCTGAACCTGCTGGGGACCCGCGAGCCGGAGAAGTACGGCAGCACGACGCTGGCAGAGATTGTTAACGGATTAGAGCATCAGGCCTCCGCGCTGGGCGTTGCCCTGAGCCATCTGCAGTCCAACGCCGAACACGCGCTGATCGATCGCATCCATCAGGCGCGCGGCAATACAGATTTCATTCTGATAAACCCGGCGGCGTTCACCCATACCAGCGTGGCGCTGCGCGATGCGCTGTTGGCGGTGCAAATCCCGTTTATCGAGATCCACCTGTCCAACGTGCATGCCCGCGAGCCTTTCCGTCATCACTCCTATCTGTCTGATATTGCGGTAGGCGTGATCTGCGGACTCGGCGCGGAAGGTTACACATTTGCTTTACAGGCAGCGGTTAATCGTCTGTCAAAAACCCACTAATTGCTCCACAAAAAGAGTACGGAATCACACTCATGGATATTCGTAAAATCAAGAAGCTGATCGAACTGGTTGAAGAATCAGGTATTTCTGAACTGGAAATTGCTGAGGGCGAAGAGTCAGTACGCATCAGCCGCGCCGCGCCGGCGCAGGCTTACCCAGTGATGCAGCAGGCCTATGCCGCACCGGCACAGCCGGCTCCAGCGCTGGCTACCGCCGTCGCTACCGCCGAAGCCGAAGCGCCAGCCGCTGCCGCAGCCGTGAGTGGCCATGTCGTGCGTTCCCCAATGGTAGGCACCTTCTACCGCACCCCAAGCCCGGATGCGAAAGCCTTCGTGGAAGTGGGCCAGAAAGTCAACGCCGGCGACACGCTGTGCATCGTTGAAGCCATGAAAATGATGAACCAGATCGAAGCCGACAAATCCGGCGTGGTGAAAGCCATCCTGGTGGAAAACGGTCAACCGGTTGAATATGACGAGCCACTGGTCGTCATCGAATAACGAGGCGCACCATGCTTGATAAAATTGTTATCGCCAACCGCGGCGAGATCGCGCTTCGTATCCTGCGTGCCTGTAAAGAACTGGGCATCAAGACCGTGGCCGTACACTCGGCGGCGGACCGCGATCTGAAACACGTACTGCTGGCCGACGAGACCGTGTGCATCGGTCCTGCGCCGTCAGTCAAAAGCTATCTGAACATCCCGGCGATCATCGCAGCGGCGGAGATCACCGGCGCGGTGGCCATTCACCCTGGCTACGGCTTCCTGTCGGAAAACGCCGACTTCGCCGAGCAGGTCGAGCGTTCCGGCTTTATCTTTATCGGCCCGAAAGCGGACACCATTCGCCTGATGGGCGACAAGGTTTCCGCCATCAACGCCATGAAGAAAGCCGGCGTGCCTTGCGTACCCGGCTCCGACGGCCCGCTGACCGAAGATATGGATAAGAACCGCGCCTTTGCCAAACGCATCGGCTACCCGGTGATTATCAAGGCGTCCGGCGGCGGCGGCGGCCGCGGCATGCGCGTTGTGCGCAGCGATAAAGAGCTGGAACAGTCCATCAACATGACGAAGGCGGAGGCCAAGGCGGCCTTCAACAACGACATGGTGTACATGGAAAAATACCTGGAAAACCCACGCCATATCGAGATCCAGGTATTGGCCGACGGTCAGGGCAACGCCATCTATCTGGCCGAGCGCGACTGCTCGATGCAGCGTCGTCACCAGAAAGTAGTGGAAGAAGCGCCGGCACCGGGCATCACGCCGGAACTGCGCCGCTATATCGGCGAGCGCTGCTCCAAAGCCTGTGTGGATATCGGCTACCGCGGTGCGGGTACCTTCGAGTTCCTGTTCGAAAACGGCGAGTTCTATTTCATTGAAATGAACACCCGTATTCAGGTGGAACACCCGGTTACCGAAATGATCACCGGCGTGGATCTGATCAAAGAGCAGCTGCGCATCGCTGCCGGTCAGCCGCTGTCGATCAAACAGGAAGAAGTGCGGGTTCAGGGCCACGCGGTAGAGTGCCGTATCAACGCCGAAGACCCGAACACCTTCCTGCCAAGCCCGGGCAAGATCACCCGCTTCCACGCGCCAGGCGGTTTCGGCGTGCGTTGGGAATCGCATATCTACGCCGGCTACAGCGTGCCGCCGTACTATGACTCCATGATTGGCAAGCTGATCACCTACGGTGAAAACCGTGACGTGGCGATTGCCCGCATGAAAAATGCGTTGGCTGAACTGATCATCGACGGGATTAAAACCAACGTTGAGCTGCAGCAAAAAATCATGAATGACGAAAACTTCCAGCATGGTGGCACCAACATCCACTATCTGGAGAAGAAGCTGGGCCTGCAGTAACGCGCGCTTTAGCCTCAGACGTCAGCCGATCAGGGCCGGTGATCCACCGGCCCTTTTCTTTTCGCGACTTAACCGCTTGGCAAACGCCGTGCTTGTCGTAAAATCCCCTTCCTCTGGTAAATCCATAGCCATAAACCTCTGTCGATGCATGTCACGCCGCCGCTATGCGCGCTACTGTCTGGACAAGAGGGGGAGAAACGGATGGAAAAACGCTTTATTCAGGCTCACCGTGAAGCGCGCTGGGCGCTGGGTCTGACCCTCTGCTACGTGCTGGCCTGGGCGCTGGCCGCCTACCTGCCGGACAGCCAAATCGGCGTCACCGGCCTGCCGCACTGGTTTGAAATGGCCTGCCTGCTGATCCCGCTGCTGTTTATTATCCTGTGCTGGCTGATGGTGCGCCTCATCTTCCGCGATATTCCGCTGGAGGACCACGATGCAAACTGAAGTGATCGTACCGCTGGTCGCCTATCTGCTGCTGGTGTTCGGCCTGTCGGTCTACGCCTATCGCCGCCGGCAGAGCGGCAATTTCCTCAGCGAGTATTTCCTCGGCAACCGCTCAATGGGCGGCTTTGTGCTGGCGATGACCCTGACCGCCACCTACATCAGCGCCAGTTCGTTTATCGGCGGCCCCGGCGCCGCCTACAAATACGGCCTCGGCTGGGTGCTGCTGGCGATGATCCAGCTGCCGGCGGTCTGGCTGTCGCTGGGCGTGCTCGGGAAAAAATTCGCTATCCTGGCGCGACGCTATAACGCCATCACCCTCAACGATATGCTGTTCGCCCGTTACCAAAGCCGCCTGCTGGTGTGGCTGGCCAGCCTGAGCCTGCTGGTGGCCTTCCTCGGCGCCATGACGGTGCAGTTTATCGGCGGCGCCCGCCTGCTGGAAACCGCAGCGGGCGTTCCGTACGACAGCGGCCTGCTGATTTTTGGCGTCAGTATCGCGCTGTACACCGCCTTCGGCGGCTTTCGCGCCAGCGTGCTCAATGACGCCATGCAGGGGCTGGTGATGCTGCTGGGCACCGCGCTGCTGCTGGCCGGCGTGATCCATGCCGCCGGCGGCCTGCACGCGGCCGTCGATAAACTGCAGCAGATCGACCCGGCGCTGGTATCGCCGCAGGGCGGCGAGCAGATCCTCAGCCTGCCCTTTATGGCGTCGTTCTGGATCCTGGTGTGCTTCGGCGTTATCGGCCTGCCGCACACCGCCGTGCGCTGCATCTCCTATAAGGACAGCAAGGCGGTGCACCGCGGCATCGTGCTCGGCACCATCGTCGTGGCGCTGCTGATGTTCGGCATGCACCTGGCCGGCGCGCTGGGTCGCGCCGTACTGCCGGATCTCAACGTGCCGGATCGGGTGATCCCGACGCTGATGGTCACCGTCTTGCCGCCGTACGCCGCCGGTATTTTCCTGGCCGCGCCGATGGCGGCCATTATGTCGACCATCAACGCGCAGCTGCTGCAGTCCTCCGCCACCATCATCAAGGATCTGTATCTTGGCGTCCGCCCGCAACAGCAGCAGAACGAGAAGATGATCAAACGCTTCTCCAGCCTGACCACGCTGGTGCTTGGGTTATTGGTGCTGCTGGCCGCCTGGCGGCCGCCGGAAATGATCATCTGGCTGAACCTGCTGGCCTTCGGCGGCCTGGAGGCGGTATTCCTGTGGCCGCTGGTGCTAGGCCTGTACTGGCAGCGCGCCAATGCGCAGGGCGCCCTTAGCTCAATGGCGGCAGGTGCGGTATGCTATACGCTATTAGCCAGCTTCAATCTGCAGCTCGCCGGCCTGCACCCCATCGTGCCCGCGCTGCTGATCAGCCTGCTGGCGTTTTATATCGGTAACCTGGTCGGCGAAAAACGCCGTCCGGCGTCATCTTTATCTTCCTAAAGAGAATTGTTATGCCTTGGATCCAACTAAAACTGAACACCACCGGCAGCCAGGCGGAAGCGCTGAGCGATGCGCTGGTTGAAAGCGGCGCGGTCTCGGTGACCTTTCAGGACACCCACGACAACCCGGTGTTCGAGCCGCTGCCCGGCGAAACCCTGCTGTGGGGCGACACCGACGTGATCGGCCTGTACGACGCGGAAACCGATATGGCCGAAGTGGTCGCCATGCTGGAGCAGCACCCGCTGCTGGGCGCCGGCTTCCGCCACAAAATCGAACAGTTGGAAGATAAGGACTGGGAGCGCGAATGGATGGATAACTTCCACCCGATGCGCTTCGGCGAGCGCCTGTGGATCTGCCCGAGCTGGCGCGACGTGCCCGACCCGGACGCGGTCAACGTGATGCTGGACCCGGGCCTGGCCTTCGGCACCGGCACGCACCCGACCACCTCGCTGTGCCTGCAGTGGCTGGACGGCCTCGACCTGGCCGGCAAAACCGTGATTGATTTCGGCTGCGGCTCCGGCATTCTGGCGATTGCCGCGCTGAAGCTCGGCGCAGCGCGCGCCATCGGCATCGATATCGACCCGCAGGCGATTCAGGCCAGCCGCGACAACGCGGAGCGCAACGGCGTCTCTGAGCGTCTGGAGCTGTATCTGCCGCAGGATCAGCCGGCCGGGCTGCAGGCTGACGTGGTGGTGGCCAATATTCTGGCCGGCCCGCTGCGCGAACTGGCGCCGCTGATTAGCTGCCTGCCGAAATCCGGCGGCGACCTCGGCCTGTCCGGCGTGCTGGCCACCCAGGCGGAAAGCGTGGCGGAAGCCTATCAGCCGCTGTTCGATCTGGACCCGGTCGCCGAACGGGAAGAGTGGTGCCGCATTACCGGCCGCCGCCGCTAACTGCGTCTGAAGACCCGCCGCCCGTCGGCGGGTTGGTATTGCCGCCAGGCATCGCCGCGACGCTGCCGTTATCTGCGCCTCACGCCGCCGTCAGCGGACGCTGACGCATTCAGGCACACATCCCCTCGCCTTTTTCCCGACGGCCTCGTCATGCCCGTTAGGCGCGTTATAATCGCTCACATATCCATCTGGTTGATTGATGGTTTTTCAGCCGAAAATCGCGATAATGCGCGCGCAAAGCGCGGTAACGCCAGCCGATCGCGATAAAAATACGTCTCATTTAGAGATAATATCCTGTTGCCTGACGATTATTTTCCTGAACATAAAATCAGCACAATCGGTCAAGTTATTGTTAATTCTATATAATATTTTTACACACCGCCGGGATGCGCATTTTAAGCGCCCGATCGCCGCAAATTGGTCAAAGTTTGGCCTTTCATCTCGGCGAAAAAATGCGTAATATACGCGCCCTTGCGGACACAGTACGGTCATTCTTTGTCTATGCGCATTGGACACCACCAGTTAACAAATTGCCTGATTGCGGCCCCGATGGCCGGTATTACAGATCGCCCATTCAGAACCTTGTGTCATGCAATGGGGGCTGGGATGGCTGTATCCGAAATGCTCTCCTCCAACCCGGAGGTGTGGCGGACGGATAAGTCGCGTCTGCGTATGGTTCATAGCGATGAACCTGGGATTCGCTCCGTGCAAATCGCCGGCAGCGTTCCGGATGATATGGCCGCCGCCGCGCAGATTAACGTCGCCGGCGGCGCACAGATCATCGACATCAATATGGGTTGCCCGGCTAAAAAGGTGAACCGGAAACTTGCAGGGTCTGCCTTGCTGCAGTACCCGGATCTGGTTAAACAGATCCTCCTGGCGGTAGTTAACGCCGTGGATGTGCCGGTGACGCTGAAAATCCGTACCGGCTGGGCGCCGGAACACCGTAACTGTGTAGAGATTGCCCAATTGGCCGAAGACTGTGGTATTCAGGCCCTGACGATTCATGGCCGAACCCGCGCCTGCCTGTTTAACGGCGACGCGGAATACGACAGCATTCGGGCAGTTAAGCAGAACGTTTCCATTCCGATTATTGCGAATGGGGATATTACTGACCCGCATAAAGCCAGAGCAGTGCTCGACTACACCGGGGCCGACGCCCTGATGATAGGCCGCGCTGCTCAGGGGAGACCCTGGATCTTCCGGGAAATCCAGCATTATCTGGACACAGGGGAGCTGCTGCCGCCGTTGCCGCTTGGCGAGGTGAAGCGCTTGTTGATCGGGCATATCCGGGAATTGCACGGCTTTTACGGCCAAGGCAAGGGATTCCGAATTGCTCGTAAGCACGTATCCTGGTATCTCCAGGAGCATGCCCCGAATGACCAGTTTCGGCGCACATTCAACGCCATAGAGGATGCCAGCGAACAGCTGGAGGCGTTGGAGGCATATTTCGAAAATCTAGCGTAAAAAAAGAGCTGACAGAACTATGTTCGAACAACGCGTAAATTCTGACGTACTGACCGTTTCTACCGTAAACTCACAGGATCAAGTGACTCAAAAGCCTCTGCGTGACTCGGTTAAACAAGCACTGAAGAACTATTTTGCTCAACTGAACGGTCAAGATGTGAATGACCTGTATGAGCTGGTACTGGCTGAAGTTGAACAGCCACTGTTGGACATGGTGATGCAATACACCCGTGGCAACCAGACCCGTGCAGCCCTGATGATGGGCATCAACCGCGGTACGCTGCGCAAGAAACTGAAAAAATACGGCATGAACTGATACTAGTCAGTTAACGTGTTGAAAAAAGGCGCTTTATCTCATTCGATAAGCGCCTTTTTCTTTGCCGGTAACCTTCATACCCATTATTTTCATGGCGCGCTCGCAATACGTGGAGCAGGCAGGCCGTGGAAAACGTCAACGCGTATTCTCCTCGTACGATGCCCACACCGTCTTCCGTTGCCATACCGACGCCCTTTATGCTGCTGTTAACACCTGGCGATACCATGGAAAACCCGCCGGCATACACGGAGAACGATCGCTCAGGCGACGCACGCAGAACGCCGGCTAAATAAGATTTTTCGCATCCCACTCCTCTGTTTACTGCCGTAGGGTATGGTACAATCTGCATTCCTAGAGCCCCTCAGATTGCCGCGGTCATGCCGTTTCCGACCGATGCGCAGCGCGATTCGCCCTTCGAATGTAAAGTTTTAGTCAATTCCAACGCCTGACTAAACGATAACCACAACTCAGTGTCTGAGTCATTGTATCGCTATTGAGTGGCTTCTTTATGCGTTACAGGTTTCTTACCCTTAATGCATAAATGAGTGACTATGAATCGTCCGCAAGAATTCCAACGCGCCCTGCTGCACCCCCGCTACTGGCTGACCTGGTTTGGCCTGGCGGTGCTGTTCCTGCTGGTGCAATTACCCTACCCGCTGCTGCATAAGCTCGGCGTATGGATGGGCCGTACCTCGATGCGCTTTTTGAAACGCCGCGTCACCATCACCCGCCGCAACCTGGAGCTGTGCTTCCCGGATATGGACGCCGCACAGCGCGAGCGCAAAGTGGTCAGCAATTTTGAATCCCTCGGCATGGGGCTGCTGGAAACCGGCATCGCCTGGTTCTGGCCGGATAAGCGCGTCAAACGCTGGTTTAACGTCTCCGGCATCAACCACCTGAAGATGGCGCAGCAGAACGGCCGCGGCGTGCTGGTGATTGGCGTGCACTTTATGTCGCTGGAGCTGGGCGGCCGGGCAATGGGCCTGTGCCAGCCGATGATGGCGATGTACCGCCCGCACAACAACAAGGCGATGGAGTGGGCGCAGACCAAAGGCCGTATGCGCTCCAACAAGGCGATGCTTGACCGCAAAAACCTGCGCGGCATGGTGCAGGCGCTGAAAGGCGGCGAAGCGGTATGGTTCGCCCCCGACCAGGATTACGGCCCGCGCGGCAGCGTGTTTGCGCCGCTGTTTGCCGTCGATCAGGCCGCCACCACCAGAGGCACCTTTATGCTGGCGCGCATGGCGCAGCCGGCGCTGGTGCCGGTAGTGCTGATTCGGCGTGAAAACGGCGCCGGCTACGACCTGCTGATCCAGCCGGCGCTGGAAGACTACCCGCTGACCGACGAAATGGCCGCCGCCGCCTATATGAACAAGGTGGTGGAAAAAGAGATTATGCGCGCGCCGGAGCAGTATATGTGGCTGCACCGCCGCTTTAAGACTCGCCCGGCCGGCGCGCCGTCGCTGTACTGAATTTAGCACCGGGGGCGGACGCCCCCGCCGGCAAAACGTGCGCATCTTCTGCGGCGCAGCAGACGAATTGTTAACTTTGCTCTAACATCTCTTTTTGCCCATACAGGAGAAAGTGATGAAACCCCAGGTTCGCATTGCACTGGTCGGCGATTATCGCCCCGAAGCCGTCGCCCACCAGGCCATTCCCACCGCGCTCACGCTTGCCGCTTCCCATCTTGATGTTGACGTCCAGTCCCGCTGGTTGCCCACCGAAACCATAACCGACAGCGCCGTGCTGCAAGAGTATGATGCGATCTGGGTAGTGCCCGGCAGCCCGTACCGCCATGACGACGGGGCGTTTACCGCCATCCGTTACGCCCGTGAGCATGACGTGCCCTTCCTTGGCTCCTGCGGCGGTTTTCAATACGCGGTGGTGGAGTACGCCCGCAACGTCATGGGCTGGCACGATGCCACCCACGCGGAGACCGACAGCACGGGACGGCAGGTGATCACCCCGCTGAGCTGCTCACTGGTGGAAAAAACCGGCACCGTGCTGCTGCAGCCGAACACCCGCATTGCGCAGGCGTACGGCAGCCTGGAAACCCATGAGGGCTACCACTGCAACTTTGGCGTTAACCCGGACTTTGTCAGCCAGCTGCAGCAGTTCCCGCTGCTCGTCAGCGCACACGATAGCGAAGGCGACGTCCGCGCCATCGAACTGCCAACGCACCGCTTCTACGCCGCCACGCTGTTCCAGTCTGAACGCGCCGCCCTGCGTAACGCGCTCTCGCCGCTGGTGGTCGAACTGATCGCTACCGCCCGCCGCTAAACGTACGGCGCCGGGTGCGCCCGGCGCCGTCGGCGTATTACCACATCCACAGACCAATCAGCGGCGCGGCCAGCACGGTAATGATGCCGGCCAGCATCATCACCAGGCTGGATACCACGCCCTCTTCCTGCCCCATCTCATAGGCGCGTGCGGTACCCGCGCCGTGCGACGACGCCCCCAGCCCGGCGCCCTTCGCCAGGCCGCTGCGCACCGACAGACGCAAAAACAGAATATCCCCCACCGCCATACCGAACACCCCGGTGATCACCACAAACAGCGCCACCAGATCCGGCTGGCCGCCCATCTGCTTGGCCGCCTCCAGCGCGAAAGGCGTGGTGATCGAACGCACCGCCAGGCTGCGCTGCACCTCTTCAGACAGCGTCAGCAGACGCGCCAGCCAGACCGAGCTGTACACCGCCACGCATACCGCCGTGATCACCCCAGCGCTGAGCGACAGCCAGTGACGGCGGATAATGTGCAGGTTCTCATACACCGGCACCGCAAAGGCGATGGTCGCCGGGCCGAGCAGCCACAGCAGCCAGTGGGTCTCCCCCAGATAGTCGCGGTAGGAAATATGCGTCACCACCAGCAGCAGCACCAGAATCATCGGCGTCAGCACCAGCGGCATCAGCAGCAGGCTGCGGCGACGGCGATAGAGCCGCTTATTGGCGAAGTAGAGCGCCAGCGTGGCGGCCAGACAGAGCAGGCTGAGGAGAAAATCATTCATGATGCTTACGCCGCTGCAGCCAGAGTTCGAAACGATAGACGCGGTCCACCACCAGTCCGGTGGCCCCCAGCGTCAGCATGGTGCTGACGGCAATCACCAGAAAAATCTTCCAGCCCTCCACCATCAGCAGCTGCGCATAGTTGACCACCGCCACCACCGCCGGCACGAAGAACAGCAGCATCTCCGCCAGCAGCCAGCGCGCGCCGGCCCGCACCCAGCTCAGCGGCAGCACGCGCAGCACAATCAACGCCAGCAGCATCAGCATGCCGACAATATTGGCGGGTAACGGTAAATGGAACTGCGCCACCAGCCGGTCGGCCAGCAAGAACAGCAGCGCGTACAACACAACCTGAACGGGAACCTGCAGGCGGGCCAGCAGGGATGGCGCAGCACGACGTAACGCCAGGGACATGGAGAGCGGCCTCAAGCAAAAAAATGACGGGTTACAGTATACGCAGCCGGGAAACCAGCCCTGAAATGAATTAAAATTATCAACTTCATGCCTTAAGGGAATAGTTTCCCGCCGGTATCGCCTATCGGAGAACGGATCGTGGATGTTCGTACCCTACGCTACTTTGTCGAAGTCGTGCGTCAGCAGAGCTTTACCCGCGCGGCGGAAAAACTGTTCGTCACCCAACCGACCATCAGCAAGATGCTGCGCCATCTGGAAGATGAGCTGGAATGCACCCTGCTGATCCGCGAGGGGCGCAAACTGCACCTGACGGACAGCGGCCAGGCGGTCTATCAGCGCGGCGTGGCGATCCTGGATGAGTTCCGCCAGCTGGAGGCCGAGCTGGAAGACATCAGCGCGGTGAGAAAAGGCGTGCTGCGGCTGGGCATCCCGCCGATGGTCGGCCGGCAAATCGCCGGTTTAATCCGCCACTTCCGCCACGCCTATCCCGGCATTGAGCTGCGCATCTCCGAGCTGGGCGGCCTGTCCGGCGAGCAGCGGGTGCTGGCGGGCGAGCTGGATCTGGCGATGACGGTCTACTCGCCCGATGCCGACCGGCCGCTGACCTTTCTGCCGCTGCTGACCCACCCGATGTGCGTCGTGGTGCCGCGCAATCAGTACTGGCAAGGACGCAGCTGCGTCAGCCTGGAGGAGCTGGCCGCCTGGCCGCTGCTGATCTATAACGAAGATTTCGCGCTGTACAAGATGCTGATGGCGGCCTTCCGCCGCGCCGAGCTGGAGCCGCGCATCGCGGTGCGCAGCGGCCAGTGGGACTTTCTGGCCTCAATGGTGCAGGCCGGCGTCGGCATCGCCGCCCTGCCGGAGCCGGTCTGTCAGTGGCTGGATAAGGAGAGCCTGATCTGGCTGCCGCTGGAACCGCTGATGGAGTGGAAGGTCGGGCTGATCTGGCGCCAGGACAGTTATCTGTCCCACAGCGCCCAGGCGTGGATCGCCTGCTGCCGCGACCACCTGTCGATGATGAAATAAAAAAGGGCTGAATTTCTTCAGCCCCTTACGGTTAATTCCTGCTCTTAGCCTTCGCGCTCCACCAGCAGCGCCTCCAGCAGGTCGAGATCGTGCAGCAGTTTCTGCAGCGTCTCATTGCTGATTTTCTGCGTCGCGCGCAGGTGATACAGCTCGCCGCGCTCGGCGCGCAGCGCCGTCAGACGGAAGCGTCGCTCCAGGTTTTCCAGCTCCAGCGCGTTCTCAATATCGTCTTTGCTGGCGACCCGGCGGCGCAGCATACCGACCACCCGCGAGCTGACCTCTTTCAGCACCTGCGGATCGATATTCTCCTCGGTATCCGCCGTCAGCCGCTCTTCCATTTTGTTGATGCTTTCGATCGCCACTTCCGCCGCCATCGCAATCGCCATCCGCTCTTCGCCCTTACTGACGCTCGGGTCCGCCACCTGCACGCCGCGCAACAGCAGCGGCAGCGCGATAACGCCGACAATCAGCGACAGCAGGATCACCCCGGCGGCGATAAACACCAGTTGATAACGCGCCGGGAAGGCGCTGCCGTCGCTGAGCAACAGCGGAATCGACAGCACGCCGGCCAGCGTAATCGCCCCGCGCACCCCGGCGAACGACGCCACCCACAGCTCACGCGTGGTGTAGTTGCCAAACTGCAGCGGGCGCTTTTTCAGCAGCCGCTTGCTGGCGCCCTTCATCAGCCACAGCCAGGTGAAGCGCAGCAGCAGCAGCGCGGCGTAGATAATCGCCACGTCGGCAAACAGATACCAGGTCTGAATCGTCGGGTCCAGCTCCGCCTGCAGAATCGAGGTTTCCAGGATCCCCGGCAGCTGCAGGCCCAACATAATGAACACCATGCCGTTAAATACGAACTCCAGCATCGCCCAGACGCTGTTGGCGCGCAGGCGCATCGCCAGCGGCGCATTGCGGATCACGCCGGACTGGCTGATGGTCATCCCCGCCGCGACCGCCGCCAGGATCCCCGATACGCCGATATGTTCGGCAATCAGGTAAGAGGCAAACGGCAGCAGCAGTAAGAAGACGATCTGCGTCGCCGGGTCGTCGCCGCTCCAGCGGCTCATCACGCGCAGCGACTTACTGTAGGTCCAGGTGACCGCCACGCCGGCCAGCAGGCCGCCGATCGCCACCTTGAGGAATTCCAGCGTCGCGCCGCCCACGGTGAACACCATGGTGCCCATCGCCACCGCGATGGCGAACTTGAGCGACACCAGGCCGGAGGCGTCGTTCATCAGCGCCTCGCCCTCCAGCACGCCCATAATCGGTTTCGGGATCCGCCCTTTACCGACGATGCCGGACAACGCCACGGCATCGGTCGGCGACAGCACCGCCGCCAGCGCAAACGCCGCCACCAGCGGAATGCCCGGCACCATCAGGTAGATCAGATAGCCGACGCCGACCACGGTGATCAGCACCAGCACCAGCGCCAGCCCGAGCACCTCACGGCCGTGGTGAATAAACTCGCGCATCGGCGTTTTCCAGCCGTCGGCAAACAGCAGCGGCGGGATAAACAGCACTAAAAACAGTTCCGGATCGAAGTCCACGTGCAGCCCGAAATGCGGCCAGGCCAACATCGCACCGATGGCGATTTGCATTAACGGGAGCGGCACCTGGAACGGCAACATACGCGTCACCACCCCGGACAGGGAGACCACCAGGATTAAAATGAGGATTGTAAAAAAGATTTCCATGCTTTCCTTAGACTCTACGGTTTCGACCTCAACGGCGTATTGCCAGAGTACGTGCCAAATAGTAGATCACTTTTTTTACGTCGGTGAAAGCTTGTTGTGCCTTTCAAAATGGCGAAATAGATTAAGGAGAGTAATCTGAAACCGGGGCGCGCCAAACGCGCCCCGGCAGAGGCGTCAGATGGCCCAGCCGCCGGCGTAAAACACCACCAGCGCCACCGCAATCACTACGGTGCCGATATTCAGCTTGCGCCATTCGCCGGAGAAGATCCGGCCGATCACCAGCGCGCTGAAGCCCAGCATAATGCCGGTGACGATATTGCAGGTCAGGACGATAAACACCGCGCACAACAGGCCGGACATCGCGTCGACAAAGTCGTCAAAATCCAGCTTGGTGACGTTGCTGAGCATCAGCAGGCCGACATACATCAGCGCCGGCGCCGTCGCATACACCGGCACCAGGTAGGAGAGCGGCGACAGGAACAGAATCAGCAGGAACAGCAGCCCCACCACGGTGGCGGTCAGGCCGGTTTTACCGCCGGCCGCGGTGCCCGCCGCCGATTCGATGTATACCGCCGCCGGCGCGGCGCCCACCAGCGCCGAGAAAATGCTGCTGACCGAGTCGGAAGTCAGCGCCTTGCCGCCGTTGACGATCTGGCCGTCTTTATCCAGCAGGTTCGCCTGCCCGGCGACCGCACGGATGGTGCCGGTGGCGTCAAACACCGCGGTCATCACCAGCGCCAGCACGCTCGGCAGCACCACCGGCTGCAGCGCGCCCATAATATCCAGGCTGAAAATCAGCGAGTTGCCCTGCTCATCGGCCAGGCTCGGCATGGCGAACAGCCCCTGATACTTCACCGCCGGGTCGAAAATCAGGCCGATAACGGAGATGGCGATAATCACCAGCAGAATGCCGCCCGGCACCCGCAGCTTCTCCAGGCCGAAAATCACCGCCAGCCCGAGCAGCGTCATCACCACCGGGAAGGAGGTAAAGGCGCCCAGCGCCACCGGCAGCCCGTCCAGCGGGTTTTTCACCACCAGGCCGACGCCGTTGGCGGCGATCAGCAGCAGGAACAGGCCGATACCGATGCCGGTGCCGTGCGCCACGCCCATCGGCAGGTTACGCAGGATCCAGGAGCGGATGCCGGTCACCGAGATCACGGTAAACAGCAGCCCCATCAGGCACACCGCCCCCAGCGCCACCGGAATGCTGATCTGCTGGCCCAGCACCAGACTAAAGGCGGTAAACGCCGTCAGCGAGATGGCGCAGCCGATCGCCATCGGCAGGTTGGCCCACAGCCCCATCAGCAGCGAGCCGAAGCCGGCCACCAGACAGGTGGCGACGAACACCGCGGTCGGCGGGAAGCCCGCCTTGCCCAGCATGCTCGGCACCACAATCACCGAATAGACCATCGCCAAAAAGGTGGTCAGGCCGGCCACCACTTCCTGCCGCACGCTGCTGCCGCGCTGCGAAATTTTAAAATAACCGTCAAGCCCGCCTTTTGTTGGTGCGGCGTTATTCGCTTGAGAATTCGACATGTTGCTGTCCCCTGTAATCACTGCTTGTCTGATGCAGAAAGTGTTTTACGTCCGCAGCCGACAGAACGGAATCGTTTCCGCCACGTTTGCTCCCAACGCCTTGCGCTGCGCGGCAGATAGCGGCCGCGCACAAGGCAAACGATTAACTCTCGGCGTGAGGTACGGGTGAATTTATAGTGTTTTTACTGAAGCAAACGATTATCCAGCCTTCTATACCGTCCGATCAACTAAAGATCGCGACAGAAAGGGTAAAAAGTCGTCGTTCCGACGCGATTAACCACAACGCCGCCGCATGCTGAGGCCCGGACATTCAGGCCGGCATGGCCTGCGGATCCATAAACATCAGCTCCCAGATATGGCCGTCCAGATCCTGGAAGCCGTGGCCGTACATAAAACCGTGGTCCTGCGGCTGGTTATAGGTATTGCCGCCGGCGGCGATCGCCTTGCGCACCAGTTCGTCCACCGCCGCGCGGCTGGGCCGCGACAGACAGAGCAGCACTTCGCTGGCGCGCTTCGCATCGCTAATCGGATTGGGGGTAAACATTTTGAATTTATCGTGGGTTAACAGCATCACATAGATGGTGTCGCTCACCACCATGCAGGCGGCGCTGTCGTCGGTAAACTGCTGGTTGAAGGCAAAGCCCAGCTGACCAAAAAAGGCCATGGAGGCGGGCAGATCGCTGACCGGCAAATTGACAAAGATTTGAGTCGTCATGGACCTTCTCCGAGAAACAGTGACCTATCGAGTATAGTCCAGACGGCTAGAGCAGCAGATGATAAGGGCCGCCCTGCTCCAGCGCACGCTGGTAAGCCGGGCGCTGATGAATGCGCCGCAGAAAATCGCGCAGCTGCGGGCAGCCGTCCAGCCCGCTGCGCGCGGCCATCGCCTCCAGCGGAAAGCTCATTTTGATATCGGCGGCGCTGAAGTCATGGCCGGCAAACCAGGGGTTGCTCCGCAGGTGTCGTTCCAGATAGTCGCGATGCACGGCGATCTGCTTATCGAGATAGTTGCGCTGCACTCCTTTACCGACGGCGCCGGCCACCTTGCGCAGCAGCAGCGGCACCGGCGGTTGCCCAAGGCGGCCAAACACCAGCTTCATCACCAGCAGCGGCATCAGCGAACCTTCCGCATAGTGCAGCCAGTAGCGGTACTGCTGACGCGCATGAAAATCGGTGGGGATAAACAGCCCCTGCGCATCATAGGCTTCCTGCAGATACTCGATGATTGCGCCGGACTCGGCCAGCGTCAAATCGCCGTCAACAATTACCGGCGATTTGCCCAGCGGGTGGATTTTCTTCAACGCCGGCGGCGCCAGCAGGCTCCCCGCCTCCCGCTGATAGCGCTGCACCTGATAAGGCACCGCCAGCTCTTCCAAAAACCATAAGATAGGCTGCGAGCGCGAGTTATTCAGGTGGTGAACGGTGATCATCCGGGCATCTCGATGCGTTGCCAGACCAGCTCGCCAATCTGTACGCCGTTACCGATTTGCAGCGGTGCGGTGCGCAGCGTCAGCCTATCGCCGGAAAAACTGTAAAAACGCACAAAGCGGGTGCCGACCCAGTTGGGAAACGAGCAGCCTTCAACCTGATGAATCACCCGCTGATCCGGCTCATCAATCTGGTAGCGGCCAAAATAACTGAGCATATTGGTAAACGCGACGCGTAGCTCCTGGTCGCTGCCCTGCGCCAGATCGTCCGCGGCAAAGCGCGGGCGCACCGCGCTATACAGCTGTGCCGCCATGGTGCCGTTGGCCTCGTAATTGATGCGCCCTATCACCTGCTCGCCGAGCGGGTAGCTTGGCGCACCCTCTTCGCTCTTGAATACCGAAGACACCAGTGACCAGCTGCCAACAAATGCATTTGTCGTCATCACTCATTCTCCACCCACTTACCTTGTTTAAATTTAAAGGTAGCGGTGAATGGTTTGCTGCGCCAGCCAGCCCCCACGCCGGAATATCAATTTATTTGACAGAGATACTCAAAACTCTCCGATTTTAACCTCAGACCCACCTGGTTAATATTTAACTCATCGAGACGCACCAGCGGCTCACATAAAAAATACTCTGAGGATTGCATCATGAAAAACATCAAAAAATTTGCTACCGCATTACTGCTGACCGGCGCTGCCTTCACCGCAACGGCAGCCGAACAACCTGTCGCCCAGCCAGCCGCCAACGCACAAAAAGTGGGTGTAATTTCCGTCAGCGGCGCCGCCAGCCTGAGCGCACTGGAAGACGCCCTGGCCAGTAAAGCCGCCGCGGCCGGCGCCAGCAGCTACCGCATCACCTCCGCCGGCGGCCAGAACAAACTGCACGGCACCGCAGAAATCTTTAACTAAGTAATCAGCCAAGCGACAAGAAACCAGAAGCCCCTGACGGGGCTTTTCTGCTGTTAGAAATATGTCAGACGCTAGTGTTCCCCAATCCCCCCGCATCAGGAAGGCCCGATAACGCCCTGCCCCCGACAATATCCAGCCCGTAGTGACAATCGCCACAAACGCCATGTAACGCTCGCCAACATAACTGCACGCAAGTAGCGGCCAGAAACCAGGACAAGAACGATGTTCAGCAGCATAGCTGAACGGCAAACGCCAGCGCATTCCCTTATCGATAAAAGTGGTAATAATCACGATAACAATGAGTTTAGCCGTGTTACGAGAATGATGTAATTTCGCAACTCATAGGTTAATCACAGACGGGATCCGGCCACGATCGTTAGTGGCCCAATGAAAGGTATCTACTATGGCAACAGGATTTAACAAGATCGCTCTGCTGACGCTTGCTCTGACATTAAACGCCAATGCGTCGGCCACCCCTCTTCAATGCGACGACAGGGGCTTTACGCTGCAAACTCTGGGGTCCGGTGGGCCGATCACCGACGATCAACGCGCATCCTCAGGCGAAGTCATCTGGATAAACGGTAAATCCGCCATTCTGATCGATGCCGGCGGCGGGGTCTTTTTACGTTTCGGCCAGTCAGGCGCACGGCTGGAAGATCTCAAGTTTATCGGCCTGACTCACTTTCACACCGATCACGTCTCCGATCTGGCAGCCATTCTAAAAGGCGGTTACTTCGTCAAGAACAAACAGGAGATCACGCTGGCCGGGCCGGAAAGCGGCGGTGCATTCCCCTCCATGACGCAATATTTTGCCGATTTGTTTAACAAAGAGGGCGGCGCCTACGCTTACCTCAATGGCTTATATAACGCGACGGATGGGCTGAAGATCGCCAGCCATGTCAAAGATATCAGTTACACCAGCGTGCAGCCGGTTCTCGTTTATCAAGATCAGGAGATGAAAATCACCGCGCTGGGTATACCTCACGGCGACGTGCCCTGTCTCGCATACCGCATCGAAACGGCGCAAGGCACGATTGTGATTTCTGCCGACCAGAACGGCAGCAATCGCGCCTTCATTCCTTTTGCCAAGGGCGCGGATATTTTAGTGATGCCGCTGGCTATTGATGAAAATGCCGATAAAGGCTCGAAATTTATGCACGCCGCGCCGGATGTGGTGGGGAAAGTTGCGGCTGAAATTAATCCCAAGGTGCTGGTGCTCAACCACTTTATGGGCAAAGGACTCCGCCTGAAGGATCAATCCGTCAATATTGTGAAACAGTACTACCACGGGCAGGTTTACACCAGCCGCGACCTCTCCTGTTTCCCGATTTCATTAGCCAATAATAAGGAATAAGCCATGAAAAAAGACATCGTCCTTTCCATTGTGGTGGGTTCAATCATGGCAGCCGGCATGACGGCCTACGCGTCAGCGGCAGACGCGCCGCAGCCTGCCAGCAAGGTTGAACACCAAGCGCCGACCAGCAGCGGTAAATGCGCCAGCGGCAAATGCGGTACTGAGAAGATCTACGGCCAGGCAAAACTGGAGCACGATCCTCAGGATCAATTGGTACGCGCGCGCGACGGCAAATGCGGGCCAAGCGGTCAGGGCTTTCAGACCAATGCCAGCAAGTGCATCAACGGCGTATGTGGCAAATAGCGAACAATCATGCCGGAATCGGGCTGCGCAGTGAGCACATTCCGGCATTGATCACGCAGCCCAAACGTCAGGATATCGACTTTCTTGAACTGGCACCTGATAACTGGATGAACCTCGGCGGGGCAAAAAAAGAGTATCTGGCGGATATCGCGAAAAAATATCCGCTGATTGCCCACGGCCTCAGTCTGTCAATCGGCGATGTCTGTCCGTTGAACAGCGCTTATATACATGATATTCGGCGTTTTCTGGACGAGTATCATATTGATATTTACAGCGACCACCTGTGTTTCTCACGGGATCGGCAAGGTTACCTTTATGACCTGCTGCCGGTACCCGGTTATGCCGACGCACTGCCGTACCTGGCGTCGCGTATTGAGCAAGTGCAGGATATGCTCGGCCGTCAATTGGTGCTGGAAAACGTTTCATCTTACCAGCGCTATCCGGACGAAATGCCAGAGGCGGAATTCTGGCTTGAGCTGCTGCATCGCAGCCGCTGCGGCATGCTGTTGGATATCAACAACGTCTATGTGAACGCCTTCAATCACGGCTTCGATGCCCTGGATTACATTCGCGCCATCCCATCGGCAGCGATTGTTTATTACCACATCGCCGGGCATCTGGAATATGAAGAATTCCGGCTCGACACCCACGGCATGCCGGTATTGGAGGAAGTGCTGCAATTGGCGCAACGGACGTTCGCCATTCATGGCGACCGCCCCTTGCTGCTGGAACGGGATAACAATGTACCACCGCTGGAGACGCTCTGCGCGGAATTAACACAAATCAGAGAGCACATCGCATCGTAAAAATACGGCGGGCTTAAATGCCTGACAAGGAACGAGCGTGACATCACAACATAGGGTACCGGCTTCACTGGCGGCGGCAGAGGCCGAATTTAGCGGCCAACTGCGTTCTCGCCATGCAAATACCTATTCAAAAGGCATGAGGCTTTACCGGAAAATTATTCGGGAGAACATTTATAGCGTCCTGCTGAATGTATTTCCTCTGTACTGCCGTCAGAAAAAAGATGAGGCGATAACAACGCTGATCGATGCTTTTCTTTATCAGCATCAGGCCAGCCAACCTGAATTTCATCAGATCGCGACGGAATTATTGCTGTTTATGCGCCAGCAACCAGAGTTCTCTGACGGGGAAATGGCGCTGATTGAATATGAATGGCTGATGTATGCCGTTGAAATTGATGACGCCCAGGTGCCGCACGGACAGAGGTTCAGTCCAAGCGCCAAATTGCTGCCTCGCTTGGTCGTCACGCTCAACCCGACGCTCAACATGGTGGCGTTGCCTTTTTGGTTAAATAAAAACGAGCCCTGTTACAGCAGAGAAATACCGCTGCACTATTACGCCATATATCGCAAGCGTGATAATGCGGTTTACCAAAAAAAACTCAATAACGCCGAGGTCCGGTTACTGGCCGAAATAAATGATGGTGAAACACACGCGACATTATTACAGGAGAAGTCGTCAAAATATCTACCAACCACCGCTTTTTACACCTGGCTGGACGCCAGCAATAACGACGAGCTGTTATCATTAACACTGAAGGGATAATGCTATGCTGACTAAAATAATTTCCTGGTACCAATGGGGGGTATCCAAAGTTAAAAAGGCTGACTTTGTACCGCTGCTGCTGATCCGACTCTATTTGCTGCCGGTTATTTTCGAAGGGGCGCATTCAAAAGTATTGGGTTTCAGTAATACCGTGGCCTGGTTTGCCACGCCGACCGCCGAAGGGGGGCTGGGCATGCCCTTCCCCTGGCTGTTGGCCTTTCTGGCGACCTCAACCGAAGTCGTTGGGCTGGTCTGCATTGCGCTTGGTTTATTCACCCGCATCATAGCGATTCCAATGATGGTCGTGATGAGCGTAGCCAGCCTGATGGTGCACTGGTCTCACGGTTGGCTGGCAATTGCCAGTAACGATATGGAGTCGGCCCAGCGTATGACCGCATTTCTCCAATGGCTGATGCAGAACTTCCCCGGCCGTTACAATTACATTACCCAACTGGGCGATCCTGTCATCCTGAATAACGGCATTGAGTTTTCCGCCACCTATTTCATTATGCTGCTGGTTCTGCTGGTATGGGGTGGGGGTCGTTATATTAGCGCCGACTACTGGCTGAAAAAGATCACCCCAGCCTGGCGCGAACGATAATAGCGAGGGACTGCGCCTGACGGAGTGCCCTGGCGCCGGGCTTTACTCCCGCCGTCCGGCAACAAAAAGGCCCTGTGTATACAGGGCCTGATAGGCGAAATCTCTACGTTAGGATAACCGTTAGAACGGGATATCGTCGTCAAAGTCCATTGGCGGTTCGTTGCTGCTGGCCGCCGGCGCGCTGCTTGGCGCTGGACGCGACTGCTGCTGCTGGCCGCCGCTGAACTGGTTGCCGCCCTGCGGCTGCTGAGGCTGGCCCCAACCGCCCTGGCCGCCCTGACCACCGCCTGCCGGTGCGCCGCCGCCCTGACGGCCGCCCAGCATCTGCATGGAACCGCCGACGTTAACCACCACTTCGGTGGTGTAACGGTCCTGGCCGCTCTGATCGGTCCATTTGCGGGTCTGCAGAGAACCTTCGATATACACCTGCGAGCCTTTGCGCAGATATTCGCCGGCCACTTCCGCCAGCTTGCCGAACAGCACGACGCGGTGCCACTCGGTCTTTTCTTTCTGCTCGCCGGTTGCCTTGTCGCGCCAGCTTTCGGAGGTAGCCAGGGTCATGTTGGCGACCGCGCCACCATTCGGCATGTAACGGACTTCCGGGTCTTGGCCCAGGTTCCCGACCAGAATTACTTTGTTTACGCCTCTGCTGGCCATGAGCTATCTCCTGATGAATGATTTTTACACAGTATAAACGAGTCAGTTTACCACGCGAAAGCCGAAACCACACCCGCCTTGATAACTGCGCATTGTATTCCAAAATTGTCATCGCGATCGACAACGTTTCATACGAACACTGGATATCCATTCAGGCTTTTTTATGTCATAATGATACGTTTCGTACTGGCTGTGGCGTTTTTTTGCGCACCTGGTCACAAAACCAACCGTAAAGCCGCACGGCGTATCACCAAGACGGGAAGTGTAAATGGACAATATCGAAGTTCGTGGTGCTCGAACCCATAATCTCAAAAACATCAACCTGATTATCCCGCGCGACAAACTGATTGTGGTCACCGGGCTGTCCGGTTCCGGCAAGTCCTCGCTGGCCTTTGATACGCTGTATGCCGAAGGGCAGCGCCGCTACGTCGAGTCGCTCTCCGCCTACGCCCGCCAGTTCCTGTCGCTGATGGAAAAACCGGACGTCGACCATATTGAAGGGTTGTCGCCGGCGATCTCCATCGAACAGAAGTCGACCTCGCACAACCCGCGCTCCACCGTCGGCACCATCACCGAAATCCATGACTATCTGCGCCTGCTGTTCGCCCGCGTCGGCGAGCCGCGCTGCCCGGATCACCACGTGCCGCTGGCGGCGCAGACCGTCAGCCAGATGGTCGACAACGTGCTCACCCAGCCGGAAGGCAAGCGCCTGATGCTGCTGGCGCCGATCGTTAAGGATCGCAAAGGCGAACACACCAAAACGCTGGAAAACCTGGCGACGCAGGGCTATATCCGCGCGCGCATCGACGGCGAAGTGTGCGATCTGTCCGATCCGCCGAAGCTGGAGCTGCAGAAGAAACACACCATTGAGGTGGTGGTCGACCGCTTTAAAGTGCGTGAAGACCTGGCGCAGCGGCTGGCGGAGTCGTTTGAAACCGCGCTGGAACTGTCCGGCGGCACCGCGGTGGTGGCCGATATGGACGATGACAAGGCGGAAGAACTGCTGTTCTCCGCCAACTTCGCCTGTCCAATCTGCGGTTACAGCATGCGCGAGCTGGAGCCGCGCCTGTTCTCGTTCAACAACCCGGCCGGCGCCTGCCCGACCTGCGACGGCCTGGGAGTGCAGCAGTTCTTCGATCCGGATCGCGTGGTGCAGAACCCGGAGCTGTCGCTGGCCGGCGGCGCCATCCGCGGCTGGGACCGCCGCAACTTCTACTACTTCCAGATGCTGCGCTCGCTGGCGGAGCACTATCAGTTCGACGTTGAAGCGCCGTTCAACAGCCTGAGCGCCAACGTGCAAAAGGCGGTGCTGAGCGGTTCCGGCAAGGAGTCGATCGAGTTTAAATACATCAACGATCGCGGCGACACCACCGTGCGCCGTCATCCGTTTGAAGGCGTGCTGCACAATATGGAGCGCCGCTATAAAGAGACCGAATCCAGCGCGGTGCGCGAGGATCTGGCCAAATTTATCAGCAACCGCCCGTGCGCCTCCTGCCACGGCACCCGCCTGCGCGAGGAAGCGCGCAACGTGTTTGTCGAAGACACCACGCTGCCGGAGATTTCAGATCTCAGCATCGGCCACGCGATGACCTTCTTCCAGAACATCAAGCTGAGCGGCCAGCGCGCCAAGATTGCGGAGAAAGTGCTGAAAGAGATTGGCGATCGCCTGAAGTTTCTGGTTAACGTCGGCCTCAACTACCTGTCGCTGTCGCGTTCGGCGGAAACCCTGTCCGGCGGCGAGGCCCAGCGCATCCGCCTGGCCAGCCAGATCGGCGCCGGCCTGGTGGGCGTGATGTACGTACTGGACGAGCCGTCCATCGGCCTGCACCAGCGCGACAACGAGCGCCTGCTGGAAACGCTGATCCACCTGCGCAACCTCGGCAACACGGTGATCGTGGTAGAGCATGACGAAGACGCCATCCGCGCCGCCGACCACGTGATCGATATCGGCCCCGGCGCCGGCGTGCACGGCGGGCAGATCGTCGCCGAAGGCAGCGTGGAAGACATTATGGCCAAGCCGGACTCGCTGACCGGCCAGTTCCTCAGCGGCAAGCGCGAGATCGCCATTCCGCAGGAGCGCGTGGCGGCAGACCCGAACAAGGTGCTGAAGCTGAGCGGCGCGCGCGGCAACAACCTGAAGGACGTCACGCTGACGCTGCCGGTGGGGCTGTTCACCTGCATCACCGGGGTGTCCGGCTCCGGCAAATCGACGCTGATCAACGATACGCTGTTCCCGATCGCCCAGCGCCAGCTGAACGGCGCCACCATCGCCGAACCGGCGCCGTTCCGCGAGGTCACCGGCCTTGAGCACTTCGACAAGGTGATCGATATCGATCAAAGCCCGATCGGTCGTACGCCGCGCTCCAACCCGGCCACCTACACCGGCATTTTCACCCCGGTGCGCGAGCTGTTCGCCGGCGTGCCGGAATCACGCAGCCGCGGCTACAACCCGGGGCGCTTCAGCTTTAACGTGAAGGGCGGCCGCTGCGAAGCCTGTCAGGGCGACGGCGTGATCAAGGTGGAGATGCACTTCCTGCCGGATATTTACGTGCCCTGCGACCAGTGCAAAGGCAAGCGCTACAACCGTGAAACGCTGGAGATCAAATACAAGGGCAAAAGCATTCACGAAGTGCTGGAGATGACCATCGAAGAAGCGCGCGAGTTCTTCGACGCGGTGCCGGCGCTGGCGCGCAAGCTGCAGACCCTGATGGATGTAGGCCTGTCCTATATCCGTCTCGGCCAGTCGGCGACCACGCTGTCCGGCGGCGAGGCGCAGCGCGTCAAGCTGGCGCGCGAGCTGTCGAAACGCGGCACCGGCCAGACGCTGTATATCCTCGATGAGCCGACCACCGGCCTGCACTTTGCCGATATCCAGCAGCTGCTGGCGGTACTGCACCAGCTGCGCGACCAGGGCAACACCATCGTGGTGATTGAGCACAACCTCGACGTGATCAAAACCGCGGACTGGATTGTCGATCTGGGGCCGGAAGGCGGCAGCGGCGGCGGCGAGATCCTGGTGTCCGGCACGCCGGAAACCGTGGCGAACTGCCAGGAATCGCACACCGCGCGCTTCCTCAAACCGCTGCTGAAGCGCTAACGCCTGCGCGTACGGCGGACGCTCTCACCGATCGTCCGCCGTACGAACATTGAACAGAAACAGGCAAGATTTCAACACGTTCAGGCATTTCCCTCCCCCGGCCCAGCACTTATTATCAATCTTCCCTCTGCGGCCGCCTGCATGACTCAGGCCGCGCCTCACCGGCCTTCTGCTGCCGGCACAAATACCTTTTGTCACTGATTGATAACCGGAGTAACCATGAATATTACGCATGCCTATGCCGCGCATGACGCGCAGTCTGCGCTCGTGCCTTTCGATTACTCACCGCGCGCGCTGCGCGAACACGACGTACAAATCAAGGTGCTGTTTTGCGGCGTCTGCCACTCCGACCTGCACCAGGCGCGCAACGAATGGAATAACACCCTGTACCCGGTGGTGCCGGGCCATGAGGTGGTCGGCCGCGTCAGCGCCGTCGGCAGCGGCGTCACCGCTCATCAGGTCGGCGATTTGGTCGGCGTCGGCTGTATGGTCGATTCCTGCCGCAGCTGTCCGAGCTGCGAAGAAGGGCTGGAGCAGTATTGTGAAAACGGCTTTACCGGCACCTATAACGGCCAGGATCGCCAGACCGGCGCCGTCACCTACGGCGGCTACTCCACCGATATGGTGGTGGATCAGGACTTTGTGCTGCGGGTGCCGGCCAACCTCGATCCGGCCGGCGTCGCGCCGCTGCTGTGCGCCGGCATCACCACCTATTCACCGCTGCGCCAGTGGGGCGTCGGGCCGGGTAAAAAGGTCGGCATCGTCGGTCTCGGCGGGCTGGGACATATGGGAGTGAAACTGGCGCGGGCCATGGGCGCACACGTGGTGCTGTTCACCACTTCACCGTCGAAAATCGACGACGCCAAGCGGCTGGGCGCCCATGAAGTGGTGATCTCCCGCAACCCCGAGGAGATGGCGCAGCATGCCAACAGCTTCGACTTTATCCTCAATACCGTAGCGGCCAAGCACGATCTGAATCCGTTCCTCGACCTGCTGCGCCGCGACGGCACGCTGACGCTGGTCGGCGCGCCGGAGCACGACCATCCGTCACCGCAGGTGTTTAACCTGATTCTGAAGCGCCGCCGCATCGCCGGCTCGCTGATCGGCGGTATTGCGGAAACCCAGGAGATGCTGGATTTCTGCGGTCAGCACGGCATTACCTCAGATATCGAGCTGATCCCAATGCAGCAGATCAACGACGCCTATGAACGCATGCTGAAAAGCGATGTGAAATACCGCTTCGTGGTGGATATCGACTCGCTGCGCGCCTAAGCGCAGCACAGGCGCCCGGCGTTTACAGCTGTTTCAGCAGCCGCGCCGGGTTGCCGCCCACCACGCAGTTGGCCGGCACGTCCTTGGTCACCACCGCGCCGGAGGCGATCACCGCATTATCACCGATGGTCACGCCGGGATTGATCACCGCCCGCCCGCCGATCCACACGTTATTGCCGATGGTCACCGGCTTGCCGAACTCCGCGCCGCCGACGCGGGTCACCGCGTCCAGCGGATGCGTCGCGGTATAGATATGCACCCCCGGCGCCAGCATGCAGTTATCGCCGATATGCACCTCGCAGACGTCCAGCACCACACAGTCGAAGTTGGCGTAAAAATTTTTGCCCAGATAGATGTTGTAGCCATAGTCGCAGCGGAAGCTGGGTTCGATGGTGCCGCCCTGATACCGTCCCAGTAACTGCGTCAGCCACTGCCTGCGCTGCTCCCTCGCCTGCGGCGCGGAATGGTTGTACTGGTGCAGCAGCTGACGCGCCCGCAGGCGTTCACTGCGCAGCAGCTCATCGCCGGCGTCATACAGCTCACCGGCGATCATCTTGCGTTTTTCTTCACTTGTCGCCATCAGACGCTCCCTTTGCGATTCACGCTACCATCACCAGCCTAGACGCTGACGCCGACGAAGAAAAAGGGAACGTTCCCAAACTGTGTTAACGATCACAACCTCGTCGAAAGGCCGCGGAGAAGAGAGACAAAGGCAAACGGCAGCAATCAGGCCTGCAGCCCCTGACGCACCTGCTCCGGCAGCCCCGACAGCACCAGCTGGTACGAACCGTCAATCAGGGTATAAAACTGCGAATCCGGCAGACCGCCGTCCAGATACACCGCATTCCAGTGCGCCTTGTTCAGATGTTCGCAGGGGACGATCTCCGGGTGCAGCTCGCGCAGATTCTCCGCCTGCTCCGGGCTGGATTTCACCGCCAGCGCCGGGCGGCCCTCAATCTCCCACACCATGGCGAACATCACCTCGCCAACCTTGACCTGGCTGGCCTGCCACTGGTTCTGGTCGCTCTGCTGCGCGCCAGGCTTCGCCATGCAATATTGCAATAATGCTGAAGAATTCATGGAGTTATTCCTTCGATAGATGCCCATCGTCCGGCATGCCGCGCCGCGCGTCCGTGGTAAAGCAATGCGGCCGCCGTCAAAAACTGGCTATATTTTGAGCATAGAAGGAATTTGGCGAGATACCACGCTTTTCACGCCGACGGGCGGGCGCCCTATTCGCAATTTTCCGCGGTGAAGATTTTAAAATCGACCTTGCCGCTCTGGTACATGTCCACGGCGGCGTCGCCGCCCAGCCGGCCCAGCATCAGGTCGATCGCCAGCTGCGCATGCTGGCGGGCATCCTGGTCGATCACATAAGAGAGGCTGTCGTTATCCAGCAGCCGGCGCGTCAGGCTGTACAGCTCATGGGTGATATAGACGCACTCCCCCAGCAGCCGGTGCCTGGCCAGCTCGGCGCTGATTTCGGTGTTGCCGGAGCCGGTGTTATACAACCCGACAATCCGGCCGTTTTTGCTCAGCGTCTCCGCCAGCAGACGTCGGATGGTATGGCGCTCATCGCGGCCCACCAGCACCTCTTTCAGATCGATCTGCGGGAAGCGCTGGCGCAGCACCGCCCGGAAGCCCTCAATACGCTCGCGGTGCGCGCTGTAGTCGCTGCGGCCGCTGACCATAATCACCTCTCCCGGCGCCTTCAGGGTGCGTCCCATCAGCAAGCCGGCGGTGCGGCCCGCCTGCAGCTGATTAACGCCGACGTGGCACAGGCGCTCGGCGTGCGGCAGATCGGTCACGATGGTAATCACCGGGACATTACGCGCCCGGCAGTCTGCCAACGCCGCATAGACCGCAGGGTGGTCGTGCGCAAACACGATAATGCCGTCCCGCTGGCGGCTGCACGCTCTGATATGCTCGGCCAGTTTGACCGGATGGGATTCAGAGATAAACGTCCGGTGCAGCGTCACCCGGCGGTAACCGAGCGCGCCGGCCAGCTCGCTGAAGCTGTTATCAAGCTTTTTGAAAAAAAACGAGCCGTTGGCGCTCAGGATCACCTCGATGCGCCAGGGATGCTGGTACGCCTCGGGCAATACCCGGTTAAAGCCGTGCTCGCGCGCCGCCAGCAGCACCTTGCGCGCCGTCTCCGGCGCAACGCCGCCGCGTTCATTCAGCACCCGATCCACCGTCGCCACGCCGACGCCGGCCAGCTGCGCCAGCCTGCCGATGGTTAACTTCTTCATCTCTGCTCCCGGCGCGGCGGGTTAGGCCAGCCGTACCGCCGCGCGCTCTTCGTTAAATACAATACCCAGCTGGCGACGCACTTCATCCATCGTACTCAGCGTCATCAGCGAGGTGGCCAGCGGACGCACCGGCGACTCCGTCAGCCCCTGACCAATGCACCACGCCGCGTGTTCGATTTCATAGCTCAGCTGCACATAGCGTCCGCCGCGATCCTGCCAGTGCAGCCGCCGGTTGCCCTGGCTGGACTGCAGCGTAAAGTCGCCGGGGGCGTAAAACTGCCCGTCCAGATACAGCGTGGCGTCGCGCCCGGCGACCGTCGCCGCGCCGGAGGTATTGCTGAACAGCGTGGTGTTCAGCACCGCCTGCATGCCGTTGCCATGGTTAAACAGCATTGACGCCTGGCCGTTTACCCCACCCGGCGCAGACTGGCCGTACGCCACAATCGTCGCCGGCACCGCGCCGGCGACGCCGATGCTGAATGATATCAGGTAACTGCCGAGATCCAGCATCGGACCACCGGCCAGGTCGGCATTAAAAATGCGGTGTTCCGGGGTGAAAAACTCGCCGTGATCGGCAATCAGGGTGTGCAGTTCCCCCAGATCGCCGTTGGCCAGCAGCTGACGCAGCACATCATATTTTGGCGTAAAATCGCACCACATGCCCTCCAGGCAGAACAAGCCGCGCGCCCGCGCTTCCTCCTGCAGCGCCCGCCCCTCTTGGGCGTTAAGCGCCAGCGGCTTTTCAATCAGCACGTGTTTACCGGCCTGCAACACCTGCATGGCGTCGGGGAAGTGATGATTATGCGGCGTGGCGACATAGACCACATCCAGCTGGTTCAGCGCCAGCATCTCGCCGACGTTGCGGCAGACCTGCGGAATATCCCAGCGCGCGGCGAACGCCGCCGTTTTTTCGGCGTTGCGTCCCACAACGGCAACCAGCTGCTGCCGGGTCTGGCCGCGCAGCGCTGCGGCAAAATGATCGGCGATCCAGCCGGGACCGATAATCCCCCAGCGTAAGACGGGGATGCTCTCAGGCGCCAGCCGCGTCGGCTGAGGTAAGGCAGTGGGAAACATAGGCTCTCCTCGTGTGTTTGATGGCCAGAGCGGCGTGCCGTCGGGGCCAGGTGAATTCACTATAGGAAGCCCAATGCGGGAAGGAAACCGGGCCGATGATGGAAAACCATCAACGAAAACCTTCCCTGCCAACGCGGAAAAAATTATTCTCGGCGCGTTGTTAACACTTTATTAATTTCTTTGTTGGCATGTAAAAAAACACCGCTGGGCGCGTCTGTCGCAGTGCGCGGACGTGAAAGTAAAAAATAAAAAAAGAGTTTTTTGAGCAATTAATCGGCAGGGAATTTATGAAACGCAGAGACTTTCTCACCTCAGTGGTCGCATTGGGGGTGGCTTCGTCGTTGCCTACGGCACAGGCTGAGGTTATCAACGGCGGGCAACCCTGGGAGCCCGGCGACATCAACACACCGCCAGCGCCGCCGCGCAAAGGCGGCCTGCAGTACTTCACGCAGCACGAATTCGATACGGTCGCCATCATCGCCGAGCGCTTTATTCCGGCCGATGAACTGAGCCTGGGCGGCCAAGAGGCCGGCTGCGCCACCTTTATCGACCGTCAGCTGGCGGGCGACTACGGCAACGCCGTGGCCCTGTACCGGCTGGGACGCTTTGTCAAAGGCACCCCGCAGCAGGGGCCGCAGTCGCCGCTGACGCCGGCGCAGCGCTACCGTCAGGGGCTGGCGGCGCTGGATCGCGCCACGCGGTCACAGTTCGGCAAAGACTTTATCGCCCTCAACCCACAGCAGCAGGAACACATCCTGCACGCCATGGAGGCCGACCGCTACGATCTCGGCCCGCAGGTGGAAACCAAGGCGCTGTTTGAGCTGCTGCTGCAAAACGTGCGCGAAGGCTTCCTGGCCGATCCGATTTACGGCGGCAATAAAGACATGACCAGCTGGAAAATGATTGGTTTCCCGGGCGCACGCTATGACTTCCGCGATCTGCTCGCTAAGAAAGGGCAAAAGCTGAACATCATCCCCACCAGTTTAATCGATAACACGCTTTGATCCTGCGCCGCCGTCGCGCTGAGCACTTGTGAGTTCAATTATGAAAAATGTACGTCCAAAAGCCGATGTGGTTATCGTCGGTCTGGGATGGTGCGGCTCTTTAATCGCCGAAGAGCTGACCCGCGCCGGGTTAAACGTCGTCGCCATCGAACGCGGCCCCTGGTTTGAGACCGCCACCGATTTTCCGCCCTCCATCGACACCGATGAGCTGCGCTGGGATACCCGTCGCAGCATGCTGCTGCCGCCGGCGGTGGAAACCACCACCTTCCGCAACAACCGCAGCGAAACCGCGCTGCCGACCCGCGACTGGAACCTGAACGAGCTGGGATATAACGTGGGCGGTTCGGGCACCCACTGGGCGGGCATGGCCTGGCGTTTCACACCGTTCGATCTGCAGCCGTACAGCCAGACCGTCGAGCGCTACGGTAAACAGCAGATTGCCGACGGCCTGATTCTGCAGGACTGGGGCGTCACCTATGACGAGCTGGAGCCGTTTTACGACCGCTTCGAGAAGATCGCCGGCGTCTCCGGCAAGGCCGGTAAGCTGAACGGCAAAATCATCCCGGACGGCAACCCGTTTGAAGGCAACCGCAGCAGCGAATACCCGCTGCCGCCACTGGAGGGGCTGCGCCTGACCGATCTGTTCCGCGACGCGGCCAAGTCGCTGGGCCTGAACCCGTTTATGGTGCCGGCGGGCCAGACCTCCCGCGCCTATGTCAACCCGCTCGGGGTGCGCATGGGCCCCTGCACCTACTGCGGCTACTGCCTGTATTACGGCTGCGGCAATTTCTCCAAATCCAGCCCCAACGCCTGCGTGGTGCCGGCCCTGATGCAGCGCGAGAATTTTACCGTCCTCACCGATTCGGCGGTGGTGCGGGTCAACAAGGCCGAGGATGGCAAAACCGCCACCGGCGTCACCTATCTCGATCGCAATAAAAAAGAGTGGGAGCAGCCGGCCGATATCGTGGTGCTGTCCGCGTTCCAAATGCAGAACGTGCGCCTGCTGCTGCTGTCGAAAATCGGTCAGCCTTACGATCCCGTCAGCAAAACCGGCGTGGTCGGCCGCGCCTACAGCTTCCAGACGGTAGCCGGCGCCAACCTGTTCTTCGAAGACGAAAACCTCAACCCGTTTATCGGCGCCGGCGCGCTGTCGCAGCAGGTGGATGACTATAACGGCGACAACTTCGACCACAGCGAGCTGGGCTTTATCGGCGGCGCCGGCCTGCTGGTGGTGGCCCGCGGCGCGCGCCCGATCGGCAATGCCGACGCGCTGCCGCCCGGCACGCCGCGCTGGGGCAAGGCGTGGAAAAAGGCCTATACCCACGCCTTCCAGAACGGCACCTTTATCTTCGGCCAGGGCACCAGCTACTCGCACGAAGATTACTACCTCGATCTGGATCCGGAGTACAAGGACGATAACGGCAATCCGCTGCTGCGCGTCACCTTCGATTACAACGAAAACGACCGCCGCGCCGCCCGCTTTATCGAAGAGAAAAGCGTGGAGCTGGGCAAGGCGATGGGCGCCAAAATCGTTATCGGCACCAACTCCGCCTCCGGCCGCTACTCGCCGTACAACCTCGCCAGCGATCACACCATCGGCGGCGCGGTAATGGGCATGGATCCAAAAACCAGCGTGCTGAACCGCTATCAGCAGTGCTGGGACATGCATAACCTGTTCGTACTGGGAGCCTCCTCCTTCCCCAATAACGCCGGCTACAACCCGACGGGCACCATCGGCGCGCTGAGCCTGTGGACGGCGAAGGCCATCATCGAGCAGTACGTCAAAAACCCCGGTCCGCTGGTAAAGGTGTGAGATGAAAAAAATCAAAATTGCGGGCGGGATCGCCGTGATCGCCGCCGCCGTGGTGGTTGGGCTGCTGTGGAAAAACGGCGACGCCAGCGCCGATAACGTGGCGGACGACCAGACGCTGACCAGCCAGCCGCCGTCCGCGGCGGACGCGCAGGCGGTGATCCGCGGCAAATACGTGGCGATCGCCGGCGACTGCGTGGCCTGCCATACCGCGCCAGGCAGCAAGCAGCCGTTCTCCGGCGGTTACCCAATCAGCACGCCGTTCGGCAGCATTTACGCCAGCAACATCACCCCGGACGTCGAAGACGGCATCGGCGGCTGGAGCGAGCGCGACTTCTTCCGCGCGGTGCGTCACGGCAAGGGCAAACAGGGGGAGAACCTCTACCCGGCAATGCCGTACAACGCCTATATCAAGGTCAGCGACGCCGATATGCATGACCTGTGGATGTATATGCGCTCAGTTAAACCGGTGAAAAATAAGGTGCCGGAAACCCAACTGCCGTTCCCGTACAACATTCGCCTGGCGATGATGGGCTGGAACCTGCTGTTCTTCGACAACAGCGGCTTTACGCCGGAGGCTGGCCGCTCGGCGCAGTGGAACCGCGGCGCCTATCTGGTGCAGGGGCTGGAGCACTGCGCGGCCTGCCATACGCCGAAGAACCCAATCGGCGGCGATACCTCCGCCTATCTGCAGGGCGGCAATCTGGGCGAATGGTACGCGCCTGAAATCACCGGCAATCGCTACACCGGCATCGGCGACTGGACGGAAGATCAGCTGGTGGACTATCTCAAACTGGGCAGCAACCACGTCGCCGTCGCCTCCGGGCCGATGGCGGAGGCGGTCAGCAACTCCACCCAGCACCTGACGGAGCAGGATCTGCGCGCCATCGCGGTGTATCTGAAATCCCTGCCGGGATCGGATCGGCAGAAACCGGCGCCGCTGGCCGCAGACGATGCGCAGATGAAGATGGGCGCCAACGTCTATTCCGCCAACTGCACCGCCTGCCATAACAGCGATGGCAAGGGGATCCCGAACCTGGCGACCAGCCTGGCCGGCAACCCGGCGATCGTGGCGCCGGACGCCTCATCGCTGGTAACCACCGTTCTGCAGGGCGGCCGGGGCGCGGTGACCGTGGGCAACCCCACCAGCGGCGCGATGCCAAGCTTTGCCTGGAAGCTGTCGGACGAACAGGTGGCGGCGGTGACGACCTACATCCGCAATAGCTGGGGCAATGCGGCGCCGGCTATCGAAGCACATGATGTGGCGGAGAAACGCAGCCTGCTGCAGCTGCCGCCGCAGATGGCGCAAGACAGCGCCGACAAATAGCGGCGCAGCGGACGGGACGGGGGACGATAGCAATATCGTCCCCCGCTTTATTTTGTGGCTTACTGCACGGCGGCGATCGCCTCCGCCACCTGATGCACATTGCGGTGGTTCAGGCCGGCGACGCACATGCGGCCGCTGTGGATCAGGTACACGCCGAACTCTTCACGCAGGCGGTCAACCTGCTGCGCGTTTAAGCCGGTGTAGCTGAACATGCCGCGCTGTTGCAGCAGGTAATCGAAATTACGCTGCGGCAGCGCGCTCTTCAGCGCATTCACCAGCGTCTGGCGCATCTCCAGAATGCGGGTGCGCATGCTCTCCACTTCATCCAGCCACTGCTGCTTCAGCTGCGCGTCGTTCAGCACCTTGGCCACCACCTGCGCGCCAAAGTTCGGCGGGCTGGAGTAGTTGCGGCGCACGGTCGCCTTCAGCTGGCCCAGCACGCGGCCGGCGGCTTCGCTGCTTTCACACACGACCGACAGCCCGCCCACGCGCTCGCCGTACAGCGAGAAGATTTTCGAGAACGAGTTGCTTACCAGGCACGGCAGCCCTGCGGCGGCAATGGCGCGAATGGCGTAGGCGTCCTGCTCCATGCCGGCGCCGAAGCCCTGATAGGCGATGTCGAGGAACGGGATCAGCTCGCGCTCGGCCAGCACCTTCACCACTTCATCCCACTGCGCCGGCGTCAGATCGGAGCCGGTCGGGTTATGACAGCACGGGTGCAGCAGCACGATGCTCTGCGCCGGCAGCGTTTTCAGCGTGCTCAGCATGGCGTCGAAGCGCACGCCCAGGCTTTCGCCGTCGAAGTACGGATAGGTGTTTACCTTGAAGCCCGCGCCGCTGAAGATCGCCACGTGGTTTTCCCAGGTAGGATCGCTGACCCACACCTGCGAATTCGGGAAGTAGTAATGCAGGAAGTCGGCTCCCACCTTCAGCGCGCCGGAGCCGCCGACGGTCTGCACCGTCGCAATGCGCTCCTGCTGCAGCATCGGGTGATCGGCGCCGAACAGCAGCTGCTGGATAGCGCTACGGTAAGGCTGCAGGCCTTCCATCGGCAGATACAGCGAGGCGCCGCGATCGGCGCTGCCCAGCTGCGCTTCTGCGGCGGCCACCGCCTGCAGCTGCGGGATAATCGCCTGCTCGTTATAGTACAGGCCGATGCTCAGGTTTACCTTATGCTCGCGCGGATCCTGTTTGAACTTCTCCATCAGCGACAGTATCGGGTCGCCGGCATAGGCATCAACGTTCTGGAACACGGTGTTGTTCTCCTTGCTTTAGTTATTTTTAAGGTACAGAGACCGGCGCGCCGACAGCATACGCACACGCCAATGAACCTAATATAGACGCTATCCGCGGGGAAATATCCACCACAAATAATAGGGTTATTCTGCCGGACCGCCGCGGCGAAAAGTTATCAACCACAGGGCGGCTTAACGCGCCACCGGCAGCAGGCCGTTCTCTTTGATGCGGTTCAGCACCACCGCGGTCTTAACGTGCGCCACGCTGTGGTGGGTCAGCAGCGTCTGGCTGATAAACTCGCTCAGCGCGGCCAGATCGGCGACCGCCACCTTCAGCAGATAGTCGGCGTCGCCGGTGGTTTTATAGGCGTCGAGCACCGCTTCCGTATGCTCCAGCATGTAATGAAAACTGTCCACCTGTTCCGGCCCGTGGTTGGTCAGGCTGACTTCAATCAGCCCGACCATCCCCAGCCCTACCGCCTCGGGGGCCAGCCGCGCGTGATAGCCGCGGATCAGCTGCGCCTGCTCCAGGCTGATGCGCCGCCGGGAGCACTGCGACGCGGACAGTCCCACCAGCTCGCTCAGCTCCTGATTGGTCAGTCGGCCGTTGGCTTGTAGCAGCGTCAGGATTTTCATATCAAAATCGTCAATGTTGTACATAGCCACCTGTAAACTGTGTTAAGAAATATTGACGTTCAGACTATCAGTTTTTTTCGCGTTGTTATCGTTCCGCGTCAGAGAATGCGCGTTGCGTAGCAGCAAATCAGACTGACGCCGTTTCACGGCGACATAAAAAACGGATAATTTTCGCAAACCAGCCACAACCCGCGGCTAACCGACGCATAAAACCACGAATGTATAAGAAGGGAAAATGATGAAAAAATTAGCGCCTCTCGTTTTACTGGCCGTTGCCGGCGGCGCCAGCGCCCAGTCGCACCTGGATAAGGTCACCCAGCAAAAGAAGCTAGAAGTGTGCACCACCGGTGACTACAAGCCCTACACCTTTCTGCCGGAAAAAGGCGACTACGAAGGCATCGATATCGAGATGGCCCAGTCGCTGGCCAAAAGCCTCGGCGCCGAGGTTAAGTGGGTGAAAACCAGTTGGAAAACGCTGATGCAGGACTTTAACGCCGGCAAGTGCGATATCGCGATGGGCGGTATCTCCGTGACGCTGGAACGCCAAAAACAGGCGTTCTTCGCGGAAAAACTGGATACCGACGGCAAAATCCCGCTGGTGCGCTGCAGCGACGTGAAGAAATACCGCACCATCGCCCAGATCAACAAGCCGTCGGTGCGGGTGATCGAACCGGCCGGCGGCACCAACGAGGCCTTTGCCCGCGCGCACCTGCCGAAAGCGAAGCTGACGCTGTCGCACGACAATATGGGGATCTTCCAACAGCTGGTCGATCGCAAGGCCGACGTGATGATCACCGACGCCTCTGAAGCGCTGTATCAGCAAAAGCGCTACCCGAAGCTGTGCGCCGTCAACCCGAAAAAACCCATGCAGTACGGCGAGAAGGCTTATATGCTGCCGCGCGACGACCTAAGCTGGAAGCTGTACGTCGACCAGTGGCTGCACCTGACCAAGGCCAGCGGCGAGTATCAGCAGATTATCGATAAGTGGCTGGCGGTGAAGAAGTAACGTCCCCACCGCCCCGACGCCGGACGGCGCGTTAATAGCGCTCTTCGCGGATATTTTTCGCCGTCTGCTGCAGCAGTTGGAACGCCTGATAGCGGCGGCGATGCAGTGAGGTGTAGGCCGCGTTGGGCGAATATTCACACTCGCGGGCGGTCATCGCCTGCATGGCGTCGGTCACCGATGCCCGCTGGCCGCCGGCAACCGCGGCCAGGATGGCGGAACCGAGCAGCACCGGCTCTTCCGATTTGGTCGCCAGCACCGAGCAGCCGCAGGCGTCGGCGATCAGCTGGCGCACCAGCGGATGCTGGCCGGCGCCGCCGCTGATGACGATATCGCGCGTCTCAATGCCGTTGTCACGCTGCGCGTCGATAATCTGCCGCAGCCCGTAGCCCAGGCTGCACACGCCGGCGATATACAGCGCCACCAGGCTGTCCAGATCGCGATCCATATCCAGGCCGTAGATCAGCGCGCGGGCGTAAGGATCCGCCAGCGGCGCGCGGTTGCCGGCAAACTCCGGCACCACATGCATCTCGCGGGCGCACTGCACCGCGTCGGACAGCGCATCGAACTTGTTCATTGCCAAATCCGCCAGATACACCGGCAGCGGCAGCCCCTCTTCCTCGGCCTGCACCTTCAGCTGCGCCGACGCCGGATGCAGCTCCAGCAGGCGGTCGATCGCCGCGCCCGCCGCGCTCTGGCCACCTTCGCTCAGCCAGAACCCCGGCACCATCGCCGCATAGTACGGCCCCCAGACGCCCGGCACAAAGGCCGGCTTACGGGTGGAGGTCATGGTGCAGGAGGAGGTGCCGAACACGTAGGCCAGCTTCTCTTCCGGTGAGCCGTCGACCCCCAGCGTGCCGATGCCGCCGGCGTGCGCGTCGATCATACCGGCCGCCACCGGCGTATGCTCCGGCAGCCCCATATCTTCGGCGGCCTGGGCCGACAGCCCCTGCCCGCACGGCGTTCCCGGCTCGACGATGCGCTGGCCGATGCGGCTGAACGACTCCGTCGCCAGCTCGGGCAGGCCGACGGTGTGGAAATAGTCGGCGTCCCAGCGGTTTTCATGGGCCAGGTAGTTCCACTTGCAGGTGACCGTACACTGGGAACGCGCCAGATCGCCGGTGGAACGCCAGGTCAGGTAGTCCGTCAGATCGAAGAACTGCTGCGCCTGGGTGAAGGTTTCCGGGTGATGCTGCTTCAGCCACAGCAGCTTGGGGACCTCCATTTCCGGCGAGATGCGCCCGCCGACATACTTCAGCACCGGATGCGCCGTGGCGTTGATGGCGTCCGCCTGCTGCGCGGCGCGGTGATCCATCCAGACGATAATATTGCGCTCCGCCTCGCCGCCCGGGCTGACCGGCAGCGGCGCGCCGTTCTCGCCGACCACCACCAGCGAACAGGTGGCGTCGAAGCCGATGCCCGCCACCGCGGCAGGCTCAATGCCGGACTGGGTGACGGCGCGTCTGACGCAGTGGCACACCGCGCGCCAGATATCATTACCGGACTGTTCGACCCGGTGGCCGCTGGCGTGGAAGGTGGCAATATTCTTTTTGGCGGAGGCGAGCAGATTCCCGTCTGCATCAAACACTCCCGCCCGTGCGCTGGCGGAACCGACGTCAACGCCGATCAGGTATCTGGCTGTACTGCTCATATCGGGTTACCTTTCGCTAAATAGTGGCTCAGAGATCGACGCTGTTCGGCAGAATGACCAGATCGCGCACCGTGACGTTCGGCGAGCGCGTCACCATAAACAGCACCGATTCGGCGACTTCAATCGGCTGCATCAGGCTGCCGTTCGCCAGCGCCTCTTCCATTTTCTCTTTTGGCCAGTCGTCCAGCAGCGAGGTCACCACCGGGCCGGGCAGCACCGCGCCGACGCGTACGCCGTGCTGCGCCACCTGCCGACGGGTGGAGTGGACAAACGCCTGCACGGCGAATTTAGAAGCAGTATAGATGGGTTCCCACACCACCGGCACCACGCCGGCGATAGAGCTGGTGAAAATGATGTCGCCGGACTTCTGCGCAATCAGGTGCGGCAGCACCGCGCGCACGCTGCGAAACGCTGCGCTGGTGTTGAGCTTCAGCACCCGCTCCCACACGTCAGGATCGCCCTCTTCCACCGCGCCGCCGATGTAGGCGCCGGCGTTGGCGTGGAAAATATCCAGCCGTCCCGCCAGTTGCAGGATCTGCGTCAGAATGCCGTCCACCTGCGCGCCGTCCATCAGGTCAACCTGCAGCGGCAGCGCGTGCTCACCCAGCTCGCCGACCACCTCGCGCAGTTTGTCCGCGTCGCGGTCGATCAGCACCACTTTGGCGCCGGCCTGCAGCATGATTTTGGCGCACTCCAGCCCGATACCGGATGCGGCGCCCGTGACGGCGGCGACTTTGCCCGCCAGGGAAGTATTCATAGAGAAGACAGAAGCGTTCATCTTATAATCCTTATACCGTTATCAAGTCGCAGAGCGCGCGGCAGCAGCGCGCAGGGCGTGTTTAACACAATGAAAATATTGAGATTCAGCCGTGATACGCGAGTTCGTCGCCCGGCTGCGCCGCCGCAATGCCGCCGCGGTGCGCCGTTTGGCGCAGGGTGCGCAACACGTTGCTCAATCGATGAAGCTTAATTATCATCACTCGCGACAATCAGCAAAAGAAATGTGATTAGAGGATTGGGATCTGTGACCGAGATCGGCAAAAACAAGAAAACCACCATCTACGATCTGGCGGCGCTCAGCGGCGTATCCGCCAGCGCGGTCAGCGCGATCCTGAACGGCAGCTGGAAAAAGCGCCGCATCAGCGCCAGCCTGGCGGAAAAGGTGACGCGGATTGCCGAAGAGCAGGGCTACGCGGTCAACCGGCAGGCCAGCCTGCTGCGCAGCGCGCGCTCCAAAACCATCGGCATGATCGTGCCGAAGTACGATAACCGCTATTTCGGCTCGATCGTCGAGAAATTCGAGGAGATGGCGCGCGAACGCGGCCTGTTCCCGGTAATTACCTGCACCCGGCGCGATCCGGCGCTGGAAGCGGAGGCCGCCAAAACCATGCTCTCCTGGCAGGTCGACTGCATGATCGTCACCGGCGCCACCGATCCCGACAAAATCGCCGAGATCTGCGCCAATGCGGGCGTGCCGGCGCTGAATCTGGACCTGCCCGGCAGCCGCGCGCCGTCGGTGATTTCCGCCAACTTTGACGGCGCCCGCGCCCTGACCCGCCAGCTGTTGCACAACAACCCGGCGAACGCCCCGCTGCTGTTTATCGGCGGCCGCGGCAGCGATCACAATACCCGGGAGCGCCTGCGGGGCTTTCTGGCCGCGCATCAGGAAGCCGGCCTGACGGTGCCGGAAACGCATATTTTGCTGTGCGGCTATCGGGCGGAAAAGGCAGAAGCGGCGCTGGCGGACTATTTTCACCGCAGCGGCGACGCGCAGAGCGGTTTTTTCGTCAACTCCACCATTTCGCTGGAAGGCGTAGTCCGCTTTCTCAGCGGCCAGGGCATGCTGCGCGGGGAGCCGCGGCGGGCGATCGGCTGTTTTGACTGGGATCCGTTCGTCGCCATGCTGGGGGACGAGATCATGATGGTGAAACAGGACGTCGGCGCGATGATGACGGAGGTGTTCCGCCAGGTGGAGAGCGGCATCAGCGGCACCGCACTGACGGAGATCCCGGTGCAGCTGATGGCGTGAGCAGCTTCCCGCTCAGGCGGTCTGAGCGGGACGGTCGCGTGCGGCTCAGTCGCCGATATACTCCATCGCCACGCGCTGGGTCAGCTTGGTGATCAGCTCATAGGCGCTGATGCCGGTTGCGGCGGCGACGCGTTCCACCGGCAGTTCGGCGCCCCACAGTATCGCCTCGTCGCCCACTTTATCCCCGGCGTTCGGCCCCAGATCGACGGAGATCATATCCATCGACACCCGGCCGACGATCGGCACTTCACGGCCGTTCAGCCAGATCGGCGTGCCGCTCGGCGCGCTGCGCGGGTAGCCGTCGCCGTACCCCATCGCCACCACCCCCAGGCGGGTATCGCGCTCGCTGACCCAGCTGCCGCCGTAGCCGACCGGCTCGCCGGCCCGGTGCTCGCGCACCGCAATCAGGCTGGATTTCAGCGTCATCGCCGGCCGCAGATCGAACGCGCTGGCGTCGCGGGTTTCCAGCGGCGAGACGCCGTACAGGATAATCCCCGGCCGCACCCATTCGTTATGCGCATCCGGCCACAGCAGCGTGCCGCCGGAGGCGGCGATGGAGCGCTGCCCCGGTTTGCCGCGGGCAAACTGTTCGAAACAGGTGATCTGCCGCAGCGTCGCGTCGGACTCCGGCTCATCCGCCCGGCTGAAATGGCTGATAATATTTACCGGCTGCGCCACGTTGCGGCAGGCACACAGGCGCTGGTAAAACGCTTCCGCCTGCTCCGGGCGCACGCCCAGACGGTGCATGCCGGTATCGAGCTTCATCCACACCGTCACCGGGTGCGGCAAAGTCGCCTGCTCCAGCGCTTCAAGCTGTTCGATGCTGTGTACCGCGGTTTCGAGATGATTTGCCGCCAGAACCGGCAAATCATCCGCGCAGAAGAAGCCTTCCAGCAGCAGGATCGGTTTAACGATGCCGCCGGAGCGCAGCATCAGCGCCTCGCCGATGCGCGCGACGCCGTAGCCATCGGCGTCTTGCAGGGTGTGGGCCGTTTCCAGCAGGCCATGTCCATAAGCGTTTGCTTTGACAACCGCAATCAGGCGGCTGTTCGGCGCCTGACGGCGTACCTGTTGCAGGTTGTGTCGCAGAGCGCGGCGGTCGATGACAGCGGTTGCCGCTTTCATTTCAGTTCCTTGGCTGAGTATTAATTATTCGTCGTCGTATTGCGGGCCGGCGTAGTTGTCAAAGCGCGACCACTGGCCGTTAAAGGTCAGGCGTACCGTACCGATCGGGCCGTTACGCTGTTTACCAATAATAATTTCGGCGATCCCTTTCAGATCGCTGTTCTCGTGGTACACCTCATCACGGTAGATAAACATGATAAGGTCGGCATCCTGCTCGATGGAGCCGGATTCACGCAGGTCGGAGTTGACCGGGCGTTTGTCGGCGCGCTGCTCCAGGGAGCGGTTCAGCTGCGACAGCGCCACCACCGGCACCTGCAGTTCCTTCGCCAGCGCCTTCAGCGAGCGCGAGATTTCGGCGATTTCCAGCGTTCGGTTGTCCGACAGCGACGGCACGCGCATCAGCTGCAGGTAGTCGATCATGATCAGGCTCAGGCCGTCGTTTTCACGGAAAATACGGCGGGCGCGCGAGCGCACCTCGGTCGGCGTCAGGCCGGAGGAGTCGTCGATATACATATTGCGCTTCTCCAGCAGGATGCCCATGGTGCTGGAAATGCGCGCCCAGTCCTCATCGTCCAGCTGGCCGGTACGGATGCGGGTCTGGTCGACGCGCGACAGCGAGGCCAGCATACGCATCATGATCTGCTCGCCGGGCATCTCCAGGCTGAAGATCAGCACCGGTTTGTCCTGCAGCATCGCGGCGTTTTCACACAGGTTCATCGCAAAGGTGGTTTTACCCATCGACGGACGCGCCGCCACGATGATCAGATCCGATCGCTGCAGGCCGGCGGTTTTCTTGTTCAGATCCTGATAGCCGGTGTCCACCCCGGTGACGCCGTCGTGCGGCGTCTGGTACAGCGATTCGATACGGGATACGGTGGCTTCCAGGATCTGATCGACGCTTTTCGGTCCTTCATCCTTATTGGCGCGGTTTTCCGCAATCTGGAACACCCGCGATTCCGCCAGATCGAGCAGGTCTTCGCTGGTGCGCCCCTGCGGATCGTAACCGGCGTCGGCGATCTCATTGGCCACCGCGATCATCTCGCGCACCACCGCGCGTTCGCGCACGATATCGGCATAGGCGCCGATGTTGGCGGCGCTCGGCGTATTCTTCGCCAGCTCGGCCAGATAGGCGAAGCCGCCGACGGAATCCAGCTCATCCCGCTGTTCCAGCGATTCGGACAGGGTGATCAGGTCAATCGGCTTGCTCATTTCCAGCAGGCGCTGCATCTCGGTAAAGATCAGGCGGTGCGGACGGCTGAAGAAGTCGTTGGCGACCACGCGTTCCGCCACGTTGTCCCAGCGCTCGTTATCCAGCATTAAACCGCCCAACACGGACTGTTCCGCCTCCAGCGAATGCGGCGGCATCTTCAGCCCTTCCATTTGGCGATCGCGCGGTGCCTGCGCCTCGTTAGATTTGTTGGTGGGTTTCTTTCCTGCCATAGTGGGGACGCATTACCTGTTATGAAGTGACAACGCGGCAGTATATACCCTAAATAATTCCAGTTACAGGCGGGCGGCAAGGGAAGAAATCCCGATGGGCTGACTCAGGCCGGTGATTCGGCTGACTGAGCGCAGCCAACGCCGCTGTAACCTGAAGTATGACGGCTATACATTAATGACCCATAACGATGTCCTAACATTAGGATCTAACGGCGACAGTGCACACGAGGAGGAGCTATGGCCAAGCGCATTCAGTTTTCCGCCACCGGTGGAGCGGAAGTTTTACAATTCGTTGATTTTACCCCGCGCGATCCGGCCGCCGGCGAGGTACAGATTGAAAACCGGGCCATCGGCATCAACTACATCGATACCTATGTGCGCAGCGGTTTATACGCGCCGCCGTCGCTGCCGAGCGGGCTGGGCACCGAAGCGGCGGGCGTGGTGAGCAAAGTAGGCGCCGGCGTCAGCGCGCTGAAGCCGGGCGACCGCGTGGTGTATGCGCAGGCGCCGCTGGGCGCCTACAGCGAAGTGCATAACGTGCCGGAAGAAAAAGTGGCGCTGCTGCCGTCCAACATCAGTTTCGAACAGGGCGCGGCCTCCTTCCTCAAGGGGCTGACCGTCCACTATCTGCTGCGGCAGACCTATAACCTGCAGCCGGGGGAAACCTTCCTGTTCCACGCCGCCGCCGGCGGCGTCGGGCTGATTGCCTGCCAATGGGCGAAGGCGCTGGGCGCCAGACTGATCGGCAGCGTCGGCTCGGCGGAAAAAGCGGCGCTGGCGCAGCAGGCCGGCGCCTGGGCGACCATCAACTATCAGCAGGAAGACATTGCCGAGCGCGTGGCGGCGCTGACCGACGGCGAGAAGGTCAGCGTGGTGTATGATTCGGTCGGCAAGAGCACCTGGCAGGCTTCGCTTAACTGCCTGAAGCGCCGCGGCCTGATGGTCAGCTTCGGCAACGCCTCCGGGCCGGTAACCGGCGTCGATTTGGCGCTGCTGAATCAGAAAGGTTCGCTGTATGTCACCCGCCCTTCCCTCAACGGCTACATCACCAACCGCGCCGAGCTGGAATACGCCAGCAACGAGCTGTTTGCGCTGATTGGCAGCGGCGCCATCAAGGTGGAAGTGAACGACGAACAAAAATTTGCGCTGGCTGACGCGCAGCGCGCGCACCAGCGGTTGGAAAGCCGCCAGACCAGCGGCTCCAGCCTGCTGATCCCCGGCTGATAACAGAAAAGGGCTCCTGACGGAGCCCTTTCTGATACTGCGTTTTGTAGGGTAGAGCAGAGTCCGCCCGGGACAGAGGTTGCTGATGCAACACGATTATTATTAAGGCTGCCCCGTACGGTGATGAAATTGTCAGCATCACTTCACTGCTACGGCGCACATCCTAACAGCCGCCAAACGCAAAAAGAACGTTAAACGCACCGCTACGGCGTTTTATCGCTCAAGGTGTGATCTCTGCCGCATTCACTCTCTTGTTTGTTACGACATTTTCATCATGACTGACTGATTAATCAGCAAAAATCAATAGCGCCGTATCTGCGGTTTTTGCAGCGAGCGATATATCCATACGCCGACCACCGCCAGAATCAGCCACGGCAACAGCTTAATCACCATCGCAAACAGGCCGCCCAGCAGCATAAAGGCGGCGGCGACAAACAGCGCGGCCAGCACGCCAAGCAGCGACACGCCGGTGACCAGCAACATCAGCACAAAGCCGATAAAAAAGAAAATTTCTAACATGATAAGGAAGCTCCTCGGTAAAACAGGCATCTGCCAGCGTTATTACAAGAAGCGTGCCAACCTTGGCGGTGTCGGCAACCCGTTGAAATACAATGAAAGCTGCACCGCAGGGCGCGGCACAGCTGGCGAGAATAGCTAACAGTTAGCGTAAAAAGCGGCGAATTACGCCACTTCGCTGCGCGGCTGGCGCACCAGGCTCAGCGCCTGCTCCACCACGCGCACGTCGGCGCCCGCCTTGTGGGCGTTTTCACTCAGATGGCGTCGCCACTGGCGCGCCCCCGGGATCCCCTGGAACAGGCCCAGAATATGGCGGGTGATATGGCCCAGGTAGGTGCCGTTCGCCAGTTCGCGTTCGATGTACGGATACAGCGCCTCGACCACCTCCACGCTGTTGCGCACCGCCGCCTGCGAACCAAACAGCTCGCGGTCCACCTGCGCCAGAATCCCCGGGTTCTGGTAGGCTTCACGCCCCATCATCACGCCGTCGACGTGCTGCAGGTGCTGCTGCGCCTCGGCCAGGGATTTGACGCCGCCGTTAATGGCGATGGTCAGCGCCGGGAAATCGCGCTTGAGCTGGTAGACGCGCGGATAGTCCAGCGGCGGTACTTCGCGGTTCTCTTTCGGGCTCAGGCCGGAGAGCCAGGCTTTGCGCGCGTGGATGATAAACATCTCGCACTCGCCGCGGCCGGAAACGGTGTCGATAAAGTCGCACAGGAAGGCGTAGCTGTCCTGGTCATCGATGCCGATACGGGTTTTTACCGTGACCGGAATCGACACCGCGTCGCGCATCGCCTTGATGCAGTCCGCCACCAGCGCGGCCTGTCCCATCAGGCAGGCGCCGAACATGCCGTTCTGCACCCGGTCGGACGGGCAGCCGACGTTCAGATTGATCTCATCGTAGCCGCGCTGCTCCGCCAGTTTGGCGCAGTGCGCCAGCGCCGCCGGATCGCTGCCGCCCAACTGCAGCGCCAGCGGGTGTTCCTGTTCGCTGTACGCCAGATAGTCCCCTTTGCCGTGAATGATCGCGCCGGTGGTGACCATTTCGGTATACAGCAGCGTCTCTTTGCTCAGCAGGCGGTGGAAATAACGGCAATGACGATCGGTCCAGTCGAGCATCGGCGCGATGGAAAAGCGGCTGGCGTTAAACGGCCGTTCAGCGCCGTTTGAGCCGGCATGCGGAGTGTGTTCTGGTTTTAACGAATCGGTCATTGCGGTATCTATTCAGCATCAGGCGGACAAAAAAGTAATCGCTGATTATAACGTAAACCGCCGCCGAGGCGAAACCACCGCGCCGCCCGGCATTATCCCGCTGAAAAACGGCCATTTTTGTGGCCGAAGCGACAAGAAAAACCACCGGCTATCGGTGATTTGCCGCAGACATGGTAAAATCGCATTTTTAACGTACCGGGATATTCGCCATGAACCCAACCAACCAGGAAAAGCTGCTCGCGCAGGCAGAACGACTCTGCCAGCAACGCAATGTGCGCCTGACGCCGCAACGGCTGGAAGTGTTACGCCTGATGGCGCAACAGCCCGGTGCGATCAGCGCTTACGATCTGCTCGACCTGCTGCGCGTCGTGGAACCGCAGGCCAAACCGCCGACGGTCTATCGCGCGCTGGATTTTCTGCTGGAACAGGGCTTTATCCACCGCGTGGAGTCGGCCAACAGCTACGTGCTGTGCCACCACTTCGAGGAGCCGATGCATACCTCGGCGCTGTTTATCTGCGACCGCTGCGGCCAGGTCACCGAGCGCCCGACGGAAGGCGTGGAAGAGACGCTGCAGAAGCTGGCGCAGGAATCCGGCTTTGCGCTGCGCCACAGCGTGGTGGAAGCGCACGGCCTGTGCGCCGGCTGCGTGGAGGTGGAAGCCTGCGACAGCCAGCATGACTGCGACCACGACCACAGCATCGTGGTGAAAAAGAAGTAACCCGCCCCGCGGCTTAACGCGCGTTAAGCCGCCTTTCCCTGCGCAAACCAGGTGCCGTTGACCCGGTGCCGGTGCCAGATCCAGCCGAGCGATACGCCGCGCAGCCCCAGAAATACGCACAGCGCCAGCCACAGCCCGTGGTTACCCAGCAGCGGTAAACTCAGCAGCGTCAGGCCGTAGCCCGCCGCCGCCACCGCCATGCTGTTACGCATCTCGGCGCCGCGCGTCGCGCCGATAAACATGCCGTCCAGCAGGTAGCACCAGACGCCAACCAGCGGCAGCACCACCTGCCACGGCAGATAGCCGGCCGCCAGCGCGCGCAGCTCCGGCAGGGAGGTCAGCATATTGACGATCTGCTGCCCCGCACAGGCGTACACCAGCGCAAAGCCCAGCGCCACCAGACAGGACTGACGACAGGCGGCGCGCCACACCAGACGCAGCTGGCTGTCGTCGCGCGCGCCGTAGGCATGGCCGGAGTGCGCCTCAACCGCATAGGCGAAGCCGTCCAACGCGTAGGCGGTAAAGGTCAGCAGGTTCATCAGCACCGCGTTGACCGCCACCACCTCGCTGCCCAGCCGGGCGGCGAAAATGGTCAGCGAAGCGAAGCACAGCTGCAACAGCAGAGAGCGCAGCATGATATCGCGGTTGAGCGCCAGCAAGCGGCGTACGTTGCCGCGCCAGGCGTGGCGCAGCATCGGCGGTGAAATACCGCGCATGCGCATCACGCGCCAGCTAAGCCACAGCCCGAGCAGCAGGGTGGCATATTCCGACAGCGCGGTGGCCGTAGCCGCGCCCTGCACGTTCCAGCCCAGCCCCATCACCAGCCACAGATCCAGCACGATATTCAGCAGGTTGCCGACAATCAGCAGGATCACCGGCGCGCGCACGTACTGCACGCCCAGCAGCCAGCCCAGCAGCACCATGTTCGCCAGCGCCGCCGGCGCGCTGAGCCAGCGGATTTCCAGAAACGCCCGCGCCTGCGTCAGCACCTCGCCGTCGCCGCCGACGATCTGCAGCGCGAGGTCGATCAGCGGATGGCGCAGCAGCACAATCGCCAGCCCGGCCAGCAGCGCCAGCAGCAGCGGCTGCATAAAGGCGCGCGCCAGCGCCTGCGGGTTCTGCGCCCCCAGCGCCTGCGCCGTCAGCCCGGTGGTGCTCATACGCAGGAACAGCAGCAGCATAAACAGGAAGCTGGTGACCATCGCCCCCACCGCCACGCCGCCCAGATAGACCGGGCTGTCGAGGTGGCCGATCACCGCGGTATCCACCAGCCCCAGCAGCGGCACGGTAATGTTGGAGAAGATCATCGGCAGCGCCAAACGCCACAGGGCTTTATCCGTGTCGCTGGTCAAGGAGGCAAGCAGGCGCATAGTCATATGTTCCCGTAGCTGAAAAGAGGAGTCAGATAAGAAATAACATCGCCCCGGACGTGGCCGGGGCGATTAAACGCGGGGGATGCGGTTTAGATCCAGTCACCGTTGCGGATAACGCCGACGGCCAGCCCTTCAATGGTGAAGTTCTGCTCGCGCAGGTCAACCTTGATCGGCGTGAACTCGCTGTTTTCCGGCAGCAGCTCAACCATATTGCCGTTGCGCTTCAAACGCTTCACCGTCACTTCGTCTTCGATGCGCGCCACCACCACCTGGCCGTTGCGCACGTCCTGCGTTTTATGCACCGCCAGCAGGTCGCCGTCCAGAATGCCGATATCGCGCATCGACATGCCGTTGACCCGCAGCAGGAAATCCGCATTTGGTTTAAACAGCGACGGATCCACCTTGTAGTGCCCTTCGATATGCTGCTGCGCCAGCAGCGGTTCACCGGCGGCGACCCGGCCGATCAGCGGCAGGCCGTCTTCGTCTTCCATCAGCAGGCGGATGCCGCGCGAAGCGCCGGAGACGATTTCGATCACGCCCTTGCGGGCCAGCGCCTTCAGGTGTTCTTCGGCGGCGTTCGGCGAGCGGAACCCCAGACGCAATGCGATCTCGGCGCGCGTTGGCGGCATGCCGGTTTGCGAGATATGCTCGCGAATCAGATCGTAGACCTCTTGCTGTCTGGTAGTTAGTGCTTTCATTCCGCCCCCTGTTTGTTTATACAGTCTTGCTGTGAGTATATACAGGTGAACGCGGATTGGGAACCGGAGAATGAATAAAAATCAGGGATTAGCGCGCCGCTGCGCAAATCAGGCGAAATGCCGCCACAGCAGCGTTACCCAGACCAGCAGCGCCAGGATAATGCTCAGCGACACCGCCGCCGACCCCATATCCTTGGCGCGGCCGGACAGCTCGTGGAAGTCGGTGCCGACGCGGTCGACAATCGCCTCGATGGCGCTGTTGAGCACCTCGACAATCAGCACCAGCAGCACCGAGCCAATCAGTAAAATACGCGCCACGGCGTCGACGTCCAGCCACAGCGCCACAATGACGGCGACCGCCGCCGCCACCGCTTCCTGGCGGAACGCCGCCTCATTGCGCCACGCCGCCGTTAATCCTTTATATGAATAACCCGCCGCTTTGATGATGCGGGTCAAGCCGGTCGTCTGATTTGCCATTTTGCTGTGTGCCTTTTACAAGAGGTAAGTCATAATTTTAACGGTTCGGGGGTCTTTAACACCACAGATCTGTCACCCGCTTTCTGGTATGCTTGCGGCGCATTGCTAACAAGAGGCTTCACATAGTTATGTCAGGTTGGCGTAAAATTTATTATAAATTATTGAATCTACCACTTAAACTGCTGGTAAGAAGCAAAGCTATCCCCGCAGATCCGGTCACGGAGCTGGGGCTCGATCCCTCACGACCGATTTTGTACGTTTTACCTTACCATTCCAAGGCGGACTTGCTGACGCTGCGCACCCAGTGCCTGGCGCAGGATCTGCCCGACCCGCTCGACCCGCTGGAGATCGACGGTGCGGTATTGCCAAGCTACGTGTTTATTCACGACGGCCCGCGCGTCTTCCGCTATTACACGCCGAAGGAAGAGTCGGTAAAACTGTTCCACGACTATCTGGACCTGCACCGCAATAACCCGGGGCTGGATATCCAGATGCTGCCGGCGTCGGTGATGTTCGGCCGCTCTCCGGGGCGCGAAGGCCAGGGCACCCCGCATCTGCGCCTGCTGAACGGCGTGCAGAAATTCTTCGCCATTTTGTGGCTGGGACGCGACAGCTTCGTGCGCTTCTCCAACACCGTGTCGCTGCGCAAGATGGCGACCGAGCACGGCACCGATAAAATTATCGCGCAGAAGCTGGCGCGCGTCGCGCGCATGCACTTCTCACGCCAGCGTCTGGCGGCGGTAGGCCCGAGCCTGCCGGCGCGGCAGGATCTGTTCAATAAGCTGCTGGCCTCCAAGGCGATTGAAAAAGCGGTGGAAGACGAAGCGCGCAGCAAGAAGATCTCCCACGAGAAGGCGCAGCAGAACGCCATCGCGCTGATGGAAGAGATCGCCGCCGACTTCTCCTACGAAACCGTCCGCCTGTCGGACCGCGTGCTGAGCTGGACCTGGAACCGGCTGTATCAGGGCATCAACGTCACCAACGCCGAGCGCGTGCGTCAGCTGGCGCAGGACGGCCACGAAATCGTCTACGTGCCCTGCCACCGCAGCCATATGGACTATCTGCTGCTGTCCTACGTGCTGTATCACCAGGGCCTGGTGCCGCCGCATATCGCCGCCGGCATCAACCTGAACTTCTGGCCGGCCGGGCCGATTTTCCGCCGGCTGGGGGCGTTCTTTATCCGCCGCACCTTCAAGGGCAACAAGCTCTACTCCACGGTGTTCCGCGAATACCTCGGCGAGCTGTTTACCCGCGGCTACTCGGTGGAGTACTTCGTCGAAGGCGGCCGTTCGCGCACCGGGCGTCTGCTGGAGCCGAAAACCGGCACCCTGTCGATGACCATTCAGGCAATGCTGCGCGGCGGCACCCGGCCGATCACCCTGGTGCCGATCTACATCGGCTACGAGCACGTGATGGAAGTGGGCACCTACGCCAAAGAGCTGCGCGGCGCGACCAAAGAGAAAGAGAGCCTGCTGCAGATGATGCGCGGCCTGCGCAAGCTGCGCAATCTGGGCCAGGGCTATGTCAACTTCGGCGAACCGCTGCCGCTGACCGCCTACCTGAACCAGCACGTGCCGCAGTGGCGCGAGTCCATCGACCCGATCGAAGCGCAGCGCCCGAGCTGGCTGACGCCGACGGTGAACGATCTGGCCGGCAAGATCATGGTGCGCATCAACAACGCCGCCGCCGCCAACGCCATGAACCTGTGTTCAACCGCGCTGCTGGCCTCGCGCCAGCGTTCGCTGACCCGCGAGCAGCTGATCGAGCAGCTGGACTGCTACCTGCAGCTGATGCGCAACGCGCCGTACGCCGACGACGTGACGGTGCCGGACCATACGCCGGGCGAGCTGCTGGACCACGCGCTCAATATGGATAAGTTCGAGGTGGAGCAGGACAATATCGGCGATATCATCATTCTGCCGCGCGAGCAGGCGGTGCTGATGACCTATTACCGTAATAACATTCACCACCTGCTGGTGCTGCCGTCGCTGATCGCCAGCATTGTGATGCATCACCGCCACGTCTCACGCGCCGAGCTGCTGCGCCAGATCGGCCTGATTTATCCGATGCTGAAGGCCGAGCTGTTCCTGCACTACGACAAGGAACAGCTGCCGGAGGTGCTACAAACGCTGACCGACGAAATGGCGCGTCAGGCGCTGATTTGCGTCGACGGCGACGAGCTGTCGCTCAACGCCGGGCGCATCCGTCCGCTGCAGCTGCTGGCTGCCGGCGTGCGCGAAACCCTGCAGCGCTACGCCATCACCATGTCGCTCCTCAGCGCCAACCCGAGCATCAACCGCGGCGCGCTGGAAAAAGAGAGCCGGATTATGGCCCAGCGCCTGTCGGTGCTGCACGGCATCAACGCGCCGGAGTTCTTCGACAAGGCGGTGTTCTCCACTCTGGTGGCGACGCTGCGTGAAGAGGGCTATATCAACGATATCGGCGATGCGATCCGCGAGCACACCATGGAGGTTTACACCATGCTGAGCGACCTGATCACCCCGGAGATCAAGCTGACGATTGAAAGCGTCAGCACGCCGGCGGAGCCTGAAGCGCTGCCGGCCAAGGCGGAAGCAGACGGCAACAGCGCCGGATAACCCGCCCGCCATAACGAAAAAGGCACCCATCAATCGGGTGCCTTTTTTATGCGCGTTGCCGCCGCCTCATCAGATAAAGCTCAGCGCCACGCCGATAAACACCACCAGCCCCACGTAGTTGTTGTGCAGGAAGGCGCGGAAACAGGCGTCGCGGTCGCGCCCGGCGATCTGCTGTTGCTGATGAATAAACAGCGCCCCCGCCAGCAGCAGCGACCAATAAAACGCCCCGCCCAGCTGCGACAGATAGCCAATCCATAACAGCAGCAGCAGCGTGGCGAACTGCAGCAGGCCGACAATCAGCTTGTCGAAGCGGCCGAACAGCACCGCGGTGGACTTCACGCCGATCTTCAGATCGTCGTCACGGTCCACCATCGCGTACAGCGTGTCGTACGCCACCGTCCAGCAGATGTTCGCCAGCAGCAGCAGCCAGCAGCTCAGCGGCAGCGACTCGCTCACCGCGGCATAGGCCATCGGGATGCCCCAGCCGAAGGCCGCGCCCAGCACCAGCTGCGGCAGATTCGTCACCCGCTTCATAAACGGATAGATCCACGCCAGCGCCAGCCCGGCCAGCGACAGGGCGATGGTCATGGTATTAAGCGTCAGCACCAGCGCAAAAGAGAGCAGCACCAGCACCACAAACACCACCTTCGCCTCTTTCTCCGTGACCCGGCCGCTGGGCAGCGGACGGTTGGCGGTGCGTTTCACATGGCCGTCGAAGGCGCGATCGGCAAAGTCATTCACCACGCAGCCCGCTGCGCGCATCAAAAAGACGCCCAGCACAAACACCAGCAAAATAGGGAACGACGGCACGCCTTCGCCCGCCAGCCACAGCGCCCACAGCGTCGGCCACAGCAGCAGCAGCGTGCCGATGGGTTTATCAATGCGCATCAGGTGGCAATAGGCCCGCCACTTACTTTGGCTCATACTTCCTTCCAAGTTTGCTTTCCCCCTCAGGCCGGTGCGCTGCCGTCCGCCTGATACAGCGGCGCAGCGGGTAAAAACAGTTCGGTCAGCAGCAGCGGTTTGCCCGCCAGGCGCAGGCGGGAACGGCGCGCCCACTGCTGCTCCTGTCTGCCGACCACGATATAGTCGCGGGTCAGCGCATCGCTGCTGAACAGGTAACGCCCCAGCGGCACGGTGCCCAGATCCACCAGCGCCTGATCGGGGCCGGTCAGGGTTTCCAGCGGGATCACCGTTCTGCCGAGCAGCCAGGGCTGGTCGTCCCCCAACAGCACAATCTCGCGCAGCCAGTAACGCTGGCTCTCCGGCAGGTGATCCGCCTCTTCGCCCAGCTCCTCGCGGCTGACAAAGCCCTCGCGCTGCGGTTCAACCCGCACGCGGCGGCAGTGCTGCTCGAAGCGCCGGGTCATCGATCCCAGCTCCATCAGCCAGTCGTTGATCGCGGCGGGTACGGGAGGATGTTGCTCGGTGAGCCATTCCAGCGGGGGCAAAATGGATTCGCTATTGCCTGGCATTGTTCTACTCCAACGGTCGGCAACATACGTCAACAACGTACATCATCGACACTACAAACGGTTAACAGGCGGCCATTGTAACGCAGAAAATTAAAAGCGGCAGAATGATTCGTGGTATCCCGCCGGCGGGAGAACGCGCCGCCGCCAAACGAAAAAAGGTGCGCCGCAGCGCACCAATCATCGAGCCAGCATCGGCAGCGTGGGGATTACCCCTTGCCTTTCACACTGCTGATAAAGGTGTTACGCGCAGTGGTGGAACCCAATTTTTCCGCTTCATTCATCAGTTTCAGCGCTTTATCGATATCTCCCGCCTTCACCGCCTGTCTGATGCCGTTATTGAAGTAACTTTCGGTGTCGTTCAGCATCGGCTCCGCCGGCGCTGACGGCGCCACGCTGGCCGGCTGCGGCTGAGCCCCGACCGTAACCGGCGGCGTGCTCGGCGCGCTCGGCAGCATGCCGATCATGATATTGCCGCTGCCCTGCTCGGCGCTGACCTTCAGCTTCAGCTGGCCGCCGGCGGTATGGCGGGCGACAGGATCGGGAATATCCGGCACCGCGTTGCCGACGCCGCGCGCATAGGCCTTCGCCGGATTGGTCAGCTGCGTGGTTTTACTCAAGTCCTGCCGCGTGGTGTACACCAGCAGATAGATCTGTTTTTGCCCCAGCGCCGGCGTCAGCTTCATGGTGCCCTCCAGCCGGTCCGCCGACATTACGCCCGGCGGCTGGTACGGAAAATAGCTGCTGGGGTAGTAGGCTGCCGGACGCCGCTGCTCGTCCAGCACCAGCACGCTCGGCGCATACAGCGTATTATCCCGGGCGATGCTGCTCAGGGTAATCTCCAGCGAGCCGCGATCGGCCGGCAGCGTATACGCCGCCACCGCGCCCTGGATATCGCCCTGGTGAATCTGCGGGCTGGCCTCATTCAGCGTCACCTGCTGCGTCGCAGGCGGCACCAGCGGCTGCCAGGGCAGATTTTGCAGCGTGGCGGCGCTCACCGCCGGCGCGACGGCGACATCGGCGGGCGTAGCCGCTTTGGCAATCGGCGACAGGCTGACGGCCAGCGCGGCGGACAGATAAAATGACAACAGCGTTTTGTTCATTGTTATATCCCCATACTTTCCGGCGCTCGGCAGGCAAGCGCCGCGCCGCCGGTAATCAGAGAGGGGAAGAGGCGGCCGCCCCTTCCCCGCGTACGCTCATTACCACCAGATTTCCATCTGCGCGCCGAAGGTGACTTCATCGTCGTTGCCGCGGCTGAAGGTGTGCGCGCTGCTGTCGCGGTAGGCGGTGCCGGAGGTGTAAGCCGCGCCGGAATCGTCAGTGGCGTAGCCCCATTTCTCATCCCACTTGGCATAGGTGGCGAACAGGCGGATCGCCGGACGCGACCAGATGCTGTCGCCCGCCTGCCACTGCTGCGCCAGGGTAATCTTGTACTGACTGTTGCGGTCGCCGGTGCGCTGGGATTTCACGTTGTCGTAGCCCGCTTCCAGCAGGGTGCTCATGATCGGCGTCCATTTGTACATCGGCCGCACCCCCACGGTGTACCAGGTGCTGCCGTTATCGTTATCGCGGTCGACGTCCTGATACATCGCCACATACATCAGCGCCCATTTATCGTTAAAGTCGATGGCGCCGTGATCCAGCACGCGGAACATATTGCCGTTGTTGTTAACCGAAGAGCCTTCGTTGCGGCCGTTATTCTGCGAGCTCATGGCGTCGGATGCGTACTGCACGACAAACTTGTTGTAGCCGTTCAGGATGCTCTGGGTATGCTCGGCGGTGAACATCCAGCCGTCCTTCGACGCGCCGTCCGCCAGGTGGTAGCCGTCCTGCACGTTGGCGCGGCCGTAGTCCACCCCTAACTCCAGCGTACCGCCGGGGTTGGTTTCCAGCCCGGCCAGCCGCACGTCGAATACGTCGTTAACCGTCGGACGCTCATCCCACTCGTTATACAGATAGCCGTAAGAGCCGCCGGATTCGCCGTTGCGGGTCACCGCCATCGACAGTTTGCCGAAGCCCAGATCGACGTTTTCCAGACCGGCGCCCGGGCCGGAGATATCCCAGTAGTAGAAGTCGATCATATGGACGTCGTGACGCTGATAGAAGCGCTTACCGGCCCACAGGGTGGAGCCGGGCAGCCATTCAATCAGGTTTTTACCCTGCACGTTCACTTCACGAAAGCCCGGCGTGGTGTCTTCCCAGTCGCTGCGCTGCGACACCGAATAGGCCAGGTTGGTATCGAAGTAGAAGCTTTTATCGCCGTCTTTCCACACTTCCTGCCCCAGCTTCAGCTCGGCATAGGTTTCACATTCGTTGCCGAGGCGGTATTTACTGCCGGCGCCGGTGGCCTGGAAGCATTGCTGCTCCCCGCCGCTGCCGCTCCAGCCGATGCCGGAACGGGCGTAGCCTTTAAAATCGACCGCCATTGCCTGCGTGGTCAGCACGCCGGCGGCGACAGCCAACGCCAGAGGAAGTTTGCGCAGAGTAGTCATCATTATTCTCCTGTTATACAGACCGGCGCCCGCACGACCACGCGCGGGACAGGCCGGGGGCGTGGCGCTTTAAACGCCCGGCTCGCGATAGCGGCGCTGGCAGGCGGTTCCGTCCTCACGGAACAGGTGGCAGCGCTGTAGCGGCAAGCCGATGGCGAATGTGGCGCCTTCTTCTACCAGCACCACGTCGTTCTGGCGGTAAACCAGGTTCTGACGAATTGCCGGGATTTGGATATGAATCTGCGTTTCGTGGCCGAGCTGCTCCACCACCTGCACCTCGCCGCTGAGCTGCACGTCGCTCTCGCCGCTCGGCAGCAGGTGTTCCGGCCGAATGCCGAGCGACATATTGGCGCCGACCTCCACCCGCTCGCCGTCCACCGGCAGCCAGACCCACTGCCGGTTAGGCAGCTCAACCTGCACCTGCTGCGGCTCTACCGCGGTGACTTTCACCGGCAGGAAGTTCATCTTCGGCGAGCCGATAAAGCCGGCGACGAAGCGGTTGGCCGGATAGTGGTACAGCTCCAGCGGCCTGCCGACCTGCGCCACGCGCCCGGCGTCCAGCACCACGATTTTGTCCGCCAGCGTCATCGCCTCGACCTGATCGTGAGTGACGTAAATCATGGTGCGCCGCAGGCGCTTGTGCAGGCGGGAGATCTCAATGCGCATCTGCACCCGCAGCGCGGCGTCGAGGTTGGACAGCGGCTCATCGAGCAGGAAAACCTCCGGCTCCGCCACCAGCGTGCGGCCGATCGCCACCCGCTGCCGCTGGCCGCCGGACAGCGCCTTCGGCCGCCGATCCAGCAAATGCGCCAGCTGCAGCACTTCCGCAACCTGGTTGACCCGCTGGCCGATCTGCCCCTTGTTCGCGCCGGCCAGCTTCAGGCCGAACGACATGTTGTCCGCCACCGACAGGTGCGGATACAGCGCATAAGACTGAAACACCATGCCGATGCCGCGCTCCGACGGCGGCACCTCGTTCATCCGCCGCTCGCCGATCAGCAGATCGCCGGAGGTGATGTCCTCCAGCCCGGCAATCATGCGCAGCAGCGTCGATTTGCCGCAGCCCGACGGCCCGACAAACACCACAAATTCGCCGTCGTCGATGGTCAGATTGACGTCCCTGGAGATCACGGCCTCGCCAAAGGCCTTATAAACGCTGCGCAGTGTGACGCTAGCCATGCGTAACTCCCCTGCTTTCGCAGTTACTGTGCCGGGTAAAAATGACGAAGCGCGCTCCGTCCCCCCGCGCCGTGCGGGATGTTCCCGGCTAATCAAAGTCATGCAGCGATGGTGGGCGAATCACCGCCGCGGGTAATCATCCGCAACCGGATTTTTCATGGGGGAGGAGGCGGGAGGATGAGGAAAGCAGCGCGGGGAGGAGCCGCGGCGCGGGTCAGACAAATCTGTGATCTATTTGGCAAAAACGGCCGGCATTTTTTGTGTCTGAGGCCACAGAATGGAACGTAGTGTTAACTGGATCACATAACTCAGCCGTGGGGCGTAGAGCGCAGGAGGATGAGCGGCACGCCGGTTGTGGCCCACTATTTGCCAACTTACCGCAGTGCCTACAGAAGGATTGGACTATGACTCGTACTATGACTACCGCCGCCCGCACGCTGGTGCTGTCGGCGCTGACGACGTTGGCGCTTTCATCCTCGGCGTTCGCCAAAATCGAAGAAGGCAAACTGGTCATCTGGATCAACGGCGATAAAGGCTATAACGGCCTGGCCGAGGTCGGCAAAAAATTTGAGCAGGACACCGGCATCAAGGTGACCGTCGAACACCCTGACAAGCTGGAAGAAAAATACCCGCAGGTGGCGGCAACCGGCGACGGCCCGGACATTATCTTCTGGGCGCACGACCGCTTCGGCGGCTATGCGCAGTCCGGCCTGCTGGCGGAGATCCACCCTTCCAAAGCGCTGCAGGACAAGATCTTCCCATTCACCTGGGATGCGGTGCGCTACGACGGCAAACTGATCGGCTACCCGATCGCCGTGGAAGCACTGTCGCTGATTTATAACAAAGACCTGATCAAACAGCCGCCGAAAACCTGGGAAGAGATCCCGGCGCTGGATAAGCAGCTGCGCGCCAAAGGCAAGAGCGCCATCATGTGGAACCTGCAGGAGCCCTACTTCACCTGGCCGGTGATTGCCGCCGACGGCGGCTATGCCTTTAAGCAGCTTAACGGCAAATATGATCTGAAAGACGTCGGCGTCGATAACGCCGGGTCGCGGGCCGGCCTGCAGTTTATCGTCGATCTGGTGAAGAACAAGCACATCAACGCCGACACCGATTACTCGATCGCCGAAGCCGCCTTTAACAAGGGGCAGACCGCGATGACCATCAACGGTCCGTGGGCCTGGAGCAACATTGACCAGAGCAAAATCAACTATGGCGTCGCCGTGCTGCCGACCTTCAAAGGCAAGCCGTCGAAGGCGTTCGTCGGCGTGCTGACCGCCGGCATCAACGCCGCCAGCCCGAATAAAGAGCTGGCGACCGAGTTCCTGGAAAACTATCTGCTGACCGACCAGGGGCTGGCGGACGTCAACAAAGACAAACCGCTGGGCGCGGTGGCGCTGAAGTCCTTCCAGCAGCAGCTGGCGCAGGATGAAAAAATCGCCGCCACCATGCAGAACTCGCAGAACGGCGAAATCATGCCGAATATTCCGCAGATGAGCGCCTTCTGGTATGCGATGCGCAGCGCCGTGCTCAACACCATCAGCGGCCGCCAGACGGTGGACGCCGCGCTGAAAGACGCCCAGACCCGCATCAATAAATAAGCCCGGCCTCCCTCTCCCGCGCGGGAGAGGGAGTAAGTTACGTAGACTGAGGGAACACCCTATGCAATTCGCCCACGCCGGCTTGCCGACGCGCCAGAAATCGAAGTGGTGGCAGCATGACGGGCTGAAATGGCTGACGATCGGCCTGTTCAGCCTGATTAGCTGCTATCTGATTGTGTTGATGTATGCACAGGGGGAATATCTTTTCGCCATTATGACGCTGATCCTGGTCAGCGCCGGCCTGTATATTTTCGCCAACCGCCGCGCTTATGCCTGGCGCTACGTCTATCCCGGTATCGCCGGCATGGGGCTGTTTGTCCTGTTTCCGCTGATTTGCACCATCGCCATCGCCTTTACCAACTACAGCAGCACCAACCAGCTCACCTTTGAGCGCGCGCAGTCGGTGCTGATGCAGCGCCAGTTCCAAACCGGCAAAACCTTTACCTTCGGCCTCTATCCGACGGCCGACCGACAGTGGCAGCTGCTGCTGACGCCCCCGGACGGCGGCGAGTCGCTGCTTTCCACCCCCTTCAGCCTGAATAACGGCGGTGCGCCGCAGCAGGTGACGCTGACGGCCGACGCCGCCGCGCCCGCCGGCGAACGCGCTACGCTGCGCGTGATTACCCAGCACCGTCAGGCGTTAAGCCAACTCTCCGCCCAACTGCCGGACGGCGGCATACTGCGCATGAGTTCGCTGCGCCAGTTCTCCGGCACCGGCCCGCTGTACACGCTGGCCGACGACGGCAAAACGCTGACCAACAACCAGACCCAGGTGCAGTACCGGCCAAACGACGACACCGGCTTCTATCAGGCGGTAAATGCCGACGGCCGGTGGGGACAGGAAACTCTCAGCCCGGGCTATACCGTGGTTAGCGGCTGGAAAAACTTCCTGCGGGTGGCGCAGGACGAAGGCATCAAGCAGCCGTTTATTTCGATCTTTGTCTGGACCCTGGTGTTTTCGCTGCTGTCGGTGGCGCTGACCGTCGCGGTGGGCATGGTGCTGGCCTGCGTGGTGCAGTGGGAGGCGCTGAAGGGCAAGGCGGTTTACCGCGTACTGCTGATCCTGCCCTACGCCGTGCCGTCGTTTATTTCTATCCTGATCTTCAAGGGGTTGTTCAACCAGAGCTTCGGCGAAATCAACATGATGCTCAGCGCGCTGTTCGGCATCAAGCCGGCCTGGTTCAGCGATCCGCTGACCGCCAAGAGCATGATCCTGATCGTCAACACCTGGCTCGGCTACCCCTACATGATGATCCTGTGCATGGGCTTGCTCAAGGCGATCCCGGACGATCTGTATGAAGCCTCGGCCCTTGACGGCGCCGGTCCGCTGCAGAACTTTTTCCGCATCACCTTCCCGCTGCTGATCAAACCGTTGACGCCGCTGATGATCGCCAGCTTCGCCTTCAACTTTAACAACTTCGTGCTGATCCAGCTGCTGACCAACGGCGGCCCGGACATGATCGGCACCACCACGCCGGCCGGCTATACCGACCTGCTGGTCAGCTACACCTACCGCATTGCCTTTGAAGGCGGCGGCGGGCAGGACTTCGGGCTGGCGGCCGCTATCGCCACGCTGATTTTCCTGTTGGTCGGCGCGCTGGCGATCCTGAATCTGAAAGCCAGCAAAATGAACTTTGATTAGGGAGAACACCCATGGCTATGGTCCAACCAAAATCCCAGCGTCTGCGCCTGTGGCTGACCCATCTGGCAATGCTGTGCTTTATCGCCCTGATCATGTTTCCGCTGCTGATGGTGGTGGCGATTTCACTGCGCGCCGGCAACTTCGCCACCGGCAGCCTGATCCCGGATCAGGTCTCCTTCGACCACTGGCGGCTGGCGCTGGGCCTGAGCGTCACCCATGCCGACGGCAGCGTCACGCCGCCGCCCTTCCCCGTGCTGCTGTGGCTGTGGAACTCGGTAAAGGTGGCGGCGATCACCGCCATCGGCATCGTTACGCTGTCCACCACCTGCGCCTATGCCTTTGCGCGCCTGCGCTTTCGCGGCAAAAGCGCCCTGCTGAAAAGCATGCTGATTTTTCAGATGTTCCCGGCGGTGCTGTCGCTGGTCGCCCTGTACGCGCTGTTTGACCGGCTGGGCCAATACCTGCCGTTTATCGGCCTCAATACCCACGGCGGCGTGATTTTCGCCTATATGGGCGGTATCGCCCTGCACGTCTGGACCATCAAGGGCTACTTCGAAACCATCGACAATTCGCTCGAGGAGGCGGCGGCGCTGGACGGCGCGACGCCGTGGCAGGCCTTCCGCCTGGTGCTGCTGCCGCTGTCGGTGCCGATTCTGGCGGTGGTGTTTATTCTGTCGTTTATTGCCGCCATCACCGAAGTGCCGGTCGCCTCGCTGCTGCTACGCGATGTGAACAGTTACACGCTGGCGGTGGGCATGCAGCAGTACCTGAATCCGCAGAACTATCTGTGGGGGGATTTTGCCGCGGCGGCGGTGCTGTCGGCGATTCCGATCACCGCCGTGTTCCTGCTGGCGCAGCGCTGGCTGGTTGGCGGGCTGACCGCCGGCGGGGTAAAGGGATAACGCAAGAGGATTCACGCTGTGCCTGTGTCTTTGGCGTCCCTGGCGGGACGCCTTTTTTAGGCCGCTATTCCCGCTTGAGCCGATCGGTATTGGCCAGATACAGCGTCACCACCAGCAGCAGAATCGCCCCGGCGTAAATCAGCGTATCAAAGGGATTCTTATGATCGACGATAATCAACCGGATAATCGCGGTAATGCCGATATAGATAAAGTAGCGCAGCGGGAAGTGGTAGCCCGACTCAAAATATTTAACAATCAAGGCAATAAATTCAAAGTACAGGAAATAGATCACAATGCCTTCAATCAGCAGATACGATGAAGACTCCTCATTGTTGATAAATAACACCTTTGCCAGATGAATGGTTTCCTTCACCAGGAACACCACCAGGATCGCTGCCAGCAGCAGCAGCCCGACGTTCAGTACCCGCTGTAAGCCTTTAGCGATTGCTATCGACCGCGACGTCTTTGCCATATTTCTCTCCAACCCAAACCCCAAAAGAATGAACCGCATCTAAATATAGGTATTATCTTAAAAATCACCCCAATGCCACCACGCAATATAAGTCCATAAATAACAATAAATTACAACAACCTCTCGCCATTGGATATATTTGTAGCGAATTGAAATGTCATCTATCATGGGTCACAGAACTTTACATAAAATCTACAATTCCCTGACTCAGGAAAGGAACTTTTTATGCGCGCTAAACTCAATGGACTGGTCGCCGCAGGCTTGTTTACCTGTGCCTTGACCAGCCACGCCAGCGGTCTGGTCACCCCTGATAACGATCTGCGCAACGATCTGGCCTGGCTGTCGGATCGCGGCGTGATCAACGTCAGTCTGTCCACCTGGCCGCTCAGCCAGGAAGAGATCAACTCCGTACTGTCGCAGGCCAAACCGGTCACCAATACCGAAAAGAACGTGATTGACCGCGTTCAGCGCCGCGTCGGCGAACTGAAATCCAATATCCGCATCAGCGGCTACGCCTCCACCGATAAACCCGGCACCCCGCAGGGCTTCGGCCAGAATGAGTATGCGGACGATCGCCTGACCGTCGGCGTCGGCGGCAGCGGCGAATACTGGGATGTGCGTCTGCAAGGTTCCGTAGAAGGCGACCAGCGCGTCAGCGACGGCTCCAACTTCAATATGCAGGGTTCTTACGGCGCGCTGAAAGTCTGGAACCAGTGGATCTCCTTCGGTGAAGTCTCTCAATGGTGGGGCCCGGGCTACGACGGCAGCCTGATCCGTTCCGACGCCGCGCGTCCGGTAACCGGCTTTATGATGCAGCGCGCCGACCAGTCGCCGTTTGAAACCCCGTGGCTGTCCTGGATTGGCCGCTGGCAGTACCAGATTACCGCCGGCCAGCTCTCCCAATACACCTCGGTACCGCACACCAAACTGATTGGCGGGCGTTTCACCATGATGCCGACCGACTTTGTCGAGCTGGGCGCCTCCCGCGTGATGCAGTGGGGCGGCAAAGGACGTCCGCAGTCCTGGAGCTCATTCTGGGACGGCTTTACCGGTAAAGATAACGATGACTCCGGCAGCGGCAACGATCCGGGCAACCAGCTGGCGGGCTTCGACTTCAAGCTGAAAATGCAGCCGCTGATCGGCCTGCCGGTCAGCCTGTACGGTCAGTTGATCGGTGAAGATGAAGCCGGCCTGCTGCCGTCGAAAAATACCTACCTGCTGGGCCTGGAAGGCCACCCTGAGTGGGGCCCGAACACCATCAACTGGTATATCGAAGGCGCCGACACCCGCGCAGACCGCGATCGTAAAGGCTATGTATACAACCACTATACCTACCGCGGCGGTTACTACCAGCAGGGTTACCCGCTGGGCCACGCGATGGGCGGCGACGGTCAGATGCTGTCCGGCCGCGTAGAGCTGGTGTTGGACGACGGCCAGCGCTGGAGCACCCGTCTGGTGTACGCCAAAGTTAACCCGCTGAATATGTCGATCAACCAGGCCTTCCCGCGTTCGGATACGCTGAAAGGCGTGCAGCTGGGCTGGGGTTATGACTTCGATTCGCAGGTGAAATTCGATACCAGCCTGTGGTACACCGATAACAACAACAGCACCGCAGACGACGTTGGCGCCGGCATCAGCCTGGAAGTGCCAATCAACCTGTAAGCGTCGATCTTCTCCGCGTTATCATGCCGGCCGGTGTCTCACCGACCGGCATTTTTTATCCCGCTTTCTTTCGCCCTGCCTCCGGCTGCCGCGTCGATTCTGCGCTATCTTTTAAATTTGCGATCGTTCAGGAGGCTCAAAATGAAAGCTGCGGTTGTTAATCAGGATCACTCGGTCGGCATCGTGGATAAACAGCTGCGCCCGCTGGAGCACGGCGAGGCGCTGCTCAGCATGGAGTGCTGCGGCGTCTGCCATACCGATCTGCACGTCAAAAACGGTGATTTCGGCGACAAGACCGGCGTTATCCTCGGGCATGAAGGCATCGGTGTGGTAAAAGCGGTCGGCCCCGGCGTCAGCTCGCTGAAGGTGGGCGACCGCGCCAGCGTCGCCTGGTTTTACCAGGGCTGCGGGCACTGTGAATACTGCAACAGCGGCAATGAAACCCTGTGCCGCGCGGTGAAAAATGCCGGCTACAGCGTGGACGGCGGGATGGCGGAAGAGTGCATCGTGGTGGCCGACTACGCGGTAAAAGTGCCGGACGGACTGGATCCGGCGGCCGCCAGCAGCATTACCTGCGCCGGCGTCACCACCTACAAGGCGGTGAAAATATCGGGCATTGCGCCCGGCCAGTGGATCGCCATTTACGGCCTGGGCGGCCTCGGCAACCTGGCGCTGCAGTATGCGAAAAACGTCTTTAACGCCAAGGTGATCGCCATTGACGTCAATGACGCTCAGCTGGCATTCGCCAGCGAAATGGGCGCCGACCTGGTGATTAACTCCCGCACGGAAGACGCGGCGCAGATTATCCAGGATAAGGTTCAGGGCGCGCACGCCGCGGTGGTCACCGCGGTCGCCAAAGCGGCGTTTAACTCGGCGGTGGACGCCATGCGCGCCGGCGGCCGCATCGTCGCCGTCGGGCTGCCGCCGGAGTCGATGAGCCTGAATATTCCGCGGCTGGTGCTGGACGGTATCCAGGTGGTCGGCTCGCTGGTCGGCACCCGCGAAGATTTAAAAGAGGCGTTTCAGTTTGCCGCCGAGGGCAAGGTGGTGCCCACCGTGACCAAGCGTCCGGTAGAGGACATCAACGCCATTTTCCAGGAGATGGAACAGGGCAAGATTAAAGGCCGCATGGTGATCGACTTCCAGTCCCGCTGAGTGCGGCAAGCAAGAAAAAACCCGCCGCGGCGGGTTTTTTTTATCATTAACCGCAGCCGGCGCGCCTTAGCGCCACGCTTTAAAGCGGTTGATCAGGCCGTTGGTGGAGCTGTCGTGGCTGCTGACCTGCTCACCGCCCGCCAGTTCCGGCAGGATACGGTTAGCCAGCTGTTTGCCCAGCTCCACGCCCCACTGGTCAAAGGTGAAGATATTCAGGATGGCGCCCTGGGTGAAGATCTTGTGCTCATACAGCGCGATCAGGCTGCCCAGGCTGAACGGCGTGATTTCACGCAGCAGGATGGAGTTGGTCGGACGGTTGCCCTCGAACACCTTGAACGGCGCCACGTGCTGCACCTCTTCCGGCTTTTTGCCCTGCGCGGCGAATTCCGCCTCAACCGTTTCCAGCGATTTGCCGAACGCCAGCGCTTCGGTCTGAGCGAAGAAGTTCGACAGCAGCTTGGCGTGATGGTCGCTCAGCGGGTTGTGGCTGACCGCCGGCGCGATAAAGTCGCAAGGAACCAGTTTGGTGCCTTGGTGAATCAGCTGATAGAACGCATGCTGGCCGTTGGTGCCCGGCTCGCCCCAGATGATTGGGCCGGTCTGGTAATCCACCGGGTTGCCGTTGCGGTCGACATACTTGCCGTTGGATTCCATATTGCCCTGCTGGAAGTAAGCGGCAAAACGGTGCATATACTGGTCGTACGGCAGAATGGCTTCGGTTTCGGCGCCGAAGAAGTTGTTGTACCAGATGCCGATCAGCGCCAGCAGAACCGGCAGGTTCTGCTCCGCCGGCGTCTGTGCGAAGTGTTTGTCCATCGCATGCGCGCCGCTCAGCAGCTGCTCGAAGTTGTCAAAGCCGATGGACAGCGCAATCGACAGGCCGATGGCGGACCACAGGGAGTAACGACCGCCGACCCAGTCCCAGAACTCGAACATGTTGGCGGTGTCGATGCCGAACTCACTGACCGCCTTGGCGTTGGTCGACAGCGCGGCGAAGTGTTTGGCCACGTGCTGCTGATCGGCCGCCGCCTGCAGGAACCAGTCGCGCGCGCTGTGGGCGTTGGTCATGGTTTCCTGGGTGGTGAAGGTTTTGGAGGCCACCAGGAACAGGGTAGTTTCCGGGTTCAGCGGCTTGAGCGTTTCGGCGATATGAGTGCCGTCCACGTTGGAGACAAAGTGCATGTTCAGGTGGTTTTTATACGGGCGCAGCGCCTCGGTCACCATATACGGACCCAGGTCGGAGCCGCCGATGCCGATGTTGACCACGTCGGTAATCGGTTTGCCGGTATAGCCGGTCCATGCGCCGCCGATCACCCGCTCGCAGAACTGCTTCATCTTGGCCAGCACCGCGTTCACTTCCGGCATCACGTCTTTGCCGTCAACCACAATCGGCGTGTTGCTGCGGTTGCGCAGCGCCACGTGCAGCACCGCGCGATCTTCCGTGCGGTTGATTTTCTCGCCGGAGAACATGGCCTTGATCGCACCCTGCAAATCCGTCTCTTGCGCCAGCGTCTGCAGCTTTGCCAATGTCTCTGCGGTAATGCGGTTTTTGGAATAATCCACCAGCATCTGGTCGTCGAAGGTGGCGGAGAACTTGGAAAAACGCTCGCTATCCTGGGCAAACAGATCGCCGATCTGTACGTCTTTCATTTGTTCAAAATGTTGCTGCAGGGCTTGCCAAGCAGCGGTTTGACTAGGATTGATATTTTTCATAGCAACGCTCTTATGCATGAGAATGAATTTGACGTGATTGTCCGATTGTAGCCTGTTAGACCGTGATTATGATCTCTTTTCTTGCGATAGGCGTTAACTGTCAACGCGCAGCCGCATCGTTTCAGCTTTTTCCCTATAATTGAGCTAACGGTCTGTTATCAGGCCGATCTGGTTGTCATCAAATTGTGTCATTGTTGACCTGTCGTTGTTGAAAGGGATCGCACTCATGGAACTCTCCGCCCCGTTGATGTTGGTGGTTATCGGCCTGAGCTCGCTGCTGGCGCAGTGGCTGGCCTGGTTATTGCGGCTGCCGGCAATACTGCCGCTGCTGCTGTTTGGCATTGTGTTAGGCCCGGTGGTGCATCTGGTGCAGCCGGACGGGCTATTCGGCGATTTGCTGTTTCCGTTGGTGTCGCTGTCGGTGGCGATCATCCTGTTCGAAGGCGCGCTGACGCTGCGGGTGGAGGAGATCCGCGGGCTGGGCGGCGTGGTGCGCAATCTGGTCACCGTCGGCATGCTGGCGACCTTTGTCACCATCGGCGTCGCCTGCTGGTGGCTGCTGGACTTTCCGCCGGAGCTGGCGGCGCTGATCGGCGCGGTGACGGTGGTCACCGGCCCGACGGTGATCGCCCCGCTGATGCGCGTGGTGCGGCCGAACGCCAGAATTAACCAGGTTCTGCGCTGGGAAGGGATTGTGATCGACCCGGTCGGCGCCATTTTTACCCTGCTGGTGTTTGAATTTATCGTGCTGCGGCAGAACGCCGAATCGTATACCCACCTGTTCTGGACGCTGGGCGTCACCGCCGCCGTCGGCCTGATCGCCGGCGCGCTGTTCGGCTATCTGCTGGGCATCGCGCTGCGCCGCGTCTGGCTGCCGCGCTATCTGCAGAACCTGGCGGTGCTGGCGATTATGCTTACCGCGTTTGGCCTGTCCAACGCGCTGGCCGACGAGTCCGGCCTGCTGACCGTCACGGTGATGGGCATCTGGCTGGCCAACATGCGCGACGTGGATACCAGCGATATTTTGGCCTTTAAGGAAGAGCTGTCGGCGATTCTGATTTCGGCGCTGTTTATTATTCTGGCCGCCCGGCTGGATATCCAGGCGCTGTGGCAGATGGGCTGGCCGCTGCTGCTTTTACTGCTGGTGGTGCAGTTTATCGCCCGTCCGCTGTGCATTGCGCTGTCGACCTGGCGCTCCAGCCTGCATTGGCGCGATCGCCTGCTGCTGTGCTGGATTGCGCCACGCGGCATCGTGGCGGCGGCGGTCAGCTCGCTGTTTGCGCTGACCCTGCAGCGCAGCGGCTATCAGGGCGCGGACCGGCTGGTGACGGTGGTGTTCGCCATTATTATCGGCACCGTGGTGCTGCAAAGCCTGACCAGCGGCATGATCGCCCGCTGGCTGCGGGTGCAGCAGCAGAAGCCGCGCGGCGTGCTGATCGTCGGCGCCAACAGCGTGGCGCGCACGCTGGCGCAGGCGCTGATGAAAATGAACGTGCCGGTGATGGTCACCGACAGCAGTTGGGAGTATTACCGCCAGGCGCGGATGGAGGGCATTCCCGCCTACTACGGCCATGCCTACTCGGAACACGCCGAAAACACCCTCGACCTGAGCGACACCGCCCAGGTGCTGGCGCTGTCGCCCAACCGCCATCAAAACGCGCTGGCGGTGTACCATTTCGGCCATCTCTTCGGCGACGATCACGTGTTCGCCATCCGCTCCGGGGCGCCGCTGAAGGGGCGCGCCAACAGCGCGGAAAGCTCCCGCTTCCGCCGTCATGAAGTGCTGTTCAACCACGAGGCGACCTACGCCCGCCTGAGCAGCCTGATCGCCAAAGGCGCCGTCATTAAGGTGACCCGCCTGAACGACAACTTCGGCTGGCCGGAATACCTGGAGAAAAACCGCGGCGTCATCCCGCTTTTTTATCAGCGAGAAGACGGCAGTTTGCAGCCGATCGGCGCAGGTTCCACGCCAACTATGCCCTGTACGCTGATTGCGCTGGTGCAAGATGAAAATACCTCAGCGCCCGGCCGTTGACAGCGGCGGTTAAACCGGCTATTCCTATCAGCCAACTTGCGCACCCGGTGCGCAAGCCAGAAGAGGCGCGTCGCCCAGGTACAGTGTCGGAGGAGCCGTTATCCCATGACGGCACTGGAGGGGGAGCGACGCCGAGGTATGTCGCCCATTCGGCTAAGCGACGTGTCGGCTACAGGGGCTGAATCCCCTGGGTTGTCACCATGATCGTCCCTAACGGACGGTCGGCAAGGTGGGGCGCTTCTGGGTGTATCGTAGCCACCTCTACGTCTGCTCCCTGTTTACCGCTCTCCCCCGTGCCAAGGCTTATTAGCGATAGAGTCGTCAGATACGATATCCCTGACACGAGGTTTTTTTACATGAATCAAGCAGCACCCCAATCTTCCCATGTGGTGGCAAAGTTCGGCGGCACCAGCGTCGCCGATTTTGAGGCCATGAACCGCAGCGCCGATGTGGTACTGGGCAACCCTGACGTACGCCTGGTGGTGCTTTCCGCCTCGGCGGGCGTCACCAATCTGCTGGTGGCGCTGGCCGCAGGCAGCGAAAGCGAGCAGCGCAGCTACCAGCTCGATGAAATCCGCCGTATCCAATACGCCATTCTCGATCGCCTGGACAACCCTTCGGTCGTCCGCGAGGAGATCGATCGCATGCTGGAAAATATCGCCATGCTGTCGGAAGCGGCCGCGCTGGCCACTTCCACGGCGCTGACCGATGAGCTGGTCAGCCACGGCGAACTGATGTCCACCCTGCTGTTTGTGGAGATCCTGCGCCAGCGTCAGGCGCAGGCGGAATGGTTCGACGTGCGCAAGGTGATGCACACCGACGACCACTTCGGCCGGGCGACGCCGGACGGCGCGGTGCTGAAAGAGCTGGCGCAGACGCTGCTGCAGCCGCGCCTGCAGGCGTCGCTGGTGGTCACCCAGGGCTTTATCGGCAGCGAGGCGAAAGGCCGCACCACCACGCTGGGCCGCGGCGGCAGCGATTACACCGCCGCGCTGCTGGGCGAAGCGCTGAACCTCAGCCGGGTGGATATCTGGACCGACGTGCCCGGCATTTACACCACCGACCCGCGCGTGGTGCCGGCCGCCAAGCGCATCGATAAAATCGCCTTTGAAGAGGCGGCGGAGATGGCCACCTTCGGCGCCAAGGTGCTGCACCCGGCCACCCTGCTGCCGGCGGTGCGCAGCGATATCCCGGTATTTGTCGGCTCCAGCAAGGATCCGGCCGCCGGCGGCACGCTGGTGTGCAACACCACCGAAAACCCGCCGCTGTTCCGTGCGCTGGCGCTGCGCCGCAAACAGACGCTGCTGACGCTGCACAGTCTGAATATGCTGCACGCCCGCGGCTTCCTGGCGGAAGTGTTCAGCATTCTGGCGCGCCACGATATCTCGGTCGATCTGATCACCACCTCTGAAGTCAGCATCGCGCTGACCATGGACACCACCGGCACCACCTCCAGCGGCCGCAGCCTGCTGACCACCGCGCTGCTGACCGAGCTCTCCTCGCTGTGCCGGGTGGAAGTGGAAGAAGATCTGGCGCTGATTGCGCTGATCGGCAATAAACTGTCGCGCGCCTGCGGCGTCGGCAAAGAGGTGTTCGGCGTGATGGACCCGTTCAATATCCGCATGATTTGCTACGGCGCCAGCAACTACAACCTGTGCTTCCTGGTGCCGGGCGCCGATGCCGAGCAGGTGGTGCGCACTCTGCACCGTAACCTGTTCGAATAAGCCATACTGACAGGCCGTGGGCGCGGCAGACGACGCCCACGGCTGACTACCCGCCTGCCTGCAGCCTGACTAAAACAACACAACACAACACAACACAACACAACAATCATCCGCGTTATTTGGCCCAAGGAAAACCCGAATCATGTTGGCAACCTTCACCCGATTATTCCCGCTGTGGGCGGTGCTGCTCTCCGTCGCCGCCTACTACACGCCCGCCACCTTTACCGGCATTAGCCCTTACGTCAGCCCGCTGCTGATGCTGATTATGTTCGCCATGGGCGTCACGCTGCGGCTGGACGATTTTAAACGCGTGCTGGCGCGCCCCGGCCCGGTGGCGGCCGGCATCTTCCTGCACTATCTGATTATGCCGCTGGCGGCCTGGCTGCTGGCGATGCTGTTTCATATGCCGCCGGACCTGTCCGCCGGGATGGTGCTGGTCGGCAGCGTCGCCAGCGGCACCGCCTCCAACGTGATGATCTATCTGGCCAAGGGGGACGTGGCGCTGTCGGTGACCATCTCCGCCGTTTCCACCCTGGTCGGCGTATTCGCCACGCCGCTGCTGACGCGTCTGTATGTCGATGCCGACATCAGCGTGGATATCGTCGGCATGCTGCTGAGTATTCTGCAGATCGTGGTGATCCCGATCGGCCTCGGCCTGATCGTCCACCACCTGTTCAGCAACGCCGTCAAACGTCTTGAGCCGCTGCTGCCGCCGCTGTCGATGGTGTGCATTCTGGCGATCATCAGCGCCGTGGTGGCCGGCAGCCAAAGCCATATCGCCTCCGTCGGACTGGTGGTGATTATCGCGGTGATTCTGCACAACGCCATCGGTCTGCTCACCGGTTATTGGGGCGGCAAGCTGTTCGGCTTTGACGAATCCACCTGCCGCACGCTGGCGATCGAAGTCGGCATGCAGAACTCCGGGCTGGCGGCGACGCTGGGCAAAATCTACTTCACGCCGCTGGCCGCCCTACCGGGCGCGCTGTTCTCGGTGTGGCACAACCTCTCCGGCTCGCTGCTGGCGGGCTACTGGTCCGGACGCCCCCTCAAGAAAAAATAAACGCCTGCGGGACGCAATTATTTGCGTCCCGCTTTCTGCTGCGAAATTTCATATTTCCCACTGGTCGGATTGTCATCCTCTCTCGTATCCCCTATTATCCGCGAAAAATAAAATACTCAGATTATTCCTAACCAAGCCGATAATGTCGCAAGGTGAGGAAATACATTGTTTTAAATTAATTCGCCAGGATTGCCCGCCTTAAAGTAAGCATCCTAATTATTATTTAGATATATACCCACCGTCTTATTTGCCTGCGGCAAATCAAGATATCTCGCAATGTGCATGTCGCTGATTATTTCGGGCCGGCCGTCGGTCGCCCGTGGTTAACCTCATGGATTGGGCGGGCCGCCCCGGCGGCCTCGCATAACGGATTACAATGATAAAAAAAATTACCGCGCTGACGCTGTTGATCAGCCCCGCCCTGTCCGCAGAAACCTTGCCGGCCGCCCACGGGATGATCGATATGTCGATGGGAGAATCGCGCCGCGCGCTGCAGGACAGCTCGCGCGAGGTCACCCATCTGATTGAACAACGGCGCTATCGCCAGCTGATGCAGCAGAGTCAGCCGACAGAGCCGGCCACGCCTGCGCTGCCGCGCTCCGCACAGTGCCTGCCGATCGCCGGCGTCTATCTGCAGGGCGTCACTCTGCTGTCGCCGGCCGATCTTTCCACCCTGAGCGCGCTGCCGCAGCAGTGCATCAGCAGCAACGACATCAATCGTCTGACGCGGGAATTAACCCGGCTGTACCTGCAGCAAGGCTATATCACCGCGCGTATCGCGATCGTTCGCCCTAATTCACAAGGAGAATTAGGGTTGCGCGTGACCGAAGGATTTATTGAGAAAATAGAGGGCGGCGATCGCTGGGTCAACAGCCGGTTATTATTTCCGGGCCTGACGGGCAAGCCGTTGAAATTAACCGACCTCGACCAGGGATTGGATCAGGCCAACCGTTTACAATCCAATACCGCCAAACTGGATATATTACCCGGCAGCCGGATAGGCGGTTCGGTAATCCGTTTACGCAATCAACACGGTAAACCCTGGCAGATTAGCGCCGGCAGCGATAATTACGGCCAGAAAAGCACTGGCCAATGGCTGGGACGCGCCACCGCCACGCTGGACAGTCCATTCGGCCTGTCGGATTTCGTCAGCCTGAACGCCAGCAGCACGCTGGAAAACCCAGCCTATCGTTACAGTCGCGCCGCGACCCTGCTCTACTCGTTGCCGTACGGCGCCTTTACCTTCAGCGGCTTCGCCAGCCTGTCGTCTTATCAAAACCACCAGCCGCTGCAGCACAACGTGGTCAGATTGCACGGGAAAACCCAGCAATACGGGCTGCGCGGCGACTACATGTTTTACCGCGATCGCGACCAGATCGACAGCCTGAACGGCCAGCTGACCTACAAACGCATTAGCAACGACTTCGAGAACGTACGCCTCGAGGTCAGCAGCCCGACGCTGACGCTGTTGGAACTGGGCGCCAGCCATCTGCAAATCCTGCCTCACGGAGTATTCAGCGCCAACCTCAGCGTCGAGCAAGGTCTGCCCTGGCTGGGCGCCGGACGTAACCCCCACACGGCGCACCTCGACAGCCAGTTTACCAAGGGGAAGCTGTTCGCCAATCTCAGCCAGCGCCTCACTCTGGGCGGTGCGACCTATCAGCTTAATAATTTGTTCTACGGCCAATACAGCCGCGCCGCCCTGCCCGGAGTGGAGTGGCTGAGTCTGACCGATCGCAGCGCCGTACGCGGCTTCAGCCGCAGCACCCAAGCCGGCGATAACGGCTGGTATCTGCAGAACACGCTGTCGCGCAGCTTCACGCTGGCGGCAACTACGCTGACGCCGCGCATCGGCGCCGACGTCGGCCGCATTCTGCCGCGTCAGGATAATTCAGGCTGGCGCAGCAGCGCCGGACTGAGCGCCGGCGCCATGCTGCGTTATCAACGGGCGCTGGTCGATCTTGAAGTTAGCCGCGGCCGGATCCTGTCGCATCACGCCGCACCTGACGACCCTGTTCAGCTGCTGGCCCGCTTCTCTTACACCTTTTAGTCGGCAGTTTTGTCAGGCCCCACGGCACTATACGGAGATACATGGATGAAAAATAATAACTTCAGGCTGTCAGCTGCGGGCAAACTGGCCGCCGCGCTGGCGATTATTCTCGCCGCGTCCGGCAACGTCTGCGCCGCCGAGATCGTCGCGGCCAACGGCGCCAACGGGCCGGGGGTCACCACCGTCGCCAACGGCGCGCAGGTGGTCGATATCGTCGCGCCGAACGGCCACGGGCTATCGCACAACCAATATCAGGACTTCAACGTCAACCAGCCCGGCGCGGTGCTGAACAACTCCCGCGAAGCAGGGCTGTCGCAGTTGGCCGGCCAGTTGGGGGCCAACCCCAACCTGGGCGGACGCGAGGCCAGCGTGATCCTCAACGAGGTGATCGGCCGCAACCCTTCGCTGCTGCACGGTCAACAAGAGATCTTCGGTATGGCGGCCGACTACGTGCTGGCCAACCCGAACGGCATCAGCTGCCAGGGCTGCGGCTTTATCAACACCAGCCGCTCTTCGCTGGTGGTCGGCAATCCGCTGGTGGAGAACGGCCTGCTGCAGGGCTACAGCACCTTCGGCAACCGCAATACCCTGAGCCTGAGCGGCAATCTGAACGCCGGCGGCGTGCTGGATCTGATCGCGCCGCAGATCGACAGTCGCGGCGATGTGATCGTGCAAGCTGCCAGCCAGCGCGACGGCAGGGTGATGCCGGCGGCGATCAACGCCATCAGCGGCCTTAACCGCGTAACGCGGGACGGCAAGTTACTGGCCAGCGAACGGCCGGCAACGGCGCTGGACAGCTACTACCTCGGCAGCATGCAGGCCGGGCGCATCAATATTATCAACACCGCACAGGGCAGCGGCGTGAAGCTGGCCGGTACGCTGAACGCCAGCGACGAACTGACAGTGAAGGCCTACGATATCCACAGTGAAAGCCGCGTCGAAAGCAACAGCGGCAGCCGCAACGGCGATGAGAATTACCAGAACTACCGCGGCGGTATCTACGTCAACGATCGCAACAGCAGCCAGACGCTGACCCGCACCGAGCTGAAAGGCAAGAATATCAGCCTGCTGGCAGATAACCATGCGCACTTCAGCGCCACCGACATCAGCGGAGAAAACATTACCCTGCAGGGCGGCCGACTGACGCTCGACGGGCAGCAGTTGAAACAGACGCAGGGCCACACCGACAATCGCTGGTTCTACTCGTGGCAATACGACGTCGCCCGCGAGCGCGAACAGCAACGGCAGGCGGGCAGCCGCGTCACCGCCAGCGGCAGCGCCAGACTCCTCAGCACCAGAGAAGACGTGACGCTGCAGGGGGCCGAGATCCACGCCGGACAAGCGCTGAACGTCAACGCGGCGCGCGACGCGCGCCTCGCCGGACTGGTGGAAAAAGAGAAATCCAGCGAACGCGGCTACCAGCGCAATCACACCGCCAGCCTGCACACCGGCAGTTGGAGCAACAGCGACGAAAGCGAAAGCCTGAAGCCCAGCGAACTGCGCAGCCAGGGCGCACTGACGCTGGCGGCCGGCAACAACGTCGCCACCCAGGGCGCCAGGCTGCACGCCGGCCGCGATCTGACGGTCAATGCCGGCAACCAGATTCAGATCGGCGTGCAGCACACCGCCAATGGCAAAACGGTGCGCGATGATAAAATCTCGTGGGGCGGCATCGGCGGCGGCGACAACAAGAACAACAGCACCCGTCGCGAGATCGGCCATGCTTCCGAACTGACCAGCGACGGCACGCTGCGACTAGACGGTCAGCAGGGCGTCACCCTCACCGGCAGTAAAGCGCGCGGTAAGGAAGGCGGCCTGGTCACCGCCACGCAGGGCGGCTTACGCATCGACAACGCGCTGAGCACCAACGTGGATAAAATCGACGCGCGCACCGGCACCGTCTTCAACATTACCAGCAGCTCGCAGAAAGCCGACAACCGCACCCAAAGCAGCACCGCCAGCGAGCTGAAGTCCGACACCAACCTGAAGCTGGTCAGCCGCCAGGATACCGACGTGGTAGGCAGCCAGGTCACCAGCCGCGGTGAACTGAACATCAATTCGCAGAGCGGCAACATCACCGTCAAAACCGCCCGGCAGCAGCAAAGCACCGACGAACAGAAAACCAGTCTTACCCTCAATGGCTATGCCAAAGAGGCCGGCGACAAGCAGTACCGCGCCGGTTTGCGTATTGAACACGTCGGCGACAGCGAAAAAACCACCCGCATCGAGAACCGCGCCTCCGTACTTCGCGGCGGCAGCCTCCAGCTCGCCGCGGATAAGGATGTGACCTTCCGCGGCAGCACGGCGATCGCCGCTCAGGGCGACGCCAGCATCAGCGGCAATAAGGTCTCCTTCCTGGCGGCCGACGACAAAACCACCTCAGACCGCGAACGAACCAAGATCGGCGGCGGCTTCTACTACACCGGCGGCATCGACAAACTCGGCAGCGGCGTTGAAGCCGGCTACGAGAACAGCAAAACGCAGGCGCAGAGCAGCAAAGCGGTCACCGCCGGCAGCGAGGTCAAAGGCAATCTGACGATCGCCGCCCGCGACACGCTGACCCAGCAAGGGGTGCAGCACCGCGTCGGCGGCGTCTATCAGGAGCGCGCCGCCAGCGTGAATCATCTGGCCGCCGCTGACCGTACCGACAGCAGCACCCGCACCACCGACGTGGGGGTGAACATCGGCGCCAACGCCGATATCAGCGCCGTCACCCGTCCGCTCGAGCACGCGGCAGGCAAGGCGGCCAAGCTGGACGTTAACGGGGTTATCAACGATGTCGGCGGTATCGGTGCGCCCAACGTCGGGCTGGATATCGGCGCGCAGGGCGGCGGCAGTGAACGGCGCAGCAGCAGCGATCGGGCGGTGGTCAGCCAACTGAAAGCCGGCAGCATTGATATCAACAGCGCAGGCTCCGTGCGCGACCAGGGCACGCGGTATCAGGCAAGCAGCGGCGCTATCACGCTGGAGGCGGACAGCCACCACAGCGAGGCCGCGGTTAGCCGGCAGGACAACCGAAGCCGCGACACCCGGGGCAGCGCCGGCGTGCGCGTCTATACCAGCACCGGCAGCGATCTGACGGTAGACGCCCGGGGGGAAGGCGGCACCCAGCGCAGCAACGACAGCGCCAGCCAGGCGGTGGCTGGCGCATTCGACGCCGCAGACGGCATCCGCATCAACGTCAAACAAGACGCGCGCTATCAGGGCAGCGCGCTGGACGGCGGCAGCGGCAAAACCGTTATCAACGCCGGCGGCGATATCCGGCTGGAGCAAGCCAGCGACAACCGGCACGAAAGCCACAGCGGCTTTAACGTCAAGGCGTCCGCCAAAGGCGGCTTCACCGCCGACAGCAACAGCTTCGGCGCCGGCTTTGGCGGCGGTATGCATCGCAGCGACAGCAGCGACAGCAGCGCGCAAACCGGCCGCATCAGCGGCAAACAAGGCGTGGCGCTGAACGCCGGCCGTGACCTGACGCTACAGGGCGCCAATGTCAGCAGCCAGAGCGACGTCAGCCTGCGCGCCGGCGATCGGGTCGCCCTGTTGGCGGCGGAATCCCGCCAGACGCGCCGGGAAAACGCGCTGTCCGGCAATATCGATCTGGGCGCCGGCAGCAGCGATAGCCAGGAAAAAAGCGGCGGCAGCCTCTCCGCCGGCGGTGCGTTCAATATCGCCAAGGTGGACGAATCCGCCACCGCTCGCCAGGGCGCCAACGTCACCGCCAACGGCCGGGTGAGCATCGCCGCCGGTGGTAAAGACAACGACGCGCTGCGGCTGCAGGGCGCCGGAGTCAGCGGCAACAGCGCCGTACTTGAGGCGAACAGCGGCGGCATCCTGCTGGAGTCGGCGCGCAGCGAGCAGCGCAAGGACAACGTGAGCCTGGGCATCAAGGGCAGCGCCAGAGCCGGCCAAACGTTCAATAAAGACGCCGACGGCAAGATCGACCCGGGCAGTGGTAAAGATACCCACACCCTGAGCGCCGGCGTGCAGGTCGGCGTGGAACAGCGCTCTGCCGCCTTCCACCACAATAGCGGCGTCAAGGCCGGCGAGGTGACGCTCAGCAGCGCCAGAGACACGCAGCTCGCCGGCGCCAGAGTCGACGCCGACCGCGTGCAAGGCAAGGTGGGGGGCGATCTGCGCGTAGAAAGCCGCAGGGACAGCGATCAAGGCGTGCGGGTGGAGGCTGACGTCAGCCTGGGCCACAGCAACGACCCCGGCAGCAGCATCACGTCTAAACTGTCGAAAATCGGTACGCCGCGCTACGCCGGCAAGGTGAAAGAGCAGCTGGAAAGCGGGGTCAACCGCGCAGCCGACGCCGTCAGCGATAAATATAATCGCGCAGCGCGCCGTCTCGATCCGCAACAGGACACCACCGGCGCGGTCCGCTTCAACAAGGCCGACGGCCAGGTGACGCTGCCGGCCACGCTGACCGGCGACAAGCCGCAGGGTCCGCTGTGGGATCGCGGCGCGCGCAGCGTCGGCAACGCGGTCAAAGAGAGCCTCACCGGACCGGCGGGTCGTCAGGGGCAGATCAAGCTCAACGCCGAGGTGGCGGACAGCAGCGCGGTCGGTGAACAGTCGGCGATTAGCGGTCGGCACGGCGTGGCGCTGCAGGTCGACGGCCAGACCCGGCTGACCGGTGGAGAAATCCGCAGCCGGCAGGGAGAGGTAGCGTTGGGCGGCAGCCACGTCAGCCAGCAGGACGTCAGCGGCCGCCATTATCAAGGCGGCGGCCGCGCCGATGTCGGCATCACGGCCGGCGGCCTGTTAGGCGGCGCGGCGAAGCAAAGCCTCGGCGGCGAGGTGCCGCTGGTCAGCGGTCATGGCGCAGCCCGGCAGGCCGATGCCAAGGCGGGCGTCTTCAGCGGGCAATAACACCCGCATCATGTCCAGCGCCCCCGCATGATACGGGGGCGTTTTTTACAGCGTTCTCGGCGTATCTTCCCAGTCGCGCTCGTCATCACGCTCGTCCTGATCCAGCACGTTGTACGCCACCGCGCAGAACAGCGAGTTCAGACGCTTCATATCCCCCAGCAGCCCCAGATGCAGCGAGCTGGTCTTAATGCTCTGCACGTTCTGCTGATGCAGGCGATCGACGTGTGCGTGGGCGTAGCGCCGGTCCAGAATGCGGAAACGATGCTTGGAACGGCGCAGGCGCTTGGCGCTGGTGAGATCTGCCGACAGGAATACCGACAGGCTCAGGCGCAGGTTCGCCACCAGCCGCTCGTGCAGCGCGTCCAGCTCCGCCAGCCCCTCCGGTGAGAACGCGCGCCGCGCCGCGTGGGACTTGCCCGCCACGTCGCCGGTCATCCGTTCGATAATGTCGCCGGCCTGCTCCAGGTTCAGCGCCATTTCGATGATCTCCGCCCAGCGGCGTGAGTCTTCCTCGCCCAGATCTTCTTTCTGAATTTGCGCCAGATAGAGTTTGATCGCGGTGTACAGCACATCGACGTCATCATCCAGCCGGCGCACCTCTTTGTCCTGCCCCAGCTTGCCGTGCAGCACCTCGTGCTGCAGGATCAGCATATGTTCCACCACGTCGCCCATGCGCAGCGTCTCGCGCGCCGCATTGGCCAGCGCCAGCGACGGCGTATCCAGCGCGCTGCTGTCGAGGTGGCGCGGGCGCAGGCGCGGATCTTCCTCCGGCGCATCGGCGATCAGCATGCGGCACAGCCGCGCCATCGGATCGGCCAGCGGAATAAACAGCAGGCAGCGGATCAGGTTGTAGAACACGTGGAAATAGATCACCAGCTCTTCGCCCTGCACCGGCAGCCTGGCCATCCAGTCCGCCAGATAGGTGACAAACGGCAGCAGCAGCGCGCTGCCCAGCAGTTTGAACAGCAGGCTGCCCAGCGCCACGCGCCGTCCGGCCGCGTTCTGCCCGCTGCTGTTGATGGTGGCCAGCAGGCCGCTGCCGAGGTTGGCGCCAATCACCAGACACAGCGCCACCTTCAGTGAAATCACGCCGGAGGCGGTCAGCGTGGCGGTCAGCAGCACCGCGGCCAGGCTCGAGTAGCTGATGATAGCGAACAGCGCGCCGGTCAGCGCGTCCAGCATCACGTCGCCGGTCAGGGAGGAAAACAGCACTTTGACGCCGGCCGCCTGAGTGATCGGCGTCGCCGCCGCCACAATCAGCTCCAGCGCCAGCACGATCAGGCCAAGGCCGATAAACACGCGCCCCACCTGCCCTACACGCGTCTGTTTGCGGCTGAGGAATAAAATCACGCCGACGAAAATCAGCAGCGGCGACAGCCAGGAGAGATCGAAGGTCAGCACCCGCGCCATCAGCGCGGTGCCGACGTCGGCGCCCAGCATAATCACCAGCGCAGGCGCCAGCCCCACCAGCCCCTGGGCGACAAAAGAGGTGACCAGCAGCGCGGTGGCGTTGCTGCTCTGCACCAGCGCGGTCACGCCGATGCCGGACACGAACGCCAGCGGTTTTTTCTCTACGCTGTCGCTCAGGATACGGCGCAGGTTGGCGCCGTAGACCCGCATAATTCCGGTGCGCACGATGTGGGTGCCCCACACCAGCAGCGCCACGGCGGAAAGCAGGTGAAGAAGGGTCAACACGGAAGGAACGCTCCCTTAACGTCCGGCAAGCTGGGCCATCCTGCCTGCCGGGCGTGAAAAAGGCAGGACAGCAAAACGGCGACGGGCCACATCCGCCAGGCGCTCAGCGCCGGCTTCCCTGGCCCGGAGAAAATGCTGCAACTTACCGTAATGTAACAGATTCAACGTGCAGATCAATTAACCACCCCTCAACGGTTGGCGGCGCGATTGCGCTGGCGCAGCCGGCGACAAGCCCTTACTATCAGGCAGGATACTGCCCCGCTCATGAAGAGCGGCGGCCACCACAGACAAGGATGAAAGATGAGCAGACTGGAGAATAAAACCGCGCTGATCACCGGCGGCGCATCGGGCATCGGCCTGGCTATCGCCCAACGCTTTCTGGAAGAGCAGGCGCAGGTGATTATCACCGACATCGTCCCGCGCCGCGGGGAGCAGGCGCTGGCGCAGCTTGCCGCCTACGGCGGAAAAGTCCGCTTCCTGCCGCACGACGTCACCAGCGAAAAAGAGTGGCAGACGGTGTTTGCGCAACTGCAGCAATGGGCGCCCCGTCTGGATATTCTGGTCAACAACGCCGGGGTCAGCCTGTACAAGAATATCGAGCAGACCTCCTACCGGGAGTGGAAAAAGATGCTGGCGGTCAATCTGGACGGCGTGTTTCTCGGCACCCGCCAGGGCATTATGGCGATGAAGCCGCACGGCGGCAGCATTATCAATATCAGCTCGATTGAAGGACTGGTGGGCGATCCCAATCTGCCGGCCTACAACGCCGCCAAAGGCGGCGTGCGCCTGCTGACCAAGTCCGCCGCGCTGCATGCCGCCCGCAGCCGCTACGGCATCCGCATCAACAGCCTGCACCCCGGTTATATCCATACGCCGATGATCGGCCATGACCCGGAGATGCTGCGCCAGCTCACGGCGCTGCACCCGATCGGCCATCTGGGCGAAGCGCGGGATATCGCCAACGCCGCGCTGTTCCTGGCCAGCGACGAATCGGCGTTCGCCACCGGTACGGAACTGGTGATTGACGGCGGCTACACCGCGCAGTAGCCCGGCAGCTCTAGTCGGCGTCGTACCCCAGGTTCGGCGCCAGCCAGCGCTCGACTTCGCCGACGCTCATGCCTTTACGCGCCGCATAGTCTTCCACCTGATCGCGCTGAATTTGCGCCACGGCGAAATACTTGCTCTGCGGATGGCTGAAGTACCAGCCGGAGACCGACGCGCCCGGCCACATGGCGAACGATTCGGTCAGCTTCATGCCGGTATGGCGCTCCACGTCCAGCAACTGCCAGATCTGCGCCTTCTCGGTATGCTCCGGGCAGGCCGGATAGCCCGGCGCCGGACGGATGCCCTGATAGTTCTCGCGGATCAGCTCTTCGTTGCTCAGGTTCTCATCTGCGGCATAGCCCCAGTGCAGCTTGCGCACCTGTTCATGCAGGTATTCGGCGAACGCCTCCGCCAGCCGGTCCGACAGCGCCTTCACCATGATTTTATTGTAATCATCATGCTGCGCGTCATAGGCCGCCGCCAGTTCGTCCTCCTCCAGACCGCCGGTGACGGCGAACGCGCCGAAGTAGTCCGCCTTGCCGCTATCTTTCGGCGCGATAAAGTCCGCCAGGCAGTAGTTGGCAAAGTCGGTTTTTTCGGTCTGCTGGCGCAGGTGACGGCTCACCGCCAGCGGCGCGTCGCGCTGCTCATCGCGGTAAATCTCGATGTCGTCGCCGACGCGGTTGGCCGGGAACAGGCCGTAGACGCCGCGCGGATTGAGACGGCCGGAGGCCGCCAGGCTATCGAGCATCTGGTTGGCGTCATGGAACAGCCGTTTGGCCTCTTCCCCCACCACTTCATCTTCCAGAATGCGCGGGTATTTGCCCGCCAGCGACCAGGTCATAAAGAACGGCGTCCAGTCGATATACGGCCGCAGGGCGGCGATATCCGCCTGCGCCGGAAAGACGCCGAGACGCTGCGGCGCCGGCGGCGTGTAGCTTTCCCAGTCCAGCCGGGTGGCGTTGTCGCGCGCCTGCTGCAGGCTGACCGGCGGCGTGCGCGGCTTTTTACGCGCGTGCTGGATGCGCACGGTTTCATACTCTTTGCGCGTGCGGGCGACGAACTCGTCGCGCTGGGTCGCCGACAGCAGCGCCGCCACCACACCGACGGTGCGCGAGGCGTTCTGCACGTAGGTGGTCGGCCCGCTGTAGTTCTGCTCAATCTTCACCGCGGTGTGCGCCTTGGAGGTGGTGGCGCCGCCGATCAGCAACGGCAGGGTAAAGCCCTGACGCTCCATCTCTTTCGCCACGTTGACCATCTCATCCAGCGACGGCGTGATCAGGCCGGAGAGGCCGATAATATCGACGTTCTCTTCACGCGCGGTTTTCAGGATCTTGTCGGTCGGCACCATGACGCCGAGGTCGATAATTTCATAGTTGTTGCACTGCAGCACCACGCCGACGATATTCTTGCCGATGTCATGCACATCGCCCTTCACCGTCGCCAGCAGCACCTTGCCGGCGGTGGTGCCCTGCTGCTTGCTGGCCTGAATATAAGGCTCAAGATAGGCGACCGCCTGTTTCATTACGCGCGCCGACTTCACCACCTGCGGCAGGAACATTTTACCCTCGCCAAACAGATCGCCCACCACGTTCATGCCGGCCATCAACGGCCCTTCGATCACTTCGATCGGCCGCTCCGCCTGCTGACGCGCCTCTTCGGTGTCCAGTTCGATAAATTCGGTAATGCCCTTCACCAGCGCATATTCCAGCCGCTTCACCACCGGCCAGCCGCGCCACTCCGCCTGCTGAATATCGGCGTCTTTATCTTTGCTGCCGCGGTACTTTTCCGCCAGCGCCAGCAGGCGCTCGGTGCCGTCGTCGCGGCGGTTGAGGATCACATCCTCCACCGCCTCGCGCAGTTCATCGGAGAGATCGTCATAGATCGCCAGCTGCCCGGCGTTGACGATGCCCATATCCATGCCGTTGCGGATCGCGTGGTAAAGAAATACCGCGTGGATCGCCTCGCGCACCGGATCGTTGCCGCGGAAGGAAAATGAAACGTTGGACACGCCGCCGGAGATCATCGCGTGCGGCAGATGCTTTTTGATATCGCCGCAGGCTTCAATAAAGTCGACGGCATAGTTGTTATGCTCATCGATGCCGGTCGCCACGGCGAAAATATTCGGGTCGAAGATAATATCTTCCGGCGGGAAGCCGACCTTCTCAGTCAGGATCTGATAGGCGCGGCGGCAGATTGCAAATTTGCGCTCGCGGGTGTCCGCCTGGCCGACTTCGTCAAACGCCATCACCACCACCGCGGCGCCGTAGCGGCGCACCAGCCTGGCGTGGTGAATAAAGGCCTCTTCGCCCTCTTTCATCGAGATCGAGTTAACGATGCCCTTGCCTTGAATACATTGCAGCCCTTTCTCGATCACCTCCCATTTCGAGGAGTCGATCATAATCGGCACGCGGGCGATATCCGGCTCGCCGGCGATCAGATTCAGGAAACGCACCATCGCCGCTTCCGCGTCGAGCATCCCCTCATCCATATTGATATCGATAATCTGCGCGCCGCTTTCCACCTGCTGCAGCGCCACTTCCAACGCCTCGGCGTATTTGTCCTCTTTGATCAGCCGCTTGAAGCGGGCCGAACCGGTGACGTTGGTGCGCTCGCCCACGTTGACGAACAGCGTGTCGGCGTCGATATTCAGCGGCTCCAGGCCGGACAGGCGGCAGGCCACCGGCAGCTGCGGCAGAGGACGCGGCGCAACGCCCTCCACCGCTTTGGCCATGGCGGCGATATGTGCCGGCGTGGTGCCGCAGCAGCCGCCGATAATATTCAGAAAGCCGGATCGCGCCCACTCGCCCACCTGGCTCGCCATCTCCTGCGCATCGAGATCGTATTCGCCGAAGGCGTTGGGCAGGCCGGCGTTCGGGTGCGCGCTGACGTAGCCTTCACAGATGCGCGACAGCTCCGCCACATACTGACGCAGTTCATCCGGCCCCAGCGCGCAATTCAGGCCGAAGCTCAGCGGTTTGACGTGGCGCAGCGAGTTGTAAAACGCTTCGGTGGTCTGGCCGGACAGGGTGCGGCCGGAGGCATCGGTAATGGTGCCGGAGATCATGATCGGCAGCGTAACGCCCAGCGCCTCAAATTCACTTTCCACCGCAAACGCGGCGGCTTTGGCGTTCAGCGTATCGAAGATGGTTTCGATCATGATCAGATCGACGCCCCCTTCCACCAGCGCGCGGGTGGATTCGCGGTACGCCTCCACCAGCTGGCTGAAGGAGATATTGCGGAACGCCGGGTCGTTGACGTCCGGCGAAATCGAGGCGGTGCGGTTGGTCGGGCCAAGCACGCCGGCTACGTAGCGCGGTTTGTCCGGCGTGCGCGCCGTCCATTCGTCAGCGCAGCGACGCGCCAGACGGGCGGCCTCACGGTTGATCTCGGCCGACAGCGCTTCCATATGGTAATCGGCCATCGCGATAGGGGTGGCGTTAAAGGTGTTGGTTTCGAGGATATCCGCGCCCGCTTCCAGGTAGCCGTGGTGGATCGCGCTGATGATGTCCGGCTGGGTCAGCACCAGCAGATCGTTATTGCCTTTCAGGTCGCTCTGCCAATCGGCAAAACGCGCGCCGCGGTAATCCTGTTCTTCCAGCTTATAACTCTGGATCATGGTGCCCATGCCGCCGTCCAACACCAAAATACGCTGCTCTAGCTGCCGGCGCAGTTGTTCCACTCGATTCGTCACTGTAACCCCTTAATTCCCCGACCTTTCCCGGTGGCGAGAGACAGCCTGCCGGCAGGTGTCGGGCAGATATTGCCATCACCCAATCGCTCAAAAATCGATTCATCCTAGCACAGTAACGCGCCGCATCGCGTCGACCGCTGGTTGAGAGTTTTTCAGGTTGTTCGGTTGACACATCCGATGAGCGCAAACGCCGCTTGCAATTCATACTTAAAAAACGAAAATAAATTCCATGATACGGAAAAAGGAAGCGTAACCATGGCGACACCCGTTCCCGTCAAACGCGGCAAGAAGCCCCGCAGCGCCGCGCCGGCCGCCGGCAGCGCCACCGGCCAGGTGCAGTCTCTGACCCGTGGGCTGAAACTGCTGGAATACATTGCTGACGCGCAAGGCAACGTGGCGCTGACCGATCTGGCGCAGCAGGCCGGCCTGCCGAATTCCACCACCCACCGTTTACTGACCACCATGCAGCAGCAGGGCTTTGTGCGCCAGGTCGGCGATCTCGGCCTGTGGACCATCGGCTCCCACGCCTTTGTGGTGGGCAGCAGCTTTCTGCAGAGCCGCAATCTGTTGGCCATGGTGCACCCGACGCTGCGCCGGCTGATGGAAGAGTCCGGCGAAACCGTCAATCTGGCGGTGATGGATAAAGCCGAATATCAGGCGATTATTATCGATCAGGTGCAGTGCAACGCGCTGATGCGCATGTCGGCGCCGATCGGCGGCAAGCTGCCGATGCACGCCTCCGGCGCCGGCAAAGCGTTTCTGGCCGCGCTGGCCGATGAACAGGTCACCAAACTGCTGCATCAGAAAGGGATGCATACCTATACGCCGCGCACCCTGACGCCGCATAACCTGAAGGAAGGACTGGCGCAGATCCGCAAGCAGGGCTTTTCCTTTGATGATGAAGAGCACGCGCTGGGGCTGCGCTGCGTCGCGGCCTGTATTTTCGACGAGCACCGTGAGGCCTTCGCCGCGATTTCTATCTCCGGCCCGGTGTCGCGCATTACCGACGACCGGGTGATCGAACTCGGCGCGCTGGTGATCCACGCCGCCAAAGAGATCAGCCTGGCCTACGGCGGCGTCCGCTAAGCTCCTCCGACCCTCTCCACCAGGAGAGGGTTTCCCACGCCTTTTTGCTGATGCCCGCCGTCAAGGGCGTACACATGTTAACCACGTGTAAAATCAAGCTGACAAATTGTTTCCCTGCTAAGTAAAAACTTGAAGCCGATCACAGTTAACGATCGCCAAAGGTAAAGCCGTTTGCCTCCTATCCTCCTTGCCTCGAAAATGTTACCGATAACATGTTACCGGTAACAGCAAGGCGGTAACGCCAATTTCAGGTTTGGGAGCTACACCATGACCAATCAGCAAAACCGTATTTACGTCATCATGGGCGTTTCCGGCAGCGGAAAATCCGCCGTTGCCGCCGCGGCAGCCCGCCAATTGTCCGCCGGTTTCCTCGACGGGGACTTCCTGCATCCCCGCAGCAATATCATGAAAATGGCCGAAGGCGTGGCGCTGAACGACGACGACCGCGCCCCCTGGCTGGCCGCGCTCAACGACGCCGCCTTCGCCATGCAGCGCACCAATCAGGTCTCCATCATCGTCTGCTCGGCGCTGAAAAAGCACTACCGCGACCGCCTGCGCGCCGGCAACGCCAACCTGTCGTTTATCTATCTGCACGGCGACTTCCCGGTGATCGAAGCGCGCATGGCCGCACGCAAGGGCCACTTCTTCAAGCCGCAGATGCTGGTATCGCAGTTTGACGCGCTGGAGCAGCCGGGCGCGGACGAGAGCGACGTGATGGCGGTGGATATCAACCAGCCGCTGGAAGCGGTGATCGCCGATACGCTGCAGCATATCCGCAGCTTTATGCCGCAGGAGGCCTGCGCGTGAGTACCCTGACACTCGTGGGTACCGCCGTCGGCTCGGTTCTGTTACTGCTGTTCCTGGTGATGAAGGCACGTATGCACGCCTTCGTCGCCCTGATGCTGGTTTCCATCGCCGCCGGTATTTTCTCCGGCATGCCGCTGACCACCATCGCTGACACCATGCAAAAAGGCATGGGCGATACGCTGGGCTTTCTGGCGATCGTCGTGGCGCTGGGGGCGATGTTCGGCAAGATTCTGCATGAGGTCGGCGCGCTCGACCAGATTGCCTCCTACCTCCTGAAGCGCTTCGGCGAGAGCAAGGCGCACTATGCGCTCGGCATCGCCGGGCTGGTGTGCGCACTGCCGCTGTTCTTCGACGTCGCCATCGTGCTGCTGATCGGCATTGTGTTCGCCGTGGCGCGCCGCACCGACGGCAATATCGTCAAGCTGGCCATCCCGCTGTTTGCCGGCGTGGCCGCCGCCGCCTCCTTCCTGCTGCCGGGGCCGGTGCCGATGCTGCTGGCCGCCCAGATGAAGGCCGACTTCGGCTGGATGATCGCCATCGGCCTGGTGGCGGCAGTGCTCGGCATGCTGATCGCCGGGCCGCTGTACGGCAGCTTTATCAGCCGCTTTGTCAACTGGCAGATGCCGGCCGATGAAGCCGAGCCGGTAAAACTCAAAGGCGCGATGCCCTCCTTCGGCTTCAGCCTGGCGCTGGTGCTGTGCCCGCTGGTGTTGGTCGGGATGAAAACCATCGGCGCCCGTCTGGTGCCGCCGGGTACGCCGCTGCACGACTGGCTGGAATTTATCGGCCACCCGTTCACCGCCATTCTAATCGCCTGTCTGATCGTGATTTACGGCCTGGCGAAACCGCGCGGCATGACCAACGAACAGACGCTGGCCATCTGCTCCGCCGCGGTACAGCCGGCCGGGATTATTTTGCTGATGACCGGCGCCGGCGGCGTGTTCAAACAGATCCTGGTGGATTCTGGCGTCGGCCCGGCGCTGGGCGACGCCATGATCGGCGCCGGCCTGCCCATCGCCGTCGCCTGCTTCGCCCTTTCCGCGCTGGTGCGCGTGCTGCAGGGGTCGGCCACGGTCGCCTGTCTGACCACCGTCGGCCTGGTGCTGCCTATCACCAGCCAGATGGGACTCGGCGGCGGCCAGCTGGCGGCGCTGGCCATCTGTATCGCCGGCGGCTCGATCGTACTGAGCCACGTTAACGACGCCGGTTTCTGGCTGTTCGGCAAGTTCACCGGCGCCAACGAAATGCAGACGCTGAAAACCTGGACGGTGATGGAAACCATCCTCGGCACCACCGGCGGGATTGTCGGCATGATCGCCTTCACCCTGTTCTGATTCGACACACTGACAACAACACCAGCAACGGCCCTCGGCATGCTGCACTTCTGGGCCACCGGCCGCATGCGAGGGCCCCGCTATCCGGCGGGCCTATAACGAAAAATGTGAGGAAGGTATGATTAACTCAACCCTATCCCGTGTAACGCAACGCATTATTGAACGCTCCAAACCAAGCCGCGCCGCCTATCTGGCGCGCATCGACGCGGCGCGCTGTAAAACCGTACACCGCTCCCAGCTGGCCTGCGGCAATCTGGCGCACGGCTTCGCCGCCTGCCAGCCGGATGATAAAACCGCGCTGAAAAATATGGTGCGCAGCGATATCGCCATTATCACCGCCTACAACGATATGCTGTCCGCCCACCAGCCTTACGAAAACTACCCGCAACGGCTGAAACAGGCGCTAAACGCCGTGGGCGCGGTCGGCCAGGTGGCCGGCGGCGTACCGGCGATGTGTGACGGCGTGACCCAGGGCCAGGACGGTATGGAGCTGTCGCTGATGAGCCGCGATGTGATCGCCATGTCCGCTGCGGTCGGCCTGTCGCACAATATGTTCGACGGCGCGCTGTTCCTCGGCATCTGCGACAAAATCGTGCCGGGGCTGGTGATGTCGGCCCTCTCCTTCGGCCACCTGCCGGCGCTGTTCGTCCCGGCCGGGCCGATGAGCAGCGGGCTGCCGAATAAAGAAAAAGTGCGCGTACGCCAGCTGTATGCCGAAGGCAAGGCCGACCGCCAGGCGCTGCTGGAGGCCGAGGCCGCCTCTTACCACGGCATCGGCACCTGCACCTTTTACGGCACCGCCAACACCAACCAGATGATCATGGAAGTGATGGGCCTGCATCTGCCGGGCGCCTCTTTCGTGCATCCGGACACCCCGCTGCGCGACGCGCTGAACGACGCGGCGGCGCGTCAGGTGACGCGCCTGACCGAAACTGCCGGCAACTATCTGCCTATCGGCCGCCTGGTGGATGAAAAGGTGGTGGTTAACGGCATCGTCTCCCTGCTGGCGACCGGCGGCTCCACCAACCTGACCATGCATATGGTGGCGATGGCTCGCGCGGCTGGCATTATCATCAACTGGGACGATTTTTCCGAGCTGTCGGAAGCGGTGCCGCTGCTGTGCCGGATTTACCCGAATGGCCCGGCGGATATCAACCAGTTCCAGGCCGCCGGCGGCGTGCAGCTGGTGGTGCGTGAACTGCTGCAGCATGGCCTGCTGCATCAGGATGTGCATACCGTCGCCGGCTTCGGCCTGGAGCGCTATACCCAGGAGCCGTGGCTGGACAACGGCCAGCTGGCCTGGCGCGACGGCGCAGAGCGCTCGCTCGACGACAGCGTGATTGCCAGTATCGCCCAGCCGTTTGAACACCACGGCGGCACCAAGGTGATGTCCGGCAACCTCGGCCGCGCGGTGATGAAAACCTCCGCCGTCCCGGCGGATAACCAGATTATCGAAGCGCCGGCGGTGGTGTTTGAAAGCCAGCACGATATCGTACCGGCGTTCGAGGCCGGCCAGTTGGATAAGGACTGCGTGGTGGTGGTGCGTTTCCAGGGGCCGCAGGCCAACGGCATGCCGGAGCTGCACAAACTGATGCCGCCGCTCGGTGTACTGATGGATCGCGGCTTCAAGGTGGCGCTGGTCACCGACGGCCGCCTGTCCGGCGCCTCCGGCAAGGTGCCTTCCGCCATCCACGTTACGCCGGAAGCCTACGCCGGCGGCGAGCTGGCGAAAGTGCGTAACGGCGATATGATTCGCGTGAACGGCCGCAGCGGCGAGCTGACGCTGCTGGTCGATGACGCCGAACTGGCCGCGCGTGAAGCCTATCACCCGGATCTGAGCGCGGAACACATCGGCTGCGGCCGCGAACTGTTCGGCGCGCTGCGTAGCCAACTGTCCGGCGCCGAACAGGGCGCCTGCTGCATTAAATTTTAACCGCACGCGGCGGACGGCGGCGGGGGCGTCAACCACGGCCGCCGTCTGCCGTTTGCGGTCAATTCTGGAGAGGAACCGTCTATGAATAACTGGAAAACAAGCGCTGAGCAGATCCTGACGTCCGGCCCGGTCGTCCCGGTCATCGTCATCAATAAACTGGAGCATGCGGTGCCGCTGGCGAAAGCGCTGGTTGCCGGCGGCGTGCGCGTACTGGAAGTAACGCTGCGCACCGACTGCGCGCTGGAGGCCATCCGCGCCATCGCCAATGAGGTGCCGGAAGCCATTATCGGCGCGGGCACCGTAATTAACGCCCAGCAGCTGCAAGCGGTCGCCGACGCCGGCGCGCAGTTCGCCATCAGCCCCGGCCTGACCGACTCCCTGCTGCAGGCCGCCACTGCCGGCAGCATCCCGCTGATCCCGGGGATCAGCAGCGTCTCGGAACTGATGCTGGGCATGGACTACGGCCTGCGCGAGTTTAAATTCTTCCCGGCTGAAGCCAACGGCGGCGTGAAGGCGCTGCAGGCGATCGGCGGCCCGTTCCCGCAGGTGCGTTTCTGCCCGACCGGCGGCATTTCGCCGAACAACTACCGCGACTATCTGGCGCTGAGCAGCGTGCTGTGCATCGGCGGCTCCTGGCTGGTGCCGGCGGACGCGCTGGAAAGCGGCGACTACGGCCGCATTACCGAACTGGCGCGTGCGGCCGTGGCCGGCGCCGGCGCGTAATCATCCCGGGCGCAGCCTGGCTGCGCCCCTTACGCCGTGGCGGACAGCTGCGGCGCACCGCGCTGGCTGAAGCGCCGCCTTTTACGATAGGCGAAGACGTCCTCCACATGCCCCTGACGGATGCGCTGCTGCAGGCCGCGCCAATACGCCGCTTCAAACAGATCGCCGTGCAGCGTTTCGAAAACCTGGCGGATACGCGGATCGCTGCACAGAAAATGGCGAAACTCCTCGGGAAACACATCGTTGGGCGCGATGCTGTACCACGGCTCGCTGGCCAATTCATCTTCCGGATAGCGCGGCGGCGGAATATCGCGGAAGTTCACCTCGGTCATATAGCAAATTTCATCGTAATCGTAGAACACCACCCGCCCGTGGCGCGTCACGCCAAAGTTTTTAAACAGCATATCGCCCGGGAAAATGTTCGCCGCCGCCAGCTGTTTAATGGCGTTGCCGTACTCTTCAATCGCGTCATGCGTCTGCCGTTCGTCGGCCTGCTCCAGATACAGATTCAGCGGCGTCATGCGGCGTTCCATATACAGGTGACGGATAATGATGCGGTCGCCCAGATCCTCCAGCTTGTCCGGCACCTCCCGCTCCAGCTCCGCCAGCAGTTCCGGGCTGATGCGCGCCTTGTCGATGACAAAGTTCTCATACTCCTGGGTATCGGCCATTCGCCCCACCCGGTCATGCTCCTTCACCAGCTGGTAACAGGCCACCACCTGCGCCGGCGTCACCTCTTTCTGCGGGGCGAAGCGGTCTTTAATAACCTTAAAGACCCGATCGAACGACGGCAGGGTAAATACCAGCATCACCATGCCCTTCACCCCCGGCGCAATAATAAACTGCTCCTGCGAGCGGGCCATAAACGTCAGGTATTCGCGGTAACATTCGGTTTTACCGTGCTTCTGGCAGCCGATCGCCATATACAATTCGGCGGTGGTTTTGCCCGGCAAGATTTCCCGCAGCCATTCGACCATCGCCGCCGGCAGCGGCGCATACACCATAAAGTAGGAGCGGGCGAAGCCAAAGACGATGCTGGCTTCCTCTTTGCTGGTCAGGCAGGTATCGATAAACAGCGCGCCGGATTCGCTGTGGTGTATCGGCAGCAGAAAGGGAAACACGCCGTCTGCGGTGCGCAGCTTGCCCACCAGCCAGGCGGCTTTATTGCGATAAAACAGTTCGTTGGCGATCTGGAAGGTGGCGTCGGCCAGCTGCGCCGGCGTGAAGGCCTGCTGCAACGCCGCCGTGACGTAGCGGATATCGCGCGCCAGATCTTCCCAGGGCAGGCGCAGCGGCAAATCGGTCAGCAGGGTGTGCAGCATGGCGCAGAGATCGCCGTTCGGCGTCACGTCGCGCGCCAGCGGGCGGGGAATATCGCGAAAGCGCCGTTCCGGCTGCGAGCTGAAGACAAACAGCTTCTCCGGCGTTAAATCGCGGTGCTTAAACAGCCGGCAGTAGACCGAGTTAAAAAAACTCTCGGCAATCTCAAAACGCGGGTACTCCGGCAGCAGGTCGGTATACACCGCCTTGACCCGGCAGGGGAAATCCGCGTCGAAGTATTTCTGCCCGGTGATGCATTTCAACTGCTCCACCACCAGCCCGACGTGGTGATCATAAAGGTGGATGCGCTGTTTCATCGCCTGCTGCACCGCAGGCCAGTCCGCCCGTTCGAAACGCTGCTGCGCCCCGGCGGTCACCTCCAGAAAACGCCCGTACTGCGCATCAAAGCCCTGCAGGATAGTCTGCGCGATTAACAACTCCATTTTTGCTGCCATCGAGTCCTCCCAGCCTCGCTGTCGGGCCGGGCAGATGCACGGCCCGACAGCGATCCAACGTTTCAATCGGCTAGAACTGCTGCTCTTCGGTGGAACCGGTCAGCGCGGTAACCGAGGAGACGCCGCCCTGGATCACCGTGGTCACCCGGTCAAAATAGCCGGTTCCCACTTCCTGCTGGTGCGAGGCGAAGGTATAGCCGCGGCTGCTGGATTCAAACTCCGGCTGCTGCACTTTCTCCACGTAGTGCTTCATGCCCTCGCCCTGCGCATACGCATGGGCCAGGTCAAACATGTTGAACCACATGCTGTGGATGCCGGCCAGAGTAATAAACTGGTATTTGTAGCCCATCGCCGACAGCTCTTCCTGGAAACGGGCGATGGTTTGATCGTCGAGGTTCTTTTTCCAGTTGAACGACGGCGAACAGTTATAGGCCAGCAGCTTGCCGGGGAAGCGGGCGTGAATCGCCTCGGCAAAGCGTCTGGCGGCCGCCAGATCCGGCGTTGAGGTTTCACACCACACCAGGTCGGCATAAGGCGCATAGGCCAGCCCGCGGCTGATTGCCTGTTCAATCCCCGCCTGCGTGCGGAAGAAGCCTTCAACGGTACGTTCACCGGTCACGAACTCGCGGTCGTAAGGATCGCAGTCTGAGGTCAGCAGATCCGCCGCATCGGCGTCGGTGCGGGCAATCAGCAGCGTCGGCACGCCGAGTACGTCGGCCGCCAGCCGCGCCGCCACCAGTTTCTGAATCGCTTCCTGCGTCGGCACCAGCACCTTGCCGCCCATATGGCCGCACTTCTTCACCGCCGCCAGCTGGTCTTCAAAGTGTACCCCGGCGGCGCCGGCCTCAATCATCGCCTTCATCAGCTCAAAGGCGTTCAGCACCCCGCCGAAGCCCGCTTCCGCATCGGCGACGATCGGCAGGAAGTAGTCAACATAGCCTTGACTGCCCGGCTCGATTTTATTCGCCCACTGGATCTGATCGGCGCGGCGGAAGGTATTGTTAATCCGCTCCACCACCGCCGGCACGGAATCGACCGGGTACAGCGACTGGTCCGGATACATGGCGGAGGCGGTATTGGCGTCCGCCGCCACCTGCCAGCCGGACAGATACACGGCTTCCACGCCGGCTTTGGCCTGCTGCAGCGCCTGGCCGCCGGTCAGCGCCCCCAGACAGTTGATATAGCCCTTGCGCGCGCCGCCGTGCAGCAGCTCCCACAGTTTGGCGGCGCCGTTTTGCGCCAGCGTGCATTCCGGGTTCACCGAGCCGCGCAGATTGATGACATCTTCCGCGCTGTACGGGCGGGTAATGCCTTCCCAGCGTGCGGACTTCCATTCCTGTTCCAGTTGTTGAATCTGTTGGCTACGAGAGGTGGTCATAATTGTTATCCTTGCGTTGTAGGGTGAGGAATGGTTCAGGCCAGGAGCTCATAACCCGGCAGGGTCAGGAAATCGATCAGTTCATCCTGCGTGGTGATACGTTCCATCAGGCGCGCCGCCTCTTCGAACCGGCCGGCGTTAAAGCGCGCTTCTCCCACTTCCTTACGGATGACCTGCATCTCTTCATTCAGCATTTGACGGAACAGCGCCTTGGTGACCAGTTGCCCGTCGCTGAGGGATTTTTCATGGTGGATCCACTGCCAGATGGAAGTGCGCGAGATTTCCGCCGTGGCGGCATCTTCCATCAGGCCGTAAATCGGTACGCAGCCGTTGCCCGAGATCCACGCTTCGATGTACTGCACCGCCACCCGGATGTTGGCGCGCATCCCGGCTTCGGTACGCTCTCCCTCGCACGGCTCCAGCAGCTGCGCGGCGGTGATTGGCGTATCCTGCTCCCGCAGCACCTCCAGTTGGTTGTGACGTTGGCCCAGCACCTGGTCAAACACCGCCATCACGGTGTCGGCCAGCCCCGGATGCGCCACCCAGGTGCCGTCATGGCCGTTATCCGCCTCCAGCTGTTTATCCGCCTGCACCTTATCCAGCACCCAGGCATTTTTTTCCGCATCTTTACTCGGAATAAACGCCGCCATGCCGCCCATGGCAAAGGCGCCGCGCCGGTGACAGGTTTTAATCAGCAGCCGGGAGTAAGCGCTCAGGAATGGTTTGTCCATGGTGACCGACTGACGATCCGGCAATACGCGATCGGCGTGGTTTTTCAGCGTCTTGATATAGCTGAAAATATAGTCCCAGCGGCCGCAATTCAGACCGACGATATGGTCACGCAGGTGATACAGGATTTCATCCATCTGGAACACCGCCGGCAGAGTTTCGATCAGCAAGGTCGCCTTGATGGTGCCCCGCGGCAGCTCGAAACGGTCTTCCGTAAAGCTGAACACCTCACCCCACCAGGCCGCTTCCTGCCACGACTGGGTTTTCGGCAGATAGAAATAGGGGCCGCTGCCATTGGCCAACAGCTGGCGGTAGTTATGGAAGAAGTAGAGCGCAAAGTCGAACAGGCCGCCCGGGATGGCTTCACCACGCCATTGCACATGCTTTTCCGGCAGGTGCAGGCCGCGCACGCGGGCAATCAATACCGCCGGGTCCGGCTTCAGCTGATAAATTTTCCCGGCTTCGTTGGTATAAGAGATGGTGCCGTTCACCGCATCGCGCAGGTTGATTTGGCCGTCGATCACTTTGTCCCAGCTGGGTGCCAGTGAATCTTCAAAGTCGGCCATAAACACTTTCACATTGGCGTTCAGCGCATTGATGACCATCTTGCGCTCAACCGGCCCGGTGATCTCCACTCGGCGGTCGCGCAGGTCCGCCGGAATGCCGCGAATCGTCCAGTCGCCATCGCGAATGGAAGCCGTTTCCGAAATAAAGTCGGGCAGCACGCCGCGATCGATCTCTGCCTGTACGTCCGCACGCGCAGCCAGCAATTTATTACGCTGCGGCGTGAATTTGCCAACCAGTTCGGCCAGAAACTCAATGGCTTCATCGCTCAGTATCTGCCGGTCGCTCGCACTCAACCCCTGAGTAAACGTTAACTCCGTGCCTACCATCTGTTGCGTCATCGTCATGCTCCTTCCCATCTTGCCTGCCTGTGGCTATTAACCGGGCGCACTCTGGTCACCCAATATTGCGCGGGTTCTGCGGGACAAAATCACCATAAGTTGGTCAGTTATCGCCCTACGTGCTTTAAGAATAACCAACAAATTTCAAAAATCAAAAACGATTTCCATTTTTAATATTAATAATTATTTAAATTTTAGATATCAAAAAGTTACGCAAGATCGCGATAATTGATATGTAGGAAAGCGATTCCAATAAATAAAAGAAAGGGTCTTAACCGTTTGTAAATAAAGGTGTTATCGCGAGTTACACGCAGAGATTAGAGGAAGTAAAAGGGGGAAAGAAGTGTGGCGGCCTCGATTCAGCCGCCAGGAAAAAATGAAAATGACTATTCGAGCGTAGGGTTCATGTGGCGCAGATCAAACGGCGTAATCTGGTAGACGTAATAGTTCAGCCAATTGGAGAACAGCAGGTGTCCGTGACTGCGCCAGGAGGCTTTTGGCGGTAAATCAGGGTTATCATCGGGGAAGTAATTGAGGGGTACGCGAGGGTTAAGGCCGGCATCGTAATCACGACAATACTCCCCCGCCAACGTCTGCGCATCATACTCCGGGTGGCCCGTCACAAAGGCCAGGCGCTTGTCCTTGCTGGCAAACAGGTAGGCACCGGCCTGCTCGGATTCGGCCAGAATATCAAGGTCGGTGTACTGGCGGATAATCTCCGTCGGGAAATCCGCATAGCGTGAATGCGGCGCTAGGAAAGTTTCATCAAAACCCCGGGTCAGCAATGCATGCTGTTGCAGTGTCTGATGCTGATATACCCCCGACAGCTTCTCGTCGAGCGTCATCTTCGGGATGCTATACAGGATATTCAATGCCGCCTGTACCGCCCAACAGACAAATAGCGTTGAGGTCACGTGCTCTTTCGCCCAGTCGATAATGCGTTCGATCTGCGGCCAATAGGCAACGTCGCTGAAGTCGACCAGCCCCAACGGCGCGCCGGTAACAATCAGGCCATCGTAATTATCGTGCTGGATATCTTCAAAGTTGCAGTAGAAGTTATTCAGGTGCTCGGCCGGCGTATTTTTAGATTCGCGGCTGTCGATACGCAGCAGTTGAATATCAATCTGCAGCGGTGAGTTGGACAGTAAACGCAGGAACTGGTTTTCCGTCTCTATTTTCTTTGGCATCAGGTTAAGGATCAGCACCTTTAACGGCCTGATTTCCTGCGTCTTTGCCCGTGAGGATGTCATCACAAAGACATTCTCATTACGCAAGAAACAGACTGCAGGTAACTCATCAGGAACACGAATCGGCATTACTTAATCCTCACACATCCGTTTATACGTTTAGACTTCTAGATGCCCGACGATAGCGTTTTTTAAACCCGCTGTCGAGCATTCAGCCGGAAGGTGAAAATGTTTCATTTCTGTCCGCGTTCCTGCGGTAATACTCAGCGTTTACGCAGTACCCCGTCCGGGTTAGCGTTCATCAGGCCACAGCTTTCGCCATTGGTGATGATTAAATACTCCCCTAAACGATGCAGTTTCAGTTTACAGGGAGCATCCGTCGGCGGTGGGGAGGTCAGCTGTGCATCCACTTGGCTCGCTGGTACGCTAAACGGAAATACCGTACTGATACGGCCAGGATCGCTGCCACCGCCGATAAACTGATACTCAGCCTGTCGAGCCATGATCTTCAGCTGACGCTGGCCGTCATTGCTTACCCAGACACCGCGCCAATCGGCCGGGACAACATCGGACAGCACCCGCAGCGTATCCGCCTTTATCCAGTTGGCCGTTTGGATACCCTTACCGTTAATGTAATAACCGCAACGGTAACCTCGCTGTTCCGGCCCGACCACCAGACGGTCGCCGGCGATCAGATAACGACTTTCCTGCCGCAGCTGGCCGTTTTCCAATTTCGGGTTATCGTTCCAGTCATCCGGATAGCGATAGTTAAAGAAGTAACTCTTGGTGGTGATTTCAGCCAGCTGCGCACGATCTTGCGGTTGCTCGTCTTCCATACCGTGGCAGAACAACCCTGATTCTGCGGCAGCTAACGGCGCATAGGCTGTGGCGGAGAGGAACATACAGATAGCGAAGAGAGGACGTATTTTCATGGGTTCACTCCTGTGAACATCGACAGATGGGCTAATTTTAATTAACCATCACCCTTTTAGAAATGCAGAGAGAGCGATTTGAGCGGAAACCTGCCTGACTTGCGGACAAAACAAAAAGCCCTGTGCTGATGCACAGGGCTTTCTGCTTTATTTGATGCTTGGCAGTGTCCTACTCTCGCATGGGGAGACCCCACACTACCATCGGCGCTACGGCGTTTCACTTCTGAGTTCGGCATGGGGTCAGGTGGGACCACCGCGCTATTGCCGCCAAGCAAATTCTTTTTCTGCCGAACTTCTCAACCCACTTCAATAAAGTGGTGCTGATACCCAGAGTCGAACTGGGGACCTCACCCTTACCAAGGGTGCGCTCTACCAACTGAGCCATATCAGCACACAAATTTGATGCCTGGCAGTGTCCTACTCTCGCATGGGGAGACCCCACACTACCATCGGCGCTACGGCGTTTCACTTCTGAGTTCGGCATGGGGTCAGGTGGGACCACCGCGCTATTGCCGCCAGGCAAATTCTGTTTCATCCCGACCGCTACTCCGTAGCCATCAGAACCAATCTCGGAACTTCACTGAAAATTCAAACCAATCTCTCTAAAACACCTTCGGTGTTGTAAGGTTAAGCCTCACGGTTCATTAGTACTGGTTAGCTCAATGCATCGCTGCACTTACACACCCAGCCTATCAACGTCTTAGTCTTAAACGTTCCTTCAGGGGACTCGAAGTCCCAGGGAAGACTCATCTTGAGGCAAGTTTCGCGCTTAGATGCTTTCAGCGCTTATCTTTTCCGCACTTAGCTACCGGGCAGTGCCATTGGCATGACAACCCGAACACCAGTGGTGCGTTCACTCCGGTCCTCTCGTACTAGGAGCAACCCCTCTCAATCTTCCAACGCCCACGGCAGATAGGGACCGAACTGTCTCACGACGTTCTAAACCCAGCTCGCGTACCACTTTAAATGGCGAACAGCCATACCCTTGGGACCTACTTCAGCCCCAGGATGTGATGAGCCGACATCGAGGTGCCAAACACCGCCGTCGATATGAACTCTTGGGCGGTATCAGCCTGTTATCCCCGGAGTACCTTTTATCCGTTGAGCGATGGCCCTTCCATTCAGAACCACCGGATCACTAAGACCTGCTTTCGCACCTGCTCGAGCCGTCACTCTCGCAGTCAAGCTAGCTTATGCCTTTGCACTAACCTCACGATGTCCGACCGTGATTAGCTAACCTTCGTGCTCCTCCGTTACTCTTTGGGAGGAGACCGCCCCAGTCAAACTACCCACCAGACACTGTCCTCACCCCAGATTATGGGGCAGAGTTAGAACATCAAACATTAAAGGGTGGTATTTCAAGGATGGCTCCATGCAGACTGGCGTCCACACTTCAAAGCCTCCCACCTATCCTACACATCAAGGCTCAATGTTCAGTGTCAAGCTATAGTAAAGGTTCACGGGGTCTTTCCGTCTTGCCGCGGGTACACTGCATCTTCACAGCGAGTTCAATTTCACTGAGTCTCGGGTGGAGACAGCCTGGCCATCATTACGCCATTCGTGCAGGTCGGAACTTACCCGACAAGGAATTTCGCTACCTTAGGACCGTTATAGTTACGGCCGCCGTTTACCGGGGCTTCGATCAAGAGCTTCTCCTTACGGATAACCCCATCAATTAACCTTCCGGCACCGGGCAGGCGTCACACCGTATACGTCCACTTTCGTGTTTGCACAGTGCTGTGTTTTTATTAAACAGTTGCAGCCAGCTGGTATCTGCGACTGGCTTCAGCTCCATCCGCAAGGGACTTCACCTACGCGCCAGCGTGCCTTCTCCCGAAGTTACGGCACCATTTTGCCTAGTTCCTTCACCCGAGTTCTCTCAAGCGCCTTGGTATTCTCTACCTGACCACCTGTGTCGGTTTGGGGTACGATTTGATGTTACCTGGAGCTTAGAGGCTTTTCCTGGAAGCTTGGCATCAACTACTTCTGCACCGTAGTGCATCGTCATCACGCCTCAGGGTTAACAGCGTTCCGGATTTACCAGGAACACCCCCCTACACGCTTAAACCGAGACAACCGTCGCTCGGCTAGCCTAGCCTTCTCCGTCCCCCTTCGCAGTAACACCAAGTACAGGAATATTAACCTGTTTCCCATCGACTACGCTTTTCAGCCTCGCCTTAGGGGTCGACTCACCCTGCCCCGATTAACGTTGGACAGGAACCCTTGGTCTTCCGGCGAGCGGGTTTTTCACCCGCTTTATCGTTACTTATGTCAGCATTCGCACTTCTGATACCTCCAGCAACCCTCGCAGGCCACCTTCAACGGCTTACAGAACGCTCCCCTACCCAACAACGCATAAGCGTCGCTGCCGCAGCTTCGGTGCATGGTTTAGCCCCGTTACATCTTCCGCGCAGGCCGACTCGACCAGTGAGCTATTACGCTTTCTTTAAATGATGGCTGCTTCTAAGCCAACATCCTGGCTGTCTGTGCCTTCCCACATCGTTTCCCACTTAACCATGACTTTGGGACCTTAGCTGGCGGTCTGGGTTGTTTCCCTCTTCACGACGGACGTTAGCACCCGCCGTGTGTCTCCCGTGATAACATTCTTCGGTATTCGGAGTTTGCATCGGTTTGGTAAGCCGGGATGGCCCCCTAGCCGAAACAGTGCTCTACCCCCGAAGATGAGTTCACGAGGCGCTACCTAAATAGCTTTCGGGGAGAACCAGCTATCTCCCGGTTTGATTGGCCTTTCACCCCCAGCCACAAGTCATCCGCTAATTTTTCAACATTAGTCGGTTCGGTCCTCCAGTTAGTGTTACCCAACCTTCAACCTGCCCATGGCTAGATCACCGGGTTTCGGGTCTATACCTTGCAACTAGACGCCCAGTTAAGACTCGGTTTCCCTACGGCTCCCCTATTCGGTTAACCTTGCTACAAAATATAAGTCGCTGACCCATTATACAAAAGGTACGCAGTCACACCCCGAAGGATGCTCCCACTGCTTGTACGTACACGGTTTCAGGTTCTATTTCACTCCCCTCGCCGGGGTTCTTTTCGCCTTTCCCTCACGGTACTGGTTCACTATCGGTCAGTCAGGAGTATTTAGCCTTGGAGGATGGTCCCCCATATTCAGACAGGATAACACGTGTCCCGCCCTACTCATCGAACTCACGACCTGTGCATCTTCGTGTACGGGACTATCACCCTTTACTGTGCGACTTTCCAGACGCTTCCACTGACACACAAGCCGATTCAGGTTCTGGGCTGTTCCCCGTTCGCTCGCCGCTACTGGGGGAATCTCGGTTGATTTCTTTTCCTCGGGGTACTTAGATGTTTCAGTTCCCCCGGTTCGCCTCCTGCCACTATGTATTCATGACAGGATAGTGTGTCGAAACACACTGGGTTTCCCCATTCGGGTATCGTCGGTTGTAACGGTTCATATCACCTTACCGACGCTTTTCGCAGATTAGCACGCCCTTCATCGCCTCTGACTGCCTAGGCATCCACCGTGTACGCTTAGTCACTTAACCTCACAACCCGAAGATGTTTCACTTCGCGTTGCAAACATTTGAGAGACTCTATGACAGGTTACTCCTTATCCCAAACTTCTACGGAGGGACAAGTTTCAGCCGTCATGTTTCAATTTTCAGCTTGTTCCAGATTGTTAAAGAGCAAATATCTCAAACATGACTCGCAAGCCAGTTTTGAGATATCGTTTGATACCGTCTTTCACCCGATATCAGCAAGTGGCGTCCCCTAGGGGATTCGAACCCCTGTTACCGCCGTGAAAGGGCGGTGTCCTAGGCCTCTAGACGAAGGGGACACTGAATATGTCGGCTTCGCAGACGCTTTGCTCGTTCTTTTCATCAGACAATCTGTGTGGACACTGCACAGTCAGGATATCTTTAGGTAAGGAGGTGATCCAACCGCAGGTTCCCCTACGGTTACCTTGTTACGACTTCACCCCAGTCATGAATCACAAAGTGGTAAGCGCCCTCCCGAAGGTTAAGCTACCTACTTCTTTTGCAACCCACTCCCATGGTGTGACGGGCGGTGTGTACAAGGCCCGGGAACGTATTCACCGTAGCATTCTGATCTACGATTACTAGCGATTCCGACTTCATGGAGTCGAGTTGCAGACTCCAATCCGGACTACGACGTACTTTATGAGGTCCGCTTGCCTTCGCAGGTTCGCTTCTCTTTGTATACGCCATTGTAGCACGTGTGTAGCCCTACTCGTAAGGGCCATGATGACTTGACGTCATCCCCACCTTCCTCCAGTTTATCACTGGCAGTCTCCTTTGAGTTCCCGGCCGAACCGCTGGCAACAAAGGATAAGGGTTGCGCTCGTTGCGGGACTTAACCCAACATTTCACAACACGAGCTGACGACAGCCATGCAGCACCTGTCTCAGAGTTCCCGAAGGCACCAAAGCATCTCTGCTAAGTTCTCTGGATGTCAAGAGTAGGTAAGGTTCTTCGCGTTGCATCGAATTAAACCACATGCTCCACCGCTTGTGCGGGCCCCCGTCAATTCATTTGAGTTTTAACCTTGCGGCCGTACTCCCCAGGCGGTCGATTTAACGCGTTAGCTCCGGAAGCCACGCCTCAAGGGCACAACCTCCAAATCGACATCGTTTACGGCGTGGACTACCAGGGTATCTAATCCTGTTTGCTCCCCACGCTTTCGCACCTGAGCGTCAGTCTTCGTCCAGGGGGCCGCCTTCGCCACCGGTATTCCTCCAGATCTCTACGCATTTCACCGCTACACCTGGAATTCTACCCCCCTCTACGAGACTCTAGCTTGCCAGTTTCAAATGCAGTTCCCAAGTTAAGCTCGGGGATTTCACATCTGACTTAACAAACCGCCTGCGTGCGCTTTACGCCCAGTAATTCCGATTAACGCTTGCACCCTCCGTATTACCGCGGCTGCTGGCACGGAGTTAGCCGGTGCTTCTTCTGCGAGTAACGTCAATTGATGAGCGTATTAAGCTCACCACCTTCCTCCTCGCTGAAAGTGCTTTACAACCCGAAGGCCTTCTTCACACACGCGGCATGGCTGCATCAGGCTTGCGCCCATTGTGCAATATTCCCCACTGCTGCCTCCCGTAGGAGTCTGGACCGTGTCTCAGTTCCAGTGTGGCTGGTCATCCTCTCAGACCAGCTAGGGATCGTCGCCTAGGTGAGCCATTACCCCACCTACTAGCTAATCCCATCTGGGTTCATCCGATGGTGTGAGGCCCGAAGGTCCCCCACTTTGGTCTTGCGACGTTATGCGGTATTAGCCACCGTTTCCAGTGGTTATCCCCCTCCATCGGGCAGATCCCCAGACATTACTCACCCGTCCGCCGCTCGCCGGCGAGGAAGCAAGCTTCCTCCCGCTGCCGCTCGACTTGCATGTGTTAGGCCTGCCGCCAGCGTTCAATCTGAGCCATGATCAAACTCTTCAATTAAAAGCTTGATTCGCTAATTTAATAGCTGTTGCTCAAAGATTTACTGCATGAATTTTACTTCAGTTAGTCACTCTTCAAGACTTGATATTTTTTTGCATCCGAAGATGCTGGATATCGTCTTGTGAGTGCCCACACAGATTGTCTGATAAATTGTTAAAGAGCAGTGAGTTACGCGCTTTCGCTTGCTAACTCGAGGTGGCGTATATTACGCTTTCCTCTTTCAGAGTCAACCCGTTTTTTCAGGATTTTTTCTCTTTCGTCTCGGTCGCTGTGTGAAGTGAATCACTTGCGCCGTGTCGATGGAGGCGCATTATAGGGATCCGAGTTTTTTGCACAACCCCTTTTTTGATCTTTTCTTATCGTTTGCGCACTTTTCCGCCCTTTCGCGTGGATCTTATGCGATCGGGGCCGTTTTTAGCAGGATCGCCGTAGGGGATTGGTTGTAATTCCATCGCCAGCGTCTAGTATTGCCGGTAAATACGATCCCGATGTGAGGCCTTAGCATGTCTGAAGCAGTTCGTTCTTATCTTCATTACACTCCGCAAATCGGTCAGCGCGTGATGATCGATCCTTCCAGCGTGGTGATCGGCAACGTTGAACTGGCCGACGATGTCAGTATCTGGCCGCTGGTTGCCATTCGCGGCGATGTGAATGCGGTGAAGATCGGCGCCCGCAGCAATATACAAGATGGCAGCGTGTTGCACGTCACCCATAAATCCGCACACAACCCCGAGGGCTACCCGCTGCTGATCGGCGAAGACGTTACCGTCGGGCATAAAGCGATGCTGCACGGCTGCGCCATCGGTAACCGCGTTTTAGTCGGGATGGGATCGATCCTGTTGGATGGCGCCATTATAGAAGATGACGTAATGATCGGCGCCGGCAGTTTGGTGGCGCCCGGCAAGCGTCTGACCAGCGGCTACTTATATATGGGCAGCCCGGCACGTCAGGTGCGTCCATTAACGCCCGCCGAATTGGAAGGACTGCGTTACTCGTCAAATAACTACGTCGACTGGAAAAACGACTATCTGTCGGAAGATATTTGAAATGTCCCCGTTCCCTGACAGGAACGGGGAAGTGAATTAGCCGGCAGTTTCCTGACGCAGCAGCCGCAACACTGGCTCAATCTCCGGCATCACGCCATGCCACAGCAAAAACGCATGGGCCGCCTGCCCCACCAGCATGCCTAAACCATCAGCATAGTGCGTTACGCCTCGTTGCGTCGCCCAGTCGAGGAACGGCGTCAGACCGCGTTGGTAGAACATGTCATAGCAACGCGTTGACGCCCCGAGTACTTTCGCCGGCAAGGCCGGCACTTCGCCGCCCAGGCCGGAGGCGGTGGCATTGATCACCAGCTCATAGTCGGTTTGATCGCATTGATCCAGCGGTAAAGCCGTAATCTCGCCCAAATGCTGGAACGCCTGCGCCAGTTCTTGCGCGCGGCTGAAAGTGCGGTTGGTAATCACAACTGAACAACCAAAAGACAGGAGCGGCAGGATCGCCCCGCGCGCAGCGCCGCCAGCGCCTACCAGCAAAATGCGATCGCCGGGGGCGATCAAGCGCTGCCGTTCCAGATCGCTCAGCAAACCAATACCGTCGGTGTTGTCGCCCAACAGCTGACCATCAGCCTGAATCTTAAGCGTATTCACCGCCCCGGCCATCTGCGCGCGTTCCGTTAACTCATTAGCCAGTCGATAAGCCTGCTCTTTAAAAGGCACGGTAACGTTCGCGCCTCTGCCGCCTGCCTCGATAAATGCCTGCAGACTGGCCGCAAAACCGTCCAACGGCGCTAAAACGGTGCCGTAGAGATGCTCTATACCAGTTTGTTCCGCAAACAGCGCATGAATACGCGGTGACTTGCTGTGCGCAATGGGATTGCCAAAAACTACAAACGGCTCCATGTGTTCCCCTTAGCCCTGCCGGATCTGCTCACCGGTCAACGCATCTCTGATTTCCGACGGATTCTGACGTCCGCCCACATTGCCCGACAGCACCGGGAACCTTTCGCCGAACTGCTGCGTGACTTCTGCAGCATGGCGGCACGGCGGCTGACCGCTAAGATTGGCGCTGGTTGATACCAGCGGTTTACCAAACTCGCGGCATAGCCGCTGCACCAGCGGGTGGTCGCTGACGCGCACCGCCAGCGAATCGAAACGCCCGGTCAACAGACGCGGCGTAGTCGGTTTGGCCGGGATAACCCACGTAACCGGACCAGGCCAGCTGGCAAAGATCGTTTCACGTTGCGATGGCGTCAGGCGGCTGTCGTCGATATAAGGCAGCAGCTGCTGGTAGTCGGCGGCAATCAGGATCAACCCCTTTTCCCACGGGCGCTGTTTTAAATCCAACAGCTTGTGCAACGCTTGATCGCTATCAGGATCGCAACCCAGGCCAAACACAGCCTCGGTAGGATAGGCGACGACCTGTTGATTATTCAGTGCATTAATGATGGCGGTGAATTCTGAGCTCATAGTGTCGTTATTCTGTGATTGCGACGGGCTTTCCACACAGTTTGCTGGCGCAGCAAAGGACAGGGCCTTTCGCCGTGCGTTTTTCCATTAGCAGCGGATAATGGCAATAGGCACATTCCCCGGCGATGGGTTTGTTGTTAAGAGCAAACTGGCATTCTGGATAGCGATCGCAGGAGTGAAAAACTTTGCCATAGCGTGATTTACGCTGCAGCAATTTGCCCTGCCCGCATTGCGGACAGGTAATAGAAGTTTCGTCCGGTTTATCGATCACCTCGGTGTGATCGCATTCAGGATAGTGGCTACAGCCGATAAACATGCCGTAGCGCCCCTGACGCAATACCAGGGTCGCCTGACATTTCGGGCACTCTTGTCCCTCCAGCACTTTGACGATATGGCCGTCCGCCTGCGCCTTCAGCGGGCGGATATACTGGCAGTCTGGATATTGGGAACAACCAAGGAAAGGACCGTGGCGACCACTGCGGATCACCAGTTCAGCCCCGCATTCCGGACAGGGTTCATTTTGCCTGGCGGCAAAAAGCGCTGCTTTTGTCATAACTTCTTTTATGCCCTAAATAATTCACGTTGCAGGAAGACGGCCACAAGCAATCCCCCGGTCATATACTCAGCGTATAGACCGGAGGTAACCGATAAGCCTGCAGCTTGAAGTATAACGGGCATGCGCGTGGTATCGGCTCAGTGCAGATAACCTTCGTTGACTTCAAACAGCAGTTCTTCCATTTGCTGGTAGGCGCTTTCATATCCGGGGATATTGAACAACACCATCAGCACCACCCATTTCAGATCTTCGAGATCGAATTCCGTATTATCCAAAGCCATAACACGGTCGATAACCATTTCTCGGGTTTCGAGGTTCAATACCTGAATCTGTTCAAGGAAAAGGAGAAAACCACGGCAACCGGCGTCAAGACGCATACTTTCTTCTTCCGTGTAGAACCGCATGGCGAGCGGATCGGCACTCATAAAGTACGGCGCATTTTCACCTTCTTGCAGATCTGCAAGTTTTTCAAGCCAATTCAAAGCGTTGTAGATATCCTCACGATGAAATCCCGCCTCGGCGAGATCGTTCGTCAGTTTATCCTGGTCGACGCGCATCTCTGGTTCATTGTGGATATAAGTTTCAAATAAGTACATGAGTACGTCGAACATGGCTTGCCCTCCTTATTCGGACATAGCCGCCGGGTACAGCTGCGATCCATCCTGCTAACTCCAGTTCGAGTAATTGCATTACCACCTCTGGCACAGGTTGGCCGGCACGTTCAGCGACGACGTCAACAGGTGTCACCTCATCTCCTACGTTAGCCAACACATCGGCAAATGGCAATTCAACTTCGACGTCTGATGCAGAAATAGTTGTTTTTTCATCCATGGATAGCCAGTTCAGACCGCTTCCCAGCAGTTGTGCGATCTCCTGCGGCTGCGTCACCAGGCAGGCGCCCTGCTGAATCAGCCAGTGCGGACCGGCGCTCATCGGGTTGCCTAATGCGCCGGGCAAGGCAAAAACGTCACGCCCCTGATCCAGCGCCAGACGCGCGGTAATCAATGAACCGCTGCGCAGCGCGGCCTCTACCACCAATACGCCCAAGCTCAGGCCGCTGATGATGCGATTACGGCGAGGAAAATGCGCCGGCAACGGCATCGCCGTCACCAGATATTCAGAGATCAGCGCTCCGCCCTGCTCCACGATCTGCGCAGCCAGCCTACGGTGGCGGCTCGGGTAAACGTTCGCCAAGCCGCTGCCCAACACCGCCAGCGTCGTTCCCTGCGCGGCCAATGCGCCGCGATGACAGATACCGTCCACGCCCAGGGCCAGCCCGCTGGTCACGGCATAACCCTGCTGGACCAATCCCACGGCAAACTCATGCCCCCAGCGTGCGCCATAATGGCTGGCGTTACGGCTGCCGACCATGGCGATCTGCGGCTGTTGCAGCCCCTCAAGGCTGCCTTCAACCAGCAGCAGGAACGGCGCATCGGCCAAGACCTGTAAACACGACGGATAGTGCGGCGAACCGTAGGTCAGCATATGACGCCCCGGCAGCTCCAGCCAGGCCAATGTCGCCGCCAGCGCCGCCGGGTCAGCCTGGTTGAACTGCCGGCGTTGCCTGGCGCTCAGCCCCAGGGCGCGCAAATGGCGTGACGGCTCACCGCCGGCGCTAATCATCTGCTGCTGCAGTTCACTGGCCAGCGATGCGTCCAGTCCGTTCACCCAAGATAGTCTCAGCCCTATTTCCGCAGGCGTCATCGCGCATTCCCTCGCTGTTCTCGGCGGTATTGCCAATCCGTGCAATTGGTAGACGATGCTGTCAATCAGAGCTGGAAATGTCTAGAATAGAAGCTATACCCCCTTTATTACTCGGATACAGATCTAAAGATATATGTCAGTCTTGCAGGTATTACATTTCCCAGACGAGCGGCTGCGCAAAGTTGCAGCCCCGGTAAAAGAAGTCAATGCGGATATCCAGCGTATCGTGGATGATATGTTTGAAACCATGTACGCAGAGGAAGGCATTGGTCTGGCTGCGACTCAGGTGGACATCCATCAACGTATCATCGTCATTGACGTTTCCGAAACCCGCGATCAACGCCTGGTGTTGATCAACCCGGAACTGTTGGAAAAGAGCGGTGAAACCGGTATTGAAGAAGGCTGTCTGTCCATCCCTGAGCAACGCGCTCTGGTGCCACGCGCCGAGAAAGTGAAAATCCGCGCGCTGGATTACAACGGCAAAACCTTCGAACTGGAAGCCGACGATCTGCTGGCCATCTGCATTCAGCATGAGATGGACCACCTGATCGGTAAACTGTTTGTCGATTATCTGTCGCCGCTGAAGCGTCAGCGTATTCGCCAAAAGGTGGAGAAGCTGGATAAGCTGGCCAAACAGCAAGCGCGCGCCTAACCAAGCAGGGAAACATCGTGTCTGATTCTTTACGGATTATCTTTGCCGGCACGCCAGACTTCGCAGCGCGTCATCTTGACGCGCTGTTGTCTTCCGGGCATCAGGTCGTCGGCGTCTTTACCCAACCTGACCGGCCGGCCGGCCGAGGCAACAAGCTGACGCCAAGCCCGGTAAAGGTGCTGGCACAGCAGCATCAGCTGCCCGTATTCCAACCCAAATCACTGCGTCCGGAAGAAAACCAACACCTGGTCGCCGACCTTAAGGCGGATGTCATGGTGGTGGTGGCGTACGGCCTGATCCTGCCAAAGGCGGTGTTAGATATGCCGCGCCTTGGCTGCATCAACGTACATGGTTCACTGCTGCCACGCTGGCGTGGCGCAGCCCCGATTCAACGCGCGCTGTGGGCGGGCGATCGGGAAACCGGCGTAACCATCATGCAGATGGATGTCGGCCTGGATACCGGCGATATGATGCATAAAATCGCTTGCCCGATAGAGGCTACGGACACCAGCGCCAGCCTGTATGACAAGCTGGCCGAACTCGGCCCGCAGGGGCTGCTGGCCACGCTGCAGCAGATGGCGGACGGTACGGCGCAACGCGAGGTTCAGGACGAAGCGCTGGTGACCTACGCCGAAAAGCTGAGTAAAGAGGAGGCGCGTTTGGACTGGCGCCTGCCCGCCGCACAGCTGGAACGTTGTGTTCGTGCCTTCAACCCGTGGCCGATCAGCTATTTCACCGTTGATGAACAGCCGGTGAAAGTGTGGCAAGCCCAGGCGCTGACAGGCGGTAACGGTGCAGAACCCGGCACCATCTTGCAGGCGGACAAGCACGGTATTCAGGTCGCCACCGCCGAGGGTATTTTATGCCTGACGCAGCTGCAGCCGGCGGGCAAAAAACCGATGTCGGCTCAGGATTTGTTAAATTCACGCCGCGAATGGTTTACGCCAGGTAATCGCCTGTAAATCATCTTCACAGCCCGGCAGACCACGCCGGGCCGTTTATTTTCCTCAAGCCGATGTCATCCAGCTTTAGCCTATGAAAAATAATTACAACCTCCGCAGCATCGCTGCTCAAACCATCGGCCAGGTGTTGGATCAGGGGCAATCGCTCAGCACCCTGCTGCCGGCACTGAATAACAAAATTTCCGATAAGGACCGCGCCCTGCTGCAGGAACTGTGCTTCGGCACGCTGCGCGTGCTGCCGCAGCTGGAGTGGTGCATCCAACAGCTGATGGCGAAACCAATGGTCGGCAAGCAGCGTACGCTGCACTACCTGCTGATGGTTGGCATGTACCAACTGCTGTATACCCGCATTCCGGCCCACGCGGCCCTGGCGGAAACGGTCAATGGCGCGGTGGCGCTGAAACGTCCGCAGCTTAAAGGATTAATCAACGGCGTACTGCGCCAGTTCCAGCGCCAGCAAGAGGCGCTGATGCAACGTGCTGCCAATCATGACAGCCGCTATCTGCACCCCAGCTGGCTGCTGAAGCGCATTCAACAGGCTTACCCTGCACAGTGGCAACAGATCGTCGACGCCAATAATCAAAAGCCACCGATGTGGCTGCGGGTTAACCGCCGTCACCACAGTCGCGATGACTATCTGCAGCTGCTGGCGCAGGCCGGAATTGAGGCCGTCGCGCATGGGGAATACCCTGACGCGGTGCGCTTACTCACTCCGTGTGCGGTTAGCAGCCTGCCGGGCTTTACCGATGGCTGGGCCACGGTGCAGGATGCCTCCGCGCAAGGCTGCGTCGATCTGCTGGATCCGCAGGATGGCGAGCAGATCCTGGACCTGTGCGCGGCACCCGGCGGTAAAACCACCCATATCCTGGAAGCGGCGCCGCAGGCACACGTTATGGCCGTGGATATTGATGAGCAGCGTCTGAGCCGGGTAAAAGAAAACCTGCAGCGTTTACAGTGCCACGCCGAGGTCAAACAGGGCGATGGCCGTACGCCGCAGCAGTGGTGCGGTGATAAACAGTTTGATCGCATTCTGTTGGACGCCCCTTGCTCCGCCACCGGCGTGATTCGCCGTCATCCGGATATTAAATGGCTGCGCCGCGATAGCGACATCGCCGAACTGGCCAGCCTGCAGGCGGAAATTCTTGATGCCATTTGGCCACACCTGAAGAGCGGCGGCGTGATGGTTTATGCCACCTGTTCGATCTTACCGCAAGAAAATAGCCAGCAGTTGCAGGCCTTCCTGCAGCGCCATAACGACGCCAGCCTGGTCGGTGTCGAACGGCAGAACCTTCCTCACCCTGAAGATGGCGATGGCTTCTTTTACGCTAAGCTGATTAAAATGTAATTCTCCGGGCGTAGCATTACGCCCTCAGCCTTGCAGTGTGAAGCAGAGAACACGATGAAAATAATTATTCTTGGCGCGGGCCAGGTCGGCGGGACACTGGCGGAAAACCTGGTTGGTGAAAATAACGATATCACCGTGGTAGATACCGATACGAACCGCCTGCGTCAGCTGCAGGACAAATTCGACCTACGCGTGGTGCAGGGGCACGGTTCCTACCCGCGCGTGCTGCGTGAGGCCGGTGCGGAAGACGCCGATATGCTGGTTGCCGTCACCAATTCGGATGAGACCAATATGGTGGCCTGTCAGATCGCCTATTCGCTGTTTAATACGCCAAACCGCATCGCACGCATCCGTGCTCCGGAATATATCCGTGAATCGGAGAAGCTCTTCCTGCCGGAAGCGGTGCCGATCGATCATCTGATCTCACCGGAACAGCTGGTTATCGACTATATCTACAAGCTGATTGAGTATCCCGGCGCCCTGCAGGTGGTCAACTTTGCCGAGGGTAAGGTTAGCATTGCCGCAGTGAAAGCCTATTACGGCGGCCCGTTGGTGGGCAATGCACTGTCCTCGATGCGCGAGCATATGCCGCATATCGATACACGCGTTGCCGCCATTTTCCGCCAGGATCGCCCTATCCGCCCGCAAGGCTCGACGATTATCGAAGCCGGTGATGAGGTGTTCTTCGTCGCGGCATCGCAGCATATCCGTGCGGTAATGAGTGAACTGCAGCGGCTGGAAAAACCTTACAAGCGCATTATGATCGTCGGCGGCGGTAACGTCGGCGCCGGCCTGGCTGCCAAGCTGGAAAAGGATTACAACGTCAAACTGATCGAACGTAATCAACAGCGGGCGGCAGAACTGGCGGAACAGCTGCACGACACCATTGTCTTTTATGGCGATGCGTCCGATCAGGAGCTGCTGGCAGAAGAGCATGTCGATCAGGTCGACGTGTTTATCGCCATAACCAACGATGATGAAGCCAATATCATGTCCGCCATGCTGGCCAAGCGTCTGGGCGCCAAAAAGGTCATGGTGCTGATACAGCGCCGTGCCTATGTCGACCTGGTGCAGGGCAGCGTGATCGATATTGCCATTTCACCGCAGCAGGCGACCATCTCCGCCTTGCTGGGTCACGTGCGTAAAGCGGACATCGTCAGCGTTTCCTCACTGCGTCGCGGCGTTGCTGAAGCTATTGAAGCCATTGCTCACGGCGACGAAAGCACCTCCAAAGTGGTCGGCCGTAGCGTAGAAGAAATTAAACTGCCGCCAGGCACCACCATTGGCGCTATCGTGCGTGGCGACGATGTCATTATCGCCAGCGGTAATAGTAAAATTGAGCAAGGTGACCACGTCATTATGTTCATCACCGATAAAAAATTTGTACCGGACGTCGAGCGTTTATTCCAGCCGAGTCCATTCTTCCTGTAGCTATTGTGTAGTCTGTTTGAGAAACGTAAGAGACAAGATACAAACTTTTCTCTGCGAATTGTGGCAAAGGGAAGTTGCTTTGTTAAACTTGAGTTATTAATTTTGCGAGGGGTGTTCTATGAGTATGTTGAAAGAGTTCCGCGAATTTGCCATGCGTGGCAATGTTGTTGACCTGGCCGTTGGTGTCATTATTGGTGCTGCGTTCGGTAAGATCGTATCGTCATTCGTTGCCGATATCATCATGCCGCCGCTGGGTTTACTGATCGGCGGTGTCGATTTCAAACAGTTCCACTTGGTATTACGCGAAGCGCAGGGTGAAATCCCGGCGGTAGTGATGAACTACGGCGCCTTTATCCAGACGGTATTTGATTTTGTCATTGTGGCCTTCGCTATTTTCCTGGCGATTAAGCTGATGAACAAAATGCGCCGCAAACAGGAAGAGAAACCGGCGGCTCCGCCAGCGCCAAGCGCGGAAGAGAAGCTGCTGACGGAAATTCGCGATCTGTTAGCTAAAGATCAGCCGAAAGCCTAAGTACACTCCCGTTATTGATCAAAAAAGCCCTCGCTAGAGGGCTTTTTTATACCTTAAAACCAGAAGGCCAGTGGTAAATAATCGCCTGATTGTTTACCACTGGCCTCCCAGTTTGCCCCTTTGCCGTGTTTTTCTTTACGCCGGTAGCTGCCTTTCCCTTTGCTATTCTTCTCCACCCGCTGGCGGAATAAGGGATCGTGCAATAACGCTTCAAGCGCGTTGTCTTGTATCTTGCCTTTGGTGTGACGGTATTTCGTCATGGTATTACTCCTGATATTAGGATGGATATAAATCGGGCAGATAATAGCGCCGAACAGAAACAAATAACAGCGGTTCAGCAGTGATGCCCCGCTTTTTTGTCGCTGCCGTCGCTGGCCCCCTGTTCCAGGGCTTCAAGAATAGAGCAATAGGTGCTGGTATGTGCGCTGCCGCAGCAGGCATCGCTCAAGCGCCGTAATGACTCCCGCATCCGCGTCAGCTCCAGCAGTTTCTGCTCCACTTCCTGCAAACGCGCATCCACAATGGATTTTGATTCCTGGCAGGTGTGATGTTCAGGATCCACGCGGATCGACAGCAGTTCGGCGATAGTTTCCAGGGTAAAGCCCAGCTGCTTGGCATAACGAATAAAGCGCAGGCGTTGTAAGTCCTGCTCGCTATACAGGCGGTAACCCCCTTCGGTCCGCACGTTGTGCGCCATCATGCCCTGCTTTTCATAATAACGCACGGTATCCGGCGTAACGCCCGCGAGCTTGGCGAGCTGGCCAATTTTAAACATTAGCTTTCCTCCGGCCCAAATTTACCATTAATCACCTGATGGTACTCACCATGCAGGAAATCGGTACTCATCCCGGCTTGCTGCAAACGATATTCCAACAGCGCCATGCGCTTGCTTAATGCAACGTAGTCAGGGTGTTCACTGTTAATTTCCTGCAGCAAGGCAGCAATGGTCAACGCTTCCTTACGGGCCTCTAATTCCGGCGGCAGATAACCGGCGTTCTTTAACAGGCGAAAGCCGGAACGCAGTTCTGCCGGCACCGCACTGTCATCGTCAAGTTCCAGCGGTTTGCCTTGGCCTGGTAAGTTCTCAAACTCACCGTTATCTTGCGCGTCACGAATATGGCGTTCAGCCCACTCATCGAGTAACCACATTGTATGATTCCTCAGCATGCAATCTTTGCGCTAGCATAGCGGATAGGGAGGGGGATCTTAAAGCAGATAACCGGAGGGCAGCACAATTGGCTGTGAATAGGCGTAAAAAAACCGGGCAAGCCCGGTTTTTTTACGCTTCTACAGATTACTCTGCAGTTGCTGCTTCTGCTTGAGACTCAGCACGATCAACCAGCTCGATGTATGCCATCGGCGCGTTGTCGCCTGCGCGGAAGCCACACTTCAGAATGCGAGTGTAACCACCGGCACGGCTCGCGAAACGCGGGCCCAGCTCGTTAAACAGTTTTGCCACGATCTCGTTATCACGAGTACGGGCGAATGCCAGACGACGATTAGCTACGCTGTCGGTCTTGGCAAGAGTAATCAGCGGCTCAACAACGCGACGCAGCTCTTTCGCTTTTGGCAGGGTCGTCTTGATGATTTCATGACGAACCAAAGAGCCGGCCATGTTACGGAACATAGCCTGGCGATGGCTGCTGTTACGGTTCAGTTGACGACCACTCTTACGATGGCGCATGACCTTATCCTTCTCAGTAAAACCTTAACCTGTGATCCGGTTACTCGTCAGCAATGCTTGCCGGCGGCCAGTTTTCCAGGCGCATGCCCAGAGACAGACCACGTGAGGCCAGCACGTCTTTAATCTCGGTAAGAGATTTTTTACCCAGGTTCGGCGTTTTCAGCAACTCAACCTCGGTACGCTGTACCAGATCACCGATGTAGTGGATAGCTTCTGCCTTGAGGCAGTTAGCAGAGCGGACAGTCAATTCCAGATCGTCAACAGGGCGCAGCAGGATCGGATCGAATTCTGGTTTCTCTTCTTTCACTTCCGGCTGACGTACATCACGTAAGTCAACGAAAGCTTCCAGTTGTTCTGCCAGAATGGTTGCCGCACGGCGGATCGCCTCTTCAGGATCGATCGTGCCATTGGTTTCCATTTCGATGACCAGCTTGTCCAGGTCAGTACGCTGTTCTACACGCGCAGCTTCAACATTGTAGGCAATACGCTCTACAGGGCTGTAGCAGGCGTCAACCAACAGACGACCGATTGGGCGCTCATCTTCTTCCGAATGAATTCGGGCAGAAGCCGGCACATAACCACGACCACGCTGAACTTTGATACGCATGCTGATAGCAGCGTTTTCATCGGTCAGGTGGCAGATAACGTGCTGCGGCTTGACGATTTCGACATCACCATCATGGGTAATGTCGGCAGCGGTCACAGGGCCAATGCCAGATTTATTCAGGGTAAGAATAACTTCATCTTTGCCTTGAACTCTCACCGCCAGCCCTTTCAGGTTGAGCAGGATTTCCAGGATGTCTTCCTGTACGCCTTCTTTGGTGCTGTACTCATGCAGTACACCATCAATCTCAACCTCGGTCACCGCGCAACCCGGCATAGATGAAAGCAGAATACGGCGCAGTGCGTTGCCAAGAGTATGGCCAAAGCCACGCTCTAAAGGCTCAAGGGTCACCTTGGCGTGCGTCGAACTGACTTGCTCGATATCTACCAGGCGCGGTTTTAGAAACTCTGTCACAGAACCCTGCATTGTGTCCTCTCTTTGGTACTAAGCTTTACTTGGAGTAAAGCTCGACGATCAGGTGTTCGTTAATGTCCGCAGACAGATCGGTACGTTCAGGCATACGCTTGAACACGCCTTCCATCTTGGCAGCATCAACTTCCAGCCAAGTCGGCTTTTCACGCTGCTCAGCCAGCTCCAAAGCGGCCTTAACACGAGACTGCTTTTTCGCTTTCTCGCGGATGCTGACTACGTCATTCGGAGATACCTGATAAGAAGCGATGTTAACAACGCGACCATTTACCATGATAGCTTTGTGGCTAACCAGCTGACGTGCTTCTGCACGCGTGGCGCCGAAGCCCATGCGGTAAACGACGTTGTCCAGACGACCTTCCAGCAGTTGCAACAGGTTTTCACCGGTGTTGCCTTTCAGACGTGCTGCTTCTTTGTAATAGTTGCGGAATTGACGCTCCAGCACACCGTAGATACGGCGAACTTTCTGCTTCTCACGCAACTGCACACCGTAATCAGACAGACGCGGTTTACGCGCACCGTGCTGACCAGGCGGTTGTTCAATTTTGCATTTTGAATCGATCGCGCGAACGCCAGACTTAAGGAACAGGTCTGTGCCCTCACGACGGCTCAGCTTGAGCTTAGGACCCAAATATCTTGCCATTTTCTTTCTCCAACAAACCTAAAAGCTGCGTTATACGCGGCGCTTTTTCGGCGGACGACAACCGTTATGAGGGATCGGAGTCACATCAGTAATGTTAGTGATGCGGAAACCAGCCGCGTTCAGAGCGCGGATAGTAGACTCACGACCAGGACCAGGTCCTTTAACCATAACTTCCAGGTTCTTGATACCGTATTCTTTTACTGCGTCTGCACAACGTTCAGCGGCAACCTGTGCTGCGAACGGAGTGGACTTACGAGAACCACGGAAACCGGAACCACCGGCAGTTGCCCAACCCAATGCATTACCCTGACGATCAGTGATGGTAACGATGGTGTTGTTGAAAGAAGCATGGATATGAGCCACGCCGTCAGAGACTTGCTTTCTTACACGCTTACGTGTACGAACAGGTGCCTTTGCCATTATTCAATCACCCCGATTATTTCTTGATCGGCTTACGCGGACCCTTACGGGTACGTGCGTTAGTCTTAGTACGCTGACCGCGAACTGGCAGACCACGACGATGACGCAAACCACGATAGCAACCAAGGTCCATCAGACGCTTGATGCTCAGGGTAACTTCACGGCGCAGATCACCTTCAACAGTGTATTTGGCGACAGCTTCACGCAGCTGTTCAATCTGCTCTTCAGACAGCTCACTGATCTTAACATGTTCAGCAATACCAGTCGCAGCACAGATAGCCTGTGAGCGGGTTTTGCCGATGCCGAAAATCGACGTTAAGGCGATTACGGTATGTTTATGATCAGGAATGTTAATGCCTGCTATACGGGCCACTATGCACTCCTACTTAGTTTTACAGCAACACCATTCTGAAAAGCCCGTTTTCAGGATACTCAAATAGTGTCACAGTTACATAAAAAAGATTGGCTGGCTAATCTAGCCAGCTCAACCCAACTTTGCAAGAAAAATATGCGAGATAATCAGCCTTGACGCTGTTTATGCTTCGGCTCGACGCTGCAAATCACGCGGATAACACCGTTACGCTTAACGATTTTGCAGTTACGACATAATTTCTTGACGGAAGCACGAACTTTCATTTTTACTCTCCGTAACTTCTCAAACAAAACCCGACTAGCGGTTATAGCCTTTCAGGTTTGCTTTCTTCAATGCAGACTCGTACTGACTTGACATCATCAGAGTTTGCACTTGAGCCATAAAGTCCATGATGACGACAACCACGATCAGTAGCGAGGTACCACCAAAGTAGAATGGTACTTTCATTGCATCACGCATGAACTCCGGGATCAGGCAGATGAAAGTAATGTACATCGCGCCCACCAGGGTTAAACGCGTCATTACTTTATCGATGTACTTCGCCGTTTGTTCTCCCGGACGAATTCCTGGTACGAAGGCACCGGACTTCTTCAGGTTATCTGCTGTTTCACGCGGGTTGAAAACCAACGCCGTGTAGAAGAAACAGAAGAAGATGATTGCAGACGCATAGAGTAACACATAAAGCGGCTGTCCAGGCTGCAAATACATCGAAATTGTTGTCAGCCAGTTCCAACCGGTACCTCCCCCAAACCAGGATGCTATCGTGGCCGGGAACAGGATAATGCTGGAAGCGAAGATCGCCGGGATAACGCCCGCCATGTTCACTTTCAACGGTAAGTGCGTACTCTGTGCTGCATAAACGCGACGACCTTGTTGACGCTTCGCATAGTTAACGACGATACGACGTTGACCACGCTCCATGAAGACGACAAAGAAGGTCACTGCAAACACCAATACTGCTACCAGCAGCAACAGGAGGAAGTGCAGGTCGCCTTGCCGGGCTTGCTCGATAGTATGACCAATTGCCGGCGGTAAGCCCGCTACAATACCCGCGAAGATAATGATCGAGATACCGTTGCCGATACCGCGTTCAGTAATCTGTTCACCCAGCCACATCAGGAACATTGTCCCGGTCACCAGGCTCACAACCGCAGTAAAGTAGAACGCAAAGCCTGGATTAATCACCAGGCCTTGCATACCAGGCATATTCGGCAGACCGGTAGCAATACCGATCGACTGGAATATGGCCAATACCAGCGTGCCGTAGCGGGTATACTGGCTAATCTTGCGACGGCCAGCCTCCCCTTCTTTCTTTATTTCCGCCAACGCCGGATGAACCACCGTCAGCAGCTGGATAATGATCGAGGCCGAAATATACGGCATGATCCCCAGCGCAAAGATAGAAGCACGGCTGAGGGCACCACCAGAGAACATGTTAAACATTTCAATGATAGTGCCTCTCTGCTGTTCGAGCAATTTGGCAAGCACAGTGGCATCGATACCAGGAATCGGAATGAAAGAGCCGATACGGAAGACAATCAGCGCGCCGATAACAAACAAAAGTCTGCGCTTCAGCTCGCCGAGCCCACCTTTAGCACTTTGAAAATCTAATCCTGGTTGCTTAGCCATCAGCTCACTTATTCCTCAATTTTACCGCCAGCAGCTTCGATAGCAGCACGAGCGCCTTTGGTGACACGCAGACCACGCAGGGTAACCGGACGAGCGATTTCGCCAGAAAGCATAACTTTCACGAATTCGATCTGGGTACCAACAACGTTAGCGGCTTTCAGCGTGTTCAGGTCGATAACATCGCCTTCAATCAGAGCCAGTTCAGACAGACGTACTTCTGCCGTGATCATCGCTTTGCGTGAAGTGAAGCCGAATTTCGGCAAACGACGGTACAGAGGCATCTGACCACCTTCGAAACCACGACGTACGCCACCGCCAGAACGAGACTTCTGACCTTTGTGACCACGGCCGCCGGTTTTACCCAGGCCAGAACCAATACCACGACCTACACGCTTCGGCGCATGCTTGGCACCTTCAGCCGGAGACAGAGTATTTAAACGCATCTGTTACTCCTCAACTTTAACCATGTAGGAAACCAGGTTGATCATACCGCGTACAGCAGGAGTATCCTCACGCTCAACGGTGTGACCAATGCGACGCAGACCCAGGCCCAGCAGCGTAGCTTTATGCTTCGGCAGACGGCCAATGGAACTGCGAGTTTGTGTAACTTTAATAGTCTTAGCCATGGTCAATTACCCCAGAATGTCTGCAACGGATTTACCACGCTTGGCAGCGACCATTTCAGGAGACTTCATATTTGCCAGAGCATCGATAGTTGCACGAACCACGTTGATCGGGTTGGTGGAACCATAAGCTTTAGCCAATACGTTGTGTACCCCTGCGACTTCCAGAACGGCGCGCATTGCACCACCGGCGATGATACCGGTACCTTCTGAAGCCGGCTGCATGAACACACGAGAACCCGTGTGAACACCTTTAACAGGGTGCTGCAGGGTGCCGCTGTTCAGCGCGACATTCATCATGTTGCGACGGGCTTTTTCCATCGCTTTCTGGATCGCTGCCGGAACTTCGCGTGCTTTGCCGTAGCCAAAACCAACGCGACCGTTACCATCACCAACGACAGTCAGTGCGGTAAAGCTGAAAATACGGCCACCTTTTACGGTTTTAGATACGCGGTTTACCGCGATCAGCTTTTCCTGCAGTTCGCCAGCTTGTTTTTCGATGTGAGCCATCTTAAACCTCTTCCTTAGAACTGAAGGCCAGCTTCACGGGCAGCATCTGCCAGTGCCTGGACTCGACCATGATATTGGAAACCGGAACGGTCAAAGGAAACATCTTTGATGCCTTTTTCCAACGCGCGCTCAGCGATAGCTTTACCTACTGCTGCTGCTGCGTCTTTGTTACCGGAATACTTCAGTTGCTCAGTGATAGCTTTTTCTACAGTAGAAGCGGCTACCAGAACTTCAGAACCATTTGCAGCAATTACCTGTGCGTAAATGTGACGCGGGGTACGATGTACCACCAGGCGAGTTGCACCCAGTTCTTTGAGCTTGCGGCGTGCGCGGGTCGCACGACGGATACGAGCAGATTTCTTATCCATAGTGTTACCTTACTTCTTCTTAGCCTCTTTGGTACGCACGACTTCGTCGGCGTAACGGACACCCTTGCCTTTGTAAGGCTCAGGACGACGGTAGGCACGCAGCTCTGCAGCAACCTGGCCAATAACCTGCTTATCAGCGCCTTTCAGCACGATTTCAGTTTGGCTTGGGCATTCAGCAGTAACACCTGCTGGCAGCTGATGGTCAACCGGGTGTGAGAAACCTAATGACAGGTTAATCACATTGCCTTTGACCGCTGCGCGATAACCAACACCTACCAGTTGAAGCTTCTTGGAGAAGCCTTCGGTAACACCGATAACCATTGCGTTCAGCAGAGCGCGCGTGGTGCCCGCCTGGGCCCAAGCGTTCGCGAAACCTTCGCGCGGAGCGAAAGTCAGTGCGTTTTCTTCTTGCTTAACGATAACGGCATCGTGGACTGTACGAGTCAGCTCGCCGTTTTTACCCTTAATCGAAATAACCTGACCGTTGAGTTTTACCTCTACGCCGGCAGGAATGACGACGGGTGCTTTTGCAACACGAGACATTCTTTCCTCCCGAATTAAGCTACGTAGCAGATAATCTCGCCACCCAGACCAGCCTGGCGAGCTGCACGATCGGTCATAACACCTTTAGAGGTAGAAACGACAGCGATACCCAAACCGGCCATAACTTTTGGCAGCTCATCTTTTTTCTTATAGATGCGCAGACCTGGACGGCTGATACGCTGAATGCTCTCTACCACAGCTTTGCCCTGGAAGTACTTCAGTACCAGTTCCAGAACAGGCTTGGCGTCGCCTTCGATTTTGAAATCTTCAATAAAACCTTCTTCCTTCAGCACGTTGGCAATTGCCACTTTCAGCTTGGAGGAAGGCATGGTGACCGCAACTTTGTTCGCGGCTTGACCGTTACGGATACGGGTCAGCATATCCGCGATCGGATCTTGCATGCTCATCTGTCTTTACTCCCGTGATTCAATTGGTGACAATTACCAGCTAGCCTTTTTCAAGCCTGGTACTTCACCGCGCATGGCGGCTTCACGCAGCTTAATACGGCTCAACCCGAATTTGCCCACATAACCATGTGGACGGCCAGTTTGGCGGCAGCGGTTACGCTGACGAGACGGGCTGGAATCACGCGGCAGAGTTTGCAGCTTGAGAACAGCGTTCCAACGATCTTCATCGGACGCGTTCACATCAGAGATGATAGCTTTCAGTTCAGCGCGTTTAGCAAAGAACTTGTCAGCTAATTTCACGCGCTTTACTTCGCGTGCTTTCATTGATTGCTTAGCCATAAGTTAACCCTGCCTTACTTGCGGAACGGGAAGTTAAAAGCAGCCAGCAGCGCGCGGCCTTCATCATCAGAGTTCGCAGTAGTGGTGATGGTAATATCCAGACCACGTACGCGATCGACTTTATCGTAGTCGATCTCTGGGAAGATGATTTGCTCACGCACACCCATGCTGTAGTTACCACGGCCATCGAATGACTTGGCGGACAGGCCACGGAAGTCACGGATACGTGGTACAGCAATGGAAATCAGACGCTCAAAGAACTCCCACATGCGTTCGCCACGCAGAGTTACTTTGCAGCCGATTGGATAGCCCTGACGGATTTTGAAGCCTGCAACAGATTTGCGAGCTTTGGTGATCAACGGCTTTTGGCCGGAGATTGCTGCCAGGTCAGCTGCTGCGTTGTCCAGCAGTTTCTTGTCAGCGATCGCTTCACCAACACCCATGTTCAGGGTGATCTTCTCGACCCGAGGGACTTGCATGACAGAATTGTAGTTAAACTGAGACATCAGTTGTTTAACTACCTCGTCTTTGTAGTAATCATGCAGTTTCGCCATCGTATTACTCCAAATTACTTGATAGTTTCGCTGTTAGACTTGAAGAAACGGACTTTTTTGCCGTCTTCGAATCTAAAGCCTACACGGTCAGCCTTGCCGGTTGCCGCGTTGAAGATAGCAACGTTAGAAACCTGAATTGCAGCTTCTTTTTCAACGATGCCGCCTGGTTGGTTCAGAGCCGGAACCGGCTTCTGGTGTTTCTTAACCAGGTTGATACCTTCAACAATGACCTTACCAGCAGACAGGACATTTTTTACTTTACCGCGTTTACCTTTGTCTTTCCCGGTAAGCACGATAACTTCGTCATCACGACGGATTTTCGCTGCCATGGTTCGCTCCTTAGAGTACTTCTGGTGCCAGAGAGATAATTTTCATGAACTTCTCATTACGCAGTTCACGAGTTACCGGCCCAAAAATACGCGTACCGATAGGTTGCTCGCTGTTATTGTTCAAAATAACGCATGCATTTCCATCGAAGCGAATGACAGAACCGTCCGGGCGACGTACACCCTTCTTGGTGCGCACCACTACCGCCTTCAGCACATCGCCTTTCTTCACCTTACCACGTGGAATTGCTTCCTTGATGGTAATCTTGATGATATCGCCGACGCCTGCGTAGCGACGGTGCGAGCCACCTAGAACCTTGATACACATTACGCGACGAGCACCGGAGTTATCGGCGACGTTCAGCATAGTCTGTTCTTGGATCATTTTAGTGCTCCGCTAATGTCAACTACTACTTTAAAGACCTAAGAAATTTAGGTCGTTGAAAAGCCCCATAACTGAGGGCGCAGCATTATAACACCGCTTCCTTAGGATGGGTAGAAAAAATAAACGGCTCATTTTCTGAGCCGTTTATCAAGTGAGAGCCAGCTACTCTATTACAGAATCGCTTTCTCTACAACGCGAACCAACGTCCAGGACTTAGTCTTAGACAGTGGACGGCATTCGCGGATTTCCACCACGTCGCCAGCGCCACATTCGTTGTTCTCGTCATGTACGTGCAATTTAGTCGTACGCTTGATGAATTTCCCGTAGATCGGGTGCTTCACGAAACGTTCGATAGCAACAACGATGGATTTCTCCATTTTATCGCTAACAACACGACCCTGCAGAGTACGGATTTTATCGGTCATTACGCACCCGCCTTCTCAGTCAGTAAAGTCTTAACGCGTGCGACATCACGGCGCACTTGTTTCAACAGGTGAGTTTGTTGCAGCTGGCCACTCGCCGCTTGCATGCGCAAGTTGAATTGCTCACGCAGCAGGTTGAGCAGCTCAGTGTTCAGCTCTTCAACGCTTTTTTCACGCAGCTCTTGTGCTTTCATTACATCACCGTCTTGGTTACAAAGGTGGTTTTGATCGGCAGTTTCGCTGCTGCCAGCTTGAATGCCTCACGGGCCAGCTCTTCAGACACACCGTCCATTTCGTACAGGACTTTACCAGGCTGGATCAGAGCAACCCAGTACTCCACGTTACCCTTAACTTTACCCATACGAACTTCCAGCGGCTTCTCGGTAATTGGTTTGTCCGGGAATACACGGATCCAGATTTTACCTTGACGCTTAACTGCACGAGTCATTGCACGACGTGCTGCTTCGATTTGACGAGCAGTCAGACGGCCACGGCCAACAGCTTTCAGACCGAAAGTGCCGAAGCTAACATCCGTACCTTGCGCCAGACCACGGTTGCGGCCCTTGTGCACCTTACGGAATTTTGTACGCTTTGGTTGTAACATCAGCGACTCTCCTTACTTGCGGCCTTTACGCTGCTGCTTTTTAGGTTGAGCAGCCGGTTCCGGTTGTTCAACTGCAGCCATACCACCCAGGATCTCACCTTTGAAGATCCATACCTTAACGCCGATTACACCATAAGTGGTGTGCGCTTCAGACGTGTTGTAGTCGATGTCCGCACGCAGAGTGTGCAATGGAACACGACCTTCGCGGTACCATTCGGTACGTGCGATTTCAGCACCGCCAAGACGGCCGCTTACTTCAACTTTGATGCCTTTAGCGCCCAGACGCATTGCGTTCTGTACAGCACGCTTCATAGCACGACGGAACATGACGCGACGTTCCAGCTGTGAAGTGATGCTGTCAGCAACCAATTTAGCGTCCAGTTCCGGTTTACGGACTTCGGCGATGTTGATCTGTGCAGGAACGCCAGCGATGTCCGCTACGACCTTGCGCAGTTTTTCTACGTCTTCACCTTTTTTACCGATAACGATACCCGGGCGAGCAGTGTGAATGGTTACACGGATGCTCTTGGCCGGACGCTCGATAACGATACGAGATACGGACGCTTTAGCCAGTTCCTTAGTCAGGAATTGACGAACTTTAAAGTCGCTGTCCAGGTTGTCAGCGAATTCTTTGGTATTCGCATACCAGGTAGAGTTCCAAGGTTTGACAATACCCAGGCGAATACCATTAGGATGTACTTTCTGACCCATTGCTAGTCTCCAGAGTCTCAGCGATCGGACACAACCACAGTAATGTGGCTGGTGCGCTTCAGGATGCGATCTGCACGACCTTTCGCACGCGGCATAATGCGCTTCATGCTTGGGCCTTCGTCTACGAAGATTTTCGTAACTTTCAGATCATCGATGTCAGCGCCATCGTTGTGTTCTGCGTTAGCAATGGCAGACTCCAGTACTTTTTTAACCAGACCAGCAGCTTTCTTGTTGGTGTAGGTCAAAGTTTCCAGAGCTTGCGACACTTTCTTACCGCGGATCAGGTCAGCAACAAGGCGAACCTTCTGAGCAGAAGAACGAGCGTGGCGATGTTTAGCGATAGTTTCCATCTCTTCCTCCTACCTTAGCGCTTTTTAGCTTTTTTATCAGCCGCATGGCCGCGATAAGTACGAGTCGGCGCGAATTCACCCAGTTTGTGACCGACCATTTCATCGGAAACGAATACTGGTACGTGCTGACGACCATTATGGACAGCGATGGTCAAACCGATCATGTTAGGAAAGATCGTTGAACGACGGGACCAAGTGCGCACTGGCTTCTTGTCACCGCTTTCCACCGCTTTCTCTACCTTCTTCAGCAAGTGCAGGTCAATAAAAGGACCTTTCTTGAGAGAACGTGGCATGGCTTATCCTCTAATTATTTTTTGCTACGGCGACGTACGATGAATTTATCAGTACGCTTGTTGCTACGGGTCTTCTTACCTTTGGTCTGAACGCCCCACGGAGAAACCGGGTGCTTACCAAAGTTACGACCTTCACCACCACCGTGCGGGTGATCTACCGGGTTCATCGCCGTACCGCGAACGGTAGGACGAACACCACGCCAACGTGCAGCACCTGCTTTACCCAGGACGCGCAGCATGTGTTCTGAGTTACCGACTTCACCCAGGGTGGCGCGGCAATCTGCAGGAACTTTACGCATTTCGCCAGAGCGCAGACGCAGAGTTACGTAGGAACCATCACGAGCAACGATCTGAACGTAGGCACCGGCAGAACGCGCCATCTGGCCGCCTTTACCTGGTTTCATTTCTACGTTGTGAACCGTTGAACCAACTGGGATGTTGCGCATTGGCAGGGCGTTGCCCACTTTGATCGCAGCATCAACACCAGATTGGATCTGGTCACCAGCTTTCAGGCCTTTCGGCGCCAGGATGTAACGGCGTTCGCCGTCTTTGTACAGAACCAGCGCGATGTTCGCGGAACGGTTCGGATCGTACTCCAGACGCTCAACCACTGCAGACACGCCGTCTTTGTTGCGTTTGAAGTCAACCAGACGATAGTGTTGCTTGTGGCCACCACCGATATGACGGGTGGTGATACGGCCATTGTTGTTACGACCACCGCTTTTGCTCAGTTTTTCCAGCAGCGGGGCATAAGGTTTACCCTTGTGCAGCTCAGGGTTAACCACTTTAACAACGTGGCGACGACCCGGAGATGTAGGTTTACATTTAACAATTGCCATTGTTCTTACTCCTCCGACTTACTCTGCGCCGCTGATGAAGTCCAGATTCTGGCCTTCTTTCAGGGTGACGTAAGCTTTTTTCCAGTCGCTACGACGACCGATACGCTGACCGTGACGCTTCACTTTCCCTTTAACAACCAGGGTGCTCACGTCTTTGACTTCGACTTCAAACAGTTTCTGCACTGCAGCTTTGATTTCTGCTTTGGTCGCGTCTTTGGCAACTTTGAGTACGATGGTGTTTGATTTTTCCATCGCTGCAGATGCTTTCTCAGATACGTGCGGTGCACGCAGCACTTTCAGCAAACGTTCTTCACGGATCATGCCAGCATCTCCTCAACTTGCTTCACAGCATCAGCAGTCATAACCACTTTGTCGAAGGCGATCAGGCTAACTGGATCGATACCTGCTACATCGCGCACGTCAACCTTGTACAGGTTGCGGGCAGCCAGGAACAGATTCTCATCGACTTCGCCGGTTACAATCAGCACGTCTTCCAGGGCCATATCTTTCAGTTTCTGTGCCAGCAGCTTAGTTTTAGGCGCTTCAACAGAGAACTTTTCGACAACGATCAGACGATCTTGACGTACCAGTTCGGACAGGATGCTTTTCAGCGCGCCGCGGTACATCTTTTTGTTAACTTTCTGACTGTGGTCTTGTGGCTTCGCAGCGAAGGTCACACCACCGGAACGCCAGATCGGGCTCTTAACAGAACCTGAACGCGCACGGCCAGTACCTTTCTGGCGCCACGGTTTCTTACCGGAACCGGTCACTTCAGCACGGGTCTTCTGAGCACGAGTACCTTGACGGGCACCTGCTGCATAAGCAACAACAACCTGGTGTACCAGCGCTTCGTTGAAATCACGACCGAAGGTAGTTTCGGAAACAGTCAGCGCGCTTTGCGCGTCTTTCAATACTAATTCCATTGCTATCCCCTTACGCCTTCACAGCTGGTTTAACGATCAGGTTGCCACCGGTTGCACCCGGAACAGCACCTTTTACCAGCAGCAGGTTGCGCTCAGCGTCAACACGTACTACGTCCAGGCTCTGAACGGTTACGCGTTCGTCACCCAGGTGGCCTGCCATTTTCTTGCCTTTGAACACTTTGCCCGGAGTCTGGTTCTGACCGATAGAACCCGGAACGCGGTGAGACAAGGAGTTGCCGTGGGTAGCGTCTTGGGTACGGAAATTCCAGCGCTTAACAGTGCCAGCAAAACCTTTACCTTTAGAAGTACCGGTTACGTCAACTTTTTTAACGTCAGCGAAGATTTCTACGCTAATTTCCTGACCTGCAGTGTATTCCTGACCTTCTTCCAGGCGGAATTCCCACAGACCACGGCCAGCTTCAACGCCAGCTTTAGCGAAATGGCCAGCTTCAGGCTTGGTCACGCGGTTCGCTTTTTTGCTACCGGTGGTGACCTGAATGGCACTGTATCCGTCGTTATCCAGGCTCTTAACCTGAGTTACGCGGTTCGCTTCAATTTCGATTACGGTTACTGGGATGGAAACGCCTTCTTCAGTGAAGATGCGAGTCATGCCCACTTTTTTACCGACTAAACCAATCATTGTTTCAACCTCTCAATCGCTCAATGACCTGATTAACCCAGGCTGATCTGCACGTCTACACCGGCAGCCAGATCCAGACGCATCAGAGCATCAACGGTTTTCTCGGTTGGCTCAACGATGTCAACCAGACGCTTGTGAGTACGGATTTCGTACTGATCGCGCGCGTCTTTGTTGACGTGCGGAGAGATCAGAACGGTAAAACGCTCTTTGCGGGTCGGCAGCGGGATCGGACCACGGACTTGCGCACCAGTGCGCTTAGCAGTCTCGACGATTTCCGCGGTTGATTGATCGATCAGACGATGATCAAACGCTTTCAGGCGGATACGGATTCTTTGGTTCTGCATGAGACCAGAGCTCCAATTATTTTATAAACGTAAATAATTACTCCTCACACCCATTTCGATTGATGGGGGAGTGTAATCGTCAACATATAACTCCCATATCGGGAGTATTGTTCGAAAGGCACAAATGGCTGCCGATCGACTGATTCGCTAAAATCAGGCTACCAAGATTAGGTAAGCCCGCGCATTATACGCAAAATGAGCGTCAAAGCAAGGCGCAGATGAAAATATGCGCAGAATATCGGCGTTTTCGTGACATGGATGGGGATTGATGCGGATGGAAACAAAACGGCGGGCGCTACCTGCCCTGCCGGCAACCAGGCTGCCGGCGGTTCAGTGGCAGGCGACGGGTTACGTCACTCTTTACGCTCCAGCACCTGGGCCTGTGCGTAATTTTGAATACCCAGCCGCTGGATAAGGTCCAGCTCGGTTTCCAGCCAGTCGATATGCTCTTCTTCATCCGCCAGAATCTCAATCATCAGATCGCGGCTGACATAGTCATGGATGGAGTCGGCGTAGGCGATGCCTTCACGCAAGTTCTTGGCGCCATCCAGCTCCAGCGCCAGATCCGAGCGCAGCATCTCCTCAATATCTTCACCGATATTCAGTTTGCCGAGATCTTGTAAATTCGGGATGCCTTCCAGAAACAAAATACGCTCGATATAGCGATCGGCGTGCTTCATTTCATCGATGGACTCGTGATATTCCTTGTCGTTGAGGCGCATTAAGCCCCAATTCTTGAACATGCGGGCGTGTAGGAAGTATTGATTGATGGCAACCAACTCGTTGCCGAGCAGTTTGTTGAGATGCGCAATGATCTTTTTATCGCCTTTCATAAGGTATTCCTCCTGACCAGTTCTAAAAGTGTAGAACCTGTGCGTCAAGAGTCAAAAAATGACCTTACCTTCTGTTAGGCAACTTCATGCATATGAATAATGGCTGCGCGTTCCTCCACCATAATCTGACGTGCCTGGCGAATGCATTTCCCGCAGTCACTACCAATCGGCACCAGGTCTCGCAGCTGCTTCATGGTATGGGGGCTGTGCTGACGCACCGCTTTACGAATTGCTTTGTCAGTCACGGCATTACACAGGCATACGTACATAGGAGACTCACTTCTTAACCTTTGAGTAAGTCTAAATAAGAATGCTTTTTATTTCAATTAAGATTTGCACAATTTGTATAAAAAAAGGGCACCGAAGTGCCCTCTTTATTGTGTTGATAAATTATCAGCGATTAAGCGATAACTTTAGCAACAACACCCGCGCCTACGGTACGGCCGCCTTCACGGATTGCGAAACGCAGACCGTCGTCCATTGCGATTGGGTGAATCAGAGTAACTTTCATGTTCACGTTGTCGCCTGGCATTACCATCTCTACGCCTTCTGGCAGTTCGATGGTACCGGTCACGTCAGTTGTACGGAAGTAGAACTGTGGACGGTAGCCTTTGAAGAACGGAGTATGACGGCCGCCTTCGTCTTTGGACAGAATGTACACTTCAGATTCGAACTGGGTGTGCGGCTTGATTGAACCTGGCTTCGCCAGTACCTGACCACGTTCGATTTCTTCACGCTTGATACCACGCAGCAGAACACCTACGTTCTCACCAGCACGGCCTTCGTCCAGCAGTTTGCGGAACATTTCTACGCCAGTACAGGTAGACTTAACGGTGTCTTTGATACCTACGATTTCTACTTCTTCACCAACTTTGATGATACCGCGCTCTACACGACCGGTAACAACGGTACCACGACCGGAGATGGAGAATACGTCTTCGATTGGCAGCAGGAACGGCTTGTCTACAGCACGCTCTGGCTCTGGGATGTAGCTGTCCAGCGCTTCTGCCAGCTCAACGATTTTCGCTTCCCACTCGGCTTCGCCTTCCAGCGCTTTCAGCGCGGAACCACGGATTACCGGCAGGTCGTCGCCTGGGAAGTCGTAAGCAGACAGCAGTTCGCGAACTTCCATCTCTACCAGTTCCAGCAGCTCTTCATCATCTACCATGTCGCATTTGTTCATGAATACGATGATGTAAGGTACGCCTACCTGGCGGCCCAGCAGGATGTGCTCACGGGTCTGAGGCATTGGGCCGTCAGTCGCTGCTACTACCAGGATTGCGCCGTCCATCTGCGCTGCACCGGTGATCATGTTTTTCACGTAGTCGGCGTGCCCTGGGCAGTCAACGTGCGCGTAGTGACGAGTCGGGGTGTCATACTCAACGTGAGAAGTGTTGATGGTGATACCACGAGCTTTTTCTTCTGGCGCGTTATCGATCTGGTCGAATGCGCGAGCAGCACCGCCGTAGGTTTTAGCCAGTACGGTAGTGATTGCTGCAGTCAGGGTAGTTTTACCGTGGTCAACGTGGCCGATAGTACCAACGTTAACGTGCGGTTTTGTACGTTCAAATTTTTCTTTAGACACGGCTATATTCCTTACTATAGCGCTCTCCCCATAAGGAGAGAGCACGGGACTTTGGTTTTAACCCTAAGGCTTATTTACCACGGGCTTCAATAACGGCCTGAGCAACGTTGTTCGGCGCATCATCATACTTCAGGAATTCCATGGTGTATGATGCACGACCTTTGGTCAGAGAACGCAGCTGAGTTGCATATCCGAACATTTCAGACAGCGGTACTTCAGCGTGGATCTTAACGCCAGTTACTTCAGATTCCTGACCGCGCAGCATACCACGACGACGGCTCAGGTCACCGATGACGTCACCAGTGTTCTCTTCTGGAGTTTCCACTTCAACCTTCATGATAGGCTCAAGCAGAACTGGGTTCGCTTTCTTAAAGCCATCTTTAAAGGCAATGGAAGCGGCCAGTTTAAACGCCAGTTCAGAGGAGTCAACGTCGTGGTAAGAACCGAAGTGCAGACGCACGCCGAGATCTACTACTGGGTAACCAGCCAGCGGACCAGCTTTCAGCTGCTCCTGGATGCCTTTATCAACGGCAGGGATGTATTCGGTTGGAATTACACCACCCTTGATGTCGTTGATGAACTCGTAACCTTTCGGGTTAGAGCCTGGCTCCAGCGGGTACATGTCAAACACAACGTGACCGTACTGACCACGACCACCAGACTGCTTGGCGTGCTTACCTTCGATATCGGTAACTTTGGAGCGAATCGCTTCGCGATAAGCAACCTGTGGTTTACCGACGTTCGCTTCAACGTTGAACTCACGCTTCATACGGTCAACGATGATGTCGAGGTGCAGCTCGCCCATACCAGCGATGATGGTCTGGTTAGATTCTTCATCAGTCCATACGCGGAATGACGGGTCTTCTTTAGCCAGACGGCCCAGAGCCAGACCCATTTTTTCCTGGTCAGCTTTGGTTTTCGGTTCAACGGCGATGGAGATTACCGGCTCAGGGAATTCCATACGCTCCAGAATGATCGGCGCATCTGGATCACACAGGGTGTCACCCGTAGTTACGTCTTTCAGACCGATAGCCGCGGCGATGTCGCCCGCGCGAACTTCTTTGATCTCTTCACGTTTGTTGGCGTGCATCTGAACGATACGGCCGAAACGCTCACGTGCAGCTTTCACGGAGTTCAGCACGGTATCGCCGGAGTTAACCACACCGGAGTAAACGCGGAAGAAGGTCAGGTTACCTACGAACGGGTCGGTAGCGATTTTGAACGCCAGAGCAGCAAACGGCTCTTTGTCGTCAGCATGACGCTCAGCCGGCGTGTCTTTACCGTCGTCCAGAACACCGTTGATCGCAGGAACATCGACTGGGGATGGCAGGTAATCGATTACCGCATCCAGCATCGCCTGAACACCTTTGTTCTTAAATGCAGAACCACAGGTTACCAGGATGATTTCGTTGTTCAGCACGCGCTGACGCAGTGCAGACTTGATCTCTTCCTCGGTCAGCTCGTCGCCGCCCAGGTATTTTTCCATCAGCTCTTCAGAAGCTTCAGCTGCGGATTCGATCAGGTTCTGGTGCCATTCGTCAGCCAGTTCGACCATATCAGCAGGGATGTCTTCGTATTCGAAGGTTACGCCCGCGTCAGCGTCGTTCCAGTTGATGGCTTTCATTTTCACCAGGTCAACAACGCCGGTGAACGCTTCTTCAGCGCCGATCGCCAGCTGCAGTGGAACTGGAGTTGCGCCCAGACGGGTTTTGATCTGGTCAACAACTTTCAGGAAGTTCGCACCCATACGGTCCATTTTGTTAACGAACGCGATACGTGGAACTTTGTATTTGTTAGCCTGACGCCATACGGTTTCAGACTGTGGCTGAACACCACCAACAGCACAGTAAACCATCACTGCGCCATCCAACACACGCATGGAACGTTCTACTTCGATGGTGAAGTCAACGTGTCCCGGGGTGTCGATGATGTTTACGCGGTGCGGTTCATACTGCTTGGCCATACCAGACCAGAAAGCAGTTGTCGCTGCAGAAGTGATGGTAATACCACGCTCCTGCTCCTGTTCCATCCAGTCCATGGTGGCAGCGCCGTCATGAACTTCACCGAGTTTATGGTTTACACCGGTGTAGAACAGGATACGTTCGGTAGTGGTGGTTTTACCGGCGTCGATGTGTGCACTGATACCGATGTTGCGGTAGCGTGCAATAGGTGTTGTACGAGCCATTTGATTCCTCTATTGCCTTAGGCGTTCAAGTTCAGTTAACCCAAGCGGGTGAGCTTCTTGAAGCGCCCGCTTGGTTAGCATAACTACAGCGTGGTGATTACCAGCGGTAGTGCGCGAACGCCTTGTTGGCTTCGGCCATGCGGTGAACGTCTTCACGCTTCTTAACAGCAGAACCTTTGTTCTCTGCTGCGTCAGACAGTTCGTTCGCCAGGCGCAGAGCCATGGATTTATCACCGCGTTTACGAGCAGCATCAACGATCCAGCGCATTGCCAGAGCATTGCGACGAACCGGACGAACTTCAACTGGTACTTGGTAAGTAGAACCACCAACGCGGCGCGACTTAACTTCGACAGTCGGGCGAACGTTGTCCAGAGCTACTTCAAAAGCTTCCAGGTGATCTTTACCAGAACGCTGAGCCAGGGTCTCCAGCGCGGTATAGACGATTGCTTCTGCGGTAGATTTTTTACCGTCTACCATCAGGATATTTACAAATTTGGCCAGCAGCTCAGATCCGAACTTAGGATCTGGCAGAATTTTACGTTGGCCGATTACGCGACGACGTGGCATGGAAATACTCCGTTGTTAATTCAGGATTGTCCAAAACTCTACGAGTTTATTTTGACATTAAAGTTAAAACGTTTGGCCTTACTTAACGGAGAACCATTAAGCCTTTGGCTTCTTCACGCCGTACTTGGAACGAGCTTGCTTACGGTCTTTAACACCGGAGCAGTCAAGTGCGCCGCGAACGGTGTGGTAACGCACACCTGGCAAGTCTTTAACACGACCGCCGCGGATCAGGATCACGGAGTGCTCCTGCAGGTTGTGACCTTCACCACCGATGTAGGAAGTCACTTCGAAACCGTTGGTCAAACGCACACGGCATACTTTACGCAGTGCGGAGTTTGGTTTTTTCGGAGTGGTGGTATATACGCGGGTACATACACCACGTTTTTGCGGGCAGGCTTCCAGCGCTGGAACGTTGCTTTTAGCAGCCTTCACAGAGCGTGGTTTGCGAACCAGCTGGTTAATTGTTGCCATTAAAAAAGCTCCTGGTTTTTGCTTCGTACTAGCTTCGTAAACATGTGATAAATCCCCTCGTATGCACTATTGGCAAAGTACGAGGACGCAGAATTTTATTGCCGACCCGAAGAGGTGTCAAGAAATATACAGCATCGTCGTCATTACCAGGCCATTTGGCTGCGATGCACTGTGGTTAATTCAACGAAGTGATTATAGTCAATGACGGTGACTTTGTGCGAAATATGACCACTCAGTCCCCGCGCCTCCAGGTCATTGCGCAGCGCGTAAAGAGAGATGGGGGCGGCGAGCAGCAAATCAAGGTGGGCGCCGGCCAGCGCGGCCAGAACGCCGTCCTGCAGCAGCAGCAGCGCATCGCCGGGCGACGCCTGACGCAGCAGCGTCGGCAGGTCGCACTGCGCGGGAGAACGGCTCAGGGTAAACAGCATCGGGACATTCCTAAAAAGTCATCACCACGTCGAAGGCGGCCAGTTTTTGTCGCAGGGATTCGGGCGCCAGCACCTCGGCGTCCAGCACCCAGTTCTCAACCTGCGCCAGGCCGCGCGCCTGCAGCGACGCCTCGCACAGATAACATTGCTCAACGTCATACAGCGGCAAGACGCCGAAGGTCGCGATGTAGTTGCGCCCCAGCACCTTTTCCGGCTGCTGGCCCGGCAGCAGCTGCAGCACGCCGTCGCCGATAAAAAATACGCCCAGCTGCTCGCTCAGCGCCGACGTCGCGAGCAGAGCGTCAAGCCCTTCCCGCCCGGAGGCGTTGCCGTGCGGCGCCTGGGTAAAGACAAAGGCCACTCGTTTCATCGTCATCTCTTAAAACTGTACCATGCGGTCGCAGCTGAGTGCGGCTTCCGCCAGGGCGCCCAGCCCGCTGAGCGTAAAGCCGGGCTGCAGGTTCGCCGCCGCCAGTCCCTGCTCGCGCGCCTCATGTTCATCGGTCACGCCGCGGCGCAGCGCCGCCGCCACGCAGACGTTCAGCGTGACGTGATGCTGCTGCGCCAGCTCGCTCCAGGCGCGCACCAGATCAAACTCATCGCTGGCCGGCGCGCTCAGCCGGTTGGCGTTCAGCACCCCTTCCCGGTAGAAAAACACGCTGCTCAGCCGGTGCCCGGCCGCCAGCAGCGCCTCGGCGAACTGATAGGCGCTGCTGGCCTGCTGCGTACCGTAAGCCGGCCCGGTGACCAACAGGCAATAACTCAGCGTCACCGTTCATTACCCAGCAGATCGCCGCTTTTAAACTGGCGGATGTACAAATACACGGTGTGCTTGGAGATATTCAGCCGGTCAGCCACCTGATTGATGGCGTCCTTGATATCAAAAATCCCCTTCTCATACAGGTTCAGCACCACCTGCCGGTTCTTGGCGTTGTTGGAGACGTTACGGTCGGCGTTCACTTCTTCAATGGTGAACTCCAGCGTTTGCGCCACCAGATCGTCCACCGACGAGGCGAAGTTCACCGACGAGGCGATCTCCTGGGTTTCCGGCGGCATAAAGCTTTGCATCACCTGAGAGAACGGCACGTCGAGGTTCATATTGATGCACAGCAGGCCGATCACGCGCTGTTCGCGGTTGCGAATGGCGATGGTGACCGATTTCATCAGCACGCCGCTTTTGGCGCGGGTGAAATAGGCTTTGGAAACGCTGCTGTCGTCGCCGGCCATGTCGTGCAGCATACGCAGCGCCAGATCGGTTATCGGCGAGCCGATCTGCCGGCCGGTATGCTCACCGTTGGCAATGCGTACCGCAGAGCATTTCAAATCCTCCAGCGAATGCAGCACGATCTCACAGTGCGAGCCGATCAGCATCGCCAGACCATCGACCACCGCCTCATAAGACTTCAGGATTTCATAATCCGTCTGGTTAAACGGACGCTCATTGAGCAAATCAAGCTCGCCGGCTTCGCTGGATAAAAGCGAATTAGACATCGGAGATACCACCCTCATAAATCGCCTGTGCCAGGGGGCGCAGCTAAAACGGCTCGTGCAGGTCGAAAACAGTTTTAGATACACGCCCTAAAGGGGCAGACGCAGGACATAATTGTCTGAATCCGGTCCGGTCAGCGCGACCGAAACCAAATCCTTTCATTTTCACGTGGTATTGACGTTAAGCTCATGCCCGGCGGGCGTCAAGTGATCAGGGCGCGGAGGCAGAGAAAGTTGTGGCGCGATGAGAACGGATGACGGGGAAATAAACGAAAACCGCCGCGATGCAATCGCGGCGGTGGCGTACAGGGAGCGCTTATTTCGCTTTTGCTTTCGCGTCCGCAGCAGCAGGTTTTTCTGCCTTGGCGTCGGCTTTCGGCGTGGCTTTCACGTCCAGCAGCTCAACGTCGAACACCAGGGTGGAGTTGGCCGGGATGCCCGGAACGCCGGTTTTACCGTAAGCCAGCGCCGGTGGGATAACCAGCTTGATTTTACCGCCCTTCTTGATGTGCTTCAGGCCTTCGGTCCAGCCAGGGATCACACCGTCCAGACGGAATGACAGCGGCTCGCCGCGGGTGTAGGAGTTATCAAACTCTTTACCGTCAATCAGGGTGCCCTTGTAGTTCACCACCACGGTGTCGCTATCTTTCGGCGCATTGCCGGTACCTGGTTTCTCTACCTGGTACAGCAGGCCGGATTCCGTTTTCTTCACGCCTTTTTCTTTGGCGAAGGTGTCACGGTATTTCGCGCCTTTCTCTTCGTTCTCTTTCGCGTCCTGCTCCATCTTCGCCTGAGCGGAAGACTTCACGCGCGCTTCGAAGCCCTGCAGGGTTTTCTCAATATCCGCGTCATTCAGCTTGCTCTTGTTGGCGAAAGCGTCCTGAACGCCGGCGATCAACTGGTCTTTATCCAGTTTGATACCCAGTTTTTCTTGCTCTTTGAGAGAGTTGTCCATGTAACGGCCCAGGGACGCGCCCAGCGCGTAAGCCGCTTGTTCGTCATCGTTCTTGAATTTGCCGGTGCTTGGCGCAGCGGCGGCATCAGCAGGTTTTGCCGCATCGGCGGCCATAGCCTGAGTCGCATTCAGAGCAAAAGCCATGGTGGTTGCCAGAAGCGTGACTTTAAACAAAGATTTCATCCATTTCTCCAGTGTCTGAAGCGGTGCCCCAAACAATCATTAAGTAAGATAACCGGGCTACTATAGCGGGCTGCAAGAAAACAAGACAGTCGCACAGGTAACCAATCGAGTCAAAGTGTGACTTCGTATTCAAAGAGAAGTTTCCTCTCATTTTTACCCGCATGATAAATCAGACTTTTCTTGAGCCACTGCGGCGCCATGACATAAAACGGTTCCGCCATGTGTGCTTTTACACCCCGCCTCAGCTAAATAGCACAGCGCAAAACGCGCCGCAGCTGTTACCATAACGCCAGCAATCAAGATTTAACAGTGTCAGAGGTCACGCCATGCACAACGCCGGCAATGAAAGCCTGTTACAACGGCTGGAAGAGTTGGAAAGCCGCCAGGCTTTTCAGGAAGTCACCATCGAAGAGCTGAACCAGACGGTGGTCCAGCAGCAGCTGGAGCTGCTGAAAATGCGCGAGCATCTGCATCTGCTTACCGATAAACTGCGCGCCGCCCAGCCTTCCATGATTGCCTCGCAATCGGAAGAGACGCCGCCTCCCCACTACTGACCGCGGCGCCGCAGGAGCATAAAAAAAGGCCGCCGAAGCGACCTTTTCCTGCAGCGCGCTACGCGCTTAGTGGCAGCCGCAACCGCCGTTGCCGCAACCGCCTTTTTTGTCTTCAGCGTGGTCGTGACCATGATCGTGGCCGTGACCGCCGCAGCAGCCGTCGCCGTGTTCGTGGTGATGGTCGTGCTCGCCGTGTACGTGGCCGTGCGCCAGTTCTTCCGGCGTCGCTTCACGGATAGCCACGACTTCAACGTTGAAGTTCAGGTTCTGGCCCGCCAGCATGTGGTTACCGTCAACCACCACGTGATCGCCGTCCACTTCGGTGATTTCAACCGGAACCGGACCCTGATCGGTATCAGCCAGGAAACGCATGCCAACCTGCAGCTCGTCAACGCCCATGAAAACGTCTTTTGGTACGCGCTGCACCAGGTTTTCATCATAGTTGCCGTAGGCTTCGTTAGCGCCAACGTGAACGTCGAAACGATCGCCCACCGCGTGGCCTTCGAGCGCTTTTTCCAGACCTGCAATCAGAGAACCATGCCCGTGCAGATAGTCCAGCGGTGCACTCACCGGAGACTCATCAACCAAAACACCGTCTTCTGTACGTACTTGGTAAGCCAGGCTGACTACCGAGTCTTTTGCTACTTTCATGATATCTCCTACCGTTGGATACTTTCAGCTGCGCCAACCTGCGCCGGCAGCAACTCTAACGGGTAGATTGTAACGGAAATCTACTCCGCTGTACCCTCCAGCATAAAAAATCGCGGCAAACGGCGCTATTCCGGTTGGAAAATCCCGATAACCTGCTCTTGCGGACGCACGTGTTTTTCCACCTGTTGCTCCGTCTGGCGCTGATGATGGCCGCACTTCACGCACTCCACCACTTCAACCTGATCTTCGCGCCAGACGGCCAGCGTATCCATCGCATTACAGCTCGGGCAAACCGCACCGGCGATAAAACGCTTACGAGTTACAGACATGCTTGTTGCTCCCACTTATTCATATTCATCCCAGCCGTCAAACTGGCGGCTCTCTTTTTGCATTTCGCGGTGGAACAGCTCTTCCAGCTCGCGCCGCGCCTCTTTCAGACGGGAAATCTGCGCCACATCGCCCTGATGCGGCGGCATCAATTCACGCAGCATGCGCATATCCAGCCGGCGGAAGTGCTGCTGGGCGCGAAAGGCCTGATGCGGATGCATTCCCAGCGTCATCAGCGTTTTGCGCCCCAGCTCCAGAGCGCTGGAGAACGTCTCGCGGCTGAAATACTGCACGCCGGCCTGCAGCAGCTCATGCGCTTCCACACGGCCGCGGGCGCGCGCCAGGATCGCCAGGTTGGGGAAGTGCTGCTGGCAGAGATGCACAATCGCCAGGGTGTCTTCCGGATCGCTGCAGGCGATGACGATCGACTTCGCCTTCTCGGCGCCGGCGGCGCGCAGCAGCTCCAGCTCGGTGGCGTCGCCGTAATACACTTTATAGCCGTAGCGGCGCAGCATCGCGACGGCGCTGACGTCGCGCTCCAACACGGTAATCCGCATTTTATTGGCCATCAGCAGGCGGCCGATCACCTGCCCAAAGCGTCCGAAGCCGGCAATGATCACCTGCGGCTCATCATCCTCGACGTACGGCGTCTCCTCCACGTCGTCGCGGGCGTTATAGCGGCGGGCCAAAATACGGTCGATCGCCTGCATCAGCAGCGGCGTAGTCATCATCGACAGCGTGACGATCACCAGCAGCAGCGCCAGCTGGTCGCTCTGCAGCACCTTTTGCGTCGCCGCCGCCGAAAACAGCACAAACGCGAATTCGCCGCCCTGGCTCAGCACGCCGGAAAACTGCAGCCGCACCGAACGGCGCAGGCCGAAGATGCGCGCCAGCGCGTACAGCACGCCGTATTTCACCGCTACCAGCAGCAGAACGCCGACGATCACCTCAAGCAGATGGGTATAGAGTACGCCGATATTCAGCGCCATGCCGACGGAAATAAAGAACAGCCCCAATAACAGCCCTTTAAACGGCTCGATGGCGATCTCCAGCTCGTGGCGATACTCGCTTTCCGCCAGCAGCACCCCGGCGATGAAGGTGCCCAGCGCCATCGACAGCCCCAGCGCATCCATAAACAGCGCCGAGCCCAACACCACCAACAGCGCGGCGGCGGTAAAAATCTCACGTACGCCGGAGGCCGCAATATAGCGGAACAGCGGCCGCAGCAGGTAACGGCCGCCCAGCAGCATCCCGCCGAACGCCGCCACCTTCATGGCGATTCTCGCCCAGTCGTCGCTGCTGCTGCCGCCGGCCAGAATCGGGATCAACGCCAGCGCCGGGATCACCGCCATATCCTGGAACAGCAGCACCGAAAACCCCAGCTGGCCGCCCTCATGGCGGTTCATACCCTTTTCACGCATCAGCTGCAGCGCCATCGCCGTGGAGGACATCGCCAGACCGATGCCGCCGATCACCGCCGCCTGCCAGGCAAAATGGCTGAAGTACAGCAGCGCGCCCAGAATAACGGCGCTGATCGCCACCTGGCCGGTGCCCACGCCAAAAATCGAGCGCCGCAGCGCCCACAGCTTGGAGGGATTCAGCTCCAGGCCGATGATAAACATCAGGAACACCACGCCGAGTTCGGAGAAGTGCAAAATCTCTTCGACGTCGCGGATAAACCCCAGCCCCCAGGGGCCGATGGCGATACCGGCAATCAGGTAGCCCAGCACCGCGCCAATTCCCAGACGACGGGCAATCGGCACCGTTACCACGGCGGCGAACAGGAACAACAGCCCGGCGGTCAGTAATGCAGAACCTTCCATGATCAGCTCCTCCGTTGCGGCAAAGGATTACGCAGCCAGTCGCCGTAGGCGGCGGCGTGGCTGGCCAGCACTTCCGGCTTTTGCCGACGCGCCCAGTAAACGACGATCGGCGTCAGCCAGTGCATATGGCACATTGCGGCGGTCAGCTCGAAGGGACGTAAAATATCTTCGATCGGATAGCGGTTGTAGCCGCCCAGGCGATAGGCGCCTTCCGGCTCGCCGGTGGTGATCACCGAACGCCAGTATTTGCCCGCCAGCGCATCGCCGCCCACGCCGCTGGCAAAACCGCGCGACAGCACCCGGTCCAGCCACTCCTTCAGCAGCGCCGGGCAGCTATAGGTGTATAAAGGATGTTGGAAAACAATGACCTGGTGTTCACGCAGCAGCTGCTGCTCATGATGAATATCGATAAAGAAGTCGGGGTAGTGCGCGTACAAATCATGTACGGTGACATTATCCATCTGCTGCGCCGGCTTGAGCAAAACCCGGTTAGCCACCGAGTCATGAGATTCCGGATGGGCATACAGCAGCAAAACCTTGGCCGGCTGCAACATCGTTCCCCTCCAATAGCGTCGTCAGAGCAACGGTTTTCCGTTACCATGCTGCGCATAGTTTAAAACAGCACGCTCGCTGCGGTCTGTTACGTTGATGATAATTTAACATATCTCCTACATTATTCGAGTCGCATCGACGCGACAATAATTCGAAGTAAAGGGACTACACAGAGAACGGCGCTTTATGATTGTATTCTCATCGTTACAAATCCGACGCGGTACCCGCGTCTTGCTGGACAACGCCACGGCCACGGTTAACCCCGGGCAGAAAGTTGGTCTGGTGGGTAAAAACGGCTGCGGCAAATCGACCCTGCTGTCGCTGCTAAAGGGTGAACTTTCCGCCGACGGCGGCAGTTACACCTTCCCCGGCAGCTGGGCGCTGGCCTGGGTGAACCAGGAGACGCCGGCGCTGGATGTGCCGGCGCTGGAGTATGTGATTGACGGCGACCGCGAATTCCGCCAGTTGGAAGCGGAGCTGCAGCTGGCCAACGAACGTAACGACGGCAATGCCATCGCCACGCTGCACGGTAAGCTGGACGCCATCGACGCCTGGACCATCCGCGCCCGCGCCGCCAGCCTGCTGCACGGCCTTGGTTTTTCCAATGAGCAGCTGCAAAGCCCGGTGCGCGCCTTCTCCGGCGGCTGGCGCATGCGTCTCAACCTGGCGCAGGCGCTGCTGTGCCGTTCCGACCTGCTGCTGCTTGATGAACCGACCAACCACCTGGATCTGGACGCGGTCATCTGGCTGGAACGCTGGCTGAAAAGCTATCCCGGCACGCTGGTGCTGATCTCGCACGACCGCGACTTCCTCGATCCGATCGTCGATAAAATCCTGCACATCGAACAGCAGACCATTAACGAATACACCGGCAACTACTCTTCGTTCGAACGTCAGCGCGCCACCAAGCTGGCGCAGCAGCAGTCGCTGTACCAGACTCAGCAGGAAAAGGTGGCGCATCTGCAGAGCTATATCGAACGGTTCCGCGCCAAGGCCACCAAAGCCAAGCAGGCGCAAAGCCGCATCAAGATGCTCGAACGCATGGAGCTGATCGCGCCGGCGCACGTCGACAACCCGTTCAGCTTCAGCTTCCGCGAGCCGGAGAGCCTGCCCAATCCGCTGCTGCGGATGGAAAAAGTCAGCGCCGGCTATGGCGATAAAGTGATCCTGCAGTCAATCAAACTGAACCTGGTGCCCGGCTCGCGCATCGGCCTGCTGGGGCGCAACGGCGCCGGCAAATCCACCCTGATTAAGCTGCTGGCGGACGAACTGGCGCCGCTCAGCGGTGAAATAGGCCTGGCGAAAGGCATCAAGCTGGGCTATTTCGCCCAGCATCAGCTGGAATTCCTGCGCGCCGACGAATCGCCGCTGCAGCACCTGAGTCGCATGGCGCCGCGCGTGCTGGAACAGCAGCTGCGCGACTACCTCGGCGGCTTCGGCTTCCAGGGCGACAAAGTGAGCGAGGCGACCGGCCGCTTCTCCGGCGGGGAGAAAGCCCGTCTGGTGCTGGCGCTGATCGTCTGGCAGCGCCCTAACCTGCTGCTGCTTGATGAACCGACCAACCACCTGGATCTGGATATGCGTCAGGCGCTGACCGAAGCGCTGATCGACTTCGAAGGCGCGTTGGTGGTGGTGTCGCACGACCGTCACCTGCTGCGTTCAACCACCGACGATCTGTATCTGGTGCACGACGGCCAGGTCGAGCCGTTCGCCGGCGATCTGGAAGATTACCAGCAGTGGCTCAGCGATCTGCAAAAACAGCAGGCACAGCAGGACGCCGCGCCGAAACAGGATGGCGGCAACAGCGCGCAGGCGCGTAAGGATCAAAAGCGCCGCGCCGCCGAGTTCCGCACGCAAACCCAGCCGCTGCGCAAGCAGATCGCCAAACTGGAACAGCAGATGGAAAAGCTGGGCGCCGAGCTGGCGCAGGTGGAAGAACAGCTGGCGGACTCCGCGCTGTACGACATCAGCCGCAAGGCCGAACTGACCGATTGCCTGCAGCGGCAAAGCCAGGCCAAATCCTCGTTGGAAGAAACGGAAATGACCTGGCTGGAGGCGCAGGAACAGCTGGAACAGCTGACCCAGGCGTTCGACGCCGAGAGTTAAACGCCCGTCACTCCGCCAGCGTCGCGCTCAGCCGCTGGCGGACCTGCTCTAACGACTCCTGATGATACAGCTTGCCGTCCAGGAAGCGGGTTTTCAGTTCGCCCTGCCGCTCCTGCTGCCAGCTTTGGTTATCCAGCAGTTGGTAGTCGCCGCGCTCATCCCGAATCACCCGTAACAGACCACGCGCCGACCGCTTTAAGCCGCCGTCGGTTTTCGGCTGTTTGAAAATCGGACGCCCGACGCCCTGCACCTCGCCGTAGGTCGCCTTCATCGCAAAGCCAAAGGTGTCGCGGGTATGATACTGATAGGTAAAAGAACCCACGCCGAACACCACGTTGGAGCTGGCGAACCCTTTCGCTTCCAGGCGGCGCAGAATCTCCTGTGCGCGCTCCAGCGTAATCGAATCGCCGTAAATCAGCCCGACGTGAGGATCCAGCACCTTGTAACCCTTGCTGTTTACCGTGCCGCCAAAAATTTCCCACAGCACTTCCACCGAGCCTTTTTCTTCCGCGCTGCGCGTCGGACTACGGTCGTAATCCGCACCGCTGCCGCACAGGATGGCTACCGGGTCGCCGCTGTCCGGGCGAAACACCACCCGGCCGTCGCGCGCCATAATTTTCGCTTTCAGCTCGCGGGTAAACTCGGTCAGCACCCGCCAGTAATCCCAGGTATCCGATACGATGGAAACCAGCCCCTGCGGGTACAGGTCCTCAATCAGACGGCGGAAGGTTTCAATCTCCGCGTCCTGTTCCCCCATGCACATCACGCTGTGCTCGGTGGCCGGGATACTGCCGGCGACAAAATAGTCGCCGTCGGTGGGGTAGTAGCGCTGCGCATACAGAATGGACGGAATATTATCGGTGCCTTTAAAACTGAGCAGGTGGCCGGCACCGGCCTGCGCCACGTCGTGCATGCCCGACATGCCGCGGAAGGAAAAGTCATGGCTCTGAAAATCCAGGTGCGTCATATCATCACAGGTGCGCGCCGCCCACATCTGGCAAATCTTACGGTAGTGATGGGCAATGGTGGCGTTGGTCGAGGCCTTCCACAACTCTGCGGAAATCACCGTTTCCAGATAGTTCACCAGCCAGAAGAACTCATCGCGGGTATTGGTGATGGTCAGCACCGGCACCTTCATATTGACCTTGCTGCCCTCATCCAGTCCCTTGATATGCAACGGCAGATACCCCAACCGATGCAGCGCGCGGATATGCTCGACGGACACCCGGCCCTGACCGATATAGCTGTCCATCAGCGCCTTATATTCCCCAACCACCTGCTCTTCCGGCCGGGCAAAGAACTGCTGATTGAACAAATCCACCATAAACCACTGCAGGAATCCCTGCAGGCCAAAAAATACCAGTTGCCCATCGGGCAGCGGCGAACTGAAGAAGCGGTCGCTGCGCGGCGTAAAGTTGGAGTAAACCCGCGTCGTCCCCTGCGGATACTGCTCACGGTGGGATACTTTATAACCATCAATCGCCAGAATAGGGTTAGTCAGCATCATGCTCTCCTTAATGGGCGTAGATACGCGCAATATCAATCAGTTCAACGCGGTCTTCGGCGATATCCGCCGCCGCATACGAGGTAGTGGTATAAATGTTGTCGATGCCCTGGCTCAGCAAGTGCGCTACGCCGCGGGAAAAGATGCCGTGCGTAACATACAGGCTGACGCTGCGCGCGCCGTGCTGGCGCAGCACCTGCGCCGCGCCGATAAAGGTGCCGCCGGCATCGCACAAGTCGTCGACAATCAGCACGTCTCTGTCCCGCACGTCGCCGGCCAGCAGCGCAAACCCGGTCAGTTCGCCGCTCTGCACGTCACGATGCTTGGTCATGATGCCGTACTCGTTCAGCGCAAAATGCGCGGCAACGGCATGGATTTTTTTCAGCGCCCCGGCATCCGGCGCGACGGGCAGCACCGCCTGCTGCGTCAGTAACTGCGTCAGCCTGGCGCTGTGCTGCATGCAGTGCTGCTGAGCAATGGCATGGAAATGGTCAATCGCCGCCGCAGCGACGTCGCTGTGCGGGTCCAGCACCGTGACCCGGTCAAACTTCAGCGTATTCAACAGCTGACCGAAGACCTTCAGCGCAAAGCTGTCGCCAGCGCCCATATGACGATCCTGACGGGCGAACGGCAGATACGGCAGCTCAAGCAGGCTCTCACGGATCGGGTAGTGGTGACGCACCGCCTCCACCAACTGCGCCAGCTGCATAAAGTCATCCATGGTGCGCATCGCCGCCGCCCGGATACGCATGTGCACGACATTCGCCGCGGCCGGCACGGTGAAACGGGCATAGACGGCGCCATCCGGGAACTGGCCGCTGATAACCGGAACTTCCTCGTTATCCAGAAATAACCGCAGTGTTGTGTGCATATCCGACTCCTGTTACTTAATCATTAATGTCCGTAAGACACTTATATAATTGTCTAAGGGACACTAATTGGCAAGTAAAAAAATCACCCATGCAGCAAAAAACAGTCAACGCATTGATAATAAATGAGAATAATATGTACTCGCTTGCTGAAGCCCTGGACGGGCGTTATAGTGTCCCAAAGACCTTTTCAGCGAGAGCCCGCGCAATGTCCACGGAAACCGACTACCTGCAAAACTACGACGCCAGCCGCTTCCCCGCGCCGATTGTCACGGTGGATAGCGTGCTGTTTACCGTTCATCAGGAGCAGCTCTGCGTCCTGATGGTCAAACGCGCCAACCACCCTTTCCAGGGGCGATGGGGATTACCGGGCGGCTTTATCGATCTGCAGCGCGATGATTCCACCGGCGCCACCGCCCAGCGCAAGCTGATGGAGAAAACCGGCATCGCCCCGCCGTATCTGGCGCAGTTGGCGAGTTTTTCCGGCCGTGAACGCGACCCACGCGGCTGGAGCCTGACCACGGTCTATTTCGCCCTGATCGCCCACGCCGACTGTCAGGCCCATATTGCCGATGTGGATGACGCCGCCTGGCTGCCGCTGGCAACGCTGCGCACTCAGCCGCTGGCCTTCGATCATCTGACGATTATCGACGCGGCGCTGCAGCGCCTGCGGCAAAAAACCGCCTATTCCATGCTGCCGGTCTATTGCCTGCCGACGGAATTTACGCTGTCGCAGTTACAAGAGGTGATGGAGATCATTCTGGATCGGTCGGTACAGCGCAAAAGCCTGATGCGGCGCTTTGAAGCGGCGGAGATGTTTGAAGACACCGGCAAAATGATGGCGACAGGCGCGCGCAAGGCGCGCCTGTATCGTAAAAAGGCGGGGGTCGATATGCGCAACTTTTCCCGTAATCTGATGGTGGAGTAGCCGTCAGGCGCGGTAAAACGGCTTATCGCCCAGCATTGTCGCCCGGTGCATAATGCGCCGCTGCGGCAGGTAATCCGCGTTGGCGTAGTGCTGCGTCACGCGGTTGTCCCAGATGGCGATATCATTTTCCTGCCAGCGCCAGCGCACCTGAAACTCCGGCTTGGTGATATGGGCAAACAGGAAGCTCAGCAACGCCTCGCTCTCTTTCGCCGACAGATCGACAATCCGCGTGGTAAAGCCCTCATTGACGAACAGCGCCTGGCGGCCGCTTACCGGATGGGTGCGGATCACCGGGTGCAGCAGCGGCGGGTTTTTCTGCACCGCCTGTTGCCAGCGCTGATGCTCCTCCTCGCTGCCGCGGTGCTTATATTCCGGGAATGATTTCGTGAAGTCATGCTCCGCCTGCAGGCCGCTCAGCAGCTGTTTGAACGGCGCCGACAGCGCGTCATAGGCGGCAATGCCGCTGGCCCACAGGGTGTCGCCGCCGGCGGCCGGCAGCGTTTTGGCCGCCAGAATCGCCCCCAGCGGCGGGTTTTCGATAAAGGTGACGTCGGTGTGCCAGTTATCGTTGTCCGGCGGATTATTATCGTGGGTGTCCAGCACGATAATCTCCTCCACATCGCTGGCGTGCGGATAGACCGGGTGAATATGCAGATCGCCAAAGCGCCCGGCCAGATCGCGCTGCTGCAGCGGCGTAATCGGCTGATTGCGGAAAAACAGCACCTGATGTTTCAGCAGCGCGTGATACAGCTGCTCAAACTGTCCGTCGCCCAACGGCCGCGCCAGCTGAACATTCTCCACCAGCGCGCCGATATGCGGCCCTAACGGGGTAATCACCAGACGTTCGTTCATTGTTGTACTCCATGCCACGGGGTCAGACGGCGCTGCAGAGCGCGCAATCCCAGCTCTAAACCAAATGCAATAATCGCAATCACGCCGATGCCGGCCAGCACCACATCGGTCGCCAGAAACTCACCGGCGGACTGCACCATAAAACCTAAACCGCGCGTCGCGGCGATCAGTTCCGCCGCCACCAGCGTCGACCAGCCCACGCCCAGCCCGATGCGGATCCCGGTCAGAATTTCCGGCAGCGCGCTCGGCAACACCACAAAGCGCAGCACCTGCCAGCGGTTAGCCCCCAGCGCGCGTGCGGCGCGCACCCGTACCTGCGCCACGCTGCGCACGCCGGCCACGGTCGACAGCGCGACCGGAGCAAAAATCGCCAAATAAATCAGCAGAATTTTCGACGTTTCGCCAATGCCGAACCAAATCACCATCAGCGGCAGATAGGCCAGCGGCGGCACCGGGCGGTAAATCTCAATCAGCGGGTCGAGGATGCCGCGCACCGTGTCGTTCAGCCCCATCGCAATGCCGACCGGGATCCCGATCAGCACCGCCGCCAGCAGCGCCAGCAAAATGCGCCCCAGGCTGGCGCCCAAATGCTGCCACAGCGTGGCGTCCATAAACCCCTGCGGGCCGGCGATGGTTATCAGCTGGCGCAGTACCTGCTGCGGCGCCGGCAGAAACAGCGGGTCGATCAGCCCCAGCGCCGTCACCGCCCACCACAGCGCCAGCACCGCCAGCAGCGTTGATGCGCTGAGCCAGACGCGGCGCGGCAGCGTAAAACGGCGCGGCGACGCCGGCGTCACGGTCGCTTTCAAGGTGGAATGCAGGCTCATAATAATGCCTCGCGCTGTTGGAAGACCTTGCCGAGCACATATTCGCGCCGGGCGATAAACTCAGAGTCCGATTTGATCGTGCGGCACGCCTCACCGGCGGCGTAGCGGCGGCCGAAGTCGAGCGACAGGCGCTCAACCACCTGCCCCGGCCCCGGTGACAGCAGCAGCAGCTCGCTGGCTAAAAAGACCGCCTCTTCAATATCGTGCGTAATCAGCAGCACCTGCTTGCCGGTATCACGCCAGATGTTGAGCAGCAGCTCCTGCATCTGCTCGCGGGTAAAGGCATCCAGCGCGCCGAACGGCTCATCCAGCAGCAGCAGACGCGGATCCGCCGCCAGTGCGCGGGCGATCCCGACGCGCTGACGCATCCCGCCGGACAACTGCCAGATAGAATGTTGCTCATAGCCGGCCAGGCCGACGCGGCGCAGCATATCCTGCGCCACCGCCCGCCGCTGCGCCTTACCGATGCCCGCCAGCTGCAGGCCAAACTCGACGTTATCCGCCACGTTGCGCCACGGCAGCAGGCCCTCATGCTGAAACACCACGCCGCGCTCGGCGCCGGGGCCGTTGACCGGCCGGCCGTCCAGCGTAATGCTGCCCGCCGCCGGCGACATAAAGCCGGCAATCAGATTCAGCAGGGTGGTTTTGCCGCAGCCCGACGGCCCCAGCACCACCACCAGCTCGCCGCTGTCGATCTGGAACGACACATCGCGCAGCGCCGGACGCCCCTGATACTCCGCCGACAGATGGCTGACGTTTAGCATCTCTCCCCCCTTACGACTGCGGCGCAGCCTGCAGCTGCTTCACGAAACGGTCGGTAACATAGGCGCTGTAATCCGCGTCAACCTGCGGGATTTTGCCCTGCTGCTTCAGAAACTCTGCGGTATCGTGAATCGCCTTGCTGACCGGCTGGCCCAGCTGACTCACCTGTTCTGCCGCCGGCAGATAGCGGTTGCCCTGCACCAATGCCGGCACCTGCGCTTCCGGCACCCCGCTCAGCCGCGCCAGCGTGGCGAGATGTTCTTTATCCCCGAGCCAGGCAGCGGGATCGTTCAGGTAGGCCTTTTGCGCCGCCAGCGAACTGGCGGCAAAGGCGCTCACCACCTGCGGATGCTGCCGGGCGAAATCCTTACGCACCACCCAGACATCCAGCGTCGGCGCGCCCCACTCGCCCACCTGCGCCGAATCGGCCAGCACCTTGCCGTTTTTCGCCAGTTCGTTTACCACCGGCGCCCAGACGTACGCGCCGTCGATATCGCCGCGCTGCCAGGCGGCGGCAATGGCCGGCGGCTGCAGGTTGAGGATTTTCACCTGCTCAGGCTTGATGCCCCAGTGCTTCAGCGAAGCCAGCAGGCTGTAATGGGTGGTTGAGATAAACGGCACCGCAATGCGTTTGCCGATCAGATCTTTTGGTGAGGTGATGGTGTTTTTCACCACCAGCGCTTCCGAGCTGCCGAGCTGCGAGGCGATCAGGAACACCTCAATCGGCAGTTTTTGGCTGGCGGCCACCGCCAGCGGGCTGGAGCCGATATTGCCGATTTGCACATCGCCGGAGGCCAGCGCGCGCAGCACGCTGGAACCGCTGTCAAACTTACGCCAGTCGACCTTGGCGCCGGACTGTTTGGCAAAACTATTTTCCGCCTGCGCCACTTTGGCGGGCTCCGCCGAGGTTTGATAGGCGACGGTCACATCGACCGCCTGCGCGCTGGCCGCCATCAGCGACAGCGCCAACAACGCCGCGCCGCGTAGAGAAAAGAGTTTGCCCGCCATATTCTGCTCCGTTGATAACGATCTGTTCAGTTGCCAACAGTTTTATCTGAGCGTATCTAGGCGTAAAAGAATAAAAAAGTCTTCTTTATTCTTTATAGAAATAAAACTTACCCGCTCACGCAAGATATTGCACACACTCTTACCATGGATAAGCGCGCGGTAATCTGGCTTCTCGCCTAAACGCAAGGTAACATTGTCTGAAAATAACGCCTTAATCGGCCATATATCTGTGCCGCCATTTATCACAAGGATGCTTTTCTTAATGGAAAATACCCCTGATTTATCCATGACTACACAGACCGGCAGCCCTGTTTCTGCCGTCTCCCCCACAGATCTGCCCCAGCTTGCTGACGAACAGCTGACTTTACAGGAACAGGACGAAGTCCAGCGCCTGGTCGAACAGATCGATATCACCGATCCGGTATTGTCCATTGCCTATGCGGCCAAAACCATGAACAGCATTTCGCGCTTTTCCGAAGCGCTGATGCAAGAGGTGAGAGCCAAGGATGCCGGCGCGATCGGCGAGCAGCTCACCGACCTGCTGGGCAAAGTGAAAGCCGTCGATTTAAGCGCGTTTGGTGAAAAGAAAAGCCTGCTCGCCTCCTTGCCGCTGCTGGGGCGCCTCTTCAATAAAATTGAACGCACCATGGCGGAATATCAAACGCTGGCGCAGCAGGTGGACAACATCAGCAAAAAGCTCGAACAGACGATGGTGGAGCTGCTGCGTAATATCGCCACGCTGGAACAACTATTTACTCACAACCGCGAGTTCTTCCAACAGATTAACCTGCACATTATCGCCGGTAAGCAAAAGCTGGCGCTGATACAGAACGGGGAACTGCGCCTGGCGCAAGAAAAAGCGGCCCATTCCAGCGACGCCATGGATGCCCAGTACGTGCGCGACCTGATGGAAGGCGTCCAGCGCTTTGAACGCCGGCTGCATGACCTGATGATGTCGCGCACCATTGCCGTCCAGACAGCGCCGCAGATCCGCCTGATGCAAAGCAACAGCCAATCGCTGGCGGAGAAAATCCAAAGCAGCATTCTCACCACCATCCCCGTCTGGAAAAGCCAAATCGTGCTGGCATTGTCGCTCAACTCTCAGCGACAGGCGGCCAAGCTGCAAAAAGACGTGGCGGATACCACCAACGACATGCTGCGCCGCAACGCCGAGCTGCTGCAAACGGGCACGCTGGAAACCGCACGCGAGGTGGAACGCTCCCTGGTGGATGTTGAAACGCTGCGCGACGTACAGGGCCGTTTACTCAGCACCATTGAGGACACCGTAACCATCGCCAGCGAAGCGCGGGTGCGCCGCGCCGAGGTGGAAAAAGAGCTGGCGGGCATGGAGCAGGAGCTGCGCAGCCGGCTGGCGGCCATTGCGGCAAACCAGCGTCCGGCAGCCAATGCCTAACCGGCGTTCAGCACAATGCTGAACGCTTTTAACAACTTACGGATTAGACTTTTCTCCGCCTATGACCTTGATTAACGTTTCCGGCTTTCGCGCGCGCTATGAAAACAGCCACTTGTTTAAATTCGTCACACAGATTGTTCTGTCGATCGTCGCGAGCTTCTATCTCAAAATTGCCACCGAAATAGGCTCGCCTGACCTCGCGCCCCTGCATGCCAGCATGAGTCCCGAGGAAGTCAGTCAAAACACCCCCATCCTCCTCTGTTGGCTAAGCCTGGTGCTGCTTTTCCGCGGACTGCTGTACGATCAGCGCAGCATGGCCTGGGGATTGCTGGCTGCTCTTATCTGGGTGTTCATCGGCGATACGGGTGCCGCGGGCGTCTGGGCTGCATCCATGTTTTTCATGCTGCATCTGTTATCGCAACGCAGCGAGCTGGGCTGGATACACCTGTGGTACCTGCTGCTATGGCTGCTGATGCTGCTGGATTACAATACGATGTATGAAGGCGTTCATCATTACGGTTACCTCTGCATCTTCACAGCGCTATTTCTGCTTTCCGCATACCTTAGCCTGCCGTTGTCCAAAAGGGTCGCCAAAACGATCAACGCTGCGACCAGGCCCGCCCCCCGTCAAACGGCCGGTGCGGAACAAAACGCGGCCGCAGCGAACGCCGGCGACGAAGCAAAAGCAGGAGACGAGAGCTGGCTCAGCACAAAAGGAGAGCAAATTATCGTCACATTGGAGAGCTATCCCGCGCTCCCCAAAACGATGCAAACCGAGCTGAACGGCATCGTCAAATACGCCCGACTGATACAACAGTGCATACTGCAGGATCCCAATGACGTTAAACCGGGCAGCGAGTTTCTTGAGCGCTACCTGCCCCACACGCTTAAGTTACTGGACGAAGGCTATAAGCTTTCCAGCCAGCTGGATATTCACGGCGCTTCCGGCAGCATCAACACTCAGGGCCTGGAAATCCTGCGCTCACTGCACTCGGCCTTCAAACAAAAGCACGCTCAGCTGCTGGAAAACGACACGCTGGCGTACAAATCCGACCTCAGCCTGCTAGACAGCCTGCTCAAAACCGACGGGCTCAAGTAACCCTTGCGCCGCAGCACCTGCCGTGCTGCGGCCATTCACCCGAGAATTTCCCCGCGTAAAAAGATCCTGGCGTGGCCGCCGAGCAGGGTGCGTTCGCCGTGTTGGCGGCAAAACAGCTCACCGCCGCGGGCGGATATCTGCCGGGCCCGCAGCGTATGGCGCCCCAGACGCGCGCTCCAATATGGCATCAGCGTACAGTGGGCGGAGCCGGTCACCGGGTCTTCTCCACCGTCCAGCGTGAAGTAACGGGAAACAAAATCCACCGTCTCACCCGGCGCGGTGACGATCACCGCCCGGCCGGCGGCGGCAATCAGCGCCGGAATGTCCGGCTGCAGCGCCCTCACCTGCGCTTCACTCTCCAGCACCGCCAGCAGCGCCGTGGCCTGCCAGGTCTCCTGCGGCGTAACGCCCAGCAACTGCGTCACCGCGGCCGGCGGCGCGACGCGCTGCGGCGCCCGGCTGGGGAAATCCAGAATCAGCCGCTCAGCCTCTTCGCTGTCGCGTTTGACGTACAGTTCGCCGCTGGCGGAGCGAAAACGCAGGTCGTTCAGCCCCGGGTTCACCACGTTGAACATCACATGCGCCGCCGCCAGCGTACCGTGTCCGCACAGGTCCACCTCGCGATGCGGCGTAAACCAGCGGATGCTCAGCACATCGCCGTCGTCCCAGACAAAGCTGGTCTCCGGCAGCTGCAGCTCATTGGCGATCGCCTGCAGCTGCGCCGTCTCCAGCGGCTGTTTCAGCAGATACACGCCCGCCGGGTTGCCGCGCAGTCCCGCGCCGGTAAAGGCATCAACGTGGAAGTAGTTTTCACTCATGATTTACTCCTTAATGCCAGATCAGCAGCGCGCAGGCCGCGGTCAGCAATCCCATGGAAACGTTAAAGATCACCCAGGCTTTCTTGCTGCGCAGCAGGCGGCCGATCACGGTGCCGAATCCAAGCCAGACGATCCCGGCAATGATATTGACTACAAAAATCCCCGCTGCGATGGCCACGATCGACGCGTTATATCGCTCCCCCTCCAGGCTAAAGCTGGCCACCGCGCCCAGCGCCATCAGCCAGGCCTTGGGGTTGAGAAACTGCAGCAGCCAGCCCTGATACAGCCGTACCGGCCTGGGCGGCGCAATATCGGTCTCCAGTTTTTCATAGGCGGCGGTCGCCACTTTCCACGCCAGCCACAGCAGGTAGACGCTGCCGAGGATTTTCAGGATCAGGTGTAATGAAGGGTAGACCAGGATCAGGCTGCCAACGCCGAACGCCACCAGCAGCAAAATGCTCTGCATGCCGAGCATAATGCCCATCATCAGCCACAGCGAACGCATAAAGCCAAAATTGGCGCCGGAGGTGGTGAGCAGCATGTTGTTCGGGCCAGGGGTAATCGCGGCCACCCACAGGAAGCCCAGCAGCGAAAGAAACAAACTTAATTCCATGAAACGGGCGCTCCTCACCCATGCGCGATTTTTGCAGTATGATGGTTAACAGATGACATTGAAGCTAACAGTGCGCTATTGATCACACAATAGTCGCCAACAAGATTTTTATTCACCTTATGCATGAAACCTTTCGTCCCCTGAGCGGGGCCAGCAACCCGCATCTGCAAACCCTATTGCCGCGGCTGGTGCGCCGCCGCGTGCTGCTGCAACCGCACTGGCAGCGGCTGGAGCTGCCCGACGGTGATTTCGTCGATCTGGCCTGGAGCGAGGACCCCGCAAACGCGGGTGATAAGCCCCGGGTGGTGCTGTTCCACGGCCTGGAAGGCAGCTTCTACAGCCCCTATGCCCACGGCCTGCTGCACGCCTGGCGTGAAAAAGGCTGGCTGGGCGTGGTGATGCACTTTCGCGGCTGCAGCGGCGTGCCCAACCGCAAGCAGCGCATTTATCATTCCGGCGAAACGGAAGACGCCCGCTTTTTCCTGCGCTGGCTGCGGGATACCCATGGCGCCGCTCCCACCGCCGCGGTCGGCATTTCGCTCGGCGGCAATATGCTGGCCTGCTATCTGGCGCAGCAGCACCAGGCAAGCCTGCTGGACGCCGCAGTGGTGGTCAGCGCGCCGCTGATGCTGGAGCCGTGCTCCCTGCGGATGGAGCAGGGCTTCTCCCGCGTCTATCAGCATTACCTGCTCGGCCAGCTCAAGCAGAACGCCACCCGCAAGCTGCTGCGCGACCCGGCGTCGCTGCCGCTGCGGCTGCCGCAGCTCAAAGGACTGCGCCGGATGCGCGACTTTGACGACGCCATTACCGCGCGCATTCACGGCTTCCGCGACGCCACCGACTACTACCGGCGCTGCAGCGCGCTGCCGTTGCTGCCGGAGATCCAAACGCCGCTGCTGATCATCCACGCCAAAGACGATCCTTTTATGACCGACGCGGTGATCCCCGATCTGAGCGCGCTGCCGCCCAATATCGAATATCAGCTGACCGAGCGCGGCGGCCACGTCGGCTTTGTCGGCGGCACGCTGCACAAACCGCAAATGTGGCTGGAACAGCGCATTCCCGCCTGGCTTACCCCTTATCTGGATAAATAACGTGATTATTCCCTGGAAAGAACTGGACAGCAGTACGCTGAATAACCTGATTGAAGCCTTCGTGCTGCGTGAAGGCACCGACTACGGCGAGCATGAACGCTCGCTGGAGCAGAAAGTGGCCGACGTGCGCCGCCAGCTGCAGAGCGGCGAGGTGGTGCTGGTTTGGTCGGAGCTGCATGAAACCGTCAATATCATGCCCCGCGGACAGCTGCGCGCCGGCCGGCAGGAGAGTTAATCGCGCCGGCGCCCTATGACTGACGGCAAAAATCAGGTAACAATGGACATCTTGCAAACCAACTCGCGCAGCTTGCCGCTGGCAAAAATGTATCAACCACACTAAAAATTATTCTCTGATACGCGCGCTTTATTACTACGGAGTAACCCAAGTATGTCCGCCAAACATCCCGTAATCGCGGTGACCGGCTCCAGCGGCGCCGGCACCACCACCACCAGCGTGGCGTTCCGCAAAATATTCCAGCAGCTGGATATCCGCGCCGCGCAGTTGGAAGGCGACAGCTTCCATCGCTATACCCGGCCGGAAATGGACGCCGCGATCCGTAAAGCGCGCGACCTCGGCCGCCATATCAGCTACTTCGGCCCGGAGGCCAACGACTTCGGCCTGCTGGAGCAGAGCTTTATCGAATACGGCAAAAGCGGCAGCGGCCGCTCGCGCAAATACCTGCATACCTATGACGAAGCGGTGCCCTACAACCAGGTGCCCGGCACCTTCACGCCGTGGGAGCCGTTGCCATCGCCGACCGACGTGCTGTTCTATGAAGGCCTGCACGGCGGCGTAGTGACCGACCAGCACGACGTGGCGCGCCATGTCGATCTGCTGGTCGGGGTGGTGCCCATCGTTAACCTGGAGTGGATCCAAAAGCTGATCCGCGATACCGGCGAACGCGGCCATTCGCGCGAAGCGGTCATGGATTCGGTGGTGCGCTCGATGGAAGACTACATCAACTACATCACGCCGCAGTTTTCCCGCACCCATATCAACTTCCAGCGGGTGCCGACGGTCGACACCTCCAACCCGTTCGCCGCCAAAGCCATCCCTTCGCTGGATGAAAGCTTTGTGGTGATTCACTTCCGCGGGTTGGATCAGATCGACTTCCCCTATCTGCTGGCGATGCTGCAGGGGTCATTTATCTCGCATATCAATACGCTGGTGGTGCCGGGCGGCAAAATGGGGCTGGCGATGGAGCTGATTATGGCGCCGCTGGTGCAGCGCCTGCTGGAAGGGAAAAAGATCGAATAGCGGCGCGCGCCTTACGGGCTTCGCACCCGGCGCACGCCGGGTGAAGTTATTCCACGGCGCGGATTTCAAAACTGTGGGTCACCGTTGCCGCCTGGCTCAGCATCAGCGATACCGAGCAGTACTTTTCGGCGGACAGATTGACCGCCCGCTCCACCACCTTGTCGCTCAGCCCTTTACCGCTGACGATAAAATGCAGATTGATCGCGGTAAAGGTGCGCGGCGCCTCTTCCCGGCGCTGTGAGCTGAGTTTTACCTCACAGTCGCGCACGTCGTTGCGGCCTTTTTGCAGAATCGACACCACGTCGATCGCGCTGCAGCCGCCCACCGACATCAGCACCATCTCCATCGGGCTCGGCGCTTTTTCCCCGGCATTCCCGTCCATTATCACCTGATGGCCCGACGCGGACTCACCGAGGAAGGTCAATCCTTCCACCCATTTCACTCTTGCCTGCATACTGCTCACTCCGGTTAATTTCTTAAAATCAGACTACGCTTTCGCACTAAAACTGGCAACGGAACCTGATGCTGGTCATGCTGAAGCGAGACAACAGAAGACACTCGCCTCACTCTATGCTACAAACAAACCGCAATAACTCTTTTTTGGACACCGATTTTTCAGGGATCTGCCCAAGGAAACGCATCTTCAGCGAGATGTTAACAGAATGTAGCTTGCAGCACCGTCAGCAAGTTAATATGCTAAGGGCAATAGCGTATTTTACGGCACGCCTCAAAACCTGTTTATAGCCCGCATGCATTACCGGTTATCAACGCGTTTAACAGGGATCTTTGATCCCTGTGTTACAAGGCAGCGATTACAACAGAGGATAATAGCGAATGGTTCTCGGCAAACCGCAAACAGACCCGACTCTCGAATGGTTCCTGTCTCATTGCCATATCCACAAATATCCATCCAAAAGTACGCTGATTCACCAAGGTGAAAAGGCCGAAACGCTCTACTACATCGTGAAAGGCTCCGTTGCGGTGCTGATTAAAGATGAAGAAGGTAAAGAGATGATCCTGTCCTACCTCAACCAGGGGGATTTCATCGGCGAGCTTGGATTATTTGAAGAAGGCCAGGAGCGCAGCGCCTGGGTGAGAGCAAAAACCGCCTGTGAAGTAGCTGAAATTTCCTATAAGAAATTCCGCCAGCTGATCCAGGTCAACCCGGATATTCTGATGCGCCTTTCCGCGCAAATGGCCAGCCGCCTGCAGGTCACCTCGGAGAAAGTGGGTAACCTCGCCTTCCTTGACGTTACCGGCCGCATTGCGCAGACCCTGCTGAACCTGGCGAAACAGCCGGACGCCATGACCCACCCTGACGGTATGCAAATTAAAATCACACGTCAGGAAATTGGTCAGATCGTCGGCTGCTCACGCGAAACGGTCGGCCGCATCCTGAAAATGCTGGAAGATCAAAACCTGATCTCCGCACACGGCAAAACCATCGTCGTTTATGGCACGCGTTAATTAATAAGAAAACGGCGCATACGCGCCGTTTTTTATGCTGACGGCAAGGGTAGCTTATGCCGCATTCACCACATCCTGCACCGCACGCTCAAAACGCGCCATCCCTTCTTCAATATCCTGCGGTTCAATCACCAATGACGGCGCAAAACGGATAACGTTAGGTCCGGCGTTCAGGATCATCACGCCATGCGCGGCCGCAGCCGCCAGGAAATCCCGCGCCTTATTCTGATAGGCCGCGCTAAGTTCAGCGCCGATCAGCAGCCCCATGCCGCGAATATCGCTGAACACGCCGTATTTCTCGGCCAACTGCTGCAGTTTGGCCACGTACAGCGCATGGCGCTGCGTAATGCCGTCCAGCACCTGCGGCGTATTGATCACCTCCAGCGCCGCCTCGGCCACCGCGCAGGCCAGCGGGTTGCCGCCGTAGGTGCTGCCGTGCGTGCCGACCTGCATGGCGGAGGCAATCTCCTCGGTGGTCAGCATCGCGCTGATCGGGAAGCCGCCGCCCAGCGCTTTGGCGGTGGTGAGAATATCCGGCGTCACGCCGTAGTGCATATAGGCAAACAGTTTGCCGGTACGTCCCATACCACTCTGCACCTCATCAAACACCAGCAGCGCCTGATGCTGGTCACACAGCGCGCGCACGCCCTGTAGGAACTCGGCGTCCACCGGCGTAATGCCGCCTTCGCCCTGAATCGGCTCCATCACCACCGCGCAGGTGCTGTCGTCCATCACCGCCTTGACCGCCGCCAGATCGTTGTACGGCACGTGCACGATATCGGCCGGCTTTGGCCCGAAGCCGTCGGAATATTTCGCCTGCCCGCCCACCGAGACGGTAAACAGCGTCCGGCCGTGGAAGGCGTTATAGAAGGCGATAATTTTGGTTTTATACGGACTGTGGCGGGTAATGGCATAGTGGCGCGCCAGTTTAAAGGCCGCCTCATTGGCTTCCGAGCCGGAGTTGACGAAAAAGACCCGGTCGGCAAAGGTGGCGTCAATCAGTTTGCTGGCCAGCCGCAGCGCCGGTTCATTGGTGAACACATTGCTGGTATGCCACAGGGTTTCGCTTTGCTGCTGCAGCGCCGCCACCAGCGCCGGGTGGCAGTGGCCCAATGCGGTAACGGCGATGCCGCCGGAGAAATCGATATACTCTTTCCCCTCGCTGTCCCACACGCGGCTGCCTTGGCCCTTTACCGGCACAAACTGCGCCGGTGCATAAACCGGCAAAATCACCTGATCGAACGTGCTGCGATTGACCGCATGTTTTTCCGTCATTATTGGGTTCCACCTCAAGAGATTGGTTTTTTAACGCCGCCACCAAAGTGACAATATAGTCATAAAATATGCATAAAAAACCAATCAAGGGCAAACCAAAATCATCGATAATGGCGAAAAACTTATAACCGATTAACTTTTAAGGAAATTACTCAGCAGCGCGTGCCCCTGCTCGCTGAGGATGCTCTCCGGATGGAACTGCACCCCTTCCAGCGCCAGCGTGCGATGGCGAATGCCCATGATCTCATCGCGCATGCCGTCGCGCTCGCTCCAGGCGGTCACCTCAAAACAGTCCGGCAACGTTTTGGCGTCCAACACCAGCGAATGATAGCGCGTTACCGTCAGCGGATTATTCAGCCCGCGAAAAACGCCGCTGTCCGTATGGCGAATCGCCGACGTTTTGCCGTGCATCACCTCACGCGCGCGCACCACATCGGCGCCAAATGCCTGCCCCAGCGCCTGATGCCCCAGGCAGACGCCCAGAATCGGCAGCCGGCCGGCAAAGTGCGCAATCGCCGCCAGCGAAATGCCGGCCTCGTTCGGTGTGCAGGGGCCAGGGGAGATCACCAGATGCTGCGGCGCCAGCCGGTCAATATCGGCCAGCTGCAGTTCATCATTGCGCTTTACCACCACCTCGGCGCCAAGCTCGCAGAAGTATTGATAAAGGTTGTAGGTAAAGGAGTCGTAATTATCGATCAGCAGCAGCATGGTAAACGTCAACAGTGAAACAGGACCTGATTATACCGCGTCGCGGCACAACTGCCTTTTTCCTTTTTTAATCTTCTCTAACGGCTGCCCGCCCTGCAGCGGAAACAAAAACGTATCATCCTGTTTGAAGCGAATAAACTGCTTCCCGTCCTGAGCGCTATCCCACACCAGAGTGATATCGTCGCTGACGTAACGATCCTCACCCACCCGGCAGGTTTTTACCGGGACGCCGACCAGAGCGGCATAGCCTTGAATGCGCTTCTGGTGCTCAGCATCCATCAAGATGGCGTCGCTCGGCCAAGAACGGTAACCCAACATCATCATGGGGTAATTTGACAACGCCTTGGGAATCGGTGCGATAAGCATCAAACCGCAGGAGACAAAAAACATCGCGCCAATGCGCTGATAGAGCGGGTGCTCGCCCTCCCTGTTATGGAATAAGAACAGCATGTTAAAGATTAAGCCAATACAGAGAAAATAGACGACGGGCCATGACCGCTGACTGTCCCCGGGCAAACACAGTATCGCCACAAAAAACAACAATAAGATCAATGATAAAAACAGCGTAATTTTACCCTGAACAAGTTTGTGGCGAACCAACTCCCTCCCCCAAAATTTCGTCACCAAATAAGCGAGAAAAGTCATTGGCGCAACCGTCGCATAAGCGCCATAGACCAGCCCGACTACCATGATGAAAGAAAACAGGACGGCGACGATGATAAACGTCATGCTCTCTTTCAGGCTCAGGCTGCTGATACCGATACCTTCCACGCATAAATACAGCAGCATCACTCCAATGCCGATAATGCTAACCAACAGCGTTGATGCCGCCAGCAATGACGTAAATAGTTTCAAATGCGATACGACTTTGCTCAACGGCACGGAAATATCCATAACAGAGAAAACAAGACCGGCCCCGAATGAGGCCGGTTTATGGCCGTTACTTTTTACGGCCGCCCATGATCGAACCCAGCACGCCGCGCAGAATTTGCTTGCTCAGATCGCGCGCCATGCTTTTGGCAGCGGTCTGTACAATGCCGTCGCGTTTGCCGCCGCGCGGGCCAGTGGAGCCGAACAGCAGCTCATTCAGACTGCCCATCAGGCCGCCGCCGCTTTGCTGGCCGGCCTGCGGCGCCGCTTTATCCACCGCCTCCGCATCCTGGCCGACGGTGGCAAAGCCCTCGGACGACAGCTTCTCATAGGCCGACTCACGGTCCACCATCTCTTCATAACGGCCGTACAGCGGCGATTTATTGATGGCGCTGTTCAGCCCTTCCGCCCCCAGCATGCCCATTTTTGACTCCGGCGCGATCACCATCGCGCGCTCCACCACATGGGGACGCCCCTTCTCATCGAGGAACGACACCAGCGCCTCCCCGACGCCCAACTCGCCAATCACCGTTTCCGCATCAAAGTCCGGGTTGGCGCGCATGGTCTGCGCCGCCGCCTTCACCGCCTTCTGGTCGCGCGGCGTAAAGGCGCGCAGCGCGTGCTGCACGCGGTTGCCCAGCTGGCCGAGCACGCTGTCCGGAATATCCAGCGGGTTTTGCGTCACAAAGTAAACGCCGACGCCTTTGGAGCGGATCAGGCGCACCACCTGCTCAATCTTGGTCAGCAGCGCCGCCGGCGCGTCTTTGAACAACAGGTGCGCCTCATCAAAGAAGAACACCAGCTTCGGCTGCTCCGGATCGCCCACTTCCGGCAGATGTTCAAACAGCTCCGCCAGCAGCCACAGCAGAAATACCGAATAGAGCTTCGGCTGGTTAATCAGCTTGTCGGCCGCCAGCAGATTGATCACGCCATGGCCGTTGGCGTCGGTTTTCATCAGATCGTTGATGTCGAGCATCGGCTCGCCGAAGAACAGGTTGGCGCCCTGCTCCTCCAGCGTCAGCAGGCCGCGCTGGATCGCGCCGACCGAGGCGGTGGAAATATTGCCGTACTGGGTTTTGAACTGTTTGGCATTGTCGCCGACGTACTGCACCATCGCGCGCAGGTCTTTCATATCCAACAGCAGCAGCGCGTTATCGTCGGCGATTTTAAACACCAGCTGCAGCACGCCGCTTTGCACCTCGTTCAGGTCCAGCAGGCGCGCCAGCAGCAGCGGGCCGAGATCGGAAACCGTGGCGCGGATCGGGTGGCCTTTCTCGCCGTAGATATCCCACGGGATAATGGTGCAGGCCTGCGGTTGCCAGTCGGCGACGCCAATCGCCGTCAGGCGCGCCTGCAGTTTTTCATTCGGCACCGCCTCGGTGCCGATCCCCGACAGGTCGCCCTTCACGTCCGACAGGAACACCGGCACGCCGATGCGTGAAAACTGTTCGGCCATTTTTTGCAACGTCACGGTCTTACCGGTACCGGTCGCGCCGGTAATCAGGCCGTGGCGGTTAGCCAGGGCGGGCAGAATCGCCAAATCCTGAACGGGTTTTCCGTCTTTCATCGCCTTGGCGATAATCCGTGCTTCACTCATTTTCTGTTCCTTTGATGACGCTAACGCGGCGCAGATGCGCCTGTGATGTCATAAAGCTATAAGCGCGGCGGAACCCCGTCAAGCGCTAGCCGCGCAGCCCCAGCTGTTCTTTCAACGATTTCAGGTAGCGGCGGCTGACCGGCACCGCCTCGCCGACCGACATAATCATTTCCGCCGCGCCGCCCTCCTCAAAGCGGATTTCCCGCACCTGTTCCAGATTCACCAGATACTGACGATGGCAGCGCACCAGCGGCGTGCGGCTCTCCAGCGTGCGCAGCGTCAGTTCGGTAAAGCACTCCATGCCGTCGTTGCGCACCACGTAAACGCCGCTGGCGCGCGAGCGGACGGCGATCACCTCGTCAAAGCGCAGCAGGTAAATCCGGCTGTGGCCGGCGCAGGGGATATATTTCAAATAGCCCGCGCTTTCCGGCAGTGCGGCGACATCCTGCGCCGTATGGCGCTGCTGCAGGCGCTGCAGGGTTTTCTTCAGCCGCTGCGGTTCCGCCGGCTTCAGCAGATAGTCAAAGGCATGTTCCTCAAACGCCTGCAGCGCGTATTCATCGTACGCGGTGAGGAACACGATATGCGGCATCCGGTTGGGATCAAGCATACCCACCATCTCCAGGCCGCTGATGCGCGGCATCTGGATATCCAAAAACACCACGTCCGGCTGCAGCCGGTGGATCTGGCTGATGGCCTCAATCGCATTCGCGCATTCGCCGATAATGCACACCTCCGGCTCGGCGGACAGCAGATGGCGCAGGTTGTCGCGCGCCGAAGGCTCATCGTCGACGATCAATATGTTCAGCATCAGGCGGCTCCCTCCAGTGGAACGTATAATGTGATGCGGGTGAACGCCTCCGGTTCACAACTGACCCGCACGCCGTACTCTTCGCCGTAGCGTACGCGGATGCGCCGGTCCACCAGGCTCATACCCAGCCCGTCGCCCGGCGTTTTTTCCTGATACAGGCCGGCGTTATCCGTGACCTGCAGCAGCAGGCGCCCGCCCTCGCTGCGGGCGTCGATGGTGATGCGCCCGGTGCCCAGCAGCTGCGAGGTGCCGTGTTTGATGGCGTTTTCCACAATCGGCTGCAGGGAAAACGCCGGCAGGCGCACCGCCAACAGGCGCTCCGGCAGCGACACCACGATTTCCAGCCGGTCGGCAAAGCGCGCCTGCTCAATTTGCAGATAGGCGTTAACGTGCTCAATCTCGTCCGCCAGGCTGACTTCGTCATCCGAACGCTTAAGGTTCTTGCGGAAGAAGGTCGACAGATACTGCACCAGTTCGCAGGCGCGGTCGCCGTCGCGACGAATCACCGCCACCAGCGTATTTAACGCGTTAAACAGGAAATGCGGGTTCACCTGCGCGTGCAGCAGCTTGATTTCCGACTGCGCCAGCAGCTGTTTATGCCGTTCATACTGGCCGGCCATAATCTGCGCCGACAGCAGGCTGGCGATGCCTTCGCCCAGGGTGCGGTTGATGGTGCTGAACAGCTTGCTTTTCGGCTCATACAGCTTGATGGTGCCGATCACCCGCTGGTTCTCACCGCGCAGCGGGATCACCAGCGTCGACCCCAGCTTGCAGCTGCCGCTGATCGAACAGCTGTAGGAGAGCGCATTGCCATCGGCATACACCACTTCGTTATTGTCAATGGCGCAGCGGGTATGCGCCGAAGAGATCGGCGTGCCCGGCAGGTGGTGATCGTCGCCGATGCCGATAAACGCCAGCAGCTTTTCACGGTCGGTGATCGCCACCGCGCCGATGCCCAGTTCCTGATAGATCACCCGCGCCGCCTTCATGCTGTTTTCCCGGTCAAAGCCCTGCCGCAAAATCCCCTCGGTGCGCTCGGCCAGCTTGAGGGCTTTGGAGGAGAACGCGCTGGTGTACTTTTCAAACATCGCCCGCCGGTCGCGAAGAATCTGCATAAACATCGCCGCCCCCACGGTGTTGGCAACCAGCATCGGCAGCACGATATAGCCCACCAGACGCAGCGCCTCGTCGAACGGACGGGCGATGGCGAGGATAATGCCCATTTGCAGGATTTCGGCCACCAGGGTGACGCCGGCGACAAACAGCGGATTAAACAGCAGATCGAGCCGGCCGCGCCGCAGCGCCAGGCTGTGCACCAGGCCGCCGACCAGCCCTTCGGCCACGGTGGACACCGCGCAGGCGACGTCGGTCATGCCGCCGAGGGTATAGCGATGCAGCCCCCCGGTCAGCCCGACCAGAAATCCGACCGACGGCCCGCCCAGCAGGCCGCCCAGCACCGCGCCGATAGCGCGCGTGTTGGCGATCGAGTCCTGAATATGCAGGCCGAAATAGGTGCCCATAATGCAGAACACCGAGAAAATCACGTAGCACAGCAGCTTGTGCGGCAAACGGATGGTGACCTGCATCAGCGGAATAAACAGCGGGGTTTTACTCAACAGATAGGCGATCACCAGATAGACGCACATCTGCTGCAACAGCAGCAGCACCTGGTCAAATTCATACATCACAACAACGCATCCTGAACGAGAGGAACAACAAAACGCCGGCTATCCGGTTGATTATCTGCGTTGATTACACCATGAGCAGGAGGAGAAAACAGTGATGCAGGCGAAGCTTCAGGGAGGGGAAAACAGAAACCGGCCCCGCGCGGGGGCCGGTCTGAGCGCTTACGGCATGACCTTCGCCGACAGAATAACAATCGGCTTGCTCGGTACATTTTGATAAGGGCCGACGTTGCCGGTCGGCACCTGAGAAATCTTGTCGACCACGTCCATGCCCTTCACCACCTTACCGAACACCGCATAGCCGAAATCGCGCTGGCCGTGGTCGAGGAAGGCGTTGTCCGCCACGTTGAGGAAGAACTGGCTGGTGGCGCTGTCCTTGTCGGCGGTGCGCGCCATGGAAATGGTGCCGCGCAGGTTGCGCAGGCCGTTATCCGCCTCGTTCTTGATCGGCGCTTTGGTGCTCTTTTGCTGCATATCCGCCGTGAAGCCGCCGCCCTGAATCATAAAGCCGGGGATCACGCGGTGGAAAACGGTGTTGTCATAGAAGCCGCTGTTCACGTAGTCAACGAAGTTTTTCGTTGATACCGGCGCTTTCTGGCCATCCAGCGCCAGCTCGATATTCCCGGCGGAGGTGGTCAGCATGACGTGGGTTTCGCCTGCGGCCAGTGCGGCCGGCGCCATCGCCGTCAGAGAACACAGGGCGACAAGGGTGGTTAAGGTACGTTTGAACATGAGCGGGTCCTTTCTCTGGGAGACAAACAACGGAGAGCGCCCTGATTCTAAAGAGCCATTCTGATGAGCGCCAGCCATTTACTTATATTTACGCAATTGCGGGAAATTTCTCAAAGCCGCGCCACACTGCCTGGGCAGCCCCATATTTTTGCGAGTTATCGCCCGAATTTTCCTGACAAGAGTATGATCGCTATGCAGATTTTTGCAAAGCCGATCACGTATTATTTGCACCAATCGACTATTCGGCATTTTTTGCGACCTGTATCCCGTTTTGTTTCTGCGCTGCCGCTAGGCTAAAAATGAGAGCGCTCTCATTTGAGCGAAAACAAAATAAAGAACCGATGGCGGCCCACGCTGCGGCGCGCCGAAACGGGAATAACAGGAGAGCAATGATGAAAAAGATAGTGCTGTGCTGCGCCGCCGGTATGTCCACCAGCATGCTGGTCAAGCGGATGCAGGCCGAAACGGAAAAACGGGCGCTGACGCTGGAGATCGTCGCCGTGCCCGCCGCCGAATTTGAAAGCGCGCTGGCCGATGCCGACGTCGTGCTGCTGGGGCCGCAGGTGAAATATGAACTGGCGCGCTTTAGCCACATCGCCGCACCGCTCGGCAAACCCGTCGCGGTGATCGACATGATGGATTACGGCACGCTGCGCGGCGATAAAGTGCTGGACCACGCCCTCGCCCTGATGGCCTGAACCGGCGGAGATGCCCATGAGCCTGTACGCTTCCCTGATGCGCGTCGTGGAAAATCACATCGCGCCGCTGGCCGGCCGCATCGGCAGCCAGCGCCACATTATCGCCATCCGCGACGGCTTTATCTGCGCCATGCCGTTTCTTATCGTCGGCAGCATCATGCTGATCGTCGCCAACCCGCCGTTCGACGCCGACACCACCTCCGGCTTCGGCCGCGCCTGGCTGGGCTTCGCCAAGACGCACTGGAACACCATCACCATGCCGTTCTTTATGACCATGGGCCTGATGAGCGTGTTTGTAGCGATCGGCACCGCCTACAGCCTGGCCAGGCACTACGGCCTGGACGCGCTGACCGCCGGGCTGCTGTCGCTGATGGCGTTCCTGCTGGCGGCCGCGCCGCAGGCCGACAACAAAATGTCGCTCGACTTTCTCGGCGGTCAGGGGGTGTTCACCGCGCTGATCTGCGCCATCTGGTCGGTAGAGCTGATCCGCCTGCTGAAAAAGTACCACATCACGCTGCGCCTGCCCGAACAGGTGCCGCCGGCCATCGCCCGCTCGTTTGAGCTGCTGTATCCGGTGATCGGCATTTTGCTGACGGTCTACCCGCTCAGCATTCTGCTGCAGAGCGAGTTTCACCTGCTGCTGCCGGCCGCCATTATGCAGCTGTTCCAGCCGCTGATCGGCGTCGGCGACACCCTGCCCGCCATTCTGCTGATGGTGCTGATCGCCAACCTGCTGTGGTTTGCCGGTATCCACGGCGACAACATCGTTACCGGCCTGCTCAACCCGATCTTTATGACCAACCTGGCGGCCAACGCCGCGCTGGTGGCGCAGGGCGCGGCCACCACCCAGACGCTGACCGCGCCGTTCTGGTCGTTCTACGTCTGCATCGGCGGCTCCGGCTCCACGCTGGTGCTGGCGCTGCTGTACCTGCGCAGCCGCTCGGTGCATCTGCGCACCATCGGCAGGCTGAGCGTGGTGCCCTCGGTGTTCAACATCAACGAGCCATTGCTGTTCGGCTCGCCGGTGGTGATGAACCCGACGCTGTTTATTCCGCTGCTGCTGGTGCCGATGGTCAATGCCGTCCTGGCCTACTTCGCCCTGCACTGGGAACTGGTGGAAAAGATGGTCGCCATGGCGCCGTGGACCGCGCCGGCCCCGCTCGGCGCGCTGATCTCCGCCTCGTGGGATATCCGCGCCGCCGTACTGGTATTGCTGCTGATGGCGCTCGACTTCGCCATCTGGCTGCCGTTCTTCAAAGTGTATGAAAAACAGTTAATCGCGCAGGAAATGCAGCAGGCCGAAGCCGAACGCGCTGCATCTGCGGCAACAGGAGCCTAACCGTGAGTGAATTAACCCCCGACGTCAGTCAGGACTTCGAAAGCACCATTATGGAATTGCTGGTGTTCGCCGGCAGCGCCCGCAGCAGCGCGCTGATGGCCCTGCAGCAGGCGCGGGCGGGCGACTTTAACGCCTCCGCCGCGCAGATGGCCGAATCCAAACGGGCGGTGACGCAGGCGCACCAGATTCAGACCCGGCTTATCGGCCTGGACGAAGGCAGCGGCAAGCTGGCCATCAACCTGATCACCGTGCACGCCCAGGACCACCTGATGAACGCCATGGTGATTCAGGATCTGGCAGACGACATGATCGAACTTTATCGCCGACAGGCGCAAGCGGAGGCGCGCGGATGAATACCCTGAAAATCGCCATTATCGGCGGCGGCAGCAGCTATACGCCGGAACTGGTCGAAGGCCTGATTGAACGCATTGAGGAACTGCCGGTCAGCGAACTGGCGCTGGTCGACGTCGAGGCCGGCCGCGAGAAAGTGGAAATTATCGCCGCACTGACCAAACGCATGCTGGCGCGGCACGGGCTGGAGCGGGTCGCGGTCAGCGTCCACTTTGCACTGGACGACGCCATCCGCGGCGCGCAGTTCGTGCTGACGCAGCTGCGCGTCGGACAGTTGCCGGCCCGCGCCGCCGACGAGCGTCTGGGGCTGAAGTATCGCCTGATCGGCCAGGAGACTACCGGCGTCGGCGGCTTTGCCAAGGCGCTGCGCACCATTCCGGTGATGCTGGATATCGCGCGCCGGGTCGAACGGCTGGCGCCGGAGGCCTGGATCATCAACTTCACCAACCCGGCCGGCATCGTGACCGAAGCGGTCTCCCGCTATACCAAGGCGAAAATTATCGGCCTGTGCAACGTGCCGATCAGCATGCACCATATGATCGCCAACATGCTGGAAGCGCCGTTTGACGCTATTCAACTGCGCTTTGCCGGGCTCAACCACATGGTCTGGGTGCATCAGGTGCTGCACAACGGCCGGGACGTCACCGCCGAAGTCATCGACAAGCTGTGCGACGGCGCGACGCTGACCATGAACAACATCAAGGAAGAGCCGTGGCCGCCGGCGTTCCTGCGCGCCACCGGCGCCATCCCCTGCCCTTACCACCGCTACTTCTACCAGACGCAGGAGATGCTGGCGGAAGAGGTGGCCGCCGCCGCCGAACGCGGTACGCGCGCCGAGCAGGTGATGCAGGTGGAAAAAGAGCTGTTCGCGCTGTACGCCGATCCGCATCTGGACAGCAAGCCGCAGCAGCTCAGCTTCCGCGGCGGCTCCTTCTACTCGCAGGTGGCGCTGGAGCTGATCCGCGCGATTCACAACAATCTCGGCACGCAATTAGTGGTAAACACCGCAAACCGCGGCGCTATTCATGGCCTCGCCGACGATGCTGTGATAGAAACCAACTGTATCGTCGATGCGCAGGGCGCCCGTCCGCTGGCCTTCGGCCGCCTGCCGGACTCCATGCATGCGCTGACCCAGCAGGTGAAGGCCTATGAGCGTCTGACCATTGAGGCCGCCGTACACGGCGATCGCCGCAGCGCGCTGCTGGCGCTGGTCACCAACCCGCTGGTCGCCAGTGCCAACATTGCCGAACCGCTGCTGGAAGAGGTGCTGCAGGTCAATCACGCCTACCTGCCGCAGTTTACCGCCCGATAGCCGGCAAGGCGGTGCCAAGACACAGGATCGCAAGGAATCTATGGTGACACTGGAAGATGTAGCCGCGGCGGCGGGCGTATCGCGCGCCACGGTGTCGCGGGTGGTCAACGGCGACAGCAATGTCAAAGCGCCCACACGCGAGAAAGTGGAGCGGGCCATTGCCCAATTGGGCTATACCCCCAATCCGGCGGCGCGCGCGCTGGCCTCCAGCCAGAGCAACACGCTGGGCCTGGTGACCACCTCGTACCGCGGCGGTTTCTTTGGCGCGCTGATGGACTTTGTGCAGACCGAGGCGGAATCACACGGTAAACAGCTGCTGGTCACCCAAGGGCGCAACAGCGCCGACAATGAATTGGCGGCGATCCAGCGGCTGTTCAACCTGCGCTGCGACGGCGTGATCCTGCACGTCCGCTACCTGAGCGACGAACAATTGCGCCAGCTGGCGGCGGAACAGCGCCGTTTTGTGTTGCTCGACCGTCAGGTGCCGGGGCTGGAAGATCGCTGCGTCACGTTCGATCATCCGCTGGCCAGCCGCATGGCGACGCAGCAGCTGATCGACGCCGGCCACCGCCGCATCGCCTGCATCAGCGGGCCGCGCCAGCGCGCCTCCAGCCGGCTGCGTATTCAGGGCTTTGAGGAGGCCATGCGCGCGGCGCGGCTGACGCCGCTGGACTGCCTCGAAGGGGCGTACGACCTGGAGAGCGGTTATCAGTGCGCCGAACGCCTGCTGCGGCGCGCGGTGCTGCCCAGCGCCATCTACTGCTGCAACGAAGAGATGGCGATCGGCGCCCTGCTGGCGATCAATGAACACCGCCTGCGCGTCCCGCAGGACATTTCGCTGATCTGCTACGACAGCGGCGAACGGGCGCCGTTTGTCCGCCCGGCCCTGACCAGCGTCCACTTCCCGATCGTCGAGATGGCGCAGCAGGCCGCGCGCCTGTTGATCGATCCGGCCACGCCGCACGTCACCTTCACGCCGCGGGTCATCAACCGCGATTCGCTGGCAAAAGTAGATGCAGATCACTAATTGGTTAATTTTTTTTCATTGGTTACATCAAAAATTAGTCAGCAATCATAAAATATATCAATAGCTATGCTAGGATCCGCTGCACCAGGTGATCGGCGGACCCTCTTTTTTGGCAAGCGACGTCAGAGCCCGCCACCGGTATTTACCAATCCAACAGACCAATCGGGCTTATTCAATGAATAACAACAACCGCATCCGGCTTACATGGATCAGCTTCTTTTCCTATGCGCTGACCGGTGCCTTAGTGATCGTCACAGGGATGGTGATGGGGAACATTGCAGAGTACTTTAATCTGCCGGTTTCCAGCATGAGCAACACCTTTACCTTCCTGAACGCCGGCATTCTGATTTCGATCTTCCTCAATGCCTGGCTGATGGAAATCATCCCGCTGAAACGCCAACTGGTGTTCGGTTTCCTGCTGATGGTGCTGGCGGTGGTTGGCCTGATGGTCGGCAAAACCCTGACGCTGTTCTCCATCTGCATGTTTATCCTCGGGGTAGTGAGCGGCATTACCATGTCGATCGGCACCTTCCTGATTACCCATATGTATTCCGGCCGTCAGCGCGGTTCACGCCTGCTGTTTACCGACTCGTTCTTCAGCATGGCCGGCATGATCTTCCCGATCGTCGCCGCCACCCTGCTGGCGCGCCATATCGGCTGGTACTGGGTTTACGCCTGCATCGGCGTGCTGTATCTGGCGATTTTCGTGCTGACCCTGTGCTCCGAGTTCCCGGTGCTGGGCAATAAAGGCGATGCCGCCGGTGAAGCGGCCGCCAAAGAAAAATGGGGCATCGGCGTGCTGTTCCTGTCGATTGCCGCGCTGTGCTACATCCTCGGCCAGCTGGGCTTTATCCAGTGGGTGCCGGAGTACGCCACCAAATCATTGGGGATGAATATCAGCCAGGCCGGCAAGCTGGTCAGCGATTTCTGGACGTCTTACATGGTGGGAATGTGGGTGTTCAGCTTTGTGCTGCGCTTCTTCGACCTGCAGCGCATCGTCACCGTGCTGGCTGCGTTGGCGACCGGCGCGATGTATATGTTCGTCAGCAGTGACGAGCCGCAGATGCTGGGCTACTACATTATGGCCCTGGGCTTCGTTTCCAGCGCCATCTACACCACGCTGATCACCCTCGGCTCGCTGCAGACCAAGGTCTCTTCGCCGAAGCTGGTGAACTTTATTCTGACCTGCGGCACCATCGGCACCATGCTGACCTTTGTGGTCACCGGCCCGATCGTCGCCAAAGGGGGCGCACACGCGGCGCTGACCACCGCCAACGGCCTGTACCTGGCGGTGTTCGTGATGTGTCTGCTGCTGGGCTTCGTCACCAAGCACCGCAGCCACGGCCACGTAACCCGCTAACCGTCGCTGCCCTGAATAAAAAGCACCGCTCGCCGCCGGCGACGGTGCTTTTTTTATCCCTGCGCGCTAGCGGCGAAAATCAACCCGCTCCTCATCGTCCAGATAAATCGTCGTCTCCGCCGGCCGGGTGGCGGCGATCACCGCCCCCTGGCGAATCGAGTAACGCACCGGCGTCTGACGGCGCACCGCGTCAAAGCCGTTTTCCGCCGGCAGAATCACCAGATTGGCGCAGTTTCCCGCCGCCAGCCCGTAATCCTGCAGCTGCAGCGTGCGGGCGCTGCGCGTGGTGATCAATGCCAGGCCGTCGTTAATCTGGCCGTAGCCCATCAGCTGGCAGACGTGCAGCCCCATATGCAGCACCTGCAGCATATTGGCGGTGCCGAGCGGGTACCAGGGATCAAACACATCGTCGTGGCCGAAGCAGACGTTAAGATCCGCCGCCAGCATCTCTTTCACCCGCGTGACGCCGCGCCGCTTCGGATAGTCGTCAAAACGCCCCTGCAGATGAATATTCACCAGCGGGTTGGCGACAAAGTTGATGCCGGACAGCTTCAGCAGGCGGAACAGCCGTGAGGTATAGGCGCCGTTGTAGGAGTGCATCGCCGTGGTATGGCTGGCGGTCACCCGCTCGCCCATTTCCAGCTTGAGCGCCAGCGCCGCCACGGTTTCGACAAAGCGCGACTGCTCGTCGTCAATCTCATCGCAGTGCACATCCACCAGCCGGTCATATTTCTGCGCCAGTGCGAAGGCCTTGTGCAGCGACTCCACGCCGTACTCGCGGGTAAACTCAAAGTGCGGAATGGCGCCCACCACGTCGGCCCCCAGGCGCAGCGCCTCTTCCAGCAGGGCTTCACCGTTGGGATAGGAGAGAATGCCCTCCTGCGGAAACGCGACGATCTGCAGCGTTACCCAGGGCGCAACCTCCTGCTTCACCTCCAGCATGGCGCGCAGCGCGGTCAGCGACGGATCCGAGACGTCCACGTGGGTGCGCACGTACTGGATACCGTTGGCGATCTGCCACTTCAGCGTCTGCCAGGCGCGCTGCTTAACATCTTCGTGGCTCAGCAACGCCTTACGCTCCGCCCAGCGTTCAATGCCCTCAAACAGCGTGCCGGACTGATTCCAGGCCGGCTGGCCGGCGGTCTGGGTGGTGTCCAGATGAATATGCGGTTCGACAAACGCCGGCAGCGCCAGGCCGCCCTCGGCGTCCAGCGCGTCGCTGCGCCACGCCTGCCCTGTCGGCTGCGGGATCAGATGGCCGATACGCCCCTGTTCGATACTCAGCTGCCACAATCCTTCATGCCCGCTGAGACGCAGATTGTCGATAAACTTCAACCTTTGCTTTGCCACACTTCCTCTCCCGTTGAACGGCTGATTTTTTCATCATACTGGCACCTGCGCAGGCTGACAAAAACACTCATCAGCAAAAATGGTGTAAATGGCGAAAAATAGTGCAACACCTATCAAACTGGCTCGATTCAGCTAAAGTTGAATTAAAACCGCAACTTATCAAATAACGATAAAAATCATGCAGATACCACTTTAGAGGTATATAGGGGTAGACTTGATTTACATCAAGAAGCCGTATGGCGGGAGGCATAAGGTAAGCGCAGGAAACCAGAATTTTTGAGGCAATCATGAGCAGAGTCAAACTCGCTGTCATCGGTAACGGCATGGTCGGCCACCGCTTTATCGAAGATCTGCTGGAAAAGGCAGCCCCCGGCCAATTCGACATCACCGTTTTTTGCGAAGAACCACGCATCGCGTACGACCGCGTACACCTTTCTTCTTACTTCTCCCACCATACCGCGGAAGAGCTGTCGCTGGTGCGCGAAGGCTTTTACGAGAAGTCCGGCGTCAAGGTGCTGGTCGGCGAACGCGCCATTACCATCAACCGCAGCGAGAAGGTGATTCACTCCAACACCGGCCGCACGGTGTTTTACGACAAACTGATCATGGCCACCGGCTCCTACCCGTGGATCCCGCCGATTAAAGGCGCGGAGGGTCAGGACTGCTTCGTCTACCGCACCATTGAAGACCTCAACGCCATTGAAGCCTGCGCCCGCCGCAGCAAACGCGGCGCGGTGGTCGGCGGCGGCCTGCTGGGGCTGGAAGCCGCCGGCGCGCTGAAAAGCCTCGGTATCGAAACCCACGTGATCGAATTCGCGCCGGTGCTGATGGCCGAACAGCTCGACCCGATGGGCGGCGATCAGCTGCGTCGCAAGATCGAACGCATGGGCGTACAGGTGCACACCGGTAAAAACACCCACGAGATCGTCCACAGCGGACAGCAGGCGCGTAAAACCATGCAGTTTGCCGACGGCAGCGAGCTGGAGGTCGACTTTATCGTCTTCTCCACCGGCATCCGCGCGCAGGACAAGCTGGCGCACCAGTGCGGGCTGGCCACCGCGCGCCGCGGCGGCATCGTGATCAACGATCAATGCCAGACCTCCGACCCGGACGTCTACGCCATCGGCGAATGCGCCTCCTGGCAGGAGCGCACCTTTGGCCTGGTGGCGCCGGGCTACAAAATGGCGCAGGTGACCGCCGACCATCTGCTGGGGCGCGACAATACCTTCCTCGGCGCGGATATGAGCGCCAAGCTGAAACTGCTGGGCGTCGACGTAGGCGGCATCGGCGATGCGCACGCCCGCACCGCAGGCGCCCGCAGCTACGTGTATCTGGACGAAAGCAAAGAGGTGTACAAGCGCCTCGTGGTCAGCGCCGACAATAAAACCCTGCTGGGCGCGGTGCTGGTCGGCGACACCAGCGATTACGGCAACCTGCTGCAGCTGGCGCTGAACGGCATCGAACTGCCGGAAAACCCGGACAGCCTGATCCTGCCGGCGCACGCCGGCAGCAAACCGGCGATCGGCGTGGACGCCCTGCCGGAAAGCGCGCAAATCTGCTCCTGCTTCGACGTCAGCAAAGGCGATATCATCAAAGCGGTGAGCATGGGCTGCCATACCGTCGCCGCCATCAAGGCGGAAACCAAGGCCGGCACCGGCTGCGGCGGCTGTATTCCGCTGATTACCCAAGTGCTGAACGCCGAGCTCAGCAAACAGGGCATCGAGGTTAACCACCACCTGTGCGAACACTTCGCTTACTCGCGTCAGGAGCTGTACCACCTGATCCGCGTTGAAGGCATCAAATCCTTTGATGAGCTGCTGGAAAAATACGGCAAAGGCTACGGCTGCGAAGTGTGCAAGCCGACCGTCGGTTCGCTGCTGGCCTCCTGCTGGAATGAGTACGTCCTCAAACCGCAACACACCCCGCTGCAGGATACCAACGACAACTTCCTCGGCAATATCCAGAAAGACGGCACCTACTCGGTGATCCCGCGCTCCGCCGGCGGCGAGATTACGCCGGAAGGCCTGTGTGCTATCGGCGAGATCGCCGCCGAGTACAACCTCTATACCAAGATCACCGGCTCGCAGCGTATCGGCATGTTCGGCGCGCAGAAAAACGATCTGCCGGCCATCTGGGCGAAGCTGATCGCCGCCGGCTTTGAAACCGGTCACGCCTACGCCAAAGCCTTGCGCATGGCGAAAACCTGCGTCGGCAGCACCTGGTGCCGCTACGGCGTCGGCGACAGCGTCGGCTTCGGCGTTGAACTGGAAAACCGCTACAAGGGCATCCGCACGCCGCACAAAATGAAGTTCGGCGTCTCCGGCTGCACCCGCGAATGCGCCGAGGCGCAGGGTAAGGACGTCGGCATTATCGCCACCGAAAACGGCTGGAACCTGTATGTCTGCGGCAACGGCGGCATGAAGCCGCGCCACGCCGACCTGCTGGCGGCCGACCTCGACCACGACACGCTGGTGCGCTATCTGGACCGCTTTATGATGTTCTACATCCGCACCGCCGACAAACTGCAGCGCACCTCGCTGTGGCTGGAAAGCCTGGAAGGCGGCATCGACTATCTGCGCCAGGTAATTATCGACGACAAACTGGGCATCAACGACCAGCTGGAGGCGGAGATCCTGCGCCTGCGCGACGCGGTGGTCTGCGAATGGACCGAAACCGTTGAGCATCCGGAGCTGCAGGTCCGCTTCGCCCACTTTATCAACAGCAGCCTGCGCGACCCGAACGTGCAGATGGTCGCCGAGCGCGACCAGCACCGCCCGGCCCGTCCGGACGAACGCATCCCTGTCACCGTCCTGGACACTGAGGAGAACAACGCATGAGCCAGTGGATCACCGTCTGTCCGGTCGCCGACATCCTGCCCGGCACCGGCGTCTGCGCCCTGATTGGCGAACAGCAGGTGGCGGTTTTCCGCCCCTACGCCGATGAACAGGTGTTCGCCATCAGCAATATCGACCCCTTTGCCCAGGCCAGCGTGCTGTCGCGCGGCCTGATCGCCGAACATCAGGGCGAGCTGTGGGTCGCCAGCCCGCTGAAAAAACAGCGTTTCCGCCTGCATGACGGTTTGTGTATGGAGGATGAGGCCCATTCAGTGGCGCACTTCGCCAGCCGGGTGGTCGACGGCGTGGTGCAGGTGGCGGCGGCATAACGAATTCTAACCTTCTGGGAAAAATCTATGTTTACCGACACCCTCAACAAATGCGCCGCCAACGCGGCGCGCATCGTCAAACTGGCGAAAGAGAGCCCGCTCGGCTTCTGGATCGCCTCCGCCATGGCCGGCGCCTATGTGGGCCTTGGCATCATCCTGATTTTCACCCTCGGCAATCTGGTGGATCCGTCCGTACGCCCGCTGGTGATGGGCGCCACCTTCGGCATCGCGCTGACGCTGGTGATTATCGCCGGCTCCGAACTGTTTACCGGCCACACCATGTTCCTGACGCTCGGCGTCAAGGCCGGCACGATTTCACAAGGACAGATGTGGACGGTGCTGCCGCAGACCTGGCTCGGCAATCTGCTGGGTTCGGTGCTGGTCGCCCTGATGTACTATTATGGCGGCGGCAGCCTGCTGCCGGTAGACAGCAGCCTGGTGCACAGCGTGGCGCTGGCGAAAACCACCGCGCCGGCGGAAGTGCTGTTCTTTAAGGGCATCCTGTGCAACTGGCTGGTCTGCTTGGCGATCTGGATGGCGCTGCGCGTTGAGGGCGCGGCGAAATTTATCGCCATCTGGTGGTGCCTGCTGGCGTTTATCGCCTCCGGCTACGAGCACTCGGTCGCCAATATGACGCTGTTTGCGCTCTCCTGGTTCGGCCAGCACGGCGAAGCCTATACGCTGGGCGGCATCGGCCATAACCTGCTGTGGGTCACGCTGGGCAATATGGTCTCCGGCATGGTGCTGATGGGGCTGGGCTACTGGTACGCCACCCCGCGCGCGCAGCGCCCGCAGGCGAGCCGCAACGGCGCACGTCAGACCGCCTGATTACCGACTTATCTCGGGCGCCGTGCGCGGCGCCCCTGCCCCCGCCCTGAGGAACTGCTGATGGATTACTTACCCATTTTCTGCCAACTGCAACATAAAGCCTGCCTGCTGGTCGGCGGCGGCGACGTCGCCGAACGCAAGGCGCGCCTGCTGCTGGATGCCGGCGCCCAGCTGACGGTTAACGCCCCGGCGTTCAACGCACAGTTTCAGCGCTGGGCCGAACAGGGACGGGTCACGCTGGTCTGCGGCGATTTCCGCGCCGAGCTGCTGGCGGAACAGTGGCTGGTGATTGCCGCCACCGATCGGGTGGAGGTCAACGCGCTGGTGTATCAGTGCGCCAATCAGCAGCGGGTATTTTGCAACGTGGTGGACGATCCCAAACGCGCCAGTTTTATCATGCCGTCGATTATCGACCGCTCGCCGATCATGGTCGCCGTCTCATCCGGCGGTAAAGCGCCGGTGCTGGCGCGCCTGCTGCGTGAAAAACTGGAGGCTGCCCTGCCGCAGCACCTTGGCCGCCTGGCGCAGTGGGGCGGCGCGCTGCGTCAGCGCGTAAAACAGCGCTTTACGCGACCTGAAGAGCGGCGTCGTTTCTGGGAGCGGCTGTTTGCCCACGATCGGCTGGCGCAGTCGCTGGCGAATAACGATAACGCCATGGCGACCAGCCAGACCGAAGCGCTGTTCGCCAGCCAGCCCCACACCGGTGGGGAAGTGGTGCTGGTGGGCGCCGGGCCGGGTGACGCCGGGTTGTTGACCCTGAAGGGTCTGCAGCAGATCCAGCAGGCCGACGTGGTGGTTTACGACCGTCTGGTGTCCGATGAGGTAATGGCGCTGGTGCGCCGCGACGCCGAGCGCATTTTTGTCGGCAAACGCGCCGGCGACCACTGCGTGGCGCAGGCGCAGATTAACCAGATCCTGCTGGAACAGGCGCAGCGCGGTAAGCGCGTGGTGCGTCTGAAAGGCGGCGATCCGTTTATCTTCGGCCGCGGCGGCGAGGAGCTGGAGACGCTGGCGGCTGGCGGCATTGCGTTTTCCGTGGTGCCGGGCATCACCGCCGCCTCCGGCTGCTCGGCGTACAGCGGCATTCCCCTGACCCACCGCGACCATGCGCAAAGCGTCCGGCTGGTCACCGGCCATGCCAAAGCCGACGGCGATCTCGACTGGGCCACGCTGGCCGCAGGCCAGCAGACGCTGGTGTTTTATATGGGCCTGTCGCAGGCGGGAGAAATTCAGCGGCAGCTGATCGCACACGGTATGGCCGCCGATACGCCGGTGGCGCTGGTGGAAAACGGCACCACCTGCCGCCAGCGGGTGCTCGAAGGCGAGCTGCGGCAGCTGCCGGCGTTGGCGCAGCAGGCGGCCAGCCCGAGCCTGATCATCGTCGGCAGCGTGGTCAGCCTGCGCAGTAAGCTTAACTGGTTCGCCAGCCGCGAAGCCGCGCCGGAACTGGCGAAAATGGCCTGACGCACGCGTCAGAAACGACAAAGGCCGGGCAATTGCCCGGCCTTTTTGCTGTCTGACACCCGCAGGTTACGGCTGCGCTACAAAGCCAATCGCTTCATACACCTTGCTCAGCGTGTCCTGCGCACGAGCGCGCGCCTTGGCCGCGCCGTCGCGCATCACCTGCTGCAGGTAGGCTTCGTCGTTGCGGAAGCGGTGGTAACGCTCCTGCAGCTCGCTCAGCATACCAGACACCGCATCGGCAACCGCGCCTTTCAGGTGGCCATACATCTGGCCTTCAAACTCGGCTTCCAGCTCGGCAACCGGCTTACCGGTCACGCCGGACAGGATATCCAACAGGTTGGAAACCCCGGCCTTGTTGGCCACGTCATAACGAATGACCGGCGGCTCGTCAGAGTCGGTCATCGCGCGTTTGATTTTCTTGGCGACCGCTTTCGGATCTTCCAGCAGGCCGATCACGTTGTTGCGGTTATCGTCCGACTTGGACATCTTCTTGGTCGGCTCCTGCAGCGACATCACGCGCGCACCGGATTTCGGGATAAACGGCTCCGGCACCTTGAAGATATCGCCGTACAGTGCGTTAAAGCGCGATGCCACATCGCGGCTCAGCTCCAGGTGCTGCTTCTGATCTTCGCCCACCGGCACCTGATTGGTCTGATACAGCAGAATATCCGCCGCCATCAGCACCGGATAGTCGAACAGGCCGGCGTTGATGTTTTCTGCATAACGGCTGGACTTGTCCTTGAACTGGGTCATACGGCTCAGTTCGCCGAAATAGGTGTAGCAGTTCAGCGCCCAGCTCAGTTGCGTATGCTCCGGCACGTGCGACTGGACGAAGATGGTGCTTTTATTCGGGTCGATACCGCAGGCCAGGTACAGCGCCAGCGTATTCAGCGTCGCGTCACGCAGCTTTGCCGCGTCCTGACGCACGGTGATGGCATGCAGATCGACGATGCAGTAAATACAGTCGTAATCATCCTGCATGTGAACCCACTGACGCAGCGCACCCATGTAGTTGCCAATGGTCAATTCGCCGGACGGCTGCGCGCCGCTAAATACGATGGGCTTACTCATGTTTAAATTTCCTGATTTTCTAAGGATGACCGCCCAAGAACGGGCAACAGATCGGCGAAGCGTTCCAACACGCGGTCGGGATGGCTCAGGGCTATCGCTTCACCGTAGTTATAACCATACGTCAGGCCGACGCTCGGGCACCCTGCCGCCTGCGCCGCCTGGATATCATTGCGCGAATCGCCGACGAACAGCAGTTCACCGGCCCGCAGCCCCAGCTTGCCGAGCACCAGATACAGCGGCGCCGGATGCGGCTTTTTCTCAATCACATCGTCGCCGCCGATAATCAGCGAGAAGTAGTCGGCAATCCCCAGCGAACGCAGCAGCGGCGCGACAAACGGCGTCGGCTTATTGGTCACCAGCGCCATCGGCATGCCGGACTCCGCCAGCTGCGCCAGCGTCTGCCGCACCTGCGGGAACAAGCGGCTGCCGTCGGCGACCGTGTCGGCATAGCAGCGGTCGAACCGTTCACGCAGCAGTCGGCACTGCGCCGGCGTCTCGTCGACTTCAGCCCAGCGCAGCGCTCGCTGCACCAGCACGTCGGCGCCGTTGCCAATCCAGGTGCTGACCCGTTCAATGCCCGGCTGCGGCAGGTTCATCTCCGCCAGCGCCCGGTCCATTGCTGCGGCCAGGCCCGGCGCGCTGTCAACCAGCGTGCCGTCCAGGTCAAACGCCAGAGCGCGGATGGCGCTGAAATCAGCCATGGGTGACTTTCGCCAGTTCGCTGCGCATGGCGTCGATCACCGTGCGGTAGTCCGGCTGGCCGAAGATGGCGGAGCCGGCGACGAACATATCGGCGCCTGCGGCGGCGATTTCAGCAATGTTGTCGACTTTCACCCCGCCGTCCACTTCCAGGCGGATATCGTAGCCGCTGTCATCAATCAGCTTGCGCACCTGGCGCAGCTTATCCAGCGTGCCGTGGATAAATGACTGGCCGCCGAAGCCCGGGTTGACCGACATCAGCAAAATGACGTCAAGCTTATCCATTACGTAGTCGAGATAGCTCAGCGGCGTAGCCGGGTTGAGCACCAGCCCGGCCTTGCAGCCGTGCTCTTTGATCAGTTGGATGGTGCGGTCGACGTGCTCGGAGGCTTCGGGATGGAAAGTGATATAGCTGGCGCCGGCTTTGGCGAAGTCCGGGATAATGCGATCGACCGGTTTTACCATCAGGTGAACGTCAATCGGCGCGGTGATGCCGTAGTTGCGCAGCGCCTGACACACCATCGGACCGATGGTCAGGTTCGGCACGTAATGGTTATCCATCACATCGAAGTGCACCACATCGGCGCCGGCGGCCAATACGTTCGCCGTGTCCTCGCCCAGGCGGGCAAAATCTGCCGACAGAATGGACGGGGCAATCAAACTCTTTTTCATCCGCTTCTCCAAACGTAGGGGTAGTCATTATACGCCGGGCGCCTGCTGCTTTCCGGCTTAGCGATACAGCGCCAAAAGCTCGTTCACCTTGCTGCGGCCCAGAATATTGCGGCTGATGGTGCGGCGGGCTTTCACCACATACAGCGCGGCATGCTGGTACCAGTCACGCGTCAGTTCGGTATCGTGGTTTGAGATCAATACCGGCACCTGATGTTCAACCGACAGCTGATGCGCAATCTGCGCCAGCCCCTGCTGATCGTCCAGGCTGAAGCTGTTGGTGTGATAGGCGGTAAAATTCGCCGTCGCCGACAGCGGCGCATACGGCGGATCGCAATACACTACCGCACCGGCGGTCGCCTTCAACATGGTATCGCGGTAATGCTCACAGACAAAGGTGGCATTGCGCGATTTTTCTGCAAACCAGTACAGCTCTTCCTCAGGGAAGTAAGGCTTCTTGTAACGGCCGAACGGCACGTTGAACTCGCCGCGCAGGTTATAGCGGCACAGACCGTTGTAACAGTGGCGGTTCAGATACAGGAACAATAGCGCCCGACGGTACGCGTCCTGGCTAGTATTAAACTCTTCACGCAGCAGGTAAAACTGATCCGAGTTATTGAATTCATCGGCGAACAGAATACGGGCATCGCGCACGAAATCATCCGTACGCAGCTTCACGATGTTATACAGGTTGATAAGATCGCTGTTGATATCGGCGAGAATATAGGCATCGTAATCGGTATTCAAAAACACCGACCCCGCACCCACGAAGGGCTCGATTAAGCAGTCTCCCTCCGGCAGATGGCGACGAATCTCATCTACCAGCGGGTATTTTCCACCAGCCCATTTTAAAAAAGCGCGGTTCTTCTTCATGCCGTCAGTTAGCTACTTATACAATTCAGAGCGGCGGATTGTACTCTGTTTCAGACAGCACATCAGCGCACAAATTAAAATGATTTATACCCTTCATCCTGCAGGCCGCCGCCCGGCCATCGCTCGGACCCAAGGTCGTCACGCGGCGTAAGACGGCAGCCTGAAAGCTGTCAGATTACTTTTTCTGGTCCTGTTGCACCTGGCGTACGGAACGAACCCACGGTTTTTTCGCCTGCACATCCGCAGGCAATGACGCAATGGCGCGCTTCGCTTCGCCGGAGGAGGCGTACACGCCGCTCACCAGGACGAACCACGCTTTACCGTTACGCGTGGTTTGATACACGGAGTAGTTCGACAGCTTCTGCTGTTTGGCAAACGCGTTCAGAGTATCGGAACGGGACGCGCTGCTCAGCTGCAGCGTGAAATGGCTGGCCGGAGCAGACTGGATAGCACCGCCGCTGCCGCTGACCGCACCGGATTTACCGGAGGAGGCCGACGCCGACGTCTTGCTGCTGCTTGCTTTGTGCGTTGCAGCGGCCGGTTTGCTGGCGCTCTTCGCCGGCGTTTTATGCGGCTGCGCGCTGTGGCTCTGCACCGGACGCGTCGTTTCACGCGGCGCGTTCGCTCCGCCCATCACCGTCGCCGGCGCCGTCGGCAGCGTTGAGCTGCTGCCCGTCATGCCCTGCGTGGCGGCATCGACCTGCCCCTGCTGTGCAGACAGCGCGTCGTTCATATTGCCAGGCAGATCCACACGCTGCTGCGCGCCGCCCTGCTGCGGCTGTGGCTGCGCCTCGGTCGGCGTGCCGGAAATCGGCGGTACGCTGATCTCTTGCGGCTGCTGCGGCTGAGTGGTGTTCACGCCGTTAGCGTCGTTGGCATCGGTGGTGCCGCCCGGAACGCCATTGTTGGTCGTGGTCAGCGATGAGGAGCCGGACAGATTGATATCACGCGCCGAACCGGACTGGCTGCCCTGCTGCTGCGCGGATTCATGTTTGGTCGGCGCCTTCAGCGCAGAGCCGATGCCGATAATCAGCAGCAACAGCACCAGGATGCCGATGCCGATCATCAGATGTTGACGTGAAACGGCGAAACGCGGGCCGGGGGCCGCTTTACGCGACCGTGAGGAAGGACGATCGCTGCTATCGGGTCGGAGATCGTCTTCCGGTTTAAATTCATCCATCTAAAACCCTCCAACTGAGAGGTAAAGGCTGTTACCCCACAGGCTGGCCGCCTTGCGTAGCACCAGCCACCTGGGGCGTATCACGGTAAAGCGACGGCGATACGGCCGATTAACTCAAGTCATGATAATCGGGCAAAACCCATTCGCATGATTAATAATATAGATGCAAACCGCGGCTAAGCCACTGTTATTGCCTCTTCTTTTTACCGCACCGCCAGAGCGCGGCCGTCGTTCAGAGGCTGCGGCTTACCGCGGCAAACAATCTTCAATCGACGCCAGCACCATGTCATGCGCAACGCCGCTGCGGACTTCCGCGGCGCCGATCGCCGTCGGCAGCACCAGACGCAGTTCTCCCGCCAGCACCTTCTTGTCGCGCATCATATGCGGCAGATACGCCGCCGGCGCCATCTCCTGCGGACCGGTCACCGGCAGCCCCGCACGCTGCAGCAGGTTGCTGACGCGCGCGATATCCTCTGCGGAAAACTGCCCCAGCCGATGGGCGGTGTGTGCGGCCATCATCATGCCGGCCGCCACGGCTTCGCCGTGCAGCCAGACGCCGTAGCCCAGCTCCGCCTCAATCGCGTGGCCATAAGTATGGCCCAGATTCAGCAGGGCGCGCAGGCCGCTCTCACGCTCATCGGCGGCAACCACCTGCGCTTTCAGCTCGCAGCAGCGACGAATGCAGTATGCCAGCGCCTGCATATCCAGCGCGACCAGAGCATCGATATTATTTTCCAGCCAACGGAAGAAGTCAGCATCAAGAATAATCCCATACTTGATCACTTCCGCCAGGCCGGATGAGAGTTCACGCGCCGGCAACGTTTTCAGGCAGTCCAGATCAACCACGACCGAAGCCGGTTGATAGAACGCGCCGATCATGTTTTTACCGAGCGGATGATTGACGGCGGTTTTCCCGCCAACGGAGGAGTCCACCTGCGACAGCAGCGTGGTCGGCACCTGAATAAAACGTACGCCGCGCTGGTAACACGCCGCGGCAAACCCGGTCAGGTCGCCGATAACGCCGCCGCCAAGAGCGACCAGGGTGGTGTCGCGGCCATGGGGCTTGGCCAGCAACGCCGAGAACACCTGTTCCAGCACCGCAAGGGATTTGTACTGCTCGCCATCCGGCAGAATCACCTGGTCGACCACCACACCGCTCTGTTCAAGTACGTTACGCACCTGCTCCAGATACAGCGGCGCCAACGTCTGGTTGGTGACCAGCATGACCTGATCGCCGGCCTTCAGCGGCATAAAAGAAGCCGGATCGTTAAACAATCCGGCAGCAATGGTAATCGGGTAGCTACGCTCCCCAAGCGTTACGGTAACTCTTTCCATATCGCGCCCAGTTCCCCAATGTGGTTGATCCCCGCATCGCGGCGCGGGGAACGCAATCAGTTGTTTTCCAGCATATTGATAATCTGGTTGGCAACTACTTTAGCGCTTTGATCGTCGGTACGGATAGTGACATCGGCAATTTCTTCGTACAACGGATTGCGTTCCTTTGCCAGCGCTTCCAACACCTCACGCGGCGGCTCATCGACCTGCAGCAGCGGACGCTTTTTATCACGCTGGGTACGCGCCAACTGTTTTTCGATGGTGGTTTCCAAATAAACAACGACACCTCGCGCCGACAGACGATTACGCGTCTCACGCGATTTCACCGAACCACCGCCGGTCGCCAGCACAATCCCTTGTTTTTCCGTCAGTTCATTAATGACTTTTTCTTCACGATCGCGGAAACCTTCTTCGCCTTCCACGTCGAATACCCAGCCCACGTCAGCTCCGGTACGTCGCTCAATTTCTTGATCGGAGTCGAAGAACTCCATATTGAGTTGCTGAGCTAACTGACGGCCAATAGTGCTTTTGCCGGCACCCATAGGCCCAACCAGAAAGATATTGCGTTTCTCTGCCATGTTTTTCGGTATTACTAAGACAATTCGTTAATGATAACCCGCCCCGCCAATCAAATCAGCGGCGGGACCTAAACTGAAACCTCATGAGCGATAGTGCGAGATCAGACGAAAAATTATCTCAACACTCTTGGTAGTTTGGCAACCGAATAAATCGCTATCCACGCCGCGGGAGGGAAACCATATGTTTTTAACGGCGTCTGAGCGTTAACAAAAAAACCTCGGAGCTCAATTCGGTAACCCTTGTAAGCTAAATCGGCCGCAGCGTCAAACTCAGATGTCTCTGTGGCGAGAAAAAAGTGCATCTGCTCATCAACTTCAACAGATTTTCGTTCGCCGCAGCGCGGAGTGCTCAGCCTTTAACCAGCGTTGGGGTGATAAAAATCACCAGTTCCCGCTTTTTATACTGTTTGCCGCTGCGCCTGAACAGCGAACCCAGCAGCGGCACGTCGCCCAGCCCCGGCACCTTATCGGCGCTGCGGCTGCTTTGCCGCTGGAAAATGCCGCCCAAAACGATGGTTTCGCCGTTTTTTACCGTCACCTGCGTTTTTATCTCCTGCTTGTCGATCGCCAGGGCTTCTCCCTCACCCTGCTTGATCGCGCGGCCGGGCATGTTCTGGCTGATCTGCAGCTTCAACGCAATGCGGCCGTCAGGCAAAATCTTCGGCGTCACCTCCATCCCCAGCACCGCCTCTTTAAACTCCACCGATGTCGCACCGCTGGCACCGCTGGACACCTCATACGGAATTTCCGTCCCCTGTTTGATGCTGGCGGTTTGCTGGTTGGCGGTCACCAGACGCGGGCTGGCGATAATCTCCAGCGCATTCTCCTGCTCCAGCGCCGTCAACTCCAGATCCAGAATGCGTCCGCTGATGCGCGCCAGATGAAACCCCGCGCTTATCGCGCTGCGCTCCAACGGCAGACCGACGCTGAAGTTATCGAGCCGCAGCGCCCTGCCCGTCGACGCCTCCTCCGCCAGCCCCCAGCTGACGCCCAGCTCGTGCAAATCCTCGCTGCCGATAGTGACGATATGCGCCGCCAGCTGCACCTGTTCCAGCGGCTGATCCATCTGTTGCAGCCAGCCCGCCAGCAGCTTCAGCGCCGACGCCTCGTCGCGAATCATCAGCGTGTTGGTGCGCGGATCCGCCATAACGCTGCCGCGCTCGCTCAGCAACGCGCCGCGCTGCGCCTGTAAACTCTGCAGAACCGCCGCCGCTTCGGCGTGATGCAGCCGCTGCGTCAACGTCTGCAGCGGTGGCGGCAGCTGTTCGGCCGGAAAGACCGTCATCACCTTGCCGTCGAGCGTCATGCCCAGCTTCCCCATGCGCAGGATCACCGCCAGCGCCTGCCGCCACGGCACCGCCTTCAGCCGCAGCGTCAGCGTGCCGCTCACCGCCTCCGCCGTCACCAGATTCAGCTGCTGGTGATCCGCCAACGCCTGCAGCACCAGCGCAACCGGCGCATCATGAAATGCCAGAGAAACCGGCGCGTCATCCTGCGGCGCCGCCATGACGGCGAACGATAGACCACACAGCCATCCCGCCAGGCCTTTGCATCCCTTCATGTTGCTTCCTTATTATTTCCCAACATCAGCGTGACATCGCCCGGGGCCGGCGGGCAGAGCGCGTCGCCTGCCACGGCCTGCAGCGTCAGCGTCCGGGTGCCGATATGCGTCACCTGCCAGCGCCCGTGCAGCACCGTCTGGCGAAGCTGCAGCCGCAGCCAGCGCCTCTCCGGCGTGATGACCCAGCCCAGACGACGCTCCGGCTGGCCGATAATCCCCGCCAGCCGCCAGCGCTCGGGCGACACGGCGACGTCGGGGCAGGACAGCGCCGGCGGCTGGAAAGGATCGCGCGGCTGTGCCGCCCACAGTGCGGGCACCAACGCCCCTATCCACGCCAGCGTCAGCCAGCCGCCGCGCGTTATTGCAGCAGCCATTGCGTACCCAACCCTTCCGGCCGCATCTCCAGGGTCAGCTGGCTGATGCGCACCGTGCCCGGCAAACTCTCCAGCAGTTGCAGTACGGCGAAGTAATCGCTGCGCAGCTGAAGCCGCTGCTGCGGCGGCTGTTCCTGCCGCTGCCAACGCAGCAGCCTGACGCCTGCTTGCTGCAGCACCGCCGACAGTTCCGGCTCGTTCGGCTGCCGCTCCCGCTGCTGCGCAATCTGTTGCTCCAGCGTCGCCAGCGGCGGCAGCGATGCCAATTGCCGCTGCAGTTGGCCGACGCGCTGCGCCTGCTGCCGGACCTCATCGCTTAACCGTTCTGACTGGCGCCACTCTCCGCGGATCAGCCCCAGACCGGGCAGCGCCAGCAGAATGCCGAGCAGCAGCCACTGCAACGCCAGCAGTTGCCAACCCGGGCGCTGCAGCCACGGAATGAGTTCATCGGGTAATGGCCTACTCATCACGCCGCCAGGGCGCCGTCAGAGTAAAAGAGAACAGGCCATCCGCACGCTGCGCGACGTCCTCCAACTGATGCCCGGGCAAGAGCGCCTGCGCCGTCAGGCGATCCGTCAGCTGAACCAGCGCCGGATAGCCCTGGCTCAGTCCGCGCACCCGCAACCGGTGCGCCTGCACCTCCAGCGAAAGCAGCCACGCGCTGGCCGGCAATGCCGCCGCCAGCTGCGGCAAAAAACGCGCATACTGCAGGTTATGCGCCTGATTACGGTGATGCTGCGCCTGACGTTCACTCAGCCGCGTCAGTTCCCCCGTCGCCGCTTGAATCAGCCGGTACTGCTGCTGCAACGCCTCGTTCTGCTGGGTGTATTGCTGCAGCAGGCTGCGCTGTTGCTGCTGCCGGTGGCGCACGCCCGCCAGCAGCAGCGCGGCGATCGTCAGCGCCAATGCCAGCTGCAGCGTCAGCAAACGTAGCCAGAAGCGTGCGCGGCGACGCTGCGCCTGCTGGCGCCAGGGCAGTAAATTCACCTGGTACATCAGCAGTCCTCCTGCCGCAGCGCCAGCCCGCCGGCCAGCACAAAGGCCCCCGGCTTTGCGGGCAGCGGCGCCTGCCGGTAAGGAAAAGCCTCAAGCGGCGACCACAGCAGCGCCCCTTCCGGCGCGGGTTCATCCAGCACGCTGCTGTAATACAGCGTCTGTGCGCCGGCATTGGCGGCCAGTACGGCCGCCAGCGCCCGTTCGGCATCGCCGATCTCCGGCTCGCGCAGCACGCCGCAGGCAAAGGCGACGCTGCGCGGCGCCGCCCACAGCCAGTGATCGTCCAGCCGATGCAGCAAGACCGCCTCGGGCGGCAGCCCGGCGGCCTCGGCCATGGTTAACAGCGCGCAGGGCGTGATATCGACCACCTGCGGCGAGAGATCGGCCTGCTGCAGGCAGCCCAGCCACATCTGCAGCTCCTGCTGCCGGGCGGCGGTGAGCAACAGCTGCGCCGCCTGCTCCTGCGGCGGACGGTAGTCCAACGCCAGCGTCTGGCTGTCGAGCGGAAACTGCTTCGCCCCCTGGGCGGTGATATAGCGGTCGCGCGCCGGCTCCTGCAGCCGCGCGTCCGGCGCCGGTATGACATGTTGTAAAACCCGTTGCACAGGTAAGGCAATGCGTAAGGAAATATGTCGCGGCAAGCGGGTTCGCCACTGCCGCAGCAGCGGAATCAAACTTTCGGATTGATCCAGATAACCGTCGCGCAGGACGGCATACGGCAACTCTTTTTGCCACCAGTGCCGCAGCTGCCAGCCGCCGCGTCGCCGCTGTGCCGCGACGGCGCGCAGACTATGGCTCTGTATGTCGAGCCCCACATTCCATGTGTTCGGGAACATATTTTGACCCGCCTCCTTAAGGTAAGATGATAAAAGAACATATCCATGGCGAAGCCTTACCTTTATACTACCGCGCGGTTGTTTATAAACTGCCCAAATGACATAAAAATGGGAAATCTCAGGTGAAGTTCGTAAAGTATTTTCTAATCCTTGCAGTATGTTGCATCGTGCTGGGAGCAGCCTCGGTTTTTGGCTTGTACAAATATGTCGAGCCACAGCTGCCCGACGTCGCAACGCTGAAAGATGTCCGACTGCAAATCCCGATGCAGGTTTACAGCGCCGATGGCGAGCTGATCGCCCAATACGGCGAGAAACGCCGTATTCCGCTCAAACTGGATCAAATTCCGCCGGTAATGGTGCGCGCCTTTATCGCCACCGAAGACAGCCGGTTCTATGAGCACCACGGCGTTGACCCTATCGGTATCTTCCGCGCCGCGTCGGTGGCGATGGTCTCCGGCCATGCGTCCCAGGGGGCGAGTACCATCACCCAACAGCTCGCCAGAAACTTCTTCCTGAGTCCGGAACGCACGCTGATGCGTAAGATTAAGGAAGCGTTTTTGGCGGTGCGCATTGAGCAGATGCTGACCAAGGATGAAATTCTTGAGCTGTATCTGAACAAGATTTATCTGGGTTACCGCGCCTACGGCGTCGGCGCCGCGGCGCAGGTTTACTTCGGCAAGGACGTCAGCCAGCTGACCCTGAGCGAAATCGCCACCATCGCCGGCCTGCCGAAGGCGCCGTCCACCTTTAACCCGCTCTATTCGCACGATCGCGCCGTGGCGCGCCGTAACGTGGTGCTGGCCCGCATGCTGGGTGAACACTACATCAATCAGGCGCAATACGACGAAGCGCGTAACGAGCCGCTGGTGGCCAATTACCACGCGCCGCAGATCAGCTTCTCCGCCCCGTATCTCGCCGAGATGGTGCGCCAGGAGATGATCAAGCGCTACGGTGAAAACGCCTACACCGACGGTTACAAGGTCTACACCACCGTAACCAAAAAGCTGCAGCTGGCGGCGCAGCAGTCGGTGCGCGACAACGTGCTGGCGTACGATATGCGCCACGGCTACCGCGGCCCGTCCAACGTGCTGTGGAAAGTCGGCGAAGCCGCCTGGGACCAGAAGCAAATCGTCACTTCGCTCAAAGGCCTGCCGAGCTACGGCCCGCTGGCGCCGGCGGTGATCACCGCCGCCAACGCCGAGCAGGCGACCGCCATGCTGGCGGACGGCAGCAGCATCGCCCTGCCGATGGCGGGCATGCGCTGGGCGCGCCCTTACAAATCCGATACGCTGCAAGGCCCGACGCCGAAGCGCGTAACCGACGTGGTGCAGGTGGGTCAGCAGGTGTGGGTACGTAAGGTTAACGACAGCTGGTGGCTGTCGCAGGTGCCGGACGTCAACTCCGCGCTGATCTCGCTGAATCCGCAGGACGGCGCCGTGAAAGCACTGGTCGGCGGCTTTGACTTCAACCAGAGCAAGTTCAACCGCGTCACCCAGGCGCTGCGTCAGGTCGGCTCCAATATCAAGCCGTTCCTGTATACCGCGGCGATGGATAAAGGCTTAACGCTGGCCACCATCCTGAACGACCTGCCGGTCACCCGCTGGGATGCCGGTTCCGGCACCGAATGGCGGCCGAAGAACTCGCCACCGACTTACGTCGGCCCAATCCGCCTGCGTCAGGGGCTGGGGCAGTCGAAGAACGTAGTGATGGTGCGCGCCATGCGTGCGATGGGCGTCGACTACGCGGCGGAATACCTGCAGCGTTTCGGCTTCCCGGCGCAGAACATCGTGCACTCGGAGTCGTTGGCGCTGGGTTCGGCGTCCTTTACTCCGATGCAGCTGGTGCGCGGCTACGCCGTGCTGGCGAACGGCGGCTATCTGGTGGATCCGTACTTCATCACCCATATCGAAGATGAAACCGGCAACACCATTTTTGAAGCCAAGCCGAAAGTAGTCTGCAACAGCTGCAACCTGCCGGTGATTTACGGCGACACGCACCGTTCGGCGGTACTGTCGGACGATAACGTGGAAAACGTGGCGGTCTCGCAGGAAAACAATAACAATTCCGGCGTGCCGATGCCGAAGCTGGAGCAGGTGACCCCGGCCCAGGTGCTGCAGGACGGCGACCAGCAGTATGCGCCGCACGTGATCAACACGCCGCTGTCATTCCTGATCCACGACGCGCTGAACACCAACATCTACGGTGAACCGGGCTGGATGGGCACCGGCTGGCGTGCCGGCCGCGATCTGAAGCGTCGCGATATCGGCGGCAAAACCGGCACCACCAACAGCTCGAAGGACGCCTGGTTCTCCGGCTATGGCCCGGATACGGTCACTACCGTCTGGATCGGCTTTGACGATCATCGCCGCACCCTGGGCCGCTCAACGGCGTCCGGCGCCATTCCGGACCAGATTTCCGGCGGCGAAGGCGGTGCGAAGAGCGCGCAGCCGGCGTGGGATGAGTTTATGAAGATTGCGCTGGAAGGCATTCCGGAGCAGAAAACCACGCCGCCGCAGGGTATTATCAGCGTCATTATCGACAAGAGCACCGGCAAGCTGTCGAAAGGCGGCGCGGGCAGCCGTTCCGAGTACTTTATCGAAGGCACCCAGCCGACGGAGTACCCGACCTACGATGCCGGCACCACCCTGATGGATTCCGGCGGCGAAAGCCACGAACTGTTCTAACCACAAAAAAGGGCCAGAGAAATCTGGCCCTTTTTATTTGCGCCGCTGCGGATGCGCTACGCGCGCCGTTTAGCGGGAACCGCGCAGGAAGGCCTCGGCCAGGAAGAGCGCACTGACGTTGCGCGCCTCGCGAAAATCCGGTTCCGCCAACAGCGCCATCATATTGGCAATGGGCCAGCGCACCTGCGGCAGCGGCTCCGGCTCATCCCCTTCCAGCTTTTGCGGATACAGATCATGCGCCAGCACGATATTCATCTTGCTGGAAAAATAGGAGGGCGCCATGGTTAACTTGCTGAGAAAATCAAAGCGTTCCGCACCGAAGCCCACTTCCTCCATCAGCTCGCGGTTGGCGGCTTCCAGCACCTCTTCACCCGGGTCGATCAGCCCCTTCGGGAACCCCAGTTCATAAGATTCCGTACCGACCGCATACTCGCGAATCAGCAGCAGGTCGTCGCCAATCACCGGCACAATCATCACCGCCTCACGATCGGAAGGGCGCATACGCTCGTACACCCGCCGCACGCCGTTGCTGAATTCCAGATCGACAGATTCAACGTTAAACAAGCGCGAACGTGCGATGGTTTCTACCTTCAGGATTTTAGGTTTTTGCAGGTGTTTATCCATGATTGCCTCAAAATGCGTTCCCCCTGCGCGCCAGATGCGCCGAGCACGGAGTAACCGGAATAATGATTGGCGGGCATGCCGCTGACGACATGCTTAAACGCTGACCATTGTCGATCTTGATCACATTGTGCGTTAATGGGAACCTTGGCCGCAACGCACACCGTCGTTAATTTACTTTTTTTTAACAACCTCGGCCAGCAGATGCCTTTTTTCTACGCTAATTCAGCAAATAAATCGTGTTAAAATAGGATAATGCCGATATTAGCAATAGTCACAGCTTGCTATCATCGTGCAAGCTTGGGGCTTGTTTAACCGCGCGTTTTTTCGTTTTACCCGACGCTGCGGATGCCCCACTCTGATTTACTGCATATAATAGGCAACTTTATCATCGGGTTGATGGGAGTCACGGCGTAATATGGGGATAGCATGAGCACAATAGTGTTGATATTGGCCTTAGTGCTTGCCTGTCTGATCATCGCTGGCCTGTATTTTTGGTTTAAAGCTCGCAACCGGCCGGTACTGGCCCGTTCACTGCCCTTTCTCAAGCCGACGCACCGCAAACTGACGTCGGAAGAGCGTGCGGCGGTCGAGCACTACCTCGGTCAGCAAAACCGGCTGGGCAATAAACTGCTGCCCGGCAGTTCGCCCCTGTCCGCTACCAGGCTGACCCTGACCCCGCAAAGCGACAACGTCTACCCGGTCACCCACGCCATTACCCGTTACGGCCTTGCCAGCGATGAGCCCAATAAATGGCGCTACTACCTGGACTCTGAAGAGGTGCACCTGCCGCCGTTCTGGGAACAGTACATCAGCGCCGACAACCATGTGGAAATCATCAAGACGCAAACGCTGCCGCTGGTGATCTCCCTCAACGGCCACTCGCTCACCGACCATATCAACGATCGGCCGCTGCCGCCGGTCGTCGGCGTCGAACCGGCGCGTAACGCCTCGATCCGCAAGGAGGAGAGCGAGCACGTCGAGCTGCTGAATATCCGCAAGGAAACGCCGGAAGAACATATGCTCAACAGGCCCAATGGCCTGAGGGAAGCCGGCATCATTTCCGCCGCCCTGCTGCTGCTGTTTTTCAGCCTGATCAGCCCGGTGCTGGTGGTGCCGTGGATGATTTTCGTCGCGGTGCTGATGATCGCCTGGGGCTGCTGGAACCTGTTCCGCCGCCCGGCCGATCATGAACTGAAAGAGATTCATTGCCTGCGCGGCACGCCGAAGCGCTGGGGGCTGTTTGGCGAATCCGGCCAGGGGCAGATCAGCAACATCTCGCTCGGCACCGTCGATCTGGCCTACCCCGCGCACTGGCAGTCGTTCGTCAGCGCGGACCTGGGGCAGCCTACCGACGTCGATATCTACCTTAACCGCCAGGTGGTGCGTCAGGGGCGCTACCTGTCGCTGCACGACGAAATGAAGCACTTCCCGCTGCAGCACTGGGGGAAAAACGCCGTGCTGATCGCCAGCTCGCTGCTGGTGCTGATCATGCTGCTGAGCTACATCCCGCTGGGCCTGCCGCTCAAACTCAGCGTCGCCTGGCTGCAGGGCGCACAGCGCACCGAAGTCAGCAGCGTACAGGCGCTGGAACGTATTCCTCTGCATATTGGCGACAGCCTGAAAATTCAGGGCAGCGGCATGTGCTATGTGCCGCCGACGCCGCTCAATGCGTCAGCAGCCGGCTTTATGCCGTTCGACTGCTCCGGCATTTACTGGAACACCGCCGCGCCGCTGCCGCAGCCGGAATCGGACATTATCGATAAGGCCTCGGCGCTGCTTGCCACGGTCAACAGCCAGCTGCACCCCAGCGGCAGCGACCAGAAAATCAACCCGCAGCTGGCCAGCGCCATTGAAAAGTCCGGCATGATTCTGCTGGATGATTTTTCCGACATCGTGCTGAAGACCCGCGACCTGTGCGGCGAGAGCAACGACTGCGTACGGCTGAAAAACGCCTTGGTGAACCTCGGCAACGGCAAAGACTGGAACAGCCTGGTTAAACGCGCGCGCTCCGGCTCGCTGGACGGCGTCAACGTCCTGCTGCGCCCGGTCAGCGCCGAATCTCTCGAGCGGCTGACCAAATCCGCCACCTCCTCCTTCGTCTATCAGGAAACGCGCCAGGCGGCGGCAGCGCTGAACAGCCCTCCACCGGGCGGCTTCCTGATTTCCAGCGATGAGGGTAAACAGCTGGTGAACCATACGCTGCAGCCGGCGGCATCGCCGAATGAAGACAATGCGCTGGAGCAGTGGAATACGCTGAAGCGGATGACCAGCGTTCTGCTGCATACGCCGTTCGAAGCGCAGGGCGTCATCACCAGCCTCAGCACCGACGCCAACGGCACCCGCCATATCGCACTGCACAGCGAGCCGGACATCATCACGCTGTGGCGCTACCTCGGCACCAGCCTGCTGCTGATCGGGGTGACGATCGGCCTGGGTTACAATACGTTCCGCCTGATCCAGCGTCAGCGCATGAACCGTCGCCGGCTGGCCGACATTCAGAGCTATTATGAAAGCTGCTTTAACCCACAGCTGACGCCCGTGCCGCTGCATTCCAAAGACTAACCGGGCGGGCCGGCATCAGCGGCCCGTTCTCACGTCTTGTCATCCGCTTATGCTACCCTAACCCTATATCTCCGCCCTTCCCCGCCGTTGCGGCGGGCGGAAACACCGTTTTCCCCCTGAGTGACCAGGCCTGCTGCCGGAGTATTTATGGTTCCTGAATTTGATTGGCGCAATATAGATACCGTTTTGCTGGATATGGACGGCACCCTGCTCGATCTGGAGTTCGACAGCCACTTTTGGCTGCAGCGGGTGCCGCAGGCGCTGAGCGCCCAGCGCGATATTTCGTTCGACCAGGCGCGTCAAATCATTGACGCCGAGTATGCCGCGGTACAGCACACCATGAACTGGTACTGCTTTGATTACTGGAGCTCGCGGCTGGACCTGGATATTTACGCCATGACCAGCGAAGCCGGCTCCCGCGCCCGTCTGCGCGATGATACCGCTCCGTTTCTGCAGGCGCTGCGCGACTCCGGCCGTCAGGCCATCCTGCTGACCAATGCGCATCCGCACAGTCTGGCGGTAAAAATTGCGCATACCGGGCTCGACCAGCACCTTGATTTATTACTTTCCACCCACACATTTGGATATCCGAAGGAAGATCAGCGTCTGTGGCAGGCGGTGCAGCAACGCATCGGCTTTGACCCTCAGCGTACGCTGTTCGTGGATGACGGCGAACCGATTCTGGACGCCGCGCGCCGGTTCGGCATTCGCTATTGCCTCGGCGTACAAAATCCGGATTCCAGCATGGCGGAAAAAACTTTCCAGCGTCATCCGTCCATGCGCGATTACCGTCAGTTGATACCGGCGCTGGCACGGGAGCCAGGATGAAAGCAAAAACGACCAGCGAGGCAGCCGTCCGTCTGGACAAGTGGCTGTGGGCCGCGCGGTTTTATAAAACCCGCGCGCTGGCGCGCGAGATGATCGACGGCGGTAAAGTGCACTATAACGGCCAGCGCAGTAAACCCAGTAAAAACGTCGAGCTGAACGCGGAGATCAAGCTGCGTCAGGGCAATGAGGAACGCACGGTGGTCGTGCTGGCGCTTAGCGGCCAGCGGCGCGGCGCCAGCGAAGCGCAGCTGATGTATGAGGAAACGGCGGCCAGCATCGCCAACCGGGAACAGATGGCGCAGGCGCGCAAACTGAACGCCCTGAGCATGCCGCATCCGGACCGCCGTCCGGACAAAAAAGAGCGGCGTACCCTGATTAAATTTAAATTTGGCGAGTCGGAATAACCCCCTCGCCTCACAGAGAGAAAACTATGTCTAATCATGACCAATTACACCGTTACCTGTTCGAGAACTACGCGGTGCGCGGTGAGCTGGTTACCCTCAGCGACACCTACCGGCACATCCTGGACAACCACGACTACCCTGCCCCGGTGCAGGCGCTGCTGGGTGAAATGCTGGTTGCCACCAGCCTGCTGACGGCCACGCTGAAATTCAACGGCGACATTACCGTGCAGCTGCAGGGCGACGGCCCGCTGAAGCTGGCGGTGATCAACGGCAACAACCAGCAGGAAATGCGCGGCGTTGCGCGTCTGCAGGGCGATATTGCCGAAGGCAGCACGCTGCAGCAGATGATCGGCAACGGCGTGATGGTTATCACCATTACCCCGGCCGAAGGCGAGCGCTATCAGGGCGTCGTGGCGCTGGAAGGCGAAACGCTGGCCGAGTGCCTGGAAAATTACTTCCGCCAGTCGGAACAGCTGCCGACCCGCCTGTTTATCCGCACCGGCGAGGCCGACGGCCAACCGGCCGCCGGCGGTATGCTGCTGCAGGTGCTGCCGGCGCAGGATGAGCAAAACGCCGATGATTTCGATCATCTGGTGCAGTTGACCGCCACCATCAAGAACGAAGAGCTGTTCACCCTGCCGGCCAATGAGGTGCTGTACCGCCTGTACCATCAGGAAGAGGTGACGCTGTATGAACCGCAGCCGGTGGTGTTCCGCTGCACCTGCTCGCGCCAGCGCTGCGCCGACGCGCTGCTGACGCTGGACACTGACGAAGTGGCCACTATGCTCGAGCAGGACGGCAACATCGACATGCACTGCGATTATTGCGGCAGCCATTACGTGTTTGACGCGATGGACGTCGCCGCGCTGTACGCCGGTAATACCGGCGAAAGCAACCAGTTGCACTAAGGCTTACCCCATCCTGACGGGGCCGCTGCGGCCCCGTCAGCCCTTCCCGTTTGCACGTTTGCTTTTTTCCGTGTGCTATCTCTCAATTCGTAACTAAAGTTAGTTTAAAACGTTAAATATTTGATACCTGTCGCGGTTACGCACTAGTAAATACCTACAATTGGCCGCAAAAATGCTGTGACCAAGGAGTAGTGACATGTGTGCTAAAGGTATAACCCCTCAGGATCTTGCCGCCTATGGGATCCACGACGCCGGCGAGATCGTCTACAACCCAAGCTATGACCTCCTGTTTAAAGAAGAAACCGACCCTTCCTTAACGGGCTACGAGCGCGGTGTGGTGACTAACCTGGGTGCGGTAGCCGTCGATACCGGGATCTTTACCGGCCGTTCCCCGAAGGACAAATACATTGTCCGTGATGACGTTACCCGCGATACCGTGTGGTGGGCCGATCAGGGGAAAGGCAAAAATGACAACAAACCGCTCAGCCCGGAAGTCTGGGGCGAGCTGAAGCAGCTGGTGACCCAGCAACTCTCCGGTAAACGCCTGTTCGTGGTTGATACCTTTTGCGGCGCCAACGCCGACTCCCGTCTGAAAGTGCGCTTTATCACCGAAGTCGCCTGGCAGGCACACTTCGTGAAAAACATGTTTATCCGCCCGAGCGATGAAGAACTGGCAGAGTTTGAGCCGGACTTCGTGGTGATGAACGGCGCCAAATGCACCAATCCAAACTGGCAGCAGCAGGGCCTGAACTCGGAAAACTTCGTCGCCTTCAACCTGACGGAGCGCATGCAGCTGATCGGCGGCACCTGGTACGGCGGCGAAATGAAAAAGGGTATGTTCTCCATCATGAACTACCTGCTGCCGCTGAAGGGCATCGCCTCTATGCACTGCTCGGCCAACGTCGGCGAAAAAGGCGACGTGGCGGTCTTCTTCGGCCTGTCCGGCACCGGTAAGACCACGCTGTCCACCGACCCGAAACGCCAGCTGATCGGCGATGACGAACACGGCTGGGACGACGACGGCGTGTTCAACTTCGAAGGCGGCTGCTACGCCAAAACCATCAAGCTGTCCGAAGAAGCCGAACCGGATATCTACCACGCCATCAAGCGCGATGCGCTGCTGGAAAACGTCACCGTACTGGCCGACGGCAGCATCGATTTCAATGACGGTTCGAAAACCGAAAACACCCGCGTTTCCTACCCGATTTACCATATCCAGAACATCGTCAAGCCGGTGTCCAAAGCGGGCCACGCCACCAAGGTGATCTTCCTGACCGCCGACGCCTTTGGCGTGTTGCCGCCGGTGTCGCGCCTGACCGCCGACCAGACCCAGTACCATTTCCTGTCCGGCTTCACCGCCAAACTGGCTGGTACCGAGCGTGGTATCACCGAGCCGACGCCGACCTTCTCTTCCTGCTTCGGCGCCGCCTTCCTGTCGCTGCACCCGACACAGTACGCCGAAGTGCTGGTGAAACGCATGCAGGCCGCCGGCGCGCAGGCCTATCTGGTGAACACCGGCTGGAACGGCACCGGCAAACGTATCTCCATCAAGGATACGCGCGGCATTATCGACGCCATTCTCAGCGGCGAAATCGACCAGGCGGAAACCATTACCCTGCCGATCTTCGATCTGGCGGTGCCAACGGCGCTGCCTGGCGTAGACCCTGCCATCCTTGACCCGCGCGCCACCTACCAGAACGAAGCGCAGTGGGAAGAGAAAGCGCAGGATCTGGCGCAGCGCTTTATCACCAACTTTGATAAATACACCGATACGCCGGCCGGGGCAGCCCTGGTCAGCGCCGGTCCAAAACTGTAAGACTCTCTTTAGCTCATACTCAAGGCGCGGCTTCCGCGCCTCAGACTGCTGACAAAGCGTGTTATTAGGGAGAGCGTGACGATGGGGTCGTAGCGGCGCCAGCCGCCGGAGCGCCCCTCGTTACGCTAGGCCCGGGTATCTCGGGCTATCAGGCGATTTTGTCATCAACCTCAGGCGCGGCTTCCGCGCCTTTTTTTATGCGCGCCGGTTGTTTAATAAACAACCAAGTGAGACAATGACATCATTGCAATCATTGACAACAAAGGAGGGTTCAATGGCTACCATTACCGTCAGAAATCTTGACGACGAGGTCAAAGAGCTGTTGCGTATTTCGGCAGCTAAAAATGGTCATTCCATGGAAGAGGAGGCGCGCATGATCTTAAAACAGGCGCTAATGAAAAAGCCGGCGCGCTACGGGCTGGGCAGCTGGATGCATCAGCACTTCGCCGAATTCGGCGGCGTAGAACTGGCGATCCCGCCGCGCGATGTCGTGCCGCCGCGCCGTGTCACCTTCGACGATGATGACGACCAGGCATGATTATTCTCGATACCAACGTGATCTCAGAGACGCTGCGCCCTAAACCGCATTACAACGTCATCAGTTGGCTGAACGAAAAAGACAATAGCGAGCTGTACCTCAGCGCCATCGTCGTCGCCGAACTGTTTAGCGGCATAGCCTGCATGCCGGACGGCAAACGCCAGCAGGCGCTAAGGCTCAGGCTGGCGGAGGCGATTCAGATTAACTTTGATGAGCAGATTTTGCCGTTTGACGCCCTGTGCGCCATGCAATACGCGGAACTGATGGGCAGGAACCAGCGCCAGGGCACGCCGATGAGCGCGCCGGACGCGCAGATCGCCGCCACCTGTCTGCAGTACGGCGCCACGCTGGCCACGCGCAATACCAAAGATTTTCTCCACTGCGGCATCGAACTGATTGACCCCTGGCAGGTGCCTGCGGGGCAACGCCTGCATGAAGACGCGGCCGAATACTACGTGATGAGCCGGAAATCCTGAAGGGCGCCATGACGCGCCCTTGCACAGGATGGGTCAAGCCTTCTCTTTCGGCAGCCCGCCATTGCCGTTTGACGCATCGCGGGTAGCGATCGGCAGCGGAATGTAGGCGCGCATGCGCAAACCGCCGCGCTCGCTGACGCCAAACTCCAGCGCGCCGGCGTGGCCGTCAATAATGCGCTGCACAATCGCCAACCCCAGGCCGGTGCCGCTGGTGCTGCGCGCGCTGTCGCCGCGCACAAACGGCTGCAGCAGATGCTTCAGCTCTTCCGGTTTAATGCCCGGGCCGTCATCTTCCACCTGGAACCAGCCGCGCTGCAGCTCACTGCCGCTGCTGACCTTGATCCAGCCGTTGCCGTAACGCGCCGCGTTGACCACCATATTGACCACCGCACGCTTGATAGACAGCGGATGCACATTCATCAACAGCTCGCCCGGCGCCAGACTGGCGTCAATTTCCCGCTCATAGCCGCTTTCCGCCGCGATCACCTCGCCCAAAATGGCGTTGAGGTCGCACAGCTCCGTCTGCATCTCCTGGCCGGTACGCAGATAATCGATAAACTGTTCGATAATATCGTTACATTCTTCGATATCTTTATTGATCGACTCCGCCAGATAACCGTCCTCCGCGCCCATCATCTCCGTCGCCAGACGGATGCGCGTCAGCGGCGTACGCAAATCGTGGCTGACGCCGGCCATCAGCAAGGTGCGGTCGTCCGACAGTTGCTTGACGCCCGAGGTCATCTGATTAAACGCGCGCGTTACCGAACGCACTTCCGACGCGCCGTATTCACGCAGCGGCGGCGGAATATTGCCTTTGCCGACCTGCAGCGCCGCGTGCTCCAGCTCGACCAGCGGCCGGTTCTGAATACGGATAAACAGCCAGGCGCCGCCGATCGCCAGCAGCATGATCGCCAGCGTATAGCGGAACAGCGGTGAGAAATCGCCCTGATGAATCTCGGTCAGCGGCACGCGCACCCAGATATCCGGCGACAGCCAGGTCTTCAGCCAGACCACCGGCGTATTCTTGTTAACCTCGACGCGCACGTCGGTCGGGCCGCCCAGCTGGCGCGCCATCTGCTGGCTGAGGAACTCATAGTGCTGCGCCCAACGCAGCCCGCTCTCTTCCGCGGCGGCATTGGTATACAGCGAGATCCCCAGCTCACGGTAGATTTCCCGACGGAACGCCGGCGGCACTTCCAGCAACGTGCCGTCTTCCAGCTGCAGCCGATCGGTCATCAGCATACGCACTTCGTACGCCAGGACCTTATTAAACTGCTGCAAGCTGGGCAGGATGGCGAAGTTCAGCACCACCAGATAGGTCGTCACCAGGCTGACGAACAGCAAGGTGACGATCAATAACAGGGTTCGGGCAAACGAGCTACGCGGTGAAAAGCGCAATCGCCTCATGCCTTACTGCCGTCCGGTACAAAGACATAGCCCAGGCCCCAAACGGTCTGGATATAGCGAGGATGGGCGGGATCTTCTTCCACCATGCGGCGCAGACGCGAGATCTGCACGTCGATGGAACGCTCCATGGCGCTGTATTCACGGCCGCGCGCCAGGTTCATCAGCTTATCGCGCGACAGCGGTTCACGCGGGTGGCTAACCAGCGCCTTCAGCACCGCAAACTCACCGCTGGTCAGCGGCATCGGCTCGTCTTCGCGGAACATCTCGCGGGTGCCGAGGTTCAGCTTGAATTTGCCAAAGGCGATCACCGCCTCTTCCTGCGACGGCGCGCCCGGCAGTTCATTGGCCTGACGGCGCAGCACCGCGCGGATGCGCGCCAGCAGTTCACGCGGGTTGAACGGTTTTGGAATGTAATCATCGGCGCCGATTTCCAGCCCGACGATACGGTCCACTTCTTCGCCCTTGGCGGTCACCATGATGATCGGCATCGGGTTGCTCTGGCTGCGCAGGCGGCGGCAGATAGACAGACCGTCTTCTCCCGGCAGCATCAGGTCCAGCACCATCAGGTGGAACGATTCCCGCGTCAGCAGGCGGTCCATTTGTTCGGCGTTCGCCACGCTGCGCACCTGAAAGCCCTGCTCGGTTAAATAGCGTTCCAATAGCGCACGCAGACGCATGTCGTCATCAACGACCAGAATCTTATGATTCTCTTGCATTGTATTACTCCCAAAGGCTGTATTGCCTGATGCGAATATTGTTAAAAAACCCTGTCATCTCGGACAGCGATTAATGGTATACATTCTAGCCGAAATTGTTACAAAGCTTATTCTTTTGCCCATTTATCAACTGTTTTCGTCGCCCGGCCGGCGAGAAAAGCCCCTGCTCTCCGTTGCGATCCGCACGGCAGCGCAGCATATCACATTGCGATAAAATGCCCGTCATACACCGGGTTATGCGAAAATCCACGTGATAAAATCCCATGACCGATCCATTAAGGTGGATAACGATGAGAACTCAATTAATAACCCGCGAAGGTTATAACAAACTTAAACAAGAGCTGGATTACCTGTGGCGCGAAGAGCGGCCGGAGGTGACCAAGAAGGTCACCTGGGCGGCCAGCCTCGGCGATCGCAGTGAAAACGCCGACTATCAGTACAACAAGAAGCGGCTGCGGGAGATCGACCGCCGGGTACGCTACCTGACCAAATGCCTGGAGCAGCTGAAAATCGTCGACTACTCGCCGCAGCAGGAAGGCAAAGTCTTCTTCGGCGCCTGGGTTGAGGTGGAAAACGACGACGGCGACACCAAACGCTTCCGCATTGTGGGCTACGATGAGATTTTCGGCCGTAAAGACTATATCTCCATCGACGCGCCGATGGCGCGCGCCCTGCTGAAAAAAGAGGTCGGCGACGCCGTTACCGTCAACACGCCGCTCGGCGAAGCGCTGTGGTACGTCAATCAGATTGAATACGTTAAATAAATTTCAGCCTATTCCGAACCTTGCCTCACGCCAGTGCCGCCCTGCTCTACCGGCGCAGCGGCCGTGCCGCACAGGCCCGGCGCGCTGGCATTTTTCACCGGCAGTACGTATAACTGTCCCCTGTTTACTCACCGTTCCTAACAGATACCAGACTTATGAATGAGCCACTGAGCCGCATTATTGCAACAGAGCTGCAGGCGCGTCCGGAGCAAGTTGACTCCGCAATCCGCCTGCTGGATGAAGGTAATACCGTGCCGTTTATCGCACGCTATCGTAAGGAAGTCACCGGGGGCCTGGACGACACCCAACTGCGCCAGCTGGAAACCCGCCTGGGTTATCTGCGTGAACTGGAAGACCGCCGCCAGACCATCCTCAAATCCATTGAAGAACAGGGCAAGCTGAGCGACGAACTGGCGGGCGCGATCAACGCCACGCTGAGCAAAACCGAACTCGAAGACCTGTACCTGCCCTACAAGCCGAAGCGCCGCACCCGCGGCCAGATCGCCATTGAGGCCGGTCTGGAGCCGCTGGCCGATACGCTGTGGCAGGATCCGCAACAGCAGCCGGAACGGCTGGCGGAAAGCTTTGTCGACGCCGATAAAGGCGTGGCGGACGTAAAAGCGGCGCTGGACGGCGCACGCTACATCCTGATGGAGCGCTTTGCCGAAGACGCCGCGCTGCTGGCCAAAGTGCGTAACTACCTGTGGAAGAACGCCCATCTGGTGGCCAAAGTGGTGGAAGGCAAAGAAGAGGAAGGCGCAAAATTCCGCGACTACTTCGACCATCACGAACCTATCGCCCAGGTGCCATCGCACCGCGCGCTGGCGATGTTCCGCGGCCGCAACGAAGGCATCCTGCAGCTGTCGCTGAATGCCGACCCGCAGTTCGACGAAGCGCCGCGTGAAAGCCAGGCGGAACAGATCATCATCAGCCACCTGGACCTGCGGCTGAACAACGCGCCGGCGGACGCCTGGCGCAAAGCGGTGGTCAACTGGACCTGGCGCATCAAGGTGCTGCTGCACCTGGAAACCGAACTGATGGGCACGGTGCGCGAACGCGCCGAAGATGAAGCCATCAACGTGTTTGCCCGCAACCTGCACGATCTGCTGATGGCGGCGCCGGCCGGCATGCGCGCCACCATGGGGCTCGATCCGGGCCTGCGCACCGGGGTGAAAGTGGCGGTGGTCGACGCCACCGGCAAACTGGTGGCCACCGATACCGTTTACCCGCACACCGGTCAGGCCGCCAAGGCCGCCGCCGCAGTCGCCGCGCTGTGCACCAAACATAACGTCGAACTGGTGGCGATCGGCAACGGCACCGCCTCCCGTGAAACCGAGCGCTTCTTCGCCGAACTGCAAAAACAGTTCCCGGCGGTCAAGGCGCAGAAGGTAATCGTCAGCGAGGCCGGCGCATCGGTCTACTCCGCGTCCGAACTGGCGGCGCTGGAGTTCCCGAACCTCGACGTGTCGCTGCGCGGCGCGGTGTCCATCGCCCGTCGTCTGCAGGATCCGCTGGCGGAACTGGTGAAGATCGAGCCGAAATCCATCGGCGTCGGTCAGTATCAGCACGACGTCAGCCAAAGCCAGCTGGCGAAGAAGCTGGACTCGGTGGTTGAGGACTGCGTAAACGCCGTCGGCGTCGACCTGAACACCGCCTCGGTGCCGCTGCTGACCCGCGTCGCCGGCCTGACGCGCATCATGGCGCAGAACATCGTTAACTGGCGTGATGAAAACGGCCGCTTCAACAACCGCGCGCAGCTGCTGAAAGTCAGCCGCCTGGGGCCGAAAGCCTTTGAACAGTGCGCCGGCTTCCTGCGCATCAACCACGGCGACAACCCGCTGGACGCCTCGACCGTACACCCGGAAACCTATCCGGTGGTAGAGCGCATTCTGGCCGCCACCCAGCAGGCGCTGCAGGATCTGATGGGCAACCCGAGCGCGGTGCGCGGCCTGAAGGCCAGCGACTTTACCGACGAGCAGTTCGGCGTGCCGACCGTGACCGACATTCTGAAAGAGCTGGAGAAACCGGGCCGCGATCCGCGTCCCGAGTTCAAAACCGCCACCTTCGCCGACGGTGTGGAAACGCTGAACGACCTGCAGCCGGGGATGATCCTGGAAGGCTCGGTAACCAACGTGACCAACTTTGGCGCCTTCGTCGATATCGGCGTCCATCAGGATGGTCTGGTGCATATCTCTTCACTGGCCGACAAGTTCGTCGAAGATCCGCATACCGTGGTGAAAGCCGGCGATATCGTCAAGGTGAAGGTGATGGAAGTGGATCTGCAGCGTAAGCGCATTGCGCTGAGCATGCGTCTGGACGAGCAGCCGGGGGAAGGTTCGCCGCGCCGCGGCGGTTCCGCGCCGGCGCGCGATCGCGATAACGCATCGCGCCAGCAGGCTCAGCGTCCGAAAGCGCGCAACAACGCCCCGGCCGGCAACAGCGCCATGGGCGATGCGCTGGCGGCGGCCTTCGGCAAAAAACGCTAACCGTCGCAAGCTCTCAGGCGGAGCCGCCCGGCTCCGCCTGTTTTAAATCCGCATTTTTTTGACCTGCCGCAACCCCGGCGCTATTTTTTCACCGCTTGCTGCCGGCCGCTCTCTTTCGCTTCTTTGCGCAACGCAACGCGTTCTTATTCACACTTTTATTAACATTTCTCTTTCATAATGCTTATTTTCGCCCTGGTACAAGGCGTTAGCCGCGCGGGTGACGTCGGTCCGTGTTAATAATAATTTCACCGATGTAGCAAAAGCAGCGGAATATCTGCCGGCCAGGATCACGCCGTTCTCAAATAAGAAAAAACAGACGCCACTATTTAATAAATTTAACGAATTCTCCTCATTTGCCGCGCCGTTGGCTGAGTGATACAAGTACGGCATCGCGCAGGCGGCCGATAACGAATCGTTACCAATATCCACACAATTCGAATTGAATTAGAGAATGATTCTCACTATTATTCTTGTACGTGTTTATCCCTTGTCGGCAGCGACCTGAAGCAGTATCGGCAGCCGCCGCATACGATTCCGACGCGTTGGCGTCACGCCCTACGCGTCCAGAAAAATCAAGCAGGTCATATGCATCTACAGCCCAAACGCTCTTATAAGATCGCCGGTTTTTCTCCTGAAATCAGCCCGGCCTATCGACAAAAACTGTTATCGCTCGGCATGTTGCCCGGTTCGTCGTTCGACGTGATTCGCGTGGCCCCGCTCGGCGACCCTATAGAAATCAAAACCCGGCGCGTCAGCCTGGTATTGCGCAAAAAAGATCTCGCCCTGCTGGCGCTTGAAGCACAGCCGTAACGCCGGGCCGTCGTCGACACTCTTATGCGGCATGAAAATAACGATGAAAAAACTCACCATTGGCCTAATCGGCAATCCGAATTCAGGGAAAACCACGCTGTTTAATCAGCTTACCGGCGCCCGTCAGCGGGTCGGCAACTGGGCGGGGGTGACGGTGGAGCGTAAGGAAGGCCAGTTCGCCACGCCGCAGTCGCAGGTAACGCTGGTCGATCTGCCCGGTACTTACTCGCTGACCACCATCTCCGAACAGACCTCGCTGGATGAGCAGATCGCCTGCCATTACATTCTCAGCGGCGACGCCGACCTGCTGATCAACGTGGTCGACGCCTCCAACCTTGAACGCAACCTCTACCTGACGCTGCAGCTGCTGGAGCTGGGCATTCCCTGCATTCTGGCGCTGAACATGCTGGATATCGCCCGCAGCCAGCAGATCGCCATCGACGTCGCCGCCCTGTCGGCGCGCCTCGGCTGCCCGGTGGTGCCGATGGTCTCGACCAAAGCCGACGGCATCGGCGTGCTCAAGCAGATGATCGACAATCACCAGTGCAACCAGCTCACCGCGCTGGTCAACTATCCGCCGCTGCTGCTGCAGGAAGTCGACGCGCTCAGCGCCGCGATGCCCGAGACGCTGCCGGACGGCCAGCGCCGCTGGCTGGCGCTGCAGATGCTGGAGGGCGATATTTACAGCCACCAGTTGGCGGGCGACGCCGCCGCGCTGCTGCCGGCGGCCCGGCAGTCGCTGGAGCGGCAACAGCAGGAAGACCCGGCGCTGGTGATTGCCGATGCGCGCTACCAGTCCATCGCCGCCATCTGCGATAGCGTCAGCAATTCGCAGCAGGCGCGGCCAAACCGGCTGACCGACCTGCTGGATAAGGTGATCCTCAACCGCTGGCTGGGCGTGCCGATTTTTCTGCTGGTGATGTACCTGATGTTTCTGCTGGCCATCAATATCGGCGGCGCGCTGCAGCCGATTTTCGATCTCGGCTCGGCCGCCCTGTTTATTCAGGGCATTCAATGGCTCGGCTATACCCTGCACGCCCCGGAGTGGCTGACGGTCTTTCTGGCGCAGGGCGTCGGCGGCGGTATCAACACCGTGCTGCCGCTGGTGCCGCAGATCGGCATGATGTACCTGTTCCTGTCATTCCTTGAGGATTCAGGCTATATGGCGCGCGCCGCGTTCGTGATGGACCGGCTGATGCAGGCGTTGGGGCTGCCGGGCAAATCCTTTGTGCCGCTGATCGTCGGGTTTGGCTGCAACGTACCGTCGATTATGGGCACCCGCACCCTGGACGCGCAGCGCGAAAGGCTGATTACCATCATGATGGCGCCGTTTATGTCCTGCGGCGCCCGGCTGGCGATCTTTGCCGTGTTCGCCGCGGCGTTCTTCGGCCAGCACGGCGCCGGCGTGGTGTTCTCCCTGTATCTGCTGGGTATCCTGGTGGCGATCCTCACCGGCCTGGTGCTGAAATACACCATCATGCGCGGCGAAGCCTCGCCGTTCGTGATGGAGCTGCCGGTGTATCACGTGCCGCACCTGAAAAGCCTGCTGCTGCAAACCTGGCAGCGGCTGAAAGGCTTCGTACTGCGCGCCGGGAAGGTGATCGTCATCGCCAGCATTTTTATCGGCGGCCTGAACAGCTTCTCCTTCAGCGGCAAGCCGGTGGACAGCATCAATGATTCCGCGCTGGCCTCAGTCTCCAAGGTGCTGACGCCGCTGCTGCAGCCGATGGGCGTGCACAGCGACAACTGGCAGGCTACCGTCGGGCTGGTGACCGGCGCGATGGCCAAAGAGGTGGTGGTAGGGACGCTGAACACGCTGTACACCGCCGAACACATTACCAGCCAGGAATTTGACGCCGAAAGCTTCAACCTGCTGGATGAGCTGCAAGCGGCGCTGCAGGAAACCTGGCAGGGGCTGAAAGACACCTTCAGCCTCAGCGTGCTCTCCAACCCGATCGAGGCCAGCAAGGGCGACGGTGAAATGGGCGTCAGTTCAATGGGCACCATGAGCAGTAAGTTCGGCACGCCGGTTTCCGCCTACAGCTACCTGATCTTTGTGCTGTTGTACGTGCCGTGCGTCTCGGTGATGGGGGCCATCGCCCGTGAATCCAGCCGCGGCTGGATGACCTTCTCCATTCTGTGGGGGTTGAACATCGCCTATTCGCTGGCGACGCTGTTTTACCAGTTTGCCACCTTCAGCCAGCACCCGCAGTACAGCCTGCTGTGCATCGCGGCGGTGGTGGTGGTCAACCTGCTGGTGCTGATCGGCCTGCGCAAGGCCCGCAGCCGCGTGACCGTACGGCTGCGCAGCGGCGCTGCGGCAGGCGACTGCTGCCAGTCTTCACAGAAGGCATGCCACTGATGGCCAGCCTGCTGCAAGTGCGCGACGCGCTGGCGCTCTGCGGCAGCGCCCAGGCGCAGCAGCTCAGCCGGCAGCTGAACGCACCGCTGCCGCTGGTGCAGGCCATGCTGGATCGTCTGATTGCATTGGGGAAAGCGGAACGCCGCATTGTGGATGGCAGCGGCTGCCTGAGCGGCGCCTGTAAAAGCTGCCCGGAAGGGAAAGCCTGTACCACGGTGGTCTATCAACTGAAGGCGTAACGTCAGGGGCGCAGCCTGCGCCCCTGGTTAATCAGAGATTACTGTTTGTCTTTATACACATCGGCGATGGCGCTGAATTTACCGTGCTCGCGGCCCGCGATCACCACGTAATACTGTCCGCCCTTCTCATCAGCCAGTTTGGACAGCTTCTCTTTCGCGTCCATCGGCGAGGTGGTTTCCGCCGTGGTGCTCACCGTACCGATCTTCTCGTATTTTCCCGGATTTTTATCCAGATCTTCTTGCGTCAGCAGCGTGGCCGCCATGGTGCTGAAAGACACGGAACCCACAACCAGAGCAGCAACGATCATCTTCAATGATTTCATAACTCTACCTCTCAATGGATAATTTATACGTTATTCAGGTCGTCAAAAGTACATACGTTGTGACAACAGGCTGCCGCGACGCCCGGGGGTTCGCCATTTCCCTGACGTTCCCCCTCACCCAGAGACTGAGCGCCGCAGTAAAAGAACGGGTGCAGAGCGCTTCCATTTGCAGCCAACACATTGACTTATTCAGTATCGGACAGCTTGGTTTTTTAGCCAGTAATCGCCAAATTTTTTAACCGGGCGATTGCGGTGGATCAAAGTGCGCCGTCGCCGACAAAGCGCAGGATCAGCTCGGCAAACTCATCGGGATGCGAAATAAACGGCGCATGCGCCGCCTTGGCGACCACCACCGAGCGGGAGGCCGGCGCCAGTTCATCCACCAGCGTCGCCACCTTGCGCGGCACCAGCCCGTCCAGATAGCCGTAGATGCGCAGCATCGGGCTGCGCACCTCGGCCAGCCGGCGCCGCAAATCGGCGGTACGCAGAATATCCAGCCCGCCGTTCAACACCTCCACGCTCGGCATCGGCTGATTCAGCACCACCGACTTCAGGGTGCGGGCGTCCTGACGGGCGCTTTCGGTGCCCAGCGTCTGCAGCGCCAGAAAACGCTCCACGGTACGCTGAAAATCCTCGCTCAGCTGATGCTGGAAGCCGCTTAATATTTCGGGACGAATCCCCGGCCAGTCGTCACGGGCGGAGAAACACGGCGACGACGCGACGGTAATCAGGCCGTCGACCCGCTGCGGCTGCGTCAGGGCGATCTGGCTGGCAACCAGTCCGCCGAGCGACCAGCCAAGCCACCAGGCCTGCTGCGGCGCCTGCGCCAGCAGGATCTCCGCCATCTGCGCCAGCGTCAGCGCGCCAAAGCCCTGGCTGCGGCCATAGCCGGGCAGATCCACCAGATGCAGCCGGAAATGCGGCGCCAGTCGCGTCAGCGCGCAACCCCACACCTCGGCGTTCAGCCCCCAGCCGTGCAGCAGCACAAGATCGCGATCGCCTTCACCCATTGTTTGCCAGTACAACGCTGTCATCAGTTATTGTCCTTGTTTGACTCGTCACGGAGGACGCTATGCTAACAATCCGCAGCCGCTGTTGGCTATGCCGGCAGCCTTTATGCCTGGCCCAGCACGGCATCTGCAGCTACTGCCTGCGCCGGCTGCCCGCGCCGCCGACCTGCTGCCCGTGCTGCGGCCTGCCCGCCGGCGACAGCCGTTATCCCTGCGGCCGCTGCCTGCAAAAAATGCCGCCCTGGCGGCGGCTGGTGTTCGTCACCGACTATGTCAGCCCGCTGAGCCAGCTGGTCAAACGCCTCAAGTTTCAGCGGCGTCCGGAGCTGGCGCTGCTGCTGGCCAGGCTGCTTCTGCTGCGCTGGCTACAGCTGCGCCGAGAGCAATATCTGAACAGACCCGAGCTGATTTTAACGGTACCCTTACAGAAAATGCGTCGCTGGCGACGCGGCTATAATCAAAGCGAACTGCTGGCGACGCCGCTGGCCCGCTGGCTGGGCTGCGAGTATCGTCCGCGGGCGCTGCGGCGCATACGCGCCACCGCCGCACAGCAGCGCCTGACGGCACGGCAGCGCAGGCGCAACCTGCGCGGCGCCTTTCGCTGCGATGAGGATCTGGCCGGGCGGCACGTCGCCCTGTTGGATGATGTGGTGACCACCGGCAGCACGGCGGCGGAAATCGCCGCGCTGCTGCAGGCGCAGGGCGTCGCTTCATTGCAGATATGGTGTATTTGCCGCACATTGTAGTGCCGGAATAATGGGCGTATTATAACCTACTATAGAAGTCAACTATTGAGCTAATGCTATGATTCGTATAACAGATGCAGCACAGGAACATTTTACCAAACTGCTGGCAAATCAAGAAGAAGGCACCCAGATCCGCGTATTCGTGATCAACCCGGGTACGCCGACGGCCGAATGCGGCGTTTCTTATTGCCCGCCTGACGCGGTAGAAGCGACGGACACCGAACTGAAGTTCGACAAACTGTCGGCCTACGTTGATGAGATCAGCGCGCCGTTTCTGGAAGACGCTGAAATCGACTTCGTCACCGACCAGCTGGGCTCGCAGTTAACGTTGAAGGCGCCGAACGCCAAAATGCGTAAAGTGGACGACGATGCGCCGCTGCTGGAGCGCGTCGAGTACGTCCTGCAATCGCAAATCAACCCGCAGCTGGCCGGCCACGGCGGCCGCGTGACGCTGATGGAGATCACCGACGAAGGCTTCGCCATCCTGCAGTTCGGCGGCGGTTGCAACGGCTGCTCCATGGTCGACGTAACGCTGAAGGAAGGGATCGAAAAAGAGCTGCTGCAGAAGTTCCCGGAACTGAAGGGCGTGCGCGATCTGACCGAACACCAGCGCGGCGAGCACTCTTACTACTAAGCCTGCCGACACCATGCCGCCGCGGCGGCATGGTGATGAGCGCCTACCCCACCGAACCGTTGCGCCGCCGACGGTCCAGATCTTTTAGCAACAGCGTCACCCGCCGATCGGCAAACATCTCCTCCAGCGTCTGCGACAGCTTACGTCGCCAGTTCGGGTATTCCGTGCTGGTGCCCGGCACATTCACCGGCGTCGCCATATCCAGCCAGTCTTCCGGCTGCAGGCCGAGCAACGCGCTGGCGCTGTCCGCCACATAGCGCTGTAATCCCCGGTTCAGCAGCGGGCTCATCGCCAGACGCGCCGCCTTGCCGCCCACCTTCTGCGGCACGCAGCCGTAATGGTGCAACCCGTCCAGCAGCCCCTGCTTGGCCCGCTCGCGATCGGCGTACAGCTCCGCCAGCACCTCGGCGTCTGGGTACAGGCCGAGCGAGGCGCCCAGCCGTAAATCATCCCCCTGCCAGTAACCGCGCAGCGTCGGCAAATCATGGGTGGTGATGGTCGCCATCGCCTGCACCGGGTAGGCCTGCGGCGCGCGGAAACGGTTTTCATCATCCCGTTCGAAATACAGCACCTTGTAAGAGTACACGCCGCTGTCGCGCAGCTTGCTGACGATCTCCAGCGGCACCGTCCCCAAATCTTCGCCGATCACCATGCAGCGCTGACGCTGACTCTCCAGCGCCAGCACCGCCAGCAGATCGTCCACCGGGTATTTGACATAGGCGCCGCGGTCGGCGGTCGCGCCGGCGGGTATCCACCACAGACGCAGCAACGCCATCACATGGTCAATGCGCAGCGCGCCGCAGTCGGCCATATTGGCGCGCAGCAGGTCGATAAACGGCTGATAGCCGCGCGCCGCCATCACGTGCGGATCCATCGGCGGCAGCCCCCAGTTCTGCCCCAGCGGGCCGAGGATATCCGGCGGCGCGCCAACCGACGCCTGTAGGCAATACAGCTCGCGGTCGCACCAGGTTTCCGCCCCGCCCTGCGCCACGCCGACCGCCAGATCGCGATACAGGCCGATCGGCATCTGCTGCTGACGGCAGCAGGCAAAACAGTCGGCAAACTGCACCGCGGCCAGCCACTGCAGCCACAGGTAGAACTCCACCTCCTCCTGATGATCGCGGCAGAACGCCGCCGTCGCCTCGCCGTCGCTCTGGCGGTACGCCGACGGCCAGACCGGCCAGCCCCACAGCGCCGGATCCTGTTCGCACAGGTGGGCGTGCAGCGCGTCAAACACCGCCTGCTGATAAAGGCTGTCGCCGCTCTCGGCGACAAACAGACGCAGCGCGTGGCGCTGCGGGTCATCGGCCGCCCGCGTCTGGAACTGGCTGAAGGCCAGCCGCAGCCCCTGCAGCTTTAGCGCGGTCACCGCCGCATAGTCGACCCATTCGCTGTCGCGCGCCGCCGCCAGCCGCTTGCGGGTCGCCGCCTGACGCCACCAGCGCTGCGCCGCGGCGCTACGCTGGAAATCCTCCACGGCGTTGACGTCGATATACAGCACGTTCAGCCAGCGTCGCGACGACGGGCTGTACGGGCTGGCGCTGTCCGGGTCCGCCGGATAGAGCGCATGAATCGGGTTAAGCCCGACGAACGCGCCGCCGCGTTCGCCCACCTCCGCCACCATCCTCCGCAGGTCGCCGAAATCGCCGATGCCCCAGTTGCTGTCGGAGCGCAGCGTATACAGCTGCACGCAGGCCCCCCACAGCTTTTTGCCGGTCAGCAGCGCGTCCGGCTCATAACAGCGTCGGGGGGCAATAATCAGCCGGCACTGCCAGCTCTGCTGCTGCTGCGTCAGGCGCAGCTGGTGATAGCCGAGCGGCAGTTCGCCGGCGGGTAAGGTGAACGTCTTGCCGGCGCCGGCGCGCCCCTGCAGCCGGCCGCCGTCTTCGCGGATCAATTCCCAGCCATACTCGCCGCTGCCCGCCAGCGGCAGGACAATCGGCTGACGCTGGAAAAACACTTTTACCGGCGGCAGCGGCGCGGCGTCGGCCGACGCCGCCTTGCTGTTCATCGCCGCCAGCAAGGCGCGCTTGCTCTCCGGCGTGATAGCCTGCTGCTGGCCATGGGCATTGACATAGTCGGCCATAATGCCCGCCTGAGCCGCCGCCTGGTCGATGCTGTTACGATCCATTCGCTCTCCTTTAACGCCGGGTTTGCCAGATACGCTGCTGATAATCGCGGATCGAACGATCCGAGCTGAACATGCCGACGCGCGCCGTATTGAGAATGGCGCTGCGCGTCCACGCCTCTGCATCGCGATACAGCCGGTCGGCGCGCTGCTGCGCCTGGCAATAGTCGGCGAAGTCCGCCAGCACCAGATAAGGGTCGCCGCCGGCCTGCAGGCTGTGCAGCATCATGTCAAACGCCTGCGGGTCGCCGTGGCTCAGCGCGCCGCTTTCCAGCTCGGCGAGAACCGCATCCAGCTGCGCATCCTGCTGCCGGTAACGCAGCGGGTCGTAACCGCCGGCCTGCAGCGCCTTCACCTGTTCGACCGTGTTGCCGAAGATAAAGATATTGTCCGCGCCGACCTGTTCGGCAATCTCCACGTTGGCGCCGTCCAGCGTGCCGATGGTCAGCGCGCCGTTCAGCGCCAGCTTCATATTGCCGGTGCCAGAGGCCTCTTTGCCCGCGGTGGAGATCTGCTCGGAAAGATCCGCCGCCGGGATCATCAGCTCCGCCACGGAGACGCGATAGTCCGGGATAAATACCACCTTCAGACGATCTTTCACCCGCGGATCGTTGTTGATCTTCTCCGCCGCCTGATTGATCGCATAGATGATGTTTTTCGCCAGGTAGTAGCCCGGCGCGGCCTTGGCGCCGAACAGGAACACGCGCGGCGCGATGTCCAGATTCGGGTTATCGCGCAGTTGGCGATACAGCGACAGAATATGCAGCAGGTTCAGATGCTGACGTTTATATTCGTGCAGCCGTTTGATCTGCACGTCGAAAATCGCGTCCGGGTCCAGTTTCAGCCCCATCACGCCGTGCACATAGTTGGCCAGCGCGACTTTGTTATCGCGTTTGATCTGCCGGTACTGCTGGCGGAACGACGCATCGTCAGCGTATTGCTCCAGCCCCTGCAGCGCGTCGAGGTCATTTGCCCACTCCACCTGCAGCCGGCTGTCAATCAGCGCCGACAGCGCCGGATTACACTGCTTCAGCCAGCGGCGCGGCGTAATGCCGTTGGTGACGTTATGGAATTTTTGCGGCCACAGGCGGTGATACTCCGGGAACAGATCCTTAACCACCAAATCCGAGTGCAGCTGCGCCACGCCGTTGACCGCAAAGCCGCTGACCACGCACAGGTTGGCCATACGCACCTGCCGGTCGTAGTGCACCGCCAGCTTGGCCCACACCGCCTCGTTCTGCGGCCAGTGCTGCTCCACCAACTGGCGGAAGTTGGCGTTGATCCGCATGATGATCGAGAAGTGGCGCGGCAGCAGGCTGCGCACCAGCTCTTCATCCCAGCACTCCAGCGCCTCCGGCATCAGCGTATGGTTGGTATAGGCGAAAGTGTTGCTGGTGATGCGCCAGGCGTCATCCCACTCCAGCTGGTGTTCGTCCAGCAGAATGCGCAGCATTTCCGGGATGGCGATGGTCGGGTGAGTATCGTTGAGCTGAATCACCTCATAGTCCGCCAGCTCCTCAATACGGCGGCCGGCCAGATGGTGTTTCCGCAGAATATCCGCCACCGAGCAGGCGCACTGGAAATACTGCTGCATCAGGCGCAGGCGTTTACCCGCCTGATGGTTATCATTCGGGTACAGCACCTTGGTCAGACTGGCGGCGTCTACCCCCTGCTGCTCCGCCAGCAGGAAGTCGCCGTCGTTAAACGCGCCCAGATCGAACGGCTGCGCATGCGTGGCCTGCCACAAGCGCAGCGGCTGGCTGACGCCGTTGCGGTAGCCCACCACCGGCAGATCCCAGGCTTCGCCGCGCAGCACCTGCGCCGGTCGCCACAGCTCGCGGCCGTCCGCCAGGGTTTCCAGCTCGCCGCCGATGCCGACCTCCACCGCCAGCGCGGCATTGTGACGGAACCACGGATAGCTCTCGCGCTGCCAGTCGTCCGGCGCTTCCTGCTGCTGCCCGTCGCGGAACGACTGGCGGAACAGCCCGTACTGATAGTTCAGCCCGTACCCGGTCGCCGGCTGCCCCACCGTCGCCATCGAATCGAGGAAGCAGGCGGCCAGCCGCCCCAGCCCGCCGTTGCCCAGCGCCGGATCGGTTTCCTGCTCCAGCACGTCCGCCAGCTGGACGCCCTGCTCCGCCAGCACCGCCGCTACTTCGTCATACCAGCCCAGGTTGATCAGGTTATTGGCCGTCAGCCGGCCAATCAGAAATTCCATCGAAATGTAGTTCACATGACGCTGTGCGCTGTCCTGCCGCACGGGGGCGGGCTGCGCCGCCAGCTGTTCCGCCAGCGCGCCGCTGACCGCCTGCCACCACTGGTGCGGCGTCATCTGCTGGGCGGAACTCAGTCCGAAGTGCTGCCACTGGCGGGTCAGTGCCGCCAGAAAAACGTCCTTTTTAAGCGTAGGCTGTGACATAGGAGGCTCTCTATCCGATAAGTAAGTCAATGTCGGCTATCCTGCCGGGCGGAGAAAATCGGAACATCCTCCCGCCCGGGGATTAGCTGGGGAGGAGGATTGGGGCGTAGCTGAAAATGTGATCTGCGGCACTCTGCCTGACGTCAAAGAGGATGAAAAACGCTGACGCCGAGATGTAAAAAAGTGTGATCGACTGCAACTTACCGCCAAGTCAAAACGGAAGCTTGTTGCATTACGCTTATCGTTGGCAGAAGTTAAACGGGGTGATTAATTACGCGCTATAAAATAATTAATCGTCTCTCCAATCCCGGCGGGCACAACGCGTTTCAACGGCCCCTGCGGGCAGGTTTCGGCGGCAGGAACCGCGCTTTATATCTGGACGACTATGCTGATCCCATCAAAACTGAGCCGCCCGGTACGGCTGCAAAATACCGTGGTACGCGATCGCCTGCTGACGAAACTGGCCGGCGCGGCAAACTATCGCCTGACGCTGGTCAACAGCCCGGCCGGCTACGGGAAAACCACCCTGATCGCCCAGTGGGCGGCGGATAAAGCCGAGCTGGGCTGGTATTCGCTGGATGAGAGCGATAACCAGCCGGAACGCTTCGCCAGCTACCTGATCGCCGCGCTACAGCAGGCGACCGGCGGGCAGTGCGTCAAGAGCGAGGCCCTCAGCCAAAAGCATCAGTACGCCAGCCTGTCCGCGCTGTTTGGCCAGCTGTTTATCGAACTGGCGGACTGGCACCAGCCGCTGTACATGGTGATTGACGATTACCACCTGATCACCAACGACGTCATCCATGAAGCCATGCGCTTTTTCCTGCGCCATCAGCCCGAAAACCTGACGCTGATCCTGCTGTCCCGCACGCTGCCGCCGCTGGGGATCGCCAACCTGCGCGTGCGCGACCAGCTGCTGGAGCTGGGCAGCCAACAGCTGGCGTTCAATCATCTGGAAGCCAAGCAGTTCTTTGACTGTCGTCTGCCGGCGCCGCTGGCGCAGCAGGACAGCAGCCGCCTGTGCGACGAGGTTGCCGGCTGGGCCACCGCGCTGCAGCTGATCGCCCTGTCGGCCCGCCAGTCCAGCGCCTCGGCGCAACAGTCGGCGAAGCGGCTGGCCGGGCTGAACGCCAGCCATCTGGCCGACTATCTGGTGGACGAGGTGCTGGATCACGTCGACGCCGGCGCGCGCGCCTTCCTGCTGCGCTGCTCGGTGCTGCGCTCCATGAACGACGCGCTGATCGTGCGCCTGACCGGCGAAGACAACGGCCAGCAGCGGCTGGAGGAGCTGGAGCGGCAGGGCATGTTTATCCACCGCATGGACGATACCGGCGAGTGGTTTAACTTCCACCCGCTGTTTGCCTCTTTCCTGCGCCAGCGCTGCCAGTGGGAGCTGGCGCTGGAGCTGCCGGGGCTGCACCGCGCCGCCGCCGAAGGCTGGCTGGCGCTCGGCTACCCGGCCGAAGCCATTCACCACGCGCTGGCGGCCAACGACGTCAGCATGCTGCGCGACATTTTGCTGCAGCACGCCTGGTCGCTGTTCCATCACAGCGAGCTGGCGCTGCTGGAAGAGTGCCTGAACGCCCTGCCTTACGATCGCCTGATCCAGAACCCCAAGCTGGCGCTGCTGCAGGCCTGGCTGGCGCAGAGCCAGCACCGCTATATCGAGGTCAACACCCAGCTGGAGCGGGCCGAACAGGCGATGCGCGACCAGCAGATCGCCGTTGACGCGACGCTGCGCGCCGAGTTTGATGCGCTGCGGGCGCAGGTGGCGATCAACGCCGGCAAGCCGGAAGAGGCGGAGCGGCTGGCGATGCAGGCGCTGAAGCACCTGCCGCTATCCAGTTACTACAGCCGTATCGTCGCCACCTCGGTCACCGGCGAAATCCACCACTGTAAAGGCGAGCTGACGCGCGCCCTGCCGATGATGCAGCAGACCGAACAGATGGCCCGTCGCCATCAGACCTATCATTACGCGCTGTGGGCGCTGCTGCAGCAGAGCGAAATTCTGATCGCCCAGGGATTCCTGCAGGCGGCGTACGAAACCCAGGACAAAGCGTTCGAACTGATCCGCGAACAGCATCTGGAGCAGCTGCCGATGCATGAGTTCCTGCTGCGCATCCGGGCGCAGATCCTGTGGTCGTGGTCGCGGCTGGACGAAGCGGAAGACACCGCCAGGCTGGGCCTGACGGTGCTGGCCAACTACCAGCCCCAGCAGCAGCTGCAGTGTCTCGCCATGCTGGCGAAGTGTTCACTGGCGCGCGGCGATTTGGATAACGCCCACGCCTACCTGCAGCGCTGCGAAACCCTGCAGCACGGCGCGCAGTACCACCGCGACTGGCTGACCAACGCCGACAAACCGCGGGTTATCCACTGGCAGATGACCGGTGACGTCACCGCCGCCGCGCGCTGGCTGAGCCATACCGAAAAGCCCGCCATGGCGGACAACCACTTCACCCAGGGGCAATGGCGCAATATCGCCCGGGTGCAGATCCTGCTCGGCCGCTATCAGGAAGCCGAAGTGGTGCTGGACGAGCTGAACGACAACGCCCGCCGGCTGCGCCTGACCAGCGATCTCAACCGCAATCTGCTGCTGAGCAACCAGCTGTACTGGCAGACCGAGCGTAAAAGCGACGCCCAGCGCGTGCTGATTGAAGCGCTGACGCTGGCCAACCGCACCGGCTTTATCAGCCACTTTGTGATTGAGGGCGAAGCCATGGCGCAGCAGCTGCGCCAGCTGATACAGCTCAACACGCTGCCGGAGCTGGAACAGCACCGCGCCCAGCGCATCCTGCGCGATATCAACCAGCATCACCGGCATAAGTTCGCGCATTTTGACGAGAACTTCGTCGATAAGCTGCTGACGCACCCGCAGGTGCCCGAACTTATCCGCACCAGCCCGCTCACCCAGCGCGAATGGCAGGTGCTCGGACTGATTTACTCCGGTTACAGCAACGACCAGATCGCCGGCGAGCTGGCGGTGGCGGCCACCACCATCAAGACGCACATCCGCAACCTGTATCAGAAGCTGGGGGTCGCCCACCGGCAGGAGGCGGTGCAGCAGGCGCAGCGGCTGTTGCAGATGATGGGCTACGGCGCATAAAGACACAGTATTGCTCTGGTCTTTATGCGCGCGGAATTGGTTACAATAGCGGCGTCCCCTAATTACGAGGCAATTGGAAGTCATGGAACAGTTTGAAGCGATCAACGTTGAGCAGGCGCACGGCCGCTGGCAAGACGGCAGCGCGGCGTTGGTCGATATCCGCGATCCGCAAAGTTTCGCCGCCGGGCATACGCCGGGCGCATTTCACCTCACCAACGCCACGCTGCAAACCTTTATGCAGCAAAACGATTTCGATCGTCCGGTGATGGTGATGTGCTACCACGGCAACAGCAGCCGCGGCGCCGCGCAGTACCTGCTGAATCAAGGCTTTGACGCGGTGTACAGCATCGACGGCGGCTTTGAGGCCTGGCTGCGTCAATACCCGCAGGACGTGGAAAGCAGCGCCGACTAATCCCCAGGGCGCGTCGCGCCCTGTTCTTCCCCCGCTGTCCGCACGATTTTCCACAGGTCGGTGCTGCGACGTCGGTTTTCAACGTTATAATCAGCCATCGCCGGCAGCTGCAGCGGCCACAACGCATCCACGCAAGACGGAAACTCCCTACTTATGATTAGAGTGATCGCCGTATCCAACCCACGCCTGGCTCTGGCGTTTGTCGACTATATGGCAACGCAGGGCATTACGCTGGAACTGCGCCACGGCCAGGACGCCGCGGAGATCTGGCTGGCGGATGAACAGCGGCTGGAACAGGTGCAACACGAACTGCAGCAGTTTATGCGCGACCCGCTCAACCGCCGCTATCAGGCCGCCAGCTGGCAGACCGGCGGCACCGCCGCCGAACTGCACTACCCGCACGACTCCTACCTGCAGATTATTCGCAGCAAGGCCGGCCCGCTGACGCTGAGCGTGATGGCGCTGTGCATTCTGGTGTATGTCCTGATGCAGGTCATCGGCGACGACAGCGTGATGTACTGGCTTTCCTGGCCGCAGAACGGCGAACAATATACTCAGCTGTGGCGCTGGATCAGCCACGCGTTTCTGCACTTCTCACTGCTGCATATCGCCTTTAACCTGCTCTGGTGGTGGTACCTCGGCGGGCCGATGGAAAAACGCCTCGGCGCCGGTAAACTGTTTGTGCTGGCGGTGGTGTCGGCCTTCTTCAGCGGCTGGGCACAATCGCTGTTCAGCGGCGCGCTGTTTGGCGGCCTGTCCGGCGTGGTGTATGCGCTGATGGGCTACAGCTGGCTCAGCGGTGAGCGGGCGCCGGAGCGCGGGCTGATGCTGCCGCGCGGCCTGATGGTATTTTCCGTGCTGTGGCTGGTCGCCGGCTACTTCGATATTTTAGGAATGTCGATCGCCAACGCGGCACACGTGGCCGGTTTAGTGTTAGGGTTGCTGATGGCATTTTGGGACACGCGTCATCGCGCGCATAACGAACAATAACGCTCAATAAGACTATACCTTTACAGATCAAAAGATTACGGGTAGAAATTCGGCAAACTGCACCCGACGGGTATATCGGCGTATTAGGGGATTACCGTGAAACAAACACAGCGTCATGACGCAATTATCGAGCTGGTCCGTCTGCAAGGTTACGTCAGCACTGAAGAACTGGTGGAACATTTTGACGTCAGCCCGCAAACGATTCGCCGCGATCTGAACGACCTGGCCGATCAAAATAAAATTCAGCGCCACCACGGCGGCGCCGCGCTGCCATCCAGCTCGGTGAACACCGCCTACCATGACCGTAAGGTGATGTGGTCAGAGGAAAAAGACCGCATCGCCCAGCGCGTCGCCAGCCAGATCCCGGACGGCGCCACCCTGTTTATCGATATCGGCACCACGCCGGAAGCCGTGGCGCACGCGCTGATGAACCATAAAAACCTGCGCGTCGTCACCAACAACCTGAACGTCGCCACCCTGCTCACCGCCAAAGAGGATTTTCGTCTGATTCTGGCCGGCGGCGAGGTGCGTACCCGCGACGGCGGCATTATGGGCGAAGCAACGCTGGACTTTATCTCACAGTTCCGCCTCGATTACGGCATTCTCGGCATCAGCGGCATTGATATGGACGGCTCGCTGCTCGAATTCGACTACCATGAGGTGCGCACCAAGCGCGCCATTATTGAAAACTCACGCTGCGTGATGCTGGTTACCGACCACTCCAAATTCGGCCGCAACGCGATGGTCAACCTGGGCAATATGAATCTGATCGACTACCTGTTCACCGACCAGCTGCCGCCGCCCGGGGTAATGAAAATTATCGAGCAGTACGACGTACAGCTGGAGCTGTGCTGATTCTTCTGCCCCGCTTTTAACCTCCCCCTTCCGCCCGGAAGGGGGCCTGCGCAACGCCTCCGCTTTCCCTCTCTCCTCCGCCTGCCGGCGCTTTACCCTGCGGGTTAAAACCCTGCTGTTTATATGTCTATTGCCGCCAAACTGTTACCTTTATCACGCGTGAATGTTTTTGTTTGGTTAACTCTTGGCTTGTTTGTTGGTTTTTGATTACAATGATGAGCGAAAACGAACATAAAAGAGCTATTTCGAACATCTGGAGGAAGATGACGTGGAAACCAAAGACTTGATCGTTATCGGTGGCGGCATCAACGGTGCCGGCATCGCGGCGGATGCTGCCGGGCGCGGGCTGTCCGTACTGCTACTGGAAGCGCAAGACTTGGCCTGTGCTACGTCTTCCGCCAGTTCCAAACTGATCCACGGCGGCCTGCGCTACCTGGAACACTACGAATTCCGTCTGGTCAGCGAAGCGCTGGCGGAACGTGAAGTGCTGCTGAAACTGGCGCCGCATATCGCCTTCCCGATGCGCTTCCGCCTGCCGCACCAGCCGCACCTGCGTCCGGCCTGGATGATCCGCACCGGCCTGTTCCTGTACGATCACCTGGGCAAGCGCACCAGCCTGCCGGGCAGCAAGAGTTTGCGTTTTGGCCCAGAATCCGTACTGAAGCCGGAACTGAAGCGCGGTTTCGAATATTCCGACTGCTGGGTTGACGATGCGCGTCTGGTGGTACTGAACGCGCAGGAAGTGGTGGAACGCGGCGGCGAAGTGCGCACCCGCACCAAAGTGACCCGCGCATGGCGTGAAAACGGCATGTGGATGGTGGAAGCGACCGATATCGACAGCGGCAAAACCTTCACCTGGCGCGCCAAAGGTCTGGTTAACGCCACCGGCCCGTGGGTGAAAAACTTCTTCGACGACGGCCTCAAGCTGAAATCCCCGTACGGCATCCGCCTGATCAAAGGCAGCCATATCGTGGTGCCGAAGGCGCATAACCAGCCGCAGTCGTACATTCTGCAGAACGAAGACAACCGTATCGTCTTCGTAATCCCGTGGATGGATGAGTTCTCGATTATCGGCACCACCGACGTGGAATATCACGGCGATCCGAAAGACGTGAAAATTGACGATAACGAAATCAACTACCTGCTGAAAGTGTACAACGACCACTTTAAGAAGCAGTACGGCCGCGACGATATCGTCTGGACCTACTCCGGCGTGCGTCCGCTGTGCGACGATGAGTCCGACTCACCGCAGGCCATCACCCGTGACTACACGCTGGACGTGCACGACGATAACGGCCAGGCGCCGCTGCTGTCGGTCTTCGGCGGTAAGCTGACCACCTACCGCAAGCTGGCGGAACACGCGATGGAAAAACTGGCGCGTTACTATCCGGAAGCCGGCCCTGCCTGGACCAAAAACGGCACCCTGCCGGGCGGCGACATCGGCGGCGACCGCGACAGCTACGCTGCCAAACTGCGCCGTGAACACGGCTGGCTGCCGGAAGCACTGGCGCGTCGCTATGCCCGCACCTACGGCAGCCACAGCGAGCTGATCCTGTCCGGCGCCAACAGCCTGGCGGATCTGGGCGAAGACTTCGGTCACGGCCTGTACGAAGCGGAGCTGCGCTACCTGGTGGAGAAAGAGTGGGTGGTGGAGCTGAAAGACGCTATCTGGCGCCGCACCAAGCTCGGCATGTGGCTGGACGAGGCGCAGCAGGCGCGCGTCAGCGAGTGGCTGGCGGAACGCGCAAAAGCCAAAGCGCTGTCGCTGGCTTCCTAAGCCGCTAAGGCTCCGGACACTGTTGGCCGCGATACGCGGCCGACATCAACGGTGAATTAATCCGACTTGCGTTTGAGTTTGGTTATTTCACCGTTTTTATTTAGGCGATAGGTTCCATTATCCCCTACAAATAACATATCGTTATTCCTATCATTAGAAATGATAAACAACACATTTTTATCAATACAGTTTTTCTTTTCTTTCATATCTTCAAAACACATCCGGTCATACTTTCCTGCCTCTTTGTAACCCTCGCCAAAGTCCCAAAATATAATAGTAAAGAATCCATCCGAATCTGGTTTAGGGATATCATGTTTTTCTTTTAGAATCTCTTTATTATCTAACCACCAATTTATTCTCCATTTATCCGTAAAAGGAAAATTATTTACCAACACATCGCTATAATTCCCTCGCTGATGAACAGCAACGATCTCCAGCGGTTGTAGAGAGCACCAAAGGAAAAAGCCACAAAGTGCCATGGTGGCATATATCATAACGCGTATAAAATGATTACCTAGCCCACAATAGACCTTATCGCGAATATAAGGCCAATCAATAAAAATATTTTTCATGTTTTATCAATCAATGCCGATCCTTATAATGTCACCATTACTCTTCATGTGATACTCATCACCATTAGTTATAAATGATATATCACCATTCCTTTCATTTGACACAATAAACTCCTTGTTTTTTTCTATACAGTTTTTCTTGGTTGGCATATCGTCAAAGCAACGCCGATCATACTTTCCAGCTTCTTTATAACCATCACCAAAATCCCAAAAGGTAATAGAAAAGAAACCATCTGATGCAGGATTAGGTATCTTATACTCATTCTTTAACCTATCTTTGTTTTTTAGCCACCAGTCTATTTTACCTTTATCTGTAATAGGGAAATGGTGAACTAAAACCGCACTAAATTCATTATTATTATGGACGGCAACAATTTTCACCGGGCGTAGTAAAAACGATAAAAAAAACCCTAATAACACAATACCAATGCTCACAAATATATACTGCACTCTTTTACTTACGTTCATTACGCCCCCCGGAAAGTTCTATCGTTGCTTCCATATTAGTCATAAATGGCCGAAAGCCAAACTGATTATAACGTTGAAGTACAAACCAGATACGGAAGAAGCGAAACTGGTTAAATTTGAACTTCCTGATATCGCCATCATCTAGGCCAAAGTGGTCCTGCAACCGGTAGTGTACCAGTGCACGATAGCGATCATTATCAATCTGCAGTGATTTTATCGTGATATGCGTGACCCAAGTATCGTGTACGGTAATTCCCATACCATTAAAGTTATCCTGGAAACGGTCGAATTTAGGTAGTTTACTATCAAGAATCTCGATCTCTAACCTATCCCTTTTGTCTAACGGATAACACTGCGTATCCCAATCTATATTTCGCTTAAGTGTTTTATCCAAGCGCAGGCGCGTACTATTTTCTGTATCCTTATCCCCCAAAATCTGCGCCTTTAACGCAGCATTCAGATGTGGGCTGCTAAACGGCGTGCCATTGCCGTGCTGCATATGGCCGATCATTTCCTCAATCAGATGCTTATAGGGGCCATAGAGTGCAAACAGGCGGGATAACTGACGGAATTCGTCAAAGAGAATTCTGGCGCACTCCTGCCGGGTGAGCGTAGTCCCCTGCCCGCGCATGCCGTAAAAGCGCGAATGCGGCTGATTAAACGGTGTGATCTGCGTCAGGGTATAGGGATTAACCCGGGTGGATACATCAACTAAATGAAAATGCGTTTTTAATTGGGGGGCGGATAGATCTCCGCAGCGCATATCATCTGCACCATAATCATCCATTATGTTTTTGGTTTTAAATATGGTGCAGGGGAATTGTAATGCCGTCATCGTGATACATTCCTTGTGCCATCGTCCATTATGATCCTTTTATCAGAATAATAATCACTGAACGAACGGAATGTAAACAACCAAGCGCCATTATTCCTGACGGAAAATAACGAGTTATTTAAATAACACGAACAATTAATATAACGCTTAAATAATTCGAGTTACAAAAAGGCGGTAAGAAAAGTAATTTGATGCACCGACTCAGGTCAGGGATTCGGGTGACTGAAAGCAGCTTAAAGTATGACGGGTAAAATAAAAAAGCCCGCCAATAAGCGGGCTCAGTATGATTACGCCATCAAATATGGCGCTGACATTACAGCAGAATACGCAGCATACGGCGCAGCGGTTCTGCAGCGCCCCACAGCAGCTGATCGCCAACGGTGAACGCGGACAGGTATTCCGGCCCCATGTTCAGCTTGCGCAGGCGCCCGACCGGCGTATTCAGCGTGCCGGTTACCGCCGCCGGCGTCAGTTCGCGCATGGTCAGCTCGCGGTCGTTCGGGATCACCCGCACCCAGTCGTTGTGCGTCGCCAGCATCTGCTCGATTTCCGGCAGCGACACGTCTTTCTTCAGCTTCAGGGTAAATGCCTGGCTGTGGCAGCGCAGCGCGCCGACGCGCACGCACAGGCCGTCGACCGGAATCAGGCTGGAGCTGGCCAGAATCTTGTTGGTTTCCGCCTGGCCCTTCCACTCTTCACGGCTCTGGCCGTTGTCGAGCTGCTTGTCAATCCACGGGATCAGGCTGCCGGCCAGCGGCACGCCGAAGTTATCGGTCGGCAGTTTGCCGGAACGGGTCGCCTCGGTCACCTTACGTTCAATATCCAAAATGGCGGACGCCGGGTCCTGCAGCTCTTTCGCCACGTCGGCGTGCAGCATGCCCATCTGCGTCAGCAGTTCGCGCATATGGCGCGCGCCGCCGCCGGAGGCTGCCTGGTAGGTTGCCACGGACGCCCACTCCACCAGATCGTTGGCGAACAGGCCGCCCAGCGACATCAGCATCAGGCTGACGGTGCAGTTGCCGCCGACAAAGGTTTTAACGCCTTTATCCAGACCCTGCTGAATCACCGCGCGGTTGACCGGATCCAGAATAATAATCGCCTCGTCGTCCATCCGCAGGGAGGACGCTGCATCAATCCAGTAACCCTGCCAGCCGCTGGCGCGCAGCTTCGGGTAAACCTCATTGGTATAATCGCCGCCCTGACAGGTAATAATGATATCCAGCGCGCTCAGCGCATCGATATCGTAGGCGTCCTGCAGCGTCCCCTGCTGCTGACCGCCAATAACCGGCGCAGGCGCGCCATGCTGTGAGGTGGAGAAGAATACCGGGCGAATGGCGTCGAAATCGCGCTCTTCCGTCATGCGCTGCATGAGCACCGAGCCGACCATACCGCGCCAACCGACTAAACCAACGTTTTTCATAAAACTGTCCTGCCTTGGAGGATACGACTTATTGAGTCATTGATGAGCAATATCCCCACACCTTACAAAATGTCAGCGCGGGCGAAAAGTGAATTTATTCGATGCCAGCGCAATTGTTAGCAATCCTGCTTATAAAGGCGGATCGCGCGGCGGTTGCTGCTGCCGGACGCCATAAAAAAAGGCGCCCGCAGGCGCCTTAATCAGCTCAGAAATAATTACAGCATCGTAAAGGCGATCATCCCCACCACCGCACCGGTGGTACCGAGGATGGTTTCCATCACCGACCAGGTTTTCAGCGTCTGCGCTTCGGTGGCGCCGGTAAACTTGCCGAACAGCCAGAAGCCGGAGTCGTTGACGTGGCTCAGGACGATGGAACCACCGGCGATACATACCGACAACGCCGCCATCTGTGCACCGGAGTAGCCCAGCTCGCCAATCACTGGCATCACCAGGCCGACGGTGGTCAGACAGGCCACGGTTGCCGAACCCTGAATCACGCGAACCGCCGCCGACAGCACAAAGCAGGCAACGGCAATCGGCAGGCCGGCGCCAATCAGCGCATTACCCAGTGCCGGGCCAACGCCGGAATCCACCAGCACCTGCTTGAACACGCCGCCCGCACCGGTCACCAGCAGGATAATCCCCGCCGGCTGAATGGCTGCCGAACAGACTTCCATCACTTTCTCTTTGCTCATCCCGCGGCGGATCGCCAGACCGTAAATCGCCACCAGGCAAGCAATCAGAATCGCGGTGAACGGGTGGCCGATAAACTGCAGCCACTGATACAGCGAGCTGCCTTCCTCAGTAAAGCGCGCGCCGATGGTTTTCAGCCCCACCAGCACCAACGGGAACAGCACCAGCGCCAGGCTAAAGCCGAACGAAGGCAGCTTGCTCTTGTCGATGCTTGGCTCTTCGATATCCTTCGGCAGTTCCAGCGTGACGTGCTTGCTGATAAATGAACCGAACAGCGGGCCAGCCAGCAACATCCCCGGGATAGCGGCCGCCAAACCGATCAGGATCATCCAGCCGAAATCCGCATTCATCTGCGACGCCAGCAGCATCGGCGTCGGCCCCGGCAGCAGGAAGGCCGCCGCCGCGGCAACGCCGGCAAACAGCGGGATCACCTGCTTCACCAGATTGCCGCCGGTACGGCGCGCTACCGCGAAGGCCACGCCAATCAGCAGCACGATCGCCACATCAAAGAACAGCGGCAAGGCGCAAATCAGGCCGGCGATCCCCAGCGCATAGTGCGCGCGCTGTTCGCCAAAGCCTTTCAGCATTTTGACGGCAATCTGGTCCAGCGCGCCCGTTTCATGCAGAATTTTGCCGAACATCGCGCCCAGCGCCACCACAATCGCCAGGAAGCCCAGCGTGCCGCCCATGCCTTTTTGCATGGTGTCGGTGATCTTCTCCAGCGACATGCCGGAGAACAGGCCGGCGCCCATCGACACCAGCATCAGGGCGATAAACGCATGCATCCGCGCTTTCATCACCAGGAACAGCAGCAGCAGCACCGAACCGACGGCGGTCAGCACCAGCGTTAATGTATCCATTATCGTTTACCCCTGGTTGGTTACGGATTGAATATGAGAGACGACGTCGGCAACCACGTTGTCCAACGGCTGGTCGATGTCAATCGCCTGCACATCTGACTCATCCGCCTGCGGCACTTCCAGCGCTTCAAACTGGGAAACCAGCATCTGCGGCTTGAAGAAGTGTCCTTTGCGCTGTTTCAGACGCGCTTCAATCACCTCTTTTTCCCCTTCGAGGTAGATAAAGTGCAGGTTGCTGTTACCTTCACGCAGGCGGTCGCGGTAGCGCTTTTTCAGCGCGGAGCACACCAGCAGCGCTACGTCATTGGTGCGCTGCATGGCAAAAATGGCGTCGTTCAGCGCCGCCAGCCAAGGCGCCCGATCGTCGTCGTTCAGCGCATGGCCGCCGGCCATTTTATTGATATTGCCGCGGGGATGCAGATAATCGCCATCCAGCATGGCGGCATTGAGTTCATGCGCCACAGCATTGGCGACGGCAGATTTCCCGCTGCCGGACACCCCCATCAGGATGAAAACGTGGTGTTGTGGATTATTCATAATTTTTATGCTCTCAAGAGTCCCAGGCGCTAAATGTTACTGGTAACAGGTTATCGGTAACATTGTCTTTGTCGCGCTGGAATTAAGCAACAAACCGGCGAAATGACATCCCGTAACTGTGAAGGAAGTCAAATTACGGCGGTCAAATCTCGACCAGCAAGGAATTATAGTCAGCGTTCGAACAAAGGCGAAAAAGGGAGAAAAAGAGAAAGCGAATAGGAAGGTGAAAAGCAGCGTACGGCTTAAATGCTGCCGCCGGGGATAATGGTAAAACCAACGTCGACCATCGCCGGGCTGACGGTTTCGCCCCGCAGGCGCGCCAGCAGCCGCTCCGCGCCGATTTGCCCCATGGTCTCACGCGGCGTCAGCACGCTGGCCAGTTTCGGCATCATCACCTGGCCAATATCGTGGCCGTGGAAACCGGCGATCGCCATATCCTGCGGAATAGACAGCCCCTGGCGCTGGCACTCAAAGGCGGCGCCGATCGCCAGGTCATCGTTGGTGCAGAATACGCTGTCGATTTGCGGATAGTCACGCTGCGCCTGGCGCAGCATTTCACCGCCGCCGGAGTAGGACGACGCACGATTGGTCATAATGCTTCGCGGCTGCAGCCCGGCTTCACGCATTGCCTGCTCATAGCCCTGCTGTTTAATCAGCGTACGCTCATCGAGGCGCGCCCCCAGATACACCACATGGCGATAGCCCTGGGCAATAATCTGCTGCGTCATCTGGCGCGCGGCCTGATGGTTATCGAAGCCGACCGCCATATCGATGCAGGGCGACACGCAGTCCATCAGCTCCACCACCGGAATGCCGGCAACCTCAATCATTTTGCGGGTGCGGGCGGTATGGGTGCGCTCGGACAGGATCAGGCCGTCGATGTTATAAGAGAGCAGCGAGGTCAGGCGTTCTTCTTCACGTTCCGGCAGATAGTCATAGTGCGCCAGCATGGTCTGATAATTGTGCGCGTCGGTGACGCTTTCAATACCGCGCAGCACCTCGGCGAATACCTGGTTGGTCAGCGACGGCAGCAGTACGCCGATAGCGCGGCTGGTCGCGTTGGAAAGGATATCCGGCGCGCGGTTGGGGATATAGCCCAGCTCATCCAGCGCGATCGCAATTTTCTGCCGCAGGGCGGCGGAAACCTGGTCAGGATTGCGCAAATAGCGGCTCACCGTCATCTTGGTGACGCCAACCTGATCTGCAACATCTTGAAGTACCGGCCGCTTTTTCTTCATTATCAATGAGCTGACAAACCGTGAATGGGCGGTTATTTTAGCAAAAAAAACGGCGGGCTGATAATGCTGATATCAAACGGGCGCTAAAAGGGCTCAATCGCCAGATTGAGCCCCGCTAACGTTTAGCGATCACACCGGAGGCAAATCAAACAGCAGAATTTCGCTGTCCTCATCGGCATGGAGCGACAGCGCCGTTTCATCCCAGATGGCGAGCGCATCGCTGGTGCCTGCCCGGTTGTCATTAATGGTAATGGAACCGCGCACCACCTGCACCCAGACGCGGCGGCCGGCTTCAATCGTATACTCCGCCTGTTCGTCTTTATTCAGCGCCCAGCGCGACAGCGTCATATCCTGGAACACCTTCAGCGAGCCTTCGCGGGCATCCGGCGACAGCACCAGCTGACGTCCCTGCGGCGCATCAAACATGCGCTGCTCATAACGCGGCGGCAGACCGTTGGTATCCGGAATAATCCAGATTTGGTACAGATGCAGCAGCTTGTCGCTGTTGGCGTTGTACTCAGAATGGCGCACCCCGGTACCGGCGCTCATAATCTGGAACTCCCCAGCCTGGATCTGCTCTTTATTACCCATGCTGTCCTGATGCTCTACGGTGCCGTCCAGCACGTAGGTCAGGATTTCCATATCTTTATGCGGATGGGTGCCGAACCCCTGACCGCCGTCGATCCGGTCTTCGTTGATAACCCGCAGAGCGGAGAACCCCATAAAGTTCGGATCGTAATAATTGGCAAAAGAGAAGGTATGCCAGCTGTCCAGCCAGCCATGGTTAGCGTGGCCGCGGTCTTTCGCTTTGCGTAAATAGATCATGTTCAACTCTCCTCAATGTTTTTTACAGTCTAGACCTGACAGCAGAATAAGAAAGCGTAAAAAACTCACCCCTCTGTTCAAAATTTTCGATGAAATAAACAGAGGAGCCGCAGAAGATTTGTTGAGCGTCAAAGGTGGATGATTGAGGGCAAAAAAAAAGCCAGCACCCGAGCTGGCTAAGTAAACACTGGAAGCAATGTGAGCAATGTCGTGCCTTCAAGTCAGAGCGGTTAGCTGCACCGCCTGCCGAGAACGCATGACAATAATAATCATTATCATTCGCATCTGTAAAGCGTTTTTTTAACCAAGCTAAAATTTTATTGACTCAAGGCGAAGACCCGATAATTTAAAGGGAAATATTGCTGATAATCATAGGGATAAGGGAATGGGAGAAATCATCGTCCGCCATGTTGAAACCGCCGATGCACAGGCGCTGCAACAACTGTATGCCCATCCCAACGTCTATCGCGATACGCTACAGCTTCCGCTGCCCTCACTCGCACACTGGCAGCAACGGCTGACCGACGCCAAACCTGGGTTACACAACCTGGTCGCCTGCATCGACGAGCAGGTCGTTGGCCAGATCGTTATCCAGCTGCATCAGTCGCTACGCCGGCGTCACGTCGCCACCTTTGGCATCGGCGTCGATCCCGCGCAGCAAGGCAAAGGGGTCGGCGGCGCGCTCATGCGCGCGATGATTGAGCTCTGCGATAACTGGGCGGCGATCCAGCGAATTGAATTGACGGTATTCACCGACAATCAGGGCGCTATTGCGCTGTATAAGAAATTTGGTTTTGAGATAGAAGGCACCAGCCGGCATTACGCCATGCGCGATGGCAAACTGGTCGATGCTTATCATATGGCGCGCTTTCACGGCGTCTGAACAGCACGCTCCCAAACGGATAACGCTTCCTGCGGCATAGCCACAGGAAGCGCCAGAGCCACTAAATGCCGGCGGTCTCTTTGATATAGCGGCGCGCCTTAACCGCATATTCAAACGGGTTGGCGATGGCCGGATCCTGCTCGGCCTCCACCACCATCCATCCCCGGTAACCATAGTCGTCCAGCAGTTTAAACACCGGACGGAAATCAATCACGCCGTCTCCCGGTACGGTGAAGGTGCCCTTCTTCACCCCGTCCAGGAAGCTCAGGCGATTCGCCCGCACCTCGGCAACCACCTCGTCGCGCACGTCTTTCAGGTGAACATGATTAATGCGCGGCAGATATTTCTCCAAAATAGCCAGCATCGCCTGTTGGCTGCCTTCGGAATAATAGGCATGGCCGGTATCAAACAGCAGATACACATCGTCGTTCACCATGCTCATATAGCGGTCGACCTCCTCCGCGGTCTGAATCCCCGTTCCCATATGGTGGTGGAGGCACACCTGCATACCTTTACCGGCGGCGATTTTCGCCAGTTCGTTATACCCGTCGGCAACGCGCTGCCACTCTTCATCGGTAAAGCAGGGTTTCTCTTCCAATATCGCCTTGTCGGTGCCCTGAATGCTTTTGCTCTGCTCGGAGCAGCCAATCACTCTGGCGCCCATATCATGCAAAAAGTTCATATGGTTAACGAACTCATCGATAGTCTTCTCTTTCTGCCCATCGGCAAAAAAGGTGCTGAACCAGGCGTTGCAAATCTGAATGCCGCGAATATCCAGCATCGGTTTTAAAACCTGCGGATCGCGCGGATATTTGCTGCCGACTTCGCTACCGCTAAATCCTGCCAGCGCCATTTCGCTGACGCACTGCTGGAAGGTGTTCTCTTTACCGAGATCTGGCATATCGTCATTGGTCCAGCCAATCGGAGCGATCGCCAGCTTCACATAGTCTTTATTCATTTTGGGCCTCAGTCATTAAATCGGCGCTTTACCCTGCTCCCGCCCTGCATCACGCAACCCGTGCAGCAGCACGACAGGCCATCAAGGGCGTCGCCGGCAGCGTTATTTAGCTAACAGTTCTCTTTCGATGCGTTCCCGGGTTTCAACCGCCTGGGTTTTCATCTTTTCCGGATAACCAAACAGGGAGGTGCAAATAATCGATTCGCCACCCACCTTAAAGTTGCGGTTGGCGAACTCCATATCGCGCAGGGTCTGGAACAGCGCGTCAAAATCGATTTCGCCTTCGCCGATGCCGACATGCTGATGCACCGCGGCGTCAACGCCGGGCGGGTTGACGATATAACGGCAATGGCGGGTGTGGTTCATGGTATCGGCGATCAACACGTGGGAAAGGTCATCCCCGGCATATTGCAGCATATTCGCCACGTCGCCCTTGCCTTTGTCGTAATAGAACGAGTGCGGCACGCTGTATAAATACTTCACGTGGTCGCTGCGCAGCGACTTCACCATATCGACGGTTTCATTATTCAGCTCGCAGAAATCCCACGGGTGGGACTGAATTTCCATGCGGATGCCTTCGCGCTCAATAATGGGCAGCAGCTCTTCCATGGATTTGTACCACAGCTCTTCGCAGATTTCCGGCTCATTAGGGTCACCCGCCAGCTCGGTGTTAATCACCTGTACGCCCATCTCCACCGCAATCTCAATCATCCGGCGCCAATTTTTCACCGCCGCCTGACGGCGATCTTCACCCGGACCGGACCAGCGATAAACCACGATAAATGAGGAGATCTCCACCCCGGTGGCCTTCAGCGCATTTTTGTACTCCGCCATGATTTCACGGCTGGCCTTCGGATGTTTATAGAATGGGTTGATCTGCGGATGGGGCGACTGTTCGATATATTTATATCCCCAGTCTGCAACCTGCTGCACCATCTGGGTGACGCCTAAATCTTTAATGACATCCACATCAAACGCGATCTTCATCGTTATTCCCCCGTAAAGCAGATATACCCGGGCCGCCAGCCTCCGGCATCCTCGCCGACATGTTCAACATCCTTGTTCACCGCGTGCCCCCTGGCGGCTCCGGATATATGAAAAGTGAATCAGGCGATTATTTGCCGTAGAAAGAAGGACGCGGCGGCAGAGAAACCGGCACCACCTCGCCGCTGAGCTGCGCGGCGACGCAGGCATCGGCCGTTACCGCAGCGGCATAACCGTCCCAGGCCGACGGTCCTTGCAGCTGCCCGGCCAGCACGTCATTGATAAAGCCCTGCAGCTCAACGTCATAGGCATCAATAAAACGTTCTTTCCAATCCGTCAGGATCTCATTGGACAGCCTGGCATTGCTGCGCATCTGTACGGATGAAGGCTCCGGCAGCTTGGCGATCCCCGTCTCCCCGACGACCTCGCACTGAATGTCGTAGCCGTACTGACAGTTCACGAAGATCTCCACGTCGATACGCGTACCCTTCGCCGTTTCAAACAGCACAATCTGCGGGTCGCGCAGATGGGCAAGCGCCTTGCTGCTCTTACGTGGGAACACCACCTGCACCGACACGTAGTCGTCATCCAGCAGCCAGCGCAGCACGTCGATCTCGTGGATCAGGGTGTCGGTAATCGCCATATCCGTGGTGTAGGCCTCACCCACCCTCGGGTTACGGTGCGCACAGTGCAGCATCAGCGGCTCGCCGATCTGGCCGCTGGTCAGCACCTGTTTCAGCGCGCGATAGCCCCGATCGTACGGGCGCATAAAGCCGACCTGCACCAGCCGTTTCCCGTGCTTCGCTTCCGCCTCGACGATGTTTTTACAGCCCTGCGCGGTCACCGCCAGCGGCTTTTCACAAAATACCGGCTTGCCGGCGGCAACTGCAGCCAGCACAAATTCCTCGTGGCTAGGCCCCCAGGAGGTCACCAGCACCGCCTGCACGTCTGAAGCATTAATCAGCGCGTGGCCGTCATCATAAACGCGCGCATCCAGACGCAGCTGCTCCACCACGCCCGTCGCGTTGTCGCGGTTGATATCGTTGACGGCGACCACGCGGGCCCCCTGCAACACCTGGCTGCAGCGACGAATATGATCGCGACCAATCGCACCGGCACCGATAACCCCAATGTTTAATGTCATTTTCGCTATCCTCTGGATTTAGAACTGGATACAAGCCGTAATCATCAGTAATCACGGGCCTTGTCGATGTTTTCCTGCAGCTGCCGGGCAACCGCAACGATCTTGTCGCTGTCCGCCACCTGGGCTCCGCCCACGCGCCACCAGCTGAGATATTTGTGCACCATGGTTTTTGGCAGCACCTTGATGTCCAACAGCGTAGAAACCGTCTGCTGGCGCGCATCGGCCAGCGCTTCAATCAGCTGCTGCTCGGTGGTGATGCTGTAGGTTTTGCAGCCGTAAGCTGCCGCCAGCATGGCGAAATTCACCGGCACCAAGCCGCCGTTAAGCTCCCCGTCCTGGCGGAAGCGGAACTCGGTGGTATAGCTGTCCATGCCGTGTTCCATCTGCAGATTGTTGATGCAGCCATTGGTCATGTTGTCGAACAGCACCACGTTGATTTTGCAGCCTTCCTGAATGGAGGTGACCAGCTCGGAGTGCAGCATCATAAATGCCCCGTCCCCCACCATGACGTACACCTCCCGCTGCGGCTCGGCCAGTTTGACGCCCAGCGCGGCGTTCACTTCATACCCCATACAGGAGTAGCCGTACTCCACGTGGTAGCCGTGTTCACCGCGGTTGCGCCATACCCGCTGCAGGTCCCCCGGCAGGCTGCCGGCCGCCGCCACGATCACGCTGTCCTGCGGCAGCTGCTGATTCAGCACCCCCAGCACGCGGCTTTGAGTCAGCGAGGAGCCCGTCTGGGCAATAAATTCGGCAAACACCCGTTCACGATCGAGGTGGTCGTCAATTTCCGGCACGAACTCGGCGCCGGTGTAGGCGACGGCATAAACCCGTTCGGTTTCCTGCTGCTGCGCCGCCTGCGCCTGCTCAACGGCATCGCCCCAATCTGCGCGGTAATCCTGCTGCGTCGCCAGCTCGTCCAATGCCTGCAGTGCCTCACGCGCATCGGCCAGCAGCTGCACGCCGTCCAGCTTGCCGGCATCAAACGCGCTGACGTTAATATTCAGGAAATCGACGTCCGGATTCTGGAACAGCCATTTGGAAGAGGTGGTGAAATCGGTATAACGGGTGCCGACGCCAATCACCAGATCGGCCTGCTTCGCCAACGTATTGGCGGCCAGGCAGCCGGTCTCGCCGATGCCGCCGACGTTATAAGGGTGGTCGGAAACCACCGCCCCTTTGCCGGCCTGGGTTTCTGCGAAGGGAATGCGGAAACGCTCGGCGAACTGCTGCAGCGCCTTGCCCGCCTGGGAATACTTCACCCCGCCGCCGCATACCAGCAGCGGTTTTTTCTTGCCGGTCAGCAGCGCCAGCGCATCGCCGAGCGCCCCGGCCGTCGCCGGCCGGCGTTCCAGCCGATGCAGACGCTTCTGGAAGAAGTATTCCGGGTAGTCGTAGGCTTCGCCCTGCACATCCTGCGGCAGGCACAGCGTCACCGCGCCGGTTTCCGCCGGATCGGTCAACACGCGCATGGCGTTGATGCAGGCGCTCATCAGCTGCTCCGGACGCGTGATGCGATCCCAGTACTTGCTGACCGCGCGAAACGCGTCATTGGTGCTGATGCTCAAATCGTAGGACTGCTCGATCTGCTGCAGCACCGGATCCGGCTGGCGCGAGGCAAAGACGTCGCCGGGCAGCAGCAGCAGAGGGATACGGTTGGCGGTCGCCGTGGCGGCGGCGGTGACCATATTGGCCGCGCCGGGGCCGACGGAAGAGGTGCAGGCGTAAATCTGCTGGCGCAGCTTCTGCTTGGCAAAGCCGGTCGCCGCGTGGGCCATCCCCTGCTCATTGCGCCCCTGCAGCACGGTTAACTGACCGCGATCCTGCTCCAGCGCCTGCCCGAGGCCCAGCACATTGCCATGGCCGAAAATCGCAAAGATGCCCTTCACGAATTTGATTTCGACGCCATCCGCCAGCAAATACTGGTTATCGAGGAACTTGACGAGCGCCTGCGCCATGGTCAATCTGATCTTACTCATTCTCTCCCCCTAATGATGGCCTGATGCCCGGTTAACTTCTCGCCGGCATCACCGCTGAGATTACGGAACGGTTTTCCTGCCCTGAATTCGCTGATATCTTGGGCCGGGTGCGGACAGATTGCTCAAACCTTCGGCAACCTGAAACATGCAGCGATTATAAACAAATATATTTTTCATAAAATCACACATCAGAAAAAACATTTCATTTTGCGATAAAGATCGCATTCTAATGAAAACCCTATTTCAAAGCCGGTGCAACGCGCGCTTTCCCCACAGCGTCAACGCCTGCAGGCGGGTTATCAGCACCGGCGCCAGACGCCGCGCACGGCGATAAAAGACGGACATCAATACGAAACAAATCTGCGCATAAGCCCGCAGTACCGGCGCCGGACGGCGTCGTAGGCCTGCCCCACCGTCACTGCATGCCCTTTACGGCTGGTAAATTTCATTTAATATTGAAATTGGAATTTTTATTCCCCATACTCGACGCAATGATTCCTGCTAACCTCCGCTTATCGGGTCGCAGTCGGCTTTTGCTTAATACAGAAGGAAAGAGCTATGGTTTCACAACAAAAACCGCTTGATGTCATCTGTCTCGGCCGCATCGCCGTCGATTTTTACGCGCAGCAAATCGGCGCGCGTCTGGAAGATGCCAGCACATTCGCCAAATACCTCGGCGGGTCTTCCGGCAACGTTGCCTACGGCACGGCGATTCAGGGGCTGAAGTCCGGCATGCTGGCCCGCGTCGGCGATGAACATATGGGACGTTTTCTACGCGAAGAGCTACAGCGCGTAGGGGCGGACACCCGCTGTCTGATCACCGACAAGCAGCGGCTGACCGGGCTGGTGATCCTCGGCATTAAGGATCAGGAAACCTTTCCGCTGATTTTCTACCGCGATAACTGCGCCGATATGGCGTTAACGCCTGAAGACATTGATGAATCCTATATTGCCTCGTCGCGCGCGCTGGCAATCACCGGCACCCACCTGTCCCACCCCAATACGCGCGCCGCCGTGCTGCAGGCGCTGGAATATGCGCAGCGCCACGGGCTGCGTAAAGCGCTGGATATTGACTACCGCCCGGTACTGTGGGGGCTGACGTCGCTGGGCGACGGTGAAACGCGCTTTGTCGCATCCGACACGGTCACCCGCGAGCTGCAGGAAGTGTTGCACCACTTTGACCTGATCGTCGGCACGGAAGAAGAGTTTCATATTGCCGGCGGCAGCACCGATACGCTGACCGCGCTGGCCAACGTGCGCAAAGTCAGCCAGGCGACGCTGGTATGCAAACGCGGCGCACAAGGGTGTTCGGTCTTTGAAGGGGCGATTCCGGGCGACTGGCAGGCGGTGAAACTGCACAGCGGCGTGCGGGTTGAAGTGCTTAACGTGCTCGGCGCCGGCGATGCCTTTATGTCCGGCCTGCTGCGCGGCTATCTGAATGACGAGGGCTGGGATCAGGCATGTCGCTACGCCAACGCCTGCGGCGCGCTGGTGGTCTCACGCCACGGCTGCGCCCCGGCGATGCCGACCAGGCGCGAACTGGACGATTACCTGGCGCGTGAACAACAGGTGCCGCGCCCCGATCGCGATGCGCGCCTGAACCACCTGCACCGCGTCACCACGCGCAAGCAGCAGTGGCCGGAGCTGTGCGTCTTCGCCTTTGACCACCGCAAACAGCTGGCGGATATGGCACGCGAAGCCGGCGTGGATGAAGCGCGCATTCCACAGCTGAAGTCCCTGCTGCTGACCGCCGCCAAAGAGGCGGCGGACGAGGCCGGCCTGCAGGGCAACAGCGGTATTCTGGCCGACACCACATATGGTCAGGCGGCGCTGAATGAAATCACCGGCCAGGGGTGGTGGATCGGCCGCCCGATCGAGCTGCCCAGCTCACGGCCGCTACGCCTGGAGCATGGCAACATCGGCTCTCAGCTGGTCGACTGGCCGCTGGAGCACGTGGTGAAATGCCTGGTGTTTTATCATCCTCACGACGCCGTCGAACTGCGCAATGAGCAGGATGCGCTGATTAACGACGTTTATCAGGGATGCTGTAAAACCGGCCATGAGCTGCTGCTGGAAGTGATTTTACCCGAGGACAGCAGCGATAAAGAGGAAAGCTATTATCTGGAAATTATGTCGCATTTCTATCAGTTAGGGATAAAGCCCGACTGGTGGAAACTGCCGCCGCTGAGCGCAGCGAGCTGGCGCCAGGTCGGCGAACTGATCGATGCCGCCGATCCCGACTGCCGTGGCGTGGTCATTCTGGGTCTCGATGCGCCGGAAGACGCGCTGAAGGCCGGGTTTGCCGCCGCCGCCGACGAACGCTGGGTGAAAGGATTTGCGGTAGGCCGCACCATTTTCGGCCAGCCGTCGCGGCTCTGGCTGCGGGGTGAGCTAGATGATTCTTCTTTAATTTCTCAAGTTAAACAGAAATATCTTACGCTCATCGGTTTCTGGCGGTTATATCGCCCGCAACATGATGGCGTAACCCGCCGTCCTTAAAACAATATCCTCCCGCCCCTTAAAGCATGTTTACGACTTTAGGGGGCTTTTTTGCCCATTTTCTGTGAACTAACGCAGCCTGCGTTGAAATAAATCGCTTTTTGATGAAATGAAACTTCCGCTCCGTCTGTTAGAATGACGAATAAATACTCCAGGCGCAGGCCTTTTAGCGCTTTAGCCAATACTGTGAGCCGAATGGATGAATAACCCAACTCAACTTTCGCTATTACAAGACGAAATCCGCCACCGTTATGAAACGCTCAGCAAACGTCTGAAGCAGGTCGCGCGTTATATTCTGGATAACAGCAACAGCATTGCGTTCGACACCGTGGCCTCCATCGCCGCACAGGCCAGCGTACCGCCATCAACCCTGATCCGCTTTGCCAACGCCTTCGGCTTCAGCGGCTTCAATGAGATGAAACAGGTCTTTCGTCAGCACCTGATGGAAGAGACGGTTAACTATACCGAGCGCGCCCGGCTGTTCCGTCAGACTTCGACGGATGACAACGCCGCACCGGAGAACCCGGCCGAAATTCTCAATGTCTTCACCATGGTGAATGCACAGGCGCTGCAGCAGCTGCCGGCGCAAATCGACGCCGCACAGCTGGAGAAAGCGGTAGAACTGCTGAAGAACGCAGAGAATATCTACGTGATTGGCCTGCGCCGTTCGTTCAGCGTCGCCTCCTATCTGACCTACGCCCTGCGCCATCTGGAGCGTCGCGCTTTCCTGATTGACGGCCTGGGCGGCATGTTTACCGAACAGCTGGGCATGGTGAAGCCAAAAGACGTGGTGATCGCCATTAGCTATTCGCCTTACGCCAGAGAAGCGTTGGAACTGGTGGAACTGGGCGCCAAACAGGGCGCGCAGCAAATCGCCATTACCGACAGCCAGGTAAGCCCGTTGGCGGCCTTTAGCGACGTGTGTTTCGTGGTCAGAGAAGCGCAGGTGGACGGGTTCCGTTCGCAGGTGGCTTCCATGTGCCTGGCGCAGACGCTGGCCGTTTCACTGGCGCTGAATAACGCTAAAGACGCATAGCATAAAGGGCGAACACCTGGTTCGCCCTCCTTCGTCGTCGTCACTCCGTGGCGACGCTGCTATTTCTGCGGGTAATCATCCCCGTTAATCCAGGCGTGATCTTTTTCCCAGGTAAACTTCCACAGGCGCGTCGGCCCGGCCATCACGTTAAGATAGTAGTTATCGTAGCCGGCCAGGGTGGCGACCGGATGATAGCCGCGCGGCACCTTGACTACGTCGCGGTTGTACACCGGCATACACTCATCCAACGAGCGGTCATCCGTGTACACGCGCTGCATGCAGAACCCCTGCTCCGGCTGAATACGGTGGTAGTAGGTCTCTTCCAGATAGGTTTCATCCGCAGAGTCTTCCCGATCGTGCTTATGGCTGGGGTAGGAGCTGGTATTCCCCTCGTCGGTGTAAACCTCCACCACCAACAGGCTGTCCGCCGGCTTATCATCCGGCAAAATATTGTGCACCAAGCGCTGGTTGCGGCCCTTGCCGCGGCGCTCAACACCAACGTCCGCCGGTGTAATCAGCCGCGAAGGCAGGTGACCACTTCCCGGCGCACTGCATACCGCCAGCTCCAGATCGCTTTCGGCACGCACGATAACCTGGTCATGATGCGGCACATAAACCGCATAGGGCGGCGTCCGTTCAAACGGACTCATACGTTTGCCGATATGGGGATATTCGGCGTGCTGCGTCGCGACGGAGGCAATGCCGGCCACCAATACCAGGCACAGCTCTTTATCGTCGCTGCTCAGCGTCAGCGTTTTCCCCGCTTCAAGGCGATAAACGTCAAAACCGACAAAACGCCAGTCGGCGTTTTCCGGCGTAACATGCTGAATACGCCCCTGGCTATCGGGTTGCTGGCATTTCGCAAGCAATGAAGACATGAACTCCTCCCGTTGTCGTCAAGCCATACCCGCCGGCGGCGCGTATGGCCGTTGTTATCGCAACGGGGGTAGCCTTACCTGTCCCGGCCGCCCCCGCGCATGGTTGCTCAGCCTAATGTCGGCATGCTGTATTCGGATACCGTCTGCTGGCCGGAAGGCCAGCGCGCCGTCGCCGTCTTCATACGCGTATAGAAACGCACCCCGTCGGCGCCGTGTACGTTGAGCGCGCCGAATACCGAACGCTTCCAGCCGCCAAAGCTGTGGAACGCCATCGGCACCGGTACCGGCACGTTGACCCCGACCATGCCGGCCTGCACCTCATGCACAAACTGGCGCGCATAGTGGCCATTGCTGGTAAAGATGGCGCTGCCGTTGCCGAACTCATGGCCGTTCACCGTGTCAATCGCTTCCTGATAGCTGGCGACGCGCACAATGCCCAGCACCGGCCCGAAGATCTCTTCACGATAAATACGCATCTGCGGCGTCACGTGATCAAACAGCGTGCCCCCGACGTAATAACCGTCCGGATGCCCCGGCACGCTGTAGTTGCGGCCGTCCGCCACCAGCGTCGCGCCTTCTTCGACGCCCACATCAATATAGCCCAGGACTTTCTGCTGGTGCGCCGAAGAAACCAGCGGCCCCATTTCATTCTCTTCGCCGCCCTGCTGCAGGCCTGGCCCGACGCGCAACTGAGCAATCAGCGGTTTCAACTTGGCGATCAGCGTATCGGCGGTATCGTCGCCCACCACCACCGCAATCGGCAGCGCCATGCAACGCTCGCCGGCGGAGCCGAATGCGCCGCCCATCAGGGCGTTCACCGTGGCGTCCAGATCGGCGTCCGGCATGATAATCGCCTGATTCTTCGCGGCGCCGAAGGCCTGCACCCGTTTGCCGTGGGCGCTGGCGGTGGTGTAGATATGCTCGGCGACGGTGGAGGAGCCGACAAAGCTGACCGCCTGGATCAGCGGGTCGGTGCACAGCTGCGCGGCATTTTCATTCGCGCAGTGCACCACGTTGAAAACGCCGTCCGGCAGGCCGGCCTCTTTCAGCAGCTCCGCCATGCGCACCGACGCCGACGGCGCCAGCGCCGGCGGCTTCAGCACAAAGGTGTTACCGCAGGCCAGCGCAATCGGGAACATCCACATCGGCACCATCGCCGGGAAGTTGAACGGCGTGATGCCGGCCACCACGCCCAGCGGCTGCATCAGGGAAAAGCTGTCGACGCCGGTGCCGACGTCGGCGGAATACTCCCCTTTCATCAGGTGAGGAATGCCGCAGGCGAACTCCACCACTTCCATACCGCGCGTCAGCTCACCCAGCGCGTCCGAATACACCTTGCCGTGCTCACTGACGATCAGCTGCGCCAGCTCTTCCCGGTGCTGCTCCAACAGCGCCTTGAAGTTAAACATGATGCGTGCGCGGCGCAGCGGGGTGGTTTGCGACCAGCCGGCGAACGCCCGGTGCGCGACATCAATCGCCTGTTTGACCTCGGCGGCGGTGCTTTGCGTCACCTGACGCTCAACCTGCCCGGTCGCCGGGTTATGCACGTCCACGCTTTGGTTGCTGCTGCTCGGACACACCTGCCCATCAATAAAGTTACCCACGATTTTCATGTTCCACCCTCTTTTCAACATGCCGCGATGACCAGGAGAGCCCTCAGATAGCGCGGTGCCTTACGGCACCTGCAGACAGGCTTAACCCTGGCCGAATGAAGTAAACCTTATTCCATTGAAAAAAAAGTTTCAAATAAAACGTTTTGGAAATTTTATTTTTGGCGTAGCCGATCGCAATTTTTAAGGTAACGTTACATCGCCATGTCCAACAAACAGGAAAACGTCCCTTCCCGCCAAATGGCGTAAAAACCCTTAACAGCACCCGCTAACGCCTGCCGGCGCGGCTGGTTTTCTTGCTTCGCAGCTCGCAAGAAACGGGTATGGCACTTTTCTTTTCCAGTGATTTTTTTGAACTGCGTCTAAAAATCAATATTTCATTATTCCGTAATTATGAAATAAATGTTCTTCTCAATCGCTGAATTACCCGAATAAACACGCCTTGATGACAGGCACGGTTCACACCTTCCGCCCGCCTTCCCCTGACGACGCGCATTGCGGACGGAAACATGGATAAAAATCGGAGCAACATATGTCACATCAGCGAAAACATAATACAGGGTACGTACTGCGGATATGCGGCATCGCGGCGCTCGGCGGTATTTTGTTCGGCTACGATACCGCCGTAATCTCCGGCGCCATCGAAGCATTGAAAGCCTATTTCCACCTCACCCCGGCGGAAACCGGCTGGGCGGTGTCCAACGTGGTGCTCGGCTGCGTGCTGGGCGCATTCGGCGCCGGGCCGCTGGCCGGCCGCTACGGACGCAAAAAAGCGCTGGTGCTGGCGGCGCTGCTGTTCACCATTTCCGCCGTGGGCGCCGCGCTGGCGACCACCTTCACCTGGTTCATCATCTACCGCATGATCGGCGGGCTGGCGGTGGGCATCGCCGCCACCGTCTCTCCGATGTATATGTCGGAGGTGTCTCCCAAGGACATGCGCGGCCGCGCGCTGAGCATGCAGCAGTTCGCCATCGTGTTCGGCCAGATCCTGATCTTTTACGTCAACTTTAAAATCGCCAGCTACGCCTCGGAAGCCTGGCTGACCGAGATGGGCTGGCGCTGGATGATCGGCTCGGAAGTAGTGCCCTGCATTCTGTTTTGCATTCTGGTGTTTATTATCCCTGAGTCACCGCGCTGGAACGTGATGGTGGGCCAGGAAGACAAGGCGCTGGCGATGCTGACCCGCGTCTCCAACGAGGCCCACGCGCGCAACGTCCTGAAAGAAATTAAAGCGTCCCTGCAGGAAGACCTGCAACAGGCCAAGCAAAAGCTCAATTTCCACGACAAGCGCGTGCGTTTCATTCTGTTCGTCGGCTGCATGATCGCCATGCTGCAGCAGGTCACTGGCGTCAACGTGATGATGTACTACGCCCCCGTGGTGCTGAAAACCGTCACCAGCAACGCGCAGGAAGCCCTGTTCCAGACCATCTGGATCGGCGTGCTGCAGCTGGTCGGCTCGGTGATCGGGGCCATGCTGATGGACCGCATCGGCCGCCTGCCGCTGATGCGCTTCGGCACCCTCGGCGCCATTATCGGCCTGTTGATCACCTCCTACGCGCTCTATAGCGAAACCACCGGCTACTTCGCCCTGTTCGGCATGCTGTTCTTTATGCTGTTTTACGCGCTCTCCTGGGGCGTCGGCTGCTGGGTGCTGATCTCCGAAATCTTCCCCAACCGGATGCGTTCGGAAGGTATGAGCATCGCCGTCGGCTGTATGTGGGTCGCCAACTTCGCCGTCTCGCAAACCTTCCCGATGATCAATGACAACCCTTACCTGTTCTCCACCTTCCACGGCGCCTTCCCGATGTGGGTGTTCGCCGCCTGCTGCGTGTTCAGCTACTGGTTTATCTGCCGCTTCGTGCCGGAGACCAAAGGCGTATCGCTGGAAAAAATGGAACAGGTGGTGATGGCCAAGCGCTACCGCCAGCCTGTCGCTACGGCCAAATCCTTATCGTTACCCAATGAAAAACCCTAACCTTTATTTGTGGGAGTCCGACACCATGGCCATTGCGCTGGATCGTTTCTGTATCAATCGAAAGATAGCCCCGAATCTCGATCTGGAACGTTTTTTCCAACTGGTAAAAAAATGCGGCCTTAGCAAGGTTGAGCTGCGCAACGATATGCCCAGCGGCAAAGTAACCGACGACTTGAGCAATGAGCAGCTCAACGCGCTGGCAGCGAAGTACGGCATTGAAATCATCACCATCAATGCGCTCGGCATGTTCAACCTGCCGGACGATGAAGAGACGCTGCTCGGCAATGCGCACGCGCTGCTGGCGCAGGCGCAGGCCATTCACAGTAGGGCGCTGGTGCTGTGCCCGCACTGCAGCAAGGACGATCGCCGCAGCGATGAGCAAAAGCAGCAGGACACGCTGGCCGCGCTGCGGCTGCTGGCGCCGCTGTTCCGGCATTACGGCGTTGAAGGCTATGTGGAGCCGCTCGGCTTCGGCATCAGCTCTCTGCGCTCATCACTGCTGAGCCAGGCCATTATCCGCGATGCCGGCGCTCCCTATCAGATCGTGCTGGATACCTTCCACCATTACCTGAGCGAGCCTGCTCAGCAGGAATTTGATGCGCAGATCCAGATCGATCGGATCGGTCTGGTGCACCTCTCCGGCGTCGAAGATCCGCGCGCCAAGGAGACGCTGGGCGATGAGGAACGCATTATGCTGAGCGAACGGGATCGTCTGGAGAGTAAAAAGCAGGTGCAGAATCTGGAACGCCTGGGCTACCGGGGCATTTACGCCTTCGAGCCTTTCTCTTCACAGCTGAACAGCTGGACGGAAGCGGATATTGAACGGGAAATTCACCAAAGCATCGCGCTGCTGCAGACGCCGTAGCCGATAAAATAACGGCCTCTTTTGAGAGGCCGTATTCTTTTTTACTTCAGCGTGGTCACCACCAGCTGATGACGCTGGTTATAAAACTTACGGTACGCCAGGTAGCAGGCGATGATGGTCGACAGGCTGGCGGTAGACAGCAGCATAAACGTCACCATTATCTGGTATTTGATCGCCTTCACCGGATCGATACCGGCAAAGATCAAACCAGACATCATGCCCGGCAGGCTGACCAGCCCCACCGTTTTGGCCGAATCAATCGTTGGGATCAGCGAAGCGCGAATGCTGTCGCGAATCAGCGCGGCGGACGCAAACTTCGGTGAAGCGCCCAGGCTGAGCATCTCCTGGATCTTCTGCTGTTCGCTTTTGAAACGCTGCCCCAGGTTGTTGTAACACAGCCCGACCGCCACCATGGCGTTGCCGGCGATCATGCCGGAAATCGGGATCACCTGCATCGGCGTAAATTCAATCGACCCGGTCAGCACCAGCACAATCAGCGTCAGCGCCGCGCCGGTGGTAATGGCGATAAACGACGTTACAAAAGCATGCTCAATATATTTGCTGCGCTTTTTGGCGTTGTAGGCCGCATTGAAGCAGATAAACAGCACCATCAACACCGTCAGCGCCTCGTTATTCAAGGCAAAAATATACTTCAGCACATAGCCGACAATAATCAGCTGCACCACCGCCCGGCAGATGCTCCAGATAATGTCTTTTTCCAGCGCCAGCTTTTCTTTATGGCTGATTAAAATCGCCACCAGCACCAGAATCATCGACAGCCCCAGTGATTCATTGGTGATGTTATGCTGGTTCATTGGCTGTCTCCCGTGCCTGATGCGCCTGCAGCTCGATAATATCGTCGGCATGCGCAATTTCATCCCGGTCGTGCGTCACCCACAGCACGGCCATATTCTGCTGTGCAACCAGCTGGCGGATAATTTCATTAACGTTATGCTTATTCTCTTCATCCAGCGCGCTGGTGACCTCATCCAGCAGCAGGACCTGAGGCACAAACTGCAGGTTGCGGATCAGCGAAACCCGCTGTTTTTCCCCGCCGGACAGTTCGTTAATGCTTTTTTGCAGCAGGCTCTCCGGCAGCATAAAGCGCTGCAGATCCCGCTTCATTTTTTCCTCATCCGGTTTGACGTGGCGAATCTGGTAAGGCAGCGCCAGATTGTCAAATACCGAACTGCCAAACAGAGCCGGCGTCTGGAAACAGTAGGAAACCTGCTGACGATAGTGCTCAGGCGACAGCTCGTTAATATTCTTGCCGTCAAAAATAATAGCGCCGCGGGTTGGGCTAATCAGTGAGGAAACAATTTTCAGCAGCGTACTTTTGCCACAGCCGGAGGGGCCGGTGATGAGTTTGAACTCACCGGATTTTAGCGTCAAAGAGACCGAATCCAGAATTACCGAGTCATCTATTTGATAATGGATATCATCCAATATCAGTATGTTATTACCTTCCTTCATTATGACTCCATTCATTACGTACGATGAATGGTCAGTATAGGGTGCCGGAAATCCGCCAGGCAAATTGCTATTAGCAAACAATACGAGAGTTTGCGCCAAACGCGCGCCTGCGCCAGCCGGTGTCTGTGCCGGCGCAGGCGGCATAATACGCCGGCGTTGTCAGCTTTCCGCCTCCGACGGCAGCTTGGCAATCACCTTGATTTCAAACTGAAAACCATAGAGCCAGGTCACCCCGACGGCGGTTAGCGTCGGGTGCGGCGCGCTGCCCCAATACTCCGGCACCACCTCCCAGACGGTGTGGAAGATGGATTGCGGATCCACCATAAAGACGGTGACGTCGATAACGTCATCAAAGGTGCATCCGGCAGCCTGCAACACCGCATTCAGGTTGTCGAAGGCACGGCGCACCTGCGCCGTCAAATCCGGCTCCGGCGAGCCGTCCTCACGGCTGCCGACCTGGCCTGACACAAACAGCAGGCCATTGGCGCGAATCGCCGGGGAATAACGGTTACGTTCATACAGCGCCTGACGCCCTGCGGGGAATACCACATCTCGCTTCGCCATGATCGATCTCCTGTGCGGGTTGATTCACCCATAAAGTTCGGTGAACAAAGACTTTAAAGTCCGCCGCCTGGCGAATAAACTGGCAAAAAGCACCATCACTGTTTGTAAAACACAAACAATCGCGGAGGCTCCAGGCTATATGGATCGATTCGATGCAATGCAGGCCTTTGTCCGCGTGGTGGACAGCGGCAGCTTTACCAAGGCCGCAGAAAACCTGCAGGTCAGCAGAACAACGGTGACCCAGCTGGTGCAACAGCTGGAAGCACGGCTGCGCGTTAAATTACTCAACCGCACCACCCGCCGGGTTCACCTTACCGCCGACGGCGCCGCCTACTACGAACGTGTCGTGCGTTTGCTGGCCGATTTGGACGATGCGGAAACCAGCCTGTCCGGCGCCGCCGCTGCGCCGCGCGGCCGGCTGCGGATCGACGTGCCCAGCCCGTTGGCACGGATGATTTTAGTGCCGGCGCTCCCCACCTTTCACGCACAATACCCGGATATTCAGATTGATATGGGCGTCAGCGATCGTATCGTGGATTTAATTGGCGAGCAGGTGGACTGCGTGGTGCGCGGCGGGGAAATCAGCGACCAGTCCCTGGTGGCGCGCCACGTGGCGGATTTACAGCTGGGCGCCTATGCCGCACCGTCCTATCTGGCGCAGGCCGGCGTACCCGCCCATCCGCGCGAACTGGAAGAGAGCCATCACCGCATCGTCGGCTTTCTCTGGGCGCGCAGCGGTAAAGCGCTGCCCTACGCCATGCGCCGCGACGATGAACGGCTGGAGGTCCACGGGCGCTATATCCTCGCCGTTGACGACGGCAACGCCTATCTGGCCGCCGGTCTGGCGGGGTTGGGCATTCTGTGGTTGCCCGATTATATGGCCGCTCCCGCCCTGGCGCGCGGCGAGCTGACGCCGCTGTTCAGCGACTGGCGTTTTGAACCGATGCCGCTCTATATCGCCTTTCGTCCCAACCGGCACGTCAGCGCCAAGCTGCGCGTATTTATTGATTGGGTAGTGGCGCTGATGGCGCAACAGGCGCCGCCGGGGCGCGTTTTAGCCGCACCGCGCTAACCACCGATCAAAAATGGAGCCTGAGCGGCTCCATCGTACGGATTGCTCCGGCTTTCAGACTGCGGCTAAAAAATAAAGGGAATAAAACATTTCACTTTACGCTTATAGTCCAGCCAGGCTTCGCCGTAGCGTTTTTCGGCCATTTTCTCGCTTTTGGGAATCGCATCGGCAAAATATTGCACCAGGTTGGTCAGCGGCGCGACAATGCCAAACCAGTTGCCGGCCAGCAGCCCGAAACTGACGAAAATTAAAAAGTCGCCAAAATAGTTGGGGTGGCGCGCCATCGACCAAAAACCGACGTCGAGAATGCGTCCCTTGTTCTTTGGATCCTGTTTGAAGCGCCGTTTTTGATAGTCACTGCCAAAGTGAAAACAGGTGCCGACCAGATAAAAACCGATCGCCAGCCACTGCGGTACTCCCCAAGGCCCCTGCGCCTGGCTGCCCCAGTAAAAAGGCAGGCAATACAGCCAGCCGAAAATATTAACCATCATCACCGCCAGCCAGGGCACCTGTTGCGTCGGCATCACCTCTTTGAGCTTGGAGGCGGCGGTATTGCCGTACCAGCGCGTCAGCACAATGTTCATCCGCAGCAGATAGAGGCCCACCAGGATCAGAATCAATGCCTTGTGGGAGATATCGCCGGCACCGAAATAGCAATACACCAAAGCAACCGGCCCCATGGCGTTGAACCCCCATAAAAACATCGGCCGGGTGTCCTGAGCATTGCGGCTGGAGATAAAAGCCAGCACGGAGAGAATCAGTAATACGATCGCCAATGCAATCCAAACGTTCATTGCGTACTCCTTTTCTAAGGTCAGTTATAAAGTGTCGATCCCTGTCGGCGGTGCCGAACGCGACGCGGTTAAAATGTTTTGCCAGCTACGCCTCGGCGTGGCGCTGCCCGGCTGCTGCAGATGACCAAAACGCGCAAAAAATACCGGCTGTTCATCAAGCGCCAATGCGGCGGCCAGTTCGCGGCGCGGCGCGGCATGCTGCACCAGGACGCTGAGCGGGTGCAGCCCCCAGCCCCAGTCCTGCAGCACCAGCCACAGCCGACCGAGGCGCATCCCCACCATAAACAGCGCTTCGCGGCTCTCCTCTTGCAGGCCAATCGCCAGGTATTGCGGCCCCTGCGCCACAAGGTCGGCCAACCCTTTCGCCATACGTTCAGGCAGGCGCAAACCGGTGGTTAGCCAATGCAGGCGCGGATGAAATGCCAGGCGGAATGTGTACTTGAATGAAGTCGATACCGGTCCGAACAGGTGATGGAGGCAAAAACCGTCGTCGGCAGGACGCCGCTCGTCGAACCGAATAAACTGATACGTTTCTTGCCAGGCGCGCCGGTCGGCAAAATCGAGCGCAGCATGGCGGGCAATCAGCCGGGCAATTTCAGCGCGCTGCGGCACGTCCGGCTCAATGCTGAGGGTTGCCGCCGTACCGGCAAACAACGCGTTCAGCTGCATGTACTGCTCATCGTCGATGCGCGTTGGCTGATAGACCGAGCGGGCCGTGTGCCGTTGCGTTATCGCCTGCGCCAACAGGCGGTGTGCATCCGCGTCCGGAGCCAACTCCGCCGCAGGGGAAAACGCGATCAGCGTATCCGACGCGGCATGGCGCCCGTCCCCGACCCAGCGCCAGTCGATCGGCCGGCCGGCATAGCCAAGCAGCGCGCTAAGGTATTCAAAGAAAATCCCGCAGCTCATCAGCATTTCACGCTCCAGCGACGGTAATCCACGCAGCGCGCGTCGTCGGTCAATGGCCAGCGTCCCGCTGCGCGTTGCGGCATCATAGTGCACCAACCAGGGCTGGCAGTTATGCGATGACGGCGCCAGGCGCGCAATATCCAGCGCGCGCTGCAGCGCCCGTTCAAAGGGTTCATGCGTCATCACGCACCTCCAACGGTAGTATCTCCACCCATGGCGTCAAAGAGGCATCCCCCGAGTAACACAGCGCGCATACCCACTCCAGGCTGTACCACAGCCAAAAACGCCGCCGCGTCAGGCCACCTGCAGCACTCACCACCTGCTGATTGCGCCAGTCAATATGAATATCGCTCAGCCGGTAGGGCAAACCGCGGCCATGGCTTTTTAAAAAAGCCTCGCGGATCGCCCAGGCAGCGCAGGACTGAACCGGCCCCAACCCACGCTCGCCAACGGTAAACGCCTGACGATGCGCGGCGACGCCAAAGGGGCGATAGTGCTGCAGATCAATACCGACTGCGCCGTCGCCGGTCGCGCCGGCATACCACGATTGCGAATGGCTGAGCGATACGCACCGCGCCCCCCGCAGCGGATGTTCGCCAACCGGCTGGCCGCCGGGCCGCGCCCGCAGCGTGAAGCCGCCGGCCTCAGCCGACGCGTCATCCGCACTCCATACCCGGTTCAACAAGGCTACGGCCAGCGCGCGCGCGTTGCCCCTTACCCGCAGCCGGTGCTGCAGCGCCGGCTCTGCGCTGTGGCGTCCGCTTTCAGCAACCGCCACGCTAATCCTCGCTTTCGCGTGACGACTATTGCTGATAGCCATCGCCAATCCTTTCTCCCGCAATCTCCGTCACCACTTCCGCCATTTGGTCAAAGCGGGTGACCAGGCTTTGAAACAGCGGCGTCCGCATCTCTCGCTCAAACGCATCCATCGCGCTGATATGAATAATTTCAATAAAGTGAAACGGCGCATCCGCCTCCCGGCTGACCTCCACCACTTCAAAGGCGTGCACCGCATCAAGGCGGCAACAGGCCGGATAATCGACGGTTTCCACCCACTCGCGAAATGCAGCGCGGTGGGCAATATCCTTCAAACGAATTTTATGGACGATGGTATGCATGAAATCCTCTTAAACCGATTGATTGAGCAGCAAATGGTAGTTAATGCCGCCGGTGCCGAAGGCGTTGATCGCCGCCCAACGGCCGCCTTCCTCCGGCAGCGGCCAGGGGAGCACGCGTTGGGGAATTTCTGCGGGAATGGCCGCCAGCGGCAGCTCGGGATTTAACGCAGACACCGGCGTAGGAGGAATTTGGCCCTGTTCGAAGGCGCTTAATACTTTGCACAGGCTCAGCGCGGCCGCACCGGCGAAACAGTGGCCGAAGTTATATTTCACCGAGCCGAGATACAGCGGAGAGTGCGCGGCCCGGCCGTAGCTATGCTGCAGCGATGACACCTCAGCCCGATCGCCAAGCGCCGTCCCCGTCCCGTGCGCTTCGAGATACTGCACGCGCTGCGGCTCGGCCGTCTGCAGGCCCAGCGTTTTTTCAATCGCCAACGCCTGCCCGGCAGGATCCGGCGCGGTCATGGAATAGCTATCGCAAGAGCCGGAAATCGCCTCAATAAAGGCCAGCGCCTGAGCGTCCGGCTGGCGGCTCAGCAGAAAAAAGCCGCCGCCGTCACCCGGCGTGAAACCGTCCGCCTTCTCGGCGAAAGGGCGAATGCGCGTGGCGGAAAGCATCATTTGCGCGCTGCACAGTACGATGTCGCGCTCCAGCGTCGCCGTCTCGATACCGCCGACCAGCACCGCCTCATAACGCCCCGTCTGCAAAGCCCTGACCGCGTTATGCAGCGCGGCCAGCGAGCTGGCGCAGGCCGCCTCCACCGCATAGCAGTCCGCGTCAATGCCAAAGTGTTCGGCCAGCAGCTGCGCGGTGCCGATGCCGCTGGCGCCGTACCAGCTCCAGCGGTTGATCTCCGGCTGAGGCGGCAAAGGGATAGCCCCCGTCGTCGGAGGCAAGGCGGCCCACAGTGCGGCCATCCCCTGCAGCCGATCGGCGCTCAGGGACAGGTTGCTGGCGATGACGATCGCCACCCGCTGAAACGACCGCAGCTTTTCAGTCCATTCGCCGCAGGCGTTAAGCGCATAAAGCTGTGTCACATCCAGCCGCTTCTTTTTTGCCGGCATCATCGCTTTATTCAGCGGGATCTGCCCGGGGTCGTGCGCCGGAAACCCCATCGCCCGGCGGGTGTACGCGCTGAGTTTTTGCGGGTTCGAGCGAACAAACGCCCCCGGGTGCAGCTGCTCCGCGTCGTGATCGCGTAATGCATCATCGCCCTGAGACAGCGTCTGCCAAAAGCGTGCTTTATCGTCTCCTTGAGCGGTAACCGGCTGGTAGTCGACGATCGCAATGCGCTGCGCCACCGGCGGCGTGCGAGCTGCCGGCGCCGTATCAATATTCCAGCGACGGCCGGTAAAGGAGTCACCGCCGCACGCGCGACGCTGATGCAGCAGCATCTCGAGGATCTGGCAAAAAACCTGATTGGCGCCGGCAAAATAAGCCGGTCGCCGCTCGTCAGCCTGCCGTTGAACTTCAGACCTGCCGCAGGTTAATTCGCCAAGCTGGAGCAGAATCGGCCAATCATGCTGCCGGGCCAGCGTCGGCGGGCACACCACCAGGCTGATCGCCCCCTCCAGCCAGCAGCTCGCCGCACAAACGCCCTGCTCCAACAGCATGGCCGCCTGCGGCCAATGGTGAAAACACTGCACGCTGGTCAGCACGGCCATCTGGCTGTCCTGATGCCGGAAGCAATCCTGCGCCAGTTGCAGCAAACGCAGGCCGCCCAAATCCGCGCCGTCGAGGGTCTGGCACTTGCCGCGCGTTTGCGCAAAATGCGCGATACGCGCCGGAATGCTCGATGCCATTTCCCCTACGCGGTCGTGTGAGGTGCTGCCTAACGTCTGCGCCAGCGGCTGTTTATACTCATCAATCCGCCGCTGTACCTCCGCCGGCGCGTATCCCTGGGCGCTGAGCCGTTCGGCCAACGCCCGCAGCGCGCTGACTTTGGTCGCATTGCGGTAGGCCGCGTCACTGCCCAGGTGCGTGGCGCAGAACTGGTCGCAACGATCCCGCAGCGCCGCCGGCAGCGTCAAACCTTGCATGGCGTCTGCGGCAGCCTGCAGCGCCAGACGGGTTTCCCGGCTGACCGCGGTTTTGAACAATGGCGGAATCGAGAACTTTTTAAAATCAAACGTCGCATCGTCAGCCCGCCGGCCGTAGATCGTCGCTACGCCCTCCTGCTCCATCAGCACCGGCGGCGCGTCAAGCAATGCCTGCCAGTCCGCCGGCGCGTTCAGCTGGCTGAAATGTCCAATACCGGGCAGCGCACAGCCAATGCCGACCACCGCCAGCGACGTTGTGTCTTGATCCTGACTCATTGGGCATGCACCTCGGCCAACCGTCGGCGATCCACCTTACCATTGGCATTCACCGGCAGGCTGTCGGCAATAATCAGCCGGTGAGGAATCATGTAAGCGGGAAGCCGGGCGTGTAAAAACTGCTTCAGCTCCAGCAGGGTCGGCGGCGACGCGCCAGGACCAAGGCTGATGACCGCCACCAGCTTCTGTTTAAGATCGCCCAGCTCAGCGTACAGCGCGGCCTGATTAACCGCCGGGTGGTGATGAACCGCCGACTCGATTTCCCCCAGCTCAACCCGGTAACCGTTAATCTTGACCATTTCGTCGAGACGGCCGCGGAACACCAGACCGTCCGCCGTCATCTCCACCCAGTCCCCCGTCGCGTGGAACTGACGGGGATGCCAGTCGCTTTGTCGGGAAACGGCCACATTACTGTAACCGGGCGTAACGCATGGCCCGCCAATCAGCAATTCACCGCGCATCCCCAGCGCCTGATTGAGCGGATAGCGCCGGCCTTGCTCATCAAGCAGCTGCGCATCCACGCCCGCCAGCGGATAGCCGATCGGCACGTGCTCCAACCGCTCCAGACTGGCCCGCGCTATCGGGTAAGCGGTGCACACGTTGGTTTCCGTCGGGCCATACCAGTTGCTGATGCGGCACTGCGCAGGCAGATGCGGCAGCAGGCGTCGCAGTGCAGCAACGGGATACGGCTCACCGGCAAAAATCACCTGACGTAACGCCGCACAGCCGTCTACGGTAAGCTGACCGCTTTTTTCCAGCATCGCCAGAATGGAAGGCACGCTGTACCACACGCTGACGCCGTGGGTTTGCAACCCCTGCGCAATGGCGCGGCAATCCTTCTGTTCGTCTTCACGGATAATCCATACCGCAGCGCCGACGCTGACGCCGGCGAACAGATCGAAGGTGCTCAGATCGAAGGCAAAACTCGCATGGTTCGCCAGAGTATCCTGCGCCGTCAACTGCGTATCGCCCACCGCCCAGCGAATAAAAAAGGTCAGCATGCCATGGCTGATTTGCACCCCTTTCGGAGTGCCCGTCGAACCGGAGGTATAGAGGATCGCAGCAATGGGATCGCTTAACATCACCGGCTGCGCCGGCCATTCCGGGCTGCCGTCCGCGCAGGCGGCAAAGCTGCGCAACCAATCTTCATCGATAATCAGCGCCGGCTCGGCCGCGGTGATAATACGCTCCAGCCGTGCGGCCGGCTGGCTGTAATCGATAGGGATATAATGGTTGCCGCTCAGCCAGGTCGCATAGATAGCGGCAACCGCCTCCAGACTTTTAGGCAGGTTGATTAATACCGCCTGCCCGGCAACGCCGCTTTGCCGTAAAGCGGCGGCCATCGCGCCGGCATTTTCCGCCAGCTGACGAAAGCTCCAGCGCCCTTCACCGCACAGCAGCGCCGTTTTGTCCGGCGTCTGCTGCGCATGCCGGAACAGGCCGTCCAGAATAAACGAGGAGAAGATTGCCATAGGTCAGGCCTCCGCGACGTGCAGGCGCGCTTCCCGAACCGATGAGGCATTGACGGGAACGCCAACCTCCTGAGCCGCCGCCACCAGGATGGCATAGGCTTCGTCCAGATCTTCCCGGGTATGTTCGCTGGTGATGCTGATGCGCAGGCGCGCATCCCCCACGCTGACGCCGGGGAACACCACCGTCTGGCAAAACAGGCCGCGCGCGCGCACCGCCCGGCCGAAAAGCAGCGTCTTTGCATCATCGCCCACGACGATCGGCACAATGGCCGACGCCGAATGCTCAAGGTCAAAGCCGGCGTTCAGCAACAGAGTGCGGAAGTAATAGATGTTGTCCCAGAGCATCGTCAGACGCTCCGGCTCCCGCAGCATGACGTCAATGGAGGCGATAACGCCGGCGGCAACCGGCGCGGGGATCGTGGCGGCGAACACATAAGAGTTGGAATAAAAACGCAGGAACTCAACCACGTCGCCGTCAGCACAGACAAAGCCGCCAAGCCCCGACAGGGCCTTGCTCATGGTGCCCAGCTCCAGATCCACCCGGCCCTTCATATTGAAGTGCTCCGCCGTCCCCGAGCCGGTCTTGCCCAGTACGCCGGTCGAGTGCGCATCATCCACCAGCACCCGCGCGCCGTAACGCTCCGCCAGGTTCATCAGGCGCGGCAGGTCGACGATATCGCCGTGCATACTGAAAACGCCGTCGGTCACAATCAGTTTGCCGCCGGGATGGTCGGCGTACCTGGCCAGCGACTTCTCCAGGCTGGTCAGAGAGTGGTCGTAAATTTTACGCTGCGCGCCCGCCAGCTTGCAGCCGTCCTGAATACTCATATGGTTGATGGCGTCGGTAAACACCAGGTCATGGCGGCTGGTCAGGGCAGAGATACAGCCCAGGTTGGCCGAATAGCCGGAAGGGTAGACGATGCAATCTTCGCGCCCTTTCAGCTTGGCCAGTTTGCGCTCCAGCTCCAGGTGCAGCACGTTGCTGCCGGCGATAATGCGGCAGCCGGTATTGGTGGCGCCGTAGGCTCCCGCCGCGTCCTGAATGGCCTGGATCACCTCCGGGTGATTCGACAGCCCCAGATAGCTGTTGGAGCCGAACATCAGAAATTCGCGGCTTTTACCGGTGATATCGTCAAACATCACGGCGCGGTTTTTACACGGCGTTTCCAACGGCATGCCGTACCAGTAAAGCTCACGCTCTTTTTTGTCGCGATAAAACGCTCTGAATTCACGCGCCTTGTGGAACAGGTCCGGATGTTCGATGCCGACAAAGTCGCGCATGGTGCGCGAATCGCCCAGCTCGGCAAGCCGGGATGCTGCACCGGCTGCCGCTGCGGAGGCCGGCGCATCCGCATCATCAGATACCTCATCAGACGGCGTGCTGGCGTCATTCGTCGCCAGCTGGCGGAACCAGTCCGCGCCTTTTTCCTGCGTCAGACGCGCCGTCAGGCATGCCTGCAGCTCCGCCAGCGTCGCGCTGCGTTCCAAGGCGACGTCATCGCTGAGGCGCAACGCCTTTAAGATCTCGCTCTGCGCGGTCACCACCGCGACCGAATCGATACCCAGATCGCCTTCAATGGCGGCGTCCGGCGTCAGCACTTCGGCGTCATAGCCGCTATGGGCGGCAAATACGCGGCGCAACAAAGCACCCAGCCACTGCTGCGGCGTCGCCGTAGCTGGCGCCGTCTTCTGCGCTTCAGGCAGCGTAGGCTCGCGCTGTAAAATACCGTCCAGCGCGTCCTGAATGGTTTTTATTTCCTGCACCTGCAGCGGGGTGTTCAGCTGAAACTGGCGATTCAGCGTCGCGGCAATCTCCGCCAGCGCAATGGAATCAACGCCCAGGTCATGCTCCAGATGGCTGTTCATCGCCAGCGCCGCGGGTTCATACTCGGTCAGCCGGGCGAAAGTCTGTAAGACGGACTGACGAAGAAGTGCCTGCCGCTCAGCGGCGCTCTCAACACCTTGCATGCTCATGCTTCACCTCCCTGCAGCCGTTGCACCAGCGTCACCATCGCCTGCACGGAGGCAAAGTTGGCCGGATGGATCTCTTGCATGCCGATCGTCACATCAGACTCCTGGCGCAAAAAATCCACTAGGTCAAAAATAGCGGCTGAATCGACGACGTTCAGCTCAAACAACGGCGTGTGCGCATTCAGACCGTCCCGTTCGCCATCCAGGAATTGATCGGCAATATGATTTATCAGTTTGCTTTCTAGCATGATGAGCTCCCGTTACTCGGCGGCACGTTTTTCGCCGACGATCAGTGTGCGAGGACCGGATATCGTCACAATGCGGGCATTGCTGAATCCGGCGCGGTGAAATCTTTCCAGGTACTCTTGCGGGCTGCTTTCAATGCCGCCGTCGGTGGAAACCAACATGTTCAGCGACAACAAGGCGGTAAACTCCGGCCCCGACTTGTCCGCATTCAGCGGCGTTTCAGAAGCGATAAAGCGGCCGCCGACCGGCATCGCCTGATAGATATGGCGCAAAATGGCCAGCTGGGTTTCCGGCGCATAGTCGTGCAGCATCCATCCCAGGTGGATCAGATCGTAATCCTCAAGCGGCAGATCGCCGGCGATCACATCGCCCTCCACCACGTCTATCCTTTCGCCGTAGCCTTGCAGCGCCAGACGATCGCGCAAAAATGCCGATGCCTGCGGCAGTTCGCAGATCGCCAGCCGAACCTGCGGATAAGCGTCAGCGACGGCCATCGGCAAACTGCCGATCCCGCTGCCGATATCGAGAAAGGCGCGATGCTGCGCAAAGTCATAGTCGCGGACAAAGCCTTCGATAAAGGGCATGGCGAATTTGCCCAAAAACTCCTGAAAATCCGCCACATCGCTCGGGTTCTGGTACAAAATGTCGAACCAGCTGCGATCGTCGCCGAACACGGCGCGACGCTGATGGGTATCGGTTTGCACCGCGCTTTTCAACTCGCCCCACAGCGGATACAGGAAGGTATCGATATGGCGCCCCAGCCAGCCCAGCCACTGCGGCTCATCGCTCACCAGAAATTCACGGTGTTCTGGGGGTAAGTGATAGCGATCGTCCCGCTTTTCGAGGTAACCCATCGCCTGCAGCGCAATCAGCAGCTGCTCGGTCGAACGGACCGGCCCCTCAAGCCGCGTCGCCAACTGCGCCGCGTCAAGATCTTCATCACGCAGGTAATCAAACAGGTTCAGCGCCAGCGCGGCGGTCAGCGCCTTGGCCTGAAAAAAACCCATCATCTGATTGACCGCATCTTGCTTGGTTAAAGACATCGCACTGGTTCCTATTTCAAAAAGGTGGACAATTCATCGCAAACCGCAGCGAAGGCGGTGACAAAGCGATCGATCTCCGCTTTGCTGATGATGAGCGGCGGCTGAATACGAATCACCGTCGAGCTGTTGGCGGTAATAAAGGTCAGGATCTTGTGGTCCTGACACAGCTTGGTGACAAACTTCATGCAGAACATTTCGCCGAGCGACTGCTCCATACGCTCCATGGCGGCGCGCAGGTGAGCCTGTACCGGGTCGGGCAGGAACTTCCAGGTCGTGTGCCAGTCGCCGGGCAGGCGGGTGGCAAACTCACGGGCGGAGGCGCTGACGGCGCCGGCAAAGGTTTGATCGAACTGGATCCCCAGCATCAGGCCGCGGCCGCGGATCTCCGCCACAAAGGGATAGCGGGCGGCCACCTCGCTCAACGCCTGTTTAAAATAGGCGCCCATCCGCTCGGCATGCCCCGCCAGATCCTGCGCCAGGATCTCGCGCAATGCGCTGAGCGCGACCACCGAAGCCACATTGCCGCCGCCATAGGTGGAGCTGTGCACCAGGAAACGATCCGCGGTGCCATAAGCCTGCTGCCAGATATCGGCGCGGCACAGCGTGGCGCCGATCGGGATCAGGCCGCCGGACAGCGATTTCGACAGCATCAGCACATCCGGTTCAATTCCTTCCCATTCGCAGGCGAACAGTTTGCCGGTGCGCCCAAGACCGGTCTGCACCTCATCGACCATCAGCAGAACGCCATGCTGCCGGCAGAGTTGCTGCACCGCCTGCAGATACCCTTCAGGGGGAATATGCACCCCGCCTTCCCCCTGAATCGGTTCGATCATCACCGCGCCGATATCGTCACGCGTCAGGGCCTGCCGCAGCGCATCAAGATCGCCGAACGGCGTTTCCACCATGGCTTCCAGCAGGGGTTTGAAATAGCGGCGGTGTTTGTCGCGTCCGGTAATCGACAGCGCCCCCAGCGTTTTGCCGTGGTAGCTGTTTTGCAAATAGACGATGCCCGGTTTTCCGGTCGCCGCCTTGGCGATCTTCATCGCGGCTTCGACCGCTTCGGTTCCCGAATTGCTGAAAAACACCCTGCCCATCTTGCCGGGCGCCAGGTGACAGAGCACTTCGGCCAGTTTGGCAGTCTGTTCAGGCACCGAAATATATTGGATAAAGTTGGGGCCCTGCGCATCCAGGTAACTTTTCAGCGCGTCGACAACCGGCTGCGGATTGTGACCAAGGTTGAGGCAACCGTAGCCGGCCACCATATCCAGGAAGGCTTCCCCCTCGCCGGTAAATAATTGGGTGCCTGCCGCATGACGAAACACGTTGTCGCAGTGCTGCAGTTTTAAAAAATCCACCATCATCGGGTTTACATACTGGTGGTAGCGGTCGAGCGTGTCTTCCCGCGCCGGCTCCTGAGCGATAATGGCGTCGACAAACGCCAGCCGCGATGAATTCTGCGTCGCTTCGCCGCGTTCACCGGCATAAATCTCATGGTGGTAGTAACGTTTGAGGTGGCTGACGGTCTGCCGGTCGATACGTTCGCCATACGAGGCCAGCGGGTAGGCGAAGAAGCCGTGTCGTTCGGCAATTTCGCCGATTTCCAACACTTTTTCCGGCGCCAGATAGCGGCCGAGCGAGAAATTCTCGCGGCGGTTTTCCAGCGCCAGCACGATGGTTTCCGCCATACAGCCGTTCATTTGCTGCTTGATGGTGACGTTCAGCGACTCTCCGCCCAGTTTGACCGCATCGCTCGCCGTGACGCAGCCGCCATCAATAATCAGAATATCGTCCCTGTCGGGGCGGGTGTCCGCCTGGATATCCCTGGGCAGGGCGACATCAATAAAAATGGAGCCGGGCTGCAGCCTGGCGGGATCGATCACGCCGCCGGCCGACGTGGCGGCAATAAACAGTTTACAGCGCGCATAGAGTTCGCCGGCATCGCCGGTCAGCGTCACCTGCGAGTGGTACTGCTCGGGCAGGTGGCTGAGCAGCTCGGCGCGCTCATGGCCGGGCCGGTGCAGCAGGTGCAGAGAAAAACCCTGCGCCAGCAGCAGGCGGCTGAGCGCCAGGCAAATCGACCCCGGATAGCCGACGATGGCGACCGGCTCACGGTCGGCCTGAATATCCAGCCAGGATTGGATCTGCAACAGCGCTTTGTAGCCGGCATAGGTGGTCAGCGAATTACCGGAGGTGACGGGCACCGGCGATTTTTCGGCGGTGGCTTCGCCGCGGCGGCCGACGATGGAGGTGAAACCGCCCAGACCCACCAGCTCGGCGCCGTCGGCCACCAGCTCGTCAATCCCCTGCAGCACCCGCCCGGCGATGGTGCGGGCATCGGCCAGCATTTCGTCCGCCACCAGCGGCATGTATTTAATCACCCCTTCACAGGTGGCGCCGGTGGCCGAGGTGATTTTGGCGAAGTTCATAAACGGCACCAGATTCTCCCGGCGCCACAGCTCACGTTTGTAACCACTGTGCAGCTCGGTCGAGTTGCGATGCAGCAGGTCCAGCATTTTAACGTAGCGTTTCAGCCCTACCGAGGTGGGATGTGCAATGAATCCGAACTTCATGATGTGGTTTCCTGTGTCTGATCTTGGTCAAAAGCAGTGCTGGTAGATTCAGGCTGTAACGCCGCCCAGGCTTTGCGCTCTTGTAACTCTTCCCAATCGCAAGGGTCGCGCTGCCATCCTTTGGCGGTGGCCAGCGAGATGCCGTCCCCTTCGTTGTTGTGCCCCAGCACCACGGAAAACAGGTTCAGCCGTCGGCGCGTCGTCAGCGCCTGGCGGATCGCCGCTTCGTCAAAGTGCGTCAGCGTCTTGCTCTGGATCTGGAAGTTGTTAACCGTCTGTGTGAAGTCAGGCTGCTCCACGTTCACCAGCCGCATCTGGCGCGAGGTACGGTTAAAGAGAATGCGTTCCTGATAGGTATTGATGACGGACAGGCCGCCGTTGCAGAAATAGAAGACCGAGATGCTTTTATCGAGCAGCTGCGGATGCGTAAGGATGTTGTCGATAAAAGCGGGCAGAATATCCGGCACAATGCCTCTGGCGCCGTCGCCGATAAACGCCACCACGTGCCCCGGGCTGGTATACGCCAGATAGCCGGTGGCCAGCAGCGCATCGCCCATCAGCGCCCGGCCATACCAGCCGGAAAACCCGCGCCGCGTTTTCGCCACATTGCGCGCGGCGGAAATGCCGCAGCGCCCTACGTCATACACGCCGGTAAAATCATAGTTTTCCGTTTCGATCAGATCCTCAATCACCCGGTTCAGCTGGCAAAAGAAGTAGTTGGCCGACATCGGCAGGCTGGGCAGCTGGCTGACCACGTCGGACGGCGAGTCCAGATAGGCGGCAATCAGCGCCTTGCGTTTATCCCGCAGCGCCGGGTCGACATTGAGATGGGCTTTGACCGCGCGTAAAAAAGCCAGGCAGTTCATCGGCAGATGCAGATCGGCGTAAGGCGAGAGATGGCGCTCATCATGCGTCAGCTGTACCAGATGCACCTTGCGCTCCAGCCGCCCGTCGGAGAACGGCGTCGTAATCTGGGCGACCCGGCTCTTGATCATGAACAGGCTCTGTTCACTCATCGGGTTAAGCTTGTCGTTGGTATGTAAGAAGTTGTAGACCCGTGGGCTGTAGCCGTAAATCGCCAGCGTGCCCAGATAGTGGGGGTTGCGCTCACCCTGATAGTATTTCGGCGCCGAACCGGGATGCGCCAGGGAATCCACCAGGGCAATGCCGGCGGCATCGGCAATCTCATGGATCAGGGCGTATTCATCGTCGCTGACCGGGCCAAGTTGCCACACCAGTTTTTCCGGGCCGTGGTTGATCAACGCCAGCGCCTGCTCCAGGCTGTCGCTCATCGGCGGCAGGTCATCTGCCGCCAGCGACGGCATCGGCGACGTATCCGCGATCTCATGCTCCAGCGACAGGGTCGACTCCAGCACGTTTTGCGTCGCCAGAATCACCACCGGCCCCTGCCCCTGATGATAATAGCGGAACGCCTCCGTCAGGCCGTCGGCGATGCCCTCAACCTCATCGATATAGACGTAAGGAATGCGGCGGGCGGCCAGCACTTCACGCATATCCTCCGTCGGCGTTTGCGTACCCTGGAAGCTGTACCACTGCGCGTTGCGGTTCTCCGCGGCAATGATTATCCCCTGGGCCGCGGTTTCTTTCAGGTTGGCCAGCGTGCCTTTGAATTCATCCATCATGCCGGACGTCACTACCCCTAAAAACGGCATGCGGTACAGCTGCCAGTTCGCCATGGCGCCGCAGGCGATGGCATGCTCATTGGGGCCGCGCAGAATCAGCGCGCCGCGCGCTTCCGCATGCCGATCCAGATAGCCGACCAGATTGGAAATGATGGAGCCGGTGTAGTAGGACACCAGCCAGCGGCTCGCGGTGGCGCGTTCGAAAAACCGGATCAGCTGTTCGCCGAGCGTATTATGCAGCGCCTGCGCCCCGACGGGCTTAACCCGACGGTTGGTGTAATTCATCTCGAAAAAGTCCATCCACAAACACAGCAGTTCGGTTTGGAAGATGGCGGGGTCGTCGCTGCGGACAATCTCCCGGTACTGCTGAGGGAGGTAACGGATCGGCGAGCGCAGCTCGCGGATAAAGGCGACGGTCGAAAAGGTGGTGTAAAACGCCGGGATCCCGCTGTGCTGCAACGCGCTGTAGAACGCGTCCAGATCGCGGTCGATCTGTTCAATGCTGTCGTCAGTGCCGGCAGGCGAGGTCTGATCGTAAAACAGCATCCCCAACTGGAATTCGGGCCGCTGCTCCAGCGCATGGGTATAGATGATCTTGCCCGTCGCCTCGGCCAGGCTGGCGCACTGAATAATGCGCACATTGATGGTTTTATTCTGGCGCTTCAGGAAATGCAGCGCTTTTTCACGCGCTTCCAGATAAAGCGGCGCATTCGCCAATTCAAGCAATTGCAGCGGTAATTCCGACTGGATATGGACGCGGTTGAAGACGTAATCGCGAATATCATTCAGCACGCTGAGTCCGGTTTGAAAAAATGTCGGATTGCGCGTCACCACCACCACGCCGACCGTGAGGGTATCCGCCGCCATGGCCGCGTCAGCGCGTTGTTCTGCCTGCCACACCTGCTCATAGGAAGCACAGCTGGCGGGTCTTGCTTGTCCTGTCATGAGTGTCATGCTCGAATTCCTTAATGCACAAATGGGAGTTGCGGCGACGCGTCGCGGGCCAAACGCAGAGCGAGAGAACCCGCAACGGTTTGCCCGCGGCCGTGGCCGGGTGCATCACCATCGTTGAGTCAGTTTTTTTGTTGCCGCTCTACGACGTCAGCCGGATCCGGCCTGGAGCGGGTTATGCAGTAGCATCGGGTGGCTCCCCGGGCTGGATGATGACCGTCCCGCTGTCACCATCGACAATCAGCGTGTCACCGCTATTAATCACCTGAGTCGCCACTTTCAGATTAACGACCGCGGGAATGCCGAACTCACGCGCGACAATACAGCTATGCGACAGGGTCGAGCCGATATCGGTGACGATACCGGCCGCCTGGGCGAACAGCGGCGTCCAGCTGGCATCGGTAAAGCGCGCCACCAGGATCTCATTGGGCTGTACCTCAGCCACCTGGGCCTGCAAATCGGTGATCACCCGCGCCTTGGCCACTACTTTGCCCGGGCTGGCCGCCAGCCCGCTTAAGGCGCCGGTCGCCGCATCGCCCGACGCATGCGTCTTCATTTTTGGCGTGTAGGCGCCGATGATCGCCATCGGCGGCTCTTCCGCATGCAGGTTCAGCAGATGCTGGTGGCGGTTGCGGTCAATCAACGACGGGGCAAACGCCTCTTGCGCAGACATTTTTCCCGCCATAAAGGCGCGGAAGCGCTCAAAATCCAGGTAAGGTAAATCGGCCGCGCCGACCAGCCCCTGCCCCTCGAGACGCCGCAGGACTTCCACGATGATGCAGCGGTAGAACCAGGTTTCCGTAATAAAGGTCGGCCTGGTGGCTTCGCGCCGCTCCGCCATCACGCCATACAGTTTGGTCAGGGTTTTCAGTTTAAACCGCCCCGCCCACGGCATGCCCCGCAGCAGTTTTTCACTGTCCTGGTGGCGGAGTTTCTCCGTTTCTTTCAGCTTTTTCTGCAGGTCGACCGGGTGGCGGAGATACATTTTTATCACCTGCAGCAGGTAGCTGGGGTCGTCTCTCCAGCGCGGAATGCTGAGTTCAAACTCCTGACGGCCGCGGGCGCCGAACTCAAACAGGAAGTCGCTGAAATCCTGCTGCCAAAAGTCACGCGACAGCGTATGTTCCGGCAGAATAGCCACCAGTTCAGCGACGCTGTGCCGTTCGAACAGCGCTTTCAGCGCCGGCTGCCGATCAATCTTTTCCACCAGACGGATAATGCCCAGCGTGACCTCAATAGTGCGCAGGTTATTCATTGAAGCCTTGATACGGTTCTGCAGCCCCTGCCCTTCACCTTTTAAATAGCGTTCGCAGGTCAGCGCCAGCGCATCGTAGAGGGCGAATGACTGCAGGAAAAAGGGCATATAGGCCGCGCAGCTTTCAAGAAAGTAACCGTCAATGCGCTGCAGCTCATCGTTCAGCTCCTGCAACGACATGGCCGTTAAATCAAGATTCAGGAAACGCCGGGTTTCACGCTGGCGCAGCGCAATCATCTGTTCCACGATGCCGGCGGCGCTGCGCAGGTTATGCACCTGCTGTTTCAGCCAGTACCAGCTGCTCTTGATATAGCCCCAGCCCTGCACACCGGCGCCGTAAGGGTTGCGGTACTGGCTAAAGTCGATATCGTCGGTGGCGTAACGGGTGGTGAACTTCATTTCATCCCGGGTCGGCGGACACTGCCGCAGCATGTAAGCCGAACCGGAGATATTCAGATACACGTAGCCTTGGATATAGCCCATATAGATTTGCCAGTCGCTGATATCGGCCAGCCCCATGGTTTTGATCGCCGGGCCGTGAATGTTCTTTTGATAGAACTGGCAAAACGACAGCCCCAGCGGCGTCATCAGCCCGGTCACGATCTCGCCGGTATCCATACGCGAGAAAAAGGCGCGATCCCTGATCGCCGGGTCTTCTTCCCACGGGTTGGCGTAAATGCCCTGCGCCGGCCCGGCCTGTACCGTGACCGGACGCGCCTGCAGCAGCCATACCTGATCGTCTTTGACCGCCCACTCAATATCCAGCTCGGTGCCGTAAATCAGCCGCGCCTGCCTGCCGAGGGTGGCCAGACGCTGCAGCTGTTCCGCGTTCAGGCTGGGCGCATCGCGTTGCGCTTCCGGGGTGTGCAGCAACACAATCTGCCCCTGTTCATCACGCTGGCAATAGTGGGACTTATGGCGAACCTGCTGTTCACGGAGCGCGCCGCTCGCCTTATCCAGAATAAAACTGTCGGTAGTGACCTGCCCGGACACCACGCCCTCGCCCAGCCCCCAACAGCTGTCGATCACCACGCGGTCCGTCTCTCCGGTCAGCGGGTCCTGCGTAAACATCACGCCCGCCGCGTCGGCGTCGACCATCACCTGTAAAACAACGGCAATGTCGCTGTGCGCGGCATTAACCCGGCTGTATTGCGCCGCCCGTTCAGCCCACAGCGACGCCCAGCAGGCGCGTACTTTGCGCAGCACGTCTTCGGCGCCGTTAACATGCAGGAAGGTGTCATACTGACCCGCGAAGGATTGGCTCAGGCCGTCTTCTTCCAGCGCCGAGGAACGCACGGCAAGCGAGACATCGCCGCCGAGCCGCCGGCAGGCATCCCGGATCGCCTGGCTGAGCGGTTCAGGCATGCTGGCGTTTAAAATCATATCGCGCACGTTGCCTGATTCACCGGCGTTCAGCAGCGTTGCGGGCACCGCATCGTCGATAAATTGCCGGTAAGCCTGCGCGGTGACGCAGAAGGCGGGCGGTACCGGCAGACCCGCCTGAATCAAATGATTTAACGAGTAGGCTTTACCACCCAGGCGATGCTGTTCCAGCGCCTGGTCGCCAGACAGTTCAACCACTAACGCGTTGCTCATCGCGCCACCTCCATCACGGGAGCCGTCAGCCGCAGCTCTGCGTTCAAACGCGCCTGCACCGCCCCTGCGGCCTGGATGCCGGCCTGCACCGCGCTCTCGATATTGCCGATACCGATGCTGTCCTGATTGGCGAAGTGAATATTTTCAACCGGCTGGCTGGCGTCGCTGAACACGCCCTGCGCCTGTTGCCCAATCACGGAGGTCACCAAACCTGCCGGCCAGTACCAGATTTTGATGTCTTCAATCACGTCGGCCTCAATCCCCATATTGCGCAGCACACCGGCAATTTCGATATAGGTTTGCTGCTGCAGCCCCAGAAAGTCGTGCTGCGCGCTGCGCCCTTGCCGCTCCCGCCGGGTGGTCGGCTTCAGCAGGGTCAGTACGCCCTTTTCCGCGCCGCTCTCGCTGTCCATCCAGTTGGCGACCAGGCACGTGCCGGCCTTACACCAGGCATAGGGCGCGCGCGGGTTATCCGGCTCGATCAGATAGCCGCCGAACGAGTGGCTGAGAATCGGCGCGGACAGCTGCACATTCGCCAGGTAATAATCTTCGTGGCGGATGGCGTCCAGCGCGCTACGCTGCGCCGCCGGCAGGTTCGGTAAAAACTGCGTCAGATGCGTTTTGGGCGCCGCCCAGATCACCTGGCGCGCGTTCACATGACAGGTGTCGCCATCGATATTCAGCTGCAGCCGCGTTGTTTCACCCTGCGGCGTGACGGCCTCGAGCTGGACGCGGTTTTGCAGCCGGACGCCGCCTTGTCTATTGAGGTAATCACACAGTCCGGCGCCGATACTGCCGTTGCCGCCCGGCAACGTCACCAGCGTGCCGCGCAGGTAACCCACCAGGAAATGCAGCCCGACATAGGCGGAAACCTCGCGTACGTCCAAACATTCAACCCGCAACGTGGTGCTGACCGCATTTTCCACCAATTTGCCCAGTTTCTTCGGCGGCTGCAGATGCGCCGGCAACGCGTCCGCAGCACCCGGAGCAAACAGGTAATCATGCAGCGACATCGTATCGAGCAGCGTCATCTCCTCCCGGCTCCAGCCGCTCTCCGGCGCCCAGGGAACCTGAGGATAGCGATCGCCGTCCGGAGAAAAGCGGTCAAGAAAGGCGTACAACTCGGCGAAAATCGGATCGCCCAGCTGTTTGGCGGCGATGACATAAGGCTTGCCTATCAACGCATGCAGGAAAAGCTGACCGGTCAATCCCCAAACTGCAGGCTTGAGCAGGTAGGACGGATATTTGAGGAAACCGACGGTGACTTCCCCCAGGCATCTGAGCAATAAAAAGGTGTCAAAAAACACCAGGGTATCGCGCTCATTAGAGCGGTAAGCGTTCTCCAGCCCGATTTTTTCCAACACGCGCATCATGGCCGAATTCGGCTGCGGCTGTTGGAAACAGACGCCGGCGATAGGAAACTTCAGCGTATCCAGGGTATTGAAACGGGCATTACCGCCAAAGGTAGCGCTTTTTTCCAACACCAAAACCCGGCGGCCGCTCAGTTCACTGGCGGCAGTCAGGCCGGATACGCCGCCGCCGACGATCACCACGTCATAGTCATCATCGAGCGGCGACGTTGCCTGAGGAGACGTGGCGGCGGGCGATGAGAATGAACGGGTAGGGAACGTGCGTGTCTGAGGCTTGCGCCGGTGCTGTACGCGCAGCATATACAGCGCGGCCAACGCGAACAGCGCATCCAGATAGATGACCTGCGGCTGCGCACGGTGCAGCAGGAGGACAAAGACCGCCATCATCAACAGCTGACCGTAAATCACCCGCACCGCCCAGCGCGGGTTAAGCACCAGCACCAAGCCTGAGCCGAACAGCAACACGCCGACCAACAGATTGACCGCTGCGCCATGGTCCGCCAGCCACTGCGTCGCGCCGGCATACCAGGCGTCCTGGTTGGCGATCGCCGCCTGATGCAAGATGGCGGGAACATTCTCCAGTGCGGGAAAGGCCTTGGCCAGGCCGGCAAGCATATACAACAGGCCAAAGAGTCGTTGAATAATCACCCTCTTCCTCCTCGTAACCCCAGCTTGCGGGCCATGATTTCTTTTTGGATATCGTTGGTGCCGGAAAAAATCCGGCTGGGAATAACGTTCAGCAGTTCACGCACCAGACCCAGCTCTTGATCCATCGCTGCACCGCCAAACGTTTGGATGGCATCCAGTGCCGACTGCACGGCATATTCGGAAATCAGCAGTTTGCTCATGGCGATATCGAGCTCCGCATCCTGTCCCTGATCGTGGCGCCAGCAGCCGCGATAGAGCATCAGCCGGCACTGCTCCAGACGCAGCTTCATCTCAATAATGCGGTTGGAGACCGACTGGAACTGCCCCACCGGCTTGCCGAACTGCTGCCGCCGTTTCGCATAGGCCAGGGTCGTGTCCAGCAGCCTTTCCATCACGCCGACAAACAGCGCCGAGAGACAACCTTTTTCCCAAATCATCGAATCGTGGAAAATGGCTCCGCCGGCGCCGGGCATGCCTATGCGATGCGTTTCGGGCACGAAGAGATCGTGAAATGTCAGTTCGCCCCAGGGGCAGTTGGATAAGCAGTCTTTCGGGATGGTTTCACCGATGTGCAACCCCGGTACGCCTTTCTCAATCAGGAAGGCTGAAACGCCCATAAAGCCATGGTCGGGATTGGTTTTGGCATAGACGACAAACAGGTCGGCGATCGGCGCGTTGGTAATAAATATTTTTTTGCCATTGAGGCGATAGCCGCCGTCACAAGGCTGCGCCGTAGAGGACATGGCGTAAATATCCGATCCGGCTTCCGCTTCGGTCGCCGCATTGGCCGCAATCAGCTTGCCCGTGACCAGGGGTTCCAGATATTGCGCTTTCAGCGCATCAGAGCCGAAGCGTGACAGTGGGATCACACAGGCGCAAAGATGCGCGCAGAGTGAAAACGATAGCCCCAGATCGCGGCTGCCTTTTCCCAGAGCTTCTATCATCAGCGCCGTATCCAGAGCGCCCATCTCCTCTCCGCCAAACTGGCTTGACAGCGGGCCCAGCGTAAAGCCATAGGCGGCAGCCTGTTGCCACAGTTCGAGGTTCAACCCCCGCTGTGCGATACGCGTTTGCGCATCCCGATCCAATACGTCCAGTGCGAAGCGATAGGCTGACTCATACCGCCGTTCCTGGGCATTCGAGAAATTAAAATTCATGAATACTCCGTTAACCGGGGCCATTAATTAGACCAGCTAATACTTCTAGTTTTCGACCGGAGATAATTCAATCAAGCCATCCCGGCACAAATGTAAACAAATGTTTATTTATGTAGTTTATTGTTGCATTTTTATGAAACAAAACATTTATTTGATTGTTTTATATCTGTTTTATACGCAATGTTTTGAGAAATAAAAAATTACAAATAGAAAAAACACTAATGTGTCCCAGATCTAATAAATTAAAATTTCTATTGTTAGATGGCGATTTTTACACATGGCGAAGATGTTCGGGCAGGAAGTATGCGCATGGTAAAACCATAGGGATGGGGATGGGTATCGCGGCATTCAGCGAGAATGCAAAACGGCGGGAACATTAAGCTTTTGATATAACGCGGATATTTTGCAAGCAAATAGTTGACCAACAAAGTTATGGCATATGGCGGGCAGGCAATTTCGGCTTCATCCGACGCATCAATCAGCACAGCAACGGCCCGCATCACGCGCGCCGCCTGCCGATAAAGCATACGGTTACCTCTCTAAAGACAGCGAGGTAACCCGCGAACAAACCATGCTGATAAAAAAGATAATATACTGATAAAAAATAAAAAAATTGAGTACAGCGCTATTTTTTAACGTTTAGGACAGGTTAGTCCTCATACCAGTTATTTACCCTGCGCCAGCGCCTGTGCGCAGGCCCAGGCGGAGCTCCATGCCCACTGAAAGTTGTAACCGCCCAGCCACCCGGTCACGTCCACCACTTCACCGATAAAGTACAGGCCCGGCACCTTGCGCGCCTCCATGGTCTTGGACGACAGCTCGCGGGTATCCACGCCGCCCAGCGTCACTTCCGCCGTGCGGTAGCCTTCCGTACCGTTGGGCTGCACCCGCCATTGCTGCAGGCTATCCACCAGCGCGCTCTGCTGGGCGGGGGTCAGCTGCTTCAGGGTCGCTTCCGGCAGTTGCCCCAGGCTTTGCAAGAACTCAACCAGCCGTTTCGGCAGCTGCAGCGCCAGCGTATTTTTCAGGCTCTGATTAGGGTGAGCCTGACGTTGCTGGTCCAGGAAGCCCGCCAGATCGAGATCAGGAAGTAAGTTAATACTTACATACTCGCCAGGTCGCCAGTAGCTGGAAATCTGCAGCACCGCCGGGCCGGACAGGCCGCGGTGGGTAAACAGTATGGCTTCGCGGAACAGCGTGCCGTCCGCCGCCGTTATGCTGGCCGGCACCGAGACGCCGGACAGCGTCTGCGATTGCTCAAGCAGCGGCTTATGTAAGGTAAAAGGCACCAGTCCGGCGCGGGTGGGCAGCACGTTAAGACCAAACTGTTCCGCCAGCTTATAACCGAAGGGTGAAGCGCCCAGCCCCGGCATGGAAAGTCCGCCGCTGGCCACCACAAGTGAGCGAGCGCTCACTTTCTCTCCATTCAGCGTCAGCTCAAAGCCGTCGTCGCACTTTTCCACCTGCAGCACCTCACTGCGCAGGCGCAGCGTGACCTGGCCCAGCTCGCACTCCTTGACCAGCAGATCGACCACCTGCTGCGCCGAGTCGTCGCAAAACAGCTGGCCCAGCGTTTTCTCATGGTAAGCCACGCCGTAGCGGTTAATCAGGTCGATAAAATCCCACTGGGTGTAACGCGCCAGCGCGGATTTGCAAAAATGGGGGTTATTGGACAGGTAAGCCGCCGGTTCGGCGTACATGTTGGTGAAATTACAGCGTCCGCCGCCCGACATCAGAATTTTACGCCCCGGCTTTTTGCCGTTGTCGAGCAGCAGCACCCGGCAACCCAGTTGCCCTGCCTGCGCCGCACAAAACATTCCCGCCGCGCCCGCGCCGATGACCACCACATCAAACTGTTCCACCTGAGCCTCTCTGAGTTAAACCACAATCACGACAAAAGCGCGCCATTTTACGCTATTTCGCTGCCGCTCACCGCTAAATTCATCGTAGTTATGTGTAAATTACGGCCTGCGCCAGCGCCGCGGTAAGGAAATGTTATATTCGGTAAATCCGTGTAACATTATGATATTTATTTGATTTGCCGGTAAATAGTGCCAGTTTGGGTGCAATGAAATCAAAAAAACGTCATATTTTTCTTTTCCCCGCCCCCTGTTGTCACGGATAATGCGCGGCGTTCATGTCCACAAACCTGGCGTAACGCTTATGTTGCATTTGTTCGCTGGCCTGGATTTCCATACCGGCCTGATGTTAATACTCGCACTGCTGTTCGTATTGATGTACGAAGCCATCAACGGCTTTCATGATACGGCCAATGCGGTTGCTACCGTGATCTATACCCGTGCTATGCGCTCGCAACTTGCGGTCGTAATGGCGGGCGTGTTTAATTTCCTTGGCGTAATACTCGGTGGTTTGAGTGTTGCCTACGCCATTGTCCACCTGCTGCCAACCGATCTGTTGCTGAACGTCAGTTCCGCTCACGGATTAGCCATGGTGTTCTCCATGCTATTGGCGGCAATCGTCTGGAACCTCGGCACCTGGTATTTCGGTCTGCCGGCCTCCAGTTCCCACACGTTGATTGGCGCCATTATCGGTGTCGGCCTGACCAACGCTCTGGTGACCAACACCTCCATGGTGGATGCGCTTAACATCCCGAAAATGATCAGTATTTTCCTGTCATTGATCTTCTCTCCGCTGGTGGGGATGATGGTCGCCGGGCTGATGGTGTTTATGCTGCGCCGTTACTGGAGCGGCACCAAAAAACGCAAGCGTATTCATATGACGCCGGCCGAACGTGAAAAGGTTGACGGTAAGCGCAAGCCGCCGTTCTGGACGCGTATCGCGCTGATTCTGTCCGCCGTCGGCGTCAGCTTCTCGCACGGCGCCAACGACGGTCAGAAAGGTATTGGTTTGATCATGCTGGTGCTGATCGGCGTTGCGCCGGCCGGCTTTGTACTCAATATGAATGCAACCGGCTATGACATCACCCGTACCCGCGACGCCGTCAGCCATCTGGAGCAGTATTACCAGCAGCATCAGGAGTCGCTGGCGCACGTAGTCGCCATCACGCCGCTGGTGCCGACGCCGGAAGAAACGCCGGCCAGCAACGCGCCGCAAGAGTTCCACTGCGACACATCGCGCGCTATGCCGGCCATCAGCCACGCCTCCGGCCTGTTGCAGGGCCTGCAAAGCTACGATCAGCTGAACGTGGAGCAACGCAGCCAGCTGCGCCGCCTGCTGATGTGCGTGACCGATACCGCAGATAAAGTCGCCAAGCTGCCGGAAACCTCAGCGGAAGACAAGCGCTTCCTGAGCAACCTGCGTCAGGATCTGCTGCAGACCGTTGAGTATGCGCCGCTGTGGATCATTGTCGCCGTCGCGCTGGCGCTGTCTCTCGGCACCATGGTGGGCTGGAAGCGCGTTGCAACCACCATCGGCGAGAAGATTGGCAAGAAGGGCATGACCTACGCACAGGGCGTATCGGCCCAGATGACCGCTGCGCTGTCGATCGGCGTCGCCAGCTACACCGGCATGCCGGTTTCCACTACCCACGTGCTCTCCTCGGCGGTAGCCGGGACCATGATCGTGGATGGCGGCGGCGTACAGAGTAAAACCGTGAAAAGCATCGCACTGGCCTGGGTGTTGACCCTGCCGATCTCGATTCTTCTGTCCGGTTCTCTGTACTGGCTGGCGCTGAAGCTGATCTGAGTCAGCGAACCCAACGAACGAGGCGGCCCCAGGGCCGCCTTTTTTTATTGGCGTCAGTACCAGATAGCCATGGCGATCAGGCTGACCACCACCAGCCCGCACAGGGCGGAGGTCAGCATAAACTGCCGGCGCACCCGCTCACAGCGGCGGATAAACTCCGGGTCATGGTGATCGGTATAGCGCTGCGCGTAGATATAGCGCACCAGGCGCAGCTGCTTGCTCGGCTGGCCGTGGGCGGTAAAGAAACCGCCGCCGTCAACATATTGGTACAACAAGGGGTCGCATCCGCGCAGCACTACCAGCAGCGCGCGCAGGGACGAGTAATAGCGCACCATGTTTACCACACATACCACACACAAAGCCCAAAACAGCGCGACGGTACTGATCATGATTCCCCCTCAAGGCGTTGCGATCCACGGCAACCCGCCGGAGCCAACGGCCCTACTTCATATCCAATACTCACTGATGACCGATAGTTATACCGCTCAGGCGCCTCTTCCGTCAGCGACGCCCCATCGATACGCAAACGCATATTAGGACGCCGTACAGTGCACAGAAGAAAGGAGAGGCCCGTAACATAATTGTAGGATAATGAAACGTAAACGTAGCCGGACAGGCGGGAAAATTTAGCGCCGCCGCCGCTGCAGAACCGCCTGCGGCTTGCCGCATCCGCGCTCAAGCCGCCATTCGGGACTATACTTTTTGCAACAACGCTTATAATTCAAACGGTCAGCGGCGTAATACCCCCTGAATAAATAGGATTTTTAGCCCGATAGGTGTAAAACTGACGGGGTGAAAATGACAAGACTGAGTGAAGCATTGCGCTGTGATCGGCCCGACATATCCTTGCGTTAGCGCAATGATATGATGCAGGTGAACGCCATACCACGGCGGAGAAAATAACGGCGCCAGGCTGGCGCGCGGAATGCCTGCTACCCTTTAATCGGCATTATATGGAAGGAGTATTCTCATGGCTTACAAACACATACTTATCGCGGTAGACCTCTCCCCAGAAAGTAAAATTCTGGTCGAAAAAGCAGTTTCCATGGCGCGGCCGTACAATGCCAAAGTCTCGCTGATCCACGTAGATGTGAATTATTCCGACCTGTATACCGGCCTGATTGACGTTAATCTGGGGGATATGCAAAAGCGTATTTCCGAAGAAACCCATAACGCGCTGACCGAACTGTCGCAAAACGCCGGCTACCCTATCACCGAAACCCTGAGCGGCAGCGGCGATCTGGCGCAGGTGCTGGTGGATGCCATCAAGAAATACGATATGGATCTGGTGCTGTGCGGCCACCACCAGGACTTCTGGAGCAAGCTGATGTCTTCCGCGCGCCAGCTGATCAATACCGTACATATCGATATGCTGATTGTACCGTTGCGCGATGAAGAGGATGAAGACGCCTAAGCGCGACGCCTTCTGCTCAAAAAAGCCCACGGTTTGTGGGCTTTTTTGTTTCTGCAGGGATTAATTGCTTGATAAACAAGCGCCCCCCGGTGATATAGTCAAGAAAGACACAACATCTTCCCCCGTGACGTTAAATCAATAGCAATAAGCTGGGGGCATTCATTTAGAAGGAGCTATCTATGGAACAGGGCGCATCGCTCGAATCCTTTCTTGCCGTATTACAGCAGCAAAACCCCTATCAGGACGAATATCTGCAGGCGGTACGCGAAGTGTTTACCTCGCTGTGGCCGTTTATTGAACGTAACCCGCGCTATCGGGAATATGCGCTGCTGGAACGCCTGGTCGAACCGGAACGCGTGATTCAGTTCCGCGTCAGCTGGATAGACGACGCCGGCCGGGTGCAGGTCAACCGCGCCTGGCGCGTGCAGTTCAACTCGGCCATCGGGCCGTACAAGGGCGGCATGCGTTTCCACCCGTCGGTGAACCTGTCGATTCTGAAGTTCCTCGGTTTTGAACAGACCTTCAAGAATGCGCTGACCACGCTGCCGATGGGCGGCGGCAAAGGCGGCTCGGACTTCAACCCCAAGGGCAAAAGCCAGGGCGAGATCATGCGTTTCTGTCAGGCGCTGATGAGCGAGCTATATCGCCATCTGGGGCCGGATACCGACGTGCCGGCCGGCGACATCGGCGTGGGCGGGCGGGAAGTCGGCTTTATGACCGGCATGATGAAAAAGCTGTCCAACAACACCGCCTGCGTGTTTACCGGCAAGGGGCTCTCTTTCGGCGGCAGCCTGATCCGGCCGGAGGCCACCGGTTACGGCCTGGTGTATTTCACCGATGCGATGCTGAAACGTCACGGCCTGGGTTTTGAAGGGATGCGCGTCGCGGTATCCGGCTCCGGCAACGTGGCGCAGTACACTATCGAGAAGGCGCTGGCCTTCGGCGCCCGCGTGGTGACCGCCTCCGACTCCGGCGGCACCGTGGTGGACGACGCCGGCTTTACCCGCGAGAAGCTGGCGCACCTGGCGGAAATCAAGAACCAGCGTTACGGCCGGGTAGAAGATTACGCCCGCGAACGCGGCCTGACCTATCTGGCCGGCGAGCAGCCGTGGAGCGTGCCGGTGGATATCGCGCTGCCGTGCGCCACCCAGAACGAGCTGGACCTGGCCGCCGCCAACGTGCTGATCCATAACGGCGTCAAAGCGGTCGCCGAGGGCGCCAATATGCCGACCACCATCCAGGCCACCGACGCCTTCCTGGACGCCGGCGTGCTGTTTGCGCCGGGCAAGGCGGCCAATGCCGGCGGCGTCGCCACCTCCGGGCTGGAGATGGCGCAAAACGCCGCGCGCCTCGGCTGGCGGGCGGAAAAGGTCGACATACGCCTGCAGCACATCATGGCGGATATTCACCACGCCTGCGTGGAGTACGGCGGCGAAGACAAGCAGACCCACTATGTGCGCGGCGCGAATATCGCCGGCTTTGTCAAAGTAGCGGAGGCGATGCTGGCGCAAGGGGTGCTGTAACGCCCGCCCCGCTCATCTATGCCGGCGTCACCGCCGGCATTTTTTATCAGGCCTGATTTAGCGCGGCGATGATCGCCAGCTGGTTCTGCAGCTGTTTTTGCAGCGCCGGGTTGTCGGCCGTCTTCAACCGGGCTTTCAGTTCGCTCTCTTTACGCTGGCGCGCCTGCGGGTCGCTGAAGGTCAGCCCCTTCACGTTAATCGACGCCACGTTGCTGTAGCGCCCGTCCGCCGTGGTCGGCACGCTGATTCTGCCGTCATTCAGCAGTTTTTCGACGATTTTGCGCTGTTTTTCGTAACCGTTCAGCCCCAGCAGCTGCCAGCGCTGCACCGTCCGGCCCTGATACCGCCCTTTTTTCACCTCGGTCAGGTAACGGATGGTGAGATTGCGGATCGTCCCCGCCTCCTCGCCGTACTCCTGCTTGCTGTCCGACAGCACCGGGAAACGCATGCCCTCCAGCGCGCCGCCCTGTTGCGTCAGGTGCCCCATGCGGTAGCTGTTCATCCCCAGACGAATCGGCGTCGTATCGGTCACTGGCGAACCGTCGGCCATTTTCAGATCGACAATGCGCTGCCCTGCCGGCTGACGCAGGTCAATCTTGTAGGTCACACCGTCAAAGAAATCATTGGTGGAATACTTGGATGCCCGCCGCTGCGGGTTAAAGCTGTAGGTCACGTCGCCGTCGCGCAGCTGGTTGAAATAGCCGGCGGACCATTCCATATATTTTTTCAGCTCTTTGCCGGTCATCTGGTAAACGGTGATTTCACCGCCGGCATATTGATAGTTAAAGGCAATATCCTTGGCGGCAATGGTGCCGACGTTCAGCTTCGGCCGGTCGTTATCAATCTGCAGCGCGATCACTTCGGCCTGCGGCGCGTAGTAACGGCTGGCCTCCTGGTACAGTCTGCTGATGCCGGTATCCTGCACGTGCACCTGCGGAATGCCCTTTACCGCGTCCGGCGGCACCAGATCCTGCCCCGTCAGCTGGGCGATCGGCCGGTTGGCGTTGGCGCGCAGAATTTTGTGGTACGGCTGATAGATCGCTTCCAGCTGTTCGTCCGACGCCGTTCCCTGAATCGGATAGGTGTAGCTGTCTTTATTGATCAGCACAAACCTGCCGTTGTGCCGTTCAAACTGCAGATCGATGCGCGACAGCGCGCGGCCGTATTTATCCGGTTCGGTCACGATCACGCCGTTGATCACCGCCTTATCGACCTTCACGTGCATATGGCCGGCAACGATCGCCGCCAGCTCCGGATTGGCGCGTGCAATATCGCCCACCCCGGTGCCCGGCCGCTGGTTTTCGTTATCGATACCCATATGCGCCACCAGCACGATGGCGTCAACCTCGCCCTGGATCTGCTGGATCACCTGTTTGACCGCCTGCACCGGATCGGTAAAGTTCAGCCCCTTGATGCGGTCGGTGCCTTTGGCAAACTCGGCGGTCATCGGCGTATCCATCCCGATAATGCCGATCTTCACCCCCTGCCGTTCGACGATCTTGTAGGCCGGCAGGTAGGGCTTGCCGCTGTCCCACAGGATATTGCCCGCCAGCGCCGTGCCTTTAAACTGGCTCAGCGAAGTGGACAGCGGCCGCAGGCCGAAATCGAATTCGTGGTTGCCCATCACCCAGACGTCGTAGTCCAGCGCGTTAAAACCGAGGATCATCGGGCTGGTTTTGTCGTTCTTAAAGGTTTCAACAAAGTTGCCCTGAATGGTGTCGCCGGCGTCGACCAGAATCACGTTCGGCTGCTGCGCGCGCACGTTGCGCACCTGAGTGGCGATTTGGCTCAGGCTGCCGGCCAGGTTTTCGCTGTCGGTGGCGTAATCCCAGGGCACAAAGGTGCCGTGCAGGTCGGAGGTGCCGAGAATAGTGATGTTGACCGGCTCAGCGGCCAGTGCGGAACCGCTCAGGCCAAGCAACAGGGAAAGAAGCGTCTTTTTCATAATTCCATTTACTGCGAGTGGGATGACATTAACTGGCAGCATGCGATCGGGATTGTGCTTTTTCCAGCAGGTTTTCAGATTGATGCAGAGAAATGAGAGGTAGATCGGTTAGATAAGGCCCGGCGCACCGGGCTCTTGCTGACACGCCAGCGGCAGCGAAAATCGCTACAGCGGCATATAGATATCGAAACGGTGGTTTTTGGTCACCGTCGCGGCGTGCGCCGGCACCTGCGCCAGCGGCGGCGCATAGTCGGGGCGCTTCACCACGATGCGCTTGGTCGCCAGCCGGCGCGCCGGCTCCAGCAGACCGTCGGCGTCATCGTCGCTGCCCACCAGCGACTGGAACACCCGCATCTCTTTTTTCACTAGCGCGCTCTTCTGCTTGTGCGGATACATCGGATCGAGATACACCACCTCCGGCCGCGGGCTGAGATCGGCCAGCGCCGTCAGGCTGGAGGCGTGCAGCAGCGTCAGCCGCTCCCGCAGCCACGGGCCGATTTCCGCATCCTGATAGCCGCGCTGCAGGCCGTCATCCAACAGTGCCGCCACCACCGGATTGCGCTCCAGCATCCGCACCCGGCAGCCGAGCGCCGCCAGTACAAAGGCGTCGCGCCCCAGCCCGGCGGTGGCGTCCACCACGCTCGGCAGGTAGCTGCCCTTGACGCCGACCGCCTTGGCCACCGCCTCGCCGCGCCCGCCGCCGAAGCGGCGCCGATGCGCCATCGGGCCGGAAACGAAGTCCACGTAGATCGCCCCCAGCTTGGGTTCGTCGCGCTTGCGCAGTTCCAGACGCTCCGGGGTCAGCACCAGCGCCATCGGCGCCTCATCGTCCGAGGTCAGCCGCCAGCGCTCGGCCAAAACAGATAAGGCGCCGGGGTCGGCGCCTGCTTCACACAATAAACACACGCTCACGTGTCAGGTTATCCTTTAATGCCGTAATGGCGCAGCATAGCATCCAGCTGCGGCTCACGGCCACGGAAGCGTTTGAACAGTTCCATCGGCTCTTCCGAACCGCCGCGCGACAGGATGTTATCCAGGAAGGCGCTGCCGGTGTCAGCGTTGAAGATGCCCTCTTCCTCGAAGCGCGAGTAGGCATCCGCCGACAGCACCTCCGCCCACAGATAGCTGTAATAACCCGCCGCATAACCGCCGGCAAAGATATGGCTGAAGGCATGCGGGAAGCGGCCCCAGCTCGGCGACGGCACCACGGCGACCATTTTCTTCACCTCGGCCAGCAGCGGCAGGATCTGCGCGCCGGTTGCCGGGTCATATTCGTAGTGCATGCGGAAGTCGAACAGGCCGAACTCCAGCTGGCGCAGGATAAACAGCGCCGCCTGGTAGTTTTTGGCTTCCAGCAGCTTGTCGAGCAGCGCTTTCGGCAGCGGCTCGCCGGTTTCGTAGTGGCCGGAGATAAACGCCAGCGCTTCCGGCTCCCAGCACCAGTTTTCCATAAACTGGCTCGGCAGTTCGACCGCATCCCACGGCACCCCGTTGATACCGGCGACGCCGGCGGTGTCGATCTCCGTCAGCATATGGTGCAGGCCGTGGCCGAACTCGTGGAACAGCGTGGTCACTTCGTTATGGGTGAACAGCGCCGGCTTGTCGCCCAGCGGACGGTTGAAGTTGCAGGTCAGGTAGGCGACCGGCTTTTGCAGCTCGCCGTCCGCCTTGCGCAGTTTGCCGACGCAGTCATCCATCCAGGCGCCGCCGCGCTTGTGCTCGCGCGCATACAGGTCCAGGTAGAAGCTGCCGCGCAGCGCGCCGTCGGCGTCGAACAGGTCAAAGAAACGCACTTCCGGGTGCCAGGTATCGACGCCCTGACGCTCTTTGGCGGTGATGCCGTAAATGCGCTTCACCACTTCAAACAGCCCTTCCACCACGCGCTGCTCCGGGAAGTAAGGACGCAGCTGCTCATCGCTGATGGAGAACAGGTGCTGTTTCTGTTTTTCGCCGTAGTAGGTGATATCCCAGGCCTGCAGCTCGTCAACGCCGTAGTGCTGTTTGGCGAAGGCGCGCAGCTGCGCCAATTCCTGCTCCGCCTGCGGGCGGGCGCGCTTGGCCAGATCGGTCAGGAAGTCGATCACCTGCTGCGGATTTTCCGCCATTTTGGTCGCCAGCGATTTATCGGCATAGGTATCAAAGCCCAGCAGCTGCGCCAGCTCATGACGCAGCGCCAGCGTTTCCGCCATCACCGCGCTGTTGTCCCATTTACCGGCGTTCGGCCCCTGATCGGAGGCGCGGGTGGTAAAGGCGCGGTACATCTCTTCACGCAGCGCCTGGTTATCGGCATAGGTCATCACCGGCAGGTAGCTCGGCATGTCCAGCGTCAGCAACCAGCCCTGCTGCTCTTTGGCCTGCGCCATCGCCTGTGCCTGCGCCAACGCGCTTTCCGGCAGGCCGCTTAATTCTGCTTCGTCGGTAATCAGTTTGCTCCAGCCCATAGTGGCGTCGAGCACGTTGTTGCTGTAGGTCGAACCCAGCTCGGACAGGCGCGCAACGATTTCACCGTAGCGCTGCTGTTTCTCCGCCGGCAGGCCGATGCCCGACAGCTCAAAGTCGCGCAGCGCGTTTTCCACCGCTTTACGCTGCGGCACGCTCAGCCGGGCAAAACCGTCGCCCTCTTTCAGGTTGCGGTAGGCCTGATACAGCCCTTCGTGCTGGCCGACCCAGGTGCCGTACTCAGACAGCAGCGGCAGCGCCTGTTCATAGGCGGTGCGCAGCTCCGGGCTGTTTTTCACCGAATTCAGATGGCCGATCGGCGACCAGATGCGCGACAGGCGGTCGTCTACCTCCGCCAGCGGCTGCACCAGGTTATCCCAGGTGAACGGCCCCGGCTGCGCCACCACCCGCTCAACTTCAGCGCGGCAATCGGCCAGTGCGGATTGCACCGCCGGCACAATATCTTCCGGACGGATCGCGGAGAACGGCGGCAGGGAAAACGGTGTCAGCAACGGATTTGTCATAGGGCAGTCCTGATTATCGTTGGGGCCGGCCACGCCTGGCCGACCTGAAAATGCGTGTGTAAGGATTAACATGGTGCCAGACGGCAGGAAAATCAATGGCTGGCGCAAATCGGCCGGCGCGAATCGGATCATTCTCCCTCAAGAACCGCCACCCGTTCAAACTCCTCAAACACCAGCCACATATCCGGCGCAAAGGTGCCTTCACGGGTGAAAAACGCCTGATGCCCCTCGCGCCAGCAGGCCAGGCTTTTATCCCCTTCTCCCTCTTTCGCCGCCAGCTCGGCGCTGACGTCGCAGAAGCGGATAAGCAGCAGCGCACGCGTGCGGATCACGCAGCGCGCCTCGCCCCGGCCGTCCAGAATCACGCTGTAGTCGCCGATCTGCGGCACTTTTTCCTGCTGATAGGCCACGTAAGAGCTACAGGTCGCCGTTTTCTCTCCCGCTAACACCAGCTGCAGCAGCTCATCCGCCAGCTGCGGACCGTCGCCGAACGCCCAGCGCTGCGCGCCGGGGTAGCGTTCCAATACCTCCTGTTGACTCATCATGCGCGGCGGCCTCCACTGGCTGACAATGCATTTCACTTTTTCCCCTGCGAACAGTTTATACTGTGTGCAGATTACTGCCTTATCGCACACGCTCCGCAAACGGAGCACAAGGAATGACCAAACGCCATGCTAAGTTACCGCCACAGTTTTCACGCCGGCAACCACGCCGACGTGCTGAAGCACACCGTCCAGAGCCTGATCATTGAGTCGCTGAAAGAAAAAGAGAAACCGTTCCTGTATCTGGATACCCACTCCGGCGCGGGACGTTATCAGCTGAGCGGCGAACACGCCGAGCGCACCGGTGAATACCTGGAAGGCATCGGCCTGCTGTGGCAACGCGACGACCTGCCGGCAGAGCTGGAGGCCTATATGGGCGTGGTGCAGCACCTGAACCGCAGCGGATCGCTGCGTTATTACCCGGGATCGCCGCTGATCGCCCGTCAGCTGCTGCGTCCGCAGGACAAGATCCACCTGACCGAGCTGCACCCGAGCGACTACCCGCTGCTGCGCAGCGAATTCCAGAAAGACGAACGCGCCAAGGTGCAGCGCGCCGACGGCTATCAGCAGTTGAAATCGCAGCTGCCGCCGCCGTCGCGCCGCGGTCTGATCCTGATGGATCCGCCGTATGAGATGAAAACCGACTATCAGGACGTGGTGAAAGGGATCCTGGAAGGTTATAAACGCTTCGCCACCGGCACCTATGCGCTGTGGTATCCGGTGGTGCTGCGCCAGCAGATCAAACGCCTGCTGAAAGAGCTGGAAGCCACCGGCATCCGCCGCATTCTGCAAATCGAGCTGGCGGTGAAGCCGGACAGCGACCAGCGCGGCATGACCGCCTCCGGCATGATTGTGATCAACCCGCCGTGGAAGCTGGAGCAGCAGATGCAGAACGTGCTGCCGTGGCTGCACAAAACGCTGGTGCCGTCCGGCATCGGCCACCATCTGATCAACTGGGTGGTGCCGGAGTAACCGGTGACCGCAGGCGCGCACGCCGCGCCTGCGTCCACGCCTATCACAGACATCGACGCAATCTTTGCGACAAACCCACCTCAGGCGTTAAACTCTATCCTCTTCAATTTACACAACTCATGGAAAACCCAGATGACGAAACATTACGATTATCTAGCAATTGGCGGCGGCAGCGGCGGTATCGCATCGATCAACCGGGCAGCCATGTATGGCCAGAAATGTGCGCTGATTGAGGCCAAAGAACTTGGCGGCACCTGCGTCAACGTGGGTTGTGTACCGAAAAAAGTGATGTGGCACGCGGCGCAGATCGCCGAGGCGATTCACCAATACGGCCCGGACTACGGCTTCGACACCACGGTCAACGCGTTTGACTGGAAGAAGCTGGTCGCCAACCGCACCGCCTATATCGACCGCATCCACAACTCGTACGACAACGTACTGGGCAAAAACAAGGTTGACGTGATCAAGGGCTTCGCCCGCTTTATCGATGCGCACACCGTGGAAGTCAACGGCGAGCAGATCACCGCCGACCATATTCTGATCGCCACCGGCGGCCGCCCGAGCCACCCTGATATTCCGGGCGCGGAATACGGCATCGACTCCGATGGTTTCTTCGAACTCGACGAGATGCCAAAACGCGTCGCCGTCGTGGGCGCCGGCTATATCGCCGTGGAAATCGCCGGCGTGATGAACGCGCTGGGCGCGGAAACTCACCTGTTCGTGCGTAAGCACGCGCCGCTGCGCAGCTTCGATCCGCTGATCGTTGATACGCTGGTGGAGGTGATGAACACCGAAGGGCCAAGCCTGCACACCGAATCGGTGCCGAAGGCGGTAGTGAAAAACGCCGACGGCAGCCTGACCCTGCAGCTGGAAAACGGCAGCGAATTTACCGTCGACAGCCTGGTCTGGGCGATCGGCCGCGAACCGGCGACCGATAACCTGAACCTGGCGGTGACCGGCGTGCAAACCAACGACCGGGGCTACATCAACGTCGATCAGTTCCAGAACACCAACGTACCGGGCATCTACGCCGTCGGCGATAACACCGGCGCGGTTGAACTGACGCCGGTCGCCGTGGCCGCCGGCCGTCGCCTGTCCGAGCGCCTGTTTAACAACAAGCCGAACGAGCACCTGGACTACAGCAATATCCCGACCGTGGTGTTCAGCCACCCGCCGATCGGTACTATCGGCCTGACCGAGCCGGAAGCGAAGGAAAAATATGGCGAAGACAGCGTGAAGGTGTACAAATCCTCCTTTACCGCCATGTACAGCGCCGTAACTCAGCATCGCCAGCCTTGCCGTATGAAGCTGGTCTGCGTCGGCGAGAATGAGAAAATCGTCGGCGTGCACGGCATCGGCTTCGGTATGGATGAAATCCTGCAGGGCTTTGCGGTCGCCGTGAAGATGGGCGCCACCAAGCAGGACTTCGACAACACGGTGGCCATCCACCCGACGGCGGCGGAAGAGTTCGTCACCATGCGCTAAACCCTGACCGGTTTAACCGCAGGCTATCTGAGTTAATTCGGGCCGACTGTCAACGCAGCCGGCCCTTTTTCTTATCGTTTAACGCCGAGCGCGAAAATCCCCATCAATAATTACGTCATAAAAACGTCATCTATTTGTCCTGCCGCTTTAAAATAAATTCAGCCAATCAAAAACAATATAATTCTTTTATTTTTAACTGCTTAATATCACCCTGCTTATTATCACCAGGCTAAATCACATGAGGGAAATCTTAATAACCTGATAACAAGAGATCGCGCGTTGACAACACCGGGTCGTCGGTTAACTTGGTAGCGAATATCACCATTTACCAATGAGGAAAAAAATGGCTATTGATACCTTTTTGAAAGTCGAAGGCGTAACCGGCGAATCCCATGATTCCAATCATAAAAATTGGACCGACGTCCTGTCATTTACCTGGGGCGCGTCCCAATCCGGCAATATGGCGGTGGGCGGCGGCGGCGGCACCGGCAAAGTGAATTACCGCGACCTGGAAGTTCAGGCGCTGATCGATAAAGCCACCCCGGCGATTTTAAAATTCTGCTCCAGCGGCAAGCACGTCAACAAAGTGGAAGTATCCATCTGTAAAGCCGGCGGCAGTCAGGTGGAATATTCGCGCATCGTGCTGGAAGACGTGCTGGTTACGCTGGCTGATTTTACCGGCGTCGGCCACACCGATAATATTCTGGTGAAATATCGCTTCCAGGCGTCGAAAGTCAATCTGCACTACTGGGAACAGACGGATAAGGGCACCAAAGGGGCTGAAACCAAATCCGGTTGGGATATCAAACAGAACAAAGAAATATAACCTGACTACGGGAGGGTTCTATGGCAGATCCAACACTGGATGTCGAATCCGTTTTAAAGGGCAGCCTGATCGGCCAGGATGACCTGCGGGTGATTCTTGCCTTTATTAATGAGCTGGATGAAGAAACGCTGATGCAGTTCGAAACCGACACCGACTCCGGCATCATGAATACCTTTGCCGAGTTACAGCGCGCCAGCGACCGCAGAAACACGCTTGCAGACTATGGCGAAAGCCGCGATGAGGAAGAAAGCATCGGGCTGCAGGATATGACCGGCAATATGCTGAACCGACGGCCCGACGTTTTCAATAAATACGGCACCTCGCTCAGAGGTTATGGCGGCAACGTCTATGACGATACGCAAAAAAGCAATTACAACATGGCCGCTGCGGCGGTAGGGGTCGTTGGCGCGCTGTCGAGTTCCGGCGCCTATTTTGCCGCGACCGCCGCCGCTCAGGCCGGTGAGACCCTGATGACCAATGCTTACGCCCGCTTCGCCCTGGGCGCCGTCGGTGCGTTGGGTATCTCCAGCGGCTGCGTGCTTGCAGTACGCAACTTTCTGTCCGACCGCCGCGTCGGGGAGAATAAAAAGCTGGTGGACGCCATGAAAAAAATGTCGAAATCCCGCAACAAGCTCACCGCCTTTTTCAATGAAACCCGCGTCAAGATCCTGAAAGACGAAGAGAAAGCGAAAAAGAGCGCCATGACTTACATGAGCCGCCGCCCGATTAATCTGGCCGGCGGCGGAGATATCAAGGCGCGTATGGAACATCTGTTTTCGAACATTTTGCTGACGGATACCTCGCCGGTGAAGGCGAAAATCCTGCTGATCAGCAATGAACACTATGTTTCTTTAACCGACGACAGTAATCGACCGACCTACATCTCCAAAGATGAACTCAAACTGATGGGTGAAATTGCCGGAATGTTCTAAATCGTCCCCACGCTGATTCTTTTTGCCGCTAAAAAAGTGCTATTATAAGAATCAGGTACTGTGGAACCGCCCAAAGGCCGGCTTTGCTGGCCTTTGTCTTTTCTGCAGCCGCCGCCTGCTTAATTCGCTGTTTTCTGACACTGTTTAGCCTGCTAAATTTATTTCTTGGCCCTTGCCTTTCATTGCGGAGAAATTCCCGATGCTATCGACCCTGATCAGAACTCTTGCCCTGGCGCTATTCGCCCTGATCGCCGCCCAAACCTCCGCGTTAGCCTTTACTCTGGAAGTTTCTGGCAATATCAGCCATTACACCGATGCGGCCAACAAACGCTATGTCTTTAGCGATCGGGACCTGTTCGCCATGCCGGTCCACTCGATTTCCACCTCCACCTCGTGGACGCCGCGGCGCAAATTCGACGGCGTGGCGGTGGCAGATATCCTGAAAAAAGTGGGTGCCAAGGGGCAGACGCTGTCGATGCATGCGCTGAACGACTATTACATCGATATTCCGCTGTCCGACGTGGAGCACTACAACATCATCCTGGCCTATAAAATGGACGGGGAAATGTTGAAAATCCGCAACTTCGGCCCGCTGTTTCTGGTTTACCCGCGTGATGACAGCGGCCCGGAGTTAAATTCGCCGCTGTATAACTCGCGCTTTATCTGGCAGGTCAACAGGATCGTGATTAAATGAAGCTGACCCAGTTCAAGAACGGCAGCCGGCTGGCGATCCCGGCCATTTTCGCCGCCCTGTTCATTGTGGCTTCCACCATCACCCTGTATTACTACAGCGCCACGCTGTCGAAAAAGGGGCTGTACGCCATCGCCGGCACGCAGGAAAACTACTCGTGGTCGATCGCGAAATTCTCCATCAAGCTGGCGGAGTTTGAAACCTATGTGGAACAGCTGAAGAATACGCCCAAGGTGGACGTCGAGGCGTTAAGGCTCAGGTTTGAAATCCTGTATTCTCGCTTCTACGTGCTGGAGACCGTGTCGGAATCCACCCAACCGCTGTACCGCGAGGCCGGCTATCCCGAAGTGATTAAGCAGATGGTGGCGCAAATGAATCAGCTCGACCATCTCATCAGCGCCTCCCCGCCGAACCTGCAGGAAATTACCCAGTCCATGCAGCAGATGAAGCCGTTTGCGATCGAGATGGCCAACCTGGCCGACCATGCCGAGGTGAAGCAGCGCACCGTCGCCTATAACGACTATATCGAGAAGCGGCATATTATTTTCTATGGCCTGGTGATCATCATGTTCTCGGTGATTGCGCTGGTCGCCATTACGCTGATTGTCCTGCGCCAGCAGCGCATTACCATCCAGCAGCAGGCCAAGGCCATTGAGGCGGAAAAGGCCACGCACTCGAAAAACGCCTTCCTCGGCGCCATCGGCCACGAACTGCGCACCTCGCTGCAGAGCATTATGTCGGCCATTGACGTGCTGATGAATACCAACGTCTCCAGCGAGCACGTTGATACCTTCCAGCGGCTGGAAACCGCCGCGCAGCAGATTGAAACCCAGATGAAGGATTTGACCGACTACGCGCATCTGGACAGCGGCATGATGGAACTGCGCATTATGCCGTTCAATGCTGAACAGCTGATTCAGCAAACCACCGACGAAGTCGGCATGCTGATGAACAAAACGCAGATCGCGCTGCTGTGCGAGGTCGACTTCAGCCACGCGCAGATGTATTCCGACCCGCTGCGCATCCGCCAGATTCTGGTTAATCTGCTGACCAACGCCTTCAAATACACCGAAAGCGGCACCATCACCGTACACGGCTGCCTGCGGCGCCAAACCGGCGGCAATGCGCTGATGCTGGAAGTGACCGATACCGGCATCGGGATGGAAGAAGAGAAGCTGGGGCAGATATTCCAGCCGTTTACCCAGCTGGACCAGTCCAATACCAAACAGTACGGCGGCGTCGGCATGGGGCTGGCGATCGTACGCGGCCTGGTCGCGCTGCTGCAGGGCACCGTGACCGTCTACAGCGAACAGGGCAAAGGCAGCACCTTTATCGTCAGTATTCCGGTGGAAGTCAGTGAAGATCAGGCGGAAGAAGAGGCGCAGCCGCAGGCGCTGTCCGATATGGCGATGAAAGAGCAGCAGGTGCTGGTAGTGGACGACAACCGGTCGGTGGGGGAAGCCTTCGCCGCCCTGCTGGACAAGCTGGGCTACCAGCATGAGCTGTGCGATTCCTCAGAGCGCGCGCTGCAAAAGCTGCTGCGCCGGCCTTACGACGTACTGCTGCTGGATTTACAGATGCCGGGCATCGACGGCGCGGCGCTGGCGAAAAAGCTGCGCGGCCAACGCGGCCCCAACCGCCATATTCCGATTATCGGCATCAGCGCCCAGACGCCGGAACTGCTGACGCTGGAGCAACGCGCGCTGTTCGACGATTACCTGATAAAACCCGTGCGGTTGGAGGCGCTGTCCACCGCCCTGTCCGCGCTGTTCCTTAAAGGTTAAAACAGCGCTGCAGCGCGGCTTCAATCACATGCAGCCGCACCGGCTTTTCATACGGGCCAAGCACGTCATAATCGCGCATCGCCTTGGCGATTTCCGACTCGCGCAGCCCGGTGCCCAGTTGGCCGGTCAGCACCAACACCGGCGCATCCGGGTTATCGGAGGCGCGAATCGCCTCGATGCACTGTTCGGAGGTTTCCTGCCCGATCAGCCAGTCAACCACGTAGCCGTCGAACAGGCTGCGGCTCAGCGCCTGCTTGAACGCCGGCACGTCGTAAAAGGCAACGGCGTTAAAGCCGCGGCTGTTCAGGTATTTGGCCAGCTCATCCGCCGCCTGGTGCGAATCATCCAGCACCGCGATGCTTAAGCGCTCATCGTCGACGTTCGTCGGACGGATCTCGATCAGCTCCACGCAGTAGCGACTGCCCGCCGACGCCTCATCGGCGCGGTAAATCACCCACTTTTCCTCTTCCTGCAGCGCGACATATTCAGAAAAACGCCCGCCGCTGACTTCGCTGCCAATGTATGCCACGCAAGGAATGTTGACCCCGGCCAGCGAAAAGATGGCATCTCGTGCAATAGTTTGCGCGGGAGGCTCATTCTCCACGTTGATATCAACAATGGCGGCCGGCGTTTCGTCCAGCGCGGCCGCAACGCTGTTGATCTGCTCCAGCGTCCAGGGGCTTTGCCCTTTCAGCTTCCGGTGGGCATGGGAAAAACTTAGCGCCAGAATGCGGCTAAGTTCCTTTGCTTGCTGACGTTTACCGATCCCGTGATGAAGAAAGAGTTCTCTGACCCGGTTTGCAATCGACTGCGAATCGAATTTTTGATGATTGTTATCCATTTTTTCCTTCGATTTTTTCTAATTTTTCAGTCGCTTTGACATGTTATCGTGTTCGAACATCATTCAATATTAGCATCATATGCAAGATTAATCTCAAACATTGCTTGACACACCATGTTTTATAGTCAAACATGGTATCAAAAGCTACACACAGCAACACACTATAAAAATAAAACACCAGTACTTATAACCATAACGACACCAGGGAAACTCGTTCAGGTTGCCGGTTCTAAAATACAGTATGCATTAGGACAACGGCACACCGTTCAGAGTAAAAGCCTTTATCGCTAATAATAAAGATGTACCCCCCATTGAACCGGCTCCCATCAGGGGGCCGTTTTTTTATGGGATTTTACCGGCAGGAGAGAAGATTAGGGCAATTTTTCTGCGTCTGCGGAAAAAAACAGGGCCGCCGTCGGCGACCCTGAATGTAATGCTGACGATGTGCAGGATCAGAAACGCCAGGTGAAGCCGGCGTTGACGCTGTTGTCCTGATGACGATCCGACAGCAGGCCGCCGTAGCCCAGCGACACTGACGCGTTCTGGCTCACCGCCACGTCCGCGCTGGCCTTCAGCAACAGGCCGTCACGCGAGACCGGCACGCTGTTGCTGACGAACGCCGCGTTGCCGCCGCGGAACTTCAGCCCCGTGCCGCGCTCCAGCTCGCCGTACTGATGCTGCCAGCCCGCCTCACCGCGCAGCGTCACCGCCGTTTCACGGCTCAGCTGCCACTGGTGGTCCGCACGCAGCCCCAGCGTCGACACCGTGGCGTCCGTATGCTGCTTGTCGCCGTGCAGCGCCGCTGCGCCACCCGACTCGCTGATGCCGTTGTTCCGGAAGTTGATGTACGCCAGGTTGGCGAACGGCTCCAGGTTCACCCACTCACTCTGCACGCTGTAGCCCGCCTCCGCGAACAGCTGCTCGGTGCGCGCGCTGTATTTCGCCGTCGCACGGTCCGACTGCAGCCCGTAGTTCACCGAGCGCGCCGTATCGAACCGGTGCCAGGTGTAAGCGCCCCCGGCGCGCAGCGCCAGCGCCCCGTACTGCTTGCTGCCGTACGCCGCCAGGTGGTAGTTGTCGCTGTCCGCGTTCGAGCCGTAGCCGCCGTCCAGCGAGGTGCGGGTATAGCCGGTCGCCACCCCCAGCCGCCAGTCGTCGTAAGCCGAATCCAGACCCAACAGCACCCCGTAGGTCGAGGCCTGGTAGCCGGTGGCGTTCACATCCCCGGACGCATGATCCCACGCGCCAACAAACTGCGCCCACGCGCCGCCGTCATCCGCCTTGATGTCCGGCGCCGTCGCCAGCCCTTCCGCCTGACGCAGACGGCTGTTCAGCGCGTCACGCAGGTAGCGGCTGTCGTTCACCTGCGCCGAGGCGATATCCGCATGGATCTGCCCCGACAGCTGGCGGAACGCCTGCTGCGCCTGCCCCGCGCTGCCGGAAGCCAGGATGCTTTCATACACCGGGTTGCCCGCCGCCAGCGCATCCGCCGCCGCCGCCACCGAGCGCTCGTTCTGCGTTGTCGCCACACTGGCGAACGCGGTATCGTTACGCGCCACGTCGGCCGTCAGCTGGCTGCCCTGCGTCGACAGCGTGGCGTCCAGGAACGGCGAGCTGGTCGTCGCGCCGTCAAACTGCCCGCCGATGCCCTGCTGCGCCTGCAGGATGTCATACTGACCGATGGCGCTGCCGCCGCCCTCGCCGTTCAGCACGTTCTGCTGATCCAGCAGCATCACCACCTCACCGCCGTCGATCTGCGCCGATCCGCCGCTGACGATCCGATCGCTGCTGCCGTCCGCCGCCGCTTCCACCGCGTAGCGCGAGCCGGCGGCAAAGGTCACGTCGCGGGTCACGTTCAGCGTGCCGATCGAGTTGCCCGGCGCCACGGTGGCGCCGGCGTTGGCGGTCAGCGAGCCGATGCGGCCCGAGCCGCCGAGCACGCCGCCGTCCTGCACCGTCACGTCCGACGCCAGCGTACCGTTCACCGCCAGCAGGCCCTGATTCACCAGCGTCGGCCCGCTGTAGCTGTTGTTGCCGGTCAGCACCAGCGTACCGATGCCCTCTTTGGTCAGGCCGCCATGGCCGGAGATATCGTTCGAATAAACTTCCAGGCCACAGTGTACGTCGTCACAGATACGCTGATAGCGCGTACCGCTATCCAGCTCCGCGCCTACCCCCGGAATATTGGCGACAAACTGCGTAGGACCATAGGCCACGCCCTCGGCATCAGGGATGCGGAACTCTTGCGGAATATCCTGCGCGGTGTAAAACATCCCCGGCCCGTTGATCGCCTTGCCGAGGTTAATCATCCCCCAGCCGTACAGCGCATCGATTCCCGGGGCGCCCATATCGGTGGCGGTAGTTTTCAGCACGTCGGCAATTTGCGCTGTCGACAGATAAGGGAAACGCTGCAGCAGTACGGCGACCGCACCGGTCACGTGCGGCGTTGCCATCGAGGTACCGTTTTTATTGCCGTAGTCCGACGTCAGCTGCTGCGGATCGGAGCCGTTGGCCACCGCGCTGTATATTTTACTGCCCGGCGAAGCAACGCAGAAGCTGGCGGTGTAGCCGCAACGGGTTGAGAAGGAACTGAGGGTGTAAGGTACGCTGTTGGTCGACGCCTCATCCTGCGCCACGCTGGCGACGGTCAGCCAGTTCGGCGCGATATCCGGTACAAAATAGCCCAGCCCGCTGATCACGTCCGGCTGGTTGTAGTTGCCGTCGTTGCCTGCGGCAAACAGCACCAGAATATTGTGGCGCGCGGCGTCGATCGCCCCCTGATAGCCTGCGCCGGCCAGGCTGCCCAGCAGCGGCTTCACCTGGTCGAACTGCTCTTGCGCATCGCGCAGTTCAAAGTGCAGCGCATCCGGGTCTTTACCGCCGTCGGAAAGGAAATCAGGGATGCTGACGCCCCAGCTGTTGTTAATCACCCGCGCGCCGCTTTCAATCATCGCCTGCCAGCCGGCGTTGGTCACCGCGCCGTCCAGCCCCAGAAATTCACCGTAGGCCGGGCCGTCGTTATCGTTGTCCACGCTGATTATCTGTGAATCAAACGCCACGCCGTGCATGCCCGCACCGTCGCGGTTGGCCGCGGCGATGCCCGCCACGTGCACGCCGTGGTTGCTCAGCGTCTCGCCGTTATAAAAATGGAAGGTGCCGTCGAAATAGAACGGATCGCCGGCGTTAATGCCCGGCCGGTGGGGATCGGTATAGGCGCGGATCCCCTGCGTCACCACATTGATCAGCTTGCCGTCGCCGGCGAACTCGGGATGCTGGTTATACACCGGCGTATCCAGGATCCCCACTTTCTGCCCTTTGCCGGTATAGCCGGCGGCGTAGGCCTGGTCGGCGTGAATCGCCCCCAGCCCCCAGTCGGCATTAAACTCGGCGCTGCGCCAACTGCCCGGGTCGCCGATTTTACCGTCGTCCGCCTGCACGCTGCCTGCCGCCAACAGCGAACACAGCAAGGCATTCAGTTTCCATGTCGGCCTTTTCTTTCCTGTAGATGCTTTCATTCCCGTTACCTTTGATATTTGTTCTGCTCGTCGCATGGGAAAACGGGCCGCCCGAGTGGGCGGCCCTGAGTGTTAACAATGGATAGGCACTGAATCAGAAGCGCCAGGTGAAGCCGGCGTTGACGCTGTTGTCCTGATGGCGATCCGACAGCAGGCCGCCGTAGCCCAGCGACACTGACGCGTTCTGGCTCACCGCCACGTCCGCGCTGGCCTTCAGCAGCAGGCCGTCACGCGAGACCGGCACGCTGTTGCTGACGAACGCCGCGTTGCCGCCGCGGAACTTCAGCCCCGTGCCGCGCTCCAGCTCGCCGTACTGATGCTGCCAGCCCGCCTCACCGCGCAGCGTCACCGCCGTTTCACGGCTCAGCTGCCACTGGTGGTCCGCACGCAGCCCCAGCGTCGACACCGTGGCGTCCGTATGCTGCTTGTCGCCGTGCAGCGCCGCTGCGCCACCCGACTCGCTGATGCCGTTGTTCCGGAAGTTGATGTACGCCAGGTTGGCGAACGGCTCCAGGTTCACCCACTCACTCTGCACGCTGTAGCCCGCCTCCGCGAACAGCTGCTCGGTGCGCGCGCTGTATTTCGCCGTCGCACGGTCCGACTGCAGCCCGTAGTTCACCGAGCGCGCCGTATCGAACCGGTGCCAGGTGTAAGCGCCCCCGGCGCGCAGCGCCAGCGCCCCGTACTGCTTGCTGCCGTACGCCGCCAGGTGGTAGTTGTCGCTGTCCGCGTTCGAGCCGTAGCCGCCGTCCAGCGAGGTGCGGGTATAGCCGGTCGCCACCCCCAGCCGCCAGTCGTCATAGGCCGAATCCAGTCCCAGCAACACCCCGTAGGTCGAAGCCTGGTAGCCGGTGGCGTTCACATCCCCGGACGCATGGTCCCACGCGCCGACAAACTGCGCCCACGCGCCGCCGTCATCCGCCTTGATGTCCGGCGCCGTCGCCAGCCCTTCCGCCTGACGCAGACGGCTGTTCAGCGCGTCACGCAGGTAGCGGCTGTCGTTCACCTGCGCCGAGGCGATATCCGCATGGATCTGCCCCGACAGTTGGCGGAACGCCTGCTGCGCCTGCCCGGCGCTGCCGGAGGCCAGGATGCTTTCATACACCGGGTTGCCCGCCGCCAGCGCATCCGCCGCCGCCGCCACCGAGCGCTCGTTCTGCGTTGTCGCCACGCTGGCGAACGCGGTATCGTTACGCGCCACGTCGGCCGTCAGCTGGCTGCCCTGCGTCGACAGCGTGGCGTCCAGGAACGGCGAGCTGGTCGTCGCGCCGTCAAACTGCCCGCTGATGCCCTGCTGCGCCTGCAGAATGTCATACTGACCGATGGCGCTGCCGCCGCCCTCACCGTTCAGCACGTTCTGCTGATCCAGCAGCATCACCACCTCACCGCCGTCGATCTGCGCCGATCCGCCGCTGACGATCCGATCGCTGCTGCCGTCCGCCGCCGCTTCCACCGCGTAGCGCGAGCCGGCGGCAAAGGTCACGTCGCGGGTCACGTTCAGCGTGCCGATCGAGTTGCCCGGCGCCACGGTGGCGCCGGCGTTGGCGGTCAGCGAGCCGATGCGGCCCGAGCCGCCGAGTACGCCGCCGTCCTGCACCGTCACGTCCGACGCCAGCGTACCGTTCACCGCCAGCAGGCCCTGATTCACCAGCGTCGGCCCGCTGTAGCTGTTGTTGCCGGTCAGCACCAGCGTACCGATGCCCTCTTTGGTCAGGCCGCCGTGACCGGAGATATCATTGCTCCATATATCCAGCCCGCAGTGGACATCATCACACACCCGCTCGGTCGGTTTGCCCCGGTCGAGCACCGCGCCGACGCCGGGCAGGTTGGCGACAAACTGGCCGGAACCATAAGCAACGCCTTGTTCATCCGGCACGCGGAACTCTTGCGGAATATCCTGCTCGGTATAGAACATCCCCGGCCCGTTGATCGCCTTACCGAGGTTAATCATCCCCCAGCCGTACAGCGCATCAATCCCCGGATCGCCCATATCGGTGGCGGTAGTCTTCAGCACCGACGCCACCTGCGCGCCGGTCATATACGGGAAGCGCTCCATCAGCACCGCAATGCTGCCGGCAACGTGCGGCGCAGCCATCGAAGTACCGCTGTACTTGGCGTAGCCGGTGGTCAGATTGTCCGGCGTGGTGCCTTCAATCACCGAGCTGTAGACCTTCGAGCCCGGCGCCGAGACGCAGAAGCTGGCGGTGTAGCCGCAGCGGGAAGAGAAGGTGCTGATAGAGTAATCACCGGTGCCTTGCGGATCCTGCAGGCTGGCGACCGACAGCCAGTTCGGCGCGATATCCGGCACAAAGTAGGCCAGCCCGGCCATGGCATCGGGGTTATTCAGGTTATCGTCATTACCGGCGGCAAAGATGGTGACGATGCCGCTGCGCGCCGCATCAATCGCTCCCTGATAGGCGCCACCCGGCTTAGTGCCCAGGATCTGTTTGATCTGTTCGAACTGTTTACGCGCGTCGTCGACGGTAAAGTGAGGATAGGCCGGGTCGGAACCGCCCTCGGCAAACTTATCGGTAATGCCGATCCCCCAGCTGTTGTTGATAATTCTTGCGCCGCTGGCAATCAACGCATCCCAGCCGGCCTTGTATACCGCCCCGTCGTTGCCAAGAATAATGCCGTCTTCCGGGCCAGGGTCACCGTTCTCCGCGCTGATGATTTGCGCATTGAAGGCCACACCGTGCATTTCTCCGCCGTCACGGTTGCCGGCGGCAATACCACCGACGTGCGTACCGTGCGAACCTAACTCGCCGTCTGACCCGACGCTCGGCGTGCCGTCATAGCGGAAGGCGTCGCCTTTCTTCACCGGAATATAGGGGTCGGTGTATTCCCGCACCCCCTGCGTCACCAGGTTGATCACTTTGTCCTGACTGGCGAACTCCGGGTGCTGGGCATAAACCGGCTGATCGAAAATCCCCAGCTTGACGCCTTTACCGGTGTAGCCGGCAGCGTAGGCCTGGTCGGCATGAATCGCCCCCAGCCCCCATTCGGCATTAAATTCATTACTGCGCCAGCTGGCCGCGTCGCCGGGCCGGCCATTTTCCACATAGGAGGCGGCCTGCGCCCCGCTGCCGATCACCGCCAAAAAACAGGCGACGGCGCTTAATTGCATACGCTGCTTCACCGGCGCGGGAAACGCCGACCCCGTCCGCCCCGGCTTATTCTCTTTACGTTGACTGACCATCCCAGATACCGTCCATTGTTGTTTGCAAATGTTTTATTGGTTTTATGTGTTACGTTTCTGTAACACCAAATAAATAAAGCACAACAATGGTCACTTCGCCCGGCAGGCGAAAAACGATGGCAAATGCCATTACGGAAAAATATTCCGCTAACCAGGGAGAGAAAAGGGAAGTGAAAGAGTGGTGAATGCTAATTAGACCATGGCAATAGTCTTATTGGTTCGGAAATTGATATCAAGTTAATAATATGATTATCAATGAATTAACAGATGCTTTGCGTGCAAAATATTTACTCAAAGTTCCGGCAGCGCGGAATTCTGGCTTAGTAATTATCAGTAAAAATTATAACTACATAGCCTATTCGTTTAGTGAATAATTCTAGGTTTAACGCCGGCAATACGCTAAAAATGGATTATCCTGCTGGTTATTTTTTGCTGTTGCGCACATCTTCTTCGGCCTGACGAATAATCGCTTTCGCCATCCACTGCGTCACGTCCTGAATACCGCTCAGATCCAGTCCCCAAATATCTTTCAATACCAAGAACACTTCTGAACCGTAAATCAGCGAGAAAGCGTGGATCACGCGCTGCAGCGCCTCCGGCGGCAATTTATCCTGCAACGGCTCGACCGCCAGTTTCAGCAGCCGTTTGCGGTTACCGCGCACGAATTTTTCTCCCGGCGTGGCATTGGCCCACTGCTGCAGAGAGAGTTGCAACGCCGCACGCAGCGCGCCTTCATGCTGCTCCATCTGCGGGTAAGCAAAGGCCAGCAGCTGCTGAATGCGCAGCAGCGCATCATCATCATGCGGTTCCCACTGCAAAATCGGCCCCAGACTTTCCGCCACCACGGCGGTAATCAGCGCGCTTTGCGTCGGGAAATAGCGATAGGCGGTAGCGCGGGATACCTGAGCATGGGCGGCCAGTTCGGTGATCGACGGAAACGCGCCGTCATCGTACAGCTCCATCGCGCTGGCAAGCAGCAATTTGCGCGTTCTGGCGCGCGTAGGGGTTCGTCCCGCGGAGCGGGAAAAGCGGATAGCGACACATCGACCTCACACAAATCATGCCGGCTCACAGGCGGCATAATGAAAAACCTGACAGGCAGGATCCTGGCCCTTCCAGCGTCGCAAAAGCGAACTATAAATACAAAAAATGAGACCCTCGTCTCATTTATCGTTAAAAAGGACTTGCATTAATGATACTACCGTCTCATTATGTATACAAATTCATCGGCTGTATCTAATTGTACCAACACCAGGGTCCCAAACTAATATTATAAGTTATCATTAGAAACAATCAGTTCGGCGCTCATAGCCGACCTTTTTTCAGGAACAGACGATGAGAAATACCCCAACCTTTGTCTATATTGCTACCACAGCAGATACCAAAGGACAAGAGTTGGCGTATGTGCGTGGTTTGATTGACAGCCTCGGTTTACCCACCATCACCGTCGATCTTTCCACTCATAACATGCCCGTACGCTACCCGGCCGACATTTCGGCGGCCGACGTAGCCGCTTTTCATCCAGAAGGCGCAGCCGCCGTCTTTTGTCATAACCGAGGTCAGGCAATCGCCGCCATGGCCATCGCTTTTGAACGCTTTATGCTGTCGCGCAACGATGTCGCCGCCCTGTTGGGCATGGGCGGCTCCGGCGGCACCGCCATGATCACCCCGGCAATGCAGCAGCTGCCTATCGGTCTGCCCAAACTGATGGTCTCCAGTATGGCCGCCGGGGACGTTTCCGGCTATGTCGGCGCCAGCGATATCGCCATGCTGTATTCCGTGACCGATATTGCCGGCCTGAACCGTATTTCACGCAAGGTGCTGGGCAACGCCGCACACCAGATCGCCGGCGCGGTGCGCTTCCATACCGATGACGACGTGCTCAGCAAACCGGCCACCGGCTTGACCATGTTTGGCGTAACGACGCCGTGTATCCAGGCCGTGACCCGCGCCATCGAAGCGCAATGGGACTGCCTGGTGTTTCACGCCACCGGCAGCGGCGGGCAGGCGATGGAAAAGCTGATCGACAGCCGGCTCTTGAATGCGGTGTTGGATCTGACCACCACCGAGGTGGGCGATTATCTGTTCGACGGCGTGCTGGCCTGTAACGAAGACCGTTTTGGCGCTATTGCCCGCACCGGCATTCCCTGCGTGCTGTCCTGCGGCGCCATGGATATGATTAATTTCGGCCATCCTAAAACCATCCCGGCACGCTATGCCAACCGACATTTTTATAATCACAACACCCAGGTGACGCTGATGCGCACCACCGCGGAAGAAAATGCCCGTATCGGCCGTTGGATCGGCGAAAAGCTGAATGCCTGCCCGGGAGAGATTCGCTTTGTGGTACCGGAGGGCGGTCTCTCCTCGCTGGATGCGCCCGGCCAACCGTTTTGGGATCCGCTGGCGCTACGCGCCTTTGTCGATGCGCTGGAACAAACCCTGGTGCAGACCGCACGACGCCGGCTGATTAAAACACCCTATCATATCAACGATGCGCGGTTTGCCGACGCGGTGGTGGCGCAGTTCCATGCCATCACCACGGTGAAATAATTCCGCCGGGCCGTTTTTCTCGTCATACTGCCGCGTAAAAAATATAAACAAAAAAGGCCAGATCGCTCTGGCCTTTTTATTTCGCACATTATTCAGTTAATTACTCGGCAGCCTCGTGCTGCGCTTTCATTTTATTCATGTGCTCCATCATTTTCTGTTCGCGTTTCTGATAATTCTCATTGTATTGTTTTTTCTGCTCTGGCGTTAGCAGGTTATACATTTTATTTTCGGCTTTGGCGCGCGCCAGCATACGTTCGGAATGCGCCTTGCTCATGGCGTCAATTTGCGCTTTGGCTTTCGCTTCATCAAAGCTGTCGGAGGCCACCAGCGTATGCAGCGCCTGGCGCTCTTCTTTCATACCCGGGCCGCGTTTCTGGTGCGCTTCTTTCATAATGTCGCGCATTTGCTGGCGCTGCTGCTCGGTCAGGTTCAGCCCCGCGAACGGGCCGCCTTTCCCCGGCCCTTTATGGTGCATCATTTTCATCGGCGCGTTGTCCGCCGCGGCGGTGGTGGCGGTATCAGCCGCAAACGCCATAGAGGCGGAACCCAGCGCCAGGGTAGAGGCAACAAATAAAGCAGTCAGTTTACGCATAATCATTTCCTTAAAAATCTTCTTTATCAGGAGCGCTGTACTTAACAGGCTCATCGTGTCGTCGGAGATAATAATAGGCGCAAGAATATAGATTAATGCGAAGGAGTGTAAACTTTTTAAAACCAAAAAAGGATTTATTCATCAATTATGAGCAAATTATGGAGATAGCGTCTGCCCTTTGGCAAGATTTAACCCATAACGAAAAAAAACGGAATAAATAAGGTAACACGCGCCGATTAATTACGCAGTCTATTTTACGTTAGCGGCCGGATTGCCCTTCCCTTTTGCCCGCCGGCGCGCATAAGGCCGGGAAATGCGTCAATTCCCGGCGTCGGGGTCAAATCCATGGCCGCTTTGGCTATAATGGTGAAGGTTATAGGTTTTTATATAAGGAAAGCGTGAGTAATGCCTACAGGATCTGAGAACACCCCCCAGCAGCGCCAAACGGACGAGTCAGCCAAACCGCTGATCGACATCAAGACCGGGAACCACAAGATTGACCGGGGCATCTCCGGCTTTTCCCGTCTGGTTGAGCATATCAAGGCCAGGCCGGGCATTGCCCACCTGCTGCGCGCGGCCGAACGCTTTAACGACCGGCTGGGCAGCCAGTTCGGCGCCGCCATTACCTACTTCTCTTTCCTGTCGCTGATCCCGATTCTGATGGTGTCATTCGCCGCAGTCGGTTTTGTGCTGGCCTCCAATCAGGACCTGCTGACCGAGCTTATCGACAAGATCGTCAGCAGCATCAGCGACCCGACGCTGGCCAACACGCTGAAAAACACCGTTAATACCGCCATCCAACAGCGCACCACCGTCGGCCTGACCGGTTTGGCGCTGGCGCTCTATTCCGGCATCAGCTGGATGGGCAACCTGCGTGAAGCGATACGCGCCCAGTCGCGCGACGTCTGGGAGCGTAACCCGCAGGATCAGGAAAAAATCTATTTTAAATACACCCGCGACTTTATCTCGCTGACCGGCCTGGTGGTGGCGCTGATCGTCACGCTGTCGCTGACCTCTATCGCCGGCTCGGCGCAGGCGGCCATCGTCCGCGCGCTGGGGCTGGACGGCATCGAATGGCTGCGTCCGGCGATGACGCTGATTGCGCTGTCCATCTCCATCTTCGCCAACTATCTGCTGTTTCTGTGGATTTTCTGGATGCTGCCGCGTCACAAACCCAATAAGAAGGCGCTGTTCCGCGGCACGCTGATGGCCGCCATCGGCTTTGAAGTGATCAAGTTCGTGATGACCATGACGCTGCCGCAGGTGGCGAAATCCCCGTCCGGCGCGGCGTTTGGCTCGGTTATCGGGCTGATGGCCTTCTTCTACTTTTTTGCTCGTCTGACGCTGTTTTGCGCCGCCTGGATCGCCACCGCGCAGTATAAGGACGATAAATCTCCGCCGGCCAAACCAGAATGACCGCCGGCTAACTACGTGAATATACCGGTCATCGCCTGATGACCGGTTTTTTATGCCAATAACAGGCCTGAAAATCAGAAGATAACGCTAACCACACGCCTGCCGCTCCGCCAAAAGCAGCACAACGCACTACCCATCTACTTTTCTTTCCCTCTTTTCCAGCCTTTCCCACTGCCTTGAGGTATTTTTGTGACGTTAAACTCCACAGATAAACGCAAAGGTAAAACTTTAATCTTATTAAGCGTTTATTTCCCGCATTGTACAAAGTTACGCCATTGAAAAGGGGTTTTGCTGTGGCATAAGATGACCTTTTACATAATGAAAATATAAGAAACAACTATGCAAGCCTCCATCACAACATCCGCCGACGCCAACGATGCGTCCGCACCAATCAATTCCCGGGGAAAAGTGCTGGTCGCTTCGTTGATCGGCACCGCTATCGAATTCTTCGACTTCTACATCTACGCCACCGCGGCGGTTCTGGTGTTCCCGCATATCTTTTTCCCGCAGGGCGACCCGACCACCGCCACCCTGCAGTCGCTGGCGACCTTTGCCGTCGCCTTCGTCGCCCGTCCGATCGGCTCCGCGCTGTTCGGCCACTTTGGCGATCGCGTCGGCCGCAAGGCCACGCTGGTCGCCTCGCTGCTGACCATGGGTATTTCCACCGTGCTGATCGGGCTGCTGCCAAGCTATGAAACCATCGGCGTCTTCGCCCCGCTGCTGCTGGCGCTGGCGCGCTTTGGCCAGGGCCTGGGGCTCGGCGGCGAATGGGGCGGCGCGGCGCTGCTGGCAACCGAAAACGCCCCGCCGCGTAAACGCGCGCTGTATGGCTCATTCCCGCAGCTGGGCGCGCCGATCGGCTTCTTCTTCGCCAACGGCACCTTCCTGCTGCTCTCCTGGCTGCTGACCGACCAGCAGTTTATGGCGTGGGGCTGGCGTCTGCCGTTTATCCTTTCCGCGGTGCTGGTGCTGATCGGCCTGTACGTGCGCGTCTCTCTGCATGAAACGCCGGTGTTCGCCAAAGCGGTGAAGGCGGGCAAGCAGGTGAAGATCCCGCTCGGCACCCTGCTCAGCAAGCATCTGAAGGTCACCATCCTCGGCACCTTTATCATGCTGGCGACCTACACGCTGTTCTACCTGATGACCGTCTACTCCATGACCTACGGCACCGCCGCACAGCCATTGGGGCTCGGCTATTCGCGGGAAAGCTTCCTGTGGATGCTGATGCTGGCGGTTATCGGCTTTGGCGTCATGGTGCCTATCGCCGGTCTGCTGGCGGATGCCTACGGCCGTCGTAAAACCATGGTGGTGATCACGCTGCTGATGATCGGCTTCGCCTTCCTGTTCCCGACCATGCTCGGCTCCGGCAACCAGGCGCTGGTGATGGCCTTCCTGCTGTGCGGCCTGAGCATCATGGGGCTGACCTTCGGCCCGATGGGCGCGCTGCTGCCGGAGCTGTTCCCGACCGAAGTACGCTATACCGGCGCCTCTTTCTCCTATAACGTCGCCTCGATTCTTGGCGCGTCGGTCGCGCCCTATATCGCCACCTGGCTGAACGCCAACTATGGCCTGTTCTACGTCGGGATGTACCTGGCGGCGATGGCGACGCTGACGCTGATCGCCCTGCTGCTGATGAAAGAAACCCGCCACCAGTCGCTGTAACCCCCTCTGCGGCCCGCTCCATGCGGGCCGCACGCCGCGCTGTTTTCTGTCATCAAAAGCATTTATCCTGCCTGCTTGACCTGCCCCGATAACGCGATCCGGATACCGATGATGACACTGCGCCGCCGGCTGTTACTGCTGTTCCTTGTACTGGCATTAGCCCTCCTTGCACTCTATCTCTGGCTGAAACCCGCGCATCCTGACGCGCTGTGGCACATCGTCAGCCAGCAGTGCCTGCCGAATCAGCAGCAGCATCACGACCCCGCCCCCTGCGCGCAGGTTGACCTGCAGCACGGCGCCGTGGTGTTTAAAGACCGCAACGGCCCGCTGCAGTACCTGCTGATGCCGACGGCAAAAATTACCGGCATTGAGAGCCCTGAACTGCTGACGCCGGCGGCGCCCAACTACTTTCTGCTGGCCTGGCAGGCGCGCCGCTTTATGGCGGAGAAATACGGAAAACCTATTGATGACGCGGCAGTCTCCCTGGCCATCAACTCCGCCTACGGCCGCACGCAAAACCAGCTGCATATTCATATTTCCTGCCTGGCGCCGGCGGTGCAAAAGCGCCTGACGCAGGCGGAGCAAACCTTCACCCCGCGCTGGCAACCGCTGCCCGGCGGGCTGTTGCAGCACGACTATCTGGTACGACGGGTGACGCCGGGCGAACTGGCGCAGCAGGGTGCGTTTCGCCTGCTGGCCGGCGGCGTCGCCGGAGCCGGCCAACAGATGGGACATTACGGCCTGGCGATGACCGCCCTGTCAAACGGCGATTTCCTACTGCTGGCCACCGAACGCAATCTGCTGCGCCTCAATCTGGCCTCGGCGGAAGAGCTGCAGGACCACGACTGCACGCTGTTGCAGCCGCGTCCCTGAGAAGCGGTTACTTTTTCTGTTTCATCTGCTGGAGCACCTGTCCGCACTGGTTGCTATCGGCGCCGTCGCTGGGCGATACCAGCGCCAGCAGCGCGGCGGCCGGCGCCACCACCACTCCCAGCGCCACGGCGGCCGCACCGCGCGCAATCAGCGGCCCGGCCTTCACGCCGGCGTCCGGATGCTTGAAGGTGCCTTTCACATACAGCGGCGAACGCAGCGTCAGCACGCGCATTCCCTTACTCTCCGGATCGATGGACAGATCCAGCCGCTCGCTGGCGAAGTTGGCGTTGCCGGTGATGTTGATGATGGCGTTCTCGGTATCGAACACAAACAGTCGCGGCGTGGCTACGCCGTTGCGCACGCCGACGTCCGCCGCCGCGCAGTTGATGCCCACTTCATCATCGCCAAAGATCTGCGCCACCAGATAGTTACCGACGTTCAGGCCCAGAATCTCCATCAGGCTGCGGCTGATCATGCCGTCATTCACCAGCAGGCGCAGATCGCCGCTGCTGCTGCCCAACAGCGCCGCCACCGAGTTGCCGCTGCCGGTTAACGTCGCATCACCGTTCAGCTCTCCCAGGCTGCGCTTCATCGATTCCACATTCGGCAGCAGCTTCTTCAGCTGGAAGTTGCGGGCGTGCATATCCACCCGTCCGCGCATCGGCTGCTTGCTGCCGTCCAGCCGTACGGTTGAGTTCAGGTTACCGCCCGCGACGCCAAAGCGCAGCGGATCCAGCAGGATCGCGCCGTTATCCAGCCGCAGGTGGGTGTACAGATCGCGGAGCGGCAGGGCATCGCCATGTTCAATGCGTTTGGCGGTAAATTTGACGTCGGCATCCATCACGCCCCAGCTTTGGGTGGCGAACGTCTCGACCGGTAACGCCTTATCCGCCGGCTGCCGCGTTTTCTCGCCGCGGCCGGCCTTGGCCGTATTGCTGTCGGCGCCGATCAGCGGCGCCAGGTCGGCGAAGCGCAGCTGTTTGGAAAGGACACTACCGCTCAGGCTCGGCCGCGGCCGGCTGGCGACATAGCGCAGGTCGCCGTGAATATCGCTGTCGCCGATTTTGCCGCTGAAGTTTTGGTAGCGATACACCGCACCGCCTTTTTCGTGCAGCCGGGCCGTCAGGTGTCCGTCGGTGGCATACGGCGGCGTATTGGGCAACAGCACGCCGGTCAGGCCATACAGATTGCCCAGGCTGTCGCCGGAAAACTTCAGCTGTAAATCCAGCCCGCCGAGATTTAACGGGTCGATCAGGGTGCCCGCCACCGCCACGCGGGTCGCGCCGGAGCGAATATCAGCCTGCAGCGGGAACGGCAGGCCGGCATTCTGCAGCGACAGCATGCCGCCGATTTTACCGCTGCCGCTCAGCGGCTCGCCGTTATACTTACCTTTTACCTGCCAGCCAAACACATAATCCGGCGTAATCACCTGGCCCTTATCTTTCTTGCCGGTGACCTGGTTGAACGGCAGCGGCTTGCCCAGCGGGTCGATCACCGCATGAAAATCCGCCTTCAGCGTGGCGTCCTTAAACGCTATCTGCCCGCGGTCGAACACGATATCGTGAATATTCACCGACCAGTCGGACGCCGCGCTCTGCTCATCCTGCCCGGCACCGGCGAGGTTGAACGTCCAGTTATTTTCACCGTTGGCCAGACGCCGTAACTGCGCGTCGGGCCGCTGCAGCCAGATGCGCGGGATCAGCACTTCTTTTCTCAGCAGCGCCAGGGGCGCGATGCTGAGTTCGGCACGTTGCAGGCTGACCATATGATCGCCGGGAATAGTGTCCGGGTTGCCCAGCACAATATCTTGCGCATGGATATACGGCCACGGCACCCAGGCGCGCCAGCCGCCCTCCTCCTGCTTACGCTGCCACACCACGCCGAGATCGCCACGGATGGCGAACGGTCGCTGCAGTTCGGCAGAGACTTTGTCATTAATCGTCGGCTTGAGGCGATTCCAGTCGAAGGTGGCGATAAAGACCACCAGCACGACCATGACCAGCAGCACCATGCCGCCGATCCCGCTGATTATTTTTCCCGTTTTGCTCATCGTCACTTCCCTACTATCCGTTGCGTACGGCCGGTTTGTGCTAATTGATTAGCGGCCGCTCTCCCTAAGCCTAGTTAAGGATAAGACAGACTTCACCCTTTCGGCCTGCGCCGCCCGTCGCGCACGTTAACCGGCGCTAACCGATCGTTTGGCGATCGCCGCAAAAAACAAATTAAAACACCATTTCATTTCTATTGACTCCTCGCCTCCCAACCGTAAGACTGGCGTTAACCCCGCCCACCTTTATTCAGGGATTAGCATGACTTGCAAAAATATTGCCGTAATCGGCGAATGCATGATTGAGCTGTCGCAGAACGGCGTCGCCCTCAGCCGTGGTTTTGGCGGCGATACGCTCAACACCGCCGTCTATCTTGCCCGTCAGACGCAGCGCCAGGCGCTGAACGTCCACTATGTCACCGCGCTCGGTAACGACAGTTTCAGTCAGGAAATGCTGCGCGCCTGGCAGCAGGAAGAGATCGACACCACCCTGGTACAGCAGCTGGCGGATAAGCTGCCGGGGCTATACGTGATTGAAACCGACGCGGCCGGCGAGCGTACCTTCTATTACTGGCGCAATGACGCCGCCGCACGCTATTGGCTCGACGGCCCGCAGGCCGACGCCATTTGCCACCGGCTGGCGCAGTTTGATTATCTGTATCTCAGCGGCATCAGCCTGGCGATCCTGTCCGCCGACGCGCGCGGCAAACTGATGGCGCTGCTGCGCCAATGCCGCGCCAACGGCGGCCAGGTCATTTTCGACAATAACTATCGCCCGCGGCTGTGGGCAGACCGGGACGAGGCGCAGCAGGCCTATCGCGAGATGCTGTCCTGCACCGACACCGCGTTTCTGACGCTGGACGATGAGGATGCGTTATGGGGGGCATTGCCGGTGGAACAGGTGGTGCAGCGCACCCGCGGTTTCGGCGTGCGGGAGATCGCGATCAAACGCGGCGCCGACGCCTGTCTGGTCTATCTGCATGATGAGACGCCGCTGGAGGTCGCAGCGGTAAAACTGGCGCGGGAACAGGTGGTTGACACCACCGCCGCCGGCGACTCCTTCAGCGCCGGCTACCTCGCCGTGCGCCTCAACGGCGGTACGCCACAGCAAGCGGCGGAGCGCGGCCATCTGACCGCCAGCACGGTGATTCAGCACCGCGGCGCGATTATCCCGCCGGCGGCGATGCCGGCCTGACAGCGCGATGGATGCGGGCAGCGATGTGCCTGCAGGTAAGATACGACTGGGGATTGAACAGCGGTTAATTGCGCCGCCGCAGAGCGTCAGCCAATAAAAAAGCCGGCACTCTCTGCCGGCTTTCCATGCTTGCTGCGACGCTTAGCCTGCTACGGCGATGCGTTTCATATCGGTCATATAGCCGCGCAATTTGCGGCCCACCGCTTCGATCGGGTGGTTGCGCACCGCTTCGTTGACATCGCGCAGCTGCGCATTATCCACCGCGGTTCCCGCGACGGCTTTGCCCAGATCGCCTGCCTGCAGCGTGGTCATAAACTCTTTCAGCAACGGCACCGCGGCGTTGGCAAACAGGTAGTTACCGTACTCGGCGGTGTCGGAGATCACCACGTTCATTTCATACAGACGCTTACGGGCGATGGTATTGGCGATCAGCGGCAGCTCGTGCAGCGACTCATAGTACGCCGACTCTTCGATGATGCCGGAATCCACCATGGTTTCAAACGCCAGCTCAACGCCCGCTTTCACCATTGCCACCATCAGCACGCCGTTATCAAAGTACTCCTGCTCGCTGATTTTGCCTTCAAACTGCGGCGCGTTTTCAAACGCGGTTTTACCGGTCTCTTCACGCCAGGTCAGCAGCTTCACGTCGTCCTCCGCCCAGTCGGCCATCATGCCGCTGGAGAACGCGCCGGAGATGATGTCGTCCATGTGCTTCTGGAACAGCGGCGCCATGATGGTTTTCAGCTGCTCAGACAGCGCATAGGCGCGCAGTTTGGCCGGGTTGGACAGACGATCCATCATCAGGGTGATGCCGCCCTGCTTCAGCGCTTCGGTGATGGTTTCCCAACCGTACTGGATCAGTTTCTCGGCGTAAGCCGGGTCGGTGCCTTCCGCCACCAGCTTATCGAAGCACAGCAGCGAGCCTGCCTGCAGCATACCGCACAGAATGGTCTGCTCGCCCATCAGGTCGGATTTTACTTCTGCCACGAAGGAAGACTCCAACACGCCGGCGCGGTGGCCGCCGGTCGCCGCAGCCCATGCCTTGGCGATCGCCATGCCTTCGCCTTTCGGATCGTTTTCCGGGTGTACGGCGATCAGCGTCGGTACGCCGAAACCGCGCTTGTACTCTTCACGTACTTCGGTGCCCGGACACTTCGGCGCCACCATCACTACGGTGATGTCTTTACGCACCTGCTCGCCCACTTCAACGATGTTGAAACCGTGCGAGTAGCCCAGCGCCGCGCCGTCTTTCATCAGTGGCTGCACCGCGCGCACCACGGAAGAGTGCTGTTTGTCCGGCGTCAGGTTAACCACCAGATCGGCCTGCGGGATCAGCTCTTCATAGGTGCCCACTTTAAAGCCGTTCTCGGTCGCCTTGCGCCATGACGCGCGTTTTTCGTCGATCGCTTCCTGACGCAGGGCGTACGCCACGTCCAGGCCGGAGTCGCGCATGTTCAGGCCCTGGTTCAGACCCTGAGCGCCACAGCCGACAATCACCACTTTTTTCCCTTTCAGGTAGCCCGCCTCATCGGCAAATTCGTCGCGCGCCATAAAGCGACACTTACCCAATTGCGCCAGCTGCTGACGCAGGTTCAATGTGTTGAAATAGTTAGCCATGGTGCTACTCCAGTTAGATGTTGTGTATTACATGTTATTTTCATTCCCCGCCCTGTCTGTGCGGAGATTCGTTAAGCTCAATGTATAACAGGATTTGCGTTGCTTAAATTGATATATTAAGAACATCACGTTGCAATTTATGCAACACCATCGCTGCGAGCATACTGATATGGACTTACGCGATTTAAAGCTGTTTTTGCATCTGGCGGAAAGCCGCCATTTCGGCCGTACCGCCAAGGCGATGCACGTCAGTCCCTCCACCCTGTCGCGCCAGATTCAGCGGCTGGAAGAGGGCGTCGGCAAGCCGCTGTTTCTGCGGGACAACCGCACCGTGCAGCTGACCGACGCCGGTGAACTGCTGAAGGTGTTCGCCCAGCAGACGCTGCTGCAGTACCAGCAGCTTAAGCACGCGCTCGGCCAGCATGGCCCGTCGCTCAGCGGTGAACTGCGCCTGTTCTGCTCGGTCACCGCCGCTTACAGCCATCTGCCGCCGATCCTCGATCGCTTTCGCGCCCAGCATCCGCTGGTGGAAATCAAACTCACCACCGGCGACGCCGCCGATGCGGTGGATAAAATCCAGTCCAATGAGGCGGACCTCGGCATCGCCGGCCGGCCGGAAAGCCTGCCGGGCAGCGTCGATTTCACCAAAATCGGCGAAATTCCGCTGGTGCTGATTGCGCCGGCGCTGCCGTGCGCGGTGCGCACCCAGGCCTTTGCCGAACAGCCCGACTGGGCCAATATTCCCTTTATCCTGCCGGAGCACGGCCCGTCGCGAAAACGCATCGAGCTGTGGTTCCGCCGGCACCGCATCAGCAACCCGCTGATTTACGCCACCGTCGGCGGCCACGAGGCCATCGTCTCGATGGTGGCGTTGGGCTGCGGCATCGCGCTGATCCCCAGCGTGGTGGTGGACAACAGCCCGGAGCCGGTGCGCAACCGTATCTCGCAGCTGGACAATATCTCGATGGTGGAGCCGTTTGAACTGGGGGTCTGCGTACAGCGAAAACGCCTTGGCGACCCGCTGATCGAAGCGTTTTGGCGCCTGCTGTAGCGCCGCGCGGCGGCTACAGGTCGGCCGGGTCGATCTGCTTCATTGCCTCCACTTTCATCAGCCAGTGGTAGAGCGGCTCCAACCGCTGGAAAGCCTGCGTCAGCATCGGCGCCAAATCGGCGCTGAACAGTTTTTCCACCTGACGATCGCTGGCCATCACCGCGAAGGATTTGCGCTGATACCAGTGGGCAATCTCCGCCGCCTGCCCTTTGACCAACGGACGTTTGTAACTCTCGCCCACCAGCTCGAACGGCGGCCGGCAGCAGGCCGCCGCCGCCAGAAACTGCTGCGGCTGCCGCTGCAGCGTATGGCGGAACAGATCCATCGTCGGCTTGTTGGCGCTGTAATAACCCAGCCCATAGCGCAGCATGTCCGGCCCCAGCTCAAAGAAATAGACCGGCGCGTCTTTCCAGTCTTTGCTCGGCCGTTTGAAGGTCAGCCACATGCGGCTGCGGTAGCGGGACTTATCGTGGGAAAAACGCGTATCGCGGTGAATACGCGACAGCGTTTTACCGATCGCCGGCCGGGTCTCAAACTGCGGGTCGATCGCCAGCATCGCCGGCGCCAGCTGTTCCACCAGCCTGCGGAACGGCGTTAACAGCGTTTGTTCGTACAGCGCGCGGTGCGCCTCAAACCACGCTTTGTCGTTTTCAATCCGCACCTGCTGCAGGAAGTCCAATCCCTGCTGACTAAATCCGGCAAACTGCTGCGTCATGGCTTCTCCTGCTGCTTGCGCTATTCATCATGGCAGATCGCGCGCTGCAATCTGCCGCTCCATCTCGCGTCCCTGGGCAATCAGGCGGTTAACGATCGCCCTAGCCCTGCAGGAAGAAACGAAACGCCGGGTTATCCGTTTCATCATGACAGTCATAGCCCAGCGCCGTCAGATGCTGTTCAAACTCCGGCTCGCTTTGCGCCAGCTCGAAGGCCGCCAGCACGCGGCCGAAGTCGGTGCCATGGCTGCGGTAATGGAACAGGGAAATATTCCAGTGGGTGCCGAGGGTATTCAGGAACTTCAGCAACGCGCCGGGAGATTCCGGGAACTCAAAGCTGTACAGCCGCTCGCGCAGCGGCTTGGAAGGGCGGCCGCCCACCATATAGCGCACGTGCAGCTTGGCCATTTCATCGTCAGACAGATCCACCACCTGATAGCCGCCGGCCGTCAGCTCGCTGATGATTTCCCGGCGTTCCGCATGGCCGCACGTTAAACGCACGCCGACGAAGATGCAGGCGTTGTCGGCATCGGCGTAGCGGTAGTTGAACTCGGTGACCGAACGGCCGCCCAGCAGCTGGCAGAACTTGAGGAAGCTGCCCTGCTGTTCGGGAATGGTCACCGCCAGCAAGGCTTCGCGCTGCTCGCCCAGTTCGCAGCGTTCGGATACGTAGCGCAGCCCGTGGAAATTCAGGTTGGCGCCGGACAGCACATGCGCCAGACGCTCGCCCTGAATGTCGTGCTGCTGCACGTACTTTTTCAGCCCCGCCAGCGCCAGCGCGCCCGACGGCTCGGCAATGGCGCGCACGTCTTCAAACAGATCTTTAACCGCAGCGCAGATGGCGTCGCTGTCGACGGTGATCACGTCATCCAGATACTCACGGCACAGGCGGAAGGTTTCGTCGCCGATGCGCTTGACCGCCACGCCTTCGGCGAACAGCCCGACGCGGGCCAGATCCACCGGCTGTCCGGCATCCAGCGCCGCACGCAGGCAGGCCGAATCTTCCGCCTCAACGCCAATCACTTTGATTTGCGGCATCAGCTGTTTGATCAGCACCGCCACGCCGGCCGCCAGGCCGCCGCCGCCGACCGGGACAAACACCCGGTCCAGATGGGCGTCCTGCTGCAGCAGCTCCATCGCCAGCGTCCCCTGCCCGGCGATCACCGCCGGATGGTCGAACGGCGGCACAAAGATCATGCCCTGCTGGCGGGACAGCTCCACCGCCTTCGCCTTCGCCTCGTCAAAATTGGCGCCGTGCAGCAACACCTCGCCGCCGAAGCCGCGCACCGCGTCCACCTTGATATCCGCGGTGGCGACCGGCATCACGATCAGGGTTTTAATCCCCAGACGGCTGCCGGACAGCGCCACGCCCTGCGCGTGGTTGCCCGCTGAAGCGGTAATCACGCCGCGCGCCTTTTGCTCTTCGCTCAGGCCGGCAATCATCGCGTAGGCGCCGCGCAGCTTAAAGCTGTGCACCGGCTGGCGGTCCTCACGTTTGACCAGCACGGCGTTGCCCAGCCGCGAGGAGAGTTTTTCCATGGTCTGCAGCGGGGTGACCTGCGCCACCTCGTAAACCGGCGAACGCAGCGCCGCCCGCAGATACTCCGCCCCGCAGGGGGCCTCTGATAGGGGTTGTGATACCGCCATGCCGCTTAGCCTCCCAGCTTGCTCTTGTCACGTACCGCGCCTTTGTCGGCGCTGGTGGCCAGCGTTGCGTAAGCGCGCAGCGCATAGGACACCTGACGTTCGCGGGACTTCGGCGTCCAGGCCGCATCGCCGCGCGCCAGTTCGGCCTCGCGCCGCGCCGCCAGTTCGCTGTCCGCCACTTCCAGTTTGATACCGCGGTTCGGGATATCAATAGCGATCGTATCGCCGTCCTGCACCAGCGCAATCAGACCGCCGTTGGCCGCTTCCGGCGAGGCGTGCCCGATGGACAAACCGGAAGTGCCGCCGGAGAAACGTCCGTCGGTGATCAGCGCGCAGGCCTTGCCCAGCCCCATCGATTTCAGATAGGTGGTCGGATAGAGCATTTCCTGCATGCCCGGCCCGCCTTTCGGCCCTTCGTAGCGGATGACCACCACGTCGCCGGCTTCAACTTTGCCGCCGAGGATGGCTTCCACCGCATCTTCCTGGCTCTCGTACACCTTGGCCGGGCCGCTGAAGACCAGAATTTCTTTGTCGACGCCGGCGGTTTTGACGATACAGCCGTCTTCCGCCAGGTTGCCATACAGCACCGCCAGCCCGCCGTCCTGGCTGTAGGCGTGCTCACGGGTGCGGATACAGCCCTCTTTACGGTCGGTATCCAGCGAATCCCAGCGGCAATCCTGCGAGAACGCCTGCGTGGTGCGGATACCCGCCGGTCCGGCGGCGTACATCTGCTTCACATCCTCATCCTGAGTCAGCATCACATCATAGGCCGCCAGCGTTTGCGGCAGCGTCAGACCCAGAACGTTGCTGACGTCGCGGTTCAGCAAACCGGCGCGGTCCAGCTCGCCGAGGATGCCGATCACCCCGCCGGCGCGGTGGACGTCTTCCATATGGTATTTCTGCGTGCTCGGCGCCACCTTGCACAGGTGCGGCACCTTGCGGGACAGGCGGTCGATATCTTCCATGGTGAAGTCCACCTCGCCTTCCTGCGCCGCCGCCAGCAGGTGCAGAACGGTATTGGTCGAGCCGCCCATGGCGATATCCAGCGTCATGGCGTTTTCAAACGCCGCCTTATTGGCGATATTGCGCGGCAACGCGCTCTCATCGTCCTGCTGGTAGTAACGTTTGGTCAGCTCAACGATGCGCTTGCCCGCGTTAAGGAACAGCTGTTTGCGATCGGCATGCGTCGCCAGCAGCGAGCCGTTGCCCGGCTGCGACAGCCCCAGCGCCTCGGTCAGACAGTTCATCGAGTTGGCGGTGAACATGCCGGAACAGGAGCCGCAGGTCGGACAGGCGGAGCGTTCAATCTGTTCGCTCTCGGCGTCGCTGACGTTGGGGTTCGCCCCCTGAATCATGGCGTCCACCAGATCCAGCTTGATAATCTGGTCGGACAGTTTGGTTTTACCGGCCTCCATCGGGCCGCCGGAGACGAAGATCACCGGAATATTGAGGCGCAGCGCCGCCATCATCATCCCCGGGGTGATTTTGTCGCAGTTGGAGATGCACACCATCGCATCGGCGCAGTGGGCATTGACCATATACTCGACCGAATCGGCGATCAGCTCACGCGAAGGCAGGGAGTAAAGCATGCCGCCGTGTCCCATGGCGATGCCGTCATCCACCGCAATGGTGTTGAACTCTTTCGCCACGCCGCCGGAGGCTTCAATCTGTTCGGCAACCAGTTTGCCCAGATCGCGCAGATGCACGTGGCCCGGCACAAACTGGGTAAAGGAGTTGACCACCGCGATAATCGGCTTGCCGAAATCGGCCTCGGTCATCCCGGTCGCGCGCCACAGGGCGCGGGCGCCGGCCATATTGCGGCCGTGGGTGGTGGTGGCTGAACGTAACTTAGGCATGCTCTTTTCACTCCAATAAATTCTGTTTTTATACGGACGGCGAACGAACCGCCCGTTTATTCCCCGGATGCTGCACGTACGGGACTGTTGTGTTGTCTGTCTGGCGCGGTTTGTTATGGGTTAATCGGATCCAGCCAGCCGTATTTGTCTTCAGTGGCGCCGCTAAACAGGCCGAAGAATGCCTGCTGGATCTGCTTGGTGACCGGCCCGCACTTGCCGATGCCCACCTGGATACCGTCGACGCTGCGCACCGGCGTGATTTCCGCCGCGGTGCCGGACATAAACACTTCGTCGGCCAGGTACAGCGATTCGCGCGACAGCACCTGCTCACGCACTTCAATGCCCAGATCTTTCGCCAGTTTGATAATCGCGTCGCGGGTAATGCCCGGCAGCGCCGAGGAGGTGAACGGCGGTGTAAACAGCACGCCGTCTTTTACCTCAAACAGGTTTTCACCGGCACCTTCAGAGATGTAGCCATGCACATCCAGCGCGATGCCTTCCTGGTAGCCGTGACGACGCGCTTCGCTGCCCACCAGTAGCGAGGAGAGGTAGTTGCCGCCCGCTTTAGCCGCGGTCGGAATGGTATTTGGCGCCACGCGCTGCCAAGAGGAAACCATCGCATCGATACCTTGATCCAGCGCCTCTTCACCCAGATACGCGCCCCAAGGAAACGCCGCGATAATCACGTCTGTCTTGTAGCCGGCCGGTGGGTTAACGCCCATCCCGACATCGCCGACAAAGACCAGCGGACGGATATAGGCGCTGACCAGATTATTTTTACGCAGCGTGGCGCGGCAGGCTTCCATCAGCTCATCCACGCTCTGGGAGACCGGCATGCGGTAGATCTTCGCCGAATCATGCAGGCGCTGCATATGTTCACGGTGACGGAACACCACCGGACCTTTATGGGAGTCGTAGCAACGTACCCCTTCAAACACCGACGTGCCGTAATGCAAGGCGTGCGACATCACGTGTACTTTCGCCTCGGCCCAAGGAACCATCTCACCGTTGAACCAGATATAATCGGCTTTCTTCGTCATTGTTCTTTCCTTCTCGCGCCTTAGGCGCGTATTTGTTGTGATGTGTTGTTGTGTTGCTGCTGGATTTCCACGCTGGAGACATCCATCAATTTATTTAACTGGGATGACAGTAAATCCACCGAGCGCTGGCTGGCAACGGTCAATTCAATATTGATTCGGTCGCTGTTCAGGCCCGACGCCATATTCATAGCACAAACCTGGAAGCCGCGATGACGTACGACACGCAATACGCGCTCTAACATTTCAGGACGAAAACGGGCCTGGATCGAGAGTTGATGCTGCATCATGATACTTTCTCCAACATGGTTTCGTTGCCGGCGCCCGGCGGCACCAGCGGCCAGACGTTTTCGAGTTCATCAATCGCCACCTGCAGCAGATACGGCCCGTCGCTGTTTAACAGCGCGTCGAGCGCCTCCGCCACCTGGTCTTTGCGGGTAATGCGCTGGCCGGGAATATCGAACGCGCTGGCCAGCGTCAGGAAATCGGGGTTATCGGACAGGTTGGTCTCACTGTAGCGCCCGTCAAAGAACAGCTGCTGCCACTGGCGCACCATGCCCAGACGCTGGTTATCCAGTAACACGATCTTCACCGGCAGCTGCTTGCGCTTGATGGTGCCCAACTCCTGCACGTTCATCATGAAGGAGCCGTCGCCCGATACGCAGATCACCGTATCTTGCGGCCGGGCGATCTGCGCGCCGACCGCGGCAGGCACGCCAAAGCCCATGGTGCCTAACCCGCTGGAGGTGATGAAGTTTTCCGGCCGCTCGAACGTCATATGCTGGGCGCTCCACATCTGGTGCTGCCCGACGTCGGTGGTGACCACCGTATTGGCCGGCATGCGCTCCGACAGCTGTTTGAGCAACAGCGGCGCGTAAATCGGCTGGCCGGGATGGTCGTAGCGCCAGGCGTGCAGCGCTTTCAGCTCGCCGACGCGCTGTTGCCACTCGCCGATAGCCAGCGGCTGCTGCAGCGCCGGCAGCATCGCTTTCAGATCGCCCTGCAGCGCGACGTGCGCCTGACGCAGCTTGTTCAGTTCAACGGGGTCGATATCCATGTGGATAACTTTGGCGTGCGGCGCAAACGCGTTCAGCTTGCCGGTAACGCGATCGTCAAAGCGCGCCCCGACCGCCACCAGTAAATCGCACTCCTGCACCGCCAGGTTTGCCGCCTTGGTGCCGTGCATCCCCAGCATGCCGAGGTAGTACGGATGCGCGGCATCCGGTGCGCCCAGCCCTTTCAGGGTGGCGACCGCCGGCATCTGCGTAGCGTCGATAAACGCGCGCAGCGCCGGCACCGCCTGCGCCATACCTACGCCGCCGCCGACGTACAGCACCGGCTTTTGCGCCTGCGCCAGCAGAGCGTAGGCCTGCTCGATGCCCTCCATCGCCGGGTCGCACTCGTCGTTGACCGGCATCAGGTGTGGGGGTAAATCCGCCTGCGCCAGCTGGATGTCTTTCGGGATATCGATCAGCACCGGGCCAGGACGACCGCTGGCGGCGATGGCGAACGCCTCGGCCATGATGCCAGGCAGCGCGTCCAGCGATTCCACCAGGAAGCTGTGCTTGGTGCAGGCCAGTGACAGGCCCAGAACATCGATCTCCTGAAAGGCATCGGTGCCGATCAGCGCGGACCCCACCTGCCCGGTGATGGCCACCACCGGTACGGAATCAAGCAACGCATCCGCCAGGCCGGTGATCAGGTTGGTGGCGCCGGGGCCGGAGGTGGCGATGCAGACGCCGGTTTTACCGGTGGCGCGCGCATAGCCGATTGCCGCCATGGCCGCCCCTTGTTCATGACGGCACAGCAGGTGTTCCACCCCGCCGTCATACAACGCATCGTACACCGGCATGATTGCGCCACCCGGATAGCCGAAAACCTTATCAACCCCCTGCGCGCGCAACGCTTGCACCACCCACTGAGCACCATTCATAGTTATTTCCCCGCCTTACTTCGAGAATTGCAGGATTTTGTTCTGTTGTTCACTCTCTGCTCCTCACTTCACTTTTCTCTTGCCAATAAAAAACCCCCGGACCTGACGGTGCGGGGGTTCTCTTGCGATTCCGGCTTGTTTTTTAAGCCATTCTTCGTCCAAGTGCAGCCCCGCACGGTGGGATAATAATCACCACCACGCTAATCACGACTAGGCTAATCACTTGGGCAAACGCTTTCATAATCGGTATGTTCACTGTGCTCGTTTCGAACTAATGCCTACAGAGTTACCATAGTCACACTTCACATGACAATACTTTTTTTGCGTTATTATTCTGCACAATCTGGTCATACCTCAAACAAAGTGCTGCCTTTTCAAACGTTAACATGCGCAGACGGCGATTCGACCGTGCCGGACAGCGCTTTGCCCCGCGTGTCCTTGCCAAACAGCACCAGCAGCGAAATCACAATGGCCACCGTACCGGCGATGATCGCCATGGCCAAGCCGTAGTTATGGCCATGGCTCTCCGCGATGCTCGCCTGCAGCGTCGCATTCACCGAGGCAATAAGATTACCCAGCTGATAAACAAATCCCGGCAGCACCGCCCGCGTGTTGGCCGGCACCAGCTCATTCAGATAGGTCGGCACTACGCCCCAGGCGCCCTGCACCATAAACTGCATCAGAAATGCGCCGATCCCCAACATCAGCGAGCCGCTGGCAAACGCCCATAGCGGAATCACCGGCAGCGCCAACAGCGCGGCGATAACAATGGCTTTTTTACGGCCGATCTTTTCCGACAGCACGCCGAAAAATACGCCGCCGATAATGGAAGCGATATTGTAGCTAATCGCGATGATACTGACGGTTTTCGGATCGAAACCGTGCTGAACTTTCAAGAACGCCGGATACAGATCCTGCGTGCCGTGAGAGAAGAAATTGAACGCCGCCATCAGTGCAACCAGGTAAATACACAGCTTCCAATGCTGCTTCAGCACCGGCAGCAGCGCAGTGCTCTCTTTGCGTTGACGCGCCGCCAGCCACACCGGCGACTCCTGCACGCAGTAGTAGATAAACGGCAGCAGTAAAATCGGCGCCGCGCCAATCACGAACATACCGCGCCAGCCCAGCAGCTCAAACAGCGTGCCGTACACCACCGCCGCCAGCAAATAACCGAACGGGTAGCCCGCCTGGAAAATACCGGACATCAGCCCGCGTGAACGGTCCGGAATGCTTTCCATCGCCAGCGAGGAGGCGACGCCCCAGATGCCGCCCATGGCAACGCCGTACAACACGCGCAGCAACAGGAATATAGTCAGCGAAGGCGCGGCGGCGGATAACAGCTCAAACACGGAAAAGAACACGATGTTCAACATCAGAATCGGCTTGCGCCCATACTTTTCCGCCGCGCGGCCAAACAGCAGCGCGCCGATCGGCCGTACGGCCAGCGTCAGCAGAATCGCCAGCGTGACCTCTTCCATACCGACGTGAAACGCCTCGGCAATATCGCTGAGTAGAAAGACCAGAACAAAGAAATCAAAAGCATCAAGCGTCCAGCTGGCAAAGCTGGCGATGGCTGCATTGCGTTGCAACGACGTCCAACCAAACATAACGTTATTCCTACCATAGAGTACAAAGTGAATGGGGTTCAACGGCTGTCGCCGCGGAGTAGGCGACGGTCGGGAATTGTGTTGATTAAGTGTTTTTTATTTTAATCAATTGTTAAATACACCTATTAACTCTCCGGTTGCAACTTGGTTAGCCTGCTAATTTGTTGCATCGTTCACGGAATTGTTAATCAGTATTGCCGCCCCAGTCGCAAAAAACGCCTATCGCAATGAAATAATGAATATTTTCCGGAATAAACCGCGCAGTTTCGTCAATTAAGCCCTGCAGCGCTGGCCAGGAAGGCGCATGCTGCCGGCCTGAGTAAGGAGGCTCTATGTCATTGGCGGTTATTTTCACTCGGGCTACGCTGGGCGTTCAGGCGCCGTCGGTGACGGTCGAAGTCCATATCAGCAACGGGTTGCCCGGATTAACGCTGGTCGGCCTGCCGGAAACCACGGTCAAGGAGGCGCGCGATCGGGTACGCAGCGCACTGCTCAACAACGGTTTTACCTTTCCCGCGAAACGCATCACCGTCAACCTGGCGCCGGCGGACCTGCCCAAGGAGGGCGGCCGGTACGATCTGCCGATCGCTCTGGCGATCCTCGCCGCTTCGGAGCAGATCCCAGCAGATCGGCTGGCCGAACACGAATTTCTCGGCGAGCTGGCGCTGTCCGGCGCATTGCGCGCCGTCAGCGGCGCCATCCCCGCAGCAATGGCGGCGCAGCAGGATGGCAGAGGGCTGATCCTGCCTGCAGAAAATGAAGGGGAGGTCGGCCTGCTGCCGAAAGAGGGAACGCGGGTTGCAACGCACCTGTTGGCCGTCTGCGCCTTTCTGCTTGGCCAGGGTGAACTGTCGCTTGCCCAGCCTCCCGCCGCGCCGCCTAACGCCAACCGGGGAGACCTGCAGGATATTATCGGCCAGGAACAGGCCAAACGGGCGCTGGAGATCGCCGCCGCCGGCGGTCACAATCTGTTGCTGCTCGGCCCGCCAGGCACCGGCAAGACCATGCTGGCAAGCCGTCTGCCGGGATTATTGCCGCCGCTAACCGACCAGGAGGCGCTGGAGAGCGTTGCAGTCGCCAGCCTGCAGCATCAGCCCGCCGGCAGGCTGCCGTGGCGTCAGCGGCCATTCAGGGCGCCGCACCACAGTGCATCCATGGCGGCACTGGTCGGCGGCGGCTCTCTGCCGCGCCCGGGGGAAATATCCATGGCGCACAACGGCGTGCTGTTCCTTGATGAACTCCCCGAATTTGAACGGCGCACGCTGGACGCCCTGCGCGAGCCTTTGGAATCCGGGGAAATTGTCATTTCGCGCGCCAGTGCCAAAGTCTGCTTCCCGGCGCGAATTCAGCTGATCGCCGCCATGAATCCCAGCCCGACCGGCCACTATCAGGGCATGCATAACCGAACCCCGCCACAGCAGGTTCTGCGCTATCTGGGCCGGCTTTCCGGGCCGTTTCTCGACCGGTTCGATTTATCGATTGAAGTCCCCTTGCTGCCGCCCGGTACGCTCAGCAAACAGCAAGAGCCGGGAGAAAGCAGCCAGCAGGTGCGTCAGCGCGTAATCGCGGCGCGGGAACGGCAATTGCAGCGCGCCGGAAAAATTAATGCCATCCTCGGCAAACGCGAAGTGGATCGAGATTGCCCATTGTGCGATGCCGACGCCCACTATCTAGAAACAACCTTGCTTAAGCTGGGATTATCCGTACGCGCCTGGCATCGCATCCTCAAGGTAGCACGCACGCTGGCGGATTTAGCGGGAGAAAAACATATTGCCCGCCACCATCTCAGCGAAGCATTAGGCTACCGTCGGATGGAACGCCTGCTGATCCAGCTACATCGCAGCCTGGAATAAAAAATGGGGCCGAAGCCCCATTCTTTTTAATCATCGCTGTCGGTGTAATCTTCCACCGCATCAGCCTGTGGTTTACCGCCGGACAGAGTATGGAATTTTTTCGGGCGACGCGTACGCGTCAGATACTTGGTCCAGACTTTTTCCTGCTCGGTAACCGGCTCGCGTTCACCGCGGCACACTGCGACGAACAACTGTTCTTCTTCAGTGGCTGGTTGGCGTTTCCCTGCATCCAACTCATTGAACGCATAGCCGAAACGCTCTAGCAATTGCGCTTCTTTAATGGTGAAATCGCCGTGACGGGAGAACCCGCGAGGGTAGTGTTTATTATCAAAAAAACGATTAGTCGTGGTGAAACTATCCGCCATCTGACACGCTCCTAATTCTCTTATGGCCGTGCTGTTTATGGCGCGGAGTATTAGATACGCTTGACAGCGTGTAAAACAAAACATTTAAATCTTAACGACAAAAAAATTTTGGAGAAAGGCGTGGATACCGAATTACTGAAAACCTTTTTGGAGGTCAGTAGAACGCGTCACTTTGGCCGAGCCGCAGAATCTCTGTATTTAACGCAGTCTGCGGTCAGTTTCCGCATTCGTCAGCTGGAAAATCAATTAGGTGCGAATTTATTCACCCGCCACCGCAATAATATTCGTCTGACGCCGGCCGGGGAACGTCTGCTACCCTACGCGGAAAGCCTGATGAACACCTGGCAGCTGGCCAAAAAAGAGGTCGTACGGTCACCTCAGCACGGCGAACTGTCAATCGGCGCCAGCGCATCATTATGGGAAGCCTACCTGACCCCGTGGCTCCAATCGCTTTACCAACAGCGGGAGACATTACAGCTGGAAGCACGCATCGCATTGCGGCATTCGCTGGTAAAACAGCTGCACGAAAGACAGCTCGATTTACTGATTACCACCGAGCCGCCCAAGATGGATGAATTAACCAGCCAGCTGCTGGGCAACTTTTCGTTACGACTCTTTTCCTCATCCCTGCGCGATCAACAGACGCCGATGCCCTATATCAAACTGGAATGGGGAGCGGATTTTCATCAGCAGGAAAGCCGCATGCTGGATGCGGAGACCGTGCCGGTTCTGACGACCACCTCAGCGCACCTGACACGTCAGCTGTTGGAAACCACCGGCGGCTGCGCTTTTTTACCAAGCCAATGGGAAAAAGAGTATCCGAACCTGGTCGCCAACGCGGAAGTGCCAAGTATTACACGCCCGCTGTATGCCGTTTGGTTGCAAAACAGCGATCAGCAGCCTCTTATTCGTCAGTTACTAAAAATACCTTTAAATACCGCAGCATGAGGCGCTACAGCCGTTTTAATTTTTTAATGGTAGGGGTAGGCTCTGTATTAATTCAAAAGGCCTCATGGGCCTTTTAGGCGGCAATAGAGCCTTTCGCCGATAATAGGCGTATCACCATCGCAGAAAGATTCAACGTGAAAGGAAAATTGGCGGGGCTCAAAAGCAAAAAACCCTTCGCTTGCGCAAAGGGTTTTTAATATGGCAGGGGCGGAGAGACTCGAACTCGCGACACCCGGTTTTGGAGACCGGTGCTCTACCAACTGAGCTACGCCCCTAAATCGTGCTTACCATTATGCCTGCTTATCAGCAGGCATAATCTAAATAAGTGGCGGAACGGACGGGGCTCGAACCCGCGACCCCCTGCGTGACAGGCAGGTATTCTAACCAACTGAACTACCGCTCCACCGATTCTGTTACGTTGCTTTTTACAAAGCAGCAAGGTCTCTTCTCAACCTTGCGATTATCAGACGTCACGCTGATAACGTTTATTTGATGCCTGGCAGTGTCCTACTCTCGCATGGGGAGACCCCACACTACCATCGGCGCTACGGCGTTTCACTTCTGAGTTCGGCATGGGGTCAGGTGGGACCACCGCGCTATTGCCGCCAGGCAAATTCTGTTTCATCCCGACCGCTACTCCGTAGCCATCAGAACCAATCTCGGAACTTCACTGAAAATTCAAACCAATCTCTCTAAAACACCTTCGGTGTTGTAAGGTTAAGCCTCACGGTTCATTAGTACTGGTTAGCTCAATGCATCGCTGCACTTACACACCCAGCCTATCAACGTCTTAGTCTTAAACGTTCCTTCAGGGGACTCGAAGTCCCAGGGAAGACTCATCTTGAGGCAAGTTTCGCGCTTAGATGCTTTCAGCGCTTATCTTTTCCGCACTTAGCTACCGGGCAGTGCCATTGGCATGACAACCCGAACACCAGTGGTGCGTTCACTCCGGTCCTCTCGTACTAGGAGCAACCCCTCTCAATCTTCCAACGCCCACGGCAGATAGGGACCGAACTGTCTCACGACGTTCTAAACCCAGCTCGCGTACCACTTTAAATGGCGAACAGCCATACCCTTGGGACCTACTTCAGCCCCAGGATGTGATGAGCCGACATCGAGGTGCCAAACACCGCCGTCGATATGAACTCTTGGGCGGTATCAGCCTGTTATCCCCGGAGTACCTTTTATCCGTTGAGCGATGGCCCTTCCATTCAGAACCACCGGATCACTAAGACCTGCTTTCGCACCTGCTCGAGCCGTCACTCTCGCAGTCAAGCTAGCTTATGCCTTTGCACTAACCTCACGATGTCCGACCGTGATTAGCTAACCTTCGTGCTCCTCCGTTACTCTTTGGGAGGAGACCGCCCCAGTCAAACTACCCACCAGACACTGTCCTCACCCCGGATCACGGGGCCGAGTTAGAACATCAAACATTAAAGGGTGGTATTTCAAGGATGGCTCCATGCAGACTGGCGTCCACACTTCAAAGCCTCCCACCTATCCTACACATCAAGGCTCAATGTTCAGTGTCAAGCTATAGTAAAGGTTCACGGGGTCTTTCCGTCTTGCCGCGGGTACACTGCATCTTCACAGCGAGTTCAATTTCACTGAGTCTCGGGTGGAGACAGCCTGGCCATCATTACGCCATTCGTGCAGGTCGGAACTTACCCGACAAGGAATTTCGCTACCTTAGGACCGTTATAGTTACGGCCGCCGTTTACCGGGGCTTCGATCAAGAGCTTCTCCTTACGGATAACCCCATCAATTAACCTTCCGGCACCGGGCAGGCGTCACACCGTATACGTCCACTTTCGTGTTTGCACAGTGCTGTGTTTTTATTAAACAGTTGCAGCCAGCTGGTATCTGCGACTGGCTTCAGCTCCATCCGCAAGGGACTTCACCTACGCGCCAGCGTGCCTTCTCCCGAAGTTACGGCACCATTTTGCCTAGTTCCTTCACCCGAGTTCTCTCAAGCGCCTTGGTATTCTCTACCTGACCACCTGTGTCGGTTTGGGGTACGATTTCGTGTTACCTGGAGCTTAGAGGCTTTTCCTGGAAGCTTGGCATCAACTACTTCTGCACCGTAGTGCATCGTCATCACGCCTCAGGGTTAACAAGCGACCGGATTTACCAGGTCACTCCCCCTACACGCTTAAACCGAGACAACCGTCGCTCGGCTAGCCTAGCCTTCTCCGTCCCCCTTCGCAGTAACACCAAGTACAGGAATATTAACCTGTTTCCCATCGACTACGCTTTTCAGCCTCGCCTTAGGGGTCGACTCACCCTGCCCCGATTAACGTTGGACAGGAACCCTTGGTCTTCCGGCGAGCGGGTTTTTCACCCGCTTTATCGTTACTTATGTCAGCATTCGCACTTCTGATACCTCCAGCAACCCTCGCAGGCCACCTTCAACGGCTTACAGAACGCTCCCCTACCCAACAACGCCTAAGCGTCGCTGCCGCAGCTTCGGTGCATGGTTTAGCCCCGTTACATCTTCCGCGCAGGCCGACTCGACCAGTGAGCTATTACGCTTTCTTTAAATGATGGCTGCTTCTAAGCCAACATCCTGGCTGTCTGTGCCTTCCCACATCGTTTCCCACTTAACCATGACTTTGGGACCTTAGCTGGCGGTCTGGGTTGTTTCCCTCTTCACGACGGACGTTAGCACCCGCCGTGTGTCTCCCGTGATAACATTCTTCGGTATTCGGAGTTTGCATCGGTTTGGTAAGCCGGGATGGCCCCCTAGCCGAAACAGTGCTCTACCCCCGAAGATGAGTTCACGAGGCGCTACCTAAATAGCTTTCGGGGAGAACCAGCTATCTCCCGGTTTGATTGGCCTTTCACCCCCAGCCACAAGTCATCCGCTAATTTTTCAACATTAGTCGGTTCGGTCCTCCAGTTAGTGTTACCCAACCTTCAACCTGCCCATGGCTAGATCACCGGGTTTCGGGTCTATACCTTGCAACTAGACGCCCAGTTAAGACTCGGTTTCCCTACGGCTCCCCTATTCGGTTAACCTTGCTACAAAATATAAGTCGCTGACCCATTATACAAAAGGTACGCAGTCACACCCGAAGGTGCTCCCACTGCTTGTACGTACACGGTTTCAGGTTCTATTTCACTCCCCTCGCCGGGGTTCTTTTCGCCTTTCCCTCACGGTACTGGTTCACTATCGGTCAGTCAGGAGTATTTAGCCTTGGAGGATGGTCCCCCCATATTCAGACAGGATAACACGTGTCCCGCCCTACTCATCGAACTCACGACCTGTGCATCTTCGTGTACGGGACTATCACCCTTTACTGTGCGACTTTCCAGACGCTTCCACTGACACACAAGCCGATTCAGGTTCTGGGCTGTTCCCCGTTCGCTCGCCGCTACTGGGGGAATCTCGGTTGATTTCTTTTCCTCGGGGTACTTAGATGTTTCAGTTCCCCCGGTTCGCCTCGTTAAGCTATGTATTCACTTAACGATAGTGTGTCGAAACACACTGGGTTTCCCCATTCGGGTATCGTCGGTTATAACGGTTCATATCACCTTACCGACGCTTTTCGCAGATTAGCACGCCCTTCATCGCCTCTGACTGCCTAGGCATCCACCGTGTACGCTTAGTCACTTAACCTCACAACCCGAAGATGTTTCACTTCGCATTGCAAACATTTGAGAGACTCTATGACAGGCTACTCCTTATCCCAAACTTCTACGGAGGGACAAGTTTCAGCCGTCATGTTTCAATTTTCAGCTTGTTCCAGATTGTTAAAGAGCAAAATACTTCGCAGCATACTGTTGCCAATATACTCTGAAGTATTGATATTCGGACTTATATGGTGGAGCTAAGCGGGATCGAACCGCTGACCTCCTGCGTGCAAGGCAGGCGCTCTCCCAGCTGAGCTATAGCCCCATATAATCGCGTGCAATACCTTTGTTATTACCAACTCGCAAAGAGTTAATTCTTTCTTAGACAAGGTATGCGACCGGGAAGTTTACGTCGGTAAACGACCGGGAGCATAACGCAGCATAAGGAAGAATTTGGTAGGCCTGAGTGGACTTGAACCACCGACCTCACCCTTATCAGGGGTGCGCTCTAACCACCTGAGCTACAAGCCTATAAAGGTATTTCTGCTCGTTACTTTTTCATCAGACAATCTGTGTGGACACTGCACAGTCAGGATATCTTTAGGTAAGGAGGTGATCCAACCGCAGGTTCCCCTACGGTTACCTTGTTACGACTTCACCCCAGTCATGAATCACAAAGTGGTAAGCGCCCTCCCGAAGGTTAAGCTACCTACTTCTTTTGCAACCCACTCCCATGGTGTGACGGGCGGTGTGTACAAGGCCCGGGAACGTATTCACCGTAGCATTCTGATCTACGATTACTAGCGATTCCGACTTCATGGAGTCGAGTTGCAGACTCCAATCCGGACTACGACGTACTTTATGAGGTCCGCTTGCCTTCGCAGGTTCGCTTCTCTTTGTATACGCCATTGTAGCACGTGTGTAGCCCTACTCGTAAGGGCCATGATGACTTGACGTCATCCCCACCTTCCTCCAGTTTATCACTGGCAGTCTCCTTTGAGTTCCCGGCCTAACCGCTGGCAACAAAGGATAAGGGTTGCGCTCGTTGCGGGACTTAACCCAACATTTCACAACACGAGCTGACGACAGCCATGCAGCACCTGTCTCAGAGTTCCCGAAGGCACCAAAGCATCTCTGCTAAGTTCTCTGGATGTCAAGAGTAGGTAAGGTTCTTCGCGTTGCATCGAATTAAACCACATGCTCCACCGCTTGTGCGGGCCCCCGTCAATTCATTTGAGTTTTAACCTTGCGGCCGTACTCCCCAGGCGGTCGATTTAACGCGTTAGCTCCGGAAGCCACGCCTCAAGGGCACAACCTCCAAATCGACATCGTTTACGGCGTGGACTACCAGGGTATCTAATCCTGTTTGCTCCCCACGCTTTCGCACCTGAGCGTCAGTCTTCGTCCAGGGGGCCGCCTTCGCCACCGGTATTCCTCCAGATCTCTACGCATTTCACCGCTACACCTGGAATTCTACCCCCCTCTACGAGACTCTAGCTTGCCAGTTTCAAATGCAGTTCCCAAGTTAAGCTCGGGGATTTCACATCTGACTTAACAAACCGCCTGCGTGCGCTTTACGCCCAGTAATTCCGATTAACGCTTGCACCCTCCGTATTACCGCGGCTGCTGGCACGGAGTTAGCCGGTGCTTCTTCTGCGAGTAACGTCAATTGATGAGCGTATTAAGCTCACCACCTTCCTCCTCGCTGAAAGTGCTTTACAACCCGAAGGCCTTCTTCACACACGCGGCATGGCTGCATCAGGCTTGCGCCCATTGTGCAATATTCCCCACTGCTGCCTCCCGTAGGAGTCTGGACCGTGTCTCAGTTCCAGTGTGGCTGGTCATCCTCTCAGACCAGCTAGGGATCGTCGCCTAGGTGAGCCATTACCCCACCTACTAGCTAATCCCATCTGGGTTCATCCGATGGTGTGAGGCCCGAAGGTCCCCCACTTTGGTCTTGCGACGTTATGCGGTATTAGCCACCGTTTCCAGTGGTTATCCCCCTCCATCGGGCAGATCCCCAGACATTACTCACCCGTCCGCCGCTCGCCGGCGAGGAAGCAAGCTTCCTCCCGCTGCCGCTCGACTTGCATGTGTTAGGCCTGCCGCCAGCGTTCAATCTGAGCCATGATCAAACTCTTCAATTAAAAGCTTGATTCGCTAAGTTAATAGCTGTTGCTCAAAGATTTACTGCATGAATTTTACTTCAGTTAGTCACTCTTCAAGACTTGATATTTTTTTGCATCCGAAGATGCTGGATATCGTCTTGTGAGTGCCCACACAGATTGTCTGATAAATTGTTAAAGAGCATCGCCGGAGATAATTCTCATCGGCGCGGGCTGCGTATACTACGCTTTTCGCCCGGAGAGTCAAGCGTTTATTTCGCTTTCTTCTCGCTGACCCGGCGGCTTGTCAGTCGTTGTTCCCGGTCAGTGGAGGCGCATTATAGGGAGTTCTCAGAACGCCGCAACCCCTAATTTAAAAAAACTTTTCAACCGTCGAACATTTAAACAAAATAGCGTTAAAGCGACAGTTTTTTCAGCGATTTGAGGCCATAACCCTGTAAAACGGGTAATAAAGCATCGGTATCTTCATTTAGCGCCAAACAGTAAGCCAGATTATCATCCTGCGTCGAGACCACATTTTCCTGCGTCGAGATCAGCCAGGCGGTACGACGGGCAATCGCCGCGCCGGAATCCACCAGCCGCGTCCCTGCCGGCAGCACCTGCATCAGCTCTTCTGTTAACAGTGGGAAGTGGGTACAGCCTAACACCACCGTATCCGGCGGCTCGCGCATGCTCAGCCAAGGCTGCAGAATTTTCTTCAGCGCCGGCAGCGGCACCTCTGCGCCATGCAGTTTCGCTTCCGCCAGCTCCACCAGCTCAGATGAGCCCAACAGCTCAATCTGGCAGTCGGTCGCGAAGCGGTCGATCAATTCACGGGTATAGGCGCGCTGTACGGTACCGCGCGTTGCCAGCAGCCCGACGGTGCCATTAACCGTCAGGCGGGCGGCAGGCTTGATAGCAGGCACCACGCCCACCACCGGAAAGTCAAAACGTTCACGTAAGGCGGGTAAAGAAACGGTGCTGGCGGTATTACAGGCAATAATAACAATCGCCAGAGGATGCCGCTGCTGTATGGCGCCGACAATCTCCAGCACGCGTTCGACGATAAATTCCTCGGACTTTTCACCGTAAGGGAACGCCACATTATCGAAAGCGTATATATAGTGGAGATCCGGCAACAGCTGCCGAACCTCCTGATACACCGACAACCCGCCGACGCCGGAATCAAATACCAGCACCGTCGGGCGCGGCGTCGCGGTGGAATTAGAAGGTATAGCTTCCGGTGAGGTAGTACTCTCTCCCTGGAGTAGCGTAGCCATATGCCGTCTCATAATCTTTATCAAACAGGTTGGCAATTCTACCACGAACTGTCAGATGTGATGTGACCGGATACGACACCGCGAGATCCCACAGGCTGACGCCGCCCAGCTTCACGCTGCGCGCCGGGTAACCGCTGTAGTCTTTATCGTAACGCTGCCCCAGATAGTGGTAGGTAACCGCCCAGTCAAGGTCGTACACCTGCCAGTCCAGCTCATACTTCACCTGCTGTTTGGCGCGGCGCGGCAGCAGCTCGTTGGTTTTGGCATTACGCGCATCCACATAGTCATACCCCAACTGATGGGTGAATGGACCAGTGTCAAATGAGGCGGTAGCCTCAACGCCCTTAATCCTTGCCTTGCCGATGTTGTAATAGCGGTAAGTCACCGGGTCGCTGTCAATCAGGTTATCAACGTCATTACGGTAAGCGGACACATGCCAGGTCACCGGCCCGCTCAGCCCCTCAAAGCCGCCTTCCCACTGTTTACTCTCTTCCGGCTTCAGATCGCCGTTGCCATAAAAGTCGCTGTACAACTGCCCCATATTCGGCGCTTTAAACGCGGTGCCGTAGGAGGCGATAAAGCGATAGCCTTCCACAAACTCCCACGCCGCGCTGGTCTGCCAGGTGCCATGCCAGCCAAACTCGGAGTTATCATCGCCGCGTACCGCGGCTTCCAGCGTGAGCGGGCCAAACAGCTGCTGACCGGTCAGGTACAGGCCGGTATTGCGCTGGCTTTTTTCTTCCGTCACCGATGCGGTGTTCGGTTTGATTTTTTGATCCTGCCAGTCGGCGCCGGCGCTCAGCGTGCCTTGCCCTACCTGCAAGGTGTTCCCCCATTGCAGGTTGTATTGCTCCACATCGTCCAACCGCGCCGAGCTGGCATACTGCCCAAGGCGCGGATCGTAATTGTAATCTTTGCTGTGGCTGTAACTGCCGACCAGCTGGCTGGCATAAATGCCCTGCTGATAGCGCACGCCGCTGTCCCAGGTTTGGCTGTACAACTTACGCGTATCCACCAGCGCTGAACCGGGCGAATAGTAGCTGTCATACGCCGTGCGGTTGTCATAGCCATAGCCGCGGAAGAAGCCGCTGACCTGTTCATTGAACTGGTGCTGAACCGACCCATACAGCGACTTGCTCATAAAGCCATCGCGGTCCTGCTGGCTCTGCATGCCGGTGCTGCCGTAGGCAACCACGTCATACCCTTTGGTATAGGTATAGTTGCCGGCCAGGGTGGCGACGGTGTTATCCCCCAGCGGCTGCTGAGTCGCGGCGTCATAGGCCTGATAGCCATTGGAGCCAAGGCCGGCGGACAGCGTGGTGCCGTTCTTGTCACGGGTGGTGATAATGTTGACCACGCCGCCGATGGCGTCAGAGCCATACACCGCCGAACGCGGGCCGCGGATATATTCCACTTTCTGCACCAGCGAGAGGGGAATTTGGCTCAGGTCGGAAGAGCCGCTGACGCCGGCCTGATTCAGGCGAATGCCGTCGATCAGCAGCAGGACGTGGCTGGAGTTGGTGCCGCGAATAAACAGCGAGCTGTTCTGCCCCATACCGCCGTTTTGCGCCACGTCGACTCCCGGCAGGCGACGCATCACGTCGGTCAGACTTTTCGCCTGCCAGCGCTCGATATCATTGCGGGTCACCACCGACGTCGGCGCCAGTACGGAAGAAACAGGTTGCGAAAAACGGTTGGCCGAGACCACCAGGTTATCGCCGTTGTTGTTGATTGCTGCGCTGTCCTGCGCCCAGACGGAAAAGGCCGTGGCAGAGGAAGCCACCGCCAACAGCGTATTTTTTATCGTTATCATGAGAAAAGCATCCAAACTTAATTGGCGGATGCCGCAGATCCCCGGCCGAAATTCGCGCGAACAGGGGCATTGCGACGTAATACCGGCAGGTCTTCGGGCTTGGGATTTGCCGGCGGCAGAGAGCCGCCGACACCGGGCGATGACTTCCCGTCCTGCAGTGGACAGTGTCTGCGTGGTTACGCTATCGCCGTGACTTCCCCATACCGCTGCGCGTCAGCTCCGGATTCCCACCGGATTCCCTTTTCACTCGCTGCTTGAGGCCGGACGGCAATGCTACGATCAATGCAAATGGATGTCTAGACTGCCAATTCAGGCGGCAACATGGCGACGGACAAAACTGGACTTCACGGCCCAATTCCCTACAATCCCCGCTGATCCAATTTGACTGACGAGAAGACCATGACCCCCGAGAATTTGCCGATTGAACGCTACGACGAGCAGCTGGCGGAAAAAACCAGCCGCCTGAACACCATGATGTCGCCGTTCGGGGCGCCCGAGCCGGAAGTGTACCGCTCGCCAGTCCAGCACTACCGCATGCGCGCCGAGTTCCGCATCTGGCATGATGAAGACGAGATGTACCACATCATGTTCGATCAGCAGACCAAACAGCGCATCCGCGTCGATCGTTTCCCGGCCGCCAGTGAACTGATTAACCGTCTGATGCAGGCGCTGATCGCCGCCATCAAACCGCAACCTATCCTGCGGCGTAAACTGTTCCAGATTGACTATCTCTCCACGCAAAGCGGCAAAATCATCGCGTCGCTGCTGTATCACCGCAAACTGGACGACGAGTGGCGGCAGCATGCGGAACAGCTGCGCGACGCGCTGCGCGCGCAAGGTTTCGACCTGCACCTGATCGGCCGCGCGTCAAAAATGAAAATCATGCTGGATCAGGATTACGTCGATGAAGTGCTGCCGGTCGCCGGCCGCGACATGATTTACCGCCAGGTGGAAAACAGCTTCACCCAGCCTAACGCGGCGATGAACGTACAAATGCTGGAGTGGGCGCTGGACGTTACCGCCGGCGCCAAAGGCGATCTGCTGGAGCTGTACTGCGGTAACGGCAACTTCTCGCTGGCGCTGGCGCGCAACTTTGAACGCGTGCTGGCCACCGAAATCGCCAAGCCTTCAGTGGCGGCGGCGCAATACAATATCGCCGCCAATCAGATCGATAACGTGCAAATTATTCGGATGTCGGCGGAAGAGTTTACCCAGGCGATGAACGGCGTGCGCAGCTTCAACCGTCTGCAGGGCATTGAACTGGGTGACTATAACTGTGAGACGATTTTTGTCGATCCGCCGCGCAGCGGGCTGGATGATGAGACGGTGAAGATGGTGCAGGCCTACCCGCGCATTCTGTATATTTCCTGCAATCCGGAAACGCTGTGCGCCAATCTGGCAACCTTGCAGGAGACGCATCAGGTCACGCGTCTGGCGCTGTTCGATCAGTTCCCGTACACCCACCATATGGAGTGCGGCGTCCTGCTGGAAAAACGCGCCTAACCGTGATGATGCCGGGCGCTCAGCAGCGTCCGGCATCAGCCGCACTTACGACTGCGGGCCGTTCTCAACGCTGACCGCTTTACGCGCCTTCAGCTTCACGCCCAGCCACAGCACCAGCGCTACGCACAGAATCGACGGCAGGAAGTTGGAGCCGATCTGCGGATATTCCGCACGCACAATGGCGCTATACAGCAGCAGCCCCAGCAAAAAGCAGCCCGCCGCCAGTTTTGGCATGCCGTCCGGCATCGGATGGTTAAGATAACGCTGGTGCAGGCAGTACACCGCCAGCACCAAAGCAATCAGCGGGAAGACCGAAAACGGCACGACCGAGCTGAACAGTGCGGCAAAAGAACCGTTAACAGAAAGGCCGGCAACCAATGCCAGCAGTAAGGTGCCATTCTCACGGCCTGGTTTTTCCATTACTTTTCACCTTCTTTTTATACGTGGGACACAGACGTTTTTTCTTGCTCACGGCGATACCAGTAGTAAGCGCCTTTGGAGATCATGCGTAATTGCAGCACCAGCCGCTCTTCCAGCTGGCAGCGCTGCTCAATATCAATATCCAGCGCTTCGGCGCCGGCGCTGAACACGATCGTTACCATTGCCTCGGCCTGCGCTTCGGTAAAGCTGCGCGGCATATGGTTTTCCAATTCGAGGTAATCCGCCAGTTCAGCAATAAAATGCTGGATTTCACGCGCCACCGCGGCGCGAAATGCCGCAGACGTGCCGGAGCGTTCGCGCAGCAGCAGACGAAACGCATTGGGGTTATTGCCGATAAACTCCATAAAGGTGGAGACCGACGTGCGGATTACGCTGCCGCCCTTGGCGATGCGCTGGCGCGCCTGCCGCATCAGCTGGCGCAGCATCAGGCCGCTTTCATCGACCATTGTCAGCCCCAGCTCATCCACATCGCGGAAGTGACGATAAAACGAGGTCGGCGCAATCCCCGCCTCGCGAGAAACCTCTCGCAGGCTCAGGCTGGCGAAACTGCGTTCGGCGCTGAGTTGGCTAAACGCCGCCTCAATCAGGGAACGACGCGTCCTTTCTTTCTGTTGTGCTCTGACGCCCATATGCATATCCAGATAACTTCCATTCTCTCAGTCTAACGCCGTAAGGCTGGCAATATAGCAAATTTTATTGCAACAGCATTTATACAAACGCGCCCAGCGGCCATGATACCGGCTCTCTGTCGCACTTTGCCTCAAAAAGCCTAATGGTGATTGGGTGAGCGGCGCTATGATGTTAAGATACCGTTGTAATTTTGTATAAGAATAGGTCCCTCCTACATGCAACAGCACTATCAATTTGACGCCATAATTATTGGCTCGGGCCCTGGCGGCGAAGGTGCCGCGATGGGATTGGTGAAACAAGGCGCCCGCGTGGCCGTTATCGAACGGTTCAATAACGTCGGCGGTGGCTGCACCCATTGGGGCACCATCCCGTCGAAAGCCCTCCGCCACGCCGTCAGCCGCATTATCGAATTTAACCAAAACCCGCTCTACAATAACTCCCGCACGCTCAGCGCCACTTTCCCTGACATCCTCCGCCACGCCGACAACGTGATTAATCAGCAAACGCGTATGCGTCAGGGGTTCTATGAGCGCAACCAGTGCAAACTGTTTGCCGGCGACGCCCGCTTTATCGACGCCAACACCGTCAGCGTCACTTACCCGGACGGCACGCAGGACACGGTCAGCGCGGCGCATATCGTCATCGCCTGCGGCTCACGCCCTTATCATCCGGCCGGCGTCGACTTTAACCATTCACGCATTTATGACAGCGACTCCATCCTGGAGCTGAACCATGAACCGCGCCACATCATTATTTATGGCGCCGGGGTGATTGGTTGCGAATACGCCTCGATCTTCCGCGGCCTGAACGTCAAGGTCGATCTGATCAACACCCGCGATCGGCTGCTGGCGTTCCTCGATCAGGAAATGTCGGACTCCCTCTCCTACCACTTCTGGAACAATGGCGTGGTGATCCGTCATAACGAAGAGTACGAGAAAATCGAAGGGGTGGATAACGGGGTTATCGTGCACCTGAAATCCGGCAAGAAAGTGAAAGCGGACTGCCTGCTGTACGCCAACGGCCGTACCGGCAACACCGATTCGCTGGCGCTGGAGAATATCGGCCTGGAATCAGACAGCCGCGGGCTGCTGAAGGTCAACAGCATGTACCAGACTGCGGTGCCGCATATCTACGCCGTGGGTGACGTCATCGGCTATCCGAGTCTGGCCTCCGCCGCGTACGACCAGGGCCGCATCGCCGCGCAGGCGATCTCCAGCGGTGAAGTGGGCGGACACCTGATTGACGATATCCCGACCGGGATTTATACCATTCCGGAAATCAGCTCCGTCGGCAAAACCGAGCAGGAGCTGACGGCGATGAAAGTGCCGTATGAAGTGGGCCGCGCCCAGTTCAAACACCTGGCGCGGGCGCAAATCGCTGGCATGAACGTCGGCAGCCTGAAGATCCTGTTCCACCGTGAAACGCTGGAGATCCTGGGGATCCACTGCTTTGGCGAGCGCGCCGCCGAGATCATTCACATCGGTCAGGCAATCATGGAACAGAAGAATGGAGGTAATACCATCGAGTATTTCGTTAATACTACCTTCAACTATCCGACCATGGCCGAAGCCTTCCGGGTGGCGGCGCTCAACGGCTTAAACCGCCTGTTTTAACGTCGAGCCGATGTAACCCTGCATATGCTCGCGAATCGCCTCGGCCAGCTGCTCGTAACGACTGCGCAGCGGGGAGCCGGGGCGATACACCAGCGCAATGGTGCGTTTCGGCTCCGGTTTATAGCAATCCAGATAGCACACGCCGTCACGCTCGCGTTCCGACGGCACCGCCAGTGAAGGCAGCAGCGTAATCCCGCTGCCGGCGGCCACCATGTTGCGCAGAGTCTCCAGACTGGTGGCGCGGAAATGGGTGTCCTCATCCGCACCGGCCTGGAAGCAGAAGCCCATCGCCTGATCGCGCAGGCAGTGGCCGTCTTCCAGCATCAGCAGCTTTTCCCCTGACAGATCCGGCATCGCAACGCGTTCGCGCTGCGCCCACGGGTGGTCGGAATAGACCGCCAGCTTCATCGGTTCGTCAAACAGCGGCACTTCAATAAAGGCTTCGGTCTCTTTCACCAGCGCCAGAATCGCGCAGTCCAGCTTGCCGCTGTCGAGCTGAGCCAACAGCTGCTGGGTTTGCGCTTCGTGCAGATACATTTCCAGCTTCGGGAAGGACTTATGCAGCGTCGGGATAATCTGCGGCAGCAGGTAAGGCCCCACCGTCGGAATCAAACCGATATGCAGCGGCCCGGACATGGTTTCCCCCTGCTGGCTGGCCATCTCCTTTAACACCTTGACTTCACGCAGTACGGTGCGCGCCTGTTCCACCAGCAGCAGACCTGCCTGAGTAAACAGCACCTTGCGGCTGGTGCGTTCGAGCAGCATCACGCCCAGTTCATCTTCCAGTTTACGGATCTGGCCGCTAAGCGTGGGCTGGCTGACATGGCATGAATCGGCAGCGCGCCGGAAGTGGCGGTGCTCGGCCAAGGCGACCAGGTACTCTAAATCACGAATATTCATTGTTTCCCTCCATGCCACGATAGACCGTGGCGATAGATAAGATAGCAATGAGTGATTAGAACTATCAAGCCCCAGCGTGAATAATGTTCATCAACGAAGCGACGTCACGTCAGCCGAAAAAAATTATTTTATCTTATTAAGGGGTTATTCTATGTTTACCAGCCAAGAAGGCAAAAAAGTCCCTCAGGTTACGTTCCACACCCGCCAAGGCGACCAGTGGATGGATATCACCACCAATGACCTGTTTAAAGATAAGACCGTGGTGGTGTTTTCCCTGCCGGGCGCCTTTACCCCGACCTGCTCCTCCAGCCACCTGCCGCGTTACAACGAGCTGTTCAGCGTATTTAAACAGCACGGCGTCGACAGCATCCTGTGCGTTTCCGTTAACGATACCTTCGTAATGAACGCCTGGAAGGCAGACCAGCACGCCGAAAATATTACCTTCGTTCCGGACGGCAACGGCGAATTCACCAAAGGCATGAATATGCTGGTTGAGAAAGCCGAGCTCGGCTTCGGCCCCCGTTCATGGCGCTACTCCATGCTGGTACGCAACGGCGTGGTCGAAAAGATGTTTGTGGAACCCAACAAACCGGGCGACCCGTTTGAAGTGTCTGATGCCGACACCATGCTGAAATATCTGGCGCCGGAATTTAAAGTGCAGGAGTCCATTTCCGTATTCACCAAACCGGGCTGTCCGTTCTGCGCCAAAGCCAAACAGATGCTGCAAGAGCGCGGCATGCAGTATGAAGAGATCGTGCTGGGCCAGGATGCGACCACCGTCAGCCTGCGCGCCGTCAGCGGCCGCGCCACCGTGCCGCAGGTATTTATCGGCGGCCGTCATATCGGCGGCAGCGACGACCTGGAAAAATTCCTGTCAGTCTGATTAACGAGTAACAACAAACTCCTGTAAGCATTTGGCGGGCCTGATGAAACGGCCCGCCTTTTTTATCCTGCCGAAAATAAATCCCCACCAGACAGACCTGCCCGTTTTTTGCGTCACCCATTCCAGCTTCACCTTCTTTTGGTTGCCCTCGCTGCGCTTTCCCGGCATTTTCATGCCACAAACATTGAATTGATACCAATAGTGATACTAAAATGGAGTTGTCGTGATGAAAGAGATCACGGAAGATATCGCCGTGCTGCAGCAGCGCATCGCCAGCATCAAATTCAACGAGCTGGTCAGGATCTGCGATCGCTGGTTCGGCAACCCCCGCATCAACGGCGGCAGTCATCGGGTTTACGCCATGCCCTGGCCCGGCGATCCCAGAGTGAATATTCAACGGGGCCGGAGCAACACGGCAAAAGCTTATCAGGTGAAGCAGGTTATTGATGCCTTGATCAGACTGGAGGGACAACATGGATCAGCTTGAACATTACACTTATCGCATTACCTGGTCGGCAGAAGACCAGGAATTTGTCGGGCTGTGCACCGAATTTCCCTCCTTGTCCTGGCTGGCGCCGAGACGCAGTGCCGCGTTGGCCGGCATCGAACAGCTGGTGCATAACGTGGTGGCGGAAATGCTCGCCAACGGGGAAACGCCGCCGGAAGCGCTTGCGGAAAAGCAGTTTAGCGGCCGCCTGGTGCTACGCCTGCCCCCCGAACAACACCGCCGTCTGGCGATGAACGCCATGGAGGACGGCGTCAGCCTGAACCGTTATCTGTGCTCGCGCCTTACCGGCTGAGACAAAAACAAAAGGCGCAGCATTACGCCGCGCCTTTAACGCTGTTCATCGGCCTTTGCCGTTATGCCAGCCGCTGTTTGGCGGCGGCAATGGCGCTGGCAACCTGCTGCGGCGATACGCCGCCTTTGGCCGCGCGCTTGTCGAGGCAGGACTGCAGCGATAGCACCGGATAGACATCATCGCCAATCACGCTGCTGAACTGCTGCAAATCGGCCAGCGGCAAAGCTTCCAGCGCCTTGCCCTGACGAATGGCTTCAACCACCGCTTCACCGACGATATGGTGCGCCTCACGGAAAGGCACGCCCTTGGCGACCAGATAGTCCGCCAGCTCGGTGGCGTTGGCATAGCCCTGCTCCGCCGCCTCCTGGCAGCGCGGACGCTTCACCTGAATACCGTCCAGCACCAGCGCCGCCATCTGCAGGCAGTCCATCCAGGTATCGAGCGCGTCGAACAGCCCTTCCTTGTCTTCCTGCATGTCTTTGTTATACGCCAGCGGCAGGCCTTTTAACGTCATCATCATGCCGGTCAGTGCGCCCTGCACGCGGCCGCATTTACCGCGGATCAGTTCCAGCGCGTCCGGGTTTTTCTTCTGCGGCATCAGCGACGAACCGGAGGTGACACGGTCGGAAAGCTCAATAAAGTCCGCCTCGCCGCTGTTAAAGAAGATCAGGTCTTCAGCAAAGCGCGACAGGTGCACCATGCTGATAGAGGCGTTGGACAGCAGCTCCAGCACGTGGTCGCGGTCGGAAACGCTGTCCAGGCTGTTGCGGGTGGCGGAAGCAAACCCCAACCAGCCGGCCAGCTGTTCGCGGTCGATAGGATAGGCGGTGCCCGCCAGCGCGCCGCAGCCCAGCGGGCTGACGTCCAGCCGCTGCAGCGTATCCTGCAGACGACTTTCGTCACGGGCCAGCATTTCTACATACGCCAGGCACCAGTGAGCAAAGGTCACCGGCTGCGCACGCTGCAGGTGGGTATACCCCGGCATCACCGCGTCCTGGTTAGCTTCGGCAGTTTCCACCAGCGCCTGCTGCAGCTGCACGATCGCCGTCAGCAGATCGCTGACCTGCTGTTTGCACCACAGCTTAAGATCGGTCGCCACCTGATCGTTACGGCTGCGCCCGGTGTGCAGCTTTTTGCCCAGATCGCCGACCTTCTCGATCAGCTTCTGCTCCACCCAGCTGTGGATATCTTCCGCATCGCTCTGCACGATCGCCAGCGGATCCGCCTGCACTTCCGTCAACAGGGCATTCAGCGCCTGCTCCAGCTGCTGCTGCTCCTGCGCCGTCAATACGTTGACGGTCGCCAGCGCTTTCGACCAGGCGACGGAGCCGACAATGTCCTGCTCCGCCAGGCGATAGTCGAAACGCAGTGAGTCGTTTAAGTGTTTGAACCGCTGATCCGCCGCCTGACTGAACCGCCCGCCCCAAAGTGCCATAATCTGCTCCTGAATTTTTTATACATTCGCTCAGAACATCAGGGGCGCAGCATGCTGCGCCCCGAAATACTCACAACCGCCAACCTTACTTCTGTTCGTTCAACGCACGGATACGTGAAGACAGAGAGAACAGGCGGATAAAGCCGCCGGCGTGGCTGTGGTCGTAAACTTCGTCTTCACCGAAGGTGGCGAATTCTTCTGAATACAGGCTGTTGGCCGATTTTTTCTGAATCGCCGTCACCTGGCCTTTATACAGCTGCAGCACCACTTCACCGTTCACCTCTTCCGCCAGCGCTTCAGCAGAAGCCTGAATCGAGCGACGCAGCGGCGCAAACCAGCGGCCATCGTAAACCACGTAGGACATTTCCAGACCTAACTGCTCACGCCATTTGAAGCTGTCGCGGTCCAGCACCAGCTGCTCAACGCCGCGCAGCGCCGCAACCATGATGGTGCCTCCCGGCGTTTCATAGCAGCCGCGGGATTTGATGCCGACCAGACGGTTTTCGACGATATCGATCCGCCCCACGCCGTGCTTGGCGCCCAGTACGTTCAGTTTTTCCAGGCACTGGTACGGCGTCAGCGTTTCGCCGTTTACCGCCACCACCCGGCCTTTTTCAACGCTGATGGTAACCTGCTCCGGCTGATCCGGTGCTTCCAGCGGGTCGACGGTCCAGACCCAGCAATCTTTGTTCGGCGCATTCCACGGGCTTTCCAGCACGCCGCCTTCGGTGGAGATATGCCAGGCGTTTTCATCACGGCTGTAGATTTTCTCCAGTGACGCGGTCGTCGGGATATTGCGTTCTTTCAGGTAATCCAACAGCGCTTCACGGGAACGCAGGTTCCACTCACGCCAAGGCGCCACCACTTTCAGCTGCGGCGCCAGCGCGGTGTAGGTGGTTTCGAAACGCACCTGATCGTTGCCTTTACCGGTTGCACCGTGGCACAGCGCGTCTGCGCCGACCTTCAGCGCCAGCTCAACCTGCGCTTTGGCGATAATCGGACGCGCCATCGAGGTGCCGAGCAGATAGGTGCCTTCATACAGCGCGCCGGTCTGCAGCACCGGATAGACGTAATCGCGGATGAACTCTTCACGCAGGTCGACAACGTGGCACTCGGAGGCGCCGGACTGCAGCGCCTTTTTCTCCACCCCTTCCAGATCGCTGCGGTCCTGGCCGATATCCGCCACGAACGCCACCACTTCACAGCCGCCGTAGTTCTCTTTCAGCCATGGAATGATGGCAGAGGTATCCAGGCCGCCGGAGTAAGCCAGCACGATTTTTTTGATATTTTGGTTTTGCATTGTCTTATTCCTATTTCAATTCTGAAGTTAAGCAAGAATCCGGGTGCCGATTGACTCACCGTTGAACAGCGCCGGTAATTTTTCTGCGTTGCGCCAGCTGGCGATATCGACCGGGCGGCCAAGGGTGCGGGCAGCGTCCAACGCCGCGTTAACCTTCACCACCATACCATCGGTAATGATACCCTGTTCGATAAGCTGCTCCGCTTTTTGCGCCGTCATTTCGGCAATACGCTGGCCCTTGCCGTCCAGAATGCCGCTGACGTCCGACAGCAGGATCAGGTCGGCGCCCAGCGTGGCGGCCAGCGCCGTCGCGGCCTGGTCGGCATTGACATTCATCAGCTCGCCGCCGGCGGTAATGCCGATGGAGCTGACCACCGGCAGATAGCCCGCGCCCAGCAGAGTCTGCAGCAGCGCCGGCGACCCCGGCTGCGCGTTGCCCACGTGGCCCAGCTCCGGATCGAGCTGCGTAACCGTCACGCTGTTGCCGTCGGCCAGGCTCAGGCCGACCGCATTGATTTGGTGCTTCACCGCCCATGCCAGCAGGGTTTTATTGGCCGTGCCCGCCAGCGCGCCGGTAATAATGTCGATCTGTTCGGCAGGCGTGACCCGCAGGCCGTTTTTCTTCACCACCGGCAGAGACAGCTGCTTCATCAGCTCATCCACTACGCAGCCGCCGCCGTGTACGATCACCAGCGGACGCTGATACTGGGCGCGATAGCTGTCCAGCGCGGTAAACAGACGCTCCAGCGCTTCTTCACTGTCTAATAACACGCCACCTAACTTGATAATTAACGGATTCATCGTTATTTACTCACGCGGACTTAAAGTAATGATTGGGTTTCAGGGAACCCAAAGCGAATATTCAGGCACTGCACCGCCTGAGCGGCCGCACCTTTTAACAGATTATCTTCCACCGCCACGGCGATCAGATGTTCGCCCTGCACGGCAAAGCCGATATCGCAGAACGGCAGCCCCACCACCGACTTCAGCGCCGGCACGCCTTGCTCATACAGCCGCACCAGCGGCTTGTCGTCATAGGCGGCATGATAGGCGGCGGCGATATCCGCAGCGCTCACGCCGGGCTGCAGCCGGCAGGTGATGGTTTCCAGAATGCCGCGCGGGAAGTTGCCCAAATGCGGGGTGAAGATCACCGGCGTACCGAGGTGCGCGGCGATCTCCGGCTGATGCCGGTGGGTGAAAATCCCATACGGCTGCAGGCTCACCTCGCAAAAACTGGTGGTGACGCTGGCCTTGCGCCCGGCGCCGCTGACGCCGCTGGTGGCGTTAATCACCGGCCACTGCGACAAATTCAGCAACTGGCCGTCGATCAGCGGCTTCAGCGCCAGCTGGGCGGCGGTCGGATAGCAGCCCGGCACTGCGATCAGCTGCGCAGTTTTGACTTTGTCGCTCTGCCACTCGGCCAGGCCGTACGCCGCCTGTTCCAGCCAGTCGGCATGCTGATGCTCAAAGCCGTAATACTGCGGATAGAACGCCGCATCCTGCACCCGGAAGGCGCCGGACAGGTCAAACACCACGCAGCCGGCGGCCAGAAATAGCGGCGCAATGTCATGGCTGACTTCATGGGCGGTGGCGAGGAACACCACATCGACGCCCTGCGCCGCCTGCGCCACGTCCGTCAGCGGCTGCAGCGGTAAATCGACGATACCTTTCAACTGCGGATGCAGGTCGGAAAGCAATTTTCCTGCATCTGCACTTTGCGCTGAAACCGCTAAAGCGGTTATGTTCATATGTGGGTGACGATTCAGGTAAGCCGTGAGCTCCGCTCCGGCATAGCCGCTGGCACCAACGATCAGCGTATTCAACATGTGGCCTTTCACCTTCTAAACTTGCCAAGTGGTCGCTTGCGACCCCGGTAACAGGGTTCGACCGCGTTGTTGCGTCGTTCACCCACGTGGTTGAGCGTTGATGTTTTTATAAACATCCGGTCCTCGGGTTCCGTTACGCTTTAGTTTACTGTATTTTTATTCAAAATAAATGCATGAATATTGATACTACCCTAACCAAAGGCTGTCAACAGTGAAGATGAAATTACCTCCATTTATTGAGCTGTACCGGGCGCTGATCGCCACCCCGTCGATCAGCGCCACCGATGGCGCTCTCGATCAGAGTAATGAAGCGTTAATCAATTTGCTGGCCGGCTGGTTTAGCGATTTAGGCTTCCGCGTCGACGTGCAGCCGGTGCCAGATACCCGCAACAAGTTCAACCTGCTGGCCAGTATCGGCGAAGGCAGCGGCGGCCTGCTGCTGGCCGGCCATACCGACACCGTGCCCTATGACGAAGGGCGCTGGACGCGCGACCCGTTCACCCTGACCGAACACGACAATAAGCTGTACGGTCTCGGCACGGCGGATATGAAAGGCTTCTTTGCCTTTATTCTGGATGCGGTGCGCGATATCGACGCCAGCAAGCTGACCAAGCCGCTGTATATTCTGGCCACGGCGGATGAAGAAACGACGATGGCCGGCGCGCGCTACTTCGCCGCCTCGACCGCTATCCGTCCGGACTTCGCCATCATCGGCGAACCGACGTCGCTACGGCCGGTGCGCGCGCATAAGGGCCATCTCTCCAACGCTATCCGCATCACCGGCCAGTCCGGCCACTCGAGCGATCCGGCGCGCGGCGTCAACGCCATCGACCTGATGCATGAGTCGATCGGCCACCTGATGGAGCTGCGTAAAACCCTGCAGGAGCGCTATAACAACCCGGCGTTTGCCGTGCCGTATCCGACGATGAACTTCGGGCATATTAATGGCGGCGATGCGGCAAACCGCATTTGCGCCTGCTGCGAACTGCATCTGGACATCCGCCCGCTGCCGGGGATGACGCTGGAAAATATTAATGAGCTGATGCACAGCGCGCTGGCGCCGGTGAGCGAGCGCTGGCCGGGTCGTCTGAGTATTGATGAGCTGCATCCGCCGATCCCCGGCTATGAATGCCCGACCGATCACCACCTGGTGGCGGTGATCGAGCAGCTGCTGGGCTCACGCACAGAAGTGGTCAACTACTGCACCGAGGCGCCGTTTGTCCAGGAAGTGTGCCCGACGCTGGTGCTGGGGCCCGGCTCCATCAACCAGGCGCACCAGCCGGATGAATACATCGACACCGCCTTTATCGAGCCTACCCGCAAGCTGATCGGCCAGCTGGTCGATCACTTCTGCCATCAATAAACCGACGAAATCATAGGGGCAATGATCTATCATGCCCCTGGCTGAAAGGAGTAAGCCCGCGCGTAATTAGCCGCACTGATAAACCGCGGGCTGTAATTAAATTTCAGAAAAAACGATGATTTTGATGTTTTTTTGCTGAAAATAGTGTCAATTAACCATTGGACAGACACGTGGTGTGACAAAACAGGCTTTCTTTGCCTGACGCGTGAAATTTACTTACAACAGATACCTAAATGCACTCGGGGTGGTATCCAGGCATCAGGGATAACAGCCAGAACAGATACATCCCGCACATGAAAGGTATGCAAATACGTACAGATTGGGTCAGGGGTTATATGAACGAACAATATTCGGCAATGCGAAGTAATGTCAGTATGCTCGGCAAACTGCTCGGCGAAACCATTAAAGAAGCGCTGGGCGAGCATATTCTCGATCGTGTTGAAACCATCCGTAAACTTTCCAAATCTTCACGCGCAGGCAACGAGGCGCATCGTCAGGAGCTGCTCACTACGCTGCAAAACCTGTCCAACGATGAGCTGCTGCCCGTAGCGCGCGCTTTCAGTCAGTTCCTCAATTTAACCAACGTGGCCGAGCAGTATCACAGCATTTCGCCGCACGGCGAGGCCGCCAGCAATCCGGAAGCGATGGCGCAGCTGTTCAGCCGCCTGAAAGGCAAAAAACTCAGCAATAAAGAGCTGTGCGACGCCGTGGATCAACTCTCCATCGAGCTGGTGCTCACCGCCCACCCGACGGAGATCACCCGCCGCACCCTGATCCACAAACTGGTGGAGGTGAACACCTGCCTCAGCCAGCTGGATCACAACGATCTGGCCGATTACGAGCGCAATAAGATCATGCGCCGTCTGCGTCAGCTGGTGGCGCAGTCGTGGCACACCGATGAAATCCGCAAAAACCGCCCTTCGCCGATCGATGAAGCCAAATGGGGCTTTGCGGTAGTGGAAAACAGCCTGTGGGAAGGCGTGCCGGCTTTCCTGCGCGAATTTAACGAACAGCTGGAAAACGCCATCGACTACCGCCTGCCGGTGGAAGCCGTGCCGGTGCGCTTTACCTCCTGGATGGGCGGCGACCGCGACGGCAACCCGAACGTCACCGCCGAAATCACCCGCCACGTGCTGCTGCTGAGCCGCTGGAAAGCCTGCGACCTGTTCACCCGCGATATCCAGGTGTTGGTCTCGGAACTGTCGATGACCGAATGTACGCCGGCGCTGCGCGAGCTGGCCGGCGGTGAGGCAGTGCAAGAGCCGTACCGGGAAATCATGAAGCGCCTGCGCAGCCAGCTCATCAGCTCGCAGGCCTATCTGGAAGGCCGTCTGAAAGGCGAACGCATGCTGAAGCCGCACGACCTGCTGGTGAGCAATGAGCAGCTGTGGGAACCGCTGTACGCCTGCTATCAGTCGCTGGTCGCCTGCGGTATGGGCATCATCGCCAACGGCCAACTGCTCGATACCCTGCGCCGCGTGCGCTGCTTCGGCGTGCCGCTGGTGCGCATCGACGTACGTCAGGAAAGTACCCGCCACACCGAGGCTATCGCCGAACTGACGCGCTATCTGGGCCTGGGGGATTATGAAAGCTGGTCGGAAGCGGATAAGCAGGCGTTCCTGATCCGCGAGCTGAACTCCAAGCGCCCGCTGGTGCCGCTGCAGTGGCAACCCAGCGCGGACACGCAGGAAGTGCTGGAGACCTGCCGGGTGATCGCCGAGGCGCCGCAGGGATCCATCGCCGCCTATGTGATCTCCATGGCGCGCACGCCGTCCGACGTGCTGGCGGTGCATCTGCTGCTGAAAGAAGCCGGCTGCCCGTTCGCTCTGCCGGTGGCGCCGCTGTTCGAAACCCTGGACGATCTGAACAACGCCGACGACGTGATGACCCAGCTGCTGAATATCGACTGGTACCGCGGCTTTATTCAGGGCAAACAGATGGTGATGATCGGCTACTCCGACTCGGCCAAAGACGCCGGCGTGATGGCCGCCTCCTGGGCGCAGTACCGCGCGCAGGACGCGCTGATTAAAACCTGTGAAAAAGCCGGCGTTGCGCTGACGCTGTTCCACGGCCGCGGCGGTTCAATCGGCCGCGGCGGCGCGCCGGCCCATGCGGCGCTGCTGTCGCAGCCGCCGGGCAGCCTGAAAGGCGGGCTGCGCGTCACCGAACAGGGGGAGATGATCCGCTTCAAGTTCGGCCTGCCGGAAGTCACCATCAGCAGTCTGGCGCTGTATACCGGCGCGATTCTGGAAGCCAACCTGCTGCCGCCGCCGGAACCGAAGAAAGAGTGGCGCACCCTGATGGACGAGCTGTCCGACACCTCATGTCAGATGTACCGCGGCTACGTGCGTGAAAACCCGCAGTTCGTGCCCTACTTCCGCGCGGCAACGCCGGAACTGGAACTGGGCAAACTGCCGTTGGGCTCCCGCCCGGCCAAACGCCGGCCGAACGGCGGCGTGGAAAGCCTGCGCGCCATTCCGTGGATCTTCGCCTGGACGCAGAACCGCCTGATGCTGCCCGCCTGGCTGGGCGCCGGCGCCGGGCTGCAGGAAGCGGTGAAAGCCGGCAAGCAGGAGCAGCTGGCGACGATGTGCCGCGACTGGCCGTTCTTCTCCACCCGCATCGCCATGTTGGAAATGGTGTTCGCCAAGGCCGACCTGTGGCTGGCGGAGTACTACGATCAGCGTCTGGTGGATGAATCGCTGTGGCCGCTGGGCAAACAGCTGCGCGAGCAGTTGGAGAGCGATATCAAAGTGGTGCTGGCCATCGCCAACGATGACAACCTGATGGAAGACCTGCCGTGGATCGCCGAATCCATCGCGCTGCGTAACGTCTATACCGACCCGCTGAACGTGCTGCAGGCCGAACTGCTGCACCGCTCACGTCAGCAGGAGGCAAGCGACCAGCAGGACGCACGCGTCGAGCAGGCGCTGATGGTCACCATCGCCGGCGTCGCCGCCGGGATGCGCAATACCGGCTAGGCCACACGCTCAATGCATCCCTTACCAATGCCCGCTATTGATATAGCGGGCATTTTTTCCTGTAGCCCTGGTCAGGTAAGAGATTCAATAAATCTTGCAGCTATAAACCTGGGGTAAACATCCATTATTAAGACGTTATATACTCTTATATTTTACCTTATTCGGTTTAACAAGAAAGAGAAGAGGGTTTTATCTGACAAACGTTAACGGAACACCTAACTTTATTGTGTAAAGCGCCGTCATTCATCTTCTTCGGGACAACTATGCTGAGAAACGAAAAAAATAACTATCAGGTGTACCCACTATGGGTAAGATTAGGTTAATATTAGCGGAGCTATGAGTTGTAACTTAAGCGGGATAAACATGCTACGTAACATTCTCCCTAATGATTATGTGTTAAAACAGCCCGCTTCATTGGCATTGCAAGAATTACTATTTAATCGTCGTAATACACATATAACCCGTTACTTCATACAGCTCAATACAGATAGGCTGTTCGGTGCTGGAGGGTTCGCATGTGCTGCCGTAGGATCGCTGGTCGGCGGATACCTGGGTAGCAAGTCAGGCGAAACTTTTATTGACTACCTACTTAAAGACTAAAATGATAACTGTAATTTCTTACCTTGGAATCGCCTCAGCATGGATATCTATCATATCCATGGTATATTTATTCTTTTATTTTTGTAAAATAAAAAATAATTACTACGCAACTATAAATACATATCTGTCAAAAAAATACTCATTTGGCGCTGCATACCATTTCCATTCACAGATGGGATACTTTGGTTCATTTGGGATGTCATATTATTTTCATTGTTTGAAAAACAAAAGAAAGCCACTATTCATGCACGAAGAAAGCGATTCTATCTATAATTTCCTTGATGAGATAGGACCTAAAACATCAGCATGGATAGATACTTATTACAGAATCACCGTATTGGCCTTCTCTTGCATTGTATTTTCTTATTTCATGACAATTCTAAAATATTTATTGTTAAACTTTATATTAAATTAAATAATGCTGAACTTATCATGCCGCCGATGTAAGGGCTCGATGCTAATGCCCGCCTTGAACTAAATTATAGTTGTCCGTCACCATCGCCGCCGGGATGCGCAATACCGGCTAGGCTACACGCTCAACGCATCCCTTACCAATGCCCGCTATTGATATAGCGGGCATTTTTTTATGTTTATTTGTCCCAGCGCCAGCACGCCCCAATAACCTTACAAAAACAAGTGTTAATAGTTAGCGTATCTGCATACGGGAAAGCTTTTCCGTATGGCATATCACTAATCTTTAAACACTTTTTACAAGGAATTTATGTATGACTGATATCACCAAAACGTATCAATCGCTGGAAGAACGTTTCCCGATGGAAGAAATGCGCCGGTTGTATCTGGCCAAATTCGGCGAAACCGTTGACGGCCGCCTGCGCCTCTACGGCCGCTGGGAGATAACTAACAGAGGTGCTCTTGGAACCCTGGAGGGCGAAGTACTGCCCTTTATTCTTCTGAACTGTTGGTTTACTTTCAAAGAGGGGACTAAAACCTATGGGGTTTCCTGTACAGTCGAACTGACCACTTTCGATGGAACAAACCGAACTGAATTCAGGCCATTAAGCCCCTTCACCGCTGAGTCAACGAATTACAGAGTGGAGTACGCCTACACACACCGTATGAATCCTGCCACCATTTACGATTTCTCAGAGCGCCCTAACGGTTAATAGCGCAATAATAAAGAACAAAAAACCCAACCATCTGGTTGGGTTTTTTCTTGCTGCCTACTTTCAGGCCGCCGCTACCGGGCGCACTCCCAACGTATGGCAAATTGCGTAGCTCATCTCGGCGCGGTTCAGCGTGTAGAAGTGGAAGTCTTTTACCCCTTCACGGCTGAGGATCTTCACCATATCCATGGCAATATTGGCCCCCACCATTTTGCGCGTTTCCGGGTCATCATCCAGCCCGGCGAACATGCTGGTCATCCAGCTCGGCACCCGCACGTTGGTCATGGCGGCGAAGCGCTGCAGCTGCTTGAAGTTGGACACCGGCAGAATGCCCGGCACGATTTCAACGTCAATGCCGGTGGCGACGCAGCGGTCGCGAAAACGCAGGTAGCTTTCCACGTCAAAGAAGAACTGGGTAATCGCGCGGCTGGCGCCGGCGTCGATTTTACGCTTCAGGTTGATCAGATCGGCCTGCGCGCTTTTCGCCTCCGGGTGCACCTCCGGGTACGCCGCCACCGAAATATCGAAATCACCCACCTCCTTCAGCAGCGCCACCAAATCGGCCGCATACATCTCCGGTTTGCCGCTGTCCGGCGGCAGATCGCCGCGCAGCGCCACGATATGCCGAATGCCGTTGTTCCAGTAGTCGCGGGCGATCTCGCTCAGCTGTTCGCGCGAGGCGTCAATGCAGGTCAGGTGCGGAGCGGCCTCAAGGCCGGTGCGATCCTTAATCCCCTTGATGACGCCGTGGGTGCGATCGCGTTCGCCGGAGTTGGCGCCGTAGGTGACCGAGAGGAATTTGGGCTTCAGGCTACTCAGACGATCGATCGACTGCCACAGAGTCTCTTCCATTTCGCTGGTGCGCGGCGGAAAGAACTCAAACGATACGTTAATCTGACCGTTTAATTCGGCCAGGCTCTGGTTCAGCGCTTCCCGCTGGTTTGCGTGAAAAAAACTCATACCCTGTCTGCCTCTTGTCGATCGCGGTGTTATTTTAATAAGCGTCTATACGTTTAGACGTCTAGATAGAAAATGCCGGATGTTGGTGAAAGAGTCAACAGAAAAGTGAGGGTAATAGGATGATTAATCCTCATCGCTACCGGAGAGAATTTCATGTGACCGGCGGCTGAAAAAGCAACAGGGCGCTGCAAGCAGCGCCCTGTCGGCATTCACCTCGCCAAGGAGGATTACAACAGCTGCGCCAGCCGGTTGAGATCGGACTGGAGAGCGCCGGCGGTGACATCACGCCCGGCGCCCGGGCCGCGGATCACCAGCGGGTTATCGCGGTACCAGCGGCTTTCAATCGCAAAGACGTTATCGCACGGCAGCAGCGCGGCCAGCGGATGCTCCGGGCGCACCGCCTCCACGCCGACGCGCGCCTTACCGTTGGCGTCAAAACGCGCCACGTGACGCAGCACCAACCCCATCTCGCTGGCGGCCTCAAAGCGCTGCAGCATTTGCTGGTTCAGCGCCTCGCCGTTCTCAAAGAACTGATCGACCGTGCCCTGCTCGGTACCGTCCGGCACCAGCGACTCTACCCGCACCTGATTCGGCTCGAGATCGTAGCCGGCCTCGCGCGCCAGAATCACCAGCTTGCGCATCACGTCCTGGCCGGACAGATCCACACGCGGGTCAGGCTCGGTCAGCCCCTGCTGCCACGCCTGATCCACCAGCTCGGTAAAGGGTACGGTGCCGTCAAACTGCAGGAACAGCCACGACAGCGTGCCGGAGAAAATGCCGCTGATCGCCAGAATGCCGTCGCCGCTGTCACGCAGGTCGCGCACCGTATGGTTAACCGGCAGGCCGGCGCCGACGGTGGCGTTGTACAGCCAGTGACGGCCGGTTTTGGCGAAAGCGTCGCGGATCTGGCGGTAGTTGCTGCCGCAGGAGGCGCCCGCCAGCTTATTGGCGCTGATCACGTGGAAGCCGTAGCTGGCGAAATCCAGATACTGCTGCGCCAGGTCTTCGCTGGCGGTCACGTCCAGCACCACCAGGTCGTCAAACGGGTGCGCGCGCATCCACAGGAACAGGGACTCCTCGTCCAGCTCCTGCGCCTCTTCTTCAAAGAAGGCCAGCGCCCGGCTGGCGTCGAGGCCGTCGTAATTCAGCAGGCTGCGGCGGCTGTCCACCACCCCGGCCAGCGTGAATTCAAAACCGCTGCGGGCGGACAGGTTTTTCTGTTCACGGGCAAACAGCTCCAGCCAGCGGGAGCCGATGTTGCCTTTGCCGAACAGTACCAGACCAATGCGCTTTTCCGCCCGGAACAGGCTCTGGTGCAGCCCCTGGATCAGCGACGCGGTCGGCCCCTGACGCAGCACCGCCACCAGGCTGATGCCGTCTTCCGCCTGCCAGATAAACTCGACCGGCTGATCCTTCAGCTGCTGGTAGAAACGATGGCTGTGCAGCGGGTTCTTGCACACGCCGGCGCCGACCAGCGCCACCATCGCCAGCCCCTGCCGCAGCTGCACCTCTCCCGGCAGCCCGGCATCCTGCAGCACGCGCAGCGCGCTGTCGGCCACTTCCGAGGTGTAGCACAGCTGAATCAGGTTGCGATCCGGATGCAGGCCGGTTGACAGCGGCTTGATCTGCGCGCGTTTCAGCACCAGCTCCAACTCTTTTTGCGCCAGCTTGAAGTCATGCTGCGGCGCCACCGCCAGTTCAACCAGACAAACGTCATCATGGCTGGTGACAATCTTCGCACCGGTGCCGGAAGCCAGCACCCGCTCAATCCGGGTCGACCCCTGTTCCGGCTGATAGCTGCAGCGCAGCTGCAGATCGATATCGCTGCCGGACACCGGCTGCAGGGTGCGGGTATGCAGCACCGGCGCCGCCAGGCGCGCCAGCTCGCTGGCCTCGTCCAGCCGCAGCAGCGGCAGCAGGCAGGCGTCTTTCACCTTGCGCGGGTCGGCGCTGTATACCCCGGCGACGTCGCTCCAGATGGTCACGCGCTCCGCGCCGGCCAGCGCGCCAATCTGCGTAGCTGAATAGTCGCTGCCGTTACGTCCCAGCAGCACGGTTTCACCCGCGTCGTTACGTGAAATAAAGCCGGTTACCACCAGCCGCTTGCCGGGATGCTGCGCCATCAGCTGCTGCAGCAGCGGATAAGAGCGCCCTTCATCCACCTGCGGCTGCGCGGCGCGCTCGGCGCGCAGGAAATCACGCGCGTCCAGCCAGGCCGCCTGAATATCCTGCTGATTAAGCACCGCCGCCATCAGGCGCGCCGACCAGAGCTCACCGTGGCCGACCACTTCGGCATAGGTGACGTCATCAACCCGGCCATCCAACAGCACCGCCAGTCGCTCCAGATCGCGCGTGAATTCGGCAATCAATGCATCGGCAGTTTCCGGCGGCAGCAGGCCGCCGATCAGTTCGCTGTGATAACGGCGCAGCGTTTGCTGTACCTGGTGTGCAGAAAGACGATCGCTCTGGCTGAGCTTCAGCCAGTTAATCAGTTGGTTAGTGGTGCTGCCCGCCGCAGACACCACCATCAGATCGCCCGGCTGGCTGTACTCCGCCATAATCCCGGCCACCCGCAAATAACATTTCGCATCGGCCAGGCTGCTGCCGCCGAATTTGTGCAGTTGACGTCCGCTGACCGGTCCTGCTACCGCAATTGCATTCATGCTTACCTCGTTGCCGCCGCCTGGAAGGCGTGTTCCAGATCGGCAATCAAATCGTCACTGTCTTCAATACCCACGGAAATACGCAGCAGGCTGTCGGAAATGCCCGCCGCCGCCCGCGCCTCTGCCGCCATGCCGGCGTGGGTCATGGTCGCCGTATGCGAGATCAGGCTCTCCACCCCGCCCAGCGATTCCGCCAGCGTAAACAGGCGCAGCGCCGACAGGAAACGGCGCAGCGCCGCCTCGTCGCCATCCAGCTCAAAACTGAGCATCGCGCCAAAGCCGCGTTGCTGCCGGCGCGCAATATCATGGCCCGGGTTTTCCGGCAGAGAAGGATGATACAGCTTTTTCACCAACGGTTGCTGCTGTAAATAACGAATAATAGCTGCGGCATTCTCCTGCGCCGCTCTGATCCGCGGCGCCAGCGTGCGCATACCGCGCAACAGCAGATAACTGTCGAACGCGCCGCCGGTAACGCCGATGTTGTTCGCCCACCACGCCAGCTCTACCGCCAGCTCGGCGTCTTTGGCAATCACCGCGCCGGCGACGACGTCCGAATGGCCGTTGAGGTACTTGGTACAGGAGTGCACCACCAGATCCGCCCCCAGGGCGATAGGCTGCTGCAGCGCCGGGCTCAGGAAGGTATTATCCACCACCGCCAGCGCGCCGGCCGCATGCGCCGCCTCGCAGATGGCGGCAATGTCCACCACGCGCAGCAGCGGATTGCTCGGCGTTTCAATCAGCACCAGTTTCGGCTTCTGCGCCAGCGCCTGCGCCAATGCCGCGTCATCGCCCTGATCGACAAACAGCACCCGGTAGGCGCCGCGCTTGCTCAGGCTGTCAAACAGCCGGTAGCTGCCGCCGTAGCAGTCATGCGGCGCCACCAGCAGGTCACCGGGCTGCAGCAGTACGGTGGTCACCAGATGGATGGCCGACATGCCGCTGCCGGTCATCACCGCGCCGGCGCCGCCTTCCAGTTCCGCCAGCGCGCGCTGCACCACATCACGCGTCGGATTGCCGCGGCGGGAGTAATCATGCGCACGCGGCTGATTAAAATCGGTGAAGTTATAGGTGCTGGAAAGATGAATGGGCGGGACGACGCAGCCGTACTGCTCGTCATCGTTCAGGCCGCTACGCACGGCAATCGTGGCTGGTTTACGCGTCATAGGAGTCGCTCGGCTCTCGAAGGCGGATGAATGAGGCCTAAAGATTAATCGCATGACGGATAGACGTCAATACATCTGGACATCTAAACTTCTTTGCGTATAGATTAAGCAGAGGCATAATACCCGCCAACATTATGTCAGTTTGGTCGGGTAAGAAGCTGGCGCGATAAGCATAGTCCATCTCGCTCACGCTGCGTCCATCAGTGACCCTGGTCGCGTAACATTGACATTTATTTAGTGAGAACAGTGAAGATCGGGCATAATTGGCCGGTTTTTAGAATATTGTAATTTTTCTGACAATTTTAAGGTGTCCCATGGCTGAGTGGAACGGCGAGTATGTCAGCCCTTACGCTGAACACGGTAAAAAAAGCGAGCAAGTAAAAAAAATCACGGTGTCGATTCCGTTGAAGGTTCTGAAAATCCTCACCGACGAGCGCACCCGTCGCCAGGTCAACAACCTGCGCCACGCCACCAACAGTGAATTACTGTGTGAAGCGTTTCTGCACGCCTTTACCGGCCAGCCGCTGCCTAATGATGAAGACCTGCGCAAAGAGCGCAGCGATGAAATCCCGGAAGCCGCGAAGGTGCTGATGCGTGAGCTGGGCGTCGATCCCGATACCTGGGAATATTGATGCCATCGGCGAACGCCGGTGACAGAAACAAAAAAGGCGCCGAAGGCGCCTTTTTTATCGGTCGGTAAGAAATCTTATTTCTTAACGCCTGGTACGCTGAAACGCTTGTTGAAGCGGTCAACGCGGCCACCGGTAGCAACGTCACGCTGCTTGCCAGTGTAGAACGGGTGGCATGCGCCACAAACGTCCAGGTTCAGATCGTGGCCCACGGTAGAGCGGATCTTCATGACATTACCGCAAGAGCAGCTTGCAGTAACGAAATCGTATTTAGGGTGGATACCTTCTTTCATGGGGAAACCTCAGTTAAGGCCGTGTCGCTATCCAGCCCTGTTTCGCCAGACACCACACGTGGTTGATGATAATTTATTGGTATCGAATTATACCAAAGGCGGCAAATTATACAGAATTAAATACACCGCGCAATCGGATCCGTACATTTGGCCGTCTGCCGTGTAAACTAGCCCCTCTTTCTCATTTGGATGGACCCTATGCCCGTTGTTCACGTTGCTCTACCGGTTCCGCTGACCCGCACTTTCGATTACCTGCTGCCCCAGGGGCTACAGCCGGTGGTCGGCGCGCGCGTTTGCGTACCCTGGGGAAAGCAGCGCGCCATCGGCATCGTCACCGGATGCAGCGACAGCAGCGAGCTGCCGCTGGAAAAACTCAAACCGATAGACAGCATCATCGACGGCAATTCACTGTTTTCCGCCGCAATGTGGCACATCCTGCGTTGGGCCAGCGACTATTACCACTATCCGCTCGGCGAAGTGCTGTTTCATGCGCTGCCGACCCTGCTGCGCCAGGGTAAACCGGCGGAAACCGCGCCGCTGTGGCAGTGGTTCGCCACCGAGTCCGGGCGCGCCACGCCGCCGGAAAGCCTGAAACGCGCCCGCAAACAGCAGCAGGCGCTCGCCGCCCTGCTGCAGCGTCCGGTTTACCGTCACCAGGTCAGCGAACTCGATCTGACCGACAATGCGCTGCAGGCGCTGCGCGCCAAAGGGCTGGCCGACTTGCGCACGCAGAGCGTGGCGCTGCAGGACTGGCGGCCCGGCTTCAGCGTGCAGGGCGAACGGCTGCGGCTCAATACCGAGCAGGCCACCGCCGTCGGCGCCATCCGCAGCGAAGATGAACAGTTCGCCGCCTGGCTGCTGGCCGGGATCACCGGCTCCGGCAAGACCGAGGTCTATCTCAGCGTACTGGAAAACATCCTGGCGAAGGGAAAGCAGGCGCTGGTGCTGGTGCCGGAAATCGGCCTGACGCCGCAGACCATCGCCCGCTTTCGCGAGCGTTTCAACGCGCCGGTGGAGGTATTGCACTCCGGCCTGAACGATAGCGAGCGCCTGTCCGTCTGGCTGCGCGCCCGCAGCGGCGAGGCGGCGATTGTCATCGGCACCCGCTCGGCGCTGTTTACGCCGTTCGCCCGCCTGGGCGTCATCATTATTGATGAAGAGCACGACAGCTCGTACAAGCAGCAGGAAGGCTGGCGTTATCACGCGCGCGATCTGGCGGTGTTCCGCGCCCATACGGAAAATATTCCGATGGTGATGGGCTCCGCGACGCCAGCGCTGGAGACGCTGCATAACGTGCAGCTGGGCAAATACCGTCAGTTAAAACTGACGCAGCGCGCCGGCAACGCCAAACCGGCCGCCCAGCACCTGATCGACCTGAAAGGCCTGCCGCTGAAGGTCGGCCTGTCGCAACCGCTGCTGCACAGCATGCGGCACCACCTGAAAAACGATAATCAGGTGATGCTGTTTCTCAACCGCCGCGGCTATGCGCCGGCGCTGCTGTGTCACGAATGCGGCTGGATCGCCGAATGTCAGCGCTGCGACCGTTACTACACCCTGCACCAGAATCACCGCCAGCTGCGCTGCCACCACTGCGACAGCCAGCGCCCGGTACCGCACCAGTGCCCGCAATGCGGCTCTACGCATCTGGTATCGGTCGGCGTCGGCACCGAACAGCTGGAAAACGAGCTGGCGCCGCTGTTCCCTGACACGCCGATTACCCGTATCGATCGCGACACCACCAGCCGTAAAGGCTCGCTGGAGCAGCATCTGAACGAGATCCACCGCGGCGGCGCGCGTATTCTGATCGGTACGCAAATGCTGGCGAAGGGCCACCACTTCCCGGACGTGACGCTGGTAGCGCTGCTGGACGTCGACGGCGCGCTGTTTTCCGCCGATTTCCGCTCCGCCGAACGCTTCGCCCAGCTGTATACCCAGGTATCCGGCCGCGCCGGCCGCGCCGGCAAGCAGGGTGAAGTGCTGCTGCAGACTCACCACCCGGAGCACCCGCTGCTGCAGACGCTGCTGCAACAAGGCTACGACGCCTTTGCCAAACAGGCGCTGGGCGAGCGCAACAGCGTCTTCCTGCCCCCCTATACCAGCCACATTATGCTGCGCGCCGACGATCACGATAATCAGCAGGCGCCGATGTTCCTGCAGCAATTGCGCAATCTGCTGGAGGCCAGCCCGCTGAAAGACGATTCCCTGTGGGTGATGGGGCCGGTGCCGGCGCTGCAGTCCAAACGCGGGGGACGTTTCCGCTGGCAGCTGCTGCTGCAACACCCGTCGCGCCGCGTTCTGCAGGGGATCATGAAAAACACCCTGCCGCTGATCGGCACCCTGCCGCAGGCACGCAAAGTTAAATGGACGCTGGACGTCGATCCCATCGACGGTTGAACACGGAAAAGTCTGATTTCTTTGGCGTTAAGCAAACGTTTACCCTTGAATTTGCGAGCGAACGCGAAAAACTCCCGCTTCATCACATTTTTTATGCAAATTAGGTAACAAAAGCGGTACGTAATCTGTTTAGAATATCGTAAAGATTTCCGCTCGCGGGCTGCACACCCGCGAACCTGGCGTGATTGCGGAGATACGCCCTGAAACGGCATCGTTGCCCGGGGTATGGCAGTAATCGCGTTGGCATAGGGCCGGCGCAAGGAGAAAGGCGTTGGAACACAAGAAAGAGTTATCCATGGCAACCATGAAAGACGTTGCGGAAATGGCGGGCGTTTCAACGGCAACCGTATCACGCGCGCTGATGAACCCGGAGAAGGTCTCAGCGCCAACGCGTCAGAAAGTGGAACAGGCCGTACTGGCCGTGGGTTACTCTCCGCATGCGCTATCGCGCAACGTGAAGCGTAATGAATCCCGCACCATCTTGGTGATCGTCCCGGATATCTGCGACCCCTTCTTCGCCGATATTATTCAAGGGATTGAACAAACCGCCGCGCAGCAGGGCTATCTGGTGCTGATCGGCGACTGCGCCCAGCAAAACCAGCAGGAACGCACCTTCGTTAACCTGATTATCACCAAACAGATCGACGGTATGCTGCTGCTCGGCTCCAACCTGCCCTTCGACGCCAGCAAGGAAGAACAGCGCAACCTGCCGCCGATGGTGATGGCCAATGAGTTTGCGCCGGAGCTGGAGCTGCCCACGGTGCACATCGACAACCTGACCGCCGCCTTCGAGGCCGTGCATTATCTGCATCAGCTCGGACACACGCAGATCGCCTGCGTCGCCGGGCCGCAGCAGATGCCGCTCAGCGAATATCGCCTGCAGGGTTACATTCAGGCGCTACGCCGTAATGGCATTACCGTCGAAAGCGGCTATATTACCCGGGGTGATTTCACTTATGAAGCGGGCGCAGCCGCGCTGAAAACCCTGATGGCGCTGCCGAAACCGCCGACGGCGGTGTTCTGCCACAGCGATATCATGGCGATCGGCGTGCTGTCGCAGGCGCGTAAAATGGGCCTGAGCGTCCCGGGCGATCTGTCGATCGTCGGTTTTGACGACCTGAAAATGACGCAGTATTGCGATCCGCCGTTAACCACGGTGGCGCAACCGCGCTTTCAAATTGGTCAGCAAGCCATGTTACTGTTACTGGAACAGCTGCACGGGCAAAACGTCGCCAGCGGCTCCCGTTTATTGGACAGCGAACTGATTGTCAGAGGCAGCACCGCCGCCCCTAAACGCTAGTCAAATATTTTAGGGTTCAGTAACATGATGAACTTAATTTCTAATAAAGATACAGCGGAAGAATAGTGGCACAGAAAGACTATGTAAGCCGCGGGCGCTCTGGAGCGCGGCGCAAAACCCCCAGCCGTAAAAAAAGCAGTTCTCCGAAGGTGTCCAAAACCGTGGTAGCGCTTGCGGTCGCCTTGTTGGTGATCTTTGCCGGCGGTCTCTACTTTATTACCCATAACAAACCGGACGACGAACCGCTGTCGCCGGCCCACAGCAGCCGCCCGGGCAACGGCCTGCCGCCGAAGCCGGAAGAGCGCTGGCGCTATATCAAAGAGCTGGAAAACCGTCAGACCGGCGTACAAACCCCGACCGAACCGACGGCCGGCGGCGAGGTGAACTCCAAAACCCAGCTGACCCAGGAACAGCGCCAGCTGCTGGAGCAGATGCAGGCGGATATGCAGCAGCGCCCGACTCAGCTCAACGAGGTGCCGTATAACGACGCCGCTCAGGCCGCGCGCAACAACGCGCAGCAGCCGGCGCCGGTGCAGCAGCCGCGTCAACAGCAACAGGTGCAGCAGCAAACGCAGCCGCCGGCCAGTCAGCCGCGCAACCCGTTCAGCGGCGGCGCCAGCAGCCAACCGGCGCAACAGCCTAAACCGACGACGCCGCCGGCGAAGACGGAAAGCAAGCCGGAACAGAAACAGCGCTGGATGGTGCAGTGCGGCTCGTTCCGCGCCGCCGATCAGGCGGAATCCGTCCGTGCGCGCCTGGCGTTTGAAGGCATTGAAAGCCGCATCACCAACGGCGGCGGCTGGAACCGCGTCGTGCTCGGGCCGTTCAGCAGCCGCGCCGGCGCCGACAAAACCTTGTCCCGCCTGAAGGGCATTGGCATGTCAGGATGCATTCCCCTCTCCGTCAGGGGTTGAAAAGCCGTAATCCTCCCCCATCTATACTCTCAATATGCCTCGTAGCACCTGCGCAAGCAGGCGCTGCGGGGACTTCTTTCAGTCTGCAACGAGGGTCTGCTCGTGACAACAATTGTAAGCGTACGCCGCAACGGCCAAGTCGTCATCGGTGGTGATGGCCAGGCAACATTGGGCAATACGGTGATGAAAGGCAACGTCAAAAAAGTACGCCGCCTGTACAACGATAAAGTGATCGCCGGTTTTGCCGGGGGCACCGCTGACGCCTTCACGCTGTTTGAGCTTTTCGAGCGTAAACTGGAAATGCACCAGGGCCACCTGGTGAAAGCCGCCGTCGAGCTGGCGAAAGACTGGCGTACCGACCGCATGCTGCGCAAGCTGGAAGCATTGCTGGCCGTGGCCGATGAAAACGCCTCGCTGATCATCACCGGTAACGGTGACGTGGTTCAGCCTGAAAATGATTTGATCGCGATCGGCTCCGGCGGCCCGTACGCCCAGTCAGCCGCGCGCGCATTGTTGGAAAATACCGAATTGGGCGCCCGTGAAATCGTCGAGAAGTCTCTCGGCATTGCCGGCGACATCTGTATTTACACCAACCATAATCTCACTATTGAAGAACTGCCTTCCAAAGCGTAAGGATCGAATACTATGTCTGAAATGACTCCGCGCGAGATCGTCAGCGAACTGGACGGTTATATCATCGGCCAAAGCAAAGCCAAACGCGCCGTTGCCATCGCCTTGCGTAACCGCTGGCGTCGTATGCAGCTCAACGAGATGCTGCGTCACGAAGTAACGCCGAAAAACATTCTGATGATCGGCCCGACCGGCGTCGGTAAAACCGAAATCGCCCGTCGCCTGGCTAAACTGGCCAACGCGCCGTTTATCAAAGTTGAAGCCACCAAGTTCACCGAAGTGGGCTATGTCGGCAAGGAAGTGGATTCCATTATCCGCGACCTGACCGACGCCGCGGTGAAAATGGTGCGCCTGCAGTCAATCGAGAAAAACCGCACCCGCGCCGAAGAGATGGCGGAAGAGCGCATCCTCGACGTGCTGATCCCACCGGCCAAAAACAACTGGGGCCAGCCGGAAGAGCAGCAGGAACCGTCCGCCGCACGTCAGTCGTTCCGTAAAAAACTGCGCGAAGGCCAGTTGGACGACAAAGAGATCGAAATCGACCTGGCCGCCGCGCCGATGGGCGTCGAAATCATGGCGCCTCCGGGCATGGAAGAGATGACCAACCAGCTGCAGTCGATGTTCCAGAACCTCGGCGGCCAGAAGCAGAAACCCCGCAAGCTGAAGATCAAAGAAGCCTTCAAGCTGCTGGTGGAAGAAGAAGCGGCCAAGCTGGTTAACCCGGAAGAGCTGAAAGAGCAGGCGATCGAAGCCGTTGAGCAGCACGGCATCGTATTTATCGATGAGATCGACAAAATCTGTAAGCGCGGCGACTCCTCCGGCCCGGACGTCTCCCGTGAAGGCGTGCAGCGCGACCTGCTGCCGCTGGTGGAAGGCAGCACCATCTCCACCAAGCACGGCATGGTGAAGACCGATCACATCCTGTTTATCGCCTCCGGCGCTTTCCAGGTTGCCAGCCCGTCCGATCTGATCCCGGAACTGCAGGGCCGCCTGCCGATCCGCGTTGAACTGCAGGCGCTGACGACCGAAGACTTCGAACGCATTCTGACCGAGCCGAACGCGTCGCTGACCGAGCAGTACAAAGCGCTGATGGCCACCGAAGGCGTCACCATCGACTTCACCGCCGACGGTATCAGCCGCATCGCCGAAGCCGCATGGCAGGTTAACGAGAGCACCGAGAACATCGGCGCGCGTCGTTTGCACACCGTGCTGGAGCGCCTGATGGAAGATATCTCCTATGACGCCAGCGAGATTAATGGTCAATCCATTACAATTGATGCGGAATACGTGCGCAATCACCTGGATGAGCTGGTTGCGGATGAAGATTTGAGCCGTTTTATCCTATAATCGCTCTATCACTGTCCTGTCAGTCACGAAAATGGGAGGCATTGCCTCCCATTTTTTTATCTGCGGACACAGCCACTTGACTTGCTGAAGCGAAAAATGAGCTCATCTACCTCCACCACCCCAGCCAGAGCCTGGCTGGAAAGTTTACGTCCACGCACCCTGCCGCTGGCTTTCGCCTCCATCGTTGTCGGTTCAGCTATTGCCGCCTGGCAAGGCAGCCTGAAGCCCGGCGTCGCGCTGCTGGCGCTGTTGACCGCCGGACTGCTGCAGATCCTCTCCAACCTGGCCAATGATTACGGCGACGCCGTCAAAGGCAGCGACACAGAAGATCGCATCGGGCCGCTGCGCGGCATGCAAAAAGGCATGATTACCCAGGCGCAGATGAAACGCGCGCTGGTCATTACCGTGGTGCTGATCGCCATCGCCGGCTGTTCGCTGATTGCGCTGGCCTGCGAAACGCCGCGCGACGTGGTCGGCTTCCTGGCGCTCGGCGCGCTGGCGATCGTCGCCGCCATTACCTATACCGTCGGCAACAAGCCTTACGGCTATCTGGGGCTGGGGGATATCTCGGTGCTGGCGTTCTTCGGCTGGCTGAGCGTGGCCGGCACCTATTACCTGCAGACGCTGCATTTCGACAGCATCGTGATGCTGCCGGCAACCGCCTGCGGCCTGCTGGCGGCGGCGGTGCTGAACATCAATAACCTGCGTGATATCGAAAGCGACCGCGCCAGCGGCAAAAACACCCTGGCGGTGCGGCTGGGGCCGAAAAACGCCCGGCGCTACCATGCGTTGCTGCTGATTGGCGCGGTGCTGTGCTTTGCGCTGTTCACCCTGTTCAACCTGAGCGGCCCATGGGGCTGGCTGTTTGTGCTGGCGGTGCCGCTGCTGTGGCGCCATGCGCTGCGCGTACTGCGCGACCCTTCGCCGGCCGGCATGCGCCCGATGCTGGAGCACATGGTCAAGGCCGCCCTGCTGGCGAATATTTTGTTCGCCGCCGGCGTGGCGCTCAGCTAGATAAAAACTGATGATTTTGCCAACAGGGCGCAGAAAGGGATATACTGGTTATTCCAGCGGCAAACAGACATAAAATCCTATGAAATACGATACTTCCGAACTTTGCGATATCTATCATGAAGAGGTCAACGTGGTTGAGCCTCTGTTCTCTAATTTTGGCGGGCGTACTTCATTTGGCGGACAGATCACCACGGTGAAGTGTTTCGAGGATAATGGCCTGCTTTTTGACCTGCTTGAAGAAAACGGCCGCGGCCGCGTCCTGCTGGTCGACGGCGGCGGTTCGGTACGCCGGGCGTTGATCAACGCGGAGCTGGCGCGCCTGGCGACTCAGAACGAGTGGGAAGGCATTGTGGTTTACGGCGCGGTGCGTCAGGTGGACGATCTGGAAGAGCTGGATATCGGCATCCAGGCCATGGCGGCCATCCCAGTCGGCGCCACCAGCGAAGGCGTGGGTGAAAGCGATATCCGCGTCAACTTCGGCGGCGTCACCTTCTTCTCCGGCGATCATCTGTATGCCGACAATACCGGCATCATTCTGGCGGAAGACCCGCTCGATATTGAATAAGCCGTTACCATGAAAAAGGGCGCCGTCGGCGCCCTTTTCGTTACTGCGGCAAAGGGAATCAGACCTCTTCCATTTTGCCCAGCAGCGCGCGCAGGCGATCTTGCCATACGTGCTGTTCTTCTTTCAGCTGCTGGTTCTCACGCACCAGTGATTCGTGGTTGCCGGCGGCGTTCTGCACTTCCTGAGACAGCGTATTGTTCTTCTCTTTCAGCTCTTCAATTTCCATCTGCAACAGAGTGATGGTATCAATCGCCTGCTGAACTTTTGCTTCCAGTTTTTCAAATACTTCAAATGACATCTTCAGTCCCCTCATGATAGCAAGGCGTACATCTATTAAGCAGCCGCACAGCACAGGCTGCAGCCGCTGCGAATATGCATCGCGCAAGTGACACGCGCTTTTGATTAAAAACGCGCCTGTCTCGATAAAACGCTCTTTCGATAAAAACGATTGTAAGTAGCCCGCCTCTTACTGTCTAGCAACATACCGGCTCAACGCGCAGTCTGTTGCAATTTTCCCGCCCCCGCCATCAGTCAAAACTGAAAAATGCGCGTATGACGACAAACGCGCGTTAACAATTGTCGGACAAAAACCCTGATCAACCCTGCTGCGTAATGGCGCGGAAAGAACAGCAGACAACGCGAATTCGCTCAATTTTATGACGGAGCACACACATTTTGATTTCGCTATTTCTCGTTTATGTTCGTTAACGATAAATTTACATCACATCCTCAATTTAAAAGAGGATGAGATTAAAAAAACCTGTACCTTAAGGCCGGCAGGCTACTCGCCGAGCCTAAAACCTATAACCCTGCAGGACAACAACATTATGAGCCAAAACACCAGTCCGACATTAAAAGGCCAATGTATCGCAGAATTTCTCGGCACCGGCCTACTGATCTTCTTTGGCGCAGGATGCGTTGCCGCATTAAAACTGGCCGGCGCCAGCTTCGGCCAATGGGAAATCAGCGTTATTTGGGGCTTCGGGGTCGCCATGGCGATCTATCTGACCGCCGGCATCTCCGGCGCCCACCTCAACCCGGCCGTCACCATCGCACTGTGGCTGTTCGCCAACTTTAACGGCCGCCGCGTGGTTCCCTTTATCATCGCCCAGGTCGCCGGCGCCTTCTGTGCCGCCGCGCTGGTCTACGGCCTGTACTACAATCTGTTCTTTGATTTCGAAGCCGCCCACAACATGGTGCGCGGCAGCGCAGAGAGTCTGGATCTGGCCGGGATTTTCTCCACCTATCCAAACCCGCACATCTCCGTCGCGCAGGCGTTCCTGGTGGAAACCGTGATCACCGCCATTCTGATGTGCCTGATTCTGGCGCTGACCGACGATGGCAACGGCGTACCGCGCGGCCCGCTGGCGCCGCTGCTGATCGGTATTCTGATCGCCGTTATCGGCGCTTCCATGGGCCCGTTGACCGGCTTCGCCCTGAACCCGGCGCGTGATTTCGGACCAAAAGTGTTCGCCTATCTCGCCGGCTGGGGCAACGTCGCCTTTACCGGCGCACGCGATATCCCGTACTTCCTGGTACCGATTTTCGGACCGATTCTCGGGGCCATCCTGGGCGCCTTCGGCTATCGTACCTTGATTGGCCGCCACTTGCCTTGCGACGACTGCGTCGAAGAAGAGCAAGGGCAGCCTGCCGCCAAAACGCCGCAGCGTAAAGCGTAATTGGCGCAGTTTAAAATGGTTAACAACAGCAGGACTCAACCATGACTACAGAAAAAAAATTTATTGTCGCCCTCGACCAGGGAACCACCAGCTCACGCGCCGTCGTCATGGATCACGATGCCAACATCGTTGCGGTGTCGCAGCGCGAATTTGAACAAATCTATCCAAAGGCCGGCTGGGTAGAGCACGACCCGATGGAGATTTGGGCTTCCCAAAGCTCCACGCTGGTCGAAGTGCTGGCGAAAGCCGACATCAGCTCCGACCAAATCGCCGGGATCGGCATCACCAACCAGCGTGAAACCACCATCGTGTGGGAAAAAGAGACCGGCAAGCCGATCTACAACGCCATCGTCTGGCAGTGCCGCCGCACCGCAGATATCTGCGAACAGCTTAAGCGCGACGGCCTGGAAGAGTACATCCGTCAGAACACCGGCCTGGTGGTCGACCCGTACTTCTCCGGCACCAAGGTGAAATGGATCCTGGATCACGTCGAGGGCGCCCGTGAACGCGCCAAGCGCGGCGAACTGCTGTTCGGCACCGTCGACACCTGGCTGGTGTGGAAAATGACGCAGGGACGGGTTCACGTCACCGATTACACCAACGCCTCGCGCACCATGATGTTCAACATCCACCAGCTCGACTGGGATGAACGCATGCTGCAGGCGCTGGATATTCCACGCGCCATGCTGCCGAAGGTGCGCCCGTCTTCCGAAATTTACGGCCAGACCAACATCGGCGGCAAAGGCGGCACGCGTATTCCTATCGCCGGCATCGCCGGTGACCAGCAGGCAGCGCTGTTCGGCCAACTGTGCGTCCAGCCGGGCATGGCGAAAAACACCTACGGCACCGGCTGCTTCCTGCTGATGAATACCGGCGAAGAGGCGGTCAGCTCCAGCCACGGCCTGCTGACCACCATTGCCTGTGGCCCGCGCGGTGAAGTGAACTACGCGCTGGAAGGCGCGGTGTTTATCGGCGGCGCGTCCATCCAATGGCTGCGCGACGAGCTGAAGCTGATCAGCGATGCGGCCGATTCCGAATACTTCGCCACCAAGGTGAAAGACAGCAACGGCGTCTACGTGGTGCCGGCCTTCACCGGTCTGGGCGCGCCATACTGGGACCCGTATGCGCGCGGCGCCATCTTCGGCCTGACCCGCGGCGCCAACAGCAACCACATCATCCGTGCGACGCTGGAATCCATCGCCTATCAGACCCGCGACGTGCTGGACGCCATGCAGGCCGACTCTAATACCCGTTTGCAGTCGCTGCGCGTTGACGGCGGCGCCGTCGCCAACAACTTCCTGATGCAGTTCCAATCCGACATTCTGGGCACGCGCGTTGAGCGTCCTGAAGTGCGCGAGTCTACGGCGTTAGGCGCGGCGTTCCTCGCCGGCCTGGCCATCGGCTACTGGAACGACCTGGATGAAGTGAAGAGCAAGGCGGTCATCGAGCGGGAGTTCCGCCCGAGCATCGAAACCACCGAACGTAACTACCGTTACAGCGGCTGGAAAAAAGCGGTCGCCCGCGCCCAGGCGTGGGAAGACCACGAATAATTCCGCGCCGAATTCACACGAACAATGCGCTGCCGCAAGGCGGCGCTTTTTTTTGCCCCGCCGCGCCCGCCCGCCGCTGTGGTAAACTTACCCGCTCTTCCCCTCTACTCACTGACAGGTTTTGCCATGAAACGTGAATTAGCCATCGAATTTTCCCGCGTAACCGAAGCTGCGGCGTTAGCCGGCTATCAATGGCTGGGACGCGGCGACAAGAATGCCGCTGACGGCGCCGCCGTCCACGCCATGCGGATTATGCTCAACAAGGTGGCGATCGATGGCCGCATCGTGATTGGCGAAGGTGAAATCGATGAAGCGCCAATGCTGTATATCGGCGAGCAGGTCGGCACCGGCCAGGGCGATGCGGTGGATATCGCCGTCGACCCGATAGAAGGCACGCGCATGACCGCCATGGGACAATCCAACGCGCTGGCGGTGCTGGCGGTCGGCGATCGCGGCACTTTCCTGCATGCGCCGGATATGTATATGGAAAAACTGGTGGTAGGGCCGGCGGCGCGCGGCGCCATTGACCTCAGCCTGCCGCTCGCCGACAACCTGCAAAACGTCGCCGCGCGGCTGAACAAGCCGCTGTCGCAGCTGACGGTGATCACGTTGGCCAAACCGCGTCACGACGCGACGATCGCGCAAATGCAGCAGATGGGCGTCAAGGTGTTCGCCATTCCGGACGGCGACGTGGCCGCCTCTATCTTGACCTGCATGCCGGACAGCGAAGTGGATGTGATGTACGGCATCGGCGGCGCGCCGGAAGGGGTGATTTCCGCCGCGGTGATCCGCGCGCTGGACGGCGATATGCAGGCGCGCCTGCTGCCGCGTCATCAGGTGAAGGAAGATAATGACGCCAACCGCCGCATCGGCGAGCAGGAGCTGGCGCGCTGTAAGGAGATGGGCATTGAGGCAGGCAAGGTGCTGCTGCTGGACGATATGGCGCGCAATGACAATGTCATCTTCGCCGCCACCGGCATCACCAAAGGCGACCTGTTGGAAGGTATCAGCCGCCAGGGCAATATGGCGACCACGGAAACGCTGCTGATCCGCGGCAAATCACGCACCATCCGCCGCATCCGTTCGACCCACTATCTGGATCGTAAAGACCCGGCGCTGCACCCGTACCTGCTGTAAGGAGTCACCCGACGGCCAGGCAATGCCTGGCCGCTCACGTTAAACGGTGTGGCCCGCCTGCTGCATACGGTTGGACAGCGGCCACCAGCACAGCAGAATCAGCAGCGCCATGGCGAACATCAGCAGGCCCAGGCTAAACTGCCCGGTCTGCGGCAGCATGGACGACAGCCAGGTGGCGAGACCGGAGCCCATATTCTGCATTCCGCCCACCAGTGCGCCGGCGGCGCCGGCCAGGTAAGGGAACGGCTCCATCGCCCCGGTGGTCGCCAGCGGGAACAGCATCCCGGCACCGAAGAAAAACAGCGCGGCGGGAACAATCAGCGTCCAGATATTCATCACGCCGAACCAGCCGGGGATCCACATCATCAGACCCGCCAGCAGGCAGCTTAGCACCGAATGCCACATCAACTGATGGAAGCTTTTGCCGTCGCGGCCGGCATACCATGCGCCAAAAAAGGCCGCCGGGATCGGCAGAATAAACAGGATGCTGACGGTCAGCCCGTTCAACCCCAGCACACCGCCCATCAGTACGCCGCAGCTGGCTTCAAACACCGCAATTCCCGCCAGACCGCCGATCAGCATGACCAAGTAGCGGCTGAACGCTCCATCGGCCAGCAGCTGGCGGAAGCTGGCCAGCATGCGCCGTTTTTCCGTTTGCTGCGGGCGGGTTTCCGGCAGCCAGCGGAACATGGCGAAGGCGACGCCCACGCACAATACCAGCAGAAACGCATAGCTGGCGCGCCAGCCGAAGACCATCGCCAGCGCGCCGCCAATCACCGGCGCCAGCAGCGGGCTGACCAGAATGCCCATATTCAGCAGGCTGTTGGCATAGCGCAGCGCGGTGCCGGCATACAGATCGCGCGGCATAGTGCGCGCCATCACGCCGGCCACGCCGGTGCCCATGCCCTGAATGGCGCTGGCGGCCACCAGCATCGTCAGGCTGTTAGCCAGCAGCGCGCCGGTGGCACCGAGCATAAAAATAGCCATCCCGGCCAGAATCACCGGACGGCGGCCAACGCGATCCGACAGCGGGCCGTAGATCAGCTGTGAAAAACCGTAGGTCAACAGATAGGCCGCCATCACCTGCTGCACGGCGCCGGTGCGCACCGACAAATCGTGGGCAATATTGGCAATCGTCGGCACATAAATGGTTTGCGCCATCTGACCGACGGCAACCAGCAGGATCAGCATCACCAACAGGTGGAAATTCTCTAGTTTTCTCATTCTCTTTGTTAACGTCTTAACTCGCCAAAACCCTGCGCGTGGCGGCAATTTTGGCCAGCGTTGCGCAGACATCCTCTTGTTGGCGCATAAACTAACAAATCTGTTTTTTTTAGCGAGTCCCGGCCAAATATTGATCCAGGTCACACTGGCAGCAAAGTCGTCCATTCTCGTAAATTAAACGGTACGTCACGCACGCCGCGACGGCAGGCACCGCGGGCCGCCGCCAGGCTTTAGCATTTAATCGATAATTGTTTGCATCAACTTGCCATAAGATAAATATCAGAGAGCGATAACGACGCCGACCGCGCAGAGTGCTAATTTTATTTTTGATTTGATGATGGGAGCATGAAGTATGGCTGAATGGGTTAAAGGCAAGGTTACTCACCTGGAACAGTGGACCGATGGGCTGTTCAGTCTCACCGTCGATGCCGCCATCGACCCATTTACCGCCGGCCAGTTCGCCAAGCTGGCGTTGGAGATTGACGGCGAGCGCGTGCAGCGCGCCTACTCCTACGTCAACGCGCCCTGCGACTCCAACCTGGAGTTTTACCTGGTCACGGTGCCGGAGGGCAAACTCAGCCCGCGACTGAACCAGCTGCAGCCGGGTGCGGAAGTAATGGTGACCAAAGAGGCCGCCGGCTTCTTCGTACTGGATGAAGTGCCGGACTGCGAAACCCTGTGGATGCTGGCGACCGGCACCGCCATTGGCCCATACCTGTCGATTCTGCAGGAAGGCAAAGGCCTTGAGCGCTTCAAAAATCTGGTGCTGGTGCACGCCGCCCGCTATGCCCGCGACCTGAGCTACCTGCCGCTGATGCAGCAGCTCCAGCAGCGCTACAACGGCAAACTGCGCATTCAGACGGTGGTCAGCCGCGAGGAGGTCTCCGGCTCGCTGACCGGCCGGGTGCCGGCGCTGATTGAAGACGGCCGCCTGGAGGCCGCCATCGGTCTGCCGCTGGATGCGGAAACCGGCCATGTGATGCTGTGCGGCAACCCGCAGATGGTGCGCGACACCCAGCAAACGCTGAAGGAGCTGCACGGGATGCGCAAACACCTGCGCCGCAAGCCGGGGCACATCACCAGCGAGCACTACTGGTGATTAATCGCGGAATTTGACCGGTTCGGCTTCAGGCCCGAAGCGATTCTCGCCGGGCGTTCCGACAAAGGCGCCAAGATCGATGGCCATCATGACGATAATCAGCGTCGGGATAAAACGCCCGACGCCCCACTGCCAGATCGGCGCCAGCATCTGCCAGTTGCCCGCCGCCAGCATCCACGCCAAAATCAGCAGCAGCGCCCACCAACCGGATTTATTGCGATCGTGCAGCCGCTTGACCAGCACCGCCGCCGTCGGCCACAACAGCGCCACAATAAAAAACGCAATGCTCTGGATAGCCACCCACTGATAGTTGGCCAGCGTAAACGCTATCGCCATCAGCACCAGCCAGACCCCCATCCAAAGCCAGAAATCGCGCCGCGTAATGCGCCCTTTAAACGAAAAACACCACTGCTGTATTGTCATGGAATCCTGCGTTGTTAATCTGCCCATAAGCTGTGCGGCAGTGTAACATAGGCGCGGCAGGGACGGCGTCAGCGCTGATGCGCCGCACGCCATTTAGGGCAGCAAACAGATAATCCGGGCGGATCTTTGACAACCTCCCCCGATTACCGCTTTAATCGGAGTCCGATTTGCTATCAACACCGCGAGCTATGCTGAGAACACTTCCTCTCGTCGCCTGTCTGCTTTCGGGCATGGGCCATGCCTGGGCCGAGCAAACGCCGGCCGCCAATGATGCGCCCCCGACCGCGCCATACCTGCTGGCCGGAGCGCCGACGTTCGATCTGACCGTGGCGAAATTCCGCGCCAAATACAATCGCGACAACCCCAAACTGCCGATCGGCGAGTTCCGCGCCATTGACGGCAGCGCCGACGACACGCCGCTGCTGACCCGCGCCGCCAGTAAACTCAACGAAAACCTGTATGCCTCCACCGCGCTGGAAAAAGGCACCGGTAAAATCAAAACGCTGCAAATCACCCACCTGCCGCTGCAGGGCAACGAAGAGAAAAGCGCACGCGCCGTCACCGTCAACTATATGGCGGCATTAATGCGCCAGTTCGAACCGGCGTTAACGGTAGAGCAGAGCATCATCAAGGTGAGTACCTTACTGGAGAAGGGTAAAGGCTCGCGCTTTTACACTCAGCAGGTCGGCGCCATCCGCTATGTGGTCGCCGATAACGGCGAACAGGGCCTGACGTTCGCGGTGGAGCCGGTGAAACTGACGCTGGCGGAACCGTGAATCCCGCGGCGATTAAATGACGAAAAGCAAAGCCATCCGATCCATTCATCTCTATACTGTTGGGCAGGTTGACTGCCGGTCCGGCAGTAGTTATTTATGCCCTTTCTGCCCGAAGCGGCCGCGCTGTAGGCTGCCGCTTCGCTGATGTCGGGCATCGATTCTCACGTTCCCTTGTTGGAGGAAAAATTATGCGTCATCCATTAGTGATGGGTAACTGGAAGCTGAACGGCAGCACGCACATGGTTAACGAGCTGATCGCCGGCCTGCGCAACGAACTGAGCAGCGTAGAAGGCTGCGGCGTAGCCATCGCGCCGCCGGTCATGTACCTGGACCAGGCCAAGCATCAGCTGGCCGGCAGCCGCATCGCGCTGGGCGCCCAGAACGTAGACGTGAACCTGGCCGGCGCCTTTACCGGTGAAGTTTCCGCCAACATGCTGAAAGACGTCGGCGCACAGTACATCATCATCGGCCACTCTGAGCGTCGCACCTATCACAAAGAGAGCGACGAAGTGATCGCCGAGAAATTCGCGGTACTGAAAGAAGCCGGCCTGACCCCGGTGCTGTGCATCGGTGAAACCGAAGCGGAAAACGAAGCGGGCCAGACCGAAGAAGTTTGCGCACGTCAGATTGACGCCGTGCTGAAAACCCTGGGCGCGCCGGCGATGAAAGACACCGTGATTGCCTATGAGCCGGTCTGGGCCATCGGCACCGGCAAATCCGCGACCCCTGCGCAGGCTCAGGCGGTACACAAATTTATCCGCGACCACATCGCCAAGCACGACGCCGACGTCGCTGCCGGCATCATCATTCAGTACGGCGGTTCCGTGAATGATAAAAACGCCGCAGAACTGTTCGCCCAGCCGGACATCGACGGCGCGCTGGTAGGCGGCGCATCGCTGAAGGCCGACGCCTTCGCCGTGATCGTCAAAGCCGCAGCCGCAGCGAAAAAAGCCTGATAGCCAACGGCTCAGAATGACAAAACCCCGGCATGCCGGGGTTTTTTTATTGTTACGTCTCAGCGTCTGCTGATTTCGTCAAACTTTCCGCCGCTGGCGAAGTGTTCCTTCTGCGCCTTGCTCCAACCGCCGAAGGTATCGTCAACGGTAAACAGCTTCAGTTTCGGGAACTGCTCGGCGAATTTGGCCTCAACCGCGGCATCACGCGGGCGATAGTAGTTCTTCGCCGCAATGGTCTGCCCCACCGGGGAATACAGATACTTCAGATAGGCGTTCGCCACCTCGCGGGTGCCACGCTTGTCGACCACACGATCCACCACGGACACGGTCGGCTCCGCCAGAATCGACTCGCTCGGAGTGACGATTTCAAACTTATCCTTACCCAGCTCTTTTTTCGCCAGCAAGGCCTCGTTTTCCCAGGCGATCAGCACGTCGCCAATGCCACGCTCAACGAAGGTATTGGTCGCGCCGCGCGCGCCGGAATCCAGCACTTCCACATTCTTATAGAGGCTCTTAACAAACGCCTGCGCCTTGGCCTGATCGTTATTGTTGTGATGCAGCGCATAACCCCAGGCCGCCAGATAGTTCCAGCGTGCGCCGCCGGAGGTTTTCGGGTTCGGCGTGATCACCGATACGCCCGGCTTGATCAGATCCGGCCAGTCGTGGATCTGTTTGGGGTTCCCTTTACGCACCAGGAACACGATGGTGGAGGTATAAGGCGCCGAGTTGTCCGGCAGGCGTTTGATCCAGTTTTTATCAATCCGCCCGCGCGCGGCGATCGCATCCACATCGTAAGCCAGCGCCAGCGTCACCACATCCGCCTCGATGCCGTTAATCACCGACGTGGCCTGTTTGCCGGAACCGCCATGGGACTGACGCACGGTAACTTTATCGCCGTGCTGCTGCTGCCAGTGCTGGCTGAAGGCGGCATTGTATTCCTGGTAGAGCTCGCGCGTCGGGTCGTATGAAACGTTCAGCAATTGAAGATCTTTCGCCAACGCTCCGGTTGTCAGCAACATTAATGTCAGGCCTACACCCCATTTACGCATCGCACGCTCTCCCAAGATAAATAATAGCCAGCTCAAAACGGCTGATTTAGCGTCAAAGCCTGCCAGAAACTGGGGCAGCAATTAAAGAATAAAAAATTTGGGCCTAGACGATTCTGGAATATGGCGACGATCCACAAAAAAAAGCCCCCGCGTACGGAGGCTTGTCTGTCGGCACGGCCGGGCAGGATCAGTACAGCTTTTTCGCCGTTTCCAGCCAGTCGCCCTTGAAAGGACGCTTCATGTTTTCAATGGCGTCGATGATGTCATGGTGCACCATCTTCTCATTCTGGATACCGACGCAGCGGCCGCCGTACCCTTTCAGCAGCAGTTCGATGGAGTAAGCCCCCATGCGCGAAGCCAGAATACGGTCATACGCCACCGGCGAACCGCCGCGCTGAATGTGGCCCAGCACGGTAGCGCGGGTTTCACGCTTGGTTTCCTGCTCGATATAGGCGGCCAGCTCGTCAATGTCGCAGATGTGCTCGGTAATCGCCACGATCGCGTGCTTTTTACCCTTGGCGATGCCGGCCTTGATTTCACACACCAGATCGTCACGGTTAAATTCAATTTCCGGCAGGACGATAAACTCACAGCCGCCGGCAATCGCCGCCGCCAGCGTCAGGTCGCCGCAGTAACGCCCCATCACTTCCACAATTGAAATACGCTGGTGCGAGGTAGAGGTATCGCGCAGGCGGTCAATCGCTTCCACCACGGTTTCCAACGCGGTGAAGAAACCAATGGTGTAGTCGGTGCCGGCCACATCGTTATCGATGGTGCCCGGCAGACCGATGCACGGAAAACCCTCTTCCGTCAGGCGTTTTGCCCCCATATAGGAGCCGTCGCCGCCGATCACCACCAGCGCATCGATACCGTGTTTCTTAAGGTTCTCAATCGCCTTGGCGCGTACGTTTTCATCTCTGAATTCCGGAAAGCGGGCCGATCCGAGGAAGGTGCCGCCACGGTTGATCATGTCGGACACGCTGTAGCGGTCCAACTGCTCCATGCGATCTTCGTACAAGCCAAGGTAGCCGTCGTAAATACCAAAAACTTCCAGACCTTCCGTAAGCGCGGCGCGTACAACGCCACGGATCGCCGCGTTCATACCCGGCGCATCACCGCCACTCGTCAGTACACCGATTTTCTTGATCATGACTACCTCTGAACTTGTAGATGCAATTTCTTAAGAACTTTGTCTTTGCCGATTGGCTTTTCGCGTTTCCGGTTGCAGCAACCCCGCCTACGAATTTTATTGCCGAATACTATAACAAAATCACCAAGCTGAATTGATTCAGGTCACGCTAAATTCAGGTAAAAAGTAACAACGCACACTGAGCTAATTTTACGTTTTCTTCATGGAATCCGGCACCATTGCAATAGGTTAATTATAGCTCCCAACGACCCTGCCGCCCCGCGGGCACCACGGAACATGGATCCTGGTGGATGATGACATCCGCGCCGGGAAAACGGTGCAATAACGCTTTTTCCACTTGTTCAGCCAAAATATGCGCCTGCATCAGCGGCAAATTGTCTTCCATTTCCAAATGCAGCTGAATAAACCGGGTCGGGCCAGACTGGCGGGTGCGCAAATCGTGCGCCCCTTTGATGCCCGGCCATGAGGAAACCACCTCAATAATGGCGCGCCGTTCATCATCCGGCAATGCGCGATCCAGCAGCGACTGCACCGCCTCGTAACCCATACGCAACGCGCTGTAAAGAATGTAGACGCCGATACCCAAAGCGAACAACGCATCCGCCCGCTGAAAACCATACCAGCTTAGCCCAAGCGCGATAAGAATAGCACCATTCATCATGACATCTGACTGATAATGCAACATATCTGCGCGCACCGCCTGGCTGCGCGTTTTGCGCACCACCCAGCGCTGGTAGGTGACCAGCAGCAAGGTGCTCAGCAAGGCGATAACCGTCACCACAATACCAACGGCGGGCGCACGCAGCGTCTCGGGCGCATAGAGATGCTGGAAGCCGGTCAGGAATAAAAACAGCGCGGAACCGGAAACGAACATGCTCTGCGCCAGCGCCGCCAGCGATTCGGCCTTGCCGTGGCCAAAGGTATGCTCCTCATCCGCCGGCTGCAGCGCATAGCGCACCACCAGCAGGTTGGTCAACGAAGCGGCAATATCGACCAGAGAGTCCACCAGCGCCGCCAACAGGCTCACCGACCCGGTGATATACCAGGCGACGATCTTTATCAGCAGCAGGATTGATGCCATCACGGTCGCGGCCAAAGCGGCGGACTTCACCAGGCGCGCATATTGCTGTTCCATTAACCTATCCCGATTCACTATCCAGTGGGGTGAGTATAACGGAATGTCGGGTAAAAAATCCCCGCCGTCAGGGTGATGAGTCTTTGCCGGTCAGCCGCAGAGATACGCCGCATGGTTGCCGCCATGGGTTCAGAGATCGACGCCATATGTTCAATATCGGCAACGCGCCGGCCGACTCCAGAGGGGGCTCTGCTGCATATGGGTAACCTCTGTGAATTTTGGACAAAAAAAACCCCCTCATCATGAGGGGGGAAGACAGGGATGGTGTCTATGGCAAGGAAAAACAGGGTACTACTCAGTCGCACTCACTTCTGGGCAGAAGCTTGCTGCAAACCAGAAAGTTGTTGCTCCATCTGCTGCATACGCTGCTGATGCTTCTGGTCTAGAACACTTTTTTGCTGTGGCGTCAGTAAGTTATACATTTGGTTGCGCACCCGGGCCATCTCGACCTGGCGCTTCACTTGTTCCTGGGCCACCTTCTCCGCCTGTGCATACACGGCGGCTTCATCAAATTTGTTTGCCGTCACCAGCTTATGCATTGCTTCCATTTCAGCTACATTGACACCAGGCAGGTCGTGACGGGCCTGGCGCATTAAATCGCGCATTTGCTGACGTTGCTTTTCAGTCAACCTGACGCCGTCAAACATATGGTGCTGGCCGGGGTTGCTGGTTGCGGCATCCTGCGCGGAAGGCGATATGGCGTCGGCGGCGATGGCGGAACCTGATGCCAACATGGATGCCACGACTAATGCGGTCACCTTACGCATTTTCACTCCTCGTTCATTCCGCTTTGCAAGTCAACGAGGAGCAGTGTATCGCTGCAGCTGCAAACATCCGTCAGGGCATGTAAAACTACGTAAAGTCATGGAATGCCAACAGTTGATGACGTATTTTGCGTCAGGAGGTAAATCATAATGAACAAGATTCTGTTAGTTGACGACGACCGCGAGCTGACCTCGCTGCTGAAAGAACTGCTTGAGATGGAAGGCTTTAATATCGTCGTTGCCCATGACGGCGAACAGGCGTTGTCGCTGCTGGACGGCTCCATCGATCTCTTGCTGTTGGACATCATGATGCCGAAGAAAAACGGCATTGATACGCTGAAAGAACTGCGTCAGCACCACCAAACCCCGGTGATCATGCTGACCGCCCGCGGCAGCGAGCTGGATCGGGTGCTGGGCCTGGAGCTCGGCGCCGACGACTATCTGCCGAAACCGTTCAACGATCGTGAACTGGTGGCACGTATCCGCGCCATTTTGCGCCGTTCCAACTGGAGCGAGCAGCAGCAAAGCGTCGACAGCGGTGCGCCGACGCTGGACGTCGATGGCCTGCAGCTGAACCCGGGGCGTCAGGAAGCCAGCTTTGACGGCCAGGTGCTGGAGCTGACCGGCACCGAATTTACCCTGCTGTACCTGCTGGCGCAGCATCTCGGCCAGGTGGTCTCGCGCGAACTGCTGAGCCAGGAAGTGCTGGGCAAACGTCTGACGCCGTTTGACCGCGCTATCGACATGCATATCTCCAACCTGCGGCGCAAGCTGCCGGACCGTAAAGACGGCCACCCATGGTTCAAAACCCTGCGCGGCCGGGGCTATTTAATGGTATCAGCAACATGATCAACAGTTTGACGGCACGCATCTTCGCCATTTTCTGGTTCACATTGGCGCTGGTGCTGATGCTGGTGCTGATGGTGCCCAAGCTCGACTCCCGCCAGATGACCTCGCTGCTGGACAGCGAGCAGCGGCAGGGGTTGATGCTGGAACAGCACGTCGAGGCCGAATTACAGCAGGATCCGGCCAACGATCTGATGTGGTGGCGTCGCCTGTTCCGCGCCATCGACAAATGGGCGCCGCCGGGCCAGCGCCTGATTCTGGTGACCAGCGAAGGCCGGGTGATTGGCGCGCAGCGTAACGATATGCAAATCGTACGCAACTTTATCGGCCAGTCCGACAATGCCGATCACCCCAAGAAGAAAAAATATGGCCGCGTCGAACTGGTCGGCCCCTTCTCGGTGCGCGACGGCGAAGACAACTACCAGCTCTATCTGATCCGTCCGGCCAACAGCCCGCAGTCCGACTTTATCAACCTGATGTTCGACCGGCCGCTGCTGCTGCTGATCGTCACCATGCTGATCAGCGCCCCGCTGCTGCTCTGGCTGGCCTGGAGCCTGGCGAAACCGGCGCGCAAGCTGAAGAACGCCGCCGATGACGTGGCGCGCGGTAATCTGAAGCAGCACCCGGAGCTGGAATCGGGGCCGCAGGAGTTTCTGGCAACCGGCGCCAGCTTCAACCAGATGGTCAGCGCGCTGGAACGCATGATGACCGCTCAGCAGCGGCTGATCTCCGATATCTCGCACGAACTGCGCACGCCGCTGACCCGGCTGCAGCTGGCGACCGCGCTGATGCGCCGCCGCCACGGCGAAGGCCACGAGCTGGCGCGCATTGAGACCGAGGCGCAGCGGCTGGATTCGATGATCAACGATCTGCTGGCGTTGTCGCGCGGCCAACAGAAGACCGAGCTGGCGCACGAGCTGCTGAAGGCCAACGAACTGTGGGCCGATGTGCTGGACAATGCCGGCTTTGAAGCGGAACAGATGGGCAAGCAGCTGACGGTCACCTCGCCGCCGGGTCCCTGGACGCTGTTCGGCAACGCCGGCGCTCTGGACAGCGCGCTGGAAAATATCGTACGCAACGCCCTGCGCTATTCCCATACGCGCATTGAGGTGGCGTTCAGCGTCGATAATCAGGGTATTACCATTGTGGTTGACGATGACGGCCCCGGCGTCAGCGCGGAAGACCGTGAACAAATCTTCCGTCCGTTCTATCGTACGGATGAGGCGCGCGACCGCGAATCCGGCGGTACCGGCCTGGGGCTGGCGATCGTCGAGGCGGCCATCGCCCAACACCGCGGCTGGGTCAAGGCGGAAGACAGCCCGCTCGGCGGCCTGCGTCTGATCCTGTGGCTGCCGCTGCACCAGCGCAAACCGGCGCGCGAGCATTAACCGCCGCGCACCCGCTAGCGACAGTACCCCGCAATATTTGCTATTCTGCGCCCCTCGTCATGAGGGGCTTTTTACATGTTGAACATCGTCTTATTTGAACCCGAAATTCCGCCCAATACCGGCAACATCATCCGCCTGTGCGCCAACACCGGCTTTCAGCTGCACCTGATCGAACCCCTGGGTTTCCCGTGGGACGATAAGCGCCTGCGTCGCGCCGGGCTGGATTACCACGAATTCGCCAGCATCAAACGTCATGCCGACTATACGGCATTCGTCGCCAGCGAAAACCCTCAGCGGCTGTTTGCGTTGACCACCAAAGGCACGCCAGCGCACAGCGCGGTCAGCTATCAGCCGGGCGACTACCTGCTGTTCGGCCCGGAAACCCGCGGCCTGCCGGCCAGCATTCTGGATGCGCTGCCCGCCGAACAAAAAATCCGTATTCCGATGCAGGCGCAAAGCCGCAGCATGAACCTGTCCAATGCGGTATCGGTCGTGGTGTATGAAGCCTGGCGGCAGCTGGATTATGCCGGCGCGCTGCTCAGACAGTAGCGCGGCAGACAACAAAAAGGCCGCTGTCGCGGCCTCAGACTGCTGACAAAGCCTGTTATTAGGGAGAGCGTGGCGATGGGGTCGTAGCGGCGTAAGCCGCCGGAGCGCCCCTCGTTACGCTAGGCCCGGGTATCTCGGGTCATCAGACGACTTTGTCATCAACCTCAGGCCGCTGTCGCGGCCTCCGGCGGGAAGGGGGACGGCTACGATCAGATGCCGTCGCCGTACTCAAAACCGTGGTTCGAACCGTTGAAGTACTGATCCATATCCATCGACGGTTTGTCGCTTTCCGGACGACCGACGATGCGGGCCGGCACGCCGGCGGCGGTAGTATGCGGCGGCACCGGACGCAGCACCACCGAACCTGCGCCGATCTTCGCGCCCTTGCCCACTTCAATATTGCCAAGGATCTTCGCGCCGGCGCCAATCATCACCCCTTCACGAATTTTCGGGTGGCGATCGCCGCTGGTTTTGCCGGTACCGCCCAGCGTCACCGACTGCAGGATGGAGACGTCGTTTTCCACCACCGCCGTTTCACCGATCACGATGCCGGTGGCATGGTCGAGCATGATGCCGCAGCCGATTTTCGCCGCCGGGTGAATATCCACGCCGAACGCGACGGAAATCTGGTTTTGCAGGTACACCGCCAGCGCCTGACGGCCCTGATTCCACAGCCAGTGGCCGATACGGTAAGACTGCAGGGCATGGAAGCCCTTGAGATACAGCAGCGGCGTAGAGTATTTGTCCACCGCCGCATCGCGCAGCCGCACCGCCAGAATATCGCTCGCCGCCGAAGCGATCATCTGCGCGTCGGAACGGTAGGCGTCTTCCACCACCTCCCGCACCGCTATCGCCGGCATGATCGGATTCGCCAGTTTGTTCGCCAGAATATAGCTGAGCGCGCTGCCCAGATTTTCATGTTTCAGCAACGTCGCATGGAAAAAGCTAGCCAGCATCGGTTCACAATCAGCCAGCGCTCGCGCTTCCGCTTTAATGTTGCTCCACACCTGCTCTAACTCATCTGACGACATTGCGTTCCTCTCTGGCTCTGACTTTGCAAAACAAAACGCCTCGCCGCGGGCGGCAAGGTAATACGTGATAATACGGACGCCCCGCTCAGGGCGCGTCCCCAGGCCCGACGCTACGGGCCGTTCACATCAGGCGTTGTGCTTTTCGTCCTTGCGCGTCCGCCCCAGCAGGCTCACCGCCGCTTCGCGGGCATTTTTATCGCAGTACAGCACCTGGTAAATCTGTTCGGTAATCGGCATTTCCACGCCGTGACGCTGCGCCAACGCCAACACCTCTTTGGTATTGCGATAGCCTTCGACCACCTGGCCAATGCTATCCTGCGCGGTTGTCACGTCCATACCCTGCCCCAGCATAATACCGAAGCGGCGATTGCGCGATTGATTATCCGTGCAGGTTAACACCAGATCGCCCAGTCCCGCCATGCCCATAAAGGTGGCCGGGTCGGCGCCCAGCGCCGCGCCCAGACGGCTCATCTCCGCCAGGCCGCGGGTAATCAGCGCGGTGCGCGCATTGGCGCCAAAGCCGATCCCGTCGGACATGCCGGCGCCGATGGCAATCACGTTCTTCACCGCCCCGCCCAGCTGCACGCCGATAAAGTCCGGGTTGCTGTAAACGCGGAAGCTTTTGCCGCAGTGCAGCAGCTGCTGTAAATCATCGGCAAACTGTTCGTCGGTCGCCGCCAGGGCAATCGCCGTCGGCAGGCCCGCCGCCAGCTCTTTGGCGAATGTCGGCCCGGAAACCACCGCCAGAGGCATCGCCTCGCCCAGCGCATCGCGCGCCACGTCCTGCAGCAGACGCCCGGTTTCCGCCTCCAGCCCCTTGGTGGCCCACACAATACGCGCGTCCGCCCGCAGCAGCGGTTTCAGCTGGCGCAGTACGTCGCCGAAGACGTGGCTCGGCACCACCACCAGCACATCGCGGCTGGCCGCCAGCGCGCGCGCCAGATCGGCCTCGAGCAGCAGGTTATCAGGGAAAGGAACGTCGGGGAGAAATGTCTGGTTGCAGCGTTCGCGCTGCATGTTGGCGATGGTGTCTGGGTTATGCCCCCACAACACCACCGGATGGCCGTTACGCGCCAGCGTAATGGCCAATGCGGTGCCGTACGAGCCGGCACCGATAACGGTCATTGAAGCATTGACTGTTTTCATCAGGCATCCTGATGTGGTTCAGCACCTTCGCCTTCTGCCTGCTGCTGCAGATAGTTCATGAACAGCGCATCAAAGTTGACCGGTGCCAGGTTCAGCTGCGGGAAAGTACCGCGGGATACCAGGCTGGTGATGCACTCGCGCGCATACGGGAACAGGATGTTCGGGCAGTATGCGCCCAGGCAGTGCGCCAGCTGAGTGCCTTCAATGCCGGCAACGGAGAAAATACCCGCCTGCTGGACTTCGCACAGGAATGCGGTTTCTTCACCCAGAGATGCCGTCACGGTAACACGCAGCACAACTTCATACACGTCGTCCGCCAGTTGGCTGGAAGCGGTATCAAGATCAAGTTTAACTTCCGGCTGCCACTCCTGCTGGAAAACCTGCGGTGCATTCGGTGCTTCAAAAGAGATGTCTTTGGTGTAGATACGTTGGATCTGGAAAGCCATCTCGGTGCTGTTTTGTTCTGACATGTCGATAATACCCTTGGTTAAACGTCCTTATTGATACTCAGCAATATTGATGTGAACCATGGCCGGTCGCTTAAAGCAGCGGATCCAGACCACCTTGCGCATCAAGTGCATATAAATCATCACAGCCGCCAATATGCTGGCCGTCGATGAAAATTTGCGGCACGGTGGTTCGCCCACTGCGCGCAATCATCTCTTCACGTTTTACGTTATCGCCGTCGATAGCGATCTCGTTGAACGCGGCGCCCTTGCTGTTCAGCAGCGCCTTGGCGCGATGGCAGAACGGGCAGGTCGCCTTGGTGTAGATGTCGATATTAGCCATGGAAGCCACCTCTACGACGTAAAAACGTGATTATTTACCGCGCACCAGCGGCAGGTTATCCCCGCTCCAGCCGGCAACGCCGTCTTTCAGGGTGCTGACGTTGGCGAACCCGGCGGCGCTCAGGCTTTCCGCCGGCGCGCGCGATGCGGTGCCGTTGGCGCAGGTTACGATAATAGGCTGGGATTTGTGTTTTTCCAGCTCGCCCAGGCTGCCGTTTTTGATTTCGCTCGCCGTCAGGTTGATGGCGTTGGCAATGTGGCCCTTGCGGAAATCTTCACGGCTGCGGGTGTCGACCACCACGGCATTTTCTTTGTTAATCAGACGGGTAGCTTCGCCGCGCGTGATATCTTTAACCTTGGAGAAACGGCTTTTGAAGGTCATCACAATCACCGCAACCAGCAGGGCGATCCAGGCCAGGCTCAGGATGGGATGCTTGCTAACGAATGGCATAATTTCTTGCAGCATGGGGCGTAACAACTCTCGTTAGTTAAAGGAAAATAGGTCAAGGCTCCAGAGTATACCTGCCGAATGCGTCAATTACAGCCAATTAGCATCCGCGATTGCAGAAACTGCGGACGACGCCGGGAAATTCTCCTTCTAACCGTAAAAAGCGGCCGACTGTTCGCCGTAAGTTTGATCTCTTTGGGCACTTTGCGCGCGGCCATCCGCTACTATCACTCCCTTTTCAGGCTGACATATTTACAGCAACGAGGTTAATACAATGTCGAGCAATAAAACGCCCATGGTGCTGGTGATTCTGGATGGCTACGGCCACCGTGAAGAGCAGCAGGACAATGCAATTCTCAACGCCCGCACGCCGGTGATGGACCAGCTGTGGCAGCAGCGGCCGCATACGTTGATTGCCGCCTCCGGGCTGGACGTCGGCCTGCCTGACGGCCAGATGGGCAACTCGGAAGTGGGCCACGTCAACCTTGGCGCCGGCCGTATCGTCTACCAGGATCTGACCCGGCTGGACAAGGCGATCGCCGACGGCGATTTCTACGCCAACCCGGTGCTGACCGCCGCGGTGGATAAAGCGGCGCAGGCCGGCAAAGCGGTGCACATCATGGGGCTGCTGTCGCCGGGCGGCGTCCACAGCCATGAAGACCATATACTGGCGATGGTGCAACTGGCCGCGCAACGCGGCGCCAGCGCCGTATATCTGCATGCGTTTCTGGACGGCCGCGACACGCCGCCGCGCAGCGCCGACGCCTCTCTGCGACGCTTTAGCGCGGCGTTCGAGCAGCTGGGCGTCGGACGCATCGCCTCGGTGGTCGGCCGTTACTTCGCCATGGACCGCGACAACCGCTGGGATCGCGTCCAGCTGGCCTATGACCTGCTGACCGACGCCAAAGGCAAGTTCCATGCCGACAGCGCCGACGCCGCGCTGCAGGCCGCCTACGCACGCGATGAAAACGATGAGTTCGTCAAACCCACGGTCATTCAGGCCGCCGGCGAAGCCAGCGCCGCCATGCAGGACGGCGACGCGCTGATTTTCATGAACTTCCGCGCCGACCGCGCGCGCCAGATCGCCCGCGCCTTTGTCGACGCCGACTTCAACGGTTTCCCACGCGCCAGAGTGGTGAAGTTCGCCGATTTTGTAATGCTGACCGAATACGCCGCCGATATCGACACCGCCTGCGCTTATCCGCCGACGGCGCTGACCAACACCTTCGGAGAATGGCTGATGAAGCACGATAAAACCCAGCTGCGCATCTCCGAAACCGAAAAGTACGCCCACGTCACCTTCTTCTATAACGGCGGCGTGGAGCAGCCTTTCACCGGCGAAGAGCGCATCCTGATTAACTCGCCGCAGGTGGCCACCTACGACCTGCAGCCGGAAATGAGTTCGGCGGAGCTGACCGAGAAACTGCTGGGCGCCATTCACAGCGGGAAATACGACGCCATCATCTGCAACTACCCCAACGGCGATATGGTCGGCCACACCGGCGACTATGACGCCGCGGTCAAGGCGGTGGAAACGCTGGATAATTGCATCGCACAGGTTGTTAACGCGGTGGAGAGCGTCGGCGGACAGCTGCTGATCACCGCCGACCACGGCAACGCCGAACAGATGCGCGACCCGCAGACCGGCCAGGCGCACACCGCGCACACCAGCCTGCCGGTGCCGTTAATTTACGTCGGTAAACCGGCGCAGGCGGTCAACGGTGGCAAGCTTTCCGACCTTGCGCCGACCATGCTGACGCTGATGGGAATGAAAATCCCGCAAGAGATGACTGGTAAGCCGCTGTTCATCGTGGAATAATCCTACTCCATGAGGGAGAAGGCGTATTTTGCACTATCAAGGGTAACCCGAGGCGCAAAAGCCGGCAGCCAGCTGCTGCCGCAACGCGTTGCACCACGGAAGTTGACCACACTGTGCGCCAGCGTGTTATACGCTGGCGTCTTGCTGTTGCCGTTATCCGGCCATGCCGCCGACGACAACAAAAGCCAGCTTAAAGACATCCAGCAAAGCATCGCCGAGAAAGAAAAAGCGGTTAAACAACAGCAACAACAGCGCAGCAGCCTGCAGGACAAACTCAGGCAGCAGGAAAAAACCATTGCACAGGCCAGCCGTTCCTTACGGAGTACGCAAAGTACGCTGACCACGTTAGGCAAAGATATCTCCGGCCTTAACGCCTCAATCGCCAAGCTGCAAAAGCAGCAGACCCAACAGCAAAACATCCTGTCCAGACAGCTGGACGCCGCGTTCCGTCAGGGGCAGCACAGCGCCGTACAGCTGATCCTGAGCGGTGAAGAGAGCCAGCGCAGCGAGCGTATCCTGGCTTACTTCGGCTATCTGAACGAAGCGCGCCAGAAAAATATCGAAGAGCTGAAGCAAACCCGCGCGGAACTGGCGCAGCAAAAAACCACGCTGGTCGCCAAGCAGAAGCAGCAAAAATCCCTGCTGAGCGAACAGCAAGCCCAACAGCAGAAGCTGGAGCAGGCGCGCAGCGCGCGTAAGAAAACCCTGAGCGCCCTGGAAAGCTCGCTGGAAAAAGATCAGCAGCGCCTGGGTGAACTGCGCCAGAACGAAAGCCGCCTGCGCGACAAAATCGCCCGCGCCGAACGCGAGGCCCGCGCCCGCGCCGAGCGCGAAGCGCGTGAAGCCGCCCGCGTACGCGAGAAAGTACGCAAGAAAGAGCAGCAGGCGAAGAAAACCGGCACCAGCTACAAGCCTAGCGAAAGCGAACGTTCGCTGATGGCGCGCACCGGCGGCCTGGGGCGGCCTAACGGTCAGGCCTACTGGCCGGTACGCGGCAACACCCTGCACCGCTTCGGCGAACAGCTGCAGGGCGAGTTACGCTGGAAAGGCGTGGTTATCGCCGCGCCGGAAGGCAGTGAAGTCAAGGCGATCGCCGACGGTCGCGTGCTGATGGCCGACTGGCTGCAAGGCTACGGCCTGGTGGTAGTGGTCGAGCACGGTAAAGGTGATATGAGCCTGTACGGCTATAACCAGAGCGCATTGGTGAACGTGGGCGCGCAGGTGCGTGCCGGCCAGCCGATCGCCTTGGTGGGTACCAGCGGAGGCCAGGGAACGCCGTCGCTCTATTTCGAAATTCGTCGCCAGGGTCAGGCCGTTAACCCACTGCCGTGGTTGGGAAGATAGCTTTGCACTACCTCAAAACACGAAGCGCCGTACTGATTGGCTCCCTGCTGCTGGCCACCGCCGCACAGGCCGGCAAACTGGCGATTGTGATCGATGACGTCGGTTACCGCCCTCATGAAGAAAACGCCGTGTTGCAAATGCCGCTGCCGATCTCGGTGGCGGTGCTGCCCAATGCCCCGCATGCCCATCTGATGGCGACCCGCGCCCATGCGCAGGGCCGCGAGGTGCTGATCCATATGCCAATGGAGCCGCTCAGCAAACAGCCGCTGGAGCGCGATACCCTGCGGCCTTCCATGAGCAGCGCAGAGGTGCAGCGCATTATCCGCAACGCGGTAAGCAACGTGCCCTATGCGGTGGGCATGAACAACCATATGGGCAGCGCCATGACCTCCAGCCTGCCGGCCATGCAGAAGGTGATGCAGGCGCTGGAAAGCTACAACCTGTACTTCCTCGACAGCATGACCATCGGCAACAGCCAGGCCACCCGCGCCGCGGCGGGCACCGGGGTCAAGGTGATCAAACGTCGGGTATTCCTTGACGATACCGCCAGCGAAAGCGATATTCGCCACCAGTTCAACCGCGCCATCGAGCTGGCGCGCCGCAACGGCTCCACCATCGCCATCGGCCACCCGCGGCCGGCCACGGTGAAAGTGCTCAAGCAAATGCTGGCGACACTGCCTGGCGATATTGAGCTGGTCAGACCCAGCTCGCTGCTGAATGCGCCGCAGGGCGGCGGCTATCTGCCGCCGAGCAAACCGCCGCGTCCGACGCAGCCGAAAAATCCGTTCAAAAACGGCATCAAGCAGTGCAAAGTGAAGGCGCCGAAGACGCAGGAAAAAGTGCACGCCGGTACGGCGCTGGCGGTCATTGGCGAAAGCATCGCGCAGTCGCCGGTGGTGACCTTTATCAAGCAGCACTGGCCAAGCTGGCCGCGCACGTCAGAAAAACAGTCATAATCCAGGGCGGAGCCTGCTCCGCCCTGTTGTTATCACATCAATCCCAGCTCAGCACCACTTTCCCGGATTGCCCGGAACGCATGGCGTCGAAGCCCTGCTGGAACTCGTCAATCGAGAAACGGTGGGTAATGATCGGCGTCAGATCCAGGCCAGACTGGATCAGCGCGGCCATCTTATACCAGGTCTCAAACATTTCACGGCCGTAAATACCTTTAATAAACAGCCCCTTGAAAATCACCTGGTTCCAGTCGATCGACATATCGGAAGGCGGGATCCCCAGCATGGCAATGCGGCCGCCGTGATTCATGGCGTTCAGCAAGGTGCGGAAGGCCGGCGGTGCGCCCGACATCTCCAGGCCGACGTCAAACCCTTCGGTCATGCCCAGTTCGTTCATCACATCGCTCAGGTTTTCCTGGCTGACGTTCACCGCGCGGGTGACGCCCATTTTGCGCGCCAGCTCCAGACGGTATTCATTCACGTCGGTGATCACCACGTTGCGTGCGCCCACGTGCTTACACACCGCCGCCGCCATAATGCCGATTGGCCCGGCGCCGGACACCAGCACGTCCTCACCCACCAGATCGAACGAGAGCGCGGTATGCACCGCATTGCCGAACGGGTCAAAAATCGACGCCAGCTCATCGGAGATATTGTCCGGGATCTTGAAGGCGTTAAACGCCGGGATCACCAGATATTCGGCGAACGAACCGGGACGGTTGACGCCCACGCCGGTGGTATTGCGGCACAGGTGCGTACGGCCGCCGCGGCAGTTGCGGCAGTGCCCGCAGGTGATGTGCCCTTCGCCGGACACGCGGTCGCCGATAGTAAATCCTTTCACTTCCTGGCCAATCGCCACCACTTCGCCCACGTATTCGTGGCCCACCACCATCGGGACCGGAATGGTGTTCTGTGACCACTCATCCCAGTTATAGATATGGACATCGGTGCCGCAGATCGCGGTTTTGCGAATTTTGATCATGACGTCATTGTGCCCCAGCTCCGGCTGTGGCACATCGGTCATCCAAATCCCTTCTTCCGCTTTCAGTTTAGACAGTGCTTTCATGGTTTTACCTTATGCAATAACGCCAAGATCTTTGCCGATACGCGTAAACGCCTCAACGGCGCGTTCAATTTGCTCCGGTGAATGGTCGGCGGACATTTGGGTACGGATGCGCGCCTGATTTTTCGGCACCACCGGATAGAAGAAACCTGTTACGTAAATGCCTTCATTAAGCAGTGCATTGGCAAAGTCCTGCGCCAGTTTCGCGTCTCCCAGCATCACCGGGATGATGGCGTGATCGGCGCCGGCCAGGGTAAAACCTGCGGCGGTCATTTTTTCGCGGAACAGACGAGCGTTGCTCCACAGGCGATCGCGCAGGGCATCCCCTTCAGCCAGCAGTTCCAGCACTTTGATCGAAGCGGCGACGATCGCCGGCGCCAGCGAGTTGGAGAACAGATAAGGGCGCGAGCGCTGGCGCAGCCACTCCACCAGCTCTTTTTTCCCCGCGGTGTAGCCGCCGGAAGCGCCGCCCAGCGCTTTACCCAGGGTGCCGGTGATAATGTCGACGCGATCCATCACTTCGCAATACTCATGCGTACCGCGGCCATTGGCGCCGACAAAGCCGACCGCATGGGAGTCGTCCACCATCACCAGCGCCTGATAGTCATCCGCCAGGTCGCACACCCCTTTCAGGTTGGCAATCACGCCGTCCATCGAGAACACGCCGTCGGTGGCGATCAGAATATGGCGCGCACCGTCGGCCTTCGCCTGTTTCAGCTGCGCTTCCAGCTCGTTCATATCGTTGTTGGCATAACGGTAACGCTTGGCCTTGCACAGACGCACGCCGTCGATGATGGAGGCATGGTTCAGCGCATCGGAAATAATCGCATCCTCCGGCCCCAGCAGCGTTTCAAACAGGCCGCCGTTGGCGTCAAAGCAGGAGGAATAGAGAATGGCGTCTTCCATCCCGAGAAACTCGGCCAGCTTCTGCTCCAGCTGTTTATGGCTGTCCTGGGTGCCGCAGATAAAGCGTACCGACGCCATGCCGAAACCGTGGCTGTCCATACCGGCTTTCGCCGCCTCGATCAGCGCAGGATGATTCGCCAAGCCAAGATAGTTGTTGGCGCAGAAATTGATAACGTGGCTGCCATCCGCCACGGCGATATCGGCCTGCTGCGCGGAGGTGATAATACGTTCCTGCTTAAACAACCCTTCGGCACGGGTGTCGGCAAGTTGTTGTTCCAACTGCTGATAAAACGACGCGGACATTCTGTTATCTCCAGGATTGGCTCATTTTCAACATATTTTACTGATTTGTAACCGGACTGACGATAATCCGCCGGAGAGAATATGAAAAATGCAGCAGATATCACGGCAGAGACCGACCAGTTACCGCCGCAATCTCTTCTAAGGAGAATCGGAGCCCGTCCGATGTTTGCAACGGCATGAAATGCTATTATAGGCGTCATATAGCGTGGGGTATCGTGCCCTACCAGGCAGAATAAACAGGGGTAAGCCCAATGATTATCGTCACTGGCGGCGCCGGCATGATCGGCAGCAACATCGTTAAAGCACTGAATGATAAAGGTTATCATGACATTTTGGTGGTCGATAACCTGAAAGACGGCACCAAATTCGTCAATCTGGTCGATCTCGATATTGCCGATTATATGGATAAGGAAGATTTTATCGCCAGCATCGTTGCCGGCGACGATTTCGGCGATGTCGAAGCGATATTCCATGAAGGCGCCTGCTCCGCCACCACCGAGTGGGACGGCAAGTACATGATGGATAACAACTATCAGTACTCCAAAGATCTGCTGCACTACTGCCTGGATCGCCAGATTCCTTTCCTGTACGCCTCTTCCGCCGCCACCTACGGCGGCCGCAGCGAAAACTTTATCGAAGAGCGCCAGTACGAGCAGCCGCTGAATGTTTACGGCTACTCCAAATTCCTGTTCGACCAGTACGTGCGTGAAATTCTGCCGGAGGCCGACTCTCAGGTGTGCGGCTTCCGCTATTTCAACGTCTACGGCCCGCGTGAAGGCCACAAGGGCAGCATGGCGAGCGTGGCCTTCCACCTCAACGGCCAGATCGGCCGCGGTGAGAACCCGAAACTGTTCGCCGGCAGCGAAAACTTCAAGCGCGACTTCATCTACGTCGGCGACGTGGCGGCGGTTAACCTGTGGTTCTGGCAGAACGGCGTCTCCGGCATCTTCAACTGCGGCACCGGCCGGGCGGAAACCTTCCAGGCGGTAGCCGACGCGGTGGTGGACTTCCACCAAAAAGGCGCGGTGGAATATATTGAGTTCCCGGAAAAGCTGAAGGGCCGCTATCAGGCCTATACCCAGGCCGATCTGACCAATCTGCGCGCGGCGGGTTACACCGCACCGTTTAAAACGGTCGCCGAAGGCGTCAAAGAGTATATGGCCTGGCTCAACCGCACTGCTTAAGCTGAAGGGAATCTGCACGGTATGAAAATACTGGTTATCGGCCCTTCCTGGGTTGGCGATATGATGATGTCGCAAAGTCTTTACCGCACCCTGAAGGCCGAGTACCCGTCAGCAGAGATCGACGTGATGGCTCCGGCCTGGTGTCGGCCGCTGCTGGCGCGGATGCCGGAAGTCAGCCAGGCGCTGGCGATGCCCCTCGGGCACGGCGCGCTGGCGCTCGGCGAACGTCGTCGTCTTGGTCACGCGCTGCGCGCCAACCGCTACGATCGCGCCTATGTACTGCCGAATTCGTTCAAATCCGCTCTGGTGCCGTTCTTCGCTCAGGTGCCGCAACGCTGCGGCTGGCGCGGCGAAATGCGCTACGGCCTGCTGAACGATATCCGCGTATTGGATAAAGCCGCTTTCCCGTTAATGGTCCAGCGCTATGTGGCGCTGGCCTATGATAAACAGCGCATCCGCAGCGCCGCAGATCTGCCGCAACCGCTGTTATGGCCGCAGCTGCAGGTCAGCGATGAAGATATTGCGGAGACTACCGCCTCCTTCAACCTGACCGACGCCCGCCCGTTGATTGGCTTCTGTCCTGGTGCAGAGTTCGGCCCGGCCAAGCGCTGGCCGCACTACCATTACGCCCAGCTGGCGCAGATGCTGATCGACCAGGGTTACCAGATCGCCCTGTTCGGTTCCGCCAAAGATCGCGAGGCCGGTGAACAGATCCGCACGGCTCTGGCAGATACGTCTCGCGGCCACTGCATCAACCTGGCCGGCGAAACCCAGCTGGAGCAGGCGGTCATCCTGCTGGCCTCCTGTCAGGCAGTCGTCAGTAATGACTCCGGTTTAATGCACGTTGCAGCGGCGTTGAACAAACCGCTGATAGCCTTGTACGGGCCAAGCAGCCCGGACTTCACGCCGCCGCTGTCGGACAAGGCCAGAGTTATCCGCCTGATCAGCGGCTACCACAAGGTGCGTAAAGGCGATGCTGACCAAGGCTATCATCAGAGCCTGATTGATATTCAGCCGCAACAGGTGTTAGACGCGTTAATGCCGCTACTGGCCGACAGCGAGGAGTAACCATGCAGGTGCTGATCGTCAAGACCTCATCCATGGGGGATGTGCTGCATACGCTGCCGGCGCTGACGGATGCGATGAACGCCATCCCCGGCATTCGCTTTGACTGGGTGGTGGAAGAAGGTTTTCGCCAGATCCCCAGCTGGCACCCGGCGGTGGATCGGGTGATTCCGGTTGCCATTCGCCGCTGGCGCAAAAACTGGTTCGGTAGTGAAACCCGTCAACAGCGCTGCGACTTTAAACGTCAGCTGCAAGAGCGCGACTACGACGTGGTGATTGACGCGCAAGGGCTGATCAAAAGCGCCGCGCTGGTGACCCGCGTTGCCAAAGGCAGCAAGCACGGGCAAGACTGCAAAAGCGCGCGCGAGCCGTTCGCCAGCTGGTTCTACAACCATCGTCATCACATCGATAAGCAGCAGCACGCGGTGGAGCGCACCCGCGAGCTATTCGCCAAAAGCCTCGGCTACGCCAAGCCCGACACCTATGGCGATTACGCCATCGCCGCCCGTTTTCTCACTCAGCCACCGGCGGACGCCGGGCAATACCTGGTGTTTCTGCATGCCACCACCCGCGATGAGAAGCACTGGCCGGAAGAGAACTGGCGCGAGCTGATCGCGCTGGTTGCGCCGACCGGGCTGCGCATCAAGCTGCCGTGGGGCGCCGAGCACGAACACCAGCGCGCGCTGCGCCTGGCGGAAGGCTTCCCGCATGTCGAAGTGCTGCCGAAGCTCAGCCTGGAGCAGGTTGCACAGGTGCTGGCCGGCGCCAAAAGCGTGGTATCAGTGGATACCGGTCTCAGCCATCTGGCCGCCGCGCTCGATCGACCGAATATTACGCTGTTCGGCCCAACCGATCCGGGATTAATCGGTGGTTATGGGCAGAACCAAATGGCAAAAAAATCGTCGAACAACATGATGAGCACTATTTCCGCGAATGACATATTGACCCTGTTGCAGGAGCCACGGCCATGAAGCGGCTACACGTGATCAATTTAGAAAAAATGGGCGGCGCTGAGAAAATTTTCCTGCAGTTCTTACATAACGCAACGGCTGGCAGTGATAGCATACTTTGCATCAGTAATAAGATCGGGCCAGAAATAGCCAGCGAACTGGGCGACACTCCCGTATTGTTCGCCAACCGCATCATCAATGATCGTGCTCTGAAGTATCCAGTGTTTCTTCGCAAGTCCGCTTTACTGCGAAAAATCGAAAGACAGCGGGCCGACTTGGTGATTTTTTGGGACTTTGTGCCCAATCTGGCGCGTAAGATACGCAATAGCAAAACGATTTATTACGATCATGGCTGCTCTTGGCGTTTCCCGCTGAATGCGAAGACATTAGGATTTTTCGAAAAAGTGGACGGCTGTATCGCTGTCAGCTTCGCCTCCAAACGCGTATTAGAAGAGCGTTTCAAGCTGACTTGCCCAATAGAAATCGTCAGCAACTGCGTGCCGCCGCCAACCACAATCTCTCCCAAAACCGTAGCGCCGACAACGCGTGTAGTGTTGGGTACGGCTTCTCGTCTCGTCTCTCTTAAAGGTATCGGCGTCTCTATTTTGACGCTGCATACCCTGCGGCAAAAAAGTATTGATGCTGAACTGTACATCGCCGGCAAAGGGCCTGATGAAGCAAAGCTACGTGAACTCGTTACCAAACTGGGCGTTGAGAAATACGTTCATTTTCTGGGCTTTCAACAGGATCTGACGTCATTTTTCGACCGTATCGATTTTTACATCAGCTCTCCGGTCACGGAGCCTTTCGGGCTCTCCTGTATGGAAGCGTTATACCACACCGTACCGGTGATTTTCCCGCTGATTGATGGGCAGCCAGAAGTCATCCCCGACGGCGAATGCGGCGTAGGCATTGCACCAGCCCTGACCTTTGAGCAATACCATGCGCTAACAGGTATCAGCATTGATTTTCCACACCAGGTCTTCAATACGGTAACGCAGAAAATGGCGCCGCCTCTCACATTGGATCCTGCAGACTGCGCCCAACAGATTCTCAACGTCATTACACAAAACCGTTATCTGACGTTAAGTAATAACGCTATGCATCATGCTAATACGAAGTTTGACTACACTCTCTTTGTCAAAGAGTTAGAACGGAGTTTTGCATGCTTCGTAAATTAAGCACCGCCAATCTGGCTGCCATTGCTTTATTGTTCACCATTATCGCTGCATCAACTAGCTTGACCGATAGCACGATTACGAGAAATGCGTTTTATCTGGCCGTTTTATTCGCTACAGCCGCCTTTGCCATCAGCAAGTCATGGGTAATTTCCCGCGATGCCGCGTTGACCTCCATGGCTGTATTCTGTATCGGATTAAGCCAAGCCGTTTGGCTATGGCGTTTTCCCGCATCCGGCATGTTAGAAACGCATAATGAATATCTCACCAGCGCGACACGTCTGTTATGCGGCGCCGTGCTCATCATGATGCTTGGTTCGTTACATCACCAAATAAGTCATAAAGTAAAAGTTTTTGCCAAGGGACTACTGATCTTCGGTTTCTTTTATACGTCGAGTATCGGACTCTACCTGCACGCACAATCACCCGATATGCGGTTGCAAATTAATACGGTATCCACGATAACCGCGTATATTTACATGCTACAATCTTTATTAACTGTATATGTTATCCATAAAACATCATGGCGGTATAAATACGTAGCGATAACCATTGTTATCCTATTAAGTCTTTGGGTGATTTTCCTGACAGAAACGCGTGCAACCCTGTTGAGTTACCCTCTGTTTTTACTACTTTTTTTCTGCCGCCGTCACCATCTGACACTAAAAACCATTTTGCTATCCGGCCTGATTGTCGTCGTCATGGCAACTGCGGCCAGCCATTTATTTTCAACAGCGACGGCACGGCTTACCGATATAATCAATGAAATCAGTAATTACCAAAAAGGTAATGGCGACACATCACTAGGCTCGCGCATCAGTATGTGGAAAGCGGGAATACATACGATGCTCCAATCTCCAGGCGGGCAGAGCACCGATGTCAGGTTTGCCAACGCAACCCAATATATCAACAGCCATGAAGGGGGAAATCCGGAAGCCCTGCGCAACATCGCGTATCACCTCCATAATGATTTTATTGAGGCGGGCTCTCTGCAGGGTATTGCGGGCATAATCGCATTATTATGCTTTTTCTCGCTTGTGTATCTGGCCCGCAGACACATGGATACGAACGCTATGCTGATTTTGCTTATATTGCCAACGATTCTTATTGGTATGGTGGATACATTATTCATCGACCAGCGTTACGTCACCAACCTGACGCTGATGTTGGTTATCTATCTCACCCTACAGCCGACGCCGCCTAGCCCCCCTCTCTACCAGAGTAAAGAAAAAAAGGTCTAAAGAGGTTTCCAAGCCAGAAAAAAAGAGCGCAATAAGCGCTCTTTTGTTTTCAATGCGTCAGCATACGCTCAACGCAGTCAAAAACTTCGCCGACGGATATCGCTCTCAGCGGGGCCTGTTCATCGATCACCCGCGGATCCTCCAGCGGCAAGTAAATATATTCATGGCGGTCTTTATCCTGATAAGGACCGCTGCGGCACGGGTTTTCGGTCACAAACAGACTCAAGGTCGGCACCCGCAATGCTATCGCCAGATGTAATGGCCCGGTATCGCCGGTCACCAATAAATCCATCGAGGCGATAACCCCCAACAGCTGTGGCAACGTCGTTTTCCCCACATGGCTGGTGATCTTATTCCGCAGCGCCGGTTCAACATGCTGCATCAACGCCTCCGCCAACCCTTTTTCAGGCGCAGAACCGATCAGCGCGATTTCGATGCGGCTGTCGCTGGCTATCAGCCGCTGCGCCAGTTCAGCGTAATATTCCGGCGGCCAGCAGCGAACAAGCGTTGAAGCACCCAATTGGAAGCCGATGCGTATCACGCCTTCCGGCTTTGGCTGCTTCTCATAGGCACAGGGCAAAGCCATTGCCACATTATCTGTTTCACACCCCAACGCGCTAACCAGCTTCATCTTACGCGCAATGACGTGCTCATCGAATTCATCCAACCCGTAAGTCAACCAGCGGTTCATCCTGCCGACCGGTTTGGCATAGTTATCACGTACAATATACCGGCACCCGGCCATCGCGGCGCTGACGACGTCATACGGCAAATGTGAATGCAGTAAAATCGCCAACTGCGGCTTACGTTCTTTCGCCTGGCTGACCAGCGTAAACATATCGCTGGCTTTGTTGGTCCAGAACAAAACGTCATCGTAAAAATCGCGCGTTGTTATCAGATCCTTATATTTTGGATGCACCACCAGCGTGATCTTTGCTGACGGGTAACGCTGACGAATCGCCCGTAATGCCGGCGAGTTGAACATATAATCGCCCAACGCCGTCGTTGAATACACCAGAATACTGTCAAAATTTATCGTTGATAACGCTCGCTGCTTTTCCGGCGTCGCCAGCGCCTGGGGAAACGACAGTCCGAGCAAAGAATCGCTCAGCCCTATTTTAAATTTCTTTTTCTCTCTCATTTTTTACTGACTACGTCCTGGTAATATTCCGCCAACGTTTTACCTACGGCGATGCCGTGCATCCAACTAAAGAACTGCTCCAGATCGCGATATAACGCTTCAATATCCTGCTCATTTTTAAACGTCGGGCTGCCGCCGGGCATAAACTCCGAGGAGTGCAGCATAAACTCAACGTAATCATGCCCTTCCGCCAACGAGCGCTCGGCAACCCGCTTCATCTGGTCCAGGTTATTGCCGCTCGGGCGCAGCCAGTGTACTGACGGCGATCGCCGCTTGCCGCGCAGCCGGTCATAACCCTGTTTAATCGCGTTCATCACGCCGGAATGCTTGTACTGAATGCTCATCGGCACCTCAAGCAGGCCGGACTGGCCCGGCCGCGCAATGTTTTGCGGGTCGATAAAGTAGGCGTGCGCAGGAAACGCACGATAGTCGGTGCCGCCGTTGCCCTGAGGATTGCCCGGCGAATACTGCCAGTTGACCCGCGGCGTTACCGAACAGTCGACCTGATAACCATATTCCAGCAACAGCTCGGCGTAATATTCGTTGAAAGCCCAGCGCCCGGCGCGGTGGCTCAGCATTTTCGTCTGGAAGGCATCCTCCAGCAGCTTGGTCATATGATCGACCTTGGCGCGGATTTGGTCGGCCGGATACTCAATCAGATACGGTTTGTGACGCCAGTCATCGTCGGTCAGCGGCGTCAGCGGCGGGCTGTTCCAGGCATGCAGATGCATACCCACTTCACCGGCGCCGCGCGCAATCACATCGCGGGCAAACTCGACGTACTGCGGGTCAACCGCCATTTCATAGTTGGTGAGATAAACCGGTTTAAACGCATATTTCTCACACAGCGCCTGAAAGCGAGGTAAAAAGCGGGTATTTTCAGTCGTAATACGATCGTGGTTCTGCCACAGGTTGTCGCCTTCAGTATCTATCGTGATGAGAAATGCCGGTTTATTCATAAATATCGCGCCTGATATCAATAACATACAAACATGTTACGCAACCCGCCTGCCGTGGGCAAACGACTTCGCCGTCAGTTTTGGACAACGGCGCAACAGATTTGTCTCTTTTGTCGCGCTATTTTTCCACGTTTCACACGAAAAATCCGCAACAGTAGCCACATGCGAGAGGGTCATTTAGAATCATTCGCTGGTTTCCCATATAGCGAGTCACGATGAACGACGCGTCAGCACCGATCCCAGCAACATCTGTACAGCGTATTTTAGTTATTAAGCTGCGCCACCACGGCGATATGCTGCTGACCACGCCGGTCATCAATACGCTAAAAGCAAACTATCCGCAGGCGCAGATAGACGTGTTGCTGTACCAGGAAACGCAGGATATGTTAGCCAGCAATCCAGCGGTGTCACGGATATTCGCCATTGACCGCCAATGGAAAAAACAGGGCGCCAAGGCGCATCTCGGCCACGAATGGCGCCTGATCCGCCAACTGCAGGCGCAGCATTACGATCTGGTGGTGAACCTCGCCGATCAGTGGCGCAGCGCGCTGATTACGCGCCTGACCGGCGCGCGCATCCGTCTGGGTTTTGATTTCCCCAAACGCCGCGGCTTTCTCTGGCGCCACTGCCATACCCAGCTCGTCTCCGTCGAGGGCCATGACGCCTTACATACGGTGGAGCAGAACCTCTCGTTGCTGCAGCCGCTCGGTCTGAAGCTCAGCGATACGCAGGTCACCATGAGCTATGCCGCTCAGGACTGGCAGGCCGCCGAAGCGCTGCTGCAGCAGCGCGGCGTACAGAATGACTATATTGTCGTTCAGCCCACCTCCCGCTGGTTCTTTAAATGCTGGAGCGAAGAGAAAATGGCCGCGCTCATCACCGCCTTGCAAAGCGATGGCCATACCGTGGTCATTACCTCCGGCCCCGATGAGAAAGAGCGGAAAATGGTGGAAAACATTCTGGCGCACTGCCCCCAACAGGGCGTAGTGTCGCTGGCGGGTCAGCTCACCCTGCGGCAACTGGCGGCGATCATCGATCACGCCGGGCTATTTATCGGCGTAGACTCCGTGCCCATGCATATGGCCGCCGCGTTGAAAACCCCCTGCATCGCGCTGTTTGGCCCGTCCAAGCTGACGTTCTGGCGCCCATGGCAGGTTATCGGCCAGGTTATCTGGGCCGGAGACTACGGGCCACTGCCCGACCCGGATGCGGTGAACACCGGTACCGATGAGCGTTACCTTAACCTTATTCCTACAGACGCGGTCATCACTGCCGCGCGGAGCCAGCTTTCATGACCGCATTGCGTTTGGCGATCGTTCGTCAAAAATACCGCCCGGACGGCGGGGCTGAGCGTTTTGTTTCCCGCGCCTTAGAAGCGTTGGAGCAACAGGACCTCGAACTCAACGTCATTACCCGCGAATGGCAAGGAGACGCCAACCCCAATTGGCATATTCACCTGTGTAATCCGTTTAAACTCGGCCGCATCAGCCGCGAGCGCGGCTTTGCCGAGGCGGCGCGCGCGCTGTGGCAGCAGGAACGGTTCGATCTGGTGCAAAGTCACGAACGCATCGCCGGCTGCGATATTTACCGGGCCGGCGACGGCGTGCACCGCCGCTGGCTGCTGCAGCGTGCGCGCCTGCTGCCGGAATGGCGGCGTAAATGGCTGTTCTCCAACCGTTACCACCGCTACGTAATGTGCGCCGAACGGGCGATGTACGCCGCCCCCGAACTGAAAGCGGTGATCTGCAACGCAGAAATGATTAAACAGGAAATCATCGACGATTTCGGCGTCGCCGCCGATAAAATCAGGGTAATTTACAACGCCATCGATAACCAGAAATTCCTGCCCGCCGACGACGCGCAGCGGCATCTGCTACGCCAGCAATACCAGATCCCGCAGCAGGCCCACTGCCTGATCTTCGTCGGCTCCGGTTTTGAGCGTAAAGGGCTGGCGGCGGCGATTCGCGCCGTCGCGGCCACCGACAGTTATCTGCTGGTGGTGGGTAAAGACAAGGCGGAAAAACGCTATCGCGCGCTGGCCCAATCGTTAGGCTGCGGCGACCGCATCCGCTTTATGGGCGTGCAGAAACAGACGCTGCCTTTCTATCAGGCCGCCGACGGGCTACTGCTGCCTACGCTGTACGATCCGTTCCCCAACGTTATTCTGGAAGCCATGTCATGCGGTCTGCCAGTGATCACCAGCACCACATGCGGCGGCGCCGAGTTTATCACCGCCGGCCAAAACGGTTTTGTCAGTGATGCGCTGGACGTCGCGGCGTTAACCGCCGCAGTGCGCGATTTACCTCGACAGGCGCTGGGTTCATCCATGGGCGCAGCGGCCCGGCAGCGCATTATGCCGGCAACGCCGGCGCGCCTGTCCGAGCAACTGGTTTCGCTGTATCAGAGCGTGTTGCCATCATGAAAGAACATATTCTGTTTATTATCGACGGGCTACCGGGCGGCGGCGCTGAAAACGTTACTCTGGCCCTCGCCAAAGGCGTTCAGCAGCGTGGCTATCACGTCACCCTGCTGTCATTAAGCAATAAGCGCGATTATGAAATCCCTGCGGGCATTGATTTTATCGTTGATGCAGACCGCGGAACCGGCCCGTTACGCAAACTGACCGAGCTATCCAGACGTGCAGCCTCGCTTGATGCCGTGCTCAGCGAGCTTTTCGCCCGCGTCGGACAACCGACACTGGTCATCTCCAACCTGCATAAAACCGACCGTATTGTCGTTCGTTCCAAAATACTGCGCGCCAATAACGTCTGGCATTGCATTCACGGCATGTTTTCACGTTCGTATCTGGGCAATAAAACCGGCCTGAGCCGCTGGCTCAAACGGCGAAAAATGCAGCATGTCTATAAGAATCGTCAACTCATCACCGTATCCGATGCGGTAGGTGAAGATGTGGTTCAGCAGATGGGTATCAAGCCCGCGCAGCTCATCACCATTTATAACCCGTTCGATATTCCGGAGATCGAACGGCGCGCGGCCGCGGTCAATCCCTTCGCCGGTGAAGATTACATCCTGCACGTCGGGCGTTTTCACCAGGTTAAACGTCACGACCGGTTATTAGAGGCGTTTGCACTTGCCCAATTGCCGGGCAAACTGGTGCTTATCGGCCAGGGAGAAGAGTCTGTCACGCAGGCGATTACGGCGAAGATAGCGGCGTTGCAGCTACAGGATAAGGTGCTCCTTGCCGGCTTCCAGCAAAATCCGCTGCCAGCCATCAAGGGCGCAAAAATTGTAGCGCTCAGTTCCGATAGCGAAGGGCTACCAACGGTGCTGATCGAAGCGTTGATTTGCCATACGCCGATCGTCAGCACGCAAAGCCCCGGCGGTGTGGCTGAAATCATGAGCGGCGAATTAGCCCCTTATATGTCCGCAATGAGCGCGCAATCCCTTGCAGAGAAATTACGGTTGGCGTGGGAGACTCCCCCCGAGATCGTCCCGGCGATGTATCGTAAATTCGACTACGAGCATATTATCGACAAGTATCTCTCGTTGGTAAAACGCCCGTAGCCAGAACGCTCGGCTGCCTCGCCGGCAGCCGAGAAGCCTACGCCGTCAACGCGCCGATCTGCTGCCACACCTCATCGACCGTTACGTCGGCGCACTCGCCCGACGCCGTTTGCAAAATCGCGTACTTACCCGACCACGGGTGCCAGGATTCCTTGTCGGTATCACCGAAGAACACCACCTGCGTGCTGTTTACCGCTGCGGCCAGATGCATCTGCCCGCCGTCGCTGCATAGCACCAGGTGGCAGCGCTCAAACGCCGCCAGCAGCTCACGCACCGACGCCGTCGGGTAGAGCGCGACGCGCGCATTGCCACACTGCTCCAGCAGCTGCTGAGCGCGCTGCTGGTCACCGATATCATCCGGCGCCAGCGTGCCCTGCGGCGACCAAAATATCAGCACCCCATTGCGCGGATCATCGGTCAAACGGCGAATAATCTCGGCGTAGCGCTCCAGCGGCCAGCGCCGGTTAGCCATGCGGCTGCTGATATGCACCGCATAAATGCGCTCCGCCTGCGGCAAGGCGATTTGTATACGCTGCTGCGCTTGCTGCCGCTCTGACGCGCTTAAGTAAGCCCGCACCGGGGGAATGGCGATTTGTCGATCGGTGATCGCCGACAAATAGCTAAAGGTATGTTCCACCTGATGTTTGCCGTGAAAATCTTGCGGTTTGAACGAGCGGGTTATTTCCGATGAACCGAGGTCGGCGCCGATAATATGTTTGACGCCCGCCATTTTCGCCAGCCGCAGGCTGTATTTGCAGGGAACGGGATTTGCCAGAATCGCTGCGTCAAATTTTATCTGCCGCAGCTGCAGGAATATCATCAGGCGCTCGAAATAAACGCCCAGCGTCGTTTCATGCTTCGCCTTGTGCTTTGCCTTTTTATAGACAAAAACCTTCTCAATATGCGGGTTATTTTCTACGACGTCCTGGCTGATTTTATTAATTAACAAATAGAGCTTGGCATCCGGGTATGCAATTTTTACACCTTCAATCAGAGGGAGAGTGCAAACAAGATCGCCAATGTTATCGCGGCGAATAATTAAAATATTTTTCATATCAACCCTATCGACGAAACCACCCGTCTGTTGTCTGAAACTGGTGCCCGAAGCCACCAAATTAGCGCCTTTCCCTGCCGATTATGGTACTATTCCGAATAACCCATAAAAATGAAATTGATAGAATGTTGCTGCGTTTATATCAGGTACTCCTCTACCTCATTCAGCCCCTGATCTGGCTTCGCTTATTACTGCGCAGCCGCAAAGCGCCGGCCTACCGCAAGCGCTGGGCTGAACGCTATGGCTTCTGCGCCGGGAAAGTGGTTCCCGGCGGCATCATGCTGCATTCCGTGTCCGTCGGCGAAACGCTCGCCGCCATTCCTTTGGTGCGCGCCCTGCGCCACCGTTACCCCTCTTTACCGATTACTGTGACCACAATGACCCCGACAGGTTCAGAGCGTGTCCAGTCCGCCTTCGGCAAAGATGTGCACCACGTCTACCTCCCTTACGATCTGCCCGGCTCCATGCACCGCTTCCTTGATCAGGTTAATCCGAAGCTGGTCATCATCATGGAAACTGAACTGTGGCCGAACATGATCAACGCGCTGCACCAGCGCCAGATCCCGCTGGTGATCGCCAACGCGCGCCTTTCCGCCCGCTCTGCCGCCGGCTATAAAAAAATCGGCGGCTTTATGCGCGATATGCTGCGCCGCATTACGCTTATCGCCGCGCAGAATCAGGAAGACGGCGACCGCTTTATCGAACTGGGGCTGAAGCGTTCCCAGTTAACCGTGACCGGCAGCCTGAAGTTCGATATTTCCGTTACCCCGGAGCTGGCGGCCCGGGCGGTGACGCTGCGCCGCCAGTGGGCGCCGCGGCGTCCGGTGTGGATCGCCACCAGCACGCATGAAGGGGAAGAGACTATTTTGCTGGCGGCGCACCGTAAGCTGCTGGAAAAGCACCCTGACCTGCTGCTGATCCTGGTGCCTCGCCATCCGGAACGCTTCCAGACCGCCAAAGAGTTAACGCAAAAGGCCGGCTTCAGCTACACCACCCGCAGCAGCGGTGAAATTCCCTCCAGCAGCACCCAGGTGGTGATCGGCGATACCATGGGCGAACTGATGCTGCTGTACGGCATTGCCGATCTGGCCTTCGTTGGCGGCAGCTTGGTGGAACGCGGCGGGCATAACCCGCTGGAAGCCGCGGCGCACGCCATTCCGGTACTGATGGGCCCGCATACCTTTAACTTTAAGGATATCTGCGGCAAGCTCTCTCAGGCCGAAGGGCTGATTACCGTCACCGATACCGACTCGCTGGTCAAAGAAGTGGAGACGCTGCTGACCGATGAGGATTATCGCCGTTACTACGGCCGCCACGCCGTTGAAGTGCTGTATCAGAACCAGGGCGCGCTGCAGCGCCTGCTGCACCTGCTGGAGCCTTATCTGCCGCCCCGGAGCCACTGATGGAAAACCGCAAAAGCCTGTCGGTCGTGATGATCGCCAAAAACGAAGCCGAGCTGCTGCCGGATTGCCTGCAGTCGGTCAGCTGGGCGGATGAAATCATCGTGCTGGACTCCGGCAGCCAGGATGATACGGTAGCCATTGCCGAAAACCTGGGCGCAAAAGTCTTCGTCAACCGCAACTGGCAGGGCTTCGGCAAACAGCGTCAGCTGGCGCAAAGCTACGCCGGCTGCGATTACGTGCTGATGATCGACGCTGACGAACGCGTAACGCCGGAGCTGCGTCGCGCCATCGAGCAGGTGCTCAGCGCCGCGGATGACGATCGGGTTTACAGCCTGGGACGACGCAACCTGTTTCTTGGCCGTTTCATGCGCCATAGCGGCTGGTATCCGGACCGCGTCAACCGCCTGTACGCGCGTGAACGCTACCGCTACAACGACGATCTGGTGCACGAGTCGCTCAATACGCTCGGCGCGCGCATCGTGCCGTTACAGGGCGATCTGCTGCATCTGACCTGCCGCGACTTTTTTGCCTTTCAACGCAAGCAGCTTCATTACGCGCAGGAATGGGCGACGCAGCGCCATACCGCCGGCAAGCGCTGCGGTTACTTCTCCATCCTCACCCACACGCTTGGCGCCTTCTGCAAGACCTGGCTGCTGCGCGCCGGCTTTCTCGACGGTAAACAGGGGTTGCTGTTAGCCGTGGTCAACGCGCAATATACCTTTAATAAGTACGCCGCACTGTGGGCGTTGGGCCGCAACTATTCAGAGAAGTAAATCATGACCAGCAAAGCCATCTACCCCGGAACGTTTGACCCCATGACCAACGGCCACCTGGATCTGGTGACCCGGGCGTCAAGGATGTTCGATCGCGTGATTCTGGCCATTGCCGCCAGCCCGAGCAAAAAGCCGCTGTTTACGCTGGATGAACGGGTTGAACTGGCGACGCAGGTAACGGCGCATCTGGATAACGTGGAAGTTCTGGGCTTCAGCGAGCTGATGGCGCACTTTGCCGAGCATCAAAACGCCAATATCCTGGTGCGCGGGCTGCGGGCGGTGTCGGATTTCGAATATGAACTGCAGCTGGCCAATATGAACCGCCACCTGATGCCCACCCTGGAAAGCGTTTTTCTGATGCCGTCGGAAGAGTGGTCGTTTATCTCCTCTTCGCTGGTGAAAGAGGTGGCGCGCCACGGCGGCGACATCTCGCCGTTCCTGCCGGATGTCGTCACCAAGGCGCTGCTGGACAAACTGGCGTCCAGCTAACGCTTAATGCTGGCAGCGGCGGCAGAAGAAGGTGCTGCGCTGCCCGTGCTTCGCGCTCTCAATCGGCGTGCCGCAGACCCGACAAGGTTCGCCGGCGCGTCCGTAGACCTGCAGTTCCTGCGCAAAATACCCCGGTTTCCCGTCCGACTGCAGAAAATCACGCAGCGTGGTGCCGCCCTGTTCGATCGAGCGCTGCAGCACGGCCTTAACCGTTGTCGCCAGCAGCTCGGCCTCCGGCAGGCTCAACGATCCCGCAGGGCGGTCCGGAAGGATCCCGGCGGTAAACAGCGACTCGCTGGCATAGATATTCCCCACGCCCACCACCAGCTTGTTATCCATCAGCCAGGGCTTAATCAGCGTACGCTTATTGCGCGACTTCTCGAACAGATACCGGCCGTCAAACGCCTCGCTCAGCGGCTCCGGCCCCAGATGGGCCAGCACGTTGCTGGTTGCCGGGTCCTCACACCAAAGCCAGGCGCCAAAACGGCGTGGGTCGGTATAGCGCAGAATCATGCCGTTGCTCATCACCAGGTCGACGTGGTCATGCTTGCCGGCCTCGCTCTCTTCCGCCAGCATGCGCAGGCTGCCCGACATGCCGAGGTGGACGATAATCCAGCCGGCATCCAGTTCAATCAGCAGGTATTTGGCGCGACGCTGGACGCTGCGCACCGGCCGGTCGCTCAACGCCAGGATCTGTTCGGAGACCGGCCAGCGCAGACGCGCATTGCGCACCACGGCGTACTGGATGCTGTGTCCGACAAGATACGGTTCAATACCGCGGCGACTGGTTTCAACTTCTGGTAATTCTGGCACGGCGCGCTCCTCTCGCATTCGGTTGCCCTACAACGTCCAGATTACTGCCTGGCGGCGGCGCTGTGAATCCCCGTGGGCGGAACAACGGTGATGCACGGCCGGGTACGGCGGGCAAAAAGCAAAAAACCCGGCCGAAGCCGGGTTTTACTTAATCCACTAAACTAAGAATTACTTAATTTTAGCTTCTTTGTAGACTACGTGCTGACGGACAACTGGATCGAATTTCTTCAGTTCCAGTTTTTCCGGCTTAGTACGCTTGTTCTTCGTGGTGGTATAGAAGTGACCAGTACCAGCAGAAGAAACCAGCTTGATCTTCTCGCGAACACCTTTAGCCATGATTCAGTTCCTTTCCTTAATACTTCTCACCACGGGCACGCAGATCGGCCAGAACCGTCTCAATACCCTTCTTATCGATAATACGCATACCTTTAGCAGATACACGCAGAGTTACAAAGCGCTTCTCAGCCTCAACCCAAAAACGGTGTGAGTGCAGGTTTGGCAGAAAACGGCGTTTGGTCGCGTTCATTGCGTGGGAACGGTTGTTACCGCTCACCGGGCGCTTGCCAGTAACTTGGCAGACTCGGGACATGTCTATTCTCCAAAAATCAAATCAGCTCGAGCTTCGTATAGGGTATGGCCGCCTCGTCAGGCTTTAGAGCCCATCTCAGCAAACTTCATACTGAGGAGACTCTCGTCATCAGGTCAGAAACCACACATCAGGTCAGAAACCTGCTGAGATAGGCTCTTAACGCCAAACCCAAGATTCTCAAAGGTGGCGTAGTATACGCTCTGAAGCGTAAGTGCTCAAGTCCCGAACAGCTAAAGATCCCTCAAGGATCGCGAAATTTTTTCCTAAAGCCAGCCGCGCTCAGCAAAAGAGACGCATTCCCCCCTGCCGATAACCAGATGATCGAGCACCCGGATCTCCAATAATTGGCAGGCGCTGACGATTTGCTCGGTAATTTGACGGTCTGCCTGACTGGGTTCGGCCCGCCCCGAAGGATGATTGTGCGCCAGAATAATGGCGGCGGCGTTCGCCTTCAAGGCTTCGCGCACAATTTCCCGCGGGTGAACCACCACGCTGCTGATACTGCCCGCAAACATTTCCTGATGGCGGATGACCCGATGCTGGTTATCCAGCAGCAGCACCAGGAAAACCTCCCGCTCGCGATGCGTCAGCAGGCTTTGCAGATAGTTGCGGGTAACCTGCGGGTTCAGCAGCGCGTCCTCCTGCGTCAAGCGGCTGGAAAAGCAGCGAAACGCCAGCTCCGACGTGGCGCTCAGCTGGCTGTAGGTGGCATCCCCCACGCCCTTCTGAGCACATAGCTGGGCATAATCCGCCGACACCAGCCGATGCAGCGAGCCAAACTGCCGCAGCAGCTGTTCCGCACGCGACATCACGTGCACGCCGGGAAACCCGGTCCGTAAAAAAATCGCCAGCAGTTCAACATCCGACAGCGCCGCCGCGCCGTCACGCAGCAACTTTTCCCTGGGCGCCAGCTCTCCCGGCCACGGCGCCAGACTTTGATTATTCATGATTCGTCCTCCCTGCGCAGACATCATGCCATGCGGGGCGGGGGTTAACGACGGCGGCCTGATAAGCTTGCGATGTACTGCGCAAAGCTCAATGTAACGACCACCAGGTTATGCAGAAACGCTCATCCGCGCGGCGAGTATGCTAAAATGGCGCATCTTTCGGTTTTCAATCGGACAATGACGATGACGGGACTTTCCGGCAAACATATCGTACTGGGCATCAGCGGCGGCATCGCAGCGTATAAATGCCCGGAGCTGGTGCGCCGCCTGCGCGACAGAGGCGCCGAAGTACGCGTAGTGATGACCCAGGCTGCGCAGTCGTTCATTACCCCGCTGACGCTGCAGGCGGTTTCCGGCCATCCGGTGTCGGACGATCTGCTGGATCCCGCCGCAGAGGCCGCCATGGGCCATATCGAGCTGGGCAAGTGGGCCGATCTGGTGATTCTGGCGCCGGCAACGGCGGATTTGCTGGCGCGCGTCGCCGCCGGCATGGCCAACGACCTACTCACCACCCTGTGCCTGGCGACGGCCGCCCCCATCGCCGCCGCGCCGGCGATGAACCAACAGATGTACCGCGCCGCGGCGACGCAGGCCAACCTGCGCGCCCTGCAGGCGCGCGGCATGCTGATGTGGGGGCCGGACAGCGGCAGCCAGGCCTGCGGCGACGTCGGCCCGGGCCGGATGCTCGATCCGCTGGAGCTGGTCGATCTGGCGAACCGCCACTTCTCAACGCCGCAGGACCTCACGCACCTGAAGCTGATGGTCACCGCCGGCCCGACGCGCGAAGCGCTGGACCCGGTGCGCTTTATCAGCAACCACAGCTCGGGCAAAATGGGCTTTGCCATCGCCACCGCCGCCGCGGCGCGCGGCGCACAGGTCACGCTGATCGCCGGGCCGGTGGATCTGCCGACCCCGCCGTCGGTGACTCGCATCGACGTCATCAGCGCGCTGGAGATGGAGCAGGCCGTGCAGCAACGGGCGCAGCAGCAGGATATTTTTGTCTCCTGCGCCGCCGTAGCGGATTACCGTCCTGCGCTGGTGGCCGATGAAAAAATTAAAAAACAGGGTGATGAGATCACCATCAAGATGGTAAAAAACCCCGACATCGTCGCCGGCGTTGCCGCCATGAACAAAAATCGACCGTTTGTCGTTGGGTTTGCTGCCGAAACCCAGAATGTGGAAGAATACGCGCGACAAAAACTGGCGCGCAAGAAACTGGATGTAATCTGCGCCAACGATGTATCGCTTGCAGGGCAGGGTTTCAACAGTGATACCAATGCCTTACACCTTTTTTGGCAGGATGGGGAAAAGCGCCTGGCGCTTAGCGATAAAGCACTCCTTGGCCAACGTTTAATAGACGAGATAGTCAGCCGTTATGATGAAAAAAATCGACGTTAAGATTCTCGACCCGCGTATCGGTCAGGATTTTCCATTACCGACTTACGCCACGCCGGGTTCTGCAGGCCTCGATCTGCGCGCCTGCCTGGACGCCGCGGTAGAGCTGGCGCCGGGGGAAACCACCCTGCTGCCGACCGGTCTGGCCATTCACATCGCTGACGCCAATCTGGCGGCGGTGATCCTGCCGCGCTCCGGCCTTGGCCATAAGCACGGCGTCGTGCTGGGCAACCTGGTCGGCCTGATTGACTCCGACTATCAGGGGCAGCTGATGGTGTCCGTGTGGAACCGCGGGCAAAAGGCGTTCACCATCGAGCCGGGCGAACGTATCGCACAGATGGTCTTCGTACCGGTAGTGCAGGCTGAATTCAACCTGGTCGAAGAATTCGACAGCAGCGAACGCGGTGAAGGCGGCTTCGGCCACTCGGGCCGCCAATAAGCACGACCGCATTAGGATGGCCGGCACGGAAGCCGCCTGAAACCTCGTCCGCCGCAGGCTATGGAGAGCTCAGCGACGGGGTTCCCGGCAGCCGGCAGCGTTGAGTGCCCACACCATGGGGCATATCACCGCCGCAGGCCAGGCAATGCGAAGAAAACCGGTCATAAAGACCGCTGACCCCACACCGTAAAAAAGCTATCACATAAGCCGCACAGAATAGCGTCTGGCGCGGCCGGTGCCGGGTTTCCAAAGTCCAAGCCGTTTTAGCAAGGGTCTTATCAGACATGGCAGAAAAAGAAAATACCAAAAGGAATCGGCGCGAGGAGATACTGCAGGCGTTAGCCCAGATGCTGGAATCCAGCGACGGCAGCCAGCGCATCACCACGGCAAAACTGGCTGCGAATGTCGGTGTCTCTGAAGCCGCGCTGTACCGGCATTTTCCCAGCAAGACGCGGATGTTCGACAGCCTGATCGAGTTTATCGAAGACAGCCTGATCACGCGTATCAACCTGATCCTGCAGGATGAAAAAGAGACCTTCAGCCGCCTGCGGCTGATTCTGCTGCTCGTCCTCAGCTTTGCCGAGCGCAACCCGGGATTAACGCGGATTATGACCGGCCACGCGCTGATGTTTGAACAGGATCGCCTGCAGGGCCGGATTAACCAGCTGTTTGAACGCATCGAAGCGCAGCTGCGCCAGGTGTTGAAGGAACGCAAACTGCGGGAAGGCAAAGGCTTTATCGTGGATGAAACCATGCTGGCCAGCCAGCTGCTGGCGTTCTGCGAGGGCATGCTGTCACGCTATGTGCGTTCCGAATTCCGCTACCGCCCGACGGAAGAGTTTGAAGGACGCTGGCCGCTGTTGGCGGCACAGCTGCAATAAGACAACGCCGGGCATGCCCGGCGTTGTTATATCATCAGCCGCGCAAGTTAGATGCCGTACTGCTCGCGGTAGGCGCGCACCGCCGCCAGATGCTCCGCCATTTCCGGTTTTTCCGCCAGATAGGCAATCAGATCCTGCAACGTGACGATAGAGATGACCTTGCAGTGATAATCGCGCTCGACTTCCTGAATCGCTGATACCTCGCCGCGGCCGCGCTCCTGACGGTCGAGGGAAATCAGCACGCCGGCCAGGCTGGCGCCGCTGGCGTTGATAATCTCCATGGATTCACGAATTGCAGTACCGGCGGTGATGACATCATCCACCAGCATCACGCGACCCTGCAGCGGGCTGCCGACCAGCGAGCCGCCTTCACCGTGGGTTTTCGCCTCTTTACGGTTGAAGCAGTAAGGCACGTCGCGGTCGTGATGTTCGGCCAACGCGACGGCGGTGGTGGTGGCGATCGGAATGCCTTTATACGCCGGGCCGAACAGCAAATCGAAGTCAATGCCGGCATCCACCAGCGCTTCAGCATAAAAACGCCCCAGCAGCGCAAGGTCGCGCCCGGTATTGAACAGGCCGGCGTTGAAGAAATATGGGCTGGTACGGCCGGATTTCAGGGTGAACTCGCCGAATTTCAATACCTGCTTGTTAAGCGCAAACTCGATAAACTGGCGCTGGTAGGCTTTCATCACTGCTTCTCCTCGTCTTGATACTGATTGATACTGCGCCCGATCGCCGGGCGTAAAAAAGGCGACTTCTCAGTCGCCTTAAAAATTATTCTGCCAGCGCCGCTTTCTGCGCCTGGAAAATAGTGTCGATGCCCCCTCGGGCCAACGCCAGCAACGCCAGCAGTTCGTCATGGCTGAACGGCTCGCCTTCTGCGGTGCCCTGCACCTCGATCATGCGACCATCTTCCATCATCACCACGTTCATATCGGTTTCCGCCGCGGAATCTTCCACATACTCCAGATCGCAGACCGGCTCGCCGTCTACGATGCCGACGGAAACGGCGGCCACCATGCCCTTCATCGGGTTAGCCTTCAGCTTGCCGGCGGCGACCAGCGCATTGAGCGCGTCGGCCAGCGCCACGCAGGCGCCGGTGATGGAGGCGGTGCGGGTGCCGCCGTCCGCCTGCAGGACGTCGCAGTCGAGCGTGATGGTGAACTCACCCAGCTTTTTCAGATCGACCGCCGCACGCAGCGAGCGGGCGATCAAACGCTGAATCTCCAGCGTGCGTCCGCCCTGCTTGCCCTTCGCCGCTTCGCGGGCGTTGCGGCTGTGGGTCGAACGCGGCAGCATGCCGTATTCTGCGGTGATCCAGCCTTGCCCCTGGCCCTTCAGAAAGCGCGGTACGCCATCTTCAACCGTGGCAGTGCACAGAACTTTGGTATCGCCAAACTCAACCAGCACTGAACCTTCAGCGTGTTTCGTGTAGTGACGGGTGAGTGTCAGGGGGCGAACTTGTTGTGGTGCTCTGCCAGCTGGACGCATGGGGCTTTCTCCGACGTTAAATCATCATTGGCTGCGCATTATACCCAAAATATCGCCGGTTGCAGCAACGCGACGCGATAAGCGCGCGACGCGGCGATCTTGCCGCATCGTGACGTTATGCCTATCTTGCCTGCGGCGGCAACGCTATAATCGAACCATCATTTCTTAATTCGGGTACGCACAATGATCCGCAGCATGACCGCCTACGCCCGGCGTGAAATCAAGGGTGAATGGGGCAGCGCAGCTTGGGAGCTGCGTTCCGTTAACCAACGTTACCTGGAAACCTATATCCGCCTGCCGGAGCAGTTCCGCAGCCTGGAGCCGGTGATTCGTGAACGCATCCGCGGCCGCCTGACGCGCGGTAAAGTGGAGTGCAACCTGCGCTTTGAGCTGGACCCGAGCGCGCAAAGCTCGCTGATCCTGAACGAAAAGCTGGCCAAGCAGCTGGTGGAAGCCGCCAACTGGGTGAAAATGCAAAGCGACGAAGGGGAAATCAACCCAATCGACGTGCTGCGCTGGCCGGGCGTGATGTCCGCGCAGGAGCAGGATCTGGACGCCATCAGCGCCCAGCTGCTGCAGGCGCTGGACGGCGCGCTGGATGACTTTATCGCCGCGCGGGAAAGCGAAGGCACCGCGCTGAAAGCGCTGATCGAACAGCGTCTGGACGCCGTCGGTGAAGAAGTGGTCAAGGTGCGTGCGCAGATGCCGAATATTCTGCAATGGCAGCGCGAGCGTCTGGTGAGCAAGCTGGAAGAAGCGCAGGTACAACTGGAAAACACCCGTCTTGAACAGGAACTGGTGCTGATGGCGCAGCGTATCGACGTGGCCGAAGAGCTGGACCGCCTGGAGGCGCACGTAAAAGAAACGCGCAATATCCTGAAGAAAAAAGAGGCCGTTGGCCGTCGTCTCGACTTTATGATGCAGGAGTTCAACCGCGAATCAAACACGCTGGCCTCCAAATCCATCAATGCCGACGTCACCACCTCCGCGATTGAGCTGAAGGTGCTGATCGAGCAAATGCGCGAGCAGATTCAGAACATCGAGTAATCGCGCACTGGCTGGCCTACCGCCGACCACCGCTATCACGGCTTCCGCTCTGCGGAAGCCGTTTTTTTATGCCGCGCCTTATGGCGCCAGCATCAACACCTTAAACTGACTGGGCACAATACGCATCCCCACCGTATTGGTGGAGTTCTGCAGGCTGACGCTGGTCAGCCGGGTGGCCGGCGTGCCCTTCAGCAGGACGGTAAACGATCCGGTGAGGTGGCGCGACGGTCCCATCACCGTACCGGACGCCACGCCGGTGGCGACGCCCGCGTTATCGCCGTTGGTCAGCGGCGTTACCGTCGCCATATTGTGCGCCGGCATGCCCATAAACAGAATGTTCAGCGCGTTGGGGATCGCCGTCGGCCCCATGGCGATATCCGGATAGGGGATCGGCGTCGGCGCGGGCATCGGGGTCAGGCACACGTCCGGAAAGGCCAGATCGACGCCCATCAGTTGGCAGTTGGCAAACATCGCGGCCTCCTTAGCCCATATGAATCTGTTCTGAATCGACTTTGGTGATCGCTTTAGAGGTAATCACCGTGTTGTGCGCGTGCAGACGTGCGTAACCATCGGCGCGGATATCCACCTGTCCGGCGCGCACCTGCTCGGTATTGCGGGTATGGCGGAACAGGTTCTGGCTGACCTGGGTCACCGTCTGCCATACCGACTCGGCGCGTTTGCCCACCATACGGGTCAGGCTGACCCAGGCGGAAAGCTTATCGCCGCTGTAGTTCATCTCGCCGATGTGGCAGTCCCCTTGCTGCGCCGCCACCTTCAGGGTGGCGCCGCTCAGGCTCAGTTCTCCGGCGCTGCGGATGTGCAGATCCCCCGGCAGCGACAGCTCAGCGCTGCCTTCATCGGCCCGTTCCAGCACCGCCAGCAGCCACGCCTTGTCAGCCGCCCCGGCGATCAGCACGCTGTCCCCGACCGCCGGGGCAATCAGGCAGCTCGCCGCCCGGCGGCAGTGCCAGCCGCGGCCTTCACACTCCACCATCAGGCTGCCGTCGGCAAAACAGTGGGTTACCCGGCCAGCGGCCTGCAGCGGCGGCAGCGCCGCCTGAGCCAGTTTATGATTGATATTGTTCATCACCTCTCCTTAACCGCGGCTTTGGCGCTGAGCGCTCCAGGCTTCGGCGGCCAGTAATTCTTCATCGTATTCCAGCATCCCCTTGCGATTCGGGATGTGCGCACCGTCCTGACGGGCACGGTGAAAGCGGGTGCGGGAAAAACGGACGTCGGTAAAATCCGCCTGACGCAGGTCAGAGCCGGAAAAATCGCTATAGGTCAGATCGCAGAAGCGGAAACGGGTCGCCACCGCGACGGCCTGCTGCAAAATGCTCTGAAACAGCCGGCTCTGGCTGAAGTCGGCGCCGCTCAGCAGCGCATTGACCATGATCGCCTGATCGAACTGGCTGCCCTGGCACTGGGCGCCGCTCAGATCGGCCTCCATAAACAGCGCCTGACGGGCATCGACCTGACGCAGGTTCGCCCGCTGCAGCGAAGCGCCTTTAAAATTGCACTGGGTCAGCTGCGCGCCGCTGAAGTCCGCCTCGTCAAGGCGGTTATCGGTAAACTGGCAGCCGGTAAACTGCTGGCGGACATAGCTTTTATTACGCTGGTCGCATTCAAAGAACACCACCCGCTCAAAGCTGGCGCCGTCGAGCTCGACCGCGCGTAAATCAATGCCGTAAAACGTGGTCATCTGCAGGCGGCACTCGGTAAACTGCGCCTTATCAAGCGGCGTTTCAAAGAAGGTGCTGCGATCCAGCGCGCTGCGGCTAAAACGGCTTTGCTGCAGCTTGCAGCGCATAAACTGGGTGGTATCAAGCTGACCGTCAGAAAAATCGCTGGCCGTCAGCTCGCAATCGTTAAAGACGCACTCGCGCAGCGCCGTATTGGCGGCCCGTAGGTTCGCCATGGCGCACTGGTTAAACACCGTCTGCGTCAGCTGCGCCCCGTCGGCCTGCACGTCGTTCAGCTCGCATTCGGTGAACACCGCTTCATGCAGGTTGGCGCCGCGCAGATCGGCGCCGTTTAACGAGACTTCCTGAAAGATGCCGCCAGACAGGTCGCAGTTGCGCAAGTCCAGCCCATCCAGCACCAGCTCGCTAATCGCTTCACCGCCCTTCACCCGCTGCTGCAGATCCGCTGCGCCAAGATTGGTCATACTGTTTCTCCGTCACGGCCTGGCAACGTTTTAACCCGTTTGGTCCAGGCGCCGTTCAGGCTGGTTGCATCGTCGGTAATGGCCTGCGAAAGGTCGGCCCGGAACAGATTGGCGCCGTTAAAACGGGCGCCGCCCAACAGGCTCTTTTGCAAGATGGCCCCCATCAGGTTGGCATCGCTGAAATTGGCCTGCCGGAAGTCGCTGCGCACAAACAGGCTGCCGACCAGATTTGCCCGGGTAAAATCGGCCCCCTGGCAGCAGGCTTCACTGAGGTCGCTGTTTTCCAGCTTCGCCAGCGTGAAACGGGCGCCGCGCAGCGGCGTCTGGCGCAGGTTGCACTGCTTCAGGGTAGCGTTGCTAAAATCGGCGCCGTTCAGCACGCTCTCCGAGGCCGCGGCGCAGGTCACCAGCGTCGCGCCGTCAAACCGCGCCTGCTCGGCGTGGCTCTCTACCCAGGAACAGCTTTCAAGGCTGGCGCCGCTGAAGCTGGCCGCCTCCAGCGTAGTTTTCATAAAGGTGGTTTTATGCAGCCGGGCAGAACTGAAATCGGGCGCCGGCAGCGTCAGCTCCATAAAGATGCAGCTATCCAGCCGCGCCCGCCGGAAACGGCAGCGGGTCAGCCAGGTCTCGCGCAACAGCAGGCCATCCAGCACGGCATCGTCAAAGATACAATCGTCGAACAGCGTCTGCTGCAGCTGGGTCTCTTTAAAGCGCGCGCCGCTGAAGTCGCTGTGGCAGCACTGGGCCAGCGCCAGGCTGGCGCCCTCCAGATCGCATTCCCGCAGCGAGCTGTGGTGTAGTTCGCAGCGCGCCAGCATCACCTCGCGCAAACAGGCGCCATCCAGCCGGCTGTGGCTGAGATCGGCACACTCCAGCAGCGCCTGGCTGAAGTTAGCGCCGCGCAAATCCATACCGGAAAGGTCCGCGCCGGTCAGATCCATACCGCTGAAATCGCCCCCCTGTTCCAGGGTGCGCTGCACGCGGCTGCGGATGATCTGCGCCAGGTCGCCCTTCAGACGCCGGGCCGGCGGCTGGCTCTGTACCGACATCAGGTACATCTGGTGCAGCGCCGCCTGGCTCTGCGCCAGCTTCTTCTCGCTCAGGGCGTCCTTATTCTGGTGCAGCATATCCTGCATACGCTGCATCGTTTCCGGTCCCCGGGGGGCGTTTTCATCCTCTGCGGCCTCGGGGAAGCGGGCCTCCATCTCGCGCTTGCGTTCCTCGGCGTCGAGACGCTGCGCTTCCGCCTGCTGCTCCAGCTTGTCGATAAACGCCGGCAGTTCATCCAGCGGCGGGATCTCCGGCTCTTCAAACGCCGGCAGCAGGTCATCGACGCTGTCGCCCTGGGCCTCCAGCCGTGCCCGATGCTGTTCACGCAACAGATTGGCGCGATTTTTCATATTGTCGCGCATCGGGCTGGTGCTTTGTTCTATTTCGCTGTCGATCCAGGGACCGATGGCCGCTTCCGGAACCAGGTCCTTTTCCCGGAAGGCAAACAGCGCGCCGCGCTCTTTATCCATCCGTTGGCTCAGTACCTTGCGATAGTGGCTGATCGAACGGGCAGCGCCGACGCCCTCCAACGCAGGCATCAGTTGCAACACATCGGCAGCGTCATCTTCGTTGATGCGGGTGTTGCCCTGCCAGATAAGGATCATTTGCTGCAGATGCGGGAAGAACCAGACGGTGGTGGCGCGCAGCGCGATTTCTTCAAACAGCGTTTCATCGCCGCGCTGACGGTTGATAAAGCAGCGGGCCTGCCACGGCGGCAGCGTGCCCTCCTGCAGCGGCCGTTCCGGATGCATATTCCAGATGCGCCAGCGCGCCTGAGGAGGCAGCGCATCACGCTCCTGCCACCATTGATCGGGCGAGGCGGCGTTAAACACCCGCCAGTCGATATCCCGGGCAAAGCCGGGGAAATCCTGCTTCAGCCAGCGGGCGTCATATTTTTTACCCATGCGCTTAAAGCGTCGCGGCCACAGCAGATCCAGCGCGCCAAAACCCGCCGGTTCCGGCTGCTGACCGGCAGAGGTGATGCGCTCATGCATCGATTCGATATTAGGCAACGGACGAAGCTGATAGCCGCCGACCGCCACCGGATGCAGGCCAACGCCATGGGGGTTTTCCTCATGCCCTTCACCGCCCCAGGCGCGGCTCCAGTCCAGACGCATCTGTTCAAAGGGCTGCGGCGGCGTTGCCCGGTCTCCGGCCCAGTAGCGATCGCCATATACCGCCAGGGTTTTGCTCAGACCTTCGATCTCGATACGCGCCGCAACGGCGGTTTTATCCGACTGGTGATGGCTGTAGGCATAACCCGTGGCCAGAAATTCCGCCCGGGCTTTGGGGATCGCCATATCAATCACCCCGCCGCTGGTCTGCAGCTCGCTGGCCGCCAGCTGCCACAGCTCGACTTCCGGCCGCAGCTGCGGCGCCTCCCCCATATCCGCCAGCGCCATCACCGAAACGCCAAGGTGGTTATGGCCCTGCCAGCGATAAGGGCGATTTAATACGCTAAGGCGCAGGGGTTTGATAATTTTCATCGGAGGGTTTTACCATGCCTGAAATAATCATCCGCTAATCGTTTGCATGGAGAATATCATTCTCAAGGTGATAAGTTAACAGAAAAACCATGCGCGACATTCCACGAGATAAAAAATAAATAAACTGTCATATTCAACTTGGCTTAACCATTAACGAGAACGATCAACAGCTCACTGTGTTTTCTAAAAACATATGGGGAAAGCTATTGATAAATAACATCAATAACTAACAGCAACGGGTTTCCCAGAGTTATCCTTAATAAAGACAAAATCATTTTTACCATTAGCCTTTGCCTGATATACCAATCCCAGTTGATAAGCCGAAAGGGCGATCTGCGGCACGGTTTCACGGTGTTTTTCCAGCATCCAGACGGCTTGGCTTTCAGGATTCTCTAGCCGTAAGTCCATCTCAATAACAGGGTTATTGTTAATAAACAGGCCGCTTTGCTTTAGCGACAGGATAGTAACGTACACATCTGCGCCCTGTTCAATAATCCCCTGTTCACGCCGACGGGAACCCTTGATAACTCTGTTGGCAAAATAATAACATACCAAGATAATGGTAAACGTTAATATAATATTGCCGGCTTCCAGGATAGCCATCATTTATCCTTATCGGCAATATTTCCTTTAGCTGGGATAGTAACCATACATATCCAACCTGCCAGTAGCACTGGTTTTTATTTCAAACATCTATTATCTATACCACGAATCATTTAATCCACAAGAATCAATGACTTATCAAGCAAGGCTATTTTTTTCGGATATTCAGGATCGTACTTTATTGTAGTTATATAGCCTTCTTTAAGGGTTTCAATCTCTTTGAAAGTTAAAGGCTTCATTATTGTTGATTCAACAAGGTCATCTTCTTTTGTTTTAAACCGGAACGTAAGTTTATAAACAGGTTTATTACCATCCCAACTACTTGTTTGAACTGTATTAACAATTTCAGCATCCGTAACCATACCATTTTTTAAAACTGCATCCTGAGAAAAACTATCCTTTAAATATGGGATAAAATTCGTATAGAGGAAGCGTGCCATGGGGAAAACTCCGAACACCAGCGCGATTATTACCATTATTATAATAAATGCATTGCTCATTTTACTTTCCGCAATTATATTCCCAATTCTTTTTCATACAAAGACACTATTTATCCAATGGGGATTTTATTTTTATCTTGATTTTTTTAGGATCAACCCTTGAATATGTCAATGGTATTGAATCACCTTTTTTATATTCTGTTAGTTTCGTTACATCAATAACTGCCCTGCCTTCACTTGTAATGATTTTTTTATCAAAAGTATTAAACCTAACTGTAATCAAAACGTTAACAAACGCAGAGTTTTCGCCACTTGAACTTCTTATCGAAACAATCTCTCCTTGTGTATCAACGGCATCTTGTGGACTAATTTTAACCCCACTCCCTCCACGAATTAGTGCATATACAAAAAAAACCATGGCGATGAAAGATATAGCCAATAAAGGGTAAGTTGTAAAATAAGAAATATTCATTTTTAACCATTAGAAAAGTCAGTATTAAAATTAGTCATGCCACCGCACATAAAAACACACTATCACTTCATTTCAAATGGAGCCAAAAATATTTCCTTTGGGTTATTAGGCATATAATAAATATAAATCGTATTATTCCTCATTATCTTTACCATATTCTGAGGGGAAATATATTCTTTAGCTGTTGTAGTAACCCGTCCTAAGTCAGTATCAAACTCAATATCCATCTTAAGCTTTGTATTTCCCGTTCCTGTCGCTCCTATTTTCTCCATATTCAAAATTCTAGCCTCTGTACGAACCCCATCTTTTTTGAATCGGTCATAAGTGGCACCAGTTTTATAGCAGTAAGCTATTACAATAATGATAACAACTGCTATTATTAATGTAACCCAAAAATAATCAGGTATAATCCATCCTAAAACCATCATTTGACTTTATTATTATCAATAATTACTGTTTTCTCTTTATCTCCTGGCACAAATTTAACAACCAATTTTTTCCCCATACGATAATCATCCAGCATCAACGGATTAACCAAATGTGTTGTTCTTACTTCAAAAGAAATGTCATCAGGTCCTGTCACACTAATTGTTAAATCAAGACTTTTCTTCTTTTTCACAAGAACATCCTGAAGTTCAGGTGTTAAATTTGAACTTATAATAACAGCTGTTCCCTGGATGCCATTTCTTCTTGCTTCTTCTTGATTTCTTTCCATTGTAATGCGTTGATAATTATCCTGAACAAATGAATACAAGTAATATAACCCAAGCATAATCATAATAGCCAAGACAACATAGGCAAACCATGATCTTTCAGTCATAGACTTAATGAAATCAAACATAAATAGCCTTTACCAGATAATAATTAATTACTTTCGCTTGAAATCTTTCATCGCATCCCTCATATTCAACATGTTTTTTGATGGTTCATTTCTGGCATAAACAATAGGTATCCCGGATCCCACTTGATATTTTTGTAAATCCATTGTTTTAATGTTTATTAGTTCATCATCCTTTTCAAAAGTATCCCCATTTTCTGTTGTGAAGCGGTAACCAACATGGATACTAACAATGCCAATATTTGATGGAGTCCCGGGGGTAATATCTACGATAGTTGCTTCAGTATAACATGGATTATTCAGTATCTCTTTTTCAACAGTCTTACTTATACGGTTTCTGACAAGGGAATAACCTATTGCAATAATAACGAATGCTACAATTATAATATGTATAAATTTAATAATGAAATCCATACTTTCCTAATCTTAATGGGGAAGCTCTGTATTATGCAATAAGTTCGAGAAATTCTCATTTCAATACTTACGCATACAAATATAAGGATAAACTGAAACTTATCGCTTTCCAATTCCCAGAAGGTGAGATCACTATCACTCCATATCCCCAGGAACCAGATAAACTTTTTCGGGATCTTCAGGTAGGTAATACAAGGCAACCGTATTATTCCTCAAGATTTTTACCATATCTTCTGGTGTGAAGAAACGTTTAGCATGGGTTATAACAATGCCATCATTAGTTGGAAACTCTAACTCCATATAGAATTTCATGTTCCCAGTCCCAGATGCCCCGATGTTTTTTTTATTAATAATTTTTGCTTCAATCTTTATACCTTCAGCTCTGTATTTTTTATCATCAGAACTAGATTTAAATATAATGTATATAACCCACCCAATAAGAAAAATGCTAAAAATTGTAGCCCATAGCGCTGAGTCAGTCATTTATAACTCCTATGGTATATATTTATCCCCACGACATTTAAATTTATTATCCTTCGTTACTCAACTTATTATTCAAACATCAGGACATTCATTATCTCTTCAAACTTGCGTGATAGTAATCGATTTTACTATATTTTTGGTTGACACGATAATATACAATGGGTATTTCCTTACCAACATAATACTCATCAAGGTCCGTAGTGTCGATATTTAGCGTCTGATTATCTTTAGTATAATTAATATTATTGGCAGAAAATGTGTAAGTCATCACTATATCCAATTTCCCAAGATCATTCGGTGCTCTAGGAAAATACTTTACGATATGTGCCACAGAATAAACAGGATCTTTTTTTATCATCAAATGCAAAATATAACCTTGAAAAAAATAAATGACAAAAAATATTAATATCGCAAAAAACACCCCCCATCCGAAAATTTCTGAAAATTTCCCCATCATGTTCCTCATGCTATTATATTAAATTGTTTTTATTAAAGACGTTAAGGGAGATAAAGTTTATAATAACATATACTATTGATAGATATAAGACCAAATACTCATTTCACGCATTGATTAGTTATCACCTAATATTAGAGGCTTATCAAACAATGCTATTCTCTTCGGATTCTTTGGATCATACTTTATTGTTGTTCCATTACCGGGAGAAAACCGCTCTATCTCTTCGAAAGAAAGCGCTTTTGTTAGACTCGACTCAACTTCTACATTATCCATAGTTTTAAACCTAAACGTTAATTTATATATAGGTTTATTCCCCCCCAATAACTTGTTTGGCTGGATGAAATAATATCGGCGTTAACTGCAAGGCCATTTTTTATAACATCGCTTTGCATTGCTCCATTTTTAAACTGGGGAATAATATCACAATATAAAAAACGCCCAATAGAAAATACAGCAACAACACCTAATAAAACCTTAAATATTGTGCTTACCATATCCCACATAGCCTATCCTATAAAATCAGAGTTAGTAAAATCTGACTTAGATTAATATTACTATGATAAATAAAATTTTAAGCCTAGTAGAATTCCCAGCAACTCCTCCAGTTCCACCAATAAGGTGATTATTACCCTGCCAGCGTTAATATGCCAAGATGCAGGGTTTGATAATTTTCAAGATATAGCCTTTCATTTACGATAAACTTGCGGCTATATGATTTTGTCTAACCTTTATTAGTAATAATATAAAAATTGAAATTTTTATTTCACTCAAAATCAATACCAATAACTGCTATTTTTTTTGGAGGAACCCCTTGATACTTTATTGTTAGATTCAATCCTTTCTTTAACTTACTTGCTTCTGACACCTTGACAACTGCCGCAGCATTATATTTTTTTGTACCACCATCTAAATCGCACTCAAAAGTAAACGAATAGAAATAATCAATATTGTGTTTTGCCTGTAACTGTTTCCACGAGACCAATTTAGCAGAGGCCACATCTCCATTCCATAAGTTTTGGCTACTCCAGTTTTTTATCTCCTCCTGTCCTTCTTTATTTACTTTAATCCCTTTAAAAGAGACAAACACAATAATTATTGCAACTATCCAAACAGCCATAGATGCATACTCTGAGATAAAACTCACATATCCTCCTTTCATATAAAAATATGTATTGCACTAAGAGCAACGTTCTGCAATGAATTTTCTATTCGACTAAGAGATCGTACATAATTCATAGGTTCAGTAACTACACTAGTTAGAGATGTCGATATAGTCAGGGGAGTCCAACTGATTGCAGATCCATTTAATGAGACACTAACCCCCGTTACAGCTGCATTTACCGATTTAAACGAAGTATGATCCTTTATAAACTCATTAACTTTGCTAGATTTTATTTCTTTATTTTTATCATTATGAACAAAGTCCGGTGTATCTATAAAAACTTTAGAAGTACTACTTATTTTTATTAGATTAGGACTAGAGATATGTATTTCACCATTAGTAACATCCTGCGTCCAGTCACCACCATTGACATTAACGGTTAACCCACCATCAGTAATGGTTTCCGTCTTGCCACCAGCTTTGATATTAGTGACCTGCCCACTATCAAAATCCTGCGTGATCTTGCCGGTTACATGATGTGTTTCATCGCCAGTAATGGTGGTATCACGCTTATCTTTAACCTTGACCAGATCACCACCGCTGGTGATCTCAAGATCGCGGCCATTGGTGATCGTCGTTTTTTCACCGTCTTTAAAGGTTTTCGTTTCCTTTTTATCCACCGTCGTGGTGCGGGTAGCGTGATAATTAAAGACCGCATCCCCCGTTACGTCATCCTTCTGCTCTTTAAGAATGGTGGTGGTGCGAGTACCATCGATCGTCACATCTTTATTATTCTCTACCGAAACCCGCATATCTTTTTCCGCATGCATCGACAGCATTTCGGCACCGGGTTTATCTTCAAAATAGAGATGGCTGGAATTATCAAGATGCCCGTCTTTACTGCGGGTCATAAAGCCCATCTGGGTGGCCGCTGCCGGCAGCGCCCACGGCGGCATGCTGGCTTCGTTATATACCCTGCCCGTCACGATTGGGCGGTCCGGATCGCCGTTGATAAAGTCGATCACCACTTCGTCACCAACGCGCGGGATCTGCACGCCGCCAAACCCCTGACCGGCCCAGGCGCTGGAAACGCGCACCCAGCCCGAACTGGTGTCATCGCCATTCGCCAGACGGTCCCAGTGGAACTTCACCTTCACCCGGCCGTATTTATCGGTCCAGATGGATTCGCCCTGCGGCCCCACTACCTTCGCGGTCTGCGGGCCGTAGGTACGCGGCCAAGGCGTCGCCTGCTCCGGGCGGAATACGACGGAGGATGGGATCACCGAAAAGTCCAGCCGGTGAACGCTTCCCCCGCTGTCGCCGCTGGCATAGCGGTTCTCTTCAAACTGGTAGTGCACCGCCGTAGTCAGATACTCGCCGTTATCGCTGAAGAATGGCGCGTTCAGCAGTGCAAAGGTGTAACCCGGCGCCAGCCCAACGGCAGTGCCAGTTCCCTGTATCTGCTGGTGATCCACCTGCCAGCGTTCCTGACGGATGCGGGCATAGAACTCGCCGTGGCCATGTTCCACATAGCGTCCCGGCCAGTCGTAAACATCGATGCTGCCCGGTGACGGCGAGGCCGGATTCTGACGCGCCTGGAACAGCCAGGCGTTGGGCTTGCGGAAATCGTAGTCGTCCAGGCTGTAGATGCCCGGTGTGACGCTGTCTTCCAGCGCCCACTGGCTGATGCCCTCTTCGTCGGTACTGCCGCCGGAAGGCGTAACATGGTAGGGAATACTCTCGTAACCGCTGAACGGCTGCTGTTGCAGCGGGGCATCCGTCAACACCAGGGTGTGTTTGTCCGCCTCATGGCTGAAGTGATAGGCAATGCCCTCCAGCTCCATCAAACGGCTGATAAACGCCAGGCTGCTCTCCTGATACTGCACGCAGTATTCCCATGGGCGATAGCTGCCCGTCAGCCGATCTTCCACATTCACCTGGCTTTCGCCCAGCAGACTCTTCACGATCTGCGGCACCGTCTGGCCCTGGAAAATACGCAGGTTACGGTCGCGCTTCATCGGCCACAGATCCGGCTCCATCGTCAGGCGGTATTCCGCATAGCGGGTACCGGACAGTTCCACCGCATTGACCGCCACGCGGGTTATCTTGCCGTTCAGGTAGCGTTTACCCATCAGAGAACGCGTCGGGATAGTCACCGTAATCGGCTGCCCCAACAGGCTGCTGCGATCGATACGTGCATCAGTACTCAGCAACGTTACGTTCAGTTCAAACGGCTCCGATAACGCCTCGCGCCCGGAGAGTTTCCAGAAAAGCAGCCCGGGGATGGGTAGCTGAACGGTAATGCGATCTAACATGACGGTAGTCCTTTGCCTGACAACGGTAATGCGATAGTAAAGAATCGCCTTTATATCAGGATAGGGCACGATAGTGAAATATAGAATCAGAATATGATGAATATCGTCACGTTTATTTATAACACTATAAAGATCGGGTGTTTTGCTCCGCGTAACTATCGATAACATAGGTCAATAACCGCATCCCGCAGCACCGGCCACCTGTAATATAAGGATAACGCTATGCGCTACGTATGTTATTCAAGCAGTTGGTAAACAGTGTACGATATAGCGATGCAGCTTACTGAAGACAGTAAAATGCGGTATTAACACGTTATTGCTCAGTCAAAATCAACGCCAATAACGGCGATTTTCTTAGGGGGTACGCCTTGATGCTTTATCGTCACGACTAACCCTTTCCGCAATTTGCCAACCTCCGAAGCTTTAACCACTCCTGCAGCGCTGTACTGCTTTAAGCTACCGTCCAACTCGCTTTCAACAGTAAACGAGTAGAAGTAATCAATATTGTGTGTCGCCTGCAGCTGTTTCCATGAGATGAGTCTGGCAGTGGTGACACTACCTTTCCATAAATCTCTACCAATCCAATTTTTAATTTCTTTAATGTCGTCCTTTTGACCTCTAAGTCCCCTTATAGAAATAAAAACAAGAATAAAGATAACTGACCACGCAAAGATAAACGGATGCTCTGAGATAAAACCCATAAAAACCTTCTTATGTGAGAAATTACTCACCCATAATCAACAGACATTACTGAAATTTTTCCTGGCGGAACCCCATCATATTTAATGATGATCGGTAAGCCTGGTTTTAATTTAGGAACCTCTGATACCCTAACGACTGAAGCAGCACTATACTGTTTATTTTCCCCATCAATATTCATCTCAAAGGTGAAGACAAAATAATAGTCAAGATTATTAGTTGCGTTAGTCTGCCGCCAACTTACCAATAATGCTTCTTTTATCTCACCTTTCCATCTGTCTTTACTTAACCAGTGTTTTATTTTGCTAAGATCATCTCCCTGTCCCTTCAGCCCTCTTAGCGTTCCAAAAATCATCAAAAACGTTAAGGCAAGCGCTGCCATAATGATCAGCCCTGAATATTGACTAATAAAACTCACTCTACCTCCCAGTAAATGTCAGATATATACAGACATGTTCTGTTAATGTTCGTTCCACCGGCTTAGCACCCATGCCCACATACAACAGAATACTAGTTATTAACATTGCCAACAACAATGATATTCTGCGGATTGCTCCTTTGGTATTTTATAGTAATCAATTTACCTGGTTTATATTCTTCAGCATAAAATGCCGAAATATTAATATCTTTATTGGTGGATATTTTTTCATCTCCAATGGTAAACTCGATTAATAATGAAATAAACAGACGCCCATCTGCAGTTTGGTTATCATGTGGCTTTGCATCAATCACTATGGCCTCCACCTCCTGACCACTATTCATAATAGACTCGTTTTTTTTACTAGATCTTAACGTATTCCTCACGCCATAAAAAACAACGATGAGCAAAGAACACGTGACAATTATATTAAACCAAAGAGCAACATCGGCTAATCCCATGATAATCCCCACCAGCACTAATAAATTGACAAACCCTTTAGCATTACAGGGTTTGTTAACGATTTCCCTAACATGTTCCATTCATAATTAATGTGATCGTAATACATTCAGGCATAACCTAAATCTTTCATCACCGAGTGGCAATGGGATCACAACGAATATCTGCTATTTCAGGATAAAATCAGCGGCGATCCCGGCAACATTCTCCACCGCCCCCCTAAGATTCCTCGCGGTATATCCGCTGCACCTGTTCAATCAACCGCAGCAACTCATCATCGGCGCCCGGCTTCCAGAGCGCGACCATCGGGTGCGTCAGGCCGCTCTGGCCCAGCTCGGTGTCGAGCCGGCTTACCGCCGGCCATTGCTGTGCCTGAAAATGCGTCGGTAAAAATGCCCAGCCCTGCCCGGCGCTCAGCGCCGCCTGCAGCAGCGGCAATTCATTGATTACCCTGATGCGGTCAGAGATCTGTAAGCGCTTAGCCATGGCATCCGGCAGGTCGCTGAACGGGATAAGCTGAGTGTGCGCAGCCAGCGCAATCAGCGGAATCGGACAGGCGTCCGGAAAGAACCCCTCACGGGCATACACCGCCATCTCCAGCGCCCCTAGCGCTCGCCATTTAAACCGATCGCTGATGCTGCGGTTAAGCGCCTGATAGACGCCAAGGTGCGCCGCGCCGTCGGCCAACAGATCTTCCGCCTCTGCCCTTTCCATCATGCGCAGGTCCAACGCAATACCCTGCTGATACAGCGCCGCCGACAGCGCGCTCAAAAACTGCCTTGGCGTAAACGCGTCATAGCACAGCACCACGCGCTGGCGAACCTGCTGCGGAATATGCTCCGCCAGCTGGCAAAAGGTTTCCGCTTCCTGCAGGAATAGCCGCGCCTGACGATACAGGCGCTGCCCGGCATCCGTTAACCGCAGCGGGCGCGTATGGCGATCGAACAGCGCATAGCCTAAATCCAGCTCCAGATACTCGACCAGTTCGCCGACGGTGGTGCGGTCCTTGCCCAGGCGTTTAGCTGCCCGCGTTAAATTACCGCTCTCGCACACGCTGGCGAACGCCTCTATCTGAGCTAAAGAAAATCGAATCTTTCCCACGGCTGTTCCTGTCCGGTTCGGGGGATTTTCCCCCATTAACTCACTCTTGACCGCGCGGCCAACGCCTTACTCTTCCCGGGTACCCCTCACATAACGGTAAGGAGATAACATGAAAAAATTCGCTTCCAGCGCATCGGCGCTGCTGGCCGGCGCGATACTCAGCGCCAGCCTGACCACCGGCGCACAGGCCTGCACCCGCGCGTTTATGAATATGTACCCCGGCTATATGGTCAGCGCCCGTAATCTGGATTTCTTCGGCCCGGTCGATCCCGCGTTGGTGATCACCCCGCGCGGCGTGGCGCATAACGGCGGCGACAATCCCAATGCCGCACAGTGGCAAACCCGTTACGGCAGCGTAGTGGTCTATGCCGACGGCGTATTCCCGATGGATGGCATGAATGAAAAAGGGTTGGCGGGGCACACGCTGTTTTATATGAACGGCAGCCAGGTTCAACAGGACAATCAGGATAAACCGGTTCTCGAAAGCCGCGCCTGGCTCAGCTACATTCTGGACAATTACGCAACCGTCGATCAGGCAGTAAATGCGATCCGTAACGATGTGCGCCTGGTCGCCGCGCGCCTGCCGATCGATTACGCCTCCGACACCAAACATATCGCCATTGAAGACGTTAGCGGTGATTCAGCGATTATCGAGATTGATAACGGCAAAGTTAATGTTTATCACGACAAAAACTACCGGGTGATGACCAACCCGCCGTCTTACGCACAACAGCTGAAAAATCTGGCTAAATATCAGAATGCCAAACGCAGCGACATTCCCGGCGGGCTGGAAGCGGATGAGCGCCTGGTGCGCGCCAGCTACGATCTGCAAAACCTACCGCAGCCGGATAACAAGAATCAGGCTCAGGGATTTATTTTATCGGTGATTAACAATGTGGCTTACCCCATCGGCTCGCCGGCAGAACCTGACGAACAGAAAGTGTCCGATATGTATGAAAAATACAGCAAGCGCCCGGAACAAAATAAAGGCATCGGCACTTACTGGACCGCCATTTCCGACCTGAGCCACGGCGAATACCATTTCAAATCAACCTTCGCGGCCTCGCAGGTCTGGGTATCGCTGCACGATATCAACTTTAGCCAAGGCCAGCCGGTACGGCAAATCAAGCACCTGAATGACTACGCGCAGAAAGGCTGGGAGGGCAATATTCTGGCGCAGGCGAAGTAACGGCAGGCCCACGCCGCACGGCGTGGGCTATTGTGTAAATAGTTTCCCCGGGAAAGCAGCACGAAATAATTTATGCCTGAGTTTTAATAACAACCGACAACAATGCTGTAAGCAAAGAAAAATACGCACTAAGGCATTAGTTATAGTAATCCGAATGGCTATCGGTGAGAAAAACTCAGTGGCGGCATAATCAGATGGTCATTACCCTTCAGTTAAAAGTTCTATTCTAGCCGCACAGCGAATTTCCTCATGTTACTGAGCATTCTTTATATTATTGGCATCACCGCCGAAGCCATGACCGGCGCGCTGGCCGCCGGGCGTCGTCAGATGGATCTGTTCGGCGTGCTGATCATCGCCTCCGCCACGGCCATCGGCGGCGGTTCGGTGCGCGATGTCCTGCTTGGCCATTATCCGCTAGGCTGGGTTAAACACCCAGAATACATCGTGATTGTCGCCATTGCCGCCATCGTCACCACCTGGCTCGCCCCGCTGATGCGTCATCTGCGCCGGCTGTTTCTGGTGCTGGATGCCGTTGGCCTGATCGTATTCTCTATTATTGGCGCGCAGGTGGCGCTGGATATGGGCCACAGCCCGATTATCGCCGCCATTGCCGCGGTGATCACCGGCGTGTTCGGCGGGGTGCTGCGTGATATGTTCTGCAACCGCATCCCGCTGGTATTCCAGAAAGAGATTTACGGCGGTATCGCTTTCGCTGCCGCCTGGCTGTATATCGGCCTGCAGCACTTCGACCTGCCGCATAACGTCGTGGTGCTGATTACGCTGTTTGCCGGCCTGGGAGCACGCCTGCTTGCCCTGCGCTTCCGGCTCGGGTTGCCCGTGTTCAATTATCAACATCCGGATCACTGAGCGCATCGTCGGCAAAGCCGGCGATATGCTGCTGCCGCAGGCTGTTTGCCACGCGCTGTAGCGCCGGCTGGCGGAAGAACGCAACCAACTGTGCCGCCCGTTTATCGCCGACGCCGGCCTGCCGCTGCCATATATGCGTCGGCAGCCTTTTGGTCTGTTGCCACCCCGTCACCCCGGCAAGTTGTTCGGCCGACAGCGGCGCCCCCAACGCCAGCAGCCAGCGTTGGAACGGCTGCCGCCGCGCCAGCATAAATTGCTGATGCAGACGCTGCGCCTGCTTATCACCCACCCCCGGCAGCGTGCGCAGGCTTTCCGGCGTCAGCGTCAGCCAGTCCGCCAGTTCTTTCACCCGTCCGTGTTCGACCAGCATGCGCCAGCTGGCTTCGCTGACGCCGTTCATCATCAACCCCTGCGGGCCGCTCAGCCACACCAGCCGCGCGATAAACTGCTGCCGGCAACCTGCCTGCGGGGTAAAGCAGCTGAACGCGTGATAGCGCTCGGCATCCGGCGCGGTCAGCACAGGCCGTTCCACGCTGCGCCACGCCACGCGGGTCACCTGGGGGATCCCCTGTCCCTTCAGGCTGACGGCGACCTGATCGCCGGGCACGATGTCCCAGAACCGCCAGCGGGCGAGCGAACCGATGTTAACGCGTCGCACCCATTTATCGTCCAGTTGCAGCGGATCCAAAGCCAGCACCACCGTAATTTTGCCGGTGCGGCCAATGCGGAACATCACCCGCTCCACGCGCGTCACCTGTTCTGCCGGCGGATATTTCCACGCTACCGCCCACAGCGCCGGCTTATTACGCCAGTAGCGCCCGGACGGCGAACGAGCCTGATGCAGCACCACGCCATCGGTGACAAAAGGCAGGGGATTGGCAAACCACCTTTCACGCCAACGGATAACGTCCTCTACCGAGCTCACCGGCCGGGTATAGTCCCGCACCAGCGTAAAGCCCCACGCCGCCAACTGCGCCAGCCGCTGCGACATCTCGGGCGGGCCATCGGGCCAGGCCCAGATGAAAATCCCCAGCTGCGCCAGCCGTTCCGAGGGCCGGTTACGCATCAGTGCGCCGGCAACGCTGGCGCGCGCGTTGACGCCGCCGTAAGCCTGCTGGCGATGACCGGTCATCAGCAGAAACAGTTCCCCCTGCAGCACCAAAAAGTCCGGCGCGCCCGCCAGCGTTGACGGCACGCCGGGGATCGCCCTGACCTTCTCCAGCCAGTCTTCCCCCTGCCGGCCGTCGCCGCGGCTGATCGCCTGCGCCAGCTTGCCCTGCCGGTACACCAGCGTTACGGCCACGCCGTCGATCTTCGGCTGTAGCCACACGTCACGGCGCTCCGCCAGCCAGCGGGCAACCGCCCGACGGTCCGTCAGCTTGCGCAGCCCGGTATGAGCGACCGGATGGGGCATTTTTCCCGCCGGCAACAGCGGCAGCGGCGGCTCCCCCGCCCGCCCGGCGCAAACCCGCCAAAACTGCTGCTTTTGCCGCAGGCTGTCATAGAGTTCGTCGCTAATCAAACTTTGCCCGCGTTGGTAATAGGCCGCATCCCAACGCGCCAGCTGCTCTTCCAACGCATTCAGTTCGTTGCGCAGCCGCTCCGCCGGCCAGTGCGGACAGGTTTCCGCCTGCACGCAAGCGGAGATGACCATCGCGAGAATAAAAAACACGGCGCCGTAAAAAAGGTGTCCTTTCATTCCTTCCTCCCTGATGCGATGCAGTAAAACCGCTTTTCCGCACGGCGGCGACGCATAAACTCATCGGCTGCGAAACGCATGGCAAAATAAATTTTCTTTTGCGCAAAACCCTCAAAATAACGCGATACGCAAGGCAGTTTGCAATTTTTGCCGTGTTTTTCCCCCAAAGCCGCGGGCAAAATGCGTGCAAACGCTGCATCAGCGGCGTTAGCCGTGTATACTGTGCGGAGAAAATACACATCTGCTGTAATTGGCACATCAACCGCTATCAACGAACATCATCATGGCTCAAGGCACGCTTTATATTGTCTCTGCACCCAGCGGCGCAGGTAAATCAAGTCTGATTCAGGCTTTGTTAAAGACCCAACCGCTGTACGACACGCAGGTGTCGGTTTCACACACCACGCGCGACAGTCGCCCGGGTGAAAATCATGGCGAACACTATTTCTTTGTGTCGCACGACGAATTCCGCCGCATGATTGCGCAGGATGCCTTCCTTGAGCATGCCGAAGTGTTCGGCAACTATTACGGCACCTCACGCGCGGCTATCGAGCAGGTGCTGGCGACCGGCGTCGATGTTTTCCTGGATATCGACTGGCAGGGCGCGCAGCAAATTCGCGCCAAAATGCCGCAGGCGCGCAGCATCTTTATTCTGCCGCCGTCGAAGGAAGAGCTGGGCCGCCGCCTGCGCGGCCGCGGGCAGGACTCCGATGAGGTGATCGCCAAGCGCATGGCGCAGGCGGTAGCGGAAATGACGCACTATGCGGAGTATGATTATTTAATCGTGAACGATGATTTCGATCTGGCGCTGTCCGATCTGAAAACCATTATTCGCGCCGAGCGCTTGCGTTTAGGTCGGCAAATGCTGCGACATGACGCTTTAATCAGCAAACTATTGGCAGACTGAAGACAGTTTCAGTATTATGCCCAGTCTTTTCGTCACCTGTGGAGTAGCACAAATATGGCACGCGTAACTGTTCAAGACGCTGTAGAGAAAATTGGTAACCGTTTTGACCTGGTGTTGGTCGCTGCTCGTCGGGCACGTCAAATCCAGGTCGGCGGCAAAGACGCGCTGGTTCCTGAAGAGAACGATAAGTACACCGTTATCGCGCTGCGCGAAATCGAAGAAGGTCTGATCAACAGCCAGATCCTCGACGTCCGTGAGCGCCAGGAGCAGCAAGAGCAGGAAGCCGCAGAAATTCAGGCGGTTACCGCGATTGCTGAAGGCCGTCGTTAATTAAATAGCGAGTCTGCCTTGTACCTGTTTGAAAGCCTTAACCAGCTGATTCAACGTTACCTGCCTGAGGAGCAAATTAAGCGCCTCAAACAGGCATACCTCGTCGCACGTGATGCTCACGAGGGCCAGACACGCTCCAGCGGTGAGCCTTATATTACTCACCCGGTCGCCGTGGCCTGCATCCTGGCGGAGATGCGTCTCGATTACGAGACGCTGATGGCCGCCCTGCTGCATGACGTCATTGAAGACACCCCGGCTACCTATCAGGATATGGAACAGCTGTTCGGCAAAAGCGTTGCCGAACTGGTTGAAGGCGTATCCAAGCTCGACAAGCTCAAGTTCCAGGATAAAAAAGAAGCGCAGGCGGAAAACTTCCGCAAGATGATCATGGCGATGGTGCAGGATATCCGCGTCGTGCTGATCAAGCTGGCCGACCGTACGCACAATATGCGCACCCTCGGTTCGCTGCGCCCGGACAAACGCCGGCGCATCGCGCGTGAAACCCTGGAAATCTACAGCCCGCTGGCGCACCGCCTGGGCATCCATCACCTGAAAACCGAGCTGGAAGAGCTGGGTTTTGAGGCGCTTTACCCCAACCGCTACCGCGTCATCAAGGAAGTGGTCAAAGCCGCGCGCGGCAACCGTAAGGAAATGATCCAAAAGATTCTTTCCGAAATTGAAGGACGGTTGACCGAGGCCGGCATCGCCTGCCGCGTCAGCGGACGGGAAAAACACCTCTATTCCATTTACTGCAAGATGCACCTGAAAGAGCAGCGCTTCCATTCAATTATGGATATCTACGCGTTCCGGGTGATCGTCAAGGAAGTGGATACCTGTTACCGCGTGCTGGGCCAGGTGCATAGCCTATACAAACCGCGCCCGGGACGGGTTAAAGATTACATCGCCATTCCCAAGGCCAACGGCTATCAGTCGCTGCATACTTCGCTGATCGGGCCGCACGGCGTGCCGGTCGAAGTGCAGATCCGTACCGAAGATATGGATCAGATGGCGGAAATGGGGGTGGCGGCGCACTGGGCGTACAAGGAACAGGGCGAAAGCGGCACCACCGCGCAAATCCGCGCCCAGCGCTGGATGCAAAGCCTGCTGGAACTGCAGCAAAGCGCCGGCAGCTCCTTCGAATTTATCGAGAGCGTCAAATCCGATCTGTTCCCGGATGAGATTTACGTTTTCACCCCGGAAGGCCGTATTGTCGAACTGCCGGCCGGCGCCACGCCGGTTGACTTCGCTTACGCCGTGCATACCGATATCGGCCACGCCTGCGTCGGCGCCCGCGTCGATCGCCAGCCTTATCCGCTGTCACAGGCGCTTACCAGCGGCCAGACGGTGGAAATCATCACCGCACCGGGGGCGCGGCCAAACGCTGCCTGGCTGAACTTTGTCGTCAGCTCGAAAGCACGCGCCAAAATCCGCCAGATGCTGAAAAACCTCAAGCGCGACGACTCCGTCAACCTCGGCCGTCGTCTGCTGAACCATGCGCTGGGCGGCAGCCGCAAGCTGGCCGAAATCCCGCAGGAAAACATTCAGCACGAGCTGGAGCGCATGAAGCTGGCGACGCTGGACGATCTGCTGGCGGAAATCGGCCTCGGCAACGCCATGAGCGTGGTGGTGGCGAAAAACCTGCAGGGTGACCAATCCAGCCTCGGCGCCTCTTCCGGCGTGCGCAACCTGGCGATCAAAGGCGCCGACGGCGTACTGATCACCTTTGCCAAGTGCTGCCGGCCGATCCCGGGCGACCCGATTATCGCCCACGTCAGCCCGGGCAAAGGGCTGGTGATCCACCATGAATCCTGCCGTAACATTCGCGGTTACCAGAAAGAGCCGGAAAAATTCATGGCGGTCGAGTGGGATAAGGAAACCGAGCAGGAATTCATCGCCGAGATCAAAGTGGACATGTTCAATCATCAGGGGGCGTTGGCCAACCTGACGGCAGCGATCAATGCTGCCGAGTCCAATATTCAAAGCCTGAATACCGAAGAGAAAGACGGCCGGGTCTACAGCGCCTTTATTCGCCTGACCACTCGCGATCGCATCCATCTGGCAAATATCATGCGTAAAATCCGTATCATGCCGGATGTGATTAAAGTTAACCGTAACCGAAACTAGCGCCTATGAGCCCCGAACGCTATGCGCGGATTTGTGAAATGCTCGCCACCCGGCAACCGGATCTGACGGTCTGTCTGGAGCAGGTTCACAAACCGCATAACGTCTCCGCAATTATCCGCACCGCCGACGCCGTCGGCGTGCACCAGGTTCACGCCGTCTGGCCAACCGCCCGCATGCGCACGCTGGTTTCTTCCGCCGCCGGCAGCAACAGCTGGGTCAACGTAAAAACGCACCCGACCATTGGCGATGCGGTGCAGCATATGAAGGGCCAGGGCATGCAGATCCTGGCGACCCACCTTTCCGACCGCGCGGTGGATTTCCGCGATATCGATTACACCCGGCCAACCTGTATTCTGCTGGGGCAGGAGAAAACCGGCATCACCGAAGAAGCCCTGCAGCTGGCCGACCAGGACATTATCATTCCGATGATCGGCATGGTGCAGTCGCTCAACGTCTCCGTGGCTTCCGCCCTGATCCTGTATGAAGCACAGCGGCAGCGCCAGAACGCCGGCATGTACCGCCGCGATCGCAGCATGCTGGATGACGAAGAGCAGCAGCGTCTGTTGTTTGAAGGCGGCTACCCGGTGCTGGCCAACGTCGCCAAGCGCAAAGGCCTGCCGCGCCCGCATATCGATGAAAACGGCGAAGTGGTCGCCGACGCCGAATGGTGGGCCACCATGCAAGCCACGGTGCGCAGATGAAAGGCCGCCTGCTGGATGCGGTTCCGCTCACCACGCTGACCGGCGTTGGCGCCAGCCAGGCCGCCAAACTGGCGAAAATCGGGTTGGACACCATTCAGGATCTGCTGCTGCACCTGCCGCTGCGTTATGAAGACCGCACCCGTCTGTACCCCATCAACGACCTGCTGCCGGGCATTTTCGCCACGGTAGAGGGCGAAGTGCTGCGCAGCGATATCAGTTTCGGTCGCCGCCGCATGCTGACCTGCCAAATCAGCGACGGCACCGGCATCCTCACCATGCGCTTTTTCAATTTCAACGCGGCGATGAAAAACAGCCTGGCGACCGGACGCCGGGTCACCGCCTACGGGGAAATCAAACGCGGCAACCACGGTGCGGAAATTATTCATCCGGAATACCGCCTGCAGGGCGAGCATGACGACGTTGAGCTGCAGGCGTCGCTGACGCCGGTCTACCCCACCACCGAAGGCGTACGCCAGGCGACGCTGCGTAAGCTGACCGATCAGGCGCTGGAGCTGCTGGACACCTGCGCCATTACCGAACTGCTGCCGCCGGAACTGAGCGGCGGGCTGATGAGCCTGCCGCAGGCGCTGCATACGCTGCATCGTCCGCCGCCGGATATCCAGCTGGCCGATCTGGAGCTGGGCAAGCACCCGGCGCAGAAACGGCTGATTATGGAAGAGCTGCTGGCGCACAACCTCAGCATGCTGGCGGTACGTGCCGGCGCGCAGAGCTACCACGCCCAGCCGCTGCTGCCGGACGACGCCTTGAAAAAGGCGTTTCTGGCCCAGCTGCCGTTTGCGCCGACCGGTGCGCAACAGCGCGTGGTGGCGGATATCGAAGCGGATATGCAAAAAGATTTCCCGATGATGCGCCTGGTTCAGGGCGACGTCGGCTCTGGGAAAACGCTGGTGGCGGCGCTGGCGGCGCTGCGCGCTATTGCTAACGGCAAACAGGTGGCGCTGATGGCGCCGACCGAGCTGCTGGCGGAACAGCACGCGAATAACTTCCGCCAATGGTTTGCGCCGTTGGGCATTGAGGTCGGCTGGCTGGCCGGGAAACAAAAAGGCAAGGCGCGTATCGCGCAGCAGGAAGCGATCGCCAGCGGCCAGGTTTCCATGGTGGTCGGCACCCACGCTATCTTCCAGGAACAGGTGCAATTTAACGGGCTGGCGCTGGTTATCATCGATGAACAGCATCGCTTTGGCGTCCACCAGCGTCTGGCGCTGTGGGAAAAAGGTGAAGAGCAGGGCTTCCATGCCCATCAGCTGATCATGACCGCCACGCCGATCCCGCGTACGCTGGCGATGACCGCCTACGCCGATCTGGATACCTCGGTCATTGACGAACTGCCGCCGGGACGCACGCCGGTCACCACCGTGGCGATCCCGGATACCCGCCGGGCGGACATTATCGAACGCGTCAGAAACGCCTGCCTGCAGGAAGGGCGCCAGGCTTACTGGGTCTGTACGCTGATTGAAGAGTCCGAGCTGCTGGAAGCGCAGGCGGCGGAAGCCACCTGGGAAGAACTGAAGACGGCGCTGCCGGAGCTGAAGGTAGCGCTGGTGCACGGCCGGATGAAAGCACAGGAAAAACAGGCGGTGATGCAGGCCTTCAAGCAGGGCGAACTGCAGCTGCTGGTCGCCACCACGGTGATCGAGGTCGGCGTCGACGTGCCGAACGCCAGCCTGATGATTATTGAAAACCCGGAGCGGCTGGGTCTGGCGCAGCTGCACCAGCTGCGTGGCCGCGTAGGCCGCGGCGCGGTCGCCTCGCACTGCGTGCTGTTGTACAAAACGCCGCTGAGTAAAACCGCGCAAAAACGCCTGCAGGTGCTGCGCGACAGCAACGACGGCTTCGTGATTGCCCAGCGCGATCTGGAAATCCGCGGCCCCGGCGAGCTGTTGGGCACCCGGCAGACCGGCAGTGCCGAATTCAAAGTCGCCGATCTGCTGCGCGACCAGGCGATGATCCCGGAAGTCCAGCGGGTTGCGCGCCATATCCACCAGCACTATCCCGACCATGCTCAGGCGCTGATCGAGCGCTGGCTGCCGGAAAAAGCCCGCTACTCCAACGCATAAAAAAGGGCGCCGATAAGGCGCCCTTTTGCCGTCCTGCGGGGTAACATCCCCCGCCTGACTCAGCCAATCGCCGGGAAGACCGGCAGCAGCAGATACAGCTTAATAATGATGGCGTTGGCGATATCGATAAAGAACGCCCCAACCATCGGCACCACCAGAAACGCCAGATGCGACGGGCCAAAGCGATCGGTAATCGCCTGCATATTGGCGATCGCGGTCGGCGTAGCGCCCATCCCGAAGCCGCAGTGCCCGGCAGCCAGCACCGCCGCGTCATAGTTTTTGCCCATCACCCGGTAGGTGACGAAAATCGCGTACAGCGCCATCACCAGCGTCTGCACCGCCAGGATCGCCAGCATCGGCAGCGCCAGCGACGCCAGCTCCCACAGGCGCAGGCTCATCAGCGCCATCGCCAGGAACAGCGACAGACTGACGTTGCCCAGCACCGATACCGCACGTTCAAACACGGTATAAAAGCCGGTAAATGCCAGCGTATTGCTGAGGATCACCCCGACAAACAGTACGCAGACGAAGTTAGGCAGCTCGAACACCGTGCCGCTCAGCAGGCCGGCAATCAGCTGGCCAAGGCTGAGGCAGATGGCGATCATCGCGATGGTTTCAATCATCACCAAGGATGTGATCAGGCGGCCGCTCTCCGGCTTCTCAAAGCCGCTCGGCTGGACGCTGTCATCCGGCGAACCTTCCGGGGTGGAACGTTTAACCAGATGGCGCGCTACCGGGCCGCCAATCAGGCCGCCCAGCACCAGGCCGAAGGTGGCGCAGGCCATCGCCACTTCGGTGGCGTTTTCAAAGCCGTAACGCTCGATAAACAGTTTACTCCAGGCGGCGCCGGTGCCGTGGCCGCCCGACAGGGTGATCGAACCGGCGATCAGGCCCATCAGCGGGTCCATCCCCAGCATCTTCGCCATACCGATGCCGATGGCGTTCTGCACCACCAGCAGCCCCAGCACCACAAACAGGAAGATAACCAGCGCCTTACCGCCGGCGCGCAGCCGCGCCAAGTTGGCATTAAGGCCGATAGTGGCGAAGAAGGCCAGCATCAGCGGATCTTTCAGCGACATATCGAAGCTGATTTCCCAGTTAACGGTCTGTTTTAAAATCAGCAATAACAGCGCAACCAGTAAACCACCGGCGACGGGGGCGGGAATGGTGTATTTTTTGAGCAGAGGAATGCTTCTAACGCACTTGCCCCCAAGGAGCAAAACCAGAGTTGCGGCAACCAACGTGCCATAAGTATCAAGATGAAACATCTAGGTACTCCGTGTGAGGGGAAAAATCCAATTTTATTAATAAGTTATATAAAACCACTGAGTTTTTTAAACTTGATGAATGCAGGATTAGAAGGAAAAAACGCTGAGAAGACAAGAAAAAATGCATGAAAATGCGACATTAATAAAAATAATAGGGGAAGAAAAGCAAAGAGCAACCGTTTGCTTTTAGTGCCCAGACGATTAAAATGCCTGCTTTGCCGTTTCGGAAAAGTGCCACACCATGACCATGCAATCCGCCGAGCTTGAACCCGCGCAAAACGCCTCCGCCGCCTCGCCCAAAAGTGAACTGATCTACCGTCTGGAAGACCGCCCGCCGCTGCCGCAAACGCTGTTTGCCGCCGGCCAGCACCTGCTGGCGATGTTCGTGGCCGTGATCACGCCGGCGCTGCTGATCTGCCAGGCATTAGGGCTGCCGGCGCAGGATACTCAGCACATTATCAGCATGTCGCTGTTCGCCTCCGGTCTGGCCTCCATTTTACAAATCAAGACCTGGGGTCCGGTCGGCTCCGGCCTGCTGTCGATTCAGGGCACCAGCTTTAACTTCGTATCGCCGCTGATTATGGGCGGCATGGCGCTGAAAAACGGCGGCGCAGACGTGCCGACCATGATGGCGGCGCTGTTCGGCACCCTGATGGTCGCCTCCTGCACCGAGATTCTGCTGTCGCGCGTCCTGCACCTGGCGCGCCGCATTATTACGCCGCTGGTTTCAGGCATTGTGGTGATGATCATCGGCCTGTCGCTGATTCAGGTCGGCCTGACCTCCATCGGCGGCGGCTACGCCGCCATGAACGATCACACCTTCGGCGCGCCCAAAAATCTGCTGCTGGCCGGCGCGGTGCTGGCGGTGATCATTCTGCTCAATCGTCAGCGCAATCCCTATCTGCGCGTCGCTTCGCTGGTGATCGCCATGGCGGTCGGCTATCTGCTGGCCTGGGCGCTCGATATGCTGCCCGCCAGCCAGCCCGTCAGCAACGCCGCGCCCATCACCATCCCTACCCCGCTGTATTACGGGCTGGGCTTCGACTGGAATCTGCTGCTGCCGCTGATGCTGATCTTTATGGTCACCTCGCTGGAAACCATCGGCGACATCACCGCCACCTCTGACGTCTCCGAGCAGCCGGTGCGCGGCCCGCTGTATATGAAACGCCTGAAGGGCGGCGTGCTGGCCAACGGTTTGAACTCCATGCTGTCGGCGGTCTTCAACACCTTCCCGAACTCCTGCTTCGGCCAGAACAACGGCGTGATCCAGCTGACCGGCGTCGCCAGCCGCTACGTCGGCTTTGTGGTGGCGCTGATGCTGATCGCGCTGGGCCTGTTCCCGGCGGTCGCCGGCTTTGTGCAGCATATTCCCGAGCCGGTACTGGGCGGCGCCACCATCGTGATGTTCGGCACCATCGCCGCGTCCGGCGTGCGCATCGTCTCGCGTGAGAAGCTTAATCGCCGCGCCATCATGATTATGGCGCTGTCGCTGGCGGTCGGTATGGGCGTTTCCCAGCAGCCGCTGATTTTGCAGTTCGCCCCAGACTGGCTGAAAACCCTGCTCTCCTCCGGCATCGCCGCCGGCGGGATCACCGCCATCGTACTGAACCTGGTGTTCCCGCAAGAGAAGGAATAATCCTGCCGTCGGGCCGCATAGCCCACGCTTATCGTCTAAAACGGCCGCCTGCGGCCGTTTTTTATTGCCACTCAGACCATTACCCTTGAGATAGCCGGCCAATTACGGCATAAACGGGGTATCTTTTTTGAGCGCTGGGGTGGGCAGGCGATGAAATTTATCGGGAAACTGTTGCTATGGCTGCTGGTGGCGGCGGCAATCATCATCGTATTGCTGTATCTGGTCGGGCAGAGCCGCTGGGCCGCCGGCCAGATCGGCGACTGGGTGAGCGAGCGCGGCGACTACCGCCTCTCTCTTGGCAAAATCACCCACTCCTGGGATAACCCAACGCAGGTCAGCCTGGAAGAGGTCACGCTGGCGCGCGCCAACCAGCCGCAGGCATTGGCGGCCAAGCGCGTCGATCTCGGCCTCAGCCTGCGGCAGATCACTAACCCGCGCTACTTCCACAGCGTGACGCTGCGCGACGGCACGCTCAATGTGCAGCCTGACGCTGCGGCGCTGCCGCTCCAGGCAGACGTGCTGCAGCTGAGCAATATGGCCGTGCACGCCGGCGACGCCGACTGGCGGCTCAACGCGCAGCGCGTCAACGCCGGGATAACGCCATGGCGGCCTCAGCCCGGCGAACTGCTGGGCAATAACAACCGCTTCCAGTTCAGCGCCGGTTCGCTGACCCTGAACGACATTCCCGCCTCACAGGCGCTGATACAGGGGCAAATCAAAGACCATCAGTTGCTGCTGGAAGATTTCGGCGCCAACCTCGCCCAGGGCGATCTCACCGGCAAGGCGACGCGCGCCGCCGACGGCAGCTGGCTGGTAGAACGCCTGCGCCTGAACAAGGTGCGCCTGCAAACCCCGCTGTCGCTGGAGCAGTTCTGGCAGCGCGTAACCACCCTGCCGCCAATCACGCTGAAACGCTTTGATCTGATCGATGCGCGTCTGGAAGGTAAAGCGTGGGCGTTTAACGATCTCGACCTGTCCCTGCAGAACGTCACCCTGCAACAGGGGAACTGGCGCAGCGAGGACGGCGCGTTCAATGCCAACGCCAGCGATATCATCAACGGCCGCTTCCATCTGGTGGATCCGATTATCAGTACGCGGCTGTCGCCGGCCGGCGTTGCCATCGAGCAGTTTACTTCGCGCTGGGAAGGCGGTTTGCTGCGCGCCAGCGGCAGCTGGCTGCGCGCCACCAAACGCTTGCAGCTGGACGACGTCACCGTCGCGGCGCTGGAGTATACTCTGCCGCAGAACTGGCGCGAGCTGTGGCTCAGGCCGCTGCCGGCCTGGCTGTCGCAGGTATATGTCAACAAGCTGACCACCAACCGCAACCTGATTATCGATATCAATCCGGCGTTTCCGTTCCAGCTAACGGCGCTGAACGGCTACGGCAGCAGCCTGCTGCTGGCACGCGATGGTCAGTGGGGGATCTGGTCCGGCTCGCTGAACCTGAGCGCCAACGAAGCGACGTTCAATAAAATCGACGTCCGCAGGCCCTCGCTGGCGCTGACGGCGGACCCGCGGCAGATCGCCGTTACCGAACTCAGCGCCTTTATGCCGGATGGCCTGCTGGATGCCAAGGCCAGCGTGATGCAGCTGCCAGGCAAACCGTTTTCGCTGTCGCTGTCCGGTCGTTCGGTGCCGCTCAACACCCTGCAGCAGTGGGGCTGGCAGCCGGTGCCGCTGGAGGGCGACGGCAACCTGCAGTTGCAGTTGCAGGGGCTGTTAAACAGCGACGGGCCGTTCCGGGATTCCGTGCGGGGAACTTTGCAGGCCACGGCGAAAGACGGGCAAACGCTCAGTCAGCAGCAGCCATAAACTCGCGAGGGCGCGCACGGCGCCCTCGTTGCCTATTCGGGAATGGCTTCACAGCCGCCCTGATCCAATGGCACTTCCGGCTCGGCCGGCAGCACCATGTAGGTGCCCTCAAACACCGCCCCTTTATCATCATCGCCAAACAGCACCACTTCCGCCTGCACGCGGGCGCGGCGGCCGCGCGCCAGTCGGTCAAGATCGCCGCTCAGCGAGCTGAGATCGGCCACCGCCCGCGGACGGCCGGTGATTGGCTTGCTGTAGCGGATATGCGCATCCGCCAGAATGATGGTGCCGCCCAAATGGCGCTCGCGCAGCAGCAGCCAGATCAGTCCCCAGGCGGTCAGCGTCGCCAGCGAGAACAGGCTGCCGGCAAACAGCGTATGGTGCGGGTTCTGATTGCCGACCTCCGGCATGGTGGTGACAAAGCGCTGGCCGGTGTACTGGCTGATGCGCACCCCCATCTTTTCACTGAGCGGAATATGATCGTACCAGGCCTGCTGCAGCTGCCCGCACCAGTCCGGGCGGTGCAGGATATCGTCCAGCGTCGCCACCGGCTTAATCATCAGGAAGTGGCGGATCGGCGAGGTCTGCGGCGCGCTGATCTCCCCCTGGCTTTCAAACCCCAGCTTGGCGAAGAACGCCACCGCATCTTCACGCGCGCTGCATACCACGCGCTTCACGCCTTCCTGGCGCGCTACCGACTCCAGCGTCATCGCCACCAGCGTGCCCAGCCCTTTATCCTGTACGCCAGGGTCGACCGCTAAAAAACGAATCGCCGCTTCGTTATCCGCGTTGATGTACAGCCGGCCGACGGCGACGATTTTGCCATTCTCATCCACCACCATTTGGTGGTGCGCCATGGCGTCATAGGCATCCTTTTCCGAACCCACCGGCTGGTGTAATGGCTTGCGCAGCATTTCCCAGCGAAACTGGTAATAATCCTTCAGTTCTTGTTCTGTAACGGGTACTCGTAGGTGATACATAGACGCCTTCTCTCCAAATTTTTAAACCTGTAGCCAGAACGTCACCGGACCGTCGTTCACCAGTGCGACTTGCATATCCGCCGCGAACTCGCCGGTCTGTGTTTCCACGCCGCGTTCGCGGCATTGGCCAACAAAATACTGATATAGCCGATCGGCCTGCGCAGGCTCCGCGCCGCGCGAGAAGCCGGGCCGCATACCTTTTTGCGTGTCCGCGGCCAGCGTAAACTGTGAAACCACCAGCACGCTGCCGCCGGCCTGCTGAACGTTAAGGTTCATCTTGCCATTATCATCACCAAAAATGCGGTAGCCCAGCACGCGCTCGCACAAACGCTCGGCTTTCTGTTCGTTATCATCTTGCTCTACACCCAATAACACTAACAAACCTGGGCCAATTTTGCCTACCGTCTCGCCGTTTACCGTGACGCTGGCGTTTAATACTCGCTGAATCAATGCAATCATGACGGTTTATCCTGCTGTTGCTGCTCAATTTTTTGCTGTTTGTACGCGCGGTACTCCGCGAACGTGGCGGCGATCTCCGCGCCGAGCAATACGATACACCAGCTCCAGTAGACCCACAGAAATAAAATCGGGATCACCGCCAGCACGCCGTATATCAACTGATAAGACGGGAACATGGTGACGTACAGCGCAAAGCCCTTCTTGCCCAGTTCGAACAGCAGCCCGGCCACCAGCGCGCCGACCAGTGCGTCCTTCGGCGGCACCCGCACCGTCGGCACGATGCTGTACAGCAGCCAGAAAGAGACCCACGACAGCAGCAGCGGGAAAATACGCAACAGCCGATCCACCAGGCTGTTAACGCCGGTCTGCGCCAGCCAGTTCAGCGACAGCAGATAAGAGCTGATCGCCATGCTGGCACCCACCAGCAGCGGCCCCAGCGTCAGCACCATCCAGTACACCGCAAACGAATAGACGATCGGCCGCTTGTTTTTACTGCGCCAGATGGTGTTAAGCACGCTGTCTACGGAGGAGATCAGCAGCAGCGCGGTGACAATCAGGCCGCAGGTGCCGACGGCGGTCATTTTGTTGGAGTTGGCGACAAACTGCTCCAGATAACGTTGGATCACGTTGCCGGCCGCCGGCATAAAATTGGAAAAGATAAAGCTCTTCAGCTGTACGCTGATATCGGAAAACATCGGGAAGGCGGCAAACAGCGCAAACACCACGGTCACCAGCGGCACCAGCGACAACAGGGAGACATACGCCAGATGGCCCGCCAACATGGTCAGGCCGTCGCTGTCGATGCGCTTGAGCAGCAGCCGGCCGTAGGTGACGCCCGGCTTTACGGATGACGGCAGCTTCTTGCTACGGAAAAACGACATACTCACTCCTTGTCAGTTCGTATGTCTTAAGCTTAACCCGCCTGGCTCAAGCGGCAAAATAGGCCGGCACCGTATCGCGATCGGTCACCCATACCGCCGTCATGCCCAAAGCCCGTGCGGCCGCAATATTATCGGGATGATCGTCAAAGAATACCGCCTGTTCCGCCGGGGTGTTTTCCGCTTCCAGCACCCGCTGGTAAATGGCCGGCTCCGGTTTACGCAGGCCGAGATCCTGCGACAGGTAGAGATGGTCCGCCGCCGCCGCCACCTCCGGGTAGTGCTGCGGCCAGTAATTGCAGTGCAGCCGGTTGGTGTTCGACAGCACCACCACCCGGTGGCCCTCGTTGCGCAGGCGCTGCATGATGGCGATCACCTCCGGACGCAGCGCGACAAATACCGCCTGCCAGCCGGCGGCAAACTGCTCAAAGCTCAGCGCGATGCCCATTTCATCGCACAGACGGGCGGCGAACTCCTCGTCGCTCACTTCCCCCCGCTCATGGCGCTGAAATACCTCACCCATGCTAAAGCGTTCCGCCAGCACCGCCAGCGGCGTGCCGCTCAGATTGCTCCATACGCCCAGCACACGTTTGAAATCGATATCGACGATCACGTTACCTAAATCAAAGATATACAGCATAGCCCTCTCCTGACGACCGGTGAGGTTTCACTGTAGCGGGAAAAGCAGAAGCTGAACAGATAAGGCGGAGAAAAGCGCATAGCGCGCCGCAGAAAAGGGAGAAAGCAGAAGAAAAAACTCAGGGCGCCCGACAGGCGCCCCAAGCAGTGCGTTCTAAATCAGCAGTTATGCTTCTTTAGAACCGCGGCTTGCACGTTTGCGATCGTTTTCCGTCAGGTGACGTTTACGAATACGCACGGACGTTGGCGTCACTTCAACCAGTTCGTCATCATCGATAAATTCCAGAGCCTGCTCCAGAGTCATCTTGATAGGCGGAACCAGCGTCGTCGCTTCGTCAGTACCGGAAGCACGCATGTTGGTCAGTTTCTTACCGGTCAGGCAGTTCACGGTCAGGTCGTTGGAGCGTGAGTGAATACCGATGATCTGGCCTTCATACACTTCCGCACCGTGGCCCAGGAACAGCTTGCCGCGATCTTGCAGACCATACAGGGCGAACGCTACCGCTTTACCCTGGCCGTTGGAGATCAGCACGCCGTTCTGACGCTGGCCGACTTCGCCCGGACGCAGATCGTCGTAGTGGCTGAAGGTGGAGTACAGCAGGCCGGTACCGGAGGTCATGGTCATGAACTCGTTACGGAAACCGATCAGGCCGCGGCTTGGGATCACGTAGTCAAGGCGCACGCGGCCTTTACCGTCCGGATCCATGTTTTTCATATCGCCCTTACGCTCACCCATCGCCTGCATCACAGAACCCTGATGCTGCTCTTCGATATCCAGCGTAACGTTCTCGAACGGCTCTTGTTTACGGCCATCGATTTCACGGAAGATAACTTTCGGACGGGAAACCGCCAGCTCGAAGCCTTCACGACGCATGTTTTCGATCAGCACCGACAGGTGCAGTTCACCACGGCCGGACACGCGGAACGCGTCGGCATCGTCGGTTTCTTCTACGCGCAGCGCCACGTTGTGCACCAGTTCCTTGTTCAGACGCTCAAGGATCTGACGAGAAGTCACGAACTTGCCTTCTTTACCGCAGAATGGCGAGGTGTTGACGTTGAAGAACATGCTGACGGTCGGCTCATCGACGGACAGCGCAGGCAGCGCTTCCACGTTAGCCGGATCGCAGATGGTGTCGGAGATGTTCAGCTCGCCCAGGCCGGTGATGGCGATGATGTCGCCCGCTTCCGCCAGGTCGCTGTCGATACGCTCCAGACCCAGGTGACCCAGCACTTTGCCCACTTTACCGTTGCGCGTCTTGCCTTCGCTGTCGATAACGGTGACCTGCTGGTTCGGCTTCACTTTACCGCGCTTGATACGGCCGATGCCGATCACGCCCAGGTAGTTGTTGTAGTCCAGCTGGGAGATCTGCATCTGCAGAGGGCCATCCAGATCCACTTCCGGCGCGGACACGTGGTCAACGATCGCCTGATACAGCGGCGTCATATCGTCGGCCATATCGGTATGATCGGTGCCGGCGATGCCGTTCAGCGCGGATGCATAGATGATAGGGAAATCCAGCTGCTCGTCGGTAGCGTCCAGGTTAACGAACAGGTCGAATACCTGATCGACAACCCAGTCAGGACGTGCGCCCGGACGGTCAACCTTGTTAATGACCACGATCGGCTTCAGACCATTTGCAAACGCTTTCTTGGTCACGAAACGGGTTTGCGGCATTGGGCCATCCATTGCATCCACAACCAGCAGCACCGAGTCGACCATTGACATCACACGCTCTACCTCGCCGCCGAAGTCGGCGTGTCCCGGGGTATCCACGATGTTGATGCGGTAGTCATTCCAATTAATGGCGGTGTTTTTTGCGAGGATGGTAATCCCACGCTCTTTCTCCAAATCGTTGGAGTCCATTACGCGCTCGGCGGCTTCCGCACGCTCTCCGAAGGTACCGGATTGTTGCAGCAGCTTGTCGACCAGAGTGGTTTTACCATGGTCAACGTGGGCAATAATGGCGATGTTACGCAAATTTTCGATCACAGCTTTGCCTCAGGCATTAGAAATAGCGCGCTATTGTACACGTATTAAGCGAGGGACTAAACAAGATCACAGCCATCTCTGATAAACAATGCTAATCAGGTTAGTTTGTGATCCCTTTCACGGTGCAAAACGTCACCTTTAGACGCACTTTGCACCACCATGGTGCCCTTCGCGGGGTTATTTGCACGATTATAGTGCAATGCATTCCTGTTGGTGCATACTCGGAATGGGGAAAAGCCGCCCAGAATGGCATAAGGCCGCCATTTTGAAACTTGGCACGCTTTTCGCTTTAGTCTACACAAGGTGAAAAAAAGCCAGTAGTAAAGATTCGTTCCACGACGACGACAATGATAAATCCGGGAGAGTTAAGTATGTCCGCTGAACACGTTTTGACGATGCTGAATGAGCATGAAGTGAAATTCGTAGACCTGCGTTTCACTGACACCAAGGGTAAAGAACAACACGTCACCATTCCTGCCCACCAGGTAAATGCCGACTTCTTCGAAGAAGGCAAAATGTTTGACGGTTCGTCGATCGGCGGTTGGAAAGGCATTAACGAATCTGACATGGTGCTGATGCCGGACGCCAGCAGCGCGGTATTGGATCCTTTCTACGAAGAGCCTACGCTGATTATTCGCTGCGACATTCTTGAGCCGGGCACCATGCAAGGCTATGACCGCGACCCGCGCTCTATCTCCAAACGTGCGGAAGACTTCCTGCGCTCTTCCGGCATTGCCGACACCGTGCTGTTCGGGCCGGAGCCTGAGTTCTTCCTGTTCGACGACATCCGCTTCGGCAGCAGCATCAGCGGTTCCCACGTGGCGATCGACGATATCGAAGCCGCCTGGAACTCCGGCACCAAATACGAAGGCGGCAACAAAGGCCACCGCCCGGGCGTCAAAGGGGGTTACTTCCCGGTGCCGCCGGTCGATTCTTCGCAGGACCTGCGTTCAACCATGTGTCTGACCATGGAAGAAATGGGTCTGGTGGTTGAAGCTCACCACCACGAAGTGGCAACCGCAGGTCAGAACGAAGTGGCGACCCGCTTCAACACCATGACCAAGAAGGCCGATGAAATCCAGATCTACAAATACGTGGTCCACAACGTGGCGCACGCATTCGGCAAAACCGCGACCTTTATGCCAAAACCGATGTTCGGCGATAACGGTTCCGGCATGCACTGCCACATGTCGCTGTCCAAGAACGGCACCAACCTGTTCGCCGGCGACAAATACGGCGGCCTGTCTGAAACCGCGCTGTTCTACATCGGCGGCGTAATCAAACACGCGAAAGCCATCAACGCCCTGGCCAACCCGACCACCAACTCTTACAAGCGTCTGGTTCCGGGTTATGAAGCGCCGGTTATGCTGGCCTACTCAGCGCGTAACCGCTCCGCATCCATCCGTATTCCGGTGGTTGCCAGCCCGAAAGCGCGCCGTATCGAAGCCCGCTTCCCGGATCCGGCGGCCAACCCATACCTGTGCTTCGCCGCACTGCTGATGGCCGGCCTGGACGGCATCATCAACAAGATCCACCCGGGCGACGCCATGGATAAAAACCTGTACGACCTGCCGCCGGAAGAAGAGGCTGAGATTCCAAAAGTGGCCGGTTCTCTGGACGAAGCGCTGGCGGCGCTGGACGAAGACCGCGAGTTCCTGACCCGCGGCGGCGTCTTCACCGACGACGCGATCGACGCCTACATCGCTCTGCGTAAAGAAGAGCTGGACCGCGTGCGCATGACGCCGCACCCGGTTGAATTCGAACTGTACTACAGCGTTTAAGCTTGACCAGCGCCGCCCCGCGCGGCGCCACCTAATTTTAGTTGTCGTTTTTTTGTTGCCGTGGAAACTTTTCAGCCCATCTTCGGATGGGTTTTTTTCTCCACACTCTTTTTCTGCAAATCCGCGCCATTCCGCAATTATCACGGATGGAGTAGGATGGATGCACCAAAACAGTGCAAAGCGTTCGCGCTTAGTCTGCCGGCTGACCGGGTTAGCAAATTCAACCCATGCGCCGCACCCTGGAAGATGAAGGGCATATATGACAACTGAACCACTGCCCGATGCGGGGCAGATCCTCAATTCCCTGATCAACAGCGTACTGCTGCTGGACGATCGGCTGGCGGTACATTACGCCAACCCCGCTGCGCAACAGCTGTTGGCGCAAAGCTCCCGTAAACTGTTTGGCACGCCGCTGCCCGACCTGCTCGGCTATTTTTCGCTGAACGTCGATCTGATGCGCGAAAGCCTGAATACCGGCCAGGGGTTTACCGATAACGAAGTCACGCTGGTGGTTGATGGCCGCGCGCATATTCTGTCGCTGACCGCACAGGCGCTGCCGGAAGGCTATATCCTGCTGGAGCTGGCGCCGATGGATAATCAGCGTCGCCTGAGTCAGGAACAGCTGCAGCATGCCCAGCAGGTCGCCGCGCGCGATCTGGTGCGCGGACTGGCGCACGAAATCAAAAATCCGCTCGGCGGGCTGCGCGGCGCAGCACAGCTGCTGGCCAAAGCCCTGCCCGACCCGGCCCTGACCGAATACACCAAGGTGATCATTGAGCAGGCCGACCGCCTGCGCAACCTGGTCGATCGCCTGCTGGGGCCGCAGCGGCCCGGTCAGCACATTACGCAAAGCATCCACCAGGTGGCGGAGCGGGTATGCCAGCTGGTGTCGCTGGAAAAACCGGAAAACGTCACGCTGGTGCGCGATTACGACCCCAGCCTGCCGGAGCTGGCGCACGATCCGGAACAAATTGAACAGGTGCTGTTGAATATTACCCGCAACGCGCTGCAGGCGCTGGGCGATACCGGCGGCACTATCCGGCTGCGCACCCGCACCGCGTTTCAAATCACTCTGCACGGCACGCGTTACCGCCTGGCGGCGCGCATTGATATTGAAGACGACGGCCCCGGCGTGCCGGCGCAGCTGCAGGATACGCTGTTCTACCCGATGGTTAGCGGCCGCGAAGGCGGCACCGGCCTGGGATTATCCATTGCCCGCAGTCTGATCGATCAGCACTGCGGCAAAATTGAATTTAACAGTTGGCCGGGACATACCGAATTTTCGGTTTACCTGCCTATTCGTCAGTGAGGTTTGCTATGCAACGAGGGATTGTCTGGATCGTCGATGATGACAGCTCCATCCGCTGGGTGCTTGAGCGCGCGCTGACCGGCGTCGGCATGCGTTGCGCAACGTTTGACAGCGGCAACGCCGTCCTGGAGGCGCTGTCTACGCAAACTCCCGACGTTTTACTGTCCGATATCCGCATGCCGGGCATGGACGGTCTGGCGCTGCTCAAACAGATTAAGCAGCGTCACCCGATGCTGCCGGTGATCATTATGACCGCCCACTCGGATCTGGACGCTGCGGTCAGCGCCTATCAGCAAGGGGCGTTCGACTACCTGCCGAAGCCGTTCGACATTGATGAGGCCGTCGCGCTGGTCGAACGCGCCATCAGCCACTATCAGGAGCAGCAACAGCCGGCGCGCAGCCAGCCCGCCAGCAGCCCGACCGCCGACATTATCGGCGAAGCGCCGGCGATGCAGGACGTCTTTCGCATCATCGGCCGCCTGTCGCGCTCATCCATCAGCGTGTTGATCAACGGTGAGTCCGGCACCGGTAAAGAGCTGGTGGCGCATGCGCTGCATCGCCACAGCCCGCGCGCCAAATCGCCGTTTATCGCCCTGAATATGGCGGCTATCCCCAAGGATCTGATCGAATCCGAGCTGTTCGGCCATGAAAAAGGCGCGTTTACCGGCGCCAACCAAATCCGTCAGGGCCGTTTTGAACAGGCCGACGGCGGCACGCTGTTCCTGGATGAAATTGGCGATATGCCTCTGGACGTGCAGACCCGTTTACTGCGCGTGTTGGCGGATGGCCAATTCTATCGGGTCGGCGGCTACGCGCCGGTGAAAGTGGACGTGCGCATTATCGCCGCCACCCACCAGAACCTGGAGCAGCGGGTGCAGGAAGGCAAATTCCGCGAGGATCTGTTCCACCGTCTGAACGTGATTCGCGTTCACCTGCCGCCGCTGCGCGAGCGTCGGGAAGACATCCCGCGGCTGGCGCGCTACTTCCTGCAGGTGGCCGCCAAGGAACTGGGGGTCGAAGCCAAAAACCTGCACCCGGAAACCGAAACCGCGCTGACGCGCCTGCCGTGGCCCGGCAACGTGCGCCAGTTGGAAAATACCTGCCGCTGGCTGACGGTGATGGCCGCCGGTCAGGAAGTGTTGATTCAGGATCTGCCCACCGAATTGTTTGAAGCCTCGCCGCCGGAGAGCGGCGCGCCGGCCGGCGCCGGCAACTGGGCGACGCTGCTGGCGCAGTGGGCCGAAAGCGCGCTGCGTTCCGGTCATCAAAACCTGCTCTCGGAGGCGCAGCCGGAAATGGAACGCACCCTGCTGACCACGGCGCTGCGCCATACGCAAGGGCATAAACAGGAGGCCGCGCGCCTGCTGGGCTGGGGCAGAAATACCCTGACGCGCAAGCTGAAAGAGCTGGGCATGGAGTAAACGGCGCGCCCAATGCTGAAAACCTCGTTGGGCGCACAAAAAAACAGCAACTTCAGACTTTACAGTAAACTAACTCGCAGTATGATCGGGTCGAAAAAACCCGGAGGTCGCCATGCTGGATTCTCTTATCGCGTTTATTGCGCAAGGTGCGGACGTCAGCGCTGCTGCCGGCCATACGCCGCAGGCCGCCGTTGCCGCCGTGCTGTGCGCCGCCCTGATTAACTTCTTCAGTTAAGGCCACGGCCGCCGGCAGTGCGGCCGTGGCGGGACACCGTCAGATCACGCGGGAAAACTGCTGCGCACGCGCCTGTTTGCGCAAATAGATATCAAAACACATACAGATATTGCGTATCAGCAGGCGTCCCTGCGGCGTAACGCGTATGCCCTGCTCATCACGCACCACCAGCCCGTCGCGCTCAAACGGCGCCAGCAGCTGCAGATCCTCAGCGAAATATTCCGCAAAGCTAATACCGTACTGCTGCTCTATCGGGCGGAAATTCAGCTGGAAGTTGCAGATCAGGGTTTTGATCGCGTCGCGACGCAGGCAGTCATCTTCGCTCATCGTCAGCCCGCGCCACAGCGCATTGCCCTGCTGCTCAACGCTGTGATAGTACGCCTTCAGCTCCTTCTGGTTTTGCGCGTAGCTGTCCCCCAGCATGCTGATGGCCGACACGCCCAGCCCCAGCAGGTCGCTGTCGCCCTGGGTGGTGTAGCCCTGAAAATTACGGTGCAGATTTCCTTCGCGCTGCGCCACCGCCAGTTCATCATCCGGGCGAGCGAAATGGTCCATGCCGATAAACTGGTAACCGGAGTCGGTCAGCGAGGCGATGGTCTGCTGCAAAATATCCAGCTTTTGCCGCGCGTCAGGCAGATCGGCGTCCTTGATTTTACGCTGGGCGGCGAACAGGCTCGGCAGATGGGCATAGTTGAACACGCTGAGCCGATCGGGGTTCAGTTCGACAACCCGCTCAAGGGTGAAGGCAAAGCTCTCCGGCGTCTGCTTCGGCAGGCCGTAAATCAGATCGATATTGGTGGAGTTAAAGCCCAGCGCTTTGGCGCGCTCAATCAAGGCAAAGATGAACGCCTCATCCTGTTCACGATTGACCAGCCGCTGCACCTCCTTGTTGAAGTCCTGCACCCCCATGCTCAGGCGGTTAAAGCCTTCGGCGCGCAGATGATCGAGCACATCCAGCTCAATCTCACGCGGATCCACTTCGATCGACATTTCAGCCTGCGGCAGGAAATCAAAATGCTGGCGCAGCATGGCCACCAGCCGGCTGATTTGCGTTTTGCTCAGGTAGGTCGGCGTACCGCCGCCCCAGTGCATCTGGCTGACCTGACGCCCGGCAAACAGCGGCGCCCGGGCGGCAATTTCCTGCGCCAATACCGCCAGATACTCATCCGCTTTGTGCGTCTGACGCGTCACCAGCTTGTTACAGCCGCAGAAATAGCACAGTTTGTGGCAAAACGGGATATGGACATACAACGACAGCGGCCGCTCAGGGTAGCGCCGGGCGGCACGTTGGAATGCCGCCTCGTCGTAGCTTTGGCTGAACTCCAAAGCGGTTGGGTACGAGGTATAACGCGGGCCTGAATAGTTATATTTTTGGATCAGGGCCAAATCCCAGACGATAGCCTGTTCTGACATTGCTCACTCCTTCCGATCGCCCCAAAGAGTCGCGAACGGCGGACGCCATGACTCAGAACCCCCTGGGTTTACGTTTGCTGCCGGGCCGGGAAATGGGCAATTGTCGTTGCTGTCTGGCCACGGAAGCGCTGCGGAGGCGCGCTTTGCGCCTCGACAGCCGCCATAGTTTACCGAATAACCACAGCAGATAACATGTTAACAGTAGGGCTATTAGCAGAATTGGCCACATAACCGGTTAAAGCGCGTTTTTCGGACCGCCGCTTTTCAGCAGTTTCAGGATATCTTCCGGTTTTTCTTCTTCGTCGATGTCGTCATCGTCGTCGCCCAACTCGATGCCCAGCTGCGCCATCAGCGCATCAATGCGGTCCAGCGTCTGATCGACGTAGGCCTGCTCTTCACCCGTCAGTTTGTCGCCGTCGTCAATGCGGTCCAACAGGGCGTCCAGACGCTCATCATTTTCCAGCTTCGCCAGCTCTTCTTCCGGCGACAGGCGCGGTTTGGCTTCAACCTTGGTTTTGTTCTGCGGTTTCACCTTAGCCTGCGCTTCCACCAGCAATGGCACCGGCGTTTTGCTGCCGATACGCGGATCTTTCGCATCCCCGGTTGCGGATTTCTTTTGCTTGGCGTTTTCAACCTGGGTGCGCGAACCGGAAGCATGGCCACGGCGCTTTTTCTGGCGCTTACGCTCGCGAGCTTCCATATCAAGCTCAACACGACTTTTCTTTTTTGCTTTTGACGTCGCCGCTTTGCCGCGGGGCGCTTTTGATGACTGGTTCATGGCATATGCTCTTCGGTGTATGTAGATTCAGTATAGAATTGCGGCGGAATCTAGCAGAAAGCAGACAAATAAAAAAGGCGACAGGTTAAACCTGTCGCCTATTTCATACCTTCATACGAAGGATATTCCTGCTACGCACTCCATGCGCACACTCAACATCCCGGTTTTTCCTTCTGCTATCAGCGCATTCCCTGCTATTTAGCCTTTCATCCTGGAAAGAAAAATCATCCCTGTACGCAATCCTTTCGTATCCGCTCATCCTGAGCGCGCATCCCGCGAGCATCCGACTGCCAATACTCCACCATCCTTGTGGCGTTCGCTAATCCTAAGCGAACAAATCAACGCCGTTTGAAGTCATCCTGTCACTCATCGCACTTCCTGTGCGCTCCCTGAGGTTTTTCGTTCATCCTGAACGTTCCTGATTCCTTCACATCCTGCGTTGGTCGCTACTTTACGCGGATTACGCCTGCGCTCAAGGTACTCACAACGGCTTACACGGATTATTTGCACCAAACACAAAACAACTAATTGTTTTTAAAATAAATATTAATTTACGGCCGGAAAATAAAGCGACATATCCCCCTGTTGGAATGGCAAATGTCTTACACGCCAATGCCGCTTTGTCGGTGGATAATCGCCGCTCTGAGGGGGAAAATCGGAGAAAGCGCCCCTTTTTCACGCTGATGCAGTTATAATCGCCCACCAGAAAGCCCTTCTTCACTCGGAGACGAAAAATTTTGACCAGCAAAAATTACAACTACCACATGACCCATTTCGTCACCAGTGCGCCCGACATCCGCCATCTGCCGCCGGATGCCGGAATTGAAGTGGCATTCGCCGGCCGCTCTAACGCCGGCAAGTCCAGCGCACTGAATACGCTGACGAACCAGAAAAGCCTGGCGCGCACCAGTAAAACCCCGGGACGCACCCAGCTTATCAACCTGTTTGAAGTGGAAGACGGCATCCGCCTGGTCGACCTGCCGGGTTACGGCTATGCTGAAGTACCGGAAGAGATGAAGCGCAAATGGCAGCGCGCGCTGGGTGAATACCTGCAGATGCGCAACAGCCTGAAAGGGCTGGTTGTGCTGATGGATATCCGTCATCCGCTCAAAGATCTCGATCAGCAAATGATTCAGTGGGCGGTGGATGTCGGCACTCCGGTTCTGGTGCTGCTGACCAAGGCCGACAAGTTGGCTTCTGGCGCGCGCAAGGCGCAGGTCAATATGGTGCGTGAAGCGGTGCTGGCGTTTATGGGCGATATCCAGGTCGAGCCATTCTCTTCGCTGAAAAAATTTGGCGTTGATAAACTGAGCCAGAAGCTGAACACCTGGTTTAACGAGATCCCACCGGAAGTACTGCCGGAAGAGGATGACATCGGCGGCGAGTAACGCCCAGAGCAGATGATAATCAGGGTCCGCCAGCGGGCCCTTTTTTGATCGCGCCAGAAGATTTTGTTATCTAATTACAGATCTGAACGAAAGATATCAGAAAAAGTTATGACAAGATGACGGGAAAATGACGATTGGCGGCGAGTAAGGGTTGCAAAACGCCGGGAAAGGTCGTGATAGAGAACGGGTAATCTTATTGTTTTTACAATAAAAAACGCCCCAGTCACTGCTGACTGGGGCGGCTAATATTCAGCCAAATCCGATTACGTGAAGTAAAAGGTCTGAAAGATAGAACATCTTACCTCTGTACCCTACGCCTGTAACTTTACATCATTTTTTCACCAGGAAAAAGAATTTTCTGTAGTTTAGTTACAGCCTGAAAGGGGGAATAACGGCGATGTTGCGGAAACAATCGCCGTATAATGTAGCTAAATTACGAAAATAGCTGGGTTTTTCGCCGTTTAGCGCAACGTTCGGCCAGTTGCGTCATTAATGCGCTTCTTCCCAGTTATTTCCGCTGCCGACGTCCACTTTTAACGGCACCGCCAGCGTCATACTGCCTTCCATCAGGTCGCGAATGCGCTGGCTGGCTTCTTCCAGCACTGACTCGTGCACTTCAAACACCAGTTCATCGTGCACCTGCATGATCACGCGCACCTGCGGTTCTTTCTGCTCCAGCAGCCAGCTATCCACGGCGATCATCGCACGTTTGATGATATCGGCCGCGGTACCCTGCATCGGCGCGTTGATCGCCGCCCGCTCCGCCGCCTTACGGCGCATACCGTTGCTGGAGCGCACGTCCGGCAGATAGAGACGACGGCCGTCCAACGTGCTGACGAACCCCTGTTCGGAAGCCTGCTGACGCGTGCGCTCCATATAATCCAGTACGCCGGGGTAACGCTCAAAATAGAGATCCATATAGCGCTGCGCCTCATTGCGCGGGATCCCCAACTGGCGCGCCAGACCAAAGGCGCTCATGCCGTAAATCAGGCCGAAGTTGATCGCCTTGGCGCTGCGGCGCTGTTCACCGGTAACTTTATCCAACGGCACGCCAAAGACCTCGGACGCCGTCGCCCGGTGAATATCTTCCCCGGCGGCAAAGGCTTTCAGCAGCCCCTCATCCTGCGACAGATGCGCCATAATGCGCAGCTCAATCTGCGAGTAGTCGGCGGCCAAAATACGGTATCCCTTCGGCGCAATAAACGCCTGACGAATGCGCCGCCCTTCTTCATTACGCACCGGGATGTTCTGCAGGTTCGGATCGCTCGATGACAGGCGGCCGGTAGCGGTGACCGCCTGATGGTACGAGGTGTGCACCCGGCCGCTGACCGGGTTAATCATCTGCGGCAGCTTATCGGTATAGGTGGACTTCAGCTTGGCCAGGCCGCGGTATTCCAGGATCACTTTTGGCAGCGGATAGTCCAGCGCCAGCTCGGCCAGCACTTCTTCATTGGTGGACGGCGCGCCTCCTGGGGTCTTTTTCAACACCGGCAGTTTTTGCTTCTCATACAAAATCGCCTGCAGCTGTTTGGTCGACGCCAGGTTAAACGGCTCTTCCGCCAGCTCATGCGCCTGCGTTTCCAGCTCGGCCAGCCGCTTGGTCAGCTCCTGCGAATGGGTCGCCAGAATATGCTGGTCGATCAGCACGCCGGTGCGTTCAATGCGGGAAAGTACCGGCAGTAACGGCATTTCAATCTCACTGAACACCTTGCGCTGGCCGTCGCTCTCTTTCAGTTTCGGCCACATGGCCAAATGCAGCTGCAAAGTGACGTCCGCGTCTTCCGCCGCGTACGGCGCCGCCTGTTCCAAGGCGATCTGGTTGAAGGTCAGCTGATTTTTACCTTTGCCGGCAATTTCTTCAAAGGTAATGGTTTTATGGCCAAGATAGCGATCGGCCAGGCTGTCCATATCATGACGGCCGCCGACGCTGTCCAGCACGTAGGATTCCAGCATGGTGTCGTAGGCAATGCCGCGCAGATCGATGTCATAACGCGCCAGCAGGCTCTTGTCGAACTTCAGGTTCTGCCCGACCTTCAGCGCTTTTTCATCTTCCAGCAGCGGCTTTAGCGTTGCCAGCACATAGTCGCGATCCAGCTGCGCCGGCGCATCCAGATAGTCATGCGCCACCGGCAAATAAGCGGCGACGCCGGGTTCGATGGCAAACGACAGGCCGATCAGGTTCGCACTCTGCGTATCCAGGCCGTCGGTTTCGGTATCAAAGGCAAACAGCTCGGCTTTTTTCAGCCGCTCCAGCCATTCGGCAAAGGTTTTTTCATCCAGAATGGTGACATAGCCATCCTGCGACAGCTTGGCTTCCGCCTCGGCTTTAGGCGTCTCTGCAGCGGCGGACGGTTTTGCCGCGCTGGTGGCCTTGGCGCCGCTGCCTTTCTTGCCCTGCAGCCAGGTGCCGGACTCAACGTCCGCCAGCCAGCGCTTGAATTCATACTGTTTAAACAGCTGATGCAATTGATCAACGTCCGGCGGCAGGACGTTCAGTTCGCTGCAGCTGACTTCCAGCTCAACGTCGGTTTTGATAGTCGCCAGCTGATAGGAGAGGTAGGCCACCTCTTTGTTCTGCTCCAGCTTGGCGGCCATGGTTTTGGCACCGCGGAAGCTCAGGGTCGCAATGCTGTCCAGGTTGGCATACAGCGTATCCAGGCCGCCCAGCCCCTGCAGCAGCGCCTGCGCCGTTTTCTCGCCCACGCCCGGCACGCCGGGGATGTTATCGGAGGAGTCGCCCATCAGCGCCAGAAAATCGATGATCAATTCCGGTGGGATGCCATATTTATCACACACTTCCTGCGGCCCCAGAATGGTGTTGTTCATGGTGTTGATCAGCGTAACGTTTGGCGTCACCAGCTGCGCCATATCTTTATCGCCGGTGCTGATCAGCACGGCATGGCCGGCTTTTTCCGCCTGCAGCGCCAGCGTGCCGATAACATCATCCGCCTCAACGCCCGGCGTCACCAGCAACGGCAGCCCCATGGCCTTGACCATGCGGTGCAAAGGTTCGATCTGCGCGCGCAGATCGTCAGGCATCGGCGGACGATGAGACTTGTACTCAGCGAATAACTCATCGCGGAAAGTTTTGCCTTTGGCATCGAACACTACCGCCACATGGGTTGGCGCGTACTGCTGCAGCAGACTGCGCAACATATTCAGCACGCCGTACATGGCGCCGGTCGGTTCACCGGCAGAGTTGGTCAGCGGCGGGAAGGCATGATAGGCACGATAGAGGTAAGAGGAACCATCTACCAGGATCAAAGGGTTTTCAGCAATCTGGGCCATAGCGTTTCTTTTTGATGATGGACTTAGGGTAAGGATGCCATAGCTGGCCGCCGGAGACGATCCTTAGCGCGCATTACGATGAAAAATGATCGCCTTTTGCAAAGCGATCCGCAGGATCGTACCTGTGGATAAGTTTGTGCATAGAAAAGAGAATGAATTATAACAATGGGTTAATTGTTATAATAACAAATAAAAAAACCAATAAAATCATGGCGTTTTATGGTAAGCATCGCTTGACCGCCATAATTTCCATTTTTTGAGATTTGTGGATATAAGTTACACGCGTTGTTCGGCACGCCGTTAATCAAATTCGGCGCCTCAATTACCCTAGCACAAACTGGGAAAGTTGCACGAAAATGCAGCAAATTACGACCATAAAAAACGCAGTAACCGCGAGAGTCCGTAAGGCAGCAGACGAGGGTAAAGAAAACAGTTGCGCGTTGTGGGCGCTTTCCTCCCCCGCTTTCTGTTAAAATGCGTCCTTCACGCGCGGAAGCGTATGCCTGCAACGCTGTTTCCAACTAACCGTCAACCGATAACCATGCCAAGATTGTTAGCCCCTGTTATTTTTATTATTTCTGCCTTATTGACCATCCTGTTGACGGTATTGTGTTCAATCCCCATCACGCTGGCCGGTATTGTTAAGCTATTGGTGCCCGTCCCGGCAATCTGGCGGGGCATTTCCGCATTTGCTGATTTTATGATGTGGTGCTGGTGTCAGGGGCTGGCTTTGCTGCTGCGCATTAACCCGCAGCTAAGCTGGGATATTGAAGGGCTGGAAGGGCTAAGCCGTAAAAACTGGTATCTGCTGATCAGTAATCATGAAAGCTGGTCAGATATCGTCGTGCTTTGCGTGCTATTTCGCAATCATGCCCCGATGAATAAATACTTCCTTAAGCAGCAGCTCGCTTGGGTGCCTTTTGTCGGCCTGGCCTGCTGGGCGCTGGATATGCCGTTTATGAAACGCTACTCACGCGCCTATTTGCTTAAGCACCCGGAAAAGCGCGGCCAGGATATTGAGACCACCCGCCGTTCCTGCGAAAAGTTTCGCCAGCGGCCGACCACCATCGTCAATTTTGTGGAAGGGTCACGCTTCACCGAAGCGAAAAAAATTAAAACCAATTCGCCCTACCGCAATTTACTGGCGCCAAAGGCTGCCGGCATTGCCTTTACCCTCAGCGCGTTAGGCAGCCAGTTCGATAAAATACTCAACGTTACGCTGCACTACCCGGATAACAGCGAACACCCATTCCTGGATATGTTATGCGGGCGTCTGAAGCGGATAGTGGTGCGTATTGAAACCTTGCCTATCGATGAAAGTCTGCATGGCGACTACTTCAACGATAAGCAATATAAACGGCAGTTCCAGCTGTGGCTGAATACGCTCTGGCAGGAAAAGGATCGGTTACTGGATAAGCTCAAGCGCCAAACAAAAAACGCCGGTCAATGACCGGCGTTGCAATATTCAGCTTCAGTGAACGTTATTTCTTTTCGCTCAGGAATTTAACTACGTCAGCAAACTGCTTCACGTAAGCATCCATTGAGCTGGTATCCAGGCCGTCATTCTTGACCATGTATTTACCGTTAACAAACACCGCCGGCACGCCGCGCAGCTGCAGATCTTCCGCGGCTTTCTCCTGCTGAACGACCAAAGACTTCACCACGAAGCTGTTCAGCGCCGCATCATAGTCTTCCGCCTTCACGCCCGCCTTCACAAACACGTTGCGAATATCATCCGGCGTTTGCATGGTTTGGGTTTTCTGTACCGCTTCAAACATCGGTTGGGTGATCTTGTCTTCTACGCCCAGCGCCATCGCCACAGCCCATGCCTGAGTCAGCTGCTTGCCCAGCGGGCCCAGGAACTCAACGTGGTACTTGGTCATTTTGGTGCCCGCCGGCAACGCTTTTTTCACCGAGTCGGAAACGTGGTAAACCTCTTCAAACTGGTAGCAGTGCGGGCAGTAGAACGAGAAGAACTCCAGCACCTGCGGCTCGCCGGTGACCGGCTTGTCCAGAGTGACATACTGGGTACCATCGCTGAACTGCGCGGCGGAGGCGCTAAACGCCATAACCATACCAACGAGCGCCAACCAAATCTTTTTCATAAGACTAAACTCTCCATTGTGTTAAATCTTCAATACATCGGCATCAGCTGCAAAGGAGGCTCCTGTAGCAGCTTGACCTGTTCAGTAAATGTCGCGGTCTGAGACAACCAGAAATCAGACTCCGCCATCCACGGAAAACTTCTTGGAAACGCCGGATCCTGCCAGCGACGCGCTACCCATGCCAGGTAATACACCATACGCATCGCCCGTAACGGCTCAATCAACGCCAGCTCACGCCGGTCAAACTCGGCAAATTCGCTATAGGCTTCCAACAACACATCCAACTGCAGCAGCTGCTCGCTGCGCTCACCGTGCAGCAGCATCCAAAGATCCTGCACTGCGGGGCCATTACGCGCATCATCAAGATCGACGAACAGCGGACCGTCGCGCCACAGGATATTGCCCGGATGGCAATCACCGTGTAAACGCAGCGGCTGCCAGTCCAGGTGCCAACTCTGCTTAATGGCGTCGATCAGCCTATCCGTCGCGCCAAGAAAAGCTTCCCGCTGCGCCGACGGCACTAAGTCACAACCTGCCAGCACTTCTCTGGGCGCGGTGAGATACTCGTCAACGCCGATGGTCGGGCGCGCGGTAAACAGCTTTTCCCGGCCGGTTTGGTGAATGCGCCCCAAAAAGCGGCCGACCCATTCCAGCTGGTCGAGATTATCTATCTCATACTGCCGCCCGCCGACGCTGGGGAAAACGGCAAAATAAAAGCCGCCGAAGCTCTGCAGCGTTTTCCCTTGCAGCCGTAGCGGCGCAACCGCAGGCACCTCGGCATTGCTCAGGTCGAGAGAAAATTGATGTTCTTCCTCAATCTGCGCGGCGTTCCAGCGTTCGGGACGATAAAACTTCACCACATAGCGGTGACGTTCTTCATCGGCAAACTGATAAACGCGGTTCTCATAGCTGTTGAGCGCCGTCAGGCCGGAATCAACGCGCAGGCCGACCCCTTCTAATGCGGCCATAATAAGATCGGGAGAAAGGGTAGCAAAATTAAACGCAGAATCGTTCATAACAACATTCATTTTAGCCTGATGACAGCACGGGGGCCGGGAATGAAAATAGTAGCATCGTTGCCCCTGTACCGCAGCAGCACTAGTCCTTAATCACGCCGCGCGCACGTAATAATGCCGTTTTGAAATCTTCTTCGTAGTCTTTTTTCAGACCGGGGATCTGTTCCGTTGCGGCGCTGCCGCGCATTTTCAGATGATAGATTAAAATATCATCGCTCAGCCCGGCCAAATCACCCTGGAAACCCGCTTCCTGCGCCAGCTTTTGCAGAAACTGCATCAGATTGAGGTCGGGCTCTTCCTGCCAGGCCGGATGCAGTAGCTCAATCAATTCGTCCACGCGATGCGTTTTCATACTCATTCGTCCAATGAAGTCGATAAACCCACAAAGTAGCAGGCTTGCCTGCACAGGGAAAGGAACAGCGTGTCAATAAAGGTAAATCCTGATGTCCGGGCGGCTTTAGCGCTACAATCAGGGCGCAGGTTTCAAAAGGGAAAGGTTTATGCATACAGATATTACCGGGGTGATCCTGGCTGGCGGCAGAGCTACGCGCATGGGGGGAGAAGATAAGGGATTGATCTCGCTTGGCGGGATCCCACTCTATCGCCATGTGCTAGAGCGCCTGGCGCCGCAGGTTAACGCCGTAATCATCAGCGCCAATCGCAATCAGGCAGTTTATCAGCAGAGCGGGCTGCCGGTTGTCGGCGATCTGACAGCAGATTTTGCCGGGCCGCTGGCGGGCATGCTGGCCGGCTTACGAGCGGCACACGGCGACTGGGTAGCCTTTGTCCCATGCGACGTTCCTGATTTGCCGCTCACGTTGGTGGAGATGCTGTGGCAAGGCAAGCAGCAGGCCCTGGCGGCCTATGCCAGCGATGGCGAGCGCGCTCATCCAACGCTGGCGCTGCTGCACAAAAGCCTGGCGCCACAGTTGGCTGAGTATTTGGCGCGGGGAGAACGTAAGCTGATGCTGTTCCTTAAACAGGTTGCCGCCAGGCAGGTAGTATTCAACGGGCAGGCCCATGCCTTCCTGAATCTGAATACTCCCGATGATTGCCGGCATTGGCTACAGGAGAAGGGGATCGCCAATGACTAAACTCGCCACGCCTCTGCTTGCCATTGCCGCTTACAGCGGTACCGGCAAGACCACGCTGCTCAAGCAGCTGATCCCACTGCTGCGAGAAAGACATATTCGGGTCGGGCTGATCAAACACACCCACCATGATATGGATATCGATAAACCGGGGAAAGACAGCTACGAACTGCGTAAGGCCGGTGCCGACCAGACCCTGGTCGCCAGCGATCGGCGTTGGGCACTGATGACGGAAACGCCGGAACAGCAACCGCTAAATCTTCACTATCTGGCTAGCCGGTTCGACCACAATAACGTCGACCTTATTCTGGTCGAAGGCTTTAAACATGAGCCAGTCAGCAAAATCATTCTCTACCGGGCCGAAATTGGCCGGCCGCTGGAGGAGATGCTGGATAAGCATGTGATTGCGGTTGCCAGCGATCGCGCGCTTGATTTTGCCGGCGAGCGGCTTGATATCAACGATCCACCAAGCATTGCCGAGTTTATTGTGCATTGGCTGAATAAATAAACCAGCAGGCAATGATTGCCTGCTTTTTTATTTTTTCTGACCAAACGCAAAAAGCCTCATGCTTTCGCATGAGGCTTTCTACTTTATTTGATGCCTGGCAGTGTCCTACTCTCGCATGGGGAGACCCCACACTACCATCGGCGCTACGGCGTTTCACTTCTGAGTTCGGCATGGGGTCAGGTGGGACCACCGCGCTATTACCGCCAGGCAAATTCTTTTTTACCCGTCCTGTGTCTTTCACGCTGCTGCCGCGTTGGCCGCTCTCTGTCGTCACAGTCACATACTCATGTATGCTCCTGCTCCGCCATCGCTTGCCGCCTTGCTTCAGCGCGAAATCCTTCGGACTTCAATCACAGAACAGGCTGAAAATTATTCGTATCATCCTGATACTCACCCCTTCGGGGCCAACGCTCCGCGTTGTTCAAAATCGTTCCCGACGATTTTGTCATGTCTCTCTAAAACACCTTCGGTGTTGTAAGGTTAAGCCTCACGGTTCATTAGTACTGGTTAGCTCAATGCATCGCTGCACTTACACACCCAGCCTATCAACGTCTTAGTCTTAAACGTTCCTTCAGGGGACTCGAAGTCCCAGGGAAGACTCATCTTGAGGCAAGTTTCGCGCTTAGATGCTTTCAGCGCTTATCTTTTCCGCACTTAGCTACCGGGCAGTGCCATTGGCATGACAACCCGAACACCAGTGGTGCGTTCACTCCGGTCCTCTCGTACTAGGAGCAACCCCTCTCAATCTTCCAACGCCCACGGCAGATAGGGACCGAACTGTCTCACGACGTTCTAAACCCAGCTCGCGTACCACTTTAAATGGCGAACAGCCATACCCTTGGGACCTACTTCAGCCCCAGGATGTGATGAGCCGACATCGAGGTGCCAAACACCGCCGTCGATATGAACTCTTGGGCGGTATCAGCCTGTTATCCCCGGAGTACCTTTTATCCGTTGAGCGATGGCCCTTCCATTCAGAACCACCGGATCACTAAGACCTGCTTTCGCACCTGCTCGAGCCGTCACTCTCGCAGTCAAGCTAGCTTATGCCTTTGCACTAACCTCACGATGTCCGACCGTGATTAGCTAACCTTCGTGCTCCTCCGTTACTCTTTGGGAGGAGACCGCCCCAGTCAAACTACCCACCAGACACTGTCCTCACCCCAGATTATGGGGCAGAGTTAGAACATCAAACATTAAAGGGTGGTATTTCAAGGATGGCTCCATGCAGACTGGCGTCCACACTTCAAAGCCTCCCACCTATCCTACACATCAAGGCTCAATGTTCAGTGTCAAGCTATAGTAAAGGTTCACGGGGTCTTTCCGTCTTGCCGCGGGTACACTGCATCTTCACAGCGAGTTCAATTTCACTGAGTCTCGGGTGGAGACAGCCTGGCCATCATTACGCCATTCGTGCAGGTCGGAACTTACCCGACAAGGAATTTCGCTACCTTAGGACCGTTATAGTTACGGCCGCCGTTTACCGGGGCTTCGATCAAGAGCTTCTCCTTACGGATAACCCCATCAATTAACCTTCCGGCACCGGGCAGGCGTCACACCGTATACGTCCACTTTCGTGTTTGCACAGTGCTGTGTTTTTATTAAACAGTTGCAGCCAGCTGGTATCTGCGACTGGCTTCAGCTCCATCCGCAAGGGACTTCACCTACGCGCCAGCGTGCCTTCTCCCGAAGTTACGGCACCATTTTGCCTAGTTCCTTCACCCGAGTTCTCTCAAGCGCCTTGGTATTCTCTACCTGACCACCTGTGTCGGTTTGGGGTACGATTTGATGTTACCTGGAGCTTAGAGGCTTTTCCTGGAAGCTTGGCATCAACTACTTCTGCACCGTAGTGCATCGTCATCACGCCTCAGGGTTAACAGCGTTCCGGATTTACCAGGAACACCCCCCTACACGCTTAAACCGAGACAACCGTCGCTCGGCTAGCCTAGCCTTCTCCGTCCCCCCTTCGCAGTAACACCAAGTACAGGAATATTAACCTGTTTCCCATCGACTACGCTTTTCAGCCTCGCCTTAGGGGTCGACTCACCCTGCCCCGATTAACGTTGGACAGGAACCCTTGGTCTTCCGGCGAGCGGGTTTTTCACCCGCTTTATCGTTACTTATGTCAGCATTCGCACTTCTGATACCTCCAGCAACCCTCGCAGGCCACCTTCAACGGCTTACAGAACGCTCCCCTACCCAACAACGCATAAGCGTCGCTGCCGCAGCTTCGGTGCATGGTTTAGCCCCGTTACATCTTCCGCGCAGGCCGACTCGACCAGTGAGCTATTACGCTTTCTTTAAATGATGGCTGCTTCTAAGCCAACATCCTGGCTGTCTGTGCCTTCCCACATCGTTTCCCACTTAACCATGACTTTGGGACCTTAGCTGGCGGTCTGGGTTGTTTCCCTCTTCACGACGGACGTTAGCACCCGCCGTGTGTCTCCCGTGATAACATTCTTCGGTATTCGGAGTTTGCATCGGTTTGGTAAGCCGGGATGGCCCCCTAGCCGAAACAGTGCTCTACCCCCGAAGATGAGTTCACGAGGCGCTACCTAAATAGCTTTCGGGGAGAACCAGCTATCTCCCGGTTTGATTGGCCTTTCACCCCCAGCCACAAGTCATCCGCTAATTTTTCAACATTAGTCGGTTCGGTCCTCCAGTTAGTGTTACCCAACCTTCAACCTGCCCATGGCTAGATCACCGGGTTTCGGGTCTATACCTTGCAACTAGACGCCCAGTTAAGACTCGGTTTCCCTACGGCTCCCCTATTCGGTTAACCTTGCTACAAAATATAAGTCGCTGACCCATTATACAAAAGGTACGCAGTCACACCCGAAGGTGCTCCCACTGCTTGTACGTACACGGTTTCAGGTTCTATTTCACTCCCCTCGCCGGGGTTCTTTTCGCCTTTCCCTCACGGTACTGGTTCACTATCGGTCAGTCAGGAGTATTTAGCCTTGGAGGATGGTCCCCCCATATTCAGACAGGATAACACGTGTCCCGCCCTACTCATCGAACTCACGACCTGTGCATCTTCGTGTACGGGACTATCACCCTTTACTGTGCGACTTTCCAGACGCTTCCACTGACACACAAGCCGATTCAGGTTCTGGGCTGTTCCCCGTTCGCTCGCCGCTACTGGGGGAATCTCGGTTGATTTCTTTTCCTCGGGGTACTTAGATGTTTCAGTTCCCCCGGTTCGCCTCGTTAAGCTATGTATTCACTTAACGATAGTGTGTCGAAACACACTGGGTTTCCCCATTCGGGTATCGTCGGTTATAACGGTTCATATCACCTTACCGACGCTTTTCGCAGATTAGCACGCCCTTCATCGCCTCTGACTGCCTAGGCATCCACCGTGTACGCTTAGTCACTTAACCTCACAACCCGAAGATGTTTCACTTCGCGTTGCAAACATTTGAGAGACTCGTTGAACCACTTCTTACGTCAAGAAGCGTTCAATCGTTTCAATTTTCAGCTTGTTCCAGATTGTTAAAGAGCAAATATCTCAAACATGACTCGTAAGTCAGTTTTGAGATATCGTTTGATACCGTCTTTCACCCGATATCAGCAAGTGGCGTCCCCTAGGGGATTCGAACCCCTGTTACCGCCGTGAAAGGGCGGTGTCCTAGGCCTCTAGACGAAGGGGACACTGAATATGTCGGCTTCGCAGACGCTTTGCTCGTTCTTTTCATCAGACAATCTGTGTGGACACTGCACAGTCAGGATATCTTTAGGTAAGGAGGTGATCCAACCGCAGGTTCCCCTACGGTTACCTTGTTACGACTTCACCCCAGTCATGAATCACAAAGTGGTAAGCGCCCTCCCGAAGGTTAAGCTACCTACTTCTTTTGCAACCCACTCCCATGGTGTGACGGGCGGTGTGTACAAGGCCCGGGAACGTATTCACCGTAGCATTCTGATCTACGATTACTAGCGATTCCGACTTCATGGAGTCGAGTTGCAGACTCCAATCCGGACTACGACGTACTTTATGAGGTCCGCTTGCCCTCGCAGGTTCGCTTCTCTTTGTATACGCCATTGTAGCACGTGTGTAGCCCTACTCGTAAGGGCCATGATGACTTGACGTCATCCCCACCTTCCTCCAGTTTATCACTGGCAGTCTCCTTTGAGTTCCCGGCCGAACCGCTGGCAACAAAGGATAAGGGTTGCGCTCGTTGCGGGACTTAACCCAACATTTCACAACACGAGCTGACGACAGCCATGCAGCACCTGTCTCAGAGTTCCCGAAGGCACCAAAGCATCTCTGCTAAGTTCTCTGGATGTCAAGAGTAGGTAAGGTTCTTCGCGTTGCATCGAATTAAACCACATGCTCCACCGCTTGTGCGGGCCCCCGTCAATTCATTTGAGTTTTAACCTTGCGGCCGTACTCCCCAGGCGGTCGATTTAACGCGTTAGCTCCGGAAGCCACGCCTCAAGGGCACAACCTCCAAATCGACATCGTTTACGGCGTGGACTACCAGGGTATCTAATCCTGTTTGCTCCCCACGCTTTCGCACCTGAGCGTCAGTCTTCGTCCAGGGGGCCGCCTTCGCCACCGGTATTCCTCCAGATCTCTACGCATTTCACCGCTACACCTGGAATTCTACCCCCCTCTACGAGACTCTAGCTTGCCAGTTTCAAATGCAGTTCCCAAGTTAAGCTCGGGGATTTCACATCTGACTTAACAAACCGCCTGCGTGCGCTTTACGCCCAGTAATTCCGATTAACGCTTGCACCCTCCGTATTACCGCGGCTGCTGGCACGGAGTTAGCCGGTGCTTCTTCTGCGAGTAACGTCAATTGATGAACGTATTAAGTTCACCACCTTCCTCCTCGCTGAAAGTGCTTTACAACCCGAAGGCCTTCTTCACACACGCGGCATGGCTGCATCAGGCTTGCGCCCATTGTGCAATATTCCCCACTGCTGCCTCCCGTAGGAGTCTGGACCGTGTCTCAGTTCCAGTGTGGCTGGTCATCCTCTCAGACCAGCTAGGGATCGTCGCCTAGGTGAGCCATTACCCCACCTACTAGCTAATCCCATCTGGGTTCATCCGATGGTGTGAGGCCCGAAGGTCCCCCACTTTGGTCTTGCGACGTTATGCGGTATTAGCCACCGTTTCCAGTGGTTATCCCCCTCCATCGGGCAGATCCCCAGACATTACTCACCCGTCCGCCGCTCGCCGGCGAGGAAGCAAGCTTCCTCCCGCTGCCGCTCGACTTGCATGTGTTAGGCCTGCCGCCAGCGTTCAATCTGAGCCATGATCAAACTCTTCAATTAAAAGCTTGATTCGCTAAGTTAATAGCTGTTTCTCAAAGATTTACTGCATGAATTTTACTTCAGTTAGTCACTCTTCAAGACTTGATATTTTTTTGCATCCGAAGATGCTGGATATCGTCTTGTGAGTGCCCACACAGATTGTCTGATAAATTGTTAAAGAGCACCGCCGGAGATAATTCTCATCGGCGCGGGCTGCGTATACTACGCTTTTCGCCCGGAGAGTCAAGCGTTTATTTCGCTTTCTTCTCGCTGACCCGGCGGCTTGTCAGTCGTTGTTCCCGGTCAGTGGAGGCGCATTATAGGGAGTTCTCAGAACGCCGCAACCCCTAATTTAAAAAAACTTTTCAACTGCGTTATTTTTCAGCAAAAGGGGCTAAAAAGCGCATTTTTACATCACTTTTTCCGACAAACAGCCATAAAACCCCGCGCTCAGTAGAGTAAAATAACAGTAACGACGTAAGCCAAGGACCCGCAGCCATGCAACTAGATGCTCAACAACAGGCCGCACAACGCAATCTTTCTTATTTACTGGCAGAAAAACTCGGCCAACAGATTCTGGCCGGCGAGTTTAAAGCGGGCAGCATTCTGCCCGGAGAAATGGAACTGGGAGAAACATTCGGCGTCAGCCGCACCGCCGTACGGGAAGCGGTAAAAATACTGGCGGCCAAAGGCATGCTGCTGCCGCGACCGCGCATCGGCACGCGGGTGATGCCGCAAAACCACTGGAACTTCCTCGACCAGGAGCTGCTGACCTGGTGGATGACGCGGGAAAACTTCGATCAGGTGATGCAGCACTTTCTTATACTGCGTACTTCGCTGGAGCCACAGGCCTGTTCACTGGCCGCCATACAGGCCGATGAAGAACAACGGGCGCAGCTGACGGCGCTGATGGCGGAAATGCGCGCCCTGCACGATGATTTTGACCGCGAACGCTGGATACAGGTGGACACGCAATACCACCAGCTGATTTACGCCTCCAGCGGCAATCCATTCCTGATCTCATTCTCTAACCTGTTCAGCTCCGTATATCAGAGCTATTTCAGGGCGATAACCAACAACGAAGTGATCAAACTGCAGCAGCACCAGGATATTGTCGACGCCATACTGGCCAAAGACGCCCAGGGCGCCTTTAAGGCATGCCAGATTCTGTTAGGCGAAAAAAATCCCTCTTCTATATAGAAGAAGGAAATCACCCGGGATTAAGCAGGAAAACAATGACGAAAAACGCGCGCAGTATGGCAGGGTTGCCCTGGATAGCCGCTATGGCGTTCTTTATGCAGGCGCTGGACGCCACCATTCTCAACACCGCTTTACCGGCGATCGCCCAGAGCCTGGAACGTTCGCCGCTGGCCATGCAGTCGGCCGTCATCAGCTATACCCTGACCGTCGCGATGCTGATTCCGGTGAGCGGCTGGCTGGCCGACCGCTTCGGCACGCGCCGGATATTTATCTTTGCCGTTTCGCTGTTTACGTTGGGTTCATTGCTATGCGCGCTCTCCCCCAGCCTTAGTTTCCTGGTGATATCCCGCGTGATTCAGGGCGTCGGCGGTGCGATGATGATGCCGGTGGCGCGGCTGGCGTTACTGCGCGCCTACCCGCGCAGCCAGCTGCTGCCGGTCCTGAACTTCGTCACCATGCCCGGCCTGGTGGGGCCGATTCTCGGCCCGATGCTCGGCGGCTGGCTGGTGACCTACGCCACCTGGCACTGGATTTTCCTTATCAATATCCCTATCGGCCTGCTCGGCATTCTGTACGCACGCAAATATATGCCGGACTTCACCACGCCGAAACGGCCGTTTGATTTTCTCGGCTTTATGCTGTTCGGTTTGAGCCTGGTGATGATATCCACCGGCCTGGAGCTGTTCGGCGAACGCGTGCTGGCCAGTTATATCTCGCTGGGCGTATTTTTAAGCGGGTTTGTGATGCTGGCAGGCTATATCGTCCATGCCCGTCGCCGTACGCAGCCTTTGATCGGTCTGGACTTATTCAAGACGCGCACGTTCTCCGTCGGCATTGCCGGCAACGTCGCCTCGCGCCTTGGCACCGGCTGTATTCCCTTTTTGATGCCGCTGATGCTGCAGGTGGGTTTCGGCTACTCGGCGATCGTCGCCGGCTGCATGATGGCACCAACCGCCATTGGCTCCCTGCTGGCCAAGTCGACCGTGTCACAGGTGCTGCGCTGGTTCGGTTACCGCAGCACGCTGGTCGGCATTACGGTGATTATCGGCGTGTTGATTGCGCAGTTTGCCCTGCAAAGCCCGGGCATGCCGCTGTGGCTGCTGATTATTCCGCTATTTTTACTGGGCATGGCGATGTCGACCCAGTTTACGGCGATGAATACCATCAGCCTGGGCGATCTTAGCGACGCCAACGCCAGTTCGGGCAACAGCGTGCTGGCGGTAACCCAGCAGCTCTCCATCAGTTTCGGCGTGGCCGTCAGCGCGGCAGTACTGCGCTTTTACGACTCGCTGTCGCTGGGCACCATTATCGACCACTTCCACTACACCTTTATTACCATGGGGATCGTCAGCGTCGCCTCCGCGCTGGTGTTTATGCTGCTGCGCAAAAAAGACGGCCGCAATTTGATTACCGGTAAGGAGAAGCGCGCCAAAGTCAGCTGAGCTGCCCCACCGAGGCGCGCTCCACCAGCTCAGGAGTAAGTACCATCACCTGTGCGGCACGCTGTGGGTTCTGCAGGCGATTGATCAACGCATCGATCGCCAGCTCTCCCAGCGAGTCTTTCGGCTGATGAATGGTGCTTAACGGCGGCGCCAGATACTTCGCCAGTTCAATATCGTCGTATCCCATCACCGCCATATCCTGCGGCACGCGCAGCCCGGCCTGGAACAACGCCTGGTATACGCCGACCGCCACCGCGTCATTGCCGGCGAAAACCGCATGCGGCGCGACCGGCAAGGCAAGCAGTTGCTGCATGGCGCGTACGCCGCCTTCAAACTCAAAGTCGCAATGCACTTCATAACCAGGCAGGATCGGCAATCCCGCCTGCTGCATCGCCCGGCGGTAGCCCTCCAGGCGGTTGCGCGCAGTGGTTTTATCCTGTGGCCCGGCAATGCAGGCAATCTGCCGGTAGCCGCGGGATATCAGATATTGCGTGGCCATTTCGCCGCCGAGCAGGGAGTTGTCCTGAATAATGTCATTCGCCCCTTCAAAAGGCGCCCAGTCCATCATCACAATGGGGAGTGACGGGTAACGGCTCAGGTTCGCCGGCGACGGCCGGTGATTTTCGGTGCACATCACCAGCAGCCCGTCGACACGCTTTTGCAACAGCGTTTCCATACTGCGGTTCATCCGCGCCGCATCTTCTTCTGTGTTGCATAAAATCAGGCTATAGCCGCGCTCGTAACAGCTACGCTCCACGCCGCGCACCACTTCGGCATAAAACGGGTTATTGCTGGCGGTGACCAGCATGCCGATGGTATGCGTTTGTTTGAGCTTCAGGCTGCGCGCCAGCGCCGACGGCGCGTAGTTCAACTGCTCAACCGCCGCCATCACTTTGTCTCGCACCGCATCGCTGACAAAACGATTGTTATTAACCACGTGCGATACGGTAGAGGTTGATACGCCCGCCAAACGGGCGACATCTTTCATGGTGGCCAAAAATTTACTCCTGCCGCTGCAAAAAGGCGTCGATCTCTTCACGCCACGGCACGGAAGGCTGGGCCCCCGGGCGCGTCACGGCAATCGCCGCGGCGGCATGGCCGAAGCGTACGGCGTCCTGCATCGCTTTGCCTTCCAGCAGCGCCGTCAGCAGCGCGCCGTTAAAGGTATCGCCGGCGGCGATGGTGTCGACGGCTTCAACCTTAAAGGCCGGCACCAGTTTGCCCTCACCGCGCTCACTCAACCACACGCCGCGGCTGCCGAGAGTGATCAGTACCGTCTCGATGCCTTTCTGGTGCAGCGCCTGCGCCGCACGCGCGGCATCCTGCTCACTGTCCACCGCAATACCGGTCAAGCGCTCCGCTTCGGTTTCGTTCGGGGTAATCATATCCAGCATCGCCAGCAGTTCATCCGGCAGTTCACGCGCCGGCGCCGGGTTGAGGATTACCCGCGTCTGGTGCTGTTTTGCCAGACGCGCGGCGGCGATCACCGTCTCAAGCGGTGATTCAAGCTGCATCAGCAGGGCGTCGGCATCGCTCACCCGCTGCTGATAGCGCGCCAGATATGCCGGCGTTAATGCCGCATTGGCGCCGGCATCAATGCCGATCACATTTTCACCTTCGCCATTAACGAAAATTAACGCCACGCCGGTGGTGCAGTTTTCAATCGCTTCTATCGACTGCGTATCAACACGATCGGTCGCCAACTGCCGGCGCACCCGTTCGCCGACGTCGTCGGCGCCCACACAGGCAATAAAGGCAATATCGGCGCCGCTGCGGCCGGCGGCCACCGCCTGGTTGGCCCCTTTGCCGCCGAACGCCACCTTATACTGTTTCCCGATCACCGTTTCGCCCGGACGGGGAAATTGCTCAATATTAAGGATATGGTCGGCATTGATACTGCCCAGAACCACCAGCTTTCCTGTTTCCATCGCATTGATTCCTTTAACAGAGCGCCATCGGCAGGTCTGCTCCGATGGCGCAGGTATGACTTATTTGGTGACCAGTTTCAAATCAACCGGGATGGTTGCCGCCACTTTTTCGCCTTTCAGCACTTTATCCGCGGTTTCCACGCCGATAACGCCGATTTGATCGGGACGCTGCGCCACCGTCGCCGCCAGTTTACCGCTTTCCACCGCCTTAACGCCGTCGGCGGTGCCGTCAAAACCAACGACGATCACGTCGCTTTTCCCGGCGGTTTGCAGCGCGCGCAGTGCGCCCAGCGCCATTTCATCGTTCTGGGCAAATACCGCCTGCACGTCCGGGTGCGCCGTCAGCAGGTTCTGCATCACGTTCAGCCCTTTGGTGCGATCGAAATCTGCCGGCTGGCTGCCCAGCAGTTTGAACTTATGCTGTTCCTGCGACTGTTTAAACCCTTCGCCGCGCTCACGGGCAGCGGAGGTGCCGGCAATGCCTTCCAGCTGAATCACTTTGGCGTCCGCGCCGACCTTATCGGCAATAAAGTCGCCGGCCATTTTACCGCCAACGCGGTTATCGGAGGCGATATGGCTCACCACCTCGCCTTTGGTCGCCACGCGATCCAGCGTGATGACCGGGATTTTCGCCTGGTTGGCCATTTTAATCGCATTGCCGACCGCATCGGAATCCGTCGGGTTGATCAGCAGCATTTTAGGGTTCTGCACCATCAGATCCTGCACGTTAGCCAGCTCTTTCGCCGGGTTATTCTGCGAATCCAGCACCACCAGCTTATAGCCCAGCTTGTTCGCTTCCTGCTGCGCGCCATCCTTCATCGACACAAAGAACGGGTTATTCAGCGTGGAGACCACCAGCGCGATGGTGTCTTTCGCCAACGCATTGGCACTCAGGGTGGCGCTCAGCGCCACCGCGGAAACCAGCATCGTTAATTTTTTCATTTTCATGGTCGTTATTCCTGTAGGGGGAGGTTACTTGTTACTTTTATTGTCTACCAGTACCGCCAGCAGTATCACCACCGCCTTGACGATCATTTGATAGTAGGAAGAAACACCCAGCAGATTCAGCCCGTTGTTCAGGAAGCCGAGGATCAACGCGCCGATCAGGGTGCCGACGATGCGTCCCTTGCCGCCCGCCAGGCTGGTGCCGCCCAGCACCACCGCGGCGATGGCGTCCAGTTCATAACCGGTGCCGGCGGTAGGCTGCGCCGAGGACAGGCGCGCGACTTCAATCACCCCGGCCAGCGCCGCCAGCAGGCCGCACAGCGAATATACGATGATTTTCACGCGGTCTACGCTGATGCCGGACAGCCGCGTCGCCGCTTCATTGCCCCCCAGCGCGTAGATATAACGGCCCAGACGGGTATGCTGCAGCAGGTACCAGACGGCAATAAACACGATCGCCATAATCCAGATCGGCGTCGGCACGCCAAGCGGACGGCCGATGCCGAACCAGCCAAACGCGTCGGCCACATAGGTAAAGCCGGTATTGACCGGGCTACCGTTGGTGTACACCATGGTGACGCCGCGCAGCAGCAGCATCATCACCAGGGTGGCGATAAACGCCTGCACCTTGCCTTTGGCGACGATAACCCCGGTACAGGCGCCAACCGCCGCACCCAGCGCCAGCGCGGCGGCCACCGCCACCAGCGCGTTGACTTCCAGCCCGACGATCGATGCCGCCACCGCGCCGGTGAGCGCCAGCAGCGATCCCACCGACAGATCGATGCCGGAGGTCAGGATCACCAGCGTCATGCCTACCGCCATAATGGCGTTGACCGAGGTCTGCTGCAGAATATTGAACAGGTTATTGAGCGTGAAAAAGTTCGGGCTCATGGTCGATACCACGGCGATCAGCACCAGCAGCGCAATCAGCGACTTCTGCTCCAACAGCCATTCTTTACTGAACCAGCGCCTGGTTGCGATAGTCTGAGAACTCATAGTTAATTACTCCTGCTTTGCGCCGTATTGCTTGCCGACGGCCGCGGCCATCAACGCTTCCTGAGTGGCCTGCTCAATCGGGAACTCACCGCTGATGTGGCCTTCGTGCATCACCAGTACGCGGTCGCTCATTCCCAGGACTTCCGGCATCTCCGAAGACACCAGAATGATGCTGAGCCCTTCCTGTTTGAACTGGTTGATAAGTTGGTAAATCTCTTTTTTCGCCCCGACGTCGACGCCGCGCGTCGGCTCATCAAGAATCAGCACCTTAGGCCGCGTCATCAGCCCGCGGGCAATCGCCACCTTCTGCTGATTACCGCCGGAAAGCAGGCCGATCGGCTGCTCCATGGACGGGGTTTTGATGTTAAACAGGCGAATAAAATCCCCCACCGCCTGCCGTTCTTCAGCCTGCTTCAGGCTGCCGCCCAGGCGGCTGAAATAGCGCAGCGCGGTCAGCGACATGTTTTCTTTGACCGACATACCGAGCACCAGGCCGTCGCGCTTGCGGTCTTCGGAAATATAGACGATGCCGTTCGCCAGCCCGGCCTGCGGCGAGCGGCACAGCACTTCGCGACCGTCCAGCCGCACGCTGCCGCCTTTGCGCGGCGCGGCGCCGTACAGAATTTTCATTAATTCGGTACGACCGGCGCCCATCAGCCCGGCAACGCCAAGAATTTCACCGCGATACAGGGTAAAACTGACGTCCTGTACGCCGGGGCCGGACAGCCGGCTGACTTCCAGCCGTTTGTTGCCGCGCGGCAGGTTCAGCCGCGGGTATTGGTCTTCCAGCTTACGACCGACCATCATTTCAATCAGCCGCTCTTCCTGCAGCTCACGCACCGGCCGCTCGGCAATAAACTGGCCGTCGCGGAAGATGGTGACGTCATCGCAGACCTCGAAAATCTCTTTCATCCGGTGCGAGATATACACAATGCCGCAGCCCGCCGCCTTCAGTTCGTTGATCACCTTAAATAAGGAGGCGGTCTCGGTGTCGGTCAACGCGTCGGTAGGCTCATCCATAATGATCACCTGCGACTCAAAGCTCAGCACCTTGGCGATTTCCACCATCTGCTGATCGCCAATCGACAGCTCACCCACCAGACGGTGGCTGCTGTAGCGCAGGTTAAGGCGCTTTAGCAGCTTGTCCGCCTCGGCGTACATGCGTTTCCAGTCGATACGGCCGAAGCGGTTAACAAACTCGCGGCCGAGAAAGATGTTCTCCGCAATGGTCAGCTGCGGGATCAGGTTCAGCTCCTGGTGAATAATGCCGATACCGGCATCCTGGGATGCTTTTGGCCCGTGAAACGCCACCTCTTTACCGAGGAAACGCACGCTGCCAGCATCCTTGCTGTAGATGCCGGTCAGCACTTTCATCATGGTGGACTTGCCGGCGCCGTTTTCCCCCACCAGCGCCATCACCCTGCCGGGGTAAACGCTGAGCGCCGCCCCGGACAGCGCCTTCACGCCGGGAAACGCCTTATCTATCCCGGTCAGTTGCAATAAAGGTTGCATAAATGCCTCAGAAAGTTACGCCGGCGCACAGGATGACGTTCGCATAGGGCGAACACTCCCCGCTGCGGATCACCGCCCGGCTGTGCCCGGTTTGCGCTTTGAAATCGCTGTGGCTGATATAGCGTACGCTGACGGTATTGCCCTGCAGCTGACCCAGTTGCGTCAGCTGCGCCAACAGCGCGTGATGGAGCGAGGGGTTTTGTGTGACGAGTTCCTCGGCCAAAATGGCGCTTTCTACCTGCATCTCCTGCGTTACCGCGGCAAACAGCTGTAAAAACGTCGGCACTCCGGCCATCAGCGCCACATCGATGCGTTCTACGCCGGCGGGGATCGGCAGACCGGCGTCGCACAGGGTGAGCTGGTCGGTATGGCCGAGGCGAGAAACCACCGCGGATATGTCGGCATTAAGCAGCACGCCTTTTTTCATTTCTTTCGCTCCACTTATTCTTTACCAGCGAAACGTTTCGCTTGTCGTGGAGTGTAAAAAATCAACAAAGGAAGGCAACTGCCACGGTGTGGAAATGTGATCGCTATCGAAACGTTTCGATATTGACGCGCCAATGCCGGTAAAAAGAAAGGGGCGCCGCATGCGACGCCCCCGAGAGAAGAGATAACGAAACCTTATATTTCAACCTGCGTTCCCAGCTCGATAACCCGGTTCGGCGGAATTTCAAACTGATCCGGCGCCCGCAGCGCATTGCGGCTGAGCGCAATAAACAGTTTACCGCGCAGGAACAGATACCACGGCCGTTTGCTCAACAGCAGCGACTCATGCGACATAAAGAACGAGGTCTCCATCATGCGGCACGGCAGGCCTTCCAGGCCACAGCGGTGGAACACCTCTTCAACGTTCGGCGTTTCACGCCAGCCGTAGCTGGCCACCACGCGCCAGAAGGTCGGCGACAGCTGCTCGATGGTGACCCGTCTGACGTTATGGACGTACGGCGCGTCTTCGGTGCGCAGCGTCAACAGCACTACGCGCTCGTGCAGCACTTTGTTATGTTTGAGATTGTGCAGCAGCGCAAACGGAATGACGTTGGTGGCGCGCGACATAAACACCGCGGTGCCCGGCACCCGCACCGGCGGCGACTTCTCCAACGAGGCGATCAGCGCCTCAAGGGAGTTGCCGTGCTCATGCATGCGGCGCAGCAGGCGAAAACGTTCGCTCTTCCAGGTGGTCATGACAATAAACATCATCAGGCCGATGGTCAGCGGCAGCCAGCCGCCGGAAAACAGCTTCAGCGCGTTGGCGGAGAACATCGGCACATCGATCAGCAGCAAAATGGTCAATATTCCCACCGCCAGGAAGCGGTTCAGGTGCCAGTTTTTAATCGCCACCGAGGTTACCAGAATGCTGGTCAGCACCATGGTGCCGGTTACCGCAATGCCGTAGGCCGCCGCCAGATTGCTCGAGTGTTCAAAGCTGACGATCACCAACACCACCGAGATATACAGCAGCCAGTTAATCACCGGAATATAGATCTGGCCGGACTCCATTTCCGAGGTATGGATAATGCGCATCGGCGGCAGATAGCCCAGACGCACCGCCTGGCGGGTCAGGGAGAAAACGCCGGAGATCACCGCCTGCGAGGCGATCACCGTCGCCAGCGTGGCCAGAATCAGCAGAGGAATCAGCGCCCAGTCCGGCGCCAGCAGAAAGAACGGGTTCTTGATCGCAGCCGGGTTCTTTAACAGCAGCGCGCCCTGGCCGAAGTAGTTCAGCACCAGCGACGGCAGCACCACGGTGAACCAGGCCAGACGAATCGGGAATTTACCGAAGTGGCCCATATCGGCGTACAGCGCCTCAACGCCGGTGATCGACAGCACCACCGCTCCCAGGGCAAAGAACGACACTTTCTTATATTCGATAAAGAAGTGCAGAGCCCATTTCGGATTCAGCGCCTGCAGCACTTCCGGATTGTCGATAATGCTGCGCGCGCCAAGCAGCGCCAGCGTCAGGAACCAGATCAGCATCACCGGAGCAAACAGTTTACCCACGCTGCCGGTGCCGTGCTTCTGGATGACAAACAGCAGCGTCAGCACCAGGATCGCCAGCGGTATAATGTAGGGATCCAGCGCCGGCGCGGCGATTTCCAGACCTTCGATGGCTGACATCACCGAGATCGCCGGGGTGATCACCACCTCGCCGTAAAAGAAGCTGCCGCCTATCAGGCCGAGTATCACCAGCACCGCGGTCGCGCGCGCCGAGGTATTACGGCCGGCCAGTGACATCAGCGTTAAAATACCGCCTTCGCCGGCGTTGTCCGCCCGCATCACATAGGTGAGGTATTTCAGCGAGACAATAATGACCAGCATCCAGAAAATCAGCGACAGGAAGCCAAACACCACGTCGGGCCGGACATCAAAACCATAATGACCTGAAAAACACTCTCTCAGGGTATAAAGCGGGCTGGTGCCGATATCGCCATACACCACGCCGATAGCCGCCAGGGTTACCGCCGCCAGGGACTGCTTACGTTCTGTGCTCATAATTCGCTTTCTTGATTAGAACTACCGTCGGCGCTGTATCCGCCAGTACGGGCTCCAAGATCCGTTACGTCCACTAAAAACCGCACAGTATGCACGAATACCTTAGGTTGCCTACTCTATAAAATGTCTAAGAAAAACGACAAAGTGTGAGCAAACAATACATTTGATAATAGAAAGTTTTGGCTAATCAACCAGCTATACCATTAAAAATGATGGTGGTTTATCATCGCCCATTCGGACAAGATTGGCTAATTTATCTCGGACAACGCGAAAAATCTTATGGCGTCTTCATCACTACTGGCAGAACGAATTTCCCGGCTCAGCAGCGCGCTTGAGAGCGGCCTTTATGAACGTCAGGAAGCCATCCGGCTCTGCCTGCTGGCGGCGTTAAGCGGCGAGAGCGTGTTTCTGCTCGGTCCGCCGGGCATTGCAAAAAGTCTGATCGCCCGCCGCCTCAAATTCGCCTTCCGCCATGCCCGCTCCTTCGAATACCTGATGACCCGCTTCTCCACCCCGGAAGAGGTCTTCGGCCCGCTCTCCATTCAGGCGCTCAAAGACGAAGGCCGCTACCAGCGCCTGACCGACGGCTACCTGCCGGAAGCGGAGATCGTGTTCCTCGATGAAATCTGGAAGGCCGGCCCCGCCATTCTCAACACCCTGCTGACCGCGATTAACGAACGCCGCTTCCGCAACGGCAACAGCGAAGCGCCGATACCGCTGCGCCTGCTGGTCACCGCCTCAAACGAACTGCCGGAGGCCGACAACAGCCTGGAGGCGCTGTATGACCGCATGCTGATCCGCCTGTGGCTGGACAAGGTGCAGGATAAACAGAACTTCCGCTCGCTGCTGACCAACCGGCAGAGTGAAAACCAGAACCCGGTGCCGGAAGCGCTGAGCGTCAGCGATGAAGAGTTCCATCAGTGGCAGGCGCAGATCGATAAGGTTCAGCTGCCGGAAAACTGCTTTGAGCTGATCTTCCTGCTGCGCCAGCGGCTGGATGCGCTGGAGCAGGCGCCCTATGTTTCCGACCGGCGCTGGAAAAAAGCGCTGCGTTTACTGCAGGCCTGCGCCTTTTTCAGCGGCCGCGAGTCCATTGCCCCGCTCGACCTGATGCTGCTGAAAGACTGCCTGTGGCACGATCTGGCCTCCATGAAGCTGATGCAGCAGCAGATTGACCAGCTGCTGAGCGAGCAGGCCTATCAGCAGCAGCCGCTGCTGATCCAGCTGCAGCAGTTACATACCCGCTGGATGCAGCATCAGCAGCAGCAAAGCGATCGCCGGGCCATCAGCCTGGTGAAAAAAGGCGGCATGTTCAGCCGCAAGCCACAGTATGCGCTGGGCGAGACGCTCGGCAGCGGCACGCTGACGCTGCTGCTGCAAAAACCGCTGCAGCTGCACGATATTCAGGTAAACCATTTAAGCATCGACAGCAGCGCGCTGGAAAACTGGCTGCAAAAAGGCGGCGACGTACGCGCCAAGCTCAACGGCATCGGTTTCGCCCAGCAGATTGATTTGGACGTGGATGAGCAGCTGCACCTGACGGTGCTGGACGTCAGCCGTCAACCGTCGCTGCTGGCGCTGCCGGGCAAACAGACCAGCGCCACGCCGCCGGAGCTGCTGGAGGAGCTGGATACCCTGATGCAGCGGCTGGCGGAGCAGCGCCGGCTGTTTAGTCAGCATCAGCCCTGCCTGTTCACCCCGGCCGCCGGCCTGGCCAGGATAGAAGCCAGCCTGCTGCAGGTGGCGGAGCAAATAAAACAGCAACAACAGCAAATGCTGGGCCAGTAACCATGCTGAACCTGGAAACGCTCAACCTGCTGCTGGCCATTACCGAAGGCGAACTGATCGAGGATATGATCGTCGCCATGCTGGCCGCTCCGCATCTGTCTGCGTTCTTCAGGAAATTTCCGGCGCTGCGCCGCGCGCTGGATCGCGACCTGCCGCGCTGGAAACTGCAGTTAAAACAGCGGATCCAGGAGGCGATGGTGCCGCCGGCGCTGGCGCAGGAGTTCTATCGTTACCAGCAGTGCCAGCTAGAAAGCAACGCGCAGTTTTATCAAAACCTCAACGACACCCTGGAGCTGTTGCGCCAGCTGGTTTCCCCCTTCTATGAACAGGCGCGCAAGCTGGTGGACGCGGCCGATCTGCCCAACCATCCGCCGGACGACAGCTTCCAGACCCTGTTTCTGCAGCGGTGGCGCATCAGCCTGACGCTGCAGGCCACCATGCTGCACCACCAGCTGCTGGAACAGGAACGCGAACAGCTGATGGCGGAGCTGCAGGAACGGCTGACGCTGAGCGGCGCGCTGGAGCCGGTGCTGGCGGAAAACGATACCGCCGCCGGCAGGCTGTGGGATATGAGCAAAGGGCAGCTGCAGCGCGGCGACTATCAGCGGCTGGTGGAATACGGCAACTTTCTGCAAACCCAGCCCGAGCTGAAAAAGCTGGCCCAGCAGCTGGGACGCAGCTACGAGGCGAAAGCCATTCAGCAGCAGGATGCGCAGCCGGAGCCGTACCACGTTATGGTGCGGGTGCCCGCCACGCTGCCGGAAGAGGTGAACGGCGTGCATCAGAGCGATGATATCTTACGCCTGCTGCCGCCGGAGCTGGCGACGCTCGGCATTGAGGAGCTGGAACTGGAGTTTTACCGCCGCCTGCTGGAAAAACAGCTGCTGAGCTACCGCCTGCAGGGAGACGCCTGGCAGGAGAAGCTGATGATCCGTCAGGTGACTTATCAACAGCAGGATCAGCAGCCGCGCGGTCCGTTTATCGTCTGCGTCGATACCTCCGGCTCAATGGGCGGCTTCAACGAACAGTGCGCCAAGGCGTTTTGTCTGGCGCTGCTGCGCATTGCGCTGGCGGATAACCGCCGCTGCTACATCATGCTGTTCGCCAACCAGATTGTTCATTACGAACTGACCGCCGCCAGCGGTATCGAACAGGCGGTGCGCTTTCTCGGTCAGCATTTTCGCGGCGGCACCGATCTGGCGGCCTGCCTGAGCGCAACGGTGGGAAAAATGGCGGAGAGCGGCTGGTTTGATGCCGACGCGGTGATTATTTCCGACTTTATCGCCCAGCGGCTGCCGGACGAGGTGATCAAAAAGGTGAAACAGCAGCAGCAAAGCCACCAGCAGCGTTTTCATGCGGTGGCGATGTCCGCCTACGGCAAACCCGGCATTATGCGCATCTTCGATCATATCTGGCGCTTTGATACCGGGTTAAAAAGCCGCTTAATGCGCCGCTGGCGGCGCTAGGCACGCGTTACAGCAGGCCTTCCACGCTGGCGCGCACTTCCGGCGACCACACGCCGCACTGCACCTGACCGATATGCTGCAGCTGCAGCAACAGCATCACCAGACGCGACTGGCCGATACCGCCGCCGATGGTCTGCGGCATTTCCCCCTTCAGCAGCGACTGGTGCCACTCCAGCTGCAGGCGATCTTCATCTTCCGTCAGGGCCAGCTGACGCTGCAGTGCGTCGGCGTCAACGCGGATCCCCATTGAAGAGATCTCGAAGGCGTCTTCCAGCACCGGGTTCCACACCAGAATATCGCCGTTGAGGCCGGACAGTCCATCCGGGCAGACGGTGCTCCAGTCATCATAATCCGGCGCGCGCACATCGTGCGAGCGGCCGTGCGACAGCTTGCCGCCGATGCCGATCAGGAATACCGCGCCCAGCTCTTTGGCAATCGCCCGCTCACGGCCTTTGGCGTCCAGCTCCGGGAAACGCTGCAGCAGCGCTTCGCTGTGCACAAAGTGAATCTGCTCCGGCAGGAACGGTGCCAGACCATATTCACGGCTTACCGCCGCTTCGGTTTCCTTAATCGCGCTATACAGGCTGCGCACGGTGCTTTTCAGGTGTTCCAGATTGCGTTCGCCATCGCCCATCACCCGCTCCCAGTCCCACTGGTCGACGTACACCGAGTGAATGGCGCTCAGGCGATCTTCATCCGGACGCAGCGCCTTCATATGGGTATACAGGCCCTCGCCGGCGCTGAAGTCATGGGCGCCCAGGGTTTTGCGTTTCCACTTGGCCAGCGAATGCACCACTTCAAAGGTCGCATCCGGCAGAGTTTTCACTTTGACCTGCACCGCTTTCTCGCTGCCGGACAGGTTATCCTGCGTGCCGTCGCCCAGGCGGCTGAGGATCGGCGCCTGAACTTCAATCAGGCCCAGCTGCTGTTCCAGCTGGCGGGAGAAGAACGATTTCACGAAGCTGATTTGTTGTTGTTTTTGGATAAACTGTTTTTTCATTGCCGTATCTCTTAATACCCTGTCTCTGTTGCTGATGATTAAGCAACACAACGGCGCCACAATTCAATATCCATCAAACAATATTGCGCTTTGACTTTTAATCGTTCATTTTTAAGCGGTGATAATTCAATAAACCATAATTTATGGGGGATAAAATGGCGGAAATTTATCAGATCGATAATCTCGATCGCGGCATTCTCAACGCGCTGATGGCCAACGCGCGTACGCCTTATGCCGAACTGGCGAAAACCTTTGCCGTCAGTCCGGGAACCATCCACGTGCGCGTCGAGAAGATGAAGCAGGCGGGCATCATTACCGGCGCCCGGGTCGATGTGAACCCCAAGCAGCTGGGTTACGACGTCTGCTGCTTTATCGGCATTATATTAAAGAGCGCCAAAGACTACCCTTCGGCGCTGAGCAAGCTGGAAAGTCTGGAAGAAGTGGTCGAAGCCTACTACACCACCGGCCATTACAGCGTGTTTATCAAGGTGATGTGCCGCTCGATCGATGCGCTGCAACAGGTACTTATCAACAAGATCCAGACGATTGATGAAATTCAGTCGACGGAAACGCTGATCTCGCTGCAGAACCCCATTATGCGCACCATCGTCCCATAACGGATTTTTACTATACCCATATTATCCACAGGTAGATCCCCGGCGATTCACAGCGTACAATGCTGCCTCTTTGCAGCAGGTTGAGATCATTCATTCATGGCAGACATTACTCTGATCAGCGGCAGTACGCTTGGCAGTGCTGAATATGTGGCGGAACATCTGGCCGAAAAACTGGAAGACGCCGGTTTTTCCACCGAGATGCTGCACGGGCCTGAACTGGATGAACTGACGCCGTCCGGACGCTGGCTGGTGGTCACCTCCACCCACGGCGCCGGCGAACTGCCGGATAATCTGCAGCCGCTGTGGGACGAGATCAGTGAACGTCAGCCTGATTTATCTCAGGTGCAGTTCGGCGCCGTCGGTCTGGGCAGTTCGGAGTACGATACCTTCTGCGGCGCGATCGTGCAGATCGACGATCTGTTACAGGCTCGCGGTGCGAAAAGGATCGGCGATCGGCTGGAGATCGACGTGACGCAACACGATATTCCGGAAGATCCGGCGGAAGAATGGCTGAAAAGTTGGATTAATTTACTCTGATTCGTTCAAAGATCGTGCGAACTATTGTGTATAACTAAGCTTAAAAGCAGGGTAAAAGCGGTAGTTATCCAAATAACAACTGCCGTATGCTTTTTGTCCTGTGCATAAGTCACTATTTAGATCCCAGCTTATCAGCGTCAGGATCACCGATCATTCACAGTAAACGATCCTTCCTAATTTTCTGATCTCTATCGTGAATCCTCAGTTATCCACCGAGGATCGCGATCCTAATAAGAGATCTAATAAAGAGATCTTTAAATAAAAAAGATCTTCTTTTAATTACCCGACGATCCGTACCGCTTGGTCGATCGTCTAAACTTGAGTAGAATCCCCCACCCCAGGGCAAACAACGATCGTTCGCAATACGGCGAGGTGCAGTTCCATGTTTTATCCAGAGCAATTTGACGTCATTATCATCGGCGGCGGCCATGCCGGCACCGAAGCGGCGATGGCCGCGGCAAGAATGGGGCGTCAAACCTTATTACTGACGCACAATATTGATACGCTGGGGCAAATGTCTTGCAACCCGGCGATCGGCGGTATTGGTAAAGGGCATCTGGTTAAGGAAATTGATGCGCTGGGCGGCCTGATGGCAACGGCGATCGACCATGCCGGCATTCAGTTTAGGATACTAAACGCCAGCAAAGGCCCTGCGGTACGCGCCACCCGCGCCCAGGCTGACCGCGTGCTCTATCGTCAAGCCGTACGCACCGCGCTGGAGAACCAGCCCAATCTGATGATCTTCCAACAGCCGGTTGAGGATCTTATGGTTGAGAACGATCGGGTGGTCGGCGCCGTTACGCAGATGGGACTGAAATTCCGTGCCAAAGCGGTGGTGCTCACCGTGGGGACGTTCCTCGACGGCAAAATTCATATCGGCCTGGAAAACTACAGCGGTGGACGTGCCGGCGATCCGCCAGCCATTTCACTGTCACAGCGTCTGCGTGAACTGCCGCTGCGGGTTGACCGTCTGAAAACCGGTACTCCGCCGCGCATTGACGCACGTACCATCGATTTCAGCGTTCTGGCCGAACAGCATGGCGATACGCCGACTCCGGTATTCTCGTTTATGGGCAATGCCGATCAGCATCCGCGCCAGGTGCCGTGCTATATCACTCATACCAATGAAAAAACCCATGACGTGATCCGCAATAACCTCGATCGCAGCCCGATGTATGCCGGGATTATTGAAGGGATCGGACCGCGTTACTGCCCGTCGATCGAAGACAAGGTGATGCGCTTTGCCGATCGCAACGCACACCAGATCTTCCTCGAGCCGGAAGGGCTGACCAGCAACGAAATCTATCCGAACGGCATCTCCACCAGTCTGCCGTTCGACGTGCAGATGCAGATCGTCCGCTCAATGGAAGGGATGCAGAATGCCCGTATTATTCGTCCGGGTTACGCCATCGAGTATGATTTCTTCGACCCGCGTGATTTGAAACCGACGCTGGAAAGCAAATTTATTCAGGGCCTGTTCTTCGCCGGCCAGATTAACGGCACCACCGGTTACGAAGAAGCCGGTGCGCAGGGTCTGCTGGCCGGTCTGAACGCCGGCCGCTACGCCAGCGAAGACGAAGGCTGGGCGCCGCGTCGCGATCAGGCCTACCTCGGCGTGCTGGTGGACGACCTGTGCACGCTGGGCACCAAAGAACCGTACCGCATGTTCACCTCCCGGGCGGAATACCGCCTGATGCTGCGTGAAGACAACGCCGATCTGCGCCTGACGGAAAAAGGCCGCGAGTTGGGCCTGGTGGATGATGTCCGCTGGGCGCGCTATAACGACAAGCTGGAACAGATCGAACGTGAACGTCAGCGTCTGCGCGACGTATGGCTACACCCGCATTCAGAAAACGTCGAGCAGGTGAACACCCTGCTGAAAACGCCGCTGTCGCGCGAAGCCAACGGCGAAGAGCTGCTGCGCCGTCCGGAAATGGATTACGCGCTGCTGACCTCCATCGATGCTTTCCAGCCGCCGCTGGCCGATACCCAGGCCGCCGAGCAGGTGGAGATTCAGGTGAAGTACGAAGGGTATATCGCCCGTCAGCAGGAAGAGATCGAACGCCAGCAGCGCAACGAGAACACCTTGCTGCCGCTCGACCTGGACTACCAGCAGGTTTCCGGGCTGTCGAACGAAGTTATCGCCAAGCTCAACGACCATAAACCTACCTCTATCGGACAGGCATCGCGCATTTCGGGGATTACCCCGGCGGCGATTTCCATTCTGTTGGTGTGGTTGAAGAAGCAAGGTCTGCTGCGCCGCAGCGCATAAATCTGCATTTTTAGCGGCCGATTGCCCAATGGATAGGCAATCGGCCGCTGACATCACTTTCAGCCTGCATTATCATAGCCGCTTCGCCATTTCCGGCGGATCTCGCGTTGGTCAGAGGATTCCATTGTGGATAAAAAGTTAGACTCGCTGCTGGCAGCAGCTGGTATTTCGCTTCCCGATCGTCAAAAACAGCAGCTGCTGGGTTATGTCGGCATGCTGGATAAGTGGAACAAGGCGTACAACCTGACCTCCGTGCGCGATCCGCAGCAAATGCTGGTGCGCCATATCCTCGACAGCATCGTGGTTAATCCGCATCTGGTCGGCTCACGCTTTATCGACGTCGGCACCGGACCTGGCCTGCCGGGCATTCCGCTGGCCATCGTGCGTCCGGACGCGCATTTCACACTGCTGGACAGCCTGGGCAAGCGGGTACGCTTTCTGCGGCAGGTGCAGCACGAGCTGGGGCTGACCAATATCGAGCCGGTACAGAGCCGGGTGGAAGAGTTTCCGGCCGAGCCGCCGTTCGACGGCGTGATCAGCCGCGCATTCGCCTCGCTGCAGGATATGCTGAGCTGGTGCCGTCATCTGCCGGCGCAAGGGCAGGGGCGCTTTTATGCGTTGAAGGGCGTCCGTCCTGATGAGGAGCTGGCCGCCCTGCCTGACGGCATTGAGCTTGAAGAGGTCGTACGTTTACAGGTGCCGGAACTGGAAGGCGAGCGTCATCTGGTGGTACTTAAGGCAAACTGAGTTTGTTTTTGATCAAGCAAGCGTCAGATTGAGGCTTGCTACGGATGTAAAAATAAGCAGACTAATTAACTGGCCGCTTTTTTTAGTTAATTTACTTTTTATTAACACAAAAGCAGCAGTTAATTAGCGAAAATAGCCTAATTACGTGTAGCAATTGTCACGTTAGCAATTATGTGAATAAGATCGCCTTTTGCTATCGTTGTTAACGCGTAATAACAATATTCTTTCTGTGGATGTCAACGAAAGGTTTTTCGCGGGTATAAGGATTGTTTTCGAACGGTTAAATTATACCATTTTGATTTATAAAAGATTTTTATCGCTCTAATCGCTAAAGACGTTTTATGCGCACGTGGGTTATAAATCGAACGTTAGCCGTGTTGTTGTGATCGATTGCACGTTTTAGTGTGCAACAGTGGAATAATCGGACAATAAAATCGAGGTATTATTCCGCCTATTTTCTTGCGAAAATAGTCCGAATTTGGTGAATTTAAATAATTGTTCACCTTTTCGCTACTTATCGATTGAATTCGTTGAAGTGACCCGTATAATTTGCTCGTTTTTTGCTGTTGACTCTGCGCAGCGAAGACAGTGTCATACGTCACTCAGCATACCCCCTCAGGGGTACGGAGAGAACAAACGTCATGTCTGTGTCCCTTTACAGTGGGAAAGTCGCACGCAAACTGCTGTTTCTGCAGTTTATGACTTTTGTTCTGATCAGCGCCGCCTGCAGTTTCAAGGGGCTGGCGTGGGGCGCTTCGGCGTTGGCGGGCGGACTTGCCGCCTGGCTGCCGAGCGTCATGTTTATGCTGTTTGCCTTGCGTCACCAGGCGCAGACGCCGGCGCCCGGTCGGGTTGCCTGGTCGTTCGCCATTGGCGAGGGGCTTAAGGTCGTGATCACCATCTTTTTGCTGATCGTGGCGCTTGGGGTGTTCAAAGCGGAGTTTATACCGCTTGGCCTGACCTATTTAGCGGTGTTAGTGGTGCAGATAGTGGCACCAGCCGTGATTAACAGTTACCGAACTTAACTAAAAGGGTAAGAGGCATCATGTCTGCAGGAGAAGTCTTGACTCCACAGGAGTATATCGGTCACCACCTGACGCAGCTTCAGGTCGGGACGGGGTTCTGGTCGATCAACATCGACTCGATGTTTTTCTCCGTCGTCCTCGGGGCGCTCTTCCTGGTGATCTTCCGTAAAGTGGCCAAAAACGCCACCAGCGGCGTGCCGGGTAAACTGCAAACCGCAGTGGAACTGGTGGTTGGGTTCGTCGACAGCAGCGTGCGCGATATGTATCACGGCAAGAGCAAGGTGATTGCTCCGCTGGCGTTGACCGTATTCGTCTGGGTCTTCCTGATGAACCTGATGGATTTGCTGCCTATTGATTTCCTGCCGTATATCGGCGAACACGTTCTCGGCCTGCCTGCGCTGCGCGTAGTGCCTACCGCCGATGTCAACGTGACGCTGTCTATGGCGCTGGGCGTGTTTATCCTGATTCTGTTCTACAGCATCAAAATGAAAGGCGTTGGTGGGTTCGTTAAAGAGTTGACCATGCAGCCGTTCAACCACCCTGTATTCATTCCGATTAACCTGATTCTTGAAGGTGTCAGCCTGCTGTCCAAGCCTGTATCACTGGGCCTGCGACTGTTCGGCAACATGTATGCGGGTGAGTTGATCTTCATCCTGATTGCCGGCCTGTTGCCGTGGTGGTCACAGTGGGTCCTGAGCTTGCCTTGGGCTATCTTCCACATCCTGATCATTACGCTTCAAGCCTTTATTTTCATGGTTCTGACGATCGTCTATCTGTCGATGGCGTCTGAAGAGCACTGATTTTTCTTAAAACACTTACATTTATAACTGAAACAAACTGGAGACTGTCATGGAAAACCTGAGTATGGATCTGCTGTACATGGCTGCCGCTGTGATGATGGGCTTAGCGGCAATCGGTGCTGCGATCGGTATCGGCATCCTGGGTGGTAAATTCTTGGAAGGCGCAGCGCGTCAGCCTGACCTGATTCCTCTGCTGCGTACACAGTTCTTTATCGTTATGGGTCTGGTTGACGCCATCCCGATGATCGCTGTTGGTCTGGGTCTGTACGTGATGTTCGCCGTCGCGTAAGCAGAGAAACTCTCTGCCGACTTACCCACACTCATTAACTTTAAAAGAGGCATTGTGCTGTGAATCTTAACGCAACAATCCTCGGCCAGGCCATCGCGTTCGTCCTGTTTGTCTGGTTCTGCATGAAGTATGTATGGCCGCCAATTATGGCTGCCATCGAGAAGCGTCAGAAAGAAATTGCTGACGGTCTCGCTTCTGCAGAGCGTGCCAAGAAAGATTTGGACTTGGCGCAAGCCAATGCGAGCGACCAGCTGAAAACTGCTAAAGCAGAAGCTCAGGTGATCATTGAGCAAGCGAACAAACGCAAAGCTCAGATCATGGATGAAGCGAAAGCCGAAGCCGAGCAGGAACGTAACAAAATCGTGGCGCAGGCTCAGGCTGAGATCGAAGCCGAACGTAAACGCGCTCGTGAAGAGTTGCGTAAGCAAGTCGCGATGCTGGCTATCGCCGGCGCCGAGAAGATCATCGAACGTTCCGTGGATGAAGCTGCTAACAGCGACATCGTTGATAAACTGGTCGCTGAACTGTAAGGAGGGAGGGGCTGATGTCTGAATTTGTTACTGTAGCTCGCCCCTACGCCAAAGCAGCTTTTGACTTTGCCGTTGAGCACCAAAGCGTAGAACGCTGGCAGCAGATGCTGGCGTTTGCCGCTGAAGTCACTCGCAACGAACAGATTTCCGAACTGCTGTCCGGCGCTGTCGCACCGGAAACGCTGTCGAATACGTTCACCGCGGTTTGTGGCGATCAACTCGACGAAAATGGCCAAAACCTTATTCGCGTTATGGCCGAAAATGGACGTTTACTGGCGCTTCCTGACGTTTTGCAGCAGTTCATTGAACTGCGCGCTGCGCTGGAATCCACCGTCGAAGTCGACGTGCTCTCTTCAAGCGCACTGAACGACGAACAGCAGGCCAAAATTGCCGCTGCGATGGAAAAACGTCTGTCACGCAAAGTTAAGCTGAATTGCAAAATTGACAAGTCTGTACTGGCCGGCGTGGTTATCCGCGCAGGCGACATGGTGATCGATGGCAGCGTACGCGGCCGTCTTGAACGCCTGGCAGACGTCTTGCAGTCTTAAGGGGACTGGAGCATGCAACTGAATTCCACCGAAATCAGCGAACTGATCAAGCAGCGCATTGCTCAGTTCAATGTAGTGAGCGAAGCTCACAATGAAGGTACTATCGTTTCCGTCAGCGACGGAATCATCCGCGTACACGGCCTGGCCGATGTAATGCAGGGCGAAATGATCGCGCTGCCTGGCAACCGTTACGCAATCGCATTGAACCTGGAGCGCGACTCTGTTGGTGCCGTAGTCATGGGTCCGTACGCGGATCTGGCTGAAGGCATGAAGGTAAAATGCACCGGCCGTATCCTGGAAGTTCCAGTCGGCCGCGGCCTGCTGGGCCGCGTGGTTAACACCCTGGGCGCGCCTATCGACGGCAAGGGCCCGGTTGAGCACGACGGTTTCTCCCCGGTTGAGACTATCGCACCGGGCGTTATCGACCGCCAGTCGGTCGACCAGCCGGTACAGACCGGTTATAAATCCGTTGATGCCATGATTCCAATCGGCCGTGGTCAGCGTGAGCTGGTGATCGGCGACCGTCAGACCGGTAAAACCGCACTGGCGATCGATGCCATCATCAACCAGCGCGATTCCGGCATCAAGTGCGTCTACGTGGCTATCGGCCAGAAAGCGTCTACCATTGCTAACGTGGTGCGCAAACTGGAAGAGCACGGCGCGCTGGCTAACACCATCGTTGTGGTGGCTACCGCTTCTGAATCCGCAGCACTGCAATACCTGGCGCCATACGCCGGTTGCGCAATGGGCGAATACTTCCGCGACCGCGGCGAAGATGCGCTGATCGTGTACGATGACCTGTCCAAACAGGCCGTTGCTTACCGTCAGATCTCCCTGCTGCTGCGTCGTCCGCCGGGCCGTGAAGCTTACCCTGGTGACGTATTCTACCTGCACTCCCGTCTGCTGGAGCGTGCAGCGCGCGTTAACGCTGACTATGTTGAAGCTTTCACCAAGGGTGAAGTGAAAGGCCAGACCGGTTCTCTGACCGCGCTGCCGATCATCGAAACTCAGGCGGGTGACGTTTCCGCGTTCGTTCCGACCAACGTAATCTCGATTACCGATGGTCAGATCTTCCTGGAATCCAACCTGTTCAACTCCGGTATTCGTCCGGCAGTTAACCCGGGTATCTCCGTATCCCGTGTTGGTGGCGCTGCGCAGACCAAGATCATGAAGAAACTGTCCGGCGGCATCCGTACCGCGCTGGCGCAGTATCGTGAACTGGCGGCATTCTCCCAGTTCGCTTCCGATCTGGATGATGCAACCCGCAAGCAGCTGAACCACGGCCAGAAAGTGACTGAACTGCTGAAGCAGAAACAGTACGCGCCGATGTCCGTCGCACAACAGTCTCTGGTGCTGTACGCGGCAGAACGCGGCTACCTGGAAGATGTTGAAGTCGCCAAGGTAGTGAGCTTCGAAGCTGCGCTGGTTGCTTACGCGGATCGCGAACACGCCGAACTGCTGAACCACATCAACCAAACTGGTAATTTCAACGATGAGATCGAGGGCAAGCTGAAAAACGTCCTCGAGACCTTCAAGAAAACCCAGTCCTGGTAACGCGCAGCGGCCTGCAGTTGAAAGACGGCAGGCCGCTGGCAATGAGGAGAAGCAGAGATGGCCGGCGCAAAAGAGATACGTAGTAAGATCGGCAGCGTGCAAAACACGCAGAAGATCACTAAAGCGATGGAGATGGTCGCCGCCTCCAAAATGCGTAAATCGCAGGATCGCATGGCGGCCAGCCGTCCTTATGCAGAGACCATGCGCAAAGTGATTGGTCACCTTGCGTTAGGGAATCTGGAATATAAACACCCGTACCTGGATGAGCGTGATGTTAAACGCGTCGGGTATCTGGTGGTGTCGACTGACCGTGGTCTCTGCGGCGGCTTGAACATTAACCTGTTCAAAAAGCTGCTGGCGGAGATGAAAGGCTGGTCCGAAAAAGGCGTTGAAACTGATTTGGCGCTGATTGGCTCTAAAGCCGTCTCTTTCTTTGGCTCCGTGGGCGGCAACGTGGTTGCCCAGGTGACCGGCATGGGGGATAACCCTTCCCTGTCGGATCTGATCGGGCCGGTGAAAGTGATGCTGCAGGCTTACGACGAAGGTCGTTTGGACAAGCTGTACATTGTCAGCAACAAATTTGTCAATACGATGTCCCAGGAGCCGCAGGTTCTTCAGCTGCTGCCTCTGCCGCCTTCTGATGAGGGTGAGCTGAAGAAGACAGCTTGGGATTACCTGTATGAACCCGATCCAAAAGTGCTGCTTGATACCTTGCTGCGCCGCTATGTGGAATCGCAAGTTTATCAGGGCGTCGTGGAAAACCTGGCCAGCGAGCAGGCCGCGCGAATGGTAGCGATGAAAGCCGCAACCGATAACGGCGGTAGCCTGATCAAAGAGCTGCAGTTGGTATACAACAAGGCACGTCAGGCCAGCATCACTCAGGAACTCACCGAAATCGTTTCGGGAGCCTCCGCGGTTTAACCAGGTTATTACCCCAAGTAGTTCAGATTGCAGAAAGGCGCAACTGAGCGAGTCCCCAGGCGCTTACTTGAGTAGGCAACTGGGGGAAAAGAAAGCCGTCAACGCATCTGCAGTTTGAAATACGACGGGTAAACGAATTACGTAGAGGATTCAAGATGGCTACTGGAAAGATTATCCAGGTAATCGGCGCCGTAGTGGACGTCGAGTTCCCTCAGGATGCCGTACCAAAAGTGTACGATGCCCTTGAGGTAGAGAACGGTAACGAAAAACTGGTGCTGGAAGTTCAGCAGCAGCTGGGCGGCGGCGTTGTACGCTGTATCGCCATGGGTACTTCCGACGGTCTGCGTCGCGGTCTGAAAGTTAACGACCTCGAGCACCCAATCGAAGTGCCAGTTGGTAAAGCAACGCTGGGTCGTATCATGAACGTATTGGGTCAGCCAATCGACATGAAAGGCGACATCGGCGAAGAAGAGCGTTGGGCGATTCACCGCGCGGCGCCAAGCTACGAAGAGCTGTCCAGCTCCCAAGAGCTGCTGGAAACCGGTATCAAGGTAATGGACCTGATCTGCCCGTTCGCCAAGGGTGGTAAAGTTGGTCTGTTCGGTGGTGCGGGCGTAGGTAAAACCGTAAACATGATGGAGCTGATCCGTAACATCGCGATCGAGCACTCCGGTTACTCTGTGTTTGCGGGCGTGGGTGAGCGTACTCGTGAGGGTAACGACTTCTACCACGAAATGACCGACTCCAACGTACTGGACAAAGTATCCCTGGTTTACGGCCAGATGAACGAGCCGCCGGGTAACCGTCTGCGCGTTGCACTGACCGGCCTGACCATGGCGGAAAAATTCCGTGATGAAGGCCGCGACGTTCTGCTGTTCGTGGATAACATCTACCGTTACACCCTGGCCGGTACCGAAGTGTCCGCACTGCTCGGCCGTATGCCATCTGCGGTAGGTTATCAGCCAACGCTGGCGGAAGAGATGGGCGTTCTGCAAGAACGTATCACCTCGACCAAGACCGGTTCAATCACCTCCGTACAGGCCGTTTACGTCCCTGCGGATGACTTGACTGACCCGTCTCCAGCCACCACCTTTGCGCACTTGGACGCAACCGTGGTACTGAGCCGTAACATCGCTTCCCTGGGTATCTACCCGGCCGTTGACCCGCTGGATTCCACCAGCCGTCAGCTGGATCCGCTGGTTGTGGGTCAGGAACACTACGACGTTGCGCGTGGCGTGCAGTCTATTCTGCAGCGCTACCAGGAACTGAAGGACATCATCGCGATTCTGGGTATGGACGAACTGTCTGAAGAAGACAAACTGGTCGTATCCCGTGCGCGTAAAATCCAGCGCTTCCTGTCTCAGCCGTTCTTCGTGGCCGAAGTCTTCACCGGCGCGCCGGGCAAGTTCGTATCGCTGAAAGACACCATCCGTGGTTTCAAAGGCATTATGGACGGCGACTACGACCACCTGCCGGAGCAGGCGTTCTACATGGTTGGCACCATTGAAGAAGCAGTGGAAAAAGCCAAGAAACTGTAACGCCTTGAGAGGAGGGTGATATGGCTATGACTTACCATCTGGATGTTGTCAGCGCGGAAAAACAGATGTTTTCCGGCCTGGTGCAGAAGATCCAGGTGACAGGCAGCGAAGGCGAACTGGGTATTTTCCCAGGGCATGCGCCGCTGCTGACTGCCATCAAGCCTGGCATGGTGCGTATTGTTAAACAGCACGGTGAAGAAGAGTTCATCTACCTGTCTGGCGGTATCCTTGAGGTACAGCCAAGCGTGGTGACCGTGCTGGCGGACACTGCCATCCGTGGAACGGACCTCGATGAAGCCAGAGCGCTGGAAGCCAAGCGCAAGGCTGAAGAGCATATCCGTAGCTCTCATGGTGATGTCGACTATGCTCAGGCATCCGCTGAGCTGGCGAAGGCGATCGCGAAACTGCGCGTTATCGAACTCACCAGAAAAGCGATGTAAGCAATACCGAAATAAGAAAGCGACCCAATGCGGTCGCTTTTTTTTTGCATTAAAATAAGCGTTTGACCTTGCCAATCGTTGCGGTGTATTCGTGATGACGACAGGGGGAATGTGTCTCCGAACGCCGACAGTTTACCGGCGGTGGAATCGGATTGCGCCAGATGACGGCGCGCCTAGAGCCACGCGGCTTAGCTCGGTTTTGCGTTGAGAAATATGTAGTAATTTCGGCGTGAAACGGTTTTACTTTCGTCTATTAAAATTGGAGTTGTCAGGTTGCTTATGTCGAACAGCGCAATGAGTGTAGTGATCCTCGCCGCGGGCAAGGGAACGCGTATGTATTCCGACCTGCCCAAGGTTTTGCATCCGCTGGCGGGCAAACCGATGGTGCAGCACGTTATCGATGCCGCGATGAAGCTGGGGGCGCAGAACGTCCACCTGGTTTATGGCCATGGCGGCGAACTGCTGAAGAATACGCTCGATAACGCAGCGTTGAACTGGGTGCTGCAGGCTGAACAACTGGGCACCGGCCATGCGATGCAGCAGGCGGCGCCGCACTTTGCCGATGATGAAGACGTACTGATGTTGTACGGCGACGTGCCGCTGATCTCCGTCGATACGCTGACGCGCCTGCTGGCGGCCAAGCCGCAGGGCGGCATCGGCCTGCTGACCGTAAAACTGGACGACCCGACCGGCTATGGCCGCATCGTGCGTGAAAACGGCGAGGTGGTCGGCATCGTCGAACATAAGGACGCCAGCGAACAGCAGCGTCAGATTAACGAAATCAATACCGGCATTCTGGTGGCCAACGGCCGCGATCTGAAACGCTGGCTGGGCATGCTGAACAACGATAACGCGCAGGGTGAATACTACATCACGGATATCATTGCGCTGGCCCATGCCGACGGTAAGAAAATTGAAGCGGTGCACCCTGAGCGCCTGAGCGAAGTTGAAGGCGTGAACAACCGCCTGCAGCTGGCGACGCTTGAACGCATCTATCAGGCCGAACAGGCGGAAAAACTGCTGCTGGCCGGCGTTATGCTGCTGGATCCGGCGCGTTTCGACCTGCGCGGCGCGCTGACGCACGGCCGCGACGTGCTGATTGACGCCAACGTGATCGTTGAAGGGAACGTACAGCTGGGCAACCGGGTGAAAATTGGCGCCGGCTGCGTGTTGAAAAACTGCGTGATCGGCGATGACTGCGAAATCAGCCCTTACAGCGTAGTAGAAGACGCGGTATTGGCGGCGGATTGCACCGTTGGTCCGTTTGCCCGTCTGCGCCCCGGCGCGGAGTTGGCGCAGGGCGCGCACGTCGGCAACTTTGTCGAAATGAAAAAGGCGCGTCTGGGCGTGGGTTCCAAGGCGGGACACCTTAGCTATCTGGGCGACGCCGAGATTGGCGACGACGTGAATATCGGCGCCGGCACCATTACCTGCAACTACGACGGCGCCAACAAGCATAAGACCGTTATCGGCGACGGCGTGTTTGTCGGCTCCGATACGCAGCTGGTGGCGCCGGTCACGGTGGCCAAGGGTGCGACGATTGCCGCCGGCACTACGGTTACGCGCAATATCGCTGAAGACGAGCTGGTGCTGAGCCGGGTGAAGCAGGTGCACATCCAGGGCTGGCAGCGTCCGACCAAAGCCAAGAAGTAATGATCAGGATGGCCGTTATGCGGCCATCCTGTTTTGCACTGTCTTTTCATGGCAGAAGGCAATGCAAAACATATAAGTCCTCTTCAGAGGATCATCCCCACCCTCTACAAGGCTCGGGGCGCACGGTAATCACCGGCAAAAAAATCAGGTCAGGCATCGAAGCGTCCTGAAAGACGCTTAATTAGGAATAAAATCCATGTGTGGAATTGTAGGCGCAGTAGCGCAACGTGATATTGCAGAGATCCTGTTGGAAGGCTTACGCCGTCTTGAATACCGTGGCTATGACTCGGCCGGTCTGGCGGTCGTTGACGCCGAGGGCAACCTAAACCGCGTACGTCGCGTCGGCAAGGTCAACGCGCTGGCGGAAGCGGTAGAGCAGCAACCTTTGCACGGCGGCACCGGCATCGCGCACACCCGTTGGGCGACCCACGGTGAGCCGACCGAAGCTAACGCTCACCCGCACGTTTCTGATTACATTTCCGTGGTGCATAACGGCATCATTGAAAACCACGAGCCGCTGCGCGAGCTGCTGATTGAACGCGGCTACCGCTTTGCGTCCGAAACCGATACCGAAGTGATCGCGCACCTGGTGCATTGGGAACAGCAGCAGGGCGGTACGCTGCTGGAAGTGGTCAAGCGCGTGATCCCACAGCTGCGCGGCGCTTACGGCACCGTAGTGATGGACAGCCGCGACCCGAGCGTGCTGGTGGCTGCCCGTTCCGGCAGCCCGCTGGTGATTGGCCGCGGCGTCGGCGAAAACTTTATTGCCTCCGACCAGCTGGCGCTGCTGCCGGTGACCCGCCGCTTTATCTTCCTGGAAGAGGGCGACGTGGTGGAAGTCACCCGCCGTACCGTGGCCATTTTTGACCAGCAGGGCAACCCGGTCGAGCGTGAGGAGATCGAGTCGCAGGTGCAGTACGACGCCGGTGATAAAGGCGCTTACCGCCACTACATGCAAAAAGAGATCTTCGAACAGCCGCTGGCGCTGAAAAATACCCTGGAAGGGCGCTTCAGCAACGGCCAGATCAACCTGAGCGAGCTGGGTCCGCAGGCCGATGCCCTGCTGGCGCAGGTGCAGCACGTGCAGATCATCGCCTGCGGCACCTCCTATCACTCCGGGATGGTGGCGCGTTACTGGTTTGAGGCGCTGGCCGGCGTACCGTGCGACGTTGAGATCGCCTCCGAATTCCGTTACCGCAAATCGGCGGTGCGTCCGGGCAGCCTGATCATCACCCTGTCGCAGTCCGGCGAAACCGCAGATACCCTGGCGGCGCTGCGTCTGTCCAAACAGCTGGGCTACCTGGCGTCGCTGGCGGTGTGCAACGTGGCCGGCTCGTCGCTGGTGCGTGAATCCGATATGGCGCTGATGACCAAGGCCGGCACCGAAATCGGCGTAGCGTCCACCAAAGCCTTCACCACCCAGTTAACCGTGCTGTTGATGCTGGTGGCGCGTCTGGGCCGCCTGAAAGGCATGGCGGAAAGCGTCGAACACGATATCGTGCACGGCCTGCAGGCGCTGCCTGCGCGCATTGAACAGATGCTGTCGCTGGATAAAAACATCGAGGCGCTGGCGGAAGGCTTCTCCGATAAGCATCATGCGCTGTTCCTCGGCCGCGGCGATCAGTATCCGATCGCCATGGAAGGGGCGCTGAAGCTGAAGGAGATCTCCTATATTCACGCCGAGGCCTACGCGGCCGGCGAGCTGAAGCACGGCCCGCTGGCGCTGATTGACGCCGATATGCCGGTGATCGTGGTGGCGCCGAACAACGAGCTGTTGGAAAAACTGAAATCCAACATCGAAGAGGTGCGCGCGCGTGGCGGCCAGCTGTACGTGTTTGCCGATCAGGACGCCGGTTTTGTCAGCAGCGAAGGGATGACCATTATCCCGCTGCCGCACGTGGAAGAGATCGTCGCGCCGATCTTCTACACCGTGCCGCTGCAACTGCTGTCTTACCACGTGGCGCTGATTAAAGGCACCGACGTGGACCAGCCGCGCAACCTGGCGAAGTCGGTAACCGTCGAGTAAAACCGTCGCTTTTTTGCTGATTAATCCGGTGCACCGTGTGAAATGGTGCACCGGATTTTTTATGGCAAAAAATCGCTGAACTATACTCAAGGCGGTGCAACGTTGAGGGGGCGGATATGCAGCATGCGTGGCAGGAGGTAGATGAATATCTGGAACGCTGTTTGGCGTGTCAGGATGATAATTTGACGCAAACCTTGGCGTTGAATGCCGAGCGTGGTCTGCCGGCGTTTGATGTCTCACCGCTGCAGGGACAGTTTCTGACGCTGATGGCGCAAATCAGCGGGGCGCGCCGGGTATTGGAAATTGGTACGCTGGGTGGTTTTAGCACGCAATATCTTGCCCGCGCGCTGCCGGAGGACGGGCGCGTGGTGACGCTGGAAAAAGAGCCGGCCAATGCGGCGGTGGCGCAGGAAAATCTTCAGCGCGCCGGCTTGCTGGATCGGGTGTCGATTGTGGTGGGCGCCGCGGCGCAGACGCTGCCGACGCTGCAGTCACAGCCGCCGTTCGATCTGACGTTTATCGACGCCGATAAACAAAATAGCCTGCTGTACCTGCAGTGGGCGATCAAGCTGAGCCGCACGGGCAGCGTAATCATCATGGATAATGTGGTGCGCGGGGGAGCTATCGTCGCGGCTCGGCGCGATGTTCATGCCGAAGGCATCCGCCAGGCGCTGGAGGCGGTGCAAAATATGCCGGCATTAAGCGGCACCGCATTTCAGACGGTTGGCGAGAAAGGCTGGGACGGTTTCGCAGTCTTGCGCGTGGAAAAGTGAACGCCGCGTAATAACAAGCCGGCCTCAGCGCCGGCTTGTTTATTCGCTAGCCTTTCACCTTATTGCTCAGTTCCTGCAACGAACGTTTCAGCTCATCGATCTGACGATCCTTATTCCTGTTTTCATCCCGCAGCTGTTTCAGCTCATTTTCATGCTCCTGCAACTTACTTTCAAATTTTTCCAAATCACTCAGGGCATAGTTGGAGGTTCTGTAAGTATTATAATTGCCTTGGAATAGAATCCGATCGCCGTATGTGGCTGAGGACCTTTCACGATCGGGCATGAGTCCTTCCGCCGCCATAACGTTGGCAGAAGCCAGCAGAGACAGGCCAAGCGCCGATAAGATAAATACGTTTTTCATTTGAGATCCTTTCATTTTAGTACTACGTGAGAGATGTCATATTCGGAACTTAGTATAATCAATGAGTTATGCTGTTTTATTATCTAGTGTCATATAACTGTCATATTTCATACATTTTACTGTCACCAAACTGTCCTATTTTCCCTCCTGCAGCAATACTTACTCTGATGAAAACGATTTGAAATCGATTTTTGATGCCCCTTAGGAGGGATTATGAAACTGATGCGTACCACCGTCGCCAGTATTGTCGCAGCGACTTTCTCCATGGCCTCTGTGTCCGCGTTCGCTGCCGCCAGCCTGACCGGTGCAGGCGCGACATTCCCCGCGCCGGTGTATGCCAAGTGGGCAGATTCCTATCAAAAAGAAACCGGCAACAAAGTTAACTATCAGGGGATCGGCTCCTCCGGCGGCGTGAAGCAGATCGTCGCCAATACCGTTGACTTTGGCGCCTCTGACGCCCCGCTGTCCGACGAAAAACTGGCGGCCGACGGCCTGTTCCAGTTCCCGACCGTGATTGGCGGCGTGGTGCTGGCGGTGAATATCCCCGGCATCAAATCCGGCGATCTGACGCTGGACGGCCAGACGCTGGGCGATATCTACCTGGGCAACATCAAAAAATGGAATGACCCGGCGATTGCCAAGCTGAACCCGGGCGTGAAGCTGCCGGAGCAGAACATCGCCGTAGTGCGCCGCGCTGACGGTTCCGGCACCTCCTTCGTCTTCACCAGCTACCTGGCGAAAGTGAATGCGAAGTGGAAAGAGAAAGTGGGCGCCGGTTCTACGGTGAACTGGCCGACCGGCCTGGGCGGTAAAGGCAACGACGGCATTGCCGCCTTCGTTCAGCGCCTGCCTGGCTCTATCGGCTACGTTGAATATGCCTACGCCAAACAGAATAACCTGGCGTACACCAAGCTGGTCTCCGCCGACGGTAAGCCGGTCAGCCCGACCGAAGACGCCTTCAGCGCCGCCGCCAAAGGCGCGGACTGGAGCAAAACCTTCGCGCAGGACCTGACTAACCAGAAAGGCGACAACGCCTGGCCGATTACCTCCACCACCTTCATCCTGGTGCATAAGGCGCAGAAAAAGCCGGAGCAGGGCACCGAAGTGCTGAAGTTCTTTGACTGGGCGTACAAGTCAGGCGGTGAGCAGGCCAAAGCGCTGGATTATGCCGTACTGCCTGAGGAAGTGATCGAGCAGGTGCGCGCCGCATGGAAAACCAACGTGAAAGACAGCGCCGGTAAAGCGCTGTACTAAACGGCCGAGGCATTTCTGTCGGGGCCCGGTTCGCCGGGCCCTCCAAGCTTTAAACAGAAGAGTAATTTATGGCTGAGTACAAGCCGACCATCAAAGCGCCGAGTAAAAACGGCGATGTCATCTTCAGTGCGCTGGTTAGGCTGGCTGCGCTGATTACCCTATTGCTGCTGGGCGGCATAATCGTTTCGCTGATTTTCGCCTCCTGGCCGAGCATCCAGAAATTCGGCTTCGCCTTCCTGTGGACCAAAGACTGGGATGCGCCGGCGGAACAGTTTGGCGCGCTGGTGCCGATTTACGGCACCATCGTCACCTCGCTGATCGCGCTGATTATCGCGGTGCCGGTCAGCTTCGGCATTGCGCTGTTCCTGACCGAGCTGGCGCCGAATTGGCTGAAGCGTCCGCTGGGCGTCGCCATTGAGCTGCTGGCGGCGATCCCGAGCATTGTCTACGGCATGTGGGGGCTGTTTGTCTTCGCCCCGCTGTTTGCCGAATACTTCCAGACGCCGGTGGGCAACGTGCTGTCCGGCATTCCGATTGTCGGCGAACTGTTTGCCGGCCCGGCCTTCGGCATCGGCATCCTGGCCGCCGGGGTGATTCTGGCGATCATGATCATCCCGTATATCGCCGCGGTTATGCGCGACGTGTTCGAGCAAACGCCGGTGATGATGAAAGAGTCGGCCTATGGCATCGGCTGCACCACCTGGGAAGTGATCTGGCGCATCGTGCTGCCGTTTACCAAAAACGGCGTGATTGGCGGCGTGATGCTGGGGCTGGGACGTGCGCTGGGGGAAACCATGGCGGTGACCTTTATTATCGGCAACACCTACCAGCTCGACAGCGCGTCGCTGTATATGCCGGGCAACAGCATTACCTCGGCGCTGGCGAATGAATTCGCCGAAGCGGAATCCGGGCTGCACACCGCGGCGCTGATGGAGCTGGGGCTGATTCTGTTTGTGATCACCTTTATCGTGCTGGCGCTGTCGAAACTGATGATTATGCGTCTGGCCAAGAACGAGGGGCGCTAACGTGGCGACGATGGATATGCAAAACCCCGCGGCGGTGGCGGAAACCCGCCGCAAAATGCAGGCCTGGCGCCGGCAGAAGAACCGCATCGCGCTGTTTTTATCGATGGCGACCATGGCGTTCGGCCTGTTCTGGCTGATTTGGATCCTGTTCTCGACCGTCACCAAAGGCGTGGACGGCATGTCGCTGGCGCTGTTTACCGAAATGACGCCGCCGCCGAATACCGCCGGCGGCGGGCTGGCCAACGCCATTGCCGGCAGCGGCCTGCTGATCCTGTGGGCGACCATCTTCGGCACCCCGCTCGGCATTCTGGCCGGCATTTATCTGGCCGAATACGGGCGTAAATCCTGGCTGGCGGAGGTGATCCGCTTTATTAACGACATTCTGCTGTCTGCGCCGTCGATTGTGGTTGGCCTGTTCGTCTACACCATCGTGGTGGCGAAGATGGAGCATTTCTCCGGCTGGGCGGGCATTGTCGCACTGGCGCTGCTGCAGGTGCCGATCGTTATCCGCACCACGGAAAATATGCTGAAACTGGTGCCGGATACGCTGCGCGAGGCGGCCTACGCGCTCGGCACGCCGAAGTGGCGCATGATTTCCGCCATTACGCTCAAGGCGTCGGTGTCCGGCATTATCACCGGCGTGCTGCTGGCCATCGCGCGTATCGCCGGCGAAACCGCACCGCTGCTGTTTACCTCGCTGTCGAACCAGTTCTGGAATACCGACCTGATGCAGCCGATCGCCAACCTGCCGGTCACCATCTTTAAGTTCGCCATGAGCCCGTTTGCCGAATGGCAGCAGCTGGCCTGGGCCGGGGTGCTGTTAATCACGCTGTGCGTACTGCTACTGAATATTTTGGCGCGTGTGATTTTCGCCAAGAAAAAGCATGCATAAAAATTTTACGCGTCGCCCGCGCGGCGCGGTAACAAGAGAGAAGTCTTGATGAGTACAAGTGAACTCGCTTCCAGCAGCAAAATTCAGGTCCGCGATCTGAACTTTTACTACGGCAAATTCCACGCGCTGAAAAACATCACGCTGGATATCGCCAAAAATAAGGTGACCGCGTTTATCGGCCCGTCAGGCTGTGGCAAATCCACCCTGCTGCGTACCTTCAACAAGATGTACCAGCTGTATCCGGAGCAGCGTGCCGAAGGCGGCATTCTGCTGGATGGGCAGAACATTTTGACCGATAACCAGGATATCGCGCTGCTGCGCGCCAAGGTCGGCATGGTATTCCAGAAGCCAACGCCGTTCCCGATGTCGATTTACGACAACATCGCCTTTGGCGTGCGCCTGTTTGAAAAGCTGTCGCGTGCCGATATGGACGAGCGCGTCCAGTGGGCGCTGAGCAAGGCGGCGCTGTGGAATGAAACCAAAGACAAGCTGCACCAGAGCGGGTACAGTCTGTCCGGCGGCCAGCAGCAGCGTCTGTGCATTGCGCGCGGCATCGCCATTCGCCCGGAAGTATTGCTGCTGGATGAGCCGTGCTCGGCGCTGGACCCGATCTCCACCGGCAAGATTGAAGAGCTGATAAGCGAGCTGAAGTCGGATTACACCGTGGTGATCGTGACGCACAACATGCAACAGGCGGCGCGCTGTTCTGACTCGACGGCCTTTATGTATCTGGGCGAGCTGGTGGAGTTTAGCGATACTGACACCCTGTTTACTGCGCCGCAGAAGAAACAGACTGAAGATTACATCACTGGTCGTTATGGTTGATTAGGATGCATCATGGATAACCTGAATTTAAACAAGCACATTTCTGGACAGTTCAACGCCGAGCTTGAGCACATCCGCACTCAGGTGCTGACGATGGGCGGGCTGGTGGAGCAGCAGCTGACTGACGCCATTACCGCGATGCATAACCAGGACGGCGAGCTGGCCAAGCGGGTGATCGACGGCGATAAAAAGGTCAATATGATGGAGGTGGCGATTGATGAGGCCTGCGTGCGCATCATTGCCAAGCGTCAGCCTACCGCCAGCGATCTGCGTTTGGTGATGGCGATCATCAAGACCATTTCCGAGCTGGAGCGCATCGGCGACGTGGCGGATAAAATTTGCCGCACCGCGCTGGAGAAGTTCTCGCAGCAGCATCAGCCGCTGCTGGTGAGCCTGGAGTCGCTGGGACGCCATACCGTACAGATGCTGCATGACGTGCTGGATGCCTTTGCGCGTATGGATCTGGACGAGGCGATACGCATCTACCGGGAAGATAAAAAGGTCGATCAGGAGTACGAAGGCATCGTACGCCAGCTGATGACCTATATGATGGAAGATTCGCGCACCATTCCCAGCGTGCTGACCGCGTTGTTCTGCGCCCGCTCCATTGAGCGTATCGGCGACCGCTGCCAGAACATCTGCGAATTTATCTTCTACTTTGTCAAAGGTCAGGATTTCCGCCATCTGGGCGGGGATGCGCTGGATGAGCTGCTGGCGGACGGCAAAAAGCCCGCAGCGGATGATGACAGTGAATAATTGTCCGCAATTGAAAAAGGCGCACTCGGTGCGCCTTTTTTATATCTAAAATGTCCCGAGCAAAATAAATAAAAATATTAAATAATATATTTAACGCTGTTGTTTTTATTTAAATTATTAGAACATATAAAATAATTTACACTATGGATTGCTGTAGATTACTATCCCCATGCATACCACCTAGGCGTTAATTGATTAACGTTATCTTAGCTTTGTTGGAAATATAAAATACAAATAAAAAAGGAATTTGTATGGGTATTTTTAATTATAAAGGATTGAGCGATGCCCAGTCGCAGGAATTGTTCTCCGATGCATTAGCCATGACTATGTATAGCTATCATAATCTGGATGATGGTTTAGCTTACGGCTATCAGCATTATGGTTTCGGTCTGGGGTTGCCGCTTACGCTGCTAACCGCCCTGGTTGGCAATTCGCAATCGCAGGGCATTGTGCCGGGGCTGCCGTGGAACCCCAATTCCGAACAGCAGGCGCTGGATACCCTCAATACCGCCGGTTGGCAGGTGATTAGCGCGGAACAGCTGGGCTATCAGGGAAAAACCGATAAGCTGGGCACCTATTACGGTGAATCCTGGAAGTACAAAACCTCTCAGGCGGAAGTGCTGGGCAAATACGACAGCGAAGGGAAATTAATCGGCCTGGGCGTCGCTTTTCGCGGCACCACCGGCCCGCGTGAAACGCTGATTACCGACACCATTGGCGACGCCATTCACGATCTGGTCGCCGGGCTGGGGCCGGCATCGTTCTCGAATAACTTCGCTTTGAACGCCTTTGGCCGTTTACTTGGCGATGTGGCCAAATTCGCCGCGGCGAACGGTCTGAGCGGCGAGGATGTGACGATCACCGGCCATAGCCTGGGCGGTCTGGCGACCAACAGCCTGGCATTTTTAAGCGAAGACTATTGGGACGGTTTTTACGCCAACTCAAAATATCTGGCTTTCGCTTCACCCACCCAGCATGAAGGTGACGGCAAGGTGCTGAATATCGGTTATGAAAACGACCCGGTATTTCGCGTGCTCGACGGCACACATTTTAATTGGTCAACGTTGGGGGTACACGATAAACCGCATGAGTCAGCAACCAATAATATCGTTAATTTTAACGACTATTACGCGTCAAAATTCTGGGGGCTGCTGCCGACATCAATATTAAATCTTCCCAGTTGGATATCCCATGTCCCGTTCACCTACGGTGAAGGGCTGTCGCGTATCGTTAATTCCGAGTTTTATTCGTTTATGGATCGGGATTCCACGGTGGTGGTCTCCACGCTTTCCGATGTGATGCGCGGTAAAACCTGGGTGGAGGATCTGAATCTCTACGCGCAAAAACACACCGGTACGACCTTTATTATCGGTACGGACAAGGACGATCTGATCGGCGGCGGCAGGGGGAATGATTATCTCGAGGGCGGAGCCGGCAACGATATCTTCCGCGACGACGGCGGATTTAACTATATCTCCGGCGGCGAAGGGCATGACACCTTGATTTTACAACAGGGGATCGCGAAGACGCAGGTGGCCTATGACGGAGAAAACCTCTATTTACGCGACAGTACCGGCGCCATCACCATCGCCAACAGCGTAGAGACGCTGCGCAGCCAGAGCAAAGGCGCGTTCGGCAGCAAGCAGTATGTGGATTATCAGGTGAAAGATGACGGGCTGCTGGTGGGCAATATTCACGTTGATTACACCCGGCACGGTATCGGCAGCGAAGCGGACGATGTGCTGCAGGCGGCTGACAACCAACGCTGGCTGTTCGGGCTTGACGGCGATGACACTCTACTGGGCAGCAGCAATGGCAACCTGACGTTTGTCGGCGGCAGGGGCAACGACGTGATGCACAGTGCCGGCCAGAACAATACCTTCCTGTTTGAAGGTGAGTTTGGCCAGGATCAGGTGATTAACTTTGGTCAGAGCGACCGGCTGGTATTCTTTACGCCGCAGGATCAGGGCGGCGATTTCCGTCAGTATGCGACGCAGCACAACGACGATGTGGTGTTCACCTTTGGCGATAACCAGGTCACGTTGGTGGGGGTTTCTCTGGATTATCTCAGCAACAGCCAGATCGTGTTGGTATAACGCGGTCATCAGGCGTGCGGGCGCGGCATCCGAGGCGCCGCGTCCGCGCAATAGCCGCAAAGATAAAATGGTTATAAATATAGCTGTTTATATTATTTCCAGCCCTAAATGGCGGCTGCTAGCTTAGCTGGCGACAGGACATCAACCACTTAGGAGTCGTTATGAAACCGCGCGTTTTAGCATTCACTCTGCTTGCCAGCCTGAGCAGCCTGGCGGCCGGTACCGCTCAGGCGGATAAGCTGGATGATATTAAGCAGGCCGGCGTGGTGCGCATTGCCGTGTTCGACAGCAACCCGCCGTTCGGCTATATCGACCCGCAGAGCAAAAAGCTGGTGGGCTATGACGTGGATATTGCCGACGCTATCGGCAAAGCGCTGGGGGTGAAGGTAGAACTGCGCGCCACCAACCCGGCGAACCGTATCCCGCTGCTGGCGTCGAAAAAGGTCGATCTGATCGCCGCCAACTTCACCATTACCGATGAGCGGGCGAAAGCGGTGAATTTCAGCGTGCCCTATTTCGCCACCGGGCAGAAGTTTATCGCCCGTAAAGGCGTGCTGAAAACGCCGGACGATATTAAAACGCTGCGTATCGGCGCCGATAAGGGCACGGTGCAGGAGATTACGCTGCGCGAGCACTATCCGACGGCGAAGGTGATCTCTTACGACGATACGCCGCTGGCCTTTGTTGCTTTGCGCAACGGCAACGTGCAGGCGATTACCCAGGATGACGCCAAGCTGGTGGGCCTGCTCGGCAACCTGACGCCGGCACAAAAGGCCGACTTTGAAATTTCGCCGTTCAGCATCACCAAAGAGTACCAGGGGATCGGCATTCCCAAAGGGGAAACGCGCCTGACGGCGACCATCAATGACACCCTGATCAAGCTGGAGCAGGACGGCGAAGCGGCGAAGATTTATGACCGCTGGTTCGGCCCGGACAGCAAATCGGCTCAGCCGCGTGGCACGTTTAAAATAGCTCCGCTGGATCAGCAACCTAAAGCCTGACGCAGGCGCAGCCGTTGTTTCAGTCAAAGGCGCGGCATACCGCGCCTTTGGCGCATATTCAGCCCAGAGGATAATCATGAATTTGCCCCCCATCGCGGACTGGCTGCTGGCGCCGCAGTACTTACACTGGCTGTGGCAGGGTTTTTTGCTGACGCTGTGGCTGTCTGCCTGCGCCGGAGCGGCGGCGACGCTGCTGGGCTTTGTGTTGGCGGCCCTGCGCGACAGCGGGCTGGCGCCGTTACGCTGGCTGGTCACCGGTTACTGTTCGCTGTTTCGCAATACGCCGCTGCTGGTGCAGCTGTTTTTCTGGTATTTCGCCGCCGGGCAGATCCTGCCTGCCGGCGCCATGCAGTGGCTGAACATGCCGCATCAGCTTGGCTGGCTGACGTGGCCCTCATTTGAGTTTCTCGCCGGTTTTGTCGGGCTGACGCTCTATTCCGGCGCGTTTATTGCCGAAGAGATCCGCGCCGGCATTCGCGGCGTGGCCGCGGGACAAAAGCAGGCGGCCAGCGCGCTGGGCCTGGGCCGCTGGCAGGCGATGCGCTACGTGGTGCTGCCGCAGGCGCTGACTATCGCGCTGCCGCCGCTGCTGGGTCAATATATGAATCTGATCAAGAACTCTTCGCTGACGATGGCGATCGGCGTTGCCGAGCTGTCCTACGCCTCTCGCCAGGTGGAGACCGAAACGTTGCGCACCTTCCAGGCGTTTGGCGTGGCGACGCTGCTGTATATTGCGGTTATCGCGCTGCTGGAAGGCTGGGGCCTGTGGCGCCAGCAGCGGCGGCTGCAGAGGGGACACTAAGATGGATTTTAGCGTTATTCACGACAATCTGGGCTACCTGCTGTGGGGCACCTGGCCGGATGGCGAACTGGGCGGCGCGGCGCTGACGCTGGCGCTCAGCCTGATGGCCGGCCTTGCTTCGGCGTTGATCGGCATCGTGCTGGGAACCCTGCTGGCGATGTCGCGCGGCGTCGCCGCCGGCCTGCTGGCCGCGGTGCTGGGTTTTTTGCGCGCGATCCCGGTGATTATGCTGATCTTCTGGGCTTACTTCCTGCTGCCGATGGTGTTCGGCGTCGAGATCCCGGCCATCACCACCGTGGTATGCGCGCTGGCGCTGATTGCGGGCGCCTATCTGGCGCATGCGGTTAAAGCCGGAATTCTGGCGATTGCCCCCGGCCAGTGGCAGGCGGGGCTGTCGCTGGGCCTGACGCTCTGGCAAACGCTGCGGCTGATCGTCCTGCCGCAGGCGCTGCGCATGATGACGCCGTCGTTTATCAACCAGTGGATCGCGCTGATTAAAGACACCTCGCTGGCCTATATCGTTGGCGTGGGCGAGCTGACGTTTCTGGCGACCCAGGTGAATAACCGCAGCATGGTCTATCCGATGGAGATCTTCCTGTTTGTGGCGCTGGTCTACTTTGTGCTGTGTCTGACGCTCGATCTGCTGGCCAACGCGCTGGGCAAGCGTTTCAGCCCGCAGAGTAAAGCGCCGCGGCGCTTCTGGCGCTGGCGGCGCAGCCGGGTCGCCGCGGCCGGCTAGCGAGTCAGCCGCCAGCCGCGCTGTTTCCACAGCGCCGGCAGCTGCGCCAGCGCGTCGAATGTGGTCACCAGCGGGTGGTCGATCGGCGGATTATGCGGATCGGCGCAGAAGTAAAAGACCGGAATGCCGGCGGCGATGCCCGCCTGCGCGCCGGCCGGGGAGTCGTCCACCATAATGCAGCGTTCCAGCGGCACGTTCATCTGCTGCGCCGCGTGATAGATCACCGCCGGGTCCGGCTTCCAACGCTGCAGATCGTAGCCGCTGTACAGCCGGTCATCAAAATAGCCGAGCATGCCGGTCAGGCCGAGCGAGTGCTGCATTTTGCTGACCGGCCCGTTGGAGACGGTGCAGATCGGAACGACGATCTGCGCCAGCAGGTCGCGCGCGCCGGCGATCTCCTGCAGCTCACTGTCGAACAGCCGCGCCACTTCCTGGCGGAACAGCGGCTCCAGCACCTCCCTTGCCAGCGTAACGCCGTGTTCGGCGTTTACCCGATCGATAATCTCATACAGCTTGATGCCTTTATATTTCTTGAACATCTCGTCCAGGGACAGCGTGACGCCGTGCTGGGCGAACATATGGACATAGGCCATGCTGCACAACACTTCGCTGTCCACCAGCGTGCCGTCGCAGTCAAACAGGATGCAGTCAATCTGGTTCATCGTCGTTATATCCTTATCGGGTAGCAATGTTGCCACTTTAACCGATGCGCTGCGGCATCGGCGAATAAATCAACGGATTAGCCATTTTTCACCCGTGAAAGACGGAAAAAAACCGCGGATTGGCGTCAAATTGCCGAATTTTTGTTATAGGATAGCCCGCAGACCGTTCTGTTCCCTTCTTCGGAATTCTTGATAATGACCAAACCAGTAACCGGCCTTGTTGCTGAACAAGGCTTGCTTGGGCGCGTGTTTAAGCTCAAGCAGCATGACACCACGGTGCGTACGGAAACGATTGCCGGCTTCACCACCTTCCTGACCATGGTGTATATCGTGTTCGTTAACCCGCAGATCCTGGGCGCGGCAGGGATGGATACGCAGGCGGTGTTCGTCACCACCTGCCTGATCGCCGCGTTCGGCAGTATTTTTATGGGGTTGCTCGCCAACCTGCCGGTGGCGCTGGCGCCGGCGATGGGGCTGAACGCCTTCTTCGCCTTTGTGGTGGTCGGCGCGATGGGCATCTCATGGCAGGTGGGCATGGGCGCCATCTTCTGGGGGGCGGTCGGCCTGCTGCTGCTGACCATTTTCCGCATTCGCTACTGGATGATCGGCAATATTCCCCTGAGCCTGCGCGTCGGCATCACCAGCGGCATCGGCCTGTTTATCGCCATGATGGGGCTGAAAAACGCCGGCATCGTGGTGGGCAACGCCGATACGCTGGTCACCGTCGGCAACCTGACTTCCCACAGCGTACTGCTGGGGGCGCTGGGCTTCTTTATCATCGCCATTCTGGCCTCGCGCAATATCCATGCGGCGGTGCTGGTGTCGATTGTGGTCACCACCCTGATCGGCTGGGCGCTGGGGGATGTGCAGTATAGCGGCGTGTTCTCCATGCCGCCGAGCGTCACCTCCGTGGTGGGCCAGGTCGATCTGGCCGGCGCGCTGAATATCGGGCTGGCCGGGGTGATCTTCTCCTTTATGCTGGTAAACCTGTTCGACTCCTCCGGCACCCTGATCGGCGTGACCGACAAAGCCGGCCTGGCCGATGAAAAAGGCAAGTTCCCGCGGATGAAGCAGGCGCTGTACGTTGACAGCATCAGCTCGGTCGCCGGTTCCTTTGTCGGCACCTCATCCGTCACCGCCTATATTGAAAGCAGCTCCGGCGTTTCCGTCGGCGGCCGCACCGGGTTAACCGCGGTGGTGACCGGTATTCTGTTCCTGCTGGTGATCTTCCTGTCGCCGCTGGCGGGGATGGTGCCGTCGTATGCGGCGGCGGGCGCGCTGATTTACGTCGGGGTGCTGATGACCTCAAGCCTGGCGCGCGTTACCTGGAGCGATCTGACCGAAGCGGTGCCGGCCTTTGTGACGGCGGTGATGATGCCGTTTAGCTTCTCGATCACCGAAGGCATCGCGCTGGGCTTTATTGCTTACTGCGTGATGAAGCTGGGCACCGGCCGCTGGCGTGAAATCAGCCCGTGCGTGCTGGTGGTGGCGCTGCTGTTTGTGCTGAAAATCGTCTTTATCGACGGCCACTAACGCTGAAAGACGGGCCAGGCTGCGCCGGCCCGTCGTGATTACTCTTCCGGCGCGGCGTTTGGTTCCTTGCCAAGCATCCACTCCAAAGGTTGTGCAAAGCGCATCAGCCAGCCCTGTGTGGCACTTTCCGGCTGAGAGAAGTGTTGCACCTGCACCTGATTTTTAGCGCCGAAAAGCTCAGAAAAATCCAGCGCTACCGCCTGTTCACTAAATTTTTGCCGCTTGTAGTAAGCGATCACGATACGCTTATTACTGGCCAGGCTCTGCGTTGCCGGTTTGATCGCGCCCACCGGCGCCACCAGCAGGCCGCCGGCATAACTCTGGGGATATTTTGCCAGCAGATTGGCGGCATGCAGGGCGCCCTGACCGCGGCCGAAAAGATACACCGCCTGCGGGTTCAGCCCGAGCTGCGGCGTCAGGTCGTGCAGGGTGCGCTGCACCATATTGTGGGTGCTTTCATCACTGTAGTTTGACCAGCGGAAACTGTTTTCCGACAGCATCTGCGTACCGTTCAACTCAATATAGGCCACGCCCATGGCGCCGAACATCAGCTTCTCTTCGGCGCTGATGTTGGCCTGTTTGCCGTAGGAGTGCAGATACACCACCGTCGGCCAGCCGCCGGCCGGCGCCTGCCCCTGCGGCAGCGTATAGCTGGCTTTGCCTTCGTGCCGTTGCGCGTGCTGTTGATAGCGGGCTTTGGTTTGCGCGAGGATTGACTGGTAGGTTTTGCCGTGCTGAATGGTGTTGAACGCGTCCTCTTCCAGCAGGTTGTAGTAATACCACAGGCCGCGTTTGGCGCTGAGCTGCAGATAACGCTCTGCCAGCTCGGTCTGCCCTTTTTCTGCGGAGGAGACGGCCAGTTGGTAAGGCGCCCAGATGCTGTGCTCGTCTTCGCGCATCAGCGTCAGATAGAGCGACATCGCCTCCGTTTTCTTGTCCTCTTTACTGTGTGCCGAGCGGGGGAGCTTGGTATGAAGCGGGCTGTCTGCCGGCAGTTCGACCGGTTCTTCTCCCGCGGGGTAATGCATTTCTGTGGCGCTGACAGGACTGGTGTTAAAAGCCGCTAATAAGGCTAAAATTAAAAAATACATAATTATTTATTTGAAAGATAAAAATATTTTGGCGTATCCATTCCATTGTTGGCGTCTTCTGTTGTTTAATTTTGAAGACGCCAATAAGGAAGCCTTATCGCACCTGGGCGATATAATCGCGGAATGCGGCTAACTGGCTGCGTATAAACTCCAACGTCGCCTGATCGGTCAGCTCTCCCGCCTGCTCATCCACTTTGTTTTGAATCACGCCGCCCATAAATTCTGGCCGGTTCATCACCATCGCATCCAGGAACACCATGATCTGCCGCAGGTGATACTGGCAGCGCGCGCCGCCGATCGGCCCCATCGAGCTGGTCTGGATCGCCAGCGGTTTACCGGCCAGCGGCTGGTTCGGCAGGCGTGAAATCCAGTCAATGGCGTTTTTCAGGCCGCCGGGTACGGAGTAGTTATATTCCGGCGTGACGATAATGACGCCGTCGGCCTGGCGAATCTTTTCGGCTATCGCTTCAACCGTCGCGGGAAAACCCTCTTCCTGCTGCAGGTCGGCGTCATAAAGCGGGATATCACGAATGGAGGGTAAGGCTTCGATAGTCATGCCCGGCGGCGCCAGTTTGGGCAGCGCATTGGCTACGATGGCGTTATAGGAGCCTTTACGCAGGCTGCCTAGCAGGGTCACGATGTTTAATGCTTGGTCTGACATGATGCTACCTCCCTGACGAATGAACAGATTCAGCTTAGAACAACCGTTAAATAGTATGGCAAATAACCGAGGGATAACAGTGAGAATTTGTCGTATCTGCACTTTTCTTGCGGTAAAACAAGAAAAAATAGCGATGAGAATGTGTGTTTTTGATCGCTTCAGCCTGTTTTTTCTTTCAGTCTGCTATTTTTATGATAATTACTCAGGCTGGTCAACTTGATGAAACGTAGGGAGTTTGCCGGCGATTGCGCTGAAATTTCTTCGCATTTCTCCAGCCCGTACTGCGGGTCAAACTGCCAGCACTGCAACTGCTCCAGCGCCGGCTCGCGGGCGCACGACCAGCTTTGATAATCGTCGCTATCGCTCATGACCTGCACCTGCGGCGTGACGCTGGAGCGCAGCTGGCCGGAAAACGGGTGCAGCGTCAGCGTTCCATGGCCGCTGTTGCCTAATCCGGAGATCTTAAGCACGCTTTGACGGATGCTCCACAGCTGGGTTTCTGCTTCCAGCAGATCGTCCTGCGCGTCGATCCAGGCGCTTTCCGGCGCATTGCGGAACTGGCGCTGCAGCTGCCTCTGGCTGGCGCTGCGTGCGCGCAGCATCTCAATATCCAGCCCGACTTTGCCCTCATTGCTGAGCAGCACGCCGACGGTATTACCGGCATAGGCTAGGCTGAAGTCCGGCAGATGCGGGTCGCTAAAACAGGGGCGACCGGTCGGCGTGGTGGCGATAGGCGGCAGGGTGGGCAGGCCGTACAGATGATGCAGGGTTTCGGCCAGCAGAACGCGGCCCTGCAGAAAACGCTGGCGGCGCTTTTCCGCGTAAGCGTCGGCATCGGCGATCAGCGCGGCGGAAAGTCTGGAGGTATCCAGAGCGTCGGGGGTTGAGTTCCATCGGACAAAATGACACGCCATGATTCGCTCCGTGACAGGGGTCAATGTTAACGCTGGAGCGTTAGATTAGGCATAACCTTAAGAACTTTCACTAAAAAGACGCATGCGGATTATCTTATTTCTTCCGGACGGTGCAGCCGAGAATAAGACGCGGCGCGTCATGCGCCGCGTCACCGGGCCATTACGGCGGGTCAATCGCCGCGCGCAGCTGCTGTAACGATGCGGATAATGGACACAGAACGCCAACCGGCGACGGCCGCCACGGCAAATAACAGGCGTGACGATCCCTTTTGCGAAAGCAACATAATTTATTCCTCGCGAGTTTTAATTAAGATAACCGTATTTTTGTTTATTTACTAATGGGATATTTGCGTTTGTCTTTTTATCGTTTGGCGGTAATAAACAATTCCGGCGGTAATAAATGTCAGCGCGGCGGAAAATAAACCGGCGGCGATCCAAAATAGCGATAGCGTGTCGAAATTATACAGCGTTTTTCCCGCCTCAATGACCGAGGTACGATCGATAATCACGCCGGTGATGTACTCTCCCAACCCGGCGCCGGCATAGCTGGCAATGCCGATGGTGCCGAGCGCAGCGCCGGCCGCTTTCTTCGAGGAGATATCCACCGCGATTAAACCGCCGAGGAAACAGGTCAGGGCGCCAATCGTCGCGCCGAAGATCACCATCGACAGCACGTCGGTGTAGTAGTTGCGCGGCAGCCACACCATCAGGGCGAAGCCGGCGGTGTTTAACAGACCGATGACCCCCGCCATGATGCTGCGGTTACGCGGGAAGATACGGTCGGACAAGATGCCGGCGATAATGGTGCCGGCGATGCCGGCAATAGCGTTAACGCCGATAATGCCGGACGCCTCCAGCGTGGTGTAGTGCTTGGCCTGCTGTAAAAAGAAGATGCCCCAGGAATTTACCGCGTAACGGTCGATATACATAAAGGCTGAGGCCAGCGCCAGCGTCCACAGCGCCGGGTTACGCAGCGACCACAGCTGACTTTTCAGCACCGAGCCTTTATCTTCCGACAGCGGTTCCGGCTCGTTGCGGATCACGCCGATCGGCGGATAGCCGGCGCTTTGCGGCGAATCGCACATAAACAGTAGGATCAACACTACGCCCACCACGCCGAGTATCGCGGTGGTGAAATAACCGAAATGCCAGCCAAAGGCGGCGATCACCACGGCGATAACCATATAGGTTATCGCTTCGCCGATGTTATGCGCCGTGGACCAGATGCCGTAGAAGGTGCCGCGCTCCTTGCTGCCGTACCAGCGCGCCAGTGAGACGGCGCACGGGCCGACGCCCATCGACTGCGCCCAGCCGTTGATGCCCCAGAACAGCGTCAGCAGCAGCGCATTGGTGGTCATCCCCATCATGACGTTCATCCCGGCGCTCAGCAGCAGCCCCAGACTCATAAAGCGCACGACGTTGGCATGGTCGGCCAGAAAACCGTTCACCAGCTTGCCGATGGCGTAGCAGAAGAACAGGGCGGAGCCAATCATTCCCAGCTCGCTGGGGGTGATGCCGATGTCGACCAGGGCGCTTTTCGCCACGGTGAAGGAGAGACGGCAAACGTAAAACATCACGTAAGCCGCCGTCATTGCCAGAAAAGTCCGACCGCGCAGGAGGCGGAATTTCTTCTCATTCAGCGGGCCATGGGAAGGCGTGGCCGGCGCCGCTTTAAAATAAGCGAAGATACCAGACATAATTTCACTCCATAAGGCGGATTAGCAAAATACACGCCGATTAAGCGCTCTGCGGTTATTCCGTTGGCAGAGAAATCTGTCCTTAACTATTTTAATTTGTAGGGCACATAATCTGAATAAATTGCTTTTCCATCTGTTTTATCGGGTAAGCGGTTATTTAACCTCTTGCTGAATTAATTCGCGCAGCTGGGAATAAATCTCTGCGTTGGCCATTAACGCCACGTTGCCCTGCTGTAATCCCTGGTCGGCCAGAAAATCATTAGTGACGCCGCCGGCTTCCTGCACCAGTAGCATGCCGGGCAGGCTGTCCCAGGCGTTCATATGCGGTTCGTAATAGCCGATTAGCCGGCCGGCGGCGACCTGAGCGGTCATCAGCGCGCCGGATCCGCTGCGGATAAACATGCCGCCGGCGTGCAGCAGACGGCTGATAAAGGGCACAAACGCTTCCGGCGTTACGCGGTGCGAGGTGCCGACGCCCATTACGCCGTCGCGCAGCGAGCGGCCCGGATGCACGCTGATGGGGGTATGGTTGAGAAAGGCGCCGCCGCCGCGCCGGGCGTGGAACATTTCCTGATGGTTTGGATCGTAAACCACGCCGATCGTCGGATCGCCGTTGAAGATCACGCCGATCGAGACGCACCAGGTATGTAACCCGTTGAGAAAGCAGGCGGTTCCGTCGATCGGATCCACCACCCAGGTATAGGGGGCGGTGCCGTGGCCGCCGCCGCTCTCTTCCCCGAGAAAGTCATCCTGAGGAAAGTGCTGGGCGATCAGGCGGCGCGTCAGTGCTTCCACTTCGCGGTCGGCCAGGCTGACCACGTCCTGCAGATCGCCGCCTTTGTGCTCCACGGCCAGCTGCTGACGCCGCTGATAAAAATCGTACGCCAACCCGGCGGCCTGCTGCGCGACGTCGCAGGCAACCTGGTAGCGCGCTGCAATATCCTGTTCAGATGTTGATGTCATTGTCCCTCCGCTGCTTTTGCACTCGTGTGCAAAATGGATGATAACAGGGTGTTGTTAAAAGACTGCTACAGGATAATGGCGAAGATGAAAAATTTATTCCGTGATCGCTCACGCATAAAACATAATTTTCGTTTTATGCCGATCCTCGCACGATAAGCTCGACGGGCACGCTTTTACGTACCGCCGGCTGATTGAAGTGGCGAATGCGGTTAACCAGCAGTTCAACCGCGGTGCGCGCCAGCGTCTCGGTATCCTGACGCAGGGTAGTCAGCTGATAGGCGGCAAAATCTGCCTGCGGGATATCGTCGAAGCCGATAATCGGCAGCGTGCGCGTCGGGTGATGACGGCGTATAAAATCCATGGCGCCGATGGCCAGCATATCGGTGGCGCAGAACAGGGCATCAAGCTGCGGCCGCTGCGTCAGCAGCGTGGCGGCCGCCTCCCAGCCGGCCTGATAGCCCCCCTGCGGGCAGATTACGCTGGTGACCGTCAGCCGCTGTTCGCTGAGCCGGCGAGTGAACGCCTGCTGGCGCTGAAGGCTGCTGAAGGAGGCGTCTTCGCCGATAAAGCCCGGATTTTTTATCCCGTGCTGCATGAAACGCTGCGCGGCCTGCAGCGCGCCGTCGTCGTTATCGCTGCAGACCTGATCGGCGCCATCCAGCTCTGCCTGGCGGTTGATCAGCGTTACCGGGATTTTACGCGCCAGATACGCCTCCGCCAGCGACAGCGGCGGGGCGCCGGAGGTCAGGATCACGCCCGCGACGTGGTAACTTAACAGCTCGCGCAGCTGCGGCTCCAATTGCTGGGGATCGTCGGCGTTAATCAGCAGCGGCATAAAGCCCTGTAAGGTCAGGTGGTGCGTCAGCGGCGCCAGCAGTTTACTGCGGAAGGGGTTATCAAAGCCGGCGGTGACCAGGCCGATGAAATTACTGCTGCCGGTAATCATTGAGCGGGCAATGATATTCACCTGGTAACCCAGCTCTGCGGCGGCGGCTTCTACCCGCCGGCGCGTCTTTTCAGAGACCGACGCGCCGGGGGTGAAGGTGCGTGAAACGGCGGAGCGCGAAACCCCCGCCAGGCGTGCAACGTCGCTGGCGGTAACCCAACTGTTTTTTTCATCACTCATGGCTGCCGTTTCCCGCTGGTTGGCGCGGCGTTAGCGTCGCGCTGGATTATTTGCCGATGCAGAAGCTGGAGAAAATGCGCCCCAGCAGGTCATCGGAGGTAAATTCGCCGGTGATTTCGCTCAGCGCCAGCTGCGCCTGGCGCAGTTCTTCCGCCAGCAGCTCGCCCGCGTAAGCGCTCACTAACTGTTCATGGCCCTGCAGCAGGTGCTGCGCCGCCAGTTCCAGCGCCTGCAGGTGGCGACGGCGCGCCAGGAAGCCGCCTTCCATATTGCTGGTGAAGCCCATACTCTGCTTCAGATGGTCGCGCAGCACCTCGATACCGTCGCCGGTACGCGCCGACAGGCGAATAAGTGAGTGACCATTCACTTCTGTTATGCCCTGCGCTTCGCCGGTGATGTCCGCCTTGTTACGCACCACGGTAATCGGCAGCGTATCAGGCAGGCGCGCCATAAACTCCGGCCAGATCTCGGCGGGTTCGGTGGCGCCGGTGGTGGTGCCATCCACCATAAACAGCACCCGATCCGCCTGCTCAATCTCGCTCCAGGCGCGTTCGATGCCGATACGTTCCACCTCATCGCTGGCCTCACGCAGGCCGGCGGTATCGATAATATGCAACGGCATGCCGTCGATATGAATATGTTCGCGCAACACGTCGCGGGTGGTGCCGGCGATATCGGTGACGATGGCCGCCTCACGTCCGGCTAACGCATTGAGCAGGCTGGATTTTCCGGCATTTGGCCGACCGGCGATCACCACCTTCATGCCTTCACGCAGCAGGCTGCCCTGGCGCGCTTCGGCACGCACCTGGTCAAGGTCGCCGATCACCGCGTTCAGCTGGGCTTCGATTTTACCGTCCGACAGGAAGTCGATTTCCTCATCCGGAAAGTCGATCGCCGCTTCCACGTAGATTCGCAGGTTAGTAAGTGCTTCCACAAGCTGATGGATACGGCTGGAAAAAGCGCCCTGCAGCGAGTTCATCGCCGAGCGTGCCGCCTGCTCGGAGCTGGCGTCGATCAGGTCGGCAATCGCCTCCGCCTGCGCCAGATCGAGCTTATCGTTCAGGAAGGCGCGCTCGGAGAATTCGCCGGGCTGCGCAATGCGCACGCCGGGCAGCGCCAGCACGCGCTTAAGCAGCAAATCGAGGATCACCGGGCCGCCGTGGCCCTGCAGCTCCAGCACGTCTTCGCCGGTAAATGAATTCGGCCCTGGGAACCACAGCGCAATGCCCTGATCGAGGGTAGCGCCGTCGGCGTCGCGGAACGGCAGGTAGTCAGCGTAGCGCGGCTTGGGCAATTTGCCGAGCAGCACCTGGGCGACCTCGGCGGCTTTCTTGCCGGAGATGCGCAGAATGCCGACGCCGCCGCGTCCCGGCGGGGTGGCTTGGGCGACAATGGTATCAGTGGTATTCATACCTTTATCCTTCAACGGGCAGCTGCGCTGCTAAAACCTGTTGTTGATCATATCAGATACAAAAAGGCGGTCTCGCGACCGCCTTTTGGGATAACTGCAAACGTCCGGCAACCGAACGCCTACAATACGCTTATGTTTTTTTCTTGTCGCGGCTGTGCAGACCGCGTTTTTCCAGGCCGCGATAAATCAGCTGCTGCTGGATGATGGTCACCAGGTTGCTGACGATGTAGTACAGCACCAGACCGGACGGGAACCACAGGAAGAACACGGTGAAGATCACCGGCATAAAGGTCATGATCTTCTGCTGCATCGGGTCGGTCACGGTGGTCGGCGACATCTTCTGGATGAAGAACATCGTCACGCCCATCAGGATTGGCAGGATGTAGTACGGGTCCTGCGCCGACAGGTCATGGATCCACAGGGCGAACGGCGCGTGACGCAGTTCTACCGAGCCCATCAGCATGTAGTACAACGCCAGGAAGATAGGCATCTGAATCAGCAGAGGCAGACAGCCGCCCAGCGGGTTCACTTTCTCCGCCTTGTACAGCGCCATCATTTCCTGACTCATGCGCTGCTTATCGTCGCCGATACGCTCACGCATCGCCTGCAGTTTTGGCTGCAGCATGCGCATTTTGGCCATCGAGGTGTACTGCGCTTTGGTCAGCGGGTACATGATGCCGCGCACGATAAAGGTGATGACGATGATCGAGAAGCCCCAGTTGCCGATAAAGCTGTGCAGGAACTTCAGCAGCTTGAACAGCGGTTGGGAGATGAACCACAGCCAGCCGTAATCAACCGTCAGGTCAAGATGCGGCGCCAGTTCAGCCATCTGGTCCTGCAGTTCCGGGCCAACCCACAGCGTTGAGTTCAGCTGCTGTTGCGCGCCAGGCTGCACCACGACCGGGGTAGACTTGAAGCCGATGGCCGATTGGTCATTGCCCAGTTTGGCGGTATAGAAGGTATTGTTGCCCTGCGTTGCCGGCACCCAGGCGGTGGCGAAGTACTGCTGCAGCATGGCAACCCAGCCGCCCTGCGTGGAGACGCTCAGGTTCTCGTCTTTATCAAACGCATATTTTTCGTACTTGGTGTCGCTGGTGGAGTACGCCGCGCCGCGGAAGGTGTGCAGCGCAAAGTTGCTGCTGCCGGTATCGCGGTGCTTAGGCAGTTCGGTGGTCTGCTTCAGCTGGCCGAACAGGGTCAGCTCCAGCGGGGTGGCGCCCTTGTTGTCGATATTGTAATCGACGGCAACCGCGTAGTGGTTGCGCTTAAGCACAAAGGTCTTGGTGTAGATAGCGCCGTCTTTGCCGGTAAAGGTCAGCGGAATGCGCAGCTCATCCTGACCGTCGGCCAGGGTATAGCTGTCCTGTGCGCTCTGATACAGAGGACGCTCGCCGTTGGCCGGGTTATCCGGGCCGTTTTTGCCGGTCAGGCCGCTCTGCGCCTGATAAACAAACGACGGGGTGGTTTCCAGCAGCTGGAATGGAGTCGATGAACCCAGGGTATCCGGGTAAGCCAACAGTTTAGCCTGCTCGATATCGCCACCGCGGGTGTTGATAGTCAGCGACAGCACGTCGGTATTAACGGTAATCAGTTTACCCTGGCCGCTGGCTGGTACGCCTGAGCTTGTGGCATCACCGGTTGCGGAATTCGTGGTCTGCGTCGTGGTCTGCGCGGCTGGTTGCGGAGCGTGGTCCGTCTGCCAGGCCTGCCAGATCATGAAAGACACGAACAGCAAAGCGATGAGAAGAAGATTGCGTTGCGAATCCATCGTTAGTGTTCTCTGTTATCGTCGGTTTTCGGCGGCACGGGATCATCGCCACCTGGGTTCAAAGGGTGGCATTTTAATACGCGTTTCACTGCCAACCAACTGCCTTTTATCATGCCGAACCTGCTTAATGCCTCAATTGCGTAATGAGAACATGTCGGCTGGAAGCGACAACGGGGCCCAAGCAGCGGACTGATGGCGAGCTGGTAGCCGCGCACCAGCCCGATCAGGATGCGCGAGCCTGCCGACAGTGGCGACGCCATAATTTTTCCAAAGCTTCCGTCAACGCGCGGTTATCCAGATCCGCGATCCCTTTTTTCGCCACCACGACAAAATCCATCGGCGGCAGCTCATGCTGACGTAAACGGAAGCTTTCGCGGGTTAGGCGTTTGATTCGGTTACGTTCATGGGCGCGTTTGACGTGTTTTTTGGCGACGGTAAGACCGATGCGGGGATGCCCCAGCTGGTTCAGGCGGCCGAGAATGGTGATTTGCGGCGTGCCGGCCCGTTGTGGCTGCTGGAAGACGAAAGTGAAATGAGTGGGAGTTAACAAACGTAACTCCCTGGGAAAAGCGAGCTTAACCACTCAGAGGGTTAGCTTTTATTACTTAGAAACAGACAGACGAGCACGGCCTTTCGCACGACGGCGGGCCAGAACTTGACGACCATTTTTAGTGGCCATACGAGCACGGAAACCGTGGCTACGGTTGCGCTTCAATACGGACGGTTGGAAAGTGCGTTTCATGGCGATTTCTACCTAAACTTAAATTGATTACTGATCAGTAAACGCGTTTGGCTACTCGGCGTGAAGACGACCGACGCCTCAATCGCAATACATAAAGAGGCGGGATTGTAATAATTGTACAGTCCTGAGTCAATTCACATTGCGTTAGCCTACCTGGTTGCTTGCCAATACGGCATAAAATCCGGCTTGGCCCGTGGTCAACGCAGAATCCCGTCTGGCGAATAACGCACCATGAAGGAACCAGGCATCACACGTAGGGCGAAGATTATACGGACTCAGGGTTAAATCGCAAGGATCCGCGCGCGATCCTGGCGATAAAGCGCCAGATCCGCGGGTGGATAACCGGGTATAACCTGTTACCGGTGTAAAAAACGCGCCCTGACAGGCAACATAACGCGGCGACTGAGCGGATTTTGTGGAAAAGATCGCCGCATGCCGGGGTCTGTGGATAAAATGGATCTAATCTGTGAGGAAGGGGAGGATCTCTGGCTTTATTTGCGCTATGATCCGTTGTTCCGATCGCGATCTCCCATGCCGGGATCGTGGCCGGGCGACCCTGAAATTCGCCGCGCCGCCTCCGGCCGCGACGGCTGCATAGAAGGGATAAACCGTGAAAGGCGGTTCGCATGCCCCCAGGCGGTCAGCCGATACCGGGCCTGTGTCAAAAACCATGAGTTATAAAAAAGTAGCCCGATTCTTTTCTTTATTATTGATCTTGTTCGAGTGGAGTCCGCCGTGTCACTTTCGCTTTGGCAGCAGTGTCTTGCCCGATTGCAGGATGAGTTACCTGCCACAGAATTTAGTATGTGGATACGCCCCTTGCAGGCGGAACTGAGTGACAACACCCTGGCGCTGTATGCGCCCAATCGTTTCGTGCTGGACTGGGTACGAGATAAATACTTAAACAATATCAACGGACTGCTGAACGATTTCTGCGGTACGGACGCCCCGTTGCTGCGTTTTGAAGTCGGCAGCAAGCCGATCAGCCAAACCGTCAGCGAAACGGTGGCCGAAAGCCGCAGCGCTCCCGCGGCGCCGGTGGCGCGCACGGCCGCGCCTTCACGGCCAAGCTGGGACAACGCGGCCCCGCAGCCGGAGCTGTCCTATCGCTCCAACGTGAATCCCAAGCACACGTTTGATAACTTCGTCGAAGGTAAGTCGAACCAGCTGGCGCGCGCGGCGGCGCGTCAGGTGGCGGACAACCCGGGCGGCGCCTATAACCCGCTGTTTCTGTACGGCGGCACCGGTCTGGGTAAAACCCACCTGCTGCACGCGGTCGGCAACGGCATTATGGCGCGCAAGGCCAATGCCAAAGTGGTCTATATGCACTCGGAGCGCTTTGTGCAGGACATGGTCAAGGCCCTGCAGAACAACGCGATCGAAGAATTTAAACGTTACTACCGTTCGGTCGACGCGCTGCTGATCGATGATATCCAGTTTTTTGCCAATAAAGAGCGCTCGCAGGAAGAGTTCTTCCATACCTTTAATGCGCTGCTGGAAGGCAATCAACAGATCATCCTGACCTCGGACCGCTATCCGAAAGAGATCAACGGCGTGGAAGATCGCCTGAAGTCCCGCTTCGGCTGGGGCCTGACGGTAGCGATTGAGCCGCCGGAGCTGGAAACGCGCGTCGCGATCCTGATGAAAAAGGCCGACGAGAACGACATCCGCCTGCCGGGCGAGGTGGCGTTTTTCATCGCCAAGCGTCTGCGTTCCAACGTGCGTGAGCTGGAAGGGGCGCTGAACCGCGTGATCGCCAACGCCAACTTTACCGGCCGCGCCATCACCATCGATTTCGTGCGTGAAGCGCTGCGCGATCTGCTGGCGCTGCAGGAAAAACTGGTCACCATCGACAATATTCAAAAGACGGTGGCGGAATACTATAAGATTAAAGTCGCGGATCTGCTGTCAAAACGGCGTTCGCGCTCCGTCGCCCGCCCGCGCCAGATGGCGATGGCGCTGGCGAAAGAGCTCACCAACCACAGCCTGCCAGAAATCGGCGATGCGTTTGGTGGCCGCGACCATACCACGGTGTTGCACGCCTGCCGGAAGATTGAGCAGCTGCGTGAGGAAAGTCACGACATCAAAGAAGATTTCTCCAACTTAATCAGAACATTATCTTCGTAGCGCTATGAAATTTATCGTCGAACGTGAGCATCTGCTAAAACCGTTGCAACAGGTGAGCAGCCCGCTGGGCGGCCGCCCAACGCTGCCGATCCTGGGTAACCTGCTGCTGCAGGTGACGGAAGGTTCCCTGTTGCTGACCGGTACCGATCTGGAGATGGAGATGGTGGCGCGCGTCGCCTTGTCCCAACCCCATGAGGCGGGCGCGACTACCGTCCCCGCGCGTAAATTCTTTGATATCTGCCGTGGTCTGCCGGAAGGCGCCGAGATCGCCGTGACCCTGGAAGGGGAACGGATGCTGGTGCGCTCCGGGCGCAGCCGCTTCTCGCTGTCCACCCTGCCGGCGGCGGATTTCCCGAACCTGGACGACTGGCAAAGCGAGGTGGAGTTCACCCTGCCGCAGGCGACGCTGAAGCGCCTGATTGAAGCGACCCAGTTCTCCATGGCTCACCAGGACGTGCGCTATTACCTGAACGGCATGCTGTTTGAAACCGAAGGCGCGGAGCTGCGCACCGTCGCCACCGACGGCCACCGGCTGGCGGTCTGCGCGATGCCGATTGAGCAGCAGCTGCCGCTGCATTCGGTGATCGTGCCGCGTAAAGGGGTGATGGAGCTGGTGCGCCTGCTGGACGGCGGCGATACGCCGCTGCAGCTGCAGATCGGCAGCAACAACATCCGCGCCCACGTCGGCGACTTTATCTTCACTTCCAAGCTGGTTGACGGCCGTTTCCCGGATTATCGCCGCGTATTGCCGAAGAACCCGGATAAAACGCTGGAAGCCGGCTGCGATCTGCTGAAGCAGGCGTTTGCCCGCGCGGCCATCCTGTCGAACGAGAAGTTCCGCGGCGTGCGGCTGTACGTCAGCCACAATCAGCTGAAGATCACCGCCAATAACCCGGAACAGGAAGAAGCGGAAGAGATCCTCGACGTGGCCTATGAAGGCACCGAGATGGAGATCGGCTTCAACGTCAGCTACGTGCTGGACGTGCTGAACGCGCTGAAGTGCGAAGAGGTGCGCCTGCTGCTGACCGACTCGGTCTCCAGCGTGCAGATTGAAGACGCGGCGAGCCAGGCGGCGGCCTATGTTGTCATGCCAATGCGGTTGTGATCGATATCCGGGCTATCTTGCTTGCCATTTTACGCTTGGGCAGTGCTCGCCATCCTCACGTACTCTGTGTACGCTCCGGTGGCTGCGCGCTGTCCGCACGTAAACTGCCTGCGCCGATAACGCCCTCACATTGAGCGTACTTTCCCGGTGATAGAATAGGCATGGCATTAACGCGTTTACTGATTAAAGATTTCCGCAATATTGAAGCGGCGGATCTGGAGCCGGCGTCGGGGTTTAACTTCCTGGTGGGCGCCAACGGCAGCGGCAAGACCAGCGTGCTGGAGGCGGTGTACACCCTCGGCCACGGGCGCGCATTCCGCAGCCTGCAGGCCGGACGGGTGATCCGCCACGAACAGGCGGAGTTTGTGCTGCACGGCCGCATCGACCGCGGCGCGGAGCGTGAGCTGTCGGTCGGGCTGAGCAAAAGCCGTCAGGGCGACAGCAAGGTGCGCATCGACGGCAGCGACGGCCACAAAGTGGCGGAACTTGCCCAGCTGTTGCCGATGCAGCTGATCACGCCGGAAGGCTTCACCCTGCTGAACGGCGGGCCGAAGTACCGGCGCGCTTTCCTTGACTGGGGCTGTTTCCATAACGAACCCGGTTTTTTCACCGCCTGGAGCAACCTGAAGCGGTTGCTCAAGCAGCGCAATGCCGCGCTGCGCCAGGTGAGCCGCTATGCGCAGATCCGTGCCTGGGATCAGGAACTGATCCCGCTGGCCGAGCGCATCAGCGAATGGCGGGCGGCTTACAGCGACGCAATCGCCGCGGATATCACCGCGACCTGCGCGCAGTTTCTGCCCGAGTTCGCCCTCAGCTTTTCGTTTCAACGCGGTTGGGACAAAGAGAGCAGCTACGGCGAACTGCTGGAGCGTCAGTTTGAACGCGACAGAGCACTGACCTATACCGCATCGGGGCCGCATAAGGCGGATTTCCGCATACGTGCCGACGGCACGCCGGTAGAGGATTTACTATCGCGCGGTCAGCTGAAACTGCTGATGTGCGCGTTGCGCTTGGCGCAGGGTGAGTTTCTCACCCGGCAGAGCGGGCGGCGTTGCCTGTATCTGCTTGACGATTTTGCCTCCGAGCTGGACGCCGGCCGTCGCCGGTTGCTGGCCGAGCGCCTGAAAGCCACCCAGGCCCAGGTTTTTGTCAGCGCGGTGAGCGCTGAACAAGTAATCGACATGGCCGGTGAAAAGGGCAAGATGTTCCGCGTGGAACAAGGTAAAATAGAGGTTCAACCACAGGACTAAAATGAGCGAGAAACGTTGATGTCGAATTCTTATGACTCCTCAAGTATCAAGGTATTAAAAGGGCTGGATGCGGTGCGTAAGCGCCCGGGCATGTATATCGGCGATACCGATGACGGCACCGGTCTGCACCACATGGTATTCGAGGTTGTGGACAACGCTATCGACGAAGCACTCGCTGGCCACTGTAGTGATATTCAGGTCACCATCCATGCCGACAACTCCGTGTCGGTGCAGGATGACGGCCGTGGCATTCCAACCGGGATCCACCCGGAGGAAGGCGTTTCCGCCGCGCAGGTCATCATGACCGTACTGCACGCCGGCGGTAAGTTCGACGATAACTCTTACAAGGTTTCCGGCGGCCTGCACGGCGTGGGCGTCTCGGTGGTTAACGCACTGTCCGAGAAGCTGGAACTGGTGATCCGCCGCGACGGCCAGGTGCACGAGCAAACCTACAGCCACGGCGAGCCGCAGGCGCCGCTGACCGTGGTCGGCGAGACCGAACAGACCGGCACCACGGTGCGTTTCTGGCCGAGCCATCAGACCTTCACCAACGTGGTGGAGTTCGAATACGACATCCTGGCGAAACGCCTGCGCGAACTGTCGTTCCTCAACTCCGGCGTGTCCATCCGTCTGAAAGACAAGCGCAGCGACAAAGAGGACCACTTCCACTACGAAGGCGGCATCAAGGCGTTTGTCGAATACCTGAACAAGAACAAAACCCCGATCCACCCGAACGTGTTCTATTTCTCCACCGTGAAGGACGACATCGGGGTGGAAGTGGCGCTGCAGTGGAACGACGGCTTCCAGGAAAACATCTACTGCTTCACCAACAATATTCCGCAGCGCGACGGCGGCACCCACCTGGCGGGCTTCCGCGCGGCGATGACCCGTACGCTGAACGCCTATATGGACAAAGAAGGCTACAGCAAAAAGGCGAAGGTCAGCGCCACCGGCGACGATGCGCGTGAAGGCCTGATCGCCGTGGTGTCGGTGAAAGTGCCGGATCCGAAGTTCTCCTCGCAGACCAAAGACAAGCTGGTCTCCTCCGAGGTGAAATCGGCGGTGGAACAGCAGATGAACGAACTGCTGAGCGAATACCTGCTGGAAAACCCGGGCGATGCGAAAATCGTTGTGGGTAAAATCATCGACGCGGCGCGCGCGCGTGAAGCGGCGCGTAAAGCGCGTGAGATGACGCGCCGTAAAGGAGCGCTGGATCTGGCCGGCCTGCCGGGCAAGCTGGCGGACTGCCAGGAACGCGACCCGGCGCTGTCCGAACTGTACCTGGTGGAAGGGGACTCCGCGGGCGGCTCTGCCAAGCAGGGGCGCAACCGCAGAAACCAGGCGATTCTGCCGCTGAAGGGTAAAATCCTCAACGTGGAGAAAGCGCGCTTCGACAAGATGCTCTCTTCGCAGGAAGTTGCCACCCTGATCACCGCGCTGGGTTGCGGCATCGGCCGCGATGAGTACAACCCGGACAAGCTGCGTTACCACAGCATCATCATCATGACCGATGCTGACGTCGACGGCTCGCACATCCGTACGCTGCTGTTGACCTTCTTCTACCGTCAGATGCCGGAAATCATTGAGCGCGGTCACGTGTTCATTGCCCAGCCGCCGCTGTACAAGGTGAAGAAAGGCAAGCAGGAACAGTACATTAAAGATGATGACGCGATGGACCAGTACCAGATCGCCATCGCGCTGGACGGCGCCACCCTGCACACCAACCCAGATGCGCCGGCGCTGTCGGGTGAAGCGCTGGAAAAACTGGTGTCTGAGCACAACAGCGTGCAGAAGCTGATTGCCCGTATGGAGCGCCGCTACCCGCGCGCCCTGCTGAACAACCTGATCTATCAGCCGACGCTGGCGGAAGAGGATCTCGGCGACCGCGCGAAAGTGCAGAGCTGGATCGAATCGCTGGCCAGCCTGCTGAACGACAATGAGCAGCACGGCAGCAGCTACAGCTTTGAAATCTATGAAAACCGTGAACGTCAGATGTTCGAACCGGCGCTGCGTATCCGCACCCACGGCGTGGATACCGACTACCTGCTGGACTTTGACTTTATTCACGGCGGCGAATACCGCAAGATTTGCCAGCTGGGCGAGAAGCTGCGCGGCCTGATTGAAGAAGGCGCGTTTATCGAACGCGGCGAACGTCGTCAGCCGGTCGACAGCTTCGAAAAAGCGCTGGAGTGGCTGGTGAAAGAGTCGCGTCGCGGCCTGGCGGTACAGCGTTATAAAGGTCTGGGCGAGATGAACGCCGAGCAGCTGTGGGAAACCACCATGGATCCGGAAAACCGCCGCATGCTGCGCGTCAGCGTCAAGGATGCGATTGCGGCGGACCAGCTGTTCACCACCCTGATGGGCGATGCGGTTGAACCTCGTCGCGCCTTTATCGAAGAGAACGCCCTGAAAGCGGCGAACATCGATATCTAACCGTCAGCAGCACGATAAAATCCGCGCCGGGCGACCCGCGCGGATTTTTTTTCGGCTTTTTTCACGCTGACAAGCCGGGCTGAAACGCGTTAGCATGACAAAAAAACAGTGGGGAACGGCGCATGGCTATTGAACTGATTGCAATTGATATGGACGGCACGCTGCTCAATCCGCAGCACCAGATTACGCCGGCGGTAAAGCAGGCGATCGAGGCCGCGCGCCGCCGGGGCGTGCACGTGGTGCTGGCGACCGGCCGGCCTTACGTTGGCGTGCAGGACTACCTGCGTCAGCTGGATATTCAGGGCGCTAACGATTACTGCATTACCTATAACGGTGCGCTGGTGTTACAGGCGGCCGACGGCGCCTGCGTCCTGCAGGAAACGCTGGGCTTTGAGGACTATTTATACTTCGAACAGCTGGCGCGCGAGCTGGGCGTGCACTTCCATGCGTTCGATTTCGATACGCTGTACACCCCGAACAAAGACATCGGCAAATATACCGTGCATGAGTCCGCCCTGACCGGTATTCCGCTGAAATATCGCAGCGTGGAGGAGATGGATCGCCAGATGCGCTTCCCAAAAGTGATGATGATCGACGAACCGGCGCTGCTGGATGCGGCGATTGCGCGCATTCCTGCCGAAGCGCAGGCGCGCTATACGCTGTTGAAAAGCTCGCCGTACTATCTGGAAATTCTGCATAAGCAGGTGGATAAAGGCGCCGGGGTGAAAATGCTGGCCGATCACCTGGGCATTGCGCGGGAAAACGTGATGACGCTGGGCGATCAGGCCAATGATACCGCGATGATCGAGTACGCCGGCGTTGGCGTGGCGATGGGCAATGCGATTGAAGAGCTGAAGGCGGTGGCGCAGTTTGTCACCAGCAGCAACGCCGAGGACGGCGTGGCGCGGGCGATCGAGAAGTTTGTGCTGAATGCCTGAGGTCTCCGGGGCGCGGCGGCGCCCCTTACGCCGTTCTTAACACCCCTTTCGCAATCTGCAGGTCCTGAATCGCCAGCCCGGTGAGGTCGGCAATGGTGATCTGCTGCTGCCCGCTGCGGACTTTTCCGCCCTGCGCCAACGCGGCGCCAAATTCGACGATCGGCGTTGATGTCAGCAAGTTTTGCCGATAAGCCGCCGCGATCTCGCCATATTCTGTACACTGCGCCAGCGCATCCACCAACAGAATATCCGCCTTGGCCGTCAGCGCGGTCGCCAGCTCCTGCTTGCCGTCCGCATCGGCGCCGACCGCGGTGATATGGGTGCCGGGGCGGATATCCGCCGCCTGTAAAATCGGCTCGCGGCTGGGAGTGGTGGTGACGATCAGCCGGCAGTGCGCCGCCAGCTCCGCCGCATCCTGCGTGGTGCGCACCCGGAACCCTTCGGCTTCGGCAGCGCGGCGATACGCCTCCAGCGCCTGCCGGCTGCGGCCCCACACCCACAGGTCGCGGCAGGCGGTGACGGGTTTCAGATGCCGTAGCTGCAGCAGAGCCTGCAGACCGGTGCCGATAATGCCGATCGCCGGGATGTCCGACGGCGCGCACAGCTCGGCGGCGATGCGCCCGGCCAGCGCGGTGCGCAGCGCCGTCAGCCATCCCTCATCCAGCAGCAGCGCCTGCGGTTCGCCGGTCAGGGCGGAAAACGCCATCATCAGCCCCTGGTTGCTGGGCAGTCCGCGCTCGGCGTTGCGGTAGAAGCCGGTGGACACTTTGACGACGAAGAGTTCATCCCCCTCCAGCCAGGCCGATTTGATACAGCCATCGCCGGCCGCCTGTTCGAACAGGAAGTGCTGTACCGGCGGTTGCTGCACCCGGTGTTGTGAATAAGCGATAAAGCCCTGTTTCAGCAGTGCCGTGACGGCATCCGCATCGAAGGCGGCCAGGATTTGCTGCCGGTCAAGGGTGCGCATTGTCGATGGCCTTCAGGTATTTCTCCAGCACGATATTCTTGCCGCACAGCACCACGGCAACCTTTTTCCCCTGCAGCTCCGGCGCCAGCTTAACGGCGGCGGCCAGCGCCACCCCGGCCGCGCCTTCAATAATCCAGCGTTCGCTGGCGGCCAGCGCGCGCATCGCCCGGCGGATTTCCGCTTCGCTGACCAGCACGCGCCGATCGATCAGGCGCTGACACAGCGGGAAGGTGATGGCGCCGGGTTCGACGCCGCCGGCGGTGCCGTCAGACAGGGTGTCCTGCTCCTCAACCGTATGAATATGGCCGGCTTCCAGCGCGCTGTACATGCTGGTGGCGTTTGCCGGCCAGCAGCCAATCAGCTGGGTTTTCGGCGACATTTGCTGCAGAACGCTGCCGATACCTGAAATATACCCGCCGCCGCCCACCGCCACGAAGACCGCATCCAGATCGCCGTGCTGCTCAACCAGCTCCATGCCGCAGGTGCCCTGACCGGCGATTACCTGCGGGTCGTTGTACGGGGAGACATACGCCTTGCCGCGTTCGGCGGCGGCGCGTTCTCCGGCGAGCTCCGCCTGCAGCGCGTCGCCGGGCACCAGCGTCACCTCGGCGCCGAGCGCGCGGATGGCGTCCAGTTTCACCGCAGCGGCGTTTTCCGGCGCATACACCGTTACGCTGACGCCCATCAGTTTGCCCGCCTGCGCGATGGCCAGGCCGTGGTTGCCGCTGGAGGCGGCGATCACGCCGTTGCGGCGCTGGGCGTCGCTCAGCAGGCGCAGCTTGTTGCTGGCGCCGCGAAACTTAAAGGAGCCGGTTTGCTGCAGATGGTCGCACTTTAGCCACAGTTCGCAGCCTAATTGCTGCGACAGCAGGATGCTGCGCTCCAATGGCGTCACGCGTACCTGCGGCCGCAGCTGCCGGTGCGCCTCTTCAATGGCGGCGAATAAATCCGTCATACCGACTCCTTACAATTTTTCAGATAGTTATAAACCGTGGCGCGGCCAATACCGAGGATTTTGGCGACATAGCCGGCGGCGTTTTTCCCCCGGAAGGCGCCCTGATGATACAGCGCTTCGACCAGCTCCCGTCTGGCGGGGGCGTTCAGCGTCGACAGCGTTTGCTGATGCTGCTGCAGCCACTGATAAATAAAGGTATTGATGCGTTCCTGCCAGTCGTCCTGGAACAGCACGGCGGGCTGCGGCTGCAGCGCGCTGCCGGAGAGAAAGGTCTCCAGGGCCGCTTTGGCGTTGCTGAGCACTGTGATATCCAGGTTGATGCACATCAGGCCGATGGGATGCTGATTGTCGTCACGCAATACCGCGCTGATGGAGCGCAGCTGGCCGCCGTCCCAGTTGCGTTTCTGATAGGGGCCGATCACCTGCAGATCCAGATTGTCCCGCAGATCGTCCAGGTTGGAGTCTTCGCCCAGTTCGCGCTGCGAGCGGTTATTGGCGATATACACCAGCTTTTGGCTGGCCAGATCGTGGATCGCCACTTCGGCATAGGGGGTAAACAGCAGCGCAATGGCATCGGCGATGGCGTGGTAGCGGGTGAGCATGGCGGTCTCGATTAGACTAAAAAATACAATTTGTACTTTTTAGTCTATTGTGTAAAGCATTATTTTGGCGCTATTCCGCGGTTCTACTCTTGTAGGACAGTTTGGGGGCGATCCGCTAAACTGGCGGCTTAATGCCAGCATGCGCAGGGGAGCCGCCATGAATCCGCGGGAAACACAGCTTACGTTTGACCAACGGGGCCATCAGTTAACCAATATCAACGTCTGGACGCCGTGCGGCCAGTGGCTGGCGTATGACGTGCGCCCCAGTGGCGCTTCGTTCACCGGGCTGACCATCGAGCGGGTCAACGTGACCAGCGGCGAGGTGCAGGTGGTGTACCGCGCTCAGCACGGCGCACACGTCGGTGTGGTGACGGTCAGCCCGGATGCGCCGGCGCGCTATGCGTTTATCCACGGGCCGGAGCACCCGGACAGCCACTGGCATTATGATTTTCACCACCGCCGCGGCGTGATTGTCAGCGAGCCTGACCGCGAGCTGGCGGTGACGCTTGACGCATTGGATATCACCGCCCCCTACACGCCGGGCGCGCTGCGCGGCGGCAGCCACGTGCATGTGTTCAGCCCCGACGGCAGCCGGCTCAGCTTCACCTATAACGATCACGTGATGCACGAACGCGATCCGGCGCTGGACCTGCGCAACGTCGGCGTTGCGCTGCCGCTGCGCGGCGTCAATCCGCCGAAACAGCATCCGCGTGAATATGACGGCAGCCACTTCTGCGTGCTGGTCAGCCGCACCACGCCGCAGCCGCGTCCGGGGAGCGATGAGATTAACCGGGCGTATGAGGAGGGCTGGGTCGGCCGGCACGGTTACCTGAAGGCGGACGGCAGCCGCCAGCGCTGGGCGCTGGCGTTTATAGGCGATACGCTGGCGGAAAACGGCGAAAAACTGCCGGAGGTGTTTATCGTCGACCTGCCGGAAAACGACGCCGACTACGCAAAGGCCGGCGATGAGCCGCTGCAGGGCAGCGAAAGCCGCCTGCCTGCGCCGCCGCGCGGCGTACGGCAACGGCGCTTGACCTTTAGCGGCGCGCGCCGCTATCCCGGCGTGGTGACGGCGCCGCGCCACTGGCTGCGCAGCTCGCCGGACGGCAGCCAGATCGCGTTTTTGATGAAAGATGATAACGGCGTGGTGCAGCTGTGGACGGTGTCCCCCAACGGCGGCGCGCCGCGGCAGGTGACGCGGAGCTCACACGCGGTGCAGTCGGCGTTCAGCTGGCATCCGCAGGGCGGTCATATTGCGCTGGTCTGTGATAACAGCGTGATGCTGTGCGATATGGCCAGCGGCGCGCTGCGCCGTCTGACGCAGCGTAGCGAACAGCCGCCCAGCGGCGACGCGGTGGTGTTTTCTCCCGACGGCGGCCGGGTGGCGTTTATGCGGGACGTAGCGGGCGTTAGCCAGATATTTGTCGTTGAGGTATAGCGGAAAGACGGGCCGGCGTGCGGCCCGTCTCAGCGTCAGTGTGCAACAGGGCCTTGGCCCGGGTTGCCGGTCGAGGCCAGATTTTGTTGTTCGCTGCGCAGAATGCGCTCGCGCGGCGAGTCGGCGGTTTTGTCGCTGTCGGCGCGCAGATAGTCATAAGGCAGCAATACGGTATCCATCACCGCAGAGAAGGGCAGATCCAACGCCACCAGGGGCTTCATTGCCCAGCCGGTCTCTTTGTCTTTCAACAGGTTCATACTGGCGCGAGTGCCGGGATAGTAGCCCATATCGGGGCCGCTGTGGCTCATCACGCTGGAACAACCGCTGGTCGCCAACAGCAGGCAACTGGTCGCCATCAATCTTTTCATCATCATTTCCATCCTGAAGGGTGCTGTTCCCCTGAATTGCTGATTTATCACATCCGGCAGATGCGTTTAAAGGAGCAAAACGCCGCTCTGTGGCGGTTATCTCACTCTTTATTGTATGTGATAAAAAAACTTTCGCTGCCTTCATTGGCAATTTTTTTATCTTGGGCGCTTGAAAGGTAAAAAGCAAACCCCATTTTATCTACAGAGCCAAATTAAGAATTCGCCGTCAGGGAATTCCGGCCATTGCGTCTGTCCATGAAGGAAGACCTGTTTTTCAAACCTCGCTAAAGCGCCTTAGGAGGCTATGTTATGCGTAATTTCGATCTGTCCCCGCTCTACCGTTCCGCCATTGGTTTCGACCGTCTATTTAACGCGCTGGAGGCTGGACAGAGCCAGGGAAATGGTTACCCTCCCTACAATGTTGAGCTGGTTGACGAAAACCATTATCGCATCGCCATTGCGGTTGCCGGCTTTACCGAGCAAGAACTGGAAATTACCTCACACGATAACCTGCTGACGGTGCGCGGCGCGCACAGCGGCGAGGCCGCAGAAAAAACCTATCTGTATCAGGGTATTGCAGAAAGAAACTTTGAGCGGAAATTTCAGCTGGCCGAACACATCCATATTAAAGGCGCTAAGCTGGAACACGGGTTGTTGTATATCGATATGCAACGCATCGTGCCGGAAACATTAAAGCCGCGCCGTATCGAGATTAAATAATCGTTATTATTTTCGCTGATTAATTATTTTCAGTAGAAATATCTGATGCCCGCCGAAAGGGGGCGTTATAAGTGTCTCTCGCTTCATAGAAGGAGTATATATTATGCGTAATTACGACTTATCCCCGCTGCTTCGCCAATGGATCGGTTTTGATAAATTAGCCAGTTCAATGGGCGGACAGGAACCTCAGGGATTCCCTCCCTACAATATTGAAAAAAGCGATGATAATCACTATCGCATTTCCCTGGCGCTGGCCGGCTTCAAACAAAGCGAGCTGGACATCGAGGTAGAAGGTCCGCGCCTGACGGTGCGCGGCAACCCGACGCCGGCGGAAAAACCGGTGGAATACCTGCATCAGGGGCTGGTCTGCAAAGAGTTCAGCCTGAGCTTTACGCTGGCGGAACACCTGCAGGTGTCTGAGGCCCGGTTTGAGAACGGCCTGCTGCATATCGATCTGGTGCGTCAGGTGCCGGAAGCCCTGCAGCCGCAGCGCATCGCCATCGGCAGCACGCCGGGGCTGGAAGAAAAATAATCGGCCGCTGACGCGGTAAAAAAACGGGGGGACGTCCTGACGGACGTCCCCCCGTTGCGTTGATGGGCGGCGTTACTGCGCTTCGCGGTGCGCCCGCTCCACCTCTTCCGCCAGAATGGCGACGCCGCGCTCGATCTTATCCGGCTCCGGCACGTAGTTCATACGCATGCACTGATGGGTATGCGGCCACTCCTGCTCCAGCCCCGGGAAGAAATAGTGCCCCGGCACCATCAGCACGCCGCGCTGCTTCAGGCGCTGGTACAGCAGCTCGGTGCTGATCGGCAGATCTTTAAACCACAGCCAGAGGAAAATCGCCCCTTCCGGTTTGTGGATCAGACAGCGCTCTTCAGGCAGATAGCGGCGGATGGTGGCGATGGTCTGCGTGACCCGCTGCTGGTAAAACGGCTTGATCACCTCGTTGGACAGGCGCAGCAGATCGCCGCGCTCAATCATCTCCGCCGCGACCGCCGGGCCGATGCTGCCCGGCGACAGGCTGATAATGCCGTTCATATTGGTCAGCGCGGTGATGGTTTTCTCATCGGCGATCACGATGCCGCAGCGCGACCCCGGCAGGCCCAGCTTCGACAGGCTCATGCACAGGATGATATTCGGGTTCCACAGCGGCGTGGCATCGCTGAAGATGATGCCCGGGAACGGCACGCCGTAGGCGTTATCGATCACCAGCGGAATATCGTGCTGCTGCGCCAGCGCGTCGAGCTGGATCAGCTCGTCATCGGTAATCACGTTGCCGGTCGGGTTGGTGGGGCGCGACACGCAGATCATGCCGATATCGTTGCCGATGGTCAGGTTGTCGAAGTCGACGTGATATTTAAACTGGCCTTCCGGCAGCAGCTCGATGTTCGGCTTGGCGGAAACAAACAGCCCTTCGTCCAGGCCGGCATCGGCGTAGCCGATATACTCCGGCGCCAGCGGGAACAGCACGCGACGGCGGCTGCCGTCGGCGTAGCGGCCGGCGAACAGGTTAAACAAGTAGAAAAACGCGCTCTGACTGCCGTTTGTCAGTGCAATATTCTGTGGTTCGATCTGCCAGCCCAGCTCTTCACTCAGCAGGGCAGCCAGCGCTTTAAGCAGCGTATTCTTCCCTTGCGGGCCGTCGTAGTTGCACAGCGCTTCGGTCAGTTTGCCCTGGTCGAGCATCTCCTGACACAGCTGTTTGAAGTAGCGCTCCATCTCGGGGATTTGCGCCGGATTACCGCCGCCGAGCATGATGGCGCCCGGGGTGCGCAGGCCTTGGTTCAGGTCGTCCATTAAGCGGGTGATGCCCGAGTAACGGGTAAATTTGTCGCCGAAAAGTGAAAAAGTCATAGGTGCAGCATGTTGTTTTTTGCAGGGAGTCGCCCACCATACCCCCAGATAATTGCGGGTGCAACGTGCAGGAGAAAACCCGTATCAGCGTTAAATGTTAACCGTTGGCTTGAATGTGGTGTTTTATTCTGAGGTGAAGGGGCGGGAAGATCCCGCCCGGTTAACGCGATTTATTTCAGCACCTGCGGGTTGACGCAGTTTTCCGTCACCGTGCCGGTCAGCGCGGCGATCAGGTTATCGACCGCGCACTCGGCCATGCCGTAGCGGGTTTCATGGGTGGCGGAGCCGATATGCGGCAGAGCGACCACGTTCGGCATTTTCAGCAGCGGCGAGGAGACCGGCAGCGGCTCTTTTTCAAACACGTCCAGCCCGGCGGCGTGAATGGTGCCGTTTTGCAGCGCCTCAATCAGCGCCTGCTCGTCGACCACCGGCCCGCGGCCGGCGTTGATCAGAATGCCGCTCTGCTTCATCTTCGCCAGCTGATCGCGGCCGATCAGGTGGAAGGTCTGCTCGGTCAGCGGCAGCGTAATGCAGACGAAGTCCGATTCGGCCAGCAGGGTATCCAGATCGCAGTGGCGCGCGCCAAAGCGCTGTTCCGCTTCCTGGTGCGGGCGGCGCGCGTTGTACAGAATCGGCATGCCGAAGCCGAAGTGGGCGCGCTGGGCCAGCGCCAGGCCGATGCGCCCCATGCCGAGCACGCCCAGCGTTTTATGGTGCACGTCGACGCCGAACCAGTCCGGGCCGATGCTGCCCTGCCACTCGCCGGCCTTCACCCGTTCGGCCACTTCCACCACGCGGCGTGCCGTCGCCAGCACCAGGCTCATAATGGTATCGGCCACGGTTTCCGTCAGCACCGTCGGCGTATGCATCAGCACGATATTACGGGCGTTGAGCGCGTCGACGTCAAAGTTGTCATAACCGACGGAGACGGTGGACGCCGCGCGCAGCTTCGGCGCCTGCTGTAAAAAGGCCTCGTCCACCTTGCCGCCGGAGCCGATGATCCCCTCGGCCTGTTGCAGCGCCTGTTTGAACTCATCGGCATTGTCAGGATTCAGGCCGTTGAAGGCATGTACGGTGAAGTGTTGTTCCAGTCGTTCACGCAGGGCGGCGGGGAGTTTTTTGTACAGTACGATCGAAGGCTTCATCATGAACTCCAATTTGTTGCGCGGGGCCAAAGCGCTGCGCTTTGACCCCGAAGAACTCGGTTTAAAAACGGAAAGTGTAGCCAATCACGCCGGCTGCGGCTGGGCGTCGTTACGGGCGGGCTTTACCACCAGCGTAATTACCACCGCCACCACCAGCGCGACGGCCATAAACATATAGGAAGCCGCCGGGGTGCCGGTCGCGCCGTTAAGGTAGCCGACGAACCAGGAACCAAAGAACGAGCCCAGGGCGCCCATGCTGTTGATCAGCGCCATGGCGCCGCCGGCCACGTTCTTCGGCAGCATTTCCGGAATGATGGCGAAGAACGGCCCGTAAGGCGCGTACATCGCCGCACCGGCCACCACCAGCAGGCCGTAGGACACCCAGAAGTGATCGACGCCCACCGCATAAGAGCCGAAGAACGCCAGCGCGCCGATCAGCAGCAGCGGCCAGACGAACAGCTTGCGGTTCTGCATTTTGTCAGAGGCCCAGGAAACCACAATCATGGCGATGGTGGCCGCCAGGTAAGGCACCGCGGACAGCCAGCCGGCTTCGACCATGCCCATATTCATACCGCTGCGCAGAATGGACGGCAGCCACAGCACGAAGCCGTACACGCCGATGCTCCAGGCGAAGTACTGGACGCACAGCAGAATCACGTTGCGCGAGCGGAAGGCCTCGCCGTAGTTGCGCACCGCCTTGATGCCCTGCTGCTCGGCTTCCAGCTGCGCCTGCAGCGCCTGTTTTTCCTGCTCGTTCAACCAGCCGACCTGAGACGGTTTATCTTTGACCAGCACCCACCAGCAGAAGGCCCAGATCACCGCCGGAATGCCTTCGATGATAAACATCTCACGCCAGCCGAAGGCGTGGATCAGGTAGCCGGACACCACCGACATCCACAGCACGGTCACCGGGTTGCCGAGAATCAGGAAAGTGTTGGCGCGCGAACGTTCGGACTTGGTAAACCAGTTGCTGATATAGATCAGCATCGCCGGCATCACCGCCGCTTCCACCACGCCGAGCACAAAGCGGATGGCCGCCAGCATCGGAATATTGCTGACCACGCCGGTCAGGGAGGCGCAGCCGCCCCACAGGATCAGACACCAGAAGATCAGCTTTTTAACGCTGCGCCGCTCGGCGTAGATGGCGCCGGGAATTTGGAAAAAGAAGTAACCCAGGAAAAACAGCGCGCCCAGCAGCGATGACATGCCTTTGGTGATGCCGAGGTCGTCGTTGATGCCGGCGGCGGAGGCGAAGCTGAAGTTGGCGCGGTCGAGATAAGCCAGACTGTAGGTGATAAACACGATGGGCATGATGTACCACCAGCGTTTAGCCGCAACGGTTGCTTTATTCATGTTCAGGTTCCTCAGTGGTGTCGTTTCCGCGGGCGTGGGCAGTCAGCCTGCGGAAGCGGTTCTCCCGACGTTGTCTGGTTGTAGGGCCAGAGGGGCGTTCTGGGAGCCGGCGGTTAGCCGATTTATGTTTTTTTATTTGCCCGTGGCGGTCAGGCGCGACGCGCGGCCGCGTCTGACCACGGCGGGATTACTCCGCCAGCGCCGCGCGGGTTGGCAATCCTTCGCTGTCGCCGATGGCCTGAATGGCCAGCGAGCCGATCTTGTTGCCGCGTTGCACCGCCTGTTTCAGCGTTTTGCCTTCCAGCAGGGCGCTGAGGGTCCCGACGGCGAAGCCGTCTCCCGCACCAACGGTATCCACCACGTTGCTGACTTTGATGGCCGGCACCGCTGCACAGTCGCCGGCGGCGGTTTTAAACCAGGCGCCGTCCGGGCCGGTTTTGATGATCACCGCCTGCACGCCGCGCTCCAGATAGAAGTCGGCAATGCCTTCCGGCGTTGACTGGCCGGTGAGGATTTGCCCCTCTTTCAGCCCCGGCAGCACCCAGTCGGCGGCGAACGCCAGTTTGTTCAGCTGTTCGATCATCACCTGCTGGCTGGACCACAGCACCGGGCGCAGGTTGGGATCGAAGGAAATGGTTTTGCCCATCGCGCGCATTTCATGGGCGGCGAAGTGGCTCAGCTCCAGCGACTGGCCGGAGAGCGCGGCGGCGACGCCGCTCAGGTGCAGGTGGCGCGCCGCACCGAAGTAGTCGCGGTTGAAGTCGGCGGTGGACAGATGGCTGGCGGCGGAGCCTTTGCGGAAGTATTCCACGGTGGGATCGGTTCCATCGGTGTTCTTGGATTTAATCTGGAACCCGGTCGGATACTGGCCGTCGACCGTCACCTGCTGATAGTTGATGCCTTCTTTTTTCAGCTGCTGCAGGGTAAAGCGGCCGAAGGTGTCGTTGCCCACCCGGCTGACCCAGCCAACCTGCAGGCCAAGGCGCGCCAGGCCGATGGCGACGTTCAGCTCTGCCCCGGCGATGCGTTTGGTGAAGTGCTCCACCTCCGCCAGATCGCCGGTTTCCGCCGCGACGAACATCGCCATGGCTTCACCCAGCGTGACGACGTCCAGAGAGGTATTGCGCTGTGCTGTCAGTGTGCTCATGGTGATTACTCCGCGCGTAACAGGTTGACGTAATGACGGGTAACGGCTTCAAGGTCGTCGCCCTGCAGGGGGAATTCAATGCCGCGCGGTACGTCCGCCGGCAGTTGGGCCAGCAGCCGGCGCCAGTCGTCGCCGGCGTCGTCCAGCGCGATGGCGCGCCAGCCGCGCGGCCCCTGGACCGCGGCTTTAACGTGGATATAGCCGACGTGACGCGCCAGGCGTTCGGCCGCGGCGCTCGGGTCTTGCCCCACCCAATGCCAGTTGGCCATATCGAAGGTCATGCTGACCGGCAGCTGGTTGTCTTCCGCCGCGTGCAGAAACGCGTTCATCGGCGACAAAATCCCGCAGTCGGCGGTCTGGTCGTTTTCCACCACCAGCTGGACCGGATGCTGCATCAGATCCACTTTCAGTTCGGTGAAGTCAAAGCCGGGCTGGTAATGGCCCAAAGAGAGTTTCAGCCGGCGCGCTTTCAGCGCCTGGGCTTCCGCCAGCAGTGCGGGCAGCTTGGGGTTAACGTGATGCTCGGGGGTGAAAAGCGGTTCCGGAGCGGAATACACCGCGAACAGCTGCTGACGTGCGATCTCCTGCGCCAGCTGCGGCAGGTTATCCAGCTCGCCGGGGCTGAACAGTTCCCGGCGGATCTCCACGCCATCCGCGCCGGCGTCGGCAATGATCGGCAGCATGGCGGCCTGTCCGCCCCGCTGCTGAACGGTATCCGTGCCGTAAGCGCCGGTCACCACGATAACTTCTCTTTTCATATTTTTACTCCTGAGGTGGCGAAATCTCCACCGCTGCTGTTAATGGCACGTTAAATGGAACCGGTTCCATATAAAAGCCTCAGAATGTAAAAATATGATCGCAATCACGACAATGCAGCAAAGGCGCGGGGCGCGGCGCGGTAAGCGCCGGAATTAACGGGTGGTGGAGCCGCGTACGATCAGTTCGCCGGAGAACACGCGCTCGTCAGGCGGCGCATCGCGCCCCTGGATGCGCTGCACCAGCTGTTCCAGCGCGGCATGGCCGATCTGGTAGGTGGGCTGCTTCAGCGTGGTGATGCCGACGCCGGCCAGTTCGGCCCACTCCAGTTCATCAAAGCCCAGCAGGCCGATATCGCTGCCCCAGTGGATGCCCAGCCGGCGCATGGCGCGCGCCACCTGCAGCGTCAGGGCGCCGTTGGCCGACAGCACCGCTTTACGCATGCCGCGGCGGCGGGTGTGGAAATCGCGCAGCGTCTGCTCCAGCTGCGCGGCGTCGTTCAGCGGGGTTTCCGCCTGCTCGGCGATCAGATCGGCATGCTGCTGCGTCATAATCTGGCGGAAGGCGTGCAGACGTTCGAGGCGGGTATTGACCGTGCCGACCGGCTCGCTGAGGAACAAAATCGCTTCAAACCCTTGCTGCACCAGGTGTTCGGTGGCGATGACGGTGGCTTCGTGGTTATTCAGGCCGACCACGTCGCAGGCAAAGTCGGGGATCTTGCGGTCGATCAGCACCATCGGCAGCTGCGACTGCTGCAGCTGCGACAGCGCCTCTTCGCGCATGCCGACGGCGTTCACCACAATGCCCTCCACCCGGTAGCTGCTGAGCAGCTGCAGGTAGTGCTGTTCCTGATTGACTTCGTTATTGGTGTTACACACCAGCAGGGTAAAGCCGTGCTGCCGGCAGGCGGCTTCGATGCCGCGCATCACGTCGACGGAATAGGGGTTGGTGATATCGGCGATAATCAGGCCGATCAGGCGCGTTTGTCCGCCTTTCAGGCTGCGGGCCATCTGGCTGGGGCGGTAGTCGAGCTGCAAAATCGCCTGTTCGATACGCTGTTTGAGCGGGTCGGAAAGCAGGTGCTGTTCACCGTTGAGGTAGCGCGACACGCTGGTTTTGCCGGTTTTGGCCAGCTGCGCCACGTCGCTGATGGTGGCGCGCCCGGTCGCGCGCGAAGCTTTCACACTGCTCACAATCAATCCCCCAGTAGATTTATTGCCAAGGAGACTAACACAGTGCGCGGCGGTCGCGCACCAGAGCCGGGCTTGTTGCCCGGCTCGTCATACAGCAATGCAGGTGCGTTGGCTGCGAACAGCCGCCGGTTACTGCAGCGGGCTGAGGGTGATTTCCACGCGGCGGTTCTGCGCTTTGCCGTCGGCGGTGCTGTTGGAGGCAATCGGGTTATCCGGGCCGGCACCGACGCTGCGGATGCGGTTGGCCGCGACGCCCTGGGTGATCAACGCGCTGCTGACGCCGTCGGCGCGCTGCTGCGACAGTTTCATATTGTGGGCGCGCGCGCCGGTGCTGTCGGTGTAGCCGACAACGTTAACCGCGGTTTTCGGGTACTCTTTCAGCACCATCGCCACGCCGGTCAGGGTGTTGGCGCCCGCCGGTTTCAGCGTACTGCTGTCGGTATCGAAGGTGACGTTGTTCGGCATATTCAGCACGATGTTGTCGCCCTGGCGGGTTACGCTGACGCCGGTGCCGCGCATTTTGTCGCGCAGTTTCGCTTCCTGCACGTCCATGTAATAGCCTGCGCCGCCGCCGAGGGCCGCACCGGCCGCCGCGCCGATCAGCGCGCCTTTGCCGCGGTCTTTCTTCGAGGATGACAGCGCGCCGATGCCGGCGCCCAACGCCGCGCCCAGGCCGGCGCCGACGCCGGATTTACCAGCCTGAGACTCGCCGGTGTAAGGGTTGGTGGTACAGGCCGACAGAGCCATGGTCATCGCCACGGCGGCGGCGATAATCGCAACGCGTTTTTTCATGTTATTTCCTTTTGTGCATCAAAATCTGTGCGCATATTTCCAATCGGGAAGCGCTTAAACATAGCCGTTGGGCCGTCGCCGGCGTGAAAACGCCGTGCGGCGCGCTAGTATGACGTCTTTTCCGGCCGGCAGTTCCGGCCAGGCGCGACAAACGCTTTTTTTGTTCCTTTTCAGGCGCCTTTGTTATCCGGCAAAACGCCCACGCTGGCTATGTCCAGAATTCTGAAAGCGCATCCTTTCGCATTATTCACCGCGTTTTGGGGTAGCAGAGACAGTCGGTGAGATGATCGTTCACCAGCCCGCTGGCCTGCATAAAGGCGTAGCAGATGGTGGAGCCGATAAACTTGAAGCCACGTTTTTTCAGCGCCTTCGACATGGCGTCCGACTGCGGCGTCTTGGCCGGCACCTGCCCCAGCTCGCGCCACTGATTCAGCTGCGGCCGGCCGTCGACAAAGCTCCAGATAAAGGTGACGAACTCCTCGCCGGCGGCCTGCATCGCCAGGTAGGCGCGGGCGTTGGTGATGATCGCCTCGATTTTGCCGCGGTGGCGGATGATGCCGGCGTCCTGCAGCAGTCGCTCCACGTCCTGCTCGGTCATGGCGGCAACCCGCTGCGGGTCGAAGTTATGGAAGGCGCGGCGGTAATTCTCGCGTTTTTTCAGCACGGTGATCCAGGAAAGCCCGGCCTGCTGGCCCTCCAGACACAGCATTTCAAACAGCTCGCGCGCGTCGGTGGTCGGCGCGCCCCACTCATGGTCGTGATAGGCCAGATACAGCGGATCGGCGGTCACCCAGCCGCAGCGTTGGTCAGTCATGTAAGGCTCCTTTTACTGTGTATACCCGTCATACCTTAAGCTGCAGGTGCGTTGGCTACGCTCGGTCACCCGAATCACTGACCGGAGTCAGCGCATCGGGATTCTTCTCCTTGCCGCCTTGCTGCAGCGCGAATGATGTAGTGTATATATTTACAGTTATCATTGCCCTAAACCGTACATCTGGCAAGTCTCTGATTGTTTTATTATCTGCGGCCTTGACGTAGGGGAAAAGCCGACAATATTTATAACAGTGCCGTGATAAAAGTGGTTAAAAAATGCGCGGGTTTTTTCTTTATCGTTACAGACTCCCAGGAGTCAATTCATGCCTCTAAAAATAATGGGCGCTCCCGGCAGGGCAGCGCTGGCGGTGGCTTTAGTTCTCGGGCTGGCGGCGTCCGCCGCGGCCGCCGAGCGGGTGTACGTGTTCGGCGACAGCCTGAGCGACAGCGGCAACAACGGGCGCTACACCTACGACGGCAGCCAGCATCCGCTGTATGACGAAGCGCTGGCGCAGCGTATCGGCGCGGCGCTGCTGGCGTCCGATCTCGGCGGCGACAACTATGCGGCCGGCGGCGCGGTGGCGGTGCCGGCGCTGAATCCGGCGGACAATACTCAGGATCAGGTACAGCGCTATCTGAGCCAGACCCACGGCCGCGCCGACGCCAATGGCCTGTATATCCACTGGATCGGCGGCAACGATCTGGCGGCGGCGGCGTTAAATCCGGCCAGCGCGCCGCAGGTCAGCTATACCAGCGCCGCCGCGGCGGCGCTGCAGGTGCGGTCGCTGCTGGATGCCGGCGCCGGCACGGTGATCGTGCCGACGGTGCCGAACATCGGCTTTACCCCGCAGCTGATGGAAGTGATTGTGCAGCAGGCGCTGGCGCCGGTGCAGAACGCGGCGCTGCAGGCGGCCTATGCGGCGCTGAATGCGGTGGCGACGCCGGACGCCGCTTCGCGGCAGCAGGCGATTCACCGGGCGCTGAGCGCGGCGGCGCAGCAGGGCAGCAGCGACCCGCAGATGCAGCAGGCGATCGCCGCGCAGCTGATCGCCGCCTATGACAGCCTGAGCGCGCAGGCGGGCCAGCTGACCGACTTCTACAACCGCAGCGAGGACCAGCTGCTGGCGCAGGGCGGCGGCAACATCGTGCGCGCCGACGTCAACCGGCTGTTTGGCGAGGTGATCGCCAATCCGCAGCAGTTCGGCTTCAGCAATACCGCCGGCATGGCGTGTCCGGCCGGCGTATCGTCGGCGGTATGCCGCTCCGCGACGCCCGGCTTTAACGACGGCCAGGCCTTCCTGTTCGCCGACCATTTCCACCCCAGCCCGCAGGCGCATCTGCTGATCGCCGATTACATTCAGGCGGTGCTGGACGGCCCGGCGCAGGCGGCGGCGCTGACGCAGGCGACGGCGGCGATGGCGCGCGACAGCCGCGCCACCCTCGACAGCCGTTTTCAGCAGCTGCGCAGCGGCGGCAACCCGCAGGGAGCGCTGGGAATATTCGGCGGCTATGCCGGGCAGCATTATGACTATGCCGACAATAAAGCGGCCGGCGACGGCAACGCCACCACCCACAACCTGACGCTGGGGGTGGATTACCAGCTGACGGACCGCTGGCTGATCGGCGCGCTGATCTCCGGCGCCAATGACGATCAGCAGCCCTCCAGCCGCTATGACTACCAGGCGCGCGGCGTGCTGTTTTCCGCCTTTACCTCGCTGGACGTGTTTGAGCACGGCTGGGTGAACGCCGATCTGCACTACGCCAGGCTGGATTACGACGATATTCGCCGCAGCGTGCAGCTTGGCCCGCTGACGCGCAGCGAAACCGGCTCGACCTCCGGCAAACAGTGGGGCGCGCGCGTCACCGCCGGCTATGACTTCCCGCTGACCTCAAGTCTGAGCACCGGGCCGATGGCGCAGTTTGCCTGGGACTACAGCAACGTTTCCGGCTATAGCGAAGACGGCAACGACAGCACCGCCATGCGCTTTAACGACCAGACCTACCATTCGCAGATCGGCGCGCTGGGCTGGCGGCTGGACAGCAACCTCGGCGTGATTAACCCGTATGCCGAGATCAGCTATCAGCATCAGTTCGGCGACGAGGTGTACCGCGCCGGCGGCGGCCTGAAGTCGACCTCAACCTCGTTTACCCGCGATGCCGCCGGCCAGGATAAAAACTGGGTCGACGTCACGCTGGGGGCCAATCTGCCGCTGAACGACCGGGTGGCGGCGTTCGCCACCGTCTCGCAGACCGGCGGCCTGAGCAGCGGCGAACAGGTGATGTACAACGTCGGCGTCAGCGCCCGCTTTTAATGCGCCTGGCGCGGCGCTTCGCCGCGCGTTGCGGGCAGCGGGGCGCGGCCGGCGATTTTCTTCTCCGGCTGCAGCCGGGTCATGCACAGCATGCTGCAGAAAGAGACCAGCGCGGTGGCGAAGAACATCGCGCCGTAGCCGTGCTGCTGCGCCAGCCAGCCGCTGAGCATCGGCGCGCTGATTGACGCCAGATTGGCGATGGCCAGCGTGATGCCGCTGTAGGCCCCGACCGACGCTTTCGGCGTCACGTCCAGCACTACCGACCAGTAGACATTGTTCACCAGCGCGTTCAGCGCATTACCCAGCGTCATCAGCGCAATAATCGCCGCGGGCGACTGCATAAACGGGATCAGCAGGAAGCAGCCGGCGGTCAGCAGCAGCGTGACGGCGGCAAACCGGTTGCGCGCCAGCCGCAGATTACCGCTGCGCGCCAGCAGCGCATCGGAGATGCGTCCGCCGAGCAGCACGGTGAAGCAGGCGCCGCTCCACGGGATCATCGCCACGTACCACAGGGCGTGCAGGTCGTAATGGAAGCTGTCCTGCAGGTATTTCGGCCCCCAGGTGACCAGCACGAAGGTGACATACAGAAAGGAAAAGTAGCCCAGCGCGTTGAACACCAGGGTGCGGTTGGTGAAAAACGCCCGCCACGGCAGCGGCGTTTGATGGTCGTCATCTTCCTGACGATCGCCGCCAATCACCGCCAGTTCGGCGGCGTTAACCTTCGGATGCTGTTCCGGCGTATCGGTAAAGCAGGCGGCGAACAGCAAAATCGCCAGCAGCGAGAACAGCCCGAGCAGCATAAACATGCTGCGCCAGTCGTCGGTCAGCAACAGCAGCCCGACCGCCAGCGGCGCGGTCAGCAGCGAGCCGATCTGCGTGCTCAGCAGCCCGATGCCCAGCGCGAAGCCGCGCTCTTTGCGCGGCGACCAGTGGCCGATGGTTTTATTCATCAGCGCGTAGGCCGGACCTTCGGCAAAGCCGAACAGGATGCGCAGGGCGGCGAAACCCATCAGCGCGGAGCCGCCGAACAGCGCGACGCCCAGCTCACCCGCCCAGGCGGTGGCGATCTCCAGCAGCGACCACAGCGCGCCGGCCAGCAGCCAGACTTTTTTGCTGCCGACGCGGTCGGCCAGAACGCCGCCGCACAGCGAGCCGAGCAGATAGCCGAAGCCGAAATAGCCCAGCACCGCCCCCAGCTGGGTCTTGTTGAAGCCGAACTCGCGGGCGATGTCGTTGGCGGCGAACGACAGCGCGCCGCGATCGACGTAGTTAATCAGCGCGATAAAAAACATCATGGCGAAAATGCGGTAGCGATAGCGACTGTCTGCCTGCATGGCATAACCTCCTGAGCGTGGGAAACCTCAGGCAGCGAGCAAGATTGGTGCCAGCCGTGGCGACAGACGGCGCAGCGCGCGCCGGCTGCGGCGCGGGCGGGTGCTGTGCGGCAGCAGAAAATGCGCTTTCAGCGCGCCGATGCGCCGTGTTGGTGCGCAAAACGCGTTTTTTGCACGCTGATTTACACCGGAGGCCGGATTCTGGCTGTATATCTTACGGTCAACGGGTATACTGGCCCATTCCATCTAAATCCACTTGTATCGCGTGCGAATCTAACATGCAAAAGTTTGATACCAAGACCTTTCAGGGCCTGATCCTGACACTGCAGGACTATTGGGCGCGCCAGGGCTGCACCATTGTTCAACCATTGGACATGGAAGTCGGCGCGGGTACCTCTCACCCTATGACCTGCCTGCGTGCGCTGGGTCCAGAGCCGATGGCCTCCGCCTATGTGCAGCCGTCCCGCCGTCCGACCGACGGCCGCTACGGTGAAAACCCGAACCGCCTGCAACACTACTACCAATTCCAGGTGGTGATTAAGCCGTCACCGGACAATATTCAGGAACTGTACCTGGGCTCGCTGAAAGAGCTGGGTCTGGATCCGACCATTCACGATATCCGCTTCGTGGAAGACAACTGGGAAAACCCGACGCTCGGCGCCTGGGGCCTGGGCTGGGAAGTATGGCTGAACGGCATGGAAGTGACCCAGTTCACCTACTTCCAGCAGGTCGGCGGCCTGGAGTGCAAGCCGGTCACCGGCGAGATCACCTACGGTCTGGAGCGTCTGGCAATGTATATCCAGGGCGTGGACAGCGTGTACGATCTGGTGTGGAGCAACGGCCCGCTGGGCGTGACCACCTACGGCGACGTGTTCCATCAGAACGAAGTGGAGCAGTCGACCTACAACTTTGAATACGCCGACGTGGATTTCCTGTTCAGCTGCTTTGAGCAGTATGAGAAAGAAGCGCAGCAGCTGCTGGCGCTGGAAAAACCGCTGCCGCTGCCGGCCTATGAGCGCATTCTGAAGGCAGGGCACACCTTCAACCTGCTGGACGCGCGCAAGGCGATCTCCGTCACCGAGCGCCAGCGCTATATTCTGCGCATCCGCACGCTGACCAAAGCCGTGGCGGAAGCCTACTACGCCTCCCGCGAGGCGCTGGGCTTCCCGATGTGTAAAAAGAACGAGAACTAAGAGGCAGCCATGACTCAACAGACTTTCCTGGTGGAAATCGGCACGGAAGAGCTGCCGCCGAAGGCTCTTCGTTCACTGGCGGAATCCTTTGCCGCCAACTTCAGCGCCGAACTGGACAACGCCAACCTTGAGCACGGTGAAGTCAGCTGGTTTGCCGCACCGCGCCGTCTGGCGCTGAAAGTGGCCAACCTGAGCGCGGCGCAGGCCGATCGTGAAGTTGAAAAGCGCGGCCCGGCGATTGCGCAGGCGTTCGACGCCGAAGGCAAGCCGAGCAAAGCGGCCGAAGGCTGGGCGCGCGGCTGCGGCATCAGCGTCGATCAGGCCGAGCGTCTGAAGACCGACAAAGGCGAATGGCTGCTGTACCGCGCGCTGGTGAAAGGCCAGTCCGCACAGCAGCTGCTGGCGGAAATGGTCAGCAACGCGCTGGCCAGGCTGCCGGTGCCGAAGCTGATGCGCTGGGGCGACCAGGAGACCCAGTTCGTGCGTCCGGTGCACACCGTGACCATGCTGCTGGGCGATGAGCTGATTCCGGGCACCGTGCTGGGCATCGACTCGGCGCGCACCGTACGCGGCCACCGCTTTATGGGCGAGCCGGCGTTCACCCTCGATAACGCCGACCAGTACCCGCAGGTGCTGCAGGAGCGCGGCAAAGTGGTGGCGGACTACGAAGCGCGCAAGGCGATCATCAAGCGTGACGCCGAGCTGGCGGCGCAGCAGATTGGCGGCAAGGCCGATCTGAGCGACAGCCTGCTGGAAGAAGTGGCGTCGCTGGTGGAGTGGCCGGTGGTGCTGACGGCGAAGTTCGAGGAGAAATTCCTGGCGGTGCCGGCGGAAGCGCTGGTGTACACCATGAAGGGCGACCAGAAGTACTTCCCGGTGTATGACGCCGCGGGCAAACTGCTGCCGAACTTTATCTTCGTCGCCAATATCGAATCGAAAGATCCGCAGCAAATCATCGCCGGTAACGAGAAGGTGGTGCGCCCGCGCCTGGCGGACGCCGAGTTCTTCTTCAACACCGACCGTAAACAGCGTCTGGAAGACAACCTGCCGCGGCTGGACAGCGTGCTGTTCCAGAAGCAGCTGGGCACCCTGCGCGACAAGACCGACCGCATTCAGGCGCTGGCGGGCTGGATTGCCGGCCAGATCGGCGCCGACGTCAACCACGCCACCCGCGCCGGCCTGCTGTCGAAGTGCGACCTGATGACCAATATGGTGTTTGAGTTTACCGACACCCAGGGCGTGATGGGCATGCACTATGCGCGTCACGACGGCGAGGCGGAAGACGTGGCGGTCGCGCTGAACGAGCAGTACCAGCCGCGCTTTGCCGGCGATGCGCTGCCGCAGTCGCTGGTGGCCTGTTCGCTGGCGATTGCCGACAAGATGGACACCCTGGCGGGCATCTTCGGCATCGGCCAGCATCCGAAAGGCGACAAAGACCCGTTTGCGCTGCGTCGCGCGGCGCTGGGCGTGCTGCGCATCATCGTTGAGAAGAACCTGCCGCTGGATCTGCAGACCCTGACCGAAGAGGCGGTGCGCCTGTACGGTAGCAAGCTGACCAACGCCAAGGTGGTGGATGAGGTGGTGGACTTTATGCTGGGCCGCTTCCGCGCCTGGTATCAGGAAGAAGGCCACGCGGTCGACACCATCCAGGCGGTGCTGGCGCGTCGTCCGACCAAACCGGCGGACTTTGACGCCCGCGTGAAGGCGGTGAGCCACTTCCGCACGCTGGACGAAGCGGCGGCGCTGGCGGCGGCGAACAAGCGCGTCTCCAACATTCTGGCCAAATCGACCGACACCCTGTTCGATCAGGTGCGCGCGTCGGTGCTGAAAGAGCCGGCGGAGCTGAAGCTGGCGACTCACCTGGTGGTGCTGCGCGACAAGCTGCAGCCGTACTTCGCCGAAGGCCGCTACCAGGAAGCGCTGGTGGAGCTGGCGGCGCTGCGTGAAACCGTCGACGAGTTCTTCGAAAGCGTGATGGTGATGGCGGAAGATGAAGAGGTGCGCGTTAACCGTCTGACGCTGCTGAGCAAACTGCGTGAGCTGTTCCTGCAGGTGGCGGATATTTCCGTCCTGCAATAAGCCCGTGCGGTGAGAAATTAAGGCGCCTGCGGGCGTCTGCAGACTGCTGACCAAGCCGGTTATTAGGGAGAGCGTGGCGATGGGGTCGTAGCGGCGTAAGCCGCCGAAGCGCCCCTCGTTACGCTAGGCCCGGGTATCTCGATCTATCAGGCGGTTTTGCCATTAACCTTAAAGGCGCCTGCGGGCGCCTTTTTTACGCCGCTTGCCGCGGGAATCGGCAAAGCGCGGGCAGTTGATCTATTCTTAAAGTCGCAGGGAGCGGCAACAGGCAGGAAGCTGATGAAAAGACACGTTTATCACGGGAGTTATTTCACATGGCGGTAGGGACTCAGAGCAAGGGCGTGATGCGCTGGTTGGCGCCGATCGTAGCGTTGTTGGTGGTGATGCAGCTGGCTGGCTGCGGCGATAAAGAGCCGGAGCAGCGCAAGGCATTTATCGACTATCTGCAAAACACCGTAATGCGCAGCGGCGCGAAAATACCGACGCTGAGCGAAGACCAGAAGCAGAAGTTCGGCAACTATGCCGGCGATTACGCGATTTTAGTCGCATTTTCACAGCAATTAAATAAATCCGTCGACGCCAGCCTGACGCCGGCTATCGATCAGGTGAGCCAGATCCGCACCGCGCAGGACTATATCGGCAAGCGCGACGGGCTGCAGCAGTCGATTGGCGCGCTCAACCTGCTGGGGCAGCAGATACAGACCGCCAAGTCGCAGGCGGACAGCGCCAGGGCGGCGCTGAAGCAGCCGGACGATCTGAAGGCGGTGTATAACCAGGCCTACGACAAAATCGTTACCGCGCCGGCCAATGCGCTGATGCCGACCATCCCGGCCGCCGCCGGCTTTATCCAGGAGCTGGTGCAGGTGGGCGACTTCCTGCAGGCGCAGGGGAATCAGGTCAGCTTTAACAACGGCGGCGTGCAGTTCCGCAATCAGCAGCAGGTCGCGCAGTACAACGCCATGATGACCAATCTGGCGGCCAAGCAGCAGGACCTGCAAAACGCGCAGAAGACCCTCAATGAGGTGGTGATGCGCTAAACCTGCCGGACGTGCGCCCTGACGTAAGCAGGGCGCATTCCGGTTACTCCGTGGCCCTGGCGGCCTCGGTCTCCTCCTTTTCTTCCGCCGCGCGCTGGCGTCCGACGTTTGGCGTATCGCGATAGTAGCGGCCGTAAAAACAGTCCAGCAGCAGCTGCCGCAGATCCTTAATCAGCGGATAGCGCGGATTGGTGCCGGTGCACTGGTCGTCGAAGGCGTCAACCGCCAACTGATCCAGCACCGACAGAAAATGCGCCTCATCGACGCCGGCCTCCTGCAGCGACGCCGGGATCGCCAGCTCCGCCTTTAACCCCTCCAGCCACGTCAGCAGGTTCTCGACTTTCTGTTCCGCACTGTCGCCGGCGGCGTTCAGCCCCAGGTGATCGGCGACTTCGCCATAGCGGCAACGGGCCTGCGGGCGATCGTACTGGCTGAAGGCCGTCTGCTTGGCGGCGTCGTCATTGGCGTTGTAACGGATGACGTTGGTCAGCAGCATGGCGTTGGCCAGCCCGTGGGCGATGGGAAACTCCGCCCCCAGCTTGTGCGCCATGGAGTGACAGATGCCGAGAAAGGCGTTGGAGAAGGCGATGCCGGCGATGGTGGCGGCGTTGTGCACCCGTTCCCGCGCACGCGGGTTTTGCGCGCCGGCCTGATAGCTGAGCAGCAGGTTCTCCTTCAGCAGCTTCAACGCCTGCAGCGCCTGGCCGTCGGCATATTCGTTGGCCTGTACCGAGACATAGGCTTCCAGCGCGTGGGTGATGGCGTCCATGCCGCCGTAGGCGCACAGCGTTTTGGGCATCGTCATCACCAGGTCGGCATCGACGATCGCCATATCGGGCGTAAGCGCATAGTCGGCCAACGGGTATTTTTGGCCGCTGGCTTCATCGGTGACGACGGCGAACGGCGACACTTCCGAACCGGTGCCCGAGGTGGTGGGAATGGCGATCAGCCGGGCTTTAACCCGCGTGCTGGGGTAGGTATAAATGCGTTTGCGGATATCGTGAAAACGCAGGGCGAGATCGCTGAATTTAACCTCGGGATGTTCGTACATCATCCACATCACCTTGGCGGCATCCATCGGTGAACCGCCGCCGAGCGCGATAATCACGTCCGGTTTAAACTGCAGCATGCGCCGGGCGCCGGCGTTGACCATCGTCAGGGTCGGCTCCGCGCCCACCTCGGCGAACACCTCGGTTTCCACCCCTTGCGCATGCAGGATCGCCAGCACCGGTTTGACGAACCCCTGGCTGAACAGATACGGCCCGGTGACGATAAACGCGCGTCTGGCTTTGCCCTGCGCTGCTACCTCTTTCAGCGCGCCGGACAAGGCGCCGCGGCGGAAGTAGATGGCCTGCGGCAGCTTGTGCCACAGCATGTTTTCCGCGCGTTTGGCCACGGTTTTACGGTTAAGCAGATGTTTGGGGCCGATATTTTCCGAGACGGAATTGCCGCCCCAGGAGCCGCAGCCCAGCGTCATGGAGGGAGGCAGCTTAAAGTTATACAGATCGCCGATGCCGCCCTGCGAGGCCGGCGTATTGATCAGAATGCGCGAGGTTTTCAGCCGGGCGCCGAAGCGGGCGATGCGCGCCTGCTGATTATCCTGATCGGTATACAGGCAGGAGGTGTGGCCGGCGCCGCCAAACGCGGCCAGGGCGACGGCTTTATTGATGGCATCATCGAAGTGCTGTGCGCGATACATGCCCAGCAGCGGCGACAGCTTCTCGCCGGAGAACGGTTCATCGTCGCCGATCCCGCTCACCTCGCTGATCAGCACTTTGGTGTCGGCAGGCACCTCAATGCCCGCCATTTCCGCGATTTTCAGCGCGGATTGCCCGACGATATCGGCATTGATCCGCCCCTGTTTCATAATGATATTGCGCACCGCCTGCCGCTGCGGCTCCGGCAGCAGATAGCCGCCGGCGGCGGCAAAGCGTGCGCGCACCTCGTCATACACCGCGTCGACGACGATTACCGACTGTTCAGAGGCGCAGATCATGCCGTTATCGAAGGTTTTGGACATCAGCACCGAGGCGACCATGCGGTTGATATCCGCCGTTTCATCGACCACGACCGGCGTATTGCCGGCGCCTACGCCGATGGCGGGCTTGCCGGAGCTGTACGACGCCTTGACGCGGCCAGGGCCGCCGGTGGCCAGAATCAGATCCACCTGCGGGTGGTGAATCAGCTGGTCCGCCATCTCGACGGTCGGGCTGTCCAGCCAGCCGATAATATCGGCCGGCGCGCCGGCCTCCACCGCGGCGCGCAGGATCACTTCCGCCGCTTTATTGGCGGCGTTGCTGCCTCTGGGGTGGGGAGAGAAGATAATGGCGTTGCGGGTTTTCAGGCTGATCAGCGCCTTGAAAATAACCGTCGAGGTGGGGTTGGTAGCGGGGACGATACCGCAGATGACCCCGATCGGTTCGGCGATGGTCAGAGTGCCGAACGCCTCGTCTTCCGCCAGAATGCCGCAGGTCACCTCGTCCTTGTAGGCATGATAGACATGCTCGGAGGCAAACTGATTCTTCATCACCTTGTCTTCAACGATGCCCATGCCAGACTCGTCAACCGCCAGCTGCGCCAGCGGGATGCGGGCGTCGGCTGCCGCCAGCGCCGCAGCATGAAAAATTCTGTCAACCTGCGCCTGAGAATAGTCGGCGTATGCCTCCTGAGCTTTTCTGACGCGCGCAACTAACTTGTTTAATTTCGAAGTCGTGATGTGTGACATATTTTTCTCCCGCCGAAAATGCAATAAATAAATTATTAATCGCCAAGACAGAGAGAAAGTATAGGTAGCCGTTATCAGCTTGCGAGTGAATTTATAAAAAAAAATCCTAAGCGGATAATTAAAATGGAAAAATATCTCACACACATATATATCAGCAGGTTATGACGTAATTTTAAATTATTATAGGATGTGGTTTGAATTATTTTTGATGATAATAATTTATGCCTTTATTTATTTGCATGCTATTTTTATGTTTTTATTAAGGTGCTGTTATTGCATGAGTTAGTTGGGGTTCACTCTGGGTGGTGTATGGATATATTTCTTTTTGTGATTTTGTTTTTTATTTGTTGAGTAATTGATTGGATATAAGTCGATGTGTGTTTTGTTGTTTGGCCTTACACGATTATCACCGCTATCTAAGGCGCTAATAATGCTGCGAAAAGCCATGCCGGATATTGATGGCATTATTTTTATTGCCGGGATGAGAGAATACATGCTTTTAATTAACGCCCAGAATAATAGCGCCTTTTCGCGTTCTGTTTCCCTGCGTGAAGCCTGATGGTGATATCCCATGACACCCAAACGGCGCGGATGCGGCGGGCAGGGAATACCCCCACCGATGGCGGCAAAGCCCCGGGGAACCCCGCAGGATGCGCCGCAGCGCCGGTTTTCTGTACTACACTTCACGATAATCCCGCGTTGTAACTTTATTACGGCTAAACGGCCCGTTTTCTCGCGCTGGCGCCTGCCGACGCGGGGACGTTGCTCAGGCCGCGTCGCGCCGAAAATAAAATGTGATAAACATCACAATACAAAAACAAAAATGCAAAATTAAAATGTGATTTTAATCACAAAAAATAGCGTTTTTGGCTCATTATGGCGGCAGTGTTGCTTTTTTACACGCTCTAATTGTGATCGCGATCACCATGAAGGGTGGTGTTTATAGCCTCTTTGAGTGACTTGTGTCACAAAATTTTCACCAAGTACGCGTTGTCAATCGAGCGTGCTAGAGTCCGCCTCACAGACAGCACCAAGCGGCTGGAACGTAACAACAATAATGCGCGCTCTTATTCATTCGCCGGCGCGTAATGCTATTACCGCTTCACAATAGGGGTGTGTTTTATGCTTTCACCAGACATTAAGGTCAAAGTGCAGAACTTTGGCCGTTTCCTCAGCAATATGGTGATGCCAAACATCGGCGCGTTTATCGCCTGGGGCATCATCACCGCACTGTTTATTCCTACCGGCTGGCTGCCGAACGAAACGCTGGGCAAGCTGGTCGGCCCGATGATCACCTACCTGCTGCCGCTGCTGATCGGTTACACCGGCGGTAAACTGGTGGGCGGCGAGCGCGGCGGCGTGGTCGGCGCGATCACCACCATGGGGGTGATTGTCGGCGCCGATATGCCGATGTTCCTCGGCGCCATGATCGCCGGCCCGCTGGGCGGCTGGGCCATCAAGCATTTTGACCGCTGGGTGGACGGCAAGATCAAGAGCGGCTTCGAGATGTTGGTGAACAACTTCTCCGCCGGCATTATCGGCATGCTGCTGGCGATCCTGGCCTTCCTCGGCATCGGGCCGCTGGTGGAAACGCTGTCCAAACTGCTGGCGGCGGGCGTACACGTCATGGTGGTGCACAACCTGCTGCCATTGACCTCGATCTTCGTCGAACCGGCGAAAATCCTGTTCCTGAACAACGCCATCAACCACGGCATCTTCTCGCCGCTGGGCATTCAGCAGGCGACCGAGGCCGGCAAATCCGTCTTCTTCCTGATTGAAGCCAACCCCGGCCCGGGGCTGGGCGTGCTGATGGCCTATATGTTCTTCGGCCGCGGCAATGCCAAACAGTCCGCCGGCGGCGCGGCGATCATCCACTTCTTCGGCGGCATTCACGAAATCTATTTCCCGTATGTGCTGATGAACCCGCGCCTGATTCTGGCGGTGATCCTCGGCGGCATGACCGGCGTATTCACGCTGACGATGCTGAACGGCGGCCTGGTGTCGCCGGCCTCACCCGGCTCGATTCTGGCGGTGCTGGCGATGACGCCGAAGGGCGCCTATTTCGCTAACCTGGCGGCAATCCTGGCGGCCTTCGTGGTCTCCTTTGTGGTCGCCGGCTTCCTGCTGAAAACCTCGAAAGTGAAAGAAGAGGACGATCTGGAAGAAGCGACCCGCCGGATGCGCGATATGAAATCACAGGCGAAAGGCAGCCAGGCGGCCGGCGCCGCGCTGGACGGCGACCTGAGCACGGTACGCAAAATCATCGTGGCCTGCGACGCGGGCATGGGCTCCAGCGCCATGGGCGCCGGGGTGCTGCGTAAGAAAGTGGCCGATGCCGGGCTGACCCGCATTTCGGTCACCAACAGCGCCATCAACAACCTGCCGGACGACGTGGATCTGGTGATTACCCACCGCGACCTGACGGAGCGCGCGATGCGTCATGCGCCGCAGGCGCAGCATATCTCGCTGACCAATTTCCTCGACAGCAACCTGTACAGCGACCTGACCGCGCGCCTGCTGGCCGCCAACGGCGGCGCGTCCCAGCCGCAGCCGGCGACGGCCGCGCCTGACGAGAGCGCCGCCGACGACGAACCGGCGCTGTTCAAACTGGGGGAGGACAACGTGTTCCTCGGCCTGGAAGCCAGCGATAAAGAGCAGGCGATCCGCTTTGCCGGCGAGCAGCTGGTGAAAGGCGGCTACGTCGAGGCGGAATACGTGCCGGCGATGCTGGAGCGTGAAAAACTCACCTCCACCTATCTGGGCGAATCCATCGCCGTGCCGCACGGCACCATTGAGGCCAAAGACCGCGTGCTGCGCACCGGGGTGGTGTTCTGCCAGTACCCGCAGGGCGTGCGCTTCGGCGACGAAGAGGACGAGGTGGCGCGCCTGGTGATCGGCATTGCCGCGCGCAATAACGAGCACATCCAGGTGATTACCAGCCTGACCAATGCGCTGGACGACGACACGGTGATTGAGCGGCTGGCGAATACCACAAGCCGGCAGGAAGTGCTGGAGCTGCTCGGCGGCAAGAAAGACTAAATCCCATAGGGGCGCAGCGTCAGGCTGCGCCCTTGTCATATTTAAGAAGGTTATCATTATGAAAGCATTACATTTTGGCGCCGGTAATATCGGCCGCGGCTTTATCGGCAAACTGCTGGCCGATGCGCATGCCGAACTGACTTTCGCCGACGTTAACCAGACGGTGCTGGACGCGCTCAATCAACGCAATAGCTACCCGGTGCGCATCGTCGGCGAGCAGGAGCGCACGGAAACGGTGAGCAACGTCAGCGCCGTCAACAGCGGCAGCGATGACGCGGTGGCGCTGATCGCCGACGCCGATATCGTCACCACCGCCGTCGGCCCGCAGATCCTGGCCAAAATCGCCGGCACGATCGCCAAAGGGCTGAGCGAACGCCGCCGGCAGGGCAATGCGCGGCCGCTGAATATTATCGCCTGCGAAAACATGGTGCGCGGCACCAGCCAGCTGAAACAGCAGGTCTTTGCCGCGCTGTCGGCGGACGACCAGGCGTGGGCGGAGCAGCATGTCGGCTTCGTCGATTCCGCAGTGGACCGCATCGTGCCGCCGGCGGAAGCGGGCAGCGACGATCCGCTGGCGGTGACGGTGGAAACCTTCAGCGAGTGGATCGTCGACCAGACCCAGTTCAAGGGCGCGCCGCCGGCGATTGCCGGCATGGAGCTGACCGATAACCTGATGGCGTTTGTCGAACGTAAACTGTTTACGCTCAATACCGGCCATGCGATTACCGCCTATCTGGGCCAGCAGGCCGGGCTGCAGACCATCCGCGACGCGATTCTCGACCCGGCGGTGCGCCAGGTGGTGAAGGGCGCGATGGTGGAGAGCGGCGCGGTGCTGATCAAGCGTTACGGCTTTGCGCCGGAAAAACACGCGGCCTATATCGAAAAAATCCTCAGCCGGTTTGAAAACCCTTACCTGCACGACGACGTCGAGCGCGTGGGCCGCCAGCCGCTGCGTAAACTGAGCGCCGGCGACCGCCTGATCAAGCCGCTGCTGGGCACGCTGGAGTATGGCCTGCCGCACGCCAACCTGATTCAGGGCGTCGCCGCCGCCATGCACTACCGCAGCGCCCAGGATCCGCAGGCGCAGGAGCTGGCGCAGCTGCTGAGCGAACGCGGGCCGAAAGCCGCGCTGGCGCAAATTTCCGGTCTGCCGGAGGACGGCGAGGTTGTGGAACAGGCCGTAGCTGTGTATAACGCCATGCAAAAGTAGCGCGTGATGATGAACACACGGGCGCAGCGTGCTGCGCGCCTGCAGCCCGAGTTCGCCATTGACGGTCTCCCCTACGCCTTTCGAACAGCGACGATGGAAGAAGCACAGGCATTTGAAAACCAGGTTCTGGAAAAGCTGAACGCCGGCAAAACGGTACGCAGCTTCCTGATCGCGGCGGTAGAGCTGCTGGCGGAAGCGTTGAACGTACTGGTGGTGCAGGTGTTCCGCAAGGACGACTATGCGGTGAAGTACGCCGTCGAGCCGCTATTGTCCGGCGCCGGTCCCCTGGGGGAACTGTCGGTGCGGTTGAAGCTGATGTATGGCCTGGGGGTGATCGCGCGTCATGAGTATGAAGACGCCGAACTGCTGATGGCGCTGCGTGAAGAGCTGAACCACGACGGCGCCGAGTACCGCTTTGTCGATGATGAAATCCTCGGGCCGTTCGGCGAGCTGCACTGCGTCAGCGCGCTGCCGCCGCAGCCGGCGCTGTTGCCGCCCGGCGAGGCGGATGAAGCGCTGCTGGCGATGCAGCAGCAGCGTTACCAGCAGATGGTGCGCTCCACCATGGTGCTGTCGGTGACCGCGCTGATTGCCGGCATCGGCGCCAAACAGCCGTCGCGCCTCTCCCCGCTCGGGCGCCCGTAACGGCGTCCGCGCATCCCGCCGGGTAACCGGCCGCGCATTTTGCTACAATGCAGCAAACCCTCCTTAAACGTGCCGGTTCGGCACTTCAGGTCAGAGAAATGAAAGAGAAAGAAAAGGCAGAGATTAAGCGCCTGAGCGACCAGCTGGACGCGCTGAACCACAAAGACGTCCAGGTGATCCAGCAGGGCAATCCGGAGCTGATCGCGCAGCACAGCAAGGAAAAAGAGAAGCTGGCGACGGAGATCGAGCGCCTGAAAAACGTGCGTACAGAAAAGCTGAGCGGCGAAGCGCAGAAACTGCAAAAACTGCCGTTCAGCCGTGAAATCACCAAAAAAGAGCAGGCCGATATGGGCGCGCTGAAGAAAAGCGTGCGCGGGCTGGTGGTGGTGCACCCGATGACCGCGCTGGGCCGTGAAATGGGCCTGAAAGCGGTCACCGGCTACGCGAAAAAAGCCTTCTGATCCCCGGCGGGGCGACGCGTGCGCCCCGTCACTCCTCCCCGCAGAGCCTCTTCCTCGCCGCCGTTCGTCAGCGGCCCAGCAAACGACGGTTAAAATCTTCGATTTTGCCGCTGCGGATGCGCAGCAGCAGGGTTTTGCTCCAGCTGGCGGATAGCCCGGCCGCCGACAGCAGGCGGCGATACTGCTCCTCGTCAAACGGCATATGCCAGGCGATGCTTACCGCTTCGGCCACCGAGACCTCGCTGCAGCGCGCCGCCAGTTCCAGCGGCAGGTCGCCGCTTACCTGGCCGGGCGAAATCACCCGGTACAGCCAGCCGCAGCGGCCGCTTTGCTGCATCAGCAGCGACAGATCGTCGATGTCGAAATGATAGTTGAGTTTGAAGCACGGCGAGCGCGGCTGCGTCACCTGGATCAGCGCCTCGCCCCAGCGGAAAATATCGCCGATAAACACGTTGTGCTCGGTCAGGCCGCGGGTTGAGAGGTTTTCGCCGAATGCCGGCGGGCTGAACAGCTCGGCCTGCGCCGGAAACTGCTGCCGCCAGTGGTCATAATGTTCAATCGGGTAATGGCACAGCGCGCGATCGGGGCCGCCGTGGTAGCTTTTTTCCGCCTGCTGATCGCCCTCCAGGCCGAGCGGGGTCAGCGGCAGAGCGCCGTCGACCTGCCGTTTGGCGATCGCGCTCGGGCGTCCGCCCGGATAGGTCTGAATGTGGCCGATATAGACGTCGGGGTTGGGCATAGGGGCCTCCTGGCTCAGAACACGGCTTAGCATAGCCCGAGTGAGCCGGAAGGAACAGAGACGCCGCCCCGAAAATGGGGCGGCGATGCGGTTAGAAGGTGGTCCAGTTATCCTGCTCGTTCTGGGCGGGGACCGCCGGCTTGGCCGGGCGCGGCGTTGGCGCGTCGGTCGCCGTAACGCCGGGAGACGACGCGTCCGCCAGCTGGAACACCGCCACGCTTTGCTGCAGGATTTCCGCCTGCTCTTCCAGCGAGTCGGCGGCGGCGGCGGACTGTTCCACCAGGGCGGCGTTTTGCTGCGTGGTCTGATCCATCTCGGCGATCGCGTGGCCGATCTGGTCGATGCCGCGCGTCTGCTCGTCGGAGGCGGAGGCGATCTCCGCCATGATATCGCGCACGTGGCCGACGGCCTGCACGATTTGCTCCATGGTGCTGCCGGTCTCCTCCACCAGCCGGGTGCCGCTCTGCACGCGGTTGACCGACTCGCCGATCAGCCCTTCGATCTCCTTGGCCGCCTGCGCGCAGCGCTGCGCCAGGCTGCGCACTTCGCTGGCCACCACCGAGAAGCCGCGGCCCTGCTCGCCGGCGCGCGCCGCTTCAACGGCGGCATTCAGCGCCAGGATATTGGTCTGGAAGGCAATACCGTTGATCAGCGTGGTGATTTCGGCAATGCGTTGCGAACTGCTGGAGATATCGCGCATGGTGGCGACCACGCTGCCCACCAGCTTGCCGCCCTGCTGGGCGGTATCGGAGGCGTCCGACGCCAGCTGGTTGGCGTGATGGGCGTTGTCCGCGTTCTGTTTCACCGTGGCGGTCAGCTGCTCCATGCTGGCGGCGGTTTCCTCCACCGCCGCCGCCTGTTGCTCGGTGCGCGAGGAGAGATCGGTATTGCCGGCGGAGATTTCACCGGCGGCGGTGTAAACCTGGCCGACGCCCTGCTGGATTTTTTCAATCATATCGCGCAGGTTCTGGTTCATGGTCGCCATCGCCTGCAGCAGTTTGCCCAGTTCGTCGCGGCGTTCGGGAACATCCACCCGGCGCAGATCGCCGGTAGCGATGCGTTGCGCAATCTCCAGCGTATTGTTCAGCGGCCGGGTGATCTGCTGGGTAATGCGCCATGACACCAGCAGCCCGACGATAATGGCGATCAGCGTGGTCAGGCCCATGGCCAGCTGCGCTTTGCTGATATCGCCCTCGGTGTTGGTTAATTCATCCTGTAGGAAGATGCGGGCCAGTGCGCCGATCTTGAGCGCATTATCCCCTTGGGCCTTGCTGATCGCCAGTTCACGCTCATAGGCAGGCATATAGGCTTTGATATGCGCCTGATAGCTGTCTATTGCGTTCAGCAGCGGCTGCAGCTGCGGTTTTTGCTGTTCCGGCAGACGCTGGATCAGCGCCTGAGTATTGTCGTGCGCTTTGGCGATTGCGGTGAGCAGCGCCGCTTCGGCCTCATGGTTGAGGTTGAGCAGCAAGCCGCGGGCGTCGTAGCGGATTTGCGTCAGCGTTTGTCGGAGCCGGATGAACGGAAGCTGTAATTCGCCGCCGCCCAACTGGCGCTCAGCCTGCTGCAGGTTTTCCAGGACTTCCGCCATCCCCCAGCTGCTGCGTATGGCGTCTTTGGCGGCGATCGCCTCAAGCAGCTGCTGCTGTTGCTGCTGGTATTCATCGATCATTTTCACCAGCTGGCGCAGCTGCTGGTAACTCAGCCGGTCCCACTCCATTTTCTGGCCGTCCGTCACCAGCTTTGCGGCATTCTCGACGTGCACCCGGTGTTTTTCCAAAAACTCCGTGCGGTAGCCCTGGCCGTAAAGCGCCCGGTAGTAGTTTGCCTGATTGATCTCGTAGTTCAGCCGATCGCTGAAATTGATGCGTTCGGAACGGGCATTGATGATGTTGAGGTAGTAGACGCCGGCGCCGGCGATGATGGCCGCCAACAGCAGCATCAGGAAGAAGCCGAGGGTAAGTTTTTTCCCTACGCTAAGATGGGTGTATCGGCTCGTCAGTGTTTGCAATACCGCCATTGTTTGTCCCTTTTTTAAGCGATGTGATGGGAAAAACCATCGGCATTGCAGGGATAAACTTTAGCGGTTTTTTAAGCAAAAAATGCCCGCGGGACGCGGGCATGATGACGAGATGAAAGGATTACTTCTTGGCGGCGAAGCGCGCGGCGGCTTCGTCCCAGTTCACCACGTTCCAGAATGCTTTGATGTAGTCCGGGCGTTTGTTCTGATATTTCAGGTAGTAAGCGTGTTCCCACACGTCCAGGCCGATCAGCGGGAACCCGGAGGCGCCGGCAACGGCTTCGCCCATCAGCGGGCTGTCCTGGTTGGCGGTGGAGACTACGGCCAGTTTGCCGTCATCTTTCAGCACCAGCCATGCCCAACCGGAACCGAAACGGGTAGCGGCGGCTTTCTCGAACTCTTCCTGGAATTTCTCCACGCTGCCGAAGTCGCGCTCGATGGCGGCCTTCAGATCGCCGGACAGGGTGGTGCCGGTTTTCAGGTTTTTCCAGAAGAAGCTGTGGTTGGCGTGGCCGCCGGCGTTGTTGCGCATAAAGGTGCGCTTGTCGGCCGGAACCTTATCCAGGTCTTTGATCAGCTCTTCAACGCTCAGCGACGCCAGTTCCGGGTAGGCTTCCAGCACGGTGTTGGCGTTGTTGACGTAGGTCTGATGGTGTTTGGTGTGATGGATCTCCATCGTCTGCTTGTCAAAGTGCGGTTCCAGCGCGTCATAGGCGTACGGCAGTGATGGCAGTGAATAACTCATGATCATCGTCTCCAGTGTGATAGGGCGGCGCAAGGATGTAAGCACCGCGTAAGCAGTCGGATCATTATAGTTAATTAAATGATATTGAAAATGATTATCAATGCCCCTTGGTTTGTGCGGTTTTTGCGCAACCCATGAGTGTGATCAATGTCTCACTTTTGTGTCATATTGTGTCTATATTATTCACTGACAGAGCACGGCTTTATAACAACCCCGGTATCGCTATGGTATTATACGGGGTTATACCCTCAATAATTCGAGTTGCAGGCAGGCGGCAGGAGAAGGTGTCCCCGGTAAGTGATGCGGGTGACTGAGCGCCGCCGGTTCACCTGCAGCCTGAAGTATGACGGGTAGATAACGTTGCCAATATAACAACGATCATTATTAGCGCTTCCACGCCCGGCGTGAAGCAGGCGCACTCGAAACAATGTGACTACGCGATGAAGGAGACCCCCCATGCAGGTCAGCAGAAGGCAGTTCTTTAAGATCTGCGCTGGCGGTATGGCAGGGACGACGGTGGCCGCGCTGGGGTTCACCCCGGAAGCGGCGTTAGCGGAAACCCGGCAGTACAAACTGCTGCGCGCCCGTGAAACCCGTAACAACTGTACATACTGTTCCGTCGGCTGTGGGTTGTTGATGTACAGCCTTGGCGACGGCGCCAAGAACGCAAAAGAAAGCATTTTCCATATCGAAGGGGATCCGGATCATCCGGTCAGCCGCGGCGCGCTTTGCCCGAAAGGCGCAGGCCTGGTGGATTTCATCCACAGCGAAGGCCGTCTGCAGTACCCTGAATACCGCGCGCCAGGCTCTGATAAATGGCAGCGCCTCAGCTGGGACGACGCCTTTACCCGCATCGCCAAGCTGATGAAAGAGGACCGCGACGCCAACTTCGTCGCCACCAACGAACAGGGCGCCACCGTTAACCGCTGGCTGTCCACCGGCATGCTGTGCGCGTCAGGCGCCAGTAACGAAACCGGCTATTTAACGCAAAAATTCACCCGCGCTCTCGGCATGCTGGCCGTAGACAACCAGGCGCGCGTCTGACACGGACCAACGGTAGCAAGTCTTGCTCCAACATTTGGTCGCGGTGCGATGACCAACCACTGGGTGGATATTAAGAACGCGAATTTGATCGTCGTGATGGGCGGCAATGCGGCAGAAGCGCATCCGGTGGGGTTCCGCTGGGCGATGGAAGCCAAAATTCACAATAAAGCCAAGCTGATTGTGATCGATCCGCGCTTTACCCGTACGGCATCGGTGGCGGATTTCTATACGCCAATCCGTTCCGGCACCGACATTGCTTTCCTGTCGGGCGTACTGCTGTACCTGATCACCAATAACAAAATTAACCGCGAGTACGTCGAGGCCTACACCAACGCCAGCCTGCTGGTGCGGGAAGATTTTGCCTTTGAAGACGGCCTGTTCAGCGGTTACGACGCCGACAACCACAAGTACGACAAAACCACCTGGAACTACCAGCTGGACGAAAACGGCTACGCCAAGCGCGACGTTACGCTGCAGGATCCGCGCTGCGTGTGGAACATGCTGAAAGAGCACGTCAGCCGCTATACGCCGGACGTGGTGGAGAATATCTGCGGCACGCCGAAGGCCGACTTCCTGCAGGTGTGCGAATACATCGCCGAAACCAGCGCCCACGACCGCACCGCATCGTTCCTGTATGCGCTGGGCTGGACGCAGCACTCGGTCGGTGCGCAGAACATCCGCACCATGGCGATGATCCAGCTGCTGCTCGGCAATATGGGCATGGCGGGCGGCGGCGTCAACGCGCTGCGCGGCCACTCCAACATTCAGGGGCTGACCGACCTGGGCCTGCTGTCGCAGAGCCTGCCGGGCTACCTGACCCTGCCGTCCGAACAGCAAACCGATCTGAACGGCTACCTGAACGCCAACACGCCGAAGGCGCTGCTGCCGGGGCAGGTCAACTACTGGAGCAACTACCCGAAATTCTTCGTCAGCCTGATGAAGAGCTTCTACGGCGACAAGGCGCAGAAAGAGAACGACTGGGGCTTTGACTGGCTGCCGAAGTGGGATAAAGGCTACGACGTGCTGCAGTACTTCGAAATGATGGCGCAGGGCAAGGTCAACGGCTACTTCTGCCAGGGCTTTAACCCGGTGGCGTCGTTCCCGAACAAAAACAAGGTCGTTGCCTCGCTGTCCAAGCTGAAGTTCCTGGTGACCATCGACCCGCTGAATACCGAAACCGCCAACTTCTGGCAGAACCACGGCGAGTTTAACGACGTGGATCCGTCGCAGATTCAGACCGAGGTCTTCCGCCTGCCGTCCACCTGCTTTGCCGAGGAGAACGGCTCGATCGTCAACTCCGCACGCTGGCTGCAGTGGCACTGGAAGGGCGCCGACGGCCCGGGCGAAGCGATGAACGACGGTGAAATTCTGTCGGGCATCTTCAGCCGGCTGCGCGAGATGTACGCGCGCGAAGGCGGCGCGACGCCGGAGCCGGTGCTGAACATGACCTGGGACTACCTGACGCCGGAAAATCCGTCGCCGGAAGAGGTGGCGCAGGAGAGCAACGGCAAGGCGCTGGCGGATATTCTCGACGCCGACGGCAAGGTTCTGGTGAAAAAAGGCCAGCAGCTGAGCACCTTCGCCCATCTGCGCGACGACGGCACCACCGCCAGCGGCTGTTGGATCTTCGCCGGCAGCTGGACGCCGGAAGGCAACCAGATGGCGCGTCGCGACAACGCCGACCCGTCCGGCCTCGGCAATACGCTGGACTGGGCCTGGGCGTGGCCGCTTAACCGCCGCATTCTGTATAACCGCGCCTCGGCTGACCCGTCCGGCAAGCCGTGGGATCCGAAGCGTCAGATGCTGGAGTGGGACGGCGCCAAGTGGACCGGGATGGATGTGCCGGACTACAGCACCGCCGCGCCGGACAGCGACGTCGGGCCGTTTATCATGCAGCCGGAAGGCATGGGACGTCTGTTCGCCATCGATAAAATGGCGGAAGGGCCGTTCCCGGAACACTACGAGCCGTTTGAAACGCCGCTCGGCACCAACCCGCTGCATCCGAAGGTGGTGTCCAACCCGGCGGCGCGCGTGTTTAAAGACGATCTGGCGACGATGGGCAAATCCGACAAGTTCCCGTACGTCGGCACCACCTACCGTCTGACCGAGCACTTCCACTACTGGACCAAGCACGCGCGGCTCAACGCCATTGCGCAGCCGGAGCAGTTTGTGGAGATCGGCGAAAAACTGGCGCAGAAGAAAGGCATCAAACAGGGCGATACGGTCAAAGTCAGCTCCAACCGCGGCTATATCAAGGCCAAGGCGGTGGTGACCAAGCGTATCCGCACGTTGCAGGTGAATGGTCAGGAGGTCGACACCATCGGCATCCCGATCCACTGGGGCTACACCGGGGTGGCGAAAAAAGGCTTCCTGGCCAATACCCTGACGCCGTTTGTCGGCGACGCCAATACGCAGACGCCGGAGTTCAAGGCGTTCCTGGTCAACGTGGAAAAGGTGTAACGGAGACGAGTTATGGCAATGCAATCTCAAGACATCATTCGTAAATCCGCCACCAACGGCCTGACGCCGGCGCCGCGCGCCCGCGACGACAAAGCGGAAGTGGCGAAGCTGATTGACGTCACCACCTGTATCGGCTGCAAAGCCTGTCAGGTGGCCTGTTCCGAGTGGAACGACATCCGCGATGAGGTCGGTCACAACGTCGGGGTGTACGACAACCCCGCCGATCTGACCGCCAAGTCCTGGACGGTGATGCGTTTCTCCGAAGTGGAGATGGACGACAGCGGCAAACTGGAGTGGCTGATCCGCAAGGACGGCTGCATGCACTGCGCCGACCCGGGCTGCCTGAAGGCCTGCCCGTCGGAAGGGGCGATCATCCAGTACGCCAACGGCATCGTCGACTTCCAGTCGGAGCACTGCATCGGCTGCGGCTACTGCATCGCCGGCTGTCCGTTCGACGTGCCGCGCATGAACAAGGACGACAACCGGGTGTACAAATGCACCCTGTGCGTCGACCGCGTTGATGTCGGCCAGGAACCGGCCTGCGTGAAAACCTGCCCGACCGGCGCCATCCACTTCGGCACCAAAGAGGCGATGAAAAACGTCGCCGCCGAGCGGGTGGGCGAACTGCAGACGCGCGGCTACCAGAACGCCGGGCTGTACGATCCGGCCGGCGTCGGCGGCACGCACGTGATGTACGTGCTGCACCACGCCGACAAGCCGCAGCTGTATCACGGCCTGCCGGACAACCCGTCGATCAGTCCGGCGGTGACGTTCTGGAAAGGCGTGTGGAAACCGCTGGCGGCCATCGGCTTTGCCGCCACCTTCGCAGCCAGTATCTTCCACTATGTCGGCGTCGGCCCGAACCGCGTCGAAGAGGACGAGAACGACGAGCTGCACGATGAGGAGACGCGCAAATGAGGAAGGAAAAGCCAATTCAGCGCTACAGCGCGCCGGAGCGGATTAACCACTGGATCGTGGCGTTCTGCTTTATTCTGGCGGCCATCAGCGGGCTCGGGTTCTTTTTCCCGTCCTTTAACTGGCTGATGAATATCTTCGGCACGCCGCAGCTGGCGCGCATTCTTCACCCCTTCGCCGGGGTGATCATGTTTGCCGCGTTTATGCTGATGTTCCTGCGCTACTGGAAGCATAATCTGATCAACCGTGAAGATATCCTCTGGGCCAAGAACATCCACAAGATTGCGATGAACGAGGAAGTCGGCGACACCGGGCGCTATAATTTCGGCCAGAAGTGCGTCTTCTGGGCGGCGATTATCAGCCTGCTGCTGCTGCTGGCCAGCGGCATCGTTATCTGGCGTCCTTACTTTGCGCCGGCCTTCTCCATCCCGCTGATCCGCATTGCGCTGCTGGTGCATTCGCTGGCGGCGGTGGGGCTGATTATCGTGATTATGGTGCACGTCTACGCCGCTCTGTGGGTGAAAGGCACCATCACCGCGATGGTCGAAGGCTGGGTGCCGGCCGCCTGGGCCAAGAAACACCACCCGCGCTGGTACCGTGAGGTCCGCGAAAAACGACAGGAAAACAAACCCTGATGAGTATCCGCATTGTTCCTAAAGAGCAGTTAGGGGCACAGCGTGAAAAGCCACACACGGCGGAAGCAATTCCGCCGTTACTTTTCGCGAATCTGAAAAGCCTGTACACCCGCCGTGCTGAACGCCTGCGTCAGTTGGCGGCCGATCACCCGCTGGGGGATTACCTCCACTTCGCCGCCGGCATCGCCGAGGCGCAGCAGCACGCGCTGCATGACCACCCGCTGCAGCTGGACCTGTCCGACGCGCTGCGTCAGGGCGCCGAACGCGGCAAACCGCCGCTCGATCTCAGCGTCTATCCGCGCAGCGCGCACTGGCGCACGCTGCTGACGGCGCTGATCGCCGAGCTGCGCCCGCAGGCGCCGCAGCACGTGCTGGCGGTGCTGGATAACCTGGAAAAGGCCGCCGAGCAGGAGCTGGAGCAGATGGCGACCGCTTTGCTCAACCGCGAATTCGCGCAGGTGGGCAGTGAGAACGCGCCCTTTATCTGGGCGGCGCTGTCGCTGTACTGGGCGCAGATGGCCAGCCAGATCCCCGGCAAGGCGCGCGCCGAATACGGCGAACACCGCCAGTTCTGCCCGGTGTGCGGCAGCATTCCGGTCTCCAGCATGGTGCATATCGGCACCGTCAACGGCCTGCGCTACCTGCACTGCAACCTGTGCGAGAGCGAGTGGCACGTGGTGCGGGTGAAGTGCAGCAACTGCGAGCAGACGCGCGATCTGAACTACTGGTCGCTGGACAGCGAACAGGCGGCGGTGAAGGCGGAAAGCTGCGGCGACTGCGGCACCTATATGAAAATTCTCTATCAGGAGAAGGATCCGCAGGTGGAAGCGGTGGCCGACGATCTGGCGAGCCTGATCCTCGACGCCAAAATGGAAGACGAGGGCTTTGCCCGCAGCAGCATCAACCCGTTCCTGTTCCCGGGCGAGTAAGCGGGAGTCGGCGGCAGACGCATGATTGTGCAGGCGTCTCGGTTATTTCCCGCGTCTTATCTGGCATTCGCCTGAGCGTCTTGCTACGTTTACGCCATAGCGCGTAAAGCGAAAGGAAAGGGATGATGTTCAAAAAGATCGTGAAGTTTGCCGCCGCGGCGGCCCTGATTGCCGGCCTGAGCGCCTGTGATGATTCGGATACCAAACAGCCGACGGTGCCGAAGCCCGCGCCGAAACCGACGGCGACCCAGCCGGCGCCAAAGCCGAAGCCTGCGCCGCTGCCGGGGCTGAGCGTCTCGCTGCAGCAGGGGAAACTGACCTTTGAGCTGCCGTCCGGCTTTAGCGATCAAACGGAAAACAGCGGCATCATTAACGACCATACGTCGACCATTCAGCGTTTCCTGAATGGCAAGTCGCGCCAGAGCGCCGTCTCCTCCGAGGTGATTCCGCCGACGGGGATGAAGCTGAACGACAGCGACAAAATGCTCAATGAGCTGATGCAGAGCATGATGACCGAGCTGTCCGGCCGCTATAAGCAGATTGAGAAGACCAAGGAAGAGAACTTTACCGTCGGTAAGCAAAAGTTCCGCCGGCTGGATACCGAACAGAGCGTTAACGGGCAAAAAGTGGTTTCCACCATTGTCCTGACGGTGTTCAATAAACGCGTGATTACGCTGCAGATGCTGTCGCCGGCGAAAGAGCCGGCGGTGCACCAGGCGCTGGTGCAGCGCATTGTTGATACGCTGGCGGTGAAGTAACCGGCGCTGCCTGCCCGCCGCCCACGGGAGGGAAGATGAAACTGATTGGCAGTTATACCAGCCCTTTTGTCCGCAAGATTTCCGTGCTGCTGCTGGAAAAGGGGCTGGCGTTTGAGTTCGTCAACGATCCGCCCTACGAGGCGCAGACGCGGGTGGGCGAGCACAACCCGTTGGCCAAGGTGCCGGTGCTGCTCGATGAGCACGGCGAGGCGTTCTATGACTCGCGGGTGATCGCCGACTATCTGGAGCTGCTGCCCGCCGGGCCGCGCTTTGTGCCGGACGACCGCGCGCTGGCGCTGCGGGTGCGGCGCGGCGAAGCGTTGGCGGACGGCGTGACCGAGGCGGCGTCGCTGCTGTATCGCGAGAGCCTGCGCGCCGCGGGCAAACAGGATGAAGCCTGGATGCTGCGGCAGCGCGACAAGCTGCAACAGGGACTGGATGCGCTGGAAGCGCTGGCGCAGGAAAAAGCGCTGCTGAACGGCGAGCAGCTGACGCTGGCGGATATCGCCGCCGGCTGCGCGCTGGGTTATCTCAACTTCCGCCGTATCCTGCCCAACTGGTGCGTCGGACGCCCGGCGCTGGTCAAGCTGGCCGAGCGTCTGTTCGCCCGCGAAAGCTTTGCCCGCACCTCGCCTCCCTGATCGACCGACGGGCGCGCCGGACGCGCCCCGTTATTGCTGAAGACAACCCTGAACACACCTGACACCGAGCAACCATGAGCACTGAAGCCCAATCCCTTTACAGCCGGCTGCCGGCGATTGACCGCCTGCTGCGCGACCCGACGATAGCACCTTTGTTGGCCAGCCACGGCCAGACGCTGATTGGCGAGCTGCTGCGGCAGATGCAGGCGCAGGCCCGCGACGCGATTAAACGGCAGGGACGGTTGCCGGCGTGGTGCGACGACTGGCCGCAGGCGCTGCAGGCGCGGCTGGCGCAGCAGCAGCAGCCGCGGCTGAAGACGGTATTCAACCTCAGCGGCACCGTGCTGCACACCAACCTGGGGCGCGCCCAGCTGGCGCAGCCGGCGATCGAGGCCATCGGCCGGGTGATGGGCGCGGCGGTGACGCTGGAGTACGATCTGGACGGCGCCGGCCGCGGCCATCGCGACCGCGCGGTGGCCGATCTGCTGTGTCAGCTGACCGGCGCGGAAGACGCCTGCATCGTCAACAACAACGCCGCGGCGGTGCTGCTGATGCTGGCGGCGGTGGCGCCGGGCAAACAGGTGGTGGTATCGCGCGGCGAGCTGGTGGAGATCGGCGGGGCGTTCCGCATCCCCGACGTGATGCGCCAGGCGGGCTGCCAGCTGGTGGAGGTGGGCACCACCAACCGCACGCATCTGAAAGATTATCAGCAGGCGATCACCGAACAGACCGGGCTGCTGATGAAGGTGCACACCAGCAACTACTGCGTGCAGGGCTTTACCGCAGCGGTTGATGAAGCGCAGCTGGCGCAGCTGGGGCGGCAGCACGGCCTGGTGACCGCTACCGATCTGGGCAGCGGTTCGCTGATTGATATGACGCAGTACGGCCTGCCGGCGGAACCGATGCCGCAGCGGCTGCTGGCCGACGGCGTCGATCTGGTGACCTTCTCCGGCGATAAACTGCTGGGCGGGCCGCAGGCCGGGATTATCGTCGGCAAGAAAGCGCTGATCGCGCAGCTGCAGCAGCATCCGCTGAAGCGCGCACTGCGCGTCGGCAAAATGACGTTGGCGGCGCTGGAGGCCACGCTGCGCCTGTATCAGCAGCCGGAGCTGCTGGCGCAGCAGCTGCCGACGCTGCGCATGCTGACCCGGCCGCAGCAGGAGATGCAGGCCGCCGCCGAGCGTCTGCTGGCGCAGCTGTCGCCGCACTATGCCGGCCGCTTTACGCTGCGGGCCGAACCCTGCTGGTCGCAGATCGGCAGCGGTTCGCTGCCGGTGGACCGCCTGCCGAGCTATGCGCTGACCTTCACGCCGCAAGACGGCCGCGGCGCTACCCTGGAGCGTCTGGCGCAGGCGTGGCGCGCGCTGCCGCAGCCGGTAATCGGCCGCATCAACGACGGCAAACTGTGGCTCGACCTGCGCTGCCTGACGCAGGAAGCGGCGCTGGCGGAGGCGCTGCAAGCATGATTATCGCCACCGCCGGCCATGTCGACCATGGTAAAACCACGCTGCTGCAGGCGATCAGCGGGATCAACGCCGATCGCCTGCCGGAAGAAAAACGCCGCGGCATGACCATCGATCTCGGCTACGCCTACTGGCCGCAGCCGGACGGGCGGGTGCTGGGCTTTATTGACGTGCCGGGGCACGAAAAATTCCTCGCCAATATGCTGGCGGGCATCGGCGGCATCGACCATGCGCTGCTGGTGGTGGCCTGCGATGACGGCGTGATGCCGCAAACCCGTGAACATCTGGCGATCCTGCGCCTGAGCGGCCGCCCGGCGCTGACGGTGGCGCTGACCAAAGCCGACCGCGTCGATGCCGAGCGGCTGGCGGAAGTCACCGCGCAGGTGCAGGCCGAGCTGGCGCAGCAGGGCTGGCCTGATGCGCCGCTGTTTGTTACCGCCGCGGCGCAGGATCTGGGGATTGCGGCGCTGCGCGCCCACTTGCTGGCGCTGACGCCGGCGCAACATGCGCTGACGCGCCGTTTCCGCCTGGCGGTTGACCGCGCGTTCAGCGTGAAGGGCAGCGGGCTGGTGGTGACCGGCACCGCGCTCGGCGGCCGCGTCGCGGTGGGCGACACCCTGTGGCTGAGCGGCCAGGAGGTGCCGGTGCGGGTGCGCGGGCTGCATGCGCAGAACCAGCCGGCGCAGCAGGCGCAGGCCGGACAGCGCATCGCGCTGAACATCAGCGGCGACGTCAGTAAAAGCGACGTGACGCGCGGCGACTGGCTGCTGGCGCAACGGCCGGCGCTGCGGGCGGAGCGCGTACTGGTGACGCTGGAGCAGGATCAGCGGCTGAAGCACTGGCAGCCGCTGCATATTCACCACGCGGCCAGCCATATCACCGGCCGGGTGTCGCTGCTGCAGGACTCACTGGCGGAGCTGATCCTCGACCGTCCGCTGTGGCTGGCGGAAGACGATCGGCTGGTGCTGCGCGATATCGCGGCGCGCGAAACGCTGGGCGCCGCCCGCGTACTGGCGCTGACGGCGCCGAAGCGCGGTAAACGTCAGCCGGCGTATCTGCACTGGTTGGCGCAGACGGCGCAGGCGCAGGATGACGCGCAGCGGCTGGTGCTGCAGCTGCAGCAGGGTCCGCTGGACGTGGCGGCCTTCGGCTGGGGGCGCCAGCTGAGCGACGAGCGGCTGACGCAGCTGCTGGATGAGCATCAGGTGCTGACGGCCGGCGGCAGGGCGCTGTCGCTGGACAACGCCCGTCAGGCGGAGCAGCGCCTGCTGCAGGTGCTGGCGGAGTATCATCAGCAGCATGGCGATCAGCTGGGCCTCGGGCGGGCGCGTCTGCGGCGCATGGCGCTGCCGGCGCTGGACGAGGCGCTGGCGTTTTTACTGATCGAACGGCTGCAGGCGGCCGGCGCGCTGCACAACAGCCGCGGCTGGCTGCATCTGCCGGAGCACGGCCTGGCCTTTGGCGAGCAGGAACTGGCGCTGTGGCAGCGCATGGCGCCGCTGTTCGGCGATGCGCCGTGGTGGGTGCGCGACCTGGCGGCGGAGCTGGCGGCCGATGAGGCCGAGGTGCGCGCCACGCTGCGCAAGGCGGCGCAGCTGGGCCATGTGACCGCGGTGGTGGTCGACCGCTACTACCTCAGCCAGCGGATGGCGCAGTTCGCCGCGCTGATCCGCGAGCTGCACGCCAGCCAGGGCGGCGCCAGCGCCGCCGATTTCCGCGATCGGCTGGGCGTCGGGCGCAAGCTGGCGATTCAGGTGCTGGAGTTCTTCGACCGCAGCGGCTTTACCCGCCGTAAAGGCAATCAGCACCTGTTGCGCGACAGCGGGCTGTTCGACGCCTGATCTCCGCATTTCCCCGCCTTATCCGCGCTCAGTCTGCTTACACAGGCTGGGCGTTTTGCCTTTTCTCATCGTTATGTGCGCTTTCTCTCTAAGAATATGCTGAATTTTTGTCCGGCGATCGGCTTCTGTCACATTGTTTTATAAGCAATGTGATAACAATAGGGTAACGATGCTGTGACATTGGCAGTTGTTGTCGGCGGAGGCTTGTGGATAAAGTGAGCATTCGCGCACTTGCCGTTAGTGAACGGCATCCCTGATTGACCCTCTTGCTGCGCGTTATCGTCTGGTGAACGAGCCGATCGCCGGGGCATTCAGCCTATCGCCGCCGTTAAGGAGTGAGCAGATGAGCAATATCAACCATCAACTGGCGCACAGCGCGGCGCCGCCGCTGCAGAGCGCGGGCACCGTCACCCACTGCTTTGCCGACGGCAGCCTGAGCGTGGAGAGCGAAGGGCGCGGCTGGCACTGTCAGCGCGCCGCCAGCTGCGTGATCGCCCCGCAGGCGGGCGACCGGGTGCTGATTGCCGGGGTGGACAACCAGGTGTGGCTGCTGGCGGTGCTGGAGCGCGCCAACCCGGCGGCGGCTGAGCTGAGCGTGCCGGGTGACCTGCATATCCGCAGCAGCGGTGAACTCAGCCTCAGCAGCGAGGCCCTGCGCGTCAGCGCCGGACAGGGCGACTGTCATATCAGCGAGATGAATTACAGCGGCGACAAGCTGTCCGCCTGGGTCAGCCTGACCCGTACGGTGGGCAAGCGCGCCGAATCGGTATGGCAGACGGTGACGCAGGTCAGCCAGAACCTGTTCCGCCAGACCCGTAATACCGAGCAGGTGCGCGCCGGGCAGCTGGATATCCGCGCCGATGATTACGCGCGTCTGCATGCGCACAACACGGTGATTACCTCCAAGGCGATCACCAAAATCGATTCAGAACAGATTCATATGGGCTGAGGAGGCCGCGATGTTTGCCAACTGCCAACTGATGGGCGTCGATCTGGCGTTTCCCGACGTCTGTCTGACGCCGACTCCGACGCCCACGCCGATCCCCTACCCGGATATCGCCATGGGGCCGACGGCGATCCCCAATGCGCTGAACATCCTGTTTATGGGCATGCCGGCCCACAATATGGCGACGGTGACGCCGCTGACCAACGGCGATAATCCGGGCGTCGCCACCGGCGTGGCGTCCGGCACGGTGATGGGGCCGTCGCGCCACCTCACCGGCGCATTTACCGTATTGCTCAAAGGCACGCCGGCCACCCGGCTGACCAGCGTCAGCCTGCAGAACTCGACCAACGCCGTCGGGATGCGCGTGGTGCCCAGCCAGTTCAAGGTGCTGATGCTGGCGCCCTGAGCATCGTCAGCGAAAATCGTCTTGGTTTTGGGGAGAAACAGCTTATGTTTGACCGTATTACGGTGACAACGCCGGCGGGCGCCGGTGCGTTGAAGTTCTGGAAGCTCAGCGGGGTGGAACAGGTTTCACACTCGTTCGAGCTGCAGGTGATGCTGCTCAGCACCGACGCCCGGCTGGACCGCCGGGCGATGCTGGGCCAGCCGATCACCCTGACCATCCCGACGCAGGGACTGCTGTCCGCGCCGCGCTATCTCAACGGTAAGGTCACCTCGGTCAACGTACACAGCGCCGACATTAACGGTGCGCGCTACGCCGTCTACACCCTGACGATGGAATCCGACCTGTGGCCGCTGAAGCGGGACCGCAACCAGCGCATCTTCCAGAACCAGCGCGTGCCGGATATCGTCAAAACGGTGCTCGGGGAGTACGGCGTGCAGATGGAGGAGCAGCTCTCCGGCAGCTACCGCAGCTGGGAGTACTGCGTGCAGTATCAGGAAAGCAGCTACGACTTTATCTCCCGGCTGATGGAGCTGGAGGGGATTTACTTCTTCTTCCGCCACGAGGCGGATAAACACACGCTGGTGCTGCACGATGCGCCGCAGCAGCACCAGCCGTTCAGCGGCTATGAGGCGATTCCCTACCACGCCACGCCGTCCGGCGGCAGCACCGGCGAGGAGGGGATCGGCCAGTGGGCGATCTCCGAGCGGGTGACGCCGGGGATCTACAGCATCGACGACTACGATTTCCGCAAGCCCAACGCCTGGCTGTTTCAGGCGCGACAGAACCCCAGCTCGCCGCAGCCGGGGCAGATTGACTACTACGACTGGCCGGGACACTTTGTCGAGCACGGCGACGGCGAATTCTACGCCCGCGTGCGGCAGGAGGAGTGGCAGGCGGAGCACCAGCGCATCAGCGCCACCGCCACCGCGCTGGGCATCGTGCCGGGCTGCACCTTTACGCTGCTTAACCCGCCGTTCGCAAGCGACAGCGGCGAGTATCTGGTGCTGAGCGCCAGCTACGATCTGGAGGAGAACAGCTACGCCAGCGGCGGCGACGAGGCGGTGCACCGCATCGATATGACGGTGATCCCCGCCGATACGCCGTACCGCTCGCCGCAGCGCACGCCGTGGCCGCGCACCCACGGCCCGCAGACCGCGCGGGTGGTGGGGCCGCAGGGCGAATCGATCTGGACCGACAAATATGGCCGCATCAAGGTGAAGTTCCACTGGGACCGGCAGGCCAAGGGCGATGAGACCAGCTCCGGCTGGGTGCGCGTCTCCAGCGCCTGGGCCGGCCAGGGCTTCGGCGGCGTGCAGATCCCGCGCGTCGGCGACGAGGTGGTGATCGATTTTATCAACGGCGACCCGGATCGGCCGATAGTCACCGGCCGGGTGTATAACGAGGCCAGCATGCCGCCGTGGGCGCTGCCCGCCGGCGCCACCATGATGGGCTTTATGACCCGCTCCAAGGACGGCCACAGCGACAACTCCAGCCATCTGTTCTTTGAGGACAAGGCCGGCTCGGAGATGGTGCAGCTGCACGCCGAAAAGGATATGAATATTTCGGTGGAGAACGATAAAACGGTGACCATTGACGGCAACCGCACCACCACCATTCAGAAAAAGCAGCAGGACGAGGTGTTCGGCGACGCCAGGTTCACCTACCACGGCACGCGCACCACCACGGTGACCAAGAAAGAGACCAAGACGTTTGAAGACGGCGAGAAGGTCACCATCAGCAACGGCCGCAACTCGGAGATCACCAGCGGCGGTGAACAGCTGAAGATCACCGGCGAACGCAGGGTAGAGACGGTGGGTACCGAAGAGCAGATCGTGTCGAAAAAGGTGACCCGGCGCTATAACGAAGGCATGGACTTTTATCTGGAAGGCAAACGCTATGACCAAATCACCGGGAAACGCCACGTTATCGTGACCGATGACGTGACCGACGACTACCAGGGCAACCTGAATCAGACCATCACCAAAAATGTCGATACCAAAATTATCGGCAACTGGAAGCAGGATGCCAAAGAGGGCATGACGCTGACCTCGGATCAGATGATTACCATCGACAGTAAGGTGAAGGTCAGCATCAAAACGCCGGCGGCGCTTGAGTACAAAGACCATAAAGAGACCGTGTCGATGTTCTCGTTCGATTTCACGGCGGCGAAGGTGGTGACGGAAGGCTATTCCACCACCGTTACCGTCGGCGGTAAACTCGGTCTGGCAACGATGAAATTCGACAAGACCGGTTTTGACCTCTCGACCAAAGAGGGGCGAGTGGAGTTTGGTCAGGCAATGGTGCAGGTCGGGCAGATTATGTCGCAGTTTAACGGCCTGACGATTATGGGCTGAGGGATGTATTTATGAAGTTCGCTATCATTATTTCCGCGATTATTTTTGCGGGTTTTTTTGCCTATATTGCCCACCTGTTTTACCGCGATCACAAGATAGACGCCCAGGGACGGGAGCTGTTGGCGCACGTGGAAGAGGTGCATTACCGCAGCTCCAACGATAACGGCAGCATCAATATCCGCTACCGGCTGTCGTGGCAGGAGGGCGACGCCACCAAAGAGGTGGAAGGCAAGGAGACCATCCCGGCCTTCTATTCGTCGAAGGTGCAGCAAGGCAGCGACGTGACGATCCGCTACCTGGACGACGACCATATTGCGTTTGTGTTCGATCGAGACCGTTAGGCCGAATCCGATAGTACGCCCGGGGCTTGTCGCCCCCATCCGCACGCTATACCCTGCGCGTTAACCTGGTTAACGATAAACGACATGCAAGGGTGCGGATGAGCAATAAAATTGGCTGGATAGATAACTTACGCGCCGTGGCGTGCCTGATGGTGGTGATGATCCACGCCACCACCGCGGTGCTGACCACGCCGGATAAGGTGGGCAGCCTGGCCTGGGACGTCGCCAACCTGCTCAACGCCCTGTCCCGCGCGGCGGTGCCGCTGTTCTTTATGATCTCCGGCTACCTGTTCTTCGGCGAGCGCAGCGCCAACCGCAAACACTTCGTGCGCATCGGCGGCTGCATCCTGTTCTACAGCGCCGTGGCGCTGGCGTATATCGCCTGCTTCACTCATATCGGTTTCTGGCCTTCGCTGCGCACGCTGCTGCAAAAGCCGGTGTTCTATCACCTGTGGTTCTTCTACGCCATCGTGGTGGTGTATCTGCTGTCGCCGCTGATCAACGTCAAGCCGGTGTCCGGCCGCTATCTGGCGGCGGCGCTGCTGATTCTGGCGGTGCTGGCCAACCCGAACGGCGATAAGCTCGCCGTCGACGGCGTGCACCTGCTGCCGGTCAACCTGTATATCGCCGGCGATACCTTCTACTACCTGCTGTATGCGCTGGCCGGACGGGCGATCGGCATGATGGATACCGGGCGGCGCGGCGTCAGCCTGCTGGCGGCGCTGGGGCTGGTGGGCAGCGTGGCGCTGATTATCATCGGCACCCGCCATCAGTCGCTGATTAACGGCAACCTTGCCGCCACCTACTACCTGTACGCCACCCCGCTGGTGTTTATCGCGGCGGTATCGCTGCTGGTGTGGTTTAAAAACTGTCTGGCGCAGCCGGTGGGCTGGCTGGCGGTATTTTCCCGCCATTCGCTGGCGATCTACGGCCTGCACGCCCTGATTGTGAATCTGCTGCGGCATCAGGGCTGGGATCTTGACGGCTATCCGCTGCTGGATATCTTCTGGGTGTTTGGTCTGGCGCTGGGGCTGAGCCTGCTGCTGTCCGTCGGGCTGCAGAAGATCGACCGCCGGCGGCTGGTGTCCTGAACGGGCGGCGGCCGCCGCCCGTCTTCACCTCAGGCTTTGGCGACACTGCCGTACACCAGACGCCCCTGATGGAAGGTGGCGCGACGCGGTGAGATGCGCGCCACCGCCTCGGCCGAACAGCTGGCGTCGACCAGCATAAAGCCGGCGTCGTCGCCAACCTGCGGCCAGACGCGCCGGCCCTGGTCGTTCAGCGGCAGCAGGTTGCCGGTGGCGATGGCCAGAGAGCGCGACAGGTGGAACTCGTCGGAACCCCGGTACAGCTGGGCGTACAGGTTGGCCTTTTCCAGCATATCGCCGCTGCCGAACGGCGACCAGTGGTCGATCACGCTGTCGGTGCCGGTCATCACAAATACCCCTTTTTCACTCAGCTGCGGCAGCGGCATCATCAGGCTGCCGATCGGCACCGTCGAGGCGATGTCGATCTGCTGCGCCGCCAGCCGCTCGGCGGTGTCCGCCAGGCGTCCCTCATCCAGCGTACTGAGCGCGAAGGCGTGGCTGATGGTGACCTTGCCGCGCAGCGCCGGGTTTTTCTCGACGGTGGCGATCATATAGTCGATGGCCGCCACGCCCGCCGGGCTGGTTTCATGCAGGTGAATATCGACGCCCTTGCCGCTGTCGAGCGCGATCTGGAACATGGCGTCGAGCGATTTCTCCATCGCGCCGTCGACGTTGGTCGGGTCCAGCCCGCCGACGTACTGTACCCCCATCTGCATCGCCTCGCGCATCAGCGCGTCCACCTTGGAGTGCAGCAGGCCGTGCTGCGGGAAGGCGACGATCTCGCAGCTGAAGCCGGCGCGCTGATTTTCCAGCGCGCGCTGCAGGTGCTCCAGGCTTTTCAGCCCGCTGACCGGGTCGATATTACAGTGGCTGCGCGCCACCGTGCTGCCCTTTGACTGCAGCAGGGCGATCAGCCCTTCGGCGCGCTGCTGCGAGGTCGGCAGCAGCTTGGGGATCAGCGTCTGCTCCAGCGCAATCATATCCATGATGGTTTTGCCCTGGCGTGGGCGTGGCGCCTGCCACGGGCCGCCGTAGAAGGTTTTGTCCAGGTGGATATGCATATCGCGCGTGCCGGGCAGCAGCAGCTGGCCGCCCGCCGAATAGCGCGGCAGAGCGGCGGGCGGCGTTGCGCCGGCCGGGTGCAGCGCCGCGATTTTGCCGTCTTTGATTTCCAGCGTATAGCGCGCGGTGCGGGTGCCGATCACCGTGTCGCCGTCGTACTCGAAGCCCTCTTCCAGCAGCACGTCGCTCAGCAGGTAGTGGCGGTCGGTGAGGGTCATCGGCTCCGGCGCGGCGCAGGGGGCGGCAGCGGCGGGCGCGGCCGCCTGCACCACGCCGCCGCTCATGCCGAGCACCGCGCAGGCGGTGGTCAGCTTGCCGGTTTGGCTGAGAAAGGTTCTGCGGCTTTGTTGTTGGCTGTTTTCCACAATCGGTTCCTTATCCAGAGGTGTTGCGTTGCAGCCATTAATCTAAAAAAGTCGCGCCGGGGTTGGCAGCGACATTTGCCACTGGTGATTATTCGATTTGGTAATGATGGCGGGGTGACGGGGGAGGGCAGGAGAGGGCAATGCGGGCGACCAATGTCACCTGCATTTGGGGGGTATCTGTCAGACATTGCGTGATGTAAAACAACGGTGTGGACATGTCACAGCCTTGCTGCCTAACAGTTGGAATACAACGTTAAAACCATTGCCGCCCGCTTGTATCGGCGTATTAGCGACCGATGAAGGCTTTGGTAGCTATGGTTATTCTGCGCAGCAACACAAGCTCAAAGAGAGGTTGCTATGGCAATGCTTGCTTGAAAGTTTATTCCACTTTCTGAAAGTGGAATATATTCACGGAGGGGGGCGATTGGGAGCGAACAGCAGTATTTTATTCTCATTGTAGTAATGATAGCTGATGAGCTCGTCGCGTTTACTTTGAAATTTGTTAATAAAATGATTGCAGAGGGTTAAGTTTAGGTTGGCTTAAAAATGGTTTGGGGTTAAAGCTGGTTTTTTTATAATTCAACAAAAGATTTATATTTATAATGAGGCGTGTTGTGCTGGGCTTAGCACAAATGCCAACTATTTTTTATATATTTAATCCTTGGTATGTTAATTATCCAAACGGTGGTTTGGGTAATTTAATAACCAAGGAGTTTTTATGTCTTGTAATTCTTTTGAATGTGGCTCTATTGGTGCTTCATGTGAGATACCAATACCTGGCGAGACCAAAATCACTAGTTATCTAATGAGTGGTCTTGTTGATTTAACGGATGATTTTACTAAAAACGAAGCATTGAGCGTATCGGATGATTATTATCAATTAAAATTATCGGTTTTGGTTGGTAATGGTAGTCATGCTAAGCCTGGTTGGTCTAATGAAATTGGCATTATGGTTAATCCTGATACTAATTTTGTTCCATGCGATAGCAATAATAACCCTCTTCCATACACGATATCAGCACGGCGAACTGCACGGCAGGCTAAAAGTGGTAAGATGATTCAATACTGTTATACAGTGCAATTTAATGTTTTTGGAAAGTTTACTAAAATCCGTACAGTGGACGGTAGGTATGTAAAATTTGAAAAAACAAATAATATACTTGATAAGGCATGTATTTATTTGTACGCAAGCTTTGTATATAAAGACCGCTGATTAATTATGTGATTAATAGTTTTGGCCCTACCATTGTGTAGGGCTTTTTATTTAGGAGTAGCTAGTCATAAATGGCGTTAATACGTTCCTGGCTTATAGCCAGGTGGAGGGTGAAAAATGAGTGGCAATTTATAGCCATGAACGACACCTCTGGCTCTGAAATAAATACGCCTGAGGATGTTCATCAGGCGTTTTACAGACAGAAGACTGTCAACCTATATCAGGACTGGTCAGTAATCTTCAGACTTGCGTTTATATTAAGAATTTTATCCTACCTACGTAATGTGGACATGGTATTCAGCAATGTTCTGGTTTTCAAGTTATTCTGGACTGAGGCTGTCACAGGTATTGTGGCAGCGCCAGAGATTGTCATCGCATTCAATGTCATAAAACACTGACGTTCGCGTTATTTCACCGCTGAAATCAACAAACTTCAGGGCTTCTGACGAAATTCCGGCGTCGATTTTTCATCGGATTTCCTCCTCTTACTTGAGCGCTTACTCACTGAATCGCATGATCGCTACTGCCGGGTAAGATCATTGAGTGAGTCGGTTTTTCGTTGCGGATGGGGTTATATCATTGACTCCATAACGCTCACATCAACGGCAGCAGGCAGCGATACAGCTCGCGGAAGGTGGCGCGGCGCTCCGCGTACTCTTGGTGGCGTCCGGCATCCGGCGTATGCATCTGCTCCAGCGGCAGCGGGGGCAGCAGCTCGGCCAGCGGGCGCTGCGGGTTGAGCGCAATCTGCGCCAGCCGCGCCGCGCCCAGCGCCGGGCCGACGTCGCCGCCGGTGCGGTATGCCAGCGGCTGGCCGCTGATATCCGCCAGCATCTGCCGCCAGAACGGGCTGCGCGCGCCGCCGCCGATCAGCGTAATGCTGTCGGGCTGCAGGCCGCTGGCGTGCAGCGCGTCCATACCGTCGGCCAGCGCAAAGCCCACGCCTTCCAGCACCGCGCGCGCCAGGTCGTTTGGCCCGTGCTGGTGGGTCAGCCCCCAGAATACGCCCTTGGCGTTCGGGTTATTGTGCGGGGTGCGTTCGCCGGACAGATAAGGCAGGAACCACAGCGGCGTATCCGCCGGGGCGGCCTGCTCGACGTTGCGCAGCAGCGTGGCGACATCGGCGACGTTGGTCAACCGGCAGACCCAGTCCAGACAGGAGGCGGCGCTGAGCATCACCGACATCAGGTGCCAGGTGTCGGGCAGCGCATGGCAGAAGCTGTGCACCGCGCTGGCCGGGTTGCTGAGGAAGCCGTCGCTGACGGCGAAATAGACGCCGGAGGTGCCGAGCGACAGCATCGCCTGGCCGGGCTGATACAGCCCGACGCCGATCGCCCCCGCCGCGTTATCGCCGCCGCCCGCCGCCACCGGCGCCTGCGGCATGCCCCAGCGCTGCGCCAGTTCGGCATGCAGCCGGCCGGTGAGCCGGTTGCCTTCAAACAGCGTCGGCATCTGGCCGCGCGTCAGGCCGCAGGCGGCCAGCATCTCATCGCTCCAGTCGCGCCGGGCGACGTCCAGCCACAGGGTGCCGGCGGCGTCCGACATATCGCTGGCGAAGACGCCGCACAGCCGCCAGCGCAGGTAATCCTTCGGCAGCAGCACCTTGTCTATCTGACTGAAGATGTGCGGCTCATGCTGCCGCACCCACTGCACCTTTGGCGCGGTAAAGCCGGGCATCATCAGGTTGCCGGTAATGGCGCGCGAGCGCGGCGCCGCCTGCTCCAGCTGGCGGCACTGCGCGAAGCTGCGGCCGTCGTTCCATAACATGGCGGGGCGCAGCACGTTCTGCCGGCTGTCCAGCAGCACCGCGCCGTGCATCTGGCCGGTCAGGCCGACGCCCTTCACCTGCTGCAGCGTATGCTGCCGGCCGAGCGCCAGCATGGCGCGGTCGGTCGCCTGCCACCAGTCGTGCGGATCCTGTTCGGACCACAGCGGCTGCGGGCGGGAGAGGGCCAGCGCCTCGGTGTGGCTGGCCAGCAGCTGTCCGCGCTCATCCAGCAAAATGGCTTTCACGCCGGAGGTGCCAAGATCGATGCCGATATACATAGAGGTTCCCTTCCTTCGGTGGGCGTATCCGCGGTCATGCGGCCTGCGGGGCGGGCGCTGCCGCCCCGGCAGGGTTAGCCGAACAGATAACGGTTTACCAGATTCTCATATTTTTCCTGGTGGCCGCTGTGATGCTGCGGCGCCAGATTATGCTGTTCAGCGTACTTGGCCAGCGCGTCCAGCGACAGTTTTCCCTGCAGAATTTGTTGGCCCAGCTCGCCGTTCCAGCCGGCATAGCGTTTGGCGACCTGCCGATCCAACTGCCCGTCCTCAATCATTCTGGCCGCCACCTTCAGCGCCAGCGCCATGGTGTCCATTGCGCCGATATGGCCGTAGAACAGGTCATATTTGTCGGTGCTCTGGCGGCGCACTTTGGCGTCGAAGTTCAGGCCGCCGGTGGTAAAGCCGCCGGCCTTGAGGATTTCAAACATCACCAGCGCGTTCTCTTCGACGCTGTTCGGGAACTGATCGGTATCCCAGCCGAGCTGCGGATCGCCGCGGTTGGCGTCCACCGAGCCGAAGATGCCGAGCGCGATGGCGCTGGCGATTTCATGGTGGAACGAGTGGCCGGCCAGCGTGGCGTGGTTGGCCTCGATGTTCACCTTGATCTCCTTTTCCAGCCCGAACTGCTTCAGGAAGCCGTACACCGTGGCGACGTCGTAATCGTACTGATGCTTGGTCGGCTCCTGCGGTTTCGGCTCGATCAGCAGCGTGCCCTGGAAGCCGATTTTGTGTTTGTGCTCTACCACCATCTGCATAAAGCGGCCAATCTGTTCGCGCTCCTGGCGCAGGTCGGTGTTCAGCAGCGTTTCATAGCCTTCGCGGCCTCCCCACAGCACATAGTTTTCGCCGCCGAGCCGCTGGGTGGCGTTCATCGCGCTGTATACCTGCGCCGCCGCCCAGCTGAAAATTTCCGGGTCCGGGTTGGTGGCCGCGCCGGCGCCGTAGCGCGGGTGGGTGAAGCAGTTGGCGGTGCCCCACAGCAGCTTGACGCCGCTGCTTTGCTGTTTTTCCGCCAGGACGTCGGTCATCACGGCGAAGTTGTGCAGATACTCCTTCAGCGAGCCGCCTTGCGGCGTGACGTCGACGTCGTGGAAGCAGTAGTACGGCACGTTGAGCTTGCTGAAGAATTCAAAGGCGACGTCCGCCTTGCGCCGCGCCAGCTCCAGCGCATCGCCCGCCTGCTGCCAGGGGCGCTCGAACGCGCCGCTGCCGAACATGTCCGCGCCGTTCCAGCAGAAAGTGTGCCAGTAACAGGCGGCAAAACGCAGATGGTCGGCCATGCGTTTGCCTAATACGATTTCATCCGGGTTGTAGTGGCGGAATGCCAGCGGATTGTTGCTGCCGGTGCCTTCGTAACGGACTTGTTCAAGCTGATCAAAATAAGATTGCATTCTCGACTCCTTGGTAACAGAACCCGGCTTTACGGGATGCCTTAATCTTCGGAGCTGATGACCGCAGTCTCAATTATGTTATTTCACACTCAAATTCAGATAATTATTAAATGTGCGATGGATCTCATATTACGCGTTTATTTAGCCAGACTGACCCGTTGGCAGCGATAAATTTTCACCAGGTTAAAACATGATCGCCATCATAAAAATAACATTAAACCAAAAAACGTAATTCGCCGGTAAAAATCAGTAATTGCTGAGTTAACGCTAAGCGACAACACTTTCCGGGACGTGGTGCCATAAAAAGTCGTTTCAATTATTACCCTACAATTTCAATAAAGAAGGTATATAAGATGAAATTTAAGCACTTATTCCTCTCTGCCTGCGCCATGCTGGCGCTGGCCAGCCAGCCGGGGTTCAGTAAAGACGTCAAGATTGGGATGGCGATTGACGACCTGCGCCTGGAGCGCTGGCAGAAAGACCGCGATATCTTTGTCAAACAGGCCGAAGCGCAGGGCGCGAAAGTGTTTGTGCAGTCCGCCAACGGCAATGAAGAAACCCAGATGGCGCAGATTGAGAACATGATTAACCGCGGCGTCGATGTGCTGGTGATCATTCCTTATAACGGGCAGGTGCTGAGCAACGTCATCGGCGAGGCGAAGCGCGAAGGCATTAAAGTGCTGGCCTATGACCGCATGATTAATAATGCGGATATCGATTTTTATATCTCGTTTGATAATGAAAAAGTGGGCGAACTGCAGGCGCAGAGCCTGGTGCAGCGCGTGCCGCAGGGCAATTACTTCCTGATGGGCGGCTCGCCGGTGGACAACAACGCCAAGCTGTTCCGCCAGGGGCAGATGAACGTGCTGAAACCGCTGATTGACGCCGGCAAAATCAAGGTGGTCGGCGACCAGTGGGTGGACGCCTGGCTGCCGGAAAATGCGTTGAAAATCATGGAAAACGCCCTGACGGCCAATAACAACCGCATCGATGCGGTGGTGGCCTCCAACGATGCCACCGCCGGCGGCGCGATTCAGGCGCTGGCCGCGCAGGGGCTGGCGGGCAAGGTGGCGATCTCCGGGCAGGACGCAGATCTGGCGGCGGTCAAACGCATTATCGCCGGCAGCCAGACCATGACGGTGTACAAACCCATCAGCAAACTGGCCGATGAGGCCGCCAATATTGCGGTGCAGCTGGGGCGCGGCGAACAGCCGAAATCCAACGCCAGCTTAAATAACGGCAGTAAAGCGGTGCCCGCCTGGTTATTAACGCCGGTCTCCGTCGATAAATCCAATATCGACAGCACGATAGTCGCCGATGGCTTCCATAAAAAAGCCGAGCTGGGTAAATAAACTGCGCCGTACGGAGGACGCTATGTCCTGTTTATTGCATATGAAGCACATCACCAAGCAATTTGGCGCGGTGAAAGCGGTGGATAATGTCAGTCTGCAGCTGGAAGCCGGCCAGGTATTATCATTATGCGGTGAAAATGGCTCAGGAAAATCCACATTAATGAAAGTGCTGTGCGGAATATATCCGCACGGCAGTTATCAGGGCGATATTTATTTTTCCGGCCATTTAATCACGGCGAAAACGATTCGCGATACCGAGCAAAAGGGTATCGCTATCATTCATCAGGAGCTGGCGCTGGTTAAACAGATGACGGTGCTGGAGAACATGTTCCTCGGCAGCGAGTGGAGCCGCCACGGCCTGCTGGATGATGACGCGATGTATCAGCGCTGCCGGCGCATGCTGGCGCAGGTCAAGCTGGCGGTGGACCCCGATACCCGCGTCGGCGAGCTGGGGCTGGGGCAGCAGCAGCTGGTGGAGATCGCCAAGGCGTTGAACAAGCAGGTGCGCCTGCTGGTGCTGGATGAGCCGACCGCCTCGCTGACCGAAAGCGAAACCGCCACGCTGCTGACGATCGTGCGCGATCTGCGCGATCGCGGCATTGCCTGCATCTATATTTCCCACAAATTGAACGAGGTGAAGGCGATCTCGGATCTGATCTGCGTGATCCGCGACGGCAAACATATCGGCACCCGCCCGGCGGCCGGCATGAGCGAGGAGGAGATTATCGCCATGATGGTCGGCCGCGAGCTGACCGAGCTGTATCCGCAGGCGCAACACGCCGTCGGCGAGGTGGTGCTGCAGGTCGATAACCTGACCGCCTGGCACCCGGTTAACCGGCATATCCGCCGGGTTGACGACGTATCGTTTACGCTGCGGCGCGGTGAAATCCTCGGCGTCGCCGGGCTGGTGGGCTCCGGCCGCAGCGAAACCATGCAGTGCCTGTTCGGCGCCTATCCCGGGCGTTGGCAGGGGCGCATCACCATCGACGGACAGGCGGTGTCGATCGGCAACTGCCGGCAGGCGATGCGCTACGGCATCGCCATGGTGCCGGAAGACCGCAAACGCGACGGCATCGTGCCGGTGATGGGGGTCGGCGCCAATATGACGCTGGCGGCGCTGGGGGAGTTCAGCGGCCCGCTGTCGGTGTTGGACGAGGCGCGCGAGCAGGCGGTGATTCAGCAGTCGCTGGCGCGGCTGAAGGTGAAAACCGCGTCGGCGGAGCTGGCGATCGGCCGCCTGAGCGGCGGCAACCAGCAGAAGGCGATCCTCGCCAAGTGCCTGCTGCTGAACCCGAAAATCCTGATTCTGGATGAGCCGACGCGCGGTATCGATATCGGCGCGAAATATGAAATCTACAAATTAATCAATCAGCTGGTGCAGCAGGGCATTGCGGTGATCGTCGTTTCGTCCGAACTGCCGGAGGTGCTGGGCCTGAGCGATCGCGTGCTGGTGATGCACCAGGGGAAAATCAAGGCCTCGCTGGAAAACCGCAATCTGACCCAGGAACAGGTGATGGAAGCCGCGTTGAGGAGTGAAAATCATGTCGAAAAACACGCTGTCTGAGGCAAGTCTGCCGGCTGCGCCCGCCAAAAAGCCGCGCCTGCCGCTGAAATCGCTGAATCTGCAGGTGCTGGTGATGCTGGCGGCCATCGCCGTGATCCTGCTGTTCTTTACCTTTACCACCGAAGGCGCGTACCTCAGCGCGCGCAATATTTCCAACCTGCTGCGCCAGACGGCGATCACCGGCATTCTGGCGGTCGGCATGGTGTTTGTGATTATCTCGGCGGAAATCGATCTGTCGGTCGGCTCGATGATGGGGCTGCTGGGCGGAGCGGCGGCGATTTTTGACGTCTGGCTCGGCTGGCCGCTGCCGCTGACCGTCGCGGTGACGCTGCTGGCCGGCCTGCTGCTCGGCGCGTGGAACGGCTGGTGGGTGGCCTATCGCAAGGTGCCCTCCTTTATCGTCACGCTGGCCGGCATGCTGGCGTTCCGCGGGATTTTGATCGGCATCACCAACGGCACCACCGTGGCGCCGACCAGCAGCGCGATGTCGCAGATTGGTCAGAGCTACCTGCCCGGCGGCCTCGGCTTCGGCATCGGCGCGCTGGGGCTGGCGCTGTTCGTTATCTGGCAGTGGCGGCGGCGCAGCAGACGCGCGCAGCTCGGGCTGCCGTTGCCCGCCGCCGGCGGCGACGTCGCCCGGCAGAGCGTGATGGCGGTGGTGGTGCTCGGCGCCATCTATTTGCTGAATGACTATCGCGGCGTGCCGACGCCGGTGCTGATCCTGACGGCGCTGATGCTGGCGGGGATATTTATGGCCTCCCGCACCGCCTTTGGCCGGCGCATCTACGCCATCGGCGGCAATATCGACGCGGCGCGGCTGTCGGGGGTGAATGTCGAGCGCACCAAGCTGGCGGTGTTCGCCATTAACGGCCTGATGGTGGCGATCGCCGGGCTGATCCTCAGTTCCCGGCTGGGGGCCGGCTCGCCGTCGGCGGGCAATATTGCCGAACTGGACGCCATCGCCGCCTGCGTGATTGGCGGCACCAGCCTGGCGGGCGGCGTCGGCAGCGTCGCCGGCGCGGTGCTGGGGGCGTTTATCATGGCGTCGCTGGATAACGGCATGAGCATGCTGGACGTTCCCACCTTCTGGCAGTACATCGTTAAAGGGGCGATCCTGCTGCTGGCGGTATGGATGGATTCCGCTACCAAGCGGCGGGCATAAACGCCTTACCTCACAAATCTCGCTGCATTTTTACTGCTCTCTGAACGGCTGTGCTATTCAGAGAGTGGTTTGTTTTCCGGGGATATCGCATGTTCGAAAAACGCTACCGTATTACATTGCTGTTTAACGCGAATAAGGTGTATGACCGCCAGGTGGTGGAAGGGGTGGGGGAATACCTGCAGGCGTCGCAGTGCGACTGGGATATTTTTATCGAAGAAGACTTCCGCTGTCGTATCGACAATATCAAAGAGTGGCTGGGAGACGGGGTGATCGCCGACTTTGACGACCGCGAGATTGAGCGGCTGCTGCATAACGTCCAGGTGCCGATTGTCGGGGTGGGCGGCTCCTACCACCGCGACGACGACTACCCGCCGGTGCACTATATCGCCACCGACAATCATGCGTTGGTGGAAGCGGCGTTTATGCACCTGAAGGAAAAGGGGCTGAACCGCTTTGCGTTTTACGGCCTGCCGGCCGACGGCGGCAAACGCTGGGCGCAGGAGCGCGAATATGCCTTCCGGCAGCTGGTGGCGCAGGAGCAGTATCAGGGCGTGGTGTATCAGGGCCTGTCGACCGCGCCGGAAAACTGGCAGTACGCGCAGAACCGGCTGGCGGACTGGGTGCAGACCCTGCCGCAGCAGACCGGCATTATCGCGGTGACCGATGCGCGCGCCCGCCACCTGCTGCAGGTGTGCGAACACCTGGCGATTCCGGTGCCGGAGAAATTGAGCGTGATCGGCATCGATAATGAGGAGCTGACGCGCTATCTGTCGCGCGTGGCGCTGTCGTCGGTGGCGCAGGGGTCGCGGCAGATGGGCTACCACGCCGCCAAACTGCTGCACCGGCTGTTAAAACAGCGCGAGCTGCCCCTGCAGCGCATCCTGGTGCCGCCGCTGAAGGTGATCGAACGGCGCTCGACGGATTACCGCTCGCTGCGCGATCCGGCGGTGATTCAGGCGATGCACTACATCCGCCATCACGCCTGCCGCGGCATCAAGGTGGAACAGGTGCTGGATGCGGTGGGGCTGTCGCGCTCCAACCTGGAGAAGCGCTTTAAAGAGGAAACCGGCCAGACGATTCACCATGCGATTCACGCCGAAAAACTGGAGCGGGCGCGTAACCTGCTGGCGACCACCGCGTTATCGATCAACGAGATTTCACAGATGTGCGGCTACCCGTCGCTGCAATATTTTTATTCGGTGTTCCGCAAGGGCGACGCCATGACGCCGAAAGAGTACCGGGACAAATACGCGGAAACGGCCTGCTGACGCCGCTTACGCCAGCCGGCAAAACGTCGTCAGCCGCTGCGCCAGCGCGCCGGCGGCGGCGGGAGCGCTGTCGCGGTAATACAGCGCCAGTTCGAAATCATTCACCGGCGGCAGGCCCTCGGCCTCGCCCAATACGCGGTGGCTCGGCAGCCGGCAGCCGGCGGGCAGCAGGGTGACTCCCAGCCCGGCGGCGGAGGCGGCGGTCAGCGCCGCCAGGCTGGCGCTGCTGTAGCCGATGCGCCAGCGTTTGCCGAGGTTGTCCAGCGCCTGGCACAGCTCGTCGCGGTACAGCCCGTTGAGCGGGAACACCGCCAGCGGCACCGGCGACTGCTCAATGGCGGGAAAGGCCAGGCTGTCCAGCCACAGCAGCGGCTCCGGCCGCGCCGCGCGCGGCGGCTGGCTGCGGCGCTGTTTAACCAGAATCAGATCCAGCTCTTCGCGGCCGTAGGCGTGGTGCAGATCGGCGCTCAGGCCGCTGGTGACGTCCAGCCGCAGGTGCGGATGTTCGCGGCTGAATTCGGCCAGCAGCTCGGTGGTGGAGGCGGCGAAGTCTTCCGGCACCCCGAGGCGCAGCACGCCGTCACGCCAGACGCCGGTCAGCGCGTCGTGCGCCTCTTCGTTCAGCGCGATAATGCGCCGGGCGTAGCTCAGCAGCTTCACCCCCTCTTCGGTCAGCAGCACCTGATGGGATGAGCGTTCAAACAGCGGTTTGCCGAGCATCTCTTCCAGCCGGCGCACCTGCTGGCTGACGGTCGACTGCGACAGGCACACCCGCTCGGCGGCGCGGGTAAAGCTGCTGCTGTCGCATACGGCGACAAAGCTGAGCAACAGCTGCGGGTTGAACATCGGATAACGATTCATTTTGTCACTGCTGACCATTCCATTATTTAATTTCCAAATACTAACGGCATTTTCTACAGTGAGGCAACGTTGCCGTCACCGCGTTGTGACGGCTCTCCTTCCGCATTTACTGACTGGAATTCATGGTGGTTAATCACTCTCAACCGGCGGCGGCGTCAGGCACGCGCCGCTGGTTCCATCCTTTGTTATGGGCGCTGGTGCTGATCGGCCTGAATATGCGCCCGCTGTTAACCTCCGTCGGCCCGCTGCTGCCCACGCTGCGCCAGGCCACCGGCCTGAGCTTCGGCGGTGCGGCGCTGCTGACCGCGCTGCCGGTGCTGATGATGGGGCTGATGGCGCTGGCCGGCGGTGCCATCAACCGTCTGCTGAGCGAACGCGCCAGCGTATTGCTGAGCCTGCTGGCGATTGCGCTGGGGGCGCTGTGGCGCGAACTGGCGCCGGACAGCACGCAGCTGCTGCTCAGCGCGGTGCTGGGCGGGCTGGGCATCGGCGTTATTCAGGCGGTGATGCCGGGCATTATCAAACACCATTTTCTCAAGCGCATGGCGCTGGTGGCCGGCCTGTGGTCGGCGGCGCTGATGGGCGGCGGCGGGCTGGGGGCGGCGATCACCCCGTGGCTGAACAGCGGTCGCGACTGGCACAGCGCGCTGGCCTGGTGGGCGCTGCCGGCGCTGGCAGCGTTGGCGGTCTGGCTGTGGGTGAGCCGCGGGCTGGTGCGGCTGGCACCGGTGGCCGCCGGACAGGCGGGCAGCCCGCTGCGCAGCCCGCGCGCCTGGCTGCTGGGGATTTACTTTGGCCTGATTAACGGCGGCTACGCCAGCCTGATCGCCTGGCTGCCGCCGTACTATATGCAGTTGGGCTGGCAGCCGCAGGCCAGCGGCGCGCTGCTGGCGCTGATGACGCTGGGACAGGTGTTAGGCGCGCTGGCGTTGCCGGCGCTGGCGCGCGGCCACGATCGCCGTCAGCTGCTGTGGGTAGCGCTGACGCTGCAGCTGGTCGGGTTTATCGGCCTGATCGGCTGGCCGCTGCAGACGCCGTGGCTGTGGGCGCTGCTGGCCGGCTTCGGCCTCGGCGGGGCGTTTCCGCTGTGCCTGGTGCTGGCGCTGGATCACCTGCCGCAGCCGGCGGCGGCCGGGCGGCTGGTGGCCTTTATGCAGGGCATCGGCTTTTTACTGGCGGGCGCCGCGCCGTATGTCTCCGGCCTGCTGCGTGACTACAGCGGCGGCTTCCTGCTCGACTGGCAGCTGCATACGCTGTTGGTGCTGCTGCTGATGGCGCTGACGGCGCGCTTTCATCCGCGCAGCTACCGGCAGGGCGGCGGGTAATATTTCTGTCATTGCGGCTGCCTATAGTGACGGTGCTTTTACCTCTTGGTCGAACACCTCATCAGGACGCTTAAAAATGACAATGAAAACAACGATAACATCCCTGCCTCTGGCGCTGCTGCTCGGCGGCATGCTGTGCAGCGCGCCGCTGTGGGCGCAGCAGGAGGTTGACGCGCGGCTGGCCGGCCATGCGCTGCTGCCGGTTAACAGCACGCTGACGCCGCCGGACGATGCCCCGGCGGATCTGCGCCAGAGCGGCAAATACACCAGCGGCCAGCGGGTCAGCGTACTTGGCAGCGTCGCCGGCCTGTCGGCCGACCGCCCCACCGGCATCGGCCTGCCGATCGACGGCCAGCCGCGGCAGGGGCACTCCGGCATTAAACATATGCCGGACGGCAGCTATTGGGTGCTGACCGATAACGGCTTCGGCAGCAAGGCCAACTCGCCGGACGCGATGCTGTATCTCAGCCACTACCGCATCGATTTTAAGACCGGCGCGGTGGAGCCGCTGAAAACGGTATTTCTGCACGATCCGGACAAGAAAGTGCCGTTTCATATCGTTAATGAGAGCACCGACCAGCGCTACCTGACCGGCAGCGACTTCGACCCGGAAAGCTTCCAGTTCGCCGATGATGCCCTGTGGATCGGCGACGAATTCGGCCCTTATCTGATCAAGGCCACGCTGGACGGCAAGGTTCTGGCGGTGTTCGACACCCAGGTGAACGGCAAGGTGGTGAAATCGCCGGACAATCCGACTCTGACGCTGCCGGGCGCGCCGGACGGCAAACAGAACTTCCAGGTGGCGCGCTCCAAGGGCTTTGAGGGCATGGCGCTGTCGCCGGACGGCAGCAAACTGTATCCGCTGCTGGAAGGGGCGCTGTGGGACGGCGAAGATTTTGAGCAGGTGGACGGCAAGCGCTATCTGCGGGTGCTGGAGTTTGACGTTAAGCGCCAGCAGTGGAGCGGGCGCAGCTGGCAGTACGTGCTGGAGGATAACGCCCACGCGATCGGCGATTTTAATCTGATTGACGCCACGCACGGGCTGGTGATTGAGCGCGATAACGGCGAAGGTACGGCGGATCGCGCCTGCGCCGCCGGCGCGCCGACGGAGAACTGCTTCAGCCAGCCGGCGAAATTCAAACGGGTGTACCGCATCGCGTTTTCCGACGCCAACGTCGGCCGGCCGGTGGAGAAGCAGGCCTACATCGACCTGCTGAAGATTCAGGACCCGAACCGGCTGGCGCGCAAGCCGCTGAATAACGGCGTGCTGACCTTCCCGTTCTTCACCATTGAAAACGTCGACGTGGTGGATAAGCGCCATATCATCGTCGGCAACGATAACAACTTCCCGTTCTCCGCCAGCCGTCAGCCGAATCAGGCGGACGATAACGAGTTTATCCTGCTGGAGACGCCGCAGCTGTTAACGCCGTAGGGCGAAAAAAGCGCGCGCCGTCTGGCCGGCGCGCGCAGGGGAAGGATTAGAAATAGTCGATCTGCATGGTGGCGCCGCTGGTGAATTTCCCCTCCGTCAGCGTGGCGGCAGGGGATTTGACCGGTACGGCGTCCAGCTGCGGCAGCGTGGTGTAATCGATATTGAGCGCGCTGTTGAGGTTAAACGCCTTGCCGTCCGCCAGCAGTTTAATCCCCAGGCCGTTGACGCTGGTGTGCAGCACGTTGGCGTCAAACGCCGCGCCGGTGCCGACAATTTTCATCTTCAGCTGTCTGGCGGGGTCGAGAAACTCACAGCGCACGCTGTAGCTCAGCCGCTGCATATAGCGGCTGCCGTCAATGCGCTTGACGCCGACCTGGCCGAAATCCACGTCGATGGTGCGGCCGTCGTTAATCTCGCAGGGCGGCGGCGCCACCACCGTGGCGGTGATGCTGACCCGCGTCCCCTGGTCGGCGGCGAACGCGCCGCAGCCTGACAGCGCGGCCAGCAGGCCGGCAAACCATTTTTTTCCAATGCGTATCATGGCGGGGGCTTCCTTAAGGCGCGCTGAAAATCAGCGTTGCCGAGCCGGAGAGCGGGCCGGTGGCGATGCTGGTATAGGGCACGTTGTTTTTTACCGGCACAAAGGTCAGGGTGTCGCTGCCCATGCCGTTGACGATCCGGGTGCGGAACGCGTTGTTGGGTTTGACCACCGCGTTGTTGTACACCATGGCGACGCCCACGTTGGCGTTGCTGGTCTTGATATAGTCCGGGGAAAAGCCGGCGGCGTCGCTGACCAGCCGGATCAGCACATCCTGCGTGGCGCTGTGATCGTCGCACTGATAGCTGAGCGCCTTATCCTGTTTGATCTGCGCATCCGCAACGTTCTGCGTCAGAAAGTCCTGACGGATCTGATTAAAGTCGACGTTAATCTGCCGGCCGTTGTTAATGGTGCAGCTGGTGGTGACGAAGTAGGCGTCGTTATCGGCAATCAGCCGCCAGCGGTAGGGGCCGCAGTTCGGGCAGCCCGGCCGGTCATTGGTCTGCCTGAAGTTGATTTGGCCGATAATATCCCCTTTGTTGATTTTAATATCCGGGGTGGGGAAACGGCTCAGCACGATATACACCTGGATCTTTACCGTCTGCTGGTTCAGGTTGGTCAGCGTCATCACGCTGATGCCCGCCTGCACCGGAGAGTTATAGTCGACGCCGTTAATGGTGGTGCCGCTGCCGATGCCGCCAAAAATCGCGCTGTTCATGGTTAACGCCGGGCTGTCGGTTTTCAGATAGTCGGTCCAGCTGGCCACGTCGTTTTTACAGGTGACCTGGCTGACGTTGACGATCTCGTTTTTACCGTATGACAGCTGCGGCCCGATGCGCACCCGCACATCCACGGGCGTGCTCGAGCCGCCCTGGGGAATATAGCCGCCGTCGGAGGTTCGGCAGGTAAACGCCTGCGCTTTGCCGGCCAGTAATAACGGCGCCAGGCAGCAGCATAATAAAAAGATAATTTTTTTCACTGTTATATCCCAAATGTGTAGTCATTAAAGCGCGCGCGCGCCGTGTTGCGGCAGACGGCAACCATCCTTTTGTTGCTCAGCGGCGGCGGGATACCATCTCAGCGAGTTTTTTACCGATCCGTGGCTGACAATGGCGTCGCCATTGGCGACCATTTCCAGTAATAAGTTTCTGGCTCGATACACGCCTTCATTTATATATTCCGCCAGTTGTCGGGTAGATAGCCATTCATGCTGGGGAGGTAGTTCTTTCTCCTGGGTTAACGGGGGAGACAAAGTTAATAATGCGTGCAGCAGCCGCTGTTTTAGCTGCCGTATTTCCTTCTTTTTGGGCGATAACACTTCCATAGTATCTCCTCGGACTTCTTTATAGCCTTACCCGGGTACGGTGGTGTTTATCTATATGCTGTGTAGACCCGTTATACTGCAAATTGCAGGCGTATTGGTTGCGTTCAGTCACCCGAACCACTGACCGGAGTAAGTTCATCGGGATGCCTTCCCTTATCGCCTTCCTGCAACGTGAATTATTTAGGGCGTATAGGATAAAACCCAGTTAAAGCAAAAGATTAACGGTATTGCATGGCGGTTATATACGGCGTTAACGATCGCGTCACGACGGGTCCAGGACCCGCTTTCAGCATCAGATAAAGCCAATTTTTGGTTTATTATATTCAAAACAGCCACATTTTAGATCTCATTGTTCGCAAAACAATAAAAAACAGGATATTCATCTGGTTTTATATAATTTACGATCTATGGCGCTAAAAATAACAATAATTTTACCGGTTAAAGGAAAGATATTGCGAATATTGTGGCTGAACTAAAAAACACTTTTTTTAATGAGGGCTATTTGCCAGAATATCTCTCACCAGCCATAAGGGACTGCCGGGTAAAATTGAATGGTTATTTAATGTGATTTTTATCGAATCACAGCGGGTTTCCTGTGCTTTTTTACTTTTGCCGCAGCGGTAAGTTTTACCATCATACCTTTGGTTTAGGTACGTTTAACGATTCACAAAGTGCTAAAGAATAAGCTCGCGTTATTTATCTGCGGATAAATATCCGCTGCGCGTCGTTCTTTATTTATTGGATATACGCATTCTCTTCTTATAAGGAATATAGGTTCTATGAAACTTAACAAAATCATGCTGGCCGCGGTGATGGCATTTGGCGCAACCTCTTTCGCTCAGGCTGCCGATCAGGGACACGGTAAAGTTAACTTTATTGGTTCCATCATCGATGCGCCTTGTTCTATCGCCCCTGAATCTATCGACCAGACCGTCGATCTGGGCCAGGTATCCAACGTGGCGCTGAAAAACGGCGGTTCTTCTAACCCGCGCTCATTCGATATCAAGCTGGAGCAGTGTGATACCACCACGCTGAAGAGCGTCAGCACCACCTTTACCGGTTCGGCTTCACCGACCAATAAAGACCTGCTGGGCATCACGGGCACCGCCAGCGGCGCCGGCGTTGCCATCACCTACGGCGGCCAGCCGGTTAAGCTGGGTACGGCCACCACCGCGCAGAACCTGAATGAAGGCAGCAACACCCTGCGCTTTGCCGCCTACCTGCAGGGCGAAGGCGCTTCCGCCGCCGTAGTGCCGGGTGACTTCACCGCCGTGGCCGATTTCACCCTGGCTTACCAGTAAGCCATAGCGTCGCCGGGCGTGTGCGCGGTTGCGCCGTGCCCGGCCGTTTCCCCGTCAAAGGAATGCCGCGATGTTGTCACACTGGAACCAGACCGGCGCGCTCGCTCTGCTGGCCGGCTGCGCGCTGTTTTCCGCCACGGGCCGCGCCGCGCCTGCCGCGCAGGGGTGGGGCCAGGTCAGTATGCACGGCGCCATTATCGATACCGCCTGCGCGATTGCCGCCGGCAGCCGCGATCAGACCATCGATATGGAGACGGTCCCGCTGGGGCAGATTGTGCGCGACGGCCGGGGAATGACGAAAACGTTCAGTATCGAATTGGTCAATTGCGTACTAGAGCGGCCGGGCAATAAACCCGACTGGAAGTTTTTTCAGGTGACGTTCGACGGCCATGCGGACGGCGCGCTATTCGGCGTGCAGGGCGAGGCCCGCGGCGTCGCATTAAAAATTGATGACGGCAACGGCAAAAGGGTCATCCCCGGAGAACCTCTGGCGCAGGAAAGCGTTACGCCGGGCAACCGCGTGCTGCGTTATTCCATGACGTTAATGCCCAATCACCAGCCGCTGAAGGCGGGAGCATATTTTTCCACGGTGCGTTTTAAGCTGGATTATTTCTGATTTTTCGTGCTGACGGTTAATTCGTTTTGAAGGGATGTTGATGATGCTTTCACCGGCAGGGAAGTTATTTCGTCTGCAAACGCTGGGGCTGTGTATTGCCCTGGCGTTTGGCAGCCCCGTAACCTGGGTTTTTGCCGCTGAAGAAATTCAGTTTAATACCGATGTATTAGATATTAACGATCGTCAGAATATCGATCTGAGCCAGTTTACCCGCGGCGGTTACATTATGCCGGGTAATTACACCATGGCGATTCACGTGAATAAAAACGATCTGCCAGAACAGCCGATCGCGTTTGTCGCGCCGGAAAACGATGATAAAGGCAGCGAAGCGTGTCTGCCGCTGGCATTGGTCAAACAGCTGGGGGTCAAGGAAGGGCTGGAAAAAACGCTGCGCTGGAGCCACGGCGGGCAGTGCCTGGATTTGCGCAGCCTGGCCGGCATGGAGGCGCGCGGCGATTTAAGTTCCTCATCGCTGTATCTCACTATTCCTCAGGCCTATCTGGAATACAGCTCGGAAAACTGGGACCCGCCGTCGCGCTGGGATAACGGTATTCCGGGGCTGTTGCTGGATTACAACCTCAATGCGCAAACGCAAAAGAACCTGAAGGCGGGCGGCAACGGTTACAGCCTGAGCGGCAACGGCACCGCCGGCGGCAACCTGGGCGCCTGGCGGCTGCGCGCCGACTGGCAGGCCAGCATTAACCACCAGACCGGTTCGGGCCAGGGCACCGACCGGCAGTTCGACTGGAGCCGCTATTACGCCTACCGGGCGATACCGGCGCTGCGCTCCCGCCTGACTATGGGGGAGGACTATCTCAATTCCGATCTGTTCGACAGCCTGCGCTTTACCGGCGCCAGCCTGCGATCGGACGACAATATGCTGCCGCCGAACCTGCGCGGCTACGCGCCGGAAATCAGCGGCGTGGCGAAAACCAATGCCAAGGTGGTGGTCAGCCAGCAGGGGCGCGTGCTGTATGAGACCCAGGTGGCCGCCGGCCCGTTCCTTATTCAGGATATTAACGACGCGGTATCCGGCGAGCTGGACGTGCGGGTGGAAGAACAGGACGGCAGCGTGCAGCAGTTCAAGATGAACACCGCCAGCATTCCGTATCTGACGCGGCCGGGCCGGGTGCGCTACAAGCTGGCCGCCGGCAAGCCGACGGAGTGGGGGCACCACCTGCGCGGGCCGCTGTTCGGCACCGGTGAGTTCTCCTGGGGGATCAGCAACGGCTGGTCGCTGTACGGCGGCGCCATCGGCGGCGGAGACTACAACGCGCTGTCGCTGGGGCTGGGGCGCGATCTGATGCTGCTGGGGGCGCTCTCCTTCGACGTCACCCAGTCGCGGGCCAGACTGCCGCAGGACGGGGTCAAGAGCGGCGGCTCGTACCGCCTGAGCTATTCGAAAAACTTTGATGAGTACGACAGCCAGGTCACCTTCGCCGGCTACCGCTTCTCCCAGGAAGACTTTATGAGCATGGGCGAGTACCTGGACGCCCGCTATGAGGGGGATCGAAACGGCAAGAGCAAGGAGATGTACACCCTCTCCTTCAATAAACAGTTCCGCGATCTGGGGCTGAGCGCCTACCTCAACTACAGCCATCAGACCTATTGGGACCGGGCGGCGAACGACCGTTACAACCTGATGCTGTCGCGCTATTTCGACCTCGGCGAGTTTAAAAACCTCAGCCTGTCGCTGTCGGCCTACCGCAACCGCTACAACGCGCGCAATGACGACGGTATGTACCTGTCGCTGTCGGTGCCGTGGGGCAGCAGCGGCACGCTCAGCTACAACACCACCATCGACCGCAACGACAACACGCACCGCGTCGGTTACTACGACCGGGTGAATGAGCACGACAACTATCAGCTGAGCGCCGGCGCCGGACGCAGCGGGGCGACGCTCAGCGGCTACTACAGCCATGAAGGCGATATGGCCCAGGTGAACGCCAACGCCAGCTATCAGGCCGGCCGCTACAGCGCCGTCGGCCTGGCCGCGCAGGGCGGAATGACGCTCACGGCGGAAGGCGGGGCGCTGCACCGCATCGCGACGCCGGGCGGCACCCGGCTGCTGCTGGATACCGACGGCGTGGCCGACGTGCCGGTGCGCGGCTACGGCAGCACGGTGGCGACCAACCGCTTTGGTCAGGCCGTGGTGACGGACGTCAACAGCTATTACCGCAACAAGGCCAGCATCGACCTTAACGCGCTGGGAGACAAGGTAGAGGCGACGCGTTCGGTGGTGCAGGCCACCCTGACCGAAGGCGCCATCGGCTACCGGCGCTTTGCGGTGATCGCCGGTGAAAAGGCGATGGCGATTATCAAACTGGCGGACGGCAGCGAGCCGCCGTTCGGCGCCACGGTGATGAATGCGCGCAAGCAGGAAACCGGCATCGTCAACGACGGCGGCAGCGTTTACCTGTCCGGCATCAACCCGGGCGAGGCGATGACGGTGCACTGGAACGGCGCGGCGCAGTGCGAGGTGCATCTGCCGGCGCCGCTGCCGGCCGATATGTTGATGAATAACCTGCTGCTGCCTTGCCGCCCCGTCGGCGCAGGCGGCCAGGAGATCCCCCCGACCCGATGACCAGACCGGCGCTGCGGCGCACGGTCACCGATAACGGACTGATAACTGTGAAAACAATGCGTAACCAGACTCAAACCAGACTGAACATCGCCGTATTGGGCGCGCCGCTGGCCTTTGCCGCGCTGCTGACGGCCGCACCGGCGCAGGGCGCGATTGCGCTGGATCGCACGCGGGTGATTTTTGACGGCGACCAGAAAACGGTCAGCCTGAATATCAGCAACCAGAACAAACAGCTGCCTTATCTGGCCCAGGGCTGGATCGAGGATGAGCAGGGCAACAAGATCCAGTCGCCGTTTACGGTGCTGCCGCCGGTGCAGCGGGTGGAACCGGGCAAACCCAGCCAGGTGAAGATTCAGGCGCTGCCGGCGGCCAAACTGCTGCCGCAGGACCGCGAAACGCTCTACTACTTCAACCTGCGGGAGATACCGCCGCGCAGCAACAAGCCGAACACCCTGCAGATCGCGCTGCAGACGCGGATCAAAATGTTCTACCGCCCGGCGGCCGTCGCGCCGCAGAAGAATGCGGAACCCAGCCAGCAGTCGCTGACGCTGACCCGCCAGGGCGATAAGTATGTGGTGAACAACCCGACCCCTTACTACGTGACGCTGGTGGACGGCGCGGCGCGCAAGGGCGGCAAGAGCATCGCCGGTTTTGAGCCGGTGATGGTGGCGCCGAAGGGCAGCGCGCCTCTCGGCGTGTCCGCCGCGGCGATCGGCACCGGCCCGGTGCTGACCTATATCAATGACTATGGCGGCCGTCCGCAGCTGGTCTTTCGCTGTACGGGCAATCTGTGCCTGACGGTGGCTGACAAGCGCTAATCAACACAGCGGAGACAATAACGATGCGACGCAAGAGCCAGAAGTTGTCCGGCCGGGCTTTTATCCGTTACCAGCGGCGGCTGATTGGCCTGACGGTGGCGGCGGCGATGATGCTGCCGCTGACGGCGGGCGTGGTGGTGATGCTGATGCCCCCGGCGCAGGCGGTGGATAACTGGGACGTCGAAGGGGCCAACGGCGTGCTGCACGTGCGCGGCGCGCTGAGTGAAAGCGCCTGCAGCCTGGAGATGGCGACGGCGCGGCAGGAGGTGTGGCTGGGCGAGTTGGGCAGCGCCGGTTTCCAGCAGCCGGGCGACCGGGGGACGCCGGTCGCTTTTCAGTTGCGGCTGAAGGACTGCCTGCGCGCGCCGGCCAGCAACCGCGACCCGTGGGGCGGCGCGCTGGCCTGGAGCGGCAGCCAGCCGGCGGTGTCGGTCAGTTTTACCGCGCCCGCCGATGCGGACGCGCCGTCGTTGATTCGGGTGAGCGGCGTCAGCGGGCTGGCGCTGCGGCTGGCGGACAGCGCCGGCGCGCCGGTCAGGCTGGGAGCGCGCAACGCGCCAAGGCTGCTGACGCCGGGGCAGAACACGCTGACCTACACCATCACGCCGGTGCGTACCCCGGCGACGCTGGGCGTCGGCGCCTATCGCGCCACCATCGATTTTCGCCTGTATTACGACTGATGCACATCATGCGTAAGGCGGTGTGGCGCTATGCCAATTCAGGGAGGCGTTTATGAGTACAAGCGTGGGCAAACGGCGCGGCGCGCTGCTGGCGGCCGGCGTGCTGATGCTGGGCGGGCTGGCGGCCCGGCCGGCGGCGGCGGATGAGAACATGCGGTTTGAGGGCACGCTGGTGGCGGAGCCTTGCGTCATTCCGCCGGGGGAGGAGCTGATCCGGCTCGACTTCGGCACCATTGTCGACAAGTACCTGTATCTGAACGGCCGTACGCTCAGCCAGACCTTCTCTCTGCATCTGGCGGAGTGCGATCTTAGCCTGGGCAATACGGTGGCGGTGACCTTCAGCGGCGCCGAGAACGCCAGGCTGCCGGGGCTGCTGGCGCTGGACGGCGGCAGCAGCGCCTCCGGCGTCGCCATCGGGCTGGAAAACCTCGACGGCACGGCGCTGCCGCTGAATAACGCCAGTAAAAAATATCGCCTGGCGGCGGGCAGCAACCTGATTGCGCTGCAAGCCTATGTGCGCGGCGAACCGCAGGCGATTGCCGACAAAACCATCGGACGCGGGGAATTCAGTGCAACGGCCACGTTCAGTCTGGAATACGAATAACGCGCTGGCGGCGTGCTTCCTCGGCCTGCTGGCCGCCTCGCTGTGCTATCTGCCCAATATGGGCGGCAGCGGGCTAAAGCTGCCGCTGAACGCGCTGACCTATGCGCTGATGGCGACGATGCTGCTGCTGATTTGCTGGCGGCAGCCAGACCGCCGCACGTGGCGCTTAAGCCGCAGCGCGGCGTATTTTCTGCCGGGCGTCGCGCTGCTGAGCGTGCCATTGACCTATGCGCCGCCAGACGGTTATGCGCCAGCGGCGTGGCGGGTGAGCGCGCTGCTGGCCGGCTGGCTGTGGTACTGCGGCTGGCTGCAGGTGCGCCTGGCCTTTCGCTGGCGTACGGCGCTGATTGCGCTGCTGCTGGCGCTGACGGCGGGCCAGAGCCTGATCGCGCTGCTGCAGCTGTTCTGGCCGGGCTGGAGCTGGGTGCCGCTGCGCGGAACGCGCGTGTTCGGTATTTTCCAGCAGCCGAACGTGCTGGGCAGTTTTATCGCCACCGGTCTGGCGCTGGCGCTGATGCTGGCGGTGCTGCCGGGTTATGTGCTGCGTGCGGCGCGGGCGGAACGGGCCAGACAGGCGGGGCTGGCGGCGCTGCTGGCGCTGTTGGCCGCCCTGCTGGTGTGGGTGCAGTCGCGCGCCGGCTGGCTGGGGGGCGCGCTGGTGCTGGCGGGGTTCTGGCTGGCGTTCCGCCGCGTCTGCGCCCCCCGGCTGCAGCGGGCCGCGCTGGCGGTGCTGCTGGGCGGCGCGCTCGCTACGGCGCTGCTGCTGTGGCTGGGGGAAACTGGCGAGGTGCGTTATGTGTCGCACGCGCTGTCGAATCAGGCGCGGCTCGCCATGCTGCAGGACACGCTGAAAATGATCGCCGTGAAGCCCTGGCTGGGCTGGGGCTACGGCCAGTTTGAGTATGCGTTTCAGCACTTCCGCATCGCCCAGCAGTCGCCGACGCCGGTGCTGGAGATTGCCGGCCATCCGCACAACGAGATCCTGCTGTGGTGGCTGGAGGGCGGACTGGTGGCGCTGGCGGGCATCGTGCTGCTGCTGCTGGGGGGCGTGCATTTACTGCGGCAGGCGCTGCGCGTTGACCGCCGCGCCTTCTCCTGCCGCCGCCGCCACGCCGGCGAGGCGACGGCGCTGTGTCTGGCGCTGTTGCCGATGCTGCTGCACAGCCAGCTGGAGTATCCGTTTTACCTCTCGGCCCTGCACTGGCTGCTGTTTATGCTGCTGCTGGCGCAGCTGGACCGCCTGAGCAGCCGCCGCAGCGTGCTGACGCTACGCCGCTCCCGGCCGCTGCGCCTTGGCGTTACGCTGCTGTGCGTAAGTGGGCTGGTGCTGATGCTGGCGGCGCTGCGGGCCGGCTGGCTGCTGACGCAGGCGGAACGCGGCGGCCTGCGGGACGTGCGCCCGCTGCGCGAGATGTCGCCCGTCGTCGCCTGGAGCCAGCGGCCGCGGCGCGAGTTTGATTTACAGACGCAGCGCCTGCTGGCCTACAACCAGACGCGCGATGAGCAACAGCTGACGCAATACCGCGACTGGGCCAGGCGCTACCTGCGGGTACGCATTGACGCCAACGTCTACGCCAGCCTGATCGCCATTTTACGTTACCAGCAGCACAGCGCCGAGGCGGAGCGCTATCGCGCCGACGCCGCGCTGCTGTTTCCCGCCGATGCGCGTTTTTCCGGCCCGCGGCAGGCCACGCCTAACTGAGAAAGGAAGCAACAACCATGACCGATAACTCTGTGCGCCTGGTCGTCCGGGCGGGCATTCTGACGCTGGCGCTGCTGGGCGGCGCGGCCTGCCAACAGGCTAAACCCAACGCCGCCGCCAAGCCGCAGCCGGCGTCGTCCGTCGAGCCGCAGCGTCAGCAGCGCGAGGCCCAACGTTTACAGCAGTGCCAGCAGGCGCTGACGGCGCTGCAGAAAATCAATCCCGAAGGTTATCAGGAATATCAGCGCGCCTTCGACAGCCTGATGGGCGGCGCATCGCAGTATGCCGGCCTGCGCGCCCGGGTGAACGACGACACGCAGGAGACGGTGGATGCGCTGTACCGCTACAAGGTCAGCCGGCTGTGCGCGGCGATTGAACAGGCGGTGATGACCGGGCTGGTCGAGCGCGGGGAGCAGGTTAAATGACGCGCCGTGCATCCGTGGCGGCGTGTCTGGCGCTGGCGGCCTGCGCGCTGCCCCGCTGCGCCCTGGCCGATGACGGCATTCCCGCCCTGCTGCAGTTTGCCGAACAGTATCAGCAGCGCAGCGATACGCCGCCGGTGACGGAACGCCACAAGCCCTCTGCCGCGCCAGCGCAGAAGGCCAGCCCCCGTCCGGCGACGAACAAGCCGGCCGCGCCCGCCGCCGTGACGCTGACGCCGCGCCGCAGCCTGCAGGAGCGTGATGAGCAGCTGGCCCGGCAGCGGCTGGAGCTGCAGGCGCTGCGGCAGGAGAACGCCGCGCTGCGCGCCGCGGTGCATGAGACGCCCGCCCCGGCGGCGCTGCCGGATCTGACCCCGCTGCAGCAGTGGCTGGCCGGGTTGCGCCGCGCCTGGCAGGGCACGCCGGATAGCCGACGCGCCGCAGAGCTGATCAAACTGGCGCAGCAGCAGGGGGCGCAGGCGGAGCAGCAGCAGCGGGAACAGGCGCAGCGCTTTGCCAAAGAGCGTGACGCGTGGCGGCAGCTGCAGGCGCAGTGGAGCATTACGCCGGAACAGCTGCAGGACGAGAACCACCGCCTGTCTTACGCCGCAGGCAGCGCGCTGGGGCGCGATATTCAGACGATGATGACGGAGCGCCAGAGCTGGGGCGTGCCGGTGGACCGGCGCAGCCTGCTGGCCGGTGTGCTGGATAACCTGACGGGGCGTGAACGGCTGTCGCCGCAGGTGCTGAACGCGCTGATGGCCAAGGCCGATGCGGCGGCCGGCGCGGCGCGCGAACGCATCGTCAACGCGCAGCAGCAGCGGGACCGGGAGTATGTGGCGCAGTTCAGCAAACGGCCGGGCGTGCAGCGTTCGCCGACGGGCTTTTGGTACCGGGTCGACTACGCCGGCGACCGCGCGCTGGCGCAGGACGCGGTGATCGACGTGGTGGTGAAGGAGACGCTGACGGACGGCACGGTGATCCAGGATATGGATCTGAACGGCAAGGTGCTGTCGCTGCCGCTGTCCGGTTTCCCGCCGCTGTTCCGCGAGGCGATCGGCCGGCTGCGCGACCACGGCAGCATCACCATGGTGGTGCCGCCGGCGCTGGCCTACGGCGAAACCGGCTACCCGCCGAAGGTGCCGCCAAACGCCACCATGGTGTATGAACTGCGCATCGACAACAGCCGCGCGCCGCAGCCGGCGGCGGATCGCTAAGGCCTTAGAAAAAAACGGAAAGCCAACAGCAGGAGAGCAGAGATGAATGCCGTAACGACACTGGCCGTACTGGACGGCAACCGCTATTTCGCCGCCGGGCTGCAAAAAGCGCTGACCGCGCGCTTTTACGCCGCCGGCGTGGAGACCCGCATGCTGGAGGGGCCGCAGGCGTATCTGGCCGATCTGCTGTTCCACTATTTTCCGCCCGGCAGCCCGAGCTGTTTCTGCCGCTATGCGGAAAAACGGCCGGGCGCCGCGCCGCTCTATTTTGCCGTGCGTCAGGCGCAGGGCCATGACGCTATGCGGGCCGACTGCCGCCTGCAGGCCGGGGTGATCGTGCAGAACATGCCGGTTGCCGCCGCGTTGCAGCAGGTGGAAAACGCGCTGCTGCAGCGGCGTATTTCGGCGCTGGCGCGGCCGTTTGTGCCCGAACATTGTCCCTGCCAGCGCTATGCGCTGACCGAGCGCGAACGGGAAATCATGCTGTGCCTGCGCCAGGAGATGCGGATCACGGAGATCGCCCGGCGGCTGGCGATCAGCGTGAAAACCGCCAGCCAGCATAAAATCAACGTGATGCATAAAATGGGCTTCCGGCGCAACGCGGAGCTGTATGACTGGCTGCGCCAAGGGTTTGTCGGCGAGCGGCCGTTTGAGGAGCGCCTGAACTGATACGGCGATCGCCAATTGCCACTTAGCGCGCGGCCGCAATTCGCGCTATAATCCGCCCCCTTGCTGCGATGTCTACGGAAGATCATCGTCCCCGGTGGGGCGGCCGGACTTCAAATCCGGTTGGGGCCGCCAGCGGTCCCGGGCAGGTTCGACTCCTGTGATCTTCCGCCAATTAGCCTCCGTTGAACTCTGCCTGCGTCAACAAAATCTCTTCTAATCCCTTATTTGGTGCGTTGGGAATAAGGTGGAACTGTGCTAGAAGGGGCTTTTGGGGAGATAGCATAAATCAATAAAATAGCCATCCAGAATTAAAAATGGCTATTTAGAATCTTATAATGATTTATTTTCAAAAAGCTCTGAGTTACTGGCGTAAGGTACTTTTCCGGAAGGAACAACTTTTGCAGCAGTATTCAAATGCACATCCTGATCGTCAAAGAAAATATGCGGTTTAAATGCCTTCAGAACTTTTGTTTTCTCTACACCGCCGAGAAAAAAAGCCTCATCGACATAGACCCCCCAGCTTCTCAGCGTTTTAATGACGCGCATTTCCGAAGGGCTGTTTCTGGCTGTCACCAATGCAATACGGACAGGAGAATATTCAACCCTTGTCGGGAGTCGTTCCTGAAGCTTGGCTATTTTTTTTAGCAAAGTGGCATATGGCCCCTCTGTCATCGGGATATCTTGCTGCGCATCCTCCAGAGCATGAAAAGCGGCCATCCCTTGAGTCTTATAGACTAATTCACTTTCATCAGAGAAAAGCACGGCATCACCGTCAAACGCAATGCGGACCTGTTCTTCCGGGATATCGGAGGCATCGGACGGGGGATCTTTAAGGATTGCAGCGGCGCAGAATCGGGAATCAATAACCTTTTGCGCATCTTCGACGTTAGTTGTTAAAAACAAATCGACATCAAAGGCATCAAGGTAATCGGCAACCGTTTCGCCTGCGGTAAAGGCAGAGCGTGTGATATCAAGTTTATCATGGCGAATGGTATTCAAAATGCGGATACCGGTATCGGGACTGTTACGCGACATGACGACAACCTCAACCAGCGGTGATTTATCATCCGGTTGGCGGTACTGGTTGAGCCCCAGAAGTGCTTTGACTAAAGGATAACCTGTACCGGGCTGTAAAGGCTGGTTTTCGTGTTCAAGCATATAGGCGCGGTACTTTTCTATGGCGCTATTGGGATCGGTCGCATAGGTTTCCCGAAACATACGATCGGATTCACTCATGTCAAAAAGTGCAGTTGCGCTGATGCCAATAACTAAGGTGTTACTTAAATCTAAGGGCATGATTACTTCCTTATATCCAAAGTCGTGTGTATAGAATACCTAATTACAATAATTAACCCATTAAGTTTAAGGGTGGTTATGTGTTGTGAAGTTTTAAATAAACTAAAAAATTTATGTATAAATAGCTGTTAGTCGTCAACGGGTAAATATTTACCCTTTCCAATTTTAATAAGATGGTTTTTATTGTAGCAAGCTGACAGTGCTAAAGCTAAAGCACTTCGTAACTCTGAGCGATCTAATCGGTCAAGATGGATATAGCGTTTGCGTAGTGCGTCTGTTATTTCATCCAATACTAGTGTTCTATCCGGTGGTAATAATGCAATCCAAGCCTGTATAAAAGCCAATGCACTTCTGTAGAGAAGTTTTCCTTCAGGTAATGATTCGCTTAGTACTTTATTTCTATATGACTTTTCAAATGCCACTCTTCGGGCACTAGCCGCCGCTAACGGTATGGGTAATAATCGTCTCTTTTCTTTTTGAATAGCTGGATTAAAATTACCCTGAGAGATTGTTAAATCAAACTCGCGAATTTCATTAATTTCGTGTCTGGTTGGTAACGATTCTTTAGTTTCCTTATTGCAAAGCAAACAATTATTCTCAGAGTCAAAAGGTATCATCTTTTCACATATAGCACAATTCTTTATTGATAAACTTGTCCCTGCGCCTAATCTGTTTAATTCGAATTGTTGATTTGTAATGTAATAAATAACTCTTCGTGAATTTACGGACCAATATATAATTGGCCAAGTATAATGAGAGTATAAATAATCAACCCATGTTTTCGCTGGTGAATTTTCTGCATCAAACTCAATAAGCCACGCAGAAAAATCTTCTGACCATGCTAATTTTACACTGTTAAGCTTCAGGTCTCCTTTATTAAAAAAATCAGCCATAAGAACCTTTGATGAAGAGTTATGTTTAGCTTCATTAATTGTTTGCTGGATTTCCTTTCTATTAACTAGTTGTTTCAAAAAACTATTATGTTCTCTCCATGCTAACTTCTCCGAGTCATAAATTGCAATGAAAGCCGTCGTCGCTCTTGAATAAGCACAGAATAACTGAGCATCCTCCATGTTTGAGGAATCCAGAGTAATAACAACAGGTGATTCCATACCACGAAAACGAGACACAGTTTCAATATTTATATCAAAAGTTTTCATGTCTTTCTGGAGAAAATTTTTCACTAAATCAGTAGGAACAAGGACTGTGATTTCATCAGGTGTCACAGAACTACTTTTCAATCGTAAAATTTCATTAAGTAGTGTGGCGATTGGGTCGATAACAACTAATTCTTTTAATGTATCGGGTTCGTTACTCCTGGGGGAGGTAATTTGATATGAAGACGGTCTGATAGACATTAAATAATCAGTAACAGCTTTGGGACATCTTAAAACAATAGTTAAGCTGAAGGAAAATTGGGAATTAATTATCCGTTGAAGATCAGTGTGATTCGTCCCTTTTTCAAAAGAGAATGTTTGTGTTTCATCACAAAATGCAATAATTCTTTTATTTTTAAACCAACAAAATAAAGTTTCCAACCACGATGAATGCAACGCCTGCGCTTCATCAATAATTAAAGCATCATAATCCTTTAGCTTGTTTTTATTTAATGCACTAAGCAAATCCTCGCAGCATCCTGATTCAAACCAGTCGGTTGGAGACTCGGGGGGCAAGGCTAATCTATTACGAGCCTGATGACAGAGTTTGTGCCAGGTAAATACGTCGCATAATGAATCTGGAGTTTGCTGACGAATGTATTCAGAAAGGCGGTTATTGAAAGTAATAAATAGAACTTTTTTTTGATCTCTAACAAGCCGCCTGGCGAATTCAATACCAATTAGGGTCTTTCCTGTTCCTGGCCATCCAGTTACAACAAATCGTTGATATTTTGACAGGAGTTCAATGACCTTAATTTGTTCATGTGTGAGTTTTAACCAGAGTTGATTATCATAAATAATCCTGGTTCCCAAGTCAGGAGTACCATCAAAATGTGGACATATAGACTTTATGATTAATTGAAGACGTTCACTCCCTAAATCACTATTTTCCAATGCAGTTTTCCAGTATTGCATTATATCAATAGTGTACTTTGCAACTTCCGGGAGTTGGCTTTTATCAATGAATATCTTTCTAAATGGTCTTACCGACGCATCAACCATTGCTGTATTTATAACTTTATCATCGAAATAGCTATCAGGAAAAATAAACCCATAACCAATACGCAACCGTAATGTTGTTGCTCCCCCTAACCAACGGGCTAATCCATGAGCATTGTTACGTGTTTGCTTCACTACATCGACATTGTTATTTGTTTTGAGATGTACAAAAATAGGGCCATCTACGCGATATATGCCACTTTTTACTTCTAAAGCCAAAACACCATAGATACGATGGAGAACAAGAAAATCTATTTCACCACTTGGAGGTAATTTCATACCAAGATGACGGGCTGCCGAACTCAACCACGGGAGGCTATGAATCACGGTGAAATCATCGGGCAGCCCTTCTTTTAACAGGGCATAGACCGTTTTTTCTCCATAACTATCATTATCAACGGGTCCGAATGCTGGGATCATCTTGGCCATACTACTATTTCCTTAAAACATGCTCCTGACAGAAATTTTCACTTGTTACATCGTCCAGTGATTCGAAATAACTTCCGCTTGTTTTAAAATTAGCTCCACCGCCCCCGGCGTTTTGTCCGGAGGATACTTATACCGACGCAGAGTCTGGCGAACCAGAATACGCAACCTTGCACGCACGCTTTCTCGCACCTGCCAGTCTACCGTTGTGGATTGTCGCAACTTCAGGGTCACTTCAATAGCCAGTTTCTTCAGGACTTCATCCCCCAGCTCCCGAACGGCGCTTTCATTTTCTGCCAGGGCATCGTAAAAAGCGATTTCGTCAGGGTTCAGACCAAGTGCATCATCACGCGCCATTGCGGACTGAAAATCCTTCGCCATCTGGATCAGTTCTTCAATCACCTGCGCTGTCTCAATCGCCCGGTTGTTGTATTTAATCAACACGGACTGAAGACGTTCCGAATACTTTTTCTCCTGCACCACATTGTTTTTTGTGCGGGATTGGATGCCATCATTAATCAGTTTTTCCAGCAGTTCTACCGCCAGATTGCGATATGGCATTTCGCGAACTTCCTGCAAAAACTCATCCGACAGTAGCCCAATATTGGGTTTATCCAGACCGGCCAGCGTAAAAATATCATCTACGCCGTTAGCGATCACCGCGTTATCCAGTATCTGTTTCAGCGCTGAGTTCCTCTCAGCCTGACTTATTTTTTTGTCCACGGTGGTAAATTTGCTGATCGCGGCCTTCACCGCAGACAAGAAAGCGATCTCCAGTTTATAAGGCTGCGCCGCATCCAGCGTACAACAAAGTGACCAGGCTTTGGTGATTGCCAGTACGTTGTCGAGAAAGCGCTTTTTGCCCTCTTCAAGACTGAGCACATAGTTTGCAACCGGCACCAACAGCTTTTGTGCGTGAGCCTCAAAGCCGGTGTAGTCAAAACCTGCTGACGTTGCTGTTTTGGCAAACATACCGTGAATGATGTCCAACTTTTCCAGCATGATTGCCAGCGCTTCTTCGGCGTTGATCGTCGCATCGCCTTTACCGTTTGCATCGGTATAGGTTTTCAGCGCCAGCTTTAATTCATTGGCGATACCGATGTAATCCACTACCAGCCCACCGGGTTTATCTTTGAATACCCGGTTGACGCGGGCAATAGCCTGCATCAGGTTATGACCGCGCATCGGTTTGTCGATATACATGGTGTGACAGCAAGGGGCATCAAAGCCGGTCAACCACATATCGCGTACGATCACCAGCTTTAGCGGATCGTTCACATTCTTAAAGCGGGACTCCAGCCGCTTTTTGGTTCGCTTGTTGTAGATATGTGGTTGCAGCATAGCCTTATCAGATGCCGTACCGGTCATCACGATTTTGATTTGCCCCTTTTCAGGATCGTCATCGTGCCAGTCTGGACGCAGCGCGATAATTTCATCGTAAAGATGGACGCAGATTTCGCGGCTCATAGCAACGATCATCGCCTTTCCGTCCATCACGGTATTGCGTTTCTCAAAGTGAGAAATCAGATCGGCGGCAACCTGCTGGAGACGAGGTTTAGCACCAACCAGTTTCTCCAGACGGCTCCATTCACCTTTGGTTTTTTCACGCAGATCCAGTTCATCATCTTCAATCAGTTCATCAACCTGATCGGACAGTGCCGCCAATTCCTTATGATTGAGATCGAGTTTCGCCAGCCGGGATTCGTAGTGGATAGGCACCGTTGCGCCATCATCCACCGCGTCCTGAATATCATAAATTGAGACGTAATCGCCAAATACCGCGCGGGTATCGCGATCCTCTGCCGAGACTGGTGTTCCGGTAAAACCCAGAAACGAGGCGTTGGGCAGTGCATCACGCATATGTTTGGCGTAACCGTATTTATAGACGCCGGTTTCACGATTCAGAGTGGCATTCATGCCGTACTGGCTACGATGCGCTTCATCGGAAATCACTACGATATTACTGCGCCCATTAAGTATCGGATGAGCGTTTTCCTCTTTTTCCGGAGAGAACTTCTGCACGGTAGTGAAGATAATGCCGCCTGCATCGCGGGTTGCAAGCAGTTCACGCAACGCCTCGCGATCGTCGGCCTGTACCGGCATTTGTTTGAGCAGTTCCTGCGCCTGACAAAAGGTGCCATAAAGCTGACCGTCCAGATCGTTACGGTCGGTCACGACAACAATGGTCGGGTTACCCATTTCCGGCTGCTGCAATAATTTACCCACGTAGCAACACATGGAGATGCTTTTACCGGAACCCTGGGTATGCCAGACCACGCCCGCTTTTTTACTGCCGGGTTGAATGTTGCTGTGTAAGGCTAGTTGCTTACCGGTAGCGGCGACTATCGTCGCCTGTACTGCTTCACGTACCGCGTGGAACTGGTGGTAACCGGCAATTTTTTTGATCAGCCGATCCTCACTACTCTCAAACAGAACAAAGTAGCGGATATAGTCGAGCAGCAGTTCCCGGTTGAAAAAGCCCCGTACTACGGTTTCCAGTTGCCATTCCAGTAACGGTTTATCATTTTCATCACTGATGGCTTTCCACGGCATAAAGCGTTCTTCCGTAGCGGTTAGGGAGCCGACGCGCGCCAGATAGCCATCGCTCACCACCAGCGCCTCATTGCTGATAAACAGATCGCGGATTTCGTCTTTATAGGTCTGCAACTGATGGTATGCATCCCAGATATCCACTTTGTCATCAATGGGGCTTTTCAGCTCAATCACTGCCAACGGCAGTCCGTTAATAAAACAGACAATATCCGGACGGCGTGGCTGTTTGGTTCCGCTGATGGTCATTTGATTAACCACCATAAAGCGATTATTTTTCGGCGCTCTGAAGTCCATCAGCAGAGCGTGGTCGTGGATAAGTTCTTCGTCACGACGATACTGTACCGGAACTCCTTCCAGCAACCAGTGATGAAAGGCTTTATTACTGGCAATCAGATCCGGGCTTTCAGGGCGGGTAATGCGGGAAATAACCTGTTCGAAGACCTCAGGAGGCAGGTGTGGATTTATTTTTTGCAGGCTGGCAGTCAAAACAGGCGTCAGGAATACATCATGATAGCTGGCACGCTGTGGATTACTGCCATCCGGCGCAATATCCGGGCCGTGATGAATCTCCCAACCCTGCTCGGCAAACCAGCCCAGACAAAGCTGCTCTAATTGGTCTTCGGTCAACATAGGTAACGCCCTGTATTAAACGTGTTCCGTTTCTTCTTTGGTGGTATCCACCTCATCATGCCCGTTAAGGGATTGCTTAATCAACTGATTAAGTTCAGGTAGATATCTGGAAAAGGCCTTTTCAAAGGTCATCATATGTTCACTCAACCAGTCGATCATTTCCGGCCATTTTTCCCGATCGGCAATGCCGTTAATCGGTTTTTTATAAGTAATCCGGCAGGATTTCTTATCCGGTAATGCCTGCCAGACAATCTCATGACCAAAGCGGTTTTCAATCGCAGATTTGCGCTCATAAAGCCAGTCAAACGCGAACGTATTGATTTGTGCTGAGGGCTTGGCAATCCAGAGTTCAACCCGAATTTCTTTTTTGCTGAAGATAAGATTGTACGAAACACCGCTGATTCCAGAGCCCGCGCTCAGCCAATGGTCGGTTGACGGGCTGATATTGTTATACAGTGAACATGAGCTCCCGCGGAATTTCTCCAGAGCCTGGCTCCAGAAAGCCTTGCGTAAGTGGTGACGGGCTTTGGATTCCCCGGAGGTAGACTGCTCTTCGGCCTCTTTCTGCGCCATACCAATCATATAGGATTCTGCTTCCGGCGTGGGGATAACCTGTTTGATGTCGATAAACACATCGTTACCATAACAGTATGGCGTCACTTTAAAGCACTGAGCGCGAATATTGAACTGCATCAGCCAGAGTGCAGTATTGGTCACTTCTTTGCGGAAATTTGCCGCAACCAACATGATGCGCTGCGAGCGACTCTGGTTAATTTGCACCTCTTCCAGGCTATCGTGTTCGAGAAACTCCGCCAGCACGTCGGCCGCTGGCCGGGTTTCATCCGGTTCGTTTTGTTCAAGGTAGCGCTGGAATATCTCCACGATATGCTCTTTGCGCAAATTGGCGCAGTAACCCGCATATTTCAGTGCCTGCCAGACGACATCGCGCCCGGAATCGTCGAGTTTGTTCTCGATGATCACCAGATTGCCGTCTTTGTCGATGGCCAGCAGATCGAGGCGCTCTTTGGTGTCGTCAAACCCGGCAAACTCTTTCTGGATAATCAACAGTTCATCATCGCTGTTGCGGGTTAACGCCTGCGGATGCTTCGCCAGCCACTCCTGTAAGTGGTGGCGTTCAGTAAAGCCTGCATGGCTGAAGGTGGTTTCCTGTAGCGGTTGCAGACTGTTGTTGAGTTGATCGACCTTAAACATGTTCAGCGTCCTTTACTGATGCTTCGGCCTCCGGGAGAGTAATTTCGCCGGAAAGGAGTTTGGGGAGCAGGGTGTCGCGTAAATCAACCAATGATACTATTGTAGTATTATTTTTTTGAATCCCATTCCTGATGGTTGATATGTTATTGTCGAATCTATTCAAGATAGATTGAGTTGGTTGCAATACCTCAAGACGATAAACATTATCTCTATTTAGCCCAGGAACTGCAGCGTCGGTGTTCATGCTGGGCAGATTCAATGTTTTTATTAAATAGTACAAATAACTTAATGGAATGCCTTCTTTTTTAGTCACATAATAGACAGTGTCAATTGGATGAAACTCCCCATCCTCCCAATAAACAGTACCAATTGAGCCTTTTCTGCCAACGATAATACTAGGCCCTTCGACAAGGTAGCTGTTGTGATAACCCGTAATCCCCCCAGAACCATAAACAGGATATGGCCCATCAATACGTTCTGTTTTTTTTAATGCTTTCCCATAATGAAGCGTTGCTATGTTTGATAGTCGTTGCGAACTCCACCCGACCGGTACTGCTCCCAATTCACTTGCTTGCATTGCAGAAGGAAATAGCTCTGCCGTAGTCTTAAGCTCAGCATATTTTTCCGGCTGCTCACGTTCAAAAACGACTAGGGAATCCGCATTTTTCCCAGAAATAGCCGTCATGGCGGCAAGCGTAGCCTCTTCCTGTGAACCACCTGCTTCCAGCACCGCAATTTTGGCTTTAACCGGTTCAAAATCGACAAACCAGCTTTTGAATAGGGCTTGTGATATTTTTTCTAATGTTTGGTTTATTTCAGTGTTTTTATATAATTTACTATCAATTGAATTTAAAACCTGAATTACTTTTTTTTGTGTGGTTATGTCGGGTATTTGAATGTTGAATGAAGGCATCTCCTTAATTGAAATGCGATCAGTAGTACTACCGTGGATAGTTTTTTCTCTAATCACCTCCTGAAATGCTGGAGATAGATAAGCATATAGTAGATACTGAGGTAACACCTTATCTTGTTTGGCCCTCAGTAATCCCATGCGTCTGCCTAAACAGCAACGTAATCCCTCAGGAATAATTGATGCCTCGCCAATTTTTGTTTCATAGGAAAAAACAACATCTCCTGCCTGCGGAGTTACTCTACGCGTCCATTTAACAAAATCATCTTCGGAAATGAAGGATGACTTTTCCAAGTTTAATCTTCCATCCTCGATGGAAGAAATGCTTAAGAAAATAGCGTCGCCTTCCTCTAATTTTTTGGGTGTTGCATGAGGGCCATCATAAATTTCTGCAATTTCGGAAAGAGAATAAATTAGATTAGATCTCATAACCCAGCCCCCCCAGATTCGCCTTAATCTGTGCTTCCAGCTTTGCACTCTCTTCCAGTTGTTCTTTAAGCTGCGTCGTCAGTCGTGTCATCTTCTCGGCAAACGGCTCATCGTCCTCTTCCTGCTCAACCGCGCCCACATAGCGCCCCGGAGTCAGCACAAAGTCGTTCTTCCGGATGTCTTCCAGCGTAGCGGCAAAGCAGAAGCCGGGGACGTCCTGATACGCTTTGTCCGTCTGCCAGGCATGGAAGGTGTCAGCAATTTTAGCGATATCTTCGCGGGTAAAATCGCGCAGTACGCGGTCTTTCATATAGCCAATCTGCCGGGCGTCGATGAACAACACTTCACCTTTACGGTGCGCCTTACCGTTACCCCCCGATTTATTTTTGGTCAGTAGCCAGATACAGGCCGGGATTTGGGTGTTGGTAAATAGCTGCCCCGGCAGCGCCACCATGCATTCCACCAGATCCGCCTCAACAATTGCCCGGCGAATTTCACCTTCGCTGTTGGTATTGGAACTCATCGAGCCGTTGGCCAACAGCAGCGCCATCGACCCCTTCGGCGCCAGGTGGTGGATCATATGCTGCATCCAGGCAAAGTTGGCATTGCCCTGTGGCGGCGTGCCGTACTGCCAGCGCACGTCCTCTTCCAGCTTCGCATGCCACCATTCCTTCATATTGAACGGCGGGTTGGCCATCACAAAATCAGCACGCAGATCCGGGTGCTGATCGTTCAGGAATGTGTCGGCATTCTGTTTACCAAAGTTAAAATCGATGCCGCGAATCACCATGTTCATCGCCGCCAGACGCCAGGTGGTAGGGTTAGATTCCTGCCCGTAAACAGAAATATTGCGCTTCTGCTCTGCCGCGTTGTAATGCTGTTCGTCGGCATGCGCTTCAATAAAGCGATCGCTCGACACAAAGAAACCGCCGGAGCCCATCGCCGGATCGTAGACGCGCCCCTGGTAAGGTTGCAGCATTTCAACGATCAGCGTTACGATGCTTTTAGGCGTGTAGTACTGCCCGCCCTGCTTCCCTTCCGCCAGGGCAAACTGACCAAGGAAGTACTCGTAGACATGCCCGAGAATATCCTTACTCTTCAGGTTAAGTTTCACCCCGTTATGTTCCGGGTTGCTAAAACTGGTATCGGAAAAGACGTTAATCAGGCTAATCAGCAATTCGTTACCCAGCTGATAGTGGCCGATACGGTTAAGGACGTTCTTCAGCTTCGGGTTGCTGTTCTCGATGGTATCCAGCGCAATATCAATCAGCTTGGATACTGACGTCATGGTGATCGCCTTGCCGCTGTCATCTTTGCCGATAACCGTGCCGACAGGTAGTACGGCGTTGCTTTTCAGCGTTTCCCAGCGGGCCAGCTTCGGTACCCAGAAGACGTTTTTCTCGGTGTAGTAATCCTTGACTTCCAGCTCTTCGGCAATCTCCTGTTGATACTCTTCCTCTGAGTCAAAATCCTCGCGCGACAGCGCGTAAATATTGTCCGGGTTGGCGCTATCTTCAAACAGGCCTTTCAGCTCTTTCCAGCGTGCATCAAAGGCATCCGATACATACTTCAGAAAGATCAGCCCCAGCACCACATGCTTATAGTTGGCCGCGTCCATATTGGCGCGCAGCTTGTCAGCGGCTTTCCAGAACTTAGTATCCAGATCGTGCAAAAATTGTTGTTCTGCGTTATCCATTTAAGACCTCAAAAATCGGCGATACCTGGTTCGATGCTCAGGTTGCGTAAAAATCGGTGAATACCCCGGATCATACCCTGCATCCCATGATGGGACCAAGATGAAAGGTAAGGTCGTGCAGGATATGCCCCGATAAAAATTTCCCCATGGATACATCATTTATGCTAAATGCGCGGGAACAGGCGCAGTAAGTCAGATTAAAGCGGAGGTGGCATGCAGATAAACGCTCAACCCAACCCCGGCTGCTGAGGTCGTTATGTTCGCCAGCGATTACGCGACATATCAAAGCGATCTATGAAGAGGGCGAGCTTGAACAAAATGCAACCTGTAAGTCTTACTTACAAGTTCAACAGGAAGGTAGCCGTCAGGTAAGCCACAACAGACTTCACTACAATTGCCTGTCATTCTTGCGGTTGGTTGTCGTATTCGTTCACCTTGAGGCACTCGATTTTGCCCGTGGGTTCATCTGCGGTGCCTGATTATTGGAACGGCTTCGTGATATCCGAGCCAGCGAATAGTTAGTATATTTGTGGGGCCGGGAGATCTTTGCGTTATCCGCCGACTACCCGCCGCCAATGGTAAACCATATTATGTTTTAACCGTACTCTCCGAGGGTTAACCGATGCTTTTAACCACCAACATTGACCTTATGATTGAAGGTACGCTTAATCAGGATTTTGATTATATTACCGGGGCGGAGACGATTGATGATGCCATCGACATCTATACAAAAGGGCTAACAACGCAAGACCGTCAAGATTTGAAAAAAGAGGTGTTAGCGTTCCTGTCGAACGATGACAGTATCATCGAGTCTGAATTTAAAGAGCGTTATTTTAATTCTTTTGCGCCAGAGGATGGCAAGGGATTGCTTTTGCGTGTGCTTGAGGGCGTAGAGAAAGCCGAGTTGGCGTAAGCTTTGACGGATGCGCTAACTGCCCCCCTTTTTAATCCAGCAGATTCATTTCCAGCGCACGGCTCATGGCCTGGGTGCGGCTGTTGACGTTGAGCTTGGCGTAGGCGTTTTTCAGGTGCCACTTCACGGTCTGGGCGGAAATAGCCAGGGAGCGGGCGATGTCCTTGTTCGTCTGGCCCTCGGCGATCAGGCGTAATATCTGGAGCTCTCGCTCACTGAGTCCCGAAGAAACGTCATGGTTGTGCTGCTGCCGTGGTTCGCCGCTCTGCGTGGCCTGATTAACCGGGCTAAGCTGCGCGCCCTGCGGGTTATCGGCGGGGTCGGCCTGCAGGTGGCTGAGCAAAGGCTGCAGGCTGTCGCCGACCTCAAGAAAGCTGTGCATCAGATGCGGATGTTCGGCCAGCTGCATCACCGGTTGCAGCGTCGTGCAGGCCGCCGCGTTTTTACCGCTCTTCCACAGGGCGACCGCCCAGAGCGCCCGCAGGCGCGCGGCGGTGAGCCAGTCGCGTCGTTTTTCCTGGGCGCTCACCAGTTCGGCCAGCAGTTTGCAGGCCTGCGACGTCTGGCCGGCGGCCAACAGCAGGCGGCTGCGGCTGAGTGCCGCATGCTGGGCGATCGCGCGTTGACAAGGGTGTTCGGCATCAATCGCGGTATGGCGCGCCAGCTGTTCCAGCTGCCGCTGCAGCGCTTCTGCGCCGGGGCGGCCCGCATGCTGCAAACGCACTCTTACCTGCTCGGCCAGCAGCAGAACGTGCAACCGTTGCCAGCCGCGGGACACCGCCAGCTGCTGCGCGTGTTCCAGCAGCCGCTCTGCCTCGTGCGGCATGCCGCCATGCATGGCCTGACGCGCAAGGTAGGTGTAGCAGCGGCTCAGCGCGTCGGGCGGGCTGAAGCGGTCGATCAGCTCAAGCCGGTCAGCCAGCAGACGGTCGAGCGACTCAAGGCTCCGGCGCTCGTAGGCGATTTCCGCCAGCAGCGGCGCGAGCGTAGCGCCGCTGGTCGAGTGGGGGCCGGTGTAGCGCTCGGCCTGACGCAGCGCATTGCCGGCATACCGCTCGGCGTTCTCCAGATCGCCCTGATGAAGATGGCACTGGGCGATGATAAAGGCGCGGTAAACCGAGACGAACAGATTGTCCAGCGGGGTGTCCGGGCTGGGCATATGGCGCTGGACCGCCAGAGCCTCGGTATAGCGCTGATCAATCACGTGGCAGTAGCTAAGAATGTTGCATATCAGGCCATCGACCCAGGTATCGCCGCAGGGCACCTCCGCCAGCAAAGGTTCGACAATGGCCAGGCTCTCGGGGATGTTTTCGGCAAAGGCTTCGCAGATGGCGCGCACCACCCGCAGCTTGATCCTGGCGCTGCGGGCCATCCCGTCACGGTGGCTCGCCACCATCTGGTCGAGGCTGTCGAGCAACTGGCGCGACTCATCGAAACGGAAATGGTGCGCCAGCGCCCAGGCCAGATTGGTTTGCAGGTCAATGCGCGACGGATCGACGCTCGCCGGCAGGTGCCGCATCCAGGATACCAGCGTATCAATATCCCCCTCTTCGGCCAGCGACTGGGCGCTCGCGCCATCTTGCCCGGGGTTGTGCACCGGCTTGCCGGCGGCCAGCGCATGGCGCACCGCTTCCGCCCACAGCAGCCGTTCGACAAACCAATGACTGGCGCGTTCGTGCAGCTGTTTAAGGTTGATATCGGCGCGGTGGCGCAATGCCGCGCTCAGGGTTTCCTGCAGCAGGGGATGATAGCGGAACCAATAGCCCTGCTCGTCAAGAGCCGACAGGAACAGGTTGTGCCGCTCAATCCATTCCAGCATCGCTTCGCTGTCGTCGCGCCCGGTGACGGCGTTGCACAGCTCGGCATTTAAGCGGTTAAGGAACGCGGTCTGCAGCAGGAAGTCGAGCACTTCCGCCGGCAACGGGTCGAGCACCACCTCCTGCAGATAGCGGGCGATAGAGCGCGTTCCCCCGCGCAGCGTGTGGATCAGCTGCCCGGGGTCTTCACGCAGCTCAGGGGACAGTGAGGCGATCTTCATGCCGGCGATCCAGCCCTCGGTCGCGGAAACTAGCCGCAGGGCATCCTGATTGCTGAGCGGTACGGCGACCGTCTGGCTGAAATAGCTGCGGGTTTCGTCGAGCGTGAACTGCAGGTCCCGATCGTGAATTTCCACCAGCTGCTCCTGGGCCTGCAGCCGGCGCAGCGACAGGCTCGGGTGAAACCGGCTGCCGACGATCAGATGCAGCGCCGCAGGCGCATGCCGCAGCAGATAGCTCAGCGCCTCATGCACGCCGGCGTTATTGATCATATGGAAATCGTCGATGATCAGGTACAGGTCGTGCGGACAGGCGTGCAGCTGGTTAATCAGCCCGGCCAGCAGCTGCTGGGAACTCGATGGCGCGTGGTCTTTGATGTTCTGCCAAAAATCGGCGTCCCAACCGGCGTAGAGCGGCCGCAGCGCATGCAGCAGATAGGGGATGAACTGCCAGACGTCATCGTCATCCTCATCAAGGCTGAGCCAGGCGATGTGCTCACCCTGGTCGACCAACTGCCGGTGCCACTGCGCCAGCAGCGTGGTTTTGCCGAAGCCCGCGCCGGCACAAACGATGGCCAGACGCCGCAGGCGTACTTGATCGAGGCACTCGAGCAGGCGCGGGCGCGGCAGCAACTGGGCGGAAGAGCGCGGCGGAACGAATTTTGTCAGGATGAGCGGCAAGCCTCGCGTCAGCCGTAAAGGCCCCGAGACCAACGATGTAGATTGGGAACCCGTAACGTCCGATTGCTTCATCCGTAGTTGTCTGTCCGCATGCTGTTTTTTTCAAGTGTATGTCAGAGCTCGGGAGGAAAGGGCGCCGTCGTTCCGGAGAGCTTAATAAAATTCAGAAAATTTGACCTCAAACATGAAAACCCCCACTTACCCACCCATTCGGGTGGCTTCGCAGCCTGCCGAAACACCCGTACATTTTTTGTATTGGTGTGGTTAGGGCGTGCGCGCCCTGTCAAGTAGCCCGCCTGTCCGACCCTTATTGAGGAGAATCAGATGATGCTGAGCAAACAGGCTTTGCTGCAGGCCTACCGTAAGATGCGCGAGATCAGGACATTCGAGGAGCGTCTGCATCAGGAAAACACCAGCGGTGACATTCCGGGCTTCATTCACCTTTATACCGGTGAGGAAGCCATTGCGGTGGGGGTCTGCGAAAACTTGACCGATGCCGATTTCATTGGTTCTACGCACCGCGGGCATGGCCACTGCATTGCCAAAGGCTGCGATATTCACGGCATGATGGCCGAGATTTTTGGTAAGGACAGCGGTTTGTGCCGCGGCAAGGGCGGCTCCATGCACATTGCCGATCTGTCAAAAGGCATGCTGGGCGCGAACGCTATCGTCGGCGGCGCTCCGCCGTTGGCCATCGGCGCCGCGCTGACGGCCAAAACCCTGAAGACCGGCAACGTCGGCGTGTCCTTCACCGGCGACGGCGGCTCCAATCAGGGGCTGGTTTTTGAAGCCATCAACATGGCCGTGGTGCTGCAACTGCCGGCGGTATTTATTTTCGAGAACAACGGCTATGGCGAAGGTACCGGGCATGACTACGCCGTCGGCGGTCGCGATATCGCCAGGCGTGCGGCCGGCTTCGGCCTGCCGGCGGTGACGGTGGACGGCACCGATTTCTTTGCTGTCTATGCCGCCACCGCAGAGGCGGTCAAGCGTGCTCGCGAGGGCGGCGGCCCCAGCGTGATCGAGGCCAAGGCCTCCCGCTGGCACGGCCACTTCGAAGGCGACCCGGCGCTGTACCGCGCAGAGGGGGAAGTCCAGCGCCTGCGTGAACAGCACGACCCGCTGACGATCTTCACGGAGCAGGTCAAACAGCAGATCAGTGCGGAGGAGCTGGCGGCGATCGACGCGGACGTTGAGGCGCTGGTCGACGATGCCGTGACGCAAGCCCGCGCGGCCGCCTATCCGGCTCCGGAAGATCTGCTGACCGACGTCTACGTTTCCTATTGAGGGTGATAACCATGGCTATAAAAACCTATCGTGAAGCGGTCAAGGAAGCGTTGGCCCAGGAAATGGAGCGTGACGAGCGCGTGGTGTTGATTGGCGAAGACCTGCGTGGCGGGCATGGCGGCAATGCGCCGGAGGAGGCGAAGATCGAGGCCTTCGGCGGCGTGCTGGGCGTGACCAAAGGGCTGTGGACGCAGTTCGGCTCTGAGCGCGTGATCGACACGCCGATTACCGAGTCGGCGATCGTCGGCATGGCCGCCGGCGCGGCGGCGACCGGTCTGCGGCCGGTGGCCGAGCTGATGTTTATGGACTTTTTCGGCGTCAGCCACGATGCGCTGTACAACCAGGCCGCCAAGTTCCGCTACATGTTTGGCGGCAAGGCCAAGGCGCCGATGGTGCTGCGCGGCATGATCGGCGCCGGCTTCTCGGCGGCGGCCCAGCATTCGCAGTCGCCCTACAATATCTTCGCCACCACGCCGGGCCTGAAGGTGGTGGTGCCGTCCACGCCTTATGACGTCAAGGGCCTGCTGATTCAGGCGATACGCGACGACGACCCGGTGGTGTTCTGCGAACACAAAATGCTTTACGACCTCAAGGGCGAAGTGCCGGAAGAGGCGTACGCCATCCCGCTGGGCGTGGCCAACTACACCCGCGAAGGGGAGGACGTCACCATTATCGCGCTGTCGGCAATGGTGCATAAAGCCAACCAGGTGGCCGACAAACTGGCTAAAGAGGGCATCTCGGTGGAGGTGGTCGACCCGCGGACGATTTCCCCGCTGGATGAGGAAGGGATCCTGGAGTCGGTGGTTTCCACCGGCCGCGTGGTGATCGTCGACGAATCGGCGGCGCGCTTCGGCTTTGCCCATGATGTCGCGGCACTGATCGCGTCCCAGGCGCACCATTTTCTCAAAGCGCCGATTGCGCTGGTCACGCCGCCGCATACCCCGGTGCCGTTCTCTCCCGCCCTCGAAAAACTGTGGATCCCCAGCGTCGAGCGTATCGAGGCCGCGGTTCGCCAAGTGCTGGAGGATTGAGCCATGAGTGATATCAAGACGCTTGAAATGCCCAAGTGGGGGCTGTCGATGGAAGAAGGCTCGCTCGCGCAGTGGTATATCCGGGAGGGCGACAGTTTCACCAAGGGGCAGGAAATCTGCGAGATCGAGACCAGCAAAATCGTCAACGTGCTTGAGGCCCCCTTTGGCGGCACTCTGCGCCGGGTGTTAGCCCGCGAGGGCGATACCCTGCAGGTGGGGGCGGTGCTGGCGCTGGTGGCCGAGGCCGCGGTTGGCGATGCCGAACTGGACGCCTTCGCCGCCAGCCTGACGACGACAGCAGCGGCTGCGCCGGTCGTATCGCCTTCCGCATCTCCGCAGGCCGCGCCGGCGGCCGATAAGCCTCTGCCGGCAGCCGCCGCCCCGTCGGGCAACGCGGCGCCCGCCACGGGACAGACCGAGGTGCCGGGCGGCCTGCAGGGCAGCACCGATGCCGCGCAGGTCAATGCCACGCCCCGCGCGCTGCGCCTGGCCGCCAAACTGGGGATCGATTTGAGCAAGGTGCGCGGCAGCGGACGTGAAGCACGTATCTCCGTGGCCGATCTGGAGAACGCCGTCGTTGCCGCCGGGGGCCGTATCGCATCGGCGACGCCGCCCGCGCGCTCGGGTAAAGCGCCGCGCTCGCACGCCGACGACAGCCAGGTGGCGGCAACCCCGCTGGCGCGCCGTCTGGCCGGCAAACTGGGGATCAACCTGCACGACTGCCGTCGCAGCGGTTCACGCGGGCGGGTCAGCCGTGAGGATGTGCAGGCGGCGGCGCTGCTGCTCGACGGGCAGCCGCCGGCCGCTCCTGCGCAGGAGGCGCCGCCGGCGGCTTTTGAAGCGCTGCCGATGTCGGGCATGCGCCGGGCGATCGCCAGCCGCCTGCAGGCCTCCAAGCAGCATGCGCCGCATTTTCGTCTGACCGCCGATCTTGATCTGGAGCGCCTGTTGGCGCTGCGCAAGGAAATCAACCTGGGCGCGCCCGGCGTCAAGGTTTCGGTTAACGACCTGCTGGTCAAAGCCTGCGCGCAGGCGCTGGTGGCGGTGCCGGATGTTAACGTACAGTTCGACGAGGCCAGCCAGAGCATCCGGCGCTTTGCCGATGCCGATATTTCGGTGGCCGTTGCGCTGCCGGCCGGGCTGATTACCCCCATCGTGCGCGCCGCCAACCGCAAGTCGCTCAGCGAGATTTCACACGACATCCATTCTATGGTGACCCGGGCGAAGGCCGGTACGCTCAAGCCCGAAGAGTTCCAGGGCGGCACCTTCAGCGTGTCAAATCTGGGCATGCTCGGCGTACGTCAGTTTGACGCCATCATCAACCCGCCCCAGGGCGCGATCCTGGCGATCGGCGCCGGCGAGATGCGGGCGGTGGCGCGTGACGGGCAGATCGTCGCACGCCATCAGCTGACGGTGTCGCTGTCCTGCGATCACCGGGTGATCGACGGGGCGCTGGGCGCGGCTTTTCTCCAGCAACTCAAGCTACGGGTTGAAACACCAAGCCTGATATTTGTTTAGGAGATGAGCGATGCACGATAAATACGATGTACTGGTGATCGGCGGCGGGCCGGGAGGCTATGTCGCCGCCATCCGCGCCGGACAGCTCGGGCTGCGTACGGCGCTGGTGGAGAAACAGCATTTGGGGGGCATCTGCCTGAACTGGGGCTGCATCCCAACCAAGGCGCTGCTGCACGGCGCCGAGGTGGCGCACAGTATCGCCCATGCCGATCAGCTGGGGTTCAGCGTCGGCGAGGTGAGTTTCGATCTGCAAAAACTGGTGCAGTTCAGCCGCTCGGTGTCGCAACAGTTGACCGGCGGGGTCGAGTACCTGTTGAAGAAGAATGGCGTCACGGTATTGGACGGCGCCGCCCGCCTGCGTGGCAAGGGGCAGGTGACGGTGGTCGATGCCAAAGGCGACGAGAACGACTACCGCGCCGACCACGTGATCCTGGCTACCGGCGCGCGTCCGCGCACGCTGCCGGGGATTGAGCCGGACGGCGAGCGGATCTGGACCTACTTCGAGGCGCTGCAGCCGCCAAAGTTACCGAAATCCCTGTTGATCATCGGTTCCGGCGCCATCGGCGTTGAATTCGCCAGCCTTTACAACGACCTTGGCAGCACAGTGACGCTGGTGGAGCTGGCCGCACAAATCTTGCCGGTTGAGGACGCCGAGGTTTCGGCGGCGGTGCGTAAATCGTTCGAGCGGCGCGGTATTCAGGTGCATACCCAGACCCAGGTGACGCAGGTGCAGATCACGGCGGCGGGCGTGCGCTGCACGTTGCAGAACGCCGCTGCCGGGCAGGTGCTGGAGGCCGAGCATGTGCTGCTGGCGGCCGGCGTTCAGCCTAACGTTGAAGGGCTCGGGCTGGAGGCGCTGGGGGTTGAGCTGGATCGCGGTTTTATCAAGACGGATGATGCTTGCCGCACCAACGTCTTCGGCCTGTACGCGATCGGCGACGTGGCCGGCCCGCCGTGCCTGGCGCACAAGGCCAGCCATGAAGGGACGATCTGCGTCGAGACGCTGGCCGGCGTCGCAGGCGTACACCGGCTTGACCGTGGTTATGTGCCCGGCTGCACCTATGCCCGGCCGCAGGTGGCCAGCCTGGGGCTGACCGAGGCGGCGGCGCGTGCCGCCGGGCGGTCGATCAAGGTCGGTAAGTTCGCCTATCAGGGCAATGGCAAGGCGCTGGCCAGCGCGGAGGCAGAGGGCTTCGTCAAGACGATTTTCGATGCCGAAACCGGCGAGCTGCTGGGGGCGCATATGGTGGGCGCACAGGTCACCGAACAGATCCAGGGCTTCGGTATCGCCCATCATCTGGAGGCCACGGACGAGAGCCTGCTGTCGGCGATCTTTGCGCATCCGACGCTGTCTGAGGCCATGCATGAGTCGATTCTCGCGGCGGTCGGCCGGCCGCTGCATCAGTAGGAACATGCGGCACGCGAGCGCAAAACAGGAATCATCATGTCGGCGGCTTTGCGCGGAAAGCGCGCTGCCCAGCCCCAAAATCCCGTTCCATTCGGAAACAGTATGACGTGGTTAATAAGGGTGCTGATATATCATTATAAATCAGTGTGATAACGAATTTTTTACGCATATTTATCAGGCAGTCGCGGCCGCATGTGCAATGCGTTGGCGGTTCACGCCACTTGGAAGGTTACCTATTGATTAACCGACATATTGTGCAGGCGATATGTCGGTTTTTTCTTACTTTTCCGCCGGCTTTGCCGCTCAAATAAATTGTTTAAATATGGGAAGTACCCCACATAGGGACGCTTGCCAAAAGCCGTTTTTTACGACAGGTTACACATGTGTTAATTAGTTGCACGGTGTAACTATCCCACTGCGCAAAACAGATATCTCACGCTCGACGGCACCGCCTGGTGTTAAGCAGGCAACTGCAAACGTTACCAGGGTATCAACTAAGGGGTTGGATTGCATGAATGAATTTGTCAATGCCGTCAACGGCGTGATCTGGAGCGAGGCGCTCATTTATCTCTGCCTCGGCACCGGCCTGTATTTTTCTTTACGTAGCCGATTTTTGCAGCTGCGCCACCTGAAAGGGATGGTGCGTCTGATCTTCAAGGGTAAGGCGAATGCCGCCGGGGTCTCTTCCTTCCAGGCGCTGTCCATGACGCTGGCCGGACGGGTCGGCACCGGTAACATTGCCGGGGTGGCGACCGCCATCACCTTCGGTGGCCCCGGGGCGCTGTTCTGGATGTGGGTGGTCGCGTTTCTCGGTTCCAGCTCGGCCTTTGTGGAGTCGACGTTGGGGCAGGTTTATAAGGAGAAGCTGGACGGCGAGTACCGCGGCGGCCCGGCCTTCTATATCGAGAAAGGTCTGGGCATGAAGTGGTACGCCTGGATTTTTGCCATCGCCACCATCTTCTCCTGCGGCGTGTTATTGCCGGGCGTGCAGGCCAACTCCATCGGCGCCAGCCTGGATATCGCGTTCGGCATCAGCCCGAATGTGACGGCGGCAATCATTGCCGTGCTGCTGGGCTTTATCATCTTTGGCGGCGTGAAGCGCATTGCGAGCTTCGCCAGTACCGTGGTGCCGTTTATGGCGCTGGGTTACATCATCGTAGCCTGCGTGATCGTGGCGCTCAATATTGACCAGCTGCCAGGCATCATTTTGCTGGTTTGGAAGAGTGCGTTCGGCCTTGAGGCCGGATTCGGCGCGATTTTAGGGCTGGCTATTATGTGGGGCGTGAAGCGCGGCGTATATTCCAACGAAGCTGCGCAGGGAACCGGCCCGCACGCGTCTTCCGCCGCCGCCGTCAGCCATCCGGCCAAGCAGGGGCTGGTGCAGGCGTTCTCGGTGTATATCGACACCCTGTTCGTGTGTTCCGCCACCGGATTTATGCTGCTGATTACCGGCCTGTACAACGTCCAGGGGCCGGACGGAGCCGCAATTTATACCGGGATTGCCGGCGTTGCCGCCGGTCCCGGCTATGTGCAAACCGCGATGGAAAGCATGATGCCCGGTTTTGGCAGCTACTTCGTCGCCATCGCGCTGTTCTTCTTTGCCTTCACCACCATCGTGGCTTACTACTACATCGCTGAAACCAACGTTGCGTATCTCAACCGTAAAATACATCGCCCATGGCTTACCCTGGTGCTGAAAATCGGCCTGATGGCCTCGGCCGTCTACGGCACGGTGAAGACGGCGGACCTGGCGTGGGGGATGGGCGATATTGGCGTGGGGCTGATGGCCTGGCTGAACATCATCGCCATTTTACTGCTGCGCAAGACGGCGTTCACCTGCCTGAAGGACTATGAAAAGCAGCTGGCGGAAGGCGTCGATCCCGTCTTTCATCCCGAGAAGCTTGGCATCGAACGGGCGGATTACTGGGTGAGCAACCGCGCCGAGGTAAACCTGCTGCGTGAGTCGACAGGAAAGATTGATGAAAATGCAGGGTCTGCCTAGAGATAGCGCAGTGTGAGGGCGCAATATTTCCGATGATTTCCCAAAAACCGGCGTAAGCCGGTTTTTTGTTTGTGCGATTTTGGTTTCAACGTCCGTTCTGGCCTGACTCGTCCTGCTGCTGCGACTGAATACACCATTGCGCCAGCTGCGCTATCGCCTGTTCGACGTCGGCGTTGTAACCAAACCCGGCATTCAGCCGGAAGCAGCGATCGTAACGGTTGTCGGTGGCAAAAATATGCCCGGGGGCAATGCCGATCCCGGCGTTGCGCGCCTTGATAAACAGGCTGCGCACATTCAGGGCGTCCGACGGCATCTCGACCCACAGCACATAGCCGCCCTGCGGCTGGGAAACCCTGGTCCCCGGCGGGAAGGTTTGCAGCACCTGCTGGCGGAGCTTGCCGATCTGGCCGGCGAGCTCACGCCTGAGCTTGCGCAGGTGGGCGTCATAGCCGCCGTTTCGCAGCAGCTCGCTGATTGCCGCCTGCGATAGCAGGGGCGAGCCCATGGTCGAGGTATATTTCAGCGAGGTGATTTTGCGGATGTAATGGTTACTGTGCACCCAGCCGATGCGAATGCCGGGCGCCACGGTTTTAGAAAAACCGCTGCACAAAATGACGTGCGGGCTAAAGGCCCTCATGGGAAAAGGCCGCTGCCCGCCAAAGGCCGTATCACCAAACGTATCATCTTCAATAATAATTACGCCGTTTTCATCCGCCTGCCGGGTGATATAGGCCTTTTCCTCGTTCGGTATGGTTTTCCCCAGCGGGTTATTAATATTGGCCAGGGTAATAAAGACCTTAACGGTTTTGCTTTGGAAAAGCGCCACCAGCTTTTCACTGTCGACATAGCCTGCCGGGCAGGCATCGACTTCAACCACGCGTAAGTTGAGGTTGCGCAGCATCTGCAATAAAACAAAATAGCAGGGCGATTCAACGGCGACCGCATCCCCGGGGTTGACCGTCGCGCGCAGCGCGAGTGACAGCGCCTCGATGCAGCCGTTGGTCACTAAAATCGTCTCCGGGGTGAGCGTGCAGCCGTAGTCGATCGCCCGCCGGGCGATTTCCGCTTTTAACGGCCCATAGCCGGTGCCTTTGACCGTATCCCCGAGCAGGGAGGGCTGGCTGTAGCCCAGCTGCCGCATGATCAACCCCAGCTTCCTGATGGGATACAGCGCGCTGTCGCCGTTGGCCAGATCCAGACGCACGCGGCAATTCTCGCCGACCATCGCCATATGCAGTTCTGTTTGTTCATCAAGCGGCGCGATCTCGCGGGGCTGCTCGATAACGGCCGGCGGTTTTGGCTGCCGCCGTTGCCGCGGCGCGACAAAAAAGCCGGATTTGGGTTTTGCCACGGCGTAATGCTCATCCTCCAGCGTGCGCAAGGCCTTTAGCGCGGTGGTCAGGCTGATGTTGTACTGCGTGGCGAGGGTTCTGACCGACGGCAAACGCGTATCGGGAGGCAACAGACCGGCGTCAATCGCCTGCTTTATCTGCTCGGTAAGCTGGCGATATCGGCTGAGCGGCTTGCCGGGTGGCACCTCTTCAACAGGCATCTGTTCTGCTCCATTTCGATCTGAACTGTATGTGTAAAATGATTCCGTTTGATAGTAATTTAATTATCACGGTTTGGAAATTATGCCATCACCATATTGATAACAAAGATTTTTTATTTCCCATTACGTTAATCATTAAGTCTGGATTAGCGCGAGGGTAAATGACCTGACATATTAAGGTTAAAGGGCGACGTGTATTTCACGCGGATAAGCAGGGCCGGCAGATATGCCCCTTCGTCGTTTTTTTTGCCCCAAATAATGCCTGAGTGAACGTGCGTATTAATAGAAAACCAAACGTTGCCGTGGGTAACGCCGTGTGGTGATCGTTATTTTCGTGCGTCAGGCCGATATTGCCCAAACGCTAAGCCATGCGTAATGGAGGAAAGGTTTCATGTCGGTGAAAGATATGCTGTTGGCCCTCGGTGTGATTGTGGCCTGGGGATTTAATTTCGTGGTGATAAAACTGGGGCTGCAGGGCATGCCGCCGTTTTTACTGGCCGGGCTGCGTTTTATGCTGGTGGCGTTTCCGGCCATCCTGTTGGTTAAACCGCCCCGGGTACCGCTCCGCTGGCTGGTGGCGTATGGCATGACCATCAGCTTTGGCCAGTTCGCCTTTTTGTTTCTGGCTATCAAACTGGGTATGCCGGCGGGGCTGGCGTCACTGGTGCTGCAGGCGCAGGCTTTTTTCACCCTCTTGCTGGGCGCCCTGATGCTGGGCGAGTCATTGCGCTGGAACCATATTGCCGGTATCGCGATCGCCGCGATTGGCCTGTTCCTGCTGGCCGGCGCGGGCATGGGAGGGGGCGTCACGCTCACCACCATGATGCTTACCCTGGCGGCGGCGCTGTCGTGGGGGCTGGGCAATATTACCAACAAGGTGATTATGCGTAATCACCCGGTGCCGGTGATGTCGCTGGTGGTCTGGAGCGCGTGGGTGCCGGTGGCGCCCTTTCTTGCTGCCTCCTGGCTGTTTGAGGGCCAGGCCGCGATAACGGACAGCCTGCTGCATATGCAGGGGACGACGCTGCTGGCGCTGATCTATCTGGCATTTATTGCCACTATCTTCGGTTACGCCATCTGGGGACGGCTGTTAAGCCGCTATGAGACCTGGCGTATTGCACCGCTGACCTTGCTGGTGCCGGTGGTCGGGATCCTGAGCGCGGCATTCATTCTGGATGAAAGGTTGTCGGCCCCGCAGCTGGCCGGCGCCCTGGTGATCATTATCGGCCTGTTGGTGAATGTTTTCGGCGGTCTGCTGACCTCCCGCCGGCGTGCGTACCAGCAGCCCTGATTGAGTTCACCCGCGGGGGTGAGCATGGCAAATATCACGTTTGAGAGGGGAGACAGAGATGGAATATTGTGTGGCCAAGGTGGCGGATATTGAACAGGTTACGGCGCTGCTCCGTCGCTATCAGGTAGACACCATCAGCGACGAGGACAGGAAGGACGGGTTTGTCACCACCAGGCTGACAGAAGCGCAGCTGGTGGCGCTGATTGAACAGGAGCGCGGGCTGTTCGTCGCCAAACAGGCGGGCAAAGTGGTGGCGTTTGTGATGGCGGCGTCCTGGTCGTTTTGGTCTCCCTGGCCGTTATTCCAGCATATGATCGGTCGGCTGGGGGAATATGAATTCGCCGGCCAGCGGTTAACCGTCGATAACTCTTACCAATACGGGCCGATTTGCATCGATGTCTCGGTGCGGGGCAGCGGGGTGCTGGAAGCATTATTTGCGTTTGCCCGTGAATGCATGGCGCAGCGTTTCGATATATTGGTCACCTTTGTGAATAAAATAAATCCGCGCTCTTACGCTGCACATAGCCGTAAATTGGGGCTAGAGGTGCTGAGTGAGTTTACCTTTAACAATAACAATTATTATTGGATGGTCTGTACGACGCGACCGCAGACAGCAACGGCGGAGGAAACAGATCGTTCCGCCTTGCCGCAGTAACAACAGGCCGCCTAATATCTTGCCTGCGGTAAAATCTTGACGCCACCGTGTCGCATTATTTCAAAGTGCGGCTACACTTGGTGGCGTTGTCGCGGCGCCCGCGGCGGTCCCTGCCTGAAACCCTGTCAAAACCAGCGCCTCGTCGCGGGCTATGCCACCGTTCACGGACAAGAACGACCTACCTGCGCTGTTGATCCCGTCCCCCAGTGATAAGAGATAGGTAACATGCCATTAAGCTCAGTGCAGGCGCTGTGTTTGCTCAGTTTCTTTATGTCGGATGTTCGTGATGGATTAGGCCCCTTTTTGGGCGTTTTTTTGATTAACGACCGCTGGAGCGCCGAAGATATTGGCTACGTCATGACCGCGGGCGGTATTGCGGGGCTGGTGGCGACGCTGCCGGCGGGGATTCTGGCCGATGCCTCCGCGCGTAAACGGCTTCTCGTTTCACTGGCGGCGCTGCTGATTATGAGCGGTACGCTGCTGCTGTGGTTCTTCCCCCATCCGCTGATGGTGTACGCCAGCCAGGTGACGGCCGGGGTGTCGGCGGCGCTGATCGGCCCGCTGATGGCCGGGTTGACGCTGGGCCTGGTCGGACAGCGGCTGTTTGCCCATCAGCTCGGGCGTAACGAGGCCTACAATCACGGCGGCAATATGCTGTCGGCGCTGCTGGCGGGCGCGGCAAGCTGGTTCTGGGGGTTAGGGGCTGTCTTTTTACTGATGATCGTCATGACCTGCGGCGCGCTGATGGCGGCGTTTGCCATCCGTGAGCAAGATATCGATCACCGGGTCGCCCGCGGCCTGAAGCCCGATGAAACGCCGGCGCAGATGCCGTCGCTGGCGACGCTGGTGAAAATGCCGGCCCTGATGTTAACCGGGCTGACGCTGCTGCTGTTTCATCTCTCCAATGCGGCGCAGCTTCCCATGCTGAGTATGCAGGTCGCCTCCGGGGAACAGGCCCGCGCCTTTAATCCGGGGCTGTACGCCGCGATGACGGTGGTCATCGCCCAGTGCGTGATGATCCCCGTCGCCTTGCTGGTGCCCCGCTACGTGCGGAAATATGGCTATCAAAAGCTGATCCTGCTGGCATTAATGGTGCTCCCGGTACGTGCTATGACGGCCGCGCTATGGCCGTCGCCCTGGGCGGCGATACCCGTGCAGATTTTTGACGGGCTGAGCGCCGGTATCCTGGGGGTCGCGGTGCCGGGATTTATCGCCTCGCTGCTCAATGGCACCGGACACGTTAATGCCGGGCAGGCGCTGGTGATGCTGGTGCAGGGGTTCGGCGCGGCGCTCAGCCCCGCCGTTGCGGGCGCGATCGCCACGCACTATTCGTGGCGGGATGCCTTTATGAGCCTCGCCGGCATTGCCGTCATGGCGCTGCTTATCTGGCTGACGTTTTCGGGCCGCAGACGGCCGCTTGCCGCTGTCGGAGCGCCGCAAAAATAATGAAGTACGGCGCCTTCTTACTTCATCGGGCCGGCCCGTCAGGACGTCACGCTGACGGGCTGTTGTCTGTGAGCTGTCAGGGCGGAGGTGTCAACGGCCGTTGCGCTCCCGCCCTGCTCGCCGTAGAGCCCATAAATGCCGGCGCGCTTCAGGATTCCGGCCGCCCAGCGGCGATGCGTGGCCGGCTCGCACATCGCGCCCTGAGATTTAAATACGGCCTGTGTGGTATTGAGGATGCGCAATGCATCCGCGTGCTCGTCTGCAGAGACCATCAGCGCTTGCTCAATAATGCCGATCTGTTCCGGATGAATCGCTGTTTTACCCACCAGCCCGTGCGAGATATCCAGGGATAACTCTTTGGCCATGACCGCATAATCGTCAATATGTTCGCAGACGGGTGCGGTCAGCGAAAAACCCTGCGGGCCAAACACGGCAACCAGCATTTTGATCACGTAGCCCATCGGGCCGTCATAGAGAGTCAGGTTGCGCGGCCGGCGTAATGAGATGACGTTCATCAGATCGTTGCCGCCAATGCGCAGCGCAATAATCCTGCCGCGGCAGGGGTGTGAAACCAGCGTTGTCGCCAGCTCACGCATTTGCACGATATCAAAGACGTCTGCGGTTTCCAGCGTCGGCATCAGGCACAAATGCGTATCTGATATCAGCGTCCACCAGGCCGGCAGTGAGGCAAGCGTGAACTTGGGCAGCACCATTCCGTCGGCGGCGGTTAAATCAAACTGCTCGATCAGCCGTTTTCCCATTTCCGCATGCCGGGGGCGGATAAACACCAGCGGCCAGCCGTCATTCCCCTTGGCGGCCTTGGCCGCATTCAGCTCCTGCATCAGCTGTTTAAGGTTTTGCAGAGCGAGCGGGATATCCGCATCGCTGACCGCATCTTCAAGGCAGATAATCAGCGAACGCAGGCCGGGGATTTTGCCGCGTATCACGGCGTCGGCGATATCAGTCCGGGTGGCGGGCATATAGAGCGTCGCGCCGAGATTCCACGGAGAGAGACGATGTATCATCAAAGAACCTTTTTTATGATGGTGACGGCTCTGTACTGGCCAATGGCGTTGCCCATTTCAGTCACGGCGATCCCTTTATCCCGGGCAAGAGCGACCAGCAGGGCAACGTCAGGATCGTCTATCGTGCGGACAAAAACGTGGTCCGGAACGCGGCGCAGCACGGCCCTGGTGGCCTCGGCGATGCCGGGCTTGATGCGATTTACGCTGTCGACGGCGTAGGCGTCGGCAAGATGGGCGATAACATCGCGGCTGGTCTGCCAGAGCGCGGCATTGTTTTCCCTGCGCCAGCGCAGTGGCGCAAGCGAGGATAGGGCAAGCTGTTTACGGTGGCGGGCGACGGTGTCCACCAGCATGCGGCTGCACTCATATTCCTGCAGATGGTCGCAAATGACGCAGCCGTGTAACCCGCTGGCGGACCATACCGAGCGTGAGATAAGCCCGGAGACCGGCGCGCCCATAATGCCGAACGGTATCAGCCAGTCATCATCGCTGGCCGCCAGCCATGAACAGCCGCAAGGGTCGGCCAGCACCACGAGGCGAGGCTGCTGCGGATAGCCCGCCCGTCCAGCCAAAGTCCGGATCAGTTCACCCGTGATGGCGCCTTTTCCCGTCCAGCCGTCGACGAATACTATTCCCTGCGTGCCGTGACGGCCTTCAATCATTCCCAGAGCTGATGAATCAATCCCCCGGTCGCGAATAATGCTGATGCCATAGTGATAGGATGTCTTGCCCATCTCCCGCAGCGTCTGGTGCAGCATGACGCCGAGCGGGACACCGGCCCTGACCAGGCTGACTAAAACAATGGGTTCATCACCGAATCGGTGTGCCAGTTCGATGGCGATTTGCGTGACTTCTCTCGCCAGCCTGTCGGCGCCCCGCTTCAGGGCCTGGGAGAAGAGATCAAGATGCCAGGGCGTCGGGGCCGGCTCCTGGCTCAGCATATCCGAGTAATGCTTTTGGCCTGACTGGATCAGCTCCTCTTTCCTTTCTACCGGCGTCATCTCCATCACCAGCGGTTTTAACAAAAACTGTACGTCATCAGGTAAATAAGAGCCGGAAAAAGGTGTAATGTGCCGCATATTATTTTTCCCCGAAAATACGCCGTGCAATGGCATCGGCGAACTGGCTCTGGTGAGGGATCGCGAACCAGCTACACAGTTTCATAAACCGATGATCGCTGAGGCTGTCGCCAAGGCCGATAACCGGGAAAACGCCGCGTTCCGCTCTGAGTTTGTCCAACAGCCAGGTGGCGGCCAGCCCTTTCTCAACGGGCTGAGGCACCCAGGCGACGTTATTGCCGTTACGGTGAATGTAAAATCCCTCGGTAGAGAAGCGCTGAGCGAGGTCATCAGCCATGGAATACAGCTCATCGAGACGGCTGCTGTCCCGGTGTTTCATCACCAGGTAGATGGGCGTGTTGTCATATTCGACGTTGAGTCTGGCCCAGGCGTTAATGCCCGCGGTTGCCATCATCCGGGTGATGGACTGTTGCATTGACAGCAACCTTTCCCGGTAGGGCGCCAGATTCTGCAGCATCATTGCCTGCCACTCCTGGTCCGGCGCCCCGTCCGGCGCCAGAATGACAGCGCCGTGTGTCGTGATGGACCACGAGCGGAAGGGGATGGTAACCCTGCTGATTTCTTCTGTGCCACGGGCCGTCACCGGAATGAGCTCCGCCTGCGCCAGTAACCAGTCCACCAGCATGGACTGTTCTTCATTCATAAAGCTGCGCGGGTGCAGATCCTTGTCGAGTGCCGCGGTGCGAAAAGGCTGCTGCGCCAGCTCGCCAACCATTTTGCGCCGGGTCTGGAAAAGCGTGTCGTCGAGATCGCTGAGAACAACCGGTTTATTCATAGGTCACAACCTCCACCACGGGAGCCACGTCGGCCAGCGCTGTTAACAGCAGGCTGTCCACACTTTGCGCAGGCGTCTCGATGCAAAGCAGGATGCGGTCAAAGCGCTGGTGAGCCACGTTGTAAACAAAATTGGCGATGCCCAGGCCATAGTTGTCCGTGAAGGCAATCGCTGACTTAATGGCAAAGCCGGTAGCGATGGGAGAACGGGTGGTTGAACTGTAAACAACGGCGGCGCCTGCCTGTTCCAGCCGTTCTGCAAGCAGGTAGGGTTCCCAGACAAACTCGCCGGTTCCCAGCACCAGGATACGTTCCGCGGATGACGCCGTAATATTGCGCCCGAAATCGCCGGCAGGCTCGGTCATGCCCAGACGGCCCCAGGACTGTTTTCCCACAATGTTCCAGGCGCCGCGGGAGGTGACATTCACCGAGGGCATAACCGGCACCGCTGCATCCCGCGCGGGTTCCCAGCGCCACTGGCCACTGACCAGTGATACGGCGCTGACGGGGAGCGGGCTACGTTGGCGTAATGCGTCGTTGCTCCAGTCGGTAAGCGTTACTGCGACAATCTGCTCCAACTGGGCAAGCTTTCCCGTGGCGCGTAACGCGGTCAGCAGGTTGATAAAGGTGTTGCCGGTCGTGGCTTCGTCGTCGATCAGCACCAGGGTGCGTGCGGCCGCTACCCTGCGACGCATTTCAGGGGATTCGGGCAGATAAATAAGATGGTCGGTGGCGTGGCTGTGCTCTTCCTTAAATTCACACAGCAGCTCTCCCTCGACAGGGTGACGCGTGGAGGTGAGGTAAACGCTATGGCGGTATTGCCGTCTGACTTCATCAAATACGCCGGCCCCCAGGCCGACGGCCGTTTCCGCCATCCCGATGAACAGCACAGGCTCAGGGAGTGAAGCGGGGAACTGGCCGGCGAGCTGACGGTAGACCTGACGCATTACCCGCGGCGCCACCGGGATATGCCTCCCCAGCACCTTGCTGACGAACAGAAAGGCCCGTTTCGGATTTCGTCTTTCGGCAATCTCAAACAGCGTCTCAAGCGCATAATCGCCGCGCTGGGGGATAACCTGAATCGTACCGCTATGCAGTGCCCGGCGATAAACGGTACCCTCAGTGATTAAAGACATAATACGGCCTCAATTAAGATAGTTAGTACGTTGAGCAGGGGGGCGGGGCCGCATCATTATCGATCTCGCCGTCACGCGGGCAGCGGGCCTTTCCGGCTGGGCGTTAGCGTCAAAAAAATAAACCGCACCCGCTTTCATTAATCCTGCTTTACTAAATTAAGAAACAACTAAGAATTAAGAATTTTCTATTATTTGATTTATTTGTTTTAAGAATATTCTATTTTAATTAGTAATGCGTAACTATTGATAGTAACATTTAATTTACAATTTTTAAGAAAGTACCGAGCGTGTTTCGTGATGCCCGTTGGGATTAGCGCGTTCCCATAAGTTAAATTTTTCATTCATGAATGCATAACGACACAAGGTAAAGGCACGGAAAAAACGAGTAGGCCAGTCTATGAATGGATGGAGATAATGTCAATTATAGGCTGATGATAAGTTTTCTTGCATTTGTGATACATATCCATATGACTGTGTTTTATTAACTACATGTTTTTTATCTATTATTTATTACTTTGTTATCTTTAATCAATAAGGGATATAAACTTTCCCTTGTAAGGGTTGTGCATCATGATATGATTTTTACCCAGCCTGCTGATAGCTAACTTTATTGTGATAATTAAACCTCTCCAAGGAATGAAATATGGTTTCGTTAAGCAAGAATCAGACTGTGTCACTCAGTAAACAATCATCTTCGTTAAGCCGTTTACAATTCGGACTCGGTTGGGATCCGGTTAAGAAAAAAGGATTGCTTGCAAGCCTTTTTGGCAAGAACGATGAGATTGATTTGGACGCCAGCTGTGTTCTTATGGACAGCGCAGGCAATAAAATTGACACCATCTGGTTTGGCAAGCTTAAATCCAGCTGCGGTTCTGTCATTCATGGCGGAGATAATCTGACCGGGGAGGGGGATGGCGACGATGAAGTGATTAAGGTGAATCTGAGCAAGCTTCCCGCCAAGGTTGAATATCTTGCCTTCACCGTCAACAGCTTCCGCGGACAAACCTTCAATGACGTCGACAACGCTTTTTGCCGCGTCGTCGATCAGTCCGATACCGAACTGGCTCGTTATGCACTGACCGAGCAGGGATCGCATACCGGGATTGTGATTGCGTCATTACGCCGTAATAACAATAGCTGGGACTTCACCGCCCACGGCAACGCCAGCCGCGGCCGCACGATTGACGATATGCACGATGACATCGTCGCCACCGTGGTGCGCTAATCATGATGCTGACTCCAGGGGGTAACGTCCCCGTCCCTTCGCAGACGCTGTGTGTCCGGATCACCGCCGGAGGCTCTGTCGACGCCTCCGCCTTCCGTTTGTTTGCTGACGGCAAGGTCAGGGGCGATGCCGACATGGTGTTTTACGGTCAGCCCCGCAACGATGACGACTCAATCAGCCTGGTGAATGAAGGCCAGAGCACCCTGTTCACCGTATCGTTAAACCAGCTGCATGCCGATGTGCAGAAAGTGGCGTTTACGGTCACCTGTGACGGCCAGCAGACCGTTGCGGCGCTGCGTAGTCTGCGTATCGACGTTGAGCAGGGCGCTTCATGCCTTGCCGGCGGGCAGGTCGAGCTTGCGGGGCGCCAGGAGGCGGCGCTGATACTGGGTGAGTTCTATCGGCGCAACAATGAATGGAAATTCCGCTTTGTCGCCCAAGGGTTTAACGGCGGGTTGAAACCGCTTGCCGAGCACTATGGCGTGGATATCGCTGATGAGCCGACTCCGGCGCCCGCTGCTCCCCCCGCCGCCGCGACGCCGCCAGAAAATACAATCAGCCTGAGTAAAGTCTCTCTGACCAAAGAAAAACCGGCGATCAGCCTGACCAAGCGCGACAATTTCGGTGAGATCCGCATCAACCTGAACTGGCACCGGGGAAGCAGCCGGTCTGGTTTGGCCGGGATATTTGGCGCCAAAGGCATTGACCTGGATTTAGGGGCGTTCGTGAAGCTCCAGGACGGCTATAAGACCGTCATTCAGGCATTGGGCAACGCATTTGGCAGCTACCACGGCGAACCCTACGTGCAGTTACAGGGGGATGACCGCACCGGAGACGTTTCTGACGGCGAATGGCTGCATATCAACGGCCACGAGTGGAAACACATTCATGAAGTACTGATTTACGCCTTTATCTATGAGGGCGTTCCCAGCTGGGATAAGACCGATGGCGTCGTCACGATTCATGTGCCGGATCAGCCGCCGATCGAAACCCGGCTCACCGAAGGTGAAAACCGTCGCACCCTGTGCGCGATTGCCAGACTCGTTAATGAGCAGGGTTCCATCAGAGTTGAGCGCATCAATCAGTATTTTAAAGGGCAGCAGGAGATGGACAGGGCGTTTAACTGGGGGTTTCGTTGGACCGCCGGTTCTAAATAACAGCAGAGTGAAGGATTACGGTATGGGCTTTATTGGCAAAGTAAAAGGCGTATTCAATTCGGGTCGTGAAGAATTGACGCGTCAGGTTGGCCGCTATAAGAACAAAAAGTTTATGCAGGGCACGGTTGCCATTTGTGCACGCATTGCCGTGGCGAGTGACGGCGTAAGCGCTGAAGAAAAACAGAAAATGATGGGTTTTCTGCGTTCCTCCGAAGAACTGCAAGTTTTCGACACCAACGAAGTGATCGAATTTTTCAATAAATTGGTCTCCAGCTTCGATTTCGATATGGAGATCGGCAAAGGGGAAACCATGAAGTATGCCCTTGCACTTAAAGATCAGCCAGAGGCGGCGCAGCTGGCGCTGCGTGTCGGCATCGCCGTTGCCAAAAGCGACGGCAATTTTGATCGGGATGAGCAAACGGCCGTGCGTGAAATCGCCGTTGCGTTGGGCTTCTCCCCGGCAGAATTTGGCCTCTGATCGTTAAGGGTTCATCATGGTTACAACACATATCGGCTTTCCGGCTGAAACCGTTATCGTTTTTGTCACGTTAGCGGTCGGCGCCATTTTTATTGACTTGTTTATGCATCGCCACGACAAGCCGATCTCACTGAAGAGCGCCGCCCTCTGGTCCGTCTTCTGGATCGTTGTCGCACTGGCCTTTGCCGGTTTTCTCTATCTTCATCACGGCGCGGAGGTTGCTAGCCTCTTTGTGACGGGTTATGCGCTGGAGAAAGTGCTGTCCGTCGACAACCTGTTTGTCATGATGGCGATTTTCTCCTGGTTTGCCGTGCCGGATCGCTACCGTCACCGGGTTCTTTACTGGGGCATTATCGGCGCCATCGTCTTCCGCGGGCTTTTCGTTGCGCTGGGCACCGGCCTGCTGAGTCTCGGGCCGTACGTTGAAATTGTCTTTGCGCTCGTGGTGGCGTGGACGGCGGTGATGATGCTCAAGAGCGGAGACGATGATGACGACATTGAGGATTACTCACAGCATCTGGCCTACCGCATGGTAAAACGCTTTTTCCCTATTTGGCCGAAGCTGAGCGGCCACGCGTTCCTGCTGACCCAGAAGGATGTCGATGAGGAGCTAAAGAAGGCGGAAAACCGCGATGTCACCGTCGGACGCGGCAGAAAGGCCGCGCTCTACGCCACGCCGCTGATGCTGTGCGTGGCCGTGGTCGAACTCTCTGATGTGATGTTTGCCTTTGATTCGGTGCCGGCGGTGATTGCGGTCAGCCGTGAACCGCTGATCGTCTACAGCGCGATGATGTTCGCCATTCTGGGCCTGCGCACGCTCTATTTCGTGCTGGAAGCGTTGAAGCAGTACCTGGTTCACCTGGAGAAAGCGGTGATCGTGCTGCTGTTCTTTATCGCGATAAAGCTGGGGCTCAATGCGACAGATCATATCTGGCACCACGGATACAGCATTGCTGCGACCACCAGTCTTTATATTGTTCTGGGTGTTCTGGCGTTGGGTATTCTGGCCAGCGTCTTATTCCCGGCAAAGGCTGAACCCGAGGTTAAGGGGAATTAATCTCCAGGCCTCCCGACTAAAATCCATAATTAATAATGAGGTTAACTAATGAGTGTTTCTCTTTCGAAAGGCGGTAACGTTTCTCTGACCAAAACGGCGCCAACCATGAAAAATGTGTTGATTGGCCTGGGCTGGGATGCTCGCTCTACCGATGGTCAGGACTTTGACCTGGACGCGTCTGCTTTCCTGTTGGCGGCGAATGGCAAAGTGCGCGGCGACGCCGACTTTATTTTCTATAACAACCTGACATCAACCGACGGCTCGATAACCCATACCGGTGATAACCGCACCGGTGAAGGTGACGGCGATGATGAATCCCTGAAGATTAAACTGGATGCCGTTCCTGCGGATGTAGATAAAGTGATTTTTGTGGTCACCATCCACGATGCGCAGGCGCGTCGTCAGAGCTTTGGTCAGGTTTCCGGCGCATTTATCCGCCTGGTCAATGACGATACCCAGACTGAAGTTGCACGTTACGATCTGTCGGAAGACGCCTCTACCGAGACCGCGATGCTGTTCGGTGAACTTTATCGTCACGGCAGTGAGTGGAAATTCCGTGCCGTCGGTCAGGGTTATACCGGCGGGCTGGCATCCGTTTGTGCTCAATACGGCATTAACGCATCCTGATAGGGCTGCCGTTTGTCATTCGCGGGGATTAACCACTAACGGAGTTATTGGTTCTTGCTGTTTGATGACTCTATTACCGCAATAACAGACAGACTAAAGCCGCACCTATCGGCCGAATAAACGAAGGTCCGCAATAATATGAGTTTGTTGCGGACTTTTTTATGCGGCCATCCTGCTTGGCGGATTTTTATTAAAAATTCACTGTGTGAATATTTTCTTTCTGCTTTCCCTGCCACCCTTGGCATAACACCTTGGTGCAGATGTTATCGCTGGTCACCAAGATGTTTGGTATGCAGCGGGGCGAGCGGACGTTTCCTGGAGCGCCAGACGGGATGGAAATGCCGCCAGTGGGCATCCTTTGCGGCGGCCAACAATTCATAATCCCCGCGTGAGTCGCCCCATGCCTTAAGGTGAAAGTTGCTGAGAGAACCATAGATTGATTCAAGCCGGCGGATTTTCTGAATACAGCGACAGTTATGGCCAACAATACGGCCGGTAAGTACGCCGTTAACGCTCTCCAGCTGCGTACCGATAAGTTTGATGCCTAGGCGGTTGGCAAAAGGCTGGAGGACGAGCATTGGCGATGCCGAACATAGTGTGACTTCGGCGCCGGCGGAGACCTCGGCGGCGACGGCCATCAAACCTTTTGGGCGCATAAGGTGTGTCCAATACCGATCGCAGTATTCTTCGGCTTTGGCCTTTAACCATGCCTCATCAACGTCGGTAAGAAACAGGGTGATCAGCACTTCTTTAAGCTCATCACGGGTGAGTTTTCGCCGCATGCATCTGAGCGTTGGGATAACGAGCTTGGTCATGTTTTTGATAAAGCGTCGTTTGCCAAATGCGAAGCGTAGAAATGGCAGAAAACTATCATGTCTGGTCAAGGTACCGTCAAAGTCAAAGACAGCAAGTACATGACTTTTTGCTTTAATCGTTTGTGGCATAATATATTAAAATTATTTAGGTAATAAAAAAGCCATAAAACATTATAGGGATATTATTAGGCAAGTCGAGCCTCTGCGGTTTTTTATCGGGGGTGTTTATTGTGCGTTGCGGTGATTTTCCTGATGCGAATTTATAGTCAAAAGTTAATAAACGCCATCACTGTTATTGCCGCTATACGTCCAGACTTACTTATTTTATGGCAGTGAATTATTAAGGCTTACTCTATCGGGTTGGGCGTTGGCGATCTTTCCACGTGGATGAATACGCTATTTTACTTCTCTTTATCAACCAGGCCGTGCGTCTGCCCGGCGCAGGTCTATCCCCCGCGGTATCGCGCCACGGGGGATAAGGGTTAACGCATGGGCGCCGGGGCGGCGTCGATGCGCACGCACATCAGCGCATCAGGCTTCTGGCGCTGGTCCTTACCGCGCCGCTCTGCCTGTGATCCTTACCATAAAGCCCAAAATAGCGTGTTAAAACCCGGCCAGCACGATTTTGCCGCGTGCCTTGCCGCTTTCGATCAGGGCATGCGCCTTGCGCAGGTTGTCTGCGGTGATCGGCCCGTAGTGATCGCCCAGCGTTGAGCGCAGGGTGCCGTCGTCAATCAGGCGGCTGACGTGCTGCAGAATGTCGTGCTGGCGCTGCATATCGGCGGTCTGGAAGATGGCGCGGGTAAACATCAGCTCCCAGTGCAGCGAGATGGCCTTGCGCTTGAGCGGCATCACGTCGAGGACCTGCGGATCGTCAATCACCCCCATGCGCCCCTGCGGCGCCAGCACCTCGACAATCTGGTCAAAGTGTTGGTCGGTGTGGGTCAGGCTGGCGGCGTAGCGCACCTGTTCGATGCCGATTTTTTTCAGCTCGTCCGCCAGCGGACGGCTGTGGTCGATCACATGGTGCGCGCCGAGGGATTTCACCCACTTGGCGGTTTCCGGCCGTGAGGCGGTGCCGATCACCGTCAGCCCGGTCAGCTTGCGCGCCAGCTGGGTCATGATGGAGCCGACGCCGCCGCCGGCGCCGACGATCAGCAGCGCCGCGTCTTCGTCCGGTTTTACTTCCAGGCGGTCAAACAGCAGCTCCCAGGCGGTCAGCGAGGTTAACGGCAGCGCCGCCGCGTCGGCATCGCTCAGCGACTGCGGCTTGCGGCCGGCGATGCGCTCATCCACCAGGCTGTATTCGGCATAAGATCCAGGGCGTACGATGGAGCCGGCGTAAAACACCTCGTCGCCCGGTTGGAACAGGCTGACCTCTGCGCCGACGGCCTCTACTTCGCCGACGGCGTCCCAGCCCAGAATGCGCGGTTCATCGGTTGGCGCGCCGTTGCGCACCTTGGTATCTACCGGGTTGACGGAGATGGCGCGGATTTTTACCAGCAGGTCGCGCGGGCCGGGCTGCGGCTTGGGCAGATCGGTTTCGTACAGCGACTGCGGATCGGCGATGGGCAAACCGTTCTGGCGGTAAACAATGGCTTTCATTATGCGGTTCCTTCTTTAAGACGGCGAATAATAAAACGCATGTTAAACGCCGTCCGGCGGGCGAAAAATGCCGAATAGAGAGCAGGACTTTCACTCCTGCAGTGAAAATCATTTACAGTGATAACAGTAGACTTTAAATCAGGGGTAAGGTGATGATTCGTCTGGAAGACGTGACGCTGTTTGTCCGCTCCGCCGCGCTCGGCAGTTTTTCCAACGCCGCCAGAGAGGCGGATCTGCTGCCCGGCCAGGTCAGCGCGGCGGTGCAGCGCCTGGAACGGGATCTGGATAAGCGGCTATTTGCCCGCTCCACCCGCAGCCTGCGTCTGACGGCGGAGGGGGAAAAATATCTGCCCTACGCGCTGGAGATGCTGGCGATCGTGCAGGCGGGGGCGGACAGCCTGCGCAACGCGGATAATGAATTCAGCGGCGAGCTGAAAATCGCGCTGCCCTCCGACACCGGCCGCAATCTGCTGTTGCCGATGCTCAACGCATTCTGCTGGCAGCACCCGAAGCTGACGCTGCGCCTGTCGCTCTCCGATCAGGTGAGCGATGTCTTCCGCGATCCGGTGGACGTGGCGATTCGCTACGGTGTGCTGAACGACAGCAGCTACGTGGCGCTGCCGCTGGCGGACACTAACCGCCGGGTGCTGGCCGCCTCGCCGGACTATCTGGCGCGCCACGGCCGGCCCGAGACGCTGGATGCGCTGGCGGATCACCACTGCATTTTGTTTACCATCAACGGTCACGCCTGGGACCGCTGGCCGTTTTATCCCGAGGAGGGACGCCGGGAGCTGAAGATTCACGGGCGGCTGATCAGCGATGACGCCGATGTTGCCCGGCGCTGGGCGGTGGACGGCATGGGCATTGTCTATAAATCGTGGATCGATCTCTATCCGGACATCGCCGCCGGCAGGCTGGAGGTGCTGCTGCCGCAGATCCCGGGGCAGGCGGCGCCGCTGAACTTTATCTGCCCGCACCGGCGGCAGTTCTCACCGGCGATTCGCGAACTGTACCGCCAGCTGCAGCAGGCGCTGAGCGCTATCGCCGGACGACAGTAGCCGGTCAATGGTCTCCATCGCTAATGACGTCTGTTTTTCTTAAGGCGTCATTTTATAAGTTTTTTCTTATATATATGATGGATAATAAAACCTAAAATCACAGAGTTATTGTATATATTCTCATCGGAATTTACGCTGCCCGCCTTAATCCGGCGCTGAGGCGTTGGTCACGGAATAGCCTGTTTTATTTAAATATGGTCCATCAATACCAAATGGCATTCACAATATTAATTGGTTAATTTAATAATAACACAAAGTAATAACCTTTCTTTTTGTCCTGGTTTGATCGTTTTCAGCGATCAATAAGATCTTATTGATCTGCACAACCAATTATCTTTGCGCTTTTTACCTCGTTAAGATCGTAGCGGCTCGCTGCTTTAGCGGGCTGCCATTATTTTATGCTGCTGACGATCCTTTCCGGCGGCCGGTACCGCGTTTTATTCGGTGCAAGTTTTCTTTATGTATTCGCTCTTCGACCCGGGTGCGAAAGCAAAGCCGTGGCATTTTCCTGAGACGATGAATTATGAGCAGTCATCCACACGCCGTATTTAACGCCTTCCGCCGGGGATTATTGCCCGACAGTCGTCTCCCCAACGTGTTATTACACCGCGAGCGGGTGCAGCGCATATTGGTGATTAAACTGCGCCACTTTGGCGACGTATTACTGACGACGCCGCTGCTCAGTACGCTGCGGGCGAATTATCCCAACGCGCTGATCGACGTGCTGGTGTATGGCGGTACGGAGGCCATGCTGGCGGGCAACCGCGATGTTTACCTGACCTATACCGTGGACCGCAGCCTCAAGCATCAGGGGCTGAAGGCGCAATACCGCGGCGAACATGCCCTGTGGAACAGCCTGCGCACCGGCCACTATGATTTGGCGATCAATCTCTCCGACCAGTGGCGCGCGGCGCTGTACTGCCGTTTGCTCAAACCCACCTTCAGCCTGGGATTCTGCTATCCGAAGCGCAATAACCGGCTGTGGCGGCGTTGCCATTCGCTGCTGGTGTCTACCGAGGGGCATGAGCGGCAACATACCGTGCTCAATAACCTCAGCATTCTGGCGCCGCTGGCGCTGCCGACGCTGATCACGCGCGTGACGCAAACCTGGCGGCAGTGCGATCTCGATGAGGTGGAGCGGCTGAGCCGCCACTACCGGCTACGGGACTTTGTGCTGATCCAGCCGGCGGCGCGCTGGGCGTTTAAAACCTGGACGGCGGCCGGCTTCAGCGAGGTGATCAATCACCTAACCGCCAGGGGGGAGACGGTGGTGCTCACCGGCGGGCGTTCGGCCGAAGAGGCGGCGATGATTAGCGCCATTCTGGCCGGCTGCATCTCGCCGCAGCGGGTGATCAATCTGGCGGGGCGTCTGGAACTGCCGGAACTGGCGGTGCTGATCGCCCGCGCCAGGCTGTTTATCGGCGTGGATTCGGTGCCGATGCATATGGCGGCGGCCCTGCAGACGCCGTCCGTGGTGCTGTTCGGCCCCAGCAACCTGACGCAGTGGTCGCCCTGGCAGGCGCCGCATACGCGGCTGTGGGCCGGTGATTACCGGCCGCTGCCGCCGCCGCAGGCGGTGGACACCGCAACGGCGGAACGCTACCTGGCGGCGATCCCGCCCGACGATGTGATACGAGCGGTCGACCGGTGGCTGGCGCCCGCTTCTGTGGGCTGACGACGCCTGCGCGTCGATCGTTTCTCCATGGCGCTTGCGCCGCATTTTTTATTTCCTGCGATGAGTATTCCACAATGGTTTCTGTTCCTGCGAGTCCCGCCCCGTTGATCCGACAACGATTATTCGCCCTGACGGCCCTGTTGCTCGGCGCGTCGCTGCCGACCTCCAACTTTCTGATGAACGTCGCTCTGGGCCTGACGCTGGTTTGCCTGCTGTGGCAACGGGATGGCCGGCAGTGGCAGGCCGTGGCGAGGCAGCCCCTGGTATGGCTGCCGGCGCTGATCGTTGCGCTGTTGGCGCTGTCGCTGCTGACGCACGACTATGCGTACGGAACGGCGATGGTCGGCAAGTATAAAAAGCTGCTGTATGTGCTGCCGCTGGCGCTGTTTTTTCTGGCCGATCGCCGCCTGCCGGCGCAGTTTCTCCGCGGCTTTTTGTGGGCCAACGCGCTGATACTGGCCATCAGCCTGGCCGGCGGCGCCGGGCTGGCGACGCGCTGGGGCATCAGCCCTGACAACCCGACGGTGTTTAAGCTGCAAATTACCCAGAACGTCTTTATGGCGCTGGCCGCGCTGGTCTGGCTGACGCGCGCCGTTGCCGGCCATGGCGCACGGCGCTGGCAGTACGGCGCGCTGACGCTGCTGGCGGCGGCCAATGTGCTGCTGATGGTGCAGGGCCGCACGGGCTATGTGGCGCTGGTGGTTGGTGCGGGCGTCTGGCTGCTGTTGACGCTGCGCCGCCGCCAGCGGATGGCGGTTATCGCCTGCGGCGTCGTGGCCGTCGCCATGCTGGCGCTGATCCCTAATCTGGCGATGGAGCGGCTGACGCTGGGGGTGCAGCAGGTGCGGCATTGCGTGCTGGCCCCCGCAGCAACGGCTTATCAAGCCTGCGATAACTCGATGGGGCAGCGCACCGCCTTTGCGCGCGAATCGTGGCGGTTGATTCAACAGGCGCCGCTGCTGGGCAACGGCGCCGGCAGTTTCTGGTACGGCAATGCGCAGACCGGCTACAGCGTGCATAATCCACACAATGAGTATCTGCTGGCAACGGTGCAAAACGGCCTGCTGGGCCTGACGCTATTTCTTGCCTGGATGTGGTGCTGCTACCGCGTCGCCTGGCGGCAGCCGACGGCGCGCCGCAACCTGCTGGTGGCGGTGCTGTGTAGCTATATGGCCTGCCACCTGTTCAACTCGTTCCTGCTGGACTCCTCCGAAGGGCACCTGTTCGTGGTGATAGCGGCGATGCTGGCCGGGTGGGCGCTGACGCCGCGGGAGAACACGCCTCAGAACATTCATTACATGAATGAGTGAGGCTAATCGGCGTCTTTTTTGCCTGCCTGCGGCGCGTTGAAAAATCAGTACATAAAAACGGCCCGCTTATGCTTTTTGCCAGGAAAGCGTAAGCGGGTTTGTCATAATTGCGGGCTTTAATAAACAAAAATAAATAGTGCCTAATAGTAAATAAATGGAATAATTAATTGGCAAATTATTTTATTTAACGTCGAAGTGGGGAATAAAACTTAAGATTATTCATATCATTTATCTGCCTGGCGTTGGGGGGCGAGAGTGCGCTAATTAACTGAAGTCGTAAGGAATAAAAGCAGGAATTTCTAAAATCATTACTATTACTCAGGCATAGCTTGCTTTTTGATAAGCCGGGTGGATAATGCGTCGAATATAAATTTATGAAACGGAATTCATAGCATGAAAGGGAATTTATCCTCGCTGTTATGGCGGAGGACGCTGCCTGCTTCGCTGGCCGCCGGCTTATTATTCACACACTCTTTGCCGATATATGGTGCGCCGGTGGTGGACGGCGTATTGCAAAACGCCGCCGCACGAGATGCGCAGGAGCAGCAGCGCCAGCAGGAACGTGAACGCGCGCTGCAGCAGCAGAATGCGCCGCACAGCGACGTGCGCCTGAGCCGTCCCGAGGTCGCGCTGCCTGACTACCCGTCTGACGAACACCCCTGTTTTACCATCAACAGCCTGCAGCTGGTCGGCGAAGCGGCGGAACGCTTTCAGTGGGCGCTGGACGCCGCGGAAGACGCCAAAGGCCGCTGTCTGGGCCAGCAGGGCATCGTGCTGGCAATCAATAAAGTGCAGAACCGCATTCTGGCCGCAGGCTATGTCACCACCCGGGTGATGGCGCAGGAGCAGGATCTGACCCGCGGTGTGCTGACGCTGACGCTGCAGCCCGGTCGTATCGACCATGTACGTTTTGAAGAGGGGACCTCCTGGCGCGGGCGGCTGTGGAATGCGCTGCCGGCGTCGAGCGGCGATATTCTCAACCTGCGCGCGATTGAGCAGGGGCTGGAGAACTTTAAGCGTGTGCCCAGCGTCGAGGCCGATATTAAAATCGCCCCCGGTGAGCAGGAGGCGACCAGCGATCTGCTGGTGAGCTGGAAAGAGGGGCGTCCGGTGCGCCTGAGCCTGGGGCTGGACGACAGCGGTTCGAAAAGCACCGGCCGCTATCTGGGTTCCGCCACGCTGGCGATTGACGCGCCCTTTGCCCAGAACGATCTGTTCTATGCCAATATCGGCAAAAACCTGTTTGAACACGGGCCGTTCGGCAACCGTTCGCATACGCTGAACTACGTCTTCCCGATCGGCTACTGGAGCCTGGCCGCCAACTACAGCGATTACACCTACCACCAGAATATCCCCAACGCCAACGAGGTGCTGAGCTACAGCGGTAAAAGTGAAAACCTGCAGCTGACGCTGTCCCGCCTGCTGTTCCGCAACCAGTCCCATAAGCTGACGCTCAATATGCGCGCTTACCGTCGCCACGCCACCAACGCGGTCGACGGCTACAACATTGATAACCAGGAGCGCCGCACCGCCGGCTGGGAGCTGGGCCTTAACCAGCGCAGCTATCTCGGCAGCGCCACGCTGGACGCCAACCTCAACTGGCACCGCGGCACCGGAGCATTCGGCGCCAAACCGGCGCCGGAAGAGGCGACGCACAGCGGCAGCGCCCGCGTCGGCATCGCCATGGGGGACGTCAGCCTGAACCAGCCGTTTGCTCTGGGGCAGCAGCCCTGGCGCTATTACACCAGCCTGCGCGGCCAGTGGAGCGCCAACGCGCTGACGCCGCAGGAGCGGCTGGCGATCGGCGGCCGCTACACCGTGCGCGGCTTCGATGGCGAAATGTCGCTGTCCGGCGAGCGCGGCATGGTGTGGCGCAATGAACTGGCGTGGAATGTACAGTCTCGCGGCCATGAACTGTACACCGCGCTGGACTATGGCCGCGTGGGCGGCCCCAGCGCGCGCAGTCTGGTCGGCAAACAGCTGACGGGCGCGGCGCTGGGCGTGCGCGGCGCGCTGTGGCGGCGCTTCAGCTATGACCTGTTCGCCGGCGTACCGCTGAGCAAGCCGGACGCGTTCCACACCTCCGGCGCCACCGCCGGCTTCAGCGTAAACCTGGAAATTTAATCTGCCGGACGGCCGCGGGCCGTTCACGGGATAGATCTTTTACACGGACGTGATTCATGAATAAACATTGCTATCGCCTGATCTTTAGCCGCACTCACGGGGAGCTGCGGGTGGTTTCCGAGCTGGCGCGCAGCTGCAGCACCGAACCGGGCCAAAGCCGCGGCGGGCATGCGCCGCGCCTGTGGGTGACGGTGCGCCGTGCGGTGTGGCTGTTGGGGCTGGCGCTGTTCGCCGGCCCGGCGCTGGCGGGCGGCATCGTCGCCGACGGTCCGGCGGGGCAGCGTCCTGAGGTGATCGCCACCCAGAACGGGCTGCCGCAGATCAATATCACCGCGCCCAACCAGGCCGGGGTGTCGCATAACAAATATAAGCAGTTCGACGTCGACCGGCAGGGGGCGATCCTCAATAACTCGGCGACGATGACCTCAACCCAGCTGGGGGGCATGATCCAGGGCAACCCGAACCTGAACCCCAACGGCGCGCCGGCGCGGGTGATCCTGAACGAAGTCAACAGCAACAACCCTAGCCAGCTGCGCGGCTTTTTAGAAGTGGCGGGCGGCCGGGCGCAGGTGATCGTCGCCAACCCGGCGGGGATTGTCTGTAACGGCTGCGGCACCATCAACGCCGGGCGCATGACGCTGACCACCGGTAAGCCGCAGCTGAACGCCGACGGCAGCCTGGGCGGTTATCAGGTGGAGCGCGGCATGGTGCGCATCGAAGGCGGCGGCCTGAACGGCGACGCCCGCCACGACACCGAATATGTCGATATTCTGGCGCGCGCGGTGGAAGTGAACGCCGGCGTCTGGGCCAAACAGGGGCTGAAGGTGGTGGCCGGGCGCAACCGCGTCAGCGCCGACGGCAGCGCGGTAACGCCGCTGGCCGCCGACGATAAAAAACCGGAACTGGCGATCGATATGGGCCAGATGGGCGGCATGTACAGCGGCTATATCCAGATGATCGGCACCGAAGCGGGCGTCGGCGTGCGTAATCAGGGCGGCCATCTGCAGGCGGGCAAAACGCTGACCGTCAGCAGCGAAGGCAAACTGAGCTGGCAGCCGGCAAAACAGGAGGCGGTCACCCAGGCCGGCGGCGATATCCAACTGGCCGCCCGCGACGACATTGACTACCACGGCAAGCTGCACAGCGGCGGCACGCTCTCGGTGCAGAGCCGTGACGGCGAGCTGCGCCAGTCCGGCACGCTGGCGGCGGCCGGCGACGTGCGGCTTAACGCCGCGCGCGGCATCCGCAGCAGCGGCAACCTGCTGGCCGGCAGCGATGTTAACAGCCAACTGGTGCGCGAGGCGGATCTGACCCTGGCCAGCCAGGGCGAAGTGCAGGCCAGCGGCAAATTACTGAGTAAAAAAACGCTGAAGGTCAGCGGCCGGCAGGCCGACCTCAGCCAGGCGACGCTCAGCGCGCGCCGCACTGAGGTCAGCGCCGCGGCAGGCGGCGTAGCGCTGCGGCAGGTCACGCTGGACAGCCGGGAGCTGGCGCTCAGCGCGACGGGCGATATCGACGCGCAGCAGGCGCGCATCAAGGCCGGGCGCTGGGACGTCAGCGGCAACAGCCTGTTCGGCCAAGGGGCGATCTGGTCGCAGAGCGGCGACGGCGACAGCCGTTTTGCGCTGAACGGCCTGTTTGACAACAGCGACGGCAGCATTGAGGCCCGGGGACTGCAGCTGGATACCGCCTCGCTGAACAACCAGCGCGGGCGTCTGGTGGCGCTGGACGGTGCGGCGCAGCGCTGGCGGGTCGGCGGCCTGCTGGATAATCGCGGCGGCGTACTGGGCGGCAACGGCAGCCTGACGCTGACGGCCGGCGAGCTGCACAACCAGAGCGGCGTGGTGCAGAGCCAGTCGGCGCTGGATCTTCGCTCGGCGGCGGGGATCGACAACGATCGCGGCCAACTGCTGGCCGGCCGGCAGCTGACGCTGAACGCCGGCGGCGCGCTGACCAACCGCGACGGTGATATCAACGGCACAGGGCTGCAGCTGGCGGCGCACAGCCTGGACAACGCGCAGGGCCGGCTGGTCAGCCAGAGTGGGCTGCAGCTGACGGCGCACACAGGGCTGGACAACCGGCAGGGGCTGCTGGAAGCGGGCGATGAATTAACGATTAACAGCGCGGGCGACTGGGATAACCGCGGCGGGCGCGCCACCGGCGGCCGGCGGGCGACCGTTACCGCCCGCCAGATCAATAACGACGGCGGCAGGCTGCAGTCCGGCGGCGCGCTGACGCTCAACAGCGCCGGCAACGTCAGCAACCAGGGCGGGCTGTTAACGGCGCAGCAGGGGCTGAGCTGGCAGGGCGCTGCAGGCAGCCGGCTGAACAACGACGGCGGCAAGGTGCTCAGCGACGGCGATCTGTCGCTGCAGGGCGGCAGCCTGAGCAACCGGCAGCAGGGGCTGGTGCAGAGCCGGCAGGCGCTGACGCTGGCTCTGGACGGCGGCTGGGATAACCGGGACGGCACGCTGCTCGGCGGCGGAGCGACCCGGGTGCGCGCCGACAGCCTGCTGAACACCGGCGGCGCGGTGCAGTCGCTGGACGCGCTGGATATGCAGTTTACCCGCCAGCTGGATAACGGCGACGGCAAGATTTTCAGCAAGCTGTCACAGACCCTGCGGGCGGAAGATCTGCTGAACCATCAGGGCTGGATGGGCAGCCAGGGCGGCTGGTCCGCCGTCGCCCGGCGTTTTGACAACCGGGGCGGCAGCGTCCAAAGCCAGCAGGATGCGCAGCTGGCGAGCGCCGGGCTGGACAATCAGGGCGGCAGCATTCAGTCGGCCGGGGCGCTGGCGCTGCATATCGGCCAGGATGTGGATAACCGCGGCGGTAAGCTCAGCGCGCAGGGGCAGCTGGCGCTGCGCGGCGCGAACGCGGGTGAGGCCGCCGGCACGCTGCACAACGCGGCGGGTCAGCTGCTGGCCGGCGATGCGCTCAGCGTGGCGGCGCAGAGCCTGGACAACCAGCAGGGCGGCCTGCTTTACAGCCAGCGGGCGATGCGGCTGAACCTGAACGGCGCGCTGGATAACCGCCGGGGGCGGCTGCAGAGCGGGGAGCAGCTGCAGCTCGACGCACAGTCGCTGCTTAACGAGGGCGGCGCGCTGGATGGCCAGCAGCAGGTGGCATTGCGGATCCTGGGGCTGCTGGACAATACCCGCGGCGCGATCAGAAGCAACGGCGCGCAGCAGGTTAGCGCGCAGCAGGTCGAGAACCGCGAAGGGGTGTTCAGCAGCCGTGGCTCGCTGGCGCTGAGCGCCGGGCGGCTGGATAACCTGAACGGCACGCTGATTGGTCAGGGCGACGGCGACTACCGTATCGACCTGCTGAATAACCAGCAGGGCAAGATCCACAGCGGTCAGGCGCTGACGCTGCGCGGCCAGCAGTTGAACAACCAGGGCGGGCAGCTGGTTTCCACCGGCGCCCAACGGCTGGAGGTGGCGCAGATCGATAACCGCGGCGGCGCCGTCACCAGCCAGGATCGGCTGTCGCTGCAGAGCAGCGGCCTGAACAACCGCGACGGCGGCCTGCTGATGGGCACGACGCACACCGACGTAAGCGCGCAGACGCTGGATAACGGCGGCGGCCGCCTGCAAAGCGCCGGTTCGCTGACGCTGTCGCTGCTGGATACGCTGAACAACCAGCAGGGACGCGTAGTGGCCAACGGCGCGCTGGCGATTAACGGCCAGCAGCGCGCCGTCTCCGCTCTGCAGCTGCTGAACCAGGGCGGGCTGATCCAGAGCGGCGCCACGCTGGCGGTGGACGCCGGCACGCTGGACAACCAGGGCGGCACGCTGCTGAGCCAGCAGGCGCTGACGCTGTCGCTGCAGCAGGATTACACCCAGCGCGCCGGCGATACGCTCAGCAGCAACGAAGCGCTGACGCTGACGCTGGCCGGCGGCCTGACCAACCTGACGGAGTGGCTGCTGCCGGGCAGCCTGACCGTCAACGGCACGCATATCACCAACCTTGGCTCGCTGGTGGGCAAAACGCTGCGGCTGACGACCGGCGCGCTGCTGAACAAGGGGCGGCTGGAGGCTGACAGCATGACGGTCGACGCCGACACGCTGGATAACCTGGCGACGGTGATGGGCGATGACATTACGCTGCGCGCTAAAACGATCGACAACCATGGTCGCGATGCGGTGATCGCCGCCACCGAGCGGCTGCATCTGCAGGCCGGCGAACGCCTGACCAACCGCGACGGCAGCCTGATCTACAGCGCCGGCAGCCTGCATTTGGGCAGCGGCGATCTGATTGAGAACCGGGCGAGCAATATCGAGGCGGACGGCGACGTGACGGTGGAGGCCAAGCGGCTGGACAACCTGCGTGAAGGGCTGGAGATTGAGCGCGAGGCGGAAAGCAGCGACTACAAGTGGCACCGTTACAACTACTACTGGCGTTCTTACGGCTCCAAGGTCAACCCCGACAAAGAGACCATGGCGCCGACCACGCAGAACCTGACGTTCCGTGATGACGCGGCGGCGGACAGCAACCCTTACGGCACTCTGCTGGCGATTGACCCGGCGGGCAAACGCGCGCAGGTGCGGGTAAAAAGCGCGCAGGGAGAGATGCTGGAGGTCTGGGTAAACTACCTGGCGCTGAAGCCGAACGACGACGGCGGCTACGCCATGACCTTCTACGAGACGCGCGGCTTCCGGCAGAACAGCGTGCCGACGCCGTACCACAATACGGTGTGGCGCGAGCACGATCGCGGACGTCTGGAACAGTGGGACCCGGAAAAGCACCTCGATATCATCAACGCGCCTTTTGTTACCGATTACAGCAACTTCCGCGAGCGCACCACCACCGGCACGGTCACGCGCGACCGGCTGGTTTCCGCCGGCATCGGCGGGCAGATCCTGGCGGGCGGCAATATGGTGCTGCGCATTGCCAGCCAGCTGTTGAACGACGCCAGCACCATCGCCGCCAACGGCAACCTGACGATTGACGGCGACGGCAAGGTGATCAACCGCGGCTATTCGGTCAATGAGCGGCGTCAGGAATATATCGTCGATCACTATGACAAGGACACCCACCACTGGTACCCGACGTTTAACCGCGACGAGACCACGGCGCTGACCACCATTGACGGCATTATCAGCGGCAACGGCAGCGTCGCCATTCGCGGCGCAAGCATTGAGAACACCACGGTCAACCAGGCGCAGATTGGCAGCGTGGAGGCGGCGCAGAAGGCGGCGGAGGCCGAGCGTGCGGAGCTGGAGCGCAATCCGCTGGCGGTGACGGTCGACGGCGTGGAGTGGCAGTCCGGCGATACGCAGCTGACCCCCGGCGGCCGGCCGCTGACGCCGGGCGAGCTGGCGCTGACCGACAAGCAGCATCTGGGCGACGTGGCGACCGCGATCCCGGACAACGGCCTGTTCCGTCAGCATCTGGAAGCGGACAGCCCGTATCTGGTGGTGACCGACGAGCGTTTCACCAGCCGCAGCAAATTTATCAGCAGCGACTATATGCTGCAGCGGGTGGGCTACGACCCGGCGCAGGTGCATAAGCGCCTGGGCGACGGCTTCTATGAGCAGCGCCTGGTGCGCGAGCAGATGCTGAAGCTGACCGGCCGGCCGTCGGTGCGCGGCGAAGACGCGATGGCGCAGTACCAGCGCCTGATGAACAACGGCATCAAGGTGGCGCAGGACTTCCAGCTGGTGCCGGGCGTGGCGCTGCGCCCTGAGCAGATTGCGGCGCTGACGCAGGATATCGTCTGGCTGGTGAGTGAAACGGTGCAGACCGCCAATGGCCCGCAGACGGTATGGGTGCCGAAGGTCTATCTGGCCAATGACACGCTGCGCCTGAACGGCGACGGCGCGCTGATCGCCGGCGGCGAGCTGCAGCTGTCGGCGGGCAGCATCAACAACGCCGGCAATCTGTTTGCCGATAAGGCGCTGACCATCGACGCCGGTCAGTTTATGCATCAGAGCGGCGATATCCGCGCCGACAGCATCAACGTGCAGGCGGACAGCCTGACCATGAGCACCAACCTGCAGGACGCGCTGCGTCAGGCGTCGATGAGCGCCAATGACATCAGCCTGAGCGGCGGCGATATCCGCCTGCAGGGGGCGAAGCTGGACGCAACGCAGAACCTGAGCCTGAGCGCACGCAATAATCTGGAGATCGGCGCCGCCAGAAGCAGCCACACGGCGGACCTGCAGGTGATTTCCGGCGCGATGGGCAACCGCACCAGCGGCGGGATGGAAGAGGCCGGCTCGCGGATGGCGCAGGTCAGCGGCGAGTGGCAGCAGGCGCAGGGCAGCACGCTCAGCGCCGGCAACAACCTGACGCTGAAGGCCGGGCGGGATATTACGCTGCAGGGCAGCCAGGCCAAGGCCGGCGGCCAGCTCGGCGTGCAGGCGGGCGGCGACGTTAAACTGCTGGCGGAGAGCACCACCAACAGCACGCAGCTGACGGCCAACAGCCGCACCTCCTCGGTGAAGAACAGCCGTGAGGAAGAGCGCCTGCAGCTCAGCACCCTGAGCGGCGACCAGGGCGTGACGCTGACGGCGGGCAACAACCTGCTGGCGGAGGGCGCGCAGGTTGACAGCCAGGAAGGAGGCATCGGCCTGAGCGGGCAGAACGTGACCATCAAAGAGGCGCGGCAGCAGGTTAACGACCGCGACAGCGAGAACAAACGGGTCGGCAAGACCAAGAGCCGGCGCGAGGAAGAGAGTTCGCGCAGCGACGCGGTGGGCAGCACCTTCAGCGGCCAGAGCGGCGTGACGGTGGTGGCGCGCGAAGGGGACGTGACGGTCACCGGCAGCACACTGCACAGCGAGGACGGGGCGATCGCCCTGCAGGCGAAAAATGACGTTACGCTGAACAGCGCCACCGAAAGCGAGGCGACGTACTCGGAGGAGCGTTCCGAGAAGAAAGGCTTCCTGAAGAAGCAAAGCAGCCGCACGGTGAAAAACGACCGGGTGACGCGCGAGAAGGGCAGCCTGCTGAGCGGCGACAGCGTCAGCATCAGCGCCGGCAACGATCTGACGGTGAGCGGTTCGGCGATTGCCGCCGACCATGACGTCAATCTGCAGGCGGGCAACAACGTCGATATTTCCGCCGCCACCGAGACCGATGCGCACTACCTGTTGGAAGAGAAGAAAAAGAAAGGTCTGCTCAGCGGCGGCGGACTGGGCTTCACCATCGGCAGCCAGTCCAGCCGGCATCAGATTGACGAGAAGGGCACCACCCAGAGCCAGAGCGTCAGCACGGTGGGCAGCAATCAGGGCAACGTGACCATCAGCGCGGGCAAGCAGCTGCATATCGGCGGCGCCGATCTGGTGGCCGGCAAGGATATGACCCTGAGCGGCGACAGCGTGCAGATCGACCCGGGCTACGACCAGCGCACCCGTACGGAAACCTTTGAGACCAAGCAGAGCGGGCTGAGCGTGGCGCTGTCGGGCGCGGTGGGCAGCGCGCTGAATACCGCGGTCAGCACCGCCCAGCAGGCGCGCAAGGAGAGCAGCGGCCGCCTGCAGGCGCTGCAGGGCACCAAGGCGGCGCTGTCCGGCGTACAGGCGATGCAGGCCAATGAGCGGGTCGGACTGGAAGACGGTGAAAAAGGCAGCGGCTTTGCGGTGAGCGTATCGCTCGGCAGCCAGAAGTCTTCATCGACGCAGAAGCAGGAACAGAGCATGGCCAGCGGTTCAACGCTGAACGCCGGCAATAATCTGAAGGTGACCGCCACGGGCAAACACGGCGAGGCGGGCAGCGGCGATATTGCTATCGGCGGCAGTCAGCTGAAAGCCGGGGGCGATGTAACGCTGGACGCCCAGCGCGACCTGCTGCTGAGCGGCGCGGCGAACATGCAGAAGACCGAGGGCAGCAACAAGAGCAGCGGCGGCAGCGTTGGGATGAGCCTGGGCGTGGGCAAGAACAGCGGCCTGAGCATCTTCGCCAACGCCAACTCGAGCAAGGGTTCGGAACACGGAGATGGCACAAGCTGGAACGAGACCACTATAGACAGCGGCAACAAGGTCACGTTGCACAGCGGGCGCGACACCACGCTGAAGGGCGCGCAGGTGAGCGGCGAGCAAGTGAGTGCGGACGTCGGGCGCAACCTGACGTTGCAGAGCCAGCAGGACAGCGATCGCTATGACGCGAAGCAGACCAGCGTCAGCGGCGGGGTGAGTGTGCCGATCGGTGCGGGCAGTGGTTCAGTGAACCTGAGCGCCAGCCGCGACAAACTGCACAGCAATTACGACAGCGTGCAGGAACAGACGGGGATCTTTGCCGGCAAGGGCGGTTTTGATGTCAAGGTGGGCGAGCACACCCAGCTGGACGGGGCAGTGTTAGCCAGTACGGCGGACAAGGAAAAGAATCGTCTGGAGACGGGGACGCTGGGGTGGAGCGACATCCACAACAAGGCGGACTTTAAGGCCGAGCACAGCGGCGGTTCGCTGAGCACCGGCGGCCCGGTGGGTAAAGATTTGCTGACCAACATGGCGGGCGGCATGCTGTCGGGTGCTAATAACAGCGGTCATGCGGAAGGCACCACCAAGGCGGCGGTGAGCGAGGGGACGATTGCCATTCGCGAGCAGGATAAACAGCAGCAGGACGTGGCGGAACTGAGCCGGGATACGGAGAATGCCAACGGCAGCATCGGGCCGATCTTTGATAAAGAGAAGGAGCAGAACCGGCTGCGGGAAGCGCAGCTGATTGGCGAGATTGGCGGTATGGCGATGGACGTCATCAGCACGCAGGGCGATCTTAACGGCCTGAAGGCGGCGAAGGAGAAACATCCGGGATGGAGTGCGGATAAGCTGCGGGAGACGAAAGAGTACCAGGCGGCGATGAAGGAGTACGGCACGGGCAGCGATCTGCATAAGGCGGCGCAGGCGTTGACCGGCGCGCTGACGGCGCTGGCGGGTAACAACCTGGCAGGGGCGCTGGCAAGCGGCGCGTCGCCGTACCTGGCAACGGAAATCAAGAAGCTGACGACCAATCAGCAGACCGGTGAGGTGAATGTTACGGCGAATGCGATGGCGCACGCGGTGCTGGGGGCGGTGACCGCTCAACTGAACAACCAGTCGGCGGTAGCCGGCGGGTTGGGGGCCGGTGGCGGCGAACTGGCTGCGCGGTATATCGCCGATCAGCTGTTCCCGGGCAAGAAACTGAGTGAATTGAGCGAAAACGAGAAGCAGCAGGTGAGCGCGCTGAGCCAGCTGGCATCGGGGCTTGCAGGAGGACTGGCGACAGGCGATACTGCAGGTGGCGTGACGGCGGCGCAGACCGGGAAGAATGCGGTTGAGAATAACTTGCTGGGTGCGATTGCCGGCGGTGTTGCAGAGGGCGCAGTGGTTACGGGCGGTGTTGGCCATGGTAGTCAATCGTCAAACAACGCTGATGAAGCCTGGGATGCTGACGATGGGAGCTATGACCCAAGCAAATCTCGTGAAGAGAATGCGCGGCAACCGAATGTGGCGCAGGATCTGACGGATGAAGAGAAAGCAGAGCTGGGTGGAGCAGGATCTGGAACTCCGGGCGGTCATGGGCCGGAGGATGAAGAGAATGCGCGGAACAGTGAAAAGCAGAATATTACCGTTGAGGATTTAACCTCGACATCATCGAAAGGTAATGAGACTACAGGTCGTTCAAAACTCTTTGAAAGAACAGGCGGTAGTAACGCTGCTAATAAGGAGTTCGATGCCTTATCTCCTACAGAAATTAAAGACATACCAGGTGGAAGAGTCGGTAAGCTACCTGATGGGCGAATGGTTATAGTACGTGAGCGTAGCACTGATGGTCGTCCAACATTGGAGATCCAATCAGGGAAGAATAGGATCAAGTTTAGGTATGACGAGTAGCGATATATGACTGAAAAATTGATTAAAATCCCCCTTTCTGAGGGTTCTCTTCAAGATAGCCAACTAGAGGATTTTCACTATTCCTCTGGTTCCCTTGAGCTGATTCTCTCTTCTGAGAATAATGCAGAAGGCAGCAAAGTTAAGGTGTTGTTCGATTGGATTTATTCCTTCCGAGTGACTGATGAAGGCGACCTATTGAAAATGCAGGAAGAGCAGAAAGGGGAGATGCTTACTGGGCTTTATCGCGTTGAAAAATCTAAGTATCTAGAATGGTTTAATGAGCAAAATGGTAATGTGCACGATGGAATCGTTCATTATATGCTCTCGACGGTGGACGATGTTATAGATATCTTAGCCTCCATTAGTCCTTCAATATCAATCAGTAAGTAACATTATCTCCGGCAAGTGACTGGAGTTAATGTTACCTAAACGCGTTCACTTCCTGTCATAGCAGCCCGGCCATTGAGCCGGGCTTTTTTATGCAAGTCAGTCGACAGAGAAATGTCATGTAATCAAAAAATGATTACAATCTCGGTGAGGAGTTTATTCAAAAATGAATACAACGAAACCTTACAAACTAATCGCTTGAACGGTGAAATTGATCGATCTATAATCCAAACACATAAAAAATTTAGCAACCAAAAGAGAGTGATTGAAAATGGCCTTTGTCTCTTTATCTAATATTGCAGCGAAGACCGGGCGTATCGCTCAGAGCAATCACGTCACGGTCACACAAAACAAACGGGCGAAGACAGGTGCTGTTGAACTGGGCTTCCGTCTCAGCCGTTCAGCGATGGACGCAGCGGGTATCAACATTGGTGACCGCGTTGACATCCTTCACGATGCAGAATCTTCGTTATGGATGATAAAAAAAGTTACTGACGGTGGTTTCGCTGTGGCTGGTCAGAAAAATAAAGCGGGAGAGTACTCATCTTGTGCCATCCGCCTGACAATGCGCCCTGGCTTCCCGCGTCTGTCGGACGATGATGATGCATCAGAAAAACAGTTTTCACAGGATTCAGACACGCAGATGGAGAAAGGTCAGATTATCTTCAGGCTGGGTGATGAGTAGGAAGGCAATGTAAGGAAGCAAAGGCAGGGAACAGATCTATAGTTTGGCGACTTGCTCTGAACCCTGCCTTCTCTGACCATCGTAATACCAGAAAGGTAGTACGAAAGGTTGTGCCTAATATTAGGCTCAACAGTGTACTTCTGGCTAGCATTTTCAGGTTAAGTAATTTTAACCATGGTGCTGTCATGGGTGTTGCGAATGGTCATCCTGAATGTCTTATTGTTTAAAATCAATAGATAATAGGTGTCCATATGGCTCTTTTAGAAATCCCTCCCTCCGTTGCCCGTACAGAATTAGGCAACATGTTCTCTTCAAATCCTGCCATGTTGTTGCAGATTAACGCTATGCGGGACTCACTCGTAGTGGTTCTGTGTTCCTTGCTGCGTGGAGATCGGCTGACGACTGCGGGTAATAATGTTCCGGCTGACTATGAAGTATTACGTCTCTCTGCTGCCATCGAAGATCTGGAGAAAAAGTATTTTATTCCAATCCAACATCGCAATGTAAGTACGGTATCTGTTGTTGCTGGCGGCAAAAAAACCAATCAGATGTATTACGACATGGATAAAGATGTAATCGCTCGGCTGCAATCAGATCCAGAACCTGTGCTCAGGGAGCAACGAAAAGATCTTTCTTCCAAAGAATGGATGAGGAAACAGAAGAAACTTGATGATTTACTCAAGAATCACGGTGGAGTTACAGAGACCTTCTTGACTCTAGTTCATCATGCATACAAGGATAAACCGTTGAGCAATGAAAAGTGGGCAGAGCTTGAGGCGAAGTTCAGGGATTTACTGAATGGACTGGATGCAGCGTAATATTATACTGAATTAAACAACAGCCCCGGCTTCAAGTCGGGGCTGTTGCGTTGTAATAACAGTTACGTTATTGAAAGGATCAGTGGGAGGGTGAAAATGATGTTCATACGTCCCCCTCCGTGGTTGGCGCTATGCGGATGATCAACTGACCAGGTTCGGTGATCACCTCGATCTTCTGGCCGGTGGTAAAGCCCAGCGGCTCGAGCCATTTACCGGTGAGGGTGAGCTGCGGGGGCGTAACTGGTCGGAAACGACGCTGAAGGTGCAGACGCATCACAGCTACCGCTTTATCTGCTGGGCGGCGGAGCGCGGGCTGCACCATGCGGGGGACATCAGCCGGCCGGTGCTGGAGAGCTACCAGCGTTACCTGTACGGCTACCGGAAAGCGAACGGCGAGCCGCTGACCACGCGGACGCAACGCACGACGCTGCAGCCGCTGCAGGTGTGGTTCAGCTGGATGACGAAACAGGGAGTGATACTGGCGAACCCGGCGGCGGACCTTGAGCTGCCGAGGCTGGAGAAACGGCTGCCGCGTACCCTCCTGAGCGTGGAGCAGGTGGAAGATATCCTGAGCCGGTGCGACCTGACGACGGCTCAGGGGATACGCGACCGTGCGCTGATGGAGCTGCTGTGGTCAACGGGTATCCGGCGGGGTGAGGCGGCAGGGCTTGAGATATACAGCGCGGACTTCGGGCGGCAGATACTGACCGTGGTGCAGGGCAAGGGAAAGCAGGACCGGGTGGTGCCGGTGGGTGAGCGGGCGTTGTGGTGGCTGGAACGCTATATCGTTGACGTCAGGCCGGAAATACTGGTCAGCCCGGACTGTAAGGCGCTGTTCGTGGCGATGGACGGTGTGGCGGGGCTGACGGCGAACGGCATAACCGGCGCAGTGGCGCCGTACCTGCGGGCGGCGGGCATCGACAGGGGAAGCTGCCACCTGTTCCGGCACGCGATGGCGACGCAGATGCTGGAGAACGGGGCGGATCTGCGGTGGATACAGGCGATGCTGGGACACCGGAGCGTGGAGAGCACGCAGCTTTACACGCAGGTGAGCATCCGTGCGCTGCAGGCGGTGCATGCGAGTACGCATCCGGCGGAGCAGCGGGAGAGGCCGGAGCCGGACGCCGCTGCGGAGCCGCCGGACAGGGCGTAAGCCCTCTGTGAGCGGGGTTGTTGGCGGTGCGGCAGAGCGCCGCGTCCCTGCGGCGATCTGCCTTCATCAGCGCCGGTGCTGCGCGGGGTCAATGACCGGTCAGCGGCACGGGCAACACACAACATGGCAGGCAGAGGCGGCCGCTGTCCGGCCATTAACCATAATGCGGGAGATTATACGCACTCTCGCGGTCAGCCTCGGAACCCCCATAAACCTCGCTATGCGCTCGTATGCGTATAATCTGCATTATGGCGTGCGCCCCGCGTGGGGCATCGGGAGTGGCCGCCGTCCCTGGCGGCGTCGGCCGCATCATCGTCTGTGAGAAAACCCCAAAGGAAGTCGGCCTGACGGCCTCCGCTGAAGGGCGTTGATGCCCGCCCGGCGTCGTCTGGCTGCACGGGGTCGCACTGCGCTTCGCTGCGTTGCTCCTTCCCCGTTCGCCAGCGTCCGCAGCCCGCCCCGGTCCGGTGCGGTCATGCAAAGGCCAACCCCGGTCATGCAGGTGTGCGACAGAGCGCCGTGCCGTCGCTTGCGGGCCTCGCCAGCCCGCGCCCGGCAGGCGGTTCAGCGGGTCACAGCAAGCTGTGACCCGCCTCCCGCCGGAGTAAGGGCGGTAATGACAGGGGTGACGGTGCTGGCTATGATGGGTTGTTGGCTGCTCTTTAACAGTGGGAAAAAGCGCGTCGGGGCAAAAATGCCGGGACGTCAGAATGCACAGGGAAAAAGTGGCTGCAAGCTGCTGAGTGTGCTGGGAAAAGTGCTGTTCGCTGGCTGGTGTTGCACCGGATAAAGTTGTTGTTGAGAATAATGCGCTGAACCCGAACGACTTCGGTAAGGGCATGGCGGACATAGGGATGTCACAAACCTCACTCGGTGCTTCCATGTTGCAAAGTGGCGCTTCACCGGATGAAATCGCAGCAGCTCTGGTCAAGAACGCCCAAGGAGATATGCCAGAAGGTCAGGATGCAGTTAAAGGTCTGTTGAGCGCCTGGGGCGAGTTCTTCGGGGTGCCGGTCAGTGCATTAACTGCTGATGGAGAAATGACGCCGCAAAGAGCGGCGGAGATCGTGGCAAGTGGTGTGCCGACGAGTGAAGCTAAGTTAGTTCAGTATGTGGCGGCGAAAGCTGTTCTGACGGTAACGAAGACATTAAGTACGGGCTCTACAAATGCCGCTGAAAATGCGACCAAAACAGTTATTGATTCCAAGAAGTTTGATTATCTCTTTGGTAATGTGAAAAGTAGTGAGCATAACGCTGATCGCTCTACCCAATTGGCTCAGACAATGAACCGCTTGGGATTAGAAACCAATGAGAAAGGGGCAAGTGTACTTACCGAACACTTAAAGCAGGTAGTGAATACGAAGGGTAATGTTGTAGATACCTATACAAAAGGAAATCAAGCCTTTGAAGTGCGGGAGTCATTGCTTTTTGGTCCTTCAGGAAAGGCGGCTAAATTAGAAACTGCTTTTGAGATCATGCCTGATGGCTCTCGTAGATTTGTCACAACTATTCCTAAAGATGGTAAAAAGTAATGTTTATTAAATCATTCCCAGATGAAATTGATTTATTGGGTTTTTTTGAGTCACTACCCATGGCAACTAGTGAAGTTGCTGATTTACATTTTGCATATCAAACCAATGATGATAATGGGCTAGAGATTATTTTTTCATTCTGCGCCACGGCTGGCTGGATACAAACGATCATCTCGTTTAATGGGGAAGAAGTGTCTAGGTACCTTTCCGAAAATGTTAGCGAGATAAAGTTGCAAAAGGATGCTACAGGCGAGTATCTATACTCTGAAATTATTACCGATGAGTTAATTACGAAAGTCGTAATACGTGTAAGGCCATATATATCAGTAAGCAGTAGCTCTTTAGTTAGATAAAAAGATCCCGGTCAACTGGCCAGGATCTTTGCTTCTACTCCTTGAGATGGCCTCATCGGTGATAGTGATGATCCATAGGCTATAATGCCGGAGCGTAAGTTGTAACGGTGATGTTCATGCTCCCCTCATATCGACAGAGCGCCGTACCGTCGCTTGCGGGCCTCGCCAGCCCGCGCCCGGCAGGCGGTTCAGCGTGTCACAGCAAGCTGTGACCCGCCTCCCGCCGGAGTAAGGGCGGTAATGACAGGGGGGACGGTGCTGGCTATGATGGGTTGTTGGCTGCTCTTTAACAGTGGGAAAAAGCGCGTCGGGGCAAAAATGCCGGGACGTCAGAATGCACAGGGAAAAAGTGGCTGCAAGCTGCTGAGTGTGCTGGGAAAAGTGCTGTTCGCTGGCTGGTGTTGCACCGGATAAAGTTGTTGTTGAGAATAATGCGCTGAATGCGGATCAATCGCTAGCCTTCGATAAAGAACTGTCGGAATGCCGGAAAGGTGGGGGTAACTGTCAGGGCGTCATTGATAAATGGAAGAACATCAGTGATAAGCAAAGTGCTGAAACCGATCAGAAGCTGAAAGATAACCCACTTGAAGCACAGGTTGTTGATAAGGAAGTGGCTCAGGGCGGTGTTGATATGGCAGAGCGTCCGGGCTGGCTGGGTAAGATCCCTGGCGTGGACGTAATGACCAGCGATGAGGCAAAGGCTTACGTTCGGGAGTGGAACGGCCAGGATCTGGCGAATATTGATGTAAACAGTCCTGACTGGACGAAGTTTGCAGCGTTTGCATCAGATCCGGAGAATCAGGCAACAGTAGCGTCACTGGGCCTGTTGGGTAAAGATCTAATCAATCTTGCTAAAACAACTGTATCAAATCTCGTTCAGGGTGGCGCATCAACCGGTATAAAAAGCATGCAGGTAGGGCTAAGAAACCCACAGCAAATAGATCAAATAAAAAATGATATGACATCAGGAAATTATAGATTTACTTCACCTGAGGGGCGTATTGCTGGCTATGTAGATAGCAAGGGTAATTATTATATATCGGAAGGTAACCATCGAATGGTAGCAGCTCAGGAAATATATAAAAAGACGGGGGATAGATCTTACGTAGAGCAATTACTACAAAACGGCTCATGGACTCAGACAAAGAATGCCCCAGCGGGGGCTGAACCAATGCCGACAAGGAAGTGAGGATCTTATGGAGAATGCTATCCCTATGAAAAAAAATGAGATATATGTAAAAATGTTATCTCTTTCCTTGCCTTACATCAGGAATGTCCAGTCGTTAGATAAAAAGGATAAAGGTCGAGATATATCGTGCTATTTTGAAGCTGAACTAGTGCATAATATAATGCATACATTACTAATTTCGGAATTTGTTGAGCATGATTTATGGTTCTTAAATAATCAGGCTAAATATTATTTTGAAAAATGTAACGAGGATATATCACCTAATTATAACCAACACGTCGAATATATTAGAGCCTTATTCAAAATGGTGCCTGATAGTTTAAAATCTAAGTTGTTATGGCAAGGTCCTTGATAAAAAACCCAGCCAATCGGCTGGGATTGCTGTAGCTTGTAAAGAGAAGTACGGTGATATTCCAGCTAACGGTATGCTGGTTCGGGAAGCACTGGATCGGTTGTATGATGCTGATGTGCCTTCACAGATGAAGAATGATATATCTTCATTCTGGTCCCAGCAGATGGAAGCCGAAGGCGTAGTATCGAGCACAGAGTTTGCGAATCAGCTTAAAAACCGATACGGAATAGACAGCCAGCAGGCCGAACTTTTGGCTGGTGCTGTTTTAGGTGCTGTTACCGGTGGAATGGGTAAAGGTGGTAAACCTGAAGCAGGTAAAAACATCGTTGTTGTAGACTCGGGTAAGAAAGGTGCCTGGAACAAAGCGATGAACAAGCCGGAACCGAATACGGTTTATAAGGTGGATGGTGATAAGACTTATCATACTGACAACCTGGCCAGACCAACTCAGGTTGAAGCAACTCTTAGCGCTAGTGCGAAAGACCGGAATGGTTATCAGCAATGTAAGGCGGGTAAGTGTGGCAAAGGGGGGACATCTAATCGCCAGTATTTTTAATGGGCCTGGTGAAAAATTGAACCTGTTACCGATGGATGGAAACCTGAACAAAGGTGCTTGGAAACAGATGGAAAACACTTGGGCGAAGGCATTAAGCGAAGGTAAAGATGTTAAGGTTAATATTCAACCATCTTATACAGGTAACAGCGTCAGGCCGGATAAGTTCTATGTTGAGTATTCTATAAATGGTGGAAGGCCAATATCTGAAACGTTTAAGAATGCGCCAGGAGGTAAGTAATGAGAACTGATCAAGAAATTTATAATGATATCGGTTCGATCCTGTTCGCTATTGCGCCTGATATCGCATCTAAAGTTATAATGAGGGCAGAACTTTCTCCTGAAAATGACCATTGTAAATGTGAATTTGACTATGTGAACGCAACTACGGGTGATACGGATTGGTTTTCGGCTGGAGCGCAGGCGAATGGTGATTTATTTGATTTGCTTGTAGAGTTAAGGGATTATTTTGTAGATAATTTTAAGTCTCAAGAGAAGCCGTTCTGGCATGGTTGTGAAGTAACGGTAAATGTAGAGACCTTAAAGATTAATATTGATTTTAAATACGACGACTAATAAAAAATTCCAGCCCTTGCGGATGGTGTTTTTTACAGATCAGTTAGTTACGTATCTTCCGCCAGCCGGACGAGCAGCTGCCCCGGTGCGGCGAGCACCTCTATCTTTTGGCCGTTGGTAAAGCCCAGCGGCTCGAGCCATTTACCGGTGAGGGTAAGCTGCGGGGCGGGTTCTGGAACATTTACAGAGAGGATGAGTGAAGCTCTGAAAAACAAAGAGGTAAAACAATGATGAATAGCAGATGTAGATCTTTCATTGTGTTGCTTTATCTATGTTTTGCTCTTTTTATCATGTTGTTCATCATCACAATATCGTTCAGTTTGCTTGGTTACTGGATTGTAGGGGGAGAAGATATAATTTCGTTTTTTATTGGTAAGTTATTTACTTATTTTAAAGTGGCTATTTCTGGGATATTGATAGGTTTTATTTTGTGGTTTTTTCACTATCGGAATATTTAAGTTAAGAATAATCCCGCTTTCAGCGGCGGGACTTTGCTTTTTACAATACCTTTAAGCTACACCCCCGCAGTGGTAATGGCAGGGGGGGAAAGTGCTGTGATGATAGGGCGTTGGTTGCTCTTTAACAGCGTAGGGGAAAATGGCGTAACGGGCTGAAAAAGCACGTCTGAGCAAAAAGTTGACACACCGAAAATTCAGCAGGTAGAAAAGATTGTAACACCGAGTTGTTGTAGACAATAACCACTTAAGCCTGCCGAATGGGATGATAAATGCTGGTCAGGCTGCTTCTATGCTGGGGCAGTATATGGCGCAAAATGGTGCCTCGGCGGCAGAAATTGCGCAGGCTGAAGTTTTTTTTGTGGAAGTGTCAGTAAAAATCAAAATGTTTTGATTTAAAATTAAATGATAAGGATGTTTATATGAAATATGGTTTAATTTTTATGTTGCCTGCTTTTTTTCTTACTGGATGCTCAGTAGATGTAAGCAGTTCTATGCCTGATTATTTGGGGAGAGATAAAGCTTTCATTCGAGTAGACAACTCTTTCCAGCCAACGCCTTTTCGATTGGAGAAAATGTTGTCTGATGAAAGGTGTATGAAATCTGAAGGTGTATACGGATTAACATCAAAAGTTGCTGTTATGGGCATTAAAAGCAGTTATTCTAAAAGAGTAGATGGAGCTGCGCCACCTTCTCAATCATTTTTGAATAGAGGCTATCTTGAGTACTCTATCCAAGGTGGAAAAGCATATAAAATATGGTGGCGTCACGATGAAAGAAGTATGTATGGTATAGATCTTGGTCGGACATTTTCAAATAGCTTTATGGCTAAAGATGGACATACCTATGAGATTAAAACAAAAGGTAATGATATCGTTATATACGATGTTTCGGAAGGAAAAGAAGCACCCAGCGTCGAAATTAAAGAGTGCGCTTATGACGTAACAATGCTGGGTAAAAAAGAATATTTGTAACTCTGTAATGGTATTTAATCACTTGTTCTTCTGAGAAAAATTATCTGATCGCCACTTGAAAGGTTGAATTTCAACTGGCGCATCAGATATTCGAGAGCAGCAAAACTGTGGAAAATTTTTCCTATTGTTCGGTGCCAATCAACTGCCACTGGATCGTCGCGCCGGGCATCATCGCCGCCAACCCCTGGATCAGCGCGTCGCCGGCCTGCTGCAGCGCTTCGGGCGGCATTTCCGGCAGGCTTTCGAGGATAAACCACATCAGCGGGCTTTCCACGCTCAGGCGGGTTCTGACGCCCTGGCGCCAGTTCCAGCGCCGGCAGGTGACGCCGGTGTCGTCGCGCCAGACCACTTCGCCCGCCTCCGGCGTTTCGTGGGCCGGCAACCCCTCTTTTATGGTGTCGAACAGCTCCGTGCCGTCGGCAAGGGTCAGCCGCGGCTGACCGGCGTAGGCAGCCAAATTCTCGCCGCCAACCGGCACCGCGTAGCGCAGGCTGACCGCGTTGTAGAGATCCACCACCGGGTCAATGGCGGGCATTGCGCCGTCGCGCAGCACGCGTTTGCGCAGCGCCTGCGCCGAGCAAGGGGTGCGTTTGGGCTTGGTGCCGAATGCCTTGAACACGTTATCCCAGGCCGCCAGATGCGCGTCAGCCCATGCCGGGCCGCCGGCCGTCACCGCCTGACAGGCCTGTTGCAACGCGGCTTCCCCGATCTCGGGATGGCGCACCGGCGCGGGTTCCACCAGGATGCTCAGCGCCCGGAAGCCCGGTGCCAGGTGGGTAATCCGGGGATCGATTGACGGGGTGACGGTAGGCATAGAATAATCCTGTAATGACCAATTTATTGCATACTAGCGACCAATGACCAAAAAAGTCAATAAAACGACCGATGCGGGCGCCGATGTCGTTTCGGTAAGCGCCGCCGTCGCCGGGCGCATCCGGGAATTTCGCCGCCAGCAGAAGCTGTCGCTCGATGAACTGTCGCGCCGCGCCGGCATCAGTAAAGGCATGCTGGTGGAGGTGGAGAAAGCGCAGGCTAACCCCAGCATCGCCATTCTGTGCAAAATCGCCGCCGCGATGGGGCTGTCCGTCGCCGATATTGTCGACGTCGCCAGTAAACCGCAGGCGCACCTGATCCCACAGCAGGATATTCCCACGCTGTGGCGCGGGCCGCAGGGCGGCAGCGCCCGGCTGTTGGCCGGCACCAGCGGCCCGGATATGCTGGAGCTTTGGCGTTGGGAGATGCAGCCCGGCGAGCACTTCTCTTCAGAGGGCCACCCGGCAGGCACCACGGAACTGCTGCATGTGGAAAGCGGCAGCCTGACCGTGCAGGTCGGCGATGTGTCGCTGCTGGTGCCGGCAGGCAGCTCCGCCGTCGCCAAAACCGATGTGCCGCACGCATACCGCAACCAGGGCGAGGATGCGCTGGTGTTCACCATGACGGTGATGGAACGCCATATTTATCAGTAACCTGATAGCACGACAGCGGCCGCGATGGCCGCTGTCGTCCCCGCTGTTTACCTCTTGTAAAACATTTGGCGATATGTGAACCAGCACTTTCATCACGATGAACTATAGTTAACCTTCATCACGGAGGGGGAGCTATGCGCTTTATCGTCATCAGGCATGCAGAATCACAGGGAAATCGCGAAGGGATCATTCAGGGACAGCATGACAGCCCGGTGACGGCCGACGGCTATCGCCAGATTGCGGCGCTGATGGCGGCGCTGAAAGACACCACGCTGACGCAGATTTTTAGTTCTCCTTCCGGCCGGGCGATGACCACCGCGCAGGCGCTGGCGGCGCACTGCAAGTGCGTGGTGCGCAGCGATGAGCGCCTCTACGAACAGCATTTCGGCTGTTATCAGGGCCAGTCCTACCATCAGGCCATCTCCAGTAACCCGGGCGGCTTTGCCCGTATCTTCGCCGGCGAACCGACGGCGACGGCGCCGCAGGGCGAGTCGGCGCTGCAGGTGGTGCAGCGACTGATGTCCTTTTTCCGCAGTTTTCCCGCCGGCTCCTGCGGCACCGCCGGCGTGGTGACGCACGGCCATGCCATTCAGGCTTTGATCTGGCAGCTGCAGGGCGCGAACCCGGGGGAAGAAACCAGTAAGTACAGCCATCTGAGCGGCAGCTATTCGATTATTGACGCCGGCAACCAGGGGCTGACGCTGCAGCACTGGGGCATCGCCAGCCATTTACGCGCGCTGCGGCGCTCGCCGATCTGAACGGCGTTCAGACAAAACCCGATAAACGAAACGCGTCATCCTGCGGGTGATAGCCCAGCAGCCGCGAGGTCTCCTCCAGCGACAGCCGTTTGTAGCGGTTGTCGGAGATGCCGTGCACCACCGCATGGTGCACGTTGGTCACGCGAATGCAGCGGTCCAGCAGGTCGGCGGCGTCGCGGTGGCTGAGAAAGGCGCTCATGGCGCGGGCGCTGATCTGGCGGCCCGCTTCCAGCGCACAGAAGTTGGCCAGGCGCACCGACAGCGCAGACAGCCCTTCCTGATGAGCAAAATAGGCGGCGATGCCTTCACCGAACGCCTTACTGGCGCCGTACAGGTTTTTCGGCCGCGGCGCGTCGTCCGGGCGCACCTGATAATCCAGCGGATAACCCTCCACCGCCTGCGCGCTGCTGGCGAACACCACGCGCCGGCAGCCGGCGTCTTTGGCGGCGCGGAAAATATTAAAGGTACCTAGGATATTGTTGTCTTTGAGCGAGCCGCAGAAATCGGCGTTGGGCGAGGGGTCGGCGGCCAGGTGCAGCACGGTGTCGATGCCGTCGCAGGCGCGGCGGCAGGCCTGCAGATCCCGGACGTCGCAGGCGACGATTTCATCATGTGCGCCGATATCGGTCAGGCGGGCGGTATCGCGCTCCGCCAGCCGCAGCGCATGGCGTCCGGCCACGGCCAGACGATAAACAGTGGCTACCCGGCCTCCGGCGCCGGTTATCAGGATGCGTCCCATCTCATTACGCAACGTCATGGCTTTTTATCCCTAAAGCAAATTACGTTGGCTCAGTAATAATCCCATGAAGTATTTTTGTCCAGAATAATATTAACAATACTGATGTATGTTATCGATAAGATCGTCAGCGGGGACAGATGATGCGTGGGTGTAAAATATTTCACATACTTATGGACGGAAATAATGCCAACATTTGTCAGGAAATGGCGACAAATAGCGCATTTTACCCGGCATTGCTGCGGAAGACGCCTATGGTCAAACGTTCGGCAGGGGATGGTTTGATAATTTTATCTTATATGTTAGACGCATTCAGGCGGATGATCGCTCGCTGTCGCGGTAGCGCTGGCGCGCATGCTCAAACCAGCTGGCGGGCACGCTGTGCGGCGGCAGCAGCAGGGCGGCCAGCCCCTGCTCGACAATATGGTGGGCCTGCCGCCAGAGCCGGCTGTCCCCTTCGGTGAGCACTTCCAGCAGGCGCTGTTTCTCTATCAGGTAGGTGCGGGCGAAGTGGCTGTCGTAGGTCAGCAGCGAGCGGGTGTTGTCGATCAGGTCCGCCAGCTTGATGGTTTTGGCCTGCGGCGAGGCTTGCGCGCTGTGGCGGCGGTCGTCATTCTTACGCTGATAGCGGTTGCCGCTGCCGGGGGTGCTGACGTTGGTCAGCATACCGACCAGCTGCGCCACCTGCGGGCCGAAATGGCTTTCAAGATCGGCCAGCGTGGTCGGGGTGTCCTCCACCGTGTCGTGCAGCCAGGCCGCCGCCAGCATCTCGTCGGTATGGGGGACGCTGCGGACCAGCTCCATCACCGCCTGCGGGTGCACAATATAGGGGTCATTGGTGTATTTACGGCGTTGATCGATGGCCGCATGCGCTTTGGTCGCATAGCGACGCGCGCGTTCTACCAGCGTGGCTGTCATGGCCTGTTCTCCCCGGACGGCGTTCCCATACAGAAAAAAATAGCACAATTGTCGCGCGATAGCTTGCTATTTTATCGTGTGCTATATATGTTTAAACCATGAAAGATAATCACGCATTTAACGAAAAGAACGCGCTGCAGCTCGATCAACAGATGTGTTTCGCGCTGTATTCGGCAAACCTGGCGCTGCATAAGGTGTATCGCAAGCTGCTCAGCCAGCTGGAGCTGACCTATCCGCAATATCTGGTGATGCTGGTGCTGTGGGAGCGGGATGAGATCACCGTATCCGATATCGGCGAGCGGCTGTTTCTGGATTCCGCCACGCTGACGCCGCTGCTGAAGCGTCTGGAGGCCGCCGGGCTGCTGGTGCGCTATCGCGCCGCCGCCGACGAACGGCAGGTGATCATCGCGCTGACCGAGGCCGGTCGCGCGCTGCGCGCCAAGGCGCAGTCGGTGCCGGAAGCGGTGATGTGTGCGTCGGACTGCGGTCTGGAAGAAGTACAGAGCCTGAAGCAGCAGTTGGAAAAACTGCGCGGCAAGCTGCTCGGCCAGGTATAACGCCGGGCGATAGGCAACACGCACGATCGCCGATCGTGCGCTACACTGAAAAGTAGTCCGGCATTTATGTAGTGCACGATTTAATAGTGAACTTAACAGCGTCGCGCCAGCTGTTTGGCGGGCGATGCCCGTTGGTCAACCCGAAAGAAGGAAACCAAGATGTCTATTGAAAAAGTTGTGTACCGTGCTCATGCGAAAGCCACCGGCGGCCGTGACGGCCGCGCCACCTCATCCGACGGCGTGTTGGACGTAAAACTGGGCGTGCCGAAGGAGATGGGCGGCGCCGGCGGTGACGTCACCAACCCGGAACAGCTGTTTGCCGCGGGCTATTCCGCCTGCTTCCTTGGCGCGCTGAAGTTTGTCGCCGCGAAGGAAAAGGTCAAAATTCCTGCCGACGCCGCCATTGAGGGCACGGTGGGCATCGGGGAAATTCCGAACGGTTTCGGCATTGAAGTGCAGCTGGATATCAGCCTGCCGGGGGTTGAGCGCAGCGTGGCGGAAGCGCTGGTGCAGAAAGCGCACGTCGTTTGCCCATATTCCAATGCCACCCGCGGCAACATTGATGTTATATTGAACGTGAAATAACGCGTTCGAGCGCTGACAATGGAGGGGAAACCCTCCATTTTTTTGTTTGTTTCTCCCGCCTCGCCCTGCGTCTGAAGCGGCAACACGCCCATTGTTTGAGAATCGTCCTGATTATCGAGCAAAAAATAGGGCTTATTGCCGATCGGCTGAACCTGCCGACGCATTGAGTGTCTGAATGGTTTCAGAACAGTTTAAAAGTCCCCCGGAGTTACCGCGTTGCATGAACAAAGTTAAATCGCTATCACAGCAGAATTTATCGTTATTGTTAGCGATCTATATCGGCATCTTTTTAAACCTTTCCGTTTTTTATCGTCGTTTCGATTCATTTGCGCACGGCATTCAGGGGATTAAGGTTGTTTCCGCAATAACGGAAGTTGTTGCTATCGTTCTGTTCACCTTCTTTATCATGCGTCTGATATCGCTGGGCGGTCGGTTGTTTTACCGCATCGTCGCCTCGCTGCTGGTGCTGATTTCGGTGGCGGCCAGCTATTACATGACCTTCTTCAACGTGGTGATCGGCTACGGCATTATCGTGTCGGTGATGACCACGGATATCGACCTGTCGAAAGAAGTGGTCGGCATGCACTTTGTGGTGTGGATGCTGGTGGTCAGCGCGCTGCCGCTGCTGCTGATCTGGCGCAACGATCTGCGCGATACGCTGATTGAACAGCTGAAAACGCCGGGCCGGCGGCTGAAGCCGCTGCTGGTGCTGCTGGCGGTGGTGGCGCTGGTGTGGCTGCCGCTGCGCACGCTGGATAAAGAGCAGACCGCGCAGGAGAAAATCACCAACGTCGACCTGCCGAGCTACGGCGGCGTAGTCGCGCACTCTTACCTGCCGTCCAACTGGCTGTCGGCGCTGGGGCTGTTTGCCTATACCCGCTACGATGAGAGCCAGGATGCCGCCAATATGTTCGATCCGGCGCAGCACTTTACCTACGTCGCGCCGGACGGCATCGACGATACCTATGTGGTGTTTATCATCGGCGAAACCACCCGCTGGGACCATATGGGCATGCTGGGCTATGAGCGCGACACCACGCCGAAGCTGTCGAAGGAGAAAAACCTGGTGGCGTTCCGCGGCGAGTCCTGCGATACCTCGACCAAGCTGTCGCTGCGCTGCATGTTTGTGCGCGAAGGCGGCACGTCGGACAACCCGCAGCGCACGCTGAAAGAGCAGAATATCTTTGCGGTGCTGAAAGAGCTGGGCTTTACCTCCGAGCTGTTCGCCATGCAGAGCGAAGTGTGGTTCTACAACAACACCGACGTGAATAACTACTCCTTCCGCGAGATGATCGCCTCCGAGAAGCGCAACGACGGTAAGTCGGTCGACGATATGCTGCTGGTGGATGAGATGAAAGAGTCGCTGGCGCGCTATCCGAAAGGTAAGCACCTGGTGGTGCTGCACACCAAAGGCTCGCACTACCTGTACTCGCAGCGCTATCCGCGCAGCTACGCGCGCTATCAGCCGGAGTGCATGGGGGTGGATGATTTCTGTTCCAAGCAGCAGCTGATCAACGCCTATGACAACACCGTGCTGTATACCGACAGCTTTATCGATAAGGTGATCGACCAGGTGCGCGATAAGAAAGCCATCGTGTTCTATGCCGCCGACCACGGCGAATCGATCGGCGAGAACTCGCACCTGCACGGCACGCCGCGCGAAATGGCGCCGCCGGAGCAGTTCCGCGTGCCGATGATGGTCTGGGCGTCGGATAAATATCTGGCGGACGACCACAACCGCAGCGCGTTTGAGCGTTTACAGGCGCAGCAGCGGGTCGGTAAGTCTCACCGCCACGTCGAGCTGTTTGACACCATTCTCGGCTGTCTGGGCTATACCTCACCGGACGGCGGCATCGTCGCCAAAAATAACTGGTGCAACAATCCTGACGCGCCGCCGCTGGCGGCCAAGGCCGCGCCTGCGCCATCGGCGCCGGCCGCCGGCGCGGTCGCCAAGCCGTAACCTGCCTGACCGGGCGCGCTGCGCCCGGTTTGGTTGGCGTGAATACCTTTCCTCCGTCAATTAATCCGGCCTGCGCTTGCGTTATACTGCGCCCTTTCCCTTTTGGACCGGAGCTTCCCCATGACCCTACGCGTGGCGTTTATCGACGATCATGACATCGTGCGCTCGGGCTTTGTTCAGTTGCTGTCGCTGGAGGCGGATATCCAGGTGGTCGGCGAGTTCAGCAGCGCGGCGCAGGCGCGCGGCGGCCTGCCGGGGCTGGAGGCCGACGTCTGTATCTGCGATATCTCAATGCCGGACGGCAGCGGGCTGGATCTGCTGGCGGACATCCCTTCCGGCATCCGGGTGGTGATGCTGTCGATGCATGACAACCCGGCGCTGGTGGAGCTGGCGCTGTCGCGCGGCGCCAGCGGCTTTTTATCCAAACGCTGCAAGCCGGAAGATTTGATCACCGCCGTGCGCACCGTGGCCGGCGGCGGCGTCTACCTGACGCCGGACATCGCCCGCCAGCTGGCGCGGCAAAGCGTCGATCCGCTGACGCGGCGCGAGCGTGAAATCGCGCTGCTGCTGGCGCAGGGGCAGACGGTGCGCGAGATTGCCGCCGCGCTGGGGCTGTCGCCGAAAACCGTGCATGCGCACCGCGCCAACCTGTTTGCCAAGCTCGGCGTCAGCAACAACGTAGAGCTGGCGCAACGGATGCTGAACCGGTGATCGCCGGCGCCGCGCTGTTTTTTATTTACGCCGCCAGCGTCTTTTGCCTGTGGGGCATCGGCGCCGCGCTGATTGACCCGCCGTGGCAGGCGCTGCTGCTGTTTCCGTTCGGCCTGCGGATGGGCATTCTGCTGCAAAGCCCGCGCCGCTACTGGCCGGGCATTCTGCTGGCCGACGTGCTGCTGATACTGCTGCTGGCGGATCAGTTCGGCGCGACGCGGGCGCTGTGGGCGTCGCTGACGGTACTGGCGCTGACGGTGCTGCTGAGCTGTGCGGCCTCTCCCTGGCTATTGCGCCATCAGCAGAGCGACAGCGAGTGGCGCTGGCCGCTGCAGCAGGGCGCGGTGCTGGCGTTGGCCGCCGTGCTGCAGGCGGCGGTGTGGCAGCTGTTTAGCGGCGACGGCGCGCGGGCGCTGCTGCTGGGGCTGACGGGCGGCTTCACCATCGCGCCGACCTGCCTGCTGCTGTGGCACTATCTGGCGCGTCAGATCTGGGTGCCGCTGGAGCCGGGGCTGATCCATAAGCCGGTGCGGCTGCGGCTGCGCCATCTGGCGATGTATCTGCTGCTGTTTGCCCTGAGCATCTGGCTGCAGCAGCAGGTGAACGTCGCCGAGCTGCGGCGGTTTGCGCCGTTCTGTCTGGCGATCCCCATCGTGTTTATGGCCTACCGCTACGGCTGGCAGGGCGCATTGCTGGCAACGCTGCTGAACGGCGTGGTGCTGATGGCCGGCGAACCGCCGCGCCCGGACGCCCACCGCGATTTACTGCTGTCGCTGCTGGCGCAGAGCCTGACCGGCCTGCTGCTGGGGGCCGGCATTCAGCGTCAGCGGGAGCTGAATCAGCAGCTGCGGCGGCGGCTGGCGGAAAACCGGCAGCTGGCGCGGGCGCTGGTGACTGCCGAAGAACGGACCAGGCGCGAGGTGGCGCGCGAGCTGCATGACGAAGTGGGGCAAAACGTTACCGTGATCCGCACCCAGGCCAGCATTGTGAAGCGGCTGGCGCCGCAGCCGCAGGTGCAGGCCTGCGCAGACACTATCGATGCGTTGGCGCTGCGGGTGTACGACGGCGTTCATGACGTGCTGACCCAGCTGTGGCCGGCGGCGCTGAACAACCTGCCGCTGTCGGCGGCGGTGGCGGCGATGCTGCGCGATCAGCTGCCGCAGGACGACTCGGTGACCGGCGTACTGCTGTGGCAGGTGCCGGAACCGGCGCTGGACGACACGCTGAAAATCACCCTGTACCGCATCTGCCAGGAGGGGGTGACCAACGTGCGCCGCCACGCCGACGCCAGCCGCATCGAGCTGACGGCGCGGCTGCATACGCCGGCGGACGGACAGGCGCAGGTTGAACTGACGCTGCGCGACAACGGCGTCGGTATCGATCTGGCGCGTCATGAGCCGGGCTATGGCCTGCGCGGCATGCGGGAGCGCGTCAGCGCGCTGGGCGGCACGCTGCGGCTGACGGTGGAGCAGGGCCTCTGCCTGCATGTGATCTTACCCACAGTTTCGCCGGAGAAGCGGCAAAACTAGGAAATAGTCGTGGTTTAACCGGGAATTTGGCGTAAGGGATTTGCGCGCGCGCGGCGCATTCTGTGGCGGTATCTTTCCGGCTGCGGCCAGAGGCGCCGCCGGGCTGGGATCCCGCGGGGATTGCTCTCCCTTTTCAGACTCTCTGAGGTTTTACATGTGGTCTTTTTTAAAAAGCAGCCCGGACGCGCCGCAGGTCAGCGATCGGCAACAGGTCGACGCCACCTATAAATACTGGCGTATCCAGCTGATGTGGACGATGTACATTGGCTACGCGGCCTTTTACTTCACGCGCAAAAGCTTCAACTTTATCATGCCGGCGATGCTCAGCGACCTGGGCCTGACCATGTCGGACGTCGGCATTCTGGGCACGCTGTTCTATATCACCTACGGCTGCTCCAAATTTATCTCCGGCATGCTCAGCGACCGCTCCAACCCGCGCTATTTTATGGGGCTGGGGCTGATTATGACCGGCGTGCTGAATATCTTCTTCGGCCTCAGCTCTTCCCTGCTGATGCTGGGGACGCTGTGGATCCTCAACGCCTTCTTCCAGGGCTGGGGTTGGCCGCCGTGCTCGAAAATTCTTACCAGCTGGTACTCCCGCTCCGAACGCGGCGGCTGGTGGGCGGTGTGGAACACCTCGCATAACTTCGGCGGCGCGCTGATCCCGCTGCTGGTGGGCTTTATCTCGCTGCACTTCAGCTGGCGTTACGGCATGATCATTCCCGGCATTATCGGCGTGGCGCTGGGCCTGCTGATGTGCTGGCGGCTGCGCGATAAGCCGAGCAGCATGGGGCTGCCGAGCGTCGGTAAATGGCGCAACGACGCGATGGAGCTGGTGCAGGAATCCGAAGGGCAGGGGTTGAGCGGCCGGGAAATCATCAAGCGCTATGTGCTGACCAATAAATATATCTGGCTGCTGGCGGCTTCCTATGTGCTGGTGTATATCGTGCGTACGGCGATCAATGACTGGGGCAACCTGTACCTGACCCAGGAAAAGGGCTACTCGCTGATGACCGCCAACTCGGCGATCGCGCTGTTTGAGGTGGGGGGCTTTATCGGCTCGCTGGTGGCCGGCTGGGGCTCGGATAAGCTGTTCCGCGGCAACCGCGGCCCGATGAACCTGATTTTCGCCATCGGCATTTTCCTGTCCGTCGCCGCGCTGTGGCTGATGCCGGGGGTGACCTACCTGCTGCAGGCCGCCTGTTTCTTCGCTATCGGCTTCTTTATCTTCGGCCCGCAGATGCTGATCGGCATGGCGGCGGCGGAGTGCTCGCACAAGGACGCCGCCGGCGCCGCCACCGGCTTTGTCGGCCTGTTCGCCTATCTGGGCGCGGCGCTGTCCGGCTACCCGATCGCCCGGGTGATGGAAGTGTGGCACTGGAACGGCTTCTTCGTGGTGATTTCGGTGGCGGCCTGCCTGTCGGCGCTGTTCCTGCTGCCGTTCCTGCGCGCGCAGTCGCCGCGGCTACAGGACGCACAGGCCTGACGGCGGCGGCTTTCGGCGCTTTTTTGGCTGATTCGGCGCTTTTATCGCCGTTCGCACCGGCGGGGTAAAAAAGTGATTGACGCCCCTGTGTGCCAGCAGTAAGATGCGCCCCGCATCGGCGAGTAGCGCAGCTTGGTAGCGCAACTGGTTTGGGACCAGTGGGTCGGAGGTTCGAATCCTCTCTCGCCGACCACCATTCGAAAAACCTGCTTTTTTAAAGCAGGTTTTTTTTCGTCTGTAGCTTGAAGAGGATGAGAACCTCCGAAGGAGGTTTGAGCCGAGCGTAGCGAGACCACGTTGCGCAGCAACGCCCGAAGGGGGCGCATCTTTGATGCGCATAATCCTCTCTCGCCGACCACCATTCGAAAAACCTGCTTTTTAAAGCAGGTTTTTTTTCGTCTGTCGATCCGGTTCTGCCCGCCTTTCCCCACCCTGGAGGTTGCCGCGCGGCGCGAAAAAAGCGCGTATCGGACTCACCCTTTTGAGGTAATTTCCAGCATTTCATTCTGCTTTTGCAGACAATCGTAAAAATAACCGTTCATATTTTCAGCATTTAGCTACAAACTTTTTTAGTTTTTTCCCGGAGTTTAACGCTGGTTAAATTTTGTTACCTAGGGAATCACACTGTAAATTGACGGGTAGCACAAGTTTCATGCTGTATTTGTTAAGAAATGGTTTTTTTTATGTTTGTTTGCTGTTTCTCACAGTCTGCGTAAAACCCCACTGGTTATATTGACGCCACCCTCAACAGTTGGTAATTTGATAGCCTTAGGGGTTAGAGCGAGAGCTGTTTGAGTGGCGACCACCCGCTTAGACGCCTATGTCCGGATGCGTTCCATCCGGCTCATCTCTGACCCTGACCGCCGCACAGACCGCGCAATAAAAAAATACAGGTCTGGCGGACATTAACCCCCCACGCTTTCATGCTGCAGGATCGCGGCACCTCAGAACGGCGCACTGCCCAGGCAGTGGGCCGGGTAAGAGCCGCCGCCGTACCGGCCAGCGAAAACGTGACGGGTATACACACATCACATCACAAATGGAGCACTAACGATGACGAGTTCCTTGACCAAATCGGGGATGCTGAAATTCGGTATAGGACTGGTGGCGCTGACCGTCGCCGCCAGCGTACAGGCAAAAACGCTGGTTTACTGTTCTGAAGGTTCGCCGGAAGGCTTTAACCCGCAGCTGTTCACCTCCGGCACCACCTATGACGCCAGCTCGGTGCCGATCTATAACCGCCTGGTGGAGTTCAAGCTCGGCACCACCGAAATCGAGCCGGGCCTGGCCGAAAAATGGGACGTCAGCGAAGACGGCAAAACCTACACCTTCCATCTGCGTAAAGGCGTGAAGTGGCAAAGCAGCAAGCTCTTCAAGCCGACGCGCGAGTTTAACGCCGACGACGTGGTTTACTCCTTCGAACGCCAGCTGGATGCAAAACATCCGTACCATAAAGTCTCCGGCGGCAGCTATGAGTACTTCCAGGGCATGGGCATGCAGGATCTGATCGCCAAGGTGGAAAAGGTGGACGATCACACCGTGCGCTTTGTGCTGACCCGTCCGGAAGCGCCGTTCCTGGCCGACCTGGGGATGGACTTCGCCTCCATTCTGTCGGCGGAATATGCGGACAACATGATGAAAGCCGGCACGCCGGAAAAGGTCGACCTCAACCCGGTCGGCACCGGCCCGTTCCAGATGATGCAGTACCAGAAAGACTCGCGCATCCTGTATAAGGCGTTCGACGGCTACTGGGGCACCAAGCCGAAGATCGACCGCCTGGTGTTCTCCATCACCCCGGACGCCTCGGTGCGTTACGCCAAGCTGCAGAAAAACGAATGTCAGGTGATGCCGTACCCGAACCCGGCTGACCTGGCGCGCATGAAGCAGGACAAATCGATCAACCTGATGGAACAGCCGGGGCTGAACGTCGGCTACGTGTCGTTCAACGTCGAGAAAAAGCCGCTGGATAACGTGAAGGTGCGTCAGGCGCTGACCATGGCGGTCAACAAGCAGGCCATTATCGATGCGGTCTATCAGGGCGCCGGTCAGGCGGCGAAGAACCTGATCCCGCCGACCATGTGGGGCTATAACGACGCGGTGAAAGACTACGCCTACGACCCGGAAAAGGCCAAGGCGCTGCTGAAAGAGGCCGGTATGGCCGACGGCTTCACCATTGACCTGTGGGCGATGCCGGTACAGCGTCCGTACAACCCGAACGCCCGCCGCATGGCGGAGATGATTCAGTCCGACTGGGCGAAGATCGGCGTGAAGGCGAAAATCGTTTCCTATGAGTGGGGCGAATACCTCAAGCGCGCCAAAGACGGTGAGCACCAGACGGTGATGATGGGCTGGACCGGCGACAACGGGGACCCGGATAACTTCTTCGCCACCCTGTTCAGCTGCGCTGCGGCGAAAGACGGCTCCAACTACTCGCGCTGGTGCGATAAGTCGTTCGAAGCGCTGATTCAGCCGGCGCGCGCCGCCTCTGACCATAACAAGCGTATCGAACTCTACAAGCAGGCGCAGGTGGTGATGCACGACCAGGCGCCGGCGCTGATTATCGCCCACTCCACCGTGTTCGAGCCTGTGCGTAAAGAAGTTAAAGGCTACGTGGTGGATCCGCTGGGTAAACATCACTTCGAGAACGTATCCCTGGATTAATGCCGCAGCGGGCCGGACGTATCCGGCCCGTTAAGCCGGGGATGGCGTATCAGCCGGGGCGCAGTGCGTTGCGTTCCGGCTGCCCGTCCCCGCCAGGATCTTTTCAGAAGCTGTGAGCTTAATAAGCCCGGCGGACCATGAGCCGTCGGGCGCCTATACAGAGAGTTCGGGATATGTTGCAGTTCATACTCCGACGTTTGGGGTTAGTTATCCCAACGTTTATCGGCATTACCTTGCTGACGTTTGTTTTTGTGCACATGATCCCCGGCGATCCGGTGACGATCATGGCCGGGGAGCGCGGGATCTCCGCGGAGCGCCATGCGCAGATCATGGCGGAAATGGGGCTGGACAAGCCGCTTTATCAGCAATATTTCACTTACGTATCCAATGTGCTGCAGGGCGATTTGGGTACTTCCCTCAAGAGCCGTATTTCCGTCTGGGACGAGTTCGTGCCGCGCTTTAAGGCGACGCTGGAGCTGGGCATCTGCGCGATGATTTTCGCCGTGCTGGTGGGCATTCCGGTCGGCGTGCTGGCGGCGGTGAGGCGGGGATCGATCTTTGACCATACCGCGGTGGGCATCTCGCTGACCGGCTATTCGATGCCGATTTTCTGGTGGGGCATGATGCTGATCATGCTGGTGTCGGTGCAGCTGAACCTGACGCCGGTCTCCGGCAGGATCAGCGATACGGTGTTCCTTGACGATACTATGCCGCTGACCGGCTTTATGCTGATCGACACCCTGTTCTGGGGCGAGCCCGGCGACTTTGTCGATGCGGTGATGCATATGATCCTGCCGGCGGTGGTGCTGGGCACCATCCCGCTGGCGGTGATCGTGCGTATGACTCGTTCGTCGATGCTGGAAGTGCTGGGGGAAGACTATATCCGCACCGCGCGCGCCAAGGGCGTCAGCCGCATGCGGGTGATTGTGGTGCACGCGCTGCGCAACGCGCTGCTGCCGGTGGTGACGGTAATCGGCCTGCAGGTCGGCACGATGCTGGCGGGCGCCATTCTGACCGAAACCATCTTCTCCTGGCCGGGACTCGGCCGCTGGCTGATTGAAGCGCTGCAGCGGCGCGACTACCCGGTGGTGCAGGGCGGGGTGCTGCTGGTCGCCTGTATGATCATCCTGGTTAACCTGCTGGTAGATGTGCTCTACGGCGTGGTTAACCCACGTATCCGACACAAGAAATAAGGGGCGCCGTAATGACTCAAGTGACTGAGCCGGTAGCAACCGGCGCGCCGAAGCCCATGACGCCTTTCCAGGAGTTTTGGCACTACTTCAAGCGCAATAAAGGGGCCGTAGTCGGCCTGGTCTATATCATCATTATGCTGGTGGTGGCGTTGGGCGCCGGTTTCCTGGCGCCGCATACGCCGGCGGAACAGTTCCGCGACGCGTTGCTCCGGCCGCCGGTCTGGCAGGACGGCGGCAGCTGGCAGTTTATCCTCGGCACCGACGACGTGGGCCGCGACGTGCTGTCGCGCCTGATGTACGGCGCGCGCCTGTCGCTGCTGGTCGGCTGTCTGGTGGTGGTGATGTCGTTAATCATGGGCGTGGTGTTCGGCCTGCTGGCCGGCTACTTCGGCGGCGTGGTGGATGCCGTCATCATGCGCATCGTCGATATCATGCTGGCGCTGCCGAGCCTGCTGCTGGCGTTGGTGCTGGTGGCGGTGTTCGGGCCGTCGATCGTCAACGCCTCGCTGGCGCTGACCTTTGTCGCCCTGCCGCACTACGTGCGTCTGACCCGCGCGGCGGTGCTGGTGGAGGTCAACCGCGACTACGTCACCGCGTCGCGGGTGGCGGGCGCCGGCGCGTTGCGCCAGATGTTCGTCAATATTCTGCCTAACTGTCTGGCGCCGCTGATTGTGCAGGCGTCGCTCGGTTTTTCCAATGCCATTCTCGATATGGCCGCGCTGGGTTTCCTCGGTATGGGCGCACAGCCGCCGACGCCGGAATGGGGCACGATGCTCTCCGACGTGCTGCAGTTTGCGCAAAGCGCCTGGTGGGTCGTGACCTTCCCAGGGCTGGCGATTCTGCTGACGGTGCTGGCGTTTAACCTGATGGGGGACGGTTTGCGCGATGCTCTCGACCCCAAACTCAAGCAGTAACTGAGGAATCGATCATGGCGTTATTAAATGTAGATAAGCTTTCGGTGCACTTTGGTGACGAAGGCACGCCGTTCCGCGCGGTTGATCGCATCAGCTACAGCGTGGAGCAGGGGCAGGTCGTCGGCATTGTCGGCGAGTCCGGCTCCGGCAAGTCCGTCAGCTCGCTGGCGATCATGGGGCTGATTGACTACCCCGGCCGCGTTATGGCGGATAACCTGGCGTTCAACGGCCAGGATTTGCAGAAGCTGTCCGAGAAAGAGCGCCGCCAGCTGGTGGGCGCCGAAGTGGCGATGATTTTCCAGGACCCGATGACCAGTCTGAACCCGTGCTACACCGTCGGTTTTCAGATTATGGAAGCGCTGAAGGTGCATCAGGGCGGCAGCCGCCGCACCCGCCGTCAGCGCGCGATCGATTTGCTGACGCAGGTGGGCATCCCCGACCCGGCGTCGCGGCTGGACGTTTACCCGCATCAGCTGTCCGGCGGGATGAGCCAGCGCGTGATGATCGCGATGGCGATCGCCTGCCGGCCCAAGCTGCTGATTGCCGATGAGCCGACCACCGCGCTGGACGTCACCATCCAGGCGCAGATCATCGAGCTGCTGCTGGAGCTGCAGCAGCGTGAAAATATGGCGCTGGTGCTGATTACCCACGATCTGGCGCTGGTGGCGGAAGCGGCGCAGCACATTATCGTGATGTACGCCGGTCAGGTGGTGGAGTCCGGCAAGGCGTCGGAAATCTTCCGCGCGCCGCGTCATCCGTATACTCAGGCGCTGCTGCGCGCGCTGCCGGAGTTCGCCGCCGACAAGGCGCGGCTGGCTTCGTTGCCGGGCGTGGTGCCGGGCAAGTATGACCGGCCGAGCGGCTGTCTGCTCAACCCGCGCTGCCCGTATGCCAACGAGCGCTGCCGCAATGAGGAGCCGGAACTGCGCAGCATTCCCGGCCGCCAGGTAAAATGTCACACGCCGCTGGATGATGCGGGGAGGCCGACCGTATGAGCCAGAATCAACCTTTACTGCAGGCCACCGATCTGAAGAAGTACTACCCGGTGAAAAAGGGCCTGTTTGCGCCGGAACAGCTGGTGAAAGCGCTGGACGGCGTCTCCTTTACGCTGGAGCGCGGCAAGACGCTGGCAGTGGTGGGGGAGTCCGGCTGTGGCAAATCCACGCTGGGCCGCCTGCTGACGATGATCGAAACGCCGACCGACGGCGAGCTGTTTTATCAGGGGCAGGATCTGCTGCAGCCGGACGCCACGGCGGAAAAGCTGCGCCGGCAGAAGATCCAGATTGTGTTCCAGAATCCTTACGGATCGCTCAACCCGCGTAAAAAGGTCGGGCAGATCCTGGAGGAGCCGCTGCTGATCAACACGCCGCTCAGCGCCGCCGAACGGCGGGAGAAAGCGTTGGCGATGATGGCCAAGGTCGGGCTGAAGACCGAGCATTACGACCGCTACCCGCACATGTTCTCCGGCGGTCAGCGGCAGCGTATCGCCATCGCCCGCGGGCTGATGCTGAACCCGGACGTGGTGATCGCCGATGAGCCGGTCTCCGCGCTGGACGTGTCGGTGCGGGCGCAGGTGCTGAACCTGATGATGGACCTGCAGCAGGAGCTGGGGCTGTCCTACGTGTTTATTTCGCACGACCTGTCGGTGGTGGAGCATATCGCCGACGAGGTGATGGTGATGTACCTGGGGCGCTGCGTGGAGAAGGGCAGTAAGGACGCCATTTTCAACAATCCGCGCCATCCGTATACGCAGGCGCTGCTGTCGGCGACGCCGCGCCTGAACCCGGACATGCGTCGGGAGCGCATCAAGCTGAGCGGCGAGCTGCCCAGCCCGATGAACCCGCCGCCGGGCTGCGCGTTCAACGCCCGCTGCCGCCGGGCGTTCGGCGCCTGCACGCAGCGTCAGCCGCAGCTGCGGCAGTATGGCGAGCAGATGGTGGCGTGTTTTGCCGTCGATCAGGATGAGGAGCGCGGCTAATCCGCGTAAAAAGGCAGGGGCCGCCTCGGCGGCTTCTGCTGGTTAAATAAGACCGTCGGCGGTGGACGGAGAAAGGAGGCGGCCACGTTGACGGCTCGCGGAAACGTTAAATAACCTCGCCTGTTTATGTTAATAAATAGCGAAACCATGCAGGATAGCTAGCAGGGTAATTATTTTTTTAACGCGATCAAAGAGCAAAATAGTATTTATATTCAGAATGTTCCTAACCGTGTTTTTACCCTCGTGAAAATAAAACGGGCGCATATTGTATGCGCCCGTTTGTTATTTAAGACTCGCGTTATTGCGGGTAAGGCACCCAGTCGCCGCCGTTAAGGCGAATATAGATTTTTCCCTGATACTCCATCACCACCGCATTATCATTTTCTGAAATGGGCGCGGTCTGCGGCAGGCCCTGGGTCAGCGTCTGCCAGTCCACCCGATCGGCGCTGAAGGCTTTGCCGTCGACCAGGCGCGCCACCAGTTCGGAAATCGCCAGATAGCTGCTTGGCGTTTTCACCTGCAGCGGGCTGCCGGGGTGCGCCGCGCTCATGCCGACCAGCTTAATGCCGACCGGAATATGGGTGATGCTCGGGCTGGGGATATCGCGCAGGCCGGACATCTGCATTTTGTCGCCGACCAGCGCCGCGCCGTGCTCCGGCACGATAACCACCATCACTTTACGGCCGGATTTCTCCAGCTGGTCGAGGAAGGTGTTCAGCTGATCGAACAGCTGCTGCGCGCGCGGCGCGTATTCGGCGGTCTTTTTCGAGCCGACGGCGCGGTTGCCGTCGTGCAGCGGAATCAGGTTGAAGAAGGTCGCGGTGCGCGCCTCGCCGCCGTTTTGCTGCTGCTCCAGCCAGCGGTTCAGCAGCTGCAGGTCGTTGTAAATCGGTTCGCCGTCAAACGAGGCCAGCTCATTGCCGATGCCGGCCTGCGACATCAGCGGCGCCTGCATATCGCCCTGCTCGCGCAGCTCTTTCAGGTAGTTGCCGAACACGCCGGAGTGGTCCATCATCAGCTGCTCTTTGAAGCCAAGTTTCGCCAGATTATCAAACAGATAGCACTGCTGATTCACCGGCTGGTACAGGTCGCGGTGCGACGTCTGGCCGCAGCTGGCGCGCAGCAGACGAATCGACGCCGGGCCGCTGTAGGCGGTCGCCGAGTTGAAGTTGTCGAACATGATGTCCATTTTGGACCACAGCGGGTGGTTCTGCAGCCCGGAGGCCTCAATGTCTGACCAGGCCAGCGAGCAGATATTGATCACCAGCAGGTCGAACGGCTGGGCATCGGCCGGCAGCGACGCCGGGAAGGCGGTGGCGCGCTTTTTCTCCAGCTGATAGAACTGGTCGAGGTAGGCCGTCAGATTGGCGCTGGTCGGCGGCCCGCTGGCGACGGGCTGCTGACCGTCGGCCTCGCCGGCACCGGGTGTCGGCGTGGCTGAAGGCGGCGGCGTGGCGGCGGTGCTGGGAGCGGATGGCAGCAGCGAAAACGCCGGGCCGCCGACCGCCAGCAGATTGAGCCACACCAGCGCCGCGACGGTAAACACCGTCACGCGGACCCACTGCGATAGGAACAGGTAGCCGATCAGCGCCACAAAGGCCGCGCCGACCATCTGCCAGTTGATAAAGCGCGTTACCAGTTCCAGCAGGTAGTCGGCGCTGAAGCCGGCCAGCTGCGAGCCCTGGCTGAGAATGCTGCTGAGGCCCGGCAGCCAGGTGTCGTGATAAAACAGCGCGATGCCGATCGGCACCGCCAGCCAGTGACGCCAGCGGTGCAGCCGCAGTGAGGGGATCGGCATCAGCAGGAAGGCCATAAACACCAGGTTGGCCAGCGGGTGGAAGTTCAGATAGCCGAACCACAGCAGGCCGAATTTAATCAGAAAATAGTAGTTCCAGCCGCCGAGACCGCGCCAGTAGCGCCACAGCGCGTGCGTGGTGTGCGTCGTGTTTTTATCGTTCATTGCGGTTTCTTACGCTTAATCTGAGAGGTGGAACCGTCGCGCGACCACAGTCCGGCCGACTGCAGGTAACGCGGTGAAAGAACACGGTTTTTCATATTCCGCCAGCCGTGGGGAAAGCGGCGGCGCAGCGCATAGCCCAGGGGAAGAAAGATAATGGCGCACAGCAGCACCAGCTGCACAATGTCGTCCAGATTGATCATGCCGGTTTCTCCTGAGCGGCGGACAGGGTGATGGCGACCGGCCGGCGGCGCTCGGGCGGCGCGGCGTCCGCGCTTTTCGCCGCCGCGCCGGCGACGATCGGCGTTTCCTGCCGGGCGGGGGCGGCGATGCCCTGCGCCATGCGTTTGATTTCCGAGTTGATATCGGCGTCCTGATACCACACCACGCGGTTGCTGAAGGCTTCCTCCACCGGCAGGCGCAGGATATGCCGCAGCGCGGTGTCCAGGTCGTTGATGCGGCAGGTGGAAAGGAACAGCAGCAGCCGTCCCTGCGCTACGGTCATCACGTCGCCGAAGCGGCGCAGCTGACACAGCGTCATCGCCTGCTCGGCGCGCAGCCCCGGCGCCGGACGCAGCGCCACCATCACGCCTTTGCCGTCTTCCGGCAGCAGGGTATTGCCCATCAGCGAATGCACCGCCGCGGTGAAGTCATCGGGACGCAGGTAGCCCTTCAACTGCAGCGGACGCAGGCCGGACAGCAGCACGTCGATATCCGTCGGCACGTGGCGCGAGAAGCGCTGCCCCTGGATGCCTTCCAGCATGGTGAGAAAACGCGACAGCGGCGCGACGTGCGGTACGATCAGGTTGGCGCCGCAGGCCAGCAGCAGGCGTTCGTCGCTGTAGCGCAGGCTGGCGCGCATTTCGCGCACCACGATTTTCAACCCGTTGCCGCGCTGCCGGCGCAGGCTGTGGATCTGCTGCGCCAGCGTCTCAATCTCTTCGCTGTGGTACAGGGCGAACACCAGCGTGGCGGACAGCATCAGCATGCCCTGCTGCGCCAGCTGGGCGTTGTTTGCCAGCAGCTGCCAGTTGGCTGACAGCGGCGGCGCGCCTTCCAGCACGCGCTGCTCCGCCAGATAGAGGTGGTCGTCGTTGCGCGCGGCGCTGGGAACGGGTTTTTGGTCGTCTTCCCCCTGCCAGCCCTGCTGTGCGGCGTACAGCGTCAGCAGCTGGTTGGCGTTGACGCCGCTTGCCGTCCCCCACCAGTTCACCAGGTATTGCGCGCTGTCCTGCTGCCACTGCAGGTTGGCCAGCCCGTCCAGCACGCGGTGCTGCGCCGCCAGCTGGCCACGCAGTTTATTCACGCCGTTGCCGTGGCTGAGCACCACCAGGGTGCACTGGCGGCGGCGCAGCCAGTGGCCCAGTTCGCGCAGCCAGGCGTGAATTTCGTCGCGGGTGAAGGTCTGCCACAGGCTGGCGTGGGCCAGCAGGATCAGCAGGCGGTTGCGCGGTTTCAGCGCGCGCGTCAGATCGTCGCTGAGGCTCAGCAGCGCGGCTTTTTTTTCCGGCAGGGTGTACAGCGGCAGCTTGTGCAGCGCCGGCGACGCCAGGTCATTCAGCAGCGCGTCGGGTCGCTCGCCGCTGCAGATTAAGGCGGCGCGGCTGTCGGCGGATTGCGCGGCGATGATCTGACGGCAAAGCAGGTTGGCGTCGAGTTGGCGGTCGCTATTAATCCAATAAAATCCAGGGGACTGCATGACAGAAAGTTCTTCCCAAATCTGTCGTATTCCTAATGAGAAAGAGTGCGCCATAGGTTTTTCTACTTTCGTTGAAAGCGTCGCGGGTCAATAACTGGCAACTGGATTAAACTAATAAACGATTGTAACATTGCCATCAATAATAACAAATTCACCACCCGATCAATAATGTCCGTTAGGATTCATCTTATTGGGCATTTCTTTCCATATCATTGCTATAGTTATGTAATCTTAGCCTATTTTCAGAGAGCGCAGGATGGATAATCAATTAATACGCACCGATGCGGATTTATCGCCGGAAATGCCGGATGACCTGCAGGCGCTGCGTCACGCTTTCTCCTTACCCCCATTACGTTATATCGATATTTTGCAGCAGGAACGTTTAATGCAAACGATGGCGCATTGGCCGCTGCTGGATGAATTGTCCAAAGAATCAGGGAGTCACTAATTTATGCCGGTAATTGCGCTGCAGGGGATGCGGGGCGGAATAGGAACGACGTCGGTAACGGCGGCGCTGGCCTGGGCATTTCAGCAATTGGGCGAATCGGTGCTGGCGATTGACTGCTCGGCGGATAATTTACTGCGCCTGCATTTCAACACGCCGTTCGCGCTGGCGCGCGGCTGGGCGCGTGCGGAGCTGGACGGCGACGACTGGCGGCAGGGGGCGATGCGCTATAGCGAAAACCTCGACTTTCTGCCGTTCGGCCGGCTGGACGCCGCCGAGCGGCGTAACCTGCCGCCGGCCTCGTGGCGGGAAAAGATCCGTCAGCTGCAGGCGGCCGGGCGCTATCGCTGGATCCTGCTGGACGTGCCGGCGGGCGACGATGCGCCGGCGCGACAGGCGCTTGACGCCGCCGACCGGGCGCTGGTGCTGCTGACGCCTGACGCCAACTGCCACACGCGCCTGCATCAGCAGCCGCTGCCGGCGCACGGCCATTTTCTGATTAATCATTACAACCCGCACAGCCAGCTGCAGCAGGATCTGCATCAGCTGTGGCTGCAGAGCCTGCCTAACCTGCTGCCGGTGATGGTGCACCGCGACGAGGCGCTGGCGGAGGCGCTGGCGATGAAACAGCCGCTGGGAGAGTACCGCCCGGAAAGCCTGGCGGCGGATGAAATTCTGACGCTGGCCAACTGGTGCCTGCTGCACCTGCAGGACGGCGCCGCATGAGCCGGGTGATGAACCTGCTGTTGATGCCGCCGGTCTATCAGGCGGTGCAGGCGCGCTATCGCGGCTACCGGCGCAGCGGTTCATCGGCGCTGACCGCCCTGCTGACCACGCTGCTGGTGGTCTGCGGCTGGACGCTGCTGCGCTTTGAGTCGCCGGCCTGGCAGCGCATCCGCGCCGGCCGGGCTTACTGGTTCCCGCACCTGTCCCCCAGCCGGCCGCGTCCGGCCGACGCGCTGCGCTATCTGCTGCAGGCGCTGTGGCTGCTGCTGTTTCGCAGCGGACGCGGTCCGCGCACGCGGTTTACCTTCAGCGGCTGGCGCAGCCTGCGCCTGCGCTACCTCAATGCGATGCAGCGCCTGCCGCACCGGCTGGCGGAGGCCGGCGTCGAGCAGCGGACCACGGCGCGCCTGGGGCGGATGAACCGCCATGTGCGCCGCATCCTGTTTATCTTGGCCGGCGTGCTGGCGGCGCTGCTGGCGCTGCTGTGCATCTCCCAGCCGTTCGACCTGTCGGCGCAGTTTGTGTTTGTGCTGCTGCTGTGGGGGATTGCGCTGGTGGTGCGGCGGGTGCCGGGGCGTCTGCCGGCGCTGATGCTGATCGTGCTGTCGCTGACCGTCTCCTGCCGCTATCTGTGGTGGCGCTATACCGCCACGCTGAACTGGGATGACCCGCTCAGCCTGACCTGCGGCCTGCTGCTGCTGGTGGCGGAAACCTACGCCTGGGTGGTGCTGGTGCTGGGCTATTTCCAGACCGTGTGGCCGCTGAACCGTCAGCCGGTCGAGATGCCGCCGGACAGTAGCCGCTGGCCGACGGTCGACCTGATGGTGCCGACCTACAACGAAGATCTCAGCGTGGTGAAGCCGACCATCTACGCCGCGCTAGGCATCGACTGGCCGCGTGACAAGCTGAATATCTTTATTCTGGACGACGGCAACCGTCCGGAGTTCCGCGCCTTCGCCGAGGAGGTGGGGGTGAAATACATTGCGCGCGCGACGCACGAGCATGCCAAGGCCGGTAATATCAACCACGCGCTGCAGCACGCCGACGGCGAATTCGTGGCGATTTTCGACTGCGACCACGTGCCGACGCGCTCTTTCCTGCAGCTGACCATGGGCTGGTTCTTTAAAGACAGCAAGCTGGCGATGCTGCAGACGCCGCACCACTTCTTCTCGCCGGATCCGTTTGAGCGCAACCTGGGACGGTTCCGCCAGACGCCGAACGAAGGCACGCTGTTTTACGGGCTGGTGCAGGACGGCAACGATATGTGGGACGCCACCTTCTTCTGTGGCTCCTGCGCCATTTTGCGGCGTACGGCGCTGGATGAGATCGGCGGCATCGCGGTGGAAACCGTCACGGAGGACGCCCACACCTCGCTGCGTCTGCACCGTCTGGGCTACACCTCGGCCTATATCCGCATTCCGCAGGCGGCCGGGCTGGCGACCGAAAGCCTGTCGGCGCATATCGGCCAGCGCATCCGCTGGGCGCGCGGCATGGTGCAAATCTTCCGGCTGGATAATCCGCTGTTCGGCAAGGGGCTGAAGCTGGCGCAGCGCCTGTGTTACGCCAACGCTATGCTGCACTTCCTGTCGGGCATTCCGCGGCTGATCTTCCTGACCGCGCCGCTGGCGTTTCTGCTGCTGCACGCCTATATCATTTTCGCCCCGGCGCTGGCCATCGCGCTGTACGTGCTGCCGCATATGATCCACTCCAGCCTGACCAACTCGCGTATTCAGGGCAAATACCGCCACTCGTTCTGGAGCGAAATCTACGAAACGGTGCTGGCGTGGTATATCGCCCGGCCGACCACCGTGGCGCTGTTTAACCCGCACAAGGGCAAGTTCAACGTCACCGCCAAGGGCGGACTGGTGGCCGAGGAGCACGTCGACTGGGTGATCACCCGGCCGTATATGGCGCTGGTGCTGTTGAACCTGGCCGGCCTGTGCTTCGGCATCTGGCGCATGATGTACGGCCCGGCGGACGAGGTGATGACGGTAATCGTCAGCCTGGTGTGGGTGCTGTACAACATGACCATTCTCGGCGGGGCAGTGGCGGTGGCGGTGGAAGCCAAGCAGGTGCGTCAGTCGCACCGGGTGGAAATCGCCATGCCGGCCGCGCTGTCGTGTGAGGACGGCCACCTGTATCCCTGCACGCTGCGCGATTACTCCGACGGCGGCGTCGGCGTGGAGATGCGCCTGCCGGATCGGCTGAAAGAGGGCGACAAGGTCGGGCTGCTGCTGCGGCGCGGCCGGCAGGAGTACAGCTTCCCCTGCGTGGTGACGCGCGCCTTCGGCGCCAAGGTCGGGCTGCGGATGGTGGCGCTGACCACCCGTCAGCATATTGATTTTATTCAGTGCACGTTTGCCCGCGCCGATACCTGGGCGCTGTGGCAGGACGGATTCCCTGAGGACAAGCCGATCGACAGCCTGCGCGACGTGCTGGCGCTGGGTTTCCGCGGCTACCTGCGGATGGCGGACTATGCGCCGCCGCGGGTGCGCGGCGTGCTGGTCGGCGCGATGTCGCTGCTGAGCTGGCTGCTGTCGTTTATCCCGCACGGCGTCGGGCGCAGCGCGACGTTCAGCCAGAAAGAAACCGTGGTGTAGGCCGTGTAACAACAGCCGGCGGGCTTCCGCGCCGGCGCTAACTTTGATGATGATACGATGACGAGAAAAATTACCTGGTTAACCGCGCTGGCCTTAGGCATCAGTACGTTGTCGCAGGCCGCACCCGCCACCGCCCCGGACGTGACGCCGCCGGCGGCGAATGCCGATGCGCAGCTCAGCCCGGCCGTGCCGCAGGACCCGAACGCGCCGGTGCGCGACGTGCAGCTGCCGTTCGCGCAGATTGCGCCGCCGCCGGGCGCCTTTACCCTGCGCGGCACCCGCCCGGACGGACAGATTGAGTTCGGCGTGCGCAGCGACGAGGTGGTGTCGCAGGCGCAGCTGGACCTGGAGTTTACGCCGTCGCCGGCGCTGATCCCGGTGGAGTCGCACGTCAAAGTGTATCTCAACGACGAACTGATGGGCGTCACCACCCTGGGCAAAGAGCAGATGGGCAAGCCCAATCGCGTCCAGATGGCCATCGATCCGCGCTATATCAGCGATTTTAACCGCGTGAAGCTGGTATTTGTCGGCCACTATCAGAACATCTGTGAGAACCCGGCCAGCACCGCGCTGTGGCTTGACATCGGCAAGGGCAGCTCGCTGAAGCTGCGCTATCAGACGCTGCCGCTGAAAAACGATCTGTCGCACTTTCCGGAACCGTTCTTCGACAGCCGCGACAACCGTCCGCTGACGCTGCCGATGGTGTTCGCCGGCCAGCCGGATATCACCCAGCAGCGCGCCGCCGGCATCCTCGCTTCCTGGTTCGGCAGCAAGGCGCAGTGGCGCGGACAATCCTTCCCGACGCTGTTTAATCAGCTGCCGGAACGCCATGCGGTGGTGTTCGCCACCAATACCCGGCGGCCGGACTTCCTGCGCGACTACCCGGACGTGAAAGGCCCGACGGTGGAGATGATCAGCCACCCGGATAATCCCTACGTCAAGCTGCTGCTGATCCAGGGGCGCGACGACAACGATCTGGTGACGGCGGTGAAGGGCATCGCCCAGGGCAATATCCTGTTCCGCGGCCAGAACGTGCTGGTGGAGAAGGTGGAGCAGCTGCAGCCGCGCCAGCCGTACGACGCGCCGAACTGGGTGCGCACCGACCGGCCGATGACCTTTACCGAGCTGCAGCAGTATGCCGAACAGCTGCAGACCAGCGGCATTCAGCCCGGTCCGATTTCGCTGACCATGAACCTGCCGCCGGACCTGTATCTGATCCGCAGCACCGGCATCGATATGCACCTGAAATATCGCTACACCCCGCCGCGCATTCAGGACGGCTCGCGGCTGAACGTCAGCCTGAACAACCAGTTTATGCAGGCGTACTCGCTGCTGCCGGAGCGCGAGCAGGGCGCGCAGCTGCTGCGCCTGCCGCTGACGCAGGGGCTGATCGATTCGGATAAGAACATCAATATCCCGGCGCTGCGGCTGGGAGCGATCAACCAGCTGCGCTTCGATTTCGATTACACCACGCTGCTGGCCAGCGGCGCGGAAGGGCGCTGCGAGACGTACTCCTTTACGCAAAACCACGCGGTGATCGACGGCAGTTCGACCATCGACTTCTCCGGCTACCGCCACTTTATGGCGATGCCGGACCTGCGCGCCTTCGCCAACGCCGCATTCCCGTTCAGCCGCCTGGCGGATCTGTCGCAGACGCTGGTGCTGGTTAACAAACAGCAGCAGCCGGCGCAGGTCAGCGCGCTGCTGAACGCGCTGGGCAATATCGGCGCGCAGACCGGCTATCCGGCGCTGGCGGTTAAACTGAGCGACGACTGGTCGCAGGCCAAACAGGCGGACAGCGATCTGCTGCTGATCGGCGCCATCCCGCCGGAGCTGCGCGACGATAAGAAAGTCAGCCTGCTGGTGGATGCGACGCAGAGCTGGGTGAAACAGCCGCGTCGCCAGCCGGCGCTGCCGGTGACGGAGGCGCAGGCGGAGGATACGCAGGCCGACAGCAAAACCAGCATACGTTCGGAAGGGGCGATGTCGGCGATTATCGGCGTGCAGTCGCCGTTCGACAAACAGCGCAGCATGGTGGCGCTGCTGGCCGACAGCCCGCGCGGCTATGAGCTGCTGAACAATGCGCTGCTGGACAGCGGCAAGCGCGCCGCGGTGTTCGGCTCGGTGGCGGTGATCCGCGAATCCGGCGTCAACAGCCTGCGGGTGGGCGATATCTATTACGTCGGCCATCTGCCGTGGTGGGAGCGCGTCTGGCATGCGCTGTCGACCCATCCGGTGCTGCTGGCGGTGCTGGCGGTGGTGGTGGTGGTGATCCTGGCGCTGATGCTGTGGCGCGCCCTGAAGGCCTACAGCCGTCGCCGACTGTCGCCGGAAGATCGGGATTAACGCCGTGGGCGTGCTGTTGAAATACTCCCTGAGCCTGCTGCTGCTGTGCGCGTTCGGCGCGGCGGCCGGCTGCGACTGGCCGGCCTGGCAGCGCTATAAGCAGGACTACATCAGCGCGGGCGGCCGGGTGATCGACCCGAGCACGCCCAACCGCATCACCACCTCGGAAGGGCAGAGCTACGGCCTGTTCTTCGCGCTGGTGGCCGGCGATCGTCCGGCCTTTGACCGACTGCTGAGCTGGACCGAAGACAATCTGGCGCAGGGCGATCTCAGCGCCCGCCTGCCGGCCTGGCTGTGGGGGGAAAATGAGAACAAGCAGTGGACGGTGCTGGATGATAATTCGGCGTCCGATTCCGATCTGTGGATCGCCTACAGCCTGCTGGAAGCCGGCCGCCTGTGGGACAGCCGCCGCTACCAAACGCTGGGCACCCTGCTGCTACAGCGCATTGCGCGCGAAGAAGTGGCGGATATCCCCGGGCTGGGGCCGATGCTGCTGCCCGGCAAGGTCGGCTTTGTGAAGGACGACGGCTGGCGGCTCAACCCGAGCTACCTGCCGCCGCAGCTGCTGGCGCGCTTTGCCGCGCTGCGCGGGCCGTGGCGGGCGATGCAGCAGTCGAATCAGCGGCTGTGGCTGGAGACCGCGCCGCACGGCTTCTCGCCGGACTGGGTGGTATGGCGCAAGACGCAGGGATGGCGGGCCGACGCGGCCAAGCCGAACGTCGGCAGCTATGACGCCATCCGCGTCTATCTGTGGGCGGGCATGCTGGCGGATGACGATGCGCACAAAGCTGCGCTGGTGCGGCGTTTCCAGCCGATGGCGCAGCTGACCGCGCAGCAGGGCGTGCCGCCGGAAAAAACCGATACCGCCAGCGGTAAAACCAGCGGCAACGGCCCGGTGGGCTTTTCCGCCGCCCTGCTGCCGCTGCTGGCGCACCAGCCTGAGGCGCTGGCGGCGCAGCGACAGAAAATTATCGACCACCCGCCGGGCAACGACGCCTACTTCAGCGCGTCGCTGACGCTGTTCGGCCAGGGCTGGGATGAACAACGTTACCGTTTTAACCGTCAGGGTGAACTGCAACCTTCCTGGGATCGCCAATGCGCAACTTCAGAATAAATTGGCTGGGGCTGTTTCCCCTGAGTCTGGCCCTGCTGCCGCCGGCGCTGGGGGCGGACGCCGTACCGCCTGAACAGTGGCTGCTGGAGCAGGTGCGGGTTGGTGAAGCCAGCCATAAAGATGAGCTGGTGCGCCAGTCGCTGCACCGGCTGGAGCTGATGGACCCGAATAACCCCGAGGTGATTGCCGCGCGCATGCGTCTGGCGCTGCGTCAGGGCAATCAAGTGCTGGCGCAGCAGCAGCTGGAAAAATTGAAGGGCGTCGCGCCGCAGTCGAGCGCCTACCGACAGGCGCAGATGAATATGCTGCTGACCCAGCCGGAAACGCGGCAGCAGCTGCAGCAGGCGCGGCTGATGGCGACCGCGGGACGGCTGCCGGAGGCGAAGGCGGCCTACGACGCGCTGTTCAAGGGCGAGCCGCCGACGCTCGATCTGGCGATCGAATACTGGCGGCTGGTGGCCCGGCTGCCGGGACAGGAGCCGGCGGCGACGAGCAAGCTGCAGGCGCTGGATAAGCAGTATCCCGGCAGCGTGCCGCTGCGTATGGCGCTGGCGCGCATGCTGTTCAGCCAGGACAAGGACGCGCAGGCCTATGCGCAGCTGCAGCGGGTGGCGGCGGACAGCGCCGGACGTGGCGAAGCCGCCGACCTGTGGCTGGATAAGGTGAAGGCGATGCCGGTCAGCAGTGACAGCGTGGCGGCGCTGAACCGTTTTCTCGGCGTGTTCACCAGCGGCGAGCAGGCCGACAGCGCCCGTCAGGAGCTGGCGCGGCAGCAGACGCTGCTGGCGGATCCGGCCTATCAGGCGCGGGCGCGCGGACTGGCGCAGGTGGGTAAGGGCGGCGGCCGCGCCGCGATCCCGGAACTGAAAAAGGCGCTGGCCGCCGCGCCGGACGACCCGGAAGTGCTGGGAGCGCTGGGGCTGGCCTATGCGCGCGCCGGCAACCGCGCACAGGCCATCGCGCTGTTTCGTCAGGCGCAGCAGGCCGACAAGAGCGGCTATGACGGCGGCAAATGGCAGAGTCTGATTAAAACCAACAGCTACTGGCTGGCGATTGCCGAAGGCGACCGGGCGCTGAAGGCGGGCAATCTGACGCGGGCGCAGCAGCAGTATCAGCGGGCGCGGCAGATCGACGCCGACGACAGCGATGCGCTGATCGGCCTCGCCGACGTGGCGGTGGCGCGCAACGACGATGCGGCGGCGGAGCGCTATTACCAGCAGGCGCTGCGCCTCGACCGCAGCAGCGGCAGCGCGGTGCGCGGGCTGGCGAATATCTACCAGCGCCAGTCGCCGCAGAAGGCGCTGGCCTATCTCAACGGCCTGCCGCGCGCGCAGCAGCAGCAAATGCGTGGCACGCTCGATCGCCTGCGGCTCGATATGCTGAAACAGGAGGCCGAGGCGCTGGCGCAGCGGCAGCAGTGGCATCAGGCGGCGGAGAAATACCGTCAGGCGCAGCAGCAGGATCCGGACGACGTCTGGCTGACCTACCGCTATGCGCAGGCGCTGCGTCAGGCCGGGCAGCCGCAGCAGGCCGACGCCCTGTTCCGCACGCTGGCGCAGCGCCAGCCCGATAACCCGCAGCAGGCGTACGCCTACGGCCTGTACCTCTCCGCCAGCGATCGCGACCGGCAGGCGCTGGCGCAGCTGGATACGCTGCCCAGGGCGCGCTGGAACGACGATATCCGCCAGCTGGCGCAGCGGCTGCGGCTGCAGGCGACGCTGGACCATGCCGAACAGCTGCGCAGCGGCGGCGATGAGGCGGCGGCGGTCGCCTACCTGAAGCGGCAGCCGGCGGCGACGCGGATCGATCTGACGCTGGCGGACTGGGCGCTGGCGAACGGCGACTACCAGAGCGCGCTGGCGGACTACCGGCGCGTGCGGGCGCGCGAACCGCATAACCCGGACGCGCGGCTGGGCGAGATTGAAGCCTATGTGGCGCAGGGCGATCTGCCGGCGGCGCGTCAGCGGCTGCAAGACGCCGCGCCGGAGCAGGATGCTTCGCTCAACAGCCGGCGGCGCGAGGCCAACGCCTGGCGCGCGGTGGGCGAACGGCAGAAGGCGGGCGAGATTTTCAGCCGGCTGAAGACGGCGGCGGCGCAGGAAGAAAACGGCCAGGGCAAGGCGCTGATCTACCGCGACGCGGCCCGGTTGGAGCGCGAACAGCGGCAGCCAGGGCTGGCGCGGCAGGATTATCAGCAGGCGATGGTCGCCGGCGGCATCGCGCCGGCGGCGCCGCAGAGTAACGACGATTACACCCTGCTGACGCGCAATACGCCGGGCGATGACTGGCTCAGGCGCGGCATTCGCGCCGACGCGGCGGATCTGTACCGTCAGCAGGACGTGAACCTGACGCTGGACCACGACTACTGGGGCTCCAGCGGCACCGGCGGCGTGTCCGACTATCAGGCGCATGACACCATGCTGCAGGCGGACCTGCCGCTGTATGACGGGCGCGCCTTCCTGCGCACCGATACCGTCCAACTGAGCGCCGGGCGCTTCTCCACCCGCGACGGTAAATCCTACGAAACCTTCGGCACCTGCCACGACGTGGGCTGCAGCGGCGATGAGCGGCAGAAAACCCGCGGCACCAGCGTGGCGGCGGGCTGGCAGAACGACCGCTGGCAGGCGGATATCGGCACCACGCCGATGGGCTTTGAGGTGGTCGACTGGGTCGGCGGCCTGGCCTACAGCGGCGACTGGCGGCATATCGGCTGGACGCTCGGCGCCTCGCGGCGGCCGATCTCCAGCTCGCTGCTGGCCTTCGGCGGCACCCGCGATCCGCATACCGGCAAAACCTGGGGCGGCGTACGCGCCACCGGCGTCAGCCTGAGCGCCAGCTACGACCGGGGCGAGGCGCACGGCGTCTGGGCCGACCTCAGCGCCCATCAGCTGACCGGCAAAAACGTGGCGGATAACCAGCGCGAACGCCTGATGGCCGGCTATTACTACAAGCTGATCAACGAGGATAACCGGCGGGCGACGATCGGCCTCAATACCATGCTGTGGCACTACCAGAAGGATCTGAGCGGTTATTCGCTGGGGCAGGGCGGCTATTATAGCCCGCAGCGCTACATGTCGCTGGCGCTGCCGGTCAACTACCGTCAGCGCACCGAAAACTGGTCGTTTGAGGTGGGCGGCTCGGTATCGCTGTCCCACTCGAAAACCGACAGCCAGCGGCGCTACCCGCTGCAGGGGCTGATCCCGGACTCGCTGCCGGACAAGCAGGCCATCGAAAGCGGCAGCTCCTCCACCGGCGTGGGCTATACGCTGCGCGCCATCGTCGAGCGCCGCCTGACGTCGCACTGGACGCTCGGCGCCGGCGTGGATATTCAGCAGGCGAAGGACTATACGCCAAGCCATGCGCTGCTTTATCTGCGCTATTCGCTGGGCGGCTGGCAGGGCGATCTGGATCTGCCGCCGCAGCCGTTAACGCCGTACGCCGACTTCAAGTAGCGCGGCCGGCCGCGCGGCGTTACCGCTGGCTAAACGCCGCGCCGGCCCTTTCTCAATCTCCGTCCGGAGCCGGAAAGAATCAGAAAGATTCAGAGTGTCGCCCGCAGGGGAGTTTTGCTACCCTGTGTGCAGGTTAGGAAAAGACTGAAACCCGCGTATTTCTAAGTTCTTCCATAACAATGGCAAGATAAAAACACGCAGCGATCGCGTATACTCGAACCGGTTCAAAAGGGCGTGGCGTGACTCTCGTCCCTGATTATTCTTTCAGTCCGATTAACGGAGAGCAGATTTGCGCGTCAGGCGTTCATTAACGATTAAGCAGATGGCAACGGTGTCCGGCGTGGCGCTGGTGACGATCTGTATTTTTATCGTGATTCAGTTATTCCATTTTGTGCATCAGCGCAGGGATGACTACGCCCAGCAACTGGAGAATATCGCCCATTCGGTGCGTCAGCCTTTGGCGGACGCGGTGCTGCGCATGGATATGCAGGAAAGCAAGCGCGTGCTGAACTCGCTGCTGCCGGTCGGCATCCTGACGCAGGCGGATATCGTCCTGCCGAATGAGCTGCAGGCGCTGCACGCCAACTTCCCGCCGGAGCGTCCGGTGCCGGCGGCGATCGCGCGGCTGTTCGACCTGCCGGTGCGCATCTCGGTGCCGCTCTATTCGCTGGAGCGGGTGCCGGCCAACCCGCAGCCGCTGGCCTATCTGGTGCTGCAGGCCGACTCCTACCGCATGTACAAATTTATCCTCAGCGCGCTGTCGACCATGCTGTCGACCTATCTGCTGCTGGCGCTGATCCTGTCGGTCGCCATTACCTGGTGCATGAACCGGCTGATGGTCTACCCGCTGCGGGCGATGGCGAAAGAGCTGGAAAATATCTCTGAAGAGGATGCGCCGTATCACCAGCTGATGCTGCCGACGCTGCATCAGGATGACGAACTGGGTCTGCTGGTGCGCAACTACAACCGCAATCAGCAGCGGCTGGCGCGAGCGTATGCGGATATGAGCCGCCTCAGCACGCGCAACTCGGTCACAGGGCTGCCGAATCAGGTGCTGCTGACCGCCCTGCTGGAGCAGCACATCGCCTCGGGCCTGCGTCCCCAGCGCTTTAACCTGCTGGTGATCGGTATTGAAACGCTGCATGAGGCGACCGGCATCCTGTCGCTGCGGCAGCGGGAAAGCCTGCTGCTGGCGCTGACGGAAAAGCTGCGTCAGTGCCTGGATAAGGATTCGCTGCTGGCGCAGCTGAGCAATGCCGAGTTCGCCATTCTGGCGAAGGGCGTTGAACGGCCGTTTCACGCCATGCAGTTGGCGCAGCGCATCATGCGGCAGATCAACGCGCCGCTGGAGGTCGAGTCGCTGTCGCTGCGGCCGAGCGCCAGCATCGGCATCGCCCATTATCTCCAGCCGGGCGAAAACGCCGAGCAGCTGCTGCGCAGCGCCATGTCGGCGATGATGTCGGCCCACCGCGACGGCAAGAACCGCATCCTGTTCTTTGAGCCGCGGCTGACGGAGCGCACGCAAAAACGCCTGACGCAGGAAAGCGAAATTCTGCACGGCATCGAACATAACCAGTTTGCCCTGTTCCTGCAGCCGCAGATGGCGATGCGCAGCAACGCGCCGATCGGCGCGGAGGCCCTGCTGCGCTGGCAGCAGTATGACGGCAGCTTCAGCCTGCCGGCGGATGTCATTCCGCTGGCGGAGGAGCTGGGGGTGATGGTGCCGCTGGGCAACTGGGTGCTGGAAGAGGCCTGCCGCATCGTGGCCGACTGGCGGGCGCGGGGCATCCGCCTGCCGCTGGCGGTGAATATCTCGCCGCTGCAGATGCGCGACGCCGGATTTATTCCCCACCTGAAACAGCTGCTGGCGCAGCATCAAATCGACCCGCGTCAGCTGCAGCTGGAAATCACCGAGACGGTGCGTATCGACGATTTTGACCACCTGCTGGCGAAGCTGCGCGAGCTGCATGAGCTGGGGCTGTCCATCGCGCTGGATGATTTCGGCATGGGTTATTCCAACCTGCACTACCTCAACCGCTTGAAGAGCCTGCCGGTCGATCAGATCAAAATCGACAAAAGCTTTATCAGCAGCCTGCCGGCGGATGACGCGATGGCGCGCATCATCGGCCAGATTTCGCAGGTGCTGCAGCTGCCGGTGCTGGCGGAAGGGGTGGAGACCGCGGCGCAGCGCGACTGGCTGCTGCAACACGGCATTGAGCACGGTCAGGGCTTCCTGTTCTCAGCGCCGCTGCCGCGCGACGAATTTGAGCGCCGCTTTATCGCAGATGACGACAAATAGGCCGCTATTGCGCCCGTTGGCGGTTATCGGTGTGTTACTGCTCGCATAAATAGAAACTTTTTCTCAACAAGGCCGTAAACAACCCTTATGCTGGCGTCTTGGTTGGCACATCTTGTTACAACCTGCCACATTTGATGACCAAGGGATGCGAAATTCATGGCTGATACTCCTCTGACTCCGTCTACCTCTTCGCCGGCGACGCGCCGCGGGCTGCTGATCCTCGCCGCCGACTGCGTGCTGTTTGCGGTTTTGCTCTACACGCTGCCTTTCTCCCCGAAGGAAAATACCGGCCTGGCGCTGCTGGCGTTTATCGGTATTCTCTGGCTGACCGAGGCGATTCACGTCACCGTGACGGCGCTGCTGGTGCCGGTGATGGCGGTGGCGCTCGGCATGATGAACGTCGATAAGGCGCTGGCGTCGTTCGCCAACCCGACCATCTTCTTGTTCTTCGGCGGTTTTGCGCTGGCGACGGCGCTGCATATCCAGAAGCTGGACCGGCTGATCGCCAACCGGCTGCTGCTGCTGGCCGGCGGCAAAATGCTGCTGGCGGCGCTGATGCTGTTCGGCGCGACGGCGGTGCTGTCGATGTGGATCAGCAATACCGCGACGGCGGCGATGATGCTGCCGCTGGCGATGGGGATTTTGAGCAACCTCGACCGCGAACGCGATCACAATACCTACGTCTTCCTGCTGCTGGGCATCGCCTACAGCGCCAGCATCGGCGGCCTGGGCACCATGGTCGGCAGCCCGCCGAACGCCATTGCCGCGGCGCAGCTGGGGCTGGACTTCATCGGCTGGATGAAGTTCGGCGTGCCGGTGATGATCGTGCTGATGCCGCTGATGGTCGGCACGCTGTACCTGATGATGCGGCCGAACCTGAAGCACCGGTTCAACATTGAGCTGGAAAACTTCCCGTGGACGCGGCCGCGCTGGATCACGCTGGGCATTTTCCTGCTGACGGTGTTCTGCTGGATCCTCAGCAGCCAGATCAGCGCGCTGCTCGGCGGCGTGAAGCAGTTCGATACGCTGGTGGCGGTAGGCGCGGCGGTGCTGATCGGCATCAGCGGCGTGGCCAGCTGGGCGCAGATTCAGCAGAACACCGAATGGGGCGTGCTGATGCTGTTCGGCGGCGGCCTGACGCTGAGCGTGATCCTGAAAGACTCCGGCGCCAGCGCGGTGATGGCCGAGGGCATGGCGTCGCTGTTCGGCGCCAGCCACTGGTTTGTGATTATTCTGGCGGTGGCGGCGTTCATTATTTTCCTCACCGAGTTTACCAGCAATACCGCCAGCGCCGCGCTGCTGGTGCCGGTGTTCGCCACGGTGGCGGAGGCCCTGGGCATGCCGCCAGCGCTGCTGACCATTGTGATCGGCATCGGCGCCTCCTGCGCCTTTATGCTGCCGGTGGCGACGCCGCCGAACGCCATTGTTTACGGCACCGGCGAGATTCGCCAGAGCGAGATGGTCAAGGTCGGGTTCTGGCTGAACATTCTCTGCGTGTTGGTGGTGTCGCTGTTCGCCTGGTTTATCTGGCGCTGACCCCCTGCTGTCGGCGGCGTTATTGCCGCCGGCAGGCTGCCTAGCTCTGCGTGCCGGCCCGCGTGGCCGGACGCCCATCCCCAATATAATCTTCTGTAAAAAGCGCGCGTAAAGCAGGTTTTACGCTGTTTTTTCGTTGCATTTTTGCTGTACCGTTTCAGCTCTTAAATTCATATCAACAATAGGCGAGATCTGAGCAAATTGTTTCCATCCTGTTAGTCGGGTGTTATTTTCGCGCAGGCGTTGAGCAGGCATGAAAAGTACCGATAACCGCCTGTCCGCGTCCCCTTCAAAGGATGTTCATATGAAAAAAAATATCTTTAAGAGCCTTTATTTCCAGGTGCTTATGGCAATTACGCTGGGCGTGCTGCTCGGCCATTTCTACCCTGACCTCGGCGCCCAGATGAAACCTCTGGGCGATGGATTTGTTAAGTTAATCAAAATGATTATCGCGCCGGTGATCTTCTGTACCGTGGTGACCGGCATCGCGGGCATGGAAAGCATGAAGGCCGTCGGCCGTACCGGCGCCATTGCGCTGCTGTACTTTGAGATCGTCAGCACCATCGCGCTGATTATCGGCCTGGTGGTGGTGAACGTGGTGCAGCCGGGGGCGGGCATGAACGTCGACCCGGCCTCGCTGGATGCCAAAGCCGTGGCGGTCTATGCCGAACAGGCTTCGCAGCAGGGGATTATTCCGTTCCTGCTGGATATTATTCCCGGCAGCGTGATCGGCGCCTTCGCCAGCGGCAATATCCTGCAGGTGCTGCTGTTTGCGGTGCTGTTCGGCTTTGCGCTGCACCGCCTGGGCGAAAAGGGGCAGCTGATCTTTAATGTGATCGAAAGCTTCTCCAACGTGATTTTCGGCATCATCAATATGATTATGCGTCTGGCGCCGCTGGGCGCGTTCGGCGCGATGGCCTTCACCATCGGCAAATACGGCGTGGGCACGCTGGTGCAGCTGGGGCAGCTGATTCTGTGCTTCTACCTCACCTGTATTCTGTTCGTGGTGGTGGTGCTGGGGACGATTGCCCGCGCCAACGGCTTCAGCATCTTTAAGTTTGTTAACTACATCAAAGAGGAACTGCTGATTGTGCTGGGCACCTCGTCGTCCGAATCTGCGCTGCCGCGCATGCTGGACAAGATGGAGCGTCTGGGCTGCAAAAAATCGGTGGTGGGGCTGGTGATCCCGACCGGCTACTCCTTCAACCTGGACGGCACCTCGATTTATCTGACCATGGCGGCGGTGTTTATCGCCCAGGCCACCAACGCCCATATGGATATCATGCACCAGATTACGCTGCTGGTGGTGCTGCTGCTCTCCTCGAAAGGGGCGGCCGGGGTGACCGGCAGCGGCTTTATCGTACTGGCGGCCACCCTGTCCGCCGTGGGGCACCTGCCGGTGGCCGGACTGGCGCTGATTCTGGGCATCGACCGCTTTATGTCGGAAGCGCGCGCGCTGACCAATCTGGTGGGCAACGGCGTGGCGACGGTGGTGGTGGCCAAATGGTGCAACCAACTGGACAGACAGCAGCTGAGAGATACGCTGAATAACAGACGTCCCGCCGGCGCGGCGGACGAGAGCCAGCGCTCGGCGTAACGGGCGCTTTGCAGTAAAACCATCGGCTGCCGCGGCAGCCGATGGCGTTTTTCCACCTTTCCCCGCCGGTAACACCTCGCCAACGACTATTTTTCGCCGCATTGGGTAACATCGAGCAAGGCGCGCGGTCGAACACAATGGTACACTTTCTTCTACTTTCCGCCCCACTGTGAAACTCAGGGCGTGCTTTTATGATTCCAGTGAATGGAATACGTGTATCAAATATAAATTGGATAGCCATTAAGTAGGGGTTCACATGCAGGGCACCAGAATTCATCTTCTTGTGGGGGGGTTGTTGTTGGCGGCCGCCGGCGGCGTGCAGGCTGAGGCGCTGCAACCCGATCCCGCCTGGCAGCAGGGAAAACTGGATAACGGGTTTTCCTGGCAGGTGCTGGATACGCCGCAGCGGCCGAGCGACCGCATCGAACTGCGGCTGCTGGTGAATACCGGCTCGTTGGTCGAATCTGCCCAGCAGATCGGCTTTGCCCACCTGCTGCCGCGCCTGGCGATGGCGAGGACCGAAAGCTCGCCGCAACTGCGTTCGCTGTGGCAGCAGAGCGTGGATGACGAGCGGCCGTTGCCGCCGGCGATCAGTTCGTATGATTTCACCCTCTATAACCTGAGCTTACCGAATAACCGTCCGGATCTGCTGAAAGAGGCGCTGAGCTGGCTGGCGGAAACCGGCGGCAAGCTGCCGATCGACGAGCAGACGGTGCATCAGGTGGTCAATGCCGGCACCGATCCGATCGGCCTGTTCCCGGCCAATACGCAGGACGCCTGGTGGCGTTACCGGCTGAAAGGCTCCACCCTGCTGGCGCACGACCCCGGCCAGGCGGTGAAGCGGCCGGTCAACCTGGAACAGCTGAAGGATTTCTACCGGCAGTGGTACACCCCGGACATGATGACCCTGTACGTGGTCGGCCGGGTAGACAGCCGCAGCCTGAGCGAGCAAATTAACAAAACCTTCTCGCCGCTGAGCGGCAAGCGGGAAACGCCGGCCACCATGCCGACCCTGGCGCCGCTGGCGCCGCAGCCGGTCAGCCTGATGAATGAGGCGATTCAGCAGGATATGCTGTCCATTATGTGGGACACGCCGTGGCAGCCGATTCGCGACTCGCAGCAGCTGAGCCGCTACTGGCGCAGCGATCTGGCGCGTGAAGCGCTGTTCTGGCATCTGCAGCGCGCGCTGGAAAAGAGCCCGCAGAAGGATGCGCAACTGGGCTTTGACTGCCGGGTGCAGTATCAGCGTTCGCAGTGCGCCATTCATCTCAACACCGGCAACGCCAACCTGAAGTCCGCGCTGGAGTTTGTGGCGACGGAGATGGCCGCGGTGCGCGATAACGGGCTGAGCCAGCAGGAGTTTGATGATTTACTGGCGCAGAAGCACGATCAGCTGAGCAAGCTGTTCGCCACCTACGCCCGTACCGACACCGACGTGCTGATGAGCCAGCGTCTGCGTTCGCAGCAGAGCGGCGTGGTGGATATCTCGCCGGAGATGTACCAGAAGCTGCGTCAGGCGTTCCTGGCGTCGCTGACGCCGGAGTCGTTGCATCAGGCGCTGAAACTGCAGCTGTCGCAGGACGCCACGCTGGTGCTGCAGCAGCCGAAAGGCGAAGCGGAAACCAACATGAAGCAGCTGCAGGACGTCTATGACGGCATTATGAGTCCGGCGCCGGCGGTGGTGAGCGACGCGCCGAAGCCGGAAGGCGATGCGGCGACGCCGGACGGCAGCGCGCAGTAACGCACGGGCGGCGCCCTCGCTGCGGGCGCCGCCGGTCAGTTGCGGTACAGCACCTTGATAATGTGGTAGCCGAATTGGGTCTTCACCGGCCCGTACGGCTTGAGCAGCGGAATGCTGAACACCGCTTTATCAAACGCCGGCACCATCGTGCCCTTGTTGAATTCGCCCAGTGAGCCGCCGTTGCGTTTCGACGGGCAGGTCGAATATTTGCGCGCCAGCGTGTCGAAGCTGACGCCGCGCTTGAGTTTGGCCAGCAGCTCATTGGCCAGCTTCTCGTTATCAACCAAAATATGCAGTGCGCATGCGCTCTTCGCCATGGTATTACCCTGTGTGCTTACTGTGGAGGGCGCATTATACCCGTTTTGTCCGGACAGGGCGGCATTGACGCGACGGCTATCAATCTTGCCGGCGCTTTCTGCTACACTGCCTGTCCCACGTTAAGATTGTCGAGCCAGAAAGCCCCATGCGATTAAACCCCAGCCAACAACAAGCCGTTGAATTCGTTACCGGTCCCTGCCTGGTTCTGGCCGGCGCCGGCTCGGGCAAGACGCGCGTCATCACCAATAAAATCGCCCACCTGATCCACCATTGCGGCTATCAGGCGCGGCATATCGCCGCGGTGACCTTTACCAACAAGGCGGCGCGCGAGATGAAAGAGCGCGTCTCGCAGACGCTGGGGCGGAAAGAGGCGCGCGGCCTGATGATTTCGACCTTCCACACGCTGGGGCTGGAGATCATCAAGCGTGAATATAAAGCGCTGGAGATGAAGTCCAACTTCTCGCTGTTTGACGACCAGGACCAGCTGGCGCTGCTGAAAGAGCTGACGGAAAAATGGCTGGAAAATGACAAGACGCTGGTGGCGCAGCTGATCTCCACCATTTCCAACTGGAAGAACGATCTGGTCGACCCGCAGCGTGCGGCCGAGCTGGCGCGCTCCGAGCGCGACAAGCTGTTTGCTCACTGTTACGGCCTGTACCATGCGCATATGCGCGCCTGCAACGTGCTGGATTTCGACGATTTGATCCTGCTGCCGACGCTGCTGCTGCAGCGTAACGAAGAGGTGCGCGAGCGCTGGCAAAACCGCCTGCGCTATCTGCTGGTGGATGAGTATCAGGACACCAACACCAGCCAGTATGAGCTGGTGAAGCTGCTGGTGGGCAACCGCGCCCGCTTTACCGTGGTGGGCGACGATGACCAGTCGATCTACTCCTGGCGCGGCGCGCGGCCGCAGAACCTGGTGCTGCTGAAAGAGGACTTCCCGGCGCTGCAGGTGATCAAGCTGGAGCAGAACTACCGCTCCAGCGAGCGCATTCTGAAGGCAGCCAATATCTTGATCGCCAATAACCCGCACGTGTTTGAAAAACGGCTGTTTTCCGAGCTGGGTTACGGTGAAGAGCTGAAAGTGGTGACCGCCAATAATGAAGACCACGAGGCTGAACGGGTGGTCGGCGAACTGATCGCCCACCACTTTGTGAAAAAGACCAACTACGGCGATTACGCCATTTTATACCGCGGCAACCACCAGTCGCGGGTGTTTGAAAAAATGCTGATGCAGAACCGCATCCCGTACAAGATTTCCGGCGGTACGTCGTTCTTCTCCCGGCCGGAAATCAAGGATCTGCTGGCCTACCTGCGGGTGCTGACCAATCAGGACGACGACAGCGCGTTTCTGCGCATCGTCAATACGCCGAAGCGGGAAATCGGCCCGGCGACGCTGCAGAAGCTGGGCGAGTGGGCCAACCTGCGCAATAAGAGCCTGTTTGCCGCCAGCTTCGACGTGGGGTTGAGCCAGCACCTGACAGGCCGCGGCCTGGAGTCGCTGCAGCGCTTTACCCACTGGATGGACGGCATCGCCCAGCAGGCCGAGCGCGAGCCGGTGGCGGCGGTGCGCGATCTGATTCGCGGCGTCGACTACGAGAGCTGGCTGTTTGAAACCTCCGCCAGCCCGAAGGCGGCGGAAATGCGCATGAAAAACGTCAATACGCTGTTCGGCTGGATGACGGAAATGCTGGAAGGCAGCGATCTGGAAGAGCCGATGACGCTGACGCAGGTGGTGACCCGCTTTACGCTGCGCGACATGATGGAGCGCGGCGAAAGCGAGGAAGAGCTGGACCAGGTGCAGCTGATGACGCTGCACGCCTCCAAGGGGCTGGAGTTCCCCTATGTGTTCCTGGTGGGGATGGAGGAGGGTTTGCTGCCGCATCAGAGCAGTATTGATGAAGATAATGTCGAAGAAGAGCGACGTCTGGCCTATGTGGGGATAACCCGCGCCCAAAAAGAGCTGATTTTCACCCTTTGCCGCGAACGCCGGCAGTACGGCGAGTTGGTGCGACCGGAGCCGAGCCGCTTCCTGCTGGAGCTGCCGCAGGACGATTTGGCGTGGGAAACGGAGCGGAAGGTGATTAGCCCGCAGGAGCGGATGCAGAAGGGGCAGAGCAACGTCGCCAATATTCGCGCCATGCTGGCGAAGGCCAAGGGCGGCGGCTGAGTCGCGGGGAAAAAACGGGTTCGGCCGGGCGAACCCGCGTTGGGTTATGCCTGCTCTTCCAGCATCAGCGGCCAGTGGACGTAGCTTTGCCAGTGGCTCTCCTGCTCCAGCTCTTCGCCGCGCAGCGGATGCTGTTCCAGCCAGCCGTGCGGCACAATCACGCGCAGCGCATCGTCGTTCTGGTGGGCGCGCAGCCTGACCGCCGGCAGCGTGTCGTCGCGGCGGCGGCTGGCGAAGATGATCGCCAGCCGCAGCAGACGGCATAAATGCTGGGCGATGCGCGGCGGCACGGCGTTTTGCTGGCTGAGCAGCGTCAGATCGAGCGTGTTGCTCTGGTTTTGCAGCAGGGCGGCCAGCAGCTTTTTCTGCGCCGGGGTAAAACCGGGCAGCGCCAGATGGCGAATCAGATAGGCGGCGTGCTGCGGCGCCTGTTTGAAGTCGACGCTCAGGCCGATTTCATGAATCAGGCAGGCGGCGTGCAGCAGTTCGCGGCTGCGGCTATCCAGCTGCCACTCATTGGCCACCTGTTGTGAAAAGTTGACGGCCAGCTGCGCGACGCGGGAGGCCTGCTCAGTATCCAGCAGATAGCGGCGCTGCAGATTGCGCAGCGTGCGGTGGCGGATATCCTGCTCCACCGGCAGGTGCAGCATGCCGTACACCAGCCCTTCGCGCAGTGCGCCGCCGGCCAGCGTCATACTCTCGATGCCCAGCTCCTGGAAGATCGCCAGCAGAATCGACAGCCCGCTGGGGAACACCAGCGCGCGCTCCAGCGTCAGGCCTTCAATTTCCAGCTCTTCCAGCTTGCCGCACTGGATGGCGCGCTGTTTGAGCTGGCGCAGCTTCGGCAGGGTAATGCGTTCGTCCATGCCCTGCGCCACCATGATTTCCTGCAGCGCCTGCACGGTGCCGGAGGCGCCGACGCAGATCTGCCAGCCGTGCTCGCGCAGGGCGGGCGCAATCGGCCGCACCATTTCGCGCGCCGCCAGTTCGGCGCGGTCAAAGTTGTCGCGGCCGAGGTTGCGGTCGCTGAAAAAGCGCTCCAGCCAGGTGACGCAGCCCATCGACAGGCTGTACAGCTGCGCGGCCTGGGCGCCGGTGCCGGTCACCAGCTCGGTGCTGCCGCCGCCGATATCGACCACCAGACGCCGGTCGGGGCCGCCGGTGGTGTGCGCCACGCCGTGATAAATCAGGCGCGCCTCTTCTTCGCCGCTGATCACCTGTACCGGGCAGCCCAAAATCTGCTGCGCGGTATGCAGGAATTCATCGGCGTTCTGCGCCAGGCGCAGCGTGGCGGTCGCCACCACGCGGATCTGTTCGCGCGGGATATCCTGCAGGCGTTCGGAAAACAGCCGCAGGCATTGCCAGCCGCGCTGCATGGCGTCGTGCGACAGGTTATTGTCCTGATCCAGCCCGGCCGCCAGCCGGACTTTACGCTTGATGCGTGCCAGCGTCTGAATACTGCCGGCAACTTCGCGCACCACCAACATATGGAAACTGTTGGACCCCAGATCGATGGCGGCATACAGCGTGCTGGAACTGAGCATGATTTATCTCCCTGAAATTTCACATCGCATCATGGCGGTCAACCGGCCGTCGCCGTGCGGCGTCGGCGTGTCGGGAAGGTAACCTTGGCTGTCGGGATGCAATGTGAAATTCATGGGATTATCTCAGCCTGAACGTTTACGGTTGTTGCGCGGCGCGCCGCCGCTGCGGCGTTGCGATGAATTACGGCGCGAGTTATTGCCGCCGCGCGGGCGCGACAGGCGTTTCGGCGCCGGCAAACCGTCCAGCAGCGCATCGCTGTTGTACTTGCTGACCGGGATGCTGTGGCCGGTATAGGCTTCGATCGCCGGCAGGTTAAGCGCGTACTCTTCACAGGCCAGGCTGATGGAGTGCCCGCTGGCGCCGGCGCGGCCGGTACGGCCGATGCGGTGGACGTAGTCCTCGCAGTCGTCAGGCAGATCGTAGTTGAAGACGTGGGTCACCGCAGGAATGTGCAGACCGCGCGCCGCCACGTCGGTGGCCACCAGAATGTCCAGGTTGCCTTTGGTGAAGTCTTCCAGAATGCGCAGGCGCTTTTTCTGGGCGACGTCGCCGGTCAGCAGGCCGACGCGGTGGCCGTCGGCGGCCAGGTGGCCCCAGATGTCCTCGCAGCGGTGCTTGGTGTTGGCGAAGACGATGGCGCGGTCCGGCCACTCTTCTTCGATCAGCGTCTGCAGCAGGCGCATCTTCTCTTCGTTAGACGGGTAGAACAGCTCTTCTTTGATGCGGTGGCCGGTTTTCTGTTCCGGTTCGACTTCCACATACTCGGCATTGTTCATCTGTTCGAACGCCAGCTCGCGTACGCGGTAGGAAAGGGTAGCGGAGAACAGCATGTTGAGGCGCTGATCGGCCGTCGGCATGCGGCGGAACAGCCAGCGGATATCTTTGATAAAGCCCAGATCGTACATGCGATCGGCTTCATCCAGCACCACCACCTGAATGGCGCTCAGGTCGATATAGTTTTGTTTTGCGTAGTCGATCAGACGGCCGGTGGTGCCGATCAGAATGTCTACGCCCTTTTCCAGCACTTTCAGCTGTTTGTCATAACCGTCGCCGCCGTAGGCCAGGCCCAGCTTCATCCCGGTGGACTGCGACAGCATTTCCGCATCGGCGTGGATCTGCACCGCCAGCTCGCGCGTAGGCGCCATGATCAAGGCGCGCGGTTGGTTGGTCTGGCGATCCTGTTTCGCCGGGTGGGTAAGTAAATAGTGAAAAGTAGACGTCAGAAATGCCAACGTCTTTCCGGTACCGGTTTGCGCCTGACCTGCAACGTCACGCCCGGAGAGCGCGAGCGGTAATGCCAGCGCCTGGATAGGCGTGCAGTTGTGAAACCCTTTTTTCTCAAGGGCTTCAAGGACTAACGGGTGCAGGGCGAAGTCGGAAAACTTCTGTTCAGTCAAGTGTGTTTTGCTCATAGTGTGGTAGAATATCAGCTAACTATTGCTTTACGAAAGCACATCCGTTGAAATAAACGCGGTGAAATAAAATCACCTTGAGTTGGTTAATGCTACACCAACAAGGTAGACATAATCCTGTGGAGTAGAACATGAGCGATAAAATTATTCACCTGACTGACGACAGCTTCGCTGCAGAGGTGCTGAATGCCGAAGGGCCAATCCTGGTCGACTTCTGGGCTGAGTGGTGTGGTCCGTGCAAGATGATTGCTCCGATTCTTAATGAAATTGCCGAAGAGTTCGACGGCAAATTGACTATCAGCAAACTGAACATCGACGAGAACCCGGCTACCGCGCCTAAGTACGGTATCCGCGGCATCCCAACGCTGTTGCTGTTCAAGGACGGTAATGTGGCGGCGACCAAAGTGGGCGCACTGTCCAAAGGTCAGCTGAAAGATTTCCTGACCGCTAATCTGTAACCGGGCGGGATGCCCCGGGTCTGGCGTTCGGTTGCGGCTCTTCGCATCGGCGCCGGCCCAATTTTTCCGGTGTGCGGCGGCGATGGCCGCGGCTCGCCAGGCAGGCTCTGCGCGGCAATGTGGGTAAACATGGCCCGCCTGCGACTAAAGATGCAGTTTGCTTGCGGCGCCTATAGACGGCCGCCGAGAAGCGTGTTAAGTTTAATCACACTGCATATAGAACTTGCCCGAAGTTTTAAGTCTAAAGAGTTTGAATCTAAAGCGTTACTCTGTGTCATAGCATCGGCGCCGTCTTCATACCTGGACTCAGCCCGCGCGTTGACAATCAATGGTTTTGCAAAAATCAGTTTTAAGGCACCTTCGATCCTAAACCGCCAGCGCGCGCGTCCAATGTAAGCCATCTCTTACCACGACGGCTCAGCGGCCCGGTGATTGAACGTCCAGTAAACAGGCACGAAAATCCCGATGCGGGAACATCACGCTGCCATACTATTCACGTTACAGTTCGAGACATACCCCGATTTTAAGAACCCACCACTATGAATCTTACCGAATTAAAGAACACGCCGGTTTCTGACCTGATCACACTCGGCGAAAATATGGGGCTGGAAAACCTGGCCCGTATGCGTAAGCAGGACATTATCTTTTCCATTCTCAAGCAGCATGCGAAAAGCGGAGAAGATATTTTCGGTGACGGCGTGCTGGAGATATTGCAGGATGGATTTGGTTTCCTCCGCTCCGGAGACAGTTCCTACCTCGCAGGCCCCGACGACATCTACGTATCCCCTAGCCAAATCCGCCGCTTTAACCTCCGCACAGGTGACACCATTTCCGGTAAGATTCGTCCGCCAAAAGAAGGCGAACGTTACTTTGCCCTGCTGAAGGTTAACGAAGTCAACTACGACAAACCGGAAAACGCCCGCAGCAAAATCCTGTTCGAAAACCTGACGCCGCTGCATGCCAACTCGCGTCTGCGTATGGAACGCGGCAACGGCTCCACCGAAGATTTGACCGCACGCGTACTGGATCTGGCATCGCCGATCGGTCGCGGCCAGCGCGGCCTGATTGTCGCACCGCCGAAAGCCGGTAAGACCATGCTGCTGCAGAACATTGCCCAGAGTATCGCCTACAACCATCCGGACTGCGTGCTGATGGTGCTGCTGATCGACGAGCGTCCAGAAGAAGTGACCGAGATGCAGCGTCTGGTGAAGGGCGAAGTGATCGCCTCCACCTTCGACGAGCCGGCTTCCCGCCACGTGCAGGTTGCGGAAATGGTGATTGAAAAAGCCAAACGTCTGGTTGAGCACAAGAAGGACGTGATTATCCTGCTTGACTCCATCACCCGTCTGGCGCGTGCCTACAACACCGTGGTGCCGGCTTCTGGCAAGGTGCTGACCGGTGGTGTGGACGCCAATGCCCTGCACCGTCCGAAGCGTTTCTTCGGCGCGGCGCGTAACGTGGAAGAGGGCGGCAGCCTGACCATTATCGCCACCGCGCTGGTAGACACCGGTTCGAAGATGGATGAAGTGATTTACGAAGAGTTCAAGGGCACCGGTAACATGGAGCTGCACCTGTCACGTAAAATTGCGGAAAAACGCGTCTTCCCGGCTATCGATTACAACCGCTCCGGTACCCGTAAGGAAGAGCTGCTCACCAGCTCTGAAGAGCTGCAGAAAATGTGGATCCTGCGCAAGATTATCCACCCGATGGGGGAGATCGATGCGATGGAGTTCCTCATTAATAAATTGGCGATGACGAAAACCAATGATGAGTTCTTCGATATGATGAAGCGCTCATAATTACGCAAAAAATTTAACTAACGCCACGCCAAGTCGTGGCGTTTTTTGCTTTTGGCAGATAGGATACGCGGCAGAAATAGAAATTTAATTTACTTTTTCGGCTGCGGCGTGTTTGATCGGATTTGTACCCTTGTCCATGGGGGATGCTTGAGGTCCAAAGTGGGGAATGGCAAATCGTGTAATGAAACTCAATCGCGTTTGTCATAGGAAATGACTGAAAGGAAGCGATGACATCTGGCGCTAGGTTTATCCAGTGTTAAGCTGCCCTATCTTCTCAGAGATCTGTTAACAGTGAACTACTCACATGAGTACTGAAATTCTATTTGTTTTTTTATTCTCCTTGGCGTTTTTATTTGTTGCCCGCAAGGTGGCAAAGCGGGTTGGTTTGGTTGATAAGCCTAATTACCGTAAACGGCATCAAGGGTTAATTCCGTTGGTCGGAGGGATTTCGGTTTATGCCGGGTTGTGTTTTGCCTTCCTGATCTCTGACCAAACGATTGCACACAGTCAGTTATATCTCGCCTGCGCCGGCCTGCTGGTATTTGTCGGCGCCCTGGACGACCGTTTTGACATCAGCGTAAAAATCCGCGCCTTTGTTCAGGCGCTGGTTGGCGTGGTGATGATGGTGTTTGCCGGCCTGTATCTGCACAGCTTTGGCTATATCCTGGGCGGATGGGAAATGCAGCTGGGGCCGTTCGGTTATCTGTTGACGCTGTTTGCGGTATGGGCGGCGATTAACGCCTTCAACATGGTGGACGGTATCGACGGCCTGCTGGGCGGTTTGTCCTGCGTGTCGTTCGGCGCGTTGGGCGTGCTGCTGTACTTCAGCGGGCATGCTGAGCTGGCGTTCTGGTGTTTTGCCATGATTGCCGCCATCGTTCCCTATATCTTGCTGAACCTGGGTATTCTTGGCCGCCGTTATAAAGTGTTTATGGGCGATGCCGGTAGTACGCTGATTGGCTTTACCGCTATCTGGTTGCTGCTGCAAGGTTCACAAGGTCAGGCGGCGGCGATTCGCCCGGTAACCGCGCTGTGGATTATCGCGATTCCGCTGATGGATATGATCGCCATTATGTATCGCCGTTTGCGCAAGGGGATGAGTCCGTTCTCACCGGATCGGCAGCATATTCACCACCTGATTATGCGCGCCGGCTTTACGCCGCGTCAGGCGTTTGTGCTGATTACCCTGGCTGCCGCACTGCTGGCGGCGGTTGGCGTGCTGGGCGAATGGCTAACATTTATCCCGGAATGGTTTATGTTGGCATTGTTCTTGCTTGCATTTCTGTTCTACGGTTATTGCATTAAGCGGGCCTGGCGCGTTGCGCGCTACATCAAGCGCATCAAACGCCGTATGCGCCGCTCGATGGATAATAAGCAAGTACCTTAAACCAGAGGCTTTTGGGCAGTGATGATTCCAGATACAACGTCAGACAAGAACCACCCGGCGGTTGATAATGAACTCGATATTCGTGGACTGTGTCGTACTTTGTGGCGCGGCAAGGTCTGGATTATCGGTATCGCCGTCTTGTTTGCGGCGGTCGCGCTGGCGGTCTCCTACCTGGTCAAGCAGGAGTGGAGCGCCACGGCGATTACCGATCGGCCGACGGTAAATGCGCTGGGTGGTTATTATTCCCAGCAGCAGTTCCTGCGTAACCTGGATGTTCGCACCACGCCGGCGGTGCCTGCCGACCAGCCGAGTATTGCTGATGAAGCTTACCAAGAGTTCATTATGCAGCTGGCGGCCTACGATACCCGGCGTGATTTCTGGCTGCAGAGTGATTACTACAAGCAGCGGCAGGAAGGTGATGAGCGCGCCGATGCTGCTTTACTCGACGAACTGATCGCCAATATTCAATTTACGCCGCGGGATGACAAAAAAGCGCCGAACGACGGCGTTAGACTGACGGCTGAAACGGCCTCGGATGCCAATCGTTTACTCCGCGAGTATGTGCTGTTCGCCAGCCATCGCGCGGCGCTGCATCTGAACGAAGAGATTCAGGGCGCCTGGGCGGCGCGCACCACCTCAATGAAAGCGCAGGTTAAACGCCAGGAGGCGGTGGCGGACGCGATTTATAAGCGTCAGCTGAATTCGGTGCAGCAGGCGCTGAAAATCGCCGAGAAACAGGGCATTGGCCGTACGCAGACCGATACGCCGGCCGAACAGCTGCCGGATTCAGACCTGTTCCTGCTGGGTAAGCCGATGCTGCAGGCGCGTCTGGAAGGTTTACAAGCCTCCGGACCGAACTATGATTTGGACTATGATCAAAACCGCGCCATGCTGGCGACGCTGAACGTCGGCCCGACGCTGGACAAGCAGTTTCAGACTTACCGCTATTTGCGTACGCCGGAAGAACCGGTAAAACGTGATAGCCCAAGAAGAGTATTTTGGCTGATCCTGTGGGGCGCTATCGGTGCGATGGCCGGCGCAGGGGTAGCCTTGGTTCGTCGTGCACGCGATTGAAAATATTATAATAATTCGTTGATGGGCGCGTAAGCGCCCTCTTTGCAGGTTTGTCTGCGACTAACTGACCAAAAGAGATCCGCTGTGAAAGTGTTGACCGTGTTCGGCACCCGACCTGAAGCCATCAAGATGGCGCCGTTGGTACATGCCTTGGCTCAGGACGAAGCCTTTGAAGCAAGAGTTTGTGTGACCGCGCAGCATCGTGAGATGTTGGACCAGGTCTTGCGATTATTCGAAATTGTTCCCGATTACGATCTCAATATCATGCAGCCGGGGCAGGGGCTGACCGAAATCACCTGCCGCATTCTGGAAGGGATGAAGAGCGTTCTGGAGGAGTTTAAACCGGACGTGGTGCTGGTGCATGGTGATACCACCACCACGCTGGCTACCAGCCTGGCGGCGTTTTATCAGCGCATTCCGGTTGGCCATGTTGAAGCGGGGCTGCGTACCGGCGATCTCTATTCCCCCTGGCCGGAAGAGGCCAACCGCACGCTGACCGGCCATCTGGCGATGTTCCATTTTGCGCCGACGGAGAATTCACGCCAGAACCTGCTGCGTGAACAGGTGCCTGACAGCCAGATTTTTGTCACCGGCAACTCGGTGATTGACGCGTTATTCTGGGTGCGCGATCGCGTGATGAGCGATGCGCGGCAGCGTGATGCGCTGGCGCAGCGTTATCCTTTCCTGGACGAAGACAAGAAGCTGATCCTGGTTACCGGCCACCGCCGCGAGAGTTTCGGCGGCGGCTTTGAGCGTATCTGCAGCGCGCTGGCGGAAATCGCCCGCCAGCACCCCGATGTGCAGGTGGTGTATCCGGTGCACCTGAACCCGAACGTCAGCGAACCGGTTAACCGCATTCTGAAGGGCATCGATAACATCATGCTGATCGACCCGCAGGATTATCTGCCGTTTGTTTATCTGATGGCCAAATCGACCATTATTCTGACGGACTCCGGCGGTATTCAAGAGGAAGCGCCGTCGCTGGGCAAACCGGTATTGGTGATGCGTGAAACCACCGAGCGGCCGGAAGCGGTTGACGCCGGCACTGTACGTCTGGTGGGCACCGACGTGGCGACCATTGTCGCTGCGGTGAGCCGCCTGCTGACGGATGAAAACGAATATCATGCCATGAGCCGGGCGCATAACCCTTACGGCGATGGTCATGCCTGCCAGCGAATCCTCGAAGCGTTAAAGAATTATCAGGTGACATTATGAGTTTTGATACGATTTCAGTTATCGGCCTGGGTTATATCGGCCTGCCGACGGCGGCGGCGTTTGCCTCACGCAAGAAAAAAGTCATTGGCGTCGATGTGAATGCGCATGCGGTGGCAACCATTAATCGCGGTGAAATTCACATCGTTGAGCCGGATCTGGACAAAGTGGTGAAAGAAGCGGTCGACGGCGGCTATCTGCAGGCGGTGAGCAAACCCGTAGCAGCGGATGCCTTCCTGATCGCGGTGCCGACGCCGTTCAAGGGCGACCATGAGCCGGATCTGGCCTTTGTGGAGTCCGCCGCCAAATCGCTGGCGCCGGTGCTGAAAAAGGGCGACCTGGTGATTCTGGAGTCGACGTCGCCGGTCGGCGCCACCGAGCAGATGGCCGCGTGGCTGGCGCAGGCGCGCAGCGACCTGAGCTTCCCGCAGGACGCCGGCGAAGCGGCGGATATCAACATCGCCTACTGCCCGGAGCGTGTGCTGCCGGGGCAGGTGATGGTCGAGCTGATTCAGAACGACCGCGTGATCGGCGGCATGACGCCAAAATGCTCCGAGCGCGCCAGCGCGCTGTATAAAATTTTCCTGGAAGGCGAATGCGTGATCACCAACTCGCGCACGGCGGAAATGTGCAAGCTGACGGAAAACAGCTACCGCGACGTCAACATCGCCTTCGCGAACGAGCTGTCGTTGATCTGCGCCGATCAGGGTATCAACGTCTGGGAGCTGATTCGCCTGGCCAACCGCCATCCGCGCGTCAATATCCTGCAGCCCGGCCCGGGCGTCGGCGGCCACTGTATCGCCGTCGACCCATGGTTTATCGTGGCGCAGAACCCGCAGCAGGCGCGTTTGATCCATACGGCGCGGCTGGTCAACGACGGCAAGCCGCTGTGGGTGGTCGACCGGGTGAAAGCGGCGGTGGCCGATTGCCTGGCGGCGACCGACAAGCGGGCCTCCGAGCTGAAGATCGCCTGTTTCGGCCTGGCCTTCAAACCCAATATCGATGACCTGCGCGAAAGCCCGGCGGTCGAAGTCACGCAGCTGATCGCCGAGTGGCATCAGGGTGAAACGCTGGCGGTAGAGCCGAACGTGGAGCAACTGCCGAAAGCGCTGGCCGGTCAGGTCACTTTGAAAAGCATCGGCGAGGCGCTGCAGCAGGCCGACGTGCTGGTAATGCTGGTGGATCACAACGAGTTCAAGGCCATCGCGCCGGAAGCCGTCAAGCAGAACTGGATTGTCGATACCAAAGGCGTCTGGCGTTAAGCGCCGACCCGCCCCGCCGGCCTGCTGGTCGCCGGGGCGGAGCCTGTTCCCCCATACTCTGGCGCAGACGTCGGTCATCAACTGAATGGATAACGCTATGATTCTCCGCGCTACCGTCGACCCGCTAACCTGGGAAAGCGACTATTTCCGCATTAACAGCGCCAGGCTGAATATTGCCGACTCGGCGCCGCCGCTGACCGCCGCCGCGCTGGATCGTTTTGCGCTGGTTCAGGCCAAAATCCCCGCTCACCGTCTCGATCTTGCCGATGCGCTGGCCGCGTTTGATTTTCTGCTGGCGGAGGGTGAGGTCGATCTGGTTATCAATATTGGCACGAAATGTGCTTATACTCCGGCGTCTGATATACGCCCGGCGACGGCGGCCGATATTGCCGTGTTACAGACGGCGGCCGGGCAGGCGTTCGCCGCCAGCCGTTTTCGTGCGCCCTGGTATCAGCCGGCGGACAGCGGACGGTTTTATGCCACCTGGATTGAGAAGGCGGTGCTTGGCACCTTCGACCACCTTTGCCTGCTGGCGCTGGATGGCCACGGGCAGCCGGAAGGCTTTGTCAGCCTGCGCGATATCGGCAGCGGCGAGGCGCGCATCGGTCTGCTGGCCGCGTTTCCCGGCGCCGGCGGCAGGGGTATCGGCGCCCGGCTGATGGCCGCGGCGGTAGGCTGGTGTCAGCAGCAGCAATTACAGCGCCTGCGGGTGGCGACACAGATAAGTAATAGCGCCGCGCTACGGCTCTATCAACGGCACGGTGCCGTTATCGACAGCACCGCGTATTGGTTATACAGAGGTTCACATGATTCCATTTAACGCACCACCGGTTGTTGGCACGGAAATCGACTATATGCAGGCTGCCATGAGCAGCGGGAAGCTGTGCGGCGACGGCGGCTTTACCCGCCGCTGTCAGCAGTGGATGGAGCAGCACTTCGGCGCGCACAAGGTGCTGCTGACGCCGTCCTGCACCGCGTCGCTGGAGATGGCGGCGATTTTGCTGAACATCCAGCCGGGCGACGAAGTGATCATGCCGAGCTTTACCTTTGTCTCCACCGCCAACGCCTTTGTACTGCGCGGCGCCACCATCGTGTTTGTCGACGTGCGTCCGGACACCATGAATATCGATGAAAGCAAAATCGAGGCGGCGATTACCGACAAAACCCGTGCGATCGTGCCGGTGCACTACGCCGGCGTCGCCTGTGAAATGGACGCCATTATGGCGCTGGCGAAAAAGTACAACCTGTTCGTGGTGGAAGACGCCGCGCAGGGCGTGATGTCGACCTACAAGGGTAAGGCGCTGGGCACCATCGGCCATATCGGCGCGTTCAGCTTCCATGAAACCAAGAACTACACCGCAGGCGGCGAAGGCGGCGCGACGCTGATCAACGATCCGGCGCTGATTGACCGCGCCGAAATCATCCGCGAGAAGGGCACCAACCGCAGCCAGTTTTTCCGCGGCCAGGTGGATAAATACACCTGGCGCGATATCGGCTCCAGCTACCTGATGGCCGACTTGCAGGCCGCCTACCTGTGGGCGCAGCTGGAAGCGGCGGAACGCATCAACCAACGGCGGCTGAAGCTGTGGCAGAACTATTACGACGCGCTGAAGCCGCAGGCCGACGCCGGGCGTATCGAGCTGCCGGTGGTGCCGAAAGACTGCCGTCAGAACGCCCATATGTTCTACATCAAGCTGAAAGACGTGCAGGATCGTACGGCGTTTATCAACTACCTGAAAGAAGCGGAAATTATGGCGGTGTTCCACTATATTCCGTTGCATGCGTGCCCGGCGGGCGAGAAGTTCGGCCGCTTTGCCGGCGAAGACCGCTTCACCAGCAGCGAGAGCGCGCGCCTGGTGCGGCTGCCGCTGTATTACAACATGTCCGATGTTAACCAGCGCACGGTGATTCACACCATTTTGAGCTTCCTCGCCTGATATGTCGCTGGCAAAAGCATCCGTCTGGACCGCCGGCTCCACGCTGATCAAAATCGGCGTGGGGCTGCTGGTGGTGAAACTGCTGGCGGTGGCCTTCGGGCCGAGCGGCGTGGGGCAGGCGGGTAACTTCCGCCAGCTGATCACCGTGTTGGGCGTGCTGTCCGGCGCCGGCATCTTCAACGGCATCACCAAGTATGTCGCGGAGTATCATCAGGATCCGCAGCGCCTGCGCCTGGCGGTCGGTACCGGTTCCAGCATTGTGCTGGGCTTCTCGACCCTGCTGGCGCTGGTGTTTCTGTTTGCCGCCGCGCCGATCAGTCAGGGGTTGTTCGGCCATACGCGCTATGTCAACGTGGTGCGCGCACTGGCGTTTATGCAGATGGGCATCGCCTACGCCAACCTGTTTCTGGCAATCCTGAAAGGCTACCGCGACGCGATGGGCAATGCGCTGGCGGTGATCGGCGGCAGCCTGATTGGCCTGGTGGCCTTTGTCGCGTGCTTTAAACTGGGCGGCTATGAGGGCGCGCTGGCGGGGCTGGCGTTGGTGCCGGCGCTGGTGGCGCTGCCGGCCGGCGCGCTGCTGTGGCGGCGTAAAACGCTGCCGCTGCGCTATCTGGCGCTGGCGTGGGACAAGGCGCTGGCCAGCCATCTGGGCAAGTTCACCATTATGGCGCTGATCACCTCCGTGACCTTGCCGGTGGCGTATGTCATGATGCGTAACCTGCTGGCGGCGCACTATAGCTGGGATGAGGTGGGGATCTGGCAGGGCGTCAGCAGCATTTCCGACGCCTATCTGCAGTTTATTACCGCCTCGTTCACCGTGTACCTGCTGCCGACGCTGTCGCGCCTGAGCGATAAGGCGGCGATTAGCCGCGAAATCGTCCGCGCGCTGAAGTTCGTGCTGCCGGCGGTGGCGGCGGCCAGCTTTACCGTGTGGCTGCTGCGCGATTTTGCCATCTGGCTGCTGTTCTCGGACAAGTTCGTCGCCATGCGCGATCTGTTCGCCTGGCAGCTGGTGGGCGATGTGCTGAAGGTGGGCGCCTATGTGTTCGGCTACCTGGTGATCGCCAAGGCGTCGCTGCGCTTTTATATTATGACTGAAGTCAGCCAGTTCCTGCTGCTGACGCTGTTCTCGCACTGGCTGATCCCGCTGCACGGGGCGCTGGGGGCGGCTCAGGCCTACATGGCAACCTACATAGTCTATTTCACGCTGTGTAGCTGCGTATTTATTCTTTACCGTAGACGAGTATGACCACACTGATTCACGTATTGGGATCTGATATCCCGCACCATAATCAGACGGTGCTGCGCTTTTTTAACGACGTGCTGGCCACTCAGCTGCCGTCGCCGCAGGTAAACCGGTTTATGGTCGCCGCCAAAGATGTGGCCGCGCTGGGCGAGTTCCCGGCGTTGACGATTGACAGCTATCCGGATAAGAAAAGCCTGGCGGAGGCGGTGATCGCCTGCGCCAAGGCCGACCGCAGCCGCCGTTTTTTCTGGCACGGGCAGTTTAACCCGACGCTGTGGCTGGCGCTGCTGAGCGGCAAAATCAAGCCGCAGCAGGTCAGCTGGCATATCTGGGGGGCCGATCTGTATGAAAATGCCACCAGCTGGAAATTCCGGCTGTTCTATCTGCTGCGCCGGGTGGCGCAGGGGCGGGTGGGACACGTGTTCGCCACGCGCGGCGATCTGATTCACTATCAGCAGCGCCATGCGCGGGTGCCGGCGTCGTTGCTCTACTTCCCGACGCGGATGGATCCGGCGCTGACCGGCGTTGAGGTCGAGAAGAACGTCGCCGGGCCGATGACCATTCTGGTCGGCAACTCCGGCGACCGCACCAACCGCCATATCGAAGCGCTGCACGCGATTCATCAGCAGTTCGGCGATAATGTGCGGGTGATTGTGCCGATGGGCTATCCGGCCAATAACGACGACTATATCGGGCAGGTGCGCAGCGCCGGCCTGCAGCTGTTCGGCGAAAGAAATCTGCAGCTGCTCACCCAGCAGGTAGCGTTTGACGATTACCTGAATATTCTGCGCGAGTGCGATCTCGGCTACTTTATCTTCGACCGCCAGCAGGGCATCGGCACGCTCTGCCTGCTGATTCAGTTCGGCGTGCCGTTTGTGCTCAGCCGGCAGAACCCGTTCTGGCAGGATCTGGCCGAACAGCGCCTGCCGGTGCTGTTTTACGGTGATACGCTGGATGAGGCGGTGGTGCGCGAAGCGCAGCGCCAGCTGGCGTCGGTGGACAAGCAGGATATCGCCTTCTTTAACCCGAACTATATTGACGGCTGGCGGCAGGCGTTGGCGCTGGCGGCGGGAGAAACGGCATGACGCTGGCCCAATTTGGCGGTTTGCTGGTGGTGTACCTGATTAGCGTCACGTTTATTCTGACGGTGACCTATCAGGAGTTCCGGCGCGTGCGGTTTAACTTTAACGTCTTCTTTTCGCTGCTGTTCCTGCTGACGTTTTACTTCGGCTTTCCGCTCAGCTGTCTGCTGGTGTTCCGGTTTGACGTGGCTATCGTGCCGGTGGAGTTCCTGCTGTACGCCATGCTCTCCGCCACCTGTTTCTATGCCATCTATTACGTCACCTATAAGACCCGGCTGCGCAAGCGCAGCGCCGAGCCGCGCCAGCCGCTGTTTGACATGAACCGGGTGGAAACCAACCTGACCTGGGTGCTGCTGGCGCTGGTGGCGATAGGCACGGTGGGGCTGTTCTTTATGCAGAACGGCTTCCTGCTGTTCAAACTGCACTCCTACAGCCAGATCTTTTCCAGCGACGTGTCCGGCGTGGCGCTTAAGCGCTTCTTCTACTTCTTTATCCCGGCGATGCTGGTGGTGTTCTTCCTGCGGCAGAGTCTGCGCGCCTGGTTCTTCTTCCTGGTGGCGACGGTGTCGTTTGGCCTGCTGACCTATGTGATCGTCGGCGGCACGCGCGCCAATATTATTATCGCGTTCGCCCTGTTCTTGTTTATCGGCATCGTGCGCGGCTGGATCACGCTGTGGATGCTGGCGGCGGCGGGCGTAATGAGCATTGTCGGCATGTTCTGGCTGGCGCTGAAGCGCTATGGCCTGGACGTCAGCGGCGATGAGGCGTTTTACACCTTCCTGTATTTAACCCGCGACACCTTCTCCCCCTGGGAGAACCTGGCGCTGCTGCTGCAGAATTACGACAAGATCGACTTCCAGGGGCTGGCGCCGATCGTGCGCGACTTCTACGTCTTTATCCCCAGCTGGCTGTGGCCAGGGCGGCCGGACGTGGTGCTGAATACCGCCAACTACTTTACCTGGGAAGTGCTGGAGAATAATTCCGGGCTGGCGATTTCGCCGACGCTGATCGGCTCGCTGGTGGTGATGGGCGGCGCGCTGTTTATTCCGCTTGGCGCGGTGGTGGTCGGGCTTATCATCAAATGGTTCGACTGGCTGTATGAGCTGGGACGCCATGAGCCGAACCGCTATAAGGCGGCCATTCTGCAGGGGTTTTGTTTTGGCGCGGTGTTCAACATCATTGTTTTGACGCGTGAAGGGCTGGATTCTTTCGTGTCGCGCGTGGTGTTTTTCTGTTTGATTTTTGGCGCCTGCCTGGTGCTGGCGAAGTTGCTGTACTGGCTGTTTGATACGGCGGGCCTGATCAAGACGCGTATGGGCGGCCGCCTGCCCGCGACGCAGCCGGCCGCCGCTTCAGAGTCCGACAGCCTACTGCAAAGGTAATGAGAATAATGGATACAAAGGTTTCGGCTCCCGAATACACGCTGCGCGGCATCAAGCTGTGGGGATTTCGCAATATGTCGCACTGCCTGGACTTCCTGTTTGACGGCGGCAAGATGAAACAGGGAACGCTGGTGGCGATGAACGCCGAGAAAATGCTGGCGGCAGAGCAGGACGCCACGCTGCGGGCGCTGCTGGACGGCTGTGAATTTAAATACGCCGACGGCATCAGCATGGTGCGTGCGATGCGGCGCAAGTATCCCGGCGCCGATGTTTCGCGCGTGGCGGGCGCCGATCTGTGGGAGGCGCTGATGCAGCGCGCCGGGCAGGAAGGCACGCCGGTCTTTTTGGTCGGTGGTAAGGCGTCGGTGTTGGCGGAAACCGAAGAGAAACTGCGCCGTCAGTGGAACGTCAACATCGTCGGCAGCCAGGATGGTTACTTCACGCCGGAACAGCGGGAAGCGCTGTTTGAACGGATTCATGCCAGCGGCGCGGCGATCGTCACCGTGGCGATGGGCTCGCCGAAGCAGGAAGTCCTGATGCGCGACTGCCGCCAGGTGCACCCGCAGGCGCTGTATATGGGCGTCGGCGGCACCTATGACGTGTTTACCGGCCACGTGAAGCGGGCGCCGAAGGTGTGGCAGAACCTCGGGCTGGAGTGGCTCTATCGCCTGCTGTCGCAGCCAAGCCGTATCCGGCGGCAGATCAAACTGCTGCGGTTCGTCGGCTACTATTACGGCGGCAAGCTGTAAATGCGCCGGCCGGAGTTTCTGTTGCTCCGGCAGGGTTGGCTGACGTAGTTGTGCGGCGATGGTCGAACATTGCCGTACAACTATAACCTCATCTAAGAATTATCCCGCCTTTTATTCCATAAAGTTTTAATCCGCGGTTTGCTTATAGCAGCAAAATACGGAACGATACCGCCCGGAAATCATCCCAGGCCGCCGATGCCGCTAATCGCAGTGCTGAATATCCTTTCCCGCTGTCAATTTGCCCTCATCCTTACTGGCGATCGGTCGCGCCGGCGGGAGTGATGCCGCTTGCCGTGTAGATCCCAATAATTTGGGGTGCGGGCAGGCGGCCAGGGAAGAAGTTCCGCTGCGCTGATACGGGTCGGTGATTTGCAGCTAACCCCGCTGCAGCTGGAAGAATGACGGGTAGAAAACAATAAGACCGTTGCTGGTCAATGCACGCACGACGCAGACATAACGACTGAGGATTTATGCCAACTAAAGATAAACCGCAAGGACTACATCGCGGGCTGGAAGCCCGGCACATCGAACTGATTGCGCTCGGCGGCACGATCGGCGTCGGCCTGTTTATGGGCTCGGCCAGCACCCTGAAATGGGCGGGGCCTTCGGTGCTGCTGGCATACATTATCGCCGGGCTGTTTGTGTTCTTTATTATGCGCTCGATGGGCGAGATGCTGTTCCTGGAGCCGGTGGCCGGTTCGTTTGCGGTTTATGCCCACAAGTATATGGGCCCTTACTTCGGCTACCTGACGGCCTGGGGCTACTGGTTTATGTGGATTGCGGTCGGGATTTCGGAAATCACCGCCATTGGCGTGTACGTGCAGTTCTGGTTCCCGGAGATCCCGCAGTGGCTGCCGGCGCTGCTGGCGGTGGCGATGGTGGCGGTGGCCAACCTGGCGGCGGTGCGGCTGTACGGCGAGCTGGAGTTCTGGTTTGCGATGATTAAGGTGACCACCATTATCGTGATGATTTTGGTGGGGCTGGGGGTGATCTTCTTCGGCTTCGGCAACGGCGGCGCGCCGACCGGCTTCGCCAACCTGACCCAGCACGGCGGCTTCTTCGCCGGCGGCTGGAAGGGCTTCCTGTTTGCGCTGTGCATCGTGGTGGCCTCTTATCAGGGCGTGGAGCTGGTGGGTATTACCGCCGGCGAAGCGAAGAACCCGCAAGTCACCCTGAAGCGCGCCATCAACAATATTCTGTGGCGCATCCTGATTTTCTACGTCGGCGCCATTTTCGTGATCGTCACCATCTTCCCGTGGGACGGCATCGGCACCGCGGGCAGCCCGTTTGTGCTGACCTTTGCCAAAATCGGCATCGTGGCCGCTGCCGGCATCATTAACTTTGTGGTGCTGACCGCGGCGCTGTCCGGCTGCAACAGCGGCATGTACAGCGGCGGACGCATGCTGTATGCGCTGGCGAAGAACCGCCAGCTGCCGTCCGCGTTCACCCGGCTCTCCGCCAGCGGCGTGCCGGTAAACTGCATCGCCGTTACCATTGTCTGCCTGCTGGCGGGATCGGTGCTGAATTACATCATTCCTAATCCGCAGCAGGTATTTGTGTATGTTTACAGCGCCAGCGTGCTGCCGGGCATGGTGCCGTGGTTTGTGGTGCTGATCAGCCAGCTCTACTTCCGGCGTGAACATAAAGCGGCGATCAAAAGCCACGGTTTTAAATCGATAATGTTCCCGTATGTGAACTACCTGACCATTGCTTTCCTGGCCTGCGTGCTGGTTGGCATGGGCATTAACCCGGATACGCGTATTTCTCTGCTGGTCGGGGCGATTTTCCTGGCGGCGGTTAGCCTGTGCTACTTTGCCTTCGGCATGCACAAAAAACGGCATCAGGCTGAAATTGGGATAAAAAACCAGCAGCAAAGCTGAGAAAGGGGCTGCGGATTGTGCTTTTATGCGCAGGAGTGAGCAAAGCGTAATCAAACGCAACATTTCTGCGAAAAAGCACTAGACAGGATTGCTTTAAATCCGTAGTATCCCCACCCGCAACGGCGCTACGCGCCCGTAGCTCAGCTGGATAGAGCGCTGCCCTCCGGAGGCAGAGGTCTCAGGTTCGAATCCTGTCGGGCGCGCCATTTAGTTTGTGCGCAAGAGCTGCGGTGGTATGATTACCGCGTGAAGTAAGTAAAGAAATGGTGGCTATAGCTCAGTTGGTAGAGCCCTGGATTGTGATTCCAGTTGTCGTGGGTTCGAGTCCCATTAGCCACCCCACTTTACCCCAGGGGTAGAGTAAGAGATAAAAAGCTGTTTTGTGACCGTGCGAAGGTGGCGGAATTGGTAGACGCGCTAGCTTCAGGTGTTAGTGTTCTTACGGACGTGAGGGTTCAAGTCCCTCTCTTCGCACCACACAAAACGTCATGTAAATCTTAGCGATTACATAGACATGGGCTTTAAAATCTTGTAGTATCAGCACCACAGAATCGGCGAGTAGCGCAGCTTGGTAGCGCAACTGGTTTGGGACCAGTGGGTCGGAGGTTCGAATCCTCTCTCGCCGACCACCATTCGAAAAACCTGCTTTTTAAAGCAGGTTTTTTTTCGTCTGTAGTTTATCCGCCGGCATCCTCCGCCTGACATTCTTCCCCCTCCGCATACCATACGCTGCTGTTAAGCTTGCCGGTTATAGCTGCTATCCGCCCGCTGTTGCTCTTTGGCGACAAGGCGGTGGCGCGCTGTCGCTGGTAAGAGACATATAATCAATTGAAATATAAGGGTAAAAATAACTTTACCTTAAGTCGTCGTTTTTCAGCGACAGGCTGGTTGGCGGTCGGCAGCGGCGGGGCGGATGGCCTCCGGCGGTAGGTTAACGATGCGGGTAAAAAATAAACCTTTAAAATTCAGTAAATTAAATTTATTTTTGTCTGGGTTGTCGTTGGGTGGCAAAAGTTGGCACGCGAAGTGCAATATCTATAGCGTAGATGCTCATTCCACTTCTTATGTTCGCCTTAGGCCTCATAAACCCTGGGAATGACGCAGAGCCGATTTAGGGTGCCTATTGCCCACCAGAACGATGAAAGCCTCGCTTGCGACGCCGACATCACACTGCGGGCACAACGTTGAGTGAGGCACCGCCCCTGTTGTCCTAGACCTGATTGCTTCTTTATGCACTTGCCAGACTGGCAAGTGTTTTTTTTTGCCTAATACCCGTCATACTTCAAGCTGCAGATGCGTTGGCTGCGCTCAGTCACCCGAATCACTTACCTGTGTAAGCTCATCGGGATTCCTTCCCTTGCCGCCTTCCTGCAACTTGAATTATTTAGGGTATCTACCCGTCATACCTTAAACCGCAGATGCGTTGGCTGCGCTCAGTCACCCGAATCACTTACCCGTATCAGCTCATCGGGATTCCTTCCCTTGCCGCCTTCCTGCAACTTGAATTATTTAGGGTATCTACCCGTCATACCTTAAACCGCAGATGCGTTGGCTGCGCTCAGTCACCCGAATCACTTACCCGTATCAGCTCAGCGGGATTCCTTCTCTTACCGCCTTCCTGCGGATCGAATGATTTAGAGGATATTGCCGTGTAGAGGGATGCAGGCGAAAAAAAAGCGTGGCCGTGGCCACGCTCTGATAAGCAGTTTATCCGGCGTTATTCACCATTTTGCCGCAGGGTCAGCATCAGGCCTTCACGTCGCATCTGCGCCGCCTCTTCGGAGCGGTGCAGCTTTTCCAGTACGTCGGCCAGCCAGGCGTAGTCATAGGCGTCCGGACGTTGCTTCAGGGCTTCCTTGAAGGCGTCGTTGGCCTGTTGCCATTCACCGTGCTTCATCAGCAGCTGGCCCAGCGTGCTGTTAAGCAGCGGCGTGGCGCCATGCTGTTTGATCTGCTGACGCAGCGCTTTTTCCAACTGCTCCGGGTTGCCGGATTTGATGCGCGGGATCAGCAGCACCAGGCGTTCGTCATACTGGCGTTTCAGGCTGTCCAGCACGATCTCCTGCGCCATTTCATGATCGTCGCATTCGATCAGGTGCTCCACCATGGCGATCTGCAGCGGCACTTCATGGCGTACTTTACGGCTTTGATTCTTCCACCAGCGTTTCAGGCCGTCGCTGCCTTCCTCCGCCATCGCCTGATTCATCAGGCCGAGATAGGCTTGCTGTTGCAGCGCCTGCAGTTTCTCCTCGTCGTGCAGCTTGATTTTGCTCATTGACGGCAGAATTTCCAGCAGGGAGGCGTAAGCGCCGGTGCGCAGGTAGGCCTGCTCCGCCAGACGCAGCACTTCCGGATGGCGCGGCGCCTGGTTCAGCAGGCGATCGACCCCGTGGCGCGCGGCATGTACTTCACCCTGCGCCAGCTGAATGCGTACGCGGGTAATGTCGACCGGCAGCTGATCGGTGTCCGCCGCTTCAGCGGCGCGCTCCAGATACTGATTGGTGCGGAACTCGTCGCCGCGCTGCTGTGCCGCTTCCGCCGCCAGCAGGTAGTTCACCACCGGCTGTTCGGCATGGTCGGCATTGCGCGTCAGCAGCTGTTCGACCTGTTTATGGTCGCCTTCCGCCAGCTTAATCAGCGCCGCCTTGGTTTGTGCGCGCGCACGGCTGCGTTTACGGCCAAGGAACCAGCCGCGGGTGCGGGCGCCGGTACGGAAAATGCGGCGCAGGATCCATTCGATGATAAACAGCGCTACAAACAGCAAGATACCCATAATCACCAGGCCGGTGACGCTGGTTTCGATATTGTAGTTGTCGGTCTGGATCAGGACGTAGCCCTGATGCCCGGCCAGCATCGGCCCGAGCACCACGCTGGCGATCAGCACCAGAAACAGGAATAACACGCGTAACATGGCTTATCCCTCCTGGTGAGTGGCGGCAGCGCCTTGCGCCAGCAGATTGCGTACCCGGGTCTGCATCAGTTTTTCCAGCAGCGGCTGGCTCTTCAACTGGTCCGGCACGTCCATCGTCACGGACTGCTGGCTCAGGCCGTCCAGCTCTTCCAGGAAGGCTTTGGTGGCCGGATCGCTGGTATCGAAATAGGCGCGCACCCAGGTGGAGATGGTTTCCAGCGACTGCTTATACACCTCGTTCTGATGGCGCGGTACCGCCTGGGCGGCGACCAGCAGGCGGGAGCGGATGTTTTCGCGCAGATAGATGTCCTGATTCGGCGCCAGCAGCGGCTCGGCGCCGGTGTCGCGGCGGCGGATGGTGATAAAGTTGGCCATAAAGTTATGCCAGGACTTGGTCAGGTTCTGCCGCCATTCGCCGAGCGAGGCGGACAGCTCGCCGCTGTCTTCGTCCATTGGCGCTTCATCGCTGTCGTTATCCGCCAGGCGCAGGTTATCAACCTGGTTAGACAGCTGGTTCACTTTCAGAATGATGCCGTCAAAGTCGACCTGAGACAGGGTGGACAACCCGCTGATATCTTCGGTAATGGCGCGGCGTACGGTCATCAGGCTCGGATCGTTCATATCCGCCAGGCTGGCGTCGGCGCTTTTCAGCAGGGTGGCGGCGGTGGTGACGTCCTGATCGCTCCACAGCTTGCGGCCGGCCATTTTAACCAGGAAGTCGGCCTGAGCCAGCAGCCAGGTTTTGGCGTCGCTGCCGGAAATGGTGGCGACTTTTTCCTGCAGCTCGCTGAGCTGACGCGCCAGCGAGGTCTGTTCGCGGTCAGCGGCGTCGAGGGTTTTCCCCTGCTGCTGCAGCAGGCCTTCCAGCGCGCTTTTTTCCTGCTGCTGGCTCTGCTTGAGCTCCGCCAGCTGCTGCTGCAGGGACTGGTTCGCCGCAATCAGCTGCTGCGCCTGTCGGTGCGTGTGGTAGTAACCGCCGGCGCCCAGTGCAATAACCAGCACGATGGCGATCGCGCCGAGCACCGGGCCGCTGTTTTTGCTTTTACGGCTGCCGGTCTCTGGCTGTTGGGGACTCTCAACCGCCTGGTTGCTCTCTTCAACCGGTGCGGATGGGGTATTTTGTTCCGTCATAGTGGCGCATCCCATTGTCAGGTTTATTGTAGCGCGCGTAGCAGCGCGTCATTATCGGCATTTTCAGCTACCCGAATGCTGCTCCAGCCCAGTTCCCGGGCCAGGGTAGCCAGACGTTCGCTGACCACCACCAGGCGGCAACGCAGCAGCCATAAAGAACGGTAGTAATCAGGAACTAAAGTATACAACTGTTGTAACATTTCACCGCTGGTGACCACCAGCGTATCAATGCCCACGCGCTGCCAGTGGGCGCTTTGCTCCGCGCCGTCGTAATGGACGGGACTGCGCTGGTAACATTCATAATAGCTGACGTTGGCGCCGCGCTCGCGCAGCGTTTCGCCCAGCAGCTCGCGTCCGCCGTTGCCGCGCAGGATCAGCGCCTGCTTGCCGGCCAGTTTTTGCAGCGCGGGTAATAATAGTAGCGTTTCGCTGATTTCGCGCTCGTGCGGATAATCGACCGGCAGGCTGGTGATGCGGTGCAGCGCCAGCGCGGTGCTGCGCCCGATGGCATAATAGGCGGCCTGGGCCGGCCAGGTGAAGCCCGCGCGCCCCATCACCGAGTCGGCGTAGTTCACCGCATTCTGCGACAGGACGAACACCAGATCGTCGGCGTGCAGCCCCTGCAGCGCCGACGCCAGGCGCGGCAGATCGGCGCCGGGAGCGAAATCAATCAGCGGAGCATGATAGGCAACCCGGCCGAGCGCGCGCAGCCGGCTGACCAGTTGCTCCCCGGACGGGGAAGGGCGGGTTACCAGAATCGTCATGCCGGCGGATCTCCCTGATACACGTCCTGCAGAATTTCACGCGCGCCGTTGGCCAGCAGCTCCTCCGCCAGCGAGACGCCCATTTGCTGCGCCTGTGCGGCCGGGCCGCGGCGTTCGCCGCGCACCATCTGGCTGCCGTCCGGCGCGCCGACCAGCGCGCGCAGCCACAGCGTGTCGCCGTCCAGCTCGGCATAGCTGCCGATCGGCACCTGACAGCCGCCTTCCAGACGGGTGTTCATGGCGCGTTCGGCGCTGACGCGCAGGGCGGTCGCCTCATCGTTCAGCGGCGCCAGCAGCGTGCGGGTCACCTCGTCGTCCAGCCGGCATTCGATGCCGACGGCGCCCTGGCCGACGGCCGGCAGGGACTCTTCCGGGCTCATGGCGCTGCGGATGCGCTGCTCCAGCCCCAGCCGCTTCAGGCCGGCGACCGCCAGAATAATGGCGTCATACTCGCCGTTATCCAGTTTGGACAGGCGGGTGCCGACGTTGCCGCGCAGATCGCGCACGATCAGATCGGGGCGACGCTGGCGCAGCTGGCACTGACGACGCAGGCTAGAGGTGCCGACCACGCTGCCCTGCGGCAGTTGATCGAGGGATGCGAAACGGTTTGATACAAATGCGTCGCGCGGATCGTCACGCTCGCAAATGGTCACCAAACCCAGCCCCTGCGGAAATTCTACCGGCACGTCTTTCATCGAGTGCACGGCGATATCGGCGCGGCCTTCCAGCAGCGCCAGCTCAAGTTCTTTGACAAACAAGCCCTTACCGCCGACCTTCGCCAGCGGCGTATCCAGAATGATGTCGCCGCGCGTCACCATCGGCACCAGCTCCACCCGCAGGCCGGGGTGGCTGTCCATCAGACGCTGCTGCACATAGTGTGCCTGCCAGAGCGCCAGAGGGCTTTGTCGGGTGGCAATTCGAATAATTTTGTCTAACATGCTTGTTACCGTTTTTATATTTCGCCAGCCATCCTACCACTGAGGACGAAAACTGTCAGTGCAAGAAGGAGGTGGTCAGGAAAAGGACAACGGAATCAACAGGACGTGTGATGTGTTTTGGGCAGTTAACACTGCAGATACGTCGTTTAGGGTGAGGCGATAATAAGTGTGTCGCGTTACTTCCTTTACGGTCAATCGGCAAGGTGTTAAATTGATCACGTTTCCAGCAATAAGTCGTCAAATACTCTTCCTCTTAACGACGCTTACGGAATACGGGTTTTTTTCTAAGCACCGGGATAATCAGGCGAGACGTCTTGTACCTTTATATCGAGACATTGAAGCAGAGACTGGATGCGATCAATCAACTACGTGTCGATCGCGCCCTGGCGGCCATGAAACCTGCCTTTCAACGGGTATACAGTCTGCTGCCTACCTTACTGCACCACCACCACCCGCTGATGCCGGGTTACCTCAATGGTAACGTTCCCCATGGCATCTGCCTCTACACGCCTGATGAAAACCAACAATCTTATCTGCACGATCTGGAAGACAAGTGGGGCAGCCCGTTTGAAACGCTGGCCAGCGGCGAACTGCCGATCACCGGCGTTTACTCCATGGGCAGCACCTCGTCGATCGGGCAGAGCTGCAGTTCGGATCTGGATATCTGGGTTTGCCACCAATCCTGGCTCGATAACGAAGAGCGCAATCGCCTGCAGCAGAAATGCAGCCTGCTGGAGAAGTGGGCGGCGTCGATGGGCGTGGAGGTCAGTTTCTTCCTGATCGACGAAAACCGCTTCCGCCATAACGAAAGCGGCAGCCTGGGCGGCGAAGACTGCGGTTCCACGCAGCATATCCTGTTGCTGGACGAGTTTTACCGCACCGCGGTGCGCCTGGCCGGCAAACGTATCCTGTGGAATATGGTGCCGTGCGAAGAAGAAGCGCATTACGACGAATATGTGCTGTCGCTGTATGCGCAGGGGGCGCTGACGCCGAACGAGTGGCTGGATCTCGGCGGGCTGGGCACGCTGTCGGCGGAAGAGTACTTCGGCGCCAGCCTGTGGCAGCTGTATAAGAGCATCGACTCGCCGTACAAGGCGGTGCTGAAGACCCTGCTGCTGGAGGCTTACTCCTGGGAATACCCCAACACGCAGCTGCTGGCGACCAGCATTAAACAGCGTCTGCATGCGGGCGAGATCGTCTGTTTCGGTCTGGACGCCTACTGCATGATGCTCGAGCGCGTTACCCATTATCTGACGCAGATTAACGACACCACCCGGCTCGATCTGGTGCGCCGCTGCTTCTACCTGAAAGTGTGCGAAAAACTGTCCCACCCACAGGCCAGCGTCGGCTGGCGGCGGGAGATCCTCAGCCAGCTGGTGAGCGAGTGGGGCTGGGATCAAGAGCGGCTGGCGATGCTGGATAACCGCGCCAACTGGAAAATCGAGCGGGTGCGCGAGGCGCATAACGAACTGCTGGATGCGATGATGCAGAGCTACCGCAACCTGATCCGCTTTGCGCGCCGCAATAACCTCAGCGTCAGCGCCAGTCCGCAGGACATCGGCGTGCTGACGCGTAAGCTGTACGCCGCCTTTGAGGCGCTGCCGGGCAAGGTGACGCTGGTCAACCCGCAGATTTCACCGGACCTGTCGGAAGGCGATCTCACCTTTATTCACGTGCCGATCGGCCGCGCCAACCGCGCCGGCTGGTACCTGTACAATCAGGCGCCGGCGATGGACTCCATCGTCAGCCACCAGCCGCTGGAATATAACCGCTATCTGAACAAGCTGGTGGCCTGGGCCTATTTCAACGGCCTGCTGACGTCGCGCACGCGGCTGCACATCAAGAGCGCCAACCTGTGCGACAGTGAAAAACTGCAGGAGCTGGTGGCCGACGTATCGCACAGCTTCCCGCTGCGCCTGCCGGCGCCGACCCCGAAGGCGTTGTACAGCCCGTGTGAAATCCGCCACCTGGCGATTATCGTCAACCTGGAAAACGACCCGACCGCCGCCTTCCGTAATCAGGTGGTGCACTTTGACTTCCGCAAGCTGGACGTGTTCAGCTTCGGCCAGCAGCAGCAGTGTCTGGTCGGCAGTATCGACCTGCTGTACCGCAACTCGTGGAACGAGGTGCGGACGCTGCATTTCAGCGGTGAACAGTCGGTGCTGGAAGCGCTGAAAACCATTCTGGGCAAAATGCACCAGGATGCGTCGCCGCCGGAGTCGGTGGAAGTATTCTGCTACAGCCAGCACCTGCGCGGGCTGATCCGCACCCGCATTCAGCAGCTGGTGTCGGAATGCATCGAACTGCGCCTGTCCAGCACGCGGCTGGAGCCGGGCCGCTTCAAGGCGGTGCGCGTGGCCGGCCAGACCTGGGGGCTGTTCTTCGAGCGTCTGAGCGTCTCGGTGCAGAAGCTGGAAAATGCGGTGGAATTTTACGGCGCGATTTCCAACAACAAGCTGCACGGCCTGTCGATCAAGGTGGAAACCGATCAGGTGCATCTGCCGCCGGTGGTGGACGGCTTCGCCAGCGAAGGGATTATTCAGTTCTTCTTTGAGGACGCCAAGGACGATCAGGGCTTTAATATCTACATTCTGGACGAGTCGAACCGCGTCGAGGTGTATCACCATTGCGAAGGCAGCAAGGAAGAGCTGGTGCGCGACGTCAGCCGCTTCTACTCCTCCTCGCACGACCGCTTTACCTACGGCTCCAGCTTTATCAACTTCAACCTGCCGCAGTTCTATCAGATCGTGCAGATCGATGACCGCACGCAGGTGATCCCGTTTCGCAGCAACGCGCTGTCCAACCTGTGCGTTACCGTCAGCGACGGCGCTGCCGCGCAGCCGCTGAAGCAACAATACCAACTGCACTGATTCACGCAGGCGCCCGCGACGGCGCTCAGGCGAACTCGATGGTTTCGCCGGCCTGCTGCGTTGCCGACTCGCTCAGCAGCTGGGAGAATGACCAGCCGCTGCGGTCGCACACCCAGGCGCCGTCGCGGTAGTCGAAGTGGTAGCCGCCGGACTTGGTGGCCAGCCAGACCTGATGCAGCGGCTCTTGACGGTTGATCACGATCTTGCTGCCGTTCTCAAAGGTCAGCGTCATCACGCCGCCGTTGGTTTCGTAATCGATGTCCGCATCGCCGTCAAAATTATCCAACGTTTGTTCAATATCCAGCATCAGCTGGTCAGCCAACCGGTGAAACTCACTGTCGTTCATATTCGATTCCTATTGCTTTTCATGATCCACCTGCGATTATATACCCTTCATACTTGCCGCCTTGCTGCAACGCCGATTATTTTGGCCAGGGCAGGTTCGGACGCATAAATAACAGGCATTAATGCAAATGAAAAAACAACTACGCTATGCGCTGCTGGCGGTGCTGGTCGCCGGTCTCTCTGGGTGCGGTCTGAAAGGCCCGCTGTACTTCCCCGCTGATGAAGCGAAGGGCGAGAAAGCGGCGCAGCCGGTACAAACCGGCGATCAGGTGCAGAAAAATCAGCAGGAAGCCGCCGGCTCTCAGCAAAAACCGTCGATGACCGCGCAATAACGCGCTCTTCGGCGGAGGCGCTCGCCGTTGTGAATAACCGACGACGGGCGCGTCCAGAAAGCGGAGTATGATATGCAGTTCTCCAAAATGCACGGTCTGGGCAACGACTTTATGGTGGTCGATGCCGTGACGCAGAATGTCTATTTTTCCCCGGAGCTGATTCGTCGGCTGTCTGACCGGCATCTGGGCATCGGTTTTGACCAGATGCTGGTGGTGGAGCCGCCTTACGATCCGGAGCTGGATTTCCATTACCGCATCTTCAACGCCGACGGCAGCGAAGTGGCGCAGTGCGGCAACGGCGCGCGCTGTTTCGCCCGCTTTGTGCGGCTGAAAGGGCTGACCAACAAGCGCGATATTCGCGTCAGCACCCAGACCGGGCGCATGGTGCTCAGCGTCACCGACGACGATCGGGTGTGCGTCAACATGGGCGAACCCAACTTTGAGCCGCAGGCGGTGCCGTTCCGCGCCGCCAAGGCGGAGAAGACCTATATCATGCGCGCGGCCGAGCACACGGTGCTGGCCGGCGTGGTGTCGATGGGCAACCCGCATTGTGTTTTGCAGGTGGATGATGTAAAAACCGCCAAAGTGGAACTGCTTGGCCCGGTGCTGGAAAGCCATGAACGTTTTCCGGAGCGCGCCAACATCGGCTTTATGCAGGTGGTCAGCCGCGACCATATCAAGCTGCGCGTTTACGAGCGCGGCGCCGGTGAAACGCAGGCCTGCGGCAGCGGCGCCTGCGCCGCCGTGGCAGTAGGGATTCAACAGGAATTGCTGTCAGAAGAGGTGCATGTGGAGCTGCCGGGCGGCAGTCTGCACATACGCTGGAAAGGACCGGGTACGCCGCTGTTTATGACCGGCCCGGCAACCCATGTTTATGACGGATTTATTCATCTATGAAAAGCGTTGAGGACCAGGCCGTCGCAGCCATTGCGCTTGATGACGACGCCGTAATGCAGTACCTGCAGCAGAACCCGGATTTCTTTATGCGCAATGCGCGCCAGGTTGAGCAGATGCGCGTTCCCCATCCGGTGCGCGGCACCGTCTCGCTGGTGGAGTGGCATCTGGCGCGGCAGCGCAACCATATCGACCGGCTGGAAGAAGAGATCACGCTGCTGATGGAGCAGGCCAGCGCCAATGAAGGGCTGTTTGGCCGGCTGCTGCATCTGCAGGCCAACCTGGCCACCGCCGACAGCCTGCAGGATATGCTGAACCGCCTGCAGCGCTGGGCGCGCGGCTTCGGGCTGGCCGGCGCCAATATTCGCCTGTTCAGCGACCGCTGGCAGATCGGTGCGCCGTCGGACTTTACCCACCTCGGCATTGCGCGTTCGGCGTTTGAGCCGCTGCGCATTCAGCGCCTGGGGGATGATCACCACTTCCTCGGCAGCCTGAACGGCCCGGAACTGCTGCTGCTGTTGCCGCAGGCCAAACAGGTCGGCTCGGTGGCGCTGTCGCTGCTGGGTGAGGACGGCGATCTGGGCATGGTGATCTTCAGCAGCCGCGATACGCAGCACTATCAGCCGGGCATGGGCACCGTGATGCTGGCCCAGCTGGCGCGTATGCTGCCGGAACTGCTGGAACGCTGGATCGAACGCGCATGACGGCGTCAGCGGCCGGCCTGCAGCCGCCGGTGGACGCTTTTCTGCGTTATCTGAAGGTGGAGCGCCAGCTCAGCCCGCTGACCCAGCTTAACTATTCCCGTCAGCTGCAGGCGCTGTGCGCGCTGGCCGGCGCGCTGGGCGTCAGCGCCTGGTCGCAGCTGGATGCGGCGCTGGTGCGGCAGCTGGTGGCCCGCAGCAAGCGGGCGGGGCTGCACGCCGCCAGCCTGGCGCTGCGGCTCTCCGCGCTGCGCAGTTTTCTCGACTGGCAGGTGAGCCGGGGAGAACTGCCCGCTAACCCCGCCAAGGGCATCCGCACGCCGCGCAGCGGCCGCCATCTGCCGAAAAATATCGACGTTGACGAAGTGAGCCAGCTGCTGGAGATCGACGTTAACGATCCGCTGGCGGTGCGCGACCGCGCGATGCTGGAAGTGATGTACGGCGCCGGGCTGCGTCTGGCGGAGCTGGTGGGGCTGGACTGCCGGCATCTCGATCTGGCCGCCGGCGAGATCTGGGTGATGGGTAAAGGCAGTAAAGAGCGTAAGTTGCCGATCGGCCGCACCGCCGTCACCTGGCTGGAGCGCTGGCTGGCGATGCGCGATCTGTTCGCGCCGGACGACGACGCGGTATTTCTCTCCAATCAGGGCCGGCGCATCTCCACGCGCAATGTGCAAAAGCGCTTTGCCGAGTGGGGCGTCAAACAGGGCGTCAGCAGCCATATCCATCCGCACAAGCTGCGCCACTCGTTCGCCACCCACGTGCTGGAATCCAGCGGCGATCTGCGCGCGGTGCAGGAGCTGCTGGGGCATGCCAACCTGACCACCACGCAAATCTATACCCACCTCGACTTTCAACACCTGGCCAACGTGTACGATGCGGCGCATCCACGCGCCAAACGGGGGAAATCCTGATGCATTTTTACCGGCCGTTGCGCCCGCTGGCGGCGCTAACGTTCGATCTGGACGATACGCTGTACGATAACCGCCCGGTGATTGCCGAGACCGAGCGGCAGTCGGTGGCCTTTTTACAAGATTACCATCCGGGGCTGAAGGATTTTCAGTCGGCGGATTTTCACCGCCTGCGGCAGGAGCTGCGCGCGCGTGAGCCGGAGATTTACCATGACGTCACCCGCTGGCGCTGGCGGGCCATTCACCTGGCGCTGAGCCGGCAGGGACTGACGGACGGCGACGCGACGGCGGGGGCCGACGCCGCCATGCGGCACTTTGCCGACTGGCGCAGCCGCATTGAGGTGCCGGCTGCCACCCACGCCACGCTGAAGGCGCTGGGGGCGCGCTATCCGCTGGTGGCGATCACCAACGGCAACGTCGAGCCGGCGCGCTGCGGGCTGGAGGGGTACTTCCGCTTTGTGCTGCGCTCCGGGCCGGACGGCCGCGCCAAGCCCTATCAGGATATGTATCAGCTGGCCGCCGAGCGGCTGGCGATCGCGCCTGCGCATATTCTGCACGTGGGGGACGATCTGACGACCGACGTGGCGGGCGCGCTGCGCGCCGGTTTTCAGGCCTGCTGGATCAACGACCGTCAGGGTAGCCTGATGCAGGCCGCCGACGGCCGTTTACTGCCGCATATTGAGGTTTCGCAGTTGGCATCGCTGACAGCGTTGTTATAATCCCCCCCATAACTCTGTATAAATTCACAGTGAAAGCCGCGCCGGCGCGGTTTTCCCTTACCACGTAATGGTGCCTATGGACGTTTCCGATCTGCTCAACAGCATGAATGACAAACAACGTGAAGCCGTGGCGGCGCCACGCAGCAACCTGTTGGTGCTGGCAGGCGCGGGAAGCGGCAAAACCCGGGTGCTGGTGCATCGCATCGCCTGGCTGCTGGCGGTGGAGAACTGCTCGCCGTACTCGATCATGGCGGTCACCTTCACCAACAAGGCGGCGGCGGAGATGCGCCACCGTATCGAACAGCTGATCGGCACCAGCCAGGGCGGCATGTGGATCGGCACCTTCCACGGCCTGGCGCACCGCCTGCTGCGCGCCCACCATATGGACGCCAATCTGCCGCAGGACTTCCAGATCCTCGACAGCGAGGACCAGCTGCGGCTGCTCAAGCGCATTATCCGCGCGCTGAACGTGGACGAGAAACAGTGGCCGCCGCGCCAGGCGATGTGGTACATCAACGGCAAAAAGGACGACGGCCTGCGTCCGCAGCATATTGAAAGCTACGGCAACCCGGTGGAGGCCACCTGGCTGCGCATCTACCAGGCCTATCAGGAGGCCTGCGACCGCGCCGGGCTGGTGGACTTCGCCGAGCTGCTGCTGCGCGCCCATGAGCTGTGGCTGAACAAGCCGCACATCCTCAACCATTACCGCGAGCGTTTCAGCAATATCCTGGTGGATGAATTCCAGGATACCAACCGCATTCAGTACGCCTGGATCCGCCTGCTGGCGGGCGACAGCGCCAATGTGATGATCGTCGGCGACGACGACCAGTCGATCTATGGCTGGCGCGGCGCGCAGGTGGAGAATATTCAGCGCTTCCTGAAGGACTTCCCGGGGGCGGAAACCGTCCGCCTGGAGCAGAACTACCGCTCGACCAGCAATATCCTCAAGGCCGCCAACACGCTGATTGCCAATAACGACGGCCGCATGGGGAAAAACCTGTGGACCGAAGGGGCGGAAGGGGAGCCGATTTCGCTGTACTGCGCGTTCAACGAGCTGGATGAAGCCCGCTTTGTGGTTAACCGCATCAAAACCTGGCAGGAGAACGGCGGCGCGCTGAACGACTGCGCTATCCTCTACCGCAGCAACGCCCAGTCGCGCGTGCTGGAAGAGGCGCTGCTGCAGAGCGCGATGCCGTACCGCATTTACGGCGGCATGCGCTTCTTCGAACGGCAGGAGATCAAGGATGCGCTGGCCTACCTGCGCCTGATCGCCAACCGCAACGACGACGCGGCGTTTGAGCGCGTGGTGAATACGCCGACGCGCGGCATCGGCGACCGCACGCTGGACGTGGTGCGCCAGACGGCGCGCGACCGTCAGCTGACGCTGTGGCAGGCCACGCGCGCGCTGCTGCAGGACAAGGTGCTGGCCGGACGCGCCGCCTCCGCCCTGCAGCGCTTCACCGAGCTGGTGGACTCGCTGGCGCATGAAACCGCAGATATGCCGCTGCACGTACAGACCGACCGGGTGATCCGTGATTCCGGCCTGTTCCTGATGTACGAGCAGGAAAAGGGTGAAAAAGGCCAGGCGCGGATCGAAAACCTGGAGGAACTGGTGACGGCGACGCGCCAGTTCAGCTATCAGGAAGAAGATCAGGATTTAATGCCGCTGCAGGCGTTTCTGTCGCATGCGGCGCTGGAGGCCGGCGAAGGGCAGGCCGACGCCTATCAGGACGCGGTGCAGCTGATGACGCTGCACTCGGCGAAAGGGCTGGAGTTCCGCCAGGTGTTTATCGTCGGCGTGGAAGAGGGCATGTTCCCCAGCCAGATGTCGCTGGAAGAGGGCGGTCGGCTGGAGGAGGAGCGCCGTCTGGCCTACGTCGGCCTGACGCGGGCGATGGAAAAGCTGACGCTGACCTACGCCGAAACCCGCCGGCTGTACGGCAAGGAAGTCTACCACCGGCCGTCGCGCTTTATCGGCGAGATCCCGGAGGAGTGCGTGGAAGAGGTGCGGCTGCGCGCCAGCGTGTCGCGCCCGGTGAAGCACCAGCGCATGGGGACGCCGATCGCCGAGAACGACACCGGCTACAAGCTGGGCCAGCGGGTGCGTCATCCGAAGTTTGGCGAAGGTACCATCGTCAATCTGGAAGGCAGCGGCGAACACAGCCGGCTGCAGATTGCCTTCCAGGGCGAGGGCATCAAATGGCTGGTGGCGGCCTACGCCAAGCTGGAGACGCCGTAACCCCGGCGCGCTATTAGCCCGGGTAGCGGTCGCCTTCCTGCGCGGTGGCGTACCAGCGCAGCACGGCGTCAATCCCGTCGCCGCCTTCGGGCGGCGCCCAGGTCATGCAGTCTTCTGCCGCCAGCGGCTGATACGGCCCCGGTTTCACCTCAAACAGCACCCCGCCGGCATCAACCGACAGCACGGTATGCCAGACGTTGGCGGGCATTTCCAGCAGCCGGTTCTCTTCGCCCAGCATAATGCGCCGGGTTACCGCGCCGCGATCGTCAAACTGCAGCACCACAAAGCGGCCGCGCAGAGGCGTCAACAGCTCCCAGCCGTGCGGGTGGCGGTGCGGGCGGATATAGGTGCCCGGCTCCATGGCGATGGTCATGCGCTGCACCGGTTCGCGCGTATCGTCATGCAGTAGGTGGTGGGTGCGCAGGCGCGGCAGCTGGGCGGCCTGCTCGCCCATGAGGTTCATCTGTTGCAGGGTTATCAATTTCATTAAGGAAATCCGCAAGCTATCGGTAGAGAGAGTCTAGCAACTTTCCCGGCGCGGGGCGTTGCGCGCGGTCATTTCTTTGCGCCGGCGCGCGGATTTTTATCGCTCTGTCATCGCGGTGAATTGTTGGGGATTTATCCTGTTTAACGTGTTGACAGGCTTTTTCCTCTCGGCGTAACATGCGCGCACGATTATCAATGAGGACATTCGCCTTGGACACACCCAGTAGATGCTGGCTCACTGACCTGGATCCCAACAGGTACAACTTCTAAGGCTATCCCATTACGCTGATAGCCTTCGTGGTTGTCGGCGACCCCTCTGTGCGTCGCTCTGAGTCAGATCTCTTTATGGTCTGAAACGAGCATGGCCTGCGTGCCCCTCCGTTTCTGTGCTTCAACGCGTTGTCCGCCTAAAATGATGTGAATTGCATCTGTGGGTTTGGGCGCGTCTGCGCCCGGGATGATGTAATTCCGATGAATGCAGGGTATCCCCTCACCATTAGGGAGTTTTAGCACATGCTGAGCGCTTTCAAATTAGATAACAGCCGCTTGTCCCGCCTCGAGCTGGATGAGGCCGAAGACCTGACCACCTCGCTGTGGGTTGACCTGGTCGAGCCGGAAGAAAGCGAGCGCGACCGTGTGCAACATGAGCTGGGGCAAAGCCTGGCCACCCGTCCGGAACTGGACGATATCGAGGCCTCGGCGCGCTTCTTTGAAGACGAAGACGGCCTGCACATCCACTCCTTCTTCTATTTTGAAGATGCGGAGGATCACGCCGGCAACTCCACCGTGGCGTTCACCATCCGCGACGGCCGGCTGTATACGCTGCGCGAGCGCGAGCTGCCGGCGTTCCGCCTGTACCGCATGCGCGCCCGCAACCAGATGATGGTGGACGGCAACGCCTATGAGCTGCTGCTGGACCTGTTCGAAACCAAAATTGAACAGCTGGCGGACGAAATCGAGAATATTTACAGCGATCTGGAAAAACTCAGCCGGGTCATTATGGAAGGCCATCAGGGCGATGAATATGACGAAGCGCTGTCGACGCTGGCGGAGCTGGAAGATATCGGCTGGAAGGTGCGCCTGTGTCTGATGGATACCCAGCGCGCGCTGAACTTCCTGGTGCGCAAGGCGCGGTTGCCGACCGGTCAGTTGGAGCAGGCGCGCGAGGTGCTGCGCGATATTGAATCCCTGCTGCCGCACAATGAGTCGCTGTTCCAGAAGGTGAACTTCCTGATGCAGGCGGCGATGGGCTTTATCAATATCGAACAGAACCGCATCATCAAGATCTTCTCGGTGGTGTCGGTGGTGTTCCTGCCGCCGACGCTGGTGGCCTCCAGCTACGGCATGAACTTTGAATTTATGCCGGAGCTGAAGTGGTCGTTCGGTTATCCGGGCGCGATCAGCCTGATGATTCTGGCCGGCCTGGCGCCGTACCTGTACTTCAAACGCAAAAACTGGCTGTAAGCCACGGGCCGGAGCGGTGCGGCGCCTGCCGCATCGTGATTTCACGCCGTTAGCCTGCTAAGATAATTCCCTGCAAAATTATTTGAAGGCAATCCTTCCGATGGAGAGGTTCCCCGCGGTACTGCAATGGCTGATCCTGCTGCTGGCGTCGCTGGCGCTGGGGTTCGGCCTGCTGGCGTTCCATATTCCCGCCGCCCTGTTGCTGGGGCCGATGATCGTTGGCGTTACCCTGGGGCTGCTGGGCGCGTCGGTGCGCATTCCCAAGCCGCTGTTTATCGGCGCGCAGGCGGTGCTGGGCTGCATGATCGCCCAAAGCCTGTCTCCTTCCATGCTGACGCCGCTGCTGGCCGACTGGCCGCTGATCCTGCTGGTGCTGCTGGCGACGCTGCTGGCCAGCGGCATCTCCGGCTGGTGCCTGGTGCGCTTTAGCGATCTGCCCGGCCCGACCGGCGCCTGGGGCGCCTCACCCGGCGGCGCGTCGGCGATGGTCGCCATGGCCGGCGACTTTGGCGCCGACGTGCGTCTGGTGGCGTTTATGCAGTATCTGCGCGTGCTGTTTGTCGCCACCGCGGCGGCGGCGGTAGCGCGTATCGGTCTGGGCGATGAAGCGGGGCAGGGCAGCGCGGCGCTGAACTGGTTTCCGCCGCTGGACTGGCGCTTTCTGGCGACGCTGGCGGTGGCGGCCGCCGGCGCCTGGCTGGGGCCGCGCCTGCGCATACCGTCGGGAGCGCTGCTGCTGCCGATGATTATCGGCGCCGCGCTGCACTCCAGCGGCGCGATGGCTCTGCAGGTGCCGGAATGGCTGCTGGCGCTGGCCTATACGCTGATTGGCTGGAGCGTGGGGCTGCGCTTCACCCGGCCGATCTTGCTGCTGGCGCTGCGCACGCTGCCGCAGATGCTGGTGTCCATCGCCGCGCTGATGCTGTTTTGCGGCCTGCTGGCGTGGATGCTGACCTGCTTCCTGCCGGTAGACATGATGACCGCTTATCTGGCCACCAGCCCCGGCGGGCTGGACACGGTGGCGATTATCGCCGCCGGCAGCCGGGTGGATATGTCATTTGTGATGGCGCTGCAGACGCTGCGGCTGTTTACCATCCTGCTGACCGGGCCGGCGATCGCGCGTTTTATTTCCAACCACGCGACGCCGGCCTCCAGCTCATCGTAGCTTGCGCTGGGTGTACAGGGCGTCGAGGGTGAACAGCACCAGCGCCGCCCAGATAAAGCCGAAGGTCACCAGTTTATCCTGGCCGACGGTTTCCCCGTAGAAGGTGACCGCCAGCAGGAACATCAGCGTCGGGCCGAGATACTGGAAAAAGCCCAGCGTCGACAGGCGCAAACGGGTGGCGGCGGCGGTGAAGAACAGCAGCGGCACGGTGGTGACGATACCGGCGGCCACCAGCAGCAGGTTCAGCGACCAGGGGTTGGCGCCGAGGTGGCTGGTGGCGCTGTCGGCAATAAAGAACAGATAGACGGCGGCGACCGGCAACAGCCACAGCGTCTCAATCAGCATGCCGGTCTGCGCGTCGATGGCGATCTTCTTGCGCAGCAGGCCGTAGAAGGCAAAGCTGAACGCCAGCCCCAGCCCGATAATCGGCAGGGAGCCGAACTGCCACAGCTGCACCAGCACGCCGGTAAACGCCAGGGCGACCGCCACCCACTGCATGCGGCGGAAACGCTCGCCGAGAAACAGCACCCCCAGCAGCACGTTCACCAGCGGGTTGATAAAGTAGCCCAGGCTGGCTTCCAGCATATGGTGATTATTCACCGCCCAGATAAACAGCAGCCAGTTGCCGCCGACCAGCAGCGCGGTGAGCGCCAGCAGCAGCAGGCGCTTGCGGTTGGCGCAGGCGGCGCGCACCTTTGGCCAGTTACGCCCCAGCGTCACCAGCGCCAGCATAAAGAAAAACGACCAGATGATCCGGTGGGTCAGGATCTCATCGGCCGGCACCTGCTGAATCAGTTTGAAATAGGCCGGGGCGATGCCCCAAATAAAATAGGCGGCCAGGGCAAAGAAGATGCCCTGACGCGTTTGCTGTGCGTCCATGACGTGACCTGGAGGTAAGAGAGTCGATACGGTGAGTGTACTGAAGACGCTCACCGGGCACAATCAGCCAACCAGGTAGGTGGCGGTGGCGCTGGCGATATGCAGGCCGTCGTTGTTATGCAGTTCGACGCGGGCGACCGCCACCTTGTTGCCGCTGCGCAGCACCGAGGCGGAGGCGATAAAATGTTCGCCGCGGCCGGGACGCAGATAGTCGACGCGCAGGTCGATGGTGCCCATGCGCGACAGGCGCGCCGCCAGCTCCTCTTCAACCAGCGACTCCTGACGCATCAGCACGCTGCCGACGCACGCCAGCCCGGCGGCGACGTCCAGCACCGAGGCGATCACGCCGCCGTGCAGGATCTTCTGCGCGGCGTTGCCCACCAGCTTGTGCTGATTGGTAAAGGTCAGCTCGACGCCGTCGTCGTCGAAGTGGCGCAGCTCCAGGCCCAGTTCGCGGTTAAACGGCATGTGATAAACAAAGATCTCGCCAATCTTCTGGCGAGCGGCTTCTGTTGTGAGAGGCAGGGTCGACATAGCGGTGATTCTTCTTATTGATAAATGGGTTTAGGATACTGGTCAGTCCAGGTTAATGGTTTGTTGATTTTATGCTTAACCTTTGTTGCTTTCCAGACTATTCCAATAAAAGCGCCCCGGACTGCTGTAAACGTCGCTTTGTGTGTAAAATGGCCTGTTTTTATTTCAGGGTGTGTTTTTATTTGCTGGAGTGATGAGAATTATGCGTATTCTGTCAGGGGCCGTAATGGCAATGCTGCTGGCCCCGGCGCTGGTTCAGGCCGAAGAAGCGAAACAACAAGAAATACATGATAAACCGGCGGTGAACGGCAGCATTATCGCCAATATGCTGCAATCCCACGATAACCCGTTTACGCTCTACCCGTACGAACCTAACTACATACTGTATAGCTACACCAGCGATCTCAATAAAGAGGCGATCGACAGCTACAGCTGGGCGGATCACGCGCGCAAAGACGAGGTGAAATTCCAGCTCAGTCTGGCCTTCCCGCTGTGGCGCGGCATTGTTGGTGAAAACTCGGTGCTCGGCGCGTCCTATACTCAACGCTCCTGGTGGCAGCTGTCTAACAGCGGTCAGTCCTCGCCGTTCCGCGAAACCAACTACGAGCCGCAGATTTTCCTCGGCTGGGCGACGGATTACACCTTTGCCGGCTGGACGCTGCGCGATGTTGAGGTGGGGCTTAACCACCAGTCGAACGGCCGCTCGGAGCCGACGTCGCGCAGCTGGAACCGCGCCTACGCGCGCCTGATGGCGCAGAATGGCAACTGGCAGGTGGACGTCAAACCCTGGCTGCGTTTCTCCGAAAGCGCCAGCAGCGACGACAACCCGGATATCACCAAGTACATGGGCTACTACCGCCTGAAAGTCGGTTATACCTGGGGCGAGAGCGTGTTCAGCGTAGACGGCCACTACAACTGGAACAGCGGTTTCGGCGGGGCGGAGCTGGGCTGGAGCTATCCGATCACCAAGCACGTGCGCTTCTATACTCAGGTATTCAGCGGCTACGGCGAATCGATGATTGATTACAACTTCCGGCAGACACGCATCGGCGTTGGTGTCATGCTGAACGATATTATGTAATCATAGCCCCGCGTCCCAGAGGCCGCCGCACATACGGCGGCGGCCTTACTTATCGGGGTACTCAGAATTTAACATGGGGAAGTGTGTGTCTACCGCAGCAGTGATAAACAGCGAATTGCTGGCAGAGCAGGTGTTACGCGACACCTTTGGCTATCAACAATTCCGTCCGGGGCAACAAACGATTATCGATGCGGTAACCCGCGGCCAGGACTGCCTGGTGGTGATGCCGACCGGCGGCGGCAAATCGTTGTGCTATCAAATCCCGGCGCTGATGCTGGAGGGCCTGACCCTGGTGGTCTCCCCGCTGATCTCCCTGATGAAGGATCAGGTGGACCAGCTGCTGGCCAACGGCGTGGCGGCGGCCTGCTATAACTCGACGCAAACGCGCGAACAGCAGCTGGAAGTGATGGCCGGCTGCCGCAGCGGCGCGATTAAAATGCTGTATATCGCCCCTGAACGCCTGATGATGGACAGTTTCCTGTCGCTGCTCGACAGCTGCCCGCCGGCGATGCTGGCGGTGGATGAGGCGCACTGTATTTCCCAGTGGGGCCATGACTTCCGGCCGGAGTACCGCGCGCTCGGCCAGCTGAAGCAGCGCTTCCCGGCGATGCCGGTGGTCGCGCTGACGGCCACCGCCGATGAGACGACGCGCAACGACATTACGCGCCTGCTGGCGCTGCAGGACCCGCTGATTCAGGTCAGCAGTTTCGACCGGCCTAACATCCGCTATACGCTGGTGGAAAAATTCAAACCGCTCGATCAGCTGTGGCGCTTTGTGCAGGACCAGCGCGGTAAAAGCGGCATTATTTACTGCAACAGCCGCGCCAAGGTGGAAGACACCGCCGCCCGTCTGCAGAGCCGCGGCCTGAGCGTGGCGGCCTATCATGCTGGTCTCGACAACGCGCGGCGCGCGCAGGTGCAGGAGGGTTTCCAGCGCGACGACCTGCAGGTGGTGGTGGCGACGGTGGCGTTCGGTATGGGCATCAACAAACCCAACGTGCGCTTCGTGGTGCACTTCGACATCCCGCGCAACATTGAATCCTACTACCAGGAAACCGGCCGCGCCGGCCGTGACGGCCTGCCGGCGGAGGCGATCCTGCTGTATGACCCGGCCGATATGGCCTGGCTGCGCCGCTGTCTGGAGGAGAAGCCCGCCGGGCAGCAGCTGGATATTGAGCGCCATAAGCTCAACGCCATGGGCGCCTTTGCCGAGGCGCAGACCTGCCGCCGCCTGGTGCTGCTCAACTACTTTGGCGAAGGTAAACAGGAAGCCTGCGGCAACTGCGATATCTGCCTCGACCCGCCGAAGCGCTACGACGGGCTGGAGGACGCGCGCAAGGCGCTGTCGGCGATCGGCCGCGTCGGCCAGCGTTTCGGCATCGGCTACGTGGTGGAAGTGCTGCGCGGCTCCAATAATCAGCGCATCCGCGAATTCGGCCATGACAAACTGCCGGTGTACGGCATCGGCCGCGATCACACCACCGAACACTGGATCAGCGTGCTGCGTCAGCTGATCCACCTGGGCTTTATTACCCAGAACGTCGCCATGCACTCGGCGCTGCAGCTGACCGAAGCCGCGCGTCCGGTACTGCGCGGCGAAGTCGAACTGCAGCTGGCGGTGCCGCGCATTCAGAGCCTGAAGCCGCGCGGCGGTTCGGCGCAGAAATCCTACGGCGGCAACTACGACCGCAAGCTGTTCGCCAAGCTGCGTAAGCTGCGCAAGTCGATTGCCGATGAAGAGAATATCCCGCCGTACGTGGTGTTTAACGACTCGACGCTGCTGGAAATGGCGGAGCAGATGCCGACCCGGGCCAGCGAGCTGCTGAGCGTCAACGGCGTCGGCCAGCGCAAGCTCGAACGTTTCGGCACGCCGTTTATGGCGATGATCCGCGACCATATGGATAACGACGAGGAGTAATCATGCTGATGCTGTTTCTGACGGTCGCGCTGGTGCACCTGATTGCCCTGATGAGTCCGGGGCCGGACTTCTTCTTTGTTTCGCAGACTGCCGCCAGCCGCTCGCGCCGCGAGGCGATGATGGGCGTGCTGGGTATCGCCCTCGGGATCGTGGTGTGGGCCGGCGTGGCGCTGATGGGGCTGCACCTGATTCTGGCGAAGATGGCCTGGCTGCATCAGATTATCATGGTCGGCGGCGGCATCTATCTGTGCTGGATGGGCTGGCAGCTGCTGCGTTCGGCGCGCGCCAGGCGCGGGCAGCCGGCGGCGCTGCCGGACGAGGCGAGCGTGACGCTGGCCAAACCGGGCCGCAGCTTTATCCGCGGGTTTCTCACCAACCTGTCCAACCCGAAAGCGGTGATCTACTTCGGCAGCGTGTTTTCGCTGTTTGTCGGCGACAGCGTCGGCGCCGGCGCGCGCTGGGGACTGTTTCTGCTGATCGTGGCGGAAACCTTCGCCTGGTTCAGCCTGGTGGCGATGATTTTCGCCCTGCCGGCGATGCGCCGCGGCTATCAGCGGCTGGCGAAATGGATCGACGGGCTGGCGGGCGTTCTGTTCACCGGTTTCGGTTTACACCTGATTTTTACCCGCTGAGCGGGCGGCGCTAGCGGAAAGGAAGGCATGTCATGACGGCGTCTATACTCAGCCCCGATGAATGGCTCACGCGTGAAACCCAGTTTGCGGCCTTTGCCACCGGCCCGCTGCTGGATTTCTGGCGCACGCGCCAGGAGGGTGAGTTCAGCGGCGTCGACGAGGTGCCGATTCGTTACGTACGCTTTAGCGCGCCGCAGCATCAGCGGGTGGTGGTGATCAGCCCCGGCCGCATCGAAAGCTATGTGAAGTACCCGGAAGTCGCCTACGATCTGTTTCAGTGCGGCTACGACGTGATGATTATCGACCACCGCGGGCAGGGGCGATCCGGGCGTCTGCTGGCGGACAGCCACCGCGGCCACGTGGTGAACTTTGCCGATTACGTCGAAGATTTTACGCGCTTTTATCAGCAGGCGGTGCAGCCGCTGGGCTATCGCCAGCATTTCGCCCTGGCGCACTCGATGGGCGGCGCGATTCTGGCGCAGTTCCTCGCCCGCCAGTCGCAGGCGTTCGTCGCCGCTGCGCTGTGCGCGCCGATGTTCGGCATCTACCTGCCGATGCCCGACTGGATGGCGCACCGCATCCTGAACTGGGCGGAGAAACGGCCGAACGTGCGCGATTACTATGCGGTGGGCACCGGCCAGTGGCGGCCGCTGCCGTATATGGTCAACGTGCTGACCCACAGCCGCGAGCGCTACCGGCGCGCGGTGCGTTACTATGCCGACTACCCGGAGCTGCAGGTGGGCGGGCCGACTTACCACTGGGTGCGGGAAAGTATTCAGGCCGGGCAACAGGCGATTGCCGAGGCCGCAGAGATCGCCACGCCAATCTTGTTATTGCAGGCCGGTGAGGAACGGGTGGTCGACAACCGTTCGCACCAGGCTTTTTGTCAGGCACTGTCAGACGCGGGACACCCTTGCGAAGGGGGAAAACCGCGGGTTATCCAGGGCGCACGCCATGAGATCCTGTTTGAGCGGGACGCTATGCGCGCCGAAGCACTAAACGCAATCCTGCGTTTTTATGCTCAACACGCTTTCAGCGGCGCCGATGCCGCCGACAACTCCATTAGAGGTTGACCTATTTATGTATCATGTTGTTGCTTCCGACCTGGATGGCACCCTGCTGTCCCCTGACCATACGTTGTCACCTTATGCCAAAGAGACGCTGCAGCTGCTGACGCAGCGCGGGGTGCATTTTGTGTTTGCCACCGGCCGTCACCATATCGACGTGGGGCAAATCCGCGATAACCTCGGCATCAGCGCGTTTATGATCACCTCCAACGGCGCGCGGGTGCACAACACCGCCGGCGAGCTGATCTTCAGCCACAATCTGGACGGCGATATCGCCCGCGATCTGTACGGCATCGTGCATAACAGCCCGGATATCACCACCAACGTCTACCGTAACGACGACTGGTTTATCAACCGCAACAGCCCGGAGCAGGAAGAGTTCTTCCGCGAGTCGGTGTTCAAATATCAGCTGTTTGAGCCAGGCCTGCTGGAAACCGACGGCGTCTGCAAGGTGTACTTCACCTGTGACGACCACGAGAAACTGCTGCCGCTGGAAGCGGCGATTAACGCGCGCTGGGGCGACCGGGTGAACGTCAGCTTCTCGTTCCCGACCTGTCTGGAAGTGATGGCCGGCGGCGTGTCGAAGGGGCATGCGCTGGAAGAAGTGGCGAAGATTATCGGCTACACGCTGAAAGAGTGCATCGCGTTCGGCGACGGCATGAACGATCTGGAGATGCTGGCGATGGCGGGCAAAGGCTGCATTATGCGCGACGCGCATCAGCGCCTGAAGGATAAGCTGCCGGAGCTGGAGGTGATTGGCTCCAACGTGGATAACGCGGTGCCGCACTATCTGCGCGAGATGTTTCTCTCCTGAGTGATGCGGCCGGGGCGCGCCCCGGCCGGCATCGATAGCATGGCTGACCTGTCGGCCAGCCTGCGTTTTACCGGTGTTGTCCCTGTTTTTGCAGGAACTGCACGCCTTTGTCCGGGAAGTCGGTGAATACCCCGTCAACGCCGGCCTGGTTATAAATCACGTCGTACAGCTGGTTGACGTCGGTGACGTACTTCGGCAGCGCGTCGGCGCGGATGGTGAACGGATGCACTGCCAGCTTGTTGGCGTGCGCCTCTTTCACCATGTCGGTCAGTACGATATGGCCCGGTTTGGACTTCTCTGCTTCCACCAGCATGTGGTAGTCAGGCCCGATGCCGTCGGCATACTGGGCGATCTGCTTCATCGCGCCCGGCTTGAACATCCAGTCATAGTCGTAGTTGACCCACTTGCCGTCGGCGTTCTGCTCGTAGGTTTCATTCCAGTCGTTATAGGCGATCAGCTGCACCAGCTTCAGATCCATGCCCAGCTTCGGCTCCAGCTCGGTTTTGATGCGTTTCAGCTCGTTGGCGTCGAAGCACTGCAGGTAGACGTTATCGTTCTTACCGGTGTAGCCGTACTGCTTCAGCACCGCCAGCACTTTGCTGGAGATGTCTTTCCCTTCCTGCTGGTGGAACCACGGCGCCTTGATTTCCGGATAGATGCCGATGTTCTTGCCGGTTGAGTGGTTCAGGCCCTGCACGAATTCAATCTCTTCCTGGAAGGTGTGGACGCGGAAGTCGGATTTACCCATCGGGAAGCGGCCCGGGTAGCTCTGCACCTGCTTGCCGTCTTTGATATCAAAGCCTTCGGTGAACTTCAGCGATTTGATTTCGGCCAGGGTAAAGTCGATGGCGTAGTAGCGCCCGTCTTTGCGCGCGCGGTCCGGGAAGCGTTTGGCGACGTCGGTCACGCGGTCCAGGTAGTGATCGTGCAGCACCACCAGTTCGTCATCCTTAGTCATCACCAGGTCCTGCTCGAGGAAATCTGCACCCTGTGCGTAGGCCATGGCCTTGGCCGGCAGCGTGTGCTCCGGCAGGTAGCCGCTGGCGCCGCGGTGGGCGATCACCACCTTGTCGGCGGCAAAGGCGGCGCTGCTCATGGTTGTCGCCAGAATAATCCCTGACAGCAGGGCTTTAACGTGAGTCCGCATAGTCTTCTCCTTAAGTGGCAGGGTAGCCGTGGGCGGCATCGTTGCCAGTGAGTGGGAATAAAAAGGCCGCGGTGCGGCGGCCTTTTAGGATAGTGCATGATTTTCGTGACGATTAGTCGCGTTTGGCCGCAACTTCTGCGTGATGTTTCTTCTCGTTCAGCATGGTCAGCAGCAGCAGGATGACTGCGGCGATGCTGCCGCCGATCATCACCATAAAGCCGCCGTCCCAACCGAAGAAGTCCACGGTGTAGCCGACGATGGCGCTGGCGGCGACCGAGCCGCCCAGGTAACCGAACAGGCCGGTGAAGCCGGCGGCGGTGCCTGCGGCTTTCTTCGGCGCCAGTTCCAGCGCGTGCAGGCCGATCAGCATCACCGGGCCGTAAATCAGGAAGCCGATAACCAGCATACAGATCATGTCGATCGTCGGGTTGCCCGCCGGGTTCATCCAGAAGACGATGGTGGCGATGGTCACCAGCGTCATAAAGAAGACGCCGGTGGCGCCGCGGTTGCCTTTAAACACTTTATCCGACATCCAACCGCACAGCAGGGTGCCCGGAATACCGGCATATTCGTACAGGAAGTAGGCCCAGGAGGACTTATCCAGCGCGAAGTGCTTCACCTCTTTCAGGTAGGTCGGCGACCAGTCCAGAATGCCGTAGCGCAGCAGGTAAACGAACACGTTGGCGACCGCGATATACCACAGCAGCTTGTTCGGCAGGATGTACTGCATAAAGATCTGCTTGGCGGTCAGCTCTTCTTCCGCTTTCTCGCTGTAATCGTCCGGGTAGTCGTTTTTATACTCTTCCACCGGCGGCAGGCCGCAGGACTGCGGCGTATCGCGCATCAGGCCGAAGGCGATCAGGGCCACCAGAATGGCGCCGAAGGCCGGCATATACAGCGCGGCGTGCCAGTCGTTGAACCAGGCCATGCCGAGCAGGAACAGCAGCGGCGGCAGACCGCCGCCGACGTTGTGGGCGCAGTTCCAGACGGAGACGATCTGGCCGCGTTCTTTCTGCGACCACCAGTGCACCATGGTGCGGCCGCACGGCGGCCAGCCCATGCCCTGGAACCAGCCGCACAGGAACAGCAGCACGAACATCACGGCGATGCTGGAGGTGGCCCACGGAACGAAGCCCATAAACAGCATGACGCAGGCGGCCAGGATCAGACCGGCGGGCAGGAAGACGCGCGGGTTAGAGCGGTCGGACACCGAGCCCATGATAAATTTGGAAAAACCGTAAGCGATGGAGATCCCTGACAGGGCGAAGCCCAGATCGCCGCGGCTGAAGCCTTCTTCGATCAGATAAGGCATCGCCAGGGTGAAGTTCTTACGCACCAGATAGTACGCGGCGTAGCCGAAGAAAATTCCCATAAAAATTTGCCAGCGCAGTCGGCGATAGAGCGGATCTACCTTGTCGACCGGCACACGAGCAATGTGTGCGGCTGGCTTAAAAATACTCAACATGAGCGCCTCCGATGGCTTTATCAGTTATGACACGCTCAGAGCAGGCGTTCTGAGTCGTGTTTGAGCGGATGTTTGGGTGTTGCTTTTTGTTCTATAACGAGCGCCATGCTAGACAAAACCCCTGGTTGGCTCTGTGATGGATGGCGCATTTGTTACACTTTTATAAAACAACGGCGAATTTTGAGCGATTCGTTAACGTTATGAAATAGAGAAAAGCAAAAAAGTCGTGATAGCGATCACATAAGTGGACTTTTATGGACATTTCTCTTTCGTTTTATGTTCGTTATTGTTCCTTATCAAACAAAGCCCGCACGAACTGTGGATCAATAGCCCCATCATCAGCGTCATTGGGGGTGGAAATGAGCCACGCTGCACCGGTAACTGAAACGGATGTCATCATTATAGGCGGCGGCGCGACCGGCGCCGGTATTGCCCGCGACTGCGCGCGCCGCGGCATACGCTGCCTGCTGCTGGAACGTCACGATATCGCCACCGGCGCCACCGGGCGCAACCACGGCCTGCTGCACAGCGGCGCGCGCTATGCGGTGACCGACGGCGAGTCCGCCCGCGAATGCATTGAAGAAAACCGTATCCTGAAGCGTATTGCGCATCACTGCATTGAACGCAGCGATGGCCTGTTCATTACGCTGCCGCAGGATTCGCTGGCGTATCAGCAGCAGTTTATTCAGGCCTGTCAGCAGGCCGGCATTGACGCCCAGGCGATCGACCCGCAGCTGGCGCTAAGCCTGGAGCCGGCGGCCAACCCGGCGCTGATCGGCGCAGTGCGGGTGCCGGACGGCACGGTGGATCCCTTCCGGCTGACCGCGGCCAACATGCTGGATGCGCGCGAACAGGGCGCGCAGATCCTGACCTACCATCAGGTGGTGGGGCTGCTGCGCGTGGGCGATCGCGTGCGCGGCGTGCGCGTTTACGACCATCAGCAGCGGCGGCAGTATGAAATTCGCGCTGAGGTGGTGGTCAACGCCGCCGGCATCTGGGGCCAGCAGATCGCCGAATACGCCGATCTGCGCGTGCGCATGTTCCCGGCAAAGGGGGCGCTGCTGATCCTCGGCCACCGCATCAATAACATGGTGATCAACCGCTGCCGCAAACCGGCGGACGCCGACATTCTGGTGCCGGGCGATACCATCTCGCTGATCGGCACCACCTCGACGCACATTGATTACGACCAGATCGACAACATGCTGGTGACGCCGCAGGAAGTGGATACGCTGATGCGCGAAGGGGCGCTGCTGGCGCCCGCGATGGCGCAAACCCGCATTCTGCGCGCCTACGCCGGCGTGCGGCCGCTGGTGGCCAGCGACGACGACCCGTCCGGGCGCAACGTCAGCCGCGGCATCGTGCTGCTCGATCACGCGCAGCGCGACGGCCTGGAAGGCTTTATCACCATCACCGGCGGCAAACTGATGACCTACCGGCTGATGGCGGAGTGGGCCACCGATCTGGTGTGCGAAAAACTCGGCGTCAGCGCCCGCTGCACCACCGCCGAACAGGCGCTGCCCGGCTCGCGCCAGTCGGCGGAGGAGACCGTGCGCCGCGTGGTGTCGCTGCCGGCCAGCATCCGCGGTTCGGCGGTGTATCGTCACGGCGACCGCGCCGCTCTGGTGCCGGCCGAAAACCGTCTTGATACCAGCCTGGTGTGTGAATGCGAAGCGGTAACCGCCGGTGAGGTGCGCTACGCGGTGGAGTCGCTGACGGTGAATAACCTGGTGGATTTACGCCGCCGCACCCGCGTGGGGATGGGCACCTGTCAGGGTGAGCTGTGCGCCTGTCGCGCCGCCGGCCTGCTGTCCCGCTTTAACGTCACGACGCCGCAGCAGTCCATCGCCCAGCTCTCCCACTTCCTGAACGAACGCTGGAAGGGCGTGCGGCCCATCGCCTGGGGCGATGCGCTGCGCGAAAGCGAGTTCACCAGCTGGGTCTATCAGGGGCTGTGCGGGCTGGACGCGTGCGGCGACGTTAAACAGGAGGCGGATGATGCAATTTGACGTGGTGGTGATCGGCGGCGGACTGGCGGGCTTAAGCTGTGCGCTGCGGCTGAGCGAGCTGGGCAAGCGCTGCGCGGTGGTGAGCAACGGCCAGAACGCGCTCTATTTCGCCTCCGGCTCGCTGGATTTACTGGCGCAGCTGCCGGACGGCACGCCGGTGGCGGCGCCGCTTGATGCGCTGCCGGCCCTGGCGCGGCAGGCGCCGCAGCACCCTTACTCTTTGATGGGAGCGCCGCAGGTGGCGGCGCTGGCGGATGAAGCGCAGCAGCTGCTGCAGCGCTGCGGCCTGGCGATGCAGGGCGACTGCCGGATGAACCACCTGCGCATTACGCCGCTGGGTACGCGGCGGGCGACCTGGCTCAGCCCGCAGGCGGTGCCGACCACGCCGCTGGACGCGCCGCTGCCGTGGCGCAGCATTGCGGTGCTGGGCATTGAAGGGTTTCTGGATTTTCAGCCGCAGATGGCGGCCAGTTCGCTGCAGAATCAGCAGGGCGTTGACGTCCGCATTGGCCAGCTGCATCTGCCGGCGCTCGACCGTCTGCGCAATAACCCCAGCGAATTTCGCGCGGTCAATATCGCCCGCGTGCTGGACATGCCGGCACAGGGCGCCGCGCTGGCGGAGGAGATCCGGCGGCTGGCGGACGAGGCGGAGGCGGTGTTCCTGCCGGCCTGTCTGGGGCTGGAAGACGATCAGGCGCTGCAGACGCTGCAGCAGAGGTTGGGTAAGCCGGTGCATCTGCTGCCGACCCTGCCGCCTTCGGTGTTGGGCATGCGTCTGCATCAGGCGCTGCGCCAGCGTCTGGTGCAGCTGGGCGGCGTGCTGATGCCCGGCGATCGCGCGCTGCGCGCCGAGTTTGACGGCGGACGGGTGACGGCGCTGTATACCCGCAACCACGGCGATATTCCGCTGCGGGCGTCGCAGCTGGTGCTGGCCGGCGGCAGTTTCTTCAGCAACGGCCTGAGTTCGGATAGCAACGGCATCCGCGAGCCGGTATTCGGGCTGGATGTCTACGACAGCGCCGAACGCGCCGACTGGTGCCGGCGCGATCTATTCGCACCGCAGCCTTACCTGCAGTTTGGCGTACGCACCGATGCGCGGCTGCGCGCCATCAGACAGGGGCAGGCGCTGGACAATCTGTACGCCATCGGCGCGGTGACCGGCGGCTACGACCCGTTGCAGCAGGGCTGCGGCGCCGGCGTATCGCTGTTGGGGGCGCTGCATGCCGCCCGGAATATTGTTGAACAGGGGGAGGGCGCATGAGCCTGACGAGCGACAACAGCTTTGAAAGCTGCATCAAGTGCACCGTCTGCACCACCTATTGCCCGGTGGCCAAGGTCAATCCGCTCTATCCGGGGCCGAAGCAGGCGGGGCCGGACGGCGAGCGCCTGCGGCTGAAGGACCCGGCGCTGTATGACGAAGCGCTGAAGTACTGCACCAACTGCAAACGCTGCGAAGTGGCCTGCCCGTCGGAGGTGAAAATCGGCGATATTATCCAGCGGGCGCGCGCCGAGCTGAGCCAGAGCACGCCGAGCCTGCGCGACGCCATCCTCAGTCACACCGATATCATGGGCTCGCTGTCGACGCCGTTCGCGCCGATCGTCAACGCCGCCACCGGCCTGAAGCCGGTGCGCAAGCTGCTGGACAAGGCGCTGAAAATCGACCATCGCCGCACGCTGCCGAAGTACTCGTTCGGCACCTTCCGCCGCTGGTATCGTCAGCAGGCGCAGCAGCAGCGGCGCTATGGCGAGCAGGTGGCGTTTTTCCACGGTTGCTTCGTCAACTATAACCATCCGCAGCTGGGCAAGGATCTGATCCGCGTCTTTAACGCCATGGAGATCGGCGTGCAGCTGCTGCAGCGGGAAAAATGCTGCGGCGTGCCGCTGATCGCCAACGGCTTTATCGATCAGGCGAAAAAGCAGGCCGCCGTAAACGCCGAATCGCTGCGTCAGACGGTGCTGGAGCAGGGCATTCCGGTGGTGGCCACCTCGTCGAGCTGCACCTTTACTCTGCGTGACGAGTATCCGCACCTGCTGGGGGTGGATACCACGGCGGTGCGCGACCGCGTGGAGCTGGCGACGCGCTATCTCTACCGCCTGCTGAGCGAGGGCCGGACGCTGCCGCTGCGCTCTACGCCGCTGCGCGTGGCCTACCATACGCCGTGTCATATGGAGAAAATGGGCTGGACGGCCTACACCCTGGAGCTGCTGCGGCAGATCCCCGGCGTGGAGCTGGTGGTGCTGGATTCCCAGTGCTGCGGCATTGCCGGTACGTACGGCTTTAAATCGGAGAATTACGCTACTTCACAGGGTATCGGCGCGTCGCTGTTCCGGCAGATTGAGCAGAGCGGCGTGGATTTGGTGGTGACCGATTGTGAAACCTGCAAATGGCAGATTGAGATGTCGACCAGCAAGCGCTGTGAACACCCGATTACGCTGCTGGCGCAGGCGCTGGCGTAAGCCTGAGGGAAACGGGGCCGGCGTTGCCGGCCCGCGGAGGATTACGGTTTGAGCTTCAGCGTGCTGATAATTGCCGAGGCGTCGGTCTGCGCCTGCTGCTGATTATCCGCCGGCAGCGTCACCTGGATGGTCAGCAGATGGTTGTCCAGCGAGCCGATCAGGATGGATGAATAGGCTTTCTCGCCGCCGCTGCTGAGGATGCTGTCCAGCTGACGCAGCGGTACGCCGTCGACGTCGATGGCTTTATTGGTCACCACCTGCAGGTTGGCGTCGCGCGCGCGCTGCGTGGTTTCCAGACGCTGCGCCAGGGTTTCCAGGCTCTCGCTGGTTTTATCGCCCAGAATGACGATCACCGCGCGCTGGCCGGTGCTGTCGGCATACACGTGCATATTGTTGGCCTGGTTGCCCAGCTTGCCGCTTTGATCGGACATGCCGGTCGGCAGGGTAAAGGCCAGCTTACCGTCCAGCAGGCTCACCTGTTGTGCGGCCGCGCTGCTGCTGGCGGCATCGCCGGCCGGTGCCGCCGCGTCTTTGCTGTCGCCGTCGCAGGCTGCCAGGCCAAGTACCAGCAGGCTGATACCCATTAATTTTGCTACTTTACGCATTGGGCTTTCTTCCTTTTCTTCACGGGTTATACCCTGAATCATGCAAATGCAGGGCAGCGCATAACGCTAAAATTCCTGTTACCTGAAGTATGACGGATAGCGTGTCTCTTTGCTTGATCGCAACCTATTCATCAGCAAAATGCAAGGCAGATTGTGTCACAGCGTTTTTTCCAGTAATAGCCGATAATCAGCCACTTCGCCCTTCTTTTCCAGCGTAATAATCTGATAGTGACGAGCGATCAGCAGCATCAGCATGCCGCGGAACTGGTTGCGCGTTTTCACCGTCAGCCGGCGGAACCCCTGCGTGTGCGCCCAGCGCTCCTGCTCCTCCAGCAGCCGCCCGGCGACGCCGCGGCGGCGAAAGGCGGGCAGCACGCCGCCCAGCCAGCTGTAGAAGGTGTCGTCACTGGTTTGATAGCCCAGTTTAAAACCGGCCGGCTGACCGTCCAGCTCGGCAATCAGCGCGTAATGCATCGCGTCGCCGATGCGCAGCTGCAGATCCTGCAGGCGGTGGGCGGCGTTAAATTCAGGGATGTGCTGATAGAGCTGCTGGATCTCAGCCAGTGTGGCAGTGCGGGTGGTTAACATCTTGGCGGCCTCCGTCGTTGCGCAGGCCGCCATCATAACTTAACTGGCCTGCAGCGCACCCGCCTGCTGACGGCCGGCGAGGCGTTTCAGCAGCATATTCAGCAGCACGCCGTACATCGGCAGGAAGAACAGCAGGCAGATCATCACCTTGAAGCTGTAGTCCACCAGGGCGATCTCCACCCAGTTGGCGGCCATAAACGGATCGCTGCTCTGGTAGAAGGCGATAAAGAAGAACGACAGCGTATCGCTGATATTGCCGAGGAACATCGCGGCGGCGGGCGCGACCCACCAGGCGCTGCGCTGGCGCAGGCGGTTAAACACGTGCACATCGAGGATCTGGCCGAGCACGTAGGCCATAAAGCTGGCGACGGCGATGCGCGCGACAAACAGGTTGAACTGTCCCAGCGCCGCCAGCCCCTGCCACTCGCCCTGATACGTCACGGTGGAAATCACGTAGGAGATAAACAGCGCCGGCACCATCACCGCCAGAATGATCTTTCTCGCCAGCGGCGCGCCGAAAATACGCACGGTCAGGTCGGTAGCCAGAAAAATAAACGGGAAGGTAAAGGCGCCCCAGGTGGTATGGAAGCCGAAAATGGTAATCGGCAGCTGCACCAGATAGTTGCTGGAGGTAATGATGATGATGTGGAACAGCGACAGCCAAAGCAACGCGGCGGTGCGCTGTTGCGGAGTAAAAGCGTACATAATTGACCTTTTTGAATGAATGGGGTGAGGGAACCCATACCAACGATGTTCACCCCGCGCGGCGCGAGGGGATAAATAAGGATTGCCGCCGCCGTTTTTTGTCGGCCGCGCGCCGCATGATACGCGTTTGCGCAACCAATGCAATCAACAATGCGGTTAAAATACACGCAAACGTTAACGCATGTTGCACAGAAAAACTACCGGCGTAAACTATGGCGCTATGAGATCCGGCGAGCGTTCGCCGATCGTAGTTGATCGAGATAAATAACATGAGTGACATCTTTTCCCAGGCTGACCAAACGCTCGATGCGCTTGGCCTGCGCTGCCCTGAACCGGTCATGATGGTGCGTAAAACCGTGCGCCATATGGACAATGGCCAAACGCTGCTGATCATTGCCGACGATCCGGCCACCACCCGCGATATTCCCGGCTTCTGCCGTTTTATGGAGCATACGCTGGTGGCGCAGGAAACGGAGCAGACCCCTTACCGCTACCTGCTGCGTAAAGGCACCGCCGCCTGAGGCCGGTGTGCCGCCCGTCAGCGCTTTTCCAGTATCTGCCGCGCATCCTCCGCCCGGGCGTGCAGCGCCAGGTCGCTGAAGTCTGCCGCCGTATAGTACGGCGACGGCGGCGGCAGATGACGCGGGGCGCTGCCCGGCCAGAGCTGTAACTCCCCGATATCGCTCAATGAGATGCCGTAGAGCTGCTGCGGCAGCATCAGGCGCTGCGGCGCGGTGCGTTCGAACGGCACCGGCGTCGGCAGGCGGTTGTCGCCGGTATCGTAGTTGCGTTTCAGTACCAAAAACTTCTCCGGCACCCGCCGGTGGCTGTCCCACCAGTCGCCGTCAATGCCGGCCAGCTGTCGCCGGGTCTGCGTGGCGGATACCGCCCCGAGCTGATTGAGCGCCGCAGGCAGCAGCGTTTCCATCGCGCGGTTATAGCTGCCGACCGACACCGCGCCGCCCTGCAAAATCACATCGATCGCCAGCCGCGCGCCCAGCAGATTGGAGTAGAGATCCTCCGGCGAAAAGGCGGAAATCTCCTCGGAAAAACCGGGTACGGACTGGTAGCCATACCACTGGGCGATTTCATGCCAGGCGGCCAGCTGATACGCCAGTTTCCCCGCCAGGTAGGCCGCCAGCGTATAGCGCTGCGCCGCGTCATCCGGCGGCGTAAAGGCGTTGAGCTGAATCCGCCGCTGCGCCAGCTCTTCCCCCAGGGAAATGTGCCAGCGCTGGCCGAGGCGCGGCAGTATCTGGCTGAACAGGTACAGGGTATTGTCAGCGGTGTCGCGCACGTGGGCGATATCGATAAACCCGCCGCGGCGGGTGTACAGCAGACCGTCCCGCTCGCTGCTCAGCCCCAGCACATTGCTGACGGCGCCGAAGGCGCTGTCGTTATAGCGGTGATGACCGAGCCGGCCGGCCTCCACCACATTGTCCAACTGGTAAAAGGGCACCGGGATGCCCAGCGCCTGCACGTTGAGATTGAAGCCGAAGGCGCAGCACGGGCGTAGTCCGTCCGGCGCGGACAGCGGGGGCGCCACCGGCCAGTCGATACGCGTGACGCGGGTCGGCTGCGCCGTGACAATGGTCTCCATCGCCGCGCTGGCCTGTGCCATATTCAGAAATATGATGAATATCAGCGCGCAATAACGCATTAAAAAGCTTCTCCCACCTGAAAATAGAACCCGCTGCTCTGACGTCCGACGCCGAAGTCGAGGCGTACGTTCATCCGCGGTTTAAACTCGAAACGGTAGCCGGCGCCGACGGTCGGCAGCCAGTTTCCGCGTCCCAGATCGCCGGCGTCGCGGCTCATGGTGCCGGTGCCGGCCCACAGTACATAGCCGTGCCGCCAGTTGAGTTTGCGGCGGTACTCCAGCTGACCGCTGAAGGCGTTGCGATCGCGGTAGCGCCCCTGATAGTAGCCGCGCATGCGGTTGTCATTACCCAGTTCCGACAGGCGATCCCACGGCACCTCGCCGCTGGCGAAACGGCCGTAGAGGTCGAGCGCCAGCACGCTTTTGGCGCTCAGACTATGGTACAGATTGTACTGGGATTCCAGCGTTTCGAAGCGGCTGTCGCTGCCCAGCTCGGGCGCGAAATGGGTATAGGTCAGGTTGAAGTACTGCCCGCGGCTGGCGTTGGCGACAAAGTCCCGCGTGTCGTAGCTGAAACGCGCGCTGACGCCGGAGCTGACCGAAGACGGCCCGGCGGCTTCCGCCAGAAACAGGCTATGGTCGCCGTTGTCCGGATCGTCGGCGTGGGTGGAGGAGAAGTCCCAGCCGAGGCCCAGATAAGTGGCGTCGGCAATGCGGTACATCACGGCAGGCGCGACCTGCAGCGACTGCTGGGTATATTTTTCCTTGTTGCCGTCACGCCGGCCGGCCTGATAGCCGGTGCCCCAGTAATAGGTGGGCATATTTTTCATGCTGCCGGTGGTGAAAAAACGCCACTGGTCGTTGGCGAAGAAGCTGTAGTTTTCAAACCCGATGCCGAACGCGCCGGTTGAACTGAAAAAGCCTTTCAGCGCCAGCGTGGAGTTCTGGCTGACGCTGTCGCTGCTGTCCGGGCGATACATGCCGACCACGGCGGTGCCGATGCCCAGGCCCAGCTCTGGGGTATAAAACGGCCCGGGCAGCACGCCCCAGTCGATGGCTTTCCGGTGGTCAAACTGGTTGTCTGCGCCCAGCGGGCGCAATAAATCGTCAATCTGCTGCCGGCTGGGCAGTGCGGCGTGGGTCGCCGTGTGCGCCGCCAGCAGCAGAAGGGGAAGCCAGCGCCACATCAGAAGCGGTATTCAGCGGAAACCATCGCGCTGTTGCGCTCGCTAAAGCCGACTTCCGTCATCACGTTGAAGTTTCTGGTGATCTCATATTGTGCGCCGACCAGCACGTTCCACGGCGACTGCAGATGCTGCTTGACGCGGAAGCGGCCTTCGCCGCGCTGGTTGGCGATTTCGATCAGCGGCTGCAGGGCGGCCGGCATACTCAGATCTCCCAGGCTGCCTTTAAACTCTTGCTGCACGTCCTGATACATACTGCCGACCCACAGGTTCAGATGGCTGGGGCCGCTGATGCCCGGCATCTGGAAACGGTAGCCGACGCGCGGCGTTACGGTGAGCGCCGAGATTTGCCCATCAAGAATATTGAAGTCGGTGCGGGTGTAGTTGGTGTCCAGCGTGGTGAACCAGTTCTCGTAACCGCCGGCCAGCGTAAAGCCGGCGCCGTAGGTGGTGCCTTTAAAATCCAGGTTGAAATCGAGATCTTTCAGTTGGCCGCTCTTATTCATCCGGTGCACGTTGGAGGCAATGATCCTTTCCATCGGATTGGTGTATTTGCTCGGGTCGGCATCGACGGAGACGATCGAGTGGGAGCTGCCGCGGGTATGGCCGACGATGCCGTAAACGTTGAGGAACGGTAGCACCCAGGCGTCGAGGCGCATCGTGTCGGTTTTACTTTTTTCGCGGCTGTTTTCGGCCTTGATGTTAAACAGGTCGCCCGGAATCTGGAAGGAGCCCAAGCCCAGCCCGGAGAAACTGATGCTGCTGACCTCGATATTCTGCCGCATATTCATATGGTTGATGCCGATACCGAAGGTTTCCGGCAGGTCGTAGCCGCGGGCGCGGGCTTCATCCCCCCAGAAAGGCAGCGTGTGCCGCTGCGACGTGGACTGCAGAGGCGCGGCGGCCGGCTGGGCTGACGGCGTGGCGTCCTGCCGGCTGGCCGTCGGCAATGGGCCTTGGGCAAAGGCGGGACGCTGGGCGTTGTCGATCAGCCGTTCAGTGTCTTCAGGGGTGGTTTGTTGCGCAAATGTTACAGCTGAAAACAGAGCAACGGGAACGAAGATAACGTTTTTATAGTTGAAGGGTTTCATAGTTCAGGCTCTTTGCATGGGAATACGCGAAATAAAGCGGAGTATTCTGATGGTAAGAGCGCAAGGGTATAATAAATAAAGCATGTATGTACGTACATTTAATGCGGCTATTGTGCTCCGCGCGTAGCGCAGAGCACAATAAGATCACTGACGGGTTTTTAACAGCCGGATTGCATTGAGCGTCACCAGCGCGGTGGCGCCGGAGTCGGCCAGCACCGCCAGCCACAGCCCGGTGATGCCCAGCAGGCTGGTGACCAGGAAAATCCCTTTCAGCCCCAGCGCAATGGTGATGTTCTGCCGGATATTGGCGTGGGTGGCGCGTGAGATGCGCACCATCTCGGCAATGCCCAGCAGGCGGTTGTGCGTCAGCGCCGCATCGGCGGTCTCCAGCGCGACGTCGGTACCGCTGCCCATGGCGATGCCGATGCTGGCGGCTTTCATCGCCGGCGCGTCGTTGATGCCGTCGCCGAGCATCGCCGTCGGCCGTTGCCGGCTCAATTCCGTCACCGCCGTGACCTTATCTTCCGGCAGCAGTCCGGCGCGGTAATCGATGCCCAGTTCACGGGCGATGGCGGCCGCGGCGCGCGGGTTGTCGCCGGTCAGCATTACGCCGTTGATACCCAGCTGACCGAGCGCGTCGATCGCCTGTCGTGCGTCGCTGCGCAGCGTATCGCGCAGGGCCAGCAGGCCGACGGGCTGATTATCCTCCAACGCCACCACCACGGTTTTCCCTTCATTTTCCAGCTGTTCCAGACGGGTTTGCCAGGTGGCATCCAGCAGCCCCGGCGCCAGTTTGGCCGGCGCGCTGATGCGCACCGTTTTGCCGTCAAGCTGCCCTTCGATGCCGACGCCGGCCAGCGCGCGACGGTTATCGGCCAGCGGCAGCGGCGCGCCATATTGTTCGGCGCGGCGAACGATCGCCTGCGCCAGCGGATGGTGCGAACCGGCCTCGACCGCCGCCGCCAGCGTCAGCAGCTGCTGTTCGCTCAGCGCGCCGATCGGCAGCGCGTCGGTGACCGTCGGCTTGCCTTCGGTCAGGGTGCCGGTTTTATCAAATGCGATGGTTTGCACCTGTCCCAGCTGCTCGAGGGCGGCGCCGCCTTTAATCAGCGAACCGCGCCGGGTGGCCGCCGCCAGGCCGGAGGTGATGGCCGCCGGCGTTGAAATCACCAGCGCGCACGGACAACCGATCAGCAGCAGCGTCAGGCCGCGGTAAATCCAGGTTTCCCACGGCTGGGAGAACAGCAGCGGCGGCAGCAGAATCACGGCCAGCGACAGCAGCATGATGGCCGGCGTGTAGTAGCGGCTGAAGCGGTCAAGGAAACGCTCAATCGGCGCGCGGCGCTCTTCCGCCTCTTCAATCAGCTGCAGGATGCGGTCAATGGCGTTTTTGCCCGGCTCGGAGACTACCTTCATCTGCACGGACTGGTCGACCGACAGGCTGCCCGCCGCCACTTTTTCACCCTGCTGACGCTCCACCGGCACGGACTCGCCGGTCAGCGCGCTTTCGTCGAAGCTGGCGAACGGGTTAATCAGCTCGGCATCGGCCGGCAGCCGGGCGCCGGGGGCGATTTCGATCACATCGCCCGGCCGCAGACTGCCGACCGGCACGCGCCGGCGCTGGCTGCCGTTCAGCAGCACCGCCTCTTCCGGCACCAGCGCCATCAGCGCGGTGATGCCGCGGCGCGCCCGGTTGGCGGCGTAGGATTCCAGCAGTTCACCCACCATAAACAGCAGCAGCACCATCGCCGCCTCAGCGGTGGCGCCGATAAACAGCGCGCCGATAGCGGCGACGCTCATCAGGGTTTCAATGGCGAACGGCGTGCCGGAACGGATTAAACGCAGCGCCTTGCGCGCGATCGGCGCCAGCCCGACCAGCGTGGTGGCGATAAAGGCGACGCTGCCCCATTGCGGGTTGATGCGGTCAAGCGCCCAGCTGAGGATCATCAGCGCCGTCAGCAGTAATAAAGGCGCGTAGGGCGCAAAACGCGATGCGCTCTCCGGCGCCGGCTGCGGCTGGCCGCCGATGCCCAGCAGGGTAAAGCCGGCCTGCGCGACCGCATCCTGCACGCGCTGGCTGATATCGTTCTGCGCATCCACCACCAGTTTTTCGGTGGCGAACAGCACGCGCGCGCTATCGACGCCGGGCACGGCGGTGACGGCGTTTTCGATTTTTTTGGCACAGCTTGGGCAATCCATGCCGTTGACCTTCCAGCTAAAACGTTGGCTGCCGGCTGGGGGAGCGGCGCTTAACCTGTCGCTTTCCTCATCCGGGTCGCCGCTGTCGCAGCAGCTTGCGCCGTGCTGATGCGTGTGTTGATGGCCGTCGCTGCAGGCGTGGCCTGCGGCGTCCGCGGGTTTTTCACTGCTGCAGCCGTGTTGGTTTTTGGCGTGGCTGTGGTTGCAGCCGCAGTCGCCGTCATGATGGTTATGTTCGTGGTGTTGATGGTCTTGATGAGTATGCATAACGCCCCCAGGCAGTTAACGATCATTATCGTGGCTGACTCTACACCCTGGAGCCAACTCCAGAGTCAAGGGGAATCACATCGGCGAGTGGTTAATTAATCAGATGATTTTATTTAGCATGCTAATAATATGCAGATCAATCCAGAAGTTTTTATTATTTCCTTAGACGTTATTTTGCTTTCTATATTTATTTCTTATCGTATTAATTGACCATTTTGCGTTTAATTAATTTGTGTGCGAAATAATATTTGTGATCAATTCATCATTTGAGTAAATAAAAACTCAGGCGATCTGAAAAGTACCAGCATGAAACACTCGCCGCTCGATATGGCGTTCTTATTGGCCTTTGTCGCTTTCTTGTCATGATTTTCATGTTTCATATGTGTGGTTTTCCTGTTTTTCCAGATAAAAACACTTTCATATGGAATTTAAAAAGTTTTTAATTCTGAGATCCTTTTAATATCGCTATCTATACTTGGAAACGATTACCATTTGGGATGGTGATCTTATTTACTGATTGTTATGTATTAATTCCGTCTACATTCAAGCCATCACTGGCGCGTACGCGTCTTCCCAGGGATCTGCGTGATGTCATTACGCAGTAACAGGGAAGGTTATGTTTATCTATTTGATCGTTAACGATCAAATAATGCGTGGAATCGAACCAATGCAATCGAAGAAAAAAGCGATAGAAACAAATGAATCCAGCCTGGCCGCTGCCAAATCCGGTTATGATGCGGTGAATGACTTACTGCATTATCACCAACGCGGTAATGGGATTCAAGTTAATGGCAAGGACTCATTTTCTACGGAAGATGCCGGGTTATATATTACCCGTACTAACCAAACCTGGAATGGAAAAGGCGTATTTGATACGCCGGTAAAATTGACGTTCTCTTTCCCCGACTACCAGTTCAATTCCGCCAACGGCGGCGGCGATCGCGGGTTAAGCAAGTTCAGCACTGAACAGCAGCAGCAGGCCAAACTGTCGCTGCAGTCCTGGTCTGACGTCGCCAATATCACCTTTACCGAGGTGTCCGGCACGCAAAAAGCCAATATCACCTTTGGCAACTACAGCCAGGATCAGTACGGCCAGACCGACTATGACACGCAGGCGTATGCCTGGCTGCCGGGCTCCGGCAGCGTCTCCGGCCAAAGCTGGTACAACATCAACCAGTCCAATATTCAGCACCCGGCGTCTGAAGATTACGGCCGCCAGACCTTTACCCATGAAATCGGCCATGCTCTGGGCCTGAGCCACCCCGGTGATTACAACGCCGGCCAGGGCAACCCTTCCTATCGCGACGCCAGCTATGCGGAAGATACCCGCATGTTCAGCCTGATGAGCTACTGGAGCGAAAGCAACACCGGCGGCGACAACGGCGGTCATTATGCCGCCGGCCCGCTGCTGGATGACATTTCGGCGATCCAGCACCTGTACGGTGCCAACATGAGCACCCGCACCGGCGATACGGTATACGGCTTTAACTCCAATACCGACCGCGACTTCTTCAGCACCAGCAGCAACGCGGAAAAAGTGATCTTCTCCGTGTGGGATGCCGGCGGCAACGATACCTTTGATTTTTCCGGCTATAGCGCCGACCAGCGTATCAACCTGAACGAGAAGTCATTCTCCGACGTCGGCGGCCTGAAGGGCAATGTGTCGATAGCGGCGGGCGTGACCATTGAGAACGCCATCGGCGGTTCCGGCAATGACGTGCTGGTCGGCAACCAGGCGGATAACGTGCTCAAGGGCGGCGCGGGCAACGACGTACTGTTCGGCGGCGGCGGCGCCGATGAACTGTGGGGCGGCGCCGGCAGCGACACCTTTGTGTTCTCCGCCGTCAGCGACTCCACGCCGGGCGCGCCGGACTGGATCCGTGACTTCCAGAAGGGTATCGATAAAATCGATCTGTCATACTTTAACAAAGGCGGCGAGGGGGTTCATTTTGTCGACCACTTCAGCGGCGCGGCGGGCGAAGCCCTGTTAACCTATGATGCCGCCAGCAACGTCAGCGATCTGGCGGTGGACTTTGGCGGACATAGCACGCCGGACTTCCTGGTGAAAATTGTCGGGCAGGCGGACGTCGCCACCGACTTTATCGTCTAGGCCGTTATTTGGCCATTGCCGGTTGACCGGCAGGCGGGCGCGGCCTTGTCGGCGCGCCCGCCACGTTTACGGTGAGCAGAGCATGAGCAAACGCAGGAGGCGCGTCACCCCGGTGGTGGCCGCGATAATGACATATTGCATAACAACAGGAGCCGCTATGGCCAGCAGTCTGGTTCTTCCTTCCGCGCAGTCTCTGGCGGGTGAATGGCAGGTCGCCAGGGGCGACACGCAGTGCCGGGTCGCGTTGCGGGCTGACAAACAGCCGGCCGCCAATGGCTATCAGCTGCAGGATGAGCAGCAGTGTCTGCAGACGCTGCTGACTGCACCGGCGGCCGGCTGGCGTCCCGCACCGGACGGCATCGCGCTGCTGCAGGCGGATGGCGCCACGCTGGCGTTCTTTTCACGTGACGGCGACGTTTATCGCCACCGCATCGGCGATGAGGACGGCCTGACCCTGAAGGCGCTGGACTGAGTCACGGGGTCGCCGGCGCGAACCCGCAGGCTTACAGATACAGCGAACGCACGATCAGGAAGTGACCGGCAAAGTAGCAGAAGGCGACGATGGCGTCGGCGGCGCGGAATCGGCTGCGGTAGTGGCTCACCAGCCAGACAATGCTTGCCAGCAACAGCAGAGAGGTGCCGGCCAGCAGCGAGAAACCGTAGTCGGTGCTGCGCAGGAAGTACTGCTCGCCGGCCAGCCAGACCATCAGCAGCGTCATGCCGACGTAGGCCACGACCGCCCAGCGCTGTTCGCTAATGCGCGTCCACAGCGTCGCCAGCAGCAGTACGCCGATAATCAGCAACGCCAGCGGCAGCGGCCAGAACAGGCTGAAGGTCATCTGGCTGGCGAAGCTGAGGGCATACAGCAGATGGGCAAGGAAGAATGCGCCGAGGGCGTACAGCATCTGCTGGCGGGGCAGTTGCAGCAGGGCATCACCCGCCAGGGTGGCCAGCAGGCCAAAGACGATCAGATAGCCGGCGGCGCCGAGCACCGGCGCCTGCCAGGCGAGCAGCAGCAACAGCAGCAGCGTGATGGGTTTGAACAGCCAGCGCTGCCAGCTCGGACCGCGATAGGCGGCGTCAACGTATAACCAACCGGAAAAGAATACGGCAAGGAATGGCCAACTCATATATCTTCCTTTTAGTCATCAGCGCCGCCATCGGGCGGCGCAAAAAATGTCACCTGCGTCACTTCTTCAGTGTATACCTGAATCAGGCGTGCGACGTTATTTGTCCGGCTATAGAGAAGCACGTTGCTGTGCGCTAAGGTTTTCCACTGAGTGCTATGTTTACCCGCTTTTAGCGGTAAAGGAAATGGGAAAGAGATGAGTAAACCTCCGCTGATTTTTATCGCCGTGGTGGCGTTGATCGCCGTACTGGCGACGCAGCGTTACTTCAGCCAGCGTAAGCAGGAGGCGGCGAACGATCGCGAGCCGGTGCGCGCCACGCAGGTTGTGGTGAGCGACAAACGCGCCTTTGCGGCCAGCACCAACCGTTCACGCCAGCGCGAGCATATCGTCAATGAGGCGATGCGTTATGAGGTGACCTTCCAGCCGCAGCGCGGCGGCGAGAGCCTGGTGGTGCGGCTGAAGCAGCCACAGTATGAGCCGATAACGCCCGGTGCGCGCGGCACCCTGAAGATGCAGGGTACGCGCTTTATTTCATTTACCGCGGAGCAGTAAAGGCGGGGAGTTACTTCTTCTTCAGCGGCGGCTGTTTTTTCTGCCAGGCCAGCAGCTCAAACACGCCGAAGATAAAGATTTTGGCTTCCTGCCAGTAGCTGATGGGCTGATCCTTCGGCTGGGTGGATTTCAGCAATACCACCTGCAGCCCGTGCATCACCACCATAAAGAACAGCGCCACGTCGATAAAGTACTTCAGCGGCTTGGGGAACGGGTGGATCAGGTTGGTCAGCAGGAAGCCCCATACGCACAGCATCAGCAGGCGACCCATATTAATCAGCATTTTCAGTTTTCTCTTTGGCGGAACGGATATAAAGACGGTAGGCCACCTGTCCGGCGACCTTTTCTCGATACAGTGCCCAGTTGGCCGGCACGTCGGCGGCGGCGCTTTCGGCTTCGGCCTCCACGTACACCCAGGCCTCATCGGCCAGCCAGCCCTGCTGCTCCAGCAGATCGACGGTCTGCGCCAGCAGCCCCTTGCGGAACGGCGGATCGAGGAACACCACATCATAGGCCTCACCGGCGTTTGCCAGCCAGCTCAATGCATTGGTGTTGATTACCTGGCCGTTGCCGTTAAGCAACGCCAGGTTTTTTTCCAGCTGCTGGGCAACCGGGCGTTCATACTCCAGCAGCGTGGCGCTGCCGGCGTAGCGCGACAGCGCCTCCAGCCCCAGCGCGCCGCTACCGGCAAAACAGTCCAGACAGCGCGCGCCCTGGATCACCGGCGCCAGCCAGTTAAACAGCGTTTCACGCACCCGATCGGTAGTGGGGCGAAGCCCGGCGCTGTTCGGCACCGGTAATTTACGTCCGCGCCACTGGCCGCCGATAATGCGGATTTGTCCGGCAGCGGCCGTCTGCGCTTTGCGGGGCGCGGGCCGCGACGATAGTCTTGCCATAAAAAGTCTTAATGAATTTCGCAGATCGAGAAAAGTTAACGCTATTCTAACGGGGAGAGCGCCGCGGGGAAATAGCGCGCCGTCTGGCAATTTGCGGTTTATGCCGCGGGATGCGGCGGTGAAGATGCTTCGAACAACGGCCGTTGGCGGATTTTCAGCTGCCGGATGCGTGTTGCTCCGCGAGGGAAAGTGATAGACTCGGGGGTTAAATTATTTTCGTTATTCAGCCATTGGTACGGAGTTAGGGTCACAGCATGGCAAAAGAAAAAAAACGTGGGTTTTTCTCCTGGCTGGGTTTCGGCCAGAAGGAAGAGAAACAGCCGGAACCGCAGGCTGAACAGGCCGAATCTGAAGCGCCGGCGGTAGCGCCTGCGCCGGCGACCACGCTGGACGATAAGCTCCCCGCACAGGAATCTGAACCTGCCGCCTCCGTCGATCTGCCGGGCGAGTGGGACGGCAGCACCGAACAGGTTGCCGAAAATGTGCCGGAGATTGCGGCGCACGCCGCGCCGGCGGCAGAACAGCAGGAACAGGACGCCGAGGCGGCGCCGGTGTACACGCAGGACGAGATCGTCGAAGCGGTGATGCCTCAGCCGGACGCGCCGGCCGACGACGCTGCAGCCAGCGATGCCAAACCGGTTGAGAGCGTTGATGCGGCCGCGCCGGCCATCGCTGAACTGCTGGTGGAGAAGGATGCGGCGCCGGAAGCGGAAACCGTTGTTGAGGCTGAACCGGTGGCAGAAGCCGAACCGGTTGTCGAGGCTGAGCCGGTTGCAGAAGCCGAACCGGTTGTCGAGGTTGAGCCGGTCGCAGAAGCCGAACCGGTTGTCGAAGCTGAACCTGTCGCAGAGGTTGAGCCGGTTGTCGAAGCTGAACCTGTCGCAGAGGCTGAACCGGTTGCAGAAGCTGAGCCGGTGATAGAGGTTGAACCCACGGCGGCGGAAGCCGTTGCCGAGGCTGAGCAGGAAGAGGCTGAGCCGGATGTGGCGGCGGTAGCGCCTGCGGCGTCTCAGGAACAGGAGCGGCCGACCAAAGAGGGCTTCTTCGCGCGCCTGAAACGCAGCCTGGTAAAAACCAAGCAGAACCTGGGCTCCGGCTTTGTCGGCCTGTTCCGCGGCAAGAAGATCGACGACGATCTGTTTGAAGAGCTGGAAGAACAGCTGCTGATCGCCGACGTTGGCGTTGAAACCACCAGTAAAATCATCACTTCCCTCACCCAGCACGCCAGCCGCAAACAGCTGAAAGACGCTGAAGCGCTGTACGGCAAGCTGAAGGAAGAAATGTCCGAAATTCTGGCCAAGGTCGATCGGCCGCTAGATGTCAGCGGTAAAACGCCGTATGTCATTCTGATGGTCGGGGTTAACGGCGTCGGCAAAACCACCACCATCGGTAAACTGGCGCGTCAGTTCCAGGCCGAAGGCAAATCGGTGATGCTGGCGGCGGGGGATACCTTCCGCGCGGCGGCGGTTGAGCAGCTGCAGGTGTGGGGCGAGCGCAACCACATTCCGGTAGTGGCGCAGCATACCGGCGCCGATTCCGCTTCGGTGATCTTCGATGCGGTGCAGGCGGCCAAGGCGCGCGGCGTCGACGTGCTGATCGCCGATACCGCCGGGCGTCTGCAGAATAAGGCCCACCTGATGGAAGAGCTGAAGAAGATCGTCCGGGTAATGAAAAAACTGGACGAGGACGCCCCCCATGAGGTTATGCTGACGCTGGACGCCAGTACCGGTCAAAATGCGGTCAGCCAGGCGAAATTATTTAATGAAGCCGTAGGGTTAACCGGCATCACGCTGACTAAACTGGACGGTACCGCCAAGGGCGGGGTGATCTTCGCCATTGCCGATCAGTTCGGCATTCCGATTCGCTATATCGGCGTTGGCGAAGGCATCGAAGATTTGCGGCCGTTTAAGGCTGACGATTTTATTGAGGCACTTTTTGCCCGAGAGGATTAATACGGATGATTCGCTTTGAACAGGTCAGTAAAGCTTATCTGGGCGGGCGTCAGGCGTTGCAGGGGGTGGATTTTCATCTGCGCCCGGCAGAAATGGCGTTTCTGACCGGCCATTCCGGGGCGGGTAAGAGTACCCTGCTGAAACTGATATGCGGTATCGAACGGCCGAGCGCCGGCCACATCTGGTTCGCCGGTCATGACATCAGCCGGCTGAGAAACAGCGAGGTGCCGTTCCTGCGCCGCCAGATCGGCATGATTTTCCAGGATCACCATCTGCTGCTGGACCGTACGGTGTATGACAACGTGGCGATGCCGCTGATTATCGCCGGCGCCAGCAGCGAAGATATCCGTCGTCGGGTGTCGGCGGCGCTGGACAAGGTCGGGCTGCTGGACAAAGCGAAGAACTTCCCGATCCAGCTGTCCGGCGGTGAGCAGCAGCGCGTGGGCATCGCCCGTGCGGTGGTGAACAAACCTGCGGTGCTGCTGGCGGATGAACCGACCGGCAACCTGGACGACGCGCTGTCGGAAGGCATCCTGCGCCTGTTTGAAGAGTTTAACCGCGTCGGGGTGACCGTCCTGATGGCGACCCACGACACCGGGCTTATCGCCCGCCGTAATTACCGCATTCTGACGCTCAGCCAGGGCCGTATGATAGGAGGAGTGCAGCATGGCGAACAGTAAAAAAACCGCCAAGAGCAAGGCGCTGCGCGGCGGCTGGCGTGAACAGTGGCGTTATGCGTGGATGAATGCGATTAAGGATATGCTGCGTCAGCCGCTGGCGACCCTGCTGACGGTGATGGTGATCGCCATCTCCCTGACGCTGCCGAGCGTGTGCTACATCGTGTGGAAGAACGTCAGCACGGCGGCGACCCAGTGGTATCCGACGCCGCAGCTGACGGTGTATCTCGACAAATCGCTCGACGATGACGCCGCGGTCAAGGTGCTGGACGCCATCAAGGCTGAAGCGGGCGTTGAGAAGGTCAATTATCTGTCGCGTGAAGAAGCGCTCGGCGAGTTCCGCAACTGGTCCGGCTTCGGCGGGGCGCTGGATATGCTGGAAGAGAACCCGCTGCCGGCGGTGGCGATTATCACGCCGAAAATGGACTTCCAGAGTTCGGAAACCCTGAATACGCTGCGCGAGCGCGTGACGGCGGTGCAGGGCGTGGATGAAGTGCGTATGGACGACAGCTGGTTCGCCCGCCTGGCGGCGCTGACCGGGCTGGTGGGGCAAGTAGCGGCGATTATCGGCATTCTGATGGTGGTGGCGGTGTTCCTGGTGATCGGCAACAGCGTGCGTCTGAGCATCTTCAGCCGGCGCGACACCATCAACGTGATGAAGCTGATCGGCGCGACCGACGGCTTTATTCTGCGGCCGTTCCTGAACGGCGGCGCGATGCTGGGCTTCTTCGGCGCGCTGCTGTCGCTGATTTTGTCCGGCGCGCTGGTGTGGCAGCTGGAGTCGGTGGTGGCCGGCGTGGCGAAGGTGTTCGGCACGACCTTTACCCTGCACGGGCTGGGCTGGGATGAGGCGCTGCTGCTGTTGATCATCGCCGCGATGATCGGCTGGATTGCCGCCTGGTTGGCCACAGTGCAACATTTACGCCGATTTACACCACAGTAAAAAATTTTTTGATATACTCTTCTCCTGCTGCGTTTGCCGTGCCGCAGGAGAAGAGCCGCTTCGGATCTTCAAAGATCCCGCCTCTGCTCAAGCGCACGAATTCCCTATCCGGCCGTCAGTTCATCGCGTATTGTCATGAACATTGCGATCGAAAAAACGGTGAACTTTTAGGGAAGAACACGGTCAAATATTGCAGCAAATGTTAAGGTGCCCGGCGTGTGGAACCGTTTTGCAATGATCACCGTAAATCACTGACTCCCCGCCAAACAGATACTCACCAGGCTCAATCGGCAACCGACAAACCTCCTTGCAGAGGCTTGGCAGCAACAGCGTTGTGGTTTGCAGCAGCAGTATCGTCACCTGTACGATCGGTTTTATTAGAGAGAGGGTTTGAATGACCAAAGAAATGCAAACTTTAGCCTTAGTACCCCAAGGCAGCTTGGAAGCCTATGTTCGGGCCGCCAACGCCTATCCGATGCTTACAGCAGAGGAAGAGCGGGAGCTGGCTGAACGGCTGCATTACCAGGGCGATTTGGATGCGGCCAAGCAGCTGATCCTGTCTCACCTGCGCTTTGTCGCTCATATTGCCCGTAATTACTCGGGTTACGGCCTGCCGCAGGCGGACCTGATCCAGGAAGGTAATATCGGCCTGATGAAAGCAGTGCGCCGTTTCAACCCGGAAGTCGGCGTGCGTCTGGTTTCCTTTGCGGTGCATTGGATCAAGGCAGAAATTCACGAATACGTGCTGCGTAACTGGCGTATCGTCAAAGTTGCGACCACCAAGGCGCAGCGCAAGCTGTTCTTTAACCTGCGTAAAACCAAGCAGCGTCTGGGCTGGTTCAATCAGGATGAAGTCGAGCTAGTGGCGCGTGAGCTGGGCGTATCCAGCAAAGACGTGCGCGAGATGGAATCCCGCATGGCGGCGCAGGACATGACCTTTGACCCGACGCCGGACGACGAAGCGCGCGACGGCCAGGCGATGGCGCCGGTGCTGTACCTGCAGGACAAAACGTCTGATTTTGCCGAAGGCATCGAAGAAGACAACTGGGAGAGCAACGCCGCCGATAAACTGGCCTATGCGCTGGAAGGTCTGGATGAGCGTAGCCAACACATTATTCGCGCCCGCTGGCTGGACGATGAGAACAAGTCCACCCTGCAGGAACTGGCTGACCGCTACGGCGTTTCCGCAGAGCGTGTGCGTCAGTTAGAAAAGAACGCCATGAAAAAACTGAAAATGGCGATCGAAGCATAACGGCTAATGCAGCCAAAAAACCCGGCAAAGCCGGGTTTTTTTATGCCTGTAATCCGGCGCGGGTCAGGATTTGGCGGTTAACGCCTTGAAGTCCGGCGCCGGGCAATGCTCGCCAAACTGACTCAGGGCGGCATCCGGCTTGCCGTTGGCCAGGTAACGCTTATACAGCGCGCGGCCGGTCTTGGCATCGCGCTTGATCACCCAGCTGGCGGCGTTGCACAGCACCGCGCCGTACGCCTGGCTTTTCGGCGGCAGTAAATCCGCGGCCTTCTGCGCCGCCGCCACCGCCTGCCAGCGATAGTGCAGGAAGCGGTTGTCCTGCGGCGGCAACGCCTTGGCGGCGCGGGCGGCTTCTGCCGCGCCGATCCAGCTTTTATGCGTCAATTCACGGGTGTCGAAGGCATCGCCCAGGTAAGAGTAGCCGGCGCCGTAAATGGCGTAATCCGGCGTCATTTCATAACCGGTCAGCTCCAGCCCCTGTTCGCGCAGCAGCGTTGCGGCCTGATAGTAAGCCTGCGCCCGCGCCAGCCTGGCGTTGCTGCTCTGGCGCGCCATGTTGAACTGCTGCGCCAGCTGCTGGGCGGCGGCGCGGAAGTTTGGCACGGCGAAGTAGTTCTGCGCTTCCTGATAGCGCCCGGCGCGCATCAGACGCCGGGCCAGCAGTTCGCGCAGCTGGATATCAGGCGTCAGCACCTGACCGTTATACACGTCCGGCTCCACCGGCTTGATCGGCTGGCTGGGCGGCGGCACCTGTTTATCGACAAACGCCTTCAGTTCATCAATCGTCAGCACCCGCTCGGCCACGTCGGCTACGTCGGCCCAATACAGATCCTTGCTGCGGTACAGCAGCGTCAGCGCCTGCAGATAGTCGCCGCGGTTCAGCGCCAGGATCGCCTGTTCACCGGCGATGCGGCAGTCGGGGATGATGGTTTCCTGTGCATAATTTTCGCCGCGCTGTTCGCCCCAGCTTTCATCCGCCGGGAAGGCGGCCGCCGCTTTAGCATAGGCGGCGGCGGCATCCTGCAGGCTGCCGCTGCGCAGCGCCATTTTGGCGCGCAGCCACCAGGCGAGGCCGGAGTCGCCGGCGTGGCGCAACAGGCTGGCGGCGAGCGGGTAGTTGCCGGCGCGGTAGGCCAGCGCCGCCAGGCGGTCGCTGCCGTTGAAGCCGCTCTTGGTCTCGCTGTCCAGCAGCGTCAGTAAACGCTGGGTGACCTGCTGCGAACGCGGCGGAGTGCTGCCGTCATCCTGCGCCTGCAGGTTGCTGCTGCGGGCAAACAGCTCGACGGTAACCAGCTGCTGCACCAGCGGATCGGCGGCGATCGTTTTTAACTGCTCGAAGTGCTGCGGGTCGACCAGATAGCTGGCGACATACTGCAGTGACTGTCCGCCTTGCGCATCGCCCTGCGCCGCCTGCTGCGCATAGAGATGCGCGGCGCGTTTGATATCCCCCAGCCAGAAATGGATGCGCGCCTGCTGCCCGAGGCTGCTGAGCGCCAACTGGTCCGGATCGTCGCCGCCGCTTTTCACGCGGTCGATCACCTGCTGAAAGGCGGTCAGCGCCTGCTGCAGCCGCGCCGCGTCCGGACGCGCAGGCGTGACGGAAGCATTGGCATCTTCCGGCGTGCCGTAGTCATTCATCAGCAGCCGTCCGAGGGAGTAGCGCGCGCGCAGCCCCCATGCTCCCTGCTCGGTATCCGGCAGGGCCAGCACCTGATGGAAATAGTCTGCGGCGCGCGGATCGCGGGCGGCAAAGGCGACGGCGCCCAGCGTGTACTGGCGCGCGGCGGCGGATAGCGCCTGGCTATTGACGGCGTCGGCTTCTTCCACGGTTTTGGCAGCGCGCATCTGCTTAATGGCGACGGTTTCCGGCGACAGGGGCATCGGCTTCATCGGGCCGGGCGGCGGCGGCGCCTGCCAGCGCGGCAGCTGAGGGTCGACTGGCGTCAGCCGGCTGGTTTCAAAGGTGAAGTTGCCTTCCGGCATTGAGAGCAGCGTGCCGTTGCGATCGAGCAGCAGGCGATTGGGGAAATCCGGGCCGCAGGCCTGCGCCAGCGGCGCGCCCAGCGTGGCGGCGATGGTGATGCTCAGCGTCAGCGGCCGGATGCGCTGAAGATTAAGGTGTAACACGAAAGCCTCCTGGCGTCAGATGTTGGCAGCGTAGCCAACCTAGCGGGCGTGATTGCCCGGCGCGCACCAAATCGTCCCCGGTGCGGGTAAAGCGCAGCTGCGTGGCCGTCGAGTCCAGCCGGTAATGGCCGACCGCGTCGGCGGCCAGACAGTCGCTGGCCGCCAGCGTAATCGCCGCGGGCAACGGCGCATCGGCCGGCCCGTCATTGGCAATTATCAGATCATACAGGCCATCTTGCTGTGGCTGCGGGCGCATTTTTACCTGCCAGTGGCTGGTTAGCGGCTGCTGGCGGATCACCCTGCGCAGGGTCTTCATCGACCAGGCGCGGCGGTCGCCGGCCAGCGGCAGGCGGAACCAGACGATGCCCTGCAGATGCGGCAGCGGGCGTGCGGACAGCTGCTGTAGAAAATCGGCGATGCGCTGCGGCGCGACCGTCAGTTCCCGCAGGCTGCCGACGACGCGCAGCGGGGCCTCGCTCTCCACCTGCGCGCCCTGCGCATCCACGCCGACCAGCCCCATGCCGTAGGCCGGCAGGGCAATGCGGAACGGTTTACTGGTCACCTGAGCGTAACGCTGCGTCCAGCGCAGCGCCAGCCGGCTGTCGAACAGTCCCTGCTGCGGGGAGAGCACGGCGTGCAACTGCAGTACCGAACTGTCGACCTGTTGCAGCAGGGACGGCAGCTGCGGCGATGCAAGCCAGGCCGGCAGGGCGGTGATGCTCAGCTGTACGTCCGCCGGCAGCTGCCGGCGCAGGCGCTGGAGGGCATCGCGGTACTGCGGCAGGCGGGCGGTGGCGGCGTCGTGATCGATCTCAATACCGGTTACGGACAGCCCGGCGGCGCGGTATTGCTGCAACAGCTGCAGCAACCGGTGATTCAATCGTTCTTCATCCCACTGCGGCTGCGAGCCGTCCAGACGCGCCACCAGCCACAGCGGGCGGCCGTCCTGTTTCAGCAGCGCACTATCAAGCGGCATCACCCGCAGCCCTTCGCGCGGATGCAGCTGCAGGGCGAGGATACGCAGGCTGGAAAACAGATCGCGGCTGGCGGCCAGCGCCGGCGCGTGCTGCGCGCTCCAGACCCGTTGCCACAGATAAGCCTGCTGATCCCAGACCGGCGGTGCGGACAGCGCCTGATAGCGCCCGGTGAACCAGGCGCAAAGGGCCAGCAGAATCAGCAGCAGCGCCGCCGCCCAGCGTTTCATTTCTGCCAGATATCGCCTTGCGCGCTGAAGCCGCAGGCGCGCATAAAGTTTTCCACCTCGCCGCGTTCACGGGCGGCGAGATCGGCGGTGGAGAGCTGCCAGCGGGTCGCCTGCGGCAGCTGGCGCTGCATATCCTGCACCAGGTAGAGGCCGACGCCGCGGCGGCGGGTAACATCGCGCACCAGCAGGTCGTGCAGCTGCGCCGTGTCGCCATCCAGCGAAACCTTGACCGCCCCTAACAGGCGTTCGTTAAAACGCGCGCCGAACAACGCCCGCCCGTCGCTTAACCAGGATTGCCACTGCTCTGGCGTTTGATGCGGCCAGATTTTTCCAAGGTCGATCAGGTCCTGTGCGGACAGCGCGGTTAACCGTTCGATAGTGAGTTTCATGCAACATTTCCGGACAAATTAGCGATGGCGTCAGTGTAATAGATCTTGCTGGTCACGATGTGTAACTTTTTCTGTACGACGGGTTCGCAGAATGTTTTTCAGCGCGGTGATTTTCCGAGTAAAAAATTAGTAAACAGATTGTTAACTGGTTTAACGCACTGCATAAGGGAGGAAATAGCTCACATTTCATCCATACTTTATCCTGTTTACATCGCTTGTTTCTGAATGGTCAAGTTGATTTGCAGAAGAAAATTCCTGTTTAATGGCATGAAAAATAAGGTCTTATAACAATATCTTGCCGTTTAAATGCCTAAGTCATTATTACTTATGAATAAAGCGCTAATGCGTCGGCATGGCAACACAACGGATAGCTTCACACACAACAACAGACGGGGATTATGCGGATGAAAGTAACCAAGGGTAAGGCATGGTTGGCCGCGGGTATCGCCATGGCGATCAGCCACGGCGCGCTGGCGGAAGAGATTAAAGTGGCGGTCGTCGGGGCGATGTCCGGCCCGGTGGCGCAGTACGGCGATATGGAGTTTACCGGCGCGCGTCAGGCGATCGCCGATATCAACGCCAAGGGCGGCATCAAGGGCGACAAGCTGGTGGCGGTCGAATATGACGACGCCTGCGATCCGAAGCAGGCGGTGGCGGTCGCCAACAAAGTGATCAACGACGGCATCCGCTATGTGATCGGCCATCTGTGTTCCTCCTCCACCCAACCGGCGTCGGATATCTATGAAGACGAAGGGGTGATCATGATTACTCCGGCGGCCACCAATGCCGATCTGACCACCCGCGGTTACCAGATGATCATGCGCACTACTGGGCTGGACTCCGATCAGGGGCCGACCGCCGCCAAATATATTATGGCAACCCTGAAGCCGCAGCGGATTGCCGTGGTGCACGATAAACAGCAGTACGGGGAAGGCCTGGCGCGCGCGGTGCGCGACAGCCTGCAGAAAGCGGGCGTGAAGCCGGTAATGTTCGAAGGCATCACCGCCGGCGATAAAGACTTCTCCACGCTGGTCGCCCGGTTGAAAAAAGAGAACGTGGACTTTGTCTACTTCGGCGGCTACTACCCGGAAATGGGGCAGATTCTGCGCCAGGCTAAACAGGCCGGGCTGAAGACCCGCTTTATGGGTCCGGAAGGGGTGGGCAACTCTTCGCTGTCGAACATCGCCGGCGCGGCGTCGGAAGGCATGCTGGTGACGCTGCCGAAGCGTTACGATCAGGTGCCGGCCAACAAAGCGGTGGTCGATGCGCTGAAGGCCAAAAAGCAGGATCCGACCGGCCCGTTCGTCTGGACCACCTACGCAGCGCTGCAGGCGCTGACCACCGGCATGGAGCGCAGCGGCAGCCGGGAGCCGGAGGAGATCGTCAAGGATCTGAAAGCCAAGTCGGTGGATACCGTGATGGGGCCGCTGAGCTGGGATGAGAAGGGCGATCTGAAAGGCTTCGAGTTCGGCGTCTTCGAATGGCACGCCGACGGCACCTCGACGCCGGTGAAATAACCGACCTTTCGTCTTTCACGTTGCAGCCTTGCCGGGGGAAGGCGCATCCCGGCAAGCGTGGGCGCGGCCTGCCGCGCCCTGCACTCAACGCGCAGTCGAGGGTCCGCGTATGTCTGAGCAGTTTCTCTACTTCCTGCAGCAAATGTTCAACGGGGTGACGCTGGGCAGCACCTATGCCCTGATCGCCATCGGCTACACCATGGTGTACGGCATCATCGGCATGATTAACTTCGCCCACGGCGAAGTGTACATGATCGGCAGCTATGTCTCGTTTATCGTCATCGCCGCGCTGATGATGTTCGGCATTGACGCCGGCTGGCTGCTGATCGGCGCGGCGTTTCTGGTGTCGATCGTCATCGCCAGCGCCTACGGCTGGAGCATCGAGCGGGTGGCCTATAAGCCGGTGCGCTATTCCAAACGTCTGATCGCGCTGATCTCCGCCATCGGCATGTCGATCTTCCTGCAAAACTACGTCAGCCTGACCCAGGGTTCGCGCGATCTGGCCCTGCCGAGCCTGGTGACCGGCCGCTGGGTTCTGGGGGAGAGCAACGGCTTTGCCGCCACCGTCAGCACCATGCAGCTCACTATCTGGCTGGTCACCTTGGTGGCGATGCTGGCGCTGACGCTGTTTATCCGCTATTCGCGCATGGGGCGCGCCTGCCGCGCCTGTGCGGAAGATTTAAAAATGGCCAGCCTGCTGGGCATTAACACCGATCGGGTGATCTCGCTGACCTTTGTGATCGGCGCGGTGATGGCGGCGGTGGCCGGCGTGCTGCTGGGGCAGTTCTACGGCGTGATTAACCCGTATATCGGCTTTATGGCCGGGATGAAGGCCTTTACCGCCGCGGTGCTGGGCGGCATCGGCAGCATTCCCGGCGCGATGATCGGTGGCCTGGTGCTGGGCGTGGCCGAAGCGCTGACCTCGGCTTACCTGAGCACCGAATATAAAGACGTGGTGTCATTCGCCCTGCTGATCGTGGTGCTGCTGGTGATGCCGACCGGCATTCTGGGCCGTCCGGAGGTTGAGAAGGTATGAAACTCAATCTGCTTAACGCCCTGATCGCCGCGGCGGTGCTGTTTGTGATGGCCGCTTTTCTGATGGGGATGCAGCTGGGCCTCGACGGCACCAAACTGGTGGTGCGCGGCGCGGCGGAAGTGCGCTGGATGTGGATCGGCATCGGCTGTGCGCTGGTGTTTGTCTTCCAACTGCTGCGCCCGCTGTTGCAGCAGGGGCTGAGTAAAGTCAGCGGCCCGTCTTGGGTGTTGCCGAGTTTTGACGGCACCACGCCGCGACAGAAACTGCTGGCGGCGTTGCTGATTGTCGCCGCCGTCGCCTGGCCGTTTCTGGTGTCGCGCGGCACGGTGGATATCGCCACCCTGACGCTGATCTACGTGATGCTGGGGCTGGGGCTGAACGTGGTGGTGGGGCTGTCCGGCCTGCTGGTGCTGGGCTACGGCGGTTTTTACGCCATCGGCGCCTACACCTATGCGCTGCTGAACCACTACTACGGCCTGGGGTTCTGGGAAAGCTTGCCGCTGGCGGGGATGGTGACCGCGGCGTTCGGCTTTTTGCTGGGCTTCCCGGTGTTGCGCCTGCGCGGCGACTATCTGGCGATCGTCACGCTGGGCTTCGGCGAGATCGTGCGCATTCTGCTGCTGAACAATACCGAGATTACCGGCGGGCCGAACGGCATCAGCCAGATCCCGAAACCGACCCTGTTCGGACTGGAGTTCAGCCGCAGCGCGCGCGACGGCGGCTGGGATACCTTCCACAACTTCTTCGGCCTGAAATATGACCCGAGCGACCGCATTATCTTCCTCTATCTGGTGGCGCTGCTGCTGGTGGTGCTGACGCTGTTTGTCATCAACCGCCTGCTGCGCATGCCGCTGGGGCGCGCCTGGGAGGCGCTGCGCGAGGATGAGATCGCCTGCCGTTCGCTGGGGCTGAGCCCGACCAGAATCAAGCTGACGGCGTTTACCATCAGCGCCGCCTTTGCCGGCTTTGCCGGTACGCTGTTTGCCGCTCGGCAGGGGTTTGTCAGCCCGGAGTCCTTCACCTTCGCCGAATCGGCGTTTGTGCTGGCGATCGTGGTGCTGGGCGGCATGGGCTCGCAGTTTGCGGTGATTCTGGCGGCGATTCTGCTGGTGGTGTCGCGGGAGATGATGAGGGATTTAAACGAGTACAGCATGCTGCTGCTGGGGGCGCTAATGGTGCTGATGATGATCTGGCGTCCGCAGGGGCTGCTGCCGATGAAACGTCCGCAGATGAAGCTGAAGGCGGCGGATATCCAGGCGGCGAAGGAGGAGCAGCCATGAGCGCACAACCTTTGCTGACGGTCGAGGGGCTGTCGATGCGTTTCGGCGGCCTGCTGGCGGTAAACAATGTCGGCCTGACGCTGAATCAGGGAGAGATCGTCTCGCTGATCGGCCCGAACGGCGCAGGCAAAACCACCATCTTCAACTGCCTGACCGGTTTTTACCGCCCGACCAGCGGCGCGATTCGCCTGCGGGAACGCCAGCTGGCGGGGCTGTCCGGCCAGGCGATCGCCCGGTTGGGCGTGGTGCGCACCTTCCAGCACGTGCGTCTGTTCCGCGAAATGACGGTGGTGGAAAACCTGTTGGTGGCGCAGCATCAGCATTTGCAGAGCGGCGTGTTCGCCGGGCTGCTGAAAACCCCATCTTTTCGCCGCGCCGAGGCCGACGCGCGCGAGCGGGCGGCGCTGTGGCTGGAGCGCGTCGGCCTGCTGGAGATGGCCAATCGCTCGGCGGGCAATCTGGCCTACGGTCAGCAGCGCCGGTTGGAGATCGCCCGCTGTATGGTGACGCGCCCTGAACTGCTGATGCTGGATGAGCCGGCGGCGGGGCTGAACCCAAAGGAGACCGCCGAGCTGGATCGGCTGATTGTCGAACTGCGCACTCAGCATCAGGTCTCGGTGCTGCTGATTGAGCATGATATGAAACTGGTGATGGGGATTTCCGACCGGATCTATGTGGTGAATCAGGGCGCGCCGTTGGCGCAGGGCACACCGGAACAAATTCGCCATAACCCGGATGTGATCCGGGCGTATCTAGGGGAAGCATAATCATGATGCTGTCGTTTAATCAGGTCAGCGCCCATTACGGAAAGATTCAGGCGCTGCATCAGGTCAGCCTGACCATCCGGCAGGGGGAGATCGTTACGCTGATTGGCGCCAACGGCGCCGGCAAGACCACTTTATTGGGCACGCTGTGCGGCGAACCGCGCGCCAGCGAGGGAACGATCACGCTGCTGGATCAGGACATTACCCGCTGGCCGACGTCGCGCATAATGCGCGAGGCGGTGGCTATCGTGCCGGAAGGGCGGCGGGTGTTCGCGCGCATGACGGTGGAGGAGAACCTGGCGATGGGCGGCTTTTTCGCCGCCCGCCCGCAGTATCTGCAGCGGCTGGAGCGGGTGTTCCAGCTGTTCCCGCGCCTGCGGGAACGCCGCGGACAGCGCGCCGGCACCATGTCCGGCGGCGAGCAGCAGATGCTGGCCATCGGCCGGGCGCTGATGAGCCAGCCGAAACTGCTGCTGCTGGATGAACCGTCGCTCGGGCTGGCGCCGATCGTTATCCAGCAGATTTTCGACACCATTGAGCAGCTGCGCGCCGAGGGGATGACCATCTTCCTGGTGGAGCAGAACGCCAATCAGGCGTTAAAGCTGGCGGATCGCGGTTATGTACTGGAAAACGGCCGCGTGGTGTTGGAAGATACGGGAGCCGCATTGTTAGCAAACGAAGCCGTTCGCTCCGCCTATCTGGGGGGCTGACCCCGGTACTGTCCGGGGCGTCGGGGCGCCTGTCGCGCGCCCCCTTTTCTTACCGATTACGAGATAAAAAGATAAATCATGAACACTGAAGGACTTCTCGCCCAACGTATTATCAACGTCAAAAGCTCCGCTATCCGTGAATTACTCAAACAAAGCAAAATGCCGGGCGTCATCTCGCTGGCGGGCGGCATTCCTTCCGACGCGCTGTTTGATTTTGAAGGGCTGAGCATCGCCACTCAACAGGCGATTACCGAACAGCCGAAAAGCGCCTTCCAGTACGGCCTGACCGAAGGCAGCCCGCTGCTGCGCGAGCGCATCTGTACGCTGTGCGCTGAACGCGGCGTGCAGGCGCGGCCGGAAGACGTGATGGTCACCGCCGGCTCGCAGCAGGCGCTGGATCTGGTGATGCGCACCGTGGTTAACCCGGGCGATGTGTTTGTGGTGGAGAGCCCGACCTATCTGGCGGCGCTGCAGACGCTGGAGCTGGCGGAAGCGACGGTGATGTCGGTATCGTCCGACAGCGACGGCATGGTGGTGGATGAGCTGGCCGAGCTGCTGAAGACGCAGCGCATCAAAGGGGTGTACGTGGTGCCGACCTTCGGCAACCCGAGCGGCCTGACGCTGAGCGCCGCGCGCCGTGAACAGCTGGTCAGGCTGGCGGCGGAGCATAACTTCCTGATTATTGAGGATGACCCTTATGGTGAGCTGCGCTTTACCGAGGAACGCAACGCCACACTGTATCAGCTGGCGCAGCAGCTGCTGGGGCATACCGACAACGTGATTTACACCTCGACCTTCTCGAAAATTCTGGCGCCGGGCCTGCGTCTGGGGTGGGCGATCCTGCCGCCGTTGCTGCTGCAGAAGGTAGCGATTATCAAGCAGGCGGCGGATCTGCACGCCAGCGCGCTGTCGCAGAGCATCGTCGAATGCTATCTGGGCCTTGGCCGCCTGCCGGCGCAGATTGACACCATTCGTCGCGCCTACCAGCAAAAAGGCGAACTGCTGGCCGGGCTGGTGCGCAGCGAGCTGGGCGACGTCATTGACTTCGATATGCCGAAAGGCGGCATGTTCCTGTGGGCGCGTTTCCGCCAGCCGTTTAACGCCACCGAATGGCTGAACGCCACGCTGGCCAACGGCGTGGTGTTTGTGCCGGGGGAATACTTCTTCGCCAACCGTCCGGATCGCGCCACGTTCCGCCTGTCGTTCGCCACCGCCAGCGAACAGGAGATGCAGGAAGCGGTGGCGCGTCTGCGCCGTTCGCTGTAACCCAGCCGGCGGTGCGCGCAGCCCGCGCCGCCGATAGCAATACGCCATCGGTGTATCAATGCCCGCAACCGGGTCATCGCCCATTTTGTGACACCCGTTTTTCGGAACAGGGCATGAAAAACGCGGTGGCGATTGTGCGTCCGGCGCATCAGCACTTGCCGGCGCCGGGCAGCGCGTTATATTGACAGCTGCCAGCGCAGGCGCGGCACTTTTTGATACTCAACGCGGATTACGGATGGAATGATGACCCAAGCCTGGCCTTACCCTCCCATTGTCGCCCACCGCGGCGGCGGTTCTCTGGCGCCGGAAAACACCCTGGCGGCGATCGACGTCGGCGCGCGCCACGGTCATAAGATGATTGAGTTTGACGCCAAACTGGCGCAGGACGGGCAGGTCTTCCTGCTGCACGACGACACGCTGGACAGAACCAGCAACGGCTGGGGCGTGGCGGGCGATCTGCCGTGGGACAAACTGGCTCAGCTGGATGCTGGCAACTGGTACGGCGCGGCGTTTAAGGGCGAACGGCTGCCGCTGCTGGCCGAGGTGGCGCAGCGCTGCCGGCTGTACGGCATGATGGCCAATATTGAAATTAAACCTACCCACGGTGCGGATGAGGAAACCGGACGGCGGGTGGCGCAGGCGGCGCGCCAGCTGTGGCAGGGGCAGACCGATCCGCTGCTTTCGTCTTTCTCCGTGGCGGCGTTGGCGGCGGCGCAGGCGGCAGAGCCGACGCTGCCGCGCGGGTTGCTGCTGGAACGCTGGCAAGATGACTGGCGCGCACTGACCGATCAACTGGGCTGCGTGTCGCTGCATATCGCGCATCGGGCGCTGACCGCCGAGCGGGTGCAGGCGCTGAAGCAGGCCGGGCTGCGGATTCTGGCGTATACCGTCAACCGTCCTGACCGGGCGCGGCAGCTGCTGGACTGGGGCGTGGATTGCATCTGCACCGACCGAATCGATCTGATCGGCGCAGATTTTTAATTAACGCGCGCCGGCCGGCTGCGGGGCGGTGGGCACCGCCGGCGTAGTGCGGTCGAACGGATTGCGGGGCTGATTGCCGTTCGGCAACGTCTGGCTGCCGTTCGGCGTCATTTGCCGCAGGCGCTGCTGATTGTTGTCAAACTGTCGCTGCTGCTGCAGGCGGCGCTGATCCAACTGCTGATTGTTCAGCACCCGTTGCTGCTGCTGTTGTTGCGTACGCTGATTGAGGAACTGCTGCTGCCCGCTCAGCGTTGTGACGCCGTTTTCCGCCGCCGCCGGTGCGGCCGCCAGCAGCAGGAGCACGATGCCCCAGAGTTTGTCTTTCATCATTCACTCCTCCCGTTGGTTTAAGCTTAACGCAAAGCGGTAAAATTGCCGCGTGATGGATTATTGCTCACACGTAAACCTTATTCGTGCCGCATTGGGCGCTGCCATCCGTTACAATCGCTGTTTTTACCGTGCATAGGAAGTTCCCGTCGTGCTATTGCTGGTTATTACTACCATTTTATGGGCATTCTCTTTTAGCCTGATTGGCGAATATCTCGCGGGTCAGGTGGACAGCTGGTTTTCAGTGCTGATTCGTATCGGCCTTGCGGCCGTGGTGTTCCTGCCGTTTCTGCGCTGGCGCAACATCAAGGGGCGGGTGATCCTGCTGTATATGCTGGTGGGCGCCTGCCAGCTGGGCATTATGTACCTGTTCAGCTTCCGCGCCTTTTTATATCTGACGGTGCCGGAGTTCCTGCTGTTTACCGTGCTGACGCCGCTGTATATCACGCTGATCTACGATCTGCTCAGCCGTCGGCGCCTGCGCTGGGGATATATGTTCAGCGCCCTGCTGGCGGTGCTGGGGGCGGCGATTATCCGCTATCACCAGCTGAGTGAGCATTTCTGGCTGGGGCTGCTGCTGGTGCAGGCGGCCAATATCAGCTTCGCCATTGGCATCGTCGGCTATAAGCGCCTGATGGAAGTGCATCCGCTGCCGCAGCACACCGCGTTTTCCTGGTTCTATCTGGGGGCGCTGGTGGTGGCCGTTGCGGCCTGGCTGCTGTGGGGCAACCCGCAACAGCTGCCGACCACCGGCCTGCAGTGGGGCATTCTGTTCTGGCTGGGCGTCGTGGCATCGGGGCTGGGCTATTTTATGTGGAACTACGGCGCGACGCAGGTGGATGCCGGCACCCTTGGCATCATGAACAACATGCATGTGCCGGCCGGGCTGCTGGTTAATCTGGCCATCTGGCAGCAGCAGCCGCACTGGCCTAGCTTTATTATCGGCGGCGCGGTGATTTGCGCTTCGCTGTGGGTGCACCGCCGCTGGGTGGCGCCCAAAGCGCAGTTTTAACGATTGAACGCCCCGGACGATATCGCCGGGGTTTTTTTATGCCGTTCACGGTTGCGGCGCCAGCGGTTTGGCGACGGGCGGTACGGCATTAGGGCGCGCGGCGTCGCGCACGAACGGCAGATGATCGCAGGCGTGCTGACGGGCGGAACGGATAAACGCTTCGGTGATCGCCTGGCGCTGTTCGCCGTCGCGCACCGCGGCGTACAGCCGGCTCCACAGGCCGTCGCCCAGGGTTTTGGTAATCACCAGCCCCTGACGCTCAAAACTCTCCACCACCCAGTGCGGCAGCGCGGCGATGCCCATGCGCGCCGCCACCATCTGAATCAGCAGCAGCGTATTATCGACGTTTTTCAACGCCGGGCTGATGCCGGCCGGCTGCAGGAAGTTGCGCCAGATATCCAGCCGCTGACGCTGCACCGGATAAATCATCAGCGTTTCATCGCTTAAATCCTCCGGCGTGATCTGCGGTTTACCGGCCAGCGGGTGATCCGGCGCCAGGACCAGACGCACCTCAAAATCAAACATCGGCGAATAGTGCAGGCCGCTGCGCGGCAGAATATCGGAGGTCATCACCAGATCCAGCTCGCCCTGCTGCAGGGCCGGCTGCGGGTCGAAGGTGACGCCGGATTTAAAATCCATCACTACCTGCGGGTAGCGCAGGCGGAAGTTGTCCAGCGCCGGCGTCAGCCACTGGATGCAGCTGTGGCATTCAATGGCGATGCGCAGCGTGGTCTGATGCGGCTCATGACAGGCCTGCAGCGCCTGCTGGATCTGCGGCAGCACCTGCTCCGCCAGCTGCAACAGGATCTCCCCCTGGGCGGTAAAGCGCAGCGGCTGGCTTTTGCGAACAAACAGCTTAAAGCCCAGACGCTGTTCCAAATCGCTGAACTGATGCGACAGGGCAGACTGAGTCTGATGGAGTTGGGCGGCCGCGGCGGCTAACGAGCCGGTATTACGCAGTGCCTGCAGCGTCCGTAAGTGTTTAAGTTCGATCATGAGAGTCCTTCACAGTGACAGTGAATAATTTGCGCTTGTGGTGACTACAGTACCTGTTGATTATGGATGTGTAAACATCTAGACGGCTAAGTGCCCATTTGTCTGGGCCACAATGGGGAAAAGACGATGACAATTTTGAATCACACTCTGGGTTTTCCACGCGTTGGGCTACGTCGCGAGCTGAAAAAAGCGCAGGAAAGCTACTGGGCAGGTAATTCGACGCAGGAAGAGCTGCTGGCCGTGGGCCGTGAGCTGCGCGCGCGTCACTGGCAGCAGCAACAACAGGCCGGCGTGGATTTGCTGCCGGTCGGCGACTTCGCCTGGTACGATCACGTACTGACCACCAGCCTGCTGCTGGGCAACGTGCCGGCGCGTCATCACAACCAGGATGGTACCGTCGATCTGGATACGCTGTTCCGCATCGCCCGCGGCCGTGCGCCCACCGGCGAGCCGGCGGCGGCGGGGGAAATGACCAAATGGTTTAACACCAACTATCACTACATCGTGCCGGAATTCCACCAGGGCCAGCAGTTCCAACTGGGCTGGACGCAGCTGCTGGACGAGGTGGACGAGGCGCTGGCGCTGGGGCATAACATCAAACCGGTGCTGCTGGGGCCGCTGACCTATCTGTGGCTGGGTAAAGTGAAGGGCGAGGCGTTTGACCGCCTGACGCTGCTGCCGGCTATTCTGCCGGTTTATCAGCAGGTGCTGGCGGAACTGGCCAAGCGCGGCGTGGAGTGGGTGCAAATCGACGAACCTGCGCTGGTGCTGGAACTGCCGCAGGCGTGGTTGGACGCCTACCAGCCGGCGTATCAGGCGCTGCAGGGCCAGGTAAAGCTGCTGCTGACCACCTATTTCGACAGCGTCGGCCACAATCTGGACACCATCCGCGCGCTGCCGGTACAGGGGCTGCATGTCGATCTGGTGGCGGGCAATGACGATATCGCGGCGCTGAACGACGCATTGCCGCAGGAATGGCTGCTGTCGCTGGGGGTGATTAACGGCCGCAACGTATGGCGCGCCGATCTGAGCCGCTGGTTCGAGAGCCTGCGGCCGCTGGCAGGCCGCCGTCCGCTGTGGATCGGCTCCTCTTGCTCACTGCTGCACAGCCCCATCGACCTGAGCGTGGAAACGCGCCTCGACGACGAAGTGAAAAGCTGGTTTGCCTTCGCCCTGCAGAAATGTGCGGAGCTGGCGCTGCTGAGCGCTGCGCTGAACGCTCCGGATGCGGACAAGCAGGCGCAGCTGGATGCCTACAGCGCGCCAATCCGCGCCCGTCGTCACTCCAGCCGGGTGCATAATGCGCAGGTAGAACAGCGTCTGGCGGCGGTCACTGCGCAGGACAGCGAGCGTAACAGCCCTTATCCGCAGCGCGCCGACGCGCAGCGTCAACGCTTCAACCTGCCGGCCTGGCCGACCACCACCATCGGCTCGTTCCCGCAGACCACCGAGATCCGCGGCCTGCGTCTTGATTTCAAACAGGGGCGGCTGGACGGCAGCAACTACCGCACCAGCATCGGTGAACACATCAAACAGGCGATTGTCGAGCAGGAGCGCCTGGGCCTGGACGTGCTGGTGCACGGCGAAGCCGAGCGTAACGATATGGTGGAATACTTTGGTGAAAACCTCGACGGCTTTGTGTTTACGCAAAACGGCTGGGTGCAGAGTTACGGTTCTCGCTGCGTGAAGCCGCCGGTGATTATCGGCGATGTCAGCCGTCCGCAAGCCATTACCGTCGAGTGGGCCAAATTCGCCCAGTCGCTGACCGACAAGCCGGTTAAAGGCATGCTGACCGGGCCGGTGACTATTCTGTGCTGGTCGTTCCCGCGCGAAGACGTTACGCGGGAAACCATCGCCAAACAGATTGCGCTGGCGCTGCGCGACGAAGTGGCCGACCTGGAAAAAGCCGGCATCGGCATCATCCAGATTGACGAACCGGCGCTGCGCGAAGGGCTGCCGCTGCGCCGCTCCGACTGGGCGGCATATCTGAACTGGGCGGTGGACGCCTTCAAACTGAACGCCGCGGTGGCGAGCGACGACACGCAGATCCACACCCATATGTGTTACTGCGAGTTTAACGACATCATGGACTCCATTGCGGCGCTGGACGCGGATGTGATCACCATCGAAACCTCACGTTCCGATATGGATCTGCTGGAAGCCTTCAAAGAGTTCGCATACCCGAACGAAATCGGGCCGGGCGTGTATGACATTCACTCGCCTAACGTACCGAGCGTGGAGTGGATTGAGGCGCTGCTGCGCAAAGCGGCGCAGAACATCCCGGCGGAGCGTCTGTGGGTGAACCCGGACTGCGGCCTGAAAACCCGCGGCTGGCCGGAAACCCGTCAGTCGCTGGCGAATATGGTGCTGGCGGCGCAACGCCTGCGTGAAAACGCCTGAGCCTGCGGGCTACAGGATTCAGGGCGCTGCGGCGCCCTTTTTTGTTGCCGCTGTTGGCGTGAAGGAGGCGTCTGTACGGCGTTTACTTCACCCCCACCACGCCATGCTGAATAAACCACGCCAGCATGCGCTGCCAGCCGTCCTGCGCGGCCTCGGCGTTATAGCTGGGGCGATAGTCTGCGTTAAAGGCGTGGCCGGCCTCCGGGTAAACCACGATTTCCGCATCGGCGTTGGCGGCGCGGATCGCCTGGCGCATGCTTTCCACGCTCTCCAGCGGGATACCGCTGTCCTGACCGCCGTACAGCCCCAGCACCGGCGTCGACAGATGGCTGGCGATATCCACCGGGTGCTTGGGCGAATTCAGCGTCTTCTCACCCACCAGCTTGCCGTACCAGGCGACCGCGGCCTTCAGTTGCGGATTGTGCGCGGCGTACAGCCAGGTAATGCGTCCGCCCCAGCAAAAACCGGTGATGGCCAGCTTGCTGGCATCGCCGCCGTGTCGGGTGGCCCAGTGGGCGACGTGATCCAGATCCGCCAGCACCTGATTGTCCGGCACTTTGCTGACCAGATTTTTCAGCAGATCGTCGATCTCGCTGTGGTCGGCAGCGTCGCCCTGACGGAAGTACAGCTCCGGGGCAATCGCCAGGTAACCTTCTTTCGCCAGCCGGCGGCAGAGATCCTGAATATGCTGATGGACGCCGAAAATTTCCTGCACCACCAGCACCACCGGGAAAGGTCCCTGATGGTTGGCCGGTTTGGCGATGTAGGCCGGCAGGTCGTCGCCCTGAGAAGGAATGGTGGTTTCTCCGGCGTGAATGCCCTGGTCATCAGTATAAATGGTTGTCTCGGCCAACGGCTCGGCGGCAGGGGCGAAGCCTCCCTGCACCGGTGCGAGTGTCATTGCGTGTTCGGTTTTCATGGCGGTCTCCATCCAAGAGAGAAGCGGAGCAAAGATTAACTATAGATAACAAGACGGCCGCTTGTCATCGCCGTTTTGTGGCGTTTGTCGGCTATGCTTGAGCCAGTGAAAACGTGGCTATTTGGGGTCGTTAGTGTGATTTGAATCACATAAAATATGTAGATCGACAATTGTTTCTTCTTTCGTAGTGATGTTGGTCACTAAAAATGGCAAGAATTTTCAGTAGAGTGCTTTTTTGTTCCTCCCAATAATCCTGAATTTATGAGGAGTCTCGTATGTCTCAGTCTGATGTTTTTCATCTCGGCCTCACCAAAAACGATTTACAAGGGGCTCAGCTGGCAATTGTTCCCGGCGACCCGCAGCGCGTAGAAAAAATTGCCAAACTGATGGAGAACCCGGTGCATCTGGCGTCCCATCGTGAGTTTACCAGCTGGCGCGCGGAGCTGGATGGCAAAGCGGTGATCGTGTGTTCCACCGGTATCGGCGGGCCGTCGACTTCCATCGCCGTGGAAGAGCTGGCGCAGCTGGGGATCCGTACGTTTCTGCGTATCGGCACCACCGGCGCCATTCAGCCTGATATCAACGTCGGCGACGTGCTGGTGACCACCGCGGCGGTGCGCCTGGATGGCGCCAGCCTGCATTTTGCACCGATGGAGTTCCCGGCCGTGGCCGATTTTGCCTGCACCACCGCGCTGGTGGATGCGGCCAAGGACAACGGCGCCGTGACCCATATCGGCGTCACCGCTTCTTCCGATACCTTTTACCCGGGGCAGGAGCGTTACGACACTTATTCAGGCCGCGTGGTCAGCCGCTTTAAAGGCTCGATGGAAGAGTGGCAGGCAATGGGCGTGATGAACTATGAAATGGAATCCGCCACGCTGCTGACCATGTGCGCCAGCCAGGGCCTGCGCGCCGGTATGGTGGCCGGGGTCATCGTTAACCGCACCCAGCAGGAAATCCCTGATGCAGAAACCATGAAACAGACCGAAAGCAAAGCGGTGCAGATCGTGGTGGATGCGGCGCGTCGCCTGCTGTAATCCGCTGTTTTTTTACGGGCCGCCGCGCGGCCCGTTTCCCCCTGGCTACCTGTTCAACGCCCCGTCAGCCAGCAAGCTGCGGCGCAGCCGGCGGTGAAAAGTTTTGCGCATTTTCGGCGATCCTCTCTTGTCTGTTGCCGCAACTTGAATTATTTAGGGTATAGCTTTCAGCGTCCGCCCGCTTTGTCTACACGCTGCGTTGGCGCTTTCTCAGACAATAATCAAGAGGATGTCTATGACCGCCCAAATTCTGCTCCACCCCTCGCTTGCGCCCCTGGATGGCGGCATCAACTTTCGTGACTTAGGCGGCAACAGCGCTGCCGACGGACGCCGCATCAAGCGCGGCTTGCTGTTCCGCTCCGGTTCGCTGGAGCGCCTGACGGAAAACGACTGCACCTATCTGGCGGGCGTCCCGGTGCGCTCGGTGCTGGACTACCGCGATACCGACGAGGTGCAGGCCAAGCCTGACATCCTGTGGCAGGGCGCGCAGTATCATCATTTTCCCGCCAACCCGCTGAGCAATGAAGTGAACGCCAATCTGGAAAAGCTCACCAGCGAGACGCTGGCGACGTTCGATGCGCGCGCCTTTATGCTGGAGCTGTATCGCCGCCTGCCGTTTGGCAACGCTGCTTACAGGCAACTGACGGATCTGCTGAGCAACCCGGCGGAAGGCGCCATTGTGCAGCACTGTGCGGTCGGCAAGGACCGTACCGGGGTCGGCTCCGCGCTGGTGCTGTTTGCACTGGGGGCGGACGAGGCCACGGTGGTGGAAGACTACCTGCTGACGGAAACTACGCTGGCCGCCTTCCGCGAACAGATGCTGGATCAGCTGTCGGTGCGCCTGAACGAGTCTGCGCTGGCGCAGTTCGCCTATGTGCTGAGCGCCCGCGAAGAGTTTCTGATGACGGCGCTGGGCCGCATCCGTGAACAGTACGGCAGCACCGACCGCTGGCTGGAGGCAGAGTATGGCCTGGGCGCCGACCAGCGCGCCGCGCTGCAGGCGCGCTACCTCGAGTGACGCCGGCCCGGAGCGATATCGGTGGCCCGCCGTTGTGAGACGGCGGCAATCATCGCCGCGTTTAGCCGGGGTTTAACCTGCGCCGGCGAGCATAAGGCTGAATGTTAACACTGCGCCGTAAAGGAGCCCGTCTTTGAGTCTCAACGACGTTATTCACTGGGTCAGCGACGTCGTGCGGCAGCACGAGGGCTGGGCCATCCCCATCATTTTCTTCCTGGCCTTCGGCGAATCGCTGGCATTTCTTTCCCTGCTGCTGCCGGCAACGGTGATCCTGCTGGCGCTGGGCGCGCTGATCGGGGAAAGCGGCATCGCTTTCTGGCCGATCTGGGCGGCGGCGGCGGCCGGCGCATTCTTTGGCGACTGGCTCTCTTACTGGGTCGGCTACCACTATCAGGATCGCGTGGCCCATATGTGGCCGCTGTCGCGCAACCCGCAGCTGCTGGTGCGCGGCCACGCGTTCTTTGAGCGCTGGGGCGTGCTGGGCATTTTCTTCGGCCGTTTTTTCGGCCCGCTGCGGGCGGTGGTGCCGCTGGTCGGCGGCATCTGCGCCATGCCGCAGCGCTATTTCCAACTGGCTAACCTGACGTCGGCGATGATCTGGGCGTTCGGCATTCTTGCGCCGGGCGCGTTCGGTATCAAGTGGTTAAGCCAGTGGTTTGCCTAGTTTGCGCAGCGTTGCGCATAATTGCGCGCCAGATAAAATTCTGACTGGACATCCATACAGTCTCCCCTTAACGTGACGGGCAGCGGGCGCGATGCGCCGGACGGTACGGTTTAACGGGAGGCAGGGTGGATACCAGCTTGGTGTACGGTATTGGCGGCGTGGTGATCGGCATGCTGCTGGGGTGGTTGATCGCCAATTTGCGGCTGCAGCAGAACCAGGCGCACCACGAAACGGAGCTGCGATTGCTGGAGCAGTCGCTGCAGCAGGCGCAACAGGAGCTTGCTGCGCGTCAGGAGGCGGCGCAGCGTCAGGAGCAGCAGCTGCGGCAAAACGATTTGGAGCTGCGTAATCTGCATGGGCAGTTCGCCGCTGCGCGGGAAAAGCTGCAGCAGCTTGAACACTGGCGCGGCGAGTGCGAGCAGCTCAATCAGGAGCTGCGCGCCCAGCGCGAAGTCAACAGCATGCAGGAGGCCGAGCTGCGCGAGGTGACGATTCGCCTGGAGGAGACGCGTATGGCGGCCGAAGAGAAGCAGCGCTTGCTGATCAACAGCGAGCAGCGGCTGACCACCCAGTTCGAAAACCTGGCGAACCGCATCTTCGAGCACAGCGGCCGCAAGGTGGATGAGCAGAACCGGCAGAGCCTGGACCGGCTGCTGCTGCCGCTGCGCGAACAGCTGGACGGTTTCCGCCGCCAGGTGCAGGACAGCTTTGGCCAGGAAGCGCGGGAGCGCCACACCCTGACTCACGAAATACGCAATCTGCAGCAGCTGAATGCGCAGATGGCGCGTGAGGCGATCAACCTGACCAAGGCGCTGAAAGGCGATAACAAAACGCAGGGCAACTGGGGTGAGGTGGTGCTCAGCCGGGTGCTGGAGGCCTCCGGCCTGCGGGAAGGGCATGAATACGAAACGCAGGTGAACGTGCGGCTGGATCATCAGAGCCGCATGCAGCCCGACGTGATCGTGCGTCTCCCTCAGGGGAAGGACGTGGTGATCGACGCCAAAATGTCGCTGGTGGCCTACGAGCGTTACTTCAACAGCGAGGATGAGGCGGAGCGCGAGGCCGCGCTGAGCGAGCATATCGCCTCCCTGCGCGGGCATATCCGGCTGCTGGGGCGGAAAGATTACCAGCAGCTGCCGGGGCTGCGCTCGCTGGACTACGTCCTGATGTTTATTCCGGTGGAGCCGGCGTTCCTGCTGGCCATTGACCGCGAGCCGGAGCTTATCAGCGAGGCCCTGAAGCACAATATCATGCTGGTCAGCCCGACGACGCTGCTGGTGGCGCTGCGTACCATCACCAACCTGTGGCGTTATGAGCACCAGAGCCAGAACGCCCAGCGCATTGCCGACCGCGCGGCGCGGTTGTACGACAAGATGCGCCTGTTTGTCGATGATATGTCGGCGCTGGGGCAAAGTCTGGATAAGGCGCAGGGCAGCTATCGACAGGCGATGAACAAACTCAGCGAAGGGCGTGGTAATCTTATCGGTCAGACCGAAGGCTTCCGCGCCTTGGGGGTTGAGGTGAAACGGCCGATAAATCCGCAGCTGGCGCAGCAGGCCAGCGAGCAGGAGCGGCAAGACGCTCAGGCGGCCGATGACGCCGCCGGCGCGCTGCCGGGGGCAGAGGCAAAAGATGCTACCGACCCGGCGTCGCAGGGATGAACACTGCGGCGAGGTGGGGTATTTCGTGGGGTTCTGGTACACTCCACAACTACAAAATTGACTGAATAGCAGGCAAGACAATGGCAGATCAATCGCAGGAAACCACAGATTTCGGTTTTCGTACCGTAGCGCGTGAAGAAAAACAGGCCATGGTGGCCGATGTTTTTCACTCGGTAGCGGCCAAATATGACGTAATGAATGACCTGATGTCATTCGGCATTCATCGGGTCTGGAAGCGTTTTACCATTGATTGCAGCGGCGTACGCCGCGGTCAGCGCGTTCTGGATCTGGCCGGCGGCACCGGCGATCTGGCCGCCAAGTTCTCTCGCATGGTCGGGGAACAGGGGCAGGTGGTGCTGGCGGATATCAACGAATCTATGCTGAAGATGGGGCGCGATAAGCTGCGTGACCGCGGCATCGTCGGCAACATCAACTACGTGCAGGCCAATGCTGAAGCGCTGCCGTTCCCGGATAACTATTTCGACTGCATCACCATCTCTTTCGGCCTGCGCAACGTCACCGATAAGGACAAGGCGCTGCGTTCGATGTTTCGCGTGCTGAAGCCGGGCGGCCGTCTGCTGGTGCTGGAGTTTTCCAAGCCGCTGCTGGCGCCGCTGAGCAAGGCCTACGACGCCTACTCCTTCCACGTGCTGCCAAAAATCGGCGAGCTGGTGGTGAAAGACCCGGATAGCTACCGCTATCTGGCGGAGTCCATCCGCATGCATCCCGATCAGGACACCCTGAAAGGCATGATGCAGAATGCCGGCTTTGACAACGTCAGCTACTTCAACCTGACCGGCGGCATCGTCGCGCTGCACCGGGGCTTTAAGTTCTGATATGGACATGCCGATGCTGTTAACCCCGCTGCTGACCGGCGTGTTGGAAACGTCGCTCAATAGCCTGCTGTTCCGTGATCGCAGCATGAAGGCCGCGCGTCAGCGCTTGGCCGGCAAGGTGCTGCGGATTGAGCTGCAGGAGTTTTCTGCGCCGCTGGTGCTGATTTTCAGCGAACAGCGGGTCGACGTGCTGGGGCAATCCGAAGACGATGCCGATTGCACGGTGCAGACGCGCATCCCGGTGCTGCTCAAGCTGCGCGATCGCCAGCAGCTGTCGCCGTTGATGCGCAGCGGCGAGCTGATTGTCGAGGGCGATATCCAGGTGGTGCAACAGCTGGTTGGGCTGCTTGATTTGGCGGAGTGGGATCCGGCGGAGTGGCTGGCGCCCTACGTCGGCGATATTGCCGCACAGGGCATTACTCAGGTGATGGGCAAAGGCGCCTGTCTGCTGAAGTCCGGCCTGCAGCGTCAGCAGCGCTACGTGGCGGAAACGCTGACCGAAGAGTGGCGCGTTGCGCCGGGGCCGCTGGAAGTGGTGTGGTTCAACGAAGAGGTGGACGCCGCAGCCCGCAGTCTGGAATCCCTGTTGGCTCGCATGGACAAGTTGGAGGGTAAGCGATGACCCCTGGCGAATTACGCCGCCTGTACTTTATCGTTCGCGTTTTTCTTAGCTACGGCCTGGATGAGTTGATCCCTAAAATGCGTCTGACCCTGCCGCTGCGCTTTGGCCGGCGTCTGCTGTTCTGGATGCCGAACAAGCACAAGGATCAGCCGCTGGGCGAGCGTCTGCGTCTGGCATTGCAGGAGCTGGGCCCGGTATGGATCAAGTTCGGCCAGATGATGTCGACGCGCCGCGATCTGTTTCCACCGCACATTGCCGACCAGCTGACGCTGTTGCAGGACCGCGTCGCGCCGTTTGACGGCGCGCTGGCGCGCAAGCATATCGAGCTGGCGCTGGGCGGGCCGCTGGAAGAGTGGTTTGACGACTTTGAACAACAACCTCTGGCCTCGGCATCGATTGCGCAGGTGCATACCGCCCGCCTGAAAACCACCGGGAAGGAAGTGGTGCTGAAGGTGATCCGGCCGGATATCGGACCGATTATCAAGGCCGACGTGCGCCTGATGTACCGCCTGGCCGGCTGGGTGCCGAAGCTGTTGCCGGACGGCCGCCGTCTGCGCCCGCGTGAAGTGGTGCGCGAGTACGAGAAGACCCTGCTGGACGAGCTGAACCTGCTGCGTGAAGCGGCGAACGCCATTCAGCTGCGGCGTAATTTCGACGGCAGCCCGATGCTGTACGTGCCGGAGGTCTATTCCGATTACTGCCGCGAGAGCCTGCTGGTGATGGAGCGTATCTACGGTATACCGGTGTCGGATATTCCGACGCTGGAAGCGCAGGGCACCAATATGAAACTGCTGGCCGAGCGCGGCGTGCAGGTGTTCTTCACTCAGGTGTTCCGCGATAGCTTCTTCCATGCCGATATGCACCCGGGCAATATCTTTGTCAGCTATGAGCATCCGGAAGATCCCCGCTATATCGGCATTGACTGCGGGATCGTCGGCTCGCTGAACAAAGACGACAAACGTTATCTGGCGGAAAACTTTATCGCCTTCTTCAATCGCGATTACCGCAAGGTGGCGGAGCTGCACGTTGATTCCGGCTGGGTGCCGCGCGATACCAACGTGGAAGACTTTGAATTTGCCATCCGCACCGTGTGCGAGCCGATTTTTGAAAAGCCGCTGGCGGAGATTTCATTCGGCAACGTGCTGTTGAACTTGTTTAACACCGCGCGCCGTTTCAATATGGAAGTGCAGCCGCAGCTGGTGCTGTTGCAGAAGACCCTGCTGTACGTTGAAGGCCTGGGGCGGCAGCTTTATCCGCAGCTGGACCTGTGGACCACGGCGAAACCCTTCCTGGAAAGCTGGCTGCGCGACCAGGTCGGCATTCCTGCGGTGATCCGCGCCCTGAAAGACAAGGCGCCGTTCTGGGCGGAGAAGCTGCCTGAACTGCCGGAATTATTTTATGATAGCCTGCAGCAGCATAAACTGTTGCAACAAAGCGTTGATAAGCTGACCCATCAGATGCAGGCGCAGCGCGTTCGGCAAGGGCAGTCGCGGTATTTGTTCGGCGTTGGCGCTACACTGTTAGTAGGCGGCTCCGTTCTGTTGCTGGGCGGTACCGAGGTACTGCCGGCCTGGATGATGGCCGGAGGGATCGTCGCCTGGATCGTGGGCTGGAAGCGCGCGAGTTGAATCTGTTTTTCGTCGGCCTCATAGGCGTCTGTCAGCGCAATGTAAAAGTCGACGGGGAACTCGTAACCCGGTTAACAGTTGCCGTATAATGCGGCAACGTTGAATAACCCCTGTAAATCTAGAGGTAATTGGAATGGGCGGTATTAGTATTTGGCAATTGTTGATCATCGCGGTGATCGTGGTGCTGCTGTTTGGCACCAATAAGCTCCGTACGCTGGGCTCCGATCTCGGCGCATCCATCAAGGGCTTCAAAAAGGCGATTGGCGACGACAACAACACCTCGCCAACCAACACGACAGAAAAAACCAGCCATGACGCTGACTTTACGGCTAAGCCTATCGCGGATAAGCAGCCGGAAGCGAAAACTGAAGAGTCGAAGAACAAAGAGCAGGTATAAACCGTGTTTGACATTGGGTTTAGTGAGCTGCTGCTGGTACTGGTGATTGGTCTGGTGGTGCTGGGGCCGAAACGGTTGCCGGTCGCGGTAAGAACGGTTGCGGGCTGGATCCGTGCGCTGCGCTCTCTGGCGGCGTCGGTGCAAAACGAACTTTCTCAGGAGCTGAAGCTGCAGGAGCTGCAGGACAGCCTGAAGAAAGCGGAGAAGGCCGGCCTGCAGAACCTGACGCCGGAGCTGAAGGCGTCGATGGACGAGCTGAAAGAGGCGGCCGACTCGCTGAAGCGTTCGTATCAGCCCGATGCCGATGCCAACACTATCCATAATCCACGGACCGACGAACCCGAGGCGGCGCACGACGACGTGATCACCGGCGAGGCGGCGAACGGCGTCGCGCCGGCAGCCGTCGCGAAAACCACGCCGCCGGCCGCGGAAGCACCGGCGCAGGAGCCTGTCGCCGCGGCGCCGAGCGTAGCTAAGGCTCCCGTCACGTCCGCTGCGGAGCATACCCCAGCGTCTCACTCACCTAATGGCGACCGTTAAAACATGGCAGTGGAAGATACCCAACCGCTTATCAGCCATCTGATTGAACTGCGTAAGCGGCTGTTGAACTCCATCATCAGCGTGCTGGTGATCTTTATTGCGTTGGTATTTTTTGCCAATGATATTTATCAGCTGGTTTCTGCACCGCTCATCAAGCAGCTGCCGGCCGGGGCAAGCATGATCGCCACCGACGTGGCCTCGCCTTTCTTTACCCCGATCAAACTGACGATGATTGTCTCGGTGTTCGTATCGGCGCCGGTCATCCTGTACCAGGTCTGGGCCTTTATCGCGCCGGCGCTGTATAAGCATGAGCGCCGTCTGATGATGCCGCTGCTGTTTTCCAGCAGCGTCCTGTTCTATCTGGGGATGGCGTTTGCCTACTTTATCGTGTTCCCGCTGGCGTTCGGCTTCTTTGCCAAAACCGCGCCGGCCGGCGTACTGATTGCTACCGACATCAATAACTATCTCGATTTTGTCATGGCGCTGTTTATGGCGTTTGGCGTGGCGTTTGAGGTGCCGGTCGCGATTATTCTGCTGTGCTGGAGCGGCGTCACCTCGCCGGAAGACCTGAAGAAGAAGCGTCCCTACGTGCTGGTTGGCGCCTTTGTGGTGGGGATGCTGCTGACGCCGCCGGATGTGTTCTCGCAGACGCTGCTGGCTATCCCGATGTACCTGCTGTTTGAAGTCGGCATCTTCTTTGCCCGCTTCTACGTTGGTAAGCGGCGGCCGCAGCCGGAAGAAGAGGATGAGGGTGAAGAGCACCCGACGTCCTGAGTTCTCCTTATCGTTATCGCCAAGCCGCCCAGATGGGCGGCTTCTGTTTTGGAAAAGCCATGTTTGATATCGGTGTTAACCTGACCAGTTCGCAGTTTGCCAAAGATGCCGCTCAGGTGGTTGAGCGCGCCCGAGAAGCCGGCGTCACGGGGATGCTGATTACCGGCACCGACCTGTCGGAGAGTGAGGCGGCCAGCGCGCTGGCGCAGCATCACCGCGGGTTCTGCTGGTCCACCGCGGGCGTGCATCCGCATCAGGCCAGCGGCTGGAGCGACGAGGTTGCGCAGCAGATAGGCGCGTTGGCCGCTAGAGAGGAAGTCGTGGCCATCGGCGAGTGCGGGCTGGATTTTAACCGCAACTTTTCTACGCCGCAGGAGCAGGAGGCGGCGTTCAGCGCGCAGCTGGCGCTGGCGGCAGAGCTGGAGCTGCCGGTATTTTTACACTGCCGGGATGCGCATGAACGCTTTGTCGCGTTGCTGAAACCCTGGCTGGATAAACTGCCCGCCGCCGTCGTGCACTGCTTTACCGGTAATGCGGAGGAGCTGGCGAGCTGTCTGTCGCTGGGGTTGTCCGTCGGCATTACCGGCTGGGTCTGCGATGAGCGTCGCGGCCTGGAACTGCGCGCGCTGCTGCCGAACATTCCTGCCGACCGGCTGCTGCTGGAAACCGACGCGCCGTATCTGTTGCCGCGGGATTTGCAGCCCAAACCTGCTTCGCGTCGTAATGAACCCTGTTTTCTGCCCCACATCGTCCGTCAGGTGGCTACCTGGCGCCAGGAAGATCCGCAGTGGCTGGCGCAGGAAACCGATCGTAACGCCCGCCGGTTATTCCGGCTGGCATGAGTCAGGAGAAGAGTATGAGCTATGCGTTTCCGGGCACTTTCCCGGGGCGTCGCATGCGTCGCGTGCGTCGCCATGATTTCAGCCGTCGCCTGGTGGCTGAAAACCAGCTGAGCGTTAACGATTTGATTTATCCGGTTTTCGTGATGGAAGGCAGCCAACGTCGGGAGGAGGTCAGCTCCATGCCGGGCGTGGCGCGGATGTCCATCGACCTGCTGGTTAAAGAGGCGGAAGCCATTGCCAAACTTGGCGTGCCGGTGATTTCGCTGTTCCCGGTGATTGATTCCGCGCAGAAATCCCTGCATGCGGAAGAAGCCTATAACCCTGATGGTCTGGTGCAGCGCACGGTGCGCGCGCTGAAGGATGCGGTGCCTGAGCTGGGCATCCTGACCGATGTGGCGCTGGATCCCTATACCACGCACGGTCAGGACGGCGTGATTGATAACGACGGCTATGTGATTAACGACGTCACCAAAGAGATTTTGGTGCGTCAGGCGCTGTCGCATGCGGAAGCCGGCGCGGAAATTGTCGCCCCGAGCGATATGATGGACGGGCGCATCGGCGCCATTCGCGACAGCCTGGAGCAGCAGGGGCTGATCAATACGCAGATTATGGCCTACTCTGCCAAGTATGCTTCCTGCTATTACGGCCCGTTCCGCGATGCGCTGGGTTCCAGCGGCAACCTGAAGGGCGGCAACAAGAAAACCTATCAGATGGATCCGGCCAATAGCGACGAAGCGCTGCAGGAAATTGCGCAGGATCTGCAGGAAGGGGCGGATATGGTGATGGTGAAGCCGGGTATGCCGTATCTGGACGTGGTGCGCCGCGTGAAGGATAACTTTGGCGTGCCGACGTTCGCCTATCAGGTGTCCGGCGAGTATGCGATGCATATGGCGGCGATCCAGAACGGTTGGCTGCAGGAGCAACCGGCGATTATGGAGTCGCTGATGTGCTTCAAACGCGCCGGCGCCGATGGCGTGCTGACCTATTTCGCCAAGCGCGTGGCCCAGTGGCTGCATGATGAAGCAATGCGGCGCTGATTGGCTGCCCGATGGAAGATAAAAAGGCGCCCTGCGGCGCCTCAGACTGCTGACAAAGCCTGTTATTAGGGAGAGCGTGGTGATGGGGTCGTAGCGGCGGAAGCCGCCGGACAAATTTGCCGGGAGCAAATTTGAACAACCGTAAGGTTGGCTCGTAGAGTGGGACGCAGGGATGTGTCCCATAGTACCCCTCGTTACGCTAGGCCCGAGTATCTCGGACTCTCAGACCACTTTGTCATCAACCTCAGGCGCCTTGTTTACATCTTTTCAAACTGCTTGTTATCCAGGCTTTGCGTCACCTGTTTGTTAATCAGGTTCAGCAGCAGCATCGAGCGTGCTTCGCCGTCCGGCTCGGTATAAATGGCCTGCAGACCTTCGAACACGCCGTCGGTAATCAGCACGGTATCGCCCGGCTGCGGCGTTTCCGGGTCAACATAGGTGTCGCTGGTATGGGTGCGCAGCTCTTCGATAACCGTATGTGGAATGGTTGTTGGCAGCGAACCAAAGCGGACAAAGTGGCTGACGCCGCGCGTCGCGCTGATGGTCGTGGTGTGGATCCGCTCAGGATCGAACGCCACAAACAGGTAGTTGGGAAACAGCGGTTCATTCACCGTGGTGCGCTTGCCGCGCACAATCTTTTCCAGCGCGATGATCGGGCTAAAACAGCCCACCGCCTGCCGTTCCAGGTGTTCCTGTGCCCGCAAGAGCTGGCCGCGTTTACAATAGAGTAAATACCAAGATTCCATAATTTCACATGCCTTTCTGTCAGCCGTTAAGCATAGCAAAAGCCATTACGGATACCTAGGCCAAGCCCCACAATAGTGAAACGGGGTTAATCGGAGAAAACCCAGTCTCGCTGGCGCAGATCGTGCTTAATCGGCAGCATTTGGCGTGCTGTCATACACATATCTGCCGTGCCCGGGTATAACTGGGGGCACAAAATTTGTTACCGTGAGCAGTATGGCAAAGCGCAGCGAGCGTCTATGTGATGTTATTCATCCTTCTGAAGATAAGGGACAGCAATGGAACTATTTCTACTGAGCAACGGTAAGCTTTCCGGCGAGGCGGAACTGCTGGGCTACGCCAAAGAGCCTCTGCTGGAGATGGTTGCCCGCCGGCGTCTCACCTCTGCGCTGCTGATCCCTTACGCGCTGATCCGCAGCGATTACGATGAACGCGCGCGGGAGCTGACGCAGACGCTGGGCATTCCCGTCTCCAGCATTCACCACGCGGCTTCGCCGGCGGCAGCGGTTGAACAGGCGGAGTGCATTCTGATCAGCGGCGGCAACAGCTGGCTGTTGAACCAGCTGCTGCATGAAAATGGCCTGATCGTCCCCATTCAGCGCGCGGTGCGTGAACGTCATGTGCCGTACGTCGGCTGGAGCGCTGGCTGCAATGTTGCGACGCCGAGTATTCGTACCACCAATGATATGCCGGTACGCAACAGCGTCGTGCTGCCGTCGTTAGGGCTGTTCCCGCTGCAGATTAATCCGCACTATATCGATGCGCATATCAGCGGCCATATGGGGGAAACGCGCGATGAACGCCTGGCCGAGTTCTGTGCGGTCAACCCGAGCGAATCCGTCGTGGCGCTGCGCGAAGGCAGTCTGCTGCACGTCCGCGACAATACGCTGAGCTATATCAGCGCGCGCGGCCAAGGGTACAAGCTGTTTCGCCATAACACGGCGACGCAGGAACATCAGGATACGCTGGCGCTGCAGGCGCTGGTGCCGTTCGACTGTCACTGACAGCGCCGCGGCGCTGTTTAACAAAATTGCAGCATCAACCGTGAAGAGGGCTTATAATGCCCGCCTCACTGGCCGTTATAATGAACAGTATGAAATACCGTGACTTACGCGATTTCCTCTCGTTGCTGGAAAAGAGAGGGGAACTAAAACGCATCAGCCAGCCTATCGATCCCTATCTGGAAATGACGGAAATTGCCGATCGCACCCTGCGTGCGGGCGGCCCGGCGCTGCTGTTTGAAAACCCGAAAGGCTATGACATGCCGGTGCTGTGCAATCTGTTCGGCACGGCAAACCGTGTGGCGATGGGCATGGGCCAGGAAGACGTCAGCGCGTTGCGCGACGTGGGCAAGCTGCTGGCGTTTCTGAAAGAGCCTGAGCCGCCGAAGGGCTTCCGCGATCTGTTCGACAAGATGCCGAAGTTCAAGCAGGTGCTGAACATGCCGACCAAAGTCCTGGGATCGGCGCCCTGTCAGGAACAGGTGTGGCAGGGTGAGGATGTCGATCTTGGCCGCATTCCGGTGATGCATTGCTGGCCGGAAGACGCCGCACCGCTGATTACCTGGGGGCTGACCGTGACCCGCGGGCCGGAGAAAGAGCGTCAGAACCTGGGGATTTACCGTCAGCAGGTGCTGGGCAAGAACAAGGTGATTATGCGCTGGCTGTCGCACCGCGGCGGCGCGCTGGATTACCAGGAGTGGTGTCAGGCGCACCCCGGCGAGCGCTTCCCGGTATCCGTGGCGCTGGGGGCTGACCCAGCCACCATCCTTGGCGCGGTGACGCCGGTGCCGGATACACTGTCCGAATACGCCTTCGCCGGGCTGCTGCGTGGTAATAAAACCGAAGTCGTCAAATGTATTTCCAACGATCTGGAAGTGCCCGCCAGCGCGGAAATCGTGCTCGAAGGCTATATTGAGCCGGGAGAAATGGCGCCGGAAGGGCCATACGGCGACCATACCGGTTACTACAATGAAATCGACCATTTCCCGGTATTCACCGTTACACATGTGACGCAGCGTCGTGACGCCATTTACCATTCCACCTATACTGGCCGTCCGCCGGATGAGCCGGCGGTGTTGGGCGTGGCGTTGAATGAAGTCTTTGTGCCGATTCTGCAAAAACAGTTCCCGGAAATCGTCGACTTCTATCTGCCGCCGGAAGGCTGCTCCTACCGCCTGGCGGTAGTCACCATCAAGAAGCAGTATCCGGGCCATGCCAAACGTGTGATGATGGGCGTTTGGTCGTTCCTGCGTCAGTTTATGTACACCAAGTTCGTGATTGTTTGCGATGACGACGTCAACGCGCGTGACTGGAATGATGTGATTTGGGCGATTACCACACGCATGGATCCGGCAAGGGATACCGTGATGGTGGAAAATACGCCGATCGACTATCTGGACTTCGCCTCGCCGGTTTCCGGGCTGGGTTCGAAGATGGGGCTGGACGCCACCAATAAATGGCCGGGGGAAACCCAGCGCGAGTGGGGTCGTCCGATCGTGATGGATGAAAAGGTGCGTGCGCGCATCGATGAGATCTGGGACGAACTCGCAATCTTCAGTGACAGGGAGCCGACGTTGTAGCGTCAGCGCCCTGTTCTCAGTTTTGCATTGATGACCCGACAGAGGGAACGCATGACAATATTGAGCTGTAAAGTGACCTCCGTAGAGGCCATTACCGATACCGTTTATCGGGTACGTTTGGTGCCGGAAGCACCGTTTTCATTCAAGGCCGGACAATATTTGATGGTGGTGATGGACGAGCGCGACAAGCGTCCGTTCTCACTGGCCTCCACGCCGTCGCAGCAGGAATATATTGAGCTGCACATTGGCGCTTCTGAGCTGAACCTGTACGCCATGGCGGTGATGGACCGTATTTTGAAAGAGCAGGCGATTACCGTCGATGTGCCGCATGGCGACGCCTGGCTGCGTGAGGACGGCAGCCGTCCGCTGGTGCTGATCGCCGGCGGAACCGGCTTCTCGTACGCACGTTCCATTTTGCTGACCGCGCTGGAACAGCAGCCGGATCGCGATATTGCGATTTACTGGGGCGGCCGTGAACTGCAGCATCTGTACGATCTGAGTGAGCTGGAAGCGCTGTCGCTGCAGCATCCGAATCTGAAGGTGATCCCGGTGGTGGAGCAGCCGGACCCTGAATGGCGCGGCCGCAGCGGCACGGTATTGAGTGCGGTGCTGCAGGATTACGGTTCGCTGGCCGAGCACGATATTTATATCGCCGGGCGTTTCGAGATGGCGAAAATCGCCCGCGAGCGCTTCTGCGCAGAGCGCGGTGCGCAGGCCTCGCGCATGTTTGGCGATGCTTTCTCGTTTATCTAAGCGGGATGCGGTACGGGTCGTAACCAGGGGTGGCGTAAGTCGCCCTATTTTTTTGCCGGTGAAACGACGGGAAGAAAAAACCCGCCCCTGACAGGCGGGAAACACGGCAACTAAACTGAGCTGCCGGCCCGGCGGGCCGGCAAAGGGTGTGTTATACGCGTTCGAACACGGTGGCGATGCCTTGGCCCAGGCCGATGCACATGGTGGCCAGGCCAAACTGCGCGTCGCGCCGTTCCATCAGGTTCAGCAGGGTAGTGGAGATACGTGAACCGGAGCAGCCCAGCGGGTGACCAAGCGCAATGGCGCCGCCGTTCAGGTTGACCTTATCGTCCAGGCTATCCAGCAGCCCCAGATCCTTGATGCAGGGCAGCGACTGCGCGGCGAAGGCCTCATTCAGTTCGAACAGATCGATGTCCTGCGTGGTCAACCCGGCGCGCTTGAGCGCCAGTCGGCTGGCAGGCACCGGGCCGTAGCCCATGATGGACGGATCGCAGCCCACTACCGCCATCGAGCGGATGCGTGCACGCGCTTTCAGCCCCAAGGCCTTGGCGTGCGATTCGCTCATCAGCAGCATGGCGGAAGCGCCGTCCGACAGGGCGGAGGAACTGCCGGCGGTCACCGTGCCGTTCAGTGGATCGAAGGCCGGACGCAGTGCGGCCAGGCTTTCCACCGTGGTTTCCGGACGGATCACTTCATCAAAGTCGTAGCGCGTCAGGACGCCATCGGCATCGTGACCGGTGGTGGCGACGATCTCCGCTTTAAAATGGCCGGCCTGCGTGGCGGCATAGGCGCGCTGGTGTGAGCGTGCGGCGAACTCATCCTGCATCTGGCGGCTGATATCATGCATCTTGGCCAGCATTTCTGCGGTCAGCCCCATCATGCCGGCAGCCTTGGCGACCGAGCGGCTGAGGCCGGGGTGGAAGTCCACGCCGTGGTTCATCGGCACGTGGCCCATATGTTCGACGCCGCCGATCAGGCTGACCTGCGCATCGCCGACCATAATGGCGCGTGCGGCGTCGTGCAGCGCCTGCATGGAGGAACCGCACAGGCGGTTAACGGTAACGGCGGGCACCGTATGGGGAATTTCCGCCAGCAGCGCGGCGTTGCGCGCCACGTTAAAGCCCTGTTCCAGCGTCTGCTGTACGCAGCCCCAGTAAATATCATCAATCGCGCTGGGTTCCAGCGCCGGATTGCGGCTGAGCAGCGTACGCATCAGGTGGGCGGACAGATCCTCGGCGCGTACCTGACGGAAGGCGCCGCCTTTTGAGCGGCCCATCGGCGTACGGACGGCGTCAACAATAACTACGTTTTCCATCTTTATGACCTCATGCCGGTTGGCCAGTGGAGACATCCGCGATCGGCGCCGTCACCGGGTAGTAGCTTTCATTACGTTCGGCTTTGGCGCGCAGGCCGGCCGGGACCTGGTACAGCGCGCCCAGATGTGCGTAACGCTGCGCCATTTCAACGTAATGGGCCGTGCCCATGGTATCCAGGTAGCGGAATACGCCGCCGTGGAACGGCGGGAAACCGATGCCGTAAACCAGCGCCATATCGGCTTCCGCCGGGCTGGCGATGATGCCTTCTTCCAGACAGCGCACCACTTCGTTAATCATCGGAATCATCATGCGCGCGATGGTTTCTTCGGCGCTGATGTTTTGCCGCGGCTGGCTGACTTCCGCCAGCAGCGTATCGGTTTGTTCATCGTTCTCTTTACGCGGTCTGCCTTTGTTATCCTGGCTATAGCGGTAGAACCCCAGCTGATTTTTCTGGCCGAAACGCTGGTTGTCGAACATCACGTCGACCGCGTCACGGTAATCTTTGCCCATGCGTTCAGGGAAGCCGGCGGCCATCACCGCCTGGGCGTGATGTGCGGTATCGATGCCGACCACGTCCAGCAGATAGGCCGGGCCCATTGGCCAGCCGAACTGTTTTTCCATCACTTTATCGACCTGACGGAAATCGGCGCCGTCCCGCAGCAGCAGGCTGAAGCCGGCAAAGTAAGGGAACAGCACGCGGTTGACGAAGAAGCCCGGGCAGTCATTGACCACGATCGGCGTTTTCCCCATGCGTGACGCGTAGGCCACTACGGCGGCAATGGTGTCGTCGCTGGTGCGCTCGCCGCGGATAATTTCTACCAGCGGCATACGGTGCACCGGGTTAAAGAAGTGCATACCGCAAAAGTTTTGCGGGCGCTGCAGCGATTTTGCCAGCTCATTGATCGGAATGGTCGAGGTGTTGGAGGCCAGCACCGTTTCTTCGCCGATCAGGCTTTCCACTTCGCTCAGCACCGCGGCTTTGACCTTCGGATTCTCCACCACCGCTTCGACGATCACCTGGGCGCGTTCGATCCCGGCGTAGTCCAGCGTTGGCTGAATGGTTGCCAGCACGCCGGCCATTTTCATGCCGTCGAGCTTGCCGCGCTCCAGCTGTTTGTTCAGCAGTTTGGCGGCTTCGCCCATGCCGAGCGTCAGCGATTTCTCACTGATATCCTTCATCAGCACCGGCACGCCTTTTAATGCGGACTGATAGGCGATGCCGCCGCCCATAATGCCGGCGCCCAGCACTGCGGCCTGCTTCGGCGCGGCATGGTCTTTCGCCAGTTTTTTCGCCTGACCTTTCACAAACTGGTCGTTGAGGAAGATGCCGACCAAGGCCCGCGCTTCATTGGAACGCGCCAGCGGCACAAAGCTGGCGGTCTCCAGCTTCAGGGCTTCATCGCGCCCCAGTTTGGCGGCGGCTTCAATGGTTTTCACCGCGGTCATCGGCGCCGGGTAGTGTTTGCCGGCGGTTTGCAGCACCATGCCTTTGGCGGTGGTAAAGCTCATCGCTGCTTCAATCGGGCTGAGCTTCAGCGGCTCCAGCTTCGGCTGGCGGCTGGCGCGCCAGTCCAACTGTCCGTCGATGGCCTGCTGCAACATCTGCCGCGCGGCGTCCGCCAGTTTTTCCGGCGCGACGACCGCATCGACCAGGCCGACTTTCAGCGCCTCTTTAGCGCCGATGTCTTTACCGGCGGCAATAATTTCCAATGCGCTGTCGTTGCCGAGCAGACGCGGTAGACGTACTGAGCCGCCGAAGCCCGGCATGATGCCGAGTTTGGTTTCCGGCAGGCCAATGCGCGCATCCGGCGTTGCCACGCGGAAGTCTGTCGCCAGCACGCATTCGCAACCGCCGCCCAGCGCATAGCCGTTAATAGCGGAAATGGTCGGCACCGGTAAATCTTCCAGGCGGTTGAAAATAGAATTGGCGTAGGCCAGCCAATGCTGCAGTTTTTCCGCCGGGGCGGCGAACAGTGACAGGAATTCGGTGATATCGGCACCGACGATAAATGCGTTTTTGTTGGAACGCAGCAGCAGCCCTTTCAGCCCGGCATGTTTCTCCAGGACGTCGAGCGCTTCGCCCAGCGCGGCAACGGTACGGGTATCCAGCTTGTTGACCGAGCCTGGGGCATCAAACACCAGCTCGGCGATACCGTTCTCGAGCTCGTGCAGTTGTAATGTTTCGCCTTGGTAGAGCATGTCTATCTCCTGAATCAGCGCGTATGATCTGGTATGACCAGATGAAAGTGAGTGTGGTTTTAATGTTAAAAATATGCAAATCAGAAATTGATTTTTTGCTGCGCCGATCACAAGGAATAATCATATTTAATTGATTTTTATAGTTATTATATTTTATGTGCTTTAGTGCATCTGGCTGATGCAGTATCGTTTTTTCACCGATGGCCATAGCGATGGTTTATCTGGCCGGATCGGCATGGTTAACAGTTTGCGAGGCGTTTCGCATGCCTGAGGTGGCGGGGTTGGAGTGCGTAATCAGTGTGTTAAGATGGCGTATTCCGTTCTAAGGGCATAAAGGTACTGTGATGGAAACGCTGGCTTCTTTGTATAACGAACATCTGAATGAACTGCAAAACCGCGCGCGCGACGTGTTGGCGCGCAATAAACTGGACGCGCTGCTGATTCATTCCGGTGAGTTGTTGCGGGTATTTCAGGATGATCACCACTATCCGTTCAAGGTCAACGCGCATTTTAAAGCGTGGGTGCCGGTGACGTCGGTGCCGAACTGCTGGTTGTGGATTGATGGCGTTAACAAGCCGAAGCTGTGGTTCTACTCGCCGGTAGACTATTGGCACAGCGTCGAGCCTTTACCGAATAGTTTCTGGACGCAGTCTGTCGAGTTGATACCGTTGGCCAATGCCGGCGATATCGGCCAGCTTCTGCCCGCGCAGCGCGAGCGCGTCGGCTATATTGGCTACGCTCAGCAGCGGGCGCGGGAACTGGGCATTGCCGCAGACAATATCAATCCGCAGGCGGTGCTGAACTACCTTGATTTCCACCGGTCGATTAAAACCGGTTATGAGCAGGCCTGCATGCGCGCCGCGCAGAAAACGGCGGTGACGGGGCATAAGGCCGCACGTGAAGCCTTCCTGTCCGGCATGAGCGAGTTCGATATCAATCAGGCCTACCTGACCGCGACCGGCCACCGCGACACCGACGTGCCTTACGGCAATATCGTGGCGCTGAATGAACACGCCGCCGTACTGCATTACACCACGCTTGACCATCAGCCGCCGTCCGACATGCGCAGCTTCCTGATCGATGCCGGGGCGGAATATAACGGCTACGCGGCGGATTTGACGCGAACCTATGCGGCGGACGGAGACAGCGACTTCGCCGCGCTGATTAAGGATCTCAACGCTGAACAGCTGGCGTTGATCGATACGCTGAAGCCCGGCGTGCGTTATACCGATTACCATGTGCAGATGCACCAGCGTTTGGCCGGCCTGTTGAAGAAACACCGTCTGGTGAATGACATCAGCGAAGAGGCGATGGTTGAGCAGGGTCTTACCTGCCCGTTCCTGCCGCACGGTTTGGGTCACCCGCTGGGTTTGCAGGTGCATGACGCCGCCGGCTTTATGCAGGATGAAAACGGCACCCACCTGGCGGCGCCGGCCAAGTATCCGTTCCTGCGCTGTACGCGGGTGTTGCAACCGGGCATGGTGCTGACCATTGAGCCGGGGCTGTATTTTATCGAGTCTCTGCTGGCGCCGTGGCGTAGCGGCGAGTTCGCCAAGCACTTTGCCTGGGAGCGCATTGATATGATGAAGGCTTACGGCGGCATCCGTATTGAAGATAACGTCGTGATTCATGACAAGCGGGTGGAAAACATGACGCGCGATCTTCATTTGGCGTGATGGAGGCATACCCGGTTCCTGCCGACGGCGTCAGCGTCAGTGAGGAGATAAAGAAAAGCCGCTTTATTACGATACTGGCGCCGACCTGCGGTGTTGATGCTGCCAAAGCATTTATTCAGCAGGTCAAAGAGGAACATCCCACGGCCCGGCATCACTGCTGGGCCTTTGTCGCCGGTGCGCCGGGGGATTCGCAGCAGCTGGGTTTTTCTGACGACGGCGAGCCCTCCGGCACGGCGGGTAAGCCGATCCTGGCCCAGTTGATGGGCAGCGGCGTGGGGGAAATTACCGCGGTGGTGGTCCGCTACTACGGCGGGATCAAATTAGGCACCGGCGGTTTGGTCAAAGCCTATGGCAGCGGGGTGCAGCAGGCGTTAAAGCAGCTGCCGCTGGTCAGCAAAGTGCCGCAGTTGGAATATACTTTGCAATGCGACTATGCGCAGCTGGCGTTGGTTGAGAATCTGCTGCAGCAAATGGAAGGACGGATTCTGCACGGCGAATACGGTGCGGATGTCATACTGCATCTGGCCCTGCCGGCAACGGAAACCGTGGCCTTTGGGAATAAATTACGTGATCTGAGTCGCGGTAATTTGCAATTAACCCCCATTTCGCAATAATTCCCTCCAATTAAATTGCTAAGGATCGTGTGAAATGCATTTTCGCGCCATAACCCGTATCGTAGGTGTATTGGTCATCTTATTCTCCGGGACAATGTTCCTCCCCGGACTGGTGGCGTTGATTTACCGCGATGGCGCGGGGCGGGCATTTACGCAGACCTTCTTTGTTGCCCTAACTATCGGCCTGCTGCTGTGGTGGCCGAACCGTAAGCAAAAGCATGAGCTGAAGCCGCGCGAAGGGTTTCTGATCGTGGTGCTGTTCTGGACGGTGCTGGGCAGCGTGGGGGCGTTGCCATTTCTGTTCTCCGAGCGGCCCAATCTTTCGCTTACCGATGCGTTTTTCGAATCCTTTTCCGGCCTGACCACCACCGGCGCCACCACGCTGGTGGGGCTGGATTCGCTGCCTAAAGCCATTTTGTTCTACCGGCAGATGCTGCAGTGGATGGGCGGGATGGGGATCATCGTGCTGGCGGTGGCTATTTTGCCTATCCTCGGCGTCGGCGGGATGCAGCTGTACCGTGCAGAAATGCCTGGGCCGCTGAAAGACAATAAAATGCGCCCAAGGATTGCGGAAACGGCGAAAACCCTATGGCTGATTTATGTGCTGCTGACCGTGGCCTGTGCGCTGGCGCTGTGGGGAGCAGGGATGTCGGCGTTTGACGCCATTGGCCACAGCTTTTCCACCATCGCCATTGGCGGTTTCTCTACCCACGACGCCAGCATCGGCTATTACGCCAGTCCGACGATTAACACCATTATCGCCGTATTCCTGTTGATCTCCGGCTGTAACTACGGCCTGCACTTTGCGCTATTGAGCGGCCGCAGCCTGAAGGTCTATTGGCGCGATCCTGAATTCCGCATGTTTATCTTTGTGCAATTGACGCTGGTGGTGGTGTGTTCGGTGATCCTGTGGGGACACGGCGTCTATCAGTCGGGTATGGAAACGATCAATCAGGCGTTTTTCCAGGTAGTTTCCATGGCGACGACGGCAGGCTTTACCACCGACAGCATTGCCAAATGGCCGTTGTTCCTGCCGATGCTGCTGCTGTGCTCCGCCTTTATCGGCGGCTGCGCCGGTTCCACCGGCGGCGGCCTGAAGGTGATCCGTATCTTGCTGCTGTATCTACAGGGCTCGCGAGAACTAAAAAGACTGGTGCACCCCAATGCGGTGTATACCATTAAGCTGGGTAACCGCGCGTTGCCCGAACGTATATTAGAAGCAGTATGGGGTTTCTTCTCTGCTTACGCGCTGGTGTTTATTGTCAGCATGCTGGCGATTATCGCCACCGGCGTGGATGATTTCTCCGCCTTTGCTGCCGTGACCGCTACGCTGAACAACCTGGGCCCCGGCCTGGGAGTTGTCGCCGATAACTTTACGACCATGCCGCCGCCGGCGAAGTGGATACTGGTGTTGACGATGCTGTTCGGGCGCCTTGAAGTTTTCACACTGCTGGTTCTGTTTACGCCGACCTTCTGGCGTGAATGATCCTGGATAAGGAGTAACGCCATGAAGGCACTGATTCTCTATTCGAGTCGCGATGGGCAGACTCACGCCATTGCCTCTTATATTGCGAGTAAGCTGCAAGAGGCGATGTGCTGCGATGTGGTTGACCTGCTTCAGGCGGAAAGCATCGACCTTGGGCAGTATCAACGCATCATGATTGGCGCCTCGATTCGCTACGGGCATTTTCATCCTGCGTTGGATAAGTTTGTAAAACGCCATGCCGAACGTTTGAACCATATGTCGAGCGCTTTCTTCTCCGTCAATCTGACGGCGCGCAAGCCGGACAAACGTTCGCCGCAAACTAACCCTTATACGCGTAAGTTCCTGCTCGCTTCGCCGTGGCAACCCAAACAGTGCGCAGTCTTTGCCGGTGCGCTGCGTTATCCGCGTTACCGCTGGTTCGACCGTATTATGATTCAGTTCATTATGCGTATGACGGGGGGAGAAACGGATAGCAGTAAAGAAGTAGAGTATACAGATTGGCGTGAGGTCGAACGTTTTGCCCAGGAATTCCGCCAGCTTTAGTATGAAAAGCGACAAAAACGCTGCCTTGAGCAGCGTTTTGTTGAAAAAGAAGGCAGTTGAAAAGTTTTTTTAAATTAGGGGTTGCGGCGTTCTGAGAACTCCCTATAATGCGCCTCCACTGACCGGGAACAACGACTGACAAGCCGCCGGGTCAGCGAGAGGAAAGCGAAATAAACGCTTGACTCTCCGGGCGAAAGGCGTAGTATACGCAGCCCGCGCCGATGAGAATTATCTCTGGCGATGCTCTTTAACAATTTATCAGACAATCTGTGTGGGCACTCACAAGACGATATCCAGCATCTTTGGATGCAAAAAAATATCAAGTCTTGAAGAGTGACTAACTGAAGTAAAATTCATGCAGTAAATCTTTGAGCAACAGCTATTAACTTAGCGAATCAAGCTTTTAATTGAAGAGTTTGATCATGGCTCAGATTGAACGCTGGCGGCAGGCCTAACACATGCAAGTCGAGCGGCAGCGGGAGGAAGCTTGCTTCCTCGCCGGCGAGCGGCGGACGGGTGAGTAATGTCTGGGGATCTGCCCGATGGAGGGGGATAACCACTGGAAACGGTGGCTAATACCGCATAACGTCGAAAGACCAAAGTGGGGGACCTTAGGGCCTCACACCATCGGATGAACCCAGATGGGATTAGCTAGTAGGTGGGGTAATGGCTCACCTAGGCGACGATCCCTAGCTGGTCTGAGAGGATGACCAGCCACACTGGAACTGAGACACGGTCCAGACTCCTACGGGAGGCAGCAGTGGGGAATATTGCACAATGGGCGCAAGCCTGATGCAGCCATGCCGCGTGTGTGAAGAAGGCCTTCGGGTTGTAAAGCACTTTCAGCGAGGAGGAAGGTGGTGAGCTTAATACGCTCATCAATTGACGTTACTCGCAGAAGAAGCACCGGCTAACTCCGTGCCAGCAGCCGCGGTAATACGGAGGGTGCAAGCGTTAATCGGAATTACTGGGCGTAAAGCGCACGCAGGCGGTTTGTTAAGTCAGATGTGAAATCCCCGAGCTTAACTTGGGAACTGCATTTGAAACTGGCAAGCTAGAGTCTCGTAGAGGGGGGTAGAATTCCAGGTGTAGCGGTGAAATGCGTAGAGATCTGGAGGAATACCGGTGGCGAAGGCGGCCCCCTGGACGAAGACTGACGCTCAGGTGCGAAAGCGTGGGGAGCAAACAGGATTAGATACCCTGGTAGTCCACGCCGTAAACGATGTCGATTTGGAGGTTGTGCCCTTGAGGCGTGGCTTCCGGAGCTAACGCGTTAAATCGACCGCCTGGGGAGTACGGCCGCAAGGTTAAAACTCAAATGAATTGACGGGGGCCCGCACAAGCGGTGGAGCATGTGGTTTAATTCGATGCAACGCGAAGAACCTTACCTACTCTTGACATCCAGAGAACTTTCCAGAGATGGATTGGTGCCTTCGGGAACTCTGAGACAGGTGCTGCATGGCTGTCGTCAGCTCGTGTTGTGAAATGTTGGGTTAAGTCCCGCAACGAGCGCAACCCTTATCCTTTGTTGCCAGCGGTTCGGCCGGGAACTCAAAGGAGACTGCCAGTGATAAACTGGAGGAAGGTGGGGATGACGTCAAGTCATCATGGCCCTTACGAGTAGGGCTACACACGTGCTACAATGGCGTATACAAAGAGAAGCGAACCTGCGAAGGCAAGCGGACCTCATAAAGTACGTCGTAGTCCGGATTGGAGTCTGCAACTCGACTCCATGAAGTCGGAATCGCTAGTAATCGTAGATCAGAATGCTACGGTGAATACGTTCCCGGGCCTTGTACACACCGCCCGTCACACCATGGGAGTGGGTTGCAAAAGAAGTAGGTAGCTTAACCTTCGGGAGGGCGCTTACCACTTTGTGATTCATGACTGGGGTGAAGTCGTAACAAGGTAACCGTAGGGGAACCTGCGGTTGGATCACCTCCTTACCTAAAGATATCCTGACTGTGCAGTGTCCACACAGATTGTCTGATGAAAAAGTAACGAGCAGAAATACCTTTATAGGCTTGTAGCTCAGGTGGTTAGAGCGCACCCCTGATAAGGGTGAGGTCGGTGGTTCAAGTCCACTCAGGCCTACCAAATTCTTCCTTATGCTGCGTTATGCTCCCGGTCGTTTACCGACGTAAACTTCCCGGTCGCATGCCTTGCCTAAGAAAGAATTAACTCTTTGCGAGTTGGTAATAACAAAGGTATTGCACGCGATTATATGGGGCTATAGCTCAGCTGGGAGAGCGCCTGCCTTGCACGCAGGAGGTCAGCGGTTCGATCCCGCTTAGCTCCACCATATAAGTCCGAATATCAATACTTCAGAGTATATTGGCGACAGTATGCTGCGAAGTATTTTGCTCTTTAACAATCTGGAACAAGCTGAAAATTGAAACATGACGGCTGAAACTTGTCCCTCCGTAGAAGTTTGGGATAAGGAGTAACCTGTCATAGAGTCTCTCAAATGTTTGCAGCGCGAAGTGAAACATCTTCGGGTTGTGAGGTTAAGTGACTAAGCGTACACGGTGGATGCCTAGGCAGTCAGAGGCGATGAAGGGCGTGCTAATCTGCGAAAAGCGTCGGTAAGGTGATATGAACCGTTACAACCGACGATACCCGAATGGGGAAACCCAGTGTGTTTCGACACACTATCCTGTCATGAATACATAGTGGCAGGAGGCGAACCGGGGGAACTGAAACATCTAAGTACCCCGAGGAAAAGAAATCAACCGAGATTCCCCCAGTAGCGGCGAGCGAACGGGGAACAGCCCAGAACCTGAATCGGCTTGTGTGTCAGTGGAAGCGTCTGGAAAGTCGCACAGTAAAGGGTGATAGTCCCGTACACGAAGATGCACAGGTCGTGAGTTCGATGAGTAGGGCGGGACACGTGTTATCCTGTCTGAATATGGGGGGACCATCCTCCAAGGCTAAATACTCCTGACTGACCGATAGTGAACCAGTACCGTGAGGGAAAGGCGAAAAGAACCCCGGCGAGGGGAGTGAAATAGAACCTGAAACCGTGTACGTACAAGCAGTGGGAGCATCCTTCGGGGTGTGACTGCGTACCTTTTGTATAATGGGTCAGCGACTTATATTTTGTAGCAAGGTTAACCGAATAGGGGAGCCGTAGGGAAACCGAGTCTTAACTGGGCGTCTAGTTGCAAGGTATAGACCCGAAACCCGGTGATCTAGCCATGGGCAGGTTGAAGGTTGGGTAACACTAACTGGAGGACCGAACCGACTAATGTTGAAAAATTAGCGGATGACTTGTGGCTGGGGGTGAAAGGCCAATCAAACCGGGAGATAGCTGGTTCTCCCCGAAAGCTATTTAGGTAGCGCCTCGTGAACTCATCTTCGGGGGTAGAGCACTGTTTCGGCTAGGGGGCCATCCCGGCTTACCAAACCGATGCAAACTCCGAATACCGAAGAATGTTATCACGGGAGACACACGGCGGGTGCTAACGTCCGTCGTGAAGAGGGAAACAACCCAGACCGCCAGCTAAGGTCCCAAAGTCATGGTTAAGTGGGAAACGATGTGGGAAGGCACAGACAGCCAGGATGTTGGCTTAGAAGCAGCCATCATTTAAAGAAAGCGTAATAGCTCACTGGTCGAGTCGGCCTGCGCGGAAGATGTAACGGGGCTAAACCATGCACCGAAGCTGCGGCAGCGACGCTTAGGCGTTGTTGGGTAGGGGAGCGTTCTGTAAGCCGTTGAAGGTGGCCTGCGAGGGTTGCTGGAGGTATCAGAAGTGCGAATGCTGACATAAGTAACGATAAAGCGGGTGAAAAACCCGCTCGCCGGAAGACCAAGGGTTCCTGTCCAACGTTAATCGGGGCAGGGTGAGTCGACCCCTAAGGCGAGGCTGAAAAGCGTAGTCGATGGGAAACAGGTTAATATTCCTGTACTTGGTGTTACTGCGAAGGGGGACGGAGAAGGCTAGGCTAGCCGAGCGACGGTTGTCTCGGTTTAAGCGTGTAGGGGGAGTGACCTGGTAAATCCGGTCGCTTGTTAACCCTGAGGCGTGATGACGATGCACTACGGTGCAGAAGTAGTTGATGCCAAGCTTCCAGGAAAAGCCTCTAAGCTCCAGGTAACACGAAATCGTACCCCAAACCGACACAGGTGGTCAGGTAGAGAATACCAAGGCGCTTGAGAGAACTCGGGTGAAGGAACTAGGCAAAATGGTGCCGTAACTTCGGGAGAAGGCACGCTGGCGCGTAGGTGAAGTCCCTTGCGGATGGAGCTGAAGCCAGTCGCAGATACCAGCTGGCTGCAACTGTTTAATAAAAACACAGCACTGTGCAAACACGAAAGTGGACGTATACGGTGTGACGCCTGCCCGGTGCCGGAAGGTTAATTGATGGGGTTATCCGTAAGGAGAAGCTCTTGATCGAAGCCCCGGTAAACGGCGGCCGTAACTATAACGGTCCTAAGGTAGCGAAATTCCTTGTCGGGTAAGTTCCGACCTGCACGAATGGCGTAATGATGGCCAGGCTGTCTCCACCCGAGACTCAGTGAAATTGAACTCGCTGTGAAGATGCAGTGTACCCGCGGCAAGACGGAAAGACCCCGTGAACCTTTACTATAGCTTGACACTGAACATTGAGCCTTGATGTGTAGGATAGGTGGGAGGCTTTGAAGTGTGGACGCCAGTCTGCATGGAGCCATCCTTGAAATACCACCCTTTAATGTTTGATGTTCTAACTCGGCCCCGTGATCCGGGGTGAGGACAGTGTCTGGTGGGTAGTTTGACTGGGGCGGTCTCCTCCCAAAGAGTAACGGAGGAGCACGAAGGTTAGCTAATCACGGTCGGACATCGTGAGGTTAGTGCAAAGGCATAAGCTAGCTTGACTGCGAGAGTGACGGCTCGAGCAGGTGCGAAAGCAGGTCTTAGTGATCCGGTGGTTCTGAATGGAAGGGCCATCGCTCAACGGATAAAAGGTACTCCGGGGATAACAGGCTGATACCGCCCAAGAGTTCATATCGACGGCGGTGTTTGGCACCTCGATGTCGGCTCATCACATCCTGGGGCTGAAGTAGGTCCCAAGGGTATGGCTGTTCGCCATTTAAAGTGGTACGCGAGCTGGGTTTAGAACGTCGTGAGACAGTTCGGTCCCTATCTGCCGTGGGCGTTGGAAGATTGAGAGGGGTTGCTCCTAGTACGAGAGGACCGGAGTGAACGCACCACTGGTGTTCGGGTTGTCATGCCAATGGCACTGCCCGGTAGCTAAGTGCGGAAAAGATAAGCGCTGAAAGCATCTAAGCGCGAAACTTGCCTCAAGATGAGTCTTCCCTGGGACCTTGAGTCCCCTGAAGGAACGTTTAAGACTAAGACGTTGATAGGCTGGGTGTGTAAGTGCAGCGATGCATTGAGCTAACCAGTACTAATGAACCGTGAGGCTTAACCTTACAACACCGAAGGTGTTTTAGAGAGATTGGTTTGAATTTTCAGTGAAGTTCCGAGATTGGTTCTGATGGCTACGGAGTAGCGGTCGGGATAAAACAGAATTTGCCTGGCGGCAATAGCGCGGTGGTCCCACCTGACCCCATGCCGAACTCAGAAGTGAAACGCCGTAGCGCCGATGGTAGTGTGGGGTCTCCCCATGCGAGAGTAGGACACTGCCAGGCATCAAATAAAGTAGAAAGCCTCATGCGAAAGCATGAGGCTTTTTGCGTTTGGCATCAATAAATATCCGATAATATCCCTTATGACGACTTAGTAATAATACATATGGTTGGGTTATTGTTTATTCATTAGATGTTCATCTATTGGGGTAACATATAAACCTGCAATAAATTACTATGCTAATAAGCAATGTATTTATATGTTTCCCTGTGTTTTTGTTATTTCTTCTCTTACGATCAAACGCATTTCCCATCGCCGCATCATTGAATTTATTGCGATCTTTCATCCAGATAGCCTGCCCGTTGCTGCATTCGGTTTCATGATTTTGGCGATGCGGCACGCATTGTTAAAAAACAAATAATAGCCACAAGATTTTATTCGAGTAGACTAAGTACAATTTATTCCGGAATGGGTATTCAATATCATGTCTAGTGAAAGCGCGTCTTTAAAAAATCACAATACCTTTGCGCTCCCGGTTAACGCAGCGCAATTGGTCATTGCTGAAAACATTGAGCTAATGATTAAGGTCTGGCAGAAGACGAAAAAACGTCAAGAGCCGCTGCTGGTTCTTGGAGAGGGCAGTAATGTCCTGTTTTTAGAAGATTTTGCTGGTACGGTCATGATTAACCGCCTGCACGGCATTAAGGTCAGGGAAGAAGAGGATAGCTGGCATCTCCATGTCAGTGCCGGTGAAAGCTGGCATGAACTGGTAAAAAGAACGCTCGACGGTGGCATGCACGGTTTGGAAAATCTGGCCCTGATACCTGGCTGTGTTGGTTCTGCGCCTATTCAAAATATCGGCGCTTATGGCGTTGAATGGAAAGATGTCTGTGAATACGTCGACCTGCTTAATCTGACGACCGGCGAGATTGACAGGATGGTGCCCGAACGCTGCAACTTCGGCTACCGGGAAAGTATTTTCAAACATCAGTTCAAAACCGGCCATATCATTGTTGGCGTGGGTATACGGCTGAATAAGCAATGGCAACCGCTATTGAGCTATGGCGATCTGACCAAGCTGGATAAAGAGACGGTAACGCCGCGCCAGGTATTTGATGCGGTTTGCGCGATGCGTCGCAGTAAACTGCCCGACCCGCGAGAAACCGGCAACGCCGGCAGCTTTTTCAAGAATCCGGTGGTGGAGAAGGAGCATGCGGCAGAGCTGTTAGCCGTTCATCCTGGCATGCCGCACTTCCCGCAGGCGGATGGCCGGGTGAAGTTGGCGGCGGGGTGGCTGATCGACCAGTGTGCGTTAAAAGGTTATCGTATTGGCGGCGCTGCAGTGCATAGCAAGCAGGCGCTGGTATTGATTAACCAGGATAATGCCGTCAGCCAGGATATCGTTGCGCTGGCGCGTCATGTACGCAACACGGTTGCAGAGACGTTTAGCGTCTGGCTTGAACCTGAAGTGCGCTTTATTGCGGCGACGGGAGAAGTAGACGCCGTAGAGGCTATTTCATGAGAGACACGACGGTTCCATTAAAGCTCATCGCCATGCTGGCCGATGGAGATTTCCATTCGGGTGAACAGCTGGGTGAATATCTGGGCATGAGCCGTGCCGCGGTTAACAAGCACATTCAAACCGTCAGAGAGTGGGGCGTAGACGTGTTTACCGTCCCGGGGAAAGGCTACAGCCTGCCGGCGCCGATTCAACTCCTGGAAGCGCAGCGTATTGCTGCGTTGCTGGATGAAAAGCAGGTGACCGTACTGCCGGTGGTGGACTCAACCAACCAGTATTTGCTCGATCGTATCGGCAGTCTGCAATCCGGCGATGCCTGCGTGGCTGAATATCAACAGGCGGGACGAGGTCGGCGCGGGCGCCAGTGGGTATCTCCGTTTGGCGCCAATCTCTATTTGTCGATGTTTTGGCGTTTGGAGCAGGGCCCGGCGGCGGCGATTGGTCTGAGCCTGGTGATCGGTATCGTGATGACCGAGGTGCTACAGCGTTTGGGCGCAGAAAAAGTTCGGGTGAAATGGCCGAATGACCTTTACCTGAACGATCGTAAACTGGCCGGCATCCTTGTCGAACTGACCGGTAAAACCGGCGATGCGGCGCAGATCGTTATCGGCGCCGGCATCAACCTGGCAATGCGCGATACGCATAGCGACAGTATTAATCAGGGCTGGATTAACCTGCAGGAGGCCGGGATCGCTATCGACCGCAACGAGCTTGCCGCCACGTTGCTTAACGAGATGCGTCAGTCATTACGGCAGTTCGAAAGCGAGGGGCTGGCACCTTTCATTACACGTTGGCGTGAGCTGGATAACTTTATCGATCGTCCGGTAAAACTCCTGATCGGCGAGCAGCAGATCTTTGGCATCGCACGCGGCATCGATCAGCAGGGGGCGCTGTTGCTTGAGCAAGATGGGGTGATTAAACCCTTTATCGGCGGTGAGATCTCATTACGCAGCGCCGAGTAATGCTGTTGTTTGCAGGGGACAAGGCTGCCCCCTGCAAACAGGCTATTTCCTGAGGCGCACATGCTCGACGGCGTGATTCGCGCTTTTCGTCATAATCAGACTGGCGCGCTCGCGGGTCGGTAAAATGTTCTGCTGTAAATTCAGTCCATTAATCTCATTCCATAGCTGAGTCGCGATTTTCACCGCTTCACTCTCGGAGAGTTTGGCATAGTTATGGAAATAAGAGTCTGGATTAGAGAACGCCCCTTGGCGGAACTTCAGGAAGCGGTTGATATACCAGGTTTGCAGCAGTTCGGCAGACGCGTCGACATAGATAGAGAAATCGACAAAATCCGAGACAAAGACGTGGTGTGGATCGTGCGGGTAGTCCATACCGCTCTGCAGTACGTTCAGACCTTCCAGAATCAGAATATCCGGCTGTTCAATGACTTTATTACCGTCGGGTACGACGTCATAAATCAGGTGTGAATAAACCGGTGCGGTGACGCGTTTAGCGCCTGATTTCACTTCTGAGACAAACTTCACCAGGCTATGCATATCGTAAGACTGCGGGAAGCCTTTCTTCTTCATCAGACCGCGTTCGTTCAGCACTTTGTTAGGGTGCAGGAAGCCATCGGTGGTGACCAGTTCAACGCTGCGGTGTTCCGGCCAGCTGCTAAGCAGCGCCTGCAGTAAGCGGGCGGTGGTGCTTTTACCTACGGCGACGCTGCCGGCGATGCCGATCACATAGGGGATTTTCTGCCCGTCGGTGCCAAGGAACTGCTCCAGAACGGCCTGGCGGCGCAGATTGGAACTGATGTAAAAGTTCAACAGTCGCGACAGGGGGAGGTAGATCTGCGCCACTTCCTCTAAAGAGAGATCTTCGTTAATCCCTTTTAGCTTAACAATTTCTTCTTCTGATAACGTCAGCGGCACTGAATCTCGCAACGCAGCCCATTGGGTACGATCGAACTGTAGATACGGCGTTGCTAAAGACTGCTCTCTTTTTATCATAAGCCAAATTCTGCCTGTTAACGCAGGTTGGGAAAGGCGCCGGACGCCAACTCCAGATAATAAACAAGCTGCATATTATAGACAGCTTCGTTTTTGGCGTAGACTTTTTTCAACTTTGTTGCCGATTACGCTGAGAGAATGGTAATTGTGCGAACGGGCGCGCACTTGTGAATGCGTGCGTTGCATGGCGGTATCATCAGGCAATGATACCGCGTGAGGCTCAGCTGGCCAGGGAGCGGGAGGCAGGATTGACCGCGAACAGGCGCTTATAATAAATCACGGTAGGATGGTAATAACCGTCGGGCGTGGCGGCGTAGTCCGGCAGTTCTCCGAGGCAGTGATATCCCATGGCGCGATACAGCGATTCGGCTACGCTGCCGGCTTGCGTATCGAGATAGAGCAGGCCACGCTGCTGCTGCAGCGCCGTATTTTCCACGGTCTTCATCAGGGTACGGCCGATGCCTTTACGACGCGCCTGGCTGTGCACCAGGAGTTTTTGGACCTCTGCACGGTTGCGTCCATTAGGTTTTTGGCACAGTTCCAGCTGCACGCAGCCGGTAACGCCGCTTTCGTCTCTGGCAATCCATAACAGCAGATCGCCTTTTGCCAGAGCCGGGCGCAGGCCGTGAAAGTAGTTGGCTGCCTCTTCTGGCGTAATGTCCTCGGTATAGCCGATTGATGCGCCCCCTTTTACGGCATCCAGCAGTAGAGCTGCCAACTCACTGCGATAGACCGGCAGCGTACTGGCATTTATCGGTACGATTTTCATCAACAACTCCTTGGTTAATGCGGGTAAAACATGCAAGCAATAAGCGCGCCAACCCAATGGAGTCATCGCTGATACCTTCGCGGGGCCGCAGGCGTTTGCGCGCTTGCATCATTATGGGGCGGCGTGACCCTTGGTGGTGCAAGTATCGAAGGGCGGGGAGGTGCTGCCTGTTGATCGCACTGAAACGGCCGACAGGCAGAAATATCGGCTCAAGGCTTGCAAAAAACGGATAAAATTATAGAGAATGGTCATGGCACTTGATGGTTATTTGCGCGCGGAGCGAGCTGAATCCGCTGCAAAATGCAAAAATCGGCTGTTTTGTGAGCGAAAGTACGCAGAACGCAATTTTTTTGTTGCATAGCCCGCGCTCTCTACCTAGAATGCGCTGCACTTGATGCCGGCTTAGCTCAGTAGGTAGAGCAACTGACTTGTAATCAGTAGGTCACCAGTTCGATTCCGGTAGCCGGCACCATCAAGTACCTTGTAGTTTAAAAATCTGGTGGGGTTCCCGAGCGGCCAAAGGGAGCAGACTGTAAATCTGCCGTCACAGACTTCGAAGGTTCGAATCCTTCCCCCACCACCATATTTAACCTTGGCAACAAGGTTAAACCGCACGGCAGGCAGTATGAATGCCGGGCGAGGAAGGAAAACCGGTTTGCACAGCATGTTTACAGGCTGTACAAAACGAAGGGTGAGGAAGCCAGCGACCAACCGTCCTTTCCCCATCCCAAATATCTACAGAAAAATCAGGTAGCCGAGTTCCAGGATGCGGGCATCGTATAATGGCTATTACCTCAGCCTTCCAAGCTGATGATGTGGGTTCGATTCCCACTGCCCGCTCCAAGATGTGCTGATATAGCTCAGTTGGTAGAGCGCACCCTTGGTAAGGGTGAGGTCGGCAGTTCGAATCTGCCTATCAGCACCACTTCTTATTTTCTCGTCCCCTGATTCTCTTTCTGTTCTGAATTCAGCAAGCATTAAGCTTGGTTGATGTGGTGATACCACCGATTTATCCGTGTCTTAGAGGGACAATCGATGTCTAAAGAAAAGTTTGAACGTACAAAACCGCACGTTAACGTCGGTACTATCGGCCACGTTGACCATGGTAAAACAACGCTGACCGCTGCAATCACTACCGTACTGGCTAAAACCTACGGCGGTGCTGCTCGCGCATTCGACCAGATCGATAACGCGCCAGAAGAAAAAGCTCGTGGTATCACCATCAACACTTCTCACGTTGAGTATGACACCCCGACTCGTCACTACGCGCACGTTGACTGCCCAGGGCACGCCGACTACGTGAAAAACATGATCACCGGTGCAGCGCAGATGGACGGCGCAATCCTGGTAGTAGCAGCGACTGACGGCCCAATGCCTCAGACCCGTGAGCACATCCTGCTGGGCCGCCAGGTAGGCGTACCTTACATCATCGTATTCATGAACAAATGCGACATGGTAGATGATGAAGAGCTGCTGGAACTGGTAGAGATGGAAGTTCGCGAACTGCTGTCTGCTTACGACTTCCCAGGCGACGACCTGCCGGTAATCCGTGGTTCCGCGCTGAAAGCGCTGGAAGGCGAAGCCGAGTGGGAAGCGAAAATCGTTGAGCTGGCAGAAGCGCTGGACAGCTACATCCCAGAGCCAGAGCGTGCTGTAGACAAGCCGTTCCTGCTGCCAATCGAAGACGTATTCTCCATCTCCGGTCGTGGTACCGTTGTTACCGGTCGTGTAGAGCGCGGTATCATCAAAGTTGGTGAAGAAGTAGAAATCGTAGGTATCAAAGACACCGTTAAGTCTACCTGTACTGGCGTAGAAATGTTCCGCAAACTGCTGGACGAAGGCCGTGCTGGTGAGAACGTAGGTGTTCTGCTGCGTGGTATCAAGCGTGAAGAAATCGAACGTGGTCAGGTACTGGCGAAGCCAGGTTCAATCAAGCCGCACACCCAGTTCGAATCTGAAGTGTACATTCTGTCCAAAGACGAAGGCGGCCGTCATACTCCGTTCTTCAAAGGCTACCGTCCACAGTTCTACTTCCGTACAACTGACGTGACCGGTACCATCGAACTGCCAGAAGGCGTAGAGATGGTAATGCCAGGCGACAACGTGAACATGAAAGTTACTCTGATTCACCCAATCGCAATGGACGACGGTCTGCGTTTCGCAATCCGTGAAGGCGGCCGTACCGTAGGCGCGGGTGTTGTTGCTAAAGTTATCGCTTAATCGCTGATAACATTTGACGCGACACGCGGTAAAAGGGCATCATTTGATGCCCTTTTTCTACGCTGTGAACTAGAACCTATCTCATCAGCGATTTTACGTTCATAATCATTGGTGAGATGGGCTCTTAAAAGCGTATTGACAGGGTACGTCATCGCGTAAAACACCGAATGCTGTTTGAAGAGCATCTAATCGGTTTGGTTTGCCTCGCAATGCGAGGCAAAGTTGTTTGTTCTGAATCATAAGTGACAGGTTGGTTTATGAGTGCGAATACCGAGGCTCAAGGGAGCGGGCGCGGCCTGGAAGTGATGAAGTGGCTAATCGTCGCCGTTCTGTTGGTTGTGGCTATTGTCGGTAACTATTATTACCGCGATTTCAGCCTGCCGCTGCGTGCGCTGGCTGTGGTTGTGGTGATTGCTATTGCGGGCGCCATCGCCCTGATGACGGCCAAAGGTAAAGCTACCGTAGCGTTCGCGCGCGAAGCGCGTACCGAAGTACGTAAAGTGATTTGGCCAACGCGCCAGGAAACGCTACACACCACGTTGATCGTTGCCGCGGTAACTGCCGTGATGTCATTGATTCTGTGGGGGCTGGATGGCGTTCTGGTCCGTCTGGTATCGTTTATTACTGGCCTGAGGTTCTAAAATGTCTGAAGCTCCAAAAAAACGTTGGTACGTCGTTCAGGCGTTTTCTGGTTTTGAAGGTCGCGTAGCGCAATCGCTGCGCGAGCATATCAAACTGCACGATATGGAAGAGCTGTTCGGCGACGTCATGGTGCCTACGGAAGAAGTGGTTGAGATCCGTGGCGGCCAGCGTCGCAAGAGCGAGCGTAAATTCTTCCCGGGCTACGTGCTGGTTCAAATGGTGATGAACGATGCGAGCTGGCACCTGGTACGCAGCGTTCCGCGCGTGATGGGCTTTATCGGTGGTACGTCGGATCGTCCGGCGCCAATCAGCGACAAAGAAGTTGATGCCATCATGAACCGTCTGCAGCAGGTTGGCGACAAACCGCGTCCGAAAACGCTGTTCGAGCCGGGTGAACTGGTGCGCGTTAACGACGGTCCGTTCGCTGACTTTAACGGCGTGGTGGAAGAAGTGGATTACGAAAAGAGCCGCCTGAAGGTTTCCGTATCCATCTTCGGCCGTGCAACGCCGGTAGAACTGGACTTCAGCCAGGTGGAGAAAGGCTGATCGTTTAATCATCAGCTATCCCGGCTTTACGTCTTGTATGAGGCGCGAAATTAAACTATAATTTCGCGCCTTTTGTTTTTAGAGGCCTTGCTCATTGGCTTGAGCGAGGTAAAACACGGGGAGCCTCTGACGAGGCGATACTACCCATACGAGGAAATTTCAATGGCCAAGAAAGTACAAGCCTACGTTAAGCTGCAGGTTGCAGCTGGTATGGCTAACCCGAGCCCGCCAGTCGGTCCAGCTCTGGGTCAGCAAGGTGTTAACATCATGGAATTCTGTAAGGCGTTCAATGCTAAGACTGACAGCATTGAAAAAGGCCTGCCGATCCCGGTTGTTATTACCGTTTATTCTGATCGCTCCTTCACCTTCGTTACCAAAACTCCGCCAGCAGCAGTACTGCTGAAGAAAGCGGCTGGTATCAAGTCTGGTTCTGGCAAGCCGAACAAAGACAAAGTCGGTAAAGTGACCAGTGCTCAGGTACGTGAAATCGCAGAAACCAAAGCTGCGGACATGACTGGTTCCGACGTTGAAGCGATGATTCGCTCCATCGAAGGTACTGCTCGTTCCATGGGCCTGGTAGTGGAGGATTAATAGATGGCTAAGCTGACCAAGCGCATGCGCGTGATCCGTGACAAAGTTGATGCTACTAAACAGTATGACATCACCGAAGCTGTTGCTCTGCTGAAAGAGCTGGCCACCGCTAAATTCGTAGAAAGCGTAGACGTTGCCGTTAACCTGGGCATCGACGCGCGTAAATCTGACCAAAACGTTCGCGGCGCTACCGTTCTGCCACACGGCACCGGTCGCAGCGTACGCGTTGCCGTCTTCGCTCAAGGCCCTAACGCTGAAGCTGCTAAAGCAGCTGGCGCAGAGCTGGTAGGCATGGAAGATCTGGCCGATCAGATCAAAAAAGGCGAAATGAACTTTGACGTTGTTATCGCATCTCCAGATGCAATGCGCGTTGTTGGCCAGCTGGGCCAGGTTCTGGGTCCACGCGGCCTGATGCCAAACCCGAAAGTGGGTACCGTTACTCCGAACGTTGCTGAAGCAGTGAAAAACGCTAAAGCAGGTCAGATTCGTTACCGTAACGACAAAAACGGCATCATCCATACCACTATCGGTAAGGTTGATTTCGATGCAGCTCAGCTGAAAGAAAACCTGGAAGCCCTGCTGGTCGCGCTGAAAAAAGCGAAACCATCTCAGGCTAAAGGCGTTTACATCAAGAAAGTTAGCCTCTCCACCACCATGGGTGCTGGCGTTGCTATCGATCAGAGCGGCCTGACTGCTGTAGCGAGCTAATCGTTTAGACGATTAATCGCTTTGACTTGGGGTATATTTTCGCCTAGAATCTTATGCCCCAAGGTTCTGCCGTATGTTCGGCGGAACAGAAGAATTTTCGGTTGGAGCCTGGCCTAATCCAGGCCTCCGTCCAAGACCGCAGGTGTATCGTAAGATACTTAATTTTCCTGCGTAGACGGTGACAGAGCCTAAAGAAATTTTTTATAAAAGAATGTCTTTGCTGGATTCTGCTCACCGTGTTAAGCCGCTTAACCTGCTGTTTCGGCAGCGGTTAAGTGAAGTGAGTTCCGGGGAATGTTCCCCGGCTAATCCAGGAGCAAAAAGCTAATGGCATTAAATCTTCAAGACAAACAAGCGATTGTTGCTGAAGTCAACGAAGTAGCCAAAGGCGCGCTGTCTGCGGTTGTTGCGGATTCCCGCGGCGTTACCGTAGGTAAAATGACTGAACTGCGTAAAGCAGGTCGTGAAGCTGGCGTTTACATGCGTGTTGTTCGCAACACCCTGATGCGTCGCGTTGTTGAAGGCACTCCATTCGAATGCCTGAAAGACACGTTTGTCGGTCCAACCTTGATTGCATTCTCTACTGAACACCCGGGCGCTGCTGCTCGTCTGTTCAAAGAGTTCGCGAAAGCGAATGCAGAGTTCGAGGTTAAAGCTGCGGCCTTTGAAGGTGAGCTGATCCCTGCGGCGCAAATCGACCGCCTGGCAACGCTGCCAACTTACGAAGAAGCAATCGCACGCCTGATGTCGACCATGAAAGAAGCCGCTGCCGGCAAACTGGTTCGTACTCTGGCTGCTGTGCGCGATCAGAAAGAAGCTGCATAAGCCGCTCTTTCTTAGCCTTTGCTAACGTATTTAAACTATTTCTGAATCTTAGGAACAATTGTTATGTCTATCACTAAAGACCAAATCCTGGAAGCAGTAGCTGCTATGTCCGTAATGGACGTTGTTGAGCTGGTTTCCGCTATGGAAGAAAAATTCGGTGTTTCTGCTGCTGCTGCTGTAGCTGTTGCTGCTGGCGGTGCTGCTGAAGCTGCTGAAGAGAAAACTGAATTCGACGTTATCCTGAAAGCTGCAGGCGCTAACAAAGTTGCTGTTATCAAAGCAGTACGTGGCGCTACCGGCCTGGGTCTGAAAGAAGCTAAAGACCTGGTTGAATCTGCTCCAGCCGCTCTGAAAGAAGGCGTGAGCAAAGATGACGCTGAAGCTCTGAAAAAATCTCTGGAAGAAGCTGGCGCTGAAGTTGAAGTTAAATAAGCCAACCCTTCCGGTTGCAGCCTAAGCGATTAGGCTGATGGCTGGTGACTTTTTAGTCACCAGCCTTTTTGCGCTGTAGGGCGCCAGTAGCGTTTCACACTGTTTGGCTGCTGGATTTGCCTCCCAATATTTGTTTCTATCGACGACTTAATATACTGCGGCTGTGCGCTCCAGGAGTTCTGGGGGCAGTGGCAATGAAATGGTTTAAGAGTGATAGCAAGAGGTATTGCGGAAAGTGTTCCCGCTTTCCGGTCGACAAAATAGTGTTGCATGAACTGTCCTAATCGGACGGACAGAGAGGTTCTACTTTTCAGCGAGCTGAGGAACCCTATGGTTTACTCCTATACCGAGAAAAAACGTATTCGTAAGGATTTTGGTAAGCGTCCACAAGTGTTGGATGTACCATATCTCCTTTCTATCCAGCTTGACTCGTTCCAGAAGTTTATCGAGCAAGATCCAGAAGGGCAGTACGGCCTTGAAGCCGCATTCCGTTCTGTGTTCCCAATCCAGAGCTACAGTGGCAATTCGGAGCTGCAATACGTTAGCTACCGTCTTGGTGAGCCGGTGTTCGACGTCAAAGAGTGCCAGATCCGTGGTGTGACGTTCTCCGCACCGCTGCGCGTCAAACTGCGCCTGGTTATCTATGAGCGAGAAGCACCAGAAGGTACGGTCAAAGACATCAAGGAACAAGAAGTCTACATGGGCGAAATTCCGCTCATGACCGAAAACGGTACCTTTGTTATTAACGGTACTGAGAGGGTTATCGTATCCCAGCTGCACCGTAGTCCTGGCGTATTCTTCGACAGCGATAAGGGTAAAACCCACTCGTCGGGTAAAGTGCTGTATAACGCACGCATCATCCCTTACCGTGGTTCCTGGCTGGACTTCGAGTTTGACCCGAAAGACAACCTGTTCGTGCGTATCGACCGCCGTCGTAAACTGCCGGCCTCGATCATTCTGCGCGCGCTGAACTACACCTCAGAGCAGATCCTTGACCTGTTCTTCGAGAAAGTTGTTTTCGAAATCCGCGACAACAAGCTGCAGATGGAGCTGGTTCCAGAGCGTCTGCGTGGTGAGACCGCGTCGTTCGATATTGAAGCCAACGGCAAAATCTACGTTGAGAAAGGCCGTCGCATCACCGCTCGTCATATCCGTCAGCTTGAAAAAGACGATATCCAGAGCATCGAAGTGCCGGTTGAGTACATCGCGGGCAAAGTGGTCGCCAAAGACTACATCGATACCAATACCGGTGAACTGATCTGCGCCGCCAACATGGAGCTGTCGCTGGATCTGCTGGCGAAGCTGAGCCAGTCTGGCCACAAGCGTATCGAAACGCTGTTCACCAACGATCTGGATCACGGCGCCTACATCTCCGAGACGCTGCGTGTCGACCCGACCAATGACCGCCTGAGCGCGCTGGTTGAGATCTACCGCATGATGCGTCCTGGCGAGCCACCGACGCGTGAAGCGGCGGAAAGCCTGTTCGAGAACCTGTTCTTCTCCGAAGACCGCTACGATCTGTCCGCGGTCGGCCGTATGAAGTTCAACCGCTCTCTGCTGCGCGATGACATCGAAGGTTCAGGCATCCTGAGCCAGGAAGACATCATCGACGTGATGAAGAAGCTCATCGACATCCGTAACGGTAAAGGCGAAGTGGACGATATCGACCACCTCGGCAACCGTCGCATCCGCTCCGTGGGCGAAATGGCTGAGAACCAGTTCCGCGTAGGTCTGGTGCGCGTTGAGCGTGCGGTGAAAGAGCGTCTGTCTCTGGGCGATCTGGACACCCTGATGCCTCAGGACATGATCAACGCCAAGCCGATTTCGGCGGCGGTGAAAGAGTTCTTCGGCTCAAGCCAGCTGTCCCAGTTTATGGACCAGAACAACCCGCTGTCCGAGATTACGCACAAGCGTCGTATCTCCGCACTGGGTCCGGGCGGTCTGACCCGTGAGCGCGCCGGCTTCGAAGTGCGTGACGTACACCCAACCCACTACGGTCGTGTATGTCCAATCGAAACCCCGGAAGGTCCGAACATCGGTCTGATCAACTCCCTGTCCGTGTACGCACAGACTAACGAGTATGGCTTCCTGGAAACCCCGTACCGCCGCGTGCGTGACGGCGTGGTTACCGATGAAATCAACTACCTGTCTGCCATTGAAGAAGGCAACTTCGTTATCGCCCAGGCTAACTCCAACCTGGATGATGACGGCCGCTTCGTGGAAGACCTGGTCACCTGCCGCAGCAAAGGCGAATCCAGCCTGTTCAGCCGCGATCAGGTTGACTATATGGACGTATCCACCCAGCAGGTTGTTTCCGTTGGTGCCTCTCTGATTCCATTCCTGGAACACGATGACGCCAACCGTGCATTGATGGGTGCGAACATGCAACGTCAGGCGGTGCCAACCCTGCGTGCTGACAAGCCGCTGGTCGGTACCGGTATGGAACGCGCAGTAGCGGTTGACTCCGGCGTTACCGCCGTTGCCAAACGCGGCGGTGTGATCCAGTACGTGGATGCTTCCCGTATCGTTATCAAAGTTAACGAAGACGAGATGTACCCGGGCGAAGCAGGCATCGACATTTATAACCTGACCAAGTACACCCGTTCCAACCAGAACACCTGCATCAACCAGATGCCGTGTGTGAACCTGGGCGAACCAATCGAGCGCGGCGACGTGCTGGCAGACGGTCCGTCTACCGATCTGGGTGAGCTGGCGCTGGGTCAGAACATGCGTGTGGCGTTCATGCCTTGGAACGGCTACAACTTCGAAGACTCCATCTTGGTGTCCGAACGCGTCGTCCAGGAAGATCGCTTCACCACCATCCACATCCAGGAACTGGCTTGCGTGTCGCGCGACACCAAACTGGGGCCTGAAGAGATCACCGCCGATATCCCGAACGTGGGTGAAGCAGCGCTCTCTAAACTGGATGAGTCAGGTATCGTCTACATCGGTGCGGAAGTGACCGGCGGCGACATTCTGGTAGGTAAGGTGACGCCGAAAGGTGAAACCCAGCTGACGCCGGAAGAGAAACTGCTGCGCGCGATCTTCGGTGAGAAAGCGTCCGATGTGAAAGACTCTTCTCTGCGTGTGCCGAACGGCGTTTCCGGTACCGTTATCGATGTGCAGGTCTTCACCCGCGATGGCGTGGAAAAAGACAAGCGTGCGCTCGAAATCGAAGAGATGCAGCTGAAGCAGGCGAAGAAAGACCTGACTGAAGAACTGCAGATCCTGGAAGCCGGTCTGTTTGCGCGTATCCACGCGGTGCTGGTTGCCGGCGGCATTGAAGCTGACAAGCTGAGCCAACTGCCGCGCGATCGCTGGCTGGAACTGGGCCTGACCGACGAAGAGAAGCAAAACCAGCTGGAACAGCTGGCCGAGCAGTACGACGAACTGAAAGCCGACTTCGAGAAGAAACTGGAAGCCAAGCGTCGTAAGATCACCCAAGGCGACGATCTGGCACCTGGCGTGCTGAAAATCGTCAAGGTGTACCTGGCGGTTAAACGTCAGATCCAGCCGGGTGATAAAATGGCAGGTCGCCACGGTAACAAAGGTGTTATCTCCAAGATCAACCCGATCGAAGATATGCCTTACGATGAAAACGGCACGCCGGTAGACATCGTACTGAACCCGCTGGGCGTACCATCACGTATGAACATCGGTCAGATCCTGGAAACCCACCTGGGTATGGCGGCGAAAGGCATTGGTGAGAAGATCAACCAGATGCTCAAGCAGCAGCAGGAAGTGGCCAAACTGCGTGAATTCATCCAGAAAGCGTACGACCTGGGTGACGACGTTTGCCAGAAAGTTGACCTGAACACCTTCAGCGATGAAGAAGTGCTGCGCCTGGCGGAGAACCTGAAAAAAGGTATGCCGATCGCAACGCCGGTGTTCGATGGTGCGAAAGAGACTGAAATCAAGAAACTGCTGGAAATGGGCGGTATCCCGACCTCCGGTCAGATCACGCTGTTCGATGGCCGTACCGGCGAGCAATTTGAGCGTCAGGTAACCGTAGGCTATATGTACATGCTGAAGCTGAACCACCTGGTCGACGATAAAATGCACGCTCGTTCAACCGGTTCTTACAGTCTGGTTACGCAGCAGCCTCTGGGTGGTAAAGCGCAGTTCGGTGGCCAACGCTTCGGTGAGATGGAAGTGTGGGCGCTGGAAGCATACGGCGCAGCTTATACCCTGCAGGAAATGCTTACCGTTAAGTCGGATGACGTTAACGGCCGTACCAAGATGTACAAAAACATCGTGGATGGCGACCACCGTATGGAACCGGGCATGCCGGAATCCTTCAACGTACTGTTGAAAGAGATCCGCTCGCTGGGTATCAACATCGAACTGGAAGACGAGTAATCGGCTTTCAGCCTCAGGCTCCTCGCCTAGGAGCCTGAGCGTGGTTGTTCAGGTCACACGGGAAGAGGCGATGTTTGCCTCTTCCCAACAGGTTTAACTCCGACAGGAGCCAATCCGTGAAAGACTTATTGAAGTTTCTGAAAGCGCAAACTAAGACCGAAGAGTTTGATGCGATCAAGATTGCTCTGGCATCGCCAGACATGATCCGTTCGTGGTCGTTCGGTGAAGTTAAAAAGCCGGAAACCATTAACTACCGTACGTTCAAACCAGAGCGTGACGGTTTGTTCTGCGCCCGTATCTTCGGGCCGGTAAAAGATTACGAGTGCCTGTGCGGTAAGTACAAGCGCTTGAAGCACCGCGGCGTCATCTGTGAGAAGTGCGGCGTTGAAGTGACCCAGACCAAAGTGCGTCGTGAGCGCATGGGCCACATCGAACTGGCTTCTCCGACTGCGCACATCTGGTTCCTGAAATCGCTGCCGTCCCGCATCGGTTTGCTGCTGGATATGCCGCTGCGTGACATCGAACGCGTACTGTACTTCGAATCCTACGTGGTGGTTGAAGGCGGTATGACCAACCTCGAGCGTCGTCAGATCCTGACTGAAGAGCAGTATCTGGACGCGCTGGAAGAGTTCGGTGACGAATTCGACGCCAAGATGGGTGCGGAAGCGATCCAGGCCCTGTTGAAAAACATGGATCTGGAGCAAGAGTGTGAAACTCTGCGCGAAGAGCTGAACGAAACCAACTCCGAAACCAAGCGTAAGAAGCTGACCAAGCGTATCAAGCTGCTGGAAGCGTTCGTACAGTCCGGCAACAAGCCGGAGTGGATGATCCTGACCGTGCTGCCGGTACTGCCGCCGGATCTGCGTCCGCTGGTTCCGCTGGATGGCGGTCGTTTCGCGACCAGCGATCTGAACGATCTGTATCGTCGCGTTATCAACCGTAACAACCGTTTGAAGCGCCTGCTGGATCTGGCCGCGCCGGACATTATCGTGCGCAACGAAAAGCGTATGCTGCAAGAAGCGGTAGATGCGCTGCTGGATAACGGCCGTCGCGGTCGTGCGATCACCGGTTCCAACAAACGTCCTCTGAAATCTTTGGCCGACATGATCAAAGGTAAGCAGGGTCGTTTCCGTCAGAACCTGCTCGGTAAGCGTGTTGACTACTCCGGCCGTTCCGTTATCACCGTTGGTCCATACCTGCGTCTGCACCAGTGTGGCCTGCCGAAGAAAATGGCGCTGGAACTGTTCAAACCGTTCATCTACGGCAAGCTGGAGCTGCGTGGCCTGGCCACCACCATCAAAGCCGCCAAGAAAATGGTTGAGCGCGAAGAAGCCGTCGTCTGGGATATCCTGGATGAAGTGATCCGCGAACACCCGGTACTGCTGAACCGTGCACCAACCCTGCACCGTTTGGGTATCCAGGCTTTTGAACCGGTACTGATCGAAGGTAAAGCCATCCAGCTGCACCCGCTGGTTTGTGCGGCGTATAACGCCGACTTCGATGGTGACCAGATGGCTGTTCACGTACCGCTGACGCTGGAAGCCCAGCTGGAAGCGCGTGCGCTGATGATGTCGACCAACAACATCCTGTCTCCAGCGAACGGCGAGCCAATCATCGTTCCGTCTCAGGACGTTGTATTGGGTCTGTACTACATGACCCGTGACTGTGTTAACGCCAAAGGCGAAGGCATGGTGCTGAACGGTCCTAAAGAAGCCGAGCGTATTTACCGCGCTGGCCTGGCCTCTCTGCACGCGCGCGTTAAAGTGCGTATCACTGAAGAAGTGAAAGATGCGGAAGGCGAGTGGACGACGCAGACCAGCCTGGTGGACACCACCATCGGCCGCGCCATCCTGTGGATGATCGTGCCGAAGGGCCTGCCGTACGCTATCGTTAACCAGCCGCTGGGCAAGAAAGCGATCTCCAAGATGCTGAACACCTGTTACCGCATCCTGGGCCTGAAGCCGACCGTTATCTTTGCTGACCAGATCATGTACACCGGTTTTGCTTACGCAGCCCGTTCAGGTGCTTCCGTAGGTATCGACGACATGGTTATCCCGGCGAAGAAAGCCGAGATCATCGAAGAAGCGGAAACCGAAGTTGCCGAGATCCAGGAGCAGTTCCAATCGGGTCTGGTTACCGCCGGCGAACGCTACAACAAGGTTATCGATATCTGGGCTGCGGCCAACGAACGCGTTGCTAAAGCGATGATGGAAAACCTGTCGGTAGAAGACGTGGTTAACCGTGACGGCGAAGTGGAACAGCAGGTTTCCTTCAACAGCATCTTTATGATGGCCGACTCCGGTGCGCGTGGTTCCGCCGCTCAGATTCGTCAGCTGGCCGGTATGCGTGGTCTGATGGCGAAGCCGGACGGCTCCATCATCGAAACGCCGATCACCGCGAACTTCCGTGAAGGTCTGAACGTACTCCAGTACTTCATCTCCACGCACGGTGCGCGTAAAGGTCTGGCGGATACCGCACTGAAAACCGCAAACTCCGGTTATCTGACGCGTCGTCTGGTTGACGTTGCGCAGGATCTGGTAGTGACCGAAGACGACTGTGGCACGCACGACGGCATCCTGATGACTCCGGTCATCGAAGGCGGCGACGTGAAAGAGCCGCTGCGTGAGCGCGTACTGGGTCGTGTGACCGCGGAAGAAGTCCTGAAGCCGGGTACGGCGGACATTCTGGTGCCGCGTAACACCCTGCTGAACGAGAAATGGTGTGATCTGTTAGAAGAGAACTCCGTTGACAGCGTGAAGGTTCGCTCCGTCGTTAGCTGTGAAACCGACTTCGGCGTGTGTGCCAACTGCTATGGTCGTGACCTGGCGCGTGGCCACATCATCAACAAGGGTGAAGCCATCGGCGTTATCGCAGCACAGTCCATCGGTGAGCCGGGTACCCAGCTGACGATGCGTACCTTCCACATCGGTGGTGCGGCATCGCGTGCGGCTGCTGAATCCAGCATCCAGGTGAAAAACAGCGGTAGCATCAAGCTGAGCAACGCCAAGTTTGTTGTCAACAGCAGTGATAAGCTGGTTATCACCTCGCGTAACACCGAGCTGAAGCTGATCGACGAATTCGGCCGTACCAAAGAGAGCTACAAGGTGCCTTACGGCGCCGTGATGGCGAAAGGCGACAACGCGGAAGTGACCGGCGGTGAAACCGTTGCGAACTGGGATCCGCACACCATGCCGGTTGTCAGTGAAGTGAGCGGTTTCATTCGCTTCGCCGATATGATCGACGGCCAGACGATTACTCGTCAGACCGACGAACTGACCGGCCTGTCATCACTGGTGGTTCTGGATTCTGCAGAACGTACCGCGGGCGGTAAAGATCTGCGTCCGGCGCTGAAAGTTGTGGACGCCAATGGCGACGACGTTCTGATCCCGGGCACCGATATGCCGGCTCAGTACTTCCTGCCGGGTAAAGCGATTGTTCAGCTGGAAGACGGCGTGCAGATCGGTTCCGGTGACACCCTGGCGCGTATTCCGCAGGAATCCGGCGGTACCAAGGATATTACCGGTGGTCTGCCGCGCGTTGCGGATCTGTTCGAAGCCCGTCGTCCGAAAGAGCCGGCAATCCTGGCTGAGATCAGCGGCATTATCTCGTTCGGTAAAGAGACCAAAGGCAAACGCCGCCTGGTTATCACCCCACTGGACGGCAGCGATGCCTACGAAGAGATGATTCCGAAATGGCGTCAGCTCAACGTGTTTGAAGGCGAACGCGTCGAACGTGGTGATGTGGTTTCCGATGGTCCAGAGTCGCCGCACGACATTCTGCGTCTGCGTGGTGTGCATGCGGTTACCCGTTACATCACCAACGAAGTGCAGGAAGTTTACCGTCTGCAAGGCGTTAAGATTAACGATAAGCACATCGAAGTTATCGTTCGTCAGATGCTGCGTAAAGGCACCATCGTTAGCGCTGGTGGCTCTGAGTTCCTGGAAGGCGAACAGGCTGAAGTGTCCCGCGTCAAGATTGCCAACCGCCAGCTGGAAGCTGACGGCAAGATTGGGGCAACCTTCGCACGCGACCTGCTGGGTATCACCAAGGCTTCCTTGGCGACCGAGTCCTTCATCTCTGCCGCATCGTTCCAGGAAACGACGCGCGTTCTCACCGAAGCGGCGGTTGCCGGCAAGCGTGATGAACTGCGTGGCCTGAAAGAGAACGTCATCGTGGGCCGTCTGATCCCAGCCGGTACCGGTTACGCTTATCACCAGGATCGCATGCGTCGTCGTGCACAGGGCGAAGCACCGGTTGTTCCGCAGGTGAGCGCGGAAGAAGCGACTGCCAACCTGGCTGAATTGCTGAATGCAGGCCTCAACGGCAGCGACGACGAGTAATCGCGTTAATGCCGCGGCCCGGTACGCCGGGCCAGTATTGATAAGCCGCTCCTTCGGGGGCGGTTTTTTTTTGCCTGTCGATCGGCGTGGGATTATTAAGGAGCCGGAGACGCATGGCGCGCTGGCCATACGCTCCGGGGTTGGTAAGGCGGGGTTATCAAGAGGGGAAGATAACCCCGGTTGGCTTCGGGAGTGATAGCCAACGTCGCCACTCTACGCCGATATCTGGCGCCGGCCAGCGCTGTTGGCCGAGACTGCGCGTCGCTTCCGGCACTTTCTTGCGGCGGTTGAAAACGTTGCCGGCTATTGCGGCGCGCGTCCCAGATAGCTGTCCCAGTCTTTCCACACCGGCTGCAGCCCGGCCTTGTCGATCGCCTGAGCGACCTGCTGCGGAGTGCGGCCATCGTGCGGTTCAAACTGTTCCAGCTCGGGCGGTACGTCATCGGCATAGCCGCCCGGCTGCGTTTTGGAGCCGGCGCTGACGCTGTTGATGGCGAGCGGGATCACGTGGTCGCGGAAGTGCGGTGATTCGCGCGTCGACAGCGAAAGCTCTACGTCAGGAGCAAACAGCCGGAAGGCGCAAATCAGCTGCACCAGCTGGGCTTCATCCATCAGCGACGCCGGCTCGATACCGCCGGCGCACGGCCGCAGACGCGGGAACGAAATTGAATAGCGGCTCTGCCAATAGGTCTGTTGCAGGTAGGCCAGATGCTCCGCCAACAGATAGCAGTCGGTGCGCCAGCTGTTGGACAGGCCGATCAGCGCACCCAGCCCGATCTTGTCGATCCCGGCGCGCGCCAGACGATCCGGCGTGGCCAGCCGCCAGTGGAAATCCTGTTTCTGTCCGCGCAGATGATGCTGCTGATAGGCCGCCGGATGATAGGTTTCCTGGTAAACCAGCACCCCGTCCAATCCTAACGTTTTCAGCTCCGCATACTCCTCCTGTGACATCGGCTGCACCTCCATCATCAGCGAACTGAACTGAGGGCGGATCTGCGGCAGGTGGCGGCGAAAATAGTCCATGCCGACCTTGGTCTGGTGCTCGCCGGTGACCAGCAGCAGGTGTTCGAAACCCAGCGCCTTGATGGCGCGGCATTCACGGGCAATTTCGTCGGCATCCAGCGTCTTGCGCTTAATGCGGTTGCTCATGGAAAAGCCGCAGTAAGTACAGTCATTGGCGCACAGGTTGGATAAATAGAGCGGTACGTAGAAACTGACCACGTTGCCAAAGCGCTGGCGGGTCAGCTGCTGGGCGCGCTGCGCCAGCGGCTCAAGATAGGGGGCCGCCGCCGGCGAAATCAGCGCCATAAAATCGTCCCGCGTCAGTTTCTCCGCGTTCAGCGCCCGCTCCACATCGTGCGCCGTTTTACCGTTGATGCGCAGGGTAATATCGTCCCAGTCAAACGTTTGCCAGCGTTGCGAGAAATCTTCCGTCATTAGCCCACCTCCGCCGATTGGCTGAGAAATGCGGTCAGCGGACTGGAGGCGACCGCGCCGCGCTGGCTGTGGCCGAGGCCTGCCTGGCGCGCCAGCTCGCCGGCTTCCAGCGCCAGGCGGAAAGCCTGCGCCATCTGTACCGGATCGCGGGCGACGGCAATTGCGGTATTCACCAGCACCGCGTCGGCGCCCAGCTCCATGGCTTCCAGCGCGTGGCTCGGCGCGCCGATGCCGGCGTCGACCACCACCGGCACTTTGGCCTGCTCGATGATGATCTCCAGAAAATCGCGGGTGCGCAGCCCGCGGTTGGAGCCGATCGGCGCGCCCAGCGGCATCACCGCGGCGCAGCCTGCCTCCTCCAGCCGTTTGCAGAGCACCGGGTCGGCGCCGCAGTAGGGCAGTACTACGAAGCCCTCTTTGACCAGCGTTTCTGCGGCTTTCAAGGTTTCGATCGGGTCGGGCAGCAGGTATTTCACGTCCGGGTGGATTTCCAGTTTCACCCAGTGGGTGCCAAGGGCTTCGCGCGCCAGCCGGGCGGCGAATACGGCCTCCGCAGCGGTTTTGGCGCCGGAGGTATTGGGCAGCAGGCGTACGCCCAGCTGCCGCAGCGGCGCGAGGATCGCATCGTTGCCGCCCTGCAGGTCGACGCGCTTCATGGCCATGGTCACCAGCTGTGAGCCGGACGCCTGCAGCGCTGCAAGCATCAGCGCCGGGGTGGCGAACTTGCCGGTGCCGGTAAATAAGCGTGAGGTAAAGGTGGTATCGGCGATTTGCAACATATCAGCCTCCGGCAATCGCTTGGAAAAGCAGAATGTCATCGCCGTCCTGCACCCGATGATTGGCCCAGTCGGCGCGTGGGATGATGACTTGATTGATGGCGAGCGCGGTGCCCGGCTGGTCGCGCGCCAGCTGCGACAGCAGGTCGCCGACGCTGAGCGGCGCCGCCAGTTCCAGCGTTTGGTCATTCAGGCGGATTTGCATACGTCGCCTCCGCAGGTGGGGCACGCGTGGGACTTGCTCAGCTGCAGGGTATGCCAGCTTTGCTGTTTGCCGTCGAACAGCCGCAGTTTGCCGCTGAGTGCGGAGGGCATGCCCGCCAGCATCTTGATGGCCTCCAGCGCCTGCAGCGTGCCGATAACGCCGACCACCGGACCGAGTACGCCGGCGGTGCGGCAGTTGCGCTGCGGCTCCGCCTGGTCGGGATACAGGCAGGCGTAGCACCCCTGCTGGAACGGCGGGGTGATAACCAGCAGCTGCCCGCTGAAACCGACTGCGCTGCCGCTGATCAGCGGCTTGCCGGCGGCCACGCAGGCGGCATTGACCGCGTGGCGGGTCGCCATATTGTCGCTGCAGTCCAGCACCAGGTCGGCGCGCGCCACCGCCTGTTGCAGCTCCGCGCCCTGCAGGCGCTGCGCCAGCGCAATTGACTCGACCTGCGGATTAAGCGCCTGCAGGTGGCGCTGGGCCAGCAGCGCTTTTCCCTGCGGCACATCGGCGCTGCGGTAGAGGATTTGCCGCTGCAGATTGGTGAGATGCAGCTGGTCGTCGTCCGCCAGCAGCAGCGTGCCGACGCCGGCGGCGGCCAGGTACAGCGCCGCCGGCGAGCCCAGGCCGCCCAGGCCGACGATCAGCACGCTGGCGCCTTTGAGTTTTTCCTGCCCCTCGGGGCCGATATCTTCCAGCAGCAGCTGCCGGCTGTAACGCAAGAACTCGTGATCGCTGAGCATATGCTTACTCCTTGCCTTCAATCAGACGCAGCAGCTCCGCCGTGGCGGCGCGCCAGTCTGGTGCCTGGGTGATGGCGCTCACCACCGCCACGCTGCCGACGCCGCAGGCCAGTACCGCCGGCACGCGGTCGATACTGATGCCGCCGATCGCCACCGTCGGATAGGCTGCCAGCGTCGCCACGTGGCGCTTCAGCTCCGCCAGTCCCTGAGGTGCGGAGGGCATATCCTTGGTCTGAGTGGGAAAGATATGGCCGAGTGCGATATAGGATGGTTGCAGCGCTTTGGCGCGCGCCAGTTCGGCATCGTCATGGGTTGATACCCCGAGACGCAGCCCGGCGCGCTGGATGGCCGCCAGATCGGTGCTATCCAGATCTTCCTGCCCCAGATGGACGCCGTAAGCGCCGTGTTTAACCGCCAGTCGCCAGTAGTCGTTGATAAACAGCCGGGCATGGTAGCGTTTGCCGAGGGCGATGGCGGCGATGATATCGGCTTCGACCTGCTCGTCCGGCAGGTCTTTAATCCGCAGCTGGATGGTGGTGACGCCTGCCTCCAGCAGGCGTTCGATCCACATCACGCTGTCCACCACCGGGTACAGCCCGAGGCGCTGCGGCGTGGCGGGAAACGGGCCTGATATCTCAGCCATTGTTGTCCTCCTGCAGCGCGGTGGCGCTGTGATAGAGCTCGCTGCCGCGTGAGCGGAACTCGGCGGACATTTTTTCCATACCGGACAGCACCTCAATCGGCTTGGCGGCTTCCTGCGCGGCGGCGTAGTCGCGAACTTCCTGTGAAATTTTCATCGAACAGAATTTCGGCCCGCACATGGAGCAGAAGTGGGCGATTTTGCCGGACTCCTGCGGCAGCGTCTCATCGTGATAGGCGCGGGCGGTGGCGGGATCCAGCGCCAGATTGAACTGGTCTTCCCAGCGGAACTCAAAGCGCGCCTTGGACATGGCGTTATCGCGGATCTGCGCGCCTGGATGGCCTTTGGCCAGGTCTGCGGCGTGCGCGGCGATCTTATAGGTGATCAGCCCCTGCTTGACGTCCTCTTTGTTCGGCAGCCCCAGGTGCTCTTTCGGCGTGACGTAGCACAGCATGGCGCAGCCGAACCAGCCGATCATCGCGGCGCCGATGCCGGAGGTGAAGTGGTCATAGCCCGGCGCGATATCGGTGGTCAACGGCCCCAGCGTATAGAACGGCGCTTCGTGGCAGTGCTCCAGCTCTTCGGTCATATTGCGGCGGATCATATGCATCGGCACGTGGCCCGGGCCTTCGATCATCACCTGCACGTCGTATTCCCAGGCGATTTTGGTCAGCTCGCCCAGCGTATGCAGCTCGGAGAACTGCGCTTCATCGTTGGCATCCTGTACCGAGCCGGGACGCAGGCCGTCACCCAGCGACAGCGATACGTCGTAGGCGGCGCAGATTTCGCAGATTTCACGGAAGTGTTCATACAGGAAGTTTTCCTGATGGTGCGACAGGCACCATTTGGCCATGATTGAACCGCCGCGCGAGACGATGCCGGTCAGACGTTTGGCGGTCATCGGCACGTAGCGCAGCAGTACGCCGGCGTGGATGGTGAAGTAGTCGACCCCTTGCTCCGCCTGTTCCAGCAGCGTGTCGCGGAACATCTCCCAGGTGAGGTTTTCCGCCACGCCGTTAACTTTTTCCAGCGCCTGATAGATCGGGACGGTGCCGATCGGCACCGGGCTGTTGCGCAGGATCCATTCGCGGGTTTCGTGGATATAGCGGCCGGTGGAGAGGTCCATCACGGTATCCGCGCCCCAGCGGGTGGACCACACCAGTTTTTCCACCTCTTCCTCGATGGAGGAGGTGACCGCAGAGTTGCCGATATTGGCGTTGACCTTCACCAGGAAGTTGCGGCCGATAATCATCGGTTCGGATTCCGGGTGGTTGATGTTGGCCGGGATAATGGCGCGGCCGGCGGCCACTTCCTGACGGACAAACTCCGGCGTGATGTTTTCCGGCAGGTTGGCGCCCCAGCTCTGGCCGGGATGCTGCTGGCGCAGTACTTCGCTGCGGATGCGCTCACGGCCCATATTTTCGCGGATGGCGATAAATTCCATCTCCGGCGTGACGATGCCGGCGCGCGCATAGTGCAACTGGGTGACGCATTTGCCCGCTTGCGCTTTGCGCGGCTGCGGCAGATGCTCGAAGCGCAGGTGGTCCAGGCCTTCATCCGCCAGGCGCTGCTGGGTAAAGCCGGAGCTGACGTGGGCGAGCGTTTCGGTATCGTCGCGTTCCGCGATCCAGCCGGCGCGTAGCTTGTCCAGGCCGCGGTGCACGTCCAACTGAGATGCCGGGTCGCCGTAAGGGCCGGCGGTGTCGTAGACCGGCACCGCTTCGTTCGGTTCGTATTGCGGTTCGTCTTTGCTGCCGCCGATCAGGGTCGGGCTGAGCTGGATCTCGCGCATCGGCACCCGCAGGTCGGGACGCGACCCTTGCAGATAGATGCGGCGGGAGCTGGGGAAGGCGACGCCCTGAAGGTTATCGATAAACTGCTGCGCTGCTTCACGCTGTACTTTACGGGGACGCTGGTTGTTATTAGACATAGCAAATTCCTACAAGTCGGGTGAGTTGGGAAAATTGCTTGTCTGGAGCTCGGAGGGAGTAACGATGCTGGCCGATCGGCAGACGCGGGTTATGGCTCTGCCGGTGGCGATAGATTACTCTTGTTCCCTTCGCGGGTATTAGCCCGATCAGGTTCCGCGGATCCCGAATTAACGGTCTCAGCCTGGCCGACTTGATAACAAGTCTGGCGCTAGGCACTCCGACAAGAGCCCCCAGTATAGAAGGGCATTATTGTTTGCTGCAAGGGAAAGCTATTGGACCAGGTTGCCTTTTTCCGCTTCCGGTTGGTCGGGCTGCCAGGTTTCGGTGAGCAGCTGGATCAGGCGATCTTCCAGCGCGAAGCGGGCGGCCAGGGTTTCGCCGATGTCTGACAGCGCCTGATGAAACGCCAGACAGAGATCCTGATCGATCTCGGTGTCGGCATAGCGATCGTGGAACGCCATCACCTGTTCGGTATTGATCCACAGCTTGGGATAAATTTGCGTGGCGAGGGTCATTTTCGGACTACGGGCGCCCTCTACCTGCTTGATGACTCGGTCATAGATATGAAAATGCCCTGCGGAGAGATAATCCACCAGATTATGGCAAAAGTTCTCCAGCGCTTTTGCATTAAGCGGCGTATGCTTTTCTTTATTCGGCTTGATGCCGACGAGCGTGCAGTAAGCAACCAGCAACTGCTTACGCGCCTCAAGCCATTGATCAACTAATTCATTACTACCACCAACGCGCTGAGTCAGGCTTTCCAAGTGGTTGAGCATTGTTGACTCCGTAAGTAAGAAAAAGTAACGGTAAGTTATGGAAATGTAACGGTACCGATTTCTAGATTGCCAGTGAAGCTGAGGTTGTGCAACAACGATATGGAACTTGCATTAACGGGTAACGAAAAGGGCTGGTGGATCGTCAGCCATGAAAACAAACTTTGGTTACCAAACGGTGAACTGCCGTTTGGTGCTGCTGAACAATGGGGTCTGCGCGGTGAAGCGGCGCGGCAAATTGGCGAGTGGCAAGGGGCGCCGGTTTGGCTGGTGCGCCGCGCCATGCCGCAGGAGATGGGCTCGGTGCGCCAGCTGCTGGACCTGGACCGCGCGCTGTTTCAACTGGCCGGGCGCGGCGTGCAACTGGCCGAGTTTTATCGCTCGCACCAGTTTTGCGGCTACTGCGGCCATAAGATGCACCTGAGCCGAACTGAGAACGCCTGCCTGTGCGACCATTGCCGTGAACGCTATTACCCGCAAATCGCCCCCTGCGTGATCGTCGCCATCCGTCGCGATGACGAAATTCTGCTGGCGCAGCACGTGCGTCACCGCGGCGGTATCCATACGGTGCTGGCCGGTTTCGTCGAGGTGGGGGAAACGTTGGAGCAGGCGGTGGCGCGCGAGGTGATGGAGGAGAGTAATATTGAAATCAAAAACCTGCGTTATGTCTCCTCCCAGCCCTGGCCGTTCCCGCAGTCGCTGATGATGGCCTTTATGGCGGATTATCACCGCGGTGAACTGCGTCACGATCCGCAGGAGCTGCTGAATGCCGGCTGGTATCGCTACGATAGGCTGCCCCAGTTGCCGCCGCCGGGCACCGTGGCGCGGCGCCTGATTGAAGACACCGTGGTGCTGTGCCGGGACGCATGATGGACTGCCGGCGTTGGCGCTTTGGTACAACGCCCATTCTTTTGGGTATACAATAGCGCCAGCTGAATTAAGGGAGCCAATAATGACTGAGTTAAAGAACGATCGTTACCTGCGTGCGCTGCTGCGCCAGCCGGTGGATGTCACCCCCGTATGGATGATGCGCCAGGCCGGTCGTTATTTGCCGGAGTATAAGGCCACGCGGGCGCAGGCCGGCGATTTTATGTCGCTGTGCAAGAACGCCGAACTGGCCTGCGAGGTCACGCTGCAGCCGCTGCGCCGCTATGCGCTGGATGCCGCTATCCTGTTTTCCGACATTCTGACCATTCCCGATGCCATGGGGCTGGGGCTCTATTTCGAAACCGGCGAAGGGCCGCGTTTCTCATCGCCGATTACCTGCCGCGCCGACGTGGAAAAGCTGCCGCTGTTCGACCCGGAAGTCGAGCTGGGTTACGTGATGAATGCGGTGCGCACCATCCGCCGCGAGCTGAAAGGCCAGGTGCCGCTGATCGGCTTCTCCGGCAGCCCGTGGACGCTGGCGACCTATATGGTTGAGGGCGGCAGCAGCAAGGCGTTCACCAAGCTGAAAAAGATGATGTACGCCGAGCCGCAGACCCTGCACCTGCTGCTGGACAAGCTGGCGGACAGCGTGATTATGTATCTGAACGCGCAAATCCGCGCGGGCGCGCAGTCGGTCATGGTGTTCGACACCTGGGGCGGCGTGCTGACCGGCCGTGATTACCGCGAATTCTCACTGAACTATATGCATAAAATCGTCGACGGCCTGCAGCGTGAACAGGACGGCCGCCGCGTGCCGGTGACGCTGTTCACCAAGGGCGGCGGCCAGTGGCTGGAAGCCATGGCGGCGACCGGCTGCGATGCGCTGGGCCTGGACTGGACCACCGATATCGCCGATGCGCGCCGTCGGGTCGGCGACCGGGTGGCGCTGCAGGGCAATATGGATCCGTCAATGCTGTACGCCGCGCCGCAGCGTATTGAGCAGGAGGTGGAAACCATTCTGTCCGGCTTCGGCCACGGCGAAGGGCATGTGTTTAACCTGGGCCATGGCATTCATCTGGACGTGCCGCCGGAAAACGCCGGCGTCTTTGTCGAGGCGGTGCACGCGCTGTCGGCCAAATATCATCGCTGATCCCGAACGCGCCTCAGCGAAAGCGCATACAAGGAGTTGTTGCCATGATTGATACCCAGACGCTGCGCGCCGAGCAGTTACAGCGCGCCGCCGAGGTGATTCGCCAGGATCGGCTGGCGGTTGACCCGCCGGCCTTTATCGCCGGCTGCGACGTGGGGTTCGAACAGGAAGGCGCAGTAACGCGCGCCGCTATCGCGATTTTGCGCTACCCGTCGCTGGCGCTGGTGGAGTACCAGGTGGCGCGTATCGCCACCACCATGCCGTACATTCCCGGCTTTCTCTCGTTTCGCGAATACCCGGCGCTGCTGGCAGCCTGGGAACAGCTGCGGCAGAAGCCCGATCTGATCTTTGTCGACGGCCACGGTATTTCGCATCCGCGCCGCCTCGGCGTAGCCAGCCACTTTGGCCTGTTGGTTGACGTGCCGACCATCGGCGTGGCGAAAAAGCGCCTGTGCGGCAAGTTTGAGCCTTTGAGCGCCGAGGTCGGCGCCAAAAGCGCGCTGATGGACAAGGGCGAACAGCTGGGCTGGGTATGGCGCAGCAAGGCGCGCTGCAACCCGCTGTTTATCGCCACCGGGCACCGCGTCAGCGCCGACGGCGCACTGGCCTGGGTGCAGCGCTGCATGGCGGGCTACCGTTTACCCGAACCGACGCGCTGGGCGGACGCCATTGCTTCGCGCCGGCCGGCCTTCCAACGCTGGCTGGCTGCGCATCCGGAGGTGTCGCCATGCGCGTTTTAGGTTACACTGCGCCGCAGACTCAGCGAGTGAGATAAAATAATGCTCCGTAACCCAATTCATTTACGCTTGGAAAAGCTTGAAAGCTGGCAACATTTGACCTTTATGGCTAGTCTGTGCGAGCGTATGTATCCGAATTACCAGATGTTCTGCCTGCAAACCGAGTTTGGTGACCCGCAGGTGTATCGTCGAATCCTGGACTTGGTCTGGGAAACGCTGGTAGTGAAAGACGCCAAGGTCAACTTCGACAGCCAGCTCGAGAAGTTGGAGGAAGCGATACCGACGGCGGAAGATTACGATCTTTACGGCGTTTACCCGGCAATTGATGCGTGTATCGCATTAGGGGAACTGATCCATTCGCGCCTCAGCGGGGAGACGCTGGAGCACGCCATCGCCATCAGCGAAACATCAATTCGCACCGTGGCGATGTTGGAAATGACCCAGGCCGGGAAAGAAATGACCGATGAAGAACTGAAAGTTCTGCCGGCGGTTGAGGAAGAATGGGACATCCAGTGGGAAATTTTCCGCCTGCTGGCAGCCTGCGAAGAGCGCGATTTAGACCTGATTAAAGGGCTGCGCGCAGACCTTCGTGAGGCTGGCGTGAGTAATATTGGGATAAATTTAGCGCAATAAGGCAAGAAAACGTGATTTAACGCCTGATTTGTCATGCCTTAAGGCTTCACATCCGCACCCTGTCTGGTCTACATTTGGGGGGCGTAAAAAAAGTGGCTATCGGTGCGTGTATGCAGGAGAGTGCTGTCAATCGGCATATCCGTCGCACTCGATGCTTTGCAAACGATAAACACACTGTAAGGATAACTTATGAACAAGACTCAACTGATTGATGTAATCGCGGACAAGGCTGACCTTTCCAAAGCACAAGCTAAACTGGCTCTGGAATCTACCCTGGCTGCTATTACTGAGTCTCTGAAAGACGGTGATGCGGTACAATTGGTTGGTTTCGGTACTTTCAAAGTAAACCATCGTGCAGAGCGCACTGGTCGCAACCCACAGACTGGCAAAGAAATCAAAATTGCAGCGGCTAACGTACCAGCGTTCGTTTCTGGCAAAGCACTGAAAGACGCAGTTAAATAAGACCGCGTGTTGGTGAAAAGATTAAACAGGGGGGCTTTGAAGCCCCTTTTGTTTATGCGCAGGGCGCTGGCGGCCATTGGCATTGCCAGCGCTCTGAGCGCCTGCAGTTGGCATCATACCCCTCCCGCCTTTACCGCCAGCGGCTATGTGGCCGATCAGGGCGTGATTCGCCTGTGGCGTAAAGATGACGAACAACAGCGTCCGGCGGTGCTGGTGACCGTATACAGCCCCTACCGCGGCGTTGGCACCGTGACAACCCGCTATGACTATCAGCACGGCGCGCTGAGGCAAATCAAGCGTACCGACGCCGATGGCGACCGCGACTCCATTCAACTGCGTTTTACCGATGACGGCACGGTCAGCTTTATGCAGCGCCAGCTGGCGACGCGGCGTGAACCGCTGTCTGCGGACGACATCGCCCGTTATCAATATCAGGCGCGCCGCGTACTCGAGTTAAGCGATACGCTGCGGGCCGGCAAAGTGATCCTGCAGCAGGGGCGCTGGCAACAGGGCAGAGTGAAAACCTGCGCCGGACAGTGGCGCGACCCGGAGCTGGGCGACAGCGCAACGGCGTGGATTGAACGTCGGGCAAGTAACAGCGCAGGCGCGGTCAGCGTGGCCTGGCTGGAGGCGCCGGAAGGGCGTCAGCTGCTGCTGGTGGCGAACGAAGACTTCTGTACCTGGGAACCGCAGGAAGACGCGCTGTAAGAGAAGGGACAGGACGCGGCGAGCGCGCCCTGCCATGGCGCGTGATTTACTTGCCGCGCGCGATCGCGCGATAACCGATATCTTTCCGGCAGAAGCTGTCCTGCCATGCAATATCCGTCGCCAGTTGGTAAGCGCGTTGCTGTGCTTGCGCCACCGTCTCACCCAGCGCCGTCACACACAGTACGCGTCCGCCGCTGGTCACCACGTCGCCGTCTTTCAGCTGCGTGCCGGCATGGAATACCTTACCGTCGGCGCTTTCCTGCTGCGGCAGGCCGTGGATGACATCGCCGGTGCGGTAGTCGCCAGGATAGCCGCCGGCCGCCAGCACCACCCCAAGGGCAGGGCGCTCATCCCACTCGGAAGTCTGTTGGTCCAGCGTGCCTTCGGCGCCGGCCAGGCACAGCGCCACCAGATCGGAGCGCAGGCGCAGCATGATCGGCTGGGTTTCCGGGTCGCCAAAGCGGCAGTTGAACTCGATCACTTTTGGCTGACCTTCGCTGGAGATCATCAGGCCGGCGTACAGGAAACCGACGTAGGTATTGCCTTCCGCCGCCATCCCGCGCACCGTCGGCCAGATCACCTGGTCCATCACCCGCTGGTGGATCTCGTCGGTAACCACCGGCGCCGGCGAGTAAGCGCCCATGCCGCCGGTGTTCGGGCCGGTATCGCCGTCGCCGACGCGTTTGTGATCCTGGCTGGTGGCCATCGGCACCACGTGCTCGCCATCCACCATCACGATAAAGCTGGCTTCTTCGCCGTCCAGGAACTCTTCCACCACAATACGGTGGCCGGCGTCGCCAAAGGCGTTGCCCGCCAGCATATCGCGCACGGCGTCTTCCGCCTGTTGCAGCGTCATGGCGACGATCACCCCTTTACCCGCTGCCAGGCCGTCGGCCTTAATTACAATCGGCGCGCCTTTGCCGCGCACGTAGTCCAGCGCCGCATCTACGTCGGTAAAGTTTTGGTACTCCGCCGTCGGGATCTGATGGCGGGCGAGGAAATCTTTGGTGAATGCCTTGGAGCCTTCCAACTGGGCGGCGGCCTGCGACGGGCCAAAGATTTTCAGGCCGGCGGCCTGGAAGGCGTCCACTACGCCGATGACCAGCGGTGCTTCCGGCCCGACGATGGTCAGACCGATGTCGTGGCTCTGGGCAAAGGCGAGCAACGCCGGGATGTCGGTGGCGGAGATGGCAACGTTTTCCAGGTTGCTTTCCAGCGCGGTGCCGGCATTGCCGGGGGCGACGTAGACTTTATCAGCCAGCGGCGACTGGGCGGCTTTCCAGGCCAGCGCGTGTTCACGCCCGCCGTTACCGATCACTAAAATATTCATCAGGTGCTCCACAAAAAACGACGTGCGCCACGCGGCGCACGCAATAACAGGGGATTAATGGCGGAAATGGCGCATGTCGGTGAAGATCATGGCGATGCCGTGCTCGTTGGCGGCGGCGATGACTTCGTCGTCGCGGATGGAGCCGCCCGGCTGGATCACGCAGGTGATGCCCACTGCCGCTGCGGCATCAATACCGTCGCGGAACGGGAAGAAGGCGTCAGACGCCATCGCGGACCCTTTCACTTCCAACCCTTCATCACCCGCCTTGATACCGGCGATTTTGGCGGAGTAAACGCGGCTCATCTGGCCGGCGCCGATGCCGATGGTCATATTGTCGCGCGCATAGACAATGGCGTTGGACTTCACGAACTTGGCCACTTTCCAGCAGAACAGCGCGTCGCGCAGCTCCTGCTCACTTGGCTGGCGTTCGGTGACGACGCGCAGGTCATCGGTGCTCACCATGCCTAAATCGCGATCCTGCACCAGCAGGCCGCCGTTAACGCGTTTGAAGTCCAGGCCGGCAACGCGCTGCTGCCACTGCCCGCAAGCCAGTACGCGCACGTTCTGTTTGGCGGCCAACAGGCTGCGTGCTTCTTCACTGACGCTTGGCGCGATAATCACTTCCACGAACTGGCGGCTGATAATCGCCTGCGCAGCGGCGGCGTCCAGCTCGCGGTTAAAGGCGATGATGCCGCCGAATGCGGAGGTCGGGTCGGTTTTATAAGCGCGCTCGTAGGCGGCCAGAATGTCGTCGCCAATCGCCACGCCGCATGGGTTGGCATGTTTGACGATCACGCAGGCCGGCTCGGCGAACTCTTTCACACACTCCAGCGCGGCGTCGGTATCCGCGATGTTGTTGTAAGAGAGCGCTTTACCCTGCAGCTGCTGCGCCGTGGCGACGGAGGCTTCCTGCAGGTTCTCTTCTATATAGAAGGCGGCCTGCTGGTGGCTGTTTTCCCCGTAGCGCATATCCTGCTTTTTCACGTAGTTCAGGTTCAGGGTGCGCGGGAAGCGGCCGGCAGGCTGTTCGGTATCGCCGTGGTAAGCCGGCACCAGCGTGCCGAAGTAGTTGGCGATCATGCTGTCATAGGCGGCAGTGTGCTCAAAGGCCTTGATCGCCAGATTGAAGCGGGTTGTGTACAGCAGGGAGCCGTCGTTGTTATCCATCTCGCCAATAATAGCCGCGTAGTCGCTGCTCTTGACGACGATGGCGACGTCTTTATGGTTCTTGGCGGCGGAGCGCACCATGGTTGGCCCGCCGATATCGATGTTCTCTACCGCGTCTTCCAGCGAGCAATCCGGGCGTGCGACGGTCTGGGCGAAAGGATACAGGTTGACGACCACCATATCGATCGGCTGGATCGCATGCTGGCTCATGATGGCGTCATCCTGGCCGCGCCGGCCGAGAATGCCGCCGTGTACTTTGGGATGCAGGGTTTTGACTCGTCCGTCCATCATCTCCGGGAAACCGGTGTAGTCGGACACTTCGGTGACAGGCAGGCCGGCATCGGCCAGCAGACGGGCGGTGCCGCCGGTAGACAGGAGTTCAACGCCGCGCTGTGACAGCGCCTGCGCAAATTCAACGATACCGGCTTTGTCAGAAACGCTGAGCAGGGCCCGGCGGATTGGACGAGGTTGTTGCATGGTTTTATCCCTTGGCTTTTGAGTCGCAATATAAAGAGCGTTACGTGAATCTCTACCTTTTAACTCTCTATATAAAGAGGAACAGGAACAGATTCAGGTAACGCCCCCATAAAGGGGGATCGTTTCATCGCCGGGAATTGTAGCGAAAACGTTTGCGTGGTGCTCGTAAATTTTCCGTTCAAATACGGATTGTGGATAAGTTTGTGCAAAAGTGGGTATAAGGGCGGCTTTTGCTGTGGAATGCAGCAAACGATCGTTTTTGCTGAAAATACCTGTTGCGGCCTGCGCGGAACTCCCTATAATGCGCCTCCATCGACACGGCGCAAGTGATTCACTTCACACAGCGACCGAGACGAAAGAGAAAAAATCCTGAAAAAACGGGTTGACTCTGAAAGAGGAAAGCGTAATATACGCCACCTCGAGTTAGCAAGCGAAAGCGCGTAACTCACTGCTCTTTAACAATTTATCAGACAATCTGTGTGGGCACTCACAAGACGATATCCAGCATCTTCGGATGCAAAAAAATATCAAGTCTTGAAGAGTGACTAACTGAAGTAAAATTCATGCAGTAAATCTTTGAGCAACAGCTATTAACTTAGCGAATCAAGCTTTTAATTGAAGAGTTTGATCATGGCTCAGATTGAACGCTGGCGGCAGGCCTAACACATGCAAGTCGAGCGGCAGCGGGAGGAAGCTTGCTTCCTCGCCGGCGAGCGGCGGACGGGTGAGTAATGTCTGGGGATCTGCCCGATGGAGGGGGATAACCACTGGAAACGGTGGCTAATACCGCATAACGTCGCAAGACCAAAGTGGGGGACCTTCGGGCCTCACACCATCGGATGAACCCAGATGGGATTAGCTAGTAGGTGGGGTAATGGCTCACCTAGGCGACGATCCCTAGCTGGTCTGAGAGGATGACCAGCCACACTGGAACTGAGACACGGTCCAGACTCCTACGGGAGGCAGCAGTGGGGAATATTGCACAATGGGCGCAAGCCTGATGCAGCCATGCCGCGTGTGTGAAGAAGGCCTTCGGGTTGTAAAGCACTTTCAGCGAGGAGGAAGGTGGTGAACTTAATACGTTCATCAATTGACGTTACTCGCAGAAGAAGCACCGGCTAACTCCGTGCCAGCAGCCGCGGTAATACGGAGGGTGCAAGCGTTAATCGGAATTACTGGGCGTAAAGCGCACGCAGGCGGTTTGTTAAGTCAGATGTGAAATCCCCGAGCTTAACTTGGGAACTGCATTTGAAACTGGCAAGCTAGAGTCTCGTAGAGGGGGGTAGAATTCCAGGTGTAGCGGTGAAATGCGTAGAGATCTGGAGGAATACCGGTGGCGAAGGCGGCCCCCTGGACGAAGACTGACGCTCAGGTGCGAAAGCGTGGGGAGCAAACAGGATTAGATACCCTGGTAGTCCACGCCGTAAACGATGTCGATTTGGAGGTTGTGCCCTTGAGGCGTGGCTTCCGGAGCTAACGCGTTAAATCGACCGCCTGGGGAGTACGGCCGCAAGGTTAAAACTCAAATGAATTGACGGGGGCCCGCACAAGCGGTGGAGCATGTGGTTTAATTCGATGCAACGCGAAGAACCTTACCTACTCTTGACATCCAGAGAACTTTCCAGAGATGGATTGGTGCCTTCGGGAACTCTGAGACAGGTGCTGCATGGCTGTCGTCAGCTCGTGTTGTGAAATGTTGGGTTAAGTCCCGCAACGAGCGCAACCCTTATCCTTTGTTGCCAGCGGTTCGGCCGGGAACTCAAAGGAGACTGCCAGTGATAAACTGGAGGAAGGTGGGGATGACGTCAAGTCATCATGGCCCTTACGAGTAGGGCTACACACGTGCTACAATGGCGTATACAAAGAGAAGCGAACCTGCGAGGGCAAGCGGACCTCATAAAGTACGTCGTAGTCCGGATTGGAGTCTGCAACTCGACTCCATGAAGTCGGAATCGCTAGTAATCGTAGATCAGAATGCTACGGTGAATACGTTCCCGGGCCTTGTACACACCGCCCGTCACACCATGGGAGTGGGTTGCAAAAGAAGTAGGTAGCTTAACCTTCGGGAGGGCGCTTACCACTTTGTGATTCATGACTGGGGTGAAGTCGTAACAAGGTAACCGTAGGGGAACCTGCGGTTGGATCACCTCCTTACCTAAAGATATCCTGACTGTGCAGTGTCCACACAGATTGTCTGATGAAAAGAACGAGCAAAGCGTCTGCGAAGCCGACATATTCAGTGTCCCCTTCGTCTAGAGGCCTAGGACACCGCCCTTTCACGGCGGTAACAGGGGTTCGAATCCCCTAGGGGACGCCACTTGCTGATATCGGGTGAAAGACGGTATCAAACGATATCTCAAAACTGACTTGCGAGTCATGTTTGAGATATTTGCTCTTTAACAATCTGGAACAAGCTGAAAATTGAAACATGACGGCTGAAACTTGTCCCTCCGTAGAAGTTTGGGATAAGGAGTAACCTGTCATAGAGTCTCTCAAATGTTTGCAACGCGAAGTGAAACATCTTCGGGTTGTGAGGTTAAGTGACTAAGCGTACACGGTGGATGCCTAGGCAGTCAGAGGCGATGAAGGGCGTGCTAATCTGCGAAAAGCGTCGGTAAGGTGATATGAACCGTTATAACCGACGATACCCGAATGGGGAAACCCAGTGTGTTTCGACACACTATCCTGTCATGAATACATAGTGGCAGGAGGCGAACCGGGGGAACTGAAACATCTAAGTACCCCGAGGAAAAGAAATCAACCGAGATTCCCCCAGTAGCGGCGAGCGAACGGGGAACAGCCCAGAACCTGAATCGGCTTGTGTGTCAGTGGAAGCGTCTGGAAAGTCGCACAGTAAAGGGTGATAGTCCCGTACACGAAGATGCACAGGTCGTGAGTTCGATGAGTAGGGCGGGACACGTGTTATCCTGTCTGAATATGGGGGGACCATCCTCCAAGGCTAAATACTCCTGACTGACCGATAGTGAACCAGTACCGTGAGGGAAAGGCGAAAAGAACCCCGGCGAGGGGAGTGAAATAGAACCTGAAACCGTGTACGTACAAGCAGTGGGAGCATCCTTCGGGGTGTGACTGCGTACCTTTTGTATAATGGGTCAGCGACTTATATTTTGTAGCAAGGTTAACCGAATAGGGGAGCCGTAGGGAAACCGAGTCTTAACTGGGCGTCTAGTTGCAAGGTATAGACCCGAAACCCGGTGATCTAGCCATGGGCAGGTTGAAGGTTGGGTAACACTAACTGGAGGACCGAACCGACTAATGTTGAAAAATTAGCGGATGACTTGTGGCTGGGGGTGAAAGGCCAATCAAACCGGGAGATAGCTGGTTCTCCCCGAAAGCTATTTAGGTAGCGCCTCGTGAACTCATCTTCGGGGGTAGAGCACTGTTTCGGCTAGGGGGCCATCCCGGCTTACCAAACCGATGCAAACTCCGAATACCGAAGAATGTTATCACGGGAGACACACGGCGGGTGCTAACGTCCGTCGTGAAGAGGGAAACAACCCAGACCGCCAGCTAAGGTCCCAAAGTCATGGTTAAGTGGGAAACGATGTGGGAAGGCACAGACAGCCAGGATGTTGGCTTAGAAGCAGCCATCATTTAAAGAAAGCGTAATAGCTCACTGGTCGAGTCGGCCTGCGCGGAAGATGTAACGGGGCTAAACCATGCACCGAAGCTGCGGCAGCGACGCTTAGGCGTTGTTGGGTAGGGGAGCGTTCTGTAAGCCGTTGAAGGTGGCCTGCGAGGGTTGCTGGAGGTATCAGAAGTGCGAATGCTGACATAAGTAACGATAAAGCGGGTGAAAAACCCGCTCGCCGGAAGACCAAGGGTTCCTGTCCAACGTTAATCGGGGCAGGGTGAGTCGACCCCTAAGGCGAGGCTGAAAAGCGTAGTCGATGGGAAACAGGTTAATATTCCTGTACTTGGTGTTACTGCGAAGGGGGGACGGAGAAGGCTAGGCTAGCCGAGCGACGGTTGTCTCGGTTTAAGCGTGTAGGGGGAGTGACCTGGTAAATCCGGTCGCTTGTTAACCCTGAGGCGTGATGACGATGCACTACGGTGCAGAAGTAGTTGATGCCAAGCTTCCAGGAAAAGCCTCTAAGCTCCAGGTAACACGAAATCGTACCCCAAACCGACACAGGTGGTCAGGTAGAGAATACCAAGGCGCTTGAGAGAACTCGGGTGAAGGAACTAGGCAAAATGGTGCCGTAACTTCGGGAGAAGGCACGCTGGCGCGTAGGTGAAGTCCCTTGCGGATGGAGCTGAAGCCAGTCGCAGATACCAGCTGGCTGCAACTGTTTAATAAAAACACAGCACTGTGCAAACACGAAAGTGGACGTATACGGTGTGACGCCTGCCCGGTGCCGGAAGGTTAATTGATGGGGTTATCCGTAAGGAGAAGCTCTTGATCGAAGCCCCGGTAAACGGCGGCCGTAACTATAACGGTCCTAAGGTAGCGAAATTCCTTGTCGGGTAAGTTCCGACCTGCACGAATGGCGTAATGATGGCCAGGCTGTCTCCACCCGAGACTCAGTGAAATTGAACTCGCTGTGAAGATGCAGTGTACCCGCGGCAAGACGGAAAGACCCCGTGAACCTTTACTATAGCTTGACACTGAACATTGAGCCTTGATGTGTAGGATAGGTGGGAGGCTTTGAAGTGTGGACGCCAGTCTGCATGGAGCCATCCTTGAAATACCACCCTTTAATGTTTGATGTTCTAACTCTGCCCCATAATCTGGGGTGAGGACAGTGTCTGGTGGGTAGTTTGACTGGGGCGGTCTCCTCCCAAAGAGTAACGGAGGAGCACGAAGGTTAGCTAATCACGGTCGGACATCGTGAGGTTAGTGCAAAGGCATAAGCTAGCTTGACTGCGAGAGTGACGGCTCGAGCAGGTGCGAAAGCAGGTCTTAGTGATCCGGTGGTTCTGAATGGAAGGGCCATCGCTCAACGGATAAAAGGTACTCCGGGGATAACAGGCTGATACCGCCCAAGAGTTCATATCGACGGCGGTGTTTGGCACCTCGATGTCGGCTCATCACATCCTGGGGCTGAAGTAGGTCCCAAGGGTATGGCTGTTCGCCATTTAAAGTGGTACGCGAGCTGGGTTTAGAACGTCGTGAGACAGTTCGGTCCCTATCTGCCGTGGGCGTTGGAAGATTGAGAGGGGTTGCTCCTAGTACGAGAGGACCGGAGTGAACGCACCACTGGTGTTCGGGTTGTCATGCCAATGGCACTGCCCGGTAGCTAAGTGCGGAAAAGATAAGCGCTGAAAGCATCTAAGCGCGAAACTTGCCTCAAGATGAGTCTTCCCTGGGACCTTGAGTCCCCTGAAGGAACGTTTAAGACTAAGACGTTGATAGGCTGGGTGTGTAAGTGCAGCGATGCATTGAGCTAACCAGTACTAATGAACCGTGAGGCTTAACCTTACAACACCGAAGGTGTTTTAGAGAGACGGGTTGATATTTTCAGCGAAGTTCCGAGATTGGTTCTGATGGCTACGGAGTAGCGGTCGGGATAAAACAGAATTTGCCTGGCGGCAATAGCGCGGTGGTCCCACCTGACCCCATGCCGAACTCAGAAGTGAAACGCCGTAGCGCCGATGGTAGTGTGGGGTCTCCCCATGCGAGAGTAGGACACTGCCAGGCATCAAATAAAACAAAAAGCCCCGTGCATCAGCGCGGGGCTTTTTGTTTTGTCTGTTGGCAGGTGTTCTGCTCGAGCATGACATGCGACAAAGGCGCGATAGCGCGTTTGAACGCCGCTTGCGGCGGCCCCGCAGGGGCGAGGCTCGAAGAGCCGAGTAAAGTAGGACACTGCCAGGCATCAAATAAAGTAGAAAGCCTCATGCGAAAGCATGAGGCTTTTTGCGTTTCTGCATTATTCATCCGTATCTTGGCCTTATCGGCCACTAAAAAGGCCCCGCAGGGCCTTTGCATGCTACCGATTAATGAGAACTTCCCTGGGAAATCCCCAACCCGGTTTGTGAACGAACAAACTGGGAACGGAAGCGTTCACGCTCCTGCTGACCGGTGAGGGAACTGTCGGTGACTGAGAACAGCCAGGTACCGATAAAGGCAACGATCATGGAGAACAGCGCCGGGTACTCATAGGGGTAGATGGCTTTTTCATGGCCCAGAATTTCTACCCAGATAGTCGGCCCCAGAATCATCAGGATCACCGCGGTCAACAGGCCGAGCCAGCCGCCGACCATGGCGCCGCGGGTTGTCAGACGTGACCAGTACATGGAGAGGATGATTATCGGGAAGTTACAGCTGGCGGCAATGGAGAAGGCCAGCCCGACCATAAAGGCAATGTTTTGCTTCTCGAACAGGATCCCCAAGCCAATGGCGACGATCCCCAGCAGCACCACGGTAATTTTTGAAACCCGCAGCTCTTCTCTCTCGGTCGCCTTGCCGTTTTTGACCACGCTGGCATACAGATCGTGCGAGACCGCGGAAGCACCGGCCAGCGTCAGGCCAGCCACGACAGCCAGAATGGTGGCGAACGCGACGGCCGAGATAAAGCCGAGGAAGAAATTACCGCCAACCGCATTGGCCAAGTGCACCGCCGCCATGTTGGTGCCGCCAAGCAGTGCGCCGGTGGCGTCTTTAAAGGCCGGGTTAGCGCTGACCAGCAAGATGGCGCCAAAACCGATAATAAAGGTCAGAATATAGAAGTAGCCGATAAAACCGGTGGCATAGAACACGCTTTTCCGCGCCTCTTTGGCATCGCTGACGGTAAAGAAACGCATCAGGATATGCGGCAGGCCGGCGGTGCCGAACATTAACGCCAGCCCCAGTGAGAGAGCCGATATCGGGTCAGAGACCAGCCCGCCGGGGCTCATAATGTCGCTCCCCTTCGGATGCACCTTCACGGCTTCGGCAAACAGCGTATTGAAGTCAAAATTGACCGACTTCATCACCATCAACGCCATAAAGCTGGCGCCGGCCAGCAGCAGAACGGCTTTGATTATCTGCACCCAGGTAGTGGCCAACATCCCGCCGAACAGCACGTACAATACCATCAGGATACCGACCAGAATCACCGCGACGTGGTAGTTCAGCCCGAACAGCAGCTCGATCAGTTTGCCGGCGCCGACCATCTGGGCGATCAGATAGAGCGCGACCACCACCAGAGAACCGCAGGCCGATAGCATACGAATCGGTTTTTGCTGCAGCCGGTAGGATGCGACATCGGCAAAGGTATAGCGCCCCAGGTTACGCAGCCGTTCGGCGATCAGGAACAGAATAATCGGCCAGCCAATCAGAAAACCGATGGAATAGATCAGCCCGTCGTAGCCGGAGGTATACACCAACGCGGAAATCCCAAGAAACGAAGCCGCGGACATAAAGTCGCCGGCGATCGCCAGTCCGTTTTGAAAGCCGGTGATACGGCCGCCGGCGGTATAGTAGTCCTGGCGGGAGCGGGTGCGTTTGGAGGCCCAGTAAGTGATATACAGCGTCGCGCCGACAAACAGGACAAACATCACGATGGCCTGCATATTTAACGGCTGGCGTTGTACCTCGCCGCTGATGGCCTCGGCATTCACCAGCGTCGGCAGCAGCAGGGCGGCAATGGCAAGTATGTACCTCATTGTTTCACCTCACGCAGAATCTCTGCCGTCAGGCGGTCAAACTCGCCGTTGGCACGGAACACGTAGATACCGGTCAGGACAAAAGAGATGACGATTAATCCAACGCCGACGGGGATGCCGCGCGTGATGGTAGAACCGGCGGCGATGGGGGTGCCCAGCCACTGTGGGGCGAAGGCGATCAGTAAGATAAAGCCGACGTATAACGCCAGCGTGATTAACGACAGCAGCCAGGCGAAACGGCCACGTTTGCGCACTAGCTCCTTAAAGCGCGGATTTTGTTCAATTCCCTGGTAGATGGTGTCATTCATTGTCTGTCTCCAAAAGGCATTGACTGCGAACGCCGCGCTATATCCGCAGCCTTTCAGGACATCAACGTCTGTTCCGGCGCCAGCTTCAGACTGAGACCGGGGAATTCATTCAGACGCAGACTGCAACCTGAACACTTTCGGAGATAGCGGCCGCCGGCCGGACATGCGCCGGCGGCCGGGAACGGCAAAAATTAGGATGGTACTTTCATTGATTGTTTTTCTTCCAACAGCTTATCGACCACCGCCGGATCCGCCAGCGTTGAGGTATCACCCAGGTTGCTGGTATCGCCGGCGGCAATTTTGCGCAGGATACGCCGCATGATTTTGCCGGAGCGGGTCTTAGGCAGTGAGTCGGTCCAGTGCAGGATATCCGGCGTCGCGATCGGCCCTATCTCTTTACGCACCCAGTTGCGTACTTCGGTATAGAGCTCTGGCGTCGGTTCTTCGCCGTGATTCAGCGTGATGTAAGCGTAAATCGCCTGGCCTTTAATATTATGTGGGATACCGACCACTGCGGCTTCGGCGATTTTCGGGTGGGCAACCAGCGCCGATTCGATCTCCGCCGTTCCCAGACGGTGGCCGGACACGTTCAGCACATCATCGACGCGGCCGGTGATCCAGTAGTAGCCGTCTTCGTCGCGTCGTGCTCCGTCACCGCTGAAGTACATACCCTTAAAGGTCGAGAAATAGGTCTGTTCAAAGCGCGCGTGGTCGCCAAACAGCGTACGCGCCTGACCGGGCCAGGAGTCGACCATCACCAGGTTGCCTTCGCAGGCGCCTTCCTGAGGCGTACCGGCGTTGTCGACCAGCGCCGGCTGTACGCCGAAGAACGGCTTCGTGGCGGAACCGGCCTTCAGTTCGGTGGCGCCGGGCAGCGGGGTGATCATAAAGCCGCCGGTTTCGGTCTGCCACCAGGTGTCCATGATTGGGCATTGGCCGTTGCCTATCTTTTCGTAGTACCACTCCCAGGCTTCCGGGTTAATCGGTTCGCCCACCGAGCCCATAATGCGCAGCGAGTCGCGTTGGGTACCTTCAATCGCCTTGTCGCCTTCCGCCATCAGCGCACGGATCGCCGTTGGCGCGGTATACAGAATATTGACCTGATGCTTGTCGATAACCTGCGACAGGCGGTTAACGCCAGGGTAATTCGGCACGCCTTCAAACATCAGGGTAATGGCGCCGCAGGCCAGCGGGCCATACAGTAAATAGCTGTGGCCGGTGACCCAGCCGACGTCGGCGGTGCACCAGTAAACGTCGCCATCGTGGTAGTCGAAGACGTATTTGAAGGTCATCGCCGCATAGACCAGATAGCCGCCGGTGGTGTGCAGTACGCCCTTCGGCTTACCGGTCGAACCGGAGGTATAGAGGATAAACAGCGGATCTTCAGCATTCATCTCTTCCGGCGGGCACTCGGCAGACACGCCGGCGGTCAGCTCGTGCCACCACAGATCGCGCCCTTCCTGCCAGTAACCGGGCTTGCCGGTACGCTGGAAGACCACCACGTTGTCGACGCTGGTTACGCCCGGGTTTTTCAGGGCATCATCCACATTCTTTTTCAATGGCACCGAGCGACCGGCGCGCAGGCCTTCATCGGCGGTGATCACCAGGCGGGCGTTGGAGTCGATGATACGCCCGGCTACCGCTTCCGGAGAGAAGCCGCCAAAGATCACCGAGTGCACCGCCCCGATGCGGGCGCAGGCCAGCATCGCAACCGCCGCCTCTGGCACCATGGGCATATAGATCGCCACCACGTCGCCTTTTTTCACCCCCAGGCCTTTGAGCACGTTGGCGAACTGGCACACATCGTGATGCAGTTGTTTATAGGTCACATGCTTGGACTGGTCCGGATCGTCACCTTCCCAGATAATGGCGGTTTGATCGCCGCGGGTGGCCAGGTGGCGATCCAGACAGTTGGCTGCCAGGTTGAGGGTACCGTCTTCAAACCAGCGGATGCTGATGTTCCCCGGTGCGAAAGAGGTGTTTTTTACCTGAGTATAAGGCTTGATCCAGTCAACAATCTTGCCGTGCTCTCCCCAGAAGGCGGCCGGGTCTTGCACCGACTGCTGATAATACTGCTGGTATTGTGCCGGGCTAATCAGGGCATGTTCCGCAATTGCGGCAGGAATCGTATGTTTGTGCAGTTGGCTCATGGCTTTTACTCCTTGTTATAAGTTGTTAATAATATGTCAACTGATGGTTAAGTATAGTTTGCTATGATTCTTTGTTTCTTTTTTGCGCGATAGATCACGCAACGAAGATATTGATTTGTAATAGTTACTGGCGGATTGACGGCTAGATCTGCGAGGTTAGGGGAGCTTTCCGAAAGAGTTGACAGTTTTTGACAATAACCCCGTCCTCAAAATAACGAAAAGACATAAAGAAAGACTGGTTAACAACGCCGTGCGATATTGCTTTGAGCAAAGCTAAAACTGTTTTGTAATAATATGTAGATTAATATTCCTATCCGGTATTAATTAGCTATAAATTCGCTGAGTTGTCTTTCCTTAAAAACTCAATGCAAAGTAATAGTAAAATCACCGCAAGGTATGCAAGAAATCCGGCAGTATCTATAGGGGCTCACCTCTTTGGATAATCACTAATTACCCGCGTTAGCAAATGCAATTTATTGTTTTATTATTAGAAATTGTAAGCCGGTGTAAACGGAAGGAAGTTCCAGTCATACGCCTAAATATGCATATTACGTGATGAGTCACGCATTTCCTTATTGCCGTTAAATTGAACGATTTGTTTGTTTTATGGCTTAATCTATAGTGAATTATGTATTTAATAACAACAAATTATGTTAATGGAAACTTTTTGGAAGCTCGTTTTTCCCGCTGCGACGCGCTTTTTGCTGGTGAAACAAGGCTTGCAGAGCATGGGCTTCAGATGGTACAGATTTAACCCGCGACACTGACAGGGCAAGTGAACGTTACATTAAATTAACATAAATCTGTATTGAATTGATTAAGTATTCCATCTGGAGTTGTTGGTAAAAAATACTCCGGAGGAATGCTTTGAGGACTTTTTTGGGTATGAGAAGTGTGAAAATCAGCCTTGCTTGGCAAATCTTGATTGCGTTGTTTTTAGGGGTTGCTGTTGGTGCGATCCTGCATAACCAAACGGAATCCCGCGAATGGTTTGTTAATAATATTCTTAGCCCCGCCGGGAATATTTTTATCAGCCTGATTAAAATGATTGTCGTGCCAATTGTTATTTCGACGTTAGTCGTCGGCATTGCCGGCGTCGGCGATGCGAAGAAACTGGGCCGCATCGGGTTGAAAACCATTCTCTATTTTGAGGTGATTACCACCATCGCAATTGTGGTCGGGCTGACGCTGGCGAATGTGTTCCAACCTGGTCACGGTATCGATATGTCGACGTTGACCACCGTGGATATTTCCCAGTATGAAAAAACCACTGAGCAGGTGCAGAGTGGCTCTCACAGCCTGGTGAGCACCATTTTGTCGCTGATCCCGTCCAACGTATTCGCATCGATGGCTAAAGGCGACATGCTGCCGATTATCTTCTTCTCGGTGCTGTTCGGTCTGGGCCTCTCTTCTCTGCCGAAGGAAACGAAAGAGCCGCTGCTGAACGTCTTTAAAGCGGTGTCTGAAACCATGTTCAAAGTGACGCACATGATTATGCGCTATGCGCCGGTCGGGGTCTTTGGCCTGATTGCGGTAACCGTCGCGAACTTTGGTTTTGCCTCGTTGCTGCCGCTCGCCAAGCTGGTGCTACTGGTGTACGTGGCCATCATCTTCTTTGCACTGGTGGTGCTCGGAACGGTGGCGCGGATGTGCAAACTGCGTATTTGGACGCTTATCCGCATCCTGAAAGACGAGCTTATTCTGGCCTATTCCACCGCCAGCTCGGAAACGGTGCTGCCGCGCATTATTGAAAAAATGGAAGCCTACGGCGCGCCGAAGTCGATCACCAGCTTTGTGGTGCCGACCGGCTACTCGTTTAACCTGGATGGCTCTACGCTGTACCAGAGCATTGCCGCCATCTTTATTGCGCAGCTCTATGGCATTGAGTTGTCAATTGGTCAGGAAATCGTGCTGGTGCTGACGTTGATGGTAACGTCAAAAGGCATTGCCGGTGTGCCGGGCGTCTCCTTCGTGGTACTGCTGGCGACGCTGGGCAGCGTAGGGATCCCGCTGGAAGGCCTGGCCTTTATCGCCGGCGTTGACCGTATTCTGGATATGGCGCGTACGGCGCTGAACGTTGTCGGTAATGCGTTGGCCGTGTTGGTGGTTGCCAAGTGGGAGCGCCAGTTCGACCGCAGTAAAGCGCTGGCCTATGAGAAAGAATTCCTCTCTGGCAAAGTTAAAACAGCAAGACAATCTTAATATTGGACTTCGCTAATTATTAAAAAAGCCCGCCATTGGCGGGCTTTTTTTATGTCTTAACGCCGGTGTTGACCTCCCGAGTGTAAAGTTTCTTCAGTAAGCGCTTACTTTAGTTTTTTAATACTGCGGTATCATTTTTTTATCTTTATAAATCATTGTGATTAGAGGGTGTTGTCAAAAGTTCCCGCTTTTTTTTACTTGCCTTAATCTTCTCCGGCTCTATTTTTAATAAAGGATTAGCCTTCTTGTGGGACGATCCTGCATGACATGAAAACGTCATGTATTAGCTTCAAGCCTTTATCGACATCATAAGTTTTTTTTATGTTATTGGCCCTGGGCGGGTAGGTGAAAGCCTGTTTGTCCCCAACAGAGAGAAGCATGCTGTGACAATACTCAAACCCCTATTAGCCAGGAATCGCAGCTGGGCGTTGCAACAGCGCCAGCGCAATCCTCATTACTTCCGTAAGCATGTCGCCGGTCAGCAGCCACACGCGCTGTGGATAGGTTGTTCCGATAGCCGGGTTCCGGCGGAGGTGCTGACCGGCGCACACCCGGGTGAACTGTTTGTACACCGTAATATCGCCAATATGGTGTTACAGGATGACGATAGCCTGATGAGCGTATTGCAGTACGCGTTGGACTATCTGCACGTCTCCGCGATCGTACTGTGCGGCCACTATGGCTGCGGCGGCGTACAGGCCGCCGTTAATCTGCCCGATCTGCCGCTGTCGCAGGAGAACAGCGCATTGGCCAGGCGCCTGAAACATCTGCGTCAGTCGCTGGCGAGCGAACTGCCGCAGTATCAGCAGAGTGAAGAGGAAGAAGCGCAGCGCTTGAACCGCGTGATCGACGCGCACGTGGTGACCCAGTTTGCCCATCTTGTCGACTGTCCGCCGGTGCAACAGGTTTGGCGACAGGGCCGCCCGCTGGATGTATTTGGCTGCGTTTATGATTTGCATGAAGGGCACCTGAAGGAGCTGATTCATCAGGACAGTGCGGAGGTGCGTGATGAGCTTAAGCACTCTGCGTAATGATATTCCCGCAGGGATCGTCGTGTTTTTGGTGGCGTTACCGCTCAGTCTGGGCATTGCGCAGGCGAGTGGCGTGCCGCCGTTTGTCGGATTACTGACCGGTGTGATTGGTGGTCTGGTGGTCACGCTGCTTAGTCCGTCGCGTTATGCGGTTAGCGGGCCGGCGGCCGGATTGGTGACCATTATTGTCGGAGCGATGGAAACGCTCGGATCGTTTTCTCTGCTGCTGGTGGCGCTGATCATGGCGGGGGTACTACAGCTGATTTTCGGTTTGCTGCGCGCCGGACGCTTTATTTCATTGGTGCCCGGGACGGTGATCCAGGGCATGCTGGCGGCGATTGGCCTGTTGCTGATCATGCAACAGATACCGGTTGCGTTGGGTTATCAGGGCGAAGAAAGCCTGTCAGGGCTGCTGAGCGCCGGGAGCCAACTGCTGTCTCCGGCTTCCATCGTCGTGGCGTTGGGCGCGCTGTTTATTCTGTGGGCCTGGACGACGAAACCGGTGAAGCGCATCAAAATGATGACCTATATTCCCGGGCCGCTGGTGGCCGTACTGTGGGGCGGTTTGGCCGTGGTATTCGGCGAACGCCTGATGCCGGAATTTATGGGTAATATCGCGCGTATTGCTTTGCCCAAGTTCGACAGCGTCGACGAATTGGGCGCACAGCTCAGCCGGCCGGACTGGCAGGGCGCCTGGCGCAACCCTTCCGTGTATGTGATCGCGGTGACGCTGGCGCTGGTGGCTAGCCTGGAAACCCTGCTCAGCCAGGAAGCGTTGAAAAAGCTCAAATCGCAGACGCCGTCGCCGTCGCCGGATAAAGAAATGCGCGCGCAGGGCGTCGGGAATATGCTGAGCGGATTTTTGGGCGGTTTGCCGATTACCGCCGTTATCGTGCGCAGTTCGGTCAACGTCAATGCGGGAGCGCGCAGTAAAGTGTCTATTTTACTGCACGGCGTGCTACTGCTGCTGTGCGGCGTGTTCTTCAGCGATCTGCTGAATGTTATTCCGCTGGCGAGCCTGGCGGCGGTGCTGCTGTATACCGGTTATAAACTGGCCTCCCCGGCGTTGTTTGCCGTGCAGTGGCGGATGGGACTGGCGCATTTCGTTCCGTTTATCGTCACCGTTGGCGGGATTATTGTCTTCGGCATGCTGGCGGGGATCGCGATTGGTCTGATGGCGCAGGTTCTGTGCAGCACGTATAAAAGCCATCACAATGCGCTGCAGCTGGCGCAGTATGACGATCACTATGTGGTGCGCTTTCACCAGAATCTGACCTTCCTGCATAATCCGCGGCTGCAGAGCCTGCTGGCGCAAATTCCGGATAACTGCGTCGTGATTGCAGAATGCGATAATGCGGAATATATCGATCCTGACGTGCGCGCCATGCTGGCGGACTTTGGCGCCAGTGCGGCAACGCGCGGTATTACGCTGAACCGCTGGCCGGTGTAGGCGGATACAGTGATAACGGCATCAGGAGCCTGTTAACCGGGCTGCAGTGGGTTACATCGTGTTAAACAGAAAACCCCAGGCTACGTTTTGCGCAGCCTGGGGTTTGCTTACCGTTCAGCTTACTTGGCTGGACGACGACCGAAGATGCCGCCGAAGATGCCGCTCAGCACGGACAGGCCAGCTTCGATCACTTCACCGATGCCGTTACCCAGGTTGGCAGCTGCGTCTTTAGCGCCTTTGATGCCAAAGTTTTCGATCAGCGCACCGATGCCGTTGCCTAATGCTTTTGCTGCATCAGCAATTGGACCTGCGCCAGAAACGTCCTGTAATTCGACTTTATTTAATTCTCTCATATTCATCATCCTTTTATATGACAGGTTTATATTTTTAACGTGAAGAAATAAATGGCATCCAAATTAAATTGGCCGGCCAAGCTATTCCGCCGACTACTCTTATCCAATGGGGAATTAAAATCAACAGAAAATACCGCGCGCATGATATTTTATGATGATTCCTGATATATGGTTGGAAATGTCCTTGTTTTTCGCTCGGTGACAAATGTGCTTTGTATTTATTTCTGGACTTTAAAACATCCTGCCGGTTATATTTTATATAAATATCACGTTAGATGATGGTTTTGTGTTGACGATCTGTTTTTTATAATCTGTGGTTATACTTATATAGAAAATATATTTTCCTGTGAATTTGTTTTAATGAGCGGGATGATTTTGTTGGTTTTTTTATAGTGATACTGCAAAAACAGCTTGGATAATCGAAGGTGCTTGTATGGATACAATCGGCAGGGTTATTGAGGAGTTTTTTCCGGGGCGGGATATTTCTCCTCGCCGGCGTCAGTTAATTAAGTGGGTGTTTGGTGAGGAGAAGATTGCGCCCGTATTGCAAAAAGCCAAAGGAAAGCAAGGGCTTGATTGGGTTGATTCGGTGGTTGATGCCTTACAGTTGCGCTTTGAGGCACACAGTGGCGATTACGATAACATTCCCAGTCAGGGGCCGCTGATTGTCATTGCCAACCATCCTACGGTTATCGATGGTTTGGCATTAATGAGCACAATTTCACGCGTGCGTAAAGATGTGAAGATAATTGCTAACCATGTATTAACCTTCCTGTTTCCAGCAATAAAAGATATTTCTATCGGCATCAGAAATATGCACGGCAAGATGAGTCACCGGCAATTTAAAGAGATGAGCGACCACCTGGAAAAAGGGGGCGTTTTGCTTATTTGTCCGGCAGGCCGATTGGCCGGCCTGTCGCTGAGCGGGCTGCGGGAATCGGCATGGCATCCGGGTTTTATTCACCTGGCGCGGCGCACCCAAGCGACGTTGTTGCCGGTGCATATTCGCGGTATTAACAGCGTGTGGTACTACATGGCAGCGCTTGCCTGGCGCCCTCTGTCTAATCTAATGATTTTCCGAGAAATAGCCCGGCACCAGGGCAGCGTGCTGCGCATGAAAATCTGCCGGCCGATCGCCATTTCAGCCCTCAAGGTGGATAAGGCGCTGGAGGCATTGGCTGCCGACTGCCGGGTCCATCTTTTGAACGTCGGCACGGGTAAACCGGGTTTGGTGTCTACGCTGCCGGCGCTTGCGGTTCCGGAGCAGCGAAGCCTGCTGGCTAACGCAGTGAGTCGCTGTGAAGTGTTGAAAACGCTGGGTGATGGTAAGCAGGTCTATCTTTACCGCCATCAGGGCGAGGCGTATTCGCCTATTTTGCAGGAACTGGGGCGGCTGCGTGAAGCCTCATTCCGTGCTATGGAGATGGGCTCCGGTGAAAAGCGTGATAATGACGCTTACGATCTCGACTATTACCATGTGATTCTCTGGGATCCGCAGGCATTGGAAATTGCCGGCGCCTACCGCATTGTTCCTGCAGGTGAGCAGATCGCCAGACGCGGTGTGGAAGGTCTGTATAGCTATTCCCTGTTCCACTATACCCCTCCCTTAACGGACGACGTTGCCGAAAGTTTTGAGGTCGGCCGCGGATTTATTCAGCAGCAATATCAAAAAACCAATGCGCTGGATGCCTTATGGAAAGGTATTTTCTGTTTTTCTCAACGCTACCCCGATTATAAAAACCTGCTGGGGGTATTAACGATCCCGAAAAGTTATTCTGTTTCGGCACGACGATTGATTATTAATTTTTACCAATGCTATTTCTCCGCGTCGCATCCGGATGGCTTAATGATGGCAGATAGGCTCTTCCTGGATAGAGAATCCAACTCCCCGTTTTCCGGTAATGACTTTCGCGCCGACTGGAAGCAGTTAAATACGCTGCTGGATGAGGCTGGGCATCAACTGCCGTGGCCATTTAAACAGATGGCGCGCTGGTTTTATCTTGGCGGTTCAATGCTGGTTGGCTTCAGAGACGACCAACGCTTTAATTCTATTGCTGGGTTGAGTATTTGCAAACTGGCGTCGCTAAAGAAAAGTTATCAATCCCATTATATTAAAACGGCGTGATTGTTTATCGAAGGGAATACGCCGACGCGTCTTGGTATATAGGAATGTCTTCAATGAACCTTATTGGTAAGGTTGTGCTGATTGCTGTTTTTTCTTTGCTCTGTTCTGGCTGTCGGGATTCGTCGTCCGATACGTTTTCCGGCTATGCCAACGGCGAATTCATCTATCTCTCTTATCACGCCAGTGAAAAGATTGAGCAGGTTCTGGTCAATAAGGGCGCTTGGGTCGAGAAAGGGCAGACTCTGGCCGCTATGGAGTCTTTTAATGCCGATAATGCGCTGCGCATAGCAGAGAAAAACTATATGGCCGAACGCGCTTTGCTGCAGGATTTGCGTTCTGGCGACCGTGATAAAGAGCTGGATGTGGTGCGTGCGCAGTTAACGCGGGCGCGTGCCGCAGCCAAGCTGGCCAAGCGCCAGCTGGAAAGAAATCAGCCTCTTTATGCCAAACATGTTATCTCCGCCACGGAGTGGGAGAGCATGGAGGCGGATTATGCGCAGAAGAGTGCGCAGGTTAATGAGCTGTCGCATCAACTGACCGCCAAGGCGTTGCCGGCGCGGCAGGAGCGGATTAACAATCAGTCGGCGCGGGTGGCGTCCGCCAGGCTGCAGCTGGACAAGGCGCGTTGGGATATGCAGCAAAGCCGGATCGTTGCGCCGCAGTCGGCATTGGTTTATGACGTTATCTACCGTCCCGGCGAGCGTCCCGCCGCAGGTAAACCCATAATCAGCCTGCTGCCGCCGGAAAATATCAAGGTGCGCTTCTTTGTGCCGGAGACCGGGCTGGCCGCGTTGAGCGTGGGATCGCGCATCGATATTTTGTGCGACGGCTGCCCGCAGCCGATTGCGGGAACGGTTCACTATATCAGCCCGCAGGCGGAATACTCGCCGCCGGTGATCTACAGCACTGAACGCCGTGAAAAATTGGTGTTTATGGCCGAGGCGCGTCCGGAACTGGCGCAGGCGCAGCGGATGAAGATCGGCCAGCCGGTGCAGGTGAGGCTGGTTTCCGATGAATGATTGGTGCATTGACGTTCACAAACTGAATAAACACTTTGGCGCCAATCACGCGGTGAAGGATTTTTCTTTACGCATTGGCAAAGGCGAGATTTATGGCTTTCTGGGGCCGAACGGCAGCGGCAAAACCACCTCGATACGTATGATGTGCGGTTTGCTCACGCCGGATTCCGGCAGCGGTTCCTGCCTGGGGATGGATATTTTTACCCAGCGTGAAGCGATTAAGCGGCGCATCGGCTATATGACCCAGCATTTTTCGATGTGGGGCTGTTTAACCATCCGGGAAAATTTATTGTTCATTGCGCGCCTGCATAATCTTGACCGGCGCAAGCAGCGTATTGAGCGTGTGCTGACGGAGATGGGGTTGGTATCCCGTCAGCATCAGCTGGCAAAGGTGCTGTCCGGCGGCTGGAAGCAAAGGATGGCGCTGGCCGCCTGTATGCTGCACGAACCCGAACTGCTGTTTCTGGATGAGCCGACGGCGGGTGTCGATCCCAAGGCGCGACGTGAATTCTGGCAAACGCTGCATCGGCTGTCCGACGCCGGCATCTCCATTTTGGTCAGCACGCACTATATGGATGAAGCGGAGCGCTGCCATAAAGTGGCTTACCTTTCCTACGGCTCCCTGCTGGCCAGCGGCGCCATTGACGAGATTATCCAGGCGCAAAATCTCACCACGATCCAGGTGCGCGGCAGGGGGCTGACGGAGCTGGAAAGCCAGCTGCAAACCCTGCCCGAGATCGAGCAGACGGTCATTTTCGGCAATGCGCTGTATGTGACCGCCTGCAACGGCGAGCGGCTGCACGGTTTACTGACGGCGCGGTTGCCTGCGGGGTATGAGCTGTGCCGGGTGCCGACCCAGCTTGAGGATGCCTTTACCTACCTGATGAAGACTCGCGATGAAAAAACCAATGATTAACTTTTCTCTGACGCGCTGGCTGGGCGTGGTGATCAAGGAGATCCATGAACTGCGTCGGGATCGGGTGAGTTTCAGCATGGTATTCCTGACGCCGCTGTTCCAGCTGATCATTCTGGGTTATGCAGTCAATATGGATCCGCGCCATGTGCCGGCGGCGTTGCTGAACTATGATTCGGGGCATCTGAGCCAGGTGTTTATCAGCGCGGCGCAGAATACCCAATATTTCTCCCTGCAGCCGGCGGCGTCGGAGCAGGAGGCGCAAAAGGCTTTTGTCCGGGGCGATGTGATCTTTATCGTGACCATCCCTGCGGACTTCAGCCAGAAGATTTTGCGCGGCGAAAAGCCGCAGCTGCTGATCCAGAGCGATGCCATTGATCCGATCGCCGGCGGCAACGCGCTGAGCGCCATCGCGCAGGCGTCAAAGAACATGTTTCAGTACGATCTGCCGGAGTCGCTGCGGGGCAGGGAAGGGACGGAGAACGTTGAGCTGGTGGTGCACCGCATGTTCAACCCGGAAGGGATCACGCAGTACAACACCATTCCCGGCATTATCGGCTCGATCCTGAGCACCACCATGATCCTGATGACCGCGCTGGCGATCACCCGTGAACGCGAGAGCGGCGCGATCGAAAACCTGCTGGTATCGCCGGTGACGGGGCTGGAGGTGATCGTCGGCAAGATCACGCCTTATGTGCTGATCGGTATGTTCCAGTCGGTGATGATTCTGCTGTGCGCGGTATACCTGTTTAACATTCCGCTGCTGGGGAACGTGCTGTTACTCCTGACGGTGCTGACGATCTATATTTTCCTGTGCCTGTCGGTCGGCATTACCATTTCCAGCATCGCGCAAAGCCAGCTGCAGGCGTTGCAGATGTCGTCGTTCTACTTTATCCCCTCGGTGCTGCTGTCCGGCTTTATCAGCCCGTTTATCAGCATGCCGGTCTGGGCGCAGGCGATTGGCTCGTGCTTGCCGCTGACCTACTTTATTCGCTTAATTAAAGGGGTGATGCTGAAGGGCTACACGCTGGCGGAACTGCTGCCGGATTTGCTGCCATTGCTGGGGCTGGCGGCGTTGGTGATGTTTATCGGCCTGCGCTCCTACCGCAAAACGCTGGATTGAAGTATCGCGGAGGGGATAAAGCGCTATGCCGGACTGGACAACCGGCATAGCTCGATAAAGTACGGTTTATCATACCGCTGCGATGGATATGATATTAGTAAAATTTACCTAAGGTGACCCCATCATATATCATCTTCATTGTCATTACTGATGTTACGGCTATAAATATAGGTCTGACGATTTTATCACCATTATTTAATACGGCGCGGCTTCCTAATGTAGAGCCAATAATCTGTCCTATAGCCATAGTTATCCCCACTTTGTAGTTGACCTGTCCCATATAAATAAAGCAAAAAAGAGAAACCAGGTTGCTCGAGAAGTTTAAAGGTTTTGAATTAATGGATGCATTTTTTATGGTGTACCCGACTAGTGAGATAAAAGATATTACCCAGAGGGAGCCAGTTCCTGGGCCAAAAAATCCATTGTAAAAACCTAGCAGGACTCCCATCATTATCATAAACACTGGCAGGCTTATGATCTTTTTGCTCTCTTTATTTTCTCTGATTTTTTTAGAGAAAATGGTATAAATGAGAATGGCTGTCATTAATATCGGCAGTATGATATATAACGTGTCGTTAGGAATTGAGTTGACGAAATAACTACCAAGTATGGCGCCAATTGATGCCGATACTATACCTTTTAAAAGATGCTTGCCGTTAATCTTCCCATTGTTTTTGTAAATCAAGATGGATGTAAGTTCACCTATGCTTGATTGCAGCCTATTTGTTCCAAGAGCAATAACGGGGGGGAGTCCTAATATTAACATGGCGGGTGTGGATATCAGTCCACCGCCGCCGGCTATAGCATCGATAAATCCAGCAAATATTGCGATAAAGAATAGAATCACAATAATGCTGTCAGCAATATGTACCATATCTGTCATAAGTTATCACTTAATAAATTATAAAAGGATCAAACCAAGGAATCGTTAAGGGTAATGCGATGCATGATTCTAAGATGTCCGGTGTAGTCATTAACTGCATGGTGTTGAACTGCCCTGTTATCCCAGAGTACGATAGTTCCTTTCTGCCAGCTTACCCTTAATGTGAACTCTGAGTTTTTGATAAAACCCGTCAAATAATCGATGACTGGAAGGCTTTCTTCACGTGACATACCGACAAAGCTATGGGTGTGCTCTTGGTTTACATAGATACTGGATTTTTGGGTTATAGGGTGTTTCTTGATGGCTGGATGAATAGCCTTAAATGTTCTCTTCTCATTGTTAGCTAATAGATGTTTCGTTCTATCTTGGTCGTGCAAATCTGAAATGTAATTACATTCTAAATTGACAAGGAGTTGTTGAAATTTTTCAGATAACTTATCAAATGCCAATGTAGTATTGCTGAATACGGTATCTCCTCCAAGAGGAGGTGTTACTTCGGCGGATAGCATGGTGATATCTGGAGGCGCATCCAAATAAGTTGAATCAACATGCCACATACCGCTGAAGTTTTTTGTCTGCTCCGGATTCTTTTTTATTTGTACTATCTGCGGATAGCCCGGGATCCCATCAGAGAAAGGATACTTAGCAATAGAACCTAATTTTTCCGCAAAGGCCAGGTATGCATCATGATTCAAATGCTGTTCTCTGATGACGAGTAGTTTTTTTTCGTATAAGTACTCTTTCAATCGGGCAATACCCTCTTGTGCTAAATTTCGCAAGTCTATATTTTTTATCTCAAGACCAAAACTAGGGTTTAGTGGTGATAAATCCATTAGCTATATTTCTCTGTATTTGGTTAATGTTGTGACTGCCGCTACATATTTAGCACCTATTTTACTTTCCTGCAACATATTTGGTGAGGCTATCTTATTTGTTTCTGATGGTTATTATTTTGTTGGTTACTATGGTGAGGGGGGCTTTCTGGTCCAAGGCGGGATGGGGATGAATACCAAAGCAACATGGTAGAGCTGTCTCATTTTTCCTTGAAGTTATCGTCCGTAATGCTGCAGCTTTGGTGAGTAAATGGCGGAGCGCCTTCCCTTCCCAGAAAACGAAAAACCCGCCATAGGCGGGTTGTTCTGAATAGGGAGGTCGGACTCGGACAACCGGCGCTTGCGCCGTGTTGAACAACGCTTTAGCGTTGACCCGCAGGGGGAGGCCGTTAGGCTGACTTATCGAACGGAGTAGTCCGTACTCCAGAAAACGAAAAACCCGCCATAGGCGGGTTCTTCTGAATATGGTGCCCGGACTCGGAATCGAACCAAGGACACGGGGATTTTCAATCCCCTGCTCTACCGACTGAGCTATCCGGGCAACGGGCAGCATTAAACCGTAAAGCCCGGTTGGCGTCAATCGCTTTATGGCATAAATATGAAAAAACAGCGTCGTTTGCTGGCTTTTCATGCAGGTTGCGTGAACTTTATCCTTAGGCAGGATAATCAGAGCGTTATCGAGCCGGGTAGCGCTGTAAATACGCTAGCTCAGGGCGCCGTGTTTGCGGCACTGGGCCACCTGCAGAATGTCTTCCGCCAGACGTTTGGCGACGGAAACATCCTGAAGCTGCCGTTTGATCAGCAATTTGCTCAGACAGCCTTCCTGAATCAGCTCCATCTGCTGGGCCACCATATCGGCGTCGTCGGCGTCCATTTCCCGCAGCAGGTCGCGGGTCAGCGCCAGCGAGCTCATCTTCTGCTGCTCTGCCAGCTGGTGGATCGGGTGGTCGCCTTCCGGGAAGAAACTGCAGGCGGCAATAAACAGGCAGCCGGGATAGCGGCCGTTTTGCACGTATTCCGCCAGCACGTCATAGCGCGCCAGCAGCTTTTGCTGCGGCGTCAGCGCGTCATCCAGCAGTAGCTGCCGACGCCAGGCGTCGATCTGCTGCCCGTGGTGGCGCAGGCAGTCATACAGCAGGGCCTCAGCATCCGGCCAGTAGGGCTTGAAATCCGCAGGTTGTACGCTGAGCTTTTCTGCCAGCATCTCCAGCGTGGTGTTTGCCAGACCTTGCTGCTCCAGCAGTCCCAGCGCGGTATCAAGAACATGTTCGCGTTGCACCTGTGTTCCCCTCTAAATTCTACTTCTGCCACTTCAGTGTCGTTTACCGCACAGTTTTCTGCAAATGTGCGTTAAACGTCTGGGCGTTCATAAAACCGGTAACGCGATTGGCCGTTTGCTCATGGCCATTACGGTCAAAGAACAAAATGGTGGGCAATCCCAATACCTGCAGATGTTTTAACAACGCCGCCTGTTCAGCGCTATTGGCGGTGACATCGGCCTGCAGCAGCACCGTATCGGCCAGGCTGGCCTGCACGCCGGCGTCGCTGAAGGTGTACTTCTCAAACTCTTTGCAGGCGACGCACCAGTCAGCGTACAGGTCCAGCATCACCGGTTTGCCCTGCGCCTGCTGCAGCGCCCGATCCAGCTGCGCTACGTTGCTGATGCGGGTGAACGCCAAATGCGGCTGGGCGGCCTGCTGTGCGGCGCCGGGGCCAAACGCCCAATCCTGCAGCGGGCGGGCGGCGATCACCGCCGCGGCCAGCAACAGCAGCTGCAGCGCGCGGGTCCAGCCGCGTGAGCTTTTCAAACTCAGCGCGAAGGCCCAGCCGAAGAACGCCAGGCCGAGCAGGCTCCACAGGCGCAGTCCCCACAGATCGCCGATCACCCGCTCCAGCAGGAACACCGGCAGGGCCAGGATCACAAAGCCGAAGGCCTCTTTGACGTACTGCATCCACGGCCCGCTGCGCGGCAGTAGCCGGTTGCCGAACAGCGTGACGATAATCAGCGGAATGCCCATACCCAGCGCGTACAGATACAGCGTCCCGCCGCCGGCCCACATATTGCCGCTCTGGGCGATATACAGCAGGATGGCGCTGAGCGGCGCGGTGGTGCAGGGGGAACAGATCAGCCCGGCCAGCGCGCCCATCACAAACACGCCGAACAGCGAACCGCCGCGCTGGGTGTTGCTCCAGTTGGCCAGCCGCGTCTGCAGCGCAGAAGGCAACTGCAGCGAATAGCAGCCAAACATCGACAGCGCGAGGGCAATAAACAGTACGGAGAGGCCAATCAGCACGTACGGATGCTGCAGCGCCGCCTGGAACTGCAGGCCGGCGGCGGCCACCACCAGACCCAGCAGCGTATAGGTCAGCGCCATGCCCTGCACGTACACCAGCGCCAGCAGCAGGATGCGGCCGCTGCTGTGCGGCCGCTCCCGACCGAGGATAATGCCGGAAATCAGCGGGTACATCGGCAGGACGCAGGGGGTAAACGCGATACCGATGCCGATCAGCAGCGCCCACAGCGGTGAAAACGGCAGGCTGGCAGGCGCAGGCGTTGCCGGCGCCGCACTGGCTGGCGTCGCAGCGGATGACGCCGCCACGGCGTCCAGCGGGATCACGCGGGTTTCCGGCGGATAGCAGAACCCGGCGGCGGCGCAGCCCTGATAGGTGACGCTCAGGCTGGCGTTCTCCGTGGCCTGCAACAGCGTCAGCGGCAGCTGTAACTGCTGCTGATAAATTTCGGTCTCGCCGAAGAACTCATCTTTATGAGCGATACCCTGCGGCAAACTGAAATCGGCCAGCCTGGCCTGCTGCGGCACCAGTTTAATCTGCTGGCGATACAGGTAGTAGCCGGGGCGGATCTGCCAGTTCAGCGTCAGCTGCCGGCCCTGTTGCTGGAAGTCGAAGGCAAACGCCCGATCGACCGGCACAAACTGGTTGCCGCCGCCGTTGCCAAACAGCGAGGCCTGCACCGTCTGCGGCAGGAAGAACAGGCTGCAAAGCAGGAAAATCAGTTTAATGATGCGTTGATCCATAACAAATAGTCTTTATCTCCGGCCATCACCGGCAGCACCAGCAACTCGGGCGTCTGGTACGGGTGATGTTGTTTCAGATAGCTGAGCAGGGCGTCTTGATGCTGGCGATTGCTTTTGAACAGCATCTGGACTTCGTACTCCTGTTCCAGTTTCCCTTCCCAGTAATACAGCGATGACGCGCCGGGCAGCAGCGTGGCGCAGGCGGCCAGCTTTTCACCTAGAACGCGGGCCGCCAGCTCTTGGGCGCTGGCCTCATCCGGTGCGGTACAAAGTATGACGACGGCTTCGCAATCAGACATCTTGACTCCCTCTCAACCCGATTCTCTGCAGAGCACTATACCCTGAAGCCCCGGCGGCTAGAAGGCGAGTTTATCACCAGCACAGAGGAGGGGGAAAAACGGGGCCTGACGGCCCCGCGGAGAGTTACAGCAAAATACCGCCCAGCAGGAAGCCGAGCACCACGGAGAGGATGACGCCGATGGTGCCGGGAATAAAGAACGGGTGGTTAAACACGAAACGGCCGATGCGGGTGGTGCCGGTATCGTCCATCTGCACCGCGGCGACCAGCGTCGGGTAGGTCGGCAGGATAAACAGGCCGGATACCGCGGCAAAGGAGGCGACGGCGGTCAGCGGGCTGACGTTCAGCGCCAGCGCCATCGGCATCAGCGCCTTGGCGGTGGCGGCCTGGGAGTAGAGCAGCGCCGAGCAGAAGAAGAAGATCACCGCGAGCAGCCATGGGTGCGCCTGAATCACGCTGCCGGCGGTCTCTTTGATCCAGCCCAGATTCGCCTGCACGAAGGTATCGCCCAGCCAGGCCACGCCCAGAATACAGATACAGGCGCTCATACCGGCCTTGAAGGTGCTGGAGTTCAGCACGGCGTCGGTGTCGACGCGGCACAGCAGGGTGGTCAGGGTGGCGACGCTCAGCATGATGATCAGAATGGCGTTGGTGGTGTTCATCAGCGGTTTGGCCACCAGTCCCAGCCCCGGGCTGTTGATGATGGCGTAGGCCACCACGCAAAGTACCCCCAGCAGGAACAGCAGCACCGACGACTTGGCGCGCGGTTTAATCTCCATCACCTTGTTGCCGCGCAGGGTTATCAGGCCTTCTTCCAGCCGCTTCAGGTAGACCGGGTCGTTGGACAGTTTGGAATCGAACAGCCAGGTGACCAACAGCGACATCAGCAGCACCGCCAGGAAGGTCGATGGAATGACCACCATCAGCAGATGCAGATAGCTGACGCCGTGGCCTTCCATCACCGAGGACATATACACCACGGCGGCGGAAATCGGCGATGCGGTGATGGCGATCTGGGCGGAAACGACGGCGGTAGACAGCGGACGGCAGGGCTTAATACCTTGCTCTTTCGCCACTTCGGCAATCACCGGCAGCGCGGAGAGGGAAATATTGCCGGTGCCGGCAAAGATGGTCAGGAAGTAGGTCACCACCGGCGCCAGAATGGTGATGTGTTTTGGGTTCTTACGCAGTAACTTCTCGGTTTGCTGGACCAGATAGTCCATGCCGCCCGCGACCTGCATCGCGGAGATGGCGGCGATGACCGCCATAATGATGGAGATTACGTCAAAGGGTATATTGCCCGGCTTTACGCCGATCATCGCCAGTACTAAAACCCCAAGGCCCCCTGCAAAGCCAATGCCGATACCGCCCAGTCTGGCCCCGAGAAAAATGGCCAGCAGAACGATGATCAATTCCACCGCTAACATAGTGTTGCTCCTCACAATTAAAGTTTTTTATATCCGCCATTTTTCAGGCTGCCGTTTGCCCGGCCGTACGTATCCGCCGTTCCATCGACGTGTTCGCTGCGCCGTGACGGGGGCGCGACAACCCGAATTACTTTGGTTATATGAAAATGAAACGTTAAAAATTTGTGGGCGCTAGAAAGTAAAAAGGCACGCTATCCAGAGGATTTAGCGTGCCTTTCGGGCTACCGGATGTATCTGTTATTGTTCGTTTTCATCTGTATAGCGTTTTGCTTTATAGGCCGGATGTTTTAGGTTTTCGACGGAGAAGATGTCATCCAGTTCGGCTTCCGTCAACAGGCCGCGCTCCAGGACTACCTCACGCACGCTCTTACCGGTTTCCGCACAGATCTTACCGACGATGTCACCGTTATGGTGGCCGATAAACGGATTCAGGTAGGTCACGATGCCGATAGAGTTGAAGACGTAGTGCTCGCACACTTCCTTATTGGCGGTAATGCCGTTGATGCATTTCTCCAACAGGTTATAGCTGGCGTTGGTGAGGATGTGGATAGACTCGAACATCGCCTGGCCGATCACCGGCTCCATCACGTTCAGCTGCAGCTGACCTGCTTCGGATGCCATGGTAACGCAAGTATCGTTGCCGATCACTTTAAAGCACACCTGATTGACCACTTCAGGCACTACCGGGTTAACCTTGGCCGGCATAATGGACGAGCCCGCCTGCAGTTCCGGCAGGTTGATTTCATTCAGGCCGGCGCGCGGGCCGGAGGAGAGCAGGCGCAGGTCGTTGCAGATTTTGGACATTTTCACTGCCAGACGCTTCAGCGCGCTGTGCACCATGACGTAAGCGCCGCAGTCCGAGGTGGCTTCAATCAGGTCTTCGGCCGGCACGACCGGCAGGTTGCTGACTTCCGCCAGTTTCTGCACCGCCAGCTGCTGATAGCCGTCCGGCGTGTTCAGCGCGGTGCCGATAGCGGTGGCGCCCAGGTTGACTTCCAGCAGCAGCTCCGCGGTGCGGCGCAGGTTGCGCGTCTCTTCGTTCAGCAGCACGCTGAAGGCGTGGAACTCCTGGCCCAGCGTCATCGGCACCGCGTCCTGCAGCTGGGTGCGACCCATCTTCAGGATATTTTCAAACTCTTTGGCCTTACGCTCGAAGCCTTCACCCAGCTGGTTGATGGCGTCGATCAGCTTCATCACCGAGGCGTAAACCGCAATGCGGAAACCGGTCGGGTAGGCGTCGTTGGTGGACTGGCTCTTGTTCAGGTGATCGTTCGGGTTCAGGTACTGATATTCCCCTTTCTGATGCCCCATCAGCTCCAGGCCGATATTCGCCAGCACTTCGTTGGTGTTCATGTTCAGCGAGGTGCCCGCACCGCCCTGGAAGACGTCCACCGGGAACTGATCCATGCACTTGCCGTTATCCAGCACCTCATCACAGGCCAGGATAATGGTGTCGGCGATCTTGCGCGGGATGGTTTTTAGCTCTTTATTCGCCAGCGCAGCGGCTTTTTTCACCATCACCATGCCGCGGACAAATTCAGGAACATCGCTGATTTTGCTGTTGCTGATATAAAAGTTTTCAATCGCACGCAGAGTGTGAACACCGTAGTAGGCATCTGCGGGTACTTCACGTGTTCCTAGCAGGTCTTCTTCAATACGAATGTTGTTTGACATGAGAACCTTCTCTATGTTGCTGCCGAATTATAGATTTTGTTAGCTAATTTATGTCGCCGTGAGCGCCGGCGGCCGCAGTATCAACCGCAGCGGCCGGAGCTGCGCCGATCATATGCTGCTTCGCAATAAATGAGTGAACACAGATCACTATCTGGAATTTCAAAAGCCACAGTTTTTGCATTGTGTGATCTGTTTCACATTTATCAGTGTAGCTATTTAAAAGAGACAAGCCGGTTGAAAAGCCGATCGGATACCCTCATTGTAATTAACTCGACCTGTTTTATCAGGCCACTTTATTGTTCTCGTATGCGCCCGGGGCGGGTACGCGAAGCTATCTGATAGGAGAGCACGGTGCGCTGGTTACCGTTTTTACTGATATTTCTGCTGGTCTACATTGAAATATCGTTATTTATCAAAGTCGCCGCCGTATTGGGCGTCGCCGTTACCCTGCTGCTGGTGATTTTCACCTCCTGCGTCGGGATATCGCTGGTGCGCAACCAGGGGATGAAAACCTTTGTGCAGATGCAGCAGAAGCTGGCAGCCGGCGAAAGCCCGGCGGCCGAAATGGTGAAAAGCGTTTCGCTGGTGATGGCGGGGTTCCTGCTGCTGGTGCCGGGGTTCTTTACCGATTTCCTCGGCCTGCTGCTGTTGCTGCCGCCGGTGCAAAAAACGCTGACGCTGAAGCTGATGCCGCATCTTTCGGTTTATCGTCCCGGCGGCTGGGGGCCAGGCGGCGATGCGGCCAACGGCAACACCTTCGACGGCGAATTTCAGCGTAAGGACGATGAACGCCACACGCTGGAACACCGTCCGGATGAGCACGACAAGCGCGACGATCGTTAACAGATGCTTTTCTGTTCATTAACAACATATCACTACGCGGCCGACCGGCCGCGTTTTTGTGTCAGCGATCGCAGTTAGCCCATTCGTTAAAAATTTTTTTTCCCGGCCCCCTTGAAGGGGGTTGGAATGCCCCCATTTCAAAACCCACGAGGCCGGTAAACATGAGAATCCGGTGCACAACCCTAAATCTGATACAGACCTTCTTACAGGAGAGCGTTCAATGAGTATTCGTCCATTGCATGACCGCGTTATCGTCAAGCGTAAAGAAGTTGAATCAAAATCTGCTGGCGGCATCGTACTGACTGGCTCTGCGGCGGGTAAATCCACTCGTGGCGAAGTAGTGGCCGTTGGCAAAGGGCGCGTTCTGGAAAGCGGAAATATTCAACCGCTGGATGTGAAAATCGGCGACATCGTGATTTTCAACGACGGTTACGGCGTGAAAGTCGAGAAGATCGACAATGAAGAAGTGTTGATCATGTCCGAAAGCGACATCCTGGCAATTGTTGAAGCGTAATTACGCTTTATCTTCTGAACTGAAAAGAATTGAAGGGAAATACCAATGGCAGCTAAAGACGTAAAATTCGGCAATGACGCACGCGTAAAAATGCTTAACGGCGTGAACATTCTGGCAGATGCGGTAAAAGTCACCCTGGGCCCGAAAGGCCGTAACGTAGTGCTGGATAAATCCTTCGGCGCGCCAACCATCACCAAAGACGGCGTCTCCGTTGCGCGTGAAATCGAGCTGGAAGACAAGTTCGAAAACATGGGCGCGCAGATGGTGAAAGAAGTGGCTTCCAAAGCGAACGACGCTGCGGGCGACGGCACCACCACCGCAACCGTTCTGGCGCAGGCTATCGTTAACGAAGGTCTGAAAGCCGTTGCTGCGGGCATGAACCCGATGGATCTGAAGCGCGGCATCGACAAAGCGGTTATCGCTGCGGTTGAAGAACTGAAAAAACTGTCCGTACCTTGCTCTGATTCCAAAGCTATCGCGCAGGTCGGCACCATCTCTGCAAACTCCGACGAAACCGTGGGTAAACTGATTGCAGAAGCGATGGAAAAAGTCGGTAAAGAAGGCGTTATCACCGTTGAAGAAGGCACCGGCCTGCAAGACGAGCTGGACGTGGTTGAAGGTATGCAGTTCGACCGCGGCTACCTGTCCCCATACTTCATCAACAAGCCGGAAACCGGTTCTGTTGAGCTGGAAAGCCCGTTCATCCTGCTGGCTGACAAAAAAGTTTCCAACATCCGTGAACTGCTGCCAGTACTGGAAGCCGTAGCGAAAGCCGGCAAGCCGCTGCTGATCGTGGCTGAAGACGTTGAAGGCGAAGCGCTGGCGACGCTGGTGGTGAACACCATGCGCGGCATCGTGAAAGTGGCTGCGGTTAAAGCGCCAGGCTTCGGCGACCGTCGTAAAGCCATGCTGCAAGACATCGCAACCCTGACCGCCGGCACCGTGATCTCTGAAGAGATCGGTATGGAGCTGGAAAAAGCCACCCTGGAAGACCTGGGCCAGGCAAAACGCGTTGTGATCAACAAAGACACCACCATCATCATCGATGGCATCGGCGACGAAGCGACCATCCAGGGCCGCGTTGCGCAGATTCGTCAGCAGATCGAAGAAGCGACTTCCGATTACGATCGTGAAAAACTGCAGGAGCGTGTAGCTAAACTGGCGGGCGGCGTTGCCGTTATCAAAGTTGGCGCAGCGACTGAAGTTGAAATGAAAGAGAAGAAAGCCCGCGTTGAAGATGCCCTGCACGCGACCCGTGCTGCGGTTGAAGAAGGCGTGGTTGCCGGCGGCGGCGTTGCGCTGATCCGCGTAGCGAGCAAAATTGCCGAGCTGAAAGGCGACAACGAAGATCAGAACGTAGGTATCAAAGTTGCGCTGCGCGCGATGGAAGCACCGCTGCGTCAGATCGTGATCAACGCCGGTGAAGAAGCTTCCGTTATCGCCAACAGCGTGAAAGCGGGCGAAGGCAGCTACGGTTACAACGCTTACTCTGAAGAGTACGGCGACATGATCGGCATGGGTATCCTGGATCCAACCAAAGTGACCCGTTCTGCACTGCAGTACGCGGCATCCGTGGCTGGCCTGATGATCACCACCGAGTGCATGGTTACCGACCTGCCGAAAGAAGATAAAGCCGACATGGGCGCTGCAGGTATGGGCGGCATGGGCGGTATGGGCGGCATGATGTAATCATCCCCCTTCACGCTTGCGTGAGTGAAAACCCCGGCCTGGCGCCGGGGTTTTTTTATCTCTGAATAAAGGGTTCAGGCGATGCGGAATAGCGGACGCGTGTTTTATCAGGCCGCAGCGGCTACCTGTTGCCGGGCTCTGCCAGAGTTCAGGCGGCGATGGAGCGGCAGGGCATGTCTCAGTGTTCAGCGCGGCGCATACATTTCATGCGCTTAATCATTAGTAACGCTCATGAAATATATCACGTTAACCCATGAGTAAACGTTCCAGCGCATCGTTTCGTTCTTTGTTCTCTTCACTTAGCCGCGAGGCGTAAAAAGCACAGTTATTATCATTGGTAACCGACTTTTTAATCATATGCCTCAACGCATTTATATCGCCGCCTTTAACGCCACAGCCTATTCTTTCGAGAGAGCTTGCGTTTTCGAACTGATCAAAGGCTTTTGGGTAGATTAACTGAGGTATGCCGTTTTTAAGCAGTTGGGCACTGGTGCCGATGCCGCCGTGGTGAATGGCAAACAGACATCCTTTGATGCTATCCATATTAAGGTAAGGTGTTCTGATGACATTTTCTTCAACGTGGATGCTGTCGAGGGTGGGGGTGACCAGTACACATTTCAAACCTTCATCTTTCAGACTGCTTAAGACATGATTTATGCCTGCTTCATCAGACAATGCCCAACTGGTGAAGAAAACCACCGTTTTTTTGTCCACAAAGCGGTTGATTATCGGAGCGTGGTCTAATGTCCGGTTTTTATTTAACAGGAACCCCATATAAAATCCGTGCTGCGGTTTTTTTTCGTAGAACCAAGGCTCATACAAAATAATAGGATTCAAGCGCCTATCTACCAGGTCGGTATAGATGTTTTTATCGGCTGGGAGGTTCTCTGATTTTCTTATCGAGGCGATGACCTCCTGTAACAGCGGAGAAACCAGGCGGCGTCTAAAGAGTTCAGCCTTCAGGTTCAATGAGGTGCCGAGCTTTCTTTCCAACCAGCTAATAAATTTCCCCGGGCAGAGTTTAAGGTTGGCGTTGGTAAGGCTTATCGGGAATCGTTTTAACGAATATTTTTCGCTAACCACCTTGGCTGAGAATACCCAAAGAGAATGAATAATTACACAATTATCATTTACCAACCTCTCGATTGAATGAAACATACCAACCTGATAATTAGCCATGTATGCAGATATTTTTATTAATGAGGTTTTCTTCTCCCATAGCTGGCTGTCACGTACTGAACGGATAAAGTCCTCTTTACTGCCTACTGCTGAAAAGGAAAGATTGCGAGACTCAACGTAATCTTTGAAGTATTCATTGGTAAGTATATGCACATCATGGTTTCTTTCTTTTAATATCGCGCCAATTTCGATGCATGGGTAAACATCGCCAGAGGACCCCAGGGCGCATATTATCACTCTCATATCACCATCCTGTCTTGTCGAATCAATATTTTAGTTTGTTATCCAAGGCTTTCCTGCCTGTCCAATATTCACTGATTGATTTTTGCTGTTATTTAATGGCTTCTGCACCCAGAGAATGATCGGAGGGGCTCTTAAGCGACATCTCAGCGATTGAACCGCATAAATACTTAGCGTATTAATATTTGCCAGCGTCCTTTATCGGTCAGCGACCCGCCGTGTCACCTTAAAAACATTAGATACATTAATATATGCTATGGCGCAGGAATTTGCCTAAGAAAAGACTCGTAACCGTCACTTTTTTTAATTTCTTTATGGATGCTCGTAACATTATGAATACTATGAAGTTAAGTTTTACGTCATCCGTTCTTCGGCGCATTTATCCCGATGCCGTTTGGCTGGCGGTTTTGGATTGGGGACGATTCTGGCTGGCCTGGGGCGGGCGAGTTTGCTGACGGGAGCGCGCGGCTTGCCGCATCGGTTGCACGGAGCGTATCGGCGGGCAGTTGGCGGTGTTGATTTTTACGAGGCGCTGGCGCACAGGGTTTGGCGATATTTTTACCGGCCGGACGGAATTAGCGTGTAAACTGTTACCTCATCAACTGTCGCTCTATGCGTTGACCAAGTATACGTGGCAACGGAAGCTTAAGAGGTAGCATTGCTTTCTGATAAGCTTTTGCGTAATTCTCAACATTATATGGGGAACAAGATGCGGACTACAGCCTTACTGGGACTTTCGGCGGCGCTGCTGCTGGCAGGATGCAGCACCACTCATCAACTGACCAGCGCAGGTCAGCAGGTTAAATTTACCGATACCAAACCGGCGGCGGAATGCCAGCTGGTGGGGGAAGTCACCGGCACGCAGAGCAACTGGCTGTCCGGCAGTAATGCAGAAAGCGGCGGCCTGCGCGGTGCGGCCAACGACCTGCGCAACAAGGCGGCTGAAATGGGCGGCAACGTGATTTACGGTGCGACTAGCCCGAGCCAGAATCTGCTCTCCAGCTTCGCCCCTCTGGACAGCAAAATGATGGGCCAGGTTTATAAATGCCCATAACGGCCCCGGGCCGTTAACCACCGAGATAAAAAAAGAGGAGTGCCTGGGCATTCCTCTTTTTTTCGCTTAAGGCTGCGGCGCCGCGTCTTGCGTCAGCCGCAGATCCAGCGGCGTTTTGCTCGGCTCGCCGCCGATTTCGCGCGTCAGGCGCGGCACCAGATAGCCGGATACCTTGCTCAGTAGCTGCTGCATGATGCGGCGCGCCTCGTCATCGCTGACCATAAAGTGGGCGGCGCCCTGCACCTTATCCAGCACATGGATATAATAGGGTAGAATACCGGCGTCAAACAGGGCGTTGCTCAGCGTCGCCAACGTATCGGCGTCGTCGTTCACGCCGCGCAGCAGCACGCTCTGATTAAGCAGGGTAACGCCGGCACGGCGCAGCTGCGCCATGCTGGCCGCCAGCGCCGCATCAATCTCATTGGCGTGGTTAATGTGCGTCACCATCAGCACCTGCAAACGCGAGCGGGACAGGCGCTGGCAGAGCTCAGGCGTGATGCGCGCCGGGATCACCACCGGTAAACGGCTGTGGATGCGCAGACGTTTCACGTGCGGGATGGCTTCCAGCTCGCCGATCAGCCAGTCGAGCTCATGATCTTTTGCCATCAGCGGGTCGCCGCCGGAGAAGATGATCTCGTCCAGCTCCGGCTGTTGGCGAATATAGTCCAGCGCCTGGCGCCAGTTGGCTTTATTACCCTGGTTATCCTGATAAGGGAAGTGGCGGCGGAAGCAGTAACGGCAGTTGACGGCGCAGCCGCCTTTAACCAGCAGCAGGGCGCGGTTGCGGTATTTGTGCAACAGGCCGGGCACCACGCTGCGCTGTTCGTCCAGCGGGTCGGTGGTAAAGCCGGCGGCGGTCACGAACTCATCGCTGGCGGTCAATACCTGGCGCAGCAGCGGGTCGGCGGCGTCGCCGGTACGCATGCGGGCAGCGAAAGCGCGCGGTACGCGCAGCGGGAACAGGCGGCGCGCATCGCGTCCCTGAGGCAGTTCCGGATGTGTGTTCAGTGACAGAAGCCGCAGCAATTCATCGGGGTCGGTAATAACATCGGCGAGTTGATGCAACCAATCTTCTCTATCTGCGATGTTTTGGGTTACAATATGTGCCATTTTTTTGGCTAAGCTACCAATTTAAAATTCAGAGGGCCATTATGGCGACTTATTCTAGCAACGATTTCCGTCCGGGTCTTAAAATCATGATCGAGGGCGAACCTTACGCTGTGGAATCCAGCGAGTTCGTGAAACCAGGTAAAGGCCAGGCTTTCGCACGCGTTAAAATGCGTCGTCTGCTGACCGGCACCCGCGTAGAGAAAACCTTCAAATCCACCGACTCGGCCGAAGGCGCGGACGTGATGGATATGAACCTGACTTACCTGTACAACGACGGTGAGTTCTACCACTTCATGAACAACGAAACCTTCGAGCAGCTGGCTGCGGATCAGAAAGCCATCGGCGACAACGCCAAGTGGCTGCTGGATCAGGCAGAGTGCATCGTGACCCTGTGGGACGGCCGTCCTATCGCCGTTACCCCGCCGAACTTCGTTGAGCTGGAAATCGTTGATACCGATCCAGGCCTGAAAGGCGATACCGCAGGCACCGGCGGCAAACCTGCCACGCTGTCTACCGGCGCCGTGGTTAAAGTGCCGTTGTTCGTACAGATTGGCGAAGTGATCAAAGTTGACACTCGCTCTGGCGAATACGTATCACGCGTTAAGTAAGCATCAAAGCGGGGGAGTCATCGGATTCCCCCGTTTTATTTTAATCCCTTGATAGTTGGCAGAATTTGCATGATGAAGAAAACTCTGTTGGCCGTTATTTCCCTGACGCTGCTGCTGTCGCTCAGCGGTTGCAACACCTTCCGCGGCTTTGGCCAGGACGTTCAGCATCTTGGCGGCGCGATTTCCCGCGGTGCGAGCTAAATCGCCTCCCGTAACAGCCGGCCCCATTTCCTTGCGCAACGCCCGCCAATATTGACTACGCTTAGAGAGCCGTATCTTTTCATCACTGATAAATAAGGAAGTCTTATGCTGAAGAAAAGTATCCTTGCGATGTGCTCCGTGCTGTTCCTGTTTTCGCTGACCGCGTGTAATACGACCGAAGGCATCGGTAAGGATGTTCAGGCCGGCGGCGAGGCGATTCAACGCAGCGCGCAATAGCGTCATGCTCTAATGTCTGTGGTATTCCATTAGCAATCACGGGCGTTGTTCTCTGTTCCCCGGCGGTGGAATACCCTGTATATACTGCGGCAGCGGTATATTCCGCAGGCGCCATTTTGGTTATATAATCCCTGCTTCACCCTGCCAGGTTGGACGACCTTCCTGCGCTTCCTGATGTCCGGGGACGACCCCACCTAATCCTGGAGCCGTTTCATGGCGTGGATCATTCTTGTTTTTGCCGGTTTACTGGAAGTTGTCTGGGCGATAGGCCTGAAATATACCCACGGTTTTACCCGTCTGACGCCAAGCATTATTACGATAGTTGCGATGGTGGTCAGCATGCTGCTGCTGGCGAATGCGATGAAAACGCTGCCGGCCGGCACCGCCTACGCGGTATGGACCGGCATCGGCGCGGTGGGCGCGGCGGTGATGGGCATGATATTGCTGGGCGAGTCGACCAACCTGATGCGCATCCTCAGCCTGTGCCTGATTATTGTCGGGATTCTGGGGCTGAAATTCAGCAGCCATTGAGGCGATAAACGCAGAGGGCGGCCGGATGGCGTGGCCGCCCGTTGAGGGTTTACAGCGTGACGACGCCGATCAGCGTGACGACGCTGAGGATGGCCGCCAGGCCGTAGAATACCCACTTGCCGGCCGGCACGTGGATTTTCAGGTCGTGCATCGCGTGATGGATGCGGTGCAGACCACACCACAGCGGCAAGATGATCATCAGCAGCAGGAACAGACGGCCGACAAGGCTCTGGCAGAACGCCAGTACGCGCTCATAGCCCAGCGCTTCACCGGGAAACAGCCCCAGCGGCAGCAAAATGCCCAGCAGCAGCACGATCACCGGGGCCACGATGGCGCCCCACATGCCGCCGGCGCCGAACAGGCCCCAGAAAATCGGCTCGTCGGAGCGTTTAGGTGCGTGGTTAATCATATTTCCTCCCAATTACAGTAGCGCGACGGCGAGAACGACCAGCGTGAGCAGAATGGTCACCGCCCACAGGGCTTTGACGATCGGGCCGGGGCCCATCTTTTCGCCGTTGACCACGATATTGGCCGCCTTAGGCGCCAGATCGAACCAGGTTTTGGTATGCAGCAGCGCCGCCAGCAGAGCGATGATATTAATCAGCAGCACCAGCGGGTTTTGCAGGAAACCGACGAACCCTGCCCAGCTTTCCGCGTCGCCCTTCAGGGAAAAGACGCCGTAAATCATCAGGATGCTGAACCAAACCGCCGGCACCGAGGTGCCTTCACGCAGCATATAGAAGCGGTAGAACCCCAGTTTTTGCCACCAGTTGGGCGCCATGGCGCGCACATAAGGCTTACGTTGTGTTGTCATTGCACTCTCCTCTCCCTTATTGCGGCTTCAGCATGGCTATCATAAAGTCGGTGGCGCTTTCAACTTTGCCCTGTTGAATCGCGGCGGCCGGGTCGACGTGTTTCGGACAGACTTCAGAGCAGTAACCGACAAAGGTGCAGCTCCAGACGCCGTTCTGACCGTTGAGCTGCGGCATACGCTGCTTTTTACCGTGGTCGCGGTTGTCGAGGTTATAGCGGTGCGCCAGCGTAATGGCGGCCGGGCCGATAAACTCAGGGTTCAGGCCGAACTGCGGGCAGGCGGCGTAGCACAAACCGCAGTTGATGCAGCCGGAGAACTGGTGGTACTTCGCCATCTGCGCCGGCGTTTGCACGTTGGGGCCGTCTTCCGGTTTGCGTTCATTGCCGATGATATACGGCTTGATGGCCTCCAGGCTTTCGATAAAGTGGGTCATATCGACCACCAGATCGCGTTCGATCGGGAAGTTGCCTAGCGCCTCGACCTTCATGCCGTCGGCGTAGTCGCGCAGGAAAGTTTTACACGCCAGCTTCGGCACACGGTTGACCATCATGCCGCAGGAGCCGCAGATCGCCATGCGGCACGACCAGCGGTAGGACAGGTCCGGCGCCAGGTGATCCTTGATATAACCCAGCGCATCCAGCAGCGAGGTCTGCTCGTCATAAGGCACGCTATAGGTCGCGAAATGCGGTGCGTCATCGCTTTCCGGGTTATAACGCATGACCTCGATTTTCAGCGTTTTCATCTCAGCCATTCGCCTGCTCCTTCTCCTTTTTCTCCTGCGCATCGGCCTCGGCGCCATAGACACGCTTGGCCGGCGGCAGCTTGGTAATTTTCACATCGCTGTACTCCAGGCGCGGCGCGCCGTCGGCGTTGTGGAACGCCAGCGTATGTTTAAGGAAGTTGACGTCATCACGCTCGGTGCAGCCGTCATCCAGCCGCTGGTGGGCGCCGCGCGACTCTTTGCGGTTAAAGGCGGAGTGCGCCATGCATTCCGCCACGTTCAGACCGTGCTGCAGTTCGATGGTGTACAGCAGGTCGGTGTTGAATACGCTGGAGCGGTCGGCAATCCTGACGTGTTTCACGCGCTCCTTCAGCTCCGCCAGCTTGTCGATGGTTTTCTGCATCAGCTCCGGCGTCCGGTAGATGCCGCAGCCTTCTTCCATCGACAGGCCCATTTCGTCGCGGATCGCCGACCAGCTTTCGTCGCCTTCCTGTGCCAGCAGGTCGTGGAGGCGCTGCTCAACGTCGCGGCTTTGCGCCTCCAGCGCGCCGCCGTTGGCCGGCGCGCTCTCCTGCGCGCGCTGCGCGGCGTGTTCGCCCGCCACGCGGCCAAACACCACCAGTTCCGCCAGCGAGTTGGAGCCGAGCCGGTTGGCGCCGTGCAGACCGACGGATGAGCATTCGCCCACCGCATACAGACCCTTGATGCGGGTTTCGCAATTCTGGTCGGTTTCAATGCCGCCCATGGTGTAGTGCGCGGTCGGGCGCACCGGAATCGGTTCTTTCACCGGGTCGACGCCGACGTAGGCCTTGGCCAGTTCGCAAATAAACGGCAGACGTTCGAGCAGCTTCTTCTCGCCGAGGTGGCGCAGATCCAGATACACCACGTCACCGCGCGGCGTAGCGATGGTGCGGCCGGCGCGCCATTCGTGCCAGAAGGCCTGGGAGACTTTGTCGCGCGGCCCCAGCTCCATATATTTGTTCTTCGGCTCGCCGAGCGGCGTCTCCGGCCCCATGCCGTAATCCTGCAGATAGCGATAGCCGTCTTTGTTCACCAGAATGCCGCCTTCGCCGCGGCAGCCTTCGGTCATCAGGATGCCAGAGCCGGGCAGGCCGGTGGGGTGATACTGCACAAACTCCATATCGCGCAGCGGCACGCCGTGGCGGAAGGCGATGCCCATGCCATCGCCGGTCACGATGCCGCCGTTGGTGTTGTAGCGGTAAACGCGGCCGGCGCCGCCGGTGGCCATCACCACCGCGTTGGCGCGGATCTGCACGCGGGTGCCTTCCATCATATTGATGGCGACCAGGCCGCGCGCCTGACCGTCATCGACCAGAATATCGAGGACAAAATGCTCATCAAAGCGCTGGATTTGCGGGTATTTCAGCGAGGTCTGGAACAGGGTGTGCAGCATATGGAAGCCGGTTTTATCGGCCGCGAACCAGGTGCGTTCGATCTTCATGCCGCCAAAACGGCGCACGTTGACCGAACCGTCTTCCCTGCGGCTCCATGGACAGCCCCATTGCTCCAACTGGGTCATTTCCCGCGGGCATTGGTGCACAAAGTGATCCACCACGTCCTGTTCGCACAGCCAGTCGCCGCCGGCGACGGTATCGTTGAAGTGATAATCGTAGGCGTCGTGCGCCTGGGTGACGGCGGCAGAACCGCCCTCGGCGGCCACCGTGTGGCTGCGCATGGGGTAGACTTTTGACACCAGGGCAATTTTTAAGGCGGGGTTGGCTTCCGCGGCGGCGATCGCCGCACGTAAACCCGCGCCCCCGGCGCCAATAATGGCGAGATCGGCGTTAAAGGTTTGCACTGCACTCCTCCAGTATTCTTGTCAGAACGGCTGATTAACTTTCAATGCTTAAAATTCAGGAATAATTCGGATGCTAATTAAACGCCGGTAATTTATGGCGTTAGCCCCACGCACAGATAACACCCGGCAAATATAGGGCTTTAATATACCCAAAGTTGAGTAGGTGAAATTTGATGTGATCGATTATTTTGTCGATTAGTGCGCTTGCCGGAGGCCCGACTGTAAAAAGCGGCGTCTTGCTCCCATTTCGCTTCTATTTGTCTTATTCGCAGCGGTTTATATAGCCGTTATCGTTTTTATGTTTTTAATTGGCGGTCTTGCTGCTGCAAGAATTTGTTTGCCCGGCGGGATGCGAGTAGACTGCATGCCCTGTTTGATTTCGGAGTAATTACCATGAGCGAAGCGGCAAGCTGGCAGCCAAGTGCACCTATCGCCAATTTGTTGAAACGCGCAGCGATTCTCGCTGAGATCCGGCGCTTTTTCGCCGATCGCGGCGTATTAGAGGTGGAGACGCCGGCGATGAGCCAGGCAACCGTCACCGATGTCCATCTGGTCCCGTTCCAGACGCAGTTTGTTGGCCCGGGCGCGGCGGATGGCATGACGCTGTACATGATGACCAGCCCGGAATATCACATGAAGCGTCTGCTGGCGGCCGGCAGCGGCCCGATTTATCAGTTGGGGCGCGCCTTCCGCAATGAAGAAGCCGGACGTCACCACAATCCTGAGTTCACCATGCTGGAGTGGTACCGGCCGCATTACGATATGTACCGGCTGATGAATGAAGTGGATGACTTATTACAGCAGGTGCTGGACTGCGATAGCGCGGAAACCCTCTCCTATCAACAGGCGTTCCAGCGTCATCTGGAGATCGACCCGCTGTCGGCGGATAAGGCGCAGCTGCGTGAAGCCGCCGCCAAGCTGGATCTGAGCAATATTGCCGAGACGGAAGAGGATCGCGATACGCTGCTGCAGATGCTGTTCACCTTCGGCGTAGAGCCGCACATCGGCCGTGAGAAGCCGGCGTTCGTCTACCATTTCCCGGCGTCGCAGGCGGCGTTGGCGGAGATCAGCACCGAGGATCACCGCGTGGCGGAGCGTTTTGAGGTGTACTTTAAGGGCATTGAGCTGGCGAACGGCTTCCGCGAGCTGACCGACAGCAGTGAACAGCGTCAGCGTTTTGAGCAGGATAACCGCAAGCGCGCCGCCCGCGGCCTGCCGCAGCAGCCGATCGACTATCACCTGCTGGAGGCATTGAGCCACGGTATGCCGGAGTGCGCCGGCGTAGCGCTGGGGGTGGATCGTCTGGTGATGCTGGCGCTGGGGGCGGAAAGCCTGAGTGACGTGCTTGCCTTCCCGGTGACGCGCGCCTGACGGGCAGCCTGTTGCACAGGGCAATAAAAAGGCCGACATCGATGATGTCGGCCTTTTTTATGCTTACAGCCCGCCGGAGTCGCGCTTGGTGCTCGGCGTCGGCGTGGAGGAGACCGCGCGGCCGTCGTGATTGGTAATGCGCGACAGGGTGTCGGTGCGCACCTGGAACGGCGGGTAAGGCAGGGTAATGCCGTGCTCGCGGTAGCCGGCCAGGATCAGCTGGTGCATCTCGTGGCGCAGCGGCATACGGTGGCCCATTTCGGCGGCGTAGATACGCAGTTCGAAGATCTGAATACCCTGCTGCAGATCCACCAGGTAGACTTCCGGCGGCGGGGTATCCAGCACCAACGAACAGCGGCGGGCGGCGTCGGTGAGGATTTTAGTCACTTCCTCGCTGTTGGCCTCCGCCGGCGCCGGCACGGTCAGCACCACGCGGGTGATGGCGTCGGACAGCGACCAGTTGACGAACTGCTCGGTGATAAACGCCTTGTTCGGCACGATGATCTCTTTGCGGTCCCAGTCGGAAATCGTGGTGGCGCGGGTATTGATTTTGGTGACGCTGCCGGTCAGGTTGCGGATCGTGACGGTATCGCCGATGCGGATCGGTTTTTCAAACAAAATGATCAGGCCGGAGATAAAGTTGGAGAAGATCTCCTGCATACCGAAACCGAGGCCGAAGGTCAGCGCGGTGACCACCCACTGCAGTTTCGACCATTCGATCCCGATCCAGGAGAAGCTGAGGATGGCGCCGATCAGCAGCAGCAGATATTTGGTGATGGTGGTAATGGCGTAGCCGGTGCCGGGGGACAGATCCAGGTGCTGCAGCACCGCCAGCTCTAGCAGCGCGGGCAGGTTGCGCACCAGCTGGGTGGTCACCATGATCACCAGCACCGCGATCAGCACCGCGCCGAGGGTGATCGACTGGACGCTGTCCACGCCGTTGCTGGTGGAGGTCACATTCCACAGCGAGATATTTTCCAGGAAGGCGAAGGCGGAGTGGATCTCCGACCACAGGAAGATCACCGACACCAGTGCGATCATCGTCAGGATCGAACGCACCAGCCGCAGCGACTGGGCGCTGATCGCATCCAGATCGATCTCGGTTTCATCGATATCGATGCTGCCTTCATTACTGCCGGTAACGTGCGTATTACTGGTTTCATCCTCGCCGCGCGCACGCTGGGCCAGAATTTCGGCGCGCCGCTGTTTGGCGCGGTCGAAGGCGATGCGCCGACGCTGAATCAGCATCCAGCGGCGGATAATGTGGTAGACCACCAACAGGAAGAACCAGATGGCGACCGAGGTTTCCAGCCGCGCCAACAGCGCCTGGGCGGTGGCGAGGTAGCCGATAGTGGACGCCAGCGCCGCCAGCAGCGGCGCAGACATCAGTACGCCCCACAGCGCGGTGTTCACCATGTTTTCGCCGGAGCCTTTCTTATCCAGATAGAGCGGGATACCGGCGCGCTTGAGGCTGCTGGTCACCAGCAGCAGGGCGACGCACAGCAGGATAAAGCACAGGCGTCCCAGGGTATTGGAGAACTCGCGGTCGTTGAGGTTATCGAAGGTGATCAGCGCCATAATCAGCGGCACAATCAGCCAGATAGACATCTTGTAATAGCGCATGGCGCGTGAAACCTGCCGCACCGGCCAGCCGAAGTGCACGATAAACAGGCCGCGCGGGTGGGCGAAGGTGGCGCTGATCATACAGACCCACAGGATCGGCAGGGTGGCGGTTACGCCGTCGCCGATCGCCACCGCGACCGGATAAGGCCAGGCGTTCTGCAGGCCGAAGCCCAGCGCCGCCCATAGCACCGGCAGCGGCAGCGCCACCAGAATCGACCAGAAGACGTTGCGCAGGGTCAGATAGAACTGATCCTGAGTGACCTTGCCGACCTTACTGCTCGAACGTTCCAGAAATGCGTGGTAGTGCTTGCGGGTGCTGATACTGAATATCACCAGCAGCAGGGCGCCGAAAATGGGCACCAGCGTGCTGCGGCTGGTCACCATCATCACAAAGGCGCCGCTCAGCTGCGACAGGGTATCCAGCGACAGCAGGCGGGTCAGGTCGTGCGCCACGTTGATCGGGTAGGCAAGCGTCAGCGGGCTGACGTCCGGCACCCAGAACAGATAACGGTGGGTGGCGTCTTTGATTTCGTTGAGCGCGTCGACCAGCTGCGTGTTGGCCACTTTCAGCTTGGTCAGCTCCAGAATTTGCGTATCGCAGCCGGACAACAGGGAGTTAAGCAGTTCGCGCTGGGTGCGCAGCTGCGCATCGATAATCTGCTTCTGGCCCGGCGTCAACTCGGAGCCGTCGTCCTGCTTGATGCTTTGTGCACGCTGCGGCAGTTTTTCCAGCTGGTTTTCAAACTGCAGACGCTGGACGCGCAGCTGCGCCATATCGCTATCCAGCTGCTGCGGCTTGGGCATTTCCGGCAGCGTCGACACCTGTGCGCGCAGCGTTTCGCCCAGCACCGGCGATGAGCCCAGCCACTGCGCCTGCTCGATGATGGTGCTCATCGCCTGACGTACCTGCAGGGTTTGCGAGGCGGCCTGGCGCTGCTGCGAAGAGATCAGATCCATACGCTGCGCCTGATTATTCAGCGCGGTGGAGAGTTCGCGGTTAATTTGCAGCTGTTCGCTGATGCTTTTCGGCAGTTCGCCGCTCTGTTCGGCCAGCTGTTCGGTTTTTTTCAGCGCCAGTTCGGCTTCGCGCTGGCGTTGGTTATTCAGGTTATTGCGCAGCGCCTGCAGCTGAACATCCAGCTTTTCATGCCGCTTTTTAAACACTTCGGCGCGCATGCGCGCCAGCTCCTGCCGGTTATTGGCCGACAGCTGAGCGAGATCCAGCTCGTTGACTTTGGCCTTGCGCGCGGCGGCTTCGGTCTGCAGCAGGTAAAGCTGCGCCAGCGCCTGCGGCTTGGTCGGGTTCGGCGGTAGCGCCTGCAGGCGGCGCTGGGTTTCGGTCAGCGTGCGCCGGGCTTCGGTCTGCTGCTGCGGCAACTGGCCGAGCGAGTCGCTGATTTCACGCGAACGGTCCTGCTCCTGCTGCATCAGGCGCGCCTGCTCCAACAGCTGGCTGCTGGTCTGCAGGATTTGCTGTTCCAGCTCGCTGGTGGGCAGATTGTCGCCGTTCGGCAGGATTTTAGCGCTTTCAACCGCTAACTGACGGCGCAGTTGCTGCGCCATCTTGGGAAAGTCGTCGATTACTTTCTGGTACTGTTCCGTACGCGTCAGGGATTCGGTGCGTTCGGCCAGCCGGTTGAGGGCGCTTTGCAGCGCCTCAACCGTTTCCGCCTGATTGGCTGCGTTTTTGTTGCTTTCTGCCTGTTTCAGCTCCTGTTTGAGCTGCGACTCGCTGGGCAGCGCCGCCGCCAGCGCCGGCTGAGCCAGTAAACAACCGAGCAATAACGTGGTGATAATCAGGCGCACGACATCATTCCTTTAGGTTTGCGGCGCTTCTGCCGCGTCGCGTGCGGTAGCCGCTTCGGCAAAGGCTTCACCCATACGGGTCACGGTGCCGTTGTTCAGGCGCGGTTCGAAATGCACGCTGTTGGCGGTAAACAGGTTGATCACCGTCGATCCCAGCTTAAAGCGGCCCATCTCTGCGCCTTTTGCCAGCGTCACCGCCTCGTCTGCGCCGGCCGCCGGGTAGGTCCAGCGCTTGATGATGCCTTCGCGCGGCGGGGTTACGGTGCCGGCCCATACGGTTTCAATGCTGCCGACGATGGTGGCGCCGACCAGGATTTGCACCATCGGCCCGAATGCGGTGTCGAAGACGCAGATCACGCGTTCATTACGGGCGAACAGGTTAGGCACGTTGGCGGCGGTCAGCGGGTTGACCGAGAACAGGTCGCCCGGCACGTAGATCATCTCGCGCAGCACGCCGTCGCACGGCATATGCACGCGGTGATAGTCGCGCGGCGCCAGGTACGTGGTGGCGAACAGGCCGTTGCGGAAGGTGTCCGCCAGCTGGTAGTTACCGGCCAGCAGCGCCTCGAGGCTGTAGTGGTGCCCCTTGGCCTGGAAGATCTGATCGTCGCGGATCAGGCCAAGCTGGCTGATGGCGCCGTCGGCCGGCAGCGCCAGCACGTTAGCGTCGCTGACGACAGGACGCGCGCCGTCGCGCAGCGGACGTACGAAGAATTCATTAAATGTGGCGTATGAGGTCAAATCCGGGTTCTGCGCTTCCTGCATATCCACGCGGTAATAGCGGGCGAACAGTTTTACCACCTGCTGTGTCAGCCAGCCGGCCTCTTTGTCTGCGCCCCAGCCGGCCAGACGGGTCAGCGCCAACTTCGGCAGCCAGTATTGTAATTTGATTTTGATGCTATCCAGCACGTTAACCTCTTAAAAAGGGGGTAAAAGGCGCGCATTGTAACGACCCGCAGATCGCTGTCAACGTTCGCCCGATGGTGTTAACCGTTGGCGTCCAGCAGGTTCTTGCGAACCTTGACCTGCGCCATACTTTCCAAAATGCGGTGATAATTGTCGAAGCGCTCTTCGGCGATATCGCCGCGCTCCACCGCGGCGCGGATGGCGCAGCCGGGATCGTTGTCGTGCTTGCAGTCGCGGAACTTGCAGCCGCCCAGGTAATCGCGGAATTCGACAAAGCCCTGGGTGATTTGTTCCGGCTCCAGGTGCCACAGGCCAAATTCGCGCACCCCCGGCGAGTCGATCACATCACCGCCGTGTTGGAAGTGGTACAACCGCGCCGCGGTGGTGGTGTGCTGCCCGAGGCCGGAGACGTCGGAGACGTCATTCACCAGAATCTGTTCGTCGGACGGCGGCAGCAGGGCGTTCAGCAGGCTGGATTTCCCGACGCCGGACTGCCCGGCAAAAATGCTGATGCGTCCCGCCAGCGCCTGTTCGAACTCCGCCATGCCCTCGCGGGTACGGCTGGACACTTCCAGCACCCGGTAGCCGATGTGGCGGTAAATATCCATCATGCCGTCAACCAGCTGGCGCGCTTCCGCGTCCAGCAGATCGATTTTGTTCAGCACGATCAGCGGCTCGACATCCAGCGTTTCGCAAGCCACCAGGTAGCGATCGATAATGTTCAGCGACAGCTCCGGCAGGATCGCCGACACGATCACGATCTGATCGATATTGGCGGCGATCGGTTTGACGCCGTCGTAGAAATCCGGCCGCGTCAGCACTGAGCTGCGCGCATGCACGGCTTCGACGATGCCTTTTACCCCTTCATGGCTGCCAAGGCCGGGGCGCCATACCACGCGGTCGCCGGTCACCAGCGAACGCAGGGTGCGACGAATATTGCAGCGATGCTGGCTACCGTCTGCTGCTTCAACGTCGGCGTGCATGCCAAAGCGGCTGATGACGATCCCCTCTTGCGGTTCACCCAATTGGCTATCGTCCAGTTCCGGTTTGTTATCAGTGCGCTTCAGGCGGCGCTGATGGTTCGCCTGCACCCGGCGTTGTTGACCTTTAGACAGTTTGTTTTTGCTCACTGCGCCTCACTCTTCGGCTTTATATCGCTCTATCGCTCGTTGCGACTAAAAAGACTATGATACACGCTATTTTATATTAAATAACCGTTGTTGGCTGCCGCGCGCCGTTGCGGAATATTTGCCGTCGCCGGCCGGCGCAGGGTTGTCTTGAGGCTTACAGGCAGGAACTATCATGACCGCAAACGAAAATAACCTGATTTGGATCGATCTGGAGATGACCGGTCTGGATCCCGAGCGCGACCGTATTATCGAGATTGCCACGCTGGTGACGGACGCCAATCTGAACATTCTGGCGGAAGGGCCGGTAATCGCCGTTCATCAGTCAGATGAACAGCTGGCGTTAATGGACGACTGGAACGTGCGCACCCACACCGGCAGCGGGCTGGTGGAGCGGGTGAAGGCCAGCAGCATTGACGATCGGGCGGCGGAGCTGGCGACCATCGCGTTTCTTGAACAGTGGGTGCCGGCGGGCAAATCGCCGATCTGCGGCAACAGCGTGGGCCAGGACCGGCGTTTTCTGTTCCGCTATATGCCGCTGCTGGAAGCCTACTTCCACTACCGCTATCTGGACGTCAGCACGCTGAAGGAGCTGGCGCGCCGCTGGAAGCCGGAAATTCTGGCCGGTTTTAAAAAGCAGGGCACCCATCAGGCGCTGGACGATATCCGCGAATCGGTGGCGGAACTGGCCTATTACCGTGAGCATTTTATTCAGCTGTAAGCCGGCAAGGGCCGTTAGACGTTCAGAAAATGCCGCTTTTCGCCGCTTAATTCGCCATATTGGCGCATTAAGCAGCAATCAAACAAAAAAAGCGATTTTTTGCGTTTAGGGGCTTGCGGCAAAAAGGAATTCTCGTATAATGCGCACCCCGTACCGATGAAGAATTTCGAAAAGTTCAGCTATCGATACGACGCGGGAATAGCTCAGTTGGTAGAGCGCAACCTTGCCAAGGTTGAGGTCGCGAGTTCGAGCCTCGTTTCCCGCTCCAAATTCAGCAATGTCGCAGTTTGCGGCATGATGAGTAACAAGCAGTACCAGTAGTAACCATGCGACGCGGGAATAGCTCAGTTGGTAGAGCGCAACCTTGCCAAGGTTGAGGTCGCGAGTTCGAGCCTCGTTTCCCGCTCCAAAATTTCAAAGGCCATCTCCATTTTTGGCCGGATGCTGTGAAGCATCTCTTGTGTGCGGGAATAGCTCAGTTGGTAGAGCGCAACCTTGCCAAGGTTGAGGTCGCGAGTTCGAGCCTCGTTTCCCGCTCCAATTTTCTCCCCCTTTAAACGTCACCACATCGCCCATCAGCGATGCGAGCGCGTCTCTTCTGTATTATTCATGCGGAAAATCTTGTAAACAGAGTTATCCACAGGCTGAGCGGGTAATACCTCGTGGACAAAAAAACAACGTTACCAGAATGAAATATTTATCTTTTTGATTTTTAATAGTATTTATTTATTTGAAAACGTTACCCCGATCACTTGCTCTTTTTGTGACGTTTGAAAGACAACGGGTTTTTATTTTTATGCACAAGTCCACAGGCTACATGGTGAGGCGGATGATAGGTCTGCCATTGGCATCAGGCGTCCCTCGGTAATCCCTTTTCTACTGCGCGTATTAATCGTTTTTTCTGCGGGCTCTGCACCTCAACGCGGTGTTCGGCGCGGCGGGCCAGCTGTTGCTGCAGCGCCCACTCGATATGTTCATCCAGCAGTTCGCTTTGCCCCAGCCGGGTGCGCAGGGCGGTGACGACCTCTTCCTGATACGGCGCGTTGCCAAGTGCGACGGCAATATTACGCAGCCAGCGCAGATGGCCGATGCGGCGAATCGCCGATCCTTCGGTGATGCGCAGAAATTTTTCCTCGCTCCAGGCGAACAGATCGATAAGCTGCGGTGCATGCAGCGCCGCGCGCGGGCTGAAGTCCGCTTCGTCGGTCAACTGCGAGAAACGGTTCCACGGGCAAATCAGCTGGCAGTCGTCGCAGCCGTAGATACGGTTGCCCATCAGCGGACGAAACTCTTCGGGGATCGCCCCTTCCAGCTCAATGGTCAGATAAGAGATGCAGCGGCGGGCGTCAACGGTATACGGCTCCACGATGGCGCCGGTCGGGCAGGTGGTGATGCAGGCCACGCAGCGGCCGCACTGCTCCTCTTGCGGCTGGTCGACCGGCAGGGGCAAATCAATCAGCAGTTCGCCGAGGAAGAACCATGAGCCGGCTTCCCGATTCAGAATCAGTGAGTGTTTACCAACCCAGCCAATCCCGGCCTTGGCGGCTAACGGGCGTTCCATAATCGGCGCCGAGTCGACAAACGGACGGAAATTCAGTTCGCCGCAATACTGCTGGATCTGTTCGCCGAGCTTTTTCAGGCGCTGGCGCAGCAGCTTGTGGTAGTCACGCCCCAGCGCATAGCGGCTGACATAGCCGAGCTGCGGGTTGTTCAGCGTGCTGGCGAATGCCGCCTTGGCCGGCAGGTAGTTCATACGTACGCTGATCACCCGCAGGGTGCCGGGCAGCAGCTCATGTGGCCGGGCGCGCAGCATGCCGTGGCGCGCCATCCACTCCATTTCTCCGTGGTACTGTTTATCAAGCCACGCCTGCAGTTTTGGCTCTTCAGCGCTGAGATCGGTATCGCAAATGCCAACCTGCTGGAAGCCTAGCGATTGCCCCCATTGCTTGATATGTTGGGCGAGTTGATGGAGATCGAGAGGGTGTGTCATGACGGGCCATAGTGAGAAACAATACGCTGTCAGTTTACCACACTCTGTCTGGCCTGCGGACTGGATCAGACAGGCGGAGCCGTTAGCGGCCGCCGCCGCCGGTATTTCGCTGTACGAACTGATGCTGCGTGCAGGTGCTGCGGCTTACCGTCTGGCCGGCGTTTGCTATCCGGCCGCGCGCCACTGGCTGGTGCTGTGCGGGCGTGGCAATAACGGCGGTGATGGTTACGTGGTCGCGCGGCTGGCCGCGGAGGCCGGCGTGCGGGTGACGCTGATCGCCGGCGCAGGTTCGCGTCCCTTGCCGGCTGAGGCGGCGATGGCGCGTCAGGCCTGGTTGGATGCCGGCGGTACGGAGCTGGCGGAAGACAGCCGCTGGCCGGCGGATATCGACCTGATTATCGACGGTCTGCTGGGCAGCGGACTGACCAGCGCGCCGCGCGCGCCGGCGGCGACATTAATTGAGGCCGCTAACCGCAGCGGGCTGCCGATTGTGGCGTTGGATATTCCCTCCGGGCTGCTGGCGGCCAGCGGCGCCGCGCCCGGTGCGGCGATCCGTGCCGCTCACACCATGACCTTTATCGGGCTGAAGCCGGGACTGCTGACCGGCCAGGCACGCGATTGGGTCGGGCAACTTCATCATAGTACGCTAGGATTATCTGAATGGCTGGCGCAGCAACCGGTGCAGATTCAGCGCGTTAGCGCTGCCGATCTGGCAGGATGGCTGCCGCCGCGGCGCCCGTGTTCGCACAAAGGCGAACATGGACGCTTGCTGTTGGTCGGCGGCGATCGCGGCTTGGGCGGCGCGATACGTATGGCCGCCGAAGCGGCGCTGCGCAGCGGTGCAGGATTGGTGCGAGTGCTTACTCACATTGATCATGTGGCGCCGCTGCTGACCGCGCGCCCCGAACTGATGGTGCAGGCGCTGGATGATGAGGCCCTGCAGCGGGCGTTGGCGTGGGCCGATGTCACGGTGATTGGCCCGGGCCTTGGTCAGGAGGCGTGGGGTCGGAATGCGCTGAAAGTTCTACAATCCAGCGATAAACCAACGTTATGGGATGCCGATGCGCTTAACCTGCTGGCATTAAATCCCGAGAAGCGTCAGAATCGTGTTATTACGCCGCATCCCGGCGAAGCGGCGCGGCTCTTGGGCTGCAGCACCGCCGAAATTGAAAGTGATCGCTTACTTGCCGTGCACCGTTTGGCGGCGGACTATGGCGGCGTTGCGGTGCTGAAAGGCGCGGGAACGCTGATCGCCGATGAGCACGGCGCGATGGCGATTGCCGACGTCGGCAACCCCGGCATGGCGTCCGGCGGCATGGGCGACGTGCTGGCGGGCATTATCGGCGGATTGCTGGCGCAAAAGCTCTCGCTGTATGATGCCGCCTGCGCCGGTTGCGTGGTCCACGGCGTCGCCGCGGATAGCGTGGCGGAAAAACAAGGAACCAGAGGGTTGCTGGCGACCGACTTACTGCCGGCGATCCCTTATTACGTTAATCCTCAGTTGGCAAAATAGATATTATCGAATGAAAGAACTCGTGTTACCTCTGCCGGATGAGGCAGCGACGGTTGAATTGGGGGCCGCGTTGGCGCAGGCGTGCGATCGGGCCAGCGTCATTTATCTCTATGGTGATTTGGGCGCCGGTAAAACGACCTTCAGCCGTGGTTTCCTGCAGGCGCTGGGCCATCAGGGCAATGTGAAAAGCCCGACCTATACGCTGGTGGAGCCTTATGCGCTGGAGCCGCTGTCGGTCTATCACTTTGATCTGTACCGGCTGGCCGACCCCGAAGAACTCGAATTTATGGGCATTCGCGACTACTTTGCGCAGAATGCCATTTGCCTGGTGGAGTGGCCGCAGCAGGGGGCCGGCGTATTGCCGGCGCCGGATCTGGCGCTGCATCTGAGCTACCAGGATCAAGGCCGGGAAGCGCGTCTGGACGCGCTGTCCGACTACGGCAGCCAACTCATCGACCGAATCCACGGGTAACAGGGATGACGCCAACATGATGTATGGACTAAAGAAATTCCTGAGCATGGCGCTGATCGTCGTGATGGGGCTGTTCGGCCCGTCGCTGGCGCTGGCGGCGTCATCGTCGCTGGCGGATATCAAAGTCACCAACGCCCAGCGGGAAGCGACCGTTGCGGTCAGCTTTAACGGCCCGCCGGCCTATGCGTTCTTCCCGCTGCACGGGCCGGAGCGCGTGGTGCTGGACGTGAACCAGAGCGGCAAAGTCAGCGGCCTGCCGCTGAACTTTAGCGGTCAGAATCTGGTGAAACGCATCCGTTCCAGCGCGCCGAAAGATGCGCAGAGCGTGCGTTTGGTGTTTGAACTGACGCAGCGAGCAAAAACCCGCGCCGTCACGCGGCAGAACGGCAACGTGTATACCGTGGTGTTCACCATTACCGCCACCGGCGGCAATAATAATGTGGTGCGCCAGGCGCCGGCGCCGGCACCTGCGGCCAGTAAGCCGCTGGTCAGCAAGCCGGTGGTGACGAAAACGGAAGAGCCGGTGCGCCGCGTGGCGCCGTCCAGCTCATCCGGCAGCAACCCGTTTAAGGAAAAACCGACCGTGGTGGCCGGCACCGCGACGGCGGAAACGCCGCGCAGCAGCCGGGTATCTGCCGGTTCGGGCAACCGCGTGGTCGTGGCGATCGACGCCGGCCACGGCGGTCAGGATCCCGGTGCGCTGGGGCAGAACGGGCTGCGCGAAAAGAACGTGACCATCGCCGTTGCCCGCCGCCTGGAGGCGCTGCTGGATGACGATCCGATGTTCAAACCGGTGCTGACGCGTACCGGCGACTACTTTGTGTCGGTAATGGGCCGCTCGGAAGTAGCGCGCAAGCAGGGGGCCAACGTGCTGGTGTCGATCCACGCGGACTCGGCGCCGAACCGCAGCGCGACGGGCGCCTCGGTGTGGGTGCTGAACAACCGCCGCGCCAACAGTGAAATGGCCAACTGGCTGGAACAGCATGAGAAACAGTCCGAGCTGCTGGGCGGCGCAGGCGATCTGCTGGCCAGCAACCAGGCGGATCCGTATCTCAGCCAGGCGGTGCTGGACCTGCAGTTCGGCCATTCGCAGCGCGTGGGGTATGACGTGGCGGTGAAGGTGCTGAGTGAAATGCGCACCATCGGCGTATTGCACAAGAGTCGTCCGCAGCCGGCCAGCCTCGGCGTGCTGCGTTCGCCGGATATTCCTTCCCTGCTGGTGGAAACCGGCTTTATCAGTAACCCTTCGGAGGAGCGACTGCTGGGCAGTAGCGACTATCAGGAGAAGATTGCCAAGGCGATTCATCGCGGCCTGCGCAGCTACTTCCTGTCGCATCCGCTGCAAGCCGACCCAAAGGTGGAAAACCGACCGCTGGACGTCGCAGCGGCGGTTAATACGGCTTCACCAGACGTCAGCAGCAGTTACCGGGGTAAAACGCAGACTCACGTTGTGCGCAGGGGGGAAACGCTCTCTGCGATTGCCCGCCGTTACGGCACCAGCATGACGGCGCTGCATAACCTTAATCATTTGAAAAAAGACGGCGTCTGGGTCGGACAGCGCCTGAAAGTACCGGCGGCGGGGGCCGCCGCCGGTACTCAGCGCAGTGCGAAAACCGCCGGCGTCAGCAAGACGTCGCGGCATAAGGTGGTGCGCGGCGATACGCTGTCGTCCATTGCCGCGCACTATGGCGTTAGCGTCACCGCCCTGAAAAGCGCCAATCGTCTGAAGTCGGACGTCGCGCCGCTGGATCGGACGCTGACCATTCCGCATACCTGAACCATCAAGGGGAACCCGCATGTCAATCCAGGTGTTACCGCCGCAGCTCGCTAACCAGATCGCCGCCGGGGAAGTGGTTGAGCGCCCGGCGTCGGTGGTGAAAGAGCTGGTGGAGAACAGTCTGGATGCCGGCGCCACGCGCATCGATATCGAGATTGAACGCGGCGGCGCCAAGCTGATCCGCATTCGCGATAACGGCTGCGGCATTGGTAAAGAGGAGCTGGCGCTGGCGCTGGCGCGGCACGCCACCAGTAAAATCACCACGCTTGACGATCTGGAAGCGATTATCAGCCTCGGCTTTCGCGGTGAGGCGCTGGCCAGCATCAGCTCGGTATCGCGTCTGACGCTGACCTCGCGCACCGCTCAGCAGCAGGAGGCCTGGCAGGCTTACGCCGAAGGGCGCGAGCAGGCGGTGACGGTCAAGCCGGCGGCGCATCCGGTAGGCAGTACGCTGGAAGTGTTGGATCTGTTTTACAACACGCCGGCGCGGCGCAAATTTATGCGCACCGAAAAAACCGAATTCGGCCATATCGACGAAGTGGTGCGGCGCATTGCGCTGGCGCGTTTCGACGTGGCGATCACCCTCAGCCACAACGGCAAGCTGGTGCGCCAGTACCGTGCGGCGAAGGAAGAGAGCCAGTATGAGCGCCGCCTGGCCAGCATCTGCGGCCCGGCGTTTTTACAGCATGCGCTGGCGGTTTCCTGGCAGCACGGCGATTTAACCATCCGCGGCTGGGTGGCGGATCCGGCCGGCGCGCGGGCGCTTGGCGATATGCAGTACTGCTACGTCAACAGCCGGATGATGCGCGACCGGCTGATCAACCACGCGATCCGTCAGGCGTATCAGGACCAGCTGCAGGATGAGCAGCAGCCGGCTTACGTGCTGTATCTGGAGGTTGATCCGCATCAGGTGGACGTCAACGTGCACCCCGCCAAGCATGAGGTGCGTTTCCATCAGGCGCGTCTGGTGCATGATTTTATCTATCAGGCGGTGACCACGGTGCTGCAGCAGGTGGGGCAGGCGTCGCTGCCGCTGACGGAAGAGACGCCGCAGGAACCGGCGCCGGCCTGGCAGCCGGAAAACCGCGTGGCCGCCGGCGGCAATCACTTTTCCCAGCCGGCGGCGGAGAGCGCGCCGCGGCGTGAAACGACGCCTGCCGCGCCGGTGCGCGAGCGGGCGCCGCAGAGCTATCACGGCGCGGCGGGTTATCAGAAGCGTGAAGGCGAGCTGTACGGACGCCTGATGCAGGCAACGCCTGAAGCGTCGCCGGCCGCCGCCGCCGAGAAACCGCCGCTGTTCCCGCCGGCCAAGACGACGCCAACGCCGCAGGAACCGGCGCTGGCGGGCAGTCAGCACGGCTTCGGCCGGGTGTTGATGGTGTATCCGCCGTGCTACGCGCTGGTGGAACAGCAGCAGCGTCTGTCGCTGCTGAATCTGCCGGTGGCTGAGCGCTGGCTGCGCCAGGCGCAGCTGACGCCGCCGGAAGAGGGATTGCGCCCGCAGCCGCTGCTGATCCCGGTCAAACTGACGCTGGAGAAAGCGGAGGTTGCCGCCTGTACGGCGCATCAGGCGCTGCTGGCGAAAATGGGGATGGAGCTGCAGGTCGATCACGGCCGTGTGACCCTGCGCGCGGTGCCTTTACCGTTACGCCAACAAAATTTACAAAAGTTGATTCCGGAACTGTTAGGCTATCTGGCCGACCATAAAGCGATGTCGCCTGACGTGCTGGCCACCTGGTTCGCCCGCCATCTTGGCAGCGAGCATGAGCAGTGGAACGCCTCGCAAGCGATACAATTACTGACCGACGTTGAACGACTTTGCCCGCAGCTGGTCAAAGCACCACCGAGCGGTCTTTTACAACCTGTTGATTTACAGGCTGCACTGGCAGCCCTTACACATGACTGAAACAGCAATAACGCCGCGTCCTCCGGCGATTTTTATTATGGGGCCGACGGCGTCGGGCAAGACCGCACTGGCGATGGCGCTGCGCGAGCAGCTGCCGGTGGAGCTGATCAGCGTCGATTCGGCGCTGATTTACCGCGGGATGGATATCGGCACCGCCAAGCCGAGCGCCGAAGAGCTGGCGCAGGCGCCGCACCGGCTGATCGATATTCGCGATCCCGCCGAGGCTTATTCCGCCGCGGACTTCCGCACCGACGCGCTGCAAGAGATGGCCGAGATTACCGCCGCCGGGCGCATCCCGCTGCTGGTGGGCGGCACCATGCTGTATTTCAAGGCGTTGCTGGAAGGACTTTCCCCGCTGCCGTCCGCCGATGCGGCGGTGCGCGAGCGCATTGAGCAGCAGGCCGCAGAGCAGGGCTGGGAGGCGCTGCATCGGCAGTTGCAGCAGATAGATCCGGTAGCGGCGTTAAGAATTCATCCGAATGATCCGCAGAGACTGACCAGAGCACTGGAAGTTTTTTTTATTTCGGGTAAAACTTTAACGGAACTGACTAAAATTTCGGGTGAATCGTTGCCGTATCATGTTCACCAATTTGCGATAGCGCCGAACAGCCGTGAGTTGTTGCATCAACGCATTGAGCTGCGGTTCCATCAAATGTTGGCGGCAGGTTTTGAGACGGAAGCGCGCGCACTTTTCGCGCGGGGTGATTTGCATACGGATTTGCCCTCCATTCGCTGTGTCGGTTACCGCCAGATGTGGTCATATCTGTCTGGCGAAATTAGTTACGATGAGATGGTTTATCGTGGTATTTGCGCAACGCGTCAGTTGGCCAAGCGCCAAATGACCTGGTTACGGGGCTGGGAGTCAGTCCGCTGGCTGGACAGCGAAAAGCCGGGAGAGGCTTTGGCGTCGGTGACACAGGTTGTTAGTGCATAGGCTGAGTGATTGTGTACAATTGATGAGTATTCAGCGCGCAAATTTTTTTAGGTCGTACATTTTAGAGCCGACAGGTTCTTAGTTACAAACAACAAGCAAATAAGGAAAAGATAGAATGGCTAAGGGGCAATCTTTGCAAGATCCGTTCCTGAACGCATTGCGTCGTGAACGTGTTCCGGTTTCTATTTATTTGGTGAATGGTATTAAGCTGCAAGGCCAGATTGAGTCTTTTGACCAGTTTGTCATTCTGTTGAAAAACACAGTAAGCCAGATGGTGTATAAGCACGCTATTTCTACCGTTGTCCCATCGCGCCCGGTTTCGCACCACAGCAACAATCCGAGCGGCGGCAGCAATAACTATCACCATGGTAATAATCCGTCTGCGCAGCAACAGCCGCAGCAGGAAAGCGATGACGCTGAATAAGGCGCATTGCAAGACAACCATGACGGGGAACATAAGCAGCCGTGCGCTGTTTATGTCCCCCACGCTCGCGGTTGATATCCGTTTGAGAGGTTGCACGCTTGTTTGACCGTTATGAAGCCGGTGAGCAGGCCGTACTGGTTCATATCTATTTCTCGCAGGACAAAGATACGGAAGATCTCAGCGAATTTGAGTCGCTGGTCTCTTCAGCCGGTGTTCAGGCTTTGCAAGTGGTAACTGGCAGCCGCAAAGCCCCACACCCAAAGTACTTTGTCGGTGAAGGAAAGGCCGAAGAAATTGCAGATGCGGTGAAAGCCAGCGGCGCGTCTGTTGTCCTGTTTGATCATGCCCTTTCCCCGGCGCAGGAAAGAAACCTGGAACGGCTGTGTGAATGCCGGGTTATCGACCGCACCGGGTTAATTCTAGACATCTTTGCCCAGCGCGCCCGTACCCATGAAGGCAAGCTGCAGGTAGAGCTGGCGCAGCTGCGCCATATCGCCACGCGCCTGGTGCGCGGCTGGACGCACCTGGAGCGTCAGAAAGGGGGGATCGGCCTGCGCGGGCCGGGGGAAACCCAATTAGAGACCGACCGTCGTTTGTTGCGCGATCGTATCAGCTTGATTCTGCGCCGCCTGGAGCGGGTAGAGAAGCAGCGTGAACAAGGCCGACGGGCGCGTACCCGCGCCGACGTGCCGACCGTCTCACTGGTCGGCTATACCAACGCCGGAAAATCCACCCTGTTCAACCGTATGACATCCGCCGAGGTTTACGCGGCGGATCAGCTGTTTGCCACGCTGGATCCCACGTTGCGGCGCATCGACGTCGCAGACGTCGGCGATACGGTGTTGGCGGATACCGTAGGGTTTATCCGGCATCTTCCGCACGACCTGGTCGCCGCCTTTAAGGCGACGCTGCAGGAAACGCGGCAGGCATCGTTGCTGCTGCATGTGATCGACGCCGCAGACAGCCGCGTTGACGAGAACATTGAAGCCGTCAATAGCGTGCTGACCGAGATAGAGTCGGACGAGATACCTACACTGTTGGTAATGAACAAAATAGATATGCTGGATGACTTTGTTCCGCGTATCGACCGCAACGATGAAAATTTACCGATCCGCGTGTGGCTGTCCGCCGTCAGCGGGGAAGGTATTCCGTTGTTGTATCAGGCGTTGACGGAGCGCTTATCGGGGGAAATCGCGCATCACGAGCTGCGCTTACCGCCACAGGCAGGCCGTCTTCGTAGCCGTTTTTACCAGCTTCAGGCAATCGAAAAAGAGTGGAACGAAGAAGACGGCAGCATTGGCATGGTGGTGCGTATGCCGATAGTGGAGTGGCGTCGCCTGTGTAAACAGGAACACGATCTGATTAACTTTATAGTATGATCATATCCTGTTACATTTGTGCACTCGGTCTGCGGGCGTTATAGGGGCGGCAAATTGTTGCTGTGGCCCGCGCGTGAACCTGAAGTACCCAATCACAGAATAATGGAGCTAAAACATGGCGTGGAATCAGCCCGGTAATAACGGACAGGACCGCGACCCGTGGGGGAGCAGCAATAATAATGGCGGCAACTCTGGCGGTAACAAAGGCGGTCGTGATCAAGGGCCACCTGATTTAGACGATATCTTCCGCAAGCTGAGCAAGAAATTGAGCGGCCTGGGCGGAGGCAAAGGCTCTAACGGCAATAATAGCGGCGGCGGTGCGGGCTTCAGCGGCCGTATCATCGGCATCGCGGCGGTTGCCGTGGTGGTGATCTGGGCGGCCAGCGGTTTCTATACCATCAAGGAAGCGGAACGCGGCGTGGTTACGCGCTTCGGTAAGTTCAGCCATCTGGTGCAGCCGGGCCTGAACTGGAAGCCGACCTTTATCGATGAAGTGAAGGCGGTGAACGTGGAGTCGGTGCGCGAACTGGCGGCGTCCGGCGTGATGCTGACCTCCGATGAGAACGTGGTGCGGGTCGAGATGAACGTACAGTACCGCGTGACCGACCCGGAAGCGTACCTGTTCAGCGTGGTGAACGCTGACGACAGCCTGAGCCAGGCGACCGACAGCGCCCTGCGCGGGGTTATCGGCAAGTACTCCATGGACCGCATCCTGACCGAAGGGCGTACCGTGGTGCGTAACGATACCCAGCGCATGCTGGAAGAGACCATTCGTCCGTACAAGATGGGCATCACGCTGCTGGACGTCAACTTCCAGGCGGCGCGTCCGCCGGAAGAGGTGAAGGCATCGTTCGATGATGCTATCGCCGCACGTGAAAACGAGCAGCAGTACATCCGTGAAGCGGAAGCCTACGCCAACGAAGTTCAGCCGCGTGCGAACGGCCAGGCGCAGCGTCTGCTGGAAGATGCCAAGGCGTATAAAGACCGTACCGTCCTGGAAGCCCAGGGTGAGGTGGCGCGCTTTGCCAAACTGTTGCCGGAATACAAGTCCGCGCCGGAAATCACCCGCGAGCGTCTGTATATCGAAACCATGGAAAAAGTCCTGAGCCATACCCGCAAGGTGCTGGTGAATGACAAAGGCAACAACCTGATGGTGCTGCCGTTGGAGCAGATGCTGCGTGGCCAGGCCGGCGCAGCCAGCGACAGCGGCAACAAAGACACCAGCCTGATTCGTCTTAACCCTGCGCCGTCGACTTCCGGCAGCAACGCCGGCAGTAAACCGCAGAACAGCGGTTCGGTTATGGACCAACGCCGGGCGAATGCGCAGCGTGACGATACCACTCGCGTAGGGAGACAGTAATCAATGCGTAAGTCTTTTGTAGTTATCCTCCTCGTGGTGCTGGTAGCGCTTTATGCTTCACTGTTTGTGGTGCAGGAAGGCCAGCGCGGCATCGTTCTGCGCTTCGGCAAGGTACTGCGCGATGACGAAAACAAACCGCTGATTTATGCGCCGGGCCTGCACTTCAAGATCCCGTTTATTGAATCGGTGAAAAACCTGGATGCGCGCATTCAGACCATGGAGAACCAGGCCGATCGCTTCGTGACCAGCGAGAAGAAAGACCTGATCGTCGACTCCTACCTGAAGTGGCGCATCAGCGACTTCAGCCGCTACTATCTGGCGACCGGCGGCGGCGACGTCTCCCAGGCCGAGGTGCTGCTGAAGCGTAAGTTCAGTGACCGTCTGCGTTCTGAAATCGGTCGTCTGGATGTGAAAGACATCGTGACCGACTCGCGCGGCAAGCTGATGTCCGACGTGCGTGACGCGCTGAACACCGGTACGCTGAACAACGGCGAAGAGATGCCGAAGACCGAAGCCGATGACGCTATCGCCTCTGCGGCGGCGCGCGTTGAGCGGGAAACCACCGGCAAACAGCCGCAGGTGAACCCGAACAGCATGGCGGCGTTGGGTATTGAAGTGGTCGACGTGCGTATCAAGCAGATCAACCTGCCGGTGGAAGTCTCCGACGCGATTTACCAGCGTATGCGTGCGGAACGTGAAGCGGTAGCGCGTCGTCTGCGTTCGCAGGGCCAGGAAGAAGCAGAGAAGCTGCGCGCCAGCGCGGACTACGAGGTGACGCGTACGTTGGCGGAAGCCGAGCGTCAGGCGCGTATCACCCGCGGTGAAGGGGATGCCGAAGCGGCCAAGCTGTTCGCCAACGCGTTCAGCCAGGATCCTAACTTCTATGCCTTTATCCGTAGCCTGCGTGCGTATGAAGCCAGCTTCAAAGAGAACCAGGACGTGATGGTGCTCAGTCCGGACAGCGATTTCTTCCGCTATATGAAATCGCCGGATTCATCGCGTAAATAAGGCGTTAAGACAGTGACCGGGGGTCCGTGTTAGCACGGGCCCCTTCTTTTTTGGGGTAAGGCATGAATGCAACAATTTGGCTGGCGTTAGGTTTGGTTCTGGTGCTTGAGGGGCTGGGGCCGATGCTGTTCCCGCGCGCCTGGCGTAAAATGATCTTGACGATCTCGCAGTTGCCGGACGCCACGCTGCGTCGTTTCGGCGGTGGAATAGTGGTTGCCGGCATCGTGATCTACTATATGTTGAGCATGCGCCTTGGTGGCTGAAGTTTAGCCGAAAAATTACGCAATCGTATGCGAAAAGTGCTGAAACTCAGAAATTACGGTGCTAGAATCCATTTTTAAGCAATCGGTGATTTTGAAAAATGGGTAAGAACGTCGTCGTACTGGGCACCCAATGGGGTGACGAAGGTAAGGGCAAGGTCGTAGACCTGCTGACTGAACGGGCTAAATATGTTGTGCGCTACCAAGGTGGCCATAACGCTGGCCACACTCTGGTTATCAACGGTGAAAAAACCGTTCTTCATTTGATTCCCTCTGGCATCCTGCGTGAAAACGTCACCAGCATCATCGGCAACGGTGTTGTACTGGCTCCTGACGCGCTGATGAAAGAGATGGGCGAACTTGAAGCGCGCGGCGTCCCGGTACGCGAGCGTCTGTTGTTGTCCGAAGCCTGTCCGCTGATCCTGCCTTATCACGTTGCGCTGGACGTGGCCCGTGAAAAAGCGCGCGGCGCGAAAGCCATCGGCACCACCGGTCGCGGCATTGGCCCGGCTTACGAAGATAAAGTCGCCCGCCGCGGTCTGCGCGTTGGCGATCTGTTCGATAAAGAATCTTTCGCGGTTAAGCTGAAAGAGATCGTCGAATACCACAACTTCCAGTTGGTTAACTACTACAAAGCCGAGCCGGTCGACTTCCAGTCTACGCTGGACTACGTGATGTCCATCGCCGACATCCTGACCGCGATGGTGGTTGACGTTTCCGAACTGCTGGACGGCGCGCGCAAGCGTGGCGACCTGATCATGTTCGAAGGCGCGCAGGGTACGCTGCTGGATATCGACCACGGTACTTATCCGTACGTGACCTCGTCCAACACCACCGCCGGCGGCGTGGCCACCGGTTCCGGCATTGGCCCGCGTTATGTCGACTATGTGCTGGGCATCGTGAAAGCCTACTCGACCCGCGTTGGTGCAGGTCCGTTCCCGACCGAACTGTTTGACGAAACCGGCGAGTACCTGTGCAAGCAGGGCAACGAATTCGGCGCCACCACCGGCCGTCGTCGTCGTACCGGCTGGCTGGATGCGGTTGCCGTGCGTCGTGCGGTGCAGATCAACTCCCTGTCCGGCTTCTGCCTGACCAAGCTGGACGTGCTGGACGGCCTGAAAGAAGTGAAAATCTGCGTGGGCTATCGTATGCCGGACGGCCGCGAAATGACCACCACGCCGCTGGCTGCCGAAGGTTGGGAAGGTATCGAACCGATCTACGAAAGCATGCCGGGCTGGAGCGAAACCACCTTTGGCGTGAAAGAGTACAGCAAACTGCCGCAGGCGGCGCTGAACTACATCAAGCGTCTTGAAGAGCTGACCGGCGTACCGGTAGACATTATCTCTACCGGCCCGGACCGTAGCGAAACCATGGTTCTGCGCGACCCGTTCGACGCATAATCGGTTTTTCTGCATCAAACAAGCCGGGCTGAGTCCCGGTTTGTTTTTTTCCGGCTTGCGCTCTGTTGGCTGTGCCCGCATCGCTGAACGGCGTCAGCGCAGCGCGCATGACGTTGAGGATCGCGGTTATTCCCTCCCTCTTGCGGTTTCCCGTCAAAAACACCGTCACCGTTCCGTCATAAAGTGTTTCATGCGCTAAATAATTAGCGGCAAACTCGCCGGCTGGTTTATTATCCAATAGCAATCTTTTGAAAAATGCCGAAAAGCGGCACATCAAACGCAAACGGGCTCTATCGCGCCCAGAGGTAAACGTGCAGTTAACAAGTTTTACTGATTATGGCCTGCGGGCGCTGATTTATCTGGCATCGCTCCCGAAGGATAAAATGACCAGCATTTCGGAAGTGACCGAGGTGTATGGCGTATCCCGCAACCATATGGTGAAAATAATTAACCAGTTGAGCCGTATTGGCCTGGTCACGGCCGTACGCGGTAAAAATGGCGGCATCCGGTTGGGCAAACCGGCTGAAACCATTCGTCTTGGCGACGTGGTGCGGGCGCTGGAACCGCTCGCCCTGGTTAACTGCAGCAGCGATTTTTGCCACATCACCCCAGCCTGCCGACTGAAGCAGGTACTGCATAAAGGGGTACAGAATTTCCTTGAAGAGTTGGATAACTACACTTTGGCCGATATGGTTGAAGATAATCCGCCGCTCTACAAGCTATTGCTTGTCGAATAAAACGTCGTTGAGAAGACAAGGCTCAGCGACATCCTGCTGATGACAACGGAGGAACCGCAATGTCACAAGATCCATTCTTGGAACGAGAAGCAGAAAAATACGAATCCCCAATCCCGAGCCGCGAATTCATCCTTGCCCATTTGGCCAAGCGTGAGACGCCGGCCAGCCGCGAAGAGCTGGCGAAAGAACTGAACCTGACCAGCGATGAACATCTGGAGGCGCTGCGTCGCCGCCTGCGCGCCATGGAGCGCGATGGCCAGCTGGTGTTTACCCGTCGCCAATGCTATGCGCTGCCCGAGCGTCTGGACCTGCTGCGCGGCACGGTTATCGGCCACCGCGACGGCTACGGCTTTTTACGCGTTGAAGGGCGTAAAGACGACCTGTATCTGTCCGCCGAGCAGATGAAAATGGCGATCCACGGCGACGTGGTGCTGGCGCAGCCCCTGGGCGCGGACCGCAAAGGGCGGCGCGAAGCCCGCATCGTGCGGGTGCTGGTGCCGAAAACCAGCCAGATTGTCGGCCGCTTCTTTATGGATGCCGGCACCGGTTTTGTGGTGCCTGACGACAGCCGTCTGAGCTTTGACATCCTGATCCCGAACGAGGCGGTAGCCGGCGCGCGCATGGGCTATATGGTGGTGGTGGAACTGACCCAGCGCCCGACGCGCCGTACCAAGGCGGTGGGGAAAATCGTCGAGATCCTCGGCGATAAAATGGGCACCAGCATGGCGGTGGATATCGCACTGCGCACCCATGAAATTCCGCATACCTGGCCGCCGCAGGTGGAGAAACAGGTGGCCGATCTCAGCGAACAGGTGCCGGAAGAGGCCAAACAGGGGCGCGTGGATCTGCGTAAGCTGCCGTTGGTCACCATCGACGGCGAAGACGCCCGCGACTTTGACGACGCGGTTTACTGCGAGAAAAAGCGCGGCGGCGGCTGGCGGCTGTGGGTAGCTATTGCCGACGTCAGCTACTATGTGCGCCCGGGCACCGCGCTGGATGACGAAGCGCGCAGCCGCGGCAACTCGGTCTACTTCCCGTCACAGGTGGTGCCGATGCTGCCGGAAGTGTTGTCCAACGGACTGTGCTCGCTGAACCCGCAGGTTGACCGTCTGTGCATGGTGTGTGAAATGACCATCTCCGCGCAGGGGCGTCTCTCCACCGCCAAGTTCTATGAGGCGGTGATGAGCTCCCACGCCCGTCTGACCTATACCAAGGTGTGGCACATTCTGCAGGGCGACCAGGAGCTGCGTGAGCAGTACCATCCGCTGGTCAAACACCTGCAGGAACTGCACAACATGTACAAGGTGCTGGATCAGGCGCGTGCCGATCGCGGCGGCATCGCGTTTGAGACCGAAGAGGCCAAGTTTATTTTCAATGCCGAACGCCGCATTGAACGCGTAGAGCCGACGGTGCGCAACGACGCGCACAAGCTGATCGAAGAGTGCATGATCCTGGCGAACATCGCCGCGGCGCGCTTTGTTGAGAAGCGTAACGAGCCGGCGCTGTTCCGCGTGCACGACCGTCCGAGCGACGATCACATCTCCGCGCTGCGCAGCGTGCTGGGTGAGCTGGGACTGACGCTGGGCGGCGGCAACAAGCCGCAGCCGAAAGATTACGCCACGCTGATGGATGAAGTGGCCGATCGTCCGGACCATGAAATGCTGCAGACCATGCTGCTGCGCTCCATGAAGCAGGCGATTTACGATCCGGAAAACCGCGGCCACTTCGGTTTGGCGCTGTCGTCGTACGGCCACTTCACCTCGCCGATCCGCCGTTATCCCGATCTGGCGCTGCACCGGGCGATTAAATACCAGCTGGCGAAAGAGCACGGCGAACCTCAGCACCGCTGGACGCCGACCGGCGGCTGGCACAGCGATCTCGACGAGATGCTGCAGCTGGGCCTGCACTGCTCAATGACCGAGCGCCGCGCCGATGAAGCCACGCGCGACGTGGCCGACTGGCTGAAGTGCGACTTTATGCAGGACCACGTCGGTGAGCAGTTTACCGGCATTATCGCCAGCGTGACCGGCTTCGGCTTCTTCGTCCGCCTGAACGACCTGTTTATCGACGGGCTGGTGCACGTATCGACGCTGGATAACGATTACTACCGCTACGATAATATCGGTCAGCGACTGATCGGCGAATCTTCCGGTACGGTGTATCGCCTGGGAGATACGGTGGAAATCCGCGTTGAGGCGGTGCATATGGATGAGCGCAAGATTGACTTCGCGCTGATTTCCAGCAGCCGTAAGCCGCGCGGCGAAGGTAAAACCGAACGCGAGCGGGCGAAGAAAGGCGGGCAGCGTACGCTGCGCGACGGCAATGGCAACGGCCGCAGACGTCGCGGCGGCAAAGCGCCGGCCAACTTTGAGCCGGACAGCGCCTTCCGCAAGGACGACGCCAAGCCGGCGGGCAAAGTGAAGAAAGACAAAAAGGCCAAGGCGAAGAAAGCCTCGGCCAAAACCAAGAAGATTGCCGCGGCCACCAAGGCCAAACGCGCCGGCAAGAAAAAAGGTGCGGAGCAGGGCTGACCTGCCGCACGGTAATTATCACCGGCCGACCGACGTCGGCCGCACGGTTAAAAGAGTATCATGAGCGAAATTATTTACGGTATCCACGCCGTTAAAGCCCTGTTGGAACGTGACCCGCAACGCTTCCTGGAAGTGTTTATCCTGAAAGGCCGCGACGACCGCCGTCTGCAGCCGCTGATCGCCGAGCTGGAAGCCACCGGCATTGTGATTCAGGTGGCGAACCGCCAGTGGCTGGATGACAAGGTGGAGGGCGCGGTGCACCAGGGGATCGTCGCCCGCGTGCGCGAAGGGCGTCAGTATCAGGAAAATGACCTGCCGGGGCTGCTGGAAAGCGTCGATACGCCGTTCCTGCTGATTCTGGACGGTGTGACCGACCCGCACAACCTCGGCGCCTGTCTGCGCAGCGCCGATGCCGCCGGCGTACATGCGGTGATCGTACCGCGCGATCGTTCCGCTCAGCTGAATGCGACGGCGAAAAAAGTGGCCTGCGGCGCGGCGGAAAGCGTACCGCTGATCCGCGTCACCAACCTGGCGCGCACCATGCGTCTGTTGCAGGAAATGAACGTGTGGATTGTCGGCACCGCCGGCGAAGCCGATCATACGCTGTATCAGAGTAAGCTGACCGGGCCGATGGCGCTGGTGATGGGCGCAGAGGGTGAAGGCATGCGCCGCCTGACGCGTGAACACTGCGATGAGCTGATCAGCATTCCGATGGCGGGCAGCGTGTCCTCGCTGAACGTGTCGGTCGCCACCGGCGTCTGTCTGTTCGAAGCGGTGCGCCAGCGCAGCTGATCCCTGCGGGCCCGGCATTGTCGGGCCTGCTGTTTTCCCGCCATTTTCCCATCCTGTGCGCCGCCCCGCGGCAGAAATCGTCACGTCTACCATACTGTTTGCTGAGGTCTTGAACAGGGAGCAGGTCTATGGTCTGGCATACGCACGACGTTTTTAATCAGCCCAAACCGCTGGGCAACAGCAACCTTTTTCTTTCCGATACGCCGCTGCGAGAGGCGGTGCAGCGCGAGCAGGCCGGCTGGGACAGCGAGGTGCTGGCTTCGCTGGGGCAGCAGCTGGGCACACAGGAGTCCTTGGAGCTCGGGCGGCTGGCCAACGCCAATCCGCCGGAGCTGCTGCGCTACGATGCCTGCGGCCAGCGGCTTGACGACGTTCGCTTTCATCCCGCCTGGCACATTCTGATGCAGGGGCTGGTGGCTAACCGGGTGCACAACCTGCCGTGGGAGGAGGAGGCGCGCGTCGGCTCTGTGGTCGCCCGCGCGGCGCGTTTTATGCTGCACGCGCAGGTGGAGGCCGGCACGCTGTGCCCCATCACCATGACGTACGGTGCGACCCCGCTGCTGCAGCGCACCCTGCCGGCGGCGTTCAGCGACTGGCTGCCGCCGCTGTTGTCCGACCGTTACGATGCTCATTTGCTGCCGGGAGCGCAGAAACGCGGCCTGCTGATCGGCATGGGCATGACGGAAAAACAGGGCGGCTCCGACGTGCTGAGCAACACCACCACGGCGACGCCGCTGGCCGGGCGCGGCAGCGGCGAGCTTTACCGCCTGGTGGGGCATAAATGGTTCTTCTCGGTGCCGCAGAGCGACGCGCACCTGGTGCTGGCGCAGACCGGCGGCGGGCTGTCCTGCTTTTTCCTGCCGCGCATTCTGCCCGACGGCACGCGCAACGCGGTGCGGCTGGAACGGCTGAAGGACAAGCTCGGCAACCGCTCCAACGCCAGCAGCGAAGTGGAGTTTCTTGACGCCAGCGCCTGGCTGCTGGGCGACGAGGGCGACGGCGTGCGGCAAATCCTCAAGATGGGCGCGCTGACCCGCTTTGACTGCGCGCTCGGCAGCCACGGTCTGATGCGTCGCGCGCTGTCGGTGGCGCTGTACCATGCCCATCAGCGCCAGGCCTTCGGCAAAACGCTGATCCAGCTGCCGCTGATGCGCCAGCAGCTGGCGCGCATGGCGTTGCGTCTGGAGGCGCAGGTCGCGGCGCTGATGCGGCTGGCGCACGCCTATGGCGACGCCGGCAGCCCGCTGTCGCAGGGGCTGAGCCGCATCATGACGTCGGCGGCGAAGTTTGAAGTCTGTCGTCAGGGCATCCCCTTTGTCGCCGAGGCGATGGAGGCGCTGGGCGGCATCGGCTACTGCGAAGAGAGCGAACTGCCGCGGCTGTATCGCGAGATGCCGGTCAACAGCATCTGGGAAGGCTCGGGCAATATCATGAGCCTGGACGTGCTGCGTGCCTGGACGAAAAGCAGCGCGGTGCAGGAGGCGGTGCTGCAGGAGTTGGGCGAGGTGAAGGGGCAGAACCGTCATTTCGACCGCCAGTGGCGACAGCTGATGCAGCAGCTGCGCAAGGGGCAGGAGGCGCAGGGGCGGAGCATGACGGCGCAGCTGTTCAACCTGTTTGCGGCGGCGCAGCTGTTGCGCAGCGCTGCACCGCCGGTGGCGGAAGCCTGGTGCCAGATGGCGCTGGACGCGCGCGGCGATCGCGTGCTGCCGGAGTCGCTGTGCGCATCGCTGCTTGACAGAGCGATGGGCGGCTAGGCATAAAGTAGCGCCGGCGTGAAACATTTTGTCACACGGTATCGACCCGTAACGGGATCACGACTCGCGTTCAGGAAGGATAATATGGATATCGTTAACGCACTGGCGGCGTTTGCCGCCTACTTTTTCAGTGGTTTTGCCATGGTGCTGGTGTTTTTGTTTATCTACACCCGCATCACGGCGCATGACGAATGGGCGCTGATTAAAGAGAACAATCAGTCCGCTGCGTTCGGCTTTGTCGGCGCCTGTCTGGGGTACGTGATTCCCCTGGCCAGCGCGGCGGTCAACTCGGTCAGCCTGCTGGATTACGTCATCTGGGGCGCCGTTGCGCTGGTGGTGCAGCTGCTGCTGTTCGCCGCGGTGAAGGTTTATATGCCGCGCATCAGTGATAAAATCGAAGCCAACCACCTGGCGGCGGGGATTTTCCTCGGCGGCGTCTCCATCAGCGGCGGCGTATTGAACGCGGCGTGCATGACATATTAATTGAGTAGTAAGAAGGGAAGGAACAGGCCATGGCCGGCAAACGGCGTGCGCGCAAGGCGCGCAACCCGCAGAGTACCCCCGCGTTCAAGCGTTATTCATCACCGACAACGCAGCGTAAGTCGCCAAAGTGGCTGACGCTGGTGTTGATGGGCAGCGCCGCCGGCGCGGTGTGGTACACCCTGAGAGACCCCGCCCCTGAGCAGGCGGTGATTTATCATTCGGTATCAGCCTGCGTGGATGCCGGCAATAGCCAGGCGGCCTGTCAGGGCAGCTACCAACAGGCGCAAAAGGCGTTGCGCCTTGGCAGCCTGGGGTTTAACCAGATAGACAGCTGTGAGGCCCACTACGGCGCTTATAACTGCACCTATGATTTACCGACGCAGCGGTTTATCCCGAGGATGGCGGGCTTTACGCTGGCGAAAGACTATCAGGATGATGACCGCGACACGTCTTCTTCCTCGTCCGGCGGTGGCTACTACGGCGGCGCGAGCTCAAGCTCGCGATCGCGTCCTTTCTTCCGTTCGCGCGATAGATTTAATGAGCTGCAGACGCCGGGGGATAGCGAGCGCTGGCACCTGAAAAGCACGGGTAACTATCAGCCGGCCTCGGCGCATACGGTATCGCGTGGCGGCTTTGGCGCCTCATCGCGCAGCTGGGGGGGCTGACGGTGCTACGCTTAGCGATGACGCCGCGGCGTAACCTGACAGACATCGCCGACCATTACGGTTTCCACTTTCATGTTATCGACGGTGAAGCCTATTGGGATGAGTCGCGCGCCTATCGTTTCACCCTGCAGCAGATCGAACAGGGGATTGAAGCGCCGACCGAAGAGCTGCACGCCATGTGTCTGGATCTGGTGGGCCGGGTGGTCGCGGACGACGCCTTGCTGACGCAATTGGCGATCCCCGAGCTTTACTGGGATGCCATTGCCGCCAGCTGGCGGCGGCAAGAGCCGTCGCTGTATGGCCGGATGGATTTTTCCTGGGGCGGCAACGGAGCGGTGAAACTGCTGGAGTATAACGCCGACACCCCGACCTCATTGTATGAAAGCGCGTTTTTCCAGTGGCTCTGGCTGAAGGATGCGGTGGCTGACGGGCGTATTCCGTCAGGCGCCGACCAGTTTAATTCACTGCAGGAGCAGCTGATCCAGCGTTTTGCGCTGTGGCGTAATGACGATCCGCTCTACTTTTGCTGTTGTCGTGACTCGCAAGAGGATCGCGGCACCGTACGTTATCTGGAGGACTGTGCGCGTCAGGCCGGGCTGGATACCCGTTTTCTGTATATGGAGGAAATTGGTCTCGGCGTTGGCGGCGTGTTTACCGATCTGCAGGATCGGACGCTGCGTCAGGCGTTCAAACTCTATCCGTGGGAATGGATGATGCGCGATGACTTTGGCCCTGCGCTGCGCGGCGGCCGTTCGCAATGGATTGAGCCGTTGTGGAAAAGCCTGTTGAGCAACAAGGGGATCCTGCCTTTGCTGTGGCGTTGGCACCGGGGCCATCCTAACCTGTTGCCGGCCTATTTTGCCGAGGAGGTGCAGCAGCCTGGATGGCGACTGGCGGATGAGATGGGCACGCAGTGGCGCGGGTTTGTGCGCAAGCCGCTGTATTCCCGTGAAGGCGCCAATGTGTCGCTGTTCAGCGATCGGGACGGGCTACGCTGTGAGGTGATGACCGACGGCGAATATGCGCAAGAAGCGCAGATTTGGCAGGCTAGTGCGCCGCTGCCGCGCTTTGGCGATGACTATACGCTGATCGGCAGCTGGCTGGTGGGCGATCGGGCGGCAGGCATCGGCCTGCGAGAGGATAATTCGCCGATCACCAAGGACAGTTCACGCTTTGTGCCGCATTTTATCGCCTAGCGGTACAAAATGGCCTGGGAGTACCACTGCCCGGGCACCACGGTTTCGCTGTTCATGATAATCAGGTAGTAACGGGCGCCGCTGGCGGAGGCTTTTTTCTGGATGGCCTCTTCCACGTTCATCGGGCTGCCGTGCACCAGTGCGCTGACGGTGGTCATTTTTTCCAGGCCGAAGGTCTGCGCGCGGGTGACCTCCTGCGCCTGCCCGGCAATCGGCGGCGGCGGCGGTTTGGGCGTGGTGGTCATCAGGCCGCAGCCGGATAACGCGGCCAGCAGCGTCAGCAGGGCGGCAGTACGCGTCAGAGTCATCATCGACCTCGCTATTTTCATCGCAGTCTCCCAAGTGTAATGCTTAAGCATAAGCTGGAACAGAATGAGCTAATGCCGACGGCGTTTTTTTGTCATGATAGAGCGGCTTGCGAAGCGATAAGGGGTTGAATGGATGGTCGAGTTATTTGACGAGCGCGTTGGGGATATCGCCGTGATTCATGCGGTGCCGGCCGGGCAATATGAACAGCCGTTGCCGACGGTGTTTTTCTACCACGGTTACTGCTCCTCGAAAGAAGTGTACGCCTACTTCGGCTATGCGCTGGCGAAGGCCGGGTTCCGCGTGATATTGCCGGACGCCGACCAGCATGGCGAACGCTATCATGGCGATGAGCCGCGGCGGCTGGCGCAGTTCTGGGAGATCCTCAAAAGTAATATCGATGAACTGCCGGCCTTGCGGACGCATTTCGCGCAGCGCGGGCTGATTGACGGCGCGCGCGTCGGCGTTGCCGGGGCGTCGATGGGCGGCATGACCACGCTGGGCGCGCTGACGCGCTATCCGTGGATCGCCGCGGCGGCCAGCCTGATGGGTTCAGGTTCGTTTTCTTCTCTGTCGCAAACGCTGTTTCCGCCGCTGGACAGCTTGGGGCAGCCGCTGCCTGAGGCGCAGCATGCCGCCCGCCTGGCGCCGCTGGCGGATGATGCCCTGGAGCAGCAGTGGGATAAGCTGGGCGAGCGTCCGCTGCTGCTGTGGCACGGCGAGGCCGATGACGTGGTGCCGGCGGCGGAGAGCCTGCGCCTGGCGCAGGTATTGCGCGAGCGCGGCCTGGGGGCGCGGTTGACGCTGGCGCTTGAGGCGGGCGTGAAGCACCGCATTACGCCGGCGGCGCTGGACGCCTGCGTGAGGTTCTTCCGCGCGACGCTATAAAAAAAGCCCCCTGCAAGCAGGGGGCGTTGGGTTGGATCACCGTTTTAGACTGCCGCTTTTGGCTGCGGCTTGGTTCCCTGGCGTTGATCGTTCGGTTAACGGTACAGCTCGGCGCTGACGTGAATCGACGCGTTGCTGCCCGGCTCATGCAGGGCGATGACGCGATAGGCGCCGGCGCCGCGCCGTTCGGCGATTTGCCTGACCTGCGCATCGGCGTCATCGGGAGACACCACGTTGCGGTTCAGGGTGATAAAGCCGATGCTCTGGCGCTGTGACGCCTGTTGGGCGTCGATCTCTTCTGCGGCCATCGCGCCGCTGGAAAGCAGTAATGCGGCAAGCATGGCGAGAGTGGCGTGTTTCATAAAGCCTCGCTTAACCTTTGTCCCGGTCGGTCCGGCAGCGATGATCGTGGGGCAAAAAGTTATTTGTCTGTCTTGAATAACCTTAAATCTGTTCGTCGCGCTGTCTACGGCGGATACGTTTAATTCTAGTCCGTTCTCGCAGATAAAAAAGCGCAGCTATTTGATGGGGTTTTTCAAAAAATATGAACAAGTCGCCGCACTTGATGATGATTTTATTGAAAGATTCCCGCCGTGTGCGCCCGTTGCCGGTCGTGACAAATCGTGCGCTTTGGCCTTGAGCGCCGTCCGGCGGCGAATAAATCCCACTCTCTCCTTGAGTTTCCGCCCCGGCGCCAGTATGATTACGCGTCATTTTTCAGCCGCACACAAACACGTTCCTTGCTTCCATGGGCCGCGGTTGACCCTGACAGGAGGCTGAATAATCCGTAAGGAGCAATTCGATGCGTCATTACGAAATCGTTTTTATGGTCCATCCTGACCAAAGCGAACAGGTTCCGGGCATGATCGAGCGTTACAGTGCTACCATCACTAACGCGCAAGGTCAGATTCACCGTCTGGAAGACTGGGGCCGCCGTCAACTGGCTTACCCGATCAACAAACTGCACAAAGCTCACTACGTTCTGCTGAACGTTGAAGCTCCGCAGGAAGCGATCGATGAGCTGGAAACTAACTTCCGCTTCAACGACGCCGTTATCCGCAGCATGGTTATGCGCGTTAAGCACGCGGTAACTGAAGCCTCTCCAATGGTTAAAGCGAAAGACGAACGTCGTGGCGATCGCCGCGAAGAGTTCTCTAACGAAACCACTGAAGAAGCAGATGCTGGGGATTCTGAAGAGTAATTGCCGCCGTGACGACTAATCGTCTGGTTTTGTCTGGCACGCTGTGCAAGCAACCGGTGCGAAAGGTAAGTCCTTCCGGCATTCCCCACTGCCAGTTTGTGCTTGAGCACAGATCGACGCAGACAGAAGCCGGATTCAGCAGACAAGCATGGTGCCGCATGCCCGTGGTTGTCAGCGGACAACAGTCACAAGCACTGACTCAAAGATTAACGGTCGGCAGTCAGGTTACCGTTCAAGGTTTTGTTAGCTGCCATCAAGGGCGCAACGGCCTGAACAAATTGGTCCTGCATGCCGAGCAGATTGAATTGATAGATTCTGGAGACTAGCCAAATGGCACGTTATTTCCGTCGTCGCAAGTTCTGCCGTTTCACCGCGGAAGGCGTTCAAGAGATTGACTATAAAGACATCGCTACGCTGAAAAACTACATCACTGAAAGTGGTAAAATTGTCCCGAGCCGTATCACCGGTACTCGTGCCAAATATCAGCGCCAGCTCGCCCGTGCTATCAAGCGCGCGCGCTACCTGTCTTTGTTGCCGTACACTGATCGTCATCAGTAATCGGCCACTGTCCATTAACGACTTTGAGAGGATAAGGTAATGCAAGTTATTCTGCTTGATAAAGTAGCAAACCTGGGCAGCCTGGGTGATCAAGTTAACGTTAAAGCGGGCTACGCCCGTAACTTCCTGGTACCACAGGGCAAAGCTGTTCCTGCTACCAAGAAAAACGTAGAGTTCTTCGAAGCACGCCGTGCTGAACTGGAAGCCAAACTGGCTGACGTTCTGGCTGCTGCCGAAGCGCGCGCAACCAAGATCAACGAACTGGCTACAGTTACCATCGAGTCTAAAGCAGGCGACGAAGGTAAACTGTTCGGCTCTATCGGCACCCGCGACATCGCTGACGCAGTTACCGCTGCCGGCGTTGAAGTTGCCAAGAGCGAAGTTCGCCTGCCGAACGGCGTTCTGCGTACCACTGGTGAGCACGAAGTGCACTTCCAGGTACACAGCGACGTGTTCGCACAGCTGAATGTAGTTGTGGTTGCTGTCGCTTAATCGCGAGAGTTACCCGAGCAAAACGCCAGCCTTGTGCTGGCGTTTTGCTTTTCTGCCGCCGGCAAAATGCGTTATGGTGCCAGAGAACGACAAGGAGGCAACGATGACGCAAATCCGGTTACAGCGTGTGTATGACTTCAGCGGCCCGGTGCCGCACTGTTTTCTGATTGACCGGCTGTGGCCGCGCGGTATCAGCAAGCAGCGGCTGGAAGGCGTGGCGTGGTTGAAAGAGGTAGCGCCCAGCGGTGAACTGCGCCAGTGGTTCCACCATCATACCGACCAGTGGGAGGCGTTTGTCGCGCGCTACCGGCAGGAGCTGGCGGCAGGCGATGCCTGGCAGCCGCTGGCGGCGCTGTTGCGGCAGGGCGAGAGCCTGACCCTGCTGTACGGCAGCAAGGACACGCAGCACAACCAGGGCGTTGTACTGCGTGATTTTCTTCTGGAACAGCTGCCGGCTTAGCGCTGGCGACGATAGCCGCCGTCGGCCTGACGACGGAAGGTGACCTGGCGATTGTCGAGCGTGGTGACCGACAGCGCGATAATGACGCCGTTGGCGTCCCGTTCGATACGCACTTCCTGCCCGGCTTTCAGATTGCTCAGCGGCTTATCATTACCTTCCACCTGCGCCATGGCGAACACTTCATTAACCGGCAGGCTATTGTCGCGGAACAGCTGCGCCAGCGTCTGGCCGGGCTGAATGTGATAACGCTGCCACTGCCCGCCCGGATCCGAGGCGTCGGTAACCGGCTGGGCATCGGTTTGCTGCGCGCTTGGCGACTCCAGATGGCCCGGGCGCTCATCGCGATCCGGTGAATAGGGCCACAGCAGCGACAGCAGCAGTATGGCGCCGAAGATGATGACCCAGCGGCGGTGGAAATAGGGCAAAGGCTCCAGCCAGCCGAAGCCGTCCGGCAGATGCCAGATTTTCAACAGTAGCGCTTTGATCCCCTGTCCCTGACCGCCTGTCGGCTGCTGCGAGTCCGCCTCCGCGGGCGTCTGTCGCGGTGCGCCGAACGGCAGGCGCTGGCTGACACGCTGCCAGACGCGTTGCAACGAGCGGTGGGCGCGGGTGGTTTTCCTTCTCCTGGGCGCGATTCTGCCCATGGTGACCTCTCTTCAACGGCGTAAATTGCCACAGTACCAAATAGTGTGCCGACGGTCCGATGACCCGCTTTCAGTATAGTCCGCTAACTGTTTGATGTGAAAGGCAGCGGCGTTATTGTACGGCGGGGGCGGCAATGGGCATTAACAGAAGGTTATTGTTTCTTTTTCTACGGGAAAAGTCATCATTCTCGACACAAGATTTTACCCGGCTTTCCGGCGCTGTTATGCTGCGCCTTCGACTTTTTACAGACTTAAGGAAAACCCCATGACAACCCCTTCTTTTGACAGCGTTGAAGCGCAAGCAAGCTACGGGATTGGTTTACAGGTCGGCCAGCAACTGCAGGAATCCGGTCTGGAAGGTTTACAACCGGACGCTCTGCTGGCAGGTCTGCGTGACGCGCTGGAAGGGAATGCCCCGGCGGTTCCCGTTGACGTCGTACATCGCGCGCTGCGTGAAATCCACGAACGTGCGGATGCCGTACGTCGTGAGCGTCAGCAGGCGATGGCGGTAGAAGGCCAGAAATTCCTGGAAGAAAACGCCAAGCGTGATGATGTGACGCTGACCGAATCCGGCCTGCAGTTCTCCGTGCTGCAGCAGGGCAACGGCCCAATTCCGTCTCGTCAGGACCGCGTGCGCGTACACTACACCGGCCGCCTGATTAACGGCGACGTGTTCGACAGCTCCGTTGAGCGCGGCCAGCCGGCCGAGTTCCCGGTTACCGGCGTGATTGCCGGCTGGATCGAAGCCCTGACGCTGATGCCGGTTGGCTCTAAATGGCAGCTGTATATCCCGCACAACCTGGCCTACGGCGAGCGTGGCGCAGGCGCTGCTATCCCACCGTTCAGCGCGCTGGTGTTTGAGGTTGAACTGCTGGAAATCCTGTAAACGGGATTGACGAAACGGGGCGCCAGATGGCGCCCCGTTTGTTATTTAGCGTGCCGCGTCGGCGGGCGGCGTTTGCAGATCGACCTGATAAATCGCAAAGCCGATGCGGTCGTTGCCGAGCGGCTTCAGCGGGTAGCGGGCGCTTTGCCGGATAAACGCCGCGGCCTTGTCGCTTGGCGAGGTTTCGAAACGGATATCCAGCGGCTGGGCGGCGTCGATATTGGCCAGACGCCAGTTATTGTCCGCCTGCGGATGCACCGCCCCGTGCTTTTTGCTCTCTGCGCCGATATAGGCCGCCAGTACGGCGCGGTTCTCGTCCGGCGAGGCAAAGGCGATGTGTTTGTCGCCGGTGCCGGCAAATTTACCGCCGTAGGCGCGGTAGTTGTTGGTGGCCACCAGGAAGGTGGCGTGCGGATCGATCGGTTTGCCGTTGAAGGTCAGCTGTTTAATCCGCTCCGCTTTATCATTGATTAACTGACATTCGCCGTCGTAGCGCGCCGGCTGGCTGACGTCGATTTGGTAGCTGACGCCGTCGATCACGTCGAAGTTATAGGTACGGAAGCCGTCCCAGTTAATCAGGCTCTGCGGCTTACTGCTGTTGACGTCGATGCGGTTAAACTGCCCAGCGGAGCACTCCAGCCACTCCTTCACGTCCTGACCGCTGGCTTTGACCACCACCAGCGTATTGGGGTAGAGATACAGATCGGCCGCGTTGCGGAAGGTCAGCTGCCCTTTTTCCACTTCCACAAAGCTGGCCGGATCGTTTTTACGGCCGCCGACCTTGAACGGCGCGGCGGCGGACAGCACCGGCAGATCCGCCAGATCCGGATCGCCCTGAATGTAATGCTCCACATAGGCTTTCTGCGCGTTGTTGACGATCTGCACCGTCGGGTCGTCCTGCACCAGCGCCAGATAGCTGTACATATTGCCGTCGGATTTGCCGATAGGCTGGCTGACGAATTCGCGGGTGCCCTTATGGTCGTCGGCCAGCGCTTTTACCAGATCGGCGTTTTCCGCCGCCAGCGAGCGCTTGGCGACGCTGTCATAAATCGGTCGCGCCTCCGCTTTGGCGTGAGTGACCGCCCAGCGGCCGCCGTCGTTGCTGAGCTGCAAATCCACCACCCCGAGGTGATCGCCCCACTGGCCCGGCATCACCGCCGGCACGCCGTTCAGCAGGCCCTGCTCAATATCGGCGCCTTTGATGGCGGCAAAGTCTTGGCTGGGGAAGACCGCGTGGGCGTGGCCGAACATAATGGCGTCGATGCCCGGCACCTGGCTGAGGTAGTAGACCGAGTTTTCCGCCATCGCTTTATACGGCTCGCTGGAGAGGCCGGAGTGGGGAATGGCGATCACCAGGTCGGCCCCTTGCTGACGCATTTCCGGCACGTAGCGCTTGGCGGTGGCGGTAATATCGTTGACCGTGACTTTGCCCTGCAGGTTGGCCTTGTCCCATACCATAATCTGCGGCGGGACGAAGCCGATGTAGCCGATGCGCAGCGTGTGCGCCTTGCCGTCGCGGTCTTTTACCGGCGTATCGACGATAATATACGGGGTGAACAGCGGTTTCTGAGTTTTGCTGTCGATGACGTTGGCGTTCACGTAGGGGAATTTAGCGCCGGCGAGGGCGTTTTGCAGGTAGTCGAGGCCGTAATTGAACTCGTGGTTGCCGATATTGCCCACCACGTAATCCAGCCGGTTCAGCGCCTTGTAGACCGGGTGAACGTCGCCCTGGTGCAGGCCTTTGGCCGCCATATAGTCCGCCATCGGGCTGCCCTGAATGATATCGCCGTTATCGACCAGCACGCTGTTGACCGCCTGCCCGCGCGCCTGCTGGATCAGACTGGCGGTGCGCACCAGGCCAAATTTTTCGGTGGGTTTATCTTTATAGTAATCGAAGTCCATCATGTTGCCGTGCAGGTCGGTGGTTTCCAGCACGCGCAGGTCAACCGTTGCCGCCTGCGCGCCGGCGGCGATCAGCAGGGCGAGGGCGGATAATGCCAGCGGACGTTTCATCATTATTGGTGTTCTCCATGCCATGAGGTTTTTTGGCGCCTTCCTGGAGGGAAGCCGCAAAGAACGATGTAATTATGCTTACTTGCCATCAGAAAACGTGAAGTGTGGCAGAAAATCCCGGTTGGCACAGCGGGAAAGCTCACAATTGCGGGCCGGCAAACTTGAATTATTTCCTGACGTTAACACGCCGGGATGGATATTCCGGGCAAAAAAAACTAGTCTGCTAGCATAAGGTTGCGGGAGATTTCCCACGGAATTGTTTGATCTGAGGTGAATGATGTTAGAACAAATTTGCCAGCTTTCCCGCGAGGCGGGCGCAGCAATTATGGCGGTCTATCACGGCGAACAGCCGCTTGACGCCGCGGTGAAAAAAGACGATTCACCGGTTACCGCCGCCGATTTGGCGGCCCATGGCATCATCAAGGCGGGCCTGGCGGCGTTGACGCCGGAGATTCCGCTGCTGTCGGAAGAGGATCCGCCGACGTGGGAAGAGCGTCGGAACTGGACGCGTTACTGGCTGGTGGACCCGCTCGACGGCACCAAAGAGTTCCTGCAGCGTAACGGCGAGTTTACCGTCAATATTGCGCTGATTGAGGATGGCCAGGCGGTGATGGGCGTGGTGTATGCGCCGGCGCTGGACGTGCTGTACCTGGCGGAACGCGGCAAGGCGTGGAAAGAAGAAAAAGGCCAGCGTCAGTCGATCCACGTGATGGAGGGGCAGCCGCCGTTGGTGGTGGTCAGCCGTTCACACAGCGATGATGAGCTGAAGGACTATCTGAAGCAGCTGGGCGTGCACCAAACCATCTCGGTCGGCTCGTCGCTGAAGTTCTGCCTGGTGGCGGAAGGCAAAGCGCAGCTGTATCCGCGCTTCGGACCGACCAATATCTGGGATACCGCCGCAGGGCATGCGGTGGCGGTCGCTGCCGGGGCGCAAATTCACGACTGGCAAGGCAAGCCGCTGCTTTATACGCCGCGTGAATCTTTCCTCAACCCCGGCTTCCGCGTGTCGCTGTTCTGATCGGTTAGCGCAGCATCTGGTGCAGCATGTTCATCACCTGCTGCACTTCTTCTTCCGTCAGCTTGCCGTCTTTGGCGAACTTCACCCGCCCCTGATCGTCCAGCACGATAATCGCCGAGCCGTTGCTCTGCAGATCCCAGGCCTTCTTCACGCTGCCCTTGTTGTCGACGATAAACTGCGACCACGGGAACTCTTTCTTGCTGTCCTCAATGCTGCTGCGCACAAACATGCCGGTGCCGACGATGGCGTCGTCAATGTTGATGATTGTCGTCGTTTGGTAACGATCGCGTGGTAGCTTGGCGTCCTTGATGGCTTCAATCAATGGATCGTTCATGTCCTTGGCGGAGCTGCGGCCGGCAATATGCTGAATTACCCGCACTTTTCCGCTGAGCTTGCCGCTGCTCCATTTTTCGTAGCTAAAGTCGCCGTTCGCGTAGTTTAGCTCGCCGCGGTCCGTGACGCTGACCGGCGCGACGCGCTGTAACAGTTGAAAGTTGTGCGCTGAGGCCAACAGGGGGGCGAACAGCAGGGACATAATTAGCATGCTACTCTTTTTCATGCGTGCTCCTTGTTATGGGGGATAGTGCGAACAGTCTCCGCGGCCTAAAGCTTAGGTGGTGATCGGAGGTCTGTCCTGTTAGCGCGATCTCAGTTTTCCCTATCGGTCTCTAACGCCTTTAATTTGAAGGGATATTCTGAATATGTCGTAAATCATCATATACAAATCTGTCAACAAGTGTAAAACCAGTGAAGACATCCAGGCGAAAGTGAACAAAATGGTCTTAACTAGGTCTACACCACTGCAATCAATTGCGTTCTTTGATAAGAAACCGCCCGATTAGCGGTTCGCATGAACGCCTGGTCCAACGGAGGAGCACAGAACAAAATGAGAATCTTCCAGCGTTATAACCCTTTGAAAATTGCCAAATATGTGAAGACCCTGTTCCGCGGACGTTTATATATTAAGGACGTTGGCGCATTTGAATTCGACAAAGGCCGGATCCTGGTGCCGAAAGTCCGCGACAAGCGTCATCTCAGCGTGATGTCTGAAGTTAATCGGCAAGTGCTGCTTTTGCAATCCGAAATGGGTTAAAACGTTGTTAAAGCTGCAGCCTGAGCGCTGCCGCACTAACGGCGTACAGAAACAAGCGCGGCCCCAAACGGGGCCGCTGATGTTTTATCTTCTCATGGCGCGTCAGGCCGGCAGGTTATCATCCGCCGCCTTCGGCAGCACCGCCGCCGGCTTATCGCTCAGCTTGGTGACCAGCAGCTGGTCGATTTTGTAGCTGTCGATATCGACCACTTCGAACTTGTAGCCGGCGTATTTGACGAAGTCGGTGCGTTTCGGGATCTTGCGCAGCATATACATCATAAAGCCGCCGATGGTTTCATAGTTGCCCGCCTGCGGGAACTCATCGATATCCAGTACGCGCATCACGTCGTCGATCGGCGTGCCGCCCTCAATCAGCCATGAATTTTCGTCGCGGGCGACGATCTGCTCTTCCTGGCCCTGTCCCACCAGATCGCCCATCAGGGTGGTCATCACGTCGTTGAGCGTAATAATCCCCACCACCAGCGCATACTCGTTCAGGATCACCGCAAAGTCTTCACCGGCCGCCTTAAAGCTTTCCAGCGCCTCAGACAGCGTCAGGGTGTCCGGTACGATCAGCGCAGAGCGGATCTGCACGCCGCTGCTCAGCACCAGGCTCTGGTTGCCCAGCACGCGGTTCAGCAGGTCTTTGGAATCGACGTAGCCCACCACCTGGTCGATATGACCGTCGCACACCAGGAATTTGGAGTGCGGATGGGTGGAGACTTTCTCTTTGATGCTTTCTTCGCTCTCGCGCAGATCAAAATAGACCACGCTTTCACGCGAGGTCATTGAGGAGGGCACGGTGCGCGACTCCAGCTCGAACACGTTCTCAATCAGCTCATGTTCCTGCTTGCGCAGCACGCCGGCCAGCGCGCCGGCTTCCACCACGGCGTAGATATCGTCAGAGGTGATGTCGTCTTTACGCACCATCGGCAGCTTAAACAGGCGGAAAATCAGGTTCGCCATACCGTTAAACAGCCAGACCAGCGGGCGGAAGATCATGATCGAGAAACGCATCGGGTTGATGATCCGGACGGCGACCGCCTCTGGTGCAATCATACCGATGCGCTTCGGGGTGAGATCCGCGAACAGGATAAACAGGCTGGTGACCAGCACGAACGAGCAGATAAAGCTGAGCTGCTGCGACAGTTCCGGCGACAGGAAGCGATCGAACAGCACCTGGAAGCTGGGGGAGAACGCCGCATCGCCGACGATACCGCCCAAAATGGCGACGGCGTTAAGACCGATTTGCACCACGGTAAAGAACAGGCCGGGGGTTTCCTGCAGTTTCAGCACCTTGGCGGCGTTGACGTTGCCTTCATCTGCCATCAGCTTCAGCTTAATCTTGCGCGAGGCAGCCAGAGATATTTCCGATACAGAGAAGAAGGCGCTCACTGCGATCAGAAAGAGAATCAGTAAAATACTGTTTAACATAATCTATCCATACGTGCCGACGGGATGACGGCGCTCTTGAGGAAGGGCAATACATTGTAAAAAAGAGTTGCCGGACGCGCTTTACCGCACCCGCTTTGCCACAGCAAAAAACAGGCCGCGTCTCTGCGGCCTGGATAGTATAGCAGCAGCCCGATAAGGCTCGCCAGTGGTTAAAAATTAACGCGTTAGCCCTGCGGCGGCAGGCAAACGCCAATGCCGCCCAGCCCGCAGTAGCCGCCCGGATTCTTTTCCAGATACTGTTGGTGGTCGTCTTCGGCGTAGTAGAACGGCGTGGCCGGGGCGATTTCGGTGGTGATGACGCGCTGGTCTCCCGCCGCGTCCATCGCCTGCTGGAAGCTGGCCAGGCTGCGTTCGGCGTCGGCCTGCTGCTCTGGCGTCAGGTAATAGATCGCAGAGCGGTACTGGGTACCGATATCGCCGCCCTGACGCATGCCCTGCGCCGGATCGTGGTTTTCCCAGAATACCTGCAGCAGCTGCGGATAGCTGATGACCTTCGGATCGAACACCACGCGCACCGCTTCAGCATGGCCGGTCTGGCCGGTGCACACTTCATGGTAGGCCGGATTCGGCGTGTAGCCGCCGGTGTAGCCGGCGGCGGTGCTGTAAACCCCCGGCTGTTGCCAGAACAGGCGTTCGACGCCCCAGAAGCAGCCCATGGCGAAGATCGCCACCTCCATGCCGGCCGGCACTTCTGTCATGGAGTGGCGGGTGACGACGTTGCGCGCGGCAACCGGCACCGGCGTGGCGCGTCCCGGCAGCGCGTTGGCCTGGTCGACCAGGCGAGATTTATCTGTATTTTGCACCGCGATTGACTCCTGTTGTCTTAATAAGAATTGGCCCAAGACGGCATTGCGCGAGTTGTAACTCGTCGCTTATTTGCCCACAATAAGGCCGATGTTGCGTTTATGTGTAAGCTTAACGCAGTCTTTTGAGCGCAAAAAGCCAAGAATACGTCCTGTTTATGCCATTTTGTGCGCAGGTCGGTGGGAGTCGGCCGTGGGAGAGTCGCCATTTTGATAGCGTGGCGGCGTGGTCAGACGATCTGAACGACGGTTTTTACAGGAAAGTACAATAAATTAAGGAGAACGTGTGCCACGTTACCGTGTCCTTTGCGTTTTATGCGCGCTATTTGTCGCGCCTGCGGCGCTGTCGGCCAATTTGCGGCTGCAGGTCGAAGGGCTGAGCGGAGAGTTGGAAAAAAACGTGCGGGTTCGTTTGTCTGCCATCACCCCCGAAGAGGTGAGCGCCGACGGTCGGTTCCGCGCACGGGTCGAGCAGGCGGTGCGCCAGGGGCTGCGCGCGCTGGGCTATTATGACCCGACCATTGAGTTTACCCTCGACGACAACCCCAAACTGTCGCGTCCGGTGCTGCATGCCAAGGTGAAACCGGGCGAGCCGGTGCGCATTGCCGGCGCCAATATCACGCTGGAAGGCGGCGCTAAAACCGATGAAGACTACCTGGCGCTGGTGAAAAAGGGGCGGCCGACCATCGGCGATATCCTGAATCACGGCACCTATGAAAGCTTTAAAAGCTCCCTGAGCGGCCTGGCGCTGCGCAAGGGCTACTTCGACGCTGAGATGACCAAGAGCCAGCTCGGCGTGTCGGAAGAGCTGCGTAAGGCGTACTGGGACCTCGACTTCAACAGCGGCGAGCGCTACCGCTTCGGCAAAGTGAAATTCGAAGGCTCGCAGATCCGCGAAGATTACCTGCAAAACCTGATCCCCTTCCATCAAGGGGAATATTACAGCTCGCAGGATTTGGCCGAGCTGAACCGCCGTTTGTCCGCCACCAACTGGTTTAACTCGGTGGTGGTGTCGCCTGACTTCGAAGATGCCAAAGAGAGCAAAATCCTGCCGCTGGATGCGCTGGTCACGCCGCGTAGTCGCAATACGCTGGAAACCGGCGTCGGCTACTCCACCGACGTCGGGCCGCGGATCAAGGGCACCTGGAAAAAGCCCTGGCTGAACGACCGTGGCCACAGCCTGGAAACCAGCGCCTATATTTCGGCGCCGGAGCAGCAGCTGGATCTGACGTATAAGATCCCGCTGCAGAAAAGCCCGCTGGAAGAGTATTACCTGATGCAGGGCGGCTATAAGCGCAGCGATCTGAACGATACCAAGTCGGACAGCACCAAGGTGGTGGTGTCGCGCAACTGGGATAAATCCAGCGGCTGGCAGTATGCCATCAATATGACCGGCCGTTTTGACCACTTTACCCAAGGTAATGTCACCAACACCACCGTGCTGCTGTACCCGGGCGCCAGCCTCAGCCGCACCCGCTCGCGCGGCGGTCTGATGCCGACCTGGGGCGACAGTCAGCGCTATTCCATCGACGTTTCCGACACCACCTGGGGGTCCGGCGTTGATTTTGCGCTGCTGCAGGCACAGAACGTCTGGATCCGCACGCTGGCGGATAAACACCGCTTTGTGGCGCGCGGTCAGGTGGGTTGGATTGAAACCAACGACTTCGATAAAGTGCCGCCGGACCTGCGCTTCTTCGCCGGCGGCGACCGCAGCATCCGCGGCTATAAATACAAAGACATCTCACCGCGTGACGAAGACGGCAAACTGACCGGCGCCTCCAAAATGCTGACCGGTTCACTGGAGTATCAATACAACGTGACCGGCAAATGGTGGGGCGCGGTGTTCGTCGACTCCGGCGAAGCGGTGAATGATATCAAACAGAGCAATTTCAAAACCGGCGCGGGCGTTGGCGTGCGCTGGCAGTCACCGGTCGGGCCGGTGAAACTGGATATTGCCGCCCCGGTCGGGGATAAGGAAACCCACGGGATGCAGTTCTATATCGGTTTGGGGCCTGAACTATGAGCCTGGTGAAAAAGATTTGTCTTGGGTTGCTGATCGTTCTGCTGCTGCTGGTGGGGGGCGTCGCCTACCTGCTCGGCACCACCAGCGGTTTGCATATGGTGCTCAACGGCGCGGCGCGCTGGGTGCCGGGGCTGGATATTGCCAGCGTCAGCGGCGGCTGGCGCGATCTGACGCTGAAAGGCGTGAAGTACCAGATGCCGGGCGTGACGGTGAATGCCGGTCAGTTCCATCTGTCGCTCGATCTGTCGTGCTTTAAGCGCAGCTCGCTGTGCGTGAACGCCCTGACCGCCGACGATGTCGACGTGGTGGTGAAAACCAGTGAAATGATGCCGTCCGAACCGGCGGCGGAGAGCAGTGAGCCGACCACCGATCTCAGCACCCCCTATCCGATTATCCTGCGCAAACTGGCGCTGAATAACGTCAAGGTCAACGTTGACGATACCGCGATTTCACTCGGGGAGTTCAGCACCGGCGCCGAATGGCGGGAGCGCGCGCTGCAGCTGCAGCCGACCAAAATCGCTGCGCTGCTGATTGCCCTGCCGAAAACGCCGGCCAGCCCGCTGCCGGAAGAGGTGCAGCCGGCGGTCGATATGGCGAAGAAGGTCGGCGAGAAGGTGAGCGACGCGCCGAAGCCGGCGCCGCAGCCGGAAGAGAAACCGCTGGGCGAAACGCTGAAAGAGCTGTTTGCCAAGCCGCTGCTGCCGGATCTGCCGGAAGTCCGCCTGCCGCTGGATATCACGGTAAAAGAGATTCGCGGCGAGCAGCTGCGTCTGACCGGCGATACCGATGTGCTGATCACCAGCCTGCTGCTGAAGGCCAGCACTCGGGACCAACATATCCAGCTGGACAATTTCGACGTCAGGTCGCCGCAGGGCACGTTGTTCGCACATGGCCAGGCCACGCTGAAAGATAACTGGCCGGTACAGATGGTGGCCAACAGCACGCTGAATATCGATCCGCTGAAAGGCGAAAAGGTGAAGCTGAATATCGGCGGCGGCCTGCGCGAAGCGCTGAACGTGGCGCTGAACCTGTCCGGGCCGGTGGGGGCGCAGCTCGATCTGCAGACCCAGCTGGCGGAGGCCGGCTTACCGCTGTCGCTGACGCTGCAGAGTAAACGGCTGAAGTGGCCGCTTACCGGCGCGTCTCAGTATCAGGTGAACGATTTACGCCTGCGCTTTAACGGTAAAGCCACCGACTATACGCTGTCGACGCGCGCCGATATTAAAGGGCAGGATCTGCCGCCGGCGCTGCTGACGCTGGACGGCAAAGGCAACGTCGAGCAGTTCCGGCTTAATCGCCTGCGTCTGGCGGCGCTGCAGGGCAATACCGATCTGACCGCGCTGGTGGACTGGAGCAAGGCTATCAGCTGGACATCACAGCTGACGCTCAGCGGCATCAACACCGCCAAACAGTGGCCGGAATGGCCGGCGAAGCTGAACGGCAAAATCACCACCCGCGGCAGTCTGTACGGCGGCAGCTGGCAATTGCAGGTGCCGACGCTGCAGCTGGACGGCAACGTGAAGCAGAACAAGGTGTCGGCGCGCGGCTCGCTGAGCGGCAACGCCGCCGGCCAGTGGAAGATCCCCGGCGTTGATTTGGCGCTGGGGCGCAATAACCTGAACGTGAAAGGGCAGCTGGACGAAAAAAGCTGGAATCTGGACGCCAATATTGATGCGCCGCAGCTGGACGGCGCGCTGCCGGGACTGGGCGGCACGGCGAAGGGCCTGCTGAAGCTGCGCGGCAACCTGCAGGCGCCGCAGCTGCTGGCGGACCTGACGGCATCCGGCCTGCAATGGCAGGCGCTGCATATCAAACGGGTGAAAGTGGACGGCGACGTACGCTCTACCGATCAGATTCAGGGCCAGCTGGCGGTGCGGGTCGAACAGCTGAAGCAGGACGCATTGGAAGTAAACCTGCTGCAGCTTGACGGTAAAGGCACGGAAAAACAGCACACGCTGCAGCTGAAAGTGGACGGCAAGCCGGTGTCCGGCCAGCTGGCGCTGGCGGGCAGTTTCGACCGTCAGCAGCAGCGCTGGCGCGGCAACCTGAACAACACCCGCTTTGATACGCCGGTGGGCGAATGGCGTCTGACGCGCGCTATCGCGCTGGATTACCTGAATAGCCAACAGAAAATCAGCGTCGGCCCGCACTGCTGGCAGAATCCGGATGCCGAGGTCTGCGTACCGAAAACCATCGAGGCCAGCGCCGCCAGCGGCCAGGCCAGCGTGGTGCTGAACCGCTTTGATCTGAAAATGATCAAGCCGTTCCTCGGCCCGGAGACTGCGCTGAACGGCGTATTCACCGGCCGCGCCGACGTGAGCTGGAAAGAGGGCGCCGCGCTGCCGCAGGCGAAGGTGTCGCTGGTGGGCAACGGGGTGAAAGTGGTGCAGCAGGTTCAGGGCAACGCGCTGCCGATCGCCTTTGACACGCTGAACCTCAATGCGGGCGTGAATAACGGCCGCGCGCAGGCCGACTGGTTGATCAAGCTGCACAACAACGGCCAGCTGGACGGCAATATCCAGGTGACCGACCCGCAGAAACAGCGCAATATCGCCGGCAACGTCAACATTGCCAACATCTCGCTGGCGATGATTAACCCGGCGCTGATGCAGGGGGAAAAGGCCGCCGGCATGCTGAACGCCAATCTGCGGCTGGGCGGCAACGCGCAAAAACCGCTGGTATATGGCCGTCTGGCGCTGGATAAGGTAGATATTGACGGCAGCTGGATGCCGTTTGATATGACCGACGGCCGGCTGGCGATCGACTTCAACGGCATGAACTCGACGCTGGATGGCCTGATCACCACCACGCGCGGCCAGCTGAACCTGACCGGCGACGCGGACTGGCGGGATATCAACGCCTGGCGGGCGCGCATCGCCGCGAAAGGCGACAAGCTGCGGGTGACGGTGCCGCCGATGGTGCGCATCGACGTGTCGCCGGACCTGGTGTTCGAAGCTACGCCGCAGCTGTTCTCGCTTAACGGCAATGTGGATATTCCGTGGGCGCGCATCACCGTGCAGGAGCTGCCGGAAAGCGCGGTCGGGGTCTCGTCGGATGAAGTGATGCTGGATAAACAGCTGAAACCGATCCAGCCGAAGAGCACCGCGGTGGCGATTAACAGCAACCTGATGATCCACGTCGGCGACGACGTGCGGCTGGATGCCTTCGGCCTGAAGGCGCGGCTGAAGGGCGATCTGAAGGTGGTGCAGGATAAACGCGGTCTGGGGCTGAACGGCCAGATTGATATTCCGGCCGGCCGTTTCCACGCTTATGGCCAGGATTTGATCGTGCGCAAGGGACAATTATTGTTCTCCGGTCCGCCGGATCAGCCATACTTGAACATGGAGGCGATTCGTAACCCGGAGGCCACCGAAGATGATGTCACCGCCGGGGTGCGCGTCACCGGCCTGGCGGATGCGCCTAAGCTGGAAGTGTTCTCCGATCCGGCCAAATCGCAGCAGGAAGCGCTGTCTTATCTGCTGCGCGGGCAAGGTCTGAGCAACTCCGGCGCCGACGGCAACGCGATGACGTCAATGTTAATTGGCATGGGGGTTGCACAAAGTGGTCAACTTGTGGGTAAAATCGGCGAAGCATTCGGCGTCAGTAACTTGGCACTTGATACCGCCGGCGTTGGCGACAGCTCCCAGGTTGTCGTGAGTGGTTATGTCCTCCCTGGCTTACAAGTAAAATATGGGGTGGGTATTTTCGACTCGCTGGCTACGTTGACGTTGCGTTACCGCCTGATGCCTAAATTGTATCTTGAAGCGGTGTCTGGTCTCGACCAGGCGCTAGATTTGCTCTATCAGTTTGAGTTTTAGCAATGCGAATAATTGTCTACGGCAGTTTACGACGCAAACAGGGAAACAGCCATTGGATGACCAACGCCCAATGGTTAGGCGAGCATGAGCTCGAAGGCTATCAGATTTATAATCTGGGCCATTACCCGGCAGCGATCCCCGGTGAAGGTACGATACATTGCGAGGTGTATCGTATTAATGCATCGATTTTGGCTGAGCTCGACGAGCTTAAAAGCAACACTAAGGACTATAAGCGCGAACTGATCCAGACGCCTTATGGGAGTGCGTGGATCTACCTGTACCGACACAGCGTAGAAGGTTTCCCGCTGATTGAAAGCGGGGACTGGCTGAAACGTCACGACGAAGCATAATAAAAAACACCGCTCATTGAGCGGTGTTTTTTTTCATCGGCTGCGGCGTAAAAATTATTTTTTAGCGGCGCGCTCGAAGGAAGCTACGATCTCTGCTTTAGCGGCAGCGGCATCGTCCCAGCCTTCAACTTTCACCCACTTGCCTTTTTCCAGATCTTTGTAGTGCTCGAAGAAGTGAGCGATCTGTGCTTTCAGCAGTTCTGGCAGGTCGTTCACATCGTTGATGTGATCGTACTCTTTGCTCAGCTTGCTGTGCGGTACGGCCAGCAGTTTGGCATCTTCACCGGCTTCGTCGGTCATTTTCAGTACGCCAACCGGACGGCAGCGGATCACTGAGCCTGGCTGCAGCGGGTACGGGGTTGGCACCAGCACGTCAACCGGGTCGCCGTCCAGAGACAGGGTGTTGTTGATGTAACCGTAGTTGCACGGGTAGAACATCGCGGTGGACATGAAACGGTCAACGAACAGCGCTCCGGTTTCTTTGTCAACTTCATATTTGATCGGGTCAGCGTTGGCCGGGATTTCGATCACTACGTAGATGTCTTCTGGCAGGTCTTTACCCGCAGGTACCTGATTCAAGCTCATGTCGGTTTCCTTTTTTCAAACCAGAAATGGAGTGCCGGGTATTATAGCCAAAACGTGATCAAAGTAATGACCTTTTTGGCTTCAGGTATGGTATGTGCGGGCATTTAGGACTGACGGCAACCGCCGCGGACGGTAGCCCGCGGCGGTTGCCGAAAGAGGCTTTAGAACAGCGGTTTTTGTCCCTTGAGGCCCAGGCCGTTGCGGACGATGGAGACAATGCCGGAGCCGATGCCGAGGATGGCGGTAATTGGCGAGAGGCCTACCGCTGCGCCGATGCCGGCGCCCAGCAGCGCGCCGGATCCTTTGAAGTTGGAGTCACGGCCGGCAACGCGGTTGCCGGCATCGACGATGGAGCCAATCGCCGCGCCGAGGATGCCGCCGATAGGCGCGGTGATCAGGCCAAACAGACCGCCGCTGACTTCCTGCTGTTCGCTGGTAGATAGTTCTCTCATGATACATCTCCTTGAGTGATAGAATTTCCTGGGATATTTAAGCGCAAAGCGTGTTAGCCGATAGGGTATTTAAATCATTCGGTCGCCGAAATGCGCCAATATTATCCTTGGTTGCTGATGTTTGCAGAAAATATATTTTTTGTGGATATATGATCCTGCCTGTGTGTGCGAATAGATGGCATTATTCATCCTGTCGCAACGCCTGGTGAATAGTAGTAAAAGACTCAGGTTATCGAAAGCCTTTATTTTTGTTGTGGATCAATGAATATTGGTTTTTTCAATTAATCATTGAGTGTAAGCCTTATCTAAATAGATGACATTTTTATTATGTATTGGTTTCTCGCGCTGGCGCCGTGAGCACGGTCTGTGTGGCTTGGCGTAGCGCTGCCGGGGAGCACGCACGGATAGGATGGTCTCCGAATTGATCGGCGAAAAAATAAATATGATGTATCAGGGAGAGGGGGGCTCGGTTATTAATATTGATAAATGCCTATTATTATTTTTGTTGGCGCCATCGTTATTAATACTGTTCTCAGTATCTTGACAGCAATATCTTAATGAAAACCGGTTTAACACGACAAATAGAATAGTATATCGTTAATGCGTTGTATGTTTGAACCATGACCGCTGTATCTGATGATGCCTGTTAGTTTTAACCTTGCTACTCTGGCGATATTCTTCACGTTATTATCTTTTTCGACAGATAAATATCCCTTTTGCGCAAATAGAGCGAGCTGGTTTGGGCAGAGGGCGCTTTACAGCCTTTATTTGGCAGAATAGGCCATCTGCCTGCCACGCTGGCGGCTGATGGCGCAGCGGCGTGTTTTTTTCAGATTAATCCTTGTTCAGCATCAAGTTTCGCCCTGGCCTGTCGATAACCTAGCAAATAACAACGACGCGCTGCGGCGACGTCCTGCGTTTTACCACCCTACATCTTCTGTAACCACCTATTGTCGATAGCCAGGAAAAATCCATGCTAAATAAAATTACGGTGAAGGCCGGGCTGCTGGCCCTGCTCAGCCTGCTGACGGTATTGCTGATTATGGTCAGCATTATCGGTGTCAATGCCATTAACCAGGGCTCACGTTCGCTGCATACCCTGAATCAGATTCTGGGCGAGGAGCTGGGCTCGCTGGCGAACAGTTCCAACCTGACGCTGCGGGCGCGCACCGCCGCATCTCTGGCGGTGCGCCAGCGCGAAGTGGGTCAGATTGCGGTGGCCGACGCCACCGTCGGGCGTATTTACGGCTATCTGGCGCAGTCGCAGCGTGAAATGGCGACGTTTGTCGGCGTGGGGACGGTCACCGAGCGCGGCAAAACGCTGTCCGAACGTCTGCAGGCCAGCTACCGCGCTTACCAGGAGCAGGGCGTGCGTCCGATGGCGGACGCCATCAAGGCCGGCCAGATCGACGAATACTACCGTATTCAGGAAACGCGCATCTCTAAGCTGAGCATTGCATTTGAAAACGATCTGAGCGAATTCCGCCGCTTTGCCATGGAAACCGGGCAGCAGCAGGTGCGCGAGGCGGAAGGCAACGCCAGCACCAAGATTGCATTAATCGTGGCGGCCGGAATACTCAGCGTGCTGCTGGCGGTGCTGGCCTGGTTTGCGCTGCGGCTGATTATTCTGCGCCCGCTGGATGCGTCGATCGCCGAGCTGGAGCATATTGCCAACGGCGATCTGACCCGTAAGATCCGCGGTGAAGGGGATACCGAAATGGGCCGCCTGATCCGGGCGATGCAGCGCATGCAGCAGTCGCTGGTGATGTCGGTCAGCAAGGTGCGCGATGCCAGCAGTCAGATTGACGTCGGCTCCCGCGAGCTGGCGGCCGGCAACGTTCACCTGGCGCAGCGTACCGAAGAGTCGGCGGCCTCGCTGGAAGAGACCGCGGCCAGCATGGAACAGCTGACCTCAACGGTTAAAATGAATGCGGAAAACGCCGAGCAGGCCAACCAGCTGGCGCTCAGCGTGTCCGACGTCGCCGACCGCGGCAGCGACGTAGTCAGCCAGGTCAAAGACAAAATGCTGGCGATTACCGACAGCTCCCGCCGCATTGCCGATATTATCAGCGTGATGGACGGCATCGCATTTCAGACCAACATTCTGGCGCTGAATGCGGCGGTTGAGGCGGCGCGGGCCGGCGAGCAGGGGCGCGGCTTTGCCGTTGTCGCCGGCGAGGTGCGTAGTCTGGCGCAGCGTAGCGCGCAGTCGGCCAAGGAGATTAAGGGGCTGATTGAAGCCTCGCAGGAGCGGGTGCAGGAAGGCGAGCAGATGGCAGAGTCGGCGGCGCAAACCATGAACGGCATTGCCGATGAAGTCGGACGCGTTACGGCGCTGATGCGCGAAATCTCGGCGGCGACCCGCGAACAGAGCAGCGGCATCGAGCAGGTCAATCTGGCGGTGGCGCAGATGGATCAGGTGGCGCAGCAGAATGCGGCGCTGGTGGAAGAGTCCGCCGCCGCAACGCGCTCACTGGAAGAGCAGGCCCAGTCATTGGCGCAGAGCATGGCGGCGTTCAAACTATAACGCGATAACGGCGCAGCGTGCTGCGCCGTGGGGCCTGAGCGGCCCCGGCGTCGAAGGCGTTACTCGTCCGGATAGTCGGCGATAAAGCGTTCGGCGTCTTCTACCATCGATTTGGTGCCGACGAAGAACGGCGCGCGCTGGTGCAGTTTCTGCGGCGTAATGTCCAGAATACGGTTTTTACCGTCGCTGGCCTTGCCGCCGGCCTGTTCGGCCAGAAACGCCATCGGGTTGCATTCATACAGCAGACGCAGCTTGCCCTGTGGGTGGCTGGCGGTGCTTGGGTAGATATAAATGCCGCCTTTCAGCAGGTTGCGGTGGAAGTCGGCAACCAGAGAACCGATATAGCGCGAGGTGTAAGGACGCTGCGTCGCTTCGTCCTGCTCCTGGCAGTATTTGATGTATTTCTTCACGCCGAGAGGGAACTTGATGTAGTTGCCTTCGTTGATGGAATACATATTGCCGGATTCCGGGAAGCGCACTTTCTCGTGGGAGAGGCAGAACACGCCCAGAGAAGGATCGTAGGTAAAGGCATGGACGCCATAACCGGTGGTGTACACCAGCATGGTGGAGGAGCCGTAAACCACGTAACCGGCCGCGACCTGGGCGCTGCCCGGCTGCAGGAAGTCTTCCTCGGTCACCGGGGTGCCGATTGGCGTAATACGGCGATAGATGGAGAAAATCGTCCCGACGGAGACGTTGACATCGATGTTGGAGGAGCCGTCCAACGGATCCATCAGCACTACATACTTGCCGTTTTCAGCACGGTCGCCGTCAAAAATGACGATCTCGTCTTCTTCTTCAGAAGCGATGCCCGCCACTTCGCCGCGCGCTTTCAGCGCTGCTTTCAGCTTTTCGTTCGCGTACAGGTCCAGTTTCATCTGAACTTCGCCCTGTACGTTGGAAACGCCGCTGGCGCCCAGGATATCCACCAGACCCGCTTTGTTGATGTCGCGGTGGATGATTTTTGCGCCCAGTTTGATGGCCGACAGCAGTGCGGTCAATTCGCCGGTAGCGTGAGAGAAGTCGTGTTGTTTCTCGACGATAAATTCGCCTAACGTTTTCATGACACAATCCCTGAATCTACGGATGGATAGCAGTTTTTAACAAACCGCCAACGTTTTCGCCAGCAGTGTAGCCCAAAGCGTCGCGCTATTCATAGGCAAATCCATTTCTTCTGGACGATTCTGAGCGTTAGAATAAGCGCACATTCGACGTACTCAACAATGAGAAACCTATGCGCATTCACATTCTTGGCATCTGTGGCACCTTTATGGGCGGGCTGGCGGTACTGGCGCGCTCGCTTGGACATGAGGTCACGGGTTCTGACGCTAACGTCTATCCACCGATGAGCACGCTGTTGGAAAACCAGGGGATCGCGCTGATCCAGGGGTACGATCCGGCACAGCTGGATCCGGCGCCGGATCTGGTGATCATCGGCAATGCCATGACGCGCGGCAATCCGTGCGTTGAAGCGGTGCTGGAGCAGGGGATTCCCTATGTGTCCGGCCCGCAGTGGCTGCACGACTATGTGCTGCGCGATCGTTGGGTTCTGGCGGTGGCCGGCACCCATGGCAAAACCACCACCGCCGGCATGGCGGCCTGGATCCTGGAAGCCTGCGGTTATCAGCCCGGCTTTGTGATCGGCGGCGTACCCGGCAACTTTGACGTTTCCGCGCGTCTGGGCGGCAGCCCGTTCTTTGTGATTGAGGCCGATGAGTATGACAGCGCCTTCTTCGACAAGCGCTCCAAGTTTGTGCACTACAGCCCGCGTACGCTGATCATGAACAACCTGGAGTTTGACCACGCGGATATCTTTGACGACCTGAAGGCCATTCAGAAGCAGTTCCACCATCTGGTGCGCATCGTGCCGGGCCAGGGCAAAATCATTCTGCCGGACAACGACGCCAACCTGAAGCAGGTGATGGCGATGGGCTGCTGGAGCGAGCAGGAACTGGTGGGTGAAGACGGCGCCTGGCGCGCCGAGAAGCTGACCACCGACGCCAGCCATTATGCGGTCTGGCTGAACGGCGAAAAAGTGGGCGAGGTCAACTGGTCGCTGGTGGGGGAACACAATATGCACAATGGCCTGATGGCGATTGCGGCGGCCCGCCATGTCGGCGTCGCGCCGGCCGATGCCTGCCGTGCGCTGGGCGACTTTATCAACGCCCGTCGCCGCCTGGAACTGCGCGGCGAAGCCAACGGCGTAACAGTTTATGACGACTTTGCCCACCACCCGACGGCGATTCTGGCCACCCTGGCGGCGCTGCGCAGCAAGGTCGGCGGTACCGCGCGCATTCTGGCGGTGCTGGAACCGCGCTCCAACACCATGAAGATGGGCATCAGCAAAAACGATCTGGCGCCTGCCCTTGGCCGTGCCGATGAAGTGTTCCTGTATCAGCCGGATCATAACCCGTGGCAGGTGGCGGAAGTGGCGGAAGCCTGCGTGCAGCCGGCCCACTGGAGCGCCGACGTGGATACGCTGGCGGAGATGGTGGTGAAAACCGCGCAGCCGGGCGATCACATTCTGGTGATGAGCAACGGCGGTTTCGGCGGCATTCATGACAAGCTGCTGGCGGCGCTGGCGCAGCGGGAGAAGTAACGCTGCCGGTATGCCATGCTGATGATAAAAAGCCGCTCTGCGGCTTTTTTCTTGCCCATAAAAAAAGCCCCCGCAAGCGGGGGCAATGGGGTTTCGTCGGATAGGACGACGAGGGGTTCTTCAGGGAATTCGCGTTAACGTCAGAACTCGGCAGTGGCATTGACGAGGATAATCAGCTCGGTAAACGCGTCCCTGAATGGTTATTTATAGATTTCAGCCGTGGCGTGCCAGTTGCCGTTCTCACGGGCTTCAATGATGCGGTAGGCTTTGGCGCCCTGTTGGTCAGCCTTATCGGACAGCGCCTGGCGAATATCCGGCGGTGAGCCGGCGACGCCGCTGGCGGTAACGGTACCGATAGACTGCAGGGTGCTGGCCTGTTGAGTGCTCACCAGCGTGGCGGCTGAGGCGCCAAAAGAGACGGCTGACAGCAGCGCCATCGCTGCAATCGTAAATTTCATGTTCATGATGGTTAGTCCTTGATGCTACTCAGTAACGGCCTGGAAGGACGGATTGTTTTTTTATTCTTGAAGACCGTTATGGGTGCAGCGTTGCCAGAGATTTTATCGTCCGTTGCCGGAGCGTATTAAGTGCTTACTTGTAAATTTCCGCCGTGGCGTGGAAGTTGCCTTCGTTACGCGCTTCGATCACGCGAAAAGCGGTGGCGCCTTTGGCATCGGCTTTATCAGACAGCGCCTGACGGATATCAGAAGGCGCCGCAGCAACGCCGCTGACGGTAATGGTGCCCGCCGGCTGCAGATTTGCCGCCTGTTCTGCGTTAATGGATTGTGCTGCAAAAGCACCGAATGAAAGCATAGACAGCACGCCAAGAGTCACAACAGTAGTTTTAACTTTCATGATTTGACCTCGTAGAATTCTTTTATCAGTTCCTGTGAACTGTGATTCATGTCACGGAAATGAGTATACAGCTAGTAACCCGAAAAATTAATAGTTTGCTAACAGTTCCCTATGAAACTTTATCATTATGCTTACCATTTCTTATAACCGGCAGGAATAAAAAGTGGTTATAAAACGATCTTTCTATGTTAAATTTCTGTAATATCAAGCAGGTGAGCAACTTTGTCGAAAAGTGCGGAATCGGCTATCTGCGGCAAAACGCCGTGATGAAATAGCGCGAATGATGACGTTGCTGGTGCGATCGTCGCGATCAGCGCGACAATGGGAAACTATGCAAAGGCGTAAAGAAGGCGGGAAGCCTGCCCACGACGCGGCCGTGGACCGCGTCGTGACGGGAAGTGATGATTACAGTTCCTGTTCGAACAGCGCCAGGATGGCTTCATACAGCTGGCGGGCGGTGAAGGCGCTGGCCGGGGTAACGAAGATGGTGTCATCACCGGCGATAGTGCCGAGGATACCTTCCGACTTACCCAACGAGTCGAGCAGGCGGGCGATCAGCTGTGCTGCGCCAGGGCTGGTGTGGATCACCACCACGGCATCATTGTGGTCGACGTCGAGCACCAGGTTCTTCAGCGGGCTGGTGGTGGTCGGCACCCCCAGCTCGGCGGGAAGGCAATACACCATCTCCATCTTGGCATTACGCGTGCGTACCGCGCCGAACTTGGTCAGCATGCGTGATACTTTGGATTGGTTAATGTTTTCGAAGCCTTCTTCTTGCAGCGCCAAAACGATCTCGCCTTGCGAACTGAATTTTTCTTCCTTCAATAACGCCTTGAACGCTTTGATCAGATCTTCCTGCTTTGCGGGATTACGCATTTTGCACCGTGGAATGTTGCCAATAGAGGTCATTATTATGCATATAGATGAATTTTTATGCAATAAAAGCGGGGGCCGACCAGCAAAAAAATGGCCGGAACGGCAGGGAAAGGGCGTTATTCTAGCAAAATACGCGGGTCATGAATATGCCCTTTCTCACAGGATTCATCGGCGGAAAAGAGTGAATAAAATGTTATTAAAATGATGTTGTTCTGATGTTGCGTAAGGGTGTAATGTAACGGCCGGTTAACTTGCGCGTGAATAACCTCGCACAATTTTCGATTACTGTGCGCTATGCCCTTCATGCACAGGTTATTTAATCTAAAATGTCCGCGATCACGGCTATTTTATTGCGTCAGTTCGCAATCCTACGGTTAAGCGATTGTTTTTAAAGGCGTGATAACATAAGTTCCGTAACCCTGAATTCACGGCGCTTTTATATTTAAGATAATACAAGGAGTATAGGATGAAAGTTGCAGTTCTCGGTGCAGCTGGCGGTATTGGCCAGGCCCTTGCCCTTCTACTCAAGACCCAGCTACCTGCAGGTTCTGAACTCTCCCTCTACGACATTGCCCCCGTTACGCCAGGCGTTGCCGTTGACTTAAGCCACATCCCAACCGCTGTTAGCATCAAAGGCTTCAGCGGTGAAGACGCCAAACCTGCGCTGCAGGGCGCCGATGTGGTGCTGATTTCCGCCGGCGTAGCGCGCAAGCCGGGTATGGACCGTTCTGACCTGTTCAACGTTAACGCCGGCATCGTGCGTAACCTGATTGAACAAGTGGCGGCAACCTGTCCGAAAGCGTGCATCGGTATTATCACCAACCCGGTGAACACCACCGTCGCCATCGCGGCGGAAGTGCTGAAAAAAGCGGGCGTGTACGATAAAAACAAACTGTTCGGCGTGACCTCGCTGGACATTATCCGTTCCAACACCTTCGTGGCCGAGCTGAAAGGTAAAAAGCCGGAAGAGCTGAACGTGCCGGTCATCGGCGGCCACTCAGGCGTGACCATTCTGCCTCTGCTGTCCCAGATCCCGGGCGTGAGCTTTACCGACCAGGAAGTGGCTGATCTGACCAAGCGTATTCAGAATGCGGGTACCGAAGTGGTTGAAGCCAAAGCCGGCGGCGGGTCGGCGACGCTGTCCATGGGCCAGGCGGCTGCACGTTTCGGTCTGTCTCTGGTGCGTGCGCTGCAGGGTGAGCCGGGCGTTGTTGAGTGCGCCTATGTGGAAGGCGACGGCAAATATGCGCGTTTCTTCGCACAGCCGCTGCTGCTGGGCAAAAACGGCGTGGAAGAGCGTAAAGACATCGGCACGCTGAGCGCGTTTGAGCAAAAAGCGCTGAACGACATGCTGGACGTTCTGCATAAAGATATCGAACTGGGCGAGAAGTTTATCAACAACTGATTGACCCCGTAGCGTGATACAAAGGCCGCCGGTATTATCCCGGCGGTTTTTTTATGCCCTGACGTCAGGATTTTATCCGACTCTTGCGATCCAGCAGACGCTGGGTTTCGGGATCAAAATAGCGGCTTGGCCAGATTTCCGAAGGGTGGACGTTCAGCGCCTCGGCGATCAGCCACTCGCCTTTCGGCCAGGGGCGGGACAGGGCGTTAGCCAGGGTTGATGAACTGAGCCCGGCGCGGCGCGATACCGCCGCCAGCGTGGTGCCCTTCTTACGTAGTGCTGCGATGACATCGGCAGGATGCCAATCTTCACTCCTTGAATTCATGTTGATCTTCCTTTTGTGATTAGCCAAAGTGGCGTTAGTGGTATAACTAACGCGTTCGTATTAATCGTTCGTACAACGTAAGCGGTTATACGGAAACAAGAATACCATTATTTTTCCTAAAAACGCCCTCTGTTTTCCAAAAATAATGGTGACGCATAATCTTCAGAGACGATGGCTATGAAAAGTGAGTGGTTTTCTGCCAAGGAATTGACGGGCATTGCGGGGTTACCTTCCTCGCCACAGGGAATTAACCAGATGGCGCGTCGGGAAAAATGGGTCAGTCAGCGTCGCAAAGGCGTACAGGGCAAAGCGGTGGAGTACCATATCGACAGCCTGCCGCCGGGCGTGCGCAATGCCCTGATACTGAAGGAAGACTCTGCGGGCTACACCGTAGAGAAACAGGATCCGCTGGCGGTATGGAACGCCTATTTTCACCATATGTCGGACGATGAAAGAGAGCAGATGCTGGCGTTTCTGCTGCGCGAAGGTATTGGCGGGCTGCTGGCGCTTATCGCCGAGGGGCGTCAGCGATAAGCACCGATAAAGCGTCTGGAGAACATCAGGAAAGCGTTTCTTAAAAATCGCGCAGCCCCGTCCCCGTCGGGTGCGCCACTCCTTCCGGCGCGGTGCATTCATATTGATCTTCTTTGTGTGATTAGCCAAAGTGGCGTTAGTGGTATAACTAACGCGTTCGTATTAATCGTTCATAAAACGTGAACCGGTGATATGGAAAAAATAACGCCTTTATTTCCGAAAAGAATGAATCTTTTCCAAAAATAATGGTGGCGCATAATCTTCAGAGACGATGGCTATGAACAGTGAGTGGTTTTCTGCCAGGGAATTGACGGGCATTGCGGGGCTACCTTCCTCGCCACAGGGAATTAACCAGATGGCGCGTCGGGAAAAATGGGTCAGTCAGCGTCGCAAAGGCGTTCAGGGCAAAGCGGTGGAGTATCATATCGACAGCCTGCCGCCGGGCGTGCGCAGTGCCCTGATGCTGAAGGAGGATCCCGCGGGTTACGCCGCAGAAAGACAGGATCCGTTGGCGGTATGGAACGCCTATTTTCACTATATGTCGGATGATGAAAGAGCGCAGATACTGACGTTTCTGCTGCGTGAGGGCATTGGCGGACTGCTGGCGCTTATCGCTGAGGGTCGTCAGCGATAAGCACCGGTAAAGCGCCTGGGGACATAGTAGGCCGTAATGCCTTAAAACTCGCGCTGCACCGCCAGGTGCGCCAGTCCTTCCAGTGCGGTGCGGTATTCTGACGGCGGCAGGGCCTCCAGCGCGCTGATGGCCTTGTCGGCTTCTTCTTCCGCCCGCTGGCGGGTATAGGTCAGCGAACCGCACTGTTCCATCGCCGCCAGCACCGGCTCCAGCAGATGGCGGCCGTTGCCCTGTTCAATGGCGCCGCGGATCATGGCCGCCTGCTCCGGGTTGCCGTTATGCATGGCGTGCAGCAGCGGCAGCGTCGGTTTACCTTCATTCAGGTCATCGCCGGTGTTTTTACCCAGCGTGCTGCCGTCGGCGCTGTAATCCAGCAGATCGTCAATCAGCTGGAACGCGGTGCCGAGATAGCGGCCATAATCCTGCAGCGCCTGTTCCTGCTCCGGCGTGGCGCCGGACAAGATGGCGGAAGATTGCGCAGCGGCTTCAAACAGGCGCGCCGTCTTGCTGTAGATCACCCGCATATAGCTCTCTTCGCTGATATCCGGATCGTTGACGTTCATCAGCTGCAGCACTTCGCCTTCGGCGATCACGTTGACCGCTTCCGACATCAGCGCCAGCACGCGCAGTGATTCCAGGCTGGTCATCATCTGGAAGGCGCGGGTATAAATGAAATCGCCGACCAGCACGCTGGCGGCATTGCCGAACGCGGCGTTGGCGGTCGCCTTGCCGCGGCGCATATCGGATTCATCAACCACATCGTCATGCAGCAGGGTCGCGGTGTGGATAAACTCAATCAGCGCGGCGATGGTAATGTGCTTGTCGCCTTCCGAATGCAGCGCCCGGGCTGCCAGGACGGCGATCATCGGCCGGATGCGCTTACCGCCACCGCTGATAATGTAATAGCCAAGCTGATTGATGAGCGTGACTTCGGAATTCAACTGTTCGAGAATTGTTGCATTCACTGCCGCCATATCTTGCGCGGTTAACTCAATAATTTGATCTAGGTTCATTGTATTGTTTTCAGCTGTGTTTCTCTTCACCGCGATGAGAACGCTGCTCACATCGGTACATGGCGGTAACTGTGCCTATGATTGTACTTGAAAAACGGCGTAGATAAACGCCACGAAAGAAACTGTGCTTTTTTTCTTCTTTTTTCTACTTCAGTCGAGATTCTGCTCTTGTCATGTGCTGTATTTTTGCGTAGAATTCGCGCCCTATTGTGAATATTTATAGCGCGCTCTGTACTAATCATCGAGCACGCGGAAAGCGGAGTTTTATATGTACGCGGTTTTCCAAAGTGGTGGTAAACAACACCGAGTAAGCGAAGGTCAGACCGTTCGCTTGGAAAAGCTGGACATCGCAACTGGTGAAGCGGTTGAGTTTGACCAGATTCTGATGATCGCTAATGGCGAAGATATCAAAATCGGCGTTCCTTTCGTCGATGGCGGCAAGATCAAAGCTGAAGTCGTTGCACACGGTCGTGGCGAGAAAATTAAAATCGTTAAGTTTCGTCGTCGTAAGCACCACCGTAAGCAGCAGGGCCACCGTCAGTGGTTCACTGACGTTAAAATCACCGGCATCAGCGCTTAAGTTAGGAGAGCGGATTAATGGCACACAAAAAGGCTGGCGGCTCGACTCGTAACGGTCGCGATTCAGAAGCTAAACGTCTGGGCGTAAAACGCTTTGGCGGCGAAGCAGTACTGGCAGGCAGCATCATCGTTCGTCAACGTGGCACCAAGTTCCACGCGGGCACCAACGTAGGTTGCGGCAAAGACCACACTCTGTTTGCTTTGAAAGACGGTAAAGTCAAATTCGAAGTTAAAGGCCCGAGCAATCGTAAATTCATCAGCATCGAAGCTGAATAATTTTTCGAGCCTTAATAAATAGATGTAAGCCCTGCAATTCGTTGCGGGGCTTTTTACATTTATAGCCAACCCATTTTACACCTTGGCTATTCGGGAACGACAGCGCGGGCAGATGACGCATGGAAACAAAACAGCAGGTCGGGGTCGGTATTTCTCTGGCGTTAACCACGGCGGTTTGCTGGGGCGCGCTGCCGATAGCCATGAAAGAAGTTCTACAGGTGATGACGCCGTTTACCATCGTCTGGTATCGCTTTACCATTGCGGCGGTTGGGCTTGGCGTTATTCTGGCGTTACGCGGCCGTTTGCCGCCGGTAAAACTTTTTCGCCAGCCGCGCTGGCTGCTGTTGCTGGTGATTGCTACCGCCGGGCTGCTGGGGAACTTTGTGTTTTTCAGCTCCTCGCTGCAGTATCTCAGCCCGACGGCCTCGCAGGTGATTGGCCAGCTGTCGCCGGTGGGGATGATGTTCGCCAGCGTGCTGATCCTGAAAGAGCGGATGCGCATTACCCAGGTGATTGGCGCGCTGATGCTGATTTGCGGGCTGATGCTGTTTTTCAACGTCAGCCTGGTTGAGATTTTTACCCGCCTGACGGATTACACCCTGGGGGTGCTGTTGGGCGTCTGCGCCGCAACGGTATGGGTCACCTACGGCGTGGCGCAAAAGGTTCTGCTGCGCCGGCTGGCGTCGCCGCAGATTCTGGTAATGTTGTACACTTTATGTGCAATCGCATTATTTCCCCTGGCGCAGCCGGGGATGATTTTTCAGCTGAGCGGCTGGCAACTGGCCTGCCTGCTGTTTTGCGGTGCGAATACGCTGATTGGTTATGGCGCTTTGGCAGAGGCGATGGCGCGTTGGCAGGCGGCGCAGGTGAGCGCGTTAGTGACGCTGACACCGCTGTTTACCCTGCTGTTTTCAGATTTATTGGCGTTGGCATGGCCGCAGATGTTTGCCGCCCCGACGTTGAATGTCGTCGGTTACGTGGGCGCGTTTGTGGTGGTTGCGGGCGCAATGTTTTCCGCAATTGGTCACCGGTGGTGGCCACGACGGGCAGAAAACCTCCTGGTTGCTCCTATCAAGCAGCCCGGTGAATGATTTACGGAGACGGAAAATGAAGTTTGTAGATGAAGCAGCGATATTGGTCGTTGCAGGTGACGGTGGTAATGGTTGCGTCAGCTTCCGTCGCGAAAAATATATCCCCAACGGCGGCCCGGACGGCGGCGACGGCGGTGACGGCGGCGACGTCTACCTGCTGGCGGACGAAAACCTGAACACGCTGATCGACTATCGCTTTGAGAAGTCCTTCCGCGCCGAGCGCGGTCAGAACGGCCAGAGCCGTGACTGTACCGGCAAACGCGGTAAAGACATCGTGATCAAGGTGCCGGTCGGCACCCGGGTGAAAGATCAGGGCACCGGCGAGATCCTCGGCGATATGACGCGTCATCAGCAGCGACTGATGGTGGCGAAGGGCGGCTGGCACGGCCTGGGCAACACCCGTTTCAAATCCTCGGTCAACCGCGCTCCGCGCCAGAAGACCAACGGTACGTCGGGTGAAGCGCGCGATATCCTGCTGGAGCTGATGCTGCTGGCGGACGTCGGCATGCTTGGCCTGCCGAATGCCGGTAAATCCACCTTTATCCGCGCGGTATCGGCCGCCAAGCCGAAAGTAGCGGACTACCCGTTCACTACGCTGGTGCCAAGCCTCGGCGTGGTGCGTATGGACAGCGAACAGAGCTTCGTGGTGGCGGATATTCCGGGGCTGATTGAAGGCGCGTCTGAAGGCGCCGGCCTGGGCATTCGCTTCCTGAAGCACCTGGAGCGTTGCCGCGTGCTGCTGCACCTGGTGGATATCGATCCGATTGACCAGACCGATCCGGTGGAAAACGCCCGTGTGATTATCAACGAGCTGAATCAGTACAGTGAGAATCTGGCGCAGAAGCCACGCTGGCTGGTGTTCAACAAGGTTGACCTGCTGAGTGAAGAAGAAGCCGCCGAACGCGCCAAGGCGATTGTCGACGCGCTGGGTTGGGAAGAGAAATACTACACGATCTCCGCCGCCAGCCATCTTGGCGTTAAAGAGCTGTGCTGGGACGTGATGAACTTTATCAACAGCCAGCCGAAAGCGATGGCGCTCGAAGAGAGCGCACCGGAAAAAGTCGAGTTTATGTGGGACGATTACCACCGCCAACAGTTGGCGGAAGTAGAAGCCGAAGCCGACGACGACTGGGATGATGACTGGGATGAAGATGACGACGAAGGCGTCGAAATCATCTACCAGAAATAAGCATCGCATCACAAGGCCCCGCAGCGCGGGGCTTTTTTTTTGCCTGTGGGTTACGGCTGCAGCGGGTTGACCGGTAGCCAGCAGCAGGCGTTAAGGCCGCTGGCGTCATGGCGGTTTTCCAGCGCCAGACGTCCCTGGTGCAGTTGGATAATGCGGATGACGATGTTCAGCCCCAGCCCGCTGCCGCCATAGCGCTGGTCCATTCTTCTGAAGGCCTGGGTCAGCTCGCCGGCCATCTCCGGCTTAATACCCGGCCCCTCATCGATGACCTGCAGCTGATGGCCGCCGTTTTGCGCGCCGAGGCGGATGAGGATAGCGCTGCCCGGCGGGCCGTAGCGGTGGGCATTCTCCACCAGATTACGCAGCAGCAGGCGCAGTAACACCGGATCGCCATGGGTGACGGCCTCGGCCGGCAGTTGCCACGCCAGCCGTTGATTGCGCCGTTGTGCCAGCTCTTCCAGCTCTTCGCGCAGCGGCGTGATGACGTCCGCCACCCAGTCGAAACGTTGATAGTGGCCACCGGCAAAATTCTGCCCGGCGCGTGACAGCATCAGCAACTGCTCGACGGTATGCATCAGCTGGTCGATGCGCGCAATCAGCGGCGTGCTTTCCCGTACTCCCTGTTGCTCCATCAGTTCCAGATGCAGCCGGATACCGGCCAGCGGGGTACGCAGCTCGTGAGCGGCGTCGGCGGTAAACAGCCGCTCCTGCTGAATGGTGCTATCGAGCCGCGAGAACAGCTGATTGAGCGCGGTGGTGACCGCCACCACTTCCCGGCTGTCGTTGCTGACCGGCAGCGGCGACAGATTATCGGCGGAACGTTTCTCCAGCCGGTTTTGCAGCTGGTTAAGCGGGCGGATGATCCAGCTGATGGCCCAGAACGAAGCGATCAGCGTGACCATCATCATAATCAGCGACGGCGCCAGCAGGGAGGCGATCGCTTCGGCGATTTCGCCGTCGACTTTTTCGGTACGCACCTGGGCCGACAGGGTTTCATCCACCAGAAAGCCGATCTGTTCCCGGCTTTCATGCCATAGCCACAGCGCGCTGATCAACTGGGTGACCAGCAGAATCAGCGCCAGCATCAGCAGCAGGCGGCGGCGCATGCTGATCATGGCAGCGGCTCCAGGCGGTAGCCGATGCCGCGCACCGTGCGGATGCGGTCTTTGCCCAGCTTGCGGCGCAGATTATGGACGTGTACTTCGAGGGTATTGGAGCCGAGGTCGTCGTTCCAGGCGTATAAATCCTGCTGCAGCAGCTCGCGGTTGACCGTCTGGCCGGCGCGCATGATCAGCCGCGATAAAATGGCGAACTCCTTCGGCGTAACGTCGACGGGCTGCTGTTGCAGGTAAACCTGCTGGCTGGAGAGATTGAGCGTTAGATCGTCTTGCTGCAGCAGGTTGTCGCTGTGGCCCTGGTAGCGACGTATCAGCGCCCTGACGCGCGCCTGCAGCTCAACCAGCGCGAAGGGCTTCACCAGGTAATCATCGGCGCCGGCGTCCAGTCCGTCGACGCGGTCTTCCAATGCGTCGCGGGCGGTGAGAATCAATACCGGCAAATCGATCTGCCGGCGTCGCCACTGCCGCAGCAGGGCGCCGCCGTCAACGTCGGGCAGGCCGAGATCGAGAATAACCATGCTGTACTGGCTGGTGTCGATCAGCGCATTGGCCTGCGCCGCCGTCAGCGCGCAGTCGCAGGCGTAGCCCTCGGCGGCCAGCGCCATGGCCAGCCCCTGTTGCAACAGCTCATCGTCTTCGACAATCAATAGCTTCACGTCGGGGCTCCCATGGGGTGGTTACTCAGTTATTTTGATAAATATCCCGGTATAGCCGGCTTTCGAAACGCACCAGCGGGATCCGGCGCTGGCGCTGATCTTCCGGCGGTACGGCGTAACCCGACAGATACTGCACAAACGCCATGCGCTGACCGCTGGCGGTGGTGATAAAGCCTGCCAGATTATAGACCCCCTGCAGCGCGCCGGTTTTCGCCGAGACTTTACCGTCCACGCCGGCCTCATGCAGGCCGCCGCGGTAGCGCAGCGTGCCGTCGTAGCCGGCCAGCGGCAGCATTGAAATAAAGTCCAATTCGTTGTCATGCTGGGCGATATATTGCAGCGCCTGCATCATGGTCGCCGGCGCCAGCAGGTTATGGCGCGACAGGCCGGAGCCGTCCACCACGATGCTGTTGCCCAGATCGACCCCGGCTTTCTGGCGCAGCACCTGACGTACCGCGTCGGCGCCGGCGCGCCAGGTGCCCGGCACGCCGAAGCGTTCGTGGCCGATGGTGCGGAATACGGTATCGGCGATCATATTGTCAGATTTTTTCAGCATCACCTTCAGCAGGTCGTGCAGCGGCGCCGACTGGGTGCGGGCAATCACCGTGCCGTTCATGCCCGGCTGGGTCTGACGCTTCAGATGGCCGTCAATCTGGATGCCGGCCTGAGTCAGCTCATCTTTCAGAATGGCGCCGGCATAGCTGGCCCCGTCCTGAATGGCGAACGCCAGCGGCAGCGGATCGCTGCGCTGCGTCAGGCAGCCGGTCAGGGTAAAGCGGTTCAGTTCACCCGGCACCACGTCCAGCTCGCAGTATTGGGCGTCCGGCGAGCCTTTGGCCAGCGTACGCACCTGGCTGAACATATTGACTGGGTAATAGGAGGCGACGCGGATAAAGGCGATATCGCCCGGTTTGGCCGCGCTGTACAGCGATACCGAGAAGCAGTTGCGGTCGACAATCGCCGCCGCCGGCGGGGCGCTGAAGCACTGCGTCATATCGTTCCACGGCCAGCCGGGCGCCTTGTCATGGCTGGCGAATACCGAAGTATCGACCAGCACGTCGCCGCTGATTTGTCTGACGCCCTGCTTTTTCAGCTCGGCGACCATATTGCGCAGGTTCTGGCGCTTAAAGGTCGGGTCGCCGCCGAAGCGGGCGATCAGATTGCCGCGCAGCACGCCATCGTCAATCTTGCCCTGGCTTTCCAGCGTGGTGGTAAAGCGGTAGTCAGGGCCGAGCTGCAGCAGGGCCGCCAGCGCGGTCAACACCTTCTGGGTACTGGCGGGCAGCGCCATCTGCTGCGAGTGGTAATCAATCGTCGGCGTGCTGGCGCCGATTTTTTGAACCATCAGGGCAAGGTTGGCTCCATCAGGCAAATATTGTGTGTAATCTTCAACCGGGGCGGCGTTGGCATTCAAAACAAATGCGCACGCCAATGCACTGACAATTCGTGAAAAACGCATAATCTCTGGCTAACTGCTGGGTAACGTGCCGTCATACTACGGCGCATTCAGGGAAAAAGTAAACGATGACCCTTAAGGAACTCTACGCTAAAATGCGTATCAAAATGCAAAATCGATCCTGACTTGGAAGAATTTTCCGGGTTAGGGTTCTTTTGTTTGTCGCCTGGAGGCGGCTGGCGATAGCCATCCGTGTTTTCATACGAATACGTCAGGATGACGGCTATTTGAACAGGAAAGATTTAGAGGTAGTGAAATTATGCAACAGATTCCGATGACCCTGTTTGGCGCAGAGAAATTGCGCGAAGAACTGGAATATTTGAAAAGCGTCCGCCGTCCGAAAATCATTGCGGACATCGCGGAAGCGCGTGAACACGGCGATCTGAAAGAAAACGCGGAGTACCATGCGGCGCGCGAGCAGCAGGGGTTCTGCGAAGGACGAATTCAGGAAATTGAAGCCAAGCTGTCGAACGCGCAGGTGATCGACGTCACCAAAATGCCGAATAACGGCCGGGTGATTTTCGGCGCGACGGTATCGGTGATGAACCTGGATACCGAAGACGAAGTGACCTACCGCATCGTGGGTGACGACGAGGCCGACTTCAAGAAAAATCTGATTTCGGTAAACTCCCCGATGGCGCGTGGTTTAATCGGTAAAGAACAAGACGACGTGGTGGTGATTAAAACGCCGGGCGGCGATGTGGAATACGAAATCCTGAAGGTGGAATACCTCTGATCGGCCGCGGTTGTTCAGAAGTTAAGCAGGGTTTTGTAAAGAAAGGAAAAAGGCCGCGTGGCGGCCTTTTATCAGGTGCAGGTGCATGGCACCTTTTCGTTAAAGTGACGACACTTAACGCGGTAGACTGATCTTGCGCTCTTCAGAAGGGCGGTAAAGAATAAGGGTATTACCGATAATCTGTACGTTGCAGGCTTTTGTTTCACGCACGATGGCGTCAGCGATCAAAGCTTTGGTTTCGCGATCTTCCGTCGCGATTTTCACTTTGATCAGCTCATGATGCGTCAGCGCCTGCTCAATTTCAGCCAGCACCCCTTCGGTGAGACCGTTATTGCCCAGCATCACGACCGGTTTTAACGGATGCGCCAGGCCTTTCAGGTGCTGTTTTTGTTTATTATTCAGATTCATTGTCTTTTTTGCTTAAGTTGGGATTGAAAACGGTACATTCTACCGCCATCTCATGGGTATCACCAAATCGGTCTTGCACCGTGATGGCAATATGAGCAGCGAACTTGGCATAAGTCTCTTTTTAGGATAGTTGGAAACTCGATGACAGGTAAAAAGCGTTCGGCCAGTTCTAGCCGCTGGCTTCAGGAACACTTTAGCGACAAATATGTGCAGCAGGCGCAGAAAAAAGGGCTGCGCTCGCGCGCCTGGTTTAAACTGGATGAAATACAGCAGAGCGACAAGCTGTTTAAACCGGGTATGACGGTGGTTGATTTGGGGGCGGCGCCAGGCGGCTGGTCGCAGTATGTCGTTACCCAGATCGGCGGTTCTGGGCGAATTATCGCCTGTGATATTTTACCGATGGATCCTATCGTCGGCGTCGATTTCCTCCAGGGAGATTTTCGTGATGAACTGGTGCTGAAGGCGCTGCTGGATCGCGTAGGTGAAAAGAAGGTTCAGGTGGTCATGTCCGATATGGCCCCGAATATGAGTGGCAACCCGGCGGTCGATATTCCAAGATCGATGTATCTGGTGGAATTAGCACTGGAAATGTGTCGTGATGTCCTCGCACCAGGCGGAAGTTTCCTGGTGAAGGTGTTCCAGGGAGATGGCTTTGACGAGTACCTACGGGAAATTCGCTCCCTGTTTACGAAGGTTAAGATTCGTAAGCCAGACGCTTCGCGCGCTCGTTCGCGTGAAGTGTACATTGTAGCGACAGGGCGCAAACTGTAGTACCCTAACGCTGTTTGTTAACACAGTTGTAATATGAGGTTAATCCCTTGAGTGACATGGCGAAAAACCTAATTCTCTGGCTGGTCATCGCAGTTGTGCTGATGTCCGTATTCCAGAGCTTTGGGCCCAGCGAGTCGAATGGCCGTAGGGTGGATTACTCTACCTTCATGTCCGAACTGACCCAGGATCAGGTTCGCGAAGCGCGAATTAACGGACGTGAGATCAACGTTACCAAGAAAGATAGTAACCGATACACGACTTATATCCCCGTCAACGATCCCAAGCTGTTGGATACGTTACTGACGAAGAATGTGAAAGTTGTCGGTGAACCGCCGGAAGAGCCGAGTTTGCTGGCTTCTATCTTTATTTCATGGTTCCCGATGCTGTTGCTGATCGGGGTCTGGATCTTCTTTATGCGGCAAATGCAGGGCGGCGGCGGTAAGGGCGCGATGTCCTTCGGCAAGAGCAAGGCCCGTATGCTGACTGAAGATCAGATCAAAACCACCTTTGCCGATGTCGCCGGCTGCGACGAAGCAAAAGAAGAAGTAAGCGAACTGGTTGAATACCTGCGCGAACCGAGCCGTTTCCAGAAGCTGGGCGGCAAGATTCCGAAAGGCGTGCTGATGGTTGGCCCGCCGGGTACCGGTAAAACGTTGCTGGCGAAAGCCATCGCCGGCGAGGCGAAAGTGCCGTTCTTTACCATCTCCGGTTCCGACTTCGTGGAAATGTTTGTCGGCGTGGGCGCGTCCCGCGTACGTGATATGTTCGAGCAGGCGAAAAAAGCCGCACCGTGCATCATCTTTATCGATGAAATCGACGCCGTCGGCCGCCAGCGTGGCGCCGGTCTGGGCGGCGGTCACGATGAACGTGAGCAGACGCTGAACCAGATGCTGGTTGAGATGGACGGCTTTGAAGGCAACGAAGGCATCATCGTCATCGCGGCGACCAACCGTCCGGACGTGCTTGACCCTGCGCTGCTGCGTCCGGGCCGTTTCGACCGCCAGGTGGTGGTTGGTCTGCCGGATGTGCGTGGTCGTGAGCAGATTCTGAAGGTGCACATGCGCCGCGTCCCGCTGGCGGCGGATATCGACGCCTCCGTGATTGCGCGCGGTACGCCGGGCTTCTCCGGTGCGGATCTGGCCAACCTGGTCAACGAAGCGGCGCTGTTTGCCGCCCGCGGCAACAAGCGTGTGGTGTCGATGGTTGAGTTCGAAAAGGCCAAAGACAAAATCATGATGGGTGCGGAACGTCGCTCCATGGTGATGACCGAAGCGCAGAAAGAGTCGACCGCGTACCACGAAGCCGGCCACGCCATTATCGGCCGTCTGGTGCCGGAGCACGATCCGGTGCACAAAGTGACGATTATTCCGCGCGGCCGTGCGCTCGGCGTGACCTTCTTCCTGCCTGAAGGCGATGCCATCAGCGCCAGCCGTCAGAAGCTGGAGAGCCAAATCTCCACCCTGTACGGCGGTCGTCTGGCGGAAGAGATTATTTACGGTGCAGAGCACGTCTCTACCGGCGCATCGAACGACATTAAAGTGGCGACCTCCATCGCCCGCAACATGGTGACCCAATGGGGCTTCTCCGAGAAGCTGGGGCCGCTGCTGTACGCGGAAGAAGAGGGCGAAGTGTTCCTGGGCCGCTCCGTGGCCAAGGCGAAACACATGTCGGACGAAACGGCGCGCATTATCGACCAGGAAGTGAAATCCCTGATCGAACGCAACTACGTGCGTGCCCGCACGCTGTTGATGGAAAACATGGACATCCTGCATTCAATGAAAGATGCCCTGATGAAGTATGAAACCATCGACGCGCCGCAGATTGACGATTTGATGAACCGCAAGGACGTCCGTCCGCCGGCAGGCTGGGACGATCCGAACAAAGGCAACAACTCCGACAACGGCGGCACCCCGAAAGCCCCGACGCCGGTTGATGAGCCGCGGACGCCGAATCCAGGCAATCCTCTGTCTGAACAGCTCGACAAGTAACATCGACTGTGTAATAACATCAAACCCCGGCATGCCGGGGTTTTTTTTCGCCCGTCATCTGCGGCGCGGCCGTATAATCGGCCACCGCCAGGCCGCCGTATCAGACGGCCCGGCCCTTTTGCCCGCCCGGCAGTGAATCAGCAACAGACAGTAAGGTGGAATCTTCATGCAATTAACCGTGCGCGACATGACTTTCGATCTCTCCCATCCTCGGGTGATGGGTATCCTCAACGTGACTCCGGATTCGTTCTCCGACGGAGGACGGCACAATTCGCTGAACGACGCCTTACTGCATGCCCACGCGCTGATTTCCGCCGGCGCCACCATGATCGACGTTGGCGGCGAGTCAACCCGTCCCGGTGCGGCGGAGGTGAGCGAGGAAGAGGAGATCGAGCGGGTGGTGCCGGTGGTGGAGGCCATCGCCCGGCGTTTTGAGGTCTTTATTTCCGTCGATACCTCCAAGCCTGGCGTAATCCGCGAGTCGGCCAGCGCCGGCGCGCACCTGATTAACGATGTGCGCTCTCTGCAGGAGCCTGGCGCGCTGGAGGCGGCGGCGGACAGCGGGCTGCCGGTATGCCTGATGCATATGCAGGGTGAGCCGCGCACCATGCAGCAGGCGCCGCATTATGACGATCTGATGGGGGAGGTGAACGCCTTTTTCCAGCAGCATATTGCACGCTGTACTGCGGCGGGCATAGCAAAACAGAAATTGTTACTCGACCCGGGCTTCGGTTTCGGTAAGAATTTAGCGCATAATTATCAGCTTCTGGCCCGACTGTCGGAATTTCATCATTTCGGCCTGCCGCTGCTGGTCGGCATGTCGCGTAAATCGATGATTGGACAACTGCTGAACGTACCGCCGGAACAGCGGACGATCGGCAGCGTCGCCTGCGCGGTGATTGCCGCGATGCAGGGCGCGCAGATTGTCAGAGTGCATGATGTTAAAGAAACCGTCGAGGCGATGCGCGTCGTCGAGGCAACACTTTCAGCTAAGGGACAGTAGAGACATGAGCGAGCGTAAATATTTTGGTACCGACGGCATTCGTGGGAAGGTCGGCGACAGCCCGATTACTCCGGATTTTGTCCTTAAGCTCGGCTGGGCTGCGGGTAAAGTGCTGGCGCGCCATGGCTCACGCAAAATCATCATCGGCAAGGACACCCGCATCTCCGGCTATATGCTGGAGTCGGCGCTGGAGGCCGGTTTGGCCGCCGCAGGCCTGTCCGCGTCCTTCACCGGCCCGATGCCGACGCCGGCAGTCGCCTACCTGACGCGCACCTTCCGCGCCGAGGCCGGCATCGTGATTTCCGCGTCGCATAACCCGTATTACGACAACGGCATCAAGTTCTTCTCCATCGACGGCGCCAAACTGCCGGATCATGTGGAAGAGGCGATTGAAGCAGAGATGGAAAAGCCGCTGACCTGCGTAGAGTCGGCCGAGCTGGGCAAAGCCAGCCGCATTATCGACGCCGCCGGGCGCTACATCGAATTTTGCAAGGGCACCTTCCCCAGCGAACTGAGCCTGAAGGGCCTGAAGATCGTCGTTGACTGCGCCAACGGGGCGACGTACCACATCGCGCCGAGCGTGCTGCGCGAGCTGGGCGCCAAGGTGATCGCCATCGGCTGCGAGCCGGACGGCATGAACATCAACGAGAAGTGCGGCGCGACCGATGTGCGCCAGCTGCAAGAGCGCGTACTGGCGGAAAAAGCCCACGTCGGCCTGGCGTTTGACGGCGACGGCGACCGGGTGATGATGGTGGATCACCTGGGCAACAAGGTGGACGGCGATCAGATCCTGTACATCATCGCGCGCGAAGGGCTGCGTCAGGGCCAGCTGCGCGGCGGTGCGGTCGGCACGCTGATGAGCAACATGGGGCTGGAGCTGGCGCTGAAGCAGCTGGGCATTCCGTTTGCCCGCGCCAAAGTCGGCGACCGCTACGTGCTGGAAAAACTGCAGGAGCTGGGCTGGCGCATCGGCGCTGAAAACTCCGGCCACGTGATCCTGCTGGATAAAACCACCACCGGCGACGGCATTGTGGCCGGCCTGCAGGTGCTGACCGCCATGGTGCGCAACAGCATGAGTTTGCACGACCTGTGCAGCGGCATGCAGCTGCTGCCGCAGGTGTTGGTGAACGTGCGTTTTGCCGGCGAGCATAACCCGCTGGAATCGGACGACGTTGTCAGCGTCACCAAAAGCGTGGAGGCCGAACTGAACGGCCGCGGTCGCGTGCTGCTGCGCAAATCCGGTACGGAACCGCTGATCCGCGTGATGGTGGAAGGCGAAGACGAAAAACAGGTGACCGAGCTGGCGAACCGCATCGCCGACGCGGTGAAATCTGCAGGTTAAAACAGGCGGTTAACGCCCAAACCGTGCGTTTGGGCGGGTAAATGGCTGCGGGTTGCTGTTTTTTTCCGCAATCGCGCCGGTGGCGGTAAATTGCCCTTGCGCGCTGTGACGCCTTTGGTTAGTATTCACACCCGCTCCAATAGGCGGTTTTACATAACGTCTGCGACTTCTGACTAGAAGCTTATGGGGCGAGAAGCATTTGGCACGCGGTGATGCCGCAAGGATACGGGTACGACTATGTACGAAGCTCTTCTGGTAATTTTCCTGCTGGTTTCGATCGGGCTTGTTGCTATGATCATGCTGCAGCAAGGTAAAGGCGCTGATATGGGAGCCTCATTCGGAGCAGGTGCATCTGGCACATTGTTCGGTTCGAGTGGTTCCGGTAACTTCATGACCCGCATGACGGCCGTGCTGGCGACGCTGTTCTTCGTCATCAGCCTGATTCTGGGCAACCTGAGCAGCAACCAGAGCAAAAAAGGCAGCGAGTGGGAAAACCTCGGTCAGCCGGTGAAAACCGAGCAGACTACCGCGCCGGCGGCACCAGCCAAGCCGAGCAGCGATATCCCGCAGTAAGCAGCAAAAAAGTTTTAAACGGTGGTTGATGTCAGGCGTCAACGGCCGTAGCAGTAAAAGAATCAGTACCGAGGTGGTGGAATTGGTAGACACGCTACCTTGAGGTGGTAGTGCCCTAACGGGCTTGTGGGTTCGAGTCCCATCCTCGGTACCAAATCCCAGAGATAACTTGCAATTTTGCGATTATCAGCGTAGTATTTGCCACGATTTCGGACGCGGGGTGGAGCAGCCTGGTAGCTCGTCGGGCTCATAACCCGAAGGTCGTCGGTTCAAATCCGGCCCCCGCAACCACTTTCCTTTGAAGTGTTTATTTTCAAATACACTATTTCGATTGAATCCGCTTTTCTCGAACAACATTTGAAAATGACACTTGTCAGAAAGTTGTACCGAAGCCGCAGCGCGGCAAACAGGGTCCAGTTGCATAAAGCCCCGATTTTTCGGGGTTTTTTGTTATTTGGCAACAGAATCACTGGGCTATTTAGCCCTTTTTTTATGTCTTGGGGGTGGGCTTGTCCACGTTAGAGCAAAAATTAACAGAGATGCTGTCGGCACCGGTAGAGGCGTTGGGCTTTGAGCTTGTAGGCATCGAATTTATTCGTGCGCGCCAATCTACGCTCCGCATCTATATTGATAGTGATGACGGCATCAATGTTGATGATTGTGCTGATGTCAGCCACCAGGTCAGCGCGGTGCTGGACGTTGAAGATCCGATCACCGTCGCTTACAACTTGGAAGTCTCCTCTCCTGGCCTTGATCGCCCGATGTTCACCGCAGAACACTACACGCGTTTCCTCGGTGAAGAAGTCAGTATGGTGCTGCGCATGGCGGTACAGAACCGTCGCAAATGGCAGGGCATCATCAAGTCCGTCGATGGCGAAATGATCACGGTTACTGTGGATGGGAAAGATGAAGTGTTCGCGCTGAGCAATATTCAGAAAGCGAATCTGGTACCCCACTTTTAAAGTTTGGATGAGGCAACTAGGATGAATAAAGAGATTCTGGCTGTTGTTGAAGCAGTTTCCAATGAGAAATCCCTTCCGCGTGAGAAGATTTTTGAAGCGTTGGAAACCGCATTAGCCACCGCAACCAAGAAAAAATACGAGCAGGAAATCGACGTTCGCGTTAGCATCGATCGCAGAACCGGCGACTTCGACACCTTCCGCCGTTGGGTTGCCGTAGACGAAGTGACCCAGCCAACGCGTGAAATCACGCTGGAAGCCGCGCAGTTTGAAGACCCGAGCATCGAGCTGGGCGGTTTTATCGAAGATCAGATCGAATCCGTGACCTTCGACCGCATCACCACCCAAACCGCGAAGCAGGTTATCGTCCAGAAGGTGCGTGAAGCCGAGCGTGCGATGGTGGTCGACGCATTCCGCGGCCACGAAGGCGAAATCATCACCGGCGTGGTGAAAAAAGTAAACCGCGACAACATCTCCCTGGATATCAAAGCCTCCGACGGCAGCGGCACCAGTGCGGAAGCCGTGATCCTGCGTGAAGACATGCTGCCGCGTGAGAACTTCCGTCCGGGCGACCGCATCCGCGGCGTACTGTATGCGGTGCGTCCTGAAGCGCGCGGCGCGCAGCTGTTCGTCAGCCGTTCCCGTCCGGAAATGCTGATTGAGCTGTTCCGCATCGAAGTGCCGGAAATCGGCGAAGAAGTGCTCGAAATTAAAGCGGCGGCCCGCGATCCGGGTTCCCGTGCGAAAATTGCCGTGAAAACCAACGACAAGCGCATCGACCCGGTCGGCGCCTGCGTGGGGATGCGCGGTGCTCGCGTTCAGGCCGTATCGAGCGAACTGGGCGGCGAGCGTATTGATATTGTGCTGTGGGACGACAATCCTGCGCAGTTCGTGATCAACGCCATGGCGCCGGCAGACGTCGCCTCTATCGTGGTGGACGAAGACAAGCACACTATGGATATTGCCGTTGAAGCCAGCAATCTGGCACAGGCGATCGGCCGTAACGGCCAAAACGTGCGTTTGGCTTCTCAGCTCAGCGGCTGGGAACTGAACGTGATGACGGCGGACGATCTGCAGGCCAAACACCAGGCCGAAGCTCATGCCGCCATTGATACCTTCACCAAGTATCTTGATATCGACGAAGAGTTCGCCACCGTACTGGTCGAAGAAGGCTTCTCAACGCTTGAAGAGTTGGCGTATGTGCCAATCAATGAGCTGCTGGAAATCGACGGTCTGGATGAAGATACGGTTGAAGCGTTGCGCGATCGCGCCAAAGCTGCATTGACCACGCTGGCACTGGCTCAGGAAGAAAGCCTGGGTGACCAGAAGCCTGCTGAAGACCTGCTCAACCTGCCAGGGCTTGAGCGCAGCATGGCCTTTAAACTGGCCGCGCGTGGGGTTTGTACGCTGGAAGATCTTGCCGAGCAGGGTGTTGACGATCTGGCTGATATTGAAGGGCTTGACGATGAGCAAGCCGGCGAGCTGATCATGGCCGCCCGTAATATCTGTTGGTTTGGCGACAACGCGTAATAACTGTAGCAGGAAGGAACAGCATGACGACAGATGTAACCGTAAAATCGCTGGCAGCAGAGATTCAGACTCCGGTTGATCGCCTGGTACAGCAGTTTGCTGATGCAGGGATCAACAAGTCTGAAACCGACTCTGTTACCCAGCAAGAGAAAGAAACCTTATTGGCGCACCTGAACCGTGAGCACGGCAGCGCGCCGGGTAAACTGACGCTGCAGCGTAAAACGCGCAGCACCTTGAATATCCCGAGCACCGGCGGTAAGAGTAAATCGGTGCAAATTGAGGTCCGCAAGAAACGCACTTATGTAAATCGCGATACGCAAGAAGCTCAACAGGCGGAAGCGGCAGAGCAGGCACAGCGTGAAGCGGAAGAGCAGGCACGGCGCGAAGCGGAAGAACTCGCCAAACGCGAAGCAGAAGCGAAGCGCGCAGCCGAAGAGCAAGCCAAACGTGAGGCCGCAGAAATTGCTAAGCGTGATGCAGCGGAAAAAGAAAAAGTGACCAATCAACAAACCGACGAAATGACCAAGCCAGCTCAGGCTGAAAAAGCGCGCCGCGAAGCCGAAGCCGCAGAACTGAAGCGTAAAGCTGAAGAAGAAGTGCGCCGCAAGGTGGAAGAAGAAGCCAAGCGCGTTGCTGAAGAAGCGCGCCGCATGGCGGAAGAAAACGGCGAGAAGTGGGCAGCCGCTGAAAAAACCTCCGAGTCTGAGACTGCTGACTACCACGTAACCACCTCCCAGCACGCGCGTGCCGCGGAAGATGAGAACGACGCCAAGGTTGAAGGCGATCGCCGCAGCCGCAGCCGCGGCGGCAAATCCGCCAAGCAGAAGAAAGGCAGCAAGCTGTCCGAATCCAAAGCGGATCGCGAAGAAGCGCGCGCCGTTACCCGTGGTGGTAAGGGCCGTCGTAAGCCAAGCACCCTGCAGCAGGGCTTCAACAAGCCGGCTCAGGTGGTTAACCGCGACGTAGTGATCGGCGAAACCATCACCGTGGCCGAACTGGCCAACAAGATGGCGGTGAAAGGCTCTCAGGTTATCAAAACCATGATGAAGCTGGGCGCGATGGCGACCATCAACCAGGTTATCGATCAGGAAACCGCACAGCTGGTTGCCGAAGAGATGGGCCACAAAGTTATCCTGCGTCGTGAGAACGAGCTGGAAGAAGCGCTGATGAGCGATCGCGACACCGGTGCAGCTGCTGCTGAACCGCGTGCGCCGGTCGTGACCATCATGGGCCACGTTGACCACGGTAAAACCTCTCTGCTGGACTACATCCGTTCCACCAAGGTGGCATCGGGCGAAGCGGGCGGCATTACCCAGCACATCGGTGCTTACCACGTTGAAACCGATAACGGCATGATCACCTTCCTGGATACCCCGGGCCACGCTGCGTTTACCTCCATGCGTGCCCGCGGTGCTCAGGCGACCGATATCGTGGTTCTGGTGGTGGCGGCGGACGACGGCGTGATGCCGCAGACCATCGAGGCTATCCAGCACGCGAAAGCGGCCAAGGTGCCACTGGTGGTGGCGGTCAACAAGATTGACAAGCCGGAAGCCGATCCTGAGCGCGTGAAGAACGAACTGTCCCAGTACGGCGTCATGCCGGAAGAGTGGGGCGGTGAAGCGCAGTTCGTCCACGTATCTGCGAAAGCGGGCACCGGCATCGATGAGCTGCTGGACGCTATCCTGCTGCAGGCTGAAGTTCTTGAACTGAAAGCGGTGCGCACCGGTATGGCGAGCGGCGTGGTCATCGAATCCTTCCTGGATAAAGGCCGCGGTCCGGTAGCGACCGTGCTGGTACAGGAAGGTACGCTGAATAAAGGCGATATCGTCCTGTGTGGCTTCGAATACGGCCGCGTGCGTGCGATGCGCGACGAGCTGGGTCGTGAAGTGACCTCAGCCGGCCCATCCATCCCGGTGGAAATTCTGGGTCTGTCCAGCGTTCCGGCGGCGGGTGATGAAGCGACCGTGGTGCGTGACGAGAAGAAAGCGCGTGAAGTGGCGCTGTACCGTCAGGGCAAATTCCGCGAAGTCAAACTGGCGCGTCAGCAGAAATCCAAACTGGAAAACATGTTCTCCAACATGACCGACGGTGAGGTTTCCGAGCTGAACATCGTGCTGAAGTCCGACGTACAGGGCTCTTGCGAAGCGATCAGCGATGCGTTGATGAAGCTGTCCACCGACGAAGTGAAGGTGAAGATTGTCGGCTCCGGCGTAGGTGGCATCACCGAAACCGACGCGACGCTGGCTGCGGCATCCAACGCCATCATCCTGGGCTTCAACGTGCGTGCCGACGCTTCTGCGCGCCGCGTGATCGAAGCAGAAAGCCTGGATCTGCGTTACTACTCCGTCATCTATAGCCTGATTGACGAAGTGAAGCAGGCGATGAGCGGCATGCTGGCACCTGAGTACAAACAGCAGATTATCGGCCTGGCCGAAGTGCGTGACGTGTTCAAATCACCGAAATTTGGCGCTATCGCCGGCTGTATGGTTACCGAAGGCAACATCAAGCGTCACAACCCAATCCGCGTCCTGCGCGACAACGTGGTTATCTATGAAGGTGAGCTGGAATCCCTGCGTCGCTTCAAAGATGACGTTAACGAAGTCCGTAACGGCATGGAATGTGGTATCGGCGTGAAGAACTACAACGACGTGCGCGTTGGCGACATGATCGAAGTCTTCGAAATCATCGAGATCCAGCGCACCATCGATTAACGGTTGCACATCTGCTTAATCTGTTCTGGGGGGCCTTTGTGCCCCCCGATTTGTCTGGAGAAAATAACATGGCAAAAGAATTCAGCCGCGGCCAGCGCGTCGCGCAAGAGATGCAGAAAGAGATTGCGATCATTCTGCAGCGTGAAATCAAAGATCCGCGCGTAGGCATGGCGACCGTTTCCGGCGTTGAAATTTCCCGCGACCTGGCGTACGCCAAAGTTTACGTTACCTTCCTCAACGTGCTGACGGAAAACCACGATCCCGATCTGGTGAACAAGGGCGTTAAGGCGTTGCAGGACGCGTCCGGCTATATCCGCACGCTGCTGGGCAAGGCGATGCGCCTGCGCGTGGTGCCGGAGCTGACCTTCGCGTACGACAACTCGCTGGTTGAAGGCATGCGTATGTCCAACCTGGTGAGCAACGTGGTGAAAAATGATGCCGAGCGTCGCTCCGCATCAGGCGATGACGAGGAGGCTTAATGAGTCGCCCTCGTCGCCGCGGCCGCGATATCCACGGCGTGCTGTTGCTGGACAAGCCGCAGGGCCTGTCCTCCAACGACGCGCTGCAAAAAGTAAAGCGTTGCTATAACGCCAACCGTGCGGGCCATACCGGCGCGCTCGACCCGCTGGCGACCGGCATGCTGCCGATCTGCCTGGGGGAAGCCACCAAGTTTTCCCAGTTCCTGCTGGATTCCGACAAGCGCTATCGGGTGATTGCCCGCCTGGGGCAGCGTACCGACACCTCGGACGCGGACGGTCAGATCGTGCAGGAACGCCCGGTGAATATCACCCAACAGCAGCTTGATGCAGCGCTGGAGACCTTCCGCGGCGATATCCAGCAGGTGCCGTCGATGTACTCCGCGCTGAAGTATCAGGGTAAAAAACTGTACGAATATGCGCGTCAGGGCATTGAAGTGCCGCGCGAAGCGCGCAGCATTACGGTCTACGAGCTGAAGTTTATCCGCTGGGAAGGTGATGAGCTGGAGCTGGAAGTTCACTGCTCCAAAGGCACCTATATCCGCACCATTACCGACGACCTGGGCGAACTGCTGGGCTGCGGCGCGCACGTGATTTATCTGCGCCGTCTGCAGGTGGCGAAGTACCCGATCGAACGGATGGTGACGCTGGAGCAGCTGAACGCGCTGCTGGAGCAGGCGCAGGCCGAAGGCATAGCGCCGGGCGAGCTGCTCGATCCGCTGCTGATGCCGATGGACAGCCCGTGCGCCGACTTCCCGGAAGTGAACCTGCTGCCGGCGGTGGCCGGCTACGTCAAGCAGGGCCAGCCGGTGCAGGCCGCCGGCGCGCCGGACTCCGGCATGGTGCGCATCACCGAAGGCGACGCGCATAAGTTTATCGGCGTCGGCGAGATTGCCGACGACGGTCGTGTGGCGCCTAAGCGTCTGGTTGTCGAGCATTTCGACTGATCGGCGAAAAACGCCTCATCTTGCGATCGTTCTGCGCTAAGAGTAGAATGACGCAGCTTGGGCCATGACTCTCGCTTGAGGGGCATGGCTCAATTATCGGGCTGCTGAATTAGAGATCGGCGCCTGCATTTTTTATCTATAATTTGGAGTATTACAATGTCTCTAAGTGTTGAAGCTAAAGCTAAAATCGTAGCTGATTTCGGTCGTGGTACTAACGACAGCGGTTCTACCGAAGTTCAGGTTGCCCTGCTGACCGCGCAGATTAACCATCTGCAAGGCCACTTCTCCGAGCACAAAAAAGATCACCACAGCCGTCGTGGTCTGCTGCGTATGGTTTCTCAGCGTCGTAAGCTGCTGGACTACCTGAAGCGTAAAGATGTAGCACGTTACACCAGCCTGATCGAGCGTCTGGGCCTGCGTCGCTAATCGAACCAGTTTCAGTGGAAAGGGGCCTATTTTGGCCCCTTTCTTCTAGGAAGCATAAGTAAATCAGGTTAATGTACTAACGAGGATCTTCCGTTACAGAGGTTCGCGCGGCTAATGAGAGACTTTATTCCGCCAGGTGAATAAGGGTTGTCATTAGTCGCGAGGATGTAGTGAGAAGGTCAGTGATTCACTGGCGCGCCGAGCCGTCGAGGTGATTGCGCGCCACATCTAAGGATAAAATTTTGCTGACACCGACTATTCGCAAATTCCAGTATGGCCAGCATACCGTCACCATCGAGACCGGTATGATGGCGCGTCAGGCGACGGCCGCCGTCATGGTAAGCATGGACGACACCGCCGTATTCGTTACCGTCGTGGGCCAGAAAAAAGCCAAACCAGGCCAGAGCTTCTTCCCGCTGACCGTTAACTATCAGGAGCGTACCTACGCCGCCGGTCGTATCCCGGGCAGCTTCTTCCGTCGTGAAGGCCGTCCGAGCGAAGGCGAAACCCTGACTTCCCGTCTGATTGACCGTCCAATCCGCCCACTGTTCCCGGACCACTTCCTGAACGAAGTGCAGGTGATCGCGACCGTGGTTTCCGTTAACCCGCAGGTTAACCCGGATATCGTGGCGATGATCGGCGCCTCCGCCGCGCTGAGCCTGTCCGGCATTCCGTTCAACGGCCCAATCGGCGCGGCGCGCGTGGGTTATGTCAATGACCAGTACGTGCTGAACCCGACCGTTGACGAGCTGAAAGAGAGCCGTCTGGACCTGGTGGTTGCCGGTACCGCCGGCGCAGTGCTGATGGTTGAATCTGAAGCCGAAGTGCTGAGCGAAGATCAGATGCTGGGCGCCGTGGTGTTCGGCCACGAGCAGCAGCAGGTGGTTATCGACAACATCAACTCACTGGTTGCCGAAGTGGGCAAACCTAAGTGGGACTGGCAGCCGACTCCGGTTAACGAAGCGCTGCAGGCGCGCGTAGCCGAGCTGGCGCAGAGCCGTCTGGGCGATGCTTACCAGATCACTGAGAAGCAGGATCGTTACGCACAGGTTGACGCCATCAAAGAAGACGTCACCGCCGCGCTGCTGGAGCAGGACGAGACGCTGGACGCCGCAGATATCCAGGACGCGCTGAGCGATCTGGAGAAAAACGTGGTGCGTAGCCGCGTACTGCGTGGCGAGCCGCGTATCGACGGCCGTGAAAAAGACATGATCCGTGGTCTGGACGTGCGCACCGGCGTACTGCCGCGTACCCACGGCTCCGCGCTGTTCACCCGTGGCGAAACGCAGGCGCTGGTTACCGCCACCCTGGGCACCGCACGCGACGCGCAGAACCTGGATGAGCTGATGGGCGAAAAGACCGACAGCTTCCTGTTCCACTACAACTTCCCTCCGTACTCCGTGGGCGAAACCGGCATGGTCGGTTCACCGAAGCGTCGTGAAATTGGTCACGGTCGCCTGGCGAAACGCGGCGTATTGGCTATGATGCCTAAACCGGAAGATTTCCCGTACACCGTTCGCGTGGTGTCCGAGATCACTGAATCCAACGGTTCTTCTTCCATGGCTTCCGTCTGTGGCGCCTCTCTGGCGCTGATGGACGCAGGCGTGCCGATCAAGGCAGCGGTTGCGGGCATCGCCATGGGTCTGGTAAAAGAAGACGACAACTTTGTGGTACTGTCAGACATTCTGGGTGACGAAGACCACCTGGGCGACATGGACTTCAAAGTGGCCGGTAGCCGTGACGGTATCACCGCGCTGCAGATGGATATTAAAATTGAAGGCATCACCCGCGAAATCATGCAGGTGGCTCTGAACCAGGCCAAGGGTGCGCGTCTGCACATTCTGGGCGTTATGGAACAGGCGATCAGCACGCCGCGCGGCGATATCTCTCAGTTCGCACCGCGTATCCATACCATGAAGATCAATCCGGACAAGATTAAGGATGTGATCGGTAAAGGCGGCTCCGTGATCCGTGCGCTGACCGAAGAGACTGGCACTACCATTGAAATCGAAGATGATGGTACAGTGAAAATCGCAGCGACCGACGGTGAGAAAGCGAAATACGCCATTCGTCGTATTGAAGAGATCACCGCTGAGATCGAAGTTGGCCGTATCTACCAGGGTAAAGTAACCCGTATCGTTGACTTCGGCGCCTTCGTGGCCATCGGCGGCGGTAAAGAAGGTCTGGTGCACATTTCTCAGATCGCTGACAAGCGCGTTGAGAAAGTGACCGACTATCTGCAGATGGGCCAGGAAGTGCCGGTTAAGGTGCTGGAAGTTGATCGCCAGGGCCGCGTGCGCCTGAGCATCAAGGAAGCCACTGCCTCTGAAGAGGCGGCTCCTGCTGCGCCTGAAGCAGAATAACTGTAACACAGTTTTGACAGTTCCCCGCCGCAGGGCGGGGGCTGTCCGTATACGCGCGGGTAGGATATCCGCGTTTTAGCAAGCGGAGGACAGGACGTTATCCAATGTTTGTCTGCGGGAGTGGGAAATGAAGCTTTTCTTACGCTGGTGTTACGTTGCGACAGCGCTCATGCTGGCAGGATGCAGCAACAATGATTGGCGTAAAGACGAAGTTTTGGCGATCCCGTTGCAGCCAACGCTGCAGCAGGAAGTGATCCTGGCGCGCATGGAACAAATTCTTGCCAGCCGGGCACTGACGGACGATGAACGCGCACAGCTTTTATATGAGCGCGGTGTGCTGTATGATAGCCTCGGGCTACGTGCACTGGCGCGCAATGATTTTTCACAAGCGCTGGCGATACGTCCTGATATGCCGGAAGTTTTCAACTACCTGGGCATTTACTTAACGCAGGCAGGCAATTTTGATGCTGCCTATGAAGCGTTTGATTCTGTACTAGAGCTTGATCCAACTTACAATTACGCGCGTTTAAACCGGGGCATCGCACTGTACTATGGCGGCCGCTTCCCGTTGGCGCAGGATGATCTGCAGGCGTTTTATCAAGACGACCCAAACGATCCCTTCCGTTCGTTATGGCTGTACCTGGTGGAAAGAGAAATCGATCCCAAGATGGCCGTCAGCGCGCTCCAGCAGCGTTATGACAAAGCGGACAGAGGGCAATGGGGATGGAATATTGTCGAATTCTACCTGGGCGATATCAGCGAAAACACGCTGATGGAACGCCTCAAGGCAGATGCAACGGATAACACTTCGCTCGCTGAGCATCTCAGTGAAACTGACTTCTATTTGGGTAAACACTACCTGAGTCTGGGGGACAAGAACTCCGCTTCGGCGTTGTTCAAACTGACGGTCGCTAACAACGTTCATAACTTTGTTGAGCACCGCTATGCATTGTTGGAATTGGCGCTTTTGGGCCAAGAACAAGACGACCTATCGGAATCGGACCAGCAATAGCTGACGAACACTTATATCAGCCGGATAGACCATGGCGTTTTGCCATCGCTATCGCCTTAACGGGTGAGGGCTTTTTTGTTCGTTTTATAATCTAATTTGAGCCGGTTCACACTTTTCAATGAAAATGACTGAAAATTTTCGCGATGAGTTATGTAGACTGGCAGCCATTATTAATGAGGCACGTGTACATGACTGTTGAGCTTGAAACCTCTTTTGCTGACCTGGGGCTGTCTGCTCCGATCATTTCTGCTCTGAACGACCTGGGCTATGTTAAGCCATCACCTATTCAGGCTGAGTGTATTCCTCACCTGTTGAACGGCCGCGATGTGCTGGGTATGGCACAAACCGGCAGCGGCAAGACTGCGGCGTTCTCGCTGCCGCTGCTGCACAATATCGACGCTTCCCTGAAGGCGCCACAAATCCTGGTGCTGGCGCCAACCCGCGAACTGGCGGTGCAGGTTGCCGAAGCGATGACCGATTTCTCCAAACATATGAACGGCGTGAACGTTGTGGCCCTGTATGGCGGCCAGCGTTACGACGTACAGCTGCGCGCCCTGCGTCAAGGCCCGCAAATCGTGGTGGGTACGCCAGGCCGTCTGCTGGACCACCTGAAACGCGGCACCCTGAACCTCTCCAACCTGAGCGGTCTGGTGCTGGATGAAGCCGACGAAATGCTGCGCATGGGCTTTATCGAAGACGTTGAAACCATCATGGCGGAAATCCCGGCTGAACATCAGACCGCGCTGTTCTCCGCCACCATGCCGGAAGCGATTCGCCGCATCACCCGCCGCTTTATGAAAGAGCCGCAGGAAGTGCGCATTCAGTCCAGCATCAACACCCGTCCGGACATCAGCCAGAGCTACTGGACGGCGTACGGCATGCGTAAAAACGAAGCGCTGGTGCGTTTCCTGGAAGCGGAAGACTTTGATGCGGCGATTATCTTCGTGCGCACCAAAAACGCCACGCTGGAAGTGGCGGAAGCGCTGGAGCGTAACGGCTACAGCAGCGCCGCGCTGAACGGCGACATGAACCAGGCGCTGCGTGAGCAGACCCTGGAGCGCCTGAAAGACGGCCGCCTGGATATTCTGATCGCCACCGACGTGGCGGCGCGTGGTCTGGACGTTGAGCGTATCAGCCTGGTGGTTAACTACGATATCCCGATGGACGCAGAATCTTACGTTCACCGTATCGGTCGTACCGGCCGCGCCGGTCGCGCCGGTCGCGCGCTGCTGTTCGTGGAAAACCGCGAACGCCGCCTGCTGCGCAACATCGAGCGCACCATGAAGCTGACCATTCCGGAAGTAGAACTGCCGAACGCAGAACTGCTGGGCAAACGCCGTCTGGAAAAATTCGCCGCTAAAGTTCAGCAGCAGCTGGAAAGCAGCGATCTGGATATGTACCGTGCACTGCTGGCTAAACTGCAGCCGGAAGAAGAGCTGGACATGGAAACGCTGGCCGCCGCGCTGCTGAAAATGGCGCAGGGCGAACGCCCGCTGATCCTGCCGCCGGATCCGGTCTTCAAGCCGCGTAAACCACGTGAGTTCAACGATCGTGACGACCGCCGCGGCGACCGTCGTGACGGCGACCGTCCGCGTCGTGAACGTCGTGACGTTGGTGAAATGCAGCTGTACCGCATTGAAGTGGGCCGTGATGACGGTGTTGAAGTGCGTCATATCGTGGGCGCTATCGCCAACGAAGGCGACATCAGCAGCCGTTACATCGGTAACATCAAGCTGTTTGGCTCCCACTCCACCATCGAGCTGCCAAAAGGCATGCCGGGCGAGATCCTGAATCACTTCACTCGCACCCGCATTCTGAACAAGCCGATGAACATGCAGCTGCTGGGCGATGCACAGCCGCACGAGCGCCGCGAACGTCGCGACGGCGGCAACCGTCGTCCGTTCAACGGTGAGCGCCGTGAAGGCGGCCCACGTCGTTCTTTCGGTGAACGTCGTGAAGGCGGCAACGCAGCCGGCAACGGCGAGCGTCGTGGCGGCAACGCCAGCCGCGAGCGCGCACCACGTCGTCGTTTCGGCGATGCATAAGTAAGGATTAGCCAATCCATGACCAAACCAGCCTGCGGGCTGGTTTTTTTATGCCTGCAATCTGCCTTTCCGCGCCGGATGGCGTATCATTTACAAGGTTTTTCTTAATGATTTAACGGACAGGGGATGCCGTGAACTGGCAACAATTTAAAACTGACTATCTAGTGCGTTTCTGGGCGCCGCTGCCGGCGGTGATCGCCGCCGGTCTGCTGGCCACTTATTACTTTGGCCTGACCGGTACCTTCTGGGCGGTCACCGGGGAATTTACCCGCTGGGGCGGCCACGTTCTGCAATGGCTGGGGCTGCATCCCGAACAGTGGGCGTATTTCAAAGTGATTGGCCTGGAAGGCACGCCGCTGACGCGCATCGACGGCCGGATGATTATCGGCATGTTCGCCGGCTGCATTGCCGCCGCGCTGTGGGCCAACAACATCAAGCTGCGCCGGCCGCAGCACCGCATTCGCATTGTGCAGGCGCTGCTGGGCGGCATTATCGCCGGTTTCGGCGCGCGCCTGGCGATGGGCTGCAACCTGGCGGCATTTTTTACCGGTATTCCGCAGTTTTCGCTGCACGCCTGGCTGTTTGCGCTGGCGACCGCCGTCGGCTCTTACTTTGGCGCCAAATTTACCCTGCTGCCGCTGTTCCGCGTGCCGGTAAAACTGCAGAAAGTGCAGGCCGCCGCGCCGCTGACCCAGCTGCCGCAGCAGGCGCGCCGCCGTTTCCGTCTGGGGATGGTTATCTTCCTGTTGATGACGGCCTGGTCGCTGTGGACGCTGTTTGATGCGCCGAAGCTGGGCATCGCCATGCTGTTCGGCATCGCCTTCGGCCTGCTGATCGAACGGGCGCAGATTTGCTTCACCTCGGCGTTTCGCGATCTGTGGATCACCGGCCGTACCCATATGGCGCGGGCGATTATTTTAGGCATGGCGGTCAGCGCCATCGGCATCTTCAGCTATGTGCAGCTGGGCGTGGCGCCCAAAATCATGTGGGCCGGGCCGAACGCGCTGATTGGCGGCCTGCTGTTCGGCTTCGGCATCGTGCTGGCCGGCGGCTGCGAGACCGGCTGGATGTACCGCGCGGTGGAAGGGCAGGTGCACTACTGGTGGGTCGGGCTGGGCAATATCATCGGCGCGACGCTGCTGGCCTACTACTGGGATGCGCTGGCGCCGTCGCTGGCCACCGACTATGACAAGGTCAACCTGCTGGAGGTATTCGGTCCGACGGGCGGGCTGCTGGTGACTTACCTGCTGTTGGCGTTGGCGTTGGTCGCCATGCTGTGGTGGGAGAAACGCTTTTTCCGCGCCAAGGCGCGGGCAGAACAGGTTAGTGCGAGGAGTATGTGATGATGCAACAAACGATAGTGCCGGATTACCGTCTGGATATGCTGGGTGAGCCGTGCCCGTACCCGGCGGTGGCGACGCTGGAAGCGATGCCACAGCTGAAAGCCGGCGAAATCCTGGAGGTGATCAGCGATTGCCCGCAGTCGATCAATAACATCCCGCTCGATGCGCGCAACCACGGCTACACGGTGCTGGATATCCAGCAGGACGGGCCGACCATCCGCTACCTGATCCAGCGTTAACCGCGCGGGCCTGTGCCCGCCGTTACTCCGCGCCGCCGGTCAGCAGTTGCAGGCGGCGCTCGCTCTGCTCATCCGCCGGTATATACACCAGCATCCGGTCGCCGTTGCGCGGCGCCGACCACCAGTTATTCTGCCGCAGACTCATTTCCCCGACCTGCGGGTGGAGGAAGCGTTTGACGTTGTTATCGATGCTGCGTACCTCATGCCGCTCCCACAGCGCGCGAAAATCCTCCGAGACCGACAGATAGCGGGCTAGCTGCTGCTCCCAGACCGGATCGCCCAGATGTTCCGCCATCTGCGCGCGGAACAGCGCCACCATTTTCGGCATGATATCGTCCCAGTCCAGCTGGCTGGCGCGCCACTGCTCGTGGGTGAACGCCAGATAGATACAGTTACGATCCTCCGGCGGCAGCGTAGCCAGATCGACGCCCATCAGCAGACAGTAGGCGCGGTTAAAGCCGAGAATATCAAAACGTGCGTTAGAGATGATCGCCGGCAGCGGATCGAGCTGATCCAGCAGCCGCTGCCCGTAGGGCGACAGCTTTTCACAGCCGTCGTGGCGGGCGCCGGCCGGCAGACTTTGCCCCGCCAGTCTGAACAGGTGGTGGGTTTCCGCCTCGTTGCACTGCAGCGCGTGGGCGATGGCGCTCAGCGTTTTCGCCGAGGCCTGGATCGCCCGGCCCTGTTCCAGCCAGGTGTACCAGGTAATGCCGACGTCGGCCAGCTGCGCCACTTCCTCCCGGCGCAGGCCGGGCGTGCGGCGCTGGCGCATACGCGGCAGGCCCAGCCGGTTCGGGTCCAGGCTTTCGCGGCGCGCGCGCAAAAAGGCGCCCAGCTGCTTGCGGTTATCTGCCTGTCCGGCGTCGAACGGGGATATGGTTTCAGACATAAATAGTTTCCCTGCGCAATAAGACCGGTAGTTTTTATACCATGATAATCAAGAACTGGTACCCGTTTAATTTAATGGTGATGCTAGTCACATTCCTGGTTTGATACAAGGGTAGGACACGATGAGCACACCATCATCCGCGGCCGGTCTGGGCCGTGCGGGATTGATAATTTTATTGGCGGGGCAGCTGTTGCCGATGATCGACTTTTCCATCGTCAACGTCGGGCTGGACGCGATGGCGCAGTCGCTGCACGCCAGTCCGACGCAGCTGGAGCTGATCGTCGCGGTTTACGGCGTGGCGTTTGCCGTTTGTCTGGCGATGGGCAGCCGCATGGGGGATAACCTGGGGCGCAGACGTCTGTTTTTATGGGGCGTGCGGCTGTTCGCCGTGGCCTCGCTGATGTGCGGCCTGGCGAACTCGGTCTGGCTGCTGCTGGTGGCGCGTACGCTGCAGGGCGTCGGCGCGGCGATGATTGTGCCGCAGATTATGGCGACCATTCACGTTTGCCTGCGCGGACGCGAGCACGCCCGGGCGATGGCCCTGTACGGCGGCATCGGCGGGCTGGCGTTTATCATCGGCCAGGTGCTGGGCGGGTTGCTGATTTCACTGAATATCGCCGGCTACGGCTGGCGCAGCGTCTTTTTGATCAATATTCCGCTGTGCGCGCTGGTGCTGGCCTGCGCCCATCGCTGGGTGCCGGACACGCGCGCGGAGCGGCCGGTCAGTATCGACTGGCCCGGCACTTTACTGCTGGCGCTGACCATCGTCTGCCTGCTGTTTCCGCTGGCGCTGGGGCCGGTGTGGCACTGGCCGTGGCCGTGTCTGGCGTTGCTGGCGCTTAGCGGGCCGCTGTTGCTGCAGCTGTGGCGCGTGGAGCTGCGGCAGGAACGGCGCAATAACTTCCCGCTGCTGCCGCCGGCGCTGCTGCGGCTGGCGAGCGTCAGATTCGGGCTGACCATCGCTATTTTGTTTTTCTCCTGCTGGAGCGGCTTTATGTTTGTGATGGCGCTGACGCTGCAGGCGGGCGCGCAGCTGAACGCCTTCCAGTCGGGCAATGCGTTTATTGCGCTCGGGGTGGCCTATTTTATCTCCTCACTGCTGAGCAGCACGGTGATCGAGCATATCGGCAAGGTGCGCGCGCTGCTGCTTGGCTGCCTGATCCAGATCGGCGGGCTGTTGGCGCTGATGCTGACCATGCTGCTGGTGTGGCCGCAGCCGGGCATTCTCAATTTGATCCCGGCGACGCTGCTGATTGGCGCCGGTCAGGCGCTGATCGTCAGCGGCTTCTTCCGTATTGGTCTGGCGGACGTGCCGGTCGAGCATGCCGGTTCCGGCAGCGCCCTGCTGGCGACGGTGCAACAGACGTCGCTGGGGCTGGGGCCGATTCTGTTGGGGACGGTGCTGGTGCAGGTGCTGCACGTGTCGCCGGGCGACTACCTGCATGCTTTGCTGGCGGCATTGGCGCTGGAACTGCTGCTGATGTTGGCGCTGCTGCTGCGCACCGGGCTGGCGTTGCGCGCCGATCGGCGGTTGGCGGCGGCCGGGCAGCCTTCACGCAGCTGAAACAAGGGCGGGGGAAGGACTCCCCCGCCCGCGGCGCGCGGCGTTTAGCCGCGCGTTAACCCATCCTTCACCTGCGCGACGATCTCAAACGAACGCAGCCGCGCCTGATGGTCAAAGATCTGGCCGTTAACCATGATTTCATCGGCCTCGGTTTCCTGCAGCAGCGCCTGCAGCCCTTCGCGCACGCTATTTTCATCACCGACGATCGACATCCGCAGCGCCTGTTCGACGCCATACTGCTCGCCGGCGCTCCACAGCGCGTGAATATTGTCTACCGGCGGCGGCAGCGGCCCCGGTTCGCCGCGGCGCAGGTTGATAAACTGCTGCTGCATGGAGCTGAACAGGAAGCGCGCATCGCGCTCGCTGTCGGCGGCAATCACGTTGACGCACACCATCGCATGCGGCTGCGGCCAGCGTTCGGAAGGCTGATAGTTTTCCCGGTACAGTCTCAGCGCCTGGAACAGCATATCCGGCGCGAAGTGGGAGGCGAAGGCGAACGGCAGGCCCAACTTGGCGGCCAGCTGCGCGCTGTACAGGCTGGAGCCCAGCAGCCAAATCGGCACGTGCAGCCCTTGCCCCGGCACCGCCTGTACCGGCTGTCCGGGCTGCGTCTCGGCAAAGTAGTGCTGCAGCTCCTGCACGTCGCGCGGGAAGTTATCCACCTCGCTGGACAGGTGGCGGCGCAGCGCCATCATGGTGCGCTGGTCGGTGCCGGGCGCGCGGCCCAGCCCCAGATCGATACGGCCGGGGTACAGCGACTCCAGCGTGCCGAACTGTTCGGCGATCACCAGCGGGGCATGGTTGGGCAGCATCACGCCGCCAGAGCCCAGGCGAATAGTGTCGGTGCCGGCGGCCAGATAGCCGAGCAGCACCGAGGTCGCCGCGCTGCCGATACCGGTCATATTGTGATGTTCCGCCAACCAATAGCGTTGGAACCCCCACTTTTCAGCATGTTGTGCTAAATCTAAAGAGCAGTGAAACGCGTCGCGCGCCTTTGCTCCCTGAGGAATGGGGGAGAGATCCAGTACCGAAAGCGGGACCGATGCGTGTTGTGTCATATCATTCGTCCATTGTTGCAAGTTTCATCGCTTAAAGGGCGAGTGCAGGGATCTGCAATTTCACGTTAAAAGCATAATGCAAATTGCGGTTATAAAAGAGGATATACGTGCTTGTGATATCCTTGTCGCAAATACGGCCTTTTGGGAGAGACCGACATTGTATGGACCGTCATATTTTCGCCAGCCGCTTACGCTCAGGGAGCTTGATGCATGAATAAAAAGACCTTATTTACCCTGCTGCTGGTGGTGATCGCCATTGCGATGGCGGTATTGTTCCGCTCGCATAATCAGGATCTGTTGCTGCAGGGCGAAGTGGACGCGCCGGAAGTGATCGTGGCGTCAAAAGCCAAGGGACGGGTGGTGGAACGCCTGATTGAACGCGGCGATGACGTCAAGGCCGGCCAGGTGATGATTAAACTGGACAGCCCGGAGCTGCTGGCCCAGCTGCGTTCGGCGCAGGCGACGCGCGATGAGGCCAAGGCGCAGCTCGATCAGTCGCTGCACGGCACGCGCGAAGAGAACATCCGCAGCCTGCGCGCCAGCCTGGCGCAGGCGCAGGCCGAACTGCGCAACGCACAGCATGATTACGACCGCAACCGCAGCGTGGCGGCCAAAGGCTATATCTCCAAGTCCGAGCTGGACAGCTCGCGCCGTTCGCGCGATACCGCCTATCAACAGGTGCAGGACGCGAAGGCCAAGCTGGATGAAGGCATCAACGGCGACCGTATTGAGCTGCGTCAGCAATACGCCGCGGCGCTGCGCGCAGCGGAAGAGAACCTGCTGGAAGTGCAGGCGCAGGCCGACGACCTGCAGGTGAAAGCGCCGGTGGACGGGGAAGTGGGGCCGATTCCGGCCGAGGTCGGCGAACTGCTGAACGCCTCCAGCCCGCTGGTGACGCTGATCCGCCTGCCGGACGCCTACTTTGTGTTTAACCTGCGGGAAGATATTCTGGCGAATATACGCAAGGGCGATAAGGTGAAGCTGCGCGTACCGGCGCTGAAGGATAAGCTCATCGATGCCGAAGTGCGTTATATCGCGCCGCTGGGGGATTACGCCACCAAACGCGCCACGCGCGCCACCGGCGACTTCGACCTGAAAACCTTTGAAGTACGCCTGTACCCGGCTCAGCCGATTGAAGGCCTGCGCCCAGGGATGAGCAGCTTATGGCAATGGAAAGAGTAAGGGCCGGATGGCGCTGCTTCAGCCACGCGTTTAACCGGGAGTGCCGGGTTGCCTTTCGCAGCCCGGTGATCCACTGGCTGGGCTGGCTGTTTCCGCTGATGCTGTTCGGCCTGATCAGCAGCAACTTCTCGGAGGGCACGCTGCTGAACCTGCCGGTTTCGGTGGTGGATAACGATCACAGCCCGCTGTCGAAATCGCTGATCCGCAAACTGGACGCAGGCTCCCATGCTCACGTCGAGGCCCATGACGGCGGGCTGAGCGAGTCGCTGCGCCGGCTGCGCAGCGCGCAGGACTATGCGCTGCTGTATGTGCCGCCGGATCTGGAGGCGAACGCCCTGGCGGGCAAGCAGCCGAGCATCGTGCTGTATTACAACGCTCTGTTCTACGGCGCCGGGCTCTATTCCACCCAGGATTTCAGCGGCCTGATGACGGAAACCAACGCCAGTTACCGCTCGATTATCGCCGCCAGCATGGGGAAAACGCTGCCGCAGCTGGCGGACGTGACGCTTAACTACGGCAGCCTGTTTAACGCCAGCGGCAGCTATATCTATTATCAGCAGTTCGCCGCGACCATTCACCTGCTGCAGCTGTTTGTCGTCACCTGCATGATCTATGTGATGGCGCGTAGCAAGTCGCTGCTGAGCGCGCGGCCGTTCAGCCTGGCGCTGCTGGGCAAGCTGGCGCCGTATACCATCTGCTTTACCACCCTGCTGATGATTGAGATTGCCGCGCTGGTGGGGATTTTCGACGCGCGCGTCAGCGGCAACCCGCTGTTTATGCTGCTGATCGGCTTTTTCTACGTGGCGGCGGCACAGAGTATCGGCCTGCTGCTGTTTACCTTTACCGGCAGCGCGATCACCGCCTACAGCCTGATCGGTATTCTGGTCAGTATTGCGATGACCTACTCCGGCATGGCGGTGCCGGAGCTGTCGATGCCGCTGCCGGCGCGGATTATTTCCAATATTGAGCCGCTGACCCATGCGCTGTACGCGATGTTTGACGTCTTCCTGCGCCAGGTGCCGGCGCGGGCGATTTTCGGCGTGTGCGCGCTGCTGCTGGTTTATCCGCTGGTGACCGCGTTTTTGGTGCGCAACCGGCTGCTGAAGCGGCTGGCTAAGGACGGAGGAGCGCAATGAAGAGCTACTGGCAAACCTTTAGCCGGGTGCTGATCGGCATGCTGGAGCGGCCGATGTGGCTGATGCTGATCCTGTCGCTGTGTGTAATGAGCCTGGTGTACGCCAACCGTTCGGTGTGGGATCTGCCGGTGGGGGTGATCGACCAGGATCACAGCAGCGCCAGCCGTGAGCTGATCCGCCAACTGGACGCCACCTCAAAAGTCGCCATCAAAACCTACGACAGCCTGGAGCAGGCCCAGCGCGATCTGGGCTGGCGCGAGCTGTTTGCGGTGATCATTATGCCGGTGAATCTGGAGAAGAAGATCCTGCACGGCGAGAACATTGTGGTGCCGGTGTACGGCGACGCCACCAACCGGCTGGCAAACGGCCAGATCCAGCAGGACGTGGTGACCGCCTATCAGCAGCTGCTGAGTCAGTACAATACCTCGCTGCTGCTGCGCAGCGGCTTTAGCGAACGGCAGGCGCAGATTATCCTGACGCCGATTCAGGGGCAGACGCTGGACGTGTTTAACCCCGGCATCAGCTTCGCGGCAATCGTGTTCCCCGGCCTGCTGGTCATGCTGCTGCAGCACTCGCTGCTGATCGCCAGCGTACGCGTCAGCATTGCGCTGAAAAGTGCACCGAGCGGCAAACCGTCGATCCCGGTGTACCTCGGCGGCCTGTCGGCGCTGCTGCCGATCTGGCTGTTTTTGTCCATCGTGCTGTTTGTGCTGTGGCCGTGGGTGTTGGGCTACCGGCAGACGGCGAACATTGCGGAGGTGCTGCTGCTGACCTTCCCGTTCCTGTTGGCGGTGCTGGGGTTAGGGAAGCTGGTGACCGAGTGCCTGCGCAGCGTGGAGATGATTTACCTGACGCTGGCGTTTATCACCACGCCGATTTTCTACCTTTCCGGCACCATCTGGCCGCTGCAGGCGATGCCGGGCTGGGTGCGCGCCATTTCATACTGCATTCCTTCCACCTGGGCCACCAAAGCGATCGCCGGGGTGAACCAGATGGGGATGTCGCTGAATGAAGTGGGGAACGACGTGCTGATGTTGCTGCTGCTTGGCGCGGTGTATACCGTGATCGGTATCGGAGTGGGGCTGGCGCATAACAGTGTGGCGCTGCGCAGTCTGTTCCGGAAACGGCGGGCGTAGTGTTGCGGGATAAAGCCTGTTCGGTAAGGTGCGGCAGAAGGTGAGTGATGATCTGCTTGGTACAGCGGCTATTCTGATGGCGAAGTGAAAATAAATTAATTGTTTTTCAATTGGTTATATTTTTCAGATTATCGTGAAAAGTCGGTGGCTTTTTTAAGTGGTAAAAAATCAATATAATTCAATTGGATATATTTAGTGTGTTCCCCGCGCGAGCGGGGATAAACCGGTCGTACCCGGATTATCATCTGCAACAAAAAAGTGTTCCCCGCGCGAGCGGGGATAAACCGGCCGTAACAATAGCCGGAGGACAACGAAATCTGTGTTCCCCGCGCGAGCGGGGATAAACCGTCACCGGTACTCACATCTTAATCTAAGGACCAGTGTTCCCCGCGCGAGCGGGGATAAACCAGCCAGCGCAGTATCGCCGCCATAATAGAAATCGTGTTCCCCGCGCGAGCGGGGATAAACCGGGTGTATTTCAGGCCTGGCGCGCCTGCGAAGAGTGTTCCCCGCGCGAGCGGGGATAAACCGCAGGTCCCTGTGATGGGTGAAGACGGTCTGCAGTGTTCCCCGCGCGAGCGGGGATAAACCGGACATGATTACCGCTGCGTTTATCCAGCAGTAGTGTTCCCCGTGTGAACGGGGATTAACCAGCAGTTACCGCACCAGTTCCAGCCCGGCGACGCGCCGCCAGTAACCGTTGCAGTCGCTGTCGTTGGTCAGCGCCAGCGGCTGCCCGGCATTTTCGTTGGCGCGGAACTGCTCGAGCATCGCCAGCGTTTCCATGCCCTGCGGCGACAGCCGCACGATATCGACCAGCTCCTGCATACCGCTTAGCTCATTACCCAGGTTGTAGCAGTAGCCGCTCATCGTCTGGATGCCGTTGAGCACGAATACCTGCTGGTTTTCCTGTGAGCGCATGGCGCGCCCCTGCGGGTATTTGATGCAGCAGGTTTCGCACTCATCCTTGCCGCGGTTTTCCGAGCGTGCGGTAAAGCAGCGGGCGGAGTAGGCCAGCGGCAGGTGGCCGTAGCCCAGCACCTCTACCTCAAAGCCGCGGCGGAAGCCCAGCTCGGCGCACTGCTCCAGCACCTTGCCCAGCCAGTCGCGGGACAGTTCCACCGGCATGCACCAGCGCGTCATGCCCTGCTTGTGCAGCAGCCGCAGGGTATAGGCGTTGTAGCAGTTCAGTGCGTGACCGGCGACGAACGGCAGGCCGCGCTCCGCCGCCATATTCACCGTACCGAGATCGTTAGCCTCTATCAGAAACTCGCCGTTTTCCACGTAGCGTTTCAGCTCGTTTAATTCGGAAGGCGCCTGCAGCAATGCCAGAGTGGAGAGCACTACCTGCTTGCCGGACTGCGCCACCGCTTTAGCCAGCGCCAGCCAGTCGCCGACCTTCATCTCACGCCGCTTGGTGCAGACGCTTTCACCGAGATAAATAATATCGGCGCTGCTGTGCATCGCCTGCTGGTAAAAGCTCTCGGTCTCGGTTTTCGGCCAGTAGTAGAGCACTGGCCCCAATGCGTATTTCATGCAGCCTCCTGCTATTGCCATTTACGGTGATAGGCGCCGAGCGTGGTTTGAGTGCCTTCAGACATGGCGCCGAGCGCCGTCATCCAGCCGGCGTCGGGCTGGTAGCCAGCGGGGTCGGCGATGCAGCGGTCGATCGCCTGGCGCCAGACGCGCGCCACCTGGCTGACGTAGGCCGGGCTGCGCTGGCGCCCCTCAATTTTTACCGAAGCGATATTGGCGGCCAGCAGCTCCGGCAGCAGCGCCAGCGTGTTCAGGCTGGTGGGTTCTTCCAGCGCGTGGTAGCGCACGTCGTCAACCAGATAGCGCCCTTTGCACAGCGTCGGGTAACCGGCGTTTTCGCCTTCCTGATAGCGGTCAATCAGCACGTCGTTGAGGCGTGATTCCATGCCCTGCGGCGTCTGCTGCCAGCGGACAAAGCGCGCCGGCGAACAGGCGCCGACGGTATTGGGGGACTCGCCGGTCAGGTAAGAAGAGAGATAGCAGCGGCCTTCCGCCATGATGCACAGGCTGCCGAAGGCGAACACCTCCAGCGGCACCGGGCTGGTGCGCGCCAGTTGTTTCACCTGATGCATCGACAGCACGCGCGGCAGCACCACGCGGTGCACGGCAAAGTGGCGCTGATAGAAGCGAATCGCCTCCTCATTGGTGGCGGAGGCCTGCACCGAGACGTGGCGCTCAATATGCGGATAGCGCTCGGCGGCGTACTCCAGCATCGCCAGATCCGCCAGAATCAGCGCGTCGGCGCCCAGCTGCGCCGCCATATCCACCGCGCGCTGCCAGCGGGCGTAGCCGTCGGGGTGGGCGAAGGTGTTGATGGCGATATGCAGCTTACGACCGTGACGGTGAACATACTCCACCGCTTCCTGCAGTTTTTTTTCGCTGAAGTTGAGCCCGGCGAAGTGGCGCGCGTTGGTGTCGTCCTTCAGACCGATATACACGGCGTCGGCGCCGTTATCGACCGCGGCCTTCAGCGCCGGTAAATTCCCGGCGGGACAAAGCAGCTCCATACTGTGATCCTGGTCCAGCGACGAGGCGCTGTGACGGTTGTCGCCGCGGGCAATACGGCCGCAGCGATGTTTAACGGGGGAACAATTTTAGTGAAGTCATACGCAACAGATTTTGATTTGGGGCAGTTTCTGGCGTATTGATAAACAGCGGGGCGTTAGCCGCAATCGCATGATTTGTTGATATAGACCGCGGAAGCCCGGCCGCAATATGGCAAAATAGCGCTAACTGAGTAATGAAGGAGTGGATGACCGTGTTGGAAAAACTACGATCGCGCATTGTGCGCCAGGGGCCGTCGCTGCTGCGCGTGCCGCTCAAACTCACCCCTTTCGCCCTGCAGCGTCAACTGCTGGAGCAGGTGTTGGGTTGGCAGTTCCGTCAGGCGCTCGCGGATGGCGATCTGGAATTTCTTGAATCACGGTGGCTGAAGATCGAAGTGCGGGATCTGGCGCTACAATGGTTTATGACGGTAGAAAACGATCGGCTGGTGGTTCGCCAGCATGCACAAGCCGACGTCAGCTTCAGCGGCGACGCCAACGATCTGATCCTGATCGCGGCGCGCAAGCAGGATCCTGACACGCTGTTTTTCCAGCGTCGGCTACAGATTGAAGGGGATACCGAATTGGGCCTGTATGTAAAAAATCTGATGGATGCGATTGAACTGGAAGCCATGCCGGCGCCGCTGCGTATTGGGTTACTGCAGTTGGCGGAATTTGTTGAAGCAGGTTTACAAGAGGGCGCAGAACCGTCTTCCCAAGTGGTGGCGCCATGCTGATTCGCGTCGAGATTCCGGTAGACGCCGCAGGCATCGACGCTCTGCTGCGCCGCGCCTTCGGGCGTGATGATGAAGCCGACCTGGTGCGCCAACTGCGTGAAGACGGCCAGCTGACGCTGGGCGTGGTCGCCACCGATGACGAAGGCGGCGTGGTGGGCTATGCCGCCTTCAGCCCGGTTGACGTCGCCGGGGAGGACCGCCAGTGGGTCGGTCTGGCGCCGTTGGCGGTGGAAGAGAGCCTGCGCCGTCAGGGGCTGGGGGAGAAGCTGGTTTACGAAGGGCTGGATGCGCTAAACGAGTTCAGCTACGCCGCGGTGGTGGTGCTGGGCGAGCCGGAGTACTACGCGCGCTTTGGCTTTAAGCCGGCGGCGGAGTACGGGCTGAGCTGCCGCTGGCCGGGCTGTGAGCAGGCGTTTCAGGTCTACCCGCTGGCGCCGGACGCGCTGGACGGCGTCAGCGGCACCGTGGACTACGCCGCGCCGTTTAACCGTTTTTAACCAGCAGATAATCCAAAGACAGAGGCGGGTGTGACACCAGCCTCTCTTTTTGCGTTTTACTCAGCTGCTTGACGCGGTATTCCAGCCGCAGCGCCAGCGAACGGTCGCCGACCGCGCAGTGAAAGGCCAACTGCAGCTCGCCTTTGCCGCGCAGCGCCTTGGCGCCTTTACCCGCCTGATGCTGAGCCAGCCGCCGCAGCACGTCGGTGGTGATGCCGGTATACAGCATGCCGCTTGGCAGGCGCAGCATATACAGATGCCAGGTGGTGCTTTCCGCCATTCATTCTTACCTTTGAGCGAGTCATCATCGCGCGGGTTCGCCCCGGGCGGTATATGGCGCCCAGTATCCCCGTTTCGTCTTTTCCTGTCTAACCGGACGATTGTACCGGTAAAAATATATGCAGCCTTTAATTGTTAACGACGAGAAGGTTTTAGTAAAAGTAAGAGGCCTGGTAATAGCGAAATAACTAATGAATTTCAGTAGGGGATATCGGTAGCAGAACTTTTTAGTGATTTCTTTAAATCGAAAGAAATAGGGTTTTGGGGAGTAGTATGAAAAGGGTCCTCGCTATTATCGTTGGGGCAGTGATGGGCATTGTGCTTATATGGTTGGCGTATCCTTATATTTCAGATTGGCTGGTGGGACCGGTTCATGGTGAAGACCAAATGTCCGCGAACTTTGTTCTGCTGCTTGCCGGGCTGGGGATAGGGTGCGTCGTTGGTGGTCTGGCCGGCGGCCTGGCCTATTCCCGTTTGACTAAGGGATAGCACCATAAACAATGCGTTAAGTATTCAGTAGACTTATATTCATTCACTGCCGCACGGGCAGCCTGGACACAATCCGGTGGTAAGATGCTGTTAACAGCCTAAAGGAGAACCCCGGTGGAACAGAGCGAACAACAGCAGCATATCATCCGCTTCCTCAGTAAACAGCACGTGCTGACGCTCTGCGCCGGCAACGGTCTGGACATGTGGTGCGCCAACTGTTTCTACGTGTTTGACGCCGAGCGCATGGCGCTGTGGCTGATGACCGAACCGCACACCCGCCACGGCCAGCTGATGCAGCAGCATGCCGAAGTGGTCGGCACCATTGCGCCAAAGCCCAAAAGCATCGCGCTGATTAAGGGCGTCCAGTACCGCGCGACGGCGCGCATCCTCAGCGGGGAAGAAGAGCAGCAGGCACGCGCCCGCTATTGCAGGCGTTTTCCGGTGGCGAAAGCGATGCCGGCCACACTGTGGCTGCTGAGCCTGCAGGAGGTGAAAATGACCGACAACGCGCTGGGCTTCGGTAAAAAAATGTACTGGCAGCGCGAAAATTCCTAACGTCGGGCAGCGCCCAGGCTAACGGCGTTTGCGCTCCGGAATGACCGGCATAATGCTGAAGTGCGCCATATCCGCCGGGGAAATTTTAAAATGTGCGGGGTATTTGGCCGGGTCGGTAATAAAATCCGGTTCGCTGCTGCGCCAGGTGAAGAAGCAGGTTGCACAGTGGAACACCGTCCAGGCATCTTTTACCGGCGAGTGGCACAGCACCTCCGGCCCGGCGGATTCACAGCGCGGGCACGCGGCGGGCAGCTTATTCATTTCTCCTCCTCCTGTTCCTGAGCGGTTTGCGCGGCCTGAATCAGGACCTGCAGTTTCTCCACCCAGGCCTCGGTGGTGATAGGGTCGTCCAGCCCCTGCTCGAAGCGGCCGTGCGTTTCCGGCGCTTTGGGCGTGGTGGCGTCGATAATCACTTTGCCGGTAATGCCGGCCGGTTGCGACGCCGGATCCAGCGGCAGCACCGACAGCCCGGGCACGGTAATCAGATCAAAGTCGGGGTTGAACTTGGTGGCGATAGCCCACATCACCTGCGGCAGATTAAACGGGTCCACTGTCTCATCAACCACGATCACCAGCTTGGCATAGCCGAGGCCGTGCGGGGTGGTCAGCACGCGCATCCCGACGCCTTTGGCAAAACCGCCGAAGCGGGTGCGGGTAGAAACAATCACCACCAGCCCGTGGGTATACAGCGCGTTGACCGCCACCACCTCAGGGAAGGCCTGCTTGAGCTGCACGTACAGCGGGGCGCAGGTGTTGATGCCGATCAGGTAGTCAACCTCCGTCCACGGCATGCCGAGGTACAGATGTTCGAAGATCGGCCGGCTTCGGCAGGAGATGCGGGTGATCTCCACCACCGGCATCAGGCGGCCGCCGGAATAGTGGCCGGTAAACTCCCCGAACGGTCCTTCGGCCTCGCGCACCCGCGACAGGATGCGTCCTTCCAGCATCACCTCCGAGCTCCACGGCAGGTCGAGACCGCTGTACTCGCTGTAGACGACGGGATAGGGCGCGCCGTTCAGCGCGGCAGCCATGGCATATTCCGACTGATCGTAGAGGATCGGCATCGCGCCGGCGGTGGTGAGCATGGGATCGTTGCCGATGGCAATGGCGATCGGCAGATCGACACCCAGCTCCTCGGCGCGCTGCAGGTGAATGGCGATATCATGCGCCGGCACCGGCTGAATGCCCAGCCGGGCAGGGCCTTTGACTTCGAGGCGATAAATGCCGACGTTCTGACTGGGCCGATTGTCGGCCAGCGACGGATCGCGCGAGATCACGCAGGCTTTATCGATATAAAAGCCGCCGTCGCCGTGGTTGAGGCGAAACAGCGGCAAAATATCGAACAGGCTGACCGCCTGATCGACCACTATCTCCTGCCAGGGGGCGCTGTCGAGCTGCTCGACTTCGCCGGGATAGTTTTGGTAACGGCGTACAAACTCGAAGAACTGACTTTTTAACGGGGTGTTTTTCGGCAGATCCATGGCGATCGCCAGATTGGGCCAGGAGCCGTGCACGTTCATCGCGATGCGCGCGGTGTGATAGCCGTACACGTTTTCAAACAGCAATGCCGGTGAGTCGTCGCCCAGTCTGCTGGCGGCGCAGGCCGCGGCGGCAAGATCCGGTTCGGGACGAACCTGTTCGGTCACGCGCAGTAGTTGCTGCTGGGCTTCCAGCGCGGCCAGGTAGCTACGTAAGTCGGCATACGGCATGACAACTCCTCGGTTTACGTCGCGTGGCGACGTTAGGGGCGGGAACCTGATTGAGTATAGAAGAGCGGCGTATTTGGGCGAGCAGGGCGCGCCGCGGGTTAATCTCTTATACTGAAAGAGTCATAAACGGCCAGCATGGGAGGCATCATGGCACGGGTATTGATAACGGGCGCGACCGGGCTGGTGGGCGGTGAGCTGCTGCGCCTGCTGCTGGCGGACCGACGGGTGACGGCGATTACCGCCCCCAGCCGCCGGCCGCTGCCGCCGGATGACAAACTGACGAACCCGGTGGGCGACGATCTGTTCGCCCTGCTGACGGAGCTGGATCAGCCGGTGGACGCGGTGTTCTGCTGCCTTGGCACCACGCGGCAGCAGGCCGGCAGCGACGGCAATTTTCACTACGTCGACTATACGCTGGTGGTGGAAAGCGCGCTGACCGGTCGCCGGCTCGGCGCGCAGCACTGCCTGGCGGTGAGCGCGATGGGGGCCGACCCGCAATCCACCTTCCTGTACAACCGCATCAAAGGTGAGATGGAGCAGGCGCTGCGCGAGCAGGGCTGGCAGCGTCTGACGCTGGTGCGGCCGTCGATGCTGGTGGGGGATCGCGCCGAGCCGCGCCTGTTGGAACGCGTGGCCCAGCCGCTGTTTAAGATGCTGCCCGGCAGGTGGAAATCGGTCGCCGCCCGCGATGTGGCGCAGGCGATGCTGGAACAGGCGTTCAGCCCCGGCGACGGCGTTCGGGTGCTGGAGTCGGACCGGCTGCAGCAGCGGGAGCCTCTGGCGCACTGAGATCGATGCGCAGGCCGTCGTACGCTAGTTCCACGCCCGGCGGCAGCGGATGGTCCAGCAGCCAGGCGTCGAGCCGGTGGCTGATATGCGTCAGCAGGGTGCGCGGCGGCCGCAGATGCTGCTGAATCTCCAGCGCGCGGGTGAGGTCGTTATGGTTGCGCGGCGCCTGCGGCTGCGGCGGCAGGCTGCAGTCCAGCACCAGCAGATCCAGGCGGACGCCCTCCAGAAAGCGCTGGGTCTCCGCCGGCAGGCCGACGGTGTCGGTCAGGTAGGCCAGCGCGCCGTCGGCGCTCTGGATCAGGTAGCCGTGGGTGATTTTAGAGTGGTTCAGCGGCAGCGGAGTGATGCGCAGCCCGCCCAGTGTCACGCTGACAAACGGCGTCAGCGGCGGCTGAAAGTCCAGAATGCCGGGGTGTTTGAACAGGTCGTCGCAGCCCTGTTCATCGGCCGGGCCGTACACCGGAATGGAATTTCCGCACCCCCAGCGCAAATGAAATAGCCCCTGAACGTGATCCATGTGGTAATGTGTCAGTAAAAAACGCTGAATTTGCCCCGCCGAAAACCGCCTCTCCAATGACGTCAATCCCGCATCAATTAACGTAGTTTCCCCCTGAAAATACAGCATGGCGCTGCATGCGCGCCGACGAAAGGCCGGTTCGTTCCGCGCCCGCCGGCAGATGGCGCATTCGCAGCCGAACGCCGGCACCTGCTGGGCGCCGCCGGTGCCGAGAAAGGTCAGTTGCATGGGTTCTCCTCGCGCCGCAGCGCCGTCAGCAGTTGCAGCAGCGCCGCCAGCGTGTCGCTCAGCGCACCGTTATTATCCAGTCGCAGGCAGTCGGAAGGCACGCTGTAGGCCGCCGCGCGCGCCAGCCGCTGCTCAATCTGCCCGCTGTCTTCGCGCCCGCGCTGTTCCAGACGCCGGCGCAGCACCGCCGGCTCGACCTGCAGGCACAGCGGCAGCAGCTGCGCGCCGTAGCGCTGGCGGGCGTAGGGCAGATAGGCGCGCGAGCCGTTGACCACCACGTCGATCCCCTGCAGCAGCCACAGATCGACCTCGATCCCCAGCGCGTAGCGGGTGTGGTGCGCCTGCCAGTCCAGCGCGAACAGGCCGTTGGCGCGTCGGCGCAGAAACTCACGCTCGCTCAGCGCCACGTGGTTCTCACAGCCGGCCTGCGCCGGGCGGGTGATATAGCGGTGCGCCACCAGCGGTGCGGCGTCCGCCGCATTGCGCAGCGCCGCCAGCAGGCTGTCCTTGCCGGCGCCGGAGGCGCCCATCAGATAGATAAGCTGCGCCATCAGAACACCTGCCGTCCCTGACGCCACACCTGCTGCACGTAAACGTGTTCGCCGTGCGCGCGCGCCAGCACCAGATCGCCGCGCAGCCCCTCGGCAATCGCGCCGCGATCGGTTAACCCCAATGCCCGCGCCGGGTTGCGGGTGACCATCGCCACCGACTGCGGCAGGTCATAACCGTTGCGCGCGTCGGCGGCCAGGCGGAACGCCGCGTCAAGCAGGCTGGCGGGGTAGTAGTCGGAGGAGAGGATATCCAGCGTCCCGATGGCCGCCAGCTGGTGCGCCGCCACGTTGCCGGAGTGCGAGCCGCCGCGCACGATGTTCGGCGCGCCCATCAGCACCTGCAGCCCCTGCCGGTGTGAGGCGCGGGCCGCCTCCTCGGTGGTGGGGAACTCGGCGATCGCGCTGCCCAGCGCGCAGGACTCGGCGACGTGGGCGGCGGTGGCATCATCGTGGCTGGCAAGTGCGATGCCCCGCTCGCGGCAGCGGGCGGCGATGGCCTGACGGTTCGGCGTCGCCCAGCGGGCAGACAGCGCGACCTGCTGCTGCTCATACTCGTCCATCGCGGCGTCGCTCAGGTTATATTTGCCCTGATGGTATTCACGGTATTTGGCGCGCGAGACGAACTGGCGCTGACCCGGCGAGTGATCCATCAGCGACACCAGCGATACGCCCGGCTTATCCATCAGCTGCTCAAACAGCGGCAGCGTGCCGGCGTTGGGCAGCTCGCAGCGCAGGTGCAGCCGGTGTTCGGCGCGGTTCAGCCCGGCGCGCTGGCTGTGGATCACCGCGTCAATCATCTTTTGCAGGTTCTCCAGCCGGTGGCCGCCGTCGCGCACGTCGCCAATCGCCACCGCGTCCAGCACAGTGGTGATGCCGCAGGCCACCATCAGCGCGTCGTGGCTGCTCATGGCCGAATGGGCCGGCCAGTCCACCTTGGGGCGCGGCATAAAGAATTTATCCAGATTATCGGTATGCAGCTCGATCAGCCCCGGCAGCAGCCAGCCGCCTTCGCCGTCCAGCGCCTGCGGCAGGCGGCTGTTGCCGTCGGCGAAGCTGCGGATCACGCCGTCCGCCACCTCCAGCGAGCCGTGCACCACCTGGTCTTCCAGCACCAGCCGTACGTTATTAATAATCATCACGGCGTCTCCAGCGTCTGCGGCGCCTGCATAATATGCAGCCGGTCGGCGACCTGCGCGCGCACCTGGTCGTCATGAAAAATGCCGACGATGGCCGCGCCGCGCTGACGCGCCTGTTCAACCAGCGCCACCACCGCCGCGCTGTTGCGCGCGTCCAGCGAGGCGGTCGGCTCATCCAGCAGCAGGATCGGGTAGTCAACGATAAAGCCGCGGGCGATATTAACCCGCTGCTGTTCGCCGCCGGAGAAGGTGGACGGCGCCAGCCCCCACAGCCGTTGCGGCACGTTCAGCCGGCTGAGCAGCGCGCTGGCGCGCTCGCGGCACTCGTCATGCGCCACGCCCAGCTCCAGCAGCGGCTGCATCACCACCTCCAGCGCGCTGATGCGCGGGATCACCCGCAGAAACTGGCTGACCCAGCCGAGCGTCCGGCGGCGCACCGCCAGGATCTGCCGCGCTTCCGCCTGCGCCATATCGATCCACTCGCCCTGATGCTCCAGCCAGATATGGCCGCTGTCCGGCAGGTAGTTGGCGTACAGCGAGCGCAGCAGGGTGGATTTGCCGCTGCCGGAGTGGCCGTGCAGCACCACGCATTCGCCGGCGCTGACCGTCAGGCTGGCGTCGTGCAGCACCGGCAGTCGCGTACCGTGCTGCTGGTGCAGCACAAAGGTCTTGCTCAGATGTTCGACGCGAATTTTGATCGTCATAGATTCCCCATTCAGTTACGACAGCACGGAAGACACCAGCAGTTGGGTATAGGGATGGTGCGGGTCGTCCAGCACCCGGTCGGTCAGGCCGCTTTCCATCACTTCCCCCTGTTTCATCACCAGCAGCCGGTGCGCCAGCAGGCGCGCGACCCCCAGATCGTGGGTGACGATCACCGCCGCCAGCCGCATCTCCACCACCAGCGTGCGCAGCAGATCCAGCAGCCGCGCCTGCACCGACACGTCCAGCCCGCCGGTCGGCTCATCCATAAACACCAGCTTGGGATGGGTGACCAGATTGCGGGCGATCTGCAGCCGCTGCTGCATGCCGCCGGAAAAGGTGGTGGGCAGATCGTCAAGGCGCGACAGCGGGATCTCGACGTCCTCCAGCCACTGGCCGGCCTGACGGCGGATCTCGCCGTAGTGGCGCTGGCCGACGGCCATCAGCCGTTCGCCGATATTGCCGCCGGCGGACACCTGCGGCCGCAGCCCGTCCAGCGGGTGCTGGTGCACCACGCCCCACTCGGTGCGCAGCAGGCGGCGGCGCGCGCTCTCCGCCATGGCGTACAGATCCTGCTGCTGCCCGGCCTGCGGGCGGTAGAGAATGCGTCCCTGCTGCGGCGGCAGGCGCGCCGAGACGCTTTTCAGCAGGGTGGTTTTGCCGGAGCCGGATTCGCCGACGATGCCCAGCACCTCGCCGGGGTAGAGATCAAAGGAGACGTTGCTGAAGCCTTTGCCCGGCGCGTACAGATGGGTCAGGCGCTCGACCGACAGCAGCGGAGCCTCGTGTAACGGTGTGGTGCTCATGAGTGCGGTGTCTCCGTGGGTGACGCCAGCCGCTGCTGGCAGTAGTCGGTATCTGAGCAGACGAACATGCGGTTGCCCTGGTCATCGAGCACCACTTCGTCCAGATAGCTGCTGCGGGAGCCGCACAGCGCGCAGGGCTGCTCCCACTGCTGGACGCTGAACGGGTGATCGTCAAAGTCCAGGCTGACGACCCGGGTGTACGGCGGCAGGGCGTAGATGCGCTTCTCCCGACCGGCGCCGAACAGCTGCAGCGCCGGCATCATATGCATCTTCGGGTTGTCGAATTTCGGGATCGGCGACGGGTCCATCACGTAGCGATCGTTGACCTTCACCGGGTAGGCGTAGGTGGTGGCGATATGGCCGTAGCGGGCGATATCCTCGTACAGCTTCACCTGCATCACGCCGTACTCCTCCAGCGCGTGCATCTTGCGCGTTTCGGTTTCGCGCGGTTCGATAAAGCGCAGCGGCTCCGGGATCGGCACCTGATAGATCAGGATCTGGTCTTCCCGCAGCGGCGTTTCCGGGATGCGGTGGCGGGTCTGGATCAGCGTCGCCTCGCGGGTGCGCTCGGTGGTGGCGACGCCGGCAACGCGGCGGAAGAAGCGGCGAATCGAGACCGCGTTGGTGGTATCGTCCGCGCCCTGGTCGATCACTTTCAGCACGTCGGCGTCGCCGATGACGCTGGCGGTCAGCTGGATGCCGCCGGTGCCCCAGCCGTAGGGCATCGGCATCTCGCGGCCGCCGAACGGCACCTGATAGCCGGGGATCGCCACGCCCTTCAGGATGGCGCGGCGGATCATGCGTTTGGTCTGCTCATCCAGATAGCCGGGGTTATAGCCGCTCAGAACGTCACTCATGGGGCGTCTCCTGTGCTGATTCGCGGCGCTGCCGCAGGCGCTGCAGCAGTTCCAGTTCCGCCTGGAAGTCCACATAGTGCGGCAGTTTAAGGTGGGAAACGAAGCCGGCGGCCTCGACGTTATCGGCGTGGGACAGCACGAACTCTTCATCCTGCGCCGGGCTGTCGCCGTCTTCCGCGTACTCGTCTTTCTGCAGGGCGCGATCCACCAGCGCCATCGCCATCGCTTTGCGCTCGGCGCGGCCGAACACCAGGCCGTAGCCGCGGGTAAAGTGCGGCGGCTGCGTTTCCGGGGCGACAAAGCCGTTCACCATCTCGCATTCGGTCAGCAGGATTTCGCCGATATCGATGGCGAAGCCCAGCTCCTCCGGCACGATCTCCACCGTGACGCAGCCGCTGCGGATCTCGCCGGCGAACGGGTGGTTGCGGCCGTAGCCGCGCTGGGTGGAGTAGCCGAGCGCCAGCAGAAAGCCTTCATCGCCGCGCACCAGTTGCTGCAGACGCGCCGAGCGCGGGCAGGGGTAGACCGGCGGCGTGCGGGTGATATCCGCCGGCGTGCTGCCGTCGTCCTGTTCCGCCTGCGCCAGCTGCTGCCGGCTCAGCAGGCTGAACACGTGCGGGCAGGGTTCTTCCGGCGCGGCGTCGGCGCTCTGCGGCGCGGCATCGGGCGCGTCGCCGTTTGCCAGCAGCGTAAAGTCCAGCAGTCGGTGGGTGTAGTCATAGGTCGGGCCGAGCAGCTGGCCGCCGGGTAAATCCTTATAAATCGCCGAGATGCGGCGTTCCAGCCGCATTTGCTCAGTGAGTAACGGCTCACTGACGGCCAGGCGCGGCAGCGTGGTGCGGTAGGCGCGCAGCAGGAAAATCGCCTCCACCAGATCGCCGCTGGCCTGCTTAATCGCCAGCGCCGCCAGTTCGCGGTCGTACACGCCGCCTTCTGTCATAACCCGGTCCACCGCCAACCCGAGCTGCTGCTCCAGCTGTGCGGCCGTCAGCGCCGGCAGCGTCGGGTCGCCGCGGCGCAGCTGCTCCTGCAGCCGGTGCGCGGCCTCAATGGCTTTTTCGCCCCCTTTTACGGCTACGTACATCAGCATTCCTCCAGATGAGTGGTGCGCGGGATGGCCAGCAGCGTGTCGCCGCAGGTCAGAATCACGTCCAGCCCGAGCGGGAAGGGCTGCGGCCGCGCCAGCAGATAGCGGCGCAGCGCCTCCGGCAACGGCGGCGCGATGGTGCGGCTATGGGCAATGCCGGGGCCGCTCAGCCGCAGCGGCGCGCCGCTCTGCAGATCGGTGAGCTGGACGATCAGCGTTGCGCCTTGCTCCGGCGCCAGCTCATCGCCGTGCGGCAGTGCCTGCAAATCCGCCGGCTGCAGGCGGTGGTCGGTCACGGCGAATACCGCGTCCGCCGCCGAGGAGGCCTGCGGCGCGCCGGTATGGAAACGAAGGTTAGTCAGCACCTGCTCACTGCTCAGCGCCGGGCCGAGCAGGAGCGGCGTTTCGCCGTCGGCCAGCGTCAGCAGGGTGGCGGTGGTGGCGGCATCGAGCGGCGGCCACTGCGGCGCGTCCGTCAGCCGCACCGTGACGCCCGGCTCGCTCAGCGCTTTCAGGATCAGGCGGAACGTCTGCTGCGCCTGCGCCACCGGGCTGGCGAAACCATTCAGTAAGCTCATGACTACTCTCCCCGCACCAGCGTAAAGAAATCGACCCGGCTGGCGGCCACCTCGCGGGCGCGCTGCAGGCGTCGCTCCTGCTGCGCCGCCGCCAGCGGGGCGATCAGCCGTTGCTGCAGCTGTTCATGGTGCGCCGGTTGCTGCAGCAGGGCGTCCGCCAGCGCGCACAGTTCGGCATGCGCCTTGTCGCGCCCGGCGACGTAGCTGTAGCCGTGGCCGCCGTCTGCCAGCTCCACCACCGCGCGGGTGACGGTCATATCGCCCAGCACAAAGCGGCGGCCGGTGGCGCCCATGCGCCCCAGCAGCTGCGTCAGGCCGATCTCCGGCGCGCGCAGCAGCCGGTACTCGGGGTTCAGGTTCAGCGCCTGCCAGTGGCTGCGCAACTGGGCCGGCTGGCTGTGCGCCAGCACCGACATCCAGCGTTGTCGTGATGTGGGAGAAGACATTCAGTGCTCCATGGTCAGTTCGATCATATCGGCGCGCGCCAGGCTGACGGAGTATTCCGCCAGCCGGTCGCTGCCGCTGCAGACGTTGAGGGTGCGCACGCACAGCAGCGGCGCATCGGCGGCCAGCTCCAGCAGCTGCTGCTCTTTCGCCTGCGCACGGCGGGCGCTGATGCGCGTCTGACGACGGCTGAGCGACTGGCGGATATGCTGTTCAATAAATTCATGCAGCGACCCCTGGCGGAACGACTGCAGGGCCGGCCACCAGTCGAGGTCGGGCAGGTAGTGGTCGATCACGCTCATCGGCACGCCGTTTACCCGGCGCAGGGTGCGCAGGTGAATCACCTGTTGCCCCTCCTCGCCGCCCAGCGCGCTGGCGATGTGGCCGTTGCACGGCCGCAATACCGCGAGTAAGCACTCACTGGTGGGGTGGTTGCCCTGCTCCAGCAGGTTCTGGGTAAAGCGGGTTTTGGCGTGCAGCGGGTAGTCGTAAGGGCGCATCAGCACCAAAATGCCGACGCCGTGGCGGCGCTGCAGCCAGCCGCGCTCTACCAGCTGATCCACCGCCCGGCGCAGCGTGTGGCGGTTGACCTGATAATGGTCCGCCAGCTGCTGCTCCGAAGGCAGGTAGTCGCCGCCGCGGTAGCGGCTGCGCAGCTCCTCTTCCAGCTGCGCCGCGATCTGCTGGTAGCGGGTGGGGTAACTGGTAGGATGTCTAGATATCTGCGTCATAGTGAATACCTCCGTGAGCCGGCCGCCGCTAACCGCGCCGGTGCGGCGCTCGGGGGCGGTCGGTGATGGGGCTTATCCTGCCGGGTGCAGATGACGCTGAGGTGACGGCAACGTGGCGAACAGATGAACTATTTTCGACAGCCGGGTGCGCGCGGCGCGCTATCGCGCTAAGCTAGCGCCATTGTCTGATTCTTGCTGGTCACTCTCATGTCTCAACCTTTACCTGCCTCTGGCGGCCAGGCGCGTTCATGGCCGCTGTGGAAGCCCGTGCTGTTTTTACTGGTGGTCGCCGTCGGCCTGTATTACGTCAAATGGCAGCCTTATTACGGCAAGGCGTTTGTCGCGGCGGAAAATCACTCCATCGGCGGTTCGATCCTGGCCGATGGCGCGCTTAACCCGTGGATGGCGGCGTGGCAGTACGCGCTGACCTACTTTACGGCGGTGTGGAAAGCGGCGCTGCTGGGGGTGCTGGTTGGCTCGCTGGTGCAGGTACTGATCCCGCGCGACTGGCTGGCGCGCACGCTGGGGCATCAGCGCTTTTCCGGCACGCTGCTGGGGTCGCTGATTGCGCTGCCGGGCATGATGTGCACCTGCTGCGCGGCGCCGGTGGCGGCCGGTTTGCGCCGCCAGTCGGTATCCAGCGGCGCGGCGTTGGCGTTTTGGCTCAGCAACCCGGTGCTGAATCCGGCCACGCTGATTTTTATGGGCTTTGTGCTGGGCTGGCAGTTTGCCGCCATCCGTCTGGTGGCCGGCGCCGTTATGGTGCTGGGCGTGGCCTGGCTGGTGCAGCGCCTGACGGTGAACGACGCGCCGCCGGTCAGTAGCGATGCGGCGACGGCGCTGCCGGCGTGCGAGAGCGCATCTCAGCCGTTCCTGCGCCGCTGGCTGGCGGCGCTGTGGACGCTGTTCTGGTCAACCATCCCGGTCTATATTCTGGCGGTGCTGCTGCTAGGGGCGGCGCGGGTCTGGCTGTTCCCGCACGCCGAGGGCGTGGTGGATAACGGCCTGCTGTGGATTATCGGCCTGGCGCTGGCCGGCTGCCTGTTTGTGATCCCCACCGCGGCGGAAATCCCGATTGTGCAGGCGATGATGCTGGCGGGCATGGGCCCCGGCCCGGCGCTGGCGCTGCTGATGACGCTGCCGGCGGTCAGCCTGCCGTCGCTGCTGATGTTGAAGAAAGCCTTCTCCGCCAAGGCGCTGTGTCTGACTGCGGCGCTGGTGGCGCTGTGCGGCATCCTGACCGGCATAGTCGGGATGTGGCTGATATAATTTGGTTGAAAAATAGTCTTAAACCGATTCTGTCGTTATCACCTCTGTGCTAACGTTTAAGCCGTTGTTGCGTGGGATGTGGCAGCATGAAGAGGAAGGAGCGTATGCAGTTTCTCATTGAAAATGACGCCAGCTTGTTGGCGCAGATGGCGGACGAGCAGCACAGCGCCGACGAGCATGAAGCCTGGCTGAAACAGAAGGTGGATGACGCCTTTGCCCGCCTGCATGAAGAGCAGGCGGTCTACCTGGATGAATCGCAGGCCACGGAGCGGATGAACGATTTTAAAGCCAAAGTAAGGGCAAAATACCCGGCTGAATAACCAAGGATTGTTATGCGCATCGAATGGGACGACGTTGCGTTGCAGGACAGGGAACGTCTGTTTGAATTTCTCTATCCCGTTAATCCGCGGGCGGCGGAGCAGGCGGACGCTGAACTGGAAAAAGCCGTGGCGCGTTTAATCGATAACCCGCGGCTTGGCAAAGTCTGGTATCAGCAGGCGCGTAAGCTGCTGATCGATAAGGCGTCGCTGCTGGTGGTCTACCTGATCGATGGTGAAGCGATAAAGATTTTAGCCGTGGCCCATCAGCGCGAGAAATTCCCGAATTAACCCCCTCAGCGCAGCTTATGCACCACCTGATTGCTGCTGCCGCGCCAAATCAGCGCCGGATCGCGCAGTTCCTGCTCGAACTTACCGTCAATCAGCACGTTGATCAGCGCTGCCACCTGCTGCTGCGCCGCGTCCAGCTCCGCCAGCCGGTAGCCGGTCCACAGCCAGATATCCTTGCCGGGACATTCGGCGCGCACCCGCTGCACCAGCCGTAACACCTCCGCCACGTTGGCCGGGTGCAGCGGATCGCCGCCGGACAGCGACAGCCCCTGGCGCGCGATGCGCGGGTCGTTGAGGTCGGCGATAATCTTATCCGCCAGCGCCGCGGTGAACGGCCGGCCGGAATCGGGCCGCCAGGTGCCCTGGTTGTAGCAGCCGCGGCACTGGTGCACGCAGCCGGCGACAAACAGCGTACAGCGGGTGCCGGGGCCGTTGACCACATCGACGGGATAATACTGGTGATAATTCATCGCTGCACTCTCCGTAACCGGCCGTCAGCCCAACTGCCCGTTATCCAGGTGTTTCACCCGGCGTTTCACCTCTTCCTGCTTACCGGCGTTGAACGGCCGCGCATCCGGGCTGCCGAGATAGCCGCAGACGCGGCGGGTGACCGACACCTTGGCGGCGTCGTGATTGCCGCATTTCGGGCAGGTAAACCCTTTGCTGGTGCAGGAGAACTCGCCGGTGTAGCCGCACGCGTAGCATTCGTCGATCGGCGTATTGGTGCCGTAATAGGGCACGCGGCTGTAGCTGTAGTCCCACACGTCTTCCAGCGCCTTCAGGTTATGCTGCAGGTTGGGGTATTCGCCGTAACAGATAAAGCCGCCGTTGGCTAACGGCGGGTAGGGCGCCTCGAAGTCCAGCTTGTCGTACGGATTGACCTTTTTCTCAACGTCGAGGTGGAAGCTGTTGGTGTAGTAGCCTTTGTCGGTCACCCCCGCCACCACGCCGAAATCGGCGGTGTCCAGCCGGCAGAAACGGTCGCACAGGTTCTCGCTCGGCGTGCTGTACAGGCTGAAGCCGTAGCCGGTTTCTTCTTTCCAGCTGTCGGTGGCGGCGCGCAGGTGCTCGACGATGGCGATGGCCTTGGCGCGCAGCGCCCGATCGTCGTACAGGTGGCCGGCGTTGCCGAACAGCGCGTTGATGGTTTCATGGACGCCGATATAGCCGAGGGAGATCGACGCGCGGCCGTTCTTGAAGATCTCGGCGATATCATCGTCGGCGTTCAGCCGCACGCCGCAGGCCCCTTCCATATACAGAATCGGCGCCACGCGCGCCTTGATGCCCTGCAGGCGCGCGATGCGCGTCATCAGCGCCTTCTTCGCCAGCAGCAGGCGGCGGTCCAGCAGCTGCCAGAAGCGCTCCTCATTGCCCTGCGACTCCAGCGCGATGCGCGGCAGGTTCAGGCTGATCACGCCGAGGTTATTGCGGCCGTCGTGCACCGGCTTACCGTTTTCCTGATACTCGCCGAGGAAGCTGCGGCAGCCCATCGGCGTTTTAAACGAGCCGGTCACCTGCACCACCTGATCGTAATTGAGGATATCGGGGTACATGCGTTTGCTGGCGCACTCCAGCGCCAGCTGTTTGATGTCGTAGTTCGGTTCGCCGTAGCGGTGGTTGAGGCCATCGCGGATGGCGAACACCAGCTTCGGAAACACCGCCGTTTTACGGTTTTTACCCAGTCCGGCGATGCGGTTTTTCAGGATCGACTGCTGGATCAGCCGCGACTGCCAGCTGGTGCCGAGGCCGAAGCCGAAGGTGACGAACGGCGTCTGGCCGTTGGCGGTATGCAGCGTATTGACCTCATACTCCAGCGACTGGAAGGCGTCGTAGCACTCTTTTTCGGTGCGCGCCATGGCGTAGCCCGCCGCGTCCGGGATCTGCCACTCTTCCGCCACCTGGCGGTGCTTGTTGAAGCTGGCGCTGACGTACGGCGCCAGAATCTCATCGATGCGGTTGATAGTGGTGCCGCCGTAGATATGGCTGGCGACCTGCGCGATGATCTGCGCGGTGACCGCGGTGGCGGTGGAGATCGATTTCGGCGTTTCGATCTCGGCGTTGCCCATTTTAAAGCCGTTGGTCAGCATGCCCTGCAGGTCGATCAGCATGCAGTTGAACATCGGGAAGAACGGCGCGTAGTCCAGATCGTGATAGTGAATTTCGCCGCGTTCGTGGGCCAGCACCACGTCGCGCGGCAGGATGTGCTGCTTGGCATAGTGCTTGGCGACGATGCCGGCCAGCAGATCGCGCTGGGTGGGGATGACCTTGCTGTCTTTGTTGGCGTTTTCATTCAGCAGCGCGGCGTTGCTCTGTTCGACCAGGCCGCGGATCTCCTGGTTCAGCCGGCCGCGCAGTTCGCGGGCGACGTCGCGGTCGTGGCGGTATTCGATATAGGCGCGCGCCAGCTGCTTGTATTCACCGGCCATCAGCCGGTTTTCCACCGCCTGCTGAATATCATGGATATCCAGCCGCGGCTGACGGGACATCTGTTGAGCGACTTCACGGGCGACGGCGGCGCAATACTCACTGTCGTTCACCTCGGCGGCGCGGGCGGCGCGTTCGATGGCCTGTTTGATGCGTGCTTCGTCAAAGGGAACCTGACAGCCGTCCCGTTTAATCACTACTGGTTTCACGTCGTTCTCCTTGTTCCGCGCTCGGGAACAGATAGCCGTTTCAGCTTATCCACAGGGCAATGCCGCAGCGCGTCTGGGCTGCGGGGCGGTGTGGATGATTTTGTGGATAACTACTACATATAGATATTAGTGCTTGTGAATGCACTATATATGGGTGCTGGCGGGGTTTTCTTGATGCAGAACAAAGAAAGCCGACGGCGGGGCGATCGCTGTACAGATCGCCATCGCGCCGGCGGGAAACGGGCCGTCTGGCCCGGGATATTGGTTTACGCAGGCGGGGGCGGAAGCATCACGCCTCCAGCAGCCACCACACCGCTTCGAACGGCCGCAGGGTCAGCGGCTGCGGCTGCGGCGGCGCATCGCCGTAGTTGCCGATCGCCACGCGCCACAGGTCAGACGCCTCAACGCCGGCCGCGTCCCACGCCAGCGGCTGGGCGCTCAGGTTGGCCGCCACCAGCAGCCGCTGGCCGTTCCAGCTGCGCTGATAGCACCACAGCGCCGGATGCGTCGGCGCCAGATCCTGATAGTCGCCGTGGGTCAGCAGCGGGTACTGTTTACGCAGGGCGATCAGGTGGCGATAGGTGTAAAACACCGACTCCTGGTCGGCCAGCGCTGCCTCGACGTTGACCTGGCGGTAGTTGCCGGCGCAGGGGATCCATGGCGTACCGCTGCTGAAGCCGGCGTTGGGTTCGGCACTCCACTGCATCGGCGTGCGGCCGTTATCGCGCGACTTGCTGGCCAGAATCGCCAGCAGCTCGGCGTCGCTGCGCCCCGCGGCGCGCAGTTCGGCGTACATGTTCAGGCTTTCAACGTCGCGGTATTGTTCGATACTGTCAAAGCCCGGGTTGGTCATGCCGATCTCTTCGCCCTGATAGATATAGGGCGTGCCCTGCATGCCGTGCAGCACCATCGCCAGCATCTTCGCCGCCGGTACGCGCAGCGCATGGTCATCACCGAAGCGCGAGACGATGCGCGGCTGGTCGTGGTTGCACCAGAACAGCGCGTTCCAGGCGTGGTTGTGCATGCCCTGCTGCCAGTGGCGGAAAATCTGCTTCAGCGCCACGTAGTCCGGCGCCGCCAGCGTCCATTTCTCGCCGTTGGCGTAATCGACCTTCAGATGGTGGAAATTAAAGGTCATTGACAGCTCTTCGCCGCCGTTGGCCGCATATTGCCGGCAGTGCTCCAGGCTGGTGGACGACATTTCGCCGACCGTCATCAGGCCGCGCGGCCGGAACACCTCGCGGCTCATTTCCTGCAGAAACTCATGAATGCGCGGGCCGTCGGTGTAGAAGCGCCGGCCGTCGCCGTGCGCGTCGTCCGGGAACTCCTGCTGCTTGGACACCAGGTTAATTACGTCCAGCCGCAGGCCGTCGACGCCTTTATCCGCCCAGAACTGACAGATTTTTTTCAGCTCCTCGCGCACCGGCGGGTGCTCCCAGTTCAGGTCGGCCTGCTCGGTGGCGAACAGGTGCAGGTAATACTGGCCGCTGTCGGCGTGCCACTGCCAGGCCGAACCGCCGAACTTGGAGCGCCAGTTGTTCGGCGGCGTTCCTTCGGCACCGTCGCGCCAGATATAGAACTGGCGCAGCGGGCTGTGGCGATCCTGCGCCGCCCGGAACCACGGATGCTCGGTCGACGTATGGTTGAACACCATATCCATCACGATGCGGATATCGCGCCGGTGCGCGGCCGCCACCAGCTGCTCAAAGGTCTCCATGCTGCCGTAGGCAGGGTCGATGGCGCAGTAGTCGGCGACGTCATAGCCGTTATCCACCTGCGGGGAGAGGTAGACCGGCGTCAGCCAGATGGCGTCCACGCCCAGCGCCTGCAGATAGTCCAGCCGCTGAATGACGCCGGCCAGATCGCCGTAGCCGTTGCCGCTGCTGTCCTGAAAGCTCTTCGGGTAAATTTGGTAGATGACGCCGTTTTGCCACCAGGGGATGGGGTTGCTCATAAAGAATACCTTTTGACTGTGACAGCGGGCCAGGCGCGCCTGGCCCCTACATTCATCATAAATGACGCGCTATACCGGCAGTTCGCCGCGGCGCGCCTTGCGCCGGTACACCAGCATGGTCAGCACCAGCGGCACCACCACGGCCACCAGCATCGCCAGCGCGAACACCAGCCAGAACTGCGGTTTGATCGACAAGATACCCGGCAGGCCGCCGACGCCGATGCCGTTGGCCATCACCCCGGCCAGGCCGCAGATCAGGCCGGCGCAGGCGGAGCCGATCATCGCGCACAGCATCGGGAAGCGGTATTTCAGGTTGATGCCGTACATCGCCGGCTCGGTGACGCCGAGGTAGGCGGAAATCGCCGCCGGCACCGAAATCTCGCGCTCATTGGCCTTGCGGCTGACGATAATGATCGCCAGCACCGCCGAGGCCTGCGCAATGTTGGACAGGGCGATAATCGGCCAGACCGGCGTGCCGCCCATGCTCTGCACCATCTGCATATCGATCGCCAGCGTGGTCTGGTGGACGCCGGTGATCACCAGCGGCGCATACAGGAAGCCGAACAGCGCGGCGCCGATCGGCGCGAAGCTGCCGGTCATCACCGCCTTGACCGCCCAGGCGACGCCGTCGCCGATCATGCGGCCGAACGGCCCGATCAGGGTATGGGCCAGGAAGGTGGCCAGCAGCAGCGACAGCACCGGCACCACCACCAGATAGAGGTAATCCGGCACCCACTTTTTCAGCCGGGTTTCAATCCAGCCGAGCGCCATCCCGGCGAGGATCGACGGGATCACCTGCGCCTGATAGCCGACCTTCTCCACGGTAAACCAGCCGAAGTTCCACAGCTCAGGCGCCTGCTGGCCGAGCAGATAGGAGTTCATCAGCTGCGGCGACACCAGCGTTACGCCGAGCACGATGCCCAGCACCGGCGTGCCGCCCATTTTTTTCACCGTCGACCAGCAGATGGCGACCGGCAGGAACATAAAGATCGCCTCGCCCAGCAGCCACAGGAAGTCATAGGCGGTTTTCCAGCCGGCGCTGGACTGCGCCAGCGTCTGGCCGTCGGACAGCGGAATATCGCCGATCACGTTGCGGAAGCCGAGGATCAGACCGCCGCTGATCAGCGCCGGCAGCAGCGGGAAGAAGATCTCGGCGAAGTGGGAGATGGCGCGCTCGGACCAGGTCATATTCTGGCGCGCGGCGGTTTTAGCCTGCTCTTTGTCCGCCTCGTTGACGCCGGCGCTGGCGATCAGCGCCTGATAGTAATCACCGACCTCCGGGCCGATCACCACCTGGAACTGCCCGGCGTTGGTGAAGCAGCCTTTCACCATGGGTAAGGTTTCGATCTCTTTCGGGCTGGCCTTGGCCGGGTCGTTAAGCACGAAGCGCAGCCGGGTAATGCAGTGGCTGACGGTGGCGATATTCTCGCGGCCGCCGACCAGCGCAATCAGGCGATCGATATCCTGCTGTTTTACTTTGCTCATTATGAATACCTTTCTATGGGTATATCTGGCGTTGTTATGCGTATGCCGCGCCGGCGAGCGGGGCCTGCACGGCACGCAGAGGTAAGTAGGGTGAAGCCGATCAAAGCTTAGTCATTTCGCCGCGGTTAGAAAATGGGAACGTTCCCGTAACCGGATGAAGATCACAAAATAGCGGCACAGAGCGGGGTGAGCGTCGTGCTGACGATCCGGCGCGGCAGGCGCGGTTAAGAGAGTTTGCTCGGCACTACGATGCGGCGGATCGGCGCGTCGCCGCTGAGCTGGGCCAGCAGCTGCTGCGCCGCCTGCACGCCGGCGCTGCCGTAGCCGAATTCCACCGACAGGGTGTCCGGGAACAGGAAGCTGAGCAGCGGGGTATTGCCGATGGCGCACACCTGGATATCGGCGATCTGCTGCTGCTGCAGATATTTGATGGCGCCCAGGGCGATGCTGTCAGAGGCGCAGATCAGCGCGCGGGTCTGCGGGGCGATCGCCTCCGCCGCCAGCTGGAAGCCGCTTTGGTAGCTGAGTTCCCCCAGCGCCGCGTGCGGGGTCAGGCCGTGGCGTTGGCAGGCGTCCAGATAGGCCTGGTAGCGGCGCGCGCCGGTGGTGGCGTCCGACTGTTGGACGCCGAGGTAGCTGATATGGCGGTGCCCCTGCTGGCGCAGCCGATCCATCAGCAGATTCACCGCGCCGGCGTCATCGTAGCAGACCGAAGAGAAGCCCTGATACTCGCGCACCATCACCACCATTTTCTCCTGCCACGGCTGCAGCATCTCGGCCTCAAGGCCGGTAAAGCCGAACAGGATCACCCCGTCGACGTTACGCTGCGCCAGCACGTGCAGATGCTCCTGCACCAGCCGGCTGTCGAACTGGCTCTCCATCACGATCGGGTCGTAGCCGTGCTGGTACAGCAGCGGCAGCATGGTGCGCACCGCCTGATTCTCCGACGGCGAGTCCAGCCGCGACACCAGGATGCCGACCACCTTGTCGCTCTGGCCGCGCATGGCGCGCGCGGATTTGGACGGGGTGAAGCCCTGCTGACGGATCACCGCCTCCACCCGTTCGCGGGTTTGCTGGCTCACGCTGCCTTCGTTGTTCAGCACGCGTGAAACGGTGGATTTTCCTACCCCGCTGAGGCGGGCGATGTCCTTAATGGTCAGCCGGTTTTGCATGATCTGTTTATCGTTAGGGTTGAGAGGCGTGAGCGCCGATGAACGTGTGCTTTCCCGGCAATGTGCCGCTGCCGCAGGCGCATGGCAAGAATAAAAATAGAGTAACGCATTTTAGCGTCGGGATCTTGCCGACAACCCGGCGCCTCCGCCACCCCGGCCGCGTTATCTGTGATCAACCCCGCTTTTTCGCCGTCGGGGCTGGACAGCCGCACTGCGTTTACCCTTATGCTCGGGCTTTCTGCCGTTTTTTTGTCGTACTTAATCCATAAGATTTTGCAGTCCTCTGAGGAATTTCTGATGCATAAACCGCTTCGTTATACGTTGCTTGCGACGTCATTACTCTGCCCCCTGGGCGCGCTGGCGCAGTCGGCGGGCAAGCTGCCGCTGATGCCGTGGCCGCAGCAGGTGGAGATCGCCCAGCCGCAGGGCAAACTGGTGCTGACGCCCCGCATCAGTCTGCAGGTGGAGGGCGATAATCTGGGGGACGCGCCGGCGCGCTGGCGTCAGCGTCTTGAACTGCAGACCGGCTGGACGCTGGCGCCGGGGGCGACGCAGCAGGCCAGCACGATTACGGTGAAGATCCAGCGCCAGGTCTCGGCGCAGCCGCTGCCGGACAGCGATGAAAGTTACCGGCTGTCGGTGACGCCACAGGGGGTGACGCTGAACGCCGCCACCCGCTTCGGCGCGCTGCGCGGCATGGAAACCCTGCTGCAGCTGGTGCAGACCGACGGACACAACACCTTCCTGCCGCTGGTCAGCATCCATGATAAACCGCGCTTTGCCTGGCGCGGGGTGCTGCTGGATTCGGCGCGCCATTTCCTGCCGGTCAGCGATATTTTGCGCCAGCTGGACGGCATGGCGGCGGCCAAGCTGAACGTCTTCCACTGGCATCTGACCGACGATCAGGGCTGGCGCTTCGCCTCCGCGCGCTATCCCAAGCTGCAGCAGCTGGCCAGCGACGGCCAGTTCTATACCCGCGAACAGATGCAGCAGGTGGTGGCCTACGCCGCGGCGCGCGGCATCCGCGTGGTGCCGGAGGTCGATCTGCCGGGCCACGCCTCCAGCATTGCAGTGGCCTACCCGGAGTTGATCAGCGCGCCGGGGCCGTACCAGATGGAGCGCGAGTGGGGCGTGCATGCGCCGACGCTGGATCCCGGCAACGAGCAGGTTTATCAGTTTATTGACGCGATCGTCGGCGAGCTGACGACGATCTTCCCCGATCCTTACCTGCATATCGGCGGCGACGAGGTCGATCCCAGCCAGTGGCAGCAGTCGAAAACGCTGCAGGCGCTGATGCGCGAGCATCAGCTGGCGGACGCCCATGCGCTGCAGGCCTGGTTTAACCAGCGGCTGGAAAAGATCCTCGAACGCCATCAGCGGCGCATGGTGGGTTGGGACGAGATCTACCATCCGGCGCTGCCGCGCACCATCCTGATCCAGTCCTGGCAGGGGCCGGACTCGCTGGGGGCCAGCGCGCAGGACGGCTATCAGGGCATTCTGTCCACCGGCTTCTATCTCGATCAGCCGCAGAGCACCGCCTACCACTATCGCAATGAAGTGCTGCCGCAGCCGCTCGGGGTTGAGACCCAGGTCGCGGCCGGCGAGCAGGCGCAAAGCTGGCGTTTTGAGATCCCGCGGCTGAAGGGCAGCGCGGTGGCGGGCAGCTTTACTCTGATTAAGGGCCGGCAGGGCTGGCGCGGCTTTATCGACTTCGATGGCAAAACCCGCCGCGCGCTGCACGATATTGTCTGGCGTACGCCGCAGCAGGTGAGCTTCCGGCTGGATACCTGGATGGGCGACACCCGCCCGGTCGTCACCCTGCAGGGGGACAAGCTCAGCGGCTATACGCTGCTGGGCAATGTGCGTTACCCCACCAGCGGCAGCCGGCTGGATGCGGCGCCGGAGGGCAAAATGCCGGTGGTGCCGGACGCCAAACAGCAGGCCAATATCCTCGGCGGTGAGGCGGCGCTGTGGGCGGAGAACGTACGCGCGCCGCTGCTGGATCTGAAGCTGTGGCCGCGCGCCTTCGCAGTGGCGGAGCGGCTGTGGTCGGCGCAGGACGTTACCGATGAGAACAACATGTACCGCCGTCTGGCGGCGGTGGACGCCTGGTCGGTGGTATCCGTCGGTCTGCAGCAGCATGCGGAAACCGCGCGGGAGTTCACCCGCCTGGCCAACAGCGTCGAGATTATGCCGCTGCAGACGCTGGCCGAAGCGCTGGAGCCGGCGCAGTATTACACGCGTCAGCATCTCAAGTTCCGGGCGGGCAACTACCATCAGTTTGAGCCGCTGAACCGGCTGGTGGACGCGCTGCCGCCGGAGAGCCGGGCGGTGCGCGAGATGCATCAGCAGGTGGAGGCGCTGCTGCGCGACCGCGATAACCGCGTGGCCGCCGAGGCGCTGCGCAGCCGCCTGCTGCGCTGGCAGCAGAATGCGGCGCCGGTGAAGCGGCTGATTGGCGGCAACGTGCTGATGAAAGACCTGGCGCCGGTGGCGCAGGACGTCAACGCGCTGGCGGAACTGGGGCTGACGCTGCTGGATCGCTGGCGGCAGGGCAAGCCGCTCGGCAAGCGTGAGGCGGAGCAGATCCAGCAGCAGCTGGACGCGGCGGCGCAGGTGCGCGATGAGCTGACCATCGCCGCAGTGTATCCGCTGGAAACCCTGCTGCGCGGCCTGACGGTGCGCTGAGCAACCGGGCGGGCCGTCTCCGGCCCGCCGTTTGCCTATGCCGTCAGCGAGACCGGCGCCTTGCCGGTGAGCCGGTACAGATAATTTTCCAGCTCCTGGCGGGTAAAGCGCGGCTCCTCAATGCCGCTGCCGGCCAGAAAGCGCTTCACGTTGCTGCAGTCCCACTGGTAGGTATCCTGATACAGCTGCACCGCCGCCTGGCCGTGCGACATGTTGTCGCGGAACAGGCTGAGCAGCGGGTACAGCGGCGCGTTTTCATCATGCTGCCACTGCGCCAGCCAGTCGTGGTAAGGCATCTGGCGGAAGCGGTAGCCGAAATAGTCCTCCAGCCGCCGGAAGAACTGCTGCAGCGTCAGGTTGTTGCTGTCCTCGTGGATCAGATTGAACTTCAGCCCCAGCGCCTGCGGGTTACCGCTGATATGCGCAATGGCGCGCGTCATATAATCCACCGTGGTCAGGCCTTCGCGCAGATCGCGCAGGTCGGGCACCGTACCGTTGCTCAGGCAGGTTTTCACCAGCCGCCCCCACCACTGGTAGTCGGCGCTGACGCCGCTCCGGCTGTGGCTGGTGGCGTACCCCAGCCGGAAGGTCATCAGCGGCAGCCCCTGCAGCGCCGCCAGATCGGCGATTTTTTCCATTACCCATTTGCTGCGCACGTAGCCAAGATCGCTGAGCACCGCCGGCAGGTTCTGGTCGATGTCGTCGCTTTCCAGCATCACCCGTTTACCGGTGTGCAGATGCCCCCAGCTGTAAACGGAGATGGTGGACAGCAGCATCAGCGGCTTGGTGCGCAGGTGGGCGGCGAAGCGGATAACTTCGTTCAGGCCCTGCACGTTGTCGCGCTTCATGTAGGAGTAGGGCTGGATAAAGTTCACCGCGCTGGCGGAGTGGTAAATGATGTCCACCTGTCGGCACAGTTGTTGATACTGCTCATCGGGCAGCGCGAAGCGGGGTTCCGCCAGATTACCGGGCACGACATACACCCGGCTGCGCTGTTCGGCGCTCAGGGCGATATGGTGTTTTTGCAGCACCGCATCCAGGCGTTGGCCTGCCTGTTCGGCGCTGTCGCCGCGCACCAGGCAGTAAATATCCGCCTGACGCGTGGCGAGCAGGTCCGCCAGCAGATGCGAGCCGACAAAGCCGCTGGCGCCGGTCAGCAGAATGGCGCGTGGCTGCGTCAGCTGCTGCGGTTCAAAGTGCGGGTTGATCTGTACGTCCGGCGGCAATTTTGCATCTTCCTGTAGCGCGCGCACCGGCTCGCTGTCCAGCTCCGGCTGCGCCTGCCCGCTGCGTTGCGCCAGCTCGCGGGTCAGCGCGGCGACGGTGGGGAATTCGTAAATATCGCGCACGTAGGTTTTCACCCCGAGCCGCTGGCCGATGGCCTCCGCCAGCCGGGCCGCCAGCAGCGAATGGCCGCCGATATCGAAGAAATTATCATCGGCGCCGATCGCGTTCAGCGCCAACAGCTCACGCCAGACGGCGGCGACCTGTTCCTGCGCGGCGTCCGGCAGCGCATTGCCCGCCGTGGTGCGGCTGGCGGCATAGTGCGCCAGCAGCGCCGCCTTGTCGGTTTTGCCGTTGGCGTTCAGCGGCAAACGCGGCAGCAGCAGGTAATCGGCCGGCAGAAAGTAAGACGGTAGTGTCTTTTTTAGGCGTGCTTTGACGGCGTCGAGCAGGTCAGGCTGCGCAGCGTCGGCCACCAGGCAGGCGACGATCTTTTTATCGGCGGCCTGCTCAGGCTCGGTCACTACGGCGACCGCCGCGCTCACGCCGGGGGTCTGCATGATGACGCTCTCAATCTCGCCCAGCTCAATGCGATTGCCGCGGATCTTGACCTGATCGTCCAGCCGGCCGAGGTACTGAATGCGGCCGTCCGCCAGCCAGCGGGCGCGGTCGCCGCTGCGGTACAGCCGTTTGCCGTTAAACCCGGCGGGCTGCAGGAATTTTTCGGCGCTGAGCTGCGGGTTATGCAGATAGCCGCGCGCCAGACAGCTGCCGCTGATAAACAGTTCGCCGGGCGCGTCGCCGCTGACCGGCTGCAGCTGCTCATCCAGAATAAAGATTTCCGTGTCGGTCACCGGGCGGCCGATGCTGGCGGTGGCGGCATCGGCGGCGCAGGTGAGTGGATTACAGGTGGCGAAAATTGTCGCTTCGGTCGGGCCGTAGTAGTCAATCAGCGGACAGCCGAGCGGCGTCGGGTCGAGCGGCGCCAGCTTTTCGCCGGCGGTGAACAGGTAGCGCAGCGCCAGTCGCGCCGGTTTGTCGGCGCGCACCACGTCAGGCACCAGCACCGTCGGCACGAAGGCGTGGGTCAACCGCCGGTCGGCAAAAAACTGCAGCAGCGCGGCGGGCTGCAACCGCTGCTCCTCCGCAGGCAGGCACAGTGCGGCGCCGCTGGTCAGTGCCGACCAGATCTCCCACTGCGCGACGTCAAAGCCGATGCCGGCGTTCAGCGTGGTGCGGCAGTCGGCGTCCATGGCAAATTGCCGGTTGTGCCAGCGGACGATATTCCACAGCGACAGGTGTTCGACCATCACGCCTTTAGGCGTGCCGGTGGTGCCGGAGGTAAAAATAACATACGCCAGTGCCTGTTGAGGAATATCGACCGGTTGACGAGTTAATACTATTTCGTCTGGAATAGTATCAATGTTAATTAATTTTACGCTGTCGTACTGATTTTTTTCATTATTATTTTCATGGTCTGATAATATAATCGGCGAACGGCTTTTTTCAATAATGTATTTGATACGTTGCTCAGGATAACTGCTGTCCAGCGGAATATAGGCGGCGCCGGCTTTGACTATCGCCAGCATGCCGATAATCAGCTGCGGCGTACGCTGCGCCAGCAGTGGAATATAATCACCGGGGCCGACGCCACGCCGCTGCAGCAGGGCGCACAGCCGGTTGCTGAGATCGTCCAGTTGTTGATAGCTGATATTCTTATTGTCTTTATCGATAATTGCCGGGTGAGTAGGGGACGTGGAAACCTGTTGGATAAAAGCATCCAATACGTGATTGGCCATGGTTCTCTCCTGATAGCAAATATTGGTATAAAGATATTTGAGGTAAGGGTTGCCCGGCCGGACGAAAATTAATTATAGACAGATTTGGTAAAATGGAATTAAAACGGCGTGGGATTTTTATTACTGCTTGTTTTAAGGGAAATAATAGTCTTATAAAGTAAAACGGCCGGCATAAGCCGACCGCTGTCAATCTAGCTTGCCGTCGGAATTAACGACGTACGGCAATCGCTTCGATTTCAATCTTCACGTCTTTTGGCAGACGCGCCACTTCCACGCAGGAGCGGGCCGGGAACGGCGCGTTGTGCTCGCTGAAAAATGCTTCGTAGGTGGCGTTAACGGTGGCGAAATCGTTGAGATCTTTGACGAACACCGTAGTTTTAACGATGTCGGCGACCTTCAGGCCGGCGGCTTCGACGATGGCCTGCACGTTTTCCAGCGACTGGCGCGCCTGAGCGGCGACGTCGTCGGCCACGGCGCCGGTTTTCGGATCGACCGGGATCTGGCCAGAGGTGATGATCATGCTGCCCAGGTCAACGCCCTGCACATAAGGACCAATGGCTGCCGGTGCGAGTTCAGTGCTGATGTTACGTGACATGTTTTCTCCTGATTTTCCCTGCGGGTTCAGGCCGCGCCGCGGCGTAAATCCGTCAGGTATCAACGTGGGTAGTGAGCTTCGGAAATCCCATTATAGGGCGTCGCCGGCAGATGAACAGGCGCGCCCGGCAATTTTATCCGGCCTGCAGCACCACCTGATGCTCGAACTCTTTTTCGCAGTAGCGGCACTGCAGGTGCACCGCGTCGGCGCGGGATTTAACGCTGAAGCTGGAGGGCACCGGCTCGCTGCGGCTGATGCAGTTGCCGTTCGGGCAGGTCAGCACGCCGTCGATATGGTCCGGCAGGCTGGGGGTCAGCTTGTGCACCACCTCATAATTGTCGATGCGGTTGACCGTGGCCTTCGGCGCGTACATCGCCAGCTGGTTGGCCTGCTGCTCGGTCAGGAAGGTGTTCTCAATCTTGATCAGATCTTTATGCCCCAGCTCTTTCGAGGGCAGATTCAGGCCGATGGTGATGCGCTGGTCGGTAGCGGTCAGCTTGAACAGGGTCAGCAGTTTAAAGCCGACCTGCGCCGGAATGTGGTCGATCACCGTGCCGCATTTAATGGCTTCAACCTGCAGTTTATTATCGTGCGTCATGATGATTCCCCTTAAAAGTCCAGTTCTGCGGTTAATACCAGCGCCAGCAGCGCCTGCCGGGCGAAAATGCCGTTGCCCGCCTGCTGGAAGTAGTAGGCGTACGGCGTTTTATCGACGTCGATGGTGATTTCATCGATGCGCGGCAGCGGGTGCAGCACCTTCATGTTGTCGCGCGCCCCGGCCAGATCGGCGGCGCGCAGCACGAACTGCGCCTTCACGTTGGCGTATTCCGACGGGTCGAGGCGCTCTTTCTGTACGCGCGTCATATACAGAATATCCAGCTGCGGCACCACTTCCTCAATGCTGTTGTGCAGGCTGTACGGAATGCCTTTCTCTTCCAGCATCTTCAGGATGTAGCCCGGCATCGCCAGCGCGTCCGGGGCGATGAAATAGAAGCGGTTGCCTTCAAACTTGGCCAGCGCCTGGGTCAGGGAGTGCACGGTACGGCCGTACTTCAGGTCGCCGACCATGGCGATGTTGATATTGCTCAGCCGCCCCTGCGTTTCCTGAATGGTGAACAGATCCAGCAGCGTTTGCGTCGGGTGCTGGTTGGCGCCGTCGCCGGCGTTAAGCACCGGAATATCGCCGGAGAAGTCGGAGGCCAGGCGCGCCGCGCCTTCCTGCGGGTGGCGCATCACAATCGCGTCAACGTAGGTGCTGATAACGGAAATGGTGTCGGACAGCGTTTCGCCTTTCTTGCCGAGGGAGGTGTTGCTGCTGTCGGAGAAGCCGACCACCGAGGCGCCCAGGCGCTGAATGGCGGTTTCAAACGACAGACGGGTGCGGGTTGAAGCCTCGAAGAAACAGCTGGCGATGACCTTGTGCTTCAGCAGCTCCGGCTGCGGCTGCGCCTTCAGACTGGCGGCGGTGCGCAGCACCAGTTCCAGATCTTCACGGCTGAGATCGTTAATAGAGATGATGTTTTTGTGATACAGCGGGTTGGCCATTTTTCACTCTCCTCGACGCATGCCCGTGGCGCGGGGCGGTTAACAAACGCGGTGACGCTCTGCCTTGCAGGCAAAAAAAAGCCCCTCAACGAGGGGCCTTTTTAATAAGATCGGTCCGGCAACAGGAGAAATAACGCCAGCTGACCGCCGATTGGCAGCCGGTTTTGCGGTGCAAAAGTGGTGCTGTTGTTCATGCTTTCTCCTGGCAAATTGCCGCGCATTATACCCGCGACGGACGCCGCTGCAAACGTTAAAAAGGGATTTTCGCAATCGATTGGCCGGAGGAAAACGGAAAAGGGAGAACGGGCCGTAACCCGCTCTCCCATTGCCTGTGCGTGACGCGCCCCGGCAATATGCTGTTGAGCTTAGCCTAAATCAGGCGAAAGGGATCGTTTTCTTACCCTTCCTGGCTCAGCGTGGCGACCATTACCGCCTTGATGGTGTGCAGACGGTTCTCCGCCTGATCGAACACGATGCTGTGCGACGACTCAAACACTTCGTCGGTGACCTCCATGCCGCCGTACAGGCCGTACTGTTCGGCCATTTGCCGGCCGAGCGTGGTCTGATCGTCGTGGAACGCCGGCAGACAGTGCAGGAACTTGACCTGCGGGTTGCCGGTCTGGCGCAGCATCGCCATATTGACCTGATAAGGTTTGAGCAGCGCGATACGCTCCTGCCACACCTCTTTTGCTTCGCCCATCGACACCCAGACGTCGGTATACAGGAAATCGGCGTCCTGCACCCCGGCGGCAATATCTTCGGTCAGGGTAATCTTGCCGCCCAGACGTTCGGCCTGCGCCTGGCACTCCGCCACCAGCTCCGCCTGCGGCCAGCAGGCCTTGGGCGCCACCAGACGCAGATCCATGCCCGTCAGCGCCGCCGCTTCCAGCAGCGTGTTGCCCATGTTGTTGCGCGCATCGCCGATATAGGCGAACTTCACCGCTGACAGCGGTTTGCCCGGCAGGTGTTCCTGCACCGTCAGCAGATCGGCGAGCAGCTGGGTGGGGTGGAACTCATCGGTCAGGCCGTTCCAGACCGGCACGCCGGCGTAGTGCGCCAGAGTTTCCACCAGCGGCTGGCCGTAGCCGCGGTACTGAATGCCGTCGTACATGCGCCCCAGCACCCGGGCGGTGTCTTTCATCGACTCCTTGTGGCCGATCTGGCTGCCGCTCGGCCCGAGATAGGTGACCTGCGCTCCTTGGTCGAACGCGGCGACTTCAAACGCGCAGCGGGTGCGGGTGGAATCCTTCTCGAAGATGAGCGCAATATTTTTCCCCTGCAGGCGGCGGGCTTCACGGCCCTGTTTTTTCGCCAGTTTCAGATCGGCGGCCAGCTGCAGCAGCGCCTGCAGCTCTGCCGGGGTGAAATCCATCAAGCGTAAAAAATGCCGCTGGTAAAAGGGGTTTGTGCTGCTCATCGCCAGGTATCCTTTATCGTCTATTTTTGAATTAAAATTCACTTTATATGTATGAATATTCAAATTCAACCCCAGACAGGAAATCTTTCGTGATTAACGTGGCAGCCGCGACGGCGCTGTGTGAAAATAGAAGGAGTAAAAGCCATTTATTGAGGATAGAGTCATGGCAAACCGCGAATTGCTGGAAGAACAACGGGAAGAGACGCGTCTGATCATCGAAGAGCTGCTGGAAGACGGCAGCGATCCGGATGCGCTCTACACCATCGAGCACCATTTCTCTGCCGAAAAGTTTGAAGTCCTGGAGAAGGCCGCGGTGGAAGCCTTCAAACTGGGTTACGAAGTCACCGACGCCGAAGAGTTGGAAGTGGAAGACGGCCAGCTGCTGATGTGCTGCGACGTGATCAGCGAAGTGGGCCTGAACCCGGAAGTGATCGACGCACAGGTCGAGCAGCTGGTGGCGCTGGCGGAAAAATGCGGCGTCAACTACGACGGCTGGGGCACCTATTTTGAAGACCCGGACGGTGAAGACGGCGACGACGAAGACGGTGAATTTATCGACGAAGACGACGACGGCAAGCGCCACTGATCGTTCCCTGTTTAACCACTCTGTAGGGCCGGCTCCCGCCGGCCTTTGAAGACTTTATGAATTACCCATCGTTACTTGCCCCGATCCTCTCTTTTCTGCACTGTGAAACCCCGGACGGCTGGATCGACGCCGCGCGCCGGCCGGAAAACCTGTCGCTGCTGCTGACCGACCATCTGGTGTGCGAGCTGAAGGCCGCCCAGACCGGCATGTGGCTGATCCGTCGCTACGTGGTGGACAAGGAGAGCGGCGATGCGCTGTTGGCGCTGCTGAAGCCGTATGAGACGTTTGTGCATGAGGCGCAGGGCGTGCCGGAGGCGCTGTTCAACCAGAGCCAGTTCACCCGCAAACTGCTGCCGAAGCAGGGTTCCGCCTACGGCCAGGATCTGGTGGACAAAATGGTGCTGCTGATTAAAGAGGAGCTGCACCACTTTTCTCAGGTGCTGTCGATTATGCAGTCGCGCGGCATTGCCTATAAGAAAATCACCGCCAGCCGCTACGCCAAGCGGATGATCCGCGAGGTGCGCACTCACGATCCGGCGACGCTGATCGATAAACTGATCTGCGGCGCCTATATCGAGGCCCGCTCCTGCGAGCGCTTCGCCAGGCTGGCGCCGCATCTGGACGACGAGCTGCACCGCTTCTACCTGTCGCTGCTGCGCTCGGAGGCGCGCCACTATCAGGATTACCTGACGCTGGCGCAGCAGATCGCCGGCAGCGAGGATATCAGCGCACGCGTCGCCCACTTCGGCGGTATCGAGGCGGAGCTGATCCTGTCGCCGGACGATGAGTTCCGCTTCCACAGCGGCCTGCCGGCCTAGTCCGCCGCGCCGAGGATCAGATCGGCGGCCTTCTCGGCCAGCATAATGGTCGGCGCGTTGGTGTTGCCGCTGGGCACCTGCGGCATCACCGAACCGTCGACCACCCGCAGCCGCGCAAAACCGTGCACCCGCAGCTGCAGATCGGTGACCGAATCCGCGGCGTGCTGCCCCATGCGGCAGCTGCCCACCGGGTGATACACCGTTTTACAGAAGTTGCGCACGAACTCCTCCAGTTGCGCGTCATCCTGCTGCCACGCCGGCTGCGGCATCAGCACCTCTTTGATTAACGGCTTCAGCGCCGCGGTCTGCAGAAAACGCAGGCCGAATTTCACCGCGCGCACGCAGCCGGCCAGGTCTTCCGGGTGGCCGAGGTAGTTGGCGTGCAGCTTCACCGCGTCGGCCGGGTTGCGGCTGCGCAGCAGCACCTCGCCGCGCGCCTTCGGCTGCAGGTAGCCGACCTTCAGCGTCACGCCGTGGACCTCGGGCAGCGGTTCGCCCGGCACGTTGTCCCAGCCGTCGAGCAGCGGCAGGAAATGCACCTGCACGTCGGGGCGATCGCCGCCGCGGCTGTCGGCGAAGGCCGCGCCTTCCAGAATATTGGAGGTCAGCACGCCGCTGCGGAACGCCAGCCACTGCGCGCCGTGGCGCAGCGCCTGCAGGCCGCGGTCGGCGCCGAACAGGCTGACCGGCTGGCGGGTGCTGGCGTTGATCGACATATGCAGATGGTCGTGGAAGTTTTTGCCCACCGGCAGGTCGGCCAGCGGCGTGATGCCCAGCGATGTCAGATGCGCATGCGGGCCGATGCCCGACAGCATCAGCAGCTTGGGCGAGCCGACCGCGCCGGCGCAGATAATCACTTCCTGTTCGGCGAAGGCGCTCACCTCGGCGCCGCCGTTCTGGCTGTAGGCCACGCCGCGGGCGACGTTGTCTTCAATAATCACCCGGTGCGCCAGCGCGTTGAGTTTTACCACCAGCCGCTGCTGGTCGCGCACCGCCTGCAGGTAGGTGCGCGCGGTGCTGGCGCGCTCGCCGTTGCGGGTGGTGGTCTGGTAGAAGCCGACGCCGTGCTGGCTGTCGCCGTTGAAGTCGTTGCGGTAGGGCAGGTTCAGCTCCTGCCCGGCGCGGATAAACGCCATGCTGAGCGGATGGCGATAGCGGTTCTCACTGACCGGCAGCAGCCCCTCGTCGCCGTGGTAGGCGTCGGACAGGCTTTCGTTGGCCTCGGCGCGCCGGAAGTAGGGCAGCACGTCGCGGTAGCCCCAGCCGCGGCAGCCGTACTGCTGCTCCCAGTCGTCGTAATCCTGCTGCTGGCCGCGGATGTAGATCATGCCGTTGATCGAGCTGCTGCCGCCCAGCACTTTCCCCTGGGCGATCTGCATGCGGCGGCCGTTGGCGTGCGGTTCCGGCTCGGTTTCATAGGGCCAGCTTTTTTTGGCGATAATCTTCGCCACCCCGGCGGGCATTTTGATAAACAGGTTATTGTCGTCGCCGCCGGCCTCCAGCAGTAGCACCCGCGCCTGGGTGCGGCGGATCAGCTGCGCCGCCAGCACGCAGCCGGCCGAGCCGGCGCCGACGATGATGTAATCAAAACGGTTGTCTGACATAGGCACTCCCTGTTGGCTGAACGAATCGCTGATAGCAGCGTAGTCCAGCCGGCAGGGCGGTCAAACATGCTTTCATTAATTTATTAATGAATGTCACAATAAATCGATGGCTAATGATTTTAGGTGAATTTAACTGACTGAATAGCGCCGTATTCTTTCTGAAAATATCAATGATTGTGATATTAATGGCTGCGCCGCGGGCAGGGCATCCGCGGCGGCGTCGGGCGGGGATTACAGCGTTTTCAGCATGGTGACTTCGCAGTCGCCGTGGCCGGTGTGGCCCATGGCGTGGTCGATATGGACAAAGCCGAGGTGCTGATACAGGCCGACGGCCTGCGTCAGGCTGGCGGTGGTTTCCAGATAGCAGCGCAGGAAGCCCTGCTCGCGGGCGAACGCCAGCGCCTGCAGCGCCAGCCGCTTCGCCAGCCCCTGTCCGCGCAGCGCCGGCAGGAAGTACATTTTCTGCAGTTCGCACACGTCCGCTTCGCCGCCCGGCAGCGGGGCAACGCCGCCGCCGCCGGCCACCTGGCCGTTCAGCTCCACCACCCAGTAGGCGCTGCGCGGCCGACTGTACAGCTGGTACAGCGCATCCAGATCCGGGTCGGAAACGGTGTAGCCCTTGTCCGCAGTGAGGCCGTGCTCGGCGGACACCTCGCGGATCACCTGGGCGATGGCGGCGTTATCGGCCGCCGCGATGGGGCGCACCCGCAGGCGCACGGGAGTTGCGGTTGTCATGTTTACTTTTGCCATCCAAAAGAGATCGTCGTTGTTTTTATTCCAGCAGCAAGCGCACCGGGAATATTTCCCGGTGGAGCGTCCGTGCGCGATTGATAGTCTGTAATAACACTGAAGCCGGGGCGGATGCAACGGCGAAAAAAAACAGCGGGGGTTAACCCGCTGTGCAAAGTCGTCTGATAGTCCGAGATACTCGGGCCTAGCGCACCGAGGGGCGCTTCGGCGGCTGGCGCCGCTACGGCCCCATCGGCATGCTCTCCCTAATAATCAGCTTTACCGGTTATCTGACTGACGGGCGCACGCAGCGGCGCCCGCGGGATTACAGCGCGGCGATGGTCGCCTGCTGCTCTTGCAGTTTCACCTTGCCTTCCTTGCAGGCCGCCAGGCGATCGCGCTCTTTGGCGACGACCGCTTCCGGCGCGCGCGAGACAAAGCCTTCGTTCGACAGCTTGCCTTCAATCGCGGCGATCTCGCCGTCCAGCTTGGCCATCTCTTTCGCCAGGCGCGCAATTTCCGCGTCCTTGTCGATAAAGCCGGCCATCGGGATCAGCAGTTCGGCGCCGTCCACCAGCTTGGTGACGGAAACCGGGCCTTTCTCGCCGGCAGGCAGCAGCGCGATGGATTCCAGACGCGCCAGACGGGCGATAAAGTTCTGGTTCTCCTGCACGCGGCGCTGGGCGTCGCCGTTAGCGTTGCGCAGCAGCACTTCCAGCGTTTTGCTTGGCGCGATGTTCATCTCGGCGCGGATGTTACGCACCGCGATGATGGCCTGCTTGATCCACTCCAGATCCGCCAGCGCCTGCTCATCTTCCAGCGCGCTGTCGTAGGCCGGGAACGGCTGCAGCATGATGGTATCGGCGCTGATGCCCTTCAGCAGCTTGACGCGCTGCCAGATGGTTTCAGTGATAAACGGAATGATCGGGTGCGCCAGACGCAGCAGCGCTTCCAGCACGGTGATCAGCGTGTTGCGCGTGCCGCGCTGTTCCGCTTCGCTGCCGTTGCTGATAACCGGCTTGGTCAGCTCCAGGTACCAGTCGCAGAACTGGTTCCAGGTGAACTCGTACAGAATGCCGGCGGCGATGTCGAAGCGGTAGCTGTCCAGCGCGTCGCGGTAGGCTTTCACCGTACGGTTGAATTCCGCCAGGATCCAGCGGTCCGCCAGCGACAGCTGCATTTCGCCGCCGTTGAAGCCGCAGTCGTGCTCTTCGGTGTTCATCAGCACAAAGCGGCTGGCGTTCCACAGCTTGTTACAGAAGTTGCGGTAGCCTTCCAGACGCTTCATATCCCAGTTGATGTCGCGGCCGGTGGAGGCCAGCGCCGCCAGGGTAAAGCGCAGGGCGTCGGTGCCGTGCGGTTCGATACCGTTCGGGAACTGCTTCTCGGTGCGCTTGCGGATTTTCTCCGCCAACTGCGGCTGCATCATGTTGCCGGTGCGTTTTTCCAGCAGATCTTCCAGCGAAATGCCGTCGACCATATCCAGCGGGTCAATGACGTTGCCCTTGGACTTGGACATCTTCTGCCCTTCGTCGTCGCGGATCAGGCCGGTCATGTAAACAGTGTGGAACGGTACCTGCGGCTTGCCGTTTTCATCTTTGATAAAGTGCATGGTCAGCATGATCATGCGGGCGATCCAGAAGAAGATGATGTCGAAGCCGCTGACCATCACGCTGGTCGGGTGGAAGGTTTTCAGCGCGTCGGTCTGCTCCGGCCAGCCCAGGGTGGAGAAGGTCCACAGGCCGGAAGAGAACCAGGTGTCCAGCACGTCTTCGTCCTGGCTGAGCGCCACGTCCGCCGCCAGGTTGTTGTCGCGGCGCACTTCTTCCTCGTTGCGGCCGACGTATACTTTGCCGTTGGCGTCGTACCAGGCCGGAATGCGGTGGCCCCACCACAGCTGACGGGAGATACACCAGTCCTGAATGTCGCGCATCCAGCTGAAGTACATGTTTTCGTACTGCTTCGGCACGAACTGAATATCGCCTTGCTCAACCGCTTCCACCGCCACTTTCGCCAGCGGCGCGGTGCGCACGTACCATTGGTCGGTCAGCATCGGTTCGATGACCACGCCGCCGCGGTCGCCGTAAGGCACGGTCAGGTCGTGCGGTTTGATTTCGTCCAGCAGGCCGAGTTCTTCAAAAGCGGCCACCACGGCTTTACGCGCCGCGAAGCGCTCCAGGCCGCGGAACTGCGCCGGGATATCGCTGCTGTAAACGTCGCTGGCTTCGCCCAGGGTATCGAACACTTCCGCTTCCTGACGAATATCGCCGTCGAAAGTCAGAATGTTGATCATCGGCAGGCCGTGGCGCTTGCCCACTTCATAGTCGTTGAAGTCGTGCGCCGGGGTGATTTTCACGCAGCCGGTGCCTTTTTCCATATCGGCGTGTTCATCGCCGACGATGCGGATGCGGCGGCCCACCAGCGGCAGCATGATCTCTTTGCCGATCAGATCCTTGTAGCGCGGATCTTCCGGGTTTACCGCCACGCCGGTGTCGCCCAGTACGGTTTCCGGACGGGTGGTGGCGACGATCAGGTAGTCTTTACCTTCAGCGGTCTTCGCGCCGTCGGCCAGCGGATAGCGCAGGTGCCACATGGAACCTTTGGATTCGCGGTTTTCCACTTCCAGATCGGAGATGGCGGTGCGCAGTTTCGGATCCCAGTTCACCAGGCGCTTGCCGCGGTAGATCAGGTCTTCATTGTACAGGCGGACAAACACTTCCTTCACCGCGTTGGACAGGCCGTCGTCCATGGTGAAGCGCTCGCGCTCCCAGTCGACCGAGTTGCCGAGGCGACGCATCTGACGGGTGATGGTGCCGCCGGATTCCGCCTTCCACTGCCAGATTTTGTCGATAAACGCGTCGCGGCCGTAGTCGTGGCGGGTTTTGCCTTCTTCCGCGGCGATTTTACGCTCCACCACCATCTGGGTGGCGATGCCGGCGTGGTCGGTGCCCGCCTGCCACAGGGTGTTTTTACCCTGCATGCGCTGGTAGCGGATCATGGTGTCCATGATGGTCTGCTGGAAAGCGTGACCCATGTGCAGGCTGCCGGTGACGTTCGGCGGCGGGATCATGATGCAGAAGCTTTCCTGGCTGGTGTCGCCATTGGGCTTGAAGTAACCTTGCTCTTCCCAGTGGTCGTACAGTTTCTGTTCGATCTGGGACGGGTTATAGGCGGTATCGAGCTGACTGTTTGTCTTTTCCATTTTATTTCGTAATTCAGTGAGTTGGCGGCGTTGCCGTGGTCAAGTGGAAGCCGACGCTGCGATAGGCTTTGTATCGGTCGCGCGCCAACTGTTTTAAGGTTTCTTCATAAGGGACAAAGTCTACCACTTCATGGAAAGCGGTGGCAAAGTCCGCAAACTGCGGCAGCAGGGCGATCAGCAGATCGCGCGGGGCGTTGCCGCGCTTGCCGGGCCAGCACAGTTCCACCGGCGCGCCGTAGTGCGGCCCTTCGCCGGCCAGGTTGTGCGGCACAAACTGGTGCGGGTCGCGCTGCCACAGCGCTTCATCCAGCCGGATGGCCTGTTCCTGACTTTCACAGGCGACCAGCACCCGCTTGCCGGCGCGGAAGGCGTCGGCGGCTACGGTGCAGGCCACGGCCTCGTGCGCGCTCAGCGCGCCCGCCGGGTCGGCATTGTCGAGCAAGTAAAACGTCGCCTGTTTCATGATGGATCCACCGCTGCCGATAAAAAAAACAGGGCACAACGTGTCGGTTGCGCCCTTGTTAGGGAACGGGGCAGATAACGCTGCCCCTTCGCTGCTGAGAGAATTATATACCCAATAGATTTCAAGTTGCAGCCAACAACGCTGCGGCTTGAAAGCAAAGGGGCATTATTCGTCGCCGTTCAGCCCGGAGCGGTTGAGCAGGAACTGCGACAGCAGCGCTACCGGACGGCCGGTCGCGCCTTTGGCCTTGCCGGAGCGCCAGGCGGTGCCGGCGATATCCAGGTGCGCCCAGCTGTACTTGCGGGTAAAGCGCGACAGGAAGCAGGCGGCGGTGATGGCGCCGCCCGGACGGCCGCCGATATTCGCCATATCGGCGAAGTTGGAGTCCATCTGCTCGTAGTATTCGTCGGCCATCGGCAGACGCCACGCGCGGTCGCCGGCCTGCTCGGACGCGCCGATCAGCTCGTGCGCCAGCGGGTTGTGGTTCGACATCAGCCCGGTGATATGGTGGCCGAGCGCGATCACGCAGGCGCCGGTCAGGGTGGCGATATCAATCACCAGCTCCGGTTCGAAGCGCTCAACGTAGGTCAGGGTATCGCACAGCACCAGACGGCCTTCGGCGTCGGTGTTCAGCACTTCCACCGTTTGGCCGGACATGGTGGTCAGCACGTCGCCCGGACGATAGGCGCGCCCGCCCGGCATGTTTTCACAGCCCGCCAGTACACCGATCACGTTCAGCGGCAGCTTCAGCTCCGCCACCACGCGCATCACGCCGTACACCGTCGCCGCGCCGCACATGTCGTATTTCATCTCGTCCATGCCTTCGCCCGGCTTAAGCGAGATGCCGCCGGAGTCAAAGGTCAGGCCCTTGCCGACCAGCACGATAGGCTTAGCGTCCGGGTTCGGATTGCCCTTATATTCCATCACCGACATTAATGATTCGTTCTGCGAACCGGCGCCGACCGCCAGATAGGCGTTCATGCCCAGCTCTTTCATCTGCTGCTCGCCGATCACGCGGGTGGTGACGTTGGTGCTGAAGGCGTCCGCCAGCTGGCGCGCCTGCGAGGCCAGATAGCCGGCGTTACAGATGTTCGGCGGCATATTGCCGAGATCTTTCGCCGCCTTGATGCCGGAGGCGATCGCCAGGCCGTGCTGAATGGCGCGTTCGCCGCTGGTCAGTTCACGGCGGGTCGGCACGTTGAACACCATTTTGCGCAGCGGACGGCGCGGCTCCACCTTGTTGCTTTTCAGCTGGTCGAAGGTGTACAGCGTCTCTTTGGCGGTTTCCACCGCCTGACGCACCTTCCAGTAGGTGTTGCGGCCTTTGACGTGCAGCTCGGTCAGGAAGCAGACCGCCTCCATTGAGCCGGTGTCGTTAAGGGTATTGATGGTTTTCTGAATCACCTGCTTGTACTGGCGTTCATCCAATTCGCGCTCTTTACCGCAGCCGATAAGCAGGATACGTTCGGAGAGGATGTTAGGCACGTGGTGCAGCAGCAATGTCTGGCCGACCTTGCCTTCCAGTTCACCACGGCGCAACAGGGCGCTGATATAACCATCACTGATTTTGTCGAGTTGTTCTGCGATAGGCGACAGGCGGCGCGGTTCGAAAACGCCGACTACAATACAGGCACTGCGCTGTTTTTCCGGGCTACCGCTTTTTACACTGAACTCCATGCACTCTCCTGAATCTTAAAGACAAAGGCGGGAGGTACGGCTAGAATGACCAGCTCCGTAACGATCTCCCGCCGTTGAGTTAACCAAAGTATGTTAACCTGAACGGCGTAAATTGTTCTGTTTTGGCGACTATAGGTATGTTCCTATAGGGCACCCAAACGGCTTGATGTTGTAATACTATTTTAGCTGTGAAGGTTGCCATATGATGAGAATAAATGGCGGATTAGCGAAGAAACTATCGATTTTCCTGCAAAAAGACAAGTTTTCACAGGCGTAATAAGCGTGATTATCATTAGATATCTGGTACGGGAAACGCTCAAGAGCCAAATCGCGATCCTGTTCATCCTGCTGCTGATCTTCTTTTGTCAGAACCTGGTCAGGGTGTTAGGCGACGCGGTGGACGGCGATGTCCCGACAAATTTAGTATTATCCCTGCTCGCTCTGGGCGTGCCGAAAATGGCGCAGCTCATTCTTCCGTTAAGCCTGTTTCTTGGCTTGTTGATGACGCTTGGACGGTTGTACACCGAAAGTGAAATTACGGTGATGCACGCCTGCGGCCTGGGCAAACGCACCCTGATTATCGCCGCGATGGTGTTGGCGCTGTTCACCGCCGCCGCCGCCGCCGCCAACGTGTTCTGGATCGGCCCGTGGGCTTCCAGCCATCAGGATGAAGTGATTGCCGAAGCCAAGGCCAACCCGAGCGTGGCCGGGCTGGCGGAAGGGCAGTTCAAGCCGTCGCAGGACGGCAACTCGGTGCTGTTTATCGGCAATGTCAAAGGCAATACCTTCAATGACGTGTTCCTGGCGCAGCTGCGGCCGAACGGCAACCAGCGCCCGTCGGTGGTGGTGGCGGAACATGGCCGGATTAACCAGACGAAAGACGGTTCACAGGTGGTGACGCTGGATAAGGGCACCCGGTTTGAGGGCACCGCGCTGCTGCGCGACTTCCGCATTACCGACTTCAGCGACTACAAGGCGGTGATTGGTCACCGCGCCGTGACCATGGACAACACCGAGGCCGAGCAGATGCCGATGAGCATGCTGTGGCAGTCCGACGAGCAGGAGGCGCGCGCCGAGTTCCACTGGCGTCTGACGCTGGTGGTCTCCGTGGTGCTGATGGCGCTGCTGGTGGTGCCGCTCAGCGTGGTGAACCCGCGTCAGGGACGCGTGCTGAGCATGCTGCCGGCCATTCTGCTGTATCTGATCTTCTTCCTGCTGCAGACGTCGCTGCGTTCCAACGCCGGCAAGGGCAAGCTGGACCCGATGCTGTGGATCTGGCTGGTGAATGCGGTGTACTTTGCGATCGCGCTGGCGCTCAACCTGTGGGATACCGTGCCGATGCGTAAGCTGCGCGGACGTCTGAGAGGAGCAGCCTGATGTTTGGCGTATTAGACCGCTATATCGGTAAAACCATCTTCAACACCATTATCATGACGCTGTTCATGCTGGTGTCGCTGTCCGGCATCATCAAGTTTGTCGATCAGCTGCGCAAAGTGGGGCAAGGGGAGTATTCGGCGCTGGGGGCAGGGGTCTATACCCTGCTGAGCGTGCCGAAGGACATTGAAACCTTCTTCCCGATGGCGGCGCTGCTGGGCGCGCTGCTGGGGCTGGGGCAGCTGGCGACGCGCAGCGAACTGGTGGTGATGCAGGCCTCCGGCTTTACGCGGCTGCAAATCGCCGGCTCGGTGATGAAAACCGCTATTCCGCTGATGCTGCTGACCATGGCGATCGGCGAGTGGGTGGCGCCGCAGGGCGAGCAGATGGCGCGTAACTACCGGGCGCAGCAGATGTACGGCGGTTCGCTGCTGTCCACCAAGAGCGGCCTGTGGGCGAAGGACGGCACCGACTTTATCTATATCGAGCGGGTTTCCGGTAAAAACGAGCTGTCCGGCGTTAATATCTACCACTTTAACGACCAGCGCCGGCTGGAAACGGTGCGCTATGCCGCCACCGCCAGCTTTGAAGACGGCGTGTGGAAACTGTCGCAGGTGGATACCTCGGACCTGACCAATGCCAAGCAGGTCACCGGCACCCAGACGCTGAGCGGGGAGTGGAAGACCAACCTGACGCCGGATAAGCTGGGCGTGGTGGCGCTGGATCCGGACTCGCTCTCCATCAGCGGGTTGCACAACTACTCCAAATATCTCAAGCAGAGCGGCCAGGAAGCCAGCCGCTATCAGCTGAACATGTGGAGCAAAATCTTCTCGCCGCTGTCGGTGGCGGTGATGATGCTGATGGCGCTGTCGTTTATCTTCGGCCCGCTACGCAGCGTGCCGATGGGGGTGCGGGTGGTGACCGGCATCAGCTGCGGCTTCCTGTTCTACGTGCTGGACCAGATCTTCGGCCCGCTGAGCCTGGTGTACAGTATGCCGCCGGTACTGGGCGCGCTGCTGCCGAGCCTGCTGTTCCTGTCGGTCAGCGTGTATATGCTGCTTAAGCGTAAATAACGCGCGTCTGATCACGCAAAAGGGTCGAAGCTTGCTTCGACCCTTTTTTGATCCCCGCGGCCGACAGGCCGGTGGAGAATTACATCTGCGAGAAGGTGTTCATGATGATGCCGCCGCCAATGATCAGCGCCATGGCGAAGATGGCCGGCAGGTCGGGCTTTTGCTTATAGAGCAGCATCGACACCGCGGTTACGCCAACGATGCCAAAGCCGCACCACAGCGAGTAGGCCACCCCTACCGGCATATAGCCCATCGCCCGGGTCAGCGCGAAGTAGCACAGGCAGTACGCGCAGATCACCAGCAGCGAGGGACCGAACTTCTTAAAGCTGTTGGTTTTTTTAATCATCGAGGTGCCGGTGATTTCGGCGCCGATCGACAATGCCAGCCACAGAAAGCCAATATTAAACATGTGCCGCTCCCTTACTCTGACTCTGACGAGCCCATTTTAGAAAACAGGTTCATAATCACGATGCCGCTGGCGATAATCGCCATGCTGATCATCGCCGGGACATCGGGGTGCTGACCGTAGAACACCATCCCCAGCGTCGATACCAGCAAAATACCGGTGCCTGACCAGGTCGCGTAGGCCAGGCCGACGGGGATGTATTTCACCGCGTTGGACAGGGCGTAGTAACAGGCGCAATACAGCACGACGATAAGGCCCAGCAGTAAGGTTTTGGTGGCGCCCTCGCTGTTATCAAACATCTTTAAGGTTGAGGTGGCTGAGGTTTCGGACGCTATCACCAACAACATCCACAGCCAGGACTTCGCTTTCGATGACATACTCTGCTTCTCCTGATAAATGATGATTTCCATAAAGTTGGGGAATATTTTTTTTGGTTATTGGTTTCCTCGTTGGTATTCCAGCGCCAGATCGGTCAGCCTGGCGCCCGGCGGGCAATGGCCGTTGCGCTGCTTAAGTTCGCTGAGGGTGATATAGCCGCCGGTTTCCGCCACGGCGTCGGCGGCGGTTGCGGGCAGCGGCGTCGGCGACAGCATCTGTTCCAGACTGCAGAACTGAATGCCGCGCTGCGCCAACCGGGGCAGATTGTCCGCCAGCGAGTGGGCGTCCTGATTGCCGCCCAGCCCTTTTAGCCGGTTTAACTCGCTGTGCGGATTGCAGTTGTAATCCAGCGCCAGCACCGGCGTGTTGTGCAGCCGCGCCAGCTGAATGCAGCGTGCGCCAGCGGACTGAAACAGGTCGTGAGCGACTTCCGCCGCGGTGGCAAAATCCAGGAAGGGCGCGATGACGCGGTCGATATTGTCCAGCGCGCCGACCTGCTCTATCTCCGCCGGCGTGACGACGGGGCCGAGCTGCCGCCAGGCGTCCGCCGGATGGACAGCCTGCGCGCCGTCGGCAAACAGCACCTGCGGCGCGAAGTGACGACAGTGCTGCAGACGCGCCAGGATAATGTCGTGGTAGCCGTCCGCGGCGTTGAGCAGCAGCAACAGCCGCGGCCGCATGCGCATCAGTACCGCGTCCACAATCCGTTCGATGGTTTCGTCCTGCATCATCGTCTCTCCTCAGTCGGCCAGCGTGACGCTGTCGCCGGAGGCCAGTCCGGCGGCGTTGGCCTCATCGGTGTCGATGTGCAGCTCCAACGCAAAACTTTCTTTCACGCGCACCACCACCTGATCAAAGACCAGCGCACGCTGGCCCGCCGTTTTGACCCGCACCGCCTGCCCGTTGCTGACCCCCAGCCGGGCGGCGTCCAGCGGCGACATATGGATATGCCGCTGGGCGCAAATCACCTGCGAACGCAGCGCGACATAGCCCGCCGGGCCGGCCAACATCGCGTCGCCGGATCCCTGCAGCTGGCCGGACTCGCGCACTGGCGCTTTCACCCCGAGGGTAAAGCAGTCGGCCTTGGATATTTCCAACTGGGAAGCCTCCCGCGCCGGCCCCAGCACCCGCACCTTGCCGATCGAACCTCTCGGCCCGACGATGGTTACGCACTCTTTGGCGGCGAACTGCCCCGGCTGGCGCAGTTCCTTCAGTGGCGTCAGCCGGTAACCGGGGCCGAACAGCGCCTCGATATCCGGCTGCGACAGGTGGACATGGCGGTTGGAGACGCCAACCGGGATCGTCATCGCCGACGACAGCGGCTGCGCCTGCGCCAGGTTGTGCCGCACCTTTTCCAGTAACGATGCTTTAAACATAGGGTTGTTCCTAACTGTTAAGAGACGCTGCCGTTATTTCTGATCCTTTTTGCCGCCTGCACGGTTCTCGGCGCGCGCGGGCTTCGCTTCGGCGGCCGGCGGCGGGGTTTCCTCCGGTTTGGCGGCAGGGGCGGCGGTGACGGTCGGCTTGACGGCATCGTCGTCGGCAGACGGCGTCAGGGCATTGCCGGCGAGATCGTTCAGCAGCGCCACCACCCGTTCGCCCGGACGGGCGATAACCAGCCGGCCGCGGATAAACGTCGGCTGGCCGACGGCGGCAACGCCGCTGTCTACGGCGCTCTTCACCGCGCTGATCTCGCCGCCGAGGAACACGTTGACCAAACCGGCGCCGATCTTCTTATAACCCAGCAGCGTGACCGAGGCGGATTTACAGGCCGCATCGGCTGCCTGGATGGCGGCGGTGAGGCCGTAGGTTTCAATGACTCCCAGGCTTAACTTCATGTGATTCTCCTTAGTGCCTTACCAGTCTGATGTCGAAATCGAAGCGTTGGAAAAACGCCGCCAGTTGATCCAGCTCCTGCTCGCTGTAGCTGGGGTCGTGCTGAACGGGATAAATCATGTCGAGCCGGTCGTATTTGGTTGAGCCCAGTTGGTGGTAGGGCAGCACGTCGATGCGGCTGATATTGCCGCGGCGCGCCAGCGCGATGACATACTCAATCGCGCCGGTAATGGCGTCGTAGGAGTCGTTGTAACCGCGCACCAGCGGCATGCGCGCCACGACGTGCGCGCCAAGTTCCACCAGGCGCTCCAGGTTGCGCTTCACGCCTTCGTTGCCGATGCCGAACAGCTCACGGTGGCGTTCGGTGTCGATATGTTTGATGTCGAACAGGAACATATCGGTGCAGGTCGCCAGCTTTTCGTAATTGGCCAGCGGCGTGGTGCCGTTGGTCTCGATGGCGGTGTTGATCATCATCTTTTTGCATTCGGTCAGCAGCGCGACGGCGAAATCCGTCTGCATGCTCAGCTCGCCGCCGCCCAGCGTTACGCCGCCGCCGGAAGCGTGGTAAAAGTCGATGTCCTGCATGATGATGTCCAACAGCTCCCGCACCGTGACGTCTTTGCCCATGATGTCCAGCGCGTCGCTGACGCACACTTCTTCACACTTGCGGCAGCCGATGCAGTCGATCTGGCGGTCTACCCGGTGTTGCGGGTCGCCATGCGGGGTTTTAATCATCGAATGGATGCCTACCGGGCAGACATCGACGCACTGGCCGCAGTCAACGCACTTGTCGCGGGAGTACATCACCTGGAACTGGCTGCTCAGTCCTTCAGGGTTGGCGCACCAGGCACAGCGGATGTTGCAGCCTTTGAAAAAAATCAGGGTGCGGATACCGTTTCCGTCATAGATCGAGTATTTCTGGATGTTGAAAATGCGACCCTTTTTTTCCATGTTATCCATGGTTATCGTTACCTCATCTGTAGGGCGGTGGGATAACGCTTCCCTGCGTTATCCCCGGCGCAATATCAGAACTTCTCAATCACCGTACGGCTGATGATTTCGTCCTGAACCTCTTTGCACAGCTCCACGAAGTAGGCGCTGTAGCCCGCAACGCGCACGATCAGGTCGCGGTATTTCTCCGGCTCCAGCTGGGCTTTTTTCAGCACCTCGTTATCGACATAGCTGAACTGCATCTGGCCATTGCCGAGAATCGAAGCGGTACGCAGCAGGGTGATCAGCCCGTTCTTGCCTTCCGGGGTATCCAGCAACCCCTTGAGGAACTTGAAGTTGTGCACCATGCCGATGTTCATGGTCTCCACGTTCATCTTGCTGACGGACTTGATGATGGCGGTCGGCCCCTGCTTGTCCGCGCCCTGGGTCGGGCTGATGCCGTCGGACAGCGGCATCCAGGCCAGACGGCCGTTCGGCGTCGCCGCCGTCAGCTCGCCGATCGGCGTGTTGTTGGAGATGGACAGGGTGCCGTGGCTCAGGCGCGAGTAGAGCATCTTGTATTGACGGCACTCGCGTTCCGTCCACTCGGTGATGTCGAGGGCGAACTGATCCACGCTGTCGTCGTCGTTGCCGTACTTCGGCGCGTTCAGACAGTCGCGGCGCAGCTGTTCGTAACCTTCGAAGTTAGCCAGCAACGCATCGCGGATCTGCTCCAGGGTGTATTTACGATCTTGATACACCAGCTTGCGGATGGCGGCCATCGAGTCGACATAGGTCGCCAGACCCGAGAAGATCAGGCCCGGGCCGTGGTTGATCATCGCGCCGCCGGCGGCGACGTCGAGACCTTTCTCCATACAGCCTTCCACCAGCAGCGACATCAGCGGTTTCGGCGCCACGTCGCGGTGTACGCGCTGGCTGATTACGGTGCCGATGGCGGAGAGTTTGACGATATGCGCCACCTGCTCCTTCACCGCGCGGTCGAAGTCTTCATAGGTTTTCAGCGTATGCAGCTCGCCGGTATCCAGGCCCTGATAGCTGTCGAACAGCACCATGCGGCCGCGGTTGAGTACGAACTCGATGGCGATCGGCCACTGGGTGTAGCCGGTGGAGGTCCACTGATAGATGCGGCCCGACTTTTGCGGCTCCACGCAGCCCATCAGGCAGTAGTCGCGCGCGTCTTCAAAATCGAACCCCTTGCGCAGCATCATCTTGATGTGGGAATCATCAAAGTGACAGGCCGGGAAGCCCATGCCGGCTTTCACCACCTCGACGATTTTTTCCATATACTGCTGCGGCGACTGGTTGTGAATACGGCAGGCCAGCGACGGCTGGTACACTTTGACAAAGCGCACCGCATCCATAATCAGGTAAGTCAGTTCGTTACAGGCGTCGCCGCCGCTGCGCTTCTGGCCGCCCACGGTCAGGTTGATAAACGGCTGGTAGCCGGCGAAGTACTTGGCGCCCTGCTCGCTGGACATCCACATCAGCTCGGCGCACTTGATGATAAACGCCTGCATCATCTCCAGCGCCTGCTCCTGCGTCAGACGACCGGAGGCGATATCCGCCTGATACATCGGGTAGCAGTACTGGTCGAGACGCCCCAGCGACAGGCCGGTCTGGTTCTCTTCCACCTCAAACAGCGACTCTACCGTCCAGATGCTCTGCAGCGCTTCCTGCAGGGTCTGCGGCGGGTTGGCCGGCACGTTGTCGTTGGTTTCCGCAATGGTCAGCAACTCGGCACGCCGCGCCGGATCGTGCTCCTGAGACGCCAGCTCGCGCGCCTTGTCGGCGATGCGTTTGGCATAGTTCATCACGCCGTCGCAGGTTTCGATCGCCGCCTTGTAGAAGTAGATCTTGTCGATATCTTCCGGGTTTTCCATGCTCAGCGCGTTGAGGCGCTGCTGGGCGTCGGCCTTGATGCCGTTCATGCCCTTGGTGAACAGCAGGATGTCGTAGCCCGGGCAGGTATCGCCGCCGCCGTTGATCTGGTGGTAGGAGAGATCGCTGACAAAGGTTTCGCCGCTGAACGACCAGACGCCGGCCTCGCGGTACTGCGCCTCGCAGATCTCATCCAGCGAGCGGCCTTCCCAGAACGGTACGATCTGTTCGCGGATGATCTGCTTGTCTTCTTCGGCGATCTCGAACGGATCCTGCGGACGGGTGCTCATGGTGTCCAGCTCGTCCTTCACCCAGCGCCAGGCGATATCCGGCGAGAAGGCGCCGGCGCGCGGCTTACCGCACGGGTGGCCGACGATCAGTTCGTCCGGCTGGATCAGGATCGGCGCGCTTTCACAGGCGGCGCGGAACGACTTGGCGCGCAGCAGGATGGTCGGCAGGCCCGGGTTGTTCTTCGCCACTTCGGTAAAGGCCAGGGCGCGGTAGATGGAGACGCTCGGACGGGCGTCCAGATAGTTGTCGCGCAGGCGCTGCAGGCGCGGCGTCAGGCCCGGCATCAGCTGGCCGGCGGCCGGCGTCGGCTGCGCGCTGGCGGCGGCGTAGCGCTGGGCGTGGCAGACGGATTGGCCGCCAAACAGCCGGATGCGCAGCGCCGGGTTGATGCTCTCCAGGTTGCGGCGCGCGGCCAGCAGCATGGCGGACAGTTCGTTAATCACCAGCGCCGGGTCGTCAATGTTTACGCCGTGCAGCATGGCGTCAAACATCGGGTAACCGTCCTGCTCGCAAGGGGCGCGCACTTCTGACAGTTCGCTCAGTTTTAACCACAGGCATTCGACAATTTCATAGGCCTGCGCCGGGGTCAGAACGCCATGGGTAATATCGTGCTGGTAGAAGCCGTACAGCAATTTGTCGAAGCCGCCCGGGCTGACCGCGTAGCTGCCGTTTTCCAGGTGCAGCGCCAGCTGGAACAGATAGAACGCCTGGCACGCCTCTTTAAAGCTGCCTGCGCCCTGCGCCGGCACTTTTCTCAGGATGGCGGCGGTTTCGCGCAGCTCGGCCTGGCGGTAAGGGTGGCTTTCCACCGCGGCCAGGTTCTCCGCCTTATCGGCCAGCTTCTGCGCCAGATTAACGACGGCGTTACAGGCGTAGATCATTGCGCGGCACTGGTTGGCCTCATCCAACGCGCCGCGGCTGACTGCGCTGCCGATGCTTCTGGCGCGGTCTTCCATCTCGGCGCCGATAGCGTTCAGGCCTTTGGTGATAACCGCCAGATAGTCAGGCGATTTCTGGCCCGGCGCGGTAAAGGCGGAAGGGGTGCGCAGCTCGCTTTCGCTGTGGAAAATGGCGGCGCGCGGCACGGAGGACTGGCTGCCGACAATCAGCTCATCCGGGCCGATATAGCCGGGCAGTTTTTTCACCAGCTCATTGAAGCGCCGGGCATGGCGAACCTGGGCCGGCTGGCCGGCCACGTCGTCGTTCAGTGTCTCCAGCAGGCTGGCGCGTTCGGTGCTGATGGTGCTGTTCTGAGATAAAAAGCGTTCCGCCAGCTGCTGTACGCGCGGCGTCAGTGCATAGTGTGCCATGTTCAATCTCTCCTGATTCCTTCGCCTTGCACGTCGTCGCGCAAAGTCCGTAAGCTTGATGATGGGTCGTTGCCGTTACCGCCGCCGTGATAGGCGCGGCGCAGCATGCTCTCCAGGTCGGCGAGGCTGACCGCCCGCGGGTTGGTCGGCGTGCAGCTGTCATGCAGCGCCTGGTGCGCCATTTCACTCAGGCAGACCTGGAAGCGGTGCTCGTCCAGCCCGGCGGCGTACAGGCTGGCCGGCATGTTCATTTCCTGTTTCAGCGTGGCGATCGCCACCAGCAGGCTGTTAACCCCTTCGCGCGCAGTGGCGGCCGGCAGAGCCAGCAGGCGCGCCAGCGCGGCGTATTTCCGGGCGGCGGGGGTGGCGCACTCGCCGTCCAGATCGGCGTTAAAGGCAATGGCCTCCTGCATCAGCAGCGCATTGGCCCGCCCGTGCGGCACGCCGAACATGCCGCCGAGGGCGTGCGCCATGCTGTGGGTCACCCCGAGCGAGGCGTTGGTGAACGCCATGCCGGCCATGCAGGAGGCGTTATGCATTTTCTCGCGCGCCAGCATGTCGCTGCCTTGCTGGTAGCTGGGCAGCAGATGATGGAACACCAGCTGCACCACCTTCTCGGCCAGCGCATCGCTGAAATCGCTGGCGCGTCGTGAGACATAGGCTTCCAGCGCATGGCACAGTACGTCCATGCCGGTGTCGGCGGTAATCACAGGCGGCACCGACGCCACCAGCTGCGGGTCCAGAATGGCGACGTCGGGCAGCATAAACTCGTCCACCAGCACCAGCTTTTCACTGCGTGATTTGATGACGGAAAAGCTGGTGACCTCGGAACCGGTGCCGCTGGTGGTGGGGATTGCAACGAAGCAGGGGCGCGGACGCTCCTGGCGACAGTGCCACAGCGTGTACATCACCGCCTTGGCCGCATCAATCACCGAGCCGCCGCCCAGAGCGATAATCAGCTCGGGGTAGTCGTCGTCCATCATCTTCATCCCGCTGACGATGGCGGCGATATCCGGATCGGAGGCGACGCTGTCATACTGGCGGCAGCGCACCTGCTGCTGCTGGAGCAGACGCGTCACCTGCTGCGCCATCCCCAGCTTTACCATCGCCTGATCCGTCACCAAAAATGCCGAACGGCCGGGCAGATCCCGCAGCGCGTTCAGGGCATCCGCACCGAAATGGATTTTTGGCTTAATCAGAAATTCATTCATGCCTGCTTCCTCTTAACGCTCCCGGTGAACCTTCTCGACAATGGCGACGATCGACATGGCCTTGTAACGGTCTTTATTCAGCGCGAAATACTCCTCCACCAGCACCAGGTCATCCTCCCCGGCGCCGACGCTGTCGACCGCCACATAGGTCCGGTCCTTGATGGCCTGCAGGTCATCCCCCAGCGCCGTCACCAGCAGCAGATTGCTGCCGCGCAGTTCGTCGCTTTTCTGTGTGGCCACCACGTGTCCGGTCACCCTTGCGAGAATCATGGTTATCACCCTTTATCGATGTGTTACCGGGACATACGGCCAAGCACCGCTTTGATAATGTGCTCGACGTTCTCTTCGTTGATGTCGTTGGCCGCCTGCGACGCCGCTGCCGGGCTCACGGCGCCGAAACGGTCATCGGCCCGGGCGCTCGGCGGCTGTGGTGCGGCGGCCTGCGATCCCTGCTGGAAGCGCGAGTCGGCAAAAATGCTGGTGCTGTGATCCTGGCCGCGGCTTGGCCGTGAGGGATGACGCAGTTCTTCGATGCTGCGCACGCCGTAGCCGACCTTGCGGATGTTGATCAGGTTCAGCGGCCCGACGTTGTCAGAGGTGGAGCCGCCGCCGACGGCGCCGCAGCCGAGGGTCAGCGCTGGTATCAGGTTGGTGGTGGCGCCGATGCCGCCCAGCGCGGCAGGGGTATTGATCAGGATGCGGTGCACCGGTTTTTGCAGCGCAAACTCGCGGATCACCTGCTGGTTCTGCGTGTGGATCACCAGCGTATGCCCCAGACCTTCGTTGGTAAGCAGCTCAACCACGCGGTCGCAGGCGCGCATCCAGTCCTCTTCGATATACAGCCCCAGCACCGGGCAGAGTTTTTCGCGGGCGTACGGGTTGCTGCGCGATACGCTGTCCTGCAGGGCGACCAGCACCCGGGTGTCCGGCGGCACGTTGAAGCCGGCGCGCTCGCTGAGGTAGATCGCGGTTTTGCCGACGATTTCCGGGTTGATCATGCCGTTCGGCCGCAGCAGGATATTGGCCAGGCGGCGGGCCTCGTCGTCATTCAGGAAGTAGGCGCCCTGCGCCAGCAGCTCGCGGTGCACGTCCTGATAGATGCATTTTTCTACGATGATCGACTGCTCAGAGGCGCAGATCACGCCGTTATCGAAGGTTTTACTGGTAATGATGTCGCAGACCGCCTGCTTGATATCGGCGCTGCGTTCGATAAACGCCGGGCCGTTGCCCGGGCCGCCGCTGATGGTCGGCGTGCCGGAACTGTAGGCGGCGCGCACCATGCCTTCGCCGCCGGTCGCCAGGATCAGCGCCACGTCTTTGCTGTGCATCAGGGTTTTGGTGGCGTCCAGCGTCAGCTGGGTCAGCCCGTCGACGATGCCGGCCGGTGCGCCGGCCTGCAGGGCGGCCTGCTTGACGATTTCAATCGCCCGCTGGCTGCACTGGCGGGCGTTCGGGTGCGGAGAGAAGATAATCGCGTTGCCGGCCTTCAGGGCAATCAGCGTTTTGTAGAAAATGGTGGAGGTCGGGTTGGTGGAGGGCACCAGCGCCGTGATAACGCCCAGCGGTACGCCGACGTCCATCACCTTGCTTTCCTGATCGTCGTGCAGAATACCGACGGTTTTGATCGCTTTAATATGCGAATAAACTCTCTCGGAGGCGAAGATATTTTTTAATACTTTATCCTGCCAATTACCGAAGCCGGTTTCTTCATGCGCCAGTTTGGCCAACTCTTCCGCATGCTGCGCGGCATATTGCGCAATCTGCTTAACAATTTCGTCGATCTTTTCCTGCGAGTAGGCGGCAAATATTTTCTGCGCCTGCTTGGCGTGATGAATTAAATTTCTCGCCTGCTGAATAGATTGTAAATCCGGATCTAATGTCGTCATTAGTCTATTCCCCTGAATAGGAAATTAATAGGTACTCTCGGCGGTAGGGTAATAATGTCTATCTTGTTTTAATGCGTTCCCGGTTATTTTCAGGTTTTATGTTTGGCGGCGATTTTTTCAATATCGTTATGCGGACGGGCAATCACCCGCGAAGAGACCACGCAGCCGATACGCCCGGCGGCCTCAATGCCCGATTCCACCGCGGCGTTCACCGCGCCGACGTCGCCTCTTACCATCACGGTCACCAGGCCGGAACCAACGTTCTCATAGCCGATCAGCGCGATATTGGCGGCCTTGCACATGGCATCGGCGGCTTCAATTGCCGGCACCAGCCCTTTGGTCTCGATCAATCCGAGTGCGTCTTTCATCTACGGCTCCTGGTTATTCGGCGACTTTGTACTGTGCGACGATTTTCTGAATGTCGTTGTGCGGACGGGCGATAACCAGCGAGGTCACCACTTCACCCACGCGCTGCGCCGATTCCACGCCGGAATCAACCGCCGCTTTCACCGCGCCGACATCGCCTTTCACCATGGCGGTCACCAGGCCGGAACCGACGTTCTCATAGCCGATCAGCTCGACGTTGGCCGCTTTACACATGGCGTCGGCGGCTTCTACGCAGGCCACCAGCCCTTTGGTTTCAATCAATCCTAATGCGTCACCCATGATCGTTCTCCCGATTCAGGTCGTTATGCTTTGTGCTTAATGACGATTTTGTTGATGTCGTTGTGCGGACGGGCAATCACCAGCGAAGTCACCACTTCACCGACGCGCTGCGCCGATTCCACCCCGGAGTCGACCGCCGCCTTCACCGCGCCGACGTCGCCTTTCACCATGGCGGTTACCAGGCCGGAACCGACGTTCTCATAACCAATCAATTCCACGTTGGCTGCCTTACACATGGCGTCCGCTGCTTCCACACAGGCCACCAGGCCTTTGGTTTCGATCAGACCTAATGCATCACCCATGATTGTTTCCTCCACAAAGTCAGTTGATGGGGTCATCACCCGACTGCGCCGCGGGCCAGCAGCCCCTGTACGGCCAGTCACAGGCACTATACCCCTTAAGTGACAGTGCAAAATATAAATTCAATATGTCGCTTGTATTTAGTTTTAAGTTCTGATTTTCACGCTTATAAGGCCGTTAATTTATTTGTTAATGCTGATTTTGACGCGGGTAATAGCTGTGCTTACTGGTGAGAAAACGCGGCGGCGGCGTTTCATCTTTCGCCGCTGTCAGCTTGTTAATAAAGTTGTTATCAAAGGGATTTTCTCGGTAGCAGGATGGGGGCGAAGAGTGTGGCCCAGCGCAAGTTTTTGCCCGGCGGCAGCGCCGGCCCGGGGTGAGGCGGCGGGCGTTGGTAACGGGGAGGACGTGGCGGAGCAAGAGGGGGCACAAGGGGGAGCGGCCGCGGTACAAGCGCAAAACGGCGGTGCCAGCCTGGTAAGCACCGCGCTGTTAAAGGGAGAAAGAGGAGAGGATCAGCGGGCCGCGCCGGGCTTCAGCGTGCAGATATACAGCGGCGAGTTGATCGAACTGAGCAGGACGGTACGCGGGTTGATTTGCTCCACCGCCAGCTGCAGACCGTCGTGGCTGTCTGACATTTCCCGCATAAAGTAGTCGAAAATCACGTCCGGCGACTGGTCGATGGAGGACTTGCTGGCCTCCCAACGGCTGATGCGATAATAGCGGGTGCCGGGCGAGATGCGTTTGCTGGTGTAATCAAACTGCACGTAGCGCTGTAAATAGAGCCAGCCGGCGGCGGAGTTGGAATAACCTTCTACTACGATCGAACCTTTATTGTCGGCGTTAAAGCTGAAATGGATATTAACGTTGACGGATTCGGTCTCGGTATCTTCAAAATGCATTATTGCTTTGGTGGAGCAGTTTAACAGATCGTTACGCCAGATGGCTTCGTGCCGGGCGGCGACAAATATTGCCAGCAGCAGCAATAGCACAGAGCCGAAGAAAAAACATTTTCCCCAGACTAATTTTTTCATACTGCATTCCATGAGTAATAAAAATAGTTATCGCAGTAGCTGAACGAATTATCCTGATGCTTGACGCAGTGTGCGAGAAAAGTGCGGCCTAATCCGTTGGACTGCAGCTTATCACCGTAAAAGAACAGGAACTGCTCGCCGTTATGCTGCCTGATGCCTTTTTTCTCCTTCACCGCGATAAAATTTTTCCGGTAATTTTCGCGCATGCGCGGATCCAGCATGGCATCGGTGGAGAACACCTCGAACGGCTCCTGCGCCACCTGTGAGAAGCGCAGCGGCGTCAGGCTGCGGCCGTTGGCCCATGACCAGCAGAACAGCGCCAGGGCCAGCAGCACCAGCGCCGCGCCGCTGTAGCCCCAGTAGTGGTCATGGTCGCCGGAGACTGCGGGCGGCGTTGGCGGCGCGCTTAGCGGCTCTGCGGGCGGCGGCGCTGGCTCTGCCGCCAGCACGGCGGGGTGCAGCGGCGTGTCGTCAATCAGCTCTATCTGCAGTTCGGGGTTCAGCTCCAGCCGGCCGCGCGACACGGTGACGATCACGTTGTCGATGCCGTAGCGGCGGAACGCCTTACGCAGCATGCTCAGGTACTGGTTGAGGTTGCTGTTGGAAGAGACCAGGCCGTTATCGTCCCAGACGCGCTTCATGACGTCGTCGCGGCTGATAATGCCGGGATGCTGAATAATAAAGTACAGCAGGGCGTTGGCGGTGATGGTGAGCTGGGTATCGGACTTGCCGTCGTCGTTCAGCCGCAGTGAACCTTCGGTGGCATCATAATCAAGAAAGGCATTGATTCTGTACTTCATTATCGCCCCCCTGGGTGTTGATAGCTCGCCATCGACCCGCTGCAGCCGGCATTATCGGCCATGGTGCCCAGCGCGGCATGGGCGATTTATCGGTTTGTTAACTATGATGCTGCGAATATAGCCAGTGGTCGGCGGGGGGGACTTGATCGAGGTCAAGCCCCTTCCCAGCGGGGGCGTGACAAGCTGCGATTATGCCTGCTGGTTCACATTTTCGGTATAACAAACTGATAGTAAAGATTTTTCCTAAAGCCGGGGCGGGCAGAGGCGTAATGCCCGCCCCGGGGCGTTACAGCAGCCAGTCGAGCAGTACGACCCCTACCAGACTGATCGCCCAGGCGATGGTGGTGGGCACCGACCACACCATAATCTGCTGCTTCACGTCCTTGATGCCCATCATGCGGTTCACCACCCAGAACATGCTGTCGTTAAAGTAGCTGAAGAACAGCGCGCCCATGGTCGCCGCCTGCGCCGCCGCCAGCATGTTGATGCCCGGCAGCTGGCTGACGATAGGGGCGGAGATGGACGCGGCGGTGATCATCGCCACGGTGCCGGATCCCTGAATCAGCCGCACCAGCGTGGCGATAAAGAACGGGATCAGCACCGGCGACAGCGGCAGGCTGGCGACGTGCTGCGCCAGCAGGTTGCCGGTGCCGCTTTCACGCAGCACCGCGCCCAGCGCGCCGCCGGCGCCGGTCACCAGCAGGATGATCCCTGCCGACTGCAGCCCTTCCTCCAGCCGCTCCAGCGTTTGCTGTTTATCGACCTTCGGCATCAGGGTGCTGACCGCCAGCAGGACGCTGATCGCCAGCGCAATCACCGGCGAACCGAGGAAGGCGAAGGTCTGCCCCCACAGGCTGTCCGTCAGCCCGCTGAAGCCGTCGAGCTTCGCCAGCATGCCGTTGACTGCGTTGATAAAGATCAGCGCGATCGGCGTGACGATCGGCAGCAGCGAAAGTGTCAGCCCCGGCAGCGCCTTGGCGCCTTTTTCCGCCAGGTAGTTATCGTGGGCGGCGCGCAGATCCTGCGGCGCTTCGTCCTCCATCGCCGGCTGAAAATCCGGGTACTTCTTGCCCAGCCAGCGGGCATAGAGCACGATGCCGACCACGCAGGGCACTGCCAGCGTCAGCCCGGCCAGCATCATCGCGCCGATATCGACGCCGAAGATGCCCGCCACCCCTAGCGGCCCCGGCGTCGGCGGCACCGCGTGGTGGGTGATGATCAGCCCGCCGGCCAGCGCGACGCCCAGCGTCAGCAAGTTACGCTGGCCCTTTTTGGCCAGCGCCTTCACCAGCGGATAGAGGATAACGAACGCCGAATCAACAAAGATAGGAATGCTGACGATATAGCCGGTGATCGCCAGCGCCCACTCTTCGCGCTTTTTGCCCAGCCATTTGATAAAGCTGTAGGCGATCTGTTCCGCCGCGCCGGAGACTTCCAGCACCCGGCCCATCATCACCCCCAGCCCGATCACAATGCCGATGCTGCCGAGGGTGGAGCCGAAGCCCTTGGTGATGGTATCCACCGTCTGCACCGCGCTGAGCCCGCCGGAGATGCCGGCGATGGAGGCGGCGATCAGCATGGCGATCAGCGCGTGCACCCGGGTGCGCAGCACCAGAAATACCAGCACGAACACCGCCACCGCCAGGCCGATAATCGGAATATATAATTCCATGCTCAGCCCTCGCTCTGCGCCTGCTCATCGCGCAGGAAAGCGCGGATCGCCTGCTGAAAATCTTCATCGGCGCCAAAGCCCATCGCCAGCGCGCGTCGCACGTCGAAGTTGCCCGGCCAGCTGGCGACGATGCGGTTGATCGCCTCGTCCGGCTCAAAGCGCACCAGATTGCTGACCTGTTCGCCGGCGACCTCACGCAGCGCCGCCAGCATCTGGCGCACGCTGACGCTGATGCCGGGCAGGTTGACGGTGCGCGATACGCCGAAGGCGCTGGCGGGCAGGGTGGCGGCGTGGATAAAGTTCTGCACCACGCGGCCGGGGCTGGAGAGCCACAGCGTCAGCTCCGGCGATACCGGGCACACCGCCGCTTCGCCGTGCAGCGGTTCGCGGATAATGCCGCTGGCGAACGACGAGGCCGCCTTATTCGGCTTGCCCGGCCGCACGCTGATGGTCGGCAGGCGCAGCACGCGGCCGTCGACAAAGCCTTTGCGCGCGTAGTCGTTGATCAGCAGTTCGCACATCGCCTTTTGCGTGCCGTAGGAGGACTGCGGCGTTACCGCGCAGCCGTCGTCGATCAGCGCCGGCAGCTCGCCGCCGAACACCGCCAGCGAGCTGGTGAAGATAAACTTCATCGCCGGCGCTTTGCGGCGTGCGACCTCCAGCAGCTGGCGTGTGGCGTCGAAGTTGACCTGCATGCCGAGGTCAAAGTCGCTTTCGGCGTGGCTGCTGACGATGGCGGCCAGATGGAACAGCACGCCGCAGTCGGCGTCGATCAGCGATTCCGCCGCCTGCGGCTGGCTGAGATCGAGCGCCACGCAGCGTACGCGCGCATCCTCCACCGGCGGGTGCGGGGTGTTTATGTCCGCCAGGATCAGCCGTTCGAACGGCAGGACGTTGTTTTGCAGCAGCGCGGCGGCCAGACGCTGGCCGAGGAAGCCGGCGGCGCCGGTAATAATAATGTTCATGGTGATACTCCTGTTCCCTAGTGTTGTTATGGTTGTTGTGTCTTGTGTGGCGCGTCAGAGGCTGACGCAGTGCAGTCGCAGCCCGCGATCGTTAAGTTGCTGCTGGGTTTCCGCCGCCAGCGCGGCGTCGCACAGGATGTCGTCCAGCGCCTCCAGCGGGCAGACGCGGAACATGCCGTACTTGCCGAACTTGCTGCTGTCGGAGACCAGCACCCGCCGGCGCGCCACCTCCAGCAGCGCCTGTTTCACCAGCACTTTTTCTTCATGCGGCGTCGACAGCCCGTGCTCCAGATCCCAGGAGCTGGTGCTGATAAACGCCACGTCGATATTCAGCGTGCGCAGCAGCATGGCGGCGCTGTTGCCGACGCAGGAGTAGTTGCGCTGGTCCACCTGCCCGCCGGTGTGAAACAGGCTGAGCTGCGGGCGGTTCATCAGGTGCTGGATAATGGAGAAGTCGTTGGTGACCACCGTCAGGTTGAAGCGCTCCGCCAGGTTGCGGGCGATTTCAAAGGTGGTGGTGCCGGCGTCCAGGTAGACCACCTGGCCATCCTCCACCAGGCTGGCGGCGTATTTGCCGATGGCGCGCTTATGGCGGTGGTGCAGCTGCATTTTTTCGTTGTAGGCCAGCTCCTGCCGCAGCGCGTCGCTCAGGCGCACGCCGCCGCTGACGCTGACCACCTTGCCCTCTTCCTCCAGCACGCGGATATCGCGCCGCACCGTCATATGGGACACGCTCATCAGCTCTGTCAGCGCGGCGATGGGCACCAGCTGATATTCATGCACGTAGCGATAGATAAAATCGCGGCGTTCGGATGGGATCATGCTCTCTCCTGTTGGCCGCTGACGCCTGCAGAACGCGCGGCTGTTATTTTTTGTTATCAGCGAAGATAGTTGACGATCTGGTTTAACAAGTAAGCGATATTTGTCACAAATAACGCGCAGGGGATGGATGGCTGCTTGGTGGTTAATTTGTTGAAAATAGGTGGTTTAATTAAATATTGCTGATAAAAAGACGTGCACAAAACGCTGTGATAAATAATGTGACGGCTAACATCTTTTGTCAGCGGCGGGGAGGGTGGATAAGTGGTAGAGAAGGGCGCGATCGGCGCGCCGCCGGGCTACGCTGATTTTTTCGGCACTTAACGCGTTGAATCGGCGATAACTGTTGCGCCCTAGTAGCTGGCAGGTATAATGCACCCGTTTTCCGCATTCTACTTCAGTGCCGAAGTGGCGAAATCGGTAGACGCAGTTGATTCAAAATCAACCGTAGAGATACGTGCCGGTTCGAGTCCGGCCTTCGGCACCATCTAGCAAGTAGCAGTGCAACAAGAAGCCACCGAGAGGTGGTTTTTTTGTGCCTGAAATCCAGTATCCGCAAGGTTTCCTCGCTTTTTCACTCAACCTAACCTGATTCAATCTACATCAACTTACTGATGTGGGTATAACTGCGGGTATTTCCCGGTTCGATAATGTTTGTACCCACACAGAACCCTTGAAGGATACTCATCATGGCTCTGAGTTATGTGAAGGTTCGTTCGGCTAAGCCGGAAGCAAAAGCCTATAAGCTTACTGGCGGTGAAGGCATGGTGTTGCTGGTTCACCCTAATGGCTCCAAATACTGGCGGCTGCGTTATCGCTTTTGCGGTAAAGAGAAGATGCTGGCACTGGGAAAATACCCCGAAGTCTCGCTGGTGGATGCCAGGGCTCGTCGGGATGAGGCCCGTAAGCTGTTAGCTAATGGCGTCGATCCCAGTGAGAACAAGAAAGCCGTTAAGGTAGAGCTGGAGCAAGAGGCGATAACGTTTGAAGTGGTAGCCAGAGACTGGCACGCCAGCAATCAAAAGTGGTCTGAGTCGCACAGTGCTCGTGTATTGAAAAGCCTGGAAGATAATCTCTTTTCAGCCATCGGTAAGCGGAACATTGCTGAATTGAAGACACGGGATCTGCTTGTCCCCATCAAAGCCGTCGAGTCATCCGGGCGGCTCGAAGTTGCCGCCCGTTTACAGCAGAGTACTACCGCGATTATGCGCTTTGCCGTTCAGAGTGGTTTAATCGACTACAATCCTGCGCAAGAGATTGCCGGTGCGGTTGCTACGGCGAAAAGACAGCATCGTGCGGCTTTGGAGCTTAATCGTATTCCTGAATTACTTCATCGCATTGATCACTATTCCGGAAGACCATTAACCCGACTTGCTGTCGAACTTACCTTGTTAGTCTTTATCCGCTCAAGCGAGCTGCGCTTTGCCCGCTGGTCAGAAGTGGATTTTGAAACGGCCATGTGGACGATTCCGGGAGAGCGTGAACCGCTGGAAGGTGTTAAACATTCTCAGCGTGGTTCAAAGATGCGGACGCCACATCTTGTTCCCTTGTCGCGTCAGGCCTTAGCTATTTTGGAAAAGATCAAAGGCATGAATGGAAACCGAGAGCTGATCTTCGTTGGCGATCACGATCCTCGTAAACCCATGAGTGAGAATACGGTGAATAAAGCTCTGCGAGTGATGGGTTATGACACGAAAACGGAAGTGTGTGGCCATGGTTTTAGGACAATGGTGTGTAGTTCGTTGATTGAGTCGGGATTGTGGTCGAGGGATGCGGTAGAAAGGCAGATGAGCCATCAGGAGCGTAGCTCTGTGCGGGCGGCTTATATTCATAAGGCGGAGCATCTGGGGGAGAGGAGGTTGATGCTGCAGTGGTGGGCGGATTATCTGGATGCGAACAGGGATAAGGCTGTGAGTCCGTTTGATTTTGCTAGGCTTGGGCGATGAGCAGCCACGATTTATATCCTACGTTGAGTACTACCCTGTATGAGAAAGACTTTAAGATTACCTAGATTGATCTCCAGTTGACGCATGTGAGCAAGAACAGCATCCTTAGCACCTATAACCATGCCTATGATCTTGATAGCAGGCAGGGGTTAATGAGGTAGCATGTTGATTGTTTTTTAAACGAGTGGGGCATGCCAACGCCACTCGTAAGTTAGTAATTGGTAATAAAAGCTATCAACGCCAGTAAGGAAATAGGCGTTGATAGCTTAGCTTTTTTTTGCCGTGAATTTCAAATGTTGAATAAAGCAACAGAAATGGTGTTTTATGCTTGATGAGGTATCACATCAAATTGAGAGTATAACACCATGGCTCCGTACCAGGCATGTATCGCATTAATTGAATTATGTTGATGGCCACAGGGTGTGGTGGATCTAGCCACCATACCTTGCGGAACAGTTTCGGCACCATACAAGATATGTCATCTAGAAGGTAATTGTATCGTCCAAATGTTGATATGTGTCTAGGTGGAAAGCTCTCTAAGGGGGCCAAGGCTAAACTGTACCGGAATGTACGCCAGATCCGTTTTTGTGCTTCTAGAGTCAGGCTAGCTAAATAACCATTCATTTAACGCCTTAAGCCAATCAAAACTTATATCTGATATATTAATTTTCTTTTAATAAATAGCTTGCTTCATTTCTCCTGTTCCTATTTAAAGAGGGATTCAATTAAAATAGCTGTCGAATTGTAAGCGCACCCGTTTTAGTTCCACGCACTTTTTGAGAGTTCCGGTTTTTCAGCCATCAGTCGCTACTCTTCCGGTGTCAGGTTATTCAGGGATTCATGGGGCCGTTCGCTGTTATATTCAGCCAACCAGCGCTCTGTAATTTCCCGGGCTTCATTCAGCGTTCTGAATAAATAAAAATCCAGTATTTCTGTCCGGTACGTCCGGTTAAAACGTTCAATAAAGGTATTCTGCGTTGGTTTCCCGGGTTTGATAAATTCTAGTATCACACCATGCTCTTCAGCCCACTGCACCTGCGTAAGCGAGACCAGTTCCGGCCCGTTATCCATCTGCAGTTTCAGTGGATAACCCTGGTTTACTACGATCCTGTTCAGCACCCTGACCACCCGCTGTGCCGGGATATTCAGATCGATTTCTATTGCGAGGGCCTCGCGGTTAAAGTCATCCACTACATTGAAGGTCCGGAAGTGTCTGCCGCAGACCAGCGCATCGTGCATAAAATCGATGGACCAGCTCTGGTTCATCGCCTCCGGCGTTGCCAGCGGAGCCGGATTACGTACCGGCAGGCGCTGTTTTCCCTTACGGCGAAAATTCAGTTTCAGCAGGCAGTAAATACGGTGAACTCTTTTATGATTCCAGCTATTGCTCTGCCTGCGAAGGACCTGAAAAAGCTTTTTAAATCCGTATCGCGGATAGCGTTTAGCCGCCACGGTCAGCGCCATAATCATCGGTTCATCACGTCGCGTATCCGGCTGATAACGAAATACTGTCCTGCTCAGCGACAATGTCCTGCAGGCCTGGAGTAAGATCATGGCAAACTGCGCGATCAGATAGCTGACCAGCTCACACTTTATCGCTGGTGTTAAAGCTTTTTTTCGATAACGTCTTTCAGGACCCGGCATTCAAGGCTGAGATCAGCAAACATCTGTTTGAGGCGCCGGTTTTCATCCTTCAGTTCTTTCATCTTTTTGATATCAGAGGTTTCCATCCCGCCAAACTTCGCTTTCCAGTTGTAATACGAGGCCTCAGAGATACCAGCTTCGCAGCAGACATCCTTGACGGTACGTCCGGCTTCGACGGACTTCAGAACGGCAATGATCTGGTGTTCGGTGAATCGGGCTTTACGCATGGTGAGCTCCTCAGGGGACATAGTCAGTATGTCGGAAGATCTCTAAAAGTGAATGGTTCTCTTAAGTGGGATACTTGCAGAATCAGAAATTGATTCACATGATGATTCTTTTTTTGATTCATATGTTGACAGGGATTAAGATTCATGTATGCTAACTTAATGTCAAACACAAGAGCCTAATCATGAGCCTATTAAATAATCTTAATAAAAAATTTAATTCTGATATTAAAAACACTGTGACCTTAAGTGTTCGAGTCACTAATGAAGAAAATGCTGTACTCCAAGAAATTGCCGATGTTGTTGGCTGTACAAGACAAGATGTTATTTATCAGTTGATCTCCGACTATGCTATCCCCGAATGGCGGAAGATGAAAATGGAAAGTGAGAATGAATTAACAGATATTGCTGATGAAAATAGCGGGGTTTCTTATTTCCTCTTAAATACTAATAAAACAAATAGCACCGTTGACCATAACATAATTCTGGAGCAAGGAATTGCTGCAACTTTCGAAGATGATTATATAGGGAAAATCAATAGAATAAAAAAAGGGGATGTTGTTTTCTTATACGAATCAGGGTCAGGGATTGTGGCATATGGTTTTGGTAGTGGCCAGAACATTGATGAGCCTAATCCAGAAAAAATTAACCATAGCTCAATGCGATATCAGGTGTTATCTGATTTTTCTTTGCTGGAAAAGCCTTTATCTGCAAGAGATGTAAAACGAGTACTTGAAAATGATATACCTTTCGCTCAAACACTGTCACGCGTTAAAAATGGTGAAGTGTTATATAATTATCTAAAAAATAAAACTAATCTCGCATAAGAGAAAGTATTTTAATTTATTTTGTTATTAAGGTAATTGTTTTTTAATCTTTCATAAGGTAATGGCATGCAAACCGAATTAATAAAAGAATTGAACAAGGTTTTAAAAGGTTTTTCGCAATTCTGGAACGGAGAGGAATTACACCGCTCAATTGTGATTGAAGCTATCAGTAAAAAACAGCCAGATCTAATCAAGGCATTGGTCACTAATGAAAAAGTGCGTTCTGTTTATGGTACGGATGTTGATGGTATTTTTATCTTTGACTTTGACAAATTATGTAGCCTGCTCAAATACAAGGAATACTGGGCTAACAGCTTCACTAAATACCGGAACAAAGTCGGATTAACAAGTGAAGGTAAATACATTGATTACAGCTCGGATGTAGTACTTGACTTCCCCTTTAAGGATTGCATTCTTGAAGGCGGGATGACAAAAGAGGAAAACGGTAAAAGTGAATTATACTACAATGAGATAATTGCAAAGGATGAAATAGATAACCTTTTATCCCCAAAGGTTTTTACATCTATAAAAAGATATACTAAAGAATCTGTTTCTGACAGGCTATTATCATTCATCTCGAATGATAATATTTTATTAAAAGGGAATAATTTAATAGCACTACACTGCTTGAAGAAAAGATTTATTAACTCAGTTAAGTTAATCTATATAGATCCACCATATAACACTGGAAACGATAGTTTTAGGTACAACGATAAGTTTAATCGTTCTACATGGCTTACGTTTATGAAAAATAGGCTATCAATCGCAAAAGAATTATTAAGAGATGATGGTATCATATTTGTTCAATGTGACGACAAGGAGCACTCCTCCCTGAGATTTTTAATGGATGATATTTTTGGTAGGGATAACTTCCTAAACAATATCGTTGTAAAGACTTCTGATCCTTCAGGATTAAAAGTAGTAAATCCATCGCCATATTCTCAAACAGAATACCTTCTAATGTTTTGTAAGGACAGGAGCAAATACACCTACACACCTCAGTTCGTAAAAAGCTCTTACGACCCATCATACGGGAAATTTATAAAAAACATAAGTGATGACTATTGTCAATGGGAGACGTGTTCTTTAGCTGAACATTTCGCTAAGTGTAAGGGTTTTAATAGCGTTAAAGAAGCAAAGGAAAAATATGGTCGATTAGATTTTGACGAAGGAATGGCTCAATTCGCGATTGAAAACGCAGATGCTGTTTATCAAGCAACCGCAATAAGCAATGCGGCTGGCAAAAAAATCGTAGAGATTAGGGATGAGTCTAAAAATAATCCGGGTAAAATCTATAAAGTAGAAAGGGATAACGACAATATATATATTATTAATGGAAGGCAAATATATTTTTATTCTAATAAGGTCAAGGATTTAAATGGAACTCTGACCCCCACCATGCTACTTACTAATCTATGGCTTGATATCCCGTGGAATGGAATAGCTAATGAAGGTGATGCCATTTTTAAAAATGGGAAAAAGCCTGAGAAACTGATTCAGCGGTGTATTGATTCATGTACAAAAGAAGGTGACTTGGTTTTGGACTTCCACCTTGGGAGCGGAACAACTGCAGCAGTAGCCCATAAAATGGGGCGTCGCTATATTGGCATTGAGCAAATGGATTACATCAATGAGATTACCGTGCCGCGCCTGCAAAAAGTCATCGAAGGTGAGCAGGGGGGTATATCCAAAGACGTTAATTGGAAAGGTGGGGGAAGCTTTGTCTATGCTGAACTGATGGAGCTGAACGCGTACTTCGTGCATGAAATCCAGAAAGCGCTGTCTACTGAGGAACTCGAAAATCTGTTTTCCGTAATGAAAACGGAGGCGCACCTCAATTATCAGGTGGCACTTGAAAACGTGCTGTCCGCTGAGTACGAAATGGAAGGCATTCCACGAAAGGTTGCATTCAGCGAGTTGGAACTGCACGAGAAGAAGCAGCTTCTGATTGAAATACTTGATAAAAATCAACTCTACGTGAATGCCTCGGAGATGGACGACTGCGATCTGAACATTTCAGAGAGCGACAAAGCTTTCACCCGCAGCTTCTACGGTATGGAGTGACGGCATGGCGAAGAAACCGAAATCAGGCAGCAGTGAGAAGCTACTGTTTAACAAGCTGAAGCAATTTGACGAACCCGGTCTGTTCCATGACAACTACCAGACGCCGGGCTACGTTCAGGCGAACCTGAAGGACGAGCTGCGTCCGTATCAGCACGGGGCACTTCGTTACCTGCATTATACGCAGCGTAAGCGGGAAGAGGCACTGCTGCATTACCGTCACCTGCTGTTTCACATGGCAACTGGTGCTGGAAAAACGATGGTGATGGCGGGAACGATACTCTATTTGTTTAAAGAGTATGGATATCAGAACTTCATCTTCTTCGTTCATACCGACGCGATTATTCAGAAAACCCGCGAGAACCTGCTTAACCCACAGTCGCCGAAGTACCTGTTCAGTCAGGAGCTGGAAATCGATGGGGAAAAAATCACCATCGCGTCGGTGGAGACGTTTCCGTCCGTGCCGGAGTGCAACACGATTTATCTCAAGCTCTCGACCATCCATAAGATGCACGATGAGCTGAACAGCTATCGTGAGAATAGCATCACTTACGAGGATTTGAAGGAAATCCCGATCGTGCTGCTTGGTGACGAGGCGCATCACTTCAACGCCGGCACCAAAGCGAAAGGCAAGGCAAAAAACTCGACGGAATACGAGGAACTGACCTGGGAGCGCACGATTGAAAATATGCTCGCGCAGCGCCCCGACAACCGTCTGCTGGAGTTCACCGCCACCATAGACCTAGGTAAAAAAGAAATTTGGCAGAAGTACCATGACAAGGTGGTGTATCAGTATGACCTGAAGCAGTTCATGTCAGACGGTTACTCGAAGAAGGTCATGCTGTTGGAAGCCAATCAGAATGACGGCGACAAGATGCTTGATGCGGTACTGCTGAGCCAATACCGCAAGCTGACGGCGGCGGATAACAGTATCGCCGGCTTCAAGCCGGTCATTCTGTTCAAGTCGAACAAGATTGCCATCTCAAAGGCGAAGCAGGATGAATTTTCGCACCTGATTGCCGAGCTGACACCTGAGAGCGTCAGACGTCATCTGGCGAACAAAAAAGTACAGCTCAGTTCTAACACCAGTATCTGGCATAAAGTGATACAGCGTTACGCTGAGAGCGATTTGGTGACAGTTATCGGGCAGATTCAGGAGGATTTTAACGACTTCAATCTGCTGAACGTCAATAAGTCAGATCTGCTGGAAGAAAACCCCATTCTGCTGAACACGCTGGAGGAAGCCGATAATCCGGTGAGAGTCGTCTTTGCTGTGGCAAAGGTCAATGAAGGTTGGGATGTACTCAACCTCTACGATATTGTCCGCATCAGCGAACAGGCGAGCAGCAGCAAAACCGGCACGGACAGTGAGGCGCAGCTTATCGGGCGCGGTGCACGCTATTATCCGTTCCGTTATGACGGCAAGCGGAGCTTCACCCGCCGGTTTGATAACAGCGCGAAGGATTTAAGCGTGCTGGAACAACTGCACTATCACACCATCAATGAACCGACGTACATCAAAACGCTGCACGCTTCCCTTGAGCATGCGGACATTGACGTGCATCAGGATGGTGGCGGCACAATCGAACACGCCAGGCTGAAAGAGGACTTTAAAAAGTCCGCCATCTATCAGACGGGTAAACTGTACTTCAACGAAGTGGAAGAGATAGAGAGCAGCAACCGCTGCTGGGAAACGTACTCACTGGAAACGCGTTTTGAAATATCGTATCAGACCGCCGGTGAGGAGTCACTGGACAACCTGACAGGGGTAACGGGCAACGTCACGAAACATGAACCGCTGGTGCTGGATGAGCGTTTTTACCGCAAAGCGATGCAGAGAATCCGCTTCTACGAGCTGGATAACCTGCAACGCTTTTTCCCGAAGCTGACCGGTATTCGTGAGTTCATCGGCAGTGAAGCTTATCTTGGCAAGCTGAGAATCACTGTCACCGTGCCGCAGCCGCTGGATTTCTCTACCGTACCGGCAAAAGAAAAACTGCATCTGCTGGAAAACGTCCTGCTGCGTATCTCAGAGAACGTACGGCGTAATGACCAGAAGGTGAAAGGCACATATCGCTTCATAAGCCTGCCGGTGAAGGACGTTATCAAGGACTACAGCCTGCACATTGACCCTTCCGTGATAATTAACCAGAAAATCACTGCCGCGCAGACCATCGGTAAAAAATGGTACGTGTATGACAACGCTATACTGAATCAGCTTGAGCATCGTCTGGTGAAAATGCTGGAAGCTTTTATGCCGAAGCTCAGAGCCCGTTACGACGATATTTATGTACTGCGTAACGACGAACAGTCAACGCGCTTTAAGCTCACTGAGTTTGGCGGCGTGCGCGGCTTTATGCCGGACTTCATTATGATACTGACGCGCCATGCGGATAACGCTTACTGGCAGGTCTTCCTTGAGCCGAAGGGTGATGACAGATTGCTGGATGATGCATGGAAAGAAAAAATGCTGGAAACCCTGAATGACAGGGATCGCATTGTGATTGATGAAAGTGAGGACGTAAGGCTGGTTGGGATTAAGTTCTTTGCCAACAGTCAGATGGAGGCATTTGTTAGCGATATGCAGGATAAAATTAACGATGGTGAGCCACTGGAAATCTCATCACTGCTGCTTTGAACACTGCAATTAAGAAAAGCGGAGCCCTGTGCTCCGCTTTTACAGTTGTTGAAATACCATTCCCTATAGAGGTCGTCTGACCTGCCCCAGGATTAGATACAACTTTCAGCAAGTAATGTCGGTTGTCCTCATGTGGCTTATGAAGACATTACTAACATTATGGTGTATTAATCAACGGGGGCAGGCCATTCTGGTTGCTGATATGCCCCGAGCGAAAAAATAACTGGATTGTTGTAATTAATCCGTAATACCCTAGTTCATTGAATATTATTAGCTATCTTTCTAACTGAACTTGACTCGCCGTATCCCTACTCCTTTTTTCTTTGTCCATCATGCGTTGTCGCCGACATAGCAGGTGTATTTGCTTTTTATAAACAAAATTAGGCATCTTTCAATGCGGGATGCGGGATGCGGGATGCGGGATGCGGGTGCCATTATCATCATTGCTCAGGTATCAGAGTACGCTCGAACGAAACATATTTTTAAATACTGATAAAGGAGGCGTTAAATGGAAGTTGTATACCAGGTTGTTGTAAAAGATAGAATCACTAACTCTCATAGAGATACTTTTTCAGAAATGCTAAAAGCTCAAGGAAAGGTTCAAGGTGATCTGGCTACAAAAGCAGATCGGTGCATGGCGATATGTTTTGCTTTCTACAATGAAGAGCTTGCTGCGACTGGTGCAATTAAATGTAAAACCGTATCGGATTTTTCGGCTCATAAAGCTGATTTAATTTCACTTGAGCCAGAATTTGATTGGGAGCTGGGTTATATCTACACCGTTCCAAAATTTGAAGGTAAAGGAATGGCTCGGAATGTAGTCGCGATTTTGCTAGAATATTTTGGAAAGGGAAATTTGATGGCAACAACTGAGATAACTGAAAATAAAGGAATGGTTCATATATTAGAAATAAATGGTTTTAGGCTATATGGAAAACCATGGAAGAGCACAATACACGGGAATTACTTAGGGCTTTATCTTAAATTCAAATGATGATATTAATCATAATCCTGAAATAAGTTTATTTTATTGAGTAGCAATCAGAATCAAATCTCATTAGTTTGAGGTTTGATTCTGACATGTTATTATGGATAAGTGTTTGAAGTGTCATTAAATGTAACTGAATATAAAACAAGGTGATTTTGTTGAAAGAGCATACTTTAATTGAAGGGGATTAAGTTAAGACCTTTAGGTGTTATCGTTACAGACTTTGAGGAGAAAAAGCAGGTTTATTACTTCATTGATTTTGTGTAGAAAAAATCATGAGTATATATAAATAAGTTGTTAATGATTAATTGTCTATGTTTCAGTTGATTACCATTGAAGGGCGAGTCCGACCTTGCATATAATTAAATCGAGTTTCTTAATTTTTTTACCTGCTAAACCGTTCTCTCTCTCAAGTCTTAAAAATCTGCTTTCGGTGCCAGCCGACGTACTGCTCCGCAGGCCATAGCGCTTTGTCATGAGGCAACAACAGCCGCTGTTGGTTCTTCTGCCAGAACAGCTGATCCACCACCGGGCTGCGGCTTACGCCGCCGGAGATGCGGATCGTCATATCTTCATCCAGCCCAAACGCGCCCATATCAAAGGCGGAGTGATGCAGCGAGCACAGCGCTATCCCGTTGCTGACCACGCACGGACCGCCGTACACCTTCCAATGAATATGCGCAGCCTCGATGCCGACCAGCGCGCCGTCCAGGCGCAGATCGTAACCGCAGAAGGCGCAGCGGGAGTGGTAGGCGCGCAGCACGATCTCCCGAAAACGCGGATCGCGATTGTTGGAACGATCGATAAAATCAAAGCCCAGCTGATTGGCCAGAATGCGCTGGACGCTTTCAGGGAAACGATCGGTCAGAATCTGCTGCGCCAGCTTATCGATCTCCTGCGGGTGTTCCTGCAGCCGCCGGTAGTGCGCCTCATCAAAGCCGCCGGCAACCTGGTTATCAATCAGCTCCTTTTTGGTGGGCTGAGTGTTCCCCTTGCGCGGTTTACAGCTCTCCGCATTGGCGATCTCCCAGAACCCGTCGCTCCTCAGGCGCCAGAAGGGCATATTGGGGTAGTCGGTGCGGCGCTTGGGGCCGAACTCTTTCAGCAGCCGGGTCAGCGGCTCATGGATCTCCCGGCCGTAGTTAAACAGGCGCGAATGACCGGCTTTGTACTGCGACAGCACATACAGCAGCAGCAAGGGCTTATGCGGCGCGCACACGTCGCCCTGACGCCATACCGAAACGTTAGAGATGGCCGATTGTAGTGCTGCAAATGTTGTCATAGGGATGAACCGCTTTAACGGACTGATGTTATTGCGATCATGCTCGCAAATACGGGGAAATTCAATCGCTACGGCTGCGGTAAACAGACCGGGCAGGATGCGCGACGGCCCGTGTTACGCAACGCGTTTACCAGATGCGTGTAAGACCCCACCGATTGACGGTTCAGCTGAGAAAGTGCTCTTATCTCATCTGGCTCAGGATGGCAGGATTTTCATATGGAAAATGGACAGGGTAAGTCATGAACAAATGGATATTATCGGGAGCAATACTCCTGCTGACGGGGTGCCCCGGCCCGATGGATCCGGTAACGCTTACGCTGCCGGCGCAGGCTGCGGTGGTGGATAACCGGGTCTGCATCACCGTTCCGGCCGAAGAGGGGGAGAAGGTGTTCTCTGCCCAGTTTGGCAGCGATGCGGGGCAGGAGATGTATAAAACCTTTGGTGATGCGGATAAGCAACTCAAGGCGGTAAAGGGCGCATGCCTGCCCACCTTTGATTTTGCGTTCCAGCCTGATAACACCTATGCCGTTTACTACCGTCTGGAAAAGAACCCCACGGAAAAAGGGCGGCTGTTTGCGGCGCGCTTCTCCCTGACGCAAGATAACAACGGCAGGCTGCAAATAGTGCAGTACCAACGATGATCTTTAGCGATGTCCGGCGCCGCTACCTTATCTTATCCCCAACACCAACTGAGCCAGGCTCTCTCCCTGACTCAGTTCGTGCCGTTTTCTGAAGCTGGCGTTTTGCCGCCCTCAGCCGCGCTGATCTTACCCGCGTAAGCGAGTCAGGCAGCGGTCAAGTGCGCTCACCAGCCAGTCGATATCTGCCTCCTGGAAGCATAACGGCGGGCGCAGCTTAAGGACGTTGCCGTAAGGCCCGGCCACGGAGGTCAGCACAAACTCCTCGCGCAGCGCTTCGATCAGATTCAGCGCCAAAGCTTTATCCGGCTGCTTACTTTCCCGGTCGGTGACCAGCTCGAAGCCAATAAACAGCCCTGCGCCGCGCACGTCGCCGACGCATTCATGCTTATCCTGCAAGGTGCGCAGCGCCGCCAGCAGCTGCTGGCCGGTATGCCGGCTGTGGGCCTGCAGCTCTTCCTGCTGAATCACGTTCAACACCGCCTGGGCCGCAGCCATGGCAACGGGGTTGCCGCCAAAGGTATTAAAATAGGGAAGCGCATCGCTGAACGCCGCCAGCACCTCCGCCTTGGCCATCAGTCCCGAGACCGGGAAACCGTTGCCCATCGGCTTGCCGGTAGTCACGACATCCGGCACCACATCGTGGCGGGCAAATCCCCAGAATGCTTCGCCGGTGCGGGCAAAACCGGGCTGGACTTCATCGGCAATAAAAATCCCGCCGTTTTTATGAACGACGTCGATCGCCGGCTGCAGAAAGCCGCGCGGGCCGGGCAACACGCCGTCGGAAGAGAAAATCGAGTCAGCCAGGAAACCGGCAAACTTAACGCCGTGGGCCGCCATATCATCAATCTGCTTTTGAATCTCCGCCGCAAACCAGGCTCCGGGGTCGGCGGTCTGGTTGCGGTAAAAATCCGGCGCGGCCACTAAGCGGGTTTCAGGGGCCAGAGGCTGGCCGCTGCCCAGCGCCGGTGATACGCCGGAGGTGAGCGAACTGGTGCCGTGGTAGGCCTCGCGGGAGACAATAATCCCGGTGCCGCCGCTCCAGGCGTGGGCAATGCGAATCGCCAGATCGTTGGCCTCCGAGCCGGTGCACATATACATCGCCCGGTTGATTTCTGCGGGCAGGGTGGCAAGCAGCGACTCGCTGTAATCAAGAATATGTTCATGCAGATAGCGGGTATGGGTATTTAACTGCGTCATCTGCTGGTGAACGGCGTCGATCACCGCCGGATGGCAGTGGCCGATACTGGCGACGTTGTTGTAAACATCCAGGTATTTATTACCCTGTTTATCCCACAGATACTGGCCTTGGCCGCGCACCAGATGCACCGGATTACGGTAAAACAGCCGGTAGGACTCGCCGAGGATTTTGCTGCGTTTATCGGTTAAGCGGCGGATCTCCGGGGCCAGACTGTCGGCATGCTCGGCACGAAAGCTGTTGGTGTCCATGATGGTGGATTGTACGGTCATAATGACTCCTTGATTCAGGCGCAGAGGCGGACTTATTCGTTGGTTGCGGCAACCGGAGTGCGGGCAAGCGCATTTCTCCGGGCATGCGTGGTCAGAAAATAGAGATAGCCCGCAACCATAAACGCCAGGAATAGCGCGCCAATCTGCGGGTTAAACCACAGCATGGCGGCCAGACAAACGACGGCGCAGCACAGGGCGATTGCAGGGACTAACGGGTAGCTGGGGGCCATGTAGCTGCGGAGTAGGCCGGGTTCACTGCGGCGCAGTTTGAACAGGCTCAGCATGCTCATGATGTACATCACGATGGCGCCGAACACCGCCATGGTGATCATCGCGGCGGTCAGGCTCATGCCCTGCAGGCTGATGCCATCGGAGAAGATAGCCGCAATGCCAATGACGCCGCCGGCAAGTATCGCCCGGTGCGGGGTCTGAAAGCGTGACAGCTTAGCCAGCGCAGGGGGCAGATAACCGGAGCGGGCCAGCGCATAGAACTGGCGGGAATAGCCCATGATAATGCCGTGGAAGCTGGCAATCAGGCCAAACAGGCCGATCCACACCAGCATGTGCATCCAGCGGGAATCGCTACCAACCAGCATTTTCATCGCCTGCGGCAGCGGGTCGTTAATGTCAGACAGGGTGCGCCAGTCGCCGGCGCCGCCGGCCAGCACCATCACGCCTACCGCCAGAACAACCAGCGTGATGATGCCGCTGATATAGGCTCTGGGGATGGTCCGGCGCGGGTCCTTGGCCTCTTCGGCGGCCATTGCCGCCCCCTCGATAGCGAGGAAAAACCAGATAGCGTAAGGGATCGCGGCAAAAATACCGGATATGGACGCCGCAGAGAAACTGTCGCTGCCGGCCCAGCCGTGGGCGACAAAGTTAGCCAGGCTGAAGCCGGGCGCGACCACCCCCATAAAGACCAGTAATTCAATGACCGCCAGCAGCGTGACCAGCAGTTCGAAGGTGGCGGCGATGCTGACGCCGACAATATTCAGCCCCATAAAGATCAGATAGGCGCTGACCGCGACCAGTTTGGGGTTCAGCTCCGGGTACTGGACATTCAGGTAAGCGCCAATCGCCATGGCGATAGCCGGCGGGGCGAAGACAAACTCCACCAGCGTGGCGATACCGGCAATCAGGCCGCCGGTATCGCCAAATGCACGGCGGCTATAGGCAAAGGGGCCGCCGGCTTGCGGGATCGCGGTGGTCAGTTCGGTAAAGCTAAAAATAAAGCAGGTATACATCAGGGCAATAAATAAGGTGGTGACCAGAAAGCCCAGCGTGCCTGCCGTTCCCCAGCCGTAACTCCAGCCGAAATACTCCCCGGAAATCACCAGCCCGACGGCAATTCCCCACAGCTGTAGGGTGCCGAGAGTAGGTTTAAGTGTCTTTTTCATCACTGCATTCCCCGTCGGTGTCATAGAAGAAATGTGATGCCATTAACGCTGGCATGTTGATAATGGCCCGCCGAACCGGGAAAAACTTGACCGCAGAAGACAGATGGCCGCCGGCTAAGGTCAATTCAGGGAGTGAGCGGGGGGAAACGTCGGCTGCGGTCAACTTTCTCTGTCGCCGCGTCAAGCCAGCCAAAAAGGTTCAGCGCCATTCTGAAGCCACCTTCAGAAACAACGGAGCTGGACATGAGCGCGAAACAGTACGACACCCTGAGTAACGGGACGATCCTCCGGCTGGCCGATCGGGCGCTGGCCAACTATCCGCAATACGCGGGCGCCGCGGTCCGGCTGCTGTGCCGTTCGGAAAATGCCACCCTGCAGGTCACCCATGGCGGCCGCCGGTTTGCGCTGCGCATTCACCGTGGCGATTATCACGATCGTCAGGATATTGAAAGTGAGCTGCTCTGGCTGGATGCCCTGCGCGAAGCAGGCATTGCGGTGCCGCAGGCGATCAGGGATTGCCGTGGCGAGCGGATCCAGCGGTTACCCCTGGCCGACGGCGGCCAGCGCTACAGCGTATTGTTTCACTGGATCGACGGGGAAATGCCGACAACCGGCATCGACCCGGCGGCCTTCCGTCAGCTGGGAAATATCACCGCGCGGCTACACCAGCACAGCCGCAGTTGGCAAAAGCCTGCGGGTTTTCGCCGCATTATCTGGGATCACCAGAGCATGGTGTCGGCGGCCAGCCACTGGGGAGACTGGCGCGATGCGCCCGGCCTCGATCCGCAGGCACATCAGCCGATCGAGGAGGCTATCCGGCACGTGGGCCGGCAGATGGCGGAATTTGGTCAGTCGCCGCAGCACTATGGGCTGATCCATGCGGATCTGCGCTTAACCAATCTGCTGTTACATCGTGGGGAAACCCGGGTGATTGATTTTGATGACTGCGGTATGGGGTGGTATCTGCATGATTTAGCTGCGGCCATCAGTTTTGTGGAGCACCACGCCAGCGCGCCGCAGTGGATCGAAAACTGGTTGCGCGGATATGAGCAGGTTGCGCATATCAGCGATCGGGAGCTGGCGATCGTTCCGGCGATGTTGATCCAGCGGCGCATCCAGCTGACCGCCTGGGTGGGCTCGCACCGGGAAACGGAGATGGCGCGCAGCCTGGGGGATGCCTGGAGCAGCGATACCGTGCGTTTGTGTCAACGCTATCTGGCCGGCGCGGCGTTACCGGTCGGCGTATGAACGCACACTCCTGGCGCATCCGGGGTGACCATGGTGCAAATCATCGGTGGCTGCTTTCATAATCTACTGATTATAAGAAAATTATGGTTGGTATATTTCTTGCTGGAGAACTGCCTATGCGTAGCCTTCAGTGGAATCAATCATGACCATGATGCAATCAGACAGTGCGTTGTCTGCGCTCTCCGGCGCAGTGGGTGGGAACCGCGGTGTATTGTCGGCAGCCGCAACGGGACTCAGTGATTTCATCGGTTCCCAGGGAGGGGACGTTGACCGAATTTTCGGTATCAGCGGTATTGATCCCGAGAATCTCTCCTGCCCGACCCTGAGTCTGGATCTGGTGAGCTATTGCCGGGTGATGGAGGAGGCGGCCCACCTGGCCGTTTGTGATAATTTCGGGCTGTATTACGGCCAGCAGTTCCGGCCGCAGTCATTAGGGCTTATCGGCTATATCGGCCTGTGCTCGGCCACTCTCGAGCAGGCGCTGCGCAACCTGGTCAGCGCCTTTCCGTTCCATCAGCACAACACGCTGATCCAACTGACCGAACGCCATGACAGCTGGCAGCTGGACTATCAGGTGCGCCACGGGGCGATCCTCTCCCGGCGTCAGGATGCAGAGCTGACGTTGGGCATGTTTCTGAACCTTATCCGCCGTGCGGCGGGCAAGCACTGGGCGCCCAGAGAAGTGCATTTTGAACATCCCCGCCCGGAACAGTGGCATGAGCACTGTAAGGTATTTGACGCGCCGGTTTATTTTGAGCAGCCGTTTAACTCCATGATCATTAATAAAGCCGACGTTGTGCGCAAAATGCCCGATCACGATCCGATGCTGCTGCTGGTTATGCAGGATGCGATCCGGCGTCTGAGCGCGGATCCGGTGAGCCAGTGCTGCGTTCACCTGACCCGGACCGGCATCCAGCTGCAGCTGGTTAATGGCGAACCGTCGCTGGAGGCGGTTGCTGAAAAGCAGGGGCTTTCCGCCTGGTCTCTGCAGCGGCGCCTGCGTGAGGAAAATACCAGCTTCAGCGCGCAGGTTGATCAGGTGCGTAAAGAGATGGCGATCCACTACCTGCGGCAGCAGCATCTTTCCGTTTCGGAAATGGCGCTGTTGCTGGGGTACTCCGAGGTAAGCGCCTTTTCGCGGGCATTTCGCCGCTGGTTTGGCTGTAGCCCCCGCCACTACCGCCAGTCCAGGGCGGGTTAGCGGTTTTAATGCGGCGTACACGTGTAGTTTTTAGACCGGAACGAAACGTTAGAGGTGGTGGATTATAGCGTTCATATTTGCAAAACGGGGAGGCTCAATCATTGTGGGAACAATTAAAAATAGGGTTAGCTTGTTATATAAGAAAGTTCTTTGCTTAAAAATATTACGAGTTGTGCGTAAGAACTCACCGATTGACTGGCTTGGCTAAAAATGATCTTATTAAATCCTGCTCAGGACGACAGGGTTTTTTTATATGGAAAATGGACATGTAAACAAGGAAGGTTCACTGCGGCGTCTGACTTTAGGTGAAATAGCTCTAGCAAAAACCGTTTTTGGCATTGCGATTGCCTATCACAAAGTTTGGATACATTGTGATAGCTATTTACCCTTTGGATTACAAAAGTCTAACGTCGCGATGGCACCTAATGGCGAGATTTATTTTAGAAAGCACCTCTATAAAGAAGATTTTTCTACAAGGCCGCCAGATGAACAATATGTATTCATTCATGAAATGGCCCATGTTTGGCAATACCAAAAAGGCATGTGGGTTAGGGCGAGAGGTTTCTTTAGTTGGGCGGTTAGTTATAATTATAAGCTAAATAAATCTAGACTCGGTGATTACCCGATGGAACAACAGGCATCTATCATTGCAGATTTCTTTTATATAAAAAACTATGGGTTGGGAATATTTCATGGTTTTTATGGTAGGTGTTACATAGGGCGTATAGATAAGAGTATCCTACCCATATATAAGTCAATGATGCATCATGCAGGATTATCCGTATGAAAAAAGCTTTTCTACTGACGCTACTATTGCTCCTTTCCGGCTGCTGGATGGGGGACAAATTCCCGCTGTATCCGGCGCAGGCCAGCGTGGTTAACAGCCGGGTATGCGTCTTTGTTAATCAGGATGATATCGCCGCCAAAGGAGAAGATGTACGCAGGATTGCCATTTGGCACAACGCCAGCGGCGCTTATGTGTATGAAAAAGCCTATGGCGATAAGCTGAACAAACTCAGTTTAACGCCTGGCCAGTGCCTGCCGGGAATAGCGGAGTATAATTTTGTCCCGGAACAGGGGTACAGCGTGACGGTAAATACCGCGCACAACGCCTATATCGCTAACTTTGTGGTATCTAGGCAGGGCGAAGAGATAACGCTTAAGAAGAGATAAATTCCAGCTAAGCGCCTTAAGTGTTCCCCTGTTGACGCTGTGTACGGCGCGGGGAGCTATATGTTTTCCATGTGGGGATAATAATAACGATGAAAAGGATTTTTTGTCTTACGCCGTTGGTATTTTTACTCTCCGGCTGTTTTCATTTTGGTGACCCGCGGCCTCCCTTGATGCGGGCCAAAGTGCTGACGGTCGCGAATAAGGTGTGCATGATGGTGCAACCGAAAGGGGACGAGCAAATTGTGACGGTGAGTATCCGTGAAGTCGGAGACGATCGTCATGTCTTGGAAAAATATGACCTGAATCTTCCCGCCTCAGTGAATAAGTGTGTTCCCACGTTCGACTACCCGTTTAAGGTGGGCAAGGCCTACGGCTTCTCGGTAATCCTGGAGTCGCAGGCCAAACTTAAACGAGGCGTTCAACCCGCAGCGCGCATCTACGGCGTCAGCTTTAGCCTGTGGGAAAATAACGGCCAACTGGAGGCAAATGTGCTGCAATAGCGGGCACGGCTTTAACCGATTACGTCGAGTGAAGGAAAGGGAAAGATGGCGGCAGCATACTGGTGGCAAGATCTTCTGGATCGTAACAAGACTTGGCAAGGGCTGGAGCTGATAGTCCGAAAATCCGAGGGCGCGGGGCAGACGATGGAGATGCTCAGCGGCCACCATGGGCGCATGGCGCTGCAGGTGCGGGGAGATAATCTGTTCTGGGCGTCGATGCTGAAAGATCACTCCGGCGTCTGGCTGGTGATGAACGTTGAGCATCCCGGGCAGCAAGGTCTTCTGCCGCCGGTAACCTCGCACGACGTGGAGTCGGTCAGGAACAAGGGACAGACGCAATGGACGGGCGAGTGGTGCCGCTATTTCGCCCGTCAGCTGCTGGATGTGTCCACGCCGTTGTTAGCCCCGGGCCGCTGGCTGCTAAGGCCGATGTTCTCGTCTCAGGCGCAGGACACGCCTTTGGCAAGCTGGCGTTTTGATGCGCCGGCCAGCAGTATGGATATGGGGTGTGACTGGTGCCTGTATGGCGAAGATTTTCCCGATCTGGCTGAACCGGTGAAGGTGCGTCTGGTTGATTGGTGGTGGGGCGGTAATTTACTGCTTGGCCGTTATCCGGTGCAGGCAGAGGCCGGGCGACTGAAATGGTGGCGCAAAAAGTGCCGCGAAGGTACGTTGCCGCCGATACTGGTCTGGTACATCGCCGGTCTGGCGTCGTTTGTGGTTCTGTACGGTCACTACCGCCTGCAGGCGGCGATAGAAGAGGGAATACCGCCGCAGTTTTTGGTGCTCAGCGAGCTGAAGGAACAGACATTGGCTCCGGATCCGGAGCATCGGGCCCGGGTTGCCGGAGCGTTGGAGCAGCAGCTGCGTAAGAATCCCAAATGCAGCATAGACAGCGTCAACCAGTCATTAATCAATCTGTACGATACCCGTTATCTGTACGCCGCTACCCACAGCCGCGCTGTTCTCGGTAATGGTGAGCGATGGGAGCAGGAGGTCAGCGCCTATCTGCTGCGTCATCAGCTTGGCGACGGTCTGGATAATATTCTTAACCGGGTTAACGATGATGTATTGCCGGCAGAATAAACGCTGCGGGCGCAAGCCCGCAGCGTTGTGGTGTCTTATACGTTATGCAGGAGATTAAATTTCTCAAGCGTCGCTTTTACGCCTGTTCTCAGCGCATTGTCATCCAGCTCATACTCTTCACGTCTTACGTCCGGGTTATAGCTATCCGCGAGGCAGAAAAGGCTGGAGGAGGCCTCATCGACGTCTGGCCCGTCGATGGTTAACTGCCTGGCGTTCCTCTCCGCTTTCCACATAGCGATATACGGATCGGCAAATTCATCTGCATCGATGTTGGATGCAATAAAATTCCTGGCAAAATCAATCAGCTTTTTACTCATCCCAAAATCCCTTGTTCAATGCATTTTTTGTATTGCTGAGTGCCTTCTTGTAATCGCCAGCCGGAAACAAAATGATTATCACCACTGAGTACAACAACGTTTTTTGTTTTGGTGTTGAAAAAAACCGTAGAATCTTTGATCGGCAAATAGGTGCCCCACTTTATGGTATCGCGGTCTGTTAAATGAGCCGTAACGGCATCACGGAATTTTATCAGCGCCGCATGGTTTTTCTGCGTGTCGGCGATGCCGAACTCTGCCGCATGCTTAAATTTTTTATCCAACCGTTTGCCGAGCTCGCGCTCAGCGTTCTGCGAATCGCCAGGGTAGGCATACCACCCAAGCTCGTTTCCTGGTTGATCCCCACCGTTTCTTTCATTACTCATGTCTTGTCCTTGTTTAATCATTAGCTGGAGGGCAGCTCCTGCGCGATCTATTCTCCCGGCGCTCAGGCGACGACAGCGGCGTTCACCATCACTGTGCGGGTTAATAAGGTGCGGCTGGCCCGCTCTTGATGAAGCAATACCGACCCAACCTAAAATGTGAATATTATCAATGGCAAACTATGCGCGTTTGAAAATACGCTGTTTGCCATACCATTCAGTGATGGCGATCTCTGTTCGAGAAAGAATGAAGTTCGTGAAGGTTATTTGTAAGTGCAAAACGTAAGAACTCCCTTTCGGGCAGGTTCGCAGCGGCGCGGTATTGCATATATTACCATTCTGCCGTTAAGTTAAATTGCAGCCTATGTGACGGCGTACAGGGGAGTCTGGAGGGCATTGGACATGCGCTATGGCATATTACCGGCCGATATGTCGCGGGGATTCTGTTTTTACATATTCGATAACATTACATTCCAAATGGTTATTTGCGGGATTTATCCTATCTGAGATTGGCGTATGTATTCTCTGTAAAGGAATAGCCTCTTGGGTGAGGATATCGCGCATAAGGCTCCAGGGTGTGAAGATAACTTTCCATACGAGAGTGGTTTTAATTAAGTCGCATCTTATTTTTATTCTTTGTAACTATTGATAACAGACGCATTTAGGCCGCTAAGGCTAAAAAATTATCATAGGGTAGTCGTTATGACTGATACTTTGTATTTTTGCGATAAATTATTCTTGATACTGTAAGTGGCAGAGCCGGTGCGCAAAGTCCGGCGCTAAAGCGGGTAACAAACTGTTATTACTGTCTCTTTTTTTCTTATGGTAGATTATTGATGCTTAGTTTCCCTCTGAACTCTCGTGATTAACTTAAAATATAGCGTCCGGTTTTTTCTGTAGACATTAGGTTTGGTATTGGTAAGCCTTGGTGAGATCAAATGAGGTTTTTTCTATTCTTACCAGATGAGGGAACGAGTATCATTATAGGAAATGCCCATTAGAGCTTAAGTCGAGCTTTATTCACTGAACATAATCGCAAACATGAGAAAGCATGGAGGCGTCAGCATGGAGGCGCATTAAGCGCATGAGGTATGTGGCAGTTAAAAAATTTTGATGATGTTGTCTTTACTCTCGATAAAGGTGTGCGGTTTCTGCCGGGAAAGCGGTGTGTTGTCAGTGAGTCCGGCGTTGTCGCCAGTCTTTCTGAAAATAGCTATCGTTTTTTGCTCTTATTGGTAACGGGTGAGACGGATAAACAGGAAATTATTAATCAAGTCTGGCACGAACAGCGCGGCTCGGTAACCGATAGTAGTTATTACGGGCAAATATATATCCTTAGAAAAGCCTTTGAGTTGGTTGGCCTGTCCGGCGAGCTGATAAAAACACTTCCCCGTAAAGGCGTTATTTATCTGGGGAAGGTGGTGCAGGAAAGCAAACCGGAAGGCGATGACAATGATGCATCAATAGCCGAGGACGCGAAACTCCAGGAGCCACAGCTCCAGGAAACGACGGCGACGGCAATGATTCATTATGAGGAAAATAAGGTCATACTGGCGGAAAAAAATACCACCGTTGAATGGTATAACTCGCCGCATTGGAACAAACTTATCAGTATTTTAGCCGTGCTGGCCGTATGCTGGCTGACCACGCTTATTCTTACTGTCTATTATTTTATTTTGCACTAACACCCAGCTAATGATTATTGAAAAGTAATGTAAAAACGCAAAGGACAATCATCGCCCTGGCCGGTATTGTTCGCCCCGTAAACCAAATGCTGGTTTATACACCCTAATGTAGCGTTATTACTAAAATTTGAGTTTATTTTCTAACAAGGAATCATAGATGAACGAATTAACCACCAAGTACTTTGTTGCCGCTCAGCTGAACCTGGAGAAGTTTGCCCGGGATCGGCGCGGCGTTACGGCAATTGAGTATGCGCTGATTGGCGTAGCGATGGCGACGTTACTGGCTTTCGTTTTGGGCGATCAGAACTCCGGCTTCCTCGGGGCGCTGAAAGAGACGTTTGATAAAATTGCGGATGCGATTAAGAGCGTCACAATCTCAAAAAGCTAACGTCCTCTAAGTTATTTTTATCATTAAAAGTGCAAGGCATTTCGATGGCCTTGCACTTTTAACCCTGTTAAATAAACAGTGATGCCCATGAGCTGCTTACTATCTATCAATTTTATGCTGTTGGTTTGCGTGCTGGTATTTATTTCCTGGCAAGATATTCTCTTCCGGGTGATCCCTCATGGCAGCCTGTTATTGCTGTTGATTATCATGTTGCCTCTGGCGGTCATGCAGCAGATATACCCCAACTTTATCGCCGCAATCAGCATACTGTTTGTCGGCTATCTTCTTTTTTGTTTCAACGTCATTGGCGGCGGCGATGTAAAGCTGATGGCCTTACTGTCGTTGCTGCTCTCCGATTCATCGCTGGCGGCATTTTTATTTATGACCGCATGTATCGGCGGTCTTATCGCTGTTGCCGGCCTGATATTTTTTAACCGGGCAACGCGCCTGCAAGGCATTCCCTATGGCGTTGCCATCTCATTAGCCTTTGTTTTGACTTTGCCGTTTAAAACCCCGTTATAACAGTTGATTGAAAGGGATATTTTAATGAATCATCGCGTTTTATTTTTCCTGTCTGTCACGGTCATTGTGATCGGGCTGGCGGGCATTTTTATACAGGGCCGACATGCTGATGACGTCGGGGCGCCGCAAACGGTGTCTGCCGGCGTGAAAACTAAATCCATCACGATTGCGGAAACATTACGCGATCTTAAGCCTCACGACATTATTGAGGTTAAAGATTATCGGTTGAGAACGATTGAGGTTGCGCAAGACAGCCAGGATGAGAGAGATATCGCCGCCATGGGCTCATCCGATCTCAACGGTTTTTTAGTGCGTAATCATATTGCTAAACATAGCGCCATTGTTGCCAAAGCGGTTGAGTCGCCGCTGAGTAAAACTTTTTTATTACACAGTCTTAAAAAAAATGAATTGCCTTATGGCTATCTGGTTCGCCCTCAGGAGGAGTATTTGCTCTCCTCACTGTCTGTTGGCGACAAGGTTGCCCTGTATATCAGGATTGCCGAGGTTGATAAAAGCCGCGATGCAAAAGCCGGTGCGGCAACGCCGGACGGCGTAGGCAGCGGTACGGGGTCAACAAATAAAAAATATGCCTTGGGAAGAATTAGCGGGCCGTTGAGCATTCTTGATGTTCAGCGTGAGGAGAAAAAAGGAGAAACGAACGCTTTTGATAGTGATAAATACGTAGGGAAAATTGTGCTGCGTATGGATCAGAAACAATTAGCAGACCTGAGGGTCGTTGAGAAATCGGGAGAGATTTTATTATTCCCCGCAGAAGACGGTATGGGTAATAAACAAAAGATAAACATGGATGAGGTTTTGCCTCAATTTAAAACAATTAAAGAGTTACGGGGTGAGAAGTGATTCTTTTGATGAAAGCTCAGAATAAGGCCGTCTGCTGGTCCGCCGCGCTGGCGGGCGCACTGCGCTGTGCGCTGACATTGGCCGGGATTTTCCTGGCGCACTGCAGCTATGCGCAGGAAATTTATATGAACCCAGGCGCGACGCAAAATATTCAGGTTAAGGGCGATATCGATACGGTCTTTATCTCGGCCCCTGAGGTTGTCGACTATGAAGTCATTGGCGACCGCGGGCTGATTATTTATGCGCGCGACAGCGGGCGCGCCGAGCTGGTGGCGTTTGATAAGGATGGCGAACAAATTATGAAGGCGACGCTGGTGGTGGATGCGCTGCTGAGCGAACTGCAAAAGCATATTACCGAAATCGCGCCGGACAGCCAGGTCACCATCCAGAAAATGGGCAAAAGCTACGTCATCAGCGGCACCGTGGCGACAGAAGAGGACCGCGACAAAGTGTATCAAATCGTCGGGGAGGGCGTGGGCGCCCAGCAACAGGTCACGAAAAAAGAGATCGCCGATGTCAGCGGCAACAGCGGCGGCGGCGGAGAAGGGCAAAATGGCAGCAACTGGCTCAATGAGGTGGTTTATAAGGGGGTGATCAATAAGCTGCAGCTGCCGTCGACCAATCAGGTCAACGTCAAGCTGTCGGTGGTGGAGGTGACCAAGGACTTTACCGATAACGTCGGGATCGACTGGTCAACCGTCGGTTCGGCGACCGGCACCTTCCGTTTTATTAAATTCGACGCCAATACCCTGACCGGTCTGGTGCACGCCATCAGCAATGACTCGGTGGCGCGGGTGCTGGCGGAGCCGAACCTCTCGGTGCTGTCCGGCGAAACGGCTGAATTTCTGGTTGGCGGTGAGATTCCGGTCGTCACCACCTCCAACAATAACGGCACCAACGTGCAGTACAAGGAATTCGGCATCAAGCTCAATGTCGGCGCCAAGGTCAGCAGCAGCAACCGTATCCGCATCATGCTGGGCGAAGAGGTCAGCAACGTCGACGACACCTTCAGCACCTCCGCCGGCAACAGTTTCCCCACCTTCCAGACGCGCCGGGCGCGCACCACCGTGGAACTGGCGGACGGCGAGAGTTTCCTGCTCGGCGGTCTGATCAGCAGTAACGAACGCGAGGCGTTGTCCAGGGTGCCGTTTATCGGCGACGTGCCGATTCTGGGCGCGCTGTTCCGCAATGCCAGTACGTCACGCAAACGTGGAGAACTGATGGTGGTGGCGACCGTGAATCTGGTGAAGCCCGTCGGCGCACGGGACGTGGTGTTGCCTGATTTTCAGCGCAGTTCTACCTGGGCGCGTTTTTTCAACGTTGACGGCATCAGCAATCTGCGCGACCGCAAGCTGGCCCAGGAGTTTATTGAACAGGGAGGATTTATTAAATGAAAACGCTGTGTTGCCTGTTATTGGCGGTCGTTGCATTGGCATCGGCCGCCCATGCCGAGTCATGGCGTATGCCGCGCGTTGATGAGCGTCAACTGCAATTAAGCGATACCGGCCAGGTTGCGCTGGAGATTATGGCCGGGCAGATCCTGTCGCTGACCGGCCCGCGTTTCTCGGGCAGCATCCGGTTGGTCTGGGTCGACGACGGTTTTGCCAGCAGCGCCAGAATGTTGCGCAGCATGCTGATTGGCAAAGGCATCGCGCCGGAACGGGTGGTGCTGGCGCCGGAAAGCGGCGGCTACCAACGGCAGGCCGTCAGCGGGCTGGAGATCAGAATCCGTCAGATTGTGCTGCGCTTACCGGACTGTCATTACGCCGAGCAAAATTATCGCTTTGACTATCGCGATGACCTGGGGTGCGCGCTGAACAATACCCGCAGCGCCATTATTAGCAATCCGAACAAGTTTTATTTTTAAGGATAATGACGATGCTGTTATTCCCCCAACAGAAAGAAGAAAAATCGGCGCAGACGGATAAGGTCTTTTATATCCTTTCCGCGCGTGACGCAGTGAATAAACAATTAACTCAGCAGCTCAGCCAGGCCGGTTTCAACAAGGTGGAGACGGTGACCTGGGCGCCGGGGCAGCCGAGCGACATGACGCTCTCCTCCCACGCCTGGGGCGTGATTATTGATATCGGCGCGCTGCAGCAGGCTGACGATATTGTCCTGTCGATTCAGGGCATCGTACCGCGCGGCGTCTGGTGCTGCGCGGTGGGCGACAGCGACTCCATCTCGCTGGCGCAGGCGTTCGCCCGCCACGGCGTTCACTATTTCTATCTGCATGCGCAGGCGGATGAACTGGTGCAGGCCGCCGCCGCGGGCACCGCGGCGAAGGTGCGGCGCGCGTCGGTCAATATCGGCATTCTGGGCTGTAAGGGCGGTATCGGCAACACCACGATCGCCTATCAGCTGGTGAATCGTTTGGTGCAGCTACGCCAGAAACCGACGCTGTTTATCCAGGGGAAATCCGGTTCACGCGATCTTGATCTGCTGTTCGATAAAAAGTTTACCCAGAGCCTGATGCCCATCAGCCGGTATCTGGACGCGATGAGCTGGACGGACGCGAGCTTCCCGGATCTCGACAGTGAATCCTTTGAAAAATATAACTTCGTTATTTTTGAAGAGTCGATCAACTCCGCCGACAAGGAACAGCTGCGGCGCATCGTCGAGCGCACCTCCTGCCTGATTCTGATGCTGGACCGCTCCATGTCGTCGGTGCGGACGGTGCGACAGATCGCCGAAATCCACGATGTTATCTGCCGGACGCAAAATACGCCGCGGCGTCTGTTTATTTGCCTGAACGACAGCCGTCCGGTGACCTCGGAGATGCTGGGGATAGAGGACCTGCAGCTGTTGCTGGGGCGCAAGGTGGATATTGTTTTTCCCTGGCGCAATGCGCGCACGGACACCCGCTTCTCCGCGCTGAGATTCCGGCCGAAAAAAGAGCAGTTGGAAACGCTGCTGCAGCAGGTGTTGGGCGAATTTCCTCAGCCGAAAGGCCCGCGTTTTCGCTGGTTACCGGAAATAAAAAGGAGGTCGTAAATGGATATGAGCATTGAGCTACAGGAAATATTGCGTGAAGGCGTCATCAAGAATATCGAAATTAATAAACTCGAACATCTGATGCATGACCGCAGCCAGCTATTGGTGGAGATGAACCGGCTGCTGGAGCGGGTGATAGAGCAGCAGAACCTCTATCTGAACGGCCACGATCAGCAGCGTATGGCGGAGTGTATGGCGGATGAAATCATGGGGTTCGGCCCGATGCGTCCGCTGCTGGAAGACGACACCGTCAACGATATTCTGGTCAACGGCCCGGAAAAAATCTTCGTCGAGCGGCGCGGCAAACTGGAGCAGACGGAGCTGCGGTTTATCAACAACGCCCAACTGACGGATATCGCCAAACGTCTGGTGCAGCGGGTCGGCCGTCGCCTGGATGAAAGCCAGCCGCTGGTGGACGCCCGTCTGCCGGACGGCAGCCGTCTGAACGTCGCCATCCAGCCGATTGCGCTGGACGGCACCGCGATCTCCATCCGTAAGTTCGGCAAGAGCAATATTGAGCTGGAGGATCTGATCCGCTTCGGTGCCATGAGCGGTCAGATGGCCAACTTTCTGATTATCGCCGCCCGCTGCCGGTTGAACATCATTATTTCCGGCGGTACCGGCTCAGGGAAAACCACGCTGCTGAACGCCCTGTCCAAATATATCGATCCGACGGAGCGCATCATCACCATGGAGGATGCGGCGGAGCTGCGTCTGATGCAGCCGCATGTGCTGCGGATGGAAACTCGTCTGGCGGGGGTGGAGAACACCGGGCAGGTGACGATGCGCGCGCTGCTGATCAACTCCCTGAGGATGCGACCGGATCGCATTATTGTCGGCGAGTGCCGCGGCGAGGAGTCGTTTGAAATGCTGCAGGCGATGAATACCGGCCACGATGGCTCCATGTCGACGCTGCACGCCAATAACCCGCGCGATGCCATTTCGCGTCTGGAAAATATGGTGATGATGGCGGGGATGAATATTCCTATTGATTCCATCCGGCGCAATATTGTTTCCGCCATCAATATCGTTATTCAGTCGACGAGATTAAATGATGGTTCGCGAAAAATAATGAACATTAGTGAGGTAATGGGCATTGAAGGCGACCGCGTTATTCTTCAGGATATTTTTTCCTTCCAAAGCCAGTCGGAACGTGATGAACAGGGAAGAATACAGGGAGAGTTTGTGAATCACGGTCTGCTGATGCGCTCTGCCGTGATGCGTAACGCCATTATGTTTAATTTAAACGAAGAGTTAAAACAAATTTTCGGCATGGAGTAGCGAATGCCCTATTTGATTCTGGTACTTGGCCTGGCGCTTTTACTGGTGAATTACTATCGCCTGAAAAAGCTGTCCGGCTCAATTAGCGTTGCGCATGAGACGGCCAATGCGCGTCCCTCGCTGCTGCAGAGGCATCTAAAACCTTTATGGCGGGAATGGCAGCGGTACGCGCTGGGCAATGGCACCTGGCGGGGGCGTAAAGGAGCCGTCACCGCCTCTATCGTTGTCGCGCTGCTGCTGTTGCTGAATGCCAACTGGCTCGGCTTCAGTCTGGCGTTTTTTTTACCGGCCGTCTTGCTGAGCGTGTTCTACGCGCAGATCAGCATCGGCCGCGCGCTGCGCCGCCGCTATTTTGACAACCGCTTCCCGGAGGTGCTGGCGGTGATTAACGCCGCCATCTCGGCGGGGAACAGTATTCACCAGGCGCTGCACCGCTGCGGCGACGGGGTGGACGGCGAGCTGGGCGCGGTGTTCAAGCGCATTGACCGCCGGCTGAATCTGGGCGAGGAGCCGGAACGGGTGTTTAAAGACGCCTGGCTGGAATACCGCTACCGCGAGTTCTACTTCTTTGTGATCGTGATGCTGGTCAGCCTGCAGCGCGGCGGTCAGCTGCGGGTGCTGGTCGGGCGTTTGTCGCGCATTATCACCAACAGCAAGAATATGGCGCGGCGCAAGGCGGCGATGACCTCCGAAGCGCGGATGTCGGCCAAAATCGTCGCCGCCATTCCGCTGCTGTTTTTATGCGGCATGAAGTATTTCAGCCCGGAGAATTTCGATTTCATTATTAACGATCCCGTCGGACGCCTGATTTTGTATTACGTCATCGGCAGTGAAGCCATTGGCATGGGCATTATCTGGGTTCTGGTGAAGAGGGCCACCTGATGAATATGCTGTTTTATGCAATGGTATTGCTGCCGGGCGTATTGCTGTTCTTGCTGGCGCTGTTCAAATTCCAGGTGTGGGGAAAAAGACGCAAGGTTATTGAAGCGGAGGAAAGCGGTAATAAAAAGGGCGAAAATCCGTTATTGGATTACCGCGCCATTATTATCAGCAATAACGCGCTGATGCGCAGCCTGCAGCGCATTGACGACAACCTGTCGATTAAATTACGTCTGTGGGGCGGATGCGGCGCGTTGCTGCTGGCGGCCAAACTGCTGGGTTTATTCCCGGTGGGCGCTAAAGGCCTGGCGATGATAATGCTGCTGGTGATGGTGCTGGTCATTGTCGCGCCGGCGATGCTTATCAGGCCGATGGTTAAGACAAAAGTGAAGCTGATGCTGGACGCGCTGCCCTATTTCGTCGATTTGATTGCGGTATGCATTCAGGCGGGGATGACGGTGGAAAGCGCGATTAAGTTTATCGGCGAGCGCTCTGACGATCTGGATGAAAACCTGGCGTCGCTGATGCGCTATCTGGTGAAGCGCGCGGGCGTCAGCGGGCTGGAAGAGGCGCTGCTGGAGCTGTATCGCGCGATGGATATGACCGAAATGCGCATGTTCTGCTCGGCGCTGCAGCAGAGCGTGCATTACGGCACCTCGCTGTATGAAAACCTGATGGAGCTGTCGAAGGATATTCGCGATCTGCAACTGCTCGAATCGGAAGAAAAGATCGGCAGTCTCTCGGCCAAAATGAGCGTGCCGCTGATCCTGTTTATTATGTTCCCGATAACCGTATTAATCGCTGCCCCCGGCATTTTAAGGATAATGAAAAATGCGATGTTTTAACAAATGTGTTTTGCTGACGCTGTGCGCTTTAATTTTTTCAGGCTGTGCGCCCCATGCGCCGAAAGATAGCAATGAGGTGGTGTATCAGGAAGATATTCTGCTGAAAACGAAAAATTACAGCGGGCTGATTACGCTGTACCGAAGCTGGCTGAAGAATAACGACCGCCCGGACATCAGGCTGAAGCTGGCGCGATATTATTATCTGGCCGGCGACTATAAATCGTCGCTGTATTATTTACAGCCGCTGAATGCCAAACCGGATCTGAAAGTGTATATCCTGCAGGCGCAGAATATGATCGCGCTGGGCGATTACGGCCCGGCGCTGCGGGTCACGGATAAAATGCTGCAGCACGATCCGCAGAGCGCAGAGGCGTATAACCTGCGCGGCGTGGCGCTGGCGCTGTCCGGCAAGCTGAACGAAGGCCAGCGGGCGATAGAGAAATCGCGCGCGTTATTTATTGCGGACGATGTGGCGCTGAATAACCTGGCGATGGTGGCGATGATGGACGGACGTTACCAGGACTCGGTGGGGCTGCTGCTGCCGCAATATCTGCGCGGCAGAAAACAGCAGCAGATGCTGCGTAATCTGGTGCTGTCGCTGGTGAAAGTCGGCGACCGCCGCTATGCCCGCGCGATTATTGAAAGCGAGCACCTGTCCCGCAGCCCGGATGAACTGATTGATGCGCTGTCAGGCGTAACGCCGACCGGTCGGGAGGTGGGGTAATGCTGGCCGGCTGGAAAAGCAAAGCGTCGCGCTGGGCGCTGGTTAAAGACCGGCGCGGCGTCGCGACCATCGAATTTGCGCTGACGGTTGCGCTGTTCATTATGCTGGTGCTGTTTATGGCTGAAAGCGCCCGGCTGGCCTATGTCTCCTCGGTTATCGACCTGGCGGTGTCCGAGGCGGCGAAAGAGGCGAAAAACGCCTCCGCCGCCCAGGCCGGCGGTTACCGCGCCCGGTTTGAAAAACGCCTGACCGAACAGGGCGGCTCACTGTGGGGATTTTTAACACGTGCGGATGCGGTGACGATTAACATCGGCTACGCCCGTTCGATTGACGATATGGTGGCGACCGGCGGCGGCGGCAGCTCACGCTATCGGCCGCTGGCGCGTTATCAGCTCTCCTACCGCTACCATCCGATGTTTTTTCCCTTCCCTCATATGTGGGCCGATAACTTAATGAATCGTGAGGTGATCTTTGTTCAGGAATTTGAACGTTCCAAATTTATGGAGTGATCGGCGCGGATCGGTGGCGGTGGAGTTTGTGGTGATCGCCATCGTGTTGATTTTCATGCTGCTGTTTATCACGGATCTGGTGATGCGTCAGGCGCTGGTCGGCAAGCTGGACCGGGTGTCCTATTCGGTGGCCGGGGTGCTGCGCGAGCGTATTCAGCTGTTTGATGCGCGCGAAACCCTCGAGCAGCAGGATATCGAGCAGACCAGGCGGCTGGCGGAAAAAATGCTGCGTGATATGCATGCCAGCGCCGATCTGTCCCAACTGCGCATTCAGGTGGAAGAAGCCCACTACAACGACGGTAAGGGCGTGTCGCTGTATCGCGCCTGGCGCAGCGGCAGCGCAGGTGAGTGTCAGGCGCCGCAGCCGCTGAATCAGCTGACCAGGCTGACGCCTAAAGGGAGCTACGGCCGCTGGGTGCCGCTGTATCAGGTCACGGTTTGTCTGCCGACCGTCAGCTGGTTTACCCGCCTGACCAAAGCGCTGGATGAACGGCCGGTGATGTCGTCGTTCGCCATTGTGATGGCGAGGTAGTGATGAAGACGCTGTGTCTTATGTTGCTGTTGTTGCCGGGCATATTGACCGCGCAGACGCGGGCGGTGGTGTTTATCGACTCTTCCCGGCCGGCGCAGGGGCAGTTGGTCAATGCGATGAATCAGATGCTGTTCTACAGCGCGTCGCTGCGCGCGCAGCTGGCGGTTGATGTGTTTGACATTAATCCGCATGGCGCGCCTTTTTCCGGCGGGTTGCACTATGTGCCGGATACTCACGGACAGGGCGCGGCGCGCTATCGCCCGGATGCGCTGCCGTTTCTGATCTGCCTGGAGGGGAAAAAGGAAATTCTGCGGATGGAAATTGAGAAAAAGGAGCAGCTATGTCTTTGTACTCACGCCTGTTAAGCGGGCCGGCGCGTTTTTGCCGCGACCGGCGCGGCGCCTTCGCCATCAGTTTTGTGCTGATGTCTGGCGCGCTGTTGGCGATCGCCGCCTTCGCCATTGAAGGGCCGCGCTATATCACCGAACGGGCGCGCCTGTCCGATGCGATGGAACAGGCCGCGCTGGCGCTGACGGCGGAGGATAACGGCGCCGGCGCCGCGCGTAATTACAGTTTATCCAGCGATTACTTCCGCGCCTATATGCGTCACGATGTGGAGGTATTTACGCCGACGGTGGTGGTAAAAAATGGGAGCGCTGCGGGTCGAAGCTATGTCGAGTACCGGGTCAGCGGGCAGACGCTGCAGGATTCCTGGTTCGCCTCATCGCTGTTTCCGAGCTTTGATAAACAGGTAACGATTGGCGATAACGGCGCCGCGCGTAAGTACCGTTCTAATATCGACGTGATTTTCGTGACGGACTTTTCCGGTTCAATGACGGAGCCGTTTGGCGGCGGCACCAAGCTGGGGGAGCTGAAGCGGATTATCATGAAACTGTCCACGGAACTGTTTCAGTACAATATCGATAATAAAATCGGCTTTGTGCCTTTCAGCTGGGGAGGGCGGGAAGGCGGATATTGCGATTTCCCGTTAGTGACCAACCAACCGGTGCCGGAAGATATCCTGATGAATGGCGCAACTCCCGCGCTGGAAAATTATGTCGATTTTTACGCCACGGTGGCGGCGATCCCGCGTCCGGTGCGCGATATCAACATCCCGCTGGATAAGGCCGGCGTAGGCACCTGCCTGAAAGAAAGCACCAGCTGGAAGGTGCCGTTAACCTCCAGCTTAGCCAGTATCAGCCAGATACAAGGCATGCAGGCGGGCGGTTCCACCCTGGTCAGCAACGGGGTGCTGATGGGCGTTCCCTATCTGGTGCGGGGAACGGCGTCGCGCAAAGTTTTAATTATTGTTTCCGACGGTACGGATTCGCCGGGAGAAGTCAGCATCACTCCCAGACTGATGGCTGCCGGAATGTGCGAGAAAATACGCCGGGTGATCAGCACGCCGGAATCGGTGGGGAAGATTGCTTTTATCGGCATCAATTATGCGCCGACCTATGACTGGAAACAGTGTGTCGGTGAAAAGAACTTCTACCTGCCGCATAACGTTAATCAACTGGAAGATAATTTACGCCGCGCCATTTTTGAAGAGGTCGGCCATAACATTCTGAAGGACTGACGCACTCTCTGTATTTCTTTTTTATACGGCCGTTATAGCCTGATGATTATTAATCATAGTGGCTGCCAGTTTGTGAGAGTAAATGAGGGTCGTTTTAAGGAGTTTATTTAATTCCTGCATTACTATGCTCGGCGTAACTCGTCGGGAGGTTATTTCTGTGCGCTGAAGCGGAAATTCCGACGGTTTATCTCCGTGATGCAGATATTAAGGCAGGCGCTGGTCTGCCTCTGTTATCTAAAAATTTAAGATTTAAGGAATGAATTTTATATGAAAACTAAAGTGATTATTACCGCATTGGCGGGTTTGCTGGTGTCCGCCTCTTCACTGGCGGCCAGCCCGGCAAGTTATGATACTAAATTTAATGTCAGCGCCAACGTGCCCGACAGCGCCAAAATTACCGACCCAAGCGGCCGCCCGATTACCGATATGGATGTCGAACTGGTGCCGGCGGCCTCAGGCAAGATGGAAGCGCAAACCGCGGCGCTGAAGCTGTGGAACAACGATGTCAAACAGCTGAACGTTGCGTTAACGCTGGATGACAGCCAGTCGGCAACCGGCGGTGCATTTACGCTGTACAGCACCGGCGGCGGCAAGCTGAGCGACATGACCTATAAAATCAGCGCGGTGACGGGCAACGGTACGCAGGAGTTTGCGGCTTCCGGCGATTCCAAAGATTTCGCCCTGGTGGCCAATAACACCCACGGTGAACTGCCGGTGGCCTTTAAATTTGTCTCAGACAAAAATTATGACGAATTGGGTCAGGGGATGTATACCGGCGTGGTATACGCTAACGTAGTCGCGAAACCTTAATATTGGAATGGGGCAGCCGTCAGGCTGCCCCTGTTATTCTATGAGACTTCATTATTATTTATCCGGGCTGGGCGCGGCGATTTTATTATGGAGTCCGTTGGCGCTTTGTCTGCCTAACTCTCAGCTAGCCATTGAGATCTCGGCGGAATCGGTCGCCAGGGTGACGCTCTATTATAAATTCTTCCCCGTCGCCGGGGAGCTGTTTGATTTTCCGTTGGCGATAAACAGCCAGTCGCGCAAGTTTGAACGGGAAGCCGGTTACTTTTATGCCGTGGGCAATGTTGCTCAGGCGGAAGTGCTGTTTGTCGACGACAAGTTTGAATTGCTGCCGGCCGGCGGCCGCGGTAATCCCATGACGCTGCAAGGCGCGTTTTTATTTAACGGCGCAGACAAACCGGCCAACCAGCCATTGAGAATTCCGGTATTAAAAAGCGTTGCGCAGGGTAATAAGGAAAATGGCATCAGAGTGCGCTTCTCTTCCGAGTATTCCATCGATAGCTATAGCCAGGGCAGTTATTCCAATACGTTCACGTTGATTGTCAGACCAGTGATTTAATATAAGCAGGGAGTCATGAATAAAAAAATAAAAATCAGCATGGTTATGTGTGGCGTTATGGCGGCGACGGGAATCCCGCCATTGAAGGCATCGAATTCCGTGCCGGTGCCCGCCGGCTTTGAGGATATCTTTGATGCCAAACAAAACAGCATCGTTGACATTATTTATGGCGACCGCTCCATTGCATCACTGGCCGTCGAGTATGACCGCAATGACGTCCAGCTGCTTTCGCCGAACCTGATTGTCGAGCAGATTACCGCCGTCGATATGCCGCCGCTGGCCTTTACGCCGGCAGAGCTGCTCAAGAAACTGTCAGCGCCGTTAAAGCGGGTCAACCGGCAAGGGTTCACGGACGATCGGATCGTGGCCAACCTTGATGAGTCCAACAGCGTGCTGCGTCTGATCTTTCCTGCCGATTACTTTAAATCGGACGGTAAAACCTATGACAAAACCTATATTCCGCACCGCAGCCAAGCCGGCTTTGTCCATAACCACAATATCAACTACCTGTCGGACTCCTGGGGAGACAGCCTGAGCGTCTCGGCCAACGATACGCTGAATCTGACCGGCAACAGCTATATCAAAGGCACCTGGAGTTACTCGAAAGATATCGACTTTAACCTGGACGAGCTGGCGCTCTATCTGGAAAGCCAGGACACGCGCTTTAAGGCGGGGCGTCAGCGCCTGAATGATAACCTGATTTCCAGTACGCCCTCCATGGCGTTCAGTTTCTTTAATTCAGTCAGCTTTGACGGCATCGCGCTGGGCTATATGGCGGACAATTATCTGGATCCCGGTTCCGGCGCCGCCTCGCCGGTCAGCCTGTATCTGCCGCAATCGGGTACGGTTGAGGTCTATCGCAACGGGCGGATGATCGATCTGCAGCAGTTCTCCGCCGGTCTGCAGTATCTGGATACCCGCAGCTGGCCGAGCGGCGGCTATGACGTGGTGCTGGTGTCCCGGCTGGCCAACGGCGCGCGGGAAGAGAAAGTGCAGCCCTTTTACAAACGCAACGGGATGTTCCGCTCGGGCGATCTGGAATATCTGGTGCAGGGGGGGCGCTATGATCAGCGTCAGGGGCGGCTCTCCTCCCGCACATACACGGGCAACTGCCGGCAGTGTAATTTTTGGGAGCAAGACGTCGCCGATAACTATTTCGTCAGCGCCATTGCGGGCTATACCACCGAGTCTGCGCTCTCTCTGGGGGGCGGCCTGATGATGGATGACGACCTGAATTATGCCAATGCCAGCGTTGATATCCCGGTGAATACCTGGATTGCCGAGCGGCTCTACCTGGACGGTATTTACGGCGATCGGGGCAGTTACGGCTATCAGGCCGGCATCACGAAAAACTTTTATCGACTGGGCCTGAATCTGAGCTACCGGGATAACCGCTTTCACGGCGACCGGCAGGACTTCCGCCGTTTCGGCATCGTGCCCGCCTATGACTATAGCTACCTGCAGTTCAGCGCCAATACTTTTCTACCCTGGGATATCGGGCTGGGTGTGAACTTCGGCATAAATACGCTTTATCAGGACTATGGCCGCCAGAATAAGAATAAATTTGAAACCTGGGATGTAAACCTGAGCCGCGATTTTTCGCTGGTGGACGATATGAACCTGCGGGTGGATCTCGGCTACCACCGCGGCGTTAATGCTTTTGTTAATCGTCAGTCGCGCAACAGCAGCAGTGAGGATCGCGTTTTTGCCCAGTTTACGCTGGGAATGCGCGAGCGCAGTTATAACCACTACCAGTCTCTGTACTTACGCTCCCGCCTCAGCGGCGATGGCGGCGACAACAATATCTACAGCGCCGACTATGCCCTGAATCTGGACAACCCGGGCTTCGATCGCGGCGGCAAATACACCCTGAACGCAGGCGTTAACCATGGCCCCGACGGCGAAAACAACGCCAGCGCGGGGATGATGGTGAACAATCGTCTGGGCTACAGCGCCGCCGGTTTCTCCCGTTCGTTTGGTCAGGATCATTATCAGCAATATTACCTCTCGCAGCGCGGCGGGTTTGCCGTTGGCGACGGTGAGATAGCGCTGGGGCAGGGAGACGGCGCGGCCGCGTTGATTGTTGACGCGACGGCGTTGCCGGAAGGCGACTTTTTTGAGGCGCGCAACCGCAATGCGCAGCCGGTGGTGGTGAAGGGGGGGCAAAAGACGGTGCTGACCGTGAACCCCTACCAGAAGGTCGATCCGCGCGTTGAACAGGTATTTACCGGTAAGACCAACGCGTTCTACAACCTGAGCGTTGAGGCGCCGTCCACCTGGGTGATGCCGGGGCAGGTTTATCGGGTCAAGGTTTCCGCCACGCGTAACCAGACGGCGACCGGCCGGCTCTATGCGGATGGACGGCCGCTGGTGAATGCCAGAGTGGTGGGCGGCAATGCGGTATCGGATGAGGAAGGGCTGTTTGTCGGGGATTTCACTCTGAAGACGGATGAACGCCTGACGTCGTTAACCGTTAAAAAAGAGGGTCAGAACTACGTTTGCCCGTTGCTGGAGCAAAACGTCAGGATGACCCAGGGCATTATGCAGATTCGTGAGGTTAATTGTGAAGTTCAGTAAGTGGGCGGCAGTGTCGTTGGGGTTGATGGGGCTGGCGGCGCTGAACAGCGCGCGAGCGATTGAGGTTTTCCCGGTGGTGAAAGAGATCCGCGAAGAGACGCCGCGTGATAATTACATCACCGTGAAATCCATGTATCAGGCCAAAGACAGCGTGACGGGCAACGATACCAATAAGCAGAGGTATGAGTTTGTCACCCTGGAACTGTTCTATGTGCCGAATCCGGGGGATGGTGAAGAACAGCGGGTCAAGGTGTTGGGCTCGGCGGATCCGAAGCTGGTGTTTTCACCGACCCGGCTGGTGGTCCCTTACGGCGAAGAGCGTAAGGTGCGCATTATGCCGCTGAAACCGGTGGATAAAGAGCAGGTGTATCGCCTGCGGGTGCGCCCCAGCTACCCGGAGCAGGAGCTGGATAAAGGTAAGGTGCGTTTTGCGATCGGCTATGACGTCCTGCTGCGTTACCTGCCTACCGGCGAGCATCGGCAGGGCGTTACGCTGAGCTGCAATGGGCGGCAGTGGACGTTGACGGCGACCGGCAATGTGCGCAGTGAGTTGCACAACCTGGTGGTCGACGGGCGTCAATCCGTCGGTCAGTTTAACGTCTATCCGGGGCACAGCCGCCAGCTGACGGTGAGTCGCAAACTGGCGTTTGAACTGAATAACAAACTGCAGGTGTACGAACAGTGCCAGCGTAAGGAGCCATAATGCGAACCCGGTATGTATTACTGGCGCTGTTGCCTGCGCTGGCGCAGGCCGATGGCGCGCTGGTGCTGCAGCCGCAGCCTGACGGAACCCTGATGACGTTTACCGAGGGCAGCGCCGGCGCGGGCGCCAAAGACGTGCTGAGCTTTACGCAAACGGCGGGCAAGGCGTTAGCGGTACAGATTATGCCCGCCGGCGCGGGGCGCTGCGCCGACGGCGTGCTCTCACTGGATCCGTTGCGGCTGACGTTTAGTTTTGCCAAAGACGGGCGGCGGCTGTCGTGCGGTGAGCCGGTGCAGCTGGCGGCGGCGGATCAACCGCAGCGGGTCGCCGTCAGGGTGGAGAATAATGCGACGGCGCGCGGCGTCGACTGGTGGGGGAATCTCGGCGACGGAATGCGCCAGCCGCTGGGCAGCGTCAGCTTCAGCCTGGAAGGCGGAGACGCCGATACCTATCCACTGTACCTCGACCTGAGCGTGCTCCGGACGCAGGCGGCCACGGTGACGGCGGCTTTCAGCAAACCGGAGATGCGGCTGGGCATGGTCGGTGAGCTGAATAATGTGAATGCCTCGACGCAGTTGCGCATCAGCAAAACGCGACAGGCCGATGAGGCCGCGCTGCCCTATGCGCTGACCTTCGAATCGGCCCAGCAGCAGGATAATCAATATCGTCTGCGCGCGTCGTCCGGTGAAGCTTATATCCCTTACCAGATCAGCGTGGGCGGCAAAGAAGTGGCGCCGGACAGCGCTTACCACGGACAGATCCCGGCGGGAGAGGCGACATCCGACGTCCTGGACGTGCAGTTTTCGCTACAGGGGCGCGCCACCCGCGGGCTGGCGGCGGGCGTACGGCTGCTGGATACGGTGACGGCGGTGATTACGCCGGGAAGCTAAAAGGAGCATCAGGATGCAATATCAATATTTGCCGGTAATACTGGCGGTGATGTTAATCAGCCCGCCCCTGGCGGCTGAAACGGTAAAAACCTCCATCGACGTGCAGGCGGAAATCAGCACCAGCGTACGCGTATATGTGGAGGGCAAAGATGTCACGAACAACGCTATCGCCCTCAAACTGCAGGATAAAGCCGGCTATATGTACGGCGTTACCCCGGTATTTCAGTTTGTCGGCAATGCCAGCGGCGTGTCCCTGTCGTTGCAGGCGCCGGCCAGCGGCGGCCTGGTATCGGAAAATAACGACATCATGAAGATCAATACCGCCTGGATCCGGGTCGACGGCGGTGAGGTTTCCACCTCGTATCCGCTGAATAACCAAAAGGTGTACCCAACCCTGCAGGATATTGACGACCCGCAAAAAGGGGTGAAGGTGCGCTTTTCATCCGCCCAGCGCAGCGAAACTTACCCACTGGGAAGCTATAGCGGAACCTATGAGGTGATCGTGACGCCATCGATATAGCATCACTCGCGGCGTGTCAGCCATGCAAGTCAACGCAGCCCTGGCGGGCTGCGAATTCCTTAATCCTTTAACGCCGCGCCGTGGGTTTTGATCACCTGCTGATACCACCGGAAGCTGTCCTTGCGGCTGCGGTTCAGCGTGCCGGAGCCGTCCTGGTTCAGGTCGACGTGGATAAAGCCGTAGCGCTTGCCGACCTCCGCCTTGGAGGCGCTGATCAAATCTATCGGTCCCCATGAGGTATAGCCCATCAGCTCAACGCCGTCGTCGATTGCCTCGCGCACCTGCACCAGATGGTCGTTCAGGTAGCTGATGCGGTAGTCGTCGTGGATCTGGCCGTCGGCGGCCGGCTGGTCATTGGCGCCCAGGCCGTTCTCCACGATAAACAGCGGCTTCTGGTAGCGATCCCACAGCGTATTGAGCAGCGTGCGCAGGCCGAGCGGGTCAATTTGCCAGCCCCACTCGGAGCTTGCCAGGTGCGGGTTGGGCACCATATCCAGAATATTGCCGCGCAGCTTCTCCACCAGCGCCGGATCGGCGGTGACGCAGCCGGTCATATAGTAGCTGAAGGAGATAAAGTCGACGGTGTGGCGCAGCGCCGCCAGATCTTCCGGGGTAATCTGCAGGCTGATGTCCTGCTCGCGGAAGTAACGCTGCATATAGCCGGGGTAGGCGCCGCGGCACTGCACGTCGCCAAAGAACAGCCAGCTGCGGTTGTCCTGCAGCGTGGCGAACACGTCCTCCGGCTTGCAGGAGAGCGGATAGGTCAGGCCGCCCAACAGCATATTGCCGATGCGCGCGTCCGGAATCAGCTCGTGGCAGGCCTTCACCGCCAGGCCGCTGGCCACCAGCTGGTGATGAATGGCCTGATACACCGCCGCGCGGCTGCTGCCTTCCGGCAGGCCGACGCCGGTCATCGGCGCGTGCAGCGACATATTAATCTCATTAAAGGTCAGCCACAGCTTGACCTTGTCGCGGTAGCGGCTGAACACCGTGCGGGCGTAATGCTCAAAGAAGGCGATGACTTTACGGTTGCCCCAGCCGCCGTAGTTCTCCACCAGCCCCCAGGGCATCTCGTAGTGCGACAGCGTCACCATCGGCTGAATATTGTGGCGCGCCAGCTCATCGAACAGCTTGTCGTACCAGGCCAGGCCGGCTTCGTTCGGTTCCTGCTCGTCGCCCTGCGGGAAAATACGCGACCAGGCGATGGAAACCCGCAGGCAGCTGAAGCCCATCTCGGCGAACAGGGCGATATCTTCCGGGTAGCGGTGATAAAAATCGATGGCGACGTCTTTAATACTGAAGTCGCCGGGCGTGCGTTCGCGCACCGGGCCGAACACCCCGTTCGGCATCACGTCCGAGGTCGACAGCCCTTTGCCGTCCTCCAAATAGGCGCCTTCAACCTGGTTGGCCGCCAGCGCGCCGCCCCATAAAAAATCGTCCGGGAATGTCTTAGTCATGGTTATCTCCTTTGTTGTTGCGCGTAACGTGCAGAAATGCCGCACCCGCTCGTACATCAGGGGTCGGGCTGACGCTCTCCACGCCGGCGTAGTCCTCACTGTTGCTGATAATCACCGGGGTGCTGAGATCGTAGCCGGCGCGCAGGATCGCCTCGCGGTCAAACTCCACCAGCAGATCGCCGGGGGCTATTTTGTCGCCCTCTTTGATATGGGCGGTAAAGTGCTCACCGTTCAGTTTTACCGTGTCGATGCCGACGTGGATCAGCACCTCGATGCCGCTGTCGCTCAGCAGGCCGAGGGCGTGTTTGGTGGAAAACAGCGACGCCACCTCGCCATGGAACGGCGCCACCACCCGCCCTTCGGCGGGAATGATCGCTGCGCCCTGGCCCATCAGGCCGCTGGCGAAGGTCGGGTCCGGCACCGTATCCAGCGCGACGGCGACGCCGGTCAGCGGCGCCAGAACTGCGTCCGCGTCGGCCAGCGCCGTCGGCGTCGTCTCGGCGGCGGGCTGCGCCGGCAGGCCGGCAAACAGCGTCAGCAGCGCGGCGAGGGTAAACGACAGCGCCACGCCGGCCATCGCGCCCCATACCGTGGCGTCCGGGCCGCTCGGCGGGATCATCTGCGCCAGCGCAAAGATGCTGGCCAGGCCGAGGGAGTACACCTTGCTCTGGCTGAAGGCGACAATCGCCCCGCCCAGCGCGCCGCCGACGCAGCCGAAAATAAACGGGCGGCGGTTCGGCAGGGTGACGCCGTACACCGCCGGCTCGGTAATGCCGAACACGCCGGCGACGGCGCCGGAGCCGGCCAGCGTCTTCAGGCGCGGGTCGCGGGTTTTCAGGAACACGCCGAGCGCGGCGCCCACCTGGCCGAACACCGCCGGCAGCAGGATCGCCATCATCGGGTCATAGCCCAGCACCGCCACGTTGTTCATCATCAGCGGCACCAGTCCCCAGTGCAGGCCGAAGATCACGCACACCTGCCACAGCGCGCCGAGAATGCCGCCCGCCAGCCACGGCGCAAAGTGGTAGACGCGCTGGAAGCCGGCGGCCAGCAGCTCGCCCAGCCCGGTGGCCAGCGGGCCGATGGCCAGAAACGTCAGCGGCACCACCACCGCCAGGCAGATCAGCGGCGTGAAGAAGTTTTTCACCGCCGACGGCATCACCTTGTTGCACTGGCGCTCCAGCCAGCAGCAGAACCAGGCGGAGGCGATAATCGGGATCACCGACGAGGCGTAGTTAATCAGCACCACCGGGATGCCGAAGAAGCTCAGGGATTCTCCACCGGCGGACGCCTGAAAGGCCTCCAGCATCAGCGGGTGCACCAGCGCGCCGCCGACCACCATGGTCAGGAACGGGTTGCCGCCGAATTTTTTCCCGGCGGTGTAGCCCAGCACGATCGGCAGGAAGTAGAACAGCGCGTCGCTGGCGGCGAACAGCATGCGGTAGGCGCCGCTGCTCTCGTTCAGCACGCCGCCCGCCAGGCTGAGCGCCAGGCAGCCTTTCAGAATGCCGCAGGCCGCCATCACGCCGAGGAACGGGGTGAAAATGCCGGACACCACATCGATAAAGCGCGCCAGCAGCCCGGATTTTTCCTGCGACGGCGGCGCGGCGGCCGGCTCGTCGTCCAGCCCCGCGGCGCGGCAGACTGCCTGATACACCTCGTGCACGTGGTTGCCGATCACCACCTGAAATTGCCCGCCGCTTTCAACCACCATAATCACGCCGGGGTTATTTTTTAGCCCTGCGGCGTCCGCCTGCGCCGGGTCGCTGAGTTTAAAGCGCAGCCGGGTGGCGCAGTGCACCAGGCTGATGATGTTTTCCCGCCCGCCGACACCTTGCAGAATGTCGCCGGCCAACTCCTGATAGTTCATAGTGATTCCTGTTGCTTGGCCCCGGGCATCGCGTCAGGGCGTTTCCTTGGTGAGTCCTGGCTGAGGCTGAATAAAATGCAAAAAAAAACCTAAGAAACCTGCGCGCCGTAATGGCGACAGGTCTCTTAGGTTTTGCCTGAATCAGTAACAATCCCAGAATGGGAGCAAAATACCCCCGGCCATGTCTAGCGTCCAGCGGGCAAAACATTATTCTGTGATGAGGATCAAGATATAATCGCGGACGAGCGCCGATTACCGGCGGGTGAATAGAAATATCCGATATTTTTCCGGGCGTGTATTATTATTTTTTTTAACGTCACCAAGGGTGGAAATAAATAACTATTCTTTTAACGCGTTATTTTTATACGGGCCGCTAGCCGGGGGCGGATGATATGAGAACGATCACATTTCAGCCGCAAGGACATAAAAATGGCGTGTTATTTTATTCCGCTTGGTGTTAACTTGCCGCCAGTTGGATTGTTACTGTTTCTTACAGGCAAAACCTACGCCGGATATCTGAATGCCGCCGCTGTTACCCTGCCGGCCTTCGCTATCCGGCGTAGGTTTTTTTGTTTCTGCTCTGCACCAGGGAAAACTTTACCTCAGGAAGGAATTAAAAAATGAAAAAATGGTTAGCGGCACTGATTTTATGCACCAGTACGGCGGTCGGCGCGGCGGAAAATACGCCGCCGCAGACTGACGAGGCGATCACCATCTATTTCGCCCGTCATGGCAAAACGCTGTTTAACACCTTCGACCGCGTTCAGGGCTGGGCGGATTCGCCGCTGACCGAAGACGGCATCCGCGTGGCGCGCTATCTGGGCGAGGGGCTGAAGGGCATCAAGTTTGACAGCTATTACTCCAGCGACGCCGGCCGCCAGCGTGAAACCATGGCGGTGATTTTACGCCAGGCGGGCGTCAAGGATTACCAGCTGATCGAGCTGCCCGGCCTGCGCGAGGCCTTCTTCGGCGGCTTTGAGGGCGGCTGGAATAAAGATATGGCGGACGCCGGCGCGCGGCAGCTGGGGATGAAGGACGGCGGCGAGCTGTTCAGTAAAATGAAGGCGGGCGAGCTGACGCAGGACCAGAGTCAGAACGCGCTGGCCGCGGCGGACCCGAAAGGGCTGACGGAAAACTACCAGCAGGTGAAGCAGCGCACGCAGGCGGCGCTGCATACCATCGTGGATAACGCCAAGGCACGCGGTGAGAAGAACGTGCTGGCGATCTCCTCCGGTACCTCCATGCAGATTATGATTTCCGACCTGACCACGGATCCGGCCAGAAACAAGCCGCTGTCCAACGCCGCGGTGGTCAAAGTGGTTTATCAGAACGGTAAATATACGGTGCCGGAAATTGGCTCGATGAAATATGTCGAAGCCGGTAAGCAGGCGTTAGATAATAATAAATAATTATAAATACAATTAAACATTACAAGGACGAATAGGCCAGGGGAAATACTCCTGGCCGGGGTTGCTACGATTATACTCTGGGGATTAATAATGAAACTTAATTTATTAACCATCGCGTTAGCGGTATGGGTTATTCCCGTCTGCGCCTGGTCGTCAGTCGATACGCGGATGCAGGAAAAGGATGTTATTGACCGGGTGCTGGCGGACCCTTTTTTTAATCAGTCGCAGATGACGCTGTCGCTGAAAAATTACTGGAAATATCTGAAGGAAGACAACACCGATCCGAAAAAGGTGCATAACGCCTGGGGGCAGGGCGTAGCCGTGGATTATCAGTCCGGCTATTTTGCCGATACCCTTGGCGTGGACGTCACCTATTATGGTGCGGTCAAGCTGGGGGCCAGCGATTATTTCAACACCCGCGGCGTGCTGTATAACAACGGCAGCGGCAATGATAAAAGTAACGCCGAAGGCTACAGCAAATTCGGCCAGCGCAACCTGAAGCTGAAATCCTCGCTGGCGGGCGCGCAGCTGCACGCCCGCTGGGGCTGGCAGACGATGAAAAACGTCGGCGTAATCTCCAACTCTACGCGCCTGTCGCCCATTACCTATCTGGGCTGGCTGGGCTCGGTCAACTATGATGCGCTGACCCTGCGCGGCGCCTATATCGAAAGCTCCATGGACCGTAACTCGCCGGATAAAAAGCGTTTTCAGACCAATAGCGGCAACTATATCAACCACATCGCCAGCGGCGACCTGCTGTGGAAAAGCGACGGACTGAGCCTGCAGTACGGCTACGGTGAAAGCGATAACTATCTGCGCCGCCAGTTGCTGATAGCCCAGCTGATGCCGAGCAAACGGCTGAAAGTCGGCGCACAGGTTTACGGCACCCGCGCGCTGGAGGCGTACAAAGCGATGCCGGCCGGCAAGCGTGACTTCGATCGCAACGCCTGGCACTACACGCTGGAGGGCAGCTGGCGGGCGGACAATTGGAGCAGCAAGTGGGGGTTGGGCTACACCCAGGCCAGAAAAGAGCACGAGGTGGGGTTCTATCCGCGCCATATGAGTAAAAACTCCCGCGGCACCTTCGGTTCGATGGCGTTCGCCGGCGATGACTATATGCGCGACGGCGAGGTGATGCTGGCGAATATCTCGGACTATAAGCTGACGCCGGAGCTGGTGGTGGGCCTGGCCGCGATTGCCGGCCAGTTCAGCTACCGGGGCAATCACGTACGCAGCGGCGAGGTCAGCGCTTTTACCCGCTGGGCGCCTTCCCACGGCAAACTCAACAACCTGACCGTGTGGACCATGTTCGGCCCGGGTTGGTCGTATAAGGCCCGCGGCAAAACGCCGCTGTTGAACGAGGACGGCCGCTATATGCGTGCCCACACCCTCTCGTCCGAGGTGATTATCGAGTACAAATTCAAACTGTTCTGATCCGGACGCGATAGCGCCGGGAGGCGGCGGTTTTACCTGTCTGCCGGCGCGTTTTTTATTCGCGATCCCGCTCACGTTTCTCCCGCTGCAAATGCCAGCGCGCGGGGGAAAATGGTAAATTGCAGGCGTGGATTGTTACTGCTAAACGCAGGCAAAACCTGATTTCCTGGCGTTCGCCGGGGTCAGGTTTTTTTGTTTCCGGGGTTCAGATGAAAATCGCCAAAATACTCAATAATAATGTGGTGGTGGTTCTGGGTGAGCATCAGCGTGAACAGGTGGTGATGGGGCGCGGGCTGGCGTTTCAGAAGCGCGTGGGCGATGTGCTGGATACGGCTCAGATTGAAAAGGTGTTTGCGCTGCAGAGCGACGAACTGGTCAGCCGCCTGGGCGAGCTGCTCAGCCAGATCCCGCTGGAGGTGATGACCGCCTGCGACCGTATTATCGAGCTGGCGCGCGCGCGGCTGGGTAAGCTGCAGGAGAGCCTGTATATCACCCTGACCGACCACTGCCACTACGCCATTGAGCGGCAGAAGAGCGGGCTGGCGATCAAGAACGCGCTGCTGTGGGAAACCCGGCGTCTCTATCCGAAGGAGTTTGAGCTGGGGCAGGAGGCGCGGGCGATTATCGCCCGGCGGCTCGGCGTGGAGCTGGACGAGGACGAGGCCGGGTTTATCGCCCTGCATCTGGTCACCGCGCAGCTGAACAGCGCCATGCCGGAGGTGATGCACGTCACCCGGGTGATGCAGGAGATCCTGCAGCTGGTGAAGTATCAGCTGCGGCTGGAGTACGATGAGGATTCCCTCAGCTACCAGCGCTTTGTTACTCACCTGAAGTTTTTTGCCCAGCGCATGCTGACGCGCACCGTGGTGCCGGATGACGACGTCACGCTGCATGGCGCGGTGAAGGACAACTACGCCAAGGCCTGGAAGTGCGCGGAGAAAATTGCGCGCCATCTGCGCGCCGGCTATCAGCGCGAGCTGACGACGGAGGAGATTATGTTTTTAACCATTCACATCGAGCGGGTGCGGAAAGAGGGCAATAAGAGAACGGATAACTGATCCTGCTGATACTTTTACCCGTTTTCCCCGGTTCTTAACGCACTCCACCTTATATGGCATGTCGGCAGCCGCTCTGCGCTATACCTTTCACACGCGCCGCTGTCTTAGAAAAACTCATCCAGCAGCCGGTAATACTCCAGCCGCGCCTCATCCGGCACGATGCCGTACGCCCGGAAAAACGGCGCCACCCAGTCGCTGCCCAGGTTGTAGCCAATGCTGCGCGACGCCAGAGCCAGATCCTGATAGCGGTCGGCACAGCCCAGCCGGCCGCAGTCGATAAAGCCGCTGAAGCGATCGCCGTCCGCCATCAGGTTGGGCAGGCACGGGTCGCCGTGGGTCACCACCCAATCTTCCGTCTCCGGCGCGGGACGCTCGGCCAGCAGCGTGGCGAACAGCTCGGCGGCGGATTTACCCAGCCGGCTGGCGTCGAAGTCCGACTCGTCCACCAGGCCGGCCTGCAGGTGCTGCTGCGCCAGCGGGATTTGCACGCTCAGGCGCTGGTCGAACGGGCAGTCGTGGTAAGGCAGGGCGTGCAGCCGGCGCAGCGCCTGCGCCATAATGGCGACCAGCCGTTCAGGCGGCAGCGTCGGCTCTGAGGCCAGGTCTCGTCCCGGCAGGGCGCTCATCAGCAGCCAGTGATGCTCGGCGTGGCGGGTAAACTCCACCACCTCCGGCACAGCCAGCCCCTGCCGACGCATCCACTTCAGCTTTTCCACCTCGGCCGGCAGCTCGCTGAACGCATCGGCCCGTTCCGATTTTAAAAACAGATCCCCAGCGTGCCGCCGCAGGCGGAAGACGTCCGCATCGGAGCGACCGATATGCTGCCGCTCAAGGCGGCCCTGTTCCAGCAGCGGCTGCCAGGTCGGGGGGAAGAGCGGGGTGTTTGGAGTATTTGCCATAAAATCCTCTGGAGGGATGTGCCGTTTGGTTGACCGTAGCCTATGCCGAGTTATTTCCTACGATAAGATGTAATATAACGAATATATAACCATCAGTTTAGAATTAATGGTTATAATATCTTAGCCATGTTAGAAAGCGATTAATTTATCATGTGGATAATATTGTACTTCTTGTTGTGATTTGTTTCTGTTATATATCATATGAATTCTTTGGTGTGAGATTTTATATGTTATTTAGTGTAATTGCAGAAATGGATGAATCGAAATGGGATGATAAGCCGGGAGAGGAGTACCATTTTCCGAAACGTTACGCCAAAATGCTTATATCTGGTACTCGGGTAGTTTACTACAAAGGTCGTTTGAGAGACCGGCGGTTTCGTGAGCAGCGCCTTTCTGATGAACCGCACTATTTTGCCATTGCCACTATAGCCAATGTTTACCCCGATCCTAATGCAAAACGGGGAGAGTTGTACGCCATAGTGAAAGATTTTCAACCGTTTACTCAGCCGCTATTAGCCAAAAACCACCAAGGCTATTTTGAAAAGATACCGGCTAACCGGCAGTCTAATTACTGGCGTGATGGTGTTCGTCCCATCGACCAAGGCACCTTTCAAACAATCATTGAGCATGCGCACCTTGGCTCTGTCATACAGCCAGAAGTAGATGTTGATACGGACGACAACACCCACTTAGAATCAGCGGCTAGCTATCGAGAAGGTGGAAAAATAAGCTACTTTAACACAAAATATGAGCGCGATCCGCAACTACGGCGTGCGGCAGTGAAGTTACATGGTGTTACTTGCTGCGCCTGCGGTTTTAATTTTAAAGCGTTTTATGGTGATTATGCTGAAGGGTTTATTCATATTCATCATATCCATCCTGTGTCGGAATTTGGTGGTGAGAAAGAGGTAAACCCTGTAACAGATTTAGTACCGCTTTGTGCTAATTGTCACAGTGTTATCCATCGTAGAAAAGATAGAACTCTGTCGGTCGATCAACTAAAAACGATGATTGCATTAAACAAGGATGTAAAAAAGTAGCATTGGGGAAGCAATGGGAAAGAAGTTAATATTGGTAGTCGCCGCCATCGGTTTACTCAGCGGTTGTTTTGGCGACAGGTTGGAGCAGCGTTATGCACCTGACTTGCCGCTCGAGGCTTCATTGCGCTCCGGTCAAGACGTCTGCATTTATCCGCCGCCAAAAGATGGCGAGCAGCAGGATACGCTGCTGATCGCGGGCGGTGCGGAAGACAAGCTGTTGGAGGTCGACGGACGGGCATTGGCGCAGGGCATTTGCGTGACTCCGCATGATTACCGCTTTCAGGCAGACCGGCCCTATAGCATGAGACTGAACTTTGTACCTGCAGAGGCGCGCCGGCAGCTGCAGGAGCGCTATGGCCGGACTTTTATCGCCAGGTTCAAAATCGTCGAGCAACATGGTCAGCGCCGGATTGAGAATCTGCCTGCGATAGACGGTAAACCGTAAGGGGATGCCCTGACGTCAACAGGGGCAGGATGTGGAAAATCCATATTCTGCTGTTGTTAATTGTCTTCTTAATTATTCCATTACTCTGAATGATACCGATATCAACAACCGCCTCCCTCTGCGGCCTGTTCAACCATTTCCGTCGGGTGAACTTTGCGGGGGCGCTTGCATGATCGCACCGGCTGCTGAGCTGCAGCTTTAACCATCGTGATTTTGGCAGCATGGGATGAAAATTTATATCAGGATAATTCACGTATTTCTTCAGGGTAAAATCCCCTATTTGTCGTGTTTTTAATACCTGTTGATACTTCTTTTAATCGGTTGTTTCTTATACAAACAATCAGAACGCCTAACCAATATTTCCATCTGCGGCGGCTTATGTCATCCTTGGCGCCCTGTTAAGTAAAAGGACCTTGCGTAATGCCTGATTTCTCCCGTTGCGCCTTTACCGAAGGCAGCGTCAAGCTGCCTGACGGCTACCGCGATCGCAGCGTTAACGTGCTGCTGGCCGGGGATGATATTTCCCCCTCTCTGAATATTTCCCGTGATGCCCTGCTGGCGGAAGAAACGCTGGCGGATTACGTAACGCGTCAGCTGGCGACGCTGGCCGACGGCCTGAAGGGCTGGGTGCAAAAAAGTCGTGAGCCGGCGACGCTGGGCAATGGCGTGCTGAGCGGCGAATGCGTGCACGCCAGCTATATGCGCGACGGCAAACGCATCTGGCAGCGTCAGGCGGTGTTTGCCCTGCCGCAGGGGCAGGTTTTGGTCTTTACGCTGGCGCAGCCGCGCAAGCTGACGGCGCAGGATGAAGCGCTGTTGCAACAGGTATTAGCCAGCTACCAGCCGGCGGCGGACGCCGCCTCACAGGCGTAATAAAGGAGCAGGAACATGGGTGAAGCAGCGCGCGTCGGGGACAGCATCGGCCACTCCCATGCGCTGGCAGGGATGATTGGCGGCACGCTTATCGGCGGCCTGATTGCCGCCGCCGGCGCGGTGGCGGCGGGCGCCCTGTTTGTCGCCGGGCTGGCGGCCTCCTGCGTGGGCGTCGGCGTGCTGCTGATTGGCGCCAGCCTGGCGGTGGGCTACCTCTCCGGCGAGCTGGCCACCAAGGCGCGCGACGGCATTGCCGCCGCCGGTGCCGGCAGTCTGTCGCCCAAGGGCACGATACTGACCGGCTCCGGCAACGTGTTTATCAACGGCAAACCGGCAGCCATCGCCACCGTCAGCCGCGTGGTCTGCGAGGATGACGGCCCGAGCATGCAGATGGCGCAGGGCTCGGACAAGGTGTTTATCAACGGCTACCCGGCGGTGCGCAGCGGCGACAAGACCAACTGCGACGCGCAGGTGATGGCCGGCTCGCCCGATGTGCGCATCGGCGGCGGCACCGTCACCACGCTGCCCATCAAACCGGAAGTGCCCGACTGGCTGTATAAAATCTCCGACCTGACGCTGCTGTTCGCCGGCCTGATAGGCGGCGTCGGCGGCGCGGCCAGCAAGCTGGGGGCGCTCGGACGTATGCTCAGCAAGGCGCCGGGCATCAACAAGCTTGGCCGCGTGGCCTGCCGCGCCGGTGCATTGATGACCGCCACCGCAGCGACGGGCATTATCGCCCGGCCGCTGGACGTGGTCAGCGGGCAGAAGTTTCTCGACGGCGACGACGAGCTGGACTTTGTGCTGCCGTCGCGCCTGCCGGTGGCGTGGCAGCGCTACTGGCGCAGCGGCAACCCGGCGGAGGGCGTGCTGGGGCGCGGCTGGAGCCTGTTCTGGGAGAGCAGCCTGCAAATCTGGCAGGAAGGGCTGGTGTGGCGCGCGCCGTCCGGCGATTATGTCTCCTTCCCGATGGTGCCGCGCGGCCACAAGACCTACTGCGAAGCGGAAAAATGCTGGCTGATGCACAACGCCGACGGCAGCTGGCAGGTGTTCGACGTCAGCGAACAGGCGTGGCACTATCCGCGGCTGGAGGCGCAGCAGCCGAGCCGGTTGAGCATGATGACCGACGCCGTCGGCAACGCCACCTCGCTGTTCTATAACGACGCGGGGCAACTGAGCGAGCTGGTGGACAGCGCCGGGCAGCGTCTGGTCTGCCGCTACCTGACGACGGCCAACGGTGCGTTGCGGTTGGCGGCGGTAGCGTGGCAAAACGGCCAGGATGCACAGGTGCTGGCGAGCTACGGCTACGACGACGCGGGGCAGCTGGTCACCGTCCGCAACCGCGCCGGCGAGGTGACGCGGCGTTTTGGCTGGCAGGACGGGCTGATGGTCAGCCATCAGGACCAGAACGGCCTGCTGAACGAATACCGCTGGCAGGAGATTGACGGCCTGCCGCGGGTGGTGGCCTACCGCAACAGCGCCGGCGAGCAGCTGTCCGTCTATTATGATTTCGCCAACGGGACGCGCCGGGCGGTGCGTGACGATGGCAAACAGGCGCTGTGGCAGCTGGACGATGACGACAACGTCGCGCAGTTCACCGACTATGACAGCCGTCGCTACGGCCTTATCTACGCGCGCGGCGAACTGTGCAGCGTGGTGCTGCCGGGCGGTGCGCAGCGGCAGAGCGAGTGGGATCCGTACGGCCGCATGCTGAGCGAGACCGACCCGCTGGGCCGCACCACCACCTACCAATATTCCCGCAACAGCGGCCGCCTGTTCTCGGTCACCTGGCCTGACGGCAGCCAGGCGTTCCAGCACTGGGACGAGCAGGGGCGTCTGGTCAGACAGACGGACGCGCTGGGGCAGAGCACGCATTACCATTACCCGGACCCGGAAGAGAGTCTGCCGGAGCGCATCACCGACGCGCTGGGCGGTGAGGTGCAGCTGGTCTGGAACGCACAGGGGCAGCTGACGCGCCATACCGACTGTTCCGGCAGCGTCACCGCCTACACCTATGACGCGCTGGGCCAGCTGACGCATCGCACCGATGCGGAAGGCCACCTGACCCGCTACCGCTGGGACGATGCCGGCCGGCTGCAGCAGCTGCTCCATCCGGACGGCAGCGACGAGCAGTTTGACTGGAACGCGCAGGGCCAGCTGGCCGCGCACCGGGACCCGCTCGGCAGCGAGACGCGCTGGCAGTACACCCCGCTGGGCCTGCCGGACAGCATCACCGACCGCATCAACCGCACGCGTTGTTATCACTACGGCCCGCGCGGCTGGCTGATGCGGCTGGAGAACGGCAACGGCGCCGACTATCAGTTCAGCTACGACGCGGCAGGCCGCCTGCAGGTGGAACAGCGGCCGGACGGGCAGCGCCGTTACTACCATTACGGCGCCGACGGGCTGCCGACGACGCTGCTGGAAACCGGCGCACCGGCCGCTGATGGCGCCGTGGCAGAGCGGCGGCAGCACTTCCGCTTTGATGAGGCGGGCCAGCTGACGGCTCGCACCACCGACAGCGCCGAATGGCGCTACGACTACGACGCCGGCGGGCGGCTGACGACGCTGACGCGCACGCCGACCGCCGCCGGTGCGGCGCTGGGCATCGAGCCGGACAGCATCCGGCTGCGCTACGACCGCGCCGGTAACCTGCTGAGCGAGCAGGGCGTCAACGGCGAGCTGCAGTATCAGTGGGATGCGCTGGGCAACCTGCAGGCGCTGACGCTGCCGCAGGGCGACCGGCTGCAGTGGCTCTATTACGGCTCCGGCCACGCCAGCGCCATCAAGTTCAATCAGCAGCTGGTGAGCGAGTTCAGCCGCGACCGGCTGCACCGGGAGACCGGACGTACGCAGGGGGCGCTGCACCAGCGGCGGCAGTACGACGCGCTGGGCCGCCGCAGCTGGCAGAGCAGCGGTTTCAGCCACGGGCAACTGACGAAACCGGAAGACGGCGTACTGTGGCGGGTGTACCACTACAGCGGCCGCGGCGAGATAGCCGGCGTCGACGACGCGCTGCGCGGAGAAATCCGCTACGGCTACGATGCGGAAGGACGCCTGCTGCAGCACCGCGAGGCGCAGCAGGGCAAGCCGGGCCACCGCCTGCAGTACGACATGGCGGATAACCTGCTGGGCTCGCAGAGCGCCAGCCGCACGCTGGAGGAGCAGTTGCCGCCGGCGCCGCTGGGGGACAACCGGCTGACGCACTGGCAGCAGCTGTTCTACCGTTACGACGCCTGGGGCAACCTGATAAGCCGGCGCAACGGGCTGTACGAGCAGCACTATGTCTATGATGCGGACAACCGGCTGACGGCGGCGCACGGTCGCGGCCCGCAGGGCGAGTTCCGGGCGCAGTATCACTACGATGCGCTGGGCAGGCGCACGCGCAAGCAGGTGGACTACAAGGGTAAGGCGGCGCAGAGCACGCGTTTCCTGTGGCAGGGCTACCGGCTGTTGCAGGAGCAGCGGGACGATGGCACGCGCCGCAGCTGGAGCTACGAGCCGGACAGCCCGTGGACGCCGCTGGCGGCCATCGAACAGGCGGGGGAGAGCAGGCAGGCGGATATTTTCTGGCTGCACAGCGAGCAGAACGGCGCGCCGCTGGAAGTGACGGACGGCGAGGGCGGGCTGCGCTGGTCGGGGGATTACGACACCTTCGGCAGGCTGAAGGGACAGACGGCGGCGGGCATCATGCAGCGCCGGGGAGCAGCCTATGAGCAGCCGCTGCGCTACGCCGGACAGTACCAGGATAGCGAGAGCGGGCTACACTATAATCTGTTCCGCTACTATGAGCCGGAGGTAGGTCGCTTTACTACCCAGGACCCGATAGGGCTGCAGGGTGGGCTGAACCTGTACCAGTATGCGCCGAACCCGTATGGGTGGGTGGATCCGTTGGGGTTGACTGCTTGTTCTATTAAGGCCGGACGTAATCGCCGAATGGCGATGAATAAAGCGAAGGATACGGCTGGAATTCCTAGATCACAGCAACATGAAAGTCATTGGCAGATAGGTAATGATCGTAGAAAGCAGGGGTATAGTAATTATATTTATTCTGAAAACCCGGCAGAGCATGGGAAATTTTACCAATATAGAAATGCTGAGGGGCATAAAGTTGTAGTGGTAGAACATACGAGCGATCCGAGAAACAAGATTGGTGATGCACATTTCCATGCCGGCAGAGCAAAAACATCACCGCACACTTATGATTTTAAGACCGAAAGGTATGGTAAGGTTCCGGCGGATAGTTCAGGAGACCATCACATATATTATGATTATGACTAAAAATGAAGCTCTTAAGAAAAAGATTGCCTTACAGAAAACAAAGGTTTTTTTGAGAAAAATTAATGGTGTCAGTAACGTTGAAGTCATTGACGTTGATGTGTTGGATTTAGTGGCGTATCGTGCTAAACAAAAAGAGATTTTCAGTTATGATAGTGACCTTGAGCCAATAGCTGATTTTTCTTTAGATAACTCTAATGATGCTATTGTTCAATGGCAATCGGATTGTCTAAAGAGTGTTATAGGAAAGAGTTTGTTATTTGAGATTAATGATTATTTTTTTGTAAGATTGAAATTATTCAATGTGTTTGATTTTTTGGTAAGTCTTTATCTTGAAAATGGTAATAGGGATCTGGTTGTTTTTATTGAATCACCATCGCAGATGTTAGCCTTCAATGAAGAGGAATATGCTATTTATTTTTATGATAAATTAATATAGAAGGTTGTTTAAGGATGTTGGAACCATTGATGTCTAGTTTTCTGGAGGCATTGGATGCGATAGATTTATCTATCCACGGATATAAAACATTTATATGCTTAGGGGATTTTTAAAGAATGAATAATAGAATTAAACCGTTCTTAATTGTATAACGCCAGAAAGATCTTTTCAGCTCTTTCTGGTTCTATGAACTGCGCGGAGAAATTCGCTACGGCTACGATGCGGAAGGACGCCTGCTGCAGCACCGCGAGGCGCAGCAGGGCAAGCCGGGCCACCGCCTGCAGTACGACATGGCGGATAACCTGCTGGGCGCGCAGAGCGCCAGCCGCACGCTGGAGGAGCAGTTGCCGCCGGCGCCGCTGGGGGACAACCGGCTGACGCACTGGCAGCAGCTGTTCTACCGTTACGACGCCTGGGGCAACCTGATAAGCCGGCGCAACGGGCTGTACGAGCAGCACTATGTCTACGATGCGGACAACCGGCTGACGGCGGCGCACGGCCGTGGCCCGCAGGGCGAGTTCCGGGCGCAGTATCACTACGATGCGCTGGGCAGGCGTACGCGCAAGCAGGTGGACTACAAGGGCAAGGCGGCGCAGAGCACGCGTTTCCTGTGGCAGGGCTACCGGCTGTTGCAGGAGCAGCGGGACGATGGCACGCGCCGCAGCTGGAGCTACGAGCCGGACAGCCCGTGGACGCCGCTGGCGGCCATCGAACAGGCGGGGGAGAGCCGGCAGGCGGATATCTTCTGGCTGCACAGCGAGCAGAACGGCGCGCCGCTGGAGGTGACGGACGGCGAGGGCGGGCTGCGCTGGTCGGGGGATTACGACACCTTCGGCAGGCTGAAGGGACAGACGGCGGCGGGCATCATGCAGCGTCGGGGCGCAGCCTATGAGCAGCCGCTGCGCTACGCCGGACAGTACCAGGATTGCGAGAGCGGGCTACACTATAATCTGTTCCGCTACTATGAGCCGGAGGTTGGGCGTTTTACTACCCAGGATCCGATAGGGCTGCAGGGTGGGCTGAACCTGTACCAGTATGCGCCGAATCCACTGAACTGGATCGACCCTATGGGGTTGAGTACTGTTCCGCTATCATTTAAAGCACAGTTTAGAGCAGCTAAGAGAGCGCTAAAAATACCTAAAAATACAAATACACCTCGCCCTGTGAAGGTTTTTGATAACCGTTATGAAAATCGGACAGTGTGGCCATTTGAGGTCGATGGTGAGAAAAAGTACATTATAATGCATGAAGAGGATAAGTTTGGACGAGGTCCCCATTTGCATACAGCTGATGCTTTGCATGGAGATCCATTAGAGCCACGGATGAGATATAATCAACACCCAGGACATTATCCTGAAGACTTTTCAGGTATAAAAGATATTAAAAATAAAGGAGGTAAAATATGTCCGTGACACTTAAAGAAAGGCTTAAAGTTGCCAAAAATGAAAAGCAAAAAAAGATAATCATTAAAGATATTTGTGATGAGATTTTAATTTGTGATTCGGATGTCTCGTTTGTGGATGTTAGTTATAATGATCTGTTGTCCCCTTTGTGTGGGCATGATGTTCAGTCAATTGGGTTTGAGGTTGATGATAAATTATTATTTGATAGGTTTGTTTGTTTTTTAAATGAGAAGCGTGTTAGTGGTGATGCTTACTTTTATATATCGAAAGAAGATTCTTATCATGTTATAAAAGTTAACATTTCATATTTCATATCTAATCCAGCTTTTTTTTGGAGGTTGAAAGGCGGAAATAATGGAAAAAGTGACTGCATATTAGTATCCGTAAATGGGACGTTCGGGTTCTGTAAGCTATATACTGAATATAACTATGAGTTGGTTGAATGGGGGTGATTAATACCAGCCGGTGGTAGAGGTTGGTCGCTTTACTACTCAGGATCCGATAGGTTGCAGGGCGGGCTGAACTTGTACCAGTATGCGCCTAATCCGTATGGGTGGGTGGATCCGCTGGGGTTGAGCTGTGGGAGCTTTACAAAGAATCCTGACGACATCCATTTCATGCAAAGTTCAATCAATAATCAAACGGGTGAGTATACCGTTCTCAATAACGCAGCGGCTCTTAAAAACGGTACTCTTAAGCCTACCGATTTACCGGCAATTAAGATCTGGCAAGACTCGAGCGGAAAATTATGGACTCTGGATCACCAGAGGCTTGCCGCATTCAAGCTGTCAGGGCTGAAAGAAGTACCGGTTCAGTGGGCTACGGAGAAGGAAATTGCCGGTCAAATGTGGAAGATAACCACAAGAACTGAATGGTTAAGGTGTCATTCTTAAAATGGGTGATGGTATTAAGAGAATTATAGGTGGTTGAAATGTTGGATTATTTATTACCAGTTAGCAGTAAAGATGGACTTGTTAAACTTATATTGGCTCTGGCGAAAGATCTTAAAGACAACCCAGATGAATGGGAAAATAAAGATCTCGGTTCTTATCTTGAAGCTATAGCTTCATGGATAGAAGATATGGATGGGTATTATGAAAATACTAACCAGCCGTTACCAAAGGATACGAACTGGAAAGTTTTTGCAGATATTTTAATGGCTGCAAAAGTCTACGAATAATAAAAGTGGAAAGATCTTCCTTATCCTTCCGGCTTTTTGTTTTAGCCGTCTCCAGTATGCGCCTCATCCGTATGGGTGGGTGGATCCGCTGGGACTGACCAGTTGTTAAAATTTTGCTGATAAAGATAAATTAACTTCCCACTTCAAAAAGCATGGTGGAGAATTTAGAGCCAAATCAGATCAAGAATATTTAGATATTGGTCGTAACATAATAAAAAATGGTCATAAAGTCCAATATAATTATAAAGGTGAGCTAAGAACTGGTTACGTTTCTTATATGGGAAATACATCAAAAGGTGCAACAAAAGTTGGCTTTGTTGGAACCAACTCTGATGGATATATAACCACGATTCACACTAAGAGTGGAAAGGATATCTGGAAAACTCTAAATGGTAATGCTAAGGATAATGTTATAAACGTTGTTCCAAGAAATGCGGAAGGATTATAGAATATGAAATATTATGCAAAAGTTATCTCATTGAGTGATAATATTGAAGAGGAAGTTTTATTGTCTTTAGGAGAAAAGGAACTTTGCTGCTTTATAGATAGTGCTCCATACAAACTCGTTGAAGGCTGCGTTTATCTCATTGATCTAAATTTATCTTTTGTCGATGATGAATCAATGGTCGAGTCGGAAGATAAAAAAATATCCATAAAGAGAATAGATGATGGTTTTTCATATGAAATAGTCGGGTTTGTGTCAGAAAACAAATTAATTACAGATGGTGTTATTTTTGATGATGAGTTATTACTTGACTATGTGTATCTTGATTCAAATTATGTAAAGGTTACGCCAGACAGAATTGGTGTTTCTTTTTTATAGGTGGTTAAAAATAGCCGAAAGTGTTCCATAATTCTTCTGGATATTTTATTTAACTAAGAGCCTCTTGCTAAACCTAGTTGAGCACCTTTTCGGGTCTACAGACAGCTGGAGCTACGAGCCGGACAGCCCGTGGACGCCGCTAGCGGCCATCGAGCAGGCGGGGGAGAGTTGGCAGGCGGATATCTTCTGACTGCACAGCGAGCAGAACGGCGCGCCGCTGGAGGTGACGGACGGCGAGGGCGGGCTGCGCTGGTCGGGGGATTACGACACCTTCGGTAGGCTGCAGGGACAGACGGCGGCGGGCATCATGCAGCGCCGGGGCGCGGCCTATGAGCAGCCGCTGTGCTACGCCAGACAATATCGGTTGTCTTCGCTTTACCCGTCGTTGATCATTATCCTTCCGGCGTCAGGCTATGACGTCAGTATTACGACGCTTAAAACTGCCACTGCAGGGTGAAGCCGAGGTTAACCGGGCTGGTGTCGAACCCCTTGGGTTTGGCGAGCGGCGCGCCGACAAAGGCGTCGTAGCTGACCCGGCCGATCCGACCTCTGAGGCCGAGCACGCCGCCCGCCAGATGCCCGCGGGAAAAATCGTTATCGCCGCCGCTCACCCGGCCGTAGTCCATCCCCAGGTACAGCTGCTGATTATATTTGGGCAGATTCAGGTTCAGGTCGTTGCGCAGCACGTAGCCGCGGTTGGCCGACAGGTTGTATTCGCCGTCGAAACCGCGCACCGTCCAGCGGTTGCCGATGCTGAACTGATCCTGCGTCGCCAGGCGGTCGCGGCTGTGCTGCTGCTGATAGCGCGGCTGATAGCTCATTGACTGCCCGAGCAGAATAAACGGCACGGAGGCGCTGATATCCAGATTGACGGCGCGGCTGTGCGGGCTGGCGGCGGCCTGCTGCCTGGCGCCGAACCAGGAGGTGTTGCGCTGGTAGCTGACCATCGCGTCGACGATGGAGCGGCCGATATAGTGGCGGTGATTCAGCCTGACGACCGCTTTGGTGACCTTGCGCTCCCGAATGCCCAGCTTGATGTCATTGACAAAATAACTGGCGTCGTTTTTTAACAGCTGAACGCTGGCCGTGGTTTTCTGGCTGGCGTTGCGGTACAGCAGGCGGTTGACCTTCAGGCTCAGGTTGCGGCTTTTGCCCTGATACTGCAGGTCGGCCCAGGTGCCGCTGATCCGCTGCAGATATTCACTGCGGCTGGCGTACATATCCAGTGACCAGAAGCCATAAGGCACCGAATAGTACAGCGAGCGGTTTTTGGAGTTGCGCCACTTTTGCCCCGCCAGATCGCGGCCAAAGGAGACATAAAACAGATCGTTCAGCGAGGTCGGGTTATCCAGATAGAACGCCATACCGCCCTGATAGCGCCCGGTATAGCGGCTGCCGGCGTCGTCGAACCAGCCGCCGACCCGCCAGAAAGAAGGCTGGCTGCGTGCGATCTCGATATCGGTTTCCCCCTCACGTTCCCCGGGGCGCAGAACCACGTTGGCGTCGGCGCCGGGAATACGCTGGATATTCTCCAGCCCCTGCTCAATGGCGCGTAAATCCAGAATATCGCCCTTATGGTCCGGGAAGGTGGTGTACAGGTTGGCGTATTTATCGCTGTCTTCGCTGAAGGCGATATTGCCGACTACGCCGGGTAAAATAGTCAGCGTCAGCACGCCGGCGTTGAGATCCTGCCGGGGTGCCACCACGCGGGTGGTGATGTAGCCGTGGCGGATAAGCTTGTTTTGCAGGGCGGCGGCCAGCGTGCGGACCCCCTGAATGCCGAGGCAGCGCCCCTCGGCCTGGGCGCTGAGTTTACGCAGCGGCAGCCAGTGCGGAATTTTATCGTCTTTATTCAGTATTACCTGCGCAATCGCGAAGCAGTTGGCCTCCTGGGGGAAGTTTATCTGCGTACTCTTCGCCTCGCCGCTGTCGGATGCGCGCACGTCTTTCCCCTGCGTTTCCAACTGGCTGTAGCGCGCTTTTTCCTGTTCCTGCTGATGGCTGCTCTGCTGTTCCATCAACCGTCCGCTTTCCGCACCCTGAGCAAGGGGAATAAAAAAGGCCAATAGCAGGGGAGCGGAAAAATAAACGCGCATGTTGTTCATATCCTTTTGTACTTTTAGAGCATCCGTGCGCCATCTGGCGGCCTGTTGTCGCGGGAGTGCGTCGCCCGACGAAAATATTGAGGTAGCGTTGGGGCTGGGGTTCGCAAGGCGGCCTCAACGAGGCCGCCTGCGTTGATGGACGCTTATTTGTGAATGGTGATATTGCCGTTCACTGCGCCGCTGTTGGTGAAGGTGCCGGACTTGTCCAGCACCAGTTCAACGCCGTTAGGGCTGTCGACCAGCGCATTTTTGTGGTTGGTAAAACTGCGGCTGTTAATCACCGTTTTACCGTTGGCGGAGGCCAGCGTACCGTAGTTGGCAACGCCGCCTTTCTCGATGTCAATGCGGATACCCTCTTTGCCGCTCAGCTTGCCGCGGTGGGCGTAACCGCTGCTCAGCGCCAGCGTCGCTTCGCCTTCGGCATTGATTTCGCCGCCGGTGTTGGTGAGCGTACGGGCGTCAATCACTACGTCTTCAGCCGCGTTGATCAGGCCAGTGCTGTTATTGAGCGTTGCAGCGCGCATCATGATGCTGCCGTCGCTTTCAATCAGGCCGCCGACGTTGCTCAGGGTTGAAGAGGCGTGGGTGATAATGTTGCCCTTGGAGATAATTTTCCCTTTGCCGTTGCTGATGGAACTGGCAACCAGCGTCATACCGCCCTTACCGCTGAACAGCCCGGCTTCGTCGGTGTTTCTGGCGTTGTTGGTATTAATGATGCTGCTGCCGTTGGCGTTGATATTCAGGTGGTTGTCAGCCATGATGCGCCCGGTGCTGTTATTGACGCCGAGGCTGTGGATCGAGACATCGTTACCGCCGCGAATGACGCCGGACTGGTTGTTCAGCGCGCGTTGGTGGGTATTAATCGTCACGTTTTCCGTCGACTGAATGACGCCGGCGTTATTTGTCAGCGTGCCGGTGTCCAGGGTCAGTTCACAGCAGGCCTCAATGCTGCCGCGGGTATTATTCAGGTGGTAGCCGCCGGTATTAATATCAATGCCGCCCAGCTCACTTTTGATCATGCCGCCGGTGTTATTCAGGCTGTTAGAGGAAATAACGACGCCCTCTTTGCCGTGGATAACGCCGCTGATGTTATCCAGCGTTCGGTTAAAACCGTAATGGTAAGGATCGTGACGCATATTAACGGTGCCCTGGCTGTGAACCTTGCCGTTTCTATTGTCGATGTGGCCACTGACGAGGTTGATATCGCCATCCGCCAGCAGTTCGCCGCCGACGTTGTTCAGCTTGCTCTTGGCCAGATTGATGTTGAGATCGTTGCCGGCGCTGATCACGCCGTTTGCCGTGTTGTTTAACGCGCGGCCGCTGGCGTAGTAGTAACCGGCATGACGATTGCGTCCCCGCGTGGTGTCGATATTGACGTCATGGTGTGCGGAGATGACGCCTTTGTTTTCCAGCACGCCGTCGGTGGTGATGTTGAGGTCGCCTGTCATGGCGCCGATGGTGCCGGCGTTACGAACCCCGACGCCATGGTCGGTGCTGACCAGCGTAATTTTATTGGCGTACATCCCGCCTAGTTTGGCGACGTCGATGCTGATTGCCGGCTTGACGCCGCCCGGCGTCAGCTCATTGATCTGCGTATTGTCCGCGTTGACGTTGTTGCGTCCGGCGGTGATTTTCAGATCCTTGGCGACGATATCGGCGTTAATCTGCACCGCGCGCGCAATGATATCGGTATAGTCGGCATCGGTGGTGTTCAGGCCGTCGCCATTGATGATCACGCGGCCTTTATCCACGGTGTAGCCCAGCAGTGTGCCGTTGGCGACCTGGGCTTTACCGGTGGTCAGGGTGGCGCGGTCGGCGTTGATAAAGCCGCAGCCGCTGCAGGTGATGCCCGACGGGTTGGCGACAATCACCTGCGCCTTATCACCGGCGACTTCGATCAGGCCGTTCAACTGGCTGGCGCGGGTGGAGTTGACTTCGTTCAGGATGATGGAGGCGGAGCCGCCGGCCAGGTTGGCGTTACCGGCAATGTTACCGGCCAGCTGTGAGGTGGAGCCGGCGGCGCTGTTATTGAGCACTACGCCGCCGCGGTTAACGTCGAATTCCGAATAGATATTGTGAGAAACCCCGCCTTTACCCGCGGCGTTGATGTCGATAATGGTGCTGCCGTTGGCGCCGGCGCTGACGGAAGGGCCGCCGTTAATCGGCGCCGACGGCGTGATGGCCGCATGGGCGACCGCGCCCCAGGAAAGCAGACTGAAAAAACAAATCGGGGATAATTTGGCAATCAGCTGTTTTTTGGATTTTCTATTCATTAGAAAATATTTCCTCATCCATAATAAATAATTTATATACAACCTGTATTTAAATGTAGGTTGTATATTCATGTGGGATATATAAATGTGGGTCCTTGCCTGATTAATATCAGCCGATGGATTATACCCGTGAGAATAATTGATGTAACTGGAGGGTAAATAAATCAGTGTGTTCTTGTTTTTTACTGCGAATGTTACTTGTTTGTTTTAATGCTGCTATTATTCCGTGCGGAGAATAAAAAGGGTGCGGTCTTTATATTTCAGCGTTGCGTTAATGCGCCATGCATTTTATTTCTTGCGTATTCTCAACGTAAATGCCGGCGTGGGCGTTAGCACCGCAGCGCCATATAGGCGCGCGGCGCGCTGCCGGTCATGGTTTTGAAGAACGTGGCGAAGGCGCTGTCGCTGGCGAAGGCCAGCCGGGCGGCGACCTCGCACTGGCGATGGCCGGCGGCCAGCAGTTCGATGGCGCTAATCAGCCGCCACTGCTGTCGCCATTGCTGGTAGCTCAGCCCGGTTTCCCGGCGGAAAATGCGGCTGATGGTCTTCTCCGAGGCGCCGACGTAGCGCGCCAGCTCATACAGCGGCGGCAGCGTTTCCAGGCCGGCCAGATGGCGCAGACGCCGGTCGGCGGGCAGCGGCAGCAGGGTCAGTTCACGCGGCGCCTGCGCGATCTCATCCAGACAGACCGCCAGAATATTGGCGGCGGGCCCCTGCCGCCAGTCGGTGTCGAAGCCGGCGAGGGCGATGCGCTCCAGAGCGGCGCGCAGCAGCGGCGTTGCCGCCAGCACCGTCAGCCCCGCCGGCAGGCCGGGATAACGCGCCTCATCGAGATACACCGAGCGGTAGCCGACGACGCCGCTGACCTGCACGCGGTGCTCCACCCGCGGCGGGATCCAGGCGATGCGCGCCGGCGGCAGCAGGCAGATGCTGTTATGCAACGTGATGCGCATGCTGCCCTGCTGGCTGAACAGCAGCTGCCCCATACCGTGCTGGTGCGGGCCGGAGTCGTGCCGCGCCAGTTCGGCGGCGATGCCCAGCACGCTATTGTCGAGCGTATCCGGGTCAAAACTGTCCTGGGCGCTGAGCCACGTCATAACCTGTCCGATTTTATCAATTTTTTGTCTTTTATAGTGTAATCGGCAGCGGCGTGAAGATGCTAGTTTGTCCCCCGGTTTTTGATAAGGGGGAAGAGGCGATGCAACGCAAACTGACGCTGACGCTGGCGACCGTAATGATGATGTTTCCCCAGCTGGCGGAAACGATTTACAGCCCGGCGCTAACGCATATCGCCGCCGGGTTCCGGGTGAGTGCGGAAATGGCGGCGCAAACCCTGTCGTGTTATTTCTTTGCCTTTGCCGTCGGCGTGGTGGTGTGGGGATATTTGTGCGACCTGATCGGCCGTCGCCCCACGATGCTGGCCGGGCTGACGCTGTATCTGCTGGCGTCACTGGCGGCGCTGTTCAGCGCCAGCTTCAGCATGCTGCTGGCGGCGCGTATCGTCGCAGCCTTTGGCGCGGCGGTAGGTTCGGTCGGCACCCAGACCGTCATCCGCGACCGTTTCGACGGCGGACAGCTGGCGCGGGTGTTCTCGCTGATGGGGATTGCCATGGCGCTCAGCCCGGCAATCGGCGTACTGAGCGGCTCGCTGTTGACGTACTACCGCGGCTATCAGGGCGTATTCGGCGCGCTGGCGCTGCTGGCGGCGCTGTTGCTGGCCTATGCGGCCTGGCGGCTGCCGGAAACCCGGCCGCCGCAGGTGGCGCAACGTGCGTTTTTCGCCACGCTGGGGCGCATGGTGCAGGATGCCGATATCTGGCGCAGCGCGCTGCTGGTGGCGCTGTTCAATCTGTGCATGTTCAGTTATTACCAGCTGGCGCCGTTCCGCTTTGCGGCGCTGGCGCTGCCGGCGCAGTGGTTCGGCTACAGCGGCTTGGTATTGGCGGCGGGAGCGGGCGTCGGCGCGGCATGCAATAAGCGGCTGTTGGCCGCCGGCTGGCGCTTTGACGCGCTGCTGATGTTGGCGTGCGCGCTGTCGCTGGGCGGCGGCGTGCTGGTATGGCTGCTGGAGGCGACGCGCGGCTTCGCGCTGCCGATGCTGCTGGTGGTGATGGCGTACGGCATCGCCATTCCCAATATTCTGGCGCGCGCGCTGCGTCACTATAAGGCGTGCATGGGCACCGCCGGCGCGCTGTTCGGCCTGATGTATTACTTGATGCTGGGGGCGGGGCTGGCGCTGACCGGGCTGATGCAGCGGCCCGGCGCGGTGCTTACGCTGAGCAGCCTGTGCGCGCTGGGGCTGGCGTGGCGGCCGTGGCCGGCGGGCAGGAAGCAGGGCGAGGGAGCGCCTCGCCCTGAACGGTGCGATTAATTCAGCTTCGCTTTGGAGAAATCGCTGCCGTTGACGTCCACCACGTAGCCGCTGAGGTTGTTGCGGGTGGCGTAAAACACCTTGCCGTTCGCCAGCGGCAGCCACGGGGCCTGTTTGGCAAACACTTCCTGCGCCTGCTGATAGAGTTTGCCGCGCTCGGCCGGGGTATTGACCGCAATCGCCTGCTTGATCAGCGCATCGTACGACTTATCGCACCAGCGGGCGACGTTGGCGCCGCTCTGCACGCCGTCGCAGCCCAGCAGGGTGGCGAAGTTGTCCGGGTCGCCGTTATCCGAGACCCAGCCGTACAGCGCGCTGTGCTGCTCGCCCTTGCGCAGCCCGGCCAGATACTGCCCCCACTCCCAGGTGACGATGTTGGCTTTGACGCCCACCTGCGCCCAGTCGCTCTGAATCATCTCGGCGATGCGGCGCGAGTTGGGGTTATACGGGCGGGCGACCGGCATCGACCAGATATCGGTGGTGAAACCTTTTTCCAGCCCGGCCTGTTTCAGCAGCTCGCGCGCCTTTTGCGGGTTGTACTCGTAGCCCGGCAGCTTATCGTTGTAGCCCAGCATGCCCGGCGGCAGCAGTGAACTGGCCGGCGTGCCGCTCTCTTTAAATACCGCGGCGACGATGGCTTTTTTATCCACCGCATAGCTCAGCGCCTGGCGCACCAGCAGGTTATCAAACGGCTTTTTGGCGGTGTTGAACGCCAGATAGCCGACGTTCAGCCCGTCGATGCTGTGCAGCTGCAGGTTCTTGTCGCGCTTAATCGCTGCGAACTGCTCGGGCAGCGGCGCCGGGATAATCTGGCACTCGTTGGTTTTCAGCTTTGACAGCCGGGTTTGCGCGTCCGGGGTGATGGAGAAGATCAGGTGCTTGCTGGCCACCTCGCCCTGCCAGTAGTGCGGGTTGGCGATATAGCGGATCAGTGAGTCCTGCTTGTACTGCTGCAGCGCGTAAGGACCGGTGCCGATCGGCCAGTTGTCGACGTTCTCCGGCGTGCCCTTCTTCATCATCGCGTCGGCGTATTCCGCCGACAGGATTGAGGCGAAGTCCATCGTCCAGTCGGCGAGGAACGCCGCGTTGGGCTGGGTCAGGGTAAAGCGCACGTGGTTGTCGTCCAACACTTCCACCTTGGCGATCAGCTTGTCCAGCCCCAGGTCGGTGAAGTACTCATAGCTGCCGCCGGACACCTTGTGATACGGGTGGTTGGGATCTTTCTGGCGCATCACCGTAAACACCACGTCTTCGGCGTTAAAGTCGCGGCTGGGGGTAAAGAATTTATTGCTGTTGAACTTCACCCCTTTGCGCAGCGTGAAGGTGTAGGTTTTACCGTCCGGGCTGATGGTCCAGTCGGTCGCCAGCGAAGGGGCGGGCGTTTTGTCGCTGCCGCGCAGCGTCACCAGGCGGTTGTACAGCATCTGCGAGGTGGCGATAAAGGTCGGACCGGAGGTGGACAGCTGCGGGTTGAAGGACTCCGGCGAGGCGACGGTGCAGTAAATCAGCGTATCAGAGGCGGCCAGCGCGTTATTGGCCGACAGCAGGCCGGCGCCTGCCAGCAACAGGCCCAGGGTGGTTGGTGTTAATCGCATACCGATGATGATCCTCTGAGTGATGGCGGCCGTACGTCGGCCGCAAAATAGGGGCGGCGCGTCAGCGCGCCACTCCATGATTAAAGTACTCAGATCGGGGATTCGTCAAAGCCTGTTTGCGGCGGCGACGCTGCCAGCGCTCAGCTCAGGGCAGCAAAGCGTGCGCGGATCTCCGCTTCCGGCAGGTCAATGCCGATAAACACCAGCGTGCTCTGGCGCGTCTCGTCCGGCTGCCAGTCGCGGTCCCAGTCGGCGTTATACAGCCGCTGCACGCCCTGGAACAGCAGGCGGCGCGGTTCGTCCTTGATCGATAAAATGCCCTTGTAGCGCAGCAGGTTGTCGGCGAACTGCAGCAGCAGCTCCTCCATCACCGCGGAGATCTGCGCCAGTTCCAGCGGCGGCTGGTGGTAGAGCACGATCGAGTGAATGCTGTTCTGCGGCTCGGCGATGCGGCGGAACACCGGCTTGCTCAGATTCAGCCGGTCGTTCAGCACGAAGCCTTCAATATCGAACAGCAGCGTGAGATCGATATCGCCGTGCAGCGCCAGGTGCACCGGCGCGCGGGCGTTGATGCGCTGCAGGCGCTGGATCAGCGCCTCGCTGTCGCCGGCGACGTCGGTTTTGCTCAGCAGAATGCGGTCGGCATAGCCTACCTGCGACTGCGCGATGCTGTACTGATCCAGCTGCTGCCCGGCGTGCACCGCATCCACCAGCGTGATGATGCCGTCCAGCAGAAAGCGTTCGCAGATTGTCGGGTGGGCGAAGAAGGTCTGGGCGATCGGGCCGGGGTCCGCCATGCCGGTGCATTCGATAATCAGCCGGTCGAAGGCCAGCTCGCCGCGGTCGAGGCCGTCCAGCAGGTCGAGCAGCGCGTCCTCCAGCTCATTGGCGCGGCTGCAGCAGATGCAGCCGTTGCTCAGCGTGGTGATGCGGCTGGCGCGATCGCCGATCAGCGCGTTGTCGATCGGCACTTCGCCGAACTCGTTTTCAATCACCGCGATGCGGTGGCCGTGGTCGGCCTGCAGGATATGGCGCAACAGGGTGGTTTTACCGGCGCCCAGAAAGCCGGTCAGAATGGTGACTGCGATGGGTTTCATTGCGGGTCCTTAATGCTCGGGGCCTAGCAGCAGCGCATGCCGCCTTTGCCGTCGCCGCCGTAGCGCGCTTGCTGGCGCTCGCGGAAGAATTCTTTGTAGCTCATTACCGGTTTGTCCGGATGGTTGTCCTGCATATGCTGGACGTAGGTGTCGTAGTCCGGCACGCCGACCAGCATCCGCGCCGCCTGTCCCAGATATTTTCCCGCCTGACCAAGATTGCCGAACATGATTGTACTCCCGGAAAACGTGGATAACGGGCGCCGCATGCAGCGCCCGTGACTTACTCTATTATGCAGGCAAATTGCCGTTAATGCTGGGGTGAAACTTTGACCTCGCCCTCAGAGTTGGACGCCGTCTGCGCCGGCACCGGCACGTAAGGCGTCTCCTGATCGCTGCGCTGCGGGTTTTTGCGCGCCGCCAGCGCGGTTTTAATCCCGTAGAAGATAATGGCGTACACCACCAGCAGGAACAGAATGCTCAGGCCGGCGTTGGTGTAGTTGTTCACCACGATATGCTGCATATTGGCGATCTGCTGCGGGCTCAGGTCGCCGCCGGCGGCGATTTTCTGCTTGTACTCGTTCGCCAGGAAGAAGAAGCCTTCCAGCTGCGGATTATCGCTCAGCAGCTTCAGACCCAGCGCATAGGTGGTGCAGATCAGCAGCCACACCGCCGGCAGCACCGTCACCCAGATGTAGCGGGTGCGCTTCATCTTGATCAGCACCACGCTGCCGAGCACCAGCGCCACCGCGGCCAGCATCTGGTTGGAGATGCCGAACAGCGGCCACAGGCTTTTCACGCCGCCGAGCGGGTCGACCACCCCCTGATACAGCAGGTAGCCCCACAGGCCGACGCAGCCGGCGGTGCCGATAATGCCGGCCACCAGCGAGTCGGTTTTTTTCAGGAACGGCACGAAGTTGCCCAGCAGATCCTGCAGCATAAAGCGGCCGGAGCGGGTGCCGGCGTCCAGCGCGGTAAGGATAAACAGTGCCTCAAACAGAATGCCGAAGTGGTACCAGAAGCCCATATCCGCCGCCGGCATAATCTTGTGGAACACGTGCGCGATGCCCACCGCCAGCGTCGGCGCGCCGCCGGCGCGGTTCAGCACCGACGGTTCGCCGATGTCTTTTGCGGTCTGCAGGATCTGTTCCGGACTGATGACAAAGCCCCAGGAACTGACGGTGGCGGCGGCATGCACCGTCACATCCTTCAGCTGCGCCATAATCAGCGGCGCGTTATCGCCCCCCAGCTCGTGCAGGTTCGGCATGGTGATGCCCAGCGCTGCCGGCGGGGTGTTCATGGCGAAATACAGGCCCGGTTCGATAATCGACGCCGCCACCAGCGCCATGATCGCCACGAAGGACTCCATCAGCATTGCGCCGTAGCCGATAAAGCGCGCGTCGGTTTCACAGGCCAGCAGCTTCGGCGTGGTGCCGGAGGCGATCAGCGCGTGGAAGCCGGAGACCGCGCCGCAGGCGATGGTGATAAACAGGAACGGGAACAGCGAACCTTTCCATACCGGGCCGCTGCCGTCGACGAACTGGGTGACCGCCGGCATTTTCAAATCCGGGTTCAGGATCACGATGCCGATCGCCAGCCCGACGATCACGCCGATTTTCAGGAAAGTGGCCAGATAGTCGCGCGGCGCCAGGATCAGCCACACCGGCAGCAGGGCGGAGATAAACGCGTAGCCGATCAGGGTGTAGGTGATGGTGGTGTCTTTAAAGGTCAGCGCCGGACCCCAGTACGGGTCATGGGCGATCACGCCGCCGAACCAGATGGAGGCCAGCAGCAGTACGATGCCGATCACCGACACCTCGCCCACGCGGCCGGGGCGCAGGAAGCGCATATAGATGCCCATAAACAGCGCGATCGGCACGGTGGAGCAGACGGTGAATACGCCCCACGGGCTTTCCGCCAGCGCTTTCACCACGATCAGCGCCAGCACCGCCAGAATGATGATCATAATCAGGAAGCAGCCGAACAGCGCGATGGTGCCCGGCACCGGGCCCATCTCCTTCTTGATGATCTCGCCGAGCGACGCGCCGTTGCGGCGGGAGGAGATAAACAGCACCATAAAGTCCTGCACCGCCCCCGCCAGCACCACGCCGCCGAGCAGCCACAGCGTGCCCGGCAGATAGCCGACCTGCGCCGCCAGCACCGGGCCCACCAGCGGGCCGGCGCCGGCGATGGCGGCAAAGTGGTGGCCGAACAGCACGTTTCTGTTGGTCGGCACATAGTTCAGGCCGTCGTTATTCACCACCGCCGGGGTGGCGCGGCCGGCGTCCAGCTTCATCACCTTGGTGGCGATATACAGGCTGTAGTAGCGGTAGGCCACCAGATACACCGCGATCGAGGCGACGATGATCCACAGTGCGCTGATATGCTCGCCGCGCCGCAGCGCCACCACGCCGAGACAGGATGCGCCGATCACCCCCAGCAGCATCCATGGGAGATGTTTGAGAATCCCCGTTTGTTTCATGAGATATTCCTTATTCCAGTCTGCAAAATAATGTGTAAAAGCATCCGCTTATAGATTTTTAGGCTGCGGATGGCGTGCTCAGGTACTTCCCCGGTAACAAGGGGCAGGTTTAGGAACAGCTCATCATCGCGCGCGGCGTAAAGCGATGACAGATGAAATGGGTTAAGCGGTGCGATAGCCCGCCGAGCGGTTGAAATTGTCGGCTGAGCGGATCCGCCGCGCCGGACGCGCGGCGGGTGGGGGCGTCAGCACAGCCGGCTGGCGTGCTGCGCGTCGGGAAAGATGGCGGTGCTGAAGATATGGCCGTCGACCTGATACTGATTGTCGGGCAGCGGTTCGACCTGGTATTCGTTCGCCAGATAGTTGTGGAAATTATTGGCGTCGCTGAGGCTGCGAAAACCAATCAGATCGTAATAGAGCAGCGACTCCACCAGCTCGCGGTGCTGGGGAATGTTTTTCAGCAGCGGCACGGCGGGGAACGGCAGCGCGAAGAAGAAGCCGCACGGGTTAAGCAGCCCCTGCTCCTTCAGCGCCGCACCGCAGGGCAGCAGCTGATAGTCGTCGATGCAGATTAAATCGCTCGGGCAGATATATTCGCTGGCGATGGCGGCGATCTGTCGGTTGACCTGGCGGTAGGCCTGATAGTTTTCCGGCGTGAAGTGGGCCAGCTCGGGACGGTTGTGGAACACCGGCCACAGTCCGTCGTGATAGTAGCCCTGATAGTGGTAGTGAAATTCGCGGGTGGAAAAGGGGAAGGTCACCAGTTCATAGCCGTTGCTGTGCTGCACCTGTACCGGCCGACCGGCCGCGTCGGCGAAGTTTTCCACGTTGCTGTCCCAACCCAGCCACAGGCCCTGTCCGGCATCGGTCAGGGCGTCCAGCGCGTAGTCCTGCACGGCGGCGATAATATCGCTGGCGTCGCAGTGTTTATTGGAAAGCAGAACCAGACGAGACATCAAAGGGCTCCTTATTGTTGGTCATTATTCGGGGTTACAGCAGCCAGGCGCGTTCGGCGTCGGTAATCAGCTGTTCAAACTGCGCCAGCTCCGCGCTTTTACAGCCGTGCCACAGCTCGCAGAACGCCGGGCCGAGCAGCCGACGCAGCGCAGCGCAATGCTGAAACAGCGCCAATGCCTGCGGCTGGCTGAGCGGCAGCGGCGTCGCCTGTGGGTCGTCATAGCCGTTGCCGCAGCTGGACGGCGGCAGCGGCAGGTTCTGCTCCAGCCCGAACAGCATGCCGGCGAGGATGGCAGCGACGGCCAGATAGGGATTGGCGTCGGCGCCGGCCAGCCGGTACTCGATGCGCTGGTTGGCCCGATCGGCGCAGGGCAGCCGCAGCGCCACGGTGCGGTTGTTGTAGCCCCAGGAGGCGCGCAGCGGCACATGCATCTCGGGGCGGAAGCGGCGGAACGCATTGACGTTGGGCGCCAGCAGCGCCATCGACGCCGGCATCAGCGCCAGCATGCCGCCGAGCACCTGGCGCATCACCTCGCCGGGGGCGCCGTCCTGCGCGCTCAGCCGGTTGCGCCCCTGCGCATCCTGCAGACTGATGTGGAAGTGCAGACCGCTGCCGGCCGCCTGCGCGTCCGGCTTGGCCATAAAGCAGGCGTGCTGCCGGTGCTGCTGCGCCACCTGACGCACCAGCCGCTTCAGCGCCAGCAGCTGGTCGCAGCTGGTCAGCACCTCGGCGCTGTGGCGCAGGTTCAGCTCGTACTGGCCCGCGGCCGCTTCGGCCACCACGCCGGTCAGCGGCAGCGCCTGCAGCCTGGCGTGGCGGGCGATATCCTCCAGCAGCGCGCCGTGGCACGCCGGGGCATCGACGGCAAAGTTCTGCGATAACGTTTCTTCTTGCTGCCCGGGGCGCTGCTGCGGCGCGTGGAGATAAAACTCCAGCTCGGCGGCGATCACCGGGTAATAGCCGAGGCGATGCAGACGCTCAAGCAGCTGCGCCAGCACCACGCGCGGCTCCAGCGGGCAGGGCGCGCCGTCCGCCTCGCACATGGTCAGCAGCAGCTGCGCAATATGATGCGGGTCTTTGGCGCAGGGGCGCAGCGTGCCGCTCACCGGCAGGCACAGCCTGTCGGGTTCGCCGGCCTGCTGACCCAGACCGTGCTGTTCCACCACCTGGCCGTTAAGGTCCATCGCATACACCGACTGCGGGAAGTAGCAGCCCTGTTCCAGGGCGAACAGCTCAGAGACGGCGATGCGCTTGCCGCGGATGCGCGCGTTCAGATCGTGCAGATAGATATCGACGAATTCGGTGTCGGGATAATGGCGCAGGTAGCTCTCGACCTCGGCGGCGAGCGGCGCCTGCGGCGCCGGTGCGGGCGTCGTTAACAGCGGATGAAAATCGATGATATTAGCGTACATGGCGGCCCCCGTTGTGCAGCGGGAGGTCGCGGAAAAAGGCGGTGGTAACGTGCGGAGATAAACGCATGGATAGTGCTCTCATCAGGCCATAGCGGCGACATGATGATGTTATCCGGCGGGCGTAAAACCGTCTGTAAAAACGCCGTAACGATTGCGGGCGGGGAGATAAAAATGGCGTAAATAGCGGGGAGTGTGTGTGGCGACGGTATAAGGGCATTGCCGTAAACGACAATGCCCATGATGCAAGCTGCGCTGCAGGGGCGCAGGGTTATTTCAGGCTGACGCGAATAACATCGTCGGGCGCGCTGGCCTCTTTATCGCGGCTGGAAGCCTGCTTCACGCTGACGTACAGCGTTTTGCCGTCCGGCGACAGCGCCAGGCTGTTCGGGTGGGTTGGCGTTTTCAGGGTTTCCCGCACCTGATAGGTATTGGCGTCAATCACGCTGACGGCGCCGGCCTTGCGGTGGGTGACGTACACCTCGTTGCGTGCCGGGTTAAACAGCACGGCCAGCGATTCCGGCGCGTCGATTTTATGCAGGATCTCGCCGTTGCGGGTATCTACCACCAGCACCTGCGGCTGTTTGGAATCGGTGATAAAGGCGCGGTGGTTTGCCGTATCCAGGCTGATATTCAGGAAAAAGTGCTCGTTGGCCGCATCCAGCTTCTTGCGCGTCAGCACTTTATTGGCGGCGGTGTCGATGGTGACCAGCTCGCCTTCGCTGTTGGTGACGTACAGGCGCTTGGCGGCGGCGTCCAGCGCCAGGCCGGTGCCGAATTTTCCGGTGCCTTTAATGGTGGCGCGCAGGGTCAGATCCTTGCCGTCCACCACCCAGACCACGCTGGACTCGCCGAGGCCGGTGATATAGACGGTATCGCTGCTTTCATCCGCCACCAGTTCGCGCGGCGCCAGCGGTTTCACGCCCTCGGCGCGCTTGCGCGCATCCAGCACCAGCCGGCCTTTCACCTCGCCAGTGGCGGCGTCGATGGCGGTGACGGAACTATTGACGGTGTTGCCGAAGAACAGCGTGTTGGTTTTGTTATTGATGGCGGCGCCGAACGGCTTGATATCGTTGTGAATAATCTGGGTTACGTCCAGCGTGGTCGGATCCAGGCGATACACCACGCCGCCTTTGTCCAGCTTGCGGCTTTGCGAAGTCGCCAGATACAGCGCGTTTGCGCTTTGGCTGTACGCCATCTCATAGGCGCCTTTACCGACCGGCTTGCGCAGCAGCTCGGATTCGGCCTGCGCCTGAGAAGCGCCGGCAAACAGCAGGGTGGTCAGCAGCACCAGAGGGAAAACCGCGCGCCCGCCAAGGCGACGGCCGGTTGTCATTACAGCATTCATAACATCTCCATATGGTTAAAATTATTATTGCCGCGCAGCGGCCGGAACGGCTCAACATTGGCTTCAAAGACAGCAGCCTGCCGGGCGCATCGTCGTGCGCCGGTTATTATTTGAGAATAATAATCATTATTCATGCGAAAGGGGAGCGGTTTTATTGCCGCAGGTCCGCCGATGGGCCGTCTCGGCAGCGCTCAGGGGCGCAGAATCAGCCGGCCGTCGGGAGTATTGGCAAGGGAGAATTCGTGGCTATATTTACGTCGTTCCTGGTCGTGATTAAGCGAGACGCCCATCATCACCGCATAGTTGCCAGCCTGCCATGCGGCCTGCGGGTATGTGACGCACTGGCCGGGCAGCAGTGCCGGCAGCGGATGAATGTCAGGCGAGGTCCAGACAATATCCCATTGCTGCGATGACTGCCGGGAGACGATGATGCCGCGGTTTTGCAGGCTATCGTGAGGGCTGACGCTGTCGGCAGGTATGGCGAAGCAGGGCTGGTTATCTTGCAGCGAAACCTGCAGCGGGTAATACCACTGTTTTTCCAGCTGGCAGCCGCTTAGCGTGCTTAGGGTAAGTAATGCGGTGGCTGTACGTTGCATAAGGTTTTTCACGCAGCTTGCCGGCAGAGTCATGATGACTTATCAACGAGCACGGTTAAAATCAGCGCCACGATAAATAAAACTCCTTCGAGCAGCAGAAACCGACCGTCGTTAATTAACCATGACTTTAATTTTCCCGAAGCCGCATACTGCAAAAAATCATAACTTTTCTGCGGCAGATAGTTTCCCTGCGTTATTTTTATTTCTTTATTTTTCAGGTTCCACCTGAACCATTGTGCTTTGATTGAGGTACCCAAGCTACCAAAATGGTCGGCAATAACGACATGGGGAGGAATGAAATGCCCATGCTCGATATAAGTTTGGTACAGAGAGGCGAATTCTTTTTTATATTGGCGTGAATATAGATATTTGAGTAACCCGCAAATTATGATCAGGGAAGCAACAATCAGCATCGCAATTTTCATTATTCACCAAAAATTAAATCTGCCGTTGTATCAGCAATATATCCGCCAAATAGCGTATGTGCATGATAAGTCAATGATCCTGGCTGTTGGGCAATACAGTAGCCCGGTGCAATATTACGGTTTGGCGTCGCCATCTTCGTATCTACCTCCCTGTAGTTGACGCAGAAAAACTAGCATTTTCAAAGGGTCAATACCCGGCGACCGATCACGCGGCGGACGGTAAATATTCCTAAAAACTGACCGTGCTGCTCCCACCGGCGATGATGGCGGGTGTTGACCGATCTGGCCTATCTTGAAAGAGAAGACGACGCAGTTGTACTGCGCGAACGCGCGCCGGACGTGGCGCTGGCGCGCCCCTGAGCAGAGGAGCACGAGATGCAGCAGATGAACACGATGGTACTGGGTGCGGGGCTGATGGGCATCGGCATCGCTACGCATTTTGCCCGTCACGGGCGGCAGGTGCTGCTGTACGACACCGACCCCGCACGTCTGGCGGAGGTGCCGGCGGCGGTGGGCAGCATTCTGGCGGAGCTGGCGGCGGCCGGACTGGCCGATCCGCAGGAGAGTGCGGCCACGCTGGCGCGTTTGCACACCACGAACGAGCTGGCGCAGGCGGCGTCGGCGCAGCTGCTGATCGAGGCGATCCCTGAACGGCTGGCGCTCAAACATGCGCTGTACGCCCAGCTGGAAGCGCTGATCGCCGACACGGCGATTATCGCCAGCAACACCAGCGGCCTGCCGCCGGACCAGCTGGCGGCGCCTCTGCGCCATCCGGAGCGGCTGCTGATCGCCCATTTCTGGAACCCGCCGCATCTGATCCCGCTGGTGGAGATCGTGCCCGGCAGCGCCACCGATCCGCGTCATCTGGCGACGGTCGAACGGCTGCTGACGGCGCTGGATCTGGAGGCGGTGGTGTTGGATCGCGCTGCGCCGGGCTTTGTCGGCAACCGCCTGCAGTTTGCGCTGCTGCGCGAGGCGCTGCATATCGTGCAAAGCGGCATCGCCAGCCCGCAGGTGGTCGACCAGGTGATGCGCGCCTCGCTGGGGCGGCGCTATGCGATGGTCGGGCCGCTGGAGGCGGCCGATATGACCGGGCTGGACACCGTGGCGGATATCGCTCGCCATCTGTTGCCGACGCTGGCCGCCGGCGACGGGATGATGACGCTGGTGCAGGAAAAGGTGGAGCAAGGGCAGACCGGCCTGCGCAGCGGCGACGGCTTTTATCGCTGGGACGACGCGCGCAGGACGTGCATTGCGCAGCGGCGTACCCATCAGTTGCGCTTTGCGCTGAAGCCTTAAACCACCGGCGATATCGCGGCCTGTTCTCACTGACGGGCATCGTTTAACGGAGTGAAAATCATGAATCTACACGGTAAAACCGCACTGGTGACCGGTTCGACCAGCGGCATTGGACTCGGGCTGGCCGATAGTCTGGCCGCCGCCGGCGCGCAGCTGATCCTTAACGGTTTCGGCGACGTTGATCGGGCGCTGGCGCAAATCGCGCAGCGGGGAAAAGCGCCGGGCTACCACGATGCGGACCTCAGCGATCCGGCGCAGATTGAAGCGATGATGGCGTATGCCGGGCGGCGGTTTGGCGGCGTTGATATTCTGGTGAATAACGCCGGCATTCAGCACGTAGCGCCGCTGGAGGACTTTCCGGTGGCGCAGTGGAACGCGATTATCGCCGTTAACCTCTCTGCGGTGTATCACACCAGCCGGCTGGCGCTGCCCGGCATGCGCGCACGCGGCTGGGGACGGATTATCAACGTGGCGTCGGTGCACGGGCTGGCGGCGTCGAAGGAGAAGTCGGCCTATGTGGCGGCGAAGCACGGCGTGGTGGGGCTGACCAAGACCATCGCGCTGGAGACCGCGCGTACGGCGATCACCTGCAATGCCATTTGCCCCGGTTGGGTGCTGACGCCGCTGGTGCAGCGGCAGATTGATCTGCGCGTCGCGGCCGGTGAGTCGCCGCAGCAGGCGCGTGATGCGCTGCTGGCGGAGAAGCAGCCGTCGCAGGAGTTTGTGACGCCGCAGCAGCTGGGTGAGCTGGCACTGTTTCTGTGCGGCGACGCCGCCGCGCAGGTGCGCGGTGCGGCCTGGAATATGGACGGCGGCTGGCTGGCGCAATAAATAACGCTTCGGCGGATGCCGCCGCGACGGCATCCGTTAGCCAATATTTCCCTGTGGTAATTATCACGCCATGCATCTATTTTAACGTCCGTTTTATTTTTTCTGATTTGTTATGAAATATTAATGGCCGGCCGTATTATCGGTTAGAGAACGACATTTATGCTGATTATTTGCACATCATTTATTGTTTTGTTGCCGTTGGTAGCATTCTGATACGTTTTTATTTCTTCGCCGCTGCCATTTATCTTTTTATGTATTAGGTCATGAGATTTTATCCCTTGCGTCGCTTTGTTATATCGGGTAATTATTAATTTATGGCCAAGAGCCATGGCAGTTAATAATAAGAAAAACTTATTTCAGACAGGGGTAGTAATGAAAATGATAAAAACGCCAATTATTATTGGCGGCGTCCTGCTGTCGGCGTTATCCGGCGCCGCGCAGGCGGAAATTACCATCTTGGAGAAAAACCCGCAGAGCAATGTGTTGCTGGCGCCGCTGAGTTTACAGGTCGGCGGCAGCATTCGGCCGGAATGGATTTTTAATAATGGCCCGGAACCGGGCTATGATAAAAACGGCCATGACGGCGGCACGCGCTTTCGTTTCAGCGCCGATTACGCCCTGAGCCAGCATACCTCGGCCATTGGTTATTACGAATGGGGCGTGGATCTGGCGCACGCGCTGAGCTGGGACGGACACTACAACGAAGACGGCAAACGCGATTATCAGCGCCAGCTGTATGGCGGTTTTAAAGACGACCGTTACGGCACGCTCACCTATGGTCATCAGTACGGCATCTATTATTCCGTGGTCGGGATTAAAAGCGACGTCTGGGATAACGATGGCCACGCCGGCGGCACCGGCATTGGTATTTCCGGCGACTATGACGGCGGTAATAAGCCGAAGAACAGCCTGAAATACACCAATGATTTTGGTCCGCTGACCCTGTACGCCAACTATTTGCTGCCGGAAGACGATCTGCATACCGCCAATAATCTCAGCTACCGGCGTTCCGGCGGCGGCGGGCTGGGGTTCGATTATAAAATCGATCCGACATTGACGCTGAGCGCGGCGTACAGCTACACCGACGCGAAGGTGAAGGATGAGCGTTATAACGAACAGCAATACCATCAGCAGCTGTCGGGCGCCGCACTGACCTGGCAGCCGACCAACTGGTATATCGTCGGCACCGCCAGCTACTATAAAGATTATGTGCCCAGCACCCGCGAACGCAGCCTGTCGCATTTCTTTGCCGGCGACGGTTACGGGCTGGAAGGCTTTGTCGGCTATACCTTCAATATCGACAAACCGTTCCTGAAATCGATCCAGCCTTATGTGGCGGCGGACTCGCTGCGGTTGAAGGGGCAGGAGGCGTATCACGCCAACCACGTCTATCTGGGGGCGGGCACCACCATCGGCTACGGCCTGTCGGTGTACGTTGAACGCACGCTGGCCAACAGCAGCGACAACGAACCGGACTCCACCTGGGTGACGGTGTTCTACGACTTCTGACCGCCTACATGGCGATGGGGGCGGACGGCAGCGGGCCGTCCGCCGCCTTTTCCGCCAGATAGCGCGCCGGCGGTTTACCGACCGCTTTCCTGAACATGGTGACAAAGCCGCTGGCGCTCTCATAGCCCAGATCCAGCGCCACGCTCTGCACGCTGACGCCCTGCGTCAGGCGCTGCAGCGCCAGCATCACGTGCAGCTGACGCCGCCAGTGGCCGAAGCTCATTCCCAGCTGTTGCTGCAGCGTACGGCTCAGCGAGCGGGTGCTCATGCCGATATGCTGCGCCCATTGCGCCTGCGTGCGCTTATTCGCCGGCTCCGCCAGCATCTGCTCCATCAGCTGGCGGATACGTGCGTCCTGGGAGACCGGCAGGTGCAGGTTTTCCACCGGCGCCGCCGCCAGCTGATCCAGCAGCACCGTCGCCAGCCGGCCTTCGGCCCCTTGCTGATCGTACAGCGGCGTAAAGCGGCTGGCCGCCAGCAGCAGTTCGCGCAGCAGCGGTGAAATGGTCAGGGTGCAGCAGCTGTCGGGCAGATCGCCGGCGGTGGCGGCGTCGACAAACAGCGCATAACACTCGGTAGCGCCGGTGCCGCGCGCGCTGTGCAGCACGTTGCCGGGCATCCACAGCGCGCACTGCGGCGGCACCAGCCACAATCCGTTTTCCACCTCGCAGCGCAGCATGCCGCGCGCGGTGTAGATCAGCTGCGCCTTGTGGTGGCGGTGCGGCTCCACTTCCCAATTCTCATTAATCGTCGCGCCCTGCACGGCGAACACCGGGCGCGGCACATTATCGATATCCAGACAGGGCTTCTTGGTTACAAAAGTCATGAGAATAACTCTCATTTTGGCGTAAATGAAAAATAGTATGTCCTGATTGTGCAATGTGGTCTAGCGCCGTTGTCGATAAAGTAGGCGGCAATTTGGTTTTGCTGAACCTGACAGGGGGCAATATGCATCAACGAGCGGTGATTAATCAGCTGCTGGCGTGGATCGAACAGAATCTGGAACAGACGCTGACGCTGGACGAGATTGCGACGAAAGCCGGCTACTCCAAGTGGCATCTGCAGCGGATGTTCAAACGTCAGACCGGCCACGTGCTGGGCACCTACGTGCGCCGCAGACGGCTGACCGCCGCGGCGCGCGAGCTGCGGCTGACGGGCACCAGCGTGGCGATTATTGCAGATAAGTACCAGTTTGATTCCCAGCAGACCTTCACCCGCGGTTTCCGCCAGCAGTTCGGCCTGCCGCCGGCCGCCTACCGCCGCAGCGCGGAGTGGCCGGGCTACGGCATGCAGCCGCCGCTGCGTCTGAGCGCGCCGCCGCTGCCGGCGGCGGATTTTGTCGAACTGCCGGCGATGCGGCTGGTGGGACGCACGCAGCGCCGCACGCTGACGCTGGACGAGCTGAGCCGGCGGAAAAAAGAGCTGCGCCAGAGGGCCTGGAGCGCGCTGCGCTGTCCGCTGTCCGGGCCGCCGGCGGTGGCCTACGGCCTGACCCGGCTGGACGTCGACAGCCGTCAGCAGGACCGGCAGTGCATGGCGTACACCGTCGCGCTGGACGATGAGCAGACGACGGGGGACGTGGTGCAGATTGAGCCGGGGGAGTACGCCAGCTTTGTCTACCAGGGGCAGGCGGACGAGTTCCAGAACTTTATCGCCCGGGTCTACGACAGCGTGATGCCGGCGCTGAATGTGGTGCGGCGGCCGGGCAGCGACATTGAGCGTTTTTACCCTGCGCAGGGTGGCTTCTACCATCAGGACGGCGCGGCGATCCACTGCGAGTATCTGATACCCATCCGCCGTTTGCCGACGTCGCGCTGAGTGCCGCCAATGAAAACCGGCGCGTGATGCGCCGGCGGTGTGGGATGATGTCGCGATCTGAAGCTGCGGATCAGGCGACGCGGATGGCGTTCATAAAGATATTTCTGCTGGCGCCGGTGCTTTGATGCACCAGCAGTTTCAGGCCGTCGACCTTGAACTGCATATTGGCGGCATACACCACGTTGGTGATAAACGCTTCATTGCCCCGGACGGTGACGTTCGCTTCCCCTGAAATGCCCGTCGTGGTGGAGGTGACGTATACCTTCCACATGGCGATGGTGGCTGAAGAGTTCGCGCCCAGCGAGAAGATCCAGGTCGGGCTGTTATTGGGCACATTAACCGATTTATTTAACCCCAGCAGTTTGCTCTGATTGAAAAGGCGCAAATGGGTTCTGACCTGCGTTTCGTCCTTATAAGCGCTGATAAACGGCGTATTGCTGTGGCTGGTTGCCGTCATCTCCAGGCGATCCGCCGTGCTGGCGACGCCCAGGCCGCGATAGTTGGAGGTATCGTTGATGGACGTGGCGCTGGCCGCCCGGTACTGGCTGGTGAAAAGATTATGCCCGACCAGGCCGCCGATATATTCAGGCTCAATAATGCATTTGCCGAAACCGCCGGTGCGGATATTGGCGACCACGTCAAAGTAGCGGGCTTCGGTGGTGGTGCAGGTAATGATTTTCTCCGCGCTGGCCTTCCAGCTGCCGTCCGGCGTGCTCAGCGGCTTGCCCGCCGTCCAGGTGCTGTTGCCGTCCAGGGCATTCTGCGTATCGGTAACCAGAATGTAATAGTTGCCCTGATGATAGGAGGGTTCGGTCAGTACCGTGCCGGTAACCACACCGTCGCTGATGGTGTCGCCGAAGCCGATAACCTTGCCGTTATTTTCCGTATCCGGGTTGTTGGCGCCCAGGTTCATCCAGACCGAGAACTTGCCGTTGTAGTCGTAGGTACCCTTGTAGATATTGGCATACTGCGCGCCGGAGAGCAGAATCACCCCGCCATATTTGTTGGAGGCGAACCATTGAATATCAAATGAGTGGCACTCCGCGACGGTGGTAAAGCCCGGCACTCTTTCACCGGTGCCGATCAGCGCTCCCAGGTAGCCCCCGTGCCAGCTGCAGCCGGCGAGGTCGTTCATGCCCGTTACCCGCTGGGTGTCTCGGTAGCAGCGGTAGCCGATAATGTAGTTTTTCATGCTGCCGCAGTACAGTCTGGAGGCGGTGATGCCGTTCCCCCAGTTTCTGAACCAGGTCGCCTTATTGGCGCCATTGAAATATTCGACGCGCAGGTCGATGTTGTTTTGACTGCCGGCGGCTTTATGGGGAGCGAGCGCCGGTGCGGCGTCCCACCATTTTTCCGGCAGCGCGGGAAACTGCTCGCCGACAATCAGCGATTGCAGGTGCAGCGCAAAACCGTTGCCATCAGAACTGATTAACAGCGTTTTATTAATCAGGTAATTGCCTTTGCCGACAACTTTACGATATTTATTCACGCGGGCATGGTCGATGGCTGTCTGTATGGCATCGCTGTCATCGTGCACGCCGTCGCCCACGGCGCCGAACATTTCCGGTGACAAGAAGTAACCGGTATTTTCTTCAAGGGCTGTACTCATCATTATCTCTCCGTTAGTGATTTGCTGGTGAGCGGAATATCGGCTCGGGATAATGGTATGAGCGGATAGCGTTGCCGACACGGGATGCCTGTTGGGTGAAGGCTGACCAAACAAGGCGGTAATTTCCGAGGAACGGAGCCGCGGCGTGTAAACGGTGTCCGGCGGGGGATAGCGGGGATTATGCGGCCGAACGCGATGAAAAAATGCGTGCCGATCGGTGGGAAAATTTCACACTTTTGCTCAAGTGAACATATAATGCGCATCCGGCCGTTAAGGGTCGGAAAACGTTTAGACCGATACTGCCAGTGCGGCCCACCAAACCAACACGAAGATAAACATGAGCATTCGCGCGTTATTAACCCTGTTTACGGCCCTGGTGGCGTTCAGCCAGACCGCCCTCGCCGTTGTTTACCCTCTGCCGGCCAAAGACAGCCGTCTGGTGGGGGAGAATATCCAGATCCAGGTCCCTGAGGACAGCAAGCTGCCGCTGGAAAGCTTTGCGGCGCAGTACCAGATGGGTTTGAGCAATATGCTGGAAGCCAACCCGGGCGTCGATCCCTTCCTGCCGAAGGCCGGCAGCACGCTGACCATCCCGCAGCAGCTGATTCTGCCGGATGCGCCGCGTCAGGGCATTATTATCAACAGCGCGGAAATGCGTCTGTATTACTATCCGAAGGGCAGCAACACCGTGGTGGTGCTGCCGATCGGTATCGGTCAACTGGGCAAAGACACGCCGATGAACTGGATCACCAGCGTACAGCGCAAGAAGGACGGCCCGACCTGGACGCCGACCGCCAAAATGCGTGAAGAGTACGCGGCGGAAGGGGAAATCCTGCCGGCGGTGTTCCCGGCCGGCCCGGATAACCCGATGGGGCTGTATGCGCTGTATATCGGTCGCCTGTACGCGATCCACGGCACCAATGCCAACTTCGGCATCGGCCTGCGCGTCAGCCACGGCTGCGTGCGCCTGCGCGCCGACGATATCAAATACCTGTTCGATAACGTGCCGGTCGGCACGCGCGTACAGTTTATCAATGAGCCGGTGAAAGCCTCAGTCGAGCCGGACGGCAGCCGCTATCTGGAAGTGCACAACCCGCTTTCCGCCAACGAAGAGCAGCTGAAGTCGAAAGATCCGGTGCCGGTGATGCTGTCGCCGGCGGTGGGCAAGGTGCTGATGGACAGCGGCGTCAACCAGAGCGAAGTCGACGCGGCGATCAAGGCGCGTTCCGGCATGCCGGTGAAAGTGAACTGAGCAACGTTTACTGAGTGACAGAGATGAGAATGCCGGTCGGCGTCAGCGGACCGGCATTTTTTTATGGGGCAAACGCCCGGCTTTACGACGCCACCGCCTCTCTTGCTGCGCACAGCACCTGCAGCGCCAGATCGAGATCCTCCTTGCTGTGGTGGTAGGTGACGTTCATGCGTAAACGCTCCTGGCCCTTCGGCACCGCCGGGTAGCCGACCGGCATCACATAAATATCCTGCTGGTGGCAGTATTGCGCCATGGCAAAGGCCTTGCTTTCGTTGTAGATCATAATCGGCACGATCGCCGCCTGTTCCGCCCGGACTTCAAACCCCTCGCTGCGCAACGCCGCGACGAAGTAGGTGATGTTCTCCATCAGTTTCTGCCGTCGCTGCGGGCCTTCCTGCTCCAGCACGTCGAACGCCGCCAGCATGGCGGCGGTGGTGATCGGCGAGAGCGCGGCGCTGAAGATAAAGCCGCGGGCGGTCATGCGCAGGTAGTGGATCACCGCCTGCGTGGCGGCGATAAAACCGCCCTGACCGGGCAGCGTTTTGCTCAGCGTGCCCATCAGAATGTCGATCTGGCCGCGGCGGTTGAAGTGCTCTTCAATGCCTTTACCGTTGGCGCCCAGCACGCCGAGACTGTGCGCTTCGTCCACCATCAGCAGGGTGTTCGGGTGGCGGTCGCGCAGGGCGATCAGCGTATCCAGCGGCGCCAGATCGCCTTCCATGCTGTAGACGGCGTCGACAATCACCAGCTTGCGCACCTGCGGCGGCGCGTCCGCCAGCAGCCGGTCAAGCGCCTGCATATCGTTATGGGGGAACCTGACCACCTCCGCGTTGCCGATGCGGCAGCCGTCGATAATGCTGGCGTGGTTCAGCTCGTCGCAAAAAATCACGTCGCCCTTACCGAGCAGGCTGTCGATCACCGTCAGGTTGGTCATAAAGCCGGAGCTGAAGGTCAATGCGGCTTCGCGGCCGAAGAAATCGGCGATGCGCTGTTCCAGTTGCTCGTGAATATCCAGGTTGCCGCCGAGCAGGCGCACGCCGTGGGTGCCGGTGCCATATTTCTTGAGCGCCTGCTGCGCGGCGGCTTCAATGACCGGGTGTTTTAACAGGCCGAGGTAGGAGTAGGTGCAAAAATTGAGTTTCCGTTTTTCTTCGCTGTAGATCCAGGCTTCGTTATTATCGTCATAGCCGTTTATTTTGCTGAAGAAAAATGAGTAGTCACCGTTGAGTTTCTGGTATCTGGCCACCCCTCTGGCGATTTTTCTGTCAAATGCAGAGGCGTTAGTCGCTGATGTAACGGCAGAGTTATGTTCTTTCATCCTTTTTCCTTAGTCCTTATCGTTTCTTACCTGATGTTCTATTTTTTTATTTGCTCTAGCCCTGACCGAATTTATCAAAATAATTAATCAATTACTCTAGGATGAAATATTGGAATATCTCAGCCTGTTATTAGATATGCGGTTGAATTGCTGATAATACGGAGTGCTATTCCTTAATTGTCATCGTTTGATTAGTAATAAAGAAACTATTTGCTCTATAAATATTCAGACCGGCTTGACAGAATAAGAGGAGGTTATGCCTAATGGCCGCAGTTTTATGCCGTAATGGAGTGACCCGTTGAACGTTAGCCACCATGTCGCCAACGCGCGTTTTGAGGTGCCCGGCTATGAGCTGGTGTACAGCGCGCCGTTGGAAACCCAGTTACAGAATGATGACCTGCGCGACAGCGCCGAGGTCTGGCGGCAGATGTTCGCCCAGGCGCGGCAGCGCATCGATATCGCCCAGTTTTATGTGATGAACCGGCCCGGCAGCCGGCTGGATGCGGTGCTGGCGGAGCTGCGCCGCGCCGGTGAGCGTGGGGTGCAAATCCGCCTGCTGCTGGAGCGCAAAGGGCTGCGTAATTCGGCGGCGGATACGCTGGAGCAGCTGGCGGCGATCCCGCAGCTGGAACTGCGCGTGCTCGACTATCAGCCGCTGAGCGGCGGCATTATGCACGCCAAATACCTGCTGGTGGACGGCGAACAGGCGTTTGTCGGCAGCCAGAACTTTGACTGGCGGGCGCTGGAGCATATTCATGAGGTCGGGCTGCGCGTCAGCGACGCCGGCGTGGTGCGCCAGATACAGGCGGTATTTGAGCAGGACTGGCGGGCGCAGGCGCTGCTGGCGGCGCAGCAGCCGGTGCCGCCGCTCACCTACCGGCCGGTGACGCCGGCGGCCGGCTATCTGCTCGCCAGCCCGCGCGCTTACCTGCCGGCGGGGGTAACGGATACGCAGAGCGAACTGCCGCGGCTGCTGGCGGCGGCGCAGCGGCGGGTGCGGGTGCAGGTGATGGAGTATGCGCCGCTCTCCTTCGGGCCGGGGCGCAGCCGGCCCTATTACGCTGTGATCGACAACGCGCTGCGCAGCGCGGCGGCGCGCGGCGTGCAGGTGGAGCTGATGGTGGCGGACTGGAACACCAAAAAGCCGGAGATCGACTATCTGAAGAGTCTGGCGCTGCTGCCGAACGTACAGCTGAAAGTGGTGACCATTCCCGTCGCCGACGGCGGCTTTATTCCCTATGCCCGGGTGATCCACAGCAAGATCATGACCATTGATGAGCGGCTTGCCTGGGTGGGCACCAGCAACTGGAGCGGCGGCTATCTGGATAATTCACGCAATCTGGAGCTGGTGCTGAATAACGAGGCGTTGGCCGCGCGGCTGGACCGGCTGTATCAGCAACTGTGGGACAGCCCGTATGCGGCGGCGCTGCGCATTGAGCAGGATTACCCGGCGCCGCGGCCGGGCGGCTGAGGCATTGGCGGGTAACCAGAGCCGGCGCGTCCGGCCCTGGTTGCCCGGCTTCAGGGTTACCGATCTTTCTTCTTGCCGAAGACTTTGATCAGCGCGCCGACAATCAGCCCCACGGCGATGCCGGTTAAAATCCAGTCGATAATGCTCATGTTACTTCTCCGCTATTTCCTTGATCGAATTATATATTCATTCGATATGGAATGCCGCCTCTATCATCTGTTGCCGCTGCGGGGCGGAGTAGTCGAGCAGCGAGTTTTTGCTGTTGGATTTCTCCACGCTGATGTGCAGCTCATCCGCCGTCAGGGCCAGCGGCTCCTGCCAGAACGGCGCGATGGCGTGTTCGGTGATGAAGTCGCTCAGGTAGCGCTCGGGGCTGCCCTGATGCTGCGGGAACAGCCGTTCGGCCAGTTCCTGCATCAGCCTGCGCTGCTGCGGCTGCCGGCTCTCCGCCAGCAATTGCAGGAACGGCAGCAGCAGGCGGCCGCACACCTGGCCGTGATGATAGTCGCGCAGCGCGCCTACTTCACCGGCGATGCCGTGGATCACCCCCAGACCGGCGCTGCTCAGCGTCAGGCCGCCGAGATAGGAAGCCTGCATGATGGCCGCGCGCGCGTCGTCGCTGCTATTGAGCGCCGGCCAGGCCTCGAGGAACAGGCGCAGGCCGGTCAGCGACTGCTCGCGCGTCAGGCTGCTGGCGGTTTTTGACAGGTAAGCTTCGAACAGGTGGGTGAAGGCGTCAATGGCGCAGTAGGCCAGCACGTGGTCGGGCGCGCCCTGCAGCAGCTGCGGATCGAGGATCGCCGTCTGCGGCACAAAATTGGCATGGCGCAGCGAGGCCTTCACCTGACTGACGCGGGTGTCGGTAATCACCGCGTTCTGCGTGACCTCGCTGCCGGTGCCGGCGGTGGTGGGGACGGCGATCAACGGCAGCGTGTCGCCGCCGATCGCCGTGTCGCCGACCTTTTCCATATAGCGCAGCGTCGGCAGCGGGTGCGCCACCAGTGCCGCAAACGCCTTGGCGGCGTCGAGCACGCTGCCGCCGCCGATCGCCACCACCCGCGTCGGCTGACCGCGCCAGCGCGCGACCCACTGGTCCAGTTCCTGCGGCGACGCCTCATGGCTGACGATCTCCCGGCCGATCAGCAGCGGATCGAGCTGCGGCGCCAGCGCGGCGTAGGCCGGGCCGTTGAGAAACGAGCGGCAGCTGAACAGCAGCGTAGGCTGCGTATCCTGCGTCAGCAGCGGGATAAGCTGCGAAATGGCGCCCTGGCCGAACCAGGTCTGGCGGTTGGCGATCGTGAGGCTGAGGGTCATGCAAGGCTCCTTGGCGAACGGCAAAACGCCAGCATAATGCAGCCCGGCGGCGCGAACCACGATTTCTTACCGGGCAACGGCGAGTTTTTTAACCGTAAACGCCATCGTCAATTTTCCCGCTAATGGCTGATTCGGGTGTTGAGCTGTGGCGCGCACCCGTTAAAACATTCATATATTAACAAAAATTCCGTTTTGCCGGGCGGACAAGTTGTGACTGATTTAACACGCCGGCGCTTGCCGGCTTGCATTTCAGACAATGAGATGCTTTTTATTACTTTCCGGCCGCCCGTCGAGCTGCGGGCCGCGCCCGGCGCAGATTATTAACCTGTTAATGCTCGGAGGCCCGGATGGATATTCAGCTTGCCAGACTGACGACGGTGATTGACGCCGTGGCGACCCGCCACTTCTATCCGCACCTGCTGGCCTACCTGGAGCGTTTCTTCGCCTTTGACAACGCCATCGTGTACGCCTTTGAGCAGGATCGGCCGCCGCGCTGTCTGCTGAAGGCGGAAAAGGAGAACAGCGACCGGGTAAACGCGCTGTATCAGCAGGGCGCCTATCTGCAGGACCCGTTTTATCACGCGCTGAACGACGGGCGGCAGGGAGATGTTTTTACCCTGCGCCAGCTGGCCCCGCGCGGCTTCTATCACAGCGACTACTACCGCAATTTTTACCGTAAAACCGGCTGGCGCGACGAGGCGGGCGTGGTGCTGCAGCTGACGCCGCAGCGCCGGCTGGGGGTGTTTTTCGGCGCTTCGCAGCGTACGGTGGCGCTGCGTCAGCCGCAGCAGGAGACGCTGCGCGACGCGCTGATGCTGGTGCGCAGCGTGGCGCGACTGCACTGCGACACGGCAGGGGAAGCGGACGCCGCCCCGGCCGCGCCGTGCGACCGCGGTGCGGCGGCGCGCGCCATGCTGACCCCGCGCGAGCGTGAAATTGTCGATTTGATTCTGGCCGGGCAGGGATCGCCGCAGATTGCCGCCCGGCTGTTTATCAGCCTCGGCACGGTGAAAAACCACCGTAAAAACATCTACGGCAAACTGGGGATCGGCTCGCAGGCGGAACTGTTCAGCCTGCTGCTCGGTCACGCGCTGCCCCGCAGCGCATGATGTTAAAAAATAGTTAAAATATCCCTAAAGGGACATGGCCGCTCCGCCGCCGCCTGCGGATAATCCGCAGTCAGAGTCTGGATCTGGGGAGAGCGGCAGTGAACAGCAATATTGAATCGTTAACCTACTACGCGGCGACCAAAAAATACGATCTGCGCTATCCGGCGCTGGAAGAGGATCTGGACGTTGACGTGGTGATCGTCGGCGGCGGCTTCTCCGGCATCAACACCGCGCTGGAGCTGGCGGAAAAAGGCATCACCAATATCGCCATTCTGGAAGGGCGCCACCTCGGCTACGGCGGCACCGGCCGCAACGGCGGGCAGGTGATGGCCGGCATCGGCCACGATCTGGAGAAGATCAAACGCCACGTCGGCCCGCAGGGGCTGGAAACCATTTTCCGCATCAGCAATCTGGGCGCCGGCATCATCCGCGAACGCATCAGCAAATACGCCATCGACGCCGACTTCTGCTTCGGCTACGGCTATCTGGGCAGCAATGCGCGGCAGGAGAAAACGCTGCGCGCCTGGCTGAAGGAGTTTCAGGCGGTGGCGCCGGACGAAGAGATTGAGCTGTACACCGGTGCGGAGGTGAAGCAGGTGGTCGGTTCCGACAGCTACACCTGCGCGCTCAAACATATGGGCGGCGGCCATGTGCATTCGCTGAACCTGCTGCTGGGAGAGGCCAAGGCGCTGGGCGACTACGGCGTGAAGATCTTTGAAAACAGCAGCGTGCTGGAGGTGGAGTACGGCCCGCGCATCCGGGTGCGCACCGCGATGGGTTCGGTGCGCGCCAACAAAATGCTGTGGGCCTGCAACGGCTTTCTCAACGGCCTGGAGCCGGCCATCCACCGCAAAACCATCAATACCTACGCGTTTCAGCTGGCGACCGAACCGCTGCCGGAGGCGCTGATCCGCCGGATCAGCCCGATCCGCGGCGCTTACAGCGATATCCGCCCGGTGATCGACTACTACCGGGTGACCAATGAGAACCGCCTGCTGTTCGGCAGCGCCACGCGGCTGCTGGAGTATATTCCCGCCGATCTGAAAGCCTGGAACCGCAACCTGATGCTGAAGGTGTTCCCGTACCTGCATGACGTGAAGATCGATCTGGCGTGGGGCGGGCCGCTGTGCTGCAGCGCTAATCTGTTCCCGCAGATCGGCACGCTGCCGGCGCATGACAACGTGTTTTACGTGCAGGGCTATTCCGGCTTCGGCGTCACCCCCAGCCATATCGTCTGCAAGGTGCTGGCGGAGGGCATGGCGGAAGGCTCCGAGCGCTATGAACTGATGAGCTCCATTCCGCACGTGAATATCTTCGGCAAGGACAAACTGCGGCGGGTGATGACCACCGCCGGCAAAGTGTGGCACCAGACGTCCGGCTACTGGAAGGGACGCCGTTAACCGTTAACTTAACCAGAGGAAACCAAGATGAAACCACTCCTGCTTAAACAGCCGTTACCGGCGCTGACGGCGATCGGCAGCGTCAGCAACCTGGGGGCGACGGTGATTGCCGGCGAACCGACGGTCAGCGTGGCGATGATCCACGGCGCGCCGGATGACAACCTGAGCTGCGGCGTGTTCAGCTGCACCCGCGGCAGCTTTGTGATGGAGTATCCGTTTGCCGAACATGCGACGGTGTGGGAAGGCACGGTGACGCTGACCGATGAAGCCAGCGGCGAGGCGGTACAGTATCAGGCCGGTGACGCCTGGTTTGCCCCCAAGGGCGCCAGGGTGCGCTGGGACATCACCTCCGACCGCTTTGTGAAGCACTACCTGGCGGTGGTGAACGGCTGACAGACCGGCCCCTTGCGGGGCCGGTTGCTTTTCTAGCGCAGAACGCGTTGGATAAACGCGCTGACGTGCTGCAAGGTCCGATCTTTATCGATCTCATTAAAAATCTCATGGCGGGCGCCGGGCAGGATCTCGGCGTGAAAATCGCTGCCGCGCAGCCGTTCGAGGGTGGTGCGGCTCTCCTCGCTTAACACCAGCCGATCGTCGCCGCCGTGCAGCCACAGCGTCGGCAGCGCGCCGAAGCCCGGCCCGGCGTCGATGGTTGCCAGTATCCGTCGGATCGCCTGCAGCGTCGGGCGTTTAAACGGCCCGTGCCACACCAGCGGGTCGGCCTGATAGGCGGCGCCGACCGCCGGGTCGCGCGACAGGGTGCTGACGTCCAGCGGCGTGTCGGGAATGGTCTCCAGATCCTGCAGATCGCCGATGGCGGTGTGTTCCCCCAGCAGCGGGCCGGAGAGCACCAGCGCCCGCACGCCGTCGCCGAAGCGCTGCACGTAGCGCGTGGCGATCATGCCGCCCATCGAGTGGCCGATCACCACCAGCGGCAGGTCGGGATGCTGGCCGCGGATCTGCGCGACGGCCAGCTGCACGTCGTCGACCACCGCCTCGTAGTCCTCAATCAGCACCCGTTCGCCCTGCGACCGCCCGTGACCGAGATGGTCCGGGCCGAAGACGCGGGCGCCCAGATCCTGTAGGGTGCGCGCGACGTACTGGTAACGCCCCAGATGCTCGCCGTAGCCGTGCACCAGCAGCGCCAGAAAGCGCGGTGCGTCATGATGCCAGTCGTGCAGCGCGATATCGCCGCGCTGCCCTTTGATAATGCTGATCTGTTGTTGCGACATATCATCCCCTCGTTAGCATTCCCCCTGATTATAGGTCGAACTGTCGCGCCAGCTGGTCGAGAGTCTCACGCTGGAAGCGGTTGAACGCCGCGCGCGGCTGCTGCTGGCGGATAAAGGTCAGCAGCGGGTCCTGCACCTCGGTGCGGACGCCGCTCAGCTGTTCCATCACCGCCAGCCCGCAAAACGGCACGTAGGATTCGGCGTAGCCGCCCTCATGCACCAGCAGCAGTTTGCCGCCGCACAGCCGATCGGCGGCCTCCTGCACCAGCGCGGTCATGGCGCGGAAGCTGTCGCTGTGCAGCTGCATGCGCGCCAGCGGATCCATCGCGTTGGCGTCGTAGCCGCAGGCGATAACGATCGCCTCCGGGCGGAACTGCGCCAGCGCCGGCAGGACGATGCGCTGCATGGCGTACAGGTAGCTGTCGTCGCCGGCCCCGGCCAGCAGCGGAATATTGATGTTATAGCCCAGCCCGGCGTCGGCGCCGCGGTCCTGCTCACCGGCATAACCGGCGGGGAAACAGCCGTCCTGATGCAGTGAAATGGTCAGCACGTCGTCGCGCCGCCAGTAGATATGCTGTGTGCCGTTGCCGTGGTGCACGTCCCAGTCAATCACCGCCACCCGGCCGAGGCCGCAGCGCTGTTTGGCGCGTTCAATGGCGATGGGGATATTGGCCAGAAAGCAAAAGCCCATCGACTGCTCCGGCAGGCAGTGGTGGCCCGGCGGGCGCGACAGCGAATAGGCGTTGTCGAGTTCGCCGCGCAGCACCGCCTCCAGCGCGCTGCAGGCCAGGCCGGCGGACAGTTTGGCGATTTCATAGCTGCCCGGGCCGAGCGGCGCTTCCTCGCCCAGCAGGCCGCCGCCGTTGTCGCTCAGCTGCTTGAAGCGCTGCAGGTAGTGGGGCGGGTGAATGCGCTGCAGATCCTGCTCGTCCGCCAGTTCGGCGCTGCGCAGCTGCAGCTGGCGCGACAGGCCGGAGACGTCCATCAGGTTTTTCATCCGCCTTTTGGTTTCCGGCGATTCGGCATGGCTGGCGCCGGCGGGCGGCTGCACCCAGCCGCCGACCGGCAGCGTGGTGGCGTGCAGCCCGGTGCTGTGCCAGAAACAGCGTTCATCGAAGAAAAAGCCGGTGTTTCTTTTCACGTTGCAGACTCCTGATTAAATGGCGCGCGCGGCGCGGGGGATGCCAGCGAAATCAGCAGCAGCGACAGCAGCGCGCAGCCTAGCGCACCGCCGAGCAGCGCGCCGAAGCCGCCGAAAAATTGCAGCAGATAGCCGGCCAGCAGCGGGCCGATGGCCATACCGCCGCCGATGGTCAGGTTGATGCTGTTCATCAGTTTGCCGTCGTTATCCAGCCCGGCGACGGCCGCCAGCACAAACGGCAGCACAAAGGTCCAGGTGAATTTGAACAGCAGCGCCGCGGCGGCAAAGCGCGCCAGCTGCGGCGTGGCGTACAGCAGCGCAATGCTGGTCAACAGCAGCAGGTAGCCGAAGACCATCAGCCGCTGCCGGTGACGGCGGGCGCCGGTCAGCGCCGCAACGCCGGCGCCGACGATGCCGAACAGCGTGGCGATCGCCAGCACCTGGCCGCCGTGCACCGCCGACAGCCCGGCGGCGGCGCCGATATTGCCGATAAAGGTCCAGACCGCGCTCAGGCTGATATAAAAACACAGCACCGCCAGCGCGGCGCACAGCTTACGCGTCAGGGAGGCGGGCGGGCGCTGTGCGGTGTGCTGCGGCGCCGGCCGGTAGCCGTCGGGGAAGGCGGCGATCAGCGGCAGGCAGCACAGCATCAGCGCCGCCAGCAGCAGGTAGACCGCCATCAGGCCGTAGTGGGCGAACAGCGGCGGCAGCGCCAGCAGGCCGATCGCCCCCAGCGCCAGCTGGCCCAGCACCCAGCAGGCGTAAACCCGGCTGGCGTTGCTGACGCCGGCGGCGCAGGTGATGCACAGGATCATCAGCGTGCCGCCCGCCAGCGAGGCGACAACGCGCAGCGCCAGCAGCTGGCCGAAGTCGCTGACCAGCGCCGAGGCCAGATTGCCCAGCATAAAGACGCCGGCCGCCAGCCAGGCGACCCGCCGCCAGCTGATGCGGCTCATCCACCACCAGGCCGGCAGCGTGGCGAGGCTCATCGCCCCCAGTTCACCGGCGAACAGCCGGCCGATCTGCGTCGGCGTCAGGCGCCACTCGCCGGCCAGCTGCGCGGCGATCGCCGGCGCGGTCATCAGCACGCCGGGCGCAATGGCGGCGAAAACGATAATGGCGGTCAGCAGCAGCGGCGGGCAGGGCTGCGCCGCCCGCTGGGCAGGCGCGGAAAAGGCATCGCTGGACATCAATATATCCTTCTGGCTGGCGATTAATAATGAATGACGTGCTTAACGGTAATATATTCCGCCGCCTGAGCGGCGGCAGGAACGATTATCCCTGGGCGATAAATCCGCTGGAAACCAATTCGGTGCGGTTTACCACTGCGGTTTTAGAAAATATATTGCGCATATGGGTTTTGACCGTGGAGAGGGAAATACCCAGCTTTAAGGCAATACGTTTATTGCTGGCGCCTTCGCGCACCAGATTGACGATTTCCTGCTCTTTGGCGGTCAGCAGCTGCGCTTCTCCCTCCGGCAGCAGGTCGCGCGTCGCCAGCTCAATCAGCGGCAGCACCGCGTGCAGCCGGCCGCGCTCCAGTGCGGTAAACGGCGTATCGCGAATCAGCGATACCCCGGCGACGATGCGTCTGCGCTGGCGAATAAAGATCTCGGTCATATCGCGCATATTATTCGGCAGCATAAAATCATGGTAATACTGGCGGTTATTGGCGATTGCCGCCGGCGTCATATTTACCATGGTAATATCCTGCTGATGAAAGTTGGCGGGTTTCATCGGATCAATATCCTGGAAGTCCGCCAGATATTGCCGGTGCGTATTGGCGGAAATACCCTGCAAAATATAATGCTCGGGTTTTAACTGGTTATTCACCAAATAAAACACGCCGGCGGATACGGGAATAAGATGCGCGATGGTGTTCAGGCAGCTGGCAATAAAGGCATGGTTAGCCGCGGGCCCTGATGGTGTCTGCATAATGTCCTGCCCTCCCTTTATCGCCCTCGGTCACCGGCGCGCTGGCCGGGCTGCGGGCACTGTTGTGCGTGTTGGGAATAGCTTAATATATGAACGATAACAGCATAGTTGTCGCAATTATGCAACACAATAAAAACATATTAACAACGTGAGGTGGCTTGCAATAAACTACATAAATAACAACGCGCCAGAGCGATATTTGTCACTTTTTCCGCCCGGTTTTTTCGGCTTTTTATTAAAACATTAATAAAGCTTTCCGCTGCTTGTTCTCTGAATTTTCATCTGATTTTCCCCTGGCCGCTCGCCGGCGCGCGAGGCGCCGCGTGACGTCGCCGCGGCCGACAGCGCCGCATTGCCCTCATCCTTAAGAACGATAGCCAAAAATTTCTTTTGCTTTCTACACTCGAAAATTACGGTTGATGAAAAAGTATACCGGCTATGTGCCGCAGGCCGTTAAGAAGAAAAAATGATGATGGCTCAGAAGGGGATAGCGATGAAAAGAAACGTGGTGGCGGTGGCGCTGGGCAGCGTGGTGTCCGGCCTGGCGCACGGCGCGCCGGGCGAACGGCCCAACGTGTTGATTATTGTGGCGGACGATATGGGCTATTCCGATATCACGCCGTTTGGCGGCGAGATCCCGACGCCCAATCTGCAGGCGCTGGCCGAGCAGGGCATACGCATGAGCCAGTTTTATACCTCGCCGATGTCGGCGCCGGCGCGTTCGATGCTGATGACCGGCAACACCAACCAGCAGGCGGGCATGGGCGGCATGTGGTGGTATGAGAACACCATTGCGCGTCCGGGCTATGAGATGCGCCTGACCGATCGGGTCGTCACCCTGCCGGAGCGCTTCCGCGATGCCGGCTACGCCACCATGATGGCGGGGAAGTGGCACCTGGGCTACACCGACGGCGCGCGGCCGACCGATCGCGGCTTTGAACGCGCCTTCGCCTTTATGGGCGGCGGGGCCAGCCATTTTAACGATGCGAAGCCGCTCGGCACCGTGGAGGCGTTCCACACTTTCTATACCCTGAACGGCAAGCGGGTGGCGCTGCCGGCGGATTTCTACTCCAGCGAGGCCTATGCGCGCCAGCTGACGCAGTGGATCGACGAGACGCCGCAGGAGCAGCCCATTTTCGCCTACCTGGCATTCACCGCGCCGCACGATCCGCTGCAGGCGCCGGATGACTGGATCGCCCGGTTTGACGGCAAATACGACGCCGGCTATCAGGCGATTTACCAGCAGCGCATCAAGCGGCTGAAAGCGCTGGGCATCATCGGCGATAACACGCCGCTGCCGTCGCTGGCGCTGGAGAAGGAATGGCAGGCGATGACGCCGCAGCAACAGCAGTACGCGGCGAAAACCATGCAGGTGTATGCGGCGATGATCGCCAATATGGACGCGCAGATCGGCAAGGTGATGCAGACCCTGAAGCAGACCGGGCGCGATAAGAACACCATCGTGCTGTTCCTGACCGATAACGGCGCCAATCCGGCGCAGGGGTTCTATTACGGCTCGCAGGATGACTATTGGCGTCAGTTTGACAACAGCTACGCCAATATCGGCCGTAAAGGCTCGTTTGTGGCGTACGGCCCGCACTGGGCCAACGTCAGCAACGCGCCGTACGCCAACTACCATAAAACCACCAGCGGGCAGGGCGGCATCAATACCGACTTTATTATTGCCGCCCCGCAGCTCAGGCAGCATGGCGCCATCGACCGCACGCCGATGGCGATTTACGACGTAGCGCCGACGCTGTACGAGTTTGCCGGCATTGACGCCGCCAAACCGCTGCGGGCGCAGAAGCCGCTGCCGATGGTCGGCGTCAGCTTCAAACGCTATTTCAGCGGTGAGGCCAAGGCGGCGCCGCGGTTCAGCTACGCGGTGGAGCTGCATAATCAGGCGGCCTACGTCGACGGCGACTGGAAACTGCGCCGGCTGGTGAAGAACGGCCCGCAGGCCGCCGATGCCCCTTGGGGGCTGTTCAACCTGCGCGATGACCCGCTGGAAACCCGCGACCTGGCCGCCGCGCACCCGGAGATCGTCAAGCGTCTCAGCGCGGCCTATCAGCGCTTTGCCCGTCAGGGGATGGTGATTGAGGCGCACGGGAAGATGGTGGATTACCTCGGGGTGGATGCGGACGGCCATTATATCGGCATCGACCCGGCTAGCCGCCGACCGCTGGCGGAGGCGCAATGAATATCGACGCGCTGCGGGCGCGACAAATTCCGCTCAGCGACCCGGCCCGCGCCGCGGCGCCGTTCCATCTGCTGGTTAAACCGGTCGGCGCCGGCTGCAACCTGGCCTGCCGCTACTGCTACTACCCGCAGCGCGGCGAGCGGCCAAGGCCGATGGACGATGCGCTGCTGGAGGCGTTTATCCGCCGCTATATCGCCGCCCAGCCGCGCTACAGCCGGGAGATCAACTTTGTCTGGCAGGGGGGCGAACCGCTGCTGGCGGGCATCGGCTTCTACAAGCGGGCGCTGGCGCTGCAGCGCCGCTATGCGCCGCCGGGCGTGACCATCAGCAACAGCCTGCAGACCAACGGCACGCTGCTGACCGACGCCTGGTGCCGGCTGTTCAGCGAGCATGATTTTATTATCGGTGTCAGCCTGGACGGCGATCGCCAGACGCAGGACGCCCATCGCCCGGACCGACGCGGCAACGGCAGCTATGACGCCGCGCTGCGCGGCATCACGCTGCTGCAGCAGCACCGGGTCGCGTTTAATCTGCTGGTGGTGGTGCATGACGGCGTCGCCGACGGCGCCGCGGCGCTGTATGACCAGCTGACGGCGCTGGGCGCGCGCTTTCTGCAGTTTCAGCCGCTGATGCTGGAGGGCGACGCGCCGGCGGGCGGCTACCGCCTCAGCGCGGCCAACTGGGGGCGCTTTATGCGCGATATCTACCGCCGCTGGCGGCAGCGCGGCGACGTGGGGCGGGTCTTTGTCATGAATATCGAGCACGTCTACGCCCAGTATTTCACCCAGGTCAGCCCCGACTGCGTGCATGCGGCGCGCTGCGGCGGCAATCTGGTGATGGAGCAGGACGGCGGCGTCTACGCCTGCGATCATCTGATCGATGACGCCCACCGTCTGGGGCGCTTTAACGCCGGCGACGAACTGGCGGCGCTGGCCGACGCCGCCCGCGCGCTGCCTTTCGGCCGCCGGAAAAGCGTCCGGCGCGAGTGTCAGCGCTGCAGCGTGAAGATGGTCTGTCAGGGCGGCTGTCCGGCGCATCTGGGGCGGGACGGCTACAACCGGCTGTGCGCCGGCTACTACGCCTTTTTCTCCGAGGTGCTGGCCCCGCTGCGGCACTATTCGCGCGACGCCGACGGCCTGGCGCTGTGGCGCAGCGCACAGCCTGCGTCATCTCATCCATAAGGACGATAGTCAGCGTTTTCCTTTCCTCTCTATAGTGCGTTAAGCCAACCCGCAGAGGAGATTCCGATGAACCTGTCGTCGCGCCTTTCCGCCCACCTTGAACGAGGCAAGGTGGGCTTCCCCACCACGCTGGCCAGTTCGGTCGGCGTGATTATGGCCAGCCCGGTGATCCTGACCGTAACCAGCGGTTTCGGCATCGGCGGCGATACCTTTGCGCTGGCGATGCTGATCGCCTTTGTGATGATGCAGGCGCAGCTCACCACTTTTGCCGAGGCGGCGGCGATATTGCCGACCACCGGTTCGGTGTATGACTACATCTCCTGCGGCATGGGGCGCTTCTTCGCCATCACCGGCGCGCTGTCCGCCTATCTGATCGTGCATATCTTCGCCGGCACGGCGGAGACCATTCTGGCCGGCATTATGGCGCTGGTGAATTTTGAGCATCTCAATACCCTGGCCGCCAGCCACAACGCCTCGTGGATGGTCGGCGTCGGGCTGGTGGTGATCTTCGGCCTGCTGAACGCGTTCGGCATTGAGGCGTTCGGCAAGGCGGAGATCGTGCTGACCTTCGGCATGTGGAGCACGCTGGTGATTTTCGGCATCGCCGGTCTGCTGTCGCCGCCGGCGGTGGCGCTGCCCGGCTGGTTCGGCAGCGCGCTGGACGTCAGCGATCCCTTTGCGGTGTTCAGCCTGGTGGGGATGGCGATGTTTATGTTTGTCGGCTGTGAACTGGTGACGCCGATGGCGCCGGAGATCAAACGCTCGGCGTGGGTGATCCCGCGCGCCATGGCGCTGGGGCTGTGCGGCGTCGCCGCCTGCATGGCGCTGTACGGCGCGGCGCTCAGCCATCAGGTGGAGAACGTGGTGGTTGACGCCGAGCATCATGTACGCCTGCTGGATACGCCGATGGCGATCCCGGCGTTCGCCGGCCAGGTAATGGGCGAGTTCGGCAAATACTGGCTGGGCATCGGCCTGCTGCTGGCCGGCGCGGCGACCATCAATACGCTGATGGCCGCGGTGCCGCGCATTCTGTACGGCATGGTGCTGGACGGCGCGCTGCCGAAGGCCTTCTCCTACCTGCACCCGCGCTTTAAAACGCCGGTGGTCGGCATTGCCGTGGCGGTGCTGATCCCCTGCGTGCACGCCTTCGCCATTCAGGGCGATCTCGATCGCATTATCCCGATGGTGCTGGCGGCGGTATGCGCCTGGGGCGTGGCCTACCTGCTGGTGACGCTGTCCGTGGTGCTGCTGCGCATCCGGCGGCCGGATCTGCCGCGCGCCTATAAGTCGCCGCTGTTCCCGCTGCCGCAGATTGTGTCCAGCATCGGCATCGTACTGGCGATTATCTATATCACGCCGCCGGGCATGCCGCGCAGCGCGGTGTATATCCCGTTCGGCATCATGATCGGCCTGACCGCCGCCTACGCCCTGTTCTGGACGCTGTGCGTGCAGCGGGTCAACCCGTTTAAGCCGGTGCCGGTGGAGCAGGTGCTGACGCAGGCGCTGGACAAATCCGAGCGCGAGGAGGTGCCGTTTGATCGCCTTACCTCCCTCGGCTAAGCGCCTCTGGCGACATGAGCCGGCCGGCTACCGCGCCGGCGGCGCGCTTGAGCGGCTACAGGCGGACCTGCGCCCGTATGACTGCGAGCGGCTGTCCGCCGGGCGTTTACGCCTGACGCTGCCGCAGGGGCCGGTGCTGGAGGTCAGCGAGCGGCCGCAGGCGCTGTTTCTGGCGCATATCGTCAGCCACCGCTTTTGCCTGGGCGGCGACACTTCACTGCCCGGCAGCGTCCGGCTGACGGTGCGCGGCGCCGGCTGGCTGCGGCGCCGCGGCGTGCGTTACCGCACCGTGGGCGATAAGGCCGCCGCGCGGCGGATCACGGAGTGGCTGGCGCGTTATCCGCAGATTGGCGCAACGCTGGCGCAGCTGGATTTCCGCCATGCGCAGCTGACGCTGGCGGCGGGGCGCTGGCAGTTCAGCGTCGAACATTTTGCCGCCTGCGAGGTGGTCAGCCGCCTGCCGCCGGGGCGGCGCTATCTGCGCCTGACCGCGGCGCAGCGCTGTCTGCTGCTCAGCGCCTGTCTGATGGTGGCGCAACTGATGGAGAAAATGAATGACTAGAAGCGTGGTGATTACCGGCGGCGGCACCGGCATCGGCGCCGCCTGCGCCCGGCTGCTGGCCGGGCAGGGCGATCGGGTGTTTATTATCGGCCGTCGCGCCGCGCCGCTGCAGGCGCTGGCGGCGGAGACAGGCGCAACGGCGCTGGTGGGCGATGCCGCCAGCGGCGACAGCTGGCGCGACGTGCTGCTGCCGCAGATTATGCGCCAGGCCGGGCGCATCGACTGCCTGATTGCCAGCGCCGGCGGCATGGGGCTGGGGGCGCTGGGCGATATGACGGACGACGAGTGGCGGCAGGCGCTGGACAGCAACCTCAACAGCGCCTTCGCCAGCGTGCGCGCCTGCCTGCCGGCGTTGGTGAACAGCGGCGGCAACCTGCTGCTGGTGGCGTCGATCGCCTCGCTGGCCGCCGGCCCGGCGGCGTGCGGCTATGTGACCGCCAAGCACGGGCTGATCGGCCTGATGCGCTCCGTCGCGCGTGATTACGGCCCGCTCGGGGTGCGCGCCAACGCCATCTGCCCCGGCTGGGTGACCACGCCGATGGCCGATGACGAGATGCAGCCGCTGATGGCGGCGCACGGCTGGACGCTGGAGCAGGCCTACCGCGAGGTCTGCCGCGACGTGCCGCTGCGGCGGCCGGCCAGCCCGGCAGAGATCGCCGAGGCGTGCCGGTTTCTCTGTTCACCGCAGGCGTCGATCATCACCGGCGCTACGCTGGTGGCCGACGGCGGCGCCGGCGCGGTGGATGTCCCAACCCTGGCTTTTACTTCCTTATAAGGAGCGACCTATGAGTTCAGAAGCGGTGTTTATTCAGGTTGGCGCGCTGGCGGAGGGCTTTGCCCCCGACAGCCATACCCTGCGCGGGCAGGACGATTTGGCCGGGCAGACGCTGAGCCTGCACTTCAGCGACGGCGAGCGCCTTGAGGTGTGCTTTGTCGACGGGCAGACGCTGCACTGGCGCGGACAGCCGGCGGACTATCGCGCCACCGCGCTGCGTCCCGGCGTGCTGTTTGTCGACTTCCTCGACCCACAGCGCGCCAACGCCAGCATTACGCTGGTCTGCAACCAGGCGCAGGGCAATTTTACCGCGCTGTACGGCCAACTGCCGGATGAGGCGCAGGCGCGGCTGGACGCCTTCAGCCGGGTGGAGCAGGGGCTGCCGCTGACCGCGGTGACGGCCGAGTTCCGCTTTGGCCGGCTGGCGGATAACGCTGCGCCGCTGCCGGCGTTTACCGACGAGCTGATCGGCATGCGCAATATGTACACCTACAGCCCCACCGAGCGCTACGAGCATATCTACCTGAACGACAATTTCTACGCCTGGCAGTGCCTGGACGGGGTGGAAAAAGGGCTGGCGGACGTTGACCGCTGCCACTACGTCAAGGTGGCGGAGCAGCTGTACCTGTTTGTCTGGCGCGAGAAGATCATTCCGACCCTCGGCGTGGTGATGATCGATCTGCAGGCCCTGCGCACCGACGGCAAGATCCTCGGCTATCAGGGCAGCGACTTCAGCGCGCTGAGTAATTTCGCCGTGGGCGCGCACGCGCAGGTGCTGAACACCACCCGTCATCCGCGGAGCGGGGCATGACCTTCGCCGCGGAGGCGTTCCGCGGCCAGGTGGTGCTGGTGACCGGCGGCGCGCAGGGCATCGGGCTGGCGATCGCCGGCGCCTTTGCCCGGCTGGGGGCCACGGTGGTGTTGGCCGACCTCCAGCATGACAAGGCGCGCCAGGCGGCGGAGCAGCTGACGGCGCAGGGCGGTTCGGCGCAGGCGCTGGCGTGCGATCTGTCCGACGCGGCGCAGATTGCGCTGCTGGTGGAGCAGGTGACGCAGCGCTGCGGGCGGCTGGACGTGGTGGTGCACAACGCCGCCTATTTTCCGCTGACGCCGTTTGCCGAGATTGACCGCGCGCTGCTGCAGCGCACCCTCAGCGTCAACCTGATGGCGCCGTTTCATCTGGCGCAGGCGGCGCTGCCGTGGATGCGCCGCCAGGGCGGCGGGCGCATTCTGGTGACCTCGTCGGTGACCGGGCCGAAGGTGGCCTATCCCGGACTGGCGCACTATGCCGCCTCCAAGGCCGGGGTGAACGGCTTTATCCGCGCCGCCGCGCTGGAGCTGGCGCCGTACGGCATTACGGTCAACGGCGTGGAGCCGGGCATGATCCGCACGCCGGCGATGGCGAACCTGGGGGATGCCTCGCTCAATCAGGCGATCGGCGGCGCGGTGCCGCTCGGCCGGCTGGGGGAGCCGGAAGATATCGCCGCGGCGATGGTGTTTCTCGCCTCGGCGGCGGCGGGGTATATCACCGGCCAGACGCTGGTGGTGGACGGCGGCGCACTGCTGCCGGAGGCCCAACTGCCCGCCTCCTGAGGCCGTTACTTCTTGGCGGGCTGCGCAGTCAGGCTGACGGGCTGCTGCTCGCCGAGGGTGATCAGCTCATCCAGCAGCGTCATCAGCTGCTGCATTTTCTCCGGCGAGAACGCCGCTTCAATCTCACCGTAGCCCTGCTCGACCTGGTGGCGCGCCACTTCATACAGCTCCTGGCCCTGCTGGGTCAGCGAGACGTACAGCTTGCGCTGATCGTTAACCGGCTTCAGGCGGAAGATCAGCTTGTCACGCTCCATGCGCGACAGAATGCCGGTCAGGCTGGGGCGCAGGATGCAGGTCTGCGCCGCCAGCTCATGGAATTCGATGGAGCGCTGGTCGGCCAGCACGCGGATGATGCGCCACTGCTGCTCGGTCAGGTTGTGGCTTTTCAGAATCGGGCGGAAGAAGCCCATGGCGGTTTCGCGCGCCTGCAACAGGGCAATGGTAAGGGATTCATGCATATGTCTGGCCTTTGCTATCAAGGTGTTGGCGCATCCGGCGTGCTGGCGCCGGCCGCTTGTCTTTTATTAATAACTTAATAGTAGCCATATTTGGCGCCGTGGATAAAGGGAAAATGCCTACCGAGGTGAAAAATAGCGCGGAAAAGCACTAATTCTTTGAATTATCGCCAATATGTTTTGAGATTGTGAATATTTTGTTATCACGATCACAAATCAAATTAACGGCGTTGCGTAAATGCTGAGCAGCGGTTAAAAGTAATCATTAATATATTAACGAATGCCGGATATCCTGATTTGTGACGATAGGAGTTTGCATGAAAGGAACCGTATTTTCGGTGGCGCTCAACCACCGCAGCCAGATGGACGCCTGGGACCAGACGTTCCGCGACGCGCCCTATAAGACCCCGCCGAAGACCCCAGTATGGTTTATCAAACCGCGTAATACCTACCTGAGCCACGGCGGTCGGATCCCGCTGCCGGCGGCAGAAAAAGTTTACAGCGGCGGCACGCTGGCGCTGGTGATCGGCGATACCGCCCGCCAGGTGCCGGCGGCGCAGGCGGCGGCGCATATCGCCGGCTACGCGCTGGCCAACGACGTCAGCCTGGCGGAGAGCAGCTTTTACCGCCCGGCGATCAAGGCCAAGTGCCGCGACGGTTTCTGCCCGCTGGGGGAGATGGCGCAGCTGGATAACATCGACCGGCTGCAGATCGTCACCGAGATCAACGGCGTGGAGCAGGACCGCTGGTCAACGGCGGATCTGGTGCGCTCCGGCGCCGAACTGCTGGCCGCCATCAGCGACTTTATTACCCTGCGGCCGGGCGACGTGCTGCTGATCGGTACGCCGCATCAGCGCGTGGCGATTAACCCGGGCGATGAGGTGACGATCCGCGCCGCCGGCCTGCCGGCGCTCAGCAATGTTGCGGTTTTGGAAGGAGGGCAAGCATGAAGCACGCGCGCATTCGCCATCACGGCCAGATCTTTAACGTCAGCGTCGACCAGCAGCTGCGGGTGACGCTGCCGGACGGCACGCAGCTCAACGAAACCGACGTCGAATGGCTGCCGCCGGCGCAGGGCACGGTGTTCGCGCTGGGGCTGAACTATGCCGACCACGCCAGCGAACTGGAATTTAAAGCGCCGGAAGAGCCGCTGGTGTTTCTGAAGGCGGCCAATACCCTGACCGGCCACCGCCAGGTCTCGGTGCGTCCGGCCGGCGTCGACTATATGCACTACGAGGCCGAGCTGGTGGCGGTGATCGGTAAAACCGCCCGTCACGTCAGCCGCGAACAGGCGATGGAGTACGTCGCCGGCTACACCCTGTGCAACGACTACGCCATCCGCGACTACCTGGAAAACTACTACCGGCCGAACCTGCGGGTGAAAAGCCGCGACGGGCTGACGCCGATCGGCCCGTATATCGTCGACCGCGACGATATCGGCGACCCGCACCGCCTGCAGCTCAGCACCTATATCAACGGCGAGCTGCGCCAGCGCGGCACCACCGCCGACATGATTTTCGATATCCCGTATCTCATCAGCTACCTCAGCGAATTTATGACGCTGCAGCCGGGCGACATGATCGCCACCGGCACGCCGAAAGGGCTGGCCGACGTGCAGCCGGGGGACGAAGTGGTGGTGGAGATTGAGGGCATCGGCCGCCTGGTCAACCACATTATCAGCGAACACGATTATCAGGAGAGCCTGCGATGAAAACCATCAACCATTGGATCGACGGTAAAAACGTCGCCAGCAGCGAGTACTTCACCACCACCAACCCGGCCAACGGCGAGGTGCTGGCGGAGGTGGCTTCCGGCGGGCAGGCGGAGATCGCGCAGGCGGTGGCGGCGGCCAAGGCGGCGTTTCCGAAGTGGGCCAATACGCCGATGAAGGAGCGCGCGCGCCTGATGCGCCGGCTGGGTGAGCTGATCGATGAAAACGTGCCGCAGATTGCCGAGATGGAAACCGCCGACACCGGCCTGCCGATCCACCAGACCAAAAACGTGCTGATCCCACGCGCCTCGCACAACTTCGAGTTCTTCGCCGAGGTGTGCCAGCAGATGAACGGCAAGACCTACCCGGTGGACGACAAGATGCTCAACTACACCCTGGTGCAGCCGGTCGGGGTGTGTGCGCTGGTGTCGCCGTGGAACGTGCCGTTTATGACCGCCACCTGGAAGACCGCGCCCTGCCTGGCGCTGGGCAATACCGCGGTGCTGAAAATGTCCGAGCTGTCGCCGCTGTCCGCCGACCGTCTGGGGGAGCTGGCGCTGGAAGCCGGCATTCCGGCCGGGGTGCTGAACGTGGTGCAGGGCTACGGCGCCACCGCCGGCGACGCGCTGGTGCGCCACCCGGACGTGCGGGCGGTCTCCTTTACCGGCGGCACCGCCACCGGCCGCCGCATTATGCAGAGCGCCGGGCTGAAAAAATATTCGATGGAGCTGGGCGGCAAATCGCCGGTGCTGGTGTTTGAGGACGCCGACATCGAGCGCGCGCTGGACGCCGCGCTGTTCACTATCTTCTCCATCAACGGTGAACGCTGCACCGCCGGTTCGCGCATCTTCATCCAGGAAAGCATCTACCCGGAATTCGTCAAACGCTTCGCCGAGCGCGCCAACCGCCTGCGGGTGGGCGACCCGACCGATCCGCAGACCCAGGTCGGCGCGTTAATCAGCCAGCAGCACTGGGAAAAGGTGTCCGGCTATATCCGCCTGGGCGTGGAAGAGGGCGCTACGCTGCTGGCCGGCGGACCGGACAAGCCGCAGGGGCTGGAGTACGGCAACTTCCTGCGGCCGACGGTGCTGGCGGACGTCGACAACCGCATGCGCGTGGCGCAGGAGGAGATTTTCGGCCCGGTGGCCTGCCTGCTGCCGTTCAAGTCGGAAGAAGACGGCCTGCGGATGGCCAACGACGTGGAATACGGTTTGGCGTCCTATATCTGGACCCAGGATGTCAGCAAGGTGATGCGCCTGGCGCGCAATATCGAAGCCGGCATGGTGTTCGTCAATACGCAGAACGTGCGCGACCTGCGCCAGCCGTTCGGCGGCGTGAAGGCCTCCGGCACCGGCCGCGAAGGCGGCGAGTACAGCTTTGAAGTGTTCGCCGAGATGAAGAACGTCTGTATCTCAATGGGCGACCATCCGATCCCGCGCTGGGGCGTCTGAGCCTGATGTTTTTGAATTAAAAACAGGACTATACCCGATAGCCGGCGGATGGCGGCCAGACGGGGGATAGGAGGACTTATGGGTAAGTTAGCGTTAGCCGCAAAGATTACGCATGTTCCATCGATGTATCTGTCCGAACTGCCGGGTAAAAACCACGGCTGCCGTCAGGGGGCGATCGACGGCCACAAAGAGATCAGCGCGCGCTGCCGGGAAATGGGCGTCGACACCATTATCGTGTTCGATACCCACTGGCTGGTGAACAGCGCCTACCACATCAACTGCAGCGACCATTTTGCCGGCGTCTACACCAGCAACGAACTGCCGCACTTTATCCGCGATATGGGCTACGAGTACGACGGCAACCCGCAGCTGGGACAGCTGATCGCCGATGAGGCCTGCAAGCTCGGCGTGCGCGCCAAGGCGCACAATATTCCCAGCCTGAAGCTGGAGTACGGCACGCTGGTGCCGATGCGCTATATGAACGGCGATCGCCACTTCAAGGTGGTGTCGATCTCCGCCTTCTGCACCGTGCACGACTTTGCTGACAGCCGCCGGCTGGGCGAGGCGATCGGCACCGCCATCGAAAAATATGACGGCACCGTGGCGGTGCTCGCCAGCGGTTCGCTGTCGCACCGCTTTATCGACGACCAGCGCGCCGAAGAGGGCATGAACAGCTACACCCGCCAGTTTGACCAGCAGATGGACGAACGGGTGGTGAAGCTGTGGGCCGAGGGGCGCTTCCGCGAGTTTTGCGAGATGCTGCCGGAGTACGCCGATTACTGCTACGGCGAGGGCAATATGCACGACACCGTGATGCTGCTGGGGCTGCTCGGCTGGGATAAGTACGACGGCAAGGTGGAGTTTATCACCCCGCTGTTCGCCAGTTCCGGCACCGGCCAGGTCAACGCCGTGTTCCCGCTCCCCGCAGAAGCCTGAGGAAAAACCATGCCCCATTTTTACGCTGAATGTACCGACAATATCCGCGAAGAGGCGCAGCTGCCCGCGCTGTTCGCCAGGGTGAATCAGGCGCTGGCGGATACCGGCATCTTTCCGCTCGGCGGCGTGCGCAGCCGCGCCATCTGGCTGGACACCTGGCAGATGGCCGACGGCAAGCAGGATTACGCCTTTGTGCATATGACGCTGAAGATTGGTCACGGCCGCAGCCTGGAGAGCCGGCAGCAGGTGGGCGAAATGCTGTTTGCGCTGATTAAGGAACACTTTGCCGCGCTGGCGGCCAGCCGCTATCTGGCGCTCTCTTTCACCATGGAAGAGCTGGATCCGGTACTGAATTACAAACAGAACAATGTTCACGCGCTGTTCCGTCAATCCTGAGAGGTGGTAAATGCTGGACAAAAACCTGTTGAGCCGTGCGGTACAACGCTTGCATCAGGCGGAGCAAAACCGGGAGCAGATCCGCGCGCTGTCGATCGAGCACCCGGAGATCACCATTGAGGACGCCTACGCCATTCAGCGCCAGTGGGTGGCGCTGAAGATCGCCGAAGGGCGGACGCTGAAAGGGCACAAGATCGGCCTGACCTCGCGCGCCATGCAGGTCAGCTCGCAGATCAGCGAGCCGGACTACGGCGCGCTGCTGGACGATATGTTCTTTAACGAGGGCAGCGATATTCCCATCGATCGCTTTATCGTGCCGCGGGTGGAGGTGGAGCTGGCGTTTGTGCTGGCTAAACCGCTGCGCGGGCCGAACTGCACGCTGTTTGACGTGTATAACGCCACCGACTACGTGATCCCGGCGCTGGAGATTATCGACGCGCGCTGCCACAACGTCGATCCGGAAACCCAGCGTCCGCGCAAAGTGTTCGACACCATTTCCGACAACGCCGCCAACGCCGGCGTGGTGATGGGCGGGCGGCCGATCAAGCCGGACGCGCTGGATCTGCGCTGGGTCAGCGCGCTGTTGTATCGCAACGGGGTGATTGAGGAGTCCGGCGTCGCCGCCGCGGTGCTGAACCACCCGGCCAACGGCGTGGCCTGGCTGGCGAATAAACTGTTTCCGCACGACGTCGAGCTGGAGGCCGGGCAGATTATCCTCGGCGGCTCGTTCACCCGCCCGGTGGCGGCGCGGCGCGGCGATACCTTCCACGTGGACTACGGCCCGCTGGGCTGCATCAGCTGCCGCTTCGTGTAACGGCGGCCAGGGGAGAACGCGATGCTTATCAATACCTTCAAACAGGCGCTGCAGGAAAAACGCCCGCAGATCGGCCTGTGGCTCGGGCTGTGCAGCAGCTACAGCGCCGAACTGCTGGCCGGCGCCGGCTTCGACTGGCTGCTGATCGACGGCGAACATGCGCCCAACAACGTGCAGACGGTGCTGGGCCAGCTGCAGGCGACGGCGCCTTACCCGAGCCATCCGGTAGTACGCCCGCCGTGGAACGATCCGGTGGTGATCAAACAGCTGCTGGACGTGGGGGCGCAGACACTGCTGATCCCGATGATCCAGAACGCCGAGCAGGCGCGCGAAGCGGTGCGCGCCACGCGCTATCCGCCGCACGGCATACGCGGCGTCGGCAGCGCGCTGGCGCGGGCCTCGCGCTGGAACCGGGTGCCGAATTACCTGCATGATGCCGACGCGCAGATGTGCGTGCTGGTGCAGATTGAAACCCGCGAGGCGGTCAGCAATCTGGATGAGATTCTGCAGGTCGAGGGGGTGGACGGGGTGTTTATCGGCCCGGCGGATCTGAGCGCCGATATGGGCTTTGCCGGCAACCCGCAGCACCCGGAGGTGCAGCAGACCATTGATGACGCCATCGCGCGCATCCGCGCCGCCGGCAAAGCGCCGGGCATCCTGATGGCGCAGGCGGAACTGGCGCGCCATTATCTGGCGTCCGGCGCGCTGTTTGTGGCGGCAGGGGTCGACACCACCCTGCTGGCGCGGGCGGCGGAGCAGCTGGCCGCCGAGTTTAAGCAGGGGACGGCGCAGGCCGCAGCCCCGGGCGTCTATTAACCGGAGCCATCATGAACCAGGTCGATTCGCAGCCGCATAAAGCGCAGAGCGCCGCCGAGCAGTCGGTGATTAATAAGCTGTTTCGGCGTCTGATCGTGTTTCTGTTTATTCTGTTCGTCTTTTCGTTTCTCGACCGTATCAACATCGGCTTCGCCGGGCTGACCATGGGGCAGGATCTGGGCCTCAGTTCCACCATGTTCGGCCTGGCGGCGACGCTGTTTTATGTTACCTATGTGATTTTCGGCATTCCCAGCAACATCATGCTGAGCATCGTCGGCGCGCGACGCTGGATCGCCACCATTATGGTGCTGTGGGGCATCGCCTCCACCTGCACGCTGTTCGCCACCGGGCCGACCAGCCTGTACGTGCTGCGCATGATTGTCGGCATCACCGAGGCCGGCTTCCTGCCGGGGATCCTGGTGTACCTCACCTACTGGTTCCCGGCCTATTACCGCGCCCGCGCCAACGCGCTGTTTATGATCGCCATGCCGGTCACCATGGCGATCGGCTCGCTGGTGTCCGGCTACATTCTGGCGCTGGACGGCGTGCTGAACCTGAAGGGCTGGCAGTGGCTGTTTCTGCTGGAGGGCATTCCGTCGGTGCTGCTGGGCGTGGTGGTGTGGTTCTATCTGGACGATACCCCGGCCAAGGCCCGCTGGCTGAGCGCCGAGGAGAAAAGCAGCCTGCAGGCGATGATGGACGCCGATAAACGGCAGCAGACGGCCGCCGCGCCGCGGCCGGCAGCGGCGCGCAGCCTGTGGCGCGAGGTGTTCACGCCGATCGTGCTGATGTATACGCTGGCCTATTTCTGTCTGACCAATACCCTGAGCGCGATCAATATCTGGACGCCGCAGATCCTGCAGAGCTTTAACCAGAGCAGCAGCAATATCGTGATCGGCATTCTGGCGGCGATCCCGCAGATCTGCACCATCGCCGGCATGGTGTGGTGGAGCAAACGATCGGATCGGCTGCAGGAGCGTAAGCACCATACCGCCTTGCCGTATCTGTTCGCCGCCGCCGGCTGGCTGCTGGCCTCGGCCACTCATCACAGCCTGATCCAGCTGCTGGGGATCGTTATGGCGTCGGTCGGCTCGTTTACCGCGATGGCCATCTTCTGGACCACGCCGGATCGCGCCATCAGCCTGGAGGCGCGCGCGGTGGGGATCGCGCTGATCAACGCCACCGGCAATATCGGCTCGGCGGTCAGCCCGCTGCTGATCGGCTGGCTGAAGGATCTGACCGGCAGTTTCAACTCCGGGCTCTATTTCGTCGCCGGGCTGCTGATCGTCGGCGCGCTGCTGGTATGGCGCATTCCGATGAAGGCGGCGCAGCCGCGCGGCGTCAAGATGACCGGGGATGAGCTGGCCCCCTGACCACACAGGAGAAAGACGTGCAGAAAAGTACCGGTTTTATCGCCAACATCGATATTTGCAAAGAATACGATGCGCGTTACGCCGCGGACGATGTGCATTATGAAACCTTTGCCGGGCTGGCGGCGTTTTTCGGCCGCGATATGCAGGTGCACTGGCATGACTGCTTTTTCCAGCTGCACTTTCTGGAAACCGGCAAGATAGAGCTGCAGCTGGATGACCAGCACTATTCGGTGCAGGCGCCGCTGTTTATTCTGACGCCGCCGTCGGTGCCCCACGCCTTTTTTACCGAACCGGACAGCGACGGCCACGTGTTGACGGTGCGCCAGGAGCTGATCTGGCCGCTGCTGGAGCGGCTGTACCCCGGCAGCAACCTGGCGTTGGATATGCCCGGCATCTGCATGTCGCTGGCGAGCGCGCCGCAGGAGCTGGCGGCGCTCAGCCACTACTGGGCGCTGATCCGGCGCGAGTTTTCCGCCGGGCTGGCGGGGCGTGAACAGACGCTGGCGCTGCTGGCGCAGGCGGTGTTCACCCTGCTGCTGCGCAATACCGCGCTGGAGGATTCGGCGGCCACCGGCGTGCGCGGCGAGCTGAAGCTGTTCCAGCGCTTCAACAAGATGGTGGATGAACGCTTCCGCGAGCACCTGCCGGTGCCGGAGTACGCCCAGGCGCTGGGGGTGACCGAGTCGCGCCTCAATGACCTGTGCCGGCGCTTCGCCAACCGCTCGCCGAAACGGCTGATCTTCGATCGCCTGCTGCGCGAGGCCAAGCGTCTGCTGCTGTTCAGCGCCTGCACGGTGCATGAGACCGCCTACAGCCTGGGCTTCAAGGACCCGGCCTACTTCGCCCGCTTTTTCAACCGGCTGGAAGGCTGCTCGCCGACCCGCTACCGCGCCACGCAACACGCCCTGTCATAACGGCGGAATATCGCCTGGATCACAGTTTGCCGCGAAAGCGGCACTCCCCTCGGAAAAGTACCGACGATTGCCGCAAAAGTCTCTTCTCGAAACCGGCGTTGGGGTCTTCAATTAAGCAACCAAAAGAAAACATTATTTTAACAATGTGCCGCATCGCGGCCGTGAAAATACCGATTACGAGGGACACCCGAATGAAACCAGAAGACTTCCGCGCTGACAACAAACGCCCGTTCACCGGCGCCGAATACCTGAAAAGCCTGCAGGACGGCCGTGAAATCTATATTTACGGCGAGCGGGTCAAGGATATCACCACCCATCCGGCGTTCCGCAACGCCGCCGCCTCCGTCGGCCAGCTGTACGACGCGCTGCACGATCCGGCCAGCCATGATCGCCTGTGCTGGGGCACCGACACCGGCAACGGCGGCTATACCCATAAGTTTTTCCGCTATGCCCGCAGCCCGGAAGAGATGCGCCAGCAGCGCGACGCCATCGCCGACTGGTCGCGCCAGAGCTACGGCTGGATGGGACGCACCCCGGACTATAAGGCGGCGTTCGGCTGCGCGCTGGGGGCGTTTCCCGAGTTTTACGGCCAGTTTGCCGACAATGCCCGCAACTGGTATCAGCGCATTCAGGAAACCGGCCTGTACTTCAACCACGCCATCGTCAACCCGCCGATCGACCGCCATAAGCCGGTCAACGAGGTGAAGGATGTCTTTATCAAGGTGGAGAAGGAGACCGACGCCGGCATTATCGTCAGCGGCGCCAAGGTGGTCGCCACCAACTCGGCGCTGACCCACTATAACTTTATCGGCTTCGGCTCGGCGCAGGTGATGGGCGATAACCCGGACTTTGCGCTGATGTTCGTCGCGCCGATGGACGCCGAAGGGGTGAAGCTGATTTCCCGCGCCTCCTATGAGCTGGCCGCCGGCGCCACCGGATCGCCGTTTGATTACCCGCTCTCCAGTCGCTTTGACGAAAACGATGCTATTCTGGTGATGGACCATGTGCTGATCCCGTGGGAGAACGTGCTGATTTATCGCGATTTCGACCGCTGTCGCCGCTGGAGCACCCAGGGCGGGTTTGCCCGCCTGTTCCCGCTGCAGGCCTGCGTGCGTCTGGCGGTGAAGATGGACTTTATCACTGCGCTGCTGCAAAAAAGCCTGGGCTGCACCGGCGTGCTGGAGTTCCGCGGCGTGCAGGCGGATCTGGGGGAAGTGGTGGCCTGGCGCAACCTGTTCTGGTCGCTGAGCGATGCGATGTGCGCCGAAGCCACCCAGTGGGAGAACGGCGCTTATCTGCCGGATTCCGCCGCGCTGCAGACTTACCGCGTGATGGCGCCGATGGCTTACACCAAGGTGAAGCATATTATCGAGAAGAACGTCACCAGCGGCCTGATCTATCTGCCGTCCAGCGTACGTGATATGAATAACCCGGCGATCGACAAATATCTGGCGCAGTACGTGCGCGGATCCAACGGTATGGATCACGTTGAGCGCATCAAGATCCTCAAGCTGATGTGGGATGCGATCGGCAGCGAGTTCGGTGGCCGCCACGAGCTGTATGAGATCAACTATGCCGGCAGTCAGGATGAGATCCGCCTGCAGTGCCTGCGCCACGCGCAGGGTTCCGGCACCATGGATCAGATGATGCAGATGGTCGACAAGTGCTTGTCCGACTATGACCAGAACGGTTGGACGGTGCCGCACCTGCATAACAATGATGATATTAATCAGCTGAATAATTTGCTGAAGTGATTTTTTGGAGGAGGTTGCTATGTCTCAGGAAAATGAACACCGCCTGCGTTTTCGCGATGCGATGGCCAGCCTGTCCGCGGCGGTGAATATCGTCACCACCAGCGGCCCGGCGGGGCGCTGCGGCATTACCGCCACTGCGGTCTGTTCGGTGACCGATACGCCGCCGTCGCTGATGGTGTGCATTAACCGCAACAGCGCGATGAACCCGGTGTTTCAGGAAAACGGCCGGCTGTGCGTCAACGTGCTGAACCATGAGCAGGAGATGATGGCGCGCCACTTCGCCGGCATGACCGACGTCAGCATGGAAGAGCGCTTCCTGCTGGATGAGTGGCAGACCGGCGCGCTCGGCCAGCCGATGCTGCGCCACTCGCTGGCGAGCCTGGAGGGCGAGGTCACCCAGGTGCAGAGCATCGGCACCCACCAGATGTACCTGGTGGAGATCAAACAGATTACGCTCAGCGACGGCGGCCACGGCCTGATCTACTTTAAACGCAACTTCCACCCGGTGATGCACCAGATGGCGGCGCTGGCGTAAGCCTTCTCTGATGATGCCCGCCGAGGGCGGCGCGTTGGCGCCGCTCTCCGATCTTTCCCCGCATTAATCGCGCAAACTTCCCTGGCCGGTGGTTTATCGATCTGTCAAAATGATAGCTATCAAATTGACAGGTGATAAAATGGATTTTATACCCCCTGACAACATCAGCGAGTTTCCTCTGCGCCCGGCGGCGGCCAGAGCGTTGCTGCAGCAGCTGGCGACGTCACACACCGAGCGGATTGAGGTGGTCGTGGTGTTGAAACGGGTGGCAAACGATCCCGCCGCCCTGGTGGTGACGGTGATGATCCATTAGCGAGGAAATAACGGTGTATCACTATATCGAAAGCGGTTTGAACACGATTTGGCTGGCGAATGGCTTTCATCGGACGGAGATCGAAGGTGAAAGCTACGTCAGCATTGAGGACGTTGCTGGGCTGCACGGCTCCATCGCCCGGGCGCTGGTGGCGTGCGAGCGCCCGTTGCAGGCGGATGAAATCCGCTTTTTGCGGGTGGAAATGAATATGTCGCAGAAGGCGCTGGCGGAGCTGCTGGGGGTCGATGTGCAAACGGTCGCCCGTTGGGAAAAGGCGCAAAGCAGCTTACCGCGCATGACGGACGTGATGCTGCGCATGCTGTATCTGGAATCCGTTAACGAAAGCAGCCGGGTCGGCGCCTGTCTGCGGATGCTGGCGCAGGCGGGCGTCGCCAGCTCGATGGAGAAACTGGTGTTTGAAGAGCGTAACCACGCCTGGCGACGGAGCAGCTAACCGCGATGCCTGCCGAGGGCAGTGCCCTCGGTTTATGCTCAGGCAGGGCTGAATCCGTTTTCAACCTCGAAAACGGCCACGCTGCCGATATTATCAGCCCTTGTTGGCCACCAGATCGGCCACCAGCCGATTGACCGGATCGCTCATATTGGTGAAGCGGGTCAGGTCCGAACGGGTCACCACCACAAACACGCCGATATTGTTCTGCGGCGACATCGCCATATAGGTGATAAAGCCGCCGCCGCCGCCGGTTTTCTGAATAATGGCCGGCAGTCCGTCTTTCGGCGCCATATATATCCAGCCGAGGCCTAACGCATCCGCATCGCCGGGGACGTCCATTCCTTTCAGCGACACCAGTTCGCGGCGCTGGAAGTACATGGTCTGCTCGCGGGCGGCGGTGGCTTTACGCGGGCTGGCCTGCGAGTCGAGGAACTGCTGCATCCAGCGCTGAATATCGCGCGGCGTGGAGTAAATGCCGCCGCTGCCGGCCGCCGCCACGGTATTGCCGCAGGCGCTGGGGCCGACGGAGGCCACCATCAGGCGCGAACACTGCTCGGCGCTCGGCGTCAGCGTGGTGTCGACCATACCGAGCGGCCCGGTGATCTTCTCACGCAGCAGTTTGGTGTAGGGTTTGCCCGCCGCCCGCGACAGCGCATCGGCCAGCAGATCGTAAGCCAGGTTGGAGTAGGAGGCATGCACCCCCGGCGGTACGGTGACCTGCGCATGGGCCAGCCACTGCCAGCGCTGCGCCTTGGTCGGCCAGGTGAACACCGGCGTCTTCGGCGGCTTTTTGCCCGGCTGCTCGCGCGGCAGGCCGCTGGTGTGGGTCGCCAGATTCAGCAGCGTAATCGGCTGGCGTGAATTATAACCGGGCACGTAGGCGCCGGACGGCGCGTACTTGCGCAGCGGGTCGGTCAGCTTGAGTTTGCCTTCCGCCGCCAGTTTCACCATCACTTCGCTGGTCATCAGCTTGGTGATGGAGGCGATGCGGATCAGCGAGTCCGGCCGCGGGCGCTGGTTGTTGCCCGGCCGGGTGTCGCCGAAGCTGCGGTTCACCACCTGGTTGCCGTCGATCGCCACCAGCGCCATGCCGGTGGCGCCGCTGTTGTAAAAAATATGCTCGGCGTATTGGTCAACGATCTGCGACGTCAGCTGCGGCGTCTCGGCCTGCGCCAGCAGCGGCAGGCTGCCGAGGCCCAGGGTTACTAAAACGGCAGAGAAAAGAGTCTTCAACGGTCCATATCCATTTCAAAATAGAGCATCAAGAGCAAAATCAGCGCCTGGCGGCCTGATGGGACAGGCTTTAGTGTAATGCGCCCGCGCGTTCGCCGCATGGGGAAAATGTGCACAGATGCGTAAAGTTTGCGCTGTGTCCGCTGTGGCCTAGCGCGCCCGGGCAAAAATGGCGATCACCTGGTCCAGGTGGGCCTTCATCGCCTTGCGCGCGCCGCGCACGTCGCGCGCCTCGAGGGCGGCGAGAATCGCCCGGTGCTCCTGTTCGGAGCGGTGCGGCATATCCTCCGGCGTGTAGTGGTGCTGCAACACCCGGAACATGCTGCCGTAACGGTGGCCGAGCAGGTGGGCGATGATAAAGGCGTAGGCCGGGTTGCCGCTGGCCTGGGCGATGCGGATATGGAACAGCCGGTCGCCGGGATGGGTGGCGGAGCCGGCGCGGTTGTCGCGGCAGTTCTGCTCGTAGGCGTCGCGGATGCCCGCCAGCTCCTCGTCGCTGGCATGCCGGGCCGCCAGCGCGGCGGTTTCCGGCTCAATCAGCAGTCGGGTCTGCAGCTGCGAGAAGGGCGGCAGCTCGGCGTTGAAATCCAGCGCGATATTCAGTTCGTCGTCGATATCGGCCCACTGATCGCGGCCGGCCTGCTGCATCACCGGTTCCTGCGACGCCAGCGCCGCCGGCGCTTTGACGATGACGCCGTTGCCCACCTTCACATCCACCAGGCCGATCACCTCCAGCGCAATCAGCGCCTCGCGCACCGAGGCGCGGCTGACCTGCAGCTGCTGCGCCAAATCACGTTCGGAGGGCAGGCGGCTGCCGGGGGGAAATTCATTGTTTTCGATCAGACGCTTCAGCTGGTCGGCTATCTGTCTGTAAATTCTTGGATTTTCCAGTCGGGTAATCGGCATTTTCCACCTTCGGCACGTTGACGTTAAGTGATTCAGCGCACAAATATTGCTCAATCCGCTTGAGTGTTGGTTAATCAGGTGTAAAAAATTAGTTAATTGAAATGTTGTTTTAAAACGTTGTTATGCCCTAAATAATTCGCGTTGCAGGAAGGCGGCCAGGGAAGGAATCCCGATGCGCTTACGTCGGTCAGTGGTTCGGGTAACTGAACGCACCTGCAGCTTGAAGTATGACGGGTATATTTACTTTCTCATCAAACGATAACGCGTAAAGCGTCTTTTGTCATGGTAAAGGCCTGACCTTTAACCGCCCTTAGTGGCCTGACCATTAGACCTTTAAGCCAAGGAGTTGCTATGGATCTCACCGGGAAACGCGCGCTGATTACCGCCGCCGGGCAGGGCATCGGCCTCAGCACCGCCAAACTGTTCGCCGCGGCGGGGGCGGAGGTGATCGCCAGCGATATCAATACCGACGCGCTGCAGGGGCTGGCGGGCATCACCCCGCTGCGGCTGGACGTGACCGACAGCGCGGCGATTGCCGCAGCGGCGGAAACGCTGGGCACGGTCGATGTGCTGTTTAACTGCGCCGGGGTAGTGCACAGCGGCACGATTCTGCAGTGCAGCGAGCAGCAGTGGCAGTTCGCCCTCGATCTGAACGTCAGCGCTATGTTCCACACCATCCGCGCGTTTCTGCCGGCGATGCTGGCGCAGCGCCGCGGCACGATTATCAACATGTCGTCGGTGGCCTCCAGCGTGAAAGGGGTGCCGAACCGCTTTGCCTACAGCGCCAGCAAGGCGGCGGTGATCGGCCTGACGCGATCGGTGGCGGCGGATTACGTTGCCGACGGCATCCGCTGCAACGCTATCTGCCCCGGCACGGTGGCGTCGCCGTCGCTGCATCAGCGCATCGCCGAGCAGGCGCGCGAGCAGGGACGCAGCGAAGAGGAAGTGTATCAGGCATTTGTGGCGCGCCAGCCGATCGGACGCATCGGCAGCAGCGAGGAAATCGCCCAGTTGGCGCTGTATCTGGCCTCTGACGCCAGCGCCTATACCACCGGCACCGTGCAGATTATTGACGGCGGCTGGAGCAACTGATCCGTTGCGCGCCGCTGCGGCGTGCGATCTCTCTCTGACATTGGGGACTGTATGAAACTGTTACGTTATGGCGCCGTAGGGCAGGAACGTCCGGGCGTGCTGGATGAGCACGGAGATATTCGCGATCTTTCTCAGCATATTGCCGACGTCGGCGGTGCGGCGCTGCTGCCGGACGGCCTCGCCCGGCTGCGGCAGCTGGATATCGCGGCGTTGCCGCGGGTGGAAGGGCGGCCGCGTCTTGGCGCCTGCGTCGGCGGCATCGGCAAATTTATCTGCATCGGCCTGAACTATGCCGACCACGCGGCGGAAACCGGCGCGCAGATCCCGGCAGAGCCGGTGGTGTTCAGCAAGTGGACCAGCGCGGTGGTCGGGCCGAACGACGACGTGGAGATCCCGCGCGGTTCGCAGAAAACCGACTGGGAAGTGGAGCTGGGGGTGGTGATCGGCCAGGGCGGGCGCTATATCGCCGAGCAGGACGCGCTGAACCACGTCGCCGGCTACTGCGTGATTAACGACGTCTCCGAGCGCGAGTTCCAGATTGAGCGCGGCGGCACCTGGGATAAAGGCAAGGGCTGCGACACCTTCGGCCCGACCGGCCCGTGGCTGGTGACCGCCGACGAGGTGCCGGACCCGCAGAATTTACGCCTGTGGCTGGAGGTGGACGGCCGGCGCTATCAGGACGGCAGCACCCGCACCATGATCTTTTCCGTCGCGCATATCATCAGCTACCTGAGCCGTTTTATGAGCCTGCAGCCGGGGGACGTGATCTCCACCGGCACGCCGCCGGGCGTCGGTATGGGACAGCGGCCGCAGCCGGTTTACCTGCGTGCCGGTCAGACGATGCGGCTGGGGATCGACGGGCTGGGCGAGCAGCAACAAACCACGGTACAGGCCTGACGGGAGGATGCCATGACGACGATTACCGCGCTGCGGGTTGAGGATATCCGCTTTCCGACCTCACAGCAGCTGGACGGCTCCGATGCGATGAATCCCGACCCGGATTATTCGGCGGCCTATGTGATCCTGGAGACCGATCGGCCGGATCTGAGCGGCCACGGGCTGACCTTTACCATCGGCCGCGGCAATGAGATCTGCTGCGCGGCGATCCGCGCGCTGGAACCGCAGATCGTCGGCCGGCGGCTGGCGGAGATTGCCGCCGATATGGGGGCGTTCTGGCGCCAGTTTACCGGCGACAGCCAGCTGCGCTGGATCGGGCCGGATAAAGGGGCGATCCACCTGGCGACCGGCGCGGTGGTTAACGCCGTCTGGGATCTGTGGGCCAAGGCGGAGGGCAAACCGCTGTGGCAGCTGGTGGCGGATATGACGCCGGAAGAGTTGGTGCGCTGCATCGATTTTCGCTACATCACCGACTGCATCACGCCGCAGGAAGCGCTGACGCTGCTGCGCGAGCGGGCGGAGGGCAAGGCGCAGCGGCGGGAGCAACTGTTGCAGCACGGCTACCCCTGCTACACCACCTCGGCCGGCTGGCTGGGCTACCCGGACGACAAGCTGCGGCGGCTGTGCCAGCAGGCGGTGGACGCCGGCTTCTCCCACATCAAGCTGAAGGTCGGGCGCGATCTGCAGGATGATATTCGCCGGGTGCGCATTGCGCGCGAAACGATCGGCCCGGATCGTCATTTGATGATCGACGCCAATCAGGTGTGGGAAGTGGAGGAGGCGATCGCCTGGGTCAACCAGCTGGCGTTCGCCAAGCCCTGGTTTATCGAGGAGCCGACCAGCCCGGACGACGTGGAGGGGCACCGGCGCATCCGCGACGGCGTGCGGCCGGTGAAGGTGGCCGGCGGCGAAATGTGCCAGAACCGCATTGTGTTCAAACAGTTCATTATGCGCGGCGCGCTGGACGTGGTGCAGATTGACGCCTGCCGTCTGGGTGGGGTGAACGAGGTGCTGGCGGTGATGCTGATGGCGGCGAAATACCGGCTGCCGGTCTGCCCGCACGCCGGCGGCGTCGGGCTGTGCGAATACGTGCAGCACCTGTCGATGATCGACTACCTGTGCATCGCCGGCACCCACGAGGGGCGGGTGATCGAGTATGTCGATCATCTGCATCAGCACTTCGTTACGCCGTGCGAGATCCGCGGCGCAGCCTATATGCCGCCGCGCGCGCCTGGCTATTCGATCGAGATGAAAGCGGCCTCGATCGAACAGTACCGCTTTCGCGCGTAGGGGCGGGCAGCATGTTACGCATCGACGCCCATCAGCATTACTGGCGCTACCGGCCCGCCGACTACCCGTGGATTGACGACGGCATGACGGTGCTGCAACGCGACTACGGCCCGGCGCAGCTGCGGCCGTGGCTGCGCCGGCACCGGCTGGATGGCGCGCTGGTGGTGCAGGCGCGACAGAGCGAACGGGAGACCGACTGGCTGCTGGCGCTGGCGCCGCAGCTTGGCGGCGTATGCGGCGTGGTCGGCTGGCTGGATATCGCCTCGCCGCATCTGGCGCAGCGGCTGGAGCCGCGCCATCCGCTGCTGCGCGGCGTGCGCCATCTGGTGCAGGACGAGGCGGATCCGGGCGGCTGGCTGGAACGGCCGGCGGTGAACCGGGGTATGCGCCTGCTGCAGCGGCAGGGCTATGTCTACGACCTGCTGGTGACGCACCGCCATCTGGCCGACGCGGCGCGCTTTGCCGCCCGCCATGATGACCATTGGCTGGTGCTGGACCATCTGGGCAAGCCGGATATTGCCGCCGGCGCGCGGCACTGGGCGCGGCAGATCGCGCCGCTGGCGGCGATGCCGCACGTGGCGTGCAAGCTGTCCGGCCTGATTACCGAAGCGCCGGGCGGCCGCTGGCAGGCGGCGCAGCTGCTGCCGTTTTTCGAGGCCGCTCTGGCGGCGTTCGGTCCGCAGCGGCTGATGTTCGGTTCCGACTGGCCGGTGTGCCTGCTGGCGGGCGACTACCCGCAGGTTTACCGGCTGTGTGAGCAGGCGCTGGCCGCCCTGAGTCCGTCGCAGCAGGCTGCGATCTGGGGCGGCACCGCCTGCCGGGTTTACGGTTTAACGGAGTCTGACGATGGATCTGTATCTTGACGATAAGGTGGTGATTGTTACCGGCGGCGGTTCCGGCATCGGCGCGGCGATTTCGCTGACGCTGGCGCAGGAGGGCGCGGTGCCGGCGATTGTCACCAATGCGATGCCGGATGAGGCGTTGCTCGCCCGGCTGACGGCGCTGCAGCCGCGCAGCTGCGTGGTGACGGCCGATCTGTGTCGCGAGAGCGACTGTCAGCAGGCGGTGGCGCAGGTGCTTGAACGCTACGGCCGGCTGGACGGGCTGGTGAACAACGCCGGCGTGAACGACGGCGTGGGGCTGGAGGCCGGGCGCGCGGCGTTTCTCGGCTCGCTGGAGAAAAACCTGCTGCACTACTACCAGATGGCGCACCTGTGCCAGGCGGCGCTGCAGGACAGCCAGGGGGCGATCGTCAATATCGCCTCGAAGACCGCGCTCAGCGGGCAGGGCGGCACCAGCGGCTATACCGCCGCCAAGGGCGCGGTGCTGGCGCTGACGCGCGAGTGGGCGGTCTCGCTGCGAAACAGTAACGTGCGCGTCAACGCGGTGGTGCCGGCGGAGGTGATGACGCCGCAGTACCAGCGCTGGATCGACACCTTCGCCAGCCCGCAGCAGCAGCTGGCGACCATCACCGCCCGTATTCCGCTGGGGCAGCGGATGACCACGCCGCAGGAGATTGCCGACACCGTGCTGTTCCTGCTCTCCGGCCGTTCGTCCCATACCACCGGGCAGTGGCTATCGGTGGACGGCGGCTATCTGCACCTTGACCGGGCGCTGACGTGAACGGCGCGGGGCAGCGGCGGCGCTTCTGTCAGGCGCTCGATCTGGTCGACTCACCGGTGCTGATTGCCGAGTATCAGCGTCATCACCAACGCATCTGGCCGCAGATTGCCGGGCATCTGCGTCAGCACGGCATTCTGGAGATGGAGATTTATCGCCTCGGCACCCGGCTGTTTATGATCGTTGAGGTCGGCGCCGGGTTTGACGCCGAACGTTTTGCCCGCGACAGCCGATTAAACCCCGATGTTCAGCGCTGGGAAGCGCTGATGTGGAAATATCAGGTCGCGACGCCCTGGACGCCGGCGGGCGAAAAATGGGTGCTGATGGAGCAGATATTCTCATTAACCGAACAATGAATAGGCCGCGCCGCCGCGTACCGCATGCGGCGGGCAAATTAACACCACGGGGATAATATTATGCTTGCAGATAAAACCGCTGCGCCTGCGCAGACGGGCGCCAACGCACGTAGCAATCTGCGCTGGGCCTTTATTCTGGTTACCAGCCTGTTTTTTATGTGGGGCTTATCTTACGGATTATTGGACGTGCTGAATAAACATTTTCAGGAAACGCTGCACGTGACCAAAGCGCAGTCGGGATTATTACAGGCGGCCTATTTCGGCGCTTATTTTCTGGTGGCGCTGCCCGCCGGTTATTTTATGGATAAACGCGGTTACAAGGCGGGAATATTAGTCGGGCTATGTTTATATGCCGTCGGCGCGCTGTTATTTGTGCCGGCCGCTTCGGCCAACAGCTTTGCCCTGTTCCTGTTTGCACTGTTTGTCATCGCCTGCGGACTGGGCTGCCTGGAGACGGCGGCCAACCCTTACGCCACGGTGCTCGGCGACGCCGGCGGCGCGGAGCGGCGGCTGAATCTGGCGCAGTCTTTCAACGGGCTGGGGCAGTTTATCGGGCCGATGATTGGCGGCACGCTGTTTTTCTCGGCGATGCAAAACGACGGCGGCGGCGATCAGGGCGCGGTGAAAATGACCTACGTGGTGATTGCCGTGCTGGTGCTGGCGATTGCCCTGCTGTTCCACCGCACCCGGCTGCCGGATATTCGGGAACAGGCGCCGACGGCGCACGCCGCCGCGGCGCAGGGGCTGTGGCGGCAGCGCCACTTTACCGGCGGGGTGATCGCCCAGTTTTTCTATGTGGCGGCCCAGGTCGGCGTCGGCGCGTTCTTTATCAACTATGCCACCGAGCATTGGGCGGAGGTGTCTAACCAGCGCGCGTCCTACCTGCTGTCGATCGCCATGATCTGCTTTATGCTCGGCCGCTTCTTCAGCACCTGGCTGATGGGGCGGGTGAAGCCCGCCACGCTGCTGACGGTTTACGCGCTGATTAATATCGGGCTGTGCGGCGTGGTGATGCTGAGCATCGACGGCGTATCCGTGGTGGCGCTGATCGCAGTGTTCTTCTTTATGTCGATCATGTTCCCGACCATTTTCGCCCTCGGGGTGAAAAATATGGGGCAGCATACCAAGCGCGCCAGCTCGTTTATGATTATGGCCATCGTCGGCGGCGCGGTGATGCCGTATTTTATGGGCGCCATCGCCGACCGCTACAGCACCGCGCTGGCCTACGGGCTGCCGCTGCTGTGTTTCGGCGTGGTGCTGGCGTACGGCATGCACCAGCGCCGCGCCTGATTCACGTCGGCGGCGGCGTCGCCAGCCGGACGCTGTTGCGGCCGTTGTTTTTCGCCTGATACAGCGCGCTGTCGGCGGCGCGGATGGCCGACGCCACGTCCAACTGCTCCAGCGGCGAAATACCGGCGCTGAGGGTGACGTGGGTGGCGGCCAGCTGATTAAAGCCGTGTGGGATCGCCAGCGCCTGCACCCGCAGGCGGATCTGCTCCGCCAGCTGGGCGGCGTACTCTTTACTGACGTTGGTCAGCAGCACCAGAAACTCTTCGCCGCCGTAGCGCACCACGATATCGCGCGAGCGCACCGCGTCGCGGATGGCGCAGGCCACTTTCACCAGCGCCTGATCGCCCATGGTGTGGCCGTAGTGGTCGTTATAGGCTTTAAAGCGGTCGATATCCAGCAGCAGCACAAAGTGCAGGCCGTTGTGCGGCGTGGTCAGCAGCGACAGCTTGTTTTCCAGCCCGCGCCGGTTATACAGGCCGGTCAGCGGGTCGAGCATGCTGAGGTTGCTGAGCTTGTCGCGCTCCTCATACAGGCGGGCGACCAGCGCGTGGGTGAAGGATTCACTGCGTTTCAGCATCAGATGGTGGATGGAAAAGGCGATGATCGGCAGCACGCTGATAAACAGGATGCGCAGGGTATTATGCTGGTTATCGAGCAGCAGAATCGTCAGCGCGGAGGGCACGGCGTGCAGGCAGAAGGCGATGACATTGTCGGTCAGGGTAATCGCGCTGATAAAAAAAATGCTGAACAGACTAATAATCAGATAGTTTTGTACGTTCGGCAGCAGGTATTGGCTTTTCATATAAATATGTCCGGCCCACAGCAGACCTAATACGCAGGAGAAAAACTCCAGCCGTTTTATATAATTCCCTGGCGAGCGTAAGGTAAATAATAACGCCGCCAGACAAAACAAGGGGATACCGAACAGCGGCGGCGTAACGGCCGGGGTATTTTTCAACGGCATTAATAGGGTGAAAAGGGAAGACGCTATATTCATTAGCAAGAATAGAAATATCGCTAATCGATGCTTGCTATTTAGCAGTTCCTGATAAGAACGTGCATTCATTATTAGTTTGTCCGTGCAGTCGACATTGAGCAGCAGGTCATTATATCCCGAACGTTAATGAGGTATCTCGGCGGTATAATTTCCCAATGTTATTATTAAAAAATTATTATATTAGGATTATTCTTAAGTCAAATTATCACTTTTCCAACAGATTGTCATCTGTCGCTAGCGAAAGGGATGCAGGGTGAGAAGAAGTATTATATGATATTGGTTATCATTATCACTTCGGAGTGAGCCGTCATGATTGCCGCCATGATTACCGCATGTGGGCTGTGGGGGGTGACCTGGTGTTTGGGGGAGCGTTTATCCAGCGCCTGGGGCGTGCTGCTGCCCTGCGCCCTGTTGCCGCTGCTGGCGATGGTTAACCTGGATATGGTGCAGTTGCGCAGCCTGATCGCCATCGCCATGCTGGCGACGATGGTGATGCTGTTTAACAGCCGCTGGCGCCACTATCTGCTGCTGCCTTCCTGCATGGCGCTGGCCGGTGGCCTGGCCGCCGTCAGTCTGCATTTCGATCTGACGCCGTAAGCCGCGCGCGGCAAATAGCAGAAACGACAAAACCACGCACGGGCGTGTTCGCTGTTGTTGGCTATTGCTTGGTGTTTTTTATGCGGGGAACAACGAGAAGAGACATCAATTGGTGCGAAGAGAGGGACTTGAACCCTCACGTCCGTAAGGACACTAACACCTGAAGCTAGCGCGTCTACCAATTCCGCCACCTTCGCACAGTCGATGTTACTGCTTGATTGCGATTTATATCACCAGCGTGGTGCGAAGAGAGGGACTTGAACCCTCACGTCCGTAAGAACACTAACACCTGAAGCTAGCGCGTCTACCAATTCCGCCACCTTCGCACAGATGCTGTGCAATATAAATCTTGTGGTTATTTGGTGCGAAGAGAGGGACTTGAACCCTCACGTCCGTAAGGACACTAACACCTGAAGCTAGCGCGTCTACCAATTCCGCCACCTTCGCATACCAGAAACATTGATTTCAGCAATGTCACCACGGGGCCGAATTCTAGAGATTTTGGCGAACACGTCAATAGTTATTTCGGTGTTTTGGGGCGATCGCTGTAAAAAGCGTCATATTTCTTTCATCTGACCGCCATTCGTCTATTTATCGCGCAGCGGGCGCTCGGCAAACAGTTCAATCAGCCAGTCAATCAGCACCCGTACGCGCGGCGCCAGAAAGCGGCCGGGCGGATACATAATGTGCAGCGGCATCGGCGGCGGCGGGGTTTCGGCCAGCACTTCCACCAGTTCGCCGCGGCTCAGGCGCTGGGCCAGCGAGTAGCGCGGCGCCTGAATCAGCCCCAGACCGGCCTGACAGGCGCTGGCGTAGGCGTCGGCGCCGCTGACGCTCAGCCGTGCGGGCAGCGTGCGCAGCTCCACCTGGCCGTTGCGGCAGAATTCCAGCGGATAGTCCTGATTGTTGCTGAGCGAGAAGTAGCCCACCGCCTGATGGCCGGCCAGATCGTCCGGCGAGCGCGGCGTGCCGAAGCGCTGCAGATAGTCCGGCGAGGCGCAGGTGAGCTGCGGCAGCTGCGCGATACTGCGCGCCACCAGCGTGTCGTCCTCGCTGTTCCAGGCGCGCAGCACGCAGTCGACGCCGTCGCGCAGCAGATCGACCTGCGTGTCGTTGGCCCCCAGCGCCAGCGTGATGTCGGGGTAGCGCCGGTAGAAGTCGTCCAGCGCCGGGATCACCACTTCGCGCGCCAGCGAATGCGGCATATCGATGCGCACCCGGCCGGACGGCTGCAGTTTCTGCTGACGGAACAGGGTATTGGCCTCCTCCAGCGCGCCGAGCAGCTGAATACAGCTCTGGTAGTACAGCGTGCCCTCGTGGGTGACCTGCACCTGACGGGTGGTGCGGATCAGCAGGCGTACGCCCAGCTGCTGCTCCAGCCGCTTCAACACGTTGCTGACCGTGGCGCGCGGCAGCTGCAGGCGCTCCGCCGTGCGGCTGAAGCTGCCCAGCTCAACGATGCGGGTAAAAACGCGCATGGCCTGAATCTGATCCATTCCTATCCCCGTCGTGATTGTTAGCGATTTTTGAACAGTGATGAACAATATGCATGATTTATCTTCCTGGCGCTAACAACCACACTCAGTGACGAAAAATAGCTAACGCGAGGCAGACACGATGAAACAGCGCACACTAGGTTCCAACGGCCCGAGCGTTTCCGCTCTGGGGTTAGGCTGCATGGGCATGAGCGATTTCTACTCCACCGCTTATGATGAAAAAGAGGCTATCGCCACGCTGCACCGGGCGCTGGAGCTGGGGGTCACCCTGCTGGATACCGCCGATATGTACGGGCCGCACACCAATGAACAGCTGGTGGGCAAGGCGATCAAGGGCAAGCGGGAGCAGGTGTTCCTGGCCACCAAGTTCGGCATCGTGCGCGACCCGGCGGATCCGCAGGCGCGCGGCGTCTGCAGCCGGCCGGACTATATCCGCCGCGCGGTGGAGGGCAGCCTGCAGCGGCTGGGAGTGGAGACGATCGATCTTTACTACCAGCACCGGGTGGATCCCGAAGTGCCGATTGAAGAGGTGGTCGGCACGCTGGCGGATCTGATCGGCGAAGGCAAGATCCGCCATATCGGCCTGAGCGAAGCCTCGGCGGCCACGCTGGAGCGGGCGCATCAGGTGCATCCGATCACCGCGCTGCAGAGCGAATACTCGCTGTGGACGCGCGACGTGGAGCAGCAGGGGCAGCTGGCGGCCTGCGCGCGGCTGGGCATCGGTTTTGTCGCCTACAGCCCGCTGGGGCGCGGCTTCCTTACCGGCGCCATCCAGCGGCCGGAAGATCTGGCCGAGGACGATTTCCGCCGCAGCAACCCGCGTTTTCAGGGGGAGAACTTCGCCCGTAATCTGGCGCTGGTGGAGAAGGTCGGCGAGCTGGCGCACGACAAAGGCGTTACGCCGTCGCAGCTGGCATTAGCCTGGGTGATGGCGCAGGGCGAGCATATTGTGCCGATTCCGGGCACCAAGCGTCGGCGCTATCTGGAGGAGAACGTGGCGGCGGCGTCGCTGGCGCTGAGCGCGCAGGAGCTGGCGGCGATTGAGGCGGTATTCCCGCAGCAGGCGGCAGCCGGGGCGCGTTACGGCCAGGAGTCGATGGGCTACGTTAACCGCTGATAAGCGTAATGACCTTGTGGAATCTGGCTTCTAGTACGGAAACCGTAGGTTAAGTAACCCGGTGATAACAGATTCGGGTGTTGACCTTTAGCGCGCATCACGGGCTGCCGAACAAGGAAGCTGAGCCAGGGACAACCGGACAAGGATGTCCGGTTGAGGCGGCACAGGCAGAACGTGCCTAAGCGCGGGCGTGAGCATGTTTTCCATTGCCGTTCACGGAAGCAGCAGGAGAGTGCCGTACGTTTACGGCAATTCCGCGTACACATCACTTACAGAAACAGAATGATGCCCATGTTTCATGACATCATTATCCCAAAGCGTTTATTTCTTTTTCGCCACGCGCGGCGGACGGCCGACGGTCGCCTGATACACCTTGAAGCGGCCGTTTTGCGCCAGCACTTCGTGGCTGCCGAAGACGGCGTCGAGAATATCCGGATACGGCAGGAAGGCGTTGGCGACAATGCGCAGCTTACCGCCGATCGGCAGGTGCTTCACCGCGCCGCGGATCAGCGTTTCCGCTGCGGTCAGGCTGGTGGCCAGGCCGTCGTGGAACGGCGGGTTGGAGATAATCATATCGAAACGGCCGCTGATATCGGAGTAGACGTTGCTGACCAGCACTTCGCCCTCAATGCCGTTGGCCGCCAGCGTCGCCCGGCTGGCGGCTACCGCCGCCGCGTTGACGTCGCTCAGCGTCAGTTTCACCTTCGGCGACATCTTCGCCATCACGCTGGCGAGTACGCCGGCGCCGCAGCCGATATCCAGCACCTTGCCTTTCATATGCGGTTCCAGCGTGGACAGCAGCAGCGAACTGCCGACGTCCAGACCGTCGCGGCTGAACACGCCCGGCAGCGTTTTCACTTCCAGATCGTGCAGCGCGTAGCTCTGCCACCAGTCGTCGAGGTTAAAGACCGGCCGGCTGTCGATGCGGCCGTGGTACAGGCCGCAGCGGCGCGCGCTGTCGATTTTCACCAGCTGCACGTGGTCGGCGATAATTTGTTCCGCGCTGCGCACGCCGCTGCGGTTTTCACCGACCACGAACACTTCCGCGCCCACCGGCAGCAGCGCCAGCAGATTGCACAGCTGGAACTGCGCTTCCTGTTTGCTCTTCGGCCAGTAATACACCAGCGTATCGCAGTCGGCCACCAACCCGGCGTCGGCCGTCAGGCCGAACTGCACGTTGTCGCCCATCGCCCGGTTTAATAACTGCCAATGATGATATTGCTGGGTATGCACCCGCACGTCCGCGGCCTCGAACTGGGCAGGCAGGCTATCTTGCAGATCGCCGGCAAACAGTACGCGGCGTTCGGTAAATTCATCACTGTGGCGCAGCATCACTTCGCTGGCGGGGGTTAATGCAGACATCAGGTTTTGGCTCCTCAAGATTAAGCGGGGGATTATAGAGGGTTGTGTGGCGATGTTCGATGAATTTATACCCGTTACCCGTCATACTTCGAGCTGCAGATGCGTTGGCTGCGCTCAGTCACCCGAATCACTGACCGGAGTCAGCGCATCGGGATTCCTTCCCTTGCCGCCTTCCTGCAACTCGAATTATTTAGGGTAACTCCCTGTCATACTTCGAGCTGCAGATGAGAGTCACTCGAGTTATTGACCGGAGTCAGCGCATCGGGACTCCTTCCCCTGCCGCTTTCCCGCAACTCGAATTTACCCGTCATACTTCAAGCGACAGATGCGTTGGCCGCGCGGGTTTGTTAGCATAGCGCGCTTACGGTAGCTCCTGACAGGAATCGGCATGGCATCTCAACGCGACTGGCTGTTACAACAACTGGGTATTACGCAGTGGACATTGCGCCGCCCGGGCGTGTTGCAGGGCGAAGTGGCGATCAGCCTGCCGGCGGAAACGCGCCTGTTGGTGGTGGCGGCGTCATTGCCTGCGCCGGATGATGCATTGTTCTGCGACGTGCTGCGCAGCCTGGGGCTGACGCCGGCGCAAACCTACGGCCTGACGCCTGAACAGGCGGCGATGCTGCCGGAAGACGCGGAATGCAACAGTTGGCGGCTGGGCGTTACGGAGCCGCTTGCGGTGGCCGGCGCGCAGCTATACAGCCCGGCGCTGGCCGAGCTTTCTCACGATGCGGGTGCGAAACGCGCACTCTGGCAGCAGATTTGTCATCATGAACAACATTTCCACCCTGACGGCGGCCGATCTGGCCACCGCCTTCAAGATTGAACAGGCCAGCCACGCCTTTCCCTGGACGCAGGCCACCTTTGCCAGCAATCAGGGGGAACGCTACCTTAACCTGAAACTGGACGCCGACGGTCAGATGGCCGGCTTCGCCATTACCCAGATCGTGCTGGATGAGGCGACGCTGTTTAATATCGCCATCGATCCGCGCTATCAGCGCCGGGGCTATGGCCGCGCGCTGCTCAATGCGCTGATCGCCGAGCTGGAATCGCGCGGCGTCGTCACGCTGTGGCTGGAGGTGCGCGCCTCCAACCGCGGCGCGCTGGCGCTGTATAACGATCTGGGCTTTAACGAAGTCACGGTGCGCCGCAACTACTACCCGGCCGCCGGCGGGCGCGAAGATGCGATCGTGATGGCGCTGCCGCTCGGCTAGCCCGTTTGCGCCAGCCGGGAAAGTTGATTGTCACCGGTTGGCAAATCAGCGAAAATAACCCGCTATTATATTCATTTCACCGCTTTGCTTTGACGCCATCAACGGCGTATGACGATGACGCAGGGCGGACTAACCGTAGAAACGTGAAAACATGTCTCCTAGTGAATTTGCCCGCGAAGTGTCGAAAAGAAGAACCTTCGCCATCATCTCGCACCCCGATGCCGGTAAAACCACCATCACCGAAAAGGTGCTGCTGTTCGGACAGGCGATCCAGACCGCCGGTACGGTAAAAGGCCGCGGCTCCAGCCAGCACGCCAAATCCGACTGGATGGAAATGGAAAAGCAGCGCGGCATCTCCATCACCACCTCGGTGATGCAGTTCCCGTACCGCGACAGCCTGGTCAACCTGCTGGATACCCCGGGGCACGAAGACTTCTCTGAAGATACCTACCGCACCCTGACCGCGGTGGACTGCTGCCTGATGGTGATCGACGCTGCGAAAGGCGTTGAGGATCGTACCCGCAAGCTGATGGAAGTCACCCGCCTGCGCGATACGCCGATCCTGACCTTTATGAACAAACTGGACCGCGATATCCGCGATCCGATGGAAGTGATGGATGAAGTCGAGCGCGAACTGAAAATCGCCTGCTCGCCCATCACCTGGCCAATCGGCTGCGGCAAGCTGTTTAAAGGGGTTTACCATCTGTACAAGGATGAAACCTACCTCTATCAGAGCGGCATGGGCCACACCATTCAGGAAGTGCGGGTGGTGAAAGGGCTGGATAACCCGGAGCTGGACCAAGCGGTGGGCGAAGAGCTGGCCGCGCAGCTGCGTGAAGAGCTGGAGCTGGTGCAGGGCGCTTCACACGAGTTTGAGCAGGAAGCGTTTCTGGCCGGTGAGCTGACTCCGGTGTTCTTCGGCACCGCGCTCGGCAACTTCGGCGTTGACCATATGCTCGACGGGCTGGTGTCCTGGGCGCCGACGCCGATGCCGCGTCAGTCCGACAGCCGTGAAGTCTCGGCGACGGAAGAGAAGTTCAGCGGCTTTGTGTTCAAGATCCAGGCCAATATGGATCCGAAACACCGCGACCGCGTGGCGTTTATGCGCGTGGTGTCCGGCCGCTATGAAAAAGGCATGAAGCTGCGCCAGGTGCGCACCGGTAAGGACGTGGTGATCTCGGACGCGCTGACCTTTATGGCCGGCGACCGCTCGCACGTGGAAGAAGCCTACCCGGGCGATATTATCGGCCTGCATAACCACGGCACCATTCAGATCGGCGACACCTTTACCCAGGGTGAAAACATGAAGTTCACCGGCATTCCGAACTTTGCGCCGGAGCTGTTCCGCCGTATCCGCCTGCGCGATCCGCTCAAGCAGAAGCAGCTGCTGAAAGGGCTGGTGCAGCTGTCGGAAGAGGGCGCGGTGCAGGTGTTCCGGCCGATCGCCAATAACGATCTGATCGTCGGCGCGGTCGGCGTGCTGCAGTTCGATGTGGTGGTGGCGCGTCTGAAAACCGAATACAACGTGGAAGCGGTGTATGAGTCGGTCAACGTATCTACCGCCCGCTGGGTGGAGTGCGACGACGTGAAGAAGTTCGAAGAGTTCAAGCGTAAGAACGAGCAGAACCTGGCGCTGGACGGCGGTGATAACCTGTCGTACATCGCGCCGACCATGGTGAACCTCAATCTGACGCAGGAGCGTTATCCGGACGTCACCTTCCGCAAAACCCGCGAGCACTGATGCCCGCCGCGGCCCGGCTGCCTTTTGGCGGCCGGGCCTGCTATTAATTAACCTTTCTCATCCTTTCCCGCGTTGTCCGCTCTTCGGATTGTGCCGTTTCGTCCGCCGGATTTTGCCTGATGCGCTATATTTAGCAGGGCATAATCGCGCAATGAATAGCCCAAATCTCTGTGATTACTTAAAAAACCAGCGTCTTATGCGGCGGTGTTGCCGATTGGAGACAACCTGAGTGGTTTAAAATCAGTGAGTTAACCTAAGTGTCTCTGATGGGTCAGGATGATGTCGTTAAATGGCGACAGTATTTAGCCTGTTTTTTCGACAGTTATAGTTATCTTATTGATTTTTAATGGTTGTATAAAGTTGGCATGGCCGTTGCAATATTCATGGCGTGGATGGCCGAACGAACAGATATCGTGAAGTATCCCTGAATCAAAGCCGCGCGCATCGCGGCGACAGAATCCGCAGTCATTTGGGATTCACCAACAAAAGGAAGAGATCGATGAAAAAGACCAAGTTTGCACAATCAATGATGGCTGTCGTATTGGGTTCCGTTTTGGTGAGCGGTAGCGCTCTGGCCGAAGGTTCGTTGCTCGATAAGGCATCCAGCGTGGCTGATAGCACTGGCGCCAAAATCGATAGCTCTATGCAAAAAGTCGACGGTTCGATGAAGAAAGTCGACGGCTATATGGATGACAGCGCGATTACCGCAAAAGTGAAAAGCGCGCTGGTGGAAGACAAAACGATTTCCAGCAACGACATTTCGGTGAAAACCGAAAAAGGCGTGGTGACGCTGAGCGGCTTTGTCGCCAGCCAGGCGCTGGCTGAGCAGGCGGTTGCCGTGGCCGGTAAAGTGGAAGGTGTGAAATCCGTCAGCGATAAGCTGCATGTGAAAGATGAAGCCAAGCAGTCGGTGAAATCTTATGCCGGTGACGCCGCCACCACCACGGAGCTGAAAGCCAAGCTGTTGGCCGATGACATCGTGCCTTCCCGCAACGTGAAAGTGGAAACCACCGACGGTGTGGTGCAGCTGTCCGGCGAAGTGAAGTCACAGGCGCAGTCTGAGCGTGCGGAAAGCATCGCCAAGGCGATTGACGGCGTGAAAAGCGTGAAGAACGACCTGACCGTCAAACCATAATCCGCCCTTCGCGGCGAACTCTGTCAGCAGGGGGCCGGTATCCGGCCCCCTTGATGCGTTTCATCACGGGCGCGCAGGCTGCGCCTCTACGGTAAGGAGAGGCTTATGTTTCGTTGGGGCATTATCTTTTTGGTGGTTGCGCTGATTGCTGCGGCGCTGGGCTTTGGCAGTCTGGCGGGCACCGCCGCCTGGGCGGCGAAAGTGGTCTTTGTGGTTGGGATCATTCTGTTCCTGATCAGCCTGTTTACCGGCCGCCGGCGTCCTTAGCCGACGGGCAAAGTGTAACAAATCTTGAGTCCTTTTCCGGCAGTAGGAGGGCAGATCGTGAACAGTGATATTATTCTCGGACGTTGGAAACAGCTCAGAGGCCAGCTGTGGCAGGCCTGGGCCGAACTTTCCGGCAGCGACTGTGCATGGCTGACCGGCAGTAACGACTGTCTCTCCGGCATACTGCAAGAAGATTACGGAAGAGAGCAAGAAGAGGTATCCTCAGAAAAAACGTCTTACTGAGGAACCCGGGTTGGGCTACAGAATACCCATTACGCTCGGCAATATTGAGCCGCTGGCGTATAAACCATACCGGCCGGGCAAACTGGCGCTGGTATGCGAAGGGGGCGGGCAGCGCGGCATTTTCACCGCCGGCGTGCTGGATGAGTTCCAGCGTGCCCGCTTCAACCCTTTTGAACTGATGATCGGCACCTCCGCCGGTGCGCAGAACCTTTCCGCCTTTATCTGCGGACAGCTGGGCTACGCACGTCGGGTGATCACCCGCTATACCACCACCGCCGATTTCTTTAATCCCCTGCGCTTTGTGCGCGGCGGCCATCTGATTGACCTCGACTGGCTGGTGAATATCACCTCGCAGCAGCTGCCGCTGGCGATGGACGCGGCGGAAAAACAGTTCCACGACGGGCGCGAGTTCCTGATGTGCGCCTGCCGCAGCGACGACTTCGAACCAACCTATTTCCCCGCCCGGCGCGCCAGCTGGCTGCCGACGATTAAAGCCTCCAGCGCCATTCCGGGCTTTTACCGCATGGGCGTTGAGCTGGACGGCGTCAGCTATCAGGACGGCGGCATCAGCGATGCGATTCCGGTGGAGGAGGCCTACCGCCGCGGCGCGGACACCATCGTGGTGATTCGCACCGTGCCGTCGCAGATGTACTATACGCCGCAGTGGATGAAGCGGATGGAGCAGTGGCTGAGCGAAAGCAGCCTGCAGCAGATGGTGCGCATCATGCGGCAGCATGAGCAGAGCTATCACCGCATCCAGCAGTTTATTGAGAAACCGCCGGGCGACCTGCGTATTTTCGAAATCTTCCCGCCGAAGCCGCTGGCGAGCAATGCGCTTGGCAGCCGCCTGTCGTCGCTTAACCGCGACTATCATCTCGGCCGACGCTGCGGCCGCTATTTTCTGGCCACCGTCGGCCACTGGCTGCAGACGCCGGAAAGCGGCGACGGCGTGGCGGTGAAGCGGCCGCTGTCGCGGCGCCTGCTGCAGCCGGAAAGCCTGAGCATGCCGTCGCCGATCGTCAGCGAGATCACGCAGCCGGCGGCGCTGGCGCCTGCGGAGATGCATTTGCCGCCGGACGCGCTGCCGGACGGTAAGGGAGAGACGCTGTGAGCCTGCGGTTTACCGACACCCATTGCCATTTTGATTTCCCGCCCTTCAGCGGCCACGAGGCGGACAGCCTGCGGCGCGCGGCGGCGGCCGGCGTAGAGCGCATTATCGTGCCCTCGGTCACCGCCGACCGTTTTACGCGCGTGATGCAGCTGGCGGAGAGCTATCCGCCGCTGTACGCCGCGCTAGGGCTGCACCCGCTCTATATCGCGCAGCACCATGACGAACAGCTGGCGCAGCTGGAAGGCTGGCTGACGGCGCGGCCGCCCAAGCTGGCGGCGGTCGGGGAGATCGGCCTGGATCTGTACATGGCCGAGCCGCAGTTCGAGCGTCAGCAGACGCTGCTGCGCGCCCAGCTGCAGCTGGCGAAGCGCCATGATTTGCCGGTGATTCTGCATTCACGCCGCAGCCACGACCCGCTGGCCGCCATGCTGCGCCGCGCCGACCTGCCGCGCCGCGGCGTGGTGCACGGCTTTGCCGGCAGTCTGTCGCAGGCGCAGGCGTTTGTGCGGCTGGGCTATTTTATCGGCGTCGGCGGCACCATCAGCTATCAGCGGGCGCAGAAAACCCGCGCGGTGATGGCGCAGCTGCCGCTCAGCGCGTTGCTGCTGGAGACCGACGCGCCGGATATGCCGCTGGCCGGCCACCAGGGCGAGCCTAACCGCCCGGAACGCGCCGCCGAGGTGTTTCAGGCGCTGTGTCAGCTGCGTTCGGAACCGCCCGAGCAGATTGCCGATCGGCTTTGGCAAAATACCCAATCCCTGTTTGCCCTGTAACCGCCGTTACAGCGGTAAAAGTGTGATGCTCATCACGTTATAAGATTTTCGTTTGCGCCTGTTTGTATACATTTGTGATGTAAGACGAGTCTGGCGCAATATTGCTCAGTATAATCCCGCTCCGTTACCAATAGTTAGCCCACAATGATGCCGGGCAGAATCTGTTTTATTTTTCACCACAGGGATACTTTGCATGCAACTCATCATGAGCCTGATTGGGATGGCGGTGTTAATTGCGATCGCGGTGCTGCTTTCCAGCAACCGGCGGGCGATTAACCTGCGCACCGTGCTCGGCGCCTTTATTATTCAAATCGCGATCGGCGCGCTGGTGCTGTACGTACCGCTGGGCCGGCGCATTCTGGGCGGAATGTCGGAAGGGGTGGCCAATGTGATTGCCTACGGCAACCAGGGCATTTCGTTTATTTTCGGCGGGCTGGTGTCCGACAAGATGTTTGAACTGTTCGGCGGCGGCGGCTTTATTTTTGCGCTGCGCGTGCTGCCGGTGATCGTGTTCTTCTCGTCGCTGATCGCCGTGCTGTATTACCTCGGCATTATGCAGCTGGTGATCCGCGTGCTGGGCGGCGGCCTGCAGAAAGTGCTGGGCACCTCGCGCACCGAGTCGCTGTCGGCCACCGCCAATATTTTTGTCGGCCAGACCGAGGCGCCGCTGGTGGTGCGGCCGTATATCGCCACCATGACGCAGTCCGAGCTGTTTGCCGTGATGTGCGGCGGCCTGGCGTCGGTGGCCGGTTCGGTGCTGGCCGGCTACGCGCAGATGGGCGTGCCGCTGGAATACCTGATCGCCGCCTCGTTTATGGCCGCGCCGGGCGGTCTGCTGTTCGCCAAGCTGATGGTGCCGGAAACGGAAAAAACCCATGATACGGACGATGCGACCAAGCTGATTGCCGAAGAGGAGCGCCCGGCCAACGTGATTGACGCGGCGGCCTCCGGCGCGGCGTCCGGCATGCAGCTGGCGCTGAACGTCGGCGCGATGCTGCTGGCGTTTATCGCCCTGATCGCGCTGCTGAACGGCATGCTGGGCGGCATCGGCGGCTGGTTCAACTATCCGCAGCTGTCGCTGGAGCTGCTGCTGGGCTGGATCTTCTCGCCAATCGCCTTCCTGATCGGCGTGCCGTGGAGCGAGGCGATGACCGCCGGCTCCTTTATCGGTCAGAAGATTATCGTCAATGAGTTTGTCGCCTTTATGAACTTCGGCGCCTATCTGCGTCCGGATGAGGCGGTGACCGCCGACGGGCTGCAGGTGCTGTCCGCCCACACCAAGGCGATAATTTCGTTCGCGCTGTGTGGTTTCGCTAACCTGTCTTCGGTGGCGATTCTGTTGGGCGGGTTAGGCAGCATGGCGCCGAACCGTCGTCATGATATTGCGCGTCTGGGTCTGAAGGCGGTGGTGGCCGGCACCCTGTCCAACCTGATGAGCGCGACCATCGCCGGGTTCTTCCTGGCGCTGTAAACTATACTTGCAGAGCGTTTTTCTTTGCCGCCGCCGCAGCCCGGCGGCGGTGAAGAAAGCCCGTCCGGCGCGGCCTGACGGGGTGCGCGGTGAAGCTTTTGTTATTCTGTGAACAATATCGCGTTATTTTGTGATTATTTTCACATATAATCTCTAACTGTTAGAGCGTTACCCCTATTGGATTTTTACACCTGGACGCGGCCCGGCCTATGACCGGCGTGTTCTAATCGTTACTACAGGCTGTTTGCACGTCTAGCCTAATGTGCGGTGAGAAGGACCTCAGTTGCCCTCGGGGAAGTGATTACCCCGCGCTATCTTCACGGAACCAAGTCCGCTCGCCAACAGCAAGCAGCTCAAGTTGGAGAGTTTTATGACCGAATTAACCGCCGCAGCGCAGCGCGCGCTGAGCCTGATGGATTTAACCACCCTGAACGACGACGACACCGACGAGAAGGTGATCGCGCTGTGCCGTCAGGCGAACAGCCCGGCGGGCCACACCGCTGCCATCTGCATTTACCCGCGCTTCATCCCGATCGCCCGTAAAACGCTGCGCGAGCAGGGCACGCCGGATATCCGCATCGCCACCGTCACCAACTTCCCGCACGGTAACGATGATATTGCTATCGCGCTGGCGGAAACCCGTGCGGCCATCGCCTACGGCGCCGATGAAGTGGACGTGGTGTTCCCTTACCGCGCGCTGATGGCCGGCAATGAGCAGGTCGGCTTCGATCTGGTGAAACAGTGCAAGCAGGCCTGCGCCGAAGCGAATGTGCTGCTGAAAGTGATTATCGAAACCGGCGAGCTGAAGGACGCGGCGCTGATCCGCAAGGCGTCTGAAATCTCCATCAACGCCGGGGCGGACTTTATTAAAACCTCAACCGGCAAAGTACCGGTGAACGCCACGCTGGAAAGCGCTGAGCTGATGATGTCGGTGATCCGCGATATGGGCGTCGGCGCGCAGGTGGGCTTCAAGCCAGCCGGCGGCGTACGCACTGCGGAAGAGGCGCAGCATTATCTGCAACTTGCCGCGCGTATCATGGGCGCAGACTGGGCTGATGCACGGCACTTCCGTTTCGGCGCCTCCAGCCTGTTGGCCAGCCTGCTGACCACGCTGGGCTACAGCGCGCAGACGTCCGGCAGCGGCTACTGATTCTCGCTTTCGCCCCGGCGCGTCCGGGGCGTCTTTGACAACACTGCACACGCATATTGCAGGAGGAAATTTTGTTCCTGGCACAAGAAATAATTCGTAAGAAACGTGACGGTCAGCCGCTGAGCGAAGAGGAAATCCGCTTCTTTATTAACGGTATCCGCGATAACGTCGTCTCCGAAGGGCAGATCGCCGCGCTGGCGATGACCATCTATTTTCATGATATGACCATGCCGGAGCGCGTGGCGCTGACCATGGCGATGCGCGACTCCGGCACGGTGCTGGACTGGAAGAGCCTGGATCTCAACGGCCCGGTGGTGGACAAGCACTCCACCGGCGGCGTGGGCGACGTAACCTCGCTGATGCTCGGCCCGATGGTGGCGGCCTGCGGCGGCTACGTGCCGATGATCTCCGGCCGCGGTCTGGGCCACACCGGCGGCACCCTGGATAAACTGGAAGCCATTCCCGGCTTTAATATCTTCCCGGATGACGCCGCTTTCCGTAAAATCATCAAAGAGGTCGGCGTTGCGATTATCGGCCAGACCAGTTCGCTGGCCCCGGCGGACAAACGCTTCTATGCCACGCGCGATATTACCGCCACCGTGGACTCTATTCCGCTGATCACCGGTTCGATCCTGGCCAAGAAACTGGCGGAGGGGTTGGATGCATTGGTGATGGACGTGAAAGTAGGCTCCGGCGCCTTTATGCCGACCTATGCGCTGTCGGAAGATTTGGCGCAGGCCATCGTCGGCGTCGCCAACGGCGCCGGCTGCAAAACCACGGCGCTGCTGACCGATATGAACCAGGTGCTGGCCTCCAGCGCCGGCAACGCGGTGGAAGTGCGCGAAGCGGTGCGCTTCCTGACCGGCGAATACCGTAACCCGCGCCTGCTGGAAGTCACCATGGCGCTGTGCGTGGAAATGCTGCTCTCCGGCGGCCTGGCGCAGGATGACGCCGATGCGCGCGCCAAACTGCAGGCGGTGCTGGATAACGGCAAGGCGGCGGAAATCTTCGGCCGCATGGTGGCGGTGCAGCAGGGTCCGAGCGACTTTGTTGAACGTTACGACAGCTACCTGCCGACGGCGACGCTGAGCAAGCCGGTGTACGCCGAGCGTGAAGGCATCGTCAGCGCCATGGATACCCGTGAACTGGGCATGGCGGTGGTGACCCTTGGCGGCGGCCGTCGTCGCGCCACCGACAGCATCGACTACAGCGTCGGACTGACCGATATGGCGCGCCTGGGCGATCGCATTGATGCCAAACAGCCGTTGGCGGTGATCCACGCCAACGACGAAGAGAGCTGGCAGCAGGCGGCCGACGCGGTGCGCGGCGCGATGACGCTGAGCGACCAGGCGCCGGAAGCGACGCCGGTGGTGTATAAACGCATCACCCAGTAAGGCCATTTATTTAATCGAGGCGGCGCGTATTGCGCCGTCAGAGCGTGGAATCACGCGGGAGAAAACAATGAAACGTACATTTATTATGGTTCTGGACTCATTTGGCATCGGCGCCAGCGCCGACGCTGAACGTTTTGGCGACAAAGGCTCGGATACCCTGGGCCACATTGCCGAAATGTGCGCGCGCGGCGAAGCAGACAACGGCCGCAGCGGCCCGTTGACCCTGCCGAACCTCAGCCGTCTCGGCCTGGGCAAGGCGGCGCAGGAGTCCACCGGCAGCTTCCCGCCGGGACTGGACGAAAATGCCGACATCATTGGCGCTTACGGCTATGCCAGCGAGCTTTCTTCCGGTAAGGACACGCCGTCGGGCCACTGGGAAATCGCCGGGGTGCCGGTACTGTTCGACTGGGGCTACTTTAAAGACGAACACAACAGCTTCCCGCAGGAACTGCTGGATAAGCTGGTGGAGCGCGCCAAGCTGCCGGGCTACCTCGGCAACTGCCACTCCTCCGGTACGGTGATCCTCGATCAGCTCGGCGAAGAACACATGAAGAGCGGCAAGCCGATTTTCTACACCTCGGCGGACTCGGTCTTCCAGATTGCCTGTCATGAAGAAACCTTCGGTCTGGATCGCCTGTATGAACTGTGCGAAATCGCCCGTGAGGAACTGACCGAAGGCGGCTACAACATCGGCCGCGTGATCGCCCGTCCGTTCGTCGGCGACAAGCCGGGCAACTTCCAGCGCACCGGCAACCGTCACGATCTGGCGGTGGAGCCGCCGGCGCCGACCGTGCTGAAAAAGCTGGTGGATGAGAAGGGCGGCGAAGTGGTGTCCATCGGCAAGATTGCCGATATCTACGCCAACGTCGGCATCACCAAAAAGGTTAAGGCGACCGGGATTGACGCGCTGTTTGACGCCACCGTCAAAGAGATGGAGCAGGCCGGCGACAACACCATCGTGTTCACCAACTTTGTTGATTTTGACTCCTCTTACGGCCACCGCCGCGACGTGGCGGGCTATGCCGCCGCGCTGGAACTGTTCGACCGCCGCCTGCCGGAGCTGCTGAAGCTGGTGAAAGACGACGATATGATCATCTTCACCGCCGACCACGGCTGCGACCCGACCTGGGGCGGCACCGACCATACGCGTGAGCACATTCCGGTGCTGGTCTACGGCCCGAACGTGAAACCGGGTTCGCTGGGCCACCGTGAAACCTTTGCCGATATTGGCCAGACCGTCGCGAATTATTTTGGGCTGTCGCCAATGGAATATGGCAAGACTATGTTCTAATACGCAGTTGGCGCCGGGGGAATACCCCGGCGCATTTTTATTCATGACGATAGTAGAAGGAAAATAATTATGGCAACTCCGCACATTAACGCCGAAATGGGTGATTTCGCAGACGTCGTTCTGATGCCGGGCGACCCGTTACGCGCGAAATATATCGCGGAAACCTTCCTGGAAGACGCGGTGGAAGTGAACAACGTGCGCGGCATGTTGGGCTTCACCGGTACTTACAAAGGCCGCAAAATTTCCGTTATGGGTCATGGTATGGGCATCCCGTCCTGCTCCATTTACGCGCGTGAACTGATTGCGGAGTTCGGCGTGAAGAAACTGATCCGCGTGGGCTCCTGCGGCGCGGTGCGCGACGATATCAAACTGCGCGACGTGGTGATCGGCATGGGCGCCTGCACCGACTCCAAAGTGAACCGCCTGCGTTTTAAAGACCACGACTTCGCGGCGATTGCGGATTTCGACATGGTGCGCAACGCGGTTGACGCCGCAGCCGCGCAGAACATCCCGGCGCGCGTCGGCAACATCTTCTCCGCCGATCTGTTCTATACGCCGGATCCGGATATGTTCCAGGTGCTGAAAAAGTACGGCATTCTGGGCGTAGAGATGGAAGCGGCCGGCATCTACGGCGTGGTGGCGGAAATGCAGGAAGAGTACGGCTGTAAAGCGTTGACCATCTGCACCGTGTCCGACCATATCCTGCGCCACGAGCAGACCACCGCCGCAGAGCGTCAGACCACCTTTAACGAAATGATCGTTATCGCGCTGGAGTCCGTGCTGCTGGGCGATAAAGAGTAAGCGTGTCCGCCTGGCGGCGTACAGCCGCCGTGGTGACAATAACGCCGGTGGGGCCAACCCGACCGGCGTTTTTTTATGCGCAGCGGGCGCTACGGCTTGCGCGCATCGTCGTCGCCGGAGGCCGGCGCGGCGCTTTCCTGCTCCTGCTTGTCATCGTCGCCGTCGGCCAGCGGCGCGTTGGCGGTCAGCAGATAGGGCGACTGCTGCCAGCGGCTGCGGCGGCCCTGCAGCAGGCAGCGCGCCAGGATAATGCCGATGGCCAGCGACAGCAGCATCATCAGCCGCAACAGGTTGGTGGTGTTATCCACCTGTTTGGCTTCGGTCGCCAGCACGTGGGTATCCAGGGTGATGCGGATAAAACCGCACGGACCGTCTTTGCACTGAATGGCCTCAACCAGCTGATTATTGAAGTAGCTGCCGGCGCGCTTGCCGTCGAGCGACAGGCGATCGCGTACGCTGATGGTTTCCCCGGCGTGGGCGATCAGCGTGCCGTCCAGCTGATAGACGCTGGCGTCCAGGATGCGGCTGTGGTCGGTCATCTGCCTGAGGATGGCGTCGATGCGCTGATTATCAATATCGCTGTCGTCGTCGAGCAGCGGCGCCAGGCTGAAGGCGACCTGTTTCGTCAGGGTCTGCGCCAGATCCTCCACCTGCTCGGAACGCGCCAGCTGATGGCTCAGGCTAAAATAGGAGGCGCCCTGCATCAGCAGCACTAATAACGCCAGACAAATCAGAATGATGGCGGTGCGGTGCAGGCGAAATTTTAGTTTGGCTTTAGCCATACGGCTTCCTTAATCTCAGAGAGAGTTTATGTTGCCAGAAGCCGGCCCGATAGGATAGCTTGGTGGGCTGTTTTATACCCGTGATGCTTCACGTTGCAGGGCGCAGCACCGGCCTGAGCCCGCGCTCCGGCATGCCTTCTTCTGCCGCCTTCCTGCAACGCGAATGATTGAGGGTATAGCACGCGTCTTGCCTGTCTTTGCCCGCCGTCACCGCTTTGGTTTCACGCCGTCGCAACGTAGAATCAGGCGGGTATACCCAAGCTGCCCCTTCAGGAGTTAATGATGTCGAATAGTTTGACCTATTGTGACCTCCCGGCCGAGATCTCCCAATGGCCGGGCCTTCCCCTTTCGCTGAGCGGTGACGAAGTGATGCCGCTGGATTATTGGGCGGGCCACACCGGTTGGCTATTGTATGGCAGAGAACTGGATAAGGAGCGCATCACGCAGTTCCAGCGCCGGCTCGGCGCGGCGATGGTGATCGTCACCGCCTGGCGGGTGGAGGATTATCAGGTGGTGCGCCTGGCCGGCACGCTGACGGCGCGCGCCAAAACGCTGGCGGCGGAAAGCGGGCTGGACGTGGCGCCGCTCGGCAAGATCCCGCATCTGCGCACGCCGGGGCTGCTGGTGATGGATATGGATTCCACCGCGATCGAGATCGAGTGCATCGACGAAATCGCCAAGCTGGCGGGCGTCGGAGAGCAGGTGTCTGAAGTGACCGAGCGGGCGATGCGCGGCGAGTTGGATTTTTCCGACAGCCTGCGGCAGCGGGTCGGCACGCTGAAGGGCGCCGACGCCAATATCCTGAAACAGGTGCGCGACAACCTGCCGCTGATGCCGGGGCTGGTTAATCTGGTGCGTAAGCTGCAGGCGCTCGACTGGCACGTTGCCATCGCTTCCGGCGGCTTCACCTACTATGCCGAATACCTGCGCGACACGCTGAAGCTGGTGGCGGTGGCCGCCAATGAGCTGGAGATCCGCGACGGCAAGCTGACCGGCGAAGTGGTGGGGCCGATTGTCGATGCCCAGTACAAGGCCGATACGCTGACGCAGCTGGCGGAAAAGCTGGGCATTGCGCCGCAGCAGACGGTGGCGATCGGCGACGGCGCCAACGATGTGAAAATGATGCAGGCGGCGGGGTTGGGCATCGCCTATCACGCCAAGCCGACGGTGTATGGTCAGGCGCAGGTGGCGATTCGTCATGCCGATCTGATCGGCGTATTATGCGTACTGAGCGGCAGCCTGAAGCACGAAGTGCGCTAATCGCAGCCCGCCGCGCGCGGGCCGCATCAATCAGCAAATCAGTATTTTTCAAGAGGTAAGACGTGGCAAAAGCGGCAAAACGGGCGTTTGTATGTAATGAGTGCGGTGCGGATTATCCGCGCTGGCAGGGGCAGTGCAGCGCATGCCAGGCCTGGAATACCATTACCGAGGTCCGTCTGGCCGCCTCGCCCGCCGCGGCGCGCAATGAGCGCTTCAGCGGCTATGCCGGCGAGAACGGCGGCGTCAGCAAGGTGCAGCGGCTGTCGGAGATCAGCCTGGAAGAGCTGCCGCGTTTTTCCACCGGCTTTCTGGAATTTGACCGCGTGCTCGGCGGCGGCGTGGTGCCGGGCAGCGCCATTCTGATCGGCGGCAGCCCCGGCGCCGGCAAGAGTACCCTGCTGCTGCAGACGCTGTGTAAACTGTCCGAGCAGATGAAAACGCTGTACGTCACCGGCGAAGAGTCGCTGCAGCAGGTGGCGATGCGCGCGCACCGCCTGGGGCTGCCGACCGGCAACCTGAATATGCTGTCGGAAACCAGCATCGAGCAAATCTGCCTGATCGCCGAGCAGGAGCAGCCGAAGCTGATGGTGATCGACTCGATTCAGGTGATGCATATGGCGGACATCCAGTCCTCGCCGGGCAGCGTGGCGCAGGTGCGCGAAACCGCCGCTTACCTGACGCGCTTTGCCAAAACCCGCGGCGTGGCGATCGTGATGGTCGGTCACGTCACCAAAGACGGCTCGCTGGCCGGGCCGAAGGTGTTGGAGCACTGCATCGACTGTTCGATTCTGCTCGACGGCGACGCCGACTCCCGCTTCCGCACCCTGCGCAGCCACAAGAACCGCTTCGGCGCGGTCAATGAGCTGGGCGTGTTCGCCATGACCGAGCAGGGCCTGCGTGAGGTCAGCAACCCGTCGGCGATTTTCCTCAGCCGCGGCGAGGTGACCTCCGGCAGCTCGGTGATGGTGGTGTGGGAAGGCACGCGGCCGCTGCTGGTGGAGATTCAGGCGCTGGTGGATCACTCGATGATGTCCAACCCGCGCCGCGTGGCGGTGGGGCTGGAGCAGAACCGTCTGGCGATCCTGCTGGCGGTGCTGCACCGTCACGGCGGCCTGCAGATGGCGGATCAGGACGTGTTCGTCAACGTGGTCGGCGGCGTAAAGGTGGCGGAAACCAGCGCCGACCTGGCGCTGCTGCTGTCGCTGGTCTCCAGCCTGCGCGACCGGCCGCTGCCGCAGGATCTGGTGGTGTTTGGCGAAGTGGGGCTGGCCGGCGAAATCCGCCCGGTGCCGAGCGGGCAGGAGCGCATTTCGGAAGCAGCCAAGCACGGCTTTAAGCGCGCCATCGTGCCGCACGCCAACGTGCCGAAAAAGATGCCGGCCAATATGCAGGTGTTCGGCGTGAAAAAGCTGGCGGATGCGCTGGCGGTGCTGGACGAGTTTTAATGGCCGCCGAAATCAGGAATCTGTGCTAACGTGTTTAGCATATTGAACAGGAGGCGTGATGCGGCAATTTGATTATCTGAAAGCGGCGATTAAACAGCAGGGGCGCACACTGCAACAGGTGGCGGACGCCAGCGGCATGACTAAAGGCTACCTCAGCCAGCTGCTTAATGACAAAATCAAGAGCCCCAGCGCGCAGAAGCTGGAGGCGCTGCACCGTTTCCTGGGTCTGGAGTTTCCGCGCCGGGAGAAAAAGGTCGGCGTAGTGTTTGGTAAATTTTACCCGCTGCATACCGGCCATATCTATCTGATCCAGCGCGCCTGCAGCCAGGTGGACGAGCTGCATGTGATTTTGTGTTACGACGAGCCGCGTGACCGCGAGCTGTTCGACAACAGTTCGATGTCGCAGCAGCCGACGGTCAGCGACCGGCTGCGCTGGCTGCTGCAAACCTTCAAGTATCAGAAGAACATCCATATTCACGCGTTCGACGAGCAGGGCATCGAACCCTATCCGCACGGCTGGGGCGTGTGGAGCAACGGCATGAAGCAGTTTATGGAACAGCAGGGCATTATGCCGAGCGTGATCTACTCCAGCGAAACGCAGGATGCGCCGCGCTACCGCGAGTATCTGGCGACGGAAACTATTCTGATCGACCCCGAACGTTCGTTTATGAAGATCAGCGGCCGGCAGATCCGTCAGGATCCGTTCCGCTACTGGGAATATATTCCTACCGAAGTGAAGCCGTTCTTTGTGCGCACCGTGGCGATACTGGGCGGCGAATCCAGCGGTAAATCGACGCTGGTCAACAAGCTGGCCAATATCTTCAATACCACCAGCGCCTGGGAGTACGGCCGCGATTACGTGTTCTCCCATCTGGGGGGCGACGAGATGGCGCTGCAGTACTCCGACTACGACAAGATTGCCTTGGGGCAGGCGCAGTACGTGGACTTTGCGGTGAAGTACGCCAACAAGGTGGCGTTTATCGATACCGACTTTGTCACCACCCAGGCGTTCTGCAAAAAGTATGAAGGGCGGGAGCACCCCTTTGTGCAGGCGCTGATCGACGAGTACCGCTTCGACCTGGTGATCCTGCTGGAGAACAACACGCCGTGGGTGGCGGACGGCTTGCGCAGCCTGGGCAGTCCCGGCGAACGCAAGGCCTTTCAGGATCTGCTGGAGGCGATGCTGCGCGCCAACAACATCGAGTACGTGCGCGTTGAGTCCAGCGACTATGATGAGCGCTTCCTGCGCTGCGTGGAGCTGGTGCAGCAGCTGATGGCGGCGGACGTCGGCCGGGTGAAAAACGTGCCGCAGGCGGGCTGAATTAGCCGATAGTGCGCTCGCCGCAACGGCCGGGCGCGAACTGCGCCACCGTTGACGTAATGTTCACTCTGCGCTGATTACGTTAGGTTTTTCGTCACCACCAGGACGGTAAAACCATGACGTATCGTTTACTTATTCTCTGGCTGCTGGGCTACGCGGCGGCGTGGACGCTGCTCAGCGCGCAGCTCGACCCTACGCTGCCTTACGACGCCGTTGAAGCGCTGAACTGGGGCCTGAACGCCGAATGGGGCTCGCCGAAGAACCCCTGGCTGGTGGGCGCGGCGATGCGCCCGGCGATTTGGCTGCCGGGCATGCCGCTGAACGTTTACTGGTACGCCGGGCACTTTGCGGCGATCGCCGTCGGCATGCTGGGCGTGTGGCTGCTGGCGCGGCGGCTGAGCGGCAGCCGCTCTCTGGCCTGGCTGGCGCTGCTGACGCTCAACCTGTCCGGCATTATCAATTTCGACATTATCCCCTACAACGACAACTATCTGCTGGTGATGCTGTGGCCGTGGATGCTGCTGTTCTTTCATCTGGCGATCGAGCGCTCCGCCAACTGGTGGCCGGCCTTTGCCGTGGCCGCCGGGCTGGCGATGATGGCGAAATACTCCACCTTCGCCTTTGTCTATTTTATTGCGCTGTCGACGCTGCTGGTGCCGCAAATCCGCCGCTGTTACCGCCAGCCGGCGTTTTATCTGGCGGTGGCGATCTGGCTGGCGCTGGTGCTGCCGAATGTGGTCTGGCTATGGCAGCATGATTTCGCCGCCTTTAAATGGGTGGGATCGCAGACGCGCATGCAGCTGAACGTCGGCATTCTGCGCGCGCTGCTGCTGGTGTTTTACCCGCTGCTGGCGCTGTGGTGGCTGCTGCGACGCAGCGGCGCGACGCTGGGCTGGCCGGGCGCGCTGCCGACGCGGGTGTTGCTGTGGGTGTGCCTGCTGCCGCTGGGGCTGATTGCCGTCTGGTTCTCCTTCCATGCCGGCGGCCGGCTGACCGAATGGCTGCAGCCGTTCTTTATCGTGGCGCCGGCGCTGCTGGTCGGCTGCGTGCGCCGGCCGCCGTCGCGCTCACTGCGGACGGCGACGATAGCGCTGCTGTGCGCCGCGCTGGCGGTGTACCTGGGCTACGCCGCGGTGATGTTGGGCAACGTGCGCAACGCCGGGCAGAAGATGGTGGGCGTCAAGGCGTTCAGCGCCGCGGTAGAACAGCGCTGGCGGCAGCGCTACGGCGTCGATCTGCGCTACGTCGGCGGCGGCTATTTGTCGCAGTGGATGACGGTGTATGCCGCTTCCCGTCCGCAGGTGATTGCGCGCTGGTCCAACGCCCGGAAGCCGAATATCTACAATGCCCGCCTGGACGACGCACAGCTGGCGCGGCACGGCGTGGCGCTGTTCGGCCGGCTGGGAGAGACGTGTGCGCAGAGCCATTTTGACGATGCGCTGACGCAGTGGCCGTCGCTGCACATTGACTGGCGGCAGGAGCTGACGTTCCAGGCCGACCCGCAGACGCCGCGCCAGACGCTGTGCGTAACCTTTGTCCGGCCGAACGGCGGTCAGCGGCGCCCATAAAAAAGGCCCGCAATAGCGGGCCTGAGCGAAGAGAAGGGCGCTTATTTGGCGATCTTCTTGTACTTGATGCGGTGCGGCTCCAGCGCGTCGGCGCCCAGCGTACGCTTCTTGTACTCTTCGTATTCGGTAAAGTTGCCTTCGAAGAACTCCACCTTGCCTTCATCCTGATAGTCGATGATGTGGGTGGCGATACGGTCGAGGAACCAGCGGTCGTGCGAGATCACCAGCGCGCAGCCCGGGAATTCCAGCAGGGCGTTTTCCAGCGCGCGCAGGGTTTCGATATCCAGGTCGTTGGTCGGTTCATCGAGCAGCAGTACGTTGCCGCCAACCTGCAGCAGCTTGGCCAGGTGCAGACGGCCGCGTTCACCACCGGACAGTTCGCCGACGCGTTTGCCCTGATCGACGCCCTTGAAGTTAAAGCGGCCGACGTAGGCGCGGCTTGGCATTTCGGTGTTGCCGATGCGCATGATGTCCTGACCGCCGGAGACTTCTTCCCACACGGTTTTCTTGTCGTCCATGCTGTCGCGGAACTGATCGACCGAGGCCAGCTTGACGGTGTCGCCCAGCACGATGCTGCCGCTGTCCGGCTGCTCTGCGCCGGAAAGCATGCGGAACAGGGTGGATTTACCGGCGCCGTTCGGGCCGATAATGCCGACGATGGCGCCCTTCGGCAGCGAGAACGACAGATCGTCGATCAGCACGCGGTCGCCGTAGGATTTATGCAGGTTGCTGACTTCGACCACTTTGTCGCCCAGTCGCGCGCCAGGCGGAATGAACAGTTCGTTGGTCTCGTTGCGTTTCTGGTATTCGGTGCTGTTCAGCTCTTCAAAGCGGGCCAGACGGGCCTTGCCTTTTGACTGACGGCCTTTGGCGCCCTGACGCACCCACTCCAGCTCTTTCTCAATGGATTTGCGGCGTGCGGCTTCGGCAGAGGCTTCCTGCGCCAGACGCTCGTCTTTCTGCTCCAGCCAAGAGGAGTAGTTGCCTTCCCACGGGATGCCCTCGCCGCGGTCCAGCTCGAGGATCCAGCCGGCGACGTTGTCGAGGAAGTAACGGTCGTGGGTAATCGCCACCACGGTGCCCTCGAAGTCGTGCAGGAAGCGCTCCAGCCAGGCGACGGATTCGGCGTCCAGGTGGTTGGTCGGTTCGTCCAGCAGCAGCATGTCCGGTTTTTCCAGCAGCAGGCGGCACAGCGCCACGCGGCGGCGTTCACCCCCGGACAGATGTTCGATTTTGGCGTCCCACTCCGGCAGGCGCAGCGCATCGGCGGCGCGCTCCAACTGGGCGTTGAGGTTGTGGCCGTCATGCGCCTGGATGATCTCTTCCAGACGGCCCTGCTCAGCGGCCAGCTTGTCGAAGTCGGCGTCTTCTTCCGCGTACAGCGCGTACACTTCGTCCAGACGTTTCAGCGCGCCGACCACTTCTGACAGCGCCTCTTCCACCGACTCGCGTACGGTGTGCTGCAGATTCAGCTGCGGCTCCTGCGGCAGGTAGCCGATTTTGATGCCCGGCTGCGGGCGCGCTTCGCCTTCGATGTCTTTATCGATGCCGGCCATAATGCGCAGCAGGGTGGACTTACCGGCGCCGTTCAGGCCCAGTACGCCGATTTTGGCCCCCGGGAAGAAGCTGAGGGAGATGTTTTTCAGTATATGACGCTTCGGCGGTACTACTTTGCCGACGCGGTGCATGGTATAGACGTATTGAGCCACGTTGCTCGAGCCTCGCTATATCGGTTTACCGTTGAGGGCTTTCAAGAGGCGCGCCGATGGCCGCCGTTTGAAAGCCGCTGGATTTAATTCAGGATGTCTGAGGCGGGAGTGTAGCCCGTTTTTGCATTCGATCCCAGCTATCGTATGACAATCGCCAAGTCTACCCGTCATACTTCAAGCCGCAGCTGTGTTGGCGGTGCTCAGTCAGCTGAATTCCTGACTTGCGTAAGCGCATCGGGATTCGCCTGCCTGCAACCCGAATTATGTCAGGTATATGATGGCAATGCGCCCGGAAAGGCGCATTTTACGGCAGATTATGGCGTGACGATGATAGAAACGCGGCGGTTTTCGGCGCGGCCTTTCGCGGTGCGGTTATCGGCGACCGGGTCGCGTTTGCCCATACCGCGGGTCTCGATATCGGCGCGCGGAATGCCGACGCTGGCCAACTGGTCGGCGACGGTGTTGGCGCGGCGCAGCGACAGCTGGTCGTTGTAGCTGTCTTCGCCATAGTTGTCGGTATGGCCGTCCAGGCGGAATTTAACGATATTGACGCTCAGCAGCGCGCGCCCCATTTTCTGCACCGTCTCTGCGCTTTCCGGGCTGAGTTTGCCGACGTTATTGCCGAACAGCACCTTGTCGGACATGCCGAACTCCCAGCCTTTATCGGTCAGCTTGAACCCCTGCGCCTGCAGCAGCGCTATCTGCTCTGCCGTGAGCCCCTGTTTGCTCTGGCAGCCGGCCAGCGCCAGCACGGCGATAAACATCATCGCCAGCAGTGAGAAAGGTCGTGTTAAGCGTTGCTTGATCATAATGATTCCCTGTTTTCCTCTTGATCGGTTGGGGTGGCTATTTCTGGGTCGCCAGCCGCCAACCTCCGTGATAACGATGCTTCGCCTGATACATGGCGTCATCGGCTTCGTGCAGCAACCCCTGAGGCGTTGCCGCATGATCGGGGTAGAAGGCAATGCCAATACTGAGTGAGGCGATCACCTGTTCCTGGTTTGGCAGCGGCACCGGCTGCGCCATGCTGCCGATAATCTTGTCGGCAATGCGCGTGACGTCCGCTTGCCGGCGCACCGGCGACAGCAGTACGGCGAACTCATCGCCCCCCAGTCGCGCCACCACGTCGCCGTCGCGCAGCTGGGCGCGGATGCGGCCGGCGATAGCGGTCAGCACCGCGTCGCCCGCGGCGTGGCCGTGGCTGTCGTTGACCTCTTTAAAACGGTCGCCGTCGATAAACAGCACCGCCAGTTTTTCTGCGGGGGCGATATGGTTCAGGGCATGGCTGAGCCGGCTTTCAAAAAAGGCGCGGTTCGGCAGGCCGGTCAGGCTGTCATGGGTGGCGCGGTGGGTCAGCGAATCATTTTCCTGCTTGAGGTGCGCCTGCCAGGTTTCCAGCTCCTCCAGCAGGCCGTTGAAGTCGTTGCTCAGTTCGTGCAGTTCGGCAATCGGCGCCGACGGCACCCGCTGGCCGAAGCTGCGATCGCTGCGCACCACGTGGGCGACGTTGGCGATATCGTTCAGCGACCGTACGATGCCGTGCAGCATGCGCCGCGACAGGATCAGGGCGCACAGGGTGCTGAGCGCCAGACAGGCGATAATGCCGGCCAGCCCGCGCAGTAAAAAGCGCAGCAGGCTGCCGCCGTGGCCGCTTAGCCAGACTTTGCCGACCTGCTTGCCTTCGTGGGTGATCGGCAGTTCAATGGCCTCCGGCATCGCCCAGCGTGCGACCATCTGCTCCAGACCGTGCAGCGGGCCGTCTTTGGGATGGTGCCAGTAGGCCAGCAGCCTGCCGTCCTTATTCAGAATTTTGGCTTCCGACACCTCTTCATTGGAGGCGATCAGCATCAGCGCCTCGCGCGCGGCGCTGCGATCGTCAAACACTACCGCCGCCTCCACCGTATAGCTGATGGAGCGGGCGATCAGGTGCAAATTGTGGTTGGCGTAGGCGCGCAGCGCAAACAGAGCGACCAGCGTCAGGAAGACGCCGGCGGTGCCGACGGCGATCAGCGCCAGGCTCAGGTTCATGCGTTGCAGCACCTGGCCCAGCGTCGGTCGCGCATGGGCGGCGCGTTTTCTGCGAAATAGCCCCATCATGACGACTCCAGCTTACGCGCCAGCTGCAGGACGTTAGGGTGCACGCGCACGCCGCTGCGCGCCAGCGCATCCAGGTTGACTTTAAAACTGACCTGTTCGCCGCGCGGCTGCAGACAAAACGCGCTGCCCGCGCTGCACTCCGCGTCGTTCTCGCTGATGACGAGCACCGAATGGCCGGCGATGCGCGGGATCAGCGCCTGGCGCTGCGCATTGCTGACTTCGCCGAGATAAATCACGTCGCACTGCTGCGCCAGCTGGTCGCTGTCGAGCGGCAGACGCTGCGTTTTAATCGGATGCGGGGCCTGCAGCAGCAGCGGGCTGAACAGACCGTCGGCGTAGTGCGTTGGTGCGGTGACGCATAAACGGACGGGATTGGGCGGCGCGGGCCAGCGGGTATAGCTGATAATACCCAGCACCACGGTGGTGACGGCCTGGGTGCGCGACTGCACCCGCTCTGCCGGTTCGGTGGCGCTCTGACCGGTAAATGACATCAGCAGGAGCAGCCCGAGAACGTAAGGACGAGAGAATAATAAGCTCCGGAAGAAGCCCCTGGCGGTGTGGGTTGCGCTGCCGGCGTGCTTAGATCTCTTCATGGGCCAATATCGCCTGTTCCTGCAGCGTTACCTGAAAAAATAAAGAAAAATCATGATGAAAAGCGAATGATCGCCCACTCTGACGGACATTATATAACCTATAATTTGCGCGGATTGTATTATAATCAGCCGCCGTTGTGCGGTTTATATGGCGTTTTATAAGATTTATCTTACTTGTTTTTGCATGAAGAAAAAACGCGGCCTGCCACGCAGGCGATTTTTAGCGCCGCAAAAGCCGTACAGCGTACGTGACGGCGGGCAGAAAGCGGAACGATTCAGAATAATCAGGTGGTTTCCGCCGCCGTGAACGGACAGGGTAGAAAGCTGTTTTGCCCGCGCCCCGCTCGGCGCCGGCAACTTTTGGTGAATGGATGGCGTTTTATGCTGTCTATGATTAGACAATAGCGTTCGGCGCAGCGCCCTTCGCCCGCGGTAAGCGGTTTAAGACAAGACAACCAGCGAGGAAAGAATCAGTATGGTCAAGGTGGACAAGTGGCGGCTTCTGGCAATTGGCGTGTGTCTGACGGCTTTCTCGGGCGCGGCGTTGGCTGATTCGCTGGATGCCCAGCGCGAGCGTTATCAGCAAGTCAAACAGGCCTGGGACAATAAGCAAATGGATGTGGTGGCCCAGCTGATGCCGACGCTGCGCGACTATCCGCTTTACCCGTATCTGGAATACCGTCAGCTGACGCAGGATCTTGGCAGCGTCAGCTATCAGCAGGTGGATACGTTTATTCGCCAGCATCCGACCTTGCCGCCGGCCAAATCGCTGTCGTCGCGCTTTGTCAACGAACTGGCGCGCCGTGAAGACTGGCGCGGCCTGCTGGCCTTCAGCCCGCAGGCGCCGAAACCCATCGCCGCGCGCTGTAACTACTACTACGCCCAGTGGGCGACCGGCGATCGGCAGGCCGCCTGGCGCGGGGTGAAAGAGATTTGGCAGTCGGGGAAATCGCTGCCGAACGCCTGCGATAAACTGTTCAGCGTCTGGCAGTCGTCCGGTGAACAAACGCCGCTGGCTACGCTGGAGCGTATGAAACTGGCGCTGAAAGAGGGCAACGGCGGGCTGGTGACGCACCTGTCGCGGCAGCTGCCGTCGGACTATCAGACCATGGGCGATGCGCTGGTGAGCCTGCAAAACGATCCGGCCAGCGTGGAAGGGTTTGCGCGCAGCGCCGGCCCGACCGACTTTACCCGCTCGGTCACCCAGATCGCCTTCACCCGCCTGGCGCGTCAGGACGCGGAGAACGCGCGCGCGATGATTCCGACGCTGGCGCGTTTGCAAAAAATGAGCGAGAGCGACCAACTGGCGCTGGAAGAGGCGGTGGCGTGGCGCCTGATGGGCAACGATGCGACCGGCGAGCAGGCGCAGTGGCGCGACAGCGTGATCCTGCGCAGCCAGTCGCCGTCGCTGCTGGAGCGGCGGGTGCGCATGGCGCTCGGCACCGGCGACCGCGCCGGGCTGAAAACCTGGCTGGCGCGTCTGCCGGAAGAGTCGCGTAATAAAGACGAATGGCGCTACTGGCGCGCTGCGATGCTGATGGATGAGGGCAAGCGTCAGGAAGGCGAAGAGATGCTGCGCCGTCTGATGAATGAGCGCGGTTTCTATCCGATGGTGGCCGCGCAGAAGCTGAATGTAAGCTATCCGATTATGGTGGCGGTGGCGGCTACGCCGCGCACCTCGCTGGTGAGCGGCCCGGAAGTCGCGCGGGTGCGCGAACTGATGTACTGGAATATGGATAACCTGGCGCGCGGCGAGTGGAATGCCTACGTGGCCAGCCGCAGCCAGCCGGAGCAGGAAGCGTTGGCGCGTTACGCGTTCGAGCAGAAGTGGGCCGATCTGAGCGTGCAGGCGACCATCGTCGGTAAGCTGTGGAACCACCTGGAAGAGCGTTTCCCTATCGCCTGGCCGGATGAATACCGCCGCGCCACCGACGGGAAAGGCATCACGCAGAGCTATGCGATGGCGATTTCCCGCCAGGAGAGCGCCTGGAACCCGAAGGCGCAGTCGCCGGTCGGGGCGGCGGGGCTGATGCAGGTGATGCCGCGCACCGCGCAGCACACGGTGCAGAAGTTCGGCATTCCGGGTTACAGCAGCGCCAGCCAGCTGTTCGATCCGCAGACCAACATTACCATCGGCACCAGCTATCTGGAGTCGGTGTTCCAGCAGTTTGACCGCAACCGCATTCTGTCGTCGGCGGCGTATAACGCCGGTCCGTCGCGGGTGAACACCTGGCTGGGCAACAGCGGCGGGCGGATTGACGCGGTGGCGTTTATCGAGAGCATTCCGTTCTCAGAAACGCGCGGCTATGTGAAGAACGTGCTGGCCTATGACGCATTTTATCGCTATTTCATGCATCAGCCGTCCAACGTGCTGACCGATGCGGAATGGCAGCGGCGTTATTGATTTACGGGGCGTTATGGTATGCTGCTGTACTAGTTAAATAGTATGGTGGCCGCCATGACGCAATTATCACTCAACGATCCTGCTCTTTCAGAACAAGGCAATGAAGACTGGCAGCGTTTTGTCGCGCTGTTGCAGGGTTCCTTCGAGCGGGATCTGCACCAACCGTTGATGCAACTGCTGCTGACGCCGGACGAGCGCGCCGCCCTCGGCACGCGCGTGCGGATTATCCAGGAGCTGATGCGCGGCGAGATGAGCCAGCGCGAGCTGAAAAATGAGCTGGGCGCCGGGATTGCAACCATTACCCGCGGCTCCAACAGCCTGAAGGCGGCGCCGCCGGCGCTGAAGCAGTGGCTGGAGCAACAGCTGCTGAACGACGCCTCATAGCGCCGTCCGCTTAGCGTGGCTGGGGATGCTGATAAATCGGGTTGATGAACGGCGCCAGCGCCAGCAGCAGCGCCTGATGGTAAACGCTGGTGCGGCTCAGCCGCCCGTGGGTGAAGATGGCGATGGCGCCGCCCTGGCGCTTGATGTCGGCGTTGCCGGTGATGGCCGCCATCTCGCTGCCCAGTTCGCGCCCGGCGTGGATCCCCTGCAGCACCGCCGCCGGCAGCATCAGGCTGGCGGAACGCGATTCGCCGCGTCCCTGCGGATTTTCGATGGTTATCCAGGCGAAGGTCATCGCGTCTTCAATTCCCGCTTCCACCCCGACCCAAAAGTCGGCCTCCGGGCGTGCCTGACGCGCTTCCATCACGCGTTGGCGCGCGCCGGTGCGGGTTTCAGTATTGCCGATGGGTTGCACGGAGACGCCGCTGGCGACGTCGACGGGTTCGATGTGGCATTGGCCGGCGCCGTAGGTGTCGTCAAAGGCCTGTTGAATAGCCTTGATCTTTACCGGGTTGGTAGTTGCAGCAACAACGTGGTACATAACGGGTCTGGCATCCTTATGCTAAGAGCCTATTCTACGCACGGGCGCGCGCAGGCGCGGTCCCTGAAAGATAAACTCAAGTTTCACGCAGTATAACGGAAAAGAAAAATGTTACAGGTATACCTTGTTCGCCACGGCGAAACGGAATGGAATGCGGAACGCCGCATTCAGGGTCAGTCCGACAGCCCGTTAACCGCAATGGGCGAACATCAGGCGCAGCTGGTCGCCAGGCGCGTCAGCCGCGAAGGCATCACGCATGTGATTACCAGTGATTTGGGGCGCACCCGCCGCACCGCACAGATTATCGCCGATGCCTGCGGCTGTGAGGTGATTGCTGAACCGCGGCTGCGCGAGCTGCACATGGGGGTGTTGGAAGAGCGTCTTATCGACGGTCTGACGCCGCAGGAAGAGCAGTGGCGCAAACAGATGGTCGACGGCACGCCTGACGCCCGTATCCCTCAGGGGGAATCAATGAGCGAACTGGCGGAGCGGATGCGCGCGGCGCTGGAGAGCTGCCTGATGCTGCCGGAAGGCAGTAAGCCGCTGATCGTCAGCCACGGTATCGCGCTTGGCTGCCTGATAGGCACCATTCTGGGGCTGCCGGCGCATGCCGAACGTCGTCTGCGGCTGCGCAACTGTTCGCTGTCGCGCGTTGACCATCAGCAGAGCCCGTGGCTGGCCTCCGGCTGGATCGTGGAAACGGCGGGCGATGTATCACACCTCGACATGCCCGCGTTGGACGAACTGCAGCGTTAACGGCGAATCGGGATCAGGTATTCGCAGTTGATCTCGGTCGGCGGCTGCGGCGGCAGACGGCTGCCCTTCGGGTGGAAGCGCTCGATGTCATAGCCTCTGCGGCGCGTCAGCTCCAGCAGCGGCAGACAGGTGCCGTACAGCGTCAGGATGAAGTCCTGCAGGCCGGCGCTCGGGCCTTCGTAGCGGAACAGCGCGTATTCGCCGCCCTGCAGCGTGATCGGCTGCCCTTCGCTGACGGTGTCGGGCACGTGATGCGGCTCCAGCGCGGTGGTGTACAGCACCTCCTGCTCGTCGTCCTTCTCCTGGCTCGGGCGGGAGTGGTGCAGGCCGTACAGCACCGGCGGCAGCGTGCTCGCCTCACCCAGATAGTGACGCCAGAACTGGGAGCGCAGCTCGGTGCGGAAGTTGGAAATCTGCTCCAGCGTACAGGAGTAGCTCTGCGTCAGGCCGACCATCTGCTGTTCCGGCAGGGTGACGAACTCCGGCTGCGGCAGCGTGAAGGCTCCCAGACGGATCGGCGGACAGATGCCGAACGCGTTCCAGTCTTCGGCCCGGCGATACAGCGCAGGCGTCTGGGCGAATTGTTTTTTGAATGCTCGGGTGAAGGTCTGTTGCGAGTCAAAGCGGTATTGCAGGGCGATATCCAGTATTGGGCGGCTGGTCAAGCGCAGCGCGACCGCCGCTTTCGACAGTCTTCTTGCCCGGATATAAGCGCCGATGGCGTTACCGGTAATATCTTTGAACATCCGTTGCAGATGCCATTTCGAATATCCCGCCTTGGCAGCCACGTTATCCAGCGCCAACGGTTGGTCCAAATGGCTTTCCAGCCAGCTAAGCAGATCACGAATGATACCGGCTTGATCCATAGATCGTCCTCGTAGAGCTTTGGGGTCGGAACCCGGGTATGTTAAGTCATTACGCGGGTGCTGGTGATCAACGGCGAGTTCCCTGCCGTTAAATCCCGGTCTACTTCAAGCTGTATCATGACGGCGTCTGGTCACGCCTTGTCACACGTTCGGCGCTGTGCCGGCGAGCGGGCCGTAGCCTGATACAAGTCGAATAATTTTGGCATGCGTTGCGCGCTTGGCCTCGGGAGTGTCGTGGTGCATAAAACGCTGAGGCTGAGGGCATCTTCGCAGGCGCAAAGAAATGACGCCGCCGCATAATAACAATTTTTTTCCTCCGAGACTCTCAAAGATTTTTTTCACGCTCTGTGCTACAAAGGCGAAGCATGATGGAAGGGTCTTATTTTTTTCTTCCAAAGCATAAATAAAACTAATAATAATAGTTGGCGTATCGTTTGGGATTTTTCGGAGTTAACTAGATGAAAAAATTATGGATATTATTGTTCTGCCTGGCCGGCGTCTCGGCCAATAGCGCACAGGCTGAACAGATTGGCTCGGTGGATACCGTGTTTAAACTGTTTGGTCCGGACCACAAGATTGTGGTTGAGGCGTTCGACGATCCGGACGTTAAAAATGTAACTTGTTATATCAGCCGCGCCAAGACCGGCGGCATCAAAGGCGGGCTGGGGCTGGCGGAAGATACCGCAGACGCGGCGATTTCCTGCTCGCAGGTCGGGCCGATCGAACTGAGCGACAAAATTAAAAACGGCAAGAACAAGGGCAGCGTGGTGTTCCAGAAACGCACGTCGCTGGTGTTCAAAAAGCTGCAGGTGGTGCGCTTCTACGACGCAACGCGTAATGCGTTGGTTTATCTGACCTATTCGGACAAGGTGGTGGACGGTTCGCCGAAGAATGCCATCAGCGCCGTGCCGATTATTCCCTGGAATGCCGCGCGCTAATCATGCAAAAGAGGGGACAGCAGGCTGGCCCCTCCCATGTTGCCGCCGGTAAGAATTACTCTTCCAGCTCGCCGCAGAAGCGGTAACCTTCGCCGTGAATGGTGGCGATGATTTCCGGCGTATCCGGCGTAGATTCGAAGTGCTTGCGGATGCGGCGGATGGTCACATCGACGGTACGGTCGTGCGGCTTCAGCTCGCGACCGGTCATTTTCTTCAGCAGTTCACCGCGCGACTGGATCTTGCCCGGGTTTTCGCAGAAGTGCAGCATGGCGCGGAATTCGCTGCGCGGCAGCTTGTACTGTTCGCCGTTCGGGCCAATCAGCGAGCGGCTGTTGATATCCAGCTCCCAGCCGTTGAACTTGTAGCTTTCAACCTGCTTGCGCTCTTCGCCGACGCTGCCCAGGTTCATGGTGCGTGACAGCAGGTTGCGCGCACGGATGGTCAGTTCGCGCGGGTTGAACGGTTTGGTGATATAGTCGTCAGCGCCGATTTCGAGGCCAAGGATCTTGTCCACTTCGTTATCGCGACCGGTCAGGAACATCAGGGCGACGCTGACCTGTTCGCGCAGCTCACGCGCCAGCAGCAGGCCGTTTTTACCCGGCAGGTTGATATCCATGATGACCAGATTAACGTCATTTTCGGACAGGATGTTGTGCATCTCTGCACCATCATTGGCTTCATGCACGATGTAGCCTTCCGCCTCGAAGATGCTCTTCAGGGTGTTACGAGTGACTAACTCGTCTTCGACAATCAGAATTTGCGGGGTCTGCATATTTGCTACCTAAAATTGCCAACAAAATAGAAAACAGGAAGTACAGAAGTCTTTGTTTTCTCAGAGGAGGGCGGAGATATCGCCACGTTCCCTCATGCCAAATGACTAAAGTACGGAAACTCGTTCTTGATGCACTTTCCATCTTAATGTCAACAAGATCGCTAGCTTGGTGGGGATGCTATTCCCTTTAACCCCAAGGGTGCCAAAACGGCGCATATCCTAACCCTATTAACAGCAATATAACAGTAGATGCCGAATTCATCACCCAACAAAACTACGCTTTGTTGACATATATCAAATTCAATTGTAGCACGTTAACAGATTTGTGAAAAACACTTACAGAACTGCCAGCTTAAGTCGCCGTAGGGTAAATTCTGTGAACGATTCAGCATTGCTGACGCCGATAGGTTACAATTTTCGAATGATTGGCCGTGAGGTGTGAATAACGCCTTGATAATTAAGTTCGCCAAGAAATAAATTATATTTATATAGATTACATTAAATTTATTTACTCAATTGCCCGTTTTGTTATCTCACAATTAAATGTTGGTGGTTTTGTTGCTAAGTTGTAAAGATTTTGGCGGCAGTGAAAACAAAACGCGTGATGCTGTTTAACGCCGTGGAGTACTATGCAGTTACATATCATTTTGGTGGCGCCGGCGCGGCCGGAAAATGTCGGCGCCGCAGCGCGTGCGATGAAAACCATGGGCTTTAGCTCGCTGCGCATCGTCGACAGCGATGCGCATCTGCAGCCGGCGGCCCGCTGGGTGGCGCACGGCGCCGGCGAGATTCTGGATGCGGCGCAGCGCTTTGCCACGCTGGAGCAGGCGCTGGCGGATGTCGATTTCACCGTCGCCACCACCGCGCGCAGCCGCGCACGTTTCCACTACTACAGCACGCCGCAGGAGCTGCTTGGCCAACTGGAAGAGCGCCGGCAGTGGTGCGGGCAGGCGGCGCTGGTGTTCGGCCGGGAAGATTCCGGGCTGACCAACGAGGAGCTGGCGCTGGCCGATCTGCTGACGGGCGTGCCGATGCAGGCCGATTACCCTTCGCTGAATCTGGGACAGGCGGTGATGGTGTACTGCTACCAGCTGTCCGCGCTGATGAACGTCGCGGCGCCGGCGCCGGAAGCCGTCGCCGACCCGGGGCAGCTGCAGGCGCTGCGTCAGCGCGCCGAGCGGTTGTTGCATCATCTGGCGGTTGAAGACGACCAAAAGCTGCGCGACTGGCTGCAGCAGCGGCTGGGGTCGCTGCCGCGTCGCGATACGATGATGTTGCATACGTTGTTACACGATATTGAAAAAAAACTGACGAAGTGAAGGCCGGTGAATACGCGGATTGTTTAGCGTGATCGTCTGCAAAATTGCCGCATGACTGTTTTTTTATGCTGCAATTTTGCCTTTTTGTCCGTTTCATCCCCCAATTTGCCTCCTGAACGGAAAATGAGCAAAAACAAGAAATAGTTTGACTTGGAGTAGGGATTGCTTTAACCAATAGAGGGGACAGAGGATTAAATGAGACAGACAGACGTTATGCGATACATCAGCCTGAACACCACAATTATTACCACCACCGATACCACAGGTAACGGGGCGGGCTGACGCGTACAGGAAACAAGAAGAAAAAAGCCCGCACCTTAGCAGTGCGGGCTTTTTTTTGGCTTAAATTCGGGAGATAACAGAGATGCGAGTGCTGAAATTTGGCGGAACCTCGGTGGCGAATGCGGAACGTTTTCTGCGCGTCGCCGATATTATGGAAAGCAACGCCCGTCAGGGACAGGTAGCGGCGGTATTGTCCGCGCCGGCGAAGATCACCAACCACCTGGTGGCGATGGTGGAGAAAACGCTGGCCGGGCAAGACATTCTGCCAAATATGAGCGACGCGGAGCGTATCTTCGCCGAGCTGCTGCACGGTCTGGCGCAGGCGCTGCCGGGCTTTGCTCACGACCGCCTCAAGGCGCGCGTCGAGCACGAGTTTGCGCAGCTCAAGCAGGTGCTGCACGGCGTGGCGCTGCTGGGGACATGCCCGGACAGCGTCAACGCCGGCATCATCTGCCGCGGTGAAAAACTGTCGATTGCCATTATGGAAGCGGTGTTCCAGGCGAAAGGCTTCCCGGTTACGGTGATCAATCCGGTCGAGAAGCTGCTGGCGCAGGGGCACTATCTGGAATCCACCGTCGATATCGCCGAATCCACGCTGCGCATCGCCGCGATGGGCATCCCGGCCGACCATGTCGTGCTGATGGCCGGCTTTACCGCCGGTAATGACAAGGGCGAGCTGGTGGTGCTGGGGCGCAACGGCTCTGACTACTCCGCGGCGGTGCTGGCGGCCTGTCTGCGCGCCGACTGCTGTGAAATCTGGACCGACGTCGACGGGGTATATACCTGCGACCCGCGCACCGTGCCGGACGCCAGACTGCTGAAGTCGATGTCGTATCAGGAGGCGATGGAGCTGTCCTATTTCGGCGCCAAAGTGCTCCACCCCCGCACCATTACCCCCATCGCCCAGTTCCAGATCCCTTGCCTGATTAAAAACACCTCCAATCCGCAGGCGCCCGGCACGCTGATCGGCGCCGAGTGCGCGGATGAAGAGACGCCGGTAAAAGGCATCACCAACCTGAATAACATGGCGATGATCAACGTCTCCGGCCCGGGTATGAAGGGCATGGTCGGCATGGCGGCGCGGGTGTTTGCCGTGATGTCGCGAGCCGGCATCTCGGTGGTGCTGATCACCCAGTCGTCCTCCGAATACAGCATCAGCTTCTGCGTGCCGCAGGGCGAGCTGCTGCGTGCACGCCGCGCGCTGGGCGACGAGTTCTATCTGGAGCTGAAAGACGGCCTGCTGGAGCCGCTGGACGTCACGGAAAACCTGGCGATTATCTCGGTGGTCGGCGACGGCATGCGCACCCTGCGCGGCATTTCGGCGCGCTTCTTCTCCGCGCTGGCCCGCGCCAATATCAATATTGTCGCCATCGCCCAAGGCTCTTCCGAGCGTTCCATCTCGGTGGTGGTCAGCAATGACGACGCCACCACCGGCGTGCGCGTCAGCCACCAGATGCTGTTCAACACCGACCAGGTGCTGGAAGTGTTTGTGATCGGCACCGGCGGCGTCGGCGGCGCGCTGATCGAGCAGATCCACCGCCAGCAGCAGTGGCTGAAGCAAAAGCATATCGACCTGCGGGTGTGCGGCATCGCCAACTCGCGCGCCATGCTGACCAACGTGCACGGCATTGCGCTGGACAGCTGGCGCGAAGGGCTGGCGGAGGCGCAGGAGACCTTTAACCTGGGGCGGCTGATTCGCCTGGTGAAGGAGTATCACCTGCTTAACCCGGTGATTGTCGACTGTACCTCCAGCCAGGCGGTGGCCGATCAGTACGTCGATTTCCTGGCCGACGGCTTCCACGTGGTGACGCCGAACAAGAAGGCCAACACCTCGTCGATGAATTTCTATCATCAGCTGCGTGCGGCGGCGGCCGGCTCGCGCCGTAAATTCCTCTATGACACCAACGTCGGCGCCGGGCTGCCGGTGATTGAAAACCTGCAGAACCTGCTGAACGCCGGCGATGAGCTGACGCGTTTCTCCGGCATTCTGTCCGGCTCGCTGTCGTTTATCTTCGGCAAGCTGGATGAGGGCATGTCGCTGTCGGCGGCGACGCTGCAGGCAAAAAGCAACGGCTATACCGAGCCGGACCCGCGTGACGACCTGTCCGGGATGGACGTTGCCCGTAAACTGTTGATTTTGGCGCGTGAAGCGGGTTACAACCTGGAGCTGAGCGATATTGAGGTGCAATCGGTGCTGCCGCCGGAGTTTGACGCCAGCGGCGATACCGACAGCTTCCTGGCGCGCCTGCCGGAGCTGGACGCGGCGTTTAACCGCCGGGTGGCCGACGCGGCGGAGCAGGGTAAGGTATTGCGCTATGTCGGGGTGATTGAAGAGGGACGTTGCCAGGTGCGTATTGACGCTGTTGATGGCAACGATCCATTGTATAAAGTGAAAAACGGCGAGAACGCGCTGGCGTTCTACAGCCGTTATTATCAGCCGCTGCCGCTGGTGCTGCGCGGCTATGGCGCCGGTAATGATGTGACGGCAGCGGGGGTGTTTGCCGACCTGCTGCGCACGCTGTCATGGAAGTTGGGAGTTTAATATGGTTAAGGTGTATGCGCCGGCTTCGATCGGCAACGTCAGCGTGGGCTTCGACGTGCTGGGCGCCGCCGTTTCGCCGGTCGACGGCACGCTGCTGGGCGACTGCGTCAGCGTTGAGGCCGCCGGGCAGTTCAGCCTGGAAAACGCCGGGCGTTTTGTCGGCAAGCTGCCGGCCGACCCGAAGGACAACATTGTGTATCAGTGCTGGCAGCGTTTCTGCCAGGCGATCGGCCGCGAGGTGCCGGTGGCGATGCGGCTGGAAAAAAATATGCCGATCGGCTCCGGGCTAGGCTCCAGCGCCTGTTCGGTGGTGGCCGGCCTGATGGCGATGAATGAATTTTGCGACCGTCCGCTGGATAAGATGCAGCTGCTGGCGCTGATGGGCGAGCTGGAAGGACGCATCTCCGGCAGCGTGCATTACGATAACGTTGCGCCGTGCTATCTCGGCGGCCTGCAGCTGATGCTGGAGGAAGAGGGGTATATCAGCCAGGAGGTGCCCTGCTTTAAAGAGTGGCTGTGGGTGATGGCGTACCCGGGCATCAAGGTTTCCACCGCGGAGGCGCGCGCCATTTTACCGGCGCAGTACCGCCGCCAGGACTGCATCAGCCACGGGCGCTATCTGGCCGGCTTTATTCATGCCTGCCATACTCAGCAGCCCAAGCTGGCCGCCAAGCTGATGCAGGACGTGATTGCCGAACCGTACCGCACCCGCCTGCTGCCGGGCTTTGCCGACGCGCGCAAGGCGGCGCAGGATATCGGCGCCCTGGCCTGCGGCATTTCCGGCTCCGGGCCGACGCTGTTTGCGGTGTGCGACGATAGCGCCACCGCCCAGCGGATGGCCGACTGGCTGAAGAATCACTATCTGCAAAACGACGAAGGTTTTGTTCATATTTGCCGTCTGGATACCGCAGGCGCTCGACTACTGGGATAACGCATGAAACTGTACAACCTTAAAGATCACAATGAGCAGGTCAGCTTTGCACAGGCGATCAAGCAGGGGCTGGGCAAACAGCAGGGGCTGTTTTTCCCGCTGGAGCTGCCGGAATTTGAACTGACCGAGATCGACCAGCTGCTGAAGCTGGATTTCGTGACCCGCAGCGCGCGTATTCTGTCGGCGTTTATCGGTGAGGAAATCAGCGAAGAAGCGCTGCACAAACGCGTGCAGGCCGCCTTTGAGTTCCCGGCGCCGGTGGCGCAGGTCGAAGACGACATCGCTTGTCTGGAGCTGTTCCACGGCCCGACGCTGGCGTTTAAAGACTTCGGCGGCCGCTTTATGGCGCAGATGCTGGCGGAAGTGGCCGGCGACCAGCCGGTCACCATTCTGACGGCGACCTCCGGCGATACCGGCGCGGCGGTGGCGCACGCGTTCTACGGCCTGAAAAACGTGCGCGTGGTGATCCTCTATCCGCAGGGGAAAATCAGCCCGCTGCAGGAAAAGCTGTTCTGCACCCTGGGCGGCAATATCCATACCGTGGCGGTGGACGGCGACTTCGACGCCTGTCAGGCGCTGGTGAAGCAGGCGTTTGACGATCGGGAGCTGAAAGAGGCGCTGCACCTGAACTCGGCCAACTCGATCAACATTAGCCGCCTGCTGGCGCAGATCTGCTACTACTTCGAGGCGGTGGCGCAGCTGCCGCAGGAAGCGCGCAATCAGCTGGTGATTTCGGTGCCGAGCGGCAACTTCGGCGATTTGACCGCCGGCCTGCTGGCCAAGTCGCTGGGACTGCCGGTGAAGCGCTTTATCGCCGCCACCAACGCCAACGATACGGTGCCGCGCTTCCTCGACGACGGTAAATGGCAGCCGCACGCGACGGTGGCGACGCTCTCCAACGCGATGGACGTCAGCCAGCCGAATAACTGGCCGCGGGTGGAAGAGCTGTTCCGCCGCAAAATCTGGCAGCTGAAAGAGCTGGGGCACGGGGCGGTCAGCGATGAAACCACCAAAGAGACGATGAAGGAGCTGGCGGCGTTAGGCTATCTCTCCGAGCCGCATGCGGCCATCGCCTACCGGTTGCTGCGCGACCAGCTGCAGGACGGCGAGTTTGGCCTGTTCCTCGGCACCGCGCATCCGGCGAAGTTCAAAGAGAGCGTGGAAGAGATTTTACAGCAGGAGCTGCCGTTGCCGAAGGCGCTGGCGGTGCGCGCCGAGCTGCCGCTGCTGTCGCATTCGCTGCCGGCCGACTTCGCGCAGCTGCGTCAGTTTATGATGGCGCTGCCTGCCTGATTAAGGTGACGTGATGATTGAGGGCCGGTGATTACCGGCCCTCAGACTGCTGACAAAGCCTGTTATTAGGGAGAGCGTGGCGATGGGGTCGTAGCGGCGTTAGCCGCCGAAGTGCCCCTCGTTACGCTAGGCCCGGGTATCTCGGGTCATCAGACGACGTTGTCATCAACTTCAGGGCCGGTGATTACCGGCCCTTTCTCTTACTGCTCAGGACGTTTGAACACCAGTTCATCCGCCTTGGACGCCGCCTCATCAAAGGCATACCCTTCCAGATTGAAATCAGCCAGCTGCTCGGCTTTGGTCAGGCGATTTTTGATAATAAAACGGCTCATCAGGCCGCGCGCCTTTTTAGCGTAGAAGCTGATCACCTTATATTTGCCGTTTTTCTCATCCAGGAACACCGGTTTAATCAACTGACCGTGCAGTTTGGCCGGCTTCACCGCCTTGAAGTATTCATCCGACGCCAGGTTGACCACCACGTCGTCGCCTTGCTGCTGCAGCACCTCGTTGAGCTTGTCGGTGATGCGCTCGCCCCAGAAGCTGTACAGGTCTTTACCGCGCGGGTTGGCCAGCTTGATGCCCATCTCCAGACGGTAAGGCATCATCAGATCGAGCGGACGCAGCACGCCGTATAAGCCGGACAGCATACGCAAATGCTGCTGGGCGAAGTCGAAATCCGCCTCGCTGAAGTCCTGCGCCTGCAGGCCGGTATAGACGTCGCCCTTAAAGGCCAGCAGGGCCTGACGCGCATTATCCGGAGTAAACTGCGGCGTCCATTCGGCAAAGCGCGCGGCGTTCAGCCCGGCCAGCTTATCGCTGATCTTCATCAGGCTGGCGATTTGCGCCGGCGTCAGCTGGCGGCTGATGTTGATAAGTTCTGCAGACTGTTCCAGCAGCTCGGGCTGCGTAAAGCGAGCCGTCGCCAGAGGAGTTTCGTAATCAAGCGTCTTGGCAGGTGAGATAATAACGAGCATGGCGACATCCTGTTGATCAAAGTGAGGATACTTTAGCAAAAAACGGGAGAAAAAGCGGCGATGGGTCTGATAGGCGAGGGGTAAAAAAACAAGGCGCGCAGAGCGCGCCTTGGCGAGGGAGTGCTGGTCAGTCAGGCTTGCGCGGATTATCCCACACGCCGGGCTCCAGCTGGGATTTCAGTTCCGGGTACTGACTGGCGTCGAAGGTCGGCAGCTTGCCGAGCGCCCGCTGGCGGTTGTAGTCGCGGGCCAGTTTAAAGGCGACGCGCGACAGCAGCAGAATGGCGGTCAGGTTAGTGATCGCCATCAGCGCCATGGCGGTATCGGCCATTTTCCACACCAGCGGCAGCTCCGCCAGCGCGCCGAACATCACCATGCCCAGCGCCACGCAGCGGAAAATAACCAGCCGCGCCGGATGATTGTGCTCCAGGAAGATCAGATTGTTTTCAGCGTAGGCGTAGTTGGCGATGATTGAGGTAAAGGCGAAGAAGAAAATCGCCAGCGCCACAAACGGCGAACCCCAGCTGCCGACGGCGCTGGACAGCGCGCGCTGGGTCAGTTCAATGCCGCTGATCTCGCCGGTTGGGTTATCCATCACGCCGGAGGCCAGAATAATGGCGGCGGTGGCGCTGCAGATCACCAGCGTATCGACAAACACGCCGAGCATCTGCACGTAGCCCTGCGACGCCGGGTGCGGCGGGTACGGCGAGGCGGAGGCCGCGGCGTTCGGCGCTGAGCCCATGCCGGCCTCGTTAGAGAACAGACCGCGCTGGACGCCCTGGGTCATCGCCTGGGAAATACCGTAGCCCACGGCGCCGGCGGCCGCTTCCTGCAGACCGAAGGCGCTTTTGACAATCAGCAGCAAAATGGCCGGCAGCTGTTCAATATTCATCGCCAGCACCCAGAAGGCCAGCAGCAGGTAGGCGGCCGCCATCACGGGCACTACCCATTCCGCCACGCGGGCGATGGAGCGGATGCCGCCGAAGATCACGGTGCCGCTCAGCAGCACCAGACCGATGCCGACGTACAGCGGGTTGAAGTTGAACGCCGCCGCGCTGGCCTGGGCGATGGAGTTGGCCTGCACCGCGTTGAACACCAGGCCGAAGGCGAGGATCAGGAACAGGGAGAACAGCACGCCCATCCAGCGCATGCCCAGGCCTTTTTCCATGTAGTAGGCCGGGCCGCCGCGGTAGTTGCCCTGATCGTCTTTGGTTTTATACAGCTGGGCCAGGGTGCTTTCGATAAATGAGGTGGCCATGCCGATAAACGCCACCACCCACATCCAGAAGATGGCGCCGGGGCCGCCGGCGGTCAGCGCGATGGCGACGCCGGTCAGGTTGCCGGTGCCGACCCTTGCCGCCAGCGTGGTGCACAGCGCCTGAAATGAGGAGATGCCGGAACTGTCGCTTTTGTTGCTGTTTTTCAGCACCGAAAACATATGGGTGAAATGGCGTAACTGGATAAAGCGGGTGCGGATGGTGAAATAGAGGCCGGCGCCGATCAGCAGATAGATAAGTACCGATCCCCACAGGATATTGTTAATAAAATTAATCAGATCCGTCACGGATCCCTCCTTGTCAAAAGGCGTAAATACCCGGAGCAATCCTCCGCCCGGGAAATGATTTTGCTCTAATTATTACCAGTACTTAACGAAAGTCATACGGGGCGAGTTAATTAAGATTTTTCGCAGTTTATGACGTTGCCAGCACCCGGCGTGCTGGGAAGTTAGCACAATTACTTGTTGTTAACTTTCGTTAATGTCTCATTTTCATTTCGTAAATATCGAAAGATACCCGGCGTTACGGCAAAAATTCCGCAGTGGCGCAGGGCCATTTTCGTGCCTTGCGCCGCGCCTTGCGCGTGTTATTATCAGGGCAAGGCAAGATCGAACGATGCCAAAAGTTCATGCACAAACGATGAGACAATGCCAACATGACCGACAAATTAACTTCCCTGCGCCAGCTGACCACGGTGGTTGCGGATACCGGTGATATTGCTGCCATGAAGCTGTATCAGCCGCAAGATGCGACAACCAACCCTTCGCTGATCCTCAATGCGGCCCAGATCCCTGAATATCGCAAGCTGATTGATGAAGCTATCGCATGGGCGCGCGAGCAGAGCGGCGATCGCGAACAGCAGATCGCCGATGCGGCGGACAAACTGGCGGTGAACATTGGTCTGGAAATCCTGAAGCTGGTGCCGGGCCGCATCTCCACCGAAGTGGATGCGCGCCTGTCTTATGACACCGAAGCCAGCGTCGCCAAGGCCAAGCGTCTGATCAAACTGTATAACGAGGCCGGCATCAGCAACGATCGCATTCTGATCAAACTGGCCTCTACCTGGCAGGGCATCCGCGCGGCGGAACGCCTGGAGAAAGAAGGTATTAACTGTAACCTGACCCTGCTGTTCTCCTTCGCTCAGGCGCGTGCCTGCGCCGAAGCCGGCGTGTACCTGATTTCTCCGTTCGTCGGCCGTATCCTCGACTGGTACAAGGCCAACGGCGACAAGAAAGAGTTCGCGCCGCACGAAGATCCGGGCGTGGTTTCCGTCACCGAAATCTACCAGTACTACAAGCAGCACGGTTACGACACCGTGGTGATGGGCGCCAGCTTCCGTAACGTCGGTGAGATCATCGAACTGGCCGGCTGCGACCGTCTGACCATCGCGCCGGCGCTGCTGAAAGAGCTGGCGGAAAGCGAAGGCGCGGTTGAGCGTAAGCTCGCCTACAGCGGCGAAGTGAAAGCACGCCCTGCGGCGCTGACTGAACCTGAGTTCTACTGGCAGCACAACCAGGATCCGATGGCGGTGGAAAAACTGACCGACGGTATCCGCAAGTTCGCCGTTGACCAGGGCAAGCTGGAAAAAATGATCGCCGACCTGCTGTAAGCAGCGCAGGTAGCAGATGACAAAAAGGTGGCTCAGGCCACCTTTTTTTATGCCAGTGGCTTCCTGCGGCGGGCGGAGGCCGTATACTCTCGGCATTGATCACCGGGCGGGAAATGACGCCGCCCGCATTTCGTCAGGCTGTAGAGGTTAAGCATGGACACATTACGTATTGGTTTGGTTTCGATTTCCGATCGCGCTTCCGGCGGCGTTTACCAGGACAAGGGCATCCCGGCGCTGGAAGCGTGGCTGAGCAGCGCCTTGACGACGCCGTATAAACTGGAGACGCGTCTGATCCCGGACGAACAAACCTTGATCGAACATACGCTGTGCGAGCTGGTGGATGAAACGGGCTGTCACCTGGTGCTGACCACCGGCGGCACCGGGCCGTCGCGCCGCGATGTGACGCCGGACGCAACGCTGGCGATTGCCGACCGCGTGATGCCGGGCTTCGGCGAGCAGATGCGCCAGATCAGCCTACACTATGTGCCAACGGCGATTCTTTCACGTCAGGTCGGGGCGATCCGCAAGCAGGCGCTGATTATCAACCTGCCGGGCCAGCCCAAGTCGATCAAGGAGACGCTGGAAGGGGTGAAGGACGAGCAGGGCAACGTGGTGGTGCACGGCATTTTCGCCAGCGTACCGTACTGCATCCAACTGCTTGAAGGGCCGTATGTGGAAACGGACGGCGCGGTGGTCACCGCCTTCCGGCCGAAAAGCGCGCGTCGCGACGCGAACGATTAACGCCGGGCGGCCCTCCGTCAGGCTGGCGTGAAATAATATTGCCGATATATCCCCTAAATAATTCGAGTTGCAGGCAAGCGGTAAGGGAGGGATCCCGATAATTGGGTGACTAAGCGCAGCCAACACGCCTGCAGCTTGAAGTATGACGGAATTCATTTACAGCGCTCCCTCGGGCGTGCGTGATTTTATCTGCTTCCTCTGACGGTAACCTATGCATCATGACACTCAACGCCGGCTGAACCGGCAAGACTATAAAACTCTGACGCTGGCGGCGCTGGGCGGGGCGTTGGAGTTTTATGACTTCATTATTTTCGTCTTCTTCGCCGCCGTGGTCGGCGAGCTGTTCTTCCCGGCCGAGATGCCGGAATGGCTGCGTCTGGTGCAGACCTTCGGCATTTTTGCCGCCGGCTATCTGGCCCGCCCGCTGGGGGGCATTGTGATGGCGCACTTTGGCGACCGGGTCGGGCGCAAGAAGATGTTCAGCCTGAGTATTCTGCTGATGGCGCTGCCCACGCTGGGCATGGGCCTGCTGCCGACTTACGCCAGCATCGGCATCGCGGCGCCGCTGCTGCTGCTGTTGATGCGGCTGCTGCAGGGCGCCGCCATCGGCGGCGAAGTGCCGGGGGCGTGGGTGTTTGTGGCGGAGCACGTGCCGCGTAAACGCGTCGGTCTGGCCTGCGGCACGCTGACCGCCGGTCTGACCGTCGGCATCCTGCTGGGATCGCTGGTCGCCACCATCATCAATACGACGCTGAGCGCGCAAAGCATCGCCGACGGCGGCTGGCGCGTGCCGTTCCTGCTGGGCGGCATATTCGGCCTGATCGCCATGTATCTGCGCCGCTGGCTGCAGGAAACGCCGGTGTTTGTCGAGATGCAGGCGCGCAAGGCGCTGGCGGAGGAGCTGCCGCTGAAAACGGTGGTGAAGCAGTATAAGAAAGAGGTGGTCGTCTCGATGCTGCTGACCTGGCTGTTGTCCGCCGGCGTGGTGGTGGTGATCCTGATGACGCCGACCTACCTGCAAAAGCAGTTCGGCATTGCGCCGGCGCTGACGCTGCAGGCTAACAGCATCGCCACCATTATGCTGATTTTCGGCTGTCTGGCCGCCGGGCTGGCGGCCGACCGCTTTGGCGCCAGCAAAACCTTTATCGTCGGCAGCCTGCTGCTGGCCGGCTGCAGCTGGCTGTTTTATCAGACCGTGGCGCAGCATGCAGAGATGCTGTTCGCCTGTTATGCGCTGGTGGGTTTCAGCGTCGGCGTGGTGGGGGCGGTGCCGTTCGTGATGGTGCGTGCCTTTCCGCCGGCGGTGCGCTTTAGCGGCATTTCGTTTTCCTACAATCTGTCATACGCCATTTTCGGCGGCCTGACGCCGATTTTCGTCACGCTGATGATGAAGCTGACGCCGCTGGCGCCCGCCTATTATGTGCTGGCGCTGTCGGCGCTCGGGCTGGCGCTGGGGATCTATCTGCATCGCGATCTGGACGGCGACCGTCTGGCGACCCGCGCCGATTCGCTGGTGGATCTGTAGCGCGCCGCCGGGCGGCAACGCGGGCAGCGGTCAGAGATGGCCGGTGGAGCGCGGCATTGCCGCCCGGCAAAGAAATTTTTTTACTCTCCCCCTTGATGCCGGGCCAGATGCCCCCATCTTATTCTCAACCGCAGTTGCTGATCGTGGTATCACCTTCGCCTTTCACCCGCAACCTCGTGGTTTGAGCGTTGAAACGCAGGGGATACAAGGCGGAAAAATCGGGCAGTTGAAAAGTAAAAAAACGTCCGCATATAGGTTAGCAACTTGACCGAAATCGAATTTATTAGTGGAGATGTTTAGATGGGCAAAATTATTGGTATCGACCTGGGTACTACCAACTCTTGTGTAGCTATTATGGATGGCAACAAGGCACGCGTGCTGGAAAACGCCGAAGGCGATCGCACCACGCCGTCAATCATTGCTTATACCCAGGACGGTGAAACTCTGGTTGGCCAGCCGGCTAAACGTCAGGCTGTTACTAACCCACAAAACACCCTGTTTGCGATCAAGCGCCTGATCGGCCGTCGCTTCCAGGACGAAGAAGCACAGCGTGATAAAGACATCATGCCGTACAAAATCATCGGCGCTGACAACGGCGACGCATGGCTGGAAGTGAAAGGCCAGAAAATGGCACCGCCACAGATCTCTGCCGAAGTGCTGAAGAAAATGAAGAAAACGGCGGAAGATTACCTGGGCGAACCGGTAACTGAAGCGGTTATCACCGTACCGGCTTACTTCAACGATGCGCAGCGTCAGGCGACCAAAGACGCCGGCCGTATCGCCGGTCTGGAAGTAAAACGTATCATCAACGAACCAACGGCTGCTGCCCTGGCTTACGGCCTGGACAAAGAAGTCGGCAACCGCACCATCGCGGTTTATGACCTGGGCGGCGGTACTTTCGATATCTCTATCATCGAAATCGACGAAGTTGACGGCGAAAAAACCTTCGAAGTTCTGGCGACCAACGGTGACACCCACCTGGGCGGTGAAGACTTCGACAGCCGTCTGATCAACTACCTGGTGGAAGAGTTCAAGAAAGAGCAGGGCATTGACCTGCGTAACGATCCGCTGGCGATGCAGCGTCTGAAAGAAGCCGCTGAGAAAGCGAAGATCGAACTGTCTTCCGCACAGCAGACCGACGTTAACCTGCCGTACATCACCGCAGATGCGACCGGTCCGAAACACATGAACATCAAAGTGACCCGTGCGAAGCTCGAGTCTCTGGTTGAAGATCTGGTGGCGCGCTCCATCGAGCCGCTGAAAGTTGCGCTGACCGACGCAGGCCTGTCCGTCTCCGATATTCAGGACGTGATCCTGGTCGGCGGTCAGACCCGTATGCCAATGGTGCAGAAGAAAGTTGCTGACTTCTTCGGTAAAGAGCCGCGTAAAGACGTGAACCCGGACGAAGCGGTCGCTATCGGCGCTGCGGTTCAGGGCGGCGTACTGGCCGGTGATGTGAAAGACGTACTGCTGCTGGACGTTACCCCGCTGTCTCTGGGTATCGAAACCATGGGCGGCGTGATGACTTCGCTGATCAGCAAAAACACCACGATCCCGACCAAGCACAGCCAGGTGTTCTCTACCGCTGAAGACAACCAGTCTGCGGTAACCATCCACGTGCTGCAGGGCGAGCGCAAGCGCTCCAGCGACAACAAGTCTCTGGGCCAGTTCAACCTGGACGGCATCCAGCCGGCACCGCGCGGTATGGCGCAGATCGAAGTCACCTTCGATATCGATGCCGACGGCATCCTGCACGTTTCTGCCAAAGACAAGAACACCGGTAAAGAGCAGAAAATCACCATCAAGGCCTCTTCCGGTCTGGACGAAGCTGAAATCCAGAAAATGGTGAACGATGCGGAAGCTAACGCTGAATCTGACCGTAAGTTCGAAGAGCTGGTGCAGACGCGCAACCAGGCGGATCACCTGATCCACGGCACGCGTAAGCAACTGGAAGAAGCCGGCGAGCAGCTGCCAGCGGAAGATAAAACCGCTATCGAAAGCGCGCTGAGCGAACTGGAAACCGCGGCGAAAGGCGAAGACAAAGCCGAGATCGACGCGAAGACCCAGGCGCTGGTGCAGGTTTCCGGCAAGCTGATGGAAATGGCGCAGGCTCAGGCGCAGGCGCAGGGTGCCGACGCGGGCGCGGCAGACAACGCGGCGAAGAAAGAAGACGACGTAGTTGACGCCGAGTTCGAAGAAGTTAAAGACAAAAAATAATCGCCCTTAAGCGGGCACGGTAACGCCGCTCACGCGTTACTGGAAACCAGCACGGGCGTTGAGGCAACTCTGCGCCCGTGCACGCATGTTAGGGCTAATAAAGACAATGGCGAAGAAAGACTATTACGAGGTTCTCGGCGTCGCCAAAACGGCGGATGAGCGCGAAATCAAAAAGGCGTACAAGCGCCTGGCGATGAAGTTCCACCCGGACCGTAACCAGGAAAAAGATGCCGAAAGCCGCTTTAAAGAGATCAAGGAAGCTTACGAAATCCTGGGCGACGATCAGAAGCGCGCCGCTTACGATCAGTACGGCCATGCCGCCTTTGAACAGGGCGGCATGGGCGGCGGCGGCTTTGGCGGCGGCGCCGACTTTAGCGATATCTTTGGCGACGTATTCGGCGATATTTTCGGCGGCGGTCGTCGTCAGCGCGCCAGCCGCGGTTCCGACCTGCGCTACAACATGGAGCTGACGCTGGAAGAAGCGGTGCGCGGCGTCACCAAAGAGATTCGTATCCCGACGCTGGAAGAGTGCGACGTGTGCCACGGCAGCGGCGCCAAGCCGGGCAGCTCGCCGGTGACCTGTCCGACCTGTCACGGTCAGGGCCAGGTGCAGATGCGCCAGGGCTTCTTCACCGTACAGCAGGCGTGTCCGCACTGTCACGGCCGCGGCCAGATTATCAAAGATCCGTGCAATAGCTGCCACGGCCACGGCCGGGTAGAGAAATCCAAAACGCTGTCGGTGAAAATTCCTGCCGGCGTGGATACCGGCGACCGCATCCGCCTGGCGGGTGAAGGGGAAGCCGGCGAGCACGGCGCACCGGCCGGCGATCTGTACGTTCAGGTGCAGGTGAAGGCGCACCCGATCTTCGAACGTGAAGGCAATAACCTGTACTGCGAAGTGCCGATTAACTTTGCCATGGCGGCGCTGGGCGGCGAGATTGAAGTGCCGACGCTCGACGGCCGCGTGAAGCTGAAGGTGCCTTCAGAAACGCAGACCGGCAAGCTGTTCCGCATGCGCGGTAAAGGCGTGAAATCCGTGCGCGGCGGCAGCCAGGGCGACCTGCTGTGCCGCGTGGTGGTAGAAACGCCGGTCAAACTCAACGACAAACAGAAACAGCTGTTGAAAGAACTGGAAGAGAGCCTTGGCGGCCCTTCCGGCGATAAAAACAGCCCGCGCTCGAAGACTTTCTTCGACGGGGTGAAAAAGTTTTTCGATGATTTGACCCGTTAACGCGAACGCCGTATTTATCGTCCGCAAACCCCGGCCCTGGCGCCGGGGTTTTCTTTTTTAGCGGGCGGGTTGAGCGTCAGAAAGATCTCTTTCATGTCGGTTTTGCCGAGTTATTTTGCACTAATAATCTTGTTTTTACGAATCATCCTGCAGGCTATACTCACTCTATACGTGGTGAATGCAAAGCGGAGACGCTTTGCGTTTTTGTCGGGAGTGACAGTGCATGACCAATATTATTCGTCAATTTTTACGCCAGGAGGCGGCAGGCGGCATCATTCTGATTGTGGCGGCGGTGATCGCCCTGATGATGGCCAACTCACCGCTGCAGGGCGTGTATCAGGGATTCCTTAACCTGCCGGTGATGGTAAAGATTTCCTCGCTGGAGATCGCCAAGCCGCTGCTGCTGTGGATTAACGATGGCCTGATGGCGATCTTCTTCCTGGTGGTCGGGCTGGAGGTCAAGCGCGAGCTGATGCAAGGCTCGCTGGCCGGGCGCGATAAAGCGGTGTTCCCGGCGATTGCCGCGCTGGGCGGGATGCTGGCGCCGGCGCTGATTTACCTGTTGTTCAACGGCGGCGATGATATCGCGCGTCAGGGCTGGGCGATTCCGGCCGCGACCGATATCGCCTTTGCCCTGGGGGTGATGGCGCTGCTGGGCAACCGGGTGCCGACCAGCCTCAAAGTATTCCTGCTGGCGCTGGCGATCATTGATGACCTGGGGGTTATCGTGATTATCGCCCTGTTCTATACCCATGAGGTGTCGCTGGCGGCGCTGGGGGTGGTGGCGGCGGCCGTTGCGGTGCTGGCGCTGATGAACTGGCGCGGGGTGAGCAAAACCTCTATCTATATGATTGTCGGCCTGGTGCTGTGGGTGGCGATCCTCAAATCCGGCGTGCATGCGACGTTGGCCGGGGTGATTGTCGGCTTTATGATCCCGCTGAAGGTCAAAAAGGGGCCGTCGCCTTCAGAGACGCTGGAGCATGAAATGCATCCTTGGGTGGCATTCCTGATCCTGCCGCTATTCGCCTTTGCCAACGCCGGGGTGTCGCTGGAGGGGGTTTCCCTCAACGGTCTGGCCTCTCTGCTGCCGATGGGCATCGCCGCCGGCCTGTTTATCGGCAAGCCGCTGGGGATCTTTATCTTCAGCTGGCTGGCGGTGAAGTCCGGCATCGCCCGCTTGCCGGAGGATATCGGCTTCAAACAGGTGTTTGCCGTTTCGGTGCTGTGTGGTATTGGTTTTACCATGTCGATCTTTATCGCTTCGCTGGCCTTCAGCGGTGCGGACGAGGCGTTCAGCACCTACTCGCGCCTGGGGATTCTGTTAGGTTCCACCGCGGCGGCGCTGGTGGGTTACGCGCTGCTGCGTCTGTCGCTGGCGCACCGGGGCAAATAGGCGATTACCTTACCGCGATGATGGGCTACAATTGTGGTCGGAGCTGTGTATCATGATGGCGGCTCCGGCCTCGAAATCAGAGGTAGGAAATATGTCGCCAGGAAGAAAAGGGAGTTTGTCGCTCAATACGGCAGACCGTTTGCCGCAGCGAAGCGTAAGGAGAACAACGTCGTGAGAATGTCGCATATCAACTTTAATCATCTGTATTACTTCTGGCAGGTTTGCAAGGAAGGCTCGGTGGTGGGCGCGGCGGAAGCGCTGTTCCTGACTCCGCAGACCATTACCGGCCAGATCAAGGCGCTGGAAGAGCGTCTGGACGGCAAGCTGTTCAAGCGCCAGGGGCGCGGGCTGGTGCCTTCCGAGCTGGGGCAGCTGGTGTTCCGCTACGCCGACAAGATGTTTATGCTCAGCCAGGAAATGCTGGATATCGTCAACTATCGCAAAGAGTCCAACCTGCTGTTTGACGTCGGGGTGGCGGACGCATTATCCAAACGGCTGGTCAGCCAGGTGCTGGAAACGGCGGTAGTGGAGAACGAGCAAATCCACCTGCGCTGCTTTGAGTCGACGCATGAGATGCTGCTGGAGCAGCTCAGTCAGCACAAGCTGGATATGATCCTGTCGGACTGTCCGGTGGACTCCAGCCAGCAGGAAGGGCTGTTCTCGCTGAAGCTGGGTGAGTGCGGCATCAGTTTCTTCTGCCGTCAGCCGGTGCCGGATCTGCCGTTCCCCGCCTGTCTGCAGCAGCGTAAGCTGCTGATCCCCGGCCGCCGTTCAATGCTGGGGCGCAAACTGCTTAACTGGTTCAACAGCCAGGGTATTCAGGTTGAGGTACTGGGAGAGTTTGATGACGCGGCGCTGATGAAAGCGTTCGGCATGTACCATAACGCCATTTTTGTTGCGCCGACGCTGTATGCGCAGGATACCTACAATGATGATGACGTGGTGGAGATTGGCCGTATCGATAACGTGCAGGAAGAGTACTACGTTATTTTTGCCGAGCGTATGATTCAGCATCCGGCGGTGCAGCGGGTGTGCAACAAGGATTTTTCCGCGCTGTTTACTCTCTGAGGCGGAACGCAGACGTAAAAAAACCGGCCAGAGCCGGTTTTTTTAACAAGCAGACAACGTAATGCTTATTGCATTGCGTTGATTTGCGCAGTCAGGTTTGACTTATGACGCGCTGCTTTGTTTTTGTGGATCAGGCCTTTAGCTGCCTGACGGTCCACAAGTGGTTGCATTTCGTTGAATGCGTTTTGTGCTGCAGTTTTGTCGCCGGCTGCGATAGCGGCATATACCTTCTTGATGAAGGTACGCACCATTGAGCGACGGCTAGCATTGTGCTTGCGGCGTTTCTCAGACTGTACGGCGCGTTTCTTAGCTGATTTGATATTAGCCAAGGTCCAACTCCCAAATATATTCTATTGAGGACAATTCAAAGGCCGAGGAATATGCCCTTTTAGCCTTCGTTTGTCAATGGATTTGTGCAAATAAGCGCCGTTTGTACGGTCGGCACTCGCTACGTTGTGATGGCGCAGGATTTTACCAGCTTCGTCCATGGGAATACAGTGTTTCACGATAAAATTCGCCCGCTTTTGCGCCATGACGGCGACAAGGCGACGCGCGCCCGGCTCCGCGGGCTGTTCTTTGCCGGATAAACTGCGCTTTAGGCGTTTCTCCCGCCGACAATCTTCGGTATGGTGTGACTATTACATCCAAGGAAGCAATCGCGGGTTAACCTTAACCGCTGTACAAGGTATAATCCGCCGATTTCCACTGTTTTGAGCCAGCTATGGAGCTAATTCGCGGCATTCACAACATTCGGGCGCGCCACCATGGTTGCGTGCTCACCATCGGCAATTTTGACGGCGTGCATCGCGGTCACAAGGCGCTGTTGGAGCAGCTAAAGCAAGAGGGCCAACGCCTCGGGCTGCCGGTGATCGTCATGATTTTCGAGCCGCAGCCGCTGGAGCTGTTTGCGGCGGACAAGGCGCCGGCCCGCCTGACGCGCTTGCGCGACAAGGCGAAGTATCTGGCGCAGGCCGGGGTTGATTACCTGCTGTGCGTCAAGTTCGATCCGCGTTTCGCCGCCCATACCGCGCAGTCCTTTGTTGCCGAACTGCTGGTGCAAAAACTGGGGGTGAAGTTCCTGATGGTGGGGGACGATTTTCGCTTTGGCGCCAACCGCCTCGGCGATTTTCCGCTGTTGCAGAAAGCCGGCGCGGAATACGGCTTCGAGGTGGTCAGCACCCCGACCTTCCGTGAAGGCGGGCAGCGCATCAGCAGCACGGCGATCCGCAACGCGCTGCGCGATGACGATCTGCCGCTGGCGGAAACGCTGCTGGGCCATCCCTACAGTATTTCCGGGCGCGTGGTGCACGGCGATGAGCTGGGGCGCACCATCGGTTTCCCGACCGCCAATCTGCCGCTGAAGCGGCTGGTTGCGCCGGTGAAAGGCGTGTATGCCGTTGAGGTATACGGCCTTGGCCCGCAGCCGTTGCCGGGCGTGGCCAATATCGGCACGCGCCCGACCGTCGCCGGCGTGCGCCAGCAACTGGAAGTCCATCTGCTGGATGTCACAATGGATCTTTATGGGCGCCATATTGATGTGGTGCTCCGCGCAAAACTGCGCAATGAACAGCGTTTTGCTTCGCTCGACGCGCTGAAGCAGCAAATCGCCAATGATGTGGTGAGCGCCCGGGAATTCTTCGGGCCAAAGACACTGGTTTAATCGCTCTACCTAAATAGCCGAAAACGGAAACGAGAATCTCATGAGTGACTATAAGAACACCCTGAACCTGCCGGAAACAGGGTTCCCGATGCGCGGCGATCTCGCCAAGCGCGAACCTGGCATGCTGCAACGTTGGTATGAACAGGATCTGTACGGGATTATTCGTGCTGCCAAAAAGGGTAAAAAAACCTTCATTCTGCATGACGGCCCTCCGTATGCGAACGGCAACATTCACATTGGTCACTCGGTTAACAAGATTCTCAAAGACATTATTATCAAGTCAAAAGGGATGGCCGGTTACGACTCGCCGTATGTGCCGGGCTGGGACTGTCACGGTCTGCCGATCGAGCTGAAAGTCGAGCAGCTGTACGGCAAGCCGGGCGAGAAGCTGAGCGCCGCCGAGTTCCGTCAGAAGTGCCGTGAATACGCCAAAGAGCAGGTTGAAGGCCAGAAGAAGGACTTTATCCGCCTGGGCGTGTTGGGGGACTGGGACCGCCCATACCTGACGATGGACTTCAAGACCGAAGCCAACATCATCCGCGCGCTGGGTAAAATCATCGACAACGGCCACCTGCTGAAGGGCGCCAAGCCGGTTCACTGGTGTACCGACTGCGGCTCTTCCCTGGCGGAAGCGGAAGTCGAGTATTACGACAAAACCTCGCCGTCGATCGACGTGACCTTCCACGCCAGCGATGCGGCGGCGGTGGCGGCCAAGTTCGGCGTCAGCAATTTCAGCGGCGCGATTTCGCTGGTGATCTGGACCACCACGCCGTGGACCCTGCCGGCCAACCGCGCAATCTCGCTGAACCCGGAATTCACCTACCAGCTGGTGCAGGTTGACGGCCAGAGCCTGATCCTGGCCGAAGATCTGGTGACCAGCGTGATGAAACGCGCCGGCATCACCGACTGGACGGTGCTGGGCAGCTGCAAGGGCGCAGATCTGGAGCTGTTGCGCTTCCAGCATCCGTTTATGGGCTTTGACGTGCCGGCGATCATGGGCGACCACGTAACGCTGGACGCCGGTACCGGCGCGGTGCACACCGCCGGCGGCCATGGCCCGGACGACTTCGTCATCAGCCAGAAATACGGTCTGGAGATCGCCAACCCGGTCGGCCCGAACGGCTGCTACCTGACCGGCACCCATCCGCAGCTGGATGGCAAATTCGTCTTCAAGGCCAACGACCTGATCGTCGAGATGCTGCGCGAGCAGGGCGCGCTGCTGCATGTGGAAAAGCTGCAGCACAGCTACCCGTGCTGCTGGCGTCATAAAACGCCGATCATCTTCCGCGCCACGCCGCAGTGGTTTATCAGCATGGATCAGAAGGGGCTGCGTCAGCAGTCGCTGCAAGAGATCAAAGGCGTGAAGTGGATCCCGGACTGGGGCCAGGCGCGTATCGAAACCATGGTCGTCAACCGTCCTGACTGGTGCATTTCGCGTCAGCGCACCTGGGGCGTTCCGATGGCGCTGTTCGTGCATAAAGAGAGCGAACAGCTGCACCCGCGCAGCGTGGAGCTGATGGAAGAGGTCGCCAAGCGCGTGGAGCAGGACGGCATCCAGGCGTGGTGGGATCTGAACCCGGCGGACATCCTCGGCGCGGACGCCGACAACTATATGAAAGTGCCGGACACGCTGGACGTCTGGTTCGATTCCGGCTCCACCCATGCGTCGGTGGTCGACGTGCGTCCTGAATTCCAGGGCCACGGCGCGGACATGTATCTGGAAGGTTCCGACCAGCACCGCGGCTGGTTTATGTCATCGCTGATGATCTCCACCGCGATGAAGGGCAAGGCGCCGTACAAAGAGGTGCTGACCCACGGCTTTACCGTTGACGGCCAGGGTCGCAAGATGTCCAAGTCTATCGGCAACACCGTTAGCCCGCAGGACGTGATGAACAAGCTGGGCGGCGACATTCTGCGTCTGTGGGTGGCGTCTACCGACTACACCGGCGAGATTGCGGTATCTGATGAGATCCTCAAGCGCGCCGCCGACTCGTATCGCCGTATCCGCAACACCGCACGCTTCCTGCTGGCGAACCTGAGCGGCTTCGATCCAAGCACCGACTGCCTGGATCCGGAAGATATGGTGGTGCTGGACCGCTGGGCGGTCGGCCGCGCCATGGCGGCGCAAAAAGACATTGAGCACGCCTACGCCAACTACGACTTCCACGAAGTGGTGCAGCGTCTGATGCAGTTCTGCTCGGTTGAGATGGGCTCCTTCTATCTGGACATCATCAAGGACCGTCAGTACACCGCCAAGAGCGACAGCAACGCGCGCCGCAGCTGCCAGACCGCGCTGTTCCACATTGCGGAAGCGCTGGTGCGCTGGATGGCGCCGATCATGTCGTTCACCGCCGATGAAATCTGGGGCTTCCTGCCGGGCGACCGCGCGCAGTTCGTGTTTACCGAAGAGTGGTACGACGGTCTGTTCCGCCTGGCCGAAGGCGAAAGCATGAACGACGAGTTCTGGGCCGAGCTGCTGAAAGTGCGCGGCGAAGTCAACAAGGTGCTGGAGCAGGCGCGCGCCGACAAGCGTCTCGGCGGTTCGCTGGAAGCGTCGGTCACGCTGTACGCCGACGATGCGCTGGCCGCGCACCTGAACAATCTGCAGGATGAGCTGCGCTTCGTGCTGCTGACCTCCGGCGCGCGCGTTGCGCCGCTGGCGGATGCGCCGGCGGATGCGCAGCAGAGCGAACAGCTGAAGGGTCTGAAAATCGCCTTCGACAGCGCTGAAGGTGAAAAATGTCCGCGCTGCTGGCATTACACCACGGATATCGGCAAGGTGGCGGAGCACGCAGATCTTTGCGGCCGCTGTGTGAGCAACGTAGCCGGCGACGGCGAAAAACGTAAATTTGCCTGATGAGTAAACCGATCTGTTCGACCGGCCTGCGTTGGCTGTGGTTAGTGGTGGTGGTGCTGGCGCTGGATTTTGTCAGCAAACAGTGGATTCTGAGCCATTTCGCGCTGGGCCAGTCCCAGCCGTTGGTGCCGTTCTTCAACCTGTACTACGCGCGTAACTACGGCGCGGCGTTCAGCTTCCTGGCCGACCACGGCGGCTGGCAGCGCTGGTTCTTCGCCGGCATCGCCGTCGCCATCGTGGCGGTGCTGCTGGTGATGATGTACCGCAGCCAGGCGCAGCAAAAGCTGAACAACATCGCCTATGCGTTTATTATCGGCGGCGCGCTGGGCAACCTGTTTGACCGCCTGTGGCACGGCTTTGTGGTCGACTTTATCGATTTCTATGTCGGCAACTGGCATTACCCGACCTTCAATCTCGCAGACAGCTTTATCTGCGTGGGGGCGGCGATGATCGTACTGGAAGGCTTCCTGCCTTCCGGCAAGCGTGCAACGAGTAAAGGTGAGTAACATGACGGCCCAGGTACAACCTAACAGCGCAGTGCTGGTGCATTTCACGCTGAAACTGGAAGATGGTTCAACGGCGGAATCCACCCGCGGCAACGGTAAACCGGCGCTGTTCCGCCTTGGCGACGGCAGCCTGTCGGCGTCGCTGGAGCAGCAGCTGCTCGGCCTGAGCGCCGGCGACAAGCGCGCCTTTACGCTGCAGCCGGAAGACGCATTCGGCGCCAACAACCCGGATTTGATCCAGTTCTTCCTGCGCCGCGACTTTGCCGAAACCGGCGTGCCGGAAGTGGGCACCATCATGCTGTTCACCTCGATGGACGGCAAAGAGATGCCGGGCGTCGTGCGCGAAGTGGCCGAAGAGTCGGTCACCGTTGATTTTAACCATCCGCTGGCGGGGCACCCGATCACCTTCGACATTGAAGTGCTGGAGATCGATCCGCAGCAGGAGGAGACGCATGCAAATACTGCTGGCTAACCCGCGCGGCTTCTGCGCCGGGGTCGATCGCGCAATCAGCATCGTTGAACGTGCGCTGGAGATTTACGGCGCGCCAATCTACGTGCGTCACGAAGTGGTGCATAACCGCTATGTGGTCGACAGCCTGCGCGCGCGCGGCGCGGTGTTTATCGAAGAGATTGCGGAAGTGCCGGACGGCTCGATCCTGATCTTCTCGGCGCACGGCGTGTCGCAGGCGGTGCGCGCCGAGGCGAAGGCGCGCGATCTGACCATGCTGTTTGACGCCACCTGTCCGCTGGTGACCAAGGTGCATATGGAAGTAGCGCGCGCCAGTCGCAAAGGCGTGGAAGCGATTCTGATCGGCCATGCGGGCCACCCGGAAGTTGAAGGCACCATGGGCCAGTACAGCAACCCGCAAGGGGGCATGTATCTGGTCGAATCGCCGGACGACGTATGGAAGCTGCAGGTCAAGAACGAAGACAACCTGTGCTTTATGACGCAGACCACGCTGTCGGTGGATGATACTTCGGACGTGATCGACGCCCTGCGTCAACGCTTCCCGAAAATCATCGGGCCGCGCAAAGACGATATTTGTTACGCCACCACCAACCGTCAGGAAGCGGTGCGTAACCTGGCCGGCGATGCGGACGTGGTGCTGGTGGTGGGGTCGAAAAACTCCTCCAACTCCAACCGTCTGGCGGAGTTGGCGCAGCGGGTCGGCAAGCCGGCTTACCTGATTGATTCAGCGATGGATATTCAGGAGCAGTGGCTGAAGGATGCCAGCAATATCGGCGTGACCGCCGGCGCCTCGGCGCCGGACGTGCTGGTGCAGGAAGTCATCAGCCGGCTGAAGGCCCTGGGCGGTAAGAACGTGCAGGAAATCAGCGGCCGTGAAGAGAATATCGTGTTCGAAGTGCCGAAAGAGCTGCGGGTCGATATCAAGCAGGTCGATTAAGACTGACGCTATCAGATGAAACGGGGAGCTGCGGCTCCCCGTTTTTTTTAGCCGCGTGACTGCGCGATGTCGCTATCGACACGCAGCGTAGCCATCAGGCGCGGCTCAATGCTGGGGGTAAGGTCGCCTTCACCGCTGCGCCAGGCGCTGGGGGAGACGCCGTAAAACTGGCGAAACGCCTTGCAGAAGTGCAGCTGGTTGTCATAGCCCACCGACAGCGCCACCACCTTAATCGCCGCGCTGCCGTGGCGCAGCAGGCTGGCGGCGACACTCATGCGCACCTGCAGCAAATACTCTTTCGGCCCCAGGCCAAACTCCGCTTTAAACAGACGGCTCAGATAGCTGCGGTTCAGGTTGCAGTAGGCCGCCAGCTGGCCGATGGAGAGCGGTTCGTGGTAGCGGCTTTCCAGGTATTTCACCGCTTTGCTGAGATGGCGGGTCTTTTCCGCCGGCGCGGCCGGCTGCTCCTGTTGGGCATTGGCGATCAGCGCGGCGAAGAACTGGTAGCTTAAGCCGATGATTTTCAGCCAGGCGTCGTTTTGTTCGTGGGCGACAATCTCCGCCAGACAGCGCCGTTCCTCGGCATCCTGCCGGTAGCGCTGCGGCCGGTAAACCGGCCTCAGGCGGCTAAGGCGGCACTGCTGAAACAGCGTGGCGGCCATCAGGCCGTCGACCTCAATCCACATGTAGTGCCAGGGATCCTGCGGGTCCGCGCAATAGGTGGTGACATCGTGAGGATAGATCAGAAAGCCCTCGCCGGGGCGAATCACAAACTCGCCGCTGTCGGTATACAGCGTCCCGCAGCCGGATATCACATAATGAAATAGGTAATGCTGGCGCACCGCCGGGCCGAAACGGTGGCCGGGCGCACAATCCTCGTGGCCGAACTGAAACACGTTCAGTTCGATACCTGAGGTATTGGCCAGGGTAAAGCTCTTGTGCATCGCCGTTTTCCGCCGTTTTACGCCTAATTTAGCTACAGGATAGCAGTGCTCTGGCTTTTGCAGCGTGCATGCCGGCCGGGAGTAGGAGCCAGTTCACACTTTTTTTTGACCGTCGTTTTTACCCATAATGAGGTCACATTTCTACATATACAGCCCGGCGTGCAGCCACTACTTTCACTACAGACCTATCGTTAACCCCGTTCAGGCATGTGGAGAAACAGTATGATTAAAGTGACGTTTATGGGCGCAGGCAGCACAATTTTCGCGAAGAATGTGTTGGGCGACATCATGTGTACGCCGGCGCTGCGGGAAGTGGATATTGCGCTGTACGATATCGACAGCAACCGTCTGAACGAGTCGCTGACGATGCTCAGTAATATCAATCAGAACGTCAACGACGGTAAGGCGATCATTACCCCGTATCTGGGGGAGGAGAACCGCCGCGCGGCGCTGCAGGGCGCCAACTATGTGGTGAATGCCATCCAGGTCGGCGGCTACGATCCCTGCACCATCACCGACTTTGAAATCGCGAAGAAATTCGGCCTGCGGCAGACCATCGCCGATACGCTGGGGATTGGCGGTATTTTCCGCGCGCTGCGCACCATTCCGGTGCTGTTCTCTTTTGCCCGCGATATGGAAGAGGTATGCCCGGACGCCTGGCTGCTTAACTACACCAACCCGATGGCCTCGCTGACCGGCGCGATGCTGCGCCATACCGGCGTAAAGACCGTCGGCCTGTGCCACAGCGTGCAGGTGTGCGCCGATACGCTGCTGAAAAGCGTCGATATGCCGACCGACGACGTGCAGTTCCATATCGCCGGCATCAACCATATGGCCTGGCTGCTGGATATCCGCCGCCACGGGCAGGATCTCTATCCGGAAATCAAACGGCGCGCCGCGGCGCTGCAGGGCAAGCATGACGATATGGTGCGCCATGAGATCATGAAAACCTTCGGCTATTACGTCACCGAATCTTCGGAGCATAACGCCGAATATATGCCGTACTGGATCAAGCGCAACTACCCGGAGCTGATCGAACGCTTCAATATTCCGCTGGATGAGTATCCGCGCCGCTGTATTGAGCAGATTGCCCAGTGGGAGCAGCAAAAGCAGGAATTGACCCACGACGCCCATCTCAGCCATACGCGTACCCACGAATACGCCTCTTACATTATCGAAGCCATGGAAACCGACCGCCCGTACAAGATCGGCGGCAACGTGCTCAATAGCGGCCTTATCACCAATCTGCCGAACGAAGCCTGCGTCGAGGTGCCTTGCCTGGTGGACGGGCAGGGCATTACGCCGTGCTACGTGGGCAACCTGCCGGAGCAGCTGGCGGCGCTCAACCGCACCAACATCAACACGCAGCTGCTGACCATTGAGGCGGCGGTGACGCACAAACGCGAGGCGATCTACCATGCCGCGCTGCTTGACCCGCATACCTCGGCGGAACTGTCGATCGACGATACCCGCCGGCTGTGCGATGCGCTGATCGAGGCGCACGGCGACTGGCTGCCGGCCTACCACTAATTTATTCGGAGCATCACTTCCACCAATAATATCCCGGGCGCGCGGCGCGTCCGGGCACAAAGGGATGGCGAGCTATGTTTTATCTGAAAAACAAGAATTTCTGGATATTCAGCGGCTTTTGCTTCTTCTACTTTTTTATCTTGGGTTCTGTCCTGCCTTTCTTCCCGCTCTGGCTGCATGACGTCAACCAGCTTGACCAGCGACAAACCGGCATTGTGTTCTCCTTTATGGCGTTCTTTGCGCTGGTGTGCCAGCCGGTGTTCGGCTTTATTACCGACCGCTTCGGCCTGAAGAAACACCTGCTGTGGATGATCATCGTACTGCTGATGTTTCTGGCGCCGCTGTTTATCTACGTGATTTCACCGCTGCTGCAGAGCCATTTTATCGCCGGCGCGCTGCTGTGCGGCCTTTATCTGGGACTGGTGGCCAGCGGCGGTTCGCCGGCGATTGAAGCCTATGTGGAAAAGGTCAGCCGGCGCAGCCAGTTTGAATACGGGCGCGTGCGGCTGTTCGGCTGTATCGGCTGGGCGATTTGCGCCTCGATCGTCGGCTACACCTTCACCATCAATAATCAGTTTTCGCTGTGGCTGGCGTCCGGCTGTACGCTGGTTCTGGCGCTGCTGCTGTGCCTGTTCCGGCCGGAAAAAAGCGGCACGGTTACCGTGGCGGCAGGGCTGGCGCTGAACAAGAACCCGGTCAGCCTGCGTTCGGCCTTGCGGCTGCTGCGGATGCGCAAGTTCTGGTTCCTGGTGATGTATATCGTCGGCGTCGCCTGCGTGTATGACGTGTTCGATCAGCAGTTCGCCAACTTCTTTACCTCTTTCTTCCGCGATCGCCATAGCGGGACGCAGGCCTTTGGCTATGTCACCACGCTGGGCGAATTCCTCAACGCCTTTATCATGTTTTTCGCCCCGCTGATTATTAACCGCATCGGCGGCAAGAACGCGCTGCTGATCGCCGGGGCGATCATGTCGCTGCGCATTATCGGCTCCTCGTTTGCCGACTCGGTGACGGCGGTGATCGCGCTCAAGATGCTGCATATGTTTGAGGTGCCGTTCCTGCTGGTGGGCATTTTCAAATACATCACTACCCAGTTCGACGTGAAGCTGTCCGCCTCTATTTATCTGTTCGGCTTTTGCTTTTTTAAGCAGTTTTCCGCCATCGGCATGTCCTATGCGGCAGGGATGATGTATGCGGCATACGGTTTTAAAACCGCCTACCTGATCCTGGGCGGCATTGCGCTGCTGTTTACCGTGATTGCCGCCTTCACCCTCAGCGGCAGCGCGCTGCCGGGGCGGGTGAATAAGCCCCTGGCGGCGCCGTCGCAAACTGCATGATTATGTAGCCGCGGGGATATAGCGTTACTGATAACCAACCGGCGATATCATAAATTTCTTATCATGATGGAAATCCTCTGGCGATGAACCGGCGGGGCGGTTAACCTGATCCGATAGCCTGGGATAGGCATTTCATTGATAAGAGAGCGAAGTATGACTGATTCACAGATCCGCATGGCGATTGTGGGCGCCGGCGGCCGTATGGGGCGTCAATTGATTCAGGCGGTGCAGCAGGCGCAGGGCGTAGTGCTGGGCGCGGCGCTGGAGCGTGCCGGCTCCTCGCTGGTCGGGGCGGACGCGGGCGAACTGGCCGGCGTTGGCGCGCTTGGCGTGATCGTTAACGACGATCTGGCCAAGGTGGCGGATGATTTTGACGTGCTGATCGACTTTACCCGGCCGGAAGGCACGCTGGCGCATCTGGCGTTTTGCGTGCAACAGCGCAAGGCGATGGTGATCGGCACCACCGGTTTTGACGACGCCGGCAAGGCGGCGATCGCCGCTGCGGCGCAGCACATCGGCATCGTGTTCGCCGCCAACTTCAGCGTCGGGGTGAACGTGGTGCTGAAGCTGCTGGAAAAAGCCGCCAAAGTGATGGGCGACTATACCGATATTGAAATTGTTGAAGCTCACCACCGCCACAAGGTGGATGCGCCGTCCGGCACCGCGCTGGCAATGGGCGAAGCGATTGCCGACGCGCTGGGTCGTGACCTGAAGCAGTGCGCCGTCTATGCGCGCGAAGGCCACACCGGCGAGCGCGATCCGCAGAGCATCGGCTTTGCCACCATCCGCGCCGGCGATATTGTCGGTGAGCATACCGCGATGTTCGCCGATATCGGCGAGCGGGTGGAGATCACCCACAAGGCTTCCAGCCGGATGACATTCGCCAATGGCGCCGTTCGTGCGGCGGTTTGGCTGTCTAAGCATCAAAATGGGCTGTTTGATATGCGCGATGTGCTGGAGTTAGACCGCTTATAATTGTTTTTATAGCTGTGTGATGTGGTTATATTGGTTGTATGGTTATGATAATAGGACAATATTTTTATTGTCCTTTTTTTTAACATTGAAAATGACAATCTTTCTACGGTTATTTGTCAGGATTGTTATTTTTCATTATCTTCCTTGTTTTTAACGCTGTTTTTTGCACTGTTAAGCGATCCAAACCTATTTTTCGCTTATTAAATCACCGTTTTTTACTCTCGCCATTTGGCAACCGTTTACTCACCCGGGTTTAGCCCTGTTTTTATGGCTGTGAAGCCTATTAAACCGTGTAGTCAGTAAAAAACAGCGAAAAAAAGGCACTTTAAGTAGACAAACGGGGTGCCCATCATTAAAATGCGCCCAATTTGCCAAAAATTAGCCTTGAGGGCGGTTTTTGCATTGATTTAGATCGCGATATCTGAATTAATATGCAAATATTGTGATTTATTATTCCTCGGAGGGTGTTTTGATTAAGTCAGCGCTATTGGTTCTGGAAGACGGAACCCAATTCCACGGTCGGGCCATTGGGGCAGAGGGTACGGCAGTGGGGGAAGTGGTCTTCAATACGTCGATGACCGGTTATCAAGAAATCCTCACTGATCCTTCCTATTCCCGCCAGATCGTTACTCTTACTTATCCTCATATCGGCAATGTCGGCACCAATGCTTCCGACGCAGAATCCTCCGCTATTCACGCTCAAGGCCTGGTCATTCGCGACCTGCCGCTGATTGCCAGCAACTATCGCGGCGAAGAAAATCTGTCCGACTACCTCAAGCGCAACAATATTGTGGCGATTGCCGATATTGATACCCGCAAGCTGACGCGTCTGCTGCGTGAAAAAGGCGCGCAGAACGGCTGCATCATCGCCGGCGACGCGCCGGACGCCGCGCTGGCGCTGGAGAAGGCCAAAGCCTTCCCGGGCCTGAAGGGTATGGACCTGGCAAAAGAAGTGACGACGCAGGAAGCCTACGGCTGGCGTCAGGGCAGCTGGACGCTGGCCGGTGAACTGCCGGCAGCCAAAGCGGAATCCGAGCTGCCGTTCCACGTGGTGGCCTATGACTTCGGCGCCAAGCGCAACATCCTGCGCATGCTGGTCGATCGCGGCTGCCGCCTGACGGTGGTGCCGGCGCAGACCCCGGCGGATGAAGTGCTGAAAATGAATCCGGACGGCATCTTCCTGTCCAACGGCCCGGGCGACCCGGAGCCTTGCGACTACGCGATTACCGCTATCCAGCAGTTCCTGACCACCGACATTCCGCTGTTCGGCATCTGCCTGGGCCACCAGCTGCTGGCGCTGGCCAGCGGTGCGCAGACGGTGAAAATGAAGCTCGGCCACCACGGCGGCAACCACCCGGTGAAGGATCTGGACCACAACACGGTGATGATCACCGCGCAGAACCACGGCTTTGCGGTGGATGAAAACAACCTGCCGGCCAACCTGCGCGTGACGCACAAGTCGCTGTTCGACCACACGGTGCAGGGAATTCACCGTACCGACAAGGCGGCGTTCAGCTTCCAGGGACACCCGGAAGCCAGCCCTGGCCCGCACGACGCTGCGCCGCTGTTCGATCACTTTATCGAGCTGATCGCGTCTTACCGTTCCAACGCTAAATAATCAGGAGCCATAACAACCATGCCAAAACGTACTGATATAAAAAGCATCCTGATCCTCGGCGCTGGCCCGATCGTTATCGGCCAGGCCTGTGAATTTGACTACTCCGGCGCGCAGGCGTGTAAGGCGCTGCGCGAAGAGGGTTACCGTGTTATTCTGGTGAACTCCAACCCGGCAACCATCATGACCGACCCGGAAATGGCCGATGCGACCTACATTGAGCCGATCAACTGGGAAGTGGTGCGTAAAATCATCGAAAAAGAGCGCCCGGATGCGGTGCTGCCGACCATGGGCGGCCAGACCGCGCTGAACTGCGCGCTGGAGCTGGAGCGTCAGGGCGTGCTGGAAGAGTTCGGCGTGACCATGATCGGCGCAACCGCCGATGCGATCGACAAGGCGGAAGACCGCCGCCGCTTCGACGTGGCGATGAAGAAAATCGGCCTGGACACCGCGCGTTCCGGCATTGCGCACACCATGGAAGAAGCGCTGGCGGTGGCTGCCGACGTGGGCTTCCCGTGCATCATCCGTCCGTCCTTCACCATGGGCGGCACCGGCGGCGGCATCGCCTATAACCGCGAAGAGTTTGAAGAGATCTGCGAGCGCGGCCTGGATCTGTCGCCAACCAACGAACTGCTGATTGATGAATCGCTGATCGGTTGGAAAGAGTACGAGATGGAAGTGGTGCGTGATAAGAACGACAACTGCATCATCGTCTGCTCGATTGAAAACTTCGACGCCATGGGCATCCACACCGGCGACTCGATTACCGTCGCGCCGGCGCAGACCCTGACCGACAAAGAGTACCAAATCATGCGTAACGCCTCGATGGCGGTACTGCGTGAAATCGGCGTGGAAACCGGCGGCTCCAACGTGCAGTTTGCGGTGAACCCGAAAACCGGCCGCCTGATCGTGATCGAAATGAACCCGCGCGTATCGCGCTCCTCGGCGCTGGCGTCGAAGGCCACCGGCTTCCCGATCGCCAAGATCGCCGCCAAGCTGGCGGTCGGCTATACGCTGGATGAGCTGATGAACGACATCACCGGCGGCCGTACTCCGGCGTCGTTTGAGCCGTCCATCGACTACGTGGTCACCAAAATTCCTCGCTTCAACTTTGAGAAGTTTGCCGGCGCCAATGACCGCCTGACCACGCAGATGAAATCGGTCGGTGAAGTGATGGCGATTGGCCGCACCCAGCAGGAGTCGCTGCAGAAAGCGCTGCGCGGTCTGGAAGTGGGCGCCACCGGCTTCGACCCGAAAGTCAGCCTGGACGACCCGGAAGCGCTGACCAAAATCCGCCGCGAGCTGAAAGACGCCGGTGCGGACCGCATCTGGTATATCGCTGACGCTTTCCGCGCCGGCCTGTCCGTGGACGGCGTGTTCAACCTGACCAATATCGACCGTTGGTTCCTGGTGCAGATTGAAGAGCTGGTGCGTCTGGAAGAAGAAGTGGCGGCGAGCGGCATCAACGGCCTGACGCCGGAGTTCCTGCGTACGCTGAAGCGCAAAGGCTTTGCCGACGCGCGCCTGGCGAAACTGGCCGGCGTGACCGAAGGCGCGGTGCGCAAACTGCGTCAGGGCTACGGCCTGCACCCGGTGTACAAGCGCGTGGATACCTGCGCGGCGGAATTCGCCACCGACACCGCTTATATGTACTCCACCTATGAAGAAGAGTGCGAATCCAACCCGAACAGCGACCGGCCGAAGGTGATGGTGCTGGGCGGCGGGCCGAACCGTATCGGCCAGGGCATTGAATTTGACTACTGCTGCGTACACGCCTCGCTGGCGCTGCGTGAAGACGGTTACGAGACCATTATGGTCAACTGCAACCCGGAAACCGTCTCGACCGACTACGACACCTCCGACCGTCTGTACTTTGAGCCGGTAACGCTGGAAGACGTGCTGGAAATCGTGCGCATCGAACAGCCGAAAGGAGTGATTGTCCAGTACGGCGGCCAGACGCCGCTGAAGCTGGCGCGCGACCTGGAAGCGGCCGGCGTGCCGATTATCGGCACCAGCCCGGACGCCATCGACCGCGCGGAAGACCGTGAACGCTTCCAGCAGGCGGTGAACCGTCTGAGCCTGAAGCAGCCGGCCAACGCCACGGTTACGGCGATTGAGCAGGCGGTAGAGAAAGCGGCGGGCATTGGCTATCCGCTGGTGGTGCGCCCTTCTTACGTGCTGGGCGGCCGCGCGATGGAGATCGTCTATGACGAAGCCGACCTGCGCCGCTACTTCCAGACCGCGGTCAGCGTGTCCAACGATGCGCCGGTACTGCTGGACCGCTTCCTGGACGATGCGGTTGAAGTCGACGTCGACGCGATCTGCGACGGCGAGCGCGTGCTGATTGGCGGCATCATGGAACATATTGAACAGGCCGGCGTGCACTCCGGTGACTCCGCTTGTTCACTGCCTGCCTACACCCTGAGCAAAGACATTCAGGACGTGATGCGCCAGCAGGTGGAAAAACTGGCGTTTGAGCTGCAGGTACGCGGCCTGATGAACGTGCAGTTTGCGGTGAAAGACAACGAAGTCTACCTGATTGAAGTTAACCCGCGCGCCGCGCGTACCGTGCCGTTCGTCTCCAAAGCCACCGGCGTGCCGCTGGCGAAAGTGGCGGCGCGCGTGATGGCGGGCAAGACGCTGGCCGAGCAGGGCGTGACGGAAGAGGTGATCCCGCCGTATTACTCGGTGAAAGAAGTGGTGCTGCCGTTCAACAAATTCCCGGGCGTCGACCCGATTCTGGGGCCGGAAATGCGCTCCACCGGGGAAGTGATGGGCGTTGGCCGCACCTTTGCCGAAGCCTTCTCCAAGGCGATGCTGGGCAGCAATTCCGGCATGCGCAAACAGGGCCGCGCGCTGCTGTCGGTGCGTGAAGGCGATAAGGCGCGGGTAGTCGATCTGGCCGCCAGCCTGCTGAAGCAGGGCTTCGAGCTGGATGCGACCCACGGCACCGCGGTGGTGCTGGGGGAAGCGGGCATCAACCCGCGTCTGGTTAACAAGGTGCACGAAGGCCGTCCGCACATTCAGGACCGTATCAAGAATGGCGAGTACACCTACATCGTGAACACCACCGCCGGCCGCCAGGCGATTGAAGACTCCAAGCTGATTCGCCGCAGCGCGCTGCAGTATAAAGTGCATTACGACACCACGCTGAACGGCGGCTTTGCCACCGCGATGGCGCTGAAGGCCGACCCGACCGAGCAGGTCACCTCGGTGCAGGAGATGCACGCGCGCATCGGCAAATAAGCCGCACGCTCGTTACGCTGAACAAGGCCCTGCATACAGGGCCTTTTTTTATGCGTGCATTCCGGCCAAAGTTATTCAGCCTGCCTGTTGGTTCAGATTAAAAATTTCCGCTATCAATCTATTTGCCCGCTGTCATGCTAGACGACTGGTATATGCTTGATGTATTGGCAAGGAACGACGAGATCAACATGATTCTAATAATCTATGCGCATCCCTATCCCCGGCATTCGCACGCCAACCGGCGGCTGTTGCAGGCGGTGAAAGATATTCCCGAGGTGGAAGTCCGCTCGCTGTATGAGCTGTATCCCGATTTCAGCATCGATATCCATGCGGAGCAGCAGGCGCTGGAACGCGCCGATATGGTGGTGTTGCAGCACCCGATGCAGTGGTACGGCCTGCCGCCGCTGATGAAGCTGTGGATCGATAAGGTGCTGGAGCACGGCTGGGCCTATGGCCATGACGGCAACGCGCTGGTGGGGAAAGACTGCCTGTGGGCGGTGACCAGCGGCGGCGACCGGCACCACTTTGAGCTGGGCGACTACCCGGACTTCGCCGTGCTGGGGCAGCCGCTGCAGGCGACGGCGCTGTACTGCGGCATGCGCTGGCAGCCCTACTTTGCGCTGCATAACACCTTTACCTGTAATGAGACGGCGCTGCTGGAGGCGGGAGAGGCCTACCGGCAGCGGCTGATCGATTATCTACTGGCGCAGCCGCCGCAAACACAGGAGAACCCGCATGGATAACCACAGCATGATGATCGAAGGGCTGATCTATCTGGGCTCGGCCGGGCTGCTGGTGCCGATAGCGGTGCGCCTGGGGTTGGGATCGGTGCTGGGCTACCTGATCGCCGGCTGCATTATAGGGCCGTGGGGGCTGAAGCTGGTGTCCGACGCCGAATCGATCCTGACCTTTGCCGAGATCGGCGTGGTGCTGATGCTGTTTGTCATCGGCCTGGAGCTGGATCCGAAGCGGCTGTGGACGCTGCGCGCCTCGGTCTTCGGCGGCGGCGGCATGCAGATGGCCGGCTGCGGCCTGGTGCTCTGCGCCTTTTGCTACTTCCTCGGGCTGAGCTGGCAGGTGGCGCTGCTGATTGGCCTGACGCTGGCGCTCTCTTCCACCGCCATCGCCATGCAGGCGATGAATGAGCGTAACCTGACGTCGTCGCCGACCGGACGCAGCGCGTTTGCGGTGCTGCTGTTTCAGGATATCGCCGCGATCCCGCTGGTGGCGATGATCCCGCTGCTGGCCAACAGCGGCGCCTCGACGTCGCTCGGCGCCTTTGCCATCTCCGCCGCCAAGGTGGTGGCCGCGCTGACGCTGGTGGTGCTGCTCGGCCGCTATGTCACGCGGCCGCTGCTGCGTTTTGTCGCCCGTTCTGGCATGCGTGAGGTCTTCAGCGCCGTGGCGCTGTTTCTGGTATTCGGCTTTGGCATTCTGCTGGAGATGGCCGGCCTGTCGATGGCGATGGGGGCGTTTCTGGCCGGCGTGCTGCTGGCCAGTTCGGAATACCGTCATGCGCTGGAAAGCGATATTGAGCCGTTTAAGGGGCTGCTGCTGGGGCTGTTCTTTATCGGCGTCGGCATGTCGATCGATTTTGGCACGCTGTTCAGCCATCCGCTGCTGATCGCCACTCTGCTGCTCGGCTTTATGCTGCTGAAAGCGGCGATGCTGTGGCTGCTGGCGCCGCTGCTGGGCGTGCCGAAGCGTCAGCGCGGGCTGTTTGCCATTTTACTGGGGCAGGGCAGTGAGTTCGCCTTTGTGGTATTTGGCGCCGCGCAGACGGCCGGCGTTCTGCCGTTGGCATGGACCAAATCGCTGACGCTGGCGGTGGCGCTGTCGATGGCCGTGACGCCGCTGCTGCTGGTGCTGGCGTCGTGGCTGGAGAAGCGTGCGCCGCAGGACGATCGCCCGGCGGATGTGATCGACGAGGAGAACGCCAGCGTGATCGTCGCCGGCTTCGGCCGCTTCGGCCAGATTGCCGGCCGTATGCTGCTGGCCAACGGCGTGCGCACCGTGGTGCTGGATCACGATCCGGACCATATCGAAACCTTGCGCAAGTTCGGCACCAAAGTGTTTTACGGCGACGCCACCCGCGCCGACCTGCTCGAGGCCGCCGGGGCGGAAAAGGCGCAGGTGCTGATTAACGCCATTGACGACGTTGAGGCCAACCTGCAGCTGACCGAGCTGGCCAGACGCCACTTCCCGCACCTGAAGGTGGTGGCGCGCGCCCGCGACGTCGACCACTGGTATCAGCTGCGGCGTCTCGGGGTGGAGAAACCGGAGCGCGAAACCTTTGAAAGTTCGCTGCGCATCGGCCGTGAAGCGCTGGAGCTGCTGGGAATGGACGCCTATGAGGCGCGGGAAAAGGCGGATATCTTCCGCTGTTACAACCATAAGATGTTGGAAAGCACGGTGGAGCATTACGAGGACACCGAATTCCGCATCGCCAGCCTGCAGCGCGCGAAAGAGATGCTCAGCAATGCCATCGAACAGGACCGTTCGCGCCTGTCGCGGGAGCAGGAGACCGGCTGGCGCGGCAGTATTGACGGTAAAGCGCCGGAAGATGAGGTGGTGGAAGCCAAAGGGTAATCATTATGCCCCTCTCCGCGATGGCGAGGGGCCGCTAAAATAAAGAAGGCGATCAGGATTTTTTATTAACGAATCAATTAACGGGAAATAACCACGCTAAAAAATAACAAGGATGTTTTATTAGCGGTTTTATTTAATTGCCTTATTAATTTCCCGGCCCCGCCCATGAATTATTTAGGCGTACACGTTACGCATTCCAGTAATATATCCGGTATTTTTTGTGTTTATCAGCCGAAATAACTGGAAACCCGCTCCGTATGGTGTAATATCGGACGAAATAAGCAGCAGCTCTGCACTCAGGCGATGGTCGTCAGACGATCATCGTGCGGCCGCTTATATTTAATTAAAGCCAGATATCAATTTTATACCCTAAATAATTCGAATTGCAGCAAGACGGCAAGGGAAGGCATCCCGATAAGCTTACAGCGGTAAGTGATTCGGGTGATTGAACGCAGCCAACGCCTCTGCCGCTGGAAGTATGACGGGTAATAGACTTAGCACAGGACGGCGCTAATGAGATTGATTGCACTATCAACGGAAGATCTCGAACCTTATCAGTTTTCCCGTATTTTTAATCCCGGCTCGGCGCGATATGCGCTGGAGGCGAAATATCTGTTCGGGGCCTCATCGCTGCCGTCGATCTGTCGTCGCTATCCGGTCAGCCGCTGCGAGATTTTCGGCGTGGGCGTGTCGCAGTACCGGGAAGACCGGCAGATAAAAAAGCAGGTGTTGGCCGAGCTGGATGCGGGGCAGCTGCTTGCCATCGATGACGACTGTTTTGGCTGGTCGCCGGCGCGGCACCTGTTCTTTATCGACCAAAGCGGCCGGCTGGCGCAGTACCCGGCCATTTTGCCGCCGCTCTACCCGACGCAGCGGATAATCCAGCGCTATGAGGCGATGGTTGCCCGCTATCGCGTCCGTCCGCCGGCGACGGTGTTGCCCCCCAGCTATCGGCCGCAGCAGAAAGCGCCGGCAGTCGCCGCGGCGGCCACCGCGGTGGCGGTGCGCCGGGATCCGCTGGCCGCGATGCGCGCCATGAGCAAGCGCGAACGCTGGCAGGCCCGGCAAAATCTGATCGGCCGCGGGCGGCGCAGCATCTACCCCGATGCGCGCATCGCCGCGACGCGCCTGGGTGAGAACAATATCGCCGTTGAGAAGGCCAAGCTGGCGCAAAATGTTTACGGCGTTGACGGGCGACCGATTAGGGCGCGGGAAACGATACCGAACGTGCCCGAAGGGTGGCGTGATATTAGTAATAATAAAAATGCTTTAGACCGGTTGGGGTTATGGCCGGAATTATTGTATGACCATGCTGATCAGCCAGATTTTTTCGCTAGGGTCTATGCGCCAGATCCGACGGTGTTTGGTAACGCTATGGAGCCAACCGTAGCATTCCGGGGAACCCGGATGGAGAAACTGGTTGATTGGCAAAACAATCTGGGGCAAGGCGTTAATTTTCATTCGCCTTATTATGAAAAATCGGTAGCTATAGGTGACCGTTTAAAAAAAACATCAGGTAACGTTAGCATAGTTGGGCATTCATTAGGCGGTGGCCTTGCCTCTGCGGCGGCGATCGCCAGCGGTAAGCCCGCCTGGACGTTTAATGCCGCGGGGCTTAATGCGGGCACGGTGGAAAAGTATGGCGGCATGGCCATCGGCGACGGTTCAAAAATTGCCGCCTACCGGGTGCAGGGCGAGATGCTGACGCGGCTGCAGGAGTTCCACCTGTTAGAGGATTTACAGAGCGTTTATTACAACATTCCGCTGCTGATGGTGAAGCATCAGCTCTCTACGCTATTGCCCAGCGCGGCGGGCAACGCGAAATGGCTGCCGGGCGGAGAGGGCGGCACCATTGATAAACATGGTATGCAGCAGGTGATCGACAGCCTGGAGGAGCAGAAAGAGGCGGATATGACCACCATTACTAGCAGACTATAGCCATGCGAATACGATGGATCGGTGTTGCCATAATGGTGTTTGGCATAATTTGGTTGGCAGGATGCAACGGCATGAAAAAAATTGAACCGGAAGACTACTTTACCGGCCAACAGCTGGTTTTGGCCAAGGCTATCCAGGCAGGTGATTTGGGTAGGATAAAACAGCTGGCACCGGAAACGGATCTTAATACCCCCGGCGAGCAGAGATTAACCCCGCTGTTTTTCGCCCTCAATGAGGCGATGTATAACGATAATCCGGCCAATCGACTGGCAATTATTACGGCGCTGGTCAGTGCTGGTGCGGATCCTTTTCCGAGGGGGGTGGGGGACAAACCAGCTTTATGGATGGCCAAGGCCAGTAAGGATATCTGGCTGAAGGCAATGCTGGACGGTGGTTTATCTCCGGATGCCAGAGATAAGGACACTGACTATCCCATGATCTATGAAACTATTAATGCCAAAACTACCGATACGTTAGCATTATTAGTTATGCGTGGGGCTGATATTAATAGCCGTAATTCTTTAGGTGAAACACCGCTAACGGTCGCTTTTTTCAGCAGTAAATTTGAGCACGCCAATTATTTACTGGACCACGGCGCTGATCCAAATCCGGTAACTAAGAAGGGGTGGGTATTCGCTTCTCTGGTGCAAGACGGCATTAAAGACAGCCGGTCGGAAACGGAATACCACCAGAACTGCCTGCGACTGCGTGACAAGATGATCGCGCTGGGGGTGAAGTGGCCGCCGGAGACATAGAGGGGGACTGGGCTATGAACTGGCCGGCGTTCGGCAAAAGGATGAACATGCGTAACCCATAGATCGGTATCGCCGCTGTTTTTTGCGGGCTAATCTTGCTGGCTGGATGCAACGGCATGAAAAAGATTGAACCGGAAGACTACTTTACCGGCCAACAGCTGATATTGGCCAAGGCGATTCAGGCGGGCGACCTGGAGAGGGTAAAACAACTGGCGCCGGAAACGGATCTGAATACTCCGGGGGAGCAGGACTTAACCATACTGTACTTTGCCCTGAATGAAACCTACTACAACAATAATCCCAGACCACGTTTGCAAATTGTGACGGCGTTGGTTAAAGCGGGAGCCGACCCCTTGAAGCCACAGTCTGATGGGATGGCCAGTCCTGCTGAAATGGTTGCTATGGGGGATAAGGATCTCTGGCTACAGGCGCTATTGGATGGTGGGTTATCAGCAAATGCAAAAAATAAACAGTGGGGAACCGCTATTATCTTTGACACGCTAAGAGCAAAGAACACGGCGACTCTGGCTATATTAATAGAGCATGGGGTCAATATAAATTCCCGTAATTCATTAGAAGAAACACCGTTAATGGCTGCCTTTCTTAGCAACCGTTTTGAACACGTCAACTACCTGCTGGATCACGGTGCTGACCCTAATCCGGTAAATAAGTTGGGCTGGGTATTCGCTTCGCTGGTGCAAGACAGCATCAAAGACAGTCGGCCGGAAACGGAATACCACCAGAACTGTCTGCGACTACGCGACAAGATGATCGCGCTGGGGGTGAAGTGGCCACCGGAGGCATAACGCGCGCGATGAGCATGACGGAGGCCATCCGGCGGCCTCCGCGCTCTGCGGCGGCTTAGCTGAGCGCCACCTTAATGCCAAGGGCAATCAACATGCCGCCGAGCAGTTTATCCACGATCTTCTGCGCTTTTTCCAGCCCGCGGCGTACCGGGCCACTTTGGATCAAGAACACCAGCAGCGGCCACCACAGAACCGACAGCCCTAAAATAATCCCCGCGTACCACAGCTTTTCACCGATGCCGGAGTCTATCTGCAGCACCTGAGTAAACACCGCCAGGAAAAACAGCGTTGCCTTGGGGTTAAGCAGATTGCACAGGTAGCCCTGCACAAACGCGCTTTTCAGGCTGACCTGCTGCTGCGGCAGATTGCCGACGTTCATCTTGCCGCCGCCGTGCGACAGCAGCGCCTGCACGCCAACCCAAATCAGATACGCCGCCCCGGCGTACTTCAGCAGGTTAAACAGCCAGGGCGTGGTGGTAATCACCACCGCCAGCCCGGCGACGCAGTAGGACATATGGGTGGCGACGCCGCAGATCACGCCCAGCGCGGTGAGCAGCGCAGGCAACCGCTGATAGCGCGCCGCATTTTTTATTACCAGAAAGAAATCCGGCCCCGGCGACAGCATGCCCAGCGTGGCGATGCCGGCGACAAATAACGAGGTTTCAAGCATGTTCACGATCTCAAGAAAAAACGAGGACAGTGCCGATAATAACGCCGCCGACCCTGATGCGCATCAATCCACCGCCGCTATCTTCAGCAATATGATGAATATTCATGGTGCAGAGTAAACGGGGCGGTATGAGACAGGAAGAGAAGATAAGCGGGCAGCGACAACGGGAGGTGACGCGCCTGTGCATTCAGTGCGGGCTGCTGCTGTTGCAGCACGGCGCGGAAAGCATGCTGGTGGAGCAGTTATCCAGCCGTCTGGGGTTGGCGCTGGGGATGGAGAGGGTGGAGAGTTCGATCTCGGCGAACGCCATCGTCCTGACCACCATCAGTCACGGCGAGTGCCTGACCAGCACGCGTAAAAACGTCGATCGCGGCATCAATATGCAGATGGTGACCGAGGTGCAGCATATTGTGATATTGGCCGAGCACCGGCTGGCGGACGCGCAGGACGTGGCCCGGCGCTTTGCCAAACTGCGGCCGCTGCGCTATCCGCGCCCGCTGGTGGTGCTGATGGTGGCGCTGTCCTGCGGCTGCTTCAGCATGCTGAACGGCGGCGGTCGGGACGCCTTTGCCGTCACCTTTCTCGCCAGCGGGCTGGCGATGTGGGTGCGGCAGTGGCTGACGCAGCGGCAGATGAATCCGCTGATTAATTTCTGCCTGACGGCGTTTGTCGCCACCTCGGTATCCGGCTTGCTGCTGCGCCTGCCGCTGTTCAGCCAGACCGCGGGGGTGGCGATGGCCGCCAGCGTGCTGCTGCTGGTGCCGGGCTTCCCGCTGATCAACGCGGTGGCGGATATGTTCAAGGGCCATGTGAATACCGGCCTGGCGCGCTGGGCGATGGCCAGCCTGCTGACGTTGGCGACCGGTATCGGCGTGGTGATGGCGATGTCGCTGTGGGGGCTGCGGGGATGGGCATAAGCTTGCTGTGGGCGTTAGCGCAGGACATGCTGCTGGCCGCCGTGCCGGCGCTGGGGTTTGCGATGGTGTTTAATGTGCCGCGCCGCGCGCTGCGCTATTGTGCGCTGCTGGGGGGCGTTGGCCACGGCGCGCGTATGCTGCTGATGTGGCTGGGGATGAATATTGAGTGGGCCTCGTTTCTGGCGGCGGTGCTGATCGGCATCATCGGCATCTCCTGGTCGCGCTGGCTGCTGGCGCACCCGAAAGTCTTTACCGTGGCGGCGGTGATCCCGATGTTCCCCGGCATTCCGGCCTATACCGCGATGATCTCGGTGGTGGAGCTGTCCCATCAGGGCTACAGCGAGGCGCTGATGGGCGTGATGGTCAGCCATTTTCTTAAGGCCTGCTTTATCGTCGGGGCGCTATCGATCGGGCTGTCGCTGCCGGGGCTGTGGTTATATCGTAAACGGCCCGGCGTGTAGTTTATTATGCGGTGTCATTAGCAATTCTGATAAGAGCTATCTTATATATTCATATTGCTTGTTTACCCTATCGACGGCCGATGGGGCTTTCCGTATAGTGTGTCCAATTTGAGCGGCTGGGGCTTGTTAAGCGCAGACGACAGGGAAGATAACCGGCTGATTGCCGGCGATTTACCGCGTTGTTCCCGGCCTGCTGCAGAATATCCATTAGGTTTATACAGGGTTAAATAATGATCATTAGCCTGATCGCTGCGTTGGCGGCGGATCGCGTAATCGGCATGGAAAACGCCATGCCGTGGCACCTGCCGGCGGATTTAGCGTGGTTTAAACGTAACACGCTGAATAAACCGGTCATTATGGGTCGCAAGACCTTTGAGTCGATTGGCCGCCCGCTGCCGGGCCGCCACAATATTGTGCTGAGCAGCCGGCCGGGCAGCGAAAGCGGCGTGACCTGGGCCACCTCGCTGGACGAGGCCCTGGCGGCGGCCGGCAATGTGGAAGAAGTGATGGTGATGGGCGGCGGGCATATTTATACCCAGTTTTTGCCGCGCGCCGATCGTCTGTACCTGACGCATATTGACGCTGAGATCGGCGGCGATACGCACTTCCCGGATTATGAGCCTGACGAGTGGGAAACCTCATTCAGCGAATTCCATGATGCAGACGCGCAGAATTCTCACAGCTACTGCTTCGAGATTTTAGAGCGCCGTTAATTCCCCGCTACCTGATGACCTCCGCAGCCAGGGCGCAATGTATTGCGCCCTGGCTGGTTTTGGCGCGCAAATTTTTTACCGCCCCGCGATTGTAACATTTTCGTCACACTTCCTGATTAGTATGAAGCCCAACTTTGAGCGCCCGGCCACTCTGGTGACCCTGGACCGCGGCGTCAGCTAACAGGAAGCGAAATCATGACGAATAATATTGAGCAATTAAATGCCGACCGCCTGATCGATCCGACCCGCCGTAAATTATTATTGGGCAGCGCCGGCGCGGTCGGGCTGGCGGGCTTTCTCGGCGGCGGGATTTGGTCGGTTTCCGGCGAGGCGCTGGCGGCGGATCTGCCAGCCAACAAGCTGCTGGGCTTCAAAGGCATTGCCGCCTCGACCGCGGACGATATCGCCATTGCCGAAGGCTACCAGGCCGAGGTGCTGATTTCCTGGGGTGAACCGCTGGTTGACGGCGCGGCGGCGTTCGATCCGAACGGCGGCAACAGCGCGGCCGAGCAGGAGAAGCAGTTCGGCGACAATAATGACGGCATGAGCTTCTTTCCGATTGACGATAACCACGGCGTGATGGCGATTAACAACGAATACGTCAACGAGCAGTATCTGTTCGCCCACGGCGGCGACAAGGCCACCAGTCTGGAAGACGTGCGTAAATCGCAGGCGGCGCACGGCGTGTCGATCGTTGCGGTAAAACGCGTTGGTGATACGCCACGCTGGGAAGTCGAGCGCCCATCGCGCTATAACCGCCGCATTACCGCCAATACGCCGATGCAGTTCAGCGGCCCGGCCGCCGGCCACCCGCTGCTGCAAACCGCCGCTGACCCGAGCGGCCGCCAGGTGCTGGGCACCTTCGGCAACTGCGCTAACGGCAAAACGCCGTGGGGCACCTACCTGACCTGCGAAGAGAACTTCGATACCTACTTCGGCACCCAACAGGCGGATTACCAAACCACGCCGGAGCAACAGCGCTATACGCTCAAGGCCAACGAGCCGGAACGCAACTGGCCGGATTTTGACCCGCGCTTTGACGTGGCGAAAAATCCGCACGAATTTAATCGCCACGGCTGGATCGTGGAAATTGATCCGCTGAACCCGACTTCCACGCCGATCAAACATACCGCGCTGGGGCGCTTCAAGCACGAGAACGCGGCGGTTACGGTGGCGAAGAACGGTCGCCTAGTGGTGTATATGGGGGATGACGAGCGCGGCGAGCATATCTATAAATATGTCTCCAAAGGCAAAGTAGACAGCGCTAACCCGGCCAATAACCGCAGCCTGCTGGATGAGGGCACGTTGTTTGTGGCGCAGTTCGACGGCGACGCCAACGGCACGCCGCTGAAGGGCAAAGGACGCTGGATTGCGCTGGAGTTCGGCAAGAATGGCCTGACGCCGGAAAACGGCTTCCGCGATGCCGCTGAAGTGTTGATCTTTGCCCGTAAGGCCGCGGCGCAGGTCGGCGCCACCAAGATGGATCGCCCCGAGTGGATAGCGGTGAACCCGCACGACGGGCGTGCCTACTGCACCCTGACTAACAACAGCAAGCGCGGCGATGAAGGCATGCCGCTGACCCCGGCCAACCCGCGCCCGAAAAATATCTACGGCCAGATTATCCGCTGGGATGAGGGCGGCGACGCGACCGCGGAGCACTTCTCCTGGGATATGTTCGCGCTGTGCGGTAACCCGATTGCCCACCCGGAAGGCATGTATCGCGGCACGCCGAACATCACCGCCGAGAATACCTTTAACAGCCCGGACGGACTGGGGTTCGACAGCGCGGGACGCCTGTGGATCCTGACCGACGGCAAGTACAGCAATAAGGGCGACTATCAGGGGCAGGGGAACAACCAGATGCTGGTGGGGGATCCGCAGAGCGGTGAAATCCGTCGCTTTATGGTCGGGCCGAAGTCCTGCGAGCTGACCGGGGTCACCTTTGCCCAGGACTACAAAACGCTGTTCGTCAATGTGCAGCACCCAGGCGAAGAGGGCGACTCCCACTTCCCGCATAACAGCCCGCGGCCGCGCTCATCGGTGATCATGATTACCCGCAAAGACGGCGGCGTGATTGGCGCCTGACGGCGGACAAAATAAAAGGGCGGAATCTTTTCCGCCCTTTCTTTATGATGCTGCCCGCTTATCGCCGCCTTTCTCCGCGCGCCGCGTCGACGGCTGGGTGAAGTAGCGTTTATCCTCCCAGCGCAGCATGGTCAGATCGCCGCCCCAGCAGCAGCCGGTATCCAGCGCGATAACGCCTTCCGGCGTACCTTTGCCTTCCAGCGACGCCCAGTGGCCGAAAATAATGGTGTACTGCTCATCCAGCAGGCGCGGCAGATCAAACCAGGGCTTGAGCGGCGCCGGCGCGGTGCCGGGGGCGTCTTTGCTGATCATATCCAGCTGGCCGTGCGGGAAGCAGTAACGCATCCGCGTCAGCGCGTTGGTGCTAAAGCGCAGGCGGGCCAGGCCGCTCAGCTGCGGCGTCCAGTTATTCGGCATATCGCCGTACATGGCGTCGAGGAACAGCGGATAGCTGTCGCTGCTGAGCACGGCTTCCACCTCACGCGCGCACATTCTGGCGGTATCGAGATCCCACTGCGGCGTGATGCCGGCGTGGGCCATCACCAGTTTCTGCTGTTCATCGACCTGCAGCACCGGCTGACGGCGCAGCCAGTTGACCAGCTCATCCGCGTCCGGCGCTTCCAGCAGGGGAGTAATGCGGTCTTTGGGCTTGTTGCGGCTGATGCCGGCGTATACCGCCAGCAGATGCAAATCATGATTGCCCAGCACCATGCGCACCGCCGGTCCGAGCGAGCGCACGTAGCGCAGCACGTCCAGCGAGTCCGGGCCGCGGGCCACCAGGTCGCCGGTTAACCACAGCGTGTCCTGCTGCGGGTCGAAAGAAGCCTGGGCTAATAGCGACTGCAGTTCATCGAAACAGCCATGAACGTCGCCGATAAGATATGTCGACATATTAGTGAATCAGCGTTGGGATGGCTAAGCGAAAGACCGGGATCGCAGTGCGGAACGGCTGACCCAGATGGTCAACCATTTCATAGTGGCCTTCCATGGTGCCCAGCGGCGTTTCAAGCACCGCGCCGCTGGTATATTGGAACTCACCGCCGGGCAGGATCAGCGGCTGTTCGCCGACGACCCCTTCGCCCTGGACTTCGGTTTGGCGGCCGTTGGCGTTGGTGATCAGCCAGTAACGGCCCAGCAGTTTCACGTTGAAACGCCCCAGATTGCGGATGGTAATGGTATAGGCAAAGACGTAGCGTTCCTCCTCAGGCAGCGACTGGGATTCCACATACAGACTTTGGACCTGAATACATACGCGGGGTGAATCAATCATGACCACTTACTCCTTACTGCTGCGGCGCCGGATTGGCCGATAGCCAGTTTGCCAGCTTACAGTACTGCGCCACAGAAATATTTTCTGCTCTCAGGGCCGGATCGACCCCCAGCTCGCTCAGCTGTTCCGGGGTGAACAAATCGCCCAGGCTGTTGCGGATGGTTTTCCGACGCTGGTTGAAGGCCTGCGTGGTGATGCGGCTCAGCATACGCACGTCGTCGACCGGGTGCGGCATCTCACGGTGCGGCACCAGACGCACCACGGCGGAATCGACTTTCGGCGGCGGCGCGAAGGCGGTCGGCGGCACTTCCAGCACCGGGATCACGTTGCAGTAGTATTGCGCCATCACCGATAAACGGCCGTACGCCTTGCTGTTCGGGCCGGCAACCAGGCGGTTGACCACCTCTTTTTGCAACATAAAGTGCATGTCGCGGATAGCCTGAGTATAGCTGAAAAGGTGGAACATCAGCGGGGTGGAGATATTGTACGGCAGGTTGCCGAACACGCGCAGCGGCTGGCCCGCCTGCTCGGCCATCTCGGCGAAATTCACCGTCATGGCGTCCTGCTGACGAATGGTCAGTTTGTCTTTCAGCTGCGGGTGATTCTCCAGACGCGCCGCCAGATCGCGGTCCAGCTCCACCACCGTCATGCGGTCCATGCGCGCGCCGACCGGCTCGGTCAGGGCGCCGAGGCCGGGGCCGATTTCTACTACGGCTTCGCCCGGCTGGGGATGAATGGCCGAGACGATGCTATCGATGACAAACTGATCGGTTAAAAAGTTTTGTCCAAAGCGTTTGCGGGCAAAATGCCCTTGGTGGACTCTATTGTTCATTACAGTTATTTATCATTTTAATGGCGAGATTTAAGGCGGTTTTAAAACTGCCCACATCGGCGGTACCGGTACCGGCCAGTTCCAGCGCGGTGCCGTGATCCACCGAGGTACGAATAAACGGCAGGCCGAGGGTGATATTCACCGCGCGGCCGAACCCTTGGTATTTTAGCACCGGCAGCCCCTGATCGTGATACATCGCCAGCACCGCATCGGCATGCTGCAGATATTTGGGCTGGAACAGCGTATCGGCCGGCAACGGCCCGATCAGGTTAATGCCGCGCGTGCGCAGCGTTTCAAGCGCCGGAATAATCACATCCAGCTCTTCACGGCCCATATGGCCGCCTTCTCCCGCGTGCGGGTTCAGCCCGCAGACGTAGATGCACGGCTGCGCGATGCCGAATTTGGTTTTTAAATCATGGTCGAGAATGGTGATGACTTCGTGCAGGCTCTGCTCGCTGATGGCGCCCGGCACCGCCAGCAGCGGCAGGTGGGTGGTCGCCAGCGCGACGCGCAGCTCTTCGGTCGCCAGCATCATCACTACCCGATCGCAGCGGCTGCGGTCGGCAAAAAATTCCGTGTGGCCGCTGAACGGCACGCCGGCGTCGTTGATCACGCCCTTGTGCACCGGCCCGGTAATCAGCGCGGCAAATTCCCCGTTCAGGCAGCCGTCACAGGCGCGCGCCAGGGTGTCCACTACGTAAGCGCTGTTGGCGACGTTGAGCTGGCCACAGACCGCCGGTGTCGCCAGCGTTACCGGCAGTACGGTCAGCGTCGCGGCCGCCTGCGGCTGCGCCGGCGCGTCCGGCTGATAGTCGCGCAACGTCAGCGGCAGCCGCAGCTGCCGCGCGCGCTCAAGCAACAGGGCCGGATCGGCGCAGACTACCAGTTCAACGGGCCACGCCTGTTGCGCCAGTGCTACGACCAAATCCGGCCCCACCCCGGCAGGTTCGCCGGGGGTTATAACGATACGTTTATTGTGCATTGCTGCCATCAAGAATTTTGACATAGGCGGCCGCGCGCTGTTCCTGCATCCAGGTCTGCGCTTCTTCGGCAAACTTGCGGTTGAACAGCATGCGGTAGGCGCGCTCTTTTTGCGCCGCGTCGGTTTTGTCTACCTTGCGGGTATCCACCAGCTGAATCAGGTGCCAGCCGAAGGAAGAGTGCACCGGCTTGCTGATTTCACCTTTTTTCAGCTTCAGCAGCGCGTCGCGGAATGCCGGATCGTAGATGTCAGGAGACGCCCAGCCCAGATCGCCGCCCTGCAGGGCAGAGCCTGGATCCTGCGACAGCTGTTTGGCTTCGTCGGCGAACTTCGCTTTACCGCTGCTGATCGCCGCGGCGACTTCCTGCAGCTTGGTCCGCGCCTGATCGTCCGTCATAACCACGGACGGCTTCAGCAGAATATGGCGTGCGTGCACTTCAGTCACGGAAATAGACTGGTTGGCGCCGCGCACATCGTTCACCTTCAGTATGTGGAAGCCCACGCCGGAACGGATCGGGCCGACGATATCGCCTTTTTTGGCGGTAACCAGACGCTCGGCAAACAGCGTCGGGATCTCCTGCAGTTTGCCCCAGCCCATATTGCCGCCTTTCAGCGCCTGTGAGTCGGCGGAGTAGGTGATCGCCAGCTTACCGAAGTCGGCGCCGCCGTTGATTTCACCCACCAGGCGTTTCGCCAGCGTTTCTGCTTCGTCAACCTGCTGCTGAGACGGGTTCTCCGGCAGCGGGATCAGGATGTGGCTGATGTTCATTTCGGTATCGCTGCCGTTCTGCGCGCCGACCTGTTTGGCCAGCGAGTCCACTTCCTGCGGCAGGATGGTGACGCGGCGGCGGACTTCGTTGTTGCGCACTTCGGTGATCAGCATCTCTTTGCGGATCTGCGAACGGTAGGTGTTGTAGTTCAGGCCTTCGTACGCCAGACGGCTGCGCAGCTGATCCGGCGTCATGCGGTTTTGCGCCGCGATATTGGCGATAGCCTTGTCCAGATCGGCATCGCTGACGCTGATGCCCATCTTCTGCGCCATCTGCAGCTGGATGTTATCCATGATCAGACGTTCAACGATCTGATGACGCAGCGTTTTGTCGTCCGGCAGCTGTTGCCCCGCCTGTTGGGCATTGAGCTTGACCGACTGCAGTAAACCATTGACGTCGCTTTCGAGTACTACGCCGTTATCCACGACGGCGGCGACTTTATCAACTTCTTGGGGTGCAGCGAACGCGGTATTGGCGCAGACCACCAATCCGAGAATAAGCGTTCTCCAGTTATTCATACATTTCCCATTATGTAATCCGCAACTGCGGGTTAAAGTTCTCGTTTTTCAAAGCATTACAAAGCATCAGAATGCGCGCTGGTACGGCAGAATGCCTGAACGCAGCATTTCGCCGGTGCCGAGGCTGTGGTCGCTGCTCAGACCGCGCAGTTCGATGTTGAATGAAACTTTGTTGTCATATTTGCTGGTTTGATTGCCGCGATCCCAGTCGGTGATCTTGCGTTCATAACCGATGTTAACCGCCCAGCAGCAGGTGTTATAACGCAGGCCGACCAGCTGATCGGCGGACTGCTGCGCACGGGTATCATAGTAATACGCGCCAACCACGGCCCAACGGTCGGCAATCGGCCAGCTGGCGGTGACGCCCACCTGCGAGATACCGTCCTGATAACCAGGGCTGGTGACCTGCGGCAGCGTGGCCTGAATATATTCCGGGCTGGCGTAGCGGTAGTTCAGCTGCACCATGCGTTCACTGTCCTGACGGTACTCCAGCACCGCGTCGCCGAGGGCTACGCTGTCAAGGCGGGTATCGTACTGTACGCCGCCGCGCAGGCCCCAACGATCGTCGATCTTCCAATAGGTGTCACCGGCCCATACCAGGCTGCCGGTGTCATCATTCTTGTCGTAACCGGAATTGTTATCTCCGGTACGCGAACGGCTGAAGTAATAGATTTGACCCACGGATACGTTGAAACGTTCAACCAGCGCGTCATCATAAATGCGCGAGGTCAAACCGGTCGCCAGACGGTTCTGCGAGGCAATGCGGTCCAGGCCGCTGTAGCTGCGGTCGCGGAACAGGCCGGAATAGTCGGTCTGCAGCAGCGTTGAGTCGTAGGAGTAGATATTGCTCTGGTCGCGATACGGCACATACAGGTACTGCATGCGCGGCTCCAGCGTCTGGGTGTAGCCCTGCGCCCAGTTCATATCGCGGTCGAACACCATCTTGCCGTCAACCTTGAACTGCGGCATCACGCGGTTGACGGAATCATCCAGCTCCGGCGCGTCGCGGCCGGTGCGGTTCTTATAGTTAGTCTTGAAGCCGTCCGGAATATCCTGCTGATAGTGGGTCGCCAGCAGTTTGACTTCGCTGTTCAGCGAACCCCAGCCGTTGGTCATCGGCAAGGTCAGCGTCGGCTCCAGGTGCAGACGGGTGGCGTCCGGGCTGTACGGGTTGATATTGATGAATTTCGCCGCCTGGCCATACACGCGCAGATCGAACGGCCCCAGATCGTTTTTGTAGTAGTTCAGATCGATCTGCGGCAGCACCTTGTAGGACTCGGTGCTGGTACGGTTGACGTCGTCATAGATCTGGAACTGCTTGGAGGCGATGGTGGCGTCGAAGTTTTCATCGGCGTAACCGGCGCTGAATTTCTGCGTGGCGTAGCCGTCGGTGGTGGAGCCGTACTGAGAGTCCAGATCGTTGAAATACTGCGAGTCGCTGACTTTGGTGTAGTCGACGTTGAAGCGCCACACCTGGTCCATTACGCCGCTGTGGTTCCAGTAGAACAACCAACGGGTGTCGTCATCCTGCGGATGATCCTTGTTGTATTCGTTATCGCTCGGCAGCCAGTCAAACTCGATGGTGCCCATGCCCGGCTGGGTCAGATAGCGGAATTCGTTCTGCCACTGCAGGCCGCGCTTGGTCATATAGTGCGGCGTGATGGTGGCGTCGAAGTTCGGCGCGATATTCCAGTAGTACGGCAGCATAAATTCGAAGCCGTTATTACTGCCGTATTTCGCATTCGGGATCAGGAAACCGGAGCGGCGTTTATCGCCCACCGGCAGCTGCAGGTAAGGGCTGTAGAACACCGGCACGCCGGCGATTTTAAAGCGCGCGTTCCAGATTTCCGCCACCTGCTCTTCGCGGTCGTGGATCACTTCGGAACCGACCACGCTCCAGCTGTTGTCGCCCGGCAGACAGGAGGTGAAGGAGCCGTTTTCCAAAATGGTGTAGCGGTTCTGGCCGCGCATCTTCATTTTGTCTGCGTCGCCGCGCCCCTGACGGCCGACCATCTGATAGTCGCCCTGATAGACATCGGTGTCTTTGGTGTTCAGGTTTGACCAGGCCTTCGGCCCTTTTAGTTTGATCTGGTTGTCGTCATAGTGCACGTCGCCGGTGGCGGTGACGGTGCGTACCGGATCTTTCTGACCGGAGGCCTGCACCTGGTTCAGCTCCACCTGCTTGGCGGTCAGCGTGCTGTTGCCCTGTTCGATCTTGACGTCGCCGCTGAAGACGGCGTTGCCTTGATCGGCACGGGAATCATCAGAGTTGATGGTGACCGGCAGAGAGTTGGGATCGCCGCTGACGAGCGGTTTGTCATACGTCGGTACGCCGAGCATGCACTGTTCGGCGAGATCGGCCAGCGCGTGCTGACTGTAAAGTGCCGTCCAAATCATCGTGGCCAGCAGTGTTGGGAAACTTTTTTTCATACGCGGTTTTGGTGTTCCGTCATCAGAGGCGTCATGTCCGGCAAACGGTCAGAGACTATATCACTCATCTACGTTGCGCTACTGTTAAATCCTGCCGTTTCACTGCTCTGTTGTTAGGTGCTGCAGTAAATGACAGGTATGATAATCGAAATCTTGGGAAAAATCGCCTAACCCTTAGCTGATTACGGCGACGGGCAGCGTGCTGAAAGTAATATAATTGAGGAGTATATGCAGTATTGGGGAAAACTGCTCGGAGTCATTGTCGCCGTTTGGGCTGGCGCGGGCTTCTGGGGCGTAGTTTTGGGGCTGATTATCGGCCATATGATCGATACTGCGCGCAACAATAAGCGCAGCCGGGGCTTTTTCGCCGGTCAGCAAACGCGGCAAACGCTGTTTTTCCGCACCACTTTTCAGGTCATGGGGCACCTTACCAAATCAAAAGGGCGCGTGACCGAAGCCGATATTCAGGTCGCCAGCCTGTTTATGGACCGCATGCAGCTGCACGGCGAATCGCGCACTGCGGCGCAGCAGGCGTTCCGTGAAGGCAAGGAGAGCAATTTCCCGCTGCGCGAGGCGCTGCAGCAGTTCCGCAGCATCTGTTTCGGCCGTTTCGATCTGATTCGGATGTTTCTGGAAATTCAGATCCAGGCGGCGTTTGCCGACGGCTCCCTGCACCCCAATGAACGTCAGGTGCTGTATGTGATCGCCGAAGAGCTGGGGATTTCGCGCGCCCAGTTCGACCAGTTCCTGCGCATGATGGAGGGCGGCCAGCAGTTCGGCGGCGGCTATCAGCAGCAGGGCGGCTATTCGCACGGTGGCTACCAGCGGGCGCAGCGCGGCCCGACGCTGGAAGACGCCTGCAAGGTGCTGGGGGTCAACAGCAGCGACGACGCGGCGACCATCAAGCGCGCCTACCGCAAGCTGATGAGCGAGCACCATCCGGATAAGCTGGTGGCGAAGGGGCTGCCGCCGGAAATGATGGAGATGGCCAAGCAGAAGGCGCAGGAGATTCAGTCGGCGTACGATTTGATCAAGCGCGAGAAAGGCTTTAAGTAACCGCCGCCGCAGTTTCTCCGGCACGGGCACGATTGGCCCGCCGCCGGGGAGCTGCGCAGCGCGTCAGAAATCCGCTTCGGCGCGAAAGTGCATCGGCGTGTGAAACGCCGGATGGGTGATGCGCAGCTCCTGCGCATGCAGCTGCAGACGCGGCGCCATCGCTTTGGCCGCCGGCGGCGCGTAGAAACCGTCGCCGAGGATCGGGTGACCCAGCGCCAGCATATGCACCCGCAACTGATGCGAGCGCCCGGTGATCGGCGTCAGCAGTACCCGCGTGCTGCCGTCGGTGTCGCGCGACAGCACCCGGTATTCCGTTTGCGCCGCCTTGCCGGTGTCAAAACACACCTTTTGCAACGGGCGATTCGGCCAGTCGCAAATCAGCGGTAAATCCACTAATCCTTCATCCTGCGCCAGATGGCCCCATACGCGGGCCACGTAGGATTTTTTCGGCTCGCGTTCGCGGAACTGGCGTTTCAGCTCGCGCTCCGCCGCTTTGTTCAGCGCCACGACGATCACGCCGCTGGTGGCCATATCCAGCCGGTGCACCGATTCGGCCTCGGGATAATCGGCCTGGATGCGCGTCATCAGGCTGTCTTTGTTTTCCGGCGCGCGTCCCGGCACCGACAGCAGCCCGCTGGGCTTGTTGACCACGATAATATGCGCATCCTGATACAGGATATGCAGCGGGTCGGTAGGGGGATTATAGGGTTCCATATAGGCTCCGCGGAGAAAGGCGTACGGGGAGCGGCGGCTCCCCGTGCGTGGACGTTACTGATGGGTGACAACCACCAGACGAATGGCGTCCAGACGCCAGCCGGCGTCGTTCAGGTTCGCCAGCACCTGTTTGCGGTTGAACTCCAGCGTTTCGACTTCATCGTCGCGGATGTTCGGGTTGACCGCTTTCAGCGCTTCCAGGCGCGCCAGTTCGTTGCTCAGCTTGTCGTCGGCTTCCTGCTTGGCCTGCTCGATCAGCGTCCGCGCTTCGGCCTCTACCAGGCTTTCCGCCTGCTGCAGCATGGCGTGCACGTCCTGCTGGACGGCGTTAACCAGCTTGCTGGAGGTGTGGCGGTTCACGGCGTTCAGCTGGCGGTTAAAGCTCTCAAACTCCACCTGTCCCGCCAGGTTGGTGCCCTTGCGGTCCAGCAACATGCGGATTGGCGTTGGCGGCAGGAAGCGCGTCAGCTGCAGGTGCTTCGGCGCCTGCGCCTCGACCACGTACACCAGCTCCACCAGCAGCGTGCCGACCGGCAGCGCCTTGTTCTTCAGCAGCGATACCGCGCAGCTGCCGGTATCGCCGGAGACGATCAGATCCAGCCCGTTGCGGATAATCGGGTGCTCCCAGCTGACGAACTGCGCATCTTCGCGCGACAGCGCCTGCTCACGGTCGAAGGTGACGGTGCAGCCGTCCTGCGGCAGGCCCGGGAAGTCCGGCACCAGCATATGGTCGGACGGCGTCAGCACGATCAGGTTATCGCTGCGGTCTTCCTGATTGATGCCGACAATATCAAACAGGTTGAGCGCAAAGCTCACCAGATTGACGTCGTTGTCCTGCTCAGCGATGGCGTCGGCCAGCGCCTGCGCCTTGTCGCCGCCGTTGGAGTGCATCTCCAGCAGGCGGTCGCGCCCCTGTTCCAGCTGGGCTTTCAGCTGGTCATGCTGCTGACGGCACTCGTGGATAAATTCATCCAGCCCGGCCTGCTCGGTCGGTGCGGCCAGATAGCCGATCAGGCGCTCATAGCTGCTGTCGTAGATGGTGCGGCCGGTTGGGCAGGTGTGCTCAAAGGCGTCGAGCCCCTCATGGAACCAGCGGCCCAGCACCGCCTGTGCGGTGTTTTCCAGATACGGCACCATGATCTGGATATCGTGCAGCTGACCGATGCGGTCCAGACGGCCGATGCGTTGCTCCAGCAGATCCGGGTTGAACGGCAGGTCGAACATCACCAGCTGACTGGCGAACTGGAAGTTGCGCCCTTCGGAGCCGATTTCAGAACACAGCAGCACTTGGGCGCCATCCTCTTCGGAGGCGAAGTAGGCGGCTGCGCGGTCGCGCTCGATGATGCTCAGCCCTTCGTGGAATACCGCGGCGCGGATGGCTTCCCGCTCGCGCAGCACCTGTTCCAGCTGCAGGGCGGTGGTCGCCTGGGCGCAGATCACCAGCACTTTTTCATGACGGTTGGCGATCAGGTAGTTCAGCAGCCACTCGACGCGCGGGTCGAAGTTCCACCAGGTGGCGTTTTCGCCCTCGAACTCCTGATAGATCTGCTCCGGATACAGCATGTCGCGCGCGCGCGCCTCCAGGCTCTTTTTCGCCCCCATAATGCCGGACACCTTGATCGCCGTCTGATACTGATCGGGCAGCGGCAGCTTGATCTGGTGCAGGTTACGGTGCGGGAAGCCTTTAACGCCCTGACGGGTGTTGCGGAACAGCACGCGGCTGGTGCCGTGGCGGTCCATCAGCATGGTGACCAACTCCTGGCGTGCGGCTTCGCTGTTTTCGCCGTCGCCATTGGCCGCTTGCAGCAGCGGTTCGATATCCTGTTCTTCGATCAGTTCACCCAGCAGGTTCAGCTTGTCGTTCGCCAGATGCTCACCGCTCAGCAGCAGGGTGACGGCATCGGCTACCGGCCGGTATTTTTGCTGCTCGGTGACGAACTCCTGATAGTCGTGGAAGCGGTTCGGATCCAACAGGCGCAGACGGGCGAAGTGGCTCTGCTGCCCCAGCTGTTCCGGCGTCGCCGTCAGCAGCAGCACGCCGGGGGTGTGTTCCGCCAGCTGTTCGATAACCTGGTATTCACGGCTCGGGGCGTCTTCGCTCCAGGCCAGGTGGTGGGCTTCATCGACCACCAGCAGATCCCACTGGGCGTCGGACAGCTCTTCCAGGCGCTGTTTGTTGCGGCGTACAAAGTCCAGCGAGCAGATCACCAGCTGTTCGGTCTCGAACGGGTTGCTGCTGTCGAGCTTGGCTTCGGCATAGCGGCTGTCGTCGAACAGCGAGAAGTACAGGTTGAAGCGGCGCATCATCTCCACCAGCCACTGATGCTGCAGCGTTTCCGGCACCACGATCAGCACGCGTTCGGCGCGGCCGGCCAGCAGCTGCTGGTGGATAATCATGCCGGCTTCGATGGTTTTGCCCAGGCCGACCTCATCCGCCAGCAATACGCGCGGCGCATGGCGCTGGCCGACTTCATAGGCGATATGCAGCTGGTGCGGGATCAGGCTGGCGCGCATGCCGCGCAGGCCGGCGAACGGCAGGCGATACTGTTCGCTGAGGTATTTGCGCGCGCGGAAGCGCAGCGCGAAACGATCCATACGGTCGATCTGACCGGCAAACAGGCGGTCCTGCGGTTTGCTGAAGGTGAGTTTGCTGTCCAGCAGCACTTCGCGCATCGCCACGCCGCTTTCCTGCGTGTCCGTGCGGGTGCCGATATAGGTCAGCAGTCCGTTGTCCTCTTTCACTTCCTCTACCTGAAGCTGCCAGCCTTCATGGCTGGTGATGGTATCGCCCGGGTTGAACATCACGCGGGTGATCGGGGAATCATTTCTGGCGTAGAGACGGTTTTCACCGGTGGCGGGGAAAAGCAGGGTGATCATGCGCGCATCCAGCGCCACGACGGTACCCAGACCTAATTCGCTTTCCGTATCGCTGATCCAGCGTTGACCAAGAGTAAAAGGCATATATTATCGGCTCGATTCTTTTAAGTAAGTCTTCTCGCTGCGGCGCAGCGCCTGTTCATACCCGTTTATTCTGATTGGGCGGGCAATAGCTGTTCACTCCATGCGGACGTCGCAAGACGGCATGGCCAGTGGTTAAGAATTTGGGAAGGGCGCTATGGTAATGGAAGGCGGCGCGTTCGTCACCTGCAAAACCGGAGGAATTTTCGCTTCCCGCATTCTGTCCTAACACGCCCGTTTAATAGGGTTTCTTCTCGCTCCGTCGTCGCGTCAGAACAATCCAAGCTGCCCGGTGATCAGGGTGGTGAAATCATCGTGCAGGAATGGAAGTATAGCGTCTGCCACCGGTTGCAGCTGGCGCTCCAGGTAATGCTGGTAGTCGAGCGGTGAACTTTGCGTTTCCAGCGGCTCCGGCCCGGCCAGGGTGATCACATAGCTGATCCAGCCGCCGTTTTGGTACTGCAGCGGGCGACCCTGCTGGCGGTTATAGTCGTCGGCGATGCGCGCCGCCCGGACGTGCGGCGGCACGTTGCGCTGATAGTCGTCCAGTTTGCGGCGCAGGCGTTTGCGGTACACCAGCTGGTCGTCGAAGGCGCCGGCCAGCGTTTTGGCGACGTAGTCGCGCACGAACGCCTGATACGGCTGACGCAGGAAAATGCGCTGATACAGCTGCTGCTGGAACTGCTGCGCCAGCGGCGTCCAGTCGGTGCGCACCGTTTCCAGCCCTTTATACACCATCTGCGGCTCGGCGCCGGGCCTGGCGATCAGGCCGGCATAGCGTTTTTTACTGCCCTGTTCCGCGCCGCGGATGGTGGGCATCAGAAAGCGGCTGTAGTGGGTTTCAAACTCCAGCTCCAGCGCGCTGGTCAGCTGATACTGCTGCTGCAGATGCTGCTGCCACCACTGATTGACGTATTGCACCAGCTCGCGGCCGATCTGCGTCGCCTGCTGCTCGTCATGCGCCTGTTTCAGCCAGACGAAGGTGGAGTCGGTATCGCCGTAAATCACCTGATAGCCGCGGGCTTCGATGAGCGATCGGGTTTGCCGCATGATCTCATGGCCGCGCAGAGTGATCGACGACGCCAGCCGCGGATCGAAGAAGCGGCAGCCGCTGGCGCCGAGCACGCCGTAGAAGGCGTTCATAATGATTTTCAGCGCCTGCGACAGCGGCTTGTTGTTATGCAGCTTCGCCTGTTCGCGCCCCTGCCAGATCTGGCTGACGATCGCCGGCAGGCTGTGTTTGCTGCGCGAGAAGCGCGCGTTGCGGAAGCCGGGCACCGAATCGGCATCGTCCGGGTGCAGCATGCCTTCCACCAGGCCGACCGGATCGATCAGGAAAGTCCGGATGATCGAGGGGTACAGACTTTTGTAATCCAGCACCAGCACCGAGTCATACAGGCCGGGCTGCGAGTCCATCACAAAGCCGCCGGGGCTGTGTTCTTCCGGCAGTTCGCCGAGGTTGGGCGCCACGTAGCCCTGGCGATGCATGCGCGGCATATACAGGTGGCTGAAGGCCGCCACCGAGCCGCCGCTGCGGTCCGCCGCCAGCCCGGTGACGGTGGCGCGCTCGAGCAAAAAGGGCAGCAGCTCGGTGGCGGCGAAAATCCGCGTCACCAGCTCGCAGTCTTTCAGGTTATAGCGCGCCAGCGCCGGCTTGTCCTCGGCAAACTGCCGGTCGATTTCCGCCATGCGTTGGTAGGGATTATCGATGGATTTGCCTTCCCCCAGCAGGGTCTGCGAGACATATTCCAGACTGAAGGAGGGGAAGTTCCAGGTGGCGGACTTCAGCGCCTCAATCCCGTCGATAATCAGCCGGCCGGCGGCGGAGCAAAAGAAGTGGTTCTGCTTAAAGCCGTGTTCGCGCCACTCCAGCGGGCTGCCGCCGCGGCCGAAGCGCAGCGGGATCTGGTAGCGTTCGGCGTGTTTTTGCAGCACGCGCAGATCAAACTGGATCAGGTTCCAGCCGATAATGGCATCCGGGTCGTGGCGCTCCAGCCACTGGTTCAGGCGCTCCAGCAGCTGCGGCCGGCTGGTGCAGTACTCCAGCGCGAAATCCAGCGGTTCGTCACCGCCGTTGGCCGGGCCGAGCATATACACCTGCCGCTGGCCGCAGCCCTCCAGCGCGATGGAATACAGCTCGCCGTGGGCGGTGGTCTCAATATCCAGCGACGCCAGTTTCAGCTGCGGACGGTAGTCCGGCGCCGGCTTCATCTGGCCGTCAAGCCAGACGCCGTCGCCGCCGGGCCGCCCGCTGAACCAGACTGGCGCGGTGATAAAGCGCTCCATCAGATAGCGCTCCGGCGGACGGATATCGGCCTCATAGACGCTGACGCCGCCCTCCCTGAGCATTTTTTCCAGCTTGATCAGCTGACGATGCTGGCGGCAATACAGCCCCAGCACCGGCCGTGCGTGGAAATCCTGTAGCGGCAACGCTTTCAGTTCCCACAGCCGTTCGCCGCGCAGCAGCAGCTCCGCCCGCTGGCGCTGCTCGGCGGGAATAAACGCCACCGAGGTCTGCGGCGGCAGACGCAGCCGTTGCGGGCCGCGATCCGTCGCCAGCCAGAATTCGACTTCGGTGCCGGCCGGCGTATCGCGCCAGTGGCGGGTGAGCAGGAAACCCTGCATCGGGGATGCGGCGTTATCGTTCAAGGTGGTATTTATCTGCGTAGCCGAATAGGAAGGCATCGGGCGGGCTGCGCCGATGCGGTGTCAGAACCCAAGTATAACATGGTTTTTTATACAGTATTGTGTCCTGTACCGTTGCGCTGCCAAAAACGCATACAATTCAGGAGTTGACTCACTCTGGCCCTCACCGGACAATCCCTCGCCCAGGCGCTTTAGACAATAAACAGAGGTTTGATGGAAGCCTATTTACAACATTTGATCGCTCAATCATTGGCTTTCACTCTGATGGTCATTTTTTTGGTGACCTTTCTGGAATCGCTGGCGCTGGTAGGGCTGTTGCTGCCGGGCACCGTGATGATGGCCAGCGTCGGCGCCCTGATCGGCAGCGGCCAGGTTGACCTGTATCTGGCCTGGGCGGCCGGTGGCATCGGCTGTTTCCTCGGCGACTGGATTTCATATTTTATCGGCCGGGCGTTTAAAGGGCCGTTGCACCGCTGGTCATTCCTGAAAAAGCATAAGGCGATGCTCGATCGCACCGAGCATGCGCTGCATCAGCACAGCATGTTTACCGTGCTGCTGGGGCGCTTCGTCGGGCCGACGCGGCCGCTGGTGCCGATGGTGGCCGGCATGCTTGATTTACCGCCGTTCAAGTTCGCGTTGCCGAATATTATCGGCTGCATCACCTGGCCGCCGGTCTATTTCTTTCCCGGCATTCTGGCGGGGGTGGCGATTGATATTCCGTCCTCGCAGGGCAGCGCGCTGTTTAAATGGCTGCTGTTCGGGTCGATTGTCCTGCTGTGGCTGGCCGGCTGGCTCAGTTGGCGCTGGTGGCGGGAGAAGAAGCGCGGCAGCGACCGGCTGAGCCGCTGGCTGACGCCGCTGCGGCTGCGCGTTGTCTGCGTGCTCGGCTGGATGGCCGCCGTTGGCTGCGGTTACCTGATGAGCCAGCAGCCGCTGATGCCGGTATACCGTCATCTGCTGTGGCAGGTGCTGGCCGGGTGATCGGGAGGGGCGGCGCTGGCCGCCCCGCACGGTTATTGGAAAAACGCTTCCAACTGTTCAAAGACCGGCAGGTCTTCGCTGTGGCGCTTCACCTGCAGCACATCTTCCAACTTTTCCACCTGGCTTATCATCTGCACCAGCCGCTGGTCATCGGCCACCAGCAGCCAGATGCGGCTCTGCTTGCCGTCTTTCAGCGGCATACACAAAATCCCTTCCACGTTAAACGCGCGGCGGGCGAACAGGCCGCAGACGTGCGACATTACGCCGGGGTGGTTGCGAACCGCCAGTTCGAGAATGACCTGTGATTTCTGTTGAGCGTGTAGCATGGCTTATTCTCCAATCATATCGATGTTGGCGGCGCCCGGCGGCACCATCGGGAATACTTTTTCGTTGGTATCGATCAGCGCGTGGATCAGGCAGGGGCCGGGACGCGCAATGGCCTCCGCCAGCGCGGCCTGCGGATCGGCGGCGGCGTTCAGATCGCAGGTATCCAGCCCGAAGCCGGCGGCGATGGTCAGGAAATCGGTACGCTGCGGATAGGCGGCGGCAAAGATGCGCTGCTGATAAAACAGGGTCTGCTGCTGGTGCACCAGCCCCAGCGCCTGATTGTTCATCAGAATGATTTTGACGTCCAGATTATGCTCGGCCGCGGTGGCCATCTCCTGAATGTTCATCATCAGGCTGCCGTCGCCGGAAAAACACAGCACCTTGCGCTGCGGCTCGGCCAGCGCCGCGCCGATCGCCGCCGGCAGGCCGAAGCCCATGGTGCCGAGGCCGCCGGAGGTTTGCCACTGGCGCGGACGGCGCAGCGGGTAGGCCTGCGCCACCCACATCTGATGCTGGCCGACGTCGGTGGTGACAATGGCGTTTTCATCCACGCAGCGCGCGGCGGCCAGCACCAGCCCGTAATGGCTGAGCGGATCGTCGGCGTGTGGCATGCTGAACGGGAACTCGCGCTTGAGGTCGTTGACGGTGTTCAGCCAGGCGCTGCGCGGTTGGGCGTCGATCTGCGGCAGCAGCTGCTGCAGAACCTGTCCGACGTCGCCGTGGATCGCCACCTGCGGCTGCTTCACCTTGCCCAGCTCCGCCCGGTCGATATCCACGTGAATGATTTTGGCGTTCGGGCAGAACTGCTCGGTCTTGCCGATGGCGCGGTCGTCAAAGCGCGCGCCCAGCACCACCAGCAGGTCGGCTTCCTGCAGAATAAAGTTGGTGCTGCGTGCGGCGTGCATGCCCAGCATACCCAGCGATAACGGATGGTCGACCGGCATGGCGCCCAGCGCCATCAGCGTCATGGTGGTCGGCAGATTGGCGCGTTCGGCCAGCTGCAGTGCGGCGCGGTGCGCGTCGGCGCAGATGATGCCGCCGCCCAGATAGAGCACCGGCCGCTGGGCCTGATTGATCATCGCCGCCGCCTGGGCGACGTCGGTGGGGCTGAACGCCGGCGCGGCGTCCGGCTGCGCTATCGGCGGCAGCCGATCCAGCTCAATCTCGGCGGTTTGGATATCCTTCGGCACGTCGATCCATACCGGGCCGGGGCGGCCGGACTCGGCGATGCGGAACGCATCGTGGATCACCTGCGGCAGCTCGCTGATATCGCGCACCAGATGGTTGTGCTTGGTGATTGGGATCGACATGCCGTAGGTGTCTACTTCCTGAAAGGCGTCGGTGCCGATCATCGAGGAGGGCACCTGACCGGTGATGCACACCAGCGGAATGGAGTCGAGCTTGGCGTCGGCGATGGCGGTGACCAGGTTGGTGGCGCCCGGGCCGCTGGAGGCGATGCATACCGCCGCCTTACCGGTAGCGCGCGCCATGCCCTGCGCCATAAAGCCGGCGCCCTGCTCGTGGCGCGCCAGCACGTGGCGGATGGTGGTGCTCTGGCTCAGCGCGTCATACAGTGGCAGCGCGGCGCCGCCGGGAATGCCGGCGACGGTGGTGATGCCCTGGCGTTCCAGCAGATGAACGATCAGCTGCGCGCCGGTAAAGCGTGTGCCTGCGTGAGGCGTGCCCGTAATTGCCATGTTCCTGTCCTTTCTCAAGGCCGGTGAGCTTTGGCGGGCAGGGCACTAAAACAAGAAACCCCGCCCGGTTTGCGCCGGCGGGGTTTGGGAATCGATGCGTTGATTCGGACCCTACGGCGCATTGCCGACGACCACCACCACACGCACGACGACCACCGCGGCTGGTAGCGCGGTAACTAGTAGGGTCGAAGTCAGCGAGGATGCGATCACAGGGAACCTTATCATCAGTAAAAAAATTCAGGATTTTATAAAAGCACAGGTGCGAAATTCGCACAACCGCTTTATTGCCGCAGCATAAAAAACGCGCGATAGATCACGCTTTTCCGCGGATGCCCAGCACGCGGGCCTCGGGGGCGCTGCCGTCCAGCAGCGGCTGCGTCGGGCCGTCATAATAGATGCGGCCGTTCACCACCAGCAGCGTGCGCGGGGCGATGCGCGCGGCGTCGTCCAGATTGTGCGACACCATCAGCAGCGTCAGCGCACGCTGCCGGCACACCGTATCCAGCAGCTGCAGCATCTCGCCGCGCAGCGCCGGGTCGAGCGCCGAAAAAGGCTCGTCCAGCAGCAGAATCGGCCGCTGGCGGATCAGGCAGCGAGCCAGCGCCGCGCGCTGACGCTGGCCGCCGGACAGCTGCGACGGCAGGCGCGGCAGGTGTTCCGTCAGGCCGACCTGTTCGGCGATCTGCGCCAACTGCTGTTTTTGTCGGGCGTTCAGTCTGAGGCCGGGATCCAGCCCCAGCCCGATGTTTTGCTCCACCGTCAGGTGGGCAAACAGATTGTTTTCCTGAAACAGCATCGACACCGGCCGCTGCGCCGGCGGCGTGCGGGTATGATCGGCGCCGTCAAGGCGCAGTCCGCCGCTGTCCGCGGCGAGAAAGCCGGCGATCAGGCTGAGCAGGGTGCTTTTCCCCGCGCCGCTCGGCCCGAGCACCGCCACGCGTTCGCCCGGACGGATGCGCAGGTCAAAGCGCATCGGCAGGTGTTCATACAGGTAGGTCAGTTGGTCAAGTTCTATCATCGCGGCCCGGTAAGCGTTCAATCAGGGTGAAAAGCAGGAAGCACAACAATAACAGTAACAGGGCGGTAACCGCGCCGTCATTGCTGCGATAGGCGCCGATCTGCTGGTACAGATAGAACGGCAGGGTGCGGAACTGTTCGTTGCCGAACAGCGCCACCACGCCGAAATCGCCGATTGACAGCACGCAGGCGAAGGCCAGCGCCTGCGCCAGCGGACGACGCAGGGCGCGCAGTTCGATCCAGCGCAGCCGCCGCCAACCCTGCATGCCCAGCGACAGGCACAGCGGGTTATAGCGTTCCGCCACGTCGCGCATCGGGTTCTCCAATACTTTCAGCGCATAGGGCACCGCCATCAGCGCATTGGTCAGGATCACCAGCGCATAGGGCGATTGCGGCAGCCCGACGGTGTCATTGAGCAGCAGGAAGAAGCCGGTGGCCAGCACGATGCCGGGCATCGCCAGAATCAGCATGCCGCTCAGCTCCAGCGCCTGGCCGCGGCGTGGCTGCTGGCGCAGCTTCAGCTCGCGGCTGCTCCACAGCAGCATCATGGTCAGCAGCAGGCACAGCAGGCCGGCGCCGACGGCGATACGTAAGGAGGTGAACAGCGCCTGCCACAGCGCCGGCTGCTGCAGAACGCTGGCGAGCGCCTGATTGGCGCCGTCGACCACCACCGCCAGCAGCGGCGGCAGCAGCAGCAGCAGGGCGGCGGCGATCAGCAGCGCGTCGGTCAGACGGCGGCGGCGGCTGTCCTCCGGGTTGCGCCAGCGCAGCGCCTGCGTCGCGCCCACCGGCAGCGCCTGGCTGAGCCGCTGGCTGAGCATCACCAGCCCCAGGCAGCAGACCAGCTGGATCAGCGCCAGCAGCGCGGCGTGGCTGAGATCGTAGTCATAGCTCAGCGCCTGATAGATGGCCAGCTCGATGGTGGTGGCCTGCGGTCCGCCGCCCAGCGAGAGTACGGTGGCGAAGCTGGCGAAGCAGAGCATAAAGATCAGCGCGCCGCTCGGCAGGATCTGGCGGCGCAGCGCCGGCCATTCGACAAAGCGGAACTGCTGCCAGCCATTCATGCCCAGCTGTGCGGCAAGCTGGCGCTGCTCGACCGGCACGTTTTCCAATGCCTGCAGCAGCAGGCGGGTCGCCAGCGGCAGGTTGAAGAACATATGCGCCAGCAGGATCCCCTGCAGGCCGTAAGGTGAGAACTGGTAGTCGACTCCCAGCCAGGCGCACAGCGCCGCCAGCCAGCCCTGCCGGCCGTAGACGCTGAGCAGGCCGAACACCGCCACCAGCACCGGCAGCACCAGCGTCATGGCGCACAGCCGCAGCAGGAGCGCGCGGCCGGGAAAGCGCCGGCGGTACAGCGCCCGCGCCAGCAGGATGGCGGGCAGCACCGAGATCAGCGCCGACAGCAGCGCCTGCCAGAAGGTGAAGCGCACCACGTGCCACAGGTAGTCGTCCTGCCACAGCGACAGGGCGTCGCTGTGCGGCGCGTGGCGCAGCAGCGAACCGAAGGCCAGCGCGGCCACCAGCAGAATCAGGCCGGCGGCCAACAGGCCGGGCCACAGCCAGTGGGGGATTAACGGCTGACGGCGCTTTGCCATGAACGGATCCAGTTGCCTCGCTGTTGCGCTACTTCATCCGCACCGTACTGCAGCGCGGTCTGCGGCACCGGCAGCTGCGCAAAGCCGGCCGGCAGGGTGGTCTTGATGACCGGATACATCCAGTTGCCGGTCGGGATGGCGTTCTGGAACGCCGGCGTCAGCATAAACTGCATAAAACGCTCCGCCAGCTGCGGATGGCGGCTGGCCTGCAATTTGGCGGCGACCTCCACCTGCAGGTAGTGCCCTTCGCTGAAGTTGGCGGCGGCGTAGGCGTCTTTTTTCTCTTCAATCAGATGGTAGGCCGGTGAGGTGGTGTAGCTCAGCACCAGATCGCCTTCCCCTTTCAGGAACAGGCCGTAGGCTTCGCTCCAGCCTTTGGTGACGGTGACGGTCTTCTTCGCCAGCTTCTGCCAGGCCTGCGGCGCGGCGTCGCCGTAGACTTTCTGCATCCACAGCAGCAGGCCGAGGCCCGGGGTGCTGGTGCGCGGATCCTGGTAAATCACTTTCCACGGCCGGTCGCTTTCCACCAGCTCCTTCAGGCTCTGCGGCGGGTTTTTCAGCGTGTTTTTGTTGTACACGAAGGCGAAGTAGCCGTAGTCGTAAGGGATAAAGGTGCTGTCCTGCCAGCCGCCGGGCACGCTCAGCGAGGTGGTATCCACCGCGCTGGCGGCGAACAGTTTGGTCTGGCGCGCCGCCTGCAGCAGGTTGTTATCCAGCCCCAGCACCACGTCCGCCTTGCTGTTTTTCCCTTCCATCCGCAGACGGTTGAGCAGCGAGACGCCGTCTTCCAGCGCCACAAACTTCAGCTCGCAGCCGCAGTCGGCCTCAAAGGCCTTTTTGATCGCCGGGCCGGGGCCCCAGTCGGCGGCGAAGGAGTCATAGGTGTAAACCGTCAGCGTTTCTTTCGCCAGCGCCGGCGCGGCGGCCAGCAGCAACAGGCAAGGCAGGAATTTCTTGATCACTTTGCACTCCTGATAGTTAGGGCAGCAAAGGCATCTGAGGGGCTCCAGGGGAGCCGGGGGGCTGCACTCAAATCCCTCCGCCGGTATTAGCCGGTTCAGGTTCGACGGGTCTGCTCTCAGCGAAAACCGTGTTCCGCACCCCGTTGAGACGGCGCTATTGTAAAGAGTTAGCGCCGCTGGCGAAAGATGCTTATGCCTCCGGCGGCGCGAACCAGGCGGATTTGAAGTCGAACCAGCCCAGGGTGTTCATCCGCACGCCGCGCATGCTGCGCTGGCCGTGCAGCTGCAGCCAGTGGTGGAACAGCGGATGCAGCTGATGCTGGCTGACCAGACGGCGGCAGAATTCCGCCAGCGGCAGGCGGTTGTCGCGCCACAGCGCGGCGTCCTGCGCCAGATCCTCACTCATACAGTGTTGCAGCAGCGGCAGCTCATACAGGGTGGCGAACAGCGAGAACTCCAGCGGCAGCGTGAAATTGGCGCTGCCGAGCCACAGATCGCTCTGCGCCTCTCCCCGGTGCCAGACGTCGTAATCGACGACATTGACCGTCAGGGCCACGCCGTGCTGCGCCAGCAGCGGTTCCAGCGCTTCGCGGATGGCGTGAAACTCCGAGTGTTCGCCGTAGTAGGTCAGCGTCAGCTGTTGCAGCGCGGCGGGCTTGGGCCGTTGGTTCAGCTCGCGGTTGTGGTGCCAGCGCGGCAAAATGCCGTAGGCCGGCGACCAGTAGCGCTGGCTGACCGGCCCGGAATGGTTCAGCAGGGCGATGGGGTTGAGCAGTTCGCACAGCCAGCTGCGGATGTCCGGATCGTCGCCGACGGGTGAGCGGCGGTCGAACAGCAGAAAGTAGCAGCCTTCCTCCAGCCGGCTTTCCAGCTCGTTTTTACCGGTATCGTCAGCCTGCAGCTGCACGCCGGAGTGCATCAGCTCTTCGGTGATGTCCGGCAGTACCCAGATATTGACCTCGTCGATCAGCGCGCGATAGCCGAAGTAGTCGTCAAACGCCTGGATCTTCAGCTGGCTCTGCTGGTTGCGCACCACGCTGTACGGCCCGGTGCCGATCGGATGCCGGGCAAAGTCCGGCAGGCTACGCCACTCCTGCGGCAGAATCATGGCCGGCACGCTGCCCAGCAGCCACGGTAGCCAGTAGTCGGGGCTGTGCAGATGCACGTCAATGACATGGGGCGTCGGCGAGTCGACGCGCGCGATATGCGCAAACAGCGGCTGCGACGTCAGGCGCGTCAGACTCTGGATGACGTCCTCCATCTCCAGCTCGCGCCCGTGGTGAAAGTGGATGGCGGGGCGCAGATAAAAGCGCCAGTGCAGCGGCGTCAGCGCCTGCCAGTGGTGAGAAAGGTCGGATTCCAGTTCCCCGTTTTCCTCATTTATCCGCGTCAGGCCGCTGTAAATTTGTCGGGCCAGGTGGGTTTCCGAGCGGCGCAGCGCCGAGCCGGGCAGCAGGTTGGACAGCGGGCGGTAGTAGAGCACGCGCAGAATGTGTTTTCCCTGACGGAAGCTGCGCCCCAGCTGGGACAGCAGCATCTGGCGCACCACTTTTTTATCGCCGACCAGCTGCACCAGCTGGTCAATGCGGTCCTGTTCCAGCAGCGTCTCCGCCCGTTGCTGCTGCAGCGCCAGTCCGGTGTAGTGAAACTCCAGCCGCGAACGCTTGCCGCGTCCGGCCTCTGCCTGCCAGGTCAGCCAGCCCTGCTGCTGCATGGCCCCCAGCAGCGAGCGCACGTGGCGGCGCGAACAGCTGAGCGCGTCGGCCAGCTCTTGCAGCGTGGTATCGCGGGTTTCGCCCTGGCAGCGCTGCCATAGGCGGATAAACTGCTGTTGCAGGCGTGGCGTAGACATAAAAGGGGAACTCTCCGGCAGTAAACCGACAATTTATCTTTCCCTATATTACGCCGATAATTTCCCCAGATGAAAGAGAGGAGGGCGAGCTTATGAACGTTTTGTTGTCGAAACAGTTTTATCAGCGCTATTTCGCCGCCGTTCGCCGCCAGCACGCCGACTGGCTGACCCGGCTGGTGCCGGAGCAGGTCAGGCTGGAGATGTTGTCCCACGTCACCCAGTGGGATATGCCGACGCTGAGCGACGAAGCCTATCGCAAGCGCCTCTGATCTTATCCTGCTATCCGTGGGTTTTCAGACCCGGTCTGAAAGCCCGGGGAAACCAAGTGTTTCTGAGTAATGGTGCTTTTCACCAGCCAGTGGGGCGACCCACTGGCATTTTTATTTGCGTCGGGTGATTGCCGTGCTCAGACGGTAATTTTACTATTCGTGGGTTTCTTCTACGCTGATTTTTTTACTGCGCCGTTTTCGCCTTGTTCCGGGATGCCGCTATGAATAACCGTTGGTCGCTACGCCGCTTTAACCCCGTTTTCGCCGCGTTCCTCGCCGTCGCCTTTCTGGCCGGCATCGCCGGGGCGCTGCAGACGCCGACGCTCAGCCTGTTCCTGACCTCGGAAGTCAAAGTGCGGCCGCTGTGGGTCGGGCTGTTTTATACCGTCAATGCGGTAGCCGGCATCGTGGTGAGCTTTATGCTGGCCAAACGCTCGGACACCCGCGGCGACAGGCGCAAGCTGATTTTAGGCTGCTGCCTGATGGCGGTGGGCAACTGCCTGCTGTTCGCCTTTAACCGCGACTACCTGACGCTGATCACCGCCGGCGTGCTGATGGCGGCGCTGGCCAATACCGCGATGCCGCAGATTTTTGCCCTGGCGCGTGAATATGCCGACAGCAGCGGCCGCGAAGTGGTGATGTTCAGTTCGGTGATGCGCGCGCAGCTGTCGCTGGCCTGGGTGATCGGCCCGCCGCTGTCGTTTATGCTGGCGCTGAATTACGGCTTTACCACCATGTTTCTGATTGCCGCTGGGATCTTCGTCGTCAGCGCGCTGCTGGTGGGGTTCTGCCTGCCTTCGGTGCCGCGCGAGGCGCAGACCGGCAGCCTGAATGTGACGCCAATCGCGCCGCCCAGCGCCTGGCGCAACCGCGACGTGCGCCGGCTGTTTATCGCCTCGACGCTGATGTGGACCTGCAACACCATGTATATCATCGATATGCCGCTGTATATCACCCGCGATCTCGGGCTGCCGGAGCGGCTGGCCGGTATTCTGATGGGCATCGCCGCCGGGCTGGAAATTCCGGCCATGCTGCTGGCGGGCTATGTGGTCAAGCGCTTCGGCAAGCGCCGGATGATGCTGTTCGCCGTCGCGGCGGGGCTGCTGTTCTATCTCGGACTGACGCAGTTCAGCGTGAAACCGGCGCTGATTGGCCTGCAGCTGTTCAACGCGATCTTTATCGGCATTATTGCCGGCATCGGCATGCTCTATTTTCAGGATCTGATGCCGGGACGTCCCGGCGCGGCGACCACCATGTTCACCAACAGTATCTCCACCGGCGTGATTCTGGCCGGGGTGCTGCAGGGGGCGCTGGTGGAGAACCTGGGCCATTACGCGGTGTACTGGCTGGCGACGGCGCTGGCGGCGCTTTCCTGGTGGCTGTGCGCCCGCGTGCGGGAGGTTTAATGACTATTTTGGTTAACATTGATGTAAATCATTGAGAACATTACCCCATCGCCGCAAGCTAAATGGACACTAGGCGCCGGTGCCGCAGGATGAACGCCGCGCCTTTCCATTGAACTTCGTGGGTATGTTATGGATAAACTAACGCCGCTCAAGCCTGTTCCCTCCCTGATTGCCGTTGTCGTCACGCTGCTTATCTGGTTTGTCATTCCGGTGCCTGAAGGCGTCGAACCCAATGCCTGGCAGCTGCTGGCGCTGTTTATCGGCACCATTATCGCCATTATCGGTAAGGCGATGCCGATTGGCGCGGTATCGGTGGTCGCCATCGGGCTGGTGGCGGTTACCGGCGTCACTAACCCCGGTAAGCCGGGCGCGGCGCTCGGCGATGCGTTGAGCGGTTTTTCCAACCCGCTGATCTGGCTGATCGGCTTTTCTATCATGATCTCCCTCAGTCTGAATAAAACCGGGCTGGGCGGGCGTATCGGCTATTACTTTATCTCGCTGTTCGGTAAAAAGACGCTGGGCATCGCCTATGCGCTGACGCTGGCGGAAACCACGCTGGCGCCGGTGACGCCGAGCAACACCGCGCGCGGCGGCGGGATTATTCACCCGATCATGAAGTCAATCGCTGACAGTTTCGGCTCCAGCCCCGGGCTGAACACCAGCGGCAAGATCGGCCGCTATCTGGCGCTGGTTAACTACAACATCAACCCGATCACCTCGGCGATGTTTATCACCGCCACGGCGCCGAACCCGCTGGTAGTCAGCCTGATCGCCAAAGGTACGCACGACAGTGTGGAGCTGAGCTGGGGCATGTGGGCGCTGGCGGCGCTGGTGCCGGGCCTTTGCTCGCTGATCGTGATGCCGCTGGTGGTGTATTTCCTCTATCCGCCGGAAATTAAAAGCACCCCGGATGCGCCGGACTTTGCCAAACGGCAGCTGCAGGCGCTGGGGCCGGTGACGCTGCCGGAGAAGATTACGCTGGCGGTGTTTGCGCTGCTGTTGGTGCTGTGGGCCGGTATTCCGGCGATGATTTTCGGTCCGGCGCTGGCGGTGAACCCAACCACCGCCGCCCTGATCGGTCTGGCGATTTTGCTGGCCAGCGGCGTGCTGAGCTGGGATGACATCCTGCGGCAGAAGGGCGCCTGGGATACCGTGGTCTGGTTCTCCGCGCTGGTGATGATGGCGACCTATCTGGGCAAGCTGGGTTTGATCAACTGGCTGTCGCAGACGGTTGGCGCCGGTATCGCCCATATGGGGATGAGCTGGGTGGGCGGCACGCTGCTGCTGACGCTGGTTTATCTCTACTCTCACTACTTTTTCGCCAGCACCACGGCGCACGTGACCGCTATGTTTGCCGCTTTCTTCGCCGCAGGGGTGGCGCTGGGGGCGCCGCCGGCGCTGCTCGGGCTGATTCTGGCGTTCTCTTCTTCGCTGATGATGTCGCTGACCCATTACGCCACCGGCACCGCGCCGATTATTTTCGGCTCCGGCTACAGTACGCTGGGCGAGTGGTGGAAAACCGGCCTGGTGATGAGCGTGGTCAACCTGCTGATTTGGCTGACGCTTGGCGCGGCCTGGTGGAAGTGGCTGGGATATTGGTAACGGCGGCGGGAGCGCGGTGATGATGCAGGGGCGGAATATCCGCCCCTGTTGTTTTTCAGCGTCGCCGTATCAGTTCAGAAACGCCGGCTGGTTGGCTTCATAGCGGGCGATATCCGCGTCGTGCTGCAGCGTCAGGCCGATGCTGTCCAGACCGTTGATCATGCAGTGACGGCGGAAGCTGTCGATCTCAAACGGATAGCTGTTACCGCCGGCGTTGACCGTCTGCTGCTCCAGATCGACGGTAAACTCAATGCCTTCGTTGGCTTCCACCAGTTTGAACAGCGTATCCACGTCCTGTTCGCTCAGCGTGACCGGCAGCAGCTGGTTGTTGAACGAGTTTCCGTAGAAGATATCGGCAAAGCTCGGCGCAATCACCACTTTGAAACCGTAGTCGGTCAGCGCCCACGGCGCATGCTCGCGGGAGGAGCCGCAGCCGAAGTTCTCCCGCGCCAGCAGGATGCTGGCGCCCTGATAGCGCGCTTTGTTCAGCACGAAGTCCGGGTTGGGCTGCTGGCCGGCATCGTCCAGGAAGCGCCAGTCGTTAAACAGGTGCTGGCCGAAGCCGGTGCGCGTTACCTTCTGCAGAAACTGTTTCGGGATAATGGCGTCGGTATCGACGTTGGCCGCATCCAAAGGCACCACTAAGCCGGTATGTTGAGTAAATTTAGCCACGGTGATGCTCCTTAGTGCAGTTCACGAATATCGGCGAAGTGGCCGCTGACGGCGGCGGCGGCGGCCATGGCCGGACTGACCAGATGGGTGCGTCCGCCGCGTCCCTGACGCCCTTCAAAGTTGCGGTTGCTGGTGGAGGCGCAGCGCTCACCCGGGTTCAGACGGTCGTTGTTCATCGCCAGACACATGGAGCAGCCGGGCAGACGCCATTCAAAACCGGCTTCGATAAAGATTTTGTCCAGCCCTTCGGCCTCCGCCTGCGCTTTAACCGGGCCGGAGCCAGGCACCACAATGGCCTGGACGCCGCTGGCGACTTTACGCCCTTTGGCGATGGCCGCCGCGGCGCGCAGATCCTCAATGCGCGAGTTGGTGCACGAGCCGATAAACACCTTGTCGATCGCCACCTCGGTCAGCTTGATACCCGGCTGCAGATCCATATAGGCCAGCGCTTTTTCCGCGGAGGCGCGCTCGACCGGATCGCTGAACGACTCCGGCGCCGGGATGATCTGATTAACGGCGATCACCTGGCCCGGGTTGGTGCCCCAGGTCACCTGCGGCGCGATATCTTCGGCGCGCAGCGTCACTACGCTGTCGAACTGCGCGTCGTCATCCGACTTCAGCGTGCGCCAGTAGGCGACCGCCTGTTCCCAGTTATCGCCGGTCGGCGCGAACTGGCGGCCCTTCAGGTAGTCGAAGGTGGTGTCGTCCGGCGCGACCAGCCCGGCCTTGGCGCCCATCTCAATCGCCATGTTGCACAGCGTCATGCGGCCTTCCATGCTCAGCGCTTCGATGGCCTTGCCGCAGAACTCGACCACGTGGCCGGTGCCGCCGGCGCTGCCGGTCTTGCCGATCACCGCCAGCACGATGTCTTTAGCGGTGATGCCCGGCGCCGCTTCGCCGGTGACTTCAATCTTCATGGTCTTGGCGCGCCCCTGCTTCAGGGTCTGGGTCGCCAGCACGTGCTCCACTTCGGAGGTGCCGATGCCGAACGCCAGCGAGCCGAAGGCGCCGTGGGTGGCGGTATGGGAGTCACCGCAGACGATGGTCATCCCCGGCAGCGTCATGCCCTGCTCAGGGCCGATAACGTGCACGATGCCCTGGAACGGGTGGTTCAGGTCGTACAGCGAGACGCCGAACTCCGCACAGTTCTTGATCAGTTCCTGCATCTGAATGCGCGCCATCTCGCCGCTGGCGTTGATGTCTTTGGTCTGCGTCGAGACGTTGTGGTCCATGGTGGCGAAGGTCTTGCCCGGCTGGCGCACCTTACGGCCCATGGCGCGCAGGCCGTCGAAGGCCTGTGGCGACGTGACTTCGTGCACCAGGTGGCGGTCGATATACAGCAGCGGCGTTTCGTTCGGCGCTTCGTACACCACGTGGGCATCGTACAATTTCTGATATAACGTCTTGGCCATGTTATGCCCCCTGTGCCACAAAGCGGGCGATGATGTCGCCCATGTCATCGGTGCTGATCGCCTGGCCGTCGCCGGCCAGATCGGCGGTGCGGTAACCCTGTTCCAGCGCCTGGTTGATTGCGCGTTCAATCGCATCGGCGGCCTCATCGGCTCCCAGGCTGTAACGCAGCAGCAGGGTGAGCGACAGAATTTGGGCGACCGGGTTGGCGATGCCTTTACCTGCAATATCCGGCGCGGAGCCGCCTGCCGGCTCGTACAGGCCGAAGCCCGCTTCGTTCAGGCTGGCGGAAGGCAGCATCCCCATCGAGCCGGTGATCATCGCGCACTCGTCCGACAGAATATCGCCGAACAGGTTAGAGCACAGCAGCACGTCAAACTGCGCCGGATCTTTGATCAGCTGCATGGTGGCGTTGTCGATATACATGTGCGACAGCGCCACGTCCGGATAGTCCTTGGCGACCTCGTTCACCACGTCGCGCCACAGGATCGAGCTTTGCAGCACGTTGGCCTTATCGATGGAGGTGACCTTGTTACGGCGTTTACGTGCCGACTCAAAGGCGATGCGCGCGATGCGTTCGATCTCGAAGCGGTGGTACACCTCGGTATCGTAGGCGCGTTCCTGCATGCCCTGGCCTTCGCGACCTTTCGGCTGGCCGAAATAGATGCCGCCGGTCAGTTCGCGTACGCACAGGATGTCGAAGCCGGCGGCGGCGATATCGGCGCGCAGCGGGCAGAAATTCTCCAGCCCCTGGTACAGGCGAGCCGGACGCAGGTTGCTGAACAGTTTGAAGTGTTTACGCAGCGGCAGCAGCGCGCCGCGCTCCGGCTGTTCCGCCGGCGGCAGATGCTCCCACTTGGGGCCGCCCACCGAGCCGAACAAAATGGCGTCCGCCTGCTCGCAGCCGCTCAGCGTCGCCGCCGGCAGCGGGCTGCCGTGGCGGTCGATGGCGATGCCGCCGACGTCGTATTCGCTGGTTGTGATGCGGATATCAAAGCGTTGACGCACCGCTTCCAGCACTTTCTTCGCCTGGGCCATTACTTCCGGACCGATTCCGTCTCCGGGTAAGACGGCAATATGGTAACTCTTCGTCATGTTCACACCGTTTCCTGATTATTTTGTTGTTTGTTTTGCTGCAGACGCTGTTTTTCTTTTTCTACCTGTTGGGAGCGCCAAATATTGTTTAATGCGTGGATCATCGCCTTGGCGGAGGATTCGACAATATCGGTCGCCAGACCGACGCCGTGGAAGCGGCGGCCGTTGTAGGACACCACGATATCCACCTGGCCCAGCGCGTCGCGGCCCTGACCTTTGGCCGTCAGCTGGTACTTCACCAGTTCGATCGGGAAGTTGGTAATGCGGTTGATGGCCTGATAGACCGCATCAACCGGGCCGTTGCCGGTGGCCGCTTCGGCCTTTTCTTCATCGCCGCAGATCAGTTTCACCGAGGCGGTAGCCATAATGCTGCTGCCGGACTGCACGCTGAAGTAACCCAGATTGAAGTGTTCCGGCTCTTCCTGCTGCTTATTGATAAACGCCAGCGCTTCCAGATCGTAGTCGAACACCTGGCCTTTCTTGTCCGCCAGCTTCAGGAAGGCGGCGTACAGATCGTCCAGGTTGTAGTCCTGATCCTGGTAGCCCATCTCTTCCATGCGGTGCTTCACCGCAGCGCGGCCGGAGCGCGAGGTCAGGTTCAGCTGAACGTCTTTCAGACCGATGGTCTGCGGCGACATGATTTCGTAGTTTTCGCGGTTTTTCAGCACGCCGTCCTGATGAATGCCGGAGGAGTGCGCAAAGGCGTTGGAGCCGACGATCGCCTTGTTGCCGGGAATCGGCATATTGCACAGCTGGCTGACCAGCTGGCTGGTGCGGTAGATTTCCTGGTGATTGATATTGGTGTGCACGTTCATGATGTCCTGGCGCACTTTAATCGCCATGATCACCTCTTCCAGCGAGGTGTTGCCCGCGCGTTCGCCGATGCCGTTGATCGTCCCTTCCACCTGGCGGGCGCCGGCCTGCACCGCCGCGATGGAGTTGCCGACCGCCATGCCCAAATCGTCATGGCAGTGTACGGAGATGATCGCCTTGTCGATGTTCGGCACCCGGTCGTACAGCGTGCTGATAATGCCGCCAAACTGGTTCGGCGTGGTGTAGCCGACGGTATCGGGAATGTTGATGGTGGTGGCGCCGGCGTTGATGGCAGCCTCAACCACGCGGCACAGGTTATCGATCGGCGTGCGTCCGGCGTCTTCGCAGGAGAATTCGACGTCGTCGGTATAGTTACGCGCGCGCTTCACCGAGCGTACGGCCATCTCCAGCACTTCATCAAACGAACGCTTTAACTTTGACTCGATGTGCAGCGTCGAGGTGGCCAGGAAAACGTGAATACGGAACGCTTCGGCGACGCGCAGCGCCTCGGCGGCGACGTCGATATCGTTGTCGACGCAGCGCGCCAGGCCGCAGACGCGACTGTTTTTGATTTGGCGCGCAATAGTTTGCACCGACTCAAAATCACCCGGTGAAGAGACCGGGAAGCCAACTTCCATGACGTCGACGCCCATTCTTTCCAGCGCCATTGCGATCTGAATCTTTTCCTTTACGCTCAGGCTGGCCTGCAGCGCCTGTTCGCCGTCGCGCAATGTGGTATCGAAGATAATGACTTGTTGGCTCATCGCTTGGTTCCTTATCGTGTTTTTCACGCTAAGCGGGCAAAAAAAAACCCGCGCAGTAGCGCGGGTTTATTATAGCTGAGTGGCTGAATCAGGACCGATCGCCGCCCACTGGCATACCGCGCAAAGAAGATGCGTTTAGTAGTAGGCCTGGTAGACGAGTAATACGGATCATGTGATTCCACTTCTCTCAATGTTTGCGTTGTCTAATTTGATACGTTATCGCCAAGGCGATGTCAACATCTGATTTTAAAACCCGGGATAAATGAAACCGCAAGCGGTATCACAATCTCATTCAGCAGAAAATGTTGAAAAAAACGCGCTTATCAGTTTAAAAAAATATTGGAATTGGGAGGCGGTTAGCATAAGTGAATCGTGTGGTGAGATATAGCATTGATTCTGCGTGGGGCTGGAGTAAAGTTCAACCAAGATAAGGCGGTTGATACATGCTGAAAGAATGATATATTCATGTGGATAATTTATAATTATATTAAATTTGATATTTTAATGATTCAGCGCACAGAGTTATTAAATGTGAAATGAAACTGTCCTAAAAATCACTGCTTTTAATACTGCGTGATTGTCCATTGTCTATTTTTATGTTCTGATTCATCTGGTGTTGGGCGTTTTTTTGAACACCATTTCGGCTTATTCCTATTGAAGAAATCTTCAGTATCGTAATTGGTCGATAAAATTGTTGTCATAAATTTTAGTGTCGTATTTATATTGGATGATTCTTGGCTTTTATCTTTTTCAGGATAAATTGCCAAGAGGACTAACTTTACCGATCGAGAAAATGGATTGCTATTTCTTACACCGTTTCTTAATGGTGCGTTGGTGAAGTTATCTACATAGGACTTAGTGGAGTTGGATATGTCTGGATATGATTCGGGAAATGTCTTAGGGAAAGAAGGCGGCGATATTCATCTGCGCAGCGTCGATCTTAATCTGCTCACCGTTTTTGACGCCGTGATGCAAATGCAAAATATTACGCGTGCGGCAAATGTGCTTGGCATGTCGCAGCCTGCGGTAAGTAATGCCGTTGCCCGGTTGAAAGTAATGTTTAACGATGAGCTGTTCGTGCGGTTTGGCCGCGGCATCCAGCCGACGATGCGCGCCAGACAGCTGTTCGGTCCCATTCGCCAGGCGCTGCAGCTGGTGCAGAATGAACTGCCGGGGGCCGGGTTTGACGCCTTGACCAGCGAGCGGATTTTCCCCATCTCCATTTGTAGCCCGTTAGATTTACGCCTGACGGCGAAAGTCATCAACAGCGTGAAGGAAATGGCGCCCCACGTTCGTCTGCAAATAAAATCTTATCTCAACAATAACATTGAACATCAGCTGCGTTATCAGGAGATGGAGTTTGTTATTGGCTATACGCATTTTGAACACAGCGAATTTAAGCGCCACGCATTGTTTGACGATGAGCTGGTGGTGGTCGCTGCGCAAGCGCATCCGCGGATAATCAACGGCGTTACGCGTGAACAGCTGATGCAGGAGCAGCACGCGGTGGTTTCTCTGGAACGGTTCTGTTCTTTCAGCCGGCCGCATTATATCGAAGACGCCATGCAGCGTATCGTTTCACAGCAGTGTACAGATTTATATAGCGTGATGAACCTGGTTTCCCGTACTGATATGCTGGCTATCGCCCCTCGCTGGTTTGCCCAGCAATATGCGTCGAGCCTGCAGCTGAAATTACTGGCTCTGCCGCTGGATAAAAAACAGGTGACCTGTTATCTCTCCTGGCATGAAACCGCCGAGCGCGATAAAGGGCACCAGTGGATGAAGTCAGTGCTGAGCGAATCAGAAGTTTTGCGTTAAGACATGGATAATTAACCCGAGGGATCGCCCTCGGGTTAATTTTTTCTCTGTCGCTGGCAGAGGGTATATTAAGTCATTTTTTGTCTTTTATTTAGAATGTTCTTGTTTTTTGCCGTGGTGATTTATTTTAATTTTCTCAAATTTAAAAACTAAATATTAATCAATTTATGGAGTTTTATTCTGATGCGGGATGGCGTGCCGCGCCTTTTATCGTGTTATGCATGAAACGGCGGTCAGCGCCGGGCTTCCGGCTCCAGCTTTGCGTCACATTCCGCGGATCTCGCATGTGTTTAAGCTCACAGATCGACGCTGAAATTTCTTCCCCCTTTATCAGAGAGCCGGTAGACTGCGCGGAAAAAAGTAAACACGTGTAAGCTGAAATTTGGGGGCGTCGATGTCCCATCGCAGCTAACCGATTGATCCGTTTCAGGCTTAAGGCTCTATGACCAGAAATCTGCAGCATTACCATCTGATTCAGCGCATCCAGCAACAGCGCAGCCAGCGCGCCGATTGCATCGCCTTTCGTCAATGGACGCCGGCGGGAGAAACCAGTCTGACCTGGCGGCAGGTCGGCGATCATATGGATCGCATCGCCAGCGCCCTGTTGGCGTTAGGCATTGAAGTACAAGAGCGCGTGGCGATTTTTGCCAATAACAGCATGGCCTGGTCATTAACCGACCTGGCTATTTTGCAGTTGCGTGCGGTCAGCGTACCGCTGTATGCCACGCATACCCCAGCGCAGGCGGCGTTTGTGCTGAATGATGCGGATATCCGCATTCTGTTTGTCGGCGATCAGGCGCAAATGGATGCCGCCATTGCGCTGCGCGGCGTTTGTCCGCAGCTGGTGAAGATCATCGTGTTTAACGAGGCGGTGGATCTGCACGGGTGTGAGATTGCCTGCTATTTGAACCAGCTGGAGCGCGATGCGGATGTCGGACGTTATCAGACACAGCTGGATGAGCGCATCAACGGCTGTGAACTGCAGGATCTGTTCACGCTGATTTATACCTCGGGCACGACCGGCGAACCAAAAGGCGTGATGCTGGACTACCGCAATATGGCGGCTCAGCTGTGCCAGCATGATGAGCGTCTGACGGTGGGAGAAGAGGATGTTTCACTCAGCTTCCTGCCGCTGTCGCACGTGTTTGAGCGCGCCTGGAGCTTCTTTATCATGCATTCCGGCGCGCAGAATGTTTTTCTGCCGAATACCGACTGGGTGCGTGAGGCGATGACGGCGGTGCGACCGACCGTGATGTGCGCCGTACCGCGTTTTTATGAAAAGATCTTCAGCGCGGTGCATGAGAAAGTCGCTCGTGCTCCGTGGTGGCGTCGGCTCCTGTTCCGCTGGGCGATTGGCTGCGGCGAGCGCAGGTTCTTGCAGGAGCGCGCCGGCATGCCTTGCGGCCGGCTGTCCGCCCTGACGCACCGCTGGGCCGATAAGCTGGTGCTCAGCAAGCTGCGCGGCCTGCTGGGAGGGCGGGTGCGCTTTCTGCCGGCCGCCGGGGCCAAGCTGGACGATAACGTGATTCTGTTCTTCCAGGCGTTGGGCGTAAACATCAAATACGGCTACGGCATGACGGAAACCTGCGCCACCGTTTCTTGCTGGGAAGAGCACGACTTCCGTTTCGGGTCTATCGGCAAACCGCTGCCTGACGTGGAAGTGCGCATCGCGGAAGAGAACGAGATTCAGGTGCGCGGCCCGGTCGTCATGCGCGGCTACTTTAATAAACCGCTGGAAACCGCGCAGACGTTTACCGCCGATGGCTGGTTGAAGACCGGCGACGCCGGCGCGGTTGACGAGCAGGGCAACCTGTTTATCACCGAGCGGCTGAAGGATCTGATGAAGACCTCCGGCGGTAAATATATTGCGCCGCAGATGCTGGAAGGCGCGCTGGCGCAGGATCGCTTTATCGAGCAGGTGGCGGTGATTGCCGATGCGCGCAAGTTCGTATCCGCGCTGATTGTGCCGTGTTTTGAATCGCTGGAAGAGTACGCCAAATCGCTCAACCTCAAATATCACGATCGCCTGGAACTGCTGCGCCATAGCCAGATTATCGAGATGTTTGAGGCGCGCCTGCGTGAGATGCAAAAAGAGCTGGCCCGTTTCGAGCAGGTAAAGAAATTTACCCTGTTGCCGGCGGCGTTCTCGATGGAGTTGGGAGAGCTGACGCCGACGCTGAAGCTGCGGCGTAAGGTGATCTCCCAGCGTTATCAGCATGAAATTGAGGCTATGTATCAGTAAATCTTCTGGCCGACGGTGGTTGCACCGCCGTCGTTGCTGAAAAAACCGGCATAAAGTCAGCCTGATTTAGTTCTGTAATTCCCGCCATTCATGAAACAATGCCTAGCCACATCCGCCGTAGACTAGTGCATTGTTTTAACCCTCCGCCAAATGCCAGATCGAGAGCCATTTTTGCCGTTTCTCGCCGCCGCATTGTCGTTTGCCTGCCTCATATACTGACGTTATGTTAAGGGATTCTGTACCCGCCATTTTCCGGCATGAGCGCCGGTTGGCCGCTTTATATTTATAACCCTATTCTGCGCGGCGATGGCTAAGCGAGAAACGTATTACGTCGGGTATCACCCGATGAGCAGGCGCCACGTTCCGGCGCCAGACAAGTATAAGTAAGCCTGGAGGCAAACCCATGGAGATGTTGTCAGGAGCCGAAATGGTCGTGCGATCGCTGATCGACCAGGGCGTTAAACATGTATTCGGTTATCCGGGCGGGGCGGTGCTTGATATTTACGACGCCCTGCACACGGTGGGCGGAATCGACCACGTACTGGTGCGCCACGAGCAGGGGGCGGTGCATATGGCCGACGGCTACGCGCGCGCCACCGGCGAGGTCGGCGTGGTGCTGGTCACCTCCGGCCCGGGGGCGACCAATGCGATTACCGGTATCGCCACCGCCTATATGGACTCCATTCCGATGGTGGTGCTTTCCGGCCAGGTGCCTAGCTCGCTGATTGGCTACGACGCCTTCCAGGAGTGCGATATGGTGGGGATTTCACGCCCGGTGGTGAAACACAGCTTCCTGGTCAAACGCACCGAAGATATTCCCGGCGTCTTGAAAAAGGCGTTTTATCTGGCCGCCAGCGGCCGTCCCGGCCCGGTGGTCATTGACCTGCCGAAAGATATTGTCGGCCCGGCGGTGCGTATGCCTTACGCCTATCCGCAGGAAGTCAGCCTGCGCTCTTACAACCCGACGGTGCAGGGGCATCGCGGCCAGATCAAACGCGCCCTGCATACCCTGATGGCGGCGAAAAAGCCGGTGATGTATGTCGGCGGCGGCGCGATCAATGCCGCGTGCCATACGGAGGTGGTGACGCTGGCGGAGCGCCTTAATCTGCCGGTCACCTGTACGCTGATGGGGCTGGGCGCCTTCCCGGGCACCCACCGCCAGAGCGTCGGCATGCTGGGGATGCACGGCACCTATGAGGCCAACAAGACCATGCACCACGCCGATGTGATTTTTGCCGTCGGCGTGCGCTTTGACGATCGCACCACCAACAACCTGGCGAAATACTCCCCGGATGCCACCGTGCTGCATATTGATATCGACCCGACCTCCATCTCTAAAACCGTGGATGCGGATATTCCGATTGTCGGCGATGCGAAGCAGGTGCTGGCGCAGATGCTGGAGCTGCTGGCGCAGAGCGATAAGCAGCAGGACTTTGACGCGTTGCGCGACTGGTGGCAGTCGATCGAGCAGTGGAGAGCGCGCGACTGTCTGGGGTATGACAAGAACGGCGATACCATCAAACCGCAGGCGGTGATCGAAACGCTGCATCGCCTGACCAAAGGCGACGCCTATGTGACGTCTGACGTCGGCCAGCACCAGATGTTCGCCGCGCTGTATTATCCGTTCGACAAGCCGCGCCGCTGGATCAACTCCGGCGGTCTGGGCACGATGGGCTTCGGCCTGCCGGCGGCGCTGGGGGTGAAGCTGGCGCTGCCGGAGGAAACCGTGGTGTGCGTAACCGGCGACGGCAGTATCCAGATGAATATTCAGGAGCTGTCCACCGCGCTGCAGTACAACCTGCCGGTCGTGGTGGTGAACCTGAACAACCGCTACCTCGGCATGGTGAAGCAGTGGCAGGACATGATCTATTCCGGCCGCCATTCGCAGTCCTATATGGAGTCGCTGCCCGATTTCGTCGCGCTGGCTGAGGCCTACGGACATGTCGGCATCGCCATCCGCACTCCGGATGAGCTGGAAAGCAAGCTGGCGCAGGCGCTGGCGGAGAAGGAACGACTGATGTTTGTCGATGTGACCGTCGATGAAACCGAACATGTGTACCCCATGCAGATCCGCGGTGGCGGCATGGACGAAATGTGGCTGAGCAAAACGGAGAGGACCTGATCATGCGCCGTATTTTATCTGTATTGCTGGAGAATGAATCCGGCGCCCTGTCGCGCGTGGTCGGGCTGTTTTCCCAGCGCGGCTACAATATTGAAAGCCTGACGGTGGCGCCGACCGACGATCCGACGCTGTCGCGCATGACCATCCAGACCGTGGGCGACGAGAAGGTGCTGGAGCAGATTGAGAAACAGCTGCATAAACTGGTGGATGTGTTGCGCGTCAGCGAACTGGCGCAGGGCGCGCACGTCGAGCGGGAAATCATGCTGGTTAAGCTGCAGGCCAGCGGCTATGGCCGTGAAGAGGTGAAGCGCTGCGCCGATATTTTCCGCGGGCAGATTGTCGACGTGACCGCGACGCTGTATACCGTGCAGCTGGCGGGCACCAGCGACAAACTGGACGCTTTCCTCGGGACGGTGCGCGAGGTGGCGGAAATCGTCGAGGTAGCGCGTTCCGGGGTGGTCGGCGTTTCGCGCGGCGATAAAATTATGCGTTGAGAGGGCGGGAGCGGGGCATCGGCGCCCCGCTTCAGGTTATCCGGCGGTAAAAGTTGCCTGTTTACCGGCGTCCGGCGGCAAAATCGGTTGCCCGGTAGAGGTTTCTGCTGTTAGATCGTGAAGCCGGATTGAATCATCGCATGGCTGCGATATTTGCTGAGGGCAGCCTTCACTCTCTATTTTCAGCATCAGTAAGGGGTTAACGTGAAACTGGATGAAATCGCGCGTCTCGCAGGCGTTTCGCGCACTACGGCCAGTTACGTCATCAACGGCAAGGCGAAGCAGTATCGCGTCAGCGATAAAACCGTCGAAAAAGTGATGGCCGTGGTCAGGGAGCATAATTATCATCCGAACGCCGTGGCGGCAGGGCTGCGCGCCGGTCGGACACGTTCTATCGGTTTGGTGATCCCCGATCTGGAAAACACCAGTTACACGCGCATTGCCAACTATCTGGAGCGTCAGGCGCGCCAGCGTGGCTACCAGTTGCTGATCGCCTGTTCAGAGGATCAGCCGGACAACGAAATGCGTTGCATTGAGCACCTGCTGCAGCGTCAGGTCGATGCGATTATCGTCTCGACCGCGCTGCCGCCGGAGCACCCCTTCTACCAGCGCTGGGCAAACGGCTCGCTGCCGATCATCGCGCTGGACCGCGCGCTGGATCGCGAACATTTCATCAGCGTTGTCGGCGCCGATCAGGAAGACGCCTTTACCCTGGCGCAGGAGCTGCGCACCTTCCCGGCAGAGTCGGTGCTGTATCTGGGCGCGCTGCCGGAACTGTCGGTCAGCTTCCTGCGTGAGCAGGGCTTCCGTCAGGCCTGGCAGGACGATGAGCGTCAGGTGGATTACCTGTATGCCAACAGTTATGAGCGCGAAGCCGCGGGCGCGCTGTTCGCCAACTGGCTGCAAACTCACCCGATGCCGCAGGCGCTGTTCACCACCTCGTTTTCGTTGCTGCAGGGCGTAATGGACGTCACCCTCAAGCAGCAGGGGCGTCTGCCGACCGATTTGGCGATCGCCACGTTTGGCGACCATGAGCTGCTGGATTTCCTGGAGTGCCCGGTGCTGGCGGTGGCGCAGCGTCACCGCGACGTGGCGGAGCGGGTGCTGGAGCTGGTGCTGGCCAGCCTGGATGAGCCGCGTAAGCCGAAGCCGGGCCTGACGCGCATTCGCCGTAATCTGTTCCGTCGCGGCAGCCTGAGCAGAAAGTAACCGCCAAGGCAGGGGAGCGGCGCGCCGTTCCCTTGTCGTCAGGTCGAACGGCCCCTACGCTTAAATAAATTACATACAAAACAACAGGTTGTAAATTACGTGCATTTTTCTAATTGAAATGCCAAAAACGATAGGAATAAACATGTAAGGAAATGCGGCCGTGTTGTAAAGTTTTTTGAGAATAATCTTAGCAATATGATTTAAATCGCAATTAGCCCGCCTGGTATTCGTCAAAACATTTATTTTATTTTCCCCTCTCGGCATTCGCCGTTTAATTGCAGTAAAATAATGCCCCCGCGATCGGATTGTTGACACCTGAGTTAATTAGCAGCAGGCGTTAGCGACCGCGCCAACGGGGAGGCGCCGTGCCGCAGGCCTGCGCCGCCGCGGGTTGGGGCAGAGGGCCGCGGGAAAAAATAATCAGTGAAAAATGAGACTTCGATTACAGAAGAAAGTATTGAGCTAATTAATCGCCAATTTGTCAGATTGTTAACCGTCTACTTTCCTTTCAAAAAATTCTCCTCGTTTATCATGGTGTTAATTTTTTATTGCCGAATAAAAAGAGTTCCTTTCGCGAGTCAGCTCCCAAAACGGACAGAGAAATATTGCCAAAGCACCGCCGCTCTGGCTTGACAAGGTTTTAATACCCTCCGTAAACTCCTTTATGTGGGAATTTGTGGGGTAAAGTGGTGAAAAAGGTCACGAAGGGGTAGCTCAGGAATGTTTCGAGGGGCGACGACGGTCAACCTCGACAGCAAGGGGCGGCTTGCCGTACCAACCCGTTACCGGGACTCGCTGAACGAGGAATCGCAAGGCCAAATGGTCTGTACCATTGACCTCCATCAGCCCTGCCTGCTGCTTTACCCGCTGCCCGAATGGGAAGTGATTGAACAAAAATTATCCCGTCTGTCGAGCATGAATCCTGCGGAGCGCCGCGTACAGCGCTTGCTGTTGGGGCATGCCAGTGAGTGTCAGATGGATAACGCCGGGCGGTTGTTGATAGCCAGTACGCTGCGCCAACACGCCGGGCTAACGAAAGAAGTGATGCTGGTCGGTCAGTTCAACAAGTTTGAACTGTGGGATGAACAGACCTGGTATCAACAAGTCAAGGATGATATTGACGCTGAACAGTCGTCTCAGGAACCGTTGTCTGAGCGGCTACAGGACTTGTCACTATAAGCATGTTGGAAAATTATAAACACACTACCGTACTGTTGGATGAGGCGGTTAACGGCCTCAACATCCGCAGTAACGGCATATATATCGACGGTACTTTTGGTCGCGGTGGCCATTCTCGTCTGATTCTGTCCCAGCTCGGGCCGGAAGGACGCTTGTTGGCGATTGACCGCGACCCGCAGGCGATTGCAGCCGCCAAATCTATTGAAGATCCTCGTTTTAACATCGTACATGGCCCGTTCTCCGAGTTGTCGCATTATGTGCGGGAGCGCGGACTGGAAGGGCAGATCGACGGCGTCCTGCTGGACCTGGGCGTATCTTCACCGCAGCTTGACGATCCGGAGCGCGGTTTCTCCTTTATGCGCGACGGGCCGCTGGATATGCGCATGGACCCCTCGCGCGGCCAGTCCGCCGCGGAATGGCTGCTGAAAGCCGAAGCGGAAGATATCGCCTGGGTGTTGAAAACCTTCGGTGAAGAGCGTTTCGCCAAGCGTATCGCCCGCGCCATCGTCGAGCGTAATAAAACCGAGCCGATGACGCGCACCAAAGAGCTGGCCGAGCTGATTGCCGCCGCCAGCCCGTTCAAAGAAAAGCACAAGCACCCGGCGACCCGCAGCTTCCAGGCCATCCGTATTTATATCAACAGCGAACTGGAAGAGATCGAGCGCGCGCTGGAAGGCGCACTGGACGTGCTGGCGCCGCAGGGGCGCTTGTCGATCATCAGCTTCCACTCGCTGGAAGACCGGATTGTAAAACGCTTTATGCGTCACCACAGCCGCGGCGCGCAGGTGCCGGCGGGGCTGCCGCTGACCGATGCGCAGCTGCGCGAACTGGGCGGCCGCAGCCTGAAGTCGCTGGGCAAGATGATGCCGCCGGCTGAAGAGGTGGCTGAAAATCCACGTGCGCGCAGTTCGGTGCTGCGCATTGCCGAGAGGGTGTCCGAGTGATTGGGAATGAGCGCCATGGGCTGGTCGGGGTTATCGGCGGCGATTTGCTGCGTAACGCCAAGATCCCGCTGATTTTGCTGATAGCCGTGCTGGTTTCCGCCATTTTGGTGGTGACCACCGCGCACCGCACCCGCCTGCTGACCGCCGAACGCGAGCAGCTGGTGCTGGAGCGTGATGCGCTGGATATCGAGTGGCGCAACCTGATCCTGGAAGAAAATGCGCTGGGCGACCACAGCCGCGTGGAGCGCACGGCGATTGAGAAGCTGCAGATGCAGCACGTCGATCCATCGCAAGAAAATATCATCGTTAAACAATGAGTGGTTTAACCGACGCAATGAAACGGAGCAAAAAGGGAACGCATGAAAGCAGCACGCCCCGGTAAGTTGAAGCGCCAGGAAGATCAAGCCAGCTTTGTCAGCTGGCGTTTTGCGTTGCTGTGCGGCTGTATTTTGCTGGCGCTGGTCGGGCTGATGCTGCGGGTGGCGTATCTGCAGGTAATTAGCCCGGACCGGCTGGTGAAAGAAGGCGATATGCGTTCGCTGCGCGTACAGCAGGTGCCGGCGGCACGCGGCATGATTAGCGACCGCGCCGGGCGGCCGCTGGCGGTCAGCGTACCGGTGAACGCCATCTGGGCGGATCCGAAGGAGCTGAACGAGCGCGGCGGCATCACGCTGGACAACCGTTGGAAGGCGCTGTCGGACGCGCTGGGCATTCCGCTCGATCAGCTGTCCAAGCGTATCAACGCCAACCCGCGCGGGCGCTTTGTCTATCTGGCGCGTCAGGTTAATCCGGCGATCGGCGAGTACATTCACAAGCTGAAGCTGCCGGGGATTTATCTGCGGCAGGAGTCGCGCCGCTATTACCCGGCCGGCCAGGTCACCTCGCACATTATCGGCGTGACCAATATTGACGGTCAGGGCATTGAAGGCATTGAGAAGAGTTTCGACCACTGGCTGACCGGGCAGCCGGGCAAGCGTACGGTGCGTAAAGACCGTTACGGCCGCGTGATTGAGGATATCTCTTCGGTCGACAGCCAGGCGGCGCACAACCTGGCGCTGAGCATTGATGAGCGCCTGCAGGCGCTGGTCTACCGCGAGCTGAATAACGCGGTGGCGTTCAACAAGGCGGAGTCCGGCACCGCGGTGCTGATTGACGTCAACACCGGTGAAGTGCTGGCGATGGCCAACAGCCCGTCTTATAACCCGAACAATATGGCCGGTACGCCGAAAGAGACCATGCGTAACCGTGCTATTACCGACATTTTTGAGCCTGGTTCCACCGTAAAACCGATGGTGGTGATGACGGCGCTGCAGCACGGCGTTGTGAAAGAAAACAGCGTGCTGAACACCGTGCCTTACCGCATTAACGGTCACGAGATTAAAGACGTGGCGCGTTATCCGGAACTGTCGGTGACCGGGATCTTGCAGAAGTCGAGTAACGTCGGCGTTTCCAAGCTGGCGTTAGCGATGCCGTCCTCAGCGTTAGTAGATACTTACTCACGTTTTGGACTGGGAAAAGCGACCAATTTGGGGTTGGTCGGAGAAAGCAGTGGCATATATCCAAAAAAACAACGGTGGTCTGACATAGAGAGGGCCACCTTCTCTTTCGGCTACGGGCTAATGGTAACCCCGTTACAGTTGGCGCGAGTCTATGCAACGATCGGCAGCCTGGGCGTCTATCGCCCGCTGTCGATTACCAAGGTTGACCCGCCGGTTGCCGGCACCCGGGTATTCCCTGAACCGCTGGTGCGCACCGTGGTGCACATGATGGAAAGCGTGGCCCTGCCGGGCGGCGGCGGCGTGAAGGCCGCCATCAAGGGCTACCGTATCGCCATTAAAACCGGTACCGCGAAGAAAGTCGGCCCGGACGGCAAATACGTCAACCGTTATATCGCTTATACCGCCGGCGTTGCGCCGGCGAGTCAGCCCCGTTTTGCCCTGGTGGTGGTCATCAACGACCCGCAGGGCGGGAAATACTATGGTGGCGCAATCTCCGCGCCGGTGTTTGGCGCCATCATGGGCGGCGTACTGCGCACCATGAACGTTGAGCCGGACGCGTTGCCCACCGGTGATAAAAGCGAATTAGTGATTAATAAAAAAGAGGGTTCAGGTGGCAGATCGTAATTTGCGCGACCTACTCGCTCCGTGGGTGCCTACGGCCCCCGAGCGCGCGCTGCGGGAAATGATATTAGACAGCCGGATTGCGGCTGCCGGGGATCTGTTTGTCGCCGTCAACGGCCACCAAACGGATGGTCGCCGCTATATTCCGCAAGCCATCGCCCAGGGCGTCGCCGCAGTGATCGCAGAAGCTGAAGGCGCCGCCGAAGACGGTGAAATTCGTACCATGCACGGCGTGCCGGTGATTTATCTCGGCCAGCTGAACCAGCGTCTGTCGGCGCTGGCCGGCCGTTTTTACCACCAGCCGGCCGAGCGCCTGCGTCTGATCGGCGTGACCGGCACCAACGGAAAAACCACCACCACCCAGCTGCTGGCGCAGTGGGGGCAGCTGCTGGGCGAAACCAGCGCGGTGATGGGCACCGTCGGCAATGGCCTGTTGGGCCAGGAGTGTCCGACGGAGAACACCACCGGTTCGGCGGTGGATGTACAGCATGTGTTAAATGACCTGGCGGAGCGCGGCGCGACGCTGGCGGCGATGGAAGTCTCTTCCCACGGCCTGGTGCAGAGCCGCGTGGCGGCGCTGCCGTTTGCCGCGGCGGTGTTCACCAACCTGAGCCGCGACCATCTGGATTACCACGGCGACATGGCCAGCTACGAAGCGGCGAAATGGTCGCTGTTTGCCGACCATCAGGTCGGTCAGGCCATTATCAATGCCGATGATGAAGTCGGTCAGCGTTGGCTGGCGCAGCTGCCGGATGCGGTGGCGGTCACCATGCAGGACAATCTGCAGCCGGGCTGCCACGGCCGCTGGCTGAAGGCCACCGCCGTGGACTATCACGACAACGGCGCTACCCTTCGTTTCAGCTCCAGCTGGGGCGACGGCGAGATTGAAAGCCGCCTGATGGGCGCGTTTAACGTCAGCAATCTGCTGCTGGCGCTGGCGACGCTGCTGTCGCTGGGCTATCCGCTGGCGGCGCTGGTGGCCAGCGCGAAGCAACTGCAGCCGGTCTGCGGCCGTATGGAAGTGTTTAACGCGCCGGGCAAGCCAACGGTTGTGGTCGACTACGCCCACACCCCGGACGCGCTGGAGAAAGCGCTGGAAGCCGCGCGCCTGCACTGCCGCGGGCAGCTGTGGTGCGTCTTCGGCTGCGGCGGCGACCGCGACAAAGGCAAGCGTCCGCTGATGGGCGCCATTGCCGAGCAGTTTGCCGATCGGGTGGTGATCACCGACGACAACCCGCGTACCGAAGAGCCGCAGGCGATTATCGCCGATATCCTGAGCGGCTTGCTGGACGCCGGCCGGGCGCAGGTGATTCACGGGCGTGCCGAAGCGGTCACCAGTTCGGTGATGCAGGCAAAAGAGCAGGACGTGGTGCTGGTGGCCGGTAAAGGCCATGAAGATTATCAACTGGTGGGCAATCGCCGTCTGGATTATTCCGACCGCACCACCGTCGCGCGTTTGCTGGGGGTGATGGCATGATTTCCGTTTCCCTCAACGTTCTGGCCGATGTGCTGCACGCCGAGTTGATCGGCGCAGACGGCCAAATTCACGAAGTGACGACGGATACCCGCCAGGTGACCGCAGGCTGCCTGTTTGTGGCGCTGAAAGGCGAACGTTTTGACGCGCATGATTTTGCCGCCGACGCGGTTGCCGCCGGCGCAGGCGCTTTGCTGGTAAGCAAGCGCTTACCGGTAGAGGTGCCGCAGCTGGTGGTGGCGGATACGCGACTGGCGCTGGGCGCGCTGGCGGGCTGGGTGCGTCAGCAGGTGCCGGCCAAAGTGGTGGCGCTGACCGGTTCATCGGGCAAGACCTCGGTAAAAGAGATGACCGCCACCATCCTGCGCGAGTGCGGGGACGTGCTGTATACCGCCGGCAACTTTAACAATGATATCGGCGTGCCGCTGACGCTGCTGCGTCTGCAGCCGCAGCATGATTTCGCGGTGATTGAGCTGGGCGCCAACCATATCGGCGAAATCGCCTACACCACCGCGCTGACGCGCCCGCAAAGCGCGCTGGTCAACAACCTGGCGGCGGCTCACCTGGAAGGGTTCGGCTCGCTGGCCGGCGTGGCGCAGGCGAAAGGTGAAATTTTTCAAGGTTTGCCGGCGGATGGCGTCGCCATTATCAACGCGGACAACAACGACTGGCCGCGCTGGCAGAATCTGCTGACGGATCAAACCGTCTGGCGCTTCTCGCCGCAGGCGGCGGAAGGCGTGGACTTTTTCGCCAGCGGTATCACGGTGAACGGCAACGGCACGCAGTTTACTCTGCACACGCCGTTTGGCCGCACGGACATTACGCTGCCGCTGCCGGGGCGCCACAACGTGGCCAACGCGCTGGCGGCCACCGCGTTGGCGATGTCGGTAGGCGCGTCGCTGGAAGCGGTGCGCTGCGGCCTGCAGCAGCTGCAGGCGGTGCCGGGGCGTCTGTTCCCGATTGCGCTGGCGGAAGGCAAGCTGCTGCTGGACGACAGCTATAACGCCAACGTCGGCTCAATGACCGCCGCCGCGCAGGTGCTGGCGGAGATGCCGGGCTACCGGGTGATGGTGGCGGGCGACATGGCGGAACTGGGCGATGACGCGGAAGAGTGCCATCGTCAGGTCGGCGAAGCGGCCCGGCTGGCGGGCGTGGATAAAGTGCTGAGCGTAGGCGTACTGAGCCAGGCGCTTAGCGCAGCCGCTAACAACGGCGAACATTTTCAGGATAAAGCAGCAGCAATCGCGCGCGTAGCGGAATTACTGCAGGAACATGCGGTCATTACCGTGTTAATCAAAGGGTCACGTAGTGCCGCGATGGAGCAGGTAGTACGCGCGTTACAGGAGAAAGCAGCATGTTAGTTTGGCTGGCCGAGCATTTGGTCAAATATTATTCCGGCTTTAACGTCTTTTCCTATCTGACGTTTCGCGCCATTGTCAGCCTGCTGACCGCGCTGTTTATTTCTCTGTGGATGGGGCCGCGGCTGATCAGTCGCCTGCAGCAGATGTCCTTTGGTCAGGTGGTGCGTAACGATGGGCCGGAGTCGCACTTCAGCAAGCGCGGCACACCGACCATGGGCGGCATTATGATTCTGACCTCCATCACCATTTCGGTGCTGATGTGGGCCTACCCGTCCAACCCGTACGTCTGGTGCGTGCTGTTTGTGCTGGTGGGTTACGGCATTGTCGGTTTCGTCGACGACTACCGCAAGGTGGTGCGCAAGGACACCAAAGGGCTGATTGCCCGCTGGAAGTATTTCTGGATGTCGGTGATTGCGCTGGCGGTGGCGTTCAGCATGTACATGGTCGGTAAAGATACGCCCGCCACCGAACTGGTGGTGCCGTTCTTTAAAGACGTGATGCCGCAGCTGGGGCTGCTGTACATACTGCTGGCCTACTTTGTGATTGTTGGCACCGGCAACGCGGTCAACCTGACCGACGGTCTGGACGGCCTGGCGATTATGCCGACGGTGCTGGTGGCGGCCGGTTTTGCGCTGGTGGCCTGGGCGACCGGCAACATGAACTTCGCCAACTACCTGCATATTCCGTATCTGCGGCATGCCGGTGAGCTGGTGATTGTCTGCACCGCGATTGTCGGCGCAGGGCTGGGGTTCCTGTGGTTCAACACCTACCCGGCGCAGGTATTTATGGGCGACGTCGGTTCGCTGGCGCTGGGCGGCGCGCTGGGCACCATCGCGGTGCTGCTGCGTCAGGAGTTCTTACTGGTGATTATGGGCGGCGTGTTTGTGGTTGAAACGCTGTCGGTGATCCTGCAGGTGGGGTCGTTCAAGCTGCGCGGTCAGCGTATTTTCCGCATGGCGCCGATTCACCACCACTATGAATTGAAAGGCTGGCCGGAGCCGCGCGTAATCGTGCGTTTCTGGATTGTTTCGCTGATGCTGGTGCTGATTGGCCTGGCAACGCTGAAGGTACGTTAATCATGGCGGATTATCAGGGTAAAAAAGTTGTCATCATCGGACTGGGCCTGACCGGCCTGTCCTGTGTTGATTTCTTTATAACGCACGGCGTGACGCCGCGCGTTATGGATACCCGTATCTCTCCGCCGGGGCTGGAACAACTGCCGGAGAGCGTCGAGCGCCACCTGGGCAATCTGCGTGAAGACTGGCTGCTGTCGGCGGACCTGATCGTCGCCAGCCCGGGCGTGGCGCTGTCTACGCCGGCCCTGCTCAGCGCGGCGGAAGCCGGCGTGGAAATCGTCGGCGATATCGAACTGTTCTGCCGCGAGGCGCAGGCGCCGATCGTGGCGATTACCGGTTCCAACGGCAAAAGCACCGTCACCACCCTGGTGGGCGAGATGGCGCAGGCGGCCGGCTGGGCGGTCGGCGTCGGCGGCAATATCGGTTTACCGGCGCTGAGCCTGCTGCGTCAGGCGTGCGAGCTGTACGTGCTGGAGCTATCGAGCTTCCAGCTGGAAACCACCAGCAGCCTGCGCGCCGCTGCCGCCACCGTGCTTAACGTCAGCGAAGATCATATGGATCGCTATCCGCTGGGGCTGCAGCAGTACCGGGCGGCGAAGCTGCGCATCTACGAACAGGCCAAAACCTGCGTGGTCAACGCGGACGACGGGCTGACCATGCCGGTGCGCGGCGCCGATGAGCGCTGCATCAGCTTCGGCGTGGACGTGGGGGATTACCACCTCAACCGTCAGCAGGGCGAGACCTGGCTGCGGGTGCGCGGCGAAAAAGTGCTGAACACCCGTGAGATGAAACTGAGCGGCCAGCACAATCTGACCAATGCACTGGCGGCGCTGGCGCTGGCCGACGCGGTGAATATTCCGCGCGCCTCCAGCCTGAAGGCGCTGACCACCTATGCCGGGTTGGCGCACCGCTTCCAACTGGTGCTGGAGCACAACGGGGTGCGTTGGATCAACGACTCCAAAGCGACCAACGTCGGCAGCACCGAAGCGGCGCTGAACGGCCTGCAGGTCGACGGCACGCTGCACCTGCTGCTGGGCGGCGACGGCAAGTCGGCCGACTTCTCGCCGCTGGCGCGCTATCTGCAGGGCGACAATGTCCGTCTGTACTGCTTCGGCCGCGACGGCGAACAGCTGGCGCAGCTGCGTCCCGATGCGGCGCTGCAGACCGAAACCATGGAACAGGCGATGCGGGCGATTGCCGGCGTCGTGCGCTCCGGCGATATGGTGCTGCTGTCACCCGCCTGCGCCAGCCTGGACCAATTCCGTAATTTTGAAGTACGCGGCGACGAATTCGCCCGTCTGGCACAGGAGCTTGGCGGATGAAACTACGACTGCCGTCATTCGGCCTGGCGGAAAAACTGAAAGACTGGGTGATGGGCTCGCGTGAAAGCGAGAACGCCACGCTGGTGCTGTACGACCGTACGCTGCTGTGGCTGACGTTCGGTCTGGCGATTATCGGCTTTGTGATGGTGACCTCGGCGTCGATGCCGATCGGTCAGCGTCTGGCGGACGATCCGTTCCTGTTCGCCAAGCGTGACGCGCTGTATCTGGGGCTGGCGTTTGGCCTGTCGCTGGTGACGCTGCGCATCCCGATGGATGTCTGGCAGCGCTACAGCACCGCGATGCTGCTGGTGTCGATCGTTATGCTGCTGATCGTACTGGTGGTCGGCAGCTCGGTAAACGGCGCATCGCGCTGGATTGCTCTGGGGCCGCTGCGTATTCAGCCGGCGGAGCTGTCGAAGCTGTCGCTGTTCTGCTATCTGGCGAGCTATCTGGTGCGCAAGGTTGATGAAGTGCGCAGCAACTTCTGGGGCTTCTGTAAGCCGATGGGCGTGATGGTGGTGCTGGCGGTGCTGCTGCTGGCGCAGCCGGATCTGGGCACCGTGGTGGTGCTGTTTATCACCACGCTGGCGATGCTGTTCCTGGCCGGCGCCAAGATGTGGCAGTTCCTGGCGATTATCGGCTCCGGCGTGTTCGCCGTGGTGCTGCTGATTATCGCCGAGCCGTACCGTATGCGCCGCGTGACCTCATTCTGGAACCCGTGGGCCGACCCGTTCGGCAGCGGCTACCAGCTGACCCAGTCGCTGATGGCGTTCGGCCGCGGCGAATTCTGGGGACAGGGGCTCGGCAACTCGGTGCAGAAACTGGAATATTTGCCGGAGGCGCACACCGACTTTATCTTCTCGATTTTAGGTGAAGAACTCGGCTATATCGGTGTGGTTTTCGCGCTGTTAATGGTATTCTTCGTCGCTTTTCGCGCGATGTCGATTGGCCGCCGGGCGCTGGAGATCGACCAGCGTTTTTCCGGTTTTCTCGCCTGCTCGGTCGGCGTGTGGTTCAGCTTCCAGGCGCTGGTTAACGTCGGTGCGGCGGCGGGCATGCTGCCCACCAAAGGCCTGACCCTGCCGCTGATCAGTTACGGCGGCTCGAGCCTGCTGATTATGTCGACGGCGATCGTGCTGTTATTGCGTATTGATTATGAAACGCGTCTGGCGAAAGCCCAGGCGTTTGTTAAGAGGTAAGGGATGAGCGGGAAAGCGAAGCGTTTAATGGTGATGGCAGGCGGTACCGGCGGGCATGTGTTCCCGGGGCTGGCGGTTGCTCATCATCTGATGGCGCAGGGCTGGCAGGTGCGCTGGCTGGGAACCGCAGACAGAATGGAAGCCGATCTGGTGCCGAAGCACGGGATCGAGATTGATTTTATTCGTATTTCCGGCCTGCGCGGCAAAGGCGTGATGGCGCAGCTGAGCGCGCCGCTGCGCATCTGGCGCGCGGTGCGTCAGGCGAAGGCGATTATGCGCAGCTATCAGCCGGACGTGGTGCTGGGCATGGGCGGCTACGTTTCCGGCCCGGGCGGCCTGGCGGCCTGGCAGTGCGGCGTCCCGGTGGTGCTGCATGAGCAGAACGGCATCGCCGGCCTGACCAACCGTTGGCTGGCGCGCATCGCCACCACGGTGCTGCAGGCTTTCCCCGGCGCCTTCCCGCAGGCGGCGGTGGTGGGTAACCCGGTGCGTACCGACGTGCTGGCGCTGCCCCTGCCGGCTGAGCGTCTGGCCGGACGCGAAGGACCTATTCGCGTACTGGTGGTCGGCGGCAGCCAGGGCGCGCGCGTGCTGAATCAGACAGTTCCTGAAGTCGCGGCGCGTTTGGGCGATAAAATTACGCTCTGGCATCAGGTGGGCAAAGGCGCGTTGGACACGGTTCAGCGTGAGTATGCCCGCGTCGGGCAGACGCAGCACAAGGTCACCGAGTTTATCGATGATATGGCGGCGGCTTACGCCTGGGCTGACGTGGTGGTGTGCCGCTCCGGCGCGCTGACCGTCAGCGAGATTGCCGCGGCGGGCCTGCCGGCGATTTTTGTGCCGTTCCAGCATAAAGACCGTCAGCAATATTGGAACGCCCGCCCGCTGGAAGAAGCCGGCGCGGCGACGATTATCGAACAGCCGCAGTTCAACGCCGATACGGTGGCCGAACTGCTGGCGAGCTGGGATCGTCCGGCCCTGTTGGCCATGGCGGAGAAAGCGCGCGCGGTGGCGATCACCGATGCTACCGAACGGGTGGCGGCGGAACTTGTCCGCGTCGCGAAATAGAGATTGCAGGGGTTCGGTTCGCCGGGCCTGTAGATAAAGAAATATCATGTGTCGGGCGCTACGCTGGCCCTGGATTAGAGAGAGTATGAATACACAACAACTGGCGAAACTACGTACAATCGTGCCCGAGATGCGTCGCGTCCGGCACATTCACTTTGTCGGCATCGGTGGTGCCGGCATGGGTGGTATCGCCGAAGTGTTGGCTAACGAAGGGTATCAAATCAGCGGTTCGGACCTGGCGCCCAATCCGGTGACCCAGCAGCTGAGCGCGCTGGGGGCGACGATTTACTTTAATCATCGTCCGGAGAACGTGCTGGATGCGAGCGTGGTGGTGGTGTCCACCGCCATCGCTTCCGACAACCCTGAGATCGTTGCGGCGCGTGAAGCGCGCATCCCGGTGATTCGCCGCGCGGAGATGCTGGCCGAACTGATGCGCTTCCGTCACGGCATCGCCGTGGCCGGTACGCACGGCAAAACCACCACCACCGCGATGGTATCGAGTATTTATGCGGAGGCCGGTCTGGATCCGACCTTCGTCAACGGCGGCCTGGTGAAAGCGGCGGGTACCCACGCGCGCCTCGGCTGCAGCCGCTACCTGATTGCGGAAGCCGACGAAAGCGACGCATCGTTCCTGCATCTGCAGCCGATGGTGGCGATTGTCACCAATATCGAAGCCGACCACATGGACACTTACCATGGCGATTTCGAAAACCTGAAGCAGACGTTTATCAACTTCCTGCACAACCTGCCGTTTTACGGTCGTGCGGTGATGTGCATTGATGACCCGGTGGTGCGTGAGCTGCTGCCGCGCGTCGGGCGTCATATTACCACTTACGGCTTTAGCGACGATGCCGACGTGCGCATTGAGAGCTACAGCCAGGTCGGCCCGCAGGGGCACTTTACCCTGAGCCGTCAGGACAAGCCGCTGATGACGGTCACCCTGAACGCGCCGGGGCGTCACAACGCGCTGAACGCAGCGGCGGCGGTGGCGGTGGCGACCGAAGAGGGCATTGATGACGAGGCTATTCTGCGCGCGCTGGCCGGCTTCCAGGGCACCGGGCGTCGTTTCGACTTCCTGGGCGAGTTCGCGCTGGATGCGGTGAACGGCAATGCGGGCAGCGCGATGCTGGTGGACGATTACGGACACCACCCGACCGAGGTGGACGCGACGATTAAAGCGGCGCGCGCCGGCTGGCCGGACAAGCGTCTGGTGATGGTGTTCCAGCCGCACCGCTACACCCGCACCCGCGACCTGTACGACGACTTTGCCAACGTGCTGTCGCAGGTGGACGTGCTGCTGATGCTGGAGGTTTATCCGGCGGGCGAAGCGCCGATCCCGGGCGCGGACAGCCGTTCGCTGTGCCGCACCATCCGCAACCGCGGCAAGCTGGATCCGATTCTGGTGTCCGACGCGGATACCGTGCCGGAAACGCTGGCGCAGCTGCTGCAGGACGACGATCTGGTGCTGGTGCAGGGCGCGGGCAACGTCGGCAAAATCGCCCGTAACCTGGCGGAGCTGAAGCTGCAGCCGCAGAGCAAAGAGGAGCAGCCGCATGACTGATAAAGTCGCCGTCCTGCTGGGCGGCACCTCGGCGGAACGTGAAGTTTCCCTGCAGTCCGGCGCGGCGGTGCTGGCCGGCCTGCGCGAAGCCGGTATCGACGCGCACGGCGTCGATACCCGCGATGTCCCGGTGTCGCAGCTGAAGGCGCAGGGGTTCAGCAAAGTGTTTATCGCGCTGCACGGGCGCGGCGGCGAGGACGGCACCCTGCAGGGGATGCTGGAGTTCCTGGATCTGCCCTATACCGGCAGCGGCGTAATGGCCTCGGCGCTGACCATGGACAAATGGCGCACCAAGCTGGTGTGGCAGTCGCTGGGTCTGCCGATCGCCCCTTACGTGGCGCTGCACCGCGCGCAGTTTAACGGCGCAGGCAAGCATCAGGCGCTGGCGGACATCGAAGCCCTGGGGCTGCCGCTGATCGTCAAGCCAAGCCGCGAAGGCTCCAGCGTCGGCATGAGCAAGGTGGAAGCCTTCGGCGCGCTGGAGGCGGCGCTGGACGAAGCCTTCCGTCACGACGACGACGTGCTGGTGGAGAAGTGGCTGAGCGGCCCGGAGTACACCGTGGCGTTTATCGGCGACAGCGTGATGCCGTCGATTCGCATTCAGCCGGCCGGCGTATTTTACGACTACCAGGCGAAGTACATTGCGGACGATACGCAGTATTTCTGCCCGAGCGGTTTGTCGGCCGAGCAGGAGGCCGAGCTGGCCGCGCTGGCGGTACGCGCCTACCGTGCGCTGGACTGCAGCGGCTGGGGCCGCGTCGATGTAATGCAGGATAACGATGGCAGCTTCTATCTGCTTGAGGTGAATACCTCGCCGGGCATGACCAGTCATAGCCTGGTGCCGATGGCAGCACGTCAGTATGGATTAAGCTTCTCGCAACTGGTGGCGAGAATTTTGGAATTGGCCGACTGATATGTCGCAAGCTGCCCTGAATGCACGCGACCGCGAGGTGGAGAACAACAGCCCGCGGCGCAGCAATGGAACCCAACTGGCGGGAATCCTGTTCCTGCTGATGGTGCTGGGGACCGTGTTGTGGAGTGGTTGGGCGGTGATTGGCTGGATGAAAGACGCCAGCCGTCTGCCGCTCTCCCGGTTGGTGGTCACCGGCGAACGCCACTACACCACCAACGATGATATTCGCCAGGCTGTCCTGGCGCTGGGATCGCCGGGCACGTTTATGACGCAGGATGTGAACGTCATCCAGCAGCAGATTGAGCGTTTGCCGTGGATTAAGCAGGCCAGCGTACGCAAGCAATGGCCGGACGAGCTGAAAATCCATCTGGTGGAGTACGTCCCGGTGGCGCGTTGGAATGATTTGCATATGGTCGATGCCGAAGGCAAATCATTCAGCGTGCCGGCAGAGCGCGTCGGCAAGCAGAAATTGCCGTTGCTTTATGGTCCGGAAGGAAGCGAGCAGGATGTGCTGGACGGCTATCGGACCATGAGCAGCACGCTGGCTGCCAACAAGTTTACGTTGAAGATGGCGGCGATGACGGCGCGCCACTCCTGGCAACTGGCCTTGGACAACGATGTTCGGCTGGAACTGGGGCGTGACGATCGCATGGGACGCCTGCAACGCTTTATCGAGCTGTATCCGGTGCTGGAGCAACAGGGCCAGGCGGAAAACAAACGTGTCAGCTACGTCGACCTGCGCTATGACTCAGGCGCCTCGGTGGGATGGAGCCCGGTGTTAATCGACCCGCAGGCGGCACGTGGACAGCAAAACAGTAATCAGCAACAGAATCAGGCACAGGCAAAACAACGATGATCAAGTCGACGGACAGAAAACTGGTAGTTGGACTGGAGATCGGTACGGCGAAAGTCGCCGCACTGGTAGGGGAAGTTCTGCCCGATGGCATGGTCAACATTATCGGGGTGGGCAGCTGTCCGTCCCGTGGCATGGATAAGGGCGGCGTTAATGACCTGGAGTCGGTGGTGAAGTGCGTGCAGCGCGCCATCGATCAGGCGGAACTGATGGCGGATTGCCAGATTTCTTCGGTCTACCTCTCATTATCGGGCAAACACATCAGTTGCCAGAATGAAATCGGGATGGTTCCTATTTCCGAAGAGGAAGTGACCATGGAGGATGTGGAAAACGTCGTGCATACCGCCAAATCGGTGCGTGTGCGGGATGAACACCGCGTACTGCACGTGATCCCTCAGGAATACGCCATCGACTATCAGGAAGGCATCAAAAACCCGGTAGGGTTGTCCGGCGTGCGTATGCAGGCCAAGGTGCACCTGATCACCTGCCATAACGATATGGCAAAAAACATTGTTAAAGCGGTTGAACGTTGTGGTCTGAAAGTTGACCAACTTATTTTCGCCGGTCTTGCCGCCAGCTACGCGGTGTTAACCGAAGATGAGCGCGAGCTCGGCGTCTGTGTGGTGGATATCGGCGGCGGCACCATGGATATGGCGGTGTACACCGGTGGCGCGCTGCGTCACACCAAGGTTATCCCGTATGCCGGTAACGTGGTCACCAGCGATATTGCTTACGCCTTCGGCACACCGCCGACGGATGCGGAAGCGATTAAAGTTCGACACGGTTGTGCGCTTGGATCGATTGTTAGCAAGGATGAGAGTGTAGAGGTGCCTAGCGTCGGGGGACGTCCTCCGCGCAGTCTGCAAAGACAGACGCTGGCTGAAGTTATTGAGCCACGCTACACCGAACTGCTGAATCTGGTTAACGATGAGATTTTGCAATTACAGGAGCAACTGCGTCAGCAAGGGGTTAAGCATCATCTGGCAGCGGGTATCGTGCTGACCGGTGGCGCCGCCCAGATTGATGGCCTGGCAGCCTGTGCGCAACGGGTGTTCCACACCCAGGTACGCATCGGCCAACCCTTGAACATCACGGGTCTGACGGATTATGCGCAGGAGCCTTACTACTCGACGGCGGTAGGTCTGCTGCACTATGGAAAAGAGTCTCACCTGAGCGGTGAGGCAGAAGTAGAAAAAGGCGCCTCAGTGGGCAGTTGGTTTAAACGCATCAACAGCTGGCTGAGAAAAGAGTTTTAATGTTTTAACAAAGAGATCATGCATCCGTATTTTTATGATCTCGCAGCGACAGGCACAAAACGGAGAGAAACTATGTTTGAACCAATGGAACTAACCAATGACGCGGTGATTAAAGTCATCGGCGTCGGCGGTGGCGGCGGCAACGCCGTTGAACACATGGTGCGCGAGCGCATCGAAGGTGTTGAATTCTTCGCCGTAAATACCGACGCCCAGGCGCTCCGTAAAACGGCAGTTGGCCAAACCATCCAGATTGGTAATTGCATTACCAAAGGTCTGGGGGCGGGCGCGAACCCGGAAGTGGGTCGCAATTCAGCGGAAGAAGACCGTGAAGCCCTGCGTACCGCGCTGGAAGGCGCGGATATGGTCTTCATCGCGGCCGGCATGGGCGGGGGCACCGGTACCGGCGCCGCGCCAGTGGTGGCTGAAGTAGCAAAAGATCTGGGTATTCTGACAGTGGCCGTGGTTACCAAGCCTTTCAATTTTGAAGGCAAGAAGCGCATGGCGTTCGCTGAGCAGGGTATTGCAGAACTGTCCAAACACGTGGACTCGTTGATCACCATCCCGAACGACAAACTGCTGAAAGTTCTGGGACGCGGTATTTCTCTGCTGGACGCGTTCGGCGCGGCCAACGACGTGCTGAAAGGCGCGGTGCAGGGTATTGCCGAGCTGATCACCCGTCCGGGCCTGATGAACGTCGACTTCGCCGACGTGCGCACCGTGATGTCCGAAATGGGCTACGCGATGATGGGCTCCGGCATTGCCTGTGGCGAAGACCGTGCGGAAGAAGCGGCCGAAATGGCGATCTCCAGCCCGCTGCTGGAAGATATCGACCTGTCCGGCGCGCGCGGCGTACTGGTTAACATCACCGCCGGCTTTGACCTGCGTCTGGACGAGTTTGAGACCGTGGGTAACACCATCCGTGCGTTTGCCTCTGACAACGCCACCGTGGTGATCGGTACCTCTCTGGATCCGGAAATGAACGATGAACTGCGCGTAACCGTCGTTGCGACCGGTATCGGTATGGACAAGCGTCCGGAAATCACTCTGGTGACCAACAAGCAGCAGCAGGTCAGCCAGCCGGTGATGGATCATCGTTACCAGCAGCACGGTATGTCGCCGCTGCCGCAGGAAGTGAAGCCTGCCGCCAAGGTAGTGAACGATCAGAACGCGCAGCCTAACAAAGAGCCTGACTATCTGGATATTCCGGCCTTCTTGCGTAAGCAAGCTGACTAAGAATTTCCTGAGAATTTGGCATCTCCGCTCTTTGTGCTAAACTGTCCCGCCGGCCATGCTGTATGCTTGGCCGGTAGGATGGATAACATTGCGAGATAAAACGATGATCAAACAAAGGACATTAAAACGTATCGTTCAGGCGACTGGCGTCGGTTTGCATACCGGCAAGAAAGTCACGCTGACGATGCGCCCAGCGCCGGCCAATACCGGGGTCATCTATCGTCGCACTGACTTGAATCCACCGGTTGATTTTCCGGCTGATGCAAAATCCGTGCGTGATACCATGCTCTGTACTTGCCTGGTGAATGAGCATGACGTGCGTATTTCTACCGTTGAGCATCTTAATGCCGCACTGGCTGGGCTTGGCATCGACAACATCATTATTGAAGTTGACGCGGCCGAAATCCCAATCATGGACGGTAGCGCCAGTCCGTTTGTGTTCCTGCTGCTGGACGCCGGCATTGAGGAACTGAACTCAGCGAAGAAATTCCTGCGTCTGAAAGACACCGTTCGCGTTGAAGATGGTGATAAATGGGCCGAGCTGTCCCCGCATAACGGGTTCCGCCTGGACTTTACCATTGACTTCAACCACCCGGCTATTGACTCTAGCGCGCAGCGCTACCGTCTGGATTTTTCTGCCGACTCGTTCGTGCGTCAAATCAGCCGTGCGCGTACCTTCGGGTTTATGCGCGATATCGAATACCTGCAATCCCGCGGCCTGGCCCTGGGCGGCAGCTTCGATTGTGCCATCGTGGTGGACGATTACCGCGTCCTGAACGAAGACGGCCTGCGTTTTGAAGATGAATTCGTTCGTCACAAAATGCTGGACGCCATCGGCGACCTGTTTATGTGCGGCCATAACATCATTGGCGCATTTACTGCCTACAAGTCCGGCCATGCATTGAACAACAAGTTGCTGCAGGCGGTACTGGCTAAACAGGAAGCGTGGGAGTTCGTCACGTTCCAGGACGAAGCCGAAATGCCGTTGGCATTCAAAGCGCCGTCCGCCGTACTGGCATAAGCATAAGCCTGAATCGCTGGTTACTTCTCACGACTGGTAGTGTTGGCACCCTCTCCGGCCAGGGCTGCCAGTCGTTCTAACGTCTTGCGCAGTTTTTCCGGGCTGCGGCTGGCCACTCCCCGTAACTGTTCCGCACTTTCCTCGCTCAGCTGACGCATTGGCGCTGCTGCAGGTTCATCTGTTGTTTTTTGCAGCGAATTCTGCTGCTGATTGCCGCCTTTTACCATTAACGCAGGATTAATCCTGATGTCGATCGATGACAATGATGGTAGAATTTGCGCTCGTAGTGCGGATAATAAGCTCGGCTGTTCGTAGCGCAGGCGCATCATCCAGCTGGCATTGGCCGTTTCCAGCACTAATACGCCCTGTCTGAAGTTGGCGACGCGGCACCAGGGATGCAGTTGGGCCGGCAAAAGCCCGCGGACTGCACGGTTGAGTTTCAGCAAGGCGGCAGCGCGTTGCTGGACGTTATGCAACGGCCCTTTGTCTGCGGATGACGACTCGGAGAACAGGACATCTAATAATTGTGGACGGCTATCGCGCATAATGGCTCCGGCGGATTAACAAACTCGTGATCGGTATTCTAAATCGTTGGCGACAATTTGGCAGACGTTATTTCTGGCCGCATCTCCTGTTGGGGATGGTAGCGGCTACGCTTGGCGTACCGCAAAATCTGACCGGCGGCCCCGATCAAGCCGCGCTGCCGAGTACCTCATCCAGCCTTAACCGGCAAAATTCCATCAGCCATGCCTTCAGCGGCCTGGCTCTGCTGCAAGACGTTCACCGCCGGCCGAACTTCAGCGTTGACTATTGGCAGCAGCATGCGCTGCGCACCGTTATCCGTCACCTCTCTTTCGCTCTGGCGCCGCAGGTGGTGTATGCGCGCGTGCAGGAAAGCGACGCTGAACCCGTCGAGCCGCCGCTAAAAGCGGCGCAGCTGGCGCTGCTGTTTACGCTCAATGCGCTGTTAACCCATGAGCCGAAGCCGCCGACCATCATCCGCGACACGCACCATCGCGTTCATCCGCCGCTGGCCCGGCACCAGGTCGGGCTGTGGCTGGCGCAGGTGCAGGGCATTCGCGCCGGCCCCGCAGTGGCGGTCTGATTTCGCCCTCTGGGCAACGATAACCAATAAATAAACAGCAAAGATGACGGCCGGTTTTGGCGGTCATGAACGAGATATTAAACACATGTTAGTTAAATTATTGACCAAAGTCTTTGGTAGCCGTAACGATCGTACGCTGCGCCGTATGCGCAAAGTGGTTGAGCAGATCAACCGCATGGAACCGGACATGGAAAAACTGTCCGATGATGAGCTGAAAGCGAAAACCAACGAATTCCGCGAGCGCCTGAAAAAGGGCGAAACGGTAGAAAGCCTGATCCCGGAAGCCTTTGCGGTAGTGCGTGAAGCCAGTAAGCGCGTCTTCGGCATGCGCCACTTTGACGTGCAGCTGCTGGGCGGCATGGTATTGAACGATCGCTGCATCGCCGAGATGCGTACCGGTGAAGGTAAAACCCTGACGGCGACCCTGCCGGCATACCTGAACGCCCTGAGCGGGCGCGGCGTGCACGTGGTGACCGTCAACGACTACCTGGCGCAGCGCGATGCCGAAAACAACCGCCCGCTGTTTGAGTTCCTGGGCCTCAGCGTCGGCATCAACCTGCCGGGCATGCCGGCGCCGGCCAAGCGTGAAGCCTATGCCGCCGACATCACTTACGGCACCAACAACGAATACGGCTTTGACTACCTGCGCGACAACATGGCGTTCAGCCCTGAAGAGCGCGTGCAGCGTAAACTGCACTACGCGCTGGTGGATGAGGTTGACTCCATTCTGATCGATGAAGCGCGTACTCCGCTGATCATCTCCGGCCCGGCTGAAGACAGCTCCGAGATGTATATCAAGGTCGACAAGCTGATCCCGAAACTGATCCGCCAGGAAAAAGAAGACTCCGACACCTTCCAGGGTGAAGGCCACTTCTCGGTGGATGAGAAGGCGCGTCAGGTGCACCTGACCGAGCGCGGCCTGATCCTGATCGAAGAGATGCTGGTGGAAGCGGGCATTATGGAAGAGGGCGAGTCGCTGTATTCGCCGACCAACATCATGCTGATGCACCACGTGACCGCCGCGCTGCGCGCACATGTGCTGTTCACCCGCGACGTTGACTACATCGTGAAAGACGGCGAGGTGATCATCGTTGATGAACACACCGGCCGTACCATGCAGGGGCGCCGCTGGTCTGATGGCCTGCATCAGGCGGTGGAAGCCAAAGAAAACGTGGAAATCCAGAACGAAAACCAGACGCTGGCGTCGATCACCTTCCAGAACTACTTCCGTCTGTACGAGAAGCTGGCGGGGATGACCGGTACCGCCGATACCGAAGCGTTTGAATTCAGCTCGATCTACAAGCTGGACACCATTGTGGTGCCGACCAACCGTCCGATGATCCGTAAGGATATGCCGGATCTGGTCTACATGACCGAGCAGGAGAAGATTGCGGCAATTATCGAAGACATCCGCGAACGTACCGCCAACGGCCAGCCGGTGCTGGTGGGGACCATCTCGATTGAGAAATCGGAAGTGGTATCCCGCGAGCTGACCAAGGCCGGCGTTGACCACAAGGTACTGAACGCCAAATTCCACGCCATGGAAGCGGATATCGTCGCACAGGCCGGCCAGGCCGGCGCGGTGACCATCGCCACCAACATGGCCGGCCGTGGTACCGATATCGTGCTGGGCGGCAGCTGGCAGACGGAAGTCGCACAGCTGGAAGAACCGACCGAAGAGCAAATCGCGGCGATTAAAGACGCCTGGAAAGTGCGCCACGATGCGGTACTGGCCGCCGGCGGCCTGCATATTATCGGCACCGAACGTCACGAATCCCGCCGTATCGATAACCAGCTGCGCGGCCGTTCCGGTCGTCAGGGCGATGCCGGTTCATCCCGCTTCTACCTGTCGATGGAAGATGCGCTGATGCGTATCTTTGCCTCCGACCGCGTCTCCAACATGATGCGTAAGCTGGGGATGAAAGAGGGCGAGGCGATTGAGCACCCGTGGGTGACCAAGGCAATCGCCAATGCACAGCGTAAAGTGGAAAGCCGTAACTTCGATATTCGTAAGCAGCTGCTGGAATATGATGACGTGGCGAACGATCAGCGCCGTGCGATCTACACCCAGCGTAACGAACTGCTGGACGTTTCCGACATCAGCGAAACCATCGCCAGCATCCGTGAGGACGTGTTCAAGGCCACCATCGACAACTACATTCCGCCGCAGTCGCTGGAGGAAATGTGGGACGTGCAGGGTCTGGAAGAGCGTCTGAAAAACGACTTCGACCTGGAGATGCCGATCGCCGAGTGGCTGGACAAAGAGCCGGAGCTGCACGAAGAGACGCTGCGTGAACGCATTCTGGAAAAGGCCAAGGAAGAGTACCTGCTGAAAGAAGACGTGGTTGGCAGCGAAATGATGCGCAACTTCGAGAAGGGCGTGATGCTGCAGACGCTGGATTCGCTGTGGAAAGAGCACCTGGCGGCGATGGATTACCTGCGTCAGGGCATCCACCTGCGCGGCTATGCGCAAAAGGATCCGAAGCAGGAGTACAAGCGTGAGTCGTTCGCCATGTTCGCCGCGATGCTGGAATCACTGAAATATGAGGTGATCAGCGTGCTGAGCAAGGTGCAGGTGCGGATGCCGGAAGAGGTGGAAGCGCTGGAGCAGCAACGCCGCGAAGAAGCCGAGCGTCTGGCGCAACAGCAGCAGCTGAGCCACCAGGATGAAAATGCGCTGGCAACGAACGATCCTAATGCGCCGGCGGTAGCCGAGCGTAAAGTAGGACGTAACGATCCGTGCCCTTGCGGTTCCGGCAAGAAATACAAGCAGTGCCACGGTCGTCTGCAAAAGTAAGCCGTTGTTAAACAGGCGATCAATGCCTCGTGGGGCCGGACATGTCCGGCCCCAGTTATATCTGGCGTTACCCGCGAGCGGTGGCGCAGTTCAGGAATCAGTTAGGAGTTAGCGATGAAACATCTGAACATCGCCGTGGGCATTATTCGTAATGCCCGGCAGGAGATCTTTATTACCCGCCGCGGTGCGGATTCTCATATGGCAGGCTTTTGGGAGTTTCCCGGCGGCAAGATTGAAGCGGGTGAAACGGCCGAGCAGGCGCTGTACCGTGAGCTGCAGGAAGAAACCGGCATCGAGGCCGGACAGGCTGCGCTGCTGGAGGTGCTGGAGCACCGCTTTACCGACCGTATCGTGACGCTGAATTTCTATCTGGTGGAGAATTGGCAGGGCGAGCCGTTTGGTCGCGAAGGACAGCCGATGCGCTGGGTAAAACAGGCGGAGCTGCGCGAAGATGAGTTTCCGCCGGCCAATGCCGCCATTGTCCGGCAGCTGGTTGCGCAGGCTGGCGCGGCGCAGTAAACCAACGAACGGCCTGGCTTGCCAGGCCGTCATGCGCGTCAGAAGTCTTCCTTTTCACTCCAGTCGTCGCTGTCGGACAAATCGCCATTGCTTGGGATGCGCTTTTCTTCGGCCGCCCATTCGCCCAAATCGATCATCTGGCAGCGTTTGCTGCAGAACGGACGGTACGGGCTGACTTCTCCCCAAACAACGTCTTTGCCACAGGTCGGGCAATTTACTACGGTCGTCATCACTCTTCCTTAGCCGGTTTTGCAACGGGCCATTTTATTGATTACTAACAGCAGGCGAGATCGAACGTCAGGCGTTCCGGTACCTGAGTATGATCGCCGTCCAGCGACAAGAAGCGAATCGCGTAACGCGTCTTGTGGCCGGAAATTTGCGGATACAGCTGATGCGACAGCTCGATACGCAGGCGCAGCAGATCGGCCTCTTCCGCATTGTCCTGATAAAAGCCATTCAGACTGATTTGATTGCGGAACGGCCCGGACTGACGGATCAGGCTCAGGATCATCGTCAATGCCTGATGCAGCGGATCCAGGGTTTCCAGCCACTGGGCGACGTCGGCGTCGCGCTCTGACTGGGGCACATGCATCCACATATGCAGCGTCGGCAGATCGAAACTGCAGCAGCCGCCGGGAATGCCCAGACGCTGGCGCACCAGGCTGATAAGCTTGTCTTCCCGCAGCGGCTGGCCCATGCGCGGTGCGGCGATCAGGCGTGAGGACAGCTCTTTTAACTGGCTGCGCAGCTGCTCGACCAGCGACATATCAACGCCGGGCACGTCGGCCCACTGCAGCAGTTTTTGCTGCTGGCGTTCCAGCTCTTTCGCCAGCTCGGTACGGACTTCACCGCGCTCCAGCACGTCCAGCAGGTCGGAGACGGTACGGAAAAAGGTCAGGGCGATGGCGGTATCGCTCAAGGTCCGGTGGCCATGTAACTGTTGCAACAAAAATTCGATTCGCAGCCAGGTACGCATTTTTTCATTCAACGGGTGTTCAAAGAGAACGGTTGGAGAAGCGTCGCTCATTCAGTTCAATCCTGTCGTTTTGCTGATGCCGCAAGGTCCAGATAGCGGCGATGCAAGGCGGCTACGTGTGATTCTATCTGTTGTGCGGCGCCGCCGTTGTCGATCACGTCGTCCGCCGCTGCCAGACGCTGCTCGCGCGTCGCCTGGGCCGATAAAATATTGAGTGCCTGCTGGCGGCTGACGCCGTCGCGGGCGATGGTTCTTTGCAATTGTGTCTCGCTGTCGACATCCACCACCACGACCCGGTCGGCGCGCGACTGGAGCTGGTTTTCCACCAGCAGCGGTACCACCCAGAGTGCATACGGACTGTCGGCCAGCGCCAGCTGGCGCTGAGTCTCCTGCTGTATCACCGGGTGCAACAGCTGATTCAGCCAGCGTTTTTCATCCGGCTGGCTGAAGATGCGCTGGCGCAGCGTGGCGCGATCCAGGGTGCCATCCGGCTGTAGTATTCCCTGGCCAAAATGGGCGGCGATGGCCGCTAATGACGGCGTGCCGGGTTCTACCACCTGGCGGGCGATGATGTCGGCATCGACAATCACGATGCCATGACGCGCAAAGGCATTGGCGACGGTTGATTTCCCGCTGCCGATGCCGCCGGTCAGTGCAACAATGTAGGTCATGGCGTGCAGGGATACCCTAAGATTTATCCAGAAACAATAGACGAATCATAAAGCGATCGTGCAGAAGTGCAAGTCGGCGCCGTCAGGCTGGCGTTTCTGTCGCCATAATGGGAAAAATGGGCGCAATATCACATCGGAATTGCGTAGGTAAATTTCTGGGATTGTAGCGTAAATAAAGACGAAATCGCAGTCTTGCCGCGTGATTATTCCGGCGTATGATAACGTCACTGGAACTGGCATCAAGCTGTTCTGCGCAGGTGTCGCGCTAGCGAAAACCCGTGGGATAGAAGATTCGATCACCCTTGCGATCCGTCGCCATAAACCAGGAAATCCGTTGTCATGCGTATTGAAGAAGATTTGAAGTTAGGTTTTAAAGATGTGCTGATCCGCCCGAAGCGTTCTACGCTGAAAAGCCGTTCTGAAGTTGAACTGGAGCGCCAGTTTACCTTCAAACATTCGGGGTGGAGCTGGTCTGGCGTACCTATCATTGCCGCCAATATGGATACGGTCGGCACCTTCCGCATGGCAGAGGCTCTGGCGTCTTTCGACGTGCTGACCGCGGTTCACAAACACTATTCGGTTGAACAGTGGGCTGAATTTGTTCAGCGCGTGCCGGCAGAGACGCTGCGCCACGTGATGGTTTCCACCGGCACTTCCGATGCCGATTTCGTGAAGATGAAGCAAATTCTGGCGTTGTCGCCGGCGTTGAAGTTTATCTGCATCGATGTGGCAAACGGCTACTCGGAGCACTTCGTCGCCTTCCTGCAGAAAGCGCGTGAAGCCTGTCCGCAGCATGTTATCTGCGCCGGCAACGTGGTCACCGGCGAAATGGTTGAGGAACTGATTCTGTCCGGCGCCGATATCGTGAAGGTGGGGATTGGGCCTGGCTCGGTGTGCACCACGCGGGTGAAAACCGGCGTCGGCTATCCGCAGCTGTCCGCGGTGATTGAGTGTGCGGATGCGGCGCACGGCCTGGGCGGCCAGATTGTCAGCGACGGCGGCTGTTCGGTGCCGGGCGACGTGGCGAAAGCCTTCGGCGGCGGTGCGGACTTTGTCATGCTGGGCGGTATGCTGGCCGGCCACGATGAGTGTGAAGGCACGGTGGTGGAAGAGAACGGCGAGAAGTTTATGCTGTTCTACGGCATGAGCTCTGAATCCGCGATGAAGCGCCACGTGGGCGGTGTTGCGGAGTACCGCGCGGCAGAAGGCAAAACCGTGAAGCTGCCGCTGCGCGGAGAAGTGGAGTTCACCGTGCGCGATATCCTCGGCGGCCTGCGTTCGGCCTGCACCTACGTGGGGGCGGAGCGTCTGAAAGAACTGACCAAGCGCACCACCTTTATCCGCGTTGCGGAGCAGGAAAACCGCGTGTTCGGCAGTAAGTAATTCCCTGCCGCCCCCGGCATCGGCCGGGGGCGCCTCTTCTTCCCGTGTTATCCCAGCACCGTCCCCAATTGAAAAATCGGTAAATACATGGCGATCACCAGACCGCCGACGATAATGCCAATCACCAACATCAGCAGCGGCTCCAGCGTTTGCGCCAGGGCGTCCGCCAGCTCATGTGTCTGTTGTTCATGCCATAACGCCAGTTTGCCCAGCAGAGCGTCCAGCGTGCCGGACTCCTCCCCGACGCGCGCCAGCTGTTGGCACAGCGGCGGAAACAGCGGCTGCTCCGCCAGCGCCTGATACAGCGGCAGCCCCTGATTCAGCCGTTGCCGGACGGCCTCCAGCGCCTGACGGAAAAACAGGTTCTCCATCGACAGCAGCGCCGCGTCCAGCCCTTCGAGCAGCGTCAGTCCCGCCTGCTGGGTCATATGCAGCGTGCGGAAGATCTGGCTCAGGCTGGCGCCTTTAATCAGCTGCGCAATCAGCGGCAGACGCAGGCTGAGCCGTTGCTCCCGTCGTCGCCAGCGGGCGTACGGATGGCAATAGCGCCAGTAGCCGCCCGCCAGCAGGGCGCCGGCCAGCAATAGATAGGGGCCGGCGCTCACCAGCAGCGCCGACAGCGTCATTAACCCCTGGGTAAACCAGGGCAGCGGCGCGTCGAACGACTGATACACCTTGGCGAACTCGGGCAGCACCATCAGCAGCATCAGCAGGCTGACCAGTATGGCCACCGCGCAGATAAACAGCGGGTAGCGGATGGCTTTTACCACCTTCTTGCGCAGTTTTTGCTGTTCCTCCTGCTGTTGCGCCAGCTGTTGGCAGCAGCGGTCAAGGTTGCCGGTCAGTTCCCCCAGAGTGATGAGCTGGCGGTAAATCGGCGGAAAGACGTAGTGATAGCCCGCCGTCACTTCGGACAGCGGCTGGCCCTGGGCCACGCGCTCGCCGATCTCCTGCAGCAGGCAGCGCCAAGGGGCGGAGGCGTGCTGCTGCGCCAGCAGCTGCAGCGCGTTCATCAGCGGCAGCCCGGCCTGCAGCAGCGTAGCCAGCTGGCGGGTGAACAGGATCAGCGCTTCACCGCGCCATTGACGTCGGCTAATCGCCTTGCCGCGTGCGACCTGATAGGGCTGCAGGTTTTGCTCAATCAGCAGCTGATAAACCTGCTCTTTACGTTCCGCCAGCGACTCTCCCTGCGTCAGCTCGCCCTGGCTGTTAATCGCCTGCCAGAGAAAGAGCCGCCGCGACGTCATGGCTGTTGCTCCATATGGCCTATTACGCGATAAACCTCCTGCAGCGAGGTGGTGCCTTCCGCAACCAGCGCCAGCCCGGCCTGCAGCAGCGAGGTTTGCCCCTGGCGCTGCGCGATCTCATCCAACTGCTCTGCCGTCTGGTGCTGCAGCAACCCGTGCTGGATCTCACTGGTGATGTGCAAGAGTTCGTAAATACCGATGCGGCCGTAATAGCCGCCGAAGCAGTGCTCGCAGCCCTCGGCGCGCCAGGGCGTTAACGGCTGGGGCCACAGCGCGGCGGGGAAGTGCAGCGCTTCCGTTTGCCGACGGCGGCAGTGCAGACACAGCCGCCGCACCAGCCGCTGGGCGATCACCAGGCGGAGGCTGGCGGCCAGCAGATAGCCGGGAATGCCCATATTGGTCAGACGGGTCAGGGTTTCGCTGGTGGAGTTGGTGTGCAGGGTCGACAGCACCAGATGGCCGGTCTGGGCGGCTTTTACCGCGATCTCGGCGGTTTCCCCGTCGCGGATCTCGCCGATCATGATCACGTCCGGATCCTGGCGCAGCAACGCCCGCAGCACGCGGGAGAAGCTGAGATCGATTTTACCGTTGACCTGCGTCTGGTTGACGCCGAACAGCGGGATCTCGACGGGATCTTCAACGCTACACAGGTTGCGCTGCCGGTCGTTGAGTTGATGCAGGCCGCTGTACAGCGTGACGGTTTTTCCGCTGCCGGTGGGGCCGGTGACCAGAATCATCCCCTGCGGGGCGGCGAGGGCGGCGGCGAACTGCGCGCGATCGTCCGCCGTCATGCCCAGCTGTTCCAACGGCAGATCCTGACGGTCGGTCTGCAGGATCCGCAGCACGACCTTTTCGCCGTACAGCGTCGGCAGGGTGGAGATGCGCATCGAGTAGCGGCTGCGATCCAGCTGAACGCCGAGCTGGCCGTCCTGCGGCAGCCGCCGTTCGGCGATATCCAGCTGCGCCATGATCTTCAGCCGGGCGATAATGCGCTGGCTCAGGGCCAGCGGCGGCGGAGAGGCCGTCTGCAGTACGCCGTCAATGCGCAGGCGGATGCTGAGCTGTTGCTGGTAAGGCTCAAAGTGAATGTCGGAGGCGCGCCGCTGAATCGCGCTGCGCAGCGTTTGGTTGATAAAGTTGACCGCTGGCGCATCGGTATCGTCATCCAGCGTGGGGCCGCCCGCTTCGGCGGCCTCTTCCTGAGCCGGCTGCTGCGCCGGCGACTGAAACAGCGCCTGTTCCAGCCGCGCCAGCGGCCATTGCTCCAGCGTGATGCGTTTCCCACTGGCGAAGCGCAGCGCATTGAGCAGCGGCGCCGGCGGTTCGCCGTGCAGGGCGACGGTCAGGCTCTGTTCGTCTTCACTCAGCGCCAGCGCCTGATAGCGTTGGCACAGGGCGTGTATTTCCGCGTTGATAGTCTGGCTCATCAGGATGGCTCCGCCGCATCGTCAAAGCGGAACACTTCTCGGCAGGTATCCTGCAGCGCGCTGCTGTCCGCCGCGCTGCAGCTGCGCGTCCAGCGCATCAGACCGTTGCTGTCCGGCGTCGGCGTCATCGCGACCGTCAGCCCCTGCAGCGTCTGGGCGCCGGTGAGGGTGATCACCCCTTGGCTGACGCTGACGGCGCTGACGTAGCGTGAAGCGGCGCCGGCCGGAATGCCTTGGCTGCCGGCGTTGCACGCCTCGGGGCCGCCGCTGTCCAGCACGCACAGCTCCACCGCCATCTTGTACGGGGTCATCGCCTGCAGCATATCGGTCATCGCCGCTTTCTGGATATAGCGCTGATAGGCGGGGACGCCGATGGCGCTCAGGGTGGCGATGATGGCGATCACCACCATCAGTTCGATCAGGGTAAATCCGCGTTGTGTTTCCATACGTTGCTTCCTCCTGTTGTGGAGCCGCAACGGTAGCGCCTGGCCGGCAGGGGAGCGAGCATCGGTTGGCCGCTCTGCGTATGGCTTCCCGCACAATGTGGGCGGTTACCCTTTTTCGCAGCGCATAATGCGGCGCGGATCGCAGCGTAGTAACGCGGAGGGCGCCGCCGGATCGGCGGCGCGGGGAGATCCGGCGGTTATTTAAAGCGCATGGATAAGTCGAGGGCGGTAACGTGCTTGGTGAGCGCACCGACCGAAATATAGTCCACGCCGGTTTCGGCATACTGACGCAGCGTGTCGCTGGTGACGTTGCCGGACACTTCCAGCTGCGCGCGGTGCTGGGTCAGTTCCACCGCCTGCTTCATCATCGGCACGCTGAAGTTGTCCAGCATGATGATGTCCGCGCCGGCGTCCAGCGCCTGCTGCAGTTCGTCCAGCGACTCCACTTCGACCTCGACCGGCACGTCGGCGTGCAGCCAGAAGGCCTTCTCCACCGCGTTTTTGATCGAACCGGAGGCGATGATGTGGTTTTCCTTGATCAGGAAGGCGTCAGACAGCCCCAGCCGGTGGTTACTGCCGCCGCCGCACAGTACGGCGTACTTCAGCGCGGTGCGCAGCCCCGGCAGCGTTTTACGCGTATCCAGCAGGCGCGTCTGCGTGCCTTCCAGCAGTGCGACATAGCGGCTGACGGCGGTCGCCACGCCCGACAGGGTCTGTACAAAGTTAAGGGCGGTGCGCTCGCCGGTCAGCAGGGTGCGCGCCGGGCCCTTCAGGCGGCACAGCGGCTGGTTCGGCGTCACCGCGTCGCCGTCGGCAACCAGCCATTCCACGTGTACCTGATTACCCAACTGAATAAAGACTTCATTGAGCCAGCGCTGGCCGCAGAATACGCCGTCTTCACGGGTGATGACCGTGGCCTCGGCCTGCTTGTCCGCCGGCAGCAGCTGGGCGGTAATATCCCGTTCGGCATTGACTTCGCCGCCCAGATCTTCCCGTAGCGCCTGGGCGACGGCAAAGGGGATATCATGTTCAATTCGTTCAAGAAGTTCGGTACGACGGCTGTCTGCGCTGTAGCGGCGTGTCGACATAGAAGGCTCCGAAAAGGGAACTAAGAATGTGGAGGAAACATGCTACTCTGTTGTGCAGGCAAGTACCACTGGCAGTGATAGCCGGCATGCGCTGTTGCTAAACAAGGAATCAGGTATTATCCGATACCGGTGGCGAGCATTATCTGGCATTTGTGGAACAACGTGGTTTGCCCCGGCGAGCGCTCGGGCGCAATGACAAGGGAGAGGCATAACAAATGACGCTGTTTTCGCTGTTACTGGTTCTGGCGTGGGAACGTTTATTCAAGCTGGGCGAGCATTGGCAGCTGGATCACCGGCTGGAAGTGGTTTTCCGCCGTCTGCGCCGCTTTTCGCTGCTGCAGACGCTGGCGCTGGCCTGCGGCTGGATGGTGGTGGTCTGGGGAATTTTATGGCTGGCGCACGGGCTGTTTTTCGGCCTGCTGACGCTGCTGCTGTGGATTGCCGTGGCGCTGCTGTGCGTCGGGGCGGGCATTAAGCGCAAGCATTACCGCGCCTATCTGAAGGCGGCGCGTCAGGGCGACAGCCATGCGGTGGATGCCATGGCGGAAGAGCTGGCGCTGATCCACGGCCTGCCGGTGGATTGCAGCGCGCAAGAGCGTCTGCGTGAACTGCAAAATGCGCTGCTATGGATTAACTACCGCTACTATCTGGCGCCGCTGTTCTGGTTTGTGGCCTGTGGTCCCTACGGGCCGATCGCGTTGGCCGGCTATGCGTTCCTGCGCGCTTACCAAACCTGGCTGGCGCGGCACAATACGCCGCTGGAGCGTTCGCAGTCGGGGATTGATGCGCTGTTGCACTGGCTGGACTGGATCCCGGTGCGGCTGGCGGGCGTGGCCTACGCGCTGATCGGCCACGGAGAAAGGGCGCTGCCGGCCTGGTTCGCCTCGCTGGGCGACCGCCGTACTTCACAGTATCAGGTGCTGACGCGTCTGGCGCAGTTTGCACTGGCGCGCGAACCGCATGACGATCCGGTGCAGACGCCGCGCGCCGCGGTGGTGCTGGCGCGTAAGGTGACGATGATTATCGTGGTGGTGGTGGCGGTGCTGACCATTTACGGCACCCTGCTGTAATCCGCTATCGCGCAGTAAAAAGGGCTGAACCCAGGTTCAGCCCTTGTTGTATGCGCAGCGTTCTCGGTTACAGCTTGGCGAAGCAGCGACGCGCGGCGTCGATGGTGCGCTGAATATCTTCTTTGCTGTGGGCGACGGACATAAAGCCCGCTTCGAAGGCCGACGGCGCCAGATACACGCCTTCATCCAGCATCAGGTGGAAGAAGCGCTTAAAGCGTTCGGCATCGCACTTCATCACGTCCTGATAGCAGGTGACCGTCTCGGCGTCGGTGAAGAACAGGCCGAACATGCCGCCGACGTTGTTCACCACCAGCGGGATGTTCTCCGCCTGCGCGGCGTGACGCAGGCCGTCCGCCAGCATTTCTGTCAGCTCACCCAGCGTCTGATGGACGCCCGGCTGCGCCACTTCACTCAGGCAGGCGAAGCCCGCCGCCATGGCGATCGGGTTGCCGGACAACGTCCCGGCCTGGTAAACTGGGCCGGTCGGCGCCAGCGCTTCCATCACGTCGCGACGGCCGCCGAAGGCGCCCACCGGCATACCGCCGCCGATGATTTTACCCAGGCAGGTCAGGTCAGGTTCTACGCCGTAGTAGGCCTGCGCGCCGGCCAGCGCCACGCGGAAACCGGTCATCACCTCATCGATAATCAGCAGCGCGCCGTATTGGTCGCACAGGGCGCGCAGCCCCGGCAGGAAGTCCGGCTGCGGCGGTACGCAGTTCATATTGCCCGCCACCGGCTCGACGATGATACAGGCGATCTCTGATGGGTATTGCTCAAAGGCGCTGCGTACCGAATCCAGATCGTTATAGGTGCAGGTCAGGGTGTGTTTGGCGAAGTCCGCCGGCACGCCCGGCGAGTTCGGCTGGCCGAGGGTCAGCGCGCCGGAACCGGCTTTGACCAGCAGGCAGTCGGCGTGGCCGTGGTAGCAGCCTTCAAACTTGATGATTTTATCGCGCTGGGTGAAGCCGCGCGCCAGGCGGATGGCGCTCATGGTAGCTTCGGTGCCGGAGTTCACCATACGCACCATATCCATCGTCGGCACCAGTTCGGTCACCAGCTCGGCCATTTTTACTTCCATTTCGGTCGGCGCGCCAAAACTCAGGCCGCGTTCGGCGGCGGCAATCACCGCGTTGCGAATGGCAGGGTGGTTATGGCCCAGCACCATCGGGCCCCAGGAGCCGACGTAATCGATATAGGCTTTGCCGTCGGCGTCAAAAAGGTAGGCGCCGTCGGCACGTTCGATAAACAGCGGCACCCCGCCGACGCCGGTAAATGCCCGCACCGGGGAGTTAACCCCGCCGGGGATCAGCTGTTGCGCTTCGGCGTACAGACTTTCGGACTTGCTGTGTAAGCTCATAAATCGGCTCCAGGAATGAATATTGAATGTATTTTACCGGGCTATTCTAGTGGAGTGCGCGCCGTTATGAAACGATCGCCGCTGTGCAATACGGGCGGATGCTGCGTTTCGCGGTTTGTTTACAGAGATGCGCCGCCCGCGTCTTTGGGTTTAAAATGGAAAGTTCTGAGATTTATACCCTAAATAATTCGAGTTGCAGGAAGGCGGCAAGGGCAGGCATTCCGATGAGCTTACTTGGCTAAGTGATTCGGGTGGCTGAGCACCACCAACAAACCTGCAGCTTGAAGTATGGCGGCTATTTATGACTTATTCTTGCCGGTGGTAATCAACCCCTTATGAGCGAGCATCAATCACAACCCCCGTTAGTACTTACTCCGCGCGTGAGGCGCGTTGACAGCGTTCGTCAATTTATTCGTCGCGATAAAACGCCGGTGGCGATCCTGCTGATGGCGGCCCTGGTGGGCGCGCTGGCCGGGCTGTTGGGCGTGGCGTTTGAAAAGTCGGTGGACTGGGTGCAGCAGCAGCGTTTTTCCGCGCTGTCGTACGTCGCCGATGCCTGGTATCTGGTGTGGCCGCTGGCGTTTCTGCTGTCCGCCGCGTTGGCGATGCTGGGCTATTATCTGGTGCGACGCTTTGCGCCGGAGGCCGGCGGGTCGGGCATTCCGGAGATCGAGGGCGCGTTGGAAGAGCTGCGGCCGGTACGCTGGTGGCGGGTGCTGCCGGTAAAATTTGTCGGCGGCATGGGCACGCTGGGCGCCGGCATGGTGCTGGGACGGGAAGGGCCGACGGTGCAGATGGGCGGCAACGTCGGGCGTATGGTGCTGGATATCTTCCGCATTCGCGGCGCCGAGGCGCGCCACTCGCTGCTGGCGACCGGGGCGGCGGCCGGGCTGTCCGCCGCGTTTAATGCGCCGCTGGCGGGGATCCTGTTTATCATCGAAGAGATGCGCCCGCAGTTCCGCTATAACCTGATCTCGATTAAGGCGGTATTTATCGGCGTGATTATGTCGACCGTGGTCTACCAGCTGTGTAATGGCCAGCATGCGGTGATTGAGGTGGGCAAGCTTTCTGCGGCGCCCACTAACACTCTGTGGCTGTATCTGGTGTTGGGAGCGGTGTTCGGCGGCGTCGGCGTGATGTTTAACCGGCTGATTTTCCGGACGCAGGACATGTTCGCCCGCCTGCACGGCGGCGAGCTGCGTAAAATTGTGCTGATGGGCGGCGGGCTGGGCGGTCTGTGCGGCGTTCTGGCGCTGATTCAGCCGGAGGCCGCCGGCGGCGGTTTCGGCCTGATTCCGATTGCGGCGGCGGGCAACTATACCGTCGGCATGCTGATGTTTATCTTTATCGCCCGGATCGTCACCACGCTGCTGTGCTTCGGCTCCGGCGCGCCGGGCGGTATTTTTGCGCCGATGCTGGCGCTGGGCACGCTGTTTGGCACCGCCTTTGGCCTGGCGAGCAGCCATCTTTTCCCGCAGTACGGCATCGAGCCGGGGACGTTCGCCATCGCCGGCATGGGGGCGCTGTTCGCCGCGACGGTGCGTGCGCCGCTGACCGGCATCGTGCTGGTGCTGGAAATGACGGACAACTATCAGCTGATTTTGCCGATGATCATTACCTGCCTGGGCGCGACGCTGGTGGCGCAGTTCCTCGGCGGTCAGCCGCTGTATTCGTCGCTGCTGGCGCGCACGTTGGAAAAGCAGCGGGTGGCGGAGAAAACAGGCAAAGAAAATACAACAAATGCGGTGAATACTTGAACGCAACACTCAGGTATTGGATAATCACGAGTATTAATCAGGTTGCCGGCACCCACCCGAAGTCATACCAGGGAGCCTGATGCTGAATCATGTTGGGAGTTAAGAGTATGAGTGAAGAGACAGCACTGCCCCTGCAATTTACCGAGGCAGCAGCAAACAAGGTGAAATTCCTGATTGCTGATGAAGAAAATCCGAACCTGAAGTTGCGGGTTTACATCACCGGTGGCGGCTGCAGCGGATTCCAATACGGCTTCACTTTTGACGATAAGGTCAACGAAGGCGATATGACCATCGAAAAACAGGGCGTGGCTCTGGTGGTCGACCCGATGAGCCTGCAATATCTGGTTGGCGGCTCGGTGGATTATACCGAAGGTCTGGAAGGGTCGCGCTTTGTGGTGACCAACCCGAACGCTAAGACCACCTGCGGTTGCGGCTCGTCGTTCAGCATCTGATCGGCCGTCTGACCTAAAGAAAAACCCGCCAAACGGCGGGTTTTTTATTGGTTAAATCTATTGTTCGAGAATAAACGCCGGCAGCTTCAGGTGCCAGCGTATGGCCGCCAGCCGGATCAGCAGCGTAATGGTCATGCCCAGCATCATTGCCTGCTGCAGCGGCATGCCGAAGGTGGAGAACGCGGTAGCGTGCACGATGCCGCCGACAATGCAGGCGGTGGCGTAAATTTCCGTCCGCAGGATCATCGGGATTTCGCGCGCCAGCACGTCGCGGATAATGCCGCCGCCGACGCCGGTAATTACGCCCATGCATACCGCCACCAGCGCGCCGCTGCCGGCGGCAAAGGCCTTGTCGACGCCGATGCCGACGAACACCGCCAGCCCGACCGCATCCAGCACCGGCAGCACCCACTTCGGCAGGCGACGCGGCTGACGCACCAGCATCAGCGTCAGCACGCAGGTGATCATCGCCACCACCAAATCGGTGGGGTCCTGCACCCAGAACACCGGGCCGTTAGCCAGCGCCATATCGCGGATGGTGCCGCCGCCGACGGCGGTCACCACCCCGAGCACCAGCACGCCGAAAGGGTCCATTCGCAGCTTACCGGCCAGCAACACGCCGGAGATGGCGAACACCGCGGTGCCGAGAATATCCAGCCAGAACACCAGCATCAGCGGATCTCCGCCAGCTGGCTGCACAGCTGCTGCGCCGCCAGCATAATGCGTGGCCCCGCGCGGTTGAACCAGTCTTCATTCAGCGCAATGACCGGCACCTGCAGCTGCGGCGCCCAGAATGCCTTGACGCTGGCGATCTGTTCGGCGCCGCCGCTGATGACGATCGCCTGCGGCCGACGCGCCAGCACCTGCTCGCGGCCGATTTGCGGCCAGGGCACGCGGCTGTCGGCAAAAATGTTCTCGCCGCCGCACAGGCTCAGCAGCCGGCTTTGCAGCGTCGCGGCGGAGCTGGTGAACAACGGCTGAGTGCCGAACTGCAGCAGCACGCGGCGCGGCGGGTTATCGGCATAGCGGGTCTTCAGCCGGGCGAGCTGCTGGCGCACCTGCGCGGCCGCCTGATGCGCCTGCTCCGGGTGCGGGCTGTAGGCGGCCAGATCGTCCAGCAGGCCGGCGATCTCCTCCGGCGTTTTGGCGTCGGCGTAAAAGATCGGAATGCCGAACGCGGCGATCTGATCCAGCACCCGCTGTGGGTTGCCGCCGCGCCAGGCCAGGATCAGATCCGGCTTGAGCGCCAGGATCCGCTCCAGGTTGACCCCTTGCCACGATGCCACCTGCTCAAGCCGTTTGGCCTGCGGCGGATAATCGGAAAAGGCGCTGACCGCCAGCAGGGTATCCCCCATGCCGGCGGCGTACGCCAGCTCCGTGGTATTGGGCGCCAGGCTGATCACCCGCTGCGCGGCCGCGGCGGGCAGGGACAGCGCCAGCGCCAGCAGCCACGGCAGGCAGCAAAAACGTCGTTTCACCTTAGTCGCGCTTGGCCAGCATCTGCAGCATGGCGTTGACCATCAGCGAGGACTGCTTGGCGGCCACGGTCAGGAACTCGTCGAAGCTCATGTGCGATTCGCTGTCGGCCACGTCGGAGATGGCGCGCACCACCACAAACGGCGTGCCGAACTGGTGACAGACGTGGGCGATCGCCGCCGCTTCCATTTCTACCGCCGCCACGCTCGGGAAGGTGGCGCGAATGCGCGCCAGCGGTTCGGCGCCGTTGATAAAGGCGTCGCCGCTGCAGATCAGGCCGCGCACCGCATTAAGATCCAGCTGGCGGATGCAGTGTTCCGCCAGGGCGATCAGCGCATCGTTGGCGACGAACGCCGCCGGGCAGCCCGCCATCTGGCCTGGTTCATAACCGAACGCGGTGACGTCGGCATCGTGGTAGCGGACCTCTTCGGACACCACGATATCGCCGACTTTCAGCGTGGCGGCCAGACCGCCGGCGGAACCGGTGTTGATCACCAGATCCGGCTGGCAATGCTCCAGCAGCAGGGTGGTGCCCATCGCCGCAGAGACTTTACCGATGCCGGACTTCAGCAGCGCGACCTCCACCCCGTTGATCTGGCCGGTGTAAATTTCACAGCCCGCGCGCTGGATGGTCTGACGGTTTTCGATTTGATCGCGCAGCAGGGTAACTTCCTGCTCCATGGCGCCGATGATGCCTACTTTCATAAATAATACTCGCTGATAGGGGGAAGAAGTGCCGCATAGTCTATCATGGCTGTTAAACAGAGATAATCCATTGCATCCGCCGTGCGGAATTGCTATCACGGAGGCAGACGCGCCAGGGCCAAAACAGGAGAGCCGCAGATGTCCGGGATCGACTTTAAACAGAAAATCAGCTTTCAGCGCCCGTTCAGCAATCCGATCGTGGCGGAGCAGGAGTACGATATTGTCCGCCAGTTCGAAAGCGATCGCGGACGGATCGTCAACTCGGCGGCGATTCGCCGGCTGCAGCAGAAAACCCAGGTCTTCCCGCTGGAGCGCAACGCGGCGGTGCGCAGCCGGCTAACCCACTCGATGGAAGTGCAGCAGGTGGGGCGGCACATTGCCAAAGAGATCCTCAACCGCTTTAAGCAAGAGCAGCGTATTGATGCGCTCGGCCTGACCAACCTGCTGGATCCGTTTGAAAGCATCGTTGAAATGGCCTGCCTGATGCATGATATCGGCAACCCGCCGTTTGGCCACTTCGGCGAGTCGGCGATCAACGACTGGTTCAGCCAGCGGCTCGATCCGGACAGCTGCGGCAGCGAGCCGAGCAGCCAGGACGGCTGCCAGGTTGAGGTGCTGCGCCTGCGTGAAGGGGACGGTGATCTGAACCGGCTGCGCAGCCGCATCCGCCACGATCTGAGCCATTTTGAAGGCAACGCGCAGGCGATCCGGCTGGTGCATACGCTGCTGAAACTGAACCTGACCTATGCCCAGGTGGGCTGCATCCTGAAATATACCCGCCCGGCGTATTGGGCGCAGGCTATCCCCACCAGCCACAGCTACCTGATGAAAAAGCCGGGTTTTTATCTGGCGGAGGAGGCGTTTGTCGACCGCCTGCGGCGTGAGTTGCAGATGGGGGAGTTCGACCGTTTCCCGCTGACCTATATCATGGAGGCCGCCGATGATATTTCTTATTGCATCGCCGATCTGGAAGACGCGGTGGAAAAAAACATTTTCACCGTCGAGCAGCTTTACCACTATTTGAGCCAGGAGTGGGGGACGGTAGAGTCGGGCGATCTGTTTGATAAAACGGTGGCCGGCGCGTTTGGCAAAATAGCGCAGGGCGGCGCGCGGCGCAGTTCGGAAGATCAGTTCTTTATGTACCTGCGGGTATTTACCGTTGCTAAACTGGTGCCTCATGCCGCCGGGCGTTTTATTGATAATCTGGACGCCATTTATCAGGGCAACTTTAATCAGGCGCTGCTGGAGGATTTCAGCCCGGCGTACCGGCTGCTGAAAGTATTTAAAAAGGTGGCGTCTAAATACGTCTTCAACCACCCGGAGGTGGAGCAGCTGGAGCTGCAGGGCTACCGCGTTATCAGCGGCCTGCTGGATATCTACAGCCCGCTGCTGGCGATGTCGCAGGCAGACTTCAGCCAACTGGTGCAGGAAGACAGCCATCGTGATTTCCGGATGGAGACGCGGCTGTTCCATAAACTCTCCACCAAGCATCGGCTGGCTTATATTGAAGCCGTCGAGGGGATACAGTATTTATCCCCGGAGCAGCGGGAGATCCGCGAATATTATTTCCGCGCGCGGCTGCTGCAGGATTATATCAGCGGTATGACCGACCTTTACGCCTATGATGAATATCGCCGTTTAATGGCGGCGGAATAACGCTGGCGCCACCCCCTTCCTTATCCGACCGCGTCCTTGCCGGCGCGGTTTATTATTTAGAGAAGTGTAAAGACGAGGAATAATTTTTTACGCTTCTCAATACTCCGCGGCTGAACTTCAGGTTATTAATAGGTTCTCATTGTGTACAACAAGCGCGATACCCTGCGGCGCCTGCTGAATGGGGTATGTCCCTGCATTGACCGACTTTATAGAGACACACAGATGAAAAAAACCGCATTAGTTCTGAGCGCCCTGGCTTTCAGTATGGGCATGGCCCTTGGCCCGGCAAACGCTTCCGCCGCAGAGACGGCCTCCGCCAGCACGCCGTCGACGCAGTTGCCAAGCCTGGCGCCGATGCTGGAAAAGGTGATGCCGTCGGTGGTCAGCATCAACGTGGAAGGCAGCGCCGCCGTTAATACGCCGCGTATGCCGCAGCAGTTCCAGCAGTTCTTTGGCGAGGATTCGCCGTTCTGTCAGGATGGATCGCCGTTCCAGGGCTCGCCGATGTGTCAGGGCGGGGCGGGCGGTGAGAGCGCCAAAGAGAGCTTTAAGGCGCTGGGGGCCGGGGTGGTGATCGATGCGGCGAAGGGCTACGTGGTGACCAACAACCACGTGGTGGACAACGCCAACAAGATCCAGGTGCAGCTGAGCGACGGCCGCCGCTTTGATGCCAAGATCATCGGTAAGGATCCGCGTTCCGATATTGCGCTGATCCAGCTGAAGAACTTCAAGAACCTCACCGCGATCAAAATGGCGGATTCCGATCGGCTGCGGGTCGGCGACTACACGGTGGCGATCGGCAACCCTTACGGTCTGGGTGAAACCGCCACTTCCGGCATCGTTTCGGCGCTGGGGCGCAGCGGCCTGAACCTGGAAAACTACGAAAACTTTATCCAGACCGATGCGGCGATCAACCGCGGTAACTCCGGCGGTGCGCTGGTGAACCTGAACGGCGAGCTGATCGGCATCAACACCGCGATCCTGGCGCCGGACGGCGGCAATATCGGTATTGGCTTCGCCATTCCGAGCAATATGGTGAAAAGCCTGACGGCGCAGATGGTGCAATACGGCCAGGTCAAACGCGGCGAGCTGGGGATTATGGGCACCGAGCTGAACTCGGAGCTGGCGCAGGCGATGAAGGTTGACGCCCAGCGCGGCGCCTTTGTCAGCCAGGTGATGCCGAAGTCCTCTGCCGCCAAGGCGGGCATCAAGGCGGGCGATGTGATCGTGACCATGAACGGTAAAGCCATCTCCAGCTTCGCCTCGTTCCGCGCGCAGATCGGCACGTTGCCGGCCGGCAGTAAAATGTCGCTGGGGATTATCCGCGACGGCAAGCCGGTGACCGTGGATGTGACGCTGGAGCAGAGCAAACAGACGCAGGTCGACGCCGGCAATATCAACGCCGGCATCGAGGGGGCCGAACTGAGCAACGTGCAGGCCGGCAACCATAAAGGGGTCAGGGTTGACAGCGTGAAGGCCGGCAGCGCCGCCGCCAGCATCGGCCTGAAGAAAGGCGACGTGATCCTGGGGGTCAACCAGCAGCCGGTGCAGAACCTGGGCGAGCTGCGCAAAATCATCGACAGCAAGCCGCCGGTTCTGGCGCTGAACATCCTGCGCGGCGACAGCACGCTGTACCTGCTGATGCAGTAATCTGTCTCCGTTCTCTTCTCAAACAGGCACGCTGCGGCGTGCCTTTTTCGTGTTGCTAAATTGTGAAGCCTGCCACAACTCCCGGCGCTGCCGAAACGCTTTGGGCATCTGCACAATGTGCCGCTCCCGGCGCGTCGGTATGCTGGGCGATTATCTAAAATCGGGTTGGGGCGAATTGAATGGCGGAATACCATCTTGACGGCAAGCTGGCGCAGGAAATCGTGGCGCGCACCATGCAAATCATTGACGGCAACGTCAATGTGATGGACGCGCGCGGCAGAATCATCGGCAGCGGCGACCGTGAGCGGGTCGGCGAGCTGCACGAAGGGGCGCTGCTGGTACTGTCGCAGGCCCGGGTGGTGGATATCGATGAGGCCGTGGCCCGCCATCTGCACGGCGTGCGGCCGGGCATCAATCTGCCGCTGCGCATCGACGGCAGCATCGTCGGGGTTATCGGCCTGACCGGAAATCCGGCGCAGCTGCGCCAATACGGCGAACTGGTGTGCATGGCGGCCGAAATGATGCTGGAGCAGGCGCGGCTGATGCACCTGCTGGCGCAGGACAGCCGCTTCCGCGAAGAGCTGGTGCTGAACCTGATCCGCGCGGAGGCGCTGTCGCCGGCGCTGATGGAGTGGGCGCAGCGGCTGGGTATCGATCCGGAGGAGCCGCGCGTGGCGGCGGTGGTTGAGGTGGACAGCGGGCAGCTGGGCGTCGACAGCGCAATGGCGGAACTGCAGCAGCTGCAGGCGCTGCTGACGCTGCCGGAGCGCGACAACCTGATAGCCATCGTCTCGCTCAGTGAAATGGTGGTGCTGAAGCCGGCGCTTAACGGCCACGGCCGCTGGGACGCCGAAGACCACCGCCGCCGGGTGGAAAACCTGTTGTCGCGCATGAAAGAGAGCAGCCGCCTGCGGGTGCGGGTGGCGCTGGGCAATTACTTTACCGGGCCGGGCAGTATCGCCCGCTCCTACCGCACCGCGCGCACCACCATGGCGGTGGGCAAGCAGCGCATGTTCGAGCAGCGCGCCTACTACTACCAGGATTTAATGCTGCCGGTGCTGTTAGACAGCCTGCGCGGCGGCTGGCAGGCGGACGAGCTGGTCAGGCCGCTGGCGCGCCTGAAGGCGATGGACGGCAACGGCCTGCTGCGGCGCACCCTCAGCGCCTGGTTTTTGAATAACGTGCAGCCGAGCGCCACCGCCAAGGCGCTGTACATTCACCGCAACACGCTGGAATACCGCCTGAACCGCATCTCCGAACTGACCGGCCTCAACCTGTCGAGCTTTGACGCCCGCTTGCTGCTGTATATCGGCCTGCAGCTGGACGAATAGCTCAGGTGACCGGCGCCGGGTTGAACACCGCCAGCGCATTATGTAATCCCCATCGATCCGACCAGGTTTTCTTGCGCCCGCTGGCGATGGCCAATATCAGCTCAAACAGCTGCCAGCCCACCTGCTCGATGGTGGCCTCGCCCTTGGCGATGCTGCCGGCGTCGATATCCATCAGATCGTGCCAGCGCTCGGCCAGCGCGCTGTGGGTCGCCATTTTGATGACCGGCACGGCGGTCAGGCCGTACGGCGTGCCGCGCCCGGTGGTGAACACCTGCAGAGTGATGCCGGAGGCCAGCTGCTGGGTGCCGCAGACGAAGTCGCTGGCGGGCGTGGCGGCGAAGATCAGGCCGCGCCTGCTCGGGCGCTGGCCGGGGGAGAGCACTTCGACAATCGCGCTGGCGCCGGACTTGGCGATCGACCCCAGCGCCTTTTCCACCACGTTCGCCAGCCCGCCTTTTTTATTGCCGGGCGATGGATTGGCGCTGCGGTCGGTCTGGCCCTGACTGAGGTAATCGTCGTACCAGCGCATCTCCTCCAGCAGGCGCCGGCCCACTTCCTGGTCGGCGACGCGCGGCGTCAGCAGATGAATGGCGTCACGCACCTCCGTCACTTCCGAGAACATTACCGTCGCGCCGCAGCGCACCAGCAGATCGGAGGCGAAGCCCACCGCCGGGTTGGCGGTGACGCCGGAGAAAGCGTCGCTGCCGCCGCACTGCATACCGACCACCAGCTCTGACGCCGGGCAAGGCTCGCGTCGGCGCTGATTGAGCTTGCGCAGATGCCGTTCCGCCAGCGCCAGAATATCGTCTACCATCGATTTAAAGCCGATATGCTTCTCATCCTGCAGACGCACGATCTGCCCGGCGTCCAGCGAAATTGGCTGCACATCCGGGGTGCCCTGCAGCAGCCGCTCCGGCTGCAGTTTTTCGCAGCCGAGGCCGACCACCATCACCTCGCCGCCGAAATTGGGGTTAAGCGCCAGATTATGGATGGTGCGGATCGGCACCACCGCGGCGGGCGCGTTGATGGCGACGCCGCAGCCGTAAAGGTGATTCAGCGCCACCACGCCGTCCACGTTAGGGTATTGCGGCAGCAGGTCGCGTTCGATGATTTTCACCACGAAGTCGACCACGCCGGCGACGCAGTGCACGCTGGTGGTAATCCCCAGCAGGTTTTTCGTGCCGACGCTGCCGTCGGCGTTGCGGTAGCCGTCGAAGGTGTAGCCCTCAAGCGGCGGTAATGGCGGCGGCACGCGGTTAGCCAGCGGCAGGCTGTCCAGCGCCGGCGCCGCCGGCAGCGTGACCAGCGATTCATCAATCCAGCCGCCGCGCAGGATATCGCGCTGCGCATAGCCGATCGTCTCGCCGTAGCGAATAATCGCCTCGCCGGCGGCGATATTAATTAATGCCGTCTTGTGTCCCTGCGGCACGTGTTCAATTAACCGTAAGCCGCAGGGAAATAGCGTTCCTTTGGCTAATCCCTGCGGATTAACCACGATGGCGACATTATCATTGGCGTGAACCTTTATATATAACGGCGCGTCGTGACGGGTATTTATTTCAGACATTCCAACCTCACTTGCCTTCATTATTATTTTTGCTGCGAGATTAATCGGCAGATGTGCTCACCTAATCAGTATAGGTTTAGCTATCAGACGGCGACATTATGCAAATGACCGGTATTACGCGGCGACGGCGCTCAATTCTTTGGCATTGCGCCAACGGCGCGTGAGGCCGATCACGGCCCGGCGGGGTTTCGTGAGCCGTCCGGCGTTATCTTGGGCAGATGCCCCAAACTAACGGCCATATCGTGCCGATCCTTGGAATATTGCCCGATGAGCTTCGTAAATGAGCTGCATATACTTTTCGCAGAGCAAAATTATTGGGCTTTGATATTACCGCAACGGAATTAATCGCACTGCTCACAGGTGAGGTTTATTTAATTCAACCCATATTCGTTCTGAGATATTCATGCAGTTCAGGATGAAGATAGCACCCGCTAGATTCAGGAGAACACCATGTCAACAATCAGTTCCGCAACCGGCGCAATAAAAAGAACCAATACGCGCTATTGGATTGTGGTGATGCTGTTTATCGTCACGTCATTCAACTACGGCGACCGCGCTACGCTGTCGATCGCCGGCTCGTCAATGGCTCAGGATATCGGGCTGGATCCGGTCGGGATGGGCTATATCTTCTCCGCCTTTTCCTGGGCGTATGTTATCGGCCAGATCCCCGGCGGCTGGCTGCTCGACCGCTTCGGTTCAAAGCGCGTCTATTTCTGGAGCATCTTTATCTGGTCGCTGTTCACCCTGCTGCAGGGCTTTGTCGATATCTTCAGCGGCTTCGGCATTGTGGTGGCGCTGTTCGCCCTGCGTTTTCTGGTCGGGCTGGCGGAGGCGCCGTCGTTCCCGGGCAACAGCCGCATCGTCGCCGCCTGGTTCCCCGCCCATGAGCGCGGCACCGCGGTGGCGATTTTCAACTCGGCGCAGTATTTCGCCACGGTGATCTTCGCGCCGATTATGGGCTGGCTGACGCACGCCGTCGGTTGGTCGCACGTGTTCTTCTTTATGGGCGGGCTGGGGATCGTACTGAGCTTTGTCTGGCTGAAGGTGGTGCACAACCCGAAGGATCATCCGCGCATCAATCAGGCTGAACTCGACTATATCGAGGCCGGCGGCGCGTTGACCAATATGGATCAGCAACAGCCGCAGGCGCAGCCGGTGAAAGGTGAGAAATGGCAGCAGATCAAACAGCTGCTGCGCTCGCGCATGATGGTCGGCGTCTATATCGGCCAGTACTGCATCAACGCGCTGACCTACTTCTTTATCACCTGGTTCCCGGTCTATCTGGTGCAGGCGCGCGGCATGTCGATCCTGAAAGCCGGCTTTGTCGCCTCGGTGCCGGCCATCTGCGGCTTTGCCGGCGGCGTGCTGGGCGGGGTGATCTCCGACTATCTGATGCGCCGCACCAACTCGCTGACCTTCTCGCGCAAGGCGCCGATCGTGATCGGCATGCTGCTGTCGATGTCGATGATTTTCTGTAACTACGTGAGTGCCGAATGGATGGTGGTCGGCATTATGGCGGTGGCGTTCTTCGGCAAGGGGCTGGGGGCGCTGGGCTGGGCGGTGATGGCCGATACCGCGCCGAAGGAGATCAGCGGCCTGAGCGGCGGGCTGTTCAATATGTTCGGCAATATTTCCGGCATCGTTACGCCGATCGCCATCGGCTACATCATCGGCACCACCGGCTCATTCAACGGCGCGCTGCTGTACGTTGGTATCCATGCGCTGCTGGCGGTGGTCAGCTATCTGTTTATCGTCGGTGAAATCAAACGCATCGAACTGCAACCAGTGACGCGGGAGGCATGATGAGCGATACGCAGAGTACGCCAACCATCACCGCCATGCGCGTGATCCCGGTCGCCGGCTATGACAGCATGCTGCTGAATATCGGCGGCGCCCACGGCGCCTATTTTACCCGCAATATCGTGGTGCTGACCGACAGCGCCGGCCACACCGGCGTGGGCGAAGCGCCGGGCGGCGAGGTGATTTACCAGACCCTGACGGCGGCGATGCCGCAGGTGGTGGGGCAGCAGGTGGCGCGGATGAACAGCCTGGTGCACGCGCTGCACGGCGGTAACCAGTCGGCGGATTTCGACGCCTTCGGCAGCGGCGCCTGGACGTTTGAGCTGCGGGTCAATGCGGTGGCGGCGCTGGAGGCCGCGCTGCTCGATCTGCTGGGGCAATGTCTCGGCGTACCGGTGGCGGAGCTGCTCGGCCCCGGCAAACAGCGCGATGCGGTGACAGTATTGGGCTATCTGTTCTATATCGGCGACCGCCGGCGCACCGATTTGCCGTATCAGGCCGGCGAGCAGGGCGGCCACCCGTGGTATCACCTGCGCCATCAGGCGGCGATGGACGCGGCGGCGATCGTCGAGCTGGCGGCGGCGGTGCAGGATCGCTACGGCTTTAAGGATTTCAAACTCAAGGGCGGCGTACTGCCGGGCGAGCAGGAGATCGAGGCGGTGCGCGCGCTGGCGCAGCGCTTCCCGCAGGCGCGCATCACCGTCGATCCCAACGGCGCCTGGCGGCTGGATGAGGCCATCGCGCTGTGCCGGGGCATGAACGGCATCCTGAGCTATGCGGAAGATCCGTGCGGCGCGGAGCAGGGCTTTTCCGGCCGCGAAGTGATGGCGGAGTTTCGTCGGGCGACCGGGCTGCCGGTGGCGACCAATATGATCGCCACCAACTGGCGGGAGATGCGTCACGCCACGCAGCTGCAGGCGGTGGATATCCCGTTGGCGGATCCGCACTTCTGGACGATGTCCGGCGCGGTGCGGGTGGCGCAGCTGTGCGATGAATGGGGGCTGACCTGGGGCTGCCACTCCAATAATCACTTCGATATCTCGCTGGCGATGTTTACCCACGTCGGCGCGGCGGCGCCGGGCCACCCGACCGCTATCGACACCCACTGGATCTGGCAGGAAGGCCAGCATCTGACCAAAAACCCATTGCAAATCGTCGACGGCAGCATTGCGCTGCCTGACGCGCCGGGCCTCGGCATTGAGCTGGACTGGCAGGCGCTGGAACAGGCGCACCGGCTGCACCAGACGCTGCCGAGCGGGGCGCGCAACGATGCGTTGGCGATGCAGTACCTGGTGCCCGGCTGGCGCTTTGACCGCCAGCGCCCGGCGTTCGGCCGTTGATTTCACTCTGAAAGGACAGACTTATGACCACGTTTCACAGCGCTCCAAAGATTATCGCCATGCAGGTGGTGCCGGTTGCCGGCCATGACAGCATGCTGCTGAATCTGAGCGGCGCCCACGCGCCGTTTTTCACCCGTAATATCGTCATTTTGCAGGATAACGCCGGCCATACCGGCGTCGGCGAAGTGCCGGGCGGCGAAAAGATTCGCCAGACGCTGGAGGACGCGCAGCCGCTGGTGGTGGGGAAAACGCTCGGCGAATATAAAAATGTGATGACGGCGGTGCGTCAGCGCTTCGCCGATCGCGATGCGGCGGGCCGCGGCCAGCAGACGTTTGACCTGCGCACCACTATCCACGTGGTGACCGGCATCGAAGCGGCGATGCTCGATCTGCTGGGGCAGTTCCTGGAGGTGCCGGTGGCGGCGCTGCTGGGGGACGGGCAGCAGCGCGAGTCGGTGGAGATGCTCGGCTATCTGTTCTACATCGGCGACCGCCGGAAAACCCCGCTGCCGTATCAGAGCCAGCCGGACGACGCCTGCGACTGGTACCGGCTGCGCCATGAAGAGGCGCTGACGCCGCAGGCGGTGGTGCGCCTGGCGGAAGCCGCCTACGAGAAATACGGCTTTAACGACTTCAAACTGAAAGGCGGCGTGCTGGCCGGCGACGAGGAGGCCGACGCGGTCACCGCGCTGGCGGAGCGTTTCCCGCAGGCGCGCATTACGCTCGATCCCAACGGCGCCTGGTCGCTGGCAGAGGCGATCCGGCTGGGCCAGCGGCTGCGCCACGTGCTGGCCTACGCCGAGGATCCGTGCGGCGCCGAGCAGGGCTTCTCCGGCCGTGAAGTGATGGCGGAGTTCCGCCGCGCCACTGGCCTGCCGACCGCCACCAATATGATCGCCACCGACTGGCGCCAGATGCACCATACGCTGCAGCTGCAGTCGGTGGATATTCCGCTGGCGGATCCGCACTTCTGGACGATGCAGGGATCGGTGCGGGTGGCGCAGCTGTGTCACGAGTTCGGCCTGACCTGGGGATCCCACTCCAACAACCACTTTGACATCTCGCTGGCGATGTTCACCCACGTGGCCGCCGCCGCGCCGGGCGATATCACCGCCATCGATACCCACTGGATCTGGCAGGAGGGCAACCAGCGTCTGACGCGCGAGCCGCTGACCATCGCCGGCGGCCGCGTGGCGGTGCCGCAGAAGCCGGGGCTGGGCATTGAGCTGGACCACGATCGCCTGATGAAGGCGCATGAGCTGTATAAAACCCACGGCCTCGGCGCGCGTGATGACGCCATGGGCATGCAGTATCTGGTGCCGGGCTGGGACTTCGATAACAAACGCCCGTGCCTGGTGCGCTAAACCGTCTTTTCACTCTCTTAACGTAAAGGATACGCCATGAACCGTTGTCACAACCGCTTTCGTCAGTCTCTGCAGCAGGGGGAAACCCTGATCGGCTGTTGGTCGGCGCTGGGCAATCCGATCTCGACCGAAGTGCTGGGACTGGCCGGTTTCGACTGGCTGGTGCTGGACGGCGAGCATGCGCCGAATGATATCACCACCTTTGTGCCGCAGCTGATGGCGCTGAAGGGCAGCAGCAGCGCGGCGGTGGTGCGGCCGCCCTGCAATGAACCGGTGATTATCAAGCGCCTGCTGGATATCGGTTTTTTTAACTTTCTGATCCCGTTTGTCGAGAGCGAAGAGCAGGCATTGCAGGCGGTGGCGTCGACGCGCTACCCGCCGGCCGGCATCCGCGGCGTGTCGGTCTCCCACCGCAGCAACGGCTACGGCACGGTCAGCGATTACTTCAGCACCGTGAATGACCATATCAGCGTGCTGGTGCAGATCGAATCGCAGGCGGGCATCGACCATCTGGACGCCATCGCGGCGGTGGACGGCGTCGACGGCATTTTCGTCGGCCCGGGCGATCTGTCCGCCGCGCTGGGCTATCTCGGCCAGCCGAACCATCCGGAGGTACAGGCGGCGATCCGGCATATCTTTGCGCGCGCGGCGGAGGCGGGCAAACCGAGCGGCATTCTGGCGCCGGCCGAAGCCGATGCGCGCCGCTACCTGGAGTGGGGCGCGACCTTTGTCGCCGTCGGCAGCGATCTGGGCGTGCTGCGTGGTGCGACGCAGGCGCTGTGCGACCGTTTTAAATCTGGTGTGAAATAAGGAGCAGAAGATGAAAATTGGATTTATCGGCCTGGGCATTATGGGCAAACCGATGAGCAAGAACCTGCTGAAAGCCGGCTATGCGCTGGTGGTGCTGAATCATCGGGCGGCTACCACCGCGGAACTGACCGAGCTGGGCGCGGAGAGCGCCGATACGCCGAAGGCGGTTGCGGCGCAGTGCGACATCGTGATCACCATGCTGCCCAACTCGCCGCAGGTGCAGGAGGTAGTGCTGGGGGAAAACGGCGTGATCGAAGGCGCCCGGCCGGGCACGGTGGTGATCGATATGAGTTCGATCGCGCCGCTGGCCAGCCGGGAAATCAGCGCCAGACTGGCGGAAAAGCAGGTGGCGATGCTGGATGCGCCGGTCAGCGGCGGCGAGCCGAAGGCGATTGACGGCACGCTGTCGGTGATGGTCGGCGGCGAGAAGGCGGTGTTTGACCGCTGCTATGAGGTGATGAAAGCGATGGCCGGCTCGGTGGTGCATACCGGCGAGATCGGCGCCGGCAACGTGACCAAACTGGCAAACCAGGTGATCGTCGCGCTGAACATCGCCGCGATGTCGGAAGCGCTGGTGCTGGCGACCAAGGCCGGCGTCGACCCGGAGCGGGTCTATCAGGCGATCCGCGGCGGGCTGGCGGGCAGCACGGTGCTGGACGCCAAGGCGCCGATGGTGCTGGCGCGCAATTTCAAACCGGGGTTCCGCATCGAATTGCATATCAAGGATCTGGCCAACGCGCTGGACACCTCGCACGGCATCGGTGCGCAGCTGCCGCTGACCTCGGCGGTGATGGAGATGATGCAGGCGCTGCGGGTCGACGATCTGGGCGGGGCGGATCACAGCGCTTTAGCCTGCTATTACGAGAAATTGGCTAAAGTCCAAGTCACCAGTTAGGGATTGCGCAGGCAGCTTATGAAAATAGTGATCGCGCCGGATTCATATAAAGAGAGTTTATCCGCGCTGGCGGTGGCCAACTGCATTGAGGAGGGATTCCGCGAGATTTTCCCCGCCGCGGAGTTCGTTAAACTGCCGCTGGCCGACGGCGGGGAAGGAACGGTGGAAGCGATGGTGGCGGCGACCGGCGGGCGGATTATCACGGTAGATGTGACCGGGCCGCTCGGTGAGGTCACGCCGGCGTTTTTCGGCCTGTCCGGCGACGGACGCAGCGCGTTTATCGAGATGGCGGCGGCCAGCGGGCTGGAGCGGCTGCCCGCCGGGCAGCGCAACCCGCTGAAAACCACCTCCTACGGCACCGGAGAGCTGATCCGCTGCGCGCTGGAGCACGGCGTCAGGCACTGCATTATCGGCATTGGCGGCAGTGCGACCAATGACGGCGGCGCCGGCATGGTGCAGGCGCTGGGGGCGCGGCTGCTGGATGAGCGCGGCGAGGAGATCGGTTTCGGCGGCGCCGCGCTGGCGACGCTGGCGCAGATCGACCTCAGCCGGCTGGATGCGCGTATCGGCCGCTGCCGGTTTGAGGTGGCTTGTGATGTGACCAACCCGCTGACCGGCCCGGAGGGCGCTTCCGCCATTTTCGGCCCGCAGAAGGGAGCGACGCCGCAGATGGTGGCGGAGCTGGACGGCGCGCTGGGCCATTATGCGCAGGTGATCAAGCGCACGCTGGGGGTGGACGTGGAGCAGGTGCCCGGCGCCGGTGCGGCCGGCGGCATGGGAGCCGGACTGCTGGCGTTTTGCCGGGCGGAACTGCGTCAGGGGATTGAGATCGTCACCGAGGCGCTGGGGCTGGACGCGCTGGTGCGCGACGCGACGCTGGTGATCACCGGCGAAGGGCGCATCGACAGCCAGAGCATCAAAGGCAAGGTGCCGATTGGCGTGGCGCGGGTCGCCAAACGCTACGGCAAGCCGGTGATCGGCATCGCCGGCAGCCTGAGCGACGACGTCGGCGTGGTGCATCAGCACGGGGTGGACGCGGTGTTCAGCGTGCTGTACCGCATCTGCACGCTGGAGGAGGCGCTGCATGACGCCGCCGACAACGTGCGGGCGACGGCGCGCAATATCGCCGCGACGCTGAAGATGGCGCAGGGGCAGTAACGGCGGCCTCTTCCTGTGGGGGAGAGGCCGCACGCTGACGCTTAGCCCAGGTGTTTTCTGGCCGCTTCGCTGACCAGTTCGATTTCATCCAGCAGTTCCAGCCACTCCGGCTCCAGATCGCCGATGGCGACGCCCTGACGCAGCTGCTGTTCAATGTAGAAGCAGAGCTGTTTCAGCCGCGGCACGCCGCTGTAGCTGCAGCTGCCGTGCAGTTTGTGGATCAGATCCAGCAGCGTATCGTCCTGCGCGCCGTCCAGCACCGCCTGCACCCGTTCTCTCACCTGCGGCAGGAAGTCGAGCAGCATTTGCAGCAGATCGCGCGCCAGATCCTGCTTATTGGCCGCCTGACGTAGTGCCAGCGACCAGTCCAGCGACGCCAGCGGCTCCGCGTTCGCCGGCGGCGTCGCGGCCTCTGCCTCCTGCGCGCCGCTGTGGTAGCGCGACAGGACGCGGGTCAGCATCGCTTCGTCGATCGGCTTCGCCAGATAGTCGTCCATGCCGGCCTGCAGCAGATGCTCGCGTTCGCCGCTGACCGCATGGGCGGTGACCGCGACGATCGGCGTGGAGTTATGGTGCGGCAGCTGGCGGATCAGCTCGCTGGTGCGGATGCCGTCGATATTCGGCATCTGGATATCCATCAGAATCAGATCCAGCACGTTGTCGCGCGCCAGCGCAATGGCCTCTTCGCCGCTTTCGCACAGCAGCGTTTTTTCCACCTGTTCCGCCAGCAGGGTGCCGATCAGCTTCAGGTTGGCCGGGTTGTCGTCCACCGCCATCACGGTCAGCGGCAGGCGGTTGCGCGCCGGGGCGGCCAGCTCCTGACGCGGCGTTTCCATGCGCAGCAGCGGGAACAGGCGGGTGCTGGTGATCGGCTTGACCAGGCAGCCCACCGCGCCCTGTTCTTTCAGCAGTTCGGCGTCGATCTGCGACTGGTACGGCAGGGCCAGAATCACCCGTCCGGCGTAGTTGAGCGCCTTCAGCAGTTTGTCCTGATGCTGCGCCATGTTGTCGCGGAACGGGATCGGCACGCCCACCAGCATAAAGTCGTAATTATCGCCGGGCAGCTGGCCGAGGGTCGGCGAATGGGTGACGACCAGCGGCGTGGCGTTAAGCATATTCAGCGTCGCCTGCGCCGCCGTCGGGTTGGATTCGATATAGGCCAGCGTCTTGCCGCTCAGTTCCGGCAGGCACGGCTGGCGGGTCAGCATATCTTCATTCAGGTCCAGGGTAATATGGAACCAGAAGGTAGAGCCGCGGTTGAGCTGGCTGTGGAAACAGATATCGCCGTTCATCTCTTTCACCAGCTTCTGGGTGATGACCAGCCCGAGGCCGGTGCCGCCGTGGCGGCGCGAGATGCTGGCGTCCGCCTGGCGGAACGCCTGGAACAGCTGCGACTGCTGGCGTTCGGAGATGCCGATGCCGGTGTCGTGGATCTGCACCTCCAGCTCGACCTGATGCTCCAGCTGGTTGCGCAGCTCCACCCGGATATCGATATTGCCGGTTTCGGTAAATTTGACCGCGTTGCCCAGCAGGTTGGTGATCACCTGCTGCAGGCGCAGCGAGTCGCCGATCACCTGCTCCGGCACGTCGTTGTGGACGTCGAGCGTCAGCTCCAGCCCTTTTTCATGGGCGGACGGCGCCAGCAGTACGATCACTTCATCCAGCGTTTCGCGCAGCGCGAACGGGATGTGCTCCAGCACCAGCTTGCCGGCCTCCAGCTTGGAGAAGTCCAGCACGTCGTTGATGATGGTCAGCAGGTTGTTTGCCGAGCGCTCGATGGTCTGCAGATAGTCGTTCTGGGTGGCGCTCAGCTCGGTTTTTAGCATCTGGCGGGTAAAGCCGATAACGCCGTTCAGCGGGGTGCGCAGCTCGTGCGACATATTGGCCAGAAACTCGGATTTAATACGCGCGGCTTCCTGCGCGCGCTTTTTCGCCAGATCCAGTTCGACGTTCTGGATCTCCATCTGCTCCAGCGTTTCACGCAGGTCGAACGTCGCCTGATCGATATTCTGCTGCATCTCTTCGTGATAGGCGGTCAGCGACATCGCCATGGAGTTGATGCCGTTTTTCAGCATATGCAGTTCACCGAGCATAAAGCCCTCCACCCGGCTGTCGAGCTGGCCGCGGCGGATGCGGTCGACGGTGTTGACCATGTTGCGGATCGGCCCGGTGACGTCGCGCATCAGCCGGTAGGCGAACAGGATGGCGATACACATGCACAGCAGCAACAGCAGCGTGGAGACAAACACCTCTTTGTACTGCTGCAGGCGCACCGACTGCAGGTCCAGCTCGATGGCCACATAGCCGAGGTTATTGTCGCCGTGCGCGCTGCTTTCGGCTGACTCGTCGGGATATTGGTTCTCCGACAGGATCGGCGTGCGCAGGATCAGCGAGTCGCCGCGGCGCGTCAGCATCAGATCGGTGGGCAATGGCACACCTTTCGGGATCTGCAACTGGGCGAAATTATGGTGATAATTGGAGGTGACAAACAGGTTGTTCTGCGCGTCGAACACCGTGATGGAGCGTACGATATCGGAGTGACGGCGGTGCAGCAGGCTGACCAGCTGGCGCACCGACTCGCGGCTGCGGAAGGTCATGCCGTATTCGCTGGCGACGGCGAGCGGCTCGATAATGCTGGCGCCGGCGTCCACCAGCTGTTCCTGCAGCTCATTATAACGGTGCACGACGAAGAAGGTACTGAGCAGCAGGCCGATCAATAATGTAGGGGCCAGAATCAATATCATCATGCGCGCGCGCAGGCTGTATTTGGTCATGGGATTCCAATGTGGGAGAATTGCGCTAATCCTAGCTTAATGAACCAGCAACCGACAATTTTATGGCGCAATTCTACTCTCCCAAACGCCGCGTGACGACCCGGCAGAACACACAAATCTTCACCGTGACGGTGAGCGACCTCGATCCCTTCGGCCAGGGCGTGGCGCGCCACAACGGTAAAGCGGTGTTTATCCCGGGCGTGCTGCCGGGCGAACAGGCGGAAATTCAGCTGACGGAAGACAAGCGTCAGTTCGCCAAAGGCAAGCTGAAACGCCTGCTGACCCGCAGCCCGCAGCGGGTGGAGCCGCGCTGTCCGCACTTTGGCGTCTGCGGCGGCTGCCAGCAGCAGCATGCGGATGAAAGCCTGCAGCAGCAAAGCAAATTGGCGGCGTTGGGGCGGATGATTGCCCGCGAAACCGGCGTCAGCGTGCCGCCGGAAGCGGTGATCGCCGGGCCGCAATACGGCTATCGTCGGCGCGCGCGTCTGGGGCTGATGTGGCAGCCGAAGCAGCAGACCCTGCAGATGGGCTTTCGTCAGTCCGGCTCCAGCGAACTGGTGACGGTCACCCGCTGTCCGGTGCTGGCGCCGGAGCTGGAGCAGCTGCTGACGCCGCTGCGCGCCTGCCTGAGCGGTCTGCAGGCGGTGAAGCGTCTGGGGCATGCCGAACTGGTGCTGGCGGACAACGGGCCGCTGCTGGTGCTGCGCCATTTGGATGCGCTCAGGCCGGCCGACCGCGAAGCGCTGCTGGCATTTGCCCGGCAAAATGCCGTAACGATTTATTTGGCGTCGGACAGCGAACAACTGGAGAAACTGTGCGGTGACGCGCCGTATTATCAGGTTGACGGGCTACGCTTAGACTTCAGTCCGCGCGACTTTATTCAGGTAAACGATGCGGTCAACCAGCAGATGGTGGCGCAGGCGCTGGAGTGGCTGGAGATTCAGCCCGACGATCGGGTGCTGGACCTGTTCTGCGGCATGGGCAATTTCACCCTGCCGCTGGCGCGGCGGGCGAAAGCGGTGGTCGGCATTGAAGGTGTTGCCACGCTGGTAGCGAATGGGCAATATAATGCACATAAGAATTTGCTGAGTAATGCGTCGTTCTTTCATCAGAATCTGGAAGAGGACGTGGAGCGACAGCCTTGGGCGCAACAGGGATTTGATAAGGTTATGTTGGATCCTGCCCGGGCGGGCGCGGCTGGAGTGATGTCACATATTGTAAAACTGGCGCCGGCGCGGGTGGTATACGTTTCCTGTAACCCCACCACGCTGGCGCGCGACAGCAAAGCGTTGCTGTCCGCTGGTTATCGTCTTGCGCGTGTGCGTATGCTGGATATGTTCCCGCACACGGGGCATCTTGAATCAATGGCGCTGTTTATTCGTCAGGAATAACGGTCGCCTGTGGTCGCTGCATAGTAGGGAGAAGGTATGGTTGCGGTAAGAAGTGCACATTTGAACACGGCAGGTGAATTCGCTCTTGACGAGTGGCTTGCCGGTCTTGGGCTACCCAACCCACAGTCCGTTGAACGACTGGCCGATACCTGGCGCTATTGCGAACAACAGACCAAAGACCATCCGGACGCGCCGAAACTGCTGGGGCGCGGCCTGGAAATGGTGGAAATTCTCTCGACCCTCAGCATGGACAACGACAGCATGCGCGCGGCGCTGCTGTTCCCGCTGGCCGACGCCGGTCTGGTGCAGGAAACGACCCTGAATGAGGTGTTCGGCAGCAATATCGTTGCGCTGGTGCACGGCGTGCGCGATATGGACGCCATTCGTCAGTTGAAGGCGACCCACAACGACTCGATGGGCTCCGAGCAGGTCGATAACGTGCGCCGCATGCTCCTGGCGATGGTGGAAGATTTCCGCTGCGTGGTGATCAAGCTGGCGGAGCGTATTGCCCACCTGCGCGAAGTGAAGGACGCGCCGGAAGATGAACGGGTGCTGGCGGCCAAGGAGTGTTCCAATATCTATGCGCCGCTGGCCAACCGTCTGGGCATCGGCCAGCTGAAGTGGGAGCTGGAGGATTTCTGCTTCCGCTACCTGCACCCGGACGAATACAAGCGCATCGCCAAACTGCTGCACGAACGCCGCATCGACCGCGAACAGTTTATCGACGATTTTGTCGCCTCGCTGCGCAAGGCGATGGCGGACGAGGATATCCGGGTGGAAATTTACGGCCGCCCCAAGCATATCTACAGCATCTGGCGCAAAATGCAGAAAAAGGCGCTGGCGTTCGACGAACTGTTCGACGTGCGTGCGGTGCGCATCGTGGCCGAACGGCTGCAGGACTGCTATGCGGCGCTCGGCATCGTGCATACCCATTTCCGCCATCTGCCGGACGAGTTTGACGACTATGTCGCCAACCCGAAGCCTAACGGTTATCAGTCGATCCATACCGTGGTGCTCGGCCCGCGCGGCAAAACGGTCGAAATCCAGATCCGTACCCGCCAGATGCACGAGGACGCCGAGCTGGGCGTCGCCGCGCACTGGAAGTACAAAGAGGGCGCCGGCGTCACCGTGCGCTCCGGCTACGAGGAGCGCATCGCCTGGCTGCGTAAGCTGATCGCCTGGCAGGAAGAGATGGCCGACTCCGGCGAAATGCTCGACGAAGTGCGCAGCCAGGTGTTCGACGACCGGGTGTACGTATTTACGCCGAAGGGCGACGTGGTCGACCTGCCGGCCGGCTCAACGCCGCTGGACTTCGCCTACCATATTCACAGCGACGTCGGCCACCGCTGCATCGGCGCCAAGATTGGCGGGCGTATCGTGCCGTTCACCTATCAGCTGCAGATGGGCGACCAGATTGAAATCATCACCCAGAAGCAGCCGAACCCGAGCCGCGACTGGCTGAACCCGAACCTCGGCTACGTCACCACCAGCCGCGGGCGTTCGAAGATCCATAACTGGTTCCGCAAACAGGATCGCGATAAAAACATTCTGGCCGGCCGCCAGATGCTGGACAACGAACTGGAGCACCTCGGCATCAGCCTGAAAGAGGCGGAGAAACTACTGGTTCCGCGTTACAACATGAACTCGCTGGATGAAGTGCTGGCGGCGATCGGCGGCGGGGATATCCGCCTCAATCAGATGGTGAACTTCCTGCAGAGCAAGTTCAACAAGCCGAGCGCCGAGGAGCAGGACCGCGAAGCGCTGCGTCAGCTGGTGCAGCACAAGGCGCCGCCGGCCACCCGTAAGAAGGATGACGGCCGGGTGGTGGTGGAGGGCGTCGGTAACCTGATGCACCACATCGCCCGCTGCTGCCAGCCGATTCCGGGCGACGATATCGTCGGCTTTATCACCCAGGGGCGCGGCATCTCCATCCACCGCGCCGACTGCGACCAGCTGACCGAACTGCAGTCCCACGCGCCGGAGCGCATCGTCGACGCGGTGTGGGGGGAAAGCTACTCCAGCGGCTATTCGCTGGTGGTGCGGGTGATGGCCAACGATCGCAGCGGCCTGCTGCGCGATATCACCACCATCCTCGCCAACGAGAAGGTGAACGTGCTGGGCGTCGCCAGCCGCAGCGATACCAAAAAGCAGATGGCGACCATCGATATGGATATCGAAATCTACAACCAGCAGGTGCTGGGCCGGGTGCTGGCGAAGCTGAACCAGCTGCCGGATGTGATAGACGCCAAGCGTCTGCACGGCAGCTGAATCCCCGGGGTCTTTCACACCGCCTCGTTGTTGGCTGCAAACGCTCACCCCGGTTGCTTAGTTTACTAAGCTCCCGGGGATTCACGTTTTTGCCGCCTAGATGCGGCGCGAAATCCATTGGGGATTCAGGTGCCTGACGTTTGAATGCGGCGCGAAATCCATTGGGGACTCAGGTGTCTGACGCCTGGATGCGGTAACCGCATGGTTAAAACTTATTGAGCCATCAAGGAGACGGACGCCATAATGGGCGCAAGATATTAATTTAAAATTGTTTAAAATCAATTTCTTGATGGTTTTTTGGGGCTAAAAGAGTGCCTGTGTGACATATGTTTTCCCCACCTTTCACCCTCAAAAGTTTACACCTCGCACAAATAGCCTTCCTGCCAGATAGCTCTTATTGATATGTCACCTTCTGGACATTAACATCAGGGAAACTTACTGATAGGGATAGTTATAAATGGATGTTATGGATGCAGGGAAAGCCATTGCGTTAGGTATTGCAAGCATTCCGCGTGATGCATATTTAGGGTTAGAGCGCACATTGCAGGATCTAAACCTGAGTGATGGGCGTAGCTACTATCAGCGCCGTAATCTGGCGGAAGATGCCCGTTTTGCCCGTGGTATGATTAAGATTGTGAAGAACCGCAATCAGATATACGACATTGCCAAGATCATATTAAATGATGTTATTGATAAGGTTCCGGAGCCGGTTCTGAAATGGCTGCATAGTGCAGTGACGCAAAAGCAGACGGAAGCGGAAAGCAGTTGGGTTATGCAAAACTTAATCGTTACCTACCTTGCGCAGCAGCTTTGTGAGGGGGTGATGATGAGTGCATTTTTCAAGCTCACGATCCGTACAACCCTTACCGCTGGGGTAGGTTTGATACTGACCCAAGGATTGTTAGCTAATGCAGCTAATGCATCCCGTGAACTGGCGTTGACTAACCCCGCCCTGTATCGCAAGCTCTACATCAAAGACTTTGATATGCTTTACTTTATGTTTGAAAAGCCGATCGGCAAAATTACTAAGCTCATCCAGACGTATCAAAACAATCCGGCTCAGTTGCAGAATTCTGTACAAAATCTAGATTTTAGAGGATGAATATATGATTTTCCTCATGCGTTTGCTTTTCGGTCTGGTGGGCTCTGTGATGGGGGGCGCTGCACTTCTTAGTTTTGCGTACTTCTACGAGGAACCCGGCAACATGAAAATTATAGCCCCGTTGGGGATTGTTGTTGTTGGTGTCCTGTTGCTTATCGTGATCGACAGGTTTACCCCTAAGAAAGATTGATGCCCTCTACTGCCCATCCTCAAATGTCATGGTAGGTAGTTTGTGTGACACTTTGTTTTTCATACTGCATTAAAAAATGTATGAATATTATGTGGTTACGTTTTTGCTTTCCGTAACTTGTTGAATGTGAAGTATACGGTAGCGCCATAATGGGCGTCCGTTTTTTTGCCGAGATTTTGCCATGACCTCATCCACTCCGCTGCAGCGTCTGCTGAATATTATGAAAACGCTGCGTGACCCGCAGGCGGGCTGCCCGTGGGACCGCAAGCAGACCTTTGCCACCATCGCGCCGTATACGCTGGAAGAAACCTATGAAGTGCTGGATGCGATCGAGCGCCAGGACTATGCCGACCTGCGCGACGAGCTGGGCGATCTGCTGTTTCAGGTGGTGTTCTACGCCCAGATGGGGCAGGAGCAGGGGCTGTTTGATTTTGACGACGTGTGCAGCGCCATCAGCGACAAACTGGAGCGGCGCCACCCGCACATCTTCGGCGATGCCGACGCGGCGGACAATGCGACGATTGCGGCGCGCTGGGAGCAGCTGAAGGCCGGCGAGCGGGCGGAAAAGGCGCTGCACTCGGCGCTGGACGATATCCCCAACGCGCTGCCGGCGCTGATGAAGGCGCACAAAATCCAGAAGCGCTGCGCCGCGGTGGGCTTTGACTGGCATACGCTGGGGCCGGTGCTCGACAAGGTGCATGAAGAGATTGACGAAGTGATGCACGAAGCGCAGCAGGCGGTGGTGGACCAGCAAAAGCTGGAAGAGGAAATCGGCGACCTGCTGTTCGCCACGGTCAATTTGTCGCGCCACCTGGGCCACAAGGCGGAAAACGCGCTGCAGGTCGCCAACCGCAAGTTCGAACGGCGCTTCCGTCAGGTGGAGAGCATCATCGCCCGCCAGGGGCTGACGATGAGCGACGCGACGCTGGAACAGATGGAAGAGGCCTGGCAGCAGGTGAAAAAAACTGAAATCTGAGCGGATGAGAACGTCGATGAACGTGTTTTTTTCACTCACCGCTGCCTTTCTGTTTAGGGTGTCCGTGGGCGAAGGGGGTTAACCGCATCTTTTCAGGTATTGGTATAACGTTTCTCTGCTGATGCCAAACTCACGGGCAAGCTGCGCTTTACTCTCACCGTTGGTAACGCGCAGTTGTAATTCAGCCTGTTGTTCCGCAGACAGTGATTTTTTCCTACCGCGATAAGCTCCGCGCATTCTGGCCGACTCGATGCCTTCTCGTTGACGTTCACGCCTTAAAGCACGTTCGAATTCGGCAAATGCCCCCATCATGGCCAGCATCAGATTTGCCATTGATGAACCGTTATTGCTAAAAGTTAAACGCTCTTTCACGAACTCAATACACACGCCCTTATCGACCAGTCTGCGCACCTGGCGCTGCAGGTCGGTCAAGTTGCGCGCCAGCCTATCCATACTGGGAACCACGACGGTGTCGCCGTTGCATACCGTCGAGAACAGCGTATCCAGTGCCGGGCGCTGGACGTCTTTGTTTGACGCGTTATCTGTAAACACTTTATCTACCACCAGTTGTTCCCATTGCTGTTCCGGATTGCGCTCAAAGTGACTCATCCGAATGTAGCCAATACGTTGACCGTTCATACGCCTCCAATGCTTAATATTATTGATTGTCTGTGAATCTAAATTTAAGTGTCAGAAAATAAAATTTAAACTTTATTCTGACATATTTTCTTGCTTCTCTGGTTTTATTTTGACATGGATGTATAGCTTAGTTTTTTAAAATAGTCTTTAGGTTATAAAAATAATAATTGGAAATTTATCCTGCATAACACTTTTTGTTTTTCACTCTTTATTTTTAACCCTGCTTCTGCAAAGGTTTGCGGGCGCATCAATTCCGGTGTGCATATAAAAAGGATGATGAAATGTCTAAGTTAGCTAAAGAAATTATCATGAACAAAGCTGTGGTAACCGTTGCTGCTGATAAAAAAGAGGCACGGAAAGCCCTGACTCAATCTATGCTGGATAGCGTTTCTGGCGGTTGGGTCAACGCCTTTGCGCGCTGGTCTAAGAGCTTCTAATTGATCCTGGTGCAGGGTGGGTGACCACCCTGCATATCTTTCTTTGTTGAACAGTGGTACAGGCGATGGCGAGTAAGAAAAAAATAAAGCATCTTGAAATAATTTTAAAGGTTAGTGAACGATGCAACATTAACTGCACGTATTGCTATGTATTCAACATGGGAAATGACTTGGCAATAAATTCAAAGCCAATTATTCATCATGATATCATTATTAACCTAAGAGGGTTCTTCGAACGCGCCTGTCAGGAATATGAAATAGAAACCGTTCAGGTTGACTTTCATGGCGGCGAGCCACTCATGATGGGAAAGGCGAGGTTTGATCGCGCATGCCAAGAGCTGATGTCCGGTGATTATAACGGCGCCAGACTTAACCTTGCTTGTCAGACAAATGCTATTCTTATTGATAATGAGTGGGTTAATATTTTCTCTAAATATAATGTCAGTGTTGGTATTTCTATTGATGGGCCCAAGCACATTAACGACAGACACCGACTGGATAGAAAAGGCCGCAGCACCTATGAAGGTACGGTAAGAGGCTTGAAAATGCTGCAGGAGGCCTGGCGGGAAGGCAGATTAAACGATGAGCCGGGTATCCTGTGCGTTGCCAATCCATCGGTCAAAGGGGCTGAAATCTATCGTCATTTTGTCGATGTGTTGAAATGCAAAAAGTTTGATTTCCTCATTCCGGATGAAAGTCATGATACATGCACCGATCCGGAAGGTTTGTCGGACTTTTATTGTTCAGCGCTGGATGAGTTTTTTGGGGATGCGGATAAAGACGTATATGTGCGCTACTTCCATACGCACATGCAATCCATGTTGAGTTCAGAATTCAACCCGGTCATGGGGGTAAGTAAAGCCGGTAGCGACGCTTTCGCTTTCACGGTCAGCTCCGATGGCGACCTTTATGTGGATGATACGTTAAGAACGACGAACGACGCGATATTTACACCTATTGGAAATGTCCGGCATTTAATGCTGTCAGAAACACTCTCTTCATGGCAGGTGAATAAATATGTGGCTATAAATAATCAGCTGCCTAGCGTTTGCGTCGATTGCGTCTGGCAAAAAGTCTGCGGTGGTGGGCGCCATATTCAGCGCTACTCCTCCGGAGATGATTTTAATCGTGAAAGCGTGTACTGCCCGTCGATCAGAAAGATCATGAGTCGTGCGGCTTCGCATTTGATTGCGTCAGGGGTGGAGGAGGACATTATCATGAAAAACTTAGAGGTTAATTCGTGATCAGGCGACTATTCTTGGGGGCATTCCTGTTTTCCGGCATTTGCATGGCAAACCCTCCCGCTGATTTTGGGCGGGTGCGGTATGACGAACGTGGCTTGCCGTTAATTGATGTTTGGATTGACAAGCGTCTTCATACCTTAATGCTGGATACCGGCAGCGGGGAGGGGATGCATCTTTATCAACACGAACTTGACAAGTTGCTGGCTAATCCGAGTCTGAGTGCGACTGAAAAAACGCCTCGCCGGCTGATGGATGTTGCTGGTGGTGAAAATAAAGTTTCGGCATGGAATATTAGCCGGTTATTTGTTTCCAATATTCCTTTTGACAATGTTGAAACGGTCAGTTTTAAACCGTGGGGGTTGAGCATCGGCGGCGATGTCCCGGTAAATGAAGTTATGGGATTGGGACTTTTTCGCCAACGTCGGGTTCTTATGGATTTTAAAAACGATCGGCTGCAAATATTGGCGGATTTGCCTGCTGACATCAAAAAGTGGTCATCCTATCCTGTGGAGCCAAGTGCATCTGGATTACGTGTTACCGCATCTGCGGGCGATGCGCCTTTACATTTAATTGTCGATACTGCCGCCAGCCATTCTCTCCTGTTTTCTGACCGCTTGCCGTCAGGGCTGCTTTTCTCTGGGTGTCGCGACATTGAACCTGAAGCATCCAACCTGGACTGCCGGGTGACCAAAATAGCGGTTACGGATCGTGAAGGTAAAACACGTGATGACCTGGCCGTCGTTACCTCTGGCGAAACGCCTCAGGAATTGGATTTTGACGGCCTGTTGGGGATGAAATTTATGCGGGGGCATCAGGTGATCATCGATATGCCTGGACGCCTGCTTTATATCAGCCGTTAGTGCGATGGACAACGAAAACTCTCTCTTTCGCCAGGAGGCGTTGCAGCATAAAAAAAACGCCTGGCTGGGTGATTTCACCGTGTCAGCGCCCTCGGCGTTGCCGATTGCGTTATGGAGCGCCGCCGGCGTTTTGCTGTTAGCCACCCTCCTGCTATTTACCACCTATACCAAAAGAGTCCCCGTGAGTGGGCGAGTGATCTATACGCCCTCGGCTGCGGAGGCGGTGTTTAGTCATGAGGGAATTATCGGCCGTATCGAAGTACGTCAGGGGGAAAAGGTGAAAAAGGGTGACGTCATTGCGACGTTTTCACGCGATGTTACCTACGCCGGGGGCGGAATGAATCAGGCGTTGCAAGATACGTCGCAGCGTCAGCTTGTGGAGTTGCAAAAGCGGGGCGAAGAACGACGTAACGAGGGAGAAGAAGAGCGCCGGCGCTTGCGTGAAAAGGTCAGCGCCAAAGAACGGGAAATGGCGGCTATTCGAGCGGCAGCCGCAGCAGAATCAGAGCGCGTCGGCGGTTTGAAAAAACGCTTGGGATTTTATCAACAGCTGTTCCAGAAAGGCGTTGCGACCGTGCAAGAGAAAATTGAGCGGGAGAATGAATATCATGATTCCGTTGCACAACTGAATATGCATCACATCAACATCGCACGCGTGCAGGGCGAACGGCTGCAGTTGGTGGATGAATTGGCCCGCTCGGAAGCTCAGGAAAAGCAGGCGCTGACAGAGATTCAGCAGCAGGAAGTTACGCTGCAACAACAGGTGATTAGTGCGTCGGCCGTGGTGGAGTCACGCGTTATTGCTCCGCTTGATGGCGTCGTCGCCTCAATGAGCATCATGGCAGGCCAGAGAGTGACGGCCGGTGCCATTGCCGCCGTGCTGGTGCCGGAAAATGCGCGGCCGTTGGTTGAAATGTGGATCCCGCCCTCTGCACTGCAGGAGGTGAAGACAGGTCAGCATGTCTCCATGCGCGTCGCGTCATTGCCGTGGGAGTGGTTTGGGAAAGTGCCCGGTACGGTTGCCGCCATCAGCGCGAGTCCGGAGGCCCTGACGGGAAATCATCGACGTTTTCGCGTGCTGATAGCGCCCGATGCAGACACGCAGGCACTGCCTGCGGGGGTGGACGTTGAGGCGGATATATTGACGACGCGCCGTCGCATCTGGCAATGGCTATTTTTACCATTAAAACAAACAATTAGCCGCATCGTACTTGAGAGTTGACACATGTTTTTTTCCTGGCAGAAAACACCGCTGGTCCTGCAGTCGGAAACCAACGAATGTGGCTTGGCCTGCGTGGCCATGATGGCCGGTTATTTTGGTAAACGCATCGATCTTGCCTCAGCGCGCACTTTTCACGGCGCAGGCAGCCACGGGATGACGTTGCGGGATCTTATCACGGCGTTTGAACGGATGGGGATGACGGCCCGTGCTTCGCGAGTCGAGCTTGATGAACTGCGTTCTCTTAGCCGTCCGGCCATTCTTCACTGGTCATTCAATCATTTCGTGGTGTTGGTGAAAGTGACGCGCCGAGGGGCAGTGATCCTTGATCCCGCCATTGGACGACGCAGCATCTCATTGCGGGAACTGTCGGATAAATTTACCGGCATTTTGGTGGAGGCGTGGCCTGCGGAGACATTCGACAAACAACCCCTGGAAATGAATGTTACCGTAGCCGATCTTTTCCGTGGCGTACGGGGGTTGAGACGCATTTTTACCGGCGTTCTCATGCTTTCGCTGTTGGTGGAACTACTGTCTATTGCCGTGCCCGCGGCGTCACAATTTACTATTGATACGCTGGTGCGTTCATCCGATCGCGAAGGGATATTTTTTGTCGGCCTTGTGGTCATTGCCGCGTTGCTGATTAAGTCCGCCTTTGCGGTGGTGCGAGCCTGGATTTTGATGAACCTCCGCTATACGCTCGGCGTAAAATGGGCAGAAATGTTCTTTAATCGACTTATCAGGCTCACGCTGTCATTTTTTGAGAAACGCCATACTGGTGATATCGCGTCACGCTTCCAGTCGTTGACTGCCATCCAGGAAGCCTTTACGGCCGACATGGTTGCTTCTCTCCTTGACGCCATCGTGATAGTCATTTCAATGGCGATCATTTTTACCTATTCACCCGTGCTGGCTCTTGGCCCCCTTGTTGCCGCCGCTGCCTATGCCGCCTTGAAGGCGGGGTTATTTTCGACATATCGCAATCGTAAAATTGAACATATCGCCTTTGAAGCGGTGCAATCCTCTCACTTTCTTGAGACGGTCAGAGCGATCGGCGCGATTAAAATGTTGAACCTGACGCCGGTGCGGCGTCGTGAATGGGTCAACCATGTGGTCAACAGCACTCAAGCTGGGAATCAACTGTTCAAACTCGATCTGCTGACCAATACGGCGGCCGTGCTGCTTGTGGGTTTTTCCGGGATGTATGTGCTTGGCGTCGGGGCTATCGGATTTGATAAGGGCATCACGACCGGCGTTTTGTTAGCTGTGATGCTTTATGCCGATATGGTGATTACCCGGACCGTGAAGTTAGTCAATGCCGTTGCCGATTTTTGCCTGGTATCCATGCATAGCCAGCGTCTGACCGATGTGGCTGTTTCGCCTGTGGAACGTGATGAGGGGGAACGCGCGCCGCCGCCGCTGAATGGGCATATCGTGATCCGCAACCTGGCATTCCGCCACTCCGAAACTGAGCGCAATATCTTTGAAGGGATCAATCTTGAAGTCATGCCAGGAGAAAATATCGCCATTGTCGGGCCATCCGGATGTGGCAAGTCAACGTTTCTCCATGTGTTGGCAGGACTGTATGAAGCCAGCGAAGGGGATGTTTTTATTAATGGCGCGGCGATGTCCGGCATAGGGAAAACAGCCATCCGCGAACATGTCGCTTTTGTCATGCAGGATGACAAACTCTTGGCCGGCACCATACGGCAGAATATCACCGGCTTTACCACGTCTCCGGACGTGGAGCTGATGGTGGAGTGCGCCGGTCACGCCTCCATTGACGAAGAGATAGGCGCATTCCCGCAGGGGTATGATTCGATGATCGGCGATATCGGTAGTACACTTTCGGGGGGACAGCGACAGCGCATTTCTATCGCCAGAGCGCTGTACAGGCAACCTGGCGTGTTGCTGCTTGATGAAGCCACCAGCGATCTTGATATTGATAATGAGAAAAGGATCACCCGTGCCATCGGGCGATTGTCAATAACCCGTATTTTTGTTGCTCATCGCCCTGAAATGATCAAGTCTGCGGATAGAATTTTTAATCTTCATCTGAATGCTTGGGTGAACCAGGAAAACCGAACCGCGGCCGCAATGTTGATCGCTGACAAGGTTTACCCAAGCTGAAACGGTTAAGCTTGCCGTCAGTTGCGGACAGGCGGAAACAACGGGCGTTAAAAAGCCAACAAACTGAAATCTAAGGCGTTTTAGCGGCTCAATGCGCTGTTAATCGACGGTTTCTATCGCTAACCCTTTGTTTTACAAGCCTGACCAGACAGCCGTAACCGGCCAAAACCTGAGGAACGCGCGGGGATGACAGAGATGATGGAGAGTAAAACGATCGTTTGTAGGTCAAGACAGGTTCGGGTATACTACTTTCCCGTCTTGGTTCTTCCATCGTCTTTAAACCTAAACTCTCAGGTTCAGCATGACAACTAATTATATTTTTGTGACCGGCGGGGTCGTATCCTCTCTGGGTAAAGGCATTGCCGCAGCCTCTCTGGCGGCTATTCTTGAAGCCCGTGGCCTCAACGTTACCATCATGAAACTGGACCCGTACATCAACGTGGATCCGGGCACCATGAGCCCGATTCAGCATGGGGAAGTTTTCGTCACCGAAGACGGCGCAGAAACCGACCTGGACTTGGGTCACTACGAGCGCTTCATCCGCACCAAAATGACGCGCCGCAACAACTTCACCACCGGCCGCATCTACTCCGACGTGCTGCGTAAAGAACGCCGCGGCGACTATCTGGGCGCGACCGTACAGGTTATTCCTCACATCACCAACGCGATCAAAGAGCGTATCATCGAAGGCGGCGAAGGCCACGATGTGGTGCTGGTGGAAATCGGCGGCACCGTCGGCGATATCGAATCGCTGCCGTTCCTCGAAGCTATCCGTCAGATGGCGGTGGAAGTGGGCCGTGAGCACACGCTGTACATGCACCTGACGCTGGTGCCGTACATGGCCGCCGCCGGTGAAGTGAAAACCAAACCGACCCAGCATTCCGTTAAAGAGCTGCTTTCCATCGGTATTCAGCCGGATGTGCTGATCTGCCGTTCCGACCGCGCCGTTCCTGCCAATGAGCGGGCGAAGATTGCATTGTTCTGCAACGTGCCGGAAAAAGCGGTAATCTCCCTGAAAGACGTTGATTCCATTTATAAAATCCCGGGCCTATTGAAATCTCAAGGGCTTGATGATTATATTTGTAAACGATTCAGCCTCAACGCGCCGGAAGCCAACCTGGCCGAATGGGAGCAGGTGATTTACGAAGAAGCCAATCCGGGCGGCGAAGTGACTATCGGTATGGTCGGCAAGTATATTGAACTGCCGGATGCCTATAAGTCCGTGATTGAGGCGCTCAAGCACGGCGGCCTGAAAAACCGCGTGACCGTGAACATCAAGCTGATTGATTCACAGGACGTTGAGACGCGCGGCGTGGAACTGCTGAAGGGGCTGGATGCTATCCTTATCCCTGGCGGCTTCGGCTACCGCGGCGTGGAAGGCAAAGTGATGACCGCCCGCTATGCGCGCGAGAACAACATCCCTTATCTGGGCATTTGCCTGGGTATGCAGGTGGCGCTGATGGAGTTTGCCCGTAACGTTGCCGGGATGGAAAACGCCAACTCCACCGAATTTGAGCCAGACTGTAAGTACCCGGTGGTGGCGCTGATCACCGAATGGCGCGACGAAGAAGGCAACGTCGAAGTGCGCAGCGAGGAGAGCGATCTGGGCGGCACCATGCGTGTCGGCGGCCAGCAGTGTCATCTGAGCGATGACAGCCTGGTGCGTCAGCTGTACGGCGAGCCGACCATCGTTGAGCGTCACCGTCACCGTTATGAAGTTAACAATATGCTGTTGAAGCAGATTGAAGCCGCCGGGCTGCGCGTAGCCGGTCGCTCTGCGGACAACAAGTTGGTTGAAATTATCGAGCTGCCGGACCATCCGTGGTTCGTCGCTTGTCAGTTCCACCCGGAATTCACTTCGACGCCGCGTGATGGGCATCCGCTGTTCGCCGGTTTTGTGAAGGCGGCGGCTGACCAGCAGAAGCGTCAGGAGAAGTAAACGTTTTTAGCGGCAACGCGCGGTGAGAACCGCGCGTTGTTTGTCTGGAGTTTTAGTTAACTTGTGACTTGAGGAAAACCTACTATGTCCAAAATCGTTAAAGTCATCGGCCGTGAAATCATCGACTCACGCGGTAACCCAACTGTAGAAGCCGAAGTTCACCTGGAAGGCGGTTTCGTTGGTCTGGCTGCTGCGCCGTCAGGTGCTTCTACCGGTTCCCGTGAAGCGCTGGAACTGCGTGACGGTGACAAGTCTCGTTTCCTGGGTAAAGGCGTACTGAAAGCCGTTGCCGCGGTAAACGGTCCAATCGCTGAAGCCGTGGTGGGCAAAGATGCCAAAGACCAGGCTAACATCGATAAGATCATGATCGAGCTGGACGGCACCGAGAACAAATCCAAGTTCGGCGCCAACGCCATTCTGGCGGTTTCCCTGGCGGCTGCCAAAGCTGCCGCGGCCTCCAAAGGCATGCCGCTGTTCGAGCACATTGCTGAACTGAACGGTACCCCAGGCAAATTCTCCATGCCTCTGCCAATGATGAACATCATCAACGGCGGCGAGCACGCTGACAACAACGTCGACATTCAGGAATTCATGATTCAGCCGGTTGGCGCGAAGACCCTGAAAGAAGCGGTGCGCATGGGTTCTGAAGTGTTCCACCACCTGGCGAAAGTGCTGAAGTCCAAAGGCATGAACACCGCAGTGGGCGACGAAGGCGGCTACGCGCCAAACCTGGGCTCCAACGCCGAAGCGCTGGCGGTTATCGCTGAAGCGGTAAAAGCAGCGGGCTACGAGCTGGGTAAAGACATCACCCTGGCGATGGACTGCGCGGCGTCCGAATTCTACAAAGACGGCAAGTACGTGCTGGCCGGCGAAGGCAACAAAGCCTTCACCTCTGAAGAGTTCACCCACTTCCTGGAAGAGCTGACCAAACAGTATCCGATCGTCTCCATCGAAGATGGCCTGGACGAGTCTGACTGGGACGGCTTCGCTTACCAGACCAAAGTTCTGGGCGACAAAATCCAGCTGGTTGGCGACGACCTGTTCGTGACCAACACCAAGATCCTGAAAGAAGGCATCGAAAAAGGCATCGCCAACTCCATCCTGATCAAGTTCAACCAGATCGGTTCTCTGACCGAAACTCTGGCGGCGATCAAAATGGCGAAAGATGCCGGCTACACCGCGGTTATCTCTCACCGCTCCGGTGAAACCGAAGACGCTACCATCGCCGACCTGGCGGTAGGTACCGCAGCAGGCCAGATCAAAACCGGTTCCATGAGCCGTTCTGACCGCGTTGCCAAGTACAATCAGCTGATTCGTATCGAAGAAGCGCTGGGCGAGCGTGCGCCGTTCAACGGTCTGAAAGAAGTTAAAGGCCAGAATTGATTCGCGTCCTGCCGTAAATAATAAAAACCCGCCGCGGCGGGTTTTTTTACGTCTGTCCACAGTGAAACTCTATCCCGGTTATTTATTACTAGCGTATCATTTATTTTTTTTAGCGACCTGCCTGAATATTTATCGTTAATAACCATAGCGTTAATTATTTATTCTTTTTGGGCTGGTATTATAACCTTTTATTACTAGACTTATATTCCGTAGGGATACTCCACATCACTCTCACCGGCTTGGAGCCATGGGGAACGGAGATATCATGCGGAAAAGAATCGTAATTGTCGGCGGCGGCACCGGCGGCACCATGCTGGCTAATATCCTGGCGCACAAGCTGCATCGCGAAATTATTAATAATAAAGTTGAGTTATTAATGATCTCGCAAACCGCGGCGCATTATTACAAGCCGGCGTTTATGTATGTCGCATTTAACGCGTTTTTTAAACATGAGTTAATGCGTGCGCAGCAAAGTCTGTTACGTCCGGAAATTAAGTTTGTGGTCGATAAGGCGGAGGGCGTTGATTTTAAACAGCGTCGGCTATTCACCGCCAGCGGCAATAATTATGATTATGACTTCCTGGTATTTGCTACCGGCTGTCTGCCCTGGACGGAAAAAATTCCCGGCCTGGCCGAGGCGGGCGACCACTTTTATCAGTATCAGGCGGCGCGCCGGCTGGCGGATAAACTGGCGACGATTGAAAAAGGGCGCATCTTTATTACCGTCTCCTTCCCGCAAACCCCCAACGTTCCGCACCAGTGCGGCATCGCGCCGATTGAAACCACCCTGATGCTGGATGAGTACCTGCGCCAGCGCGGCGTGCGTAAGCAGATAGAGATCGTTTATACCTACCCGACCATTTCCCAGCTGTTGCGTAACTGCCTGTTTTTACAGCGTCCTACCGGTGAAGCGCTGCCGGAAATTTTTGCCGCACGCGGCATCAAACATCAGCGCGGCTTTACGCTGGATCAGGTGGACGCCGAGCGGCGTATCGCCTATTCCGCCGAGGGCGAAGAACAGCCGTTCGACATATTGATGGCGACGCCGCCGATTCGCGCGGTGGAAATGGTGCGCAACACCGGCCTGAGCGATATCGCCAACGGCGAAGGCTGGCTGCCGACCGACCCGCAGACGCTGCAGGTCTATGACCAGCAGGGGGTATATGTGATCGGCGATACGGTTGACCTGCCCATCAGCAAGGCGGGCGGCTCCTGCCACAATCAGGCGCCGGTGATCGCCGACAATATCGTGGCGGAGATGCAGCTGGGTCATCCGGTGCGCCATTACGACGGCAAGGTGCAGGCGGTGGCGCAGTTCGGCCTGAGCAGCGGTATGCCGCTGGTGTATGACTATCGTCACGACGTCGTGCCGACCCCGGCTACCAAGCTGGGCGGGATGTTACGCAACGGCGTGAACCGCGGTCTGTACTGGGCCGCGGTGCGCGGCCTGATATAACGGAGCTGAGCATGGAAAATACGCAGACTGAGGCGCTGGCGGCGCTGATGGAAAAACTCTCTCCGCTGTTGGCGAGCGGCCGGCTGGATAACGTGGTCGATGCGCTCTCGCTCACCTCGGATTTGGTCGACATTGCCGATAACGCGCTGGTCGACAAGCTGGCCGCGCTGTTTGACGACCTGACCAGCGCCGGCTGGGAAGGGGGAATGGCGCTGAAAATGGCCTATAGCGAACTGCAGCAGAATGAACAGCCGGCTACCCTGCGTGGGCTGTATGCGTTGCTGCGTCAGCCGGAAACGCTGCTCGGGCTGATGCTGGTGCTGCGCACGCTGAATATTATCGGCGGGCGCCTGCGCGCCGCGCACCTACCGGCGGACGTCACACCGGAATAATCGTTCTTATCCATATCGAGGAGTCACTATGTCGTCAGCAAGCAAACAGGCTTTCGCCACGCGGGCCATCCATTATGGTTACGATCCGCAACAGTACCATGGCGCACTTTGCCCGCCGGTGTTTATGAGCTCCACCTTCACCTTTCCCTCGGCGGAATACGGCGGCGCCTGCTTTGCCGGCACCGAGCCCGGCTATTTCTATTCGCGCATCGCCAACCCGACGCTTAACCTGTTGGAGCAGCGCATCGCCAATCTGGAGGGCGGCGAAGCGGCGGTGGCGTTTTCGTCCGGCATGGGGGCGGTGACCGCCTGCTGCTGGACCCTGCTCGGCCCGGGTGATGAACTGATTGTGGATGAGACGCTGTATGGCTGCACCTTCAGCTACTTCCATCACGGGCTGGAGCGCTTTGGCGTCAAGGTGACCCACGTCGATATGACGCAGCCGGAGGCGCTGGCGGCGGCGATCGGGCCGAGCACCAGGCTGGTGTACTGTGAAACGCCGGCCAACCCCAATATGCGGCTGGTGGATATCGCGGCGGTGGCGGAAATTACCCACCGCCATGCGGCGCTGCTGCTGGTGGATAACACCTACTGTACGCCTTATCTGCAGCGGCCGCTGGCGCTGGGGGCGGATATCGTGCTGCACTCGGCGACCAAATACCTGGGCGGGCACGGCGATCTGCTGGCCGGGGTGGTGGTGACCCGCGCCGAGCTGGCGCAGGATATCCGCCTGATTGGCCTGAAGGATATGAACGGCGCGGTGCTGTCGGCGCAGGATGCGGCGCTGCTGCTGCGCGGGCTGAAAACCCTGCCGCTGCGGATGGAGCGTCACTGCGACACCGCCCAGCGCATTGCGGAAATGCTGGCGCAGCATCCGGCGGTTGAGCAGGTGTATTACCCGGGCCTGCCCGCCTTCCGCCAGCATGCGCTGGCGCAGCGGCAGATGGCGCGGCCGGGCGGTATGATCGCCTTTGAGCTGAAGGGCGGCATGGCGGCGGGCATTCGCTTCCTCAATGCGCTGCAGCTGATCCTGCGGGCGGTCAGCCTGGGGGACTGTGAAACGCTGGCGCAGCACCCGGCCAGCATGACGCATTCGTCCTATAGCGAGGAGGAGCGGCAGCGCCACCATATCAGCGACGGGCTGATTCGGCTTTCCGCCGGGCTGGAAGACGCCGACGATCTGCTGGCGGATATCGAGCAGGCGCTGGTGCAATAAGGCGGGCCGGCAGGTGAAAGTAACAGGCCCACGCGGTAACCGGCGGGCCTTGTGCGTCAGGTTAAGGTGGGAGCAATCTCGGCCAGCGCGCGTTCATCAGCGATTAACGCCGCGCTGAGGGCGATATCCGGCGCGAGCCAGCGGTCCTGGTGATACGGGGCGATGCTTTGCCGCAGATAGCGCCAGGCGCGATCCGTCCCGTCGCCGAAGCGGCAAGGGGTTAGGAATTCGAACGCCTGGGCCGCCAGCAGGTATTCAATGGCCAGAACCTGCTGGCAGTTCGCCAGCATCTGATGCACACGTAACGCGGCGCTGGTGCCAAGGCTGAGATGATCCTCCTGCAGTGCCGAGGTGACGTAATTATCCACGCTGCAGGGCTGGGCCAGCTGGCGGTTCTGCGCACAGAGCGAGGCGGCGACGTATTGCGCGATCATCATGCCGGAATTGACGCCGGGTTCGCTGACTAAGAATGCCGGCAGGCCGCTGACCAGCGGATTGACCAGCCTGTCGATGCGCCGTTCCGCAATACCGCCCAGTTCGGCGATGGCGATGGCCAGCAGATCGGCGGCCATCGCCACGGACTCGCCGTGGGGGTTGGCCTGCGATACGACGCGGTAGCATTCCGGCGTGCCGAGCAGCAGCGGGTTATCGGTCGCGCCGTTCAGTTCACATTCAATCTGTTGCGTGGCGTGCGCCAGCTGATCGCGGCAGGCGCCGTGGACCTGCGGTATGGCGCGCAGGCTTAGTGCGTCTTGCGTGCGGATGCCTTCGCTGGCGGCAATCAGCTCACTGTTCGCCAGCAATGCGCGCAGGTTGCCGCCGACCTGTTGCATGCCGGGGTGAGCTTTGAGCGCCAGGATCTCGGCGTCGAAGGCGGCGATCTGTCCGCGCAGCGCCTCGAAGCTCATGGCGCCCAGCACGTCGGCCCAGCGCGCCAGCCGCCAGGCATCGGCGAGCGCCAGGCAGGCCAGACCGGTCATACATGGCGTGCCGTTCACCAGGCACAGTCCGTCTTTGGCGCCGAGCGACGGCGGCTCGAGCCCTTCGGCGGCGAATGCCTGGGCGGCGGAGACGAGCTGCCCGCGGTAGCTGACCTGTCCCATGCCCAGTAAGCTTACGCCGACATGCGCCATATGCGTCAGGTAGCCGACGGAGCCTTGTGAAGGCACCTGCGGCGTAATGCCCCGGTTAAGCAACGCCAGCAGCGTCTCCACGACGTGACGTTGAATCCCCGACTTGCCGTGGCTGTAGTTGACGATGGCGCAGCAGATAATCGCCCGCGTCTGCGGCACGCTGAGCGGTTCGCCGACGCCGCAGGCATGGCTCATCAGCGTGTTGCGCGACAGCTGCGCCAGCTGTTCGCCGTGCAGCGCCTGATTACATAAGGCGCCAAGCCCGGTGTTGACGCCGTAGGCGCGCTGTTCACCGGCGACGATATGCGTCACGATGGCCTGGGCGTTTTCGATCCGCCGCCAGGCGCTTCCGGAGAGGGCCAGCCGTGCGCCATCGCGGGCGACGGCGACGACATCCTGCCAGCGTACGGGCTGGCTGCCGATCTCCACAACGGAAATATCATGCATGGCGGTATCCTCAGGCGCTGGCCATGATATGCGGACGGGGTTTGTGCATATTTTCATCCAGGGCCAGCCGGCGCTGGACGAAACGATTGACGTATTCGTCCGCCGGCTTACTCAGGATTTCCTGTGGCGTGCCGACCTGGATCAGGCGGCCGTCTTTCAGGATGGCGATGCGGTTGCCGATGCGCACCGCCTCGTCCAGATCGTGGGTGATAAAGACCAGCGTCTTGTGCAGATCTTTTTGCAGGGCCAGCAGCTGATCCTGCATTTCGGCGCGAATCAGCGGGTCGAGCGCGCTGAAGGCCTCATCCAGCAGGATAATATCGGTATCGGTTGCCAAGGCGCGCGCCAGACCGACGCGCTGACGCATACCGCCGGACAGCTGATGCGGATAGGACTTCTCGTATCCCGCTAACCCGACGGTATCAATCCAGTGGCGGGCGCGATCCTGATAGGCCTCTTTTTTGCCGCCGCGGATTTTCAGGCCATAGCTGACGTTTTCCAGCACCGTTTTATGCGGCAGCAGGCCGAAACTCTGAAAGACCATGCTGATTTGATGACGACGAAAATGCTCGAGCTGTTTTTCGTCGTAACGCAGAATGTCTTCACCATCGATCAGGATTTCTCCGCTGGTGGGTTCGATCAGCCGGTTGATATGGCGCACCAGAGTGGATTTTCCAGAACCGGATAGTCCCATGATGACGAATATCTCGCCGGCCTTGATCGACAGGGAGAGATCGTGCACGCCGATCACGCAGCCGGTTTCCGCCTGCACTTCCTGCTTGGTTTTCCCCTGCCGGCTCAGCGCCAGCGCCGCTGCGGTCTTATGGCCGAAGATCTTGTAGACGTTTTTGATATCGATTTTGTTCATCATCATTACCCCGCAACCACGGCTGAGCGGCCATAGGCCTGAGTTATACGGTCAATCACTACCGCGAGAATCACTATGGCCAACCCGGCTTCCAGCCCCATGCCGACGTTTAACGTCTGAATGCCGACCAGCACGTCTTCCCCCAGCCCGCGGGCGCCGATCATGGAGGCCACCACCACCATCGACAGCGACATCATCGTGGTCTGATTGATGCCGGCCATAATGCTTGGCATCGCCAGCGGCAGCTGTACGCCGAAGAGTTTTTGCCAGCGGTTGGCGCCGAACGCGGTGGCGGACTCCATCACTTCGGCATCGACCTGACGAATGCCTAAATCCGTCAGGCGGATCAGCGGCGGCGTGGCGTAGATCACCGTGGCGAGAATCGCGGGGACTTTACCCAGCCCGAACAGCATCAGCACCGGGATCAGGTAGACAAAGCTGGGCATGGTTTGCATCACGTCCATCAACGGCATCATCACGGCCCGCACGCGGTTGCTGCGGGCGGCCAGAATACCCAGCGGAATGCCGATCATGACGGCAAGCAGCGTGGCGACCAACACCAGCGCCAGCGTCAGCATTAATTTATCCCACAGGCCGGCGGCGCCGACCAGCAGCGTCAGGCCGACCATGACCGCCGTCGGCAGCCAGCGGCGCGTGGCATGCCAGCTCAGCAAGCCGACGATCGCCAGCATCAGCCACCAGGGCGTCATGCGTAGCAGGCTCTCCAATTGGATGACGACCCACAGCAGGTTGTCGGAAATAGCGCGGAAGGTATCGCCGTAATTGTTGACCAGGGTTTCAACCCAGCCGTTGATCCAATCGGCAATCGAGAAGGTAAAGCGTTCTGGAAACATGGTTAGCCCCTGTCTGAGCGCGGGGCCGGATGGCCCCGATGGTTATCGGTTTGACTGTGTTACAAGGACGCCTGAATTTTCTTCGCGGCGTCGTCGCTTACCCACTTTTGCCAAATTTCCGGATGCTGTTTGAAGAACGCCTGCGCCAGTTTTTCTGAGCTGATGCGCTTTTGTTTCATCAGCGCCAGATTCTGATTCAACAGATCCAGCGGCAGGTTTACCTTGCTCAACACCGTAACCAGTTCCGGCGCTTGCTGATTGAAGACCTGAGACAGGCCGACTTTGATGTGAATTTGCTTATCCGCGCCTGGCTCCTCCAGTTTGACCAGATCGAGCTGGCCCATCATCGGCGTTGGCGACCAGTAGTAGAACAGAATGGGTTCGCCGCGGCGGTAGCCGGATAAAATTGCCGTATCCAGCGCCGGGCCGGTGCCGGGGCGGAAATTGGTGAACTTGTCGTCCAGCTTGAATTTTTTCAGGATGGCGGTGTTGTCCAGTTCGCAGGTCCAGCCGGCGGGGCAGTTATAGAAACGACCCTTATCGGGTTCCTCCTGATCGCGGAACAGTGAGGCGTATTGGGTCAAATCCGCAATGCTTTTCAGGTTCGGCGCCGCCGGTTTGATACCGCGCTTGGCATCGCCCGCGATCACATAGCGCGGAACGTACCAGCCTTCTTCAGCGCCGACGATGGGGGCGCCGACGCTGACCACCTTGCCGGCCGCTTCGGCCTTTTTCCAGACCTCGCTGCGGCCAATCCACTCTTCGGCAAACACCTGAATATCATCCGTGCTGACCGCCTGCTCCATCGTGATCGAGTTGCCCGGCAGGGTGTCGGTTTTACAGTCGTAACCTTTTTGCAGTACGTATTGCATGATGTCGGTCAGGAGCATGCCGCTTTCCCAGTTCAGACCGGCGAACTTGACCGGTTTACCGGTTTCGCACCAGCCGGCGGCGTTGGCGCTGCCGCTGGCCAGTGCCAGTCCAAGTGTGATAAGCGGTAGCCGCAGTGTTTTCACCAACCCCGATGTTGTTGTTTGCATAGCAGTATTTCCCCGTTGTGTAGAGGGTAACGAATAAAGGCCCGGGAACGGCGGGCCTGATGACTACATATTCTGGGAGAAGGTCGCGACGGGTGAACCCCCGCCTTTTTTGCGTACCCACAGCCAGTACGCCAGCGTGAGCAGTGCCACCCAGGCCAGCCCGACATACAGCGCGATGCGGCTCTCCTCAAAGTAACCGAGCAGGCCGATGACAAACACCATAAACGCCGTCGCCAGCGCCGGCGCGACCGGCCACCACGGCACCGGGAAGCTCAGCGCGGCGGCTTCCTCTTTGCTGATGGTGCGGCGCATCACGATCTGCGACAGCAGGATCATCAGCCACACCCACACGGTAGCGAAGGTGGCGATGGAGGCGATGATCATAAAGATCTGTTTCGGGATCAGGTAGTTGAGCACCACGCCGACCAGCAGGGCGATCGCCATCACCAGCACCGTCATCCAGGGCACGCCGTTGCCGGTCAGTTTGGTGAAGCTCTTCGGCGCCTGGCCCTCCTGCGCCATGCCGTACATCATGCGTCCGGCGCCGAAGATATCGCTGTTGATAGCGGAAATAGCGGCGGTAATCACCACCACGTTCAGCAGGTTGGCGGCCGATTCAATGCCCAGGCTGCTGAAGATCTCGACAAACGGGCTGCCGTTCTGGCCGATGCTGTTCCACGGATAGATCGCCATCAGCACCATCAGCGTCAGCACGTAAAACAGCAGGATGCGCAGCGGGACGGCGTTAATCGCCTTCGGCAGCACCTTGGCGGGATCCTTCGCTTCGCTGGCGGTGATGCCGATAATTTCAATGCCGCCGAAGGCGAACATCACCACCGCCAGCGAGGCCACCACGCCGCCGAAGCCGTTAGGCATAAAGCCGCCGTGCTGCCATAAATTGCTGAGGCCGGTGGCCTGCTGGGCCTGGCCGAAGCCAAACATCATCACCGCCGCGCCGCCGATAATCATGGCGACGATCGCCGCCACTTTGATCAGCGACAGCCAGAATTCCATTTCGCCGAATACTTTTACGCTGCACATATTCAGCGCGCCGATAAAGAGGATGATACTCAGCACCCAGACCCACTGGGCGACGTCCGGGAACCACAGCCCCATATAGATGCCGAAGGCGGTGACGTCGGCCAGCGCGACGATCACCATTTCAAAGGTATAGGTCCAGCCGGTGAGAAAGCCGGCCAGCGGGCCGAGGTAACGGCTGGCGTAATGGCCGAACGAGCCGGAAACCGGCTGGTGCACCGCCATCTCTCCCAGCGCGCGCATTACCATAAACACCGCCGCGCCGCCCACCAGATAGGCCAGCAGTACCGCCGGGCCGGCCAGTTGAATGGCGCCGGCGGAGCCGTAAAACAGGCCGGTGCCGATCGCCGAGCCCAGCGCCATAAATCGGATATGTCGCGCGTTGAGTCCGCGTCTGAGTTGTGTTGTGTCGCTACGCATGTTGCTTCCCGTTGTTGTTGTTTTGCGGAACAGGTACATGCTGCCCTCGCCGGGTGAAACGTACCCGGCGGGGCAGAACAAACTGCGTGGTCAGTGTAGGGTTATGCCAGACTAGGCAGCAGCGCGGCAGGCAGCAGCGCTGTCAGGTGACGGGCCGCCAACAGCTGGCTGGCCGCTTCAATATCAGGCGCGAAGAAGCGGTCCTGATCGTAATGGCTGACCTGCTCGCGCAGCAGGCGGCGCGCCTGTTCCAGCCCTTCGCTGGTGTGCAGCCCTTCACGCAGATCCAGCCCCTGAATGGCGGCCAGCCACTCCACCGCCAGAATGCCACGCACGTTATCGGCCATCTCCCACAGGCGACGGCCGGCGGCCGGCGCCATGGAGACGTGATCTTCCTGGTTGGCTGAGGTCGGGATGCTGTCAACGCTGGCCGGGTGCGCCAGCGCCTTATTCTCGCTGGCCAGCGCCGCGGCGGTAACCTGTGCGATCATAAAGCCGGAGTTAACGCCGCCGTTTTTCACCAGGAACGGCGGCAGCTGCGACATATGCTTATCCATCAGCAGTGAGATACGGCGTTCGGACAGCGAGCCGATCTCGGCGAACGCCAGCGCCAGGTTGTCCGCGGCCATCGCCACCGGTTCGGCGTGGAAGTTGCCGCCGGACAGCACGTCGCCCTGTTCGGCGAACACCAGCGGGTTATCGGACACCGCGTTGGCTTCAATCGCCAGGATCTCGCTGGCTTGGCGAATCTGCGTCAGGCAGGCGCCCATCACCTGCGGCTGACAGCGCAGCGAGTACGGATCCTGCACTTTTTCACAGTTGCGGTGCGAGTCGGACACTTCGCTGCGCTCGCCTAGCAGGTGGCGGTAGGCCGCTGCCGCGTCGATCTGGCCGCGTTGGCCGCGCACCTCGTGAATGCGCGGATCGAACGGGCTGCGCGAACCCAGCGCCGCCTCTACGCTCAGGCTGCCGCAGACCGTGGCGGCGGCGTAGAGATCTTCCGCCTCAAACAGGCCGCGCAGCGCGAAGGCGGTGGAAACCTGGGTGCCGTTCAGCAGGGCCAGCCCCTCTTTGGCCGCCAGCTGCAGCGGCTTCAGGCCGGCTTTCGCCAGCGCGTCGCCGGCGGACAGCCACTCGCCCTGATGGCGCGCCTTGCCTTCTCCCAGCAGCAGCAGGCTCATATGCGCCAGCGGCGCCAGGTCGCCGGAGGCGCCCACCGAGCCTTTCAGCGGAATATGCGGGTAGACTTCGGCGTTCACCAGCGCGATCAGCGCCTGCAGCACTTCCAGACGAATGCCGGAGAAACCGCGCGACAGGCTGTTGATTTTCAGCACCATAATCAGGCGCACCAGGTTGTCGTCGGTCGGCGCGCCGACGCCGGCGGCGTGAGACAGCACGATGGAGCGCTGCAGATTCTCCAGATCGTCCCGCGCGATGCGGGTCGAGGCCAGCAGGCCGAAGCCGGTGTTGATGCCGTAGGTGGTGCGGTTCTCTTCGACGATGCGCTCAACGCAGGCGACGCTCCGCTCAATGGCGGCATAGGCGTTGTCGTCCAGCGTCAGCTTGACCGGCTGTTGATACACGTCGCGCAGTTCGGCGAGCGTCAGTTTTCCAGGGCGGATGGTTAGATTTTTCATGCTTTTTTCCCCTGAGTGGCGGCGACCATCGGCAGGTTCAGACCCTGCTCGCGGGCGCAGTCGATAGCAATGTCGTAACCCGCATCGGCATGGCGCATTACGCCGGTGGCCGGGTCGTTGTGCAGGACGCGGGCAATACGTTCGGCGGCTTCGTCGCTGCCGTCGCAGACGATCACCATGCCGGAGTGCTGTGAGAAGCCCATGCCGACGCCGCCGCCGTGGTGCAGCGACACCCAGGTGGCGCCGCTGGCGGTGTTCAGCAGGGCGTTGAGCAGCGGCCAGTCGGATACGGCGTCGGAACCGTCCTGCATGGCTTCGGTTTCACGGTTCGGGCTGGCGACCGAGCCGGAGTCCAGGTGGTCGCGGCCGATGACGATCGGCGCCGACAGTTCGCCGCGGCGCACCATTTCGTTGAACGCCAGGCCCAGCTTGGCGCGCTGGCCCAGACCGACCCAGCAGATGCGCGCCGGCAGGCCCTGGAAGCTGATGCGCTCGCGCGCCATATCCAGCCAGCGGTGCAGGTGTTCGTCGTCGGGGATCAGCTCCTTGACCATCGCGTCGGTCTTATAGATATCCTGCGGATCGCCGGACAGCGCGGCCCAGCGGAACGGCCCGATGCCGCGGCAGAACAGCGGACGAATGTAGGCCGGCACAAAGCCCGGGAAGTCGAAGGCGTTGTCGACGCCCATCTCTTTGGCCATCTGACGGATGTTGTTGCCGTAGTCGAAGGTAGGGATGCCCATCTGCTGGAACGCCAGCATCGCCTTGACGTGTTCCGCTATGGAGTTTTTGGCGGCCTTCACCACCACCGCCGGCTCGCGCTGGGCGCGCTCGCGGTACTCTTCCCAGCTCCAGCCCTGCGGCAGGTAACCGTTGAGCGGATCGTGGGCGCTGGTCTGGTCGGTAACCATATCCGGACGCACGCCGCGTTTGACCAGCTCCGGCAGAATGTCGGCGGCGTTGGCGCACAGCGCGATGGAAATCGCTTTACCCTCGGCGGTATAGCGCTTGATGCGCGCCAGCGCGTCATCCAGATCGCTGGCCTGTTCGTCGACGTAGCGGGTTTTCAGGCGGAAGTCGATGCGGCTCTGCTGACACTCGATATTCAGCGAGCAGGCGCCGGCCAGCGTGGCCGCCAGCGGCTGCGCGCCGCCCATGCCGCCCAGACCGGCGGTCAGCACCCAGCGGCCCTGCAGGTTGCCGTCGTAGTGTTGGCGGCCGGCTTCGACGAAGGTTTCGTAGGTGCCCTGCACGATGCCCTGGCTGCCGATATAAATCCAGCTGCCGGCGGTCATCTGGCCGTACATCGCCAGCCCCTTGGCATCCAGTTCGTTAAAGTGTTCCCAGGTGGCCCAGTGCGGCACCAGGTTGGAGTTGGCGATCAGCACGCGCGGCGCGTTGCTGTGGGTTTTGAATACGCCGACCGGCTTACCGGACTGCACCAGCAGCGTTTCGTCCTCTTCCAGCGTTTTCAGGGTTTCGACGATTTTGTCGTAGCAGTCCCAGTCGCGGGCGGCGCGGCCGATGCCGCCGTAAACCACCAGCTCATGCGGGTTTTCTGCGACTTCCGGATCGAGGTTGTTCATCAGCATGCGCAGCGGCGCTTCGGTCAGCCAGCTTTTTGCGTTTAATTGTGTGCCGCGAGGCGCGCGTACATCGACATTGCGAACTTTGTTATTTGCAGTCACAGCTCTTTCCTCAACTTGAAGTATGGCAATTCAATCGGTGTGAATTGATGGCGTTGTTGCCTGCCTATCACGTCTGAATAGTGCGTCAGGTTTTATTAACATATACTTGTATGTACAAGCATATGCAATAGCGAATCGCTTAAGCGAAAAAGTGGCATAAGAGAAAATTATTTTTGTTATTAATCAGTGTTTTATTTGATTTTGTGCGCGCTGTCAGGCCGGGGGGAAGGGCCAGAACAGTGAGCTGCTAGGCAAAAATGAATAAAAAACGCGTCATTTTTGAGCGTTAAATCACAATTAATTTACATAAGAATTACAAGTCGGCGTGATGGATAAAAAAGCGTTATGACCGGAGAGTCGGGCGCGGCCAGCCGCGCCCGTCAGCGTCATGAGCTGGCCGTTTGCAGCGTCTTGCGGCGCGCCATTTTGACCAGCGTGGCGATGGCGGCAACGGCCGCCGGCAGGCACAGGAACAGCAGGATGCTGCGCACTTCCCACTGCATCGCCATCAGCTGTGCGCCGACCATCGTGCCGGCCACGCCGCCGAAACGGCCGATGCCCTGCATCCAGGCGATGCCGGTGGCGCGGCTGTGGGTCGGGTAGTAGGTGGCAGCCAGCGTCTGCAGCCCCGACTGCGCGCCGTTCATGGTAATGCCCATCAGGAAAATAAACCCGCCGAGCAGAACGATATGGCGATCTTCGGTAGCCATGCCGACGATCAGCAGCGCGGTGATGATAAAGCCGGCGGCGACCACCTTATGCGCGTTCCAGCGGTCCATCATCCAACCGGCCATCAGGATGCCGGCGGTGCCGCCGAAGGTGAACAGCGAAGTCAGCATGGCGGACTGCTCCAGCTGATAACCCAGGCCCTGCATCAGAATCGGCATCCAGCTCAGCAGCATGTAGTAGATCACCAGCCCCATGCAGTAGGTGACCCACAGCATCAGGGTACCGAGCAGATAAGGGCGGCTGAACAGCAGGCCGACGCTGCTTTTTGACGCCGCCAGCGGCGTTTCATACAGATAGAAGTGTTCGACGCCGTCGAGGTTTTTCCCGCTGAAGCGCTGGGTAATGCGTTTGATCTTCTGCCTATCCTTGCCGCGGTTAACCAGATATTTGACCGACTCGGGCAGCAACAGCACCAGCAGCACCGTCAGCATCAGCGGCGCGATGGCGCCGAGCAGCAGCACGCTGTGCCAGCCGTAACCGGGGATCAGCCAGGAGGAGATAGCGCCACCGGCGGCGGCGCCCAGCGGAAAGCCGCAGTACATAGTGTTAATCGCCAGCGAACGGCAGCGCTGCGGCGCATACTCGGAAATCAGCGTAATGGCGTTGGGCATGGCGGCGCCCAGGCCAAGGCCGGTGAGAAAACGCCACAGCGTCAGGCTGTCGAGCGAGCCGGCATAGGCGGTCGCCAGGCTGGACAGGCCGAAGAACAGACAGGAAAACACCAGCACCCGCTTGCGGCCGATGCGGTCGGAGAGCGGCCCGGCCACCAGCGCGCCCAGCGACAGCCCGAGCAGCGCGGCGCTCAGCACCGGCCCCAGATCCTGCTTGACGATCCCCCAGTCCTCGGCCAGCGCCGGGGCAATATAACCCATGGCGGCGGTGTCGAAACCGTCGATCGCCAGGACCAAAAAACCGAGAATAATCAGCGTCCAGTGGAACAGCGAGAACTTACTGTCGTCGATCGCCTGCTGGATGTTTAACTTGGTGGAATGAGCCATAGTCCCCTCGAAAAGTGCTGGTGGTGGTTATTGTGATTAGCGCCGGAACGGCTGTCCGGCTTGTGCTTGCATGTATATACATCAGTGAGGTTTGCGGGGATTAATGTCAAATACATTTATCTTATTTGTTGGCTAATTGTTATTTTTGCGACGCAGGATCGAAAGTTGCGCGCCGGTGCGGCAAAAGGGCGGCAATGAGGTTATTTGGCCGCCGGACGGGAATCTGAGATAATCGCGTTTTACCCGTTTAAATTGAGAGATGCATGCAGTACCCGATTAACGAGATGTTCCAGACTTTACAGGGCGAAGGTTATTTCACCGGCGTTCCGGCTATTTTTATCCGCCTGCAGGGGTGTCCGGTAGGATGCAGCTGGTGCGATACCAAACACACCTGGGAAAAGGATGCTCATCGGGAAGTGGACATGCAGCGCATTTTGGTGAAAACCTCAGAGAGCGACGCCTGGGGCAGCGCCAGCGCCGAGCAGCTGCTGGCGGTGATCGGCCAGCAGGGCTACAGCGCGCGCCATATCGTCATTACCGGCGGCGAGCCGTGCATTTACGATTTGCTCCCGCTGACCCGTCTGTTTGAAGCGCACGGCTACGGTTGCCAAATTGAAACCAGCGGCACCCATGAAGTGCGGTGTACAGAGAATACCTGGGTGACGGTTTCACCGAAGGTGAATATGCGCGGCGGGATGAAAGTGCTGGATCAGGCGCTAACGCGCGCGGATGAGATCAAACACCCGGTCGGGCGTCAGCGGGATATTGAGGCGCTGGATGCGCTGCTGGCGACGCTGCACGATGAGAAACGGCGGGTGATCGCCCTGCAGCCGATCAGTCAGAAAGATGAAGCGACCAAACTCTGTATTGCCACCTGCATTGAACGTAACTGGCGTTTGTCGATGCAGACGCATAAATATCTGAATATTGCCTGAGCCCGTCGGGCCAGATAGCGGGACGCGGCGCAGCGCGCCCGTTATCTTCGCACCGTTAGCCTTTATATACGCAGCCAGCGGTGCAGGTTTCTTTCACCATCACCGCGCTCAGTTCCGGCAGCTGCGGCTTCAGCTGCTGCCAAATCCAGGCGGCGAGCACTTCGCTGGTCGGATTTTCCAGCCCTGGAATATCGTTCAGATAATGGTGATCCAACCGCTCCCAAACGGGTTTGAATACGGCTTTCAGTTCGGCAAAGTCCATTACCCAGCCGGTGTGGGCATCGACCTCACCGGTTACTTCCAGACGCACCATAAACGAATGCCCGTGCAGACGGCCGCATTTATGGCCTTCAGGCACATGCGGCAGGCGGTGTGCGGCTTCAAATTGAAAATCTTTAAACAGCGTGGTTGCCATTGTTACGGCCTCATTGACTCAAAAACCGACGCATACTACCGGAAAGGCGCATCGCTTGCCATTTATACCGTTATGGTCTACCTGATTGCGCACGCAATGCATCCTCTGCGTTTTTTTATTGACGGCAGTGCGGCCTTATCGGCGGGGCCGGTTAGCCGCTGAATGCGATTCATTCAAAAATCATCAAAAAAATCATTTTAAATTCATGGTGATAAAAATGAATCCTTAGCGCTTTAAGCGTTATGCCTTACCAGTAAAACAGCTTAGTCATTTTGGTTATTAATTATTGCTATCCCTTATTTATTCGTTGCTATTTGGCTCGGTAACCTTACAAACTCTCCTGATCTTTTCAGGAAATCAGACTGAACGAAAAGACAGCGAATGACACTGGCTAAGCATAGGAATTATGTCCGCAATGACGACTCAGGCTCCTCCAACATCTTTGCTCCCGCTGACGCCCGAACAGCTCTCTAACCTGCAGGCGGCGATTGGCGACTATTCGCCGACGCAGCTGGCGTGGCTGTCCGGTTACTTCTGGGGAATGGTTAACCAACAGCCCGGAGCCGTCGCCTTGCCGGCCGCGCCCGCCGCTGCTGCCGCGCCGAGCATTACCATTATTTCCGCCTCGCAGACCGGCAACGCCCGCCGCCTGGCGGAGCAGCTGCGCGACGATCTGCTGGCGGCCAAGCTGAGCGTCAATCTGGTCAGTGCCGGAGATTACAAATACAAGCAGATCGCTCAGGAGCGCCTGCTGATCGTGGTGGCCTCCACGCAGGGTGAAGGCGAGCCGGCGGAAGAGGCGGTGGCGCTGCATAAGTTCCTGCACTCCAAAAAAGCGCCGAAGCTGAACGAGACCGCCTTTGCGGTGTTTGGCCTGGGCGATACCTCCTATGAAAACTTCTGCCAGTCCGGCAAGGATTTCGACGCCAAACTGGCGGAGCTGGGTGCCGAGCGTCTGGTGGAGCGCGTTGATGCCGACGTCGAGTATCAGGACCTCGCGACCGCCTGGCGCAAGCAGGTGGTGACGGTGCTGAAAGATCGCGCGCCGACGGAAAGTGTGGCGCCGGGTGTGCTGGCCGGCGGTGCGGTGGATCTGCTCGACAGCAGCCCGTACAGCAAAGAGCAGCCGTTGACGGCGCAGCTGGCGGTGAACCAGAAGGTCACCGGCCGCAATTCCGATAAAGACGTGCGCCACATCGAGATCGACCTGGGGGACTCCGGACTGCGCTATCAGCCGGGCGACGCCCTGGGCGTCTGGTTCGATAACGATCCGGCGCTGGTCGACGAGCTGGTGCAGCTGCTGTGGCTGAAAGGCGATGAAACGGTCGAGGTGGACGGCAAAACGCTGTCGCTGAGCGACGCATTGCGCAGCCACTATGAACTGACCCAGAACACCACGCCGATCGTGGAAAAATATGCGGCGCTGGCGCGGGATGAAAAACTGTTGGCGCTGGTGGCCGATAAAGCCGCGCTGCAGCAGTATGCGCACAATACGCCGATCGTCGATATGGTGCGTCAGGCGCCGGTTGAACTCAGCGCCGAACAGCTGCTCGGCCTGCTGCGTCCGCTGACGCCGCGCCTCTATTCCATCGCCTCTTCGCAGGCGGAAACGGAAAACGAAGTGCACGTGACCGTCGGCGTAGTGCGCTATGACATTGACGGCCGCGCGCGCGCCGGCGGCGCCTCGAGCTTCCTGGCCGACCGCCTGGAGGAAGACGGCGATGTGCGGGTGTTTATCGAACACAACGACAATTTCCGCCTGCCGGCCAACCCGGATACGCCGGTGATCATGATCGGCCCCGGCACCGGCATTGCGCCGTTCCGCGCCTTTATGCAGCAGCGCGACGCCGACGGCGCCGGCGGTAAAAACTGGCTGTTCTTCGGTAACCCGCACTTTACCGAAGACTTCCTCTATCAGGTGGAGTGGCAGCGCTATGTGAAAGACGGTCTGTTGACCCGCATCGATCTGGCCTGGTCACGTGACCAGCAGCACAAAGTGTATGTACAGGACAAACTGCGCGAACAGGGCGCGGAAGTGTGGCGCTGGATCCAGCAAGGCGCGCACATTTACGTCTGCGGCGATGCCAATCGCATGGCGAAAGACGTGGAAAATACATTACTGGAACTGGTCGCCGAGCACGGTGGAATGGATGCCGAGCAGGCCGACGAATTTTTAAGTGAGCTGCGCTTTGAGCGCCGTTATCAGCGAGATGTTTACTGATGAGTGATAAACACCCCGGCCCTCTGGTTGTAGAAGGCAAACTGGCCGATGCCGAACGCATGAAGCGTGAGAGTAACTTCCTGCGCGGCACCATCGCCGACGATTTGAACGACGGTCTGACCGGCGGCTTTAACGGCGACAACTTTCTGCTGATCCGTTTCCACGGCATGTACCAGCAGGATGACCGCGATATCCGCGCCGAACGCGCCGAGCAGAAGCTGGAGCCGCGCCATGCGATGATGCTGCGCTGTCGCCTGCCCGGCGGCATTATCAGCCCGCAGCAGTGGCTGGGTATTGATAAGTTTGCCGCAGAGAGCACGCTGTACGGCAGCATTCGCCTGACCAACCGTCAGACCTTCCAGTTCCACGGTATTCTGAAGGGCAATGTGAAGCCGGTACACCAGCTGCTGAACAGGCTGGGGCTGGACGCGCTGGCGACCGCCAACGACGTCAACCGCAACGTGCTGTGCACCTCGAACCCGGTGGAGTCTGAGCTGCATCAGGAAGCCTACGAGTGGGCGAAGAAAATCTCCGAACATCTGCTGCCGCGCACCCGCGCCTATGCGGAAGTGTGGCTGGATAAAGAGAAGGTGGCGACCACCGACGAGGAGCCGATCCTCGGCCCGACCTATCTGCCGCGCAAGTTTAAAACCACGGTGGTGATCCCGCCGCAGAACGACGTCGATCTGCACGCCAACGATATGAACTTTGTCGCCATTGCGGAAAACGGCAAGCTGGTGGGCTTTAACCTGCTGGTGGGCGGCGGCCTGTCGATTGAGCACGGCAACAAGAAAACCTATGCGCGTAACGCCAGCGAGTTCGGCTATATTCCGCTGGAGCATACGCTGGCGGTGGCCGAGGCGGTAGTCACTACCCAGCGCGACTGGGGCAACCGCACCGATCGTAAAAACGCCAAAACCAAATATACGCTGGAGCGCGTCGGCGTGGAGACCTTCCGCGCCGAAGTGGAAAAACGCGCCGGCATCACCTTCGAGCCGATTCGGCCCTATGAGTTTACCGGCCGCGGCGACCGCATCGGCTGGGTGAAAGGGGTGGATAACCACTGGCACCTGACGCTGTTTATCGAAAACGGCCGCCTGCTGGACTATCCGGGCCGTCCGCTGAAAAGCGGCGTGGCGGAAATCGCCAGGGTGCATCAGGGCGACTTCCGTCTGACCGCCAACCAGAACCTGATCGTCGCCGGCGTGCCGGAAAGCGAGAAGGCCAATATTGAAGCCATCGCCCGCGCGCACGGCCTGATCGACGACGGCGTCAGCGAACAGCGTAAAAATTCGATGGCCTGCGTGTCATACCCGACCTGTCCGCTGGCGATGGCGGAGGCCGAGCGCTTCCTGCCGCAGTTCGTCACCAAGGTTGAGGGCATCATGCATCAGCACGGGGTGGGCGATGAGCACATGGTGCTGCGCGTGACCGGCTGCCCGAACGGCTGCGGCCGCGCGCTGCTGGCGGAGATCGGCCTGGTGGGCAAGGCGGTCGGCCGTTATAACCTGCATCTGGGCGGCAACCGTGAAGGTACGCGTATTCCGCGCATGTATCGCGAGAACATCAATGAGGAGCAGATCCTGCAGGAGATCGACCAACTGGTCGGCCGCTGGGCGCAAGAGCGCAACGCGGGCGAAGGGTTCGGCGACTTCACCATCCGCGCCGGCATTATTCGCCCGGTGGTGGATCCGGCGCAGGATTTCTGGGACTAACCGTGGAGGCTGACAACATGGCTGAATTCGATCTGGCGGCGCTGAATGCGCTGCCGAAATCCGGGCAGGCGTTGGCGCTGGCTGAGGTCAACGGCAAACTGGAGCGGCTCTCCGCGCAGCAGCGCGTCGAGTGGGCGCTGGAGCAACTGCCGGGCGCGTTTGTGCTCTCTTCCAGCTTCGGGATTCAGGCCGCGGTCTGTCTGCATCTGGTGACGCGTATCCAGCCGGATATCCCGGTGATCCTGACCGATACCGGCTATCTGTTCCCGGAAACCTATCAGTTTGTCGATCAGCTGACCGACAAGCTGAACCTGAACCTGCAGGTGTTCCGCGCCGAGCATTCGCCGGCCTGGCAGGAGGCGCGCTACGGCAAACTGTGGGAGCAGGGCGTTGAGGGCATTGAGCGCTATAACCAGCTTAACAAGGTTGAACCGATGAACCGTGCGCTGGAAACGCTGGGCGCCAACACCTGGTTCGCCGGCCTGCGCCGCGAGCAATCCGGCAGCCGTGCCCATCTGCCGGTGCTGGCGGTGCAGCGCGGCGTCTTTAAGGTGCTGCCGATTATCGACTGGGATAACCGTCAGATTTATCAGTATCTGACGGAGCACGGGCTGAGCTACCACCCGCTGCGGGATCAGGGCTACCTGTCGGTGGGCGATACCCATACCACGCGCAAGTGGGAGCCGGGCATGAATGAAGAAGAGACGCGCTTCTTTGGCCTGAAACGCGAATGCGGGCTGCATGAGTAAACCGGATGCGCTGAGTATGCGCACGGAATAACCGGGAAGGGATGGCGTCAGCCATCCCTTTTTTTATGATTTTTTCGCTTTGGCCGCCGGGTGCGCCTGCGCCAGCTCTTTTAACAGCGGTAGCAGTACCTGCACGCTGTCCCGGCTGCGTTTATCAATCCGCCCCGGCAGATGGCGATCCAGATATTGCACGTTGTCGTACTGCGGCCGGTGCCAACTGACGCCCTGCGGGAAGTGGGGGCTGACGGCACGCTGTTGATAGCCGTCTTTTTTGCCCAGCGTCCAGTTGGTGGCCTCGACCGCCATCACCGGGATGCGCGCGACGTCAAACACCTGCTGATCGGAACAGCAGCCGGTGCCCCGCGGGTATTTGTCGTTGCCCGGGTTAAGGGCGGCGGCGATACCGTAGCGGTGGGCGATATCCAGCGCCCGATCGCGGCTCTGTTTGGCGATCTTCGGCGGCGTGTTGCGGCCGGCGTGGAAATAGAGTTTGTCGCCGGTGATCAGGCTGTCGAGGTTAATCACCAGCAGCGTGTTCGCCCGCTCTTCGGCGCTCATGCGCTGCAGATAATTTTTTGCGCCCAGCGAGCCCAGCTCTTCGCCGCTGGCGGCGATAAAGCGCAGGCTGTAGCGGGTGGGGATATCCTTCATCCGCTGCGCCAGCTCCAGCATCACGCCGACGCCGGAGGCGTTATCGTCGACCCCTTGCAGCGTCAGGCCGCCCAGGTTGTTGTCGACGTCGGCATCGCTGCGCGGCGTATAGGTATCGAAGTGCGCCATCACGATGATCTGCTGCGGCTGATCGCCGCTTTTGGCAGCGATCACCGAATTCACTCGGATATTGCGCCAGTTTTCGCTGCCGTTTTTGTTGCTGTAGAGGTAGCGGCTGTTAATGCTGCGGATATTACTCTGGTAGCCCATCTGGCCGAACTGCTGTTTCAGGTAGTCGGCGGCCAGCTGCTCTGCCGGGCTGCCGGCCATACGTCCCGGGAAGTAGGTGGCGATATAACGCATTTTTTCGGCGGCGTATTTACCCAGTGGCGCGTCCTGGCCGGGCTGAGTGGCGGCGGAGGCGCAAAAAACGCTGCTGAATGCCGCGGCCAACAGACCGGCTTTCAGACTCTGGCGGGAAAACATAGCGGAAAATCCTTCTCGTAGGCGCTCAATCACGCCGATTATTTTTTTCGGCCTTAGTATGAAACGCAATGCCGGATTAAACAATTTCATCCGCTCTTAATTTATGCCGCGAACGTGGCGGTAAGGAGGGGCCGGCGGTGATTGCGAGACGTATGGCAAATTAGCGGTATCGCTATTTAACCGCCTGAATAATAGGTCTACTATCCGACGAGATGATTTTTCACGGCAGGGAGAGCGCATGATGCTGGATAAACTGGACAACCGGCTGGGCGTCGTTGAGCAACAGATTGAGCGCATGGATCAACGTGCTGAACGGATGGAGCAGCGCGTGGAACAGATGGATCTGCGTGTCGAACGGATGGAGCAGCGCGTGGAACAGATGGATCTACGTGTCGAACGGATGGAACAGCACGTTGAGCGAATGGATCTGCGCATTGAGGGGATGGATCGGCGTATTGAAGGCGTGGAAAAGCGCGTTGAACGGGTGGAGGTGGATGTCAGCCAGGTTAAACTGGATTTGGCGGCGCTGAATATGCGTTCGCTGGAGTTTGTCACCAAGGGCGATCTGCATAAGGAGGTGGCTCTGCTGCACCGGGAAATTGGGCTGGTGAATAAAGAAGTCGTCAGCCAAACCAAATGGATGGTCAGCTGCATATTCGGCGTTGCCGCACTGTGCATGACCGCCGCCAAGCTGTGGTTCTGAGCCGCTTCGCCCTGTTTTGAACGGCTGGCAAGACGCCTCTGCCCGGCGCGCGCATGGTGCTTGCCGCGCCCGCGCTGCGGCCTATATTCCATAAATGCACATCTCATTCCTTTTCGTCATTTCAGGGGCTAAATCGCAGCCCGTATAGTCACACTATCTTTCCGTTATATGAAAAGGCTGTTGTGGACTATCTACCAATATTTGCCGATCTGAAACAGCGTCCGGTACTGGTCGTTGGCGGCGGTGAAGTTGCTGCGCGCAAGGTGGAACTGCTTGCGCGCGCCGGGGCTGAAATACGGATAGTTGCGCAGTCGCTTTCACCTGAACTTGAACAACGTCGCCAGTCTGGAGGCATCAACTGGCTGGGGCAGGCGTTTGCGCCGCACCAGCTGGATGAGGTGTTTCTGGTGATCGCCGCGACCGACGACGCCGCGCTGAACGCACAGGTTTACGCCGAGGCGGATAAGCGCCGCGTGCTGGCCAACGTGGTGGACGATCAGCCGCGCTGCTCATTTATTTTCCCATCGATTGTCGACCGCTCGCCGCTGGTGGTGGCGGTGTCGTCCGGCGGCAAAGCGCCGGTGCTGGCGCGGATGCTGCGTGAAAAGCTGGAGGCGCTGCTACCGGCCAGTCTTGGCACGATAGCGCAGCTGGCCGGCGGTTTCCGCACCCGGGTAAAACAGCAGCTGAGTTCGATCGGCGCACGCCGTCGTTTCTGGGAGAAGTCCCTGAACGGCCGCTTCGCCACGCTGGCGGCTAATGAGCAGCCGCAGCAGGCGCAGCAGCAGCTGGAGCAGGATTTGGCCGCGTTTGCCGCCGGTGATGAGGCGACGCAGGGCGAGATTGCCCTGGTCGGCGCCGGGCCGGGTGATGTTGGTCTGCTGACCTTGCGCGGCCTGCAGGTGATGCAGCAGGCCGATGTGGTGCTGTACGACCATCTGGTGAGCGACCAGATCCTCGATCTGGTGCGCCGCGACGCGGAACGCATCTGCGTGGGCAAACGCGCCGGCGCGCATCTGGTGATTCAGGAAGAGACCAACCGCCTGCTGGTGGAGCTGGCGCAGCAGGGGAAACGCGTGGTGCGCCTGAAGGGCGGCGATCCGTTTATCTTCGGCCGCGGCGGTGAAGAGCTGCAGGTTGCGGCGGCGGCGGGGATCCCGTTCCAGGTGGTGCCGGGCGTGACGGCGGCGGCCGGCGCGACGGCCTATGCCGGCATCCCGCTGACCCATCGCGACCATGCGCAGAGCGTGACTTTTATCACTGGCCACTGTCGTCCCGACGGCGACGGGCTGGACTGGGCCGACCTGGCGCGCGCGCGTCAGACGCTGGCGATTTACATGGGCACCATGAAGGCGGCGGATATCAGCCAGCGCCTGATTGCTCATGGCCGCGAGGCGCAGACTCCGGTGGCGGTCATCAGCCGCGGCACGCGTGCTGACCAGCAGGTGCTGACCGGCACGTTGCAGCAGTTGGAACAATTAGCCCAGCAGGCGCCGTTGCCGGCGCTGTTGGTGATTGGCGAGGTGGTGGAACTGCACCATCAAATCGCCTGGTTTGGGCATCAACCTCAGACGGACGGGGCCGCGCGTCCCGCCGTAGTGAATTTGGCTTAAAGGATCTGTTATGGACGAAAAACGACTCACTCACTTGCGGCAATTGGAGGCGGAGAGTATCCATATCATCCGTGAAGTTGCCGCAGAATTCAGCAACCCGGTGATGCTGTACTCCATCGGTAAAGACTCCTCGGTGATGCTGCATCTGGCGCGCAAGGCCTTCTATCCGGGCACCCTGCCGTTCCCGCTGCTGCACGTGGATACCGGCTGGAAATTCCAGGAGATGTATCAGTTCCGCGACCGCACGGCGAAAGAGTACGGCTTTGAGCTGCTGGTGCATAAAAACCCGGAAGGGGTGGCGATGGGGATTAACCCGTTCGTACACGGCAGCGCCAAGCATACCGATATTATGAAAACCGAAGGCCTGAAGCAGGCGCTGAACAAGTACGGTTTTGACGCCGCCTTCGGCGGCGCGCGGCGCGATGAAGAGAAGTCCCGCGCCAAAGAACGCATTTATTCATTCCGCGACCGTTTCCACCGCTGGGATCCGAAGAACCAGCGTCCGGAGCTGTGGCACAACTACAACGGCCAGATTAACAAAGGGGAAAGCATCCGCGTCTTCCCGCTGTCGAACTGGACCGAACTGGATATCTGGCAGTACATCTTCCTGGAAAATATCGACATCGTGCCGCTGTATCTGGCGAAGCCGCGCCCGGTGCTGGAGCGCGACGGTATGCTGATGATGGTGGACGACGACCGTATCGACCTGCAGCCGGGCGAAGTGATCAGCCAGCGCATGGTGCGCTTCCGTACGCTGGGCTGCTGGCCGCTGACCGGCGCGGTGGAATCCTCGGCGGAAACGCTGCCGGAAATCATTGAGGAGATGCTGGTCTCCACCACCAGCGAACGTCAGGGCCGGATGATTGACCGCGATCAGTCCGGTTCGATGGAGCTGAAAAAGCGTCAAGGGTATTTCTGAGGAGCCACCGGATGAACAACGTAATTGCACAACAAATCGCCGAACAGGGCGGGGTGGAAGCCTATTTACATGCGCAGCAGCATAAGAGCCTGCTGCGTTTCCTGACCTGCGGCAGCGTAGATGACGGCAAGAGCACCCTGATTGGTCGCCTGCTGCACGATACCCGCCAGATTTATGAAGATCAGCTGTCCACGCTGCACACCGACAGCAAACGTCTGGGCACGCAGGGGGAAAAGCTCGACCTGGCGCTGCTGGTGGATGGCCTGCAGGCGGAGCGCGAGCAGGGCATCACCATCGATGTGGCCTACCGCTATTTCTCCACCGAGAAGCGTAAATTTATCATCGCCGATACGCCGGGGCATGAGCAGTACACCCGCAATATGGCCACCGGCGCATCGACCTGCGATCTGGCGATTCTGCTGATTGATGCGCGCAAAGGCGTGCTGGATCAGACGCGCCGCCACAGCTTTATCGCCACGCTGCTCGGCATTCGTCACCTGGTGGTGGCGGTCAATAAAATGGATCTGGTGAATTACAGCGAGCAGGTGTTTGAACAGTTCAAGCAGGACTACCTGACGTTTGCCCAGCAGTTGCCAAACGATCTGGATATCAAGTTTGTGCCGTTGTCGGCGCTGGACGGTGATAACGTCGCCGGCCAGAGCGTCCATATGCCGTGGTACAGCGGCCCGACGCTGCTGGAAGTGCTGGAAAGCGTCGAGGTGGTTGGCCGTTCGGCCACTCAGCCGCTGCGTTTCCCGGTGCAGTATGTCAACCGTCCGAACCTGGATTTCCGCGGCTACGCCGGCACGCTGTCTGCCGGCAAGGCACACGTCGGTCAGCGGGTAAAAGTGCTGCCTTCCGGCGTGGAGTCCAGCATCGCGCGCATCGTCACCTTTGACGGCGACCTGCAGGAAGCGGTGCCGGGAGAGGCGGTGACGCTGGTGCTGCAGGATGAAGTCGATATCAGCCGCGGCGATCTGCTGGTGGCGGCCGATGACGCGCTGCAGGCGGCGCAGAGCGCGCTGGTGGACGTGGTCTGGATGGCGGAGCAGCCGCTGCAGCCGGGGCAAAGCTACGATATCAAGGTGGCCGGCAAGAAAACCCGCGCCCGGGTGGAGGCGATTCGCCATCAGGTAGAAATCAACTCTCTGGCGCAGTACCAGGCTGACAGCCTGCCGCTGAACGGCATCGGCCTGGTGGAGCTGACCTTTGACGAACCGCTGGTGCTCGACAGCTACCAGAGTAATCCGGACACCGGCGGCATGATCATTATCGATCGCCTGAGCAACGTCACCGTCGGCGCAGGCTTGATCCGCGAGGCGCAGCAGGCTACCGTCGCCGCTGCCGGCGAGTTCAGCGCCTTTGAGCTGGAGCTGAATGCGCTGGTGCGTAAACATTTCCCGCACTGGGGTGCGCGCGACCTGCTCGGAGGCCGGTAAGCGTGGCCGAGCGTGAAGTACGGCCGACCGGGCCGGATGATGAAAACGTGGTGTGGCATCCGCATGCGGTAACGCGTGCGGATCGTGAAATGCGCAATGGCCACCGCGGTGTGGTGCTGTGGTTTACCGGGCTGTCCGGCTCGGGGAAATCCACCGTGGCCGGCGCGCTGGAACAGGCGCTGCACGCGATGGGCGTGCGCACCTACCTGCTTGACGGCGATAACGTACGCCACGGGCTGTGCCGCGATCTGGGCTTCTCGGATGATGACCGACGCGAGAATATCCGTCGGGTTGGTGAAGTGGCGAAGCTGATGGTGGACGCCGGTCTGGTGGTGCTGACCGCGTTTATCTCCCCGCACCGCGCTGAACGGCAAATGGTGCGCGAGATGCTGGGTGACGGTCAGTTTGTCGAAGTGTTTGTCGACACGCCGCTGGCCATCTGTGAATCGCGCGATCCGAAGGGCTTATACAAAAAAGCCCGCGCCGGCGAGCTGCGTAATTTTACCGGTATCGACGCGGTTTATCAGGCGCCGGAGGCGGCGGATATCCACCTGGATGGCGAACAATTGGTAACAAATTTGGTTGCGCAATTGTTAGACGTGCTGCGTGGTCAGGCTATTATCAAACCCTGAGTTCCCAAAAAGCGTGTGGCGGTTATCTGCCATGCGCTTTTTACTCTGACACGCCGCAGAGCGTGCTGAGCGCGATGAATAACCAGGGATTACTATGCAAAATGTCTCACCCGTCGTGGTTGATCCAACATCAGAGAAAGAAGAGCCTTCTTACTCGTTTCTCGGTGGCGTCAGCGGCTTTGTGTTCTATTGGCTGGCGTTTACGCTGCCGTTCCTGGTCTATGGCTCCAACACGCTGTTTTTCCTGCTGTATACCTGGCCTTTCTTCCTGGCGCTGATGCCGGTTTCGGTGCTGATCGGCATTACGCTCAGCATGCTGCTGCGCGGACGGCTGATTTTGACGCTGCTGCTGACCGGCGTTGCGGTGCTTTGTCTGTTCTGGCTGGTGTTCAGCCTGCTGAGCGGCTGGTAACCAGCCGGACGCACAGCGCGCGCCGACTGATTGCAAAGCCGTGCCGAAGGTTACAAAACTTTGCTTAAAAACGCCTGCGTCCGCGGGTTGGCCGGCTGGGTAAATATCTGCTGCGGCGTGCCTTCTTCCTGAATAACACCCTGATCGATAAACAGCACCCGATCCGCCACTTCACGGGCGAACGCCATTTCATGCGTTACCACCACCATCGTCATGCCTTCGTGGGCCAGGGCCTTGATCACCGCCAGCACTTCGCCGACCAGCTCCGGATCCAGCGCGGAGGTCGGCTCGTCAAACAGCATGATTTTCGGCTCCATCGCCAGCGCGCGCGCAATCGCCACCCGCTGTTGCTGGCCGCCGGACAGGCTGCCGGGATAGGCGTCGATTTTATCCAGCAGGCCGACCTTGCGCAGCAGCGTTTCAGCCTGCTGCGTGGCATCGGCGCGGGAGAGCCGCTTTACGTCCATCGGCGCCATAATGATATTTTCCAGCACCGTCATATGCGGGAACAGATTAAAGCGCTGGAACACCATGCCGACGCTGGCGCGCATTTTATTGAGATCGGTCTTCTGATCGTGGATGGCGAAGCCGTTGACCTCGATCTCACCGCCGGACAGCGTTTCCAACGCGTTGAGGCAGCGCAGAAAGGTGCTTTTACCGGAGCCGGACGGGCCGATAACGCACACCACTTCATTGGCGGCAATCTGGCAGTCAATGCCGCGCAGCACGTGGGTGGCGCCAAACTGTTTTTGCAGGTTATGTACGCGAATCACTTTTACCGAACCTCTTTTCCATATGTTGCACCATCAGCGACAGCAAGAAGGTGATGACCCAATAGACCAGTGAGATGGTCAGGTAGGGCTCCCAATAGGTGGCGTAGGCGCCGGACACGGTGCGCGCCGCGTAGGCCAGATCGGCCAGGCCGATGGCGGAGGCCAGCGAGGAGTCCTTCACGATGGCGATGGCGTTGTTGCCCAGCGGCGGCAGCATACGGCGGAACGCCTGCGGCAAAATCACCTTGCGCATGGTTTTGCCGTAGCTCATGCCGAGCGAGCGTGAGGCCTCCATCTGCCCACGGTCGATGGACTGGATGCCGGCGCGAAAAATTTCCGACACATAGGCGCCGGCGTTGAGCGTGATCGCCACCACGCAGGACAGGAAGGCGCCGTAGTCGGCGCGCAGCTCGCGGGCGAAATCGCTGCTCATGATGCCCCAGGCGACCAGCAGGCCGTCACGCGGGTTGATAAACAGCGGCACCAGGGCGAAGTGCACCACCATGATCTGCACAAACAGCGGCGTACCGCGGAAGGCGCTGATATAGATACGCACCGGCCATTGAACGCCGTAGTGCAAAATGGGTTTCCAGACGCCGTGCGGCGCCTGCGCCAGCCGGCCTAAACCGAGGATCAGGCCCCAGGTGGTGCCCAGCAGCACGCAGATAATGGTGCATTTGATGGTCATCCAGGCGCCTTCCATAAACAGCGGCGCGTATTCCTGGATGATCTCCCAGCGGAAATTCACGGTAAGTTCCTTATTGGCAGTTGCAGGGCCGGAGGCATCCGGCCCGTATCAGGCAGCGGATTATTGGGCCGGCAGCGTGGGGACGTTGTTGTCAAACCAGTTCTGGTAGATGTTGGCGTAGGTGCCGTCGGCGATGATTTTCTTCAGGCCGGCGTTGATTTTGTCGCGCAGCTCATCGTTGCCTTTGGCGACGGCGATGCCGAAATACTGCCGCTCAAACTTGGCGTCGGACACCAGCTTAAACTGCTTTTCCGGATGCGTTTTGATATAGAACTTGGCGACGCCGACGTCGCCGACCGCAGCGCCGATGCCGTCTTCATACAGCTCTTGCAGCATCAGCGGCGTGTTGTCGAAGCGCTTGATGGCGGTGCTGTTTTTCCCCAGCACGTCAGAGACGACGATATCGCCGGTGCTGGAGTTGACCACGCCGACCTTCAGCGTTTTCAGTGCGGCAATGGCGTCGACCGTCGAGTCCTTCGGCACCACGATCGCCTGTTCCGCCGGGAAGTACGGCGCGGAGAACTCCACCATCTGTTTACGTTTATCGGTAATGGTGATGCCGGAGATGATGATGTCGCGGTCGCCGGAGTTCAGCGTGGCGAAAATGCCCTCCCACGGCGTATTGACCAGCTTGATCTTGAAGCCTTCGGCCGCGGCGACGGCCTTGATAATATCAATATCAAAGCCTTCCAGCTGTTTATTGCTGTTTTCGAACTCGAACGGGCGGTAGGTGCCGCCGGAGCCGACGACATAGGTAGTTTCAGCCGCGGCGGAAAAGCCGGCGGTCAGGCAGGCTGCCATTAACAGCAGGTGTTTTAACATGGTGGATCCCCGGAAGTTTATGGTTGTCTTTGTTGGTGTTTATTCATATTTGCTGCATAAAAATAATGATGCGAGGGTAAAATTACAACCGTACCGGTAGGTTTTGTTGGTTTATGGTGTTAAATATTCATTTTCAGCGGTTGGCTGGTGGAAACCGTGGCGGCTTTGCCGCCCGGCCAGTGTTATGCTCTGTACAAAATATGCACCGCGGGTGCGCGGTTGTTGGGCTTTCATCCGGTTTTTTCCGGTCGCGAAGGTTTTTTTGCCGCTTTCAGCGCATTTTTAGGTTATAAACGCACATAAGTTCTCATCCGTACTCTTAAACTGGCGGCGAAATGCCGCTCTCAGTGTGGAGTCCAACGGAAAGTTGTGGGATGATTAGGCGGTTTTTCAGGGGGCGCGGATGGGAAAACTTACGCTACTATTGTTGGCATTGCTTGGCTGGTTACAGTATTCGCTGTGGCTGGGCAAAAATGGGGTTCACGATTACGTGCGGGTCAATGACGATGTTGCAGTCCAGCAGGGCAGCAACGCCAAGTTGAAGGCGCGTAACGATCAGCTGTTCGCCGAAATCGACGATCTTAACGGTGGTCAGGAAGCGATTGAAGAGCGCGCGCGTAACGAGCTGGGCATGATCAAGCCCGGAGAAACTTTCTATCGTCTGGTTCCTGACCAAGCCAGACGCGGCGTGACGCCTTCCTCGCAAAACAACGTAAAATAAACATGAATCACTCCGCAGGCTCCTTGCCGCAGGTGGTTGCCGTGCTGCCGGCGGCAGGCATCGGCAGCCGTATGCAAACAGATTGCCCAAAGCAGTACCTCACCATCGGCAACCAAACTATTCTTGAACATGCGATCCACGCGTTGCTGCGTCATCCGCGTGTCCGTCAGGCGATCGTGGCCATCGGTCCGGACGATGACCATTTTGCCCGTTTACCGATTGCCCGCGACCCGCGGGTGGTGGTGACGGTCGGCGGCCGGCAGCGCGCCGATTCGGTGATGGCCGGCCTGCACCTGGCGGGCGACGCCGAGTGGGTGCTGGTGCATGATGCCGCGCGCCCGTGTCTGCATGCCGACGATCTCGAGCGCCTGCTGGCGATCGCCGAACACAGCAAGGTGGGCGGCATTCTCGCCGCGCCGGTGCGCGATACCATGAAGCGGGCGGAAAGCGGCGTGGCGGCCATCGCCCATACGGTGGAGCGCCAGGATTTATGGCATGCGCTGACGCCGCAGTTTTTCCCGCTGGCGTTGCTGAAGCACTGTCTGCAGCGGGCGATGGATGAAGGGGCGAACGTCACCGATGAAGCCTCGGCGCTGGAGCATTGCGGTTACCATCCGCTGCTGGTGGCGGGGCGTGCCGATAATATTAAAGTGACGCGGCCGGAAGATTTACGGCTGGCGGCGTTTTATTTAACCCAGTTGAACCAACAGGAGCAGGCTTGATGCGAATCGGTCACGGTTTTGATGTACATAAATTCGGCGGCGAAGGCCCGCTGGTGATCGGTGGCGTCCGCATTCCTTACGAACAAGGTTTGCTGGCCCATTCCGACGGTGATGTGGCGCTGCACGCCGCTACCGATGCGCTGCTGGGCGCCGCCGCGCTGGGCGATATCGGCAAACTGTTCCCGGATACCGACCCGTCCTTTAAAGGCGCCGACAGCCGTGAGCTGCTGCGTGAGGCCTGGCGCCGGATTCGCGCCAAAGGCTACCGCCTGGGCAACCTGGACGTCACGATTATCGCTCAGGCGCCGAAGATGGCGCCGCATATCCCGCAGATGCGCGTTTTCCTGGCGGAAGATCTGCAGTGTCATATGGACGACGTCAACGTGAAGGCGACCACCACGGAAAAACTGGGGTTCACCGGCCGTGGCGAAGGGATTGCCTGCGAAGCGGTTGCCTTGTTAATCAAGGAGTAAACCGATGGATATGGCAAATCTGACCTGGCTGCACGGTCAGCCGCAGGCCAGCGGCGTGCTGAAGGCCAACCCGGAAGATTTCGTGGTGGTGGAAGACCTGGGCTTTACGCCGGACGGCGAAGGCGAGCATCTGCTGGTCAATATTCGTAAAAACGGCTGCAATACGCAGTTTGTCGCCGACTATCTGGCGCGTTTTGCCGGCGTTCACGGCCGCGCGGTCAGTTATGCCGGCCTGAAAGACCGTCATGCGGTGACCGAACAGTGGTTCTGTCTGCACCTGCCGGGCAAGGAGACGCCCGACCTCGGCCGTTTCGAACTGGAGGGCTGCGAAGTGCTCGCCGCCGCCCGTCACCGCCGTAAGCTGCGCATTGGCACGCTGAAAGGCAACAGCTTTACGCTGGTGCTGCGCCATATCAGCGATCGTGACGACGTCGAGCAGCGCCTGCAGGCGATTGCCGCGGACGGCGTGCCGAACTATTTCGGCAGCCAGCGCTTTGGTCACGGCGGCAATAACCTGACGATGGCGCGCCGCTGGGCCAATGATGAAATCCGCGTCAAAGAGCGCAACAAGCGTAGCTTTTACCTCTCCGCCAGCCGCAGCGCCCTGTTTAATCTGGTGACGTCGGCGCGGCTGGCCAATCAGCAGCAGCGCAGCGTGCTGGAAGGCGACGCGCTGCAGCTGAGCGGACGCGGCAGCTGGTTTGTCGCCAAGGCGGACGAGCTGGAGAGCGTACAGCAGCGTGTGAATGACGGCGAACTGCTGATTACTGCGCCGTTACCTGGCGACGGCGAGCCTGGCACCGCCGGCGCCGCGCTGGATTTTGAACAACAGTGCTTGGCGCAACAGCCGGAATTGCTTAGTCTCTTAAAGCGCGAACGCGTAGACCCCGCCAGACGCGCTTTGCTGTTGCAGCCGCAGAATATGCAATGGAACTGGTGGGATGATGTCACCGTTGAACTGCGTTTTTGGCTGCCGGCCGGCAGTTTCGCTACCAGCGTAGTTCGCGAAATTATGCAGCAGGATAACCGTGATGCGGATATTACTGAGTAACGACGACGGCGTCAGCGCGCCGGGCATTCAGGTGCTGGCGGCGGCGCTGCGCGAGTTCGCCGACGTGATGGTGGTGGCGCCCGATCGCAACCGCAGCGGCGCCTCCAATGCGTTGACGCTGGATGCGCCGCTGCGCACCCAAACGTTGCCGAACGGCGATATTGCCGTACTGCAGGGCACGCCGACCGACTGCGTCTATCTGGGCGTAAACGCCCTGATGCGCCCGGCGCCGGATATTGTTGTCTCCGGCATTAACGCCGGCCCCAATCTGGGCGACGACGTGATCTATTCCGGCACCGTGGCGGCGGCGATGGAAGGACGGCACTTGGGCCTGCCGGCGCTGGCGGTGTCGCTCAACGGCCACCAGCATTATGAGACCGCGGCGGCCGTGACCTGCCGGCTGTTGCGCGCATTGCTGCGCGAGCCGTTGCGCACCGGAAAAATTCTCAACGTCAACGTGCCGGACGTGCCGCTCGCTGACATCAAAGGGATCCGCGTGACCCGCTGCGGCAGCCGCCATCCGGCGGAGCAGGTATTTTGTCAGCAGGACCCGCGCGGGCGGGATATTTATTGGATTGGGCCGCCGGGGGAGCAATGTGATGCCGGACCGGATACCGATTTTGCTGCCGTTGAGCAGGGCTATGTTGCGGTGACGCCGTTACAGGTGGATTTAACCGCGTATGCCGCCCAGGATGTGGTAAAAACATGGTTAACCAAAGCCGAGGTCAGCGGGGAATGGTGAGTAAGCCAATGCAAACATTGTTGGCGCAGCTGCGTCAGCAGGGGATCCAGGACGAAAAACTGTTGCAGGCCATGGCGGCCGTGCCGCGTGAGCGCTTTGTCGATGAAGCGCTCCAGCATAAAGCCTATGAAAATACCGCGTTGCCGATAGGGTCGGGGCAAACGATCTCCCAACCGTATACGGTGGCGCGCATGACCGAACTGCTGAACCTGACGCCGACCTCGCGCGTGCTGGAGATTGGCACCGGTTCGGGCTACCAGACGGCCATCCTGGCGCATCTGGTTCAGCACGTGTGCTCCGTCGAGCGCATCAAAGGGCTGCAGTGGCAGGCCAAGCGCCGCCTGAAGCAACTCGACCTGCACAATGTTTCCACCCGCCACGGCGACGGCTGGCAAGGCTGGGCGTCGCGCGGACCGTTTGATGCCATTATCGTAACGGCGGCGCCGCTGGAGATTCCGCAGGCGCTGATGGCGCAGCTGGACGACGGCGGCATTATGGTGCTGCCGGTGGGGGACCAGTCACAGATTCTCAAGCGCATCCAACGTCGCGGTAGCGAGTTTGTGATTGATGCGGTGGAGGCAGTGCGCTTTGTTCCGCTGGTAAAAGGCGAACTGGCGTAACCGATTGTCTGTTTTATCGACTAAACGCAAAATCTGTTGCACTTTCATACGTCAGGAGCGGTTTTTAGCGTTCCAATAAGACTAATTTTCAATACAATTGCCTTTCTGCGGCGTTATCTGATAGCGCGGACGCGTTGAGGCCGCTACATTGACAACGCATTTTTGACTCCCTGACGGGAGATGGCCTGGTATGCAGGCGTCGGTCAGGGGAACCTTTCCAGCCAGAAACTGAGAAAAGACTTAAAGCTCAGCTACGCTGTATAGGATATTTTTTGGCTATAGATGCTGTAATGGGGGAAGCATGAGCACGGGAAGCCCAATGATTACTTTTCGCCGGGTAGCGGTGTGTACGATGATCGGTATGTGGTTGGCGGGTTGTACGAACAGCGGTTCGTCTTCTGCCCCTATCAGCAGCGTCAACGGCGGTGGCGGCAGCCCGATGACGGCCGGCAGCGGCAGTGCCGCTGCGCAGGCCACGCCGCAAGAGCGTATCGTTTATAATCGCAGCTATGACTCAATTCAAAAAGGCAGCTACAACGGCAGCACCTATACGGTAAAGCGCGGCGACACGCTGTTCTATATCGCCTGGATCACCGGCAATGACTTCCGTGACCTGGCACAACGCAACAATATTCCTGAACCTTATAGCCTGAATGTTGGCCAAACCATTCAACTTGGTAATGGTTCAGCCAATGCCGGCGGCGGCGTCGTGGCGGCAACGGACGCCACCGCTGGCGGTATTCCTAAACCACCGTCCAGCAGTCAGATCCAAACGGCAACGGTTGATTCTCAACCAACTAACGCGTATTCTGACAATTCGGGTAAACAGAATGTAGGTAAGATGTTACCTGCAGCAGGAGCCGCCGCGGCGGGAAGCGCCACTGCTCCTGTTACCGCGCCAGTTGCTACGCCTCCGGCGAGCAGCGCCGCCAGTAATAATTCGCCAGTCAGTACCTGGCGTTGGCCGACTGACGGTAAGGTCATTGATAACTTTTCCTCATCAGACGGTGGGAATAAAGGGGTCGATATCGCTGGCACTCGTGGGCAAGCCATTTTTGCGACCGCCGATGGTCGCGTTGTGTACGCCGGCAATGCTTTACGAGGTTACGGTAATCTAATCATCATCAAACATAATGATGATTACCTGAGCGCCTACGCTCATAACGACACAATGCTGGTCCGGGAACAACAAGAAGTGAAGGCGGGTCAAAAAATAGCCACCATGGGTAGCACCGGAACCAGTTCAGTACGCTTGCATTTTGAAATTCGTTACAAGGGGAAATCCGTAAACCCGCTGCGTTATCTTCCGCAGCGATAGATTGGGCAGAATATGCTGATATTCTGCTCGCGGTATCACGGGTAGGAGCAGCTTATGAGCCACAATACGCTGAAAGTTAACGAGTTACACAGTGATGCAGATTTCGACGAGAACGGAGTTGAGGCGGAATCATTTGATGAAAAAGCGCTGGCTGAAACCGAGGCCAGCGAGAATGATTTAGCTGAAGAAGAGCTGCTGTCTCAAGGGGTAACCCAGCGTGTGCTAGACGCAACGCAGCTCTATCTCGGAGAAATTGGCTATTCGCCTCTGCTGACCGCAGAGGAAGAAGTTTATTTTGCGCGGCGGGCGCTACGTGGTGACGTGCCGTCCCGCCGTCGTATGATCGAAAGTAACCTGCGTCTGGTGGTGAAAATCGCCCGTCGCTACAGCAACCGCGGCCTGGCGCTGCTGGATCTGATTGAAGAAGGTAACCTGGGCCTGATCCGCGCGGTCGAAAAATTCGACCCGGAACGTGGTTTCCGTTTCTCCACCTATGCCACCTGGTGGATCCGGCAGACCATTGAACGTGCGATCATGAACCAGACCCGCACCATTCGCCTGCCTATCCATATCGTCAAAGAACTTAACGTCTATCTGCGCACCGCGCGCGAGCTTTCCCATAAACTGGATCATGAGCCGAGCGCCGAAGAGATTGCCGAGCAGCTGGACCGGCCGGTGGATGACGTAAGCCGCATGCTGCGTCTGAACGAGCGCATTACCTCGGTGGATACGCCGCTGGGCGGCGACTCGGAGAAAGCGCTGCTGGATATTCTGGCTGACGAAAAGGACAACGGCCCGGAAGACACCACGCAGGACGATGATATGAAACAGAGCATCGTCAAATGGCTGTTCGAACTGAACGCCAAGCAGCGTGAAGTGCTGGCGCGACGTTTCGGCCTGCTGGGCTATGAAGCGGCGACGCTGGAAGACGTTGGCCGCGAGATTGGCCTGACGCGTGAGCGCGTGCGCCAGATTCAGGTGGAAGGGCTGCGTCGCCTGCGTGAAATCCTGCAGACGCAAGGGTTGAGCATTGAGGCGCTGTTCCGCGAATAATCTCGGTTGCCTGAGGATGAAATAAAAACGGTGAGCTAACGCTCACCGTTTTTTTATGGCCGGTAAGGCGGGTTAGACCAGGCTTTTCAGACGGTAAATCCACTCCAGCGCCTGACGCGGGCTGAGTGAATCCGGATCCAGCGTCTCCAGCGCCTCTACCGCCGGCGAGGTCTCTTCGGCCAGCAGCGTCATCTGAGTGGCGTCTACCGTACCGGCAGCGGTGTGGTTGGAGAGCGTTTCCAGCTCGCGCAGCTTCTGCCGCGCACGTTTGATGACGTCGCGCGGCACGCCGGCCAGCGCGGCTACCGCCAGCCCGTAGCTCTTGCTGGCGGCGCCGTCCTGCACGCTGTGCATAAAGGCGATGGTGTCGCCATGCTCCAGCGCGTCCAGATGCACGTTAACCACGCCTTCCATTTTCTCCGGCAGGGTAGTCAGCTCGAAGTAATGGGTGGCGAACAGCGTCATCGCCTTGATGCGGTTAGCCAGATTTTCAGCGCAGGCCCAGGCCAGCGACAGACCGTCGTAGGTCGAGGTGCCGCGGCCGATTTCGTCCATTAGCACCAGGCTATGTTCGGTCGCGTTGTGCAGAATATTGGCGGTTTCGGTCATCTCCACCATAAAGGTGGAGCGGCCGGAGGCCAGATCGTCCGCCGCGCCGACGCGGGTAAAGATACGGTCGACCGGGCCGATGCTGGCTTTAGCGGCCGGCACGTAGCTGCCGATATGCGCCATCAGCACGATCAGCGCCGTTTGCCGCATATAGGTGCTTTTACCCCCCATGTTCGGACCGGTAATGATCAACATGCGACGCTGCGGCGACAGTGCGACCGGGTTGGCGATAAACGGCTCGCTCAACACCTGCTCCACCACCGGGTGGCGGCCTTCGGTGATGCGGATGCCTGGCTGCTCGCTCATGGTCGGGCAGGCATAGTTGAGCGTTTCCGCCCGCTCCGCCAGGTTGGCGAGCACGTCGAGTTCCGCCAGTGCGCTGGCGCTTTGCTGCAGCTCGCCCAGATGCGGCAGCAGCAGGTCGAACAGCTCGTCATACAGCGCCTTTTCAATTGCCAGCGCTTTGCCCTTGGAGGTGAGAACCTTGTCCTCATACTCCTTCAGTTCGGGAATGATGTAACGCTCGGCGTTTTTCAGCGTCTGACGGCGTACGTAATGAATCGGCACCAGATGGCTCTGGGCGCGGCTGACCTGAATGTAGTAACCGTGTACGCCGTTGAAGCCGACCTTCAGCGTATCCAGGCCCAGCTTTTCACGCTCGCGGATCTCCAGCCGATCGAGGTAGTCGCTGGCGCCGTCCGCCAGCGCACGCCATTCGTCCAGTTCGGCATTATAGCCGGGGGCGATGACGCCGCCGTCGCGCACCAGCACCGGCGGGGCTTCAACCACGGCGCGCTCCAGCAGGTCCTGCAGCTCGTCGAACTGGCCGACCTGCGCCAGCAGCTGCTGCACGTGCGTTGCCTCAACGTCCTGCAGCAGCGCGCGAATATCCGGCAGTTGCTGGAAGGCGTGGCGCATGCGCGCCAGATCGCGCGGGCGGGCGGTCCGCAGCGCCAGACGCGCCAGAATACGCTCCAGATCGCCCACCTGGCGCAGCGGCGGCTGCAGGTCGGCGGTCAGATCCTGTAATGCGCCAATCGCCTGCTGGCGGTTGTTCAGCACCTTAACGTCGCGCGTCGGCATATGCAGCCAGCGCTTCAGCATCCGGCTGCCCATCGGCGTGACGGTGCGGTCGAGGATCGCCGCCAGGGTGTTTTCGCTGCCGCCGGACAGGCTTTGGGTGATTTCCAGGTTACGGCGGGTGGCGGCGTCCATAATGATGCCGTCCTGCTGGCGTTCCATGGTGATGCCGCGGATGTGCGGCAGCGCGGTGCGCTGGGTATCTTTGACATACTGCAGCAGACAGCCGGCGGCGCGCAGCGCCTGCTGCGACTGCTCTACGCCGAAACCGGTCAGATCGCGGGTGCCGAACTGCAGGTTCAGCTGCTGACGCGCGGTGTCCAGCTCAAACTCCCACAGCGGGCGGCGGCGCAGGCCGTGGCGCTGTTCGATCAGCGCCATCTGCTCAAAGTTTTCCGGATACAGCAGCTCGGCCGGGTTGGTGCGCTGCAGTTCGGCCGCCATGGTTTCCACATCTTCCGGCTCGGCAACGCGGAAACGACCGGAGCTGATGTCCAGCGTGGCGTAGCCGAAGCCGCGCGCGTCCTGCCAGATGGCGGCCAGCAGGTTGTCCTGCCGCTCCTGCAGCAGCGCTTCGTCGCTGACGGTGCCGGGCGTGACGATGCGCACCACTTTGCGCTCCACCGGGCCTTTGCTGGCGGCGGGATCGCCGACCTGCTCACAGATGGCGACGGATTCGCCCAGCTGCACCAGCTTGGCCAAATAGTTTTCTACCGCATGGTGCGGCACGCCGGCCATCGGGATAGGTTCGCCCGCGGAGGCGCCGCGCTTGGTCAGGGAGATATCCAACAGCTGTGAAGCGCGCTTGGCATCGTCATAAAACAGCTCGTAGAAGTCACCCATCCGATAGAACAGCAGAATTTCAGGATGCTGTGCCTTTAAGCGCAGGTACTGCTGCATCATCGGCGTGTGTTCGACGTATTCTTTGTTTTCCATAATGTTCACTGCGTTATGTTCTGATTATGCGTCATGAGCATGATGCTTACCGTAGCCACGTTGAAGCGTCCTGCAAGAAGGCTAAATGCCGGCTGCTCTGTAGAGTGAAGATGTTAACAGGTGAGAACGCAGTTTCAAACGCATCTGCGAGCGCCGGCACTTTTTTCCTCTGCTTCTGCTAAATCGTTCGCATAACGGCTGCCAGTAGCGGAAAAATGGGCGGTATTTGACTGATTATTTGACGCGGATATTCCTGTTTGTGCATCACCGTCTATGATTTACCATAACCAAAATATTTTTAGCCTGGCTGTATGGATACCTGATGCGTCAATTTGCCCCTCTTATTCCCCTGGTCGTTTTACTTTCCGCCTGCAGCAGCAAGCCGGAAAATACCACCCAGCCGCCGCAGGGCCGCGCGGTGCAAGGCGGTTTCCTGCTGGAAGCCGATCACGTCAATCCGATGCTGTCCGGCGATTATGCCTACAACGCGTCGGCCCAGCGCTTTATCGACAAAATGGTGCGCGAGCACGGCTTTGATCGCCAGCAGCTGCATGATGTTTTCGCGCAGACCAAGCGACTGGACTGGGTGATCCGGCTGATGGATCGTCAGGCGCCAAGACCGACCGGCCAGCCGCCTTCCGGGCCGAACGGCGCCTGGCTGCGGTACCGTAATAAATTCATTACTCCGGATAATATTCCCAACGGCGTAGCCTTCTGGAATCAGTATGCCGATGCGCTGGAGCGCGCGCACCGGGTCTACGGCGTGCCGCCGGAAATCATTGTCGGCATCATCGGGGTGGAAACCCGCTGGGGACGGGTGATGGGCAAAACGCGCATTATCGACGCGCTGGCGACGCTCTCCTTCGATTATCCCCGCCGTGCGACCTACTTTACCGGCGAACTGGAAACCTTCCTGCTGATGGCGCGTAAAGAGCAGCGCGATCCGCTGGAACTGCGCGGCTCTTATGCCGGTGCGATGGGATATGGCCAGTTTATGCCGTCCTCCTTCAAGGATTACGCGGTCGATTTTAACGGCGACGGGCACATTAACCTGTGGGATCCTGAGGACGCGATCGGCAGCGTGGCAAACTACTTCCGCGCGCACGGCTGGCAGCGCGATGCGCTGGTTGCGGTGCCGGCCAGCGGCCAGGCGCCATATATGGAGCACGGCTTCAAGACCCGCTATACGGTCGGCGCACTGCAGTCTGCGGGGCTGACGCCGCAGGGCGGGCTGGGCCACGATCAGGAAGTGAGCCTGCTGCGTCTGGATATGGGCAGCGACTATCAGTACTGGTACGGGTTGCCGAACTTCTACACCATCACCCGCTATAACCACAGTACGCACTATGCGATGGCGGTATGGCAATTGGGTGAGGCGGTCGGCCGTGCGCGGCGCGGCGGCAGCGTATTCTGAGCAGCAAAAAGGGCCGGTGACGGCCCTTTTTCTTTGGCTTACAGCATGGTGTAGGCTTTCTTCAGCCCGGTGTCCTCATCCGGGTCTGCCCCCTGCGCAGGCGGCTCCTCTTCCTCCGCTGCCACGTCGGCAGGTTCCGCTTCGGCCTCGGCAGGTTCTGTTTCAACCGGATCCGGCGCGGCTTCCGGCGGCGGCATGGTGTCATGAATCGTTTGTTCATCGAAGGTCGGGTTCAACGCCGGCGACAGCGGCGAACTGACCAGGCTGTCCGGCATCGGAATATGCGGCAGCGGCGCATCCTCGACGAACTGCGACTCGTCCTCTTTCACCGTGCGGCTGAAGCCGACAATCAGCACGCCGCACAGGGCGAAAAACACATACAGAATATTGCCGCCCAGCGGCTGGATCAGCATGCCGACCGTCAGCGGTCCGATGCTGGCGCCGACGCCGAAGGCCATCAGCAGACAGGCCGCCAGCGATACGCGGCGCTCCGGTTCGACCAGGTCATTGGCCAGCGCCACCGCCAGCGGATAGAGCGTAAACTGCAGCATGCTGACGACAAAGCCGATAGCCAGCAGCAGCGGAAAAGTGATGTGCGGCAGAATCGCCAGCGGCAGCGCCGCCAGCACCAGCAAAATGGCGTTGAGACGCATCAACAGCGTACGGTTGTAGCGATCGGACAGCCAGCTCAGCGGGAACTGCGCCACCAGGCCGGCGAAAATCGCCAGCGCCATAAACAGGCCGGTATGCTGGGTGCTTAAATCCTGCTGGCTGGTATACACCGGCGCCAGGCCGTAAAACGAGCCGACCACCATGCCGATCACCAGCGTACTGGCCAGCACGCTGGGAATGGTGCGGATAAAGTAGCGCAGCTCCAGCGGCGCTGGCGACATATGGCGGACGTTGGTGCGGGTGGTGAGGGCGATGGGCACCAGGCAAAGCGCGAAGCACAGGGCGATAATCAGCAGGGTGCTGATGCCCAGATCGGTCTGCAGCATCAACACCACCTGGCCGAGGGACAGGCCTAAGTAGGTGGCGGCCATGTAGAAACCGAAGACCACGCCGCGCTGATTGGACTCGGCCTGATCGTTAAGCCAGCTTTCCAACACCATAAACTGGCACATCATGCACAGACCGATAATCATGCGCAGCACTACCCAAACCGGAATGTATTCGGTCAGCCCGTGCCCCAGCACCGCGGCGGTAATAATGCCCGCGCAGGAGACGTAGGCGCGGATATGCCCGACGCGAGCAATCAAAAAGTGGCCGACCTTGCCGCCGACCACCAGCCCGATATAGTTGGCGGCGGTGATGGCGCCGATCAGGCCGCCGGTGACGTGAATCGAGGTCAGACGCAAGGAGATATAGGTGGTCAGCAGCCCGGATCCCAGCAGCATCAGCAGCGTCGTGGTATATAACGGAAAGAATACGCCAAACGTCTTTTTCACTCGCTCATCCTATAGTCATCGGCGCTGATTATTGCCGGCCACCAGCATCCTTGTTGCGTGCGCTATTGCGTGTTGCCCGTTACCTGGGCGCATCCTCTGATACTAGCAGTTTGCTTGGCAGCTTAAAACCTCGCCGCTTTTGCGCTGCGCTGCGCAATTTGCCGATCCTGCCGTCGCCGACGCTTGATAAATGCTACTATCGGACGCATATAGCAATGATTCATTGAGGGGCGTTATGAGCGAAGAAAACCTGCGTAAACTTAGCGTGGCCGTCGGCGAAAAACTGAAGGCCGACGGGCGCTGGATCACGGCGGCGGAGTCCTGCACCGGCGGCGGCATCGCCAAGGCGATCACCGATATTGCCGGCAGCTCCGCCTACTTCGACCGCGGTTTTGTCACCTACAGCAACCGGGCGAAGCACCAGCTGCTGGGCGTTTCCGAGAGCACGCTGCAGGTGCATGGCGCGGTCAGCGAAGCGGTGGTGCGTGAAATGGCGCAGGGCGCGCTGCATGCGGCCGACGCCGATATCGCGCTGTCGGTCAGCGGCATCGCCGGGCCGGACGGCGGCAGCGCGGCGAAACCGGTCGGCACCGTATGGTTCGGTTTTGCCGAACGTTCCGGGCGGGTGCTGGCGTGCGAGAGGCGTTTTAGTGGCGATCGCGACGCCGTCCGGCTGCAGGCGACGGTTTTCGCGCTGCAAACCGTGCTCGACGAATTTTTATAAAATTAGGCTTGATACTGTATGACTGTACAGTATAATTAGTGACATTTCCTGCACAACATACATTCAGTGGCAGTGTGGGGTAACACCGACATTGCGTAACGAAGGAGCAAAAATGGCTATTGATGAGAACAAGCAAAAGGCGTTAGCTGCGGCACTGGGCCAGATTGAAAAACAATTCGGCAAAGGCTCCATCATGCGTCTGGGTGAAGACCGTTCCATGGATGTGGAAACGATCTCTACCGGCTCACTGTCACTTGATATCGCACTGGGCGCCGGCGGCCTGCCGATGGGCCGTATCGTAGAAATCTACGGGCCGGAATCCTCAGGTAAAACCACCCTGACGCTGCAGGTTATCGCCGCCGCGCAGCGCGAAGGTAAAACCTGCGCCTTTATCGATGCCGAACACGCGCTGGATCCGGTGTATGCGAAAAAGCTGGGCGTAGATATCGATAACCTGCTGTGTTCTCAGCCGGACACCGGCGAGCAGGCGCTGGAAATCTGTGACGCGTTGACCCGCTCCGGCGCGGTTGACGTGATCATCGTCGACTCCGTTGCGGCGCTGACGCCAAAAGCGGAAATCGAAGGTGAAATCGGTGATTCGCACATGGGTCTGGCGGCGCGTATGATGAGCCAGGCAATGCGTAAGCTGGCCGGTAACCTGAAAAATGCCAACACGCTGCTGATCTTCATCAACCAGATCCGTATGAAAATCGGCGTGATGTTCGGCAACCCGGAAACCACCACCGGCGGCAACGCGCTGAAGTTCTATGCCTCTGTGCGTCTGGATATCCGCCGTATCGGCGCGATTAAAGAGGGCGATGAAGTGGTCGGCAGCGAAACCCGCGTAAAAGTGGTGAAGAACAAGGTTGCCGCACCGTTCAAACAGGCTGAATTCCAGATCATGTACGGCGAAGGCATTAACAGCCGCGGTGAGCTGATTGACCTGGGCGTGAAGCACAAGATGATTGAAAAAGCCGGCGCCTGGTACAGCTACAACGGCGATAAGATTGGTCAGGGTAAGGCGAATGCCTGCAACTTCCTGAAGGAAAACCCGGCAATTGCCGCCGAACTGGACAAGAAGCTGCGCGATCTGCTGCTGCACAGCAGCGCCGTTGAAGCGGATGAAGGCTTCGATGACGAAGCTGAAACCAGCGAAGAGTTTTAATCGCGACAGTGGCGGTACGTGCTGATTCTGGCGTATCGCCGCACGCCAAGGTTGTAATCCTATGAACGAACGGGTTTCCCCAAAGACCGGAAACACGCTGAATGACCTGCTAAGCCGCGCGATGCGCTTGCTGTCACAACGCGATCATAGTGAAGACGAACTGCGCCGCAAGCTTGCGGCGCAGCCGTTTTTCTCCCGCGCCAGATTCTCCGACAAAAATTCCTCCCCACCTTGCGATGAACCCATCGACCCAGCCGTTGTCGAACAGGTCATTGATTATTGTTATCAGCATAATTGGTTGGACGATCGGCGTTTTGCTACGAGCTATATCGGCAGCCGCAGCCGTAAGGGCTACGGCGCGCAGCGCATTCGTTCCGAGCTGATGCAAAAGGGTGTGGATAAAGAGGTGGTGCAGACGGCGTTGGCCGACTGTGACATCGACTGGTGCGAACAGGCCAAAGAGGTTGCTCAGCGCAAATTTGGCGAACCATTGCCGAAAGAGTGGAAAGACAAAGCCAAAGTGCAGCGTTATCTGCTTTATCGAGGCTTTTTCCAGGAAGAAATTCAGTCGATTTACCGTGATTTTGCGTAATCATCGCACACGGGGTTTTACTTCCCTCTGAAGAAAATTTATCTTATCCCCACTTTAGTTCGTGAGCAGGCTGCCATCGTAAGGATGACGCGCGCCCTGCTCACGTATCGTTATTCTAGTCTTTCCGGGAAAAATATGAGCAAGAGCACCGCTGAGATCCGTCAAGCGTTTCTCGATTTCTTTCATAGTAAGGGTCATCAGGTCGTAGCAAGCAGCTCCCTGGTGCCTAACAATGATCCGACGTTGCTGTTTACCAACGCCGGTATGAACCAATTCAAAGATGTTTTCCTGGGGCTGGATAAACGCGCTTATACCCGCGCGACCACCTCTCAGCGCTGCGTACGCGCAGGTGGTAAGCATAATGACCTGGAAAACGTCGGTTACACCGCGCGCCACCATACCTTCTTCGAAATGCTGGGTAACTTCAGCTTCGGTGATTACTTCAAACGTGACGCCATTGCCTATGCCTGGGAACTGCTGACTGGTGAAAACTGGTTTAACCTGCCGAAAGAAAAGCTGTGGGTGACCGTCTACGAAACCGATGATGAAGCATTTGCTATCTGGCAGAACGAAATCGGTATCCCTGCTGAGCGCATCATTCGCATCGGCGACAACAAGGGCGCGCCGTTTGCTTCCGATAACTTCTGGCAGATGGGTGATACCGGCCCGTGCGGTCCGTGCACCGAAATTTTCTACGATCACGGCGATCACATCTGGGGCGGTCCTCCGGGCAGCCCGGAAGAGGATGGCGACCGTTATATCGAGATCTGGAATATCGTCTTTATGCAGTTTAACCGTCAGGCTGACGGCACGATGCTGCCGCTGCCTAAACCATCGGTCGATACCGGCATGGGGCTGGAGCGTATCACCGCGGTGCTGCAACACGTTAATTCCAACTATGAAATCGATCTGTTCCGCACCCTGATCGCGGCAGTTGCCAAAGTCACCGGCGCGACCGATCTGGATAACAAGTCCCTGCGCGTTATCGCCGACCATATTCGTTCTTGCGCCTTCCTGATTTCCGACGGCGTTATCCCGTCCAATGAGAACCGTGGTTATGTGCTGCGTCGCATCATTCGCCGCGCGGTACGTCACGGCAATATGCTGGGTGCAAAAGATACCTTCTTCTACAAGCTGGTTGCGCCGTTGATCGAAGTGATGGGGCCGGCGGCTGAAGAGCTGAAGAGCCAGCAGGCGATGGTTGAGCAGGTGCTGAAAACGGAAGAAGAGCAGTTTGCCCGCACGCTGGAGCGTGGTTTGGCGCTGCTGGACGAAGAGCTGTCCAAGCTGCTGGGCGATACGCTGGACGGTGAAACGGCCTTCCGTCTGTATGACACCTACGGCTTCCCGGTTGATTTAACCGCAGACGTTTGCCGCGAGCGCGGCCTGAAGGTTGATGAGGCTGGCTTTGACGAGGCGATGGAAGCGCAGCGCCGCCGTGCGCGTGAATCCAGCGGTTTCGGCGCTGATTACAACAGTATGATCCGCGTTGATGGCGCCAGCGAATTCTGCGGCTATGACCATGACAAGCTGCAGGCCAAGGTGACCGCGCTGTTCCGTGACGGCCAGCCCGTTGAGGCGATTCATGCCGGCGAAGACGCCGTGGTGGTGCTGGACAGCACGCCGTTCTACGGTGAGTCCGGCGGTCAGGTTGGCGATAAAGGGGTGTTGAAAGCGGCAGCGGCGGAATTTGTCGTCGCCGACACGCAAAAATACGGTCAGGCGCTCGGTCATCAGGGCAAACTGGCACAAGGTACGCTGAAAGTTGGCGACAGCGTTGATGCCGAGATCGATCAGGCGCGTCGCAACCGCATTCGTCTGAACCACTCCGCGACCCACCTGCTGCACGAGGCATTACGCCAGGTGCTGGGTGAGCATGTGGCGCAGAAAGGCTCTCTGGTTAACGATAAGTATCTGCGTTTCGACTTCTCGCACTTTGAGGCGATCAAGCCGGAACAGCTGCGTGCGGTGGAAGACCTGGTCAACCAGCAGGTGCGTCGTAATCTGCCGGTGCAGACCGAGGTGATGGCGCTGGACGATGCAAAAGAGAAGGGCGCGATGGCGCTGTTCGGTGAGAAGTACGATGACCATGTGCGCGTACTGACCATGGGCGACTTCTCTACCGAACTGTGTGGCGGTACCCATGCGTCCCGTACCGGTGATATCGGCCTGTTCCGTATTCAGAGCGAGTCGGGTACGGCCGCGGGGATCCGCCGTATTGAAGCGCTGACCGGTGAAGGCGCGATAGCCTCGCTGCATCAGCAGAGTGATTTACTGCAGGAGGTTGCCCACCTGGTGAAAGGTGACAGCAACAACCTGACGGACAAAGTACGTGCGGTGCTCGATCGTTCCCGCGTGTTGGAAAAAGAGCTGCAGCAGCTTAAAGACCAACAGGCGGCGTCGGAAAGCGCGTCACTGTCCAGTAAGGCGCAATTGGTGAACGGCGTGAAGCTGCTGGTTAGCCAGCTGGATAACGTTGAACCGAAAATGCTGCGTACCATGGTTGACGATCTTAAAAATCAACTGGGTTCTGCAATCATCGTTCTGGCTACGGCTGCTGACGGTAAAGTCAGCCTGATTGCTGGCGTGACCAAAGATCTGACCGACCGGGTAAAAGCCGGCGAGCTGATCGGCAGCGTCGCCCAGCAGGTGGGTGGCAAGGGCGGTGGTCGTCCGGATATGGCGCAAGCGGGGGGAAGCGACGTCGACGCCTTGCCTGCGGCATTAGGCAGCGTAGAAGCCTGGGTGGCTTCGAAACTGTGAATATAAATAAATAGCCCAGATGAACGCCATAACCTATTGTTGATTATGGCGTTTTTTCAGGGTGCTAAAACAATGCGGTTATAATAACGGGAACAAAGTTTTTCAGGTCGGCTAAACTTATCATTAACTGGGGTGATACCAAGTCTACTTACATTTATTGTGGGTTCTATGGCTTACTTTTTCACCACATATGATGGATAATGGCGGGGAAACTGAGAGACCCGACTCTTTTAATCTTTCAAGGAGCAAAGAATGTTAATTCTGACTCGTCGAGTTGGTGAAACCCTCATGATTGGCGATGAGGTTACGGTCACAGTGCTAGGGGTAAAAGGCAACCAGGTTCGTATTGGTGTAAATGCTCCGAAAGAAGTGTCCGTACACCGGGAAGAAATCTATCAACGTATCCAGGCCGAGAAGTCTCAGCAGACGACTTACTGATTTCAATCGTAGCGTCTCGTTGCCTCTGACGGGACGCTTCTGCCTTTTTTCTCTCTTTCCTCTGGTTTTTCCCTCTCTCGCTGACAATTTTTCTTCTGGGCGTTATTCACTTTATTGCCGGCCTATTGCCGTTTGTCTGTTGATAAAACACCCTTTTTGCCGTCGAATTGCCCATATTGCCTGCGAAGTGTGCAAACAAAAATAAGTTGGGAAAAATTGTTTGACTTATAAGTCGGGGAAAGTAATATGTGCGCCACGCAGTGCCGATGAGCTTCTCTAAAGCGAGTTAGGCACAATTCGAAAGAAGCGTGTTGGTGAGGTGGCCGAGAGGCTGAAGGCGCTCCCCTGCTAAGGGAGTATGCGGTCAAAAGCTGCATCCGGGGTTCGAATCCCCGCCTCACCGCCATTTGCATCCGTAGCTCAGCTGGATAGAGTACTCGGCTACGAACCGAGCGGTCGGAGGTTCGAATCCTCCCGGATGCACCATATTTAGACATGTGTTTGAACGTCGTAATTCGAACCCGTGTCACGCCATAGAGCAGTATGGTAGGGTGAGTAACAAAATACCATACGGTATCAAAAAGAATTACTGTGCATCCGTAGCTCAGCTGGATAGAGTACTCGGCTACGAACCGAGCGGTCGGAGGTTCGAATCCTCCCGGATGCACCATTCTTCAAGTCTTACCTGATTATCAGGAAAGCAAAAAAATAGACAATGCATCCGTAGCTCAGCTGGATAGAGTACTCGGCTACGAACCGAGCGGTCGGAGGTTCGAATCCTCCCGGATGCACCATCTAAGAAAAACCCGCCTAGGCGGGTTTTTCGCTTTTCCGACCGCGAGGAGAGCGGTTGGAGGTTCGAGCCGAGCGTAGCGAGACAACGTTGCGTCAGCAACGGCCCGCAGGGGAGGCGCAGCCGAATCATCCTCCCGGATGCACCATCTAAGAAAAACCCGCCTCGGCGGGTTTTTCGCTTTTCCGACCGCGAGGAGAGCGGTTGGAGGTTCGAGCCGAGCGCAGCGAGACAACGTTGCGTCAGCAACGGCCCGCAGGGGAGGCGCAGCCGAATCATCCTCCCGGATGCACCCTCTAAGAAAAACCCGCCTCGGCGGGTTTTTCGCTTTCTGTTCTCCGCATCATCCATGAAGCCCTTACCCACAACGCGGCATTTTCAGACATCACGCGATCGGCGACAATTTCCCTGCTTTGCGATAAAGTAGTTTTCTTTCCGCAATGATCATGGAGTAACGATGTACGATCGCTACCAAGGTCTGATCTTTGACATGGACGGCACGATTCTGGATACCGAACCCACACACCGGCAGGCGTGGCGTGACGTGCTGGGGCGCTATGGCATGACGTTTGACGAGTCTGCCGTGGTGGCGCTGAACGGTTCGCCGGCCTGGCGCATCGCCGAAGCGATTCTTGCCGCTCATCAGGCCGATCTCGATCCTCATCAGCTCGCCGCGGAGAAAACCCGCGCGGTGGAAGCGATGCTGCTCGACAGCGTGCGTCCGTTGCCGCTGGCGGAGGTGGTGAAGTCTTATCATGGCCGTCGTCCGATGGCGGTGGGCACCGGCAGTGAACACCGCATGGCGGAGCGGCTGCTGCGCCATCTGGGGCTGTATCAGTGCTTTGACGCGATTGTCGGTGCCGATGATGTCCAACGGCACAAGCCGGAACCGGACACGTTCCTGCGCTGCGCTGAACTGATAGGCGTAGCGCCGGAACAGTGCGTGGTGTTTGAAGACGCGGACTTTGGCATTCAGGCGGCACGCAGCGCCAATATGGCGGTGGTAGACGTCCGTACGCTGTGAGTAGTACGCTAACGTTACTTTCATTGTTCGGCAGCAGTTTTCTCAGTGCGACGCTGCTGCCGGGAAATTCAGAAATTCTTCTGGTCGCCTTGCTGACGAAAAGTCTGGTTGCCCCCGCATGGTTAGTGCTGGCGGCGACGTTGGGCAATACGCTTGGCGGGCTGACGAATGTGATTATCGGGCGCCTGTTACCGGCGTTGAAACCGCAACGCGGGCTGGAAACGGCGCAGAAGTGGTTGCAACGCTTTGGCCCGGCTGCGCTGTTGCTCAGTTGGTTGCCGGTAGTGGGCGATTTGTTGTGCGTGTTGGCAGGTTGGCTGCGCATGCCATGGGGACCTGTGGTGCTGTTTCTGACGATCGGAAAAGCGCTGCGTTACGTCATTTTGACTATGATAACGCTACAGGGGATTTCCTGGTGGCACTAACGAAGTTAAACATAACCCTAAACGTTGTCAGGCTGGCGGTGAACGACGTGCGCGTTGCCGCGGTCGGCATGGGTGGGAATGAATACAATCTTCTTCGGGCGTGGTTTCAGTATGCTTACGAGTAATCGTTTTTTGGAGCGGGAGGTCAATTTGATCCCGGACGTATCACAGGCGCTTTCTTGGCTGGAAGCCCACCCTCAGGCCTTAAAAGGCATTCGCCGCGGTATTGAGCGCGAAACCCTACGCGTAACGGCCGATGGCAAGCTGGCAACGACCGGACATCCGGAACATCTGGGGGCGGCATTAACGCACCATTGGATTACCACAGATTTTGCCGAGGCACTGTTAGAGTTTATTACGCCGGTTGATGACAATATCGATCACCTGCTGACGTTCTTGCGCGATATCCACCGCTATGTGGCGCGTAATATTGGTGAAGAGCGCATGTGGCCGCTGAGCATGCCGTGTTTTATCGGCGCCGAGCAGGATATTGAACTGGCGCAGTTCGGCTCATCGAATATCGGCCGGATGAAAACGCTGTACCGCGAAGGGCTGAAAAACCGCTATGGTGCCTTGATGCAGACGATTTCCGGCGTTCACTACAACTTCTCGCTGCCGATGGAGTTCTGGCAGGCCTGGGCGGGGGTTGAGGATGCGGAAAGCGGTAAGGAGCAAATATCTGCCGGTTATTTCCGCCTGATCCGCAACTATTACCGCTTTGGCTGGGTGATCCCTTATCTGTTCGGGGCCTCGCCGGCTATCTGCTCCTCGTTCCTGAAGGGGCGGGAAACCTCGCTGCCGTTTGAAAGCAACGGCCGCGGCATGTTGTATCTGCCGTATGCCACCTCGCTGCGTCTGAGCGACCTGGGTTATACCAACAAGTCGCAAAGCAATCTGGGGATTACCTTCAACGACCTGCACAGCTATGTTGAAGGGCTGAAGAAGGCGATTGTGACGCCGTCGGAAGAGTTTGCGCAATTAGGGGTGAAGCAGGGCGACCATTACCTGCAGCTGAATACCAACGTGCTGCAGATTGAAAATGAACTGTATGCGCCGATTCGTCCCAAGCGCGTAACCCGCAGCGGCGAGACGCCGTCCGATGCTTTGCTGCGCGGCGGCATTGAATATATCGAAGTGCGTTCGCTGGATATCAACCCGTTCTCGCCGATTGGCGTTGATGCGGTGCAGGCGCGTTTCCTGGACCTGTTCCTGATCTGGTGCACCCTGGCGGACGCGCCGGAAATGAACAGCGATGAATTACTGTGTACGCGCAAAAACTGGAACCGCGTGATTCTGGAAGGCCGTAAGCCGGGACAAACCATCGGCATCGGCTGCAACGATACGCGTAAGCCGCTGGTCCAGGTGGGCAAGGCGCTGTTCGCCGATCTGCGGCGCGTAGCGGAAGTGCTGGACAGTGAAGCCGGCGACCGGGCGTATCAGCAGGTGTGCGATCGGCTGGTCGCCGCTTTCGACGATCCGGAGCAGACCTTCTCCGCCCGCATCTTAAAGGCGATGCAGGAAGACGGAACCGGTAAGGTGGGGCTGGAACTGGCGGAGCATTATCGTCAGATGCTGCGCGCTGAACCGCTGGAAATTCTCAGCGACGAGCTGTTTGCACAGGAGTCTCGCGAGTCGTGGCAACGACAGCGCGACATAGAAGCGGCGGATACGCTAAGCTTTGAACAGTTCCTGAAGGCAAACGGCGGGGGCTGAAAAAGAAAAAGGCCACATCAATGTGGCCAAATATGCATCTCTGATGACAGGGATGATGATAACAAATGCGCGTCTTTCATATACTGAGACCCGCAGGGTGGGAAAAGGTTTCCTTGGATCGCTAAAAAAAATCCTAAATAATTTTTCTTTTACGAGGAGGTGACAACATGCCACTGCTGGATAGCTTTACCGTAGACCACACTCGCATGGCAGCCCCGGCTGTCCGCGTTGCGAAAACCATGAAAACTCCTCATGGCGATACCATCACCGTGTTTGACCTGCGTTTTTGCATCCCAAACAAAGAAGTGATGCCAGAGCGCGGCATTCATACGCTGGAACACCTGTTCGCAGGGTTTATGCGTAATCACCTGAATGGCCAGGGCGTAGAGATTATCGATATCTCGCCAATGGGTTGCCGCACCGGCTTCTATATGAGCCTGATCGGCGTGCCGGAAGAGCAACGCGTTGCCGACGCCTGGAAAGCGGCGATGGCAGACGTGCTGAAGGTGACCGACCAGCGTAAAATCCCTGAGCTGAATGAATTCCAGTGCGGGACGTATGAGATGCACTCGCTGCAGGAAGCGCAGGATATTGCCAAGCATATTCTGGATCGCGACGTAGTGGTCAACCGCAACGACGATCTGGCGCTGCCGGCAGAGAAGCTGCAGGAACTGCACATCTGATAAGGCGCCGGCCGCAGACAATAAAAAAGACGCGATTATCGCGTCTTTTTTATGGATGCCGCGCGAGCGTTAACTGTTTTGCACGCTTTCCTGCAGCGGTTTAATCGGCGTGACGCGCACCTGCTTAATCATATTGTCCTGCACGTCCAGAATATCAAAATCATAGTGGCCGATGCGGATGCGGGTGCCGCTTTCCGGGATCTCCCCCAGCTCTTCGAGCAGCAGCCCGTTGATAGTGCGCGCTTCAATGGCCGGCAGGTTCCAGTTAAAGGCTTTGTTCAGCTCCCGCACGTTGGCGGTGCCGTCGATCAGCACCGAGCCGTCGCTTTGCGGCGTAACTTCTTCCGCCAGCGTCGGGGACATGGAGGTGGTGAAGTCGCCGACGATCTCTTCCAGGATATCCTCTACCGTGACCAGCCCCTGAATATCGCCGTATTCGTCAACGACGATGCCCACTTTCTCTTTATTACGCTGGAATTTGACCAGCTGCACGTTAAGCGGGGTACCTTCCGGCACGTAGTAGATCTCATCGGCGGCGCGCAGCAGGTTCTCTTTGTTAAACTCGTTCTTTTCCGTCATCAGGCGGTAGGCCTCGCGCACGCGCAGCATGCCGATAGCGTCGTCCAGCGAGTCGCGATACAGCACAATGCGGCCGTGTGGTGAGTGCGTCAGCTGGCGCATGATGGACTTCCAGTCATCGTTAACGTCGATGCCCATGATCTCATTGCGCGGCACCATGATGTCTTCCACCGTGACCTTTTCCAGATCGAGAACCGAAATCAGCATGTCCTGATAGCGGCGTGAAATCTGCGAGTGGGATTCGTTGACGATGGTGCGCAGCTCTTCTTTACTGACGGCGTCGCTGATCTGGTGGTTAATACGGATGCCGAACAGCCGCAGCACGATGCTGGTAATGCCGTTCAGCAGCCATACCAGCGGGAACATGACCTTTTGCAGCGGCGCCAGCAGCATACTGCTGGGGAACGCGATGCGTTCCGGGTACAGGGCGGCAAAGGTTTTCGGCAGCACTTCGGCGAACAGCAGGACGGCGAAGGTGAGCACGCCGGTGGCAATCGCCACGCCCAGATCGCCATACAGACGCATCCCGACGATGGTTGCCAGTGCAGAAGCCAGGATATTCACCAGGTTATTGCCGATCAGCACCAGTCCGATCAGGCGGTCAGGCTTTTGCAGCAGCTTTTCTACCCGGCGGGCTGAGCGGTTGCCCTGTTTGGAAAGGTGACGAAGACGATAGCGGTTGAGCGTCATCATGCCGGTTTCGGATGCTGAAAAATAAGCGGAAACCACAATCATGATCACCAGAATGATGATTAGGGTGGCGGTCGAAACGTGCTCCAACGCAAGATTCCTTATATATGGAGAAAAATAGCCTCATGGGTGAATGAGGCATGGCGCGCTCAGCGCACCATGATTTCCTGAATGAGCCGGCTGCCGAAATAGGCCAGCGTGAGTAAGAACGCCCCGGCGAAACTGAACCAGACCACGCGGCGGCCGCGCCAGCCTTCGTGGTAGTGGCCCCACAGCAGGACGATATAGACAAACCACGCCATAATCGACAGCACCGCCTTGTGCACGTTCTCCTTGCTGAACAGATTATCCATATACAGCAGCCCGGTGCACAGGGTTAGCGTCAGCAATACGACGCCGATCTGCGTGATATGAAACATTTTACGTTCAATGCTCATCAGCGGCGGCATATCCGCGCTAAAGCTGAGCTTTTTGTTCTTCAGCAAATAATCGAGCCAGGCCAGCTGCAGCGCGTACAGCGCGGCGATAATCAGCGTAGCGTAGGCAAACAGCGCCAGGCCGATATGCACCATCAGTTCGGGGCTGGCCTCCAGATGGGTGATAAATTCGCCGGGCAGCAGGCTGGCGAAGGTCAGGTTGATCATGGCAAAGCTGTAGACGATCGGCAGCAGGAACCAGCCGCGGTTGCGCGAGGCGACGATGGTCATCACGGTGCAGATGATCAGGCTGACAATCGAGCCGATGTTCAGCAGGCTCAGGTTTTGCCCGGTGCTGACGTCGAACACCCGCTGCTGCAGCGCGATGGCGTGGCTGACCAGCGCCACCACGGCGGAAATGATGGCGAGCCGACGGTATGCGCTATTCTGCCGCAACAAGCTGGGAATGATCAGTCCAAGGCTGAGCAGGTAGGCTATCAAAGCCACGATGGAAAATACTGGCATAGCGTTATTTTTAGGCATCGGCGTGGTTAATCGAAAGGTCAGTATAGCGTTGAGCGCGCCGCACTCCAACCGATCTCCAACGCTGAGGCAGAGATCGTTAACGCTTCGTGTTATAATCGCCGCAATTGTGTCGCCATGGCGGCCTGTCATTACGTTGAGCCTGAGACGATGTTTGAAAATTTAACCGATCGATTATCGCGCACACTGCGCAATATCAGCGGCCGCGGGCGGCTGACAGAAGAGAATATCAAAGACACCCTGCGCGAAGTGCGGATGGCATTGCTGGAGGCCGACGTTGCGCTGCCGGTAGTGCGGGACTTTATCAATCGCGTAAAAGAGAGCGCGGTCGGTCATGAAGTCAACAAAAGCCTGACGCCGGGTCAGGAGTTCGTCAAAATCGTTAAGGGCGAGCTGATCGCCGCGATGGGCGAGGTGAACACCGAGCTGAACCTGGCGGCCCAGCCGCCGGCGGTGGTGCTGATGGCGGGCCTGCAGGGCGCGGGTAAAACCACCAGCGTCGGTAAGCTCGGCAAATTCCTGAAAGAGAAACAGAAGAAGAAAGTCCTGGTAGTGTCCGCCGACGTTTATCGCCCTGCGGCGATCAAACAGCTGGAGACCCTGGCCGAAAACGTCGGCATCGACTTCTTCCCGTCTGACGCCAAAGACAAGCCGCTTGATATCGTCAACCGCGCGCTGCAGCAGGCGAAGCTGAAGTTTTATGACGTGCTGATCGTCGATACCGCCGGCCGTTTGCACGTCGACGAAGCGATGATGGACGAAATCAAACAGGTGCACGCGGCGATCAACCCGGTGGAAACGCTGTTTGTGGTCGACGCCATGACCGGCCAGGACGCCGCCAATACCGCTAAAGCCTTTAATGAAGCGCTGCCGCTGACCGGCGTAGTGCTGACCAAGGTTGACGGCGATGCGCGCGGCGGCGCCGCGCTCTCCATCCGTCATATCACCGGTAAACCGATCAAATTCCTCGGCGTCGGCGAAAAAACCGAAGCGCTGGAGCCGTTCCACCCGGACCGCGTGGCGTCACGTATTCTCGGCATGGGCGACGTGCTGTCGCTGATCGAAGATATCGAGAGCAAGGTTGACCGCGAGCAGGCTGAGAAACTGGCCAGCAAGCTGAAAAAAGGCGACGGCTTCGACCTGACCGACTTCCTGGACCAGCTGAAACAGATGCGCAATATGGGCGGTATGGCCAGCATGCTGAGCAAGCTGCCGGGCGCGGGCCAGCTGCCGGATAATGTCAAATCGCAGATGGATGACAAAGTGCTGGTGCGTATGGAAGCGATCATCAACTCGATGACGCTGAAAGAGCGCGCCAAACCGGAAATCATCAAAGGGTCGCGCAAGCGCCGTATCGCGATGGGTTCCGGCATGCAGGTGCAGGACGTCAACCGTCTGCTCAAGCAGTTTGACGAAATGCAGCGCATGATGAAAAAGATGAAAAAAGGCGGCATGGCGAAGATGATGCGCAACATGAAAGGCATGATGCCGCCGGGCTTCCCGGGCCGCTAAGCGTCGCCGCTATTCAGTGATTGCGACGCTGACCGTATTGCCGCTTGCGGCAAAAAAACGTCCGAAAGTGTGATGGTGACAAAACGAATTAGCGGCAATCTACGCTTTAGATTGCTTTTTGCGCCAAAATGAGTAAAATTTTCGGGCTTTTTATATTGCAACCGGGCCCCGTCCCTCAATGGGGCCCGGCTGTTTTATTAACTAAAGAGGATGTTATGGTAACAATTCGTTTGGCACGTGGCGGCGCTAAAAAGCGTCCGTTTTATCAAGTAGTAGTGACCGACAGCCGCAACGCTCGTGACGGTCGCTTCATCGAGCGCGTAGGCTTCTTCAACCCGATCGCTTCTGGTCAGGCTGAAGCACTGCGTCTGGACCTGGACCGCATCGAACATTGGGTCGGCCTGGGTGCAACCGTTTCTGATCGCGTTCACGCGCTGATCAAAGACGCTAAGAAAGCAGCTTAATCTGTCGCGGTGGTGGCAATGAGCAAGCAACATAAACCGCTGGCGCCTGAGCAGCCGATTGTACTCGGCAAACTGGGCTCCAGTTACGGCATTCGTGGTTGGCTCAGAGTGTTTTCATCCACCGAAAACGCCGAAAGCATTTTTGACTATCAGCCCTGGTTTATCCAGAAGGCGGGTCAGTGGCAGCACGTTGAGCTTGAGAGCTGGCGTCGCCACAATCAGGATCTGATCGTTAAGGTCAAAGGCATTGACGATCGGGATGAGGCGAATCTGTTGACCAATTGCGAAATTGTCGTGGATTCCAATCAGCTTCCGCAGTTGGAAGAGGATGATTACTACTGGAAAGACCTGATGGGCTGCCAGGTAGTCACCCCCTCCGGCTACGATCTGGGCAAAGTCATCGATATGATGGAGACCGGTTCAAACGACGTGATGGTCGTGCGGGCAAACCTGAAAGATGCATTCGGTATGAAGGAGAGGTTGATTCCATTCCTTCATGGGCAGGTTATCAAGAAAGTCGATCTCGCTGCCAAGGTTATCGAGGCAGATTGGGATCCTGGTTTTTGACCTCCGGATTATACGGTCGAAGCAAGCGGAATAACGGTACGGAGATTGGCTTGTGTTTATTGGTATTGTAAGCCTGTTTCCTGAAATGTTTCGCGCCATCACCGATTACGGAGTGACTGGCCGGGCAGTAAAGAATGGCCTGCTGAGCGTCCAGTGTTGGAGTCCGCGTGACTTCACCTACGACCGGCATCGTACCGTGGACGATCGCCCATACGGCGGCGGCCCGGGAATGTTGATGATGGTGCAACCTTTACGGGAAGCCATCGCAGCGGCGAAAACAGCGGCAGGCGAGGGTGCAAAGGTGATTTATCTTTCACCTCAGGGGCGCAAGCTGGATCAAACCGGCGTGTGCGAACTGGCGGCCAACCAAAAGATGATTTTGGTGTGCGGCCGCTACGAAGGGATTGATGAGCGCGTGATCCAAACCGAAATTGACGAAGAATGGTCAATCGGCGATTACGTACTCAGCGGCGGGGAACTGCCGGCAATGACCCTGATCGATTCGGTCGCCCGATTTATCCCGGGCGTGCTGGGACGTCAGGCGTCAGCAGAAGAAGACTCTTTTGCCGACGGATTGCTGGACTGCCCGCACTATACCCGGCCTGAGGTGTTGGAAGGGATGGAGGTACCGCCGGTTTTACTGTCGGGAAACCATGCCGAGATACGTCGCTGGCGCTTAAAGCAGTCGCTGGGCCGAACCTGGCTTAGAAGACCTGAACTTCTAGAAAGCCTAGCTCTGACTGACGAGCAAGAGGTGTTGCTGGCCGAGTTCCAACGGGAACACCGGGCTTCGCAACAGGACTATGAAGGCAACGTCTAAGACGACGCCGATATATCAGTTTACCTAGGGTAAGAGACATATTATGAGCAACATTATTAAGCAACTTGAACAAGAGCAGATGAAGCAAGACGTACCTGCGTTCCGTCCGGGTGATTCCGTGGAAGTTAAGGTATGGGTCGTTGAAGGTAGCAAAAAACGTCTGCAGGCATTCGAGGGCGTGGTTATCGCTATCCGTAACCGCGGTCTGCACTCTGCATTCACTGTTCGTAAGATTTCCAACGGCGAAGGTGTTGAGCGCGTATTCCAGACTCACTCCCCAGTAATCGACAGCATTACTGTGAAACGTCGTGGTGCCGTTCGTAAAGCCAAACTGTACTACCTGCGTGAGCGTACTGGTAAGGCTGCTCGTATCAAAGAGCGTCTGAACCGCGTCGGCTAACGCTGCATCCGAAAGTTAATAGTGATAAAAGGGTCTGCCTGATGGCAGACCCTTTTTTTATGGTCAAATAAAAACAGGGAGCTTACCAGTTTAAGTCCTGCTTGCTGGCCTCAAGATCGCGGTCGTACATCATCTTCAGGTTTTGATAGGTGCACATATCGATCTGGCCGCAATACGTCTTGATGACTTTTTTCAGCAGTTTCTTATCGGTAGCCGCCGTCAGCTGTTTAAAGGCGTCCAGATTGCTCTGTTCCATCATGCGTAATGTGGCCGGGCTATCGACCCCGATGGTTTTCATATCTTTTTGCGTTCTGGCTTTGATGTAGTTGACCGCCGACTGTTTTTCCGCCTCGCTGCCTTTGAAGGTGGTGGGATCGACAAAGCCTTTCGGCATAGCCATCGCCGCCATAGGCAGCAGTAACCCCAGGGCGAGCAGCGTTTTTTTAACTTGCATGACAACCTCTTTGTGCGTGTAGTTTATTGAAGTATTGATAAGGGCGGGAGGATCCGGTTCCGCCATATTTCGACTATGTTCCCTGTCTGAGTGATTTTTGAACGAAGCCTGAGCGTTGAGAATGATGTTATTCCCACACTATCATCATGGTAACTGATTGATTGTAAGTTTAATATACTGTAAGTTATTGTTTTGCGGATTATTTAGCTTGGCTTGCAATTGCTACTTTGGTGGCTGAGGGTAAAAAAGCCTGCAGGAGCAGGCTTGTCGGCAGTCGTGTCGCGAAGCTGGGTGGCGACTCTTTACAAGTGAGGCTCTGGTGGCCAGTCAATATTAGGAGCTGCAGTGAGATCAAGGCGATTCAGCATGACCCGGTATGTTTTCCAATCAGCTAATAAAGCGATTTCGGTTTCATTCGCTATATTCAACTCTACGGCGTCCTGTAGCGGGGCGATGGCTTTAGTGGCAGTGGCTAAACGTGCAGCCTGTTCCACCATGGCTTTTTCTTGATACTCTTGTGGCAGATAGATCCGCTTGCTTATTTTTTCACCATCAAATATCCATTCGCCGGAAATATCAGCTTGGCGATTATATTCAGTATCCATGACTTCAACGACGCTGAGATCGGCAGGCCATAATGTAGATACATCTTTGTTTACGGCTATACTGCGAATAACTCCACGCTTGTCGTAAGCAAATTTGATACTATCTTTGGCAAAGTTTTTTTGGCAGCTATACCACTCGGTACCATCTTCGGCATAAAGAAACATGGCATTATGTTGTTCGCGCAAGCTTAACTGTTCTGGCGTCGTTGGTTCGCCTAATTTGAAGTTTTTTATATTTACCATGATTTATCTTCCAATAGTTATCCATTGACCATTTTTATATATTTGGATGTAACTCCAAAATAAACTTTCAGCAGAATAGTCGCCGTCTCGGTTATCAAATCCGGTCAATACGGTGTTTTCGTGATAGGTATAAATTCCTGTGGCGCCAACTTTCTTCTCAGCACTGTACCTAACACTTTGAATAAAGTTTTGATTAACCCAATCAATAGTGGCTCTGGCTCCGACGTGTAGGTTGAACGACTCCCAGTCTACACGGCTATTGACTTGTTCAATTATTGCATCCCATAGCCATTTATTACCCCAGCGACTGCCCATAATATTACCATCGCTGGCATGAACCGCGGGGCCGACGTTCAGGGTGCCGTTGATGGAAACGTCGTGCCCCATTGTCACCGCACCGTTTTTTATATTAACGTACAGTGGACGCATATCGTTGAATCCACCATATTGGTCTTTGGCATTTGTCAGCATCAAATACAGGCTATTGCCGTCGTTACGCCAGAATGTCCCATAGTCACCGCCGATTGAGCGGTAATTATTAGGCACCGTTGACTGTATTTCAGCGCTGGTTTTTAATGGGCCGGTTAACTGCCCGCCGCTCTTCATTAAGTAACGACCATCCGCTTCATTTTTACTCCAGGCTCCCACATCCGCAGACGTCGGTTTGTTTTCCGTGCTGTAGTACTGTTGAAATGGCCCCCATACGCCTGCGGGAGAGGTGCAGTAGCGTATATATGTGCGGGTAGTATTTGCACCAGCGTGCCAAAAAAGCTGTTTGGCGGATATTGCATCGTATTTAATACACAGCATTTCCCAGTTGGCTGCGGGATTAGGTGTATTTGCGGCTCCAGGTGCTAACTTGTAAAAGCCGGTTTTACTGGCAGCATTAGCATCGCTGATGTTAATTGCCGCTCCCCCCAGGCCGAAAGCGCCTACGGCCATCAGCTGCCCGCTTTCGGTACCGACGTTTTTGGTGGCTGCACTACCCAGCTGCAGATTACGTCGGGCCGTTTCTTTATTTGGCACGTCGCTGAGGTTTGACGCTTTTTTCAACCCGGCATCATTGACCTGTTTCAGCGCCGCCGGAGTTATCGCTTTGTTTTCATCCGGGCTGTTAGTGGCGTTTGACAGCATCACGAAACCTTTTGCCGTGGTGGTGGCGTCGGGGTGGCGGCGTGAGCCTTCATGATCCAATAAGGCTTTCTCGACAAAGTCTCTGCTCGCCAACACCGTATCGTCACCGGCAATTACCTGGATGGCGTCGGTATTGCTGACGATCAGGATCATGCGCAGCGTTTGCGTACGCCCGCTACCTTCTTCCAACTTGGGTTTGTAGCTTTCGGCCATATTGCCGACGGCGATCAGTTCGCCGGATTCGTCGAACAACCCCATTTCACGCAGCCAGAAACCGCCGACGTTTGCCGGTATGATCAGTTCGGCGACGATATGATCTTTCGACGCATTGGCAATATCCAATGCGTTGAGCGCAGCACGGTATTGTTCATTAAGCAGCTTCGTTTGTTCTGGCGTGGGTTCGGGCAGTGTGCCATTGCCGTCGCCGACGGCCATATGCGTAATCTTTAGCTGTGTCCCGCCGGCCGTTGCGGCGGCAATTTTTGCTGCGCCGGCAGTGGTTATTATCGCTTTATATTTCGTCATGTTGGGTATCTCTATCCGGGGTAAACGGTGGTGACATCACCGTCAAGAGCCGCCGCGCCTGTATAGACGTATCCTGCCACGGCTTGTGAAATTGTCAGGCCAAGTAAATGGCGACTTACGGGTTTGGCATCGGCGATCATGCGTTCCATCTCAAGGTACATGTCTTCGCTGATGCCGCTTTCCAGTACGCCGATATTGAGCCGGAAGGTGCCGGGTGGGTCATCGCCGCCGTGCCACCATTCGTCAACGTTAATCAGGTAGCCCAGTGGTTCAACTACGCGGCGTATTGCACCGAGCGTGCCCTTATGCCGGTGGACAAAAAAGGCTGAGGCGATAACGCTGCGTTTTGTCTCTTCCGGCCATGTTTCATCCCAGTGATCGACGGAAAAGGCCCAGGCCAGGTAAGGTAATAAATTGACCGGGCAGGTTGCCGGGTTCCATAAGTCGCGCAGTGACACCGATACGTGTTCCAGTTCGGCGCAGGCCTGCGCCGCGGCGACTTCGAGCAGCGTCGAACCAACCGGCAACAGCCGGTTGGTTGCCTGATTTGCTAATAAATCGGCGTCAAACGGTGGCATGGTTTACCCCTTGGCCGCGGTTTGCGTTGCCGAGCGTGCTTTGCCCGTGGCCACTGCGGCCGGTGCCTGTGGGCTATCTCCACGCTTAACGATGACGCGCGCAACCGACTCGTGCGTAGCAAACGTACAGCTGCAGTTAATGTTCTGGCATTGGTGGTAGCGTTCTTTGGTTGATTCGCTCAGGTAACGGCTGGAACGGGTGTGAGCGACGTTACCGCATACTGGACAGTGCATCATAATCAAATCCCTCTATCGTTTATTCAAGCTCTGTGATTTATATTACATCCGTATCTCGCAAATGCAAGATATTAACTCGTAATTGAGTTCACATTTCTGTTGTGTGGTAAGTGACGTCATCAAGCATCACCTGTAGGTCCAAAGTGCAGGTGTATCCGCTGCTGCTCAGGATGTGGGTGATGGTGTTGATGGCCCACCGCTGACTATCAATCTGCGATTTGAAGCCGCGAACGATGATTGGCGTGCCTGGCACCAGGTCCGGTCGCCCGATAGCCAGGTTGATGGTGAACTTGGCCAATCCTTGCTGTATTCGTTTGAATACGGCTTCGGCGCCGCGCATCGCAGCATCTTTATCCCGAAAGATCTTAGGGATATTAAATATGTTGTCTCCGGCACCGAGTAGATAGTTGTTTGGCGATGTTTGAGCGCCAGGTTTTGCTGGTGGTGAACCGGCGGTATTTTTGGAGCCTCCCGGCAACTGGCGGTCGAGACGAATTTTTTTATTCGCGTCGTTAGGTTTATCGGTGTTTAGCCAAACGGCGCTGACGCCGCTATAGGCGTTTTTATCCGCGATGTTGAAGCTATGCTTATCACCGTCATTGCGGGTAAGAACCTGTACTTGCAGAGGCTCACCGTTGCTGACGCCGCCCACTCCAGGCTTGAAGAATGAAATCCTCTGGAAGCGTAAACTCACCTTGGCGCCATTGAGCGTCGCCAGCCGTACCAGGAATTGCAGGTCTGACTCATTGGTCTGATCGATATGCGGAATGGTTATTTCGCTGAGCCCGGTGTCTACATTCGGGGCGCGCAGCTGGTTGCGTTCCGATATTTGTTTAATGATGTCTCCCAGAGCAATATCAGAATAAGACTGGCTGCGTAATTGGTTGAGTGAGCGTCTAAAATCAGCGCTGTTAGCCGATATTGTCAGTTGGTCCGGTGCGCCGGTATGGGTAATGGTGTCAATGACGAATGAGCCATGTCCAAATAACGCCGAACCTTGCCAGCCAATATAAAGCGTTAACAGCGCGCCGCGTCTGGGCATGATGAGCTGGCCGTCGCTATCGTCTAAAATGATGCTCAGAGAGTCTGCGGCAAAGCCGCTGACGTCTTTAAGCTTCAGCGAAATCAACCGAGGTGCGATGGACGCAGTAATATCCTTGTCATCCAACGTGATAATAAAATCAGGGGCAATCTTGCCCCCCATTGGCAAAGCGGTGTCGGTGATCATGAGTTAAGTCCCGCCGCCTGTTTTGCCTTGTCCAACAGCACGCCGGCTTTATGCAACACGCCTTCCGCCTGCGTACGCAGATCGCCAAACATGGCGTGCAGCGACTCATCCACGCGCTTCAGCGTGATATCAAAATTAATTTGTCGTGGTTGGCCATCGGGGAACAGCTGCGTGCCGGTCTGGCTTAACCGTTGAATCACAAACATGCCGTAAATCGTTCCACTCCCTTCAATCAGCGGCCAGGCTCGCCCCTGGTCCGCCATTGCCTGCAGAACGGCGAGTGAGATACGGCCCCCGGTCAGTTCCGGCATCAGCTGCCCCGACAGGGTGATGGTTTCGGCGTCAGGGCCAAGGAATTGCGAAGTCGCGCGTTGGCCTACGCGTTTGTTTTCCGGCCACTGATAGGTGACATCACGTTTAATGGTTTGGTAGGGAAGCGTACGCAGCTTAAATACGTAGATCCCAAGGGTTAGCATCATGGCGTTGGCTCCTTAATTATGGGCAAATTGGGATTGTGATAAACGGTCGCTTTCCCACTGCTGCTCCTGATTGAGTTGGTAATAGATATTATGAATTTCCTCGCGGTCCATGCCCGGCGTGGTATGAATCGTCACGTTATTGGTCACCGTTCTGTTGCCGGCCGTGGCAGCGACGCCGGGCGTTATGGCCGGTTGATAGGTCGTTAGCGGAGAACGCACTGCGTTAATGGGGGTATCGTGTTCCAATACGGGAGCGGCAGGCGGTGGCAGGCTGTTTTCCTGTTTTGCCTCCTTCTTCAGCAAACCCACTTTCTCCAGCAACCCGACGACGTAACCGCTGACGCTTTTCACGAGCGATAGCGGGTCGGTTAAGGCTTCAGCCAAGGCTTTCCCCATGGATCTCCCAACGTCTGAAATCTTGTTTAAGCCTTCTTGCGTCATTTTGACCGGAGTAAGGAAATCCTTGATTTTTCCTATGATGAAGCTGAACAGTTCACCGATCGGCTCGAACAGGCTTTTAAACGGCGCGAGTGCTTCAAGAACACCGTCGATAATGCCGCCAATAAATGCGGAAATTGGCTCCCAATATTTATAAATGACCGCCGCGCCCGCGATGACAGCGGCGATGACCGCAACAATGGGGAGGCCAAGCGCGGCAAATGCGGCGGCGATGGCGCTGCCGACACCGCTGAAAATACCGCCGAGCAGTGCGGCGCCGCTCATCAGCATATTGATGGCGCTGAGGGCCGGAACAATAAATGTGCCGATGCCGGCAAGGCCGCCAAGCAGTACGGCTATAGCGCCGGCAACGGTGATCAGCGTTGCGGTCAGTTCCGGGTTATTGGTTACCCATTGCTGCAGCGTATCCAGCCACTTGGTCGCCGTTTGCGTTAGCTCCCGCAACGCGCTGTTCTGTCCGCCGAACAGATCAATGCGGATGCGATCCCAGCTGGCGAACAGTTTTTGTATATCGCCGTCTAGGTTGTCGCCCCGTACCGTCACTATCGCCTGAGCGGCGCCGGCAACATTGCCTAACTGTTTACCGGCCGGAGCCAATTGCGCCGCCGTTTGTTCCAGGCCTGTTCCCCGGCTGAGCGCGTCGGGCGCTGCCGAGACCAGCTGTTTGTTCAGGTCCGTCAGAGGGAGCGCATAGCTGTTGCTGGCTTTGGCCATAACGTCGGCGATGTTATTGGCCTGATCGACCGGCAGTTTGAAGGCCTGCTGTACGCCGGTGAGCGCTTTTACCGCCTCGTCAATGCTGCTGCCGCTTGCCTTGGCTAAACGTAATGCGGCCGGCGCGGCGGTCAGCACTGCGTTGGCGTCATAGCCGCTGTTTGCCAGCGCCGCCTGTGCCTGCTGTATATCGGCTGGCGTATCGGCGCCGCTTTGTCGTTGGCTGGCCTGCTGTTGCAGCGCCAGCAAGTGCGGATCGTTTTGTGCCAATCCCAGCTGTGCCTGCAGAGCAGAAAGCTGCTGCTCAAACTGCACGCCGGGCGTAAATAGCTGCTTGCCGCCGCTGAACAGCGTATTGCTGACTGCGGCTGCGGGTTCGGTAAATTTGCCCAGCGCATCAATACGCCCCTGACGGCGGTCCTGGTTAACAAATACTTGTGCACGACTGCGCTGACGTTGGTCGTTTTGTATGGATTTGTTCGCCCCGAGCAACATTTGCTCCCAATTCAGGCGCTTACTTTGCTGTTGCGTGGCTTCATCCAGTTGCGCGGTGTTGACACCTTTTTTTCCGAGTTTTTTGCTCAGCCGGCCCTGCTGGAAGGACAGCATTTTGCTCCGCGCCTGTTGGAAGACGGCATCGAAGATTAATTGCTGACCAGTTTTGATATCCTCCATAGAGGATATGGTGGCGGGCTGCGATGCGCGCGCCGCCCGGTTGTGATTTAACTGTTGTTGAACCTCGTCAGCCTGGCGCCTCAGCGCCGCCAACTTTTTCAGCTGTGCGAGCTGTTTTTGCGCATAGTGAACCCGCTTGGTCGACAGAATGACATCGCGGTTGGCTGCTTTTAGCGTAATGCCGTTGAGAATAATATCGTCGGCAGCCTGTTGGTTACTCATCGGTTTCTACTCCACTACGTTGAAGGGCCCGCTGGCGCCAGTCGATCAACTCCCCCAGCCCCATACCGTTCATCTCCGATGGCGGCCAGTGAAAAATCACCGCAATATCCGCCATCAGATCGTCCACGGTCAGCACCGGGTCGATGTTTACTCCGCCGACTTCGGCGCTAAAAAACCGATCACCATGCCAGCCAGCGCGATCAGGTCCGGCAGTTCCAGACGGGCGCACTCTTCTTTGGTCAGGTTCGGGTAGGTGACGCGCGGCAAAATGGTGATCAGCGCGTCCACGTCGGCATTTGCCAGCGCCGCCAGGCCGATGCCGCGCAGACTGCCTGCGGTGGGCTTGGTGACCATGACTTCGCTAATTTCGCTGTCGCCGCGTTTGATTGGGGTATCGAGTACGACGCTGGTATCCTGAGAGGTGTTCATTTCCATTGTTTTTTCCTTAACTGTGTTGGCTATGGGGTAAAGCGGCCAGCGCCCGGCTGGCCGTCGGTATAACGATTACAGGCCGATGGCCTTGCGGTGTGCGGCCAGCAGGTCGACGCCGTCCACTTTTTCGATCATGTTGACGGTATCGATCTCAATCAGCTCTTTGCCGTCGATGCTCAGCTTGAAGTAGGTACAGTCGGTCGAGACCTTGGTTTCCGTATCTTCGCCTTGCTTGAAATCACCGCTGTCGATCTCTTTGTGGCGGCCGCGCATCACCACTTCCAACGCGGAAACGTCGCCGCTGTCATCGCGTTGGAAAGAACCGGTGAAACGCAGCGGTACCGCGTCGACCTGGCCCCATTGCTTCAGCACCAGTTCATCGATGCCGCCCATGGTCCACTCGACCACCAGCGCATCATCGTCCAGGCCAAAGTCGACCGATGCCGCGCCGTTCATGCCGCCGCCGCGGTATTTCTCCAGCTTGCGGGTCAGTTTTGGCAGGGTCAGCGAGGAAACCACGCCCATATAGTTGAAGCCGTCGTTAAACAGGTTCAGGTATTTCAATTTCTTTGGTAATGCCATCTTGTTGTTCTCCTTAGCTGTTTACGGACGCGGCGAAGTTCGCCAGGTAGCGATCGGTAATGCGTTGACGCAGGGTGAGGTCTTCCAGCGGCGGCACCGGGGTGTAGTCGTAATCGATGAACAGCTTGCCGGCTTTCAGGGTTTCCTGGTCGTTAGCGCTTTCGTCGTACCAGCAGTCGCCGTCGATGATCAGGCCGGCGGATTTCAGCTCGCGGAATTTGGCTTTAATGCCGTCGATCATGTCGCGGATCAGCGTTGGCGTCAGGGGACGATCCACCGCCCACAGGTGTGCTTCGGCCATGGTGTCTGCCAGCACCTGTGCGGTGCGGGTATAGTTTTCAAACTGGAACAGCGGATCGTCGGCGCAGGTGCGTGAACCCCAGAATTTGAAGCCGTCTTTGCGGATCAGCGTGGTGACGCAGGCTTCATTCAGCAGGTCGGCATCGGTGCCTGTCGTTTGCAGATCCCAGAAGACGCTGGCGGAAATACCGCTGACGCCGTTGACGCCGACGTTGGACAGCGACTTATGCCAGCCGGTCTCCTGGTCAATCTTGGCGCGCAGGCCGAGCGCACGGGCGGTGGCATAGGCAATATCGCTGCTGTTGGTGGTGGTGTTCCAACTGACGAAGTCAGGCCAAATCAGCATCAGCTCGCGCTGGCTGAAGTTTTTACGGTAGGCAATGGCTTCCGTAACGGTTTTACAGCCGTAGGCGCTGATATAGCCGAAGGCGCGCAGCTGCTGACAAATGGCTGCCAGCGCCGTGGCGACCTGCAGATTATCGAAGCCGGGCACGCCGAGAATACGCGGTTTCACGCCCAGTTCAGCCTGTGCCGCCAGCAGGGCTTTCATGCCGGTGTATTTACCGTTCTCATCGGCGCCGCCGATAATGTTGGAGGTGGTTTCCGCTTCGTCCTGACCTTCGGCGACGCGTACGACCACGGTGACCGGTTTGGCTTGCTCGGCGATGGCCAGCAGCGCGGCGGACAGCGTCCCTTTTTTACCGGCTTTGCCGCTGGCGGCCAGTACGTCGGTGATCAGCACCGGTTGGTTAAGTGGAAAAACGCTGGCATCGGCATCTTCTGCGGTACAAACCATGCCGATGACCGCCGTTGAGACGGTGGAAATTACGCGAGTGCCTTCGTTGATTTCAAGGACACGTACGCCGTGGTGATAGTCACCCATAGTATTACTCCGTTTGTTGGTTGGTAGGAGTAGGATGCGCTTCTCAAGGCGGGCGTGCACGTCATTGGGTATGTATCAAATCTGACACAACATCAGGAAAAATAAGGTAAAAAAAACGCCCCGGGAGGGGCGTTGTTGGTGATGGAGTCGTGACGTTACGTCAACGGGTAACGGGCCTACAGTTTGGGCTGTGCCGGCCAGCTGATATCCGGCGCAGTCGAAACATCGACGGCTTTTACCGCTTTTTTATAGGCCATCCACTTTGACAGTTTTGTTTTATTGCCGGCGCTGATGTCACCGAGCATCAACTCAACCCGCCAGTCGGCGGTGATGGCGTCGGCGTGTGCCAGTAGCGTTTGTCGCTGCTGTTCTGCCGCGGCGATATTGCCGTCGCGCTTCGCTGCGCTGTCCGTAACCCATTTCTTCCGTTTCCACTTGTCATAGGGCGAGCTAGGGGCAACCGGCGTGGTGTCGGGCGGGTAATCACCGATCGTGGTCATGAGCTGCGGCTCCCGGGTGAGGGTGCTGTAAATCGTTTCGCCGCGGTGGTCCGGCAGATATTCCCAGGCCAAGAGGTCGGCCGTTCTGCAGATGGCATAGCCGTCTTTTTTGTCTCCCGGCGCGTCGATACATGAGTTTGCCGGCAGGCCAACGCCAGCGGCAAGATATTCCACGGATGAAGAGAGATATTCGCGCGTATCACCAGAGTAGTTAAAGACGGTAATATCCCCGGCGGTGGTCGCGATCAATTTTTTAGTAAGTTTTGCTTTAGCCATTATGCGGCCCTCACGATATAGTTAAATGCGATATTTCGCGGGCGTACGGCTCGGTATGTTGTACCCGTTGATGTCTGTGTTGTCTGGGCTTTATAAACAGCATAAGAAGGGTTATATACACCTATCTCAGCACTATCTGTGTCAATACCGTGGTACTGATTAAACGCCCCAAGTGCTACTGCTATACTCGTCGCCGCTTGTGACGAGAGTAAGTTGCGCCCACTATCAACGCCTTTCCCATCATCCCAGCCCCGAATAAATTCCCCGCGTAAGTCAGGCAGTTGCAATGTAGGATAAGCCTGCGCCAGCAGCGGATATTTCGTTTTATTAAATGTTGCGCCATTGCATTTAAGCCAGCCTGCAGGCGGCGTGTCGGTTGGCCATGGCAGTGGAATACCGACGGGCATATCCGTTCTCAGCAGGCGTTTTGCAACGTCGTCGTTCACTGTTTTGATCGCTTTTGGCGTTGCCGCCAAGGTGTCATCGGTACTGTCCGTTGCGTTACTCAGTTGCACAAATCCCTTATCCGCAAGGCTGGCGTCAGGATGGTTGCGGGTCTTGGCATGTTTTTGAATTTCATCATCCACATAGGCACGCGTCGCCAGAACGACGGCAGGATCGATCTTTAAGGTCACGGCATCGCTGCTGGAGACAATCAGCGCCATACGGATGGTCTGTGTACGGCCGCTGCCTTCTTGCAGTTGGGGTTTGTAGGTTTCCGGACAATTGGCGATGGCCACCAACGTATCCTCTTTATCGAACAGGCCAATTTCACGGATCCACCAGCCGCCTTCATTTTCGGGGATTATCTGTTCGGCGATGATTTGCGCACTGTTATTGGCATCAACGCTGAGGGAATTTAGTAAGGCCCGGCGCTTTTCCGCCACCAGCGCCGTTTGTTCAGGGTTGGGAGTGGGCAGCGTGCCGCCGCCGTCACCGACCGCCATTTGGGTTATCTCCAATTGGGTACCCAGCGCGGTGGCGTTGGCCAGCTTGGCCGCACCTTGATTGGTTAATATGGCAATAAATTTGGTATTCATGCGTTTACTCTTAGGTTGTCGATAATATGGATGGCTCCGCCTATATGGCTGCCGCCGTTGACGCTGAGAAGCTCAGGCAGGTAGGGATAAACGGTGAGCTCATCGCCGCTGTAACAGCCGGCAAAGACGTTGGCTGGGCCGTGTACGGATAAATTGATTGCCAACCCGATCAGATGACGGCTGACCGGTTTGGCATCGTCGATCAGCCGCACCAGTTCCTGGTACATCTCATCCGTAATCCCCTGATTCTGTACGCCGACGTCAAGACGAAACGTTCCCGCCGGTTCATCGGATTGCCACCACTCCGCGACGCGAATCAGGTAACCGAGCGGCTCCACGACGCGGCGAATGGCGCCGATGGTGCCCTTATGGCGGTGAATGAAAAACGCGGAGGAGACGACGCTGCGTTTGGTCTCTTCGCTCCAGCTTTCATCCCAGTGATCGACGGAGAATGCCCATGCCAGATAGGGCAGCAGATTGAGCGGACAGGTCGCCGGGTTCCACAGTTCGCGTAGCGGCGCCGGCGTTTCGGCCAGCTCGGCGCAGGCCTGCGCTGCGGCAACTTCCAACGGCGAGGTGCCGACCGGCAACAGGCGGCTACTCATCCGATCCTCCGACTTTCAGCGCATAGCTGTTGCAGTAAGAGGCCTGGGTTTTGTCCAGCACGATGTCATTTTTCGGGCTGGCCAGTTCGACGCGCTGTACCCCTTCGGCATGCAGCGCAGCGTAAATGGCTGACAGGCGGATATCGCGCCCCAGACGGTGCTGGGCGCTGATGTACTGCTTGAGTTTGGCTTCGGCCGCCTGGCGAATTGGCTCTGCTTCCGGGCCGGGGTAAAGGTACAGCGTCGCATCAACGGCGTAATTGACGATCGCGGCGGACTGCACCGTTACGCGATCGGCGACCGGCCGCACGTCTTCGTCGTTCAGCGCGTGTTCGACGATCGCCAGCAGCTCATCGCTGGCGGTGCCGTCACCCTCGCGGGACAGCACGGCGATGACAACGGTGGCCGGGCTGGGGCTGGTGGCAGAAACGTCGGCGATGCGCCCGTCCGCCGAGCGCCCGTGGTATTCATAGGCGCCGCTGGAACCCGCGACGCTCAGCCCTTCGAATGCCTGCTGAATACGCACGCGGAAGTCGCTGTCGGACTCCATAATCGCCGGCACCGGCGGCACGACGCTGTTATCGGGTTTTTGCACCATCAGGCGCTCAACCTGGAAATTGGCGCCGATCTGATCCAGATCGCTGCCGGTGGCGTAGCCGAGCATCACCGCCTGCGCTGCTTCATTCACGCGTTGACGCAAAATCAGTTCGCGATAGGCGTTTTCCTGCAGCAGCTTAACCAGCGGCTCCGATTCCAGCGCCAGGGTGCGGGTAATAGCATCGCGCTGATCTTCAGGAGACAGGGCGATCAGCCTGGCCTTACGTTCGGCCAGTAAACTTTCGTAATTTAACGGTTCCACCACCGTCGGGGCGGGCAATAAGCTCAAATCAATCGTAGGCATGGTATTAGCTCACTGAAACTGAAAGGGAAAAGTTATCCGGGGTGTCGGTACGACTGCCGGTCAGGTCGACCACCATTTTTCCGTCAAAGGTGGTGTTAATCGCGATATCGGTCAGACGAATCCTTGGCTCCCACTGCAGCAGCGCGCTGTAACAGGCGGCCATAATTTGCAGCCGCAGCGCATCGTTTTGCGGTTGATCCAGCAGCTCGGAAAGCAGAGAACCGTATTGACGACGCATGACGCGTGAGCCAATCGGGGTAATCAGAATATCGCTCACCGACTGGCGAATATGTTCGATATCGTTAATGGCACGGCCGGAGTTACGGTTCATGCCAATATATTTTTCACTGTTCATAAGGGTTTATCCGTTTGGCCTCCGCCGTTTTGTACGCCGCCGTGCGTGTGGGTATGCAGCACGATGCCGTTAGATGTGAGGCTGCCGCCGGAGTGGGTGACGTCGCCGGTGACATCACCGCCCTGACGGACGGCGAGCGAACCGGTGACCAGATGTTGGGTGCATTCCACTTCCGGGGCATCCAGGGTAATTTTGCTGCTGGCGCGGCAGACAATGTTGGCGGCGCTGACCGTTACCGCTTCCGCTGCCTCCAGCGTGGCGCTTTTGATGCCGCGGGCAGTCAAGGCGCCTTGCGCCGGCTCGTACTCAATGACCGCGCCGTCGCCAAAGGCGATATGCAGCGCTTCGGCTGAATGCGACGGCGGCGGGAAGTCATGGGAGAAAATGCCGGGCAGCACGAAAGCGGTGTCCAGTTCGCCGCCCAGCGACAGCACCAGCACCTGCTCGCCGAGGCTGGGCGCCCACCAGCTGCGGGCGCTGCCGGCGCGGCTGGTCAGCCAGTTCAGCCAGTCGGTGTGATTGCCGCCGGTGGTCACGCGACAGCGTCCGCGTTCGAGATCGATCTCGCTGACGGTGCCGATACGGATCAGGTTGCGCACCAGGCGCTGAATATCGGGGTTATATGTGTTCATAGGGTTACCATGCCGGTAAGAGAAAAGGGCGGCAACGCGGCGGGGTTTGACTGCTGACAGCACAACAAAACCCGTCGCCCTGTCCGGGGTTAAGGATGTTGCAAGTGGCTGATGAGTTCCCCATGCAGATAGACGTCGGTAAAACGCAGCACGTTTTGCGGCTCCGGCGGTTCCGGCTGCGGCGTGATATGCAATGCATCTTCACGCTGCTCGACCAAAATCCGTTCGGTAAGCTGCAGCTGAATGTCGAGCTGGCCGTTTTCTGTAACGTCGAGGCTGAACGCAAAGCCGTTGTTGCGTTTTTCTACATTAGCCAGCAGATCCGGCTGGTGGCTACGCAGCCACGCCAATACGGTGACCATCACCAGGTCGCAGTCGGCCGCATGTCCGGCCAGCGTCAACTTAAGCAAGTAGCGGTATTCAAATGACAACGATTGGCCCGGCGTGGCGACGACCCGGCCGTCCGCCAGTTGCATCGTCAGTTTTTCCGGCTGGGCCTGCAGGTCCGGTAGCGCCTTGAACAAGGCGTCACGCAGCTGGTTGGGTTTTAACATCATGTTTTCTCCTGACACTGTTTAATCGCTTCTATCTGTAATGCGCACTGTATGAGCGCGTGTTCGAGCTGACGGATATCGGCGCTGAGATCGCCGTTAGTGGCGAGGTGATTACCGGGAATGGGGCAACTGCTGACTTTCGGACAGCCAGCGTAGGTAATCTCCGGGTTTGGTGAAGGCGGGACGCTGGTGCAGCCGGATAACATCATCAGGCAGCCCAGTGCGATACCAGTCGCGTAGTTTTTTGTTTTCATTGAGTAACCCCTGTAAGCGTTGTTCACGTTGCAGCGTTAAACCCTGAGCGCCGCTCAGCGCCTGACGCAGCGCCAGTTCAGCGCGCTCACGCTGTTGGAGCTGTTGTTCCAGTTGGCTGATTTGGGCGTCGCGTGCCGTCAACGTGGCCTGCGCTGCGCCAAGACGCTGCTGCTGATGCTCCAACGTCTGCTGCAGATGTTGGTTCTGCCAGTGTGATGCCGCGAGCAGGGCTAACAGCAGCGCGCCGAGGCTGAGCAACCAGCGGTTCATGGCGACACCCCTTGTAAACACAGAGCGCGCTCGGCCTGGCGGCGGCGCTCCAGCCCTTTACTTTTGACACCGTTGACATATACCCAGCGCGGCAGTTGATCGCAGGCTTGTTGCCAACGCTGCTGTTTGATGAAGTCCGCCAGCGTGGAGCGGCAGGCGGCGCCGACGCCGACGTTGAAGGCAAAGGCGCTGACCGCGTCGTAAACCGGTTGCGGCATGTCCACGTTCATACAGCGCGCGATGCCTTTTTCCACGTTGCGTACGTCGTCCAACAGGTTGGCTGCCGCCTGACGTTCAGTGATCACCGTATTGGGTTTTACGCCCGCGGTATGGCCGATGCCGTTGGTCCAGACGTTGGCGCTGCATTGATAGGGCGACAGCTGACAGCCTTCAAAGTCGGCAATCAGGCGTAAACCCTGTTCGGATGTGCGTACCTGGCCGAACTGCGGCAGTGTGGCGGCCAGCGCTAAAATGGCGACGGCGCTGCAGCGTTTAAGAGTTGGGCTCATCGTTTTTCCACCGTTTGAGAATTTTCTTTTTAAGCGACTTTTGTAACTGGTAGCTTTTATGGCGGTAGTACCAGTTCACCGCGAAGGTGCCTACGCCGACCGCTGCGCCGAGCATGGTGGTGATATCCGCCGTTGAGTAACGGCCAAACCATGCCAGTGCGGCAGCGGAGAGGTAGGAGAGCGTTGAGGTGAGTTTTTCCATCGTTTAGTCCCACAGTTTCACCGTTTCCCGCCTGGCGGCGGCGTTAAGTTCGGGCATTTCTACCGGATAGCCGTGCGGCAGGTGTGCTCCGTATGCCGCCAGCCCGCGATTGGCGCGATAAACCTGTTCCACCACGTTTTCTGTGCTGCCGTAATAGCGCCAGCACATCGCGTCAATGGTGTCGCCTTGTTGTGCATAAATTTTCATCATTACCATCCTGCGATGCGGTTGTTGGTCAGGGACGCAGGGAGTGCGCCCGGTTATCCGTAGTTTCCCGGCAGAGTCTTGTCGCCACAATGCAATAGGGTTGTGGGCGTAGTGACACAACGGATCGGGATAATTACCGTGGTGCGGATAAAAAAATACCCGCCGGTCGGCGGGTAAAAATTGGCAGCAAAATGTAGGGCGCGGGGGCTAGCGGGAGCGCTGTTGCTGGTCTGCCGGATAGTAGACGGTTTGATAATCGTTCTCGGGGAGTTCCTGCGCGGCCAGATCGGAAATCAGTGACATGGCGACCAGGAACTCGGACGGGGTGCACTGTGCAGCCTGTGATACATCGGCGATGAACTGGATGCGTGACAGTGTTAGTTGTTGTTTATCCATAATTTCCACCGTGTTTGCCCTCGCTTAAATATACTGTGTATTTATACAGTATTAAGCAAAATGCTAAATGGGTCAATGCTTCTGCGCGCCAATTGTTGACGCTGAAGACGGCAAATACGGATTAATCTGAAATGATAAGGAGGGATAAAGCACTCGGTGAGTGGGCACTGCTGCTCTGAGCCATGTGAGGCAAGGCAGAGAGTGACCGCCATGCATTTTATGCCGTCATTTCTCGCAAAATCGAGCTTGATATTTTTCTTTAATTATCATTCCGGTGCAGACAAAATAGGCAACTAATTATCATAGGCCGATTTTTGTGGCCTGTGACGGTATTTGTATTTTCGGCGTCCATACCGCATCATTTAACTATAGGTTAAATAATAGGCTAGCCTGGTGTTGATAATGCATTTTATCCAGGCTAAGTCGTAAAGTGTGACTTGCTTATGCAAGCTTTAATTGTGACCGGGGAAAATATGGCTGAAGATACTGTGAATGAGCGCGCCGCCGTCGGGGCCGTGATAGAAAGAATTCTGTCCGCTTACGGCATCACGACGCAGAAAGAGTTGAGTGAGATTTTGGGCATTGCGCCAAATAATGTGAGCAGTTGGCAGCAGCGCGGCAGCGTACCGGGCTATGTCATTATCAATTGCTCATTGACCACCGGCGCTGATTTGTCCTGGTTAATGACCGGAGAGTCCACCGCGGTGAAACCGAAGGCCAAACAACAGGCGGCGGTTCACGGTAAAGCGCTGTACGAGCGCGTGCTGGCATCCGGTGGTAAAGGCGTGCTGCGTCGCATTTTGGACGCTTATGGTTTCAGCCTACAGAAAGAACTGGGCGATTTACTGGGGATTTCGTCCGGCACCATGAGCACCTGGGTGCGCCGCAACTATTTCCCTGGGGATATCGTGGTGACCTGTGCGTTGGATACCGGCGTTTCCCTGCAGTGGCTGGCTACCGGGGAGGGGGAAATGCTCGAGGCGGGATCGGCGCAGGCGAAACAAGCTGAAGGTGCGCGGGTACTGCCGCTGTATCGACTGATCGCCGGTCAGCTGAAAGATGGCGGTGAGTGGGTGGCCGACCGAACGTTGATTCCGTCCACGGCTGAACGGCCGGCGTATGTGGACGGCGGCCGCCTCGCATGGCTGGTGGATTTGTCGGTGACGAATATCGCCAACGGACGCTGGCTGCTTGATATCGACGGTAACCTGGACGTGTACGATATTGCCCGCTTACCGGGCAATCAGCTGCAGGTCAGCGGCAACAGCGCCGATTTCCAGTGCTGCACCGATGCGGTTAAGGCGCTGGGGATGGTGTGGCTGACGCTGACGCCGCAGGCATAAAAGGTTGGCCTACAAAAATGCGGTGACCAGCAGGTAGCCGGTAACGCAGGCGGATGACACGCCGATCAGCCCTGGCATGATAAAACTGTGGTTGATGATAAATTTCCCGATGCGCGTCGTACCTGAGCGGTCGAAACCGATGCAGGCCAGATCGCTGGGGTAGGTGGGCAGTACAAAGTAGCCGTAGGCCGCCGGGAAAAACGCCAGCAGTATTTTCGGTTCGACGCCCAGTTGTAACGCCATCGGCGCAATGGCGGTCAGCGCGGCCGCCTGGCTGTTCACCAGTTTCGAGACCAGAAACAGCACGATGGCGTAAGTCCAGGGCTGGCTTTTGACCACGTCTTCAAGCAGCAGTTTTAACTCCCCCATATGCGCCTGGAAAAAGGTGTCGCTCATCCAGGCGACGCCGAATACCGAGAAAATGGCGACCATACCCGCTTTAAATACCGCGCCGTTGGCGATCTCGCCCGGTTTGACCTTACAGCTAATCAGTATGACGGCGCCGGCAATCAGCATCATCATTTGGATCACCAGGTTCATCGAGAGAGGCTTCAACACTCCGTTGACGGTGAAGGACGGGCGCAGCTCGGAGAAGGCGCCGAGTAATACGACGACGGCGATCGCGGCAAAAAAGATCAGTGTTGACGCATAGGCAGATTTGGCAAAGCGCTGATCCAGTAAGGTCTCACTGGCGCCGTAAATATAGGCGCGCTGTTCAGGATCGCGGATGCGTGCCTGAAAGTCGGCATCCTGCTCCAGCTCTTTGCCGCGCCGCAGGCTCCAGAGTGCTGCGATCAGCACGCCGACCAGCGAGGAGGGGATGGAAATCGCCAGGATCTCCACCAGGGAGTATGCACGGCCTATTCCGTGCCCGGCGGCGATAATTGATACCAGAGAGACGACGGCCACGGAAACCGGCGAGGCGGTAATCGCCATTTGTGAGGCGACCGAGGCAACGGCCATCGGGCGTTCGGGGCGGATGCCTTTTTTCAGCGCAATATCGCCGATGATCGGGAACATGGTGTACACCACGTGGCCGGTGCCGCATAAAAACGTCAGCGTCCAGGTGGTCAGCGGCGCAAGCAGCGTAATGTGCTGAGGGTGCCGACGCAGCAGACGTTCGGCGTATTGCATCAGTACGTTCAGTCCCCCGGCGGTTTGCAGTACCGAGGCGCAGCCAATGACCGCCAGAATGGTCAGCATCACCTCAATGGGCGGTTTACCCGGCTGTAAGCCAAAAACAAAGCACAGCACAAAGATACCGATGCCGCTGATTAATCCCAGCCCCATACCGCCATAGCGCGTGCCGACCAATAGGCAGGCAATGATGATGATGAATTCCAGAGTTATCATGCAAATCCCTGAGCAGCATTAAATAAAAATGCGGTTACCTGTCGGCGCCGGCGATCTTATGGGGCTAACCGGAAAGAGGTATCAGCCGTTTTACCGGTATCATTAACGAATTGAGAGGATGAAATCTTGAGATAGCTCAATGTTTATGCGAGCAGTGGGCGGTAATTACTGATGCATTTCTTATTTAATTATTTAAAATCAATGTATTACATTTATATCTTGTGCTTTGCACGTGATAATAACGCGCTGCTTCCTACTGATCTATGCCGTTGCCGCTAACTCACTCACCTCGTTCTTGTGTAAACATATCTTTGCATTGTGTGTTTTTAAGTTGTTTTCATTCTATGTCTTACAGGACATTTTATTTATTTTTCTTGTTGTTTTTATTTGATTTTTTGTTTTTGCTTGCCTGTTTTGTATTGAGGTAATTTTTTATTTACAGTAAATGGATTGAAAACTTTACAATGCATGATAAGGTAGTCCTCGAAACGCTCAATGTTTTACTTCATTTATGCATAACGGCAAACGACAGGATAAACACCATGCAAAAAGACGCGCTCAACAACGTGCACATCAGTGCAGAACAGGTTTTGATTACGCCGGAAGAGCTGAAGAATCAGTTCCCGCTCAGCGTGGCGGATGAAGCCAGGATCGCTACGGCGCGCAAAACTATCGCCGATATTCTGCAGGGGCGCGATCCCCGTCTGCTGGTGGTCTGCGGGCCGTGTTCTATCCATGATCCGGATGCGGCGCTGGACTACGCCCGCCGTTTGCAAGCACTGGCGGCCGACTTGAGCGATCGGCTGTATATCGTTATGCGCGTCTATTTTGAAAAGCCGAGAACCACCGTCGGCTGGAAAGGCCTGATCAACGATCCGCATATGAACGGTTCGTTTGACGTTGAGGCGGGTTTGCATATTGCCCGTCGTTTGCTGCTGGATTTGGTGGACATGGGGCTGCCGTTGGCGACCGAAGCGCTGGACCCGAACAGCCCGCAATACCTGGGCGATCTGTTCAGCTGGTCGGCGATTGGCGCACGCACCACCGAATCTCAGACCCACCGCGAAATGGCCTCTGGTCTGTCGATGCCGGTCGGCTTCAAGAACGGCACCGACGGCAGCCTGAGTACGGCCATTAACGCCATGCGCGCCGCGGCGATGCCGCACCGCTTTGTCGGCATCAATCAGGCCGGGCAGGTGTGTCTGCTGCAGACGCAGGGCAACCCGGACGGCCATGTGATTCTGCGCGGCGGCAAAACGCCGAACTACGGCCCAGAGGATGTCGCCGACTGTGAAAAACAGATGCGCGATGCGGGACTCCGCCCGTCCCTGATGATAGATTGCAGCCATGGCAACTCAAACAAAGATTACCGTCGTCAGCCTGCGGTTGCCGCCTCCGTGGTTGAACAGATTAAAGCGGGCAACCGCTCGATTACCGGCATTATGCTGGAGAGCCACCTGCATGAAGGCAATCAGTCTTCCGAACAGCCGCGCGCGGATATGCGCTACGGCGTGTCCGTGACCGATGCCTGCATCGACTGGGAAAGCACGGAAACGCTGCTGCGAGACATGCACCAGCAACTGGGCGCCGCGCTGATGACCCGCACTGGAGAGTAGCAAGTTATGGTGGCTGAACTGACCGCATTACGCGATCAAATTGATGAGGTGGATAAGGCGCTGCTGGATCTGCTGGCAAAGCGCCTGCATCTGGTGGCGGAAGTCGGAGAAGTAAAAAGCCGCTACGGCCTGCCGGTGTATGTCCCCGAGCGGGAGGCGGCCATGCTGGCGTCGCGCCGGCAGGAGGCGGAAACGCTCGGCGTGCCGCCGGATCTGATTGAGGATATCCTGCGCCGGGTGATGCGCGAATCGTACACCAGCGAAAATGACAAAGGCTTTAAAACGCTGTGTCCGCAGCTGCGGCCCATCGTAATTATCGGCGGCAACGGGCAGATGGGGCGTCTGTTCAACCGCCTGCTGACGCTGTCCGGCTATCAGGTCAAAGTGCTGGATCAGCAGGACTGGCCGCAGGCGGAAAGCCTGCTTAGCGATGCCGGCATGGTGATCGTCAGCGTGCCGATCCACGTGACGGAGCAGGTGATTGGCCGCCTGCCCAAACTGCCGGACGATTGCATCCTGGTTGACCTGGCCTCGGTGAAGAACCCGCCGCTGCAGGCGATGCTTTCGGCGCATAGCGGACCGGTTCTGGGCCTGCACCCGATGTTCGGCCCGGATGTCGGCAGCGTGGCCAAGCAGGTGGTGGTGTACTGCGACGGCCGTCAGCCGGAGGCCTACCAATGGCTGCTGGAACAGCTGCAGGTGTGGGGCGCCAGGCTGCACCGCATCAGCGCAGTGGAGCACGACCAGAATATGGCGTTTATTCAGGCGCTGCGCCACTTCGCCACCTTTGCTTACGGATTACATCTGGCGGAAGAGAACGTCCAGCTTGAGCAGTTGCTGGCGCTGTCATCGCCGATTTACCGCCTGGAACTGGCGATGGTGGGGCGGCTGTTTGCACAGGATCCGCAGCTGTACGCCGATATTATTATGTCCTCGGGCGATAACCTGCAGCTGATTAAGCGCTACTATGCCCGCTTTGGCGAGGCGATTCAGCTGCTGGAGCAGGGGGATAAGCAGGCGTTTATCGACAGCTTCCGTAAGGTCGAGCACTGGTTTGGCGATTATGCCCAGCGTTTCCTGGTGGAGAGCCGCTCGTTGCTGCGACAGGCGAACGACAGCCGCCGTTAAACGTTTCGGTGAAAAAAAGGTCTGGCATGCGCCAGACCTTTTTTATGTGGGTCAGGACGGGTTGACCGGCACCACGTTTTCGCTGGGGTAACAGCCGAGCACCTTCAGCGAGCGGGTGATTGGCGTCAGATCCTGCAGCGCTTTTTGCATCGCCTCCGAACGAATATTGGCCTGCACGTCCAGATAAAACATCTCTTCCCACGGGTTACCGTTGATCGGGCGTGACTCCAGCTTGGTCATGATAATGCCGTTCTCGCGCAGCACCAGCAGCGCTTCCACCAATGCCCCGGATTGCTGGCCGGTCGCCATAATCAGCGTCGTTTTCGCCGGCACCTGCTCGGAGACATCGATAGCCTTGCGCGCCAGCACAATAAAGCGGGTGATGTTTTGCTGCTGGTTGGCCAGGTTGTGCTCCAGAACCTGCAGGCCATACAGCGCGCCGCCGGCTTCGCTGCCGAGGGCTGCGGCCGTTGGCGAATTGAGCTTGGCGACTTTTTCCATCGCCGCGGCGCTGCTCTCGCAGTATTCGATTTTCCAATGCGGGAAGCGACTGATGAACTGGCTGCACTGCTGGAACGGCTGCGGATGGCTGTAGACGGTTTCAATCTGATCCAGCGTACTGTTGCCGGCGGTCAGCACGCAGTGGTCTATCGGATTGGTCAGCTCGCCGACGATTGACAAACTGGTGTGCTGCAGCAGATCGTAAACGTCGTTGATGGAGCCGGAGCTGGTATTTTCAATCGGCAGCACTGCGTAGTCCGCCTGGCCGGTTTCAACCTGGGTGAAGATGTCCTGGAATTTCTGGCAGCCATGCTCGATTAACTGGTCGAAATGACGCGCGGCATACTGGCGCGCCGCCAAGTGCGAATAGGAGCCTTTGGGGCCAAGAAACGCGATGCGCGCGGAGTGCTGGCTGGTTTGGTTCAGCTGATGCTGCAGCAGCGCCTGTTGAGTCAGCACCGAGTCTTCGATAATCAGCTGGAACAGGCGGGTGACGTAAAAACCGTCGAGGTCATAAGGCTTGGCGGCGGCAATCAGCGCATCCAGCAGGTCGCGCTCGCGTTCTTTATCACGAATCGGCCGGTGGGAGTGCAGCTTGCTTTTCCCTACTTCCAGCGCTAGCTCACGGCGCTCCGCCAGCAGCGCCAGCAGTTTCAGATCCAGGGCGCTGATGCGTTCGCGCAGCACCAGTAACGGGTTATCGGTCATAATCAGGTTTGCCTTATGTTTTTCTAATAGTCATAAAAAAAGCCCCCTGTTTCCAGGAGGCTTTGCTGTTCGTCTTCGCATTCTTTATCACACGACGAAACGCCTCCCAATCAGGGGAAGGTAAAAAAGAATGCGAAGAAGAACGGTGTGCGCTGCATTTGGGTATCCAAGTCTTTAACCAACAGGTTTTAAAGTAACCGCAGGCTTTTCCCTGTGTCAATAAAAACCGACAGACAAAAAACGCGCCTTCCGGCGCGTTTGATGTGGTCTCTGCCTGATTTTATGATTCTTGTTCCGGCGCCGCTTCCGGCACGATATCTTTCACGCTGGCGTAGGCGCGGCGTGCTTCGCCCTTGTGCTGCACCTTGTTCAGCTGGCGCTCCAGCTTGGCGAGCAGGTCATTGATGGCGGTATACATATCTTCATGTTTGGCGCTGGCGACCAGCGGGCCGTTCGGCGTGGTGATGGTGGCGTCGGCGACAAACCCTTTCGGCTCTTTGGACAGCACGATATGCGGGTTAATCAGCTGGGCCTGCCATTTATCCAGTTTGGTGAGACGGTCTTCGACATGACTACGGATTGCGGGGGTGATATCCATTTGCTTACTGGTAATGTTGATTGTCATATGACTTACCTCTCTTGTCTTTCCGTCTTTGGATGAATTCAGCATACCCCCGTTTTGGCGTAAATGGGCGAGGAAAATCGCCTTTTTTTGTCACTTTTTGCAAAGTTAGTTCAATCTGTGATTTGCTTTCGGAAACCGTTAACTGGCGCTTGAGTCTTGGCGCACAATGGCGCATTATTGATAGGTTAACCGGTGAAAGTTCTTTGCTAACGCCGTGTTTTCACTGGCGTATTTTTCCTCATGCGTGGAGCGTGCGTCCAAAAAAAACGGCAGCCCTGGGCTGCCGTTTTGTCGTTCTGCCATGCTGGATGCATCAGGCGCGGTTGGCGGCGATGATTTTCGCCACTTTGTCCGCCTGGCTGTTCAGCTGCAGCTGCTTGTATGCATTTTCCATCAGCGGCAACGCATCGCGGGTTGCCTTGGTGTCCGGGTATTCACGCATCATCTGCTCGACGCGATTAACAACCGCGACGTACGCACCGCGTTTAGTGTAGTATTCCGCCACTGAAAGCTCATACTTGGACAGACGGTTCTTCAGGTACACCAGACGCTTTTGCGCGTCGGTCGCGTACTGGCTGTTCGGATACTGCTGAATCAGCTGGCTGAAGTCGCGGAATGCGGCACGGGCGTGCTGCGGATCGCGGTCTGAACGATCGACCCCGAAGAAGCCCTGCAGCGCGCTGTCATCCAGCGCCATATCCGTCAGCCCGCGCATATACATCACGTAATCGATGTTCGGGTGCGTCGGGTTAAGGCGGATAAAGCGATCGATGGACGCCTGCGCCAGCGGCAGATCGGCCGATTTATAGTAGGCATAGATCAAATCGAGCTGTACCTGCTGGGAGTAAGGCCCGAACGGATAGCGGTTGTCTAACGCTTCGAGTTGCGTAATCGCGCCCTTGAAGTTACCGTCCTGCAGTTTTTGCTGGGCGTTAGCATAGATTTCCGAAGGCGGGTTGTCGGGAACCGCATCCTTGGAACTGGAGCAACCTGCCAGCGCCAGGCTCAACGTGGCTGCAGCCACCAGATATTTCATACGCGTCATGACGTTTTGATTATCCTCAGGGTGTTATTCCGGGAGACTGTCCGTTAAGCTCCCGACAAAGACCAGTTACAATAGCACATTATATTAAACGGCATCGCCGTGAAAACCCAACGTTAACGAAGAAGCTGCATATGGCACAACAAGTACAACTCACCGCAACGGTGGCCGAATCTCAACTCGGACAACGTTTAGATCAGGCTTTGGCCGAATTGTTCCCTGATTATTCAAGATCTCGCATAAAAGAGTGGATTTTGGACGATCGGGTGCAGGTCGACGGCAAAACGATAAACAAACCGAAAGAGAAGGTGCTGGGAGGAGAGACGGTCGCCATTGATGCGCAGATTGAAGAAGAAGCGCGTTGGGAACCGCAGAACATCCCGCTGGATATCGTCTATGAAGACGGCGATATTCTGGTGATCAACAAACCGCGCGATCTGGTGGTGCACCCGGGGGCGGGCAACCCGGACGGCACGGTGCTTAACGCTTTGCTGTACCACTATCCGGAGATTGCCGACGTGCCGCGCGCCGGCATCGTGCACCGCCTGGATAAAGACACCACCGGCCTGATGGTGGTCGCCAAAACCGTACCGGCGCAGACGCGTCTGGTGGAAGCGCTGCAGGCGCGCGAGATTACCCGCGAGTATGAAGCGGTGGCGATCGGCACCATGACTGCCGGCGGTACGGTGGAAGAGCCGATTGCGCGCCACTCCACCAAACGCACCCATATGGCGGTGCATCCGATGGGGAAACCGGCGGTGACCCACTACCGCATTATGGAGCACTTCCGCGCGCATACGCGCCTGCGACTGCGGCTGGAAACCGGGCGTACGCACCAGATTCGCGTGCATATGGCGCATATCAGCCACCCGCTGGTGGGCGATCCGCTGTACGGCGGCCGTCCGCGTCCGCCGAAGGGCGCATCGGAAGCGTTTATCCATACCTTGCGCGGGTTTGACCGTCAGGCGCTGCATGCCACCATGCTGCGTCTGTACCATCCGATCAGCGGCATCCAGATGGAGTGGCATGCGCCGCTGCCGCAGGATATGGTCGATCTGATCGACGCGCTGAAAGCGGATACCGAAGAATTTAAAGATCAGATGGATTGGTGATGGAAACGTTGATTCTGCCCGACTGGCCGCTGCCGCAGGGCGTTCAGGCCTGCAGCACGACCCGCAGGGGCGGAGTCAGCCTGCCGCCTTACGACTCATTGAATCTCGGCATGCACGTCGGCGACCGGCCGCAGTCGGTGCAGCAGAACCGTGAATGCCTGGTGAGCGCCGCCGGCCTGCCGCAGATGCCGCACTGGCTGGAGCAGGTGCACGGTACGCGGGTGGTGCGCCTTGACGGGCAGACGCCCGCCGATCTGCAGGCCGATGCGGCGTATACGCGTGTGCCGGGGCAGGTGTGCGCGGTGATGACGGCGGACTGTCTGCCGGTGTTGTTTTGCTCCCGTCGCGGCGACGAAGTGGCCGCCGCCCACGCCGGCTGGCGCGGGCTGTGTAACGGCGTGTTGGAGCAGACGCTCGCCGAGTTTCAGGCTGCACCGGGCGATATCAGCGCCTGGCTCGGGCCAGCGATCGGTCCGCGCCGGTTTGAAGTCGGCGCAGAGGTGCGGGCGGCATTTATCGCGGCGGACTCCGACGCTGAGCAGGCTTTTACGCCCTACGGGGAGAAATTCCTGGCCGATATCTATCTGCTGGCGCGCCAGCGTTTGCAGCGTGCCGGCGTCAGCGCCGTCTACGGCGGTGACCGCTGTACCGTTAGCGAAAAGAGCGATTTCTTTTCCTATCGGCGCGACGGCGTCACCGGACGTCTGGCAAGTTTAATCTGGCTGATATAACCTATTGAATTAGGACGATCCACTGACGCATAACGTAGTACCGATAATATAGTGTCGAAATAACCTTGAAAATTTGAGGAATGACCTCATTTAATCTCCAGTAGCAATTTTGACCATATTGGAGGTGTTATGCGTCTGGATCGTCTTACCAACAAATTCCAGCTGGCCCTCGCCGATGCCCAGTCTCTCGCCCTTGGGCACGACAACCAATTTATTGAACCGTTACATCTGATGAGCGCTTTGCTTAATCAGGAAGGGGGCTCGGTTCGTCCTTTATTAACGTCCGCCGGTATTGACGCCGGTCGCGTACGTATTGATATCGAACAGGCGTTATCGCGCCTGCCACAGGTTGAAGGCACCGGTGGTGACGTACAGCCGTCCCACGAACTGGTGCGCGTACTGAACCTGTGCGACAAACTGGCGCAAAAGCGCGCCGATAAATTTATCTCTTCCGAATTATTCGTTCTGGCGGTGCTGGAAGATCGCGGCACCCTGACTGAACTGCTGAAAGCCGCCGGCGCAACGAGCGACAAAATCAGCAAGGCAATTGACCAAATGCGGGGTGGTGACAGCGTGGAAGACCAAGGGGCTGAAGATCAGCGTCAGGCATTGAAGAAATACACTATCGACCTGACCGAACGCGCCGAACAGGGCAAGCTTGACCCGGTAATCGGCCGTGACGAAGAAATCCGCCGCACCATTCAGGTGCTGCAGCGTCGTACCAAAAATAACCCGGTGCTGATTGGCGAGCCAGGCGTGGGTAAAACCGCGATCGTCGAAGGGCTGGCGCAGCGTATTGTGAACGGCGAAGTGCCGGAAGGGTTGAAGAACAAACGCGTGCTGTCGCTGGATATGGGCGCGCTGATTGCCGGCGCCAAATATCGCGGCGAGTTTGAAGAGCGTTTGAAAGGCGTGCTGAACGATCTCGCCAAACAGGAAGGCAGCGTCATTCTGTTTATTGATGAACTGCACACCATGGTCGGGGCCGGCAAGGCCGACGGCGCGATGGACGCCGGCAATATGTTGAAGCCGGCGCTGGCGCGCGGCGAGCTTCACTGCGTCGGGGCGACGACGCTGGACGAATACCGTCAGTATATAGAAAAGGATGCGGCGCTCGAACGTCGTTTCCAGAAGGTCTTTGTGGCGGAACCCAGCGTGGAAGACACCATTGCGATTCTGCGCGGTCTGAAAGAGCGCTATGAGCTGCACCACCACGTGCAGATTACCGACCCGGCGATCGTGGCGGCGGCGACGTTATCGCACCGCTATATTTCCGACCGCCAGCTGCCGGACAAAGCCATCGACCTGATCGATGAGGCCGCTTCCAGCATCCGCATGCAGATGGATTCCAAACCGGAATCGCTCGATCGTCTGGAACGTCGCATTATCCAGCTGAAGCTGGAACAGCAGGCGCTGAATAAAGAGTCCGACGACGCCAGCAAGAAACGGCTGGAAATGCTGAGTACCGAACTGGAACAGAAAGAGCGCGAATATTCTGAACTGGAAGAAGAGTGGAAGGCGGAAAAAGCCTCCCTGTCCGGTACGCAGACGATCAAGGCTGAACTGGAACAGGCGAAGATCTCACTGGAGCAGGCGCGCCGCGTTGGCGACCTGGGGCGGATGTCCGAGCTGCAGTACGGCAAGATCCCCGATCTGGAAAAACAGCTGGCGGCGGCGACGCAGGCCGAAGGCAAGACCATGAAGCTGTTGCGTAACCGCGTGACGGACGCAGAGATTGCCGAAGTGTTGGCCAAAGCGACCGGTATCCCGGTGGCGCGCATGCTGGAAGGCGAGCGCGATAAGCTGCTGCGTCTGGAGCAAGAGCTGCATTCTCGGGTGATTGGCCAGGACGAAGCGGTTAGTGCGGTCTCCAATGCGATTCGCCGCAGCCGCGCCGGCCTGTCGGATCCGAACCGGCCGATCGGTTCCTTCCTGTTCCTCGGCCCGACCGGGGTGGGTAAAACCGAACTGTGTAAAGCGCTGGCATCGTTCCTGTTCGACAGCGACGACGCGATGGTGCGCATTGATATGTCCGAGTTTATGGAGAAGCACTCAGTATCTCGGCTGGTGGGCGCGCCTCCGGGTTATGTCGGTTATGAAGAAGGGGGCTACCTGACGGAAGCCGTCCGCCGTCGTCCTTATTCCGTCATTCTGCTGGATGAAGTGGAAAAGGCGCACCCGGACGTGTTTAACATTCTGCTGCAGGTACTGGATGATGGTCGCCTGACGGATGGCCAGGGGCGCACCGTCGATTTCCGTAACACCGTGGTGATTATGACCTCTAACCTGGGCTCCGATTTGATTCAGGAGCACTTTGGCCAGATGAACTACGCGCAGATGAAAGAGTCGGTAATGGAAATGGTAGGTCACCACTTCCGTCCGGAATTCATCAACCGTATCGATGAGGTCGTGGTATTCCACCCGCTGGGGCAGAAACACATTGCCGCCATCGCCAAGATTCAGCTGGACCGTCTGTATCAGCGTTTGGAAGAGCGCGGTTACGAAGTCACCATTACCGAACCGGCGTTGGAGCTGCTCGGCAAGACCGGTTACGACCCTGTCTATGGCGCGCGTCCGTTGAAACGCGCAATCCAGCAGGAGATCGAGAACCCGTTGGCGCAGCAAATCCTGTCGGGCGAGCTGGTACCGGGCAAGCCGGTGACGCTGGACGTAGAAAACGACCATATTGTCGCCAAACAGTAAGCGGCACGAGTGGTAGTTATAAAGAGGAGCGGGCAACCGCTCCTTTTTCTTTTTGCGGGCTTTACCGGGTTTGTTACTGAATAGGAGGAAAAACACACCTTTTCCGCCTAATAAATATCCTAAAATGGCGTCTTTGTGTGTTTTTTGTTCGGTTGGCATTTTTTTTGCAATTAGGGGTTGCGGCGTTCTGAGAACTCCCTATAATGCGCCTCCACTGACCGGGAACAACGACTGACAAGGCGCCGGGTCAGTGAGAAGAAAGCGAAATAAACGCTTGACTCTCCGGGTGAAAAGCGTAGTATACGCAGCCCGCGCCGATGAGAATTATCTCCGGCGATGCTCTTTAACAATTTATCAGACAATCTGTGTGGGCACTCACAAGACGATATCCAGCATCTTCGGATGCAAAAAAATATCAAGTCTTGAAGAGTGACTAACTGAAGTAAAATTCATGCAGTAAATCTTTGAGCAACAGCTATTAACTTAGCGAATCAAGCTTTTAATTGAAGAGTTTGATCATGGCTCAGATTGAACGCTGGCGGCAGGCCTAACACATGCAAGTCGAGCGGCAGCGGGAGGAAGCTTGCTTCCTCGCCGGCGAGCGGCGGACGGGTGAGTAATGTCTGGGGATCTGCCCGATGGAGGGGGATAACCACTGGAAACGGTGGCTAATACCGCATAACGTCGCAAGACCAAAGTGGGGGACTTTCGGGCCTCACACCATCGGATGAACCCAGATGGGATTAGCTAGTAGGTGGGGTAATGGCTCACCTAGGCGACGATCCCTAGCTGGTCTGAGAGGATGACCAGCCACACTGGAACTGAGACACGGTCCAGACTCCTACGGGAGGCAGCAGTGGGGAATATTGCACAATGGGCGCAAGCCTGATGCAGCCATGCCGCGTGTGTGAAGAAGGCCTTCGGGTTGTAAAGCACTTTCAGCGAGGAGGAAGGTGGTGAGCTTAATACGCTCATCAATTGACGTTACTCGCAGAAGAAGCACCGGCTAACTCCGTGCCAGCAGCCGCGGTAATACGGAGGGTGCAAGCGTTAATCGGAATTACTGGGCGTAAAGCGCACGCAGGCGGTTTGTTAAGTCAGATGTGAAATCCCCGAGCTTAACTTGGGAACTGCATTTGAAACTGGCAAGCTAGAGTCTCGTAGAGGGGGTAGAATTCCAGGTGTAGCGGTGAAATGCGTAGAGATCTGGAGGAATACCGGTGGCGAAGGCGGCCCCCTGGACGAAGACTGACGCTCAGGTGCGAAAGCGTGGGGAGCAAACAGGATTAGATACCCTGGTAGTCCACGCCGTAAACGATGTCGATTTGGAGGTTGTGCCCTTGAGGCGTGGCTTCCGGAGCTAACGCGTTAAATCGACCGCCTGGGGAGTACGGCCGCAAGGTTAAAACTCAAATGAATTGACGGGGGCCCGCACAAGCGGTGGAGCATGTGGTTTAATTCGATGCAACGCGAAGAACCTTACCTACTCTTGACATCCAGAGAACTTTCCAGAGATGGATTGGTGCCTTCGGGAACTCTGAGACAGGTGCTGCATGGCTGTCGTCAGCTCGTGTTGTGAAATGTTGGGTTAAGTCCCGCAACGAGCGCAACCCTTATCCTTTGTTGCCAGCGGTTCGGCCGGGAACTCAAAGGAGACTGCCAGTGATAAACTGGAGGAAGGTGGGGATGACGTCAAGTCATCATGGCCCTTACGAGTAGGGCTACACACGTGCTACAATGGCGTATACAAAGAGAAGCGAACCTGCGAGGGCAAGCGGACCTCATAAAGTACGTCGTAGTCCGGATTGGAGTCTGCAACTCGACTCCATGAAGTCGGAATCGCTAGTAATCGTAGATCAGAATGCTACGGTGAATACGTTCCCGGGCCTTGTACACACCGCCCGTCACACCATGGGAGTGGGTTGCAAAAGAAGTAGGTAGCTTAACCTTCGGGAGGGCGCTTACCACTTTGTGATTCATGACTGGGGTGAAGTCGTAACAAGGTAACCGTAGGGGAACCTGCGGTTGGATCACCTCCTTACCTAAAGATATCCTGACTGTGCAGTGTCCACACAGATTGTCTGATGAAAAGAACGAGCAAAGCGTCGATGCGTTGGGGGTACGGTGACAAATAACAATGTCGCTCGATTTTCCTGGGAAAATCTCACCCTTACACGAAATTAGCGAATCAGTGATTCGCTAAGAAAATTTCGTGTCCCCTTCGTCTAGAGGCCTAGGACACCGCCCTTTCACGGCGGTAACAGGGGTTCGAATCCCCTAGGGGACGCCACTTGCTGATATCGGGTGAAAGACGGTATCAAACGATATCTCAAAACTGACTTGCGAGTCATGTTTGAGATATTTGCTCTTTAACAATCTGGAACAAGCTGAAAATTGAAACATGACGGCTGAAACTTGTCCCTCCGTAGAAGTTTGGGATAAGGAGTAACCTGTCATAGAGTCTCTCAAATGTTTGCAACGCGAAGTGAAACATCTTCGGGTTGTGAGGTTAAGTGACTAAGCGTACACGGTGGATGCCTAGGCAGTCAGAGGCGATGAAGGGCGTGCTAATCTGCGAAAAGCGTCGGTAAGGTGATATGAACCGTTATAACCGACGATACCCGAATGGGGAAACCCAGTGTGTTTCGACACACTATCCTGTCATGAATACATAGTGGCAGGAGGCGAACCGGGGGAACTGAAACATCTAAGTACCCCGAGGAAAAGAAATCAACCGAGATTCCCCCAGTAGCGGCGAGCGAACGGGGAACAGCCCAGAACCTGAATCGGCTTGTGTGTCAGTGGAAGCGTCTGGAAAGTCGCACAGTAAAGGGTGATAGTCCCGTACACGAAGATGCACAGGTCGTGAGTTCGATGAGTAGGGCGGGACACGTGTTATCCTGTCTGAATATGGGGGACCATCCTCCAAGGCTAAATACTCCTGACTGACCGATAGTGAACCAGTACCGTGAGGGAAAGGCGAAAAGAACCCCGGCGAGGGGAGTGAAATAGAACCTGAAACCGTGTACGTACAAGCAGTGGGAGCATCCTTCGGGGTGTGACTGCGTACCTTTTGTATAATGGGTCAGCGACTTATATTTTGTAGCAAGGTTAACCGAATAGGGGAGCCGTAGGGAAACCGAGTCTTAACTGGGCGTCTAGTTGCAAGGTATAGACCCGAAACCCGGTGATCTAGCCATGGGCAGGTTGAAGGTTGGGTAACACTAACTGGAGGACCGAACCGACTAATGTTGAAAAATTAGCGGATGACTTGTGGCTGGGGGTGAAAGGCCAATCAAACCGGGAGATAGCTGGTTCTCCCCGAAAGCTATTTAGGTAGCGCCTCGTGAACTCATCTTCGGGGGTAGAGCACTGTTTCGGCTAGGGGGCCATCCCGGCTTACCAAACCGATGCAAACTCCGAATACCGAAGAATGTTATCACGGGAGACACACGGCGGGTGCTAACGTCCGTCGTGAAGAGGGAAACAACCCAGACCGCCAGCTAAGGTCCCAAAGTCATGGTTAAGTGGGAAACGATGTGGGAAGGCACAGACAGCCAGGATGTTGGCTTAGAAGCAGCCATCATTTAAAGAAAGCGTAATAGCTCACTGGTCGAGTCGGCCTGCGCGGAAGATGTAACGGGGCTAAACCATGCACCGAAGCTGCGGCAGCGACGCTTAGGCGTTGTTGGGTAGGGGAGCGTTCTGTAAGCCGTTGAAGGTGGCCTGCGAGGGTTGCTGGAGGTATCAGAAGTGCGAATGCTGACATAAGTAACGATAAAGCGGGTGAAAAACCCGCTCGCCGGAAGACCAAGGGTTCCTGTCCAACGTTAATCGGGGCAGGGTGAGTCGACCCCTAAGGCGAGGCTGAAAAGCGTAGTCGATGGGAAACAGGTTAATATTCCTGTACTTGGTGTTACTGCGAAGGGGGACGGAGAAGGCTAGGCTAGCCGAGCGACGGTTGTCTCGGTTTAAGCGTGTAGGGGGGTGTTCCTGGTAAATCCGGAACGCTGTTAACCCTGAGGCGTGATGACGATGCACTACGGTGCAGAAGTAGTTGATGCCAAGCTTCCAGGAAAAGCCTCTAAGCTCCAGGTAACACGAAATCGTACCCCAAACCGACACAGGTGGTCAGGTAGAGAATACCAAGGCGCTTGAGAGAACTCGGGTGAAGGAACTAGGCAAAATGGTGCCGTAACTTCGGGAGAAGGCACGCTGGCGCGTAGGTGAAGTCCCTTGCGGATGGAGCTGAAGCCAGTCGCAGATACCAGCTGGCTGCAACTGTTTAATAAAAACACAGCACTGTGCAAACACGAAAGTGGACGTATACGGTGTGACGCCTGCCCGGTGCCGGAAGGTTAATTGATGGGGTTATCCGTAAGGAGAAGCTCTTGATCGAAGCCCCGGTAAACGGCGGCCGTAACTATAACGGTCCTAAGGTAGCGAAATTCCTTGTCGGGTAAGTTCCGACCTGCACGAATGGCGTAATGATGGCCAGGCTGTCTCCACCCGAGACTCAGTGAAATTGAACTCGCTGTGAAGATGCAGTGTACCCGCGGCAAGACGGAAAGACCCCGTGAACCTTTACTATAGCTTGACACTGAACATTGAGCCTTGATGTGTAGGATAGGTGGGAGGCTTTGAAGTGTGGACGCCAGTCTGCATGGAGCCATCCTTGAAATACCACCCTTTAATGTTTGATGTTCTAACTCTGCCCCATAATCTGGGGTGAGGACAGTGTCTGGTGGGTAGTTTGACTGGGGCGGTCTCCTCCCAAAGAGTAACGGAGGAGCACGAAGGTTAGCTAATCACGGTCGGACATCGTGAGGTTAGTGCAAAGGCATAAGCTAGCTTGACTGCGAGAGTGACGGCTCGAGCAGGTGCGAAAGCAGGTCTTAGTGATCCGGTGGTTCTGAATGGAAGGGCCATCGCTCAACGGATAAAAGGTACTCCGGGGATAACAGGCTGATACCGCCCAAGAGTTCATATCGACGGCGGTGTTTGGCACCTCGATGTCGGCTCATCACATCCTGGGGCTGAAGTAGGTCCCAAGGGTATGGCTGTTCGCCATTTAAAGTGGTACGCGAGCTGGGTTTAGAACGTCGTGAGACAGTTCGGTCCCTATCTGCCGTGGGCGTTGGAAGATTGAGAGGGGTTGCTCCTAGTACGAGAGGACCGGAGTGAACGCACCACTGGTGTTCGGGTTGTCATGCCAATGGCACTGCCCGGTAGCTAAGTGCGGAAAAGATAAGCGCTGAAAGCATCTAAGCGCGAAACTTGCCTCAAGATGAGTCTTCCCTGGGACTTCGAGTCCCCTGAAGGAACGTTTAAGACTAAGACGTTGATAGGCTGGGTGTGTAAGTGCAGCGATGCATTGAGCTAACCAGTACTAATGAACCGTGAGGCTTAACCTTACAACACCGAAGGTGTTTTAGAGAGACGGGTTGAATTTTCAGTGAAGTTCCGAGATTGGTTCTGATGGCTACGAGGTAGCGGTCGGGATGAAACAGAATTTGCCTGGCGGCAATAGCGCGGTGGTCCCACCTGACCCCATGCCGAACTCAGAAGTGAAACGCCGTAGCGCCGATGGTAGTGTGGGGCCTCCCCATGCGAGAGTAGGACACTGCCAGGCATCAAATAAACGTTATCAGCGTGACGTCTGATAATCGCAAGGTTGAGAAGAGACCTTGCTGCTTTGTAAAAAGCAACGTAACAGAATCGGTGGAGCGGTAGTTCAGTTGGTTAGAATACCTGCCTGTCACGCAGGGGGTCGCGGGTTCGAGCCCCGTCCGTTCCGCCACTTTATTGATAAGCCCTGAGTCTCTGACTCAGGGCTTTTTCATATGCCAAAAATCCCCGCCTGCTAAAACGCTTAATACCTGGTTTTGGAAGAAAGCTGCGGCTATCCGCGTATTTAATTGCCACTTCGATTAACTTTAATGCGTTAGCGCAACGCGCCGCCGGTTGATATATAGTTAACTGACTAATAAATAAAATTTATTTTCATTAAAATAAACGCAGGTTATAAAATCAGACTTTTAACCATGTTATCCGAGGATAAATATCATAAATTTATGCACGATATATTCTGGTGACAAGCGGGTCGCATGAAGATACTCAATTGGCGGGCGTTGGCCGCCGGATATGAAACCGCGGATAGCTGGCGTCAATGGGCCAGCCAGCCGCTCGCTGAGCTCACCCCGCAGGCGTTACCGCCTTGCCCGCATATCCCTATGATGTCCTCACGGCGCATGAGCGCAGGTACGCGATTGGCCGTCGAATGTGGGCTGACTCTGTTGGAGCAGCAGCCTGTGGATCTGGCTATCTTTACCAGCCGCCACGGTGAGCTGGAGCGTACCCATAAGATCCTGCAGCACCTGCATCAGAAACAGCCGCTATCGCCGACCGATTTTGCCATGTCGGTGCATAATACCGCCGCAGGTTGGTTAACCATCATTGCTAAAAATACGTTACCTACCACTTCGCTGGCGGCTGGTGAAGACAGCTTTCAGCAGGGAATGATTGAAGCGCAGGGGGTATTAGCCAGCGGCGCGGCGACACGGGTTTTGTTGGTGGACTTTGACGGCGCGCTGCCCGAGGTCTATCAGCCTTTTGTCGCGCTAACCGCCCGGCCCTATGCGCTGGCGCTGCTGTTGGAGGCGGGGGAGTCATGGCAATGCGCGGCGGTTGCCAGGCGTCCGGCCGCGGAACCCTTACCGCAAAGTTTATCCTTTCTGCGCAACTGGCTAAGCGGGCAACGCGATTTTATCGTACCAGGCCCGCGCCACGACTGGCGCTGGACGCATCATGGCTAACGCAGCAACTAAGGCCGCCCCTTCATCCTGGCTGAACCGCTGCTGGCGCGTGTTGGCAACCGGCGGATTATTTGCCTTATTTGGCGTCGGCGGTTTGCTGCTCTCCTGCGTTTGGTTCAACCTGTTACGCTTGGTCGTACGTGACTCGGGCCGACGTCACCAGCTAACCCAGGATGCCATTCGCCACAGCTTTCGCGTTTTTCTGTCCGCCTGCCGTTTTTTCGGCGTGTTTGATTATGCTTTTGAACATGAAGAGCGCCTGCAGGAGGATGCCGGCTGTCTGGTGATCGCCAATCACCCCAGCCTGCTGGACTATGTGCTGCTGGCTTCGCGCATGCCGCGCTGTGACTGCATCGTTAAACAGGCGCTGTTGCGTAATGTGTTCGTGCGCGGTGTGATCAAGGCGGCAGGCTATCTGGCTAATGCCGAGTCCGAGCGTCTGCTGGCGCTGTGTCAGCAACGCCTGGCCAGCGGCGGCACGATCCTTATCTTTCCCGAAGGAACGCGCACCACACCGGGAAGTGCGCTGACGCTGCAGCGCGGCGCCGCAAATATCGCGATTCGCAGCCAGTGTCCGATTCGGCTGGTCCAGATCCGCTGCGAGCCGCCAATGCTGACGAAACAGGGCAAATGGTATAATATCCCGGCGATAAAACCGCAGTTTCGCGTAACTGTTCTGGATAAGATCGACACTCGCACTTTTATGCACGAGGACGATGTTTCTCCTGCCCGCGCAGCAAGACGTTTAACCCAGCATTTAACTGACGCCTTACAGTCAGATTCTATAAATAATGAGAAATAGTGGAATGCATTTATTGAGCACCGAAATCAAGCAATTGATTATTGACTCGCTCAATCTTGAAGGTATGACGCCGGATGAGATTGACACACAGGCGCCTTTGTTCGGCGAAGGCTTAGGTCTGGATTCGATTGATGCGCTGGAATTGGGTCTGGCGCTGAAAAACCGTTATGGCGTTGTGTTGTCGGCCGAAAGCGACGATATGCGTCAACATTTTTATTCTGTGGAAACGCTGGCCGCGTTTGTTTCCGCACGGCGTAGCAAATAAGGGGTTTTCATGGATAAGCAGCAGATTTTTGTCGAGGTTCAGACGTTGATGGCCAAGCTGTTTGAGCTTGATGCCCAGACGATTACGCCGCAGTCCGGCCTGTATGACGAGCTGGATCTGGACAGCATCGACGCCGTTGACCTGGTAGTGCACCTGCAAAAGATCACCGGCGAAAAGATCAAACCGGAAATGTTCAAGTCGGTGCGTACGGTACAAGACGTGGTCGATGCAATCGATCAATTGCTCAACCCGGGCAGCTGACGCAGGCGGCGTACGGTGAGACGCTGGCTGGCGCGTAGCCGAACGCTGTTGCAGGCGCTGACCTGGCTATTGCTGGTACTGTATCCGTTTGCGATATGGTTTGGCGTTAGCCGCTGGGGCACGCAGCTGTTGGCGCCGTTGCTGGCTGTGCTGTTCACCCTGCGTCTGCTGTCACTGCGCGGCGGGTGGCGTCAGCACGGCGGCCTGGCGAAAATGCTGGCTCTGGTCGGCATGGTACTGGCGCTGAGCAGCTGGCTGCTGGGGCAATCCCACTGGCTGCTGTATTACCCGGTGCTGGTCAGTCTGCTGTTGCTGGCGCTGTTCGCCGGTTCCCTGTGGTTTCCCCCGACGGTGGTCGAGCGGTTGGCGCGCCTGCGCGAGCCGGATCTGTCCGCTGCGGGCGTAGCCTATACGCGCCGGGTCACCCAGGTTTGGTGCGGGTTCTTTATTGTGAACGCCTCAATAGCGTTAATCACCTGCCAACTGGGGGATATCAAGCTATGGACGTTGTACAACGGCGGGATCAGTTACCTGCTGATGGGCGCCCTGATGGGGGGAGAATGGATCGCGAGACAAAGGATAAAACGCCGCTGACCTTGCCGATGAGCCGCTGGCTGGCGCAGGAGCAGGCGTCCGATCGCGTGGTTGCCTGGCGTGGCGAGCAGCGGATAACGCTGGGCCAGCTGCGTCGCGATGTCGCCGGGCTGTATCACGAGCTGAATGTGCGCAGGGAACGGCGCTGGGCGCTCTGTTTTGATGACTGCTACCGTTTTACGGTCGCGTTGCTAGCGTCGTTGTACTGCGGTAAAGAGCCAATTATTTTTGGTCATCAGCGGGAAGCCATTTTACAAGAGCAGCGCGCGGACTTTGACGCGTTGTTGAGTGATTTGCCGCTGATGCTTGGCGTGCCGAGCCTGACGGTGACAGAAGGACGCACAGCGCGCGCCGCATTGCCGGAATGGCCGGAGGACGCCGGTCTGGTTCTCTATACCTCCGGGTCGACGGGGGAGCCACAGAAGGTGCATAAGTCGGTTGCGGCGCTGGATGATGAATGCGCGCTGCTGGCTGCCTGCTGGTTGCCGCAGTTTCAGGGGCGCTGGATTGTCGCCTCCGTTTCTCATCAGCATTTATACGGCCTGAGCTTCCGGCTGTTTATGCCGATGGCCTGCGGCGTGCCGTTCGACGCGCAGCTCACGCAATACCATGAACAGCTGATTGCCAAACGTCAGGTGGGACAACTGCTGTTTATCAGCAGCCCGGCCTGGCTGAAACGCCTGGATAGCGCGCTGAGCCCGCTGGATTGCGCGCAGGTGTTCTCCGCCGGCGGACCGCTGACGTTCGCTGAGGCGCAGCGCTCACAGCATTTGCTGGGCGCGTTGCCGTTGGAGATCTATGGCGCGACGGAAACCGGGGTTATCGGCTGGCGGCAGCAGCAACGGCCAGAGACGCCGTGGCGCCTGTTTGACGGCGTCACCCTGCAGGTGGATGCGCAGGGGCTGGCGCAGATCGATTCTCCGCTACTTGATGCACCGCTGGTGCTGAATGATATTTTGCAACCGGCGGCGGATACGCGTTATTTTCAGCTGCTGGGGCGCAGCGATCGCATTATCAAAATTGAAGAAAAACGCCTGTCGCTCAGCGAAGTTGAACGACGGCTGCTGGCGCTGCCGGCCATCAGCGATGCGGCGGTATTGCCGCTGCGGCGTAAGGGGCGCACCAGCCTGGCCGCGGTGATCGTTCTGTCCGCGCAGGGACGCACCGAGCGTCAGTCGCTGCCGGAAGGTCTGTTCACCCGGCGTTTACATCAGGCGCTGCGTCCGTGGCTGGAGCCGGTCGCGCTGCCGCGCAGCTGGCGGATTGTCACGGCGATCCCGCGCAATCCGCAGGGTAAACGCGCCTATGCCGAATTACAGGAACTCTTTTTATGATGCATCCCGAGGTGCTGCAACAACAGACAACGGAGACGAACCATGCCGTGGTGACGATGCGGCTGCCCGCCGAGCTGGCGTGGTTTCGCGGTCATTTCCCTCTGCATCCCATTTTGCCCGGCGTGGCGCAGGTTAACTGGGCGATGCAGTTTGCCGCCGCCTTGCTGCCGATTGAGGGCGACTTCTCGGGTATGGAGGTGCTGAAGTTCCAGCGACCGATCCTGCCGCTGGAAACGGTGACGTTGACGCTGGAGTGGCAGCCGACCCGACAGAAACTGTTGTTCAGCTATCGCGTCGGTGAGGTTATCGCCAGCAGCGGAAAGATTGCCCTATGTCGCTGAATAATGAGTTTCGACCCTGTTTGCTCGTCCCTTGTTTTAATCACGGCGCGATGATGGCCGATGTCCTGGATCAGCTGGCGGGCTATCAGCTGCCGTGCCTGGTGATTGACGACGGCAGCGATGCCGCCACGGCGACGGAGTTACAGCGCCTGGCGGCACAGCGGCCGTGGGTGACGCTGCAGCGGCTGGAGCAGAACCTCGGCAAGGGCGGCGCCGTGAGCGCCGGCCTGCAACTGGCGCAGCAGCGTGGCTTCAGCCATGCGCTGCAGCTGGATGCCGACGGTCAACATCAGTTAAGCGATATCCCCGCGATGCTGGATGAGGCTCGCCGCTATCCGCAGGCGCTGATCTCCGGCCGCCCGCTCTACGATGCGTCGGTGCCGAAGGCGCGGCTGTACGGCCGCTATATCACGCACTTTTGGGTATGGCTGGAGACGCTCTCCTTTTCGCTGCAAGACAGCATGTGCGGCTTCCGCGTCTATCCGCTGGCGGAAACGCTGGCGCTGCTGAACAGCCGCCGGCTGGGGCAGCGTATGGATTTCGATACCGAAGTGATGGTGCGTCTGTATTGGCGGGGCGTGCCCAGCCGCTTTTTACCCACCCGCGTGACCTATCCGGCGGACGGCATTTCCCATTTTGACGCGCTGCGCGACAACCTGCGTATTTCCTGGATGCACACCCGGCTGTTTCTCGGCATGCTGCCGCGCATTCCGCGGCTATTACGCCAGCGCCGGCGGCTGGCGGAGCCGCAGCACTGGTCGGCGGCGCGCGAACGTCAGGGGCTGTGGGGCATCCGTCTGATGCTCAAGGTCTATAAACTGTTCGGCCGCCGGGCGTTTCAACTGTTGCTGTACCCGGTGATCGGCTATTTCTGGCTGACCGGGCGGGCGCAGCGCCGGGCATCGCGCGATTACCTGCAGCGCCTGCGCCATTTTGCGCAGCAGCGCCAGCGGCCGTTGCCGCAGCCGCTGAACAGCTTTCGCCACTTTATGCGCTTTGGCGACGCGATGCTGGATAAGCTAGCCAGCTGGCAGGGCGAGCTACAGGGGATCCGGCTGGTGGATCGCCAGCGTTGCCAGCAGCAGATTAACTCGGGTAAGGGCACGCTGATTCTGGCGTCGCACCTCGGCGATATCGAATCCTGTCGCGCGCTGGGAGAGCTGGGCGCCGAGGTTAAGGTCAATGCGTTGGTGTTTACCGAACACGCCGAACGCTTTAATCAGGTGATGCGCGAGGTAAACCCGCGCGCCAATCTGAACCTGATCCAGGTTTCCTCGCTGGGGCCGGAAACCGCCATGCGGCTGATGGATAAGCTGAACGCCGGTGAATGGGTGGCCATCGTCGGCGATCGCACCTCCGCCGGGCAGTATCAGCGCGGCGAGCAGCCGCGCGTGGTCTGGAGCGAGTTTCTCGGCCAGGCGGCGCCGTTTCCCCAAGGGCCGTTCGTGCTGGCCGCGGCGCTGCGCTGCCCGGTTTTCCTGATGTTCGGCCTTAAACAGCAGGGTGAGCTGCGGGTCTATTTCGAACCCTTCGCCGATCCGCTGCCTTTGCCGCGCGGCGATCGGCAGCGGGCGCTGCAGCAGGCGGTGGATCGCTATGCGGCGCGGCTGGAGCACTACTGCCTGCTGGCGCCGCTCGACTGGTTTAACTTTTTCGATTTCTGGCACTTGGCGGCCGCTGAGCCGCCCGCACGACAGGAGCCTGAGGCATGAGTCTGCAAGACGATCCGCGTTTTTCCGTACGGGTGGAGATTACCGTGCCGTTTCACGATGTCGATGCAATGGGCGTGGTCTGGCACGGCAACTACTTCCGCTATTTTGAAGTGGCGCGCGAAGCGCTGCTGAAGCAGTTTGATTACGGCTATCGGCAAATGCAGGCCTCAGGCTACGTCTGGCCGATTGTGGACACGCGGGTGAAATACATCGCGCCGCTGCGTTTTGAGCAGCGGGTGATTGTCTGCGCCACGCTGCAGGAGTACGAGAATCGCCTGCGTATCGGCTACCAGATCCTGGACGCGGACAGCGGCCAGCGCACCACCAGCGGTTACACCATTCAGGTGGCGGTGGACGAGAGCAGTCAGGAGATGTGTTTTGTTGCGCCGCAGGTGCTGCTGGACAAGCTGGAGGAGAAGCGATGAAAAAGTGGCTATTGATGGCGCTGTGTCTGTTCGCCGTAGGGGCGCAGGCCGTTACGCTGCCGCAGCTGCAACAGCGCTTCAGCCAGCAGGTGGTGCTGCGCGCCGAATTTGAGCAGCAGCGCAGCATCAGCGGGATGGCCAAGCCGCTGCAGTCCGGCGGTGAACTATTGATCTCCCAGCAGAAAGGGTTGTGGTGGGCGCAGCAGCGTCCCTTCCCGCTGACGCTGCTGCTGGACGATCGGCGCATGGTGCAAACCGTGGCCGGGCAGGCGCCGCAGGTGGTGACGGCGGAAAATAACCCGCAGATGTTTCAGTTCAACCATCTGTTGAGCGCGCTGTTTCATGCGGACGGTCAGGCGCTGGAGCAAAACTTCACCCTGCAGTTCAGCGATCTGGGCGACGAGCGTTGGCGTCTGGTGCTGACGCCGAAAACCACCCCGCTGGATAAGCTGTTTACGCGCATTACGCTCAACGGCGCCCGCTTCCTGAACACCATTGATATTGATGATAAACAAAACGACGCCACCCATATTCGCTTTTTTAATCAGCGTACCGAACCGGCGACGCTGACCGCCGAGGAGCAGCAGCGTTTTGCGCCCTAACGTCCACCGTCGGCTGGCCTACGGCTGGCTGGCGGTCTGCGTATTATTACTCGCGGCGCTGTGCGTGCTGGCGCCGCGCAGCCAGATTAACAGCAGCGTGCTGGCGCTGCTGCCGCACTCCTCGCAGTCTCAGGTGCCGAAGGCGCTGGCGGACGGCTTCAGCCAGCGCCTGGATCGCCAACTGATGTGGCTGGTCAGCCCGGCGCCGGGGCAAGGCGACGCCGCAGTGAGCTGGTGGTATCAGCGGCTGCGGGCGCTGCCGGCGTTGCAGCAGGTCGCCGGCCCGCTGGACGCCGGGCGTCAGCAGCAGTGGGGGCAGTTTTTCTATCAGCACCGCCACGCGCTGCTGGATGACGCCACCCGCCAGCGCCTGCGGCAGGGCGCGGAGGCGCAAAGCCAGTGGATCCTCGGCCAGCTGTATTCGGCGTTCGCCGGCGTCAGCGGCAAAGAGCTGGCGCACGACCCGCTGTTGCTGGTGCGGGGCGCGCAGCTGGCGCAGCAGCAAAACGGCGGCGCGCTGCGTTTGCAGGACGGCTGGCTGACGGCGCAGGATCGGCAGGGGCGCAGTTGGTACCTGCTGCATGGCGAATTACGCGCCTCCTCTTACGATATGCACAGCGCGCGGCAGATGGTGGTGACGCTGAACGCGTTGCAGCAGCAGTTGCAGCAGCGTTTTCCGGGCAGCAAAGTACTGAAGCGCGGCGCGCTGTATTACAGCGACTATGCCAGCCAGCAGGCTGAGCACGATATTTCCACCATCGGGCTGGCCTCCGTGGCCGGCGTATTTTTGCTGGTGCTGCTGATGTTCCGTTCGCCGCTGCCGTTGCTGCTGTGCGCGCTGTCGGTCGGCGTCGGCGCGCTGGCGGGAACGGTCGCCACCTTGCTGGCGTTTGGCGAGATTCACCTGATGACGCTGGTGCTGAGCATCAGCATCGTCGGCATTTCCGCCGACTATACGCTGTACTTCCTCAGCGAACGCATGGTGCATGGCCGGCAGTCGACGCCGTTGCAGAGCCTGCGCAAGCTGCTGCCGGCGCTGTCGATGGCGCTGCTGACGACGGTGGTGGCCTATCTGGCGCTGTTGATCGCACCGTTCCCCGGGTTGCAGCAGTTAGCGGTATTTGCCGCCGTGGGGCTGAGCGCGGCGTGCATGACGGTAATCTGCTGGTATCCGCAGCTGTCGCGCCGCCTGCCGGTGCGTAGCGCGCCGGGACTGACGCTGATTATGCGCTGGCTGCGGGCCTGGCGTCGGCCGCTGCTGCGCTTCGGTCTGCCTGGTGCGATCGCCGTGACGGTGGCGGCGGGGATTGGCCAGCTGCGCATTGATGATGATATTGGCCAGCTGCAGTCGCTGCCGGCCGCGCTGCAGCAGCAGGAACGGCAGATCGCCGCCTTGACCGGGCAGCATAACGATCAGAAATGGCTGGTGGTGTATGGGCAGAATGCCCAGCAGACGCTGCAGCGGCTGGAAATGCTGCGGCCGAAACTGCAGCAGGCGCAACAGCGGGGGCTGTTGGAGGATTACCGCCTGCTGCCGCTGCCTTCCCTGCGCCAGCAGCGTGAAGATGCGGCGCTGCTGGCGCGCGTTGCCCCGCAGGTAACGGCGCAGCTGCAGCAGGCCGGCGTTGAGGTTGCTCCGCCCGATCTGCAGGCGCGCTGGGTGCAGCCGGAACAATGGTTAACCAGCGTGGTCAGCGAAGGGTGGCGGCTATTATGGCTGTCGCTGCCGGACGGCCGCAGCGCGGTGCTGGTGCCCGTCAGCGGCGTGCAGGACAGCGCCGCCATGCTGAAACTGGCGCAGCAGGTGCCCGGCGGCGGCTGGATCGACCGTAAAACGGAGTTCAGCGAGCTGTTCGGCCACTACCGCCTGTACCTGTCCTATTTACTGATGCTGTCGGTGGCGGCTATCGCGGTCATCTATCTGTGGCGCTTCGGCCTGCGTCACGCGCTGCGCTGTATGGTGCCGACCCTGCTGTCGCTGGGCGGCGGCATTGCGGCGCTGGCGTTAAGCGGCCATACGCTGAATCTGTTTTCACTGCTGGCGCTGGTGCTGGTGCTGGGGATTGGGATTAACTACACGCTGTTTTTCACCAATCCGCGCGGAACGCCGACCACCTCGATGTTTGCCATCTTTATGGCGGTGTTCACCACGCAGCTGACCTTCGGCATGCTGGTGTTCAGCCATACGCAGGCGATCGCCAGCTTTGGCATCGTGCTGAGCGGCGGCATTGCGGTGGCGTTTCTGCTGGCGCCGTTGACCCTGAGAAAAACGTTAAGAGGTAATGTCTGATGCGCGGCCTATTGCTCCCGATCGTGCTGCTTGGCGCGTTGCTGACCGGCTGCGCCGGTTCATCTTCTACGGCCGATGCGCCCAGCGCCTGGCTGAAGCCCGGCACCCGGGTGGCCCTGCCGTCGCCGACGCTGGCGGAACCGTTCAGCCAGCAACAGTTGCTGACCGCCGAAGTGAAAGGGCAGCGGCATACGATGATGGTGCTGCTCAATGCCGATGGTCAGCGCCTGACGCTGGTGGGGATGTCGCCGCTGGGCATTCGCCTGTTTAATCTGGTTTATGATGAGCAGGGTATTCACAGCCGGCAGTTTATCAAGCTGGGCGAACTGCCGCCGGCCGCCCAGGTGCTGGCGGATATTATGCTGAGCTACTGGCCGCAGGCGCAGTGGCAGGCGCGGCTGCCGGCAGGCTGGCGGCTGGAGGATCGCGACGATCGCCGCCGCCTGTATGACGATCGCGGGGTGCTGATCAGCGAGATCCGCTACCAGACGGCAGAACGTCGTCATCCGGTGTCCATCAGCCAGTCGGCGTTCCACTACCGGATCGCCATTGAGAATCTGGAGGAGTAAGCGATGATTTATTTCTCCGCGCTGGGTATGGTCAGCGCGCTGGGCATGACCCTGGCGCAAACCGCGCACAGCCTGCGTACCGGCCGCGCGCCGGGCATGCAGCCGCAAACCCGGTGGCTGCTGGGCGACGAGCCGTCATGGTATGGTGCGGTGACGGGAGATTTACCGACGTTGCCGGCGGCGCTGCGCCGTCACGACTCGCGTAATAATCGTCTGTTGCTGGCGGCGCTGGCGCAGATCGCGCCGCAGGTCGAAGAGGCGATAGCGCGCTACGGCGCGGAGCGCGTGGCGGTGATCCTTGGCACCAGCACCTCGGGGATCCACGAAGGGGAGCTGGGGCTGCAGTATTACCAGCAGCGCGGCGAGTGGCCGGCGGGCTATGATTATGCTCAGCAGGAGCTGGGCGATCCGGCGCAGTTCCTGAGCGCGCTGCTTGGCGTGCAGGGGCCGGCCTATACGCTGTCGACCGCCTGTTCCTCCAGCGCGCGGGCGATCATCAGCGGCAAACGCCTGATTGACGCCGGGCTGGTCGATGCGGCGATTGTCGGCGGCGCCGACAGCCTGTGCCAGATGGCGATTAACGGTTTCCGCAGCCTGGAGTCGCTGTCGGCGACGCGCTGCACGCCTTTTGCCCAGGGGCGCAGCGGCATTAATATCGGCGAAGGCGCGGCGCTGATCCTGTTGAGCGCCGAGCCGGCGCCGGTGGCGCTGTTGGGCGTGGGGGAATCGTCCGACGCCTGGCATATGTCGGCGCCGCATCCGCAGGGGCTGGGGGCGGAGCGGGCGATGGCGATGGCGCTGCAGACCGCCGGGCTGCAGCCGCAGGATATTGGCTATATCAATCTGCACGGCACCGCGACCCGTCTGAATGACGCGATGGAGGCGCAGGTGGTGCAGCGTATGTTTGGCGCCGCCACGCCGTGCAGCTCGACCAAACATCTGACCGGCCATACGCTGGGCGCCGCCGGCGCGGTGGAGGCCGGGCTGAGCTGGCTGCTGCTGACGGAAGATCTGCCGCTGCCGGCGCAGGACTTCAGCCAGGCGCCGCGTGACGGCGAGCTGGCGGCGATCGATCTGTTGACCGCGCCGCAGGCGCTGACGCGGCGGACGATTTTGTCGAATTCATTTGCTTTTGGCGGCAACAATGCCTGCCTGTTGTTAGGAGCGCTGCCATGAGTTGTTATCAGGCTGCTGAATACTATTTGCCGCATGCGGCGCCGATGGTGCTGCTGGAGCAGGTCATCAGCGTGGATGAAGAGGGCGCCTGCTGTACGGTCCGGGTCAGCGATCGCGGCGTGCTGGCGCCGTTTCTCGATGAGCAGGGCGCATTGCCCGCCTGGTATGCGGTGGAGCTGATGGCGCAGACCATTGGCGTCTGGAGCGGCTGGCACGGGCGTCAGTCCGGTCTGCCGCCGGCGCTGGGCATGCTGCTGGGCGGCCGCGCCATTCGCTGTGAGCAGCCGGCGTTCGCCGCCGGCAGCGAGCTGGTGGTCAGCGCCCGGCAGCTGTTCCGCGATGAGAAACTGGCCTGCTTTGAATGCACGCTGACGCTGAACGAGCAGCAGGTTGCGCACGGCAGGCTCAATACCTACCAGCCCGACCAGCAGGAAATTACTCAACTAACCAATCCAGGGGGCAACGCATGACGCGTTCCGTTTTAGTCACCGGCGCCAGCAAAGGAATCGGACAGGCGATCGCCTGTCGTCTGGCGACCGATGGTTTTTATATGGTGGTGCATTATCACCGTGACAGGGCCGGCGCAGAACAGACGCTGCAGCAGATTACGGCGGCCGGCGGTCAGGGGCGGCTGATTCAGTTTGATATCAGCGATCGCGTTCAGTGCCGCGAGCGGCTGGAGCAGGATATCGAGCGCCACGGCGCCTATTACGGCGTGGTGAATAACGCCGGCATCACCCGCGACGGCGCTTTCCCGGCGCTGAGCGACGGCGACTGGGACGGCGTGATCCATACCAATCTCGACAGTTTTTACAACGTGCTGCACCCGTGCGTGATGCCGATGATCGGTCTGCGTAAAGGCGGACGGATTATCGCGCTGTCGTCGGTGTCCGGCGTGATGGGCAACCGCGGGCAGGTCAACTACAGCGCCGCCAAGGCGGGCGTGATCGGCGCCTGTAAGGCGCTGGCGGTTGAGCTGGCGAAGCGCAAAATCACCGTGAACTGTATTGCCCCCGGGCTGATTGATACCGGTATGGTTGATATGGAGCCGCTGGCGCGGGATGAAGCGATGCGCGCCATTCCGTTAAAACGCATGGGCACGGCCGAGGAGGTCGCCGGGCTCGCCAGCTACCTGATGTCGGACATTGCCGGCTATGTGACGCGGCAGGTGATTTCCATTAACGGAGGCATGGTATGACGCAGCGGGTGGTGATCACCGGCATGGCGGGCATCACCGCCTTTGGTAACGACTGGCGGCAGATTGATGCGCGACTGCGGCAGGGGAAAAGCGCGGTGCGCTATATGGCGCAGTGGGAAGCGTACCTGGGGCTGAATGCGCGGCTGGGCGCGCCGGTGGACGATTTTGCCCTGCCGGATCACTACACGCGTAAACGCATTCGCTCGATGGGGCGGGTGTCGCTGCTGGCGACCCGCGCCACGGAGCTGGCGCTGGAGCAGGCCGGCCTGCTGGAGGATGCGGTGCTGACCAGCGGCGCGACCGGCATCGCCTACGGTTCGTCGAGCGGCAGCACCGACTCGGTCAGCGAATTCGCCACCATGCTGACCGAAAAGCACACCCACAATATTACCGGCACCACCTATGTGCGGATGATGCCGCACACTGCGGCGGTCAACACCGGCTTGTTCTTCGGCCTGCGCGGACGGGTGATCCCGACCTCCAGCGCCTGCACCTCCGGCAGTCAGGCGATCGGCTATGCCTATGAGAGCATCCGCCACGGTTACCAGACGGTGATGGTGGCGGGGGGCGCGGAGGAGCTGTGCCCGTCGGAAGCGGCGGTGTTCGATACCCTGTTCGCCACCAGCCAGCAGAACCAGCGGCCGGATCTGACGCCGCGGCCGTTTGATCGCCAGCGCGACGGGCTGGTGATCGGAGAAGGCGCCACCACGCTGATCCTGGAATCGCTGGAGCATGCGCAGGCGCGCGGCGCGACGATTTACGGCGAAATCGTCGGCTTCGCCACCAACTGCGACGCCGCGCATATTACTCAGCCGCAGCGTGAAACCATGCAGATCTGCATCCAACAGGCGCTGGATATCGCCGGTCTGACGGCTGGCGATATCGGCTATATCAGCGCGCACGGCACGGCCACCGACCGGGGCGATATTGCCGAAAGTCTGGCGACCGCGGCGATCTACGGCAACCAAACGCCAATCTCGTCGATGAAAAGCTACTTCGGCCACACGCTGGGCGCCTGCGGTGCGCTCGAGGCCTGGCTGGCGTTGGAGATGATGCGCGACGGTCAGTTTGCACCGACGATTAACCTGACGGAACCGGACAGCGCCTGCGGCGATCTGGATTACATCATGGGTGATTACCGCGCCATCGAGACCGAATTTGTTCAGTCGAACAATTTCGCCTTCGGCGGCATCAATACCTCGCTGATTCTGCGCCGCTGGGCGTAGCCGCATCCGGCCGGAGCAATCTCCGGCCATTATTGCGTTGCAGCTAAAAGTCTTCTGCATTTCCTGCTGTTTTTGATCAACAAAAGCGCTGTCATACTCTCGTCAGTGGTATTTCATTAAACAAATTGAGAGAGAGATGATGAGCATTCCAGCATTTGGTTTGGGCACTTTCCGCCTGCAGGATCAGGTGGTGAAAGATTCCGTACGCAACGCGCTTGAACTGGGTTACCGCGCCATCGACACCGCGCAGATCTATGACAACGAAGCGGCGGTGGGCGAGGCGATTGCCGAGAGCGGCGTCGCGCGTGAAGCGCTGTTTATCACCACCAAGATTTGGACCGCCAACCTGGCAAAGGGAAAACTGATCCCCAGCCTGCAGGAGAGCCTGCAAAAGCTGAAAACCGACTACGTCGACCTGACGCTGATCCACTGGCCGTCGCCAAACGATGAGGTGCCGGTGGCGGAGTTTATGGCGGAGCTGCTGGAGGCGAAGCGGCAGGGGCTGACGCGTCAGATCGGTATTTCCAACTTTACCGTGGCGCTGATGCAGCAGGCGATCGACGCGGTGGGGGCGGAGGAGATCGCCACCAACCAGATCGAACTGTCGCCGTATCTGCAGAACCGTCAGGTGGTGGAGTTTGCCCGTCAGCACGGCATCGCTATTACTTCCTACATGACGCTGGCCTACGGTAAGGCGCTGCAGGATGAGGTTATCAACGCCATCGCCGCCCGCCATAACGCCACCGCGGCGCAGGTGATTTTGGCCTGGGCGCTGCAGCAGGACTATGCGGTGATTCCGTCATCCACCAAGCGCGACAACCTGGCCAGTAACCTGCTGGCGCAGCAGCTGACGCTGAGCGGGCAGGATATGGCCGAGATCGCTGCGCTGGAGTGCGGCGGCCGTCTGGTCAGCCCGGAAGGGCTGGCGCCGGCGTGGGACTAAACGCCGGTTGGACAATTGACGTACGGGCGCCGCAAGGCGCCTTTTTTACGGCTGAGCGCTGCCGAGACGCGCGCTGAGAAAGTCGATAAAGCTGCGCAGACGGTTGCTGACCGCGCTGTCGCTGTAATACACCGCGTTAATCGGCATGGCGAGCGGCAGCGTCTGTTCGGTCAGGATCGGCACCAGATCGCCGCGCCTGACGTCTTCATCACTCATAAAGTCGGACAGGCAGGCGATGCCGTTGCCATACAGACACAGGTGGCGGTGGGTTTCACCACTGTTGCTGGTCAGCCCCGGTTCGATCTCCAGCTGACGGCCGTCGGCGCAGGAGAGCGGCCAGCGGTTGAGCGCCACCAGGTCGTTAAAACCGATGCAGCAGTGCTGACGCAGCTCTTCCACCGTGGTCGGCGTGCCGTGTTTGGCCAGATAGTCCGGCGAGGCCAGCACTTTGCGGTAACTGTTCATCAGCTTGCGCGCCTTCAGGCTGGAGTCGGTGAGCTCTCCCACGCGAATGGCGATATCCACCTTGCGTTCAATCAGGTTGATAAAGGTTTCCGACGACACCAGCGACAGCGACATCTCTGGGTACAGCGTGCGGAATTCGGCCACCAGCGGCGCCAGAACGTGCAGCACCACCGGCGTAGCGGCGTCGACGCGCAGCAGCCCCTGCGGCCGCTGGCGGCTCTCCATCAGCGCATTTTCCGCCGCCGCCATCTCCGTCAGCACCTTTTGCACCTGGCGGAAATAGTTTTCCCCCTCCTGCGTCAGACTGATTTGGCGGGTGGTGCGGTTGAGCAGGGTCACTCCCAGCTTGTTTTCCAGCTTTTTGACCGTGCGGCTCACCACGGAGTTGGCCTGCCCCAGGCGTTCCGCCGCGCGGCTGAAACTGCCGTTTTCCACCACCGTGACAAAGGTGATCAGTTCGTCCGAATTCGCTTTCATTGTTGCTCCGCTAGCAAGGCTGACTTAAAACTTTGAGCATTTTTATCAGTTAAGCATAAAGGGGATAAGGGGCGTCAGCAATCTGAACCGGCGTAGCGGCCCACCAGCGCTATCTTTACAGACGGAAAGCGCCTTGGCGATTGAAAAGCCGCCGCGTCGCCCCTATAACAGATAAGGTTATGCAGCGGAAAGCCTAACAAGTGGCCAGGAGCGGCGTATAATCAATTCATTGTTGGCGGGAATAATTACCGTCCTTTTAATGGGAAATAGGCGAATAGCGTGCCGAAACGAACTTACGCCATGAGGTATGTTGCAGGCCAGCCGGTAGAGCGGATTTTCCCTGGCGCCCACAACGCACCATTGCCGCCGGGGGCCGCGTTGCCCACCGGTGGCGCGCTGCGGGTGATGGTCTGGAATATCTTCAAACAGCAGCGCGCCGATTGGCTGTCGGTGCTGAAAAGCTTCGGCAAGGACGCGCAGCTGGTACTGTTGCAGGAGGCGCAAACCACGCCGGAACTGGTGCAGTTCGCCACCTCCAACTATCTGGCGGCCGATCAGGTGCCGGCCTTTTCTCTGCCGCAGCATCCCTCCGGCGTGATGACGCTGGCGGCGGCGCACCCGGTGTATTGTTGCCCGCTGCGTGAGAAGGAGCCGCTGCTGCGCCTGGCGAAGTCGGCGCTGATCACCGTCTACCCGCTGTTTAACGATGAGCTGCTGATGGTGGTGAACATCCATGCGGTTAATTTCAGCCTGGGTGTGGACGTTTACAGTAAGCAGCTGGGGCCGATCGGCGAACAGATTGCCAGCCATCGCGGGCCAGTGATCATGGCGGGGGATTTTAACGCCTGGAGCCGCAGACGCATCAATGCGCTGTATCAGTTTGCCGGCGATATGGCGCTGCGCGAAGTTAACTTTACTGACGATCATCGGCGCAAAGCCTTTGGTCGCCCGCTGGACTTTGTGTTCTACCGCGATTTGGGCGTGGCGGAGGCCTCGGTGCTGGTGACGCGCGCTTCGGATCATAATCCGCTGCTGGTGGAGTTTCAGCCGGCGCGCTAGCCGGACGGCGGGCAATAAAAAAGCACCTCGAGAGGTGCTTTTTTTACGTTTACGCGCGGTCAGGTATCCGGCGAGACATTGTTGTCGACAAACAACGTCAGCGTCAGGCCCGGCTGCAAGCTGCTGTTCTTGCGTTCGAGCGCGCTGTTCCAGCGCATCACGTCGTTAATTTCAACGCCGTGACGACGTGCAATGCTGGCCAACGAGTCACCCTTGCGTACGCGGTAGGTGATACTGCTGTTGCTGCCGCCATTGCGGGCTACCTGCAGCGTTTGCCCAACCTTCAGCGTGCTCTTGCTGCGCAGGTTGTTCCAGCTCTGCAGATCGCTGGTGCTGAGGTTCAGCCGCTGGGCAATGCCCGACAACGTGTCGCCGGAGCGCACTTTATAGGTGCTGCCGCCGGTCAGGCCGCTGTTCTTCGCCAACTGGGTAGTCGGCTGCGTCACGGCAACGTCGCGGTTAGCCAGCGATCCTTTCAGCTGGTCGGCATGCCCCTGGGGAACCATGATGTAATGGGGCCCGTTAGGTGCGGTCACGCCTTTCTTGTAACCCGGATTAAACGCTTTAATCTTGGTCAGCGACACCCCGGACAGCTCGGCCGCCTGGGTCAGGCGCATCTGCTGGCCGACGTCGATACGCGCCAACGCCCGGTTTTCATCCGTTTTCGGCAAGCGCACGCCATACTTTTTGCTGTGCTTGATAATCTCGCTCAGCGCCAGCATTTTCGGGACATAGATTGACGTTTCACGCGGAAGCGACAATGCCCAGAAGTTGGTCGGTTTACCCTGACGGCGGTTCGCCTTGACGGCGCGCATAACGCGACCTTCGCCGCTGTTATAGGCGGCAACGGTCAGCAGCCAGTCGCCTTTAAACATGCGGTTCAGGTACTCCATCATGTTCAGCGCCGCCGTGGTTGAGGCGACGACGTCACGACGTCCGTCATACCATTGGTTGTTTTTCAAACCATAATTGCGACCCGTTTGCGGCACAATCTGCCAAAGCCCTGCGGCGTTGGCGCTCGATGTGGCGTGTGGGTCAAAAGCGCTCTCCACTATGGGTAGCAGTACCAGTTCCATCGGCATATTGCGTTTTTTAATCTGCTCGACTATCCAGTACATGTACGGCTCAGCCCGTAATGTTACATCGTGGAGATAGCTCTTATTTTTTAAGTACTTTCTTTTTTGTTCACGGATCCGGGAATTCTCCGGAACCTCCATCTTCAGCTCGTCGCTAATGAAGTTCCACAGGTCTTGCTGCTGGGCGCTGTTGCCGTTTTTATTCAGCCACTGCGCCGAGCTCGCTCGACTATTTGCTGTGTACTTTCCTGCTTCACTTTCTTGACCTGCCGAAGACAAACTCTGTGCATGCTGTTCAGGAGCCGGTGCGTCCTGCTTGGACGACTGGCAACCAACAAGCAAGACTGAGGCGAGTAATATCGCTTTAGCCTTCATGTGTGTGTCAATATGGTTGCTTAAAAGACGAGCAATAATACTGTGCTTCGCCGGGCAACACAACTAAAAGCTTTAAAAGGTATCCTTCCGACGGCGTAATTCGGAAAAAGCTGAAGCAAGGTCGTTCGGCGGAGAGTTAAAGCCTAATTCTTTTTGTAAATCAGTGTCATGACAACGTAAGAATAGGTTTATTTTTCGCTCTAATTGCAGGGTTGTCGGCAGGCTGGGTTGCCCTTTTGCCCGTAACGCCTCAACCTGTTGCTGATATGTTTCTATTTGTCGATCTTGCGGCAAAATAGCCCGCGCAAACTTAAGATTTGCCAGCGTATATTCATGCGCGCAGCAGATTAAAGTGTTATCGGGAAGTTGCGCGAATTGTTGCAATGAGTGATACATTTGCTCTGCGGTGCCTTCAAACAGGCGTCCGCAGCCGGCGGAAAACAGCGTATCGCCGCAGAACAGATACGGGGCGCTGTAAAAGGCGATATGGCCCAGCGTATGGCCGGGAACCGCCATCACCTGATAGCGTCTGCCGCCGACATCGATGCTATCGCCGCCTTTAACCACCTGCGTTGTCCCTTTATCGGCGGTTTCCTGCGGGCCGTATACCGGCAGCGCCGGATACTGCGCGACAATTTGCGCTACGCCGCCCACGTGGTCGCGGTGATGGTGGGTCAGCAGGATGGCGTCCGGCGTCAGCTGCAGGCGCTGCAGCGCATCCAGCACCGGCGGCGCCTCGCCCGGGTCGACAATGACGCAGTGGCCTTGCTGGTCGTCTAATAACCAAATGTAATTGTCCTGGAAGGCAGGAATGCTGATAAGATTCATAGGACACCTCTCGTTGGCAACGGCTTGAAAGAAGATAATAAATCATGAAACCAGCCCACACTCTACAAAAGCTTCAAAGCCCGCAGTCGTGGGCCGAGTTGCCATGGGGAGAATATTATCGTGCCGCGCTGGAACAGCAGTTGCAACCCTGGTGGCCGAAACTGTTCGGCTTCCATCTGCTGAAAATCGGCAGCCTGAGCGCGGAGCTGACCACCGACAAGTGCGCCATTTCCCATCAGGTCAACGTGGGGATGAGCGGCGCCGGGCTGCAGGTGCGCGCCGACGCTTATCAGCTGCCGTTTGCCGCCAAGTCGGTGGATGCCTGCCTGCTGGCCCACAGCCTGCCTTACGCCGACGATCCGCACCGGATGCTGCGCGAGGTGGACCGCATTCTGATTGACGACGGCTGGCTGGTGATCAGCAGCTTTAACCCGCTCAGCCTGCTGGGGGTGGCGAAGCTGGTGCCGCGGCTGCGTCAGCGGCAGCCGTACGCCAGCCGCATGTTTACCCAGATGCGGCTGCTGGACTGGCTGAGCCTGCTGAATTATGAGGTGCTGTGTCAGACGCGCTTCCACGTGTTGCCGTGGCACCGCAAGGGGGGGAAGTTCCTCAGCACCCATCTGCCGGCGCTGGGTTGCATGAGCATGATTGTGGCGCGCAAGCGGACCTTGCCGTTGACGCCGACGCCGCTGAAAATGGGGGCGCGCAAACCGTCCCTTGGCCGCGCGGTCGGCGCGACCAAGAGTTACCGCAAACTGCCGTAATCAGGCGTCCGGCTGGTAGCCGCTGTCTTCCTGGGTCGGGTTGCCGGCCGCCTCGCGCGCCAGCACGTCGCAGCGTTCGTTCTCCGGGTGGCCCGCATGGCCCTTGACCCATTCCCACTGCACGGTATGACGGGCGATCGCCAGATCCAGCCGTTGCCACAGATCGACGTTCTTGACCGGCTTTTTGTCGGCGGTTTTCCAGCCGCGCTTTTTCCAGTTGTGGATCCACTGGGTAATCCCCTGGCGGACGTACTGGCTGTCGGTGCTGAGCACCACCGCGCAGGGGGCGGTCAGGGTTTCCAGCGCGACAATCGCCGCCATCAGCTCCATCCGGTTGTTGGTGGTGAGCCGATAGCCGCCGCTGAGGCTTTTTTCCGTCTGTTTGTAGCGCAAAATAGCGCCGTAACCACCGGGGCCGGGGTTGCCAAGGCAGGAGCCGTCGGTGAAAATTTCTACCTGTTTGAGCATCTCTGGTAGACTCTTCCTAATTAGGTTTTAAAAGCCAAGTCTGACATAAACGAGCGCGATGAGCACTGCAATATGATCACTACACCAACCAGACAAATCGTTCTTGATACCGAAACCACCGGTATGAACAAGCTAGGGGTTCACTATGAAGGGCACCGCATCATCGAAATCGGTGCGGTAGAGGTGATCAACCGGCGCCTGACCGGCCGCCACTATCATGTGTACGTCAAACCGGACCGGCTGGTGGATCCGGAAGCCTACGGCGTACACGGCATCAGCGACGAATTCCTGGCCGACAAGCCGACCTTCGATCAGATTGCCGACGAGTTCCTCGACTTTATCCGCGGCGGTGAGCTTGTCATTCACAACGCGTCGTTCGATATCGGCTTTATGGATCACGAGTTCCGCATGCTGCAGCGGAATATCCCGAATACCGATACCTTCTGTACCATCACCGACAGCCTGATGATGGCGCGCCGCCTGTTCCCAGGCAAGCGCAACAACCTGGATGCCCTGTGCAGCCGTTACGAAATCGACAACAGCAAGCGTACGCTGCACGGCGCATTGCTCGATGCCGAGATCCTGGCGGAAGTCTATCTGGCGATGACCGGCGGCCAGACCTCGATGGCATTCCAGATGGAAGGGGACACCCAGCAGAACGACTCGGTGCAGGAGGTGCAGCGCATCGTGCGTCCGGCCAATGCGATGAAAGTGGTGTACGCCAGCGATGAAGAGCTGGTTGCCCACGAGGCGCGTCTGGATCTGGTGGCGAAAAAGGGCGGCGGCAACTGTCTGTGGCGCGCAGAATAACGACGTTTCGCGGCGAAAAAAAGCACTGCAAAATCACCCGCTTGCCCGGTTAGCTGAAAAACTGTGCAAACGGTATTTTTCCTGGAAAAAAGGCGTTGACGGAATGCGCGCTCATCCGTAATATTCGCGTCGTTCCCCCGCAAGAGGGAACGACGCGGAGCGGTAGTTCAGTTGGTTAGAATACCTGCCTGTCACGCAGGGGGTCGCGGGTTCGAGCCCCGTCCGTTCCGCCACTATTCAGGCCCGATGTTATCAAACGATAACATCGGGCTTTTTCGTATTTGCCATCCGCCATCCGGACTGCGCCGCACGGCCCGCCGGCCGCGCAGCGCGGACTCAGCGCGTCAGCAACCAGCGGGCGCTGTGCTCGTCGGTCACCAGCCCATTGACCCAGCCGCCTTTCAGCGCCGCCAATATCGCCGGCCGCTTATCTTCGCCGCAGGCCGCGGCGATGCGCGGGCAATCGCTGCGGCGGATATCGTAGCTGGTGTTGCGCCGATTGATCGCGCAGTCGAGCACCTCTCCGTCGGCATGGATAAAGCGCCCCAGAATTTCACCGACGCCGCCGAGCGCGGTCAGCTCATCCAACTGCCGGCGATCGATAAAGCCGTCTTTGAAGATCGGGCTTTGCGTCCCCAGGGCGCCGATGCCGACAAAAATCACATCCGAGTTTTCCGCCTCCGCCGAGACGTTGCGGTACAGACGGCTGCCGCACCACATGGCGTGCTCCTGCGTGGTCTGCGCATAGCGCGGCGCGGGCCATTGGTAATACTTCGCCTGGATTTTCCGCGCCAGCAGCAGCGGCACGTCGTCGTAATAGTTGCACTCGCCGTTTTCGTTCATGGCGCTGATCAGGGCGACGCAGCGGGTATTCTGGCTGTCGAAGTCGATGCGGTGGATGGTCTTTTTCAGCGTCAGCCCGGAGCCGATGCCGATCACCTTGGCCTGGGCGTCGCGCAGATAGCGCGCCATAATCTGCTGACAGCCGAAAGAGACGCTGTCCAGCGTGCCTTCGCCGCCGTAAGCCGGCACCACGTTACACTCCAGCAGGCGGTATTTTTCCTGTAGCAGCTGCGCATAGTCCAGACAGTTGGCCACCGGATGGTGCAACCCGATCGAGACGATGCCTTCTTCCTTCGCCGCGGCGATCAGCCGCTGCACCACGGGCCGCGATGTGCCGAGCTGACTGGCGATTTCGCTCTGGTTAAGACCGGCGATGTAGTACATCCATGCGGCGCGGACCTTCTGATCCAGCCGGATATCATCTTCTTTACTCACGAACTCTGCCTCAAGTAACTGCCGCCGTACTGCAGCTATGGCCGCGCAATGCGAACGGGCAACGCCTGACGAAATAAGAGCCTCATTGTGTCGGTAGCAATGTCTTCAGGCAAGTTATTTGCTCGATATTGGTCATATGTAATTTTATTGGTCTTTTGCTCTTTTGTGATCTGCGGCTCTTATTCATCTCAAATGATCATCTACAGTGAGCGGCATAACCGCACTGGGGAGTTGAACCATGAACGAGCAAAACACGTGGCTGCATATCGGCCTGGGATCTTTTCACCGCGCGCATCAGGCGTGGTATCTGCACCGCCTGATCGCCGCCGGCGACCAACGCTGGCATATCGCCGCCGGTAATATCCGTAACGATGCCGAACAGGTGGTACAGGCGCTGGCGGCGCAAGACGGGCGCTACGTGCTGGAAACCGTCAGCCCGGACGGCGAGCGCGAGTATGAGGAGATCGCCTCGATCCGCAAACTGCTGCCGTGGCAACCGGATCTGCAGCCGCTGATTGACGAGGGCGCCCGGCCGCAGACCAAGGTGATTGCCTTCACCGTGACCGAAGGCGGCTACTACCTGGACACCGGCCACCGGCTGGACGTGGGCAATGTCGACTTGGCGGCCGACCTGAACGGCGGCTGCAAAACCATTTACGGCGCGGTGACCAAAATTCTGGAACAGCGCATGGCGCAAAACGCCGGGCCGTTGACGCTGCTGAGCTGCGATAACGTGCGCCACAACGGCGACCGCTTCCGCGACGGGCTGGCGGAGTTCCTGCAGCTGAGCGGCAAAAGCGCGGTCAGCGACTGGCTGGCGGCCAACGCCAGCTGCCCGAACACCATGGTTGACCGCATCACGCCGCGTCCGGCGGCGGATCTACCGGCGCGCATCAAGGCGCAAACCGGGATCGACGACCGGGCGCCGGTAATGGGGGAGAGCTTTATCCAGTGGGTGGTGGAAGACAACTTCCGCGCCGGATGCCCGGATCTGGCCGCGGTGGGCGTGGAGCTGGTGGCGTCGGTGATCCCTTACGAAGAGGCGAAAATCCGCATTCTTAACGCCTCGCACAGCTGCATCGCCTGGGCCGGCACGCTGCTCGGCCAGCAATATATCCATGAGAGCACGCTGACCCCGGCGGTTTACGCCATTGCCGACCGCTACGTCACACAGGACGTGATCCCCAGCCTGGGGGACAACGGCATCGATCTGCCGACCTACCGCGACGTGGTGCTCAAGCGCTTCACCAATCCCCATATTCAGGATACCAACCAGCGGGTGGCGGCGGACGGTTTCTCCAAGATCCCGGCGATGATCGCGCCTACTCTGCAGGAGTGCTACCAGCGCGGCGTACGGCCGGAGGCCACCGCCATGCTGCCGGCGCTGTTCTTCGTGTTTATGGAGAAGTGGCATCAGGGCGCGCTGCCGTACGAATACCAGGACGGCATCCTCAATGCGCCGGCGGTGCATGCGATGTTCGAAGCGGACGATCCGATCGCCGTCTATGCGCAGGATAGCGCGCTGTTTGGCGAACTGACGCAGCGTGCCGATTTTGCCGCGCTGTTGCGTGAGAAGATTGCCGCGGTTCACGCGCTGATTAACTGAGGGGCGGCTATGTATTTAGGCATCGATCTTGGCACATCCGAAGTCAAGGCGCTGGTGGTGGATGAAAGCGGCGCGATTGTCGCCAGCCACAGAGCACCGCTGACCATTCAGCGGCCGCAGCCACATTGGTCGGAGCAGGCGCCGCAGGCCTGGTGGGAAGCCACGGATTACCTGATGACCACGCTGCGGGAAAAGTGCGGTCAGCACTGGTCCGCCATCAAGGCGATCGGCCTGTCCGGGCAGATGCACGGCGCGGTGCTGCTGGATGACGGCGGCGAGGTGATTCGCCCGGCCATCTTGTGGAACGACACCCGCAGCGCGCAGGAGTGCGTGGAGTTGGAAGAGATTGCGCCGGAGCTGCATCAGGTGGCCGGCAATCTGGCGATGCCGGGCTTCACCGCGCCGAAGCTGCTGTGGGTACGCCGCCATGAGCCGGAGAATTTTGCCCGCACCGCGACGGTGCTGCTGCCGAAGGATTACCTGCGCTATCGCATGACCGGTAAGAAAATCTCCGATATGTCGGACGCCGCCGGCACGCTGTGGCTGGACGTGGCGCGTCGCGACTGGTCGGATGCGCTGCTGGCCAAGTGCGGCCTGTCGCGACGGCATATGCCGGCGCTGGTGGAAGGCTGTGAGGTTTCCGCCACGCTGGAACCGCAGCTGGCCGCGCGCTGGGGGCTGAACCCGTCCGTGCCGGTGGCCGGCGGCGGCGGGGATAACGCCGTCAGCGCTATCGGCGTCGGCGCGGTGTCGCCGGGCGATGCGTTTATCTCGCTAGGCACCTCCGGCGTACTGTTTGTGGTCACCGACGCCTACCGGCCGGCGCCGCAGTCGGCGGTGCACGCCTTCTGTCACGTGCTGCCGAATCTGTGGCATCAGATGAGCGTGATGCTCAGCGCCGCCAGCTGTCTGCAGTGGTTCTGCCGGCTGGTGGGGGTAACGGAAAGCGCGCTGCTGGAAGAGATTGCCCAGCTGAGCGAGGAAGAAAAAGCCGCCGCACCGCTGTTTTTGCCGTACCTGTCCGGCGAGCGCACGCCGCATAACGACCCGGATGCCGGCGGTATGTTCTGGGGGCTGAACCACGCCAGCCAGCGCGCGCTGATGGGCTATGCGGTGCTGGAGGGCGTGAGCTTCGGCATGGCGGACGGCCTGCGGGTGCTTACGCAAAGCGGCACCCGAATCGAACAGTGCTCGTTGGTGGGCGGCGGCGCCCGCAGCCCGTTCTGGGCGCAGCTGCTGGCGGATACCCTGAACCTGCCGGTGGTGACGCATAAAGGCGGCGAAACCGGCGGCGCGCTCGGCGCGGCGCGTCTGGCCTGTCTGGCGGCCGGCAAACCGCTGGCGGCGGTGTGCGCCAAGCCGGACGTGTTTCAGACCTGGCGTCCCGATCCGGCGCGGCATCAGCGGCTGACGGCGCGCCATGCGCAGTTCAACGCGCTGTATGTCAACGACCTGAATTACCGTAAGCACTGATTTTAATAACAATAATACATCGCGGCCGCTCGCGGAGAGCGGCCCTCAGTACCCTGAAAACGAGGTCATTATGTCGGTAAATAACAAACAGTGGCTCGGACTGCCCCTGAACCTGATATGGGGATATATCGCCATTGCGGTCTTTATGACCGGCGATGGTTTCGAGCTGGCCTTCCTGTCGCACTATATAAAAGAGCTGGGCTTTACGCCGGCGCAGGCCTCTTTCGCCTTCACCCTGTACGGACTGGCGGCGGCGCTGGCCGCCTGGATCTCCGGCGTGGTGGCGGAGATTATCACGCCGCAGAAAACCATGCTGATCGGCTTCATCATGTGGTGCGTTTTCCACGTGCTGTTCCTGGTGTTCGGCCTGGGCAATGCCAACTATCCGCTGATTCTGCTGTTTTACGGTATCCGCGGGCTGGCCTATCCGCTGTTCCTGTACGCGTTTATCGTCGCCATCGTGCATAACGTGCCGAGCGACAGGGCAAGCTCCGCGCTGGGCTGGTTCTGGGCGGTGTATTCGATCGGCATCGGCGTGCTCGGCAGCTATATCCCGAGCTTTACCATTCCGCAGATCGGCGAACTGGGCACCCTGTGGCTGGCGCTGGTGTTCTGCGTGATCGGCGGCATTATCTCGATGGTGGCGCTGCGCAATACCGAAACGCCGCGCCATATGCGCAACCTCACCACCCGGGAAAAGTTCGGCGAACTGAGCCGCGCGGTGACGCTGCTGTACACCAACCGCAGCATTCTGTTCTCCAGCATGGTGCGCATCATCAACACGCTGTCGCTGTTCGGTTTTGCGGTCATCATGCCGCTGATGTTCGTCGATGAGCTGGGCTTCACCACGCCGGAGTGGCTGCAGGTGTGGGCGGTGTTCTTCTTTACCACCATTTTCTCCAACGTATTCTGGGGCATTGTGGCGGAGAAAATGGGCTGGATGAAGGTGGTGCGCTGGTTCGGCTGTGTGGGGATGGCGCTCTCCAGCCTGGCGTTTTACTACATTCCGCAGCATTTCGGCCATAACTTCGCCATGGCGCTGATTCCGGCGATTGCGCTGGGGATCTTCGTGGCGGCGTTCGTGCCGATGGCGGCGGTGTTCCCGGCGCTGGAGCCGAAGCATAAAGGCGCGGCGATTTCGGTGTACAACCTGTCCGCCGGGCTGTCGAACTTCCTGGCGCCGGCGATTGCGGTGGTGCTGCTGCCGTACTTCAGCACCATCGGCGTGGTAGTGGCGTACACGGCGCTGTACGTGCTGGCGTTTTTCCTCTGTCCGCTGATTCGCGTCGAGCAGCCGGGCATTGGCCGTCAGGCAAGCGGCGAGGGCGAAACCGCCGGTATCTCGTCATAAGGGAAATGCGGGGGCGCGGCGCGCCCCCGGTCAGGCAGGGATCAGAACAGTACCGAGTAGTTCAGACCAAAGGTGCGGCCGCGGCCTTTATAGCTATACAGCTCAGGCGCGCCGTAGGTCGGGCTGTACAGATACGGCGCCCGCTGGCCCCAGGTGGTGGTGTAGTCTTTGTCCAGCAGGTTCTCGACGCTGAAGCTGACTTTCCCCACCGGCAGCTGGTAGCTGCCCAGGAAATCGACGGTGTTATAGCCGTCGATTTTTTTACCGTCGGCGTCGGAAACGTCAAAGGTCTGCTGCGACTGCACGCGCAGGTTCCAGTCGCCCGGCGCCCAGGCGACGTAAGCGGTGGCTTTCGACGGGCTGGCGCTGTCGACGGTCAGTTTTTCCCACTTGCCGTCAACCTTGGTTTGCGACTTGATCAGGTTGAAGGTTGCGCCGGTGCTCCATTCGCTGTCGTCGAAGAAGTAGTCCACCGCCCCTTCCACGCCGTAAATCCGGCGCTTGTCGTCGTCGAGGTTGATGGTCATATCGGTCTTATTGATCGAAATGGTCTTGTCAGACAGCGAGTAATAAGCCGCTACCTGGGTGCGCAGATTGTCGCCGGTGTAGCGCCAGCCCAGTTCGTAAGCGTTGACCTTGATGCCGTCGAGCTTGGAGTCATTGACGTTGACGCTGTTCTTCAGCTGATAGTGGCCGTTGACCAGATCATAGTTGCCGGAGCCGTAGTATTTGGCGATATCCGGGATCTCAAAGCCCTGCGAGAAGTTGAACCACACCTGCTGACGCTCGGTCAGGTGCGCCAACAGACCGGCGTTGAACAGCGCATTGTTGTAGCTGGTTTTACCGCCCGGCACGGCGTCGGCGGAGTTGGCCAGGCCGTTGGCGATGCCCTGCTGCTGCGCGTAGCCGATAAAGTCATCCACCTTGTTTTCAGTGTACTGATAGCGTACGCCGCCGCTCAGGGTGAAGATCGGGTTAATGTCATAGCTGGCCTGCAGGAACGGCGCCAGGTTGGTGGTGGTGTAGCCGGGGTAGCGGCCGACGTTGTAGCTGTTTTGCAGATCCATACCGCCGGACTGCTTCGCCTTGTCCAGATCGAAGAACTGCTGGTTGGCGTTGAAGCTTTCATGCTCGGCGTCGACGCCGTAGGTCAGCGTCAGACCGTCGACCGGCTTGCTGTTCAGCGTCAGCTTGCCGCCGTAGAAATCGGTTTTCTGCTGCGATGCGCCGATGCTGGTGACGTCGCCCTGTTTGCTCAGGGTCGGGAACGGGTAGAAGGTCAGTGACTCATCGCGATAATAGACCTGCGCCACCAGATCCTGGCCCCAGAAGTCGGTGTTGGAGTACTGCAGGTTAATCAGATGACGTTCGGTGCCGGGGATACGGTCGGAATTCAGGTTGCCGCTGTTGGAGGCCTGGCCGTTGCCGGTGACCGCCGAGAAATTTTCGCCCAGATACAGGCCGTGGTCGCCGTCGGACTGGCTTTTGTAATATTGGGTGGTCAGCTGCAGCTGCTGGTGGTCATCAATATTCAGGGTGCCGGTGCCCATCACGTCGATGCGGTCGGAATATTGCAGGCCGGTCTGGGTATTGTCGATCAATACCTCTTTGCCTTTGCCGTCGTACCAGCCGCCGTAGCGCTGGTAGGAGACCGACAGGCGCCCGGAGGCGTGCTCGTTGCCGCCGCTGACCGCCGCCGCCACGTTCTCATCATGGTCGTTATGGCCGCCGAAGCCGGTTTTGCCGCCGATTTGCAGCTCCACCTGTTTTTCCTGCTGGCCTTTTTTGGTGACGATATTCACCAGGCCGCCGGTGCTGCCGCCGCCGAACAGCGAGGTGGCGCCGGAAATAACTTCAATATGGTCAATGTTGAACGGGTCGATCGAGTCGAGCTGGCGGCTGTCGGTGCGCGAGGAGTTCTGGCGCACGCCGTCGATCATCACCAGCATCGAACGGCCGCGCATGTTCATGCCGTAGTTGGTGCGCCCCTGGCTGCTGACGTCCATCCCCGGAATCAGCTGGGCGAGGATCTCTTTAATCTCTTTACCGCCCTGCACCTGCTGTTCAATTTCCTGGCTTTCAATCACCCAGGTCGTCTGCGCCATTTCCGCCGCGCTGCGGTGCATACGGTTGGCGGAAACCACCAACTGGTCTTCATTTTTTTGATCGTCTGCCCAGGCGGCCGGCGCCAGCATGGCCAGCAGGCAGGGATTCAGTATCCAGAGGTGCTTGCGTTTCATCGTTATTCCCAATCTTTCCCATGGTTGTGATTATTGCGCATCCCTGCGGCGACGCGGCTTCGCGCGTCTTGTCCGCCGCAGGGATGGATATTAAAAACTAAAATTCGGAATAATTCAGCATAGATTGACTATTTCGTGAGGTTTCTCCGACTTGCTGGCTGCGCCACTGGATCAGCGACGGGGTTGCCGTTAAATCAAACGCTTCCCGGCCCAGCGCCCGGTTGAGGATGCGCGCCGCGCGCCAGGCCATCAGGCTCAGCTGCGGTTCGGCGATGCCGTGGCTATGCATGCCGGCATTGACGGCAAACAGACAGTTTTCCGCCGGGCCGTCCCACGCCAGGGTAAAGTCCGGCGCTACGCGATAGTTGTCATCCTCGGTTAGCTGCAGCCGCCCAGCCAGCGGCGCCAGAAACGCCGGGCGCTCCGGCTGATAGCCGGTGGCGAAAATCACCACGTCGCTGTCAAAGGTCTCTTTGCCCTGATCGAGATGGTGGTGGGTCACCAGCTGGTAGCCGTTGCCCTGCGGCTGCATCGCCGCCAGCGAACGGCTCGGCAGCAGGCGCGCCCAAGGCGTTTCGCGCAGCACTTCAAAGCGGTGATACATGGCGCGGTAAATCGCCAGCAGAGATTCCGTGGTAATGCCGTCCGAGGTCATCTTCTGCTCCGTCAGCATGCGCTGTTTGGCGCTGTCGTTCAGGGTGTAGAAGCTTTCCACATACTCCGGCGTAAAATACTCGTTGGCGAACGCCGCTTCGTCCAGCGCGTTGTAGTTATTGCGGCGCGACACCCAGTTGAGCTGCACCGGCTGCCCCCATTCACCGCGGAAAATATTCAGGAACAGATCGGCGCCGCTCTGGCCGCCGCCGACCACGGTGACGCGTTTGCCGGCCAGATCCGGGTTGCGCAGCGCCATTTCGCTGGCGTGGAAGCAGCGATCGTTCTGCTCGCTGACGCAGGCCGGCAGCAGCGGTTTTTTACCGATGCCGAGGCACACGTGGCGCGCCTGGAACATGCCGCGCTGGGTGGTGACCTCAAACAGCCGCTGTTTATCGTTGAAGGCCACCTGTTCAATCTCCTGGCTGAACGCCAGCGACTCGAGGCCGTTGGCCGCCCAGTCGAGGTAGTCGGCAAACTCTTCGCGCGATACGGTGCGCTGCTCGGTGGTCAGGAAGCGGTAAAACTTTTTGCGCTTCACCAGGTAGTTGAGAAAACTGTACGGATTGGTCGGCGACACCGCGCTGACCAGATCCTTGAGAAAGCTGGTTTGCATATGGCAGTCCGGCACCATCATGCCCGGATGCCAGGAAAAATGCGGCTTGCGCTCAAGAAACAGGCTGTTGAAACCGGCGACTTCGCTACCCAGCGCGGCAATGCTGAGGTTGAACGGACCGATACCGATGCCGATGAAATCGAGGGGCTGATTCATTGGGCAGACTCCTTGGTGACCAAATAAAGCGGGTTATCCAGATCCTGCAGATAGTTCGGCAACATACGGCTGCCGCCATCGTGTTCTGAATAGGTAAGTTTCACCGGGTTGAGCACCACGCGAATAATTTGTGGTTTAAACAGACTGAAAAGTGCAAAGCGTTCCGCCATGTCCGGGTGCTGCGCCATATAGTCTTGCAGCACCGTCGCCAGCAGTTGATAGAAACGTTCCTCGCTGAGCTGACAAGCGGCCATCAGCGGCGAGATAAAGCGCAGCACGGTGACAAAGTGGCCGGTCTGCAGGTCGTGAATCAGGTAGTCGGCCGGCAGGCGTACGGTGACGTCCTTCACCGACTGCGGCAGCGACGCCGCTTCGGCGAACTCCTGATCCACCAGGCGCATATCGCCCTGAAAATCCTTCAGCAGCACGCGCTGCGGCACGTGATCCTTCATCACCAGCGTGATGTTCTGGCCGTGGGCGATCAGCGCCACGCCGTAGCGGCACATCAGGTGGTACATCGGGATCACCACCGCCCGGAACATCTGGCTCAGCCAGGCTTCGGCGCTGAGGCCGGAGCGTTCGATATAGGCGGCGATTAGCGGCTGGCCGTGGTTGTCGGTTTCCATCAGCGTCGCCATCAGTATCGCCTGCTCGTCTTCCTGCAGATAGCCGGACGGGTTCTCGCGCCAGATCACGCCGAGCATCTCCTGATAGCGGTAAGGCGCCTGCGGCAGGCTGGCGTAGGTCGGGTGCGCCATGTAGCCGGCCGCCGGTTCGCCCAGGATCTGGGCGCCGCTGGCGCGCAGCGTGCCGTCTGCGGCGAAGATCTGCTGCAGCCAGCGGGAGGCCGCCGGGCCGGCGCCGATATATTTGCCGGGAATGCCGCGGTAGCAGGAGGTGTTGTAAATGGTCAGCGGCAGCTTGATATCAAAGGCCGAGCGGCGGCTGACGTTGGTCAGCGTGCGCAGCGATTGCTGGGCCAGATAGTCGTCGCCGAATTCGCCCAGTTCCACCAGTTCGCCGCTTGCCAGCTGCGGCAGGAAGTGCAGGGCGACCTTCTGCTGCCACTGCCACGGGTGCAGCGGCAGCGGGATCCAATCCTGCGTCAGCTGCAGTTCACGCCAGCGGCGGTCGAAACGCTGACGCTCACTGACGTCCATGGCGCTGTCCAGCAGATTATCCAGCGGATAGTCGTCGTCGGCGCACCAGACAAAGCTGTCGCGCCGCGCCGCCACCCAGTGCAGGCGAAACTGCCCCTGATACTCCGGCGCATAGCGCTGCAGCGCCTCCAGACCCCAGCCGCGGCGGCCCTTATTGAAGATAAACTTCGGGTGGCCGGCCAGCAGGCACTGCAGCTCGTCGGGATCGAGCGCAATCAGATCCTGGGCGCTCATGCCGTGGCGCGCCGCCCGCAGCTGCAGATCGCCGCGCAGGGTGGCGTACAGATCTTCCAGATGCTCGGCGATCTGCGCGTCGTTCATGCTCAGCACCTGCGCCAGCTGACGCAGCGTCTGGTCCGCCGCCAGCGGCTGGTCGCCGCAGGAGAGCGAGTCGGCGTCGATATGCAGCCAGCCCCAGATGCCGCGCCGGGCGCGGAAGCGGTAAACCGCATCCCCCAGCGTGATGCGCCAGCCGTCTTGCTCGGCTTCGGCGCGCAGCGTGCGCTCATACTCAAGCTCCGCAAGGATCTTGGCGATCATCTGGCGGTTAACGTGCTGCCAGTCCGCGTATTCCGTGAGATTCATACCGCTTGCCCCTGAAAGAAGTCGTGACGCTGGTTGACGATCAGACGCGAACGCTTATGCGGGAAATCAAACTCCTTCACCGTCTGATAGCCGGCCGCCGGCAGATGGCGGAACAGGCGCTGGTTATCGGCGCGCGGCTCGGCCACCACGCGGGTGGTGCGCGGTTCGTCCAGATAGAGATAGTGAGTCAGCCCGCGCAGCCAGCTGCGGATAAACTGCGCGCCGCGCCATGCCTCTTCGCCCACCAACATATGCAGGCCGCGATCGAACGGCTGCCAGCGGTAGTGGCGGCCGATGCGATCTTCCGCCGCCCAGTAAACTTCGAAATAGCCGAACGGCTGATCGTCGAAGCAGCCCAGCAGCGGATAACAGTAGCTGGAATCCAGCTGACGCTGCAGGTAGGCGGCCTGCTGCTCCAGCGGGCCGGCCATCTCCCAGAAGGCGGCGACGCGCGGGGCGTTCATCCAACGGGTGAAGCGTTCGGCGTCCTGCGCCACGTCCGGCAGGCGGAAGCTCAGCGTGTGCTTAATCTGCGGATCGAAACGGCGGTAGACCTCGCCCTGCGGACGCGCCGGGCGCTGCGGGAACCACAGTTCGCGCTCGGCGTCGTACTGCATCTGCCCGTCAGCCGGCGCGCGTGGCGCCGTCAGCCACAGCGGCAGCTGATAAAAGGTTTCGCGCGCCAGATAGTCGCCGTGCGCCAGGGCGAACAGCGCCTGCGCCTGCGGCTCTTCGCGCCATGCGGCATACGGCAGGGCGATGCCGGTCAGCTGCGGCGCGGCGACCAGCAGCTGGTCCAGCGCCTGTACCAGCCAGCCGGCGGGCAGGGCGACGCCCGGCGGGTGCAGCACTGCGCTGCCGTCCAGCCCGAGGCTCAGCGGCAGATTCTGCCCCAGCATTTCGCAGCGGAAGCCGCCGGCGGCATGCATCAGTTTGGCGATCGACATTATTTATCCTCCTGCGCGCGCAGCGGGTTGGTGAAGTCGAAATAGATCACCGCGGGATCGACGATGGTGTTTTCGTTGTGATCGTGCAGATAGCAGAAGAAGTTGCCTTTGCAGTTCCAGTGGCTGCTGTCCAGCACGTAGTCCAGGCAACGGGTGTTGCGCGCGGTGGCGCGCAGGCCGGCCAGCGCGTCGCGCACCTGCGTCATCAGCTGCTGTTCGTCGTCAAAACCGGCCGCGGCCATCGCGGCGGTGACCGCCAGCGTAGAGTTCACCAGCAGGTAATAAGGGAAGTAACGCAGCAGTTGCTGTTCGCTGAAGCGGTTTTCCGCCTCGGCTTCGCCGATCTGATCGAGCCACGGCGTGGCGTCGGAGGTAAAGCCGCTGCCCTGGCAGTCGCGGTACAGCATGCCGACCGGCAGATCCTGCTGCATCTCCACCAGAATATTTTGCTGGTGCGCCAGCAGCACCAGGCCGTAATCCGCCTCGGCGCTGAACAGCGGCAGCAGTACGTGTCGGCAATAGGCATCCAGCCAGCAGCGGGCGGCCTGCGCCAGCGGCAGATCAAGACGGGCGGCCAGGCGGCGCACCGCCGCCGCCAGCAGGCTATCGCCGCCGTCCGGCGCGGCCTGGGTCAGCGTCACCAGCACGTTGGTTTGCGTATCCGGGCGATCGAACAGCAGGTTGACCCGCAGCGCCATCAGGCTCTCTTCCTGAATCTGGCCGTCTGCGGCGCGCAGGCCGGCCCAGCCGTCCTCCTGCATCACGCGCATGGTGGGGTAACGCGCCTGCAGCGTTTGCCAGCGATCGGTTTGCGCCAGCCGCGCCAGCCGCATGCCGCGTTTGACTTCTTTGACCGACAGCGTGCGCACCGAGTTGGTCAGGCGTACGCTGAGGGAGAATTTGATCATGTCGCGGTTGGTTTCGCAGTACAGCGAGCGGGACGAACTGGTCGGCAGCCAGCGCGCGCCGGCCTCGCCCAGATCGCGCAGCAGTCCTTGCTCAACCAGCTCACGGCACCACGACTGGGCCAGCAGATGGTCGGCCTGCCACGGGTGCATCGGCAGCAGCCAGACGTCGTCGGTAAAGTGCGCCAGCAGCTGCGGCGCGCTTTCGGCGGCAAAGCGCTGCAGGCGCTGCTGCAGCGTCAGCGTCAGGCTGTCGCCGCACACCACGCGTTTATCGGCGGCAAACCAGCGCAGCGGGAAGCGCGCGCCGAAGTCCGGCAGATAGCGCCGCGCCTGCTGCGGGTTAAACGGTTCGTGGGATTTCGGCGCCGGGTGAAACGCATGGCCGACCAGCAGCCCCTGTTCCGCCTCGGCGAAGTTCAGCGGCCGGTCGCGCAGCGTCGGCCAGTCGAGGCGCACGGCGATCGCCTGCTGCGTATTGTCGTGGCTCTCCAGCACGCGCTGGCGGAACAGCGCCACGGTCTGGTCGTTCAGTTCGCCTTTTACCGCCGGCTTGGCCAGCAGCAGATCCACCAGTTGCTCAACGCTGAGCGTCGTGGCCTGGCCGTCATCTGACTGATGCAGTGTGGCCGGGAACAGGTAGTGGTGGTGCTGCGTCGGTGAGGTGTAGCGCAGATTAATGCGGATCGCCTGATGCTGATTAAGAGGAATATGTAACTGAGGATGTTGCTGGTGGTCGGTAGCCGGAATAACTTGCCAATCCCGGGTTTCGCGCATTAATGCGTTGAGAAAACACTGCGCAGCCACATCGGTCTTTGCGGTTGCAAACTGAATAGTCATGATCCCAGATTCACTATGAAACAATTGAGAATGATTCTTATATCAAGAATGGTTAACATTCACAATAATCCCATGGTACAATTTTTATCATAAACCAAACATATAACTCTTACTTTCTTAACGGTTACTTTACTTTTCATGAGCCTATCCCCACAACCCGATCTCCTTGCCGGCGCCAAAAGCGCACCAGCCAACTGGCCCCTGGCGTTTTGCGCCGGTTTATTGGGCATCGGGCAAAATGGTTTATTGGTCGCGCTGCCGGTGCTGGTCAGCATGACCCATCTGTCACTGTCGGTCTGGGCGGGGTTACTGACGCTCGGTTCGATGCTGTTTTTAGTCGGCTCTCCCTACTGGGGACGGCAGTGCGAAGTGCGCGGCTGCAAGTATGTGGTGCTGATGGCGCTGGGCGGCTATCTGCTCAGCTTTGCACTGCTGGCGCTGGCGGTATGGGGGCTGGCGGCAGGCTGGCTGCCCTCGCTGGCGGGGCTGGGCGCGCTGGTCGCGGCGCGCGTCATTTACGGCCTGACGGTATCCGGCATGGTGCCCGCCAGCCAGACCTGGGCGCTGCAGCGCGCCGGTCACGAGCGACGCATGGCGGCGCTGGCCACCATCAGCTCGGGGCTGAGCTGCGGCCGCCTATTGGGGCCGCTGTGCGCGGCGCTGGCGCTCTCGCTGCATCCGATGGCGCCGCTGTGGCTGATGGCGTTGGCGCCGTTGCTGGCCCTGCTGGTGGTGTGCCGGCAGCAGAACGATCCGCCGCTGCCGCCGGTGGCGCAGCAGCAAAACCGTTTACAGTGGCATATGCTGCCGTATCTGCTGTGCGCTCTGCTGCTGGCGGCGGCGGTCAGCCTGATGCAGCTGGGATTGGCGCCGCATCTGACCCGGCTGTTCCAGCACTCTGCAACGGTGGTCAGCCACCACGTCGCGATCCTGCTGAGCGTGGCGGCGGGCTGTACGCTGCTGGCGCAGTTTCTGGTGGTGCGGCCGCAGCGTTTTCCGCCGGCGCAGCTGCTGCTAATTGCCGCGTCGCTGATGGTGGTAGGGTTGGCGCTGATGTGCGTGCAGCCGCTGGCGCTGTTTTACCTGGGCTGTGCGCTGACGTCATTCGGCGCGGCGATGGCCACGCCGGGCTACCAGCTGCTGCTGAATGACAAACTCTCTACCGGCAAAGGTTCCGGCGTGATTGCCACCAGCCACACGCTGGGCTACGGGCTGAGCGCACTGATGGTGCCGGCGGTGGCGAAATTTTACGGCGAGTCGCAGCTGATTGCGGCGGCGCTGGCGATGGCCGTCCTGCTGGGCGGCGTAAGCGGCTGGCTATGGCGCCGGCGAGAAAAATAAACGAGCGGGAGAGGCAGTCAGATGTCCGCGAGCTATCGCATTTTTGATGTGCAGTTAATTGAAAAACGCCAGATTTCCCCGTCGCTGGTGCGTTGTGTTTTCAGCGGGCCGCAGGTGAGCCGCATGAAGCTGGAAGCGCCGGACCAGCGTATCAAGCTGCTGTTTCCGAGCGCGGAAGGGCAGGCTTCGCCGTTGGTGAACGGCGATGATTGGTATCGCGACTATATGGCGATACCGAAGGCGCAGCGGCCGGTGATGCGCACCTATACCCTGCGCGCGCTGCGCCGCGAACGTCAGGAGATGGACGTTGAGTTTGTGCTGCACGGCGACGGCGGCCCGGCCTCGGCCTGGGCGACGCACGCGCAGCCGGGGGACGCCATTCAGATCGTGGCGCCCAACGCCGATTTTGCCGGCGACAGCGGCGGCTATGAATGGGCGCCGCCGGCGCAGATGCGCCAGGCGCTGCTGATTGCCGATGAAACCGCGCTGCCGGCGGCGATGGGGATCCTCGAACAGCTGGCGCAGCAGGACAATCCGCCGCGGGTGCAGGCCTTTTTTGAAGTGCCAGTGGCCGGCGACTGCGTCAGCGTGGCGCAGTTTCCGTTTGCCGAGGTGTTCTGGCTGCCGCGCGACGTCGGGCCGCAGCAGCTGCACGGCACATTGTTGCTGGAGTCGGTGCGCCGTCGGGTGACCATTCCCGATTCGGCGCGCGCCGAGGCGCAGTCGCTGGCGGAAAACAGCCTGGGCGGCGACGTGCTGTGGGAAAGGGCGGAGGGCGCCTGCAGCTTTTATGCCTGGGTCGCCGCTGAATCCTCGACGGTGAAATCGCTGCGCCGCTATCTGATCGGCGAGTGCGATCTGGATCGCTCCACGGTCAACTTTATGGCTTACTGGTGCTAACGTCGTAAACAAGCGCGATATTAACTTAACAAGTAATTATTTTAATAATGCTATAAAAGCGAATAAGGCTGATAACACATAGGGTTATCGGCCTTATTTATATCTGGTGCCATTAACTTAATAAACTATTAACTTATTTGTATCTGAGCTTAAGCTTATGTTGCCATTGACTTATTAAGCTAATAATTTGTTGGCTTGTTGGCTTGTTGGCTTGTTGGCTTGTTGGCTTGTTGGCTTGTTGGCTTGTTGGCTTGTTGGCTTGTTGGCTTGTTGGCTTGTTGGCTTGTTGGCTTGTTGGCTTGTTGGCTTGTTGGCTTGTTGGCTTGTTGGCTTGTTGGCTTGTTGGCTTGTTGGCTTGTTGGTGGGGAAGATTATCGCTGGCGGCGTTTACTTCAGACGTTCGCTGCTTAATTGGTAAACGCTGCCTCGCTCCCGCTTACCGACGGCAACGACGGCTATCACCAAACAATCGTCGATCACTTCATAGACCAACCGAAATCCAGAGGCCCGCAGCTTGATTTTGTAACACCCCGGCATGCCACGTAGTTTCGCCGCGGGGATATGGGGATTTTCACAGCATTTCTTCAGCTTCTTGGCAAACTGTTGCTGTAGCGCTTTATCCAGCCTGTTCCACTCTTTCAGCGCAGACTCGCGGAATTTGACCTTGTAGGTCATGTAAACTGGTCCAGATCGACGTCAATCAGTGCTTCGTTGCGACGCTCATTGACCAGCCTGACCAGTTCCTGCTCATCCAGCACGTCAAGCATTTGCTCGTACAGGGCTGCCGGTACGCAATAGAATGCGGGCTGATTACGGTTGAGGATGGCGACCGGATACCCTTCGCCGGCGTTGACCGTCCCCATGGGGTTTTTCTTCAGTTCGCTGATGCTGGCGCTGGTATCGCTCAGAATGATATTTGGCACGTTGCCTCCGCATATGACCGCTTTAACTGGTCATATTATACACACAACAAGACCTGTTAACAGGTCTTGTTGTGGCCGGGGCGCTAATCGTGGCGCAGAAAATCGTCGGCATCGCGCCAGGCGGGGAAGGCGGTATGGTAGAGCTGCAGGTTCTCCAGCGACAGGTCGGCGTCCAGCCGGGCGGCCGCGCCGGACTCGGCGCTGGCCAGCGTTTCCCCCTGCGGGCTGATAATCAGGCTGTCGCCGCTGTAGCTCAGCCCGTTGCCGTCTTCGCCGACCCGGTTGCAGCCGGCGACATAGGCCTGGTTTTCAATGGCGCGCGCCGCCAGCAGCGTCTGCCAGTGCTGGCTGCGCGCTGCCGGCCAGTTGGCGACGTACAGCGCCAGATCATAATCCTGCTGACAGCGCGACCACACCGGGAAGCGCAGGTCGTAACAGATCTGCGGCAAAATCCGCCAGCCGCGCCACTCAAAGATTTCCCGTCGTTTGCCGGCCTGATAGTGCTGGTGCTCGCCGGCCATGCGGAACAGGTGGCGTTTATCATATGCGTGCACCGTGCCGCCCGGCTCTACCAGCAGAAAACGGTTCACCGCCGCCTTGTCGGTTTGCAGCGCCACGCTGCCGGCAATGGCCGCGTTGGTTTTGATCGCCCAGCCGAGCAGCCAGTTAACCACCTTACGTTCAGGCAGCGCGCTGGCGCCAGCGTCCATCGCAAAGCCGGTGGTGAACATCTCCGGCAGCACGATCAGATCGCGGCCGTGAATATCGGCCAGCAGCCGGTCAAAGTGCTGCAGGTTGGCCTGCCCGTCGCGCCATGCCAGCGGTTGCTGCAACAGGGTAATTTTTAAAGTCGACATAACCGCTCCGCAGCCGCATCCAGCGTGTCATCCTGTTTGGCGAAACATAGCCGGATCAATTTATGAGGGAAAGGATCGGCGCAGAACACCGACAGCGGGATCGCCGCCACGCCAGCCTGCTCCGTTAACCAGCGGCAAAACGCCACGTCGTCCAAATCCGACACGGCGCTGTAATCCGCCAGTAAGAAGTATGTACCTGCACAGGGCAGAATTTCCAGCCGGCTGCGGCTTAACGCCTGCACAAAGCGGTCGCGCTTGGCGCGATAAAAGACCGGCAGCTGTCGCCAGTGCTCCGGCTCGGCGCGCAGCATATCCGCCAGCGCCAGCTGGGCCGGGGTATTGACCGCAAAGGTCAGATACTGGTGCACCTTGCGCACTTCGGCGCTCAGCGCGGCCGGGGCGACGCAGTAACCCACTTTCCAACCGGTCATATGAAAGGTTTTGCCGAAGGAAGAGACGGCGATAGCCCGCTGGCGCAGTTGAGGGTGGGCCAGTACGCTGGCGTGGCCGTCATCGGCAAAGCAGATGTGCTCGTACACCTCATCGCTGAGTACATAGATCTCCTGCCCGGCGATGGCCTGCCACAGCTGCTGCAGATCCTCGGCCTGCCAGACGGTGGCGGACGGGTTGTGCGGCGTATTGACGATCACCAGCCGGGTGCGCGGCGACAGCTGCTCGCGGAACTGTTGCCAGTCGACGTTAAACGCCGGCGGCTGCAGGGCGATGCGTTTCATCACCCCGCCGCACAGTTGCACCGCCGGGGCGTAGCTGTCGTAGCTGGGGTCGAAGCTGATTACCTCATCCCCCGGCCGCACCAGCGCGCTGATGGCGGCGAACAGCGCTTCGGTGGCGCCGGCGGTGACGGTCACTTCCGCCTCGGCGTCCGGGCGCCAGCCGTACAGTTCGGCGGTTTTATCGGCGATGGCCGTGCGCAGCGGCGCGACGCCGGTCATCGGCGCGTACTGGTTGGCACCCTGCTCAACGTGCCAGGCCAGCCGCTGTTTCAAATAGGCCGGGCCATCAAAGTCGGGAAAGCCCTGCGACAGGTTGATGGCCTGATGCTGCTGCGCCAGCGCGCTCATCTGGCTGAAAATGGTGGTGCCGAGAGCGGGCAGTTTACTGTCGGGAGTCGGTGCGGAAAGCGTCATAAGCGATGTGGTGCCCCATTATGCTGATGTTGCTGACAATATAGCACGATGCTAGTATCTGGCAATCAAGACGTTTAGATGGCTATTTGTGCGGGTCGCCGGCGTCACCATGCTTTTTCTACTGCGGGATACCCATGAGCGAAAATGAGCAACTCAGCGCGCTGCTGGCCGCTTGTCACTGGATTGGCGACAAGGGCTGGTGCCCGGCTACCGGCGGCAACATGTCGCTGCGCCTGAATCATGAATACTGTCTGGTGACGGAATCAGGCAAAGATAAGGGCAGCCTGCGGCAGCAGGATTTTCTGCCGGTGGAGATCGCCAGCAACCATGCGCCGGACGGACGTACGCCGTCGGCGGAGACCGGCCTGCATACGCTGCTGTACCGGCTCTACCCGCAGGTGAGCGCGGTATTGCATACCCATTCGGTGAATGCCACGGTATTGTCGCGGGTGGAACAGGGCGACGCGCTGCGGTTGCAGGGCTATGAAATGCAAAAATCCCTCAGCGGCCAGCGCAGCCATCAGGACGTGGTGAGCATCCCGATTTTCGACAACGATCAGGATATTCCCCGGCTGGCGGCGCAGGTGGCGGCCTATGCCGAACGGACGCCGCTGGCGTACGGTTTTCTGGTGCGCGGCCACGGTCTGTACTGCTGGGGGCGGCAAGTGCAGGAAGCGCGCCGCCATCTTGAAGGGCTGGAGTTTTTATTCCAGTGTGAGCTGCAACGTCGTTTACTGGAGGCGCAATGATTCGCGCGATTGTTACCGATATTGAAGGCACCACCAGCGATATCCGCTTTGTGCATCAGGTGCTGTTTCCCTATGCCCGCCGGCATCTGGCCGATTATGTGCGCCGCCATGCGGATCGTGACGAAGTGGCCGCCGCGCTGGCGGCGCTGCGGGTTGAAATCGCCCAGCCGCAGGCCGACGACGAGCAGCTGATCGCCACGCTGTACCGTTTTATGGATGAAGATCGCAAGTCCACCGCGCTGAAGGCGCTGCAGGGCATCGTCTGGCGCAGCGGCTATCACAACGGCGATTTTCGCGGTCATCTCTATCCGGAGGTGGCGGAACAGCTGGCGGCGTGGCAGCGGCAGGGCATCGGGCTGTATGTATACTCCTCCGGCTCGGTCGAAGCGCAGAAACTGCTGTTCGGCTACAGCGAAGCCGGCGATCTGCAGCCGTTGTTCAGCGGCTACTTTGATACCCGCGTCGGCGCCAAGCGTGAGGTGGGGTCCTACCGCAATATTGCCGCGGACATCGGGCTGGCGCCGTCGGAGCTGCTGTTCCTGTCCGATATCCGCCAGGAGCTGGATGCGGCGTGCGACGCCGGCTGGCACGGTTGCCAGCTGATTCGCGGCGAGGAGGATCCGGACAGCCGCCACCCGCAGGTTAACCGTTTTGATCGCATCGACTTAGGGGAGTTTTGCTGATGAGCGCCTTGACTATTTATAGCGATGAACAGCCGCAGCAGCCGCTGTGGCAGAGCCGCGACGGCGAACAGATACGCCGGCAGCTGGAGCAGGTCGGCGTGCGCTTTGAACGCTGGCAGGCCGACCGTGAGTTAGGGGATGATCCGCAGCCGGAGGCGGTGATCGCCGCCTATCAGCATGCCATCGATCGGCTGGTGGCGGAAAAGGGCTACCAAAGCTGGGATGTGATCGCCATGCGTCCGGATCATCCGCAGCGCGAGGCGCTGCGGCAGAAGTTTTTGTCGGAGCATACCCACGGCGAAGATGAGGTCCGCTTCTTTGTGGAGGGCGCCGGGCTGTTTTGCCTGCATCTGAACCAGCGGGTATACCAGATCCTGTGTGAGAAAAACGATCTGATCTCGGTACCGGCCCACACGCCGCACTGGTTTGATATGGGGGCCGCGCCGCATTTTACCGCCATCCGCGTATTTGATAACCCGGAAGGGTGGATCGCGCAATTCACCGGCGACCCGATTGCCGGCGCATTTCCGCGTCTGGATTAGGACGCCGCGTTATCAACGGGGCCGGCGGCCCCGTTTCCCCGTTTCCCCGTTACCCCAGCGTACGCCGGAACATCCCTGCCTCAACCTGCTGCGGCGTAATCACGCCGCTGTCCAGCACCCAGCCGCTAATCAGCGCCGCCGGCGTTACGTCGAACGCCGGGTTATACACTTCGGCGTCATCCGGCGCCCAGCGGCACTGACCGAAGCTGCCGCTGACGCCGGTGACCTCCTCGGCGGCGCGCTGCTCAATCGGAATGGCGGCGCCGTCGGCGCAGGCCGGATCGTGCGTGGTGTGCGGCGCGGCGACGTAAAACGGAATGCGGTGGTAATGCGCCAGCACCGCCAGGCTGTAGGTGCCGATCTTGTTGGCGACGTCGCCGTTGGCGGCGATGCGGTCGGCGCCGACCCACACCGCATCAACCTGGCCCTGCGCCATCAGGCTGGCGGCCATTGAATCGCAGATCAGCCGGTAGGGAATCTGCAGTTCGCCCAGCTCCCAGGCGGTCAGGCGGCCGCCCTGCAGCAGCGGGCGGGTTTCATCCACCCATACCTGCGCCACTTTCCCCTGCTGGTGGGCGCGCAGCAGAACGCCAATCGCCGTACCGATGCCGGCGGTCGCCAGCCCGCCGGTGTTGCAGTGGGTCAGCAGGCGGCTGCCGGGGGCGACCAGCGCCGCGCCGTGGTCGGCGATGCGATCGCACAGGGCGCGATCTTCTTCCACCAGCCGCCAGGCTTCTTCGGCCACCGCCGCGCGCCAGTCGGGCTGCGTCAGCGCCAGCTTGATACGATCCAAATTATTCATCAGGTTAACGGCGGTCGGCCGCGCCGCCCGCAGCGTGCCCAGCGCCTGCAGCACGTCGTCGTGGGGCAGGCCGCGCTCGGCCAGCAGGGCCAGCAGCAGGCTGGCGGACAGCCCGATCAGCGGCGCGCCGCGTACGCGCAGGGCGTGGATATGGCCGACGAGCTGTTCGACGCTGTCGCTGGCCAGCCAGCGTTTTTCCTGGGGCAACGCCTGCTGATCGAGGATCCACAGCCGGTTGTCGCGCAGTGTCAGACTGGTGGTGTTAAGAGGGCGCATAGCAGTTAAATCCTTGTTACGAGCGTATTGCATCTGTAACGCTATTCTGCCAACATGAATTTCGGATGTATAGATGTCCAAATGCCTTTACGTCTAAAAAAACAAGATCCTGTTTGTCAGTGATACCAGAGGGGTTGAGATGTCGCTTTACCGTACCTTTACGGCAGCCGATGCCGTTGAATACGCCCGCCAGTTCGGACAGCTGGCCGATCCGCACACGCTGGTCAGCGCCGAGGAGATTGGCGACGGCAACCTGAACCTGGTGTTTAAAATCCGCGATCGGGAAGGCGTCAGCCGGCTTATCGTCAAGCAGGCGCTGCCGTACGTGCGCTGCGTCGGCGAGTCCTGGCCGCTGACGCTCGACCGGGCGCGCATCGAGGCGGAAACGCTGCTGACCCACGGCGAGTTCTGCCCGCGCCATACCGCGCGCGTAGTGCATCATGATGCGGAACTGGCGGTGATGGTGCAGGAAGATCTCTCCGACCACCAAATCTGGCGCCAGGCGCTGATCGCCGGGCATTATTATCCGCTGGCGGTCGGTCAGCTGGCGGAGTATCTGGCGCAGACGCTGTTCCACACCTCTGATTTTTACCAGGACGCGCAGCAGAAAAAGGCGCAGGTCAGCCGCTTTACCAATCCTGAGCTGTGCCAGATCACTGAAGACCTGTTTTTCAGCGATCCTTACTGCGACCACGAGCGCAACCAGTTTGATGAGGCGCTGTTGCCGCTGGTGCGCGAACTGCGCCACGACGCCACGCTGAAGCTGGCGGTCGCCGGGCTGAAGCACCGCTTTCTCAGCAAAGCCGAAGCGTTATTGCACGGCGACATTCACAGCGGGTCGATATTTGTCGCCGAAGGGCGGCTGAAGGCGATCGACGCTGAGTTCGGCTTCTACGGGCCGATGGGCTTTGACATGGGCACCGCGCTGGGCAACCTGCTGCTGAACTACTGCGGGCTGCCGGGGCTGCTTGGCCCGCGCGACGCCGCCGCCGGCCGCGAACAGCGGCTGCAGGACGTGCGTGAGCTGTGGCTGATTTTTGCCGATCGCTTTTTGGCGCTGTGCCAGCAAAAAACCGCAGACGCCGCGCTGGCGGCCTCCGGCTATGCCGAGCAGTTCCTGCAGCAGGTCTGGCAGGACGCGGTGGGCTATTGCGGCACCGAGCTGATTCGCCGCACCATCGGTCTGGCGCACGTCGCCGATCTGGATGCGATAGAGGATGCCGAGATGCGCGCGGAGTGTCAGCGTAATGCGCTGAGTCTGGGCCGGGCGCTGATCGTTAACGCGCCGCCGATAACCAACGTCGATGAACTGCTGGCGCGCATTCGCCAGTACAGTTAAGGGAACGGCGGCAGGAATAACAAAGGGGCGAAGATCGCCCCTTTTTCTCAGGAAGAGTACGCTTACGCCGCTTCAGTATGCTGGCGGCGTTTCTCCTGCGGCTGCGGCTTTTCCGGCTGCTGCGCCGCCAGCGCTTCCGGCGCGAAGTCATCGACGTTGATGGAACGCAGACGGCTCTCTTCGGCCTTGGTCAGGATGCGCGCTTCGTCATCGCTGATTTTGCCTTCTTCCAGCGCGCGCTGCGCCAGACGATCCAGCCGGGTGAACGGCAGGCTCTTGCCGGCTTCTTTACACAGGCGGGCGTGAATCGGCTCGGCGGCAATCACATCCTCCAACGCCTCTTCCAGCAGGCCGATTGGGTTATGCGCGCTGGCGGTCAGGTACTGGCCGCGCCCCAGACGGCTGCGGGTGGCGGAAGGCTGCTGCAGGATCTTCGCCAACTGATGATCCAGACGATCGGACGGCGCCTGGTGCACGCGGCCGAACGGCAGGATCACCAGCCGCAGCGCTCCGGCGATAAAGCGGTTCGGGAAGTTGCGCAGCAGATCGTCCAGCGCCTGTTCGGCCTGATGCAGACAGTCCTGCACGCCCCAGTGCACCAGCGGCAGATCGTCTTTCTGACGTCCTTCGTCTTCAAAGCGCTTCAGCGTGGCGGAGGCCAGGTACATCTGGCTGAGGATATCCCCCAAACGGGCGGAGATCCGCTCGCGACGCTTCAGGTCGCCGCCCAGCACGCCCATGGAAACGTCCGACAGCAGCGCCAGGTTGGCGCTCAGGCGGTTCAGCTGCTGGTAGTAGCGGCGGGTGGCGTCTTTGGTCGGCGAGAAGCTGGTGCGGCCGTTGGTCAGGCCGAGCCAGAAGCTGCGCACCTTGTTGCTGCCGACGTGGCCGAGGTGGCCGAACAGCGCCTGGTCGAAGCCGGCCAGATCGTTGTTCTGCGCCGCCGCCATTTCCTGCAGCACGTAAGGATGGCAGCGGATCGCCCCCTGACCGAAGATCATCATGGTGCGGGTCAGGATATTGGCCCCTTCCACGGTAATGGCGATCGGCGCGCCCTGGTAGGCGCGGGCCAGGAAGTTGGACTCGCCCAGCATAATGCCCTTGCCGCCGGCGATATCCATGGCGTCAATCGTTGACTGCTGGCCGCGGTGGGTGCAGTGATACTTGACGATAGCGGACAGCACCGCCGGTTTTTCGCCCTGCACCAGCGCATAGGTAATCAGCGAGGCGGCGGCGTCCATCACATAGGTGTTGCCGGCGATGCGCGCCAGCGGCTCTTCGATCCCCTCCATCTTGCCGATGGCGATCTTGAACTGACGGCGGATATGGGCGTAGGCGCCGATGCCCAGCGCCAGCGATTTCACGCTGCCGGTAGAGTTGGAAGGCAGCGTGATGCCGCGGCCGACCGACAGGCATTCAACCAGCATGCGCCAGCCCTGACCGGCCATTTTCGGCCCGCCGATAATGTAGTCGATCGGCACGAAGACGTCGGTGCCGCGCGTCGGGCCGTTCTGGAACGGAATATTCAGCGGGAAGTGGCGGTTGCCGATTTCCACGCCCGGCGTGCTGGTCGGGATCAGCGCGCAGGTGATGCCCGGCGCTTCGTTGTCGCTCAGCAGGTGATTCGGGTCGTACAGTTTGAACGCCAGGCCGAGCACGGTGGCTACCGGCGCCAGCGTGATATAGCGCTTGTTCCAGGTCAGGCGCATGCCCAGCACCTGTTCGCCTTGCCACTCGCCCATGCACACGGTGCCAACGTCCGGGATGGCGCCGGCGTCGGAGCCGGCCTCAGGGCTGGTCAGCGCAAAGCACGGGATCTCTTCGCCGCGCGCCAGGCCCGGCAGGTAGCGGTTTTTCTGCTCTTCGGTGCCGTAGTGTTGCAGCAGTTCGCCCGGGCCGAGGGAGTTCGGTACGCCGACGGTGATCGCCAGAATGCCGGAGACGCCCGCCAGTTTCTGCAGTACGCGCGCCTGAGCGTACGGCGAGAACTCCAGCCCGCCGAACTCTTTTTTGATGATCATGGCGAAGAAGCGGTGCTCTTTCAGGTATGCCCACAGCTCCGGCGGCAGATCGGCCAGCTCATGGGTGATCTGGAAGTCGTTGGCCATCCGGCAGGCTTCTTCCACCGGGCCGTCGATAAACGCCTGCTCTTCGGCGCTCAGCTGCGGTTGCGGGTAGTTGTGCAGTTTGTTCCAGTCCGGCGCGCCGCGGAACAGGTCGCCTTCCCACCAGGTGGTGCCGGCGTCGATCGCCTCTTTCTCGGTGGTGGACATCGGCGGCATCACTTTGCGGAACGCTTTTAACGCCGGCGCGGACAGCCAGCCGCGGCGCAGCGAGGTGACGTTCAGCGGCAGCAGGATTACGGCCAGCGGCAGCAGCATCCAGAAACTCCACAGGCCGATGGCGCCCATGACGGCGGTATAGGCCAGCAGCAGCAGGCAGCTGAGCATCAGGCTTACCCGGTGGTAAAACAGCACGCTGATAAGCGCCAGTAAAACAACAATGCTAAGAACCATCATGATTACAGCTCCTAAGTCGTAAGAGGTCTGACCTGTTTGGTGTATAGATTGGTTTTAGTTCAGGCGATTGTTTTTATCAATGCATTTACACTTTAATTACAACTCAGGTCACAAACTGACAGCACCAAAGGTCAAAAAACGCGGGACGTCCTCAACCGATGCGCTGTTTAGCGCGCAGTGCTTCTCGGTTTTTCCCCGATCCGTTACACTGCAAGGCGGAAGATTGACGATAAAAAGAGGCTATCTCATGTACCACGACCTGATTCGCAGTGAACTGAATGAAGCGGCGGATACGCTGGCGAAATTTATCAGCGATGACGCCAACATCGACGCCATTCAGCGCGCCGCCGTTTTGCTGGCCGATTCCTTTAAAGCCGGCGGCAAGGTGATCTCCTGCGGCAACGGCGGTTCGCACTGCGACGCGATGCATTTCGCCGAAGAGCTGACCGGCCGCTACCGCGAGAACCGTCCGGGCTACCCGGCGATTGCTATTTCCGACGTCAGCCACCTGTCCTGCGTCAGCAACGACTTTGGCTACGACTACGTGTTCTCCCGCTACGTGGAAGCGGTGGGACGTGAAGGCGACGTGCTGCTGGGCATCTCTACCTCCGGCAACTCCGGCAACATCATCAAGGCGATTGAAGCGGCGCGCGCCCAAGGGATGAAAGTGATCACCCTGACCGGCAAAGACGGCGGTAAAATGGCCGGCTCCGCCGATGTGGAAATCCGTGTGCCGCACTTCGGCTACGCTGACCGCATTCAGGAAATCCACATTAAAGCGATTCATATCTTGATTCAGCTGATCGAAAAAGAGATGGTTAAGGCTTAAGGGCCTACGGGGGCCACGCGTCCCCCGTATTCATGATGTAGGGGCGCGCGGCGCCCACTATGAAGGAGTGGTTTTCGATGTGTGAACTGCTCGGGATGAGCGCGAATGTGCCGACCGATATCTGTTTCAGTTTTACCGGCCTGGTGCAGCGCGGCGGCCGCACCGGGCCGCATAAAGACGGTTGGGGCATCACCTTCTATGAAGGCAACGGCTGCCGCACCTTTAAAGATCCGCAGCCCAGCTTCAATTCACCGATCGCTCGTCTGGTGCAGGACTATCCGATCAAGTCCTGCGCGGTGATCTCGCATATCCGCCAGGCCAACCGCGGCGAGGTGGCGCTGGAAAATACCCACCCGTTTACCCGCGAGCTGTGGGGACGCAACTGGACCTATGCGCACAACGGTCAGTTGAAAGGCTACCGCGGCCTGGAGACCGGCACCTTCCGTCCGGTCGGCCAGACCGACAGCGAATATGCGTTCTGCTGGCTGCTGCATCAATTGTCGCTGAAATACCCGCGTACGCCGGGGCAGTGGCCGGCGGTGTTTCGCTATATCGCACTGCTGGCGCAGCAGCTGCGCAGTAAGGGCGTGTTCAATATGCTGCTGTCGGACGGCCAGTACGTGATGGCGTTCTGCTCGACCAACCTGTACTGGATCACGCGTCGCGCGCCGTTTGGCAAGGCGACGCTGCTCGATCAGGACGTGGAAATTGATTTTCAGCAGCAGACCACGCCCAACGACGTGGTCACGGTGATTGCCACCCAGCCGCTGACCGGCAATGAAACCTGGCACAAGATTGCGCCAGGCGAGTTTGCCTTATTTCACTACGGTGAGCGGCTGCTGTGACTGGCTGAACGGGTTGCTGGACTGCGCGCCGGTGCTGGTGCCGGTTGCCGGCTGCGTCGTTGAGGCGAACAGCGTATTCGACTGCCCGCCGCTCATCAGCGGCTGGCCCAGCACATACTGGCCGTTGGCGACGTGCACGGTCGGCGGCTGGTGGTTTTTGGCAAAGTAGTCGTAGCCCGGCTTCAGCTGACGCCAGAAGCTGGCGTAGACCGATGAGCGGTGGCGAATCATATTCTGCTCGGTCATGCGGAACGGATAGATGCTGATATCCACCAAGCGCTGGCCGTTGTTGAACGCCGCCTCTACATAGCGATAGATTTCATCCATATAGCCGTTGGTCATGGCGTAACAGCCGATGGATTTACATTCGCCGTGGATCATCAGATAGGCGCCGGAATAGCCCTGCGCGCGATCGTATTCATTCGGGAAGCCGATGTTAATCGCCCGATAATAGCGGCTATCGGGTTTCAGATGGCGTACGTCGACGCTGTAAAAGCCCTCGGGACTTTTAAAGTCGCCCTGAACGCGTTTCGGACCCAGTCCGCCGGAATAGTTGCAGATCGGAAAACTATTCACCAGACGGAACTCATTGCCCATCTTGGCGTAAAGTTCTAACGTCCGCTCTTCTTTAAATATCTGGATATAAACCGGCGAACCCATTAATTGCTGTTTAACAACCGGTGCTTCAGGTACCTGCTCGCTGGCGCTGCAGGCCGTGATCATCGGCATAGAAACCAGCATCGCAAATAACAGCGCGATTCTGCTCATTCAATTATTCCTGCTATACCCCGTCATAACGTCGCGCCATTCCCGTGCCGGCCATCCCGTTGCGCCCCCGCCGCGGGCCGTTGCCTGCTGCGGAACCGATATGCGGCCGCCCTCCTGGAGTGATTTGAATTATTCAGGGTAAATATTATATGTGCCGACGGTGAGTCACCGCCTGCGTGCCACTGACTTTTTGTTGCATTTACGCCACGCCAGATTACCAGCGTGTTGATATTTAGCAATATAGGATATGTATAAAAAAACTACAAAGCTCGATAAAAGTGAATTAACCGCCAATTTTTAACGATTTCTACGGAAAATAAGCAACAAATTAATTCCGTTTGCTTGACTCAGGTCACTGACGAATGGAGAAAAATGTTGCGAAAAATGTTAGCATCTTCGGCTTGATACCGCTGGGCTGTGGCCAGCGGGGCGGGTATTGGCAAGCAAGCCAACCGTGCGCGTTCAACGGCCGTTTCGCCAGCGATGAAGCAGCGTTACGCCGGTTGCAGGGTTGGCGAGGGAAGGGGGCGTCACTGACAATGGACATGCTGTTTTCTGCTCATAGCGTCAATACGCGAGAATTTATGTTGAATACGGTATCAGGTATTCAACCCGGAGGCGGCGTGTGGCGTCTCATCATCCTGGCATTGTCCGTACTGGCTCCGGCCACGACGACATGTGAAACCATAAAAACATCGTATAAATCCTATGATTAAAATCAGAAAAGGGTTAGACCTGCCGATAGCCGGGGCACCGACTCAGGCGATTCAGGACGGCCCGCATCTCAAGCATGTGGCACTGCTGGGGGAGGAGTATATCGGCATGCGTCCCTCCATGCTGGTGCAGGAGGGCGACAGCGTTAAGCTTGGTCAGGCGCTGTTTGAAGATAAAAAGAATCCCGGCGTGTTCTTCACCGCGCCGGCCGGCGGCAAGATTGTCGCCATCAACCGCGGCGAGCGCCGCGTCCTGCAATCGGTGGTGATCGCCGTTGACGACGACGCGCAGCAGGTGGAGTTCGCCCATTACTCGGCGGCCGATCTGGCGCAGCTGGAGCGTGGCATGGTGGAAGGTGAGCTGCTGAGCAGTGGTCTGTGGACCGCGCTACGCACCCGTCCTTTCAGCAAAACGCCGCACCCGGGCAGCACGCCGCGCGCCATTTTTGTCACCGCCATCGACACCCAGCCGCTGGCCGCCGACCCGCAGGTGATCATCGCCGATCAGCTGGCGGCGTTTAATGCCGGCCTGACGGTGCTGACGCGTCTGACCGACGGCAAGGTGCACGTCTGCCAGGCGGCCGGTGGTAAACTGTCCGGCGCCGATAACGCGCAAATCACCTATAACGAATTCGCCGGTCCGCACCCTGCGGGGCTAGTAGGCACTCACATTCACTTTATCGAGCCGGTGAGCATCAAGAAAACCGTGTGGCATATCGGCTATCAGGATGTGATCGCCATCGGCACGCTGTTCACCACCGGCAAGCTCGACACGCGCCGCGTGGTCGCCCTGGCCGGGCCGCAGGTGGAGCAGCCGACGCTGCTGCGCACCCGTCTGGGCGCCAGCCTGGAAGAGCTGACCGCCGGCCGCCTGAAAGCGGGCGAGAACCGTATTATCAGCGGTTCGGTGCTGAGCGGCGCGCATGCCGCGGGGCCGAAAGCCTATCTTGGCCGTTTCCATAGCCAGGTGTCGGTGCTGGAAGAGGGACGTGAAAAAGAGCTGCTCGGCTGGGTGCTGCCTTCGTCGAACAAGTTCACCATTACCCGCACCACGCTGGGGCACTTCCTGAAGAACAAGCTGTTCGCCTTCTCCACCAGCACCAACGGCGGCGAGCGCTCGATGGTGCCGATCGGCAACTACGAGCGGGTGATGCCGCTGGATATTCTGCCGACGCTGCTGCTGCGCGACCTGCTGGCGGGCGATACCGACAGCGCGCAGGCGCTGGGCTGCCTGGAGCTGGATGAAGAGGATCTGGCGTTGTGCACCTTTGTCTGCCCGGGCAAGTATGAATACGCTCCGGTGCTGCGCGACGTGCTGACCAAGATTGAGCTGGAAGGATAACCCATGGGCCTGAAGAATTATTTTGAGAAAATCGAGCATCACTTCACGCCGGGCGGCAAGCTGGAAAAGTGGTACCCGTTATATGAAGCCACCACCACGGTATTCTACACGCCGGGCACGGTGACGCACGGCGCTTCGCACGTGCGCGACGCCATCGACCTGAAGCGCATGATGATTCTGGTGTGGATGGCGGTATTCCCGGCGATGTTCTGGGGCATGTACAACGTAGGCCAGCAGGCGATTCCCGCGCTGCACCAGATGTACAGCGGCGAGCAGCTGCAACAGGTGCTGGCGGGCGACTGGCACTACGTGCTGGCGCAGTGGCTGGGCGCCTCGCTGGCGCCGGATGCCGGCTGGGTCAGTAAAATGGTGCTGGGGGCAACCTACTTTGTGCCGATTTACGCCGTGGTGTTTATCGTCGGCGGTTTCTGGGAAGTGTTGTTCTCCATCATCCGCAAACATGAGATTAACGAAGGCTTCTTCGTCACCTCGATTCTGTTTGCGCTGATCGTACCGCCGACGCTGCCGCTGTGGCAGGCGGCACTGGGGATCACCTTCGGCGTCGTGGTCGCCAAAGAGATCTTCGGCGGCACCGGGCGTAACTTCCTCAACCCGGCGCTGGCGGGGCGCGCATTTCTGTTCTTCGCCTACCCGGCGCAGATTTCCGGCGATCTGGTATGGACCTCGGCGGACGGCTTCTCCGGCGCAACCCCGCTGGCCCAGTGGAGCGCCGGCGGCGCGCAGGGGCTGAGCAACGTGGCGACCGGCCACTCCATCACCTGGATGGACGCCTTCCTCGGCAACATTCCAGGCTCGGTCGGTGAAGTCTCCACGCTGATGATCCTGATCGGCGGCGCGATAATCCTGTTTGCCCGCATCGCTTCCTGGCGCATCGTCGCCGGCGTGATGCTCGGCATGATCGCCGCCGCCTACCTGTTTAACGCGATCGGCTCCGACACCAACCCGATGTTCGCCATGCCGTGGTACTGGCATATGGTGCTGGGCGGTTTCGCCTTCGGCATGATCTTTATGGCGACCGACCCGGTTTCCGCCGCCTTCACCAACAAAGGGAAGTGGTGGTACGGCATCCTGATCGGCGTGATGTGCGTGTTGATTCGCGTGGTCAACCCGGCCTATCCGGAAGGGATGATGCTGGCGATCCTGTTCGCCAACCTGTTCGCGCCGCTGTTCGATTATCTGGTGGTGCAGGCTAACATCAAGCGGAGAAAAGCCCGTGGCGAGTGAAGCAAAAAATGACGGCATCGGTAAAACGCTGCTGGTAGTACTGTTGCTGTGTCTGGTGTGTTCAGTGGTGGTGGCGGGCTCCGCCGTCGGCCTGAAGTCCAAACAGCAGGAGCAAAAGCTGCTGGATAAGCAGCGCAATATCCTGGACGTGGCGGGGCTGCTGCAGCCGGCCATGCCCAGCGAGCAGGTAAAACAAACCTTTGATAAGCGTATCGAGGCGCGGCTGGTGGATCTGAACAGCGGCGACTTCGTGCAGGGCGATGCGGCATCGTTCGATCGGGCCGCTGCGCTGCGCGATAACGCCAAGAGCATCGCCTTGCCGGCGGCGCAGGATCCGGCGGGCATCAAACGTCGCAGCAACCAGGCGGAAATTTATCTGGTGCGCGATGAGGCCGGCGCGGTCAGCAAAATCGTGCTGCCGGTGTACGGCACCGGCCTGTGGTCGATGATGTACGCCTTTGTCGCCGTTGACGGCGACGGCGACACGGTCAAAGGCATCACCTACTACGACCAGGGGGAAACTCCGGGGCTGGGCGGTGAAGTGGAAAATCCGGCCTGGCGCCAGCAGTGGATCGGCAAGAAGCTGTTTGACGACGGCGGCAAGCCGGCGATCCGCGTGGTGAAAGGCGGCGCGCCCGCAGGGGATATTCACGGCGTGGACGGCCTGTCCGGCGCGACCCTGACCTCCAACGGCGTACAGCACACTTTTGATTTCTGGTTGGGCGAACACGGTTTTGGCCCGTTCCTGAAAAAAGTCCGTGAAGGAGCGCTGAAAAATGGCTGATTCCAAAGAGATTAAACGGGTCCTGCTGGGGCCGTTGTTTGACAATAACCCCATCGCCCTGCAGGTGCTGGGCGTCTGTTCCGCGCTGGCGGTGACCACCAAGCTGGAAACGGCGGTGGTGATGACCATTGCGGTAACGCTGGTGACGGCGTTCTCCAGCTTCTTTATTTCCCTGATTCGTCACCACATTCCCAACAGCGTGCGCATTATCGTGCAGATGGCGATTATCGCCTCGTTGGTTATCGTGGTTGACCAGGTGCTGCGCGCTTACGCGTTTGAAATTTCCAAGCAGCTGTCGGTGTTTGTCGGCCTGATCATCACCAACTGTATCGTGATGGGACGCGCCGAAGCCTATGCGATGAAGTCGCCGCCGATCGAAAGCTTTATGGACGGCATCGGCAACGGGCTGGGCTACGGCGTGATTCTGATCCTGGTCGGTTTCCTGCGTGAGCTGATCGGCTCCGGCAAGCTGTTCGGCGTGCCGGTGCTGGAAACGCTGCAGAACGGCGGCTGGTACATGCCGAACGGTCTGTTCCTGCTGGCGCCGAGCGCGTTCTTTATTATCGGCCTGCTGATCTGGGCGCTGCGCACGCTGAAGCCTGCGCAGGTTGAAAAGGAGTAATCGGCGATGGAACACTATATCAGTCTGTTTGTTCGCGCCGTTTTCGTTGAAAACATGGCGCTGGCGTTCTTCCTCGGCATGTGTACCTTCCTCGCGGTGTCGAAGAAGGTCTCTACCGCCTTTGGTCTGGGGATTGCCGTCACCATCGTGCTGGGCATCGCGGTGCCGGCGAACAACCTGGTCTACAACCTGATCCTGCGCGACGGCGCGCTGATGGATGGCGTGGACCTGAGCTTCCTCAACTTCATCACCTTTATCGGGGTGATTGCGGCGCTGGTGCAGATTCTGGAGATGATCCTCGATCGCTTCTTCCCGTCGCTGTACAACGCCCTCGGCATCTTCCTGCCGCTGATTACCGTGAACTGCGCCATCTTCGGCGGCGTGTCCTTCATGGTGCAGCGTGACTACAACTTCGCGGAATCCGTAGTGTACGGCTTCGGCTCCGGCACCGGCTGGATGTTGGCGATTGTGGCGATGGCGGGGATCCGCGAAAAACTGAAGTATGCCGATGTGCCGGCAGGGTTACGCGGTCTGGGCATCACCTTTATTACCACCGGGCTGATGGCGTTGGGCTTTATGTCCTTCTCCGGGGTTCAGTTGTAATAACCCAGAGATAAAGGCGGAAAATTTATGGAAATTATTTTAGGCGTAGCGATGTTCACCTGCATCGTCATGGTGCTGGCGCTACTGATCCTGTTTGCCAAGTCCAAACTGGTGAACACGGGCGACGTGGCCGTTGAAGTCAACGGCGACCTGGATAAAAGCTTCCACGCGCCGGCGGGGGACAAGCTGCTCAATATGCTGTCCGGTCAGGGGATTTTCGTCTCCTCGGCCTGCGGCGGCGGCGGTTCCTGCGGCCAGTGCCGGGTGGTGATCAAAGAAGGCGGCGGCGATATCCTGCCGACCGAACTGTCGCATATCACCAAGCGCGAAGCGAAAGAGGGTTGCCGTCTGGCCTGTCAGGTCAACGTGAAGCAGAACCTGAAAATTGAGCTGCCGGAGGAGATCTTCGGCGTGAAGAAATGGGAATGCGAAGTCATTTCCAATGACAACAAAGCGACCTTTATCAAAGAGCTGAAGCTGAAGATCCCGGACGGTGAGGATGTGCCTTTCCGCGCCGGCGGTTTTATTCAGATTGAAGCGCCGGCGCACGATATCGGCTATGCCGATTTCGACGTGCCGGAAGAGTACCGCGGCGACTGGGACAAGTTTAACCTGTTCCGCTACCGCTCCAAGGTGGACGACACCACGGTGCGCGCGTATTCCATGGCGAACTACCCGGAAGAGAAAGGCATCATCATGCTGAACGTGCGTATCGCCACGCCGCCGCCGAACAATCCGGATGTGCCGCCGGGCATTATGTCGTCGTACATCTGGTCGCTGAAGCCGGGCGACAAGGTGACGATTTCCGGGCCGTTCGGCGAGTTCTTCGCCAAAAAGACCGACGCCGAGATGATCTTTATCGGCGGCGGCGCGGGTATGGCGCCGATGCGTTCGCATATTTTCGATCAGCTGAAACGTCTGCACTCGAAGCGCAAGATCACCTTCTGGTACGGCGCCCGCTCGCTGCGTGAAATGTTCTATGAAGATGACTTCAATCATCTGCAGGAAGAGAACGAAAACTTCACCTGGCACGTGGCGCTGTCGGATCCGCAGCCTGAGGATAACTGGACCGGCTACACCGGCTTTATCCACAACGTGTTGCTGGAGAACTACCTGAAGAACCATCCGGCGCCGGAAGACTGTGAGTTCTACATGTGCGGGCCGCCGATGATGAACGCCGCGGTGATCAAGATGCTGAAGGATTTGGGCGTTGAAGATGAAAACATCATGCTTGATGACTTTGGTGGCTAAATGCGCGCGTCAGCGATGAAAGGCTGGATAACGCTGGTGGCGCTTGGCGCCACCCTGCTGTTAAGCGGATGCGGGCCGACGCAGGTGAACCTTGATGGTAAAACCATGGGGACCTCCTACTCGATCCGCTATCTGCCCGGCGACGATACGCCGTCGGCCAGCAAGATTCAGGCGGAGATCGACAAACGTCTGGAGCTGGTGAACGACCAGATGTCGACCTACCGGCCGGATTCGGAGCTGAGCCGCTTTAACCGCAGCCGCGCGGTCGACACGCCGTTCCCGGTCTCCGCCGCGACGGCGCAGGTGGTCAGCGAAGCGCTGCGCATTAACCGCGTGACCGACGGCGCGCTGGACGTCACCGTCGGGCCGCTGGTCAACCTGTGGGGCTTTGGCCCGGAAGGGCGCAGAAGCCAGGTGCCGGACGCCGCAGAGCTGGCGCAGCGCCGCGCCTGGACCGGTATCGACAAGCTGGCGGTGCAGGGCAATGCGCTGGTGAAGCATATCCCGGAGCTGTATGTCGACCTGTCGTCAATCGCCAAGGGCTATGGCGTTGACGTGGTGGTGAACTACCTGCACTCCCAGCAGGTAAGAAACTACATGGTGGATATCGGCGGCGAGGTGCGCACCCGCGGTCTGAACGGCAAGGAGCAGCCGTGGCGGATTGCCATTGAGCGGCCGGCCAGCGGCGGGGAGCAGCGTGCGCAGCTGGTGATTCAGCCCGGTAATATGGCGATTGCCACCTCGGGTGATTATCGCAACTACTTCGAGCAGGACGGCGTACGCTATTCGCATACCATCGATCCGCGCAGCGGCCGGCCGATTGAACACCGTCTGGCGTCGATTACCGTGATCAGCCCGACCTGCATGACCGCCGACGGCCTGTCTACCGGGCTGGACGTAATGGGGCCGGAACGTGGCATGGCGCTGGCCAACCTGCTGGGGATCCCGGTCTATATGATCGTGAAAACCGACGACGGTTTTGAAGAGCGCTATTCCGAGGCCTTTAAACCGTATATGAATAAAATCCTGTGAGGCCGCTATGCTGACGGTATTTGTTGCCACCTTTGTGTTGTTTCTGCTGATTATCGGCGGCATGTCGCTGGGCTATGTGTTCAAACGCAAAAGCCTGCAGGGCAGCTGCGGCGGCATCACCGCGCTGGGGATGGAGAAAGTCTGCGACTGCCCGGAACCGTGCGATGCGCGCAAAAAGCGTCTGGCTAAAGAGGCGCTGCGCCGGGAACAGTTGGAAAAGCACCGCATTTTATAACCGTTCACTCTTATTCCGGGGCGCGGCTGGCCGCGTCCCGATTCCTCTTCCGCCACTGCTGCGCCTGTTCGGGCGAATCCACCATCACCGCGTCAGCCCCCAACGTTTGCGCCTGCTGGTAAGCCTCCGGCGAGTTAATGCCGAATAACACAATCCGCGCCGGACCCTGCGAACGGAAACAGGCCATTGATTCCTCATCCCAGCTGAGCTGCGCCTTGGAGCGTCCTTCGCCCAGCGTGTATTTCTCCACCACCTCGACTTCGCGCGTCAGCTCCAGCCCGTACCAGCGGGGCGTCGCGTCGTGCGGCTGCAGCTGGCAGCGGTGCGCCATGGCGACGTTAGCCAGCAGGCTGCGGGTTTCATCACGGCTGACAAAGCGCGCGATCTGCGGCGGTAGCGCCTGCAGGTAGCGGGCATCGGTGGAATAGATCCGGGTGCGCGCCAGCGCGTGCTGCTCTTCCAACGTCGTCAGCAGCGCGTCGGCGAAGCGGGCCGGATCGGCGTCCGGCGACTTGATGTCCAGATAGAAGGTGGCGTGCGGAAAGGTTTGCAGCACCGTTGCCAGCCGGGGAATGCCGATGCCCTGGGCACGGTACGGGTGGCCGTCGCCACGGGTGTAGGCCCAGCCGGCATCCGTTTGCGCCAGTTGTGCTGCGCTATAGGCGGAGACCGGGCCGCGGGCGTTAGTGAGTGCTTGCAGATCGGCAGGGCGATAGAGAACGACCACCCCGTCTTTACTCAGCTGCAGCGTGATCCACACGGCGTCGGCGCCGTTAGCCAATGCGCTGCGGATGGCCGGCACGGTATTTTCCGGCGCATCGGCGGTGCCGCCGCGGTGGGCGATAATGGCCGGTTGCGACGCGGCGACGGCGTTATACAGCGGGGCGCACAGCAGTAGCAGCAGTGCGGGCAGGGCGCGGAGAAGCGGCATGAGAACGTTCCTGAAATTGACCTGGCGTTATTATACGGCTGAAAAATGACGTTTTTTTTAACCTCCGCCGTCTGTATTCGGAGATTGCCTAGGCCCGTCTTGAGAGTGCGCAATTTTGCTGTATACTTATCCAGTATTGTTGGAGGGCGCGATGCGTAAAATCATTCATGTCGATATGGATTGCTTCTTTGCCGCAGTGGAAATGCGCGACAATCCCAGCCTGCGGGATATTCCGCTGGCGATCGGGGGCAGTGCCGAACGGCGTGGCGTGATCAGCACCGCCAACTATCCGGCGCGCCGCTACGGCGTGCGCAGCGCGATGTCGACCGCCATGGCGCTGAAACTGTGCCCGCAGCTGACGCTGCTGCCGGGGCGCATGGCGGCTTATAAAGAGGCGTCGCTGCATATCCGCCAGATCTTCGCGCGCTATACTTCGCTGATTGAGCCGCTGTCGCTGGATGAAGCCTATCTGGACGTGACCGACAGCCCGCAGTGCAACGGTTCGGCCACGCTGATGGCGGAGGAGATCCGGCAGGCCATTTTTGATGAACTGCAGCTGACCGCCTCGGCCGGCGTGGCGCCGATCAAGTTTCTGGCCAAGATCGCCTCCGATCTGAATAAGCCCAACGGGCAGTATGTGATCCCGCCGGCGCAGGTGGGCGCCTTTCTGCAACAGCTGCCGCTCGGCAAAATCCCCGGCGTGGGCAAGGTGACCGCCAAGCGGCTGGAAGAGCTGGGGCTGCACACCTGCGCCGACGTGCAGCGTTACGATCTGGCCGCGCTGCTCAAGCGCTTCGGCAAGTTCGGCCGGGTGCTGTGGGAACGCAGTCAGGGCATTGACGAGCGACAGGTATCGTCGGAGCGGCTGCGTAAATCGGTCGGCGTGGAGCGTACGCTGGCGGAGGATATCCACGACTGGGCGGAGTGCGAAGCGCTGATTGTCGACAAACTCTACCCCGAACTGGAAGCGCGCCTGCGTAAGGTAAAACCCGATCTGCATATTGCCCGCCAGGGGGTAAAACTGAAGTTTCAGGATTTCCAGCTGACAACGCAGGAGCACGTCTGGCCGGTGCTGAACCGGGAGGATTTGCTGGCGGTGGCGCAGCAGGTGTGGCGCGAGCGGCGCGAAGGGCGCGGCGTCCGGCTGGTGGGGCTGCATGTGACGCTGCTGGATCCGCAGATAGAACGGCAGCTGCTGCTGCCGTGGGATGGCTAGGGCCGGAGAACCCGGCCCTGATGCGTTATCAGTCGCGTTCCGGAATGGCTTTCAGCAGTTCGGTCAGCAGCTGCCAGTACAGACCGACGCTTTCAATCTGCACCTGCTCGTCCGGCGAATGCGGCCCGGTGATGGTCGGCCCGATGGAGACCATATCCATATCCGGGTACGGTTTCTTGAACAGTCCGCACTCCAGACCGGCGTGGATCACCATAATGTTCGGCGTCTTGTTAAACAGGCGCTGGTACAGTTCGCGCACCAGATGCATCACCGGAGAATCGGCGTCCGGCTGCCAGCCCGGGTAGCCGCCTTTCGGCTCTACTTTGGCGCCTGCCAGCTGGCCCAGCGCGGTCAGCATTTCCACCACGTAGTCTTTGCCGCTGTCGATCAGCGAGCGGATCAGGCAGATGATTTCCGCTTCGCTGTCGCTGGTGGTGACCACGCCGAGGTTCAGCGAGGTTTCCACCACGCCCTGCACCGCGTCGCTCATGCGGATCACACCGTTCGGCGTGCCGTTCAGCAGCGCCAGGAAACGCTTTTGGCTGTCGGCGGTCAGCGCCTGCTGCGCGCTGTCGCTTGGCTCCAGCAGTACGGTGATGTTTTTCTCTTTCGCCGCCAGTTCGTTCTGCAGCGTCGTCAGGAACGCCTGGCTCAGCGCCTTCAGCGTGGCAACCTGGTCCGCGGCGACCGCGACGGTGGCAAAGGCCTCACGCGGGATGGCGTTGCGCAGCGTGCCGCCGTTCAGCTCCAGCAGACGCAGGCCAAGCTGCGGGGCATGGGCGAACAGGAAGCGGGCCAGCAGCTTGTTGGCGTTGCCGAGGCCCAGATGGATATCCGCGCCGGAGTGGCCGCCTTTCAGGCCCTTGATGGTCAGCTTCAGCGTCTGGTAGCCGGCCGGCAGCGCTTCACGCTGCAGCGGCAGGGTGGTGATAAAATCAATCCCGCCGGCGCAACCCATGTAGATCTCGCCTTCTTCTTCCGAATCGGTATTGATCAGGATATCCGCCTGCAGCCAGTTCGGCTGCAGACCGAATGCGCCGTCCATGCCGGCTTCTTCGGTCATGGTCAGCAGCACTTCCAGCGGGCCGTGCTCAACGCTGTCATCCGCCAGTACCGCCAGTGCGGAAGCCATGCCGATGCCGTTGTCCGCGCCCAGCGTGGTGCCGCGCGCCTTGACCCACTCACCGTCGATATACGGCTGGATCGGATCCTTGGCGAAGTCGTGTACGGTGTCATTGTTTTTTTGCGGCACCATATCCAGGTGCGCCTGCAGCGCGACCGGCTTACGGTTTTCCATGCCTTTGGTGGCAGGCTTGCGCAGCAGGATGTTGCCGACCTGGTCGCGTTCGGCGTGCAGGTTTTTCTCTTTGGCCCAGTCGAGGATATGCTGCGCCAGCGCTTCTTCATGGTAAGAAGGGTGCGGGATTGAGCAGATTTTAGCGAAAATGTCCCACAGCGGCTGTGGTGAAAGTTGAGACAATTCAGACACGTTGAGTCTCCTGTTGACGGCGTTTCCGGCTCGGATGGCGGAAGCCGTGCGGTTAAGTTAAGGGCAATGCCCGGCGGAGATAAACGCGTGGCCGGGACGGCTGCCGTTAGCGTGGCTAGTGTGTGCCGCGTCGGCACGATAGTCAGAGAATATCATTTTATTGGCGCCGGTGCGCGCGTGCTATCGCACTGCATAATCGACAAAAGGGCGCGGTTTTATAGGAAGTTGCCGACTTTTACAGCATCAATTACCAGAAGAGCCTGGTAAGGAATTCGCGATGAATTCCTCGGTTCAACTGGTATTCAGCGCGCCCAATCTCTATAATCTCGCGCAACCTTTTTTCCCCTGAACACTTGAGTAAGCCGATTTTACACTGGCTGGGACACCTTTTATGAGCGAAAAATACGTTGTTACCTGGGATATGTTGCAAATGCAAGCGCGCAAACTGGCGCATCGCCTGCTGCCGGCTGAAAAATGGACCGGCATTATCGCGGTAAGCCGCGGCGGCCTGGTGCCGGCAGCGCTGCTGGCGCGCGAACTGGGGATTCGCCACGTCGATACCGTCTGCATTTCCAGCTATGACCACGACAACCAGCGCGAGATGAAAATCCTCAAGCGCGCTGAAGGTGACGGCGAAGGTTTCATCGTAGTTGACGATCTGGTGGATACCGGCGGCACCGCGAAAGCCATTCGCGAGATGTACCCGAAAGCCCACTTCGTCACCATTTTCGCCAAGCCGGCCGGACGTCCGCTGGTGGACGACTATGTGGTCGACATCCCGCAGGATACCTGGATCGAACAGCCTTGGGATATGGGCGTTAGCTTCCTGCCGCCTATCGGCGGCCGCTAAGCGCCTGACCGCAGCAACGCCCGGTAATGCGGGCGTTGTCATTTCCCGCCTTTATTTTTGTAAATTCCCGCCGTTTTTTTCCTGCCGTCCGGCGCTGCCTTTCCGCCGTTATTACCAATAAACGGATTAGTTATCAGTGCGCTAGCGGATGTCGTCGCCGCAGTGAAGCGTAAAATTAACGCCTATTTAACAATGAGATAGTTTGGTTTCCCGCGCCAGAGTTAGGTACACTACGGGTAGTCATCAGGCCGTTTTCGCCTGCGTCCGATTTACGGAGGCTGTTGTTACCATGGCACAAGCCAACCTTTCCGAGATTTTATTCAAGCCCTCATTCAAGCACCGCGAGACGTCGACGCTGATCCGGCGTGCGCCGCACGCCCGTTCCGCCACCATGCACTCGCCGCTGGAAGGCGACACCGCCAATAACTGGTACCGCATGCTTAACCGCCTGCTGTGGGCGTGGCGCGGCGTGGACGCGGTGGAGATCGTGGAGGTGCTGTCGCGCATTGCCGCCTCTGCGGCGGAGCACAGCGACGAGCGCCTGCTCGATACCGTGGTCGGCTACCGCAACGGCAACTGGATTTACGAGTGGGTGCATCAGGGCATGCAGTGGCAGCAGCGCGCGCTCGAGCAGCAGGATCCGCTGCTGGCGGGCAAACACTGGCTGCGCGCCGCCAACTTTTACAGCATCGCCGGCTATCCGCACCTGAAAGGCGATGAACTGGCGGAGCAGGCCGAAGTGCTGGCCAACCGCGCCTATGAGGAAGCGGCGCTGCTGCTGCCGTATCAGCTCAAGGAGCTGGAGTTCAAGATTGACGGCGGCAGCCCGATCACCGGCTTCCTGCATATGCCGGAGCAGGGCAAGGCGCCGTTCCCGACGGTGCTGATGTGCGGCAGCCTTGATACGCTGCAGACCGACTATCACCGCCTGTTTAACGACTATCTGGCGCCGCTGGGCATTGCGATGCTGACCATCGATATGCCGTCGATCGGCGCTTCCGCCAAATGGAAGCTGACGCAGGATTCCAGCTTCCTGCACCAGCAGGTGCTGAGCCAGCTGCCCGGCGTGCCCTGGATAGACCATCAGCGGGTGACCGCCTTCGGCTTCCGCTTTGGCGCCAACGTGGCGGTGCGGCTGGCATATCTGGAGCCGCAGCGCCTGCGCGGCGTCGCCTGCCTGGGGCCGGTGGTGCACGGCGTGCTGTGCGATGCCCGCAACCAGCAGCAGGTGCCGGACATGTATATGGACGTGCTGGCCAGCCGGATGGGCATGGCCGACGCATCCGATCACGTGCTGAAAATGGAGCTGAACCGCTACTCGCTGAAAATGCAGGGCCTGCTCGGCCGTCGTTGCTACACGCCGATGCTGTCCGGCTTCTGGGAACAGGACCCGCTCAGTTCGAAAGCGGAATCGCAGCTGATCGTTTCTTCCTCACTGGACGGTAAACTGCTGGCGATCCCGCGCGCGCCGATTTACCGCAGCTTCCATCAGGCGCTGCAGCAGATGAGCCGCTGGCTGCACGACAAAATGCGTTAAATAGTTGCTAATTTTTAACAGTTTGTTAAAAAGAGGGGTCTACATTAAGGAGGTTGAAGTATGACGTTACCGAGTGGTCACCCTAAAAGCCGACTAATGAAACGATTTGCCAGCTTGGGGCCGTACCTGCGTGAAGGGCAATGTGAGAACGACCGGTTTTTCTTTGACTGTCTGGCCGTATGCGTCAACGTGAAACCCGCGCCGGAGAAGCGAGAGTTCTGGGGCTGGTGGATTGAGCTGCAGGCGGACGATACGCGTTTTACCTATACCTATCAGTTCGGGCTGTTTAATAAAGAAGGTGTATGGCAGCCGGAAAAGATTAAAGATTCTGAAGTAAAAGGCAAGCTGGAAACCACGCTGCGGGATTTCCATCAGCGTTTGACGGAGCTGCTGAACGGGATGGAGCTGTCGCTGGAACCTGCTGACGATTTTAACGAGCAGCCGATCAAACTTTCTGCTTAGGCGGTTTCCCCGGCAATTGCACTGAATTCGCGTTGTGCCTGTTGGCATAACGCGTCTCTCCTGATACAAAGACCTCTGCACTTCTTCTATTTCAACGGCGAATGATTATGAACGGCAGCCAGACATTGGTTGTGAAATTGGGCACCAGCGTGTTGACCGGCGGATCGCTGCGTCTGAACCGCGCCCATATTGTCGAGCTGGTGCGCCAGTGCGCACAGCAACATGCTGCGGGTCACCGCATTGTTATTGTCACCTCCGGGGCGATTGCTGCCGGGCGTGAGCATCTGGGCTACCCCGAGCTGCCCGCCACCATCGCTTCGAAACAGCTGCTGGCGGCGGTGGGGCAGAGCCGCCTGATCCAGCTGTGGGAGCAGCTGTTTTCGATTTACGGCATCCACGTCGGGCAGATGCTGCTGACGCGCGCCGATCTGGAAGACCGCGAACGTTTCCTTAACGCGCGCGACACCATGAACGCGCTGCTGGATAACCGCATCGTGCCGGTGATCAATGAGAACGACGCGGTTGCCACCGCGGAGATCAAAGTCGGCGATAACGACAACCTGTCGGCGCTGGCGGCGATTCTGGCCGGCGCAGACAAACTGCTGTTGCTGACCGACCAGCCGGGCCTGTTCACCGCCGACCCTCGCAACAACCCGCAGGCGGAGCTGATTCGTGAAGTGCACGGCATTGACGATGCGCTGCGGGCGATTGCCGGCGACAGCGTTTCCGGCCTGGGCACCGGCGGGATGGGCACCAAACTGCAGGCGGCCGACGTGGCCTGCCGCGCGGGTATCGACGTGGTGATCGCCGCCGGCGGCAAGCCGGGCGTGGTGGCCGACGTGATCGACGGCAACCCGGTAGGCACCCGTTTCCACGCGCTGGAAGCCCCGCTGGAGAACCGTAAGCGCTGGATCTTCGGCGCGCCGCCGGCCGGCGAAATCACCGTGGATGACGGCGCGGTTGACGCCATTATGGCGCGCGGCAGCTCGCTGCTGCCGAAGGGCATCCGCGAGGTGAAGGGGGACTTCTCCCGTGGCGAAGTGATCCGCATCCGCAACCTGGCGGGGCGCGATCTGGCCCACGGCGTCAGCCGCTACAACAGCGACGCCATGCGCATGATTGCCGGACATCACTCGCAGCAAATCAGTGATATTCTCGGTTATGAATACGGCCCGGTGGCCGTGCACCGCGACGATATGATCGTAAGTTAAGGAGTAAGCATGCTCGAGCAGATGGGGAAGGCCGCCAAGCAGGCTTCCTGGCAACTGGCGGTGCTCAGCACGGCGCAAAAGAATCAGGTGCTGTCGGTGATGGCCGACAGACTGGAAGCCGACAGCGACATCATTTTACAGGCTAACCAACAGGATATGGCGCAGGCGCGCGCCAGCGGGATGAGCGAAGCCCTGCTGGACCGCCTGCTGCTGACGCCGGCGCGCCTGACGGCGATCGCCAACGACGTGCGGCAGGTGTGCCGCCTGAACGATCCGGTCGGCCAGGTGCTGGACGGCAACCTGCTGGACAGCGGCCTGAAGCTGGAACGTCGCCGCGTGCCGCTGGGCGTGATCGGCGTAATTTATGAGGCGCGGCCTAACGTCACCATCGACGTCGCCAGCCTGTGTCTGAAAACCGGCAATGCGGTGATCCTGCGCGGCGGTAAAGAGACGCACCACACCAACCAGGCGACGGTGAAGGTGATCCAGCAGGCGCTGGAGCAGTGCGGCCTGCCGGCGGCGGCAGTACAGGCGACCGACAGCCCGGACCGGGCGCTGGTGAACGAGCTGCTGCGGATGGATCGCTATGTGGATATGCTGATCCCGCGTGGCGGCGCCGGCCTGCACAAGCTGTGCCGCGAACAGTCCACCATTCCGGTGATTACCGGCGGTATCGGCGTGTGCCATATCTACGTTGACGACGATGTGGATTACGACAAGGCGCTGACGGTGATTGAAAACGCCAAAATTCAGCGCCCCAGCGCCTGTAACTCGGTGGAAACGCTGCTGGTGAACCGCAGCATTGCCGACAGCTTCCTGCCGGCGCTCAGCGCCCGCATGGCGGAGGCCGGCGTGACGCTGCACGCCAGCGACAGCGCGATGCCGCTGCTGCAGGGCGGCCCGGCGCAGGTTACCGCGGTGAAGGCGGAAGATTACGAAGACGAGTGGCTGTCGCTGGACCTGAACGTGACGCTGGTGGAGGATATCGACCAGGCGATTGAGCATATCCGCAGCCACGGCACCAACCACTCCGACGCTATCCTGACGCGTTCGCTGCGCAACGCCGAGTACTTTGTCCGCGCGGTGGACTCTTCGGCGGTGTACGTCAACGCCAGCACCCGCTTTACCGACGGCGGCCAGTTCGGCCTGGGGGCGGAAGTGGCGGTCAGCACGCAGAAGCTGCACGCCCGTGGCCCGATGGGGCTGGACGCGCTGACCACCTATAAGTGGATCGGCTACGGTGACGATCTGGTGCGCGGCTGACGCGTAACCCAGCGGTTAACCAAGACGGCGGGGCGCAGCAGCTGCGCCCCGTTTATTTTGGCCGCCAACGCCGGATTTAGCCCACAATAAGTATACGGTTGATGAGATATTCAGCGAACGATTAGCCGCCTATTGACTCATCGCCGGCTTTTGCATAAGTTGTTCAACGCACGCCGATCTGCCCCGCAGATCCACCCCCTCAAAGCCGATATAGCTCAGTTGGTAGAGCAGCGCATTCGTAATGCGAAGGTCGTAGGTTCGACTCCTATTATCGGCACCATTCAACGTCTCCCAAGTCTACTAAAGTTCACTGAACCCCCAATCTGTTTTTGGCAACATTAATAGCTTTTATCTTAATTTATCATCAATAGAAGTCGGCAACGGCCACTATGAACTATCTGGTTCAATGGAAGGTCAACAACAATTTATTTTGACCGTTGCGGCAAAATTACAAGCTGTATTAGTTTCCTGATTTATTTTAATGAAATGGGCGCATCTTGCGCCCTGTAGAGCATTTATATTGTCAATGGTTGAGGGTGCTTTTAGATACCAAGAACACTGTGACGTCACTTACAGAACACTCATCGCTCGATGCGTCATTTTGCGTGATCACTTCGTATTCTTTCCCATTTTTATCATGGAATACAAAGTGATAAATTTGTGTGTACTCTCCCTTGTCATGCTTCTCAATAGCCAGCAGCTTGGATTCTGTTTTCGTCTCGTCAATATCTGCGATATCAACAATTTTTTCATTTTTCATCCAGACTTCGGCCATGTTCATCGGCCATGATGTGCAGCCGGGGGATGCTGCTCCGGCAGAGATGGCGAACATCAGCCCGGCAATCAGTAAAAGTTTATTCATTGAATCACCTCAAGGTATCTGTCGTTACTGGCCCATATTTCTTGTCGCGTTCGTAGCGGCATTATAATGCATACAGATAGACTCTGTCTCTGCTAGGTCATATATATAAAGTACTTGGTGAGTATTCAGGGTATTTAGTTTCGTTTCTCAGCCACCTAATAGCACCGATCCTTCCTATTCTGTTCTATTCTCAGAAGATTACCACAAAGAATAGTTAACCAAAAAGTATTGTTTTATTATCTGTTTTTTAATTATGCTAAATGAATTTGGTTAGTGGTTGGATTTATTCGTTAGCTTTAATAGCTGAGGTAAATGTAACTCGTAGTATGGTCATTATGGATGGTACTCATCGATGATTATATTTTTGAATGTTCTAAGTTGAATCTTGTATGTGCGAACATATTAAATAGAATTTTCCTTAATTAAAGATTGATTTTCTTGGGTAATTTACTTAATGGGAATTAGCTGGTAGATACTCCTGTTCGGTGAGTAATGGAATGTACGATGATAAGGATTTCTACCTATGGCCGCATTACAATTCCCTTGTGTTATATTTAAAACTAAAAAGATAATGGATGACTATGCTGCAGACGATATGCAGTATGGGGATTTGTCAGAGTCTCAACTGAAAAAGAATTTTAATTTGCTAGATGTTTCTGCTAGAGCTAATCCTTACACGTTGACTAAAATATCTCCGTTTACCCACTCCCATTCGATGTTTCCTATCATGCGTGGGGAGGGAGAAAAGTTAACCAAACAGGCATGTACAAAAATTCTTTTTGATGAGTTCCGTTATCTATCAAGTATCTTCGCACTTTATGGTCCTTATAAATACTTGATTGAGAATATGATAACTCATATGCAGAATGGTAACGGGGCGCCGTTCAGTAGTCTACATTTAAATGCCGCATTAAAAGAGCAGATACTTACCGATAGAACAGAAAATAGTACACTTCTATTACTAAAAAATGCTTTTGACTATTATATTGATTGGAGTAATAAGTGTTATCCTATGGAATCACTGAGTGAGGTGAAGGGAGCGATTCTTAGAGGTAAATTACCCAAGTTTAACAGGTTTCAAGATAATTTTAATGGTATGGGGATAACAGTTCATGACATTTGGTCTATGCACATCACGATAAAGTCACTATCTTTTGATAATGATCGTTATCGTGCTGTAGTACACTACAGAGCACAAGATCACTTTGGGTTAGACAGTAACGATATTTTGAATGCGAAATTTAAACAGTTTCGTTTTTTTCGTATCTGGTTTGTGTTACAACATTATAACCAGTTTGGTTTCAGACCATTTATGACTAATATGGAAACTACAGTAGAGATCTGCGGGGAACGAAATGCAAGTAAAAAATAAAAATCTGCTCTATATACTGGCAATGATTGCCTTTCTCCTTGTTGGCTCTTTCTTTTGGTTCTCGCTGCGTACGGTTGAAATTTTCGCTGTTCATGAAAATGATAATTTTAGTGATGTTTTGGTCAAAGAATTTCCTCTCACGGACCACGGAAAAATAAACTGGTGGCTGAACAATAAAGCCATGCTAAAGGAGCGCTTTAACATTCCCAAGCCGGCAAGTTACGGCAGTTTTACCATAACCTTCTGGGACTTTGGTAACGGTTATCAAGAAGAAGGTAAATATGACAGGCTGTGCTTTGATGATATGAAAACTAAGAATAATTGTATCGATAAAAACCCCCTGTTTTCCGTTAGACAGATCAAGAACGATCGCCTGCTCTTTATTACATATGATGGACGTTATTCACTGAACGATAAGGGAGAAGTGGTCAAGATTAAGCGTGAATATGATTAAACATCTTTCTTTATGTTTTTTGTTTGTCCTTCTAACGGGATGTGGCGGCGATAGGCTTACTTTTCATCAGGAGGGTGATGCTACCGTAGATAAAAACCGCATATGCATAACTTCTACTCCTGGGAATACGCTGGAGTATTACTCATTAACATCATCAGAAAATAATTATGAAAAACCACTGGCGATGAAGGATGGGATCGTAAAGAGATATCCTGATACCTGTATTCCATTCTTATTGAAGAAGAGTACGAGCTATGAGCTTATCTACGCACTTAGTGACCAGCATTACCGATTTGAATTTATAACCGATGATCATAAAAAGGTAACAAAAACATACGGCAAACCATAGTATATCCGGTGTTTTCCAGGGGGGGGGGTAGTATTGAAAAGGGTTGTCATAGGAGATAGCTTTCATGTTAGACAGGAACGTTACACAGAGAGTTTATATGGCGTCCAGTGTTGGAATTATTAGCTGCTGTTAAGCCATACATGGAGGAGGTAATGAAAGTAAGGCATAATATTTTACGCTATGCATCATTATTGCTGGTTGGTTGCATGCTTGTCGGATATGCGATCTCTTTATCGTTACGCACGGCAGAGATTGCTGCAGTTCATACTAATGATAACTTCAGTGACGTCTTGGTGACCAATTTCCCGCTAACTGACAAAGGTAAAATAAACTGGTGGTTGGCGAATAAGAATAAGTTAAGTGAAAACTATGGTATACCTACCCCATCTCCTGATTCTGGGCGTTTCTCCATTACTTTTTGGGATTTTAGTGACGATTATAAAAAGAAAGAAAAATACGACAGGCTTTGTTTTCCTGAGATGAAGAAAGATGTGAACTGCATTGAAAAAGATGCCGTGCTTATTGTGAGTAATAACCGTGCGGGGAGTGTATTTTTCACCGTGAATAATGGGCGGTATATGATAAAAGATAATAGCGACATTGTGAAACTGAAAGGGTGGTAACGACTGTTATATCACGGAACATATATGGTTGATATGGACGTGATAAAGTAAAAATGCAACGAGAGGGTTTATCTTAATTATGGGGTTTCTTACAGGAATAAAAATACTGGCCAAACACGACCAGTATTTTCATTAACTGCGCGTTAGCCTAAGACCAGCCTCCACTTGCCGCTGTCTTTGATAAACTGTAACGTGCTGATGGTTTTCGATATGCCTACCAGCGGCATTTTGGTTTCCATTTCTACTTCACAGCTGTATTTTGTATCTCCGGATTTTGAACAGGATATTTTTCTGGCAGAAACAAGGGAGATTCTATTGCTTTCTTCTTTAGCAAGTTCACCAATCAGTTCTTCGCGCTGTTTATTGCTTTCATCGTAAGACTCTTGTATCGCTTTGGTGATGTCACTCTCTGAAGGCTCAGATGAACAGCCTGATAACAAAAATGCCATGCCCAACATGCCGGCAGTCATTATTTTCTTCATTAAATATTCCCTTTTTGAATGATGCAATCTAATTTATTGATATTTTAAATGGCTACTGTTAATCCCGTTTATAGCCTTCCGTAGTATACTTGCGCTTAAGTGTTTTTCACTTGCTTTTTGACATCGCAAGGCTGTTTTTATGCTCTGCTTCAGAGCGCAACGCTGTTATTTATCCGTTTTGATAGGAAAAGATTTATATATATTATGATTAAGGACTGCGGATATATGTCCTGATTTGTTATCATGGCAAGGCCCGTTGTTATTTTTTCCGCGCGTTTATCAGCACATGTCGGTTGTGGCATGCCGAACGGCGGCGGAGAAGCGGGCGCAAGGACAGCGGCTGAGCGCCTTGTTCAGCCCATTTTATGGAGATTTCACCGTTATGCATCGCCTCAAGCGTCCCGGCCGCGTCGGCCGCTACCTGCTGGTTTTTTTCACGCTGCTGGTGCTTTGTCCGCTGGCCTATAGCTGGCTGATGGCGCGCTTTGGCTACGGCGATCCGCCGGCGCAGCGCGCCGCGGCAGAGCAGATTGACCAGGTGCTGATTCGCAAGGCGTCGCGCACGCTGAGCCTGCTGAAGGATAATCAGGTGGTGGCCAGCTATTCTGTCGCGCTCGGCGGCGCGGCGGACGGCGGCGCTAAAATGCGCGAGGGCGATCAGAAAACGCCGGAAGGCGACTACAGCATCGACTGGCGCAATTCCCGCTCCAAGTATTATCTCAGCCTGCATATCTCTTACCCGGATGCTGACGATAGCGCACGGGCCAAAGCGGGCGGTTATTCTCCGGGCAGTCATATTATGATCCACGGCCAGCCCAACGGCTGGGGATGGCTGGCGCCGCTGCTACAGCGTCTGGACTGGACCGATGGCTGCATTGCGGTGACCAACGCCGAGATGAAGGAGCTGTGGTCGCTGGTGCCGACCGGTACGCCGGTGCGTATTGAGCCGTAAACCGACGGGGGCGTGCGGCGCTCCCTTGCCCGGTGACGAAAAATATTCCCGGCTGTGGCATGATACTGCGGACCACTTTGGAATCAGGGGATGAATGTGAAACCGGTAACGCTATACGATGTCGCAGCGCACGCGGGCGTCTCTTATCAGACCGTCTCCCGCGTCGTTAATCAGGCCAACCACGTTTCCGCCAAAACCCGTGAGAAAGTTGAAGCCGCGATGGCGGCGCTCAATTACATTCCCAACCGCGTCGCCCAGCAGCTGGCGGGCAAGCAGCTGCCGCTGATCGGCGTCGTTACCGCCAACCTGGCGCTGCATGCGCCGTCGCAGATTGTCGCCGCCATTAAGTCCCGCGCCGATCGCGTCGGCGCCGGCGTGGTGGTCGGCATGGTGGAACGCAGCGGCGTAGAGGCGTGTCAGGCGGCGGTGCACAACCTGCTGACGCAGCGGGTCAACGGGTTGATCGTTAACTACCCGCTGGATGAACAAGACGCCGTTGCGGTGGCCGCGGCCTGCGGCAATGTGCCGGTGGTGTTCCTCGATGTCTCCGATAGTTATCCCGTTAACAGTATTATTTTCTCCCATGACGACGGCGCGCGGCTGGGGGTTGAGCACCTGCTGCAGCACGGTCATCAACGCATTGCGCTGCTGACGGGGCCGCTGACTTCCATCTCGGCGCGGCTGCGGCTGGCGGGGTGGCACAAGTATCTGGCGCTACATCAGCTGCAGCCCGTGGCGCAAATCGAAGGCGACTGGAGCGCAATGTCCGGTTTCCAGCAGACGTCGCAGATGCTGAATGATGGCACGCTTCCCACGGCGATACTGGTCGGTAACGACCAGATGGCGCTGGGGGCGATGCGTGCGATAAGCGAATTTGGCCTGCGCGTCGCGACCGATATCTCGTTGATCGGCTATGACGATACCGAAGACAGCTCCTGCTATATCCCACCGCTGACCACTATCAAGCAGGATTTTCCGCAGCTGGGGCAGAGCAGCGTCGACAGGCTGCTGCAGCTCTCCCATGGTGAAGCCGTGACCGGCAACCAGCTGCTGCCGGTCACGCTGGTCAAACGCAAAACCGTCCTGCCGCCCGACGCGCAGACCTCCTCTCCCCAGGCGCTGGCCGAGTCGCTGTTGCAGCTTGCACGGCAGGTGTCACGTCTGTAAGCGCAGGCGTCATCCATCACCTGGGTTAACCGTGTGGCGAAGCGCTCACATTTCTCGTCGTCAATCATCATTAATGTGAGTCGGCTCACTCATTAAACAGCCGCTCCTTTACAGTGTTTGTCCCGTCTCCGTATGTTCTTGGTTAATTGTGAGCGGATATCAATTTGTAATAGGACACGGCCATGACCCTGAATACGGACTCACTCGCTGCGGTACTGGCGCGCCGCGACTGGGAAAATCCCGGCGTGACGCAGCTTAACCGTCTGGAGGCGCACCCGCCTTTTTACAGCTGGCGCAATGCCGACGCGGCGCGCAGCGACCAGCATTCCGATCGGCTGCGCAGCCTGAACGGCGACTGGAAATTTAACTGGTTTGCCGCGCCGGAGGCGGTGCCGGAAAGCTGGCGCCTGAGCGATCTGCCCGATGCCGACACCGTAACCGTCCCCTCCAACTGGCAGATGGACGGTTACGATGCACCGATTTACTCCAACATCACCTATCCTTTCCCGGTCGATCCGCCGCGCGTGCCGGCCGATAACCCGACGGGCTGTTATTCGCTCACATTTAGTCTCGACAAGCGGGCGGTAAGCGGCGAGCAGACCCGCATCATCTTTGACGGCGTTAACTCCGCATTTCACCTGTGGTGCAACGGGCGCTGGGTGGGCTACGGCCAGGACAGTCGGCTGCCGTCCGAATTTGATCTCAGCGATTTTCTGCAGCAGGGGGAAAACCGTCTGGCGGTGATGGTGCTGCGCTGGAGCGACGGCAGCTATCTGGAAGATCAGGATATGTGGCGGATGAGCGGTATTTTCCGCGATGTGTCCCTGCTGCATAAACCGGCGGTATGCATCCGCGATCTGCATATCGCTACCCGCTTTAATGCTGATTTCAGCCGCGCGCAGCTGGAGGCCGAGGTCTGCATGGCGGGGGAAGTGAGTGATGACTTACGCGTCACCGTGCAGCTGTGGCGGGACAACGCCCTGAGCGCGGAGGCCAGCGCGCCTTTCGGCAGCGCGCTTATCGATGAGCGCGGCGCCTATGCCGAGCGCACCACGCTGCGGCTGGAGGTGGAGCGTCCGGCGCTGTGGAGTGCGGAAACCCCGCAGCTGTATCGCGCGCTGGTGCTGCTGCAGCGCGCCGACGGCACGCTGATTGAGGCGGAAGCCTGCGACGTCGGCTTCCGTCAGGTGAGTATTGAAAACGGTCTGCTGCTGCTGAACGGCAAACCGCTGCTGATCCGCGGTACCAACCGCCATGAGCATCATCCGCAGCGCGGGCAGGTGATGGATGAAGAGACCATGCTGCAGGATATCCTGCTGATGAAGCAGCATAACTTTAACGCGGTGCGCTGCTCGCACTACCCGAACCACCCGCTGTGGTACAGGCTCTGCGATCGCTACGGCCTGTATGTAGTGGATGAGGCGAATATCGAAACGCACGGCATGACGCCGATGAGCCGCCTGAGCGACGATCCGCACTGGCTGCCGGCCATGAGCCAGCGCGTAACGCGGATGGTGCAGCGCGATCGCAACCACCCGAGCATTATTATCTGGTCGCTGGGCAATGAGTCCGGCCACGGCGCCAATCACGACGCGCTTTACCGCTGGCTGAAGTCGGCCGATCCGTCGCGCCCGGTGCAGTACGAAGGCGGCGGCGCGAATAGCGCGGCGACCGATATTATCTGTCCGATGTATGCGCGCGTCGATCAGGATCAGCCGTTTCCCGTTGCGCCGAAGTGGTCGATCAAAAAGTGGCTGTCGATGCCGGGCGAGCAGCGCCCGCTGATCCTCTGTGAATACGCCCATGCGATGGGCAACAGCCTGGGCGGTTACGCCAAATACTGGCAGGCCTTCCGTCAGTATCCGCGGCTGCAGGGCGGCTTTGTCTGGGACTGGGTGGACCAGTCGCTGATCAAGCATGACGCAGACGGTACGCCGTGGTCGGCGTACGGCGGCGACTTTGGCGATACGCCCAACGATCGCCAGTTCTGTATGAACGGGCTGCTGTTTGCGGATCGCACGCCGCATCCTTCGCTGTATGAGGCCAAGCATGCGCAGCAGCTGTTCCAGTTTACGCTGCTGCCGGGCGAGGAGCGGCGGATTGAGGTCACCAGCGAATACCTGTTCCGCCATAGCGATAACGAAGTGCTGCACTGGTCGATTGCACAGGATGGCCGGCCGCTGGCCGCGGGAGAAGCGGTGCTGGACATCGCGCCGCAGGGACGTCAGACAATTACCCTGCCGGCGGTGCCGCTGCCGGAAACGGCGGGGCAGCTGTGGCTGACGGTGCGGGTGGTGCAGCCGCAGGCGACGGCATGGTCGCCGGCCGGGCATCTCAGCGCCTGGCAGCAGTGGGCGCTGGAAGAAAAACTCGACGCGCAGCCCGTGGTACACGCCGGCGAGGCGCCGCAGCTCTCCAGCAGTGAGGCGCAGTTCAGCATTACGCTGGGCAGGCAGCGCTGGGCGTTCTGCCGCCGGCAGGGCGTGCTGACGCAGTACTGGATGGATGAAGAGCCGCAGCTGCTTAGCCCGCTGCTTGATCAGTTCACCCGCGCGCCGCTGGATAATGATATTGGCGTCAGCGAGGTGACCCGCATCGACCCGAACGCCTGGGTCGAGCGCTGGAAGGCCGCCGGCCACTACCGGGCGGAAGCCGTGCTGCTGCAGTGCGAGGCCGAAGCGCTGTCGCGCGCGGTGCTGATTACCACCGCGCATGCCTGGAAGCATCAGGGCGAAACGCTGTTTATCAGCCGCAAAACCTACCGTATTGACGGCCTCGGCGAGATGCGGATAACGGCGGAGGTGGAGATCGCCAACGGCACGCCGCCGCCGGCGCGCATCGGCCTGAGCTGCCGGCTGGCGCAGTGTGCGTCGCGCGTGAGCTGGCTGGGGCTGGGGCCGCATGAGAACTACCCGGATCGCCTGAGTTCCGCCTGTTTCGACCGCTGGGAACAGCCGCTGGAGGCGATGTACACCCCGTACGTCTTCCCGTGTGAAAACGGCCTGCGCTGCGGCACTCGCGAGCTGCAGTATGGCGCGCACCGCTGGCGCGGCGACTTCCAGTTCAATATCAGCCGTTACGGCCAGCGGCAGCTGATGGAGACCAGCCATCGCCATCTGTTGCAGCCGGAGGAGGGCGTCTGGCTGAATATTGACGGCTTCCATATGGGGATTGGCGGCGACGACTCCTGGAGCCCTTCCGTCGCGCCGGAATACCTGCTCAGCGCCGGGCGCTATCGCTACCAGCTGGTCTGGGGCCAACAATAATAAGCGGGCAGGCCTGGGCCTGCCTATTTTTTAACTGAGGAAATCCATGATGTATTATTTAAAAAATACTAATTTTTGGATGTTCGGTTTTTTCTTCTTCTTTTACTTTTTTATTATGGGGGCCTATTTCCCGTTCTTCCCCATCTGGCTGCACGAGATCAACCATATCAGCCAGCGGGACACCGGCGTGATTTTTGCCTGTATTTCGCTGTTTTCTCTGCTGTTCCAGCCGGTTTTCGGCCTGCTTTCCGACAAGCTCGGCTTGCGTAAACACCTGCTGTGGACGATCACCGGCATGCTGGTAATGTTCGCCCCGTTCTTTATTTACATCTTCGGGCCGTTATTACAGTTTAATATTTTATTGGGGTCGATCGTCGGTGGGATCTATCTCGGCTTTATTTACAACGCCGGCGCGCCGGCGATCGAAGCCTATATCGAAAAGGTCAGCCGCCGCAGCCGTTTTGAATTCGGCCGCGCGCGCATGTTCGGCTGCGTGGGCTGGGCGCTGTGCGCCTCGATCGTCGGCGTTATGTTCACCATCAATAATGAATTTGTGTTCTGGCTGGGATCCGGCTGCGCCGTTATTCTGGCGCTGCTGCTGTTCTTTTCGCGCACTGAGACGCACTCTTCCGCGGCGGTGGCGGATGCCGTGGGCGCCAACCAGAACGCCTTCAGCCTGAAGCTGGCCCTGGAGCTGTTCAGGCAGCCGAAACTGTGGTTCCTGTCGCTGTATGTGGTGGGCGTCTCCTGTACCTACGATGTGTTTGACCAGCAGTTCGCCAACTTTTTCACCTCGTTCTTCTCCTCCGGTGAGCAGGGCACCCGGGTGTTTGGCTATGTCACTACGCTGGGCGAACTGTTGAACGCCACCATCATGTTTTTTGCACCGCTGATCGTTAACCGCATCGGCGGCAAGAATGCGCTGCTGCTGGCGGGCGCCATTATGTCGGTGCGTATTATCGGCTCCTCGTTCGCCACCTCGGCGCTGGAAGTGGTGATCCTGAAAACCCTGCATATGTTTGAGGTGCCGTTCCTGATTGTCGGCTGCTTCAAATACATTACCAGTCAGTTTGAGGTGCGCTTTTCGGCCACCGTCTATCTGGTATGTTTCTGCTTCTTCAAACAGCTGGCGATGATTTTTATGTCGGTGCTGGCAGGCAATATGTATGAAAGCATCGGCTTCCAGGGCGCGTATCTGGTGCTGGGGCTGGTCACGCTGGGCTTTACGCTGATGTCGGCGTTCACCCTCAGCGGCCCCGGACCGTTCTCGCTGCGCCGCCGGGCCAAAGAGGCGCTGTAACGCGGGCGGGGGCGCAGCGCTATGCTGCGCCCGATGCAGAGCACGATTTCCCTCTGGTGGCGGAGGCGGCGAGGGACTAACATCCTGTGTTGCCCGCGTGTTGCCGGCCCGTAGCCCTGAGGATAACCCTATTGCGCCTATTTTCCCGTTTCCGCCGCGTTATCGGCGATTATTCGTGGTCGCCGCAGGCGGTGGATCAACGCTTTCGCAATGCCCGCGCCGCCGCGCCGGATGAACTGCCGACCTCGACGCTACGCGTGTGGTGGAATTTCTTTTTCAATAAACCGCGCGGCACCGTGCCGGACGGCGACATCCCGCTCAGCCCGCTGACGCGGGAGATGCTGCGGCAGGCGCCGGACCGCAGCCTGTACCGGCTGGGCCATTCGACGCTGCTGATTAAACTGCGCGGCCAGTGGTGGCTGACCGATCCGGTGTTTTCCGAGCGCGCCTCGCCGCTGTCGTTCGTTGGCCCGAAGCGCTTCCATGCGCCGCCGATTGCGCTGGCCGATCTGCCGCCGATCCGCGGGGTGATTTTATCGCACGATCATTATGATCATCTGGACGCCGCCGCAATCCGCGCGCTGGACGGCAAGACGGCGCTGTTTTTGGCGCCGCTGGGCGTGGGCGACCGTCTGATCGACTGGGGTATTGCGCCGCAGAAGGTGCAGCAGTTTGACTGGTGGCAGGGAACGGAGGTGGACGGTCTGCAGCTGACGGCCACGCCGGCGCAGCACTTTTCCGGCCGAAGCCTGCGCGACGGCAATCGTACGCTGTGGGCCTCCTGGGTGATCATTGACGACGATATGCGGCTGTTCTTCAGCGGCGACAGCGGCTACTTCAGCGGTTTTGCCGAGATCGGGCGGCGGTTCGGGCCATTCGACGTGACGCTGATGGAAACCGGCGCCTATGACAAGCAGTGGCCCTATGTGCATATGCACCCTGAGCAGACGGTGCAGGCGCATCAGGATCTGGGCGGGCGCTGGCTGGTGCCGATCCATAACGGCACCTTTGATCTAAGCATGCATCTCTGGGAAGATCCGTTCGATCGGGTGACGCGCCTGGCCGCCGAGCGTGCGATCTCACTGTCAACGCCGATGATGGGCGAGCGTCTCGATCTGACGCAGCCGCACGCCGGCAGCCGCTGGTGGCGGGCTGAATCATAAGCTGACCACATAATTGGTGAAAAAAAGCGGCGGAGAATCGCTATTCTTGTGGCAGGGCATTTTTCCTTGATTGAGATCTCTGACATGCAAGAGCTGTTATCTGTCTGGAACTGGTTACTGGCGAATCCGCTGACTTACTCGCTGATGTCGATAGTCTTTCTGTTATTCGCCGGCTTCATTTCCTTTGTAGTCTGTAAACTGTTCCTGCTGGGCATTGTCAGACGCTTTATCTTACACACCCACAAGTCCGATCCGCTGGATAAGGATATGCGGGTCGCCAAGCGGCTGGCCCATATTGTGCCGGTGGTGACGGTTTATTTCCTGTCGCGCCTGGTGGTGGGGCTGCCGCCGGGGCTGCTGGAAACCATTCAGGCGATCTGCGGCGTGCTGTTTATTATCGACTCGGCGATGTTGATTAATGAACTGCTGGATATCAGCAACAGCGCCTACATTCGCAAACACGGCGAAAAATCCCATTCGATCAAAGGCTATGTGCAGATCGGCAAGATCATCGTGTCGTCGATCGCCACCATTTTGGTGATCGCCACGCTGTCCAACAAGTCGCCGGTGATCATTATCTCCAGCCTGGGTGCGGTTGCCGCGGTGCTGATGTTTGTGTTCCAGCATACGCTGATTTCGCTGGTGGCCAATATTCAGCTGTCGTCCTCCAACGTGATTCAGTTGGGGGACTGGGTGGAGATGCCGCAGGGCAATATCAGCGGTGAAGTGACGGATATTGCGCTGCATACCATCACCATCCGCAACTGGGACAACACTGTCTCCCGGGTGCCGACCAAGAACTTTATTACCGAAACCTATACCAACTGGCAGCCGATGTTCTCCTCGGGCGGCCGGCGCATCAAGCGCAGTTTCTTTATCGATCAGTCCAGCATCACCTTTGCCGACGGCGCGCTGCTGGAGCGGCTGAAAACGGTCTCGCCGGTGAAGTTCGCCGGGCTGAGCGCCTATCTCAGCACCAAGATGGAGACGCTGTCCGACGAACAGCTGATCCACCACGGCATCACCAATCTCGGCCTGTTCCGTAAATACCTGCTCGAATACCTGAAGGCGCGCGACGATATCCGTAATGATATGTACCTGGTGGTGCGTCAGCTGAGCCCGACTTCAGAAGGTCTGCCGATCGAGGTGTACTGCTTTACCTCCAAGGTGTTCTGGAGCGAGTACGAAGATACGCAGTCGGAAATTTTCGAATACATGTACGCCACGGCCCGCTATTTCGCGCTGGGCATTTATCAGAAGCCATCGGGTATTGATATGAACAATATGATGCCGAAAAGAACGCGTCACGGCGGGCATGCTCTCCCCGCCGATCCGCCGGCGGGGGGCAACACTGTCAGCGTGCAGGACATCGAGCGCCGCCTTTAGGCGGGCATAACACTAAAAGCCGTAGTCGCGCCAGCGGCGGTTCACCTGCTGCTTGATTGTCTCAGGAAAGGAGTGTTCAAAACTGGCGGTGGCGGCGCGCTGCCGCCCGGTGAATGCTTCCGGAAACAGACAGTTGATAATCATTTTGCCGCCTCTGCCGGCCTGCTTATCCTCGGTGTCCAGGTACGGCACCATAGGAATGCCGGGACTGTCGCTAAAATCATGGAAATCACGTTTCGGATGGCTGCGGGTCGCCAGCGCCCAGACCACCTGATTGATATCGGTAATATCGATATCGTTGCCGACCAGAATGATTTTCGGCACCAGCCAGGCGACGTGCGAGGCGAAGAACCTGTCGGCAATCAGCCGCACCAGGCCGTCGGCGTCGGTGTTCAGCGCCGCCAGTTTTGCCCCATCCACCGACAGCACCAGCCAGCAGGTGGCGGCCTCATAGGAACACCAGGCCATATCGATCGGCAGTTGCTGTTGGCGACAGTGCTTCAGCGCCTCGGCGGAAATCATGGTGCCCCACAGCGTGTGGTTCTCTTCCGGCGGCGTGCCGGCGACGCAGATGGGTAAAATGGCGCGGTCGCGGTAGGTCACCGCCTTAACGTGGAACAGCGGCTGCGGCTTTCCTTCGGCGAAGGCATAGCCGTGGTACTCGCCCATCGGCCCTTCCATCGCAGTCTGATCGATACTGATTTCGCCTTCCACCACGATTTCCGCCGATGCCGGCACGTACAGGTCGTTGGTTTGACATTTGACCACCTCTACCGGCCGGCCGGTCAGCGCGCCGATATAGCCCGGTTCGCTGACCCAGGCGGGCAGCGGCATGCCGGCCACCGCCATGGCCGCCGGCGGTGCGCCCAGCACCATCGCCCAGGGGGTATTTTTGCCCTGTTCGCGCCACATTTGGTGGATCATGCCGATATGCTGCTGCGCCATCGCCGGGCCGACCAGCGTGCGCGGGTCGTGCAGCATGGCGCGCGCCACGGACCAGCTGTCCCAGCGGCCGTCGGGGGATTGCACCACGTGGAAGCCGTACGTGGCGAAGTAACGGCCGCCGTCTTCCTGATGCAGCAGCGGAATAGGGAAGCGCAGCAGATCGACATCGTCGCCCAGCAGCACGTTCTGCTGGCAGGGGGCGCTACTGACCCGAAGCGGTGCGATGGGCGTCCGATCGCCGGCGGCGATAATGGTCTCCAGTATTTCGCGCGGCGTGGCCTGTTTTGGCAGGCCGAAGTGGGCGGCGAGCCGGGTATAGCGCTGACCGTCGCGACGGCTTAACCCGGCCGGCGCGCCAAGGATCCGAAAGCCGTGCGGGTTATCCTCCAGCGCCTGAAACAGCGGCGCCGGCGCGCCGGTTTCGTACACCTTGCGGGTAATCGCGCCGGCTTCCAGCTCAGGGCTGACGGTGACGTCGATATCCAGCAGCTCCTGATGTGCGCGCAGATAGGCGATAAACTGGCGAAAGTCCGTGGCGGCAGGCAGATGGTCCATAATTTTCTCCTTAGTGACTGGTTGTTATCACTTTTCAGACTAGCCGAGAAGGAGCCATGGATCTGTGCGCAGGGCGGTGGTGTGGCGTATCGGGGCCGATGCCGATGCTGGGGGAGCGGGTCAGAGATACCGGTGTGGTGATGCAGTCTTACCGTGGGACGTTGACTAAACGATAAAAATTTACTTTATAGCGTTAGCCGTTATTTTATTGATGAATTTAATTAGCTATTTTTCTGTGACTATTCTTATTAATTATTTGGGTGTTATCTGTTTATCTTTCGGTGGCGGAGAATGGAATTGACTCTTTTTTTTATCGCTATCTATAATCAATTCGCGTGAGAGTAATATTCGCCTTGGTTATGATTATTAATCGGCCAAGGCGTTTTCTTGTGCAAACACACCAATATCATTGTTAAGGATATCAAAATGAAAAAGATGACCATGATGGAATCATCAAACATCATCGGCGGTTACTTTAACTGCTCCGAAACCACCTATGAAAAATCCACGGTGGGCGGCGCTGACACCTGTACCGCTGTCAGAAACTGCACCAACAAATTTGGTCAGCCGACCAAAGTGATGTTCTACGTGCCAGTAAGCAACTGCGCTGCGACCGGTGGCGGCACTACCCCGCCTCCAACGACGCCGTAAGCTGTTTTACCGGGTGCGGCGCGTTGCCGCACCCGATCGCTGAACTCTATTACATTTCTGTTATACGCCCATTCCCATCCGCATCATCTCTGACAATCTTATCCTTGACCAATATCGGCTGGGTGCCTTGCTTCGCGTATTTCACTTTATTATTTCCAGGTTGAGATATATATTTCATTTATATTAATTCCTGTCCTCCTTGAGTAGCGCGACTATTCCTTTGAATTGTTCAGTCATATCCCATTATCGTCTCTTTATTACGGCAATGTTTTACTCTTTATTTTTTAGTGATTAGAATTAACGACGTAAGGAAAACATCATTTAATGTATTCCGTATTTTCGGGTTTGACGTTTTTCTTATTTGATATATCAATATCATCATATAAGGATATCACAATGAAAAAAATGAGCATGAAAAAAGCTGATAAGGTCATCGGCGGTTATATTCGTTTCTGTAGCCAGGAAAAATTTGAATGGGGCGCTGGGGGAGATAGCAATTTATGCTATTCGGTCGTAGAGTGCCGCAATAAGTATGGCGTACCGCGCAAGACGATAAACGTTGTGGCCAGGAACTACTGCCCTACCCAGCCTACAACGCCTTAAAATTTGCGCCTGCTGATGCGGGCAATTCCTGTAACAATCCCGGGTGCGGCAGCATTGCCGTACCCGTTTTTTATCCGTTATCTTCCCGTCGTACGCCGCTGTCGGGTGCAAACTTGTGATCGCACCGTTAAATCTCCCGTCCGTTGTTGCTTAACGGTTAACGAGTGACTATGTTTGCAGCATGATCGACGCCGCTGTTATCTGCGTCACTGCTGATAGCTGGAAGGGGACATATGGCGGTTTCCGTACAGGCCCGGAGTGCCGGTTTTGATGAATGGCTGCAAAGCATCAACGCGGCCTGCGGGCGTTTTTGCGCCAATACGCTGGGGCCGGGGTTTAGCGGCGCGATGCGGACCTACCATACGCATGCGCTGCGGCTGAGTATTGTGGATGCGGCGCAGGCGCAACTGTACCGCACCCGGCGGGAGATTGCCCAGAGCAACGGCGGCTACTTTTTTACCGTATTTCAGCTGCGCGGCAGCGCCCTGATGGAGCAGGGCGAAAGGCGCGCCAGTCTGTCGGCCGGTGATATGACGCTGATTGACGCCGGGCAGCCCAGCAATTTTCTGTTCCAGCAGGACTCGCAGCAAATTTCGCTGCTGTTGCCGCGCGATTACCTCGAAGCGCCGGCGCGGCAGGGCAAGGTTCAGTGCGCCGTGCGTCTTGAGGCCGGCAGTTCGCTGGTCAGATTCAGCCATCAGCTGGTGCGTGGCTATCTCGACAGCCCAACGCTGGCAGCGGCAGAGAGCGAGGCGACGCTGAGCGCGCTGGCCAGCCTGCTGCGTCCGCTGCTGGCCGGCGGAGAGGGGGCGGACGCGGAGAACGAGCGCGGTTTTAAGCAGGCGCTGAGCTTTATCGACCGTCATATTCAATCCGAGCATCTGCGGCCGGAGTGGGTGGCGGAGGAGAGCGGCATGTCGTTGCGCACGCTGTACCGGCTGTTCGCCCGCCACGGGCTGGTGGTGGCGCAGTATATTAAGCATCGGCGTCTGGAGCTGTGCGCGCAGGCGCTGCGCCATGCGCCGCCGCGGCAGAAACTCTCCCACCTCAGCGATGACTGGGGATTTCGCGACCACAGCCATTTTTCCACCGCGTTTAAAACGCACTTTGGCGTTTCGCCCAGTGAATACCGCAGGCGCTATCAGTAATCCCCCGGACGGGCCGGGGGAAAGCCGCTCAGTAGCGGATACAGACGGATTTGCTTTCGGTGTAGGCGTCCAGCCAGTCCGGCCCGAAGTCGCGGCCGCTGCCTGACTGTTTAAAGCCGCCGAACGGCATATTGGCGTCAATCAGCGTATGGGTGTTGACCCACACCGTACCGGCCTGAATGCGCGGCGTATAGGACATCGCGGTTTGCAGGCTGGTGGTCCACAGGCTGGCGGTCAGGCCGTAATCGCTGTCGTTGGCCTTCTGCAGCGCCTCTTCACCGTCCGCCACCCGGATCAGGTTGACCACCGGGCCGAACACCTCTTCGCGCGTCAGGTTCAGGCTGTCGTCCGGGTTGACCACCAGGGTTGGCGGAATATAGAAACCGTCGCCCGCCGGGCCGTCGGCGCCGCTGATCAGTTCGGCGCGCTTGTTTCTGGCGTCTGCCAGATAGGCGGCGACCTTATCGCGGTGCGCGCGGGAAACCAGAGGGTTGATCTGCGCCGCCGGATCCATGCCCGGCCCGACGCTGAGCGATTTCACCGCCTGCTCAAAGCCGGCGACCAGCTGGTCGTAAATCGGCGCTTCGATATAGATACGCGAGCTGGCGGCGCACACCTGGCCCTGATTGAGGAAACTGCCCATCATCAGGCCTTCGACCACCTGCGGGATATCGGCGTCTTTCAGCACGATAGCCGGGTTTTTACCGCCCAGCTCCAGCGTGACGCGCGTCAGCCGGTCCGCGGCGGCGCGGGCAATGCCTTTGCCCACGGCGGTTGAACCGGTAAAGCTGACTTTGGCGACCTGCGGATGCTCGGTCAGCGCTTTGCCGCAGACGGCGCCGCTGCCGGTCACCACGTTGAATACCCCCGGCGGCACGCCGGCTTCGCTGGCCAGCTCGGCCATCCGCAGCAGGGTCAGCGGCGTGGTTTCCGACGGTTTAATCACGATCGAACAGCCGGCGGCCAGCGCCGGCATCACTTTCCAGATGCCGATCATCAGCGGGAAGTTCCACGGCACAATGCCGGCCACCACGCCAATCGGCTCTTTGCGGGTGTAGACCTGGTAATTGGCGCCCGGCGGCATCGGGATGGAAACGTCCAGCGTCTGGCCGGTAATTTTGGTGCTCAGCCCGGCGGTATAGCGCATCCAGTTCAGGGTGCAGCCTACTTCGAACGCGCGGGAGATATTGATGGATTTTCCCTGCTCCAGCGTTTCCAGCTGCGCCAGCTCTTCGGCGTGCTGTTCCACCAGATCGGCATAGCGAAGCAGAATACGTTCGCGCTCGGCCGGCAGACGCCGCGACCAGACGCCGTCGCGAAATGCCCGATGGGCGGACTGCACCGCGCGGTCGACGTCGCCGGCGCTGGCGTCGGCGGTGGTGGCGATTTGCCGGCCGTCGGCGGGGTTATACACCGGCAGGCGCGCTGCGGACTGCGAGCTTTGCCATTGCCCATCGATATACAAGCCGTGTTGACGTTCGAGAAAGCGCAACACGTTGTCCATCACTGCTACGGTAGTATCAGGCATATGCCCTCCTGTCATACGAAGAGAACGATCGGGAAAAATTGCACCGATTTAGCATACGCGCGATGGCGGGAGGAAAATTTGCTCTGTCTGACAGTCGGTTTGTCCGCCGTGACAAAATGGCGGTGGTAGGGCCGGGGCGTCAGAGCGCCCCGGTTGTGGCGCGGCTCAGGAACTCAGCGTCGCCAGGCGGGTGGCGAAGCCGAGGAACAGCAGGCCGATCAGGCCATTGCCCAGCTTGGCCAGCCGTTTTTTATGGCTGAAGAAGTGCGCCAGCATGCTGCCGGCAAAGATCAGCGTGCTCAGATAGATAAAGCTGACCGACTCCAGAATCAGCGCCAGGATGGTGTAAGACAGCCCGGTATGCGCGTAGTTAAAGTCGATAAACTGCACGAAGAACGACACGTAAAACAAAATCGCCTTGGGATTGGTCAGGCTGAGCGTCAGCGCCTTGCGCAGAATGCTGTGGCCGCCTTCCAGCGCCTGGTGCTCCGGCTGAGTCTTTTGCACAAAGTTGGCGTAGAGGATCTTCACGCCCAGGAACAGCAGGTAGAACGCCCCCAGATAGCGCACCAGCGTAAACAGCAGCGGGGTGGTGCGGATCAGCGTAGCCACGCCGATGTAGGCGCAGAAGATCAAAACGGCGTCGCCGATAAATACGCCGAGCGCGGCGGTGTAGCCGGCGCGGATACCGCGTGAGATGCCGGTTTTCAGTACGAACAGGGTATTGGGGCCGGGCAGCACGATAATAAATATCACCCCGGCCAGGTAGGTCCATAAATTCAGGACGCCGAAACTTTCTAACACGATAACCTCTCAAAATGCCTGGCCGCACCTGCGCGTTGATCGTCGTGAAGCAGCGCGGCGTAATCCCTGGCCCGTCTTTTGGCCGGGCGCGATCCTAACGCCGCGCGCCGAGATTGGCAACGCGATTCCCGCGTTAGCGCACAGATTGCCGCGCGACAGCGGCGCGCCGTCAGAGAGAGGCGGGCTTGCGCGCCAGCAGCGTGGCGAAGCGCAGCCTGATGCGGTTGCCGTTGGCGTCGGTTTTATGCAGCTCGCCGACGTCTTCATTGTATTTTACGATTTGCCACTCCCGGTAGTACTTCTTCAGCTCGTCGGGCTTAAAGGCGAAGGGGAACGGCAGCGGGCAGGGGAAGTCCGGCGTATCCATCGCGGCGACGATCAGGTTATGGCCGCCGCTGACGGTGGCGGCCTGCATATCCTGAATGATCGACGGGATTGCCGCAGGCTGCAGAAACATCATCACCACCGTGGAGAGAATAAAATCGTAGTCGCCCTGGAAGCGCAGGCTATTCAGATCCTGCACCGTGGCGCGGATATTGCTCAGCCCTTCGGCATCGATAATGCGGTTCAGCTCGGCGACCGCCACGGCGTTTTTATCCCAGGCGGTGACGTCAAACCCCTTCAGCGCCAGATACAGCGCGTTGCGTCCGCCGCCGCAGCCCAGGTCCAGCGCCTTGCCGGCGGGTATCTCGCCGGCGGCGGCGACCACTTCCGAATGGGTGCGGGTCAGGCCATATCTCTGATGAAAATAGTCTTCTGGCTGGATGTCTGCAGACATGGGGGGCTCCTTGTACGGATTGAGTTTTTAAATTGCATGTAAAATACACCTTATTGCGCCGCTCTGCCATCGCAGAATCGCTATGCCGGCTTTTCCCTCCGCGGGGCTGGATCATCCGGCGCGGCTGGGATAACGTCTTGAGCGCAGATACCTTAACGATCAGGGAAAAGATGCCTAATTATCGAATTTTCACCGGTCGCGCGCTGACGTTGACCGCGCTGCTGGCGCTGGCCGGCTGTACCAGCAATATCACGCCGCAGGCGCCCAGCCGCAGCCCGGCGGAGGTGAAGGCGCAGGTGGTCAGGCTGATGCCGGCCAACGCGCAGAACAAACAGGCGTGGGCCGGCGATATCACCGCCGCGTTCGCCGCCCAGGGGCTGGATCCCAGCGACGAGAACCTGTGCGCGGTGCTGGCGGTGACCGGGCAGGAGTCGACCTTCCACGCCGACCCGCAGGTGCCGGGGCTGTCGAAGATCGCCTGGCAGGAGATCGATCGCCGCGCCGATAAGCTGCATATTCCGCACTTTGTGGTGCGTACCGCACTGTTGCTCAAGTCGCCCAACGGCAAAAGCTACAGCGAGCGTCTGGACAAGGTGCGCAGTGAAAAAGAGTTGAGCGCCATCTTCGACGACTTTATCGATATGGTGCCGATGGGGCAGCGCCTGTTCGGCAGCCTAAACCCGGTGCGCACCGGCGGGCCGATGCAGGTCAGCATCGCCTTTGCCGAAGCGCATGCCAAAGGCTACCCGTACCCGATCGACGGTTCGATTCGCCGCGAAGTGTTCAGCCGCCGCGGCGGCATGTATTTCGGCATTATGCATCTGCTGGGCTATCCGGCCAATTACAGCCGCTCGCTGTATCGCTTCGCCGACTTTAACGCCGGCTGGTACGCCAGCCGTAACGCCGCCTTCCAGAGCGCGGTCAGCCAGGCCAGCGGCATTCCGCTGGCGCTGGACGGCGATTTGATTATTTACGGCAGCGATAAGCCGGGCACCACTGAACTGGCGGTGCGCACGCTGGCGAAGCGGCTGGATATCAGCCATTCCGCTATTCGTCGCGCGCTGGAGAAAGGCGACACGCTGGAGTTTGAAGACACCGATCTGTATCGGCAGGTGTTTGCGCTGGCGGATAAAACCGCCGGGAAAAAACTGCCGCGTGAGATGCTGCCGGGCATTACCCTGGAAAGCCCGAAAATCACCCGTAAGCTGACCACCGCCTGGTTTGCCAAGCGGGTGGACGACCGGCGTCAAAGCTGTATGGCGCGCGCCCGTTAAGCGGGGAGGCGGCCGGCGGGGGGAATCTTACGCCGACCGCCGGACGCGTTATGCGCTGCGGCGCGGGTTGGTCAGGCCGAAGTTAAAGCTGTTGCAGCGGTTGCAGAACTCTTTCATTACCGGCGGCGTATCCATCATCGGCAGTTTGACCTCGATAAACGCCAGCGTTTCCTGACGTGAAGCGTGCTCCAGCGCCAGCTCCAGCTGCTGGCTGGTTTCCACCGCCGCGCAGAACGGCCGCGCCTGGGTATTAAGCACCGCCGGCAGTTTGGCGTAGTCCCACGGGCCGATATCGTTGTAAGACGAATTTTCCCCCAAAATGTAGCGCTCAATGGTGTAGCCGTCGTTATTGATCAGGAAGATGATCGGCTTCTGCTCGTAGCGCAGCAGGGTGGAGACCTCCTGCGCGGTTAACTGGAAGGAGCCGTCGCCGATAAACAGCATATGGCGTCGCTGCGGCGCCGCCATCAGCGTGCCGAGCAGCGCCGGCAGGGTATAGCCGATGGAGCCCCAGATCGGTTGGTTAACCACTTTCACCCCGTCCGGCATGCGCATGCCGCCGACTGCGGCGCCCGAGGTGCCGTTTTCCACCACCAGTACGTCGTCCTCACGAATAAAGCGGCTCATCCGCTGCCAGAAATAGGCCTGATCGAGTGGCGCGTCGCCGGGGGCCGCCAGCTGCGCGTGCGGATTAGGCAGTACCGCCATCGGCGCGGCGTGCGGCCCCTCGTCGGCGTCCAGCAGCGCCTGCAGCAGATCGGCGGTCGCTACCGCCGGGTAGGCGGTGTTGTCGAATTTCAGCGAGTAGGGCTGGATATCAATCTGCGCTGCGGCCGGGATCTGATGGGAGAAATAGCCGGTGGTGGAATCCACCAGGCGTACGCCGAAGCTCAGCACGCAGTCGGATTTGGCCATCAGCTCAAACAGCTCCGGGCGCGACAGGTTGCCGCTGTAGCCGCCCATCCAGCCGGCGGTGGTTTCCGGAATGATGCATTTGGCGGTCGGCATATTGGTCAGCGCAATGCCGAAGCGCTGCGCCACGGCGATGGTCAGCTGCTGCAGCTGATAGCGGTCGACCATTTGATCGACCAGCATCAGCGGGTATTTGGCGGCGCGCAGCCGCTGCAGCAGCGCCTTGGCGGCCAGCTGCAGGTTGTGGGCGTCGCTGGCGGGCTGCTGCGGCGGGGCAACCGGCTCGGCGATATCAATCTGCACCTCGCAGATATCCGACGGCAGCTGCAGATAGACCGGCTTTTTCTCCGTCCAGGCGGCGGCAATCACCCGCGGGATTTCCCGGGCGGCGTTTTCCGGCGTAATCAGCGCCTGGGCGACGGTGAACTGTTTAAAGCAGTTCATCACGTTGTCGAAGTTGCCGTCCGCCAGCGAATGGTGCAGCAGGGCGTGATCCTTCATCGCGTGCAGCGGCGGGGTGCCGGCCAGGCAGATCACCGGCGACGACTCGGCGTAGGCGCCGGCAATGCCGGACAGCGCGGCCAGATCGCCGACGCCGTAGGTGGTAATCAGCGCGCCGGCGCCGTTGAGACGAGCATAGCCGTCGGCGGCGTAAGAGGCGTTCAACTCGTTGCAGTTGCCGACAAACTGCACGCTATCGTCATGTTCAATCATTTCCAGCAGCGCCAGATTATAGTCGCCGGGCACGCCGTAGATATGCTCAATATTCAGGGCGCGAAGTTGTTGCAGGAGAAATTGTCCGATAGTGATTTTCATCTCTAGCTCCGAATTCATTGTCTTTTTTGTTTCAGGTAGAAATCAGCAAGCGTGGTTGCTGGCGATGTTGTAGTTGTCGGTATACAGAGGCCGCGAGGCATCAGTGGCGCTGCGTCCGTTGCTATAACAGTTATGTAAACGCCGGCGGCCTTCAAGATAAGCGGGGCTGATGCGCGGGGCGGGGAATGTATGGGAAGCTTTACGTATGCAACTATCTGAAAACGATAAATTGGCAGGCTGATAATCTGATGCGGGTATTTTTCAGCGGCCGGATTGTGAGGGGTAATCGCTGTTTATGCGGTCAGGCGGCGTGCCGTCAGGGTAAGGGCTGCGAGACCGGTACTTTTACCCGCCGCTATTGTTCTGCTGCGGCAGGCGCCGATGTGAGCGCACGGTGATTAATATCTGCATGACGGGAAACGGCCGTGAAGCGGCGATAAATCAATAGTTAACCGTGCTAATTATTTTCCCTACACAATATGTCACAAATGTTTTACATATAATTAACTGTGCGCCGACGGGTAAAAATTGTGCGGCAGTTAACAATTGCGACAACAGGTCAGGCCGCCGCTGCCGCCTGCGATCACATTCTGATTTTTGAGCGGGGTAAATATTTTTTCACGCTGCTGCCGGGGGCGATTTTTACCGTCGGTTTGCCCGGTTTTACCGGGATAAAACCGAGGTTTGGCGAGCAGCGGCTAAACTTAACGAAAAGACAACGAACGGCGGTTTGCGGCGGGAAAGTGTTGCCTTGGCTTGATCTTGCAGGTGCAATCGGTAAGAATCCTCGGCCGTAATTTGTACAGGAGTTATTTTATGTTGTTAAAACGGACATGCCTGGCCGGTTGTATAGCGTTGATATTTCCTGCACTGCCTTCTCTGGCTGAGGTTGGTTCAGAAAATAGCACCGTCGCGCCGGCGGAAAAACCGGGCCTGTGGCAGCGCTTTACGGATAATGTAGCGGAAACCTGGAACAACTCGCCGAACCATGACCTCTATATCCCGGCGATCACCTGGCACAACCGCTGGACGTACGACGATGAGCATATCGACAAGTACAACGAGCGGCCATGGGGCGCCGGCTACGGCATTTCGCGCTTCGACCAGGACGGCGACTGGCACGGCATCTATATTATGGCGTTTAAAGACTCCTTTAATAAATGGGAGCCGATCGGCGGCTACGCCTATGAGAAAATCTGGCGCCCGCTGGACGACAAGGATTTCCGCCTGGGGCTGGGCTTTACCGCCAGCGTGACCGCCCGCGATAACTGGAACTATATCCCGATCCCTGCACCGCTGCCGCTGGCGTCCGTCGGCTATAAAAAACTGACGTTCCAGGCGACCTACATTCCCGGCACCTATAATAACGGCAACGTATTCTTCGCCTGGCTGCGCTGGCAGTTTTAAGCTGCCGCAGCTTGCTCATAATCCTAAAAATTTCTGCGCGAACAGTTAAAGGGAACTTGTCGACGCGCGCAGCGTCCGAATGTATGTTCCGGCGATATCGCCGCTTACCGAAGAGAAGACAGGAGTTTGAGCACTATGAATAATAAGCATCGTGTATTGTTGGCGCTGGCATTGGCCACCTCGTTAAGCGCTGGCGCGGCGCAGGCCGGTTTGATGGATTCCGTCAGCAACGCTGCCGGCGAGCTGAGCAAATCCGGTGGTGAAAGCGGCGGTACGTCGCTGTCGACCCTGACCGGTCTGCTGAACGGCGGCGACAAGGCGCTGAGTTCCGGCAGCATGACCAACGCGGCCGGTATTCTGCAGTACTGCGTGAAAAACAACGTCCTGTCGGAAAGCGGCGCGGCGGATGTGAAAGACAAACTGTTGGGTAAACTGGGCATCAGCAGCGACTCTGACGCCAAAAGCGCAGACTACCAGCAGGGGCTGGGCGGTCTGCTGCAAACCGGCGAAGGCAAGAGCCTGGACCTGAACAACCTCGGCACCTCGCAGATCACCGAGAAAGTGAAGCAGAAAGCCTGCGATCTGGTGCTGAAGCAGGGTAAATCCTTTATCTCCTAAGCCCCCGATGTTAACTGACGCTGCGGGGCGTGATGCGCCGCAGCGTCGTTGTTTTTACCCCTCGCGCTGTACGGCGCGGACCGGATCTTCGTGAAATGATGAAAAAAACGTTGTTGCTTTCCCTGCTCGCAGGCGCAGCGCTGCTGCAAGGATGTCAGATGAAAACCAATGATGATGCGCCACCGCCGCCGCGGGCTATCGGCATGGCTAACCCGGCCGATGTCTACTGCGTGAAGATCGGCGGCAAGCTGAACCCCAAAGAGAACGAGCACGGCCAGTATGCCACCTGCACGTTGCCGAACGGCGAAGAGATTGAGAGCTGGCAGCTGTTCCGCCGCGACCATCCGGTGAAAAAATAGCGTTCCGGCGCGGTCAGAATTGCCCGGCGTCGATGGCCTGAAACTGCACCTTGCCGTGGCTGTGCAGGCTGATGGGCAGCCGCCAGTTGTGATCGCTGGCCAGCGCAAAGGGCTGTGAGCGGTAGCTGCAGCCGCTTTGGATATTTTTTACTTTCATCACATAGCGTTCCGCCGCACTGGTCTGGATGCTGAAGCTGGCGGCGGCGGGAATAAACAGGTCGGCGACGTACTGTGGGTTTTCCGCACTGCTCAACTTTACCCGTACGGCAAAGGCGTTATGCTGGTTATCCAGCGTGATGCGCTGCGTCCGGCCGCGCTCCTGCGCGTCGGGCTGGCGTAAATAGCCGGCGGAATCCGGCCAGGGGCTGCCCTGATTGTCGTGCAGCGGCCCGCCGCACTGTCCGCGCGCCTCGCGCGGCGACACGTCGCGCTGAATATCATAGTGGGGCTGCGCTGCCGGAGAGAGCGGCTCGGCCTGCGGATCGGTGCGCAGATAGCGTTTCACGGCGATCGCGCCGAGCGCCACCAGCATAAAAAAGATAAAGGTCGTCAGTCGGCGGCTGAATACCATGCCAAACAGCCTGCCGGGTAATTGAAACAGCCACCTTGCGATTCTCAGTATCATAGTTTTCCTTTAGCGCCCAAACCGTTACGTCTGCGGTAACGTTGTTATTGCACAGTATAGCCAACATCGCGGCGGAGATTACTCTTCTTCCAGCGCGGCGAACTGCTGGCCGAGATAATCCAGCAGCAGCCGCACCGCCGGCAGCAGGCCGCGGCGCGACGGGTAGACCGCATGCACGATGCCGCCTTCGGGGTGCCAGTCGGGCAGCAGTGGGGTTAAATCACCGCGCAGCATTTCATCGTGCATCATCATGCGGGGCAGCTGCACGATGCCGGCGCCGGCGATCGCCGCCTTACGCAGCATCAGCATATCGTCGCTGACCAGCCGCGGATGGTGCTCCCAGCGGAAAGTGGCGTCCGCAGGGCCGTACAGCGTCCACTGGTGCTGCGCGCGCGCCGGGCCGAGGTCGAGCGTGGGATAGCGCGGCAGGTCTTCCGGCCGGCGCACTTCGCCCAGCGTGCGTATCAGCGCCGGACTGGCGGCGATGCACCAGCGACGCGTCGCCAGCACTTTCAGCACCAGATCGCTGTCCTCCAGCGGCGGCGGCCGTACTCGCAGCGCCAGATCCAACCCTTCGCCCACCACGTCGACCCGGCGGTTGGTGGCTTCCAGATGCAGCGTGACCTGCGGATAGTCCGCCATAAAGGCGGCCAGCATATCGCCGACGCGGGTGTGCAGAATCGCCACCGGGCAGCTCATGCGCACCGTGCCGCAGGGTTCGGCGCGGGTCTGGTCGATCGCCTGCTGCGCCGCTTCGGCCTCCACCAGCATCGCCTTGCAGTGGCGGTAATAGCTCTGGCCGACCTCGGTGACGGAGAAACGGCGCGTCGAGCGCTGCAGCAGCCGTACGCCAAGGCGCTCTTCCAGCAGCGCCACCCGGCGGCTGAGCTTGGATTTGGGAATGCCGAGCGCCCGGCCGGCCGGCGCAAACCCTTTGTGGTCCACCACGCTGGCAAAAAAGAACAGATCGTTTAAATCAACCAACACCGTCGCTCCATTGTTCCACTGGTAGAACGCTGAGTGTATATCTTGCCGACTACCTGAGCAATTCGGGCTGAATTACACTGTCGTCATCAAGTAGGGCCGTGAGGTCCGCAACGGGAGAAATGTGATGAAAAAGATCCTTGGCGTGTATGACAGCCCGCAGGCGCACTGGGTCGGCAACGGTTTTCTGGTCAATTCCCTGTTCTCGTATAACGAGCTGGGAAGCGAAATGAGCCCGTTCCTGCTGCTGGATCATGCGGCGCCGACCAAGTTTCGTGAAACCACCGGGCGGCGCGGCGTTGGCCAGCATCCGCACCGCGGGTTCGAAACCGTGACCATCGTCTATCAGGGCGAAGTGGAACACCGCGACTCTACCGGCGGCGGCGGGGTGATTGGCCCCGGCGATGTGCAGTGGATGACGGCGGCCTCCGGCATTTTGCATGAAGAGTTCCACTCCACGGCGTTTTCCCGCCGCGGCGGCACCGTTGAAATGGTGCAGCTGTGGGTGAACCTGCCGGCCAAAGACAAAATGGCGGCGCCGGGTTATCAGACGCTGCTGAACCAGGCCATTCCGCAGGTTCCGCTGGCGGACGGCGCCGGTCAGGTGCGGGTGATCGCCGGTCATTTTGCCGGCCACGACGGCCCGGCGCGCACCTTCAGCCCGCTGAACGTCTGGGATATGACGTTGAACGCCGGCCACCGCACGCAGCTGACGGTGCCGGAAGGCCATACGCTGGCGCTGGTGATCCTGCACGGCGCGGTGCTGGTCAACGATGAGCAGATCGTTCGTGAAACCCAGATGGTGCGGCTGGATCGCGCCGGCGACAGTTTCACCATTGAGGCGAACAACGACGTGAGTCTGCTGCTGCTCAGCGGGGAGCCGATTGATGAACCGATCGTCGGTTACGGCCCGTTTGTAATGAACAGCGAAGCGGAGATCCAGCAGGCGTTTCATGACTTCAACAGCGGCGAGTTTGGCGTTATGCCGCCGGTGGAAACACAGCCGTAACGTTGAAATAACCGCTTATTTCGCCCTCTTGCCGGTCAGCGTATGCTGACCGGTTTTTTATTGGCGCGATAGACATTTTGCTTACATAATTCTGCGGGATGTAAGTGAATCGCAACGCGGTGAAAAGGTAGCGAAAAGCCGCTTTCTCGGCGTATCGGCGTGGAGTAGGTTGGGGACGTTCCCGTTCAAAAAGGAGTGGTAGAGTGAAAATGCAATTAAGGATCCTGGCGCTGGCCGCCGCGGTATTGTTCAGCAGCGGCGCGATATCGGCACCGCCTGCCAAGGAGGCGCCTGCGCCGCAGATAGCGGGGAAAGGGCACCCGCCTTTCCCGGGGCCGCATCCGATGCCTGGCTTCTGCCACGGCGGTGAGCTGTTTTGCGCCTCGTCGCTGAGCGATAACCCGACGGAAACCATCAATAAGCTGACCTCGGTGATTCCGGCGGGCAAAGCCAAACGCTACGAAGTGCGCGTGTCGGTGGTGGAACTGCCGGATCACCCGCCGGCGCCGCCTGCCCCTTAACACGACCAAGCCGGCCGGAATAGCCCGGTCGGCCTACCTTCAGACTGCTCTCGTTTACGCTTCTTTACGTAGAATCTGCTTGAAATTACAGCAGTTGATCCCCATATAATGATGATTCGACGATAAAAGGAGAGGCATATGGGAATCAGTGAAGAAGAGTATATTCGTCGCCAAAGTCAGGAGAAACACGCCATCGGTAATGTGGCGAAGTGGGTAGCGATTGTTTCGGCGGTATATTTTGTTTTAATGGTCTTTTACGGCCATCCGACCGGCGTACTGGCCATGTCCGGCGCCATGTTTTTGGTCTCCACCACCATTTGGCTGAAAAAGCGCCAGAAGGTTAAGTCCTACCGTCGCGCGCTGGCGCGTATTGAAACGGACGAAGTTCCGCAGTAATCCTCACTCCTATCGCGCCGGCGGGCTGCTATCCGCCCCGGCGTGCTGCGCATCTGACCGCCCCCTGTACGCCAGGCAATAAAAATGCCAGACAGACGGCGCTGGCTGGCATCACGGGCGGCGTTAATCGTTAAAGAAATGAATCATCATCATCGCTGAAGCCGTCATCGTCGGCGAAGTCATCGCTCTGATAATCGGCATTCTGCCAGCCGCTGTCCTGTGACAGGAAGCTGCCGTCACCGTTGTTAAAGGTGTCGAGGTTATTGGACGCATCAAACTCACGCATCGCACTGTCATCCTGCAGCGCGGCGTTCTGCGCATCGTCGGCGGGCGTTTCATTAATGATGTTCACAATCTCTTCCGGCTGGGTATGGCGGAACATGCCGGTCAGCATATCTGCCAGCATCACGCCGCCGGCCACCCCTGCGGCGGTCTGCAGCGCGCCACCGAGGAAACTGCCGGCGCGCGACGGCGCAGCCTGTTGCGGCTGCTGCTGTGGGGCATAGCCGCCCTGCGGCTGATTATTCCACGCGGCGTTGTTCTGCTGGCGCGCCTGAGCCTGCGCCTGCGGGCTGGGAGCGCTGCGGCCGCCGAACAGGCCGGCGAGAAAACCGCCGCTGCTCTGCTGGCCGGCGCCATTTTGCTGCAGCTGGGCGATTTGGCCTTCCAGCTCTTTGACCCGCTGGTCCAGCTGTTTCAGCGCCGCTTCCTGAATAATGATCGCCTGCGCCATATAGTAAGGCGCGGCGGGCTGCTCGCTCAGGTGCTGCTTGATTTGCTGTTCTGCCCGAGCATCCCGTTGTCCCGTCTTGGTTTCGGCCTCTTTCAGGCGGCCGAACAGACTGTCGATAAGGCGTTGTTCTTCTGATTGCATCGGATGACTCCAGGAAAAATAGAGGTTAATCGTTGTCACGTTAGCCGCTTTAGCGGCGGCAATAAATAGCACGTCGGTAAAGCTGGCTGCAAATTTGTTACCAATTACGGCTGCGGCATCAGCATCACCAGCTTCAGCGCGCCGTTTTCCGCCGGGTGCAGGGTCAGCTGCCGGTAGCACACCAGGCCCCGATCCGCATGGTGGAAACTGCGCTCCCCGCCGGCGCGCGCCATCACGTCATGCTGTTGCCACCAATGGTTGAAATCCTCGCTGTGGTGCGTCATCTGGCGCACAAAAGCACGCATCGTCTCGCTGCTCTGGTGATGGCTGGTTTCCGCCCGGAATTCCGCCACCACGCGGCGGGCGCGATCCGGCCAGTCATCAACCAGGGTTTTCGCCAGCGGATGGAAGAACATAAAGTGCAGCAGATTCGGCTGGCTTTCCTGGCCCAGCCAGCCGGCAAACAGCGCCTGCGCTTCGGCGTTCCAGGCCAGCACATTCCAGGTTATGTCCAGCAGATAGCAGGGAACCGTTACCGCGTTTACGCTGTGCAACAGCAGCTGGTTGACGCCGTCCTGCTGCGGCGTCTGCTGCGGGTCGGCCACGCGCGCCAGGGTAAACAGGTAGTGGCGCTCCGCATGGCCCAGACGCAGCGCCTTGGCGATGCGCGCCAGCGTATGCGGGGAAATCGACACTTCGCGCCCCTGCTCAATCCAGGTATACCAGGTGGCGCTGATGCCGCTGATTTGCGCCAGCTCTTCCCGCCGCAGGCCGCTGGTGCGGCGGCGCGGTGAACTGGGCAGGCCGATCATCTCCGGCGTGATGCGTTCCCGGTGGGCGCGCAGGAATGCGCCTAAGGCCTTCGGGCCTGACAAGGCTTCTGATGTCATAGCATGGTACCTTCTTATACCAGGATAAATGCTTATATTGTACCCGTATAGTAAGCAGATTATAGTCGCTGACAGTGATTCACAACCCGTCAGGAGCCGTTATGAGCAATAACAATCACCATGATGTCGTCGACCGCCAGTTTGGCGCGCAGGCAAACGCCTATTTAACCAGCGCGGTGCATGCGCAGGGCAATGATTTGCAACGGCTGGGCCAGCTGCTGGCGGCGTACCCGCAGGCGCGGGTGCTGGATCTGGGCTGCGGCGCCGGGCACGCCAGTTTTACCGCGGCCGCGCAGGTGGCGCAGGTGGTGGCCTACGACCTGTCGGCGCAGATGCTGGCGGTAGTGGCGCAGGCGGCGCAGGCGCGGGGGCTGGACAATATTCAGACGCAGCAGGGCATGGCGGAGACGCTGCCCTTTGCCGACGGTGAATTTGACCTGGTGATTAGCCGCTATTCGGCGCACCACTGGCACGATGTCGGACAGGCGCTGCGTGAAGTGAAGCGGGTGCTGAAGCCGGGCGGCCGGGCGATCATGATGGATGTGGTTTCGCCGGGGCACCCGTTGCTGGATATCTATCTGCAGACCGTTGAGGCGCTGCGTGATACCTCGCACGTGCGCAACTACGCGCCGGGTGAGTGGACAGGTATGCTGACGGCGGCAGGGCTGCTGGTGGAAGAGGTCACCGCCGACCGTCTGCCGCTGGAGTTCGGCAGCTGGGTGGCGCGGATGCGTACGCCGGAGACGCTGGTGGCCGCCATCCGGGAATTCCAGCGGAGTATGTCCGAAGAGGTGGTCAGGCACTTCGCCATTCAGCCGGACGGAACCTTTACCAGCGATATTATGATGCTGGTGGCGCGACGCGGTTAAAAAAATAAGGCTGCCGGTGATGGCAGCCTTACGCGTATTTGTCATTTATACCCTAAATACTTCGAGTTACAGCCAACGCACCTGCAGCTTGAAGTAGGACGGGTATACACCGACGGATTAACGTCGTGCTTATTGCTTCTCTTCCAGCAGGCAGCGGTAAATCAGGCCGCCGATAATACCGCCGGCAAGCGGCACCAGCCAGAATACCCACAGCTGTTCCAGCGCCCAGGTTCCCTGGAAAATCGCGACGCCGGTACTACGCGCCGGGTTGACCGAGGTATTGGTGACCGGAATGCTGATCAGGTGAATCAGGGTCAGCGCCAGACCGATGGCCAGCGGCGCGAAACCTGCCGGTGCGCGTTTGTCCGTGGCGCCGTGGATAATAATCAGGAAGAAGGCGGTTAATAATAATTCAATCACGATCGCCGCCTGCAGGGAATAACCGCCCGGCGAATGTTCGCCGAAGCCGTTGGAGGCCAGACCGCTGGCGGTGGCATCGAAATCCGCTTTACCGCTGGCAATAAAATACAGCGCGGCGGCAGCGGCAATAGCGCCGATGACTTGAGCAATGATATACGGGATAACGTCTTTTGCCGGGAAACGGCCGCCGGCAAATAAGCCTACGGTGACCGCCGGGTTAAAGTGTCCGCCGGAAATATGGCCAACGGCATAAGCCATGGTGACAACGGTTAAACCAAATGCCAGCGCCACGCCGGCAAAACCGATGCCTAATTCAGGAAAGGCTGCAGCTAATACGGCACTGCCGCAACCGCCAAACACCAACCAAAATGTGCCAAAAAATTCGGCAAAGAATCGCTTTAACATAGACTCCATCCTATCGGGATAGCTAACGGCTGTTAGCACTAAAAACTATAGAACACCTTTTTAATTTGTCGCGGACGTTTTGACCATTTTCTTTATGGGTATTTAAACGCGCGCGCTATTAAATCTCCGCCGTGCGCTTTTGTCCATGTAAAAAATAGGATTACGGCCATTAACCCGTAATTGTCATTCTTTACGCTGAGAAATACTCAGACTATTCCCTGTGGTTGATGGTTAAATCTCCGCGTGCGGCGTCAGGGGGGATAAAAATCGTATTGTGGAAAGCAGATCAATACACCCGGCGAATTCAGCCGGCAGAATAGTCGCCCAGATAATAAAAAACCGACGAAGGATAATAATATGTATAAAAAGGGTGACGTTTTTTACCATATTGGCCTGAAGGAAGGGGACGTCGGGCGTTATGTGCTGCTGCCGGGGGACCCGTTCCGCACCGATACCATTGCGCAGAGCCTGGATAATCCGCGGTTGGTGGCCCATCAGCGCGAGCATAAAACCTGGACGGGGACGTTAAACGGCGAAAAGGTGTCGGTCACCTCAACCGGTATGGGCTGTCCGTCGACGGCTATCGCCGTTGAAGAGTTGATCGCCGCCGGGGCCGATACTTTTATCCGCGTCGGCACCGCCGGCCGGGTGGCCGCGCCGGCGCATGACGGCGGCGTTTCCGGCACGATCGTCACGGCGGCGATCCGCGATGAAGGCACCACTACGCAATATTTACCGATTGAATACCCGGCGGTTGCCGACCGGCGGGTGGTGCAGGCGCTGGCCGAGGCGGCGGACACGCTGGGCTACCGCTTCCTGGAGGGCATCACGCACTCGAAAGATTCGTTCTACACCCAGGTGTTCCCTGACGCGGTGCCGGCGGGCGAGCTGTGGCAGGCGCGGCAGAAAATCTGGCAGCGCGCCAACGTGATGTGTTCCGAGATGGAGTCGGCGGCTATTTTTGTTATTTCCTCGATTCGCGGCTGCCGCGCGTCCGGCGTGATGGCGTTCTCGGATGCGCCGGATCAGGCCGCCGAGGTGGCGAAGGCGATCGATACCGCCTGTGAAGCGATCAAGATTCTGATCGCGATGGATAAACAGTGCGGGAAATAACGCGGCGGCATCGCGCGTTCTGATACGCGCCGGTTACGCCGGCGCTTTTTGTCGCCGCCGCACGGCGATTAGGAATAGTCGCCGTTTTATTCACGCGCAGGCTGCGCTATGTTGGTTGTAGCGCAGCCTGCTGCGCGTCTCCGTTTATCTCCCGCTACAGATTCTCCTTAATCCTCTCACAATGATTGAGCTTCTTTACATTGCATGACGTCCGTTTTCATCGGGCGACAGATAATTAACGTTGCGATGAAATAAATAACCAATAAGCAACAGGAGCCATCATGAAATACCTTTATTCTTACCTCACAGCTGCACTGCTGGCCGGCGCATCATTTTCTGCGCTTGCCGCGCCGCTCAGCGTTACGGCGGTCAATAACCAGCAGGCTGCCGGCTTGCAGAGCCTGGGCGCGGTTTCGGTGTCCGGCGTGGCCGGCACGTCGGATGACGCGGTCAGGAAGCTGCAGGAAAAAGCCGCAGATCAGGGCGCTTCCCACTACCGCATTATCGGTCTCGACACGCCGGGGGATTCCAGCCTGTGGCGTGGCAATGCGGAAATCTACCGCTAAGCGCTAATGGCATGACAAGGCGGCGGTGAACGGGTCCGCAGCCGGCGATAGGGCGCCGGCTGGCCGATCGCGATCGCCGCCGTTTTTTTATTGCTGTTGCATTTTATTACAACTGTAGCGCCCGCTTTCGGAATGGTATTAATGAATCTTTAAGCTTTTCCGCCCAGATTAAGGGGTTCATGTTAAGGAGCCTCGAATGATCAATGCGACACGGCTGCAACTGAAACACCGCTTTTCCTATATCCAGCAGTTTATGGCCTCGCCGCGCACCGTCGGCACGCTGGCGCCATCCTCGCCCTGGCTGTGCCAGGCAATGCTGGATCAGATCGAATGGACCCGGACGCTGTCCATCGCCGAACTGGGCGCGGCCGACGGCGTGCTGACCAAGCGTATTATCGGCCGGATGCGCGCCGACGCCGGGTTGGACGCCTATGAAATCCAGCCGAACTTTGTCCGGCGGCTGCAGCAGATTGAGGAGCCGCGCCTGCAGGTGATGGCGCAGTCGGCGGAAAAGCTGGAGCGGGAGTACGATGTGATTTTCTCCTGCCTGCCGCTGCTGTCGATACCGCTCAGGATCAGCATGCGCATTCTGCAGCAGGCGCGGGAGAATCTGCAGGGGCGCAACGGCACGCTGGTGCTGTTCCAGTACAGCCACCTGTCGGAAAAGCTGCTGTCGCGCTATTTCCACTGGAAGAAGCAGCGCGTGGTGCGTAATTTCCCGCCGGCGCTGGTGTACGTCTGCACCCCGCGTTAAACGGCTGATTCGCTGCTGACGCCGCCACTTTTTTAACTTTTTAAACGCCGTTTCCTGCGGGTTTTCGGCGTTTTAGCCGGAAAACTGAAAAATCACGCTGTTTCACGCCATACCGCTGGCGAACGATTGAAACTGATAATGAGAGTGATTATCATGCGTGGATATTTTTCCTTTCCGGCACCATCATGCGTAAATCCTTTCTGTTGTTACTGGCTTCCCTGCTGTTTTCCGTGCTGTCCTGCGCCCAGGCGAAAACGGTGACGGATATTCTGGGCCGTCGCGTTGACGTGCCCGATAACCCGCAGCGCATCGTGCTGGGGGAAAGCCGCATGCTGTATACCCTGGCGCTGCTGGAGACGGGGGATCCGGCCCGGCGCGTGGTGGGCTGGCCGCGCGATCTGGCGCGCTATGACGCCCAGAGCTGGCAGCTGTACAGCCAGAAATTCCCGCATATGGCGCAGATCCCGACGATCAGCGGCGACAACTTTCGCCAGATCAACCCTGAGCGGCTGATCCAGCTGCGGCCGGATCTGGTGATCCTGGCGCGCTATGCGCGCGAGGACGGCGATCAGGCGCAGCTGGTGTCGGCCCTGGGCAAGGCCGGGATCCCGGTGGTGTATGTCGATCTGCGTATCGACCTGCTGCATAACACCGTGCCGAGCGTGCGCCTGCTGGGGGAACTGCTTAATCGTCAGGCGCGCGCCGAGGCGTTTATCACCTTCTATCAGCAGCATATGACGGCGGTCCGCGAGCGGCTGGCCGCCTATCACGGCGAACGGCCTAAAGTGATGCTGCATCTGCACCTTGGCCGGCGCGACACCTGCTGCACCACCGCCGCGCACGGCAACCTGGGAGATCTGGTGACCTTTGCTGGCGGCGAGAACATCGCCAACGCCAGCATCAAGGGCGTGTACGGCGAACTGAACCCGGAAACGCTGCTCACCGCCAACCCCGACGTGTATCTGGCCACCGGCATGGCCGGCGTGCAGGGCAAACGCTATTCCGATCTGCTGTTGGGGCCGCAGGTCAGCCGTCAGCAGGCGGACGACAGCTTCCGCCGCCTGATGCAACAACAACCGATGATCGCCGGGCTGAACGCGGTAAAAAACCAGCGGGCCTGGAGCATTTGGCACAACTTTTATCTCAGCCCGTACCACGTGGTGGCGGTCGAGATGTTTGCCAAGGCGTTTTATCCGCAGCTGTTTGCCGATCTCGATCCGCAACACACTTTTCAGCAGCTTTACCAGCAATTTTTGCCGCTGCCATTTTCAGGGACCTATTGGAGTCAGTTAACAGGTGAATAACTATCAACGCGGCTGGCTGTGCGCCATTCCGCTGGCGGCCGGCAGCGTATGGCCGGCCGTCGGGGCCGAAACCCCGAACGATAAATCAGAGACGATGCTGGTCATTGGCAGCGGTCGGACGCCGGCCGCCGAAAGTTATCAGCCGTTGACCAGCGTCACCGGCACCCGCAGCGAAACCAGCCTGCTGAACGTGCCGCAGGCGGTTGACGTGGTGCCGACGCAGGTGCTGACCGATCGGGCGGTCAGCAGCCTGGATGAGGCGCTGTACAACGTCAGCGGCATTACCCAGAGCAATACGTTGGGCGGTACGCAGGACGCGGTGATGAAGCGCGGCTTTGGCGACAACCGCGACGGCTCCATTCTGCGCGACGGCGTGCGTTCCGTTCAGGCGCGCAACTTTACCCCGACCACCGAACGGGTTGAGGTGCTGAAGGGGCCGGCGTCGATGCTGTACGGCATGGGCGAGCCGGGCGGCATGATCAATATGATCAGTAAAAAGCCGCAGCTGCAGCAGCATACGCACGTGGAAGGCTGGGGCAGCAGCTTCAAGGGCGGCGGCGGCCAGCTGGACGTGACCGGCCCGCTGGGCACCTCAGGCTTCGCCTATCGGATGATCGTCGACCATGATGAAACCGATTACTGGCGCAATTTCGGCCGCAACCGCCAGACGACCATCGCGCCGTCGCTGATGTGGTACGGCGAAAGCACCACGGTGCGCCTGGCGTATGAGCATATGGAGTACCTGACGCCGTTCGACCGCGGCACCATTATCGATTCGCGCACCGGCAAGCCGGTGAATACGCCGCGCGATCGCCGCTTCGATGAGGCCTACAACGCCACCCGCGGCGATCAGGACAGCGTGACGCTGCAGATCGATCAGGTGCTGAACGATCGCTGGAAAAGCTCGCTGACCTACGCCTATAACCGCAACAGCTACAGCGACAATCAGGCGCGCGCCACCAAGCTGGACCCGGAGAGCGGCACGCTGACGCGTCAGGCGGACGCTACCGCCCATGCGGTCAGCCATGCCAACGCGGTGCAGCTGACGCTGAACGGCGATGTGGACTGGGGGCGGATCAACCATCAGCTGCTGTTCGGCTTCGATTTTGAAGACAGCCGCACCTACCGCGGCGATATGATCCGCGGCAGCAAAAACAGCGATTTCAATATCTATGATCCGGTATACGGCCAGATGCCGCCTTCGACGGCGGTCAGCGCCAAAGACAGCGACCAGCGGGAAAACCTGACCAGCTATGGCTGGTTTATGCAAGATTCCGTGCAACTGACCGATAACTGGCTGCTGATGGGCGGGCTGCGCTACGATACGTTTGACGTGTATGCCGGCAAAGGGCGGCCGTTTAACGTCAATACCGACAGCTCGGACGCGAAACTGGTGCCGCGCGCCGGCGTGGTGTACAAGCTGACGCCGTACGTCTCGCTGTACGGCAGCTATACCGAGTCCTTTAAGCCTAACTCCTCCATCGCCACCCAGATTGGCTCGCTGCCGCCGGAGCAGGGGAAATCCTGGGAGATGGGCGGTAAGGTCGCCTTGCCGAACGGCATTACCGGCACGCTGGCGCTGTTTGATATCACCAAGCGCAACGTGATGGTCAGCGAGCTGGTGGACGGTGAAAGCGTCACCCGCACCGCCGGGCGCGTGCGGTCGCAGGGGGTCGAGCTGGACGTGGCCGGCAATATTACCGACAGCCTCAGCCTGATCGGCGCCTACGCCTATACCGACGCGCGGGTGGTGGATGACCCGGCTAACAAAGGCAAAGAGATGGCCAACGTGGCGCGCCACACCGCTTCGCTGTTCCTGACGCAGAATCTGGGGTCGACGGGGCTGTACAGCGGCGATGAGCTGCGCGTCGGCGCCGGGGCGCGCTATGTCGGCCGCCGGCCGGGCGATGCCGCCAACAGCTTCTATCTGGACAATTACACCGTGGCCGACGCCTTTGCCGCCTACAGCATGCCGCTGCACGGCTATCGGGTAAAATGGCAGCTGAACGTCAATAATCTGTTCGACAAAACCTATTACCCGTCCAGCGGCGGCAACCTGCGGGTAGCGGTCGGCGAACCCCGCGAGGTGGTGTTGCGCGCCAGCGTAGATTTTTAAACCGGCCCGACGGCCGGCGGTTAAGGAGAGTGTGATGAGCGTGACGATTCGTCTGGCGCAGCCTGCGGATATCGATGCGATGATGGCGGCGGAACGTTCGGCGGCGGCGCTGTTCCGCCAGCTGCCGCAGTGGGCGTTTATTGCCGATGACGACATTATGTCGGCGGCGCAGCATGCGGCGCTGATTGCCGAAGAGGGCGTATGGCTGGCGCAGGACGGCGCGGCGATCGCCGGTTTTATCGCCGTACGGCGCGACGGGACAGAGTGGCACATCGCCGAGCTGTCGGTGGCGGCCGAGCATCAGCGGCGCGGCATCGGACGCCGGCTGATCGTAGCGGTGGCCGACTGTGCCGGCCACCAGGGCGTCCGTCAGCTGACGCTGACCACGTTTCGCAACGTGCCGTGGAATGCGCCGTATTACCAGCGGCTGGGGTTTGAAATTATCCCCACGGTGGCGCTGTCGCCGCGTCTGCGCGAACAGATGGCCGTTGAGGCCGAGCACGGGCTGCCGCTTGGCAGCCGCTGTGCGATGAAATTTACACTGTTGTAAAGATTGAAATACACGCAGCGGGCGGTATGATGCACAACAGCACCGCCACTCAGTCACCGTATAGGGTACAGCCGTAATGACACAAACCATTTTCATGGTAGGCGCTCGTGGAGCAGGAAAAACTACCGTGGGGAGCGCGCTGGCGCAGGCGATGGACTATCGCTTTATTGATATCGATCTGTTTATGCATCAGACGACGCAGATGAGCGTCGCCGAGATCGTGGCCCAAGAGGGCTGGCAGGGATTTCGCCGCCGTGAAAGCCTCGCCCTGCAGGCGGTGACCAAACCGTCAACCATTATTGCCACCGGCGGCGGCGCGGTGCTGGCGGAGGAGAACCGCCGCTTTATGCGGCAGCACGGCACGGTGATCTACCTGCGCGCGCCGGCGGAAGTGCTGGCGCAGCGGCTGGAGGCGTTTCCGCAGGACGCGCAGCGCCCGACCCTGACCGGCCGGCCGATCGCCGAAGAGATGCTGGAGGTGCTGGCCGCGCGTGAAGCACTGTATCAGGAGACGGCGCACCATGTGCTGGACGCCGCGCAGGATCCGCACGGGGTGGTGGCGCAAATCCTGGAGATGCTGCGCCTGCAGGAGGCGGTGAAATAGACGCCGTTAGGCGGGCGGTGCGGCAAAATAGCCGCCGGGCGTGACGCCGAAATGGCGGCGGAAGGCGGCGATATAGGCGCTGACGTTGTCATAGCCGCAGTCGGCGGCGACGCTGGCGACCGGCGTCCCGCGCGACAGCGCTTCCAGCGAGCGAATGATGCGCGCCTGCTGACGCCAGCGGGCAAAGCCGATGCCGGTCTGCGCCATAAACAGCCGGCTGAGGCTGCGCACGCTGATGCCGGCCCAGCTGGCCCATTCGCTCTGCCGCCGCGTGCTGGCGGGGTCATCCAGCAGCGCGCGGGCGATCTTTAACAGCCGCGCATCCTGCGGCATCGGCAGCTGTAGCGCCGTTTCTTCTTCCCCCTGCATTTCATCCAACAACACCTGCACCATGCGTCGCTGCGGCGCCCGTAACGGCGACGGCGGCAAACCGGCGATGCGCGCCACCAGCGCCTGCGCCAGGCCGCTGGCGGCCAGCAGCCGCGCGTTGCCGGGCAGAGGGCGGCAGGTTGCCGGCGACAGAAACAGCAGCCATCCCTCCACCTGCCCGCAGGACTGCGCCTGATGGCGGCAGCGCGGCGGCAGCCAGCCGAGCGTGCCGGCGGTCATCGCCCACTGGCGCTGCTCGGTTTCCAGCGCGATAGCGCCGTGCGTCAGCAGGTAAATCTGCCCGTCATCATGCTGGTGCCAGGGGGTAAGGTGGCGGTTGGGGTGAGATAACGGTATGCCGTGCAGGATCATGATATTGGCCGATTAACGTTATATTTAGGCTTAATCAGGTTATCACGCCACGGGCTGCGCCGGCTAGAATTCAGCCTGATTCCTCTGACGGAGAGCCATAATGACGCAATTAACCCCGCAAGATATCGTGCTGCAGGCGCTGCAGCAGGTGGTGGCGCAGCCGCTGCATCAGCCGGCGGTGATCGCCGAGTTTTTCGCCGACGACTACCGGCAAACGGTGGACGGAAAATCGTTGGACTATCAGCAGTTCGTCAGCCATATGGCGTTGCTCAAGCAGATTACCCGGCGGATGACGCTACAGGTGCAGGCGCTGGCGGCGCAGGGAAACAGCGTGCTGAGCCATCACCGGGTCGAGGTGGAAAAATGCGACGGCGCGCGCAGCGAAATCCAGGTGATGGCGCATTTCACGCTGCGCGACGGCAAGATTATCGCCTGCGATGAACTGACGCGTCAGCTATCGGGCGAGCATGCCGATCGCGATCTCGGCGGCCGCTATTGAGCGACGGCGCATAACGATCGCATTTTAGCGGGAAAAGCAGTGACAGCCGCCGGGCGATGCCCCAATATGGAGTTTCCAATACGGATAACTACGCGGGTGCCAGTCTATGCTGAATGTAAGTGAGTATTTTGCCGGAAAAGTGAAATCGATCGGTTTTGACAGTAGCAGCATCGGTCGTACCAGCGTTGGGGTGATGGAAGAAGGGGAGTACACCTTCGGCACCAATCAGCCGGAAGAGATGACGGTGATTACCGGGGCGTTGCGGGTGCTGCTGCCGGGCGCGCCGGACTGGCAGGTGTTTATGCCGGGTGAGAAGTTCTTTGTGCCGGGCCACAGCGAGTTCAACGTGCAGGTGGCGGACGCCACGGCCTATTTGTGCCGCTATTTGAGCAAGTAGTAAGAGCAGGGCGCTGGCGACAGCGCCCTGGTTGTTTACGGGCTTAGCGCTGGGCTTCGCCGCCGAGGGCTTCGATCAGGTTCTGGATCAGCGCCGCCAGTTCGCTGGTCATCAGAATAAAGTCGGCGTCGAAACGCTGGGCGAAGTCGTCGCGGTCGATGTCGTCGTTCTGCTCGCGCAGCGCATCGGCAAACTTCAGGCGCTTGATAGAGCCGTCGTCGGCAATTACCAATTGAATACGCTCCTGCCAGTCGACCGCCAGCTTGGTCACCAGCTTGCCGGCCTCAATATGCACGGCGATCTCGTCGCTGATCAGGTTCTGTTTCTTGCAGCGGATTACGCCGCCCTCTTCCAGAATCGCCTTCAGCTCCGCTTCGTCCTGAATGGCGAAACCGGTCGGCAGTTCGCCGGAGCGCACCCATTCGGTCAGCGTCAGTTCGATCGGGCTTTCCATCGTCAGCGGCACCACCGGCAGCGAGCCGAGGCTTTTGCGCAGCAGCGCCAGGGTGTCTTCCGCGCGCTTGGCGCTGGCGGCGTCGACCATAATCAGGCCGTTGACGGTGTCGATCCACATAAAGGTCTGGTTAAAGCGGCTGAAGGCGCGCGGCAGCAGGCTGTGCAGCACTTCGTCCTTCAGCGCGTCCTTTTCGGTCTTCTTCAGCTTGCGGTGCTGTTCGCTTTCCAATTGGTCGATCTTCGCCTGCAGCGCCTGTTTGATCACCGGCGAGGGCAGGATCTTCTCTTCTTTACGCGCGCAGATGATAATCTGGCCGTTGACCACGTGCGTCAGCGCGTCGCTGTGCGAGCCCATTGGGGAGACCCAGCCGGTTTTCGCCATATCCTGACTGCCGCACGGCGTAAAGGAAAAGGCGCTGAGCTGTTTTTCCATTTCATCCGCATTTAGCGCAACGTCGCGGCTCAAACGGTAAACCATCAAATTCTTAAACCACAGCATAATGTTATCCCTGACTGGGCGTGCCGTTCGCACGCTGGTTCATCAAAAGCAGGGCGGCATGATACCCAATCGGCGCTGAAAAATCGCCTGCTTCCTCTGATTTGCGCGCGGATCCGTATTGCGGCACACTCGGTGGCAGCAAAAAACGATCGCGCCGTACAGAAGGAGAAAAGAGTGCGTATTGGCATTGATTTAGGGGGCACCAAGGTTGAAGTGATTGCGCTGGCGGACGACGGCAGCGAGCGGTTTCGTCACCGCATCGCCACGCCGCGCGATGACTATGCGCAGACGCTGCAGGCCATCGCCGGGCTGGTGCAGCTGGCGGAAACGCACACCGGCGAACGCGGCACGGTGGGCGTCGGCATCCCCGGCACGCTGTCGCCGTTTACCGGCCTGGTGAAAAACGCCAACTCCACCTGGCTGAACGGTAAACCGCTGGATAAAGATCTGTCGGCGCTGCTGCAGCGCGAGGTGCGGCTGGCGAATGACGCCAACTGCCTGGCGGTATCGGAAGCCACCGACGGCGCCGGCGCGGGCAAGGCGGTGGTGTTTGCGGTGATTATCGGCACCGGCTGCGGCGCCGGCGTGGCGATTAACGGCAAGGCGCACGCCGGCGGCAACGGCATCGCCGGCGAGTGGGGGCATAATTCGCTGCCCTGGCCGGATGAGGATGAACTGCGCTTTCGCGATGAAGTGCCCTGCTACTGCGGCAAGTCCGGCTGTATCGAAACCTTTATCTCCGGCACCGGCTTCGCCGCCGATTACGCGCGCCTGAGCGGCAACGCCCTGAAAGGGGAGGCGATCATGGCGCTGGCGGCGCAGCAGGATCCGATCGCCGAGCGGGCGATCGCCCGTTATGAGCAGCGCCTGGCGAAGTCGCTGGCGCATGCGGTTAATCTGTTCGATCCGGATGTGATCGTGCTGGGCGGCGGCATGAGCAACGTCGAACGGCTGTACCGGCAGGTACCGCAGAAGGTCAGCGAGTGGGTATTCGGCGGCGAGTTCGCCACGCCGATCCGTAAGGCGGTGCACGGTGATTCCAGCGGGGTGCGCGGCGCCGCCTGGCTGTGGCCGCAGCAGTAATGATCACCGGGGCGACGCCGCCCCGGCGTATACTTAACCCTCGACGCGGTACTGCGGCTCCAGCCGGCTGATGCCCAGTCCGTTGACCTTCTTCACTTTTATCTGCACCGGAATGCGCTCTTTCATCGCCTCAACGTGACTGATCACGCCGATGGTTTTGCCGGAGGCGTTAAGGCTGTCGAGCGCGTCCAGCGCGGTGTCCAGCGTCTCCGCATCCAGCGTACCGAAGCCCTCGTCGAGGAACAGCGAATCGATGCTGGTTTTATGGCTCACCAGATCGGACAGCGCCAACGCCAGCGCCAGGCTGACCAGGAAGCTTTCGCCGCCGGACAGCGTGCGGGTATCGCGCTGCGCGTCCGCCTGCCAGGTATCCACCACCAGCAGCTCCAGCGCATCGCTGTTTTTCCGCTGCAGCAGATAGCGGCCGTGCAGGCGGCTGAGCTGGTTGTTCGCCAGATAGACCAGGTGATCGAGCGTCAGCCCCTGGGCGAACTTGCGGAACTTGTCGCCTTCTTTTGAGCCGATCAGCTGGTTGAGATAGCTCCAGTCGTCATACTGCCGCTGGCTTTGGGCGATTTGCGCGAACAGCGCCTGCTGGTTGCCGCGGCGCTCGGCGTCGCTGGTGAGCTGGTTGCGCAGCTCGCCCTGACGCAGCTGCAGCGTCTTCAGCTGTTGCGTCAGCGCCTGCTGCTGCTGCGCCAGCGCCTCCAGATCGGCGTGCTCTTCATCCGCCTGCGGCGGGCGCTGCTGTCGGTGCTGCTCCAGCGCCTGCTCGGCCTGCGCCAGCAACGCGCGGGCTTCCACCTGACGCTGCTGCAGCTGCTCTTTCAACTGCTGTAGCTGCTGACGCTGCCCATCGTCCAGCAGGGCGGCCTGGAAGGCGGCGTCATCGGTAAATTCACTGGCGTCCAGCGCCTGCTGCCAGCGCTGCTGCGCCTGCTCGGCGCGCTGCGTTTGCTGCGCCAGCTGTTGCTGCAGCCCCGCCAACTGACCGTTCAGGCGTTCGCGCTGCTCCTGCGCCTGCTGCCAGCGTTCGGCGGCCTGCTGGCTGGCCAGTTCGCAGGCCGCCTGCCGGACGCGCAGCTGTTCGCGCGCCTGCGCCACCTGCTGCTCGCCAAACAGCGCCTGCCGCTGCCGTTGTTGGGCGACAAGCTGCTCCTCGTTGTCCTGCCACTGCTGCTGCAGACGCTGTTGCTGCTGCCGGGCGTCGGCATACTGTTTGTCCAGCAGCGTCAGGCGTTCATTCAGCAGCGCCGTCTGCTGCTGCGCCTGTTGCTGCGCGCTCTGCAGCGCGCTCAGCGCGTCTTTGGCCTGCTGTACCGCCTGTGCCGCCTGCTCATGTCGGCTGAGGTGCTGCTGGCCTTCCCGCTCTTCGCGGTCGCAGTCGCTTAGCCACTGCTGCAGGCGTTCGCTCTCCTGCAAATCGAAATCAAACGCCAGTTCGGCGGTCAGGGCGCTCCAGCGCTGCCGGTGGGCCGCCAGCTGCTGCTCGTCCTGCTCCAGCGCCTGCTGCTGGCGCTGTTGTTGTTGCTGCAGGCCGTCGTGACGGGCGCGCAGTTCGACGCCGCTTTTATACAGCGTCTCGGTCTGCTGGCGTAGTTCATCAAGACGCCGGGCGCTGGCCGACGGGTTGAGCGTCTGGTACTCGGTGACGGCCGGATGTTCGGTGGAGCCGCACAGCGGGCAGGGCGCGCCGGTCTGCAGCCGGGCGCGTTCGGCTTCCAGGCTGACGATGCGCTGCTCAAGCTCGAGGGTTTTTTCCACCTCCGCCTGCAAGGTTTTATGTTGCTGATACTGCTGTCTGGCCTGCTCTAACTGCGGCGCCAGCTGTTGCAATTGTTGCTGACCGGCGAGCAGTTCCTGCCGCTGCTGCGTCAGCCGCTGGTCGAGCTGCTGCGCCAGCGACGACAGGGTCGCCAGCTGTTGGCGCGTCGGGCGCAGATCGCTCAGCTGCTGCTGGCGCTGGCGCAGGGCGGCCAGCGGCGTTTCGGCCTCCAGCGCGCTCTGTTGCTGCTGCTGCGCGGCGAGCGCCTGGGTCAGGGCGCTCAGCTGCGTCTGATGCTGTTCGGCCTGCGTCGCCAGCTGGGCGCGTTCGGCGCGCAGCGCCTCCAGCGTCTGTTGTTGTTGCCCGCACTGGCGCACGGCCTCGTCGCGGTTCTGCTGCAGTTCAGCGCGGCTTTTGCTCAGTTGTGCGATCTGGTGATCGAGCGGCAGCACCTGTTCGTCGATCAGCTGCTGCTGTTGCTGGCGGTGCTCCGCCTGTTTCTGCTGTTCGGCGCGCACCTGCTCCAGCGCCTGCTGCAGCGGCGCCAGCTGTGCGGTCTGTTGCTGTAGCTGCTGGTCGAGCCGGGTCAGCTGCTGCTGCGACGCCTGCAGCTCATCGCGGCAGCGCTGGCGCTCATTGTGCAGCGGACGCAGCCGCTCGGCGGGTTCGCTGCGCGCCAGCGTCTGCAGCTGCGGTTCGGCCTGTTCCTGCTCCTGCTGCAGCACCTGTAAGCGCTGCTGGCCCTGCTGTCGCTGCTGTTGCAGGCGCTGCCACTGCTGCAGCCAGCCCAGCGTCTGCCGCTGCTGTTCATCGCGCTGATTAAGCGTTGTCTCTTCCTGACGCAGCGCCTCGAGCTGCGTGTCCAGCTGCTGGCGCTGTTCGTCACTCAGCAGCTCAATGCCGCTGGCGCGCTGGTGCAGCGCGTCCAGCTCCAGTTTGGCCTGTTTATGCTGTTCGAACACCCGCTCGGACAGCCGGCCGTAGATTTCGGTGCCGGTTAACTCCTCCAGCAGCTCGGCGCGGTCGTTGGCGTCGGCGTTGAGGAAGGCGGCGAACTGCCCCTGCGACAGCATCATCGATTTGGTAAAGCGGCCGAAGTCGAGGCCGGTGATGGCGGCGACCGCCTCCAGTTTGTCGCGCACCTTGTCGGCGACGATCTTGCCGTCCGCCAGCAGCGCCAGTTCGACCTTCGGCGCCTGCAGATTGCCGTTCGGATCGTTTTTGGCCCGGCGCTGGCTCCAGAAGGCGCGGTAGCCGACGCCCTTGACCTCGAACTCCACCTCGGCCAGCGATTCGGCGGTGTGGCGCGTCATCAGATCGTTCTGGCTGGGGGAGACGTGCAGCCGCGGCGTCTGGTGATACAGCGCCAGACAGACGGCGTCGAGCAGGGTGGTTTTACCGGCGCCGGTCGGGCCGGTGATGGCGAACAGGCCGTTGCTGGCGAACGGCTCGGCGCTGAAGTCTATTTTCCACTCGCCCTGCAGCGAGTTGAGGTTTTTCAGCCGCAGGCTCAGAATTTTCATGCCGATGGCTCCTCATCCTGCAGCGCGTTCACCGTCTGGCGGAACATGTCGCGCATCCGGCCGCGCCGCGCCTCTTCCAGTTCGCTTTCCTGCGCCAGCCGGCGTTCAAACACCTCGTCCACGCTCAGTTCGTTCAACGTCTCTTTATCCTGTTGCTCAATGGCCTGACGGCGCTGCTCCTTGCTGCGCCGCAGCAGCACCACTTCCACCGGCAGGTTATCTGCCAGCGCCTGGATACGGCGCTGAATATCGCTGAGATAATCCTGCGTCGCCACCTCAATATCCAGCCATACCGGCAGCTCGCCCTGATAATCGGCAAACTGCTGCAGCTGCCGTTCGATCTGCGCCAGATCGCCCTTGATCAGCTGCATCGGCTGGAAGAGCGGGACGGGCAGCGGGGTGACCTGCTGCAGCCCGCCGTCGGCGAAGTCGACCATAAACACGCTTTTGGCGTTGCCCAGCTCGTCAAAGCTGAGCGGGATCGGCGAGCCGCTGTAGCGGATATGCTCGCTTTTGGCCACCTGCTGCGCCCGGTGGATATGCCCCAGGGCGATATAGTCCGCCGGCGGAAAGGCCTGCGCCGGGAAGGCGTCCAGCGTGCCGATATAGATATCGCGCACCGAATCCGAGGTGGTGACGCCGACGGTGGTCAGGTGGCCGGTGGCGACGATCGGCAGCGTCAGGCCGAGCGCCTCGCGCTGCGCGCAGGCCGCCTGATACAGCGCCTGATAATGGTCGGCGATGGCTTCCTGCAGCGCCTGCTGCTTCTGCGTGCCGGATTCGCCGGCGCGGCTGGTCAGCAAATCGCGCGGACGCAGGAACGGGATGGCGCACAGCAGCGCGCCGGGCTGGCCGTCGCGTCGATTAAGCGTCACGATCTGCTGCCCGGCGTCGGGCTGCGCGTTGGCGATCACGGTGGTATTCAGACAGGAGAGCAGCTCGCGGGATTCATTCAGCGTCGCCACGGAGTCGTGGTTGCCGCCCAGCACCACCAGCTGGCAGCCGGTCTGCTGCAGTTCCACCACAAAGCGGTTGTACAGTTCGCGCGCGTAGCTCGGCGGCGAACCGGTATCAAACAGGTCGCCGGCGACGATCAACGCGTCCACCTGGTGCTGTTCGATCTGCGCAATCAGCCAGCGCAGAAATGCCTGATGCTCGGCGGCGCGGCTTTTGGTGAAAAAGTACTGACCCAAATGCCAGTCAGAGGTGTGTATCAGGCGCATGACTCTCCCGGGAATAGGCCGCCGTTTGGCCGGGGCGAAACGCGGCGGCGGTAAAACGTTGACGATGATTATACGGGTTGGCGGGTAAAAATATGCTATTTCTATCTATTCCGGCGGTTACGCGCCCGCCATGGTAAGAATCATTTATATTGTGAATGTTACTGAGTGGTTAATTTCATAAATCTGTCACAAAACTGACGCATAATGGCGCCCGCAAACAAATTGTGAACGCTAACACATTGGCAGGATTGACGATGGCAAGACGCATACTGGTGGTGGAAGACGAAGCGCCGATTCGCGAGATGGTGTGCTTTGTGTTGGAACAGAATGGTTACCAACCGTTGGAAGCCGAAGATTATGACAGTGCCGTAACGCGCCTGTCTGAGCCGTTCCCCGATTTAGTGTTGCTGGACTGGATGTTACCCGGCGGTTCCGGCATTCAATTTATCAAACATATGAAGCGCGAAGCGCTGACCCGCGACATTCCGGTGATGATGCTGACGGCGCGCGGCGAAGAGGAAGACCGGGTGCGCGGCCTGGAAGTCGGCGCCGACGATTACATCACCAAACCGTTCTCACCGAAGGAGCTGGTGGCGCGCATCAAGGCGGTGATGCGCCGTATTTCACCGATGGCGGTGGAAGAGGTGATCGAGATGCAGGGGCTGAGTCTCGACCCGTCATCGCACCGGGTGATGGCCAATGAACAGCCGCTGGATATGGGGCCCACCGAATTCAAACTGCTGCATTTCTTTATGACCCACCCGGAGCGCGTTTACAGCCGCGAACAGTTGCTTAATCACGTCTGGGGCACTAACGTTTATGTGGAAGACCGCACCGTTGATGTGCATATCCGCCGGCTGCGCAAGGCGTTGGAGAGCAGTGGTCATGACAAAATGGTTCAAACCGTTCGCGGCACAGGTTACCGCTTTTCAACGCGCTATTAACCGCGCCGCGTCGGAGAGCATGCCGTGCTAGAACGCCTTTCCTGGAAAAGGCTGGCTCTTGAGCTGGCCCTTTTTTGCCTGCCTGCCCTGCTGTTGGGGCTGATTTTCGGCTATCTCCCCTGGTTACTGCTGATCGCCGTGCTGGCGGCGCTGGGCTGGAACTTCTACAACCAGCTGAAGCTGTCCCACTGGCTGTGGGTCGACCGCAGCATGACGCCGCCGCCGGGCCGCTGGAGCTGGGAGCCGCTGTTTTACGGCCTGTACCAGATGCAGCAGCGCAACCGCCGGCGGCGGCGCGAACTGGCGCTGTTGATCAAACGCTTTCGCAGCGGTGCCGAATCGCTGCCGGATGCGGTGGTGATGACCACCGAAGAGGGCAATATTTTCTGGTGCAACGGGCTGGCGCAGCATCTGCTCGGCTTTCGCTGGCCGGAGGATAACGGCCAGCATATTCTCAACCTGCTGCGCTACCCGGAATTCAGCCACTATCTGCAACAGCAGTCCTTTGATAAACCCCTGACGCTGCAGCTGAATAATGAGCACTACGTGGAATTCCGCGTAATGCCGTATTCGGAAGGGCAGCTGCTGATGGTGGCGCGCGACGTGACGCAGATGCGCCAGCTGGAAGGGGCGCGGCGCAACTTCTTCGCCAACGTCAGCCACGAGCTGCGCACGCCGCTGACCGTGCTGCAGGGCTATCTGGAAATGATGGGCGACGACGAGCCGGACGGTTCGCTGCGCGGCAAGGCGCTGGCCACCATGCAGGAGCAAACCCGGCGCATGGACGGGCTGGTGAAGCAGCTGCTGACGCTGTCGCGCATCGAGGCGGCGCCGATTGTCGAGATGAATGAGACGGTGGACGTGCCCCTGATGCTGCGAGTGCTGCAGCGTGAGGCGCAGTCGCTCAGCGGCGGCCGGCATGAGATTCGTTTCCGCGTTAACGAGGCGCTGAAGGTCTACGGCAACGATGACCAGCTGCGCAGCGCGGTGTCCAACCTGGTGTATAACGCGGTGAATCACACGCCGGCAGGCACGTATATCGAGGTAAGCTGGCAGCGGACGCCGCAGGGGGCGCAGTTCCAGGTCAGCGACAACGGGCCGGGCATCGCCGCCGAGCACCTGCCGCGCCTGACCGAGCGCTTTTACCGCGTGGACAAGGCGCGTTCGCGGCAGACCGGCGGCAGCGGGCTGGGGCTGGCGATCGTCAAGCACGCCCTCAGCCATCACGATGCGCGCCTGGAGGTGCTCAGCGAGCCGGGCAGCGGCACCCGCTTTATCTTTACCCTGCCTAACCGGTTGATTGTACCGGGCGCTTTGTCAGAGAATGCGCTGAACAATTAATGTGTGAGGCACCGCTATGCGACTGACCCGAGGGATAGGGCTCTGCCTGCTGTTACTGTGCAGCTTCGGCCTGCGGGCGCAGCCGGACGGCATGCTGTCCGGCAATCTTTCCAGCGTCGGTTCCGACACGCTGGCGAACCTGATGTCGCTGTGGGCGCAGGATTTCAGCCAGCACTACCCGAATATCAACCTGCAGATGCAGGCCGCCGGTTCATCGACCGCGCCGACGGCGCTGGCCGCCGGCGCCGCGCAGCTGGGGCCGATGAGCCGGCCGATGAAGGCGGCGGAGCTGGCGGCGTTTGAGCAGCGCTACGGCTATGCGCCGCTGGCGGTGCCGGTGGCGGTGGATGCGCTGGTGGTGCTGGTGCATCAGGACAACCCGCTGCCGGGGCTGAACCTTGGCCAACTGGATCAGATTTTCTCCGCCACTCGCCGCTGCGGCGCCGCTGCGGCGCTGGACAACTGGGGCCAGCTGGCGCTGCCGGGCGCCTGGGCGCAGCGCAGCATTCAGCGCTTTGGCCGCAACTCGGCTTCCGGCACCTACGGCTATTTCAAACTGCGCGCGCTGTGCGGCGGCGACTTTATGGCGCGGGTGAACGAGCTGCCCGGCTCGGCGTCGGTGGTGCAGGCGGTGTCCGGGTCGCTGAACAGCATCGGCTACGCCAGCATCGGTTTTCGCGCCAGCGGCGTCCGACTGTTGCCGCTGGCGGAGCGGGGCGATCGCTACGTGCCGCCCAGCGTCGCCAACGTGCGCAACGGCAGCTATCCGCTGGCGCGCTATCTGTATATCTACATCAACAAAGCGCCGCAGCGGCCGCTGGAGCCGCTGACGGCGGCGTTTCTTGACCGGGTGCTGTCCGCGCAGGGGCAGGCGCTGGTGAATCAGGACGGTTATCTGCCGCTGTCGCCGGAAACCCTGCGTAAAACCCGCCTTGAATTGGGGCTGAAGTAGCCGCCTCCGCCGCCGTACGCCGGGTACTGCGGCCGGGGCATGCCCGTCATCATGAATTTATTTCAACACCCATGAAAATTTCTCCATTGCCGCCGGGTATCACCCATGACAGGATGATTTTAGCTATTTAGACGTCTGGATGTCCAATTGTAACCCAGCGTAATCATTTAATGTGTAAATCATTCCGGCGGGCGCACGCTCTGCATCTGTCGGACTCCGGGAGTGGAAAAGATGTGCAATTGCAATCATGCCGTTCACGCTGACGTTGTCGGCAGTTTATTACGTCCTGCGGCGCTGAAAAGCGCGCGTCAGCAGTTTCAGCGCGGTGAGATTGATGCGGCGCAGCTGCGGTCGGTGGAAGACGAGCAGATCCGCCAGGCGGTGGACAAACAGCGTCAGCTGGGGCTGGCGGTGGTGACCGACGGTGAGTTTCGCCGCGCCTGGTGGCATTTTGATTTTCTTGAGGGGCTGGACGGCGTGCAGGGTTACGATGCCGAACAGGGCATCCAGTTCAACGGCGTGCAGACCAAGGCGCGCAGCATCAAGGTGACGGGCAAGCTGGGCTTTAACCCGCAGCACCCGATGCTGGCGGATTTTCGTTTCCTGCAGCAGATTGCCGGCGATGCGCAGCCGAAGATGACCATTCCCAGCCCGAGCGTGCTGCATTTTCGCGGCGGGCGTCAGGCGATCGACAGCGCGGTCTATCCGCAGCTGGATGCTTACTTTGCCGATCTGGCGCAAACCTATCGCGATGCGATCCGGGCGTTTTATGACGCTGGCTGCCGCTACCTGCAGCTGGACGATACGGTGTGGGCCTACCTCTGTTCTGACGATCAGCGCCGCCAGATCCGCGAGCGCGGCGAAGATCCCGACCAGTTGGCGCGCATCTATGCCGACGTGCTGAATACGGCGATCGCCGGTAAGCCGGACGATCTGACCATCGGGCTGCACGTCTGCCGCGGCAACTTCCGCTCCACCTGGATCTCGGAGGGGGGCTATGAGCCGGTGGCGGAGATCCTGTTTGGCCAGGTGAATATCGACGCCTTCTTCCTGGAGTACGATAACGAGCGTTCCGGCGGCTTCGAACCGCTGCGCTTTATCAAGCCCGGCCAGCAAAAAGTGGTGTTGGGGCTGATCACCACCAAAGACGGCGAGCTGGAAAACCCGGAGCAGGTTAAGCAGCGTCTGCAGGAAGCGGCGCAGTACGTCGCCCCTGAGCAGCTGTGCCTGAGCACCCAGTGCGGCTTCGCCTCGACTGAAGAGGGCAACAGCCTGAGCGAGCAGCAGCAGTGGGATAAACTGAGCAGCGTGGTCAGCATTGCCGGCCAGGTCTGGTAACCGCCGGCCGCCCGTTTGTTCTGCGCGGAAATGCCGCTGATATTGGCGTTTTCGCGCGGTTTAACCCGCAATGCTTCACGTTTTGTGAGCGTGTTGGTTAAAAATGATACAAATCATGTAGGGCATATTTCCTGAAGACTGGTGCGATCGACTGGTGATGAATATTTATCTGGTCGATCGCTCTGCATTTCCCCGTGAGCCTTGCCTTTTGGCGCTATAAACGTTTTACTTACCCTCCGTTGTTGGACTAATCCTCCATTTTATAACTTCTAACATTCTGCCCATCTTCAAGAGTGGTCAATTTTGCATAAGGACAAAACGCCCGAGCGGTCTGCGTTTTCTTGCTCTTATTGCTCTTGTGATGAAATGGCAGGCCGACAGCGAATGGCGAACCGCCGTTAAAAGAACACTTTTTTTCATTTGAACAGGCAACACGACATCCTATGAGTCATCGTTTAACGTCAAAAGATATTCTGGCATTAGGTTTTATGACCTTTGCCTTGTTTGTCGGCGCCGGGAATATTATTTTCCCGCCGATGGTGGGGTTGCAGTCCGGCGAGCACGTCTGGATCGCGGCGCTGGGCTTTCTGATTACCGCTGTCGGCCTGCCGGTGATGACGGTGATTGCGCTGGCGCGCGTCGGCGGCGGCGTGGATGCCCTGAGTACGCCGATCGGCCGCACCGCCGGTCTGCTGCTGGCGACCGTCTGCTACCTGGCCGTCGGGCCGCTGTTTGCAACGCCGCGCACCGCGACCGTGTCGTTTGAGGTGGGGATTGCTCCGCTGACCGGCGATGGCGCAATGCCGCTGCTGGTCTACAGCCTGGTCTACTTTGCGCTGGTGATCGGTATTTCCCTTTATCCGGGCCGCCTGCTCGATACCGTCGGCCATATTCTGGCGCCGCTGAAAATTGTCGCGCTGGGCGTGCTGGGCATCGCCGCGCTGATCTGGCCGGCCGGCTCGCCGATCCCGGCGGTGGATAGCTACCAGCATGTGCCTTTCTCTTCCGGTTTTGTAAATGGTTATCTGACCATGGATACGCTGGGGGCGATGGTATTCGGTATCGTTATCGTTAACGCCGCGCGCTCGCGCGGGGTGAAAGACAACGGCCTGCTGACCCGTTACACCATTTTTGCGGGTTTGATCGCCGGCGTCGGCCTGACGCTGGTCTACCTGAGCCTGTTCAAGCTGGGTTCCGGCAGCGGCGTGCTGGTGCCGGAGGCGACCAACGGCGCGGTGATCCTGCATGCTTACGTACAGAACACCTTCGGCGGCCTGGGCAGCTTCTTCCTGGCGGCGCTGATCTTTATCGCCTGCATGGTGACCGCGGTCGGCCTGACCTGCGCCTGCGCCGAGTTCTTTGCCCAATACCTGCCGTTCTCGTATAAAACGCTGGTGTTTATTCTGGGCCTGTTCTCGATGTTCGTCTCCAACCTGGGCCTGAGCCATCTGATTCACCTGTCGATCCCGGTGCTGACCGCCATTTATCCGCCGTGCATCGTGCTGGTAGTGTTGAGCTTTACCATGCGGATGTGGAATAGTGCGCCAAAGGTGATTGCGCCGGTGATGCTCGTCAGCCTGTTGTTTGGTATCCTTGACGCGGTGAAGGCCGCCGGCTTCGAAAATCTGCTGCCGGCATGGAGCACGCACCTGCCTCTGGCAGGTCAGGGATTGGCATGGCTGCCGCCTTCCGTACTGATGCTGGTACTGGCCGCCATCTACGATCGGGTATGCTCGCGCTCTGAAGCGACCGCGCATTAATTTTTCCCGGTCTGATTTTGAGGCCACGGACTTGTCCGTGGCTTTTTTGTGTATAAGAAGACAGGTCTTTAAATGCAACAGGAATCAGTAACACCCGCCGCCAATAAGTTGAAACGTGGCCTCAGCACGCGCCACATCCGCTTTATGGCGCTCGGGTCGGCGATCGGCACCGGGCTGTTCTACGGCTCCGCCGACGCTATCAAAATGGCGGGGCCCAGCGTTCTGCTGGCGTATCTGATTGGCGGCGTGATCGCCTTTATCATTATGCGCGCGTTGGGGGAGATGTCGGTCAATAACCCGCAGGCCAGCTCTTTCTCGCGCTATGCCCAGGATTATCTTGGCCCGATGGCCGGCTATATCACCGGTTGGACCTACTGCTTTGAGATATTGATCGTCGCCATCGCCGACGTGACCGCGTTCGGCATCTATATGGGCGTCTGGTTCCCCGAGGTGCCGCACTGGATCTGGGTGCTGAGCGTGGTGCTGATTATCGGCGCCATCAACCTGATGAGCGTGAAGGTGTTCGGCGAGCTGGAGTTCTGGTTCTCGTTCTTTAAAGTCGCCACCATCATTATCATGATTGCCGCCGGTATCGGCATTATCATCTGGGGCATCGGCAACGGCGGGCAGCCGACCGGCATTCACAATCTGTGGAGCAACGGCGGCTTCTTCAGTCACGGCGTGATGGGCATGATTCTGTCGCTGCAGCTGGTGATGTTCGCCTACGGCGGTATTGAGATCATCGGCATCACCGCCGGCGAGGCCAACGACCCGAAAAAATCGATTCCGAAGGCCATCAACTCGGTGCCGTGGCGAATTCTGGTGTTCTACGTCGGTACGCTGTTCGTGATTATGTCGATCTATCCGTGGAACCAGGTCGGCACCAACGGCAGCCCGTTTGTTCTCACCTTCCAGCATATGGGCATCACCGTTGCGGCCGGCATCCTCAACTTTGTGGTGATTACCGCCTCTCTGTCGGCGATTAACAGCGATGTGTTCGGCGTCGGCCGGATGCTGCACGGCATGGCGGAGCAGGGCCACGCGCCGAAAATCTTCAGTAAGGTTTCCAAACGCGGCATTCCGTGGGTGACGGTGGTGGTGATGATGGCGGCGCTGCTGATTGCGGTGTACCTCAACTACATCATGCCGGAAAGCGTGTTCCTGGTGATTGCTTCGCTGGCAACCTTCGCCACCGTGTGGGTGTGGATTATGATCCTGTTCTCACAGATTGCGTTCCGCCGCACGCTGAACAAACAGCAGGTGAAAGAACTGGCGTTCCCGCTGCGCGGCGGGGTGTTTACCTCGGTTATCGCGATTATTTTCCTGGCCTTTATTATCGGTCTGATTGGCTACTTCCCGACGACCCGCGTGTCGCTGTATGCCGGGCTGGTGTGGGTGGTGCTGCTGCTGGCGGGGTACTGGGTGAAGGTGAATCGTCAGAAGAAGCGGGCGCAGACGGCGTAAGGTTTTCTAGCGCTTTAGTACGATTTAATATGATGTGATATCCGTATGCCGGTCAGTTTTTACTGACCGGCATTTTTTCGTTTTCTGTAAGTTATTGAGCGGGAAGAATTGCCGTAAACGAGCGGTATTTCTCTGTAACGACTGTGGACGGCAATTACAGGGGCCGTAGGCGCGGCCCCTGCACCCGCGCCCGCGCTTAGGCACGTTCTGCCCGCTACGCGGGTACCCTCTCTGCGTCACCGTCGCCGGGCGGGTCGGCTCTACAGGCATCCTTGCCTGTGTCGCCTCAACCGGACATCCCTGTCCGGTTGCCCCTGGCTCGGGTTCCTTGTTCGGCAGCCCGTGATGCGCGCTAAAGGTCAACACCCGAATCTGTGGCTACCGGGAAAACTAACCCATCATGTTGATGTTAAGAGATATCCTGACAGGGTAAGGCCCGGCATCGGCTTTATAACTCTTCCTCCGAGCCTCTGTGTTCGGCGGTGCGGGTTTCGGCGCGGGAGAGGGGAGTGGGGGCGTCATCGTCTTCACCTGCATAGCGCGTCAGCGCTTCACGGATATCCTGCATATCGCTGCTTACGATACTCAGCACCGGCTGCAGCGTGGTTTGCAGATGCCCTTCGGCGCGCGCGGCGCTGTGCAGGCAGCCGATAAACAGCAGCGTGCTGAGCAGGGTGAAAAAGCGGTGTTTGAGCCGTGTCAGGCGCATGCGTGTTCCCCAATGGTTGAGTCTTGCCGCATTAACGCCGTTTTGCCGTGAAAAGAACAGAGCTGGGAGATATCTGCTGGCAATCAGAGCCGAATAATTACCAGCAGAAATAATTACGTCAGGTTGGTTCAGGAAACGTCGGCCGCCGGACGGACTTCTGTCAGCATGCTGCGCATGTCATGGCCGGTCGGCGTCTGGCAAATACGCAGGTCGAACTCGCCAATCACCGCAAAAAGATGGTCGAAAATATCCGACTGAATACTTTCGTACTGCGCCCAGACCGTGGTGTTGGTAAAGGCGTAGATCTCCAGCGGCACCCCTTCCGGCGTCGGCGCCAGCTGGCGCACCATCAGTGTCATATGCTGGTGGATATGCGGATGGGCGCGCAGGTAGGCTTCCAGGTAGGCGCGCAGCGTGCCGAGGTTGGTCAGGCGGCGGCCGTTAAGCGGCGAACTGAGATCCACCTGCGCCTGCTGGTTGTACTGATCCAGCTCTTCCGTTTTGTGATTCAGGTAGTGCTGCAGCAGCGGGTTGCGGTTCAGACGCTGCTCTTCCTGCTCGGAGAGGAAGTGCACGCTGGTGGTGTCGATATTGATGCTGCGTTTGATGCGACGGCCGCCGGACTCCGACATCGAGCGCCAGTTTTTAAATGAATCGGAGATCAGCGCATAGGTCGGGATGGTGGTGACGGTGTTGTCCCAGTTGCGCACTTTGACCGTGGTCAGGCCGATATCGGTCACCGCGCCGTCGGCGCCGTATTTCGGCATCTCCAGCCAGTCGCCGATTTTCAGCATATCGTTGGCGGACAGCTGGATACCGGCCACCAGGCCCAGAATCGGATCCTTAAATACCAACATCAGCACCGCGGTCATGGCGCCCAAGCCGCTGAGCAGCAGCAGCGGTGATTTCCCCATCAGCAGCGAGACGATCATGATGCCGATTAAAATGGCGGCGATCAGCTTCACGCTCTGGAAGATGCCGCGCAGCGGCAGCTGATTGGCGGCCGGGCTTTCGCGCAGCACCGCCAGCAGGGTATCCAGCAGCGAGAACAGCGTCAGCAGGGCGTAGGCCATGATCCACACCTGCGCGGCGGTAACGATCACCGCCTGGGTCTGGCTGCCGCTGTGCAGCCACAGCAGCGCCTGCAGGTTGATGATCACGCCCTGCAGCAGCAGCGCCGCGCGTTGGAACAGCTTGTACTGGGTCAGCGCCTGCTGCCAGACGCGCTGCGACTGCTGGCCGCGGCGCTGAATCGCCGCCAGTACCACGCGGTGCAGGATAAAGTGAATAACCACCGAGATCAGGGCGATCAGCACCAGTACCAGCACCAGCGACATGATGTCGGTAAATTCGATACCAAACTGATCTAACCATTGAGCAATCCGTTGTTGCATAGCACCTCCATAAAATGCGTTAACGATAGCCACGAAACGGGCAGGGGCGTAAGCCTAAAGCCCGCGCCGCACAATGTGTACCGGTTTACCAATTTTTACATTAAGTTAGCACGATTTCCTCCTCTCAGCCTCCCGGCTCCTCCCCCGTTTTTAGCGTCAGCAGATGAGGGACGCCGCTGAGCGACGTGGCATGGTGGCGCCAGCTATCGTGTTATTGGCGCTGACAACAGCAGGAGGAGAGTTATGCTTGAAGCCTGGCATCTGCCGGTACCGCCGTTTGTGGTTAAGAATGGGCAGCAGTTGGAGATTACGCTGTGGGTGCAGGCGGAAGCGCCGCCTCTGCAGGTATTGCTGCGCGCGGAACCGGATAACGAAGAGTGGCTGCTGCCGATGGCGGCGCAGGCGGTTGACGGCCGGCTGTGCTATCGCGCCAGCCTGACGCTGAATGAGGGGGAGGCGACGCGGCGCTACTGCTTTAAGCTGCTGTGGGCCGACCGCCAGCGCTGGTTTGGCCCGCGGGGCTGGTCGCTGACGCCGCTGCCGCAGCTGGCGCAGTTTGCGCTCGATGAGCCGGACGACGGCCCGGGCTGGGTGGCGGACCAGCTGTTTTACCAGATATTTCCCGATCGCTTCGCCAGCAGCGGCGGCGAGCATGGGATCCAGAGCGGCAGTTATGTGCATCACGCGGCCGGCACGCAGGTGGAGCGGCGCAGCTGGCAACAGCCGTTGGACGAACGGCTGGCGGCCTCGACCTTTTACGGCGGCGATCTGGACGGCATCGTCCAGCGGCTGCCCTACCTGCAGCAGCTGGGGGTCACCGCGTTATACCTTAACCCGATTTTCACCGCGCCCAGCGTGCATAAATACGATACCGAGGATTACTATCAGGTGGATCCGTACCTGGGCGGCGACGCGGCGCTGCTGCGTTTGCGAGTAAGCACTCACAAGATTGGCATGAAACTGCTGCTGGACGGCGTATTTAACCATACCGGCGACTCGCACCCGTGGTTTGACCGCCACCGGCAGGGCGAAGGGGGCGCCTGTCATCATGCGGATTCCCGCTACCGCCACTGGTTTAACTTTTACCCTGACGGCACCGCATTAACCTGGAAAGGCAACGCCAGCCTGCCGAAGCTGAACTACGCCGAGCCGCAGGTGGCGGCGGCGATCTATGGCGATGCCGACAGCGTGGTGCGTTACTGGCTGAAGCCGCCGTACAGCATCGACGGCTGGCGGCTGGACGTGGTGCATATGCTCGGGGAGAACGGCGGCGCCGGCGGCAACCTGCGCCATCTGGCGGGCATCTATCAGGCGGCCAGAGAGGAAAATCCCGCCGCCTATCTGGTGGGCGAACATTTTGGCGATGCGCGCCGCTGGCTGCATGCCGGCGTGGAAGACGCGGCGATGAACTATATGGGCTTTGCCCTGCCGCTGCGGGCGTTTTTGGCGGGCGTTGATGTGGCGCGTCACCCGATTGAGCTGGACGCCGCCGCCGTTGCGGCATGGATGGATGATTACCGCGCCGGTTTGCCGCATAACCGCCAGCTGATGATGTTTAATCAGCTCGACAGCCATGATACGCCGCGTTTTCTGACCCTGCTGGGCGGCAATATGGCGCGGATGCGCATGGCGGCGGTGTGGCTGATGAGCTGGATTGGCGTGCCCTGCCTGTATTACGGCGATGAAGTGGGACTGGACGGCGATAACGATCCGCTGTGTCGTAAGCCGTTCCCCTGGGATGAGGCGCGCTGGGATCGGCCGTTGTTGACGCTGTTCCAGCGTATGGCGGCGCTGCGCCGACAGAGCCTGGCGCTGCGGCGCGGCGGCTGTCAGGTACTGTTCGCGCAGGGGGAGACGCTGGTGTTTGTACGTACTTACCAGCAGGAGCGCGTGCTGGTGGCGCTGCAGCGCGGCGGCGCTAATCCGACGCTGCGGTTGGCGTACAGCCCGCTGTTAACGTCGGGCGACTGGCAGAAGCTGGAAGGCGAGGGCGAACTGTTGGCGCAGGGCGAGGGGGTGACGCTGCGTCTGATGGCGGAGTCGGCGAGCGTCTGGCGGCTGTGACGGCGTAAAACGGGGGCCGAACGGCCCCCGGAACAGGATCAGTAGCCGATTGCCGCGCCGGCAGGACGGCGTACGTCGTTGGCGCCGTACAGATAACCTTCGCGCACCTTGCCGGAGACCGCCGAATCATTGCCGGAGTTGGCCGGCGCAACGCCCGCCGCGCCCGGAAGACCGACCAGAATCAGCTCGGCCGCGCCCCACGGCGTCTGCTCCACCATCTTGTAGCCCATCTTCTGCAGCAGGCTCAGCGTATCGGCAGAGACGCCGCGCTGTTCGTAATAAACCTCGTCAGGCAGCCACTGGTGGTGAATACGCGGCGCATCCACCGCCTCCTGCGGCGCCATGCCGTGGTCGATGACGTTAAGCGCGGTCTGCAGCGTGATGGTGATAATGCGTGAGCCGCCCGGCGAGCCGAGCACCATAAAGATTTTATTGTCTTTGGTCACCAGCGTCGGGCTCATCGACGATAGTGGGCGCTTACCGGGGGCGATGGCGTTGGCGGTGCCCTGCACCAGGCCGTAGAGGTTTTTCTCGCCGACCTTCACGGTGAAGTCATCCATTTCGTCATTGAGGAAGAAGCCGGTGCCGGGGGCGATCACCACCGCGCCGAAGCGGCCGTTGACGGTGTAGGTGGTGGAGACCGCATTGCCGTCATGATCGACGATGGAGTAGTGGGTGGTTTCCGGTTTTTCATGCGGCTCCATGCCCGGCTGCACGTTGGTCGACGGCGTCGCCTTGCCGGGGACAATCTGCTTGCGGATCTGCTCGGCGTAGCTTTTGCTGACCAGCCGGTCGATCGGGTTGCTGATAAAGGCCGGGTCGCCGAGGTAGGTGTTGCGATCCATATAGGCGTGGCGCATGGCTTCGGTCATGGTGTGGATGGCCGCCGCCGAGTTAAAGCCCATGCTCTTCAGATCGTAACCTTCCAGGATATTCAGCGTTTCACACAGCGTGACGCCGCCGGAGCTGGGCGGCGGCGATGAGACGAACTTATAGCCGCGGTAGCTGCAGGTAATCGGCGCCGTTTCGGTGACTTTATAGTTGGCGAAGTCATCGGCGGTCAGAATGCCGCCGCCCTTGCGGGCCGCCGCTTCCACCGCCTGCGGAATTTTGCCGTGGTAGAAGGCGTCCGGCCCCTGCTTGGCGATAGCTTCCAGCGTATTGGCCAGGTCGCTCTGAACCAGCCGGTCGCCCGGCTGCAGCGCGCTGCCGTCTTTGCGCAGGAAGATTCTGGCCGCTTCCGGATCCTGTTTAAAACGCGCCACGGTGGTGTCGAGGATATCGGTATCGGCGCGCGTCAGCACAAAGCCTTCCCGCGCCAGCTTGATGGCCGGCGCCATCACCTGCTCACGGCTCAGCTTGCCATATTTTTTGCGTGCGGTTTCCATCCCCAGCACGGTGCCCGGCACGCCGGCGGCCAGATAGCCGTACAGGCTGGCGTCTTTCTTCACCTTGCCGTCGGCCTCCAGATACATATTGGCGCTGGCCGCCGCCGGCGCGGTTTCACGGAAGTTGATAAAGGTATCGGTGCCGTCGGCCAGGTGGACGGTCATAAAGCCGCCGCCGCCGATATTGCCGCAGCAGGGGTTGACCACCGCCTGCGCGTAGCCCACGGCCACCGCGGCATCCACCGCATTGCCGCCCATTTTCAGGATGTCGACGCCCACCTGCGAGGCCAGGCGCTGCGAGGTGACCACCATGCCCTGTTGCGCTTCCACCGCCGGACTGGAGGCGGCGTGCAGGCTGCCGCTGACCAACAGCGCCGCCATGGTCAGGGGTTTACTCCATTTATTCAAAAGCATTGTTATTCCTACCCTGTCAGTTTTTTTATTATCAGGCTCTGCAAAGAACAGGCCAGCGGTTACAGCGTAGCGCCATGGCGCGGTGCGCGCTGAATATTGACGGGAGAATGTGAACCAAAACAAGGAAAACGCGGCGGGCTTGCACAACAAAAGGGCATAAAAAAACCGGCCAGCAAGGCTGGCCGGTGAGTAACGCCGGGGCTGAAATTACAGCTTGGCAGCGTTTTCAGACAGGTATTTAGCTACGCCGTCTGGAGACGCGCCCATACCTTCTTTACCTTTTTCCCACTGAGCCGGGCACACTTCGCCGTGCTCTTCATGGAACTGCAGCGCATCAACGGTACGGATCATTTCGTCGATGTTACGGCCGATTGGCAGATCGTTAACGATCTGGGAACGCACGATGCCGTCTTTGTCGATCAGGAAAGAACCACGCAGCGCAACGCCCGCTTCCGGGTGCTCGATGCCGTAAGCTTTCTGGATTTCACGCTTAACGTCAGCAACCATTGCGTATTTCACTTCGCCGATGCCGCCGTTTTCAACAGGGGTTTTACGCCATGCGTTGTGAACGAACTCGGAGTCGAAGGAAACGCCAACCACTTCTACGCCACGCTTCTGGAACTCTTCATAACGGTGATCGAATGCGATCAGCTCGGAAGGGCACACGAAGGTGAAGTCCATTGGCCAGAAGAACAGTACGGCTGGTTTGCCGTTCAGGTGTTTTTTCAGGTTGAAGTTTTCAACGATTTCGCCGTTACCAAGTACGGCAGCTGCGGTGAAGTCAGGGGCTTGACGAGTTACCAGGACCATGATTACTCCTGTAATAGTAGTTAAGGGTTAATGTCTGCCCGTGGTGGTAAACCGCGGGCAAAAACTTGGGTCAGTATAGGGGTCTTGCGTTGGCGAATAAAGGCTAAAAGCGCCAATCGATGAGATAGTTTTTATCTATCGATATCAGTAATTAATCCAGCAGACCTTAAAAATAACCTTTTCCCGTAAAAGGGCAAGCGTTAACGATAAAATTATGCTCAGGCGGCGCTGTCACGTGCGCTTGCCGGCCCGGCTACAGGCTTTTGGCCCGCGCCTGCGCCATCAGCTGCGGATAAAACTGCCAGAACTGTGTTTCAAGCTGATGATAATGGCGCTCCACGTCGGCAAAGGAGCCGCTCAGCGCCGCCAGTCGCGGCCGCCGGTTGGCCATGCCGCGCAGCACCTGGGCGATAAACGGCAGTTCGGCGTAGCGCTCCAGCCAGCGTTCCGACCAGAGATAGTGGTTCAGGGTCTGGAAGCGCTCGGGGGTCTGCGCCAGATGGGGGACAATCCGATCGCGCGCCTGGCGGGTGAAATCGCTGAGCGAACGCGTCGGTTCAATCTGCTGCCAGTGGCGCGCCAGAAAGTGGTCCCACACCACGTCGAGCGTGATGGGCGCCACGCGGCGATAGTCGGCGCCAAAGTAGTCGCGACACTGCTTGACCTGCGCCAGCGAGTCCGTCAGCGCGTCGATGCGGCGGTGCAGCATAATGCCTGCCGCCACCTCGGGCGCATAGTCCGCCGCCGGGTTGCCGCGCACAAAGTCGGCCAGCAGGTTGCCCAGCAGCGAGCTGTCAGCCAGCTGGGCCAAATGGAGATGAGCAAGAAAATTCATCCGGTCACTATACCTTAAAATCGTCATCGTTATCCGCCGTTCTGTGCCCTGACGGCGGCGGGACGCGGGAAATTCGCCTTATTCCTTGCCGCCTTTCCCCCATGGCTTTAGACTATAGCGCCTATTTTTTTAGCTGAAGTGAATACCATGCGCGTCGCCGATTTTTCCTTTGAACTTCCCGAGTCTTTGATTGCCCGTTACCCGCAAGCACAGCGCAGCGGCTGCCGCCTGCTGCAGTTGGACGGGCCGAGCGGCGAACTGACGCACGGCGTATTCACCGATCTGCTGGATAAATTGGAAGCCGGCGACCTGCTGGTGTTTAACAACACCCGGGTGATTCCGGCGCGCATCTTCGGCCGCAAGGCCAGCGGCGGCAAGATTGAGGTGTTGGTGGAGCGCGTACTGGACGACAGCCGGGTGCTGGCGCACGTGCGCGCCTCGAAAGCGCCGAAGCCGGGCGCCGAACTGCTGCTGGGTGATGACGAAAGCATCGCCGCGACCATGGTGGCGCGTCATGACGCCCTGTTCGAACTGCGCTTCAACGATGAGCGCGACGTGTTCGCCATTTTGAATGATGTCGGCCATATGCCGCTGCCGCCGTATATCGACCGGCCGGACGAAGACGCCGACCGCGAACTGTACCAGACCGTCTATAGCGAGAAACCGGGCGCGGTAGCGGCGCCGACCGCCGGTCTGCACTTCGATGAGCCGCTGCTGGCGGCGCTGCGCGACAAGGGCGTGGAGATGGCGTTCGTCACTCTGCACGTCGGCGCCGGCACCTTCCAGCCGGTGCGGGTGGACAGCATTGAAGACCACATCATGCATGCCGAATACGCCGAAGTGCCGCAGGAGGTGGTGGATGCGGTGCTGGCCTGTAAGGCGCGCGGCAAGCGGGTGGTCGCCGTGGGCACCACCTCGGTGCGCTCGCTGGAGAGCGCCGCCGCCGCCAGCAAGGACGCGCTGATTGCGCCGTTCTTCGACGACACCAGCATCTTTATCTATCCGGGCTATCACTATCAGGTTATCGATGCGCTGGTGACCAATTTCCACCTGCCGGAATCGACGCTGATCATGCTGGTTTCCGCGTTTGCCGGCTATCAGCACACCATGCACGCCTATCAGCAGGCGGTGGCCGAGCAGTACCGTTTCTTCAGCTACGGCGATGCGATGTTTATCAGCCGTAATCCGCAGGCGGAACAAGAATCCGTCGGCGAATAGGCGTTCGGGCCGCGCGGGTGCGTGGCCCGCTACTGCAATTATTGATGACACCAGACGGCTTTTTTGGGCTGCTGTGGCACGGATGGGCGTTAGTACAACCAGCGTCCGGCCTTGGCGGATTCAATAAGCATCTCGATGGTAAGCGCTTCCCGCTGTGACTGGCTGCTCTGCGGATAATATTTGGAAAAGGCAATCTCTTTTGGATCGATATTGAATTGTTCAGCGTAGCGCTCCAATAATTCATAGGCATCTTCGGGCGCCATGCGAAAATCTTTGCGGAGATCGGTGCTTTTCGTGAGCGGATACCGTTTGAGCAACCAGAACCAGAAGCCGTTATATTCTTCAACCAGAGCAAACACGGCTTTTTCAACGTCAGTTACCATAATCTATCGCTCCCGCGGGCTATCGTGTTGTATCTGGCGGTTGTTTTCAATGTGATATAGGTGATGTCGGCGGCAACCACTGTCCATCCGACAACCGGGACGCTGCGCCCGACAAAGGTTCCCAGCTTTTTGGTCATGATCACTTCCAGCCCTGGAGGGGCAACGAGCGTCGGAAGCGGCACCGGGAGTTTCTTCCCCCGCAATAACTTTCGAAAATAGACCGAAGCTCTAGACGTGCCAGGCCTGGCGTCTGCTAATTTGCCCGATACCGGTATGGTGTTTCTGCCTGAATAAATGGCAAAGGCGGCAAGCTGGTCATGGGCAGCGGCGCTGGAGCCGCTAAAATGCTCTGCAGTCACATCAATGAAGATCCAAAAATAAAGCTCGCTGGCGGAAAGATTATGCAAGCCGCCATAGAAATATCTCCCATGTAACTCTTCAGCCGTATCCATCACTTTTCCTTGTTGATTGGCGTGGGATGTACCCTATCCCATCATCAGTAATGGGGCAATATTTGAACACCTTCGCCGTGATGAAGCCGTGCCCAAGGGCTGACAATCAGCTGCAAAAACTGACCGCGGTCAATTTGATTGACGGGTTGGTGGTGCGGCTTTGGCTGTTAGTTTAGAATATGCCCCCTTTATAGCTCATCAGACTGTTTCTCTGATGCTGGAGGATAAGTGAAGTACGAATTAGATACGACGGACGGCCGCGCGCGTCGCGGCCGGCTGATTTTTGAGCGCGGCGTGGTGGAAACGCCGGCCTTTATGCCGGTCGGCACCTACGGCACCGTGAAGGGCATGACGCCGGAAGAAGTGAAAGAGACCGGCGCGCAGATTTTGCTGGGCAACACCTTCCACCTGTGGCTGCGCCCGGGGCAGGAGATCATGAAGCTGCACGGCGACCTGCATGACTTTATGCAGTGGCCGGGCCCGATCCTCACCGACTCCGGCGGTTTCCAGGTGTTCAGCCTGGGGGCGATGCGCAAAATCAAGGAAGAGGGCGTTTACTTCCGTAACCCGATCAACGGCGACAAAGTGTTCCTCAGCCCGGAAAAATCGATGGAAATCCAGTATGACCTGGGTTCCGACATCGTGATGATTTTTGACGAGTGCACGCCGTACCCGGCCGACTGGGACTATGCCAAGCGCTCGATGGAAATGTCGCTGCGCTGGGCGCAGCGCAGCCGCCAGCGCTTCGACGAACTGAACAATAAAAATGCGCTGTTCGGCATCATTCAGGGCGGTGTTTACGAAGATTTACGTGATGTTTCAGTAAAAGGGCTGGTGGAGATCGGCTTTGATGGTTACGCTGTGGGCGGTTTGGCGGTAGGTGAGCCAAAAGAGGACATGCACCGTATTCTCGAACACGTTTGCCCGCAAATTCCGGCGGATAAGCCGCGTTACCTGATGGGCGTCGGCAAGCCGGAAGACCTGGTGGAAGGCGTGCGTCGCGGTATCGATATGTTTGACTGCGTGATGCCGACGCGTAATGCGCGTAACGGGCATCTGTTCGTGACTGACGGTGTGGTAAAAATCCGTAATGCCAAGCACAAGGATGATACTTCTCCGCTGGACAGCGAGTGTGATTGTTACACCTGTCGCAATTACAGCCGCGCATACTTGCATCATCTCGACCGTTGCAACGAAATACTCGGTGCCCGTTTGAATACCATTCATAACCTTCGCTTTTACCAGCGTCTGATGGCGGGTTTACGCCAGGCCATCGAAGAGGGTAAATTAGAGGCGTTTGTTGCGGACTTCTACGGTCGGATCGGTAAACCGGTTCCGCCTTTAAATGTTTAATAATTGATAACTTAATGAGGGAATTTCAATGAGCTTTTTCATTTCTGACGCCGTCGCATCCGCAGGAGCTCCGGCTCAGGGAAGCCCGTACTCTCTGATCATTATGCTGGTGGTATTCGGCCTGATCTTCTACTTCATGATCCTGCGCCCGCAGCAGAAGCGCGCCAAAGAGCATAAGAAACTGATGGATTCCATCAGCAAGGGTGATGAAGTTCTGACCACCGGCGGCCTGATCGGTCGCGTTACCAAAGTGGCCGATACCGGCATTATCGCTATTGCGCTGAACGACACCACGGAAGTGATGATCAAGCGTGACTTCGTGGCGGCCGTTCTGCCGAAAGGTACCATGAAGGCCCTGTAATTTTTTTTCCCGAAGGGAATTGCCGTGCTAAACCGTTATCCTTTGTGGAAGTATCTGATGCTGATCGTGGTGATCGCCGTCGGTCTGCTTTATGCGCTTCCCAACATCTATGGTGAGGATCCGGCCGTACAAATCACTGGCGCGCGCGGTGTCGCCGCCAGTGAAACTACGCTGGACCAGGTCCGTACCGTATTAGAAAAAGACCATATCGAGAGCAAGTCGATCGCGCTGGAAGAAGGCGCCATCCTGGCTCGCTTTAAAGATCCTGACGTTCAGCTGCGGGCGCGTGAAGCGCTGATGTCGGCGCTGGGCGACAAGTACGTCGTGGCGCTGAACCTCGCGCCGGCGACGCCGCGCTGGCTGTCCATGCTGGGCGCCGAGCCGATGAAACTGGGCCTTGATTTGCGCGGCGGCGTGCACTTCCTGATGGAAGTTGACATGGACACCGCGCTCAGCAAGCTGCAGGAGCAGACCATCGACACCCTGCGCAGCGACCTGCGCGAGAAGGGCATTCCTTACGCGTCTATCCGCAAGCTGGACAACAACGGCGTTGAAGTGCGCTTCCGCGACAAGGACGCACGCGATCGGGCCATCAGCTACATGACGCCGCGTCAGCGCGACTACGTGTTCTCCTCGAACGGCAGCAACGCCATGAAGGTCACCCTGACCGATGCGCGTCTGAGCGAAGCGCGCGAATACGCCGTGCAGCAGAACATCACCATCCTGCGTAACCGCGTCAACCAGCTGGGCGTCGCCGAGCCGTTGGTGCAGCGTCAGGGTGCTGACCGCATCGTGGTTGAGCTGCCGGGCATCCAGGATACCGCGCGCGCCAAAGAGATTCTGGGCGCTACCGCGACGCTGGAATTCCGTCTGGTCAATACCAACGTTGACGCCACCGCGGCGGCCAACGGCCGCGTGCCGGGCGACTCGGAAGTGAAGAACACCCGTGAAGGCCAGCCGATCGTGCTGTACAAGCGCGTGATTCTGACCGGCGACCATATCACCGACTCCACGTCGACCATGGACGAGTACAACCAGCCGCAGGTTAACATCTCGCTGGACAGCGCCGGCGGCAACTCGATGTCCAACTTCACCAAGGACAACATCGGCAAGCCGATGGCGACCCTGTTTGTGGAGTATAAGGACAGCGGCAAGAAAGACGCCAACGGCCGCGCGGTGCTGGTGAAGCAGGAAGAAGTGATCAACGTGGCGAACATTCAGTCGCGTCTGGGCAACAGCTTCCGCATTACCGGTATCGGCAACCCGAACGAAGCGCGTCAGCTGTCGCTGCTGCTGCGTGCCGGCGCGCTGATTGCACCGATCCAGATCGTGGAAGAGCGCACCATCGGCCCAACCCTGGGGATGCAGAACATCGAACAGGGTCTGGAAGCTTGCCTGTGGGGCCTGGTCGCGTCCATCGTGTTTATGGTGGTGTGGTACCGTAAATTCGGCGTGATCGCCACCAGCGCGCTGGTGGTCAACCTGGTGCTGATTGTCGGCGTGATGTCGCTGCTGCCGGGTGCTACGCTGACCATGCCGGGCATCGCCGGTATCGTGCTGACGCTGGCGGTGGCGGTTGACGCCAACGTACTGATTAACGAACGTATCAAGGAAGAGCTGAAGAACGGACGTTCCGTTCAGCAGGCGATCCATGAGGGCTATAAGGGCGCGTTCTCCAGTATTATCGACGCCAACATCACCACGCTGATCACCGCGATTATTCTGTACGCAGTGGGCACCGGTTCGATTAAAGGCTTTGCGATTACCACCGCGATCGGCGTGGCGACGTCCATGTTTACCGCGATTGTCGGTACCCGTGCCATCGTCAACCTGCTTTACGGCGGCAAACGCATTAACAAGCTGTCTATCTGAGGAGTGCGTTGTGGCACAGGATTATACCGTTGAGCAACTCAACTACGGCCGTAAAGTCTATGACTTTATGCGCTGGGACTATCTGGCTTTCGGCATCTCGATTGTGGTGCTGATCGCCTCGATCGCCATTATGTCGGTGCGCGGCTTTAACTGGGGACTGGATTTCACCGGCGGTACGGTGATTGAAATCAACCTGGAGCAGCCGGCGAACCTTGACCTGATGCGCGATACGCTGGAAAAAGCCGGGTTCCAGGACCCGGTTATCCAGAACTTCGGCAGCAGCCGCGATGTGATGGTGCGCATGCCGCCGGTTACCGGCAATGCGGGCCAGGAGCTGGGCAACAAAGTGATCGGCGTGATCAACGAATCGGTGGATAAGAATGCGACCGTGAAGCGCATCGAGTTCGTCGGCCCGAGCGTGGGCAGCGAACTGGCGCAGACCGGCGGCATGGCGCTGCTGGTGGCGCTGATCTCGATTCTGATCTACGTCGGCTTCCGCTTTGAGTGGCGCCTGGCGGCCGGCGCTGTTATCGCGCTGGCGCACGACGTGGTGATCACCCTCGGCATACTGTCGTTGTTCCATATCGAGATTGACCTGACCATCATCGCTTCCCTGATGTCGGTTATCGGTTACTCGCTGAACGACAGCATCGTGGTTTCCGACCGTATTCGTGAGAACTTCCGCAAGATCCGCCGCGGTACGCCTTACGAAATCGTCAACGTGTCGCTGACCCAGACGCTGAGCCGTACGCTGATGACCTCGGGCACCACGCTGGTGGTGGTGCTGATGCTGTACATCTTCGGCGGCGCGATGCTGCACGGCTTCTCGCTGGCGATGCTGATCGGCGTCTCCATCGGTACCATTTCCTCTATCTACGTCGCCTCTGCGCTGGCGTTGAAACTGGGGATGAAACGCGAGCACATGCTGCAGCAGAAAGTGGAGAAAGAGGGCGCCGACCAGCCTTCTATCCTGCCGTAATCTGCTGTACGTTCAGCGGAATAAAAGAGCGCCGATTGGCGCTCTTTTTTTATGCGTGTCCGTGGGCGGGGCCGTTCGGGTCAGCGGCTTGCGGCAGCGAGCGGCTCAACGCTGTGCAGGCGGACATAGCCCAGCTGTTCCGGGGGTACGTCGCTAAAGCGCAGCTCGAAACTTTGCGCCGTTCTCGGCAGCAGCGAGTCGTTGTTTTGAATGGGCTGGGACAGAGCGTCGGCGTTTTGCAGCTGGCCGTGCTCATCCAGCCGTCCCCACTCCACCATCGCCTTGAACGCGGGCAGCGTTTCGCCGGACAGCGCGCGGATATGCAGCACCGCCTGCGAGCCGTTGGCTTCACTTTTTACCCGATCCAGCGCGACGCTGAGTTCGCCGACGGTGCTCTGCAGGCGGGCCGGCGTATTGGCGGCGGGCAGCAGATAGACACCGCTGGTCGATCCCTGATTCAGCTGTTTCTGGCGTTCCAGCGCGGTGGCCTGTTCGGTCAGCGTGGTGACTTTTTGGCTCAGCTCACCGACCTGGGTGCGCAGGTTCGGCACCTCGCGGTTTTGCGCGCAGCCGGCGAGCAGAATCAGGGCGGTAAGCAGGCAGACTTTAGGATAACTGATTGTCATGGCGGCGATTCCCTCTTCAATGGCTCCTGTTATCAGCGTAGTCGGAATACGGCGGAAAGTCATGTTTGCCGCCGGGCAGAGACGGCGGATGAAGCACGTTTTGCCCGTACGTGGCAACAAATGCCCGGCGCCCTTTGTTATGGCGAAAGTTCGGGGTAAACTGTGGCCCATTATGAGAACGCTTATCAGGACGTGTTATGCATTGCCCTTTTTGCGCTGCTGTTGATACCAAAGTGATAGATTCCCGTCTGGTCGGCGATGGATCGCAGGTGCGCCGTCGTCGCCAGTGCCTGGTTTGCAACGAACGTTTTACCACCTTTGAAGTGGCCGAGTTGGTCATGCCGCGGGTGATTAAAAGCGATGAAGTCCGCGAGCCCTTCAATGAAGACAAGCTGCGTCGCGGCATGCTGAAGGCGTTGGAAAAACGTCCGGTCAGCTCCGATGACGTCGAAAACTCCATCAACCATATCAAATCCCAGCTGCGCGCCACCGGCGAACGCGAAGTGCCGACCAAAATGGTGGGCAATCTGGTGATGGACGCGCTGAAAAAGCTCGACAAGGTCGCGTATATCCGCTTTGCCTCGGTATACCGCAGCTTTGAAGATATCCGCGAGTTCGGCGAAGAGATCGCCAAACTGCAAGACTGACAGGATTGCTGATGCCTAACGATCAACTGTATATGGCGCGCGCGTTTGAGCTGGCGCGCCTGGGCCGTTTTACCACGGCGCCGAACCCCAACGTCGGTTGTGTGATCGTACGCGATGGCAAGATCGTCGGTGAAGGCTACCATTTACGTGCGGGTGAACCGCATGCGGAAGTGCATGCGCTGCGCATGGCGGGCGAGCTGGCGCGCGGTGCGACCGCCTACGTCACGCTGGAGCCCTGCAGCCACCACGGCCGTACGCCGCCGTGCGCCGATGCGTTGATCAACGCAGGCGTCAGCCGCGTGGTTGCGGCGATGCAGGATCCGAATCCGCAGGTGGCGGGGCGCGGCCTGTACCGTCTGCAGCAGGCGGGCATCGAGGTCAGCCATGGTCTGATGCTGGCGGAGGCCGAAGCGGTTAACCGCGGTTTTCTCAAGCGGATGCGCACCGGTTTTCCCTATGTGCAGCTGAAGCTGGGGGCGTCGCTCGACGGACGCACCGCGATGGCATCGGGCGAAAGCCAGTGGATTACCTCGCCGCAGGCGCGCCGCGACGTGCAGCGTCTGCGGGCGGAAAGCGCGGCGATCCTCAGCAGCAGCGCCACCATACTGGCGGACGACCCGTCGCTGACCGTGCGCTGGGATGAGCTGGACGCCGACACGCAGCGTTTCTACCCGCGTGAACACCTGCGCCAGCCGCTGCGCATTATTCTCGATAGTCAAAACCGCGTCACGCCGCAGCACCGGGTGGTGCAGCAGCCGGGCGAAACCTGGCTGGCGCGGCTGCAGCCGGACCAGCAGGCGTGGCCGGCGGGCGTGGAGCAGCTGGCGCTGCCGGCGCACGGCGGCGGTATCGATCTGGTGGTGATGATGATGCAGCTGGCCAAGCGCCAGGTGAATTCAATCTGGGTCGAGGCCGGCGCGCAGCTGTCCGGCGCGTTGCTGCAGGCCGGGCTGGTGGATGAGCTGATTGTCTACGTGGCGCCGAAGCTGCTCGGCGATAGCGCCCGCGGGCTGTGCCAACTGCCGGGTCTGGAACGGCTGGCGGAGGCGCCGGAGTTCGTCTTCAGCGAGGTGCGGCAGGTGGGGCCCGATTTGCGGCTGCGCCTGACGGCGAAACAGTGATAGCCTGACGGCTTTGCAAAAAGCGCCGCGCAGGCGGTCAAAGAATATGATAGAATCCGCCCCCCTGCGGGGTATTGAACCCATTTTTAAGGAAAGTCCATGAAAGTTATCGAAGGTGTTGTTGCTACTCCTAATGCTCGTGTGGCGATCGCAATTGCACGTTTTAACAATTTCATCAACGACAGCCTGCTGGAAGGCGCCATCGACGCGCTGAAACGTATTGGCCAGGTTGCAGACGACAATATCACCGTTGTCTGGGTGCCGGGCGCTTACGAGCTGCCGCTGACCGCAAAAGTGCTGGCCAACACCGGCAAATACGATGCCATTATCGCACTGGGCACAGTGATCCGCGGGGGCACCGCACACTTTGAATATGTGGCGGGCGAAGCCAGCTCCGGCGTGGGCAGCGTGGCGCTGAGCAGCGAGATCCCGGTGACTTTCGGCGTATTGACCACCGAAAGCATCGAACAGGCGATCGAGCGTGCCGGCACCAAAGCGGGCAACAAAGGCGCAGAAGCTGCCCTGACCGCACTTGAAATGATTAATGTTATTAAAGCTGTTAAAGCCTGAATTTAGTTAAGGGGAATTCCGTGAAACCTGCTGCTCGTCGCCGCGCTCGTGAGTGCGCTGTTCAAGCGCTTTACTCTTGGCAGTTGTCTAAAAATGACGTTGCCGATGTTGAATTACAGTTCCTGACGGAGCAGGACGTCAAAGACGTTGACGTCGCCTATTTTCGCGAGCTGCTGTCCGGCGTGGCGATGAATGCGGGTACGCTGGACGCCCTGATGACGCCTTACCTGTCCCGCCAGCTGGAAGATCTGGGCCAGGTGGAAAAAGCCATTCTGCGCGTGGCGCTGTTTGAGCTGAAAATGCGTGAAGATGTCCCTTACAAAGTGGCGATTAACGAAGCGATCGAACTGGCGAAAGTGTTCGGCGCCGAAGATAGTCACAAATTTGTGAATGGCGTGCTGGATAAAGCGGCGCCTCATATCCGCAAGAAAAAATAAATGATGTGGCCGCTCTGCGGCCCATTTTATTTCGGCGTTTGTTCAACACTGTCGTGGCACGTTAGGGCTCACTTCACGCCCGTAAAAATCATTTGCTAACCACGGGCTGCAGGCCATGGCCGCTGGGCATATTGCCGCGGACCGGCTTGTCAGCACTGCGATTCTTTATTGGAATATTTACCATGGCATGCGGCGAATTTGACCTTATTGCCCGCTATTTTGACCGGTTCAAGAGTTTACGCCGGGACGTACAGTTGGGCATTGGAGATGACTGCGCACTCCTGACAGTGGCAGAAAAACAGCTTTTAGCCATCAGCACCGATACCCTGGTTGCCGGGGTTCACTTCCTGCCGGATATCGATCCGGGCGATCTCGGCTACAAAGCCCTGGCGGTAAATTTGAGCGATCTGGCTGCCATGGGCGCGGATCCGGCCTGGCTGTCGCTGGCCCTGACGCTGCCGGAGGTGGATGAAACCTGGCTGAAGGCCTTCAGCGATGCGCTGTTTGAGCAGCTGAATTACTATGGCATGCAGCTGATCGGCGGCGATACCACGCGCGGGCCGCTCAGCATGACCCTGACCATCAACGGCCTGGTGCCGGCAGGGCGGGCTTTACGCCGCGGCGGCGCGCGCATCGGCGACTGGATTTACGTCACCGGCACGCTGGGCGACAGCGCGGCCGGGCTGGCGCTGCTGCAACAGCGCCTGACGGTGGACGATGCGGCGGCGCGCGATTATCTGCTGGCCCGTCATCTGCGTCCGCAGCCGCGGGTGCTGCAGGGGCAGGCGCTGCGCGATCTGGCCAGCGCGGCGATCGATATTTCCGATGGGTTAATCTCCGATTTACAGCATCTGTTAACCGCCAGCCAGTGCGGCGCGCGTATCGATCTGGACGAGCTGCCGCTGTCGCAGGCGTTAACCGAGTCTACCGACGGCGAGCAGGCGCTGCGCTGGGCGCTCACCGGCGGTGAAGATTACGAGCTGTGCTTTACGGTGCCGGAGATTAACCGCGGCGCGCTGGACGTGGCGCTGAGCCATTTGGGCGCCGACTACACCTGCATCGGTCAGATTGGCCCGGAAGCGGAAGGCGTCAAATTCTTCCGTGACCATGAAGCGGTGGAGCTGCCTTGGCGGGGCTTCGACCATTTCAGCAGCAAATAGGGAAATCCGCGTGGATGAAGCAAAACGCCGGTTGCGCATGAGCAACCCCTGGCACCTGTTGGCGACCGGCTTCGGCAGCGGGCTGTCGCCGGTGGTGCCGGGCACCATGGGATCGCTGGCGGCGATTCCGTTCTGGCTGCTGCTGATACAGCTGCCGTGGCAGCTGTATTCGCTGATTGTGATGTTCAGTATCTGTATCGGCGTCTATCTGTGTCACCAGACGGCGAAGGACATGCGCGTACACGACCACGGCAGCATCGTCTGGGATGAGTTTGTCGGTATGTGGATCACGCTGATGGCGCTACCGGTCAATGACTGGCGCTGGGTCGCCATCGGCTTCGTGCTGTTCCGCATTCTGGATATGTGGAAGCCCTGGCCGATCCGCTGGTTTGACCGCAATGTGCACGGCGGTATGGGTATCATGATTGATGACATCGTCGCCGGCGTGATCGCCGCGGGGATGGTCTACCTGCTCGGCCACCACTGGCCGGTCGGCCTGTTCTGAGATAAAAAAAGGGCGCCTTGCGGCGCCCTGGTTCGTTATTCAGCCAGCCAGCTCTCTATCTGGCGCTGAATACCGGCGGCGTCGAGGCCGAGATCGCTGCGGATCTCCTCCTGGCTGCCCTGCGGTACAAAGCTGTCCGGCAGGCCGAGGTTTAATACCGGCACCAGACGACGTTTCGCCATCAGCAGTTCGTTCACTCCGCTGCCGGCGCCGCCCATAATGGCGTTTTCTTCCAGCGTGACCAGCAGCTCATGGCTGACGGCCATCTCCAGCACCAGCTCTTCATCCAGCGGCTTCACGAAGCGCATATCGACCAGCGTGGCGTTTAACGCCTCGGCGGCCTGCCGCGCTTCCGGCATCAGGGTGCCGAAGTTGAGAATGGCGACCTTTTCCCCTTCACGACGCACGATGCCTTTACCGATCGGCAGCGACGCCAGCGGTTCCTGGGCGGCGCCGGTACCGCTGCCGCGCGGATAGCGCACCGCGCTCGGGCCGTCCTGATAGTGGTAGCCGGTGTACAGCATCTGGCGGCACTCGTTCTCATCGCTTGGCGTCATGATCACCATATTGGGGATACAGCGCAGGAAGGAGAGATCGAACGCGCCCTGGTGCGTCTGGCCGTCGGCGCCGACGATGCCGCCGCGGTCGATGGCGAACAGCACCGGCAGCTTCTGGATCGCCACATCGTGGATCACCTGGTCGTAGGCGCGCTGCAGGAAGGTGGAGTAGATGGCCACCACCGGCTTGTAGCCGCCGATCGCCAGGCCGGCGGCAAAGGTTACCGCGTGCTGTTCGGCGATGGCGACGTCAAAATATTGCTGCGGATAGTCACGCGAGAACTGCACCATGCCGGAGCCTTCGCGCATCGCCGGGGTTATCGCCATCAGCTTGTCGTCTTTGGCGGCGGTTTCGCACAGCCATTCGCCGAAGATCTTGGAATAGGTCGGCAGGCCGCCGGCGCTTTTCGGCAGCGTGCCGCTGGCCGGGTCGAATTTCGGCACCGCGTGGAAGCTGATCGGGTCTTTTTCCGCCGGGGCATAGCCGCGCCCCTTTTTGGTCATGATATGCAGCAGCTGCGGCCCTTTCAGGTCGCGCATGTTCTTCAGCGTTGTGGCCAGCGCCTGCACGTCGTGGCCGTCGACCGGGCCGATATAGTTGAAGCCCAGCTCTTCGAACAGCGTACCCGGCACCACCATCCCTTTGAGATGCTCTTCGGTGCGTTTAACCAGCTCTTTGATGGGCGGCAGGCCGGACAGCACCTTCTTGCCGCCCTCGCGCAGCGTGGAGTAGAGCTTGCCGGAGAGCAGCTGCGCCAGGTGGTTATTCAGCGCGCCGACGTTCTCGGAAATCGACATTTCGTTGTCGTTCAGGATCACCAGCATGTCCGGATCGATATCGCCGGCGTGGTTCATGGCTTCAAACGCCATACCGGCGGTGATGGCGCCGTCGCCAATCACGCAGACGGTGCGGCGTCCTTTACCTTCGCGCTCTGCCGCCACCGCCATGCCGAGACCGGCGCTGATGGAGGTGGAGGAGTGGCCGACGGACAAGACGTCGTATTCGCTCTCATCGCGCCACGGGAAAGGGTGCAGGCCATTTTTTTGCCGAATGGTCGAAATGCGATCGCGGCGTCCGGTCAGAATCTTATGCGGGTAGGCCTGGTGGCCGACGTCCCACACCAGATGGTCGAACGGCGTGTGGTATACATAGTGCAATGCCACCGTCAGTTCGACGGTACCCAGCCCGGAAGCAAAGTGGCCGCTTGAACGGCTGACGCTGTCCAGCAGATATTGCCGCAGCTCATCACACAGCTTCGGCAGGCTTTCTTTTGGCAGCGAGCGGAGTTCCTCGGGGTTTTCCGCCAGCGCCAACGTCGGGTATTTGGCTATATCAAGACTCATTCGATACTCATATCAGAGGTATGCCATTGCGCGATAGCCACGGCGTCGGGGCCGCGGCGGCGTCACATGGCGATAACGTCACACGTTAATTGTCGCGTTCAATAATAAAGCTGGCCAACGCGCGCAATGACGCGGTGTTGTATGATTGCGCCGTCAGCGTATCCAGAGCGCTCAAGGCTTCCTGATACAGATCCCGGGCTTTGGCCTGGGCATTGTCCAGGCCCAGCAGCGCGGGATAGGTGCTTTTTCCGTGTTGCTGATCGGCACCTTGGCGTTTTCCTATTTTTGCAGTTTCGCCGATGACGTCGAGAATGTCATCCTGAACCTGAAACGCCAGACCGATGGCCGCGGCATAGCGATCCAGCTCGCGCAGCGCCGCGCGCCCCGGTTCGCCCGCCGCCAGCGCGCCCAGACGCACGGCTGAGCGGATCAGCGCGCCGGTTTTGTGGCGGTGAATTTGCTCCAGTTCTTCCAGATTAATCTGACGATCCTCTGCAGCCAAATCCAAGGCCTGACCGCCGCACATGCCGGCCACGCCGCTGGCGGTCGCCAGTTCTGACACCATCGCCAGGCGGTCGCGCACCGCGACGTCCGGCATCTCGGCGTCGGCCAGAATAGAGAAGGCCAGCGTCTGCAGCGCATCGCCGGCCAGAATGGCGTTGGCTTCGCCGAATTTGATGTGGCAGGTCGGCTGGCCGCGACGCAGATCGTCGTCGTCCATCGCCGGCAGATCGTCATGAATCAGGGAATAGGCGTGGATGCATTCCACCGCCGCTGCCGGCGCATCCAGGTTGCCCGGCGGTACGCCGAACATTTCGCCGGTGGCGTACACCAGGAACGGGCGCAGGCGTTTGCCGCCCAGCAGAGCGCCGTAGCGCATGGCTTCCACCAGCTGGCCGTCGTTAAACGGCAGCGGGGCGATAAAGTCCAGCAGTGCGCGATCGGCACGCTGACGATAGCTCTGTAGCTGGCTGTTGAAGTCAGACATCAATCATTACTCGGCGTTCGGGGTAAAAGGCGTGAGGGCGGCATCGTCGTCGTTGCCGTCGTTCAGCAGAATTTGTACGCGCTGTTCCGCCTGCTGCAGTTTTTGCTGACCCTGACGCGCCAGCTGTACGCCGCGCTCAAATTCGCTGAGCGCCTCTTCCAGCGGCAGTTCGCCCGCTTCCAGGCGTGTCACAATACTTTCCAGTTCGGTCAGGGAGTGTTCAAAACTAACGTTTTGCTCTGTACTGTCTGATTGTGCAGGTTTTTTCGGCATAATTTTCTTGTTACGTCATCAGGTGAACCGAGGGGCCAGAGCCTATCCTAGCGGATCTTGATTAGCAAATCATGGCGTGCTCGTGTGGTTTTGTGCGCAGAGCTTCATCAGAAAGTGATATACTGCGCCCCGTTAATTTTATCTGACCATAAAGACCGCCATGAAGTTTATCATTAAATTGTTCCCGGAAATCACCATCAAGAGTCAATCTGTGCGCTTGCGCTTCATAAAGATTCTTACCACCAACATTCGTAATGTCCTGAAGCAGTATGATGAAAACCTGGCGGTGGTCCGGCACTGGGACTTTATTGAAGTCCGCGCCAAAGACGAAAACCAGCGGCCGGCGATTGCCGACGCGCTGACGCGCATTCCCGGCATCCACCATATTCTGGAAGTGGAAGACCGCGCCTACACCGATATCCACCATATCTTCGAGCAGACGCTGGAAGCCTATCGCGAGCGGCTGGAAGGCAAGACCTTCTGCGTGCGCGTGAAGCGTCGCGGCAAGCAGGAATTCAGTTCGCAGGACGTGGAACGCTACGTCGGCGGCGGCCTGAACCAGCATATCGAGAGCGCGCGGGTAAAACTGAACCATCCGCAGGTGACGGTCAACCTTGAGATTGAAGATGACAAGCTGATGATGGTGAAAGCGCGTCGTGAAGGCATCGGCGGCTACCCGATTGGCACTCAGGAAGACGTCATGTCGCTGATTTCCGGCGGTTTTGACTCCGGCGTTTCCAGCTATATGCTGATGCGTCGCGGCTGCCGGGTGCATTACTGCTTCTTCAACTTGGGCGGCGCCGCGCATGAGATCGGCGTTAAACAGGTGGCGCATTACCTGTGGAACCGCTTCGGCAGCTCGCACAAGGTGCGCTTCGTGGCGATCGATTTTGAGCCGGTGGTGGGCGAAATTTTGGAAAAAGTCGACGACGGCCAAATGGGCGTGGTGCTCAAGCGCATGATGGTGCGCGCCGCCTCCAAAGTGGCGGAACGCTACGGCGTACAGGCGCTGGTGACCGGCGAAGCGCTGGGACAGGTGTCCAGCCAGACCCTGACCAACCTGCGCCTGATCGACAACGCCTCAGACACCCTGATCCTGCGTCCGCTGATCTCTCACGATAAAGAGCACATCATCAACGTGGCGCGCCAGATCGGCACCGAAGACTTCGCCAAAACCATGCCGGAATATTGCGGCGTGATCTCTAAAAGCCCGACGGTAAAAGCGGTGAAGGCGAAGATCGAGGAAGAAGAGGGCAACTTCGATTTCGAGATCCTCGAGCGGGTGGTGCGCGAAGCGCGCAACGTAGATATCCGCACCATCGCCAGTGAAACCCAGGAGCAGGTCACGGAAGTAGAAACCGTGGCGGCGTTTAATGCCGACCAGGTGATTCTGGATATCCGCTCCGTAGACGAGCAGGACGAAAAGCCGCTGCAGCTGGAGCAGGTAGAGGTGAAAGCGCTGCCGTTCTACAAGCTGGGCACCCAGTTCGGCGATCTGGATCAGAGCAAAACCTACCTGCTGTACTGCGAGCGCGGCGTGATGAGCCGTCTGCAGGCGCTGTATCTGCTGGAGCAGGGGTACACCAATATTAAAGTGTACCGTCCCTGAGTCTTATACGCCTCAGCGTTGTTGGTTGCCGGCGTGCATCACGGCCACTGACTTGATGACAGCCAAGTCTCAGTTAGTGGCCGCATAAATAAACGCTTAGTCGCTGAAATCGTACATGCCCGGAATCAGCACCAGCTGCGCCGCAACCTCCGCCGCCTTGGCTTTCCCGAGCAGCAGATCGATCAGCTTCAGGCTGAACTCCATGGCGGTTCCCGGCCCCTGGCTGGTCAGCAGGTTAACGCGGGCGTCATACACCACCCGGCGCTCCATCCATTTCTCCTGCGGGATATGCTGTTTCAGGCCGGGGAAGCCGGTCATATTGCCGACCGGGAACAGATCGTGGTGCTGCAGCACCAGCGCCGGCGCGGCGCAGATAGCGGCGACGATTTTCCTCTGCAGATGCATCTGCCGCACTTTCTCTACCAGCAGCGGGCTGTCGCGGAAGCATTCGGCACCCTGCAGGCCGCCGGGCAGCACGATGGCGTCAAATGGTTCATCGACGATTTCAACCAGCGCCGCGTCCGCCAGCAGCTTAACGCCGCGGGAGCAGACGATGGTCAGACTGCCGTCGCCGGCTACGCTGGCGGTCGTGACCTTAATCCCGGCGCGCACCAGCAGATCGATGGCGGTGACCGCCTCGGTCTCTTCACTTCCAGGCGCCAGGCAGACCAACACCGATACGTTCATACTCATTTTCCTTTCGCTTTACCAAATCAAACAGCCGGGCGTTTTCCGGCAGCGTCATGCCGTGGCTGCGGGCGCGCCGCAGCAGATAACCGGTAATATAGTCGATCTCGGTGTGCCGCTGGGCGTGAATATCCTGCAGCATGGAGGAGATGTTGTCCGCGGTGGTTTCTATCACCTGCATCACATATTGCTGCAGCCCGTCGCAGGTGGTGTGGTGGCCCTCTACGGCCATCACGGCGGCCACCTCGCTGCAGATCAGCGCGATCTGTTCTGGATAACGGCGCAGATCGCCGTTGCGGCAGTCATACAGCGCGGTCAGCGGATTGACCACGCAGTTGACCGCCAGCTTGCGCCACAGCGCCGCGGTAATCGTGTTGTGCCAGGCGACGTCCGGCAATGCTTGGTGCAGAACTTCCGCCAGATGGCTGAGCGACGCCGCCGCCGGTGAGGTCGGGCCGATATGGGTGGTGCCGTCGGCGACGTGAATAATGGTATGGCCGTCGTGGCGCGCGGCATGGGTAGTGGTGCCCTGCAGAATCGGCCGCTCGTTGGCCGGCAGTTCATCCTGGGTGCCCATGCCGTTGTGCAGCAGCAAAATGGCGCACGCTGGGTTGAGCTTTGGCAGCAGGGCCGCCACCGCATCGGAGACTTGCCAGGCCTTGAGCGTCACCAGCAGCAGTTCGCTGTTGCGCAGATGCTCGGCGTCGTTGCTGGGCAGGCTCTGACTGAAGCGGGAGCCGTCGGTTTCAATCACGTCGACGGCGCAAAACGGCTGAGGTACGCGTAACCATCCTTGTACATCATGGCCCTGCTGATACAGCCGGGAGAGCCACAGCTGCCCGAGAGCGCCGCAACCAAGAACAGTTATTTTCATCCATCCTCCTTGGGGGGAACGGGGCATTGCCGTTATCCGTTATCGTGTTGCCGGGGAGCAGGTCAATACGCCGAGCGCTGAGCGCCATCGGCGAACCGCTGACCTGACACTATAAATTGTAGACTTTCCTGTGTGTGGACGTTTGCGTTGCCGTGACATCGGGATTTTGCCTTAACCGGCAAAGCGGGTATCATGCACGCCATCGAAATCGCCTGATAGTTTGGGCTCTCATTCAGGAGGAAGAAGTATGCCATCTTTCGACATTGTTTCCGAAATAGATATGCAGGAAGTGCGCAACGCCGTTGAGAACGCCTCGCGCGATCTGGGCACCCGCTGGGATTTTCGCAACGTGCCGGCCAGCTTTGAGCTGAACGAAAAAAATGAATCCATCAAGGTTGCCAGCGAATCCGATTTTCAGGTTCAGCAGCTGCTTGATATCCTGCGTGAAAAACTGGCCAAGCGCGGCATTGACGGCGCGGCGCTGGAGATCCCGGAAGAGTTCGAGCACAGCGGTAAAACCTACAGCGTTGACGCCAAGCTGAAGCAGGGGATTGAAACCCAACTGGCGAAGAAGATCGTCAAGCTGATTAAAGACAGCAAGCTGAAAGTGCAGGCGCAGATTCAGGGTGACGAAGTGCGCGTAACCGGGAAATCCCGTGACGATCTGCAAAGCGTGATGGCGCTGGTGCGCGGCGGTAACCTGGGGCAGCCGTTCCAGTTTAAAAACTTCCGCGACTGATTGTTGTGATGTGAATAATAACGCCGGGCTTGCCCGGCGTTATTGTTTATAGCGTATTGACCAGCGTTTCCAACTGCCCGCGATTGGTCTGTTTGGTATCGACCTTCACATAGGCGCTGCGCTCTTCCGGCACGACGATGGCTTCCGCCACGCCGGGCTGGGCCTGCAGCCTGCTTGCCAGCGAGGTGTCTTTGGCCGCCAGCTCCGACAGCGTGATGCGCAGGCTGCTGACGTACGGCGGCTCCTGCATGGTGCTGCTGATGATAAACCAGCCGGCGGCAATCAGCGCGCCGGCGATAAACACCAGGCCGGCGCCGTGCAGGCCGTAGAGCCAGCCGCCGAGGCTGCCGCCGATGGCGACGCCGATAAACTGGCTGGTGGAGTACACGCCCATCGCGGTGCCTTTATAGCCGGCCGGCGACTCTTTACTGATCAGCGAAGGCAGAATCGCCTCCATCACGTTAAACGCCATAAAGAACAGCTGTACGCCGGCGATGATGCCCCACAGATGCTGGCCGGAAATCAGCAGAACCAGCTCGGCGGCGAACAGCACCGCCACGCAGCCCATAAACACCTGCTTCATGCGCCGCTTCTTCTCGGCGTAAATGATAAACGGCACTACCGACACGAACGACACCAGCATGGTCACCAGATAGACGATCCAGTGGCTGCTGGCCGCCAGGCCGGCTTTCTCCATCGCCAGCGGCAGGGCGACGAAGCTCGACATCAGCAGAATATGCAGGCACATAATGCCGAGATTGAGCTTCAGCAGGCGCGGATTGTTCAGCACCTTGCTGAAGCTGCCGCGCACCATGCTGGACTCGCGGTTGAGCACGTGGCGGTCGGCGGAAGGCACCACCAGTAAGGTAATCACGATGCCGCACAGCGCCAGGGCGGCGATCATCCAGAACAGCGCATGCAGCCCCAGCGCGTGGGTAATCACCGGCCCCAGCACCATGGCGATGGCGAAGGTGATGCCAAAGCTGATGCCGATAAACGCCATCGCCTTGGTGCGGTTCTGCTCGCGGGTCAGATCGGACAGCAGCGCCATCACCGCCGCGGCGATGGCGCCGGAGCCCTGCAGCGCGCGGCCGAGGATAATGCCCCAGATGGAGTCGCTGAGCGCGGCGATCGCGCTGCCGAGGGCAAACACCAGCAGTCCGCCGACGATCAGCGGCTTACGGCCGATGCGGTCGGAGATCAGGCCAAACGGAATCTGGAACACCGCCTGCGCCAGGCCGTAAATGCCGATGGCGATGCCGATCAGCGTTTCGCTGGCGCCGTTCAACGCCATGCCGTAGGTGGTCAGCACCGGCAGCACCATAAACATGCCGAGCATGCGCAGTGAGAATACCGTGCCCAGACCCCAGGTCGCCCGGCGTTCCAGCGGGGTCATCGTATTATCGTTCATGCAAACTTCGAACCTCAGTAAAAACTATCCCGTCAGGTTCTGGCCGTCAGAGCCTGCTGGGATAACTTTTGGGGTGCGGCTATTTTAGTGTGAAGGGCAGGGGAGGGTAAACGTAATGTTATTTAGCAGATATTACAGCATTTCCCGGCTGCAGAAGCGTGAAAATAAAATGGGCCGCATCAGCGGCCCATTGACGGATAGCGAGTTACCAGACGTAAGTTAACAACGTTTCCGGCGACGCCGAGGCGCTAAAATCGATCGACATCATTACGCTGAGCGAGGTGATGGCAACAATCGAGAACACAAACAGTTTGCGCGCCCAGATGCTGTCATTCTCGGTTTTATAACCGCGTAACGCCATGCCGAGCCACCATACGCTGACTGCGGCCGCCACCACCAGGTATTTGTACCCGGCGTAGCCGCTCAGGGTCAGCATCAGAGTGGCGATCATAAACGCCAGGATGTAGACCGTAATGTGGTTCTTGGCGACGGAGATGCCTTTGACTACCGGCAGCACCGGAATATTGGCGGCCTGATAGTCTTTGAAGCGGAAGATGGCAATCGCATAGGAGTGCGGCATCTGCCACAGGCTGAAGATAGCCAGCAGGATCAACGCGCCCATATCGAACTCGTTGGTCACCGCGCAGTAGCCGATAACCGGCGGCGCGGCGCCTGACAGGCTGCCGATCAGCGTGCCATAAACAGAATGGCGCTTCATATACAGGCTATAAACGCCGACATAAACCACGAAGCCCATCACCGCCAGCCACATGGCCAGCGGGTTGGCGGCGGTATACAGCAAGGCAAAGCCAGCAATACCCAGCGCGGTAGCATAAACCAGGGTGACATTCGGCGCGATCAGGCCTTTAACCAGCACCCGGTTCTTCGTTCTCTCCATTTTCTTGTCGATGTCACGGTCAATGTAGTTGTTAAACACACAGCCCGAGGCGACAACCAACGAGACACCCACCAGGGTGGCGAGAAACAGGGGATAGTCGATGCTTCCTTTGGAAGCCAACAGGAATCCCCCAACGACAGAAATTAAATTACCGAAAATAATTCCTGGTTTAGTTACTTGCAGGTATTGCTTCATCATTACTTACGGCTCGGCTCTTAATCGACCATCATATTGAGGTTGAGGTTGTACATAATCCACAGTGAACCCACAACAACGATACCGATGATCATAGCGGTGAACAGTAATGCCACCAGGTTCCAGCGCTCTTCCGATGAAGTGTTCATGTGCAGGAAGTAAACCAGGTGAACAATCACCTGGATAACCGCCATGCCGACCACAACCGCCAGGATGGTGGAGTGAGAGGCAGTGCCGTTCATCACCATCATAAATGGAATTACCGTCAGGATGACCGACAGGATAAAGCCGATCAGGTATGACTTAACGCTGCCGTGGCTTGCGCCGCCGTGAGAGGTTTCATGGGATGAATGGCTCATTACATAACCCCCAGCAGATAAACAACGGTAAATACGCAAATCCATACCACATCCAGGAAGTGCCAGAACAGGCTCAGGCACATCAGACGGGTTTTGTTGGTTGAAGTCAGACCGCGCTTGCTCACCTGAATCATCATGATGATGATCCAGACCAGACCGGCGGACACGTGCAGACCGTGGGTACCGACCAGCGCGAAGAAGCTGGACAGGAATGCACTGTGATCCGGGCCGAAGCCTTCAGCGATCAGGTGATGGAATTCATAGATTTCCATCGCCACGAAGCCGAGACCGAACAGGAAGGTCAGGAACAGCCAGGTGTTAACGCTGCCGACTTTGCCTTTGTTCATGCCGATCATCGCCATCCCGTAGGTGATGGAGCTGAACAGCAGCAGGAACGTCTCAACCAGAACAAACTTCAGATCGAAGATGTCTTTGCCAGAGGGACCGCCAGCGGTCCCGTTCACCAGGACTGCATAAGTCGCGAACAAGCTCGCAAACAAAATACAGTCGCTCATCAGGTAGATCCAAAATCCGAAGACTTTGGTCTCTCCTGCGTCGTGGTGCCCATGCTCTGCATGGGCTGCGTTGTGGTTAGTCAGAGTATCAGTTGACATGTTTCACGCCTGCTTTGCTGATTTGTTCATAGTGTTGGTTCTCAATGCGCTCGATTTCATCAACCTGCACATAGTAGTCAACATCTTGGTCGAAGCTCTTGGCGATCCAGACTACGATCATGCCGATGAAGCCGGCCAGAGCCATCCACCAGATTTCCCAGATCATGGCGAAACCGAAGATCAGGCTGAAGAAGCCGATGATAACGCCGGCGCCGGTGTTCTTAGGCATATGAATCGGTTCGTACTTGGCCGGTTTCTTATACGCTTCGCCTTTTTCTTTCATGTCCCAGAATGCATCACGGTCGTGAATTTCAGGCATGGTGGCAAAGTTATAGAACGGCGGTGGAGAAGACGTTGCCCACTCCAGAGTACGGCCGCCCCACGGGTCACCGGTCAGGTCGCGGTTCTGCTCGCGGTCACGGATACTGACGAAGATCTGAATCAGCTGGCACAGGATACCGCAGGCAATCAGCGCAGCACCGCCCGCAGCAACCATCAGCAGCGGATGGAACTCAGGGTTGATGTTCTGGCTGATACGACGGGTCATGCCCATAAAGCCCAGCGCGTACAGCGGCATAAAGGCGACGAAGAAACCGATGATCCAGAACCAGAAGGCGCGTTTGCCCCAGGTTTCGTTCAGCGTGAAGCCGAAGGATTTCGGGAACCAGTAGGTCAGGCCGGCGAAGCAGCCGAACACCACGCCGCCGATGATGACGTTGTGGAAGTGCGCAATCAGGAACAGGCTGTTGTGCAGCACGAAGTTCGCGCCCGGCACCGCCAGCAGAACGCCGGTCATACCACCGATGGAGAAGGTGATGATGAAGCCGATGGTCCACAGCATGGCAGAGTTGAACTGAATACGACCCTGATACATGGTGAACAGCCAGTTGAAGATTTTCACCCCGGTCGGGATGGAAATAATCATGGTGGCGATACCGAAGAAGGCGTTAACGTTCGCGCCGGAACCCATGGTAAAGAAGTGGTGCAGCCATACGATGAACGACAGAACGGTAATCGCGATGGTTGCCCATACCAGAGAGGTATAGCCGAACAGGCGTTTCTTCGAGAAGGTTGCGGTAACTTCGGAGAACACACCGAATACCGGCAGAACCAGGATGTACACTTCTGGGTGACCCCAGGCCCAAATCAGGTTGATGTACATCATCATGTTGCCGCCCATATCATTGGTGAAGAAATGGGTGCCCAGATAGCGATCCAGGGTCAGCAGCGCGATGGTGACGGTCAGAATTGGGAAAGAAACGATAATCAGGACGTTAGTACACAGCGCCGCCCAGGTGAATACCGGCATCTTCATCAGAGGCATGCCAGGGGCGCGCATCTTCAGAATGGTGGCGAAGAAGTTAACGCCGGTCAGCAGGGTGCCCAGACCGGAAATCTGCAGACTCCAGATCCAGTAATCGACCCCGACGCCAGGACTGTACTCCTTGCCGGACAGCGGCGGATACGCCAGCCAACCGGTCTGCGCGAACTCACCAACCCCCAGAGAGATGTTGATCAGTACGACGCCCACCACGAAGAACCAGAAGCTCAGGGAGTTCAGGAACGGGAAGGCAACGTCGCGCGCACCGATTTGCAGCGGTACAACCACGTTCATCAGACCAACCACGAAAGGCATCGCCATGAAGAAGATCATGATTACGCCGTGCGCGGTAAAGATTTGGTCATAGTGGTGCGGCGGCAGGAAGCCGGCCTCGCCGGCAGACGCAAGCGCCTGCTGGCTACGCATCATGATGGCGTCGGCAAAGCCGCGCAGCAGCATGACCATCGCCACGATGATGTACATAATACCAATTTTTTTATGGTCGACGGAGGTCAGCCATTCGCTCCACAACCATTTCCACTTGCCCAAATATGTTATCAGCGCCAGCAGAGCCAGGCCTCCAACAATAATTGCCGCAACGGTGACCATGATGATCGGTTCGTGGTACGGAACCGCATCAAGCGTTAATTTTCCCAACATCAGATTATTCCTCGGCTCCGGCGTGAGCATGTTCACCCATGTTCATACCCTGGCTCATGTCCATGCCTTCGTGCGCGTTTGCTTCAGCGCCCTTGTGCATGTGCATGTCGCCCATGAATTTGCCAATTGTTTCTTTGAACAAATTAGGTTTGACACTGGAGAAGTACTCAACCGGGTTGTTTTCACTCGGCTCTGCCAGTTTGTTAAAGTCGTCGGTGGTATTGAGGTTCTTGGAAGACGCTTTCACCTTGTTAACCCACTGATCGAAGTCGCCTTCGGTTGGGGTGACAATGGCGTTAAATTTCATTCCGGAGAACCCGCGACCGCTGAAGCTGCTGGAAATACCTGCGTATTGCCCCGCTTCGTTGCCGATCAGATGCAGTTTGGTCTGCATGCCGGCCATCGCATAAATCTGTCCACCTAACTGAGGAATAAAGAACGAGTTCATTACCGAGTTAGAGGTGATCTTGAATTCGACTGGAACATCTTTCGGGAAGGCCAATTCATTCACCGTCGCAATACCCTGCTCTGGGTAGATAAACAGCCATTTCCAGTCCAGCGACACCACTTCAATGGTCATCGGCTTCTTGTCGGTGACAATCGGCTTGAATGGATCCAGTTCGTGCGTCGTTTTCCAGGTAATGGTGCCAAGGATGGCGATGATGATGATTGGAATGGTCCAGACGACCGCTTCAATCTTGTTGGAGTGTGACCAGTTAGGACTGTACTTGGCATCCTTGTTGGAAGCGCGATACTTCCAGGCAAAGCCGAACGCCATGATGATGACTGGAATCACCACGATCAGCATTAATGCGATAGCGGTGATTATCAGTGTCCGTTGTTCAACACCTATTGCTCCTTTGGGATTCATCAAAACCATATCGCACCCACTGAGCATTACAGTGGATGCGAATAATGACAACATCCCGATACTTTTATTGTATTTCTTAAGTCTCATCTAACGACCTCAATTACAAAGGCTCTATTGTCGTTTCATGTGTGCGGGCATTTTACGGGAAGGTTGCAGTACTGTAAACATGCTTAGGCTTGTGTCAGCGCCCCGTTGACACTTTCTGTTAACGTTGTCACAGATGTAACGCTACGTGACAATTTCCCAATGGCAACAATGCGTTGGCATGCTGAATCGTGCCGGGGGGACGCTATCTTATGGAAAAACAAAGGTATGATGATTTAGTGCTCAGAAGGGATTTTTGGGAATGGGGCATAAAAGTATATTTAATGTAAAATATTTGTTTAATACAGGTGAATTTAATTTTATTTATAATCTTTTTCTGAGGGTGAAAAAAATAATTCAGGCGGAAATTATATTTTTACATAGAAATAAAATTATTTAACCAATGCATTCCGCAGACCGGCGTCAGCGCCGGTCTGCGGGGGTTTTACGCCAGGCGCGTGCGGCGCAGCGCCAGATAGTCGAGCAGGCTGCCGGTGACGATACCCGCCAGGCTCAGGGCCGCGCCGGCCTGCAGCGCGGCGTCGGCCAGCTGCGGCAGCGTACTCCAGCCCAGCGCGTTGCTGATCAGCAGCAGCAGCCACAGCGCCAGCAGGCTGCAGCCGACGCTCAGCAGACGCAGCGCCCAGCGGTAGGCCCGCTGGAATTCGGTGCGCGGCATAAAGTCGTCGGTGTTCTGCGTGTACTCCAGCGTCCGGCGGCAGATGGCCAGCAGGATCAGGCCGGGAATCGCCGCAGCGATAGAGAACAGGTAAAACAGCGGCCAGCCGTGCGCCTCGACGAACCAGCCGGCAATGGGGCCGACGTAAACCCGGCCCACCGCCGACAGCGCCGACAGCAGGGCGAACTGGGTGGCCGAGAAGGATTTGTTGCACAGCGTCATCAGCAGCGCGACAAAGGCGGCGGTGCCCATGCCGCCGCACAGGTTTTCCAGGAAGATGGCGCTGCCCATGCTGAGGATGTTTTTGTCGGTCACCGCCAGGATCCAGTAGCCGAGGTTCGACACCGCCTGCAGCATGCCGAACAGCATCAGCGCGCGGAACAGGGAGAGGCGCTGCATCAGCACGCCGCCAAACAGCGCGCCGACGATGGTGGCGAACAGACCGAGCGTTTTGTTGACCAGCCCGACCTCGCCGGCGTCAAAGCCGACGCCGCGGATCAGGAAGGTGGTGCTCAGGCTGCCGGCAAAGGCGTCGCCCATTTTGTACATCACGATCAGCAGCAGTATCAGCCAGGCGTTGTTGCGGGCGAAGAAGTCGCGCAGCGGGGCGATGACCGCCTGTTCCATGGTGCGCGGCGCGGGAATGCTGTCGTCAGGCTCCGGCGCCAGCAGCGTGGCGGCAATGCCGAGCAGCATCAGCCCGGCCATCAGCCAGTAGGTGGCCTGCCAGCCGAAGTAGCGGTCCGCCAGCCACAGCGCCAGTCCGCCGGACACCAGCATCGCCAGACGGTAGCCCAGCACGGAGATCGCCGCCCCGGCGCCGCGCTCTTCCGCCGCCAGCAGGTCGGTTTTGTAGGCGTCGAACACGATATCCTGCGAGGCGGAGCAGAACGCCACCAGCACCGCCAGCGCGGCCAGCCACCACAGGTGCTGCGCCGGGTTCATAAAGCCCATCGCCACGATCGCTACCACCAGCAGCAGCTGACTGATCAGCAGCCAGCCGCGGCGCCGGCCGAGGAACGGCGGCGTATAGCGGTCCATAAACGGCGACCAGAGGAATTTAAAGACGTAGGCCTGACCGACCAGCGAAAAGATGCCGATAGTTTTCAGATCGATATTCTCGACGGTCATCCAGGCCTGCAGCGTGCCGGAGGTCAGCGCCAACGGCAGGCCGGAGGCGAACCCCAGCAGCAGCAGGATCAGCGAGTTACGCTGGGTGAAAATCGCAAAGTACTGTTTAGACATGAGTTCCCTGTCTGCGCCGCCCGACACGCCGGGCGGCGCAAGGCGTCAGATTAACGCGCGTTCTGCTTGATAAAGTCGTTGACGCTGGTGTCCTGCGCCATATCGGCGATCACGTCGCCGAGCACGGTATTGACCGCGTTGGTGATTTTATCGTTGGTCGCGTTAAAGGCGCCCTGCACGTTATAGGTCGAGCGGTAGTTTTTCACCTGCTTGTTGCCGTTTTTCGCCACGGCGATAATCGAGATATCGGCCTTGGTGGTGATGCTGTAGCGCAGGTTGCCTTCGGTGACGTCGGCGTACAGATGGTTCATCACGATCTGCAGATCAACCGGCGCGTTCGGGCCGATCATATAGCCGCGCGCGCCCATTTGTTTCTCCAGCACTTCCTGCAGCAGGAAACGCAGGTCGCGCGATGGCGTCAGGGTGACCAGACGGCTGTCGCGGTTAACCTTGGCCAGCGCCTGATCCTTGCGCTGGTCGGCGCCGTTGATGCTGATGGTGACGCCCTGCAGCGTCGGATCCTGAGTCGGCAGCACGATCTTCGGCGTGACGTTAAGGGTATTGCTGCTGCTGGCGCAGCCGGCCAGCAGCAGCGCGCCTAATAATGGAAGACAAAGTTTTTTTAACATGTTAGCGCTCTCGTTTTCGTCTGAGTCGGAATGGTATTGCCAACAATCATCTGGCCGACATGATAGCATCGCCGCCGGCCGGGGGAAGTGTCCCAAGGTTACTGAATGGCAATTTTTTAGCTGTGGATGATAAAAACATGCTTTTTTGTTGCTCTCAATAAGATAAAACCCAAGCGCCGGGAGATTGTGACGGTTTTTTCGCCGCAAGGCTGAGAAATTTACATGTGGCATATTCTCACGGGGAAAAACCGGCTAATATTGAAGTAGATGACATGTCTTCTGCCGGAGCTGTAAGGAGATCCTATGATTCGCGAGCAAATAGAAGCAAAGTTAAGGGCGGCGTTTGAGCCCGCGTATCTGGAAGTGGTTGATGAAAGTTATCGTCACAACGTTCCGGCGGGTTCAGAGAGCCACTTTAAGGTGGTATTGGTCAGCGATCGCTTCGTCGGCGAACGCTTCCTGACGCGTCACCGCGCGATCTACGGCGAGCTGGCGGATGAGCTGGCCAACGGCGTGCACGCGCTGGCGCTGCATACCTATACCCTGAAAGAGTGGGAAGGACTGCAGGATACCGTACTCGCTTCGCCGCCTTGCCGCGGTGCGACGCCGGAACCCTGGCCGGACGTATAAAGCTGACGCGGCAGTGGAACTTTAGCCGCGATTTGGGGTATTACTACTGACGAATTTTGAAACGGCCTGCGGGCCGTTTCTGTTTTTGACGACGACGCGGTTTGCCGACGGTTGCGCGGTCAAAGCGGTCGGCAGGCGCGTTTTTTTGCCGAAAATCAGCAAAAGTGTGAATTTTAACGCGTTACTGCCGCCCGGCTGTCCTCGACTCGCCCCGCATGCGCCGCTATAATGTCGCGTCTTATTTTTCCGGAATGGTTTCGGGACGCTCTCGGCATCAGGGAACTCGGTTCTGTAATGCAGCCGTCCTGGTTCTTGGAACGGAGTTGACCGAGCACTGTGATTTTTTTGAGGTAACAAGATGCAAGTTTCAGTAGAAACCACTCAAGGCCTTGGGCGCCGTCTTTCTATCACCGTACCTGCTGATGTTATCGCGCAGGCAGTGAAAAAAGAGCTGATCAACGCAGCAAAAAGCGTGCGTATCGACGGTTTCCGCAAGGGCAAAGTGCCGATGAACATCGTTGAGCAGCGTTATGGCGCCTCTGTTCGTCAAGACGTGCTGGGCGATCTGATGCAGCGCAACTTCGTTGACGCGATCATCAAAGAAAAAATTAACCCGGCTGGCGCGCCAAACTACGTGCCGGGCGAGTACAAGGAAGGCGAAGATTTCAGCTACACCGTTGAATTCGAAGTGTATCCGGACGTTGAGCTGAAAGGCCTGGAAAACATCGAAGTTGAAAAACCTGTGGTTGAAGTCAACGACGCCGATGTCGACACCATGCTCGATACCCTGCGTAAGCAGCAGGCGACCTGGAAAGACACCGATCGCGCCGTTGAAGCTGAAGACCGCGTGACCGTTGACTTCACCGGTTCTATCGACGGTGAAGAGTTCGAAGGCGGCAAAGCGGCGGACTTCGTACTGGCGATGGGCCAGGGCCGCATGATCCCGGGCTTTGAAGAAGGTCTGGTTGGTCACAAGGCCGGTGAAGAGTTCACCATCGACGTTAACTTCCCGGAAGATTACCACGCTGAGAACCTGAAGGGTAAAGCCGCCAAGTTCGCCATCGTGCTGAAGAAAGTGGAAGAGCGCGAGCTGCCTGAGCTGACCGAAGAATTCATCCAGCGTTTCGGCGTGGCGGATGGTTCCGTTGACGGCCTGCGCGCTGAAGTGCGTAAAAACATGGAGCGCGAGCTGAAAGGCGCCGTGCGTAACCGTGTCAAGACTCAGGTTATCGACGGCCTGGTCAACGCTAACGACATCGACGTGCCTGCTGCGCTGATCGACGGTGAAATCGACGTGCTGCGCCGCCAGGCTGCACAGCGTTTCGGCGGCAACGAGAAGCAAGCGCTGGAACTGCCGCGCGAACTGTTCGAAGAACAGGCCAAGCGTCGCGTTGTTGTCGGCCTGCTGCTGGGCGAAGTGATCAGCACCAACGAGCTGAAAGCTGACGAAGACCGTGTGAAAGCGCTGATCGAAGAGATGGCGTCCGCTTACGAAGATCCAAGCGAAGTTATCGAGTTCTACAGCAAAAACAAAGAGCTGATGAACAACATGCGCAACGTGGCTCTGGAAGAGCAAGCGGTGGAAACCCTGCTGGCTAACGCGAAAGTGAGCGAAAAAGCGACCACCTTCAGCGAGCTGATGAACCAGACTCAACAGGCGTAATGTCTGAGCCGGGCGATGGCGACATTCCCGGCTGTAATCTGAAAAAGCCCGTAACTTCGGTTACGGGCTTTTCTTTTTGCCACGTTGCTGATTAATCTCAGGTTAAGCGCCGTAATATGCACTATATTTATCCTGTTGCCTGCAACATTTGCAGGCATGATAGTGATGTGGCGTTGCCGCAAGGTTCGGCAGGGAAAATGGCGCACCGGGCTTGAAATTCCCGCCGCTGCCCCCAACTGGAGTATTCAGAGGGTTGTTTGCCGACACGTGGGATGATAACGACCGTCAGGTCATGTGGCGCAGGTTGAATGGTTGAGCATGGTCAGCGTGGCTGTTCTCAAGTAGAATCAGCAGACAATGGCGCCAAGGCAATTTCTATTAGGAGACGGTAATGTCATACAGTGGCGAACGAGATCAATTTGCACCGAACATGGCACTGGTGCCGATGGTGGTGGAGCAGACTTCACGCGGGGAGCGTTCTTACGACATCTATTCCCGCCTGCTGAAAGAGCGCATTATTTTCCTGACCGGCCAGGTTGAAGACCATATGGCCAACCTGATTGTGGCGCAGATGCTGTTCCTGGAAGCGGAAAGCCCGGACAAAGACATTTTCCTGTACATCAACTCTCCGGGCGGCGTGATCACTGCCGGCATGTCAATCTATGACACCATGCAGTTTATCAAGCCGGACGTCAGCACGATCTGTATGGGGCAGGCCTGTTCAATGGGCTCGTTCCTGCTGACTGCAGGCGCCAAAGGCAAGCGTTTCTGCCTGCCGAACTCCCGGGTGATGATTCACCAGCCGCTGGGCGGTTTCCAGGGCCAGGCGACGGATATTGAGATCCACGCGCGTGAAATTCTGAACGTGAAGGCGCGGATGAATGAGCTGATGGCCAAGCATACCGGCCAGCCGCTGGAGCAGATCGAGCGTGATACCGAGCGCGATCGCTTTATGACCGCGGAAGAATCGGTAGAATACGGTCTGGTCGACGGCATTCTGACGCACCGCAGCTAAGGCTACGCGGTAGGCGAGCGTTAAGTGCGAGCCGATAGACTATAGTAATCAGAGCGGGTGATTCCGCTCTGAGCAGCATTATCGGCGTTCCCCGGTATTTATTTGGGCGCACTGCCGCCATGATTTTCCTGCGGGACAAAGACAAAAGAAGAGGTTTACTGATGACAGATAAGCGCAAAGACGGTTCAGGAAAGCTGCTGTACTGCTCTTTCTGCGGCAAAAGCCAGCATGAAGTGCGCAAGCTGATTGCCGGTCCGTCAGTGTATATCTGCGATGAGTGTGTCGATCTGTGTAACGACATCATTCGCGAAGAGATTAAAGAAGTTGCCCCGCATCGTGAGCGCAGTGCGCTGCCGACGCCGCACGAAATCCGCAACCACCTGGATGATTACGTTATCGGCCAGGAGCAGGCGAAGAAAGTGCTGGCGGTTGCGGTGTATAACCACTACAAGCGTCTGCGCAACGGCGATACCAGCAACGGTATCGAGCTGGGCAAGAGCAACATTCTGCTGATCGGCCCGACCGGCAGCGGCAAAACCTTGCTGGCGGAAACGCTGGCGCGCTTCCTGGATGTGCCGTTCACCATGGCCGACGCCACCACGCTGACCGAAGCCGGTTACGTGGGCGAGGACGTGGAAAATATTATCCAGAAGCTGTTGCAGAAATGTGACTATGACGTGCAAAAAGCGCAGCGCGGCATCGTCTATATCGATGAAATCGATAAAATTTCCCGCAAGTCCGATAACCCGTCGATTACCCGTGACGTGTCGGGCGAGGGCGTACAGCAGGCGCTGCTGAAGCTGATCGAAGGCACCGTTGCCGCGGTACCGCCGCAGGGCGGCCGCAAGCATCCGCAGCAGGAGTTCCTGCAGGTCGACACCTCCAAGATCCTGTTTATCTGCGGCGGCGCGTTCGCCGGCCTGGACAAGGTGATTGGCCAGCGCGTCAACACCGGCTCCGGCATCGGCTTCGGCGCGAAGGTGAAGGGCGAGTCTGAAAAGGCCACCGAAGGCGAGCTGCTGCTGCAGGCCGAGCCGGAAGACCTGATCAAGTTCGGTCTGATCCCTGAGTTCATCGGCCGTCTGCCGGTGGTGGCGACGCTGAGCGAGCTGAGCGAAGAGGCGCTGATTCAGATCCTGAAAGAGCCGAAGAATGCCCTGACCAAGCAGTATCAGGCGTTGTTCAACCTGGAAGGCGTCGAGCTGGAGTTCCGCGACGAAGCGCTGAATGCCATCGCCAAGAAGGCCATGGCGCGTAAAACCGGTGCCCGCGGCCTGCGTTCTATCGTCGAAGGCGCGCTGCTGGACACCATGTACGATCTGCCGTCGCTGGAAAGCGTCGATAAAGTGGTGATTGACGAGTCGGTGATTGACGGCCAGTCCAAACCGCTGCTGATTTACGGCAAGCCGGAAGCGCAGGCATCCGGCGAATAATTCGCCAGTTAAACCATCAGGTTAATCGCAAAATGGGGGATTTTATCCCCCATTTTTTTTTCCTGCATTCTGGACGTTGAATGTCGGCGATTCATCCCCATATACTCAATAAATGGTTTTATGAAACGTTGATTGCCTGCGTCTCATGAGATTCCCCCTCAATCCTGGCGGAAATTAAACTAAGAGAGAGCTCTATGAACCCTGAGCGTTCCGAACGCATTGAAATCCCTGTCCTGCCGTTGCGCGACGTGGTGGTTTATCCGCACATGGTGATCCCGTTATTTGTTGGCCGGGAAAAATCGATTCGGTGCCTCGAAGCCGCAATGGATCACGATAAAAAGATCATGCTGGTGGCACAGAAAGAGGCCTCAACGGATGAACCTGGCATTAACGACCTGTTTTCCGTCGGTACCGTAGCGTCCATTCTGCAGATGCTGAAACTGCCGGACGGCACGGTAAAAGTGTTGGTGGAGGGCCTGCAGCGCGCACGCATCACCACGCTGTCCGACAGCGGCGAACACTTTGCCGCGCAGGCGGAATATCTTGACTCGCCGGCCATCGACGAGCGCGAGCAGGAAGTGCTGGTGCGCACCGCAATCAATCAGTTTGAAGGCTATATCAAACTGAACAAAAAAATCCCGCCGGAGGTGCTGACATCGCTGAACAGCATCGACGACGCGGCGCGCCTGGCGGACACCATCGCCGCGCATATGCCGTTGAAACTTGCCGATAAGCAATCGGTGCTGGAGATGTCTGACGTCTCCGAGCGCCTCGAATACCTGATGGCGATGATGGAGTCGGAAATCGACCTGCTGCAGGTTGAGAAACGCATCCGCAATCGCGTTAAGAAGCAGATGGAAAAGAGCCAGCGCGAGTACTATCTGAATGAGCAGATGAAGGCCATTCAGAAAGAGCTGGGTGAAATGGACGACGCGCCGGACGAATATGAAGCGCTGAAGCGCAAAATCGACGCGTCGAAAATGCCGAAAGAGGCGCGCGAGAAAACCGAAGCGGAACTGCAAAAGCTGAAGATGATGTCGCCGATGTCGGCCGAAGCCACCGTGGTGCGCGGCTATATCGACTGGATGCTGCAGGTGCCGTGGACCGCGCGCAGCAAGGTGAAAAAAGACCTGGTCAAGGCGCAGGAAGTGCTCGATACCGATCACTACGGCCTGGAGCGGGTGAAAGACCGCATCCTTGAGTATCTTGCGGTGCAAAGTCGCGTCAGCAAAATCAAAGGGCCGATCCTGTGCCTGGTGGGGCCGCCGGGGGTGGGTAAAACCTCGCTGGGTCAGTCGATCGCCAAGGCCACCGGCCGGCAGTATGTGCGTATGGCGCTGGGCGGCGTGCGTGATGAAGCGGAAATCCGCGGTCACCGCCGCACCTATATCGGCTCCATGCCGGGCAAGCTGATCCAGAAAATGGCCAAGGTCGGGGTGAAGAACCCGCTGTTCCTGCTCGATGAGATCGACAAGATGTCGTCCGACATGCGCGGCGATCCGGCTTCGGCGCTGCTGGAAGTGCTGGATCCGGAACAGAACGTGGCGTTTAACGATCACTATCTGGAAGTGGATTACGATCTGTCCGACGTGATGTTCGTCGCCACCTCCAACTCGATGAATATCCCGGCGCCGCTGCTGGATCGTATGGAAGTGATCCGTCTGTCCGGTTATACCGAAGACGAGAAGCTCAACATCGCCAAGCAGCACCTGCTGCCGAAGCAGATCGAACGCAACGCGCTGAAAAAGAATGAGCTGACGGTGGATGACAGCGCCATTATCGGCATCATCCGCTACTACACCCGTGAAGCCGGGGTGCGTAGCCTGGAGCGTGAAATCTCCAAGCTGTGCCGTAAGGCGGTCAAAGCCCTGTTGATGGACAAGAAGCTCAAGCATATCGAAATCAACGGCGACAACCTGAAAGACTACCTCGGCGTACAGCGCGTGGACTATGGCCGGGCGGATACCGAAAACCGCGTGGGCCAGGTGACCGGTCTGGCGTGGACGGAAGTGGGCGGCGATCTGCTGACCATTGAAACCGCCTGCGTGCCGGGCAAAGGCAAGCTGACTTATACCGGCTCTCTGGGTGAAGTGATGCAGGAGTCGATTCAGGCCGCGCTGACCGTGGTGCGCGCCCGGGCCGAGAAGCTGGGCATCAACGCCGATTTCTATGAGAAGCGCGATATCCACGTGCACGTGCCGGAAGGCGCGACGCCGAAGGATGGCCCAAGCGCCGGTATCGCCATGTGCACCGCGCTGGTCTCCTGCCTGACCGGCAACCCGGTCCGCGCCGATGTGGCGATGACCGGCGAGATCACGCTGCGCGGACAGGTGCTGCCGATTGGCGGGCTGAAAGAGAAACTGTTGGCGGCGCATCGCGGCGGCATCAAAACGGTATTGATTCCTTACGAAAACAAACGTGATTTGGAAGAGATCCCGGATAACGTCATCGCCGATCTGGAGATTCATCCGGTGCAGAAAATCGACGAAGTGTTGGAGATTGCGCTGCAGAATCCGGCCTTCGGCGCCCAGCCGGTAGCGGTGAAATAGTGACGTATCGCAAAATACATTGATAAAACTTATGCTGGCAGGTCAATTCGTACTTGCCAGCGTTTTTTTGTCCCGCTAAGTTAGATCACTGTCGATTGGCGTTAGCCGCGCTACCGCTGGCGGCTTGCCAAGCTTCGACGGGATTGATATAACAGCTGCGCTGTCGCATACCGTAGGGATTTTTCGGTGCGACGAGAGAATTCTAGAGGGGATGATAGAGTGAATAAGTCACAACTGATCGACAAAATTGCCGCAGGTGCTGATATTTCCAAAGCGGCAGCTGGACGTGCTTTAGATGCGATTATCGCATCCGTTACCGACTCCTTGAAGGAAGGGGACGACGTTGCTCTGGTTGGTTTCGGTTCTTTTACCGTGCGTGAGCGTTCAGCCCGCACCGGCCGTAACCCGCAGACCGGTAAAGAAATCAAGATTGCTGCTGCCAAAGTACCGGCCTTCCGCGCAGGTAAAGCGCTGAAAGACGCGGTAAACTGATTGCAGCGTCTGGCCGGTTGCCGTCATGGGGGATTGCGTTAAAACAATCACCTGACGCAACGGAGCGGGTAAGGTAAGATACAAGGCGCATCGGACTGATGCGCTTTTTTTATTTTTGTCGCAGGGAAGCCTGCCACAAGGGTTGTCAATCCACATCACAGCGGAGTGTTGTCACACTATGATGGACAGTTTACGCGCGGCTGCTAACCACGTCGTGCTCAAAATTATCCTGGCCCTGATCATCCTGTCATTTGTTTTGACCGGGGTAGGTAACTACCTGATCGGCGGTTCCGGCGATTATGCAGCGAAAGTCAACGGCCAGGTGATCGAACGCGCCAAGCTGGAGCAGGCTTTCCAGAGCGAACGTAGCCGCATGCAGCAGCAGCTGGGCGATCAGTTCTCGGCGCTGGCCGGTAATGAAGGCTACATGCAGCAGCTGCGTCGTCAGACGCTGTCTCAGCTGATCGATAACATGCTGCTCGACCAGTACGCAGAGAAACTGGGCCTGAGCATCAGCGACGACCAGGTCAAGGACGCTATCCGCAAAGCGCCTTACTTCCAGACCAACGGTCAGTTTGATAACGCCAAGTATCTCGATTTGATTACCCGCATGGGCTACAGCGCCGATAACTATGCGCAGTCGATGCGTCAGCAGCTGGTGAACCAGCAGGTTATTCAGGCGTTCGGCCACTCCGGCTTTGTACTGCCGGCCGAGTCTGACGCGATGGCGGCGCTGATGCTGCAAGAGCGCGACGTTCGCCTGGCGACCATCGATCTCAAGGCGCTGCAGGCCAAGCAGAGCGTGAGCGATGACGAACTCAGCGCGTATTACGAGCAGAACAAGAACAGCTTCATCGCCCCTGAACAGGTGCAGGTGAGCTATATCCCGATGGACGCCGCGGCGATGCAGGGCAAAGTCACGGTCAGCGATGCGGATATCAGCAGCTATTACGAGCAGCACAAGAGCAGCTTCGGCCAGCCGGAGCGCAAGAACTACAGCGTGATTCAGCTGAAAACCGAGGCGGAAGCCAAAGCGGTGCTGGATGAGCTGAACAAGGGCGCCGATTTCGCCAAGCTGGCGGCAGAGAAATCTACCGATATCATCTCCAAGCGCAACGGCGGCGAGCTGGGCTGGCTGGAGCCGGATACCACCGCCGACGAACTGAAGCAGGCCGACCTGACCGAAAAAGGCCAGACTTCCGGCGTGGTGAAATCGTCCGTGGGCTACCTGATTGTGCGTCTGAACGACATCGAAGCGGAGAAGCTGAAGCCGCTGAGCGAAGTGCATGACGCGATCGCCGCCAAGGTGAAGCAGGAAAAAGGGCTGGACGCCTACTTTGCGCTGCAGCAGAAGGTGAGTGAAGCGGCGACCAACGATAATGAATCGCTGGCCTCGGCGGAAGAAGCTGCGGGCGTCAAAGCGGTGCAGACCGCCTGGTTTACCCGCGATAACGTTCCGGCCGAGCTGAACTTCAAACCTGTCGTGCAGGCGGTCTTCGACGGTTCGCTGATTGGCGAGAACGGCACGCCGGGCAGCAACTCGGATGTGATCACCGTTGAGGGCGACCGCGCCTTCGTGGTGCGCGTTACCGGCCACAAAGCGGAAGGCGTAGAGCCGTTCGACAAGGTGAAAGAGCGCGTTGCCGAGCTGGTGAAGCGCAACAAGGCAGAGCAGGCGGCCAAGCTGCAGGGCGAGAAACTGCTGACCGAGCTGAAACAGGGTAAAGGCGACCAGGCGCTGCAAGCGGCCGGCCTGAGCTTTGGCGCGGAGCAGAAGATGACCCGTAGCGGGCAGGGCGTGCAGCTGGAAGAGAGCGTCTTTGCGCTGCCGCATCCGCAGCAGGGCAAGCCGGTTTACGGCATGTCGCAGGATCGCCAGGACAACGTGGTGCTGATCGCGCTGGATACGGTCAAACCGGGTTCGCTGTCGGCGGAAGAGATGAAAACCTTCAGCGATAAAATGCAGGAAGGTTCGGTCGGCGTCACCTTCGATTCCCTGCTGGCGAATCTGCGTAAGGACGCCAAGATCAAAATGGGCAGCGCGGAGCAACAGCCGCAATAAGCCACGCATTTCTTTGCAACCTGATGTAACTGACAAAGGCCGCTTTCGCGGCCTTTTCCATATCTGCGGTTTGCCGTTTGCCGTCGTTTGGGGTTTGCCGCAAGGTGGACGGGCTGTACAACACAAGGAGGATACAGCTATGTCATTAACCCAAAACCTGGCGCTTGCACGCCATCAAACCCTCGCCGGCGCGCTGCTGAGCATCGCGCTGTGCTTGTTCCCTTCACTGACTGCGGCGGCGGAAAAGCCGGGCGTGGTGCAGACCTCATCGGCGGTACGGGCACAGCCGACGGCGACGGCCGGTATGGCGGGCGGGCAGGAGACGGTCAGCATCAATCAGGCCAGCGCAGAGCAGCTTGCCGAGGCGCTGAACGGCGTCGGCCTGAAAAAGGCCGAGGCCATCGTCCGCTATCGCGAGCAAAACGGGCCGTTTAGCGATATTGAACAGCTGCAGGAGGTGCCGGGCATCGGGCTGGCGCTGCTGGAGAGAAACCGGGAGCGGTTGAGAATGTGATCCCGATCGCGGCCGCAGGGCAAAAAAACTCGGCGGCCGCGTTCCTCTGCTACCTTTTACAGGTCGTACCAGTTGGTGCGACCTTATAATAACAGCGGCAGGGGCCGGTAAGGCGCCCGCCCGTTTGGCGATTACCAGGCTGGAGCACCACTATGCAAACCTATATCAAAGTTCGCGGCTTTCACCTTGATGTTTATCAGCACGTGAATAACGCCCGTTATCTGGAGTTTTTGGAGGAAGCGCGCTGGGACTGGCTGGATAACCGCGAAGAGTTTCGCTGGATGATGGCCAACAATATCGCGTTTGTGGTGGTGAACATCAATATTAACTACCGCGTGCCGGCGCTGCTGGGCGATAAGCTGTGCGTGGAGAGCCAGCTGGAGCAGCTGAACGGTAAAAGCGGGGTGTTAAGCCAGAGGATTACCCGGGAAAGCGACGGCGCTCAGGTGGCGGATGCGCTGGTGACGTTTGTCTGCGTGGATTTGACTACCCAGCGCGCGGTGCCGATTGACGGCGAGCTGCGTGAAAAGCTGCAGGCGCTGTAAAGCGGCAAGAGGGGCGGCCGCTGGGCCGCCCGTTGCCGCCAGCGTTTAGGCCAGGCCGGTTTTGCGCTTCAGCTCGGCCATCACCGCCGGGCGGTTGCCCTGATACTGCTGCAGGCCGTTCGCGCGCAGGTGGCAGGCGGCACATTCACCGCAGCCGTCGCCCTTGATGCCGTTGTAGCAGGTCAGCGTCTGCTGCCGCACCAGATCCAACTGCTGGTAATAGTCGGCCAGCGCCCAGGTTTCGGCCTTGTTCAGCCACATCAGCGGCGTTTCAAAACGAATATCGCGGGCGATGCCAAGCACCACCGCCTGATTGAGCGCTTTGACAAACTCGTCGCGGCAGTCCGGGTAGCCGGAAAAGTCGGTTTCACACACGCCGGTGATCACCGCTTCCGCCTCGACCTGATAGGCGTAAATCGCCGCCAGCGTCAGGAACAGGATATTGCGTCCCGGTACAAAGGTGCTGGGCAGCCCGTCCTGCTCGGCGCTGAACGCCGGCACCGGGATATCGTCGCGCGTCAGGCTGCTGATGGCCAGTTCATTCAGCAGGCCGACATCCAGCACTTTATGCGCCTTGGCGCCCAGTGACTGCGACAGCTCACGAGCGATATCAATTTCCGCGCGGTGACGCTGGCCGTAATCGAACGTGACGCAGTGAACTTCATCATACTGCTGTAAGGCTTGAATTAAGCAGGTCGTGGAGTCTTGCCCACCACTAAAAACAACGACTGCGCGTTTCATAGAATAAACCTTATTTGCTGCGGCCAGGCCCGATGCACATTCGGGAGGCCAAAAATATGAACCACTATGGTAGCAGACGCGGGGAAAACCGCGTAGCTGCGGGATTAGTTCAGCGGCGGCGGCAGCCACGCCTGGCCAAAATCGAACCAGCCATGCGCGGTTAACCTCACGCCCTGCATGCGCGGCGGCGCGCTGATCTGATATTGATAGTGAAACAGCGGGGTAATGATGGCGGCGCTCATCAACTGCTGGTAGTAGCTTTTGAGTTCGCGGATCCGCCGCTGTTCATCCGGGAACTGTTGGATGCGCAGCAGCGTTTGTTGCTGTTGCCGCCAGCGGCGAGGCGGCAGAATTCCCTGCCACAGCACGTCCTGCCGCAGCCAGCTTTCCAGCGTCGACTCCGGCGCTTCGCCGATCAGGTTATCCGCCAGCAGCAGGTCGGCCTGGGCGATTTGTTCGCTGCTCTGCCAGCGTTTGCCGGAGAAATAGCGCACCTCCAGTTCGCAGCCCTGTTCCGCCAGCAGCGCTTGCAGCGCCTCGGTGACCGTGATCAGCTCAACCGGCGGGTGGTACAGCAGCGTCAGTTTGGCCGGCAGCGGCGTCTCGTCGCTGGCCTGATGGCTGGGGATCCCCCAGCCGGGCAGCATCTCCTGGCTGGGAATGATCACGCCGTTCGGCAGCGGCAGATCGGCCAGCAGTCCCGAACGTTGGATTAACATCAGCAGTTTTTGCCCCTGCGCCTCGCTCAGCACGCCGCGGCGCAGATTCAGCGCCAGATAGCACCAGCCCAGGCTCATGCTGCGCTGTACCGGGCGCGCCAGCGCCAGATCGTCCTGCTGGCCGATGGTGATGCGCACCGGATGCTGACAGCTGGTGGTGTTGCCATTGCCGTCCGTCTGCAGCTCGGGGGTGATCCAATATTCAATGCTGTCCAGATAGGGATGCTGCAGGTGGTAGAACGGGTGCTGCTCCAGCCGCACCAGATGCGTTTCATTCAATGCCAGTTTGAACGGGCCGGCGCCGATGGCGGCATCGTCCGGGTGGGTCATCAGACAGGGCAGCTCCGCCAGGCGGTAAGGCAGCCAGTAATCGGCGCTATGCAGATCGAACTGCAGGCACAGCGCGTGCGGCAGGCTGACAGCGGCGACATTCGCCAGGCTGGCCTGCCCGCGCGGATGCCGACGCTGTTTTTCCAGCGTCTGCAGCAGTTGCTGGCCGGTGATCGGCTCGCCATTATGCCAGCGCAGCTGGCTGCGCAGGAAGAAGCGCCAGCGCAGGCCATCGTCCTCAACCTGCCAGTGGTGAGCCAGATCCGGCTGGGGCTGTGGATTGCCGGTGATAAAGCGGGTCAGGCCGGCATGCAGCGTCGAGGCCAGATGCTGTTCGGCACGGCCGCTAAGCGCCAGCGGATCGAGGGATTCCAGCTGACGATAGTAGGGGATGCGCAGCGTAGGACTGCCCGCCTGCCACTGGCCGCCCAAATGCGGCGCCAGCAGCTGCTGCAGACGCTGCGGGTCTAAACGGGCCAGCTCCAGCGCGTTTTGATGATCGCCCTGCAGCAGCAGCTGTTGCAACAGGGCGGCGCGCAGTTCGTCCGGCGTTTTCAGACAGTGCAGCCGTGCCCGTTTGCCGCGGCCGGCCTGTGAACGCCAGCTGAGCCAGCCCTGCTCCTGAAACTGCTGCACCAGAGTGCGGGCGTGGCGCTCGCTGCAGTAAAACAGCGCCGCCAGCTGCGCCATGGTGACGGCCGCCGGCTCGCTTCCCAGCTGTTGGTACAGGCGTTGATACTGACTAAGGCGATGAATCAGACGCATGGCGATAAATCCGGAACGGTTTTGATAAATTGTTCACTATTAGTTCCGTAAATACCATCACATACTGCAGACATTGTCATCTTCTGCATACGATCGAGGTTGTTATGTATCGCCTGGCTGCTTTTGATATGGATGGGACGCTGCTGATGCCGGATCACCGGGTCGGCCCGGAAACGCTGGCGGTGCTGAACCAGCTGGTGGCGCGGCAGATAACCGTAACCTTTGCCACCGGCCGCCATTATCTTGATGCGCAGCCCATTATGGCGCAGCTGGGCCTGCAGGGCTTTTTGATCACCGGCAACGGCACCCGCATCTACGATCGGCACGGGCAGTGCTTGCAGGCCACCGATCTGCCGCCAGAGGTGGCCGAAGCGGTGATCCATCGCCACTGGCAGACCACCGCCGGCATGCATGTTTTTCGCGATGAAGGCTGGCTGACCGAGGCCGCGACGCCGGCGATGCTGCAGGCGCACCACCTGAGCGGTTTTGGCTATCAGCTGACTGACCCGCGGCGCTTGCCAGCGTTTGGCAACAGCAAAATCTGTTTTGTCGGCGAGCATGAGGAACTGCTGGCGCTGCAGGGACGGCTGCGGGCCTATTTTGGCGAACGGGTGGATTTGTGTTTGTCCGCCCATGACTGTCTGGAGGTGCTGCCGCAGGGATGCAACAAGGGCAGCGCGCTGGCCCTGTTGAGTGAGCATCTGGACGTGACGCTGGAGGCGTGTATGGCGTTCGGCGACGCGATGAACGACAAGGAAATGCTGGCGTCGGTCGGGCATGGTGTGGTGATGGGCAATGCGCTGCCGCAGCTTAAGGTGCAGCTGCCCCACCTGCCGGTTATCGGCCACTGCGAAGATCAGGCGGTGGCTCACTATTTGGCACATTGGCTGCATTCACCTTACGCCCCTTATACCCCCGTATAGCGGGCGTTCCCCTTGCAGCAGGCCGGGCAGTTCGCTACCCGGCTTTTTTTATTGTTGGGATGAGGTTTCCAGCCGCTGCAGGCTGCGGGCCGGTTTTGCGCCCTTGGCGCTGTAGAGCGTCAGCAGGATGCCGGCCAGCAGCGGCGCCAGCAGCCACAGTGAGACGGTGCTGATGGTGGTGTGATCCACCGCTTTCTCGACGGCGATGGCAATCAGCGGAAACACCAGGAACACCAGCGAAGCCTGAAACGCTGTGGCTTTCTGCTGCAGGGCAAAGTAGGCCATGATGCCGAATACGCCGGCCACCACGCCGAGGTAAAGCACGGACAGCAGTGAGGCGCTGGTAAACGCGGCGGTATCCGGTTTTTCGGTGAGATAGCCGACGATAAACAGCAGGATACCGGCACCCAGGCAGGGCAGCGCATTGAAGGTCAGCACCGAGATTTTTTCACCGCGCTTCTTACTCAGCACGTACATCACCGCGTGGATCAGCACCGCCGCCAGCAGGGCGACCACGCCGGGCCAGCGGGTCTCGCCGCTGACGCTGGATTCCTGCCACAGAATACCGGACAGGCTGGCGACGCCGACGATCAGGCCGATCAGCTGCGCGATGCTGACGCGCTCTCCCAGCAGCAGCACCGAGGCCATCAGCACGACGACGGGCATATTGGCAAAGATGATGGACGCCAGCGCCGAGCTGACGTAGCGCTCGCCGTAAATCATCAGCGTAAAGGGAATGGCGAAGTAAGCCAGGCAGACCAGCAGCTGGAACCCGCGGCTGCCTTTAGGAAATAACAGCGGCGTGCGGGTGAAATAAGCCAGCAGCAGCAACAGCGGCGACGCGGCAAGAAAGCGCAGCCCGGTCGCATAAATGGGCGGCACGCTGGCGACGGCGATTTTCATCGCCATCCAGGTGGTGCCCCAGGTCAGCGCGACCAGGGCGAACAGGATAATAATGATTCCGGTATTTCTCAGCGTGTTGTCCATCTCGGCGTCCTGTCGGCAAGTATCGTGGCATCAGATACATTACGTGGATACCAAGAGAAAAAGATTGCCATTTAGCCTTTATATCGGCCAAATAGGAGAAAATATTTCTCCGTGGTGACCAAATGTTAGATAGAACCGATCTTAAGCTGTTGTCGATGCTGCAGCAGGACAGCACCCTGTCGCTGCAGGCGCTGGCGGATGCGGTAAACCTGACCTCGACGCCGTGCTGGAAGCGGATCAAGCGGCTGGAGGATGAGGGCTATATCCGCGGGCGGGTGGCGCTGCTGGATAATGAAAAACTGGGGCTGGGGCTGACGGCGTTTGTGATGCTTAAAACCCAGCAGCACAGCCGCGAGTGGTATCAGCAGTTTGTTGACCTGGCCGCCCAGATGCCGGAGGTGCTGGCGTTTTATCGCATGGCCGGGGAGTTTGATTATCTGCTGCAGGTGCAGGTGGCGGATATGAAAAGCTTTGACCGTTTTTATAAACGTCTGGTGAATGGCATACCGGGATTGATTGATGTTACTTCGAGTTTTGCCATGGAGAAAATCAAATATACTACCGCATTGCCGTTACCGGAGTGAAAAGTTCACCAAATCGGCCGGGAAACGGTGGTATCCTACTCGGCTAACCGTCATGTAACGCGTGACGATCCGAACACGACAGAGTCGACAACACCAAAATATCTGGAATAACACTGCGTGAGATTATTTGCTCAAATCGGCTGGTATTTCCGCCGCGAATGGCGCCGCTATCTGGGTGCGGTGGCGCTGCTGATCATTATTGCCATTCTGCAACTGCTGCCGCCGAAGCTGGTCGGCGTGATTGTGGACGGCGTAACCAAAGAGCATATGTCTACCGGCGTGCTGCTGGCATGGCTGGGGCTGATGATCGCCACCGCAATCCTGGTGTATCTGCTGCGCTATGTCTGGCGCGTCCTGCTGTTTGGCGCTTCCTATCAGCTGGCGGTTGAGCTGCGGGAAAATTTCTACCGCCAGCTGAGCCGGCAAAACCCGGCGTTTTATCTGCGCCACCGCACCGGCGACCTGATGGCGCGCGCCACCAATGACGTCGACCGGGTGGTGTTCGCCGCCGGTGAAGGCGTGCTGACGCTGGTGGATTCGCTGGTGATGGGGCTGGTGGTGCTGATCGTGATGAGCACCCAAATCAGCTGGCAGCTGACGCTGCTGTCGCTGATCCCGATGCCGATTATGGCGATCGTCATCAAGTATTACGGCGACCAGCTGCACCAGCGCTTTAAGTCGGCGCAGGCGGCATTTTCCAGCCTGAACGACCAGGCGCAGGAGAGCATGACCAGCATCCGCATGATCAAGGCCTTTGGGCTGGAGGATCACCAGTCCAACCAGTTTGCCGAGGTGGCGGCGCGCACCGGCGCGAAGAATATGCATGTGGCGCGCGTCGACGCGCGTTTTGATCCGACCATCTATCTGGCCATCGGCGCGGCCAACCTGCTGGCGATCGGCGGCGGCAGCTGGATGGTGGTGAACGGGACACTGACCCTGGGGCAACTGACCAGCTTTGTTATGTATCTGGGGCTGATGATTTGGCCGATGCTGGCGCTGGCGTGGATGTTTAATATCGTCGAACGCGGCAGCGCCGCCTACAGCCGTCTGCGCAGCCTGCTGGATGAGGCACCGGCGGTGGTGGACGGCGGGCGTGATTTGCCCGCCGGACGCGGCGAGCTGACGGTGGATATCCGCCGTTTTCATTACCCGGAAAATCAGCACGCGGCGCTGCATGACGTCGCCCTGCGGCTTAAGCCGGGGCAGATGCTCGGCCTGTGCGGCCCGACCGGCGCCGGGAAGACCACGCTGCTTTCCCTGATCCAGCGCCAGTTCGATATTGATGACGGCCAGATCTGCTACCACGCGCTACCGCTGACGACGCTGAAGCTGGACGCCTGGCGCGCCCGCCTGTCGGTGGTCAGCCAGACGCCGTTCCTGTTTTCCGACAGCGTGGCGAATAACATCGCGCTCGGTAAACCGGATGCGACGCAGGCGGAGATTGAACAGGCGGCGCGGCTGGCCAGCGTGCACGACGATATTCTGCGTCTGCCGCAGGGCTATGAAACTGAAGTGGGCGAACGCGGCGTGATGCTGTCCGGCGGACAGAAACAGCGGATCTCCATTGCGCGCGCGCTGCTGCTGGACGCTGAAATTCTGATCCTCGACGATGCCTTGTCGGCGGTGGATGGCCGCACCGAACACCAGATCCTGCACAACCTGCGCAGCTGGGGGCAGAACCGCACGGTAATTATTAGCGCGCACCGGCTGTCGGCGCTGACCGAGGCCAGTGAAATCCTGGTCCTGCAGCACGGCAGCGTGGCGCAGCGCGGCCAGCACGCCGTACTGGCGTCGCAGCCGGGCTGGTATCGCGATATGTATCGCTATCAGCAGTTGGAGGCCGCGCTGGATGAGGCGCCGGAAATCGGCGTGGAGATGTTAACCAATGAGTAAAGTTCAGAAGCTGTGGCCGACGCTGAAACGGCTGCTGGCTTACGGCTCGCCGTATCGCAAACCGCTGGGGCTGGCGGTGCTGATGCTGTGGGTGGCGGCGGCGGCGGAAGTGGCCGGCCCGGTCCTTATCAGCTACTTTATCGACAACTACGTTGCCAAAGGGCAGCTGCCGCTGATGATCGTCTGCGGGTTAGCGGGCGCTTACGTCCTGCTGGAGATGCTGGCGGCGGCGCTGCATTACTTTCAGGCGCTGCTGTTTAATCGCGCGGCGGTCGGCGTGGTGCAGCGTCTGCGCACCGACGTGATGGATGCCGCGCTGCGCCAGCCGCTCAGCGCGTTCGACACCCAGCCGGTCGGCCAGCTGATCTCCCGCGTCACCAATGACACCGAGGTGATCAAGGATCTGTACGTGATGGTGGTGTCCACCGTGCTGAAAAGCGCGGCGCTGATCGGCGCGATGCTGGTGGCGATGTTCAGTCTCGACTGGCGCATGGCGCTGGTGGCGATCTGCATCTTCCCGGCGGTATTGCTGGTGATGGCGATTTACCAGTATTACAGCACGCCGATTGTGCGGCGGGTGCGCAGCTATCTGGCGGATATCAACGACGGTTTTAACGAAGTGATTAACGGCATGGGGGTGATCCAGCAGTTCCGCCAGCAGGTGCGTTTTGGCGAGCGGATGAGCAACGCCAGCTGGTCGCACTATACCGCCCGCATGCAGACGCTGCGGCTGGACGGCTTCTTGCTGCGGCCGCTGCTGAGCCTGTTCTCCGCCCTGGTGTTATGCGGGCTGCTGATGCTGTTCGGCTTTAGCGCCGAGGGCAGCATCGGCGTCGGGGTGCTGTACGCCTTTATCAACTACCTGGGCCGGCTGAATGAGCCGCTGATTGAGCTGACCTCGCAGCAGTCGATTCTGCAGCAGGCGGTGGTGGCCGGCGAGCGTATCTTTGAGCTGATGGATCGCAGCCAGCAGCGCTATGGCGCCGATGAGCGCCCGCTGCAGAGCGGCCGCATCGATATCGATAACCTGAGCTTTGCCTACCGTGCGGATAAGAAGGTACTGCAAAATATTCAGCTCAGCGTGCCGTCGCGCGGCTTTGTGGCGCTGGTCGGCCATACCGGCAGCGGCAAGAGCACCCTGGCCAACCTGCTGATGGGCTACTACCCGGTGAGCGAAGGCGAGATTCGCCTGGATGGCCGGCCGCTGTCCAACCTGTCGCACCGTACGCTGCGACAGGGGATCGCCATGGTGCAGCAGGATCCGGTGGTGATTGCCGAGTCGGTGCTGGCTAACGTGACGCTGGGGCGCACTATCAGCGAAGAGGCGGTGTGGCAGGCGCTGGAGACGGTGCAGTTGGCGGAGCTGGTGCGCGGCTTCCCGCAGGGGATCCATACCCGGCTGGGTGAGCAGGGCAATAACCTGTCGGTCGGCCAGAAACAGCTGCTGGCGATGGCGCGCGTATTGGTGCAGGCGCCGCAGATCCTGATTCTGGATGAGGCGACCGCCAATATTGATTCCGGTACCGAACAGGCGATTCAGCATGCGTTGCGGGCGATTCGCGAGCACACCACGCTGGTGGTGATCGCCCACCGTTTATCGACCATCGTCGATGCCGATACCATTCTGGTGCTGCACCGCGGCCATGCGTTGGAGCAGGGCAACCATCGGCAGCTGTTGGCGCAGCAGGGCCGCTATTACCAGATGTATCAGCTGCAGCTGGCGGGCGAAGAGCTGGCGGCGGCAACCCGCGAAGACGACCAGCCGGCCTGAATCTCCCGGTGCGTTTCCCGGCGTAGCCGCAGGGGAACGCACCACGATCAGGCAGCGCTGGCGGTTGTATGCCGTGCTTTGCACCTTTATGCGCCAACGCGCACCATCGTGGTGCGCAAAAAACGATCGATTCTCTCCTCTCTCCCTGCCGCCGTCGTCGGCAGCCGTTTCCTCCGCTGCGTTTTTTCCTAACACAACTTATGGCACAGCCTTTGCTTTACCCAGTGATACCAGGGGTGAGTTTGGGTTTAATTGTGGAGGGGCAATATGAAGCTGGTTACCGTGGTAATCAAACCATTCAAGTTGGAGGACGTGCGTGAAGCCCTATCCTCAGTAGGCATTCAGGGGCTGACCGTCACCGAAGTCAAAGGGTTTGGCCGCCAGAAAGGGCATGCCGAGCTGTACCGCGGCGCCGAATACAGCGTCAATTTTTTACCCAAAGTCAAAATCGATATTGCCATTGCCGACGATCAATTGGATGAGGTGGTTGATGTGATTAGCAAGGCCGCCTACACCGGCAAAATTGGCGACGGCAAAATTTTTGTGGCTGAACTGCAACGCGTGATTCGCATACGTACCGGCGAAACCGATGAAGCCGCGCTGTAAATACCGACTCAGCGACTGAAATGGGGATGAGACAATAATGAAAAAACGTTTATCCATGTTGGGCCTGAGCGCGGCAGCCTTGTCGCCCTCTCTGGCTCAGGCGGCTCCGGCGGCCCTCGATAAGGCCGATAACGCCTTTATGATGATTTGCACCGCATTGGTGCTGTTTATGACTTTACCAGGTATCGCATTATTCTATGGTGGCTTGCTGCGCGGTAAGAATGTGCTGTCGATGCTCACTCAGGTGATGGTGACCTTTGCGCTGGTGTGCGTACTGTGGGTGCTGTATGGCTACAGTCTGGCGTTCAGCGAGGGCAATGCGTTTTACGGCGGCTTCGGCACCGCAATGTTGAAAGGCATCGGCATTGACAGCATTACCGGCTCCTATAGCCAGCTGGTGCACGTGGCGTTCCAGTGCTCCTTCGCCTGTATTACCGTGGCGCTGGTGGTCGGCGGGTTTGCCGAGCGCATCCGCTTTTCCGCGGTGATTATTTTTGCGGCGATCTGGTTCACCCTCTCTTATCTGCCGATTGCCCATATGGTGTGGGGCGGCGGCTTCCTGGCGGCCGACGGCGCGCTGGATTTTGCCGGCGGCACGGTGGTGCATATTAACGCCGCCAGCGCCGGCCTGATCGGCGCCTATCTGCTGGGCAAGCGCGCGGGCTTTGGCAAGGAGGCGTTCAAACCGCACAACCTGCCGATGGTCTTTACCGGTACTTCGATTCTGTATATCGGCTGGTTCGGCTTTAACGCCGGTTCCGCCGGCGAGGCCAACGGCGTTGCCGCATTAGCTTTCCTGAACACGGTGGTCGCCACCGCCGGCGCCATCCTCTCCTGGGTGTTTGCCGAATGGCTGGTGCGCGGTAAACCGTCGCTGCTGGGCGCCTGCTCCGGCTGTATTGCCGGGCTGGTTGCCGTTACGCCGGCCGCGGGTACCGTCGGCGTCGGCGGCGCGCTGATTATCGGCCTGGTCGGCGGGATCGCCGGCCTGTGGGGCGTGGTGACGCTGAAGAAATGGCTGAATGTGGATGATACCTGCGACGTATTCGGCGTACACGGCGTGTGCGGCATCGTCGGCTGTCTGCTGACCGGGGTGTTCACCGCCTCGTCACTGGGCGGTTCCGGTTATGCGGAAGGCGTCACCATGGGACATCAGGTGTGGATCCAGCTGCTCAGCGTGATCATTACGCTGATCTGGTCCAGCGTCGCCGCGTTTATCGCCTTCAAGATTGCCGGCGTGCTGGTGGGGCTGCGCGTACCGGAAGAGCAGGAGCGCGAAGGGCTGGATATCAACAGCCATGGCGAGAGCGCCTACAACCAGTAAATCGATAATAAAATAGTGATGAAGCAAAAAAGGCGATGGAAACATCGCCTTTTTTTGTGGCCGGCGTTATGCCGTATGGCGGCGCATGACCCCTTCCTGCACCGTGCTGGCGACCAGCACGCCGTCGCGGGTATAGAACTGCCCGCGCACAAAGCCGCGCGCGCCGGACGCCGAGGTGCTTTCCACCGCGTAGAGCAGCCAGTCGTCCATGCGGAACGGACGGTGGAACCACATGGAGTGGTCGATGGTCGCCACCTGCATGCCCGGCTCCAGGAAGCCGACGCCGTGCGGCTGCAGCGCCGTCGGCAGGAAGTTCAGATCGGAGGCATAGCCCAGCAGATACTGGTGAATGCGCGCGTCGTCCGGCATGGCGCCGTTAGCGCGCAGCCAGACGTAGCGATACGGCTCGTCCACCTTGCCCTGCAGCGGGTTATGGAATTTAACCGGGCGTACTTCCAGCGGTTTCTGACAGATAAATTTATCGCGCACTTTCTCCGGCAGCATATGCGCCAGCTGCTGGGCGATTTCTGATTCGGACATCAGACCTTCCGGCGGCGGCACGTCGGGCATGGTGTTCTGGTGTTCAAAACCCGCTTCCGGGCTTTGGAACGAGGCGGTCATATAGAAGATAGGCTTGCCGTTCTGGATAGCGCTGACCCGGCGGGCGCTGAAACTGTTGCCGTCGCGCAGCGTTTCGACGTCGTAAACGATCGGCTTGCTGCTGTCGCCCGGACGCAGAAAGTAGCTGTGGAACGAGTGCACGCTGCGCTCGGCCGGCACCGTATCTTTGGCGGCGTAGAGCGCCTGGCCGACGACCTGACCGCCGAATACCTGACGCAGGCCCAGATCCTCGCTTTGCCCGCGGAACAGGCCCTCTTCGATTTTTTCCAACTTGAGCAGCTCAAGAAGGTTGTTCAATGCCTGGCTCATAAAAGATGATCCTTCTAATAATTGTTTTGTGTAGTGTGCGGAAGATCACGTTAAGTCGTCAACAGGCTAAATCTAACCGCCATCGTTCTAGTATGAACTTCGCGCGGCGAGTCGCAAAGCGATTCCCGGTAATCGCAAATTGTTGCCTTTTAGGCACCATTGTCGTGCTGTTATATCAACAATGTTTCCATTATTTCGGTGTTAGCCTAGCGCTATGGAGGCCTGCGCCGTACGGCGCGCAGCCGTGAGAGACAATAAATTCGGGAAATATGATGAGTAAATTACTGGTGCTTAAATCCAGCATTATGGGGGACGCCTCCCAGAGCAACGCGCTGATTGATGACTTTCTGGCGGCGCGGCGGGCAAAGGGGCTGGATGACGAGATTATCGAACATGACCTGACGGCCCTGGAGTTACCGGTGTTGGACGGTGAACTGTTCGCCGCCCTGCGCGGCGCCCAGCCGATTGGCGAGCGGGCGCAGCGGGTGGTGACGCTATCCGACCGGCTGATTGCCGAGCTGAAAGCGAGCGATCTGCTGCTGATTGGCGCGCCGATGTATAACCTGAATGTGCCGACGCAGCTGAAAAACTGGTTCGATCTGGTGACCCGCGCCGGTATGACCTTCAACTATACCGCTCATTATCCGGTGGGGTTGGTTGCAGAGGTGAAGGCGATCGTCGTCAGTTCGCGCGGCGGGGTGCATGTCGGCCAGTTGACGGATGCGGTGACGCCGTATCTGCGCGGCGTGCTGGGGCTGATTGGCGTGAACGATGTCGAGTTTATTTATGCGGAGGGGCTGGATGCCAGACCGCATGGCCGGGCGCAGGGGATCGCGCAGGCGCAGACCACTATTGCGCAGCTGGCGTAAGCGTTACGCATCCGGCGACGGGGCTTCCGCCGCCGCCATTCTGGCGGGCAGCTCGCTGATCAGGCGATCAACCGCCACTCTGACCTTGAGCGGCAGCCGTGCGTTGCGCGGCCAGACGGCATAAACCGGCCAGCTGCCGCCGTCGTTTGCCGTCAGAATGGCCTGCAGCGCGCCGGTACTTAACGCATCGCGCACCAGCCAGTAGGGCAGCCAGGCAATGCCGCAGCCGGCGAGCGCGGCATCTTTGATCGCCTGCATATCATCCATCATCAGTTTCGCCTGCGGCGTGATTTCCAGCACCTTTCCCTGCGCGCTGCCGATGCGCCATTTCTGCAGCCGGCCGGCGCGGGTATAGGCAATGGCGGCGTGTTGCTCAAGATCCTGCGCTGATGTTGGTTCGCCGGCCCGCGCCAGATAGGCGGGCGCGGCGCAGAACACCATGCTGTGCGCCGCCAACCGGCGGGCGATCAGGCTGCTGCTGTCGGCCAGCTCGCCGATGCGGATCGCCAGATCGAACCCTTCTTCCGCCAGATCGACCACCCGATCGCTGAACGCCATATCCAGCCGCAGCCCGGGATGCTGCTGCGCCAGCGTGGTCAGCAGCGGCGCGATGCAGAGGTGGCCGAACAGTACCGGCATCGACACCCGCAGACGTCCGCTGAGCTGCAGGCCATCGCCGGCCAGCAGATCTTCCGCCTGCTGGATCTCGTTAACGGCGCGCCGACAGTGCTCGTAATACAGCATGCCCTGCTCGGTCAGGCTCTGGCTGCGGGTGGTGCGGTTAAACAGGGTGACGCCCAGGCGGGTCTCCAGCCGGGCGATGGTTTTGGTGACGGCGGAACGCGTCAGGTAGAGATTTTCCGCGGCGCGCGAGAAGCTGCCGGCTTCAGCGGCGGCCAGAAAAACCGGAATGCTGTTCATATCACTTTTCATCGCGTTCGTACCGGCTGGTGATCGTTGCGGGCAATAGTACAACCCCGTTTTCCTGCTGTCAGTGTCAATGTGCGTGCGCGTACGGCCCACCGTTGCGCCGGCTGATTAATCGGCAGACGGGTGGGAATGTCTCAGAGTTTTGTGCTAGGTTTAAGAGGTAAGACGGCGTAAGCCGCCAATTTGTTGATAATAAAGAAGGAGACAGCTCGATGAAATTCTGGCAAATCCTTGCTGGGGCCGCTGCCGTGACGCTGGCCGGCTGCGCCCAGAATGGCGTAGATGCCCCGACATCGGCAGCAGGAAGCCCGGCGACCGCACAGCAAATGCAGGTGACCGGTCCTGCGGTGACGGGGACGGTGAATATCGCCCAGCGCATCGCGTTGCCGCCGCATGCGGTGCTGACGGTCACGCTGTCCGATGCCTCGCTGGCGGATGCGCCGTCCAAGGTGATCGCCCAGCGCACTATCCGTACCGAAGGCCAGCAGGCGCCGTTCACTTTCGCCGTGCCCTATAACCCGGCGGACATTCAGCCGAACGCCCGCGTCATATTGAGCGCGGCGGTCACCGTCAACGGGCAGCTGAGCTTTATCACCGACACGATTCAGGAAGTCGTCAACCGCAATGGCACGCGCGCCGACCTGCAGCTGGTGCCGGTGCAGAACGTACCGGTACAGGCGGCATCGGCCGCCATGCCGTAACCGCTGCGGCCTGACCGTTTTCGCTGCCTTTAGCCGGCCGGCTAAAGGCAGCCTGCTTATGGCCGCCAGCCGAAGCGGGCAAAGTCCACCGCGCCCTCGGCATCAAACATAATCCCCTCCGCCAGCAGCGCCTGCCGCTGCCGCTGAAAGTCCTCGCCGCGCAGCGAGATCTTGCCGTGCCGGTTGATCACCCGGTGCCAGGGCAGGGTGCTGCCCGGCGGCAGTTTCTTCAGAACGCCGCCGACCTGCCGCGCTGCGCGCGGCGAACCGGCAAGCGCGGCCACTTCGCCGTAGGCGATCACCTTGCCGCAGGGAATGGCGGCGACGACGTGAAAGACGCGCTGGCGGAAAGTCGGATCTGTGGATGTCATAGAGATAAGTACGCCGTGTTGCTGTCGGAGTGGCAGTGTGCCACAGGCCGGCTGGGTAAGAAAACAGCGGTTGGCCCCGGTTGGCTTGCTATTTCAGATATCATCATTGATAATGCCCACCGCTTCGCAGTACGGAAGCCGTCAATGGGGGCCCTGTTGGTTCTCCCGCAACACTAACTTGTGAACTCGGTCAGGTCCGGAAGGAAGCAGCCGCAGCAGGTGACGTGTGTGCCGGGATGTAGCTGGCAGGGCCTCCACCATTTCTGCCATCCAATCGCTGTTTCCCCCTATTTTTTAGCCTGGCACCACGGACTTTCCCGTTCTTCTGCACTGCGCGCACGCATATTCTGCCGGCTTGCCAAGCCGCAGGCGGTTACCTATTATCCTTCGTCTATGGACATTAACCTGCCTGGTTTTATCCCTGCGCTGCTACCCGTTGCGCTTTCTCCCGGCGCGAGTTTCACGCTGGCGATGAACGGCGCGCTGGCGGACGGGCGTCAGGGGCTGCTGCGCACGCTGCTGGGTACGGCGCTGGGCATCTACACCCATGCATTACTGATCGGCCTTGGCGTTACCGCCGTGCTGGTGGCTTCGCCGGCGGCGTTCGGCGTGCTGAGCATCGTCGGCAGCCTGTATCTGCTCTGGTTGGGGATTTCACTGATCCGCAGCGGCGTTGCCGCGCGGCGGCTGGCGCTGAACAGCGGCGGCACGCGCGTAACGCTAAAGAGCGCCTGGTTGCTCAACGTGCTGAACCCCAAAGCGATTATGTTTTATCTGACGGTGGTGTCGCAGTTCGCCGGGCAGCATGGCGATATCGGTAACTATTTACTGCTGGCTTCCGTACATATCGCCGTGATGTGCACCTGGCTGATTGCCGTCAGCTATGCGCTGGTGTTTTCCGCCAGAAAGGCCGATCCGCTGACGCTGAAAAAGTACATCAATATCGGCGGGGGAACGCTGTTGGTGCTGTTCTCCCTGAGTAGCCTGTTTCATCATTAACCTATTGGAAAAAGGACGGCGGATGAATATCCCTGCCGCTGGCGCTGGAAGCGTACCTGCAGCGTTGTCAGGCGCGGGAGGCTTATCAACGGGCCGTGATGCGTAATAATGGCTGAATGGCGGGCAACAAAAAAGGGCGCGATCCGCGCCCTTGTGTGACATCTGACGGCGTGGCGCCAATCAGCCCGGGTAAATACCGCGGTCCTTACGGGCCAGCAGGATACGTTCGCAGGCGACGATATAGGCGCTGGTGCGCAGGGAACAGTTCTTTTCTTCGGCTTTATCGCACACATGGGCGATGGCGTCGGTCATGATCTTGTCCATGCGCTGGTTGATTTCTTCTTCGCTCCAGAAGAAGCTGGCCATATCCTGCACCCACTCGAAGTAACTGACCGTTACCCCGCCGGCGTTACAGATAACGTCTGGCACCACCAGAATTCCGCGCTCGGCCAGCACGTCATCCGCTTCCGGATAAGTCGGGCCGTTCGCGCCTTCCAGGATCAGTTTGCAGCTGAGGTTCTCTGCCCGTTCACGGGTGATCTGTCCTTCCAGCGCCGCCGGGATCAGAATATCCATCTGCAGCGTCCAGAACTCCTCTTTGGCAATTTCCTGCGCGCCCGGGAAGCCGGCAATCTGCTTGCTCTCGGTTTGCCATACGGTCAGCTCGGTTAAATCGATGCCGGCTTCGTTGTACAGCGTGGCCGAGTGATCCTGCACGGCCACAACGCGTGCGCCTGCTTTCTCGAACAGGCGAGCCGCTTCGCTGCCTACGTTGCCGAAGCCCTGCAGCGCAATTTTGGCGCCTTCGATCTCAATGCCGGAACGCTTGGCGACTTCGCAGCCGGTAATAAATACGCCGCGGCCGGTGGCTTTTTCACGGCCGAGAGAACCGCCCAGGTGGATCGGCTTGCCGGTTACTACGCCGGTGATGGTGGTGCCGTGGTTCATGGAGTAGGTATCCATCATCCAAGCCATAACCTTGCCGTTGGTGCCGACGTCCGGAGCCGGAATATCTTTCTGCGGGCCGATAATCAGGCCGATTTCGCTGGTGTAACGGCGCGTCAGGCGTTCCAGTTCCCCTTCAGACAGCGAGAAAGGATCGACGCGGATGCCGCCTTTGGCGCCGCCGTACGGCAGGTTTAGGGCTGCGCACTTGATAGTCATCCAGGCGGAAAGCGCCATCACTTCGTTGAGATCCACATCGGGATGATAACGCACGCCGCCTTTACCCGGGCCGCGCGACAGGTTGTGCTGTACGCGGTAGCCCTCGAAATGTCGAATGGTGCCGTCATCCATTTGCAGTGGAATATCGACGATCAGTGCGCGCTTAGGGTGGCGCAGCGTTTCGATCCAATGGGCCAGGTCGCCCAGATGGGGCGCGACGCGGTCAATTTGGCGCAGATAGGTTACCCAAGGAGAGGTGGAGCTGTCGGAAGCGTAAGATAACTTTTCCATAATAGGCCTGTTTTACCAAAAATTATGTTGTGTAGACGTGGAAAGTTAGTGCAATAAGCGATACGCGCTTAACGTTAGCACTATTTTAAAAATATGCTATCACCTTGTAGAGAAAATAACTGCGTTTAAGCCATCCGACAGCACGATTAAGTGAATAAAAAGTCATATATATCGCCCATCATGTGCGCATATTCATTCACTTTGCGCGCTACTTAGTGAATAAGTTGTGAAATTATGCCTATTTTTCAGAATATTGAAGGTTATCAAAAAGTGAATAAATTGGTGTTTTTTCATATTGACTTTATTTCGTTAGCCGACACAGCATTAAGGTACGCAACCAAAAAGGTATTGGTAATGACCTGCTGACCGTCTGGTTTTTCCTGTTCCCTCTCCGTGGCGATGAAAATTGTCTTTCAGCGCAATGGGTTGGCGCGCATTAAAAAACGCATGCGGCGTTCCGTCTCTCCGGGATGCCGACGGTTTGACTGTGGGCATTCATCATGGAAAGGAGCGCGCTGCAATCGGGGTACGAAGACGCGGTTGGTGCTTGTTACCCGCTTTTTTTATTCCTGCCGGACGTGTCGCTACGTTCCGTCAGGTTGGTTTGGGAGCGCATTAGTGATTATTTTTCGACCCGTACGGGAAGACGACCTGAATGACATCATGCGGCTGGCATCACGCGCGGGCGTCGGGCTGACGTCGTTGCCCAACGACCGGGCGCGCTTGGCGGCGCGCATCCGCCGCAGTATCGATACCTTCGCCGGTAGGTTACCGCGTGCGCAGCAAGGGTTTCTGTTCGTTCTGGAAGACACCGAGGCCGCGCGCGTGGCGGGCGTCAGCGCGATTGAGGTCGCGGTGGGGCTGGATGAACCGTTCTACAATTTCCGCCTGCAGCGTACGGTGCGCGCCTCAAAAGAGTTGGGCGTTTATAAGAACATTGAGCTGCTCAATCTGAGCTATGACCATACCGGCCACAGCGAGCTTTGCACCCTGTTCCTCGATCCGGAATATCAAAAAAATCGTAATGGCCTGCTGCTGTCCAAGGCGCGTTTCCTGTTTATTTCAGCCTTCAGAAGCTGGTTCTCCTCCCATATTTTTGCCGAACTGCGCGGCCTGCTTGATGACAACGGCGGTTCTCCGTTCTGGGATGCGTTGGGCCACCATTTTTTTGCTATTCCTTTCGCCGAAGCAGACCGTCTCAGCGGCAGCGGAATGAAAACCTTCATTGCCGAACTGATGCCGTCCTACCCGATTTACGTCACTCTGCTGCCCGACAGCGCCAAAAAGGCCATCGGGCAGGTGCACGCGCAGACGGCGCCGGCCAGAGCCATCCTGGAAAAAGAGGGATTCCGCTGGGAAGGGTCGGTCGATATTTTTGATGCCGGCCCGGTGCTGGAGGCCGAAACCGATAAGCTCAAGGCGATTCGCCGCGCGCAGTGCATGCCGGCGCATCAGCTGACGCTCACACCGCAGTCGCCGGTGATTGTCGCCAACAACCAGTTTGCCCATTTCCGCGCGCTGCTGATCGCCGCGGAAGAGCCGCAGACGCTTGACCAGCCGCTGCTGGATGCGCTGCAAAGCGGCGAACGGGACCCGCTCCACGTGCTCACACTTAACCCTTAAGAAAGAGATACTTATGACCGAAAAAACGCAGCGGATGTCGGGCGCTGAAGCCAACTTTGACGGCCTGGTCGGGCCGACGCATCACTACGCCGGGCTTTCCGTCGGCAATGAGGCCTCGCAAAACAACCGCGACGGGCTGTCCAACCCGCGTCAGGCGGCGCTGCAGGGGCTGCATAAAATGAAAGCGCTGGCTGACCGGGGATATATTCAGGGCATTCTGCCGCCGCAGCCGCGGCCCAATGTCGCCGCGCTGCGCGCGCTGGGGTTCAGCGGGACGGATGTGCAGGTTGTGCAGCGCGCCGCTGCTGATGCGCCGCACCTGCTGTCGGCCTACGGGTCGGCCTCGTCGATGTGGACCGCCAACGCCGCGACGGTGTCCCCTTCCGCCGACAGCGCGGACGGCAAACTGCACTTCACCGTCGCCAATCTGAATAACAAGCTGCACCGCGCACAGGAAGCGCCGGTCACCTCGGCAATCCTGCGCGCGACCTTCGCCGATGAGCGTTTTTTCTGCCACCACGATGCCCTGCCGCAGCAGAGCGACTTCGGCGATGAGGGGGCGGCGAACCACAACCGGCTGTGTCAGGCTTATCACCAGCAGGGGCTGCAGCTGTTCGTTTACGGCCGTCGCGCTTTTGGCGGCGGACCGGCGCCGGCCAGGTATCCGGCCCGTCAGACGCTGGAGGCCAGCCAGGCGGTGGCGCGGCTGCATCGGCTCCGGCCGGAATATACGATCTATGCGCAGCAGAACCCGGCCGCCATCGACAGCGGGGTGTTTCATAACGATGTGATTGCGGTCAGCAACCGCAACGTGCTGTTTCATCACCAGCATGCGTTTTTGCACCAGCAGGCGCTGCTGGCGGAGCTGCGGGAAAAGGCCGATGCGCTGGAACTGCCATTTATCAACGTCGAAGTGCCGCAGGAGCGGGTCAGCCTGGACGATGCGGTGGCGTCATATCTGTTCAACAGCCAGCTGCTCAGCAAACCGGACGGGAAAATGCTGATTGTGGTGCCGGAAGAGTGCCGTCAGCGCGCCAACGTCTGGGAATACCTCTGCGAGCTGACGCGCGGCGGACGTTCGCCGATTGATGAGATCGCCGTTTTTGACCTGCGCGAGAGTATGCGCAACGGCGGTGGGCCGGCGTGCCTGCGCCTGCGGGTGGCGTTGAACGATGCCGAACTGGCCGTCGTCAATGCCGCCAGCCTGATGAATGAGGAGCGCTACCAGCGCCTGACGCAGTGGGTCGAAAAGCATTATCGCGACCGGCTGCACGCTCGCGACCTGGCCGATCCCCACCTGTTGTATGAGGTGCGGCAGGCGCTTGACGAGCTCACGCAAATTTTACGCCTTGGCTCCATCTATGATTTCCAGCGCTAGGGCGCCGGAAATGCATTGAGCGGTCGACGGCGTCACGCCGGGCTGACCGCGCTATCACCAACCTGTTTGCAGCTGCGCTCCGCCGCGCCGCATCTCGCTTTGCCAGATTGATGAAGGAATAGCCATGACACACCATACACCTGAAGGGCGGGCGACCTCTGCCCCGCAGAAACTGACGCGCGGCCTCGGTGAGCGTCATATCCAGATGATCGCGCTGGGCGGCGCGATTGGCACCGGCCTGTTTATGGGGGCGGGCAGAAATATTGCCATCTCCGGCACGTCGATCCTGATTATTTACGTACTGGTCGGTTTCTTTACCTATATGGTGATGCGGGCGATGGGGGAAGTGCTGCTGTCAAAGCTGGACTACCGCTCGTTTGCCGACTTTGTCGGTGATTACCTTGGCCCGCGCGCCAGCTTCTTTTTGGGCTGGACCTACTGGCTGAGCTGGGTGGTGACCTGCATTGCCGACGTGGTGGTGTGCGGCAGCTATATGCAGTATTGGTTTCCGGAAATGTCAGCCTGGATCCCGGCGTTATTCACCCTTGGCCTGCTGTGTCTGTTTAACCTGCTGTCGGTAAAAATGTTCGGCGAGGCGGAGTTCTGGTTTGCGTTGATCAAGGTGGTCACCATTATCGCGCTGATTCTGACCGGCGGCTGGATGATCGCCTCCGGCTGGACATCGCCGGATGGCGTGCAGGCCTCGCTGAGCCACATCACCGATCCGCAGGTGTTTATGCCGCATGGCATCAGCGGCTTTTTGGCGGGCTTTCAGATTGCGATATTCTCCTGCACCGGCATTGAGCTGCTGGGGACGATGACCGCGGAAACCAAAGATCCGCAGAAGATCCTGCCGCGTGCGATTAATTCGCTGCCGCTGCGGATCATTATTTTTTATCTGCTGTCGATGATCGTGATTATCGGCGTGACCTCATGGTCGGGGATTTCCCCCGACAGCAGCCCCTTTGTGACGCTGTTTGACAAAGCCGGCCTGCCGGCGGCGGCGGCGATGATCAATTTTGTCGCACTGACGTCGGCGATGTCGTCGGCGAACAGCGGCGTCTATTCCAGCACGCGCATGCTGTACGGCCTGTCGGTGGAAAAGCACGCCCACTGGCAGTTTCGCATCCTGTCGCGCACCACGCGCATTCCGGTGCGCAGCCTGATGTTCTCTTGTTTTTGTATGTTAAGCGGCACGCTGCTGCTGTTTCTGGTGCCCAACGTGATGACGCTGTTCACCATCGTTTCGACGCTGGCGGCGATTATGGTGGTTTACAGCTGGATGATGATACTGCTTGCCTATCTGGCGTACCGCAAACAATCCCCCGAGCTGCATGAGCGCTCGATCTTCAAGATGCCGGCGGGCGTGTTGATGAGCCGGCTGACGCTGCTGTTCTTTGCCTTTACCATCTTCATCATGCTGTTTGATCCCGATACCCGCAAGGCGCTGATCGCCACGCCGGTGTGGTTTATTATGCTGTGGATGTTCTGGCGTATAAAACAGAAGAAGGAAGCGCGCTACCTCGCGTTAGAACGCAGTCTGTAATACCTGATTGAAATAACAGGGCCGGCCGGCCCTGTTATCGTTAGCGCGGTGGGCGCTGTTGCCATCGTCTGAGACCATGCAAAAACGGTGTTTTAAAAACGCGTAATGCAATCAATTAACGATGAAACATAAAGCTTTTGCGGATTGACAGCGGCCGGGGGAAATCATCTGATAGCGGCACGTTTTTCTTTACCCAAAGGTAATTAGGGATGAAAAAATCTCTCTTGTGTCTGCTAGCCGTCGTGGTGTCCGGCTGCCAGCTGAACGATCCGCGGCCGCCGATGGAGCGGGCGACGGTCAGCGCCGTGGCGAATCAGGTATGCATCAGGGTGCAACCGGAAGGGGATGAAACGATCGGCGCTATCTATATTGAAGAGGTCGGCAACGTTAGCCGCAAGCTGGATCAGCGGTTTGGGGAAAACGGCAGCGAGCGGCCGGTTGTATCGGCGGACAACTGCGTGCCCACGGCAAACTATCTGTTTATACCGGACAGGGCGTATAACGTTGCCGTCGAACTCTATTCCGCCGATAAGGTAAAAAAACACATCACTCCTCACCGGCGTGATTTTTCCGTGCAGTTTTCCGTATGGCGGGATAACGGCGGCGTGCTGCAGGCGGCGGCGCAGTATTAAATCACGGCATCGGTCTGCACCGATGCCGCTGAGATTAATGCCTGACCAGCGTGGCAAAGTAGTAGATCAGCGGGATCGCCAGCAGGTACAGACCAGCCGGCACCTCGCGCCATTTCCCGGCAATCACCTTGATAATGATATAAAACAGCAGCCCGCCGGCGATCCCGGTGCCGAAGCTGTTGGCGATCAGGGTGATCATCACCATCATCAGCACCGGCAGCCCGTCGGTAAAGTTGGCTAAATCGACCTTGCGCAGCCCGCTGAACATATTCAGACCGATCAGGATCAGCGCCGGGGCGGTCGCCTCTTTCGGGATCATCAGCGCCACCGGGGTAAAGAGCAGCATCAGCAGGAACATCACGGCGGCGGCCAGCGAGGTCAGCCCGGTTTTGCCGCCGGCTTCGGCGGCGGCGGAAGATTCGATCAGCGCCGTTGCCGCCGGAATGCCGACCCAGGGGCCGAGCGCGGCGGCGATGGAATCCACCATAAAGGGGCGGTTAATCTGCGGCATATTGCCATGTTCGTCCAGTAAGCCGGCCTCGCCGCCGACCGCCAGCGTGGTGCCCATGGTGGAGAAAAACTCAGAGGCGAAAAAGACGAACAGGAACGGTAGGAAGGCGATGTTCAGCGCTCCCAGCATATCCACCTGCGCCCAGACCGGCGTCAACGCGTGCGGTGCGGCGATAAAATTGCCGGGCAGTTGGGTGACGCCGAACGGAATGCCGATCAGCGTGGCGAACAGGATCGCCCACAGGATGGCGCCGGGGATTTTCCTTGCCTGCAGGGCGATGGCTAAAAACAGCCCGGCCAGCGCCACCAGCGCGCCCGGCGCGGTGAAATCTCCCAGCATCAGGGCGTTGGATTTGGCGTTGGTCAGCACCAGCCCGGCGTTACGGAACCCCAGCACGGCGACAAACAGGCCGATCGACGCGGTCAGGCCCAGCTTTATCGACTGCGGCACCGAACGGGTGACCACTTCCCGCAGCCCGAACAGGGTCAGCGCAAAGAACAGGATGCCTGACCAGCAGGCGATCCCCAGCCCGATCTGCCAGCTGATGCCCTCGCTGCCGGCCAGCGTCACGCCGACCAGCACCGAACCGCCGATGCCCGGCCCGACGATAAACGGCAGGTTGCCGTAAAACGCCATCAGCAGCGTACCGGCGACAAAGACCAGGATCGTGCCGGTGGTCGCCGCGCCTTTATCCATACCGCCGACCGCCAGCAGGCCGGGGATCACCACCAGCAGATAGGCGGCGGCGAGAAAGCCGGTGACGCCCGCCAGACACTCCCTTTTGACCGTACTGCGCCGGGCGTGCAGTTGAAAACACCGTTGTAACCAGCTCCCTGGTGTTGGAGCATTCACTGAATTGTCGGCCATTTATGGCTCTCCTGTACTGTTACCCGCACCGTGGCGGCCGGGTATCTATCATCATTATTATGTTTATCTTCAGGCCGGGGTTTCCCAGCAGGCGATCAGCGGATCGACAATCTGCCGCGTGGTGCCGTCGGTCAGGCCGAGGTCGGTCAGGTGCGGCCCGGCGTTGCAGGCCAGACAGGTGCCCTCGATGGCTTTGAAGACCCGGTAAGGCGGTTCCCAGTCGGCAATCCGTGCGCTGAGGTCGCGCAGGTTTTTGAACTGCTGCGCCAGCTCGGCTGGCGGCAGGTCCGACAGCATGCCGGCGATCGGCATGGCGACTTGCGCCAGTATTTCGCCGTTCTGGCTGAGCGCCATGCCGCCGCCGCTGGCGATCAGCGCATCGGCCGCTACCGCCATATCCTGCGGATCGCGCCCCAGCACCACCAGATTGTGCGAATCGTGGGAATAGCTGGTGGCGATGGCGCCGCGCAGTTCTCCCCAGCCTTCCAGCAGCGCCAGCTGCGGCGCAGCCGGATGGCGGCCGTGGCGGTGCTGCACCCAGATCAGGCTGAAGCCGGCCGGCAGCTGCACCTGACCGTCGCGTACTTCTACCGTGGTTTCACCCCACTGGGTAAAGCGCGCGCCTTTGATATGGCGCAGCGTGGCCTGCCCGTGTTTGATGCCTGCCACCTTCAGGACAAACGCCTCCGGCGTCGGCGGCGGCAGGCGCAGGGTATCGCGCGGTACGCAAAGCTGCGGGTTGGCGGCCACCGGCGTCAGCATCTTGCCGTTCTGGGCGCTGCAGCGGCCGGAAACGTAGACCCGGCGGGCGCAGAGCTGTTCCAGGCTGTCGAACACCACCAGATCGGCGCGCCGTCCGGCCGCGATCAGCCCCAGATCGTTGCGTTGCAGGCGGATGGCGGCGTTAAGCGTGGCCATCCGCAGGGCGTCAGTGGCCGGCAGGCCGTGTGCGATCAGCAGATTCAGCAGGGCGATAACGCCGCCTTTTTCCAGCAGCATATCCGGCGGGACGTCGTCGGTGCAGACGGTAATCTGTGATGACAGATGGGGCAGGGTTTTCAGCGCCGCGACGATATCCGGCAGCAGATAAGGGTGAGAGCCGCGGATCTCCAGCGTCAGGCCGGCGCGCAGTTTTTCCAGCGCGTCATCGGCCGAGGTCAGCTCATGGTCAGAGGTCACGCCGGCGGCGAGGTACGCCTGCAGCTCCGCGCCGCTCAGGCCACGGGCATGGCCTTCAATCAGTTTGCCGCTGTTGAGGCCGGCGTTGAGGATCTCCACCATTCGTTCGCTGCCGTTAAGCACGCCGTGCATATCCATCACTTCGGCGACGCCGGCCACCTCCGGCCAGCCCAGCATGGTTTCCATCTCCTGCCCGGCGAAGTCCGCCCCGGACATCTCCAGGCCGGGGGTTGACGGCACGCTTGACGGTGCGGCGCAGATCACCCGCAGCGGCAGATCGCGGCTGGCGTCAATGGCGTAGCGCACGCCGGCGACGCCCAGCACGTTGGCCAGTTCGTGCGGATCCCAGAAGATGGTGGTGGTGCCTTGTGCGACAACGATTTCCGCGTAGCGCGCCGGCGGTAAATGGGAACTTTCAACGTGCACGTGGGTATCGATCAGCCCCGGGCTGAGATAGGCGCCGTTTAAATCCTGCGTGTCGTGAGCGGCGGAGAAGGCGCCGCAGGGGTGTACGCTGGCGATCAGGACGCCGACGATGCCGACATCGGCCGGACGGATTTCGCCGGTTGCCATATCGACGATGCGGGCGTTGGTCAGCAACAGATCGAACGGCGTTTTTCCCAGCGCGGCGGCAATGGCGCGCTGGCGGTCGTGGGCGCTGACGGAGGAAGCGGTCATGATAATTACCCTGCAAAATAACAGGGTTGTTACTCTAGGGGGCGGCGCTGAGTTTGCACAGATGATTTATTTTATCGCGTGATAAGAAACGTTTATGCTGTAGCAAACGTTTACCTGCAATGTGGCGGACTGTTGCGATGTTTGAACCCTGGCGCCGGCTTCCTGCGCTTTCCCTGAAACAGATTCAGTATTTTGTCACGCTGGCCAAGCTGCGGCACTTTACCGATACTGCTCACCGGCTGGCGATCAGCCAGCCGGCGCTGAGCAGCGCTTTACGCCAGACAGAGTCGGTGCTGGGCGGGCGGCTGGTTAATCGCACCGCGTCGGCGGTAACGCTGACCGAGCTGGGGGCGGCAATTTTGCCGCATGCCGAACGGCTGCTGAATGTGGCGCAGGCCACCTTTGACGATATGCAGAAAATCATGCAGGACGGCGGCGACGGGACGCTGCGTATTGGCCTGGTGCCGTCGGTGGGCAGCCTGCTGTTTCCTGCGGCGCCGCAGCTATTGGCGCAGCATTTTCCCCGTCTGCAGGTGGAATATCACGATCAAACCAACGATGCGTTGCTGACGCAGTTGCAGAATGGGCAAATTGATTTTGGTATCGGTGCCCTTGATCGCTCGGTGCCGGCAACGCTGGAGGTTTATCCGCTGCGGGAAGATCCGTTTGTCGCGGTGATGCGTCGCGACGATCCCCTGGCGGAATCCCATCATTTACCTTGGCGGCAGTTAATCGGCCGGGATATTGCGCTCTTTTCCAAAGGCAACGTCAGCCGCCTGGTCACGGCGCTGGCGGAAACCCAGCGGCTTAATGTCACCGCCCGTTATCAGGTCGATTTTCTGGAGACCCTATATGGGCTGGTGCGTTCGAAACTGGCGATCGCCATTTTGCCGCAGCTTTACACCACGCATTTGCATGATGATGAATTAACGGTCATCCATTTACAGCAGCCGCTACTGAGCCGCAGCGTCGCACTGATGCGCGCCAAACAGGGAATTCGTTCGCCGCTAATTGAAGCGTGCTTCCAATTATTCTTACAAAACTTTCAGGGGCAAAGCCGGGACGGTTAGAGAGGAAATAAGAAGATAGCCAGGGAGTATTTACCATTGAGGCCGACTGCGACATCGGCTCAACGCAGTTGAACGACTGATTATCTTACATATTTCCAAACAGACGTCGGGATTTTGTCATACAGCTTATTCATGGTGAGTTCAGCCAGACGGTGGTCGGCTGCGGAGTAAAACAGCTCGAGCTCATCGTCAGAGAGCGCGTACTTGTTTTTTTCAATCACTCTTTCAAGCGTATCGATAGTGGTGCATTTACGTAAACGCATCAGGTAGTCGGTTTTTGTCATGATAGCCTTATAGTTACTAATCTTATTTAAATTGTTAAATAGTTTGGGGTAATTATCCCCTAAGTTTTCATTTTCGTACAGCAAACCTCTCCTGAGAACATTCTGAATAGTCGCCGTTTAGTTTTTTGCCAACGACGCAGATCGGAATCGTTAATACCGTAGTTACTAAATAACGTATAGGTATCGTCGAGGTACTCTTCGACTAATTCTGAAAAGTCACTTTCGTCCATGTATTTTATTTTATAACTCATCACAAACGAAGCAATATGTTCGATCAGCTCATTCAGCTGCAGATTGACGGCCGAAGTCGGATCGTTAACCCAGCCGTGATGGCTGTCGCCCAACGTCGCAATGCCTTCATCGTACAGATTTTCACACAAGAATTTGAGTTGAGCAATATCATGCCGTTTCGGCGAGTACTCATCCATATCATCTCCTCCGCAAATCTTAATTTCTCGGTGACCGCACTTGGGTGAGTAGATGGATTGATGTCATTAACGGATACCGTTTATACCCGCGATACTTCAGGTTGCCGGTACGTTGGCTGCGCCTGAATCAGCGCATTGAGATTCCTTCCCTTACCGCCTTCCTGCAACGTGAATTATTTAGGGCGTATAAACTTTCCGTATAACCCCTTTATGCTTGAAAGCGTAACGCCGTTGCCTGGCATGAAACTCCGGCTTAACCCAGCGGCGGGATGATTTCCTCACGGCTGCGGCAATTATTCCGGATATTTTTAATATAAAACATTTCGCGGCGTTCGGCCTGTCATTATTACGTAAACTTACAATTCATCGGCAGGTGACGGAGGCGTGTTATCGATTATATCAAAAATTAATCCCTGTGGAAGCTGGGTGAATCTTACGCTGCCATTGACGGTTTCTTGCGTATTGATATCCAGACAGGCATTAAAAATGTGCCATTGGTAACGATAACTCATTGAATAGTCTGGGCCAGACACATTCTGAATATCAAGTATTTCTAATGAACCCTCAACATAACGCGCATTTTCAGAATAATAGCGCAGCTCGCTGGTAAGCAAGGGAGCCAGCTCCGCCCGTTTCTCATTAATGATGCTTTTTAATAGATCCGTTGACGCAGGCTGCGTTTTCAAGGGACAGGCCAGGGTGATATGCATAAAATTTTACCGTTTTACTCTGCTCTGTTTCCATTTTACGTCATTTTCAATACGCCGTTGGCATGCTTTGCGTGCTGTTTACCCACAGCGCAGGGGCGGGACATGACGGCTTGAGTTATCGTGATATATGTGATGTTATATTATAACATTAATGTGAGGTCGCCATGATGTCCCTGTACTCTCCTGAACGTAACCTGAAAACGGCGGCGAACATCAGCGTGTTCACCGTCTCGGCCGCTCGTCGTTGCCTGGCGGTGCTATTGCTGCTGGCGCTTTTGTGGCTGGCCATTGCCTGGGCGGTATCGCTGCCATGATCGCACTGCATCAGGCAACCGTCGGTTATGGCGGTGCGCCGCTGTTCCCGCCGTTAACCGGACGCTTTGCCACAGGCTCTCTGACGGCGGTGATCGGCGTGAACGGCGCCGGTAAATCCACGCTGTTGAAAACCATTGCCGGTCTGCTGCCGCTGCAGGGCGGCTCGCTGCAGTTTAGCCCCTATCCGCCGCCGGCGATCGCCTATTTGCCGCAGCAGCTTGAGCTTGACCGCCAGTTTCCTATCACCGTCGGCGATTTGGTCGCGATGGGCTGCTGGCGGCGGAGCGGTATCTTCGGGGCCATCACACGAGCGCAGCGGCAGCAGATTACGCAGGCGCTGGAGACGGTGGGCATGGCGTCGTTGGCGCGCAGGCCGCTGAATGCGTTATCGGGCGGGCAGCTGCAGCGGGCGCTGTTTGCCCGTTTGCTGGTGCAGCAGGCGCCGCTGATTCTGCTCGATGAACCTTTTACCGGGATTGATACCGCGACGACCGATCTGCTCTTGCAGGTGATTGGGCAACTGCACCGGCAGGGGAAAACGCTGATTGCCGTACTGCATGATATGGCGATGGTGGCCGGCCACTTTCCGCAGGCACTCATGCTGACGCCGCAGTACTGCCGCTGGGGGCGCGCGGAGGCGGTACTGGCGCCGGATCCTTCGGAGCATGCGGCAGCGTACCGGCTGGCGGTCGCACCATGATGCTATTTCATCTGCTGACGGATCCTTTTACCTCATTCGGTTTTATGCGCCGCGCGCTGGTTGCCTGTCTGGCGCTGTCGCTGAGCAGCGCGCCGTTGGGGGTCTTGCTGCTGCTGCGACGTATGAGCCTGGTGGGTGATGCATTATCCCATGCGGTGCTGCCGGGGGCGGCCATCGGCTATCTGATTTCCGGTATGTCGCTGGTGGCGATGGGGGCCGGCGGGTTTGTCGCCGGGCTGGCGGTAGCGATGCTGTCCGGCGTGGTCAGCCGTCGTACGCCATTAAAAGAAGACGCCAGCTTTGCCGGGTTTTACCTGGGCTCGCTGGCGCTGGGCGTCACCCTGGTGTCGCTGCGCGGCTCCAGCGTCGATCTGCTGCACGTGCTGTTCGGCTCGATACTGGCGATCGATGCGCAGGCGATGGTGATGGTGGGGGGGATCGCCAGCCTGTCGCTGCTGACGCTGGCCGCGCTGTATCGCGCGCTGGTGATCGAGGCCTTCGACGTTACCTTTCTGCGCGTCAGCGCGCCGCGCAGTCTGGCGCTGATCCACGGCGTATTTCTGGCGTTGGTGGTGCTCAATCTGGTGGCCGGTTTTCAGATCCTCGGCACGCTGATGTCGGTGGGGGTGATGATGCTGCCCGCCGCCAGCGCGCGTTTTTGGGCGCGTGACCTGCCGCAGACGCTGCTGGTTTCCATGGGGCTGGCGATGTTCGCCTCTTTGATCGGGCTGATCGGTTCCTACTATGCCTCGCTGCCGGCCGGGCCGTCGATCGTGCTGAGCGCCAGCCTGGTCTTTTTCGTTTCCGTATTGTTTGGCGCGCACGGCGGGATATTTTCCGTGGTGCGGCGTCGATTGGCGTAATGGCAAGGAGAAAATATGAAATCTTTATCAATCACTCTGACGGCGGCGCTGCTGGTCAGCCCGGCGGCGATGGCAAAAACCGTAGACGCCGTCGCCAGTTTTTCCGTCCTGGCGGATATCGTTAAGCAGGTAGGCGGTGAGCACGTTAACGTGGTGTCGCTGGTTGGGCCGAATGGCGATCCGCACGCGTTTCAACCGTCGCCGCAGGACAGCAAGGCGCTGAAGCAGGCTGACGTGGTGTTTGTCAGCGGCCTGGGGCTGGAGGGCTGGCTGGACCGGCTGGTCGGCGCATCGGGGTATCAGGGGCCGGTGGTGGTCGCCTCGCAGGGCATCGACACGCGTAGCATGGAGGAAGACGGGCAACAGATTACCGATCCGCACGCCTGGAACAGCATGAGGAACGGCGTACGCTACGCCACCAATGTGATGAATGCGCTGGTGGTTGCCGACCCGCAGGACGCCGACTATTTCCGTCAGCGGGGCAAAGCCTATGTGCAGCAGCTGCAACAGTTGGACAGCTGGGCAAAAAGTGAGTTTGCGGCGGTTGCGCCGCAGCGGCGTAAGGTACTGACCAGTCATGACGCCTTCGGCTATTTTGGCCAGGAGTATGGCGTGACTTTCCTTGCGCCGGTGGGTTTCTCCACCGAATCGGAGGCCAGCGCCAGCAAGGTTGCCGGTTTAATCGAACAAATCAAACGTGAAGGCGTACACAGCTACTTTATTGAGAACCAGACCGATCCTCGTCTGGTGAAGCAAATTGCGGCGGCCACCGGCGCCAAAGCCGGCGGTGAACTCTATCCGGAGGCGTTATCCGACGCGCGCGGGCCGGCTTCTTCCTATGTGAAAGCCTTCAAACATAATGTCAGCGCGATGATCGCCGGTATGAAATAACCTTTTTGCGCCCGTGCCAAACGGGGCCGGAGGGTTGCCGGTATAAAAAAGCCCCGCAAACGGCAGCGGGGCTTTGGCGACAGATGAGGCACTACGGTTAACGCTTTTTCTTACGTCCCTGCACCGCTTTAAAGCGCGGGTTGGACTTACAGATGACATAGATGCGGCCGCGGCGGCGCACGACTTTGCAATCCGGATGGCGATTCTTCGCCGAACGCAACGAACTTAAAACCTGCATATGGATCCCTTATTTACTGCCGATAAAACGGCCGAAGCGCTGTTGGAAACGGGCGGTGCTGCCTTCTTTCGAGAACTCTTTCTGCTTGCCGGTGTAATACGGGTGGGAGGCGGAAGAGACATCGATGGTGACGTAGGGCAGCGTTTCGCCTTCGAACTCCACGGTGCGATCGGTTTTGATGGTCGAACCGATTTTGAAGTAGCTGTTGGCGCTCAGATCGTGGAAGACCACCGGACGGTACTGCGGATGAATGTCGGGCTTCATGATAGACTCCTTGTGATATGTTATATCATAACAATTATTATGCGCCGCTTACCGCCGGCGATCAAGTGAAAAAAGAGGCGGGGAAGGGGGAGGGAACGTCGGGCGAAAAAAAGGCCGCTTGCGCGGCCTTGGTGTGAGCTAAATGCGATTAACGATGTTCAACCGGGTGGCTGTGCTCGATATCTTCAGACTTCTTGGAGAAGCGGCGGCGTACCACCACGAAGAAGACCGGAACGAAGAAGATGGCCAGCACGGTAGCGGTAATCATCCCGCCCATTACGCCGGTACCTACCGCGTTCTGCGCACCGGAACCTGCGCCGGAGCTGATGACCAGCGGCAGTACCCCGAGGATAAATGCCAGTGAGGTCATCAGGATTGGGCGCAGACGCATGCGTACCGCATCCAGCGTCGCCTCAATCAGGCCCTTGCCTTCTTTTTCCATCAGATCTTTGGCGAATTCGACGATTAATATCGCGTTCTTCGCCGATAGACCAATGGTTGTCAGCAGGCCTACCTGGAAGTAAACGTCGTTGTTCATGCCGCGCATCGTGGCCGCCAGCAGCGCACCGATAACCCCGAGCGGCAGTACCAGCATGACCGAGAACGGAATCGACCAGCTCTCATACAGCGCTGCCAGACACAGGAACACCACCAGAATCGAGATAGCGTACAGCGACGGCGCCTGGTTGCCGGACAGACGTTCCTGATAGGACATGCCGGTCCAGTCGTAACCTACGCCGCTTGGCAGTTTCGACGCCAGCTCTTCCATCAGACTCATGGCTTCACCGGTACTCTTGCCTGGCGCCGCCTGGCCGAGGATCTCCATGGACGGCAGACCGTTATAGCGCTCCAGACGCGGTGAACCGTATTCCCACTTGGCGCTGGAGAAGGCGGAGAACGGCACCATCTGACCGGATTCGCCGCGGACATACCAGTTGTTGATATCTTCCGGCAGCATGCGGTACGGTGCATCAGACTGTACGTATACCTTCTTCACACGACCGCGGTCGATGAAGTCGTTGACGTACGAGCCGCCCAGCGCGGTGGTCAGCGTGCTGTTGATGGTGGTCAGGCTGACGCCCAGCGCCTTGGCTTTCTCCTGGTCGACGGTCAGTTTGAACTGCGGCGTATCTTCCAGGCCGTTAGGACGCATACCCACCAGCACGTCCGGATGCTGTGCGGCCATGCCCAGCAGCTGGTTACGCGCTTCGGTCAGTTTTTCGTGGCCGAGGCCGCCCTGGTCAATCAGCTCGAAGTCGAAACCGGTCGCGGTGCCCAGCTCGATAATCGCCGGCAGGTTGAATGGAATCACCATCCCGTCTTTGATTTGCGAGAAGGCGGCCATCGCACGGCCGGCAATCGCCTCAACCTTGTTCTCACTGCCCGGACGTTCGTTCCAGTCTTTCAGGCTGACGAACGACAGACCGTTGTTCTGGCCGTTACCGTTAAAGCCGAAGCCAGCAACGGTAAACACGGACACCACGTTATCTTTCTCTTTGGTCAGGAAGTGGTTGGTCACCTCTTCCAGCACTTTCGACGTACGCGCTTCCGTCGCGCCGGCAGGCAACTGCACCATGGTCAGCAGAATGCCCTGGTCCTCATCCGGCAGGAATGAAGAAGGCAGACGCAGGAACAGGAACGCCATGCCCACGACGATCAGCAGGTAGATCAGCAGATAACGGCCGGTGCTGCGCAGAATGTTGGCCACGCTGTCGGTGTAGTGGTGCGTGCTCTTTTCGAACATGCGGTTGAACCAGCCGAAGAAGCCGGTTTTCACCCCGTGATCGCCTTTCGGGATCGGTTTGAGCATTGTGGCGCACAGCGCCGGCGTCAGGATCATCGCCACCAGTACCGACAGGGCCATCGCGGAAACGATGGTGATCGAGAACTGACGGTAGATGGCGCCGGTAGAGCCGCCGAAGAAGGCCATCGGGATAAATACCGCGGACAGCACCATGGCGATACCGACCAGCGCGCCCTGAATCTGCCCCATCGATTTTCTGGTGGCTTCTTTCGGCGGCAGTCCTTCCTCGGACATCACGCGCTCGACGTTTTCCACCACCACGATGGCGTCATCCACCAACAGGCCTATCGCCAGCACCATGCCGAACATCGTCAGGGTGTTTATCGAGAAGCCGAACGCCGCCAGGATGGCGAACGTACCCAGCAAGACGACCGGCACCGCGATGGTTGGAATCAGCGTGGCGCGGAAGTTCTGCAGGAACAGGTACATTACCAGGAACACCAGCACGATCGCTTCGAACAGCGTTTTCACCACCTCGTTAATGGAAATCTTAACGAACGGCGTGGTGTCATACGGGTAGACCACCTTCATCCCCTGCGGGAAGAACGGCTCCAGCTTGCCCAGCTCGGCTTTGACCGCCGCGGCGGTGTTCAGCGCGTTGGCGCCGGTGGCCAGTTTGATACCGAGACCGGCGGCCGGTTTGCCGTTGTAGCGTGCGGTCACGGCGTAGCTTTCAGCGCCGCGCTCAATGCGCGCCACGTCCCGCAGACGCACCTGTGAACCGTCGCTGTTCACCTTCAGCAGAATCTTGCCGAACTCTTCCGGCGTTTTCAGACGGGTCTGCGCGATGATGGAGGCGTTCAACTGCTGGCCCTCAACCGGTGGCAGGCCGCCCAGCTGCCCGGCGGCGATCTGGTTGTTCTGCTCGGTGATGGCGCTGGTAACGTCGGTCGTCGTCAGCTGGTAGTTGTTCAGCTTGTTCGGGTCCAGCCAGACGCGCATTGCATACTGGGCGCCGAACAGCTGCACTTCACCCACGCCGGAAGCACGGCTGATCGGGTCCTTGATGTTGGAGGCCACGTAGTCGGCAATATCATCCTGCGTCATGTTCGGATCGTCGGAAACGAAGCCGGCCACCATCAGGAAGCTGCTGCTGGATTTCTCTACTTTCAGGCCTTGTTGTTGGACTTCCTGCGGCAACAGCGGGGTTGCCAGCGACAGTTTGTTCTGGACCTGCACCTGCGCGATGTCAGGATCGGTGCCGGAATCAAACGTCAGCGTGATTTGCACGCTGCCGGAGGAGTCACTGGAGGAGGACATGTACATCAGGTTATCGATACCGTTCATATTCTGTTCGATAATCTGCGTGACGGTGTCCTGCACCGTGGTGGCATCCGCGCCAGGGTAGGTGGCGGAGATGGTTACCGCCGGCGGTGCGATAGTCGGATACTGCGCAACCGGCAGTTTCATTATCGCAAGCACCCCCGCCAACATCACGATGATGGCGATTACCCAGGCGAAAATGGGGCGATCTATAAAGAACTTAGCCATGTATTACCGGCTCCTTTTTATGACTTCTGCGCGTCAGCCTGCGGCTGTTTTTGCGCCTGAGTGTCAACTTCTTGTGCTTTTACCTGCATGCCTGGTCTGGTTGTCATCAGGCCGGTGACGATCACGCGGTCGCCGGATTTCAAACCGTCGGTAACCAGCCATTTGTCGCCGATGGCCTGGTCAGCCTGCAGAGTACGCATTTCAACTTTGTTGTCGGCGCCGACCACCAGCGCAGTCGCCTGGCCGCGCGGGTTGCGCGTCACGCCCTGTTGCGGCACCAGCAGCGCGTTGCTGCGTACGCCTTCATCCAGACGGGCGCGCACGAACATGCCGGGCAGCAGCTGGTCGTTCGGGTTAGGGAATACCGCACGGATGGTGATGGAACCGGTGGTTTCATCGACGGTGACGTCGGAGAACTCCAGGGTGCCTTCCTGCGCGTATTCTTTACCGTTTTCCAGCAGCAGCTTGACCTTCGCCTTGCCGTTTTCCTGTTTCAGGGTGCCGTTGGCCAGCTCCTGTTTCAGACGCAGAAAATCGTTGCTTGACTGGGTCACGTCGACGTACATCGGATCCAGCTGCTGTACGGTGGCCAGTGCGGTGCTCTGCCCGGCGGACACCAGCGCGCCTTCGGTGACGGAGGACTTGCCGATACGGCCGGAAATTGGCGAGGTCACCTTGGTGTAAGCCAGGTTGATGCGCGCCGTTTCCACTGCGGCCTTGGCGGCCAGCACTGCGGCATTGTTCTGCTGCAAGGTGGAGGTGGCGGTATCGTAATCTTGCTTACTGATGTAGTTGGTGCCCAGCAAGGGTTTGTAGCGGTTGACGGTTAAGCGTGCGATTTCCGCCGCGGCCTGCGCTTTGGCCAAATCGCCTTTGGCGCTGTTGTAGCTGGCCTGGTAGGTGGCAGGATCGATTTGATACAAAGATTCGCCGGCCTTGATATCGCTGCCTTCGACAAAGTTGCGCTTCAGGATGATGCCGCCGACCTGAGGACGAACTTCGGCGATGCGAAATGCAGCGGTGCGGCCCGGCAGGTCGGTCGTCATATTGAGAGGCTGCGCCTTCAAGGTAACCACGCCCACTTCGGGAGCCTGCTGAGCGCCTTGCTGTTGGGCTTCTTTATTGTCACATCCTGTAAGCGCTAAGCTGCCGGAAAGCATCAGAACTGCCGCCAGAGGCGTTAACCCTCTGTTTTTGTTCATAGAAAAACCTCAAGTGTCCGATTTCAAAATGATCAATGGATCACAAGCGCGCAAACCCATTGCTGCGTTAATTTTATGTGCGTGCTATGGTACATACATTCGCAAATGTATGTAAATCACGCTCCCCCGAAAAAACAATGCCATGGCACGAAAAACCAAACAGCAGGCGCAAGAAACCCGACAACAGATTCTCGACGCTGCAGTGCGAGAATTCTCCGAGCGAGGCGTTTCCGCTACTTCGCTCGCCGATATTGCAACGGCAGCCGGGGTGACGCGCGGTGCGATATACTGGCATTTCAAGAATAAGGTAGACCTGTTTAACGAAGTTTGGGAATTATCAGAGTCGAAAATAGGCGACCTCGAAATAGAGTATCAGGCAAAGTTTCCCGATAATCCACTGAGGATTTTACGGGAAATCCTTATCTATGTCCTGACGGCGACGGTGGACGACGTGCGCCGCCGCGCCCTGATGGAGATCCTTTTCCATAAATGTGAATTTGTCGGCGAAATGATGCAGCTGCATGACATTCACAAAGTTTTATACCTCGAAAGTTACGAGCATATTGAAAGCGTATTGCGCAACAGCATGCGTTGCGGCCAGCTGCCGGCCGATCTGCATACCCGGCGCGCGGCGGTTATTTTACGCGCTTACGTCACCGGTTTGATGGAAAACTGGCTGTTTATGCCGGAAACCTTCGATCTGAAGGGCGAAGCGGCGGCGCTGGTCGATGCGTTTATCGAAATGGTGCAGTATTGCCCGACGCTGCGCGTCAGCCAGTCCGAGCGGGCGGCGCTGACGCCCTGAGCGGGTACTTTTCGCAGAAATAGAGAACAAGGGGGCAGTGATGTCATCTATCGTATTAGTCGCCAGCGGCGCGGCCTATGGCCAGGAATCCCTGTTTAACGCGCTGCGTCTGGCGATCGCGCTGAAAGAGCAGCAGAGCGCGCTGGAACTGAAAATTTTTCTGATGTCTGATGCGGTGGTGGCCGGCATTGCCGGGCAGCAGCCGCATGAAGGCTACCATTTACAGCAGATGCTGGAAATTCTGACGGCGCAGCAGGTGCCGATCAGGCTGTGCAAGACCTGCGCGGATGCGCGCGGCGTCAGCCGCCTGACGCTGACCGACGGCGTGGAGATCGGCACGCTGGTGGAACTGGCGCAGTGGACGCTGGCCGCAGATAAAGTACTGACGTTTTAAGCGGCGACTCAGCTTTCCGGCAGATAGGGCGAGGTGACGCCGGCGCGCTGCAGTTTTTCCTGATAGTCCCGTTTGACAATATCCAGCGCCGCCAGCGCGGTGGCTGGATCGATCTCGTTACACTCCAGCAGGTAAATCAGGTCTACCGCCAGCTGCAGTTCCGGTGAAGCATTTTCTAGGGACATAAATCCAACGTTTAATTCAATGAGTAAGTTTATCCGGCACGCTAGCGCCTAATCGGTCGGAAAATAGCGGGAAGCGGCCCGCTAACCAGCACTGAGTATAGTGAAGGTCGCGCGGCGCCGGGCATTTTCCTTCAAATATTGTGACAAATATTCAAAAACCGTTTTCTTTACGCTCGATGCCGCGCTCAATGCGCGCCAGCGCCTGCCGGCAACGCATCAGGCGTCCCTCCAGCGCCGCCACTTCCTGCTGCAGCTTGCGTTGCGCCGCCAGCGTGCTCTGCGCGCCGAGTAAACTTTCCCGATCCTGAATCATGGCGATCAGGCGGCGCTCGTAATCCTGGTGCTCCGCCAGCTTGTGGTACAGATCTTCCTCTTTCGGCGCCCGGGGTTGGTTTTTGCGCCGCAGCGCCTGCGTGGCCAGTTCACGCTGCAGCGCGGCGATTTGCGCCACCAGCTTTTCCGCCAGAAACGCCACCTGCGGCGTACGGTTGTCGTTGACCGCATCTTTCAACTGGGCAAAGTTGTGTTGGATCTGCGCCAGATAGTCGCGCAGCCGCGTGCCCTGATGGCTGAACAGCGCGCTGTCGAAGCGGGCCTGCGGGATCGGTGCGTCGCCGTGCGGCGAAACCTCGCCGGCCAGTTGGGCGATCTGCTGTTCCAGAACCTGTATCAGTCGGTGTGTGCTCACGGTGGTGTGTCCTAACGGGCGTTATCGGTCTAACCGGTATACTACCTGAAAGCGGCGGCTGGAGGGGAATGTTACCGCGCCGGCCTGGTGCGGTGGTAAAGTGGGGGTCTGCATGGCGAAGAGGAAAAACGATGGCGCGTTGGCTGTTGATCGGAGTGGGCTGGCTGGCGGTGGTGCTGGCGACGCTCGGCGTGGTGCTGCCGCTGATGCCGACGACGCCGTTCCTGCTGCTGGCAGCCTGGTGTTTCGCGCGCTCTTCGCCGCGGTTTCACCACTGGCTGCTGTATCGCTCATGGTGCGGCGGCTATCTGCGCCACTGGCAGCAGCATAAGGCGCTGCCGCCCGGCGCCAAATGGAAGGCGATGCTGCTGAGCACGCTGACCTTCGCCGTGTCGATCTGGCTGGTGAAGATCGTCTGGCTGCGCGTGATGCTGTTGCTGATGCTGCTCGCGCTGCTGATTTTTATGTGGCGTCTGCCGGTTGTTGATCTGCCACAAGAAAAGCGGCGCTGAACGCCGTTTATGATAGACAGAATTGACGGGCGTCGGCCGGCCAAAAGTAAGGGACGGTTGCATTTGTGCGCCAGTTTGCATAAATTTGAGCGTTTTCGTGCGCGGGTTACCTCCTTATTATCCTTTTTTCAGGGCATCCTCCCTTCGAGGCGCCCCGGATTTCAGGCGTCCCGCGTTCCAGTTTTAAGCAGTTTTATCAGGCAATAATTATGACCGCTACTGCGCAGCAGCTTCAGTTTATTAAAGACAGTATCAAAACCATTCCGGATTACCCGAAGCCGGGCATACTGTTCCGTGACGTCACCAGCCTGTTGGAGAACCCACTGGCTTATGCTTCCAGCATCGAACTGCTGGTTGAGCGTTATCGCGATGCAGGCATCACCAAAGTGGTTGGTACCGAAGCGCGTGGTTTCCTGTTCGGCGCGCCGGTGGCGCTGGCCTTGGGCGTGGGCTTTGTGCCGGTGCGTAAACCGGGCAAGCTGCCGCGTGCGACGCTGAGCGAAAGCTATGAGCTGGAGTACGGCACCGACCAGCTGGAAATCCACACCGACGCCATCGAAGCCGGCGACGTCGTGCTGGTGGTGGACGATCTGCTGGCGACCGGCGGCACCATCGAGGCCACCGCCAAGCTGATCCGCCGCCTGGGCGGCGAAGTCAAAGACGCGGCATTCATCATCAACCTGCCGGACCTCGGCGGCGAAGCGCGGCTGAATACGCTGGGCATCGACTGCTACAGCCTGGTGAACTTCGCCGGCCACTGATTGACGGCGGTTGCCCGCCCGGCATGTTGCCCGCCGTCGTAGGCTTACGCGCGGCGGTCTGACGATGCAATGCGTATATCGGCCTCGCGGATTGACGCGGGGCTGTGTTAGCATGACCCTCCAGATTACTCGACTTCTCCGGTATTAATGAGCTATCAGGTTCTCGCCCGTAAGTGGCGCCCTCAAACGTTTGCAGATGTTGTCGGACAAGAGCATGTCCTGACGGCGCTGGCTAACGGCCTCTCGCTGGGGCGGATTCATCACGCCTATCTGTTCTCAGGCACGCGCGGCGTGGGTAAAACCACCATCGCCCGCCTGCTGGCCAAAGGCCTGAACTGTGAAACCGGCATCACCGCCACGCCGTGCGGCCAATGCGATAACTGCCGCGAGATTGAGCAGGGGCGTTTTGTCGACCTGATTGAAATCGACGCCGCCTCGCGCACCAAGGTGGAGGACACCCGCGATCTGCTGGATAACGTCCAGTACGCGCCGGCGCGCGGCCGCTTCAAGGTCTATCTGATCGATGAAGTGCATATGCTGTCGCGTCACAGCTTCAATGCGCTGCTGAAAACGCTGGAAGAGCCGCCGGAGCACGTCAAATTCCTGCTGGCGACCACCGATCCGCAAAAATTGCCGGTGACCATTCTGTCGCGCTGCCTGCAATTCCATCTGAAAGCCCTGGACGTCGAACAGATCCGCCTCCAGCTGGAGATGGTGCTGCAGGCCGAGAGCATCACCAGCGACGCGCGCGCGCTGCAGCTGCTGGCGCGCGCCGCCGACGGCAGCATGCGCGATGCCCTGAGCCTGACCGATCAGGCGATCGCCATGGGCCAGGGACAGGTTACCGCCGCCACCGTCAGCCAGATGCTCGGCACGCTGGACGACGAACAGCCGCTGGCGATCCTTGAGGCGCTGGTGACCGGCGACGGTGAAAAAGTGATGGCGCAGGTGGCGCAGGCCGCTTCGCGCGGCGTCGACTGGGAAAACCTGCTGGTGGAGACCCTGGCGCTGCTGCACCGCATCGCCATGGTGCAGCTGCTGCCGTCGGTGCTGGATAACCAGTACGCGGCGATCGAGCAGCGGCTGCGCGAGCTGGCCCGCACGCTGCCGCCGACCGACGTACAGCTGTATTACCAGACGCTGCTGATTGGCCGTAAAGAGCTGGCCTACGCGCCGGATCGCCGCATGGGCGTCGAAATGACGCTGCTGCGCGCGCTGGCGTTTCACCCCAAGGCGCTGATTCCGGAGCCGGTCGCCAGTGCGCCGGCGGCGGTACAGGCGCCGCAGGTTCAGCAGCAGCCACCTATGCAGGATGCGCCGCCGCCGTTGGGCAGCAGCGCGCCGCCGCCGCGCGCGGCGGGAACGTCATTACCGGATGCCACCGCGCAGTTATTGAAAGCGCGCACCCAGTTGCAGCGGCAACAGGGGGCATCCACCGCAAAAAAGAGTGAGCCGGCGGCGCCAGGAAGAGCGCGGCCGGCAAACTCAGCGCTGGAGCGATTAGCTTCCGTGACTGAGCGCAGCCAGCAGCGTCAGGCGGAAAAGATCGTGCAGCAAAAACCGGCCAAGCCGGAAGCTTACCGCTGGCGTGCGCAAACCGAACCGGAAGCCGCGCCCGAACCGGTCGCGACGCCGAAGGCGCTGCGCACCGCGCTGGAGCATGAAAAAACGCCCGAACTGTCGGCTAAACTGGTGGCAGAGTCGATCGAACGCGACGCCTGGGCGGCGGAGATCGACCAGCTTAAAATTCCCAAACTGGTGCAGCAGCTGGCGTTAAACGCCTTTAAAGAGCAGCCGGCGCCAGGAAAAATTTGTCTTCACCTGCGGCCGGCGCAGCGCCATCTGAATTCGCCTTCGGCGCAGAAGGCGCTCAGCGAGGCGCTCAGCGAGCTGCACGGCGGCCCGGTTGAGCTGACGGTGGTGGAAGACGAAAACCCGGCGGAGCGTACTCCGCTGGAATGGCGGCAAGCCATTTATGAAGAAAAACTGGCGCAGGCGCGCCAGTCGATCGTTGCGGACGCCAATATTCAGACGCTGCGTCGTTTCTTTGACGCGGAGCTGGATGAAGACAGCGTTCGCCCCCTTTAATCGCTGCGCACCCTGCGCGGCCCATTGCACGAGAGACGACTATGTTTGGTAAAGGCGGTCTGGGCAACCTGATGAAGCAAGCCCAGCAAATGCAGGAAAAAATGCAGCAGATGCAGGAAGAAGTCGCCAAATTGGAAGTGACTGGCGAATCCGGCGCTGGCCTGGTGAAAGTGACGATTAACGGGGCGCACAACTGCCGTCGCGTGGAGATCGATCCTAGCCTGATGGAAGACGACAAAGAGATGCTGGAAGACTTGATCGCCGCCGCGTTCAATGACGCCGCGCGTCGTATCGAAGAAACGCAGAAAGAGAAAATGGCCTCGGTCTCCAGCGGCATGCAATTGCCGCCTGGCTTTAAGATGCCATTCTGATGCAAACCAGTCCGCTGCTGGAGTCATTGATGGAAGCGCTGCGCTGCCTGCCGGGCGTTGGCCCGAAGTCGGCGCAGCGTATGGCGTTCCAACTGCTGCAACGGGATCGCAGCGGCGGTATGCGTTTGGCGCAGGCGTTGACCCGCGCCATGTCGGAAATCGGCCACTGCGCCGATTGCCGCACCTTTACCGAGCAAGACGTCTGCACCATTTGCGCCAATCCGCGCCGTCAGCAAAACGGCCAGATTTGCGTGGTGGAGAGCCCGGCGGATATCCATGCCATTGAGCAGACCGGCCAGTTCGCCGGCCGCTACTTTGTGCTGATGGGGCATCTGTCGCCGCTGGACGGCATCGGCCCGGCCGATATCGGCCTCGACCGGCTGGAGCAGCGGCTTGAGCAGGAGGAGATCGCCGAGGTGATCCTGGCGACCAACCCGACGGTTGAAGGTGAAGCCACCGCCAACTACATCGCGGAAATGTGCGGCCAGTACGGCGTGCTGGCCAGCCGCATCGCCCACGGGGTGCCGGTTGGCGGCGAGCTGGAAATGGTCGACGGCACTACGCTGTCGCACTCGCTGGCCGGGCGTCACGCCATCAAATTCTGACGTTTGCCGTTCACGGGATGCCGCGCGCATCCCGTTTCAGGATAAAAACTTCCCTCCACCCGCTTGAAAAACCACGCACTTATCCCCATCTGATCCTCATCGTTCGTTTTGGTACCAATTGTCTTTGAGGTAATCGATGAGTATGAAAGGCCAAGAAACCCGCGGATTTCAGTCTGAAGTCAAACAGCTGCTGCATTTGATGATTCATTCGCTGTATTCCAACAAAGAAATTTTTCTGCGCGAGCTGATTTCCAACGCCTCCGACGCCGCGGATAAGCTGCGTTTCCGCGCGCTGTCCGCGCCGGAACTCTATGCGGGCGACGGCGACCTGCGCGTTCGACTGTCTTTCGACAAAGACAAGCGTACGCTGACCATCTCAGATAACGGCATCGGCATGAGCCGCGACGAGGTGATCGAAAACCTCGGCACCATCGCCAAATCCGGCACCAAGGCGTTTCTGGAGTCCATCGGCTCCGACCAGGCGAAAGACAGCCAGCTGATCGGTCAGTTCGGCGTGGGCTTCTACTCGGCGTTTATCGTCGCCGATAAAGTCACCGTACGCACCCGCGCTGCGGGCGCCGCCGCTGATGAAGGCGTGTTCTGGGAGTCGGTCGGCGAAGGCGACTACACCATTGCCGATATCAGCAAAGAAGATCGCGGCACCGAGATCACCCTGCACCTGCGCGAAGGTGAAGATGAATACCTGGACGCCTGGCGTCTGCGTTCGGTGATCGGCAAATACTCCGATCACATCGCGCTGCCGGTCGAGATTGAAACCAAAAACGAAGAAGACGACACCGTCACCTGGGAGAAGGTCAACAAGGCCCAGGCGCTGTGGACCCGCAGCAAGTCGGACGTGACCGACGACGAGTACAAAGAGTTCTATAAGCACATCGCCCATGACTTCAGCGACCCGCTGAGCTGGAGCCACAACCGGGTGGAAGGCAAGCAGGAGTATACCAGCCTGCTGTATATCCCGGCGCAGGCGCCGTGGGATATGTGGAACCGCGACCACAAGCACGGGCTGAAGCTGTACGTGCAGCGCGTGTTTATCATGGACGACGCCGAGCAGTTTATGCCGAACTACCTGCGCTTCGTGCGCGGTCTGATCGACTCCAACGATCTGCCGCTCAACGTCTCGCGTGAAATTCTGCAGGACAGCCGCGTGACCCAGAACCTGCGCAGCGCGCTGACCAAACGCGTGCTGCAGATGCTGGAAAAACTGGCCAAAGACGATGCCGAAGCCTACCAGAAGTTCTGGCAGCAGTTCGGTCTGGTGCTGAAAGAAGGCCCGGCGGAAGACGCCAACAACAAAGACGCCGTCGCCAAGCTGCTGCGTTTTGCCTCGACCCACGGCGACAGCTCGGCGCAGACCGTGTCGCTGGAAGAGTACATCAGCCGCATGGGCGAAGGGCAGGAGAAGATCTACTACATCACCGCCGACAGCTATGCCGCGGCCAACAGCAGCCCGCATCTGGAGCTGTTCCGCAAGAAAGGCATCGAAGTGCTGCTGCTGTCCGACCGTATCGACGAGTGGATGATGAGCTACCTGACCGAGTTCGACGGTAAGGTATTCCAGTCGGTCAGCAAGGCGGATGAGGCGCTGGAGAAGCTGGCGGATGAAACCGAAGAGCAGAAAGAAGCGGAAAAACAGCTGGAGCCGTTTATCGACCGCGTGAAAACGCTGCTGGGCGAGCGGGTGAAGGACGTGCGCCTGACGCACCGTCTGACCGATACGCCAGCGATCGTCACCACCGATGCGGATGAAATGAGCACCCAGATGGCGAAACTGTTCGCCGCTGCGGGCCAGCAGGCGCCGGAAGTGAAGTATATTTTCGAGCTGAATCCGGAACATGCGTTGGTGAAACGCGCATCCGACGTGGGCGATAACGAACAATTCGCCGAGTGGATCGATCTGCTGCTGGATCAGGCGCTGCTGGCCGAGCGCGGCACGCTGGAAGATCCGAACCTGTTTATCCGTCGGATGAACAAACTGCTGTCAGTATAATTCTGATTTATGCCTTAACGCTCCAGGGCCGCAGCGCATCGCGCTGCGGCCCTGTCTTTACGGCCTCCGGCAATCTGGCCAGCGCTTGACGCGTGGTTTGCCGACCAGCGTAAGCCGTTAATTTTTATGCCGTTGGCTGTTTATTGTGCGCAAGCGATTTCCCGCTGCGCCTTGAGCCGCCCCCCGCTAAAATGGTATGGTTGAGCGTTTTCGCAATTTTAATATAAAAACTTATACCCGATAGATTCCGGCCGCGGGCCAGGGATACAAGGGGATACATAGCAAGGGGATTTACGCAATGCGTATCATTCTGCTGGGCGCTCCGGGCGCTGGTAAAGGTACTCAGGCTCAATTCATCATGGAGAAATTTGGCATTCCGCAAATCTCCACCGGTGATATGTTGCGCGCAGCTGTGAAAGCTGGCACTGAACTGGGCAAGCAGGCGAAAGAAATTATGGATGCCGGCAAGCTGGTCACCGATGAGCTGGTTATCGCTCTGGTGAAAGAGCGCATCGCCCAGGAAGATTGCCGTAACGGCTTCCTGCTGGACGGTTTCCCACGCACCATCCCGCAGGCTGACGCAATGAAAGAAGCCGGCATCAAGGTGGATTACGTGCTGGAGTTCGACGTGCCGGACGAACTGATCGTCGATCGCATCGTTGGCCGCCGCGTGCACGCGCCGTCCGGCCGCGTGTATCACGTAAAATTCAATCCGCCGCAGGTGGAAGGTAAAGACGACGTGACCGGCGAAGCGCTGACCACGCGTAAAGACGACCAGGAAGAAACCGTGCGCAAACGTCTGGTGGAGTACCATCAGCTGACCGCGCCGCTGGTGTCTTACTACCGTAAAGAAGCCGACGCGGGTAATACCCAGTACCACAAAATCGATGGTACCCGTCAGGTTAACGAAGTCAGCGCCGAACTGGCGTCCATCCTGAGCTGATCGCGCTTCGTTGATAGATAACGCCGGCTGATGTCCGGCGTTTTTTTTTGCCTTTTTTTCTTATGAAATGTGATCCGCCTGGCTTTGTGCTCGGGCTGATGTTTAATTCCCCGCGGCGAATAACGTATAACAGCCCACACTTCAGTTTGCAGGAAGAAGCGCATGCTAAGACCGACCAATTTCTTGGAAGAATCCACCGCTCGCCAGATCGTCCAGCGCGCGATGGGCATTATTGCCTACTCGGTGAATGTGATGGACAACAACGGCGTCATTATCGCTTCCGGCGACGCCTCGCGCCTGTTCCAGCGCCACGAAGGCGCGGTGCTGGCGCTGACGGAGAACCGGGTGGTGGAGATTGACGTCGCCACCGCCGCCCATCTGAAAGGCGTGCAGCCGGGCATCAACCTGCCGTTCTGTTTTCGCAACCAGCGGGTGGGGGTGATCGGTATTTCCGGCGATCCGGCGCAGGTGCGCAACTATGCGGAGCTGGTCAAAATGGCGGCTGAGCTGATGGTCGAACAGGCGGCGCTGCTTGACCAGCATCAGTGGGAGAAACGCTACCGCGAAGAGCTGGCCAATCAGCTGCTGCAGGGGGCGGGAGACCGGGCGGCGCTGGAGGCGATGGCCGCTTACCTGGGGCTGGATCTGCTGCAGCCGCGCATCGTATGGATTATTGAGCTGCACGATCGCCAGCCGCACCTGCTGCGTGAACTGCTCAATGAGCTGGAGAGCAGCCAGCGCGACACGCTAATCGCCATGACCGGCCTTAACGAGCTGGTGCTGCTGCGTCCCGCCAGCTGGCTGCAGGGCGCCTGGAGCCAGAAGCTGGAGCGCAAACAGGCGCAGGCGCTGCAGGCCCGGCTGCAGCAGCGCTTCTCCGTGCGGCTGATCGTCGGCGGCTATTTTGCCGGCGAAGAGGGGGTGTTCCGCTCCGGGCTGACGGCCCGCGCCACGCAGGCGATGGCGCGGCGGCTGAAGCTGCGCCACAAGTCGCTGTTCTATGATGACTATCCGCTGCCGGCGCTGCTGTGCGACATGTGTGAGGACTGGCGCGCGCTGGAGCTGAGCAAACCCTGGCGCGTTCTGAGCGAGCAGGATGACAAAGGGGTGCTGCGCCACACCCTGAGGCAATATTTTTCGCGGAACTGTGATCAGACGCAGACTGCGCTGCAGCTGCATATTCACGTCAATACGCTGCGCTATCGCCTGCAGCGTATCGAAGCCATTACCGGTTTAAAAATCAACGCATTGACGACGACGCTGCAGCTCTATATCGGCATGCTGCTCAACGAGTGAATTGTGTAAACCCACAAGTCGCCGGCGTTTTGACCGCTGATTTTTTGTTGTTTCCTCTCAAGTTAACCGTCCCGGCGCGGCATATGTTGGCCTGACACCAACAACGGGGAATAACAACAATGACAACGGTATCCACTTTGGGCGCACTGGTGGCGTTAGTCGTCGCCATCGTCTTGATTCTACGCAAGGTTCCACCCGCATACGGCATGATTGCCGGCGCTCTGGCCGGCGGGCTGTGCGGCGGCGCCGATCTGGTCGAAACCGTCACGCTGATGATCGGCGGCGCGCAGGGCATCACCAATGCGGTGATGCGTATTCTGGCGGCCGGCGTACTGGCGGGCGTGCTGATCGAATCCGGGGCGGCGCACACCATTGCCGAAACCATCGTGCGTAAAGTCGGGGAAACCCGCGCGCTGCTGGCGCTGGCGGTGGCTACACTGATCCTGACGGCGGTCGGCGTATTTATCGATGTGGCGGTGATCACCGTAGCGCCGATCGCGCTGTCGATTGCACATAAGGCCGGGATCTCGCGGGTGGCGATCCTGCTGGCGATGATTGGCGGCGGTAAGGCCGGCAACGTGATGTCGCCGAACCCGAACACCATCGCCGCCGCGGATAACTTTCATCAGCCGCTGACCTCGGTGATGATGGCGGGCATCGTACCCGGCCTGTGCGGGCTGCTGGTGGCGTATCTGCTGGCCAAACGTCTGAGCAACCGCGGCAGCATGGTACTGGCGGAAGAATTGACGGCGCAGAACGAAGGCGCACGCCCCGGATTTTGGGCCGCCCTCAGCGCGCCATTGATCGCCATTGTGCTGCTGTCGCTGCGGCCGATCGCCGGCATTGCCATCGATCCGCTGATCGCCCTGCCGGTAGGCGGTCTGGCCGGCGCGCTGCTGATGGGGCGCATCCGCCAGTGCAATCAGTTTATGATGTCCGGCCTGAGCCGTATGGCGCCGGTGGCGATCATGCTGCTGGGTACGGGCACGCTGGCCGGCATTATCGCCAACTCGCAGCTGAAGGACGCATTGATTAACACGTTGACGCATACCGGGCTGCCGGCCTGGCTGCTGGCGCCGCTGTCGGGGGCGCTGATGTCGATGGCGACCGCTTCGACCACCGCCGGCACCGCCGTCGCCTCCGGCGTCTTCAGCAATACGCTGCTGGAGCTGGGAGTCAGCGGTCTGGCGGGCGCGGCCATGATTCATGCCGGCGCCACCGTGCTGGACCATCTGCCGCACGGCAGCTTTTTCCACGCCACCGGCGGCAGCGTCAATATGTCGGTGCATGAACGCCTGAAGCTGTTGCCGTATGAAACGCTGGTGGGCTTCACCATTGCGGCGGTTTCCGCGCTGATGTTTGGCGTATTTAATCTGGCAGGATAAGGAATTGACGATGAAAACGCTGAAGAAAGTGGTGATAGCGCCGGATTCATTCAAGGAGAGCCTGAGCGCGCTGGAGGTGGCGACGGCGATTGAGCGCGGATTCCGCCAGATTTATCCGGATGCCCGCTATGTGAAACTGCCGATGGCCGACGGCGGCGAAGGCACCGTTGACGCGATGGTGGCCGCGACGGACGGGCAAATCGTCAACGTTGCCGTCACCGGGCCGCTGGGCCAGCCGGTAGAGGCGTTTTACGGGTTGCTAGGCGACGGTAAAACGGCGGTGATCGAGATGGCGGCGGCGTCGGGCCTGCATCTGGCGGCCGGTGAGCGTCGCGATCCGCGCATAACCACCAGTTTCGGCACCGGGGAGCTGATTCTGGCGGCGCTCGACCGCGGCGTCAGCGCGATTATTTTAGGCATCGGCGGCAGCGCCACCAACGACGGCGGCGCGGGCATGATGCAGGCGCTGGGGGTTAAGCTGCTGGATCGGCAGGGGCAGCCGCTGCCGCCCGGCGGCGCGGCGCTGGCGGATCTGGCGCGGCTTGAGCTTGACGCGCTGGATGCGCGTCTGCGTCGGGTGACGATCACCGTCGCCTGCGATGTGGATAACCCGCTGTGCGGCGCACAGGGCGCCTCGGCGGTGTTTGGCCCGCAGAAGGGGGCAACGCCGCAGATGGTGGAACAGTTGGATCGGGCGCTGCGCCACTATGGCGAACTGCTGGAGCGGGTAACCGGCCGCGCGGTGATTAACGCGCCCGGCGCCGGCGCGGCGGGCGGCATGGGCGCCGCGCTGCTGGGCATGCTGAACGCCGAGCTGCGGCCGGGGGTTGAGATCGTGGTGGAAACGCTGCGGCTGGAGGCGGCGCTGCAGGATGCCGACCTGGTGATCACCGGCGAAGGGCGGCTCGACAGCCAGTCGATCCACGGTAAAACGCCGATCGGCGTTGCGCGCGTCGCCAAGCGCCATCAGCGCCCGGTGATTGCCATTGCCGGCAGCCTGACGCGCGACTATCAGGTGGTGCATCAACACGGCATCGACGCGGCGTTCTCGGTGTTGGATCGGGTGGTGACGCTGGAGGAGGCGCTGACGGACGCGGCGCGCAACCTCGAAGTCACGGCGCGCAACGTCGCCGCGGTGTGGCAACTGGCCGAACGGTAATGCCTGTTGCTGATATCGGTTTCGGCCATCGGCTTTTCCGTTACAATACGGCCTTATTTATTCAAGGCCGCAGCGCATCGGCGAGACAGGCCGAGCGTAACGGCAATGAGAGGCGCTGAAATGACGCAAGAAAAACATGGGGTGTTGCTGGTCAATTTAGGCACGCCGGAAGCCCCGACGTCCGCGGCGGTAAAACGCTACCTGAAAGAGTTCCTCAGCGACCCGCGCGTCGTGGATACCTCGCCGCTGATTTGGAAGCCGATTCTCAACGGCGCGATCCTGCCGATCCGGTCGCCGCGCGTCGCCAAGCTGTATCAGTCGATCTGGATGGAAGAAGGCTCGCCGCTGCTGGTGTACAGCCGCCGGCAGCAGCGGGCGCTGGCCGCCAGCATGCCGTCGGTGCCGGTGGAGCTGGGCATGAGCTACGGCGCGCCGAGCCTGAACGACGCCATCGACAAGCTGCTGGCGCAGGGGGTCACGCAGTTGGTGGTGCTGCCGTTGTACCCGCAATACTCCTGCTCCACCAGCGCCGCGGTCTGGGACGGCGTAGCGCGCGTGCTGCGCGGCTACCGCCGGCTGCCGTCGATCCGTTTTATCAGCGACTATGCCGAACATCCGGCCTATATCGCCGCGCTGCAGCAGAGCGTTGAGCGCGCTTTCGCCGAACATGGCCAACCGGACCGTCTGGTGTTGTCGTTCCACGGCATTCCCAAGCGCTACGCACAGACCGGGGATGACTATCCGCAGCGCTGCGAAGACACCCGCCGCGCGCTGGCTGCGACGCTGCCGCTGCCGGCGGAGCGCGTTATGCTGACCTACCAGTCGCGCTTCGGCCGCGAGCCTTGGCTGACGCCGTATACCGATGAAACGCTGAAATCACTGCCGGCGCAGGGCGTGAAGCATATTCAGTTAATCTGTCCCGGCTTCTCGGCGGATTGTCTGGAAACGCTGGAAGAGATTAAAGAGCAGAACCGGGAAATCTTCCTGCAGGCCGGCGGGGAAAAATTTGAGTACATCTCCGCACTTAATGACGATCCGGCCCATATCGAGATGATGCGCCAGCTGGTGACGCAGTCGTTCTGATCTGCAATCAGGCGGGAATGTGTTAACATTTCCCGTCTGTTAACTGCCACAACCGCCAATCACATGAAATTTCCTGGTAAACGTAAATCCAAACACTATTTTCCGGTGAGCGCCCGCGATCCGCTGCTGCTGCAGGCTCAGCCGGAGCATGACGTCAGCACCTCTTATATCGTCGGTATCGACCAGACGCTGGTGGATATTGAAGCCAAAGTGGATGACGCGTTTGTCCAGCGCTACGGCCTGAGTCTGGGGCATTCGCTGGTGATTGAAGATGACGTGGCGGAAGCGCTGTATCAGGAATTAAGCGACAACAACCTGATTACTCATCAGTTTGCCGGCGGCACCATCGGCAACACCCTGCATAACTACTCGGTACTGGCGGACGACCGCTCGGTGCTGCTGGGCGTGATGTGCAGCAACGTCAAGATTGGCAGTTACGCCTACCGCTATCTGTGCAACACCTCCAGCCGTACCGACCTCAACTATCTGCAGGGCGTGGACGGCGCGATCGGCCGCTGCTTTACGCTGATTAGTGAAAGCGGCGAGCGCACCTTTGCCATCAGCCCCGGCCAGATGAACCAGCTGACCCCGGAGAGCATCCCGGAAGCAGTGATTGCCGGCGCCTCGGCGCTGGTGCTGACCTCCTATCTGGTGCGTTGCAAACCGGGCGAACCGATGCCGGCGGCGACCATGCAGGCGATTGAGTACGCCAAAAAGTATGACGTGCCGGTGGTGCTGACGCTCGGCACCAAGTATGTGATTGCCGACGATCCGCAGTGGTGGCGCGATTTCCTGCGCGATAACGTTTCAATTTTGGCGATGAACGAGGACGAAGCGCAGGAGCTGACCGGCCTGAGCGATCCGCTGACCGCGTCGGATATGGCGCTGGAGTGGGTGGATCTGGTGCTGTGCACCGCCGGGCCGCACGGCCTGTATATGGCCGGTTACACCGAAGAGGCCAACAAGCGCGAGACGCAGCATCCGCTGCTGCCGGGCCATATCGCCGAATTCAACCGCTATGAGTTCAGTCGCGCCATGCGCCGCGAGAGCTGCGAAAACCCGTTCCGCGTCTATTCGCATATTGCCCCGTATATGGGCGGCCCGGAAAAGATCATGAATACCAACGGCGCCGGCGACGGCGCGCTGTCGGCCCTGCTGCATGATATCGCGGCCAACGGTTATCACCGCAATAATGTGCCGAACTCCAGCAAGCACGTGCGCAGCTATCTGACCTACTCCTCGCTTGCGCAGGTGTGTAAATACGCTAACCGCGTCAGCTATCAGGTGCTGAACCAGCATTCGCCGCGCCTGACGCGCGGTTTGCCGGAGCGGGAAGACAGCCTGGAAGAGGCGTACTGGGAACGCTGAGGCTGACCTTGCGGGCCGGCGATGCCGGCCCGTGCAGGCTTAGATCGGGCAGGCGCCGGCTTTTTCTTCCTCGCTGATCCGATCAAGCTGCAGGATATTCAGCATGCTGTTGGCGATTTCCCGCTCTCCCATCACCACCTGATCGGCGCCGCGTTCGGTGATATAGGTCACCTCATCGTCATAGTGCGCGCGGGCGATAATTTCGATCGTCGGCCGTTTACTGCGCGCCGAGGCGACAATCTCACCGGCTTCATAACCGTTCGGAATGGTCAGCAGCAGCCAGCGTGCGCAGTCCAGCCGCGCCAGCTCCATGATTTCCCCGTTGGCCGCGTTGCCCAGCACGGTTTTAATTCCCTGTTCGCGCAGCGCTTCGACCCGCGGCCGGGAGTTTTCTATGACAACCATCGGAATACCGGCCTCGCGCAGCTTGCTGCCCAGCAGACTGCCGACGCGGCCATAGCCGACCACCAGCGCGTGGTTGCACATATCCACCGGGATCTGTTTCTCTTCCTCCACCGCTTCTTCCAGCGTCTGCTCCTCGATGGTTTCCGTTTTGCTCAGGTAGCGCTCCAGCAGGGTAAACAGCAGCGGATTGAGCATGATCGACAGTATTGCGCCGGCCAGCACCAGATTGCGGCCGTGCTCCGACATCATGCCGAGCGCGATGCCCAGCCCGGCGAGGATAAAGGCAAATTCGCCAATCTGCGCCAGGCTGGCGGAAATGGTCAGTGCGGTGCGCTTGGAGTGGCCGAACATTCTGACCAGCAGGAACGCGGCGACGGATTTGCCGAAGACGATGATCGCCAGCGTCGCCAGCACCGCCAGCGGTTCGTTAATCAGGATCAGCGGGTCGAACAGCATACCGACCGAGACAAAGAACAGCACGGCGAAGGCGTCGCGCAGCGGCAGGGTATCGTGGGCGGCGCGGTGGCTAAGCTCTGATTCGTTCAGCACCATACCGGCGAAGAAGGCGCCGAGCGCGAACGACACGTCGAACAGCTTTACCGCGCCGTAGGCGATGCCCAACGCCAATGCTAGAACGGCCAGGGTAAACAGCTCGCGCGAGCCGGTGCTGGCGGTTTTCGCCAGGATCCACGGCACCAGCCGGCGGCCGACGATAATCATCAGCGCGATAAAGGCGATTACCTTGCCGATGGTCAGCGTCAGCTCGCTCAACAGCTGCGCGGTGCTGGCACCGTTATTGCCCATCATATTGCCGAAGGCCGGCAGCAGCACCAGCGTCAGCACCATCGCCAGATCTTCGACAATCAGCCAGCCGATGGCGATTTGCCCGCGCTGGCTGTCGATCAGCTGGCGCTCTTCCAGCGCGCGCAGCAGCACCACGGTGCTGGCGGTCGACAGGCACAGGCCGAACACCAGGCCGGAGACCAGATCCCAGCCCAGCAGGCGCGACAGCCCGATCCCCAGCAGGGTGGCGACGGCAATCTGCGCTACGGCGCCGGGAATGGCGATGGATTTAACCGCGAGGAGATCTTTCAGGGAGAAGTGGAGGCCAACGCCGAACATCAACAGGATAACGCCAATTTCCGCCAGCTCCGGCGCCAGGGAGATATCGGCGACAAACCCGGGAGTAAACGGGCCGGCGAGCACGCCTGCGGCAAGGTATCCCACCAGCGGGGAGATGCGCAGGCGGTTCGCCAGCATACCGAGGAGGAAGGCGAGTACCAGGCCTCCGACAATGGTGGTGATGAGCGGCGTTGAATGATGCATCCAGGCTCCTTCTTGATGGGTGATAGGCGTTACAGTAGGCGGCGTTTTTTTACGTATTGATACATTTAGTTTATTGCATTTAATCAATCATAGTTTGGCTAAATTTGTCATTGTTATAAAAAAGCACGCAATTTTGCCGGAAAGGGAATGAACAGGGGATTTTAGGGGGAATTGATGACTTAACCAGCTTGGAATATGAGGAAATCCCGGCTGAACGATCGCTTTCAGCCGGGAAAAGGAGGGCTTTAGCCGTCCTTACCGTCCATATTCGGCAGTAAGGCGGTGATAATGCCGATTAACGGCAGGAAAGCACAGATTTTGTAAACCAGCTCGATGCTGGTCAAGTCGGCGACATAGCCAAGTACCGCCGCGCCTAACCCGCCCATGCCGAAAGCAAAACCGAAGAATAACCCGGATACCATGCCTACTTTGCCGGGGATCAGCTCTTGCGCGTAAACCAGAATGGCGGAGAAGGCGGAGGCGAGAATCAGGCCGATAATCACCGTCAAAACGCCGGTCCAGGCCAGGGATACATAGGGTAAAGCCAGGGTAAACGGCGCTGCGCCCAGTATTGAGGCCCAAATAACATATTTACGGCCAAACCTGTCGCCGAGAGGCCCGCCGATAATGGTGCCGGCGGCGACGGCGAACAGGAAGGCAAACAGATGAATTTGCGCGTTTTGCACCGAAACACCGAACTTATGTATCAGATAAAAGGTGTAATAGCTGCTGATACTGGTGAGATAGAAGTATTTGGAAAAAATCAGCACCAGCAGAATGGTCAGAGAAAACGCCACGGTGCGTTTGGGCAGCGGTTTGATGGCGGACGCCGTTTTTGGCCGGTTTTGCGCCGCGCGATGCTGTTGCTGATACCACTTGCTGACCTGTAGCAGCACCACAATGGCCAGCAGCGCCGCCAGCGTAAACCAGGCGATATTGCCTTTACCGTACGGGGCGATAATCAGCGCCGCCAGCAGCGGGCCGAGCGAACTGCCGAAGTTGCCGCCGACCTGAAACAGCGACTGCGCCAGACCGTGGCGGCCGCCGGAGGCCATGCGCGCCACCCGCGATGATTCCGGGTGGAACACCGAGGAGCCGGTGCCCACCAGCGCGGCGGCCAGCAGCACCAGCGGGAAGGTGTTGGCCACCGACAGCAGCAGCAGGCCGGACAGGGTAAAGCCCATGCCGATCGGCAGCGAGTAAGGCTGCGGGTATTTATCGGTGTAGTAGCCGATCAGCGGCTGCAGCAGAGAGGCGGTCAGTTGATAGGTCAGCGTGATCATCCCGATCTGCACGAAGCTGAGATTAAAGTCGGCCTGTAGGATCGGGTAGATCGCCAGTATCAGCGACTGGATCATATCGTTGAGCAGGTGTGAAACGCTGATGGCGCCGAGAATCGAGAAGGCGGTGCCTTTTACCGCGCTGTTTCCGGCCGGCGGCGCTGCGGTATCGCTACGATCGGTCATATTATTATTAGCCTGGTAAGTAACAGAGAGAGGTTCCTATCTTAGGCGGGTTGCTTATTTTTTACCATATGCGACATAATTTGATGCATATCCCAATTATTTGAAATCGTAAGCGATTAATTCACGTTACAATTCCATCGCTATCACTACTTGCCTATTAAGATTATCTGGAGAGTCGCCATGCGTTTTTCGTTAACAGCCAGCGCCAGAGCGCTGCTGATTTCCCTGAGCCTGCTGCCGGGATTGGCCAGCGCCTGGGAGAAGGATAAGACTTACGACATTACTATCCTGCATACCAACGATCATCATGGTCATTTCTGGCAGAACGACCACGGCGAGTACGGCCTTGGCGCGCAAAAAACGCTGGTGGACGGCATTCGTCAGGAAGTGGCGGCCAACGGAGGCAGCCTGCTGCTGCTGTCGGGCGGCGATATCAATACCGGCGTGCCGGAGTCCGACCTGCAGGATGCCGAACCGGATTTCCGCGGTATGAACCTGATCGGCTATGACGCCATGGCCGTCGGCAACCACGAGTTCGATAACCCGCTCAGCGTGCTGCGTCAGCAGGAGAAGTGGGCGACCTTCCCGCTGCTGTCCGCCAATATTTATCAGAAAAGCACCGGACAGCGGCTATTTAAGCCTTACGCGCTGTTTGACCGGCAGGGCATCAAGATTGCGGTGATCGGCCTGACGACCGACGATACCGCCAAAATCGGCAACCCGGAGTATTTCACCGATATTGAATTCCGCGTGCCGGCGCAGGAAGCCAGGCAGGTGGTGGAACAGCTGCGCCATGATGAGCGGCCGGACGTGGTGATCGCCGCCACCCATATGGGGCATTACGATAACGGCAATCACGGCTCCAACGCGCCGGGGGATGTGGAGATGGCGCGCAGCCTGCCGGCCGGCTATCTCGATCTGATCGTCGGCGGTCATTCGCAGGATCCGGTGTGCATGGCGAGCGATAACCACAAGCAGGTGGACTATGTGCCGGGCACGCCTTGTGCGCCGGACCGGCAAAACGGCACCTGGATCGTACAGGCGCACGAGTGGGGCAAATATGTCGGGCGGGCGGATTTCCAGTTCCGTAACGGCAAGCTGACGCTGAAGCACTACCAGCTGATCCCGGTCAACCTGAAGAAAAAGGTGGAGAAGGCCGACGGCAGCAGCGAGCGCGTTTACTACACCCGGCAGATTGCGGAAGATCCGGCGATGATGAAACTGCTGACGCCGTTCCAGGATAAGGGCCGGGCGCAGCTGGAGGTGAAAATCGGCAGCGTCAACGGCAAGCTGGAAGGGGACCGCAGCAAGGTTCGCTTTATGCAGACCAATCTGGCGCGCGTGCTGCTGGCGGCGCAGATGGAGCGCGCCAACGCCGACTTTGCCGTGATGAGCGGCGGCGGCGTCCGCGACTCGATCGAAGCCGGCGATATTACCTACAAAAGCGTGCTCAAGGTGCAGCCGTTCGGCAATACGCTGGTGTACGTCGATATGACGGGGCGTGAGGTCGAGAAGTATCTGGCGGTGGTGGCCAATATGAAGCCGGACTCCGGAGCTTACGCGCAGTTCGCCAACGTCAGCCTGGTGGCGGACGGCAGCGGCGTGAGCGCGGTGAAGATTAACGGTCAGCCGCTGCAGGCGGATAAAACCTACCGTATGGCGACGCTGAACTTCAACGCGCTGGGCGGCGACGGCTATCCGAAGGTGGACGGCCTGCCGAGCTACGTCAATACCGGTTTTATCGACGCCGAAGTGCTGAAGCAGTATATCGAGAAGCACTCGCCGCTGGATGCGGCGGCGTTCGAACCGAAAGGTGAGATCGTCTATCGGTAATGCAGTGCGGGCGGGCACGAGGGTGCGTCGCCCGCTGAGGTTGGCGTCGCGTTAATCTCGTTTGGCGATATCGGCGAAGGTGCCGGCCAGCAGGCGGCATAGGTCGCTGGCCGCCAGTTCAATATCCAGCCCGCGTTTGCCGCCGGAAACGAAAATGGTGGCGAACTGCTGCGCCGGGCTGTCGATCACCGTCGGCAGCCGTTTCTTTTGCCCCAGCGGGCTGATGCCGCCCACCAGATAGCCGGTGACGCGCTGCGCCAGCTGCGGGTCGGCCATATCCGCTTTTTTCGCCCCCAGCGCCTTGGCGACCTTTTTCAGATCCAGCTGTGTGGCGACCGGCGTGACCGCCACCGCCAGCTTTTTGGCGTCGCCGTTCAGCGCCACCAGCAGCGTTTTGTATACCTGGTCGGCGTTCAGCCCCAGTTTTTTTACCGCCTCATCGCCGAAATTGGTTTCATCGCTGTCGTGATGGTAGGGATGGAGCGTAAAAGCGACCTTGTTTTTTTCAAGCAGTACCACTGCGGGTGTCATAATCGGTGTCCTTAAACCGTGATAGCCAGCGTGGGCAACTGTACTCCGCATTGCGGCATGCCGGCAATGGTATGCAGGCTAAGTAAAGTCGGTTGCCAAGTTGTTATACAGGTTGCTACCCTGTCTACCGCAGCCGCCAAGCGGCGGCATGCGTATAACGAGAATATGAGAAATTCCTCTTTGACTGGCCAATAGCGATATTGGCCATTTTTTTATGGCGTTTTTTGCAGCATTTCCGGCAGGTTGTCTTCGCCGTACAGGTGCAGCGCACCGACGGCCACCACGTAATTACCGGGCGGCAGCGCCTGTAACTGGTGTTGCCACTGCAGATTACGCTGATGCATCAGCACGTCATACAGCCCGGCGCTGAAGGTGGCGGGCAGGGTTTCCAGCGCGATGCTGGGCTGGCTGTCCAGCCACCAGCCGATCATGGTTTGCAGCAGCCGGGCGTTGGTGTGCCAGTGCGTCAGCGTATCGCGCAGCAGCGCCATACCGCCTTCGGGCAGCTGCAGCAGCATGTTGAGCTGTGCATCGGCGCCTTCCAGCTCAATCACCTTTTTCTGCTGGCTGCGGGCGGCGTCCAGCAGCTGGTGGTCGATGCCATATTCCGCGCGCAGCCCCAGCCGCTGCGCCTGACGCGCCTGCATGGTCAGCGCGATCTGCCAGCCGGGCAGCGTGTCGAACTGCGTAATATCGGCGCCCAGCTCCTGACACAGCGTCTGTAAACGCTGCTGCTCCTGGTCGCTCAGGCGTTCAGCCAGCGACGGCTGCTCTGGCGTCTCGCCGAACGGCGATGCTGAACCGGTGATATCGGCCTCGACGATCAGCGCGTCAGCCTGCTTCAGACGGCTGAGCAGCCTGGCGGGCAGCGGCGCCATATTGGCCGTTCCCATATGGATGCTGCCGACCAGATGCAGCTGCCGATCGCCCGGCAGCGTAATATCGATGCCCGGGTAGGCATAGGCGACCGGCGACAATAAGCCAAGAAAGGTGGCCAGACGGCGTAACAGTTGACCCATACGGCATAGCTCCTGATTATCCCTGCAGATTCCAACATTACTTGAAAGCTAATGGGTAAAATGTGTGATCCATGCTAAACGCTGCGCACCGCGCGGGAAAGCCCGACGGACGATGGAATTATCTCAAAGGGAAACGACGAGGAGGCGGGGCGGCGGGAGTGCCGCCGTCGGGTGAGTTGCCGGTGGGGTGACCGGCAACGGTATGATGTGCCTTACCCGGCCAGTTGGGCGTGGTAGCCGGCCTGTTCCACGGCGCCGATCAGCGCCTGCGGCGCGGCATCGCCGGTGATGGTTGCCTGCTCAAGGGTGACATCGGCGGCGGTAACGCCGGGAACGGCTTCCAGAGCTTTACGCGTATGCCCGACGCAGTGTGAGCAAGTGAGGCCCTGCAGCGTAAGTACGGTAGTGTGCGACATGGTTTGTCTCCTTCGTGTGAGCGTCATTGATTAAGGCTTGACCGCCTAATCGCTTTTCATTAAGAATAAGGTTAAACCTTACCGCTAGGGGAAGGTCAAGATTTTACTTTTCTGATGAAAAATGATTTTACAATCAACGCCCAGATGGGGATTTCGTTGTGTTAAAAGTGTTTATATAACAATGATAAGGCCCCACTTGGTAGGGCTTTCCCCTTTTACCACTTACATCGCCCGATGGTAAGTCTGGGTAGAAGTCCCGATCGCTGCTGCTATTAGTCAAGCCAAACAACACAATAAATACGTGGTTTCAACACAACCTGCTCAATACAGGCGGCGATTTGACGTTCTGCGAATTTGACTACTTCAGCAGGCGATAGCGTCATTCTTTCTCAGTTTGTGATAGCGTTCGATAAACTTTTTTTACAACAGAAATGGTGATGGCGGCTAAGATAATGGACAAGAAACCCAAGAAAAAAAGCAATGAAAGCAATGGGTTAATCACCCCTCCCAAGCTTGTGAAATCACTAATTCTGGCTAGCTGCTCAGATGTTAATGTTCGAAGGATAACCTCCGGTACTATTAGGAAGAAAATAATAACAACTGAAATGTATATCAGTGTCTTTTTTGTTTTTCCCATCTTTTTCTTGCCCCTGTTGGCGAACATGATCAAAAATTGAGTAAATGATACAACAGGGAGCTCAGTTATGTCACAAACCTACTTAAAATTGAAGATGCAGGCCAATAAACGGTTAGCTATCGCGTTAACAAATTCATTAAGTGACATTCATGCAAATTATATTACCACCATTGAAAAAGTAAAGCTTGGTGGGCAACGGCTTACTAATTATGGTTCATGCCTTATCCCTAATGAGTATTATCGTAGCTCCTGTCGTGACACGTGGAGAGAGGATAAAAGACTAGTTCTTGCTTTAGGTGAAATTTATGAAAGAAACGATGTTGCTCTAGATATGGTTGAGATTTACTTTCGAAAAACGTTAACAAAGCTTGGAGACCAAAAAAGTAATAATTTGGTATTCCGGATCCAAAAATTGTTAGGTAAAGCAGCAGAACATGCTTCTGTTAAAGCCAGTAAGCTAGCATTATCATTGACACTAGCAAACTTAGTACTCGGTAGTGCGGATTTTAAAAATAGCCATGTGAAACTTGTTAATTCTTTCTCATCATGGTTTGTAAATGGTGCAACACTCTATGCAAAGGCGCAGATAGCAGCATCATCCGCTAATAAACTCAAGTATCAAGATGCCTCATACTACCAAGCGCTATGCAAAGAAAACCTTGAAATGCTTTACTTTTTGATTGAGCCTCAAATGTCAAAAATAATATATCAAATAAACTCTGGTGATAATAATGAAGAGAAAATAGCTGACGCTTTATATGAGATTCTACGGAAATGAAACGCGCTATTTTATGGCTGATGCAGTCGTTTTTTTATTTGGTTCCCGCTATTGTTATCATGTTGGGAGTCTATGTATTTATAAAATTCACTCCCGATTACGCAGCGGCTCTTAGCTTATCTTGGGTCATATTGGTTTCTTTTGTTTACATTAAATATAATAAATGGTACTGATGTTTATCAATAACCACCTGCCACTGAAGCCAGTTGGATGATGATGTCATTGATATGTCGTCAAGTTAGTGCGTAATACATGTTGAGTCGATAGTGGTGGGTTCGGCCTGTTGTGACTTGCATGCTTTACAGAGAAAATGCTTTATACCGCTCAAAATACCCGCCAAGCGACACCGGCATTGGTAATAAGTCGGTACTTACTGATTGATGCAAAGAGGTCAGATATCTGTGGTATCCTCATGGCAAGTAAAACGGCCCCTTTGATATTATGGGGTTAACATTTTTCCCGGTTTTAGTCGCGCGTCCATTTTCGTTATCCGCTGAAAAATATTGCAGAGGTAGGCTAAGTTTGTAAACTGCAGTGTAGGCGCTGTATGTTACGGTACTGCGCTGTACTAGAGCCTTACCGCTAGGGGAAGGTCAAGGGGGAACGATGAATATCAGCGATGTGGCGAAAAAAACCGGTTTAACCAGCAAGGCGATTCGCTTCTATGAAGAGAAAGGTCTGGTTACCGCGCCAATCCGCACCGGCAATGGTTATCGCAGCTACAACCCTAAACATATTGAAGAGCTGACCTTGCTGCGCCAGGCGCGGCAGGTGGGCTTTAATCTGGACGAGTGCCGCGAGCTGGTGGCGCTGTTCAACAACCCGGCGCGGCACAGCGCCGATGTGAAGGCGCGCACCCTGCACAAGGTGACGGAGATTGAAAAGCATATTCAGGCGCTGCAGGAGATGCGCCAGCGTCTGTTGACGCTGGCGGAGCAGTGTCCCGGCGATGACGGCGCCGACTGCCCGATTATTAATAATCTGGCCGGCTGCTGCCATACGCCGAATTAAACAGCCGCGCCGTTATCCGCGGATAACGGCGCGGATCACCAGCGTTGTGCCTTCTACGGCGATCACTTCCACTTCGGCGCCTGCCGGTAAGTCCTGCGTAGCGCGGGCGCGCCAGCTGCCGTCACCGATATTAATGCGTCCCACGCCGTTATGCAGCGGTTCGGCCAGTGTGGCGCGGGTGCCGATCAGCTGACGGTTGCGCTGGTTCAGCTGAGCGCCGTCGTTGGCGGAGGCGCGGGCGCGCAGCCAGTACCACCACAGGTAGGCGACCACGATGACCAGAATGGCAAACAGCACCCCCTGCCATTCCCAGCCGATGCCGGGAAACAGCCAGACCAGCGTGCCGACGATCGCTGCCGCCACGCCGCTCCACAGCAGATAACCGCCGGTGCCGAGCATTTCGGCAATTAAGAGCAGACCGCCGAGCGACAGCCAGATCCAGTGCGGGTTTTCCGTTATCAGCGCCAGCATTACGCCTTACCTTTGCCGTCTTTCAGCAACTCGGTAATGCCGCCGATGGAGCCGAGCAGGCTGCTGGCGTCGAGCGGCATCATCACCACTTTGCTGTTATCGGCAGCGCCGATGCTTTGCAGCGCATCGGTATATTTTTGCGCGACGAAGTAGTTCACTGCCTGAATGTTGCCGTTGGCGATGGCGTCAGAGACCAGCTGCGTCGCCCGGGCTTCCGCTTCGGCCGCACGTTCACGCGCCTCGGCCTGCAGGAACGCCGACTGCCGTTCGCCTTCCGCATTCAGAATCTGCGACTGTTTTTCCCCTTCGGCGCGCAGAATTGCCGCCTGTCGCACCCCTTCGGCCTCCAGAATATCGGCGCGCTTGGTGCGTTCCGCCTTCATCTGGGCGTTCATGGAGGCGATCAGCTCGGCCGGCGGACGCACGTCGCGGATTTCGATACGGGTGATCTTCACGCCCCACGGGTTGGTGGCCTCATCGACGATCTGCAGCAGGCGGCTGTTGATGTTATCGCGCTGCGACAGCATCTCGTCCAGCTCCATCGCCCCCAGCACGGTGCGGAAGTTGGTCATGGTCAGGTTGATGATCGCCAGCTCCAGGTTGCTGACCTCATAGGCGGCGCGCGCCGGGTCGATCACCTGAATAAAACAGACCGCGTCAATGGCGACGTTGGCATTATCACGGGAGATGACTTCCTGTGACGGAATGTCGATCACCTGTTCCATCATATTAATTTTACGGCCGATGCGATCGACAAACGGCACCACCAGGTTCAGACCCGGCATCAGTGTTTTGGTATAGCGGCCGAAGCGCTCCACCGTCCACTGGTAACCCTGCGGCACGATTTTGGCGCCGGCAAACACGGTGACCAACGCCAGAACAATTACGATCAGAATAAAAGCGAACATTGCATAACCTCCTGTTTTACAGATGTAAGCGGATATTACGCCACTTTGTCGAGGAAAGCCTGTTTTCTCTGCCCTGGGGGCCGATATTATTCGGTATATCTGCCGTGCAGAACGGCGGAGCGGGGAAGTCCGCCGTATCCCCGGAGCAGGTCACTATGCCAATCAGGCATATTGTTAATGATTTTAATTCATTTCAACCCGTTTCCCACCTTGGTTAACCTGCATCAACGCGCTTTTTCCTTTCAAAATTTTGTCATTTCAATTTGCGACTATGCTTGTTGAAACGTCTTCTGCATTGAGGATTGTTATGGATTCGGCTGGTATTAACACACTGTCCCGTAGAAAAGATCGCTGGTACGCCATCGTTGAAGAGATGTTGGCGGAAGCCGGCATTACGATTAACGGCAACCAGGCGTTTGATATTCAGGTGAATAACCCGCAGCTGTTTAAACGGGTGCTGCAGGAAGGATCGCTGGGCTTTGGCGAAAGCTATATGGACGGCTGGTGGGAGTGCGAGCGTCTGGATATGCTGTTTAGCCGCCTGCTGCGAGCCGGCGTTGACGAACGGCTGCCGAAAAACATCGCGGATATTGCGCGTATCGCCTACGCCCGGCTGTTTAACCGCCAGTCGCGCAAGCGCGCCTGGCAGGTGGGTAAAGAGCATTACGATATCGGCAACGATCTGTTCAGCCGCATGCTCGATCCCTATATGCAATACTCCTGCGGCTACTGGAAACAGGCGACAACGCTGGCGCAGGCGCAGCAGGATAAACTGCAGATGATCTGCGAAAAGCTGCAGCTAAAGCCGGGGATGACGCTGCTGGATATCGGCTGCGGCTGGGGCGGGCTGGCGCAGTATGCGGCGCAACATTACGGCGTGAAGGTGTTTGGCGTGACGATTTCCGCCGAGCAGCAGAAAATGGCGCAGCAGCGCTGTGCCGGGCTGGACGTCGAGATCCTGCTGCAGGATTACCGCGATCTGCACCAGCAGTTTGACCGCATTGTGTCCGTCGGCATGTTCGAACACGTCGGGCCGAAGAATTACGATACCTACTTCAGCGTCGCGGCGCGCAACCTGCGTCCGGACGGCCTGTTCCTGCTGCACACCATCGGTTCCAATCAGACCGACCTGAACGTGGACGCCTGGATTGATAAATATATTTTCCCCAACGGCTGTCTGCCGTCGGTCAAACATATTGCCGACGCCAGCGAAGGGCGCTTTGTGATGGAGGACTGGCACAATATCGGTGCGGACTACGATCGCACGCTGATGGCCTGGCTGGATAATTTTAAACGCGCGTGGCCCGAGCTGGCCGCTGACTACTCGGAACGCTTCGAGCGGATGTTTACCTATTACCTGAATGCCTGCGCCGGCGCGTTTCGCTCGCGCAATATTCAACTGTGGCAGGTATTGTTCAGTCCGAAAGGGGTGGAGGGCGGCGTGCGGGTGTATCGCTGAGCGTGTGAAATGGTGAACCATCGGGGCGTGGCGGCCCCGATGGCGACGAGGATCAGTACAGCAGGGAGTACAGCTGGCGGCGGTATTTGCCGGCCAGCGCGTCGCCGGTGCCCAGCGCGGCGAGAATATCCATCAGGGTTTTGCGCGCGCTGCCGTTGGCGGCGGCCAGGTCCTGTTTCAAATGTCCCATCAGCAGTTCCAGCGCCTCTTCATTACGGCCGACCTGATGCAGCTGCAATGCCAGCTGGGTCGCCAGCTCGGCGTTGGCCGGGTCTTGCTCAACCTGCTGCTGCAGCTGCTGGATCTCCGGCGTGTCGGCGGCCTGTTTCAACAGCTCGATCTGCGCCACCAGCCCCTGGTAGCGGGTATCGCGGTCCTGCAGCGGAATGGTGGCCAGCACCGCTTCGGCTTCATCAACGCGGTTCAGCGTCAGCTGGGTTTCCGCCAGCAGCAGGCCGATGTCGCTGCGTTGGTTGCTGGTCTGCCAGGCCTCTTTCAGCAGCGGCAGCGCGTCGATCGCCTTGCCGTCCTGCAGCAGTTCACCGGCCTGCGCCAGCTTCAGGTCTTCTTCTTTCGGCAGAACGCGCTGCAGCAGTTCGCGAATCGCTTCTTCCGGCTGCGGCCCCTGGAAGCCGTCCACCGGTTGGCCGTCTTTGAACAGATAGACGGTCGGGATCGAGCGCAGTCCGAACTGCGCGGCGATCGCCTGCTGAGCGTCGCAGTCGACTTTCGCCAGCACGAACTGGCCGGCGTATTCCGCCGCCAGTTTGTCCAGCACCGGCGTCAGCTGCAGGCAGTGTTGGCTGCGTTCGGACCAGAAGTAAAACAGCACCGGAACGGACATTGACTGTTCCAGCGTCTGATGCAGGTTGGTTTCGTTAATCTCAATAACTGTCGGCGTTAGCATTATTTTCTCTCTGATCTGCGAAGCATATAGGGCTACGTGGGGGCAGGGAACGCATCCTTCAACCCCGTTAACGTAATTAACCGTTGCCGCGCAGCAGCCAGTCCAGCGCCCGGCCGGGCAGAATGCGGCGCAGTACGCTCAGCGCATGGGCCAGCAGGGTGACCGGATAGCGCAGTTTGGCTTTTGGGCTTTCCAGCGCATGGCGCAGCTTGGGCAGCACCGCCTCCGGCGGCAGCGTCAGGCGTTTGGCGATGCCGGGGTTATGCACCGGTTGATCGCTGCGGGTCTGGTTGACGTTCTGGGTGAACTGGGTGGTCAGCGGGCCGGGTTCGATCAGGCTGACCTGAATGCCGCTGCCGTGCAGTTCCATACGCAGGGCGTCGGACCAGGCCTCCAGCGCGAATTTACTGGCGGCGTAGGCGCCGCGTCCGGCGCTGGCGACCAGCCCCATCACTGAGCTGGTCTGAATAATGCGCCCCTCGCCGTGCGGCAGCATGGCCGGCAGCAGCAGCTGCGTCAGCTGGTGGGTGCCGAACAGGTTGGTGGAAAACTGCTGTTCCAGCTGCTGGCGGGAGATGCCGCTGAGCGGGCCGTAAACGCCGTAGCCGCCGTTATTAAACAGGCCGTACAGGCGGCCGCCGGTCATCTCGATCACCTGCGCCGCCGCGCGCTCGACGCTGGCGCTGTCGTCCAGATCCAACTGGATGCTTTCGAAGCCGAACTGCTGCATATGGTCGACGTCCTGCGCCTTGCGACAGGCGGCCAGAACGCGATAGCCGCGGCTGCGTAAGTCCTGCGCCGCGATCAGGCCGATCCCGCTGGAGCAGCCGGTAATGAGTACCGCTTTTTGCATAACTTTACCTACTCTTCATCCCTAATTTGATTATACCCGTCATACTAGCCGCTGCGGGGTGGTCGCAATGCGGTCTGGATCAAGGGGTACAGGCTTATTGTGTTACTAACGGTGCCAGACGTTTCGCCATCCAGTTGGCAATAAACGGCTGGGCGTCCAGATTCGGGTGCAGACTGTCATCCTGCATCCACTCCGGCTTGATAGCCACCTGCTCCATAAAGAATGGCAGCAGGGGGATCTTGAACTGCTCGGCAAGCCGCGGATAGACCGCGCTGAATGCCTCAGTATAGCGGCGGCCGTAGTTCGGTGGTATCCGAATCTGCATCAGCAGCGGGCGGGCGTCCGCCTGCTGCGTCAGGGTGATAATTTGCTCAAGGTCGCGCTGCAGATCCGGCGGCGGAAAACCGCGCAGTCCGTCATTGGCGCCGAGCTCAATCAACACCCAGCGCGGCCGATGCTGCTTCAGCAGCGCCGGCAGGCGCGCCAGCCCCTGGGCGGCGGTGTCGCCGCTGATGCTGGCGTTGATCACTTTGGGGCCGCCGGGCTGTTTCTGCCACTGTTCGGCCAGCCGCGCCGGCCAGGCCTGCGCCACCGGCAGACGGTAGCCGGCGCTGAGACTGTCGCCAAGAATCAATAACGTATCGGCAGCCGCCGCACGTAAACTGAATAAAGCCAACAATAAAAGGATGGGAAAATGCCAGCGGAAAACGTTCTTGAAGTTCATCATCTTAGTAAGCACGTTGGTCAGGGTGAGCATCAGCTCACCATCCTCACCGGAGTCGAGCTGGTTGTCAAACCTGCGCAGACGCTGGCGCTGATCGGCGAGTCCGGTTCCGGCAAGTCGACGCTGCTCGGGATCCTGGCCGGGCTGGACGACGGCAGCGACGGCGAGGTGCATCTGCTGGGGAAATCGCTGGGCGCGCTGGATGAAGAGGGGCGCGCGGCGCTGCGCGCCAACAACGTCGGGTTTGTCTTTCAGTCCTTTATGCTGGTGCCGACGCTGAACGCGCTGGAAAACGTACAGCTGCCGGCGCTGCTGCGCGGCGAGAGCGATCGCCGCAGCCGCGAGCAGGCGGTGCAACTGCTGGAGCAGCTTGGTTTGGGACGGCGGTTGGATCACCTGCCGGCGCAGCTGTCCGGCGGCGAGCAGCAGCGGGTGGCGCTGGCGCGCGCTTTCAGCGGCCGGCCGCGCGTGCTGTTTGCCGATGAGCCGACCGGCAATCTCGATCGTCAGACCGGCGAGCGCATCGCCGACCTGCTGTTTTCCCTCAACCGTGATTTTGCCACCACCCTGATTCTGGTGACCCACGACGAAACGCTGGCGGCGCGCTGCCAGCGCCGGCTGCGCTTGCGTGACGGCAAGCTGTGGGAGGAAGCATGATTTGGCGCTGGTTTTGGCGTGAATGGCGTTCGCCGTCGCTGCTGATTGTCTGGCTGGCGCTGACGCTGGCGGTGGCCTGCGTGCTGGCGCTCGGCAGCATCAGCGACCGGATGGAAAAAGGGCTGAGCCAGCAGAGCCGTGATTTTATCGCCGGGGACCGGGTGCTGCGCAGCGCGCATCCTGTGCCGGAAGGCTGGCTGCTTGACGCCAGCCGGCAAAACCTGCGGATAAGCCGTCAGCTCTCTTTTACCACCATGACCTATGCCGGCGATCGGCCGCAGCTGGCTAACGTCAAGGCGACCGATCTGGCCTATCCGCTGTACGGCAGGCTGGAAACGCGGCCGGCGGACGTCAAGCCGCAGCCGGGCACGGTGCTGGTGGCGCCACGCCTGCTGGCGCTGTTGGGCGTCAAGGTGGGCGATGAGCTGGACGTCGGCGACGCCACGCTGCGCATCGCCGGGGAGATACTGCAGGAGCCGGACGCCGGCTTTAATCCTTTCCAGACCGCACCGCGTATTCTGATCAATATGGCGGACGTTGAGAAAACCGGCGCGGTGCAGCCCGGCAGCCGCCTGACCTACCGCTATATGTTCGCCGGCGCCGAGGCGGATCTGGCGCGTTATGCGGCGGCGCTGACGCCGCAGCTGAAGGCCGACCAGCGCTGGTTTGATACGGAGAACGCCGGCGGCGCGCTGGGCAAATCGCTGCAGCGTTCGCAGCAATTCCTGCTGCTGTCGGCGCTGCTGACGCTGTTGCTGGCGGTAGCCGCGGTGGCGGTGGCAATGAGCCACTACTGCCGCAGCCGCCATGATTTGATAGCGGTGCTGAAAACGCTGGGCGCCGGACGCAAGGCGCTGCGGCGGCTGATTATCGGCCAGTGGCTGGCGGTGCTGCTGCTGGCGGCGCTGTGCGGCAGCCTGCTGGGGCTGGCGTTTGAGGCGCTGCTGATCCGGCTGTTGGCGCCGGTGCTGCCCAACGCGCTGCCGGCCGCCGGAGGCTGGCCGTGGCTGTGGGCGCTGGGCGCGCTGGTGATGATCTCTCTGCTGGTGGGGCTGCGTCCTTACCGGCAGCTGCTGGCGACCCAGCCGCTGCGGGTGCTGCGGCGCGACGTGGTGGCCAACGTCTGGCCGCTGCGCTATTTCCTGCCGGCGGCGCTGCTGATTGTGGTGGCGCTGTTGAGCCTGCTGATGGGCGGCAGCACGCTGTTGTGGTCAGTGCTGGCCGGTACGGTGGTGCTGGCGTTGCTGCTCGGCGCAATCGGCTGGGGCTGTATCGCGCTGCTGCGCCGTATCCGGCTGCGCAACCTGGCGCTGCGGCTGGCGGTCAACCGGCTGCTGCATCAGCCGTGGGTCACCGTCAGCCAGCTGGCGGCCTTTTCCATGTCGTTTATGCTGCTGGCGCTGTTGCTGGTGCTGCGCGGCGATCTGCTGGAGCGCTGGCAGCAGCAGCTGCCGCCGGAGGCGCCGAACTACTTCCTGATGAATATGACGGCGCAGCAGGTGCCGCAGGTGCGCGCTTTCCTGCAGCAGCATCAGATCGCGCCGGAAACCTTCTATCCGATCGTGCGCGTACGCCTGACGGAGATTAATCAGCGGGCGGCAACGGAGCTGGTGCGCGAGGACGATCCCGGCGGCGAGGCGGTCAATCGCGAGCTGAACCTGACCTGGCTGGCGCAGCGGCCGGAACATAATCCGCTGACCGCGGGTCAGTGGCCGCCGCAGCGCGGCGAGGTATCGATGGATGCCGGCATCGCGGAGCGGCTGAAGGTGAAGCTGGGCGACACGCTGACCTTCAGCGGCGATACCCAGTCGTTTCAGGCCAAGGTCACCAGCCTGCGGCAGGTGGACTGGGAGAGCCTGCGGCCTAATTTCTACTTTATCTTCCCGCCGGGCGCGCTGGACGGCCAGCCGCAGACCTGGCTGACCAGTTTCCGCTACGGCGGCGACGGCAGCGTGCTGACCCTGCTGAACCGGCAGTTCCCGACGCTCAGCCTGTTGGATATCGGCGCCATTTTGCATCAGGTCGGCGGCGTGCTGCAGCAGGTCAGCCGGGCGTTGGAGGTGATGGTGATTCTGGTAGTGCTGTGCGGCGGCCTGCTGCTGTTGGCGCAGGTACAGGTGGGGATGCGCCAGCGCCGTCAGGAGCTGGTGGTGTATCGCACGCTGGGGGCAAGCAAGCGCCTGCTGCGGCGGACGCTGTGGTGCGAGTTTGCGCTGCTGGGGCTGGCCGCGGGATTGGCGGCGGCGCTGGGCGCTGAAGCCGCGCTGTGGCAGCTGCAGAGCCGGGTGTTCGACTTCCCGTGGCAGCCGACGCCGCTGCTGTGGTGGGCGCTGCCGCTGCTCAGCGCGCTGTTGCTGTCACTGTGCGGCGGCTGGCTGGGCGTCCGGCTGCTGCGCGGACAGGCGCTGTTCCGCCGCTACGACGGCTAACGCCAGTAAAAAACCACCTGCATAGCAGGTGGCATTGATAGCGCCCCAGAGGGGCGTACTTAGCTCAGACTCTGAGAGCCTTCGCTTCACACCTCTTTTAGTGGAAGCTGGCTCTCTTCAACTTCATGCTTTTCCTGATACTTCACGTACTTTCTTATCATTTCTTCATTTATACCTACGGTATCTACGCAGTAACCCCGCGCCCAGAAGTGATTTCCCCACAACTTGTTCTTCCGCAGATAGGGAAATTTGCTGAACAGCCTAAGGGCTGTTTTACCTTTCAAATGACCTATCACATGTGAAATAGAAAGACGTGGCGGGACTTTTACCAGTAAATGGACATGATCTATCTGAACATTCAGCTCTACCACTTCTATCCCGAGTTGCTCACTTGAGATCCTTATCTGCTTGTAGACCTCTTTGCCAACATTATTCCTAAGGATGCGAAATCGGTACTTGGGTGTCCATACAATATGATATTGACAACACCAGAGCACATGAGATGCTTTCTGGAATCTACTCATGGTTAAATCCTTATCAGTTATGGGGATAACAGATTCGGATTTTCCCATGAGTAGCATTACTGGCAGAGCCAACTTGTTGCTGACCACCTCCATAGGAGGTGGTGTTCATGCAGAGATAAAAAAGGGTTCACCTGCGTGAACCCTTGAGATTGATGACAACGTGGTCTGAGAATCCGAGATACTCGGGCCTAGCGTAACGAGGGGGATTATGGGACGCGTCCCTGCGTCCCACCCTACGGGCCAACCTGGCGGTTGTTCAAATTTGCTCCCGGCAAATTTGTCCGGCGGCTTACGCCGCTACGACCCCATCGCCACGCTCTCCCTAATAACAGGCTTTGTCAGCAGTTTGAAGGGTTCACCAGCGTGAACCCTTGTTGCTAGCGGCGCAGATTACGCCAGCTTCTGCTGTGCCCACGCCAGGCCGCTTTGGTACTCGGCGGGCAGCAGCGGCGCCAGCTGTTGCAGCGCCTGCCGCAGTGCGCCAGCATCGGGATCGTTGAGGTTCAGGTGGCCGACTTTACGGCCGGCGCGCACCTCTTTGTCATACCAGTGCAGATGCACCAGCGGCAGCGCCAGCCAGTCGTTGTTCACACCGGTGCCGATCAGGTTCACCATCACCGACGGGGTGTTCACCACCGGCGTCGGCAGCGGCAGGCCGAGAATGGCGCGCAGATGCAGCTCGAACTGGCTGATGGAGGCGCCGTTTTGCGTCCAGTGGCCGCTGTTGTGCACCCTTGGCGCCAGCTCATTGATCAGCAGACGGTCGCCGACGATAAAGCACTCCATCGCCATCACGCCGACATAGTCCAGCGCGTTGAGGATTGCGGACAGCATCTGCTCCGCCTGCTGCTGCAGCGCCGGATCGGGCGTCGGCAGCGCCACGCTGGTGCGCAGGATACCGTCTTCGTGCAGATTATGGGTCAGCGGATAAAACACGCAGCGGCCGTCGTGAGCGCGCGCGCCCACCAGCGACACTTCGCCGGAGAAATTGATGCCCTGCTCGACGATGCATTCGCCGTAGGCGTCGGCCGGCAGCTCGTTTTCCTGGCCGGGGCGCAGACGCCACTGACCGCGGCCGTCGTAGCCGCCGACGCGGCGTTTGACGATCGCCAGCTCACCCAGCGTGGCGAACACCTGCGGCCACTCGGCCGCGTCGGCCAGCAGTTGCCACGGTGCGGTCGCCAGCTTCAGCTGGTCGAGCAGCTGCTTTTGCGTCAGGCGGTCGGCCAGACGCGGGAAAATATCACGGTTGACGAAGCTGCCGTGCGTCGCCAGCTCGCGCGTCAGCGCGGTTTCCGGCCAGCGCTCAATCTCGGCGGTAATCACGCTGTTTTGATACGGCACCGCCTCCGGCTCGGCGTCCAGACCGACCGGATAGACGGCGATCCCCAGCGGTTCGCCGGCCTGACGCAGCATGCGGCCCAACTGGCCATTGCCCAGTACGCAAACCGGCTTCATGCTTCCTCCCGCGGGTCCGGGTTGCTCAGCACCTCGTCGGTCTGCGCCTGACGCCAGTCGGCCAGCCGCTGCGCCAGTGCGCCGTCGTGACGCGCCAGGATCTGCGCCGCCAGCAGGGCGGCGTTGGCCGCACCCGCCTTGCCAATCGCCAGCGTGCCCACCGGAATGCCGCGCGGCATCTGGACGATGGAGTACAGGCTGTCTACGCCGCTCAGCGCCGCGCTCTGCACCGGCACACCCAGCACCGGCACCAGCGTTTTCGCCGCCAGCATGCCCGGCAGGTGCGCCGCGCCGCCGGCGCCGGCGATGATCACATCGAAACCGTTGGCGTCGGCCTGTTCGGCGAAGCTGAACAGTTTGTCCGGCGTGCGGTGAGCGGAGACGACTTCAACATGGAACGGGACATCAAGCGAGGTCAGGACGTCGGCCGCAAATTGCATGGTGGCCCAGTCACTTTTCGATCCCATTACAATTGCGATTTTAGCGCCAGCGGTGGTGGCTGAAGCGGCGTTGGCTCCCATGGGTGTAAGGCTCCTGTATTGTACAAGCGTTGGCCAATTGCCTGAGGCGGCAAGCCATTTGAGGGCGTAGAGCATACCACGGGCGCCCGGCAAGGAAAACGGTTGCGTAGCCGGTTTTCACCGTGAAAAGCGCGAATTCTTTCACTCGCGCCTGAAGTCAGTAGGTTAGCGATTTATCAGAACGGGAAGGCGATCAGCTCGACGTCGTCGCGGCTGACTTTGATCATTGAGCCTTCCTGGTGCCAGGCGCCCAATACCGCGCGGTGCGCCGCTGCGCCGTGCAGTGAAAGTTGATGAATGGCGGGACGGTGCGTGTGGCCGTGGATCATCCAGCGCACGTCGTGGCGCTCCATCGTCTGCGCAACCGCCTGCGGGTTCACGTCCATGATATCCAGCGTCTTGTGCTGATTGCTTTGCTGGCTGCGGGCGCGCATGCCGGCGGCAATCTTCAGACGCCAGCGCAGCGGCAGCGCCAGAAACAGCTTCTGAATCAGCGGATTGTGCACGCGACGGCGGAAGTGCTGGTAGTCGGTATCGTCGGTGCACAGCGTGTCGCCGTGCAGGATCAGCACGCGGCGGCCGTACAGCTCCAGCACCTGTTCTTCCGGCAGCAGGGTCATGCCGCTGGCGCGGGCGAAGCGTTTGCCCAGCAGAAAGTCGCGGTTGCCGTGGATAAAGTAACAGGGGACGCCGGCCTGCTGCAGCGCCTTCAGCGCGGCGGCGATCTCGGCGTGCAGTGGTTCCGGATCGTCATCGCCGATCCAGGCCTCAAACAGGTCGCCAAGAATGTATAACGCGTCCGCGTGAACGGCGTCGCGCTGCAAAAAATGCAGAAAACCGGCAGTAATTGCCGGTTCCTGTGCGCATAAATGCAGATCTGCGATAAACAGCGTGTGCATGCCGTCGCGGTTACTCGCTGACGGTTACGCTGGTGACGACCACGTCTTCGACCGGTACGTCCTGGTGCATGCCGCTGCGGCCGGTTTTCACGCCTTTGATCTTGTCGACCACGTCCATGCCTTCTACCACTTCGGCAAATACGCAGTAGCCCCAGCCCTGCGCGTTTTCGCCGCGGAAGTTCAGGAAGTCGTTATCAACCACGTTGATGAAGAACTGTGCGGTGGCGGAGTGCGGGTCGTTGGTGCGCGCCATGGCCAGGGTGCCGCGGGTGTTCTGCAGGCCGTTGTTGGCTTCGTTTTTGATTGGCGACTGGGTCGTTTTCTGGTTCATGCCAGGTTCAAAACCACCGCCTTGAATCATAAAGCCATTGATAACACGGTGGAAAATGGTGTTGTCGTAGAAACCTGCGCGGCAGTAGTTCAGGAAGTTTTCAACGGTGACCGGTGCTTTGTCGGCAAAGGTCTTGATGACGATGTCGCCGTGATTGGTGTGGAAAGTAACCATAGTTTTAATCCTAACAAGGTGAAGTGAGATGTTACAGCGGGCTGCAAACAATCAGACCGACCTTATAACATATCTCTATTAGCGAGTCAGCAGCGGGCTTGGCTTGCGCTGTCTGTTCGCCGGGTTTTGTTATAAGATAACACCGGAAGGCGGCGCGCGACGCAGGGTTTTCTGCCGATGATGTCAGCATTCCTTGGCCTTAACCTTGCATTACTGCGGCCTTCGGGGTTCAATACGCGGATCCCTGTTAATTAATATTGTTACAACGCACACCACGGAATGTCCCGATGCTAAAGATTTTTAATACCCTGAGTCGTCAAAAAGAGGAATTCAAACCAATTCATGCCGGAAAGGTCGGTATGTATGTGTGCGGGGTAACCATTTACGATCTGTGTCATATCGGCCACGGCCGCACCTTCGTTGCTTTTGACGTGGTGGCGCGCTACCTGCGCTATCTCGGTTACGATCTGAACTACGTGCGCAACGTGACCGACGTGGATGACAAAATCATCCGCCGGGCGGCGGAGAACGGTGAAACCTGCGAACAACTGACCGGCCGCATGCTGGCGGAGATGCACGCCGATTTTGACGCGCTGCTGATCGAACGCCCGGATCTGGAACCACGCGCCACGCAGCATATCGCCGAGATTATTGAGATTACCCAGCGCCTGCTGGAACGCGATCACGCCTATGTGGCCAGCAACGGCGACGTGATGTTCTCCATCGACAGCGATCCGCAGTACGGCCTGCTGTCGCGTCAGGACCTGGAGCAGCTGCAGGCTGGTGCGCGGGTGGAGATTGACGACGTCAAACGCAATCCGATGGACTTTGTGCTGTGGAAAATGTCCAAGCCGGGCGAACCGAGCTGGGAATCACCGTGGGGCGCGGGCCGTCCGGGCTGGCACATTGAGTGCTCGGCGATGAACTGCAAACAGCTCGGCACCCATTTCGATATCCACGGCGGCGGTTCGGACCTGATGTTCCCGCACCATGAAAACGAAATCGCCCAGTCCAGCTGCGCCCACGACGGCCCGTACGTCAACTACTGGATGCACTCCGGCATGGTGATGATCGACCGCGAAAAAATGTCCAAGTCGCTGAACAACTTCTTCACCATCCGCGACGTGCTGGGCTATTACGATGCGGAAACCGTGCGTTACTTCCTGATGTCCGGCCACTACCGCAGCCAGCTGAACTACAGCGAAGAGAACCTGAAGCAGGCGCGCGCTTCGCTGGAGCGTCTGTACACCGCGCTGCGCGGCACCGACCCGGCGGCGCAGCCTGCCGGCGGAGAAGCCTTTGAGGCGCGCTTCCGCGAGGCGATGGACGACGATTTCAATACGCCGGAAGCCTATTCGGCGCTGTTCGATCTGGCGCGTGAAGTCAACCGCCTGAAAAGTGAAGATATGGCGGCGGCCAACGCCATGGCGGCCGAACTGCGCAAACTGGCGAACGTGCTGGGCCTGCTGCAGCAGGAGCCGGAAGCGTTCCTGCAGAGCGGCGCGCAGGCTGATGACGGTGAAGTGGCGGAGATCGAAGCGCTGATCAAGCAGCGCAATGACGCGCGTAAATCGAAAGAGTGGGCATTGGCGGATGCCGCCCGCGACCGGCTGAACGAAATGGGCATCGTGCTGGAAGACGGCCCGCAGGGCACCACCTGGCGCCGTAAGTAAGCGCTGAGTTCATCAAGCCATTCTCAGGCCGGGCGAGTGTGCCGCACTCCCCGGCTTTTTTTATGCCGACTCCCGGGCGACCAATTGGCCGGACAGCGTAATGCGCTGGGTCGGTAACGCCGGCTCCTTCAGCTTGCGCATCATCAGCGCTGCGGCCTGACGACCGGTCTCTTCGCTGGCGGAGGAGACGTAGGTGAACGACGGCGAGGTGAGGTTGACGTGCAGCATATCCTCAAAGCCAATCAGCGCCACCTGCTGCGTCAGAAATACATCCTTGCCGATGGTGCGCCCCACCTGATGAATGCCGTTAATGCAGCCAAGCATGGCGTCCGGCGAGTGGCAGAGCAGGGCGGTGATGGTGTTGTTTTGCTCGAGCAAATGGCGGGTTGCCTGGCTGGCGGCGCGGGTATCGTCGCTGCAGGCGGGGGCGGACTCCTCTTTGTAGCTCATGCCGTGCTGGACGAGCGCGCTGCGCAACCCCAGCAGCCGCTGCTGGCGAATCAGCGACTCCTGTCGGCCGCCGATATAGCCGATGCTGCGGTGCCCGCGTTCGATCAGATAGCGGGCGGCCAGCCCCGCCGCCTGGCGGTTGTCGCGCATCACCAGGTTGCCGTTTTCCTCCAGCAGCGATTGCGAGACCGCCACCAGCGGCAGCGGACATTGGCGGATAAGCGCGGGCAGATGCGGGCTGGCGGCGTCCGACGCCAGATAAATCACGCCGGCCACCCCCTGCTGTTTGAAGGAGAGCAGGCAACGCTCAAGGTGTTCCCCTTCGTCCTGCGGCTGGCCGAGAAACACCATATAACCCTGTTTTTCCAGCTCCTGCACGATGCTGGCCATCACCTTGATGGAGAAACTGTCGCTGAAATCCCGCAGAATAAGGCCGATCAGGTTAGAGGTGCTGGCGCGTAAATTGGCAGCCGCCACGTTGTGCACGTAGCCCAGCTGGCGGATGGCGGCCTGTACGTTGGCGATGGTGGCGTCGGAGATTTTGCCCTTCTGGCGCAGCACCAGCGACACCGTCGAGACGGAGACCCCCGCCAGCTTTGCCACGTCGATAATGCTGACTTTTTTCACACCGGCTCCCAGAAAAATCCGCTGCAATCAGCGGGATAACACAACGTCTCCGGCCGCTGCCGGAGACGTTCACAGCCTACCATTTTTTGCTTATTTGCCCATCATCGTTGACATGGTTTGTGCAATAAATTGCGCCCTGGCGCCAAAAATAACCTGAATGCCGGCGTCGCCGACAAACACCACGCCGCGTGCGCCGAGGCCGTTGAGGCCGTCTTTATCCACCGATTTGCTGTCTACCACCTCAAGGCGCAGGCGGGTAATGCAGGAACCGACGGAGTCGATATTCTGTGCGCCACCCAGCAGACTGATGATTTCCGTTGCCAGCTCGGTGTCGCTTTTGTCATCCGCATTGGCGGTTACGTTGGTGCGTCCCGGCGTTTTCACGTCGAAACGGCGGATGACAAAGCGGAAGGTGAAGTAGTAGATCAGCGCCATCGGAATACCGACGATCACGGCGCTGATAAAGTTGGTCTGGTAGCCGTTGAACGAGGGCAGGATGCCGAATGACAGGTAGTCGATAAAGCCCGCCGAGAACGATTTGGCGATATGCGCATGCAGCAGATACATGGTCATATACGCCAGGCCGGCCATGATGGCGTTAAAGACGTACAGAATCGGCGCCACAAAGATAAAGGTGAACTCCACCGGCTCGGTGATGCCGGTTAAAAAGCAGGTCAGCGCGGCGGAAAACAGAATGCCGGCGGCGATTTTCTTATTGGCCGTCTGGGCTTCGTGATACATCGCCAGGCAGGCGGCCGGCAGGGCAAACAGCATCAGCGGGAATTCGCCCTGCATAAACTTACCGGCGTCCTGGTAGCTGTCACTGCTGAAAGACTTCACGCCTTCCTCCAGCATCTTGAACCAGATGGTCTGATCGCCGTGGATTACCTGGCCGGCGGCGGTGGTGTAGTCGCCGAACGAATACCAGAAGGAGGGATACCAGATATGGTGCAGGCCGAGCGGGATCAGCGCCCGCTCCACCAGCCCGAAGATAAAGGTGGAGGCCGCCTGATTATCGCCGTTGACCACCACCGAGAGCGCATCGATACCGGACTGAATGTGTTGCCAGACGTAGGGCAGCAGCAGACCCATGATAAACGACAGCAAGGCGGTGGCGATGGCCACAAAGCGTTTGCCGGAGAAGAAGCCGAGGAACTCCGGCAGCTGCATGGCGTGGAAACGGTTGTAGCACCAGGCAGCGAGAATGCCGCAGATCAGGCCGCCGAACACGCCCATCTGCAGGGTGGGGATGCCGACCACCAGCGCATATTTTCCGCCCTGTGCGGCCATCTCCGGCGTGATGCCGAGCAGCGTGCCGATGGTGATATTGGTGACAAACACCGATACGGCGGCGGACAGTGCGGCAATCCCGGATTCGGAGGCCAGCCCGACCGCCGAGCCGATGGCGAACAGCATCGGCAGGTTATCGAAAATCACTCCGCCGGCGTTCATCATCAGCGGCAGATGGAATTTGTCGCCGAATGCCAGCAACAGGCCGGCGGCCGGCAGCAGTGAAATCGGCAGCATCAGCGCGCGGCCAATCATAGACAGTTTGGATAACGATTTAACAAACCCTGAGAACAGACCCATGCTGTTTTCCCCCGATGTGAGACCCTGGATGCGCCTGAAACGGCGTTGTTATTGTAAGTAGAACGTTCTAGTAGAACGTTCTACTCATCGTCTGGCAACTCAGCGGGGCGTGCAACATAATTTTCACATTCATCCAGAGGAAAAAGTGATTTTTTGACGACGATCGAGAAATTAGCGGCGAAAAGGGAGGGGAACAAGGGGGAAAGCCGGGCTGCACGTGTGCAACCCGGCTGTGCCGCGGCGTTTAAGCCTGAACGGTGACCGTCCGGCCGGCAAAGCTGACTTTTTGTCCGGCGACGATTTTGCAGCGTTTGCGGGTTTCCACCTGGCCGTCAACCTTGACCAGGCCGTCGGCGATCACTTCTTTCGCCGCGCCGCCGCTTTCACTCCAGCCCTGAAACTTCAGCAGATCGCAGAGTTCGACGTGCGGGTGGTTATCCAGATTAAAAATTTCCATACTGCCTTACTTATTTAGGTTGAACGTCATGATATTCCTCGCAGGCCTGCAAGGTGTTTTGGATCAGCGTGGCGACGGTCATCGGGCCGACGCCGCCGGGAACCGGCGTGATATAGGCGGCGCGTTCGCTTGCGGCGTCAAACTCGACGTCGCCGACCACTTTGCCGCTTTCCAGACGGTTGATACCGACGTCAATCACGATCGCGCCCGGTTTGATCCAGTCGCCCGGGATAAAGCCCGGTTTGCCGACGGCCACCACCAGCAGATCGGCATTCTCCACGTGATGGCGCAGGTTTTTGGTAAAACGGTGCGTCACAGTGGTGGTGCAGCCGGCCAGCAGCAGCTCCATGCTCATCGGGCGGCCGACGATGTTGGACGCGCCGACCACCACGGCATTCAGGCCGTAGGTATCGATATTATAGCGCTCCAGCAGGGTGACGATGCCGCGCGGGGTGCACGGGCGCAGTTTAGGCGCGCGCTGGCACAGGCGGCCGACGTTGTACGGGTGGAAGCCGTCGACGTCTTTGTCCGGGTGGATGCGTTCCAGCACCTTGACGTTATCGATGCCGGCAGGCAGCGGCAGCTGCACCAGAATACCGTCGATTTCCGCGTCGGCGTTCAGCTGGTCGATCAGCTTGAGCAGCTCTGCTTCGCTGGTGGAGGCCGGCAGATCGTAAGAGCGGGAAACAAAGCCGACTTCTTCACAGGCGCGGCGTTTGCTGGCGACATAAATCTGTGAGGCCGGGTTTTCACCCACCAGCACAACGGCCAGACCCGGCGCGCGTTTTCCTGCGGCCAGACGTTGTTTAACTTGCTCAGCCACTTCGCTTCTAACCTGCTGCGCAATCGTTTTACCATCAATAATCTTTGCTGCCATCGGTGTGGAAATCCATCATTTAAAGAAAAAGCGGGGGATGGCGCTATTTTGTCAGAAGCTGAGCGCGCTGTCAGGCGCTGAATCGTGTTAATGTCGCGATTGCGGTGAAGTCGATGGGGCGCGAAGCCGTGCAATACGCGTGTTTTCACATCAGTAAAACACCTGATTAGCGCTAAGAGATCATGATGTTAGCGTACGGCGGTGGCGGAAAAAGCAGCATAAAACGCCCTGCCGACGACAACACAATGAAAAGGCATTGACTCACTCTCTTCGGGCCGTATAATCCAAGCCGCAACCCCGGGTTGCCGCATCTCTTCAATGCGCCCTTAGCTCAGCTGGATAGAGCAACGGCCTTCTAAGCCGTAGGTCGTAGGTTCGAGTCCTACAGGGCGTGCCATTTCGAGTCTGAACTTTTCCCCGAGCAGCAGTTTTATCTTCTCCAGGTTCCGTTGGTTGACGCCTGATTCATTTGGCCATGCTCATATCGAGAACGTCATTATTTCCGACAGGGGAAACGGACTTCCGTATTAGCCACTATTTTCCGTCCGCATCCTGGAAATGTGATTTTACTCCGCCAACGCGGCTATAGGGCTAGCCGCCAATCTTATTATTATGTCAAAATAGAACCGCTGCACAGCGGTAGAACTTATGGAATAGTATTAATAATATTAAGGTAGATAGTAATGAAGAGTATTTTTTTATTTGATGCGATGCTTACGCCAAAAATCATCACTGTAGTTTATTGGTTAACCTTGTTGGGGGTGATCATTAGCGGCATTGGTATGATGACGTACAGCGGAGTGTTTAGTGGTTTGCTGGCTATCCTGATTGGCGGCGTATTTGTCCGTGTGGCATTTGAGATGATTATTATTGCTTTTAAAAATAACGAATATCTGCGAAGAATTGCGGAAAAACCGTAACCTGTTTGCCAGGTAAAGATGCCGGGGGATACCCGGCATTAAATTGAAGTTTTTTATACTATGTCAGATTGTTTGTATTCTGTGGTGTGGTTCTTACCTTTCAGCGCTCGGGCGGCAAGAATAAATATAATCATCCTGATAACTAAGCGGGATATGACAACTGTAAAAGTGCTGACGGCCAGTTGGCAAGCAACCCTACGATAAGCACACATAAAGTTAAAACAAACACGTATGCATTGTGATTTTTTGATTTTTTATAATATGAAAGTATTATCATCAAGCTTATCATTGATAACATTGGTCCCCAGTAAAAATTCCGGAAGAACCACACCATGGATATGATGCTTACGCCATATGCGGTTAAGAGTAAGAATAGAGTATATACAGGCAGGTATAATTTGTTTTGATAAAAAAACGGATCGTTTTTTTTGCGACTGAGGAAAAAGATAGCATTGACAACAAGTGGAATAAATGACTCTGTGGTGTATTTTAGTCGTGTAATAATTGGCAGTTGGTAAAAATGAGCTCCGATTATTTCTGAGTTGAGGTACGCATAGGCTTTGCTTTTTAGGTTAACGCCGACAAAAACTTTTTGGAGCGTGTCAATGAACGTTTTCTCCACCAGGACTCGGGCAATATCGAGGTTAATGAAGTAAGAGCTTGTATAAAAAAGGAGGACGCCTATCGTGATTGATCTTAGCAGGAATCTTCTTTTGGCGATAAAGTAGGCGGCAACACCAAAGCACAGGGGGGTTAATGCGCCCCAGTGTATACTTATTCCTAATGCTGCAAATAGTAAGAAAAGAGACTTTCTTCCGTATATTAAGAAATAAAATGAGAGCATGACGAATGGGAGCGCCATACCTTGTCTTATGGTATTTGTTGCTAAATCCAAGATATACCAGCCATTAAAAAAAGAAAGCATAAGTAATGACTTGTATGGTTCTCCTTTTAAGTACTTGAATGTGCATATTAAAACGGCGAAAACAAAAAATAGGGATGTGAAAAATATGTAGAATTCATGTGATGGATTAATTGATTTTATCGTTTGGGCTATGACGTAAAAACCATAACTCCATGGGAAGTCTTCAAAGTCACCCATTTTGTCAAAGAAATCAAGATACATTTTTATGTCTGACGTGCCTTCAGCCCTTAGTCCATAAAAAAGCACCATCATTATTGCCACCAAAAAGGCGTTAATCCTGTCAAGTGATATTGAGCGACATGTCGCCGATAGAAATGAAATCAGCATAAGAATTAAAGATGCAGAAAAGTAAAAGGTTAACTCTATATTTTTTAAAAATAAAGGCATATCCCTATCCATAAAATGATAACTTAATTTATTTTCATTGATTTTTATAATGTAATGATTGTGAGGATTAACGTTCCTTATCGTAATCTCTTCGTATCTTAACCTCGATTTAGATGCTATTCCATAAGAAAGTCTTTATTGTATTTAAAAGCATGGATATTAAATGGAGTATTCCGATAGTAAAGGGATTTATCTTGTTTTGTTTTGGGTATTATCCTTTTTTTGCTTTCTTTTAATGGTGTTGGCTATCTTGGTATGGATAGAATTTCTGCATCGGGGAGAGCTATTGATTGTTGTTAACTTAATAAGTTAGGGGAGGTGTTAATATGAAGTGCTCCACTTTTTATCTAATCAAAAGGAATGGATGTCTTTCCATCATCAATCGTTGAGTTGGCTGGAATACATGATGTTCCGGTAGTGGTAAGCCGGCATCGTCCCCGCATTTTTACAATACTGAGCTGTCAGGTTAGGCTTCCATTATCACAAATAGGGCCAATATGACGCAGGCAAGATAATTAAAACATTTACCCGTCTTTCACCCACTGTGGCACGCTGACTTTCGACAGCAGTTTACCGGATTTTATCTCCATTAGTCGGCAGGTTTTACCGTCCAGCGTGGCGCCGAGAGAAAATTTCTCGCCTTTGTAAAAACAGCTGTAGTCGTCGCCGGCTGCGGCAAATTTCACCTTTTCTTCCCGTGGCACCAACAAGACCGTTTCGGTCGGATCGCCGATTCCAATAGGGAGGGTATCGAAAGTGGTGCCGCCAAAAGCGGGCATTGCGGCGACGATGCTTAAAAATGTGCGTTTTCTCATGGTGTTGCTCCTTGCCTGGACCGGAGAATTAGACATGGAAGTGCTCAAGGGGTTCCCTGCGATCAACGTGATAAGCGGTTCGGGCCGGTAAGGACGGGATATCCGAATGATATGGGGTTGCTCTTACCTGGTTTTATTTCAACCACCGTTGCATGAAAGGAATCAGAATACATCCTGATCCTCGTCGTACTCTTTGGGTTTGCTGTTGACGATATATTTAGCGATACAGGTAAGAATCACGCCGTTTGCCAACCAGGCGATGATGGCAAACTTGCCGAGCGTATCAGTAAGCCACAGGATTGGGCTCATGATGATAAGAAAACCGATGAAAAATCGCATTTATCCGCAGTCCTTTGATCTCAACCAAAAACTCTACACTGCGCCAGAAGGTAGTATCTTCTGACGATATAAAGACCACCTTGCCGCCGTTGCGGCAGTGGAGGCGGCGATAATACCCCGAATGACATCGTGATGCATGGAATGGGCGTTGTGTAGGGGGCCACCATGTATGGCGCATTTGGGCTACCCCATGATGCGGGGCCCGATCGTTTTGTCGCGGTCTGGAAAGTCGCTATATATTTGGTTACATTCCGCTTTGCCGATGTTCAGTGAACGTGAAGGTACGCTCGGCAATAACGCAGCCTTTAGCGCAGGATGGTGTTCAATGTCTCTTTATTACAGTGGGTTGCCCGGTAAGTATGAGGGGAAAGTCAGCGCGGATATCGCCGCCAGCGGCGTGGCGGGCAAAGAGTGGATGAATCTGCCGGTAAGGCCCGATCTGGTCGAGGCCGAACAACCAGAGCATCTGCGCGCTTATTTCAAACAGCGCCTGGAACACTACCGTCGCATCTCGCAAGCGCTGCCGCCGCACGTTGTTAATGATTGAGGCTGCGTAAGGCTTGAAGCGCCAGATCTTTGCTGGCGGAGGCGTACATTTTTCGTCGCATATGGTAGGCCAGGCGGCCGTTGGCAACTTCGGCCTACATCGTATCTTCTGCTAGGAAATTCAGCCCTAATCCCACGCATCCGGCTGTCATCAGCGGTCATGTCTACTTTGATATTAAGACCGGCGTCAACGCCGACCACAGCACGTCGCCGGGCTGCCCGCTGGCATGGCGGGAGCAACAGTATCGTCAGCATATGATGGCTGTTTTCCATCCAGCGTTACATCTGCCTGAGCAAACTTACCAAGGGATGACAAATCTATACACTCAAGTTGATAGTGTTAACTCACCCGATGATGTTGTGTGTTATTCCTTTCCTGTAGTGTATTACCCATCCCCATTGAGTTTATCCCGCCTTGTGCGGGATTTTTTTTATTTGCGCCCCTGAAGCAGGGGGACTGCATGTAAAGTCGCCTGACGACGGTGTCCGGGCCGGGCGCTTTACCGGGAGGAGCGAGAACGGCGCATTATTCTCCCTGCGCTAAAATAGTGATAAGGACATTTCGCAAATAGTGAGGCGAAATTATCTTGCACTATTATTGTGGTCTTATGTTTGTTCCGCAATACAGTAGGTTGCGCTATGCTATTAACCCAAGAGGCGCTTCTGCGGGAAACAGGCCTATGCGCAGACAGATATAGGAAGATTCTGTTAAATAAAGGTTAATACCTTTTTATCTTTGAACCGTCTGGTTTTTCCCGTCGCAATCTGGTTTATATATTCTCCTTATTTTGCTGGGGCATGGAATGATATGCATACAACTGTTCTGGTTATGATGTTTGCGTGGTTCAGGCGATGAACGCCAGAATGATTTCTAAGCATGGGTTGCCTGGCGCAGTGCGGCTGATTAATCTTTTTTTGCTGGTTTTTTTTCTCTCTTTAGTCGGCATTTTTTCCCGTCCTCTTGATTCCCTGTCCTTATTTTGGCCGGTCAATGCCATCCTGCTGGGCGTGCTGCTGCGTAAACCGGCCTATGCCGGGCCGTCAGGCTGGCTGGTAACCTATATCGCCATGATCGGCGCGGATTTGACCACCGGTGAAGGATGGATGCTGGCGCTGTGGCTGAACCTGTGCAATATGTCGCTGGTGGCGACAGGGTACGGCGTGATGCGGCTGTTGCCGCAGTCGCAGCGGCGCATGGGTAACCCGCAGGCCATTTTGTATCTGTTTGCCGCCAGCCTGGCCGGCGCGGTGGTGGCATCGACCCTGTCGGTACTGCGTAACGACAGCCTGTATAACAATACGGTGCTGACCGCCTGGCTGGCGTGGTTCAGCGAACAATTTTCCACTACTTTGCTGATTTTACCGGTACTGCTGGCGGCGCCGCGGTTAAAAACGCTGCTGCGTATGCAGTATCACTGGAATTTGCGCGACAGCCTGCCGCTGTTGGCGCTGCTGGGGTCATTGCTGTTTAGCATCTATATCGGCGGTCCCGGCGCTATCGCGTTTCCGATCCCGGCGCTGCTGTGGTGCGCGGTGCGCTACCAGCTGTTTACCGTGACGCTGCTGGCGTTGCTGACCGGGGTGGTGGAGATATGCGCGATCTCCGCTAACGTGATGCTGTACGAAACGCCGGCCTCACGCGGCGCGTTGCTGGATACCCTGATGTCGGCGCGTCTGGGGATCGCCATGCTGGTGATGGGGCCGCTGATCCTCTCCAGTTCGATGGTGGCCAACCGCAAGCTGGTACGCCGCCTGGAGCATAGCGGCAACCATGATTTTCTGACCGGTACGCTGACGCGCAGCGCGCTGACGCGTAAGGCCAGAGAGCTGCTGGAACACAAACGGCGTTCTAAAGAGGCGGTATCGCTGCTGCTGATTGATATTGACCATTTCAAACTGATTAATGACACCCATGGGCATATCGTCGGCGACCGGGTATTGACGCATGTGACTCACGTATTGCGGCGTGAATTGCGCCGCGACCAACCTCTCGGTCGCCTGGGCGGGGAAGAGTTCGCTGCCGTATTGCCGCGCGCACTGGCGGCGCAGGCGGTGGCGTTAGGCGAATTTCTGCGTCAGCAGGTGGAAAAGAGCGAGGTGAACATTGGGCATAAGCCACTCAAGATCACTATCAGCGTCGGCGTAGCCAGCCTGGCGATGAAGGAAGTTAAATCCTGGGAACAGTTGATGAATATGGCCGATATCGCGCTGTATCGCGCCAAATCGCTGGGACGTAATCGGGTGGAGTCTTTTAATGCGGTGAGCGGCAGCAGCGTCGATCATATCTGGTTTAAAGAGTAACGGCGGGTGAGCCTGAGGAAAGGCTCACCCGCATCATTGTGCTTACAGGCCTTGCAGCGCCTGCAGCGTCTCGTCCAGATCGATCTCATATTCGGAGAAGGTGTGGGTGACGTTCTGGAAGGTGACCACCGACAGCATGCGCAGCGTCTGCATCTCCGGGGCGCTCTCCGTCTGCGGGCGAATACGGTTCATCAGCAGGCCAACCGATAACACGGTGTTCTCTTTGTCCACCTGGTTCTGTACCGGCACCTCTTTGGTGAAGGTGTGGAAGGATTTGATGCTGCTGATTTTAATACGTTCATTGGCAATGATGATGTATTTGCTCGGGGCCAGCACTTTCACCGCGTAGGCGGAGGGGCCTTTGGCATTGTTGGTCGGCTCAAACGTTACCGCAGCGTTTTTCTTAATCAGATCGGGGTTTTGTACTTTCACCACGTGAAAATAGCGATTTTCCCCATTTTCATCGGTAATAAAGCCAAAGCCTTTATCTGCAAAAAAAGTCGTTATCTTGCCGTTCATCATCATTCTCATTAATTCGTTCAATACAACGCTTATGATAGCGCGTAATGCCGTGCAGCAACAGGGGCAGCGGCGTTGCGCGATGATGATGTCAGGCTTTCCGCCGCGCTGCCGCGGCGGAAGGGGAGCGGCGGGGATCAGGCGTGGCTGACGGCCCGTTGTGGAACGTCGGCCAGCTGCTGCAGGGCGCGTTCCGCCAGGCGTTCAAAATATTGCGACGCCGGGAAAATGGCCTGTTCATCAGGCGTAAAGCGCGGGTGATGCAGGCCGAATTCGCTGGCCGAACCGATGCTGACAAACACGCCGGGCACATGATGCAGATAAATGGCAAAATCCTCGCCGCCCATCTGCAGCTCGGCTTCCTCGACCCGATAGCCGAACTCCTTCGCCACTGCTTGGCTGAAGGCCGCCCAGCGGGCGTGGTTAATCAGCGCCGGCGGCCCGGGGTGCCAGCTCAGTTCGGCCTGTGCGCCCAGCGAGGCGGCTACGCCGTCGATCACCTGGCGAATTTTATCCGGCACCTGACGACGCACGTCGCCGTTATGGGTGCGCACCGTACCTTCCAGTTCCACCGTCTGCGGCAGTACATTCCAGGTATTGCCGCCCTCAATGCGCGTAACGCTGACCACCACCGCCTCCAGCGAGCTGAAACTGCGGCTCGGCAAGGTTTGCAGCGCGCTCACGATATGGCTGGCGGTGACGATGGTATCAATACCCTGTTCCGGTTTGGCGGCGTGCGCGCCTTTGCCGGTGATCCGGATCTGAAAGCGGTCGACGTTGGCATAGAAGGGGCCGGCGCGGGTGGCGAAGGTGCCGGTGGGCAATTCCGGCGCATTGTGCAGGCCGAACACGGCCGCGACGCCGTCCAGCGCGCCGGCGTCAATCAGCTGCTGGGCGCCGTCGCAGGTTTCTTCCGCCGGCTGGAAAAAGATACGCACCCGTCCCGGCAATGAAGATTCGCGCGCTTTAAGCAGGCGGGCGGCGCCGAGCATGACCGCAGTGTGGAAATCATGTCCGCAGGCGTGCATCACCCCGGGATGGCGCGAGGCGAAAGGCACGTCGGCGAGTTCCGCAATCGGCAGGGCGTCAATATCGCCGCGCAGGGCGATCAGCGGCCCGTCGCCGCGGCCGATTTCGGCTACGACGCCGGTGGTTAGCGCCAGCGGCAGGATGCGGATATCGGCCTGCTGCAGCCAGCGGGTAATACGCTCGGTAGTGGCGAACTCCTGATTGGACAGTTCGGGATGCTGATGCAGTTCACGGCGGTAGGCGATGACTTGGTCGGCCAGTTGACAGGGCATAGGCTTCTCTCGGTTAGCTGAGGTTATGCTTAACCCTAGTCCAGCGGCGACGGAAGCAAAAAGATTATCTGGTTATATTTCATAGCCATTCGGTTTGCCGGCGGCGGCGTGGATCTGAGCGGATAATCCTGGAAAGTGCGTGTTTTATGGGCGGAACGGGCGCTTTACGGCGGCAGATGCCGGTTATTGCACTTTTTATCCGCGTTATGTGATCTGGACAGTGGACAAAAAGCCGGCCAGTTGCTGTACTGTATCTGACACACGATTTGTGTCTTACATTCACGTTAAAGGTAAGTTTGATGTCTAAGATTAAAGGTAGCGTTAAGTGGTTTAATGAATCTAAAGGTTTCGGTTTCATTACTCCGGAAGATGGTAGCAAGGACGTTTTCGTTCACTTTTCTGCCATCGTTAGCAATGGTTTCAAAACGCTCGCTGAAGGCCAGCAGGTAGAATTTGAAATCACCAATGGCGCTAAAGGCCCATCTGCAGCTAACGTTACCGCGATTTAAGCGACGCACTAGCCGCTTTGCTGAAAACCCGCTCCGATGAGCGGGTTTTTTATTGCCATCGTTCAGCGCGGCGCTTTGGGCACCAGCAGGGTAAACAGCATGATGGCGATGAAATAGCAGCCGAAAATCGTCAGCGCCATCGATACGCTGGAGGTGCCGCCCAACCCGGTGAGCGGCACGCTGCAGGCGCCGAGCGCGAACATGCAGACGCCAATCAGGGCGGACGCGCTGCCGGCTTTGTCTCCCTGGCTTTGCATGGCCAGCGACGACGCGGTCGGGCCGATGCTGCCGACGGCGGCAATGGCGAAGAACAGCGTCGCCAGCAGCAGCGGCAGCGGCGCATGCAGCCAGCCGGCCAGCAGCAACAGCAGCGAGGCGGTGGCCGCCAGCGTCAGGCCGCATTTTAGCACCCGCATTTCGCCGAAGCTTCGGCTCAGGCGCGCTGCCGTCTGGGCGGAAATCACCAGCCCGATGCCGTTCATCGCAAAGCACAGGCTGAACATCTGCGGGCTGAGGCCGTAGATCTGCTGTAGGACGAAAGGCGAAGCGCCGATATAGGCAAACATCCCGGCCATGACGAATCCCTGCGTCAGGCACAGCCCCATAAACTGCCGTTGGCGCAGCAGCCCGCCCAGCGAACGCAGCATCGACAGCATGCCGCCCTGGCTGCGCCGCTCCGGCGGCAACGATTCGCTGAGTTTCAGCAGCGACAGGGTGAAAAGCAGCAGGGCGATCAACGCCAGCGCATCAAAAATGCCGCGCCAGTCCATAAATTTCAGCAGCGCGCCGCCCAGCACCGGCGCGACGATCGGCGCCAGTCCGTTCACCAGCATCAGCAGCGCGAAGAAGCGCGTTAACTCATGGCCAGAATACATATCGCGCGCAATGGCGCGTGAGATCACGGCGCCGCCGGAACCGGCCAGCCCTTGCAGCAGGCGGGCGATCAGCAGTTGGTCGATGCTGGTGGCCATGGCGCACCACAGCGAGGCGGCCAATAAAATCAGCAGCGACAGCAGCAGGGGACGGATACGTCCCAGTTTGTCGCTGTAGGGGCCGAAGATCAGCTGGCCGAGGCCCAGCCCCAGCAGGCCGGCGGTCAGGCTCAGCTGCGCGGTGGCGGTTGAGGTGCCCAGCTCGGCGGTCATTTCCGGCAGCGCCGGCAGGTAAAGGTCGATGCATAATGGCCCCAGTGCGGCCAGCAGGCCCAGGACGGCGGCATAGACTAATCGTTGACGGGCGTGTTGTTTACTCATTAGGTGTAGCGGACTCGCGGAACAGATGGGAGATAGCCTGCTGGTATAACGCTTCCAGCAGTTTGGGATCGGCTTTTTGCGTAGTAAGCAGGCGGTAACCGGTGCCTTCGCTGAGCACGGCGATAAACTCGACGCGCGCGGCGATCTCTTCGTCGCTGAACGACGGGTAGAGCTGTTGCAGATTGCGGCAAACGTGGCGGAACAGGCGCGCTTCGGCGTCGCTCAGCATGGCGGCCACCGCCGGGTTGCGCGTCGCTTCAGCGGTCACTTCCAGCATCAGCAGGTGATCGTCCTCGCTTTGCCCCGGTAATTGATACAGCGTCCGCGTGGCGAGCGTGCCGGCAATCAGGTTGATGTGATCGCTGAGATCCTCAAGGCGGCGCATTTTCTCGTTGATAATGCGGTTGACGATCTCGGCGATAATGGCGTCTTTATTAACGAAGTAACGGTAAATCTGCCCGACGCTCAGGGCCGAACGCTGGGCGATTTCCGCCATGCTGGCGGCATGAAAGCCATACTGACGAAAACAGGCTTTAGCCGCTGCGACGATTTGGTTACGGCGCAGTTCGGCTTTCGCCTGCCTGCTTGCTGCTGGGGATGACATGTCCCGGTCCTATCGCTGACAAAGGAAGAAACGCAGTTTGAGTGCGAACGTTCATTCTCAATTGTAGCGCAGGCGTGATGATTTGTGAAAATCTTTGCGCGGACCGCTGACGGCCCGCTTAGCTGAACAGGTAAAGGTGAATAAACGCGGCGACCGTGGCAACGCACAGCGCGGCGGCGGCAAACTCAGCGGCGGTTTTCGGCATACTCCACATAGCGATCCTCATCCGGTTTTTATGACCCTGGATGAGGATTATCCGTATGCAACATTAAGAAAACATTAAGCGTGGATTACTGCCCGGTGAACCAGGCAACCAGCAGGTATGCCAGCATCGTCATCAGCAGCGAGCCGGCCAGGTTCAGCATGGCGTTGGTGAGCGCCCACAGAAAACGCCCGTCCTGCAGCAGGGAGACGACTTCCAGTGAGAAGGTGGAAAAGGTGGTCAGGCCGCCGCAGAAACCGGTAGTCAGCAGCAGCCGCCAGGTGGGGTCGATGGAGGCGGCGCGGGTCATCAGCGCCATGGCCAGGCCAATGATAAAGCCCCCCAGCAGGTTGACGGTCAGGGTGCCGATCGGAATGGCGGAATGCAGCGGATTGAGCCGCAGGCTGATGCTCCAGCGCAGTACGCTGCCTAAGCCGCCGCCGATAAATACGGCCAGTAAAGAATTCAACATGGTCAGAAGCCCTTTCAAACAGAAGAGTAAGATGCTCAGAAGGGGTACGGGCGCAACGCTACGCACCTCATTCTGAGGTTACGCAGACATCATCAGCCGGTCAGGCGGTTTATCCCTTATCGGGGCGGGAGGAATGTCATCTCCGTGGTCGATAAGCAGCAACTATCGATGACACGATGTTACACGTTGCGCCGGCGGTTTTGTAGTCCCGGCGGTAAATTACCCCGACGTTCGGCGATCTTACTCTGTTACAGGTTACCGTTGTTTTATTTGCCAGAAAGCGGATAACTAGGCGCAGGCAAGATTTATTTCTTTCGCTGCGTCCTGCAGCACTGGGTATTAAAGAAGGTGAATATGGAAGGTATCAGTATTACCAAACTGTTGGTGATTGCGGTATTGATCGTCTTATTGTTCGGTACCAGCAAACTGCGCACGCTGGGCGCCGATCTGGGCGCGGCGCTGAAGGGCTTTAAAAAAGCGGTGGGCGACGATACCCCGCCGGCGCAGAAGACTGCAGAAGATAACGCCGCGAACCCGCAGAGCGTCGAAAAGAAAGACGCCTGAAGCCGCATAAAAAAACGGATGCCCGACGGCATCCGTTTTTTTGCGCGGTCAGTCAGCGAAAGCGTAACAAAACGTTACCCCTCCGCTGCGGCATTATTTGACTTCCATGCCTTTCGCCTGCAGATCGGCGTGATAAGAAGAGCGGACAAACGGGCCGCATGCTGCGTGGGTAAAGCCCATCGCCAGCGCTTCTTCTTTCATCTCTTCAAACTCCGCCGGGCTGACGTAGCGCTGTACCGGCAGGTGATGGCGGCTTGGCTGCAGGTATTGGCCCAGCGTCAGCATGGTGACGCCGTGACGGCGTAAATCGCGCATCACTTCAATGATTTCTTCGTTGGTTTCCCCCAGCCCGACCATCAGGCCAGACTTGGTCGGGATATCCGGGTGCGCTTCTTTAAAGCGCTCCAGCAACTTCAGCGACCACTCGTAGTTGGCGCCCGGACGCACCTGGCGGTAAATACGCGGCACGTTTTCCAGGTTGTGGTTGAAGACGTCCGGCGGCGTAGCCGTCAGGATCTCCAGCGCGCGATCCATACGGCCGCGGAAGTCCGGCACCAGGGTTTCGATTTTGATGTTCGGGTTTTTAGCGCGGATGGCGCTGATGCAGTCGGCAAAGTGCTGAGCGCCGCCGTCGCGCAGATCGTCGCGGTCAACGGAGGTGATCACCACATAGCGCAGCGCCATATCGGCGATGGTTTGCGCCAGTTTTTCCGGCTCGTTGGCATCGGGGGCAACGGGACGACCATGAGCCACGTCGCAGAATGGGCAGCGGCGGGTGCAGATCGCGCCAAGGATCATAAAGGTGGCGGTACCGTGGTTAAAACATTCAGACAGGTTAGGGCAGGAGGCTTCTTCACAGACCGAATGCAGACCATTCTTACGCATTGCGGCTTTGATGCCCTGGATCCGCGTTGAGTCGGCGGGCAGTTTGATTTTCATCCACTCGGGTTTACGTAACAGCTCCTGCCGTTCGGTGACCACCGTTTTGACCGGGATCAGCGCCATTTTGTCTGCATCGCGGTATTTGACGCCGCGTTCCATCTGAATTGGTTTACTCATAGTCGTGCAGGTTCCAGTTACGAAACTCGACTTTTGTTTTTATCTTTTAACATCAATAAATTAAAAAGCCGTAGTAAGAAGTAGGTAAAAACTTGGCGATACTATACCACTTTTACCGCGATCCATTCAGCCCCTGTATCGCGATGGGAGCCTGCGTCATTATACCCGCTCTTGGCCGTTTGCCGTAGCGCACCGGGCGCATTCTGTGCGGTCGGGGAAAAGGCCCGCTGACGATCCGGAGATTTTTCGGCAGTGCACGGGAAAAAACAGAGATTTTGTCTACACTGATTTTCCATATGCGTTTATATGGAGATGAGCTATGGATCTTTACCAGAATACCGTTGGGAGCAACCTGTATGTGTGGTCGCACAAACGGGCTGCCCCCAGCGCTAATGAGTGCATTATTACCGCACATGGTGCGTCGCGCACTTCCAAGAGCGGTATGTCATCCGAGCTGAAGGATGTGGAGCTGGTTTATTATACTCGCCACGGTGAAACTCTGTCGGATCCTTCACTGTTGCAGATGATCATTGGCGCCGTACCGCAGTATGAAAGTATGAAGGCGAACGCATCCCATGACTATGATCTGGGTAAGTACACCAACAGCCAGGTGAACGGAGGCAAACGGCATAACGAGGCAAACGAAAGCTATCACAGCGTCAGGAATCTGTACAACACCGCGGATGCGAAACCGCAGGAGCTGCGCGATAACGCGGCGAGGTTCAGAAGTGCCGGCATGGTCACTCATGCGGACAATCTTGAGCGTGATGCGGCGCAGTATAAGAACATTACGCAGTATGATGTGATCACCCTGCGTAATCGTATCCACCGCAGTTTTAATTCTCTGACACTGTCTGAAGTGATCAGGGAACTGCGGCGTTATGGCTACAAATATCAGAGAATCCACTGTGCGTTCTGCCGTTGAATGGCGGACACCCTGGCGCAGCAATAAAAAACCACCGACAGGTGGTTTTTTATGCATATGACAAGCCGGCAACTACAGGTAGTCGTCCAATACCCAGTCACCGGTTTCAACCTGACGGTAGCCAAGCTGGCGGACAAACTCCTGCACCAGAACCGGCGCCACATCCTCAATTGACGCGCCGGGCGCCAGCGCGCTGACCTGGGTCATCTGCATGCCGGCGTAACCGCAGGGATTAATACGCTGGAACGGAGCCAGATCCATCGCCACATTGAGCGCCAGGCCGTGGAAGGAGCTGCCTTTGCGGATACGCAGCCCCAGCGAGCAGATTTTCTGCTCGCCGACGTAGACGCCGGGCGCGTCGGGGCGCGCGCGTGAATCGATCTGGAAGTGGCCGAGGGTCTGAACCACGGTGTCTTCAATCGCGCTGACCAACTGGCGTACGCCAACTTTATTGCGCTTGAGATCGACCATCACGTACATCACCTGCTGGCCGGGACCATGGTAGGTGACCTGGCCGCCGCGATCGCTTTGAATCACCGGGATATCGCCGGGCATCAGCAGGTGTTCCGCTTTACCGGCCTGGCCTTGGGTAAATACCGGCGCATGCTGCACCAGCCACAGTTCATCGGTGGTGTCGGCGCTGCGGCGATCGGTGAAGTTGTGCATGGCCTGGGAGACTGGCTCATAGGGCTGCAGCCCCAGCTGACGTACTATGATCTTATCGTGTTGCACGGGCATCGTCAGGTTACGGAAGTGGTGCGGCCATTATATCGGGCGCCCCGGCTGGCGACCAGCGTTTAGCGGCCCAAAAATGCGCAACCCGGGCGGACTGGCGTCGGACCCGGGTTGTTCAGTCGTCGTTCAGGCGGTGATTACAGCACCATACGGACAATTTCAATGTTGCCCAGCTCTTCATACAGCTTCTCCACCTGGTCGATATGGGTGGCGTTGATGGTAATGGAAACGGAGTGGTAGTTACCTTTGCTGCTCGGCTTAATCTGCGGATTATAATCACCGGGCGCATGGCGCTGCACCACTTCAACTACCTGGTCAACCAGCTCAGGCTGTGCCAGCCCCATCACCTTGTAAGTAAATGAGCAAGGGAATTCGAGCAGTTCGTTCAGTTTCGTTTTTTGCATGTGCGGGCGCTCCAGCGTGACATCTTCTCTAAATTATAACTCCCGCCGGAGCGGGAGTTAGTGTTATTTACCATATGGGGGCGTTTTCGCCGCTTTCAAGCGTTAGCCGAACCAGTGATGGAACATCAGCTTGATGTAATCCACCAGACGACCGAAGATGCCGCCTTCTTTCACTTCATTCAGCACCACCAGCGGACGCTGGTCGATGGTTTTACCGTCCAGTTGGAAATTGATGCTGCCGACAACCTGATTTTTGGTCAGCGGCGCGTGGATTTCCGGCGTGTTGAGCACGTAGCTGGCTTTCAGATCTTTCATCCGGCCGCGCGGGATGGTCAGGTAAACGTCTTTATCGACGCCCAGCTCAACGCGGTCGGCATCGCCGAACCATACCGGCTCAGAGGCGAACTCTTTGCCTGCCTTCAGCGGCGCGACGGTTTCAAAGAAGCGGAAGCCCCAGGTCAGCAGCTTTTTACTTTCGGTTTCACGGCCTTTATAGGTATGGCCGCCCAGCACGGCGGAGATCAGACGCATCTGACCTTCGGTGGCGGAAGCCACCAGGTTGTAACCTGCGGCGTTGGTGTGACCGGTTTTGATGCCGTCGACGTTCAGGCTCTTATCCCACAGCAGACCGTTGCGGTTTACCTGACGGATATTGTTAAAGGTGAACTCTTTTTCTTTATAGATGGCGTACTCGTCCGGCACGTCGCGGATCAGCGCCTGGCCGATCAGCGCCATATCGCGCGCGGAGCTGAACTGTCCGTCGGCGTCCAGACCGTGCACGGTCTTGAAGTGGGTATTTTTCAGGCCCAGCTGCTGAACGTAGTTGTTCATCAGATTGACGAATGAATCCTGGCTGCCCGCCACGTAGTCGGCCATCGCCACGCAGGCGTCATTGCCGGACTGCAGGTTGATGCCGCGCGTCAGTTTGGAAACCGGTACGCGATCGCCCGGCTTCAGGAACATCAGCGAAGAGCCTTTGAACACCGGGTTGCCGGTCGCCCAGGCGTCCTGGCCGACGGTGACCAGATCGTCCTGGCCGATTTTACCGGCTTTCAGCGCCTGGCCGATGACGTAGCTGGTCATCATTTTGGTCAGGCTGGCCGGGTCGCGACGCGCATCCGCATTGGATTCCGCCAGAACCTTACCGGAGTTGTAATCAATCAGGATGTAAGATTCCGCGTCAATTTGCGGAACACCCGGGATCATGGTTTTAAGGTTGGCGTCTTCGGCCTGCGCGCTGCTGGCAGCGCCCATAGCGATAACGGTGCTGAGCGCGATGCCCTTGATTAAGCGAAAAGAAGTTACATGTTTCATGATCTGGACTACAACATCCGTGAAAGTAAGTTAAAAACGTGCCTCACTATAGCAGATGGGATCCCGGCAGGCATTAGCCAATCCTCTGACCGATCACGGTTTTTACATTTTTAGCTGCAAGAAAATGTTTCAGCTAAAACTGCCGATCGGCGTGAGCCTGCCGGACGCCATGCTTAGTGTGCGGCGGTGACAAATGATTGTTGTTTGGCTTCCGCGGCCAGGCGCTGCTGCAGCACCAGCGCCTGCTGGCGATCGCTGAACGGGCCAAGCTGTACGCGGTGCACGGTACCGTTGGTGGAGACGCTGCCCGGCACGCCGAACTGCTGGCTGAGCTGCTGCTGCCAGGCCTGCGCGCGCTCGGCATTGCTCAGCGCACCGACCTGAACGACATAGCCTGCGCTCGGCGCTGTCGCGGCGGCGGTTGTTGCTGCACCGGCCGCGGTGACGGTGGCCGCAGCGGCTAGCGGTGCTGATGATGGCGCGGCGGCGTTGGCGCTTTGCGTGCCGCCAGGCGTCGTGGCGAGCAGGCCGCCGTTACCGTTTGCCGCAGCGCGGGTTTCACCGCTGGTCAGAGTGCTGTTATCGATAGCGTGGACGTCATTGTTATTGAGCGCCGGCGCATCCTGCTGCACCGGGGTGCCCATGGCGCCGCTGCTCAGGTTGGGGCGTGCGGGCAGGGCGTAGCTCTGCTTGGCGACGGTGGTGCCGACGGTGCCCGGCCCGCTCAGCGTGCCGTCCGGCGCGACGTTGATAAAATCAACTTTCACCCGCGTATTGTTTGACAGATTGAGGCGGTCGGCGGCGGCTTTCGACAGGTCGATAATGCGCCCTTTCACATAAGGGCCGCGATCGTTGACGCGCACCACCAATTGACGGCCGTTGGCCAGGTTGGTGACGCGTACGTAGCTTGGGATCGGCAGCGTCGGGTGCGCCGCGCTCAGGGCATAAGGATCGAAGGTTTCACCGATGGCGGTGCGGTTGCCGCTGGATTCTTCACCGTACCAGCTTGCCAGCCCGGTCTGTGAGAAGTTCTGCGGATTTTTGACGATGCGGTAGCTGTCGCCGTTCACTTTATAATCCTGCAGCGTACCCGGGTTATAAGGTTCATAATGGGGTTCCACACCGCTGATCTCGACCACCGGGCCATTATACGGCACGGCGGGCGGCGCCTGCTGCTCATCAGTGGTGGCACAGGCGGAAAGCAATACCGCCGCCGCGCCGATCCAAAGCCATTCCTTACGCATTACTCACCTCTTATAAACTCTTAGACAGCATTTTCCGATGCGTGTGAATCGACATGATGATGCCGAACCCAGCCATAAGTACGATCAGCGCCGATCCGCCGTAACTGACCAGAGGCAAAGGTACGCCAACCACCGGTAAAATTCCACTCACCATGCCAATGTTAACAAATACATAAACGAACAGAATCAGCATCAGGCCGCCGACCATCACCCGGCCGAAAGTGGTCTGGGCTTTGGCGGCGATCATCAGGCCGCGGATAATCACCAGCAGATACAGCGCCAGCAGCACCAGCACGCCGACCAGCCCCAGCTCCTCGGCCAGCACCGCAAAGATAAAGTCGGTGTGGCGCTCCGGCAGGAACTCTAGCTGCGACTGGGTGCCGTGCAGCCAGCCCTTGCCGGACAGGCCGCCGGAGCCGATGGCGATTTTCGACTGAATAATATGGTAGCCCGCGCCCAGCGGATCGCTTTCCGGGTCGAGCAGCATCATCACGCGGTCGCGCTGATAGCCGTGCATCAGGAAGAACCATAAAATCGGGATAAACGCCGCCAGCAGCACCGCGGCGACGGCGATCAGCTTCCAGCTCATGCCGGAGAGGAACAGTACGAACAGGCCGGATGCGGCGATCAGGATGGAGGTGCCCAGATCGGGCTGCGCGGCCACCAGCAGGGTCGGCAGGAAGATCAGCACCAGCGCGATGCCGGTATTTTTCAGCGACGGCGGGCAGACGTCGCGGTTCATAAAGCGGGCCACCATCAGCGGCACGGCGATCTTGGCAATTTCCGACGGCTGAAAGCGTACGATGCCCAGGTCGAGCCAGCGCTGAGCGCCTTTACTGATCTGGCCGAAGGCGTCGACCAGTATCAGCAGGATCACGCAGAAAATATACAGATAGGGCGCCCAGCTTTCATAGACGCGCGGCGGGATTTGCGCCATTACGGCCATCACGATCAGCCCCATCACGATTTGGCCGATCTTGCGCTCCATCATGCCGAGATCCTGGCCGCTGGCGCTCCACATCACGAAGGCGCTGTATACCAGCAGGGCGAGAATAAGCAGCAGGAACGTTGGGTCTATGTGGATCTTGGTCCAGATCGAGCCCTTCTTTTGGCTTTCGGTCATGGTCTGTTAGTCACCTTCTGAGCCGGGCGCCGCCGGCGGCGCGTCCGGTAATTGCGTATTGTTGTCGCCCAACAGGATATGATCGAGGATCTGGCGGGTAATGGTGCCGACCGCCGGGCCGGCGCCGCCGTTCTCCAAAATGATCGCCACCGACACCGTCGGGTTGTCATAAGGGGCGAATGCGGTCATCAGCTTGTGGTCGCGCAGGTGCTCCGCAAGCTTGTGGGCGTTATAGGTTTCGTAACCGAATACCTGCGCGGTACCCGATTTCGCCGCGATTTTATACGGAGCGCTGGCAAAGAACTTGTGCGCCGTGCCGTTGGCGCGGTTGGCGACCCCGTACATACCGTCTTTGGCAATTTCCCAGAAGCCGGAGTGAATATCTCCGATTTGTGTCTGTTCTTCCTGGCGGAACGGCACCAGTGAACCATTTATTTTTTTACTGTGCAGCAGATGCGGGGTTTTCACCACGCCGTCGTTGATCAGAATATTCAGCGCCTTCGCCATCTGCAGCGGCGTCGCGGTCCAGTAACCCTGGCCGATGCCCACCGGGATGGTGTCGCCCTGATACCACGGCTTCTTATAGCGTTTGAGCTTCCATTCGCGGGTCGGCATTAGGCCGGAGCGCTCTTCGGACAGGTCGACGCCGGTATATTGGCCGTAGCCGAATTTTGTCAGCCAGCTGGACAGGCGGTCAATGCCCATATCGTAAGCGACCTGATAGAAATAGGTATCGGCGGATTCTTCCAGCGCCTTAGTGACGTTCAGGCGGCCATGGCCCCACTTTTTCCAGTCGCGGTAGCGTTTTTCCGACCCCGGCAGCTGCCACCAGCCCGGGTCAAACACGATGGTGTTTTTGGTGACCACGCCGGCGCTCAGCGCGGAGACGGCGATATAGGGTTTCACCGTGGACGCCGGCGGATAGACGCCCTGGGTGGCGCGGTTGATCAGCGGCCGGTTCGGGTCGTTCAGCAGGCCCTGATATTCCTTGTTGGAAATCCCGTCGACAAACATGTTCGGGTCGTAGCTGGGGTTGGAGACCATCGCCAGGATCCCGCCGGTGCGCGGATCGCTGACCACCACGGCGGCGCGGCTGCCGACCAGCAGCTGCTCGATATAGCGCTGCAGGTTGAGATCCAGCGTCAGGTAAACATCCTGGCCGGCGGAGGGCTGCTGCTCGTGCAGCTGGCGGATCACCCGGCCGCGGTTGTTGACTTCGACCTCTTCATAGCCGGTTTTGCCGTGCAGCGTATCTTCGTAATAGCGTTCAATGCCCAGCTTGCCGATATCATGGGTGGCGGCGTAGTTGGCCAGCTTCTCTTCTTTGTTCAGGCGTGCGACGTCGCGGTCGTTGATTTTCGACACGTAGCCGATCACGTGGGTCAGGGCGGAGCCGTACGGGTAGTAGCGGCGCTGATAGCCTTTGACCTCAACGCCGGGGAAGCGGAACTGATTTACGGCAAAGCGCGCGACCTGGACTTCGGTCAGAGCGGTCTTCACCGGAATAGAGACGAAGCGACGCGAGCGTTTACGCTCTTTTTCAAAATTGGTGATGTCGTCATCGGTCAGATCGACCACCGGACGCAGCGCCTGCAGCGTGGCTTTCAGGTTATCGACTTTTTCCGGCATCAGCTCGAGCTGATAGATGGTGCGGTTGAGCGCCAGCGGCGTGCCGTTGCGATCGTAAATAATGCCGCGGCTGGGCGGGATCGGCACCAGCTTGATGCGGTTTTCGTTAGAGCGGGTGCGGTAATCCTCGAAGCGGACAATTTGCAAATTATACATATTGGCAATCAGGATGCAGGTCAGCACCAGAATGACCAAAAACGCCACCAGGGCGCGGCGTACAAACAGGGCTGATTCAGCCGAATAGTCGCGAAAAGGGTTACGTTCGATTTTCATCCCGCTGCTTTATTTCACTCTGTCACGATCGCCACAGGTTTACTCCCGGTGGTAAGGATGATTGGTGGTAATGCTCCAGGCGCGGTACAGGCTTTCCGCCACCAGAACGCGCACTAACGGATGCGGCAGCGTCAGCGGCGAGAGCGACCAGCTCTGCTCCGCTGCGGCTTTGCATGCCGGGGCCAGCCCTTCAGGTCCGCCAATCAGCAGGCTGACGTTGCGGCCGTCCTGCTTCCAGCGTTCCAGCTGCTGCGCCAGCTGCGGCGTATCCCACGGTTTGCCGGGGATATCCAGCGTAACAATTCTATTACCTTTGCCGACGGCCGCCAGCATTTGTTCGCCTTCCTTTTCCAATATGCGTTTGATATCGGCATTTTTGCCGCGTTTGCCCGCCGGGACTTCGGTCAGTTCAAACGGCATATCTTTTGGAAAGCGGTGCAGATAATCCATAAAGCCGGTCTGCACCCAGTCCGGCATTTTGGTGCCAACTGCAACCAGTTGCAATTTCACCGCTTAGCTCCAGAGTTTTTCCAGTTCGTACAGCCGGCGGCTTTCTTCCTGCATGACGTGCACGATAACTTCGCCCAGATCGACAACGATCCAGTCGGAGGCCTCCTGGCCTTTCATGCCGTGCAGATCCATACCTGCGGCGCGGGACTCTTGCACCACGTGGTCGGCGATCGACATCACGTGACGCGTGGACGTGCCGGTGCAGATGATCATACAGTCGGTGATGCTGGATTTACCCTGAACGTTCAGAGCGATAATATCCTGGCCTTTAAGATCGTCAATCTTGTCGATAACGAAATCTTGGAGCGCTTTACCTTGCAAAGGTTCCCCCTGGGATGGTGAGCTGAAAAATAGCGGCGCAGTATATCACGCGCCTATCGCTAACGATATAAACCCTGTAATTCGATATAACGTTGCACCGGACGCGGCAGCAGATCGTCGCAGCTGGCACCCTGATGGCGGCGTTCACGAATTTCGGTGGCGGAAATTTCCAGCAGCGGCGTATCCGCCAGGTACAGTGAACCGTGCGGCCGGCTGCGCAGCGCTGCCGGGTCGCTGACGCGGTGGGTATCCAGCCAGCGCTGTAGCGCCGGCGTTTCCATGTGGTCGTCATAACCCGGGCGGGCCAGCACCAGCAGATGGCACAGGCTGAGCAGATCCTGCCAGCGTTGCCATTTGTGCAGGCTCAGCAGCGAATCCTGGCCGATGATAAACGCCAGCGGCTGCTGCGGGCCGCGTTCCTGGCGAATCGCCTCCAGCGTTTCGACGGTATACGACGGCGTGGTGCGGTGCAGCTCGCGGTCGTCAACGGCGAACAGCGGATTGCCGGCGATGGCCAGTTCAACCATTTTCAGCCGCTGCTGCGCATTGGCTTCCGGCTGCGGGCGGTGCGGCGGAACGTGGTTCGGCAGCAGGGTGACCTGATTGAGGCCCACTTCCTGCGCCAGCGCCTCGACCGGCCGCAGGTGGCCGTAATGGATGGGATCGAACGTACCGCCGAACAGCGCGTGCAGCCCGGCGGCTGCTGTGGTGTTAGTAGACATCGGAAAAACTCGTAGCCAGCGGTTTACCGCAGATCAACATCGACAGGGATTCTAGTTCCGGCCAGACCGACTGGCCGTAATCCTGCTTGAGGGTGAGCTCTATCTGCGCCAGCAGCCGCACCGCCTGCTGCAGCTGAGCGGCCGACAGGCGCTGCAGCGCCTGGGTCACCAGGCTGCGGCGGTTTTGCCAGACCTTGTGCTGATCGAACAGCGTGCGCAGCGGCGCTGTCGCCATCTGGCGCTGCAGGGTGAGCAACTGCATCAGCTCGCGCTGCAGCGTACGCAGCAGGATCACCGGTTCAACATCTTCCTGACGCAGCTGCTGCAGGATATGCCAGGCGCGTTTACTTTTGCCGGCCAGCAGGGCGTCGAGCCAGTGATACGGGGAAAAGTGCGCGGCGTCATTCACCGCCTGCTCGACGCGCGGCAGCGTCAGCTTGCCGTCCGGATGCAGCAGCGCCAGACGCTCCAGCGCCTGCGCCAGCGCCAGCAGGTTGCCTTCGTAGCAGTAGCACAGCAGCTGATTGGCCGGCTCGTCCAGCGTCAGCTGCATCGCTTTGGCGCGCTTGGCGACCCAGCGCGGCAGCTGCGCCTGTTCCGGCGTCTGGCAGGTGACGTAGACGCCGTTGGCGCCCAGCGCCTTGAACCAGGCGCTGTTTTCCTGCGCTTTGGTCAGCCGCGGGCCGCGCAGCAGCAGAATGATATCCTCATGCAGCAACGCCGCCAGTTTGACCAGCTGTTCGCCAATCGGGGCGGTTGGGCCGTTTTCCGGCAGGATCAGCAGCAGCGTCTGTCGGCTGGCGAACAGGCTCATCGACTGACAAATGCTGAAGATGGCGTCCCAGTCGGTATGGGCGTCAAGGGAAATGCTGTAATGTTCGCTGAACTGCTGCGCCGTGGCCGCCTGACGAATCAGGTCCTGGCTTTCCTGCAGCAGCAGCGGTTCATTACCGCACAGCAGATAACAAGCGCGCAGCCCCTCTCGGAGCTGCGCGGCAAGTTGTTCAGGATAGAGACGGGTCATTGCGCTGGGCGGCTTTCCGCGGCTTTATCGGCCGCTGCGGCCTGCTGCTGGGCTTCTTCTTCCGCAGCATGCACCGTCAGCAGTTTACGCACTAGCTGCTGCGCCGCCTGCTCGCGCATTTCCTGCAGGATGATCTCCTGTTCGGAGTCTTTCGCCAGCGCGGTCAGCGGGTTATCGAAGAACGAGCGGAAGACCTTGGCGTTGATCGGGTAAATATCGTGGCCCGGAATCAGCACCTGCGCATCCACCGTCATCACCATCTGGTACTCGGCGGTTTTACCGTCCTGGAAGATAGAGACGGTATCCTGGCTCTGTGAGGAGCCGGCGATGCGCAGCGACGGCACATCTTTACGCGTCGCGTCTTTCACAATGGTCACGCCGTTGGCGCGCAGCTGCGCGCGCACCGCGCGGGTCAGCGGACCGTACGGGTCATAGCTGTCCAGCATCAGCGTTTTCATTTCTGATGGTACCTGCGTGGTGCCACGCAGGTGAAAACCGCAGCCGGCGGTGATCAGCACCGCCAGCCCCAGCAACAACGTTGTAATACGAAGTCGCACAACCCCTCCTTGTGTTAACCCACAACCAGGTTAAGCAATTTGCCCGGAACGTAGATCACTTTACGAATCGTGACGCCGTCCAGATATTTAGCCACCAGATGCTCTTCGGCGGCGCGTTCACGCACTTGTTCTTCGCTGGCATCGGCCGGTACGGTAATTTTAGCGCGCACTTTGCCGTTAACCTGCACCACCACCAGTTTTGAATCTTCCACCATCGCGGCGTCATCGGCAACCGGCCATGGCGCGACGTCGATGTCGCCGGCGCCGCCCAGCGCCTGCCACAGGCTGAAGCAGACGTGCGGGGTGAACGGATACAGCATGCGAACCACCGCCAGCAGGGCTTCCTGCAGCAGTGCGCGATCCTGTTCAGTTTCCTGCGGCGCACGGCCCAGTTTGTTCATCAGCTCCATCACGGCGGCGATCGCAGTGTTGAAGGTCTGACGACGGCCGATATCGTCGGTGACTTTGGCAATGGTCTTGTGGAGGTCGCGACGCAGCGCTTTCTGCGCGTCGTTCAGGGATGCCACGTCGAGCGGCTGCACCGCGCCTTTTTCCACGTGGTCATACGCCAGTTTCCACACGCGCTTCAGGAAGCGGTTCGCACCTTCCACGCCTGATTCCTGCCACTCCAGCGTCATTTCCGCCGGCGAGGCGAACATCATAAACAGACGCACGGTGTCGGCGCCGTATTTTTCCACCATTTCCTGCGGGTCGATGCCGTTGTTCTTCGACTTCGACATTTTGCTCATGCCAGCATAGACCAGTTCACGGCCTTGCGGATCGGTCGCTTTGGTAATGCGGCCTTTTTCATCGCGCTCAATGGTGGCGTCGACCGGGGAAACCCAGACGCGCTCGCCGTTGTTGCCGGTGTAGTAGAAGGCGTCCGCCAGCACCATGCCCTGACACAGCAGGCGTTTTGCCGGCTCGTCGGAGTCCACCAGGCCTGCGTCGCGCATCAGCTTGTGGAAGAAACGGAAGTACATCAGGTGCATGATGGCGTGCTCAATGCCGCCGATATACTGATCGACCGGCAGCCAGTAGTTGGCTGCGGCCGGATCCAGCATGCCCTGATCGTACTGCGGGCAGGTATAGCGCGCGTAGTACCAGGACGATTCCATAAAGGTATCGAAGGTGTCGGTCTCACGCAGCGCCGGCTGGCCGTTGACGGTGGTTTTCGCCCACTCCGCGTCGGCTTTGATTGGGCTGGTGATGCCGTCCATCACGACGTCTTCCGGCAGCAGCACCGGCAGCTGATCTTCCGGCGTTGGCATCACGGTGCCGTCTTCCAGCGTCACCATCGGGATTGGCGCGCCCCAGTAGCGCTGACGGGATACGCCCCAGTCGCGCAGGCGGTAGTTAACCTTGCGCTGGCCGACGCCTTTTTCCACCAGCTTATCGGCGATGGCGTTAAAGCCGGCGTCGTGATCCAGGCCGTCAAACTCGCTGGAGTTGAACAGCGCGCCTTTTTCCGTCATCGCTTCGCCGCTGATGTCCGGCTGGCTGCCGTCGAGGTTCAGGATCACCGCTTTGATCGGCAGGTTGTATTTGGTGGCGAACTCCCAGTCACGCTGGTCGTGCGCCGGCACCGCCATCACCGCGCCGGTGCCGTATTCCATCAGCACGAAGTTGGCGACCCAGATCGGCAGCTTTTCGCCGCTCAGCGGATGGATGGCGTACAGGCCGGTGGCCATGCCTTTTTTCTCCATGGTCGCCATATCGGCTTCCGCCACTTTGGTGTTGCGGCATTCTTCGATAAAGTCGCCCAGCGCCGGGTTATTGACCGCACCCTGCTGCGCCAGCGGGTGGCCGGCGGCGACCGCGACGTAGGTGGCGCCCATAAAGGTGTCCGGACGGGTGGTGTAGACGGTGACGTTTTCGTCGCTGCCGTCGACGTCGAAGGTGATTTCCACCCCTTCGGAGCGGCCAATCCAGTTGCGCTGCATGGTTTTGACCTGTTCAGGCCAGTCTTCGAGCTTGTCCAGGTCATTGAGCAGCTGATCGGCGTAATCGGTGATTTTGATAAACCACTGCGGGATCTCTTTACGCTCGACCTTGGTGTCGCAGCGCCAGCAGCAGCCGTCGATCACCTGTTCGTTGGCCAGCACCGTCATATCGTGCGGGCACCAGTTCACCGCCGAGGTTTTCTTGTAAACCAGGCCTTTTTCATACAGTTTGGTGAAGAACCACTGCTCCCAACGGTAGTAGTCAGGTTTGCAGGTGGCGATTTCGCGGTCCCAGTCGTAGCCGAAGCCCAGCAGTTTCAGCTGGTTCTTCATATATTCGATGTTGTCGTAGGTCCACGGCGCCGGCGCGGTGTTGTTTTTTACCGCGGCGCCTTCCGCCGGCAGGCCGAAGGCGTCCCAGCCGATAGGCTGCAACACGTTTTTACCCAGCATGCGCTGGTAACGGGAGATCACGTCGCCGATGGTGTAGTTACGCACATGACCCATGTGTAGACGACCGGAAGGGTAAGGCAGCATGGAGAGGCAGTAATATTTCTCCTTGCTGGCGTCTTCGGTCACCTTAAACGTCTGTTTTTCTTGCCAATGGCTCTGTACGTTCGATTCTATCTCTTCGGGGCGGTATTGCTCTTGCATGGCGGCTGGTGGTCCTGTTAAGAAAACAGCTACGTCCGTAGCATAAATTGTTTAGTATTTAGATCCGCATAGCATAGCTGATAAGACCTGTTGGCAACAACTCCAAGCGCCGCCGTTGGCGCGTATTTCGTAAAAAGACGCCGGTATGTCGACACCGGTCGCGAAAATCCCGCCGTTAGCCAAGAGACATCAGCCATTTACGGCTAAAATAAGGGAAGATGGCTTAAGGGGAAATCCCGTCACTGGGGTCATTTCACGGGTTCATTGAGGAGAAGCTATGAACAAGGTTGCTCAGTACTACCGCGAACTGTTGGCGTCGCTGACCGAACGTCTGAAAAACGGGGAACGAGACATTGACCAGCTGGTTGCCAGCGCTGAAAAACGGCTGGATGAGGCCGGCGAGCTGACGCGCGATGAAGTGGCGCAGCTGAAGCAGGCGGTGCGGCGCGATCTGGAAGAGTTTGCCCGTAGCTATCAGGAGAGCCGCGAGGAGTTCAGCGACAGCGTGTTTATGCGGGTGATCAAGGAGAGCCTGTGGCAGGAGCTGGCGGACATTACCGACAAAACCCAGCTGGAGTGGCGCGAAGTGTTTAAAGACGTCAGCCACCACGGTGTGTATCACAGCGGCGAGGTGGTCGGCCTGGGCAATCTGGTGTGTGAGAAGTGTCACCATCACCTGGCGTTTTATACGCCGGAAGTGCTGCCGCGCTGCCCGAAGTGTGGACACGACCAGTTTCAGCGCCGGCCGTTTGAGCCTTGATCGCGCGGTCGCTCTCAACGGCGGCGTAGGGCGGATTTACTATGCCGCCCCGTTGGCAGTTGCTGCTGGGGGACGCATGACCTCGATACGCGTCTGACCCGCTTGTTCCGCGGGGGCGGTTTTGACAGATGAAATGGCGACGGCCATAGTTTATTGGCTCCGTGCCTGAGAATTTCACTGTCGAAACTGAGGAATCTGAGATGCTGGCTGATAATGGTATTCATAGCGATCCGACGGAAACCTGGCGTATTGATTACCCTGAAACCGGTGAGACCGATATCACGTTTTCGACGCTGTTGCCGGGGTGGATCAATGGCTACCTGAATGCGGCCGACTTTCCTGATTTTACCCAGCTTATCCCTCCGCCACCGGCGGACGATCCTCAGGCCATATTATTGGATCTGCATAATTACCAGCGCGTGAAGTATGGCAGCTGCCGGCGCCACCTTGAGCGTTCGCAGACGGATCAGGATTTGTCGTGGGAAAATCTTGGCAGACAGTACGCCGAGGCCTTGGAGATAGCGATTTCCCGTGAAAATACCCCGTGCCTGCATTTGCTATTGAACCGGTTGCTGACCGATGCCGCCGTTGCCGTGTATCCGCTCAAGAAGCGCTTTGCCCGCCGTCGGCCGCGGGCCGACGGCAAAGAGCGAGACTCCTATCCTTCCGGCCATGCGGTGACCAGTATGCTATGGGCATTGACCCTCTCGTCTATCCTGCCGGAGAAGGCGACCGGCATTTACCAACGTTCGCTGGAGTTCGGCGCCGGCAGAGTGATTTGCCAGGCGCATTGGTACAGCGATATTCAGGTGGGCTATCTGGTGGCTTCTTTTCTGTTCGGCGTGCTCCAGACCAAGGCGGATTATCTCCGGCAAAGGGGCAAGGCAAGGGATGAGATTGTTGATGTGCGGATTTAAGCGCTGCTGTGAGTGCCGGAAGATGCCGCTGTTTGGCTGTCAGTTTTGGAGGCGCTGACATTATCAACGGCCCACAAATTTTGGGCCGTTCTGGCAGCACCTTTAATAAAGAGGCGTGGCTTGCAGCTTGCCGTTGAGGCGCCATAGCGAAAAACTCGCGCCGTATATCCGGGCAGAGGGTTGAACGCCCCGTTTCTTTTTCTCGGGTGATTCCAGGATAACCATAAAGTTATAGGCTTTTCCCGCTGCAAATGCATAACCGAAATCAGTAACGCATCGTTCTGCTGACGCGATCACCGCCAGTCCGTATTTTTCTAACGTATTGTTATCGTTGCCGATTTCATTAATACGTATCGTTACGATCTGTTCATCCGCTTCGGGCTGAACAATAACGCACACCTTGTTTGCCACGGTAGTGACCGGCGCTTTATAGTGCTTTGGCCTTGGATCGTTGAGGTGCATACAGCCGGTAAGTAACAGTAGTGGTATAGCGATGACCAAAATCCTTTTCATTATGCTTACCTTTTTTTCAGAAACTGATTGAGCACGAGTTCATATTTCATAATGATAAACCTATCACTTATGCCTTGAAAGTTAACGCCCCTATGTGTGAACTCTAGCCACGTTCGGTGCCCATACCTCTTTAGTAACCAATAATCGGCAATAATAGATGCTTGTTGTTCCATTGAATAATCTTTTAACGTTTTTTTTTCATTCAGCCTATATTTGTAATCTGCAGCCCAACTAAATAAACCACGCATTCTTACCCACATGCCCGTTTGATATTGCCAGACATGAGCCATCTCGTGAATAAAGGTGAGTTGGTCACCTAAGTCTGCCATTGAAAAATCTGGTTTATAAAGTTCTTTTCTAAACCATAATTCACCATTTGGCGCCATCGCGGTATGGCTGGCCTGCAGGCCAAAGGGCAGGTAGCTGTCGCAGTGAACCCTTACGGTATTATAAATAATTGAGTTGCCAAATATTGAACGGGCTAATATTACTTCGCCAAGCGTCAGCGGACGGGTAATACCTTCCTGTATCTCTGTTGTTTGCTCCATTCCTGGGACTCCCTGTCCAGAATAAAAGCGGATAAAACTATTTATCTTCCGTGGCGTCAATAGCGGAACGCGTTAGCTGTTTTTGATTTTGCGACGCAAATAGCAAGCCGGGCCGCATTATCGGCCCGGTTAAAGACGGCTATTTATTTTTCGCCGTTCTGGCGGCAGGAATAACGCGTCAGGCAGTCAAGCAATAGCGCGATAAAACCGTCCCGGTCAATATCGGTCAGCACCTGCACGTTGGGCGCATTACCGCTTTGCTGCAGATCGTCCATCACGGTTTGCCCCAGGGTATATTCGCCCTTGGTTTCCACGCCGACCCAGCGTTCGCGGCTGTCAAACAGCTGCGGCGCCAGCAGCCAGGCGATGGTGCACGGATCATGCATCGCGGCGCCCGGCAGTCCGCGCGGGTGGTTGAGGTACATCGGCAGGTAGAAGTCGAGCATTTCGGCCACCGCCTGCGCTACCGGGTTGGCGATGGCGCGGATGCGTTCCGCCTCCTGCGGCAGCACAAACGCCTGATGGGTCACGTTGAGTCCCGCCATGGTCAGCGGCACGCCGGACTGCAGGACCATTTGCGCCGCTTCCGGATCGACGTAGATATTAAACTCGGCCACCGGCGTGGCGTTGCCGCCATGCAGCGCGCCGCCCATAAAGACGATGCGCTCGATGCGCGGTTTGAGTTCGGGATGCTGCGCCAGCAGCAGGGCGATATTGGTCATCGGCCCGGTGACCACCAGCGTGATCGGCTCCGGGCTGGTGCGCAGCAGGCCGGCGATCAGTTCAACCGCGCTGTGCGGCGCCGGCTCGATACCCGGCGTCGGCAGGCGGGTGTGGCCCATGCCGGTGCTGCCGTGTACGTGCTCTGCAATCACCAGCTCGCGCAGCAGCGGTTTGGCGGCGCCGGCGGCCACCGGTATATCTTCCCGCTGCATCAGCGTCAGCAGGCCGAGGGCGTTATGCAGGGTTTTCTCCGGCGTCTGGTTGCCGGCGGAGGTGGTGATGGCCTTGACGTCCAGCTGCGGCGCGCGTAGCGCCATCGCCAGCGCAATGGCGTCATCAAGTCCGGGGTCGCAATCGATAATAATAGGGCGTGGCATCGTGTTCTCTCTGCTCTTGTGGATTTACCTCGAGCATCGGATCAAAGCGGTCGGGAAACAAGGACTTTTCATGCGCCCCGGTCGGGGCGCATGGGGCGGATCAGTGCAGGATTTTTGCCAGGAAGTCTTTGGCGCGCTCGGACTGCGGGTTGTTAAAGAACTCATCCTTATCACGGTCTTCAACGATTTTACCTTCATCCATAAAGATAACCCGGTTGGCCACCTTGCGGGCGAAGCCCATTTCGTGGGTGACCACCATCATGGTCATGCCTTCCTGCGCCAGCTCGACCATCACGTCCAGCACCTCGTTGATCATCTCCGGATCCAGCGCCGAGGTGGGTTCATCAAACAGCATGGCGATCGGATCCATACACAGCGCACGGGCGATCGCCACGCGCTGCTGCTGGCCGCCGGAAAGCTGCGCCGGATATTTGTCCGCGTGGGCGGTCAGCCCGACGCGTTTAAGCAGCGCCTGACCCTTTTCACGCGCCGCCGCCTTGTCGCGCTTGAGCACTTTGACCTGCGCCAGGATCAGGTTTTCGATGATCGACAGGTGCGGGAACAGTTCAAAATGCTGAAACACCATGCCGACTTTGGCGCGCAGCTGCGCCAGATTGGTGGATTTCAGGTTGACCTGGGTGTCGTTGACGCGGATTTCTCCCTGTTGGATCGGCTCCAGCCCGTTAACGGTTTTGATCAAGGTCGACTTGCCTGAGCCTGAAGGACCGCAGACCACGACTACCTCGCCTTTTTTTACTTCTGTGGAGCAGTCGGTCAGCACTTGGAAGTGACCGTACCACTTGGAAACATTTTTCAGGGAAATCATCAAACAGTCCTTTTCTTCAAATAGCTTACCAGCGCCGAGGCGGCAATGCTGATGACAAAGTAGACAAAGCCGGCGAACAGGATCATTTCCACCTGCGTACCGTCACGTTCGCCGATGGTCGAAGCAGTACGGAAGAAGTCAGCCAGGCTCAGTACGTAAACCAGCGACGTATCCTGGAACAGTACGATACCCTGCGTCAGCAGCAGCGGCACCATGGCGCGGAACGCCTGCGGCAAAATCACCAGCTGCATCGACTGCCAGTGGCTCATGCCCAGCGCCAGCGCCGCGGAGGACTGGCCGCGCGATACGCTCTGGATCCCCGCGCGGATAATCTCCGAGTAGTAGGCGGCCTCGAACAGCGAAAAGGCTACCATAGCCGAGATCAGACGAATATCGGTTTGCGGCGACAGCCCAAGAACCTTTTGTAATAAGCTAGGCACCACCAGATAGAACCACAGCAGCACCATCACCAGCGGCACCGAGCGGAACAGGTTGACGTAGAGCGTGGCGAACCAGCTGATTGGCTTAAAAGGGGACAGGCGCATTACCGCCAGCAGCGTACCCCAGATGATGCCGAAAATAATCGCCGTGACGGTGATTTTCAGGGTGACTACCATGCCTTGCAGCAGGTAGGGGAAGCTTGGCACAATCGATGCCCAGTCAAATTCGTACATTATTTGCTCCCCATATTGCCGGGCAACTGCACTTTACGTTCCACCATGCGCATGATCAGCATAATGACCGCGTTGATGCCGATATAGGCCAACGTAATTGCAGTGAATGATTCATAGGCGTGTGCGGAGTAGTCCAACAGTTTGCCGGCCTGAGCGGCCATATCCACCAGGCCAATGGTGGAGGCGATCGCCGAGTTTTTCACCAGGTTCAGCATTTCCGAGGTCATCGGCGGAACGATCACCCGGTAGGCGTTCGGCAGCAGCACGTAGCGGTAGGTTTGCGGCAGCGTCAGCCCCATCGCCAGCCCGGCGGCCTGTTGCCCGCGCGGCAGGGATTGGATCGCGGCGCGCACCTGCTCGCAGACGCGGGCGGCGGTAAACAGCCCCAGGCACAGCATGGAGGAGACAAAAAACTGTACGTTCGGGTCGAGCTCGGTTTTAAACCACATGCCGATATCGGGCGGCAGCAGTTCCGGCACCACCAGATACCAGGTAAAGAACTGTACGATCAGCGGTACGTTGCGAAACAGCTCAACGTAGACGGTGCCGATGCCGGACAGGAAACGGTTGGGCACGGTGCGCAGAATACCGAACAGCGAACCGACGAAGAAAGCGATGATCCATGCGCAGACGGAGAGGGCGACCGTTACCTGAAAGCCGGACCAGATCCAACCCAGGTAGGTGGTATTGCCGAACGGCGCCTGCTGCAGGAAGATTCCCCAGTTCCAATCTATTGACATAAAAAACTCCGATAAGCAGATCTGTCCGCCGCCGCTCACGCCGCCGGGTAAGGGCGCGCGTCCGGCAGGGGATGAAACATTGACGGCTGTCTGACGCCGGGCGCGGCGGCCAGTTAGGCTGGCTCATCGGTGCGCGCCGGCGTCGGAGAAAAATCCGGCAGGGGAACGGCCTGCCGGATACCTGTCTGTCCCGCCGTCAACGGGGCGGGGCCGGCGTTGCCGCCGTTCCCGCTTTGTTGTTATTAGTTCAGAACCTTATCGTTAGGCGCTTTGAACAGCTGCTTCATATCGTCGGACAGCTCAAAGTTCATATTCAGATTTTTTGGCGGGATAGGCTGTTTAAACCACTTATCAAACCATTTGGCGGCTTCGCCGGAGGTTTGCGCCTGAGCAATGGTGTCATCAACCAGTTTTTTGAAGTCGGCGTCGTCTTTACGCATCATGCAGCCGTAGGCTTCTTTTGACTGCGGCGTGCCGATGATTTCCCACTGGTCCGGCTTTTTGGCTTTGGCGCGTTCGCCGGCCAGCAGCGCGTCATCCATCATAAACGCCACCGCGCGGCCGCTTTCCAGCGTGCGGAAAGAGTCGCCGTGGTCTTTGGCGCTGATGATGCGCATTTTCATTTTGTCCTTGTCGTTCAGCTTGTTCAGCAGCACTTCGGAGGTGGTGCCGGAGGTGACCACCACCGGTTTGCCGGCCAGGTCCTTGAAGTCTTTCACTTCGGAGCCTTTTTTCGCCAGCAGACGGGTGCCGACGATAAAGATGGTATCGGAGAAGGCGGCCTGTTTCTGGCGTTCGAGGTTATTGGTGGTGGAGCCGCATTCGAAGTCATAGGTGCCGTTCTGCAGCAGCGGAATACGGTTCTGCGAGGTAATAGGCAGCAGTTTCACTTTAAGATCGGGGGCGTTAAGTTTTTTCTTGATGGCCTCGACGATTTGGTCTGAGTAGGTCTGAGAATAGCCCACCACTTTCTGCTGGTTGTCGTAATAGGAGAAAGGAACTGAAGATTCACGGTGACCGACAACGATCACGCCGTTGTCTTTGATTTTCTTCAGCGTGCCGGTTAATTCTTCCGCGTGGGCTACGCTGCCTGCCATCCCAATCAGCAGTAACGATAACGCCAGTTTACGCATGTGCATGGTCCAACTCCTTGCTGTTGTGGTGGTTCTGACGAAAGCGCGTCAGAGTGAAAATGGTTATTTATTGCTCACATTATAAAGATAGTCTTAGAACAGATTACCGTTAGAAAATAGCCGATTGTGAACAAAATGAAACCAATATGTTTCGTAATTTGAGACATCACGCGCACCAAATAGAGGCAATAAAACCCGGCGGCACCGTTATGGTGCGGCGGATTTACCAGGCCGCGTGATCTCAGCTAATGCTGCCGCGCAGGGCAGGAGAAATAAAGCAAGGAGCATGCCAGGAGGGGGAGGCGGAGCGGAAGAAAAAGGGGACGCGCGGCGGCGTCCCCGTAAAGCAGATTAGCGGCGGCGCAGGCCGAACAGCAGCGCCAGGCCGCCCAGCAGCGCGGTAATCACCCACAGCGGCAGCGCGCCGAAGCGGGCGTACGGCGTGATGCCGGTGGTTGGCGTTACCTTCACCTCCAGCACCTGACGGGTAAACTGCGGGATCTCGGCAATGACGTCGCCGGTTGGCCCAACCGCGGCGGTGACGCCGTTATTGGTGCTGCGCAGCAGCGGCCGCCCCAGCTCCAGGGCGCGCATGCGCGCCATCTGGAAGTGCTGCCACGGACCGATGGAGTGGCCGAACCAGGCATCGTTGGAGATGGTCAGCAGGAAGTTGGTATCCGGGCGGAAGTTGTCGCGCACCTGTTGGCCGAGCACGATTTCATAGCAAATCGCCGCCGTCAGATCGTAGCCCTGCACCTTGATCGGCGACTGGACGTAATCGCCGCGGCTGAAAGAGGACATCGGCAGATCGAAGAACGGCGCCAGCGGCCGCAGCAGCGTTTCCAGCGGTACAAACTCGCCGAACGGCACCAGGTGATGCTTGTTGTAACGGTCGGCGGCCGGGTAGCGGTACGGCGCCTGTTCACCCAGCACGATGACGCTGTTGAAGTATTCCGTCCCCTGCCGGGTGGCGCGGGCGTCCACGATGCCGGTAATCAGGCTGCTGTGTTTGGCGCGCACCAGATCGTCCATCATGGTCAGGAAACCGTTCTGGTTGCTTTCCACGTCAGGAATGGCCGACTCCGGCCAGATAATGATCGGCGCCTTGCCCACATAAGGGCGGGTGGCGTCCAGATAGGCCTGCAGCGTGCTGACCAGCGCCTGCGGGTCCCACTTCAGCGACTGGGCGATATTGCCCTGCACCATGGCGACGTTAACCGCCTTATCGGGCTGCGGGGTAAACCAGTGCAGCTGACGCAGCGGCCACGGCAGCAGCAGCATGGCGACGGCGATAACCGCCGGCAGGATGCGGCGGCGCGCGACGGCGTACACCAGCAGGCCGCTGAGCGACATCAGCACCAACGTGATGCTGTCGACGCCCAGCAGCGGCGCCAGCCCCTTCAGCGGACCGTCGATCTGGCTGTAGCCGAACTGCAGCCAGGGGAAGCCGGTCAGCACCCAGCCGCGCAGGAATTCGGTAACCTGCCACAGCGCCGGGGCGGCGATCGCCAGCCGCAGCCAGTGGGTGCGCGGCCAGAGGCGCGTCAGCAGGCCGGCAAACAGCCCGGTGTACAGCGACAGGTAGGCGGCAAGCAGCACCACCAGGAAGATATTGACGGCGAACGGCATTCCGCCGAAGTCGGCGATGCTGACGTAGACCCAGTTGACGCCGCTGCCAAACAGCCCCATTCCCCACAGAAAGCCGAGCAGCGCCGATTGGCGCACGCTGCGGTCAAGCGTGACCGCCAGCAGCCCGCACAGGGAAACGATGGCCGCCGGCCAGATATCATAAGGGGAGAACGCCAGCGTGCCGCAGGCGCCGGTCAACAGCGCCAGCAGGGCGCGAACCCGCTGGCGATCGAATAAAGAGGCGTTGGCCATGTGAAATTTAGTCTTCCAGTTTCGGTTGCGGAGCGTTGTCCGGAATTTTTACATGAACCTGGATGATACGTCGACTGTCGGCCATGGCAACTTTAAACAGGTAACCTTCGATTTCAATGGTTTCCCCGCGGGTTGGCAGATGGCCGAAGGCCTGCATGATCAGGCCGCCGATGGTATCGACCTCATCATCGCTGAAGTGGGTATCGAAGGCCTCGTTGAAGTCTTCAATCGCGGTCAGCGCGCGCACGGTGTACATATGGCGGCTGAGCTGGCGGATATCACGATCTTCCTCATCGTCATATTCGTCTTCGATTTCACCGACAATCAGTTCCAGAATGTCTTCAATGGTCACCAGACCGGAAACGCCGCCGAACTCGTCGATGACGATCGCCATATGGTAACGCTGGGAGCGGAACTCCTTCAGCATGCGGTCGACCCGCTTGCTTTCCGGCACCACCACCGCCGGGCGCAGTACCCGATCGATGCTGAACGGCTCGGACTCCGCGCGCATAAATGGCAGCAGGTCCTTGGCCATCAGGATGCCTTCAATATGGTCTTTGTCTTCGCTGATCACCGGGAAGCGCGAGTGGGCGGAGTCGATGATCACATCCAGGCACTCTTCCAGCGACTGATTACGTTTGAGCGTAATCATCTGGGAGCGGGGGATCATGATATCGCGCACCCGCTGTTCGGCGATATCCATCACCCCTTCCAGCATATCGCGGGTATCGGGGTCGATCAGATCGTTCTGTTCGGAGTCGCGGATCAGTTCAACCAGATCGTCACGGTTTTTTGGTTCACCGTGGAATAACTGGTTAAGGAGCAGGGTAAAGAACCCCTTCTTGCTACTGGGGCTGTCGTTGCTTTGAGAATTGTCGTCGCTCATGGCGTTTTAGTTAATATCACTCATGTCAGAGTAAGGGGTTAGCGACAGCCCCGCGGGCGGGGCTGTGGGGTAATCAGCTAACGTCAAGTGGGATCTTTTTCCGCCAGATAGGGGTCGGGATAGCCCAGCCCCTGCATGATGTCGGTTTCCAAAGATTCCATTTCTTCGGCTTCATCATCGTCGATGTGGTCATACCCTAGCAGATGAAGGCAGCCGTGAACAACCATATGCGCCCAGTGGGCCTCCAGCGCCTTGCCCTGTTCGCTGGCTTCCTGCTCAACCACCTGCCGGCAGATGATCAAATCGCCCAGCAGCGGCAGTTCAATGCCCGGCGGCGCTTCAAACGGGAAGGAGAGCACGTTGGTCGGTTTATCCTTGCCGCGGTAGGTCAGGTTCAACTCATGGCTTTCCGCCTCGTCCACCAGACGGATAGTGACCTCCGACTCGGGCTGAAACTGCGGCAGCACGCTGTCCAGCCAACGCTGGAACGCGGCTTCGTCAGGCAGGCCGGCGGTGTTTTCACAGGCAATTTGCAAATCGAGAATGACCTGGCTCATGGCGTCTCCTGCTCGGAGGCCAGCTGCGCCTCGCGCTTGCGCTGTTCCGCGAGCGCCTCTTTGCGCTTCTGCTCTTCGGCTTCCCAGGCTTCATAGGCGATGACCACGCGCGCCACCACCGGGTGACGCACTACGTCTTCGCTGTGGAAGAAGTTAAAGCTGATCTCTTCCACCGCGGACAGCACTTCCACCGCGTGGCGCAGGCCGGATTTCTGGTTACGCGGCAGGTCGATCTGCGTCACGTCGCCGGTAATCACCGCTTTGGAGTTGAAGCCGATGCGCGTCAGGAACATCTTCATCTGTTCGATGGTGGTGTTCTGGCTCTCATCGAGAATGATAAAGGCGTCGTTCAGGGTGCGGCCGCGCATATAGGCCAGCGGCGCGACCTCAATCACGTTGCGTTCGATCAGCTTCTCGACGCGTTCAAAGCCCAGCATTTCAAACAGGGCGTCGTACAGCGGACGCAGGTAAGGGTCGACCTTCTGGCTGAGATCTCCGGGCAGGAAGCCGAGCTTTTCACCCGCTTCTACCGCCGGACGGGTCAGCAGAATGCGGCGCACTTCCTGCCGCTCCAGCGCATCGACCGCGGCGGCCACCGCCAGATAGGTTTTACCGGTACCGGCCGGGCCGATGCCGAAGGTGATGTCGTGGTCGAGAATATTGGCGATGTACTGCGCCTGGTTCGGCGTGCGTGGTTTCACCATGCCGCGTTTGGTTTTGATGTTCACCGCTTTGCCGTAGTCCGGCACGCTGTCGGCAACCTGTTCCAGTACGCGGCTCTCTTTGATCGCCAGATGGATCTGTTCCGGGTCGATATCGGGGATCACGCCGCGGATCGGCGCCGTGTCCACGTACAGGTGACGCAGAATATCGGCGGCGGCCACCACGCAGGGGTTTTTACCGACCAGTTTAAACCGGTTGTCACGGCGGCTGATTTCAATCCCCAGCCGGCGTTCGAGCTGTTTGATATTGTCATCAAACGGGCCGCACAGGCTGAGCAAACGCTGATTGTCTGCGGGCTCTAACAGAATTTCTTGTGTTGCGACGTTCAAACTATTCCTCTAGGTCACATCGGGCCTGTTGATGTCACGTTGCGCGTACGGGACGCGCGCGTTCAGGGCAAAACCTGAGTCATCTCTATCCGGCATCATACTTCCGGCAGCGCTGCCGAAGTCAGACGGATATACGATGAATTATTCATGGTGCGCGGCGAGCGCGCAAGTTTACCCCTGATCTATCTGTGCGCCAGCGCAGGAATTCAAGGGGAAATCATGAAAAATGCGACCCACTTCGCCGCGTAAGCGGGTGGCCGCAAAATAAAACAGCCGGGCAAACGCCCGGCCAGGTTACGCTCATTGCAGGTGATCGCGCTGACGAGTATTAAGGCTGGTAGCTGCCGACGCCCAACTCATCTTCTTTACGGGTGCGGGCGATCACCGACTGCGGAGATTCGTGCACGCGCAGATCCATCTGCTGTTCGGTGCGCACCACGACGCCGCGCAGCGAGTTGGCCAGCACCTCGGTAATCTCTACGTCGACAAACTGGCCGACCATATCCGGCGTGCCTTCGAAGTTGACCACCCGGTTGCACTCGGTGCGGCCCGCCAGCTCCATCACGTTCTTGCGCGAGGTGCCTTCAACCAGGATGCGTTGTACGGTGCCCAGCATGCGGCGGCTGAACTGACGCGCCTGCTGGCTGAGGCGATCCTGCAGAATATACAGGCGCTGTTTTTTCTCTTCTTCGCTGACGTCGTCCACCATATCGGCGGCCGGCGTGCCGGGGCGCGATGAGTAGATAAAGCTGAAGCTGGTGTCGAAGTTGACCTCGGCAATCAGGTTCATGGTCTGCTCGAAGTCGGCCTGCGATTCGCCCGGGAAGCCGATGATAAAGTCGGAGCTGAGCTGGATATTGGGCCGCACCTTGCGCAGCTTGCGGATAATCGCCTTATATTCCAGCGCGGTATGCGCGCGCTTCATCATGGTCAGAACGCGGTCGGAACCGCTCTGTACCGGCAGGTGCAGATGGCTGACCAGCTCCGGCGTGTCTTCATACACCGCGATGATGTCGTCGGTGAACTCGATCGGATGGCTGGTGGTGAAACGGATGCGGTCAATGCCGTCGATGGCCGCCACCAGGCGCAGCAGTTCGGCGAAGGTGCAGATATCGCCGTCGTAGGTGGCGCCGCGGTAGGCGTTGACGTTCTGGCCCAGCAGGTTGACCTCGCGCACCCCTTGCGCCGCCAGCTGCGCGACTTCGAACAGGATATCGTCGCTCGGGCGGCTGACTTCTTCGCCGCGGGTGTACGGCACCACGCAGAAGGTGCAGTATTTGTTGCAGCCTTCCATGATGGAGACAAAGGCGGTCGGGCCTTCGGCGCGCGGCTCCGGCAGGCGGTCGAACTTCTCGATTTCCGGGAAGCTGATATCGACGATCGGGCTGCGGGTGCCCTGCACGTGGTTAATCATCTCCGGCAGGCGGTGCAGCGTCTGCGGCCCGAAAATAACGTCGACGCAGGGCGCGCGCTGGCGAATGTGGTCGCCTTCCTGCGAGGCGACGCAGCCGCCGACGCCGATAATCAGATCGGGATTCTTCTCTTTTAACTGCTTCCAGCGGCCCAACATAGCGAAAACTTTTTCCTGCGCTTTCTCGCGGATTGAGCAGGTATTCAGCAGCAGCACGTCCGCCTCTTCGGCGTTTTCGGTCCATTGGTAACCGTGCGTGCTTCCCAGTAAGTCTGCCATTTTGGATGAATCGTATTCATTCATCTGACAGCCCCAGGTTTTGATATGTAGTTTCTTGGTCATCGAATAGCCATTATCAGTGCGAAGCGAAATTAAGCTGCATTATACCCGAATCACTCAGGCTGCAGGGAGACGGCAACGCAGCGAGCGTCCCGCGCGCGGCTGCCGTGAGCCTGCGCCTTGCTTACGACGGGAATAGCGACATTGCAGAAGGGGCATTGTAAACACTTGCCGCGGCGGTGACCAGCGCGGGGAAAATCTCCTGTGACCTGAAGCCGGATGAAAAATCCGGTACACTAAGGGGCAATACGCCGCGCAGGATAGGGCGGCGCTCACCAACCAACAAGCATAACCAACATGAAGACTTCTCAAACAGGGTACGACGTCGCCGTAGTCGGCGGCGGCATGGTCGGCGCGGCCGCCGCGCTCGGGCTGGCGCAGGCCGGTTTTCGCGTGGCGCTGCTGGAGCATCAGGCGCCGGCGGCGTTTGAACCGCACAGCGCGCCGGATCTGCGGATTTCCGCCATTGGCTGCGCCTCGGTGGCTCTGTTGAAACAGCTGGGCGCCTGGCCGGCGCTGGCGCAGATGCGTTCGGCGCCGTACCGCCGGCTGGAAACCTGGGAGTGGGAGTCGGCGCGGGTGGCGTTCGACGCCGCCGAGCTGGGCCTGCCCGAGCTTGGGTTTATGGTGGAGAACCGTCTGCTGCAGCTGGCGCTGTGGCAGCAGCTGCAGCACTGCGACACGCTGACGCTGCACTGTCCGGCCAGGCTGCAGGCGCTGCGGCGTGAGGATGAGGCGTGGCGGCTGGCGCTGGACGACGGTGAAACGCTGACGGCGCGGCTGGTGGTCGGCGCCGACGGCGCGCACTCGCAGGTGCGCAAGCTGGCGGATATCGGCGTCAGCGGCTGGCAGTATCGTCAGTCCTGCATGCTGATCACCGTGCAGACCGGCGCGCCGCAGCAGGACGCCACCTGGCAGCAGTTTTTCCCTTCCGGCCCGCGCGCCTTCCTGCCGCTGTATGACGACTGGGCCTCGCTGGTGTGGTACGACAGCCCGCAGCGCATCCGCCAGCTGCAAAGTATGCCGATGGCGCAGCTGGAGCAGGAGATTACCGCGGCGTTTCCGGCGCGGCTCGGTGCCGTGAAGGCGCATGCCGCCGGCTCCTTCCCGCTGGTGCGCCGCCATGCCCAGCGTTACGTCCTGCCGGGGCTGGCGCTGGTCGGCGATGCGGCGCACACCATCAACCCGCTGGCCGGGCAGGGGGTTAACCTGGGCTACCGCGACGTTGACGCGTTGCTGAATGTCCTGCTGGAGGCGCGTGATCAAGGAGAGGAGTGGGCAAGCGAGGCGGTGCTGCAGCGCTATCAGCGCCGGCGCCGCGCCGACAACCTGCTGATGCAGAGCGGGATGGATCTGTTCTATACCGCCTTCAGCAACCGCCTGGCGCCGCTCGGCGTGGCGCGCAACCTGGCGCTGATGGCCGCCGAACGCGCCGGTGGGTTGAAACAGAAGGCGCTGAAGTATGCGCTGGGGTTATAAGCTGCCGGGCAGTCGCCGCGCAGCGTGAGCAACAGAAGGTCGGGACGCCCGGCCTTTTTCTTTGTTTGCGTGTGGAAGAGCAGAAAAGCAAAAAGCCCAACGAAGTGGGCTTTTCTAAATGTGGCTGGGGTACGAGGATTCGAACCTCGGAATGCTGGAATCAGAATCCAGTGCCTTACCGCTTGGCGATACCCCAATTGTGAAAGCAATTTAGCAATGGTGGCTACGACGGGATTTGAACCTGTGACCCCATCATTATGAGTGATGTGCTCTAACCAGCTGAGCTACGTAGCCGCGCTAAATATTGCTTTATCGACTTGCAGGTTGTTTGTATGGCTGGGGTACCTGGATTCGAACCAGGGAATGCCGGTATCAAAAACCGGTGCCTTACCGCTTGGCGATACCCCAACAACCGTTACAAATCTTTCCTGCTTACCGCCTTCTCAGAGAGAAGATGGCTGGGGTACCTGGATTCGAACCAGGGAATGCCGGTATCAAAAACCGGTGCCTTACCGCTTGGCGATACCCCATCAGCAGAGCCGACGACGATGAAGAGAGTGGTGCGGGAGGCGAGACTTGAACTCGCACACCTTGCGGCGCCAGAACCTAAATCTGGTGCGTCTACCAATTTCGCCACTCCCGCAAAAAAGATGGTGGCTACGACGGGATTCGAACCTGTGACCCCATCATTATGAGTGATGTGCTCTAACCAGCTGAGCTACGTAGCCATCTTTTTTCGCGCTACCTTCATCGGCGTTGCGGGGCGCATTATGCGTATATGACCGATTTGCGTCAACAAGTTTTTTGCCGAAAAAGCGTTGCAGGCTGCCGTTTGTCTGGGTTGTGAACAGTATGGCGATAAAATCGGCAATTCATTCAATTTATGGTTTAAAACATCAACAAAAAGGCGAACCCGCAGGTTCGCCGTCGTATTGATCTATAGCGGTTTACTGATAGGCGGACTGGTGCACGCCGACGGCGCGGCCGGACGGATCGTCCATTTTTTTGAATGATTCATCCCACTCAATCGCCTTGGCTGATGAACAGGCCACCGACGGGCCGCCCGGCACGCACTCGGCGGCGCTTGGCAGCGGGAACAGCTCTTCAAAAATCTCACGGTACAGGTAGCCTTCTTTCGAGGTCGGCGTGTTGTACGGGAAGCGGAAACGTGCGGTTTCGAGCTGTTGGTCGCTGATTTGCTGCGCAGCCACCTCTTTTAAGGTGTCAATCCAGCTGTAGCCCACGCCGTCGGAGAACTGCTCTTTCTGGCGCCAGGCCACGCTGGCCGGCAGATAGGATTCGAAACACTCGCGGATAATGTGTTTTTCCATTTTGCCGTTGCCGCACATTTTATCCTGCGGGTTGATGCGCATCGCCACGTCGAGGAATTTCTTGTCGAGGAACGGTACGCGCGCCTCAACGCCCCAGGCGGACATCGCCTTGTTGGCGCGCGCGCAGTCGAACATATGCAGCGCCAGCAGTTTACGCACCGTCTCGTCGTGGAACTCGCGCGCGTCCGGCGCCTTATGGAAGTAAAGGTAGCCGCCGAACACTTCGTCGGCCCCTTCGCCGGACAGCACCATCTTGATGCCCATCGCCTTGATCTTGCGCGACATCAGATACATCGGCGTCGAGGCGCGGATGGTGGTGACGTCGTAGGTTTCAATGTGGTAAATCACGTCGCGGATGGCGTCCAGACCTTCCTGCACGGTGAAGTGAATTTCATGGTGCACGGTGCCGAGGTGGTTGGCCACCTCCTGCGCGGCGCGCAGATCCGGCGAACCTTGCAGGCCGACGGCGAACGAGTGCAGCTGCGGCCACCAGGCTTCGCTGCGCTCCTGATCTTCCACGCGGCGCGCGGCGTATTTTTTGGTGATGGCGGAAATCACCGACGAGTCCAGGCCGCCGGACAGCAGCACGCCGTAAGGCACGTCGGACATCAGGTGGCTTTTTACCGACTCTTCCAGCGCGTTGCGCAGCGCATTGGCGTCGGTGACGCTGTCTTTGACGCTGTCATAGTCAAACCAGTCGCGCTGGTAATATTGGCGGATCTCGCCGTCCTGGCTCCACAGGTAGCTGCCGGCGGGGAACTCTTTAATGGTGCGGCAGACCGGCACCAGCGCCTTCATTTCCGAGGCGACGAACAGGTTGCCGTGCTCATCAAAGCCCATATACAGCGGAATGATGCCGATATGGTCGCGGCCGATCAGGTAGGCGTCTTTTTCCGCGTCATACAGCGCGAAGGCGAACATCCCCTGCAGATCGTCGAGGAACGCCGGGCCCTTCTCCTGATACAGCGCCAGGATCACTTCACAGTCGGAGCCGGTCTGGAACTGATAGCGGTCGCTCAAGGCGTCGCGCAGCGTCTGGTGGTTGTAGATTTCGCCGTTTACCGCCAGAACGTGAGTATGTGCCGCGTTATACAGCGGCTGCGCGCCATTATTGACATCGACGATCGACAGGCGCTCATGCGCCAGAATAGCTTTATCGCTGGCGTAAATGCCGGACCAGTCCGGGCCGCGGTGGCGCATCAAACGAGACAGCTCGAGCGCTTTTTTACGCAGCTCAGCGGGATCGGACTTCAGATCGAGCACACCGAAAATAGAACACATACAAACTCTCCTAAACGACTTTTTCTGGGACTGTGATGTTGTTTTTTGCTGTTATACGCAGCCGGAAGCATGGCTGCGGGCTGTTTATGAAAATGCGCCAAAAGCGACGTCGGGCGCAAGCGTTTTCATATTCAGGGGAAAAATAGTTATTGGCGGGGTGCCAACTTTTAACGAATATTCATATTTAAGGCTTATTTTTTGATGAATCGTTAAATGAAGCGCGCTGTCGGTGGTTTTTTGGGCGCTCGGCGGCGGGAAAGATTAAGCATCAGACAGGTTACCGGCGCGGCGATGTTCGCCAGCCGGTAACCCGGGCGGGGAAATGCCGGGCGGGTTAACCGTTGCCGTGAATCAAGGCGCGATAGCGCGTGCTGAATTCCCAGGCGTAGGGCACGCCGCTTTTGCTTTTACCGTTGTCCCAGTTGATGGACCAGGTCATCAGCCCTTTGATTGACAGCGCTTTATCATCCAGACGCCGGAAGGCGTTGTAGACCGCCTGCGGGTCGACCACATAGCCGGTTGCGGCGGCGTCGACGTTGCTGGGCAGGCCGATGGCGAACTTGTCTGCGGGGATACGCGCAAAGCCGCGGGTGCCCGTTACCAGGCTTTCGGTCAGGTAAAACAGAAAGTCCTCTTTCATCGCGTCGTTGTTTTGCGTGATCCAGGCGCCGGCGCCGCCGTTGGCCTCGTCAACCCACAGGCCGTCGCCGCCCTGGTTATAGTATTGCGGCGCAATAAAGTCATACACGCCGTCGAGCGCGTTAATATAGTCCAGGTAGCTGCCGCCGGTGCGTAAATAGGGGAATTCCGGCGCCATGCTGATGATGAAGTTTTTCCCCTGCGCGGCGTAATGCGCCTTAACGCTTTTCAACGCGGCGGGCAGCACGGTTTTATTATTGGCGGCGCCAATCGCGGCCTGTTCCAGATCGATATCCAGCCCGTCAAAACCGTAGGTTTCCACCAGGCGGATAATCTCATCTTTCAGTTTCTCTTCGTCGCCGGTCTTCAGCTCAATATGCGCGTCGGCGCCGCCGAGGGAGATCAGCACCGCACGTCCCTGGCCGTTGAGCGTTTCGACCTGGCTGCGGAACGCTTCGTCCGTCAGGTTATACGGTTTGAACGTCGGAATGCCCTGGCCCTTCATAAAGGCGACGGCGATAACGTTATAGGCCTCGGGAATATCGGTCAGGTTCATATTGGCGAATTGCCCCTGCTGATAGCCGTCGCTGGCGCCCGCCTGCCAGTTATGCCAGAAACCCATCAGGATTTTTTTACCGCTGATATCCGGCATGGCATTGTTAACCATGGTTGCATTTATCTCACTCATCATAACCTCGTCATATTTTAGGGAAGGATTACGTGGCGCGCGGCGGCGATGGCCGGCCTGCGCGTAATGAAATAATGCGTGGTTTCACCGGCGGCAGAATGAAAGTTTTATCCGCGACAAATAAATAAAATTCAAGATGATGGCGGGGAAGAGCGGGAAGGGATACGGCGACGGGAACCCGCCGCCGCAGCGATCAGAACAGGTCGATATCGGCGACCGACGGGAAGATATAGGTCGGACGGAAAGGCATGCTTTCAATATCGTTCGGCGTAGAGACGCCGGACAGCACCAGAATCGTTTCCAGGCCGGCCTGGAAGCCGGCCAGAATGTCGGTGCGCAGGTTATCGCCGACGATCACCGTCTCTTCCGAGTGGGCCTGCATCTTGTTCAGCGCGGCGCGAATGATCCACGGGCTGGGCTTACCGACGTAAAACGGTTTACGGCCGGTGATCTTTTCGATCGGGGCGCACAGCGCGCCGCAGGCCGGCACAAAGCCGTGGCCGTGGGTATCCGGGTTGGTGGCGATAAAGCGCGCGCCGTTACTGACGAAGTAGGCGGCCTTGTGGATCATCTCCCAGTTGTAAGAGCGGGTCTCGCCGACGATCACAAAATCGGGGTTGATGTCGGTAATGGTGAAGCCGGCTTTATACAGTTCGTGAATTAACGCGCCTTCGCCCACCACATAGGCTTTTTTACCTTCCTGACGGCGCAGGAAATCGGCGGTGGCCATCGCCGAGGTATAGAACGCGCTTTCCGGCACGTCCAGACCGGCGGCGGCAAAGCGGTTGGCCAGATCCTGCGCGGTCTGCGACGGGTAGTTGGTCAGCACCACCAGCGGCATGCCCTGTTCCTGAATGCGCGCCAGAAAGCGGTCGGCGCCGGGAACGGCGGTATTGTCATGCATCAGTACGCCGTCGATATCACAGATTACGTTTTTAATCGTCATGGTGGGGGGATCTCATCAAGACGGCGGAGAGCGTGCTGCCCTCCGCCTGAAAATAGGGTCAGTTTTCCAGCAGGCGCTGCAGCAGCACGCCGTTGAGCATGGCGCGCTTGGCCAGGGCAAACGCGCCGATCGCCGAACGATGGTCAAGTTCCGACGTGACGACCGGCAGGTTTTTACGGAAATCTTTCAGTACCTGATTATTGATGCAGCTTTGTATCGCCGGCAACAGGACTTTATGCGCTTCGGTGATCTCGCCGGCGATCACCACTTTTTGCGGGTTAAACAGGTTGATGGCGATCGCCACCGCTTTGCCCAGGTAGCGGCCGACGTGGTCGATCACTTCGCCGGCCAGCAGGTCGCCGCGGTTGGCGGCCTTGCAAATGGCGTTGATGCCGCAGTCGTCCGGCGACAGCAGCTTGCTGGGGTAGCCCTGCGCCAGCAGCTGGCGCACCCGCTGTTCGATGGCGGCGTTGGCGGCAACGGTTTCCAGACAGCCGAAATTGCCGCAGTGGCAGCGTTCGCCGAGCGGGTCGATTTGAATATGGCCGATTTCGCCGACGTTGCCGTTATTGCCGAGGAAGATCTGGCCGTTAACGATAATGCCGGCGCCGGTGCCGCGGTGCAGCCGCACCAGAATGGAGTCTTCGCAGTCGCGCGTGGCGCCGAAGTAGTGCTCCGCCAGCGCCAGGCTGCGGATATCATGGCCGACGAAGCTGGTGACGTTGAAGCGCTGCTGCAGGTGCTCGACCAGCGGCCAGTTATCGACGCCGATATGCGGCATATAGCGCACGATGCCGTGGGAAGGATCGACCAGCCCGGGCAAGATCACCGAGATGGCGATCAGCTCGCGCAGCTTGCGCTGGTAGCTGGCGATAAACTGTTCGATAGCGTTGAACAGGGCGTTTTCCAGCGTTTCCTGCGTGCGTTCCGGCAGCGGGTAGTGCTCTTCGCCGAGCGATTTACCGCTCATGTCATACAGGGTGATGGTGGCGTCGTGACGGCCAAGGCGCACGGCGACGGTGTGAAACTGACGGGTTTCGCTGACGATGGAGATAGCGCGGCGGCCGCCGGTGGAGGCTTGCTGATCGACCTCTTTGATCAGCCCGCGCTCCAGCAGCTGGCGGGTAATTTTAGTCACGCTGGCGGGGGCTAGTTGGCTAAGTTCGGCGATTTGGATGCGCGAGATTGGCCCTTGCTGGTCAATCAGGCGGTATACCGCCGCGCCGTTAAGTTGTTTGACTAAATCTACGTTGCCGATCTGTGCCTGTCCGCCAGTGCTCATCAATAAAGTTACTCGCTGTCTGATTAAACCTCGTTACCGTTAACGAGCGTTTTGGTAATGGTGAAGTCGCGGGTAAAGGCGGTCAGGTTCGCCACTTTACCGGCTTCGATACTGCCCAGACGCTGGTCTACGCCGATGGCGCGCGCCGGATAGAGCGTGGCCATACGCAGGGCTTCATCCAGGGCGATGCCGACATGTTCCACGCTGTTCCGCACCGCTTCGATCATGGTCAGCGCAGAACCGCTCAGCGTGCCGTTCTCATCGACACACAGCCCGTCCCGATAGTATATGGTTTTACCGGCGAAAATAAATTGATCAATATCGGCGCCCGCCGGTGCGGTGGCGTCGGTGACCAGCACCAACTTATCACCTTTCAGGCGTTTAGCGTTACGGATACTCGCCCAGGCGACGTGATGACCGTCGGCGATAATCCCGGTATACACTTCCGGCGTATCGAAGATCGCGCCCATCAGCCCCGGCTCGCGGCCGGTGATGTACGGCATGGCGTTGTACAGGTGGGTGGCGAAGCTGATGCCGGCGGCAAAGCCGGTGCGCGCCTGCTCATAGGTGGCGTTGGAGTGGCCGGCGGAAACGATGATGCCGGCGTCGCGCAGCTGGGTGATAAAGTGCGGCTCCACCATTTCCGGCGCCAGCGTCACCTTGGTGATGACATCGGCGTTGGCGCACATATAGTCCACCATCTCTTTGTCCGCGCGGCGGATAAAGGCCGGGTTATGGGTGCCTTTTTTCTGCGGGCTGAGGTAAGGCCCTTCCAGGTGCAGGCCAAGCGCCTGATTGCGCCGTTTTTTCAGATAAGCGCGCATCACCTCGACGCTGTGCTTCATAAATTCGTCGCTGCTGGTGATCAGCGTCGGCAGGTAGCTGGTGCAGCCCGATTTTTCATTGGCGTGCTGCATGATCTCCAGCGTCTCCTCGGAGATGGCCTCCAGCGCGTCGTTAAACTGGACGCCGCCGCAGCCGTTCAGCTGAACATCAATAAAACCGGGGGCCAACAGGGCGCCGCCCAGGTCGCGCGTTTCGATGCCGGCCGGCAGTTCGGCCAGCGGGCAAACGCGTTCAATCAGGCCGTCGGCGATCACTACCGCATGGTCATCAAGCACGTCGTGGCCGGTGTAAATACGGCCGTGGATTAAAGCGAACATGTAGCCCCCTACAAACAAAAAATTAAAGATTCTTCACGCTTTCCGCTTCCAGTTCACGGAAGTACTTAACGGTTTTAACCTTCAGCTCCATGGTGGACGGCTCGTCGCATACCACGATGGCTTTGGCGTGCAGCTGCAGACAGCTGATGGTCCACATATGGTTGACGTTGCCTTCTACCGCCGCCTCCAGCGCCTGCGCCTTGGCGTGGCCGGTCACCAGAATCATCACTTCTTCCGCATCCAGCAGCGTACCGACGCCGACGGTCAGGGCGTATTTCGGCACCTGGCTGACGTCGCCGCCGAAGAAGCGCGAGTTGGCGATGCGGGTATCTTCGGTCAGCGTTTTGATACGGGTGCGGGACGCCAGCGAAGAGGCCGGCTCATTAAAGGCGATATGGCCGTCAATTCCCACGCCGCCCATAAACAGGTTAATTTTGCCGTAGGCTTTGATTTTCTCTTCATAGCGGCGGCATTCGGCGTCGACGTCTGGTGCGTTACCGTTCAACAGATTGATATTTTCACGCGGGATATCAACGTGATCAAAGAAATTACGGTACATGAAGGTATGATAGCTTTCCGGGTGCTCCTGCGGCAGGCCAACATATTCATCCATATTGAACGTCACAACGTGCTTAAAGCTTACTTCACCTGCTTTGTGCATCGCAATCAGATGTTTGTAGGCTTCCAGCGGCGTGCCGCCGGTCGGCAGGCCCAGCACGAACGGACGTTCCGCCGTCGGGTTGAAGGCATTGATGCGTTGTACGATATGGCGGGCGGCCCATTTGCCTACTTGTGCGGTATCTTTCAGTGGGATAAGTCTCATCATACACCTCTTGGGTAAGTAAACTATGGCTATACTGATCGAGCCCTGACAGAAGGCTTAAGCCTAATCCAGCTTTATCGTTTCTGCGTTGGGGTGCCTCAGTATCGATTTTTTTAATGATAAAATAAGTTTTGTGCGATGGCTAGCAATGTCACCGTTAAACTGACCTTTTTGGTGATTCAAATCACAAAAAGGGAGGTTTTAATTTGCGATACGAATTAATTTTTTTACACTCCGCATGAGTAATGTGTGCCATGCGTTATTTTTAAAAAGGTAGTGAGATTTCTCAATAAACTACCAATAGGATCCGTCCGCGGATGAATAGGGGGAAAAGGTGAACATTCTTAGTTACTTACAAAAAGTGGGGCGTGCCTTGATGGTGCCGGTCGCCACGCTGCCGGCCGCCGCGATATTAATGGGCGTCGGCTACTGGATTGACCCGGTAGGTTGGGGCGGCGACAACGCGGTTGCCGCGTTCTTTATTAAGTCCGGCTCGGCCATTATCGACAATATGTCGGTGCTGTTCGCCATTGGCGTCGCCTACGGCATGTCGAAGGACAAGGACGGCGCAGCGGCGCTGACCGGCTTCGTCGGCTTCCTGGTGTTGACCACCCTCTGTTCGCCGGCCGCGGTGTCGATGATTCAGAAAATCCCGCTGGATCAGGTGCCCGCCGCGTTTGGTAAAATTGAAAACCAGTTCGTGGGGATCCTGGTGGGGATTATCTCCGCCGAAATCTACAACCGCTTCAGCAGCGTCGAGCTGCCGAAGGCGCTGTCGTTCTTCAGCGGCCGCCGCCTGGTGCCGATCCTGATCTCCTTCCTGATGATTCTGGTCGCCTTTATCCTGATGTACGTCTGGCCGCTGATCTTTAACGGTCTGGTGAACTTCGGTGAATATATCCAGAAAATGGGCTCGGTCGGCGCCGGTCTGTACGCCTTCTTCAACCGCCTGCTGATCCCGGTCGGCCTGCACCACGCGCTGAACTCGGTGTTCTGGTTCGACGTGGCCGGCATTAACGATATCCCTAACTTCCTCGGCGGCCAGCAGTCTATTGAAGCCGGCAAGGCGGTGGTGGGCATCACCGGTCGTTATCAGGCGGGCTTCTTCCCTATCATGATGTTCGGCCTGCCGGGTGCGGCGCTGGCGATTTACCACTGCGCGCGTCCGGAGAACAAGGCTAAAGTGGCGGGCATCATGATGGCCGCGGCGTTTGCCGCCTTCTTCACCGGCATCACCGAGCCGCTGGAGTTCTCCTTTATGTTCGTGGCGCCGGTGCTGTACGTGATCCACGCGGTCCTGACCGGTATCTCCGTCTTTATCGCCGCCAGCATGCACTGGATTGCCGGCTTCGGCTTCAGCGCCGGCCTGGTGGATATGGCGCTGGCCTCCCGCAACCCGCTGGCGACCCACTGGTACATGCTGATCCCGCAGGGGCTGGTGTTCTTCGTCATCTACTATCTGGTGTTCCGTTTCACCATCACCAAATTCAACCTGATGACCCCGGGTCGTGAACTGGCGGTCGCCGGTGATGAAACCGACGGTTACGATGTCGACGCCGCCGCCGGCAAAGATGAAAACGCCACCACCACGCTGGCTCGCCGCTATGTGAGCGCGATTGGCGGTTCCGATAACCTGACCGGGATTGACGCCTGCATCACCCGCCTGCGTCTGAATGTGAAAGATTCCGCGCTGGTGAACGATGCGCTGGCGAAACGTCTGGGCGCCTCCGGCGTGATCCGTCTGAACAAGCAGAGCGTGCAGGTGATTGTCGGCACGCAGGCCGAGCTGATCGCCAGCGCGATGCGCGGCGTAGTGGCCGCCGGTCCGGTCGCCGCCGCCAGCGTGCCGACGACGCCGCAGGCCGAAGCGAAGCCGCAGGCGGTGCCTAACGCGCCGCAGGCCGTGGAGCTGGAAGCGTTGGTCGCGCCGGTCAGCGGCGAAGTCGTGGCGCTGGATCAGGTGCCGGACGAGGCCTTTGCCAGCAAAGCGGTGGGCGACGGCGTGGCGATCCGCCCGACCGACAGCATCGTGGTTGCGCCGGCCGACGGCACGGTAGTGAAAATCTTCAACACCAACCATGCCTTCTGCCTGGAAACCGACAAGGGCGTTGAGCTGGTGGTGCATATGGGCATCGATACCGTGGCGCTCAACGGCCAGGGCTTCAAGCGCCTGGTGGAAGAGGGCGCCGAGGTGAAAGCCGGTGAACCGGTGCTGGAGATGGATCTGGCCTACCTGAACGCTAACGCACGTTCGATGATCAGCCCGGTGGTGGTCAGCAACGTGGATGATTACGCCGGCCTGGGCGAACTGGCGAGCGGCAACGTGGTTGCCGGCCAGACCCGACTGTACGTGATCAAGAAATAACGATTTTTACCTGAGTAGTACCATATTGGGTGCCAACGAGTCATGACGGGACGCACCCGACGTTTGGCGGGAAGAGAGCAATCTCTTCCCGCTTTTTTATTGGGCGCTCGGGGACAGGTTGCACTTTTCCGGTGCAATGGCGCATGATGGGGCGGAGATAATATTTTTTTGCTGAAACTAACGGTTGTTTCCAAACGTGGCTTGTTGGATCATAGGCGGTTATGTGAAGCACTTTGCATTTGAGGAATAGTGAAATGAGTGAGGCAGAAGCCCGCCCAACCAATTTTATCCGTCAGATCATCGATGAAGATCTGGCGTCAGGGAAGCATACGACGGTTCATACCCGCTTCCCGCCTGAACCTAATGGCTATCTGCACATCGGCCATGCGAAATCCATCTGCCTGAACTTTGGCATTGCCAAGGATTACCAGGGGCAGTGCAACCTGCGTTTTGATGATACCAACCCGGTGAAAGAAGATATCGAGTTCGTTGATTCCATCAAGCATGACGTTGAGTGGCTGGGTTTCCAATGGAGCGGCAACGTTCGTTACTCCTCTGACTATTTCGACCAGCTGCACCACTATGCCGTTGAGCTGATCGGCAAAGGCCTGGCCTATGTTGATGAACTGACGCCGGAGCAAATCCGCGAATACCGCGGCACCCTGACCGCGCCGGGCAAAAACAGCCCGTACCGCGATCGCACGGTGGAAGAGAACCTGGCGCTGTTCGAAAAAATGCGTAACGGCGAGTTTGCCGAAGGCACCGCCTGCCTGCGCGCCAAAATCGATATGGCGTCGCCGTTTATCGTAATGCGCGACCCGGTGCTGTATCGGATCAAATTTGCCGAACACCACCAGACGGGCAACAAGTGGTGCATCTACCCGATGTACGACTTCACCCACTGCATTTCCGATGCGCTGGAAGGCATTACCCATTCGTTGTGTACGCTGGAGTTCCAGGACAACCGCCGTCTGTATGACTGGGTGCTGGATAACATCACCATTCCTTGCCACCCGCGTCAGTACGAATTCTCGCGTCTCAACCTTGAGTACGCCATCATGTCGAAGCGCAAGCTGAACCAGCTGGTGACCGAGAAGATCGTGGAAGGCTGGGACGATCCGCGTATGCCGACCGTGTCCGGTCTGCGTCGTCGCGGCTATACCGCCGCCTCGATCCGCGAATTCTGTCAGCGTATCGGCGTCACCAAGCAGGACAACAACGTCGAAATGATGGCGCTGGAGTCATGCATCCGCGACGATCTGAACGAGAACGCGCCGCGCGCCATGGCGGTGCTGGATCCGGTCAAAGTGGTGATCGAGAACCTGCCGGCAGATCGGGTGGAAACGGTGACCATGCCTAACCATCCGAACAAGCCGGAAATGGGCAGCCGCGAAGTGCCGTTCAGCCGCGAAGTGTATATCGACCGCGCTGACTTCCGTGAAGAAGCCAACAAGCAGTACAAGCGTCTGGTGCTGGGCAAGGAAGTGCGTCTGCGTAATGCCTACGTGATCAAGGCGGAGCGCGTTGAGAAAGACGACGCCGGTGAAATCACCACTATCTTCTGCAGCTATGATGCTGAGACGTTGAGCAAAGATCCGGCCGACGGCCGCAAGGTGAAGGGCGTGATTCACTGGGTGTCGGCAGCGCATGCGGTGCCGGCGGAAATCCGCCTGTACGATCGTCTGTTCAGCGTGGCGAACCCGGGCGCGGCAGAGGACTTCCTCGCCACCATTAACCCGGAATCGCTGGTGGTCAAGCAGGGCTTTGTTGAGCCAAGCCTGGCGCAGGCGCAGCCTGAGCACGCCTACCAGTTTGAGCGTGAAGGCTATTTCTGTGCCGACAGCCGCGACTCTTCGGCCGAGCATCTGGTGTTTAACCGCACCGTGGGCCTGCGCGACACCTGGGCGAAAGTGGGCGCATAAGCCCGGCTTACGGCCATTCCGCCGATCAAAGCGCAACCAAGGTTGCGCTGAGGTTGATGACAAAGTGGCCTGAGAGTCCGAGATACTCGGGCCTAGCGTAACGAGGGGCACTCCGGCGGCTTACGCCGCTACGACCCCATCGCCACGCTCTCCCTAATAACAGGCTTTATCAGCAGTCTGAGCGCAACCAAGGTTGCGCTTTTTTTTATCTCTCTGTCCGATACTTCAATATTTTTACAGTTAATCCCCGGGCGGTTGCCGCACGATTAAACCTCATTATCCGATATTACCGGGATAATCAGGCGGTTTTTATTACATCGCGCGCTGGACGCCATCAGCATGTCGCCATTTATTAATATAAACTTATATATTCGTGACGGAAAATAATGGAGATAAGAGAGCGCTCTCTGTTTCTTGCTATTTTTCCCCGAACGTTGAGCTGAAACCATTCAACTCAGGCTAAATCGATATTGTTAGTATATTTCTTTTTGATTTAACTTAACTTTTATATTAACCCTCGCTATTTTTTTGACGCGTAACAAATCCTCATCAATATGTGCTCCTTGTCATACTTTGACAAACTTATTGCATTTTTCATTTGATAATTCGCATCGCGAAAAATAGTCTGTAATTAGCAATAAATGCTGTGGGGTTTTTCCGACGGCAACACTTTTTACCCGTTTCAGGGTTTTTTATTAGCGGCCGTTCGAGGCGGTGATGGGCAGCGGCGGCCGTACTTTTATGTCAAAGAGGAATTTTATTATGGCTACGCACGGTGTTCGGCGTAATACGCTGACGCTTGCTGTCGCGGGCGCGCTGTTGGGGACGGGGCTGGCGATGCCCCCGGCGGCGCAGGCAGCAGGGTTTATCGAGGATTCCACGCTCAGCGGCGGCCTGTATTACTGGCAGCGCGAACGCGATCGTAAAGATTTAAATAAAACCAAAGAGATGACCAGGCCGGACGGCAGCAGCGTCACGGTAAATAATCCCGACTACAACAGCTACACCACCAATTTGTCCCATGCGACCGCCAACCTGAGCCTGGATTTCAGCTCCGGCTACGCCTGGGACATGCTGGGCCTGGACGTTGCCGCCTTCAGCGCAATTGAAATTGCGGAAAGCAAAGACAGCGGCCACCCGAACGAAATCGCTTTTTCCAGCAGCAACCGCACCTATGATGAAACCTATCAGGGCGATAAGGGCGGGGTCAGCCTGTACAAGGCCGCCGCCAAATTCAAATATGGCCCGGTCTGGGCGCGCGCCGGCTATATTCAGCCCAGCGGGCAAACGCTGCTGGCGCCGCACTGGAGCTTTTTACCGGGCACCTATCGCGGCGCGGAGGGCGGCGCCAACTTTGACTACGGCGATGCCGGCGCGCTGAGTTTCTCTTATATGTGGGCCGATAAATATAAAGCGCCATGGCATACCGTGATGGACGACTTCCGCCAGAATGACCGGAAAACCTCGGTATCCTATCTGCACTCCGTCGGCGCCAAATATGATTTCAAAAACGATCTGGTGCTGGAAGCGGCGTTTGGGCAGGCGCAGGGCTACGTGAACCAGTATTTCGCCAAAGCCGCCTATCAGTTTGAGCTGTTCGGCAATCCGCTCACCACCAGCTATCAATTCTACGGCGCTGAAGACCGCATCAGCGACCGGCACGATCCCAACAGCATCTATGACGGTCTGGCCTGGCTGCAGGCGCTGACCTTCGGCTACACCACCGGTCAGTTTACCTGGCGTCTGGAGGGCACCATGGTCAAGGCCGAGGGCAATCAGGGTTACTTCCTGCAGCGCATGACGCCGACCTATGCCTCTTCAAACGGCCGCCTGGATGTGTGGTGGGACAACCGCTCCGACTTTAACGCCAACGGCGAGAAAGCGCTCTACGCCGGGGTGATGTACGACCTGAGCAAGTGGAACCTGCCGGGCTGGGCGGTCGGCGGCTCTTACGTCTACGCCTGGGACGCCAAACCGAGCACCAACCCGATCTATGACCAGAGCCAGCGCCTGAAAGAGAGCGCCTACAGCCTGGACGCCATGTACACCGTGCAGGAAGGGCGCGCCAAGGGCACGCTGTTCAAGCTGCACTTCACGCAGTATGACAACCACTCCGATATTCCGAGCTGGGGCGGCGGCTACGGCAACATCTTCCAGGATGAGCGCGACGTCAAATTTATGGTTATCGCACCGTTCACCATCTTTTAATCGCTGCCCCGGCGTCGGGGCAGGGTGACAGGGGGCAGTTGCATGATGAGAACAATGTTGTTGGCGGCCGCGATCGCGGCGGGGCTGACCGGCTGCGTACAGCCGCAGGCGGCGCCGGAGGATGGCCGGTTACGGCAGGCTTACGCCGCCTGCATCAATACCGCGGAAGGATCGCCGGAAAAATTGCAGTCCTGTCAGGCGGTGCTGGAGGTCTTGCGGCAAGAGCGGCGGCACCAGACGTTTGCCGCACAGGAAACGGTGCGCGTGATGGATTATCAAAAATGTATTCAGGCGCTGCACAGCGGCGACGGCCAGGCGTATCAGGCGCGCTGCGGCCGGCTGTGGCAAGAAATTCGGGCGAATAACCACGATTACCAAGGAGGCTGAAGATGAACAAATTTAAACTGAGTGCCCTGGCCGTACTGGCGGCGACCGCCGGCATGTTCGGCGCGGCCGGCAGCGCCATGGCGGATCAGCCGCTGGTGGAGCGCCTCAGCCAGCTGAAGCTGAATATCAAAATGTTGGATAACCGCGCCGCCGACAGCGGCGTGGACTGCGCCAGACTGGGCGCCGACTGGGCGGCCTGCAACAAGGTGCTGATCACGCTGGCCAACGACGGCCAGGCGATTACCGCCAAAGACTGGGCCATCTATTTCCACAGCCCGCGTCAGACGCTGGAAGTGGGCAATAAGCAGTTCCGCATCACTCACCTGACCGGCGATCTGTATAAGCTGGAGCCGACCGCAGCGTTCCGGGGCTTCCCGGCCAACCAGGCGGTGGAAATTCCCATTGTGGCGGAGTACTGGCAGCTGTTTAAGACCGATTTCCTGCCGCGCTGGTATGCCACCGCCGGTGATGCCAAACCGCAGGTGCTGGTCAATACCGATAGCGAAGATCTGGATCGGTTTGTGGCGCCGTTTGGCGACGACCAGTGGAAGCGCACCAAAGACGATAACAACGTGCTGATGACGCCGGCCTCGCGCTTTACGCGCAACGCGGATGTGCAGACGTTGCCGGCCGCTTCACTGCGCGGCCAGATTATCCCGACGCCGATGTCGGTACAGATCCATGCGCAGGATATCGATCTTGGCAACGGCGTGGCGCTGAACCTCGACGCGCTGGATCAGGCGTCAGCGGAGGTGGTGCGCGAGCGCTTTAAGCAGCTTGGCGTCGCGAGTGCGGCGACGGGCTACCCGATCGTCACCGAGATCAGACCGGCATCGTTTAGCGGCGAGATGGCGCAATCCGGCGCCTATAAATTGACGCTGGGCGAGAAGGAAGCGCGGATTACCGGCTTTGACCAGAGCGGGGTGTTCTACGGTCTGCAGTCCATTTTGTCGCTGATTCCGCTGAATGGCGAGAAGAAGATTGCCGCGCTGGAGGCGAGCGACGCGCCGCGCTTTGCCTACCGCGGGCTGTTCCTCGACGTGGCGCGCAATTTCCACCATAAGGACGCCGTGCTGCGCCTGCTGGATCAGATGGCGGCCTATAAGCTGAATAAATTCCATTTCCACCTGACCGATGATGAGGGCTGGCGTATTGAAATCCCCGGCCTGCCGGAGTTGACGGACGTCGGTGCGCAGCGCTGCCATGACCTGAGCGAAACCACCTGTCTGCTGCCGCAGTACGGTCAGGGGCCGGATGTCTACGGCGGTTTCTTCTCGCGTCAGGATTACATCGACATTCTCAAGTATGCGCAGGCGCGACATATTGAGGTGATCCCGGAAATCGACATGCCGGCGCACGCCCGCGCGGCGGTGGTTTCCATGGAGGCGCGCTACCAGAAACTGATGGCGCAGGGCAAGCAGCAGGAGGCGGAGGCGTACCGGCTGGTCGACCCGACCGATACCTCGAACACCACCTCGGTACAGTTCTTTAACCGTCAGAGCTACCTGAACCCGTGCCTGGACTCCTCCACCCGCTTTGTCGACAAAGTGATGGGGGAACTGGTCAAAATGCATCAGGAGGCGGGGCAGCCGATCGGCACCTGGCACTTTGGTGGCGATGAGGCGAAAAACATCCGTCTGGGGGCCGGCTACACCGACGTGAAGAAACCGGAGGCGGGCAAGGGGATGCTCGATCTGAGCAAGGAAGATAAGCCATGGGCGAAGTCGCAGGCCTGCCAGCGGCTGATCGACAGCGGTAAAGTGGCGGATATGGAACATCTGCCGAGCTACTTCGGCCAGGAGGTCAGCAAGCTGGTGAAGGCGCACGGTATCGATCGGATGCAGGCCTGGCAGGATGGCCTGAAAGACGCCAAGGACGCCAAAGCGTTCGCCACTTCGCGTGTGGGCGTCAACTTCTGGGATACCCTGTACTGGGGCGGTTTTGACTCGGTGAACGACTGGGCCAACAAGGGTTATGAAGTGGTGGTCTCCAACCCGGACTATGTCTATCTGGACTTCCCGTATGAAGTGAACCCGAACGACAGCGGCTATTACTGGGGCACCCGCTTCAGCGACGAGCGCAAGATTTTCAGCTTTGCTCCGGACAATATGCCGCAGAATGCCGAAACCTCGGTCGACCGTGACGGCAACGCGTTCAGCGCCAAGAGCGACAAGCCGTGGCCGGGGGCGCACGGTCTGTCCGCCCAGCTGTGGAGCGAGGTGGTGCGAACCGATCCGCAGATGGAGTATATGATCTTCCCACGTGCGCTGTCGGTGGCCGAGCGCGCCTGGCACCGCGCCGACTGGGAGCTGGACTATCAGGCGGGCCGCGAGTACAAGGGTGGGGAAACCCGCTTTGTCGACGGCAAAAAGCTGGCGCAGGAGTGGCAGGTTTTTGCCAATATCCTGGGGCAGCGTGAACTGGCCAAGCTGGATGCGGGCGGTATCCGCTATCGCCTGCCGGTGCCGGGCGCACGCATTGACGGCGGCAGGCTGGAGGCCAATATTGCACTGCCGGGCCTGACCATCGAGTATTCGACCGACGGCGGTCAGAGCTGGCAGCGCTATGATGACGCCGCCAGACCGGCGGTGCAGGGCGAGGTGCAGGTGCGTTCGGCAAGCCCGGACGGCAAGCGCTTCAGCCGCGCGGAGCCGGTAACGGCCTAAGCCAAACGTCTGCGGCGCCCATCGCTATAACGGCGGGCGCCGCAGCGGCTCCTCGATCGACAGGCATAAAAAAACCGCCGTGCGGCGGTTCCTGATTTACGCTGGCAGGCCAGCTTTATTTCTTGTTATGCAGCGTATCGTTTTCACGGCAGTCACCGCTGGTGCAGTGGCCATACAGGTACAGGCTGTGGTTGGTGAGCTTGATGCCGTGCTGTTTGGCGATATCACGCTGACGCGCTTCGATGGACTCATCGCTGAACTCGATCACTTTGCCGCAGTCCAGGCAGATCAGGTGATCGTGGTGATGCTGTTGGGTCAGCTCAAATACGGACTTGCCGCCTTCGAAGTTGTGACGGGTAACGATACCGGCGTCGTCAAACTGGTTCAGTACGCGGTAAACCGTCGCCAGACCAATCTCTTCGCCCATGTCGATCAGTTTCTTATACAAATCTTCCGCACTGACATGATGGCAAGCCGGATCTTGCAGCACTTCCAGGATTTTGAGTCGCGGAAGCGTGACTTTTAAGCCGGCCTTCTTCAATGCGGTGTTGTTGTCAGTCATGCGGATTCAGTCCTGTTACTATGCTAATCAGTTGAGGCATTGTTGCCTGTGGCATCGGTCGGCACAAAGCGTTAATAGCGACTCATTATAGAACCGGTTGACCTAAATGGAAACCGCCGGTTGTTAACAAAAGTCTATTGCGCCGTTACATGTTGCGCGTGCAACATCTTGATGAATGGGATAAACCGGGGCCAGAGTCTACCGTGACGGGGAGGGAAGTTACTAATATGTAGCTTCTATTGCTTCAATCCGTGATGCCGATAACGGCCCCGCCGGTCAGCGGGAGCCGTCTCGCAGCATTGCGGAGCATAATATCAGCCGATGATATCGGCCAGGCTCAGCTCTGCGACGATCTGTTTGACCCAGGCTTCTACGCGTTCGTTGGTCAGTTCCGGCTGGCGGTCTTCATCAATGGCCAAACCGATAAAGTTGTCGTCGTCCGCCAGACCCTTGGAGGCTTCGAAATGGTAGCCTTTGGTTGGCCAGTGGCCGACGATAGCGGCGCCGCGCGGTTCGATAATATCGCGGATGGTGCCCATCGCGTCGCAGAAGTACTCGGCATAGTCTTCCTGATCGCCGCAGCCGAACAGCGCAACCAGCTTACCGTTGAAGTCTATTTCTTCCAGCGTCGGGAAAAAGTCGTCCCAGTCACATTGTGCTTCACCGTAGTACCAGGTCGGGATGCCCAGCAGCAAAATGTCGAATGCGTCCAGATCTTCTTTGCTGCTTTTGGCGATGTCGTGAATCTCAGCAACATCATCGCCGAAGTCTTTGCGAAGGAGCTTTTGAATCATCTTGGCAATGTTTTCGGTATTGCCCGTGTCGCTGCCAAAGAAAATGCCTACGTTAGCCATATTGCGTATAACCTTTTAATTCAATAAATTACAATACGTTTCGCCTGCTGATCGCATCGGTATCGTTGTAAAGTAGCGTCTTGGTAAAGACCTGGGTCCCACCGGTAAACGCCTATCATGCCAGAAATTTGCTCCGGGGTTTTATCGCGTTCATGCGATGCCGGAAAGTAAGGCGGCGTTAAGCGGGCATCGCCTTACGCCGTGTGCGGCTGCCGCACGTTATTATTGCGACGGCTGTTCGTCCGCCAGCTGCGCCAGCAGCATTTGCTCGATCAGTTCGCTGCGGCTGATGTTGCGCTGTTCGGCCAGCCTGTTCAGCGCTTCCACCGCTTCCGCGTTGATTTTCAGTTCCACACGCCGTAACCCGCGGACTTTATCGCGCCGTAACTGATTACGCTTATTGATTCTAAGCTGTTCATCACGGGATAACGGGTTGGTTTTCGGGCGCCCCGGACGGCGTTCATCTGCGAACAGATCCAGCGTCGTGCGATCCGTTTGTTCTTTTGCCATAGGTAGCGGTACTGCAAGGGAATTAGCATCAAAAAGCGATGGTCTGCTTTCCGGACGCTGTGGTTAATACCGTTCAGGTCGTTACAACCTAAGCCAACTTTGCCCCCAATCTGGCGCCGGACAGCACGCTGGGGATGGCGGCAAAAATTATAGCGCGCCATCTTACCCCAGCAGGCGTCGCAACGACAATGCCTAACTGAGGCGCAAACGCGCTAAGCCGTTATCTTTAGCGCGTTTTTTCGCCACCTGCGTTCAGGGCTGGCCCAAAAAGCGGTGAATGGCGCGCAGCACCGCCTGCGGTTTTTCCGCATGCACCCAGTGTCCGGTGCCGGCCACCTCGTAGGCGCGCGCCTGCGGAAACTGGCGCGCGATGGCGTCGCGATAGCTGTTTTGCACGTACTCTGACAGCCCGCCGCGGATAAACAGCGTTGGGTGGGGCCAGGCGGGCACTTCGCGCCAGCCGATAATCGCCGCGTAGTTGGCGATCAGCACCGGCAGGTTGAAGCGCCACTCTCCCTGGTGAAAGGATTTCAGCAGGAACTGAATGACCCCTTCTTCATCCAGATAGTCGCGCATCAGCTGCGCCGCCTGCTGGCGCTGGGTAAGGCCGGCGTCGCTGACCGCCGTCAGGGCGGCGAAGATGTCGTCATGGTGGCGGCTCGGGTAGGCCACCGGGGCGATATCGATCACCACCAGCCGTGCAATGCGGTCGGGCGCCAGCGCGGTCAGCGCCATGGCGGCCTTGCCGCCCATCGAATGGCCGATCACGATGGCGCGGGCGATCTGGAGGTCGTCCAGCAGCGTCAGCAGGTCTTGCGCCATCGCGGCATAGCTCATCTCATCGGAACGCGGCGACAGGCCGTGGTTACGCAGATCGACTTTAATCACGCTGTGCTGCTGATTCAGATCGCGCGCCAGCACCCCGAGGTTGTCGAGATTGCCGAACAGGCCGTGGATCAGCAGGATAGGCAGGGTATCGGTGTTCTCCGCCTGTGCGGCCAGCAATTGATAATGTAATTTCATCGCGAAGTTCATGATCTTGAGAGGTTCTGATAGGGTATCATACTCATTATCTGCAAAGGTGATGGATTGGCAGTGCTGACGCACCCCGTGATCCACCGTCGTTCCCGCCCGCCCGTGCCGGCAGGATAAAAAATGACGGGGATATAGGTAATAGTCTGCTTTTGCCCGCGAACGGCACTTTGTTGTGTCTGCCCCCGCGCTTTTAACTTTATAATCCCTCGGCCTGAAACCAGAACCTGGCTTCGGGCTTTAAGTAGAAAACACAGTACTGGATAAAGATGAAAACTATTGAAGTCGACGAAGAACTTTACCGTTATATTGCCAGCCACACGCAACATATCGGGGAAAGTGCGTCCGATATTTTACGGCGTATGTTGAAGTTTTCCGCAGGGCAACCTGTGCGTAGCGCAAGCGTTGTGGCCCAGAATCAGGAGCCGGAAAAAGCGGCGCCGTCACGCCCGCGCGATCGCGTCCGCGCCATGCGCGAACTGCTGCTGTCGGATGAATACGCCGAGCAGAACAAAGCCGTAAATCGCTTTATGCTGGTACTTTCTACGCTGTATACCCTGGATGCTGCCGGCTTCGCCATGGCGACCGAGGCATTGCATGGCCGTACCCGCACCTATTTTGCCGGCGATCAGCAAACGCTGCTGGCAAATGGAACGCACACCAAACCGAAACACGTTCCGGGCACGCCTTACTGGGTGATCACCAATACCAATACCGGCCGTAAACGCAGCATGGTGGAACACATTATGCTGGGCATGCAGTTCCCGACGGAGCTGACTGAAAAGGTTTGCGGGACTATTTGATTTAGCGAACTGCTCGTCTCGTCGGCCGTTGCCGCATTGCGTCCGGCCGTTTGAGAAGGGAAAGGGAGAGATGTTGATGGCGAACCATCCACGTGCCGGGCAACCGGCTCAGCAAAGCGATCTGATCAACGTGGCGCAGCTGACGTCGCAGTACTATGTGCTGCAGCCGGAAGCCGGCAATGCCGCCCATGCGGTGAAATTCGGCACGTCCGGCCACCGCGGCAGCGCCGAGCGTCACAGTTTTAATGAAGCGCACATTCTGGCCATTGCCCAGGCGATTGCCGAAGTGCGTCGCCAGCAGGGCGTGACCGGCCCGTGCTACGTGGGTAAGGATACGCACGCGCTGTCTGAACCGGCATTTATCTCGGTGCTGGAAGTTCTGACCGCCAACGGCGTGGATGTGATCGTGCAGGAAAACAACGGCTATACGCCAACGCCGGCGATTTCCAACGCCATCCTGAGCTACAACAGCAAAGGCGGCGCACAGGCGGACGGCATCGTCATCACGCCTTCCCACAACCCGCCGGAAGATGGCGGCATCAAATACAACCCGCCTAACGGCGGCCCGGCCGACACCAACCTAACCTCGGTGATTGAAAAACGCGCCAACGAACTGCTGAGCGCCAAGCTGCAGGGCGTGCAGCGTCAGTCGCTGGACAAGGCCTGGAACAGCGGCCATTTGCATGCGCAGGATCTGGTGCAGCCGTATGTTGAAGGGCTGGTGGACGTGGTGGATATGCCGGCTATTCAGAATGCCGGCCTGAAGCTGGGCGTCGATCCGCTCGGCGGCTCCGGCATCGCCTACTGGCAGCGTATTGCCGAACATTACAAACTGGATCTGACGCTGGTGAACGACGCCGTCGATCAGACCTTCCGCTTTATGCGTCTGGACCACGACGGCGTGATTCGTATGGACTGCTCCTCCGAATCGGCGATGGCGGGTCTGCTGGCGCTGCGCGACAAGTTCGACCTGGCGTTCGCCAACGATCCGGACTACGACCGTCACGGCATCGTGACGCCGGCCGGCCTGATGAACCCGAACCATTATCTGGCGGTGGCGATCAACTACCTGTTCCAGCATCGCCCGCAGTGGGGCGCTGACGTCGCCGTCGGTAAAACGCTGGTATCCAGCGCGATGATTGACCGCGTGGTGGCCGATCTGGGCCGCAAACTGGTGGAAGTGCCGGTCGGTTTCAAATGGTTCGTTGACGGCCTGTACGACGGCAGCTTCGGCTTCGGCGGTGAAGAGAGCGCCGGCGCCTCCTTCCTGCGCTTCGACGGCAAGCCGTGGTCCACCGACAAAGACGGCATCATCATGTGCCTGCTGGCGGCGGAGATCACCGCGGTGAGCGGCGAGAACCCGCAGCGTCACTACGATCTGCTGGCGGCTCGTTTCGGCGCGCCAAGCTACAACCGTCTGCAGGCGCCGGCCAGCCACGCGCAGAAAGCGGCGCTGTCCAAGCTGTCGCCGGAAATGGTGCAGGCCGACACGCTGGGCGGCGATGCCATCACCGCCCGCCTGACGGCGGCGCCGGGCAACGGCGCATCGATCGGCGGCCTGAAGGTAATGACTGACAACGGCTGGTTTGCCGCGCGTCCGTCCGGTACGGAAGAGGCTTACAAAATCTACTGCGAGAGCTTCCTCGGCGCGGAACACCGCCAGAAAATCGAGCAGGAAGCGGTGGAAATCGTCAGCGAAGTGCTGGCCTCCGCAAAATAATCTCTCCTCAATAATCGTAAAGAGCGCTGTTTTTACAGCGCTTTTTTTATGCCTGTCATTTAGATATATCTAATATCAATATTTCGCTTGCTGATTTAGATATATCGATCTAGATTAGATATATCGAATCTGATTCGATATATCTAAAACCACCTGAGAGGTAAGTATGATGTTCCATCGATTTCGTTCAGATCGCTTCGGCGATCGTCACGGCGAAGCGCGCGAACGCCGCTGCCATCACCACCGCGCCGGGCGCCACGCGATGGGCGGCCACGGTCACGGCGAAGGTCACGGCGAAGGGCACGGCCGCGGGCGCGGCAGTAAACTGCACCGCCTGTTTGAACACGGCGATCTGCGTATGGTGCTGCTGGCGCTGGTAGAGCGCAAACCGAGCCACGGCTATGAGTTAATCAAGGCGATTGAAGAGGCCTCCTCCGGCCTGTACGTGCCCAGCCCCGGCGTGATCTATCCGACGCTGACGCTGCTGGAAGAGCAGGATTTTCTGGAGGCGGAAACCTCGGGCAAGGGGCGCAAGAGCTACCAGATTACCGAGGCCGGTAAAGCGGAGCTGGCGCAGCATCAGACCGCGGTGGACGTGATCTTCGCCCGCCTGGCCGATGCCGGCCGCCGCCGCGAGGGCAACCTGGCCGAAGGCATTGCCGATACCATGCAGCGGCTGAAACGCGTACTGCGCGGCAATATGATGCGCGCCGATCTGACTCAGCAGCAGGTTGAACGTATTAACCAGGCGCTGCTGGACGCAGTCGGCCGTATCGAGGCCGAAGTGGCCGCAGATGACAACGCAGAGGAGAAGGCCTGATGCCGGGACACCGTTTTCGTATTACCGTCGAGGCGCTGAGCGACCGCAAAGGCGCGCCGGTAGAAAAGACGCCGCTGGTGTTTGAAGTAGAAAATCATGACGACATTCTGGATATTGTCGAACGCATTCAGGGGCGGGAAGATTTGGCCTTTGGTCAGGAAAAAAGCGCCGCGTTTGCCGTCGGGCTAAAGCTGTTTTCCGAAGTGATGATCGAAAACCGCAAACATCCGGTGTTTGCGCCGCTGCGCGACGCGTTCAAAGCGTTTATGGTCGGCCTGAAGAAGGGGCCGCAGGCCGGCGAGTAGCCTGCGCCGCTTCAGGGCATAAAGCGGTAGCCGACGCCGGTTTCGGTCAGCAGATGTTTAGGCCGTGCCGGATCGGCTTCCAGCTTCTGCCGCAGATGCCCCATATAAATACGCAAGTAATGGCTGTGTTCGACGTAGTTCGGCCCCCAGACGTGGCTGAGCAGCTGGCGCTGGGTCAGCACCTTGCCGGCGTTGGCCAGCAGTTCCGCCAGCAGGCGGAACTCAATCGGCGTCAGGTGCAGCTCTTCGCCGCCGCGCGTGACCTGGCGGTTAAGCAGATCGACGCTGACGTCGGCAAAGCTGACCTGCGGGCTCTCCTGCTGACTGGCGGCATGGCGGCGCAGCGCCACGCGCACCCGCGCCAGCAGTTCGCCGATGCCGAAGGGCTTGCTGAGGTAGTCGTCGGCGCCGGCGTCCAGCGCGGCGATCTTGTCCTCTTCCGCCAGGCGGGCGGACAGCACGATGATCGGGATGCTGCTCCACTGGCGCAGATCGCGGATAAAACTCAGCCCGTCGCCGTCGGGCAGCCCCAGATCGAGAATAATCAGATCCGGCTTGCGCGTACCGGCTTCAATCAGACCCCGCTGCAGCGTATCGCTTTCAAACACCCGCAGTCCTTCCGTTTCCAGCGCGCTGCGGACAAAGCGCCGGATCTCTTTCTCATCTTCCACGATCAGAACGTTAATCGGGGTCATGCTCAACCTTGTCCTCGCTTATAAATCGAAGTCTGCGCCGTCCATTTCCGGCATGCTTTCCAGCGGCAGCAGAAACTTAAAGCTGGCGCCGCCGTGGCTGCTGCTATCCGCCCAGATCCGCCCGCCGTGCAGCTCGATAATCGCGCGGCAGATCGCCAGCCCCAGACCGACGCCGGGAATGGCGGATTCTTTATCGCCGCGGGAGAATTTGTCGAAGATATGCAGCCTTTGCTCGGCGGCAATGCCGGGGCCGTTATCCCAGATTTCCACCTCCAGCCACTCCGGCAACGTGCGGGCGCGAATACCGATAATAGCATCCTGCCCGGCATATTTATCGGCATTTTCCAACAGGTTGGTGAAGACACGCTCCAATAAACTGCCGTCGCAGTTGATCAGCACCATTTCGTCGGGCAGTTCCACCTTGATCTCATGCTGGTTAAAGATCGGCTCCAACATATGCAGCGATGCGCCGACGATCTCCTCCAGCGACTGCCACTCTTTACGCAGGATAAACCCGCCGGACTGAATGCGCGCCATATCCAGCAGATTATTCACCAGCCGGGTGGTGCTCAGCACCTGCTGACGGATCTGGCTGGCCTGCGGGGCGTGCTTGGAGCCTTCCGCCGCCAGGTCCAGCGTCAGAATCTCCGCCTGCCCGAACAGCACCGTCAGCGGGGTGCGCAGATCGTGCGACAGCGCCGCCAGCAGCGAATTGCGCAGCTGTTCGCGTTCGGTATCCAGCCGCGCCTGCGCGGCGCTGCGCGCCAGCTGCTGACGTTCCAGCGCGCTGGCGATCAGCACGCTGAAGGTTTGCAGCAGCCGCTGCTGTTCCGGCACCATCAGCTGGCGCAGGTTGGTCGGTTCGATGGCCAGCAGGCCGAAGGTGTGCTGCGAGGTTTTCAGCGGCAGCAGTTGGTAAGGCACGCCGGGCAGCGTATCGGTGCCCGCGCCGGCAGGCTGCCCCTTGTCATAGCTCCAGCGGGCGATGGCCTCATCCACCGACAGCATGCCGCCGTCCTGACCGGTCATCTGCCGCAGCTGGCCGTCTTCCTGCGGCAGCATCAGCACGGTTTTGGCGTGGAAACTGCTGGAGAGGAAATGGCGGCTGGTGTCGGCGACGTCCTCGGCGGTCAGCGCCTGGCTCAGGCCGTGCGACATTTCGTACAGGTGACGTGCCCGCTGTTCGCGGTAGCGCGCCACCCGCGCCTGATAGCGCACGCCGGCGGTAAGGTTACCGATGGTGATGCCGACGGTCAGCATCACCGCAAAGGTCAGCAGATACTGCACATCGCTGACGGCGAATGACCAGTGCGGCTGGACAAAGAACAGATCGAAGCTGGCGACGTTGATCACCGCGGCCAGCACCGACGGCCAGCGGCCGAAGAACAGCGCGACAATCACCACGCCGAGCAGGTACACCATCACCAGGTTGGCCTGATCGAACCCCGGCAGCAGCCATTGGGAGAGCAGGGTGATCAGCGCGCACAGCGCGAACGCCACCGCGCAGCCGCGCAGCTGCATGCGCCACTTCTCGCTGAAGCTGCGGTTGTCGGGGTCCTTCAGTACGCTCGGCGGACGTTCATCCTCCAGCGCCACGATCACCAGATCGAGATCCGGCCCCAGCTGGCCGAGGCGGTCGGCGAAGCTGCTGCGGAACTTCCAGCGTTGCTCGCCGCGCCGGCCGATAATGATTTTGCCCAGGTTATGTTCGCGGGCGTAGCGCAGCACCGCGCGCTCTTCCGACGGCGCGGCCAGCGTGGCGGTTTCTGCGCCCAGCTCCTGCGCCAGACGCAGCGCGCGCAGAATGGCGCGGCGGCGGGTTTCCGGCAGCCGGTGCAGTTTGGGGGTTTCCACATAGACCGCGTGCCAGTGGCAGCCGAGCCGCGCCGCCAGGCGGGCGGCGATCCGCACCAGCTTTTCGCTGCCGCTGTTGTGGCCGACGCACAGCAAAATGCTGTCGCGGGTATGCCAGACTTTCTCCCGCCCCTGGGTATCGCGGAAGGCGCGCATCTGGTCGTCCACCCGGTCGGCGGTGCGGCGCAGCGCCAGCTCGCGCAGGGCGATCAGATTGCCCTTACGGAAGAAGTGCTCAATGGCGCGTTCGGCGTGGCCGGGCAGATACACCTTGCCTTCATTCAATCGCCGCTGCAGATCGTCCGGCGGCAGGTCGACCAGCACCACCTCAGTGGCCTGATCGAAGACGTGATCGGGGACGGTTTCGCGCACGCGTATGCCGGTAATGCCGCCGACCACGTCGTTCAGGCTCTCCAGGTGCTGTACGTTGACGGTGGTCAGCACGTCGATGCCGGCATCCAGCAGCTCCTCCACATCCTGCCAGCGCTTGGGGTGGCGCGAGCCGTGGGCGTTGCTGTGGGCCAGTTCATCCATCAGGATCAGCGCCGGGTGACGCGCCAGCGCGGCGTCCAGATCGAATTCGCGCACCACGCGGCCGCGGTGCTGGATCCGTTTTTGCGGCAGTACGCTCAGCCCGTCCAGCAGCGCGGCGGTTTCATTGCGGCCGTGGGTTTCCACCACCCCGACCAGAACGTCAAGGCCCAGAGCGCGTTGCCTCTGGGCCTCTTGCAGCATGGCGTAGGTTTTGCCGACGCCGGCGCAGGCGCCGAAAAACACCTTCAGGCGGCCGCGCGGTTTTTCGTTGGCGACCGCCAGCAGGCTGTCCGGGTCGGGGCGCTGCTGTTCATCATCAACCATGGAAACTCCTTGTCTGGCAACGAAAAAGGGGTTCGCCGCGGCGAACCCGTAGAAAAATGGACATCCCCGTCACGCTTATTGCAGCGCGTCCAGCGCCTGGTTCAGCTGCAGCACATTGACCGTGGTCGTACCGATAAAGCTCGGCACCGGCCGCTCGCTGTATTCGGCGATTAAGCGCGCCACCTGCGCCGGCGGCAGCTGGCGGGCGGCGGCCACGCGGGCCAGCTGATACTGCGCCGCGGCGACGGAGATCTGCGGGTCGAGGCCGCTGCCGGAGGCGGTCAGCAGGTCGACCGGGATCGGGCCGTGCATGGTCGGGTTGGCCTGGCGCAGCAGGGCGGCCCGTTCGGCGAAGGCTTTATCCAGTTCCGGGTTCGACGCCGCCAGATTGCTGCCGCCTGACGCTTCGGCATTATAGGCCGAATCGGCGGTGGCGGAAGGGCGGCCCCAGAAATAGCGCGGCTGGGTAAAATTCTGGCCGATCAACGCCGAGCCGGCCAGTTTGTCGCTGTGATACAGCAGCGAACCGTTGGCCTGCTGGGAAAACAGCAGCTGCGCCAGGCCGGTGGTCAGCAGCGGGTAGGCGATGCCGGTGAGCAGCGTCAGCAAAATCAGCATCACCAGCGCAGGACGTAAATAAGACATGGTGTTTCTCCTTAACGGTTAACCGGCGATGTGCAGCAGCGTCAGCAGCAGGTCGATCAGCTTGATACCGACGAACGGCACCAGCAGGCCGCCCAGCCCGTACAGCCACAGGTTGCGGCGCAGCAGCGCCGCCGCGCTCATGGCTTTGTAACTGACGCCTTTGAGCGCCAGCGGGATCAGGAATACGATCACCAGCGCATTGAAAATCACCGCCGACATAATGGCCGACGACGGCGAATGCAGATGCATGATATTCAGCGCATTCAGCTGCGGGTAGGTCGCGGCAAAGGCGGCCGGAATAATGGCGAAGTACTTCGCTACGTCGTTGGCGATGCTGAAGGTGGTCAGTGAACCGCGCGTCATCAGCATCTGCTTGCCGATATGCACCACCTCGATCAGCTTGGTCGGGTTGGAGTCCAGATCGACCATATTGCCGGCCTCTTTCGCCGCTTGGGTGCCGGAGTTCATCGCCACCGCAACGTCGGCCTGCGCCAGCGCCGGCGCATCGTTGGTGCCGTCGCCGGTCATCGCCACCAGCCGGCCTTCCGCCTGATACTGGCGGATCAGCGCCAGTTTGGCTTCCGGCGTCGCTTCGGCCAGGAAATCGTCCACCCCGGCCTCGGCGGCGATGGCGGCGGCGGTCAGCCGGTTGTCGCCGGTGATCATCACCGTTTTAATCCCCATGCGGCGCAGCTCGGCAAAGCGTTCCTTGATGCCGCCTTTAACGATGTCCTTCAGCGCCACCACGCCCAGCACTTTAGCGCCTTCGGCCACCACCAGCGGGGTGCCGCCGGTGTGCGCCACGCCTTCCACCAGCGCATCGATCTCCGGCGGGAAGTGGCCACTGTTGGATTCCACGTGGCGGCGAATGGCGTCCACCGCGCCTTTGCGGATCACGCGCTGCTGCACGTTGACGCCGCTCATGCGGGTTTGCGCCGAGAAGGGCACAAAGGTGGCGTTGAGCGTCTGTAAATCACGCTCGCGCAGGTTGAAGCGCTGTTTGGCCAGCACCACGATGCTGCGGCCTTCCGGCGTTTCATCCGCCAGCGATGACAGCTGCGCGGCGTCCGCCAGCTGCTGCTCGTCAACGCCGGGAGCGGGCAGGAATTCAGACGCCTGGCGGTTACCGAGGGTGATGGTGCCGGTTTTGTCCAGCAGCAGCACGTCCACGTCGCCGGCGGCTTCCACCGCCCGGCCGCTGGTGGCGATCACATTGGCGCCGAGCATGCGGCTCATGCCTGCCACGCCGATCGCCGACAGCAGACCGCCGATGGTGGTGGGGATCAGGCACACCAGCAATGCCACCAGCACGGTGATGGTGACCACCGCGCCGCTGCCGGCGGCGGCGACGCTGTAGTGCGAGAATGGCAGCAGGGTGGCGGTCGCCAGCACGAAGACGATGGTCAGCGCCACCAGCAGGATGGTCAGCGCCACTTCGTTCGGCGTCTTGCGCCGTTTGGCGCCTTCGACCATGGCGATCATCCGGTCGAGGAAGGTTTCCCCCGGGTTGACGCTGCACTGGACGATCAGCCAGTCGGACAGCACGCGGGTGCCGCCGGTGACCGAGGAGAAATCGCCGCCGGATTCGCGGATCACCGGCGCGGATTCGCCGGTGATGGCGCTTTCATCCACCGAGGCGCCGCCCTCCAGCACTTCGCCGTCGCAGGGAATGGTGTCGCCGGCTTCCACCAGCACTACGTCGCCTTTACGCAGGCTCTGCGACGCCACTTTTTCCTGGGCCGCGTCGCGCTGCGGCTGCGCCAGTTTTTTGGCCCAGCTGGTCTGTTTGCTGCCCTTCAGGCTTTCCGCCTGTGCCTTGCTGCGGCCTTCCGCCAGCGCTTCGGCGAAGTTGGCGAACAGTACGGTGAACCACAGCCACAGCGCCACGCTGCCGGTAAAGGCGGCGTCGCCGCGGCCATGAGCGGTCAGCATGCCGAGCCAGATCAGGGTGGTGAGCAGGCTGCCGAGATACACCACGAACATCACCGGGTTGCGCCACTGGGTGCGCGGATCCAGCTTTTTCACGGCGTCCAGCAGCGCGTTACGCACCAGCGCCGGTTCAAATAGCGCGCGTTGTTTGCGAGTCATAACTATTTCTCTCTAAGAAGCCGTTAACGGGCCAGCCAAATCTGTAAATGCTCGGCCACCGGGCCCAGCGCCAGAGCAGGAATAAAGGTCAGGGCGCCAACCAGCAGTACGGTGCCGATCAGCAGGCCGACAAACAGCGGCCCGTAGGTCGGCAGGGTGCCGTTCCCCGCCGGCTGACGATTTTTGGCGCAGAGTGAACCGGCGATCGCCAGCACCGGCAGGATCACGCCGAAGCGGCCAACCAGCATGGCGAAGGCCAGCAGCAGGTTGTAGAACGGCGTGTTGACGCTCAGCCCGGCGAAGGCGCTGCCGTTGTTGTTGGCGGCGGAGGAGAAGGCGTACAGCACTTCGCTCAGCCCGTGGGCGCCGGGGTTGAGGATACCGCTGCGTCCGGCGTCGGTTGCCAGCGCCAGCGCGCTGCCCAGCAGCACCAGCGTCGGCGTCACCAGGATCGCCAGCGCGGTCATTTTCATCTCATCGACGTCGATTTTTTTCCCCAGATACTCCGGCGTGCGGCCAATCATCAGCCCGGCGATAAACACCGTCAGCAGGACGAACAGCAGCATGCCGTACAGCCCGGAGCCGACGCCGCCGAACACCACTTCGCCGATCTGCATCAGCCACATCGGCACCATGCCCCCCAGCGCGGTGAAGGAGTCATGCATGGCGTTGACCGCGCCGCAGGAGGCGGCGGTGGTGACCACGGAGAACAGGCTGCTGGCAAGGATGCCGAAGCGCGACTCTTTGCCTTCCATATTGATCATGCTGTCGGCGCCGGCTGCGCTCAGGTGCGGGTTGCCCGCCTGTTCGGCGTACATCACCACCACCACGGCGACGACGAAGATCAGCGACATCGCCCAGAGCAGCGTATGACCCTGACGGTTTTCACCGGCGGCCTGGCCGAAGGCGAAGCACAGCGCGCTGGGGATCAGGAAGATCGCCAGCATCTGCACCATATTGCTCAGCGCGGTGGGGTTTTCAAACGGATGCGACGAGTTGGCGCCAAAGAAGCCGCCGCCGTTGGTGCCGAGCATCTTGATCGCTTCCTGAGAGGCCACCGGCCCCATCGGCAGCACCTGTTGGCCGCCTTCCAGCGTGGTCAGATGCAGGTAAGGCGACAGGTTCTGCAGCACGCCCTGGCTGACGAAAAACAGCGCGATAAGCAGTGACAGCGGCAGCAGGACGTACAGCGTGATACGCCAGATATCCAGCCAGGCGTTGCCGATGGTGGCGCTGGAGCGGCGGCTGAACGCGCGGATCAGCGCAAAGGCGACGGCGATGCCGCTGGCGGCGGAGAGGAAGTTCTGCACCGTCAGACCGGCCATCTGGCTGAGGTAGCTGAGGGTGCTTTCACCGCTGTAAGCCTGCCAGTTGGTATTGGTGACGAAGCTGACGGCGGTGTTCAGCGCCAGATGCCAGGACATGCCCGGGAAGCCCTGCGGGTTGAGCGGCAGCGCGCCCTGGCCCATTAACAGCGCCATCAGCAGGATGATGCCAAGCAGGTTGAAGAGCAGGATCGCCAGCGCATACTGACGCCAGTTCATCTCTTCCCCGCGGCTGCCGCTGCAGCTGCGGATAAAGCGTTCGCTGTGACGCAGCACGGGCAGGGGCTCGCCTTCAATCAGGCGCGCCAGAAAATAGCCCAGCGGGCGTGACAGAAGCAGCAGAACCAGCAGGAAGCTGGCGATAAACAGAAAGGCTGATGCAGCCATCAGAAATCCTCCGCGTTGAACAGGGCGTAAACCAGATAGCCCAACAGCAGCAGGACCAACAGCGCGCCAGCGATAACGCTGATACTCACGGGGCACCTCCACAGGTGACGGTTTTTGATAGCGGGAGTGTAGGAAGGCGGGTGGAAAGAAGATGAAAAAATCGCGTCGCAGGCTGTAAAAAAAGTATAAAAACGCCTGAATCATCGACATTTTTGCCGGCAGCGGCGCGGTGGAAAGGTCACCGTGAGTAACTTTTGAGCAGGATAACCATAAGGTAACCAATGTTTAGTTAATAATTAACCATCCTGTAACAAACTTTCAGTATAAAGAGCAAAATGCGCTTTTTTTACTGATTTTAGTGGTCGGATGAGTAGTAAAATTTCATCAGTTGCGCTAAAATTTTGCGCAGTTACCAAATTCATCCGTTTATCTGTTTTTACGCCGTCGCTGCGCCTGACAGCCATGCAGCCGGCGTGCTTTTAAGGAGGTTCGCATGTCTACCTATCAAGCTTATCCATTGCATCGGATTCTCCTGCGCCGCGGCGCAGTGATCCTGGCCGGCGTTCTGGCCCTGCCGGTGATGCTGTTCCGCTCCGATCGCGCGCGTTTTTACAGCTATCTGCACCGCGTCTGGTCAAAAACCAGCGATAAGCCGGTCTGGCTGCAACAGGCGGAACTGGCCTCCGGCGATTTTTACTAAGCCGCGCCTATCCCCTGCAACCCTCGCTTCGGCGGGGGTTTTTTTATGCCCGTCGCCGGCGGGCGGCGTCGTCTTAACCGTCGAATTCTTCTATACTTTTAGTATTGTTCAACGCTGCGGCGGTCAATCTCCCGGTTGTCGCGCCGCCCGGCGTCGCGCGTGATTTTTGGTGTTCTCCGTCAGCGCGGCGGGGATTGATGGAAGGAAGGTTATGACCACCCATCTGGTCTGGCTGCGCAACGATCTGCGCATTACGGACAATAAGGCGCTGCACGCCGCCTGCCGCGATCCGCAGGCGCAGGTGGTGGCGCTGTTTATCGCCACGCCGCAGCAGTGGCGACGGCATGAGATGGCGCCGCGTCAGGCGGCGTTTATCTACGCCAACCTGCTGCAGCTGCGGTCGCAGCTGGCGCAGCGCGGTATTCCGCTGCGGGTGCAGCAGTGTGATGACTTTGCCGCCGCGGCGCGCTGGCTGGTCGATTATTGCCGCGCCACCGGCGTCGACGCGCTGTTTTACAACCGGCAGTATGAACTGAATGAGCGGCGGCGTGACCGGCAGGTTGAAAGCGCACTGGCGGAGACGCTGACCTGCCACGCGTTTGATGACGCGTTGCTGCTGCCGCCCGGCAGCGTGCAGACCGGCAGCGGCGAGATGTATCAGGTCTTTACGCCGTTTCGTAAGGCGTTTTTACAGCGTCTGCTCAGTGCGGATGTGCGCTCCCTGCCGGCGCCGTCGGTGCGGGCGGGCGGCGCGATTGCCGAGCCGGCGGCGCCGGAGCCGTTTGCGTACCCCGATGCCGAATGGGATGCGGCATTTCCGCCGGGTGAGGAGCACGCCCTGCGCCGGCTGCGCGCCTTCTGCCGCGAGCAGGTCGAGGATTACCGGCAGCGGCGCGATTTTCCGGCGCTGGACGCCACCAGCGGCCTGTCGCCGTATCTGGCCCTGGGGGTGTTATCACCGCGTCAGTGCTTCAACCGGCTGCGGCTCACCTGCCCTGACTTGCTGACGCAGCCGGAGAGCGGCGCATTTACCTGGCTGAATGAGTTAATCTGGCGTGAGTTTTACCGCCATCTGCTGGTGGCTCATCCGGCGTTGTGCCGTCACCGCCCGTTTATCGGTTGGACGGACGCCGTCCGCTGGAACCCGGACGCCGAGGCGCTGCAGGCCTGGCAGCAGGGGCGAACCGGCTACCCGATTGTTGATGCGGCCATGCGGCAGCTGAACCACACTGGATGGATGCATAACCGCCTGCGGATGATCGTCGCCAGTTTTCTGGTGAAGGATCTCCTGATCGACTGGCGCGCCGGCGAGCGCTACTTTATGCGCCAGCTGCTGGATGGCGACTTTGCCGCCAACAACGGCGGCTGGCAGTGGGCGGCGTCGACCGGCACCGATGCGGCGCCTTACTTCCGCATCTTCAACCCGACAACGCAGGGCGAACGTTTTGATCCGCAAGGCGCTTTTATCCGTAAATGGTTGCCCGAACTGGCGGATGTACCGGACAATGAGCTTCATCATCCCCATCGCTGGGCGGAACAACAGGGCGTGGCGCTGGCGTATCCGCCGCCGATCGTCGACCACCGCCAGGCGCGGCTGACGACGCTGGCGGCGTTTGAGGCGGCGAAACGCGGGGGAGAGTAACGGTCACCGCAAGGAGCAAACTTATGTTGAAGACAATACTGGCCGTCTGTCTGAGCGGCTATTCGGCGCTGGCGCTGGCCGGGTTTGACGTGGTGGCGCTCGGCGTCGACGGCGGGGTCAGCGACGGCAATCTGACCTCTTATCTTATCCGCAGCGACGGTCAGACGCAGTATGTGGCGCTGGACGCCGGCTCGCTGCTGCCCGGTATCGGCAAAGGGCTGGAGCAGGGCAGCTTCCCGCAGGTAACGCCGGAAGCGGCGGCGCCGTATACGCCGCAGGGCCATATTTTCCGCCGGCTGATCGGCGCCTATTTTATCAGCCATGCGCATCTCGACCATCTGGCCGGCCTGATTATCGCCTCGCCGGAAGACGCGAAAAAGACGGTATATGCCTCGAACGACACGGTATTGACGCTGCGCAACCACTATTTTAACTGGAAGAGCTGGCCAAACTTCAGCGATTCCGGCAACGGTCAGCGCCTTGGCACCTACCGGCTGCAGCCGGTGCGCGAGCAGCAGCGCTTTACCTTCGGCACCACCGGGCTGAGCGGGGTGATGTATCCGCTCAGCCATGCGGGTTACCACTCTTCGATGGTGTTGCTGTCCGACCGTACGGACGCTTTCGCCTATTTTGGCGACACCGGGCCGGACGCGCTGGAGAAGTCGCGCCAGCTGGACAGCGTCTGGCGGGCGTTGGGGCCGCTGATTGCCGATAAAAAACTAAAGGGCATGATTATTGAAACCTCTTACCCCAATGAGGTGTCAGACAGCAAACTCTATGGCCACCTTACTCCGGCCTGGCTGCTGAAGGAGCTGAAGAATCTGCAAAAATACAGCGGCGGCGACGGTTCGCTCACCGGGCTGCCGATCGTCATCAGCCATATCAAACCGAGCCTGAGGCAGGGAGACGATCGGCGCGCCGTGATTCAACAGCAGCTGGAGCAGGGCAACGATTTGGGTGTTAAATTTATTTTTATGGCGCAGGGCGAACGTCAGCAGTTTTAACTTCGCTCCCCGTCGCCCGGGAAAGCGGGCGCCGGGAGCCACGCACTATGTTGAAGAGAGATGAGTATGAATAACCTCGATCTGGAAAGCTTGATTAACAATGTACTTAACAGCGCCGCGTTTCAGGACTACGCGCCAAATGGCCTGCAGGTCGAAGGACGGGAAAACGTACAGCGCATCGTCACCGGCGTAACCGCCTGCCAGGCGCTGCTGGACGCGGCGGTGGAGCACCAGGCCGACGCCATTGTGGTGCACCACGGCTATTTCTGGAAAAACGAGGCGCCGGTGGTGCGCGGTATGAAGCGCAACCGCCTGAAAACGCTGTTGGGGAACGATATCAACCTGTACGGCTACCACCTGCCGCTGGATGCGCATCCGCTGCTGGGCAATAACGCCCAGCTGGCGCAGCTGCTGGATATCCGCGTGCTGGGCGAGGTTGAGCCGCTGGTGCCGCACGGCGAGTTTGAACAGCCGCTCAGCGGCGCAGAGCTGCAGCAGCGTCTTGAAACGCGTCTGGGCCGTGCGGTACTGCACTGCGGCGATAATGCGCCGGCGCAGATCCGTCGGGTTGCCTGGTGCACCGGCGGCGGCCAGGGCTTTATCGACAGTGCGGCGCGTTTCGGCGTGGATGCCTTTATCAGCGGTGAGGTGTCCGAACAGACCATCCACAGCGCGCGTGAAATGGGCATTCACTTTTTCGCCGCCGGTCATCACGCCACCGAACGCGGCGGCGTCAAGGCGCTGGGCGAATGGCTGGCCGAGCACCATGGCCTGGATGTGACCTTTATCGATATCCCGAATCCCGCCTGATTTTCCCCCGAGGGTTCAGCATGCTGAACCCTTTCGTTTTCTATACCTTAAATAATTTGAGCTGCGGGAAGGCGGCAGGTGCAGGGACTCCGATGCGCTGACTCAGGTCAGTGATGCGGGGGACCGAGCGCCGAAAATGCATCCGCAGCTTACGGTATGATGGTTATATATCCTTATTTTTACAGGGGTTGTTGTATTGACAGCCGGCCTGCGCTCGCGCATAACTGATACGTTTTGCAAACAATAATAAGGAGAGTAATGGTGCAACGAGCACAATATTACCTATTGGGTGAAAGGGCGATCGTGCTTGAATTGGCACCGCCGGTGACGCTGCCCAGCCAGCAGCGGATCTGGGCGTTGGCGGAAAAATTTAACCACCATCCACATGTACAGGAAGTGGTGCCGGGGATGAATAACCTGACGCTGTTGCTGCAGACGCCGCAGGCGGATATCGCCGCGCTGCTGGAGCAGCTGCGCGAGGGCTGGGAGAGCAGTGAAACGCTGGTGCCGCCGGCGCGCGAGGTGGCGATTCCGGTGATTTACGGCGGCGAGATGGGGCCGGATCTGGATGAGGTGGCGCGCCATACCGGCATGACGCCGCAGCAGGTGGTGGAGTGCCACGCCGCGGCTGCTTATGTAGTGTACTTCCTCGGCTTTCAGCCGGGCTTCCCTTATCTCGGCGGCATGCCGGAACGGCTGACGATGCCGCGTCGCGCGGAACCACGCCTGAGTGTGCCCGCCGGCTCGGTCGGCATCGGCGGCAGCCAGACGGGCATCTACCCACAGGCCGCGCCGGGCGGCTGGCAGCTGATCGGCCGTACGCCGCTGGCGCTGTTTAACCCGCAGGATACCCCGCCGACGCTGCTGCGTCCGGGCGACAACGTGCGTTTTGTACCGCAGCAGGAGGGCGTATGTTGAAAATTCTGCGTGCCGGCATCTATACCACGGTGCAGGATCTGGGGCGAAACGGCTTCCGCAGCCTCGGCATCAGTCAGGGCGGCGCATTGGATGCGCCGGCGCTGAAAATCGCCAACCTGCTGGTGGGCAACCGCGCGGACAGCGCCGGGCTGGAGATTACGCTCGGGCAGTTCAGCGCTGAATTTACCCGGCCGAGCTGGATTGCGCTGACCGGCGCCGGCTGCGACGCGCTGCTGGACGGTAAACCGCTGTGGACCGGCTGGCGTTATCCGGTGAAAGCGGGCCAGCAGCTGGTGCTGCAGAAGCCGAAACACGGCATGCGCAGCTATCTGGCGATTGCCGGCGGCATTGCGGTGCCGGAGGTGTTGGGTTCGCGCAGCACCGATCTGCGAACCGGCTTTGGCGGGCTGGAGGGACGGAAGCTGCAGGACGGCGACCAGCTGCCGCTGGGAGAGAGCGTCAACCCGCCGGGCAAGCCGTTCGGCGTCAAACAGCTGCTGTTTAACAACCGTATCCGCGCGCTGCCGGGGCCGGAGTACCAGGAGTTCAGCACCGCCGCGCGGGAGACCTTCTGGCGCACGCCGTGGCAACTGAGTCCGCAGAGCAACCGCATGGGCTACCGGCTGCAGGGCAGCGCGGAGTTAACGCGCACCACCGCGCGGGAAATGCTGTCGCACGGCCTGCAGCCGGGCGTGGTGCAGGTGCCGCATAACGGCCAGCCGATCGTCCTGATGGCGGATGCGCAGACGACCGGCGGCTACCCGCGCATTGCCTGCGTGATCGAAGCCGATCTCTACCATCTGGCGCAGCTGCGTCTGGGAGAGCCGGTGCACTTTATTCCCTGTTCTCTGGAAGACGCGCAGCGCGCCAAAAAGGAGCAGGATCTGTTTATCCAACAAATTGCCTGGGGGCTACATGATCGTTGATTTAAATGCCGATCTGGGGGAAGGGTGCGTTAACGACCAGGCGCTGCTGCAGCTGGTCAGTTCGGCCAATATCGCCTGTGGTTTTCACGCCGGCGACGCGCAGACCATGCGCCAGTCGGTGCGCTGGGCGCTGCAGTATGGCGTGGCGATTGGCGCGCACCCCAGCTTCCCCGACCGGGAAAACTTTGGCCGTACGCGCATGCAGCTGCCGGCGGAAACCGTCTACGCGCAGGTGGTGTATCAACTGGGGGCGCTGGCGGCCATCGCCAGGGCGGAGGGCGGCGCGATGACGCACGTGAAGCCGCACGGCATGCTGTACAACCAGGCGGCGGTGGAGCCGGCGCTGGCGGACGCCATCGCCCGGGCGGTCAAGGACGTCGATCCGGCGCTGCGGCTGGTGGGGCTGGCGGGCAGCGAGCTGATCCGCGCCGGAGAGCGGTTGGGGCTGGCGACCCGGCAGGAAGCGTTTGCCGACCGCGGCTATCTGGCCGACGGCACGCTGGTGCCGCGCGGGCAAAGCGGAGCGCTGATCGAAGATGACCAGCAGGCGCTGCAACAAACGCTGGAAATGGTGCGCCATCATCGGGTGCGCAGCATTGACGGCAAATGGGCCGCAGTGCAGGCGGAAACCGTCTGCCTGCACGGCGACGGCGAGCATGCGCTGGCGTATGCCCGCAAACTGCGCGCCAGCTTTGCCGAACAGGGCATCAGCGTCAGCGCAGAATAACAATAAAAAAACCAATACAACATAACAGGCACAGGCCTTCGACCCGCAGCTTGCGGCTGCGGGCGGGGCATCAAGGGGAATACACAATGGAACAGGTTGTCAATTACTGGCCGCTGATCGGCATTGCCGTGATCGTGGTCGGTTTTCTTCTGCGTTTTAATCCGGTGCTGGTGGTGATCGTCGCCGGTCTGGCCACCGGACTGGCGGCGATGATGCCGCTGACGGAAATCCTGGAGAGGATGGGCGAAGGGTTTCTGAACACCCGCAACCTGTCGCTGATCCTGCTGCTGCCGCTGGCGGTGATCGGTACGCTGGAGCGCCATGGCCTGAAGGAGCGGGCGCAGGCCTGGATCGCCAGGATCAAAAGCGCCACCGCCGGGCGTCTGCTGATCGTCTACCTGTTTGTGCGGGAAATCACCGCGGCGATGGGGCTGACCAGCCTGGGCGGCCATCCGCAGATGGTGCGTCCGCTGTTGGCGCCGATGGCCGAAGGGGCGACGGAGAACCGCTATGGCGAACTGCCGGAGCGCGTGCGCTACCGCCTGCGCGCCATGTCGGCGGCGACCGATAATGTCGGGCTGTTCTTCGGCGAAGATATCTTCGTCGCCTTCGGCGCGATTATTTTTATGCACAACTTTATGCTGGAGTCCGGCGGTATTCAGACCGAACCGCTGCATATCGCGCTGTGGGGCATTCCGACGGCGATTTTCGCCTTCCTGATCCACGCCTTCCGCCTGTACCGCATGGACAAGCGGCTCAGCGCCGAGCTGGCGCAGCTTAATCAGGCGGCGTTGCAGGCCAAAGGAGACGCGCAATGAACTTTCAGCTGCAATATCTCTACTGGCTGGCCGGGGTTATCCTGCTGATTGTTGCCGTGATGTCGCTGCGCGACCGCACCAACCCGCGTCGTTTTACCACCGGTTTATTCTGGGGGCTGTATGGCCTGGTGTTTATGGTCGGCGACTGGACCTATGACCTGTTCGGCGCCGGCGAGGAAGCCAGACGCCTGCTGCATATGGTCATCGGCGCGCTGGTGGTGCTGATGGCGCTGGTTGCCGGCCTCGGCGGCGTGCGGCTGGGCAGTTACCATCAGCGTACGCAGCAGCAGCGCGAAGAGAGCGCCAAGCGGCTCGGCAACCGGCTGTTTGTGCCGGCGCTGGCGATCCCGGTGGTGACGGTGATCGGGGTGCTGCTGTTCAACAACATTCCGGCGTTGCAGAACGCGGTGTTCGGCCCGGGCAACCACTCGACGCTGATTACCCTGTTCTCGATGGCGCTGGGAGTGATCCTCGGCGGCGTAATTGCGGTGAAAATGACCCACGAACGCGTGGCGCAGCCGCTGCAGGAGGCGCGCCGGCTGCTGGATTCCATCGGCTGGGCGTTTATTTTGCCGCAGATCCTCGCCATGCTGGGGCTGCTGTTCACCAGCGCCGGGGTCGGCACGGCGGTGGCGCACCTGACGCAGGAGTATCTGGCGGTGGATAACCGCTTTATCGCCGTGGCGGTGTATGCGGTCGGCATGGCGCTGCTGACCATGGTGATGGGCAACGCCTTTGCGGCATTCCCGATTATCACCGCCGGCGTCGGCATTCCGATTCTGGTGCTGCAGCATGGCGGCAACCCGGCGGTCATGGCGGCCATCGGCATGTTTTCCGGCTACTGCGGCACGCTGATGACGCCGATGGCGGCTAACTTTAATATCGTACCGGCGGCGCTGCTGGAACTGCCGGACCGCAACGCGGTGATTAAGGTTCAGGTGCCGACCGGCGTCCTGCTGCTGACGGTAAACGTCTTTCTGCTCTATTTCCTGATGTTCCTGTAGGAGAACGCATGCAACACACAGTATTGATTACCGGCTTTGAGCCGTTTGACGGTGAGCGCGTCAATCCTTCCTGGGAAGTGGTGAAGCAGCTTAACGACATGGAACTGAGCGGCGTGCGCATCGTGGCGCGCCAGCTGCCCTGCGTATTCGGCGCCTCGCTGACGGCGCTGAACGCGGCGATTGATGAACTGGCGCCGCAGATGGTGCTGGCGGTCGGTCAGGCCGGCGGCCGCAGCGATATTTCGCTGGAGCGGGTGGCGATCAATATTGATGATGCACGCATTCCGGATAATCAGGGGCAGCAGCCGATTGATGAGCCGATCGTGGCCGACGGTCCGGCGGCGTATTTCAGTACGCTGCCGATCAAGGCGGTGGTTGACAGTATGCGCGAGGCCGGTATTCCGGCCTCGGTATCGCAAACCGCCGGCACCTATGTGTGCAACCACGTGATGTACGGCCTGCTGCACCGGCTGCGCGACCAGCCGGCGATCAAGGGAGGATTTATTCATATTCCCTATCTGCCGGAGCAGGCGGCGGCGCATCCGGGCCAGCCGAGCATGGCGGCCGGCACCGTGCTGTTCGCGCTGGAGCTGGCGATCTCGGTTGCCCTGCAGGTGGAACACGATCTGAAGGTGGTGGGCGGCGCCACGCACTAAGCCGCGTTAAGGCGTCCTCAGCGGCGCCGGTATGCTAAACCAAGGAGCAGTATATGCCTGAAGGACCGGAAATACGCCGGGCGGCGGACCAATTGGCGGCGGCGATCCTCAACCAGCCGCTGTGCGATGTCTGGTTTGCCTTTCCCCGGCTGCAACACTACCAGCGCGAACTGATCGGCGAGCGGGTGATTGCCATCGAACCGCGCGGCAAAGCGTTGCTGACCCACTTTTCCAACGGGCTGACGATGTACAGCCATAACCAGCTGTACGGCGTGTGGAAAGTGGCGGCGGCGGGGGAAAGCCCGGCCACCAAACGTGAACTACGCGTGCGTCTGGAGACGGCGCAGCAGGCAATTTTGCTGTACAGCGCCTCGGACATCACCCTGGGGCCGCGCGGCGAAATTGAGCAGCATCCCTTTTTGCAGCGTATCGGGCCTGACGTGCTGGACGAGCGTCTGATGCCGCAGCAGGTCGCCGAACGGCTGCTGTCGCCGCCGTTCCGCCGGCGTCAGCTGGGGGGCATGCTGCTGGACCAGGCTTTTCTGGCCGGGCTGGGCAACTATCTGCGGGCGGAAATTCTCTGGCAGGCGCAGCTGGCGCCGCAGCACCGGCCGCAGGAGTTAACCCCGGAGGCGCTGCAGCGGCTGGCGCAGGCGCTGCTGGCGGTGCCGCGTCTCTCCTACCATACGCGCGGACAGGCGGACGACGACCGTCACCACGGCGCGCTGTTCAGCTTCAAGGTGTTTCACCGCAGCGGCGAGCCGTGCCCGCGCTGCGGCGCGATGATTGAAAAAACCACGCTGTCGTCGCGGCCGTTCTACTTCTGTCCGGTCTGTCAGCGTTAGCGCAGCACAAAAAAAAGCGCCGCCCGAAAGGGCGGCGCCGTGCTGCTTTATGTAGGGTAAAGCGGCATTATTTGAGCTGGGATTTGAAATCACGCTCGGTGTAGCCGGTGTACAGCTGACGCGGACGGGCGATTTTGATGCCCTCGTCGTGCATTTCGTTCCAGTGAGCGATCCAGCCGATAGTCCGCGCGATGGCGAAGATAACGGTGAACATGGAAGACGGAATGCCCATCGCCTTCAGGATGATGCCTGAGTAGAAGTCGACGTTCGGGTACAGTTTCTTCTCGATGAAGTACGGGTCGTTCAGCGCGATGTGTTCCAGCTCCATCGCTACCTGCAGCAGGTTATCGTCTTTCTTGTTCAGCTCTTTCAGCACTTCGTGACAGGTTTCACGCATCACGGTGGCGCGCGGGTCGTAGTTCTTGTACACGCGGTGGCCGAAGCCCATCAGGCGGAAGGAGTCGTTTTTGTCCTTGGCGCGCTTGATGAATTCCGGAATGTGCTCAACGGTGTTGATCTCTTCCAGCATTTTCAGCGCCGCTTCGTTGGCGCCGCCGTGCGCAGGCCCCCACAGGGAGGCGATACCGGCCGCGATGCAGGCAAACGGGTTGGCGCCGGAAGAGCCAGCGGTACGTACGGTAGAGGTAGAGGCGTTCTGCTCGTGGTCGGCATGCAGGATCAGGATACGGTCCATCGCGCGTTCCAGCACCGGGTTCACCACGTACTCTTCACACGGCGTAGCGAACATCATATGCAGGAAGTTGCCGGCGTAGGACAGGTCGTTGCGCGGGTAAACGAACGGCTGGCCCAGCGAGTATTTGTAACACATCGCCGCCACGGTCGGCATTTTGGACAGCAGACGGTAGGCGGTGATTTCACGGTGACGCTCGTTGTTGACGTCCAGCGCATCGTGGTAGAAGGCCGCCAGCGCGCCGGTCACGCCGCACAGCACCGCCATCGGGTGCGAGTCGCGACGGAAGCCACGGAACAGATGGGTGATCTGGTCGTGGATCATGGTGTGGCGGGTAACGGTGGTTTTGAAGGTTTCAAACTCTTCCGGCGTCGGCGTTTCGCCGTACAGCAGGATGTAGCACACTTCCAGATAAGAGGACTCTTTCGCCAGTTGCTCGATAGGGAAGCCGCGGTGCAGCAGCACGCCTTTGTCGCCATCGATAAACGTGATTTTAGATTCGCAGGAAGCCGTGGAGGTGAAGCCGGGATCGAATGTGAAATAACCTTTGGAACCGAGGGTGCGAACATCAAGGACATCAGGGCCCAGGGTTGGGCTTAGTACGCCGAGCTCAATGGGAGCGTCACCGTTTGGTACGGTTAGCGTCGCTTTCTTATCAGTCATTTACTGTCTCCTTAGCGCCTTATTTTAATAATCACTAACAACCGAAATACCTTAATTCTCCGCATGTTGCCCGCAAAAAGGGTATGCGGACATAAACTCTGTGAGCAACTGCGCAATAATGCGGTTAGGGTACAGAGCGATGACCCCGGCGCCTCCGTTTTGCGGCATAATAGGCGGCAAACAGAAGTTGCTGGGCTGACCAGGCGAACGAGACGGGTGGCCGGTTGTTAACGATTTATTGAATTCGTTATTTTCTGTTGATCATTACCTACGACGTGTTCGGGGTTTTTTAACCGAATACACTGTTGCATAACTTCTACGTGGGGGGAAGTGTATCCGGCGACCTATAGCGCATCATAGGGCCTTTTGTGCCCCTATATGTAATGGAAATGTTGATCTCTTGTCAAATCAGATAATTAATTTTGTACTAAATGTGAAAATCGTGATCTAAATCACTGTTCGGGGGAAATGTCCCCAAAGGGATTGTATGGGAATTGTAATCAGAATGTGATCCTCCTATACTGCCGCCAGGTCTCCGGATTACCCTGAAGTAGGAGCACCCAGCGTTATAACAATGCGCCGTTTAAGCACAGAGGATGTCGATGTTTGAGCGCGTGACGTGTAAGGGTTTTTGGCTCTTAACGCTGTCTGATCCCCACCCAGGCCCGGAGGAAGGAAAATAATAAGAGCTGTGTGGGCAAAACCGTGAAAAAACAAAGACCTGTCAACCTGGATCTGCAAACGATCCGGTTCCCTGTAACTGCGATAGCGTCCATCTTACACCGAGTCTCTGGCGTAATTACCTTCGTTGCCGTGGGTATTCTCCTCTGGCTGCTGGGCACGTCTCTCTCTTCCCAAGAGGGATTCCTGCAGGCTGCCGCCATCATGAATAGCTTCTTCGTCAAGTTCATATTCTGGGGGATCCTCACTGCGCTGGCCTATCACATTTGCGGTGGCATTCGTCACTTGTTAATGGATTTTGGCTATATCGAAGAGAGTTTAGCGGCTGGTCAGCGTTCTGCCCAGGTGGCGTTCGTTCTGACCGTTGTGCTGTCAATTCTGGCTGGAGTCCTCGTATGGTAAACAATGCTTCCGCATTAGGGCGCAGCGGCGTACACGACTGGTTGTTACTGCGTGCTTCCGCTATCGTCATCACCCTGTATGTCCTCTATATCCTGGGCTTTGTCGTCACGGCTCCGGACATCACCTATGAAATCTGGCGCGGCTTCTTCGCCACCTCAATTACGAAAGTCTTCACCGTGTTGACCTTGCTGTCGATTCTGGCGCACGCCTGGATCGGTCTGTGGCAGGTGCTGACGGATTATATCAAGCCGTTGGCGTTACGCCTGGTGCTGCAACTGGCGGTGGTCGTCCTGTTGCTGGTCTATTTACTGTACGGAACAATCGTAGTGTGGGGTGCGTAAAAAATGAAACTGCCAGTCAGAGAGTTTGATGCAGTTGTTATCGGTGCGGGCGGCGCAGGTATGCGCGCGGCGCTGCAAATTTCCCAGTCGGGCTCAACCTGCGCCCTGCTGTCCAAAGTATTCCCGACCCGTTCCCATACCGTGTCCGCACAGGGCGGCATCACCGTCGCGCTGGGCAACAGCCACGAAGATAACTGGGAATGGCATATGTACGATACCGTCAAGGGTTCCGACTATATCGGCGACCAGGACGCTATCGAGTATATGTGTAAAACCGGCCCGGAAGCGATTCTGGAGCTGGAGCACATGGGCCTGCCGTTCTCACGTCTGGACGACGGCCGCATTTATCAGCGTCCGTTCGGCGGCCAGTCGAAAGAGTTCGGCGGCGAGCAGGCGGCGCGCACCGCGGCGGCGGCTGACCGTACCGGCCATGCCCTGCTGCACACGCTGTACCAGCAGAACCTGAGAAACCACACCACCATCTTCTCCGAGTGGTACGCGCTGGATCTGGTGAAGAACCAGGACGGCGCCGTGGTCGGCACCACCGCCATCTGCATCGAAACCGGCGAAGTGGTGTACTTCAAAGCCAAGGCGACCATTCTGGCCACCGGCGGCGCAGGCCGTATTTACCAGTCCACCACCAACGCCCACATTAATACCGGTGACGGCGTCGGCATGGCGATTCGCGCCGGCGTACCGGTGCAGGATATGGAAATGTGGCAGTTCCACCCGACCGGCATCGCCGGCGCCGGGGTTCTGGTGACCGAAGGCTGCCGCGGCGAAGGCGGTTACCTGCTGAATAAACACGGCGAGCGCTTTATGGAGCGTTATGCGCCGAACGCCAAAGATCTGGCGGGCCGCGACGTGGTTGCGCGCTCGATCATGATTGAAATCCGCGAAGGCCGCGGCTGCGACGGTCCATGGGGCCCGCACGCCAAGCTGAAGCTGGACCACCTGGGCAAAGACGTGCTGGAATCCCGCCTGCCGGGCATTCTGGAATTGTCGCGCACCTTTGCGCACGTCGATCCGGTGAAAGAGCCGATCCCGGTTATCCCGACCTGTCACTATATGATGGGCGGCATTCCGACCAAAGTGAGCGGTCAGGCGCTGACCGTCAACGAGAAAGGCGAAGACGTCGTGATTCCGGGCCTGTTCGCCGTCGGAGAAATCGCCTGCGTATCGGTGCACGGCGCCAACCGCCTGGGCGGCAACTCGCTGCTTGACCTGGTGGTGTTCGGCCGTTCCGCCGGCCTGCATCTGCAGGAGTCTCTGGCAGAGCAGGGCGCAAGCCGCGACGCCAGCGAATCCGACGTGGAAGCGTCGCTGGATCGCCTGAACCGCTGGAACAACACCCGCTCCGGCGAAGATCCGGTAGAAATTCGCAAGGCGCTGCAAGCCTGTATGCAACACAACTTCTCGGTGTTCCGCGAAGGTGATGCGATGGCGAAGGGCCTGGAAGAGCTGAAAGTTATTCGTGAACGTTTGAAGAACGCACGCCTGGACGATACCTCCCGCGAGTTCAACACCCAGCGCATCGAATGCCTGGAACTGGACAACCTGATGGAGACCGCGTATTCCACCGCCGTGTCGGCCAACTTCCGTACCGAGAGCCGTGGCGCACACAGCCGCTTCGACTACCCGGAACGTGATGACGCCAACTGGCTGTGCCACTCGCTGTATCTGCCGCAATCGGAAAGCATGGCGCGTCGTGAAGTGAACATGCAACCGAAACTGCGCCCGGCATTCCCGCCGAAAGTGCGTTCTTACTAATTCGCGGAGATCGATGGATGAAACTCGAATTCTCAATATATCGCTATAACCCGGATGTCGACGACGCTCCGCACATGCAGGACTACACGCTTGAAGCGGAAGAAGGTCGCGATATGATGTTGCTGGACGCGTTGATCCAACTGAAAGAGAAGGATCCGACGCTGTCGTTCCGTCGCTCATGCCGTGAAGGCGTGTGCGGTTCCGACGGTCTGAACATGAACGGTAAAAACGGCCTGGCCTGCATCACCCCGATTTCGTCGCTGCGCAAAGGCAACGGCAAAATCGTCATTCGTCCGCTGCCGGGCCTGCCGGTGGTGCGCGATCTGGTGGTGGACATGGGGCAGTTCTATACCCAGTATGAAAAGATCCGGCCTTATCTGCTTAACGACGGTAAAAATCCGCCGGCGCGCGAGCACCTGCAGTCGCCGGACGAACGCGCCAAGCTGGACGGTCTGTACGAGTGCATTCTGTGCGCCTGCTGCTCGACCTCTTGCCCGTCGTTCTGGTGGAACCCGGACAAATTCATCGGCCCGGCCGGCCTGCTGGCGGCATATCGTTTCCTGATCGACAGCCGCGACACCGAAACGGCAGAACGTTTAGACGATCTGGACGACGCTTTCAGTGTTTTCCGCTGCCATAGCATCATGAATTGTGTCAGTGTATGCCCTAAAGGCTTGAACCCGACCCGCGCTATCGGGCATATCAAGTCGATGCTGCTGCAACGCAGCGCGTAACAGCTTGTGATATCGCGCCGGAGCCGTTGGCCCGGCGCATATTGGCAGGAAGCCTCTAAAAACTGACCCGTGACTGCGGCAGCATGCAGTCAGGTTCCTCCCGCCGGTTTTTAGAGGTTCCTTGTAAGGGACCGCAAGGTCCAAACAGAACGTAAATACCCCCTCGCTGCGGTATGGCGAAGGGAGATACGTCGAGTGAACCGTTTTACGGCAAACCGTTTTAATCACGGTAATTATGTTAACCACGGCGAAAACTGAAGCTTTAAAGCTTAAGGGATCATAATGCAGAACGGCGCAATGAAGGCCTGGCTGGATTCCTCCTATCTGGCGGGCGCGAACCAGTCTTACATAGAGCAGCTCTATGAAGACTACCTAACCGATCCGGGCTCTGTCGAAGATAGCTGGCGTTCCATTTTCCAACAGCTCCCCACCGCGGGTGTTAAACCCGATCAACTTCACTCCCAAACTCGTGAATACTTCCGCCGTCTGGCGAAGGATTCTGCGCGTTACAACGGCAGCATCAACGATCCGGACACCGATGCCAAACAGGTGAAGGTCCTGCAGCTGATCAACGCCTTCCGCTTCCGCGGGCATCAGCATGCCAACCTTGACCCGCTTGGCCTGTGGAAGCAGGACGCAGTACCTGACCTCGATCCTGCTTATCACAACCTGACCGAAGCCGACTTCCAGGAAACCTTCAACGTGGGTTCTTTCGCCATTGGCAAAGACACCATGAAGCTGGCGGACCTGTATGAAGCGCTGAAGCAGACCTACTGCGGCTCTATCGGCGCAGAATACATGCATATCACCAATACCGAAGAAAAACGCTGGATTCAGCAGCGTATCGAATCGGTGGTTGGCCATGCCAGCTTCAGCAGCGATGAGAAACGTCGCTTCCTGAACGAGCTGACCGCGGCAGAAGGCCTGGAGCGTTACCTGGGCGCCAAGTTCCCGGGGGCGAAGCGCTTCTCCCTTGAAGGCGGGGACGCGCTGGTGCCGATGCTCAAAGAGATGGTGCGTCACGCAGGCAAGAACGGCACGCGCGAAGTCGTGCTGGGCATGGCCCACCGCGGCCGCCTGAACGTGCTGATCAACGTGCTGGGTAAAAAGCCTGCCGACCTGTTCGACGAGTTTGCCGGCAAACATAAAGAACACCTCGGCACCGGCGACGTGAAATACCACCAGGGCTTCTCGTCCGACGTGGAAACCGAAGGCGGCATGGTTCACCTGGCGCTGGCGTTTAACCCGTCGCACCTGGAGATCGTCAGCCCGGTGGTTATGGGCTCCGTACGCGCCCGTCGCGACCGTCTGGATGAAGCGCGCAGCAACATGGTGCTGCCGATCACCATCCACGGCGACGCCGCCATTACCGGCCAGGGCGTGGTGCAGGAAACCCTGAACATGTCTCAGGCGCGCGGCTACGAAGTGGGCGGCACGGTGCGCATCGTCATCAACAACCAGATTGGTTTCACCACCTCCAATCCGCTGGATGCGCGTTCCACCCAATACTGTACCGATATCGCCAAGATGGTGCAGTCGCCGATTTTCCACGTTAATGCTGACGATCCGGAAGCGGTGGCGTTTGTTACCCGTCTGGCGTTGGATTTCCGTAACACCTTTAAACGCGACGTCATGATCGATCTGGTTTGCTATCGTCGTCATGGGCACAACGAAGCCGATGAGCCAAGCGCAACCCAGCCGCTGATGTATCAGAAGATCAAGAAGCACCCGACGCCGCGTAAAATCTACGCCGATGTGCTGACCGAAGAGAAAGTCGCGACGCTGGAAGATGCCACGGAAATGGTCAATCTGTATCGCGATGCGCTGGACCGCGGCGAGTGCGTGGTGGAAGAGTGGCGTCCGATGAACCTGCACTCCTTCACCTGGTCGCCGTACCTGAACCACGAGTGGGATGAAGAGTACCCAAACAAGGTGGAAACCAAGCGTCTGCAGGATCTGGCCAAGCGCATCAGCAGCGCGCCGGAGTCGGTTGAGATGCAGTCACGCGTGGCGAAAATCTACGCCGACCGCGCCGAGATGGCGGCGGGCAACAAGCCGTTTGACTGGGGCGCGGCGGAAACGCTGGCCTACGCGACGATGGTTGACGAAGGTATTCCAATCCGTCTGTCCGGCGAAGATGCCGGCCGCGGCACCTTCTTCCACCGCCACGCGGTGGTGCACAACCAGAAAGACGGTACTTCCTACGTGCCGCTGGCTAACGTGCACGCCGGGCAGGGCGAGTTCAAGGTCTGGGACTCCGTACTGTCTGAAGAGGCGGTGCTGGCGTTCGAATACGGCTACGCCACGGCGGAACCGCGCACCCTGACCATCTGGGAAGCGCAGTTCGGCGACTTCGCCAACGGCGCTCAGGTGGTGATTGACCAGTTCATCAGCTCCGGCGAGCAGAAATGGGGCCGTATGTGCGGCCTGGTGATGCTGCTGCCGCACGGCTATGAAGGCCAGGGCCCAGAGCACTCCTCCGCGCGTCTGGAGCGTTATCTGCAGCTGTGCGCAGAACAGAATATGCAGGTCTGCATCCCGTCCACGCCGGCTCAGGTTTACCACATGCTGCGTCGTCAGGCGCTGCGCGGTATGCGCCGTCCGCTGGTGGTGATGTCGCCGAAGTCTCTGCTGCGTCACCCGCTGGCGGTCTCTTCGCTGGACGAACTGGCGAACGGCAGCTTCCAGCCGGCGATCGGCGAGATCGACGAGCTGGATCCGAAGGCGGTGAAACGCGTGGTGCTGTGCTCCGGCAAGGTGTACTACGACCTGCTGGAACAGCGTCGCAAAAACGACCAGAAAGACGTCGCCATTGTACGTATCGAGCAGCTGTATCCGTTCCCGCACCAGGCGGTGCAGGCGGTGCTGGAGCAGTATGCGCACGTCCATGACTTCGTCTGGTGTCAGGAAGAGCCGCTGAACCAGGGCGCCTGGTACTGCAGCCAACACAATTTCCGTGAAGTGATTCCGTTCGGAGCCTCTTTACGTTACGCCGGACGTCCGGCCTCTGCTTCTCCGGCAGTGGGTTATATGTCCGTACACCAGAAGCAGCAGCAGGCTCTGGTTAATGATGCGCTGAATATTGATTAAAAATTTAAGGGAAAGCTAAATGAGTAGCGTAGATATTCTGGTTCCTGACCTTCCTGAATCGGTTGCCGATGCGACGGTAGCGACCTGGCATAAAAAACCGGGCGACAGCGTTGAGCGTGACGAAGTTCTGGTGGAAATCGAAACCGATAAGGTGGTGCTGGAAGTTCCGGCCAGTGAAGCGGGCGTGCTTGACGCCATCGTGGAAGATGAAGGCGCCACCGTGCTTTCTCGCCAGATCCTGGGCCGTATCCGCCCGGGCGCCAGCGGCGACAAGCCGGCTGCGGAACCTGCTAAAGCAGCGGAAGCTGCGCCGGCAGCACAGGCGGCGCCTGCCGCTGCGGCAGAAGAAAGCAACGATGCGCTCAGCCCGGCGATTCGTCGCCTGATTGCCGAGCACGACCTGGACGCCAGCGCCATTAAAGGCAGCGGCGTCGGCGGCCGTATCACGCGTGAAGACGTGGAAGCCCACCTGGCGAACGGTGGCAAGAAAGCGGCTCCGGCTGCAGAAGCCGCACCTCAGCCGGCGCTGAGCGCACGTTCTGAAAAACGCGTGCCGATGACCCGTCTGCGCAAGCGCGTGGCCGAGCGTCTGCTGGAAGCGAAGAATAGCACCGCCATGTTGACGACCTTCAACGAAATCAACATGCAGCCGATTATGGACCTGCGCAAGCAGTACGGCGAAGCGTTCGAAAAACGTCACGGCGTGCGTCTGGGCTTCATGTCCTTCTACATCAAAGCGGTAGTAGAAGCGCTGAAGCGTTACCCGGAAGTGAATGCGTCAATCGACGGCGACGATGTGGTGTACCACAACTACTTCGACGTCAGCATCGCGGTATCCACGCCTCGTGGCCTGGTGACCCCGGTTCTGCGCGACGTAGACACCATGTCTATGGCTGAAATCGAGAAGAAAATCAAAGAGCTGGCGGTCAAAGGCCGTGACGGCAAATTGAAAGTGGAAGAGCTGACCGGCGGTAACTTCACCATCACCAACGGCGGCGTCTTCGGTTCTCTGATGTCTACGCCGATCATCAACCCGCCGCAGAGCGCCATTCTGGGCATGCACGCCATCAAGGATCGTCCGATGGCGGTCAACGGCCAGGTTGTGATTCAGCCAATGATGTATCTGGCGCTTTCTTATGACCACCGCCTGATCGACGGCAAAGAGTCTGTCGGTTACCTGGTGACGGTGAAAGAGATGCTGGAAGATCCGGCTCGTCTGCTGCTGGACGTGTAGTAAACCCTGCTTGGGCGCGGTACGCCGCGCCCACATTCTGTGCTATGTGGCCGTTCCGTCACGCGCGCTTTTGCGTCCGTGACCCGGCTGAAATTTCAGACTTGAATGGATAGAACATCATGAATTTACACGAATATCAGGCAAAACAGTTGTTTGCTCGGTATGGTATGCCGGCACCAACCGGTTACGCCTGTACTACACCGCGTGAAGCAGAAGAAGCCGCGTCCAAAATCGGCGCCGGTCCGTGGGTAGTTAAATGTCAGGTTCATGCTGGCGGCCGCGGCAAAGCCGGCGGCGTTAAAGTGGTAAACAGCAAAGAAGATATCCGCGCTTTCGCTGAAGCCTGGCTGGGCAAGCGTCTGGTGACCTACCAAACTGACGCGCAGGGCCAGCCGGTTCACCAGATCCTGGTTGAAGCCGCTACCGATATCGATAAAGAGCTGTACCTGGGCGCGGTGGTTGACCGCGGCACCCGTCGCATCGTGTTCATGGCGTCTACCGAAGGCGGCGTGGAAATCGAGAAAGTGGCGGAAGAAACGCCGGAACTGATCCACAAAACCACCATCGATCCGCTGGCGGGCCCGCAGCCTTACCAGGGCCGTGAGCTGGCGTTCAAACTGGGCCTGAGCGGCAAGCAGGTCAGCCAGTTCGCCAAAATCTTCATGGGTCTGGCAACGCTGTTCCTGGAACGCGACCTGGCGATGGTTGAGATCAACCCGCTGGTAATCACCAAGCAGGGCGACCTGGTGTGTCTGGACGGCAAACTGGGCGCCGACGGCAATGCCCTGTTCCGTCAGCCGGAACTGCGTGAAATGCAGGATCTGTCTCAGGAAGATGAGCGCGAATCACGTGCGGCGCAGTGGGAACTGAACTACGTCGCGCTGGATGGCAACATCGGCTGCATGGTTAACGGCGCAGGCCTGGCGATGGGCACCATGGACATCGTCAAACTGCACGGCGGCGAACCGGCCAACTTCCTGGACGTGGGCGGCGGCGCAACCAAAGAGCGCGTGACCGAAGCGTTTAAAATCATCCTGTCCGACGACAAGGTGAAAGCGGTTCTGGTGAACATTTTCGGTGGTATCGTGCGTTGCGACCTGATCGCCGACGGTATCATTGGCGCAGTGGCCGAAGTGGGCGTTAGCGTCCCGGTGGTTGTGCGTCTGGAAGGTAACAATGCCGAACTGGGCGCCAAGAAACTGGCGGACAGCGGTCTGAATATCATTGCTGCGACCAGCCTGACTGATGCGGCTCAGCAAGTTGTTGCGGCAGTGGAGGGTAAATAATGTCCATTTTAATCGATAAAAACACCAAAGTAATCTGCCAGGGCTTCACCGGTAGCCAGGGGACCTTCCACTCTGAACAGGCTATCGCTTACGGCACCAACATGGTTGGCGGCGTAACCCCGGGCAAGGGCGGCACCACGCATCTGGGCCTGCCGGTGTTCAACACCGTGCGCGAAGCGGTAGAAACCACCGGCGCGACCGCGTCCGTCATCTACGTACCGGCGCCGTTCTGTAAAGATTCCATCCTGGAAGCGATCGACGCGGGCATCAAGCTGATCATCACTATCACCGAAGGCATCCCGACGCTGGATATGCTGACGGTGAAAGTGAAGCTGGACGAAGCCGGCGTGCGCATGATCGGGCCGAACTGCCCGGGCGTGATCACCCCAGGCGAATGCAAAATCGGCATCATGCCGGGCCATATCCACCTGCCAGGCAAAGTGGGCATCGTTTCCCGCTCCGGCACCCTGACCTATGAAGCGGTAAAACAGACTACCGATGCCGGTCTGGGCCAGTCTACCTGCGTAGGTATCGGCGGCGACCCGATTCCAGGCTCCAACTTTATCGACATCCTGAAAATGTTCCAGGAAGATCCGCAGACTGAAGCGATCGTGATGATCGGCGAAATCGGCGGCAGCGCGGAAGAAGAAGCGGCCGCGTACATCAAGGATCATGTGACCAAGCCTGTGGTGGGCTACATTGCCGGCGTTACCGCGCCAAAAGGCAAGCGTATGGGCCACGCCGGCGCGATCATCGCCGGTGGTAAAGGCACCGCGGACGAGAAATTTGCCGCGCTGGAAGCTGCCGGTGTGAAAACCGTGCGCAGCCTGGCGGACATCGGCGACGCAGTGAAAGCGGTTCTGAATCGCTAATCTGCCACCGCATTATAAGATCTCGACATGTTTGGCCGCCTTCTGGGCGGCCTTTTTTATTGGCAAAGCGGAAAAAGCGCAGAATCTGCGATCAATGTCTCAATTTAGTCTATGATTAATTAGCCAAAGGGCAATGGAGAGTGGAACGCACTGCTACACTTTTAATGGAAATAAAAGGTTAATATAAATCGCAATATAATAGCCAAAAATACAATAACCCTCTTTTGGGGTTACATTTATTTAACACAAAAATATCAATAAAAAACAATTAAACCATTGCGTAACATACCCCCAAGAAAAATATGCGAAATCGTGTGATGAATCTGGAAATAAAGCTCAGATAGGCTTAAATTGTTCCAGATCAAATTAAAGGGGCGTACTCATTTTGGCTAGCTTTTGACCTGTGGCCAAAAGTCCAACCCACATCACGCAAAAACCTATTTATTGTGTGGGTTTGGGCGAGTATCATCATACTGTCACCATGAATCTTTGATCTTGTTGTATTTGTTCCCCATCGTCGGTTTTCAGCATGCGGTTGAAAGCGCAACCATGGGATCGAAATTGTTGTTTTTTATGGCATTCACTGCGGGGCGTTATTGTCTGCTGCGTCATCGGGCGTAATAGCAATAGCCGCAATTCGGAGTCTTCCTGCGAGGAGCAAGGAGTCAAGATGTTTGATATTGTCGAACTGTCGCGCTTACAGTTTGCTTTAACGGCGATGTACCACTTCCTATTTGTCCCATTAACGCTTGGCATGGCGTTTCTGCTGGCAATTATGGAAACGGTATATGTCCTGTCTGGCAAACAAATCTATAAAGATATGACCAAATTCTGGGGCAAGTTATTCGCAATTAACTTTGCCCTGGGGGTGGCCACCGGTTTGACCATGGAGTTCCAGTTCGGGACCAACTGGTCATATTTCTCCCACTACGTCGGCGATATCTTCGGGGCCCCTCTGGCTATCGAAGGTCTGATGGCGTTCTTCCTTGAATCCACGCTGGTCGGCCTGTTCTTCTTCGGCTGGGATCGGCTGGGCAAGGTGCAGCACATGGCGGTCACCTGGTTCGTCGCTCTGGGCTCCAACCTGTCCGCGCTGTGGATCCTGGTCGCCAACGGCTGGATGCAGAACCCTATCGCTTCGGACTTCAACTTCGAAACCATGCGTATGGAGATGGTCAGCTTCTCGGAGCTGGTGCTGAACCCGGTTGCGCAGGTGAAGTTCGTCCACACCGTTGCCGCCGGCTACACCACCGGCGCCATGTTTGTGCTGGGCATCAGCGCCTACTATCTGCTGAAAGGGCGTGACGTGGCGTTCGCCAAGCGTTCCTTCGCCATCGCCGCCAGCTTCGGTATGGCGGCGGTGCTGTCCGTTATCGTACTGGGCGATGAGTCCGGCTATGAGATGGGCGACGTGCAGAAAACCAAGCTGGCCGCCATCGAAGCCGAGTGGGAAACGCAGCCTGCGCCGGCCGCCTTTACGCTGTTCGGCATTCCGAATCAGGACAAGCAGGAAAACGCCTTCTCCATCCAGATCCCGTATGCACTGGGCCTGATTGCCACGCGTTCCGTCGATACCCAGGTCACCGGCCTGAAAGATCTGATGGCGCAGCATGAAGTGCGTATCCGCAACGGGATGAAAGCCTACCAGCTGCTGGAAGAGCTGCGCGCCGGCAATACCGACCCGGGCGTCCGCGCCGAATTTAACAAAACCAAGCAGGATCTGGGCTACGGTCTGCTGCTGAAGCGTTATACCCCGAACGTCTCCGACGCAACGGAAGCGCAGATCGCGCAGGCGACCAAAGACTCTATTCCGCGCGTTGCGCCGCTGTACTTTGCGTTCCGCATTATGGTGGCCTGCGGCGTGTTGATGTTGGCTATCATCGGCCTGTCTTTCCTGAGCGTGGTGCGTGGCCGCATCGGCCAGAAAAAATGGCTGCTGCGTGCGGCGCTGTACGGCATTCCTCTGCCATGGATTGCGGTAGAGGCGGGCTGGTTTGTGGCGGAGTACGGCCGTCAGCCGTGGGCTATCGGTGAAGTGCTGCCGACCGCGGTGGCGAACTCTTCCCTGACCGTCGGCGACCTGCTGTTCTCCATGGGGCTGATCTGCGGCTTGTACACCCTGTTCCTGGTGGCTGAAATGTACCTGATGTTCAAGTTTGCACGTCTGGGGCCAAGCAGCCTGAAAACCGGCCGCTACCACTTTGAACAACCGACTGCCTCCGTGCAGCAGGCGCGCTAAACAGGAGTCCACGTATGTTTGAGTATGAAGTACTGCGATTTATCTGGTGGGTGCTGGTTGGCGTACTGCTGATCGGTTTCGCCGTCACCGATGGCTTCGATATGGGCGTCGGCATCCTGGTGCGTTTGATCGGGAAAACCGATACCGAACGCCGCGTGATGATCAACTCCATCGCCCCGCACTGGGACGGCAACCAGGTGTGGCTGATCACCGCCGGCGGCGCGCTGTTTGCCGCCTGGCCGATGGTGTACGCCGCAGCGTTTTCCGGTTTCTACGTGGCGATGATCCTGGTGCTGGCGGCGTTGTTCTTCCGCCCGGTCGGTTTCGACTACCGCTCCAAGCTGGAAAGCACGCGCTGGCGCAACATGTGGGACTGGGGCATCTTTGTCGGCTCCTTTGTGCCTGCGCTGGTGTTCGGCGTGGCGTTCGGCAACCTGCTGCAGGGCGTGCCGTTCCACATCGATGAGTACCTGCGTCTGTTCTACACCGGCAACTTCTTCCAGCTGTTGAACCCGTTCGGCCTGTTGGCGGGCGTGGTCAGCCTGACGATGCTGATTGCCCAGGGCGCTACCTACCTGCAGATGCGCACTACCGGTGAAATTCATCTGCGCTCCCGCACGGCGGCGCAGATCTCCGCGCTGGTGATGGCGGTGTGCTTCCTGTTGGCAGGCATCTGGCTGGTGAAAGGCATCGACGGCTACGTGATCACCTCGGCGCTGAATACCGCCGCGGAATCCAACCCGCTGCGTAAAGAAGTGGCGCATCAGGCCGGCGCATGGTTGATTAACTTCAACAACTATCCGCTGCTGTGGGCGTTGCCGGCGCTGGGCGTGGTGCTGCCGCTGTTTACCATCCTGTTCTCACGGATGGAAAAGGGCGCGCTGGCGTTTGTCGCTTCATCGCTGACCATTGCCTGCGTGATCCTGACCGCCGGCGTGACCATGTTCCCGTTTGTGATGCCGTCCAGCACTAACCCGAGCATGAGTCTGACCATGTGGGATGCCACCTCCAGCCTGCTGACGCTGAAAGTGATGACCGTAGTGGCGATTATCTTCGTGCCTATCGTTCTGGCGTACACCAGCTGGTCGTACTACAAAATGTTCGGTCGCCTCGATAAGAACTTTATCGAAAACAACAAGCATTCGCTGTACTAAGGATAAGGAGCTAACTCATGTGGTATTTTGCCTGGATTCTCGGCACGCTTCTTGCCTGCGCTTTTGGCATCATTACGGCGCTGGCGCTTGAGCAGAGCGAAAAAACGAAAGCGCAGCAAAACGGTGAATAATGAGTTCGTTAACCGATAAGCTGTATGCCATCGCTGACAAGGGCCCGCTGCGGGCCCTTTCCCTGGTGTTGGCGCTGGCGCTGGCCGGCTGCGTGTTCTGGGACCCGACGCGCTTTGCCGCGCGCACCAGTTCACTGGAGATCTGGCAGGGGCTGTTGCTGATTTGGGCCGTCTGCGCCGGCATGGTTCACGGCGTCGGTTTCCGGCCTCAGCGCATGCGCTGGCGGGCGTTTTTTGCGCCGTTGCCGGCGCTGATTATCCTGGTGGCAGGATTACTTTACGTTTCTTTATAAACTGCCGTCACTCCTTTGATTATGGGCCTTTGCGGCCCATAATTATTTTCGTTCCCTCCTTGCAACCCATTCCCAACCCGATCTCACTTGCGTATAGTAACAGCGTTAAATTGCCATGCTGGGAAGTAGAGTGAGTAATACGTTATTTCGATGGCCGGTACGCGTTTACTACGAGGATACCGACGCCAGTGGCGTGGTTTACCATGCCCGCTATGTCGCTTTTTTTGAAAGAGCGCGCACCGAAATGCTGCGTCAACATGACTTTCATCAACAGCAGCTGCTCAGCGAACATGTCGCTTTTGTGGTCCGGCGTATGACGGTGGATTACCTGTTGCCGGCGCGGCTCGATGAGCAGCTGGAAGTGCAGAGTGAAATCACCCAGCTGCGCGGGGCTTCTCTTACCTTTGCCCAACGCATAGTCAATTCAGACGGCGCGCTGCTGAGTCAGGCCGATGTGTTGATTGCATGCATTGATCCACACCAAATGAAGCCACGAGCGCTTCCTAAGTCTATTGTCGCGGAGTTTAAGCAGTGACTGACATGAACATCCTTGATCTATTCTTGAAGGCGAGCCTGCTGGTTAAGCTTATCATGTTGATTCTGATATGCTTTTCAGTGGCCTCTTGGGCAATCATCATCCAGCGCACCCGCATCCTGAATGCGGCGACGCGCGATGCCGAAGCCTTCGAAGACAAATTCTGGTCGGGCATTGAGCTGTCCCGCCTGTACCAGGAAAGCCAGGCGCGCCGCGACAGCCTGGCCGGTTCGGAGCAAATTTTCTACTCCGGTTTTAAAGAGTTCGCCCGTCTGCACCGTGCCAATAACCATGCGCCGGAAGCCGTGATTGACGGCGCGTCGCGTGCGATGCGCATTTCAATGAACCGCGAACTGGAAACGCTGGAAACCCATATCCCGTTCCTCGGCACCGTCGGCTCCATCAGCCCATATATCGGCCTATTCGGCACCGTGTGGGGGATTATGCACGCCTTTATCGCGTTGGGTGCGGTGAAGCAGGCAACCTTGCAGATGGTTGCGCCGGGGATCGCCGAAGCGCTGATCGCCACCGCCATCGGTCTGTTTGCCGCCATTCCGGCCGTTATGGCTTACAACCGGCTTAACCAGCGCGTGAACAAGCTTGAGCAGAATTACGACAACTTTATGGAAGAGTTCACCGCCATTCTGCATCGTCAGGCCTTCTCCAGCGACAGCAAATAAGTAGGAGGTTGTATGGCGAGAGTACGTGGCCGTAACCGTCGGGAGCTGAAGTCGGAAATCAATATCGTTCCGCTGCTGGACGTGTTGCTGGTGCTGTTGCTGATCTTTATGGCGACGGCGCCGATCATCACGCAGAGCGTCGAGGTCGATCTGCCGGACGCGACCGATTCCAAAACGGTGTCCAGCGATGATAATCCGCCGGTGATCCTTGAGGTCTCGGGCGTCGGGCAATATACCATCGTGGCCGATCACGACCGCATGGAGCTGTTGCCGCCGGAACAGGTGGCGGCAGAGGCCAAATCGCGGCTGGCCGCCAACCCGAAAACCGTCTTTTTGATCGGTGGGGCGAAGGACGTGCCGTACGATGAGATTATCAAAGCGCTGAATATTCTGCATCAGGCGGGCGTCGCTTCCGTTGGGTTGATGACCCAGCCAATTTGAGCATAGGGCGATGGACATCCCGGTCTCTGTCCTGCGGGACAGGGGCCTGGTCCAGGCGCCCGTTTTTGGGAATCTATTTTGGTAAAGGCAACTGAGCAAAACGATAAGCTGAACCGCGCCGTTATTGTTTCGGTCGTTCTGCACATTGTATTGATTGCCCTGTTGATTTGGGGATCGCTGCACGAAAACGCCGAAATGAGCGCCGGCGGCGGCGGCGATGGCGCCGTGGTCGGCGCCGTGATGGTGGACCCGGGCGCGGTGGTGGAACAGTACAACCGGCAGCAACAGCAGAGCAATGACGCCCAGCGTGCGGAGAAACAGCGGCAGAAGAAGGCGGAGCAACAGGCCGAAGAGCTGCAGCAGAAGCAGGCTGAGGAGCAGCAGCGCCTGAAGGCGCTGGAGCAGGAACGTCTGGCGGCGCAGGAGAAGGCGGCGGCAGAAAAAGCGGCGCAGGCCGAACAGAAAAAAGCGGCGGAAAGCGCGGCGGCGAAGGCCAGAGAACAGCAGAAAGTCGCAGAGCAGGCCGCCGCCAAGGCGAAGGCCGAAGCGGACAAGATAGCCAAGGCGCAGGCGGACGCGAAGCAGAAAGCCGAAGCGGAAGCCAAGAAGCAGGCTGCTGCCGATGCTGCGGCGAAGAAAAAAGCGGAAGAGGCCAAGAAAGCGGCCGAGGCAAAAGCTGCGGCGGAAGCCGAGAAGAAAGCTGCCGCCGAAGCGCAGAAAAAGGCCGCGGCCGAGAAAGCTGCAGCCGAGAAAGCCGCCGCCAAGAAAGCGGCGGAAGCCAAGAAGAAGGCCGCTGCGGAAGCCGCCAAGCAGTCGTCTGAGGTTGAAGACCTGTTCGGCGGGCTGGCGGACGGCAAAAATGCGCCGAAGAGCAGCGGCAAGCAGCAGGGCGAAGGCAAGGCTGCCGGTAAGGGCAATGCCAAAACCGCCGGCGCCAGCGGTGCGGATATCAGCGGTTATATGGGACAGATCCAGGCGGCGATTCAGAGCAAGTTCTATGACGCCAGCTCATACGCCGGCAAGACCTGCGATCTGCGCATCAAACTGGCGCCCGATGGTCTGTTGATCAGCGTGCAGTCGGCCGGCGGCGATCCGGCGCTGTGCCAGGCGGCGGTTGCGGCAGCGCGCCAGGCGCGTATTCCTAAACCGCCGAGCGACGCCGTTTACCAGCACTTTAAGAATTCGACCCTTGAATTCAAACCGCAATAACGGTGGAGTACGTGCGTAATCTTGCAAGGATGTACTAAGGTAACCAACAGGGATCATGTAGTTTTGTTTGCGTTGGTTTGTTAAAATTCTGCTAATTTATCGCAGGCATTCCGCCTGGATAAGGGAGATGAGATGAAGCAGGCATTTCGAGTAGCGCTAGGTTTTTTGATTCTGTGGGCCTCCGTGTTGCACGCGGAAGTTCGCATTGAGATCACCCAAGGGGTCGACTCCGCGCGACCTATTGGCGTGGTGCCGTTTAAGTGGGCGGGGCCGGGCACGCCGCCGGAAGATATTGGCAAGGTGGTTGCGGCGGATTTACGCAACAGCGGTAAATTCAACCCGATCGACACGGCGCGCATGCCGCAGCAGCCGACCACCGCGTCTGAAGTGACGCCGGCGGCCTGGACTGCGCTGGGCATTGATGCCGTGGTGGTTGGCCAGGTTCAGCCCGGTGCGGACGGCAGCTATCTGATCTCTTATCAGCTGGTGGACACCTCTGGCGCGCCAGGCACCGTATTGGCGCAGAACCAGTACAAAGTGACCAAGCAGTGGCTGCGCTATTCCGCGCATACCGCCAGCGACGAAGTGTTTGAGAAGCTGACCGGCATCAAGGGCGCCTTCCGTACGCGTATTGCTTACGTGGTGCAGACCAACGGCGGGAAATTCCCGTATGAGCTGCGCGTATCCGACTATGACGGCTACAACCAGTTCGTGGTGCACCGTTCGCCGGAGCCGCTGATGTCGCCAAGCTGGTCGCCGGACGGCAGCAAGCTGGCGTACGTCACCTTTGAGAGCGGTCGTTCCGCGCTGGTGGTGCAGACGCTGTCTAACGGCGCGGTGCGTCAGATTGCCTCCTACCCACGCCACAACGGCGCGCCGGCGTTCTCGCCGGACGGCAGCAAACTGGCATTCGCCCTGTCGAAGAGCGGCAGCCTGAACCTGTACGTGATGGATCTGAATTCCGGGCAGATGACCCAACTGACCAACGGCCGCAGCAACAATACCGAGCCGGCCTGGTTCCCGGACGGTCAGTCGTTGGCGTTTACCTCTGACCAGGGCGGTCGCCCGCAGATCTATAAAATGAGCGCCAGCGGCGGTGCCGCGCAGCGTCTGACGTGGGAAGGCGCTCAGAATCAGGATTCTGAAGTCAGCGCCGACGGTAAATTCCTGGTGATGGTGACCACCAATAACGGTGTGCAGCATATCGCCAAACAAGATCTCGGATCGGGAGCCGTTCAAGTATTGACGGACACGTTCCTGGATGAAACGCCAAGTATCGCGCCAAACGGCACTATGGTGATCTATAGCTCCACGCAAGGTATGGGCTCTGTATTGCAGCTGGTATCGACCGATGGGCGTTTCAAAGCGCGTCTTCCGGCCACTGATGGACAGGTAAAATCGCCTGCCTGGTCGCCGTATCTGTGATGCATGTGTAAATATGTATGGCAAACTATAAAAGGATCAAAGAAATGCAACTGAACAAAGTGCTGAAAGGGCTTCTGCTGGCACTGCCAGTTCTGGCTGTAGCAGCTTGTAGTTCTAACAAAAGCGCCGATAACGACCAGTCTGGTATGGGCGCAAACGGCACTACCGGTATGGAAAGCGGCAGCAGCAACCTGTCTTCCGAAGAGCAAGCGCGTCTGCAGATGCAAGAACTGCAGAAGAACAACATCGTTTACTTCGGTCTGGACAAGTATGACATCTCTTCTGAGTTCGCTCAGATGCTGGATGCGCACGCGACTTTCCTGCGTAACAACCCATCTTACAAAGTGACCGTAGAAGGTCATGCGGATGAGCGCGGTACGCCGGAATACAACATCGCCCTGGGCGAGCGTCGTGCTAACGCCGTGAAAATGTACCTGCAGGGTAAAGGCGTTTCCGATGACCAGATCTCTATCGTTTCTTACGGTAAAGAGAAACCAGCTGTACTGGGCCATGACGAAGCGGCTTACGCTAAAAACCGTCGTGCCGTTCTGGTTTACTAAGAGAATCGCATGAACAGTAACTTCAGACGTCATCTGTTGGGTCTGTCGTTACTGGTTGGCGTAGCGGCCCCTTGGGCCGCTACTGCCCAAGCGCCAATCAGTAATGTCGGCTCCGGCTCGGTCGAAGACCGTGTCACCACGCTTGAGCGTATTGCCAATGCTCAGAGCCAACTCTTGAACCAACTCCAGCAGCAAGCCTCCGACAACCAGCGTGATATCGACTCGCTCCGTGGTCAAATCCAGGAAAGTCAGTATCAGCTCAATCAGGTCGTAGAGCGCCAAAAGCAAATCTATGAACAGATAGACAGCCTCGGACAGGGCGGCGGCCAGAGCGCCTCTGCGCCGGCAGCGACTGCTGCGGCGGGGGCTGGCAGCGCTGCGGCTTCTTCTGCAGCGCCTGCCAGTAAGGGCGATGAAAACAGCGATTACAACACCGCTGTTTCGCTGGCGCTGGAGAAAAAGCAGTACGATCAGGCGATCCCAGCCTTTCAGAGCTTCGTAAAACAGTATCCCAAGTCTACCTACCAGCCTAATGCCAACTACTGGCTGGGGCAGTTGTTCTACAACCAGGGTAAGAAAGACGATGCGGCTTACTATTTTGCGGTGGTGGTGAAAAATTACCCGAAATCGCCAAAGGCGCCTGACGCTATGTACAAGGTCGGTATCATCATGCAGGAAAAAGGGCAGGCTGATAAAGCCAAAGCCGTGTTCCAGCAGGTGGTTAAACAGTACCCGAACAGCAGCGCAGCCAAACAGGCGCAAAAGCGTATTGCCGGCTAATTTGGCAGAAAACAAGCCCAGAAGTTGGTCGATACGACCGATTTTTGGGCTTGATCGCATGAAGAACCAGCAGTTGAACCTGATGCGTAAAAATTTAGGTTGCGCTGCTGAGATAAAACAGTAATATATGCCGCCGTTGCCCAGACATCTCGCAAGATGTTAAAGCAGCAGGGAAATTGGGTCGTTAGCTCAGTTGGTAGAGCAGTTGACTTTTAATCAATTGGTCGCAGGTTCGAATCCTGCACGACCCACCAATTTCCAAGAAGTAGTGCAGTAACCACATTAGTGGGTGATTAGCTCAGTTGGTAGAGCATCTCCTTTACACGGAGGGGGTCGGCGGTTCGAGCCCGTCATCACCCACCACTGCGGGTCGTTAGCTCAGTTGGTAGAGCAGTTGACTTTTAATCAATTGGTCGCAGGTTCGAATCCTGCACGACCCACCAATTCCTAAAGAATTGGCAGTAAGTGGAATCGGACAGGATGAGAACCGTAAGGTTCGAGTCTCACGACAGTGAGACAACATCACACAGTGATGGCCCGAAGGGCGAGGCGTAAGCCGAGTAATCCTGCACGACCCACCATTCTTAACGAATGGGCAAGCAGTAAACCGGCGCCACGCTTCATGCCGTTCAGCAGTACACCACGTCAGTGGGTCGTTAGCTCAGTTGGTAGAGCAGTTGACTTTTAATCAATTGGTCGCAGGTTCGAATCCTGCACGACCCACCATTCTTAAAGAATGGGCAAGCAGTAAACCGGCATCACATCTCAGGCCGTTCAGCAGTACACCACATCAGTGGGTCGTTAGCTCAGTTGGTAGAGCAGTTGACTTTTAATCAATTGGTCGCAGGTTCGAATCCTGCACGACCCACCATTTCTAGAAAGTATTCCTAATCTTAAATATCTCGGCAATGTCATTGCATAACGCACGAGTCGTGTAGGTGAGAAGCTGCGTTCAGGTTCGAGCCGAGCGAAGCGAGACGACAACGCGTAGCGTTGCCCGTAGGGCGAGGCCGGAGGCCGAGTCAATCCTGCACGACCCACCATCTCATAGAAATACTCCCATAGTGATTTAATACTTTAATTTTTCAGATCGCACGTGTCGTGCGGGTGAGACAAAAGCGTTTACGCTTTTGAACAGCGCTTGCGCTGGCCCGAAGGGCGAGTCTCGGAGAGACGAGTTACCTGCGTTCAGGTTCGACAAAATCGCCGGGAGCGATTTTGAACAGCGTTTGCGCTGGCCCGCAGGGCGAGTCTCATGGATGAGACGAGTAATAAGCGAAGCGAGACGACAACGCGCAGCGTTGCCCGCAGGGCGAGGTCGGAGGCCGAGTCAATCCTGCGCAAGCTAGCGACGCTCCTTTAACCTTCCCCAACCATCAACGTTAACCCGCCGGTGGATATCCCATGACTGCGTTTTCGGCTATGCGCTCCTGTTTTTATTATCCGTCACATCATTCACGTAATTTCTTCTCTGGCAATAAAAATAAAATAATTAACGGATAAAATTCAATTTCGTTGACGATTTATTTAATTTGCTCGGCTGGATAAATAATTTTCCATTAGTGATTATTTTAAAGCGCATAAGATAATTAAAATCACACTTACTTATTAACAAACAGAAACAAAGCAAATGACGGTAAGCGCTCCATTCATTACTACGCTTTAATGGTCGCCGAAAATTCTATTGCGTGACACGCCTTATTTTACTTCTGACCTTATTGCCGCAGCGCCTGAGATTCTGCGGGCGCTCGTCATTGCTTTGGAGAAAGATAATATGTTATCGCGTCGTGATATGTTGAAAGCCTCCGCCATCAGCGCGGCAGCGGCCGGTATGGTGGGGGGCATGGTGAAGTCCGCCGTTGCCGATGATCACCGCAATATTGTGCCGCCCAGCAGCTACCAGCCGCCCGCCGATGCGCGGGGCGTGTATAAATACAAATTTACCGACAGTAAAAAGCGCAGCCTGCCCAGCGGCTGGGCGCGGGAAGCCACCGTCGAACAGTTCCCGATCTCCGAAGGCGTAGCCGGGGTTGATATGACGCTGGAGCCTGGCGGCGTCCGTGAGCTGCACTGGCACGCCATCGCCGCCGAGTGGGCCTTTATGTTGGAAGGTCGGGCGCGTATTACCATTATCGATCCGGAAGGGAAATGCGAGGTGGCGGACTTTGGCCCCGGTGACGTGTGGTATTTCCCGAAAGGCTATGGCCATTCCATTCAGGCGCTGGCGGAGGGCGCGCATTTTATTCTGGCTTTTGATAATGGCCACTTCTCTGAATTCGGAACATTCAGTATTACCGACTGGGTGGCGCATATGCCGAAAGAAATATTGGAAAAAAGCGTTAATATGCCGGCCTCAATATTCTCCAAAGCCAAGCAGGGGGAAGCCTATATTGTCGGGGGAGCGGTGCCACCGGCGTTACCGTTAGCCAAAAACGACGGCGGCCTGAATAATTCCCCGTTGACGCACCGCTATCAATTAATGAAACAGAAACCGTTCTTTGAAAATGATGCCGGCAGCGTGCATCTGGTGTCATCAAAAGAATTCCCTATCTCCACCACCATGACCGGTATTATCGAGATCGTTAAGCCCGGCGCGGTTCGTGAACTGCACTGGCACCCGAACGCGAATGAATGGCAATACTATATCTCCGGCAAGGGGCGCATGACGGTATTCAGTTCGCACGGTCATGTCCAGACCGAGGAGTATGCGCCTTCCGACGTCGGCTATGTGCCGCAGGGTTTCGGCCATTACATTGAGAATCTCGGCGACGACGATCTGAAGGTGCTGATCGTGTTGGATAACGGCATCTATCAGGATATCTCCCTGTCTGACTGGCTGGCGAAAACGCCGGCTTACCTGCTGGCGGACAACTTTAATAATCAGGTTGAGGACTGGCAGGCGCGGCCGAAGGACAAGCTGGTGATGTCGCGTCGCAGAAAATAACGGCGGCAAGAAAAACGGGAAGCGTCGGCGACAGGCTGGCGTTTTTCCGTTCCCCACTCATATTCATTCGCCCTCAAAGTTTCAACGGTTAAACAAAAATCGTCTATAGAGCAAATTTAAAGCGACTTTTGTCTTCTGGTTAGGTATTTTGTTTAGTATATAAAACATTGGGGCAGGACAGCCGTAGACAGCGGCTGCAACAGGTTCTCCAGACTAGCACAGAGATGACAGTGATGAGTGAAATGTTTGACGCCAATGCGGCAATCTACCCGTTCCCAGCCAAACCGATACCGCTCGACCAGGCGGAAAAGGCCTTCTACCGTGAGAAAATTAAAACGCTGCTGAAGCAGCGGGATGCGGTGATGGTTGCGCACTATTATACCGACCCGGAGATACAGGCGCTGGCGGAAGAGACCGGCGGCTGCGTTGCCGACTCCTTGGAAATGGCGCGTTTTGGCAGTCAGCACCCGGCCTCGACCCTGTTGGTGGCCGGCGTACGCTTTATGGGCGAGACGGCGAAAATACTCAGCCCGGAAAAACAGGTGCTGATGCCGACGCTGCATGCCGAATGTTCACTCGACCTCGGCTGTCCGGAGGCGGAGTTCAACGCCTTCTGCGATAGCCATCCGGATCGCACCGTGGTGGTCTACGCTAATACATCAGCGGCGGTAAAAGCGCGCGCCGACTGGGTCGTCACCTCCAGCATTGCCGTTGAGCTGATTGAACATCTCGACAGCCTGGGGGAGAAAATCATCTGGGCGCCGGACCGCCATCTGGGCAGCTACGTGCAGAAGCAGACCGGGGCCGACGTTTTGTGCTGGCAGGGCGCCTGTATCGTCCATGACGAGTTTAAAACCCAGGCGCTGATGCGGATGAAGGCGCTGTACCCTGAGGCGGCGATCCTGGTGCACCCGGAGTCGCCGCAGGCGGTGGTCGATCTGGCCGACGCGGTCGGCTCCACCAGCCAGCTGATTCAGGCGGCGCAAAACTTACCGCAGCGGCAGCTGATCGTCGCCACCGACCGCGGCATCTTCTATAAGATGCAGCAGGCGTGCCCGGACAAAGAGCTGTTTGAGGCGCCGACCGCCGGCGAAGGGGCGACCTGCCGCAGCTGCGCGCACTGTCCGTGGATGGCGATGAACGGCCTGAAGGCGATTGCCGAAGGGCTGGAGCAGGGCGGATCGCAGCACGAAATTGTTGTCGACGGCGCGCTGCGGGAAAAAGCGCTGCTGCCGTTGAACCGCATGCTGGATTTTGCCGCCACGCTGAAGATGCAGGTAAAAGGAAACGCCTAAGTTAACCCGAGAAAAAGGAAGGCCCGATGAATTTTTTGAGTACCAGCAACATCATGGTGCATATCCCGCTGGGGGCGGGGGGTTACGATCTGTCCTGGATTGAGGCGATAGGCACGCTGTTCGGCCTGTTGTGCATCTGGTACGCCAGCCAGGAAAAAATCATCAACTATCTGTTCGGCCTGATCAACGTGACGCTGTTCGCGGTGATCTTTTTCCAGATCCAACTGTACGCCAGCCTACTGCTGCAGCTGTTTTTCTTCGGCGCCAATATCTATGGCTGGTATGCCTGGAGCCGCCAGACGGCGGATCGCCAGGCCGAGCTGCAGATTCGCTGGATGCCGCTGCCGAAGGCGCTGGGTTGGGGAGCGGCGTGCGTTGCGGGCATTCTGCTGATGACCTTTAACATCGACCGCGTCTTCGCCTGGCTGACGCAGGCGGCGGTGGCGGTGATGCAGGCGCTGGGGCTGCCGGTGGAGCCGCCGACGCTGCAGCCGGACGCTTTCCCGTTCTGGGATTCGACGATGATGGTGCTGTCGATCGTGGCGATGATTCTGATGACGCGCAAGTATGTGGAAAACTGGCTGCTCTGGGTGGTGATTGACGTCATCAGCGTGGCGATTTTTGCCTACCAGGGCGTATACGCCATGGCGCTGGAGTACGTCATTCTGACCCTGATTGCGCTGAACGGCTCCTGGCTGTGGATCCGCAGCGCGGCCGACAAAGGGTCACGGCCGCTCTCTTCTCATTCTTAATCTTGTGGCTCCCGCGGATGGCGCGGGAGCACGCCCGTCAGTGGTGATGGCCCAGATGCGAGTGTGAATGTGTGTGCTCACTCGCTTCTGGCGCCCGGTTGATGCCGCAATCCGGCGTATCGCAGTGTTGATACTCCATCTGAATGGTCACGTGGCCGATCTGGTAATGCTTCAGCAGGTAAGCCTCGATGCGGCGCAGCAGGGCGTCGTGGTCATGCGGCGGCACCACCTGCGCGTGCAGCGTCATTAATTTCTGTTCGCCGATCTGCCAGACGTGTACGTGGTGAATATTACGCACCTCGGCGATATTCAGGCACAAATCCTTCTGCAGTTTGTCGATGTCGATCTCCTGCGGCGTACCCTCAAGCAGCTCGTGGAAGCTTTCTTTCAGCAGGCGCCAGGCGCTGCGCACCACCAGACAGGACACCAGCACCGACAAAATGGGGTCAATCGGCGTCCAGCCGGTGGTGAGGATCACAATGGCCGCGGCGATGGCGCCGACCGAGCCGAGCAAATCCCCCAGCACGTGCAGCGCCGCAGCGCGCACGTTGATATTCTTCTCGCCACCGCCGCGGTGCAGCAGCCAGAAGGCGAACAGGTTCGCCAGCAGGCCGGCGATAGCGATAATCAGCATTGGCGTGCCCATTACCGGCTGCGGCTCGAAGAAGCGTCGGATGGCTTCCCACAGAATAAAGATGACGATCGCCAGCAGCGCCGCCGCGTTGAGGAATGCCGCCAGCGTGGTCAGCCGCAGATAGCCGAAGGTGTGGCGGGCGTTTGGTTTGCGCTGTGAAAAGTGCACCGCCATCAGCGCCACCAGCAGCGCGGCGGCGTCGGTCAGCATATGTCCCGCATCGGCCAGCAGCGCCAGCGAGCCGGACAGCAGGCCGCCGATGGCTTCGGCCACCATAAAGCCGGCGGTGACTAAAAAAGCAGTTAGCAGGCGTTTACTATTGCTGTCTTTCGGCAGGTGAACGTGTGGGGTTTCCGACATCTTATGTCCTTAATTTAACGTGATACTTAATCATTATCCGTCGGCGCGACGGCGTCCAGCTGGCTTAACAGCTGCGCTACGGCCGCGTCAATCTCAGTATAGGCCTCTGCGGCGAATTCTCCGCGTCTGGCGGCGTCGATGGCCTGCTGGCAGCGCTGCGCCGCTGCGCTGAGCTGCAGCATCAGCAGGCTGCCTTTGATGCGGTGCGCCGCCTGGCCCAGCGCCTGCCAGTCCTGCCGCTGCTGCGCCTCCTGCAGCCGCTGACGGTCGGCCAGCAGGGTAGTGCGCAGCGTGGCGGCCAGCCGCTGTTGCATGGCTACATTATCGCCGCCGAGCGCTATCAGCTGATTTTTTAGGTCAGTAAGGGCTAACTGGGGCTGGCTAAAACCGGGATTTTTGGCTAAAACCTGTTCGATCGCCGTCAGGGCGATCGGCTTGGTGAGGAAATGGTCAATATTCAGCTGTCCGGCGGGGATGCGGGTAAACTCCTGCACGTCGGCGGAACACAGCACGATATGGCTGGCGGGCAGCCCGCGGCGCTGTTCATCTCGGCGGATCAGACGCGCCAGCGTCAGGCCGTCCGGACGCGGCATATTGTAGTCGATAAACAGCAGATCGAAAGGATGCCGGCGGTGGGTTAGCAGCAGCGGGTAGCCGCGTTCAAACAGCGTCGGCTGCAGGCCGAAATGACGCAGCTGGCGCTCCATCAGCAGCAGATTGGTCGGGTGGTCGTCAATCAGCGCGACGCGCAGCGACGGCGTAAAGCGCAGCGCCGGCGCGGCATCCTGCGGCGACTGCGGAGCAGGCTGCGCCATTGGCGCCGGCAGCGTCACATCCACCTGGGTGCCCACGCCCGGCTGCGAGCGCAGGGTAATCGCGCCGCCCATCTGTTCAACGATCTCTTTGCAGATTGACAGCCCCAGCCCGGTGCCCTGGACCGAAATACGCTGGGCGCCGCGCGCCCGGTAAAAGGGCTGGAACAGCTTATCCAGTTCATCGGCGGCGATGCCGCAGCCGCTGTCGGCGACGCTCAGATGCAGCGTGCCATCCTGCGCTTGCCAGGCAAGCCCGACCTCCACATAGCCGCGGGTGGTAAATTTAATGGCGTTATTAATCAGGTTGTTGGCCACCTGAAGTAAACGCTCACCATCGATATTGACGGCGTCGGGCAAGCTCTCGTCGAGCTGTACGCTGAAGCTCAGCGCCTTGTTGCCGAGCAGCGGCCGGTACAGCGCCTGCAGATGCTGCCCCCACGGGCGCAGCGCCAGCGGCTTGGGCGCCAGGGTGAGCGAGCCGCTTTCCAGCTTGGCGTAGTCCTGCAGATCGTTCAGCAGATTCAGCAGCGAGGCGGCGGAGCTATAAATCACCGGCAGCCCCGCCGGCGCCGGCGTTTTTTTCAGCTCCAGCTCCAACAGGCCGAGGATGGCGTGCATCGGCGTGCGCAGTTCATGGCTGACCGTCGCCAAAAATTTACTCTTCATGCGGTTTTCCGCTTCGGCCTGTTGCCGCGCCTGTTCAAGCTGGCGGCGCTCGCGCTGTTCACGGCGCTGTTGCCGGTAGCGACGCACAATCCACAGCAACAGCAGCAGGATAATCACCGCCAGCAGCGTCAGCAGCCAGGTGGTCTGCGGCGGCATGCGGTTGTCATTCACCGCGTCGATCAGACTGCTGCGGTCGACAATCCACGCTTCACGCAGCGACTGCAGCGTCTCCGCCGGGATCTGCATCAGGTTCTTGTCCAGAATGCTGAGCAGCAGCGGCCGATCGGGGCGCACGCCAAAGGCGATGGGGTAGGCGATATTATTAGCGGGAAAGGCCAGTCGGATGGCGCCGGCATAGCGTGAGAGCGCCAGGAAATTGGCGGAAATCACGTTATCCACCAACGCGTCGACCTGGCCGTTGGCCAGCGCGTCATACAGGCTTTTGGCATCGCTGAACGGCACCGCCCGATCGCCGGCGGGGATCAGGCTGCGGCCCAAATCGCCCTGCACAAAGCCGATACGCTTGCCCTGCAGCGCGGCCCAGCCGGAGACATTTTCGGCGTAACGACCCACATAGACGCCCCATAACGCGCGGTGCAGCGGCATACTGGCGCTGTAGCGGGTTTTGGCGTCGGCGGTGAGCGGCAGTGCGGCGCGCATCAGCGCCTGGCCGCTGCTGACCAACGCATCGGCCTGTTCGGCGTTGGGCGCCCAGACCGGGGTGAACTGCAGGCCGCTGTTTTGGCCGATGGTGGTGAGAATATCAACCAGATAGCCGCGCGGCTGGCCGTCGGCGCCGCGGTAGACAAAGGGGAAGTTATTCTCAACGGCGGCATAGGGCACGCTGCGCTGCGCGGCGACCCAGCTTTTCTCCATCGGCGTCAGATCGGCGTTGCCGGTATCCAGATAGCTGGGGATCTTGTTGCTCCAGCGGCTCTGCAGGCTGTTCATCAGTTCCATCGGCGTCTCGGCGATGGCGTTATTCAGCATAGCGATCAGCCTGGCGTCGTTGCTGGCAAAGACGAACGACAGCGCGCCCAGGTTAACGCTGCTTTCCACCTGATACAGCTGCCCCAGCTGCAGCTGGTCGATAATAAAACTGGCGCTGGCCTCGTCGGCAATAAAGTAATCATCGCTGCCGTTCAGCAGGGCGTAGACCGCCTGGAAGTTATTATCATAGCGCTGTACCTGAGAGGTGATGCCGCGCAGCGCTGCGCCGGCCTGCATATCGGTCAGGGCGGTGACGGCGACGCGCGCCGTCGGTGAGTTGAGCATCACCGGCCGTTGATTGTTGCGGTCGCGCAATACCCGCAGGTTGCTGACGTAATAGGGTTGCGACAGCGGAAAACGGCCCGCGAGCGCGCGCTGCGGTATGCCATACAGCAGATCGACCTCGCCGCGCCGCAGCGCCTGCTGCAGCCGGGAGAGATCGGCGAAGCCGAGGACCTCAAAGCGGATGCCGGTCACCTGCTGTATATAGTCGAGATAGTCGGCGTTCAGCCCGTACAGATCGTCATCGACCAGAATGTTATAGGGGCTGGTGTTTTCGCTGATAATGCCGACGCGCAGCGTTTTGCCGCGCCAGGGGTTTTTCTCCTGCGCCAGCAGCATGTCATTCGGCAGCGACAGGTTGCCCACCAGGTGATAGCGCGTCGGCTGTGCGGCCAGCGCCGAGGCGCACAGCGTCAGCAGGCTGAACAGCAGCAGCAGGCGTCTCACGGCGTCAGCTCTTTAAACACCGCCGCCAGCTCCAGCAGATTGGCCGCGCCGGTTTTGCGCAGGATGTTTTTCTTGTGGGTGCTGACGGTTTTATTGCTGATATTCAGCATGTCGGCAATCTGCAGGTTGGACAGCCCTTTACTCAACAGGCCCAGCACCTGCAGCTCTTTGGCGGTCAGCTGCGGGCCGGCGCCATGATCCTCCTGCCCGCCGGCGGCCGGGAAGACGCGCTCTCCCTGCATCACCCGTTCAATGCACCGCACCAGCTGCTCCAGCGAGGCGCCCTTATGGACAAACCCGTTGGCGCCGGCCTGCTCGGCCAGGCGGGCGTACGGCGTCTCCTCTTGCGCGCTGTAGATGACGATACGCTGCTGCGGATAGTGGCGGCGGATCTTCTTCAACAGCTGCAGGCCGTCAACCTGCGGCAGGCCGATATCCAGAATCAGCACCTCACAGCGGTGCTGGCCGAGCCAGGCGAGCGCCTGCGCATCGTCCGCCAGCGCGGTCAGGGAATAGGGATGGCCGGATTTTATCAGCGCCGCTTCCAGTGCGACATGAACCAACGGGTGATCGTCAACCAGCAGCAGGGAAAGCATCGTTATGTTCGTCCATTGTCCATCAGGGGTCTGAGACTAGCATAGCGAAAAAGGAGCTTCTGCGCTGCCGTTATCTGACAGCACATTCTGCTGCCAAATCGGTGGTTAAAAGTCAGCAGGGCAAAGTGATTTACAGCGCCTGTCGCACAGGCTAGATTGGTTGGATCCGCGCATTGCGATATACCCTTCTTGATACCGAATGGAAAAGTTATGAATTACCAAAACGACGATTTACGCATTAAAGATATTAAGGAACTTTTACCGCCTGTGGCACTGCTGGAGAAGTTTCCGGCGACGGAGCAGGCGGCGGAGACGGTGTCATTGGCGCGCAACGCGATTCACAACATTCTCAAAGGCAGCGACGACCGCCTGCTGGTGGTGATCGGCCCTTGCTCTATTCACGATACGCGCGCCGCCAAGGAGTACGCGCAGCGTCTGCTGCAGCTGCGTCAGGAGCTGAACGGCGAACTGGAAGTGGTAATGCGCGTGTACTTTGAAAAGCCGCGCACCACCGTGGGCTGGAAAGGGTTGATCAACGATCCGCTGATGGACAACAGCTTCCAGATTAACGAAGGCCTGCGCCTGGCGCGTAAGCTGCTGCTGGATATCAACGACAGCGGCCTGCCGGCGGCGGGTGAATACCTGGATATGATCACGCCGCAGTATCTGGCGGATCTGATGAGCTGGGGCGCGATCGGCGCGCGCACCACCGAATCGCAGGTGCACCGCGAGCTGGCTTCCGGCCTCTCCTGCCCGGTGGGCTTTAAAAACGGCACCGACGGCACCATCAAGGTGGCGATCGACGCCATTAACGCCGCCGGCGCGGCGCACTGCTTCCTGTCGGTGACCAAGTGGGGCCATTCGGCGATTGTGAACACCAGCGGCAACGGCGACTGCCACATTATTCTGCGCGGCGGTAAAGAGCCGAACTACAGTGCGGAACACGTTAAAGCGGTGAAAGAGGGGCTGAGCAAAGCCGGCCTGCCGACCAATGTGATGATCGACTTCAGCCATGCCAACAGCAGCAAGCAGTTCAAGAAGCAGCTGGACGTCAGCGCCGACGTCTGCCGGCAGATTAGCGGCGGCGAAAAGGCGATTATCGGCGTGATGATTGAGAGCCACCTGGTGGAAGGCAACCAGAGCCTGGAAAGCGGTGAGCCGCTGGTGTACGGCAAGAGCGTCACCGACGGCTGCATCGGCTGGGAAGACACCGAAACCGTGCTGCGCGATCTGGCGGCGGCGGTGAAGGCGCGCCGCGGCCGTTAATCCCGCAGGCGGACGCATAAAAAAAGCCCCCGGCGCAAACCGGGGGCTTTTTTACCTCAGGGCGCTAATTACTTCGCTTTGCCCTGGTTGGCTACCGCCGCGGCTTTAGCGGCGATTTCGTCCGCGTTGCCCAGGTAGTAGTGTTTGATCGGTTTCATGTTTTCGTCGAACTCATACACCAGCGGCACGCCGGTCGGGATGTTCAGTTCGAGGATCTCATCTTCGCTCATGTTATCCAGGTATTTCACCAGCGCACGCAGGGAGTTGCCGTGGGCGGCGATGATCACACGCTCACCGCTCTTGACGCGCGGCAGGATCTCTTCGTTCCAGTAAGGGATAACGCGGTCGATGGTCAGCGCCAGGCTTTCGGTCAGCGGCAGCTCCTGCTCGCTCAGTGACGCGTAGCGTGGGTCGTGACCAGGGTAGCGCTCGTCATCTTTGGTCAGCTCCGGCGGGGTAACGGCGAAGCCGCGACGCCACTGTTTCACCTGCTCGTCGCCGTATTTCTCAGCGGTTTCCGCCTTGTTCAGACCCTGCAGCGCCCCGTAGTGACGTTCGTTCAGTTTCCAGGATTTTTCGGTCGGCAGCCAGGCCTGATCCAGCTCATCCAGGATGTTCCACAGGGTGTGGATAGCGCGCTTCAGTACGGAGGTGTAAGCGAAATCGAAATTGAAACCTTCATCTTTCAACAGTTTGCCTGCTGCTTTCGCTTCGGTGCGGCCTTTATCGGACAGGTCAACATCGTACCAACCGGTGAAGCGGTTTTCGTTGTTCCACTGGCTTTCGCCGTGGCGCACCAGAACCAGCTTAGTTACAGCCATGCTTAACTCCTTAATAATCTGACATTTCAATGATAACGAAAATCATTATATTGCCGCGGCCGGGGGCACGGCAATCGATAGTGCTTAACCATAGCCAATTTATTGCCGTTAAGTAAGGTCTGAAAGGATGAAAAAGCTGAATCGTTCAAGCGTGCGGGAAGTGCGGCGCGCGCGGGGAAAAATGCGGCGCGCCGTGGCAAAGGCCGGCGATTAGGCGGCTTTTTTCAGACAGCTGCTCATAAAGGTTTTACGCGCGTCGCCCTTCAGGCTTTGCTTGGCGGCGTCGGCATTACAGCCTTTCATTTTCTGCTGCTGCGGGGTCAGCGCCTTACCGGCGGCCTGATGGCCTTCGGCTTTCAGGCAGGTGCTCATGAAGGTGGTACGATCGGCGCCCTTCAGCGATTTGGCAGAAGCCTGTTGATTACAGTCGGTCATACGTTTTTGCTGGGCGGCCTGCGCCGGAGACGGGGCTTTTTTGGCCGGGGCTTCTGCGGCCATCAGGTTGGCGCTCAGCAGCAAACCTGCCAGTAACGGAAGTGCAGTAATCAGTCGCATAGGTGTTCCTTCAGCTATTAACCGGCCGGAATGGCCGAAAATTGTGACGCGGCACAGGAGGTTGTGCTTATCACCGTAGGCTGATTTTAGTGTGCGTCCGGGTATAAAGGAAGGAAGCGGGCGGCAGGAAAAGGGTAAGCATTTATAACAAAACTCCCCGCGCCGCAGCGCGGGGACGCCGGTTAACGCGGAGAAAAGTGATAGCGGGTGATGCTGTGATAGCGTTGCCCCGGCTGCAGCCAGCAGCTGGGCTGCGGCCATTCCGGATGGTGCGGGCTGTCCGGCAGGTATTCGCTTTCCAGCGCCACGCCGGCGTAATCGGCGTAGCTGCCGCCGTCGCGCGCCGGCGTGCCGGCGAGATAATTGCCGCTGTACAGCTGCAGCGCCGGCGCGTTGGTGAAAACGCGCATTTCCAGCCGGCCGTCCGCAGACCACAGCTGCGCCGCCGGCGTGTCCAGCGTCTGGCAGTCGCGCTGCAGCAGATAGGCGTGATCGTACCCTTTAACCCGCTGCTGGTCGGCGTCGCGCAGCAGATCCTGCGCCAGCGTTTTCGGCCGGCGGAAGTCCATGCCGCTGCCGTCGACCGCGTTCAGCGGCGCACAGGGGATCCCCTGTTCATCGACCGGCAGATAATAATCCGCGCGCAGCTGCAGCGTCTGGCGGCGCGCGTCCTGCCCGGTGCCGTCCAGGTTGAAGTAGGCGTGGTTGGTCAGGTTGACCGGGCAGGGGCGGTCAACCTGCGCCTGATAGTCGATCTCCAGCTGGTGGTCGTCCGTCAGGCGGAAGCGGGCGCTGACCTGCAGATTGCCGGGAAAGCCCTGATCGCCGTTGGGCGAGTGCAGCTGATAGGTCACCTGCTGCCGATCCTGCTGGGCGATGCGCCAGCGGCGGGCGTGGAATCCCTCCGGCCCGCCGTGCAGCTGGTGCGGCCCCTGATTGGCCAGCAGCGCCTGCGTACCGTCGTCCAGCGGCAGGCTGGCATCGGCGATGCGGTTGGCGTAGCGGCCCACCGTGGCGCCCAGATAGGCGCTTTGGCGCAGATAGTCGGCCGGCGTGGCGCAGCCGAGCAGCACCTCACGCATTTCACCGTCGCCGAGCGGCAGACGCGCCGAGAGCCAGGTGGCGCCCCAGTCCATCAGCGTCACCGTCATTCCGCCGGCGTTGCGCAGGGTCGTCAGGGTAAACGGCCGGCCGTCCGGCGCGAGCTGTTGTTCCGTGGCGTTTAGCATGAGCCGGCTCCTGCGGATGCGGTGCAGACGTAGAAGGTTTCCTGCAGGCCGCCGGAGCGCTGCGGGTATTCCTGCCGCACCGCGGCGCGCACCGTCTCGACCAGCCGCTGCGGCATCAGTGCGACGATACAGCCGCCGAAGCCGCCGCCGGTCATGCGCACGCCGCCGTGTTCGCCGATCGCCGCTTTTACGATCTCCACCAGCGCGTCGATCGGCGGCACGGTAATTTCAAAGTCATCGCGCATGGAGATGTGCGACTCGGCCATCAGTTGACCCATGCGGGTTAAATCGCCGCTGGCCAGCGCATCGGCGGCGGCCTGGGTGCGGGCGTTTTCACTGATGATATGGCGAGCGCGTTTGGCGACTAATGGGTCCATCTCATGCATACGTTCGTTGAACTGTTGCCAGCTGACGTCGCGCAGCGCCTTGACGCCAAAGAAGGCGGCGGCCTGTTCGCACTGCTGGCGGCGGGTGTTGTATTCACTGTCGACCAGGCCGCGCTTGACGTTGGAGTTGATGATCACCACCGCCACATCGTCCGGCAGCGGCACCGCGCGGGTTGCCAGCGAGCGGCAGTCGATCAGCAGCGCGTGATCCGGCTGACCGAGCGCGGAAATCAGCTGGTCCATAATGCCGCAGTTGCAGCCGACGAACTGGTTTTCGGCCTCCTGGCCGTTCAGCGCCAGCGCCACGCCGTCGAGCGGCAGCTGATACAGCATCTGCAGAGCCTGGCCGACGGCCACCTCCAGCGAGGCGGAGGAGCTGAGGCCGGCGCCCTGCGGCACGTTGCCGCTAATCACCAGATCGGCGCCGCCAAACTGGTCGTTGCGCTGCTGCAGGTGCTTCACCACGCCGCGGACGTAGTTGGCCCACTGTAATTGTTCATGCGGTACGATCGGCTGGTCGAGGTCAAACTGGTCTACCTGATGGTCATAATCGGCCGCCAGCACGCGAATCTGGCGATCGTCGCGCTTGGCAATGGCGATCACGGTCTGATAGTCGATGGCGCAGGGCAGCACGAAACCGTCGTTATAGTCGGTGTGCTCGCCAATCAGGTTGACGCGCCCCGGCGCCTGTACGGTAAGGGTCGGCGCGTAACCGAAATGCTGGGTAAAAACGTTCTGGGTCAGCGGTGGCAAACGCATTATTGGGCTCCGGCTTCACGGTAATGGATATCGCTGACCGCCCGCAGGCGTTCGGCGGCCTGCTCGGCGGTCAGATCGCGCTGGGTTTCCGCCAGCATTTCGTAGCCCACCATAAATTTGCGCACCGAGGCGGAGCGCAGCAGCGGCGGGTAAAAGTGGGCGTGCAGCTGCCAGTGATCGTTGTCGGCGCCGTTGAACGGCGCGCCGTGCCAGCCCATGGAGTAGGGGAAAGAGCACTGGAACAGATTGTCATAGCGGCTGGTCAGCTTTTTCAGCGCCACGGCCAGGTCGGCGCTCTGCGCCGCGTCAAGATCGGTCAGACGTTGTCGCGCGCTTTTCGGCAACAGCAAGGTTTCAAACGGCCAGGCCGCCCAATAGGGCACGACCGCCAGCCAGTGTTCGGTTTCCACCACTGTGCGGCTGCCGTCCTGCTGTTCGCGGCGGACGTAATCCAGCAGCATGGCGCGGCCGTGCTGCTGATAATAGTCGCGCTGCAGCCGATCTTCGCGCTCGGCCTCGTTCGGCAGAAAGCTGTTGGCCCATACCTGCCCGTGGGGGTGAGGGTTGGAGCAGCCCATGGCCGCGCCTTTATTTTCAAACACCTGCACCCAGGGGTAGTCACGGCCGAGTTCGGCGGTCTGCTGCTGCCAGGCCGCCACCACCCGCTCCAGCGCCGGCAGGCTGAGCTGCGGCAGGGTTTTGCTGTGGTCCGGCGAAAAACAGATCACCCGGCTGGTGCCGCGCGCGCTTTGGCAGCGCATCAGCGGGTCGTCGCTTTCCGGCGCCTGCGGCGTATCGCTCATCAGCGCGGCAAAGTCGTTGGTAAACACATAGGTGCCGGAATAATCCGGGTTCTGGTCGCCGGTCACGCGGGTATTGCCGGGACACAGGAAGCAGTCGGGATCGTGCTGCGGCAGGCTTTCCTGCGCCGGCGCTTCCTGCTGACCCTGCCAGGGACGCTTGGCGCGGTGAGGCGAAACCAGCACCCACTGGCCGGTCAGCGGATTAAAGCGGCGGTGGGGGTGATCGATAGGATTAAAGTCCGTCATAGTCATTCCTTCGGAATTTTCATACTGAATGGTAGCGGTTACATTGGCGTAATACGGTATTCAATGGCTACCTTCAGCTAAATAATGGCAGAAATATAGCACGTCTGCGGGAAGGAAAAGGTGATCTGACGCGAATAATGGAATCGTTTACATTAAACTAGGAATCTTTACCGGCGGGTGCTGTAGGGCTGTGGGCGCGCTGTTTGCGTATGGATCAATTGGCTGAGTGGTAGCGTTTTCATCCCTGTGATCCGCCGGCAGGCAAGCGCTGCCGGCGGCGGGGATTAAGGATGCTGGTAAAACGGATAGGTAAAGAACAGCAGATGGGTCATATTCAGGCCAAAGTGCAGCGCGATCGGCACCCACAGGCGCCCGCTCCACATCCAGGCCAGGCCGTACAGCAGGCCGGTCAGCGTGGCAAACACCATCATCAGCATGCCGGCGGGGAAGTGCGCCGCGCCAAACAGCAGGGCGGCAATCACCAGCGCCGGGTAGGCCCCCAGCCATTGGGTCAGCCGCTGTTGCAGGTAGCCGCGGAACAGCGCTTCTTCCGCCAGCGATACAAAGAACAGGTTGGCCATCATGAAAGGCAGTATCCAGCTCGGGAAGTGGCTTTCCAGCTTCAGGCCGCCCAGCGCCACCGCCAGCAGCAGCAGCAGCGGCACGCAGACAATCAGCAGCAGCCAGGCCAGCGCACCGACGCTTTTCGCCGCTTTGCCGCTGTTGAACAGCGTCGGCAGACAGGCAAACAGCAGAAACGGCAGCAGCGCCTTATCAAAGTTGTAGCGCAGCGTATAGGGCGCGCTGAGCGGCCCGGCCTTGCTGTTGTCTACCATAATCTGATTATTGATGCCGGGCAGCAGATGGAAAAACAGCGCCACGCAGCTGGCGACCAGCAGGGCTTCCAGCGTGGCGGACAGTCCGGCATTGGCGCGGTAGTGATGGCGCAACCCGGCGGCCAGGGCGATAACGGCCAGACACGCCGCGCCCAGTGGCGTAATGATTTGATGATAGATGCCCATACCGGCCGATGCCGCCAGCATCAACCAGGCGATCAGCCGGTTAAACGGCAAGAAAAATAGTGCAGTTGACAGTACGCCCCACATAACGATTATCCCTTTAACATAAATATGCGACACCCGCTTTCAAAGACCGCCATTGCTCCGTCAACCTGTTATATATGGCCGGCTAAATGGGGTAAGGCGGATAGTAACACAAGCTAATACCGGTAAAGGTCGGTGCAGTCAGTAAAAATATGCGTCGGGCGGCCTTATTGCCGTACAGAAGGAAGCAGGCGGAGCGAACCCCGCCTGATAGATCAGTGTAGCTGCTCTTGCTGATAACGGTAGCCGTCGCCGGCAGGGACAAAGCTCAGGCGGTGGGTAATACACTGCGGCGCGTCTTCCGCGTGGTGCGAGACAAACAGCAGCTGCGTGGCGCCCTCACCGATCAATACATCGATAAAACGGCGCACCAGCTGGCGGTTGAGCGGATCCAGCCCCTGCAGCGGCTCATCCAGGATCAGCAGCGCCGGGTGCTTCACCAGCGCGCGGGCGATCAGCGCCAGACGCTGCTGCCCCCAGGAGAGGCTGTGGAACGGCGTCTCGCCCCGTGCGCCGTCCAGGCCCAGCAGCTGCAGCCACTGTTCGCTCAGCTGGCGCTGACGATCGGACACCGCCTGATAGATGCCGATCGAGTCAAAGAAACCGGAAATGATCACGTTGCGTACGCTGCTGCTGACGCGGTATTCCAGATGCAGGCTGCTGCTGACGTAGCCGATATGGCGCTTGATGTCCCAGATGGTTTCACCGCTGCCGCGCCGCCGGCCGAACAGCGTCAGATCGTTACTGTAGCCCTGCGGATGATCGCCGGTGATCAGGCTGAGCAGCGTGGATTTACCGGCGCCGTTCGGGCCGACGATCTGCCAATGCTGGCCGGGATCCACCTGCCAGCTGAGCCGATCGATGATGGCGCGATCGTTATAGCTGACCACGCCGTCGCGCAGCACGATCCGCGGCCGATCCGCCGGCAGGGCGGACTGCTGCTGCGGATCCTCGCTGGCCGGCAGCGCCAGACCTGCGAGGTTTTCACTGTGCGCCAGCTGCGCCACCAGCGCTTCGGCCATCACCTGTTGGCGCGGCCCCTGGCTGGCCAGCGTGCAGTCGGCCAGCACGCCGACCTGCTGAACAAAGTCGGGGATTTCGTCAAAGCGGTTTAACACCAGCACCAGCGTATAGCCCTGCTGCGCCAGCTGGGCCAGCAGCTCGGCCAACTGGGCGCGCGAAGCGACGTCCAGCCCGTCAAAGGGTTCATCCAGAATCAGCAGGTCCGGCTGCCCCATCAGGGCGCGGCACAGCAGCGTTTTACGGGTTTCGCCGGTGGAGAGATATTTAAAGCGGCGCTCAAGCAGCGCGCTGATGCCGAACTGCGCCGCCAGCTGCGCGCAGCGCGCCGGGTGCGGATGCTCTTCCTGGATAATTTCGGCGGCGGTGCGGCCGGTATCGTCTTCGTCGGGGCTGAGCAGGTCGGTATTGTTGCGCTGCCACTCATCGCTCAGCATTTTCTGCAGTTGTTCGAAAGAGAGGCGCACCACCTGCTGAAAGTCGCCGTGGCGTTCGCCGCTCAGCAGCGTCAGCTCATCGGCCAGCGCGCGGGCCAGCGCCGATTTGCCGCTGCCGTTGGCGCCGACGAACGCCCAGCTGTCTCCGGCGTGGATCGCCAGCGTCTCCAGCGACAGGGTGCGGGTATCGCTTAAACGAAACGAACCTTGCGAAATGCGCAATGACGACATCACTTATTCCTTTTTTTGCAACTATTTGGTTTAGAAATAAGCGCATCGCCGACGGATGTCAATTGACAAAAATGCAACGACACATTGCATTCAGCACAGCGTAGCGATAATCACCCGATCGGCATTGAACAGGGCGTTAACCGGCATCGCCGGCTGCAGGTTCAGCCGTTGCAGCCGCTGATTGTCCAGCGTCGCGCACAGGGTTTCTCCGCTGGCGAGGGTGACCAGCACTTCGCTGTGCGCCTCGCCGGGCTGTATATGGGCAACCCGGCCGGGCAGGACGTTATCCGCCGCGTCGCTGTCGGCGGCGTCGGTGCTGAGCGTGACCCAGGGCGCCTTAATCAGCGCCAGCACCTCTTTGCCCGGCGCCAGCTGCAGGCGGTCGGCGCTCTGTTCGGTGACGGCGGCGGTCAGCCGGGTTTGCCCGTCGGCCAGCAGCAGCTGAATATGCTGCTGTACCTGCTGCCGTTCGCGTTCTGTCACCGTGGCGAAAAACTGGTTGCGGGCGCTAGTTTGCAGCGAAAAACGCGAGATGGCCGCCAGCAGGCTGTCGAGCGGCAGCCGGTCCTCCTGCAGTACGTCGAAGGCTTTCTGCTGAATCTGTCCCAGCAGATCGTACAGCTGGATCAGCCGCTGTCCGTAGTGGGTCAGCTGCGCGCCGCCGCCGCCCTTGCCGCCGGTAGCGCGCTCCACCACGGTCTGTTCCGCCAGCTGATTCATCTCATTAATGGCATCCCAGGCGCTTTTATAGCTGATGCCCGCCAGTTTGGCGCCCTGGCTGATGGAGCCGGTGTGGGCCACCTGCTTGAGCAGGGCGATGCGGCGCGGGTCGGCAAACAGTTTTTGCTGTAGTTTTAAGGTCAGAAGTATTTCGGCCTGCATGGTACGTTCCGTAGGCTGCAAAAAGTGGCTATCCGCCGCGGCGCGGGCTTCCGGCGATGGGCACAGAGGCGGCGCTGGCGCGATATATGATGCGCCATTGTCACCGATCTGACGACAATGCGCCAAATATCGCATTATTTTTTCCCGTGTTGATGTAGCATAGCCGAATATTTCAGCACGTTTGGCTGAGGACATAGCGACTTCAGCCGCTACAATAACCCTGTTTTTAACGTGAATTTTCTTTGGTGCAAACTGATAGCCGCAAGAGGGCCAGCAAGCCGTTTTCGGCCATTGTTCAGTAAGGCAGTACAAGTGAGGCGAACATGTTGGAATTATTGAAAAGTTTAGTATTCGCTGTAGTTATGGTTCCCGTGGTGATGGCGGTGATCCTCGGCCTGATTTATGGTTTGGCGGAAGTATTCAATATCTTCTCCAAAGCCGGTCCGGCGAAAGAAAAACGCAGCTGATTCTCCCTTCCTTATCCCTGCCGCGCGACGCGTGGCGGGGATCTCAAGTTTTTTCCCTGATGGCCGATATCTCTTGGCGAACGCCGCAGAAGCAGGCGACAAAGCGCATGACAAGCCGCAGCCTATCGTTATATTATTTTCTATATAACGAAAGCAATCCGTCCTGAGACGGGGGAGATAAGCAACAATGAAACAGCAATGGACTCGGTGGCTGGGCGGCGCGGTATTGGCATCCGGCCTGGTGATGCAGGCGTCGGCGGCGGACAAAATCACCGTCTTCGCCGCGGCGTCGCTGACCAACGCGCTGCAGGAGATTGCCACGCAGTACCAGCAGGGTAAAGACGTGCAGGTGGTCTCCTCTTTCGCCTCTTCCTCGACGCTGGCGCGGCAGATTGAGCAGGGCGCGCCGGCCGATCTGTTTATTTCCGCCGACCAACAGTGGATGGACTACGCCATCGACAAACAGCAGATGGTCAAAGACAGCCGCTATACGCTGCTGGACAACGATCTGGTGCTGATTGCCGCCAAAGACAGCAAACTGGATAAGGTGGCGATCACGCCGCAGACCGACTGGCAGCAGCTGCTCAATGGCGAGCGCCTGGCGGTCGGCGATCCGGACCATGTGCCGGCCGGCATTTACGCCAAAGAGGCGCTGCAGAACCTGAAAGCCTGGTCGCAGCTGGCGCCGAAACTGGCGCGCGCCAACAACGTGCGCAGCGCAATGGCGCTGGTGGAGCGACAGGAGACGCCGCTGGGCATCGTCTACGGCTCTGATGCGCTGGCCAGCGACAAAGTGAAGGTGGTCGGCGTGTTCCCGGCGGACAGCCACAAGCCGGTGGAGTACCCGATGGCGATCGTCAAAGACCATAACAGCCCGACGGTCAGCGCGTTTTATACCTACCTGAAAAGCCCGCAGGCGGCGGCGGTGTTTAAACGTTACGGATTTTCCCCACGGCAATGATTCTGAGCGAGTATGAGTGGCAGGCGGTTGAACTGAGCCTGAAGGTCTCCGCGCTGGCGGTGGCGTGCAGTCTGCCGCTGGGCATTCTGACCGCCTGGATCCTGGTGCGCTGCCGCTTTCCCGGTAAGTCGCTGTTGGACAGCATTATCCATCTGCCGCTGGTGCTGCCGCCGGTGGTGGTGGGCTACCTGCTGCTGATCGCCATGGGGCGGCGCGGGGTTATCGGCGAATGGCTGTATGACTGGTTCGGCTTCAGCTTTAGTTTCAGCTGGCGCGGCGCGGCCCTGGCGTCGGCGGTGGTGGCGTTTCCGCTGATGGTGCGGGCGATCCGCCTGGCGCTGGAGGCGGTGGACCAGCGTCTGGAGCAGGCGGCGCGCACGCTGGGCGCCGGCCCGTGGCGGGTATTTTTCACCATTACTCTGCCGCTGTCGCTGCCGGGGGTGATCGTCGGCGTGGTGCTGGCCTTTGCCCGTTCGCTGGGGGAATTTGGCGCCACTATCACCTTTGTCTCCAATATTCCCGGCGAGACGCGCACCATTCCGCTGGCGATGTACACCCTGATTGAAACGCCGGGGGCAGAAGCCGCCGCCGCGCGTCTGTGCGTGATCGCCATCGTGCTGTCGCTGTGTTCGCTGATGGCGTCCGAGTGGCTGGCCCGCTGGGGCCGCAAGCGGATGGGGGCTGAATGTTAGAACTGGACTTCAGCCAGCGGCTCGGCGATCTGCAGCTGCGGGTCAAAGAGAGCCTGCCGGCGCAGGGCATCACGGCGATTTTCGGCCTGTCCGGCGCGGGGAAAACCTCGCTGATCAACGCGATCGGCGGCCTGACCCGGCCGGACAGCGGGCGCATCGTGCTGAACGGGCGCACGCTGGTGGACGGCGAGCGCGGCCTGTGCCTGCCGCCGGAAAAACGCCGTATCGGCTATGTGTTTCAGGACGCGCGCCTGTTCCCGCACTACCGGGTGCGCGGCAATCTGCAGTACGGCATGGCGGCGTCGATGCGCCCGCAGTTTGACAATATCGTCGAACTGCTGGGCATCGGCGCGCTGCTGAACCGCCTGCCGCTGACGCTCTCCGGCGGCGAGAAACAGCGGGTGGCGATCGGCCGCGCGCTGCTGACCGCGCCGGAACTGCTGCTGATGGATGAACCGCTGGCGTCGCTCGATCTGCCGCGCAAGCGCGAGCTGCTGCCGTATCTGGAGCGGCTGGCGCAGGACGTCAATATCCCGATTCTGTACGTCAGCCACAGTATGGATGAGATCCTGCGGCTGGCCGGCCAGGTGATGGTGCTGGATCGCGGTCAGGTGCTGGCCTGCGGCGATCTGGAGGCGGTATGGGCCAGCAACGCGCTGCGGCCGTGGCTGCAGCGGGAAGATCAAAGCAGCGTGCTGAACGTCAGCGTGCTCGAACACCACGAGCGTTATGCGATGAGCGCGCTGCGGCTGGGGGACCAGCGGCTGTGGGTCAGCGCGGTCGATGCGCCGGTCGGCACGCGGCTGCGCATCCGCATTAACGCCGCCGATGTGTCGCTGGTGCTGCAGGCGCCGCACAACAGCAGCATCCGCAATATCCTGCCGGCTAAAGTGATGGAGTGCCTGGAGGTCGGCGGGCAGATTGAGGTGAAGCTGGCGGTCGGCGACAGCGTGCTGTGGGCGCGTATTACGCCGTGGGCGCGCGACGAACTGGCGATTAAGCCGGGCCAGTGGCTGTATGCGCAGGTAAAAAGCGTGTCGATTAGCCGCGAGGCGCGTTAATCCCTCTCCGCCCGGAGAGGGAAGATGTGCGCTCAGGCCAGCACGCGGCTGCGGATCACTTCGGCGATGCCGGGCTGCAGGTGATCGGCAATGGTCAGATCGGCGCGCTGTTTGATCGCCTCATCGGCATTGCCCATCGCCACGCCGAGGCCAACCGCCTCCAGCATGCTCAGGTCGTTATAGTTATCGCCGAAGGCCACCACCTGATCCATCGTCAGCCCCTGAGATTCCACCCATTGGCGCAGGCGTTTGCCCTTGCTGTTGCCGTGTTTGGCGATATCCACCTGATCGTGCCACGACCATTCACAGGCCAGCCCCAGCTCTTTTTCCACCGTTTCGGCGAACTCGCGCAGCACCGCAGTATCGGCATGCGAGGTGGCGAATTTCCAGATTGAACGCGCGTCGTCGGCGGCCTGAGTCAGGCTGTCGACCTGCAGCAGCGTCGGGCGCTGCGCCGGCGGCAGTTTTTCCGCCCAGGCCAGGGTGCGGGTGACGTGGCCGCTCGGCTCCTGATACAGCATCGCATCGTCCACATACATCAGGCCGTGGATCCCGCTCTGTTTAAGCATCTGCAGCACCTGTTTGGCCTGCTCTTTCGGCAGCGGATCGGCCGCCAGCACCGTTTGCCGTTGGAAATCGTACAGATAGGTGCCGTTACAGCAGATGGCCGGCGTGTCCAGCTCCAGCGCCTGATAAAACGGATGAATGGCGACGTGATGGCGGCCGGTCACCACCACCACTTTGACGCCGGCGGCGCGCGCCGCCGCAAGCGCTTCCAGCGACTGCGGCAAGATACGTTTTTGAGTGTCCAGCAGGGTGCCGTCCAGATCGAGGGCGATAACGCGGTAGTTCATGGCTGTCTCTAATAATTAGTATGGAAATTAATCCGATAGTACACCCGATCAGCAACGGATAAAACCACAGGGAATTTGCTGATTCGTCAGGCTTGTTATGTGGTATTTGTCAGGTAAGCTAGAGAAAACCGATTGAGATGAAACCGGTTTCTCTTTTTCTCGTAAGGAGTCAACATGAAGCAAATCGTTTATGTCGCCAGCCCGGAAAGCCAGCAGATCCACGTCTGGCAGCTGGATGACGCCGGCGCGCTGGCGCTGCTGCAAACCGTCGACGTGCCGGGGCAGGTACAGCCGATGGCGATCCACCCGGACCGCACCCACCTTTATGTGGGCGTGCGCCCGGCGTTTGGCGTGGTGAGCTACCGCATTGAGCACGACGGCACGCTGCAGGAAGCGGGCATGGCGCCGCTGCCGGGCAGCCCGACGCACCTCTCCACCGATTTGCAGGGGCGCTATCTGTTCGCCGTGTCCTACAGCGGCAACAACGCCACCATCAGCCCGATCGGCCACGACGGCGTGGTCACCGCGCCGCTGCAGCAGTTGGATGGCCTGACCGCGCCGCACTCCGCCAATATCGACCCGACCAACCAGCTGCTGCTGGTGCCGTGCCTGAAAGAAGACCGCGTGCGCCTGTTTGACCTGAGCCTGGAAGGGAAGCTGACGCCGCACAGCCAGCAGAGCGTGGCGACCGCCGCCGGCGCCGGCCCGCGTCATATGGCGTTCCACGCCAACCAACGCTACGCCTATCTGGTGAACGAGCTGAACAGCACGGTGGACGTGCTGGCGATTGAAGACGGCGGCAAGCGCTACGCCACGGTGCAGACCATCAACGCGATGCCGGCGGACTTTGACGGCACCTGCTGGGCGGCGGATATCCACCTCACGCCGGACGGCCGTTTCCTGTATATCAGCGACCGTACCGCCAGCATCCTGAGCGCCTTCGCGGTGTCGGCAGACGGCAGCACGCTGAGCGTTATCGGCCACTATCCGACCGAGCAGCAGCCGCGCGGCTTCAACATTGACCACGGCGGCCGCTTTGTCCTCTCCGTCGGTCAAAAATCCGACCATCTGGCAGTGCATGAGATTCAGGCGGACGGCAGCCTGAAGGATCTGGCGCGTTACCCGGTAGGCAAAGGCCCGATGTGGGTCAGCGTGCTGGCGAAGTAAGCCTGCCGCAGGGGCGTGACGATTTTTCGTATTGCTGAAGATGCCCTTTATCGGCTGTTTAATGATCCCGGCTCCGGCCGGGATTAATTTTTGGCTTTTTGCCGCATGTGATGCACAGCAGGGCAATGATTGCCGCCGGCATAGTGCAGAGGCCGAGCAGGGATAACGCCGCTATCGGTGTTTGTCGAAGATAAATATGTTTTTATCCATGAGTCGGGGAAAGTATGGCAATACCCGTATAGCACGCCGCCCAATAATGAAAAACCGCGCCACTTAAAATGAGAAGCAATGCGGCATTATCAAACCCAATGAAATGTTACTTCACGACTTCACCTAACCCCCATATCGATGCATTGAAAACCCTAACACCATTGGTTATGTTGTGAGCAGGTTTAGTTGAGGGAATAGGTATGGATACCGTTGAAAAGTTAGGTGGGACATACTTTTATGCAGGCATGGAACGGCTCAGCGCCGGTGAACTGTTCTTCTGGATCTTTGTCGATAAAACCATGCAACAGCTTGGTGTCGCTGATGTTGGGGCGGTAGCCGCGATTGTCTCGGGTATGGCTGTATTACCGACCAGGCAAAAACCTGCCGACGCCAAAGAGGGAACGTCTCTTGCCAGCGTGGCTTCACGCAAGGTCTTTGGTAACGCCAAGTTCCCCTTTGGGATACGGTTGCCAACATTTATAGGAAACCCCGTCGTAGAAAGAGTAAGGCGAAAGATGGTGGCGAACATTGGTACTTTCGTTGGCCGGACGGTACCGGTCGTTGGCTGGCTTATCCTTGCCTATGATGTCTCCAGAATCAGTGCTGAGAGCGTTATCACCTACAATAAAATCGTGCGTGTAGAGGATCGCTTATGGTAGCCGAGGCGCTTGAAGAACGTGTTATTGCCCTTGTCAGAAAGCACTATGGTGCAGTTATTATTGGCCGGCAGCCTGTAATAACGCCGGATTCTGATATTGATACTGACATAGGAATGGAATGGTCTGATGCGGAAGAGCTGATGGAGGAGTTTTTTGAGGAGTTCTCCGTAGATAAAGCTGGGTTCAATATCGAAACCTATTACCCTGATCCGCCGATAAGCACCTTGTTCAAAAATTTGTTCAGGCGTGAAAAAGACCTGCCAGAAGCTCCCGCATTTACCGTTAACATGCTGATTGAATCCGCCAAGGTGGGGCGCTGGTTGTACTGATAATGCCGTCACTTGAGCAAGCCATTGGCATCCGTTCTGGTTAACAATGCCTGGTAACCATTAACCAGGCTTTAAGAAAGAAGCCGTCCGTCAAATCACGGAGCGCATCTGCCGCGCTCCGCGCTGTCGCTGTCAGCGGTAGAGCACCGTCAGGCTGGCGCTGCCCAGGCTGTGGAAATGCACGTTGAAGCCGACCATCGCGCCGCTGGCGTCCGCGTCGACCTCAATATGCTCTACGTCCAGCGCGTGGACGGTGAACTGGTAGCGGTGGCTTTCCCCCTGCGGCGGCGCCGCGCCGCCGTAGCCGGCCTTGCCGAAGTCGGTACGGGTCTGCAGCGCGCCGGCGGGCAGCCCCGGACGGCCGGAGCCGGCGCCGGTCGGCAGTTCGCTGACGTCGGCCGGAATATTGGCCACCACCCAGTGCCACCAGCCGGAGCCGGTTGGCGCATCGGGGTCGAACAGGGTTACGACGAAACTCTTGCTGCCCGCCGGCGCGCCGCTCCACGCCAGATGCGGCGACAGGTTTTCCCCCTGATAGCCCATACCGTTAAATACCTGCGCCTCCGGCATGGCGGCGCCGTCCTGCAGATCATTGCTGTATAAACGAAAAGTCATGCTGGTTTCCTGTTGGCGAATAAAAGCGAAGCTTCAAACTAGATCGTTTTGCCGCCTCGGCACAAGCCCGGCGTGGCGCTGATAGTCTGCGGCGATAACAACGATTTAACTTTTTGGCGACATTGGCAGTTGCGCGTCTGGCGGATTGTGCATAGAGTTAAACGCTGAATTTAGCGCCCGCCGGCAGGGGAACATCACGCCGGCTCGTGCGGGCGAAACCCTTAACAGACCGTAAGGCTGTCCATCCTGTAATGACGCCATCATGATTTCACTGAAAAAACGTACGCCGTGGTTTGGCTGGCTGCGCCGTTGGGCCAAAGGCATCAAGCGCGATATTGTGGCGCTGTGGCTGGCGGCGCGCGATCGCCGCACCCCGTGGTACGCCAAGCTGATTGCGCTGCTGGTGGCCGGCTATGCGGTCTCGCCGATCGATCTGATCCCCGATTTTATCCCGGTGCTGGGCTATCTGGACGATGTGATTCTGGTGCCGCTGGGCATTATGCTGGCGGTGCGTCTGATCCCGAAGCCGCTGATGGACGAGCTGCGGCAGAAGGCGCAGCAGCGTATCGATAACCCGCGCGGTCGCTTCGCCATGGCGATGATTATTCTGCTGTGGATTGGCGTGCTGGTCTGGCTGGCCCGCTATCTGGACCAGCACTGGTAATACTCAGTCCGCAATGGCCGCGATGGCGTCGGTCAGGCGGCTGAGCTGCTCGGGGCGGATAATATACGGCGGCATCAGATACACCAGCTTGCCGAACGGCCGGATCCACACCCCGCGTTCCACAAACTCCCGCTGCACCTGCGCCACATCCACCGCCTGTTTCATCTCCACCACGCCAATGGCGCCCAGCACGCGCACGTCCGCCACGTTAGATGCGGCCGTCAGCGGCAGCAGCTGCTGTTGCAGCTGCTTTTCAATCGCTGCTACCTGCTGCTGCCAGTGGTTTTCCGTCAGCAGCGTCAGGCTGGCGTGGGCCACCGCGCAGGCCAGCGGGTTACCCATAAAGGTCGGGCCGTGCATAAAGCAGCCGGCGGCGCCGTTGCTGATGGTTTCCGCCACGTGGCGGGTGGTCAGCGTGGCGGACAGCGTCATATAGCCGCCGGTCAGCGCCTTGCCCAGGCACAGAATATCCGGCGTAATGCCGGCGTGCTCGCAGGCGAACAGCTTGCCGGTGCGGCCAAAGCCGGTGGCGATTTCATCGGCGATCAGCAGCACATCGTGACGGTCGCACAGTTCCCGCACCCGGCGCAGATAGTGCGGATGATAAATGCGCATGCCGCCGGCGCCCTGCACCACCGGCTCCAGGATCACCGCGGCCACCTCGCCGGCGTGCTGTTCAAGCAGTGCGGCGAAGGGGGCGATATCCTGTTCATCCCACTCGTCGCCGAAGCGGCACTGCGGCGCGGCGGCAAACAGATGCGGCGTCAGGTAGCCCTGATACAGACTGTGCATGGAGTTATCCGGGTCGCACACCGACATCGCGCCAAAGGTATCGCCGTGATAGCCGTGGCGCAGCGTCAGGATCCGCTGGCGCTTTTCACCGCGCGCCTGCCAATACTGCAGCGCCATCTTCAGCGACACTTCCACCGCTACCGAGCCGGAATCGGCCAAAAACACGCACTCTAGCGCGGACGGCGTCATCTCCACCAGTTTACGGCACAGCGCGACGGCCGCCGGATGGGTGATGCCGCCGAACATCACATGCGACATTTTCTCCAGCTGCCGGGTAGCGGCCTGGTTCAGCTGCGGGTGGTTATAACCGTGGATCGCCGCCCACCAGGAGGACATGCCGTCCACCAGTTTGCGGCCGTCCGCCAGCTGCAGTTCCACGCCGGACGCCGCCTCTACCGGATAGCAGGGCAGCGGGTGGCTCATCGAGGTGTAAGGGTGCCAGATGTGGCGCTGATCGAAGTCGAGATCGGCGGGAGACAAGGACATAAGTTGTAAACCAAATCAATTACAGAATGGTTGACAGTATATCCACAATATCTAAACTGACGACACTTTTTTCGTTTTGGAGACGCCGTAATGGCCGACCGTATTTACTGGACAGTGGGGCAAGCCCAGGCCCTGTTTGATAAGCCGCTGCTTGAGCTGTTGTTTGAAGCGCAAACCGTACACCGCCGCCATTTTGACCCGCGCCAGGTGCAGGTCAGTACGCTGTTGTCGATTAAGACCGGCGCCTGCCCGGAAGATTGTAAATACTGCCCGCAAAGCTCGCGGTATAAAACCGGGCTGGAAGCGGAGCGCCTGATGCAGGTGGAGCAGGTGCTGGATTCGGCGCGCAAGGCGAAAGCCGCCGGCTCCACGCGTTTCTGCATGGGCGCGGCGTGGAAAAACCCGCACGAGCGCGATATGCCGTATCTGCAGCAGATGGTGCAGGGCGTGAAGGCGATGGGGCTGGAAACCTGCATGACGCTGGGCACGCTGGATGAATCCCAGGCCGGACGGCTGGCGGAGGCGGGGCTGGACTACTACAACCACAATCTGGACACCTCACCGGAATTCTACGGCAACATCATCACCACCCGCAGCTATCAGGAGCGTCTGGATACGCTGGACAACGTGCGCGACGCCGGCATTAAAGTATGCTCCGGCGGCATCGTCGGCCTGGGGGAGACGGTGCGTGACCGCGCCGGCCTGCTGGTGCAGCTGGCCAACCTGCCGAAGCCGCCGGAGAGCGTGCCGATCAATATGCTGGTCAAGGTCAAGGGCACGCCGCTGGCGGATAACGAGGATGTCGACCCGTTCGACTTTATCCGCACCATCGCGGTGGCGCGCATTATGATGCCGGCTTCTTACGTACGTCTGTCCGCCGGCCGCGAGCAGATGAATGAGCAGACGCAGGCGATGTGCTTTATGGCCGGCGCCAACTCGATTTTCTACGGTTGCAAGCTGCTGACCACGCCGAACCCGGAAGAAGACAAGGATTTGCTGCTGTTCCGTAAACTGGGGCTGAACCCGGAGCAGACCGCTACCGAGCACGGCGACAACCAGCAGCAGCAGGTGCTGGCGCAGCAGTTGCTGACGGCCGATAACGCCGAGTTTTACAACGCGGCGCCCTGAATGAGCTGGCAGCAACGTATTGAACAGGCGTTAACCGAGCGGCGCGCGAGCGCCGCTTATCGATCGCGCCAGGTAAACCGGGGCGGCAATGGCCGCCATATTCAGCTGCAGCAGCAGCGCTATCTCAACTTCTCCGGCAATGACTATCTGGGGCTGAGCCAGCACCCGGCGGTGATCGATGCCTGGCAGCAGGGGGCGCGGCAGTATGGCGTCGGCAGCGGCGGCTCCGGCCACGTAACCGGCTTTAGCGAGGCGCACCAGCAGCTGGAGCAGCAGCTGGCGCAGTGGCTCGGCTATCCGCGCGCGCTGCTGTTTATCTCCGGCTACGCCGCCAATCAGGCGTTGCTGGCGGCGCTGATGCAGGCGGACGACCGCATTCTGGCCGATAAGCTCAGCCATGCCTCGCTGTTGGAAGCGGCCGCTCACTCACCGGCGCAGCTGCGGCGTTTCCGCCATAACCAGCCGGCGGCGCTGGCGGATTTGCTGGCGAAACCCTGCGGCGGGCAACAGCTGGTGGTGACCGAAGGCGTGTTCAGCATGGATGGCGACAGCGCGCCGCTGGCGCAGCTGCAGCAGCTGAGCCGCCAGGCCGGCGCCTGGCTGATGGTGGACGATGCGCACGGCATCGGCGTCCACGGTGAGCAGGGGCGCGGCAGCTGCTGGCAGCAGGGCGTGCGGCCGGAGGCGCTGGTGGTGACCTTCGGCAAGGCGTTCGGCGTCAGCGGCGCGGCCATTGTGTGCGACGAGCCGCTGGCCGAGTATCTGCTGCAGTTCGCCCGCCACCTGATTTACAGCACCGCGATGCCGCCGGCGCAGGCCTGCGCGCTGCAGGCGGCGCTGCGCTGCGTGCAGCAGGGTGATGCGCTGCGCAGCCGGCTGCAGCAGCATATTGCGCGTTTCCGCCGCGGCGTGGCCGGCCTGCCGCTGACGCTGAGCGCTTCGCAGACCGCCATTCAGCCGCTGCTGGTGGGGGACAACCAGCGGGCGTTGGATCTGGCGCAGCGGCTGCGCGAGCAGGGCCTGTGGGTCAGCGCCATTCGTCCGCCGACGGTGCCGCCGGGCGGGGCGCGGCTGCGTATTACGCTGACCGCGGCGCATCAGGAACAGGATATCGATCGACTGCTGGAGGTACTGCATGCCATCAGCGCGTAACACGGTCAATAAACAGGCGGTGGCCTCCGCCTTCAGCCGCGCGGCGGGCAGCTACGACGGCGCGGCGGTGCTGCAGCGGGAGGTTGGCGAGCGCTTACTGGGGAGCGGCGTCGGCCATCCGGCGCGGCAGGTGCTGGACGCCGGATGCGGCACCGGCTACTTCAGCCGCCGCTGGCGGGAACTGGGCAAAGAGGTGACGGCGCTGGACCTGGCGCCGGGCATGCTGGCGTACGCCCGCAGTCAGCAGGCGGCGCAGCACTATCTGCTGGGGGATATCGAACATATCCCGCTGCCGGATGCGGCGGTCGATCTCAGCTTCAGCAGCCTGGCGGTGCAGTGGTGCAGCGATTTGGCGTGCGGGCTGGCGGAGCTGCGCCGCGTCACGCGCCCCGGCGGACTGGTGCTGTTTTCCACCCTGGCGCAGGGGTCGCTGCATCAGCTGGGCGATGCCTGGCAGCAGGTTGACGGCGAGCGCCATGTGAATGATTTCCTGCCGCTCGCGCAGATTGAGGCCGCCTGCGCGGCCTACCGTTATCGCCTGGACCCGTGCTGGCAGACGCTGCATTACCCGGACGTGATGACGCTGATGCGCTCATTAAAGGGCATCGGCGCCACGCACCTGCATCAGGGGCGCGATGCCGGGTTGCTGTCGCGTCGCCGCCTGGCGGCGCTGCAGGCGGCCTATCCGCGCCAGCACGGCGAATTTCCGCTCAGTTATCATGTGGTTTATGGAGTGATTTATTGTGATTAAGCGTTGGTTTGTCACCGGCACCGACACCGAAGTGGGCAAGACTATCGCCAGCAGCGCGCTGCTGCAGGCGGCGAACCTGGCGGGCTTTCGCAGCGCCGGATATAAGCCGGTGGCCTCCGGCAGTGAGATGACGCCGCAGGGGCTGCGCAACGAGGATGCGCTGGCGTTGCAGCGCCACAGCGGCGTGGCGCTCGCCTATGATGAAGTGAACCCTTACACCTTTGCCGAGCCGACGTCGCCGCATATCGTCAGCGCCGATCTGCAGCAGCCGATTGAGTTTACGGTGATGTCGTCCGGGCTGCGGCGGCTGGAGCACTGCGCCGACTGGCTGCTGGTGGAGGGCGCGGGCGGCTGGTTTACGCCGCTGTCGGCGACGCAGAGCTTTGCCGACTGGGTGACGGATGAGCAGCTGCCGGTGATTCTGGTGGTGGGCATGAAGCTCGGCTGCATCAACCATGCGCTGTTGACCGCGCAGGCCGTGCGTCAGGCGGGGCTGCCGCTGGCCGGCTGGATCGCCAACGATATCGCGCCGCCGGGCAGGCGCCACCCGGAGTATCTGGCAACGCTGAGCCGCCTGCTGCCGGCGCCGCTGCTGGGGGAGATCCCGCACCTGGCGGAGATTACGCAGCAGCCGCTGGGGCATTATCTGGATCTGTCATTACTGTAAACGGCGGCGGGCCATACGCCCGCGCCATCGCATCATACCGTCAGGTAGGCGTCAATCAGGGCGTCATCCAGCTGCGCCAGCGTGCCGTTCGCGACGTTGCGCCCCTGATCCAGCAGGCAAAAACGGTCGGCCAGGCGGCGTATCAGCGTCAGGCGGTGCTCCACCAGCAAAATGGTCATTCCCCATTCCCGGTTCAGCCGCTGTACGGCGGCGCCGATTTCACTGACGATCGACGGACGCATGCCGGCGGTCGGCTCATCCAGAATCAGCAGCTCCGGCTCGCGCACCAGCGCGCGTGAGATCGCCAGCTGCTGCTGCTCCCCGACGGACAAATCGCCGGCGCGCCGCAGGCGCATGGCCGCCAGCGTGGGAAACAGCTGGTAAATCAGCGGCGGGATACGCTGCTGCGACGGCCTGCCGGCCAGCAGCGCCACCTGCAGATTCTCCTCGACGCTGAGTTGCGAGAAGATCTGCCGCCCCTGCGGCACATAGGCGATGCCCAGCGCCGCACGCTGCTCCACCGCCTGCGGCAGCAGGTTTTTCGGCGCTTCATCGGCGCGCTGCCAGGTCATACTGCCGCTGACCACCGGCAGATGGCCGACAATACAGTTCAGCAGCGTGGTTTTACCGACGCCCTTGCGCCCCAGCAGGGCGGTGCACTGGCCGCGCGGCAGCTCCAGATTGATATCCCACAGCGTGTGGCTCGGCCCATAAAACTGATTGACTGAACGCAGGCTCAACATACGGCATTCTCCTTACCGGTCGGTTGTTCACTCATGCCATCGGGGCAAGGGTATGGCATTGCCCCGCGCGACTGACGCTTGCTTTCCCGAGTGTTTTAACGTTCAGAACCCAATGCCGCCCGAAACGCGGCAAAATGATACCGGAGTCCGGCGGAAAGGGCGTTTTTCAGCGTTCTCGTGTGCTGTTATTGCCGCCCGGCGCGCTGTCGAGCGCGGCCGCCGTCTGATGCCCGCCTTTTTTGTCGGCCCGGCGGTTATTCCTGATAGCAACTCCCGGGCCAATATTATCGTCCGACGTGAAAAACGCGTGATTGTTATCGTCATGTTAAGCTTTGGCTGCGCTGCGTCTGGCCTGTGCAGACTGGGTAAAATGGCGACAAAAGTTAAAATGGACGTTTTTTGCACTACGGCGGTGCCGCGGCGAAACCTAATGGTGCAATAGCGATGGGGGTATCGGCGGCGTCAGTCGGCGATCCGGCCGAATGCGGGATTGGCAATGGGGGCTGTTAGTCTTTATAGGTATAAACAAAGCAATAAAAGTGTCAAAAAATAACTAAAAAAGCGATTTGGGATCGTTTCAAGGGCAAAAAGTGTTTTTTCTGTAACTCCCGTGGCTGGCGGGGTGGTGTGAGTTATCCACTATTCCTGTGGATAACCTTGTGTATTAGATTTAGAAAAGCGGCGGGAAGCGAGAGAGGACGCGGCTTCTGTTCGCATTGTCCGGATTCTCGTCTTTTTGTTAATTCTCTTTTATATCAACTAATTAACTAAAATCAAGACGTTGTGTAAGCGGTTAATGTCGTATGTATGATTTTTCGACACTCTGCTATCAAGAAGTTAATTTGTCGCGCGATCTGGGGATAAATCTGTTATTGACAATAAAAATGTCACCGAAGCGTAACCTTAACGGTGCAACGTCCCGAATCTCCCCGGCGGCAATGCCACGAATCCGCTTGAAGCTGGTTTTATATCCAGTATCATAGGGGCTGGCGAAAAACGCCGCGGCTTTCCATACTTATTGGCTGCCCGGCGTGCCGACGCGGCGCTCTGCACCGTTAGCCACGCGCAACCCGATGTGCCGACGCCGCTCGTCTCTGTCTTCTTGCCGCAACGCCAATGACTTTGGGTATCTATGAGTAAATTATTCAAACTGCATTCAGACTTCAAACCGGCCGGCGATCAGCCGGAAGCGATCCGCAAGCTGGAAGAGGGGCTGGAGGACGGGCTGGCGCACCAGACGCTGCTGGGGGTGACCGGTTCGGGGAAAACCTTCACCATCGCCAACGTGATTGCCGATCTCAACCGGCCGACGATGGTGCTGGCGCCGAACAAAACGCTGGCGGCGCAGCTGTACGGTGAGATGAAAGCGTTCTTCCCGGAGAATGCGGTGGAGTATTTTGTCTCTTACTACGACTATTACCAGCCGGAAGCCTACGTGCCCAGCTCCGACACCTTTATCGAAAAAGACGCCTCGGTGAACGAACATATCGAGCAGATGCGTCTTTCCGCCACCAAGGCGCTGCTGGAGCGGCGCGACGTGGTGGTGGTGGCCTCGGTGTCGGCGATCTACGGCCTGGGCGATCCGGATCTGTATCTCAAGATGATGCTGCACCTGACCCAGGGCATGCTGATCGACCAGCGTTCGATCCTGCGCCGGCTGGCCGAGCTGCAGTATACGCGCAACGATCAGGCCTTCCAGCGCGCCACCTTCCGGGTGCGCGGCGAGGTGATCGACATCTTCCCGGCGGAATCCGACGAGCTGGCGCTGCGCGTCGAGCTGTTTGACGATGAGGTGGAGCGCCTGTCGCTGTTTGACCCGCTCACCGGCCAGGTGGATCGGGTGGTGCCGCGTTTCACCATCTATCCGAAGTCGCACTACGTAACGCCGCGCGAGCGCATCCTGCAGGCGATGGAGGAGATCCGCACGGATCTGGCGGAGCGGCGCAAGGTGCTGCTGGCCAACAACAAGCTGCTGGAAGAGCAGCGGCTGTCGCAGCGCACCCAGTTCGATCTGGAGATGATGAACGAGCTGGGCTACTGCTCGGGCATTGAAAACTACTCGCGCTACCTCTCCGGCCGCCAGCCGGGCGAGCCGCCGCCAACGCTGTTCGACTACCTGCCGGCCGACGGCCTGCTGGTGGTGGACGAATCGCACGTCACCGTGCCGCAGATCGGCGCGATGTTCAAGGGCGACCGCTCGCGTAAGGAAACCCTGGTGGAGTACGGTTTTCGTCTGCCGTCGGCGCTGGATAACCGGCCGATGCGCTTTGAGGAGTTTGAGGCGCAGGCGCCGCAGTCGATCTACGTCTCGGCCACGCCGGGCAAATATGAGCTGGAGAAATCCGGCGGCGAGGTGATCGATCAGGTAGTGCGCCCGACCGGCCTGCTGGATCCGGTGGTTGAGGTGCGGCCGGTGGCGACGCAGGTCGACGATCTCTTGTCCGAGATCCGCAAGCGCGTGGCGATCAATGAGCGGGTGCTGGTGACGACGCTGACCAAACGCATGGCGGAAGATCTGACCGAATATCTGGAAGAGCACGGCGAGCGGGTGCGCTATCTGCACTCGGATATCGATACCGTCGAGCGGGTGGAGATCATCCGCGATCTGCGCCTGGGCGAGTTTGACGTGCTGGTCGGCATCAACCTGCTGCGGGAAGGGCTGGATATGCCGGAAGTGTCGCTGGTGGCGATTCTGGACGCGGATAAAGAGGGCTTCCTGCGCTCCGAACGCTCGCTGATTCAGACCATTGGCCGCGCCGCCCGTAACCTGAACGGCAAGGCGATTCTGTACGGCGACAAGATCACCGACTCGATGGCCAAGGCGATTGGCGAAACCGAACGGCGTCGCGCCAAACAGCAGGCGTATAACGAAGCCAACGGCATCGTGCCGCAGGGGTTGAACAAGAAGATCGCCGATATTCTGCAGCTGGGCCAGCCGTCACCGCGCGGTAAGGGCAAAGGGAAGGGCAAGGCGGCGGAGAGCGCGGCGCAGTATCAGACGCTGACGCCGAAAGCGCTGGAGCAGAAAATTCGCGATCTGGAAGCGCAGATGTACACCCACGCGCAAAATCTGGAGTTTGAACAGGCGGCGGCGCTGCGCGATGAGATCCACCAGCTGCGCGAGCAGTTTATCGCCATCTCCTGATGCAGTCAGCGCCGGCCCGCAGCGGCCGGCGCTGAAAATCCTTGTCGCGCCCGGCAAAGCTGATTATGGTGTGCGGCCCACAGACCGGCGACAGATATCGAGCAACCGCTATGAGCGCATACAATCCCAAAGATCCGCTGCACGGCATTACGCTGGAGCAGCTGCTGAACAAACTGGTGGAATACTACGGCTGGGAAGAGCTGGCCGACCGTATCCGCATTAACTGCTTCAGCAACGATCCCAGTATCAAATCCAGCCTGAAGTTTTTGCGCCGCACGCCGTGGGCGCGCACGCAGGTGGAGGAGCTGTATATACAGATGCTGAGCAATAACCCTTGGTATACCCGTCATACTTAAAGCTGCAGGTGCGTTGGCTGCGCTCAGTCACCCGAATCACTGACCGGAGTCAGCTCATCGGGATTCCTTCCCTTGCCGCCTTCCTGCAACTTTAATTATTTAGGGTATCTACCCGTCATACTTGAGGCTGCAGGTGCGTTGGCTGCGCTCAGTCACCCGAATCACTGACCGGAGTTAGCTCATCGGGATTCCTTCCCTTGCCGCCTTCCTGCAACTTTAATTATTTAGGGTATCTACCCGTCATACTTGAGGCTGCAGGTGCGCTGGCCGCGCTCAGTCACCCGAATCACTGACCGGAGTCAGCTCATCGGGATTCCTTCCCTTGCCGCCTTCCTGCAACTTTAATTATTTAGGGTAACTACCCGTCATACTTAAAGCTTGCGTAAATCACTGACCTGAACCGCTAGCGGCGGGCCGCCAGCTGGCTCAGCGCCTGGTCGATCGCCTGGCGCAGCAGCTGACGGTCGTGGCGGTAAGGAATATCGCTGGCTTCCAGATTTTGCTGGATCACCAGACGGTCCGGCACCGACTGCGTATCGGTCTGCGGGCCGACGATCAGCGCGTCGACCATGACGCGGCCGATTTTTTCCTCCATCAGCGCCAGCTTGTCGCGCAGCGACAGCGAGGCGGCGGCTACGCTCAGCTCCTTACCCAGGTTGTCGATGTAGATCATGCTGGCGCTGCTGCGGCGCAGGGCGCGCGCCAGATCGTCAAGCAGCAGCAGCGGCATCAGGCTGGTCAGAAAACTGCCCGGACCAATCAGAATCAGATCCGCCTGCGCGATGGCGTCAAGGGCTTCGCGGGTGGCGTTGACGTGCGGCGACAGCATCAGCTCCTGCGGCATTGCGGTCAGCTGATCGACGTTAACCTCGCCGTAAACGTGGTTGCCTTCGTGATCGTGCGCCATCAGATCCACCGGCTGCTCCGACATCGGGATCAGCGCCGCGTCCACCTTTAGCAGGCTGCGGATCAGGTTGATCGCCTCCAGCGGGCGTACGCTGAGGTGATCCAGCGCCTTCAGCATCAGATTGCCCAGATTGTGGCCGGCCAGCTCGCCGTTGCCGCTGAAGCGGTATTCGAACATCGCGGAAGCAACGCTGGGCTCGGTAATCAGCTGGTTAAGGCAGTTGCGGGTATCGCCCCAGGCGATGCCGCCTTCCGAGCGGCGGATACGGCCGGTGGAACCGCCGTTATCGGTGGTGGTGACGATGCCGGTCAGGCGTGAACCCAGAGAAGAAAGCGATGACATCACGCGGCCAAGGCCGTGGCCGCCGCCTAATGCGACGACGCGGTCCAGATCGGCCAGGGTACGATTACGCATAATATTCCTTATACCCGGCGTCGTGCGGACGCGGCGGGCGATATCAATTTTTATCCCCGTCATACTTCAAGCTACAGGCGTGTTGGCGGCGTTCAGCCAGCCGCATCAGCGCCCGGCGTCAGCGCATCGGGATCCTCCCTTTGCCGCCTCACTGCAACTCGCATTATGTCGGGTCTATCACGGACAGATAATCGGCATAAAGTAGCGGATTTGAGTGAAAAAGGCGAAAAAGAGTGTGATTCGGGTGATTTTAGTCAATTCCCCTGGCGGAGCGGCGGTTATGATAGGCGTTCAGCGGCCAATCGACTAAAAACGCTATATACACAATTACATAGCGAAAAGACGCGTTGGCTATTCGCGTCGTTTAGCGCTAGAATTTTGCTGAAAACCACGGTTTCACTGCGGTTGCTGCGGCAACCTGCGCTGAGACCACAACTCCTAGCCCCTGTGCCTACGTCGCTTGGCGATATGGCGCCCGGGCCGTGGCGAAGTCAGCCACCAGGGTGCGCGATAGAAATGTCCGCATCTCCCGTATTTGGAAAGGTGTTATGGTGCCCCAACTTACCGATGCTTTTGAGCGCAAGTTCTATTACCTGCGCCTGTCGATCACCGACGTGTGCAACTTTCGTTGCACCTATTGCCTGCCGGACGGCTATCAGCCGAGCGTCAGTCCCAAAACCTTCCTGTCGCTGGATGAAATCCGCCGCGTCAGCCGCGCGTTTGCCGAGCTGGGTACTGAAAAAGTGCGCCTGACCGGCGGCGAGCCTTCGCTGCGCCGCGACTTCTGCGAAATCATTGCCGCCGTACGGGAAAACCCGGCGATCCGTCAGCTGGCGGTGACCACCAACGGTTATCGTATGGCGCGCGACGTGGCGCGCTGGCGCGACGCCGGCCTGACCGCGATCAACGTCAGCGTCGACAGCCTGGATGCGCGCCAGTTTCACGCCATCACCGGCCAGGATAAATTCCGCCAGGTAATGGCGGGTATCGACGCCGCCTTCGACGCCGGTTACGACAAGGTGAAGGTGAACGCGGTGCTGATGCGCGACGTCAATCATCAGCAGCTGGACGCCTTCCTGGCCTGGATTAAACCGCGGCCGATTCAACTGCGCTTTATTGAGCTGATGGAAACCGGCGAGGGCGGCGAACTGTTCCGCCAGCGTCACGTTTCCGGCGAGGTGATCCGCCGGCAGCTTGAGCAGCAGGGCTGGCAGCGCCAGCCGCGCGGCCGCAGCGACGGCCCGGCGCAGGTGTTCCGCCATGCGGACTATCAGGGGGAAATCGGCCTGATTATGCCGTATGAGAAGGATTTCTGCGCCAGCTGCAACCGGCTGCGCGTTTCCGCCATCGGCAACCTGCACCTGTGCCTGTTCGGCGAACAGGGCATCCCGCTGCGCGACCTGCTGGCGGAAGATCGCCAGCTGGAGGGACTGAAGCAGCGTATCCAGAGCGGTCTGCTCAGTAAGAAGCAGACGCATTTTCTGCACCAGGGCGACAGCGGCATTACGCAGAATCTGTCGTTTATCGGCGGCTGAGTCCGGCCTTACCTTCAGGGAGTCTCATCCATGAGTCATGCCAGCAGTGAATTTATTGCGGCGCGCGTCGCCGTTCTGACCGTTTCCGACAGCCGCAGCATCGCGGAGGATACCTCCGGCGACTACCTGCAGCAGGCGGCGCAGGAGGCCGGGCATCAGGTGGTGGAACGCGCGCTGGTCAACGACAATATTTACCAGATCCGCGCGCAGGTTTCGGCCTGGATCGCCAGCGATGCGGTGCAGGCGGTGCTGATCACCGGCGGCACCGGTTTTACCGCGCGCGACAACACGCCGGAGGCGCTGACGCCGCTGTTTGATCGCCAGGTGGAAGGCTTCGGCGAACTGTTCCGCATGGTGTCTTATGAAGAGATCGGCACCGCCACCATTCAGTCGCGCGCGCTGGCCGGCATCGCCAACCAGACGGTGATTTTCGCCATGCCGGGCTCCACCCGCGCCTGCCGCACCGCCTGGGAGCGCATTATTGAATCGCAGCTGGACGCGCGTAACCGTCCCTGCAATTTCCAACCCCACTTAAAGAAGTAATGCTATGAGTCAGTTAACCCACATTAACGCCGCCGGCGAAGCCCATATGGTGGACGTCTCCGCCAAGGCGGAAACGGTGCGCGAGGCGCGCGCCGAAGCCTTTGTCGAGATGCAGGCGGCGACGCTGGCGATGATCGTCGAAGGCCGTCATCACAAAGGGGACGTGTTCGCGACCGCGCGCATCGCCGGCATTCAGGCGGCCAAACGCACCTGGGAGCTGATCCCGCTGTGCCACCCGCTGATGCTCAGCAAGGTGGAGGTCAATCTGCAGGCGCAGCCGCAGCACAACCGGGTGCGCATTGAAACCTGCTGCCGCCTGACCGGCAAAACCGGCGTCGAGATGGAAGCGCTGACCGCGGCGTCGGTCGCGGCGCTGACCATCTACGATATGTGCAAGGCGGTGCAGAAAGATATGGTGATTGGTCCGGTGCGCCTGCTGGCGAAAAGCGGCGGCAAATCCGGCGATTTTGAGGCTGAATCATGATTGATATCCTGTTTTTTGCCCAGGTGCGGGAGCTGGTCGGCACGGACCGCCTGCGTCTGCCGGCGGAGTTCGCCAGCGTCGAGGCGCTGCGTCAGGCGCTGTGTCAGCGCGGCGACCGCTGGGCGCTGGCGCTGGCGGCCGACAACTTGCTGATGGCGGTGAACCAGTCGCTGGTGGCGGCGGAACACCCGCTGAGCGCCGGCGATGAAGTGGCGTTCTTCCCGCCGGTAACCGGAGGCTGACGGTGGACAACAGTCGTATTCGCGTGCAGCGCGCGTTATTTAACGTCGGCGAGGAGTATGCCTGGCTAGCGCAGTGTGACGATGACGGCGCGGTGGTGACCTTTACCGGCAAGGTGCGTAATCACAACCTGGGGGATAACGTCAGCGCTCTGACGCTGGAGCATTATCCCGGCATGACCGAAAAGGCGCTGGCGGAGATCGTCGCGACGGCGCGCGAGCGCTGGCCGCTGCAGCGCGTCAGCGTGATCCACCGCATCGGCGAGATGTTCCCCGGCGACGAGATCGTGTTTGTCGGCGTCACCAGCGCCCACCGCAGCATGGCCTTTGAGGCCGCCGAATTTATTATGGACTACCTGAAAACCCGCGCGCCGTTCTGGAAGCGTGAGGCCACCGAGCAGGGCGAGCGCTGGGTCGAGGCGCGCGACAGCGACCAGCAGGCGGCAAAACGTTGGTAAATCAACGGTAAACGGCGGCAATAAATCCATACTTTTGCTCACCGCCGCCGCCGATATTCTGTGATACGCTTATTACAGGTGGGGGAATGGCCCCCGTAACAGTTGTTCCACAAGTAAAAGGTAACCGTCATGGACCGATATCCACGCTCCAATGGTTCTATCGTCGAACGCGCCGGCAGCGGCATTCAGGCCTATATGGCGCAGGTATACGGCTGGATGACCTGCGGCCTGCTGCTGACCGCCTTCGTTTCCTGGTATGCGGCCAACACGCCGGCGATTCTCAACTTTATCTTCTCCAGCCAGATTACCTTCTTTGGCCTGATTATCGCCCAGCTGGCGCTGGTCTTCGTGATCTCCGGCATGGTGAACCGGCTGAGCGGCGCGGTGGCGACGTCACTGTTTATGCTCTATTCGGCGCTGACCGGGTTGACGCTGTCGAGCATCTTTATCGCCTATACCTATACCTCGATCGCCAGCACCTTTGTGGTGACCGCCGGTATGTTCGGCGCGATGAGCCTGTACGGTTACACCACCAAGCGCGATCTCAGCGGCTTCGGCAGCATGCTGTTTATGGCGCTGATCGGCATTGTGCTGGCGTCGCTGGTGAACATCTGGCTGAAGAGCAGCGCGCTGATGTGGGCGATTACCTATATCGGCGTGGTGGTGTTTGTCGGGCTGACGGCCTACGACACCCAGAAGCTGAAGGCGATGGGCGAACAGCTGAACGCCGACGATAAAGACAGCTTCCGCAAATACGCCATCGTCGGGGCGCTGACGCTGTATCTGGACTTTATCAACCTGTTCCTGATGCTGCTGCGCATCTTCGGCAACCGCCGCTAAGCGCGCAATAGATAACAAGGCCCTGTCGACAGGGCCTTTTTTTATGCCGGGCGACAGGTAAAACGGCGCGTTTGTCAGGCGATTTTCCGCCGGAACATGGCGTAGGCGGCGCTGCCGGTGGTGACGGTAATCACCAGCAGCGGCCACAGGCTGCCCCAGATAATGTCAAAGCTGGCATCCTTCAGGTAAATCTGTTTGGTGATATCGGTAAAGTGGCGGATCGGGTTAGCCCAGGTCAGGTTCTGCAGCCAGACCGGCATATTCTCCACCGGCGACACGTAGCCGGACAGCAGAATGGCCGGCATCATAAACACAAACACGCCGATAAACGCCTGCTGCTGGGTGGCGCACAGCGCCGAAATCAGCAGCCCGAATCCCACCAGCGACAGGCCGTACACCAGCATGGTGAAATAGAACAGCAGCAGCGAACCGGCGAACGGGATCTGGTAGAGAAAAATGCCGATCAGCAGCACGATCGAGGCCTGAAAGGTGGCGACGATCAGCGCCGGCACCGCCTTGCCGATAAAGATCTGCCAGGTGGTGAGCGGTGAAACCAGCAGCTGCTCCAGCGTGCCCTGTTCCCGTTCCCGCGCCACCGACAGCGAGGTGACAATCATCACGCCGATGGTGGTGATCATCGCAATCAGCGACGGCACGACAAACCATTTGTAGTCGAGGTTGGTGTTGTACCAGTTGCGCACCACCAGCTCGCTGTTGTTGGGTTTCTGCCTTCCGTCCAGCAGCTCCTGCTGATAGTTCTGCACGATCTGCTGCACATAGTTGGCGGCGATCTGCGCGCTGTTGGAGTTGCGGCCGTCGAGGATCAGCTGCAGCGGCGCGCTGTTGCCGTTGGCGATATCGCGTGAGAACTGCGCCGGAAAACGGATCAGCAGCAGCGCCTGCTGGTTGTCGATGGCGTGGCGGATCTCCTGCGGGCTGCGCAGCATCAGCACGTGGGTGAAGGCCTTGGCCTTGGCGAAACGCTGGGTCAGTTCCACCGAGGCCTGGCCGTTATCTTCGCTGTACACCGCGATGGTGGCGTTGGTCACCTCCAGCGTGGCGGCAAACGGAAACAGCAGCACCTGCAGGATAACCGGCAGCACCAGAATGGCGCGGGTTTGCGGGTCGCGCAGCAGCGACTGCATCTCTTTGACAATCAGCGTCCATAGGCGATGAAACATCGAAGGCTCCTAGTCCAGACGTCGCTGGGTTTTCCAGGCGGTCAGCCCGATAAACAGCACGGCGGAGGCGATTAAAAACAGCAGGTTGATCAGCAGCATGCTGCCGATGTTGCCCGCCAGAAACAGCGTTTTCAGCGTGCTGACGAAATAGCGCGCGGGAATGATATAGGTGACGGCGCGCACCACCGCCGGCATGCTGTCGATCTGGAAGATAAAGCCGGACAGCATGATGGACGGCAGAAAGGCGGCGTTCAGCGCCACCATCGCGGCGTTGAACTGATTACGCGCGATGGTGGAGATCAGCAGCCCCATGCCCAGCGTACTGATAAGGAACAGGCTGCTGATGACAAACAGCAGCAGCAGCGAACCGCGATAGGGCACGCCGAACACCCACACCGCCACCACCATACACAGCAGCATGGCGAGCATGCCGAGGACATAGTAGGGCAGCAGCTTGGAGAGCAGCAGCTCGCTGCGCGTCACCTGCGTCGACAGCAGCGCCTCCATGGTGCCGCGCTCCCACTCGCGCGCCACCACCAGCGAGGTGAGAATGGCGCCGATCACCGTCATGATGATGGTAATGGCGCCGGGAATGATAAAGTGCTGGCTGATGGCCGCCGGGTTGAACCAGTAGCGCATCTGCACCTCGATCAGCGGCCTGTCATTGCGTCCGCCATCCTCGGCGCGCTGCTGCTGCCAGATTTGCCAGACGCCCTGGGTATAGCCCTGTACGAAGTTGGCGGTGTTCGGCTCGCTGCCGTCGGTGATCACCTGGATCGGCGCGCTGTCGTACGGCCGCGCCATACGCCGGGCGAAATCGACCGGGATCACCACCAGGCCGCGGATCTCGCCGGCCTGCATCTTGCCGATCAGCGCCTGGCGGTTATCGCTGATGGTCGGATCGATATAGGGCGATCCGGCAAAGGCGTTGACCAGATCGCGCGCCTCTTCGCTTTGCTGCTCCACCAGAATGCCGAGCCGCAGCTTGCTGGAATCCAGGTTGATGCCGTAGCCGAAGATAAACAGCAGCAGCAGCGGGATCAGAAAGGCGATCAGCCAGCTGCTGGGATCGCGCAGGATCTGCCGCGTCTCCTTCAGGCACAGCGCGCGCACCCGGCGCCAGGAGAAGGCGCTGTCGTTGCCGATCGCCGGATTATCGTTCATCACTGCTCCTCCCGGTCGTAGCCCTGCACCAGTTCGATAAACGCCTGTTCCATCGACGGGTTAGGGTTTTGCTCGCTGGCGACCTGCTGCTTCAAATCATCCGGCGTGCCGGCGGCGATGATTTTGCCGCGGTAAACCAGCCCGATGCGATCGCAGTATTCCGCCTCGTCCATAAAGTGGGTGGTGACCATCACCGTAACGCCCTTGTCCACCATGCCGTTGATATGCAGCCAGAATTCGCGCCGCGTCAGCGGATCGACGCCGGAGGTGGGCTCGTCCAGAAACAGAATATCCGGCTCGTGCATCAGCGCGCAGGCCAGCGCCAGCCGCTGCTTGAAGCCGAGCGGCAGCGCGTCCGGCGCCTGGTTGATAATCGGCCCGAAGTTAAAGGCGGCGGACATTTCCGCCATTTTCTGCCGCTGTTTTTTGCCGCTCAGGCCGTAGACGCCGGAGAAAAATTTGAGGTTCTGCGCCACCGTCAGGTTGCCGTACAGCGAAAACTTCTGCGCCATATAGCCCAGATGCTGACGCGCCTTGCCGGAGCTGGTTTTCAGATCCATCCCCAGCACCAGCGCCTTGCCGTCGCTCGGCACCAGCAGCCCGCACATCATCTTGAAGGTGGTGGATTTGCCGGCGCCGTTGGGGCCGAGCAGGCCGAAAATCTCGCCGCGCTTCACCTGAAAATCCACGTGGTCGGTGGCGGCGAAGTCGCCGAACTTTTTCGTCAGGTTCTGCGCTTCAATCACGGTTTCCGCGCCGTCGCCGCTGACGGTCGGCATGATCGCCGCCAGCGCGGATTTGCTGTTCGGCCCGCCGCCGAGCAGATCGATAAACGCATCCTCAAAGCGCGGCTCCGCCTCGCGCAGCTCGACGTCGGGAATCTGGAGATCCTGCAGCACCTGCTGATGATCGGCGTCCGGCTTCAGGATCAGCCGCAGGTATTTGCCCTGGATCACGCCGTCGGTCACCGTCGGCAGACAGATCGCCTGCTGCAGCAGCGCGCGGTGGCTGCCGGACGGCGCCGCCAGCAGGATGCTGCGCCCCGCCATGCGCCGGGTCAGTTCCTGCGGCGCGCCGCTGAACAGCAGCTGGCCTTCATTCATCAGCAGCACTTCGCGGCACTGTTCGGCTTCGTCGAGGTAGGAGGTGCTCCACAGGATCAGCATGCCGTCGTTGGCCAGCTCGTGCACCATGCGCCACAGCTCGCGCCGCGAAATGGGGTCGACCCCGACGCCCGGCTCGTCCAGCAGCAGCACCTGCGGCTCGCCGATCAGCGTACAGGCCAGCCCCAGCTTCTGCTTCATCCCGCCGGACAGCTTGCCGGCCAGCCGGCCGGTGAAGCGGGTGAGATCGGTAAATTCCAGCAGGCGCTGGAAGGTGGCGCGACGCGCCTCGCCGGTGACGCCGCGCAGATCGGCATACAGCGTCAGGTTTTCCATGACGGTCAGATCTTCATACAGGCCGAACTTCTGCGGCATATAGCCCAGAATGGCGTGCAGCTTACGATCGTCGGCGATCGGATCCAGACCGGCGACCCGCAGCGTGCCGGCGCTCGGCCGCAGCAGCCCGGCCAGCATGCGCAGCAGGGTGGTTTTCCCCGCGCCGTCCGGGCCGACCAGCCCGGTGACCGCGCCGCTGCGCAGTTGGGTGGTCAGGCTGGCGACCGCCGGTTTCTCCAGATCGGGAAAGCGTTTCTCCAAGCCTTCAAGATCAATGGTGTGGCCCTGTTCCATCATTTTTCCCTAAGGTTGAGAAAAATGCAGGGTGACCGGCATGCCCTGGCGCAGCGCGTCATCCGGGTCGCTGACGATCACCCGCAGGCGATACACCAGATCGGTGCGAAGATCGGTGGTCTCCACGCTTTTCGGCGTGAATTCGGCGGTCGGCGAGACAAAGCCCACCTTGCCGTGGTACGGCTTGCCGGGCCGGCTGTCGGTGTACAGCGTCATTTCGCTGCCCGGCACCGCCTTGCCCAGATCGGCTTCACTGACGTAGGCGCGCACCCAGACCGGCTGGGTCAGCGACAGGGTAAATACCGTGCTGCTGGCGCTCAGCATGGTGCCCGGCTCCACCGCGCGGGTCAGAATGGTGCCCGCCGACGGCGTGATGAGCCGGGTGTCCTGCTGGTCGAGCCTGGACTGGGCCAGCGCGGCGGTGGCCTGCGCCAGCGCCGCCTTGGCCTGTTCGATTTCCTGCGGGCGGTTGCCGCTGCGGTATTGCGACAGTTTATCCCTTGCCGCCTGCAGATTGGCCTGCGCCTGGTTGCGGGCGGTGCGCGCGTCCTCCAGCGCATCGGCGGAGGTGGCCTTGTTCGCCCATAGTCCTTGCTGACGCTGTAAAAAGCTGTTGGCATAGTTGAAGGCCGCCAGCTTTTGCGCCACTTCGGAGCGCACCTGGGCGATCTCTTCATCGCGGTAGCCGGCCTGCAGCAGCGCCAGCTTGGCCTGCGCGCTGTCGACGTTGGCCTGCGCCTGCAGCAGGGCGTTCTGATACGGGCCGTCGTCGAGCTTGCCGAGCAGCTGGCCCGGTTTGACGGTATCCCCTTCGTCAACCGTCAGCGAAGCCAGGCGGCCGCTGACGCGGAACCCCAGATTCACGGTGCGGATATCAACATTGCCGTAGAGGGTCAGCGGCTTTGCCTGTCGCTGTTCGTAATACCAGATACCGGCCGCCACGGCGGCGATCGCTATCGCCACGATCGCCACCAGACCAACGCGTTGCTTATTCATATCTCTCCCTGCCTATAACGGTAAGACGTCGGGGCCGCCGCCGTAACGCTGGCGCAGGCCGTTAACCAGTAAATCAATATGTTCCGCCAGTACGGCGGCGACCTGCTTGGCCTCTTGTGCGCCAATCTGTCGCCAGCCGGCCTGTCGGCGGATGGTTTCCCGCGCCACGCGGAACGACAGCACTTCGCCGAGCAGCGCATGGGTGTGCAAAATCACCTTGGTGGAACCGTCCTCCAGGCCGGTATAGGCGGCCAGCAGCCGGCTCAGCTTGCCGTGCAGCGGCGCCACCACCTGCTGGTGAATCAGCGGGTAGGCGTCGGTGGGGGAGAGCTGCTCGCGCGACATGATTTTGCTGAGGTTAAGCGTATGGGTCTGGGTCATCAGCTCGCTGAAGGCCAACAGGCCGCGTTTCAGATGCTGCAGATACAGCTCGGGACGGCGCTGTTCGGCCGGCAGCAGCCACAGGCGGTCAATTTCGTCCGCCAGCGGCTGAAAGGTCTGCTGAATAAAGTCGGCAATCCACTGGGCAACCGCCAGGTACAAGCCTTCTTTGGAATTAAAGTAGTAGGTGATGGCGGCGATATTCTGCCCGGCGCGCTGGGCGATGACGCGGGTGGTGGCGCCTTCCAGGCCGTATTCGCCGAAGACTTCGACCGCCGCGGCAATCAGCTGTTGCCGCGCCTGCTCGCCGCGCGGGTGATGATTTCCTGCAGAAGGCATAGACGCGCTACTCGCAAAAGTTAATCAATCATTTGATTAACTTTAGACCTGAGCAGACAAAATGCAAGCGGAAAGCGCAGCGGATTTTTTCGTGTTGAACCGCCATTTAGCGGCATAATGTGCGCTGCCTGGCGAAATTTACCTTTTCTTGTTCGACATCTGTTACAATCGCCGACCTGGTGCACTTGCAGTTTGTGCCAATCCCTCGTGGTATGCCGGGGATATGCGAGCGATAATGCCGCTGTCCCTATGCCCCGTCTGATCATCCTCCCGTGAAACTGCACCGAACATTTGTTTAGGTTAGGGAGGAGCTGGAGCTTTTCTCTACTATGTCATTTGAAACCCTCGGCTTGAATGCCGAAATCCTGCGTGCCGTTGAAGAACAGGGCTATCGCGAACCTACGCCGATTCAACGTCAGGCGATCCCGGTGGTGCTGGAAGGGCGCGACCTGATGGCCAGCGCCCAGACCGGCACCGGCAAAACCGCCGGCTTTACCCTGCCGGTATTGCAGCTGCTGAGCAGCAAACCGAGCCCGGTGAAAGGCCGCCGCCCAGTGCGCGCGCTGATCCTGACCCCGACCCGTGAGCTGGCGGCGCAGATCGGCGAGAACGTCAGCGCCTACAGCCAGCACCTGCGCCTGCGTTCGCTGGTGGTGTTCGGCGGCGTCAGCATCAACCCGCAGATGATGAAACTGCGCGGCGGGGTGGATATTCTGATCGCCACCCCGGGCCGTCTGCTGGATCTGGAGCATCAGAACGCCGTCGATCTGTCCAACGTGGAAATCCTGGTGCTGGACGAAGCCGACCGCATGCTGGATATGGGCTTTATCCACGATATTCGCCGCGTGCTGGCCAAGCTGCCGGCGAAGCGTCAGAACCTGCTGTTCTCCGCCACCTTCTCCGACGATATCAAGGCGCTGGCCGGCAAACTGCTGCACAACCCGGCGTCGGTGGAAGTGGCGCGCCGCAATACCGCTTCCGAGCAGGTGACGCAGCACGTGCACTTTGTAGACAAGAAGCGTAAGCGGGAACTGCTGTCGCAGATGATCGGCGAAGGCGACTGGCGTCAGGTGCTGGTGTTTACCCGCACCAAACACGGCGCCAACCATCTGGCCGAACAGCTGAATAAAGACGGCATCACCGCCGCCGCGATCCACGGCAACAAAAGCCAGGGCGCGCGTACCCGGGCGCTGGCCGATTTTAAAGACGGCCGCATCCGCGTACTGGTGGCGACCGATATCGCGGCGCGTGGTCTGGATATCGACCAGCTGCCGCACGTGGTGAACTATGAACTGCCGAACGTGCCGGAAGACTACGTGCACCGTATCGGCCGTACCGGCCGGGCGGAACGCACCGGCGAAGCGATCTCGCTGGTATGTATCGATGAACACAAGCTGCTGCGTGATATTGAACGCCTGCTGAAGCGCGAGATTCCGCGCATCGCCCTGCCGGGCTATGAGCCGGATCCGACCATCAAGGCTGAGCCGATCATCAATGGCCGCCAGCAGCGCGGCGGCCGTGGCAACGGCAACCCTGGGCGCGGCAACGGTAACGGCGGCGGCCAACGCGCGGCCAACGGCGGCGGCCAGCGTGACAACCGCGGCAACGGCGCCCAGCGCGCCCGTCCGCAGGGTGAAGGCAAACCGCGCAGCGGCGCGCCGGCCCGTCGTCCGCGTCGCAGCAGACCGGCGGAGTAAACGCCCGCAGCATGCATCAGGCCGCCGTTTATCGGCGGCTTTTTTGTGCCGGCCGCGTCTTGTCTGCGGCGGGCGGCGCTCGTATCATGGCTGGTCTTTTTTTGCAGGGTGGTTGAATAATGCGCGTTTTACTGGCGCCGATGGAAGGCGTTCTCGACTCGTTGGTGCGTGAACTGCTGACCGAAGTGAACGATTACGATCTGTGCATCACCGAGTTTTTGCGCGTGGTTGACCAACTGCTGCCGGCCAAGTCGTTTTACCGTCTGTGCCCGGAACTGCGTCACGCCAGCCGCACGCCCTCCGGCACGCGGGTGCGCATCCAGCTGCTGGGGCAGCATCCGCAGTGGCTGGCGGAAAACGCCGCCCGCGCGGTGGAGCTGGGTTCCTACGGCGTCGATCTCAACTGCGGCTGCCCGTCGAAAACCGTCAACGGCAGCGGCGGCGGCGCGACGCTGCTGAAAGACCCGGAACTGATCTACCGGGGCGCTCAGGCAATGCGCGCCGCGGTGCCGGCCGAACTGCCGGTGACGGTGAAAGTGCGCCTGGGCTGGGATTCGCCGCAGCACAGCCTCGAGATCGCCGATGCGGTGCAGCAGGCCGGCGCCAGTGAGCTGGTGGTGCATGGCCGCACCAAAGAGGACGGTTACAAAGCCGAACGCATCAACTGGCAGGCCATCGGCGAGATCCGTCGCCGCCTGCGCATTCCGGTGATTGCCAACGGTGAAATCTGGGATTACGCCAGCGCCCGCCGCTGTATGGATATCACCGGCTGCGATGCGGTAATGCTGGGGCGCGGCGCGCTGAACGTTCCCAACCTGAGCCGGGTGGTGAAATATAATGAGCCGCCGATGCCCTGGCCGCAGGTGGTGCGGCTGCTGCAAAAATATGCGCATCTGGAAAAGCAGGGCGATACCGGCCTGTACCACGTGGCGCGCATCAAACAGTGGCTGGGCTACCTGCGTAAGGAGTACGCCGAGGCCGGCGATCTGTTTGCCCAGGTGCGGGCGTTGAAGAGCTCCGGCGAGATAGCGCAGGCGATTGCCGCCTGCGCGGCGGCTATAGACTAATGGCGAAGTAACGCAGCAGCGCCGCACGTCGCTGCTGTTCATCGTGCAGCGTGCTTTCCGTGCGCCGATGGTCGGCGGTAATAATCAGTTTGTTGTCGCTCAGCGTAATCCGCCCGTCGGCGGTGGGGCGGGAGCAGACGAGCCGCTGGGTAAAGCCCGACTGTGGCGAATGGCTGTGGTAGTGGCACATGGCGTCGAACTCCTCGAAGGCGCGCGGCTGCAGCGTAAAGCGGTACAGCGTTTTGGCATGGGAGGTGCGATCGCCATTGCGCCGCTGCAGGTAGAAATAGTCGCCGTCCCGTTCCAGATAAAAGGTGCCGCTGGCCTGCGGCTGCGGCGTATCATCGAGGGTCAGCGGCGTCAGAAAGGCGTCGCCGAAGCCGACGTCCACCAGATAGGGCTGATCCAGCGTGACAATCAGCGCCTGATGGTCATACGGCGGGCCGAAGCTGCCGTCACGGGCGCGCACTTCGCCGGAAACCGCCGCCACCGTAAAACCGAGCTGCTGCAGCAGTGCGGCGAACAGCCGGTTCAGCTCATAGCAGAAGCCGCCGCGCCGGCGGTTGACCACTTTGTCGAACAGCGCCTGCTCGCGCAGATCGATGCCCTCATGGTAAATAATACTCAGGTTTTCAAACGGCACCGCCAGCATATGGCGGTGGTGCAGACGTTGCAGCGTGTCCAGATCCACACGCGGCGTGGCGTCAAAGGCGATGTGTTGCAGGTAGCGTTGAATATCCACGGTTGCGCTCGCAGGAAAGTGGCCGATAGCCACAACATAGCGGGCTTTATGCGCTGTCGGGAATCAATACGTGCGAAATGCCGCCCCGGCGGGGCGGCGGAGACGGCGATTACCAGGACTTGTTGGGGTTGCGGGAAACAATATTGATCCGCTGGCACAGCAATTGACTGATATCCACCGAGGCCGGGCTGGCGGCGCTGCCGGCGAAGCCTTTCAGGGTGATCAGGATACGCGCATAGTTGGCGTAGCCCTCCGGCAGCGGCAGTGTTTCATCGGCTTCCACCGCGGTAATGCGATCCGCGGTCAGGGTAAGCGGTGCGCCGGCCATGAGCTTGCCGGGGCGGCCCCACTGACAGGTTTTCTCCTGAATGGTGACGGCGCCGGCATCGCCCTGCAGCTCGTAGCGGCCCCAGTAGGTATTGATCGCGACGTCCAGTTGTTCGCCGACCCCCTGCAGGTTGTCCAGCGTGCAGCGCCACAGCACCAGATCGTCTTTGGCGATCGGCAAGTAAAGCGCAATCTGCTTCGCCTTGTCGCCTGCCGTTTTGGTGGTGGCGGTAATCACGCCGTTTTGCAGCGTCAATGCCAGATCCGAGCTTTCGGTCTGCGAGATGCGCGTGCCGCTGGCGGCGTACACATTGTTGAGACGCAGCGCGCCGGCCTCTTTCCAGGTCGGTTCCGGCAGGTGGTTCACTTCATCGCCGAGGTACATTATGCGCCACATATTAATATGCCCCGGCGCGCCGATGTTCTTCATCTCAATATGGCCATTCGACCAGGCTTTCTTGATATCGGCATTGATCAGATCGAAGCCGTCGATATAGCACCTGCCGGTTTTTTTCTCCGATTTGTCAAAGAAGAAATAGTCGACATATTGATAGGGCTGGCCGACAACGACCCGGCCATCTCCATCCTTTTTGGTGTCTTTCAGACTGGTTTTCACGCTGTGCCAGACGCTGTCCTTGATCTTCACTTTGGCGCCGTTGCTGCTGGTAAATACCGGGCGGTAGTTGCGCGAATACTCATTGCCCCATTCAAAGTGGCAGTCTTTAAAGTTCAGCGTGCCGCCCCGCAGATCGAACAGGCCATCGTCTTTATTGGCCAACTGATCGGTTTCGTTATTAAAGCCGCTGTAATCAAAGGAGCAATCGCGGAAGAACAGGGTATGCACGCCCTGATAGTAGTTTTTACTGATGCCGAACAGGCACTTGTAGAACACGATTTTTTCGCCGGCGTTGCTGGCGCTCTGCGACCAGATCGGCCAGTTGCAGCTGGTGACCATAACGCTGTGCCAGCTTTGGATATAGGAGTTGTTGCCGAACACAATGCCCTTATGCAGGTTGCTGATCCAGACGTTCTGTACCAGCAACTGTGCGGCGGGCTTGCCATAAACATTTGGGGCGTCGGTATAGACGCACAGGCCGCTCAGTTTCTTTTCCGGGTCGCGGGTGCCGACGATGCGCAGATTATAAATCGCCGGCGCCCCCAGGCAGTAACGTACGCGTACGCACTCGATGTCGTCTTTATCCTCATCCAGAGTCGGGTTGCGGAAATCAAGGATGGTGCCCTTAAAGTCGATAGAGTTTTTCCACAGTTTTAAATTGGCGGTGGTTTTACAGACGCGCACGCCGCCCGGCCCGATCAGGGTAATGCCGGCCGGGGTGGTGGGAATTGGCACCGATCCCCATTCATCTTCTCTTACCTGCAGGAAATCATTGGCGCGGTTGATGGTTAACGCATAGTCGTCCGCATCACCTGGCTCATACCACCAGTCGATATGGTAATCGCCGTTGTTGATATTGCGCTTCCAGCGACGCTTTTTGCCGTCGTGTAATACGGTGGCGCCGTTATCCGGGCTGGAGAGATCGTTATCGTCGCGGGTAAACAGGCCATGATGGTAGTGGTTTTCAATCATGACCGCCGTTTCATCACCGCTATAGGTCTGCAAATCTGCGTAGTCCGGCAGAGAAATCATAGGTATTTCCTCGCTTGTTGAACGCCGCACTGGGCGTGTTGACATCATTAACTGCGCTAGCCCGCCGGAAATGGCCGGGGCAGGTCAAATTACGCCAACGGGCGGCAGGAAATAAGCGAGGGGAGTTGTGTGGCGGCTCAGCGCGCGGGAAGGGAACAACGGGGACGAATGTCGCCCCCGGGGAGATAAGCGTTATTTCAGGGATTGCTGTTCATGAGCCTGCTGCTCCAGCCGCACCTCTGCGGCGCGCTTGCGCAGGCCGAACCAGCCGAGCAGCAGCAGGATGGCCAGCACCGGAATGGTGGCGACGGTCCAGGTGCCGTTCGGGTAGTCGAAGGCCATCATCACCACTACCACCGCTAAAAACAGCAGCGTCAGCCAGGAGGTGAACGGCGCGCCCGGCATTTTGAAGCTGACCGGTTTGGCCTTGCCTTCTTTGATCGCGACGCGCAGGCGCATCTGGCAGACGATGATAAACACCCAGGAGCAAATAATGCCCAGAGAAGCGATGTTCAGCACGATTTCAAATACCCGCGACGGCACCAGATAGTTGAGGATGACGCCGAGCACGTAAATGCCGCAGGTCACCAGAATGCCGGCGTACGGCACCTGCTGGCTGCTCATTTTGGCCATAAACTTCGGCGCAGAGCCGCCCATCGACAGCGAACGCAGAATGCGGCCGGTGGAGTACAGGCCGGAGTTCAGGCTCGACAGCGCGGCGGTCAGCACCACGATATTCATGATGGTGCCGACGTAGGGCACGCCGAGCTTGCTGAAGAAGGTGACGAACGGGCTTTGGCCGGCCTGATAGGCGTTCCACGGCAACAGCAGCACCAGCAGCACCACGGAGCCGACATAGAACAGGGCGATACGCCAGATCACGCTGTTTATCGCCTTCGGCAGCATTTTTTCCGGGTCTTTGCATTCGCCGGCGGCGGTGCCGATCAGCTCAATGCCGGCGAAGGCGAAGATTACCCCCTGCACCAGCACCAGCGCCGGCAGCAGGCCGTGCGGGAACAGCCCGCCGTTATCGGATATCAGGTGCAGGCCGGTGGTGTTGCCGTCGACCGGCTTGTCCAGGCCGAGGAACACCACGCCGACGATCAGGAACAGCGCAATGGCCGCCACCTTGATCAGTGCAAACCAGAATTCCATTTCGGCGAACCATTTCACGCCGATCATATTCATGGTGGCGACGATGCCCAGCGCGCCGAGGGCGAACAGCCACTGCGGCACGTCGGCGAAGGTGCCCCAGTAGTGCATATACAGCGCGACGGCGGTGATATCGACGATGCCGGTCATCGCCCAGTTGAGGAAATACATCCAGCCGGCGACGTAAGAGGCTTTTTCGCCGAGGAACTCACGCGCATAGGAGACGAAACTGCCGCTGGAGGGGCGGTGCAGTACCAGCTCGCCCAGCGCGCGCAGGATAAAGAATGAAAAGATGCCGCACGTCAGATACACCAGCGCCAGTGCCGGGCCGGCCAGCTCAAGGCGTCCGCCGGTGCCGAGGAATAGGCCGGTGCCGATGGAACCGCCGATGGCGATCATCTGGATTTGCCGGTTGCCCATGCTTTTGTGATAACCGGATTCATGGGAGTCCAACCAACGTCTTCTGGCCGCGTGTTTATCATGCGCGGATTTTGTGTGTGATTTCATTATCCGTCCTGTTTTCCTGTCTATTGTTGAGCCCGCTCAACAGCTAAGCAAACGATTGCGGTGGCAACCGTTATAAGAATGAAGTCATGGCATCACTCTCGTTGTTTATTCTTTGTGCACAAACCATTAAATAACGGCGAAGCATGCTACCTTTTCTGCTTAAACGAGGCAAAAAATAAGAGCGTTAAATCGTTATTAAGTGTGTTTGTTTTTTAATCTTTATTAAAAAGTTATTATTTATCATGATGATAAATAACTCATCGGAGTATTAACAGAAAAAATAGAAGTGTGATTAGCTTCTCACTATTAGCCCGCAATATTAGCAGGGTAATATATTTCCCGCTTTCCGGGAGGCTGTAGAGAAATATATTTGTCCGACTTTTCCCGGCGTGGGGTGATAATGGTATGGCGCTATCGGTAAACCAGAACGGACTGCATACTCGCCGGAAAGCGCGGAACCCTGACGTCCGGCGGACAACATCGGCGGTTTTGCCACGTGACAGCGCGCGCACTCACCGCTTGGTAACCCTCCTCATAATTCGCACTATCTGATAGTTCACCATTATTTTGTGTGAAAAATAGCATTAATCTATTGAATTTATACAAAATTACGGCACTGGTCAACAGGTCGGATCTCTCATACAATGGTCGGGTAATCCCACACAGCAAAAAGATATTTATAACGATAAAATCGATCGTAGAGGACATATTATGGGCGACCAATCACCTATCACGCTTGATAAGTTGATGTGCTTTGCCGTGTATTCGACCAATCTGGCGTTGAACCGCGTGTACCAGCCGTTACTGGATGAGATGGGGCTGACCTATCCGCAATATTTGGTGTTGATTTTGTTACTGGAGCAGGACGGGCTGACCGTCGGTGAGATCAGCGAACGGCTGTTTATTGACGCCAGCACCACCACGCCGTTGCTGAAGCGGCTGGAGAGTCACGGCTATGTGATGCGGGTGCGCAGCAGCGAAGATCAGCGGCAGGTGCACGTGCGGGTTACGCCGCAGGCGCGGCAGCTGCGTGAGGGCATCGACAGCCTCTATCCGCAGCTGTTGTGTTCCGCCGGGTTGGATGAAACGCGGCTCAGAGGACTGAAGCAGGAGCTGGAAGCGGTACGCAGCGCGCTGACGACGCGCTGAACCGTTGGTGCCGTTACGCATTGTGGCGTAACGGCAGGCCGCTCAGGCGGACTCTTCCGCCGGCAGCGCCGATGTCGGCAGGCCGAACAGCTTATCGAACGCCCAGTTATAGATGAAGGTGTAGCACGGAATAATAACGATCAGCGCCATATCCAGCAGCAGCGCCTGCGTCAGTGAAATCCCCATCCACCAGGCAATCAGCGGAATCAGGTACACCACCAGCGTCAGCTGAAAGCCGACGGCGTGCAGAATGCGCCGTTTCACCGTACGGGTGCGCGATGCCTGACGGCTCTCCCACCATTCAAACAGGCAGTTATAGATAAAATTCCAGCTGACCGCGATGGTGGTGATGATCACCGCCAGCGGCCCGGTGCTGCTGGGCGCGCTGCCGGACAGCAGCGCCAGACCGAGCGCCGAAATCGTCATGCCGATAAGTTCATAGGCGGTGACATAAACCAGTTTGCGTTTAACGCCTTGCATGTTGCCTCTCTTGATTGATTGTTCTGACCGGGGTGACGCCCGGCGTATCGGCGGCTAAGATAACGTCAATGGTATTGATAGAAAAAGTCAGGAGCTGTCAGTTTTGCTGACAGGTAATGAGTATGAATTTCACCAGCGACAATATTGAGCTGTTTCTGGCGGTGTTGGAGCGCGGCTCGTTTTCCGCCGCCGCGCGCGCGCTGCGGCGCGTGCCTTCAGCGGTCAGCATGGGGATTGCCAATATGGAGGCCGAACTGGGCTTTCAGCTGTTTGACCGTTCGCACCGCGAGCCGACGCCGACCGCCATGGCGCTGGCGTTGGCGCCGCACGCGCGCCAGATCGCCGATCAGCTGAAACAGCTGCAGATTCACGCCATCGAGCTGTCCCAGGGGCTGGAGAGCACGCTGTCGATCGGCGTGGCGTCGGACATCAATACGGAAAAGCTGCTGGCGGCGGTGAAAACCCTGTCCGAGCGCTATCCGCTGTTGAATGTTGAACTGCTGAGCGCGCCGCAGGACGAGGCGCTGCATCTGCTGCATCAGGGGCGGGTGAGCGTTTGCCTGGCGTTCGGCGGGCTGAACGTCAATATTCGGGAACAGTTTCATTTTGTCGGCAGCGAGTCGCTGATCGCCACGCTGTCGTCGCAGCATGCGGCGCTGGCGCAGGGCGGCGAGCGGCTGTTTCTGGAGGATCTGGTCAACGTGCGTCAGATCGTGGTCGCCAGCCGGGATCTGCCGATGGCCGATCTGCGGCCGCGGGTGGCGGAAACCTACTGGCGCACCGACAGCCTGCAGACGGCGCTGAATATGGTGGAGGCCGGGCTGGGGTGGGGCAATTTCCCGCAGTCGCTGATTGCGCCGCTGCTGGCGCAGGGGCGGCTGACCCGGCTGACGTTTAAAAACACCAAAAATGAACTGCGCCTGCCGATGCATCTGATCTGGCTGAAAAACCAGCCGCTGCAGAAAGCCGCGCGCGAACTGGTGGCGCTGATGCAGCAGAAATAATGCCTTGCCTATTTTCTTGGTTATCGTTGGCGCCGCCAGCGGCGAGCCAGCCACAGCGCGGCGATAACGGCGGCCAGCACCAGGACGGCGAACAGTTTATTATGAACGCCGTTAATCACGCGCTCCAGCGCCTGACCGCCGAAATACCCCAGCAGCACGAAGATCGCTGACCACAGCAGCGCGCCGAGAATGTTCAGCGGCACAAAGCGCGAAGGCGGCAGCCGGCTGGCGCCGATCAGCACCGGGCCAATAATCCGGAAGCCGTACATAAAGCGCACGCCAATGACAAAAAGCATCGGATGGCGGGCGATCAGCCGTTTGGCGCGGTTAATGCGCTGTCGCTGGCTTTTTAGCCGGGCGATGGCCCGGCCGCCGAAGCGTCGGCCGGCAAAGTACAGCAGCTGATCCCCCAGCGTGCCGCCGAGCGCCACCACCGCCATCACCCAGGGCAGATGCAGCAGCCCCTCGTGCGCCGCAATGCCGCCGAGGATGGTGATGGTTTCCCCCTCGGCCAGACAGCCGATAAACAGCGCCCAGTAACCATAATCCGTAATATAGTGGGCCAGATCGGTCATGGTGATTCCTTATCTTATGATTATCACAGACCAAGTATACTCGCCCCGGCCGAAGCTGGCGCGGCGGGGCTGCAGCCGTTGCCGCAGCCGGCGCTGTAAAGCCGGCCAGACCGCGGGCGTGAGCGCCGCTGCACCCGCGGTTTACCGCAGGCTTTCCCCGACAGAATTTGTCACAAATGGGCGTTAAGAATCACGGTGCCAACTTCAGACGCCTCCCTTATACTTTCCGGCAGTTTTTTCTTATCATCCCTCAATTCAGCAACAGAGTAATACATGTGAAAATCCGAGTTTTGGTACTGACTTTGCTGGCCCTGCAGGCCGGCGCGGGACTGGCGCCGCAGGCGCTGGCCAGCGAAAACACCGCCTCGCTGCACGCCACACAGCCTGAACTGGCTTCCGGCAGCGCCATGGTGGTGGATATGCAAAATCATAAAGTGCTTTACGCCCGCAACCCGGATGAAGTGGTGCCGATCGCCTCGATCACCAAACTGATGACGGCGATGGTGACGCTGGACGCGCACCTGCCGCTCGATGAAATGCTGAAGGTGGATATTCATCAGACGCCGGAAATGAAGGGGGTCTATTCGCGGGTGCGGCTGAACAGCGAAATCAGCCGTAAAGAGATGCTGCTGCTGGCGCTGATGTCGTCGGAAAACCGCGCCGCCGCCAGCCTGGCGCACCACTATCCGGGCGGCTACGATGCCTTTATCCGGGCGATGAACGCCAAGGCCAAGGCGCTGGGCATGACGCACACCCGCTATGTGGAACCTACCGGGCTGTCGATCCATAACGTTTCCACCGCCCGCGACCTGACCAAGCTGCTGCTGGCCACCAAGCGCTACCCGCTGATCGGCCAGCTGAGCACCACCGCCGAGAGCACCGCGACCTTTAAGGATCCGAACTACAGCCTGCCGTTCCGCAATACCAACCATCTGGTCTACAACAAAAAGTGGAATATCCAGCTGACCAAGACCGGCTTTACCAATCAGGCCGGACACTGTCTGGCGATGCGCACCATGATCGGCAACCGTTCGGTATCGCTGGTGGTGCTGGACGCCTTCGGCAAATATACCCACTTTGCCGACGCCAGCCGGCTGCGCACCTGGATTGAGACCGGCAAAGTGGTGCCGGTGCCCGCCGCCGCCCGCGACTACCGCCGGCAGAAAGACGCCCGCCTGGCGAATAACGACGCCGAATAACCCGCCCGCCCGTCGCTGCGGCGGCGGGCGCTGTTGTTACCTTTCCGTACACCGCGCCGACTTATCGGCTATTATCTGTAAGTCATCACTCCCATTAATGATTCAGCGGCCATGCCGGGGGAGCGATGCGCGTATTATTTTCCGTAGCAAAAGGATAACTCACATTGGCTGGAAGTAGCTTACTGACCCTGATTGATGACATCGCTTCACTGTTGGACGATGTCTCGCTGATGAGCAAAATGGCGGCGAAGAAGACCGCCGGGGTATTGGGGGACGACCTGGCGCTGAATGCGCAGCAGGTGACCGGCGTTAAGGCCGACCGGGAACTGCCGGTGGTGTGGAACGTGGCGAAAGGCTCGTTGATCAACAAGGCGATTCTGGTGCCGCTGGCGCTGCTGATCGGCACCTTTGCGCCCTGGGCCATCACGCCGCTGCTGATGATTGGCGGCGCGTATCTGTGCTATGAAGGCTTTGAGAAAGTATTCCACAGCCTGACGCACAAGCCGAAGCAGGAAGAACAGGAGGAGCAGCGTGAAGCGCTGAATCCGAATGAAGACGTCGCGGCCTATGAAAAGCGCAAGGTAAAGGGCGCGGTGCGTACCGACTTCGTGCTGTCCGCGGAAATCATCGCCATTACCCTGGGCACGGTGGCCGGCGCCAGCTTTACCCAGCAGCTGATCGTGCTGTGCGGCATCGCCGTAGTGATGACCATCGGCGTGTACGGCATTGTGGCCGGCATCGTCAAGCTGGACGATCTGGGGCTGTATTTAAGCCGTAAGAGCAGCGCGCTGGCGCGCAGCATCGGCAGCGGCATTGTCAGCGCCGCGCCGTACCTGATGAAAACGCTGTCGATTGTCGGCACCATCGCCATGTTTATGGTGGGGGGCGGCATTCTGACCCACGGCCTGCCGGCGGTGCATCACCTGTTTGAAGACTGGGCGGCGCACATTGCGGTAGCGCCGACGATGGACCAGATCCTGCGGGGCATCGTGCCTTCGCTGCTGAACGTGGTGTTCGGCTTTATCGCCGGCGGCGTGGTGTTGTTGCTGGTGTCGACCATCGGCGCGGTACGCGCACGTTTTAAAGCCTGACCCGATCGGCGGGGCGCGTCCGCGCTCCGCCGCTTACCTCCCCGGCGCGATGGCGCCCGTTACCCTTCGCCGAGATGTGACGCCGCGTTAACCCGTCGCTGCCACAGCGGGTTCAGCACGCCGGACGTCAGCAACACGCCGAGAATGACCCAAACCGCGCCGCCCAGCTGCCAGCCGTTCGGCGCGTGGCCGGTCAGCGTGGATACCAGCAGGGTAAACACCGGCGCCAGATTAAAGAAAATCGCGGTGCGCACCGCGCCGACCTGCGCCAGACCGTTAAACCACAGCAGGTAGGCCAGCAGCGAGCCGCACAGCGCCAGATACAGCACCGCGGCGTGTACGCTCAGCGCGCTATCGGTGAGGTTGCGCCACGGCGTTTCGAAGTAAAAGGCGAGCGGCAGCAGCGCCAGCGTGCCGAACAGCATGGAGTAGCTGGTGGTTTCAACCGGCGTGGCGTTATGCACCCAGCGTCTGGTGCCGACCATATTCAGCGCCCAGGCGAGGCTGCCGAGCAAAATAATGCCGTCGCCGCGGCTGACGTTGAGCCGCAGCAGAATCTGTATATCGCCCTGAGTGATCACCAGAACCACGCCGGTCAGGCCGCACAGCAGCCCGGCGGCGCGCGGCCAGCTCAGTTTTTCATGCTGCCAGATCAGGCCGAACACCAGCGTCCACAGCGGCGTGGTGGCGAGGATCAGCGCGCCGTTGACCGGTGTGGTGGACTGCAGGCCGAAGAAGGTGCACAGATTAAACAGCGTAAAGCCCAGCAGCCCCAGTCCAAGATACGCCGGCCAGTTATTTCTCAGCGTGCTCAGCCGCAGCTGGCCGCGCAGGCCGAAGACGGTCAGCATCACCAGCGTGGCGATGGCAAAGCGCTCAAGCGAGGCGGTGATCGGCGGCTGATGGGCGACGATATATGCGCCGGCATTGAAGTTGGTGCCCCAGAAGAAGGTGGCGATGATGATGCCCAGATAGGCCAGCGTCAGCGATTTGTTCATAACGGTTATTCCGTGGGTGATAAAAGATGGAAAACAGTTTGCGCTCGCTTTGCTTCAGGTAGAATTCGGTAAACATGCAAGGTTAAGGTGAAAAAATGCCCATGTTTAACTGGGAAGATTTGCATTACTTTTTAACGTTTGCGGCGGAACGATCGCTGTCCGGCGCCGCCCGCCGGCTGCAGGTCGATCATGCGACGGTAGCGCGACGCATCGCCAGCCTGGAAGCGGCGTTGGCGCTGAAGCTGGTGGATCGCCGTCCGCGCAGCTATACGCTGACCGAAGACGGCAAGCGCATTGCCGCTCAGGGCGACGGCATGACGCTGGCGGCATTTGCCGTCGATCGCGCGGCGCACGGCGGCCGGCAGGGCGTTGCCGGCACGGTAAACCTCAGCGTGCCGCCGGCGATGGCACAAGGGCTGATTGCACCACGTCTGGGGGCGCTGCGGCGGCAGTATCCGGCGCTGCGCCTTAACCTGCTGGCCGCCACCGCCCATGCCTCGCTGCTGCGCGGCGAAGCGGATATCGCCGTCCGGCTGAGCCGCGCCAGCGAAAGTGAGGTAGTGGCGCGCAAAATCGGCACGGTGGAGTTTGGTCTGTATGCGGCGGCGGACTATCTGGCGGACACGCCTGAGGACGAGCGCGGCTTTATCGGTTATCACCAGGAGATGGCGTCGTCAATGCAGCAGCAGTGGCTGCTGGAGCAGGCCGGCGCGCGGCCGCTGGTGATGTGCAGCAATGATTTGCTGGTGCAGGCCGCGGCGGCGCGCGGCGGCGCCGGGGTGGCGCTGCTGCCGCATTTTCTGGCGCAGCAGGACGGCGGGCTGCAACGGCTGGCGCCGCAGCAGGCGCTGACGCGCGAAATCTGGCTGACGGTGCACGATGATATGCGCCACACGCCGGCGATTGCCGCGGTCATGGCATTTCTGCTTGAGTGTTACGCGAACGTGGCGGGCGTCACCCGGCTGGTGGATATCGCCGGGTGACGGGGTGCATGTTGCCTAGCGATCGCGCATCAGATTGGCGACCGCCTCGCGCAGATACTCCAGCAGCGGCGGCGTCAGCCAGGTGCCTTCGCTCAACGTGGGTTCCTGCTCCATCGCCTGGCGGATTTTCATCTGCGTCGCCGGATTATCACCGGCGTAAGAGCGGAACAGCACCAACCAGTCGGCGGCCACTTGCCGGGCATGTGCGCTGTCCGGCGCAATGCCGTCGTTGAGGGCCGATTGGAGGCGGGCGATCAGCGCCGGCCACTCCTGCATGCGGTCGAAATAGTGTTTGCGGACATAGGCATACTCCTCTTCGGACAGGTATTTCTGATAAATTGCCAGCTTGGTTTCGGCGAATGCCCGGGTGATATAGTCGGTCATGGCCGGCGTGATGCCGGTCTGTTCACGCATTGACGGCTCATCGGCGTGCATGGCGTTCAGACGCGTGAGAAACGCCGGATTGCCGGCGGTGTCGCGCTCCAGAGTCAGCATCCAGCGGCGCGCGATGCGCTGCGCCAGCGGATCCTGGACCGGTGTGCCATTAGCCATCAGTTCACGCACTTGCTGCACCATTACCGCCCATTCTTGCTGGCGTTGCGTATCGGCCTGATAAAACGGCAGCTGCGCCAGTTCATCGGCGGTGAAATATTTATCGTACATGGTCATTAACTCCAACGTTGTCAGCCAGTCGTTCAGATCCGGCTCATCGCCCGCCGTCAATTGCAGCTGCATCGTCTGCAGGCGATCGCGCAGCGCGGTGATTTGCGCCAGTTGCTGGTTCAGCATGGCAATCTGGCGCTCAAGCACCGTTGGCAGCGCCAGATCCGAACGTTCCAGAATCGCCCCGACCTCGGCCAGCGTCACTCCCATGCGGCGTAGCGCCTGGATATGATGCAGACGGGCGATATCGGCCCGGTTATACAACCGGTAGCCGGCGTCGGAGCGCGCAGAAGGGACCAGCAAACCAATGCTGTCGTAGTAATGCAGTGTACGAACGGTAATGCCGGAACGGCGTGCCAGTTCGCCGACTTTCAATAACATAGTGTGTTCCTCCCTTGTGCGAGCAAAGAGACTAAAGCCTGACGCGGCGTGAGGGTCAAGAGGGGGCACGACGTTTTTTACGCAGAGAGCAGGAGGGGGCCGCGCCGGCGCGGCCTGGACGGCGGGTGCTTTACCAGCCTTTAACGGCGCCGCCGTTAAAGATTTTCTCTGCCGCTGCCGCGACTTCGTCCGACTGATAGGCGTGAAGGAATTCCTGCACTTTGGGCGCGTCCTTATTGTCTTCGCGCGCCACCACGATATTCACGTACGGCGAATCCTTATCTTCAATAAAGATGCTGTCTTTGGTGGGGGTCAGCCCGGTCTGGTTGATGTAGGTGGTGCTGATAATCGCCACGTCGACGCTCGGATCGTCCAGCACCTGCGGCAGCTGCGCGCCTTCCAGCTCGATAATGCGGTAGTTGTGCGGGTTGGCGCGGATATCCAGCGCGGTGGGCAGCAGCCCTTTGCCGGGTTTTAACGTAATCAACCCGGTTTTCTGCAGCAGCAGCAGCGCGCGTCCCAGGTTGGTCGGATCGTTGGGAATGGCGATCACCGCGCCGTCCCGCAGCTGTTTGACCGATTTAACCTTTTTCGAGTAGCCGGCAATCGGGAAAACAAAGGTGTTGCCGACCGCCGTCAGGTGGTAGCCACGGTCCTTGTTCTGCTGCGCCAGGAACGGCCGGTGCTGGAAGACGTTGGCGTCCAGCTCGCCCTTATCGGTGGCGTCGTTGGGCAGCAGGGAACCGCTGAAGCCGAACAGCTCGACCTCCAGGCCATACTTCTCTTTGGCGACCCGTTTCGCCACCTCCGCCACGTCCTGCTCGGCGCCGTTAATCACGCCGACCTTGATATGGTGGCGATCGTCCTGCCGATCGCAGCCCGCCAACAGCAGCATGGCCGTCAGGGCCGCCGCCAGTACGGCGTAACGCCGGTGAATTGCCATCGATGACTCCCTGAAACAACAATAAAATCAGTTGGTTTTAGCCAACAGATAACCGCAGACGCCGCAGGAAGTCAAACCCGGCTTTAGCACAAGGAATGATAAAATATAACCGCTCAGCGCGGACGCAACACCACAATGCCCGGCGCGCTGCTGATGTAGTCGATAAACGGCGAATCCACGACCCGGCGGTTCTCCTTGCGGGAGGAGGCGTTGCGTAACACCGGCCCGCTCGGCGTCATGATATAGATGCCGACGTGGGTCACGTCCAGCCCCGCCAGATTGGTGTAGATGCCGATATAATCGCCGGTGCGCAGCCGGCCGAGCAGCTGGGCGTCAACGTATTCGCTGGGAATATAGCTGATGCGGCGCGTGACGTTCGGCAGCCCCGGCAGATACTGGCCGCCGTCGGCATTGCGGTTCAGCTCTTTGCTTAGCGTGACGGCGTGCGGGCTGATGTCGGTGGTGATGTCGTCGGCGCTGACGGCCGGCTGAGAGGCCCAGTCGCTGAAGAAGTGTTTGCGGGTCAGGAAGCTGACTTCGCCGTTGCGGTAGCGGGTGGCGATCAGGCGCTGGACAAACTGCGCCTGATCATCGGCATGGCGCAGCGCCTCGACGTAATCCAGATAGGTGAAGCAGTCCAGACCGCGAAAATCGATCGTCAGCCGTTCCGGCGTGGCGGCGTCGCCAACCAGCATATTGGCGACGTAGGGCACGTCGAGAAACTGCCGGGACAACAGGTCGATAACGGCGCCGTCGTCCGGCGCCGGCGTTGATTGGCGCAGCGCCAGCAGGCGCTGCAGCCGGGCTGAAGTGGTATCGTCAATATTCACTTGGGTTTCCGCAGGGTGTGACGGATGCGGCGGAGTACCGCCGCCGTCCGGCGTGCCGGCACAGCCGGTTAATACGGTCATTAACAACCATGGAGCGACCTTGCTCATTTTTCCCCCTCCGTTGGCGGTGTGGTTGATGGAAAGAAACGTGGTTTTTACGTTAGCGGGCGCAGGCTAAACCACAGTGAAACCGTGCGCCGATGATAGCCGTTTAATAACCGACCTCGTTATTGAACGGCAGATACCAGAATAGCGCGATTTCATGATCGGCAATATCCGGCTGGCCGCGGTACAACAGATGGTCGATGCCGCCGAGGGTAAAGCCGTAGCGCTGATAGCAGCGGCAGGCGGCCAGATTGTTGTTCTGGGTTTCCAGCATCAGCCCGGCGGTATCGCGTTCGCGCGCCCACTGCTGCGCGGCGTCCAGCAGCGCGCTGCCGATGCCGTGGCGTCGCGCGCTGCGGCTGACCGCCACCTCTTCAATCAGGGTGTAGTCGTTCCAGTTTTTACTCAGCGTGATATGGCCGACCGCCACGCCGTCGCGCCGCGCCAGAAAGGTATCCCCTTCGTCGTTGATAAAGGGCGCCAGCGGATAATGTTTGCGATACGGCGCCACCGGCTGGGTGGGCCAGCGTTCGACCGGCGTGCCGAAGGCGGGCTGCGCATAGCATTCGACGTAAAAGGTGAAGTCATTGTTTTCCAGATAGCCGGCGGGCAGATCGGTGATGCGTTCAATGCGGACTGCATTCATCAGGGCAGCTCCCTCAGTAGCCGGGCAGGGTTGCCGGCGTAAATGCCTTTGCGGGTGATATCACGGGTGACCACGGCGCCGGCGCCGATCACCGCGCCGTCGCAGATGCGCACCGGCAAAATGGTGGCGCCGGAGCCGATCGACACCCGGTTGCCGATGTGCGTATGGCCCCAGCTCGCCGGGTCGGCGTCGGGGGCGCCGCTCTGAAAGCGGTCATTGGCGAACATCACGCCGTGGCCGATAAAGCACTCCTCCCCCAGCGTCACGTATTCGCAGAGAAAGCTGTGCGACTGAATTTTGCTGCGGGCGCCGACGGTGACGTTTTTTTGTATCTCGACAAAGGGGCCGACGAACACCTCATCCCCCAGGGTGCAGCCGTACAGGTTGCAGGGCTCGACCACCAGGACGTTGTCGCCGTAGGTGATATCCGCCAGGCCGCTCTGGCGGGTGCGAAGTTTTGCGGTCATGGGCGTGCTCCTTCCTTTCGGATTGATTATCCCACCGGCCGCAGCGGGGCGGCAGGATAACAGCGTGATGATAGAGTAAACCCTCTCTGCGCTGCGATGGCGAACGTTTTTTCACCCAAAGACTATAATAAATGGCAGGGGGAGAGCCCCGTGGCCGCAACCCTCATACGGACGCGCGGTTCGTCAGAGGAGTGTGATTCCCGCCGGGCGCGGCCGACGGCGAGATGAGGAGGTGTCTCATGATCAATCATGTTTGGGGGCTGTTGGCGCATCCCAGCACCGAGTTCAAAGAAATCAAGCGCGAGAACGAAAGCGTCTCGCATCTCTATACTCACCACGTTTTGCTGATGGCGCTGATCCCGGTGGTGTGCGCCTTTATCGGCACCACACAGCTGGGCTGGCTGTCCGGCGCGGGGCACGCGATCCGGCTGGATATGCCGACCGCGCTGTACACCGCCGCGGCCTTCTACCTGCTGATTCTGGCGGGCGTCGCGGTGATGGGCAAGGTGATCCACTGGATGGCGCGGCGTTATGAGGCGCGGCCGAGTCTGCACCGCTGTATGGTGTTTGCCGGCTATATCGCCACGCCGATGTTCCTCAGCGGCATTGTGGCGCTGTATCCGGTGGTATGGCTGTGCCTGTTCGTCGGGGTGATTGGCCTGTGCTATTCCGGCTATCTGCTGTACCTCGGCATCCCGCACTTCCTGAATATCGACAGTCAGGAAGGCTTCCTGTTCTCCAGCTCCACCTTCGCCATCGGCATCCTGCTGCTTGAGCTGCTGCTGGGGCTGACGGTGCTGCTGTGGGGCTACGGCTCCTGGCTGTTCTGACGTCGTAACCCTGTGATGAACCCCCTCGCGCCGTCCGGCCGAGGGGGTTTTTGCGTGTTACGCCCTGCGGAACACCAGCATCACGCCGAGCACGATGCCGGCCATGCCGAGCAGGCTCAGCGCCGCCAGCCGGTGGCCGAGCAGCAGATAATCCAGCAGGGCGGTGATTGCCGGGATCAGGTAAAACAGGCTGGTGACCTGCACCAGATTACCGCGCTGGATCAGCCGGTAGAGCAGGAAGGTGGCCAGTACGGAGATCACCACCGCCATCCACAGCAGCGGCAGGATAAAGCCCGGCCGCCATGCGACGTGCAGCGGCGCAAACGGCATCGCCAGCGCGCATACCAGCAGCCCGACGCCGTACTGCAGCGGCAGCACCGCCAGCGGCGGCTGCTGCATGCCTTTTTGCAGCAGGGTGCCGAGGGTCATGCAGCCGAGCGCGATAAAGGCGCAGACGATGCCGAGCGGTGAGAAGTGCGCCACCCGGATGCTCTGATACACCACCAGCGTCAGGCCGCCGAGCGCCAGCAGCAGCCCCAGCCCGCGCAGCCCGCCGCAGCGCCGTTCGGTGACGAACTGGGTGATAATCGGCTGTACGCCGAGCAGCGTTGCCAGAACGCCGGGGGTGATGCCCCATTCCAGCGCCAGCAGATAGGCGATCTGATAGCCGCCGATCATCAGCAGGCCGATCAGCGCCACGCGCCAGCGGCTGCCGGGGTCGGGCAGCAGGCGTCGCTGCCACAGGCCGATTGCCGTCAGCAGCGCCAGCGCGATGGCGCAGCGGAAGAATAAAAATACCAGGGCGGAGGCGTGCTCCAGTCCCCAGCGGGAAAAAATGGCGCCGCTGCTCCACAGCAGCACGAACAGCGTAGCCAGAGCGGCATTGGCTGATTGGGAAATAACTCGCATGTGATGTCACCTGTCGTGAACATTACGGGCTCCGGCGCGCGCGATGGCCTGCGCCTGCGCGCGTGAATAGTGTCCGGAGAATTAACGGGAAAGTGGTTTTAACGCACAACCACGGCGTGCGGCGGCGAAACCACGGTAGCGACGACGGCTACCACGACAGATGACAGGGCAGGAGGGGCGATGGCGGCACACGGCACTTCACCGGCCGAAGCGGTCGCTGAAGTTGGGTCGGTGACGTGTGTGAAATCGCGCATTAGATGCCCTGATAATTGACAAGTACTTTGGTAACACTAAGGTGTTTAGGCGGCTTTTGCAATCTTCAATGATGCGTGGTGCGGCAACTATCACATTTAAGGAGTAAGCGATGTTTACAGGTTTGAGCGCTTTTCCGCTGACCCCGGTGACCGCCGCGGGGATCGACGAACAAGGGTTGGCGAATATTCTGGCCCGGCTGACCGAGGCCGGGGTTGATTCTCTGGGCGTATTAGGCTCTACCGGCAGCTTCGCCTACCTGACGCGCGCGCAGAAAAAACGCGTCGCTGAACTGGCGGCGCAGCATGCCGGCGGCATTCCGCTGATGATCGGCGTCGGCGCTTACGGTACGGAGCAGATTCTGCAGCTGGCCGACGACGCGCAGACGGCGGGCGCCGATGCGCTGCTGCTGCCGGTCTTGTGCTATCAGCCGCTGACGGACGACGAAGTCTTCGCGCAGTATGAAACCGTGACGCGCCATAGCTCCGTGCCGCTGTGCGTGTATAACAACCCGCGCACCACCGGCTTTGAGTTTTCCGATGAGCTGCTGGCGCGCGTCGCCGCCCTGCCGGGCGTGCAGTCGGTGAAAATGCCCGGCGTACGGCTGGAGCCGGCGCGCATGCAGCGCCTGCGGGAGATATTGCCGGCAGAGGTCGCTATCGGCGTCAGCGGCGATGAGTTTGCCGGACGCGGGCTGAACGGCGGCTGTGAGGTGTGGTATTCGGTGTGCGGCGGCCTGTTCCCGCACTGCGCCAGACAGATTGTCGACGCCGTGCGGGCTGGGGACGGCGGGCGCGTCAGCGAGCTGATTGCGCGCCTGGAGCCGCTGTGGCAGCTGTTCCGCCGGCACGGCAGCATCCGCGTGATGGCCGCCGCCGCCGGCATCCTCGGGCTGAGCGATATCGACTGCCTGCCGCGTCCGCTGCAGCCGCTGTCGTCCGAAGCCTGCGGCGATATCGCCGCGGTAATGACGCAGCTGGAACTGCGCTAAGCCGCCGGGCGAAGAACGCCGCCAATGAGAAAGCCCGGCAAACGTGAGTTTGTCGGGCTTTGAGCAATAATCAAAATGCCGATGATGGTTCTTTTGATCGGTATTATGGCGTTTGGGTACTGATGGTATACCACTTAATCAGTGTATTATTATACATTGGAGCCCAGCCAGCCCTCGTTTGCTGGATGTTATTACTCCAAAATCATAAAGGAGTCCTGACTTGCTTATCCTTTTTTGAAACCCGGTTTACCGTTTTTTGCGCGCCATTCTTTGACCTCTTTTACAACCCCTTCCGGACTATCTTCTCTGCTATCGTCTGGGTAATAGATAAGATCAGATCCTGATGGATGTTCACAGAGCCGTTTGAACTCGATAATGTTCTTTATATCCTCTTCTTCCGTTGTGTTTTTTACATTGAAGAGCTTTTCCACGAATGCCAAAAACTCGGCCTCGGTATAATCAGAAATTCTCTTTTTCCCCATCTTATTTCACCTCTCTGTGAATCTCAATATGGCGTTTCGGAGTCGTTACACTAATATTGTCAACATTATACACTTCCCCGTTGTTTTTAATCGGCTTCATGTGGTGTAACTCATATTTAACACGCCCTCCGACCTGTTCTTTATCTCTGGTGGCCGGTGCTTTTCCTGCTTGAATATTACCTAGATTACCTGACTTGAACTGTTTGTTTAGCTCATGATCTTTCCCAACCTCAGTCCAGAATGCCTTACGAAACGCACCAAAATTCACAAACTCACGGCCGCGCAATTTGTCCGCTATCTGACTAGGAATCGGCGCCCCTAACTCTTGACCAGCCTTATTCAGCCAACCGTCGCCCACTTGTTGCCCATTGCCGCTAACTTTTCCTGGCATATCACGTGGGCTGCTTAGTACCACATACACCGGCTCCACCCCGGTGCCCTTTGCATTTGGCTGCCAGTAGATAAAGTCCCTACACCCGTCCAGCGTAGGCACGGGGGGAGTGGTGGCAATGTTATCTACCGGCGTCACCGTTGTTCCGGTGTGCACCGGCGTCACCGGCGCCGGCGACGAATTGCCGGTATTTGACGGCGCGGTTGGTTTAGCGGGCGCCGGGTTAATCAAAATGGTCTGAGCCGGGGCTCCTGCGACGGCCGGCACCGTGATTTTATCCAGCCCGCTGGCCTCGTCCCGCACCGCTGTCAGCACCTGGACGGCTTTGGGAACTTCGCCGGAGCCGGTTTTCAGCAGGCTGAGCGCCAACTGTCCATTTTTCACCGCCAGCGAGGCGCGCACCGGTAAATCGACCGTTTCAGTGCCGGGCTGCAGACGGTACTCTCTGGGCAGCATCGCGCTGGCCGGGTAGCTGAACAACGCGGGAACGTCACGTCCTGGTACTTTATCGCTGCCTTCACCGACGCTGGAAGAGAACAATAACGCAGAGGCGGAAGCGGCCACCGGGCCGGTTACGCTGGCTGTCAGCAATGCCGCCACTCGGGAAAGCGCGGCGCTCAGCGCGCTGGCGGCTTCTCCGGCCAGCGTCGCCACGCCTTCTCCGGCGACCGACAGTTGCATGGCGCCGGATACCCGGTTCAGTGCCAGCGCGCCGGCTTCTGCCAGCAGCGAGGAGGCCGTTTGCGCCTCCTTTTCCGTATACTCCGGCGCAGGCAGCATGCCGGAAAGCTTTGCCACCGCAGCTCGTTTTTCTGCTTCGCTGGCGAAGCAGGCCGCGACGCCTTGCCCGTCGTTCCGATCCATCACCCATGACCAACCGAGCGCATTCAGCGGCTTCAGATAACAGACTTTGGTCTGAGATTTAAATTTGAATTTCCCATCACCAAGGTAGGTGTACAGTGAGGAGTCGTCATTGCCTCCGCGTTTATTCTCGTGGTTTTTTTGATGTTTATCATCGCTCATGATTGGTCCTTTTCTTATCATCAGCCGGATGGGATGGGTATACAGAATATTTCACTGCTCGAGTGTGGCAGCTAAACCGTTCCTCAATATCTGTTGTTATCGTGCGGATAAATACAGGTGTGGTAATTCCACGCCTGTATATAAGCAACGTCCTGTCCGAACTTATATGAAATTAATGTTTAACTATGTTTTCCGTAATGCGTGCGCTTTCTAACATATCGGGTTTGCCTCGTGATTCAGCGATTGTGTTCTCTCTTTGAGCAGAAATGAGGTGTGCTGAGGTTTTTTGGGCTTTTATGATAAGGCGGAAGCGATTGAGCGAATGGGGTAATGGTTTTTTATGCGGGGAGGCGGCTTTTGTGATTATTTTGTTAGTTATGAACCCAGTTTTTTTATTAATTATTTTCTTTGAATGTATAGCTAATAACGCTATTCAGCCAGTAGATAAAATCCTGCCATCAACCCTGAGGCGGCGTTACCGGCGGAGCGGCGACGTTGGTTTGATGGCTTAGGAAACCACGTCGCCGCCTTAAGCAGCGGCTACGGCTGCTGCTCGCCCCAGTTTTTCAGCTTGCTGGTTTTGCCGAGGCCGGGGTTAAAACTGTTGGTCGGGTCGGCCTGGCGGTAAAACGCCTGCAGGTCGGGTTTCGCCTGGTACAGGTGGCCGACGTTGTGCTCGGCGGGATACTCCGCGCCGCGCTGGTCCAGCAGCGCCAGCATCTGTTGTTTCAGCCGGTGGCAGTCGACGCCTTTTTTCACCACGTAGTCCTGATGGAACACGTGGCACATAAAGTGGCCGTAGTAGAGCTTATGCACCAGCTGGCTGTCGATCTCCGGCGGCAGGGTTTCAAACCAGTCGCTGTCGTTACGGCGCAGGGCGATGTCCAGCGCCAGAATATCCTCCACCTTGTCGGCGTGCACCGCATGGTAGCGCACGGCGGCGCCGGCGGCGGCAAAGCGGTGCAGGAAGGCTTTCTTTCCTTCCTCCGCGCTGCAGACGAAGAAGTCGCCGTCCGCCTCGGCAAAGTATTGCTTCAGGTAGGCGTAGGCTTCATCGGTGCCGTCGCCGGCCATTTTCAGCAGCAGGTGGTGCTCAAAGCGCTCGCGGTATTCCTTGATGCGCTTGGGCAAATGGCTGGGGGTCAGATGGCTCAGCCCCTGCATCACCCGGTCGGTCAGGTTGTGCGGCAGCAGCGGCAGCTTGTTAAAGGTGGCGTCCATCTTGCCCTTCAGGGTGAAGAAACGCGGCATCTGATCGGTGCCGAGTTTATCGATCATCAGGAAGGTGTCTTTGCCGTACACTTCGGCGATGTCGAAGATATCGCGGTGCATATATTCGCCGGCCACCGGCAGGTTCTCAAAGCGGCTCAGCATGTGGCGGCGCAGTTCGGTCAGCACCGCGGTGCTGTTGGTGCCGATGTAAAACACCTGCTCGCGGCTCTCTTTTTCGAAGGTGTCGAGGCGCACGGCGAACACCGCCAGCTTGCCGGCGCAGCCGGAAGCCTCATACAGCCGACGCTTGTCGGCGTTGAAGCGGGAAGGGGTGTCGGCGTCAACGTCGCGCACCCGCGCGGCGTACTCATTGTCAGAGGCGCGCAGCTCGCCGTATTCGACGTCTTCCGGCCGGTAGTCGCCCTGTTCCAGCCGGGTGAGGATCTCCTCCGGCGTGTCGCCCAGCTGAATGCCGAGATGGTTGACCAGGCGCAGCTGGCCGTCGGCGTCCAGCCGGGCGTACAGCGCCAGTTCGGTATAGGCCGGGCCGCGCTTGACCAGCGAACCGCCGGAGTTGTTGCACACGCCGCCGATCACCGACGCGCCGATACAGGAGGAGCCGATCACCGAATGCGGCTCGCGGTCGTAAGGCTTCAGGCGTTTTTCCAGATGGTTCAGGGTGCTGCCGGGGAAGGCCACCACCTGTTTGCCCTGATCGAGCACCTGAATATGGTCAAGGCGCAGCGTACTGATAATCACCACGTCGCGCCCGTAGTCGTCGCCGCTGGGGGTGGAGCCTTCGGTCAGGCCGGTGTTGGCGGCCTGCATAATCACCACCTTATCGGCCGCGACGCATGCCTGCAGCACCTGCCACAGCTGCAGCAGGCGGGTCGGGAACACCACCGCCAGCGCCTGGCCCTCGCCGGAGCGGAAGCCCTTGCGGTAGCGTTCGGTGCTGCGCGCATCGGTCAGCAGCTGCGCGCCGCCGACGATCTGTTTCAACTGACTGATAAATGCCTGCTGGTCACTGCGGGCGCTGTGCGTCATGCCGATCTCCCTGTCAGGTTAAGGTTGCCGCCGGCGGGGCGGCAAACGGTGAAAAATCACCTCCCTTTATAGCACTCGAGATAACCGTTTTCGCGCTCTTCGTCGCGCAGCGTCAGAATTTCCACCCCGTCGCCGGTCACCGCCACGGTATGCTCCCACTGGGCGGACAGCTTTTTATCGCGGGTGACCACCGTCCAGCCGTCTTTTTTCTGCTTGATGCGCCGGTCGCCCTGATTGATCATCGGCTCGATGGTAAACACCATGCCTTCCTGCAGGGTCATGCCGCTGCCCGGCTGGCCGTAGTGCAGCACCGCCGGCTCCTCATGCATATCGCGGCCGATGCCGTGGCCGCAGTATTCACGCACCACGCTGTAGCCGGCCTGTTCGGCGTGCTGCTGAATGGCGTGGCCGATATCCCCCAGCGTTGCGCCCGGCTTCACCGCGCGGATGCCCGCCCACATGGATTCATAGACGTTGTTCACCAGCCGCTTGGCCACCGGCGTGGTCTGGCCGATGCAGTACATCTTGCTGGAGTCGGCGATATAGCCGCCGTTTTCCAGCGTAATATCGACGTTGACGATCATGCCGCTGCGCAGGATTTTGCTGGCGGCGGGGACGCCGTGGCAGATCACGTCGTCAATCGAGGTGTTCAGCACGTAAGGGAAGTCATACTGTCCTTTGCTGGCCGGCCGCGACTGGAGTTCTTCGACGATAAAGGCCTCGGCGCGGTCATTGATCTCCATGGTGGAGATGCCCTCGCGGATCACGCCGTCGAGCATGGCGAACACCTTGGCCAATAGCGAACCGGCGTGGCGCATTTTGGCGATCTCCGCCGGCGTTTTAATCACAATCTGTTTCACTCAACCATCTCCTTCAGCGTTAACGCCTGCTCTTTCATCATTTTTTTTACCAGCTGCGGGTAGGTCAGTTCCGGGTGGAACTCCGCCAGCATGCCGATTTTGATCCAGTACTCGGCCTGCGCGTTAATGGAGCGCGTCATGGTCAGGCTGGCGAGCCGCAGATCGTCGTGCAAGACGTCGGAGATTTTCACAATGCCCATCGTGCTGCTCCTTAAGGTTAAAGACGATATGAAGTGTATATGGTTCATATTCATTTCGTTTGGCGATCTGTGGCAGAGCAAAGGGCGGGCGTTAATGCTCGGAATTTTCTGCAAAACGGCGATTGCCGCGGCTGTGCAATGCGTTTATTGTAATAATTGACTTGTTTGCATTACTTTTTCAGAAGGATTTCAGGCGTGACTAAACGACGTGTTGGCGTAATTTTTGGTGGTAAATCGGCGGAGCATGAGGTTTCGCTGCAGTCGGCAAAAAACATTGTCGATGCCATCGACAAAGAGAAGTTTGACGTCACGCTGCTGGGCATCGACAAGCAGGGGCAGTGGCATATTAACGATGCCTCCAACTACCTGCTGCATGCGGAAAACCCGGCGCTGATCGCTCTGAACCACTCGAATAAAAACGTGGCGCTGGTGCCGGGGCAGGAGAGCAGCCAGCTGATTGAGGCCGACAGCGCCAACGTTATCGGCCAGCTCGACGTGGTGTTCCCGATCGTACACGGCACGCTGGGGGAGGACGGTTCGCTGCAGGGGCTGCTGCGGATGGCGAACATCCCGTTTGTCGGCGCCGGCGTGCTTGGCTCGGCGGTCAGCATGGATAAAGACGTCACCAAACGCCTGCTGCGCGACGCCGGACTGGAGGTGGCGCCGTTCGTCACCCTGACGCGCAGCAACCGCGCGCAGCACAGTTTTGAGCAGCTGAGCGCGCAGCTGGGGTCGCCGCTGTTTATCAAGCCGGCCAACCAGGGTTCTTCCGTCGGCGTCAGCCGGGTCAGCGACCCGGCAGGCTATGAGCAGGCGGTGGCGCTGGCGTTCAGCTTCGACCACAAGGTGCTGGTGGAGTCGGCGATTGTCGGCCGTGAGATTGAGTGCGCGGTGCTGGGCAACGACCAGCCGCAGGCCAGCCTGTGCGGTGAAATTGTGCTGAGCGACGAATTCTACTCCTACGACACCAAATACATTAACGAGCAGGGCGCTCAGGTGGTGGTGCCGGCGGCGATCTCCGAGCAGGCCAGCGATAAGGTGCGCGACGTCGCGCTGCGGGCGTTCCGCGCGCTGGATTGTCTGGGCATGGCGCGCGTCGACGTGTTCCTCACCGAAGATGAGCGGGTGATCGTCAACGAAATCAACACGCTGCCCGGCTTTACCAATATCAGCATGTATCCGAAGCTGTGGGCGGCCAGCGGCATGAGCTACAGCCAGCTGATCACCACCCTGATCGAACTGGCGCTGGAGCGTCACCAGCAGGACCGTGCGCTGCACAGTTCGGTGTTCGATCGCGACTAAACCTACCGTGTGCTAACCGGGCGCCGTCTGCGGCGTCCGGCCATTTCTTTGCGCTATTTTTGATCTCGGACAAGATTCCCCCAGTCTGCAGTCAATAACTCCGTTTGCCCACCGATAACCCTTCTATATGAAGTTAAATGGGTAAAGGAGTCAGCATCCATGTCGTGGATGAATCACATTTCAATGAAGATGAAGCTCTTTGTGGCGCTGTTACCGATGCTGCTGGCGCTGTGCTGGTTTGTTGGCTCGGGCATGGTCACGCGCATTGAGACCCAGCGGCAGATGGACAGCCTGGGCCAGCTGATCGCGCTGGCCGGCAGCGCCGGCGGCGTGATCGATGAGCTGCAGAAGGAGCGGGGCATGAGCGCGGGGCTGCTGGCGTCCGGCGGGAAGAACTTCAGCAACGAACTGGCGGCCCAGCGTAAACAGACCGACCGCGCGGTGGCGCTGTTTCGCCGCGCGCTGGCCGGCGATCGGCAGGCGGCGGACGATAACGCTCGGATGCTGACCGCGTTCAACGGCCGCATGCAGGCGCTCGACGCGATGCGCTCCCGGGTCAGCGCGCTGAACGTTGACGCCGCCGATGCGGTGGCGGTCTACACCGCCGCCATCAGCGATCGGCTGCGCTTTGTCGGCGGGCTTAGCCAGCTGTCGTCGTCCGGCGAGGTGGTGAGCGAACTGGCGGCCTACTACAGCCTGCTGAACCTGAAAGAGCAGGCCGGGCTGGAGCGGGCGCTGCTGGCCGGCGTCTTTGCCGCCGACCGCTTCGGCGACGGCCAGTATCGCGCCCTGAGCGCGGTGGTGGCCCGGCAGACGGCCTGGCTGACGGCCGCCCAGCGTTTCAGCAGCCCGGCGCTGGCGGCGGCGCTGGACAGCGCGCAACAGGCTTCCGCGGCCCGGGCGGCCTTTACGCTGCGCGATATCGCGTTTGCCCGCGCCGAACGCGGCGGATTCGGCGTCGACCCGACGCAGTGGTTCAGCACGCAGACCGCGAGGATTGGCGTGCTGCACCAGCTGGAAAACGGCGCCGTCAGCGCGCTGCAGGATACGGTGTCTCAGCTGTCGGCGCAGGCGCGCGGCGACTGGCAGCGCTTCTTGCTGATCGGGGCGCTGGCGCTGGCGGCCGCAGTATCGATCGCCCTGGTGGTCGCCAGACGCCTCCATCGCCATCTGGAGGGGACGCTGAGCACTATCCAGCGGATGGAAAGCGATTTTACCCTGCGCCTGCAGGTGCCGGGCAGCGATGAGTTGTCGCGGCTTAATGCGGCCTATAATCAGGCCATCGGCAATATCCAGCGGATTATTCAGCAGATCAACGTCGGCGCCGGGGCGCTGCGCGCCACCAGCGGCGATATCGCCACCGGCAATCAGGATCTGGCGCAGCGCACCGATGAACAGGCGGCGTCGATCGTGGAAACGGCGGCGAGTATGGAGCAGATCGCCACCGCGATTGCCCACACCGCCAGCAACGCCGGTGAAGCGGAGCGGCTGATTACCGCCATGACGCATGAGGTGCAGGAGGCCAGCCGCATCGCCGATGACGCCAGCCAGAGCATGGTGGCGATCCGCGCCTCCAGCGAGCAGATTGCGCATATCGTCAGTTCGATTGACGATATTTCATTTCAGACCAACCTGCTGGCGCTGAACGCGGCGGTGGAGGCCGCCCGCGCCGGCGAGCTGGGGCGGGGCTTTGCCGTGGTTGCCGCCGAGGTGCGTAATTTGTCGCAGCGCTGCACGCAGGAGGCCAACCGCATCCGCGCGCTGGTCGGCCAGAATATGGAGCAGATCGGCGAAGGGGTGGCGCGGGTGGCCGACTCAAACAGCGCGCTGCAGGCGGCGGTGGGCAATACCGGGCAGATGCGGCAGTACGTCAGCGATATCGCTCACGCCGCCCAGGAGCAGACGCTCGGGGTGTCGCAAATCCAGCAGGCGCTGAACCAGCTCGAACAGGTCACCCAGCAGAACGCCGCGTTGGTGTCTGAGGTGGCCGCCGCCAGCCAGGTGCTGGACGAGCAGGCGGAAACGATGGCCGCGCTGGTGCAGTCGGTGGGGAATGCGTCGCCGCCGGTCGTGCACTGAGGCACGGTGCGTTTTTGGCCCGAAAGTACCGTATTTGGTCATGCCGGATACTCCTGTGCGGGCGCGAGGTAGGAAATAATCGCCTCCTCACTCACTCGTACAGGATATAACCATGAAAACGCTTTTCCCTGCCGCGTTGCTGGTCGCCATGATGGGCAGCAGCACGATGGCGCAGGACACGCAGCCGGTCAATACGAAAACTATCCGCGCGCAGTCGGGCGCACAGCCCACCACGGCGCTCTCCGCCGGTAAAACCGCGCTGATCGTGATCGATATTCAGAATGAGTATTATGCGGGCAAAGGATTCCGCGGCAAGATGGTGATTCCCGACGGCCGCGCGGTGCTGGAAAACAGCAAAAAGCTGGTTGATTTTGCCCATAAGCACCGCATGCCGGTCTATTTTGTCCGCCACGTCGGGGCGAAAGGGGGACCGCTGTTTGCCGCAGGGTCGGTGTATGCCGAGTTTCATCGGGAGCTGCAGCCTACCGCGCAGGACGCGGTGATCGAGAAAGCGACGCCCAGCGCGTTTGTCGCTACCGACCTGGATGCTCAGCTGAAAAAACAAGGCGTCACGACGCTGCTGGTTGCCGGCCTGATGACCCATATGTGCGTCTCCTCGACCGCGCGCGACGCGGTGCCGCTCGGCTATAGCGTGTTGATCGCCGGGGACGCTACGGCAACCCGCGATCTGGACGACGGCGCCGGCGGTGTGGTGGATCACCGGGTGCTGCAGCGCGCCGCGCTGGCGGGCGTGGCGGATGTGTTTGCTGAAATACACAGCACCCAGGATATTCTGTCGCTGCCGGTGAGCCGCTAGCGACCCTGCTGCCGCCCCGGCGGGCGGCGCTCTTGTTACGAGGCGTGAGTGTGGATGAAAATCGGCATTGTGGCGTTTGACGGTATTATTCCTTTCCATCTTTCGGTGCCCTTTGCGGTGTTTGAAAAGGTGCGCGCCCCCGACGGCGCGGCGCGCTGTGAACTCACCCTCTGCACGGCCACGCCCGGCGAACTCACCACCAATGCCGGCTTCTCCATCGTGGTGAATCACGGGCTGGAGGCGCTGAGCCGAATGGAGATGGTGATCGTTCCGAGCTGGGACGACCCGGCCCGGCCGCCGGAGCCTGCATTATTGGATGCCCTGCGGGCGGCGCACGCCGCCGGCGCCAAAATCGTCGGCCTGTGTATGGGCGCGTTTGTGGTGGCCGCCGCGGGGCTGCTGTATCGCCGTCAGGCGACGACGCACTGGCGCTGGATGGCGGATTTTCAGCAGCGCTATCCCGACGTCAGGACGGATAAGGACGTGCTGTATATCGACGAGGATGACGTGGTGACCTCGGCGGGCACCGCCGCCAGCATCGACTGCTGCCTGCATCTGGTAAGGAAAATCTGGGGGGCGGATACCGCGGCGCACGTGGCGCGTCAGCTGGTGGTGGTGCCGCACCGGCAGGGCGGGCAGTCGCAGTATGTGGCGCTGCCGGTACAGAACACGCGTCAGGGGGATAATTTTTCGCAGGCGCTGGAGTGGGTGACGGCGAACCTGCAGCAGACGCTGTCACTGGATCGGGTCGCCGAGAAAGCCTGCATGAGCCGCCGCAGTTTTACCCGCCGCTTCCAGCAGACGACGGGCAACAGCTTTGCGCAGTGGCTGCTGAACCAGCGCCTGATCGCCGCCCAGCGCTTTTTGGAAAAAAGCGATCGCTCCATTGAATATATCGCCGAAACGGTGGGTTTCCCTTCCACCACCTCGCTGCGCCGCCATTTTCTCAAGCATCTCAACACCTCGCCGTCACGCTACCGGCGCGAGTTTCGCGGGCGCTGATTGTGCCCGCGGGCGTTATTTCACCGCGACGTCGATGTCGCCGAAATACTTCTGCGCCAGCTTATCGACCGTGCCCTGTTGCTGCACCTGTACGATCGCCGCATCCAGCCGCTGTTTCAGCGCGCTGTCCTGCTTGCGCAGCCCGAAGGCGATGCCGGAGCCGAAAATCTTCTCATCCTGCACCGCGTCGCCGACGAAGGTGAAGCCCTTGCCCTCCGGCCGGGAGAGGAAACCGCTCTGGCCGGCGGGCGCCATAATCAGCGTGGCGTCGAGCCGTCCGGCGCTCAGGTCGAGGTACACCTGATTCTGATCCTGATAGGCGACCACCTCGACGCCCTGCGGCGCCCAGTGCGCCTTGGCGTAGTTTTCCTGAATTGACCCCTGCAGCACGCCGACGCGCTTGCCGGCCAGCGCTTTGGCGTCGGGCGTCAGCCCGCCGTCGGCTTTGGCGATCAGCCGGTTGGGCACCTGATAAATCGCCCGGGTAAAGGCGATGGCCCGTTTCCGCTGTTCGGTGACGTTCATCGCCGAGTTAATCGCGTCAAATTTGCGCGCCTGCAGCGCCGGGATCAGACTGTCGAACGAGGTTTCCACCCAGCTGCAGCGCAGTTTAGCGGCGGCGCAGACCGCGTTGCCGAGATCGATATCAAACCCCTCCAGCTCGCCGCTGGCGGATTTGGACTCGAACGGCGGGTACAGCGCCTCGACGCCGAAGCGCAGATCGGCGGCCTGGCTGACGCCGGCGGCGAGCAGACAACCGGCGGCCAGCAGTGTTTTCAGTGTGGTGTGCATCGCGGTTTCCTCAGTGGCGTACGGTCGGTTATACGGTCTGCAGACGGCGCGCGCCTTCGCGCAGCGTCTGGTCATCTTTGGCGAAGCTCAGGCGAATAATGCCGGTATCGCTGCCGTCGCTGTAAAACGCCGACAGCGGAATAGTGGCGACCTGCGCCTCGCGGATCAGCCGCACGGCGAAGTCGTTGTCGCTCTCCTGGCTGAAGGTGCTAAAGCGCGCCAGCATAAAGAAGCTGCCGGCGCTCGGCAGCAGCTCAAAGCGTGACCCCTGCAGCGCCGCGGCCAGCAGATCGCGCTTTTGCTGGTAGAAGGCGGCCAGCCCGAGATAGCTCTGCGCATCGGCCAGCGCCGCGGCGAAGGCGTACTGCATCGGCGTATCGGCGGAGAACACCAGAAACTGATGCACCTTGCGGATCTCCGACGTCAGCGCCGCCGGCGCCAGGCAGTAGCCGATGCGCCAGCCGGTAACGTGATAGGTTTTGCCGAACGACGAGACGATCACGCTGCGCTCCGCCAGCTGTGGATGGCGCGCCATACTGTGATGCGCGGCGCCGTCGAACACCACGTGCTCATACACCTCGTCCGACAGGATCACGATGTCGGTATTGCGCGTCAGCGCGCTCAGGCGCGCGATGTCCTGCTCGTCGAGCAGCGCGCCGGTCGGGTTATGCGGGCTGTTGATGATGATCATCCGCGTGTTGCCGTTGATGGCGGCGGCCACCTCATCCCAGTCAATGCGCAGATCCTGCAACGACAGCCGGACAGGCACCGGCCGCGCGCCCTGCAGCCGCACGATGGGGGCATAGCTGTCGAACGCCGGTTCGAAATAGATCACCTCGTCGCCGCGCTGCACCAGCGCGCTGATGGCGGCGTACAGGCCTTCGCTGGCGCTGGCCAGCACGGTGATCTCCGTCTCGGCGTCATAGCGTGCGCCGTACAGGCGCTGCGTTTTTTCCGCCAGCGCGTGGCGCAGGGCGGACACGCCGCTCATCGGTGCATACTGGTTATGACCGGCGCGCATGGCTTGCTCGGCGTCGTTAATCAGCTGCGGCGCGCAGCCGAAGTTGGGGGCGCCCTGCGCCAGATTCAGCGCCTGATGTTCGGCGCTCAGCTGGCCGATCACGGTAAAAATGGTGGTGCCGACGTCCGGCAGTTTGGAACGGGGTGAACAGGCGCTCTGCATGGCGGCTCCGGGGCAGCGAGTAGGTTGAGTGATTAAGCAACAGCCGTTATGGCGCGACAAGAGAAACTTTGTCATGCTAGCCATGCGTTTCGCTCATGGCTGGAGAGACCCGGATGCCCACGACGTTACCTTCGCTCGACGTGTTGAAAACCTTTGTTGCGGTGGCGCAACGGCTGAACTTTACCCATGCCGCGCAGGCGCTGCACCTGACGCAGGGGGCGGTGAGCCGGCAGATCCTCGGTCTGGAGCGGCAGCTTGGCTACCCGCTGTTCAGCCGCCATGCGCGCGGGCTGGCGCTGACGCCGCAGGGCGCGCAGCTGCTTGGGCCGGTGCGTCAGGCGCTGGGACAGCTGGCCGAGGCCGTCGCCCGCGTCGGCGCCCAGCCCGGCACGCTGCGCATCAAATGCCCGACCTGCGCCATGCGCTGGCTGTTGCCCAGAATTATTCGTCTGCAGAATGAGCGGCCGGAACTGCATATCGAACTGACCGCTTCGGTATCGCACCGGCTGGACTTTGCCGGCGAGCAGTTTGACGCGGCGGTCACCTTCGGCGCGCCGCCGGGCAAACGGCTGACGGCGCACCCGCTGTTTGACGAGGTGCTGACGCCGGTCTGTACGCCGGGCTATCTCTCCGCAACGCCGCGGCTGGAGGAGCTGGCGGAGAAAACCCTGCTGCACCCGACGCGCGACCGGCGCGACTGGCTGCGCTGGCTGAAGGCGGCCGGCGGCGCGGCGCTGCCCTCGCGCAAGTCGCAGCATTTCGACACGCTGGATCTGGCGATGAGCGCGGCATTGCAGGGGCTGGGCATTGCGATCGGCGACCTGTGCCTGCTGGAGGAAGATATTCAGGCGCGGCGCATCGTGACGCCGTTTGCGCTGAGCGTCGCCAGCGGCGCCGGCTATTATTTGGTCTATCCTGAACGTACGCCGCCGCCGGACGGGCTGGCCCTGCTGACGGATTTTCTGACGCAGGAAGCAGCGCACAGCCGCGCCCGGCTGGCGCGCTATCTGGCGGCGACGGCTAACAGCTTGTAACCATAACGGTTTCAACGGGGAAAAAGAGTGTGGCACACTCCCTGATACCTGTTTACTTTCCCGCCGGGTTCCGCGGCGGGAACCTGCCTGAGATAACAATATGAAATGGCTTTGTGCAGTGGGTTTGGTGTCCGGCCTGGCGGTCAGTCCGGTTTTTGCGCAGGAAAGCGGCGCAACGCAAGGAATTAATGTTCAGCAGCGCGATGCGTTCGTCAGCAAGCTGATGAAGCAGATGACGCTGGAAGAGAAAATCGGCCAGCTGCGCTTAATCAGCGTCGGGCCGGATAATCCGAAAGAGGCGATCCGCGAAGGCATCCGCAAGGGGCAGATCGGTGCAATCTTCAACACCGTCACCCGGCCGGATATCCGCGTGATGCAGGACCAGGCGATGCAGCTCAGTCGCCTGAAGATCCCGCTGTTTTTCGCCTATGACGTGGTGCACGGCCAGCGCACGGTATTCCCCATCAGCCTGGGGCTGGCCGCCAGTTTCGATCTGGAGGCCATCGCGCTCAGCGGCCGGGTCTCCGCCCAGGAGGCCAGCGACGACGGCCTGAATATGACCTTCTCGCCGATGGTTGATATCACCCGCGACCCGCGCTGGGGACGGGTATCGGAAGGCTTCGGCGAGGACACCTGGCTGGTGTCGAAAATTGCCAAAGTGATGGTGGACGCCTACCAGAACGGCGATCCGGCCAAACCCGGCTCGGTGATGGCCAGCGTGAAGCACTTTGCGCTGTACGGCGCGACCGAAGGCGGACGCGACTACAACACCGTGGATATGAGCCCGCTGCGCATGCAGCAGGACTACCTGCCGCCGTACAGGGCGGCGGTGGACGCCGGCAGCGGCGGGGTGATGGTGTCGCTGAATTCGATTAACGGTATTCCCGCCACCGCCAATCCCTGGCTGCTGAAGGATCTGCTGCGCAACCAGTGGGGCTTTGGCGGCATCACCATCAGCGACCACGGCGCGATTAAGGAGCTGATCAAGCACGGCGTGGCGCAGGACCCGCGTGACGCGGTGCGGCTGGCGATCACCTCCGGCGTAGATATGAGCATGAGCGATGAATATTACGACAAATATCTGCCGGGGCTGGTGAAAGAAGGGCTGGTGTCGGAGAGCGATATTGACCGCGCCTGCCGCGACGTGCTGAACACCAAATATGCGATGGGGCTGTTCAAGGATCCGTACGTACACCTTGGCCCGGCGGGTTCCGACCCGCAGGACACCAACGCCGAAAGCCGTCTGCACCGCGCCGAGGCGCGCGACGTGGCGCGCCGCACCCAGGTGCTGCTGAAAAACGATAACCAGACGCTGCCGCTGCGCAAGCAGGGCACCATTGCGCTGGTGGGGCCGATGGCCGACAGTCAGCGCGATATGATGGGCAGCTGGTCGGCCGCCGGCGTCAGCAAACAGTCGGTGACCCTGCTGCAGGGGATGAGAAACGCGGTGGGCGACAAGGCGAAAATCATCTACGCCAAAGGGGCCAACATCACGCAGGATAAGAGCATCATTGATTATCTGAACCTGTACGAGCCGGCGGTGGTGTTTGACCCGCGGCCGCCGCAGCAGATGATTGACGAAGCGGTCAGCGCCGCCAAACAGGCGGACGTGGTGGTGGCGGTGGTCGGCGAATCGCAGGGCATGGCGCACGAGGCGTCGAGCCGCGCCGATATCACCATTCCGCAGAGCCAGCGCGACCTGATCAAGGCGCTGAAGGCCACCGGTAAGCCGCTGGTGCTGGTGCTGATGAACGGCCGGCCGCTGGCGCTGGAGTGGGAAAGCCAACAGGCGGATGCGATGCTGGAAACCTGGTTCAGCGGCACCGAAGGCGGCAATGCGGTGGCGGACGTGCTGTTCGGCGACTACAACCCGTCGGGCAAGCTGCCGATGACCTTCCCGCGCTCCGTGGGCCAGATCCCGATGTACTACAACCATCTGAACACCGGGCGGCCGTTTAACAAGGAGAATCCGGGCAAGTACACCTCGCGCTACTTCGACTCGCCCAATGGCCCGCTGTATCCGTTCGGCTACGGCCTGAGCTACAGCCGCTTCACGCTGTCGGACTTCACGCTGTCCAGCCCGACCATGGCGCGCAACGGCAAAATCACCGCCAGCGTGACGCTGAAAAACAACGGTAACTACGACGGCGCTACCGTGGTGCAGCTGTATCTGCAGGATGAAACCGCGTCGGTCAGCCGGCCGGTGAAAGAGCTGCGCAACTTCCGCAAAGTGACGCTGAAGGCGGGCCAGGCGACCACGGTCGAGATGCCGATCGATGAAAACGATCTGAAGTTCTACAACGCCAGCCTGAAGTGGGGCGCGGAACCGGGCAAATTCAACGCGTTTGTCGGTCTGGATTCCGCCCAGACGCTGCAGCAGAGCTTCACGCTGAAGTAAACGCCGACGCCGGGCCGCAACGGCCCGGCGTGATTCCGCTTATCCTGCCGCGCAAGGAACGTCCCTGCGTCTTACCGTTTAGCGCCCCTGCGGGGCATAGATCTCGCCGTTGCTGAAGCTCCAGTCATCCGGCTGATTGTTTTGCACGATCACCATCACATCGTCCGGATTGATGGACAGCTCCTGCTGCAGCCGTTCGCTCAGCGCCCGGTAGAAGTTCTGTTTCTGCGTACGCGTACGGGGCTTGCCGGCGATAATCTGAAACAGCATAAAATCGTCGCTGCGTGCGCCGCTCAGGTAATGGCGGGAGAACACACGCTGATTGGCGGGCAGCGTCTCAATAACCTGGAAGCGATCGTCCGGCGGCACGGCGAACTCTTCGGTCAGGCAGCGGTGCAGAATGTCGGAAAGCCGCGCCAGCTGCGCATCGCTGTAGCCCTGGCGCAGCGTGATACGGGTAAAAGGCATCAGATTTCCTCCTCATCCAGGCAGCCGAACGCGGAGACCGCGGCGGGCCAGCCGGCGTAAAACGCCAGATGGGTAAACACCTCGGCGATTTCCTGACGGGTCAGGCCGTTTTGCCGGCCGAAGCTGATGTGCCACGGCAGCTGCTGCACGCGTCCCAGCGCCGTTAGCGCAGCCAGCGTGACCAGACTGCGTTCGCGCGGCGTAAGTTCCTTGCGCCGCCATATATCATCAAACAACACCTCTTTGCTCAGTTCAGCCAGTTTGGGGGCAAGTCTGGCAAGGGTTTCACGATCGGGGGATATCGTCATGGCGTACTCTCCGGATTGACAGTAAGCGCATTCTGACGCCATAGTTTTATCCCGAAAATCAAATTATACAGAACCCACCATCCCGTATTTCAGGATAGTTATGGAAAAACGTACTCAAGCACTCGATCTTGACGCACTGCGTAGTTTTGTCGTCGGCATCGAGTCCGGCAGCTTTGCGCTGGCGGCGAAGCGTCTGTGCCGTTCCACCTCCGCCGTCAGCGCCCAGTTGAAAAAGTTGGAGATGCAGTGCGGCGTTGCCCTGGTGGTGAAAAATGGCCGTCATTTGGCGCTGACCCAGCACGGCGAAATAGTGCTGGGTTACGCCCGGCGGATGCTGGCGCTCAATGATGAGGCGCAGCGCGCGCTGCAGGGCGAATTGCTGCAGGGGGAAATCCGCATCGGCATGCAGGAAGACTTTGGCGAATCGCTGATGCCGGGAATGCTCGGGCAGCTGAAACGCCATCATCCGGGGCTGCGCATCAGCGCGCGGATAGATCGCAATCACGCGTTGTTGAGCGGGCTGGCGGAAAAAACGCTGGATATGGCGCTGATGTGGCAGCCGGATACGCCCCTGCAGGACGGTCGGCTACTTGGCCGCTGCCAGCTGGAGTGGGTTTACCACCGTGAGCTGGATATTGACGCGCTATTGGCGCAGGGCGAACCGCTGCCGCTGGTGATGTTTGCCAGCCCTTGTCTGATGCGCGCCCGCGCTACCGCCTGTCTGGACCGGGCAGGGATCCCGTGGCGCGTGATGTTTGTCAGCCACAGCCTGAGCGGAATCTGGGCAGCGGTGCAGGCGGGGCTTGGCATCACCGTACGTACGCGCATCGGCATGCCGGATAATCTGCGTATTGCCGGTGGTCAGCTGCCGTCGCCGGGGAATTTGGGGATAGTGCTGGGCCAGACGCCGGCGGACGGAGAGGCGGGGACGGTACGGACACTCGTGGCGCGCCTGATGGAGGAGGCGCTGGCGGATATCCGCTGATGCCGTAGGGCCGCCTGACGTTATTCGGGCAGGAGAGGGGAGATGCTCAGCCTTTGTCGTTGCCGGCGGGTTTTTAGCACTAATGGATTGTTTATCAATGGGTTTATTGCGCCGCTGACCGGCGGCGCATGTCGTTTAGGCTGTGAAGCTGCTTAACTGCCAGCCTAATATTCTAATAACTTATTAAGCTGGTAATTTATCGGGCCAAGACGCGCGTATCTGCCGGAGGCGGACGGCGTCAGGATTTTTTCAGCAGTTCCAGCAGGTGGTTCTCGCTTTTTTCCGTCAGGCCGTCGATGGCCAGTTTGATGATATCGGAACGGGTGACGCGCACGATGCCGTTGCGCGCCGCCAGTACGATCATTGCATCAATGGCCTCGACGTGGCTGTCGGTCAGGCTGACGGACAGCGCCTTATAGGTGCGCTTACGCCCCTGCGGCTTGGCCTCGGCGGCCGGCGCCGGTACGTGCAGCGTATGCGAGGTGGCGCTGTTGATAAACTCATCTTCCGTCATGCGCTGGCTCGGGGTACGTTTTTTCACAGGATCACCTCTTTGACCAGGCTGGCGATTTCGTGCTGCGCTTTTTCATTATTCGCTTCATGAATGGTTTTCGCTTCGCCCCAGGCATCGCGATAAATCTTGCGGTCGCACAGGCGGTTGCCCACTAGCTTGAACTCCGGGTATTCGCTCAGCACTTCCGCCGCCTCGTTGGCCTCGTTAATAAAGATATTGGTCGGGCACATATTGAGCACAATATAGCCTTTGACCTTCTCATTATACTCCTGCGCGGTGGAGAACATTTCCGACAGGTAGCCGATGGTGTCGAGGTCCATCTGCGAAGGGCGCAGCGGCGAGAGGAACAGGTCGGCGGCCAGCAGGCCGGAGCGCAGTTCGGCGCTGTCGCGGCCGGCGGTGTCGACAATCACATAGTCGTAATGGCGATCCAGCTCCAGCAGGGTTTCCTTGATTTTACCGGAGGCGGCGACCACCGGGATATGCGGCAGCCCCTCAACGTTCTGGCGATCGTTGTACCAGGTCATGATCGATTTTTGGTCATCGGCGTCGACGATAATCGCCGTTTTGCCTTCCTTGATAATCAGATATCCGGCGATGTTTACCGCCTTGGTGGATTTCCCTACGCCGCCTTTTTGCGAACCAATCAAAACAATCATGCTGCCATCTCTCAAGTTATTAAGTCATTAACTTATTAAGTTAGTGACTTGACAGGTTGATAATCTAACGGGTTAGTCAGAACGAATAGCCACCAATATGCCTTAACTTATGCAGGTTGCCAAGCTGCTATCCGCTTAACTTAAGAGCTTATTCTGCTGATAACTTATTAGCCGGGCAATTGGGAAAGTTCTGGTTCATACGGGGAAGGGTGTCGCTGTGCAGCTTACTTTGTTATTAACTTAATAAGCTATTTAGTTGCCAGCTTGGTGGGTAAGCGGCGGCGAAGCCGCTCAGGCAAAGCGTTCGACCGCCCATTCGATAAACACCCGCAGCTTGCTGCTCAGGTGGCGGTTGGAGGGATAGACCACATAGGTGGGTTCCGCCGGCGGCTGCCAGTCGTCGAGAATGCTGACCAGTTCGCCGCGCTCCAGATGCGGCTGCGCCATAAAACGCAGCGTCTGCACGATGCCTAATCCGGACAGCGCCGCGGCCAGCAGGGCGCCGCCCTCGTTGACGCTGATTTGGTAGCGATGCTGGATCTCAAACTGCCGGCCGGCCTCGACAAAGCGCAGCGGCTGGATGCGATCGTTCACCGCGTGTCGGTAGTGCGCCAGCGGGAAGCCCTGCTCCAGTTCGGCAGGATGGCGCGGCGTGCCGTAACGCGCCAGATAGTCCGGCGTGGCGCAGGTCACCCAGCTCAGGCTGAACAGCCGCCGGGCGATCAGGCTGGAGTCCGCCAGCGTCCCGCTGCGGATCACACAGTCGGCGTTGTCGTTAATCAGGTTGATTTGCCGGTCGCTGACGCCAAGGTCGACCTGGATCTGCGGGTAGCGGGCGAAGAAGTCCGGCAGCGCCGGCAGCAGCAGCTGGCGCGCGGTGCCGCCGCCGACGTCGATGCGCAGCACGCCCTGCGGCGAGCTTTGCGAATCGGTCATGCAGCCTTCCATCTGCTCCAGCTCCGCCAGCCATTTTACCGTGCGGCGGTAGTAGCATTCGCCTTCCGGCGTCACCGCCACGCTGCGGGTGGTGCGCTGCAGCAGCTTGGTCTGCAGGTGATTTTCCAGGTTGCGGATCAGCTTGCTGACGGTGGCTTTCGGCATCCGCAGCGTATCGGCGGCGCGGGTAAAGCCGCCGGTTTCCACCACGCGGATAAAGACGCGGATTGCCAGTAAGTGATGGTCCATGCTGCTCCTGCTGTTAGGCCAGGGCGCGACGCGGCGCGCCCGTGATGCGGGTTAACACTGTTTAGCGTCAACCGGGTCGGAACGCAAGGATAAACCGAACACCAGCGCCGCCGACAGGATCAGCGCGCCGCCGAACAGCATGGCGCTGCTGACGCCCTGCCAGTCCACCACTTCGCCGCCCAGCAGCGCGCCGGAGGCCAGCGCAATCTGGATCACGCACACCAGCAGCGCCTGGCCGGCTTCCGGCGCCTGCGGCACCGCGGCGAACATCCAGTTGGTGGCGCACACCGGCACCGCGCCGAAGGCCAGCCCCCAGATCAGCACCATCAGCGTGGCGCCGGCCACGCCGCTCAGCAGCGGCGAGACGATCAAAATCCCCGCCAGCATCACGGCAATCAGAATACAGGTGGCGCGCAGGCTGTGCTCCGCCAGCCGCTCGCCGGCGAAGGTGCCCAGCAGGCCGATGGCGCCGTAGGCCAGCAGCTGCAGGGAGATGGCCGACGGGCTGAGGACAAATACCTGTTGCAGCAGCGGACGCAGGTAGGTGTAGGCGGCAAAGTGGCCGATAAACAGCAGCACGATGGCGAGCAGCCCGATACGCGCCAGCGGCAGGCGCAGCGGCAGCAGCAGATCGCGCACGGTAACCGCACGCGACGGCGGCACCGAGGTCAGCAGACGCAGCTGCGCCAGCAGCACCAGCAGCGCCAGCGCTGCGCTGCCAAAGAAGGCGCTGCGCCAGCCGAAGGCGTCGCCAATCAGCGCGCCGGCGGGGACGCCGCACACCGCGCCGACCGAAATACCGCTGAGGATCAGCGCAGTGGCGCGGCCCTGGCTGCTCTCCGGCACCAGATGGCGGCCGTAGTTGGCGGCGAACGACCAGAAGCCGCCGACGCAGATGCCGAGCAGCACCCGACCGAGCAGCATCATCGGGAAGTTGACCGCCAGCGCGGAAACCAGATTGGACACTATCAGCAACAATGACAGTCCGAGCATCAGCAGGCGACGGTCAAGGCGCCCGGAGGCCAGGCTCAGCAGCGGCGCGGCGACGGCGGCCACGATGCCGGGCATGGTGACCATCAGCCCGGCGTTGCCGGTGCTGACGTGCAGCGACGGGGCGATATTGGTCAGCAGGCCGATGGGTAAAAACTCGGTGGTGACCATCACAAAACAGGCCACCGTCAGGGAGAACACGGCGGCCCAGGGCGAATTTGCAGGCTTATCTTTATTATTCAGCATAGTAGCGTTCATCTCAGCGGGTGAATGCCAGCGAGGGGCGGCATCTTTAAGTGATCAAGATCGCAATTTACGCAGTGCGCCGCGGCAGATAAATATCTTCGCCGTGGTTACACTGTTTACCATGGTGGATAATAGAACCTGATGAAATTCCTATGCTTATTTCTTGTTTTCTGATTTTTGGCTATTGATATTCACGTTATGGATAACGCCTGCGACAGTGACCGAGCCGGCAGCTAGGCCGCGGGCGCGACGTTCAGCCCATCCACAATGGTAATCATCACCTCGGCGCAGCCCGCGCGCGCCTGCTTCGCCCGCTGGTAGGCTTCGGAACGGTAACAGGCCAGCGCGCTCTGGTAGTCGTCAAACTCTATCAGCACGTGCTTGGTGAAGGGCGCGCCCTCCAGCGATTCAGCCTGTTCGCCGCGCGCCAGAAAGCGCGCGTTGTACTGACGGAACGCCTCGGGGGCGGCGGCCATATACGCCTGATAGCGTTGCGGATCCGTCACCGTGACGTGGGCAATCCAGTAAGCGGGCATCGGTTACTCCTGTGGTTGCAGTATCAGCCTGGCCAGCGCGGAGGCTTCGGTCAGGTGCTCAAACACCTCCTGCTTCGCCTGCGCCGGGTCGTTTTTCTCAATCGCGTTGAAGATGCGCGTCATGCGTTCGTAGCCCGCCACCTGCCGCTCACGGGTTTTCAGCGTCAGCGCCCGCAGCCGGCTGATGCGGCTATTGAGACGCTGCACAATCTCCCAGGCGATGGCGTGCCCGGCGACGTCGAAGATGGTTTTATAAAACTCCTGCGAGGCGTCGACGCGCTTGATATCGTCCTGTTCGCGGGAGGCGCGGTCGATCTGCAGCAGTTTTTCGTGCAGCAGCTTCTTATCCTTGCTTTTGGCGTGCAGCGCGCAGTCGTGCGCGGCTTCCTGCTCCAGCAGCAGGCGGATATTGTAAATCTGTTCGGCGATGTCCCAGGTGAGGATCGCCACAATCGGCCCCTTCTTGGGCAGGATCTCAATCAGTCCTTCCGCTTCCAGATAACGGATCACCTCGCGCACCACGCTGCGGCTGACGCCCAGTTCCTCGCTGAGCGTGCGTTCCACCAGCCGGTCGCCGGCGGCAAAGTAGCCGGAGATAATCGCGCGGCGGACGTTGTTAAGGGCCAGTTCACGCAGCGTCAGCGGCGCGTTTTCGATCTTCAGTGGGGTGTGCGTCATCCTGTCGGTCTCTCTCATCGGTATCACTTCCTTGGCTATTACTCTTAGCACCTTTTCCCTGAACAATGCAATGTTGTTCTGATGGTATACCAAACGCCGCGTCGGCGAAAAAGGAAATCAGGCGTAGATCACAAATTCATCACATCGATAAAAAAATGTCCTCACCACTATAGCCTATCCGGCAAAAAAGGCGGCGCAGCGCGGTTTTTGACCGCCATGTCGCCCGCATTCTGCGGCATGCGGGCGATAAAACCGGGCGGTCGCGCCGCCGTTCCCTCTCTGATTTATGCCGTTGAATCGCCACCGTTTTCGTACCAATCTCCGCCCATATTTGTCGGTTGATATTATGGTATACCAAGCTTTGACATGGCGTATTTCCCGATGCTATACCGCAAATCGCCCACTGATTAACATTTGATTTACTTTTTGAGGAACCCTATGCATCCGATGATTCGTAAAACGTTGCTGTCCACCGAAACGCTGTATACCGACGGCGCTAAAGCGGCGGGCAAACCCCTGGTGATGATCGCCGCGGCGGCGGTGATCAAAAACCCCTGGGCCGGTCAGGGCTATGTGGAAGACCTCGGCCCGAAAATTCGTGAACTGGCGCCGGTGCTCGGCGAGCTGCTGACCGGGATGATTGTCAAAGAGGCCGGCGGCGGCGAGCGGGTGGAGGCGTTCGGTAAATGCGCGGTAGTCGGTATCGACGGCGAGCTGGAGCACGCATCGGCGCTGATCCATACGCTGCATTTCGGCAACCACTATCGCCAGGCGGTGCAGGCCAAAAGTTACCTGGCGTTCAATAACACCCGCGGGCCGGCCAACGCGCCGATCCTGATCCCGATGATGCAGAAGAACGACGAAGGCAGTCGCGAACACTACCTGACCTATCAGTTCGCCATCGCCGATGCGCCGGCCGGCGATGAAATTGTCGTGGCGCTGGGGGCGGCGCTGGGGGGGAGACCGCATCACCGCATCGGTAACCGTTATCTGGATTTGAAAGAGCTTGGTCATGATGCGCAAAACCCAGCGGCTGTCTGAATTCAACCTGCAGGCGAGCTACCTGGAGGCGGGCGAGGGCGAGCCGCTGCTGCTGATCCACGGCGTGGGCATGAACGCCGACGCCTGGCAGCCGCAGCTTGACGCCCTGCAGGCGCATTTTCACGTTATCGCGGTGGATATGCCGGGGCACGGCGGCAGCGACGGCTTTGCGCATACGCCGTCGCTACAGGATTACGTGGCGTGGACGGCGGCGTTTCTGCGCACTCTGCCGCAGCCGCGCTTTGCGGTGGCGGGCCACTCGATGGGAGCGCTGATCGCCGCCGGGCTGGCGATCGATCATCCGCAGCTGGTCAGCCGCGCGATGGTGATGAGCGGCGTTTACCGGCGCAGCGAACAGGCGCGCGCCGCGGTGCTGCAGCGCGCCGGCGAACTGGCGCGCGGCGATGCGCAGCTGGATTCGCCGCTGGCGCGCTGGTTCAGCGATACGCAGGAGGAGGCGGCGCTGCGGCGGCGGGTCAGCGGCTGGCTGAATCAGGTCAGCCGCGACGGCTACGCCAAGGCGTATCAGGCGTTTGCCGCCGGCGATGCGGTCTACGCCGGCCGCTGGGGAGAGATGCGCTGCCCGGTGCTGGTGCTGACCGGCGAACTGGACGCCAACTCCAGCCCGGCGATGGCGCGCCAGATGGCGCACGCGGCCCCGCAGGGGCAGGCGGTAATCGTTAATAACGCGAAACATATGGTGAATCTGACGGATGCGGCGCGGGTCAATCAGGAGATGCTGGCCTTTTTAACCCCGGCGCATCGGCACGATACGGCAGGAGCGAACGATGGACATTGAACAACGCAGACAATTACGTGACGCCTTCGGCGCCTTTATGACCGGGGTGACGGTGGTCACCGCGCTGGATGCCGACGGACAGCCGATCGGCTTTACCGCCAACTCCTTTACCTCGGTATCGCTGGACCCGGCGCTGCTGCTGGTCAATATCGACAAGCGCTCGGCCAATCTGGCGCACTTTACCAACGGCGCGCACTTTGCCGTCAATATTCTGGCCGAGCAGCAGAAAGAGACGTCGAATATTTTCGCCCAAAAGGTGGACGACCGCTTCGCGCAGGTGGCGTGGCGGCGCAGCGACGCCGGGATGCCGCTGCTGGACGGCAGCTCCGCCTGGTTCGAATGCGAACGCTTTCAGGTGGTGGACGCCGGCGATCATGTGATTCTGATCGGCAAAATCAGCGCCTTTGACTCCAGCGGCACCGCCGGTCTGGGCTACTACCGCGGCGCCTACTTCACGCCGGCGCAGAACGCCGAGGCGCTGGTCAGCGGGCCGGAAGTGGTGGTCAGCGCGCTGATTGAGTTTGACGGCAGCGTGGTGATGGTCAAACGACAGGACGGGCGCTTCCGTCTGCCGTCGCGGCCGGTGGCCGGGCGCAGCGTCGGCGATAGCCTGACGGCGCTGCTGCAGGAGCTGGCGCTGCCGGCCAGCCCGGGCTTTGTCTACTCCATCTATGACGACCGTCAGTCGAACCGCCAGCACATCGTCTTCCTGTGCGCGCTGCCCAGCGATGCCGGCAACGGCGTGCTGCCGGGCGAGGCGGCCCGTTGGCTGCCGCTTGCTCAGGCGGCGGCGCTGCCGATGGATGATCCGGCGCTGAAGTCGCTGCTTAACCGCTTCGAGCGTGAAAACTCGGTGGGCAACTACAGCATTTACTACGGCGATGAGCACAGCGGCGCCATCAAACGATTTGCCAGCTAAGGCTGGGTGGGAGCGAGCGATGAAACTGTCTTTATTTATCCATATGGAACGCACTACCCCCGACGAGCCGCAGGAGCAGCTCTATGAACAGATGATGGAGCTGTGCGAAATCGCCGACCGCGGCGGCGTACACACCATCTGGACCGGGGAGCACCACGGCATGAATTTTACCATTGCCCCCAATCCGTTTATCAACCTGGTGGATATTGCCCACCGTACTCAGCACGCGCGTCTGGGCACCGGCACGGTGATCGCGCCGTTCCACCACCCGGTGCGGCTGGCCGGCGAAGCGGCGATGACCGATCTGATCACCAACGGGCGGTTGGAGCTGGGGATTGCCCGCGGCGCCTACAGCTATGAATACGAGCGCCTGATGCCGGGGCTGACCGCCTGGGACGCCGGCCAGCGGATGCGCGAGCTGATCCCGGCGGTGAAGAAACTGTGGCAGGGGGATTATGCCCATCAGGGCGAGTACTGGTCTTTCCCGGCAACCACCTCGGCGCCGCAGCCGAAGCAGCAGCCGCATCCGCCGATCTGGGTGGCGGCGCGCGACCCGAACAGCCACGAATTCGCGGTAAAGAACGGCTGCAACGTGCAGGTGACGCCGCTGCATCAGGGTGAGGAGGAGATCGTCCGGCTGGTGACCTGCTTTAAAGACGCCTGCCGCGAACATGCGCCGCAGCAGCCGCTGAAAATCATGCTGCTGCAGCACGGCTATGTGGCGGAAGACGAGGCGGACGCCCAGCAGGCGGCGCAGGAGCTTAACCGCTTCTACCACTATTTCGGCGCCTGGTTCAAGAATGAGCGCCCGGTCAGCCAGGGGTTGATCAAGCCGCTGAGCGACGAGGAGATGGCGGCCAACAGTTATTACAACGCGGAAATGATGCGTAACAACCTGGCGATCGGCACCGCCGATGAGGTGGTGGCGCGGCTGAAGAACTATGAGCAGATGGGCTACGCGGAATTTGCCCTGTGGATCGACAGCGGAATGTCCTTCGCGCGGAAAAAAGCCTCGCTGGAGCGCTTTATCCGCCACGTTATGCCTGAGTTTCACTGAGGCGGGAGGAAGTGATGGAGTCGTTTGATCTCTATATTAACGGGCGGTTCGAGCCGGGCGCGGCGCGCTTTGACTCGCTGAACCCGGCCACCAACGCCCCCTGGGCCAGCGTGGCGCAAGCGCATGAGGCGGAGGTGGATCGCGCGGTGGAGGCCGCCTGGCAGGCGTTTCACCGCCCCGAATGGCGTGCGATGACCGCAGGCGCGCGCGGCAAGCTGCTGCTGAAGCTGGCGGATCTGGTGGAGGCCAACGCGCCGGAGCTGGCGCGGCTGGAGACGCTGGACAGCGGGAAAATCATCCGCGAAACCCGCGCGCAGATCGCCTATGTGGCGGAGTATTACCGCTATTACGCCGGGCTGGCCGACAAAATGGAAGGGCACGTGCTGGCGATCGACAAGCCGGATATGGAAACCTGGGTGCGTCGTGAACCGGTCGGGGTGGTTGCCGCGGTGATCCCGTGGAACAGCCAGCTGTTTCTGTCGGCGGTGAAGATTGGCCCGGCGATCGCCGCAGGCTGTACGCTGGTGGTGAAGGCCTCCGAGGCCGCGCCGGCGCCGCTGCTGGCCTTTGCCCGCCTGATCGATCAGGCCGGATTTCCGCCCGGGGTGTGCAATGTGATCACCGGCTTTGCCGAGCGCTGCGCGGCGCCGCTGACGCGCCACCCGAAGGTGGACCGCATCGCCTTTACCGGCGGCGCGGAAACCGCACGCCATATCGTGCGCAACAGCGCCGAAAATCTGGCCAGCACCTCGCTGGAGCTGGGCGGCAAATCGCCGTTTATCGTCTTTGACGACGCCGACCTCGACAGCGCCGCCAACGCGCAGGTGGCGGCGATTTTCTCGGCCTCCGGCCAGAGCTGCGTCGCCGGCTCGCGCCTGCTGGTGGCGGAGAGTGTCAAGGAGGCGCTGCTGGAGCGGCTGGTGGCGAAGGTGCGCGAGATCGTCATCGGCTGTCCGCAGCAGCCGGAAACTCAGTTCGGCCCGCTGTGCACCGCGCGGCAGAAGGCGCTGATTGAACAGGTGGTCGAACGCTCGCTGGCGCAGGGCGCCCGGCGGCTGACCGCGTCGGCGCCCATCGACGGTCCCGGCTTTTACTACCCGCCGACCATCCTGGACTGCAGCGGCTGCCCGCAGGCGGAGAGCGTCACGCGGGAGCTGTTCGGCCCGGTGCTGTCGGTGCTGAGCTTCCGCGATGAAGCCGAGGCGATCGCCCTGGCCAACGCCACGGAGTACGGGCTGGCGGCCGGCGTGTTTACGCAGAACCTGACCCGCGCCCACCGGGTGACCCGCCAGCTGCGCGCCGGCGTGGTGTGGCTCAATACCTACCGCGCGGTCTCGCCGCTGGCGCCGTTCGGCGGTTACGGCCAGTCCGGCTTCGGCCGCGAAGGCGGCATGGAGGCGGCGCTGGAGTACACCACCAGCAAAACCGTCTGGTTACGCACCAGCGATGCGCCCATCGACGACCCCTTCGTGATGCGCTAGCCGCCCGCTTCCCCTCCCGACTCCCGGGAGGGGCTGCCTTACCCTCTACCCGATAAAAACGATAACGGTGTAAACCGGAGGATGTCATGCGTTCTCAAACACAACCAAACAGCCTGATCGAGGATAAATCCATCGATTACGTGCCGGCCTCGGAGCGTCACGGCGAGGTAAAAAGCCTGTTCACCCTGTGGTTCTGCACCAATATCGCGCCGCTGGCGGTGGTGACCGGCGCCATCGCCACCCATACGTTCGGGCTGAATATTCTGTCGGCGATGACGGCGATTATCGCCGGGCATCTGTTCGGCGGCGTCTTTCTGGCGCTGACCTCGGCGCAGGGGCCGCAGGTGGGCATCCCGCAGATGGTGCAGAGCCGCGCCCAGTTCGGCCGCTACGGCTCGCTGCTGGTGATCGCCTTTACCACGGTGATTTACCTCGGCTTCTTTATCTCGAACATTACCCTGTCCGGCAAGGTGATCAACAATGTGCTGCCGGCGCTGCCGATCCCGTACGCCACGGTGCTGGGGGCGCTGCTGGCGACCGCCATCGGCGTGGTGGGCTACCGCTTTATCCATAAAATCAACAAGCTGGGCGCCTGGATTATGGGCGCGGCGCTGCTGATTGGCATGGTGGTGATGCTGACGCAGCCGCTGCCCGGCGATTTCTGGCTGCGCGGACGCTTTTCGTTCAGCGGCTGGTTTGCGACGTTTTGCATCGGCGCGGTCTGGCAGATCAGTTTCTCGCCGTATACCTCGGACTATTCCCGCTACCTGCCCGCCGAGGTGGGGATCCGGCGGCCGTTCCTCTATACCTGGCTGGGGGCCTGCAGCGGCACCATTCTGGCGTTTCTGTTCGGCATGCTGGCGGTCAATCTGGTGGGCGGCAACGTCGAGGCGATGGCGGCGGTGCGCCAGGCTACCGGCTGGCTGGGGCCGGTGCTGATGGTGCTGTTCCTGGTCAATATCATCTGCCATAACGGCATGAATCTCTACGGCGCGGTGCTGTCGCTGATCACCGCGGTGCAGACCTTTATGCCGCGCTGGCAGCCCGACGCCCGGGTGCGGGTGCTGTTTTCCACGCTGGTGCTGGCGGGGTCGGTGCTGGTGGCGCTGGCGGCGTCGGCCAATTTCGTCAGCTTCTTTATCAATCTGATCCTGGCGCTGATCGCGGTGCTGATCCCGTGGTGCATGATTAACCTGATCGATTTTTATCTGATCAGCCGGCAGCGCTACGATATCGAGGCGATTTTCCGCGCCGACGGCGGCCGTTACGGCCTGCTGAACGGGCGGGTGCTGGCGGTGTACTTCGCCGGCATCGTGGTGCAGCTGCCCTTTATGGAAAACGCCTTTTTCAGCGGGCCATACTCGCAGCTGGTGCCCGGCGCGGATATCTCCTGGGTGATCAGCCTGGTGGTGACCGGGCTGCTGTATCCGCTGTGCTGCCGGCGCAGCGATCTGCGCCTGGCGGCCGCGCCGCGCGAATAGCGGGCGGCAGCGCCGGGCGCTACAGCCCCGGCGCTTTCCACAGCGAGGTTGTCAGGCCGTGGTCCACCAGCGTCAGCTGGTCGGCATATACTTCCCGCCAGTTCTCCGTTTGCTGCTGATAGAGCGCATGATGCGCCTCGTTGGGTTGATACTGGCACTCCCAGCGCACCAGACGTTCGCCGGTGGCCGCCAGGTCGTCAAACAGCCCGGCGCCGACGCCGGCGGCGATGGCGCAGCCCAGCGCGGTGGCCTCTTTCACCACCGGCACCCGCACCGGCAGCCCGGTGACGTCGCTGAGGATCTGGCTCCATAGCTTGCCTTTCGCGCCGCCGCCGGCAAACACCAGCGCCGGCGGCTGAACGCCGGAAAACTGTGCGATCTGCGCCAGATTGCAGGCGGCGACGATCGCCGCGTTCTCCTCCAGCGCACGGAACAGCGTCTGCTTGTTACAGCGCTGCGGATCCAGCGACATATTGATAAAGGAGGGCGCCGCGTGATACCAGCTTTTAAAATGCATGGCGTCGGAAAAGATCGGCATCACGCCGTAGGCGCCGGGGGGCACCCGCGCCGCCATCTCTTCCAGCAGCGTATAGGCGTCGACCCCCAGCCGCTCGGCCAGCAGCTTTTCCTCGGCGCAGAAGGCGTCGCGGAACCAGCGCATGGTCAGGCCGGTGAAGAAGCTGATCGCTTCGGCCTGCGCCATACCGGGGATCACGTGCGGGTTAATGCGGATATTCATCGCCGGATCGGTCTGCGGCTGCGGCAGATTGACGATCTGCTGCCAGAAGGTGCCGCCCAGCACCGCGGTCTGTCCGGCCTGCACCACGCCCAGCCCCAGACAGCCGAGCTGCACGTCGCCGCCGCCCATCACCACCGGCGTGCCGGCCGCCAGGCCGCATTGCCGCGCGGCCGTGTCGGTGACGCGCCCCAGCAGGCTGCCGGTCTCTTTGACCGGCGACAGCAGGTCGGCGCGCAGGCCGGCCATATCCAGCAGCGCCGGCCGCCAGTCGCGGCGGGTCAGATCCAGCATGCCGGTGGTGCCGGCGTTGGAGGGATCCACCGCCAGTTCGCCGCTGAGCCGGTTGGCCAGCCAGTCGCTGATCATGGTCATCGTCGCCGCCCGGCGGTAGATATCCGGGCGATGGTGCGCCAGCCACAGCAGGCGCGGCATGGCGCTCAGCGCCAGCGTCTGGCCGGAGTAGCTGTAGACTTCCTGCTCAAACTGATGGTTATGCAGCTCTTTCAGCTCGCTCACCTCGCGGCTGGCGCGGGCGTCGACGTTGGCGCAGGCCCAGATGGCGTCGCCGTTGCGGTCGTACAGGACGATGCCCTCGCGCATTGAGCAGCAGGCGACGGCGCGGATATCGCCCGGCCCGGCGTCGGCGCGTTCAAGCGCCTGCTGAATACAGCGGCAGGTGAGCCGCCAGTTATCGGTCAGATCGAACTCCATGGAGCCGGGCACGTCCGGCAGCGCCAGATGGCGCCACTCCGCCTGTCCGTAAGCGATTTGTTGGCCCGCCAGATCGAAAATCACCGCCCGGATGCTGCCGGTCCCTGCGTCTAATGCCATCAACAAGTTGCGCATAATTCACACTCTTCGCCCGCCAGATCTTAACTATAGATGGCGTTGGCGGCCGGCGCGGGGGCGCAGGCGGGGGCGCGCTGACAGAACTGTGAGGTGCGCTGCAAAATCGGCGCGGCGCGGCGGCAATTGCGGCGCGGACGCCTAGGATTGGGGAATCACCCCGCGCACTTTAAGGAGCCGTTATGCACGTCACGCTGGTGGAAATCAATGTAAAGCCGGATAAGGTGGAGGAATTTATCGAGGTGTTTCGCGCCAACCATCTGGGGGCGATCGCCGAGCCGGGCAATCTGCGTTTTGACGTGTTGCAGGATGAAACCATTCCGACGCGTTTCTATATTTACGAGGCCTACCGCGACCAGCAGGCGGTGGATGCGCATAAGCAAACGCCGCACTATCTGCAGTGTGTGGAACGGCTGGAGACGCTGATGACCGGCCCGCGCAAGAAAACCACCTTTATTGGCCTGATGCCGGCTTAAAAGAATGGGCAGCCGCACGCGGCTGCCCGTATCAGGTTAACGCTGGCTGGCGTAATGCGGCGAGCGCGGCCCATACAGGATGGCGCCGTCACGACCGGCGGACAGCAGGCGGGTATTGGCGATAGCGCCGATATCATAGCCTTTGTCGCTGAGCGTATTGGCGATTTGCGAGATGGCCGCGCTGATCACCATACTGAGCAGACCGCCGCCGTTGTTATTGTTGTTTTCGCTGCTGGAGGCCGTTGCGCCGCCAGACCACAGCAGCTTGCCGGAACGCAGGTCGAGCAGGCGTGCTTTCACGGTCACGCGAGTTTCGCTGTCGATCACCTTATAGCTGGTGCCGTACTGCGCAATATCCAGATACAGCACCGCGTCGGCGCCGAAGATCTGATGCAGCTTCGGCAGACTGACGGTGCGGATATCGTTGGCGTTGCTCAGACCGTTTTGCTGGAAGGTTTCTTCAACGACCGCGACCGGGAAGACGTAATAGCCGGCTTCGGCCAGCGGCAGGGTGGCGGTGGACAGCACGCTGTGGCTGGCCTTGACGTCCGGCGACAGGTTGACCGGCGGCGGCACCAGAATCGATTTTGGTTTGCTTTCGTGAAACGCCGTATAGTCATACGGCGCTTTCTTGGCGCAGCCGCTTAGCAGCAGCACCGCCGTCGCGGCAATTAAACCGAGTATCCGTTTCATTTAAAACTCCCTTTATCCTTGGCCATCAGGAAATCCATAAACTGGGCGGACTCCGGGAACAGACGTTTTTCCGTATTGAATTCGGCGAAAGCCTGATCCGGGCGGCCGCTTTTGGCATACAGCAGGCCCAGCTGCGCATGCAAACCGGGCGGCACCGCTTTATTTTTGGCGCGCGAGGTTTCAATGGTCTGATTTAATGCGGTAATTTGCTGCTCAGAACTAACGCCATCCTGTTGATAGTACTGATAAACTGTAGTCTGATAATTATCCCAATTGTACAGCGTTTTTGGCGCAGCGCAGCCGGCCAGCAGGGTTGCCGCCAGCAGCACCCCGCTTATATTTTTTATGGTCATGATTTTGTACTAATCCGTTAGTGGGTTGGGCGCCATGCGCCGTTTTCAATCGCCGTCACCAAATTATTTACCGCTTCGCGTACCGCTAAATCCAGCACCTTGCCGTTCAGGGTTGAATCGTAGCTGGCGGTGCCGCCAAAACCGATGATCTCACGGTTCGACAGGCTGTATTCGCCGGCGCCCTGGGTGGAGTAAACCACTTCGGAAGTCTGAACGTTAACAACATTCAGGTTTACCTTGGCGTACGCAACCTGCGATTTACCCCGGCCGAGAATGCCCCACAGCTGGTGGTCGCCCACTTCCTTGCGACCAAATTCGGTTACGTCGCCGGTGATTACGTAGTTGGCGCCTTTCAGCGTCTGTTTTTGTCCTTTCAGGCCGGCTTCGGTCTTCAGTTCATCCATATTGGCGCGATCGAGCACGTTAAAACGGCCGGTCTGCTGCAGGTGAGTGATCAGAATGGTTTTCGACTGATTGCCCAGGCGATCGACGCCATCGGAGAAGATGCCGTTCATATAGCTGGAACGGTTATCAAACTTACCGACGGCGATCGGGCTGCGCGGGCCTTGGTATTGGCTCTGGTAGGATGCGACTTTCGGCACTTCCAGCGAACGGGACGATTCCGTTGCGCAGCCGGTCAACAGCGTGACGGAAAGGGCAAGAGAACCCAGTACGAGTGATTTTTTCATGTAAATGAAATCTCTCCTTGATGATAAAGATACGGCAACTTTGCCAATAATAAATGTCGGAAAATCCGGCGGTTGCCGGCTTTCAACGCGCGCATTCTAGCAGAAGCGGCGGGGCGTTAATCGCTGGAATAACGTTTATGAATGAAATAAATCCCTTCACCTATTTATGGTTATGCGTTATGTTGAAGTGAATTAGGTAACACTATCAACTAAATTTACGCTGCAATAAACGTGTCTGGGGAAGAAAATACGATGGAGATCCGGGAATTCAGGGCGCTGTCGCGCCGTCTGGTGCGTGAACTGGGGATGTTGAACAAGCAGAGCAACGGTTCGCGCTTTTCGCCGCTGCAGATTCACCTGATGATTGAAATCAAGGCGCAGCCGCTGGGGGTGATGGAGCTGGCCGCCAAACTGTGTATCGATAAGGCCAGCGCCAGCCGGGCGCTGCGCTCGCTGGTCAGCGCGGAGATGATTGAGACGGTGGAGCACCCGCATGATAAACGCCACAGCCTGCACCGCCTGACCAAACAGGGGAAACGCACCCTGGCGCTGATCGACAGCGACGCCGATAACTTTATGCAGGAGGCGCTGGCGCAGCTGGATGATGATGAGCGGGCGGCGACGGTGGCGATGATGCGCAAGTTCAGCGGCGCGCTGGCCGGCGCGCGCAAGCAGCGGCAGGCGCAGCTGCGGGTGCGGCCAATCTGCGCCGCAGACGATGCGGCGATGGCGCAGGTGATCCGCGACTGTTTTCGTGAATACGGCATGGACACCATGGAGGGCGTCAGCCTGCACGATCCGGATCTGGATCGGCTGACGGAGGTTTACCGCCGCAGCGGCGGCCATTACTGGGTGGTGGAGCTGCAGGGGCAAGTGGTGGGGGGCGCAGGCATTGCGCCGCTGGCCGGCGAAGAGGCGGATTACTGCGAGCTGCAGAAACTGTTCTTCAAACCGGAAATCCGCGGGCTGGGGATGGCGCGCTATATGGTGGTGCAGGCGATGCGTACGGCGCGGGCGGCTGGGTACCGCTACTGCTATCTGGAAACTACCGAACAGCTGAAAGAAGCGCTCGGGCTGTATCAGTCGCTGGGCTTTACGCTGCTCAGCGAGCGGCGCGGCGACACCGGCCACCACGGCTGTCCTATCTATATGCTGAAGCCGCTGTAAGGCCGTACCTTCCCGCAGCAACGCAAAAGGCGGCTTACGCCGCCTCTTTGCATCTCAGACTCTGACGATTAGTTATAGATAATCGCGGTGCCGTGCATTTTGTTGTTACCGGTCGTCGAGGTGATCTGGAAGGATTTAGCCCCGGCTTTATCGGCTTCTGCCGCCAGTTTGTTTTCCAGGCTGGTCAGGTTGGTTGCGCCACCGGCGTTAACTACGCCGACTTTCTGCATATTTGCCGGCTGGCTGTCTACCAGTTCAGCGGCAAAGCTGCCGAATGATACGGTGGCAAGGGCAACGGCGGCGATGGTCATTTTCAGGCTTTTCATAATCTTCTTTCCTATCATAAGTTGAATATGGTTGTTGTTTCGCTGAGCGTTAAATTAATTAACGATCGATAATTTAATGTTAGTGTGACCCAGGTCACTTTGCAAGCATTTTTTTAATGTTCATTAATTAAATTGTTGCGGCCGTATTTCCGGCGGCCGGCGTGGTGCGGCATAAAATTCTTCAATATATTGTTATAAAAAGGTTTTCCCTGGCGCTGGCGACCTCTGGTGCCGTTGACCTCGCTGCGGTTCAGCGCGTGCGGCGTGGTAAATTGCCGTTCGGGGCGCTCGGTCATCGCCGCCGGCGCGGTTTTTTATCGCAACGACAGACTGCGACAGCGCAGTCATCCCGCCGTTGGCAACCGGGCGGGTATCGCTATCACAGGAAATTATTTTAGTTATTTCAATTGATTGTGCTTTTATAAGGGCGTATTAACAACAACGTTGATGTGAACGGCGGTATATAGATAACGTTCGATAACTAAATGTTAGTCGCTTCTCGACGTCGCCGCAATATTTTTTTATAATGAGCGTTAATTTAATTTGGCGGCGCTGACGCGGCGCGCAAGATGAGAGGGATTATGACTATCAAAGAAGAGGTTGCTGCGAAGAAAACCCGCGGCAGACCGAAACAGTTTGATCGCGACCTGGCACTCGACCGCGCACTGGAGCTGTTCTGGCGTCACGGCTATGACGCCACCTCGCTGTCCGATCTGGTTGAGGTGACCGGCGCCAAAGCGCCGACGCTGTATGCCGAATTCGGCAATAAAGAAGGGATGTTCCGCGCGGCGGTGGAGCGTTACCTGAGCAAGTACACCACCTGCACCAATCAGCTGCTGGAACAGCCGCTGCCGATCGCCGAAATCATCGACGCCTATGTGCGTTCTTCTGCCGAAGTGTTTACCGACCCGGAAACGCCGTCCGGCTGCTTTATGGTCTGCGCCTCCGCCGCGCTTTCTTCGTCATCGGACGAGGTGGCGCAGCTGCTGCTGCGCAAGCACCATGCGCAGGAAGCCAGCCTGAAGGCCTGCTTCGACCGTAAGGTACAGCAGGGGGAGCTGTTGGCGAAGACCGATACCGCGCTGCTGGCGAAGTATGTGATGTGCACCATTGAAGGCATGTCGGTGCAGGCGCGCGAAGGGGCGAGCCGCGCAGAGCTGCTGCGCCTGGTGGACACCCTGATGATGCTCTGGCCGCGTCTGAGCCAGGTGGGCAACCCGGTCTGACCCCGCCCTGCGCCGTTAGCGCGGGGAAAGCGCCATATGCAGCAGCGGGTAGGGGTTGCCCTGGCCGTCCCGCGGCGAACGCCCGGTCACCACAAAGCCGTAGCGCTGGTAGAAACCGACCGCCTGCGGGTTTTGCTCATTGACATCCAGCACCAGCCCGTCGCGGCGCGCCTGTACGTGGTCCAGCAGCGCGCTGCCGAGGCCTTTGCCGCGCTGTCCGGCGTCGATAAACAGCATCTCCACCTTATTGTCATCCAGCGCGATAAAGCCGGCGGCCTGCCCGGCGATCTCCGCCACCCAGACCTCGAGCGCCGGCAGATACTGCTCGACCAGCGGCTGCAGCTCCGTCAGCTGTTGTTCCCCGATAAAGTGATGGGTGGCGCGCACCGAACGCTGCCAGATCGCCACCAGCTGCGGATTATCCGCCGCAATACGCTCCCTGATTGTTATCATTTCCGTCTCCTGAGTTACACTGGTCTCACTATACGTTGAAATCCGCCGCAGCGAAAATAGCGGAAAAATTCGCGTACTCGCTGAATTTTTGAGACTTTTACGCGTGATTGTGCGCCGGAATGCGTTTTACACTGGCGAAAAGCAAAAATCCTTTTGTATCCTTTATGGTTGAAGCGTCAGCTTTGACGATTTTGGACAGTGCGCAGCGAGCCTATGCTGCGCCGTGACCCCTATTGAGGTGATATGAACGAGTCATATGTACTTGCTGAAGTCAGTAATGATAACCAGACGCTGACGGCGGTGGTTCAGCAAGATCACCGGGCTGCCTATTTTTATATTTATCCTGCCGACGCCTTCAGCGAGCGTTTTCAGGTGCGCGCCTGCTGGCTGCGCAATCTGGCGGCCGCGCCGCTGCAGGAAGACCGCGCCGCGCTGGAGATGGGACAGCCGCCGATGCTGGCCGCCGAGTTTTGCCGTAACCTGGAGGGCGAAGCGCCGCTGCAGCCGGACGGCCTGCAGGTTATCTGGAACGAAAGCGACGACGGCGCGGCGCTGTGGTATTACGGCCAACTGCTGGCGGTGATCCCCGGCTGGAGCCTGTATATCGACCATTCGGTGTGCTATTCGGCCAGCTGCATCAAAGAAAGCCCGCTGGCCTATCCGCTGGGTTCCGCCTCCACCAACACGCAATATGCGCAGGCCGAGGCCACCCGTCAGTTCTGGCGGCGCTGGCAGCGTGAAGAGGGCAACCCGTGGCCGAAAATGCAGAGCGAGTATATGGCGCGCTACGAACAGCATTTCGGCCCGTCGGTGAAGTATTACGCCATCGATCAGGGCAAGTGGCCGCCGATGGCGATCACTCAGCACGAGCGCGACGGCATCTACTATTTCCTCACCATGGGCGTCAGCATCCGGCCGATGCCGTGGATGGAGATTCTGTTTAACGACGATGCGTCCCTGTACCGGCGTATTGAGATGGGGATCGCCATCGACGGTCAGTACATGAACGAAGAGAACGCGGTGCAGATGGCCAGCGCGCTGGCCGGCGTGGCGCACGTGCCCTGGGCGCAGATCACCTGGTTCGGTGAAGGGCATACGCTGGCGTCGGAAGTGGCGCCGCAGGGCTATGAAGGCTACTTGCTGTCGTCGTCGTTTTATCCGCACCAGCAGTACCTGACGCTGCCGCCGCAGCAGGGCGACCCGGTCAATCTGCTGTGGGCCAGCCCGGTGTTCGCCGGCGAGCGCGAGCTGGCGCAGGCGACGCCGAACGGCGGCCATGAGCTGGTCAGCCGGCTGCGTGAGCAGGGCGTGGACCACATCTTCCGGCCGCGTCAGCCGCTGGCGTGAATCGGTTTTTCCACCTATTGGGCGAAGCATTATGCAATCAGCGTTGTTGATTATTGATGTGCAGAAGGGACTGTTTGTACCACCGCCGGCGGATGCCGACGCGGTGATTGAGCGTATTAACCAGCTGAGCGCGCGGGCGCGCCAGTCCGGCGTGCCGGTGATTTTTGTCCAGCACCAGACCGCCGACCAGGAACTGGCGCACGGCAGCGACGGCTGGCAGATTGAGCCGCGCCTGCAGGTGACGGACACGGATCTGCGGGTGGAAAAAACCACGCCGGATTCATTCCTGCGCACCAACCTGCAGGCGCTGCTGGAGCAGCATGGCGTAACGCAGCTGGTGATTTGCGGCTACTCCACGGAGTACTGCGTAGACAGCACCACGCGCCGCGCGGCCGGCCACGGCTATCCGGTCGTGTTGGCGGCGGATGCGCATACCAGCCATGACAAAGCGCACGCCAGCGGCGCATGGATCCGCAATCACCACAATGCGGCGCTGTCGAGTATGGAAAGTTTCGGCGTGCCGATCCGCGCCGTACCCGCGGCGGAGATTCAGTTCTGATCTAAAACGGAGCGCCGCCCGGCGCTCCGTTTTGCCTTACAGACCGCCGCGACGCGCCGCCACGTTGGCCAGCGCCGCCCAGTCCAGATCGCCCTCGCCGTGGGCGATCGCATCCAGAAAATTATCTTTCAGCACGCTGGCGAACGGCAGCGGCGTATGGCTGTTGCCGCCGGCCTCCAGCGCCAGCCCCACGTCTTTCATCCCCAGCGTCAGTTTAAAACCCGCCGGCTGATAGTTCTCCGCGGCGATCAGCGCACCGTAGCCCTGATAGGCGGGGGCCGCAAACAGGGTGCCGGTCAGCATCTGCAGGTAATCCGCGCCGGACACGCCGTGGTTGCGCACCAGCGCGCTGCCTTCCGCCATCGCCTCAATGGCGCTCGCCAGCGTGAAGTTGGCGGCGATTTTAACGATATTGGCCTGCTCCGGCCGCTCGCCGAACGACCAGGTGCGCTGCCCCAGCACGTCGAGCAGCGGCTGCACCCGCGCCAGCAGCGCCGGGTCGCCGGCGGCCAGAATATTGAGCCGGCCGGCGGCGGCGACATCAGGGCGGCCGAGCACCGGCGCCGCCAGATAGCCGACGCCGTGCTGCTGATGCAGCGCCGCCAGCCGCTGCGCCAGCGCCACGGAAATGGTCGCCATATTGACGTGCGCCGCGCCGGGCTGCATCTGCGCCAGCAGGCCGCTGGTCACCACCACCTGCTCCAGCGCCGCGTCGTTGGCCAGCATGGTGAACAAGATATCGACCCCGGCCAGATCGGCGGGCTGCGCCGCCAGCTGTGCGCCGGCGTCGACCAGCGGTTGCGCCGCCTGCGGCGAACGGTTCCACACCGTCAGCGGGTAACCGGCCTGCAGCAGATTATGGGCCATGGCGCGGCCCATACCGCCCAGCCCGGCAAATCCGATTTTCATGATGCGCTCCTGTTGTGAAGTAATGGCTTAACCCTAGCGCAGCGCGGCGGGAACGCAACGCCGGCAATGTAACGCTTTCCTTCTGTGCAGCAGGGCGGCGCAGAGGCGCGCCGCCGGCAATATCAGCGGGCGTCGGTGATGGGGCGTTTCACCACCAGCAGGTAGGAGAGCGCGCCGATCAGGGTAAAGCAGGAGCACAGGGTCAGCGCCAGGCTGAACGAGTGGGTGGTATCGAGGATCCAGCCGGTCACTACCGGCGCAAACGAGGCGAAGATAAAGCTGGCGAAGTTCTGGATGCTGCCCACCGAGGCGGTCATGCGCGGGGTGACCGACACGTGGATCAGCCCCCAGCAGGAGGTGCCGGCGAAGTGGATGCAGAACAGCGCCATGCCGATCAGCGTCACCGCGCTGCTGGTGGTGGTGGCCTGCGCCACCACCGAGGTAAAGGCGGCGGACAGCAGCATGCCGGAGACGATGCACAGCTTGCGGCTTTTAACCGGCTCCATGCCGCGTCTGACCAGAAAATCGGTGACATAGCCATTGGACAGCATGCCGGCGGCGCCGAACAGAAACGGAATGGCGGCCAGCAGCCCGGTGCTTTTCAGATCCAGATGGTAGGTGGTCTGCAGGTAGCCGGGCAGCCAGGCGAGATACAGCCAGGCGGTGTAGTTGATGCCGCTAAAGCCGATCATCATGCCCCACATGGTGCGGTTTCTGAACAGCGCGCGCCACTCCTTAAAGCTCATCGGCTCGCGGCGGGCGCTGACGCTGCCGGCGTTGAGGTAGCTCTGCTCCTGGGTGCTGAGATCGACGTCCTGCCGGTTGCGGTACAGCAGGTACCAGCCGATGGACAGGGCGATGCCCAGCAGGCCGATGGTGATAAACATGCCGCGCCAGCCGAACACCAGCATCATGGCGGTCAGGATCGGCGGGCTGATCGCCAGGCCAATGGTGGAGGCGGCGTTGAAAATGCCCATCGGCATACCGCGCTGTTTGATATTGAACCAGTCATTGATCACCTTGACGCCGCACGGGTTCATCGGCGCTTCGCCGATGCCCAGCCCGATGCGCACCCAGATAAACTGGGTAAAGTTCTGGATCATGCCCGACAGCGTCTGGAACAGCGACCAGACGAACATGCCGAGGCCCAGCATAATACGCGGCCCCTTGCGGTCCAGCAGCGGGCCGCAGGGCAGCTGGGCGAGGCCGTAGGCCAGCGAAAAGGCAGACAGCAGCAGGCCGATTTCCGTGCCGCTCAGCCCCATCTCATCGCGGATGGTGGAGTTGGCGACCGACAGCGAACTGCGGTCGAGAAAGTTGATGATGGCGGCTAAAAACAGCAGCAGCATCGCGGTGGTCTGAATTTTTTTAAGGCGTGCGGAGCGCACCAGCGCGCCGTCGGGAGGCATAGGAACGATCGTGTCGGCCGCGTCCGGCTCGGCGGCCGTCGGGCGGGGGGCGGTATGCGTTTTTTCCATCATTGTCTCCAGAATTCCACGTTAATAATATTTATCGTTGGGGGATAGCCCGGGATGCAGGGAAGGCCAGCGTTGGCCGTTAATCAGCCTAAATGGCGCGTTTCGCCGCCGAATCCGGGGCGTGCGGGTTCCGTGCGGCAGATAGGCTTTTCCCGTTTTTTATCGGTTTTTTATTACCGGATGGGCGTCAGGAGGCGGGGCGGGCGAGGGAGCGAATCATCGACTGTTTGGCGCTGTCGAGATGGCGGTGCAGCGCGTGGGTGGCCTGCTGGTCGTTGCGGCAGATCAGCGCGCTGAGGATCGCCATATGCTCCTCGATGGCGATGATATTGCGCTGCTTGAGATCGCGGGCGTCCCACTGATAGTGGAAGTGGAAAATCACCGAGATAATCTCCAGCGACTGGTTGAAAAACGGGTTATTGGCGGCGGAGAGGATCAGGCGATGGAAGTCGCTGTCCAGCGCGGAAAACTGCCGGTAGTGCTGGCTGATGGTGTCGCGCAGCTCCCGGTGGCGGCGCAGCAGCTCCCTGGCCTGCAGCCAGCGCGCGTCGCCGGCCGGCAGGTTGAGAAAGCGCGACAGCGCATGGGTTTCCAGGATCTGGCGCAGTTCGAACAGCTGTTCGGCATACTGGCGGTCGAAGGTTTTCAGGCACCACTGCCCGCGTTTGACGTTGTCGAGCAGCCGGTAGCGGCTCAGGCGCAGCAAAAACTCCCGCACCACCACCGGGCTGACGTTCATCTGACGCGCCAGCTGCAGCTCGCTGAAACTGTCGCCGGCGCGCAGCTGCTGCTGGTTAATCAGCTGAAAGAACGCCTGCTCGAAGCGCTCACTCTGCGCAACCGGCGACTGCTCGCGGCAGTCGAACCCCTCCTCCTGCTGCGGCAGGCGCACGATGGCGTAGCCGCCGTCCTGCGGCGCCAGCACGCCGCTCTGCTGGAAGTGCGCCAGCGCGTGGCGCACCGTGGTGCGGCTGATATTGTACATCTCGGCCAGTGCGGCCTGGGAGGGCAGCGGTGAGCTCAGGTGCCCCTGAATCATGCCGTCAATCATCTGATTGATCACCGTCTGCCGCAGGTTTTGCGTTCTGCTCATCACGTCCCTCTGCGGTTTTTTCTGGCATTTAAAACCAATTTAAAACGGTTTATTTGGCGATGAATCACACTTCGACAGGGGAAAAGCGCGACGCGGGCGTTTTTTATTGAATAACAAACGCCAGATCACGGGAGGAATCATCATGAGCACAATGAACACACTGATTTGTCAGCAGCCGAAGCAGCTGGTTTATCAACAGCGACCGGTGCCGACCGCCGCAGCGGGCGAGGCGCTGTTGCAGATACATACCGTCGGCATCTGCGGCACCGATATTCACGCCTGGGCGGGCAATCAGCCATTTTTCGCCTACCCGCGGGTACTGGGCCATGAAATCTGCGGCCATATCGTCGGCCTGGGCGACGGCGTCGCCGGCTGGCGGGTCGGGCAGCGGGTGGCGGTGATGCCTTACCTGTTCTGCGGCGGCTGCGCCGCCTGCCAGAGCGGCCGCGGCAACTGCTGCGAAAATATTTCGGTGATCGGCGTGCATCAGGACGGCGGTTTTTGTGAATACCTCAGCGTGCCGGTCAGCAACCTGCTGGCGGTTGACGATCTGGCGCCGGAAAGCGCCGCGCTGATTGAACCGTTCGCCATCAGCGCCCATGCGGTGCGGCGCGCGGCGGTGACGCCGGGCGATCAACTGCTGGTGGTCGGCGCCGGGCCGATCGGGCTGGGCGTGGCGGCGATCGCCCGCGCCGACGGCGCGCAGGTGGTGGTGGCCGATACCAGCGCGGAACGCCGCGCCCATGCGGCGCAGGTGCTGGAGGTGGCGACGCTGGACCCGGCGGACGCCGGTTTCGACGCCGCGCTGCGCGCACAGTTTTCCGGCATGCTGGCGGCCAAGGTGATCGACGCCACCGGCAACCGGCTGGCGATGAATCACTGCGTCAACCTGATTCGCCACGGCGGCAGCATCGTGTTCGTCGGGCTGTTTAAAGGGGAGTTCAGCATCGACGACCCGGAATTTCACAAAAAAGAGACCACCCTGATGGGCAGCCGCAACGCGACGCATGAAGACTTCGCCAAAGTCGGCCGGCTGATGGCGGCGGGCAAAATCAGCGCCGGGATGATGCTGTCGCACCACTTTGCCTTTGATACTCTGGCCGAGCGCTATGAGCGCGACGTTATCAACAACCGCGCGCTGATCAAGGGGGTGATCCACTTCCGCTGAGCGCGCCGTTTTTCGCCCGGCCGGCCGGGCGAGATATCACACCGCCGTCACCTCCCCGCCATCAAACCATCATCCCAGTGTCATAAATTTATCCCTAAATAGGTGCCCATCACCCATCGCCAACCTAATGAGATACGGCATATGGCTCAGGCACTATTAAAACTGGCACCGAGCGACTTCCCGCCCGTGCAGACCCGTACGCGTCGCAAAGTTCTGGAAGTGAAAGGATTGGGCAAAGCCTATAAGGCGCAGCAGCGTGTGCTGGACGATATCAACTTTTCTCTGCACGCCGGTGAGTTTGTGGCGGTGATCGGCCGCTCCGGCGCCGGTAAATCGACCCTGCTGCATACCCTGAACGGCACCATTCCTTCCAGCTGCGGCGAGATGCTGCATATCGACCCGCAGGGTGCGGCGCAGGATATCGCCCAGCTGTCGGCGCGAGAGATGCGCAGCTGGCGCGCCCGCTGCGGCATGATTTTCCAGGATTTTTGCCTGGTGCCGCGGCTGGACGTGATCACCAACGTGCTGCTGGGACGGCTCAGCCACACCTCGACGCTGAAATCGTTCTTCAAGATCTTCGACGATGCCGACCGGGCGCGCGCTATCGAGCTGCTGCAGTGGCTCAATATGCTGCCGCACGCCCTGCAGCGGGCGGAAAACCTGTCCGGCGGCCAGATGCAGCGCGTGGCGATCTGTCGCGCACTGATGCAGAACCCGCAGATCCTGCTGGCGGATGAGCCGGTGGCGTCGCTGGATCCGAAAAACACCCGGCGCATCATGGACGCGCTGCACAAAGTGAGCGAAGACGGCATCGCGGTAATGGTCAACCTGCACTCGGTCGAACTGGTGCAAGAGTACTGCGGGCGAGTGATCGGCATCGCTCAGGGAAAAATTATTTTTGACGGCCATCCGTCGCAGCTCGATGAGCAGATTCTGCACCAGCTGTACGGCGAGGAAGCGAGCCAGATCCATTGATCGCCGGAGAGCGGCGGGTACGTTTTTACCGTGATTTTTACACACACAGGGCATGAGATGATGAAAAAAATAGCGATTCTGAGCGCGCTGATCAGCGGCGTACTGATGGCCGGCAGCGCGGCGGCGGCGGATGCGCCCAAAGAGCTGAATATGGGCATTCTCGGCGGGCAGAACGCCACCCAGCAGATCGGCGATAACCAGTGCGTGAAGCAGTTTTTTGATAAAGAGCTGGGCGTGGACACCAAACTGCGCAACTCCTCCGACTATTCCGGCGTGATCCAGGGGCTGCTTGGCGGCAAGATCGATATGGTGCTGAGCATGTCGCCGGCGTCGTTCGCCTCGGTGCATATCAAGGATCCGCAGGCGGTGGATCTGGTGGGGATCGCGGTGGATGACGCTGATAACTCGCGCGGTTACCACTCGGTGGTGATCGTCAAGGCCGACAGCCCGTATAAGAAGCTGGAGGATCTGAAGGGGAAATCCTTTGGCTTTGCCGATCCGGACTCCACTTCCGGCTTCCTGATGCCGGACCACGACTTTAAAAAGCAGTTCGGCGGCAACGCGGACAACAAATATAACGGTTACTTCTCCAACGTGACCTTCTCCGGCGGCCACGAGCAGGACATTCTCGGCGTGGTGAACGGCCAGTTTGACGGCGCGGTGACCTGGACCTCGATGATCGGCGACTACAACAGCGGCTATACCAGCGGCGCCTTTACCCGCCTGATCCGCATGGACCAGCCGGATCTGATGAAGAAGATCCGCATTATCTGGCAGTCGCCGCTGATCCCGAACGGTCCGATCCTGGTGCGCAGCGCGCTGCCGGCGGAGTTCAAAACCAAACTGGTCGCCGCCATCAAGAAGCTGGATAAAGAGGATCACGCCTGCTTTGTGAAGGCGCTGGGCGGCAAGCAGCATATCGAAGACACCACGCTGGCGGAGTATCAGCCGGTGATCGACCTCAAACGCGCGCTGGCGAAAGGCGAGCGCTGATCTTCTCCCACCGTCCGGCGCCGATCGCGCGCCGGGCGATCGTGTTGTTGATGACGGATGGACCTCCACGTTGAATACCGATTTTACGCATTATTACCAGCGGATCCGCAGCAAGCAGAAGCGTGAAACGCTGCTTTGGTCGCTGCTGCTGGCGGGGCTGTATCTCGGCGCCGGCACGCTGGCCGAGTTCAATTTGCATACCGTCTGGGTGTCGTTGCCCAACTTCTTCGATTATCTGGCGGAAACCGTGCCGGTGCTGCACTGGCGGCTGCTGTTTGCCGACGGCCATACCGAAGGGTCGCTGGCGTACTGGGGCTACCGGCTGCATATCCAGCTGCCGCTGCTGTGGGAGACCCTGCAGCTGGCGCTGGCGGCGACCCTGTGCTCGGTGCTGGTGGCGGGCGTGTTGGCGTTTCTGGCGGCAAACAATACCCACAGCCCGGCGTGGCTGCGCTTTGCCATCCGCACGCTGGTGGCCTTTCTGCGCACCATGCCGGAGCTGGCCTGGGCGGTGATGTTCGTGATGGCGTTCGGCATCGGGGCGATCCCCGGTTTTCTGGCGCTGGCGCTGCACACCGTCGGCAGCCTGACCAAGCTGTTCTATGAGGCGCTGGAAACCGCGTCGTCGAAGCCGGTGCGCGGCCTGGCCGCCTGCGGCGCCACGCCGCTGCAGCGGATGCGCTTCGGCCTGTGGCCGCAGGTGAAGCCGGTGTTTATGTCCTACAGCTTTATGCGGCTGGAGATCAACTTCCGTCAGTCGACCATTCTTGGGCTGGTGGGGGCGGGCGGCATCGGTCAGGAGCTGATGACCAATATCAAACTGGACCGTTACGATCAGGTCAGCATGACGCTGCTGCTGATTATCGTGGTGGTGTCGCTGCTGGATTACAGCTCCGGCAAACTGCGTCAACGCGTGGTGGAGGGCGGAAAATAATGTTCGAACAAACGGTAAGTGCAGAACGGCTGCACACGCTGCGCCAGCAGCACCGGGAAATATTCAGCCAGCAGCGGCGCTATTTGCGCACCCTGGCGCTGATCGGCGCGGCCTTTGTGCTGTACTACCTGCTGTTTTTCCACTTCTTCGGCATCGCCTGGCCGCAGCTGCTCACCGGCTGCCAGCAGCTTGGCCGCTACTTTATGCGCATGTTCGTCTGGCATGATTTTCTCAACTGGCCGTTCGGCTACTACTTCCAGCAGATCTTTATCACCCTGGGCATTGTGTTCGCCGGCACGCTTACCGCGTCGCTGATCGCGCTGCCGCTGTCGTTCTTTGCCGCGCGCAACGTGATGGCCACGCCGCTGCTGCGGCCGCTTGCCGCCGTGGTGCGCCGGCTGCTGGACGTGCTGCGCGGCATCGATATGGCGATCTGGGGGCTGATCTTTGTTCGCGCGGTAGGCATGGGGCCGCTGGCCGGGGTGCTGGCGATCGTGATGCAGGACGTCGGGCTGCTGGGCAAACTGTATGCCGAAGGGCACGAGGCGGTGGAGAAGTCGCCGGGGCGCGGGCTGACGGCGGTGGGGGCCAACGGCCTGCAGAAGCACCGTTTCGGCATCTTCACCCAGTCTTTCCCCACCTTCCTGGCGCTGAGCCTGTACCAGATTGAGTCCAACACCCGCTCGGCGGCGGTGCTCGGCTTTGTCGGCGCCGGCGGCATCGGCCTGGTGTACGCGGAGAATATGCGGCTGTGGAACTGGGACGTGGTGATGTTTATCACCCTGGTGCTGGTGGCGGTGGTGATGACGATGGATAAAATCTCCTCGCTGCTGCGCAATAAATATATTATCGGCGAAGATATCCCGCTGTATCAGGCGAAACGCCAAATCGATTGAGAAACCGCGCGCCTGTCCCTATACTGCCGCACTTGATTCTGACGTGCGGCAGTGCTTACCCGCCGCACGTCATCCGCTTCCCCCGCATAAAGGCAATGCCATGATTAACAATGACGTCCTGCGCAGCGTGCGTTACATGCTGAAAATCAACGACGTAAAAATGGCGGAAATCGCCAAACTGGACGATTTCGACGTTGACGTCGCGGCGATGGGCGCTTACATCATCAAGGAAGGCGAACCGGGCTTCCAGAAGTGCCCGGATGAGGTGATGGGGCATTTCCTCAACGGCCTGGTGTACTTCAAACGCGGCAAGGACGATAAGTTTCCTGCGCCGCCGCTGGAGCTGCCGATCACCAATAACCTGGTGCTGAAGAAGCTGCGCGTGGCGTTTGAACTGAAGGACGTCGACCTGTTCCAGATCTTCACCGCGGTGGACTTCCGCATCTCCAAGCCGGAGCTGAGCGCGCTGTTCCGCAAGCCGGGCACCAAAAACTACCGCCCGTGCGGCGACCAGATGCTGCGTTACTTCCTGAAGGGACTGGCGCAGCGGGTGCGCGGCGAATAACGCGCGGCGGATAGCCGGGTTAACAGGCGCCTCCTGCGGGAGGCGCTTTTTTTTGCGGCGTACTAGTTGAGCGGTTGCAGATGGCGCAGTTCAATGTAGCCGCGGGTGTTGCCCATCGGCGGCTGGTTGGCGGCGTCATAGACCGCGACCTGCAGCCAGTCGGCGTTGACCTGCCGGATTTGCACCAGCGGCCGGTCGCCGGAAAGCTGGGCGACGGCTTCGGCGTTGCTATCGGGCGCCGCTCTGAGCACGACGGCGGCGGCGTTTTCTTTCAGCTGATAGCTGAGCAGCCAAGGGTAGGACTGGCAGCCGCTTTGCTTTTCCAGCTGTTCAATATCGAAAGGCTGCGGCGCTTGCGGCGTGAAAACGGCCTGCTGCGCCTCATAAAAGTCCAGGCCGCACTCGTTATACGCGGTGGACTCGTCAACCTTCAGCGTACCGTAATACTCCACGTGCCCCTGGCGCTGGGCGACAAACTCCGGGTGGTCCTGCTGCAGTCGTTTGAGGTCAAGCGCGGGATGGCGCAGGTTGATCACCTTCCCCTTGGCGGCCGATGCGGCATCCGGGAAGAAGCGGTAGGTCAGCTGCGGCTGATTGACGTCGTTATGCCAGATCGGCAGCCAGTAGGCCTGCAGCACGCCGTTGAAGGTCTGCGGGTTGGCCAGCGCCGGCTGCACGCTGAGCGACAGCAGCAGGGTGAGCATCAGTGCTTTAATCATAATCCCTCCTGGTTATGGCAGGCAGCAGAATAGCAAGACTTGATCGTCACGCTGAAGTTATTTATGCCCTTGCTGGTGATGAAATTTTTCAGCTCGATAAGTTTTCTGACGCTGCTGCCGACAAAGTCCACCCCGCGGGAGGTGCCGATCAGCAGGCATCCGTCGGTATCGCGCGGATAGTTGCCGTTGTGGATTAATATTTTGCGGGATTCCGGCACGATCGCATTAAACAGCAGCGGCACCGGGTTATAAGGCCTGACCGTAGGGATATGGCTGTTGTGCCATTTTAGTGAATAGTTTCCCTCGGGAATTCTTTTCCGTTGGTTGGGCGTCTGAGTATCCGGCCCGGGTCTTTCCAAGAAATATCCTTTAATAGAGCTGCCGGTGATCTCATACTTGCTCACCGTTGAGTTATCCGTTTGCCAGAGCCGGGTAATGATAATGTTATGCTTCGCCATGATTGATATCCTTATTTTATATTATTTTTCCTGTGGAATAATTATTCCTGCTGACCGTCGCTGATTTAAGTGTTTGGTTACTATAGCAGTGAAGCAGGTGCTGAATAAATGGTGGGGGTAAGCAAAGCTGAATATAATGATGATTTTCGTACTTTTCTGTTAACTATTTATATTTCAACTGATACTTTTATTTTTTATATTTTAATTGGATGAATTAAACGGGAGACATGCTGTTGCTATTTATCCGTGCGCTGGTAATCGAGGGTGTTAAATTAAAAATGCTTTTTTAATTAATAAATAGCGCGCTGAAGTGGACGGCATAAATCGGTGGATAACGCTCAGCCAATGCATGAATACCAGAAAGATAAGCGTTCTCTGCACCTTTTTTGTTCAGCGTCTGCGCGCCGCTGGTGCGCGTTTTTTGCACTGCCGGTGGGTAATCGATCATTAATCATTTAAAATCAGTCAAATAAAAAACTGGCACGGGCGTTGCTGTGCTGGATCCAATCTTGTGTACTAGATGGAATTCAGCCGATGACCCAGCCCGTTAAGCAACACGGATTCACCCTCAGCGAGTGGCAGCGCTACTACCAGACGCAGCCGGCGGCGGAGCGCATCGCCTGCGTCGCCGCCACGCTTTCTCAACTTTTGGCCACCCTCGATCGCAACGACACCGCCTGGATCTATCTGCCCGACGCGCGGCAGTGTGAAGCGCAGTATCAGCAGCTGGCGCAGCGTCTGGCGGCGGTGGCGGGGGACCTCAGCCGCCTGCCGCTGTTCGGCGTGCCGTTTTCGGTCAAGGACAATATTGACGTCGGCGGCTGGCCCACCACCGCCGCCTGCCCGGCGTTCGCCTATCAGGCCGACGAGGACGCCACGGTGGTCGCCAGGCTGCGCGCCGCCGGCGCCATCGTCATCGGTAAAACCAATCTCGACCAGTTCGCCACCGGCCTGGTGGGCACCCGCTCGCCGTATGGCGCGGTGGCAAACAGTTTCAACCCGCAGTACGTCAGCGGCGGCTCCAGCTCCGGCTCGGCGTCGGTGGTGGCGCGCGGGCTGACGCCGTTTGCGCTCGGCACCGATACCGCCGGCTCCGGCCGGGTACCGGCGGGCTTTAACCATATCGTCGGTTTAAAACCGACCAAGGGCTGGCTGTCGGGCCGCGGCGTGGTGCCGGCCTGCCGCCTGAATGACAGCGTCTCGATCTTTGCGCTGACGGTGGCCGATGCCGCCTGCGTCGCCGAACTGGCCGGCGGCTATGACGCCGACGACGCCTATTCACGTACCCATCCGCAGATGACGCCGGCGGATCTGCCGGCCGCGCCGCGCTTTGCGGTGCCGGATACGCTGTCGTTCTGCGGCGACCAGCAGGCGGAGCAGGCGTTTCAGACGGCGCTGGCGCAGCTGCGGGAGGGCGGCGCGCAGTTGGAAACGATCGACTTCACCCCGTTCCGCCAGCTGGCGCAGCAGCTGTATGAGGGGCCGTGGGTGGCGGAACGCACCGTTGCGGTGGCGGGCATGCTTAGCGATAACCCCGAGGCGATGGACCCGGTGGTGCGCGCTATCGTCGGCAACGGGCTGAACTACAGCGCCTGCGACGCCTACCGCGCGGAATACCTGCGCGCCGAGCTGACGCGGCAGATCAACCGGCTGCTGGCGCCGTTTGACGCGCTGGTGGTGCCGACCTCGCCGACGATCCGCACGCTGGCGGAAATGGCGCAGGAACCGGTGCTGTTCAATTCACAGTTCGGCACCTACACCAACTTCACCAATCTGGCCGACCTCAGCGCGCTGGCGCTGCCGGCCGCGCTGCGCGACGACGGCCTGCCCGCCGGCATCACGCTGATCGCACCGGCCTGGCACGACCGCGCGCTGGCGGCATTTGGTCAGCGCTGGCAGCAGCGGCTGGGGCTGTCGCTCGGCGCTACCGGGCGGGCGCTGCCTGCGCAGCCGCCGCTGACGCCTTCGTCGCAGCACGTGCGCGTCGCCGTGGTGGGCGCGCACCTGAGCGGTATGCCGCTCAACGCGCAGCTGACGCAGCGGCGGGCGGTACTGGCGGAGCGCACCACCACCGCGCCGTGCTACCGGCTGTACGCGCTGGCCGATACCCAGCCGCCGAAGCCAGGGCTGGTGAAAGCCGACGGCGGCGCGGCGATCGAGGTCGAGCTGTGGGATATCCCGCTGGCGCGCTTTGGCGAGTTTGTCGCCGAAGTGCCGCCGCCGCTAGGCATCGGCACGCTGCTGCTGGCGGACGGCCGGCGGGTGAAAGGCTTTATCTGCGAACCCTGGGCGCTGGCGGGGGCGACGGATATCAGCGCATTTGGCGGCTGGCGCGCCTACCGCGCCAGCGTAGAGAAGGAGGCTTAATCATGTTTACCACCGTATTGATCGCCAACCGCGGCGAAATCGCCTGCCGTGCAATCCGCACGCTGAAGCGTCTGGGCGTAACCAGCGTGGCGGTCTATTCTGACGCTGACCGTCATGCGCCGCACGTGAGCGAGGCGGACCATGCGGTCGCGCTGGGGGGCGACAAGGCCGCCGACAGCTATCTGCGCATCGACAAAATTCTGGCGGCGGCGGCGCAAACCGGCGCGCAGGCGATTTATCCCGGCTACGGCTTCCTGTCGGAGAGCGCCGAGTTCGCCGACGCCTGCGCCGCCGCCGGCGTGGCGTTTATCGGCCCGACGGCGCAGCAAATCCGCGAGTTCGGCCTCAAGCACCGGGCGCGGGAACTGGCGGCGGCGGCCGGGGTGCCGATGACGCCGGGCACCGGCCTGCTGGCGGACGTGGAGGAGGCGGTCAGCGCGGCGGCGCGCATCGGCTATCCGGTGATGCTGAAAAGCACCGCCGGCGGCGGCGGGATCGGCCTGACGCGCTGTGATAACGAAGCGGCGCTGCGTGCGGCCTATGACGGCGTCAAGCGTCTGGGGGAGCAGTTCTTCCGCGACGCCGGCGCGTTTCTGGAACGCTTTATCGACCGGGCGCGCCACGTTGAAGTGCAGATTTTCGGCGACGGACAGGGCCGGGTAGCGGCGCTGGGGGAACGCGACTGTTCGCTGCAGCGCCGCAATCAGAAGGTGGTGGAGGAGACGCCCGCGCCGCACCTGCCGGCCGCCACCCGTCAGGCGCTGCATCAGGCGGCGGTGGCGCTGGGGGAGTCGGTCGGCTACCGCAGCGCCGGAACGGTGGAGTTTATCTACGACGCCGTCCGCGATGAGTTCTATTTCCTGGAGGTGAACACCCGCCTGCAGGTGGAGCATCCGGTGACGGAGCAGGTAACCGGCCTGGATCTGATTGAGTGCATGCTGCAGGTGGCGGCGGGCGATGCGCTGGACTGGACGGCGCTGCAGCGCGCGCCGCGCGGCGCGGCGATCGAGGCGCGCATTTATGCGGAAGATCCGCTGAAGAACTTCCAGCCCAGCCCCGGCGTGCTGACCGAAGTGGCGTTTCCGCCGGAGGTGCGCGTCGACGGCTGGGTCAGCAGCGGCAGCGAAGTCTCCGCCTTTTACGACCCGCTGCTCGCCAAGCTGATTGTCTACGGCGAGGACCGTGCCGAGGCGCTGGCGAAGATGCAGCAGGCGCTGGACGCCACGCGGCTGCACGGCATCGCCACCAATCTGGACTATCTGCGTCAGGTGGTGGCGACCCGCACCTTCCGCGACGGCGAGGTCTGGACCGGCCTGCTGGACGACTTTGCCTATCGGCCGCACTGCATCGAGGTGCTGCAGCCCGGCACCTACAGCAGCGTGCAGGACTATCCCGGCCGCCTCGGCTACTGGGATATCGGCGTGCCGCCGTCCGGGCCGATGGATGATTTCGCCTTCCGGCTGGCGAACCGCATCGTCGGCAACCACCCGAGCGCCGCCGGGCTGGAGTTTACCCTGCAGGGGCCGACGCTGCGCTTCCACTGCGACGCCACCATCGCGCTGACCGGCGCGGACTGCCCGGCGACGCTGGACGATGCGCCGCTGGACTACTGGCGGCCGGTTGCGGTGCGCGCCGGTCAGGTGCTGACGCTCGGCCGCGCCGCCCAGGGTTGCCGCACCTATCTGGCGGTGCGCAACGGCATCGACGTGCCTCTCTATCTGGGCAGCCGCTCCACCTTCGCGCTCGGGCAGTTCGGCGGCCACGCCGGCCGCACGTTGCGGGTGGCGGATATGCTGTCCGTCGCCCAGCCGCAGCTGCCCGCCAGCACCACCCCGGCGCCGGTCGCCGCGCCGCAGGCGCTGGACCCCAGCCTGATCCCGCAGTACGGCGACGTCTGGCATATCGGCGTGCTGTACGGCCCGCACGGGGCGCCGGACTTCTTCACCGAGGCGTCCATCGACACCTTCTTCGCCAGCGAATGGCAGGTGCATTACAACTCCAACCGGCTGGGGGTGCGCCTGTCCGGGCCGAAACCGGCCTGGGCGCGTCAGGACGGCGGCGAGGCCGGCCTGCACCCGTCCAACGTGCACGACTGCGAATACGCCATCGGCGCGATTAACTTTACCGGCGATTTCCCGGTGATCCTGACCCGCGACGGGCCGAGCCTCGGCGGCTTTGTCTGCCCGGTGACTATCGCCCGCGCGGAGCTGTGGAAAGTGGGGCAGGTGAAGCCGGGCGACCGCATCCGTTTTCATCCCATCAGCTTTAAACAGGCGCAGTCGCTGGAGCAGGCGCAGCTCGGCAGCATCGAGGCGCTGGCGGCGGTGAAGGCCATCACGCTGCCGCCGCCGTCGCTGGCGCCGGCGGGAACGGTGTCGGCCGCGGTGCTGGCGCGCCTTGAGGCGGATCACGGCCTGCCGGCGGTGACCTATCGCCAGGCGGGCGACGGCTACCTGCTGATGGAGTACGGCGACAACGTGCTGGATCTGGCGTCGCGCCTGCGTATTCACCTGCTGATGCAGTCGCTGCGGGCGCAGCCGATTGCCGGCGTTGAGGAGCTGGCGCCCGGCGTGCGCTCGCTGCAGATCCGTTACGACAGCCGCACCATCGCGCAGCAGGATCTGCTGTCGCAACTGCTGGCGCGCGAACGCTCGCTGGAGGACGTCAGCAATCTGAAGGTGCCGACGCGCATTGTCCATCTGCCGATGGCCTTTGAAGACGGCGCGACGCTGGACGCGGTGGAGCGCTACCGGCAAACCGTGCGCGCCGATGCGCCGTGGCTGCCGAACAACGTCGATTTTATTCAGCGTATCAACGGGTTGGAGCGGCGTGAGCAGGTGCGCGACATCCTGTTTGACGCCAGCTACCTGATTCTCGGCCTCGGCGATGTGTATCTCGGCGCGCCCTGTGCGGTGCCGCTGGATCCGCGCCACCGCCTGCTCAGTTCGAAATACAACCCGGCGCGCACCCACACCGCTGAAGGCACCGTCGGCATCGGCGGCATGTATATGTGCATCTACGGCATGGATTCGCCAGGGGGCTATCAGCTGGTCGGCCGCACGCTGCCGATCTGGAACAAATTCCTCACCAATCCGCAGTTCAGCGCCGGCGAACCGTGGCTGCTGCGCTTTTTCGATCAGGTGCGTTTCTATCCGGTCAGCGAGCAGGAGCTGGAGACGCAGCGCGAGGCGTTCCGCGCCGGCCGCATGACGATCCGCATTGAGCACAGCGAGTTCGACTTTGCCGAGTATCGCCGCTTCCTGACGGAGAACGCTGACGACATCGACGCCTTCCGCAGTCGGCAGCAGCAGGCGTTCGCCGGTGAGGTGGCGCGCTGGCAGACGCAGGAGAACGAGCCGGAGGCGCAGCTGCTGCCGCCGGTCGCCCCTGAAGAGGTGGATGGCGAGCTGGTCAGCGCCGACCTGAACGGCAATGTGTGGAAGGTGCTGGTGGAGCCGGGCCAGACGGTGGCCGCCGGTCAGCCGCTGATCGTGGTGGAGGCGATGAAGATGGAGCTGGCGGTCACCGCGCCGCGCGCCGGGGTGATCAAGCGCATCGGCTGTCAGCCGGGGCGGCCGGTCGGGCCGGGGGACGCCTTGCTGTGGCTGGAGCGCGCCGGCTGAGGAGATAACGATGCAACTGACCAACAACCGCCATAAGGCGCGGCCGGAGGGGCTGGCGGAGCGCATCTACCAGCAGCTGAAGGACGATATTTTTGATTTCCGCCTGCTGCCGGGCGACCGCTTCAGCGAAAGCGAGATCGCCGGGCGCATGGCGGCCAGCCGCACGCCGGTGCGTCAGGCGCTGTTCCGGCTGGAGCGCGAAGGCTACGTGGACGTGCATTTTCGCAGCGGCTGGCAGGTGCGGCCGTTCGACTTCGACTATTTCGAACAGCTGTACGACCTGCGCATCGTGCTGGAGCGGGAGGCGCTGAAACGCCTGTGCGCCCGCCCGGCGGGCGAGACGCCGCCGGCGCTGGCGGCGCTGACGCATTTCTGGATTGAGGCGCCGCGGCTGGAGGACGGCCAGAGCGTTTCGCAGCACGACGAACAGTTTCATATGGCGCTGGTGGCCGCCGCCGGCAACGGCGAGATGGCGCGGATCCACCGCGACGTCACCGAGAAGATCCGCATTATCCGCCGGCTGGACTTCACCCAGGAGCAACGGGTCGATGCGACCTATCACGAACACGCCGCGATTCTGCGGGCGATTTTGCAACGTCACACCGAGGAGGCACAAACGCTGCTCAGCGATCACATAGCCGTCAGTAAGGCCGAAGTACGAAAAATAACCCTGCACCGCCTGCATCAGGCGCGCTTACAGCAGGGGCCCGCGTCTTGATCACTTTCACCAGGAGTCGAACTATGTCACACCGTCATTTTATCAAAGCCTGCGCCCTGTCCGCCGGTCTGCTCGGCATCGGGCTGGCGTGGAGCGTCCAGGCCGCCGACACCATCAAGGTCGGCATTCTGCATTCGCTGTCCGGCACCATGGCCATTTCGGAAACGCCGCTGAAGGACGTGGCGCTGATGACCATTGACGATATCAACGCCAAGGGCGGGGTGCTGGGGAAAAAACTGGAGCCGGTGGTGGTCGATCCGGCCTCCAACTGGCCGCTGTTCGCCGAGAAGGCGCGCCAGCTGCTGACGCAGGACAAGGCGGCGGTGGTGTTTGGCTGCTGGACTTCGGTATCGCGCAAATCGGTGCTGCCGGTGTTTGAGGAGCTGAACGGCCTGCTGTTCTATCCGGTGCAGTATGAGGGGGAAGAGATGTCGCCGAACGTGTTCTATACCGGCGCGGCGCCGAACCAGCAGGCGATTCCAGCGGTGGAGTACCTGATGAGCGAAGACGGCGGCGGCGCCAAACGCTTCTTCCTGCTGGGCACCGACTACGTCTACCCGCGCACCACCAACAAGATCCTGCGCGCCTTTTTACATAGCAAAGGCGTACAGGACAAGGATATCGCCGAAGTCTACACGCCGTTCGGCTACAGCGACTATCAGACCATCGTCGCCAATATCAAGAAATTCTCCGCCGGCGGTAATACGGCGGTGATCTCCACCATCAACGGCGACTCCAACGTGCCGTTCTATAAAGAGCTGGCCAATCAGGGCATCAAGGCCACCGACGTGCCGGTGATCGCCTTCTCGGTCGGGGAGGAGGAGCTGCGCGGCATCGATACCAAACCGCTGGTCGGCAACCTGGCGGCGTGGAACTACTTCCAGTCGCTGGATAATCCGACCAACCAGAAGTTCGTCGCCGAGTGGCGCGCCTACGCCAAGGCGCACAACCTGCCGAACAGCGCCAGCGCGGTGACCAACGACCCGATGGAGGCGACCTATGTCGGCATCCATATGTGGGCGCAGGCGGTGGAGAAGGCCGGCACGACCGACGTCGATAAAGTGCGCGCCGCGATGGCCGGCCAGCAGTTCGCCGCGCCGTCGGGCTTTACGCTGACGATGGACGCCGTCAACCACCACCTGCACAAGCCGGTGATGATTGGCGAAATTGAGGACAACGGCCAGTTCAACGTGGTGTGGCAGAGCGAACAGCCGCTGCGGGCGCAGCCGTGGAGCCCGTATATCGCCGGCAACGATAAAAAGCCTGACCAGCCGGTGAAAGGGGGCAACTAAGCGTGCGGCGCGCGGCCCGCCGCGCCCGCTGACGGAGTAACCACGACGGGGGCCGGGCGTAGCCGGCCCCGACAGAGAGGCAGCATGATGCAATCTTTATGTTTATCCCGACTGCGGCCATTTCTCTGGCTGTTGTGCTGCCTGCCGCTGTGGGCGCAGGCAGGATCGGCCGGTGATTTCGCCGCCGCCGGCCGCAGCCAGCAGGCCAAATTACTGCAGAGCTGGGCGAGCGCGCCCGACGCCGCACGTCTGCCGCTGCTGCAGGCGCTGAAACAGGAAAACCTGGCGCTGGACGCCGCCGGGCGCGCATTTACCCGGCAGAACGGCGGCTGGACGCCGCTGGAGGGCGACGCCGCGCCGCAGGGAACGCCGAAAAAAGTGCGGCTGAACAACCGGCTGCGCATCCTGGTCGCCAACGCGCTGGCGGCGCAGCAGCTGGTGAGCGGCGATAAGGCGGCGCGGCTGCAGGCGGCGCAGACGCTGCAGCGTGACGCGCAGCGCGACCAGCGGCCGCTGCTGAAACAACGGCTGGCGCAGGAGCCGGATGAGGCGGTGCGCGACGCGCTGCGCATCGCGCTGGCCAACCTGCAGCTGAGCGACGCCGATCCGCAGGTGCGTCTGCAGGCGGTGCAGCTGCTGGGCGAATCGGGCGATCCGCAGACCCAGGCGCGGCTGCAGGCGCTGAGCGCCGCAGACGGCGAACCGGACGCCGCCGTACGCGCCGCCGCCCAGCAGAGCCTGACCCGCGTCACGCACCGGCTGATGATCGGCGATCTGCTCGGCCAGGCGTTTACCGGCCTGTCGCTGGGGTCGATCCTGCTGCTGGCGGCGCTCGGGCTGGCGATCACCTACGGCCTGCTCGGGGTGATCAATATGGCCCACGGCGAAATGCTGATGCTCGGCGCCTACGCGGCCTATCTGGTGCAGGGGGCGTTCCAGCAGTTGGCGCCGCAGTGGCTGGCGTTCTATCCGCTGGCGGCGCTGCCGGCGGCGTTCGCCGTGACCGCCGGCATCGGCATGCTGCTCGAACGTACGGTGATCCGTCATCTGTACGGCCGGCCGCTGGAAACGCTGCTGGCGACCTGGGGCATCAGCCTGGTGCTGATCCAGCTGGTGCGGCTGCTGTTCGGCGCGCAGAACGTCGAGGTCGCCAACCCGGCCTGGCTGTCCGGCGGTATTCAGCTGCTGCCGAATCTGGTGCTGCCGTGGAACCGCATCGCGGTAATCGTGTTTGTCGCGCTGGTGCTGCTGCTTACCTGGCTGCTGCTGAACAAAACCCGTCTGGGCATGAACGTGCGCGCGGTGACGCAAAACCGCGCGATGGCCGCCTGCTGCGGCGTGCCGACCGGGCGGGTGGATATGCTGGCCTTCGGGTTAGGCTCCGGCATCGCCGGGCTGGGCGGCGTGGCGCTGTCGCAGCTGGGCAACGTCGGGCCGGAACTGGGGCAGGGCTATATCATCGACTCGTTTCTGGTGGTGGTGCTGGGGGGCGTCGGACAGCTGGCCGGCACGGTGGCGGCGGCGTTCGGCCTCGGCATCGTCAACAAAATTCTTGAACCGCAGATTGGCGCCGTGCTGGGCAAAATCCTGATTCTGGCGCTGATTATCCTGTTTATTCAGAAACGTCCTCAGGGGCTGTTCGCCCTGAAGGGCAGGGTGACCGACTGATGAGCCAACCCTTAACCCTCAGCGGCGTGCAGAAAGCGCCGCGTACGGCGCTGACCCTCGGCACGCTGTTGCTGCTGGCGCTGTTAATCATGCCGTTTCTGGCGCTGCTGCCCGCCGGGCACCCGCTGGCGATCTCCACCTACACCCTGACGCTGACGGGGAAAATCCTGTGCTACGCGGTGGTGGCGGTGGCGCTGGATCTGGTGTGGGGCTACGCCGGGCTGCTGTCGCTCGGCCACGGCCTGTTCTTTGCCCTCGGCGGCTATGCGATGGGCATGTACCTGATGCGTCAGGCGGCCGGCGACGGCCTGCCGGCGTTTATGTCGTTTCTGTCGTGGAGCGAGCTGCCGTGGTTCTGGAGCGGCACGCAGTATTTCGCCTGGGCGCTGTGTCTGATCGTGCTGGCGCCGGGCCTGTTGGCGCTGGTGTTCGGCTACTTTGCCTTCCGCTCGAAAATCAAAGGGGTGTATTTCTCCATTATGACGCAGGCGCTGACCTACGCCGGCATGCTGCTGTTTTTCCGTAACGAAACCGGCTTCGGCGGCAATAACGGCTTTACCGGCTTCACCACCCTGCTGGGGGCGCCGATCGCGGCGACCGGCACCCGCGTGGCGCTGTTTCTGGCGACGGTGCTGCTGCTGGTCGCCAGCCTGGGGCTGGGCTTCGCGCTGGCGCGCAGCAAATTCGGCCGCGTGCTGACGGCGGTGCGCGATGCGGAAAACCGCCTGACGTTCTGCGGCTATCAGCCGCGCGGTTTCAAACTGTTCGTCTGGACGCTGTCGGCGGTGCTGTGCGGGCTGGCCGGCGCGCTGTACGTGCCGCAGGTAGGTATTATCAACCCCGGCGAAATGTCGCCCACCAACTCGATCGAAGCCGCTATCTGGGTGGCGCTGGGCGGGCGCGGCACGCTGGTCGGGCCGCTGCTCGGCGCAGGCATTGTCAACGGCGCCAAGAGCTGGTTCACCGTGGCGATGCCGGAATACTGGCAGCTGTTCCTCGGGCTGATGTTTATCGTGGTGACGCTGTTCCTGCCGCAGGGCGTGATCGGCCTGCTGCGCCGGAGGAAAGCGCCATGAACGCCATGCAGATGACCGATGAGCTGTTTACCCACCCGCTGCCGGCCGATAAACGCCGCGGGCAGACCGATCCGGTGCTGCAGCTGGAGAAGATCAACGTCAGTTTCGACGGCTTCCATGCGCTGCGCGATCTGTCGCTGCAGATCGGCGTCGGCGAACTGCGCTGCGTGATCGGGCCGAACGGCGCGGGCAAAACCACGCTGATGGATGTGATCACCGGTAAAACCCGGCCGGACAACGGGCGGGTGTTTTACGACCAGACGCGCGATCTGACGCAGATGGATCCGATCCGCATCGCGCAGGCCGGCATTGGCCGCAAGTTTCAGAAGCCGACGGTGTTTGAAGCGCTGACGGTGTTTGAGAACCTGGAGATTGCGCAGAAGAACCGCCGTTCGGTGTGGGCCTGCCTGCGCGCCAGGCTGAGCGGCGAGCAGCGCGACCGCATCGAGCAGATGCTGCAGACGCTGCGGCTGATGAATCAGCGTCACCGGCCGGCCGGGCTGCTGTCGCACGGCCAGAAGCAGTTTCTGGAGATCGGCATGCTGCTGGTGCAGGAGCCGCATCTGCTGCTGCTGGATGAGCCGGCGGCCGGCATGACCGATGCGGAAACCGAGTACACCGCCGAACTGTTCAAATCTCTGGCGGGCAGCCATTCGCTGATGGTGGTGGAGCACGATATGGGGTTTGTCGAAGCCATCGCCGATCGCGTGACGGTGCTGCATCAGGGGCAGGTGCTGGCGGAAGGCTCGCTGGCGCAGGTGCAGGCCGATGAGCGGGTGATTGACGTCTATCTGGGACGCTGAGTCGCATTAAAGAGGAAAGCGTGATGCTGCAAGTGAACGAGCTGAATCAATATTACGGCGGCAGCCATATTTTGCGCGGCGTCTCTTTTGAGGCGCGGATTGGTGAGGTGACCTGCCTGCTGGGGCGCAACGGCGTGGGCAAAACCACGTTGCTGAAGTGTCTGATGGGGCTGCTGCCGGCGAAAAGCGGCGATATCAGATGGCAGGGGCAGCGCCTCAACGGCTATAAGCCCCACCGGCGGGTGCAGGCCGGCATCGCCTATGTGCCGCAGGGGCGCGAGATTTTTCCGCGGCTGACGGTGGAGGAGAACCTGCTGATGGGGCTGTCGCGCTTCAGCGCGGCGGAGGCGAAGCGCGTGCCGGACAGCATTTACCAGCTGTTCCCGGTGCTGGCGCAGATGAAGCACCGGCGCGGCGGCGACCTGTCCGGCGGCCAGCAGCAACAGCTGGCGATCGGCCGGGCGCTGGCCTGCCGGCCGAGCCTGCTGATTCTGGATGAGCCTACCGAAGGCATTCAGCCGTCGGTGATTAAGGAGATTGGCGCGGTGATCGGACAGCTGGCGGCGCAGGGGGAGATGGCGATCCTGCTGGTGGAGCAGTTTTATGATTTCGCCGCCGAACTGGCGGACAGCTACCTGGTGATGGCGCGCGGCAGCATTGTGCAGCGCGGCGCGGGCGCCGATATGGAGCGGGAGGGCGCCCGGGCGCTGGTGGCGATTTAAACCGCCCGCCGCCATGGTGAAAGCCTGCGGCGGCGGACGCGGGGGTTACCTGGTGGCGATCGGCTGCTTGCCGTCCAGCAGGCCCCATTCGCTCCAGGAGCCGTCATACAGCCTGACCTGCGGCGCGCCCAGCGACTGCAGGCCAAAGGCCAGCACCGCGGCGGTGACGCCGGAGCCGCAGCTGACGACGATCGGACCGTTAATATCGACCCCTTTGGCGCTGAAGGTCTGCCGCAGCGCCTCCAGAGATTTGACGCGACCGTTTTCCAGCAGCTCGCCGTAGGGAATATTGATGCTGCCGGGAATATGGCCGCGGTGCAGGCCGGGACGCGGTTCCGGCGCGTCGCCGTAGAAGCGGGCGGCGGCGCGCGCGTCGAGGATCTGGATATCGCTGCCCAGCGCCTGCTCCACCTGCGCCATGTCAACCACCGCCGCCGGATTGAAGCTGGCGTTAAACACGGCGGTCGGCCGTTTGGCGGGGCCGCTTTCCAGCGCGTTGCCGCGCGCCGTCCAGCCGTTCAGCCCCTCATCCAGCACGTAAACCCGTTTGGCGCCGAAATTGCGGAAGGTCCACCAGCCGCGCGGGGCGGAAAACTGGTTGCCCTCGTCATAGAACACCAGCGTGCTGTTTTCGCTGATGCCCAGCTCGCCCGCCGCGCGGCCAAAGGCTGCGGCGTCCGGCAGCATATGCGGCAGCGCGCTGTGTTTGTCGGCGACGTCGTCGATATCGAAATAGACCGCGCCCGGCAGATGGCCGCGTTCAAATTCGGCCTGCATATCTTTCTTCGGCGTCAGGCCCGGCGGCGACATGCGCACGTCGACCAGCACCAGATCGGCATCGTGGAGATGTTGTTCAAGCCATTGTGGGGTAACCAGAAAAGGAGAGTTCATTATGATTGTTCGTCCGTCATGAAAACCGGTTTTTACTATACCCTAAATTATCCCGCTTGCATGGCGGCGGTAATATAAAGCCCGTAGCCATATATCAGGTGCACGAGCGTGCTGAGCAGGCGCGCCCGTCCGGGACGCGGCGTTTTGGCGGCCGCTATGCCGAAGCCGAGTGCGGGCTGCATGATGAAGAACGGCGCAAACAGGCTGAGCAGGCCGGCGAGTAAACCGATCGCGACGTCCGGCTGGCGGAACCAGTCCGCACCGCCAAGCCCCAGCGGGATAAAGGCGAAAACAATCCCCGTGGCATAGTGCATGGCCCATCCGGCTGCGCGTTCCCCGCATATCGCCGGCGTTGCCGTAATGGTAGCGTGCCGGATTTTCCCCCTTGGCAGCCAAAGGAGCCAGCGGCCAACCAGCGCATAGTCAAGTGACGGAATACGCAGCAGGTGTTTTTGCACCAGCGACCAGATATCCATACACAGCGTGGCGCCAATGCCGGTTATCACAATGCGGAAAATCAGTTCTGCTTCCATACGCGATGCCTCTTGTTCTCTGTCAGTGTTAAGCTGGTGAACATTGTGCAACTTGAATTCAGGTTTAAGTCAACGATGAAAGAGCTGGATATCGGGCTGGTGGCGAAACTCTCCGGCGTGGCGCCTTCGACGCTGCGTTTTTATGAGAAAAAAGGGCTGATTACGCCGATTGGCCGCAATGGTCTGCGCAGGCAATACCGTCAGGATGTGCTGCATACGCTGCAGCTAATCGCGCTGGGGCAGGCGGCGGGGTTCACCCTGGAGGAGATGCGCGGTATGTTTGATGCGCAGGGGAAAGTGACGATTGAGCGGGAAAAAATGCTTGAGCGAGCGCGGGCGATCGACAAAGCCATTCTCCGGCTTCAGCTGCTGAGCCGCGGTCTGAAACATGTTGCCAACTGCACGCAGCCGGATCATAGCCAGTGTCATGAATTCCAGAAAACCGTCGCGCGCGGACTGTCCCTGACAAAATAGTGCGTGCGGGGCGGCCTGTGGGATAAGGTGAGTTGAGGGAGGAGCCGACGATGGCGGAGCAGGATTTCGGCGGCGCGAAGATCGCGCTGCTGCATCAGGGGCAGGTGCTGGTTTACCGGCGCGACTGCCGCGACGATATTCCGTGGCCCGGCCAGTGGGACCTGCCCGGCGGCGGGCGCGAGGGGGCGGAAACGCCGCTGCAGTGCGTGCAGCGGGAAACCTACGAAGAGTTTGGCCTGACGCTTGCCGCCGCTCAGGTGCATGAGCGCCGTTGCTATCCCGGACGGCGGCCGGGGGAGCCGGCCACCTGGTTTATGCTGGGGGCGCTCAGCGCGCGGCAGATCGCCGCCGTGCGCTTTGGCGATGAAGGTCAGTACTGGCGCATGATGGCGATCGAAGAATTTATTCACCACCCGCAGGGGATTGCCCATCTGCGTCAGCGGCTGGCGACGCTGCTTGCTGCTCGTACTCGCTGACGCGGGCCACCAGCGCCGCGATCTGCCGGTCGGAAAATACCTCAATGCCCTGCTGCCGCAGCAGGGCGGCGGTAACGCCGCTGCCGGGCTTGCTTTGGCCGCTGAAGCTGCCGTCGTAGATCAGCTGGCTGCCGCAGGAGGGGCTGCCGTCGGTCAGCAGTGCAAAGCGGCAGCCGTGACGACGCGCGGTTTCCAGCGCCAGCTGCGCACCCAGCAGGTAGGGGGCGGTGACGTCGGCGCCGGTGGTTTCACGCACCTGCGCCCGCTGGGCGAGCACCGCTGCGCCGTCGGCATCGGGGCTGATTTCCGCCGCCGGACGCGGGGTGGAGAAACCCGCCGCCAGCTCCGGACAACACACCACCAGACGTCCCTCTTGCTGCCAGCGCGTCAGCGCGGCGTCCAGCAGCGGCTTATCGGAACCGTTATAGCGTACTTTGAAACCGGCCAGGCAGGCGCTGATTAAAATCTTCGGCGACATTCATCTTATCTCTGTGGATCGTGACGGTTGTGCGGACGACGCGCGTCCGCACGCGCGCTTTTATCCTAACAGAAGCGGTGCGCCGACGCCTAGCGGCGCAGCCGGCTGAGGGGCTGGGTTAATTAAGCTGGTAAGTTACTAAGTTACTAACTTAGTAACTTAATGGTTTAATGGCTTGTTAACTTGATGGGTTGGCAGGCTGCCGGCTTATCAAGCTGGCAGCCTGCCGGGGCGCTGCGGACGCTTAAAACGCGAAGCACGAACAGCCGAGCGCGCCCCAGAAGGCCCGGTCGTCAGAGACCGGGACGCCGGCGCCGCGGGCGATATCGTGCTGGTGCGCGTGCACGCCGCACGGGCCGCAACACTGGTGCGGCGCCGCGGCCAGCCCCACTTTTGCCGCGGCCGGCGGCGCCGAGCGGTAGTGGCCCGGCACGTTGGTCACCGGCGACCACTCCGGCAGCACCGGAATCGGCGGCGGCGCCAGCGGCGAGAACGGGCCGGCGGCGTACACCACCTTGCCGTCCACCAGCGTCAGCAGCGACTCGATGCCCTTAATCTGCTCCTCTGCGACGCTGAAGTAGTCCTGCGACAGCACCGCCAGGTCCGCCAGCTGTCCCACCTTGATCTGGCCTTTTTTCCCCTGCTCGCTGGAGAACCAGGCGCTGCCCTGCGTCCACAGCATCAGCGCGGTGTCGCGATCGAGCCGGTTCTGTTCGTCATACATCTGCATGCCGCCGACGGTGCGGCCGGACACCAGCCAGTACAGCGCCGTCCACGGGTTGTAGCTGGCGACGCGGGTGGCGTCGGTGCCCAGCCCGACCGGCAGGTCGGCAGCCAGCATTTTCGCCACCGGCGGCGTCTGTTTGACGGCCTGCTGACCGTAGCGCTCGGCAAAATATTCCCCCTGAAACGCCATCCGGTGCTGAACCGCAATGCCGCCGCCCAGCGCCTTCACCCGCTCGATATTGCGCTCGGTGATGGTTTCGGCGTGGTCGAACAGCCAGTGCAGGCCGTTAAAGGGGATCTCGCGGTTCACTTTCTCAAACACGTCGAGCATGCGGCTGATGGACTCATCATAGGTGGCGTGCAGGCGGAACGGCCAGCGGTGCTCCACCAGATGGCGCACCACCCGCTCCAGCTCCTCCTCGGTGCCCGGCGGCAGATCCGGGCGCGGCTGCAGGAAGTCTTCGAAATCGGCGGCGGAAAACACCAGCATCTCGCCGGCGCCGTTATGGCGGTAAAAATCGGTGCCCTGGCCCGGCTTGAGCATATCGGTCCACAGCCGGAAATCTTCCAGCTCCTGCTGCGGCCGCTGGGTAAACAGGTTATAGGCGATGCGCACCGTCAGCTGCCGTTTTTCATGCAGCTCGGCAACCACCTGATAATCTTCCGGGTAGTTCTGGAAGCCGCCGCCGGCGTCGATGGCGCTGGTCAGCCCCAGGCGGTTCAGCTCGCGCATAAACTGACGGGTGGAGTTAACCTGCTGCTCCAGCGGCAGCCGCGGCCCCTTGGCCAGCGTGGCGTACAGCAGCATGGCGTTGGGTTTGGCGATCAACATGCCGGTGGGATTGCCGTTGGCGTCACGCTGGATCTCGCCGCCCGGCGGGTTCGGCGTCTCTTTGGTGTAGCCCGCCACCTTCAGCGCGGCGCGGTTCAGCAGGGCGCGATCGTACAGGTGCAGCACAAACACCGGCGTGTCCGGCGCCGCCTGATTGATCTCATCGAGCGTCGGCATGCGGCGCTCGGCAAACTGAAACTCGCTCCAGCCGCCGACTACCCGCACCCACTGCGGGCTGGGGGTGCGCAGCGCCTGTTCCCGCAGCATGCGCAGCGCGTCGGCCAGCGACGGTACGCCCTCCCAGCGCAGCTCCAGGTTATAGTTCAGGCCGCCGCGGATCAGGTGCAGGTGGGAATCATTGAGGCCGGGGATCGCCGTATGGCCCTGCAGGTCGATAATCTGCGTGGTGTCATCGGCATGGCGCATCACCTCGCTTTCGCTGCCGACCGCCAGAAACTTGCCGTCCTTGATCGCCACCGCCTGCGCGGTGGGGTTGGCGCGATCGACGGTGTGGAATTTACCGTTGGTGATAATCAGTGTGGCGTAATGACTCATTATCTTCTCCCGACGTAGGTTAATGGCGGGTCAGCCAGTGGTTAAACAGGCGCGTCACAATCGGCATCCAGAGAAACACCACCAGCGCCACGACGCTGGCGTCGTTAAGCAGGTGGCCGCCGAATGTGCCCTGCAGCCGGGGCAGCAAGGCTCCCCACAGCCACGGCACCAGATGGGTGGACGGAAAAATCACCGCCAGCGTGATCAGAAACTGCTTCCATTTCGCCGGCGGGCGCACGCGCGGGTCGGGCGGCGTAAACCAGAATTCGGCGCCGGGGCGGATTTCAATATGATCCTCCGCCGCCAGCAGCGGCGTCACCTGGCGGATATACTCTTCGCGCTGCGGCGAATGCAGCCAGCGATAGAGGTTATCGACGTTATCAAAGCGCACCAGAATGGTGTAGCTCTGCTCCGCGCCGGCGGGGCGAATCACGTTAACGCCGAGGTGGCCGGTAAATTCGGCGGCGTGCGGCATAATGCGTTTCAGCCAGGCTTCATAGGCCGGCACGTTGTCCGGCGTCGGGCGATGGGTAATCACCAGCGTGGCGTGCTGTGGGTGCGGCATGCGCAGCGTCTCCTGAACACGCTCCCCGGCGCGGCGCCGGGGAGCCGGGTGGGGTTACTTCGCCGTGCGCGCCGGCGCGTGGTGCACCATGGTATAAGCGTAGTCGACGCCCATGCCGTAAGCGCCGCTGTGTTCGCGCACCAGATCCATCACGGCGTCGTAGCTCTCCTTGCGCGCCCAGTCGCGCTGGTACTCCAGCAGCACCTGCTGCCAGGTCACCGGCACCGCGCCGGCCTGCACCATACGATCGATGGCGCGTTCATGGGCGTCCGCCGAGGTGCCGCCGGAGGTGTCGGTGACCACGTACACCTCATAGCCGGCCTCCAGCGCCATCAGCGCCGGGAAGGTCAGGCAGACTTCGGTCCACAGCGCCGAGATCACCAGTTTTTTGCGGCCGGTGGCCTCCACCGCGCGCACAAAGGCGGCGTCTTCCCAGGAGTTCATTGAGGTGCGTTCAATCGGCTGGCTGTCCGGATGCACCGCCAGCAGTTCCGGCCAGATATAGCCGCTGAAGCTTTCGGTTTCCACCGAGGTAAACAGGGTCGGCACGTTGAAAATCTTGCCGGCCTTGGCCAGCGCCACCACGTTATTTTTCAGCTGCTGCCGGTCGATATTGGCGACGCCGAACGCCATCTGCGGCTGGTGGTCGATAAAAATCAGTGCGGAGTTGGTTGGATCAAGCAATTGAAACTTAGACATAATTTACCATCCCAGAGTGAATTACGATTGAAAAAGCTTTTGCTATTGCTGTCTGAGAGGCATGGTAGAAAGAGGCGCTGCGCAAAGATAGCGCAGAATTTTTGTCGTCTTGTTAAGTTTTTTTATACGCGGGAGATGGGGTGTGCGACTGAATCTGGAAGCGCTGTTAATTCTTGATGCGCTGGAACGCTACGGCACCTTTGCCGCAGCGGCGGCGCGGCTGTTTAAAACGCCGTCGGCGCTGAGCTATACGGTGCAAAAGCTGGAGAGCGATCTCGGCGTGACGCTGCTGGACCGCTCCGGCCATCGCGCGCGCTTTACCGACACCGGCAAACTGATGCTGGAGAAAGGGCGGGTGCTGCTGCGCGCCGCGCAGGATCTGGAGCAGCAGGCGCGCTATGTGGAGAGCGGCTGGGAGAGCGAACTGACCCTCGGCGTTGACGCTGCGTTTCCGTTTGAGCGCCTGCTGCCGCTGATTGACGACTTCTACCGCCAGCATCCCCATACTCGTTTGCGTTTCAGCCACGAGGTGCTGGCCGGCTGCTGGGAGTCTCTGCTGCACGGCTGCGCCGATATCGTTATCGGCGCCATCAGCGAGCCGCCCTCGCGCACCGGCTTTGCCTACCGCAAACTGGGCAAGCTGCACTATGTCTTCGCCGTGGCGCCGCAGCATCCGCTGTCGGCGGTCGCGGAGCCGTTGACCAGGGAACGGGTTCGCCAGCAGCGTGCGGTAGCGGTGCGCGATACCTCGCGGGTCAATGCGCCGCAGAGCCTGCACCTGCTGGATGAACAGGACACGCTGACGGTGTTCAGTTTCGACGCCAAACTGAAGGCGCAGCTGGCGGGGCTGGGCTGCGGCTACCTGCCGCTGTCGCTGGCGCAGCCCTATCTGGACAGCGGCGAGCTGGTGGCGAAAAGCGTTGAGGGCGTGAGCCTGAGCAGCGACACCTACGTCGGCTGGCGGGAAAACGCCAGCGGACTGGCGGCGCAGTGGTGGCGCGAGCAGCTGCAGGCGCGGCTTGGTGCGGAGAGCGCGCCGGCGGAACAGGCCGGCGCAGCGTCAGCGGCGGATTACGCCGGGCGGAAATCCTCGGCGTCGACGTCATAGCCGGCCGGCTCCCAGCGGATGAGCAGCAGGGCGGCCAGCCCGACCAGCGGCGCCAGGGCGATCACCCAGAACACGCCGGTGCCCAGCGCGGCGGAGAGCACCGGGAACAGGAACAGCGACAGCGTGGAGCTGGCGCGCATCAGCGTCTGGTTAAAACCGACGCCGACGCCGCGCAGCGAGGTGGGGTAGCTCAGCGAGGCGAAGGTCATGCTGTGCGAACCGGGGCCAAAGCCCTGGCCGAGCAGGAACAGCGCCAGCATGCCGATGGAGAAGGCCGCCTCGCCGCCGCCGTTCGGCAGGCCGACCAGCGCCAGCCCGAGCAGCGCCGCCAGCTGGCAGGCGTAGCCGAGCAGCGTCATTTTCCAGGCGCCGAAGCGCGGCACCAGCCGCACCGCCAGCAGGCCGCCGACGAAGGCGAACAGCAGGTTCAGCGCCAGCGACACCAGAATGGTGCTGAGCATCGACTGCGCCAAAAAGGTGGAGAGGATCACCGGCAGGCCGAAGGCGACGGCGTTATAGGCAAAGGAAGAGGCGATGGCGATGGTGGTCGCCAGCACGGTGCGCCGCAGATACACTCCTTTGAGCAGCTCACCGTAGTTGCGCCAGGCGGCGCGTCTGGCCGGTGCGGCCGGCGTTTGTTCGGCGTCTGCGGCCACCCGCGCGTGGATATTGTAGGAGCGGCGCAGGATGGCGGCGGCGCCCTGCAGATCGCCCTGATTGGCGGCCCACACCGGCGATTCGCTCATATAGCGGCTGCGGACGGCGATAATCAGCAGGGCGGGCACCGCGCCGAAGCCGAGGATCAGCCGCCACAGCCAGTCGGTATGCCCCTCCGGCAGCACCGCATACAGCAACAGCACCAGCAGGTAGGAGATACTGATCGCCGCATACCAGGTCGGGCACCACATGGCGATGCGCGCCGCCTTGTTGCCGCGGCCGGACAGGCGGGAGAACTCGGCCAGAAACGCCATGGCGACCGGCAGATCGATGCCGACTCCCAGCCCCATCACAAAGCGCGCGCCGCCGAGCACCCACTCATTCGGCGCGAAGGCGCAGGCCAGCGCCGCCACCACAAAGAAAAACATATCGGCCATAAACACCCGGTAGCGGCCGATTTTGTCGGTCAGGTAGCCGCCGATAAAGGCGCCGATAATCGCGCCGAAGGTAATGGCCGAGGCCACCAGCCCGGTGCCGGTGGGGGAAAGGTTGAACTCGCGCGCCACATCCTTGATGCCGAACGCCAGCGCGCCCAGATCGTACGCGTCGAGAAATACGCCGCCGAGCGCGATGGCGACCACGATGCGCGCATCGCTGCGCCTGGCCGCGCCGCTGTTGACCAGCCGTGAGACGTCGGCGGCGCTGCGGATGGTGACGCTGGCCGCGTCGGCGTTCCCTGCATAAGAAGGTGCGGCAGAGGGGGCCGCGATGTCTGTCGTCATAATAATAATTTTCTGATAGGCAAAGCGTCGAGCTTAGCGGCGCGCGCGCGGGAAAAACCAATGCTTTCTGGTTATAAGCATACAACCGGAAGTTGTTGAAAAATCATCATGTTAAATAATATTTAACCGTTGTTTCCGCAGGGATTAATCAAAGCGGATCACCGCCTTGATCGCCTCACCGCGCTGGGCGGCGGCCAGCGCCTGATTGATGGCCGCAAACGGGTAAAAACGCAGCAGGCGCTCAAAGGGAAAGCGGCCGTTGCGCCACTGTTCGATCAGGTAGGGAATAAACTGTTGCGGGACGGCATCACCCTGAATCACGCTGAGAATGCGCCGATCGTGAGAAAATTTCACCACGCCGCCGCCGGTCAGCAGCGCCAGCGTACCGCCGCGCCGCAGCCGCCGCCATGCCGCCTGAATCAGACCGTGTTCACCGGTGGTGTCGATCACCGCATCTAGCACGGGCAGCTGCGCAATCTGCCGCGCATCGCTCAGCGTCTGCGTGGCCCCCAGTTCACCGGCGCAGCGCAGACGCGTTTCCAGACGATCCAGCGCCACGATGGCGTCGGCGTTGCGTAGTTTGGCCGCCATCACCGCCGCCAGGCCGACGGCGCCGACGCCGAGCACCAGCAGCCGCTCGCCGGCCTGCAGGTTCAGCGCGTTGAGCACCGTTCCGGCGCCGGTTTGCAGCCCGCAGCCGAGCGGCGCCAGGGTAGCCAGCGGCAGGTCGTCGGCCACCCGCACCAGATTGCGCTCGCTGGCCAGCGCGTGGGTGGCGAACGCCGACTGGCCGAAGAAGTGGCCGCGCAGCGGCGGCAGATAGCCGCTGCTGCCATCCAGCCGCTGAAAGTCGAAGTTAAGCTGCCAGAAGTGCTCGCAGCCGGCCGGATGGCGGCGGAGGCAGGCGGCGCAGCGGCCGCAGGACTGGAAGGAGAGCACCACCGCATCGCCGGGCTGCACCGCGCGCACCGCGCTGCCGACGCGTTCGACGATGCCGGCGCCCTCGTGGCCGAGGATCGCGCCGGCGGCGACGCCGCTGCGGCAGCTGAGATCGGTATGGCAGATGCCGCAGCCGGCCAGACGCACTACGACCTCGTCCACCCGCGGCGGCCGCAGGCGCAGGGGCGCAAAGCGTAAGTCGCCGCCCGGTGAGGTGGTTACGGCGGCGCAGCGTTTTCCGGTCATCAAGCCTCCGCTGGCGTTGGCGTGCAGCGGTAAGTATAGCCCTTGCCGCTACGCCGGTTTTTCGCTGAGCTTTGCCATTTTCGTTATTTGGTGCGCCGATTCGCCTCGCCGATACTGGGTGAAATTTTTCACTGCGAGTCGTCAGCATGTCCAAATCCGCCGGTCACAGTCACTATCTGCACGCCCGTCAGCGCCGCTGGATCCGGCGGCTGCGCCGACAGTGGTGGTGGCGGCTGGAGTTGCCCACCTGGGGCGTGATCGCGCTGGTGTACGGCGGCTGGTTCCTGACGGCGGCGGGCTGGCGCGTGCTGGGGCCGTGGCTGGCGACGCCGCTGCTGATCCTGTTCACCACCGGCTATCTGTCGCTGCAGCATGAGCTGATTCACGGCCACCCCACGCGCTGGCCGCGGCTGAACCAGCTGTTCGGCCTGCTGCCGCTGGCGGTGTGGTACCCCTATGGCCTGTACCGCGACAGCCACCTGCGCCATCACCGTAACCCGCACCTCACCGATCCCCAGCGCGACCCGGAAAGCTACTATTTCACCCGGGCGCAGTGGCGGCGTTTTCCCCGGCTGCTGCCGCGGCTGACGGCGCTGCGCAACTGCCTGCCGGGGCGGATGCTGCTGTCGCCGCTGTGGGATATCGCCCTGCTGGCGGCCGGTGCGCTGCGGCGCATAGCGGCGGGCGACCGGCGCGCGCTGGCGATGTGGCTGCTGCACGGCGCGCTGCTGGCGTGGCTGCTGTTGTGGCTGCAGCGGCAGGGGATTGCGCCGTGGTTTTATCTGCTGCTGGTCAGCTATCCAGCGCTGGCGATCGGCAAGATCCGTTCCTTTTACGAGCATCGCGCCGAGCATGAGGCGGCGGCGCGCTCGGTGCTGAACGAGGCTGCCTGGCCCTGGCGGCTGCTTTTTCTCAATCTGAACTATCATTTAGTACATCACGATTTACCCGGGCTGCCGTGGTACGGCCTGCGCAAGGTCTATCTGGCCGAACGCGACGCCTACCGGCAACGCAGCCAGGGGTTTGTGGTGCCGGGGTACGGCAGTTGGTTTAAACGACATGCCGTCACGCCGGTCGACGTCGGCGTACATCCGTTTCTGGCGGGCGACGGCGGTAAGGGGAACCAGAACGCCGCCGACGCTACGGCGGCAATCTTTATCACGCGCTGGAAGCGCGTTTTATAGCCTAAATAATTCGAGTTGCAGGAAGGCGGCAAGGGAAGGAATCCCGATGAGCTTACTCTGGTAAGTGATTCGGGTGACTGAGCGCAGCCAACGCACCTGCGGCTTGAAGTATGACGGGTAGAGCGGTATTTATAAAACCAAGAGGACGACACCATGGCATTTATCTCCCCGCGCGGACGCTTTCTGGCGTTGGCGCTGAGCATTCTGACACTGACCGCCGGCGGCGCGCAGGCGGCGGAGTCGGTTCGCGTCGGCTCTAAAATCGACACCGAAGGCTCGCTGCTGGGCAATATTATCGTGCAGGTGCTGGAAGCCAACGGTATCAAAACCGTCAACAAACTGCAGCTGGGCACCACCAAGGTGCTGCGCGGCGCGATTACCGCCGGCGAAATTGATATCTACCCGGAATATACCGGCAATGGCGCCTTCTTCTTCGCGGATGAAAAAGACCCGGCGTGGAAGAATGCGCAGGCCGGTTTCGCCAAAGTGAAACAGCTCGACTACGACAAAAACAAACTGGTGTGGCTGGACCCGGCGCCGGCCAACAATACCTGGACCATCGCGGTGCGTCAGGACGTGGCGGCGGCCAACCAGCTGAAAACGCTGGCGGATCTGGGCAAATGGATTAACGGCGGCGGCACGTTCAAGCTGGCGGCCTCGGCGGAGTTTATCGAGCGGCCGGACGCGCTGCCGGCGTTCCAGAAAGCCTACGGCTTTACCCTGAAGCAGGATCAGCTGCTGTCGCTGGCCGGCGGTGATACCGCGGTCACCATCAAGGCGGCGGCGGAGCAGACCTCCGGCGTGAATGCCGCCATGGCCTACGGCACCGACGGCCCGGTGGCGGCGCTGGGCCTGCAGACGCTGGCGGATCCGCAGGGCGTGCAGCCGATCTATGCGCCGGCGCCGGTGATCCGCGAAAGCGCGCTGGTGCAGCACGCCGCCATCGCCGCGCTGTTGAAACCGGTGTTCGCCTCGCTGGACGGCCCGACGCTGCAGCAGCTGAACGCGCAGATTGCGGTGGAAGGGCAGGACGCCAAGCAGGTGGCGGCGAACTACCTGAAAGCGAAAGGCTTTGTCAAAGGCTGATGACGCCATGACCGAACGCGCCGGGGAGGCGCTCCCTGCTCCCCGGCGACGCTGATACACCAGGATGCCGGAGCGTTTCTTTGACTACCGTTCTAAAAAACCGCGTGCTGTTGACGCTGTTTCTGCTATTGCTTCTCGCGGCGTTTGGCCTGCCGTTCCTCAGCTATGCGCCCAACCGCCTGCTGTCCGGGCAAAGTATTTCCCTGCTCTCTCTGCTGCACGGCCGCGCGCTGTGGCTGCTGGCGCCGCTGGCGGCACTGGCGTTGCTCAGTCTGCTGCCGCCGCGGCGCGGGTACGCGTTGCTGACGGTGCTGGCCGCCTCGGCGCTGCTGACGCTGAGTCTGTGGCTGAGCGGCGATGCCGCACGGCAGCTGGCGCAGAGCGGTTCGGCGCTGGCGCGCACCTCCTGGAGCGGCGGCTGCTGGCTGATGCTGGCGCTGTGCCTGCTGATGGCGGCCAATGCCATGGAGCGCATCACCGCCTCGCCGCTGTGGCGCATCTGCGGCAACCTGCTGACGCTGGCGCCGGCACTGTGGCTGCTGTTCAGCCAGCAGCTGGATGCGCTCTCGCTGCTGAAGGAGTACCACAACCGGCGCGAGGTGTTTGACGCCGCGCTGTGGCAGCACCTGACCATTCTGCTGCTGACGGTGCTGCCGACGCTGGCGATCGGCGTACCGCTCGGCGTGCTCTGTTTCCGCTCGCAGCGTTGGCAGACGCCGGTGTTCTCCACGCTCAATATTATCCAGACCGTGCCGTCGATCGCGCTGTTCGGCCTGCTGATCGCACCGCTGGCCGGGCTGGCGGCGGCGATCCCGTGGCTGGCGCGCCACGGCGTCAACGGCATCGGGCTGGCGCCGGCGATCGTCGCGCTGGTGATGTACGCGCTGCTGCCGCTGGTGCGCAGCGTGACCGCCGGGCTGCAGAGCGTACCGGCCAGCGTGATCGAGTCCGCCCGCGGCATGGGTATGACGCGCGGCCAGATCTTTGCGCGCGTGCAGCTGCCGCTGGCGTTGCCGCTGCTGCTGACCGGGGTGCGCATTCTGGCGGTGCAGACCGTGGGCATGGCGGTGGTGGCCGCGCTGATTGGCGCCGGCGGCTTCGGCGCCATTGTGTTTCAGGGGCTGCTGAGCAGCGCGCTGGATCTGGTGCTGCTCGGGGTGATCCCGGTGATCGTGATGGCGGTCGTGGTCGACTCGCTGTTTAAACTGATAATTTCAATCTTGGAAGCAACCCGCCGATGATTAACTTTGACCAGGTAAGCAAGCTGTTTCAGGGCAAAGCCGCGGTGGATGATTTGTCGCTGAATATCGCCGCCGGCGAATTTACCGTACTGATCGGCACCTCCGGCTCCGGGAAATCCACCACGCTGAAGATGATCAACCGCCTGATTGAGCACGATAAGGGCAAGATCTACTTCGCCGGTGAAGAGATCCACAAGTTCAAACCGCAGGATCTGCGGCGGCGCATGGGCTACGCCATCCAGTCTATCGGGCTGTTTCCCCACTGGACGGTGGAGGAGAATATCGCCACCGTGCCGCAGCTGCTGAAATGGCCGCGCGCGCGCATCCGCGACCGGGTGACGGAGCTGATGGAGCTGCTGCATCTGGATCCGGCGCTGTTCCGCCACCGCTATCCGCACCAGCTGTCCGGCGGGCAGCAGCAGCGGGTCGGCGTCGCCCGGGCGCTGGCGGCCGACCCGGAAGTATTGCTGATGGATGAGCCGTTCGGCGCGCTTGACCCGGTGACCCGCGCGGCGCTGCAGGCGGAGGTGGCGCGTATTCATCAGCTGTCCGGCCGCACCATCGTGCTGGTGACGCACGATATCGACGAGGCGCTGGCGCTGGCGGACCGGGTGGTGCTGATGGACGCCGGCCGCGTGGTGCAGCAGGGTACGCCGCTGGAGATGCTGACCCGCCCGGCCAACGACTTTGTGCGCGACTTCTTCGGCCGCAGCGATCGCGGCATCAAGCTGCTGGCGCTGGGGTACGTCGGCGAGCGGGTGCGTCCCGGCCAGGCCGACGGCGAGCCGATCAGCACCGCGATGAGCCTGCGCGAGGCGCTGTCGGTGTTTGTCGCCCGCGGCAGCGACCGGCTGCCGGTGGTGGATGAGCAGGGGGCGGCGCGCGGCGTGCTGCATTTTCACGATCTGATCGCTCCGCAGCAGGCGCTGTCATGAGCGGGGGTCTGTGGCGCTGGCTGCGCGACCCGCTGCCGTGGGCGACGGCGCTGCTGCTGGCGCTGGTGTTCGGCATGAACCAGCTGCACGGCCTGTTCGCCTACTGGTTCCCCGACCTGCAGCGGCCGGTGTATCAGCAGGACAGTTTTATCTCGCTGCTGCTGGCTCACCTGACGCTGGTGGGCGTCTCCAGCCTGATTGCGGTGCTGATCGGCGTGTCGGCGGGGGTGGCGGTCACCCGGCCGGCCGGGCAGGAGTTTCGTTCGCTGGTGGAGACGCTGGTGGCGGTCGGCCAGACCTTCCCGCCGGTGGCGGTGCTGGCGGTGGCGGTGCCGGTGATGGGCTTTAGCGAGCAGCCGGCGATTATTGCGCTGGTGCTGTACGGGCTGCTGCCGATCCTGCAGGGCACGCTAGCCGGCATCGGCGCGGTGCCGCCGGCGGCGCGGGAAGTGGCAACCGGCGTCGGCATGAGCCCGTGGCAGGTGCTGTGGCGCGTCGAACTGCCGCTGGCCGCGCCGGTGATCCTCGCCGGCGTCCGCACCTCGGTGATTATCAATATCGGCACCGCCGCCATCGCCTCGACGGTCGGCAGCAAAACTCTCGGTTCGCCGATCATTATCGGCCTGAGCGGTTTTAATACCGCCTATGTGATTCAAGGCGCGCTGGTTGTGGCGTTACTGGCTATCATTGTTGATAGGGTGTTTGAACGTTGGGTAAGGCATATCCGTCATGGCTGACGCGGCGTTGGCGGCGCAGGCCATCAGGATAGACGGGATGGGGGAGTGGCGATGCAAGTATCTTTACCGATGTACGGCGTGACGCATCAACAGGTGGAACCGTTCTGGCGTGCGCTGCGCGCCAGGCTGCAGGCCTACGGTCTGGAGGCGCCGGAGACGCTGAGCTGGCCGCAGGATCTGGCGCGGCACTGGCGGCAGCCGGATCTGCTGCTCAGCCAGACCTGCGGCTATCCGCTGGTGGCCTATTTGCCGCAGGTGCAGGTGATCGGCACCTATCACTATCGGGTCGAGGGCTGCAACGGCCCCAATTACAGCAGCTGGCTGGTGGTGCGGGAGGACGATCCCGGCGAACGGCTGGCCGATTTTCGCGGCCGCACGGCGGCGTATAACAGCACCGACTCACAGTCCGGTTATAACAGCCTGCGGGCGCTGATTGCGCCGCTGGCGCAGGACGGCCGCTTTTTCGGCAAGGCGCTGGCTTCCGGCGCGCACTATCAGTCGCTGAAGATGATCCAGCGCGGGGAGGCGGATATCGCCGCTATCGACAGCGTCAGTCTGGAACTGCTGCGCCGGGCGCAGCCGGAGGCGCTGCACGGGGTGAAAATCATCGGCCGCACCGCTTCGGTGCCGGGGTTACCGCTGATCACCGCCGCCGGTACGTCGCAGGGGCAGGTGGAGATCCTGCGCGCGGCGGCCAATGAAATGGTCAGCGACCCCGCCAGCGACAGCCTGCTGATCGGCGATTTCAGCCTGGTGCCGCGGGCGGACTACCAGGTGATTGCCGAACTGGAACGGCAGGCGGCAGCGGCCGGCGTGACGGCGCTCTGACGCTTAGCGTTCCTGCGCGCTCGGCGCCGGGATGACGGAAGGTGCGGCGCTTTCGCTGCTGGCTTCCGGCTGCGGCGTGGTGGAGCGGGTGTAGATGTTCAGGCCGGCGAGGAAGACGCCGCCGAGGGAACCCAGGGCGCACAGGGCGATAATGATGACGAAGGCTTTTTTCAGCATGGGGCGGTTTTCGCAGGTTGCTTAAAACAGCGGAAGAGTATAGTCCCTGCGGCGTCTTTAGTGAAATGTTAAAAGTCCGCAGCGTTGGTGCGGACAGCGCTTGGAGGGCTCAGGCCGCGGCGCGACGGCGCAGCAGCGGCCAGCTGACGGCGGGCAGGTAAACGGCCCAGCCGACCGAGAGGGACAGCAGCATCAGGTCCGGGGCGATCTGCGGGCTGAACGCCTGTAACTTCCAGCTGAGCAGGTAGCTGAGCGGCCCGGCGACCGCGCCGAACAGGGCGATGGGCCAGGCGGAGAGGCGGATCAGCTGCAGCAGCCAGCACCACCAGCAGCCGAAGGCGAGCCACAGCGCCATCATCCAGACCGGCACGCCGGCATGGTCGGTAAACTGCAGCACACCGCCGTAGCACCAGACGGCGTCCATCGCGATGCCCGCCAGCGCCGCCAGCACTGCCCATTTGCGCCGCGTCGCTGGGGTCAGCGCCAGCGCCGCTACGGCGCCAATCGCCAGGGCCAGCGCCGCCCGGTCGCGGCCGTACACCGCCAGCCCCCAGTAGGCGCCAAAGCACAGGGTGATCAGCCAGAATCCGGCATGCAGCTTCATGGCGCGCCAAACCGCAGAGCTAAAGCGGGGGAGCGGGCGGTAAGCGGGGAAAAGTGCGGGCTGGTCATAACGTCTCCTTTGATGCGCGCGGCGGCGGGGCAGCGCTCAACGTAGTATAAGTAGACGTGATGGAACAATTGCTCGGTCTCCTAATTTTCCCGCACGGGGTGCGTTATAAATCAGAAATACGGTAGGCGCAGCGGCGGGAGCCAGACAGGACGTGCTCGATACGCTCCACCTGCGCCTGCAGTACCTCACGGAAAATACTGAGTTCTGAACGGCAAAAGCCTTGACATACGCTGGCGGCGGAGCAAATAGGGCAGTGGTTTTCCACCAGTTGGTAGCTGCCGTCTTCCAGCGCGCACCATTCGGCCATATAGCCTTCGTGGCAGCGCACCTTCGCCAGACGGGCGACGCGCTCCTGCAGGGTGACGGCGCCGATCATCGCCTGCTTATAGTTGATGCGCGTTTCCTGCTCGCGGCTTTCAATCAGCACGCCGAGCGCCTGCTCGCCGAGCTTATCGCGCACGGTGCGCAGCAGTTGCACCGTCAGTTCAGGGTGCGCGTCCGGGAACTGGGCGTTGCCGGCGGCTGTCAAATGCCATAGCTGCACCGGGCGGCCGACGCCGCGGGTTTCGGCGCGCGCTTCCACCAGGCCCTCTTTGGCCAGCTTGACGAACTGCTGACGCGCCGCTTCGCCGGTGGTGCCCAGCACTTTGCCGGCCTCGGTGGCCTGCTGCGGGCCGCGTACTTTCAGCAACTTCAGCAGACGGTCGCTGACAGACTGTGCGGTGCACTCGCCATTTTCCAGACTGATTCTGGCCATATTTCCCGCTTTACTCCTGCTTATTCCAAGGCAACACTTGCTAAATTTAACGTAATATTACCGTCAACTCAATGCCATTACTCTGAAAACCGCCGCCAACCGCCATTTATGACTCTTTTTGCGGGCGGATGCGGTCAATTTTGTACAAAACCGCATGGACGGCGGATGCTAGAATAAGCGCTATGACGGAGGTGACGATGACCAGGCAAACGGCCCGCGGGCGACAAGAACAGACGCACTTTATGCACGTCGACGAGCTCGGCGGGCTGGAAGTGCTGCAGGCCAGCTATCTGCGTCAGACCTTTTCCCGCCACAGCCATGAAGGCTACTGCATCGGCGTGATTGACGACGGCGCCCAGCGTTTCTACCGCACCGGCGGCGAGCACGTGGCGCCACACGGCAGCATTATTCTGGTGAACGCCGACGAGATCCACACCGGCAGCTCGGCGGCGGACAACGGCTGGGCCTATCAGGCGATGTATCCCAACCCGGAGCTGCTGGCGCGGCTGTCGCGCGATTTAAAGAGCTGCGCCGGCGGCGCGCCCTATTTCCCTCAGGCGGTGGTGCACGACGTCGGGCTGGCGGGGCAGCTGCGGCTGGCGTTCGGCATGCTGCAAAGCAACGAAAACCGCCTGCTGAAAGAGACCATGCTGTTCTCCGCGCTGACCTGGCTGATGATGCGCTACAGCAAAACCCGCGTGACGCCGGCGACGCAGAGCCGGGCGCAAAGTCAGGTGGCGCTGGTGAAGGCGCTGCTGGATGAGTACCCGGAAGTGGACGTCTCGCTGCTGGAGCTGGCGGAGCGGGTCTCCCTCAGCCCCTATTACCTGCTGCGGCAGTTCCAGCGGGTGACCGGCCTGCCGCCGCACGCCTATCAGATTCAGGCGCGGCTGCGTAAGGCGCGCGGCCTGCTCAAGCAGGGCCACGGCGTGCTGGAAAGCGCATTGGCCTGCGGCTTTCACGATCAGAGCCACTTCCACCGCCATTTCCGCAAGTCGATAGGCGTCACCCCCGGCGACTACGTCAACTCGCTGCGCTAAGCGGGCAATTACATACAATACCGCGACGTTGCGGCCACGCTAGGCTGCGCTTTTTATCACGGAGCGCGCCATGACCCATTCATCTTTACCTATTCCGACGCCGCGCCTGCGGCCCGCGCTGCAGGGGGCGCTGGCGATCTTGCCGCTGTGCCTGGCGGTGCTGCCCTGGGGGATCCTCGCCGGTTCGATGGCGCTGCAGAGCGGCCTGACGGCGTCGCAGGGGCTGGGCATGTCGGCGATTGTATTTGCCGGCGCTTCGCAACTGGTGGCGATGGGGATGATTAAAGGCGGCGCCGGGCTGCTGGCGATTCTGTTGTCCACGTTCTTTGTCACCGCGCAGCATTTCCTGTACGCGCTGCGGCTGCGGGCGGGCATTGCGCCGCTGCCGCTGCGCTGGCGGCTGCTGCTGGGCTTTTTACTCACCGACGAGCTGTTCGCCCTGACCGGCGACCACAGTGCCGCGCGCTTTGACCGCTGGTATGCGCTGGGCGCCGGGCTGACGTTTTATGTCTGCTGGCTGCTCACCACCTGGCTGGGGATCGCCGCCGCCGGCAGCATTGGCAATCTGGACGCGTACGGGCTGGATTTTTCCATTGCCGCGACGTTTATCGCCATTGTGGTGCCGCTGGTGCGCAGCCTGCCGGTGCTGGCCTGTGCGCTGACCGCGCTGCTGCTGTCGGTGGTGCTGCACCACTATCAGATCCCCGGCGCGCTGATTATCGCCAGCGTCGCGGCGATGCTGGTGGGGCTGCTGTGCAGCAGGGAGGCGTCATGATTTGGCTGACCATACTGCTGATGGGGCTGGTGGTGTTTTTTAACCGCTACTGTTTTCTGGCGCCGGGCCTGCGGCTGCGGCTGTCGCCGCGTCTGCATAAGCTGCTGGGATTTTCGGTGCCGGCGGTGCTCAGCGCTATCAGCGGGCCGATCGTGATGTACGGCGATGCCGGCTGGCGCGGCGTGGCGGATAACCCGTACCTGTGGGGCGCGCTGTTTGCGGTGATCCTGGCGTTTTTCCTGCGCAATACGCTGATTGTGGTGGTGCTCAGTCTGCTGATGTTTATCACCCTGCGCGGGCTGCTGTGAGCCGGCGGTGAAAATAAAAAAGCCGGGCGCAGCCGGCCCGGCAAAGTAACGCTGGTAATCAACTGGCCGCAGCCATCAAGAGACGCAGTGGTGGTTACGCGCGTTTAGAACTGATACACCAGACCGACGGCGACCACGTCGTCGTCTGACAGGCCCAGTTTATTGTCGCTGTCGAGCTGGTTGATTTTATAATCCACATAGGTGGACATGTTTTTATTAAAGTAATAGTAGGCGCCGACGTCGATATATTTCACCAGGTCGGCATCGCCGATATTTTCAATATCTTTGCCTTTCGACTGTACATAGCCAATTGACGGACGCAGGCCAAAGTCGAATTGATATTGCGCCACCAGTTCAAAGCCCTGCGCCTTATTGGCGAAGCCTTTTACCGCCGTGCTGTTCTGGTTAATGGTCGCGGTGCCGGACAGCGGCACGATATTGCGGCTTTCTGAATAGGTGGCCGCCAGATAGAGGTTATTGTTGTCATATTTCACGCCGGCCGCCCAGATATCCGCCTTGTCGCCCTTGCCGTAGTCGCCCAGCTTTTGCGCGCTGGTGCGGTTGGAGGAGGCATAGGCGGCGCCAAAGCTCAGGCCGTCCACCACTTCATAGCTGGATGACAGCCCCCAGCCGTCGCCGTTGGCCTTGCTGGCCGCGCGGTCGTCATTCTCGTTTTTGCCCTGATACTGCACGGCGAAGTTCAGCCCGTCCACCAGGCCGAAGAAGTCGTTGTTGCGGTAGGTGGCGACGCCGTTGGTGCGGCCGTTCATAAAGTTGTCGGTCTTGATATAGGCGTCGTCGCCGAACTCCGGCAGCATATCGGTCCAGGCGCCGACGTCGTAGATAATGCCGTAGTTGCGGCCGTAGTCGACGGAGCCGTAATCACCGAACTTCAGGCCGGCGAAGCCGAGGCGGGTTTTGCTGTCTCTGGTGCCTTCGGACTCGGCGTGGTTGACGGCAACCTGGTATTCCCACTGGCCGTAGCCGGTCAGCTGGTCGTTAATCTGCGTGGAGCCTTTAAAGCCGAAGCGCACGTACGATTTATCGCCGTCACTGTCGGCCGCGTCGGAAAAATAGTGTAATCCTTTTACCTTGCCGTACAGATCCAGTTTATTTCCGTCTTTATTATAAATTTCTGCCGCGTAAGTCGAAGGTGCAATAAAAAGCGCCGGAAGCATAACGGCGAGAAGATGACGTTTCATGGTTGTCCCTGCTTTTTTGAATGAAAAGGCTATCGCCACTATTTATGGCTATTACCGCTGCCGGAATGATGGCAGCGCAGATTTTTTACCAAGGTTGTGTGATGCCTTTATGACAGCACATTGATATCTGTGCTGCATGCTGAAAAACCGAGCGGGAAAGTGTGGGGCGGCTGGTCTACAGTTAAGCGTAGCGCGGCCGTTTGGCGGCGCGCGCCACAACAGCCTGGCGCAGCGGACGCGCCGCGAACCCTGCCGTTACGGAGGCGTTATGCGTGATACCTATACCCTGCTCGGCTGCCGCGGCTGCGGTTCGACCATCGTCGCCGCCGCGCTGGAGCTGACCGGCTTTCCCTGGGGCTATGAGGAAGTGGACTACGCGGCGGACAGCCCGGAGCGTGAGCGCTTACTGCGGCTCAATCCGCTGGGAGAAGTGCCCACTCTGATTCTGCCCAATAACGAAGTGATGACCGAGAGCGCGGCGATCGTGCTGCTGCTGCATGCGCGTGCGCCCCATGCGGAGCTGGCGCCGGAGGCGGGCGCGGCGACGCTGCCGCGTTTTTTGCGCTGGCTGATGTTTATCAACAGCGCGATTTACCCGACCTTCACCTACGGCGACCACCCGGAGACCTGGCTGCCGAACAGCCGCCGCCCGGAGCGGCTGGAGGAGGCGATCGCCCCGCACCGCGAGCAATTGTGGCTGCAGTGCGCCGCGGCCGCCAGCGACGCCGGGCCGTGGTTTCTCGGCCGCACCTTCAGCGCGCTGGATCTGTATATCGCCGTGATGTGCAACTGGCGGCCCGGCCGCCGCTGGTTTCTGCAGCACTGCCCGCAGCTGACCGCCATCGCCGGGCGGGTGGAGCAGCTGCCGCTGCTGAATGCGCTGTTTCAGGCGCACTTCGACCACGTTGCGCCGCTGGAATAATGCGCGGCGCTGCGCAAAGCGGACGATGCGTCGCTCAGCCGGGCTGACGGCGCGCCTCGTCTGTGGGACAATAGCGCCATCATTTCGTTTAGATAAGAGTTGAATGGCGCTCACCTCCTCAGTTAAAGATCAGATCGGCAAGTGGTACAAGGCCCTGCAGCAGCAAATACCGGACTTTATTTCCCGCGCGCCGCAACGGCAGATGATTGCCGACGTCGCCAAAACGCTGGCGGGCGACTACCCGCGCCACCTGGCGATTGAAGCGCCGACCGGCGTCGGCAAGACCCTGTCGTACTTGATCCCCGGCATCGCCGTCGGGCGCGACGAAGGCAAGCCGCTGGTGGTCAGCACCGCCAACGTGGCGCTGCAGGACCAGATCTACAGCAAGGATCTGCCGCTGCTGAAGAAAATCATCCCGGACCTGAAGTTTACCGGTGCGTTCGGCCGCCGGCGCTACGTGTGCCCGCGCAACCTGGCGGCGATGAGCACCGACGTGGCCGAGCAGGGCGATCTGATGCTGTATCTCGACGAGGACGAGCTGGCGCCTTCCAACGGCGAAGAACAGGCGCTGTGCCAGAAACTGTCAAAATCCCTGGCCCGCCACGAGTGGGACGGCCTGCGCGACCACTATGCGCAGTCGGTTGACGATACGCTGTGGGCCAAGCTGAGCACCGACAAGGCCAACTGCCTGGGGCGCAACTGCCACTATATCCGCGAGTGCCCGTTTTATCTGGCGCGCAAGGAGATTGAGAGCGCCGACGTGGTGGTCGCCAACCACGCGCTGGTGATGGCGGCGCTGGAGAGCGAATCGGTACTGCCCAACCCGAAAGAGCTGCTGCTGGTGCTGGACGAGGGCCACCACCTGCCGGAGGTGGCGCGCGACGCGCTGGAGATGGAAGGGGAGATCACTGCGCTGTCCGCCAACCTGCAGCTGGATATGATCGTGCGGCAGGTGGAACTGTGCATGACCCAGTACCGGCCGAAGAATCCGCCGGGGCTGGCGAATATCGAGCGGCTGAAAAACCACTGCGAGGAGCTGCGCGAGCTGATGCAGGCGTTTGAACATCAGGTAAGCGCTTACTTGCCTGGCGACGGCGCGGCGGCGGAGCACCGCTTTGAGATGGGCGCGCTGCCGCCGGAGATGGTGGAGAGCTGCGCGCGGCTGTTCAAACTGACCGACGGGCTGCGCGGGCTGGCGGAGTTTATTCTCAACGACCTGAGCGAGCAGACCGGCAAGCACGATATCGTGCGTCTGCACCGCACGATTTTGCAGATGAGCCGCACGCTGGGCTATCTGGAGGCGATGAGCAAGCTGTGGAAGCTGGCGGCGATGGATAAATCCTCCAACGCGCCGATCTCCAAATGGGTGACGCGCGAGGTGCGCGATAACGTCACCCACCTGTATCTGCACTGCGTCGGCATCCGCGTCAGCGATCAGCTGGAGAAGCTGCTGTGGCGCAACGTGCCGCACGTGGTGGTGACCTCGGCGACCCTGCGTTCGCTTAACAGTTTCGCCCGCCTGCAGGAGATGAGCGGCCTGAACGAAAAGGCCGGCGACCGCTTCGAGGTGCTCTCCTCGCCGTTCAACCACGTCGAGCAGGGCAAAATCGTCATCCCCGCCATGCAGTTTGAGCCGTCGATGGCCAACGAGGCGCAGCATCTGGAAGAGATGGCGCGCTGCTTCCGCGCCGAGGTGGCCGGCGGGCAGCACAAGGGCATGCTGATCCTGTTCAGCAGCAACCGGGCGATGCAGACCTTCCTCAGCTACGTCACCGATTTACGGCTGATGCTGCTGGTGCAGGGCGACCAGCCGCGCTACCGGCTGGTGGAAGAGCACCGCAAGCGGGTGGAGAAGGGCGTGGCCAGCGTGCTGGTGGGGCTGCAGTCCTTCGCCGAAGGGCTGGATCTGAAGGGCGAGCTGCTGACGCAGGTGCACATCCACAAGATCGCCTTCCCGCCGATCGACAGCCCGGTGATCCTCACCGAAGGCGAGTGGCTGAAAACCCTGAAGCGCTATCCGTTTGAGGTGCAGAGCCTGCCCAGCGCCTCGTTTAACCTGATCCAGCAGGTCGGCCGGCTGATCCGCAGCAACCAGTGCTACGGCGAGATCATGATTTACGACCGCCGGCTGCTGACCAAAAGCTACGGCTCGCGCCTGCTGGCGGCGCTGCCGGTGTTCCCGATCGAACAGCGGGCGGTGCCGGAGGCCGACAAGGCGCACCTGGCGGCGCTGAAGTCGGCCGCCGACGCGGTCAAAAAAGAGAAGAAGAAGGGCAACCCGTTCGCCCGCCGTCGTCGCCGTTAAAGCGCCAGCGGCGGCAGGCGGCGCTTCACCGGCGTGGTTTTCACAATTGAGGTGTTGCTCTGCGCCTGCTCGGCCAGCCGATCGAGGATCTGGTCGAGCTGCTCCAGCGAACGCGCCGCCAGCCGTATGATAAAGCAGTCTTCCCCGGTCACCTTGTCGCACTCCACCACCTCCGGAATGGCGGCGACCATCTGCTCCACCTTCTTCAGCATCCCCGGCAGCGGCTTGAGGCGCACCAGCGACTGAAAGCCGTAGCCCAGCGCCTGCAGATTGACGTTCAGGGTGTAGCCCTGAATCACGCCGCTCTCCTCCAGCCGCCGCAGCCGTTCTGAGGTGCTCGGCGAAGACAGCCCCACTTTGGCGCTCAGCGTTTTCAGCGACATGCGCGCGTCCTCTGCCAGCAGCGCCAGAATTTGGTGATCGATAATATCCATAGCAACCTTGTTAGGTAAGTAATGTATTCAGCCTTTAATAAAAAGGAAGTTAAGCATATCTGCCTGCTTTTGGCTATGGAGCGCGGCGGCAAAAGGTTGCAAGCTAATGCAATTACTGACGCAGGGGATACAGACGATGAAGGCAGAGATAAAACGCGGTTCGCTGGAGATGGTGGCGGCGATGCTGATTTCCGGTTCGATTGGCTGGTTTGTGCTGATGTCCGGCCAGCCGGTGATTAACGTGGTGTTCTGGCGCTGCGCCATCGGCGCGCTGGCGCTGCTGCTGGTATGCGGCCTGCTTGGTCAGCTGCGTGCGCCCGGGCTACGGCGGGCGACGCTGCTGATTGCCGTCGCCGGCGGTATCGCGCTGGTGCTGAACTGGCTGCTGCTGTTCAGCGCCTACCGCTATGCGTCGATCTCCATCGCGACGGCGGTATATAACACCCAGCCGTTTATGCTGGTGGTGCTGGGGGCGCTGTTTCTGGGGGAAAAACTGACGCTGCGCAAGCTGCTGTGGCTGGCGCTGGCCTTTGCCGGCATGGCGCTGGTGGTGCTGGCGCAACCGCAGCAGGCGGGCGCGGGCAGCCAGTATCTGCGGGGCATTTTGCTGGCGCTGGGGGCGGCGTTTTTCTATGCGCTGATGGCGCTGGCGGCCAAGCGCCTGACCGGCACCCCGCCGCAGCTGATCGTGTTGATTCAGGTCAGCGTCGGCGCGCTGATGCTGTTGCCGCTGGTGGACTTCCACGCCGACGCCAGCGCCGGGCAGTGGGGCATGCTGATGGCGCTGGGGGTGGTGCACACCGGGATGATGTTCGTGCTGCTGTACGGCGCCATCCAGAAACTGCCGACCCACCTGACCGGTTCGCTGTCGTTTATCTATCCGGTCGCCGCCATGCTGGTGGACCGCTGGGCCTTTGCGCACCAGCTGTCGCTGGCGCAGCTGGCCGGCGCGGCGCTGATTCTGCTGGCCGCCGCCGGGATGAACCTGCTGGGCGAACGCCGCCGGCCGCAGCCCGCCGTTGAAAAGTGTGAAATTGTGCCCGCCGAAACTGGAAAAACGCCGTCGCTGAGGTAGATTAATAGCTTGCTCACTTGGCTAACATAAGCGGGAATATCATGATCGACCTCTCTACCCTGGCGCTGTTTTCCGCCGCCAGCCTGGCGCTGACCGTTACCCCCGGGCCGGATATGCTGCTTATCGCCTCGCGCAGCATCAGCCAGGGGCGGCGCGCCGGCTTTGCCTCGCTGGCGGGGATCCAGCTTGGCACCTATTGCCACGCCCTGGCGGCGGCGCTGGGGCTGTCGCAGCTGTTTGTCGTCATGCCGCTGGCCTATGACGCGGTGCGGGTGATGGGCGCGGCCTACCTGCTGTATCTGGCGTGGAAAACGCTGCGTTCGGGCGGCAGCCTGCAGGCGTCCGCCGGTCTGGCGCCGGTGGCGGTCGGGCGCATCTTCCGTCAGGGGCTGTGGACCAATATCCTCAACCCGAAAATGGCGCTGTTTGTGCTGGCGCTGTTCCCGCAGTTTATCAACCCGCAGGCCGGCTCGGTGGTGGTGCAGATGCTGGTGCTGGCGACGGTGCTGAATCTGGTGGGGCTGGCGGTGAACGGCGGCGTGATTATGCTGGTCAGCGGCATGAAGAGCCGCTTCGCCGGTCGCCGCATCAACGCGCGCTGGCCGAACTATCTGCTGAGCGGAGTGTTCGCCGCGCTGGCGTGCAAGCTGCTGCTTTCCAGCCGGCAGTCGTGAGGGAAGGGCCTCCGCCTGCGGGGGCCGTAATTGCTGCCGCTGGAGCCGGGCGGCGACAGGTTAAGGATGACAAAGGAATGGACAACAAGCCGCACAACGCCGATATCGCTCAGCAGGTGTTTGATTGGTACGATGCGAAATGGAATCTGCGTACGCCTTTCAGCCAGAAGAAACCGCTGACGCCAGACACCAGCCTGTCTACGGGCAACTATCCCTGGATCTGGGAAGATGGCCTGGAGATCATGGAAGAGTACTTCGAGCTGTTCAACGTTGACAGTTCAGGGTTTAACTTTATGCGCTACTGGCCGCAGGAGATCGGCGTAACCTCCGCCGTGCTTGGCTGGCTCTGTCCCCGAAATAAGAAAAGAAAATACCAAGAGCCTGAAGCGCTGACTATTGCCATGATGATGGAGTCTGCTAGGGTGGGAAGGTGGTTGGATGGGTGATTGGGGGTATTTGTATGTGGGGCACGTTGGTATGGAAGCTGGGTCGAGAGCCGGTTTTGTGCCAGAAGCGGTCATTACTAGCCTATGCTGCAATAATTCTTTGGGGGGCAGGTACAGCATCACGGCTGGCTCACAATGCTTCCCCCACCACGCCTGCCCGCTTTATTGGGTGGTTTTAATGCAGTTGCATTGCTAAAGCTTGTCACCATCGGTTCTTTGGGAAGACAATAGATGCTTCATTTTTAATGCAATTACATGTAAATAACGGCATACTTTGTGAATCATGTATTGTGGTAAAAATAGCCGTTTTAAATGTCGTTTCGTGGAGAAAATATGACCAATCTCAAACATAACCTCGATGAGCTGCAGCAAGTAGCAAAAGAACGCACAGTCAAAACGCAAACTATCGAATATGATCTGGAAACTTTAGTAAAAAAAATAAAAAGAAACATCATAACGCTTAATCCTGAGTATCAACGAAAACACCGTTGGGATGATGAAACATCATCAAGACTAATTGAAAGCCTTATACTTAATATACCGATACCTTTTATCTACATCTCCCAAGATGTTGATGTTGACGAGGAAATAGATTCTGAGTCATCACGTTTCTCGGTCATCGATGGACAGCAGCGTCTTACTGCAATTTATAATTTCTTTGAGAATAAATATCAACTGCAAGGTTTAGAAGTTCTTGACAAGCTCAATGGGGCATTCCATAGAGATTTACCTCCATTTTTAATGAGGCGCCTCGAAGAAAGAAGCATCAGATGTTTGCGAATTGACTCTACGCTTGACCCGCAAGTGAAGTATGACATATTTGAAAGGCTGAACTCTGGATCGGTAAAGTTGGAGTCACAAGAACTGCGCAATGCAACATGCAGAGGGCCATTTAAAGACCTCGTAAAAAGATTGTCAAAAAATGAGCATTTCATATTGGCATGTAAATTAACACCTGATAGTTCCCGCGTTAAAAAAATGGAAGATGAAGAGCTTGTACTGCGTTTCTTCGCCATAAACTACTTTGATAGCTATAGGGATTACAAAGGGAAGTTCAAAAATTTCCTGACTAGTAAGATGAATTCATTTAACAATCTACCTATAAAACAGTTAGAGGAAATGGAAAGGTTGTTTAATGATACGTTTGAAGCTATTAGGGAGTCTAATATAGATTATCCTTTCACTAAGTATCGGGTAACAGTCGATGGCTTTGAAAAAATGTCTGATTTTAATTCTGCGGTGTATGATTCAATTACACACCTCTTTATTGAAAGCTTGAGAAAAGAAACAGTTGTTACGTCCGAAAAAATTCTCGAAATGTTTTCAGATCCGGATTTTTTTGCAGCATGTGAAGGTAGTGTAAATGATGTTGTTAAACTGAATACAAGGATTAATAAGGCAAAGGAAACAGCATAATGGCTACATTCATTGCGGATTATCTTGATACCGTTGATCTTCAGTGGAGAGAAGTTGATATTTTAGTCGATGAAGCGGTTCGTGTTCAGGAGTCAAATGAGCATTTATATAATGCTCTTTGTCGCTCGATTACAGTTTTGATTGTTGCTCATATGGAAGGGTTTGTTAAAGGTGCAGTCAAAAACATTATTAGCGATTACGCATCCATAACATTTAAAGAGTTACCAACCTCGATTAAAAGAACTTACTGTAAAAAATATTTAGGGTTTGATGAAAAAGCGTTTTCCGGATATCAAAGTGCAATCCTGTGCCTAATGGATGATTTAGAGAAAACAGATGACTTCAAAATTTCTCCTGAACCATTTATATCGGATAGAAACAGAAATCCAAAGCCAGATGTCATTGGTAATATAGCGTCAAGATTTGGGGTTGGAGATATTTTTAAAAACCTACACGATTCAAAGTTTGATAAGATCTTTTTGATGACATCCCCACAAATTAAAAATGCTCTTAAAGTTATCTCTGCTTTAACCAAGCGAAAAGTTTGTGATTTTCCTTATAGAGTAAGAAAAAATGCTTACAATACAAGTCCAACATCATATCGTGGGCGAAGTTTATGGCAGACTTTTTTAGATGATTTAAATCAAAAACGTCATAAAATAGCCCATGGCAATGATTTTGCGAACGCTACGGACATTAACTCACTTGTTGATCTTAAAGATAAAGTCAGAATACTTCAGTACTCATTTTTATTAATTATTTGCTCTGAGTTATGTAATGCATAAATAAAGTAGGTAATATTAAATGGCGGCAATTTTGCTGCCACTTAAAAACTGTCAATCATGTGGTGTAAAAATAACTTATAGCATTGTAAGTATCCCTGCAAAAGGAACCATTCACTTTAACAGATATGTCAATGTCTGCTGCTCGCTCATAAGAGACAACCATACTCAAATCTCCCACATTGCAGGAGATTTGAGTATGAACACATCACCGTGGAACAAAGACCGCATCATCAGCCAAAAAAGACCACTTCAGATATCTCATATCTGGGGGATCCGAATCCGGCTTGAACTGGAAGGCAAAACGCGTGATTTAGCTCAGTTCAATATGGCCCTGGACAGTAAGCTACGAAGCTGTGATCTGGTCAAACTCAAAGTAGCTGATGTTGCAAATGGTAGCTCTATTTCAAGCAGAGCAACGGTGTTGCAACAGAAAACTGGTAGCCCTGTGCAATTTGAGATAACCAAAGGGACAAGAGAAGCTGTTGCTGCATTGATAAAACTTGGCAATTTGCATACTAAAAACTTCTTGTTTCGGTCTCGAATCGGAGCTAACCGGCACATATCAACTAGGCAATACAGCCGAATCTTTCATGGGTGGGTAGAAAAGCTTGGCCTCGAAGCTTCGCTTTACAGCACACATTCCATGAGAAGAACGAAACCTTACCTGATATACAAGAAAACCAAGAATCTCCGGGTGATCCAACTTCTGTTGGGCCATAAGAAACTGGAAAGCACAATCCGTTATCTGGGCATTGAAGCCGATGATGTGTTAGAGATCTCTGAATCGATTGAAGTCTAAGGAAGGTTATCAGGGCTGCAACAGCAGCCCTGTGCCAAGAGCAGCCTGCCATCCCGTGTTGATCGACAGAGTGTAGATCAGCTACAGCAGGCCTGTGTCAGAAAGGGACTTGCATATGCTATTAATTTTGGTTGAAATGCGAATTTCTTAACTTATGCTATTGCATTAATGCAGCGAGATATTGTAAGTTTTTAGCGGGCGATGGTGTAAGGGGAAACACACTCCTATGGAGAGTATTTGTGAGGTTCGAATCCTCACCGCCAAAGGTAATTCAACGAGTAGCCTTTGGCGGTGGTAATTTAATATGTCAAGACTCCCTTCTAAAATTTATAAATATCACGTTGCCAACCTTCGAGAGTTGCAATTGGCTTTGGGTCATACAGGTCGACTTGCTCGTAAAGAAATCGCTTCGAAAGATCCTCAGCAGGGGCTAAGGTCTCTTCTTCGTCTTTACTCATTCTTGGTTGGAGCATGGATTGAGACTCGCCTTAGAAAGTTACTACATGAAGAATTCGGTTTTACTGAGTCTGAACGTAATCAAATTGAGCAGAAATCATCGCAACTTGAGCAATGGAAAGAAACTGTTGATTTAGCTTTTCGCAAGCATCATAAAATAACTAAAGCCCCTCTGGATGAAAGGAGTCTTGGGATAGCACATGCCGCACGAAGAGCAGCATTACATGATGTTTTGTCGAATGAGCTACGAATCCTGATAGAAATACGAAACAAGCTAGCACATGGGCAATGGATCTATCCCTTCAATAATGAAGGAAATGCTGTGGAACCTGATAAATTTAAATTAATCAATAAAGAAAACTTGCAGTCACTCCAATTCAAATATTCATTAGCGGAGCATTTAGCTGACGCTGTACATGATTTGGTTGTAAGTCCTACGACATTCGAACGAGATTTCGAAAGCCATTTTAAAAAATTATATCAAGTACGAACAAACTTAGTGACAAAAGACTACGAAAAATATAAAGCAAGTTTAGTATTAAGTAGAGAGAAATCTCGTGCTGCTAGAACGCAGCAATAGGTTCATGAGATTCTCTGATACTTGTTACCTTAGTAAGCCTTAAATTTTTAGAAATTCTTTTACGTCCGCTCCTCGCTCATAGCAACCGCTTAGCTTTATGTCGGGCGCGGACATTGTATCCAGTTCACTCCTCTCAACCCCACTCAACCCTAGCCCCCCCTCCACCAATGCCGCTATAATCCCCACAAATTTCTCAACGGGTTTAGAAACGAAGATGGCAAAACTCACCTTACAAGAGCAACTGCTGAAGGCAGGGCTGGTGACCAGCAAAAAGGCGGCCAAAGTCCAGCGTACGGCGAAAAAATCACGGGTTCAGGCGCGTGAGGCCAGAGAGGCGGTGGAAGAGAATAAAAAAGCGCAGCTGGAGCGCGATAAGCAGCTCAGCGAGCAGCAAAAGCAGGCGGTGTTAGCCAAAGAGTACAAGGCGCAGGTGAAGCAGCTGATTGAGATGAACCGCATCGTGCCGGCAAAGGGCGATATCGGCTTTAACTTCACCGATGGCAATCTGATTAAGAAAGTGTATGTGGATAAGACCACGCAAACCCAGCTGATCAGCGGCCGTCTTGCCATCGCCCGTCTGGCCGTTGATAGCAGCGGTGAGAGCGAATACGCGATTATCCCCGCCAGCGTCGCCGATAAAATTGCCCAGCGTGATGCAAACAGCATTGTGTTAAACAGCGCGCTGAGTGAGGAAGAGCAGGACGAAGACGATCCGTATGCCGACTTTAAAGTGCCTGACGATCTGATGTGGTAAACAAGGTTTGCCGCTGCGGCGTATGAAGAGTCCTGACGGGCTTTTCATGCCGCTGTCGCTATCGTCAGAACGGACAATCATGCCGGATGTTGAACGCTTCTTCGCTGACGGGATGAACAAAGCGCAGCTCGCTGGCATGCAGCATCAGTCGCGGGGTTTGTTCGGCGCCCGGCGGCAGCAGGCCGCCGTACAGGTCGCAGCCGAGAATCGGGTGGCCCAGCAGCTGGCAGTGAATGCGTAATTGATGAGTACGCCCGCTCTCCGGGGTCAGCTGCACCCGCGTCAACGGCAGTGACCGCCCATCTTCCAACCGCTGTGAAAAACGTTCGATGACCCGATAGCGGGATTTGGCGGGTTTACCGTGGATGGCACAAATCGACATCAGCGGAAACAGCGCCGGGTCTTTGGCAATCGCCGCGTTTATCACCCCCTCATTATCCTGCAAATGTCCGCACAGCAGCGCGCCGTACACCTTGGTCACTGTGCGCTGGCTGAATTGCCGGCAGAGGGCGGCATTGATCGCCTTGTTGCGGGCAATCACCATCAGCCCGGAAGTGCCGAAATCCAGACGGTGAACCAGCGTGCAGCCGGGGAACAGCTGTACCAGCCGGTGATGCACCGAATCGAGATTGCGCGGATTTTTGCCGGAGAGGCTGAGCAGCCCGGCAGGTTTGTTGATGATCGCCAGGTGTTCGTCCTGATAGAGGATGTCTATCTGCGCGTGACACGGCGGGGCAATAAAGGTATCGACAATCGTAGACATCGGGCGGCCAGCAAGAAGGGGGGCTGCGGATAATAGCGGATTCTCAGCCGGCTGGCGATCCGGCAGTCGTTAAATAGTAACGTTCGCCCCGGCCCGGCTGAGACGCCTGCGCTTATTTCTTCTTGTTCATCATCGCCTGGAGTTCGGCAAACGGGTTGTAGGTGGCCGTGCCGACATCTTTCTGCGCGTCTTCCCCCGCCACCACGCGGGTGCCGTACTGGTCGGCTTCCGTGTACTTCGAATGTTCGTGGTCATGGCAGTACAGGCACAGCAGCTCCCAGTTGCTGCCGTCTTCCGGGTTATTGGTGTGGTCGTGATCGATATGGTGAACCGTGAGTTCACGCAGGTTTGAATAGACAAATTCCCGCGAGCAGCGTCCGCACACCCAGGGATAAATTTTTAGTGCTTTTTCACGGTAGCCGCTTTCCAGCCGCGCGTAGTTTTTGGGGATAAAAGCCATTGCCTGTGTCACCTGTCAGCAAGAAATAATGTCCCCAATATATCGCAAAACGGGACGGCAGGGCATCTTGGCTGCCACAGGCGCTGCCTGCCGGTTTTACTTCTCTTGTGCGCCGTATCTTTTTCCGGGCGTCCGGCCTATGGTGTTATGAGTATTAGCTCATTCACAGGAACGGCATGATGCGCGATCTTCCCCCGACGGCCACGCTGCGCACTTTTGAAGTCGCCACCCGTCACACCACCTTTACCTCCGCCGCGGCTGAGCTGTTTATTACGCAAAGCGCGGTCAGCCATCAGTTGAAGAATCTGGAAGAAATCTGGGGGCTGCAGCTGTTCGAGCGCGGCAAGATCCTGCGTCTGACGCCCGCAGGCGCCGCGCTTGCTCCTCTGGTGCGCGAGTTCTTCGGCAAGCTGGAAACCACGCTGGCCGATCTGCGTGAGCAAAAAGGCCGGGTGCGCCTGCGCGTTAACACCACCTACTCGTTCGCGCTGAAGTGGCTGCTGCCGCGCCTGCCGGAGCTGGCGCGCTTACATCCGGAGATCCTGGTCACTCTGGAAAGCACGGACGAAGCGATTAACTTCGCCAGCACCGATTCCGATGTGGCGATCCGATTCGGCCACGGCAACTATCCCGCGTTGCACACCGAGTTTATGTTCCGCGAACAGCTGTTCCCGGTTGCCAGCCCGGCCCTGTTGCGGCGCTTTGGCACCCCGGCGGAACCGGCTGAACTGCTGCGCTATCCGCTGCTGACGCGCGACGGCGCCGATCTGGTGCCGAAGTGGGACGTCTGGTTTAAGCTGACCGGCGTCAATACCGATGTGCTGCACGAAAGCGTGCGCTTCGCCGATACCAATATGACGATTGAAGCCGCGCTGCTGGGGCAGGGGATTGCACTGGCGCGCAGCGGGCACGTTGAAAAAGAGATCGGCGACGGCAGTCTGGTGCGGCTGTTTGACGTGCCTTTTCCTTCGCCGGCGGCCTATTACTTCGTCTGCCCGCAAGGTATCGAAACGCAGCCGCACATTATCGCGTTCCGTCACTGGCTGCTGGCGGAATCACGGCAGGCGCAGCATAGCTACCGCTAAGTTATGAGTATTTGCTCATGCTGCGATGACGACACTTCACTGTTCATCCGGGCCGCTGCTGCTTAGTATCGCCGTATGCCTGGACACATTATTTTTCTCACGCTGTTCGCCGCGCTGCTGCATGCCGGATGGAACACCTTATTACGCGGCGGCGCTGACCGGCTGTGGTCGATGACCATCATGTGCCTGACGATCGCCGTGACCTGCATCGTCATTGCGCTGTTTCTGCCGCCGCCCGCGGTCGCCAGCTGGCGCTACGCGCTGCTGTCGGCGCTGCTGCACGTCGGCTATAACCTGTGTCTGGTGCGCAGTTATCAGCACGGGGAACTCGGGCAAACCTACCCGATTGCGCGCGGCTCTTCGCCGCTGATGGTGACCTGTGGGGCGGCGCTCTTCGCCGGGGAGAGCATCGATGCGGGCACCCTTGGCGGCATTGCGCTGGTGTGTGCGGGGATTTTGCTGCTGGCGGTGAGGCGGGGCAAGCCGGCGATGCCGGGTCTGCGCTATGCGCTGGCAACCGGGGTTTTTATCGCCGCGTACAGCGTGGTGGATGGCATGGGCGTGCGGGTATCCGGCAACGCGCTCGCCTATACCGTGTGGATGAGCGCATTATGGGGCGTGCTGATGCCGCTACTGTATATCGCGCTGCGCGACGGCAGGAGTTTACTGCGCCGGCGGCCCGGTATGCTCCATGCGGCGGCCGGCGGCCTGGTTTCGCTGCTCGCTTACGGCATCATCATCTATGCCATGACGTCGGCGCCGATGGGGGCGGTTTCAGCGCTGCGTGAAACCAGCGTGCTGTTTGCCGCCGTGCTGGGCGCTCTGTTCCTCGGCGAAGCGTTAACGCTGCAAAAAGTATTGGCGTGCTCCCTTATTGCCGTTGGCACGCTGTTGATCGGTTAATCAAAACAGGAGAACGCCAGATGTCTGACCATCCTACGCTTGCCCTGCTCGGGCCGGGCGCCATCGGCACCACCATTGCCGCGGTACTGCACGACGCCGGTCGCACGCCGGTCCTGTGCGGGCGTACCGCCCATTCGCAGCTGATTTTGCGTCACGACGATGGGGAAACCGTGGTGCCCGGTCCGGTGCTGAACAATCCGGCGGCGATCCAACGCCCGTTCGATCTGCTGTTTGTGGCGGTGAAAACCACCCAGATTGCCGACAGCGCCCGCTGGCTGGCCGCGCTGTGCGACGAAAACAGCGTGGTCTGCGCGCTGCAGAACGGCGTCGAGCAGGAGGCGCTGCTGGCGCCCTACGTCAACGGCGCCAGGGTGCTGCCTTCGGTGGTGTGGTTCCCGGCGCAGCGCGAGCCGGATGCCTCCGTATGGCTGCGCGACACGCCGCGCCTGACGCTGCCGGATGTGCCGCAGGCAAAACGGGTGGCGGATGCGCTCAGCGGCACGCGCTGCGCGGTTGAGCTGTCGGCCGACTTTGCCTCCGTCGCCTGGCGCAAGCTGCTGCAGAACGCGGTGGCGGGCCTGATGGTGCTGGCTAATCGCCGCGCCGGGATGTTTACGCGCGAGGATATCACGGAACTGGCGCTGGCCTATCTGCGCGAGTGCCTGCGCGTAGCGCGCGCCAACGGCGCGCAGCTGAGTGATAACGTTCCGCAGGAGATTGTCGAACGCTTTCACCGCGCCCCGGCGGATTTGGGCACCTCGATACTCGCCGACCGGCAGGCCAACCGCCCGCTGGAGTGGGATATCCGCAACGGCGTGATTCAGCGCTACGGCCGCCGGCAGGGGATAGCTACGCCCATCAGCGATGTGCTGGTGCCGCTGCTGGCGGCGGGCAGCGAAGGGCCGGGGTGAGGCCGGGGGAAGGGTTGGGCTAACGGCCCGGATTGATGACGGGGCCAGCCGTTTCGGCGGGCTGGCCTGAAGATGGCCTAAGCCGGTATGTCCAACAGCTTTAAAAGTGACTGCAGTGAATCGACAGGCCCGGCATGGTCTATGTCGGAACGGGTGGTGTCCCAGGGCATGGCATCATCCGTGCAGTAATCCCCAACGCACTGCATATCACAACGTTTATCCAGTAAACCAACCGGGATCCAGACATATGGCAGACCACGCAGCACATTGGGTACGGTAGAGCCGCATGTGGAGCAGAAATCCGTGCGATAGCCCGTTGGTCTGGACCATGAGGCGATATTGTTTTCTCCTTTAAGCCAGAGAAAATCGCGGGCATTTACGATGGTCGCCAGATTGTGGCCCACTCCGCTTTGCTTTCTGCAAAGTGAACAGTGGCAACGGTAAAACTTTGAGGGTTCTGCCGATACTTCAAATGCGATTGTTCCGCACAAACATGCGCCTTTCATTCAAATTTGCTCCGGGGTCAGCTACGTCATCTTATAAAGCGAGATTATTGGCTTTTTATACCTTAACCGCTGGAGATAGCGCAGTATTTTTCTGTATGTCCGACCTGAATTTTGTATCACTAACCAAAGGTGGCGGAATTGCTGGCGGCGGGCAGCGAAGGGCCGGGGTAACGCGGCGACGTGCAACGTTTACGCTATTAACTGGGGCCAGGATGGCCCTGCAGCCAGAATAACCCGTTATTAGTTGTAAAACTCGTCCTTATGCTGATAGCGATACTCTTGCGTGATGCCGGTATAGCCATAGGACGCCGCTTTACAGTCGATAATATGAACGTTCGACTGCGGGTGTAGATTACCAATGGCCTGTTCCATCGCGTCGTAAATTGCTTTTTGGTATGCCGCTTTCTGGTCTTTGCTACAGGTTTCATCCACGACCGTAACTTCAAGCCTGAACGAGTTTTTACCCCATTCCGCCAGGCTCCGGCCATCAATAAACCAGTCGTCGTCATCGACATGTCTGACTATCACCATGGTTTCGAAGCTATTTTTCTTTAAAACATCGCAGGTAATCTGGGTCGCCAGACGTACGCATTCGTTGGTTAACTTTTGATTTTTTAAGCCAGACAGCGTCAGGGTAATACCAGGCATAACATGTCCTTAATTCGATGGCATAGTGGTTAAATGGCGGCAGGAAGCGTCATATTTTATCAGTCATTAAAATTGCATGATTGAGGCTATGCGCACAATAGGCGAAGGTCAAAGGGAAGGGGGGCAGGCCGCTTTACTGCGGCCACGCTCAGGCCTCGAATTACGCTATTAGCCGGCGTTTGCGATCGGTAATGTTTTATCTGGCTCACGGTGAACCTGACGGGATAAAGGCAGGACAGGAAGATCCCGCTCCGGCGGGATCTGCTTATCGCGCGGCTATTCGGCAAATTTCAGCAGCGCGTCACCATCCAGGCGGTAGCGCACCCATTCGGACTGCGGCAGTGCGCCGATGCTCTGGTAAAAATCAATGGCGGGCTGGTTCCAGTCCAGCACGCTCCATTCCAGGCGGCCGCACCGGCGTTGCACGGCGCATTGCGCGATATGTTTCAGCAACGCCCGGCCCGCGCCCTGGCCGCGATAGGCCGGGGAAACGTACAAATCTTCCATATAAATACCGTTGCGTCCGAGCCATGTGGAATAGCTGGTGAAGAACACGGCGTAGCCGACGATGTTGCCTGCTATTTCGCCGATCAACGCTTCGGTGTTACTGCCTGCGCCAAAGAGCGTTTCCCGGATCTCATCCGGCGTGGTAACCACTTCCTCCGGCGCTTTTTCATATACCGCCAGCTCATAGATCATCGCGTAAATTGCCGCCGCATCTTCCGGGCGGGCCTGACGAATGGTGATGCTCATGGGTTTTCCCTGTTATTTCTGCGTGATGTTGAGATTGATGGCGTTCAGCATAAGGGGTATCGTCCGAAGAATTAAGTGCAATGAAATCACCCAATGATGAATATTATGCATCCGGCGCTGCGGCGCCTTGATTTAAACCTGCTGCCGGTTTTTGACGCCATTTATCGCCACCGCTCCGTTCGCCTGGCGGCGGATGAGCTGGCGATGAGCACCTCGGCGCTGAGCCATGCGCTGTCGCGGCTGCGCACGGCCCTCAATGACCCGCTGTTTTTCCGCGAGGGCCACCGCATGTGCCCCAGCGTGTATGCCGCCCAGCTCGCGCCCTCGATTGCCTCGGCGCTGCAGTTCCTCAACCAGCAGCTGGCCCCGCAGCCGGAGTTTACGGCCGCCACCAGCAGCGAGCGTTTGCAGATTGCGATTACGGACTTTACCGCGTTTTGCATTTTTCCCGCCCTGATGCACAAGCTGCAGCACGCGGCGCCCGGCCTGCGCCTGGAGTTGCGCTATTTACCCCACAGCCCGGCGCTGACGGAGCTGTTGGCGGGCGAAGTGGATCTGGCGCTTGGCTTTAGCACCACGGATGATAGCCGGCATCCGGAGCTGGACGAGATCGGCTGGTTTGACGATGAGTATGTCGTCATCAGCAACGCAGGCCGGACGCGGCTGACGCTGGAGGATTACCTCGCTGCCCGCCATCTGGTTGTCACGCCGTGGAATGAGAAGCAGGGAGTGCTGGATTTACGGCTTGAGCAGCTGGGCCATACGCGGCAGATCGCGCTCAAAACGCCGTCGATGCTCAGCGCGCCGTTTATTGTGGCGGAAAGCGACCTGCTGATGGCGATCCCCCGTTTTGCCGCCGAAAAGCTGGTTGCGGCAGCGGATATCAAGATTTTTGCCTTACCGTTCGCGATACCCAGGTTTGAGGTGAAGATTTACTCACATAAGCGCAGCGCTCAGCGGGGGGCGACCCGCTGGCTGAAGGCGGAGCTGCAACAGCTGGCGCAGGCGTTGCATTTAGGGCGGTGAAGCGTCTTGCTGGCTGGTGGTGAGCGCGTGGCCGATGGGCGGTTCAGACTTCCCGCTGGTCAGAACGCGCACTTTTCCATGCAGGCCGGTCTGAAAACGTCGTCTCCTTGGTTAATCACGCACGGTGATAGTCTCGCGTTGACACTGAATACCCGGCATTGTATAAAACTCCGCCCCAATAATGAGTTTCATTTGCATTAAAATATCCCATGGTCATCGGCAATCGCTTTAACGAAGGATAGTGTTTAATGAAAAAAATCATCTGCGCGTTAGGCGTGATGTTCGCATCGGTAAGTTCTGCTTTGGCAACCACCTATCCACTGACCATTGACAACTGCGGGTATCAAGAGACCTTTACCCAGGCGCCTGAGCGCGTCGTCGCCCTGGGTCAGAACACCGTCGAGATTTTGCTGCTGCTGGGCCTGCAAAAACACATTGCCGCCAGTGCGTTTTGGCCGACCAAAGTTTTGCCGCAGCTGGCTGAGCAGAATGCAAAAATCAAAACGCTGACGGTAGAAATCCCTACGCTGGAATCTATCCTGGCGCAAAACCCTGATTTTGTTCCTGCACAGCTACCGCTGTTACTGGGGCCGGAAAGCAAGGTCGCGAAACGTGAAGATCTGGCCACCGTTGGCGTAAACAGCTATTTATCGCCGGGCATGTGCGCCACCAAAAAAGCCGCAGGGGACATGTACGGCAGCCGCCAGAAACTGTGGGATATGACCTATCTCTATCAAGAGATTAAAGATTTCGCCGCTATCTTTAACGTGCAGCCGCGCGGTGAAGCGCTGGTTGCCGATTTTAAACGGCGTGAAGCCGACCTGCGCGCCGAGTTTGGCAAGAACAAAAAAGATCTGTCGTTTGTGTTCTGGTTCTCCAGTTCATCCCCTTCCGCTGACGCCTATGTGGGCGGCAAAAACAGCGCCTCCGGCTTTATCGCCAACGTTCTGGGCGGCCACAACGCCATCACCTCCGAGACCGAATGGCCGACGGTAAGCTGGGAAAGCATCATCGCCGCAAACCCGGATGTGATCGTGGTTTCCAGCCTGGACCGCAACCGCTGGGCGCTGGATAACGCGGCGGAGAAAATCAAATTCCTGAAAAGCGATCCGGTCGTCAGCCAGCTCGACGCGGTGAAAAAAGGCCATATTGTCGTGATGGACGGCCAGGCGATGAACCCGACCATCCGCACCCTCTACGGCGCGGAGCAGGTTGGCGAGCAACTGAGAAAACTGGGGCTGAGTGAATGACCACGGCAGTGCTTCAGGCCCGGCAGAGCCTGCTGCTGAGCGGCGGATGTTTGCTGGCAACGGTGCTGTTGTTTCTGACCGTCGCCGTCAGCGTCAGCGTGGGGGAGCTTTCGATTCCGCTGCCAAACGTCTTTTACGCCATCGGCAATAAAATCGGCTTAACAGACGCGCCCCTCAACCGCATCTATGCCAGCGTGATTTGGGACTTTCGCCTGAGCCGGGCGCTGGTGGCGGCGTGCTGCGGCGCCGGTTTGGCCATCTGCGGCGCGGTGCTGCAAAGCCTGCTGAAGAATGCGCTGGCGGAGCCTTATGTGCTGGGGGTTTCTGCCGGGGCATCAACCGGTGCGGTTTCCGTGGTGGTGCTGGGCATCGGCTCCGGCGCGGTGTCCTTGTCTGCGGGCGCCTTTGCCGGGGCGTTTGCCGCCTTTGCCTTTGTCGCCTTTCTGACCAACGGCGCACGCGGCGGAAATGAGCGCACCATTCTGGCGGGCGTGGCCGCCTCGCAGCTGTTTAACGCCATTACGGCCTATACCATCAGCACCTCCGCCAATGCGCAGCAGGCGCGCGACGTGATGTTCTGGCTGCTGGGCAGCTTCAGCGGGGTGAGATGGCCTGAGTTCCAACTGGTGCTGGTGGTGGTGCTGATTGGCCTGGCCGTTTGCCTTTACTATTCCCGGGCGCTGGATGCCTTCACCTTCGGCGACGATGCCGCCGCATCGCTGGGGATCGCCGTTCCCTATGTGCGTCTGCTTCTCTTTACCGTTACGGCGCTTATCACCGCCACTATCGTCAGCATGGCCGGCTCAATCGGCTTTGTCGGGCTGGTGGTGCCGCATGTGATGCGCTTCTTGTTCGGGCCGCTGCATCGTAGGTTGCTGATTGCCAGCGCGCTGGCCGGCGCGATCCTGATGGTGCTGGCGGATATCGCATCACGCCTGTTGATTGCGCCGCAAAGCCTTCCTGTCGGCGTGGTAACGGCCTTGGTCGGCGTGCCTTTCTTTGCCGTGATTATCTACCGTTCAAGGAATAAGTGATGAGTATCTGCGCTGAAAATATTACCTGGAAGGTGGGTAAAAAGGTCATCGTTGATGACGTGTCACTGCATATTGCCCCCGGTGAAACCGTCGGGCTGCTCGGCCCCAATGGCTGCGGCAAATCTTCGCTGCTGCGCGTTCTGGCCGGCTTGCGTCGGCCGCACAGCGGCTGCGTGACGCTGGAGGGGCAACCCCTGGCCCGGATTGCCAAAAAGCAGCTGGCGCGTCGGGTGGCCTTTGTTGAACAACACGGCATGACCGATGCCAATATGCGCGTGCGCGAGGTGGTGAAACTCGGGCGCATTCCGCACCACTCGCCTTTTTCTAACTGGAGCCGCGGCGATGACGAGATTGTTGCCGCCGCGCTGCAACGGGTGGATATGTCGGAAAAAAGCGATCAAGGCTGGCTGAGCCTGTCCGGCGGGGAGCGTCAGCGGGTGCATATCGCCCGCGCGCTGGCGCAGACGCCGAGTGAAATCCTGCTCGATGAGCCGACCAACCACCTGGATATTCACCACCAAATACAATTGATGCATCTGATCAGTGAATTGCCGGTGACCAGTATTGTGGCTATCCACGATCTCAACCATGCCGCGATGTTCTGTGATTCGCTGATTGTGATGCAGAACGGAAAAATCATCGCCACCGGCACCCCTCAGGAGATTTTATCCGAGGAGCTGCTGTGGGAGGTTTTCCGGGTGAAAACCAAAATTGAGATCTCACGCTATCATGGCAAAAAGCACATTCATTTTATCGTTTAGGTGCGGGTAGTATGCCTTTGCCCGCACTGCGCCCGGCCAAAACGCCTTCGGCGCCCTGACCGTTCGTTGGCGTTTTTTCCTCTCTGCAGCGCCGGCGCTTGAGTGATATCCGCTAATTTCATAGAGTGATGTTCCGAGCATTTTTACCCCCAACACCTTTAGCGCTGGAGCGGAAAATCGATGGAACACAGCTATTCGTCACATATCTCCTGGACGGGAAATCTGGGTACGGGTACCTCAGGATACCGGTCGTATGCGCGCACGTGGGATATCTCCGTCGCCGGCAAGGACACCATACACTGCTCGAACGATCCGCTACTGGGGGGCGACCCCGGAAAAATGAATCCGGAAGACCTGCTGATCTCCTCGCTGTCCGCCTGCCATATGCTGTGGTATCTGCATCTGGCATCGGATGCCGGCATCACCGTCGTCGCTTACCAAGACTCACCGGTCGCCACCGGCGAGGTATTGAAAAGTGGCGCCGGGCGCTTTTTGGCCGCCACGCTCAAACCCAGAATTACGGTATTAGCCGGTACCGACATCGATGCAGCCACGGCAATTCACCATGAAATCCATAAAGTTTGTTTTATCGCCCGCTCGGTCAATTTCCCGGTGAGTTATGAGCCGGAGTTTGTGATCAGCGATGTCGCGTCAGGCCCACGGTAAGCCTGGCCTGAACGGAATGCGCGGCGCCGGATCTGAGCACGCATCTGCACAACCGGCTGCCGCAACGCATCAGGCTAGCGTGCGCCTGTCTTCCGTTCGGCAAAGTAGTGGGCAGGCGTGCTGCCCATGGTTTTTTTGAACATGGTGATAAAGGCATTCACCGATTCATACCCCAGATTCGCCGCCACGTTTTGTACCGATACGCCGCTTGCCAGCTCCCGCAGGGCAATGATCAGGTGCAGTTGCTGACGCCAACGGCCGAAGGTCAGCCCGGTTTCACGCAGCATCAAACGCGCCAGAGAACGCTCGCTGAGCGCCAGCCGTTTGGCCCAGATTTTTAATGTGCTGCGATCGTCGGGTTGACCGACCAGCGCATCGGCCATGGCGCGGATTTTAGGATGCGATGAGACAGGCAGGCTCAGTTTCTGCTGCGGCATGGCGGCGAGTTCATCAAGCGTCACTCTGGTCAGCCTGGCGACGTGGCTCTCCGGCGGATAATCAACGCCCTCGAGGGTTAAGCGCTCCACTAATTCTTTCACCAGCCCGGAAATCGCCAGGGTGCAGCATCGTTCCGGCAGCGCGGCGGCCCCGGGTTCGATAAACAGATAGTTGAGATGTGCATTCCAGGTGGCTTTGGCGCTGTGCGGCACGCCGCCGGGGATCCAGACGGCGCAATCGGGCGGCACGATCCAGATGTCATTTTCCGCGCGGCAAATCACCGCGCCGTACAGGGCGATAATCAGTTGCCCTTTGCGGTGCGTATGCACCGGTACCTCTGCGGCATAATCGATAAAATCCAGACGCCGTGCGACCGCCGGGCAGGGGGTAGAATCAGGATCATACAGCGTGTTGGCGAGTTTAGAGCTCATCTCATTGGCAGCATTTAGGTATTTTTTGACAGAATAGAGTATTTAAGCAGATAGGCAAGCCGGTAATAATCCCCGGCATGAGCAAAATCAACGTCCTTCACCGCCCTGTTTTACACGCGTTAGGCGTGCGCCTGCGGCGGGCTGCCACGCCCACGCTGCTTAACGACGCCAGCGCCTTACTCTATTCCGCGCGCAGTTTTATCGCCGCGATGCTTGCGTACTATATTGCCCTGTCGATCGGCCTGGAACGGCCTTCGTGGGCCATCATTACCGTTTATATCGTTTCGCAAACCTCGGTCGGCGCCTCGCTGAGCAGGGGAGTGTATCGCCTGGCGGGAACCGTTGTCGGCGCGGCCGCGACCGTGTTGATTGTGCCTGCGTTGGTGGATATGCCCATTGTTTGCAGCGTGGTGCTGACGGGCTGGATCACCTTCTGCCTCTATCTTTCCCTGCTGGAACGCACGCCGCGCGCCTACGCCTTTGTGCTGGCTGGCTACACGGCGAGCCTGATTGGTTTTCCTGCGGTGTCCGATCCCGGCGCCATCTTTAATATCGCCATTGTGCGGGTACAGGAAATCATGATTGGCATCCTCTGCGCCGTGCTTATTCATCGCTATGTGCTGCCTGCGCGGATCTCCGGGCTGTTTAACAGCCGGCTATCGCAGACCCTGCGCACGGCGCGGCAGCGGATTGCCGATACCCTGGCAGGCAAGAACGATGATGCTGCCGGGCCGCTGCACCTGGCGCTGGCGCTCCAGTTCCTTCAGGGCATCAGCCATCACATTCCCTATGATTTTGCGCTTTCTGTACCGGTCCGCCAGGCCAGAAAAGCGATCCACGACCGGCTGGCGCGGTTAGTCATCGTGAACTGCGAATTACGCGACCGTTTACAGATGATAACGACGATGCCGGCGGATGTGCAGACACTGCTGCACGACGTCCGGATCTCGCTGGCCGGTGAAGGGGAAGGGAAAAGCGCGGCAGAAGCGCTCAAAAAACGCAGTGAGCACCTGGCGCAGCGCTACTCGGCACAGGCGCTGACCTTTGATGATGCGTTGCGGGCCAGTTTTGTGCGTTATCTGACAGAGGCGATTGATCTTATGCAGCAGTGCGAGCGCCTTTCGGACGTCATTTATCACGCGAAGGCCGCGCCGGCGCAGCAGGACAGCAACGCGGTGAAGGGGTATGTTTTCCACCGCGATCCCGCCGCCGCCGCCCGCACCGCGCTGGGCGCTTTCGTCATCATCCTGAGCGGCTGTCTGGTCTGGATTTATTCTGCCTGGCCTGACGGCGGCACGGTGGTCTCGATCCTCGGGGTCTGCTGCACGCTATTTGGCAGCTTCGACACGCCGGCGCCGCACATTGTGAAATATATGATTGGCTCCCTCTGGGGAGTATTGCTGAGCCTGCTTTACAGCTTCGTTTTACTTCCTCAGGTGAATGATTTCAGCATGCTGGCGGCGGTCTTTGCGCCGGTATATCTGTTTGCCGGTTCGCTCCAGGCCAGGCCGGCCAGCGCATTTATGGCGATGGGGATCACCCTGACATTGCCCATTTTGTGTGAGCTGGGGGCGCATTACAGCGGAGATTTTGCCGTGGCGATTAACACCGCCATCGCGTTATTTGCTGCGACCGGCTTTGCCGCGATCGGCATGAGCCTGCTGCAAACCGTGCAGGCAGATGCGGCGATAAACCGCCTGCTGAAGCTGTGCCAGCGCGATATTCGCCGCAGCGTGAAGGGGGAGCTGAACGTCGATGAAACCCATTGGACCAATCTGATGATCGACCGGACGGCCTTGCTGCTGCCGCGCCTGCAGCGCAGCGGGCAATCATCGCAACTGGCGCTCGACCAGCTTCTGCATGCGCTGCGCGTGGGACTGTGCGTGATGCATCTGCGCCGCTGCGATGCGCAGGCGGGCACAGCGCTGAGCGAGGTGCTGGCTTTGCTGACCCACCCCACAGACAGCGAAGCTTTACGCCTGCGGATCGCCATGCTGGTGGAGCGCAGTTTGCCGCCGGCGGATGAGCCTTCGCGCCAGTATGTCGACCGGCTGGTCGATCTGCACTGCGCATTACCTGTACAGACCCGGGAGTCCGCCGATGATCAATGATGTCACCGTAGGCGGGGTGTTTATCCCCGGGCTGCTGGTGGTGGCATGCGCCGCCCTGGTCTGCACGCTGTTGCTTCTGCCTATTTTCTCGTCCAGCAGGCTGTATCGCCGTTTGCCATTGCGCCCGCTGATTGATTTCTCAACCTATATCATCACTTTTTTCCTGCTGCTGCAGGGACTGACCGCGCTGGGGTTATTTGCATGACATCTTTACTCGCTCTGTTGAGCCGCTATGTGCTGACGTTAATCGCCGTGGCGGTGGCCGCCTTTCTGGCTGTGATTTTCTGGCAACACTACGCACAGACGCCCTGGACCCGCGATGGCCGGGTGCGTGCGGATGTGGTGCAGGTCGCGCCGGACGTTTCCGGGCCGGTAAGCAGCGTGGCCGTCCGCGATAATCAGTGGGTTAACCGTGGAGATGTGCTGTATGCCATCGATCCGGACTGGCTGAAACTGGCGGTGATCAGCGCGCAGGCGGATGTTGAGGCGAAACGTCATGAGATGCTGATGCGTCAGGATGTGGCCCTGCGGCGCGCCAGGATCAAAGCGATGATTTCCGGCGAAGATTTACAGCAAACGGCCAGTGCAGCCAAGGTGGCGGCGGCCAACTATCAGGGCGCGCTGGCCGCGCTGGAACTGGCGCGGCTTAATTTGTCTCATGCTGTCGTCCGGTCGCCGGTTTCGGGCTATATCACGCATCTTCGGCTCCGCCCCGGCGATTATGCCACCGCAGGAGAAACCAGGGTCGCGATTATTGATGCGCACAGTTTCTGGGTGGTGGGCTATTTCGAAGAGACCAAACTGCGCCATATTCACGTGGGAGATACCGCGCATATTGCGCTGATGGGGTTTGCGCCGGCGATCGCGGGCCATGTGGAGAGTATCGGGCGAGGCATTGGCGACAGCAATGACGATACGGGCGGACTTGGCCTGCCGGATGTTGAACCGACGTTCAGCTGGGTACGGCTGGCGCAGCGTATTCCGGTGCGTATTCATATTGACGCGCTGCCCGAAGGCGTTGAGTTAGTGGCTGGGTTATCCGCGAGCGTTTCCATTGTGCCTAAGGGGGAATAGCTGGCGGAGCGAAGCGCGACATTGTCGTTAAGGATGACACTGGCGCGGCGCATCAGGACAGCTGATATGAGTCATGCCGTATAGTCGTTGTCTTTCAGCCTTTGTTTGGACCGTGCTTTTTTATTGGTGAGAAATTGCGTGCAGGCGAGCACCACAAGAAATATATATTATACAAACGTATTACCACGTGCTCTCATATTATAAATTATCTGGGAAACGCTATGTTCACTATCAAAACTGACGATCTCTCTCATCCTGCAGTGCAAGCGTTAGTGGCCTATCATATTTCCGGTATGCTGGAACAGTCCCCACCAGAAAGCAGCCACGCTTTGGATATTGAAAAACTGCATGACACGGCAGTGATATTTTGGTCTGCATGGGAAGGGGAAAAACTCGCAGGAATTGGCGCGCTGAAAATATTGGATGACGAACATGGTGAGCTGAAATCAATGCGTACCGCGCCGGATTTTTTGCGCCGTGGTGTCGCTAATCAGCTTTTACAGCATGTCTTGCAGGTTGCACATGCCAAAGGCCTGCGACGTCTAAGTTTGGAAACGGGGACGCAGCCAGGATTTACCGCCGGCCATCAACTTTATATTAAGCACGGTTTTGTTGACTGTGAACCGTTTGCTGATTATCAACCGGATCCAAATAGCCGCTTTATGACGTTGGTTTTATGAGAGAAAGATTAATATGCATGGCTAATACAGAGAGAACGCTGCCATATACTCTCAAAGCAAAACATCTGTTCCTTGCGCGTATCTGACTCCGGCTCTTGATTCGGTCCGCGTTGTGCCGAGAACGGATGTGGTTGCTCCCTACATGTATGCGGCGTTAATCGACGGGGAGCCTTCGGGCACCCCCTGTATGCCTAAACACGTCACGATGGCCAGCCTGCCAGCACCTGATTGACTATCGATTCCAGTTTGTCGCGTACGAACCCCGCTTGGCCAGCGTAGAACACGCCAGCGCCGTTTATTCTTCAGCGTAGGAAATACGATACCCTTTATCATTCATGAGAATGGTGGCAAATCCCTTGTGGCCCAGGTGCATGCCGCCAATCATCAGTTTTTCCCTGGCGGCCTGTTGCAGCACCGTTCTTCGGGTCTCTTTGGCTAACGCAGGGTCTACGTCAAACAAAATGGAAACGTCCGGTCGCGCCGACTGAATATGCGGGTAGTGGGCAATATCCCCCCATATTAAGAAGCTTTTATCACCCGAATCAATCCGGAACCCCGTATGCCCGGGCGTGTGGCCCGGCAGCCAAACGGGCAGGATGCCTGCCGCTATCTGGTCCCCGCTAAAAAAACGCAGGTTCTGTGCGTAGGCGTCCAGCGTTTGGCGGGCCAGCGCAAAATTACGCTGGCCGCGCTCACCGGCAATTTTGCGTTTTTCATCATCCTGCCAGTATTGCGCTTCGAGAGGATGCAGGTGAAGCTCGGCATGCGGAAAGACCGGGCGCTGCTCAGCGTCCAGCAGGCCGCCGATATGGTCGGGATGGCAGTGCGTTAATAAAACGGTATCCACGTCGTCGGGGCTGACTCCGGCGGCGGCGAGGTTTAGCTTGAGCTGCCCACCGACGTTGTTCAGCCCTCCGGCGCCGGCGTCAACCAGAATGGTGCGTCCCCGACCGCGGATAAGATAACCGCCGATCGGGATATTGCTGGGTTCAGCGATCCCAGCGTGGTGCTGAATGCTCGCCGCCTCAGCCGTTTCAATGCCTGACAGTAAATCCAGACTGGCAGAGATAGCGCCGTCACTTAGAGCGGTAACCTGAAAATCCCCAATTTGGCGAAACGGGGAGGCCGGATGGTTCATAAGTACCTCGGGATGAGTTGCGGGCATATTTTTGTGGCGTCGTAGGTCTAACCCGCCTGTTAAGCGGGAACGTATATCGTTCTCCATCACTGCCGGCGTACGCCATCTCGTTGCTGATCCTTAGCCGAACCCTGTAACTGTACTGTCAGCGCTTCGTAGAGATGTACGCCGGGGATATTCGCTAATAACCCGGTTTTTTCACGCGGCAGAACGTATGCCACACGACGTTGCGGAAAGTTATCCAGCCCCGCGGCCTGCATGTCCAGCCTTTGGTAACTCCGCTCGGCCTCAATCGCGTTTATCGGCTGAGTGCTAAATAGCAGGATCTCCGCTGGAGATACTGCCGGAGCCGGGTCTGCACACTGATACAGGTTACGATGCCAGTCGCTGATATATGGCTGCCAGCGGGCGAAATTACCGCCTCCCTTCAGCCGATAATCCTGGCTGTTGAGAACATCCGCTCCCTCTACCGTATGAATGGCGAGATAAGCAGGGCAGCCAGCTTGAACGGCGCGAAAGCGCTGAGAAGTCCTGAACCCGCTTACCGAGATCAGCGCTGGCAGCTTTTCCTGACTATAAAAGTGATTCCACTCTGCCTCGCTGGCAGGATCGTTATACGAACATTCCACGATATAGAACATCAACTCACCTTCGCATGATGGGATAGTAAAAAACAGCAATCGTGTTCAATGATTTTTCATCATGCTATAAGCTGTTTTGACGGCGATAAATCGATAATATTTCATTGTTCAGTGATATTAACTCACTAAAAGGGTGTGGTGTGTACCAAGCGAAGGGCCGTTTATATGCGTAAAAAAATACCCAGCAGCGCTTCCCTGCAGGCTTTTGATGCCGCTGCGCGGCACGGCAATTTTGCCCGGGCGGCAGAGGAGCTGGCGCTGACCGAAGGGGCCATTAGCCGCCAGATTGCGCGTCTTGAAGCTTTGCTGAACTGCCGACTGTTTGATCGGACGGGGAGCCGCGTAAGGCTTAACCCTGTCGGAGCGCGCTATGCGCATCACGTGCGTGAAACGCTCGAACGGCTTGAAAGGGATACACAGTCCGTCATGGGGATGCCTGCCGGCAGCAGGAGTCTGGATATTGCCGCTCTGCCGACGTTTTCCAGCCGGTGGCTGATACCCCGTTTGGCCGGCTTTAACGCCTTGTTCCCGGATATAACGTTAAATATTGCGGCTAGAACGGATCCTTTTATTCTGAGCGGAAGCGGCTTTGACGCCGTGGTTCATTTTGCACATCCCGCATGGACGGGCATGCGCATGCAGTTTCTGTTTCAGGAAAAACTGTTGCCCGTATGCCATCCCGACCTGCTAACGGATAATAACCTCAGCGAGCCGTTAAACGAACTGCCGCGAATTCACCGCCGGCAGAATCCGGATGCCTGGCAGCGCTATGCCCGGGAAAGCGGGATAAGCCTGGATAATCCCGCTCAGGGCGTGCGCTATGATCTGCATGAGATGGCCATCGCTGCCGCAACGGCGGGGCAAGGCGTCGCATTGGTGCCGCGTATGTACGTCGAAAATGAGTTGAGCAGCGGTGCGCTCGTTGCGCCCTGGCCAGAATCAGACGGCCTGAGCAAAAAATTCTGTTTGGTCAAACCGGCGGAAACCGGCGCCAATGAAGCGGCATTAGAGGACTTTGAGCGTTGGCTACTGGCCGAAATCAAGACTCTGGCAGGCGGATAGCGGTGAGGTGCTGAGCACCGGGAGGATGTGACGTCCGCTGGCTTAGTGTGGGCTTTACTAGGGGGTTGGTGCCGGAAGCGTTAGTTGTTAGTATCAAGGTATATTACCAACAGGAATAATTCAGGAGATATGATGGTAACTAGAGAAAGCATGAAACAATGGATCATTGAGTGTCTTCAAGAGCGAAATGGTAGTGCTTGGCCTCGTGAAATTTCAAAGTATGTTTGGGATAACTATGAATCTGAACTTAAGGATTCAGGTGATATATTATATACGTGGCAGTATGATATTCGTTGGGCAGCTCAACAATTGAGATTTGATGGTACTCTTAGACCAGTGAATGGGCGTAGAGATTTGCCATGGGAATTAGCAGATTCACAGTGATGACGTTAGCATTTTTTTCACAGTAGTCAAAGATTTCTATCAAGAGTAGCTATATAGATAAAACTTACTGCTAGACGATCTGAGTCGCACAGATAATGTGAGTTTCGACGTATTAATGAGTATTCCTTAACATGAGTAAGAAGCTAGGAATGGATAAAAGTTCGTTAAGTACAATCGAGAAGGTACATATAGTATTCCAAGTTTTTTTGCAGGTTTTAGCGACTTCCGCTGCAATAGCAGTCGGGATTTGGGGATACTATTCAGCTGTTTATGTGAATAAGGAAAAGGAAGTTACAGAATATACTCTTAAGGAATTAGAACAAAAGACTAAGCAAGTACCACATATCCAAGCAAAGATTAACTCGACGGTTCAGCCCATCGGAAATGGACTTAACCTGCTACAGGTTAAAGTAATACTTTCGAATCTTGGTAATAAAGAAAGTAAAATTTTTTTGGACGATGAGGCTTTGACGCTTGTGCCTGTTAGTTTTTCTAAAGGAAATCCACTTTATCAACAGCCAATAAGCCTAAGCACCGGTCGCTACACAGGTACATCCCATCGTCTGGTACTGCCGTTCATTAATATTGGTTCTGGAGAAAGTTATGAACTTACATTTGTGCATAGCTTAAAGGAGTCGGGGACTTTTCTTATCCATTTTCTGGCACTCAATGGTATAAGTCCCCAGGGAACGGAATCTTTTGATTCCGAGGCGTCACTATATAAATACTCTGTTGGTGCAGATAATTATATAGTTATAAATTAGATGGATATACATTGAAAATGTTTATCTCAAAGCATTAATTGATACAGATAGGCTAGTCGATTATGCCATATAAGGTTCGTTTTTCGCTCACAGCAGCTTTTCCCGTACAGCTTCAATTTTGTGCCGATTTCGACAGGGCACCGCTGCCAATCGCCCAGGCTCGTCGAAAAGCAGTTCCAGAAAAGCACGCTCCGCCGATAGTGTGAGAGACGGCGCGGCACCAGTGTTGAATCAGGCTGCGGTTTGAAGATGGCCCCTATCCGCTGGTGCTGGCACCCGCAGCCCATAAGTGCGCCTTTCGGGACAGTTTGCAGGGCAAGGTGGTGCTGGTTGTTCAGCGCGCTCGCCCCGGCGAAAAGGCCTCTGCCGGCCGGGCACATACCGGAGGAGGGGGTAAATACGATGCGCGGCATAAACGCGCCTGCTGGCAGTTATTGCCATATCCCCGGAACGAACTCACTCCCCCTGGTTGAACAGACTTCTGGCCCAGTCAATAAAAATGCGGACTTTCGAGGGAAGCTGGCGATTTTCCGGCCAGGCGATATGCACCGGTATGCGCTGGATGCTCCAGTCAGCAAACAGTTCGACCATTTGGCCGTTTGACAGGTATTCCTCAACCAGAAAGCGGTATGTCGTCACTACGCCTAAACCGTTAAGCGCGGCCGTACGTGCGGCCATTGAATCATTAACGGCAAACTGCCACTGCGCGTTTATTCTTTCCACCTGCCTGTCGCGATACAGTTCATTCACCACCCTCTGGCCGGTGCGGGGGGAAACAATCTGTATCAGCGTATGCCCCTGCGCCAGATCGGCGGGATGCGCCGGCTGTCCGCTGCGTTCAAGATAGCTGCGGCTGGCGCAGGTCACCCGCGCCAATTCCCCTAAAGAGCGGGCAATCAGGGCATCGTTATACAACTCTCCAATCCGTATAACGCAGTCAATATTCTGTTCGATCAGATTGACCGTCCGGTTGCCGACGCTAAGCTCAAGTTGGATATCGGGATAACGCGCCAGAAAATCGGGCAACGCCGGTATCACCAGACAATAGGCTAGGGCATTCGGCACTTCTACGCGGACTTTTCCCCGCGGTTGCATGGCGGACATCTGAACGTTGCTATCCAGAATGTCGAGGTTTTCCAGCAGCCGTAACGTCCCCTGATAGTAAATCTGCCCCTGTTCGGTCAGGTTCAGCGTACGTGAAGTACGGTTCAGCAGCTTTGCGCCCAGCTCATGTTCCAGCGCCTGGATATGCCGGGTGACGGTCGATTTCGGTATATTGAGCAGCCGGGCGGCACTGACAAAAGAACCGGAATCCACCACCCGGACGAAAGAGCGCATCATTGTAAGCCTATCCAATCTGTGTACCTCAGACTATCGTTGCAAAATCAGCAACCATCCATCCCTTCCGCCCGTCTTGTTCGGCGGGGATAAACCGGCAAGTATAAAGCCTGTTATAGGTTGAACACTAAGGTGAGTAAAGTTATGTCTGCTATTACGACGCACAAAATCGGCCGCGCGCGGATAAGTAAAATCCCGGAGCTGGCGTTGGAAAACGTAGCGGGATCGTTTCTCTATCCGCAATGGCAGGATGATATCGCGCAAGATGCGGCCAAGGCATTGCCGGCATACTGTTTTTCCGGCGAGTTTTCTTCTCTGGCCCAAAGCACCCACAGCTGGTTGCTGCAGGTCGACGGTCTTACCCTGCTGATTGATACGGCGTCCGGCAACGGGAAATCGCGGCCGCGCAACCCGCTGTTCCACCAGTTGGACGTGCCGTATCTCGCCCGGCTGCGTGAAGCGGGCGTCGAGCCGGAGCAGGTGGATTATGTCTTCAATACCCATCTGCACGTCGATCACGTTGGCTGGAATACGGTGCTGAGCGGGGGACGCTGGGTGCCTACCTTTCCGAACGCCCGCTATATCTTTTCGCAGAAAGAGTTTGTTTATTACGCCGATCCTGACAACGTACGTCAGCCGAGCGAGTTCGTCCATGAAGACAGCGTAGCTCCGATTGTTGCCGCCGGTATGGGGACGCTGATAAACGGCGATGACGATTTTCCACTGGCGGGTTTTCAGCTCCATTCAACACCGGGACATAGTTACGATCACCTGTCGCTGAGTTTTACCTCGGAAGGAGAAACGGCCTTTTTCTGGGGCGACGTTATGCATCATCCGCTACAAATAGCGCTCCCGCAGTGGAATTCGGTTTTTTGTGAATTTCCCGAACAGTCCCTGCATTCGCGCCGCAAGGCGCTGGAGTTCGCCGTTGCGACGCGGGCAACCGTCTTCACGGCCCATTTCCCCGGCGCTTCAGCGGGCAGGATCGAAACGAATGCCGAAGGCCAATTACAGTGGTTATCGTTATAAGGTGAGGCGCAATCATGTCTAAGCAGGAAATTTTCAGCGAACGCTTTTTGATCCCTTCTGATACTGCCGGTATCGCTCTGAACGTTATCAGAAAATGTCCGGATAAAAACCGGAGCTATGATGAGTCAAACACCTTATTAATGGTGCACGGCGCGACATATTCGTCCGGCAGTCTTTATGATACGCCGGTTGCGGGAAAGTCCTTTATGGATCATCTGGCTGACGCCGGATTCGATGTGTACGCCGTCGATGTGCGGGGCTATGGCGGCTCAACCCGTCCGCAGGCGATGGCAGAGCCGGCACTGCCGGGTTTACCGCTGGGGCGTACCGAGACGGCGCTGCGTGATTTCACCTATGCCGCGGACTTTCTGTTGCGCACCAGGCAACTGAAACGGCTTAATATTTTTGGCATGTCCTGGGGAGGCACCATTGCTGCAACCTATACGGCGAAAAATAATGAAAAAGTGCGCAGTCTTGGCCTGCTCGCGCCGCAGTGGCTCAGCAATAAACCGGTGCCCATTGATAGCGGGGAAGCGTTGGGCGCCTGGCGCATCGTTAATATGCATGCGGCGCAGCGGCACTGGCTTAGCGGGGCGCCTGCCGACAAACGTGACGGCCTGATCCCTGAAGGCGCTTTTGACGCATGGGTCGCGCATACCCTGGCTGCGGAACCGGACGCCGAATTACGTGCGGATACCTCATTTAAATCAGGTAATGGCCCGATTCAGGATATCCGGGAATATTGGACGGCCGATAAGCCTTACTACCGGCCGGAGGATATACGGGTTCCCGTCATTCTGATGCACGGCGAATGGGATATTGATGTTCCCATTGATTTGATGCAGGCGTGGTTCCTGCGTGCAACGGGTTCACCAGAAAAACGCTGGTTGGAAATTGGTGAAGCGACACACATGCTGGTATTGGAAAAAAATCGGTTAGCGGCAATCCACGCCCTGACGGATTTTATGTCGGCATCACGTTCATCTACAGCAGACGCGGATAGGTGAGCCGGCCGGCTTATGCCAGATGCGCCTCGGCGATAATCTCCATTAAAAAGTCGGCGACGACCCTGATCCGCGACGGGGCGACCAGGTCGGTATGACTGACCAGCCACAGTTCCTCGGCAAACACCTGTTGCGTGGGGATGACCTCCACCAGATCGTGGTTCTGCGCGGCAATAAAGCAGGGCAATACCGCCAGTCCCAGGCCCGCTTTTACGGCGCCGATCTGGGTGACCAGGCTGGTTAAGGCTAATGCCGACGTCCGATCGGGGAAGCGTTCATTAAGCCATCTGGCGGCGGGAAGGTGGCTGAATGACCTGTCCCAGGTGATAAAGCTGCGGCCTGCCGCTGGGTTATCGGCGGGCGCAGGATGCGCGCGCAGATAGGCCTCGGCGCCGTACACCGCAGAGGCGATAACGCCGGCCCTGCGTATTTTTAAGCTGTTCTGCTCGGGACGAACCAGCCGCAGTGCGATATCGGCATCATTGCGCACCACCGATACGGTATTGACCCCGGTGATCAGTTCCAGCGTGATGCCGGGATAGCGGGCCTGAAAGCGCGGCAGCGCCGGAATAATCAGGTGGTTTGCCAGCGTCACCGCCGTCGCCAGGCGTACGGTTCCGGCCGGCGTCAGATCCCGGCCGGAGATTTTTTTCTCCAGCGTTATGACCTTGCCTTCCACCTCTTCGGCATATCGGAGCACCTCCTGCCCGGCATCGGTAAGAAAGTAGCCGGTCTGATGATGGAGGAACAGGCAGGTCTGTAAGCTGCTTTCAAGCGCGCTAATCCTGCGTGACACCGTCGACTGGCTGACGTTCAGCTTAGCGGCCGTTTTGGTGAGGCTGTTGGTGCGCGCGACGGCTAAAAAGAAGCGTAAGTCGTTCCAGTCCATATTTATTCCACGCATGCAATTTTCTATTTTTGGAAAATAATTGGCTGATTTTATCTGTAGTTTTCAAAATATGGAAAAAATAAACTTTCATCGTGGTATTCATGCTTTTTCACGAGGAACAATCAGATGGAAACAACCCATAGCCATGACGCACAGGCGCTGAGCGCAAAAAAGACCGTAGAGGCCTATCTGGCGGCCTTTGCCGCAGGCAAGGTGGAGGATATGGTCAGCCTGCTTGATGACGATGTCGTGTGGCATATTGACGGCGTGCCGGAGGTATCCACCGTCGGGTTGTTGCAGGGGCCGGAGCAGGTCAGGCGCTGGCTGCACGCTTTTCCGCAGCACTTCAGGTCGCTGGATTTCGCCATCAGTGACATGATTGCCCATCATGACAGCGTGCTGGTGCTGGGTCGCTTTCGTCATATCGTACTGAGTACGGGAAATGCGGTGGGCAGCGATATGATCATTCATTTTAAGGTATCGGCGTCGAAAATCACCCGTTATCAAATGTTTGAAGATTCTGCGCTGCTTGGCAGGGCGTTTGACGCTGACGATGAATGGCAGCTTCAGCAGGTGAGAATTAACGGCACGCTGTATCGTTACCGCGATATCGGCGAAGGGCCGACGCTGCTGTTTGCCCACGGGCTGTTCGCCAACCATGAAATTTTCTCTGCACAGGTTGCGGCCCTGAGTCAGTCGTACCGCTGTATTGTTTTGGATATGCCGGGACACGGCCAGAGCGAGTACCATCCCGCCGGCTGGACGCTTGACGACCTGAGCAGCGATTTGGCGTTAATGATTCAGGAGCTGTCGCTGGGCAAAGTGACCGTGGTTGGCCAGAGTCAGGGCGGCATGGTCGCCATCAGACTCGCCGCACGCTATCCGCAGCGGGTGTCCGGTTTGGTGCTGATCGGCACCAGCGCCAGAGCGGAATACCCGGAACGTCTGCCAAACTGGCGCAGGCAGCGCGGCATTCTGCTCAGCGGTTCAGACGCTGAGCGTGGCGATTTATTTAAATGCCTTCAGGGTTATATCAACAGCGAACGGTGGCTGCAGAATCATCAGGCAGAGGCCGCCCGGGAGCGCCGCATCATGCTGTCGCACGATCGCGCAGGGTTAGCGCTTGCATTGGATGCCGCGGTGTTTGAACGCGGGGATATCACCGCGCTACTGCCAGATATCACGGCGCCGACATTGATTATCTGTGGTGAACAGGACACGGCCACCCCCGTTGCACTGAGTCAGGAGATGGCGGGCCTGATCCCTGCAGCTCGCCTGCTGATCCTGGCCGGCGTGGGTCATCATCCGCCGACCGAAGCGGCGCAGGCGGTAACGGCGGCGATTGCAGAATTCCTGGCAGTGAAACGCGCTGATTCTGACTGATCTTCCCTTCAGCCATTCCCCGTTATTTCAGGCAGCAATTGCTCGATCGCGCGGATGAGGCTTCTGACCCGCTGCGGGATAAAGCGCGCGTCGGGATAGACGGCATAGAGGAAGCGGTCAGGCAACCGGTAGTCCGGCAATACGCTGACCAGCTCGCCAGACTGCAGCGCCCTGGCCGCCAGCGGCAGCTGCATGCCGCCGATGCCGACGCCGGACTTTATCGCCTGCAGCAGCGCTTCGCTGGTGTTGGCCCGGAACACGGTATTCACTTTCACATCGACAGTTTCACCAGCGCTGACCAGGCGCAGCGGGGCATCCGGCGCGATGCCGCTGAACCGCACGTGCGGATGCGCCGCCAGCTCGCTCAGAGTATGCACCGCGGCAAAACCGGGGGCGGCAAACAGCGCCGTTTCAATACGCGCCAGCATGCGCGCCGCGTGGGGTTCCGGCGGCTCGGTGCCCAGCCGCAGCGCGACGTCCACGCCTTCACTGACCAGATCGGCAATACGGTCATCCAGCGACAGCGTCAGGTGCAATCCCGCATGCATGTTCTGCAGCGCCAGCAGATGCGGTAAAAAAAGCGTCCCCAGACCGCTCGGCAACTGCAGATGCACGCTGCCTTGCCATTGATGATCGGCCGGGTTCAGACGGCTTTCCGCTTCGCGCATGGCGTCCAGCACCAGCGTCATATCGCGTCGGTAACGCTCGCCCTGTTCGGTGAGCGCCATCACGCGGGTGGTGCGGCGCAGCAATACCACGCCGAGCTCCGCCTCAAGGGCGGCAATCTGCTGGCTGACCGCCGACTGTTTCATGCCGAGCTGGCGGGCCGCGGCGGAAAAAGAGCCCGCGTCTGCGACACGTAAAAAGGTAGCAATGGCGTTGAGCTTATTATTCATTTAATGATTCTGCTTATAAGTGCCATCAGTTTCATGGGCTATGTGTGGAAAAAATAATATATCACACTGGATCCGTCACCTTTCCCGGAGAAATACCATGAACAAGATGCAGCAACAGAAGGTCGCGCTGGTCGCCGGCGCCGGCGGTGTGGTCGGTAGCCAACTGGTCAGTACGCTTTTGCAGAGCGGATGGGAAGTCATTGGCCTGAGCCGTCATGCTTCCTCCCATCCAGCCGGCATTCCGCTGGTTAACGTCGATTTGCTGGATGCGCAGCACAGCGCGCAGGCGTTGCAGCCGCTTGGTAACGTCAGCCATATCTTTTACAGCGCCTGGGTGAACGCCGCGAACTGGACAGAGATGGTGGAGCCGAACGTCACCATGCTGCGCAACCTGGTGACGAATATGGAGAATATCGCACCGCTGCAGACCGTCAGCCTGATGCAGGGCTACAAGGTATATGGCGCGCATCTCGGGCCATTCAAAACCCCGGCGCGTGAAAGCGACCCGGGCGTGCCCGGCGCAGAGTTCAACGCCGCCCAGCTCGCCTGGCTCAGCCAGTTTCAGCGCGGGAAAGCGTGGCATTGGAATGCCATCAGGCCGGGCGTGGTGGGGAGCACGCTGCCCGGCAACACGATGAATCTGGTGCTGAGCATCGCGCTGTATGCGTCGCTGTGTAAGGCGCAGGGCTTACCGCTGCGCTTTCCCGCTTCAGAGCACACCTGGCACAGCATCGTTGATCATACCGACGCCGTGCTGTTGGCGGAAGCCACGCAGTGGGCGGCTACTTCGCCGATGGCGGAGAATCAGGCGTTTAACGTCAATAACGGCGACGTCTGGCGCTGGAGCGAACTGTGGCCGCGCATCGCGCAGTGGTTTGAGCTGGAGTGCGCGCCGCCGGTCAGGCTGTCATTTAGCCAGCTGTTTCAGGACTACCGTGCGGCGTGGCGTGAACTTGCCGCAGGACAGCAACTGGCGCAGGCGGATATTTTACGGCTGAGCGACGGGAGTTTTGCCGATTTTGTCTTTGGCTGGGATTACGACATGTTTGGCGATGGCAGCAAGCTGCGCCGGGCAGGCTTCACCCGCATGCAGGCAACCGACGAGATGTTCTTCAGCCTGTTCGCGCAGCTGCGGGCGGCGCGCATTATCCCCTGATAAAGCGTTACAGCAGAAATTGAGCAATATGTAGGCGGTACTGAATCGCCACGGTGAGCCTGCTTTGGGGCATTGTGGTTTATCAATAATGAGGGGCGCTCAATCGCTGCTGATTGAGCGCCCGATCATCAAACCCCATGGCGGCGAGCGGCATGCTTTCCCGTCATGTATTTCTGCCTATCGCAAAAGCGGCAGCGATCGTTATATTTCATTCGGTTTCTCTTGCGGGGATTCCTCTCGGCCATGCAGCGGCCTCGTCATCAAGCTACGATTTATTTTACTCAGCATCTGGTGGAAGATGTTAACCAGTATATCTTTCACGGAAAGGCTTACAATGATGGCCAGTCCATCGCCGTTTACATAGCCGGGGTTTGTCTCTATAAAAAATTGAGCGTCGCTACTTATCCCACCTTGCGGTTTTTTTTCAACGCGGGTTGGCCCTAGTCCATCGTTATGAATGAATACGCCATTTTCTCTTTTTATCTCCAGATCAAACTTATTGAGCAATGTCTCGCATAGATCCTTCATCGGAGTATTTTGCTGTGCATTTTCCTTGGTCGGCCATACTTTATTTCTGTTGCAACCTTTCTTGAGCATTGAACAATAGCTGGAGGGATGGACGCATAGCTCAAAGAAGAGGGATTTTCTTGGGGTGAGTAACATTTCTGAAATCACAAATTTTAAATAGGTTAATTTAACGATATTTTTATTTCTATAGTCTTTCAATAACCCAACCTGACTGCGGAAAATGTTTGACTTTTTGTTATTTATTTCTGTTTCGTATCTCTGCATGCACATAAAGCCAACGGGGATGTTATCATCATAATAAATGGCAATTTTGCTGATGGCCGCACCGGGGTGAATATACGCCGAGATGATGTCATCTGACGTGATATTATTGGGAGGAAGGAATATTTTTTCGTGCAGATCGCTGAGTAAGTTGACCACATGTTTGCCATAAACTTCATTTTTTTCGAAAATCTTTACGTGTAGCATGCAACCCCCATCTTAATATTTAAATAGTACATCAATTAAACGCAATCTTCTTAATGGTGCTAATAATGTCATCAACTTGATTATTATTATTTTCTGATTGTCCCGTTCTTGTTTGCCCTAATCCGCATAGAAAAGGCCTTCAATAAGGGAAGGTATATCACACAAATGTTAAGATTATTTTAACTATAGTAAAGCATCGCCGGTATGGCTAGTTTTGACCTGACTGACGCCATACGCTGGCGGCTGGCATGGTGTCTAGGTCATCGCCGGGGGATGGCGATCGGCGATTGCGTTGAACACGCGATACATCAGGTCGCGAACCGGGGAAATTGGCAGGGGAATGGACGTTAAATGGTCAAGTGCTTCTTATGATTATCGTTGCAATTGTTATCAGTTCCTCCCTTTTGTTCTCGGGGGGGAATGACGTGCCGGCTGCCGGCACCCTAAAACAGAAAAATCAGGCGATCGCTGTCGATCGCCTGATATGGGGTGCGCCTGTAAACGCGTGCCGGCTTACAGCTCGCGGCGGATGATTTCCGCGCCGGCGCTTAACGCACGCAGCTTGCCGCTGGCGACCTGGCGGGCCAGAGGCGCCATGCCGCAGTTGGTCGACGGGTAGAGTTTGTCGGCATCGACAAACTGCAGCGCTTTACGCAAGGTGTCGGCCACTTCTTCGGGCGTTTCGATAACGTTGGTTGCCACGTCAATGGCGCCGACCATCACTTTTTTACCGCGGATCAGTTCCAGCAGATCCATAGGAACGCGTGAGTTATGGCATTCCAGCGAGATGATATCGATATTGGATTTCTGCAGCTTGGGAAACGCCTCTTCATATTGGCGCCACTCGGAGCCCAGCGTCTTTTTCCAGTCGGTATTGGCTTTGATGCCGTATCCGTAGCAGATATGCACCGCCGTTTCACACTTCAGGCCTTCGGTGGCCCTTTCCAGCGCGGCGATGCCCCAGTCGTTCACCTCATCAAAGAACACGTTAAAGGCCGGCTCATCAAACTGGATAATGTCGACGCCTGCCGCCTCCAGCTCTTTGGCTTCCTGATTGAGGATCTTGGCGAACTCCCAGGCCAGCTTTTCACGGCTTTTATAGTGGTTGTCATACAGCGTGTCGATCATGGTCATCGGGCCGGGCAGGGCCCATTTAATCGGCTGTGTGGTGAGCTGGCGTAAAAATTTGGCGTCATCCACAAAAACGGGCTTTTGACGTTCCACGGCGCCCACCACGGTCGGCACGCTGGCGTCATAGCGGTTACGGATTTTAACCACCTGACGCTGTTCAAAATCCACCCCGTTCAGATGTTCAATAAAGGTGGTCACAAAGTGCTGACGCGTCTGTTCGCCGTCGCTGACGATATCAATACCGGCCCGCAGCTGGTCTTCCAGGGACAGGCGCAGCGCATCCTGTTTGCCTTCAATCAACTCTTCATTCTGCAGCTTCCAAGGGGACCACAGCGTCTCCGGCTGCGCCAGCCAGGAAGGTTTAGGCAGGCTGCCGGCGGTGGAAGTAGGGAGCAATGTTTTCATAATCAGATAGCCTTTATATTTTCAGTTAATCAAAGCGCGTAGTTAGCAGACCATTGCTCAAGAATATTCTGGTATGGTTTGATAAAGTGCTCTTCGGTAAATTTTCCCTGCTCGATAGCCAGTCGGCTGCGCTCTTCCCGGTCATAGACAATTTTGGTCAGCGAATGATCCTGATTATTCAGGCTCGGCTGATAGCACAGCCCGGCCGCTGAGTTGGCATTGTAAATCTCGGGGCGGTAAATCTTTTGGAACGTCTCCATCGTGCTGATGGTGCCGATCAACTCCAGATCGGTGTAATCACTCAGCAAATCGCCGGAGAAGTAGAAGGCCAACGGCGCCACGCTGTTTGGCGGCATAAAATAGCGCACCTGCAGGCCCATTTTGTTGAAATATTGGTCGGTCAGCGAAGAGCGATCCTGTCGGTACTCGATGCCCAATATCGGGTGCTGATTGCCCGTCCGGTGATAGGTGTCTTTGTTTGAGATACTTAAACAGATCACCGGCGATTTTTTAAAGTTTTCCTGATATTCGCGTGAGTTGACGAAGTATTTGAAGATGTTCCCGTGCAGCGCGCCGAAATTCTCCGGAATGTTGAAGTCAGCCTTGTTTTTGTTGTGATCCAGCAGCAGCACGCTGAAGTCATAATCGCGCACGTAGGACGAGAAATTATTGCCGACAATGCCTGCAATACGCTGGCTGGTTTGCTTGTCGACGATATGGGTTTGCAATATTTCAATCACCGGGAAGGGCGCACTGCTCCCCTCTACGTGCATCTCAACGGAGATAATGTCCAGCTCGATAGCATAGCGGTCGCTTTTCGGGTTATCCCAATAGGCCAGATTATTGCAACGGTTGTTCATCATGGTGAGCGTATTGCGCAGGTTTTCCTGACGATTTTTCCCTCTGGCCAGATTGGCGAAGTTGGTGGTAATACGCGTGCTTTCGGCAGGGTTGTAGTTTTCATCAAACTGGCTGCGCTTAATCGTAAAGGTAAACTGTTGCTTCATGGTGATCTGGCATCCCGGGTTCTGACGTGAGGGCTGAAGGTGTTGCCTGCGGTGCCAGGGAGCGCTGGTTTCCCGCTTATCAGCCGTCATGTTGTCAATTCGTTAATATTGAGTAATTTATGCCAGAGCCCCGGGATGAGTGAAAGCGAGTTAATTTCATAACAACATGAGTCATCTTCATGTTCCGGCGCACGTTGGCAGCCGGCATTTTCTTACCGCGCGCGCAGCGCATGGAGGAGGTTGAGCGCCACGGCAGATAGCGTATGCTAATTAGCATCGCATTGAAGGAAAGCCTTATGGATTACAGCAAAATTATCAAAGAAATAGGGCGCGGCAAGCTGCACGCGCGCAGTCTGGACCGGGAAACGGCGCGTCAGCTGTACCAGGCGATGCTGGCCGGTGAGGTGCCGGAGCTGGAGCTGGGCGGCGTGCTGATCGCTTTGCGCATCAAGGGCGAAGCGGAAGAAGAGATGATCGGTTTCTACCAGGCGATGCAGCAGCAGGTGGCGCAGCTGCAGCCGCCGGCGGGGCGGCCGATGCCGGTGGTGCTGCCGAGTTACAACGGCGCGCGTAAGCAGGCCAACCTGACGCCGCTGCTGGCGCTGCTGCTGGCGCGGGTCGGGCTGCCGGTGGTGGTGCATGGCGTGGTGGACGACGCCACCCGCGTCACCAGCGGGGAAATCTTCCGGGCGCTGGGGATTGAAGAAGCCGCAGATGCGGCCGCGGCGCAGCGACGGCTCGACGGCGGTGAAGCGGTGTATATGCCGGTCACCGCGCTGTCGCCGGCGCTGGAGCGTCAGCTCGGCCTGCGCTGGCGCATGGGGGTGCGCAACAGCGCCCATACGCTGGCCAAGCTGGCGACGCCGTTCGGCGAGCATGATGTGCTGCGTCTGGCCAGCGTCTCCCACCCGGAATACGTGGACCGCGTCGGGTCGTTTTTCCGCCAGATCGGCGCGCGTGGTCTGCTGATGCACGGCACCGAAGGCGAAGCCTACGCCAACCCGCAGCGTTGCCCGCAGATTCACTTTATCGCCGACGGCGAACAGCGCGTGCTGCTGGAACGTCCGGCGCTGAATGAAACGCCGGACTTACCGGCGGCGAAAGACGCCGAGACCACCGCACGCTGGATTGAGCGCTGCCTGGCTGGCGAGGTGGCGATCCCGCAGGCACTGGCGCTGCAGGTGGCCTGCTGTCTGGTGGCCACCGGTCAGGCGGCAACGCTGGAACAGGGGCTGGCGCGGCTGGCGTAAGGGCCATTTTACTTTTCACCTCCGGGGCGGATTGGCGCCGCTCCGCTACAGGAAGGACGGCTATGCAACAGGCTCTCGATTACTTTAATCAGTTAAATCAGGACTATCTGCGGGTGCACCAGACCAAGGAAGAGCTGTTCTGGCAGCAGTATATGGGCACCGGCGCGGACGACGTGTCGGCGCGCTTTACCGCGGCGGAAAGCGCCTATAAGCGGTTTATCGGCGAGCCGCGCCGTCTGGCGGAGATCCGTCAGCTGCTGGCGCAGCTGGAAAACCAGACGCCGAGTGAGGCGCTGCGCGCGCTGCAGCACGGCCTGAACGGCTGGCTGCGCTTTTTTGACTGCAACGCGGTGGAAGATCCCGCTGCGCAGCAGCTGCTGGATCAGATCATCGCCGCCGAGTCCGATCTGTTCGATCGCCGCAAAGCTTATCCGGTCACCCACCTCAACGCGCAGGGCGAGCGGGTGGCGGCGTCGCTGGGCGAGCTGCTGACCAATCAGGCGACCAACGAAAATGAAGCGTACCGGCGCAGTTCGCAAGACGCGCTGCGCGATCTGGAGCAGTGGCTGCTGCACAACGGCCTGCCGGAATTGATTGGTCTGCGCAACCGCTTTGCACGCCAGATGGGCTACCGCAACTACTTCGATTACAAGGTGAATAAAACCGAGCGTATGACGCCGGAACAGTTGTTCGCCATCCTCGATCGCTTCGAGCAGCAGACCCGCGAGGCCAACGCAAACAGCCTGCGGCAGCTGGCGGAGCGGCAGGGCGAGCAGGCGCTGCAGCCGTGGAATATCCGCTATGCCAGCGCCGGCGACGTCACGCGCCAGCTCGACCCGTACTTCCCGTTCTCGCAGTCGCTGGAGCGCTGGGTCAACAGCTTCAAGCGGCTGCATATCAGCTTCCGCGGCGCAGCGTTAAATCTGGATCTGCTGGTGCGGCCGGGCAAATATGAAAACGGCTTTATGCACGGCCCGGTGCCGCCGTTTGTGCAGCAGGGGCAGTGGCTGCCGGCGCAGATTAACTTCACCAGCCTGGCGCAGCCGGGGCAGGTGGGCAGCGGCGCCTCCGGCCTGAACACCCTGTTCCACGAGGGCGGCCACGCGGCGCACTTTGCCAATATCGCCCAGAACGCGCCGTGCTTTTCGCAGGAGTTCCCGCCCACCTCGATGGCCTATGCGGAAACCCAGTCAATGTTCTGCGACAGCCTGCTGGACGACGCCGACTGGCTGAAGCGCTATGCCAAAAACGCCGCCGGCGAGGCGGTGCCGGACGCGTTGATCAAGGCCGGCATCGATGCGCGTCAGCCGATGCGCGCCTTTAACGAGCGCCATATTCTGCTGGTGCCGTACTTTGAGTGGGCGCTGTATCAGTGGGATGACGAGCAGCGTACGCCGCAGGCGATAACGCAGCTGGCGCGCGACGTTGAGCAGCGGATCCTCGGCGTCAGCGGCAGCCCGCGACCGACGCTGGCGATCCCGCACCTGCTGTCGCTGGAGTCCGCCTGTTCGTATCAGGGTTATCTGCTGGCGCTGATGGCGGTGGAGCAGACGCGGCACTTCTTCCTGCAGCGCGACGGCTACCTGACCGATAACCCGGCTATCGGCCCCGATCTGGCGCATCACTACTGGCTGCCGGGCAACGGCGTCAGCCACGACGACACCCTGCGCAGCCTGACCGGCGAAGGCTTTAACTCGGACTATCTGGCGGCGGCCTGCAACCAGACGGTGGAGCAGGCCTGGCAGACGGCGCAGCAGAGCATGGCGGCCGCGGCGGCGCGCCCGCAGCCGGCGGCGGATTTTAACCTGGAGGCGCATATCCGCGTGGTGGACGGCGATCGCGTGCTGGCGGACAACGCCGACGGCGATGCGCAGATGTGCCGCGACTTTGCCGCGGCGATAGAGGCGCGGCAGTAAGCGGCGCGGCGGGCGCGCTACTTCAGCGCGTCCGGCCGCACCAGATCAAAACGGTGGCTGTCAGAGATGGCGTAGTACGCCGTCGGCCCGCCGGCGCGCAGGATCGGCTGTGCGGCGGCGGTCTGATAGACGCCGTGCTCATCCAGCAGCGAGCGCTCGATATGCACCGCCACCACTTCCCCCAGCACCAGCCAGGTATCGACCTTGTCGCCGGCCGCGCTCTGCAGCTGGATGCACTGGCTCAGCCGGCACTCAAAGTGCACCGGACTTTCCGCCACCCGTTCGGCCCTGACCTTGCGGCCGGCCAGCGGTGTCAGACCGGCGAAGGCGAACTCATCCTCGTGGCGCGGCAGCGACGCCGAGCTGTTGTTCATCGCCTCGGCCAGCGGACGGGTCGCCAGGTTCCAGACGAATTCGCCGGTTTCGACAATATTGGCCACGCTGTCTTTCCAGCCGGAGCTGGCGAAGCCGATGATCGGCGGCCGGTAGTTAAAACAGTTAAAGAAGCTGTAGGGCGCCAGGTTGCGCTGCCCGTCGGCGCTGACGGAGGAGATCCAGCCGATCGGGCGCGGCCCGACAATCGCGTTCAGCGGATCGTGCGGCAGGCCGTGGCCGGCGGCGGGTTCATAGTAATAACGTGATTCACTGCTCATACTGTCGGTGTTCTCCCGGGCTGAGTGGCGGCTAAAACCCCTTTATTCTGGCGCGTTTCCCGCCGGCTGCAAGTTTGCCCGGCGAATATGCTATCTTATGCCGCAGTTCACGCCAGTAAGAGTACGTCAGGTGCAAAAAAAGAAAACTTTTCCGCAGCAGAAAAACGGCCTGCATCCCCGCAACCGCCACCGTTCCCGCTATGATTTCCCGCAGCTTATCGCCAGCTGCCCGGCATTGGCGCCGTTTGTCGCGCCGAATCAGTGGGGCGACCTGTCGATAGACTTCGCCGATCCGGCGGCGGTGAAAATGCTTAACCGCGCCCTGCTGCAGCATTTTTACGGCATTGAACACTGGGATATTCCGGCCGGCTATTTGTGCCCGCCGATCCCCGGCCGCGCCGACTACCTGCATCACCTAGCCGATCTCTTGGCGACCGGCAACGGCGGCGCGATCCCGCGCGGCAAGGGCGTGGCGATCCTGGATATCGGCGTCGGGGCCAACTGTATTTACCCGATCGTCGGCGTACGTGAATACGGCTGGCGTTTTACCGGCTCCGAGGTGGAAAGCGGGGCGCTGCAGTCGGCCAAAATGATCGTTGCGATGAACCCGTCGCTGAAAAACAGCGTGCGTCTGCGGCAGCAAAAGCAGCCGACGCGGATCTTTGACGGCATTATCGGCCCCGCCGAGCGCTTTGACGCTACGCTGTGCAACCCGCCGTTCCACGCCTCCGCCGAAGAGGCGCGCGCCAGCACCCGGCGCAAGCTGCATAAGCTGGGCAAGGGCGAGCCGGCGGCGCAGCCGGTGCAGAACTTCGGCGGTAAGAATAATGAACTGTGGTGCGATGGGGGCGAAGAGGCTTTTGTCTGCGCGATGGTGGCGGAGAGCGTCAGCAAGGCGCAAAACTGCCTGTGGTTCACCTCGCTGATCTCCAAAAGCAGCACGCTGCCGGCGGTGTATCAGGCGCTGCGGCAGGCGGGGGCGGCGGAGGTGCGCACCGTTGAGATGGCGCAGGGGCAAAAAATCAGCCGCTTTGTCGCCTGGACGTTCCACACCGCGGAGCAGCAGGCCGCCTGGGCCGCCGAGCGCTGGCGCTGATCCCGTCCTGTTGATGCGCCGGCAGCCGCGCTGGCGCAAAGAAATTTCCTGACTTTCCTTCCTTTTTTTCCGGCTTGCGTTATGCTCAGCGCGATCGGTAAAAATAACAAAGGCGACAGCCTAATTCCTTATTAAATAATAACTTTTGTCAATTATTCAACTTCCGGTGATTCCCCTGCCGGCGGCGACACGGTGTGTTCTCCGTCCGGCAGCGCGCGTTGTGGTGGGAACGACGCGCGGAAATAGCAATGCGTTCTGAATATTCATCATTCCGCAAAATAAGGGTCCCACTTATGCCGTTACGTTTTACACAGTTAACCACCCGCAAGGCTGCCGAGCTGGCCGCCATTGAACGCGCCGTTGCCACCATCGCGTTTACTCCCGACGGCACGATACTGCGCGCCAACGATCTGTTTCTACAGCTGATGGGTTATACGCATCAGGAGGTGGTCGGCCAGCCGCACCGTATTTTTTGTGAGGCGGCGTATGCCGCCAGCGCGGACTACCGGCGGCACTGGCAGCGGCTTGCCGAGGGGCAGGCGATTAGCGACACGGTGCAGCGGCGACGGAAAAACGGCGAGCCGCTGTGGCTGCAGGGCACCTATACGCCGGTGTTCGACCGCCGCGGCCGGGTGTGCGAGATTATCAAGATTGCCAGCGACGTCAGCGCGCGCATCGTGCGTGACCAGGAGCATGTCAGCCTGCTGACCGCGCTGAGCCGCTCGATGGCGATGATCACCTTCAGCCCGCAGGGCGTTATTTTAGACGCCAACGACAATATGCTGGCGCTGATGGGCTATAGCCTGGCGGAGGCACGCGGGCAGTCGCACCGTATGCTGTGCCCGGCCGAATATGTCGCCAGCGCCGACTATCAGCAGCATTGGCAGCGGCTGGCGCGCGGCGAGTATATTACCGGCCGGTTTGAGCGGGTGAACCGGCAGGGCGCGCGGGTCTGGCTGGAAGCCAGCTATAACCCGATTCTGGATAACGAAGGGCGGGTGGTGAAGGTGGTGAAGATCGCGCAGGACATTACCCGTGTGATGCAGCAGCAACAGCAGGAGGAGGCGCTGATGCGCGACGTGCATCAGCTGTCGCTGGATACCGACCGCAGCGCGGCGCAGGGGGCGGACATCGTGCAGCGGGCGGTGGACGGCATGCAGCAGGTGGAAACGGCGGCGCAGCACACCTCGCAGCTGATCGGCGAGCTGGGGGACTATTCACAGCAGATCGATACGCTGGTGGCGGCGATGCGGAAAATTGCCGCCCAGACCAACCTGCTGGCGATCAACGCGGCGATTGAGGCGGCGCACGCCGCGGAGCACGGGCGCGGCTTTGCGGTGGTGGCCGGCGAGGTGCGTGCGCTGGCGGAACAGTCGCGCAAGGCGGCGGTGGAGATTGAAGGCATGACCAAGGCGATCCAGCACGGCGTGGCGGCGGCGATTGACGGCATGGCGACCTGCGTGGCGCAGGCGGGCGGCGGCGTGACGCTGACCCGCGACGCCGGCGCGGTGATCCATCAGGTCAATCTGGGCATGCAGGACGTGGTGAAGCTGATGCAGGCGTTCCGCACGGTCAAGCAGGAAGAAACGCTGACGGACGCCCGCTGACGGGCGGGCGTCGTTGAGGTCAGCCGGCCTGCCACTCGGCCACCAGGGTTTGCACCAGCCGCGCAGCGGGCATCTCCCGCGCCAGCGCGGCGCCCTGGCCGGCCCATTGGGCGCCGAAGCCCGCTTCGCCCTGTGCGCCGGCGGCGGCGGCGAGCGCTTTGCCCAGCGCATAGGTCAGCGGATAGGGCGGAATGCTGTCCGGCGCGATGTCGCGGGCAAACTGGCAGAACGCATTATTGATGCACCTGGCCGGCCGGCCGGAGATGGCGGAGGTCATCACCGTATGGGCGGCCTGCGGGCTTTGCAGAGTGCGGCGGTAAGCCGGATTGGCGGCGGACTCCGGGCACAGAATAAACGCAGTGCCCAGTTGGACGCCGGCCGCGCCCAGCTTCAGCATCGCGGCCATTCCCGCGCCGTCCATAATGCCGCCGGCGGCAATCACCGGCACGTCGGTGACCTGCCGTATCGCCTGCAGCAGGGTAAAGGTGGTTAACCGGCAGTCGTCCTCCTGCAGATTAAACTGGCCGCGGTGCCCGCCGGCCTCAATGCCCTGCGCCACAATAAAATCGATCTGACTGTCGGCGATCTGTCTGGCCTCTGCCGGCGTGGTGGCGCTGGCAAAGGTGACGATGCCGCGCGCCTTTAACTGGCCGATAAACGCGGCGGAGGGGATGCCGAAATGGAAGCTGACCACCGCCGGGCACAGGGTTAACAGCACTTCCAGCATGCGCGCGTTGTCGTGAAACGTCTGGTAGATTTCGCTTAATCCGGCGGGCGGTTCGGCGCCGTACTGGCGGAACAGCGGCGTGAAGCGTTCAATCCACGCCTGTTCCAGCGCCGCATCGCGCTGTACCGGCGGGTGGCAGAACACATTGACGTTAATCGGCCCGGCCGTCAGGGCCTGCGTTTTGCCGATCATCACTTCCGCCTGCTCCGGCGTGGCGGCGCCGACGCTGATGGAGCCTAACGCGCCGGCGTTGCTGACCGCCGCCGCCAGTTCGGGGGTGGAGACGCCCGCCATCGGCGCCTGCACCAGCGGGTACTGCAGATTAAGCCGGGTACACAAAGCGTTTTTCATCGTTACACCTGCCTGAGTTCACGGTAAGGTAGATAAAATCTCGTGTAGAGACTAAAAAATCAATATCGTTTTCAAAATGAGAATGAAAGATGAACCATACTTCACTGGAAATCTTCAGGGTGGTGGCGGAAGAGCTGAGCATTAACCGCGCCGCCCGACGGGTGGGGCGGGTGCAGTCCAACGTTACGACGCGTATTCAGCATCTTGAAGAGGAGCTGGACGTTCAGCTGTTTATCCGCGAGAACCGCACGCTGCGGCTGTCGCCGCAGGGCAAGAAATTCCTGGCGTATGCCAACAAAATTCTCAGTCTGGCGGAGGAAGCGCGCCAGTCCCTGCATCCCCATCATCCGGGCGGCGCGCTGGCGTTTGGCGCGATGGAGTGCGCCGCCGCCAGCCGGTTGTCGCAGCCGCTGGCGGCCTTCAGCCGGGCGTGCCCGGCGGTGCAGCTGAGTTTTACCACGCTGCCGACGCGCCAGTTGACGGAAAAGGTGCAAAGCCGGGAGCTGGACTGCGCGCTGGTGGCGCTGCCGGTTAACGGGGAAGGCGAGGCGCTGTGCCCCGAGGGGCTGTCCTGCCAGCCGATGTTTGTCGAACGGCTGATGCTGCTGCAGTCGGCGGCGGCGGCGGAAGGCTCCGCGCCCAGCAGAAAACTGGCCGCCTTCGTTGACGGCTGCACCTACCGGGAGATCGCCCTGCGCCTGCTTGCCGGCGTGAAGGGGGAGCGGCCGCCCGAGGTGCAGGCGGTCGGCTCTTATCACTCGATGCTGGCCTGCGTCGCGTCGGGCAACTACTGCTGCCTGCTGCCGCAAAGCGTGCTGCAGCTGCTGCAACTGCCGCCGGGGCTGTCCGCTACGCCCGCCGGCAGCGCCGTCACCCAGTTTATCTGGCGGACGGAGAGCCATTCGCCCGCCGTTGACAGTATGCGCCGCACGCTGCTGGCAACCTCTGACTGGGCCGGGAGTTAGCGGCAAAATAACGGGGCCGCAAAGCGGCCCCGCGGGTGTGGCAGCCTGCCTCAGGAAACGTGCTGCAGGAACTCCTGTAGACGCTGGCTCGGCGGGTGGTTGATCAGCTGATGCGGATCGCCGTCCTGCGCGATGCGGCCTTTGTCGATAAAGATCAGCCGCGAGGCCACCTTCTCGGCAAAGCCGACCTCGTGGGTGACGATCACCATGGTCATGCCTTCCTCGGCCAGATCCTGCATCACCTTCAGCACCTCGTGGCGCAGCTCGGGATCGAGCGCGGAGGTGGGTTCATCAAACAGCATCATTTTCGGCTTCACCGCCAGCGCGCGGGCGATGGCCACGCGCTGCTGCTGGCCGCCGGACAGCTCGGACGGGTAGTGATGCGCGCGCTCCGCCAGTCCCACTTTCGCCAGCAGCTCGCGCGCCAGCCGGTCGGCGTCGGTTTTACTCAGGCCGCGTACGCGGATCGGCCCGAAGGCGACGTTTTCCAGCGCCGTCAGGTGCGGGAACAGGTAGAACTGCTGGAACACCATCCCCGCCTCCTGGCGGATCAGCCGCTCGTCAACGTTCGGATCGTTGACCTTTAGACCGTCGACGATCAGATCGCCGCGGGTGATCTCCTCCAGTTTATTGATGCAGCGCAGCAGGGTGGATTTGCCGGAGCCGGACGGCCCGATAATCACCACCACTTCCCCCTGATTAATCTTCAGGTCGATATCGTGCAGCACCTGGGTTTGGCCGAAGTGCTTGGAGACGTTGTTAAATTCAATCACAGGATTTTCATCCTTCTTTCCAGACGACGCAGCACAAAGCTCAGCACCAGCGTGATGATCAGATAAATGACGGCGACGGCGCTCCAGATTTCCAGCGCGCGGAAGTTGCCGGCGATGATTTCCTGCCCCTGACGGGTCAGCTCGGCGACGCCGATAACGATAAACAGCGAGGTGTCCTTAATGCTGATAATCCACTGGTTGCCCAGCGGCGGCAGCATGCGGCGCAGCGCCAGCGGCATGATCACATGGCGGATGGTTTCACGCCGCGACAGGCCGAGCGCCAGACCGGCCTCGCGAAAGCCGTTATGGATCGACAGCACCGCACCGCGGGTGATCTCGGCAATGTAGGCGCCGGAGTTGATCATAATGGTCACCACCGCGGCGGTGAACGGATCGATGCGCAGATCGGTAAAGGCCATGGGCAGCGCGAAGTAGATAAACATCACCTGCACCACGATCGGCGTACCGCGGATCACTTCGATAAACACCAGGGCGATATGGTTGGCGATCCAACCGCCGTAGGTGCGGGCAAAACCGGCGACAAGGCCGATAATCAGGCCGCCGATCAGACCGAGGACCGAAATCCACAGGGTCATCTTGGCGCCTTCTAACAGAATGGGCAGGGCGGGCCAGATGGCGCTCCAGTCGAACTGCATGGTGTTTTACTCCCGGTGTTCCCCAACGGTGGGGATCAGACACAGCCGCACACGGCGGACCGCGCGGTGGCGGCGCCGTGTGCGATGAACACGCGGTCAGACGTGATTATTTGGGTTCGGTACCGAACCATTTTTTATAGATTTGGTTGTAGGTGCCGTTTTCACGCAGCGTTTTCAGCGCGCCGTTGACCTTCTCGCGCAGCTCGCTGCCTTTCGGGAAGGCGATGCCGTACTGCTGCGCTTCCAGCGAGTCGCCTACCGTTTTGAATTTGCCGGCGCCGGCGGTCTTGATGAAGTACAGAATGTTCGGCGTATCGTGCAGCACCGCGTCGGCGCGCTTGGTGCCCAGCTCCATATAGGCGTTGTCAATATTCGGGAACTGACGCAGGTCCTTGGTTTTTACATGCTCCTTCACGTAATCCACCGAACCGGTGCCGCTCTTCACCGCCACCACTTTGCCGTTCAGGTCGTTGACGTTCTTCACGTCGTTATTGTCGGCGTTGACCATCACCAGCAGGCCGCTTTGGTAGTAGCCGTCGGAGAAGTCGATGGCCTTCTGGCGCTCTTCGGTAATGGTGATGCCGGCCAGCGCCAGATCGACGTTTTTGGTCTGCAGCGCCGGGATAATGCCGCCGAAGTCCATCGGCTTCAGGGTGTAGTCCAGCTTCAGCTCTTTGGCGATGGCGGCCCACAGGTCGATATCGAAACCGACGTACTGATTACCCTGCTTGAACTCGAAAGGAACGAAGGCGGTGTCGGTGGCGACCACCAGTTTGTCTGCTGCGTGAGAACTTACGGCAAAGGCCAGCGACAGGGCGGCCAGCGAGGTTTTAAACAGTGACTTCATGAGAGGAATTTCCTGTACAGGTTGTGGTTGACCCATTTTTTTATTGCATTATCGCTATGAAATAATCGTGCCACGTCTGCGATTTCTATAAAAACAAAGGGTTAAGATGTGATGTTGTGCCGTTACGGCGAGTTATTATGTGTACGCCCTCACGCGGCGCCCCGTTAAGGTGCAGGCGCTTGCAATCGGTGCGTTGGTTTATGATTAACTAAAAACTGGTGAGAAAACAACCGAAAGTTAACAATTTGGCATCAATATTGATAACTAAATCTAACTTTTTGGCGCAACGCAGGGGATGTCGCAGCGCAAAAAAAACCGGTCAGGAGGCCCTGACCGGCGGGTATTAACGTAGTTGGCTGTCTTTGCTGCCGCGGCGGTTGTATAAACTGCCGGCGGCGTGTTTTTTATCCAGCGCGCTCTGGCAGTTCAGACAGTAGCGCACGCCTTGTAACGCCTGGCGGCGCGCCAGCGGGATCTCTTCCCCGCACTCCTGACAGTAATGCTCGCTTTCGCCGTGCCCCAGCGCCTGCCGGGCGCGCTGTACGGCATCGTCAACGGTGGAATCGATTTGATCCTGAACCGCGCCGTCTGCCGCCCATCCGCTTGCCATAAGCCACCTCCTGCAGTGAAACGCTTCTCAACAGAATATGGCGTTTTTTTCGCCGATTTCAAGCGTTGTGCGCCGGAGGCGGCCGGGGTTATTCGAGATTGGCCTCGATAAACCACAGGAATTTATCCAGATCGCGCGAGGCGGCGGTAAAGATATCCGCGGTATCTTCGTCATCCACGACGCTGATGGCCTGGCGGATGTCGTTCGCCACCACGCCGTAGCGGTCGGCCAGCGCTTTCAGGTGTTCCTGCACGCTGTGGATATGCGTCGGGTAGCTTTGCAGCGGCGTGGCCGCATTGACGGTCTGCACGGTGCCCAGCGCTGTGCCGCCCAGCTGGACTACGCGCTCGGCGAAGATATCCAGGTGATCGGTAATCGCGGTGCGGAAGCCGTCAAGCATTTCATGCACGGCGATAAAGTTGGCGCCGCGCATGTTCCAGTGCGCCTGCTTGGTGATCAGCGACAGGTCGATAAACTGCGTAAGCTGGTGGTTCAGGATGCTGATGGTCGCCAGCTTGGTTTTTTCATCCATATCATTGCGGGTGTACAGCAGATCAGAAGATTTCGTTTTCACCAGTTTTGCGGTACTCATAAAGATATCCTCTTAAATTGTTGTCCCAAATTTATTACGAAATAATTATAGCAGCGCCGGGTTATTTTACTGGCTGATAAAGGCTATGGATTAAATAGGTATGGGCTATGTGGCAGGCGGGCAGGTTAAATTAATGTTAATTTTTAGGTTGGTGTTATTGTTTGATAATTAAGGATTTTTATTTTTACTCTGCTGGCGTGGGATTATTTCTTCAATCATCGCTTTGAGGCGGCGTTTAATTACGTATTGATAATTAACGGATAAATTTCTCCACCGTCTTTAACCGCCCTGGTGATGTTTTTTAAGCCTCCCTTGGGGCGGGCTTTTATGCCTCGAGATGGTCTTTTCTATGTGCCGCGTGCGGCGGCAACCTCAGGCTGTGACACCGCGCTGACACCGTTCAGCTTGATAGTGATTTTTGACACGCTTTACCTGCAACAGGCTACTTACATACACAATAAAGTTTGCGGAAGATAACGTCTGGCAACCTTGGCGACGGCTCATGATTGGAACAGTGACTCGCTTCGCATTTTCAGCGCCGGTGAAAATCTACTTTGTCACTGCTTTAGCTAAAACCTTTCAGCTAACCACAAGGGCAGAATAATGAAGACGCTAACCGCAGTTTCAGTCGCTATCTCTTTGATTTCCGGCTATGCCAACGCGCAAACCATCGTATTGACCGACAGTGAAAAAGGCATTGAACAGGGCAACTGGCAAACCGACAGCCACAAGCTGAAGCTGGCGGGCGCCGACTTCAGCCTGCGTCAGCAGGTGCTGCACGGCGGCAAACAGGAAGGCTCCAAGGTGATTACCCTGACCAGTCCCGGCGGCCTGACCATCGCGCTTAGTCCGACGCGCGGCATGGATATTTTGCATGTTAACGGCGGCGGCGTGCGGTTGGGCTGGGATTCGCCGGTCGATGAGGTGGTGAACCCGGCCTATATCAATCTGGAAAGCCGCAACGGCCTGGGCTGGCTGGACGGCTTTAATGAAATGCTGGTGCGCTGCGGCTTTGAGTGGACCGGACACCCGGGCGTTGAAGACGGCACGCTCTATACGCTGCACGGCCGCGCCGGCAACACGCCGGCTTCCAAAGTGCTGGTGGAGATTGATGACCAGGCGCCGCATACGGTGCGCATCCGCGGTTTGCTGAAGGAAAATACCTTTAAGAAAAGCAATCTGGAAACCTGGACCGAGCTGCGCTACGTGCCGGGAAGCAGCGCCTTTACCATTGAGGACCGCCTGACCAACCGTGCGGACTATCCGCGGGACTACCAGATTATCTACCACAGCAATTTTGGTAAACCGCTGCTGGAAGAGGGGGCGCGCTTCAATGCGCCGATCAAGGAGATTTCACCGTTTAATGCCTATGCCCGCGCCGGGCTGAAGAACTGGTCGCAGTATCAGGGGCCGACCCAGGGCTTCGATGAGATGGTGTTCAATATTGTGCCCTATGCCGACGCCGAGGGAAAAACGCTGGCGATGCTCAGCAATCGTCAGGGCGATCGCGGCGTCTCCATTGACTTTAATACCCGGCAGCTGCCGCTGCTGACGCTGTGGAAAAATACCGACACCGAGCGGCAGGGCTATGTCACCGGCATCGAACCCGGCACCAATTACGCCTATCCGGTACATATCGAGCGCGAGCAGGGGCGTATCAAACAGCTGTCGCCGGGGCAGAGCACGCAGTTCACGCTGACCTACACCCTGCTGCAGAACGCCCGGCAGGTTAAGCAGGCCGCAGAGCGCGTTAGTGCGCTGCAGGGCGACCGCGAGGTCAAACTGCGGGAACAGCCGATTGCGGAGGAATAGGCAGGACGGCGTCAGGCCGGCGTGACGGCCGGCCTGACGCGAGGGGGTTAGAAATCATACGGCTGTTCATAGTGAACTTTGACGATCGCTTTTTTAATCAGCTGCGGGCTGCGCAGCAGGCAGCCGGTTTTGTGGGGCTCAAACGGGAAAAACAGCACGAACATGCCGGGCGTCATATGCAGCGTCTGCCACGGGCGGCGAATATCGGCCCGCTGGTAATCCTGCTGCTGTTGATAGGCCTCACAGTGGATCTCGCTGCCCGGCAGGCCGTAGTCGATGCGCTCTTCGCCGCTCAGCAGTATCTGGATATCCAGATACTGGTAGTGCAGCTCGGCGCGTTTTTGTTCGGCAGGTTCGGTGGTCAGTTCGACCACCTCCATAAAGATGCGATCGCCGTCAATGTCGTGGCGTCCCAGGGGCAGGTTAGGCAGATCTTGCTGACGCACCTGAGTCAGAATGTCAGCCAGATCTGAAGACAGTCCCTGTCCATAGCGGGGATTAAATAAACTATTTAAGATCATTCAGCTTCTCCGTTCCGTCGATAAAAATTCCTATACTTATTGTGGCTATTTTATCGACGAAAAACAGTTAAGCCGTCCGCAATCCGATGATCTAAGGCAGGCTTTCAATACGTGGTTTCGGCCTGATGGTCAGCGTTGCGCCCATGGAGGCGATAATAATGGCGCTCAGCGCCAGCCATTGCACCTGCGTCAGGTGTTCGCCAAGGAAAATCATGCCGGAAAAGGCCGCCATCGCCGGCTCCAGGCTCATCAGGGTGCCGAAGGTGCGCGCCGGAATCTTCGGCAGGGCAATAATCTCCAGCGAGTAGGGCAGCGCGGTGGATAAAATGGCGACGCCCAGCGCCAGCGGCAGGATATCCACATTAAGCAGCGCCGCGCCGGTGTGCCAGGCGCCGATAGGGGCGAACACCAGCGTGGCGATTAGCGAACCGACCGCCACGGTGCCCGGACCGTGATCGCCGCCGGCTTTCTGACCAAAAATAATATACACCGCCCAGCAGGCGCCGGCGCCCAGCGCACAGGCGGCGCCAAGGGGATCGATGCTGTTGACGCCGTCGCCGAGCGGCAGCAGAAAGACCAGCCCGGTGATGGCCAGCACCACCCAGACGAAGTCGATCGCCCGGCGGGATGAGAACATCGCCACCGCCAGCGGGCCGGTGAACTCCAGCGCCACGGCAATGCCCAGCGGCACGGTGCGCAGCGACAGATAAAACAGATAGTTCATCGCCCCCAGCGCCAGGCCGTAAACCAGCAGCGGCAGGCGGGTGCCGGCGGAAAAACGCATGCGCCACGGGCGGAAGATGATAAACAGAATCAGCGTGCCGATGCACAGACGCAGCGTGGTGATCCCTTCGGCGCCGACCAGGGGAAACAGGCTTTTCGCCAACGATGCGCCGCTCTGAATCGACACCATGGCGACCAGCAGCAAACAGACCGGCAGTAATATAGAAGACGCTTTTGCAGAAACCGACGAAGACATCCTTTTAAGCCTTAATTATGCATTCCCGCAACGGGGGAGATCGGAGAAAAATGAGACAGATTGCAGTGTAATGAATCGCCGACGTTCTGTCTGCGAAAAGCGTGCGGAGGCGATTTTTAAACGGTTTGTTTAAGTAAATCTGGTGCGTTAGCACAAAAAGTGCGCATTTTATTAAGAAAAATCTGGATATTAAATAGGTGATTTTTGTCACGCTAGAGGATAGAATACGTCCGAAAATTAAGCGAAATGAAGCGGATACAATGTTCTTGTAATCTTCTGTTACACGATATCAAGTGTTAGACACTCAAATCGGGGCAGAGTTTCACGCTAATTTTTGTTATATTTTCATCGTATAGACAAATGGATGTACTTAATAATAAAACGCGTTTGAGGTGGTTATGAAAAAAATTGCATGTCTTTCAGCAGTAGCAGCTTGTGTATTAGCAGTGACCGCAGGTACTGCGTTCGCTGGTCAGAGCACCGTAACCGGTGGCTACGCTCAGGGCGATTTCCAAGGCGTTGCTAACAAAGCTGACGGCTTCAACCTGAAATACCGTTACGAGTTCGACAACAACCCACTGGGTGTGATCGGCTCTTTCACTCACGTAGAGAAAGATCGCGCTGAGAACGGTACTTACAACAAAGCTCAGTACAACTCTATCACTGCAGGTCCTGCTTACCGTTTCAACGACTGGGCTAGCATCTACGGCGTGATCGGTGTGGGCTACGGTAAAAACGTTGCTAACGCACAAGACGGTTCTCGTCGCGGCGGCAGCAGCGACTACGGCTTCAGCTACGGTGCTGGCCTGCAGTTCAACCCAATCCAGGAAGTTGCTCTGGATGTTGGTTACGAGCAGAGCCGTATCCGCAACACCGACATCGGTATCTGGAGCGTTGGCGTAGGCTACCGTTTCTAAGAATTATCGTTAGCGGCCCGCCCCGGCGGCCGTTTACGACAAAAAATCCGCCCTCGGGCGGATTTTTTTTGCCTGCGATCCGGCTCAGAGCGTCTGCTCCATCACCAGCACCGTCCGCTGATGGTACTCGGCGCGGTGGGTTTCACGAAAACCAATCTTGTGCGCCACCCTGATTGAAGGCTGGTTATGCGGTGAGATAATGCACTGCGTTCTGCCGCCCGGCAGCGCGTCCTTCCCCCAGGCCAGCGCCGCCCGCAGGGCCTCCGTGGCGTAGCCTTTGCCCTGGGCCGCGCTGCACAATAGCCAGCCCATTTCCGGAGCCTCCAGCGGCGGTGAGATCTCGCGCTGATAGTTGGCGAAGCCGAGGCTGCCGATAAATTGGCCGCTGTGTTTCTCGCGCACCGCCCAGTAACCATAACCCAGCAGCTGCCAGTGGCCGAGGTAGCGCAGCAGGCGTCCCCAGCTCTCTTCGCGGTCGCGCCCGGCGCCGCCGCCAATATAGCGCATCACCTGCGGATCGGCGCTCATCGTCGCGATGGCGTCGAAATCATCCAGGGTGTAAGCGTCCAGAATCAGGCGTTCGGTGGTGAGGCGGGGGGCGGTGGTCACTAAGGGTGAATTCATTGTTCCTGCTCTCTGCAATGTGCGGACGCACGCGCGGCGCGTCCGCAGGGGAAAGAATAGGAATTCAGTATGCTATATCAGCAGCCACAAAAGCCAGGTAAACAGGAAGCCGCTGACGCTGAGCACGGTGGTCAGCACCGTCCAGGTTTTCAGTCCGTCGGCGACCGACAGGCCGAGGTATTTGGTGACGATCCAGAAACCGGAGTCGTTAACGTGCGACAGCCCCAGCCCGCCGAAACAGGTGGCCAGCGTCACCAGCACCAGCTGGAGATGATTAAGCCCGCCGACCGCCTCTGACAGCAGCCCGCCGGTGGTCAGGATCGCCACCGTGGCCGAACCCTGCGAGGCGCGCAGCGCCAGCGAGATGATAAACGCCGCCGGGATCAGCGGCAGGCCGATGGTGGTCAGCACCTCGGCCAGCGCCTTGCCGACGCCGGACTCCACCAGCACCTTGCCGAATACCCCGCCGGCGCCGGTCACCAGAATCACCACCGCGGCGGTCGGCAGCGCCGCGCCCATCACGTCGCTGGTATGCTGCAGGCTCCAGCCGCGGCGCACGGCCAGGAAGTAATAGGCCAGCGCCAGCGCTATCATCAACGCCACCGCCGGCGCGCCCAGCAGCGACAGTGTGTCGCGCAGGCCGGAGCCGGGTTCCAGCAGCGTGGCGGAAACGGTGCCGGACATGATAATGGCGATAGGGATGATAATCAGCGCGGCGATCAGTCCGGCGCTCGGCGGGTTGAGGCGATCGCTGATCGGCGCGTTGCTCTCTGGCGCGGCCAGCTGCAGCTGCTCCAGCACCTCGATCGACAGCGGGTAGGCCTTGCGGTTCAGGTAGCCGGCGACGAAGTAACCGATAATGCCGACCGGCACGCAGATCGCCAGGCCGATAATGGTCAGCCAGCCGATATCGCTGCCGAGCAGGCCGGCGGCCGCGACCGGACCGGGATGCGGCGGCAGCGCCACGTGCACCGTCAGCATCACGCCGGCCATCGGCAGGCCGAATTTGAGCGGCGACACTTTCGCCACCTTGGCGAAGCCGTAAATAATAGGCGCCAGAATAATAAAGCCGACGTCGAAGAACACCGGGATGCCGAGAATAAAGGCCGCCATGGTCAGCGCGGCGACGGTGCGTTTTGGCCCCAGCGCCTGGCTGAAGCGCTGCGCCAGCGATTCCGCGCCGCCGGAATGCTCGATCATGCGGCCCAGCATCGCCCCGAGGCCGATAATAATGGTGACCGAACCGAGCACGCCACCCATACCGGCGGTCATAACGCCCATCACTTCGCCAGTCGGAATGCCGGCGGCCAGCGCCACCAGCAGGCTGACCGCCAGCAGCGCGATAAACGGCTGGACTTTGGCCTTGATGACCAGCAGCAGGAGCAGCATCACTCCGGCCAGCGCTATAAACAGTAACATTGTGGTAGACATGGTGTTGCCTTTAAGCAGGTTCCCCGTCTGTGCGGGGTACAGAAGTCCAGGCGCCGCGCTCGCCGGGGAAGCCGGCGATACGGGCGCGCGTATTGTTATAGGGTGTGGTTGGCGTTAACGGTTACAGATAGGGCCTGACCCACGCCAGCCCGGCGTCGGTGGCCGCGCGCGGCTGGTATTCACAGCCGATCCAGCCGTCGTAGCCGAGACGGTCCAGCTGGGCGAACAGCCAGGGGTAATTCAGCTCGCCGTCGTCCGGCTCGTGACGATCCGGCACCCCGGCGATCTGGATATGGCCGTAGCGTCCGGCCAGCGCCTGCAGCAGGCCGCTGATATTGCCGTCCACCAGTTGCGCGTGGAAAAAGTCGAACTGGATAAACAGGTTAGGGCGGTCGACCTCCGCCTGCAGCGCCGCCGCCTGATGCTGGCTGGAAAACAGGTAGTTCGGTTTCACCTGCGGGCTGAGCGCCTCAATCATCACGTTAATGCCGTGCGGGGCGAAAGCGTCGGCGGCATAGCGCAGGTTGCTGATAAAGGCCGTGCGATAGGCCGCCGGATCCGCGCCGGCGGGCACCACGCCGGCCATCACGTGCACGCTGGGGCAGCCCAGCGCCAGCGCATACTCCAGCGCGCGATCGATATCGGCGCGCGCCTCGGCTTCACGCCCCGGCAGCGCCGCCAAACCCCACTCGCCGGCGGCGGCATCGCCCGGCGCGGTGTTGAACAGCACCTGCTGCAGACCGTGCCGGCGCAGCTTTTCCGCCAGCAGGTCGGCGGGATAGTCATAAGGGAACAGGTACTCGACCGCTTTAAAGCCGGCGTCGGCCGCGGCGGCAAAGCGCTCCAGAAACGGCAGTTCGGTAAACATCATCGATAAATTGGCGGCAAATTTAGGCATCATCAGCTCCGTAACTCGGCAATTTCATCATCGGTCAAATAGCGGATCGGGCGGTCGCCGAGGGTGAAAATCAGCTTCGCCGCGTCCTCCATCTCTTCGGTGTTGTCTGCGGCGGCGCGCAGGTCCTTACCGGTAACGACCGGCCCGTGGTTAGCCAGCAGGAAGGCGCGGTAGGACGGCGCCAGCCGCGCCAGATCCTCGGCCAGCCGCTCGTCGCCGGGCCGGTAGTAAGGCACCACCGGCACCTGGCCGACGCGCATCACCACATAAGGGGTGAAAGGCTTGATGGCGTTGCGGGTGTCCAGCCCCTGCAGGCAGGAGAGGGCGGTCAGATAGGTGCAGTGCAGATGCACCACCGCTTTGCACTCCGGGTTATTCAGGTACAGCGCACGGTGGAAGCTGATCTCTTTTGACGGTTTGTCGCCGGAGATCCACTCGCCGTGCAGGCTGACCTTGGACAGGCGTTCCGCCTGCAGCTCGCCGAGGCAAGAGCCGGTCGGCGTGGCCAGCAGGTTGCCGTCCGGCAGCAGCAGCGACAGGTTGCCCGCCGAGCCGGTGGCGTAGCCGCGCTGGAAGAATGAGGCGCCGAGGCGCACCATCTCTTCGCGCGCCTGTTGTTCGGTGGTATGCGTCATAGCGGGAACTCCGTTTGTGCTCGGGCAAAGAAGTTTTCGTCGCCGAAATTGCCGGATTTCAGCGCCAGAGAGACCGGCTGTTCAATGGCGCGCACCCAGGGTACGCCGGGAGAAATGCACGGGCCGATATGGAAGCCGCGGATAGCCAGCGCCTGCGTCACCACGCCGGAGGTTTCGCCGCCGGCGACGATAAAGCGCCGGAAACCGGCCTGATGCAGCAACTGCACCAGCGCGGCGAACAGCGCCTCGACCGCCTGACTGGCGATGTCCACGCCGTATTGCTGCTGCGTCTGCCGCAGCGCCTCCGGCTCGGCGGTGGCGTACAGCAGCGGCGCGAGATCGCCGCGCTGCGCCTGCACCCAGTCGCTCAGCTCGCGGGCATAGCGCGCGCGTTCGTCCTCGCCGATGCAGCGCGCCACGTCGATGGCCTGCGCTGCCGCCTGCTGGCGATAGCGGGCCACCTGCTTATTGGTCATGGTGGAGCAGGAGCCGGAGAGCACCACGGCCTTCTCCCCCTGCGGCGCGCCGGCGGCCTGAGCCTGCGTCTGGCCCGGCTGCGCCCACTGGCGGGCCAGACCGATCGCCAGGCCGGAGCCGCCGGTGACCAGTTTCATCGCCTTCAGCGCCGCGCCCTGGGTCAGCAGGTGTTGTTCATTCAGCGTATCGAGCACCACATAGCGTACGCCCTGCTGCGCCAGCTGCTGCAGGCGGGCGCGTACGCCGTCGGCGCCGGCGTCCATGACGGTGGCGTCAATCAGCCCGCAGCGGCCGGCGGCCTGCGCTTCCATCAGCCGCAGCAGATTGCTGTCGGTCATCGGCGTGACCGGGTGGTTGCGCATGCCGGATTCGGACAGCAGCTGATCCATCACAAACAGGTAGCCCTGATACACGGTGCGGCCGTTGATCGGCAGCGCCGGTGAAATCACCGTCTGGCTTTCCCCCAGCGCATCAAGCAGCGCATCGGTCACCGGACCGATATTGCCGCGGGCGGTGCTGTCGAAGGTGGAACAATATTTGAAGTAAAACCGTTGGCAGCCCTGGCGCTGCAGCCAGGCCAGCGCCTGCAGCGACTGCGCGACCGCCTGCTCTGCCGGGCAGGATCGCGATTTAAGGCTTATCACCACCGCCTGCGCGTCGACGGCGGCGTCGCTGTCCGGTACGCCGTTCAGCTGTACCGTCGACAGGCCATTTTCCACCAGAAAGCTGGCGATATCGGTGGCGCCGGTAAAATCATCAGCAATTACGCCAAGCAACATTATGGCAACTCCTGTTTTTGCGGCAGTTCAATGCCGGTGAAGATTTTGATCACTGCGCTGTCGTCTTCTTTACCGTAGCCGGCGTTGCTGGCGGAGGTAAACATATTCAGCGCGGTGGAGGCCAGCGGCAGCGGGAAGTGCAGCGCTTTGGCGGTGTCGGCCACCAGTCCCAGATCCTTGACGAAGATATCCACCGCCGATTTCGGCGTATAGTCACCGTCGACCACGTGGCGCATGCGGTTTTCAAACATCCAGGAGTTGCCGGCGGCGTGGGTGACCACGTCGTACATCACATCCAGCGGAATGCCGGCGCGGGCGGCCAGCGCCATCGCTTCGGCGCCGGCGGCGATATGCACCCCGGCCAGCAGCTGGTGAATGATTTTCACCGTTGCGCCGAGGCCGATTTCGTCGCCGACGCGGTACACTTTCCCCGCCACGGCGTCGAGCAGCGGCTGCAGCCGGGCGAAGGTGGCGTCACTGCCGGCGGCCATCACCGTCATCTCGCCGGCGGCGGCTTTCACCGCACCGCCGGACACCGGCGCGTCCAGCATGCTCAGCCCCTGCGCGGCCAGCCGCTCGGCGATATCGGCGGCGTCGGCGGCGGAAATGGTTGAGGAGACCATCACCGGCGTGCCGGGCTTCAGCTGGCCGGCCAGGCCGCGCTCGCCAAACAGGATCTGTTTGACCTGGGCGGCATTCACCACCAGCAGCATCACCGCGTCCAGCTCGGCGGCAAACGCATCGGCGCTGGCGGCCACCTGTTTGGCACCCGCCTGCTCCAGGGCGGCGCGTGCCTGTGGATTGAGATCGACGCCGTAGGTGGTTAAGCCGGCGTTGATGCAAGACTGTGCGGCGCCCATGCCCATGGAACCGAGGCCCACGATGCAGACGGCGTAGTTGGCGGATTGTGTCATACTGACTCCGTGTTAATTTTAGTGATATTTTGTTCTCATGTGTTAAATGTAAGCGTTTTTAAGCGCCTGTAAGGTGACCGTCTTCACAAAAATTAACGATGAATACTGTGTGAGTAACGACGGATTTGCAGGGGAAAAGCGCTAATTATTTGTTTATTTGACAAGTTATCGCTTTTACCTACTTTTACCCTCTGTGCGGCGTTTGCTGTCAGCGCACGAAAATTGACGTAAAATCACAATAATTATCAGCAGTAAGGAGAAGTCCTGTGATCCCGGTAGAACGCCATCAACAAATTCTGGCTCTGGTTGCCGAGCGCGGCGTGGTCAGCATCGCCGAACTGACGGAACGGCTGGCGGTGTCGCATATGACCATCCGGCGCGATCTGCAGAAGCTGGAAGAGCAGGGGGCGGTGATCGCGGTATCCGGCGGGGTGCAGGCGGCGGAGCGGCTGGCGATTGAGCCGTCGCATCAGGATAAGGAAGGGATGTTCAGCCAGCAGAAGGCGGCGATCGGCGCGCTGGCGGCCAGCCTGATCCCGGCCAACAGCTGCATTTATCTGGATGCCGGCACCACCACGCTGGCGCTGGCGAAGCAGATCGGCGAGCGCGGCGATTTAACGGTGGTCACCAATGATTTTGTGATTGCGGCCTACCTGCTGGAAAACAGCCAGTGCGAACTGATCCACACCGGCGGCACGGTGTGCCGGGAAAACCGCTCCTGCGTGGGCGAGGCTGCGGCGCAGGCGCTGCGCCAGCTGTTTATCGATCTGGCCTTTATTTCCGCCTCATCCTGGAGCATGCGCGGCCTGTCAACGCCGAGCGAGGATAAGGTGGCGGTGAAAAAAGCCATTGTCGACGCCAGCCGGCGGCGCATTCTGCTGAGCGACACCTCTAAATACGGCAAGGTGGCCACCTATCTGGCGCTGCCGATCGCGGTGTTTGACGCCATTATTACCGATAGTTATCTGCCCGATGCCGCCCAGACTGCTATTCAGCAGGCAAATATTACTCTGCATATGACCGGCGAATAGCCGGGCAATATCCTGGTGCTTTCTGGCCCGACCTTTGGCGCGCTGCCGGCGGCAGCGCGGATACGGGCCGGCGCGGCCGCATTTTCCTGCTGTGTACGGGGCTGAATTGGTGAAGTCGTGCGTGATATTTACATTAAACTTTATGGTTAATCGGGTGTTTGCCTTACTTTTTAGCTTAAATTTTATTAAATACCCTATAAAAAACTAACTTTACCGATATTGGCTTTTGAATATATCCATTCTGACAGCCTTTGTATACTCTAACCGAAAATGACAAGAAAATTCCTATTGTTACCGACGGCGAGAAAAGGTATTGGATTCACGCTTTTATTCATTTTGAACGCAACCTTTTATTTTATAATCAACGCTGCAGGTTACGCATTTAACGTGGTTTCTGGTTAACATCCGTATAGCATTCTTTGCTAACGGCGAATGCTTGAATATAGTAGGCAATATGAAATACAGAATTAATGGACAGATTCTTTTCGATACGGACAGCGGCAGCCTGGGATTAGAGGATTTTCCGGAAGAATCCCTGGCTATTTCAAACCCGTCAAAGCGGCTATTGCTTTTACTTATTGCCCACCACGGCGAGCAGGTCAGTCGGGAACTGATATTCCGCAAGGTGTGGGATGATTATGGCATGGTGTCCAGCAATAATAACCTCAACCAGTGCGTGAGCAAATTACGGCGGGTGTTAAAAACGTTGGGTATTGATGACGAGGTCATTATTACCGTCCCCAAAGTCGGCTTTATGCTGGCGCATAATATCACGCTGGAGAAGGAAGAGGCGGCCATCACGCCGCCCCAGAGCGTAGCCGGGGAACGGGATGGGGGGCGCGCCTTGTTCCGGTGGGCCGCCGGACGGCGTTGGCATCCCGGCGTGGCGCTGGGTGCGCTGCTGTTGCTGGTTATCTGCATCGGCACCTGGCTGATCTATCGCAACAGTGCGGTCAGACAGGAACGTTTAATTGGCGAGGTGAATAACTGCAAGGTGTTTTTATCGGCGCCGCGCGTCGCGATGAATGGCAATGCGGAGCAGGTTAACGATATGCTGGCGTATATTAACGCCCATCCGCAGCAGTGCCGCAATGACGAGTATTTACTGCTGCTCAGCAGTAGTCGGGTGGGCACCTACATTAAAGGCGTTTCCCGGCTGTTTATTTTGAAATGCCGGGTGGCACGTGAATACCGCGTTGAGATTTGCCACAGTCAAAAAGAGTAGCTGCTGTTTTAGCCTGTGCGGTGCAATAGCATACCGGCCGTTCTTTCATTATTACACCATAACGATTAATTAACATTGCGGCTGCCGTAAACGGCAAATAATTTTGCAGGTATATGTTATTTGTTCTTAGATGCTTTATTTATTATGTGAAAATAGGACGCCGCAGCATAGTCGATAAATTTTATCGCGCGAGGGAAAAATGAAAAATAAAGAATGTGGCCATCATTTTATTTTATATGATGCGATGCCGTGGGTCGGCATGGGACTGGAGGCATTTTTACGTCCGTTGAGCGCGGCGACGCAGCCGGTTGCCAGCCTCAGCGAGCTGAAGGCGGCGCTGTCGCAGCAACCCAGGAAAACGGTGATTATGGAGCTGTATGGCGCGCAGGAGTGCCTCTATGACGGCCTCTATTTTATCCTGCACGAGAAAGCCTTTTGGCCGAACACGCCCTGGGTAGTACTGACGGATATTGAGAATTACAGCGTATTACGTCTGCTGTCGTCGATAGCGGATAGCGTGCTGGTGTCCAAACGTGACGGTTTGGATGCGATCCTCGACGGTATCTCTGCGGCGCACCATGCCATGCACTATCTCAGCCCGACCATCCGGCGCGGTATTGCCGGCCAACAGGGGAGCGGGGCGTTCAGGCATTTGTCCGGCTGTGAATGGCGCATCCTGGCGTTGATGGCGGCGGGCTTCTCCGCCAAAAGCATTGCGACCGCCACCTACCGCTCCTATAAAACGGTGAGCACGCATAAACTGAACATCATGCATAAGCTTGGCCTTAATCAAAGCGGCTTTCTCCACCTGCTGCTCTCGCTGCGTACCCGCTGGCCGTGCTGAGCGGCCGGTAATGTGCGGGGCTGGCAGCCCCGTTTAATCTTGTTTCCCCCGCCGTCTGCAATTTCCTCTGCGTATCCCGTATCCCGTATCCCGTATCCCGTATCCCGTATCGCCACATCACCATTCTGACACCGGTCGTAGCCCAGTGTTATCTGGTCATGATGCCAGTGTTCTCCGAATTTTAGGCGCGTTATTCACGGGGGGCGGCTCTGCCCGCAGGCGGCGGATAAACGGTCAATATACCGGCTAATTAAACCTAAACAGCAGAAGATTAATCTACGGTGAAAATGCGATTGGTAGCATTTATTTATTAATTAATGGGTTAATTTCATTAATGTTAGAGTTTAAAACTAAATATTTGCCATTTAATAGTTAATGAATCTATTTGGCTGATTCCGATATAAGATTTTTCTCGTCAAGTCGGGCCAATCAACCGAAGGCGCCTGACGCATTTTCAAGGATTGGCCGGCCGCGATGTAGTCAGTTTTTTCCCGCTGTACAGCGTGCTGTTGCGGGGATAAACCGCCTGTCGCCAAAGGAAAGTGCACGACCCCAGGAACCGGCGGAAGGGAACATTGTTCAACGACCCGCCTTATATTCAACTTGAAGGGAAATTATATTCTATGACTATCACCAAAATCGCTCTCGCCGTTGCCGCCATGACCCTGTCCGGCGTCGCCGCAGCCAATAATACCATTCAGTTTCAGGGCGAAGTCTCAGACCAAACCTGTACCGTAAGCATTAACGGCAATGCCTCCACCCCGGTGGTGCTGCTGCCGACGGTATCCAAGGCTGACCTGGCGACCGCCGGCGCCACCGCGGGCCAGACGCCGTTTACCATTGGCCTGACCGGCTGTACCGCCGATGCGGCAAACGCCACCGCCGTTAAAACGGTATTCGTGGCCAACAACCTGACCAGCGACGGCCGGATGGGCAATACCGGCAGCGCGACCAACGTTTCGCTGGAGCTGATTGACCCGGCGACCCCTGCTACGCCGCTGGATCTGAGCGGCCAGGCGGGGGCGCCGGGGCTGAACCTGGCGGCCGGCGCCACCTCTGCCTCCTACGACTATGCCGTGCGTTACTACTCTGAAGGCGGTGCGACCGCCGGTTCGGTTCTGGGCAGCGTGCAGTACGCCGTATCGTATCAGTAATGGTGTTTCCCCTTCCGCCGGTGCGGAAGGGGGTTTTGCGAGGCAGTTTATATGACGATCAAGGGATTTTGTTTGTCGCTGTGTCTCACCGGCGCGCTGCTGGCCGGATCGGCCATGGCCAGCGTGGTTATGCTGAACACCCGGGTGATTTATCCGGCGGACGCCCAGTCGCAGACCGTGCAGTTCACCAATCAGGGGGATATCCCCTATGTCATGCAGATGTGGACCGACGTGAATAACCCGTCGTCGACGCCGGAAAATGCCGACGGGCCGTTTGTCACGGTGCCGGCGCTGTTTCGCGTCGAGCCGAAGAGCGGCCAGTCGGTCCGGCTGGTGTTTACCGGTAAGGATCTGCCGCAGGATCGCGAGTCGGTGTTCTATCTGAACTCGGCGCAGATCCCGCCGAAAAACGCCGTCAGCGGCGCGGAGAACCAGATGCTGGTGGTGCTGCGCAACCGGGTGAAAATTTTCTATCGGCCGAAGAACCTGCCGGGCAGCGCCGACGGCGTCGGCGGACAGCTGCGTTTTTCCCTGCGTCAGCAGGGCGGGCAGTGGCGGCTTAACGCCTATAACGATTCCAGCTATTACGCCTCGGTGATCGGCGCAGCGGTGCAGGTCGGCAACCAGTCCGTGCCGTTCAAGACGGATATGATCGCCCCCAGGTCGCAGGCCAGCTGGCCGCTGTTGCAGCGTACGCTGTCGCCGGCCGGTGCGCAGAAAGTCACGTTTACCCTGGTCAATGACTACGGTGGTCATATCAAGGCGGAAGCGCGCCTGAGTCAGTAAAACGCGCGCTGCGGTGTTGCACGTAAGGGACTGAAGGGATGCAAACAACAATCACATATTCCGGCAGCGCACGGGAGAGTGCGTCGCCAGGCGTGATGCCCGGCTGCGGCGCGCGCCTGAAACCGCTGGCGTTGGCGCTCGGGCTGCTGACGCCGCTGGCCGCCGCCGCCAGCCAGTATGAATTTGACGACAGTATGCTGGTGGGCAGCGCCGGGCAGCAGAGCCTGGCCCGCTTTAACCGCGCGCATACGGTGGCGCCGGGCGACTATCAGGTCGATATTTTTATCAACGGCGCTTTTCTTTCCCGCCAGACGTTGAGGTTTGCCGCGTTGCCCGGTCAGGATGCGGTGGTTCCCTGTTTCAGCCGCGACGCGCTGATCGCCGCCGGCATTTTACCGGACAGCATCAAAAGCCGCGCCGCCCCGACGGCCGCCAATGCCTGTCTGCCTCTGGAGCAGCAGGTCGCTGGCGCCGGCAGCCGCTTTGATTTTGCCCGTCTGCGGCTGGATGTGTCCGTGCCGCAGGCGCTGATGAAGCGTGCGGCGCGCGGCTCGGTGCCGCTTGCCGAGCTGTCCGCCGGCGAAACGCTGGGGTTCGTCAACTACGACAGCAACTATTACCGCAGCAAGAACAGCGGCACGACCAGCGACTCGACCTATCTCGGGCTGAACAGCGGCTTTAATCTGGGGCTGTGGCAGCTGCGTCAGCAGTCGAGCTATACCCGCTATACCAGCGATCACAGCGCCGCGCTCAGCAGCTGGAAATCGGTGCGCACCTACCTGCAGCGGCCGCTGCCCGCGATCAACAGTCAGCTGACGCTGGGGGACAGCTTTACCTCCGGCAGCCTGTTCAGCAGCCTCGGCTTTCGCGGCGTCCGGCTGGAAACCGACGACCGCATGCTGCCGGAGTCGCAGCGCGGCTATGCGCCGACCATCCGCGGAGTGGCCGCCACCACCGCCAAAGTGAGCGTTACGCAGGCCGGCACGCAGATTTATCAGACCACGGTGGCGCCGGGCGCCTTTGTGATTGATGACCTCTATCCCACCAGTTACCAGGGCGATCTGGTGGTGGAGATTCAGGAGGCCGACGGCCGGGTATCGTCATTTACCGTACCGTTTTCGGCGGTGCCGGATTCGCTGCGCCCGGGGCGTGCGCGCTTCAATCTGTCGGCCGGGCAGGTGCGAAACCTTGGCGACAATGACGATCTGTTTGCCGAGCTCAGCTACCAGAGCGGGTTGAGCAACGCGCTGACCGCCAACAGCGGCGTGCGCATCGCCGACGGCTATCAGGCGCTGCTCGGCGGCGCGGTGCTCGCCAGCCGCTTCGGCGCGCTGGGCGTCAACGCGGTGTATTCGCGCGCCGATATGTGGGGCGATACGCTGGACGGCTGGCGCGTCGGCGCCACCTACAGCCGCACCTTTACCCCGACCAACACCACGCTGGCGCTGGCGGGCTACCGCTATTCCACCGAAGGCTACCGCGATTTGGGCGACGTGCTGGGGCTGCGCAATGCGCGTGACCGCGATGCGGTCTGGAGCTCCAGCACCTACCAGCAGAGCGAGCAGTTTGTCGCCACCGTCAGCCAGGGGCTGGGGGCGTACGGCCAGCTCTATTTTTCCGGCTCGACCAGCAGCTACCGCGGCGGCCGCGGGCGCGACACGCAATACCAGCTGGCATACTCGCACAGCTACCGCAGCCTGAGCTATAACCTGTCGCTCAGCCGTCAGCAGACCGGCAGCACCCGCTATGGCCTGCAGGATGCGAGCTACGTGGCGGGCGGCACGACGCAGAACGTGGTGATGCTGTCGGTGTCGCTGCCGCTGGGCGGCGGCTCGCGTCCGCCGATCCTGTCGGCCGGCGTCAGCCATCAGAGCGGCGATCGCGGCTATAGCCATTATCAGTCGGCGTTGTCCGGCACGCTGGGTGATGACCAGAGCCTGAGCTACGCGCTGAACGGCGCTTATGACACGGGCGGCGCCGGCAGCAGCTTCGGCGCCAATCTGACCAAGCAGACCGCGGTCGCCACGCTGGGGGCCAATCTGTCCCACGGCAAACATTACACCCAGGGCGGCCTGAGCGCGCGCGGCGCGCTGGTGGCGCATGCCGGCGGCGTGACCCTCGGGCCGTACCTGAGCGATACCTTTGCGCTGGTGGAGGCGGAAGGCGTCAGCGGCGCGGAGGTGATGAACGGCATGGGGGCGAAGATCGACCGGTTCGGCTATGCCATTGTGCCGTCGCTGGTGCCTTACCGTTATAACGACGTCACGCTGGACGCCAAAGGGGCGGAGAACGTCAATGCCGAGCTGACGGAGAATCAGCAGCGCATCGCGCCGTACGCCGGGGCGGCGGTGAAAGTGCGCTTCAAAACGCTGGAAGGCTACCCGCTGCTGATCAAACTCAGCCCGTCCGGCGGCGCGCTGCCGCTCGGCGCCAACGTTTACGATGAGGGTAACGCGGTGGTCGGCCTGGTCGGCCAGGGGAATCAGATCTATGCCCGGGCGCTGAAGCAACGCGGCGTGCTGCGGGTGAAATGGGGTGAGTCGGCCGGCGCGCAGTGCACGTTGCGGTACGATTTACGCGGTCAGGCTGTGAAACAGTCGCTTTATCGTCTGGCGCTGCCCTGCGTGAGCCAGTGAAGAACGGAGAATGATGATGAACATACTCTCGCGCGCCGTGCTGCTGACGCTGGCCGGCAGCCTGTGGCTCGGTCAGGCGCAGGCGACCTGCTACCGGATCACCGCCACCAACACCAATGCCAGTTCGAACTATTACACCGATCCGAGCAAGGGCATCGGCGCCGCCTGGAGCGGTTCGACCGACACCTCCGGCTCGATCGGCACGCTGCCGACGACGGTGAATATCAATAACAGCCTGTTCCAGCCGGACGGCACGCTGATCGCCAGCGGCACCGTCAGCGCGCTGGAGGCCGGCTCCGGCAGCTACAGCGCCGATCAGATCCTGTTCCGCTGCACCGCCGATGAGGCCGGCAAACTGTATGAATACTATGCCACCAACGGCGACTCGGAGTGGGCCGGCAAGGTGGAGGTCGGGGCGGCGGCCGGCCTGCCGGAAACCTACCGCACCTACGCCAACGGCATGGCGCTGCGGGCCACCAATCTGGCGACCGGCGAATATTACTCCCGCTACTGGAAGGCGCGGCCGTTAACCAATCTGGAGACGGACTCGCAGGGCTGGATCCTGGTGAAGGCCAGGGACTTCAGCGACACCAAGGTGGAGCTGTTTCGCCTGAGCAACTCGACCGGGCCGATGACCGCCACCGGCGTTTATCCGCAGTCGCAGCCGGCGACCTATATCGCCTTTCAGGGCGGCGGTCTGTCGCCGTCCCTGAGCGTCGGCGCGGATTCACTCTCTAACTATAGCGGCTGGTACGCCGCCTGGCCCGGTGCGGTGAACCTGTATAACCGGCTGTATATTCGCCGCTCCGCCACCTGCTCGGTAACCAACGTGACGCCGCTGGTGCGCTTTACGCCGATTACCGCCACCCAGCTGCGCGCCGGTGAAACCCGCCAGATGCCGATCACCATCCAGTTCGATTGCCAGACCGGCACGCCGGCGACCACCGGCGTCGGCGCGTTTGCCAGCGGCATCGCCGCCAACCAGACGGCGATGGGGATTCTGGTCAATCCGGCGAACGCCGCCGCGGCGGTGGCGGAAGGCGTCGGCACCGCCGGCTCCGGCGTCAGCTATCTGCTGTCGGACGGCTACGGCGTCGATCGGAACGTCGCCACCGGCGTCGGCATTCAGATTTCCCGCCCCGGCGGCGCCACGCTAAACCTGTTGAGCACCCTGAGCGGCGCGGTGGCCGCCGGCAACCGCGCCGGCTGGTATCCGGTGTTGGATGACGCCAGCGCCGGCGCGGTCACCAACGGGGTGACCAGTTACAGTAAAACCTTAACCGCCACGCTGCGGGCGCTGCCGGGGAAAACGGTCACCGCCGGCAGCGTCAGCGCCAGCGCGCAGGTGATCATTCAGGTGCAATAATGATGATGAAATCTCTGACGTTCTGTCTTTGCGCGCTGCTCGGCCTGGCCGGTGATGCCTGTGCCGGGGTGATTGTCGAGTCGTCGCGGGTGGTGTTTGCCGGCGGCGACCGCGAGCGTGCGCTGCTGCTGGTCAACGGCAATGACTATCCGGTGGTGGTGCAGACCTGGGTGGATGACGGCGCGCCGGACGGCACGCCGGAAACGGCGGGCGAGGTGCCGGTGATGCCGCTGCCGGGTATTTTCCGGCTGGAGCCGGGCGAGAAGAAAAACCTGCGCCTGCTGGCGACGCAGGCGGCGCAGCCGGCGGATCGCGAATCGCTGTACTGGCTGAACGTGTATGAGATCCCGCCGACCGATGCGCGTCTGCCGCCGTCCGTATCGGCGCTCAAGGTGGCGGTGCGGTTGCAGCTGAAGTTGTTCTACCGGCCGGACGGGCTGCAGAAAAAGGCGGCGCGGCTGGCGGCCAACCAGCGTTTCAGCCTGGCGCGGCAGCCGGGCAGGCTGATGCTGACGGTAAGCAACCCGACGCCGCTGTACGCCACCTACGGCCAGGCGCAGCTGAACGGCGGCTGCCGGCAGACGGCGCTGGCGATCGGCATGCTGGCGCCGTTCGCCAGCAAAACGCTGGATGTGGATGAGCGCAGCATCGGCCGGCCGGAGAGCGTCAGCTATATGTTGATCGACGACGATGGCCAGGGCGTTACCGGCAGCGCGGTGCTGAAGCCATAAAAAAGGCGCCTTGCGGCGCCTTTGGATCGTTGCCGCTGCGGCGGCGTTACATATCCGGGAAGGTCAGGGTATTACCCGGCGCTTCGCGGTGAATATGCAGGAAGTTCAGGTGTTTTTCGTACTGGTCGAGAATATCGCCAATCACCTGCTCTTTGCTGTAGTCCATCAGGTCGTTGCCTCGGGTGCCTTCCATCAGGAAGGTTTCCAGCCGGTAGTAGTGCGATTTACCGGAGCGGGCGCGGTAGGTAAAGCCCGGCACCGAATAGCGCCGCGGCCAGATCTGGTAGATAAAGTTCTGCTCTTCCCCCAGATGCACCAGCAGCTCCAGGTGCGGCAGGCGCTCCTCTTCCGCCGGCGGCACTTCGCTGAACTCCACTTTCGCGCCGCGCAGCTCCAGCTCGCGCGCCACTTCCTGCATTGCCGGGCGGCAGACGCGGTCCAGCATTTTCTGCGTGTACTTGGTGCCCGGGTAGTTCATCACGCGCGACAGGCGCTGCTTCCAGTTCAGCACTTCATTGCTGGAGGCCGGCGTCGGCGCCGAGGTGCTCAGCGCGCCGGCCTTGCGGTAATCCTCGACCTTCAGCGATTTATACAGCCCGGCCATCACGAAGAAGATCACAAAGCTGAACGGCAGCCCCATAATCACCGTGGCGTTTTGCAGTGCGGAGACGCCGTTGGTCATCAGCATGCCGATGGTCAGCAGGCCGATGGTGATCGACCAGAAAATACGCAGCCAGTTCGGCGCATCGTTATTGATATCGCTCAGGCGCGAGGTGAAGTTGCCGAGCACCAGCGAGCCGGAGTCCGCCGAGGTGACGTAAAACAGCAGGCCGGTGATGGTGGCGACCGAGGCGCTGAAGGTGAAGGCCGGGTACTCCGCCAGCAGGCTGTAGAAGCCGTGCGCCGGATACTGCATCACTTCCTGAGCGAACGCGGTGTTGCCGTGGATAATCTGGTACAGCGCGCTGTTGCCGAAGATTGACAGCCACAGCAGGGTAAACACGAACGGGATAATCAGCGTACCGAACACAAACTGGCGGATGGTGCGGCCGCGGGAGATACGCGCCAGGAACAGGCCGACAAACGGCGACCAGGCGACCCACCAAGCCCAGAAGAACAGCGTCCAGTTGTTCATCCACTCCACCGGACGGTCAAAGGCGAAGCTGTTGAGCGTCATGCCCATAAAGCGGTTGATGTAATCGCCGACGTTGAGCACTAGCGCGTTGAGCAGGAACTCGGTGTCGCCGAAGAACAAGACGAACGCCATCAGGCCGACCGCCAGCCAGACGTTCAGCTCCGACAGAATGCGGATGCCTTTATTTACCCCGGAGGTGACCGAGATGGTAGCCATCACCACCGACAGCAGGATCAGCGCGCCCTGCACCGTCAGGTTTTCCGGCAGGTCGAACAGCACCTTCAGCCCGTAGTTCAGCTGCACCACGCCGATGCCGAGGGTGGTGGCGATGCCGAAGATGGTACCGACCACCGCGGCGATATCCACGCTGTGGCCGATCGGGCCGTTGATGCGCTTGCCGAAGATCGGGTACAGCGCCGAGCGGATGGTCAGCGGCAGGTTATAGCGGTAGCTGAAGTAGCCGAGCGCTATCCCCATCAGGGCGTACATCGCCCAGCCGGTCAGGCCGTAGTGGAATAGCGTCCAGACCATCGCCTGGCGCGCGGCTTCCAGCGTCTGGCCCTGGCCTTCCGGCGGCATCATATATTGCGTCACCGGTTCGGCGACCGAGAAGAACATCAGGTCGATACCGATGCCGGCGGCAAACAGCATCGCCGCCCAGCTCATCAGGCTGAATTCCGGTTTGGACTGTTCCGGCCCGAGTTTGATCGAGCCAAAACGCGAGGCGGCGATACAGACCACAAAGACGATATACAGGGTGGCGGCCAGCAGGTAGTACCAGCCAAAGGTTTTGGACACCCAGTTCAGGGTGCGGGTAAGCCAGGTTCCGGATAGATCGGTGAAGAAAATCGTCATCAGCGAGAAGGCCAGGATCAGCCCCGCGGAGATGAAGAAAACCACAGGGTTGAGTCGGTCCTGCTGTGGTTTTGAGGAGGTGTCGTGTGTTGTCATCGTCTTCCTCTGGTGTTTAACAACTGAGTAGAATCGAGCCTTCCGCCGGCGGCGTTCACCTCCGGCGAAATACGGCAGACAGCCCGACGGCAATCATTACCTTTGCTTTCTTAAAATTACCGCCGCAACTATTAGCGCAGCAAAAAACACTGCGCGGCGGGAACCGCTTACAGCCACTGATTTTGGTCAGGTTTGTTAAATACCTCACAAAAATCAGCCAGTTCCACAACCGAAAAGTACATTTTAGTAACCAAGCGGTAATAAAATATATGCAATTTTTATTGAACGTTCAATCAAAAAAAAGTTTAATAGACCTGCGGCGTTTCTGAATTTTTGCTAAAAACTGCCATACTGGCTCAGGAAACGTCGCCTTACAGAAGACCTGTTTTGAGAGTCGGAGCCATGCCAAAAGTAGGAATGCAGCCAATAAGAAGGCAGCAGTTGATTGATGCCACGTTGGCCGCAGTAAACGATGTCGGAATGCACGACGCCACCATCGCGCAGATTGCGCGCCGGGCCGGCGTGTCGAACGGCATCATCAGTCATTACTTCAAGGATAAGAACGGCCTGCTGGAAGCGACGATGCGCTATCTGATCAGCCACCTGGGCGAAGCGGTCCGGCGGCGGTTACAGGCACAGACCGACCAGAGTCCGGCTGCGCGTCTGCAGGCGATTGTCGCCGGCAACTTTGACGACAGCCAGATCAACAGCGCGGCGATGAAAACCTGGCTGGCTTTTTGGGCCAGCAGCCTGCATCAGCCGCAGCTCAACCGGTTACAGCAGGTTAACGGACGCCGGCTGTATTCCAACCTGAGCGCCGAGTTTCAGCGCGCACTGCCTAAAGCGCAGGCGCGGTTGGCGGCGAAAGGGCTGGCGGCCCTGATTGACGGCCTGTGGCTGCGCAGCGCGCTGCGCGGCAGCGAGTTTAATCAGGCCAAGGCCATCGCGCTGACCAACGAATACATTATGTTTCAGCTCCGGGGGCATACGCCGCCCTGAGGACAGCAATAAAAGGAGAACCTATGTCCCGTTTTGGCTTACAGAAGCTCTATATCCATGGCGCCTATGTAGACAGTACCGAGGGTAAAACTTTCAACGCAGTGAACCCGGCCAACGGCGAAGTGATTGCCGAAGTGCAGGCCGCCAGCGCTGAAGACGTCAACCGTGCGGTGGCGAGCGCAGCCAGCGGACAGCAGGTTTGGGCGGCGATGACGGCGATGGAGCGTTCGCGCATCCTGCGCCGCGCGGTGGATATCCTGCGCGAGCGCAACGATGAACTGGCGGCGCTGGAAACCCTCGATACCGGGAAGGCGCTGTCGGAAACCACCGCGGTGGATATCGTCACCGGCGCCGACGTGCTGGAGTACTACGCCGGCCTGATCCCGGCGATCGAAGGCCAGCAGATCCCGCTGCGCGATTCCTCATTTGTTTACACCCGCCGCGAACCGCTGGGCGTGGTGGCCGGCATCGGCGCCTGGAACTATCCGATTCAGATCGCCCTGTGGAAATCGGCGCCGGCGCTGGCCGCCGGTAACGCGATGATCTTCAAACCGAGCGAAGTCACCTCGCTGACGGCGCTGAAGCTGGCGGAAATCTACACCGAAGCCGGCCTGCCGGACGGCGTGTTCAACGTGGTGACCGGCAGCGGCGCGGAAGTGGGCCAGTACCTGACCGACCATCCGGGCATCGCCAAAGTCTCCTTCACCGGCGGGGTGAAAACCGGCAAAAAGGTGATGGCCAACGCTTCCAGCTCGACGCTGAAAGAGGTCACCATGGAGCTGGGCGGCAAGTCGCCGCTGATCGTGTTTGACGATGCCGATCTGGACCGCGCGGCGGACATCGCCATGATGGCCAACTTCTACAGCTCCGGCCAGGTGTGCACCAACGGCACGCGCGTATTCGTGCCGGCGGCGCTGAAGGCGCAGTTTGAAAGCAAAATCCTCGAGCGCGTGCAGCGCATCCGCCTGGGCGACCCGACCAACCCGGACACCAACTTCGGCCCGCTGGTCAGCTTCCCGCATATGGAATCCGTGCTGCGCTTTATTGAAAGCGGCAAAAACAGCGGCGCGCGCCTGCTGTGCGGCGGCGAACGCGTTACCGACGGCGAGTTCGCCAAGGGCGCCTACGTGGCGCCGACGGTATTTACCGACTGCAGCGACGAGATGGAAATCGTGCGCGAAGAGATCTTCGGGCCGGTGATGAGCATCCTCAGCTACGACAGCGAAGAGGAAGTGATCAAGCGCGCCAACGACACCACCTACGGCCTGGCGGCCGGTCTGGTGACCCGCGATCTGGCGCGCGCCCACCGGGTGATCCACCAGCTGGAAGCCGGCATCTGCTGGATTAACACCTGGGGCGAATCGCCGGCCGAAATGCCGGTCGGCGGCTACAAGCACTCCGGCGTCGGTCGTGAAAACGGCCTGACCACGCTGGAACACTACACGCAAATCAAATCGGTACAGGTTGAACTGGGCGATTTCGGTTCCGTGTTCTGATCCCCACCGTCGCATTCAGGCTGCGCTGCGGCCTGAATGCCCGGGCTATGCCCGTCTTTTTACGTCAAGCAACACCATTTTGACCGCACAGTATGCGGGCCGGCAGGCCGTTTGCATCACTCAGCTATATCAATGAAAGGAGATAATTGATGGAATACGATTACATCATTATCGGGGCCGGTTCCGCCGGTAACGTATTAGCCACCCGTTTAACCGAAGACGCCGACGTGAGCGTCCTGCTGCTGGAAGCCGGCGGCCCGGATTACCGGATGGATTTTCGTACGCAGATGCCCGCGGCGCTGGCCTTCCCGTTGCAGGGGCGACGTTATAACTGGGCGTATGAAACCGATCCGGAACCGCACATGAACAACCGCCGCATGGAGTGCGGGCGCGGCAAGGGGCTGGGCGGCTCCTCGCTGATTAACGGCATGTGCTACATTCGCGGCAACGCGATGGATTTTGACAACTGGGCGAAGGCGCCGGGTCTGGAAGACTGGAGCTACCTGGACTGTCTGCCGTACTTCCGCAAGGCGGAAACCCGCGATATCGGGCCGAACGACTACCACGGCGGCGACGGCCCGGTCAGCGTCACCACGCCGAAGGCCGGCAATAACGAGCTGTTCCACGCGATGGTGGAGGCGGGCGTACAGGCCGGCTATCCGCGCACCGACGACCTGAACGGCTATCAGCAGGAGGGCTTCGGGCCGATGGACCGCACCGTCACGCCGAAAGGGCGCCGCGCCAGCACCGCGCGCGGTTACCTGGACCAGGCGCGTTCGCGGCCGAACCTGACCATTGTCACCCATGCGCTGACCGATCGTATCGATTTCGCCGGTAAGCGCGCGGTGGGCGTCAGCTACCTGAAGGGCGACGGCAACGACCTGCATACGGCGCGCGCGCGTAAAGAAGTGCTGCTGTGCGCCGGCGCCATTGCCTCGCCGCAAATTCTGCAGCGCTCCGGCGTCGGCCCGGCGGCGTTGCTGAAACAGCTGGATATCGACGTGGTGCACGATCTGCCGGGCGTCGGCGAGAACCTGCAGGACCACCTGGAGATGTATCTGCAGTACGCCTGTAAAAAACCGGTATCGCTGTACCCGGCGCTGCAATGGTTCAACCAGCCGAAAATCGGCGCGGAATGGCTGTTCAACGGCACCGGCGTCGGCGCCAGCAACCAGTTTGAGGCCGGCGGCTTTATCCGCAGCCGCAAAGAGTTCGAGTGGCCGAATATTCAGTACCACTTCCTGCCGGTGGCGATTAACTACAACGGCAGCAACGCGGTGAAAGAGCACGGCTTCCAGGCGCACGTCGGCTCCATGCGTTCGCCGAGCCGCGGCCGGGTGCAGGTGAAGTCGAAAGATCCGCGCCAGCACCCGAGCATTCTGTTCAACTATATGGCGACCGAACAGGACTGGCAGGAGTTCCGCGATGCAATCCGCATCACGCGCGAAATCATGGCGCAGCCGGCGCTGGATGAGTACCGCGGCCGTGAAATCAGCCCGGGGCCGGAGGTGCAGACCGACGAGCAGTTGGACGCCTTTGTGCGTGAACATGCGGAAACCGCCTTCCACCCGTCCTGCTCGTGCAAAATGGGTGAGGATGAGATGGCGGTGGTTGACGGTCAGGGACGGGTGCACGGTATGGAAGGGCTGCGCGTGGTGGATGCCTCCATTATGCCGCAGATCATCACCGGCAACCTGAACGCCACCACCATTATGATCGCCGAGAAAATCGCCGACCGCATCCGTCAGCGTACGCCGCTGCCGCGCAGTACGGCGGATTACTACGTGGCCGGCGACGCGCCGGTGCGCAAGCAGTAATCCTCTCTCCTAACCCGGCGCGCCCTGCGCCGGGTTTTATCTCCCGCAGTATTGACGCTAGGCCGGCAGGGCGACCGCCTGATCGAAGCTGCTCGGCGTCGCCATGCGCCACATGCGGGCGTAAAACTCACTTTTAATCTCTTTCTCCAGCAGCGCCCCCGGCTCCAGGTAGTAGTAGATATCGGCGTAGACCTTGATTTCCGTCGAGGTGATGCGGCGCAGCATATGGTGCGCGGTCAGCTGTTCCGGACGACTGATGCCCGCCGCCGCCAGCATTTCGGCCAGCGCTTTCACCGTATTCTGGTGGAAGTGGTACACCCGCTCCGCCTTATTCGGCACCACCAGCGCTTTCTGGCGCAGCGGATCCTGCGTGGCGACGCCGGTCGGGCAGTGGTTGGTGTGGCAGCTCTGGGATTGAATGCAGCCCACGGCGAACATAAAGCCGCGCGCCGAGTTCACCCAGTCGGCGCCGAGCGCCATCACGCTGGCGATATCAAAGGCGCTGATGATTTTACCGCTGGCGCCGATCTTGATGCGGTCGCGCAGGCCGCAGCCGACCAGCGTATTGTGCACAAACAGCAGTCCCTCGCGCAGCGGCATGCCCATATAGTTGGACAGTTCCAGCGGCGCCGCGCCGGTGCCGCCCTCTTTGCCGTCGACCACGATAAAGTCCGGCAGAATGCCGGTGTGCAGCATCGCTTTAACAATGGCGACAAACTCCCACGGGTGGCCGATGCACAGCTTGAAGCCGACCGGTTTGCCGCCGGAGAGCTGCCGCAGCTGCTGGATAAAGTGCATCATTTCGATCGGCGTGCGGAAGGCGCTGTGTGATGAAGGGGAAATACAGTCCTGTCCTTCCGGCACGCCGCGGGTGGCGGCGATTTCCGCATCTACCTTTTTCGCCGGCAGAATGCCGCCGTGACCCGGCTTGGCGCCCTGGCTGAGCTTGATTTCAATCATGCGCACCTGCGGGCTGGCGGCCTGCTCGGCGAAGCGCTGCGGATCGAACTGGCCGTCGGCGGTGCGGCAGCCGAAATAGCCGCTGCCCAGCTCCCAGACCAGATCGCCGCCGTGCTCACGGTGGTAGCGGCTGATACTGCCTTCGCCGGTGTCGTGGTAGAAGTTGCCTTTGGCCGCCCCAAGGTTTAACGCGCGGATGGCGTTGGCGGACAGCGCGCCGAAGCTCATGGCGGAAATATTGAAGATGGAGGCCGAATAGGGCTGGGTGCAGTCCGGGCCGCCGATGGTGATGCGGTAGCTGGTAGGGTCGGCGGCCGGCACCGGGCACATGGAGTGGCCGATGCACTCATAGCCGGTTTTGTACACGTCGATAATGGTGCCGAAGGGTTTATCCCCCATCTGGTTTTTCGCCCGGCGGTAGACCAGCGAACGCTGGGTGCGTGAGAAGGGGATCTGTTCGTCATCTTCTTCCAGCAGATACTGACGCAGTTCCGGGCGGACAAATTCAAAGAAGAAACGCAGCCGGCCAATGATCGGGTAGTTGCGGCAGATGGCGTGGCGCTGCTGGCTGAGGTCGTACAGGCCCAGCGCGGTCAGGGCAATGAAAAACAGGGCGGGCAGCCAGAACCAGGGCTGCTCCAGGGCCATAAAAAAGAAGGCCAGCGCCAAGATAATGCTCAGCATAAAGCAGGTATAACGGCTGAATAAGGATGATTTCATAACATCTCCTGATGTTTATTTTTAATCCAGACGACAATGCTGATAGAAGCGGCGAAGAAAGCGGAAAGCGCCATCATGCCAGCGGGAAATCCCGTGGTGGAAGAGTAACCAAATTGCGGCGGCAGGATGTGGCTGTTACTGCTTGTTTACCTGTTGTTACATTAATTTAACCTAGTCGGCGGCGGAGAAGACGCGTTTATCAGACGGGCGGGCAGGAAGGAAGGGGGCGCGGGAACGCCCCTTCAGATTATTTGGCGGCAACAAAAATGCTGCTCATGCTGCGCAGGCGCAGCTTGCGCATGGCGCTGTATTTCTGTGAAAAGATGGTTTTGGGATGGGTGCCGCGCTTTTGCGCGATGCGCAACAGACTGTCGCCGCGCAGCAGATTGAACAACACATCGCTTTCCGCCGGGCTGAGTTCCCGGGTTTTCTGCACCCGGATGCCGCCGGGCGTGCGGCTTTCAAACAGCTGCTGCAATTTTTCTTGCAGCGAATAAAGCGGCATGCGCGCGGGGATCAGTTCGACCGTGATCCCCAGCACCGACAACAGGTTCACCACCCGCTCATCGTCATAGAACACCACAATGCGCGTGTTGCTGCGATAGCCGTTGTGCATCGCGACCAGGCTCTCGATAACATTGACGCTCTGTTCCAGGTTCTGTGAGGTGAAGATCAGCGCGATATCATGCTTGACGATCTTCTCCGCCTTGGCGCCGCCGTGCATAAAGTCAGAAAACAGGCGGATATCATATTGACCGTAATGCTTCTTCAACAGCACGGACAGGCCGACATAGCTGTATTTACACTCGCTGATGACCAGGACATTATTTTTAGGCATAAGGGCTAACCCCAACAATAAGTTAGAAGTATTCAGCTGTCAGAAGCGAATTCAAGTCCCCGATGTCGGACTCTTTCCACAGCTTTCCTTGCAGTGCGTAATAGGGCATTTCGTTCAACCACCTTTTATGGTCGGGCGTTTCTACGCCTTCGATAATGACCTTATAATTATTCAGGTAAAAGAAGCGCAGCAATGCGCGCATTAAACCCTCGCCGCCCGGCCTTTGCATAAAGTTCCACAGCAGGAAACGGTCGAGTTTAACGAAACGGAAACGGCTGTTATAAAGCGCGGAAAAGCCCGCATAGCCGGAACCAAAATCATCCAGCCAAAACGAATATCCCTCCAGCGTCGGGTCGAGATGGACGCGGTTTTTTATCAGGCGCGTTGCGCTTTCGCTGATTTCAAAATGGATACAGCGGATGGCCTTTATTCTTTCTGCGAACTGGCTGTTGGCTAATGACGCCAGTGAATGATCGTCAACGTTCAGCGTGACGATCACCTGATGCTGATGAAACCAGGCCTGGTATTTCTCAATCAGGCTGACCTGCTCCAGCAGGATTTCAATGCGGGTCAGGCCGTCCGCACTTTTGAAAAACTGTTCCGGCGAGAAATGAGCAAACGCGCTGTCGAGGCTAAAGCGCGACAGGCATTCAACGGCGATCAGCTGCCCCGTTCTGGCGAACATCGGCTGAAAGGTAAAATAGATGCCGTTATTTCTCTCTATAAAAGAAGTACTCATTTCCCAATCCTTGGATTGAATTACAGTTCATTGTTTTTTAACTGGTTAATAATTAATGCGGTCAATTTTATTAGTAAGATTCTTATTTATTACCGCCTTTGGCTTTCCCTTGTTGAAACGGGTGTCAAAATGTATGCCTGTTTTTTAACGTGCAGCTAAAATCAGAAAAGTACGCATTTGGTCGCCTGCCATAATGCACTGATTTACCGTTAACTTGTCGTGAGTTGTGTTTATCTCACGCGGAAAATACAGACTATTCCTATCTTTTAGAATCGTCAATATCGATCGATGGCTAATCGTTGATAGATTTTTCCTATCAAGAGGGCGTTTATGAATGTTATAAACGATTTTAATTTATTGGGGCTGTGAGACTAGGATACTTCCGAAATGGAACATGTTAGCGAAGGAATTAAATCTATTCCTCGTAATTCTGTTGTTTATAACTTCGGAATTCTACCTATGTAGTGACAAATATTGCCTGTAAATATGGATATTTAATGTATTTCCCGGGTGACTGTCAGCATTTCCATTTTAGTTAACGCATAGTGACGGGACGGCAAGATTGTATTCCTTAATCTTCTGTGCGGACTAACGACTATATCAATCATTTTCGATAAATTCCGACATAGGATATTACAATGAACAAAGTATTACTCTCCGCAGTAGCAACCGCTTTTCTGGGAATGTCTGCCGCACACGCTGCATCCGAAAATGTTGGCGGCGGTCAGGTTGACTTCTACGGTAAAGTAACCGACGTATCTTGTACTGTTTCTGTTAACGGTCAAGGCAGCGATGCCAGCGTTTACCTGTCACCGGTAAGCCTGAACGAAGTGAAAAACGCAGGTGCCAACACTTACCTGAAACCAAAATCTTTCACCATCGACGTGACCAACTGCCAGGCGGCCGATACCGCCGTTAGCGCAGACAAACTGGGCGTTAACTGGACCGGCGGCAACCTGCTGACCGGCGCAAGCGGCACCACCGCTGGCTACCTGGCTAACACCGAAGGTACCGGCGCGCAGAACATCCAGCTGGTGCTGTCTGCTGACGATGCGAAAAACCTGACCAACAAAATCATCCCGGGCGATGCCAACCAGAAAGCGGCCACCAGCGTTGCTGACCTGGACAGCGGCAAGCGCTTCACCTACTACGTAGGCTACGCCACTGCGACCCCAGACACCGTAACCAGCGGTGTGGTCAACAGCTACGCGACTTACGAAATTACCTATCAGTAATCATTTTTGCTGAACAAAAGCGGCAGCGAGTCTGCCGCTTTCATTTCTGAGGTTATGATGAAATTTATTGCCCTTTTTTTCTGTTTCATTTTCAGTTTCTCTGCATCGGCCAACAATATTATCGCTAACGGTACGCGGTTTATTTATCCGGGAAATGAAAGAGAAATAACGGTGCAGCTGTCCAACTCAGCTGATCGGCCGGCGCTGGCGCAAGCCTGGCTGGATAACGGCGACCCGAACGCTACGCCGGATACTATCGTCACGCCTTTTTTAATTACGCCGCCGATTTCCCGCGTGGACGCGAAAAGCGGCCAGACCCTGCGTATTAAGCTGGCGAATAAATCCGGCCTGGCGACGAATAAAGAGAGCCTGTGGTGGCTGAATATTCTGGAGATCCCGCCAAGCAATGCCGGCCGCCAGCAGGAAGGGCAGAACGTCCTGCAGCTGGCGATTCGCTCACGCTTCAAGTTCTTCTACCGCCCGAGCGGGCTGGGCAACCGCGATGCCGCGCCGCAGCAGCTGGTGCTGAAAGCGACGGGCAACGGCCTGACGCTGACTAACCCGACGCCGTTTTATATCACTGTGACCAAGGTTTCACGCGATGGCAAAACGGCGCTGAATGACCGCACCCTGATGCTGGCGCCGCAAAGCAGCGACACGCTGAAAGCCAAATCGGCGTTTAACGCGGGCGAAACCCTGGTTATCAATAATATCAATGATTACGGCTCAGACGTTGCCATTAAACTCGCAGTAAAATAGGGATATTTCAGATGAAACAGTGGGTGCCAAAAGCATTGGGTTGCAAGCTCTCTGTGACGATCGTGGTTTCGGCCTGTATTGCTCCGGCCGGCGCGGCGGAGCCGCAGGAAAATCAACAGCCGCTGTATCAGTTTAACGATGGCTTTATCGTCGGCAGCAAGGAAAAGGTCGACCTGACGCGCTTTAGCACCGTGGCGATCAGCGAAGGCACCTACTCTGTCGATGTCTATACCAACGACGAGTGGCGCGGGCGCTATGACCTGCAGATCACCCGCGATAAGCAGTCCAAACTGGGCGTCTGCTACACCGCCAGCATGCTGTCGCAGTTCGGCGTGGCGGTGGAGAAGCTCAACGAGGCGCTGAGCAAAGACCCGAAGTTTTGCGGCCGCCTGAGCGAGTGGCGTCAGGACGACAACCTGAAAGACAGCTTTAATCAGTCTTCGCTGCGTCTGGATCTGTCGGTGCCGCAGATCTATGAAAACCGCATGTACAAAGGTTACGTCGCGCCGGAGTTCTGGGATGAAGGTATCCCGGCGCTGAACTTGGCCTATACCGCCAACTACTACAACAACCATGTTTCCGCCGCGCAGGGCTCGGATGACTCCAGCGCTTACCTGGGCATCAATGCGGGCTTCTCCTACGACGGCTGGCTGCTGAAACATATCGGCAACCTGAACTGGCAGCAGCAGCGGGGCAGTGCGCGTTGGAACTCCAACCAGACCTACCTGCAGCGGCCGATCCCGCAGATGAAGTCGATCTTTACCGGCGGCCAGTTCTTTACCAACGGCGAGTTCTTCGACAGCGTCGGGCTGCGCGGGGTGAACCTGGCGACCGACGACAACATGTTCCCGGACGGCATGCGCTCCTATGCGCCAGAAATCCGCGGCGTGGCGCAGAGCAACGCCCTGGTCACCGTGCGCCAGAGCGGCAATATCATTTATCAGACCTCGGTGCCGCCCGGGCCGTTTAACATCAACGATGTCTATCCGTCCGGTTATGGCAACGATCTGGAAGTGACAATCAAAGAGGCCGACGGCTCCGAGCAGAAGTTCAACGTGCCTTACTCGTCGGTAACGCAGCTGCTGCGCCCGGGCATGATGCGCTACACCTTCGCCGTCGGTAAGGCCGACGCCGACGATCTGCGCAACAAGCCGGCGATTGTGCAGGGCACCTATCAGTACGGCGTAAATAACCTGTTCACCGGCTACTTCGGCGTCAGCGGCTTTAACGACTATCAGTCGGTGCTGCTGGGCAGCGGTATCAATACCGGCATCGGCGCGCTGTCGCTGGATATGACGCAGTCGCGCCTGAAGCTGAAGGATGAGGATAAAACCGGCCAGAGCTTCCGCCTGAGCTTTAACCGCATGTTCTCCAGCACGCAGACCAGCATCGTGCTGGCGGCGTACCGCTACTCCACCAAGGATTATTACAACCTGAGCGATGCGCTGTACACCATCGACCGGGAGAAGAGCGGCAATAACCGCGAGATCTGGCGGGAGAAGAACGGCTTCAGCTACACCGTCAACCAGGATCTGCCGGAGGGCTGGGGCGGCTTCTACTTTACCGGGCGCATCTCCGACTACTGGAACCGCAGCGGCACCGAGAAGCAGTATCAGCTGAGCTACAACAACATGTGGGGCCGCATGACCTACAACCTCGGCGTGCAGCGCGTCTACTCGGCCAGTAACGGCGGCAACAATAAAGACGACCGTATTTCACTGAACTTCAGCTATCCGCTGTACTTCGGCGAAAACCGCCGGGCGAACCTGAATTCGAACACCGTCTTTAACAACTCGCGCTTCGGCAACTCGCAGCTGGGCCTGAACGGCTCCTTCGGGGAAGAGAACAACCTGAGCTACGGCGTGACCACCTCGGTGGCGCGCGGCGGCGACCACAACGTCGGCCTGAACGGCAGCTATCGTGCGCCTTATTCGACGCTGTCCGCCAGCTACAGCCAGGGCGAGGGCTACCGTCAGAGCGGTCTGGGCGCCAGCGGCTCGCTGATTGCGCACAGCGGTGGGGTGACGCTGTCGCCGGAAACCGGCACCACCATGGCGCTGATCGAAGCCAAAGACGCCAAGGGCGCGATGCTGCCCGGCTCGCCGGGCACCCGGGTGGACGGCAACGGCTATGCGGTGCTGCCTTACCTGCGGCCGTACCGCATCAACGCGGTGGAAATCAACCCGAAAGGCAGCTCGGAAGACATCAACTTTGATAAGACCGTCGCGCAGGTGGTGCCGTATGAGGGCAGCGTCGTGAAGGTGAAATTCAACACCACCGTTGAGAAGAACCTGACTCTGCGCGCGCGGCAGAGCAATGGCGAACCGCTGCCGTTCGGCGCGGATATCGTCGACGAAAACGGTAAATATATTGGCGTGGTCGGCCAGGGCAGCACGCTGTTTATCTCCTCGGACACCGCGAAGCGGGCGGTGATCACATGGAGCAACGGCCAGTGCGCCATCGCCCTGAGCCCGGCCTCAACTAAGGATGCGGTATGTCAGTAAAAAATCTCTGTCGTTGGCTGGTGGTGATCGCCGCCCTGGCCGCCGGGCAGGCCTATGCCGCCTGTACCCGTTACAATACGCCGACCGTGCAGCTGGATATGGTGGTGGGCCGCGTGGTGGTAGACCCGAACGCGCCGGTCGGATCGGTGCTGTATGAAAAAAGCTGGACCATGAGTCAGAGCGGCATTAACTACTACTGCACCGGCCGCAACGACTTCTCCGCCCGGATCGTCGCCACCGGCGTGCAGGATCTGGGCAACAAGGTCTATTCCACCAACGTGCCGGGCATCGGGCTGCGCTTCCGCCGCGGCGGGGCGATCCAGTTCACCTACCCGGAGGTGAAAAACTTTGATGCCGGCCGCGGCACCCGTTATTACCTGGCCGGCTCTACCTTTACCCTGCAGGTGATCAAGACCGCGGCGGTGACCGGCAGCGGCAGCGTCGCCAGCGGTAAATATACCTCATACGACTATGTGTACGGCTCCAACCCGATTCTGGAAACCTACCTGAGCGCCAATGCGCTGACCATCGTTTCGCCGTCCTGTACGGTGATGGGCGGCAATAACTTCAGCGTGGATGTCGGCGCGATTAAAACCAGCGATCTGAACGGCGTCGGCACCTTTGCCGGCGGGCGAAGATTCCCGATCCAGCTGCAGTGCAGCGGCGGCGTCAGCGTTGCCGGCTATGCCAACGTCAATATGACCTTTGACGGCAACCTGGCGACCGGCACCACGCTGAGCCAGGGCGTGTTGAAAAACGAACGCACCGACAGCAGCGCGGCGCAGGGCGTCGGCATTCAGGTGCTGGACAGCCAGATGAACCCGCTGCAGTTCAAAAAGGCGTATAACGTCGGCCGCCTGGCAAATAACCAGACGCAGTATATCGACCTGTCGTATACCGCGCGTTTTTACCAGTATCTGTCCAAGATTACCTCCGGCGCGGTTGAAGCCCATATGGTGTTCAACCTGACCTACGACTAACGGAAAACGTCCGGGGCGCAGTTTATCTGCGCCTCTGTATAAAGGAACATTATCATGAAACGCTGTGTATCATTGCTGCTTGCGGGGATGGGGTATTGCGCGCTGGCGCAGGCTGCGACGCCGAATGCCGACGGTGGACGGGTCGATTTTCTGGGGAAAATCACCGACACCTCCTGCACCGTTTCGGTCAACGGCCAGGGCAGCGACGCCAACGTCTACCTGGCGCCGGTATCGCTGCAGGAAGTGCATAACCGCGGCGCCGGCGCCTACCTGAAGCCGAAACCGTTTACCATTCAGCTGGGCAACTGCCAGATAAGGGTGCGCATGATGGATGAGGATGAGGGGCCGGACAGGATCAGCGTCAGCTGGGTGGGCGGTAATCTGCTGCAGGGGGGCAATGAGGACGCCGGCTACCTGGCCAACAGCCTGAGCGACGGCGCCAGTAATATTGCGCTGGCCCTGTCGATAAACGGCAACGACACGCTGGACAAGACGAATAAAATTATCCCGGCCGATCCGGATCAGAACAGTGTGCAGCCGGAAATCGGCGCCAAGGATATCGGCACCTTTACCTACTACATCGGCTATGTGACGCAGACGCCGAAGAAAGCCACCTCCGGGCCGGTGAGGAGCTACGCTACCTATGAGATTGTGTATAACTGATCGCCTGGCCGCGTAAGCCGCAAACAATCAGGGCGCCGTGATAACGGCGCCCTTTTTTATCGGCCGGGGAAAGCGCCTTAGCGCTGGCCCACCCAGTTGCTGCACTTGCCGTCGACGCACTGCTTAGCGTACAGCAGCTGCAGCCCCGGCGACTCCTGGTACTGCGCCGGCTGCGCGGAAGCGGGCAGCGGCGCATCGTCAAAGGCATCCCAGTCGCTGCGGCGATAAACCGCCGGCGTTTTGCCGAACTGCTTTTTGAACGCCCGGGAGAACGACGGTTGGGAATCAAAATGATATTGCAGGGCGATATCCAGGATCGGGCGCGGCGTCGATCTCAGCGCCTGAGCGGCTTTCGACAGCCGGCGTTCGCGGATATAGCTGCCAAGGGCGTGGCCGGTGGTGCTGCGGAACATGCGTTGCAGGTGCCATTTGGAGTAGCCCGATTTTGCCGCCACGTTATCCAGCAGCAGCGGTTGGTCCAGGTGAGTTTCAATCCAGTTCAGTAAGTCGTGAATGATATTGGCGCGATCCATTATTTAAATTCTCCCGCAGGTACGACATTCAGATCTCAAGAGATAAGGCGTCGCCATTCATACGTAAAACCGGGGTTTCAGGTATGAACAGGCTAATTATCCAAGTTTGTGCTTTGATAATAGGCGGGCGGAATCCATTACGCAAGAGGGAACTTGGTAAATAGGGGGCGCGAAAAATGCTCCGCTGGCGGTAGGGATAATAAGAAAGGTTTGGTTGTTGGGAGATAATCCTGCGGTTTAACGGCTTATTCGTGATTAATGTCAAAATGAGTAGTTAAGTTACCCGGTAATAGCAGATTCGGGTGTTGACCTTTAGCGCGCATCACGGGCTGCCGAACAAGGAACCTGAGCCAGGGGCAACCGGACAGGGAGGTCCGGTTGAGGCGGCACAGGCAGGGATGCCTGTAGAGCCGACCCGCCCGGCGACGGTGACGCCGTGAGGACAAATCTGCCGGGAGCAGATTTGAACGCTGCTTGCAGCGGCCCGCAGGGTGAGGCCCAGGGATGGGCCGAATAAACCCGAAGGGCAGAACGTGCCTAAGCGCGGGCGCGGGCGCGGGTGAAGGGGCCGCGCCTACGGCCCCTTCAATTGCCTGTCACTGCCGTAACAGAGAAATACCTTTCGTTTGTGGCAATTCTGAACATCCTGAACTTGCAGATACCTTGTGTAAAAAAGCCAGTCAGTATTCACTAACTGGCTTTTTGGGCGGCGCATAGCGTTGCTATTGTGGAGTGCTACTTTGCCGTTGCGTCTGTATATGCTTACTGGACTGCTGCGGCTTCCGGTTTGACTTCAATATAGTTCAGCTGCAGCGTGTTGCTGGTGTAGCTGCGGATCTTGTTGGTCATTTCCACGTTGCCGTTCAGCGTGTGGCCGTAGGACGGAATGATCTCTTTCAGCTTGCTCTGCCACTGCGGCGTCGCCACTTTATCTTTGAACACTTTTTCCATCAGGTGCAGCATGATCGGCGCTGCGGTGGACGCGCCCGGCGATGCGCCCAGCAGTGCGGCGATGCTGCCGTCCTGCGAGCTGACTACTTCGGTGCCGAACTGCAGCACGCCGCCTTTGTCAGCATCTTTCTTGATGATCTGCACGCGTTGGCCGGCGGTCCACAGTTTCCAGTCTTCCTGCTTGGCGTCCGGGTAGTACTCCTTCAGCGCGGCGAAACGGTCGTCATCGCTCATCATCAGCTGGCCGATCAGGTATTTCACCAGATCGAAGTTATCCATGCCGACGTGGGTCATTGGCATCAGGTTGGAGCTGTTCATGGAGACGATCAGGTCAAACAGCGAGCCGTTTTTCAGGAACTTGCTGGAGAAGGTGGCGAACGGTCCGAACAGCAGCACGCGCTTGCCGTCCAGCATACGGGTATCCAGGTGCGGCACCGACATCGGCGGGGAACCGACGCTGGCCAGGCCGTACGCTTTTGCCAGGTGCTGGTTGGCAACGTCCTGATTGGTGGTCACCAGGAACTGACCGCCGACCGGGAAGCCGCCGTAGCCGTCAGCTTCCGGAATGCCGGACTTCTGCAGCAGGTGCAGCGCCGCGCCGCCGGCGCCGATAAACACGAACTTGGCGTTGGTGGTGGTTTCTTTACCACCGTTATGCAGGTCGGCAACGGTCACCGCCCAGCTGTTGTCCGGGTTGCGCTTGATATCGCGCACTTCATGGCCCAGGCTCAGGCTGAACTTTTTGTCTTTGGACAGGCTGTCCACCAGCTGGTGGGTGATGACGCCGAAGTTCACGTCGGTGCCCAGCGGCATGCGGGTGGCGGCGATCTTCTGCGCCGGGTCGCGGCCTTCCATCATCAGCGGCGCCCACTGTTTGATCTGCGCAGGATCTTCAGAGTACTCCATGCCGCGGAACAGGGTGCTGTGCTGCAGCGCCGCGTAGCGTTTGCGCAGGAAGTTGATGTTATCGTCCCCCCAGACAAAGCTCATGTGCGGCACGCTGTTAATAAAGGATTTCGGATCGTGCAGGACGTTGTTTTTGACCTGATAAGACCAGAACTGGCGGGAGATTTCGAAAGACTCGTTAACGGTGATCGCTTTGCTGATATCGATGGTGCCGTCTTTCTTTTCCGGGGTGTAGTTCATTTCACTGAACGCGGAGTGGCCGGTGCCGGCGTTGTTCCAGCCGTTGGAGCTCTCTTCCGCCACGCCGTCCATACGCTCGACCATATCGATGGTCCAGTCCGGCTCCAGCTCACGCAGGTAGGTGCCCAGCGTGGCGCTCATGATACCGCCGCCGATCAGCATAACGTCGACGTTTTTATTTTCTGCGGCGACGGCCTGCTGGCCAAGGCCGAACAGGTTGGCGCAGAAAAACAGAACGAGTAATTTTCTCATTAAATCAAATCTCTTGTGTGTAAATTCTACTCATTGGCAGGTGAAAGAATTTATCGGTAATAACCCTGGATAGCCGTGAAATCGCGCATGATCTCCGGCGCGAAAATAGCGATAAGCCCTTTTTGTTAACAGGGTATTTAACGAAAAGTGGCTTATTCGTAGCGACGCTGAAGAGTAAATGTGCAGCTCACGTTTACGGACGGGATATTATTGTTTGCAAGAATGTTAAAAACTACTTTTGTAACTAAAAAAAGTTTCAAAACTTACAAAAAATATAAGGTTTAGTGAAAATTTTATTTAAATTTTGCAGGAATTGTATTATTCGCCGGCTAATAATATTCGCACCTGCCGAGGATTTAAGCGATCGAGCGGGTGCGCTAAGAGAAACAGGTAACAAAAAATAACGGCCGCTGGGCAGGCGGCCGATGATGGCGCTTACGGACGCGCCGGGATGTTCAGGCCGCGTTGCACCGCCGGGCGTTCCAGGCCGCGCTCCAGCCAGGCGCCGACGCGGGGGAAGCTGTCGAACGACACCAGCTCGCGCGCCTCGTAAAAACCAATCAGGTTGCGCACCCAGCCGAGCAGGGAGATATCGGCGATGGTGTAGTCCGCGCCCATGATCCATTCACGGTTTTCCAGCCGGGTTTCCAGCACGCCGAGCAGGCGCTGCGACTCTTTCTGATAGCGCTGCAGCGGGCGCTTGTCTTCGTATTCCCGTCCGGCGAATTTGTGGAAGAAGCCGAGCTGGCCGAACATCGGCCCCACCGCCGCCATCTGGAAGAAGACCCATTGAATGGTTTCAATGCGCTGCACCGGATCCTGCGGCAGAAATTCGCCGCACTTCTCCGCCAGATACAGCAAGATGGCGCCGGATTCGAACAGCGCCAGCGGCTTGCCGTCCGGCCCGGCCGGATCGAGGATCGCCGGGATTTTGCCGTTGGGGTTCAATGACAGAAACTCCGGCGTCCAGGTTTCGTTCTGGCCGATATCAATCAGGTGCGCTTCATAAGGCAGGCCGGTCTCTTCCAGCATAATCGATACTTTGACGCCGTTAGGCGTCGGCAGGGAATAGAGCTGCAGCCGCTCCGGATGCTGCGCCGGCCAGCGGCGGGTGATGGGGAATTCGGTGGCATCAAACATAGTGGTTCCTCACGTTGGACGGGGCACCGGGCAGCGCCCGCAGGGTAGTGCAATCTCTAAGGCTAGCGCAGCGCGCCGTTACAGCGATATGCCAAAATGTGCGGCCAGCGCCTTTTTTCCCGCCGGCGTGATGTGCAGCTGGCGGCTGTCGAGCTGTTTACGCACCCAGCTGCGCCGTTCGAAGGCGGCTAATAGCGCCGCGCCCAGTGCGCCGCCCAGGTGTTCGCGCCGTTCGCTCCAGTCCAGGCAGCCGCAGGCAAAATGGCGACGGGAGGCGGGCGGGGTGCAGTCGACCCCTAACCGTTCCAGCGCGCTGCGCCCCTGCGGCGTCAGCTGATAGTCGTCGCCGCGCAGCCATTCCTGTGCAAACAGCCGGTTGTGCAGCGTGACGGCCACCTCGCCGGCCATATGGTCATAACAGGTGCGGGCCAGCTGCAGCGCCGTCGGCGTGCTGCTCTTCACCACCGGCCGCGGCCCGCCCGCCAGCGCCATCAGCGATTCCAGCGCGGCGGCCACTTCGCCGTCCGCCAGCCGGAAGTAGCGGTAGCGCCCCTGCTTGACGCAGGCGATCAGCCGCTGATCCAGCAGCCGCGCCAGATGGCTGCTGGCGGTTGACGGCGCGATATCGACCGCGCTGCTCAGCTCGGTAGCGGTGTAGGCGCGGCCGTCCATCAGCAGGCACAGCATGCGTGCCCGTGAGCGGTCGGCAATGGCGGCGCCAATCGCCGCCAGCCGCTGGTCGATTTCATCGTGATGCATAGTTCGCTCCATAGCGAAGTGTCGCGGTGAGAATGAGTTTAGGCTGGCGTCAGCTTATCGACAAGGCGCATAGCGCCGGGAGGAACCGATGATCGCGGTAATTTTTGAACTGCACGCGGCCGAAGGCCGGCAGGAGACCTATCTGGCGATGGCGGCGCAGCTGAAGCCGCTGCTGGCGCAGATTGACGGCTTTATTTCCATTGAACGCTTCCAGAGCCTGAGTGAGCCGGACAAGCTGCTGTCGCTCTCTTTCTGGCGCGATGAAGAGGCGGTGCGCCAGTGGCGCAATCTGGAGGCGCACCGGGCTGCGCAGACGCGCGGCCGCGACGGCGTATTGCGCGACTACCGGCTGCGGGTGGCGCAGGTGGTGCGTGATTACGGCGACAGCCAACGCGAACAGGCGCCGGCGGACAGCCGGCAGGCGCACGGCTGATTAGGTCCGCCGTACGGGAGGAAGCGTCTGTCACTGCGCGGCGTGCGGCGTCGCGGTGACGGGCACAGTGAAGGCATCGGCGCGGCAAGAGAAAGCGCAGCGCCGGTGAGTTTCTGTAAACGCCAAAATTTACCGGTATTACTGGCATGTGTGATGACGATTGTTTCTTAATAAACGAAACGACGGCTGCGCATTCGCCGCCGGAGCGGGAAAATACCAGGAGTTGTCTTGGTTTTATTTGGAATATAGCAGCATAAATCCTGTTTTTCGCCGCAGTTGTGGGCAATATCTATACTAAGTTTGCCCGCCGGGTATCATTCGCTTGTGACGATCATTGGACGATGACACAAGGAATGTATCATGATGGCTGCACTGCAGTTTCCCTGTACGATATTTAAAACGCAAAAGCGCATGGACGATTACGGAGCGAGCGATATGCGTTGTGGAGACCTATCCGCATCACAGCTAAAAACGCATTTTCGACTGGCGGACGTTTCCACCACCGTAGACCCGTGGACGCTGACCAGAAAACGCCTTCACCAGGCGCACCCGCGCGCCTACGCGATGGTCAACCGCCTGTCCGCCCCGCAACAGACGCTGACCCGCCGCGAGTGCGCCGCCATACTATTTGATGAGCTGCGCCAGCTGTCGCGGATGTTTGCCCTTTATGGCCCCTACAAGTACCTGATCGGCAAGATGATCGATCACCTGCAGTACGGCAACGGCACACCGTTTGCCAGCCCGCATCTGGACAGGGCGCTAAGGGAGCATATTTTGGGGGATAAAACGGATGACAGTTCGTTATTAAAAATAAAATTTGCTTTAATTGAAAACATTGATTGGAAGAACAGAACCTATCTACCTGCGATTCGAGAAGAGATTACAAAAACTATTCTTGATAGCAAACTGCCAAAATTTGACCGTTTCCAGGATAATTTTAACGGAATGGGGATCACTGTGCATGATACCTGGGCAACCCATATTACCATAAAGTCATTACATATTGAGAAAGACCGCTATCGTGCGTTAATTCATTACCAGGTTCAGGATCACTTTGGATTGGATGATGGTGATATTTCAAAGTTTAAATTTAATCAGTTCCGGTTTTTTCGCATTTGGTTTTTACTGCAACGATATAATCAATTTGGATTTAAGCCTTTTATGACTAACATGAATGCTACAGTGGAAATTGTTGGGAGTGAAGATGAACGTAAAAAATAAAAAAACAAAAAAAATCATTTTAATTATGGGCTGTATTTTTCTCGGTTATATTCTCTGGCTGCTGCTGCGCCCGGTTAAAATCGTGGCGGTTCATGAGGATGGAAATTTTAGCTCCGTTCTGGTCAAAAGCTTTCCGTTTACTACTAGGGGAAAAATAGAGTGGTGGTTGCAGAATAAGGATATGCTAAAAGAGCGCTATGGCATCCCAAAACCGGCGTCCTATGGTAATTTCAGCATCACTTTTTGGCTGTTTGGTGACGGCTATAAAGAGGAAGGTAAGTACGACAGGCGCTGTTTTAGTGATATGAAGACTAAGGTTAATTGTATTGAAAAGGATATCGTTTTAAATGTGCGCAATAGCAAAAATATGGGAGTTGTATTTTTTGCTAATGGAGGAATATACCGAATCGATAAAAACGGTAAGATAACAAAGGTAAATATAGACTAAAGATAGAGCTTAGATTTATCTCACATGGGGCGGTAGGGAGGAAACTATGTCGATAAGGCCTATAGACGTGAGGGGTAAGCGAGTCCTGTTGTTGACCGCTTGTGTTTCAATTGTTTATATCTCCTGGTTGTTTTTGCGCCCAATTTTGATCGTTGCTGTTCATCAAAGGGGTGATTATAGCGATATTTTAGTTAAGAATTTTCCCGCCACCGATAAGGGGAGAATTCAGTGGTGGTTTGAAAATAAGGATAAACTTAAGACGCAGTATAATATCCCGCAACCCGCCTCCTACGGTAGTTTTACCATAACCTTCTGGTTGTTTGGTGATGGCTATCAGGAGGAAGGTAAGTATGATCGCCTGTGCTTCGATGATATGCCAACCAAGAAAAATTGTATTGATAAAAATTTGCTGATGATGGTCAGGTACGCTAAAAACACCGGCCTGTCTTTTCGGCTGGATGGCGGGGTATATCGTATAAAGGGGAATGGTGAAATGATAAAGGAGAAGTATAAATAGATATACTCATCTACTGTACAATGTCTGTAATAGTGGGTTCATTAATTAGGTATATGTAAAATCTAACCGACAAATATCATGGAAGATATCAATGACTGTTATAAATAAAAATAGAAAAACGTTTTTACTACTGGTAGTCGGCGTTCTAACCGTTTATATCGCCTGGTGGTTTTTACGCCCGGTGCAAATCGTGGCAGTACATGAGGATAAACACTTCAGCTCTGTATTGGTTAAAAGCTTTCCGCTTACCACCAGAGGAAAAATAGAGTGGTGGTTGCAGAATAAGGATATGCTAAAAGAGCGTTATGGCATCCCAAAACCGGCGTCCTATGGTAATTTCAGCATCACTTTCTGGCTGTTTGGTGACGGCTATAAAGAAGAAGGTAAGTACGACAGACGCTGTTTTAATGATATGAAGACAAACATTAACTGTATTGAGAAGGATATCGTTTTCTCTGTAAGCAAGAGTAAAAACCTTGGCGTTGTTTTTATTGTGGATCACGGGATATACCGAATCGATAAAAACGGTAAGATAACAAAGGTAAATATAGACTAATGATAAAGACTAGTGCATCACACATGGAGGATTTAGGGAAGGAAATTATGTCGATAAGGTCTTTATGCGTGAGGGGTAAGCGAGTCCTGTTGTTGAGCGCCTGTGTTTCAATTGCTTATATCTCCTGGTTGTTTTTGCGACCAGTGGAGATTGTTGCCGTTCATCAGAGAAACAATTTCAGCGCAGTGTTAGTCAAGAACTTTCCACTTACCGATCAGGGAAAAATATCTTGGTGGATGAAGAATAAAGATATGCTGAAAATGCGCTACGGAATTCCTAAGCCTGCTTCCTACGGTAGTTTTACCATCACATTCTGGCTATTTGGTGATGGTTATAAAGAAGAGGGAAAATATGACAGGTTGTGTTTTGATGATATGGATACAAAATTTAACTGTATTGAAAAGGATGCGGTTTTTTCTGTCAATAACGATAGCCGCAACCGAATACACTTTACGATATATGATGGCGATGGCTACCTGCAGCAATAGAATAATAAGGTGTTGAAGTATATACAACTAGAGAACTTATTTGTTCAGGAGTAATAATGTAATTTACTGATTATTTATTTTTAATTTGTAACGATATTTATAATTGTGCACTGTAAATAGATTAAAGAATGGTTGGAAGTTAATTTAAAAGTGAACTGGCAGAGTAACTGCCAGTTCATATTATTATGGCATAACTTCTACATCAATTAAATCAACGCAAGTCTGTGCTATACTATGATTACCGGCTGTATGCCAATCCCCATTTCTAACACTAATATTACTCAATCCATCAATTGGTAGGCATCGCCAATTGGACGGGGAGCCGGGTACAATACGACCTTGGCTACTGTATCCTCCAAATTGATAGAATAAGGCTTGCTCCCTACCATTTTTAGTGCCAATTGCATGTGGACATAATTCACGGACATACCCTTGATAAGTGGCGATTATTTGCTTTTTATTCAGGATTGCATCTTTAATGATTTCGTACGTAGACATTTACACTCCTTGGTTGAATGTTTTACGTTGAGTCAAAAATGTAACTCTGAATTTTATTTTTGAAAGTGACTTGCTTGGCAAAATTAGCAACAATAAGCATTAAATGAAATCAATTCATTTGTTATTTTTATTAATTATTAAATTTCATTTTGTTTGTTTATTATTTTGTCATGCAGTTTTGCGTGTGATAAGTTTTATTTTTCGATTTTTTATTTTAAAATGTCATTCCCAGCGTTAAGATGATTACGGTTTGTTGCTTGTGAAAAAATTTCTTAATAGCGTGTTTTTAGTTCTTGGTGGTGTATATTATGTTTTTTAATTAATTCAATGCTGATTGAAATGGTGATGATTCATTCTTTGATATTTTTGATCATTTCAATAATAAATGAGTATGTGGTGGGGATAGGTTAATACTATCAATGTGACTGGGGTTTTCTGTATGGGGAACGGTTCTGAAAACTCTTTAATGAATGGTGCGTTACAAGATGAAATGGTCTTTGAAATATGTGCTGATACCAAGATTTCAGTTATTTCTCTAGAAATTTTCAACCTATCTCTAATAGCGAATCTCTACTCTATTTCCCCCTTGTGTCGCACGCGCCATCCCGTCTCACTGACCGCTTGTTGTAAAAATGAGCACAACTATGGGCGATCCCGGCGGCCCGTTGTGGCATAATGCGCGCCAAATCACATTCCCAATTAAGAGCGAGCGTTGTGCTAAGTACTAACAACATCACTATGCAGTTCGGCAGTAAGCCGCTGTTTGAAAACATTTCCGTTAAGTTTGGCGGCGGTAACCGTTACGGTTTGATCGGCGCCAACGGCTGCGGCAAATCCACCTTTATGAAGATCCTCGGCGGCGATCTGGTGCCGAGCGGCGGCAACGTGGCGCTCGACCCGAACGAGCGTCTGGGTAAGCTGCGTCAGGATCAGTTCGCCTTTGAGCAGTACAGCGTGCTCGATACCGTGATCATGGGCCACACCGAGCTGTGGGAAGTGAAAGAAGAGCGCGACCGTATCTATGCGCTGCCGGAAATGAGCGAAGAAGACGGCTATAAAGTGGCCGATCTGGAAGTTGCCTACGGCGAGATGGACGGCTACAGCGCCGAAGCGCGCGCCGGCGAGCTGCTGCTGGGCGTCGGCATTCCGGTGGAACAGCACTACGGCCCGATGAGCGAGATCGCCCCGGGCTGGAAACTGCGCGTGCTGTTGGCGCAGGCGCTGTTCTCCGATCCGGAAATTCTGCTGCTCGACGAACCGACCAACAACCTGGATATCGACACCATCCGCTGGCTGGAGCAGGTGCTGAACGAACGTAACAGCACCATGATCATCATTTCGCACGACCGTCACTTCCTGAACATGGTGTGCACCCATATGGCGGATCTGGACTACGGCGAACTGCGCGTCTACCCGGGCAACTACGACGAATATATGACGGCGGCCACCCAGGCGCGCGAACGTCTGCTGGCGGACAACGCCAAGAAGAAGGCGCAGATTGCCGAGCTGCAGTCGTTCGTCAGCCGCTTCAGCGCCAACGCCTCCAAGTCCAAGCAGGCTACTTCGCGTGCGCGCCAGATCGATAAAATTCAGCTGGATGAGGTTAAAGCCTCCAGCCGCCAGAACCCGTTTATCCGCTTTGAGCAGAACAAGAAGCTGTTCCGCAACGCGCTGGAAGTCGAAGCGCTGAGCAAGGGCTTCGACAACGGTCCGCTGTTCAACAAGCTGAACCTGATGCTGGAAGTCGGCGAGAAGGTCGCGGTGCTGGGTACCAACGGTATCGGTAAAACCACGCTGCTGAAAACGCTGGTGGGCGATCTGCAGCCGGACAGCGGCAGCGTTAAATGGTCGGAAAACGCCAAGATCGGTTACTACGCTCAGGATCACGAATATGAGTTCGATGAGACGCTGACGGTATTCGACTGGATGAGCCAGTGGAAACAGGAAAACGAAGACGAGCAGGCGGTACGCAGCGTGCTCGGCCGTCTGCTGTTCAGCCAGGATGACATCAAGAAGAAAGTGAAGGTGCTGTCCGGTGGTGAGAAGGGGCGCATGCTGTTTGGCAAGCTGATGATGCAGCGTCCTAATATCCTGATTATGGACGAGCCAACCAACCACCTGGATATGGAATCCATCGAATCGCTGAACATGGCGTTGGAAATGTATGAAGGCACGCTGATCTTCGTTTCCCACGACCGTGAGTTCGTCAGCTCGCTGGCGACGCGCATTCTGGAAATCACCCCGAACAAGGTGATCGACTTTACCGGCAACTACGAAGACTATCTGCGTAGCCAGGGTATCGCCTAATCCTCTGACGGATTAACGGCGCGGCGGGCGCAGTATCAGCGTCCGCCGCGCCGCTTCGTTATTTCCCCGCTTTATTCGGCCGCTGCGCCGCACACCTCGCACTGCGGGTTCTTCGGCAGTTTCATTTCGCGGAACTGCATGCTCATGGCGTCAAACATCAGCAGTTTTCCCACCAGCGGCTGCCCGTAGTGGGCCAGCAGTTTAATCGCCTCCATCGCCTGCAGGCTGCCGACGGTGCCGACCAGCGGCGCCATCACCCCGGCTTCCACGCAGGTCAGCGCGTTGTCGCCGAACAGCCGGCTCAGGCAGCGGTAGCAGGGTTCGCCCGGCTGGTAGGTAAATACGCTCAGCTGGCCTTCCATGCGGATAGCCGCGCCGGAAACCAGCGGCGTGCGCTGCGCGTGGCACAGGCGGTTCAGCTGGTCGCGGGTGGTGACATTGTCGGTGCAGTCCAGCACCACGTCGCAGGCGGCGATCAGCGCCGCCATCTGCTGATCGTCCAACTGCCGATCCACGGTGTCGATCGTCACGTGCGGGTTGATCTCCGCCAGCGTTTGCCGGGCGGAGGCCACCTTGCTCATGCCGATGCGCCGATCGCTGTGCAGGATCTGGCGCTGCAGGTTGGAGAGCGCCACGCTGTCGAAATCCACCAGCGTCAGCCGGCCGACGCCGGCGGCGGCCAGATAGGGCGCCGCCGCGCAGCCTAGCCCGCCCAGGCCGACGATCAGCGCGTGGGAGGCTTTCAGCCGCTCCTGCCCGTCGAAGTCGAAACCGCGCAGGACGATCTGGCGGTTGTAGCGCAGGGTTTCGGCATCGGTTAATTCCGGCAGCATGATCAGCTCCTCAGCAGCGCATTAAACGGCTCGATCTCCACCATCTCGCCGGCGGCGACGGAACCGCGCTCACGCTCCAGCACGATAAAGCAGTTGCCCTGGCTAAAGGAGCTGAATACGTGCGAGCCCTGATGGCCGGTGGTGCTGACTTCCAGTTCACCCTGCGCGTTGCTGGCGAACAGGCCGCGCTGAAAGTCGAGGCGGCCCGGGGATTTTTTCAGCGGCGTCAGCGCACGGGCGCGCAGGCGCGGCGGCAGGCGCCATTCGCTGTGGCCGGCCAGTTTGGCCAGCAGCGGCTGCACCAGCTGATAGAAGGTCAGCGCCGCGGAAACCGGATTGCCCGGCAGGCCGCAGAACCAGGCGTTATGCAATTTACCGAAGGCGAACGGTTTGCCCGGCTTGATCGCCAGCTTCCAGAAGCCGACTTCGCCCAGCTCATCGAGCATCTGTTTGGTGTAATCGGCCTCGCCGACGGAGACGCCGCCGCTGCTGATCACCACGTCGGCCTCGCTGTCGGCCCGGTTGAAGGCGGCGCGCAACGCCGCCTGATCGTCGCGGATAATGCCGAGGTCGAGCACGTCACAGCCCAGCTGCTCCAGCATCAGACGCACCGCAAAACGGTTGGTGTCGTAAATCTGGCCGTCCTGCAGCGGCTGGCCGACCGGCTGCAGCTCGTCGCCGGTGGAGAACACCGCCACCTTCAGTTTGCGCATCACGCGCAGTTCGGCAATGCCCAGCGAGGCCAGCAGCGGCAGCTGCGCGGCGCCCAGCTTCACCCCGGCGGGCAGCACGCTGGCGCCCTGACGGATATCTTCGCCCGCCAGGCGGATATTCTGCCCGGCGTGCACCACGGCGTTGAAACGCACGCCGTCATCGGTCACTTCCGCCTGCTCCTGCATAATCACCGCTTCAGCGCCGGCGGGCACCGGCGCGCCGGTCATAATGCGTACGCAGCTATGGGCGGGCCACTCGTCATTAAAGGGGGCGCCGGCGAACGCCTTGCCGGCAACCGGCAGCGGCGCGTTGGCGTTGAGGTCGGCCAGGCGCACCGCATAGCCGTCCATCGCCGAATTGGCGAACGGCGGCACGTTGAGCGGCGAGATCACCGGCGTGGCGGTAATGCGCCCGGCGGCGTCGGTCAGCGCGACGGCTTCGGTGTCGTCGAGCGGCGTGACCCGGCTGAGCATGTTGTCCAGCGCCTGTTCAAGGGAAATCAGATCGGCAGTATGGCAATGGTCCATAAAAAAGAACTCCATAATCAGAAGGCGCGAAAAATTCGGCGAAGTGGGTCTATTATGGCAGATAACCCCTGACGGGAGAATGACCCGGCGGGTCACGCGTGGAGGAGCAAAAAATGCATAAGCAGGTGATAGATTTCTGGTTCGACGAGATAGACCCGGTGATGTGGTTCCGCAAGGACGATGACTTCGATCGCCAGCTGCACCAGCGATTTGCCGCGCTGTGGCATGCGGCGGCGGCGGGGGAGCTGGCCGCCTGGCGTGACGATATCGAAGGCCGGCTGGCGGAGGTGATCGTGCTCGATCAGTTCAGCCGTAACCTGTTCCGCGGCACGCCGCGCTCGTTTTCCTGCGACGGTATGGCGCTGATTCTGGCGCAGGAGGCGATACGCAGCGGCGAGTGCGAACGGTTGACGCCGGTGCAGCGCGGCTTTCTCTATTTGCCGTTTATGCATTCAGAATCGCCGCTGATTCATCAGCAGGCGCTGGCGCTGTACCGTGAGCTCAATAATCCCGAGCAGCTGGATTATGAACTGCGGCACAAGGCGATTATCGACCGCTTTGGCCGTTATCCGCACCGCAATGCTATTTTAGGCCGCCGCAGCACGGCGGAAGAAGAGGAATTCCTGCGTCAGCCCGGCTCGTCATTTTAACGGGGCGACGCGTTAGCAAACCTGCCTTGCCCCGCCTGGCAAACAGCATGCCGTCAGGCGGGCGCATGGCCGATAGCCTCCCCACGCCGCACATGACATCATTCTGATTAATTAACCCGCTGTTTTTATTCCATAAAAAAATATTTATGTGCAAAAGAATCTAATAAAAAGTTAGGCGGCCCGCCTTGGGGATGAAAGGCTTTACATCATCCGCTGCGCTAAATATAGTCAAAAAAGAATAATAATCGTCCCGTCATATCAATGGGATCGGAGCGTTAAGACAGGGTGACAGGCCATGAGCAAACCAGTGATTGCCATTCACGGCGGCGCGGGCGCAATCAGCCGTGCGGCAATGAATGCGGAGAAAGAGCAACAGTATATTCAGGCATTATCGTCCGTGGTGGAGGCCGGGCAGGCGGTGCTGGCCGGCGGCGGCAGCGCGCTGGACGCGGTGACCGAGGCGGTCAGGCTGCTGGAAGAGTGCCCGTTGTTCAACGCCGGCAAGGGCGCGGTGTTCACCCATCAGGGCACCCATGAGCTGGACGCCTGCGTGATGGACGGCCGCGGCTGCGACGCCGGGGCGGTTGCCGGCGTCAGCCGGGTGCGCAACCCGGTGCTGGCGGCGCGCGCGGTGCTGGAGCGGAGTCCGCACGTGATGTTTGCCTGCGAGGGGGCGGAAAAGTTCGCCGCTGCGCACGGTCTGGAAATGGTGGAACCGGATTTCTTTTTTACCCAGGAACGCTTCGATCAACTGCACCGCGCCCAGGCGGAGCACGGACGGGTGCTGCTCGATCATGACGGCGCGGCGGCGCTGCATGACGATCCTATCGATCCCGATCGCAAATTCGGCACCGTTGGCGCGGTGGCGTTGGACGCCGCCGGCAATCTGGCGGCGGCCACCTCGACCGGCGGCATGACCAACAAACAGGCGGGGCGTATCGGCGATACGCCGATCGTCGGCGCCGGCTGTTACGCCAACAATGCGACGGTGGCGGTCTCCACCACCGGCACCGGCGAAACCTTTATGCGCGGCGTGTCGGCCTATGACGTTTCCGCCCTGATGGAGTACGCCGGCCTCAGCCTGCAGCAGGCAACTGACAAAGTGGTGATGGAGAAACTGCTGCAGCTGGGCGGCAGCGGCGGCCTGATCGCCGTCGATCGCCACGGCAATATCGCGCTGCCGTTCAACAGCGAAGGCATGTACCGCGGTTTTGGCTACGTCGGCGATGCGCCCTCGGTGGGCATCTACCGTTAACCGGCCGGGGGCTGCATGAGCGAAAACATTCTTGAACCGGCGTCGGCCGGCAGTCTGGTTCTGCCGCCGCAGCGGGTGCTGGCGGTGCGCGACCTTCGCGTGCGCTTTCACAGCGAAGACGCGGTGGTTGACGCGGTGCGCGGCGTCAGCTTTGACGTCGACCGCGGTGAAACTCTGGCGGTGGTCGGTGAATCCGGCTCCGGCAAGTCAGTCACCTCGCTGGCGCTGATGCGGCTGGTGGAGCAGGGCGGCGGGCAAATCGTCGGCGGCAGCATGATGCTGCGTCGCCGCAGCGGCGAGGTGGTGGATCTGGCGGCCGCACGGTCGCGTACGCTGCGCACCCTGCGCGGCGCCGATATGGCGATGATTTTCCAGGAGCCGATGACCTCGCTGAATCCGGTATTTCCGGTGGGCGAGCAGATCGCCGAAGCGCTGCGCCTGCATCAGGGCATGGATCAGCGCAGCGCGCGGCAGGAAGCGCTGCGCATGCTGGATCTGGTGCGCATTCCCGAAGCGAAAAACGTGCTCGGTCGCTATCCGCACCAGCTGTCCGGCGGCATGCGTCAGCGGGTGATGATCGCCATGGCGCTGTCGTGCAAGCCGGCGCTGCTGATCGCCGATGAGCCGACCACCGCGCTGGACGTCACCATTCAGGCGCAGATCCTGCAGCTGATCCGTCTGCTGCAGCAGGAGATGCAGATGGGGGTGATATTTATCACCCACGATATGGGCGTGGTGGCGGAAATGGCCGACCGCGTGCTGGTGATGCGCCAGGGCGAAGCGGTGGAGCAAAACGCGGTGCGGCCGCTGTTCAGCGCGCCGCAGCAGCCCTATACCCGGGCGCTGCTGGCGGCGGTGCCGAAGCTCGGCGCGATGGCCGGGCGCGACCTGCCGGCCAAATTTCCCCTGCCGGGCGAGGCGGACAGCGATGCGGCGCAGGACAGCGTGCCGCCGGGGAGCGCGCCGATTCTGCAGGTGCAGAATCTGGTCACGCGCTTCGATCTGCGCAGCGGCCTGCTGAACCGGGTTACGCGGCGGGTGCATGCGGTGGAGAACGTCAGCTTCGATCTCCACCCCGGGGAAACGCTGGGGCTGGTGGGGGAGTCCGGCTGCGGCAAATCCACCACCGGCCGCTCGCTGCTGCGCCTGGTGGAGAGCCAGCGCGGCACCATCACCTTTGACGGGCAGAGCGTCAATCAGCTGAAAGGCGCGGCGCTGCAGCACCTGCGGCGCGATATCCAGTTTATTTTTCAGGATCCGTACGCCTCGCTGGATCCGCGCCTGACGGTGGGCTTTTCCATTATGGAGCCGCTGCTGGTGCATAACATCGCCCGCGGCGAGCAGGCGCAGCAGCGGGTGGCCTGGCTGCTGGAGCGGGTGGGGCTGCGGCCGGAGCACGCGCAGCGCTATCCGCATGAGTTCTCCGGCGGCCAGCGCCAGCGTATCTGCATTGCGCGCGCGCTGGCGCTGAACCCGAAGGTGGTGATCGCCGATGAAGCGGTGTCGGCGCTGGACGTCTCCATTCAGGCGCAGATCGTCAATCTGCTGCTCGATCTGCAGCGCGAGTTCGGCATCGCCTTTCTGTTTATTTCCCACGATATGGCGGTGGTGGAGCGCATCTGCCACCGCGTGGCGGTGATGTACCTCGGCCAGATTGTTGAAATCGGCCCGCGGCGGGCGGTGTTCGCCAACCCGCAGCATGCCTATACCCGTAAACTGATGGCGGCGGTGCCGGTGGCCGACCCGCGTCATGTGCAACATCGCCAACCGCTGTTGGCGGACGATATTCCCAGCCCGATCCGCGCGCTGGGGGATGAACCCGTTACCGCACCGCTGGTGGAAGTTGGCCCGGGACACTTTGTCGCGCGCCACCCGATTGCCGGTGCCTATTAGCTCCCAGGAGAAAAGCGACATGACTCAGAAACGTAGTGTATTGGCCGTTGCCGTGCTGCTGGCCGCGGTCGGCAGCAGCCCGGCGTGGGCGGCGAAGGACGCGGTGATCGCCGTGGCGTCCAACTTCACCTCGCTCGACCCTTACGACGCCAACGATACGCTGTCGCAGGCGGTGGCGAAGTCGTTCTATCAGGGGCTGTTCGGCTTTGATAAGGATATGAAGCTGGTCAACGTGCTGGCGGACGGCTATCAGGTCAGCGACGACGGCCTGAGCTACACCATCAAGCTGCATCCGGGGGTGAAGTTCCACGACGGCAGCGACTTTAATGCCGAGGCGGTGAAGGTGAACCTGGATCGCGCCAGCAACCCGGACAGCCACCTGAAACGCTACAACCTGTTCAAAATGATCGACAAGACCGAAGTGGTCGATCCGCTGACGGTGAAGATCGTGCTGAAGACGCCGTTCTCGGCGTTTATCAACAACCTGGCGCACCCGGCGGCGGCGATGATCTCGCCGGCGGCGCTGAAGCAGTACGGCAAACAGATCGGCTTCCATCCGGTGGGCACCGGCCCGTACCAGTTTGAAACCTGGAACCAGACCGACTTCGTCAAGGTGAAGAAATTCGCCGGCTACTGGAAGGCGGGGCAGCCAAAGCTGGACAGCATCACCTGGCGTCCGGTGGTGGACAACAACACCCGCGCGGCGATGCTGCAAACCGGCGAGGCCGACTTCGCGTTCCCGATCCCGTATGAGCAGGCCAAGGTGCTGGAGAAAAACGCCAAGCTGAATCTGGTGGTCGCACCGTCGATCCAGCAGCGTTATATCAGCATGAACGTGACGCAAAAGCCGTTCGATAACCCGAAGGTGCGTCAGGCGCTGAACTATGCCATCAACAAAGAGGCGCTGATCAAGGTGGCCTTTGCCGGCTATGCCGCGCCGGCGCAGGGGCCGCTGCCGCCGACCATCGATTTTGCCGCCCGCTACCAGCCGTGGCCGTATGATCCGGCCAAGGCGCGCGAACTGCTGAAGGAGGCCGGCTATCCGAACGGCTTCAGCACCACGCTGTGGTCGTCCCATAACCACAGCACCGCGCAGAAGGTGCTGCAGTTTACCCAGCAGCAGCTGGCGCAGGTGGGGGTGAAGGTCAAGGTCACCGCGATGGACGCCGGCCAGCGCGCGGCGCAGGTGGAAAGCGTCGGCGTGAAGGACACCGGCGTGCGGATGTTCTATACCGGCTGGTCGGCCTCCACCGGCGAAGCGGACTGGGCGCTGTCGCCGCTGTTCGCCAGCCAGGCGGCGCCGCCGAAGCAGTTCAACACCGCGTTTTACAGCAATCCGCAGGTGGACAAAGACCTGAGCGATGCGCTGGCGACCACCGACCGCAGCAAGAAGCAGGCGCTGTACAAAGACGCGCAGGACCATATCTGGGCCGATGCGCCGTGGATTTTCCTGGCGACCGAGCGCCTGCTGTCGGCCGGCAGCAAGCAGCTGAGCGGGTTCTACGTGATGCCGGACACCTCGTTCAGCTTTGACGACGCCGACCTGAAATAAGCGCGCGGCGCAGGGGAGACGCTGCCCCTGCGCCCTGGAATCTGTGATGCTGAATTATTTTATTAAACGACTGTTGGGGCTGATCCCGACGCTGCTGATCGTCGCGGTGCTGGTGTTTCTGTTCGTGCACCTGCTGCCGGGGGATCCGGCGCGGCTGGCGGCCGGGCCGGACGCCGACGAGGCGGTGGTGCAGCTGGTGCGCCAGGAGCTGGGGCTGGACCGGCCGTTGCCGCAGCAGTTCGCGCACTTTTTTATCAACGCGCTGCAGGGCGACTTCGGCCATTCGATGGTGTCGAAACGGCCGGTGAGTGAGGAGATCGCCACGCGCTTTATGCCGACCTTCTGGCTGACCGTCGCCAGCATGGCGTGGGCGGTGATTTTCGGCATGGCGGTTGGCGTGGTGTCCGCCGTCTGGCGCAACCGCTGGCCGGATCGTCTGGGCATGACGCTGGCGGTGTCCGGCATTTCGTTTCCGGCGTTTGCGCTCGGCATGCTGCTGATGCAGGTCTTTTCCGTCGATCTGGGCTGGCTGCCGACGGTGGGCGCCGACAGCTGGCGGCACTATATTCTGCCGTCGCTGACGCTGGGGGCGGCGGTAGCCGCGGTGATGGCGCGCTTTACCCGCGCCTCGTTCGTCGAGGTGATGCAGGAAGACTATATGCGCACCGCGCGCGCCAAAGGGGTGCGCGAAACCCGCGTGGTGATCAAACACGGGCTGCGCAACGCGATGATCCCGGTGGTGACCATGATGGGGCTGCAGTTTGGCTTTCTGCTGGGCGGTTCGATCGTGGTGGAGAAGGTGTTCAACTGGCCCGGCCTGGGACGGCTGCTGGTGGATTCGGTGGAGATGCGCGACTACCCGGTGATTCAGGCCGAGGTGCTGCTGTTCTCGCTGGAGTTTATTTTGATTAACCTGTTGGTGGATATGCTGTATGCGGCGATTAACCCGGCGATACGTTACCAGTGAGGAGACGGCATGATTAACTGGCGACGCAACGCCGCGCTCAAGGCGATGCCGCGGCTTGAGCCGCAGGCGGTGCGCACTCCCTGGCACGAGTTCTGGCGCCGCTTCCGCCGGCAGCGCGTGGCGCTGATCGCCGGCGCGTTTGTGCTGCTGTTGGTGGCGGCGGCGCTGTTTGCGCCCTGGCTGGCGCCGTACGACGCCGAAAACTATTTCGACTACGACCGGCTGAACGAAGGGCCGTCGCTGGTGCACTGGCTGGGCGTGGATTCGCTGGGGCGCGATATCTTCAGCCGGGTGCTGATCGGCACCCGCATCTCGCTGGCCGCCGGCGTGTTTTCCGTGCTGGTCGGCGGCGCGATCGGCACCCTGCTGGGGCTGCTGGCCGGCTATTACGAAGGCTGGTGGGACCGCATCGTGATGCGCATCAGCGACGTGCTGTTCGCCTTTCCGGGCATTTTGCTGGCGATCGGCGTGGTGGCGGTGATGGGCAGCGGCATGACCAACGTGATCGTGGCGGTGGCGATTTTCAGCATACCGGCGTTTGCCCGGCTGGTACGCGGCAATACGCTGGTGCTGAAGCGGCTGACCTATATCGAATCGGCGCGCAGCATCGGCGCCTCGGATTGGACCATCCTGCTGCGGCATATTCTGCCCGGCACCCTCTCGTCGATCGTGGTCTATTTCACCATGCGTATCGGCACCTCCATCATTACCGCCGCCAGCCTGTCGTTTCTCGGGCTGGGGGCGCAGCCGCCGACGCCGGAGTGGGGCGCAATGCTGAACGAGGCGCGCGCCGATATGGTGATTGCGCCGCACGTGGCGATCTTCCCCAGCCTGGCGATTTTCCTGACCGTGCTGGCGTTTAATCTGTTGGGAGACGGACTGCGCGACGCGCTGGATCCGAAGCTGAAAGGGTAACGCGGCGGGTAAAGCGCCGCCCCGGATGGGGCGGCGGCCGGCGCATCAGCGGAACAGGTGTTCCGCGTGGAAGCGCAGGTGGTCTTCGATAAAGGTGGCGATGGTGAAGTAACTGTGGTCGTAACCCGGCTGGATGCGCAGCGTCAGCGGCCAGTCGCGCTGGCGCGCCAGTTCGGCCAGCTTGGCCGGCTGCAGCTGATCCGCCAGGAACTGATCGTCATCCCCCTGATCGACCAGCACCGGCAGTTTTTCCGCGCCGCTTGCCAGCAGATGGCAGCTGTCGTACTGCAGCCACTGACTTTCGTCGTCGCCCAGATAGGCGCGGAAGGCGCGACGCCCCCACGGCACCTGGCAAGGGTTGACGATCGGCGCAAACGCCGAGGCGGAGCGGTAACGCTGCGGGTTGCGCAGCGCCATGATCAGCGCGCCGTGGCCGCCCATGGAGTGGCCGAAGATCGACTGGCGATCGCTGATGCTGAAGTGCTGACGGATCAGCGCCGGCAGCTCCTCGCTGATGTAGTCGTACATGCGGAAGTGCCGATCCCACGGCGCCTGGGTGGCGTTGAGATAAAATCCGGCGCCCTGACCGAGATCGTAGCCCTCATCGTCCGGCACGTCGTCGCCGCGCGGGCTGGTGTCGGCCATCACCAGCACCAGCCCCAGCTCGGCGGCGATGCGCTGCGCGCCGGCTTTCAGGGTGAAGTTCTCATCGTTGCAGGTCAGCCCCGACAGCCAGTACAGCACCGGCGGCGGGTTGTCATCACGCGGCGGCGGCAGGTAGATGCTGAACGTCATCGGGCAGTCCACAGTCTGCGCCGCATGACGGTAGCGTTGCTGCCAGCCGCCGAACATTCGGTGTTCCTCAAGCAGTTCAAGTGACGTCGTCATAATCATTCGTCTCCCTGCTCAGCGTTTGTCGAAATGCACCACGGTGCGGATCGATTTGCCTTCGTGCATCAGATCGAACGCCTCGTTAATCTGCTCCAGCGGCATGGTGTGGGTGATAAAGTCGTTCAGCGCGAATTCGCCGTCCAGGTAGCGTTGCACGATGCCCGGCAGCTGCGAACGGCCTTTGACGCCGCCGAACGCCGAGCCGCGCCAGACGCGCCCGGTCACCAGCTGGAAGGGACGGGTGGCGATCTCTTCACCGGCGCCGGCCACGCCGATAATCACTGATTCGCCCCAGCCTTTGTGGCAGCACTCCAGCGCGGAGCGCATCACGTTGACGTTGCCGATGCACTCGAAGGAGAAGTCCACGCCGCCGTCGGTCAGCTCGACGATCACTTCCTGAATCGGCTTGTCATAATCCTGCGGGTTGATCAGGTCGGTAGCGCCCAGTTTGCGCGCCAGATCAAATTTGCTGGTGTTGATATCGATGCCGATAATGCGGCCGGCGCCGGCCATCTGCGCGCCGATAATCGCCGACAGGCCGATGCCGCCGAGGCCGAAAATGGCGACGGTATCGCCCGGCTGGACTTTGGCGGTGTTCATCACCGCGCCCATGCCGGTGGTGACGCCGCAGCCCAGCAGGCACACTTCTTCCAGCGGCGCTTCTTTGCTGATTTTCGCCAGCGAGATTTCCGGCACCACGGTGTATTCGGAGAAGGTGGAGGTGCCCATATAGTGGAAGATAGGCTGGCCGTCCTTGAAGAAGCGGGTGGTGCCGTCCGGCATCAGGCCTTTGCCCTGGGTGGTGCGGATCGCCTGGCACAGGTTGGTTTTGCCGGATTTACAGAATTTGCACTCGCCGCATTCCGGCGTGTACAGCGGGATCACATGATCGCCCACGGCGACGCTGGTGACGCCTTCGCCGACCGCTTCCACCACGCCGCCGCCCTCATGGCCGAGGATCGCCGGGAACACGCCTTCCGGATCTTTACCGGACAGCGTGTAGGCGTCGGTATGACAGACGCCGCTGGCGACGATCCGCACCAGCACTTCGCCTTTCTGCGGCGGCATCAGATCGACTTCTTCGATCTTCAGCGGTTGGTTGGGGCCCCAGGCTACGGCCGCGCGGGTTTTGATCATCTCCATCATTGTCTCCTCAGTGATCTCAGGTAAAGGGTTAGGCAGGTTCATGGTCTGTTTGCGGCGTTTCAGCCAGTTCAATAATCAGTTGTTTCAGCGCGCGCACGTTGGGGCTGAAGGCGTCGCGCCGCCACAGCAGCCAGGTGGCGGTGTCGGCGATATCGTCGGGCAGCGTGTGGATCTTCACCCGCTCGTGGCCCGGCAGCAGGCTGAGCACCGAATGCGGGATCATCGCCAGCCCGGCGCCGCTGGCGACGCAGGCCAGCATCGCGTGGTAGGACTGAATCTCCATGACCGGGCCGGGCTGCGCGCCGTCGCGTTTGTACCAGGCCTCCAGCCGCAGCCGGTAGGAGCAGCTGGGGCGGAAGGCGAACAGCGTCTCTCCGCGCGCGTCCTGCGCGCTGTGAATGTCGGCATGATCAAGGCTGGAAATCACCACCATATGTTCGGCGAAGGCGACGCAGCCGTTCAGTTCGTCATGCTGCAGCGGGCCGTCCACCAGCGCCGCCGCCAGGGTGCCGGCGCGCACGCGCTCGGTAATCTCCCCGGAGGTGCCGGTCAGCAGCGACAGGGAAACCTGGGGATAGCGCTGGTGGTAGGCGGCCAGCAGGGCGGGCAGGCGGGTGGCGGCGGTGCTCTCCATCGAACCGAGGGCAAAGGTGCCCGCCGGCTCGCCGGCGTGGGTGATGCTCAGCGCCTCTTCGCTCAGCGCCAGAATGCGGTGGGCGTAACACAGGAAGTTGTGCCCCATCGGCGACAGCCGCAGGCGCTGTTTCTCACGGATAAACAGATCGGCGCCCAGCTCCTGTTCAAGCTGACGCAGGCGGGTGGTCAGGTTCGACGGCACCCGGTGCAGCAGTTCGGCCGCGCGGGCAACGGAGCCGGTTTCGGCGACGCTGCAAAACATACGAAGCTGGGTCAGATCCATGCCATTCTCTTTTCGTAAGCAACTTTGTGATGATTATTCAGTTTTTGTGAGTGTAATGCGGCGGCATGATAGTGGCAACTTTTTTCACTATCGGGACAACGATATGGCACTCAAAACAGCCCTAAGCGGTTTTATCGCTTTAATTGTAGCAATGGGAATCGGCCGCTTCGCGTTTACGCCGCAGGTGCCGCTGATGATTGCCGAACATCAGTTCACGCTGACCAGCGCCGGACTGGTGGCGGCGCTGAACTATCTCGGTTACCTGTGCGGCGCCTATGACGCGATGCGCGCCGGCCGTCACGTGGAGCGCCGCCTGTGGCTCGGCGTATGGGGCGCGGTGGCGCTGACGCTGCTGTCGGCGTGGGCGGACGGCGCGCTGTGGCACGGCGTGCTGCGCTTTATGATCGGTTGGGCCAGCGGCTGGGCGATGGTGCTGGTGGCGGCCTGGACCAACGAACGTCTGGCGCACTACGGCCGTCCGGCGTTGAGCGCGGCGGTGTTTGCCGGCCCCGGCGCCGGGATTTTTATCAGCGGCATGCTGGCGGTGGCCATTCACAGCCTGGCGCTGAGCGCGGCGCAGGCCTGGCTGCTGTACGGCGCGGCGGCGCTGGTGCTGGTCGGCGCTATCAGCCTCAGCCTGCCGCGGGCGGGGGAGCTGCAGCGCGGCGAAGCGCCGGCGGAACCGCTGCGGCTGACGGCGGCGCTGAAGCGGCTGGTATGGAGCTACAGCCTGGCGGGCTTCGGCTATATTCTGCCGGCGACCTTTCTGTCGCAGATGGCCGCCGAGCGCTTTCCCGGCAGCCTGTTCGCCCAGTTTGTCTGGCCGATTTTCGGCGGCGCGGCGGTGCTGGGGATCGGCATCGGCATCCTGACCCGTCATCGGCTGACCACCCAGAACCGGCTGGCGCTGACGCTGTGGGTGCAGGCGCTGGGCGTGCTGTGCGCCGAAGCGCTGCCGGGCGTCAGCGGGCTGCTGCTGGGGGCGCTGTTTACCGGCGGCGGTTTTCTCAGCGTGGTGCAGCTGTCCATTCAGCACGGCCGTGAGCTGGCGCCGAACCACGCCCGCTATATGGCCGGCTTGCTGACCACCGGCTATGCCGTCGGCCAGCTGGCCGGGCCGGTGCTGTCCGCGTTGTCCACCGCGCTGACCCACCGTCTGGAGCCGGCGCTGTTTGTGGCGACGCTGGCTTTGCTGGCGGCCGGGCTGCTGGTGTTCAAGATCCCCGCACGCGCCGCACGACGCCAGCTGGCAGGGGAATAAGCCGGGTGGTTCGGGCGTCTGTGTACAGGGTGATGCGGATTTTTCATCGCTGGTTGAAACACAATCACTGGATAAACGCGTCACTCTCATCTACAGTGGGGCAAAATCTTGATCGGGTTCACGCTCTATTCTCCCTCCTTTCAAGTTGCCGGCGCGTTGGCTGCGCTTCTTATTCCCCGTCGCCTGGCGCGCCAGGCGGCTGAGGGAAGTTTGTTTGCCAGCCGTCAGCATCCCGGAGCCTGGCGGAAAGAGGCCCTGCTGAACCCTTGCAGTTATAAAGAGAGTAGCTCTGAACGTTGGGCGGCCGGCAGGCCGCGCGCGCAAGGGCCACCTGCTGGAGACACATAAATGACGACACTCAGTAAAGAAGCGGCTCTGGTTCATGCAGCGCTGGAGGCACGCGGCCTGGAAACCCCGCTGCGTGGTGAAATGTTGGATCGCGAAACGCGTAAACGGCGTATTCAGGAGCACATGACGGAAATCATGCAGCTGCTGAACCTCGATCTGAGCGATGACAGCCTGGCGGAAACGCCGCACCGCATCGCCAAGATGTATGTCGATGAGATCTTTTCCGGTCTGGATTACGCCAATTTCCCGAAAATCACCGTGATTGAAAACAAAATGAAGGTGGATGAAATGGTGACGGTGCGCGACATCACCCTGACCAGCACCTGCGAACACCATTTTGTCACCATCGACGGGAAGGCCACCGTGGCCTATATCCCGAAAGACGGGGTGATCGGGCTGTCCAAAATCAACCGTATCGTCCAGTTCTTTGCCCAGCGTCCGCAGGTGCAGGAGCGTCTGACCCAGCAGATCCTGATCGCGCTGCAAACGCTGCTCGGCACCAACAACGTGGCGGTATCGATTGACGCGGTGCACTACTGCGTCAAGGCGCGCGGCATTCGCGACGCCACCAGCGCCACCACCACCACCTCGCTGGGCGGGCTGTTCAAGTCCAGCCAGAACACGCGGCAGGAGTTCCTGCGCGCGGTGCGTCACCACCAGTAACGCACGGTAAACCGGCGCGCTCGTTCTGAGGGCGCCGGTCGTTTTTCCCCCTTTTTCCCGCACTTTCTATCCCGCTGCCGTTCTTCTAGCTGCGTCACATTCCTGTCGCCGAAGCGCCCGTTTTTTGCTCACTCCGATCACAAATCCGTCAATGGCGGTTAGCTAAACGAATTTGTCATGTTGTATACAAGTTTGCGTAAATGTTTTCTATTTGTTTCAAAACATCAGGTGAGTCGAATGAAAAATAGAAAAATCAAACTGTTGCTGTTCAGCGCCGCGGCGGTTGCCGTGGCGGCACTGGCGGTCGTCGGCAAAATAGAGAATGAAAACAAGACGTTCCTGTCCGTGGCGACCGCCTCAACCGGGGGAACCTATTACCCGATGGGCGTCGGCCTGGCCAATGTCTGGAGCACCCGCCTGAAACAGGATGGCATTCAGGTGACCGGGCAGTCTTCCGCCGGCTCAATCGAAAATATCGATCTGCTGCAGAAGGACGAAGCCCAGCTGGCCATTCTGCAGAGCCTGCTGGCGGTGGAAGCCTATCAGGGGGTAGGCAACTTCGCCGGACGCGCCTACGGCGATCTGCGCGCTATCTCCATGCTGTGGCCCAACGTCGAGCATTTTGTGATGCTGGAAAGCAAGGTGAAGGACGGCACGCTGAACGATATCGCCGGCAGCCGTTTTTCGGTCGGGCCGCAGGCCAGCGGCACGGAGCAGTCGACGCTGGTGATCCTGCGCGGCGTCAACATGAGTAAGAAAAATATTTCGCCGGAATACCTGGGCTATGGCGACACCGTCTCGGCGATGCGTGACGGTCGGCTCGACGGCGGCGCGCTGCCCGCCGGGGTGCCGGCCGCCGCGGTGACCGATATGTACGCCAGCGGCGTGCCCTCGCGCATCCTGGAGGTGACCGATGAACAGCTGGCCAGCATTAACGCCGTCGCCAACGCCTGGTTCCGCTTTGTGATTGAGGCGGACACCTACCCGCGGCAGAGCAAGGCGGTAGCGACCATTGCCCAGCCCAATATTCTGGTCGCCACGCGCGGCATCGACGACCAGATTGTCTATGACCTGACCAAGGCGATGTTTGAGAACCTGCCGGAAGTGCATCAGGTGCACAGCGCGGCCAAAAATATCTCACTGGAAAATGCCCTGAAAGGGGTGTCCGTGCCCCTGCATCTGGGAGCGTACCGTTATTTCCGCGAAGCCGGGGTCAACATCCCCGCAGAGCTGATCCCACCAGAAGCGCGCGCCGATCGCGCTACGGAGGCGCTATGAATACCACGCCCTTAACGCCGCAGCCGGACACCTCGCTGGATAAAGAGGCGGGCGCCGGCAGCCGTCCGCTGGCCGGACGCTACGCGCTGTTCGCCACCGTGCTGGCGATCGCGATCTCACTGTATGCGGTGTACTCCAACGCGCTGGCCAATACCCAGGAGTTTTATCGCAACACCACCTTCCTGACCGGGATTCTGCTGCTGGGCTTTATTCTGTTCCCGTTCTCCAAAAAGCACGCGACGGCCAAATTTAACCGCTGGGACTACCTGTTTATTGCGCTGACGCTGGTCAGCTACGGCTATTTCTATTTTAACTACCTCGATCTGCACGTGGTGCGCAAAAGCCTGCCCAATACCACCGACTACCTGATGGCGGCGCTGGGCATCGGCGTGCTGTTTGAGGCCGCGCGCCGCACCACCGGCCTGTTTATTCCCAGCCTGGCGACGTTCGCCATTATCTATGCGCTGTTCGGCCAGTATTTTATGGGCATTTTCGGCCACAGCGGCTTTTCGGTCGAACGCCTGCTGTACCGGCTGTTTATGACCAGTGAAGGCATTTTCGGCATCACCCTGTCGACCGCCGCCACTGCAATAGCGGTGTTTATTCTGTTCGGTGCATTTCTCAGCGTCAGCGGTGCGACGCAGTTGTTTAACGATCTGGCGCTGGCGATGGCCGGACGCCGTCGCGGCGGCCCGGCGCAGGTGGCGGTGATCTCTTCGGCGCTGACCGGCTCGCTGAGCGGCAGCGCGGTGGCCAACGTCGCCACCACCGGCACCTTTACCATTCCGTTGATGAAAAGCATCGGTTTGTCGCCTAAGTTTGCCGGCGCGGTCGAGGCCACGGCGTCCACCGGCGGCATGATCATGCCGCCGATTATGGGTGCGGCGGCGTTTATCATGGCCGGTTTCCTCGGTATTTCTTACACCACCATCGTCATTGCCGCCATCGTGCCGGCGCTGCTCTACTACGCGGCGCTGATTATCGCCATCGATCTGGAGGCCAAAAAGCAGGGGCTGAAGGGCATCAGCAAGGAGAATATCCCGCAGGTCAAGGCGGTGCTGAAGGCGCGCGGGCTGCTGCTGCTGCCGCTGTTTATCGTTATTGGCGCTCTGCTGCTGGGTAAAACGCCGATTTACGCCGGCTTTCTGGGGATTGTCGCCATCATCGTCGCCAGCTGGCTGACGCCGGACAGCGCGGTGCGCATGACGCCGCGGAAAATTGCCGAGGCGCTGAATGAGGCGGCCCGCGGCTCGATTCAGGTGACGATCGCCTGTGCGGCGATCGGGGTGATTATCTGCGTGGTGACCATGACCGGCATCGGCTCGACGCTGGCGTTTAATATCGTGTCGATGACCGACAATACGCTGTGGATGATCCTGCTGGTGGTGATGCTGGTGTGCATCGTGCTGAGCATGGGGCTGCCTTCCACCGCGCTGTATATCGTGGTGGCGGTGACGGTATCGCCGATTCTGATCAAGGCCGGCGTGATGCCGCTGGCGGCGCACTTCTTTGTGTTCTGGTTTGGCGCGCTGTCCAATATCACGCCGCCGGTGGCGCTGGCCAGCTACACCGCCGCCAGCATTGCCCGCGCCGACCCGATGCAAACCTCGTGGGAAGCGGTGCGGCTGGCGCTGCCCGGTTTTATCATCCCGTTTATTCTGGTGTACAACCCGATGCTGCTGATGCAGGGGGAGGCGGTGAACGTGCTGTCGGTGATCCATATGGTGGCCACCGCGCTGGTGGGCATCTATGCGCTCTCCATTGCCAGCGCCAACTTCTGGCTGATGAAGGCCCACTGGCTGGAGCGCGTACTGTTCACCTGCGCCGCCATTTTGCTGATTAAGCCGGGAATGATGACCGATCTGGGCGGGCTGGCGCTGATTATTACCGCCGGCACGATACACCTGCTGCGTTTCAGACAGCGCGCGGCCGCGCCGGGGGAGTCGGCATGAAAAACGGGGAGGCCCATGATCAATAAAGTCACCCGGCGGAAAGCGTCGCACCAGGTACTGGCGCAGCTGAAGGCGGGTATTCATGACGGCACCTACCCGGTGGGGGATAAGCTGCCGTCGGAAAATGAGCTGGCCGACGCCTTTGGCGTCAGCCGCGCGCCGGTGCGTGAGGCGCTGGGGATCCTGGAGGTCGGCGGCATTATCTCTTCACGTCAGGGGGGCGGCCATCGGGTTGAGCAGCATTCGCTGCTCAGCAAGTATGAGCCGCTGGTGATGGAGGTCGCCAGCCGCAGCGAGGTGGAATCGCTGCTGGAAATGCGCGAGGTGATGGAGCAGCAGGCGGCGAGCATGGCCGCGCAGCGGCGCAGCGAGCAGGAGCTGCAACAGATCGAACAGGCGTTTCTGGCCTTTCGCCACACTACGCTGCACGACGGGCAGATTGGCCATCAGCAGGATTACCTGTTTCACCGCGCCATTATGCAGGCTTCGCACAATCCGTTTTTTGTGCAAATCCTCGACAATATGCATGAGCTGTATCTCGGCGTGCTGGTGTATTCGCTCAGCCGCAACCTGGGGCGCGCCGACGAGCGCCAGCGGGTGGTCGATGAACATGAGCGGGTATGGCTGGCGATCAAGGCCGGCGATGCGGCGGCGGCGGCCGGCAGTATGCAGCATCATCTGAGTAACGTGCGCGGCAAGCTGCGCAGGCTGGAACAAGAAGGAAAAGCATAACCATGTATGACGTGATCATTATCGGCAGCGGGCTGGTGGGGCTGGGCGTCGCCAACGCGCTGCAGGAACATAATCCGCGCCTGAAGCTGCTGATCGTGGATAAAGAGCCCGGCCCGGCGGCGCATCAGAGCGGCCATAACAGCAACGTGGTGCACTCCGGCATCTACTATCAGCCCGGCAGCCTGAAGGCGCGCCTGGCGAAGCAGGGCAATCAGAGCATGTTTGCCTTCTGCCGCCAGCATGAGCTGTATCACGACCGCTGCGGCAAAGTGATTGTCGCCACCCAGCTGCAGGAGCTGGAACTGTTGGAGAATATCTACCGGCGCGGCCTGGAGAACGGCCTGGCGGTGCGCCGCCTGTCGGCCGCCGAGCTGCGGGAGCGGGAACCCCACGTTAACGGACTGGAGGCGCTGCTGGTGCCGGACGCCGGCATCGTCAACTATGCGCAGGTGGCCGCCAAGCTGGCGGAAATTGTTCAACAGCGCGGCGGCGAGATTCACTTCGGCCGGCAGGTGGTGGGGATTGCCGAGCACGGCGACGGCGTTGAGGTGCAGACGCCGGGGCAGAACTATCAGGGCAAATGGCTGGTCAACTGCGCGGGGTTGTTCAGCGACCGCATTGCCAAACTGGCGGGGTATGACACCGGCATGAAAATCGTGCCGTTCCGCGGCGAATATTTTGTGCTGAACAGTGAAAAGAACTATCTGGTTAATCACCTGATTTATCCGGTGCCGAACCCGGACTTCCCCTTCCTCGGCGTGCACTTTACCCGCATGTACAACGGCAAGCGGGATGTGGGGCCGAATGCGGTGCTGGCATTCAAGCGCGAAGGCTACCGCAAGTGCGACGTCAGCCTGCGCGATCTGGGCGAGGTGCTGAGCTACCGCGGCTTTTGGAAGATTGCCGGCCGCTATATGGGCGAGGGGCTGGCGGAGGTGCGGCGTTCGCTGTCGCGCCGCCGGTTTACGGAAAACGCCCGCCGGCTGATCCCGGCGCTGCAGGAAGCGGATATTCAGCCCGGCCCCGCCGGCGTGCGGGCGCAGGCGCTGACGGCTGACGGCAAGCTGGTGGACGATTTCCACTTCGTGACCGGCCGCCGTTCGCTGCACGTGTGCAATGCGCCTTCCCCGGCGGCGACCGCCTCACTGGAAATTGGCCGCGACATCGTGCGCCAACATCTTGCCCACCTGTAATCATCCGCAGCGCCAGCGAAAGGATGGTATCTACGCTATTTTTAATGCTTAATATAACGCCCGGCTCCCATCGGGAGCGGGGCGGGTGTTGCGCCTGCGGGCGTATTTTATTGGATTGAATAACAGCGGTATCTCATGAACCCTCCTGCATCGGCGCCGCTGCCGCGTATTGCCACTCTGGACTGCGCGCGCGGCATCGCCATTCTCGGTATTCTGCTGATGAATATCAGCGCCTTTGGGCTGCCGAAAGCGGCGTATCTTAACCCGGCCTATCAGGGCCAGCCGTCATTGTCCGACGCCTGGGCCTGGGCGCTGCTGGATCTGTTCACCCAGGCCAAGTTTCTGGCGATGTTTGCACTATTGTTCGGCGCGGGGCTGCAGCTGCTGCTGCACCGCGGCAAAGGCTGGATCCGCGCGCGCCTGAGCTGGCTGGTGCTGTTCGGGCTGGGGCACGGCATTTTTTTATGGGACGGCGATATTCTGCTGGCGTACGGCCTGATCGGCCTGGTGTGCTGGCGCATGATCCGCGAAGCGAAAAACACCTTTACCCTGCTGAAAACCGGCGCGGTGCTGTATGGGATCGGCGTTACGCTGTTGCTGCTGCTCAGTTTTGCCACCGATGGCACGCCGGGCAGCTTCTGGCTGCCCGGCCCGGCGGATCTGCAGTATGAACAGCTGTGGAAACTGCAGGGCGGGCTGGAAGCCTGGCGCAACCGGGTGGATCTGCTCTCATCCAGCCTGCTGGCGATTGGCGCGCAGTACGGCTGGGAGCTGGCGGGGCTGATGCTGTTCGGCGCCGGCCTGATGCGCAGCGGCTGGCTGCGCGGCCACTTTGCGCCGGCGTATTACCGGCGGCAGGCGGCCTGGCTGATCCCGCTGTCGCTGCTGATCCAGCTGCCGGCGGTGGCGCTGCAGTGGCATCTGCAGTGGGACTACCGCTGGAGCGGCTTTTTGCTGCAGGTGCCGCGCGAGCTGGGCGCGCCGCTGCAGGCGATGGGCTATCTGGCGCTGTGTTACGGCTTCTGGGGGCGGCTGGCACGCTGGCCGCTGGGGCGCTGGCTGACGCAGGTCGGCCGTATGGCGCTCAGTAACTATCTGCTGCAAACGCTGATCTGCACCACGCTGTTCTACCGCTTTGGCCTCTATCAGCAGCTTGACCGCTGGCAGCTGGTGGCGATAGTGCCGCTGGTGTGGCTGGCGAACCTGCTGTTCTCACAGCTGTGGCTGCGCTATTTCGAACAGGGGCCGGCAGAGTGGCTGTGGCGTCGGCTGACCGCGCTCGGCGCCGGCGAGGGAGAGCGCCACCTGCGGCGCTGAGTAAGGAAAGCAGCGCGGCCGGCAGATACCGGCCGCGGGCTTATTTGGCCTGCGCCTTTTGCCTTTCCGCCGCCAGTTTTTGTTCCAATTCCACCAGCTGTTCCGGCGATACCGCCGGATAGCCCTGGGCGTCCTCCGGCACTTTATGCATGGCGGAAATCGGGATCAGCGGCCCGAGGAAGCGCGGCTCGCGCTTGAGGATGTACAGATCGTTCAGCGCGCCGAGACGGGCGAAGATTTCACGCACGCGCACCGACAGCATATTTTTGGGCGAAGGCACGGCGAAGCACTGCGCCTGGATGCCCATATGCAGGGCGATAAACAGCGCCCGCTCGCAGTGGAAGCGCTGGGTGATAATAATAAAGTCGTTGGCGTCGAACACCTTGCGCGTCCGCACGATGGAGTCCAGCGTACGGAAACCGGCGTAGTCCAGCACGATATCGCTCGGCGCCACGCCGGCGGCGATCAGATCGCGGCGCATGGTCATCGGCTCATTGTAGCTCTGCAGCGCGTTGTCGCCGCTCAGCAGCAGATACTTCACCTTACCGCTGTTGTAGGCGTTAATCGCCCCCTGCATGCGGTAGCGGTAATACTGATTAATCACCCCGGTGCGGTAATATTTGGCGGTGCCGAGCACCACGCCGACCTGGCGATCCGGCAGCTGCTGCACCTCTTCGTAGATATAAGGTGCGGTTTTCCAGCTGATCCAGCGATCGAGCGCGATAGCCGTTAACATCAGCGCCGTGGCGATGATGAACAGGCTAATTATCAGGCGTTTCCACATGTTTTGGCCTTACGCGCATAAATCTGAAAAAAGGTGGATTAAGGCTACTTTACCTGACTATCTGACGCAAGCGGTCGACCTGCGGATGGGGCCCCAGCAGGGCACTTTTTGTTGGTGCGGAGATCGGATGAGGAAAAACCGGCCAGACGATGCTGGCCGGCGGGAGACGGATCAGAACGAGGTGCGTTTGTAGCTGCGGTACTGCGGACGCCAGAAGTTGTGCTCAATCGCTTTGGACAGCGCTTCTTCTGAGGTGACCACCGCCACGCCCTGCAGCTGCGCGGCCTTGCCGACTTCCATCGCGATGCATTTCGACACGCCCTGAATATCGTCGATATCCGGCAGCAGCGCGCCGTAGCCGTCGGTCGCCAGCGGCGAACAGTCGGCCAGCGCGCGGCTGGCGGCCATCAGCATCGCGTCGGTGACGCGCGACGCGCCGGAGGCCAGCACGCCGAGGCCAATGCCCGGGAAGATATACGAGTTGTTGCACTGGGCGATAGGGTACTGGCGATCGCGGTGGTTGACCGGCGCAAACGGGCTGCCGGTCGCCACCAGCGCGGCGCCGTCGGTCCAGTTGATGATATCTTCCGGGCGCGCCTCAACGCGTGAGGTCGGGTTGGACAGCGGCATCACGATCGGCCGCGGGCAGTGCTGATGCATTTCGCGGATCAGCTCTTCGGTGAACAGCCCCGGCTGGCCGGAAACGCCGATCAGAATGCTTGGTTTGGCGTTGCGCACCACGTCCATCAGCGAGATGGCGTCGTTGCTCACGTTCCAGTGCGCCAGCGTCTCGCTCTTTTGCACCAGCTTGCTCTGGAAGTCGAGCAGGTTCGGCAGTTTGTCGGTCAGCAGGCCGAAGCGGTCGACCATAAACACGCGCGCCCGCGCTTCGTCTTCACTCAGGCCTTCCGACTTCATCTGGGCGATAATCTGCTCGGCGATGCCGCAGCCGGCGGAACCCGCGCCGAGGAAGGTGACGGTCTGGTCGCGCAGGCGGCAGCCGGCGGCGCGGCTGGCGGCGATCAGGCTGCCGAGCGTGACCGCCGCGGTGCCTTGGATGTCGTCGTTGAAGCAGCAGATTTCGTCGCGGTAGCGGTTCAGCAGCGGGGTGGCGTTATTCTGCGCGAAGTCCTCGAACTGCAGCAGCACGTTTGGCCAGCGGCGTTTGACCGCCTGGATAAACGCCTCGACAAACTCATGGTACTCATCGCCGGAAATACGCGGGTGACGCCAGCCCATATACAGCGGGTCGTTCAGGCGCTGAGGGTTGTTGGTGCCGACATCCAGCACCACCGGCAGCGTATAGGCCGGGCTGATGCCGCCGCAGGCGGTGTACAGCGACAGTTTACCGATCGGAATGCCCATGCCGCCGATGCCCTGATCGCCGAGGCCGAGGATACGCTCGCCGTCGGTGACGACGATCACCTTCACGTTCTGCTTGGTGGCGTTCTGCAGCATGTCGTCAATGCGGTCGCGGTTCGGGTAGGAGATAAACAGCCCGCGCGCGCGGCGGTAGATATCGGAGAAGTGCTCGCAGGCCTCGCCGACCGTCGGCGTGTAGATGATGGGCATCATTTCGCTCAGGTGCGAGTCCAGCAGGCGGTAGAACAGCGTTTCGTTGGTGTCCTGGATGTTGCGCAGGTAGATATGCTTGTCGTTGTCGTTTTTGAAATCTTGATACTGGCGGTAAGCGCGCTCGACCTGTTCTTCGATGGTTTCTACCGCTTCGGGCAGCAGGCCGCGCAGGTTGAAGTGGCTGCGTTCTTCTTCGGTGAAGGCGCTGCCTTTGTTAAGTAACGGAAATTCCAACAGAATCGGGCCGGCGTAAGGGATGTACAGCGGGCGTTTGCTTTCGTATTCAAGTTCCATCAGTTCACTCTTAGACGTATCAGATTGTTTTTATCACCGCAGATCCTAAAAGATAAGGGAAATATGTACAGTAATTGTTATCGGATCATGAGGGAAGTTGCGCTAATTATCGACGATCAAAGACTTATTTAACTAAAAAAAGTGTTTTCAGACGTAAATGGCATTGTATTCGCCGGGCAGGGCTGTTATTTGCGGGGCCGGACGGCCCCGCGCTGGGGATCAGAAGGTGAGGTGCTGCAGCGTCCGGCAGCCGAGTGCGGCCAGCAGGGCGCGGGTGGCGTCATGCTGGCTGAGGACGGCGCTTTGCGGCTCCGCCAGCACCGCGCGGCGGATGCGCCGGCAGTCGCCGCCGGACATATTCAGCAGGATCAGCGCAGCCTGCAGCGGCGGCAGGCTGGGGTTGAAGGCGGCATTTTCCGCGTAGCGACCGGCGTAGATCTTGCCGTCGCTCGTTTCCAGCGCTACGCCGCTGTGGGCCTGACTGTAGGGCGCGTGGCTGCGGTTGGCGGCGTCGAGCGCGGCGATCGCCAGCGCGTCGTCCAGCGCCAGCCGGTGGCCGTGGTCCGCCGGGTCCATCAGCAGGGTGTGAATATCCAGATCGCGCGGGCCGAAGGCGTCCGGCAGATAGTGACTGAGCGTGGCGGCCGGGCGGCCCGGCAGCTGGATGCGCAGATCGCCGCCGCTGTTCAGCTCATTCATAAACTGGCGGCAGTGGCCGCACGGGGTGTAATTGACGGTGACGGCGGCCAGCGCCGCTTCGCCGCGCAGCCAGGCGTGGGTGACGACGCACTGTTCGGCGTGCACCGTCTGCTGCATCGGCGCGCCGCTGAACTCCATATTGGCGCCAAAATAGAGGTTGCCGCTGACGCCGCGGGCGATGGCGCCGACGTTGAACTGAGAAATCGGGGTTAACGAGCAGGCCGCGGCCAGCGGCAGCAGGGCAAACGCCAGCGCATCATCGTCCAGCCCGCAGCGCTGCTTGATTGCTTCAACCTGCTCGGCGCTGAACATGGCCGGAAAATCAGCTGCGTCCAGATAAGGCTGCAGGGCGGATTGCAATGTGTCGGGCAGGGTGCTGAATGCGGTGTGAAAACGCGGATGCATAGAACGTCTCTCCAGTGTTAACGGGAGGACATTCTAGGCAGCCTTTAGCGGATAAAATGTGATTTATATCTACTTATTGATGAAATTAATGTAATCGGTGGCGATATTGCGCGATATATCGCAAGTTTTAGCCTCAGGCGAACAGGTGCAACAGCACCGGGAATAAAAACGGCGCCAGCAGCGAGGTGATAATGCCGCAGATCACCAGCGCCAGCGAACCGAAAGCGCCTTCCTGGTAATCCAGCTCCACGCAGCGGGCGGTGCCCAGCGCGTGCGAAGCGCTGCCCATCGCCAGGCCGCGGGCGGATTTGGTGGTGATCTTCAGCGCGTTGAACAGCGTATGGCCGAGCACGGCGCCGAGGATGCCGACAAAAATCACGCACACCGCGCTGATGGCCGGGATGCCGCCGAGTGATTCCGCCACCGCCATGGCGATCGGCGTGGTGACCGATTTGGGCAGGATGGACGCGGCAATCTCCGGCGTGGCGCCCATCCACAGGGCGATGGCGCCGCCGCTGATCATCGCGGCGAGGCTGCCGATAAAGCACACCGCGATAATTGATTTCCAGCGGGCGCGGATTTGGTGCAGCTGCTCATACAGCGGAAACGCCAGCGCGACTACCGCAGGCTGCAGCAAATCGTTGAGGATTTTGCTGCCCTGAAAATAGTCCTTATAGGGAATGCCGGTCAGCAGCAGCAGCGGAATGATCACCGCCATAGAGACCAGCAGCGGATTGAGCAGCGGCATGTTCAGTTTCTGCGCCAGCTTGCGCGCGGCGAAAAACACCAGCAGGGTTAACGGCAGCGACCACCAGATGGTATGCAACATTATTTATCCCCCTCGGCGTCGTTCTGCTTGCCGACCAGCGGGCGTTCGCGATGAAAATAGTGGGATGAGTACCCCACGGCCACCAAGACGATCAGGGTGCTGGCGGCGCAGGCGACCACCAGCGGCGCCAGATGGTCGAAAATCTCCCGGTAGTACTGCATTACCCCGACGCCGATGGGCACAAACAGCAGCACCATATAGCGGATGAGCAGGTTGCAGCCGGGACGCACCCAGGCGGCCGGCAGCAGCTGCAGGGCCAGCAGGGCGAACAGCAGCAGCATGCCGAGAATGCTGCCGGGAATGGCGATCGGCAGCAGGGCGGAGACCGCGTTGCCGATCAGCAGACACAGGTAAATCAAAGCGAATGCTCTAAGGTATTGCCAACATGATGTGAGCATCTTGTTCATAAGCCTTCCTGTTTAACGGATGCATTCATCATACAATTAAACTGTGATCTGCGCCACATAACCAATCATGAAAAATCGTTATCCCAGCCATGCCCATCCTGGCTATTGACGTTACGAGTTAAGTGTAGATGACGCCTGTTCGGCCAACGGCTCCGTCGGCTGGCGCTGTGCCAGCCGGTGCCCGAGGAAAAAGAACAGCAGGCTGAACAGCGCCGCGGCGATCAGCATGGCGAACATCAGCGGCGGCGCGGCGTAGCTGAGCAGCAAGCCGCACAGCACCGGGTTGGCGGCGCCGCCGAGGTTGCTGAGGTTCTGCATGCCGTAGTAGCTGCCCTTCAGATGCGCCGGTGCAATAAAGTCGATAAACATGTATTCCACCGGGATCACGATGATTTCGCCCAGGGTGAAAACCGCCATCGCCAACGCCCACAGCCACAGCGACTGTCCGGCCAGCGCGAAGCCCAGCAGGCCGAGCACGAAGAACAGCGTGCCGAACGCCAGCCAGCGCAGCATATTGTCCTGCCGCATTCCGCGGCTCAGCAGATATTGCAGCGCAATCACCATGCAGGCGTTAACCAGCATCACCAGCCCGATGACCCGGTAGGCGAATTCCGCGTTGGTGGCGATAATCAGATACTGCGACAGGTAACCGGTGAACTGGCCGAAGACCACCGCGCCCAGCGTACTGCCGAGGGTAAAGAAAATCAGCCGCCGGTCGCGGCGCAGAATGCCGAACGTCTGGCGGAAGCTGGCGGGCAGGGGGGCGGAGACGCCTGCCGCTGCCGGCGGCGACGGCGAGCGGCGCAGGCGGAAATGCAGCACGATCACCACCAGCAGCGTCAGGCCGCCGGACAGATAAAACGGCAGCAGAACCCCGAAGCCGGCCACCCAGACGCCGAGCGAGGAGCCGATCGCCCAGCCGACGTTGATCAGCGTGTAGTTCATGGAGAAGGCGCGGGTGCGCTGCGCAACCGGCAGCCATTCGGCAAAACAGGCCTTGATGGTGATGCTCAGCACCGAGTAGGTGGTATGCAGTACCGCCAGCAGCGCCACCATGCCGCCCGGGCGTGCGATCGACGGCATCAGGAAGAAGCTCAGCCCGTACAGCACAATGGCGGCGACCATCAGCGTATTTTTGCTGAACTTGTCCACCAGATAGCCGCCGTACAGGCTGGTGATGATGCCGATACTCAGGCTGCAGCCGAGGATCACGCCAACGCCGGCGGGCAGCAGACGGAAGTGCTCGCTGAGGTAAATGGCGATAAACGGCAGCGTGATGCCGCGGCCGATGGTCAGCACCAGCGAGGTAGCCAGCAGCGTGTTGATTAGCGGTGGGAATCCCTTCATAACATCACCCGTGGATGCTCGGTCATTAAATCAGAGTTGATAACATAGCCTATTGGCGGCGGGCGGCGGTACGGAAAGTGCGAAACAGCGGTAATTTCCGCCGCAGGGGAGAATGACAGGATTAACCACTGATGCTGGCGGCGTTGCGCTGCGTGACGACCATAAAAAAGGGCCGAGCTGGCTCGACCCTTGTTGCGTTGACGGCGTTACTTCACCTGCATGCCCGGCTGTGCGCCGCTGTCCGGGCTCAGCAGGAAGATTTCCTTCCCGCCCGGGCCGGCGGCCATCACCATGCCTTCGGAGATGCCGAAGCGCATTTTGCGCGGCGCCAGGTTGGCGACCATGATCGTCAGGCGTCCTTCCAGCAGCTTCGGATCCGGGTAAGCGGAACGGATGCCGGAGAAGATCTGACGGTTTTCGCCGCCCAGATCCAGCTGCAGCTTCAGCAGTTTGTCCGAGCCTTCAACGAAATCGGCGCTTTTGATCAGCGCAATGCGCATATCCACTTTGGCGAAGTCGTCAAAGGTGATGGCGTCCTGGATCGGATCGTCCGCCAGCGGACCGGTGACTGCCGGCGCCTGGCTGGCGATCAGATCTTCTTTGGACGCGTTGACCATGTCGTTGACCTTGTCGAGATCGATACGGTTGAACAGCGCCTTAAAGGCGTTGACCTGATGACCCAACAGCGGCTGCTGAATGCTGTCCCAGCTCAGTTCGCCGTTCAGAAACTCTTCGGCGCGCTGCGCCAGCGACGGCAGTACCGGCTTCAGGTAGGTCATCAGCACGCGGAACAGGTTGATGCCCATTGAGCAGATAGCCTGCAGATCGGCGTCGCGACCCTCTTCCTTCGCCACCACCCACGGCGCCTGCTCGTCCACATAGCGGTTGGCCAGATCCGCCAGCGCCATGATTTCACGCACGGCGCGGCTGAATTCGCGGCTGGCGTAGGCGTCGGCGATGCTGTCGGCCGCATCGGTAAAGGTCTGATACAGCGCCGGATCCGCCAGTTGGTCCGCCAGACGGCCGTCGAAACGTTTCTTGATAAAGCCGGCGTTGCGCGACGCCAGGTTGACCACCTTGTTGACGATATCGGCGTTGACGCGCTGCACGAAATCTTCCAGGTTGAGGTCGATGTCGTCGATGCGCGACGACAGCTTGGCGGCGTAGTAATAGCGCAGGCAGTCGGCGTCCAGATGCTTCAGGTAGGTGCCGGCCTTGATAAAGGTGCCGCGCGATTTGGACATCTTGGCGCCGTTAACCGTCACATAGCCGTGAACGAACAGGTTGGTCGGCTTGCGGAAGTTGCTGCCTTCCAGCATCGCCGGCCAGAACAGGCTGTGGAAATAGACGATGTCTTTACCGATAAAGTGATACAGCTCGGTGGTGGAGTCCTTGCGCCAGAACTCGTCGAAGTCCAGGTCGCCACGCTTGTCGCACAGGTTCTTGAAGGAACCCATGTAGCCGATCGGCGCGTCCAGCCAGACGTAGAAGTATTTGCCCGGCGCGTCGGGAATTTCGAAGCCGAAATAGGGCGCGTCGCGGGAGATGTCCCACTGGTGCAGGCCGGAGTCGAACCACTCCTGCATTTTGTTCGCCACCTGTTCCTGCAGCGCGCCGGAGCGCGTCCACGCCTGCAGCATTTCGCTGAAGGACGGCAGGTCGAAGAAGAAGTGCTCGGAGTCGCGCATGACCGGCGTGGCGCCGGACACCGCGGACTTCGGATCGATAAGCTCGGTCGGGCTGTAGGTGGCGCCGCACACTTCGCAGTTATCGCCGTACTGATCCGGTGATTTACACTTCGGACAGGTGCCTTTCACAAAGCGGTCCGGCAGGAACATGCCTTTCTCCGGATCGTACAGCTGAGAAATCGTCCGGTTCTTGATAAAGCCGTTCTCTTTCAGGCGACGGTAAATCAGGCTGGACAGCTCGCGGTTCTCTTCGCTGTGCGTCGAGTGGTAGTTGTCGTAGCTGATGTTGAAACCGGCGAAATCCTGCTGATGCTCCTGGCTCATTTCGGCAATCATGTCTTCCGGCGAGACGCCCAGCTGCTGTGCTTTCAGCATGATTGGCGTGCCGTGCGCGTCGTCCGCGCAAATGAAATGAACTTCGTTGCCGCGCATTCGTTGGTAACGAACCCAGATATCCGCCTGGATGTGCTCGAGCATGTGGCCGAGATGGATGGAACCATTTGCGTACGGTAGCGCGCACGTCACCAATAATTTTTTCGCGACTTGAGCCATAGTAAGAACTTGCTTTCTGTATTGAGTAAAAAGGGCCTTCGATGTTAACCGATCGCACGCCTCGCGGCTAGGGCTATACCGCGATGGCGACGTTGTGGTGCGAGTCAGCGTCGGTTAGTTCTGGTATGCTTGTCGTTGAAGCTATTCACTTGCATTTATTTCAATCGAGGAGCCGGGATGAACGCAAAATCCCCTGAGCAGACCAACCCCGAAGTTCTGCGCGCCCTGGTGACCGGTGTACTGGCCGCCTTTGAACACCCGACGTTAAAAAATAACCTGACGGCGCTGAAAGCCATCCACCACTGCGCGCTGCTGGACAACGTGCTGCATATCGAACTCGCCATGCCGTTCGCCTGGAACAGCGGTTTCGCGGCGCTGCAGGACAGCGTGAGCGCGGAGCTGCTGCGCGTGACCGGCGCACAGGCCATCGACTGGAAACTGAAACATGATATCGCCACGCTGAAGCGCGCCAATGCGCAGGCCGGCGTCAAAGGCGTGCGTAATATTATCGCCGTCAGCTCCGGTAAGGGCGGGGTGGGGAAATCCAGCACCGCGGTAAACCTGGCGCTGGCATTGGCGGCGGAAGGCGCCAAGGTCGGCATCCTCGATGCGGATATTTATGGTCCGTCGATCCCCAATATGCTGGGCACGGAACATGAGCGTCCGACCTCGCCGGACGGCCAGCATATGGCGCCGATTATGGCGCACGGCCTGGCGACCAACTCCATCGGCTATCTGGTGACCGATGACAACGCCATGGTCTGGCGCGGTCCGATGGCCAGCAAGGCGCTGATGCAGCTGCTGCAGGATACGCTGTGGCCGGATCTGGATTATCTGGTGCTGGATATGCCGCCGGGCACCGGCGACATTCAGCTGACGCTGTCGCAAAACATTCCGGTTACCGGCGCGCTGGTGGTCACCACCCCGCAGGATATCGCGCTGCTGGATGCGGCGAAGGGCATCGTGATGTTTGAAAAAGTCCAGGTGCCGGTATTGGGCATTGTGGAAAACATGAGCATGCATATCTGCAGCAACTGCGGGCATCATGAGCCGATTTTCGGCACCGGCGGGGCGGAGAAGCTGGTGCAGAAATATAACAGCCGTCTGCTGGGGCAGATGCCGCTGCATATTTCGCTGCGTGAAGATCTGGACCGCGGCCAGCCGACGGTGGTGAGCCGTCCGGACAGCGAATTTGCCGAGATGTACCGCCAGCTGGCGGGACGCGTGGCGGCGCAGATGTACTGGCAGGGCGAAGCGATCCCGACGGAGATCGCGTTCCGCGCGGTGTGACCGTCTGACGGCACAAAAAAACCGGCCATGCGCCGGTTTTTTTATCGCCAAATTGTCACCGTAACTTATGCAGGTCCGCACGGGTATAAGGGCGTTCCCGGTCCGCCAGGGTTACCGCTATTTTTTCCAGCAGGCTCTGGGTCGGCGCCGGCTGGCGGTGGCCCATCAATAGCACCGGCAGCGCCAGCAGAATCAGGGTTTTGACCACGCCGAGCCGCGGCGGACCGCTGCGGCGCTGCAGCAGCAGGAACAGCGAACTGGCGGAGAGCCCCAGCGCCAGGCCGGCGATGACTTCAGACGTTGAGTGGGCGTGAATAACCAGCCGCGACCAGCCGATAGCAAGCGGCAGCAGATAGCCGATCAGCACGGCGGTGCGTCGCAGCAGCGGACGGCAGCGGGCGCAAATCAGCCACAGAAATGCCGGCCAGATGCTGGCGGAGAGCGCCGAGTGGCCGCTGAAACCGGTAAAGTCATACTCGGCGCTGCCGATGCCCCAGCCGATAAAGGCCAGCTTGGAGGCGCAGACAATCGCGCCGACGCTGCCGAAGATAAAGCCCCACTGCCAGCCGGCGCGGCGCGTCGCGGCCGAAGAGAGCAGGACGAGGAACAGAATCAAAGCGGTAGGCAGCAGCAGCATGCTGTCGCCGAAAAAGGTCAGAAAATGCCAATCCAACGGGGAACTCTCCATTTATTCACTTATCCCGCGAATCGGAATAATGCGTTTGGCCGCTGAGTTTACTCTGCGCGACGGCGTAGCCCAACCGACAAAGTTCCTAAATACGGCTGAAAAAACACGGCATTTCGCCGTCCCAGGGCCACAATAGAGTGGCGCGGCGGGCGCTTACTCCCTATAATTGTCGCGTTTTATGTCCCCCCTAACACACTACGAATTCAGGTCTTTAATTTTATGACTGACAAGCCGCATCAGTGCGTCATTATTGGTATAGCTGGCGCATCTGCCTCCGGGAAAAGCCTTATCGCCAGTACGTTGTATCGTGAACTCCGCGAACAGGTCGGCGATGAACACATCGGCGTGATCCCTGAAGACAGTTATTACAAAGACCAAACCCATCTGACCATGGAAGAACGGGTCAAAACCAATTACGACCACCCGAGCGCCATGGACCACAGCCTGCTGTTCCAGCACCTGCAGATGCTGAAGGCGGGCAAGCCGATAGAACTGCCGCTGTATAGTTACACCGAGCACACGCGTAAAACCGAAACGGTGCATCTGGAGCCGAAGAAGGTGATTATCCTGGAAGGGATCCTGCTGTTGACCGACCCGCGTCTGCGTCAGGAAATGAACTTCTCCATCTTTGTCGACACGCCGCTGGATATCTGCCTGATGCGCCGCATGAAGCGCGACGTCAATGAGCGCGGACGCTCTATGGATTCCGTGATGGCGCAGTATCAGAAAACCGTACGCCCGATGTTCCTGCAGTTTATTGAACCTTCCAAACAGTATGCCGACATTATCGTGCCGCGCGGTGGTAAAAACCGCATTGCCATCGATATTCTGAAAGCCAAAATCAGTCAGTTCTTTGAATAATTCGCCGCCGGGCCTGAAGCGTGGTTTTCTGGTCCGGCGTCAACTATTTACGTCCTGACGTAGACCTTTCGCCCTTTGTATGGCAATTTTTGTTGTTTACGCGTCTTCTTGATGGAGAGAATAGAGATGAGACTGTGCGACCGCGATATCGAAGCCTGGCTGGATAGCGGAAAACTGGCCATTACGCCGCGACCGCCGATTGAGCGCATTAGCGGGGCCACAGTGGATGTCCGTTTGGGCAACCAGTTCCGCGTATTCCGCGGTCATACCGCCGCCTTTATCGATCTGAGCGGGCCGAAGGATGAGGTTAGCGCGGCGCTGGACCGCGTGATGAGCGATGAAATCGTCTTGCCGGAAGGGGAAGCGTTCTTCCTGCATCCCGGCGAGCTGGCGCTGGCGGTGACGCTGGAGTCGGTGACGCTGCCGAATGATTTGGTCGGCTGGCTGGACGGCCGCTCTTCGCTGGCGCGTCTGGGGCTGATGGTGCACGTGACTGCGCACCGTATCGATCCCGGCTGGCACGGGCGCATCGTCCTGGAGTTCTATAATTCAGGTAAGCTGCCGCTGGCGTTGCGCCCGGGCATGCTGATCGGCGCGCTGAGTTTCGAACCGCTCTCCGGACCTGCCGCCCGGCCTTATCACAGTCGCGAAGATGCAAAATACAAAGATCAGCAGGGCGCCGTAGCCAGCCGCATCGACAAGGACTAACGGCGCGCGGACGCCGTGCTGACAAGAGGAAGGCATGAGACGATTACTGACGACTTTGGTGATTTTGCTGGTAGTGCTGGTGGCGGGGATGTCTGCGCTGGTGCTGCTGGTCAACCCGAATGAATTCCGCAGCTACATGATCAAAAAGGTCGAGCAGCGTAGCGGGTATCACCTGACCTTGGAGGGTGATTTACGCTGGCACGTTTGGCCGCAGCTGAGCATTCTGGCCGGCCGCATGACGCTGACCGCGCCAGGCGCCAAGGCGCCGGTCGTCAGCGCGGACAATATGCGTCTGGATGTCAAACTGCTGCCGCTGCTCTCTCATCAGCTGTTCGTTAAGCAGGTGATGCTGAAGAATGCGGTTATTCGTCTTACGCCGGATTCCGAAGAACAGAGTTTACCGGATGCGCCGATTGCGCCGGGCGGTAACAACGGTGAAGAGTCGCCCGCCGCGAGCTGGAAGTTCGATATTGATAATCTGCAGGTGGTGGACAGCCTGCTGATTTGGCAGCGCGCCAATAATGAGCAAATTAACGTCCGCGATATCAATCTTTCGCTGCAGCGCAGCGGCGATCGCCAGGCGGAGCTGGAGCTGGCCAGCCGTATCAACCGCGATCAGCGCGATCTGAGCGTCAACCTGACGGCCGAGCTGGATCTGAGCCAGTATCCGCGCCAGGCCAGCGCTACGGTCAGCCAGTTTAACTATCAACTGGAAGGCGCCGATATTCTGGTGGGCGGCATTAAAGGCCAGGGCTCGCTGCAGGCGCAGTATCAGCAGACGCCGCGCCGGATCGCGCTCAACCAGCTGCAGATCAGCGCCAACAACAGCCAATTTTCCGGCAGTATCAGCGCCGGCCTGGGGGATATCCCCGACTATATCCTGAACCTGAGTTCGCCGAATCTGAATCTGGATGCGCTTTCCGGCTGGCATAACAGCAGCGGCGGCAGCGACGAGCAGCCGGTGCGGGCGATGACCGCCGGGCCGGTGATCGCCAGCGGTACCGAGCAGCAGCGGGATCTGCAGGCGCTGCGCGATTTTAATGCCCGGCTGGATGTGCACGCCGACCAACTGACCTACCGCGGTATGAACGTCGCGCAGCTGAAACTGCAGGCCGATAATCAGCGCGGCAAGGTGACGATGCCGACCCTGACGGGACAGGTAGCCGGCGGCGAGTTCTCCTTACCTGGTTCACTGGACGTGCGCGGTAATAACGCCGTGGCGCAGGTACAGCCGAATTTGCAGCGGATTGATCTGGCGACGGTGTTCAAAGCGTTTGATATTCCGCAGTTTATGACCGGGCAGCTGACGATGAACGGCGCGTTGAGCGGCGACCGTCTGGCGATTGATGCCTTGCTGAATAGCTGGCAGGGCAATGCGCAGCTGGCGGTAGACAATGCTCAACTGCACGGGCTGAATATTCAGCAGCTGATTCAGCAGGCGGTGGCGCGCAATGAGCGGGGCGTACGCGGACAGGATAAATATCAGCGCTATACCGAGGTGCAAAAGTTGGCGGCCAAGGCGAACCTGAACCGCGGTGCGGTGACGCTCCGTGAGCTGAGTGCGCAGTCGCCGTTGCTGCACCTTAGTGGTGACGGTACGTTGAACCTGCCTGAAAAACAGTGTGATATTACGCTGAACGTCCAGGTGACCGGCGGTTGGCAGGGACGCAGCGAACTGATCGAACAGCTGCAGAAGACGCCGATTCCATTACGCGTGTTCGGGCCATGGCAGCAGCTGAACTATCAGCTGAAGGTCGATCGGGTGCTGCGCGACTCCTTACAGGATCGTGCCAAGGATGCGCTGAATAAATGGGCTGAAAAAAATAAAGAGTCCCGCAACGGGCAAGATCTGAAAAAACTGCTCGACAAGCTGTAATGCCTCTGCCGATGTGGGCCGCACGTTTGGCCCGCATCGGCGCACAACCCGCCTTTACCCGTCGTTTTCCCTGATAGTTTCTGATTGCAACTTTGATAAAAGTCATATTCCCGTATAGTTAATTTGGGCACAGTGGAGCGTGATTCTGCTGGCCAAATAATAGGCGGCTAATAATTATATATAGAGGGTTTATGATTGAGCTTCTGATCGGGGTAGGGGTAGCGGGGGGAGTGGTACGCTATATCATCAAAGGGTATTCGGCCACCGGCGTGCTGATGGTCGGCGGATTGCTGCTGCTGGCCATCAGCGCGCTGATGGGCAAAAGCGTGCTGCCGGCCAGCGCCAGTTCCACCGGCTGGCGCGCTACGGATATCATTGAGTACGTCAAGATTCTGCTGATGAGCCGCGGCGGCGATCTCGGCATGATGATTATGATGCTGTGCGGCTTTGCCGCCTATATGACGCATATCGGCGCTAACGATATGGTGGTGAAGCTGGCTTCCCGTCCGCTGCAGATGATCAACTCGCCTTATTTACTGATGGTGGCGGCGTACATCGTCGCCTGCCTGATGTCGCTGGCCGTGTCGTCGGCAACCGGATTGGGCGTGCTGCTGATGGCGACGCTGTTCCCGCTGATGGTGAATGTCGGCATCAGCCGCGGCGCGGCGGCGGCGATCTGCGCCTCGCCGGCGGCGATCATTCTGGCGCCGACCTCCGGCGACGTGGTGCTGGCGGCCAAAGCGGCGGAAATGCCGCTGGTGGACTTCGCCTTTAAAACCACCTTGCCGATCTCCGTGGCGGCCATTGTCTGTATGGCCGTTGCGCATTTCTTTTGGCAGCGCTATCTGGACAGGAAAAACGACGAACAGCATCACGTGATGGATGTCAGCGAAATTGTGACAAAGGCGCCCGGTTTTTACGCCATTTTGCCGTTTACGCCGATTCTCGGCGTGTTGATCTTCGACGGCAAATGGGGGCCGGAGCTGCATATCATCACCGTGCTGGTGTTGTGCATGCTGCTGGCCGCGCTGATTGAGTTTATCCGCAGTTTTGATGCCAAAACCGTCTTCAGCGGGCTGGAAGTGGCATACCGCGGCATGGCGGATGCGTTTGCCGGCGTGGTAATGCTGCTGGTGGCGGCGGGCGTCTTCGCCCAGGGGCTGAGCACCGTCGGCTTTATCAGCGGCCTGATCGCTACTGCGCAGTCGTTCGGCACCGGCGGCATCATCATGATGCTGGTGCTGGTGACGATCACCATGCTGGCGGCGATGGCGACCGGTTCCGGCAACGCGCCGTTTTACGCATTTGTCGAGCTGATCCCCAAACTGGCCGCGCAAATGAGCGTTAACCCGGCTTACCTGGTGATCCCTATGCTGCAGGCTTCCAACCTTGGCCGTACGCTGTCGCCGGTTTCCGGCGTGGTGGTGGCGGTGGCGGGGATGGCGAAAATCTCTCCGATGGAAGTGGTGAAGCGTACCTCGGTGCCGGTGATCGTCGGGCTTATCGTGGTGATTGTCGCCACCGAGATCCTGGTGCCGGTACAGCTGTAATGTGATAGCGCCGGGCGTGTGGCTCGCCCGGCGTTTTACACCTCGTAATCGGGATCCGGCTGTTGCAGCGGGGTGATTTTCACCTTGATGATGCGGTGGCTGTTGATGACCAGCGGTTCGAACAGATAATCGCCGATAGTCAGCTGTTCGCCTTCCTGCGGTATACGCTGGCAATGCTCCATCAGCAGCCCGGCCAGCGTATGATATTCCCGTTTTTCCTCCAGCGGCAGCGGCAGATAAATCGTCAGGTCTTCCAGCGGCATATAGCCGTTGGCGACCCAGCTGCCGTCTTCCAACTGCTCAATGTCATGGCGCGGATCCAGCTCTGTACCGGCTTCAGGCAGGTTGCCGGCGATGGTTTCCATCACGTCGGTGAGGGTGACCACCCCTTCCACTGAGCCAAACTCATCGACGACAAAGGCGAAGTGGGTCTGTGCCTGACGGAACTGTTCCAGTGCGCCGAGCAGCGTCAGCTGCTCCGGGAAAATCAGCGGTTGATGGATCAGCGCGCGCAGATCCAGTTCCTGCTGAGCCAGCTGCTGTTTCAGCACGTCGATGGTGTGAATCACGCCGAGCGGCTCGTCGCTGGCGCTGTCTTCCGCCACCACGATGCGCGTATGCAGGTTTCTTTCCAACAGCTGCCGGAGCTTTTCCTGCGGGTCGTTGAGTTCAAGGTATTCGACATCATGGCGCGACGTCATAATGCTGCTGACGGTGCGCTGCGCCATCCCCAGCACTCTCTCAATCATATGGCGCTCCTGCTGGTTGAAGATCTCTTTACCCTCGCCGCTGTCAGCGATCAGCTGCGCGGCGTCGCGGTCGACTTCCGCATCTTCATGCTTGCCGCTTAGCATGCGCAATACGGCTTCCGCCGTACGTTCCCGCAGCGGCCGTACCTGCGACAGGAAGCGGCGACGGTTAAACTGCGCCAGCTGATTCAGCGCCTCAATCATGACCGAGAAGCCGATGGCGGCGTACAGGTAACCTTTCGGAATGTGATAGCCGAAGCCTTCCGCCACCAGGCTAAAGCCGATCATCAGCAGGAAGCTGAGGCACAAAATCACGATAGTGGGATGCGCGTTGACAAAGCGCGTCAGCGGCTTGCTGGCCAACAGCATCAGGCCGATGGCGATACACACCGCCAGCATCATCACCGCCAGATGATCGACCATGCCAACCGCGGTGATCACCGAATCCAGCGAAAAGACCGCATCCAGCACCACGATCTGCGCAACTACCGGCCAGAAGCGAGCGCCTTTACGCTGGCCGTGCTGCTCCTCGTCTTTCCCTTCCAGTCTTTCGTTTAGCTCCATGGTGGCTTTAAACAGCAGGAAGATGCCGCCGACCAGCATGATCAGATCGCGGCCGCTGAACGGATGATCGAGTACGGCAAACAGGGGTTTGGTCAGGGTCGCCAGCCAGGAAATGGAGGCGAGAAGCACCAGACGCATCAGCAACGCCAGCAGCAGGCCGACCACCCGCGCCTTGTCGCGCTGCTCTTTGGGGAGCTTCTCCGCCAGAATGGCGATAAACACCAGGTTGTCTATCCCCAGGACGATCTCCAGCACCACCAGCGTGGCTAACCCCGCCCAGATTGTTGGATCGGCGATCCATTCCATAAGTCTGATTACCCCTTTGAGTTTACGGGAGTTATCCCCTTAAAAAAGGATGCGTGCAGCATCGGAAAAATTCAACTGTGAAGCTGGACTGGGAAGGGAAAATTCGGGGGGAGGCAACCTGGCAGGTGCTGAAAACAATTGATGATTATCCGCACGATTAGCGCTCAATCAATGAGCTTTTTAACGATTTTATGCCGGAATAACATTATGTTTATCATTAAGTTATAAGCGTATTGAATGGAGAAAACCTTAGAATTTCTGGCAATAAGTAGTCTTATTCTGAAAAGACTTGTCTGAACCTATCTAAGGCTTGTTTCAGTTAGTCATTAGTATAAGAATCTTAGCCATATATAAAAGTGAACAAGTATCACCGTTTCGTTATAAAGGGCGTAGAGCTTTTTTACTTTTTTGTGACTTGCTCGGCATTAAATGCCACAGAGCACTTGAGTTGACTGACCAAACGCGATGAGAACCATCCGTTTGCCATATGAACGTGTTTACAGTGCATTGGTAGCTGAAAGCCAAGGGCGGTAGCGTGTCTGAAGACTTCTTCATCAAGAGAAGTTAACGGGTTAGCTGCCATGACATGGACTTTTCCGATGTTGCTCGCTGGAGCGCTGATTTAGCCTGTAACCGTGACTCTTATTTTGTAATTTGTTGGTGGATTAAAGCATGCAAAAACGACTGAAAGCAGTGATTCCGGTAGCCGGATTGGGTACGCGTATGCTGCCTGCAACGAAAGCTATTCCTAAAGAAATGTTGCCGGTGGTTGATAAACCGTTGATCCAATACATTGTCAGTGAATGCGTTGCGGCTGGAATCAAAGACATTGTTTTAGTTACCCACTCTTCCAAAAATGCGATTGAAAACCACTTTGATACCTCTTTCGAATTGGAAGCGGTATTGGAATCGCGGGTCAAACGCCAGCTGTTGGCGGAAATTCAGGGTATCTGCCCGCCGGACGTAACGGTGATGCAGGTGCGTCAAGGTCAGGCTAAAGGCCTGGGTCACGCGGTATTGTGCGCTAAACCGATGGTGGGTGATGAGCCTTTCGTCGTGCTGTTGCCGGATGTTCTGCTGGATGATGCCACGGCGGATCTGCGTAAAGAGAACCTGGCTAAAATGCTGCAGCGTTTCGAGCAGACGGGCTATAGCCAGATTATGGTTGAGCCGGTGCCGGAGAAGGACGTGTCCAAATACGGCGTAGTGGACTGCGGCGGCGCGGCTCTGGCTGCCGGCGAAAGTGCGCCGATGACCGCGGTGGTGGAAAAGCCGGCCCGTGAGGAAGCGCCTTCTAACCTGGCCGTCGTCGGGCGCTATGTGCTGTCGGCGGACATTTGGCCGCTGCTGGAGAAAACGCCTCCGGGTGCCGGCGACGAAATCCAGCTGACCGATGCGATCGCCATGCTGATGGGGCAGGAGACCGTGGAAGCCTTCCATATGAGTGGCAAGTCGCACGACTGTGGTGATAAATTGGGCTATATGAAGGCCTTCGTACAATATGGCCTGCGCCATACTTCCGAGGGCGAAGGCTTCAGCCAGTGGCTGAAACAGACCCTGGAAAGCAAATAGTTTCGCTGTTGGCTTAAAAACGATCACAAGATTGAAAGAGGATTACCATGACGAAGTTGAAAGCTGTCATTCCCGTTGCCGGCCTCGGCATGCGCATGCTGCCGGCAACCAAGGCAATTCCAAAAGAAATGTTGCCGATCGTCGATAAGCCGCTCATTCAGTATATCGTTAATGAATGCGTAGCTGCCGGGATCAACGAGATCATTCTGGTTACGCATTCGTCCAAAAATGCCATTGAGAATCATTTCGATACCTCGTTTGAGCTGGAAGCGATGCTGGAAGCACGCGTTAAACGCCAGCTGCTTGATGAAGTGCAGTCAATCACGCCGAAAGGGGTGACGCTGATGCACATTCGTCAGGGGCAGCCAAAAGGTCTGGGTCATGCGGTGCTGTGCGCCAAGCCATTGGTTGGTGATTCTCCTTTCGTCGTGCTGTTGCCGGATGTCTTGCTTGACGATGCGCAAGCTGACCTGAGCAAGGATAACCTGCCGCATATGATTGCCCGCTTTGAACAGACGGGGCTTAGTCAGGTGCTGGTGCAGGCAGCAGACGAACATGTGCTGCATGATTATTCGGTTGTTGAATGTGAAACGGATACGTTGAAACCAGGCGAGACTTCACGGATGACGTCCATTATTGAAAAGCCGGGCCTTGATGTGCAGTTAAAGTCTAACTATTCCGCTGTGGGCCGCTATGTGCTTGGCGCCGATATCTGGCCTATTCTGGAAAAAACCGAGCCGGGTGCCTGGGGTCGTGTGCAGCTGACTGATGCGATTGCCGAGCTGCTGCGCCAGCAACCGGTGGAAGCCACCGAACTGGTCGGGCAGTCATTTAACTGCGGCGAAAAAATGGGTTATTTACGCGCATTTGTCACCTACGGTTTACGCCACCCGACCCAGGGCAAGGCGTTCCGCGCGTGGGCCGAGCAGCAGGTACTTTAATAACTTTATTCTGGCGTAACATGGAATAAGCTTTATAGTTAGGTGCTGTCCGGGGCCGTTTCGGCGAGTACGCAGCCGCCGTACCGGACGGCGACTGATAATAGCAAGTTCGGTTTCAATGAACGCTCAACGCACTGCATTTTTGGTAAATGCATGTGCGGAATTTTGACAAATTCTTCATTTTTGCTGAGTGCCGTAATGGCGCCATGGTTGGCAGGGGACTTGGCACAGCATACATGTTTACTTTGAAAGTGATGATAACTCGATGGCAAAAAAACAATGGAAACTGATACCTCTTTTGGTATCGATCAGTGTGATTAGCGGCTGTACGGTTTTCCCCGGCTCCCACCTTTCTACCAGCGGAAAAGATGTTGTTAAGCAGCAGGATAGCGACTACGACCTCGATAAACTGGTCAATATTTATCCGTTGACGCCACGCCTGGTTGATAAAATGCGGCCGCAGAGCGTCGTGGCGCAGCCTAATAAATCGCTGGAACGTGAGTTGCAGAACTACGAGTACCGGATTGGTATTGGCGATGTGTTAATGGTGACCGTTTGGGATCACCCTGAATTGACCACGCCTGCGGGTCAGTACCGTAGCGCCAGCGATACCGGCAACTGGGTAAATTCCGACGGCTCCATCTTCTATCCTTATATTGGTAAAGTGAAGGTTGCGGGTAAAACCCTGCAGCAGGTGCGTACCGATATCACCAACCGCCTGGCGCAATATATTGAAAGCCCTCAGGTTGACGTCAGCGTCGCCGCGTTCCGCTCGCAAAAAGCTTATGTGACCGGCGAAGTGTCCAAATCCGGCCAGCAGGCGATCACCAACGTGCCTCTGACCGTGATGGATGCCGTCAACGCCGCCGGCGGCTTGTCAGAGAACGCCGACTGGCGCAACGTTATCCTGACGCATAACGGCAAAGAGAAGCGTATTTCACTGCAGGCGCTGATGCAAAAAGGCGACCTGACGCAAAACCATCTGCTGTACCCGGGCGACATCCTCTATATCCCGCGCAATGACGATCTGAAAGTGTTCGTGATGGGTGAGGTGAAAAAACAGACCACCCTGAAGATGGACCGCAGCGGTATGACGTTGACCGAAGCGTTGGGCAATGCGGAAGGGATGGATCAATCTTTCTCCGACGCGACCGGTATTTTTGTGATTCGTCCGTTACGCGGTGCCGAAGGCAGCAAACTGGCGAATATCTATCAGCTCAATGCGTCCGATGCGGCGGCGATGGTAATGGGTACCGAATTCCATCTGCAGCCTTACGATATCGTTTATGTCACGACAGCGCCTGTCGTTCGTTGGAACCGCGTCATCAGCCAGCTGGTGCCGACCATCTCTGGTTTCAACAACCTCACCGAAGGGACATTGCGTATTCGTAATTGGCCGTAGTGTGTAGATAGGTAACGTTTATGTTTAATTCGATATTGGTCGTTTGTGTCGGCAATATCTGCCGCTCCCCAACCGGGGAGCGGTTGCTGAAAAATCTACTGCCGAATAAAGAAATCGCTTCTGCCGGTTTGGGGGCGTTGGTTGATAAACCCGCGGATGCTACGGCTGCAGATGTCGCGCTGCAGCGAGGCACGTCACTTGATGGTCACCAGGCTCGGCAACTCACATCAAAAATGTGCCGTGAATATGATCTGATTCTGGTGATGGAAAAGGAACATATTGATTCCGTTTGCCGTTTGGCGCCTGAGGTCAGGGGAAAAACCATGCTTTATGGGCACTGGATTGGACAGCGAGAAATCGCTGACCCCTATAGGCAATCCCGCGAAGCCTTCGAGTTTGTGTATGAGCTTCTTGATAAATCAGCCCAAAAATGGGCTCATGCTTTAAGCCGCTAAGTCAATCAGGATTACCAATGGCAGATAAGAATAGAGTTAATGTGTCTCAAAACGATAGTTCGGATGAGCTGGATATTGGACGTTTGGTTGGCGAGCTGATTGACAATCGTTGGTTGATTATTGGTATTACCGCCATCTTCCTGACCTTCGGCATCATCTATTGCTTGTTTGCAACGCCGATATACAGCGCTAACGCGATTGTTCAGGTTGAGCAAAATGTCGGTAATAAGCTGTTAAGCAACATCAACCAGATGCTGCCTTCCGGCCAGCCGCAGTCAGCGCCGGAAATCGAACTGCTGAAGTCGCGTATGATTCTGGGGAAAACCGTTGAAGATCTTAATCTGACCACGGATATTCAACAGGATTACTTCCCGATCCTTGGCCGCGGATTTGCACGCCTGATGCATAAGGATCCCGGTCAGCTGTCGGTGTCCAAGCTGACGCTGCCGAAAGGCTGGGCTTCCCCTTCGTTCAAACTGACCGTCGACAGCGCAACGGACTACACCATCAGCAAGGATGGTGACGAGTTGTTCAAAGGTAAAGTCGGCGTGTTTGCGCAGCAAAAAGGCGTATCTATCCTGGTCAGCGATATCGTTGCTGAACCGGGCACGACCTTTACCATCACTTCCAGAACCTATCTGTCAGCCATCAATCAGCTGGCCGATCAGTATGAAGTGGTTGACCAGGGTAAAGATACCGGCGTCCTGGGGCTGACGTTGACCGGGGACAACCCGGTGATGATCCAAAAAATTCTAAATAGCATCACGCGTAACTATCTGGAACAGAATATTGAGCGTAAATCTGAAGAAGATGCGAAAAGCCTGGTCTTCCTGCGTATGCAGCTGCCTAAGGTACGTGCTTCTCTGGATGGCGCCGAAGATAAATTGAGCCACTATCGTCAGCAGAAAGATTCCGTTGACCTGACGATGGAAGCGAAATCTATTCTTGATAGCATCGTAGCGGTGGAAGGGCAGTTGAATGAACTGACCTTCAAAGAAGCTGATATTTCCAAACTGTATACCAAAGAGCACCCGGCTTACCGCTCCCTGCTTGAAAAGCGTAAGACGCTGGAAGAAGAGCGCGATCGCTTGAACAAGCGGGTAAACGCGATGCCTGAAACACAGCAGGAAGTGGTGCGTTTGAGCCGTGATGTCGACTCCGGTAAAGAAGTCTACATGCAGCTGCTTAACCGTGAGCAAGAGCTGAACATTTCGAAAGCCAGCACCATCGGCAACGTGCGTATCGTTGACCGTGCGATGACCGGCGACAGCCCGGTACAGCCGCGCAAAGCGATCATCATGCTGTTGAGCCTGGTTCTGGGCGGCATGGTGTCCTGCGGCTATGTTCTGGCGCGCAGCTATCTGCATCGCGGTATCGAAAGCCCTGAGCAGCTTGAAGAGATGGGCATCAATGTCTATGCGAGCGTTCCGCTTTCCGAATGGCAGCGTAAGCGCGATATGGAGCTGATTTCTAAAATCAAAGGCCGGAAACAAAATGCGGACGCCGATTCGCTGCTGGCATTCGGTAACCCGGCTGACCTGGCGATTGAAGCGATTCGCAGCCTGCGTACCAGTTTGCACTTTGCGATGATGGAAGCCAAAAATAATGTGCTGATGATTTCCGGCGCCAGCCCTGGCATCGGTAAGACCTTTATCAGCGCCAACTTGGCGGCCGTTGTGGCGCAAACGGGTCAGCGCGTGCTGTTAATCGATAGCGATATGCGTAAAGGTTATGTGCACGAACTGATCGGCGCCGATGGTAAACAGGGCCTGTCCAATGTCTTGTCGGGCAAACTGTCGATTAATGAAGCCGTACAGCATACTCAGTCCAATGTGTTCGACTTTATTTCTCGCGGTCAGATCCCGCCGAATCCTTCTGAACTGCTGATGCACCGCCGTTTCGAAGAGGTGCTGAAATGGGCGTCTGAAAACTACGATCTGGTTCTGGTGGATACGCCGCCGATTCTGGCGGTTACCGATGCGGCGATTATCGGTAAGCATGCAGGTACTTCACTGCTGGTGGCCCGTTTTGAGCTGAACAGCCCTAAAGAAGTCGAAGTCAGTATCCGTCGTTTCGAACAGAATGGCATTGAGATTAAAGGCGTCATTCTGAACGCCGTGGTGCGCAAGCTGTCGAATTATTATAGCTATGGTTACGATAACTACAGTTATAACTACGACTCTGAAAAATAAATCTCTCCTGTATAAAGCTGGCTATAATTCTATAGCCAGCCGTTATCCTAAAAAATCTAATTAACTATCCAAGATTTGTTGTCTCTCTTGCATAGAGAGCATTGCATGTCATATATTGCAATATAATAAAGATCGGGTGATCACGATGAAATATCTAATTGCCATTCCCACATATAATGGGGGGAAGGTGTGGCAGGAATCCGCTGACGGAATATCGGAATTCAATCTTAATAAGGCCGTGGTGTATGTCGTAGACTCAGGCAGTAAGGATGATACGCTGGCTATTGCAAAACAGCATGATTTCGAAACGCTGTCTATTGATTCTAAGGATTTCAATCATGGCGGAACCAGAAATCAGGCCGTTGAAAATAATATTGATCGCGCCGATGTTATAATTTTTCTCACCCAGGATGCGATCCCGCAGCCAGGGTTTCTGGATGAGATTACGCAGGTCTTCAACGATCCTAAAGTGGCCTGTGCGTATGGACGACAACTTCCTCATAAGGATGCGAACCCTTTAGCTACGCATGCCAGGATGTTTAATTATAGCGCGGAGAGCTATACCAGCGAATTTAAAGATAAAGAAAGACTGGGTATAAAAACCGTTTTCACGTCTAATTCTTTTGCTGCGTATCGTACCTCCGTATTTAAAGAGTTGGGTGGTTTTCCTTCGAACACTATTCTTTCCGAAGATATGTATTTTGCCGCCAAGGCGGTGATGGCAGGTTATAAAGTCAGCTATTGCGCCGGCGCTGAAGTTCGCCACTCTCATAACTACACGCCGCTTGAAGAGTTTAAGCGCTATTTTGATATTGGTGTCTTTCACTATGATGAGTCCTGGATCAGAGATAAGTTTGGTGGAGCTGGCGGTGAAGGGATGCGTTTTATTAAATCTGAGTTATCTTTCTTATTAAAAAATCATCCGCTATGGATACCTCGAGCTTGTGTGCACAATTTTCTGAAGATCGTGGGCTATAAGTTGGGGATGAAGTATCCTAAGCTGCCGCGGAAATGGTTGCCAAAATTAAGTATGCATAGCCGGTTTTGGAAATAATGAATCTAAACCAGCGTGGATTCATATCGGCTTGGTAGATTAATGGGGAAAGAGACACATAATGAATGAATCAAGTAGAAGCATGACTCACTCCAACGCTTCCATTATCTCAATGCTACAGCGATTTTCCGATATATTCAGCATGCTGCTTGGTATGATGCTGGTTGGGTATATCAGTCATCAGCAAATCGGCCTTGTTCACGGCATTGTTGCTTTAATCTGTCTTGTGCTGTTCCAGATGATCGGTGGGATGACCGATTTTTATCGTTCGTGGCGAGGGGTAAGTTTCCGTCTGGAGCTGCAGTTTTTATTAAGAAACTGGTTGCTCAGCGTAATCTTCACCGCGGGTATTATTGCCTTTATTAATGAGATTAATATCACCATCAAGTTTTATGCTTTATGGTCATTCTTCTCATTAGTATTGTTCGTCTTTTTCCGTAGCCTCATTCGCGTCATCCTGGGACACTTGCGTAAGGTCGGTTATAACAACCGTAAGGTTGTGATGATTGGCGATCTTGCTTCCGGCGTGCATTTGGCCGAAAGCATTAAAAATGCGCCGTGGCTGGGGCTGAATCTGTTGGGGTACTTCTCGACGACGGGGCAGGTGCAGGGGTACGATAAACTCGATATGAATCATTTGGGCGATATTGATGCTTTGATTGCTCAGGTGAACGAAAATAATATTGATAGGGTTTATATTGCTTTGCCGATGGAGCAGTCCAAAGAGATTAACTATATCCTCTCTGCGTTGGCTGACAGTACATGTACCGTCATGTTGATACCGGACATCTTTACCTTCAATGTCTTGCACTCGCGCAGTGAAATGATCTACGGCGTGCCGGTGATTTCTTTATATGACACGCCGATGAGCGGTGTGAATATGGTGTTGAAACGTATTGAAGACATCATATTTTCAACCTGTATTCTGCTTTTCATCTCCCCGGTATTGCTGACGATTGCCTTAATCATCAAGGTCACCTCACCGGGACCGGTGCTGTTTAAACAGTTGCGCTACGGCATTGACGGGCGGGCGATCAAAGTTTGGAAGTTCCGCAGTATGACCGTGATGGAAAACGGCGATAAGGTTATCCAGGCGAAAAAGGGGGATAGCCGTATTACGCCGTTTGGCGGCCTGCTACGCAGAACCTCTCTGGACGAGCTGCCGCAGTTTTTCAATGTGATCAAAGGGGATATGTCTATTGTTGGTCCACGGCCGCACGCCGTTGCACACAATGAACAGTACCGCAAACTGATCAAGGGATATATGCTGCGCCATAAAATGAAACCGGGTATTACCGGCTGGGCCCAAATAAATGGCTGGCGTGGAGAAACGGATGTTTTGGAGAAAATGGAAAAAAGGGTTGAATATGACCTCTACTATATCCAGAACTGGAGTTTGTGGATGGATTTAAAAATTATTTTCCTGACCGTTTTCAAAGGTTTTATCAATAAGTCGGCTTATTAGTTGATAGTTCAAGATTGAGGATATTATGAAAATTATCGTTACCGGTGGTGCTGGGTTTATTGGGTCCGCAGTGGCCCGCCATATTATTAACGATACCGCGGATGAAATCTTGGTTCTGGATAGCCTGACCTATGCCGGCAATCTGGAATCGCTGAAAACGGTGGCTGACAACGCCCGTTTTAAATTCGAGCACGTTGATATCTGTAACCGTGCGGAGTTGGATCGCGTCTTTAGCGAGTTCAAACCTGATGCGGTCATGCACCTGGCGGCAGAGAGCCATGTGGACCGTTCAATCGATGGCCCGGCCGCGTTTATTGAAACCAACGTCGTTGGTACCTACACCCTGTTGGAAGCAACGCGTCAGTATTGGAATACGCTGGACAACGATGCGAAGCAGGCTTTCCGCTTCCATCACATCTCTACCGATGAAGTTTACGGCGACCTGCACGGTACCGACGACCTGTTCACGGAAACCACGCCGTATGCGCCAAGCAGCCCATATTCCGCTTCCAAGGCTTCGAGCGACCATCTGGTGCGCGCGTGGCTGCGTACTTACGGGCTGCCGACTATCGTGACCAACTGTTCAAATAACTATGGTCCTTATCATTTCCCGGAAAAATTGATCCCGCTGATCATCCTGAACGCGCTGGACGGCAAACCGCTGCCGGTGTATGGCAACGGCGCGCAGATCCGCGACTGGCTGTATGTGGAAGATCACGCGCGTGCGCTGTACAAAGTCGTTACCGAAGGTGAGGTTGGCGAAACCTACAACATCGGCGGTCATAACGAACGTAAGAATATCGAGGTTGTACAAACCATCTGCCGTCTGTTGGACGAACTGGTGCCGAACAAGCCGGCGAACGTCAACCTGTATGAAGATCTGATCACCTACGTTGCCGACCGTCCTGGTCACGATATGCGCTATGCGATCGACGCATCCAAAATTGACCGTGAGCTGGGCTGGAAACCGCAAGAAACCTTCGAAAGCGGCATCAGAAAAACCGTGGAATGGTATCTGGCAAATGAAGCCTGGTGGAGCCGCGTTAAAGATGGCTCTTATGCCGGTGAACGTCTGGGCCTGACCCGTTAAATTTTAAGTAAGGAGTTTCAACATGAAAGGTATTGTCTTAGCGGGTGGCTCCGGCACGCGTTTATATCCCATCACTCGCGGTGTCTCAAAACAGCTGCTGCCTATCTATGATAAGCCGATGGTGTATTACCCGATCTCGGTGCTGATGCTGGCCGGGATCCGCGATATTCTGATTATTTCCACGCCGGAAGATATGCCTTCCTTCCAGCGCCTGTTGGGCGACGGCAGCCGCTTCGGCATCAATCTGAGCTATGAAATCCAGCCAAGTCCGGACGGCCTGGCGCAGGCATTCCTGATTGGCGAAGAGTTTATCAACGGCGATCGCTGCGCGCTGGTTCTGGGCGACAACATCTACTTTGGTCAGAGCTTTGGCGCCAAGTTGGAAAACGTGGTGGCGCGTAATGAAGGTGCCACCGTATTCGGCTACCAGGTGATGGATCCGGAACGCTTTGGCGTGGTTGAGTTTGACGATCAGTTCCGTGCGCTGTCGCTGGAAGAAAAACCGGCGGTGCCAAAATCCAACTGGGCGGTGACCGGCCTCTATTTCTATGACGAGAACGTGGTTGAAATGGCGAAGCAGGTAAAACCTTCTCCGCGCGGCGAACTGGAAATCACCACGCTGAACCAGATGTATCTGGATCAGGGCAAGTTGAATGTCGAGCTGCTGGGGCGCGGTTTTGCCTGGCTGGATACCGGCACCCACGACAGCCTGATCGAGGCGTCGCAGTTTATTCACACCATTGAAAAGCGCCAGGGTTTCAAGGTGGCATGCCTGGAAGAGATCGCTTTCCGCAAGGGCTGGCTGTCACGCGAACAGGTTGCCGATGAGGCCAAGCTCCTGAGTAAAACGCTGTATGGGCAATACCTCGCACATATCATCCGGGAGAAGTAACATGCAAGTAACTGATAGCAAAATTGACGGCGTCAAAATTATCCAGCCGAAGGTATTTGGCGACGCGCGCGGTTTTTTCCTGGAAACTTTCGAGAAAAAGCGCTACCAGGAAATGCTGAATATTGACCTCGATTTTGTGCAGGATAACCATTCACGCTCTGCCAAAGGCGTGCTGCGCGGTTTACATTTCCAAAAGGTAAACCCGCAGGGCAAGTTGGTGCGTGTGGTGCGTGGCGAAGTCTTTGATGTCGCCGTGGATATTCGTCCTGGCTCGCCGACGTTCGGCCAGTGGGAAGGGGTCATCCTGTCCGAAGAGAATAAAACCCAGTTCTGGGTGCCGCCGGGCCTAGCGCATGGTTTTGTCGTGCTGTCTGACATTGCCGATTTTGAGTACAAATGCACCGATTACTACAACCCTAGCCACGAAGGTTGCCTGCTGTGGAACGACCCAGAGGTAGGTATTGAATGGCCAATCGATAATCCGCTGCTGTCTGAAAAAGACAAAGTGGGCAAGTTGCTCAAGGAGCTGGCGTAATGAAAGTATTGCTGACGGGCTCGAAAGGCCAGCTGGGCAGCTGTTTCCAGGATCGCCTTCCTGAAGGATGGCAGGTTTGGGCAACGGACGCCGATGTACTTGATATCACCGATTTAGAGAAGGTCAAAGCGGCGGTCGCGGAGTTTCAGCCTGATGCTATCGTGAATGCGGCGGCCTATACGGCGGTTGATAAGGCGGAGCAGGATCGTGAACTGGCGGCGTTGATTAACGTTGTCGGGCCGAAAAACCTGGCGCTGGCGGCGAAAGAAGCCGGCGCTCGGTTGGTGCATGTCTCCACCGACTATGTGTTTGACGGTAAGGCCAGCGTCGCCTACAGCGAAACCGATGCGACCAACCCGCTGGGCGTTTACGGGCAAACCAAGCTGGATGGTGAAATCGCCGTTGCAGAGATTTTACCCGCATCATTGATCGTCCGCACCGCCTGGGTATTTAGCGAATACGGCAATAATTTCGTTAAGACCATGCTGCGTTTGGCGAAAGACCGCGATAGCTTGGGCATTGTGGCCGATCAGCGCGGTTGCCCGACCTATGCCGGCGATATTGCACAGGCAATTATCGATCTGCTGAAGCAAAATGCCGAGGGCGGCGTTTATCACTTCTGCGGCGATCGAGAAGTAAGCTGGAGTGATTTCGCCAAGTCGATCTTTACGCATGCGCAGCAGCTGCAGCTGCTCAGCAAGGTGCCGCAGGTGGCTGAGATTACCACGGCTGACTACCCGACGCCGGCGGAAAGACCGCAATATTCAACCCTGTCCTGCCGTAAAATAAATGCCGCCGGCATTGCCTCATCCGCTTGGGAAGAGGGGTTGCGTAAGGTATTGATTGATATCAAAAACAATCAGTAGTCTGGGTAAAATATTTTTAGAAGCATGACCGAACCCTGGCCGGATTAATGGCCAGGGGATATTGGGTTGCGCACGTTGGTTTTGTTTATGCGCGGCCCAATATCGTCTGTTTTATAGAAAACAGGCCATGTCCGAATGAATTAGGAATATTTAGAGGTACTATGACTGCTGAATCAGGTGTTATTGACCAGGATGCATTGCCTAAGGTCAGTATTTATATCTCAACCTGCAATCGCGTTGATCGGTTGAAACGAGCGGTTCAATCCGTCTTGAATCAGGACTATCCTAATATCGAAGTGCTGGTCTGTGATGACGCCTCGGTTGATGGCACCGCAGACTATATGGCGGAACTGTGCGCCAAAGACGAACGCGTTCACTATTTGCGTAATGAAAAGAATATGGGAGCCTGCGCCACCAGGAATCTTGGCATCTTTACCGCATCCGGTAAATTCATTGCCGGCCTGGATGACGATGATGAGTTTACCCCGGATCGCATCTCATTTTTGGTGAAAAACTGGGATGATCAATATTCATTTTTGTGCTGTAACTTTAAAGAGGTTTACTCAGACGGCTCACACAATATTTATTACAAACAGGATGAGCCCCTGGTTGCCGACTATCGCGCGTTGCTTTTTGATAATATCGCGTCGAACCAGATATTCACGTTAACCAAGAATTTGCAGGAAATCGGCGGTTTTGATACCCGCGTACGCCGCTTGCAGGATTGGGACACCTGGTTGCGACTGGCGTATTCCCATGGCCCGTTCAAGCGTTTCCCTGAATATAAGTACCTGATGCATCATGACCATGCCAAAAATGAGCAGCGGGTATCCAAGAGTTACCCTCTCAGCAGCGCACTGAACGATTTGCTGCAGCGCAATCAGAATATCTATGTAGGTGATGACGCCAAGTTTATGAAGTTTATCGTGGCGTCCAGCGATAAAAGCGCATCGCTTTCTGAAAGCCTCTACTGGACGGTGAAGAAAACAGCGCCAAAGTATATTGTAAAATATCTTCTTAATAAGATGAATTTGAATCTTGGATTGATTAAATCATAATCCTGAGCATGAGGTGTTTATCTCTGAGTAAATGATTTTAAAATGGATTTGGCCAGTGCGGATGAGGCTTAATGCCGTGCGGATTTATCTCATGATGTCATCCTTGCTCTGAAAAATATAATCTAAGTTTTAAGGTGTAAAAATGTCGCAGAAATGTTTGGTGGTGATCGTCACCTACAACAGCCAAAAACATATTCAGTGGGTGCTGGACGGGTTAGAGTCATCACAAAATGACATCGTCGTTAGAATTATTGATTCAGGTTCAACGAACAGCGATTATCTGGATGCAATACAGAGTAAGCACCGGTTGGATGTGGTGAAAACCAACAATGTGGGTTTTGTGGCCGGTAACAACCAGGCCATGTTCGATGCCGCCTCTTATGACTGGGTACTGCTGCTTAATCCTGATGCCCATATTGAAGGGACAAACCTGGATCGCCTGTTATCCTTTGCCGCGACGAAAGAGCAGGAACAGGTGGGATTATTTTCCGTACCCCTGATCCGTTTTAATATCGATGAGAAAAAGCCGCTGCCAATTTTTGACTCCGTAGGGATTGCCTGCAGCCCGGTTGGACGCTGGTATGACATCGATGCCAACCAGCCGGTATCGACGCTGGATAAACAACCTACGGCGGTTGACGCGGTGTGCGGCGCATTTATGCTGCTGCGCGTGCCGGCTTTGCTGCAGTGCCGTGATAAGCAGGGCAAGGTTGGTTTTGAAAGCTCCTACTACATGTATAAAGAAGATATTGAACTGTCTCTGCGTTTGAAGCGGCAGGGATGGGGCGTGTCTGTTTATAACGATGTGACGGCGTATCACTGCCGCGGATGGAACGGCGAACGTAAGGATGTGCCTTATTGGGCGCGTTGGCATTCGGCCATTAATGATGTTGACGTCGCCTGGCGTTATAAATGGCGGGCGTTGCCGTATGCATTGGCCAAGCTTGCCTGGGTCAAATTTGTTGAGAAAAAATAAATAAATCCATTGATATCATGTTTGATAACCTTGGCAAGCTAATGCTTGGTGCGGTAGCTGTGATATGACCATACATATCCATGACAAAGGCTATTTTTGTTTATGCCAAGATTATTTATTGAAAATAATCGCAAGGAAACCGACCTTGAATTTACGCGCAGCGTAAATTCAAGATGGGAATATTACAGGTCATAAAATCACTATGAGTCTACGCGAGAAAACGGTCCGAGGGGCTAAGTGGTCCGCCATTTCAACGGTAATCATTATCGGTCTGAGCTTTTTGCAGATGACATTGTTATCGCGAATGATTGACCGCAGCGAGTTTGGTTTATTAACCATCGCGATGGTTGTTATTGCTTTGGCTGATACGATTTCCGATTTCGGGATCTCTAACTCAATCGTTCAGAAAAAAGACATTACCAATACCCAGCTTACCACGCTGTATTGGCTGAATGTGGGCATCGGTTTTACGGTCAGCGCAGCGACATTTCTCCTGAGCGGCGTGATTGCCAATGCGCTGCATGCGCCTGGGCTGGAGCCGTTGGTGCAACTCATCTCCGTCGCCTTTTTACTGATTCCCCACGGGCAGCAGTTCCGTGCCCTGATGCAAAAAGAGCTTAACTTTGCCAGTATCGGTAAAATCGAGTCGTTCTCTTATCTGCTGGGATTTGTGGCGACGCTGGCGCTTGCCACCGTTTACCCATTCGCTATCGTGGCGATTTACGGCTATTTGATTAATGCCTCCGTCAGAACCCTGTTGTTCGCCTATGCCGGGAGAAAAATTTATCGTCCCAGCCTGCGTTTCGCGTTTTCTGAGATCAGATCCAACGTTAAATTCGGCGCCTATTTAACTGCGGACAGTTTGGTAAACTTTATTAATACCAACGTGTCAACGGCTATTCTGGCGCGGAGTCTGGGAACGATCGTTACCGGTGGTTATAATTTGGCCTATAATGTCGCCGTTATGCCTCCAACCAAGCTGAACCCGATCATCACGCGGGTATTGTTTCCTGCGTTTGCCAAGATTCAGGATGATAGCGCCAAACTTAAGGACTCGTTCTATAAATTGCTTTCCCTGGTGGGGATTATTAATTTCCCCGCGCTGCTGGGATTGATGGTGGTTTCACATAATTTTGTACTGTTTGTCTTCGGCGAGCGTTGGGAGTTTATTACGCCGATATTGCAAATTCTGTGCGTCGTGGGCCTGCTGCGCTCTATTGGTAACCCGATTGGCTCATTGCTGATGGCGAAGGCCCGTGTTGATATTAGTTTTAAGTTTAACGTTTTTAAAACGTTACTGTTTATTCCTAGTATGATGCTTGGCGTTAAGCTCGGCGGGGCGATTGGCGTCGCCTTGGCATTCCTGACCGTGCAGGCCATTAATACCTACCTGAGTTATTTTATCCTGATAAAACCAGTGCTTGGAGAAAGTTATCGCCAATATATTAATAGTTTATGGTTGCCGTTTAAATTAACCATACCTACGGTGGTGGTAAGTTGGTGTATTGGCTACTTTATGCCTGAGACAGTATCAACGGTTGTAACGTTATTTTCGCAAATACTGTTTGGTCTTTTTGCTTTTGCTATGGTCATTTATTTCAGTAAAGCACCGCTAATTAATGAGGTGAAGTTACAACTGATCAAAAGCGAAAAATTACGTAAAATATTTAGAGTGGAATGCTAAAGATGGAAAGAATGCAAGTTTTGAAAGACAATTTGTCTGTTATTGAGAAGGTGGTTCCTCGCGGTAGCGAAATTATTTATCTAGACTATCCATTGCATTTGAACGTTGGTGACCTATTAATCCTTAAGGGCGCAGAGCAGTTCTTCAAGGAAAATGACTATAAGGTCATCACGCGCCACTCCGACCATACCAGCATGAGTTTTGTCGAGAAAACCGACTCAATTCCTGAACATGTGGTGATTGTACTGCACGGCGGCGGTAACTTTGGCGATCTTTACCCTGCCCATCAGCGGTTGCGTGAAGCCGTGGTGAAAAAGTACCGGAACAATCAGGTCGTGATCTTGCCGCAGACCGTCCACTTTAAAGACAAAGCTAATCTGCTTAAGTCCGGCGCAATCTTCAAACAGCATCCGAACCTGACCATCTTCTGTCGCGATACCAACAGCGAAGCGATTCTGAAAGAGCATTTTTGCGACAACGTCTTCCTTTGCCCGGATATGGCGCAATCGCTGTGGAACGTTTTCCCGCAGCAGAAAAGCGGTGATATCAAGCAAAAGGCGATGTGGATGATCCGTCGCGATATTGAAAAAACGGATCTGTCCGCGCTGGGCGCAGAAGCCGATCCTAACAATTTTGTCGACTGGCATGATATCTGCACCGATGCCGATCGCCGCTTTATGAAGTTTATGCACCTGTTTGAAAAATTGAACCGCAAGATCCCGGGTAATTTATTCCCGACCAACAGCATGTGGTATCAATATACCGATAAGTTGGTGGACCGCGTTAACCAACGTTTTATGTCGCATGACTCGGTGATTACCTCACGTATGCACGGCCATATCCTGTGCTGCCTGCTGAAAATGAATACTCAGCTGATTGATAACTCCTACGGTAAAAACTCGGGGTACTATGAATCCTGGACCAAAGGCGTGCCTGGCTGTGAGTTGGTTAAATTATGACAGTAGCAAACGAGCAGGTTAAAATCTCCGTCGTTATACCGGTATATAACGTCAAAAAATACGTGCAGGAAGCGGTGGACTCCATCCTGGCGCAAACCGTCGCGCCGTACGAAGTGATCATTATTGATGACGGCGCTACCGACGGCTCGGGTGAGCTGTTGGATGAACTGTACGGTCACCTTGAGAACGTAAAAATTGTTCATACCACTAACCATGGGTTGGGCGAAGCGCGTAATGAAGGGAGTCGTCATGTTACCGGGGAGTTCACCTATTATTTTGATTCGGATGATGTTGCGGTGCCAACGCTGTTGGAAACCTTTTTAAATACCTATCGCAGCCATCCCGATCTGGATATTTTCTGCTTCTCGGCCAATTCATTTTTCGACTCGGCGCCGACGGTACAGCAGCCGCTGCCATTTTATAACCGGAAAATGGACAGGGTATTCCCTGATGCAATTTCGGCGTTTAATACCATGTCCGGCTATGGCTCTTTCTACCCGAACGCCTGGATGTATATTTTTCGCTCAGCGCTGATTACGGAGAATAACATTTGGTTTAAACCGATCATCCATGAAGATGAAGAGTTTACGCCACGCTTATTCTTTAAGGCCGGAAAAGTTGCCGTTTCCCGCGCTATCTTGTTCAAACGCAGGGTTCGCGCCGGTTCGATTATGCAAACCAATCGCGGTGAGCGTAACGTCGTTGGGTATATTGCGGGGATTAAAGCGCTGGAACAATTGCGGGACAATGCCAGCGATGCCAAAAATCGCAAACATCTCAGCGATCGGATTTCTATCAACATTATCTCGATTCTTAACATTGTTAAAAATGACAAGGTGACGTTGAGCGCCGATGTTGCAAAACAGTTTAATGAGTTGAAAAGGCGGAACACGTCGCTGGCTGTGACGTTGGCGGATAACTGTCCGCGTCTCTACAAGCTGACATCGTTCGTCAAGCGCCGAATAAATAGAATTATCTACGCTTAAATGCGCAACGGAGTGGCCCCGGTTAAGGTTTTACCTTTCGGGGCCATTTGAGATATGGACATTTTCAACGTGATGGACCTTTGGGGGAGTGCTGTGATTACGGTAAACAAATTTTCGGAGAGGTGATATGAGATTGTACCCCACTGCAGGTAGGAACGTGCTGAGTTTGTCCTGTCTATGTATTGCATTGACCTCGGCGTCTGCCTATGCAGCGCCGGATACGGCGATGTATTACACGGAAATGAAGAAAACCCGCGAGGATTTGAGCGATAATTCATCAAAGTATGTGTACGACAAGTTGATGAAGCGCAAACTCTCCCAGGCTTCTGCGGATGATGGTGTAGATTTCGGTCTGCACGGGATGGAGATTCCGGCGGTAAAATCAACCGGCGATCGGGCAAAAATTGAGAAGGCGTATGAACTGTTATCACGCGTCGGAGTGAACAGTTTGCGCAGTGCCGAGACCGCCTGGCATCGGGTGGCGGATAAAAACGGCAACCCCACCAATTTTACCGAGGTGGATTTTCAGCTCAAAATGGCGAAAAAATATGGCATGAGCCATTTATTCCTGTTTGGTTACCCTCCGGCCCAGTTTACGGTTGCTCATAATAAACTATCCGGCGTAGATCCGAAATATTATGGGAAATACAGAAATTACCTCGATGTGACGTTAAAGCACTTGGCGGGCTATAACGTTAAATATGCCGAGTTAGGTAATGAAGTTGACGCGCCAAGCATATGGTGGATGAAATCGACGCCGGGTATGTATGTCAAAGAGATGAAAATGCTCAAGGAGCAGATACAGAAGTCCGGACAAGATATTAAAACCGTGGCTTTTGCGGCAACATATTCGCGCTCGCCGATCAAAGGTGGTTTTAGCGGCGGTCGGCGCTTTGTTGATGAAAGCTTTAAATTAGGTATCGATAAATACGCAGATGCTTATTCAATGCACCACTTTGTGTTTGGTGCGGATGATTTGCCGGGATACATGCGTTCCGTTATGGCGAAGTATGGCGTAAAAGGCAAGCCATTATTAGATACGGAGCAGCTTGATACCAACTCCTCCGGACGCTATCAGTCAAATCCTTATGATTTGATTAAACTATTCGCTCGCGGTTTTTATGTCTACGATATGAAGCGCGTTGATTACTTCTTGGCGAAAGATCGCTATATCAACAATAAGCTTTATTATTTTGGCTTGTTTGACGACAACTGGCAGCCAAAAATTCGCCTGTTGGCCTATGCGATGGCGGTTGACGCCATGAAAGGGAAGCATCTGTTGTATATGGCTAACCCGGCAAAAGATGTTGAAGCTTACGTACTGCAATCAAATCGTAACAATACCGATAAAAAATACACCATCCTGATGTGGAAGAATCCGCCGAAGCATGCGAAGGTACAACCGGTCACCGTTACGGGTATTAAAGGCGACGTGACGATTGAACACTGGAACCTTGACATTGAGAAGAAAGGGGACATTTCGAAAGGCATCAGTCTGGATGATAAGCCGATAGCCATTTACACCAATGAAAAACCTGATTGGAAAACGGTGAAGGGGCAATATTTCTCTTCAAACCTGCCACAGATGGCGGCGAGTTATGCTCCGATGCCTAATGACAAATAAACCATATGGTTTTATTTTCTTTCATAGCTTATAAAAGTCGTTTTTTTTATTGTTAGTCCTTGATAGGCAGAGTTTTTACTCTGCCTATTTTTTATTCTTTTCCCGGATAAAACATATGGAAAGTGTTTTTTTATTCACCAGTTTTACCTTTGGCACCAATCATTAAGGTGTAAATCTTTATTTTTAAAATTTTTCCTTCCTGAAACCTTGCCATATCCCGATCCCTCTACCATAGTTAATCTCAGTTCTTGCACACTGCGCTGCCTGGTTATTTGATAACCGGGTCACGTAGTGTCGTCAGTTAAACTACCAACCATAACCGTAGTTTGTAAGAGGGATTAGTGTGACCCCAACGTTACCCTATAATGAGATAGCTGCTGTAATACGTGCGCGTAGCAAGGTGTTCTGGACCATTGGCATATTCACTGCATTAATCAACTTACTGATGTTGGTGCCTTCGATCTATATGCTGCAGGTCTATGACCGTGCGTTGCCTTCCCGTAACGAAATTACGTTGTTAATGCTGACGCTGATTATGTTATCCATGTTTGGCGTAATGGCATTACTGGAGTACGTGCGCAGCATGGTGGTCATACGTATCGGCAGCCAGTTGGACATGCAGCTGAATACGCGAATTTATACCGCAGCGTTTGAGTCTAATCTGAAAAATGGCTCCTCGGATGCCGGGCAAATGCTGAATGATTTAACCACCTTACGGCAATTTCTTACCGGCAGCGCGCTCTTCGCCTTCTTTGATGCCCCCTGGTTCCCCATCTACCTCCTCGTCATCTTCCTGTTTAATCCATGGTTGGGTTTATTTGCGCTGGTTGGCTCGCTGTTGCTGATTGCGCTTGCCATCATGAACGAAGTGCTGTCCCGCAAGCCGTTGGGGGAGGCCAGCAAGCTGTCGATCATGTCCGGCAATCTGGCGAGCACCAATTTGCGTAACGCTGAGGTGATTGAAGCGCTCGGGATGTTGCCGAATCTGAAGCGTCGCTGGTTCGGCCTGCATCAGCGTTTTCTGAATAATCAGCGTATCGCCAGCGAGCGTTCGGCGCGGGTGACGTCGATCACCAAGTTTGTGCGTCTCTCCCTGCAGTCTCTGGTGCTGGGGCTGGGCGGCTGGCTGGCGATTGACGGGCATATTACGCCCGGCATGATGATCGCCGGCTCCATTCTGATGGGGCGGACGCTGGCGCCGATTGAACAGGTGATTAACGTCTGGAAAAGTTACAGCTCGGCCAAGCTTTCCTATAACCGTCTGGTGCAACTGCTGGACGCCCACCCGCAACGCGGCGAGGGGATGTCATTGCCGCGTCCGGTTGGCGAGCTGTCCGTGGAGAATGTTACCGCTGCGCCTCCAGGGTCGCAGGTGCCCGCCGTGTTGCATAACGTGAGCTTTGCGCTGCAGGCGGGGGATGTGTTGGGCATCATCGGGCCGAGCGCCTCCGGTAAATCGACGCTGGCGCGCCTGTTGGTCGGCATCTGGCCGGTCTCTTCCGGCATTGTACGGCTTGACGGCGCGGATATTTATCAGTGGAACAAGGATGAACTGGGGCCGCATATCGGCTACCTGCCGCAAGATATTGAGCTGTTTGCCGGCACCATTGCCGAAAATATTGCCCGCTTTAACGAGGTGGATGCCGAGAAAGTCCTGGAGGCGGCCAAACTGGCCGGCGTACACGACATGATCCTGCGTTTCCCGAAAGGCTACGATTCCATCATCGGCAATGGCGGTGCAGGGTTGTCCGGCGGCCAGAAGCAGAGGATCGGTCTGGCGCGCGCGCTGTATGGCGAACCGTCGCTTGTGGTGCTCGATGAGCCGAACTCCAACCTGGATGACGTGGGGGAACGTGCCCTTAACCACGCCATTCAGACGCTGCATCAGCGTAAAACCACCGTAGTGTTAATTACCCACCGTACCAATTTGCTCTCAATGACCAATAAATTGCTGTTGCTGACTAACGGTCAGGTTAATGCCTTTGGCGGCACCCAGCAGGTGATCCAGGCGATTTCTCAGGCGCAAAAATCACCGGTGCAGCAGAACGTCCAGGCGGTTAACGGCGAACTCGAGCAAGAAAATACGGCAAAAACACAAACTCATTAAAATTGGTGTGCATGCCGGCAGCGGCCGGATGCGTTTGAAGGAGTGGTAATGTCTACGCAAATAAATGAGGCAGGGAGAGCGCCTAACGGTCTGCTTCCCCTGGATGAACGGCGCTACACCCGTATGGGGTGGATGGTCATTCTGATTGGGGTGGTGGGTTTTTTAGCCTGGGCAGCGTTGGCGCCGCTGGATAAAGGGGTGGCTTCTTCCGGTTCGGTGATCGTTTCCGGCAACCGAAAAACGGTACAGGCGCCGGCCAGCGGCATCATTAAAAATATTCTGGTGAGCGAAGGGGAAAAGGTCAAAGCCGGCCAGGTGCTGGTGAAACTCAGCCAGACGCAGGCGCAGGCACAGGTCGATTCCTTACGCGATCAATATTACACCACGTTGGCGTCGGTAGGGCGGCTGCTGGCCGAACGGGATGGCCATGAGAACGTCACTTTCTCGCCGGTACTGAAGGCGGTGCAAAACGATCCGCGGGTGGCCGAGATTCTGGCACTGCAGCAGCAGCTGTTCACCTCCCGTCGTCAGGGGCTGAAGAGCGAAATCGACGGGTATAAGCAGTCGATGGATGGCATCCGCTTCCAGCTGAAAGGATCGAAGGATTCGCTGGTCAATAAGCGCATTCAGCTTTCCACCCTGCGCGAACAGATGAACAGCATGAAGTCGCTGGCGGCCGACGGCTATTTACCGCGTAATCGCTATCTGGAAATTCAACGCCAGTTTGCCGAAGTGAACGGCGGTATCGATGAAACGCTGGGGCGCATCGGCCAGTTGGAAAAACAGCTGCTGGAGTCGCAGCAGAAAATTGACCAGCGCCTGGCCGATTATCAGCGGGAGGTCAGAACACAGCTGGCGCAGTCACAGATGGATACCAGCGAATATCGCAACAAGCTGCAAATGGCGGACTTCGATCTGGGCAACACCGAGATCACCGCGCCGGTAACGGGCACGGTCGTGGGGCTGAATATCTTCACCCAGGGCGGCGTTGTGGCGGCGGGCGATCATCTGCTGGATGTGGTGCCCAGTCAGGCGACGCTGGTTGTCGATGCCCGTCTGAAGGTGGATCTGATCGATAAAGTGTATAACGGCCTGCCGGTTGACCTGATGTTCACGGCATTTAATCAAAATAAAACGCCGAAAATTCCCGGCACGGTGACGCTGATTTCCGCTGACCGTCTGGTGGATAAAGCCAATGGCGAACCTTACTACCAGATGCAGGCAACGGTGACGCCGGAAGGCATGAAGCTGCTGAACACCGAAGAGATCAGGCCTGGTATGCCGGTAGAAGTGTTTGTGAAAACGGGGTCTCGCTCTCTGTTGAGCTATCTGTTCAAACCTATTTTGGATCGCGCTCATACTTCATTGACTGAGGAATAATTTTGATTCGATTTCCATGGAAGGCGGTCGGCCTGGCGGCCGGCCCCTTATTACTGGCGATGTCTGCGCCAGCCCATGCATTGGGAATATTAGACGCCTATGCGTTAGCGCTTGAGAAGGACCCGACCTATCAGGCGGCATTGAAGGAGAAACAGGCCGGAGACGAGAACGAAAAGATCGGCCGGGCCGGGCTGCTGCCGCAGGTGTCGTTGAGCTATCAAAATGCGCCTCGTAACTGGCAGACGCAAAAGTATCAGCAGTCGGATATTTTTGGCCGGGTGTCAGATGTCACCAAGCGTCAGCAGTACCGCAGTTATGCCGGCTCGGTTACCCTGACGCAGGCGCTGTTCGACTATGAGGCCTACGCGCGCTACAAGGCCGGCATTGCGCAGACGTTGGTATCGGATGAACGCTACCGCGGCAAGCTGTTCGATCTGGCGGTCAGGGTTATCTCGGCGTATGTGGAAGTGGCGTACGCCAAGGATCAGATTGCGTTGGCGGTGGCGCAGAAGAATGCCTATCAGGAGCAACTGGCGTTAAACGATCGCTTGCTTGCCGCCGGTGAGGGCACGGTAACCGACCTGTCTGAAACCCAGGCGCGTTACAGCCTGGCGGTGGCGCAGGAGATTGAAGCGCGCGATGCGCTGGACTCCGCCCAGCGGGATTTGGAAGTGATTATCGGCGTACCGTTGGAACAGCTGGACAGTCTGCAAATTCTTAAACCCGGCAAGTTCAACGTGGTTCCCCTGAGCCCGTCAAAATTTGAGGACTGGCAGAAGCTGGCGCTGAAGAATAATCCCGAGCTGGCGGCGTCGCGCCATGGCGTCGAGGCGGCCAAGTATGACGTGGAGCGTAATCGCGCCGGCTTTATGCCGCAGGTGCAGCTGTATGCATCGCATTCGGAAAATGACTCCAGCAGCGATAACACCATCAACCAAAAATACCGCACTGACAGTATCGGCCTGCGTGTCAGCATGTCGCTTTACTCCGGCGGCGGGGTTGCGGCCTCGACGCGTCAGGCGGCGGCCCGCTATGGGCAGGCGATGTATGAGATGGATGCGCAGGTGGGGACAACACTTAATGATCTGCGTAAGCAATACAATCTGTGTATCAGCAGCCGTGCGAAGCTGGCGGCCTACGAGCTGGCGGTGAAGTCGGCCACCACGCAGGTTGAAGCCACGCGCAAAAGCGTGCTGGCCGGGCAGCGCGTCAACGTTGACGTTCTGAACGCCGAACAGCAGCTGTACTCCGCCCAGCGCGATCTCGCCTCGGCAAAATATACCTACATCAAGTCCTGGATTTCGCTGTTGAGCGATTCTGGCACCTTCGATGAGAAAGATATCAAGCGCATTGCGCAGTACTTTACCTACCAGTCCTAATCCCTATCCGAATGGCCAGGCGAACCTTGATCTGGTCATTCGGTCTTATCTGAAAACTTTCCCGAGTCACGGTATAAAAGGTTATAGTAATGGCCGATTTCAAACGTGGTTTGCTGTTAAAAGAGTTTATCGGGTGTAAAGTAGCAGCCGTACACCTATAGTTTGGCGTTGTTAAGCAGCGCATATTAAGGAGCGATTATGGCGATTTTGGTTACCGGTGGTGCAGGTTACATTGGTTCGCACACGGTTTTGGCACTGCTTGAGCGGGGGGAAGAGGTTGTTGTCCTAGACAATCTGTCCAATTCATCAGAAGAGTCCTTGCATCGTGTCGAACAACTGACCGGCAAGAGCGCTGTGTTCTATCAAGGTGATATTCTTGATGAACAATGCCTCAAACGTATCTTCGATGCCCATCAAATCACCTCCGTTATCCATTTCGCCGGCCTGAAAGCTGTCGGCGAGTCGACGCGCAAACCGTTAGAGTACTATCAGAACAACGTAGCCGGCACTTTGGTGCTGCTGCAGGCGATGCGAGACGCCGGCGTACGCCAGTTTATTTTCAGCTCCTCGGCAACGGTGTATGGTACCCCTGAACACACTCCTCTGGTCGAGACCTCGCGCGTGGGGGGGACAACTAACCCATACGGCACCTCGAAACTGATGGTTGAACAGATCCTGCAAGATTTCGCCGCAGCAGAGCCTCAGTTCGCGATCACGGCATTGCGCTATTTCAACCCTGTCGGCGCCCATGAGTCTGGCATGATTGGCGAAGATCCTAACGGGATCCCCAATAATCTTTTACCTTATATTGCTCAGGTCGCCATTGGCAAATTGGAGCAACTGTCTGTCTTTGGTGATGACTACCCCACCGCAGACGGAACCGGCGTACGTGATTATATTCATGTTATGGATCTGGCCGAGGGGCATCTCAAGGCTATCGACCATATTACCGAAGGGTTCACCGTATACAATTTAGGCACGGGGAAAGGCTATTCGGTATTGGAAATGGTTGCCGCATTTGAAGAGGCATCAGGACGAAAAGTAGCTTACCAGATTGTCCCTCGCCGCCCTGGCGACATTGCCGAATGCTGGTCTGACCCTGCACTGGCTGCTGAAAAGTTAGATTGGCGCGCCAAACGCAACCTTGATGAAATGATGCATGACGCCTGGAATTGGCAAAAAAATAATCCTCAGGGTTATAAAAAATAACAGCGATTAAAAAAGCCAGCATTGCTGGCTTTTTTAGGTCTCTCAATCTTTGAATGTCTACCGTAAGTCCAGGATTTCCAGTAAGCGCGAGTTGACCTTTTCAGCATCGAAATTACTTTGTGCGATCTGATAGCTGGCCTGGCCCATCTCAATAATTTTTTGTGGGTTTTCTATAAAGCTGATCATCTTCTCAACCAAGGCATCAGAGGACCAGCGTTCGACTAAAAAGCCGTTCACACCTTGTACTACCGTTTGGCGGCAGCCGGGAACATCGCTGCTGAGTACGGCGCGTCCCATGGCCATTGCTTCTTGCGTACTGCGCGGCAACCCTTCGCGGTAAGAGGGCAGTACGAATACGCTGGCTTTAGCTATCCATGAGGGGACATCATTTACATGGCCCGGGTAATTAATTACGTCATCTTTGATCAGTTGGGCCAGGTGCTGTTCCGTGAGACTGCCCGGGTTATGCGTATCCACCGCGCCTAACATGTAGAATTGAACGTCAGGGTAACGTTGCTTTACTTTTTTTGCTGCGGTTACATATTCATAAACGCCTTTTTCGACTAACAGGCGGGCAATGAAGATAAAGGAAACGGGGTCTACGGGCGGCACAGAAAAAGGATAGTCTGCTAAATTTAGCCCGATCCCGCCTAAAACATGCACCTTTTTAACTTTGACGCCTGATTTTTCCATCAAATCATGGCGATCGTCCGGATTTAAAACGATCAATGCGTCAAGTTTAGGGAAGGCAAAGCGATACAGCGCGATCTGGATTTTCTTCAGCAGTTTTACCTTCAGGCTGACGCCTTCCGGTTTCTCGGTAAATAGATAGCCCAGTCCTTCAAGCATCGCATAGCGTTTTTTGACGCCGGCCAGTGATGCCGCCAGCGTACCGAAGATACAAGGCTTGGAAAAATAGGAAAAGACAAGGTCGGGATTGAGCTCTTTAAGGAGTTTGCTCAGCGCAATGGTGTCAATAATATCACGTATCGGGTTCAACCCGGTACGACTGAAACGATAATCTACCGGGATTGCACCTAACGCTTTAACCTGGGCGCGCGTGGTCGCATCATAATTCAGGGCTAATGCATACACCGTATGCCCCTGCTGATGAAGAGACTTGATCATATCGGCACGGAAGCCGACAACGCAGTTTGCTGTGGTGCCTATCAATACGATTTTCATTTAAAACCTTATACCTAGCTCACTGAATTATTTATTTTTTTTGTTTAATTCTGTGTAAATGTTTTCCCACTGGGTCACTATCTGGTTGAGAGAGAAGTTTTCCTGAATTTTTTTTCTCGCCCTGCAACCCATATCATAGCGGCTGGCTGGCGGCATTGCTTCAATCATTGCTAAAGCATTTGCCAGCGCCTGGGGATCTTTAATAGGAACAAGGAGACCTGCGGAACCATCGCTGCCAACAATTTCCCCAGGTCCGCCGCTGTCCGTTACAACCACGGGAAGCTGCGACGCCATGGCTTCGGCAACGACCAGTCCGTAGCCTTCCCACTCGGAAGACAGGACAAACCCGTCGACCTGCCGGTACAACTCGTCGATATCATGACGCACCCCCAAAAATTCTACGCGGTTTTCCAAACCTAACTGGCTAACCTGCTCTTGCAATTGAGGTAATAAAGGCCCTTGTCCCGCAATCAGTAACCGGCTGTCGGGCAACAGACTAAACGCCGTCAGCATGGTGGGGTAATCTTTTTGTTCCATTAATCTGCCAACGGCCAGCCAGCGGAACGGTTTTGCCGGCGTGCGGGGCGCATCATCAGCATGAAATTTTTCCGTATCAATACCGTTAAAAATGGTTTGGGTATTGTGACGCGGGAAAACTTTTTCCTCAGTAAAGCGGCGAGTTGCCGCTGCACTGATGGTGGTATTCAGCTTGCTGAGAGGGTTGGTCAGCCGATAGGCCCAGTCGCGCAGCTTACCGCCCTCTCGTGTGTTATGGGCAGTGCTGATAACGTGCAGCCCGGGAATGAATAAACGTGCTAAACGCGCGATGATATTGGCATGCACCATATGGCCGTGCAGGATATCCGGCGGTGACTGGCGCAGCATTTTTTTCAGCCGCCAAAGCGCCTGCGGCAGTTGTAATCCGGAGGTCATATCCAATGAATGTACGGGAATGCCGGCTGATTCCAGGCGTTCTGTAAATGCGCGCGGCGGCGTCATCGAAATCAGCCTGACCTGGTGCCCGCGCTGAACCAAACGCTCGAGCAGGGCGACAACCTGAAATTCTGCGCCGCCGATATCCAGACCGGTAATCACGTAATCTATACGCATGTCATTCTCATCCTTGCCGTTGGCGGTAAAACAAAAATAGCTTTTTAATCAACGGCTGCGGAAGCCAGCTGACTAACCAGAGCGCCGATTTCATTTTCTCTCCCAGCGGCGCCGTTGTTAAGTAGCTGCGTGCGGAACGACACTGGTTATTGAGCATGCTATAGGTGATTCTGGCCAGACATACTCGTTGATACTCCGTTGGGTAGGCGGTCTGTAACTGAGCGCCAAATTCGGCCAGCGTGATTTCTGCGAGCTGCTGATGGTCAGCGGCTTTCTTGATTTGCGAAGAGAAGTGGGTTAGCCGCTCCTGGGCATCATCATAGAGCGTAACCAAAATTTTAGAGAAGGTCGGGATGCCGTAATCCATCGCCAGTTTCCACCAGAGAATATGTTCCCCGCCGGCCCGGTTGTTTGGATAACTCAGCATTGTCTGCAGAAAAACACGCCGATTAAAGATCGGTGCGAAGTCTCCGGTGATGCTTCCGCTCAGATAGTCATCGAAAGTAATGACGCGGTCATCGCCGGAAAGTTTGCCGTTTGTGCGAGCAAATTGCATAACCGGGTACTGCTGCAACTCAGGATCGGTCAAGTGGGACATCAAATGGGAAACCGCATCCGGCTCTAGCGTATCGTCATCATCAAGCATTAAGACCCAGGTAGAGTGAGCCAGGTTGAGTCCCTGCATGCGTGCCGGCCCCGGGCCGCCATTCACCGGCATGCGGTAGGTAACAACGTCCGTTTCCATAAATTTGGGAAGAGGGCACGGTGATGCATCATCAACAACGATGATTTCAATGTTGAAGTCGTCGCGACGCTGCTGAGCGACAGACGCTACCGCACGTTGGACAAGCTCCGGACGGTTATAAGTTGTGATGACTACGCTCAGATTAAACTGACTCAAGCTGGCTCCCATTATTAGAGGAAATATCAAACTAACTATTTGTTTTTATTTATAAAAAATATCATCAGTAGTACGAACATGGTGATTTCTGCACTCAGGAACGCAATCGTCATTCCCAGCCCGCCAAGCGTCGGAACTAACAGGAAGGCCAGCAGGCAGATCATCATGATATTCACCATCATGACTCGACTTGCAACACGCTCCTTGCCTATCGGGATAAACCAGAGGATGGCGAGCGCCATACTGCAGATTCGTAGCGGGACAATCCACACCAGAATTCTTAATAGTTCAATGGCATCCTGATAGCCTGGACCAAAGACGATATTCACTACCCAAGGAGCCAGCCAGACGGTCAGTAAGGCAAAAATAAGCGTCATGGCCGCCAAAGCCAAAAGGGTCAGACCAACAATTCTCTTGGCCGCATGTTTGGAATCCGACTGTACCTTTACCAGATGGGGGAACGCGGCATTCAGCACCGGTGCCGCCAGGCCGCTGGCAGCCCGCACGAGTTTTTCTGCCGGTACAAAAGCACCGACGGCGCGCGCGCCACCTAACAATCCCAGCAAGGTAGAGGCTATCGACCCCATGATGCTTTGCGCACCTTTATAAAGGAAAAGCTCCCAGCTTTCCTTTATAACCTGTTTTGCTCCCGATAAGCTCACCGGAGCAAGGCCTGTCTTGCGGATCATTAATAGCGTCGGTACTAATGTATTAATGATTCCAACGGTTGCCTGAATGGTTAACACGCGTTGCGCATGTTGCGGGGCGGCAACCAGTATGACGGTGAGCAGGAGCCCGGTGCTGCGTAAAGCCAGGTCGAGCAATGCCGGGAAGATAAGCCTTTCAATGCCGACATAATACCAGAGAGGCGTGAAGCCGAAGGCCAGGATGAAAAGAGAGATCCACAGTAGCCAGTGCGAAGGTATAGCGGTGGCCCCAACGCCAGAAAACATCAGCAGGGCGACAGCGATACTCACCACCAGGCTGAGAAACAGCTTGGCAGTGAGGACATTGGTCACCAGTTGCGCGATTTGACGCGGTTGATCCTTTATTTTTACCAGGCTGCGCGCTGCGCTGAAATTGAAACCGAACTCAACGAACACGGAGGCGGTCAAGGCGATGCCCAAGGCATAGAGCACCTGGCCATAGCTTTGTTGGCCAAGCGCCCGCGCCAACACGGGCAGCTCAATCAGGGGAATAAACAATCCCCCGATTTGCGCCAGCATTAACCAGAACGTATTACTTGCGATGCGTGACATGAGTCATAACCAGCGTCATCGCGACCAGTACGATACCCCATTCGGTCAGCTCGTTACTTAACGGGTGGAAACATCCCATCATGGTAAACAAGGCCAGGGCCGAGAGAGGAGCGAGCATCAGCTCAAAGCGCTCGATAAATGTTTCACGAGCTGCAAAAACAAATTTTAGGCCGGCACACAGCGGAGCCAGAATAATCAACAGGTAGCCGATAAAGGAAAGCACGCCCTCATCCGCCAGGAGCTGTACATAAGTCATATGTATCACGCTGGTGACATCATTATCGGCCACCCGAGTTGCGCCAAAGCCTCCGCCCCAAGGGAAAGTCACAACCGCTTTATGCCAACCGGCCTGAATCATCTCCAAACGGGTAGTGTTATCGCCTTTGATCAGACGATCCGCCGTAGCATCCTCTTTTGGCGTAGAGAGTGCTTTTTTTACCGTATCACCAAGGTTATCCATGATGATTTCGGCCGTACTGTCGTTACTCTCTGATGTATCGTTGGATGCCGGCTCATTAACGTCCTTCTTCTCGGTCATTAATTCAACGATCAGCGGGTCATATTTACCCCATACCCAGCCCACCAGCGTTGGCTGCAGCACGGTGAAAGAAAAGAGAGTGATAAGCAGAAGGACGATATGGCCTTTAATGCCTCTGCCAGGGATTTTGGCGAACAGGGCAACCACCGCCAGCGCGCACCAGACCAGCGCCATCCAAAGCATGGATGTACGGCTGCCGTCGAGCGCCATAATCAAAATTGCGCAGAAGGCTAATAACAGGTTGCGCCAGCTGGTGTTTTTCAGACAACGCCAGGCAATGAAAGGCCATGCATAAGCGCCGGCTTTCCAGATAACGCCCGGCCAGCTGGCTAACCACCCCATACGGCCATCGCCGAGTACCAGCAAATAGTCGGTCTGTCGCAACACGGCGAAAACCAACAGCGGGAGCAGGGAAACGATCAGCGAAACATTCAACGCCTTTTCCAGTAGCGCTGGCGTCAACGGCGAGATCAGCAGCAGTGACAAGAGGACGATAACGAACAGCAGGTATTTTACTACGGTGTATAAGCCTGTACCGTCGTTCATTAAGGCAGCGATAAAGATACCTGCGATAAACAGCACCCAACCGGCCAGCATCCATTTATAGTGTTTCAGGATGCTTAATCGTGTGCTAAGTAATTCCTTGAGAGAACTCTGAGTACTTGTCAATGAGGTTACCGTAGCAACGCCAAGGAGTAATAACAGAATTAGCCAATTAAGGTTGCCGCCGATGTAGACTTTAACAGTGCCCAGCATTGCTAACACAATGAAAAGTAATGTAAAAATACTGGAAATTGAGCGCACTTTCCTATCCCTAATTATTATAAACCGCTGAATTGTACAGTATCTTCAGGGGGTATCAATAGGGCTTTATCTGCATGTCTGTAATATAAGCAATCCTTTTTTTGCTAGGATTATTCCTATAATTTTTATTTTGTAATAATAATCACGTTGTATGTCAGGGTGTTGTTACTCTTTATCTATCGCACCAATCACTACCCACCACCCGCAAACCTGAGTTAACATGTGGGCCACATCACAAAACCTGTTAGCCGAGAGCTGTTAGCAGGGGTACCTTCAGACAGGAGTGACTAAATGTCCAAGCAACAAATCGGCGTTGTCGGCATGGCGGTAATGGGCCGCAATCTGGCACTGAACATCGAGAGCCGTGGCTACACCGTTTCCATCTTCAACCGTTCAGGCGATAAGACTGACGAAGTGATTGCTGAGAACCCAGGCAAAAACCTGGCGCCTTACTACAGCGTTGAAGAGTTTGTTGAATCGCTGGAAAAACCGCGCCGCATTTTGCTGATGGTAAAAGCGGGCGAAGCGACCGATAAGACCATTGCTTCCCTGACTCCGCACCTGGATAAAGGTGATATTCTGATCGATGGCGGCAACACCTACTATCAGGACACCATTCGTCGTAACCGTGAGCTGTCTGACCAGGGCTTCAACTTTATCGGCACCGGCGTTTCCGGTGGTGAAGAGGGCGCGCTGAAAGGGCCTTCCATCATGCCTGGCGGCCAGAAAGAAGCGTACGAGTTGGTTGCCCCTATCCTTGAGAAGATCGCCGCCGTGGCCGAAGGCGAGCCTTGCGTGGCCTACATCGGCGCAGACGGCGCCGGCCACTATGTGAAAATGGTGCACAACGGCATCGAATACGGCGATATGCAGTTGATTGCCGAAGCTTACTCGCTGCTGAAGCAGGCGCTGAACCTGAGCAACGAAGAGCTGGCGGACACCTTCGCCGAGTGGAACAAGGGCGAGCTGAACAGCTACCTGATCGACATCACCAAAGATATCTTCACCAAAAAAGATGAAGAAGGTAAATACCTGGTTGATGTGATCCTGGATGAAGCGGCAAACAAAGGCACCGGCAAGTGGACCAGCCAAAGTTCGCTGGATCTGGGCGAACCGCTGTCGCTGATCACCGAATCCGTCTTCGCACGCTACCTGTCCTCACTGAAAGACCAGCGCGTAGCCGCGTCTAAAGTGCTGACCGGTCCGCAGGTTGCGACCTTCAGCGGTGATAAGGCCGAGTTTATCGAGAAAGTGCGTCGCGCACTGTACCTGGGCAAAATTGTTTCCTACGCGCAGGGCTTCTCTCAGCTGAAAGCGGCATCCAAAGAGAACAACTGGGATCTGAACTACGGTGAAATCGCCAAGATCTTCCGTGCCGGCTGCATCATCCGCGCCCAGTTCCTGCAGAAAATCACCGATGCCTACGCGGAAAACGCCGATATCGCCAACCTGCTGCTGGCACCATACTTCAAGCAGATTGCCGACGATTATCAGCAGGCGCTGCGTGACGTGGTCTCTTATGCGGTGCAGAACGGCATTCCTACGCCAACCTTCTCCGCGGCTATCGCGTACTACGACAGCTACCGTTCTGCGGTACTGCCGGCGAACCTGATCCAGGCTCAGCGTGACTACTTCGGTGCGCATACTTACAAACGTATCGACAAAGAAGGCGTGTTCCATACCGAGTGGATGGAATAAGCGTCGTTCTTGCTGCCGGCGCATTGTGCGCCGGCTGAAAAAAAGCCGCAGCGGTTAACCCCCTGCGGCTTTTTCTTTATCTGGCCTGCGGCAGGCTTATTTCGCGTGACGCTCGCGCAGCCGGCCGATCACCGTGCTCAGATCCAACTGCTGGTCCTGCAGCAGCACCAGCAGGTGATAAATCAGATCCGACGCCTCGTTGGTCAGCTCCTCGCGGTCATTCACGGTTGCCGCCAGCGCGGTCTCCACGCCTTCTTCCCCCACTTTCTGCGCGATGCGCTTGGTGCCGCTGGCGTACAGGCTGGCGGTATATGAACTCTGCGGGTCGGCGTTCTTGCGCGCCGCCAGCAGCTGTTCCAGTTGGTACAGGAAGGTCCAGTCGCTGGCCGCCGGGTGGAAGCAGCTGCTGTTGCCCAGGTGGCAGGTCGGGCCGATAGGCTGCGCCAGAATCAGCAGCGTATCGTTATCGCAGTCCGGCGTGATGCTGACCACGTTGAGGAAATGCCCGGAGCTTTCCCCTTTGGTCCACAGGCGCTGTTTGGTGCGGGAGTAAAAGGTCACCTTGCCGCTGCTCTCGGTGGTGGCCAGCGCTTCCTGGTTCATATAGCCCAGCATCAGCACTTCGCCGGAAACGGCGTGCTGAACGATAACCGGCATCAGGTTATCGGTTTTTTCCCAGTCCAGCCGGGCTTTCTGTTGTTCGGTTAACACACGCGAATCTCCACGCCGTTATCGGCCAGGAACCGTTTCAGTTCGCCGATATTGATAATTTGTTTATGGAATACCGATGCCGCCAGCGCGCCGTCGACGTTGGCGTCGCGGAAGGCTTCCAGGAAGTGGGCCATGGTGCCGGCGCCGCCGGAGGCGATCAACGGCACGTTGCACAGCTCACGCACGCGGCGCAGCTGCTCCAGATCGTAACCGTTGCGTACGCCGTCCTGGTTCATCATGTTGAGCACGATCTCCCCGGCCCCCAGCTTCTGCACTTCCTGCACCCAGTCCAGCGTTTCCCACTGGGTGATGCGGGTGCGGCTTTCATCGCCGGTATACTGGTTGACGTGATATTTACCGCTGTTCTCGTCATACCAGGTGTCGATGCCGACGACGATGCACTGCACGCCAAAGCGATCGGCCAGCCGGCCGATCAGGCTCGGGTCCGCCAGCGCCGGCGAGTTGATGGAGATTTTGTCGGCGCCGAACGACAGGATCTGGCTGGCGTCATCGGCGCTTTTAATCCCGCCGGCGACGCAGAAGGGGATATCGATCACTTCCGCCACGCGCGATACCCAGCTCTTGTCCACCACGCGACCGTCGCTGGAGGCGGTGATATCATAGAATACCAGCTCGTCCGCGCCTTCCTCAGCATAGCGCTGCGCCAGCGGCACGATATCGCCGATGATTTCGTGGTTGCGGAACTGCACGCCTTTCACCACTTGCCCGTCTTTGACGTCCAGGCAGGGAATTATCCGTTTTGCCAGCATGCAATGGCCTCCTCAACGTTAAATTTACCTTCCAGCAGCGCCCGGCCGACGATCACGCCCTCCACGCCGCTGCCGCGCAGCGCCGCGATATCATCCAGCCCGCCGATGCCGCCGGAGGCCTGGAAGGCAACCTGCGGGTAGCGTTGGCTGATTTCCTGATACAGCGCCACGTTAGAGCCGGCCAGCGTGCCATCGCGGGAAATATCGGTGCACAGCACGTGCTTCAGGCCGTAGGGCAGAAACTGTTCAACCACCTGTTCCAGCGTGGCGTCAGAGTTCTCCTGCCAGCCGCTGATCGCCACCTGCTTGGCGCCGGCGTCGTCGATACGCACGTCCAGCGCCAGCACCAGCGCGTCCGCGCCGTAGCGTTCAAACCAGCTCTGCACCAGCGCAGGCTGTTTCACGGCGGTGGAGCCAATCACCACGCGGCTGGCGCCGGCTTCCAGCAGGGACGCCACGTCCTGTTCATGACGTACGCCGCCGCCGACCTGTACCGGCACCGACACGCCGGCTAACAGCTGACGCAGCAGCGGCAGCTGGCGGGCGCCCGGATCTTTCGCTCCGGTGAGATCCACCAGGTGCAGCACCTGCGCGCCCTGTTGCTGATAATCCTGCAGGCGCGGCAGCGGGTCGCTGCCGTAGTCGCGCTGCCGGCCGTAATCGCCCTGATGCAGGCGCACCACCTTGCCGTCGATCAAATCCAATGCGGGGATAATCATGCTGCCTACATCTCCAGAAAGTTTTTCATTAACTGCGCGCCGGCGGCACCAGAACGTTCTGGGTGAAACTGCACGCCGAAGAAGTTGTCTTTTTGTACGGCGGCGGTGAAGGGCGCGCCGTAGTTCGCCTGGGCGATGGTGTTTGGGCATATCGGCATCGCATAGCTGTGGACGAAGTAAAAATAGGCGCCGTCATCGATGCCGCGGAACAGGTGGCTGCCGGCCAGGGCGGAAACCTGGTTCCAGCCCATATGCGGCAGCGGCAGGCCGCCGGCGTCCATCTGCTTCACCTGCGCGTCGATCACCCCCAGCGTGGTGATACCGCCGTTCTCTTCGCTGCTGTCCGCCAGCAGCTGCATGCCCAGGCAAATGCCCAGCACCGGCTGGGTGCAGGCTTTGACCAGTTCAATCAGCTCGCGCTGCGCCAGCTGTTCCATCGCCGCCTTGGCGGTGCCGACGCCCGGCAGAAACAGCTTGTCGGCGCGCAGCACGATCTCCGGGTCGCGGCTGACCGCCGGCTGGTAACCCAGCCGCCTGACCGCATAGTTGACCGAAGAGAGGTTGGCGCAGCCGGTATCCAGAATGACCACGTTCATCACAGCACTCCTTTCGAGCTGGGCAGCGTATTGCCGTCCACGCGAATCGCCTGGCGCAGGGTGCGGCCAAAGGCTTTAAACAGGCTCTCGGCCCGGTGGTGATCGTTTTTGCCCTTGGTTTTCAGGTGCAGCGTGCAGCCCATGGTGTAAGAGAGTGAGCTGAAGAAGTGCTCGATCATCTCGGTGCTTAAATCGCCGACGCGCTGATAGTTGAACTCGGCCTTATACTCCAGGTGCGGCCGGCCGGAGATATCCATGGCGCAGCGCGCCAGACACTCGTCCATCGGCAGCATGAAGCCGAAGCGCGCGATGCCGCGCTTGTCGCCCAGCGCCTTGTGCAGCGCTTCGCCCAGCGCCAGCGCGGTATCCTCCACCGTGTGGTGATCGTCAATATACAGATCGCCGTTGACCTGAATATTCATGCGGAAGCCGCCGTGGGTGGCGATCTGATCGAGCATATGATCGAAGAAGCCGACGCCGGTTTTGATCTTGCTGTCGCCTTCGCGATCCAACCAGACGTCTACTTCGATCTGCGTCTCCTTGGTAACGCGGTTAACGTGCGCATGGCGATCGCGCTGGGTCAGCTGGCGGGTAATCGCCGGCCAGTCCAAGGCGCCGCGCTGGTACAGCAGCCCCTGAATGCCCATATTTTCCGCCAGCTGGATGTCGGTCTGGCGGTCGCCGATCACATAGCTGCGTTCGGCGTCGATCGCGCCCGGCTGCAGGTAGCGCGTCACCAGCGCGGTTTTTGGCTTGCGGCAGGCGCAGTTGTCCGCCGGCAGGTGCGGACAGATCAGCACCTCTTCAAAGCGGATCCCCTGCGAGCTGAGGATCTGCATCATCAGGTTGTGCGGCGGATCGAAGGTGTCCTGCGGGAAACTGGCGGTGCCGAGCCCGTCCTGATTGGTGATCATCACCAGGGTATAGCCGGCCGCCTGCAGCGCCAGCAGGGAAGGGATCACCGCCGGTTCCAGCGCCAGTTTATCCAGGCGGTCGACCTGGAAATCTTCAGGGGGTTCGGCGATCAGCGTGCCGTCGCGGTCAATAAACAGATATTTCTGGCTCACAGTGGCTCCTGGCGAGTCGTGGTGGTTCCGGGCAGCGGGCGGAGCGCGTCAATCACGCGCTGGCATTCATCACGGGTGCCTATGGTGATGCGCAGGCAGCCGGAAAGCCCGGGCTGTTTGTTTTGGTCTCGTAAGATAATGCCCTGATCCCACAAGCTTTTAAACACATTGCTGGCGGCGGTGAAGCGCACCAGCAAATAGTTGCTGTCGCTGGCGAACACCTGTTCGACGCAGGCGCACGTTTCCAGCGCCTGCTGCAGCCACAGGCGGTTGGCGGCAATCTCGCCGACGCGCTGGCGCATCAGGCGCAGGCCTTCGGCACTGAGCGCCTGGGCGGCGATATCCGCTACCGGGCTGGAGAGCGGGTAGGGGGCGATCACCTTCAGCAGCAGGGCGATCAGCTCCGGGTTCGCCAGCGTAAAGCCGCAGCGCAGGCCGGCCAGCGCAAAGGCTTTGGACAGGGTGCGCAGGATCGCCAGGTGCGGGTAGTCTGCCAGCCAGCCGGCCACGCTGGCCTGCGGGCAAAACTCGATATAGGCTTCGTCCACCGCCACAATGGCTTTGCCTTTGGCCATCTCCAGCAGCGCGCGCAGCGAATCCGGCTCCAGCAGGTTGCCGGTCGGGTTGTTCGGGCTGCAGACATAGATCAGTTTGACGTTGTCGAGGCTGGCGGCAATCGCCGGCAGGTCGAGCTGCCAGTCGGCTTTGCTCGGTACGGTGCGCCGCTCAACGCCGAAGGTTTCGGCGCTGACGCCGTACATGCCGTAGGTCGGCGGGCAGTATAAAATGGCGTCCTGGCCCGGTTCGCAGAAGGCGCGAATCAGCAGCTCGATGCCCTCATCCGCGCCGCGGCTGACCAGCACCTGCTCCGGGGAGACGCCGGCATACTCGGCGTAGCGGGCAATCACCTGCGCCGGCTGGCACTCCGGGTAACGGTTCAGGTTATCGGCCGCCGGCTGGAAGCTGGGCGCCAGCGGGTATTCGTTGGCGTTGAGCCAGACGTCGCCGCTGCCGCCAAGGCGACGCGCCGACTGGTAGGGTGTCAGGTCGCGCACGTTCTGGCGCGCCAGATTTTCAATGCTCATGCTTGCTCCTTCAGCGCGGCGACGCGCAGGGTCACGGCGTTTTTGTGGGCGATCAGCTGTTCGGCGGCGGCTAGCACCTCAATGGTGGCCGCCAGCCCCATAAAGCCCTGCGGCGACAGTTCCTGCACCGTCATGCGTTTTTGGAAATCCGCCAGCCCCAGGCTGGAGCAGGTGGCGGTATAGCCGTAGGTCGGCAGCACGTGGTTGGTGCCGGAGGCGTAATCTCCGGCGGACTCCGGCGACCAGTCGCCGAGGAACACCGAGCCGGCGCTGGTGATGTCGTCAACCAGATCGCGCGCGTTGCGCGTCTGAATAATCAGGTGCTCCGGGCCGTAACGGTTGCTGATACTGACGCATTCGGCCAGATCGCGCGCCACGATCAGGCGGCTGGCGGCCAGCGCCTGGCGGGCGGTTTCCGCTCGCGGCAGCGCCGCCAGCTGCTGTTCCACCGCCTCGGCCACCGCCTGTGCCATCGCGGCGTCCGGGGTCAGCAGAATCACCTGAGAATCCGGGCCGTGCTCCGCCTGCGACAGTAAATCGGAGGCGACGAACGCCGGCGTGGCGCCGGCATCGGCGATCACCAGCACTTCCGACGGGCCGGCCGGCATATCGATCGCCGCGCCGTCGAGACGCTGGCTGACCTGACGTTTGGCTTCGGTAACGAAGGCGTTGCCCGGCCCGAAGATTTTATCGACCCGCGGGACGGATTCGGTGCCGAACGCCATGGCGGCGATCGCCTGTGCGCCGCCGACCTGAAACACCTCCTGCACGCCGCACAGCTGCGCCGCATACAGGATCTCATCGGCAATCGGCGGCGGCGAGCACAGCACCACACGGCGGCAGCCGGCGATGCGCGCCGGGGTCGCCAGCATCAGCACGGTGGAGAATAGCGGCGCGGAGCCGCCGGGAATATACAGGCCGACCGAGTCAATCGGCCGCGTTACCTGCTGGCAGCGCACGCCCGGCTGGGTTTCTACGTCGACCGGCGGCAGCTGCTGCGCGTTGTGGAAAGTGGTCACGTTGCCGACGGCGACGGCCATCGCCTGCTTGATATCGTCACCGAGCCGGGCGACGGCGGCGTTAATCTGCGCCGGCGTTACCCGCAGGGCGTCAACCTCGACGCTGTCAAATTTGGCGCTGTACTCGCGCAGGGCGCGGTCGCCGTTGTTTTTCACATTGTCGAGAATGCCGCGCACCGTGGCGCTGATGCTGTCCGAGGCGGAAATCGCCGGGCGCATCAGCAGGGCGGCGCGCTGTTCGGCGCTGCAGTCGGCCCAGTTGACGGGGGTATTGAAGTCAGACATGGCGTTACTCCATCATCTTTTCGATCGGCAGTACCAGAATCGAGCTGGCGCCGAGCGCCTTCAGCTTCTCCATGGTTTCCCAGAACAGGGTCTCGCTGCTGACCATGTGCATCGCCACGCGGTTCTGCGCGCCGGCCAGCGGCAGAATGGTCGGGCGTTCGGCGCCCGGCAGCAGCGCGACGATCTCTTCCAGACGCTCGCTTGGCGCGTGCAGCATGATGTATTTGGATTCCCGCGCCTGAATCACGCCCTGAATACGGGTCATCAGGCGGTCGATCAGCTGCTGCTTGGCGGCCGGCATTTCGCCGTCGCGCTGGATCAGGCAGGCTTTGGAGCGGTAGATGACTTCGACTTCGCGCAGGCCGTTGGCCTCCAGCGTGGCGCCGGTTGACACCAGATCGCAGATGGCGTCCGCCAGGCCGGCGCGCGGCGCGACTTCCACCGAGCCGTTCAGCAGGCAGGATTTAAAGCTGACGCCCTGTTTGTCGAGATACTGCTTCAGCAGGTGAGGGTAGGAGGTGGCGATGCGGGCGTTCTGCAGGCTTTGCGGGCCGGTGTAGTCGGTATCGAGCGGGGCGGCCAGCGACAGGCGGCAACCGCCGAAGTCCAGGCGACGCAGGGTGAGGTAACGCGGGTCTTCCCCCTGCGCGCGGCGGGTCAGCAGCTCTTCTTCCAGCACGTTCTCGCCGATGATGCCCAGGTCGACCACGCCGTCCATCACCAGGCCGGGGATATCGTCATCGCGCACCCGCAGGATATCAATCGGCATATTTTCTGCGAAGGCGATCAGACGTTGCTGCTGCAGGTTGATTTTAATCCCGCAGCGCGCCAGCAGCTCCTGCGACTCGTCGCTCAGACGACCTGACTTCTGCATGGCGATGCGTAAGCGTGTTTTATCCAGCATGGTAACCTCTGTTTAATCTGTAATTTTATGAATTTGTTGTAAAAATATTTTCTCTGTCTGTCCGGGGGCAAAAAAAAACCCTCGGAAGAAATCTTCCGAGGGCTCTCTCTTACAATCTGCGCGCCGCTGGAAGATTTAAAAACCGTCTCCCAGCACTCATCGCCTGAAAGACTAGTCAGGATGATGGTGATGATGGTGGCTGAACTGAATGCGCGTCATGTGTAATCTCGTATCTGGGTCATGAATGACTGAATTGCTAATTAACCTAAACTATAGGTTATGGATCGCGCAACTCTTTTTTACGGTCATAAATTTAATTTATTGAAACAGGTTCAGTTATTAGCTATACGCCGGTTTACCTAACTCGACAGGGCGCCGATTGCCACGCCGTCGCGACTGGCGTAGCCTTGATAACCGGAGTGCGCCGTAATCTTCAGGAGAGGAAGAGATGAAAAAAGTCGCCATTGTTGGCCTGGGCTGGCTGGGTATGCCGCTGGCCCTGTCCCTGATAAGCCGCGGGTTTGAGGTGGTGGGCAGCAAAACCACCCCGGACGGCGTGGAGGCCGCGCGCATGAGCGGCGTTGAGTGCTACCCGCTGACGCTGACGCCGGAACTGGAGTGTGAAGCGGACGATCTGGACGCCTTGCTGCAGGTGGATGCGCTGGTGATTACGCTGCCGGCGCGTCGCACCGTCGAGGGCAGCGAAAACTATTTCAACGCGGTGCGGATGCTGGTGGACAGCGCGATGGCCTACGGCGTATCGCGGATTATTTTCACCAGTTCGACCTCGGTGTACGGCGAGGCCGCCGGCATGCTGAACGAGGATACGCCGATCAATCCGGTCAGCCCCTCGGGCCGGGTGCTGGCGGAGCTGGAGCGCTGGCTGCATGAGCTGCCCAATACCTCGGTGGATATTTTACGCCTGGCCGGGCTGGTGGGCGCCGAGCGTCATCCGGGGCGTTTTCTGGCCGGTAAGGTGGCGGTCAAAGGCGGCGGGCAGGGCGTCAATCTGCTGCATCAGGATGACGCGATCGCCGCGATTCAACTGCTGCTGACGCTGCCGACAGGCGGACACGTTTATAATCTGTGCGCGCCGCACCACCCGCTGAAACGCGAGTTTTACCCGCAGCTGGCGGCGCAGCTGCAGCTGACGCCGCCGCAGTTTGCGGCCGAGCCGGAACAGCCGGCGCGACTGGTGGACGGCAGCCGGATTTGCCGCGAGCTGGGGTTTGTCTATCAGCATCCGGATCCGGCGCGCATGCCGGTCAGCTGAGCGTGCCGCTTTGGCGCTGCAGGTCTTCCAGCAGCGCCGTCAACGCATCCTCCGCCGGCTGCGGCCGGGTCGCCAGGCTGAGCGTCGCCTGATAGCTCAGCGGCGGGCCGCCAAGCTGCCGCAGCTCCCCCCGTTCGACCCAGCGCGCGGCGTAGTGCGTGGGCAGATAACCGATATATTCACCGCTGAGGATCAGATGCACCACGCTCTCCATATGGAAGGCGACGGCGCCGAGATCGGTGGGCGCCAATGGACACAGCTGCTGCGCCAGCAGATAACCGCGCTGTATCCAGCGCGCATTCTCAATGTGCTCCCGGCCGGGGTTGGGCTGAGTAAATAGCGGATGATCGCTGCTGCAGTAAACCGCCTGGGTTTCCGCCAGCCAGGGGCGATAGGCCAACGCCGCCAGCTGCTGGCCAAAATAGCCGATGCCCAGATCCAGCTGACGGTTCAATAATCCCTGTTCAATTTCTCCCGGCGAGCAGATGCGGCAGTGAAGCTGTACGTCCTGCCGACGCTGCAGGAACTGTTTGAGCGCCTGACTGAAGGGGCTGCCGGGCAGCGACGCCAGGTTATCGACCAGCCCGATCTGCAGATCGCCGGTCAGCAGGCCGTTCAGCGACTGGCTGACTCGGGTAAAATCGCGCGCGGCGCTAAACAGCGTCCGGCAGGCGATCAGGATGCGTTCTCCTTTGGGGGTGAGCATAAACCCCGAACGGCCGCGCTGGCACAGGCGAAAACCCAGACGGGTTTCCAACGTGGAGAGGTGGGTGCTGATGGTTGACTGATTCATCTGCAGCGGCTCCTGGGCGGCGCTGACCCCCTGCGCCTGCGCCACTGCGACAAATACCCGCAACAGTTTGAGATCGATATCGCTAAGATTGGTCAGCATTGCTCCTCCGCCCGCCCCCCGGTTTAACCCTCAAATAACATCCTCACCAGCGCTGAAAGCCCCGCCCCCTGCGTCTTCTTATGTCACACAACGGAAATGAAAAGCAATAACGCATTATAAAACATCGGTTTTATCAATGCTTACATTGGCATCTGAGGATGGTAACCCATCGATGCGGCGGTTAGCGTGTGAATGTTACTTAAATGTTGCAATTACAGCGCTATTGCGAGGAGAAACTATGTTCAACCAACCTCAGGGCGGTAATGAGATGCCGCGTTTTGCCGGCACCCCGACCATGATGCGCCTGCCGGCCGCCGAGAGCGCGCAGGGACTGGATGCGGCGTTTGTCGGCGTACCGCTGGATATCGGCACCTCGAACCGCAGCGGCACGCGTTACGGGCCGCGGCAGATCCGCCAGGAATCGGTGATGATACGCCCGTATAACATGGCCACCGGCGCGGCGCCGTTCGAGCGGCTGCAGGTGGCCGATCTGGGCGATGTGGCCACCAATCCGTACAACCTGGCGGACAGCGTGCGGCGTATCGAACAGGCCTATGACGCCATCGTGCAGCATGGCTGCGTTCCGCTGACGCTGGGCGGCGACCATACGCTGACGCTGCCGATCCTGCGCGCGATGGCGCGTCGGCACGGGCCGGTGGGGCTGATTCATGTGGATGCGCATGCCGATACCAATGACAGTATGTTTGGCGAACAGCTGGCGCACGGCACGACGTTTCGCCGCGCCCACGAAGAGGGGCTGCTGGACGCGCGCCGGGTGGTGCAGATTGGCCTGCGCGGCAGCGGCTACGCGGCCGACGACTTCGACTGGTCGCGCCGACAGGGGTTCCGCGTGGTGCCGGCGCAGCAGTGCTGGCACCGTTCGCTGGAGGCGTTGATGGCGGAAGTGCGTGAGCAGATGGGCGACGGCGCGGTGTATCTCAGCTTTGATATCGACGGGCTGGATCCGGCGTTTGCGCCGGGCACCGGTACGCCGGAGGTGGGCGGGCTGTCGGTGTGGCAGGGGCTGGAAATTGTGCGCGGCTGCCGCGGACTATCGCTGGTGGGCGGCGATCTGGTGGAGGTCTCTCCGCCGTATGACGGTTCCGGCAATACCGCGCTGCTGGCGGCGAACTTGCTGTACGAGATGCTGTGCGTGCTGCCGGGGCAGTGAGTCGGCTACCGGAAACTCATATCCATTCTGATAAGACGAGGGGTCTATGAATCTCGATCTGTTGACCATCGCCATCTATTTTCTGGTTATCGGCGCGGTGGGCTGGCTGGGCATCCGCAAAGCCGCCACCAAAGAGGATTATCTGGTGGCTGGACGTAATCTGGGGCCGGGGCTGTATCTCGGCACTCTGTCCGCGGTAGTGCTGGGCGGCGCGTCCACCATCGGCAGCGTCAAGCTGGGGTACAGCTACGGCATTTCCGGCGTCTGGCTCTGCGCGTCACTGGGGGCGGGCATTGTAGTGCTGAGCACTCTGTTGGCCAAACCGTTGCTGCAGCTGAAAGTGTATACCGTCAGTCAGGTGTTCGCTCGGCGTTATCACCCGGCGGCGCGGGTGACCAGCGCGGTGATTATGCTGGCCTACGATCTGATGGTGGCGGTCACCTCGGCGATCGCCATCGGCAGCGTGATGCAGGTGATGTTCGGCCTATCGCTGGTGACGGCGATTCTGCTGGGCGGCGGCGTGGTGGTGCTGTATTCCACGCTGGGCGGCATGTGGTCGCTGACGCTGACCGATATTATCCAGTTTATCATTATGACCGTCGGCATGATGCTGGTGCTGCTGCCGATGAGCATCGGCAAAGCCGGCGGCTGGCAGGCATTCAGCCAGCGCCTGCCGGACAGCTATTACCAGCTGTCGTCGATCGGCGGCGATACCATCATTCTGTTCTTTATGATCTATTTCTTCGGCATCTTAATCGGGCAGGATATCTGGCAGCGGGTGTTTACCGCCCGCAGCCCGACGGTGGCGCGTTACGCCGGCCTGGGGGCGGGGATTTACTGCGTGCTGTACGGCGTGTGCGGCGCGCTGATCGGCATGGCGGGAAAAATCGTGCTGCCGTCGCTGACGAACGCCGACGGCGCGTTTGCCGCCATCACGCAGGCGGTGCTGCCGGCCGGAGTCAGCGGGCTGGTGGCCGCCGCCGCGCTGGCGGCGCTGATGTCCACCGCCAGCGCCTGCCTGTTGGCGTCCGCCACCATTACGCTGGAGGACGTTTTGCCGGTGATTCGGCGGCGGCCGGCATCCGGCTTGCGCAGCGGACGCTGGATCACGCTGCTGATGGGCGTACTGATGCTGGGGCTGGCGCTACTGGTACACGACGTGCTGGCGGCGCTGACGCTGGCCTATAACCTGCTGGTGGGCGGTATGCTGGTGCCGCTGGTGGGCGCGGTGTTCTGGCCGCGGGCCACCAGCACCGGCGCGATAGCCAGCATGCTGGCGGGCAGCCTGACGGCGATCGGCTTTATGTGTTATCAGGGGATCCAGGCGAACAGCCCGATTTACGGCGGTCTGATCGCCGGCGCGCTGGCGTTTGTGATCGGCAGCCTGGCGACGCGGCCGCAGACGGCAGCGCCGCAGGCGCTCTGGTCCAAGTAAACGGCGATACGGCGCGGGGTTCGTCGCGCCGTATGGTCACACTCAGACGCGGCTGCCCCACAGGTCATATTCATCGGCGTGGTCGATTCTCACTTTCACGATATCCCCCACGTTGACGCCGGTGTCGCCGTTCAGGTACACCGCGCCGTCGATCTCCGGCGCGTCGGCCATACTGCGGCCGGTCGCGCCTTCCGCGTCGACGTCGTCGATCAGCACCAGCAGTTCACGGCCCACTTTTTCCTGCAGGCGCTGTGCCGAGATCTGCTGCTGCAGCTGCATAAAGCGGTGGTAGCGCGCCTCTTTGACCTCTTCCGGCACCGGGTCCGCCAGTTCGTTGGCCGCGGCGCCTTCCACCGGGCTGTATTTAAAGCAGCCGACGCGGTCCAACTGGGCCAGCTGCAGGAAGTCGAGCAGCAGCTGGAAATCCTCCTCGGTTTCCCCCGGGAAGCCGACGATAAAGGTCGAGCGCAGCGTCAGTTCCGGGCAGATCTCTCGCCAGCGTTTGATGCGCTCCAGCGTGCGTTCGACCGCGCCCGGGCGCTTCATCAGTTTGAGGATCTTCGGACTGGCGTGCTGCAGGGGAATATCCAGATACGGCAAAATCTTGCCGGCGGCCATCAGCGGGATCACCTCATCCACGTGCGGGTACGGGTAGACATAGTGCAGACGCACCCAGACGCCGAGGCCGGCCAGCTGTTCGCACAGGCTGACCATGCTGGTTTTCACCGGCTGGCCGTTCCAGAAGCCGGTGCGCTGTTTCACGTCTGCGCCGTAGGCGGAGGTGTCCTGGGAGATCACCAGCAGCTCTTTGACGCCGGCGTCTACCAGACGTTTGGCTTCATCCAGCACCGAGCCGATAGGGCGGCTGTCGAGGTCGCCGCGCATCGACGGAATGATGCAGAAGGTGCAGCGGTGGTTGCAGCCTTCGGAGATTTTCAGGTAGGCGTAGTGTTTCGGCGTCAGTTTGACGCCCTGCGCCGGTATCAGGCTGGTGAACGGGTTATGCGGCGGCTTCGGCACATAGTGATGAACGTGCGACAAAACCTGCTCGTAGCTGTGCGGCCCGGTAATTTCCAGCACCTTGGGGTGCACTTCGCGGATTTGGTCTTCTTTGGCGCCGAGGCAGCCGGTGACGATCACCTTGCCGTTCTCATGCAGCGCTTCGCCGATCGCCTCCAGTGACTCTTGCACCGCGCTGTCGATAAAGCCGCAGGTATTGACGATCACCAGCTCGGCGTCATCGTAACGCGGCACCACCTGATAGCCTTCGTTACGCAGTTCAGTGAGGATCCGTTCCGAATCCACCAGGTTTTTAGGGCAACCTAATGATAAAAATCCAATTTTAGCCATGTCTTCCACACTATACCATTGCTCGGAATAGGGGGATTATACAATGGCCGCAGCGGGACAGCCATCTCCGCTGACGGCTGCCGGCGTCGCTAACCGCGGCCGTAGATCGGGTCGCAGAACGGCTTGCGGGCGCCGAGCCTGGCGGACAATCTGGCTGCCGTATCGCGCATCAGTTCGCCAAGACCGCTCTCTTTTTTATCCAGCGTCAGCCTGGAGGATGGCCCGGTCAGGGCTAATGCCGCAGCCAGCTTTTCTCCCTCGGCGAACACCGGAACCGCAAAGGCGGAAATGTGCGGGTCCCTGGCGCCGGAGGTATAGAGCGGCACCGTCGGCGGGGCGTCAAACAGCGGCTCATTCATTCCCCAGTAGCGCAGCACCTGGCTGATGGCGGAGTCATCAAGGGGAAAGATGGAGCCGGGCAGGCGGGAATGGCGCAATCCGTCAGAAGCTTCGGCGCGGAACAGGCAAAGGCGCTTGCCTTCGTCCAGTACATACCAGCTGGCGCTTTCATTGGTGGCGGACGCCAGCGCCTGCAGCTCCGGCTGGACAATGCTGGCCAGATGGAACGACTGCTCATAAAGTTTGCCCAGATACAGCAGTCTGGGGCCAAGCGTATAGATGCCGCTTTCCCGTCGCACGATATAGCCCATGCGCTCCAAAGAGTTCATCAGCCGGTACACCGTGGTTTTATGGTAGCCGGAAAGTTGCGATAACTCGGTGAGTGACAGGTTCTCTTCCCCTGGTTTGAAGCAATCCAGTAAGGCCAGCGCTTTCTCCACCGCATGAACGCCTTCATTTCCCATTTCTTTCTTCTCCTGAGTTTCTGTCGGCACTGAGTGTACCTGAAAACTGTGAGTAACATCGTGTTTACATCATAAACAGCCCCGTAACACTGGCGTGATTCAGCGTTTCATCGATATAGTTGTTTTGTTCTGTACAACGTAGTTTTACTGTGTAAAACAAATCACGCAATGAGAGGTCCTATGTCTGCTTCTGAACAACCGATGATTAACCGTCATTTTGACCGTGTCTGCGCCGATTATGTCAGACAGGCGGCAGAATTTCAGGCGGCAATTCTTGCCGATGTCGCAGGACGCCGGGGGACGCTGCATGGCCGGGTCAAACCGCTGGCGGCAGGCATGAAAGTCGCCGGCCCGGCGATTACGGTGGAAGTGCGGCCCGGCGATAACCTGGCGATCCATGCCGCACTGGCGGTCGCCCAGCCCGGCGATGTGATCGTAGTAGACGGCAAGGGCGATCTCAGCTGCGCGCTGCTGGGGGAGATCATGTCAACCCAGGCAGAGGCCGCCGGCATTGCCGGCATCATCATTGATGGCGCGGTACGCGACGCCGATGCCCTGATCGCCAAAGGCTACCCGGTGTTTTCATCCGGGCTGAACCCTTGCGGACCGACCAAGTCCATTCCGGGACGCGTCAATTACCCGGTTTCCGTGGCGGGCGCCGCCGTTGCGCCCGGCGATTTGGTGGTCGGCGATGCCGACGGCGTGGTGGTTATTCCGCGCGCCGAGGTTACGTTGATCCTGGCGCTGGCGGCGAAAAAGCTGGCGACGGAAACCCGCCGTATCGCGGCGATTCACGGCGGGGATTTACGCCCGGCCTGGCTTGACGGCGCGCTGCGTTCTGCTGGCATGCTGACGGACGGGGAGGCGCTGCAATGAGCAATAACGCGGTGATTTTAGTGACCGGCGCCGATCTGGCCGCCGAGGCGATGGCGCTGCTGGACGATTATCAGGTGGTATTTGCCGGTGGGAAGCCGTCGGAAGAGGATCTGGTGGCGCTGTGTCAGCGTCATAATCCGGTTGGCATCATTGTGCGCTATGGCCGCATCAACGCGCGCATTATGGATGCCGCGCCGGGGCTGAAAGTGATTTCCAAGCACGGCAGCGGGATCGACATTATCGATCAAGCGGCCGCCGCCGCGCGGCAGATTGAGGTGAAGTCCGCGCCGGGCGCCAATGCCGCCGCGGTGGCCGAGCACACCTGGGCGATGATTCTCGCCTGCGCCAAATCGGTGCTGCCGCTGGATAGTCGCCTGCGTCAGGGGCACTGGGATAAAGCCCGGCACAAATCGCTGGAGCTGGAAGGCCGTACGCTGGGCCTGGTGGGGCTGGGCGCCATCGGCCGTCGCGTTGCCGATGTCGGCCAGGCGTTTGGCATGCGCGTACTGGCTTACGATCCCTATGCCGGCGCTTTTCCTGCCGGCTGTCAGCCCGTTGATGATGTGCAGCAGCTGTATGCGCGTTCTGACGTGGTTTCTCTGCACTGTCCGCTGACCGAGCAGAACGCCAGAATGATTAACGACGAGGCCCTGTCCTGTTTTAAAAAGGGGGCGATTCTGGTGAACACCGCCCGCGGCGGCCTGATTGATGATGACGCGCTGCTGCGGGCGCTGGATAACGGCACCCTCCGCTGGGCCGGGCTGGACAGTTTTACCGTGGAGCCGCTGAGCGCGCCGCACCCCTGGCAGCACATCGACAACGTGATTATTTCCCCGCATATCGGCGGCGTCAGCGATCATTCCTATATCAAAATGGGGGTGACCGCCGCGGAAAATGTGCTGAAAGTGGTGGAGAAACAGGACGTCGTATCATGACGTGGCTGACTTCGCCGGAGACGCGGCAGATGGCGCTATTTTCCCGTTTGCCCGACCATTTCCGCCGCCCTGACGCGCACAATGCCTGGGCCGCCGCCAATCGCGGCGGGCAGCTGACGGACTCCTTCCTTGAGGGGCCGGTCTGGCACCCTGACGGCTACCTGTTGGTGAGCGATATCCCTTACGGCCGGATTTTCCGGGTTGATATGTCGGGCGACTGGGAGCTGCTGGTGCAGTACGACGGGGAACCCAACGGCATGAAGCTGACCGATCCCGACACGCTGATTATTACCGATTATCGGCACGGGCTGATGAAGCTGTCGCTGCAGGAAAGGCGTATCGCCCCCTGGCTGTCGAGGCGCAACAGCGAAAGCTTCCGCGGTGTGAACGACCTGACGCCGGACTCTCAGGGCAACCTCTATTTTACCGATCAGGGTCAAACCGGCCTGCACGATCCCACCGGCCGGGTGTACCGGCTGGGCCAGGACGGTCGTCTGGATCTGCTGCTGGATAACTGCCCCAGTCCAAACGGGCTGGTGCTCTCGCCGGACGAAAAGGTGCTGTACGTGGCGATGACGCGCGGCAACTGCGTCTGGCGGGTGCCGCTGCAGCCTGATGGTTCGGTGAGTAAAGTCGGGCAGTTTTTCACCTCTTTCGGCCCCAGCGGGCCGGACGGATTGACGGTCAATCAGCACGGCGAGCTGCTGATCGCCAACCCGGGGCTGGGCCGCGTCTGGCTGCTTAATGAGCTTGCTGAACCGATAGAAATTTTGCTCAGCCCGGCCGGGCGTTCAACCACCAATTTGTGTTTTGGCGGAGAAGGCTTCAGGCAGCTGTTTGTCACCGAGTCCGTCAGCGGCGCCATTTTGACCTGTCCGATGCGCACCCCGGGCCGCCAACTGCCGTCGCTGTCGACCGCTTTTCTCTGAACACGAGCCTGCGTTAACCAAACGCAACGGAGATCGTCATGACTTTGCACTCGCTACCTTCGGCTCCGGCGGCAACGCCGGACGCCGTCCCTGAGCCGCATGAGGCTATGAGTAACCGTGATTTTGCGCAGAGTGAAACCGTCGCCAGGAAAGCGTTCTGGCGCATTTTGCCCTTTATCTTTCTTTGCTACGTGGTCAGCTATCTGGATCGCACCAACGTCAGCTTTGCCGCGCTGGGCATGAATGCGGATCTGGGGATCACCGCGGAACAGTTCGGGTTTGGCGCCGGCATGTTCTTTATCGGTTATTTTTTATTTGAAGTTCCCAGCAATCTGATTATGCAAAAGGTCGGCGCGCGCATATGGATAGCCCGCATCATGATTTCCTGGGGGGTGATCTCCATGCTGACCGCCTTCGTGACCGGCCCCGTCAGTTTTACGCTGGCGCGTTTTTGTCTGGGAGTGGCCGAGGCCGGGTTTACCCCCGGCATTTACCTGTTTTTTACCTATTGGTTTCCGGGTAACTGGCGCGCCAGGATTACCGCCTCATTTCTGGTGGGGATCCCCGTCGCCAATATTATCGGCGCCCCGGTCTCCGGCGCGCTGATGCAGCTCACCGGCCATGAGCATATCCGCAACTGGCAATGGCTGCTGCTGATTGAGGGGCTGCCCGCGGTGATTCTGGGCATCATGTGCCTGTTTTACCTGCAGGATAAGCCAGAAAAGGCGGCGTGGCTGAACGCCAGGGAAAAGAGCCTGCTCAACCGGCGTCTCGACGCGGAACGCCGGCAGATCTCTGCGGCCCATGGTTCCAGCCTGCGCGATGCCGTGCGCAATCCGCTGCTTTACCTGCTGGCGATGATCAACTTCTGCGGCATTGTCGGCTCTATTGGCGTCGGGCTATGGATGCCGCAGATCATCAAACAGCTGGGCGTCAGCCACGGCGCGACGGGATACCTTACCGCAATACCTTATGTGTGCGGCGCTTTTTGCATGCTGTTTTGGGCGCGCAGGGCGAATAGGTCGCACCGCATAGGCTGGATTGCCGCTGCGCTGCTGATCGCCGCCGCGGCGTTGGTTGCCAGCGCCGTGCTGGACGATCCGCTGTATAAGATTATGGCGCTTTGCGTTACGGTCAGCGGCATTCTGTCATTTCAGGCCTCTTTCTGGGCGCTGCCGTCGGGTTTTCTCACCGGCAATGCCGCCGCCGGCGGGCTGGCGATGATCGTCTCCATCGGCAATCTCGGCGGGTTTGTCGGGCCTTCGTTAATGGGTTATATACGCCAGTCGACCGATGGGTTTATGTGGCCGCTGTTAGTGGTCGCGCTGTTTTTATTTATCGGCGCCGTTGGCGTCTCGCTGATCAAGGATCCCTATCGGCAGCAAAAGTAAGCTTGATATCTATTCCGTTTGCCGAGCGGCAGCTAATGGCCTGGTGGAGCGTTCACCAGGCCTTGTTGTTGAGCGTCAGCTCTGCTCGCCGTCGTCAAAGCCGTAGAGCTGCCCGGGGTTGATCCGCAGAATGCGCTCCTGCTCGGCAGAGGACGGCGCCCAGCGGGCTAATAGGTTGAGGATGGCGGCGTCGTCGGGCTTGTGTTGCTTCACCGTCGGATGCGGCCAGTCGCTGCCCCACAATACGCGCTGTGGATTGGCCTGCACCAGCGCGGCGGCCACCAGGCCGACGTCGTGATAAGAGGGCGGGCCGACCCGGGATGTGATGTAAGGCCCCGACAGCTTTATCCAGCTATTGCCGCGCGCGATCAGGCGCAGAAGCGTGTGGAATGCCGCTGAATTAACCCCTGCCGGCTGTGGAATATGCCCCATATGGTCGATCACCAGAGGCACGGGCAGCGCGGCAAGACGCTGCTCCAACGCGATAAACGCCTCGCCGGTCGCCACCAGCTGAATATGCCAGCCGAGCGGCGCAATGCGCGCCGCCAGCGTTTCCAGCGCGGCGAGCGGCGTACCTCCGGTCCTTAAGTTAAAACGAATGCCGCGCACGCCGGCCCGGTCCATCTGTTCAAGCCTTGCGTCGTCGATCGTGGTATCGATCACCGCCACGCTGCGGGCGTTGCCGGCGCTTTGCTGCAGGCCGGCAAGCAGCAGCCGGTTGTCGGTGCCGTAAGTGGATGGCGTAACGATCACCATCCGTTGCATGCCCAACCGGGTTTGCAGGCGCTGATAATCCGCGAGCGACGCATTGGGCGGCCGCAGGCGGGCGCCGGCGACGGCCGGGTAACGGTCATCGTAGAGGTGCATATGGCAGTCCACGCTGCCCGGCGGGATGGTGAGCGTGGGCTGTTCGTCGCCGGTGCTGAACGGCGTCTGCGCAAAGGCAGAGAACGCATGATAGGCGCCGAGCGCGCAGCCGGCCTGTAGAAAATCGCGGCGTGAAAAGGGCATGGATGTTACTCCTGTCGTTACCGGCGGATAAAAAAATAAAGCATGCCGTTGGGCATGCTTTGTGGGGAAGATTGGCTGGCTTATTTATTGACGGGGCTGACCGGGTTATCCAGCTTGACCTGCAGCGTCTGTTTGCGCCCCATTATCAGTACGGCCACGCCCCCTACGCCACAGAGCAGCGCCAGAGGCAGCATGGCCAGGGTATGGCTGCCGGTCTGATCGTTGATGATGCCGTAAACGTTCACCATTAACCCGCCGCCGATCAGGTTGGCCATGGCGCCGATCGCCGCCAGACCGGCCGCGGCAGTGCCGGAAGAGAGCCAGCCGGACGCCAGCGCCCAGAACGGGCCTTTCATGGAGTAGGCGCCGATCAGCACCATCGACAGTACGATCACGCTGCCCGTCAGGGAGTTCAGCAGGAAGGCGGACAGTAAGCCGCCGGCGATCAGGAACAGCGTCAGCGCGGTATGCCAACGGCGTTCGCCGCTGCGATCGGAGCTTCTGCCCCAGACGATCATCAGCACGGAAGCCAGGCCGTAAGGAATGGCGTTGACCAGCCCGGTGCTGAAGTTATCCAGGCCGTAAGACTTCAGCAGCTGCGGCGACCAGACGCTGAGCGTGGAGCCGGCGGCGGAAGCGCCGGCATAGATCAGCGCCATCAGCCAGATGTGTTTATGGCGCAGCAGCTGCCAGAGCGAGATATGGCCGATGACTTTACGCTGGGCATTTTCTTCCGCCAGTTTGGCCTGCAGCCACTCCCGCTGCGCTTTGGTCAGCCAGTCGGCGTTTTCCGGGCGGTTGCTGAGGAAGAAAAAGGCGGCGATGCCGAGGAAGATCGCCGGGAAGCCTTCCAGAATAAATAGCCAGTGCCATCCGCGCAGCCCCAGCCAGCCATCCAGCGACAGAATGGCGCCGGAAATCGGCGAGCCGATAAAGTTGGCCGCCGGAATCGCCACCATAAAGGTTGCAATCACGCGGGCGCGATATTTACCCGGGATCCAGTAGGTGAGATACAGGATTACGCCGGGGAAAAAGCCCGCCTCGGCCGCCCCCAGCAGGAAGCGCAGCACATAGAGCATTTCCGCGCTGGAGACGAAAGCGGTGCACACGGAAATGATGCCCCAGCTCACCATAATGCGCGAGATCCATATTTTCGCGCCGATCTTTTGCATCGCCAGGTTGCTGGGCACTTCAAAAATAAAATAGCCGACGAAGAACAGGCTGCTCGCCAGGCCGAATACGGCCTTCGACAGCCCAAGCTCTTCGTTCATCTGCAGGGAGGCCATGCCAATATTACCGCGATCGATAATGGCGATGAGATAGCAGACGATCAGAAACGGCAGGATCCGCCAGATCACGCGCTTAACGGTCTGTTGCTCGAGATCGGGTATCGCATCCGCGTTGTGCATATTCTCAGACATTCTATTCCTCACAAAATTGTCAGGCGCTAGCCCGCGAACGAAGACAAATCTTTTGTTTTACTGTGTAAAACTTAAATGTACACAGTAAAATTATTATCACGACGAACGCCTTGGATTGCTCGGAAATGTAATCATCTTGAGCGACTTGTCACAAAAACGTTTCAATATCTGGTTTTTTCTGTGATGCGGCAGAAATTTCTTACATCGAATTCGGCCATGATTCGGGTCAGGTCAGCGGGAAGGGGGCAGGCGGAAGTCGCCGGCGCGATCTTGCCGGCACTTGCGGCGGCGCCCCGACGGGGGAGAGGCTTGTCGGGGCGTTGGCCCGGGGCCGGCTACAGCCAGCCGGCGCGCTTGAGCTTTTGGTACATCAGCGCGCAGCCGCCGACGGTGACCGCCAGCGTCGCGTGGTAGGCCCAGGGGAATTTCAGCTCCGGCATATCGGCGAAGTTCATGCCGTACAGGCTGAAAATCACCGTCGGGATGGCCAGAATCGCCCCCCAGCCGGCCAGCTTTTTCACCACTTCGTTTTGTTTCACCGTCACCAGCGCCAGATTGACGTGCATGGCGTTGGTCAGCATTTCGCGCATATCGTCGATGGTGCTGACCACCTGACGCGCATGGTCCTGCACGTCGCGCACATAGGCGCGCAGCTCCTTCGGAATCACCTCTTCATGCAGCCGGATCAGCTGGCTGCAGATTTCATCCATCGGCTGGGCGGCGTTGCGCAGCGCCAGCAGGTGGCGCCGCAGGCCGTAGACATTTTCAATCGCGGTCTGATCGAATTCAGCGTTGAACATGCTGGCCTCCAGCCGTTCGATCAGCGTTTCAAAGCGCGCGACGATCAGCCGGTAATTGTCGACGATAAAATCCAGCACGGCGTACAGCGCAAAGCCGGGGCCGTGGCACAGCTGTTTGGGGTTTTCCTCCGCCTTGGCGCGGATCGGCGCGTAGCTGACCGACGCGCCGTGACGTACGGTGATCAGAAAGTTTTTGCCGACGAAAAAGTGCGTTTCGCCGTACTCCACCTCGTCTTCTGCGCCGGCCATCTGCGCTGTTTTCACCACGATAAACAGCGAATCGCCGTAGGTTTCGATCTTCGGCCGCTGATGGGCGCAGAGCGCATCTTCAATCGCCAAATCGTGCAGGCCGAACTCCTGCTGAATTTTACGCATAAAGGCGTCTTCAGGCTGCCATAGCCCCAGCCAGACAAAGGTGTCCGGCTGTTTGACCACCTCGCTGATGTCGTCAATCGTGACGTCGTTCAAACGCTTGCCCGCCTTATAGGCGACGCTGTTGACCACCATGGTTTTGCTGTCCATTTGCCACCCGTTAATTCTTCAGCGTTTTGGTCAGGAAATAACACTGGTGCTCCAGCGGATAGTTTTCCAGCGTCATCTGCACCTGATAGCCCAGCTTCTGATAAAACGGCCGCGCCTGGAAACTGAAGGTGTCCACGCGGGCATAGCGACAGCCGCGCGCCATCGCCTGCTGCTCCGCCGCCAGCATCACCTGACGCCCCAGGCCGCTGCCGCGCTGGCTTTCCGCTACCCACAGCCAGTCGATACTCAGCCAGTTGCCCCAGGTGACGGCGGTCAGGCCGGCGACCACCTGGCCGTCGTCATCTTTGGCGTAGACGCTGAGCGGCTGACGCAGGCTGGTGTCGATAAACGGCCGGTTGTGCGCCATCAGCCCCTGGCGCACGGCGTCCAACGTCTCATCATTCATGGTTTCGGTTACGGTGATATTCATACTTGCTCCTTGTGCTTTTCTTAACTTAACCACAGATAAAGCCAAAGATAAACGGCCGGCCGGCGGCAGCGCGGAGAGGCTGGGCTACACTGAAAAGGCGCTGATAAATAAGGAGGATACATGCTTCGACTGACCCGAACGACATTACTCACCGGCCTGCTGCTGAGCGGCGGCCTACAGGCTGCGCCCGAGGTCACCCAGCTGCAGGAGCGGCTGGAATATCCCTGGTCGCTGGCGTTTTTACCCGCTCAGCAGGGCATGTTAATTACCGAGCGGCCCGGCCGTTTACGCCTGTGGCAGCAGGACCAAGGTCTGTCGGCGCCGATCGATGGCGTGCCGCAGGTCTATGCGCAGGGGCAGGGCGGGCTGTTGGACGTGGTATTGGCGCCGGACTTCGCCAGCAGTCGCCGGGTGTACCTCAGCTTTGCCGAAGCCGGCGACGGCGGAAAAGCCGGCACCGCGGTGGGCTACGGCCGGCTGAGCGAGGACAAACGCCGGCTGGAGGATTTCCGCGTTATCTTCCGCCAGCAGCCGAAGCTGTCGGTGGGCAACCACTTTGGCGGCAAGATGGTGTTTGACCGTCAGGGACTGCTGTTTGTCGCCCTGGGGGAAAACAACCAGCGGCCGACGGCGCAGGACCTCGACAAGCTGCAGGGCAAGGTGGTGCGCCTGACCGCCGAGGGCAAGCCGGCGCCGGGCAATCCGTTTGCCGGCCAGTCGGGCAAACGGGCGGAGATTTGGGCGTACGGCATCCGTAACCCGCAGGGGCTGGCGCTCAATCCGTGGAGCGGCGAGCTGTGGGAGCATGAGCATGGCCCGCGCGGCGGCGATGAGATCAACATTCTGCAGCCGGGGAAAAACTACGGCTGGCCGATCGCTACCTACGGCATCAACTACTCCGGGCAGCCGATTCCGGAGGCCAAAGGGCAGTTTGCCGCGGGGACGCAGGCGCCGACGCACTACTGGCAGGTATCGCCGGGCATCAGCGGCATGGCGTTTTACGATAACCCGCGCTTTAGCGGCTGGCAGCATTCGCTGTTTATCGGCGCGCTGGCGCAGAAGGCGCTGATTCGGCTGACGCTGGTGGACAATAAAATCGTGGCGGAAGAGCGGCTGCTGGAGGATCGTGGCGAGCGGATCCGTGAGGTGCGCAGCGGGCCGGACGGTTATCTGTATCTGCTAACCGATGAAAGCAACGGCAAACTGCTGCGCGTGGGCGAAGGGCAATCAGGTTAACGGCGTCATTACGCCGCTGCGGTAGGCCGGGCGGGCGCAGAGCTGCTGATACCAGCGTTCCATATTGGGGCGCTGTTGCCGCTCGATCGGCATTTCGAACCAGGCGTAAATAAAGCTGCCGAGCGGAATATCGCCGATGCCGAACGCCTCGCCGGAGAGATAAGGCTGCCGCCCCAGCTCCTGCTCGACGATATCAAAGCACTTTTCCAGCGAGGCGATCGCCGCTTCAATCTTCAGCATATCGCGCTGCTCTGGCAGGGTGCGCACCAGTCCCCAGAACACGGTGCGGAACGGTTCGGTCACGCTGGCGGTATTCCAGTCCATCCATTTTTCCGCCGCCGCGCGCTGCTGCAGATCCTGCGGGTAAAACGGCGCGTCGCCGTATTTGGCCGCCAGATAGCGCACGATGGTGTTGGACTCCCACAGCACAAAGTCATCGTCCTGCAGCAGCGGCACCAGGCCGTTCGGGTTAAGCGCGCGGTACTGCTGTTCATCCACCTTGCCGTAGGCGCCGCCGGCGTTGATGTGCTGGTAGCTCAGCCCCAGCTCGGCGGCGCACCAGCGCACTTTGCGCACGTTGTTGGAATTCTCTCTGCCCCAGATAGTCAGCATGGCATGCCTCCAGATAGACGGTGTCATTGAGTGCTTTATTCCTACGCCACAATCCGCCGTTTGTCACCCGGAGTTTGCGTTAGCGCGTCCAGCTGCACACCTCCCAGCCGTTTTGCTGCGCCAGCGCCTGAAGTTCGGCGTCAGGATTTATCACCGCCGCATGGTCGGCATACTCCAGCATCGGCCGGTCGTTCAGCGAGTCGCTGTAGGCGTACAGCTGGCCGAAACGTCGCTCGGGATGCTGCGCCAGCCACGCCTCCAGCCGGGTGACCTTACCCTGCTGATAGGTCATGGTGCCATAGGTGCGGCCGGTAAAGCGGCCGTCGTCCACCTCAACGCCGATCGCCAGCGCGCCGTCGGCGCCGAGCTGCTCGGCGATCGGCGCCACCAAATGCTCGCCGGTGGCGGAGATGACCAGAATATGGTCGCCGCGGCTGCGATGCCACTGCAGGCGCTGCTGCGCCGCGGGGTAGACGCGCGGCAGAATATCGCGGCGGATATAGCGCGCCACCCAGCCGGCGACGGTCTGGACGCTGCGCCCGGCCAGCGGCGACAGCGTGGCCTGCATATACTGCTCCATCGACAGTCGGCCCTGATAATAGTGCTGCATCAGCTGCTGCTCCTCGGTCGCCAGCTCCGCCGGCGCAAACCCCTGGGAAACCAGCCAGCGGATCCACAGGCTGGCGCTGTCTTCATTAATCAGGGTTTCATCCAGGTCGAACAGGGCTAAGTCCATGGTATTTTCTCCGGTCGGGTACGGTTGCGCTTCAGGATAGCGGATTCGCCGCGGGTGATAAAATTGCGCCGAGCTTAAGGAATATTGATGACGCTGGTATGACGGCCGGTATCCCCGGCCGGGCGGCCGGGGAGAGAGGGAAAGGGGGCAGGTTTATTCCGCCAGCGCCTGCTGCAGATCGGCAATCAGATCGTCGGCGTCTTCAATGCCGACCGACAGGCGCAGCAGCTGCGGCGTGATGCCGGTTTTCAGCCGCTGTTCCAGCGGAATGGAGGCGTGCGTCATGCTGGCGGGCTGGCCGATCAGGCTTTCCACCCCGCCCAGGCTCTCCGCCAGCGTAAACAGGGCCAGCCTGCCGATGACCCGGCGCGCGTAGTCGTCATCGCCGCGCAGCCGCAGCGAAATCATGCCGCCGAACTGCTGCATCTGCCGGCCGGCCAGCGCGTGCTGCGGGTGGCTGGTTAATCCCGGGTAGTAGACGTTTTCCACCTGCGGCTGCTGTTCCAGCCACTGGGCGATGCGCAGCGCGCTGGCGCTGTGGCGATCCATCCGCAGCGCCAGGGTGCGGATGCCGCGCAGGGTGAGGAAGCTGCTGAACGGGTCGAGAATGCCGCCCACCGCGTTCTGCAGAAAGCCAAGCTGCTCCGCCAGCGGCGGATTATCGCCGACCACCGCCAGGCCGGCCACCACGTCGGAGTGGCCGTTCAGGTATTTGGTGGCGGAGTGCACCACCACGTCGAACCCCAGTTCCAGCGGGCGCTGCAGATACGGCGAGGCGAAGGTGTTGTCCGCCACGCTGATCAGGTTGTGCCGCTTGGCGATGGCGGCGATGGCCGCCAGATCGGCCAGCTTCAGCAGTGGATTGGTCGGGGTTTCCACCCAGATCATTTTGGTGTCGGCTTCGATCGCCTGCTCCAGCGCCGCCGTATCGCCCGGCGCGACATAGGTGACGCGCAGCCCGGCCGTGCGGCTGCGCACTTTTTCCAGCAGGCGGTAGGTGCCGCCGTACAGGTCGTCGACCGCCACCAAATGGCTGCCCTGATCCAGCAGCTCCAGCACCGTGGAGCAGGCGGCCAGCCCGGAGGCGAAGGCGTAGCCGCGGCTGCCGTTTTCCAGTTCGGCAATGGCGTTTTCCAGCGCGCTGCGGGTCGGGTTGCCGCTGCGTGAATATTCATAGCCGGTATGCTCGCCCGGCGCCGGCTGGGCATAGGTCGAGGTGGCGTAAATGGCCGGCATCACGGCGCCGGTGGCGTCCGGCGTATAGCCGGCATGTACGGTTTGGGTGGCAAACTTGGTCATAACAGAGTCCTTGATTAGCGGAGTTTTTGGCGCCAGGCGTTCAGAACGTCGGTGCGGGTAATCAGGCCGAGGAAGTGCTCGCCGTCGAGAATGACCGCCACGTGGCCGTGGTCGAAGGTCGCCAGCAGCGCCTGCGGGTCGGCGTCTTTTTGCAGCGTCTGCACCCGGCGGGTCATAGCCTGTTCGGCCGGCAGGCGAAAGTTGCCGGCGTCGGCCTGCAGGGTATGCAGCAGATCCCATTCGTCGATCAGGCCGACCAGCCGGTCGTTGTCCAGCACCGGCAGCTGTGAGATGTCGTACAAACGCATGCGGGCGTGCACCACCGCCAGCGTATCGTCCGGCGCGGCGGTTACCGCGGCGTTTTCATCGTGACGGTAGGCGATCAAATCGCGCAGATCGCCGAACCGGGTGGTCGCCAGCAGCCCTTGCTCCTGCATCCAGCGGTCGTTAAACATTTTGGACAGGTACTTATTGCCGCTGTCGCAGACGAATGTCACCACCCGCTGCGGCTCGGTCTGCGCCCGGCAGTAGCGCAGCGCGGCGGCCAGTAAGGTGCCGGTGGACGAGCCGGCCAGGATGCCCTCGCTCTGCAGCAGCTGGCGCGCGGTGGTGAAGGCTTCCCGGTCGTCGATACGGTAGGCGGCCGCCACCTGACGAAAGTCGCTGAGTGGCGGCACAAAGTCTTCGCCAATGCCCTCCACCAACCAACTGCCGGCGGCGGTTATCTTCCCGTCGTCGAGGTAGTCCGCCAGAATGGAGCCGGCCGGGTCCGCCAGCACGAAGCGGGTCGCGGGAGACACCTCGGCAAAGTAACGGCTCAGCCCGCTCAGGGTGCCGCTGGAGCCGACGCCGACCACAATGGCGTCGACGTCGTGATCCATCTGCCGCCACAGCTCCGGCGCGGTGGTGGCGGTATGCGCCGCCGGGTTGGCCGGGTTGTTGAACTGGTCAATATAGAAGGCGCCCGGCGTGTCGTCCGCCAGTCGCTGGGCGTAATCCTGATAATAGGCCGGGTGCCCTTTGCCGACGTCGGAACGGGTCAGCACCACGTTAGCCCCCAGCGCGCGCAGGTGGAAGATTTTTTCGCGGCTCATTTTATCCGGCACCACCAGCGTCAGGCGGTAACCCTTCAGCGCGGCGACCAGCGCCAGCCCCAGTCCGGTATTGCCGGCGGTGGCTTCAATGATGGTGCCGCCGGGCTGCAGCTTTCCGTCGCGTTCGGCCTGCTCGATCATCGACAGCGCGACGCGATCTTTGATGGAGCCGCCGGGGTTTTGGTTCTCCAGTTTGATAAACAGCCGGCAGGGGCCGGTATCAAAGTGGGTCAGCTCCAGCATTGGCGTGTTGCCGATGGTCGCGAGCGCCGATTGTGCGATGGCCATGATATTCCTCCAGAATAATGCGGTTGTTCGCCATTATCTGGATGATAGCTCTGAGAGTTTGCTTAATTAAAAGAACAAATAACTGCTATATATGCCATTTCAGAATATATTAATTCGTTTTTGGACGTGCAGGCGTAAAGCGGTGTAGGCGTGTGGACGTGCAGCCGTCGGTGGGTTAAAAAAACGCGTCAGGCGGGCATTTTCGACAATTTACCCGCGAAAGCGTACAGTTATGTAAAAATGCTGAAATTTCATGCGAATCCCTGCAAAAATAAGATGAATCTAATAAACTCTTTACACAGCGCTGACCGGATACGACTCCCGGCAGGGAGCACGCGGCAGGGCGTGGGTGCCCGGGATTGCTCGCCGGTTTGGCTGACGTAACGAGTTTGAACGGTAACGCGATTTCAATAAATTGAATGGATACTCTGGCGACGACATGATGAAAACACACTTAGCTTCCTCCATGAAAAAGCTGACCTTCAGCGTCGGCTTTCTGTTATTGGCAACGCCGGCCGTGCAGGCCGCCGCGCCGCCGGCGCCTCCGCAGGTGGACGCCAAGGCGTTTATTCTGATGGATTACAACAGCGGCAGCATTCTGGCGGAAGGCAACCCCGATACCCGGCTTGATCCGGCCAGCCTGACCAAAATCATGTCCAGCTACGTTATCGGCCAGGCGATTAAAGCCGGTAAGATCAAACCGACCGATTCGGTCACCGTGGGTAAAGATGCCTGGGCGACCGGTAACCCGACGCTGCGCGGCTCTTCCCTGATGTTTATCAAACCGGGCGATCAGGTGCCGGTGATGGAGCTGAACAAAGGCATCGTGATCCAGTCGGGCAACGACGCCAGCATTGCGCTGGCGGACTACGTGGCCGGCAGCCAGGATGCGTTTGTCGGGCTGATGAACAACTACGTCAAACATCTGGGGCTGAAGAATACCCACTTCCTGACGGTGCATGGCCTGGATGCGGAAGGGCAGTACAGCACCGCCCGCGATATGGCGCTGCTGAGCCAGGCGCTGATCCGCGACGTGCCGGATGAGTATGCGCTGCATAAAGAGAAAGAGTTCACCTTCAATAAAATCCGCCAGGTAAACCGCAACCGCCTGCTGTGGAGCTCCAACCTGAAGGTGGACGGCATCAAAACCGGCTATACCAGCGGCGCCGGCCATAATCTGGTGGCCTCGGCGGCGGAAGGGCCGATGCGGCTGATTTCGGTGGTGCTGGGCGCGCCGAGCGATCGCGTGCGCTTTAGCGAAAGCGAGAAGCTGCTGACCTGGGGCTTCCGCTTCTTTGAAACCGTCACGCCAATCAAGGCGGACAAACCGTTTATTACCCAGCGCGTCTGGTACGGCGAGCAGAGCGAAGTGCCGCTGGGCGTGGCGAAAGACGCGGCGATCACCATCCCGAAAGGGCAGATGAAAAACCTGAAGGCCAGCTACAAGCTGAATTCCGCTACGCTGGAAGCGCCGCTGGCGAAGAACCAGGTGGTGGGCACCATTGATTTCCAGCTGGACGGTAAAACCGTTGACCAGCGTCCGCTGGTGGTGATGGAGGAAGTGAAGGAAGGCAACTTCTTCAGCCGCATCTGGGACATGGTGATGATGAAACTGACCCAGTGGTTCGGCAGCATCTTCGGCTGACCGTGACCGGTGAGGTAAAAAAAGGGCGCTTGATGCGCCCTTTCAGACTGCTGACAAAGCTTGTTATTAGGGAGAGCGTGGCGATGGGGTCGTAGCGGCATTAGCCGCCGGACAAATTTGCCGGGAGCAAATTTGAACAACCGCCAGGTTGGCCCGTAGGGTGGGACGCAGGGATGCGTCCCATAATGCCCCTCGTTACGCTAGGCCCGGGTATCTCGGGTCATCAGACAACTTTGTCATCAACCTCAGGCCGCGCAAGCGGCCTTTGTCATTAATTACAGGCCACCACCTTGATCGCCAGCCCGCCCTGTGAGGTTTCACGGTATTTGGCGTTCATGTCCTTGCCGGTTTCGTACATGGTTTCGATCACCTTATCCAGACACACCCGCGGCTCGCTGGTGCGCCGCAGCGCCATCCGCGCGGCGTTGACCGCCTTGACGGCGGAGATGGCGTTGCGCTCGATACAGGGCACCTGCACCTGGCCGGCCAGCGGATCGCAGGTCAGCCCCAGGTGGTGCTCCATGGCGATCTCCGCCGCAATGCATACCTGCGCCGGGCTGCCGCCCATCAGCTCCGCCAGCCCGGCGGCGGCCATCGAGCAGGCGACGCCGACCTCGCCCTGACAGCCGACCTCCGCGCCGGAAATCGACGCGTTCATTTTGTAGAGCGCGCCGATGGCGCCGGCGGCGAGGAAGAAGCGGCTATAGGAATTGGTGTTAACCGGCCGGATAAATTGGTCGTAATAGGCCAGCACCGCCGGAATAATCCCGCAGGCGCCGTTGGTCGGGGCGGTGACCACCCGTCCGCCGGCGGCATTCTCTTCGTTGACCGCAAAGGCGAACATATTGAGCCAGTCCACCACGTTCATCGGGTCGGTATTGTTCTTATCGCCGGTCACCAGCAGGCGGCGCAGGGCGGCGGCGCGGCGCGGGATTTTCATCGGGCCGGGCAGCAGCCCTTCGGTGTTCATCCCGCGTTCGATGCCGGTGCGCATCACCTGCCAGATGGCGGTAAAGTGCGACTCAATCTCTTCTCTGCTGCGCAGCGCCAGCTCGTTTTGCATCACCAGACCGGACAGCGACAGGCCGGTGTCTTTGCAGTGCTGCTGCAGATCCTGCGCGGAGCGGAACGGATAGGGCAGCGGCAGCGCCGCATCGGCGGCGTGGCCGAAATGCGCCTCATCAACGATAAAACCGCCGCCGATCGAGTAATAGGTTTTGCTGTGCAGCAGCCGTTCGCCGTCGAAGGCGCGGATGCGCATGCCGTTTTCATGCAGCGGCAGGTTATCACGGTGGAAGTTCATGCTGCTCGCCAGCGGAAAGTCCACCTCGTGGCAGCCGTGAGCCAGCGGCAGGCGGCCGGTTTGCTCCACCTGACGGATAAAACCGGGGATGGCGTCGATATCGACGTCATGGGGCAAATTGCCCGCCAGCCCCATAATGATCGCCAGGTCGGTATGGTGGCCTTTCCCGGTCAGGGAGAGTGAACCGTAAACATCCACCACCAGCCGGGTGGCGTCCATCAGCTGCTGATGGGCGATAAGTTCGTCGATAAACTGTTTGCCGGCTTTCATCGGGCCGACGGTGTGGGAACTGGACGGGCCGATGCCGATTTTGAAAATATCGAAAACGCTGACCATAGTCTCGCCTCCTTCTTCAGGTGTCAGGCGGTAAATACAGAATAGGGGGATGGGGCAGGCCGGCGCGTGGCGCGCCGGCGGGAGTGCGTTTAGCTAAACAGCGAGTACAGGATGGCCGACATGGCGATCAGACCCATCAGCACCACGAAGGCGTTGCTGATATGGCCGGCGTATTTACGCATCGCCGGCACTTTACGGATGGCGTACATCGGCATCAGGAACAGCAGCATGGCGATAATCGGGCCGCCCAGGGTTTCGATCATGCCCAGAATGCTTGGGTTCAGCGTTGCGACAATCCAGGTGGTGACCAGCATAAAGATGGCGGTAAGGCGGTTCAGTTTGCCGCTGCTGATGGTTTTGCCGCGGGTTTTCAGCGATTTGCTGACGATGCCGTTGAAACCTTCACGCGCGCCGAGGTAGTGGCCCAGGAACGATTTGGTGATGGCGACAAAGGCGATAACCGGCGCGATGTACTCAATCATCGGGTTGTTAAAGTGGTTGGCCAGGTACGACAGAATGGAGATGTTCTGCGCCTTGGCTTCCGCCAGATCGGCCGGCGACAGGCTGAGTACGCAGCTGAACACGAAGAACATCACGGTCAGCACCATCATGATGTGGGCGTAAGCCAGAATGCGTGAGCATTTTTTCTCGGCGTCCGCGCCGTACTCTTCGCGTTTTGCTACGGCGAAGGCGGAAATGATCGGCGAGTGGTTAAAGGAGAACACCATCACCGGGATCGCCAGCCACAGCGTCATCATCAGGCCGTGGCCCATACCGGTGCCGGCGCCTGACAGGGAGACGTTTTCGAAGATAGCGCCGCTCCAGTTCGGGATCAGGTACAGCGCCAGCAGCATCAGCACGGCGACAAACGGGAACACCAGAATGCTCATGGTCTTGACGATGGCCTGCTCACCGAAGCGCACGATGGTCATCAGGCCGACGATCAGGATCAGCGACAAAATGGCGCGCGGCGGTGAGGTCATGCCCAGCTGGTGGGTGATGAAACTGTCGACGGTGTTGGTGATGGCGACGCTGTAAACCAGCAGGATAGGGTAGATGGCAAAGAAGTAGAGCAGGGTAATCAGTTTGCCGGCGCTGATGCCGAAGTGCTCTTCCACCACCTCGGTGATATCTTCGCCCGGATTTTTACCGGACAGGACAAAGCGGCACAGGCCGCGGTGGGCGAAGAACGTCATCGGGAATGCGATGATGGCCATAATAATCAGTGGGATCAGGCCGCCGATCCCGGCGTTGATGGGCAGGAACAGTACGCCCGCGCCGATGGCGGTGCCGTACAGGCCCAACATCCACATGGTATCGCTTTTACGCCAGGTACTGCTGGAACCCGATGCTGCCGAGACGATCGTGCCGGTCTGTGTAGTGTCCATAAATATCTCCGAAGTGAACACGTTAATTTAAAAGCAAAGTCAAAAATTTACGTTACAACCGAATGCCGTAAACCAGTGATCGGCATTCGGCTAAATCAGGTGCTTCCTGCGGGGATAAAGGAACTTCCCCCTGGTTATTTACTGTGCTAATTATCGTGGCGATCAACTAACACTAAAAATCATGCCGCTCCAGGTTGGGCGGAAATAGGGTATTGGCTCAGAAGATTCTTGTCTTCCGTTTTTGATGGCAGAAAGATAACGATTTACAGCATAAACAACCGTGATCATGCTCCCAAATGCGATATATATGCGGATAAAGACTAGTTTGTTAATATTTTATTTATAAAATGTTCTTTATCATGAAGCATTATGCTTTATTGTGTTTTTTTATTACCACCAGCGTTATCTGGGTTTTTGCCAGATTTGCCGGATAAAACGCTGCCTGTGTATAGAAGGTGAGCAATATATTTTAAGCAGTGGCCAGGATCTAGCTAAAAACGATGAATATGCAGATTTGGTGATGGCGATCACATCAATGCGCCAGATGGAGTTTGGTTAACTAACTGATTTTAATTTAATTACTGTGTTTTTCTTCTGTGGCCCTGGTCAGGCGAAATGATTTATTAATGGCCAACGGTGCTTAGCCATTTATCATATAAAAGTGCAGTCATAGCTGTTTGAGCGGCAATAAGGGATATTGCTGGTGTTATTTTAATCAATTCTTGTTGCGATACGATGGGCTTAAAACGTGCCGGGCGCTGATGCCGCAGCTCATTATTTTACCGTTATTTCCAGTGGAAAAAATAATAACCCCCGTTACCGGTTGCATTTTATTAACCTATTGCCGGATTCGGATAGGATTATTGGTAATTAATTGGCGGATAATGGGGGCAAGGAGAACCGCTGAGCGTGCTCAGCGGCCTGAATGGTTCAGTAGCGCAGGGTGATAGCGTGCTGACTGAAGAAATCGCTGAATTCGTCGTCGGGACGCTGGTCGGTGATGACGTGGTCAAACAGGGTCAGCGGGCCGATGCAGGCCGGCTTCACCTTGCCGAATTTACTGTGGTCGGCCACCAACACCTTGCGCTGCGCCGTCGCCAGCGCCCGGTGCTTCATATCCAGCTCGTCAAAGTTAAAGCAGCTGGCGCCCTGCTGCAGGCTGAGGCCGGCGGCGGAAATAAAGGCGATGTTGGGACAGATGCTGTCCATTTCGTTGCGCTGGCCGATACTGCTGAAGATGTAGTTGTTCGGCTTGAACTCGCCGCCGCACAGGATCACCTTGCACTGCGGCTTGTCCTGCAGGGCCAGAAAGGTGTTCAGCGAGTGGCAGACGCCGGTAAAGGGCAGGTCGTCGGCAATGGCGTCGATAATCGCCGGCGTGGTGGTGCCGCAATCAAAGAACACCGTATCGTTCTCTGCGATCAGCGGTGCGGCCAGCAGGCCGATGCGCCGTTTCTCGCTCACCTGTTTGGCTTTCTGGTCGGAGACAAAGTAATGGGTCACGCCGTTGTTGCGCGGATCGGTCACCACGTAGCCGCCCAGCAATACCACCGCCGCAGGTTCGGCGCTGAGATCGCGGCGGATGGTCATTTCCGACACCCCCAGCAGCGCGGCGGCTTCTTTTAAGTGGATTTTGTCAGAACGCTTTAATACCTGGACTAAGCGATTGATGCGTTCTTCGCGCCGCGTTTCCATTTGTTGCTCCCGTCGGTTTAGAGATTAAAGAGATATCCGTGGCGGCCCAGGGCCAGATACAACAATGCGGAGCAGTGCGTATCACGCATTACCCCGCATCAGTCAACAAATGCGCCCGGTTACTGCCAGTATCCCGGGGGCGTTGCTATCAGTAGCTGCCGGCGGCGGCTTGCTCGCCGGATACGATGGCTACGCCAGAGCTGGTGCCGATGCGCGTGGCGCCGGCTTCGATCATCGTTTTCGCGGTCGCGCGGTCGCGTACTGCGCCGGAGGCTTTTACGCCCATTTCGCTGCCCACGGAGGCGCGCATCAACTTAACGTGCTCTTCACGAGCGCCGCCGGTGCTGAAGCCGGTTGAGGTTTTGACAAAGGCAACGTCAAGTTCGCGACACATTTCACAAACTTGCACGATTTGCGCGTCGCTGAGCAGGCAGGTTTCCAATATTACCTTCAATGGGATAGCCGCGCAAACCTCACGCACGGCGGCGATATCGGCTTTGACATCGTCCAGCATGCCGCTTTTCAGCCAGCCGACGTTGATGACCATATCGATTTCCTGCGCGCCGGCGGCAATCGCCGCTTTGGCTTCAAAAGCTTTGGTAACGGTCAGGCCGGCGCCCAGCGGGAAGCCGATCACCGAACAGACTTTTACCGTGCTGTCCTGCAACAGCTGCGCCACCAGCGGCACGTAACCGGAGTTCACGCATACCGCATAGAAATTGTGCTGCTGCGCTTCTTCACACAGCGTGCTGATTTGCTGCTCGGTGGCGTCCATCGCCAGCAGGGTATGGTCGATATAGCTGGCGTAATCAATATTTTCGCTGGTCATTGCGTGTCCTCTGAATGGTGAGCAGTGAATGTTATAATAATGACATTTAATAACCGTGATTATAGCCGTTATTTGCGTTTTTGCCACGGGTTTAGAGGGTTTTTTGTTATTAAAATAACATTAAGGGTGCTGAAGAGGAGATGGCGCAGGGGAGAGCTGCGGGGCTGAACGGCCCCGCGCGGTGATTACTCTTTGATCCAGCCTTTACGGATAGGGAAGGCGAACAGGAAGCGGTACAGACGCTCCAGTTTGGCGGCGATCGCGCTGCCGAACAGGTTCCACACCAGCTGCGCCACCAGGCAGCCCACCATGCCGAGCAGGAAACCGCCGACCATATCCAGCGGCCAGTGTACGCCGAGGAAAACCCGCGACCAGGCGATGGCGACGGCGATAACCATCAGCACAATGCCGGACCACAGCCGGTGCCAGCACAGAAATGCCATGGCAAAGGTGAAAATGGCGGTGCCGTGATCGCTGGGGAAGGAGCTGTCCGGCGCGTGCTGCAGGAAGGTATAGCCGATGCCGGCGACGAAAGGACGTTCATGCGGCAGCAGCATGCCGATAGCGGCAGAGGTCAGGATGGCGAACGCCAGCGCAATGGTGGTCTTGGCCACCACTTCACGCTGTGAAACCAGCGCGTCTTTCGGCCCCCAGAACCACAGGCCGACGATCAGCAGCGGAACAATCGCGATCAGATCGCGCGCAATAAAGGTGGCGAAGTCGATCGACCAGGCGGGCGAGGCCGGGGTCGCATTAATCCAGGCGAAAAGAAGATAGTTCAACTGCTCCATAATATTTACCTCGTCTTGCGGCGAATAACGCCGCTAACCCACCAATAAACAGCCAATTGGCTGAACCAAACCCACCAACCTGCCCACAGGTTATGGGAAAAAAAGTGCGCACCGCGCATCACCTGGCCAAAGCCCATCAGCAGCCCCAGAACGATGCCGGCACCCCAGCAGGCGTAAGCCACGTTTGGCCGCCGGGGATAAAACAGAAAGAACAGCGCCATTACCGCAAAGCCGCTGGACGCGTGCCCGCCGGGGAAGCAGCGGCCGGGACCGGGGTTGGTCGGCAGCGCGCCAAACAGCGGGAACGACATCGCCTGCCCGCCGTATTGCACCAGATCCCACGGGCAGGAGTGCGCGCTGAAAGCCTTTAACAGGCCGACCACCAGCGGCCCGACGCCGACCAGCAACATGCACAGGATCAGCCGGGCATGGCGCCGGTAAATGCCCCATAGCAGCGCCAGCACTGACGCCGCGATCACGCCGATCTTCAATAAGCGGTGATTAATCACGTCCAGCCAGACGTTATGCTGCCAGGGGAAGTGCCCGCTGGCGCTGTCGAACCACATGTTGCTGATGGCCCAGTCCAGGCGTTCGTCACGCGACAGCCATAAAAATAGCAAACCACTGACAATTAAGCCAAAAACCTGCCAACGGTAAAAGGATGGCGTTAAGGAGTAAATAGAGCCATTCTTAAAGTGTTTGGCCGTTGAGGATTGATTTAATAAAGATCGGGATGGTTTTTCGAGGTCCACGCGTCAGCTCACCGTTAGTCATCAGTCTTGCCAACGGTAAATCTCCCGGCTTAAGAAAACCTTAGCGCTACAATCCATTGCTTATGTGAATTGTTTTTATTCTGTTATTTGTTTTTGTTCCAGTGGTTGTGGCTTTCAATTTCTTAATGTAAAGAAGATTAAACTATTGGAAACTGTTGGGATAGTGTATTAGTTTATGTCTGGTTTTCAGTATGAATCATAGGGAAAGAACATGAAAAAGATCTCCTTGTTAGTAGCCGGCATGATGATGGCTGCTTCTGCCGGCGCGGCAACCAATGCGACTGAAAAAGGCGACATCAGCCAGCAGCCGCTGGAAAAAATTGCCCCTTACCCGCAGGCGGAGAAAGGCATGACGCGTCAGGTGATTTACCTGCCGAAACAGGATCATGAAGAAAACTACAAAGTTGAGCTGCTGATCGGTAAAACGCTGGAAGTTGACTGCAACCACCACGGGCTGGGCGGCAAGCTGGAAAGCAAAACTCTGTCCGGCTGGGGCTATGACTATCTGGTGCTGGATAAACTCTCCGGCCCGATGAGCACCATGATGGCCTGCCCGGACAAGACCAAGCGTGAAGCCTTTGTGACGGCGAATCTGGGCGATGCCGCCATGCAGCGTTATAACAGCCGCCTGCCGATCGTGGTCTATGTGCCGCAGGACGCAGAAGTGAAATATCGCGTCTGGAAAGCCGACGATGCGGTTAACAACGCAGTGAAGAAATAACCCTCTTACCGGCGCACTTCTTATGCGCCGGTTCAGCGTGAGGCGGGGCTGTTCCCCGTCTCCGCTTCTTATTGACCCGTCAGGCTAGCGCGCCGATTTTTTTCAGCAGTTCCGGCTGCTGCAGCTGCAACGCCATCCACGGGGAAAACACCTGAGGAACGGCGCTAATGGCGTCTATCACCTGTCCGATACCGACCCAGGCATACTCCATCACTTCCAGCGGATTAGGCTGCGGCTGCGCGTCGCTGCGCGCGACGTAGATGGGGCAAAATTCGTTTTCCATTACGCCGGAGGCATCGGTGACGCAGTACTGGAAGCGGGGGACCACCAGTTCCGGCGGGCTGATGCTCAGGCCAAGTTCAAAGGCGGCGCGGCGCATTATCGCATCGCTTTGGCTTTCACCGGGCTGCGGGTGACCGCAAAACGAGTTGCTCCAGACGCCGGGCCAGGCGGTTTTGCTGAGCGCCCGCCGGGTAATCAGCAGTTGTCCTTTGTGGTTAAACACGTAGCAGGAAAAGGCCAGATGCAGCGGCGTCTGGCTGGTGTGCACCACGGCTTTATCCATTGTCCCACTCTGATGGAAATGCTCATCCAGCAAAATAACCTGCTCATGATGTTCAAGCATTGTGTTCTCCATGGTGTGCTCGGTTAACGGCTGATATAAACGGCAATAATGGAAATACACACCAGGGTGTACCAGTATTCCCACAGTCGGTAGGTGAAATGGTCATAGCGGCTGTCGGCATCTCTTTTGCAAAGACGCGCTGAGACGAGCAGTAAAATAAGCGCGGATCCTATCTCAAACAGGGACAGGGCGCTAGCGTTGCCGCTGTGTTCACCGGGCATAAACAGCGTGTAGTGGGCAATAACAATGGAAAGCAGATAGGCGACGGCAATGATTATTTTTCCTTTGCGCATGCCGTACACCAGCGGAAAGGTTTTTCTGCCGATGAGCGCATCACCTTTCACATCGCGGAAATCCTGCGTGGTGATCATATAGCTGGTCATCAGCATCAGCGGCAGCAGCCAGTCGGCAATCTCCCTGAACGGCACGCCGGCGTTGTGGGCGGCGACCGGCAGCTGCGTCAGTATGCCCAGCGAAACAAGGATGTTCTTCAGCAGCCAGTTATTGCTCCATGGCGTATAGCTGTATACCAGTGAGCACAGTATCCAGAACAGTACCCAGCCAATCACGCCGAGGTAAAGGCCATAGGCAATAAACAGCAGGGCGAGAATCGCGGCGCGGGTTTTGGCCGACTTCAGCGTGATGACCTGGGCCGCCAGCGGACGGTCCGGCTTATTGATTTTATCTTCTTCAATACCAAATATCTGGCTGTTGATATCGATGATATAGATATGAAAATAAGCATAAATAAAGGTAGTCAGGGTGCTGAATACTATTGCCTGCGCTCCCATCCCCTTGGCGAGGGAGAGCGACAGCGCAAATAACGTTGGCGCGATAATGCCGACCCAGACGTTGTTTCTGACAAAACGCCAGGATAACCACAGTTCAAACAGCACGTCCCGGCGTTTTTGGATGCTGACATTTTCAATCATGCGGCATCCTTGGCAAGGCGGCAGACGTGCGATGCATAGTGGGGTTCTCTTATGGCGGAAATGGGGTTGATAAAATATTTAGTTTAGAAATATTTATGTGTCAAGCTATCCCAGAATAAGATAATAAATCGGCTTATTATTTGAACTGAAATGAAAATGATGCCGGGGAGCCTGTGCAATGGGCGGTAAAGAGGACAATGATCGGTGCGATTGCCGGCTAGCGGCTGATATAAAAGGCAAATATGGAAATACACACCAGCGTGTACCAGTATTCCCATAGGCGGTAGGTAAAATGGTCATAGCGGCAGTCGGCGTCTTGTTTACACAAACGCGCCGCGATGCATAATAAAATTACCGCAGAGCCGCTCTCGAAGATCAACAGTGCGCCGCTGCTGCCGTTTTCACCTGGGGTAAACAGCGTATAGTGGGCGATAACGAGAGAGAGCAGATAAGCCAGCGACAGAGCGTTCTTGGCCGTACGGATGCCGTAAACCAAGGGAAAAGTCTTTCTGCCGATGCGTGCATCGCCTTTTACATCGCGGAGATCCTGCGTGGTGATCATATAGCTGGTCATCACCAGCAGCGACAGCAGCCAGTGTGCGATCTCTCTGAGTGGCACGCCGGCGTTGTGGGCGGCGACCGGCAGCAGCGTCAGTATGCCCAGTGCGACAAAGAGATTTTTCAGCAGCCAGTTATTGCTCCACGGCGTATAGCTGTACAGCAGGACGAACAGTACCCAGAGCAGGGTCCAGCCAATGACGCCGAGGCAGATGCCGTAGGCAAAAAACAGCAGCGTGAAAATGACAGCCCTGATTTTCGCCGACGCCAGCGTAATGATTTTTGCCGCCAGCGGGCGATCCGGCTTATTGATTTTATCTTCTTCGATGCCAAATATCTGGCTGTTGATATCAAAGACGTAGAGATGTAGATAGGCATAAATAAATGATGCCAGGGTGCTGATGGCGATTTCCGTACCGGCCAGACCGTTGGCTGCACAGAGCGCCAGAGTAAACAGCGTCGGCGCCACGGCGCCCGCCCAGATATTGTTTTTGACGAAGCGCCAGGACAGCCACAGTTCAAACATCACCCCGCGACGTTTTTGGATGCTGATATCTTCAGCCATATTGCATCCTTAGCGGAGCGATAGACCCATGGCCCATAGCGCGGCTCTTATCTTGCTGACATAAAATTTATCACAGTTTTAGGTGAGTAATATTTATGTGTCAAGCTATCCCGCATTGGGATAATAAATCTGCTTATTATTTGCCTTGCTGGCGAAGGCGGAGCTGAATAAGGCAATAAGGAAAAAGCAGCCCGGTCAGGCTGCTTGGGCGGATTACTTACAATCGTCGGTAATTTTGACCAGGGCGGCGCTGTAGACTGCGGCGCTGTCAGCGGCAAATACGGCGATGCCTTTCACCAGTTTACCCTCTTTTAAGCTGCCGCTAGTTAATGCCTCGTCTACCGTGTCGAGCTTGAAGGCCTGATTATCCGGCGAGTAGGCCTTCAGACAAAGTTTTGATAAATCGATATCGTCCCCGGGCAATTTGGCCAGTGCGACGTCAAAGGTTTTGGTGTAGGCGTCCTTGCCGCTAATGGATATCGAGCCGGTCGACTTTTCCGTTGCGTACACCGCAATATTCTTCGGGGTAGCCGCGTTTGCCGCGAAACAGAAGCCGGCTAAAGCAAGCGATGCCGCCATGGTAGAAATTTTCATAGCTAGTCCTTTCCGTTGAGTTATGTCTCAGCCACACGCTGCGTATGCAAGATATGGCTTCTTAAGGATATCGGTTCTGAGTTAAACCGTGGGTAAAGGGGGGCTGGGTTATGCGATTTATCACTGAAAGCGCTCGATGTCACGCCACATTCGGACTCATACAATCCATCCGGGAAGTATTCTTATCAAAAACGCATAGATAAACAGCGCAATTTATCTATTATACAACCAAGCGTTCGATACCTTATGGACAGTCGGCAATGGCTGATTGTTATTCGAAAAATTGACGATCTTAACGCTACCGAGTGTGAATGCCTGTATGAGCAGGCGGAGTCGCTGCAAAGGAACCGATGCAAAATGTTTTCCAGCTTGAAGTTGCTGTATATCACCGATGATTTAATTTCACCTGATGAGTTCCCCCGGATAATCAGCCCTGCCAGTGCATGTCATAAACTGTCATATATGCCGGAAAGCGACATTCTGTCACTCTTCACCGGTTTTAAAGGTGGCGAGCGGATACGCCGTGAAATCGGTTTCACTCATGAGGGAATGAGCTCCAACCTGCGTGGAAAGGTGCAGAGCGCCTTGCTGATAGGCGACATTGTGGCGATTGAAACCCGTCCGGGCGTACTGGCGACGATAGGGCCATTTTACGCTGACACGGAAGGCTATCTGAGACCGCAGGGGCGGCAGGAACCCAACTACCGGGTGGATGAGATAATAAGGCGCTATGAGGAGGTCGTGAAGTCTTATGGCGGACGTCGGGCGCGGCCGTCAGTTTTCCCGGCGCAGGTAGCGCGGCAAAAACCTGCGCTGGAAGCGGATGAGCTGACGAAGGGGGGGAGGGTCTCCCAGGAGGCGGCGGCTGGTTCTATGACCAAAGCAGAGCGCTGGCAGGAGCGAAAATATCTGATTGGGCGAGGGCAGCGGAGTATCTACCCGGATGCTCGTATTGCTTCAGAACGACTGGCCGAAAACAATGTCGCCGTAGAGAAGGCAAAGCTGGCTGAAAATGTCTACAAAACGACCAATCCGCTCAGAGATACCCCGGGAGTTCCGGAGGGGTGGAAGGATATCAGTAATGATGATAATGCCCTGAGTAAAATTGGGTTAAAAAGAAAGATGCTCTTTGATAGTGAGGAAGCACCTGATTTTCTGGCAAGGGTATATCAACCTGATAGCAGTGTTTTTGGTGACGATATGAATCCGACGGTCGTGTTCAGAGGGTCAAGAGCGCCAGAATTCCCAGAGGGAACTGGCATTGCAACAAGAAAAGCATTGGGTGGCGATCTGTCAGGAATAAAAAATGTCAATGACTGGATAAATAATGGCGCCCAAGCTTCTGGCATAAATTCAGAATATTATAAAAGGGCTATCGATATTGGGGCTAAAATATCAAAATATCCAAATATTGATATTTCAGGGCATTCATTAGGTGGAGGGATGGCCTCGGCTACATCAATGGCCAGTGGAAAGCCTGCATGGACATTCAATGCTGCCGGACTTAACAGCGGAACTGTTGAAAAATACGGAAGTGAAATCCTTGGTACTACCAGTAATATACAGGCCTATCGGGTTGAGGGGGAATTATTAACTACACTGCAAGAGGTTAATAACGAAAGTGATTATGAACTGATAAAAAATTTCCTGCCTGAATCGCTGCAAAAACCGTGGGGAGTCGCACTACCGTTCACTTTAAAAGAGTGGCTATCGCTTGCTGTGCCTAAAGCTGCTGGTATACCACACACGCTTCCCGGCGGAACGGGAACATTGCTTGACAAACACGGTATAGACCAGACAATAAAGCTGATTGAGGATCAGAAAGACGACGATGTCGCCACTATCAGGGGGAGAATATGAGAAGGGTGATAATGGCAATGGCGTTAATGTTTTCTGTTTTTATGGTGCAGGGGTGTAAGAAAAGTATGGAATATGAACCAAAGGATTTTTTTGACGGCAGCCAGCTGGAAATCGCGCAGCTGATTTATGACGGTGATGAAGCGAAATTGAAGCAGAAGCTTCCATCCGTCAGCAAGGAAGAGCTGAACCGGCCGGCAAAAGCAGAAATGACGCTGTTATTCTGGTCGGTGCTGAACTCGATCTACGATAAAACTGCTCAGGAAAGGCTTAGAATTATTACGGACTTGGTTAAGGCTGGCGCAGACCCATTGCAACCAAGATCAAAAGGGGGAAGCAGTCCTGCGGAATTTGTCCTGAAAGGCGACAAGGGGATTTGGATAAAAGCGATGCTTAACGGCGGGTTATCTCCTAATGCCAAAGATAAAACATTTAATGAGCCAATTGTATTTGAAACATTAAAAGCGAAAAATACTGAAACTTTAAAAACAATGCTTGAGTACGGTGCTGATATAAATATAAAAGACTCATTGGGTGATACTCTATTGATAGAATCGGTAGATTCTTATTCATTTGACCATGCAATTCTTTTACTGGAAAAAGGTGCGGACGACAAAATTAAGGGCAATTCAGGATGGACGATGGGGAATCAGTTGCAACGATTTATAAGTAGAGATCAAGGAGATGCTGATGATAAAGATAAAATTGAAAAAATAAAAGAACTATTAATTAAGAATGGTGGAGATTGGCCGCCTCAACCCGTCGAGAAGTAAGTGTTTTATAGGAAAAGATGCCGCATTTACATGTGGCATCCCTGCTCAATACAAGATTAAATGGTGTTATCATTGGCTTCTCATAAAATCATTTTCCATAAAAATAGTATATAGCATGCGCAAAACACATAAATATCAAATCAGCCTATATGGCATGTTGCTTGGTGCGTTGGCCTTGCTTATCAGCCTGTTTCATTTCAACTTTTATCCGTTAGCAAGCAAGCCGCCGCTGGAAGTCAGCGTTGCGGAGAAAGTGTCATCTATCAAAAACGGCATTTTAGCCGGCCTGAAAGGTCAGGAACCGCCGGTGACGGAGAAACGTGCTATCGATGTCGATAACATACTGAATAGCGCGACCATTGGTCTGGCGATCGTTGCGTTGGTGCTCGCATTTATCGGAGGGATACGCAAGGAGAACGGCTGGGGGGTTGGCGGAGCGCTGTTTTTTGGCGGAGGGACGCTTGTCTTCCATGCGATATTGTTCGGCGCCGGGCTGATCTTCAGTATCATCATACTGGTTGCCGTATTATGTTTTTTGTTCGCCTTTTTCCCCGGTTAGCCGGCCGTCACTTTTACGATCTTCTGCTGCCCTTGCAGTCAGCCGCCACTGGGGGATGTTAGTGTCGCTAGTGCATTGTATTAGAAGGATATTTTCCTCAGGTAACAAAAAACCCGATAATCTTGAACCTGAAAAGGCGGGATTATCGGGCTCCACAAAATGGGGACATCAAAGAAAAGCAGTGGCACTAATTAAGACTACCACCCGTTCGAAAAGTTCTGCCGGATGATAAAAATTTCAAAAATATTTCGCCGCTAAATTTTCTCCGCGTCCGCGTCGTCAGCCCAGTATGCCCGGCCACAGCACCACAATCAGCGAACCTGCCAGCGTTAACAATACGTTAGCGATAGCGTAGGTGCCGGCGTAGCCAAGGGCGGGGATGTTGCTGCGGGCGGTGTCGCTGATGATGTCCATCGCCGGGGCGCAGGTGCGCGCGCCCATAATCGCGCCGAACAGCAGGGCGCGGTTCATGCGCAGCACGTAAGCGCCGAACAGGAAGCAGATCACTACCGGCACCAGGCTGACGATCAGCCCGGCGACCAGCATCTGCCAACCGACGGCGCCCAGGCTGTGGCTGATGCCGGCACCGGCGCTCAGGCCGACGCCGGCCATAAACACCATCAGGCCGAACTCTTTCACCATATTCAGCGCCCCCTGCGGGATATAGCCGAAGGTTGGGTGGTTGGCGCGCAGGAAGCCGAGCATAATGCCCGACATCAGCAGCCCGGCGGCGTTGCCGATGCCGAACGAGAAGTTGCTGAACTGGATGGTGATCTGGCCAATCAGCAGGCCGATGATAAAGAAGGCGCAGAAGGCCAGCAGGTCGGTCACCTGGCTGTGGATAGAGATAAAGCCGATTTTCTCCGCCACGCTCTTCACCCGGCGCGCGTCGCCGCTGACCTGCAGCACATCGCCTTTGTTCAGTACGATGCTGTCATCAATCGGCATTTCAATCTGGCTGCGGATCACCCGGTTGAGGAAGCAGCCGTGGTCGGTCAGCTTCAGCTGGCTTAAACGCTTGCCGACCGCATTGCTGTTTTTTACCACGATCTCTTCGGTGACGATGCGCATATCGAGCAGGTCGCGGTCGAACACTTCCTTACCGTTGCGGAAGCTCGGGTCGAGGCGTGCATGGGCGTCCGGATAACCCACCAGCGAGATCTCATCGCCAACCTGCAGCACGGCGTCGCCGTCCGGGTTGGCCAGAATGCCGTTGCGGCGGATGCGTTCGATATAGCAGCCGGTCTGGCGGTAAATGCCCAGCTCGCGCAGATTTTTGCCGTCGGCCCAGGCTACCAGCTCCGGGCCGACGCGGTAGGCGCGGATCACCGGCAGGTAGACCTTACGCTGGCTGTCGGTATCCAGGCCGCGCTCGCGGGCGATTTGCTGCGCCGAGGTCGGTAAATCCTGATGCTGCAGCTTGGGCAGATAGCGCGCGCCGAAAATCAGGCTGACCAGACCGATCAGGTAGGTCAGCGCATAGCCCAGGCTGAGGTGGTCCTGGGCGGACAGCAGCGCCGGCCCGTTGGTAATGGTATTGCGCAGCGTATCGCCGGCGCCGACCAGAACCGGCGTCGAGGTCATGGAGCCGGCCAGCATGCCGGCGGTCAGGCCGATGTCCCAGTGGAACAGCTTGCCGAGGCCGACGGCCATCACCATCGCGGAACTGACCATCACCAGCGCCAGCATCAGGTAATTTTTACCGTCGCGGAAAAAGATCGAGAAAAAGTTCGGCCCGGCTTCGACGCCGACGCAGAAGATAAACAGCATAAAGCCCAGACTGAGCGCTTCGGTGTTAATGGCGAAGTTGTGCTGGCCAAGCAGCAGGGAGACGACTAAAACGCCAATAGAACTACCGAGTTGCACGGAGCCAAGGCGAAGTTTTCCGAGGCAGAGCCCCAGGGCGAGTACCACAAACAGCAACAGGATGTAGTTGCCGTTTAACAAACTAGCGACGTTTATGTTCACAGGATGTAACTTATTGTTTACCAGTAAGTGCTTGATATGGCTGGCTATACAGGATAGATTCAGCCATATAAATAGTTGGATAAAAACGATACCAATCGCCAACCCGCGAAAGGCGCAATCGCTTCCTCGATCAGCGGCATTATTCTAGTCTCTCTGACGCAGGACAGCCAGCACTAAGCTGAAAATGAGCGCCGCCTTTTGCATTTAACTCTCTTTTTACCAAGGAAAATTTGTCGGCTCAGGCCGACGCGGTTCGTGCGCGCCGTGGTTACGCGGCGTCCGTTGTTGCATTTCTGGGAGGAGCAGAATGGTAAGCTATCGGTATTGGGGCGGTTTCAGCAGCTGTTTTCTGCTGTTCTGCCTGATCTTTCTTGGTCAGAATAATTCGCTGAATCACCCGCAGCATGGAGAAACCGGCCTGTTGCTGTTTACTCTTCCCGGCTTTATCGCCAGCTATCTTGCCAGCAAAAAACGGCTTATCTGCCCGCTGCTCGGCGCACTGTGTGCGCTGCCGCTGTGCCTGGTGGTGCGCCATTTCTGGCTGATGTCGACCCAGTCGTTCTGGCAGGAGTTGGCGTACGCCACCAGCGCGGTGTTCTGGTGCCTGTGCGGCGCACTGCTGTTTCTCTTTTTGCGCAGCCTGCGCCGGATGCTGTCTGCCCGGCAGCGAACCCACGGCAATAAAAAAGGCGCCTGAGGCGCCTTAATCGGGAGTGAACCGGTTACTGGAACAGGTTCAGATTTTCTTTCGCGTAGGCTTCAAAATCGGTGCAGCCGCCGATGTGCTGTTGATCCAGGAAGATCTGTGGCACGGTTTCCACCGGTTTGCCGACGGTTTTTTCCAGGTCAGCTTTGGTGATGCCTTCCGCGTGGATATCAACATAACGGAAGTTGAAATCGTCACGTTCTTCAGTCAGTTTTTCCGCCAACTCTTTCGCACGGACACAATAAGGACAGCCAGGACGCCCGAAGATTACTGCAAACATGAGATACTCCTCGTTGTTATTCAAGAATTTACCGCTATTGCAACGACATCCCGTCGGTCAGAAACAGACCTCAGTCAGCGCATTACTCAGGTGTAATGGCGCCTACTATGCCTGTTGGCGTGACTAAAAAAAAGCAGGATTTGCCTGTTAATCTGATTTACATCGCCTATCGAATGGCCTCGCCGGCGGGAATTCACTACACTGTGCGCAATACGTCTGGAGATAAAAAGCATGCGTTCATTTGGTGAATTGCCCCGCCCGATATTGGTGCTGGAAGGATTGGGCATCGTGATGTTGATCCTGGCTTATCTGAGCATTCATGACTATGTTCAGTTGCCGGGGATGTTGTCTTCACAGGCGGCGGCGGTGGCGATGATTTTTCTCGGCGTGGCGCTGATGCTGCCGGCGGCGGCCCTGCTGGTCTGGCGCGTGGCGCATGGCTTCAGCCCGCTGATGCGCGGCGGACTGCCGCCGGAAAACGATCGGCGTAAGCCGCCGCAACAGCCACAAAAACGCGACCCGCGCGATTAAGCGTCGGCGCCGATTCGGGGTGACGAGATAAATTGAACATTGTCATTCTTTCGTGTGACGGTGCGCTGTATTCCTGTCGACGCCTGCGCGCCGCAGCGGAGCGGCGCGGACACCGCATTGAGGTGATCGATCCGCTCGCCTGCGTGATAAATATCAACTCGGCCGCGCCCGCCATTCACTATCGCGGCCGTCAGCTGGCGCGCTATGACGCGGTGATCCCGCGTATCGGCTCCGTCATCACCTATTACGGCACCGCCGTGCTGCGGCAGTTTGAACTGCTCGGCAGCTATCCGCTGAATGAAGCCGCGGCGATTCTCCGGGCGCGCGACAAACTGCAATCCCTGCAGCTGCTGGCGCAGCAGGGCATCGATCTGCCGATGACCGGCGTTGCCCACTCGCCGGATGATACCGATGCGCTGATCGCGCTGGTCGGCGGCGCGCCGCTGGTGGTGAAGCTGGTGGAAGGCCGGCAGGGCATCGGCGTGATGCTGGCGGACACGCGGCAGGCGGCGGCCAGCGTGATCGATGCGTTCCGTGAGCTGAAGGCGCATGTTCTGGTGCAGGAGTATGTGCGCGAGGCGCAGGGGCGCGACATTCGCTGCCTGGTGGTTGGCGGCCAGGTGGTGGCGGCGATCGAGCGTCAGGCCAGGGCGGGGGAGTTTCGCTCCAACCTGCACCGCGGCGGCACGGCGTCTGCGACGCATATCAGCGATGAAGAACGCACGTTGGCCATCAAGGCGACGGCGGCGCTGGGGCTGGATATTGCCGGCGTTGATATTTTGCGTGCCGATCGCGGGCCGCTGGTGATGGAGGTTAATGCCTCGCCCGGGCTGGAAGGCATCGAGACCGCCACCGGCCTGGATATCGCCGAGATGATGATTGACTATGTTGAGCAGCGTGCGGCGCACGGGATTTTCCCTAAAATGACGCCGATAACCAGTAAAAAATAAGGGATTAATGCGATTTTCCCGTAGTTTTTCCATAGCGAAACGCGCCTTTATTGAATTAAGCCTGATTGATCGTGGCATCATGGATGAATATTCCGTAAGCTATGCGCCTTTCGCGTTTTTGAATATTGTGAGGCTGGTACCCTATGGATTCACTCATCGTCCCCGATTTGGCGTTATTACGACGTTGGCTGGACCAGTTGGGCATTTCATTTTTTGAATGCGACTCCTGTCAGGCGCTGCATTTGCCGCATATGCAGAACTTTGACGGCATTTTCGACGCCAAGATCGACCTGGTTGACGGGGTGATCCTGTTCTCCGCCCTGGCGGAGGTGAAGCCGACTGCGCTGATCCCGCTGGTTGCCGACCTCAGCCAGATCAATGCCAGCTCGCTGACCATCAAAGCGTTTGTGGATATCCAGGATGACAATCTGCCCAAGCTGATCGTCTGCCAGTCGCTGAGCGTTGCCGTCGGTATTACGCTGGAACAGTTCGCGCACTTTATGCAGCAGGGCGAAGAGCAGGTCTCGATGGTGATCCTCGAGGCGCGCGCCAACGACCTGCTGTTTATGGGCGAGGGCGAGGAAGAAGAAAATCCGGCGGCGGCCATGCGCCAGCCGATGCTGCACTAATCCCGTCTTGCAACGACGCATCGTCCATCCCGGCGATGCGTTGCCCCCTCTCCGTTGTCTGCCCGTCGCTACAAGCCTGGTCGTGCGCTTTATCTCCGTCCTGTCATAGCCGTTCGGCGCCAAACCTGCTATTTTTTGTAATTGGCATTGCAAATGATTTAACTGGCTCTTATACCGAATATTACTGATATTTCATCGCGGAATACGGATATGTCAGAGATGCTGAAAAGCAAGCAGGGAACCCTGAGAGCGCAAACGGATGTCCCGGTGGCGGTATTGATCGCCGGTACGGCAATGGTGGCGATTAAATGCATCAGCATTCTGCTGCTGTTGGGGGAGTTGGGGCTGTCCGGCCTGCAGGAATTTGTCAGCACCAGCGCGCAGGCCTGGGATTCGACGCTGATCTTTCTGGCCGGCATCGTCATGCTTTGCCTGCAGATTTACTGCGGCTTTGCCGTGATACGCGGTAAAAATGGCGGGCGCTGGGGCTATGTGCTCTGTCAGGCGCTGGTGGTGGGGTATCTGCTGTTGGCCACCATCGGCAGCGTGTTTCCCGAAGTGTTTACCGTCGATGGTGAAACCAACACCCAGATTATGCATACCCTGATTTTGGAAAAAATCCCCGATATGGTGATTCTTGGCCTGCTGTTTCTGCCGGCGGCCAGCCGCCGCTATTTTGCCCGCGGCTGAGGGCGGCGGCGATAGCGTCAAGAAGTTTGGGGATAAGGGCGTAGGGTGCTAAACTCTGCGCCCTTATTTTTTATTCGTCGATCCCTACGGTTATCCTATGCATTGCGCGTTGTATACGGCCGGCAGTTGCCGTTCCTGTCAGTGGCTGGAAAAGCCTTATCCGCAGCAGCTGGCTGATAAACAGCAGCATCTGCAGGCCCTGCTGGCCGAACGTGAGGTCGGGCAGTGGCTGCCGCCGGTGACCGGTGCGCTGAGCGCCTTCCGCAACAAGGCGAAAATGGTGGTCAGCGGCAGCGTGGAGCGCCCGCTGCTGGGGATGCTGCACCGCGACGGCACGCCGGTCGATCTGTGCGCCTGCCCGCTGTACCCCGCCAGCTTTGCGCCGATGTTCAACGTACTGAAAACCTTTATCGCCCGCGCCGGGCTGACGCCATATAACGTGGCGCGCAAGCGCGGCGAGCTGAAGTATCTGTTGCTGACGGAAAGCACCAGCAACGACGGGGTGATGCTGCGTTTTGTTCTGCGCTCGGACAGCAAACTGGCGCAGCTGCGCGCCGCGCTGCCGTGGCTGCAGCAACAGCTGCCGCAGCTGCAGGTGATTTCCGTGAATATTCAGCCGGTGCACATGGCGATTATGGAGGGCGAGCAGGAAATTATCCTGACCGAGCAGCAGGCGCTGGAGGAGCGTTTTAACCAGGTGCCGCTGTATATCCGCCCGCAGGGCTTCTTCCAGACCAATCCGCAGGTGGCGTCGGCGCTGTATGCCGCGGCGCGCGACTGGGTGCGTGAGCTGAATATCGACAGCATGTGGGATCTGTTTTGCGGCGTCGGCGGCTTTGGCCTGCACTGTGCCCGGCCGGAAACGCGCCTGACCGGGATTGAAATCAGCGCGGAGGCGATTCGCTGCGCGCGCCAGTCGGCGGCGACGCTGGGGTTGCAGCGGGTTGAGTTTCAGGCGCTGGATTCCACCCGTTTCGCCACGGCGGAAGGGGATGTGCCGCAGTTGGTGGTGGTCAACCCGCCGCGGCGCGGCATCGGTCAGGCGCTGTGCGACTATCTGCAGCGGATGGCGCCGGACTATCTGCTCTACTCCAGCTGCAATGCGCAAAGCATGGCGCAGGATATCGCGCTGCTGCCGGGGTATCGGATTGAGCGGGTGCAGCTGTTCGATATGTTCCCGCATACCGCGCACTATGAGGTGCTGACGCTGCTGGTGCGGGAGAAGTAATCAGCCCGGCGAACCGGGCTGAGCTGATGGCTTACTGCGGGAACCACTTGTCGCTGATGGCCTGATAGGTGCCGTCGGCCTTGATGGCCGTCAGCGCGGCGTTCAGCTTGTCCAGCAGCGCCTTGTTATTCGGGCGCACCGCAATCCCCAGGCCGGTGCCGAAGTATTGCGCATCGGTGATGTGCTCGCCGACCGGCGCCAGCTGCGGGCTGTTTTTCAGCCACTCATTCACTACCGCGGTATCGCCGAAGACGCCGTCAATACGGCCGTTTTTCAGCTCCAGAATGGCGTTCTGATAGCTGTCGTAAGAGACGGTGTTAATCTCCGGGTGTTTATCCTGCATATATTTCTGGTGGGTGGTGCCGTTTTCCATCCCGACCTTTTTCCCCTTCAGCTCCGCCAGCGAGGCGTATTTGCCTTTCTGCGCGATCACAATCGCCGAGTTGGCGTAGTACGGCTGGGTGAAGCTGACCTGCTTGCTGCGCTCCGGCGTGATGTCCATCCCGGAAATCACCGCATCGAACTTTTTGAACTTCAGCGCGGCGATCAGGCTGTCGAAGGCCTGGTTGGTGAAGGTGCATTCCGCCTGCATCTGCTTGCATAACGCCTTCGCCAGGTCGATATCAAAGCCGACGATCTGGTTATTGGCGTCCAGCGATTCAAACGGCGGATAGGTGGCGGAAGAGGCGAAACGGATGGTGTCGGCCGCCTGGGCGCTAAAGGTCACTCCGGCCAGCACGGCGGCGGCGAGCAGTAATTTTTTCATGCGGAAGCTCCTGTCTGACTATTCGTGTTGTTATCGCCGCCATCGGTTGATTTTGCTGACAATATTCTGCAGGTTGTCGCTGACGGTGCTGTCGATAACCATGCCACTGAGTGAATGAATATGCAATAAAAATGATTATAAATTGTTTTGGCGGAGCGGGGGAAACAGCCCCGCCGCGGCGGCAGGGCTGGGTAAGCGGCTCAGTTACGGCGTTCAAAGGCCAGCGCGCGGCGTTCAACCAGGCGCATCAACAGCGTCAGCAGACCGTTGACCACCAGATAAACCAGCCCGGCGGCGCCGAACACCATCACGTCATAGGTACGGCCGTACATCAGCTGGCTGTAGCCCATGACTTCCATCAGCGTGATGGTGTAGGCCAGCGAGGTGCTTTTAAATACCAGCACCACTTCGTTGGAGTAGGAGGAGAGGGCGCGCTTAAAGGCGAACGGCAGCAGAATGCGCATCGACTGGCGACGCGACATGCCCAGCGCCTCGCAGGACTGCCACTGGCCGGCCGGAATGGCCCGCACCGCGCCGTAAAACAGCTGCGTGGTGTAGGCGGCGCTGTTGAGCGCCAGCGCAATCATGGCGCACAGCCAGGGCTGTGACAGCAGGTTCCACAGCCACGGATAGTCGCGGATCGCCGGGAACTGTCCGGGGCCGTAATAGATCAGGAAGATCTGCACCAGCAGCGGCGTACCGGTGAACAGCGTAATGTAGATCTTCACCAGCGGCGACAGCAGCGGGGTTTTCAACGTCAGGATCGCCGTCAGGATCAGCGACAGCACCAGGGCGACCAGCAGCGCCGCCAGCGTCAGCGTCAGGCTGGTGTGCAGCCCCTTGATGATTTCCGGTAAGTATTCCAGCATCAGACCGGCCCCCGCTCAAAACGTGTGGTGCGCAGTTCGATTCGCTTAAGAATAAACTGGCTCAGCAGGGTCACCACCAGATAGATGGCGGCGGCGATCACGTACCAGGTGAACGGCTCCTGCGTGCGGGTGGCGATGCTTTTGGTCTGCAGCATCAGATCGTTCACGCTGATTAAGGATACCAGCGCGGTATCCTTCAGCAGCACCAGCCACTGGTTGCCGAGGCCGGGCAGGGCGTGGCGCCACATCTGCGGCATAATCAGCCGGAAGAAGATGGCCGCCTTGCCGAGGCCGAGCGCCTGGCCGGATTCCCACTGCCCCTGCGGCACCGCTTTCAGCGCGCCGCGCAGCGTCTGCGACGCATAGGCCGAATACAGCAGCGCCAGCGCGATGACCCCGCAGAGGAACGGGCTGACTTCGAAGCTTTCAATGTCGACCTGCACCGGCACGGTAAACAGGCCGAAGTTCAGCTCAAAGCCGTCCGACAGCGTCAGCAGCAGCTGTGACGAGCCGAAGTAGATAAACAGCACCACCAGAATTTCCGGCAGGCCGCGCAGCAGCGTGACCCAGGCGGTGCCGAGCCAGCTGACCGGCTTCCAGCGCGCGGACTCCCAGCCGGCGAACAGCATCGCCAGGATCAGCCCGAGCGCCAGCGCGCAAACGGCAAGGCCGACGGTCATCCCGGCGGCGGTTGCTAAAGGTTGAATTTCATTCATCGGGATAGATTACTGCTGGAACCATTTTTTGTAGATGGTTTCATAGGTCCCATCCTGTTTGATCTTGTCCAGAGCGGCGTTGAACTTGCCCTGCAGATCGCTGTTCTTCTGGCGTACGGCAATGCCCAGACCGGTGCCGAAATAGTTCTTGTCGGTCACCTTGTCGCCCACCGCGGCCAGCTGAGCGTTCTGCTTCAGCCATTCGTTAACTACCGCGGTATCGCCGAAGACGGCGTCGATACGGCCGTTTTTCAGATCGAGCACCGCATTCTGGTAGCTGTCGTACGGCACGGTGGTGATTTCAGCGTGCTGATCCGTCAGGTACTTCTGGTGCGTGGTGCCGTTCTGCACGCCGACGCGTTTGCCTTTCAGCGCCGCGATATCGGCCACTTTGCCTTTCTGCGCGATAAACAGGGCGGAGTTGTCGTAGTAAGGCTTGCTGAACAGCACCTGTTTTTCACGCTCCGGCGTGATGTCCATGCCGGCCATCACCGCGTCAAAGCGTTTGAACTTCAGGCCCGGGATCAGGCTGTCGAACGACTGGTTGCTGAAGCTGCACTCCGCCTGCATCTCTTTGCACAGCGCGTTGGCCAGATCGACGTCGAAGCCCTGAATCTTGTTGTCCGCGCCGATAAACTCAAACGGCGGGTAGGAGGCTTCGGTCGCGAAACGAATCTTGTCGGCGGCAGAGGCGGAAACGCTGATGCCGGCCAATACGGCGGCGATTATTAGTTTTTTCATCGCAAACTCCCCTAAAACTGGTCTGGTGTAGAAAAAAATCAGTGTGATAAATAACTGGCGAATTCGGCGGTCTGCGGCTGCGCGAAGCGGCTGGCGTCGCCCTGTTCCACAATGCGGCCGTTTTCCATATACACCACGCGGCTGGCGGTCTTGCGCGCCACTTCCACCTCGTGGGTGACGATCACCTGCGTAATGCCGGTACCGGCCAGTTCGCGGATGATACTGACGATCTGCGCGGTGATTTCCGGGTCCAGCGCGGCGGTCGGCTCATCGAACAGCAGCACCTGCGGCTCCATCATCAGCGCGCGTGCAATGGCGACGCGCTGTTGTTGGCCGCCGGACAGGTGCAGCGGAAAACGGTCGGCAAAGTCGGTCAGGCGCAGACGCTGGAGCAGCTTGTCGGCGCGCGCCATCGCCTGGGCCTTGCTCAGGCCCAGCACGCGGCACGGCGCTTCAATCAGGTTTTGCACCACGGTCAGGTGAGGCCACAGGTTGTACTGCTGGAATACCATGCCGACGTTTTGGCGCAGTTCGCGGATGGCTTTTTCACCCGGCCCCTGCTTAAAGTCAAACTGGTTGCCGGCGATCTGCAGCTGGCCGGATCGCGGCATTTCCAACAGGTTCAGCACCCGCAGCAATGAACTTTTCCCCGCGCCGCTTGGGCCAAGCAGCACTAAGGTTTCCCCGGCTGGACAATCCAGCGTGATGTCGAACAGCGCCTGGTGTGCGCCATAGAAGCAATTTATATTTTTTAGTTGAATACTCATGCGCTGGAATTGAATAGACATTGATGCCGCAAATGTTAACTTCCGCAGAATACTTATGCAATCATTGTGAGTTAAAATTTATTAATGTACGGCAGGATAGTAAAAGAATAGCACAACATACCGCAGTGCAGGCGCGAAGGGGAGGTTTGTCGCGCAGTGTGTGAAGTGGCTAGCGAATTTGATGTTTTTGCTCAAGAAACAGGCAGGTTGGCGGGGGGGAAACGACCGGCGCCGTGCAGCGCCGGCCAGGGATACGATCAGTCGTTTTCCAGCACCTGACGCAGCGTGCCGCTGGCGGCGTGCGGCGGCACGTTGAGGTAGCGGATGTCATCCACCACCCAGCAGGTGCCTTCACGCACCATCAGCACCTCGTTTTGCCACTCTTTGGCGCTGCTGTCGTCTTTTTTATAGCTCAGCTGGACGCGCAGCGGGATATTCTTGGCGTCGGTATTCGGGATGGAAGAGGCGCTGGCTACGCTGGCGCTGGTGGCGCCTTCGGCGTTGCCGGTGAACAGCGCGGCCGCGTTTGCCTGCGGTTTCTGATTAGCGCTCAGCAGTTCCTGATACAGCGGCTGGCTCAGGTAAGGCTGCAGCTGCGCCAGACGGTTGCTGTCCGGCAGCGTGGTGCTGCCTTGCTCCAGACGCAGGTCGTAAAATTTTTGCGCCACGCTGTCCGGGCCGCCTTCAATGCATGCGCCGCTGCGCGCGCCGATATCCTTGTAGGCCGGTTCAACGGTGGTACAGGCGCTCAGCGCCAGCGCCGCTAAAGGTAAAACAGCCGCAATCGTTTTTGTTTTCATCTCACTACCTTATGTGAAAGTCTCTACCATGAAGACGATAGCTTACAGTATAAATGCGTTTTTCAGCCTTGCATTCGTACTCTGTGCCATCCGCATTCAGAATATACTGTAAAATCAGCGGTCATATTTTTGCAGGCTTGAAGCCGTATCCGCGTGGGTTACACTGGCGATCCCGGTTTTTCCCGGCAACGGCAGACAGCGCCTATTATCCTGGCGAGCACGGCCATGAATCAAGCAAGGAGTCTTTGATGCAAATTTCTACTACCCCGACCCTGGAAGGGTTCACCATTACCGAATACTGCGGCGTCGTCACCGGCGAGGCGATTTTAGGCGCCAACATTTTCCGCGACTTTTTCGCCGGGGTGCGTGATATCGTCGGCGGCCGTTCCGGCGCCTATGAAAAAGAGCTGCGCAAGGCGCGCCAGATAGCGTTTCAGGAGCTGGAAGAGCAGGCGCGCGAGCTGGGCGCCAATGCGATCGTCGGCGTGGATATCGACTATGAAACGGTAGGCAAGGACAGCAGCATGCTGATGGTCAGCGTCAGCGGCACGGCGGTAAAAATCAGCCGTTAAGTTTGCCCGGCCCGGCGCATGCGCGCCGGGTTTTGCGTGTCACAAGGAGTGAAGCATGACTAAATGGCCAGGGATCGTCGCGCTGCTGTTGGCGGGCTGCCAGGCTTCGGGGCCGGGCACCACCGTCGACCGCGGCGACTATCAGCTGGAAACGCTGCATCAGGCGCAGGGCGTCGACCAGCGCATTCGTTTTCTGGTGATGCATTATACGGCGGAAGATTTTCAGACGTCGCTCAAGACGCTGACCGACGAGCACGTCAGCGCCCACTATCTGCTGCCGGCGCAGCCGCGGCGTGCGCACGCCAGGCCGACGGCGTACCAGCTGGTGCCGGAGGCGATGCGCGCCTGGCATGCCGGGGCCAGCAGCTGGCGCGGTCGCAGCCAGCTGAATGACACCTCGATCGGCATTGAGATCGTCAACCGCGGCTTTAGCCGCAGCATGCTGTTCACCCGTTGGCAGCCATACAGCGCCGAACAGATTGCGCTGCTGATCCCCCTGAGCCGCGATATTATCCGCCGCTACGGCATTCAGCCGGTGGACGTTGTCGGCCACAGCGATATTGCGCCGCAGCGCAAGCAGGACCCCGGCCCGCTGTTTCCCTGGCAAACGCTGGCGGAGGCCGGCATAGGCGCCTGGCCGGATAAGGAGGATGTACGGCGCTATCTGGCGGGGCGCGATCCCCATGCGCCGGTGGCGCTAGCGCCGCTGCTCGAGAAGCTGGCGCGCTATGGCTACGCTATCGATCCGCAGTGGGACGGGCGTCAACAGACAAGGGTGCTGGCGGCATTTCAGATGCATTTCCGGCCCGCCGATTACCGCGGTGAACCGGATGCCGAAAGCGAGGCGATTATCGATGCGCTGCTGCATAAATATTACGGCTTATAAGCCGTGCAGCTTGCCGTGTTCCTTCAGCCAGCGCGCGGTGCGCATCACGCCTTCTTCCAGCGACACCACCGGCCGGTAGTCCAGCTCCTGCTGGGCGCGGCTGATGTCCAGCGTCAGGTCGAAGTTGAGTTTGGCCACGCCGTAGTGGGTGAGCACCGGCTCTTTTTCACTTTTGCTGCCCAGCTTTTCCATGCCGCGCGCCATCATGTCGAGCATAGCGTAGGGGACGGAACGGATGCGGCACTTCATACCCAGCTCATCAATCAGCAGCTGCACCACGTTGCGCAGCGGCTGCGGCTGTTGGTTGGTGATGTTATAGGCGCGGCCGGACGGCGTATCCTGCTTCATCGTCGCCAGCCACATGGCGTGCACCGCGTTTTCCAGATAGGTCATATCCACCATCGCCGCGCCGCCGCGCGGCAGCAGCAGGTTGCCGTAGTGTTTGATCATATGCAGCAGGCGCGGCAGCATAACGTTGTCGTGCGGCCCGAACAGCCCCTGAGGGCGTAAGATGGTGAAGTGGGTCTGCGGGTTGGCCAGCGCCAGGTGCTGGATAACCTGCTCGCCGGCCGCCTTGCTGCGGGCGAACTCATTGGCGTAGCGCGCCGGGCGGAAGTCTTCCGGCACGTTGCGGTGGTGGTGGTAGTCGAAGTAGATCGCCGGCGAAGAGATATGGATAAACTGCGAGACGCCGTAGGCCGCCGCCCATTCGCCCAGGCGGCGGGTGGCGCGCACGTTGGCCAGCTCAAAGGCCTCTTCGGTGCCCCAGGGAGAGGTGAAGCTGGAGCAGTGCCACAGCACGTCCACGTCCGCCAGCATCGCTTTCGCCTGCGAGGAAACCAGGTTGGTGAGATCGGCCTGAATAAATTCGGCGCCCATCTTCTCCAACAGGCGGCCCATGGCCCGGTTGTGGCCGGTGGCACATACTTGTATGCCTTGGCGACGCAGATATTCAACGGCGTTACGGCCTAATCCACTGCTTGCACCGGTGACCAATACCTTCATAACAGACTCTTTCTCACCAAAAAACAAAGCGCTGGCGGCGTATTGCCGTTTCCCAGCAAATAAGATGCCATTCTTTCGTGATTTGGGGCGCTATGCAATCGGAAAGGGACGATCAACCACGGCAAACTGTGCGGTCGATCGACAAATGAACAACGTTACGGCAAATTGTGGTCTTCCTGCTCAGCCAACCGGACAATGCGTGCGGCCATTCCGCGGAAAATAAACAGGTGGGCCGGCATCATGGCGAACCAGTAAAGCAAACCGCTAAAACCGGCCGGGTGCCACCAGGCCCGCACGTCGAGGGTGCGGCGGTTGCCGTAATCGCGGATGGTGAACGTCAGCCGGCCGAGGCCGGGCGCCTTCATGCCGAACAGCAGTGAGAGCTGGCGTTCGGGCCGTAGCGCGATCACTTTCCAGCCGTCAATCATATCGCCGAGCTGCAGCGTGCGGCGCGGCGGGCGGCCATACACCACGCCGTTGCCGAGCAGGTCGTCCATGCGCGCGCGGATCTGCCAGAGCGCGTTGGCGTAGAAGTACCCCTCTTTGCCGCCCAGCTGCTGCACCACCTGCCACAGAGCGGCGGCCGAGGCCTGCGTCTCCAGCGTATGGCCGGCCTGTTTCGGGTAGAAACCGTAGCCGGGACGCCAGCGCGCCCGCGCGGCCGGGTCGTAACCCCAGTCGGCGCTGTCGGTCACCTCCGCTTCACGCTGCAGGGTCTCCGTCACCGCGTCGTCAAAGGATTGCAGCTGCTGTGGGATCAGCGCCTGCAGCGGCCGGCCGTCGGCGGGCAGATCGTGTTTTAGCCCCTGAATCAGCGCGCGGGCGACCGGGGTGGGCACCGAGGTGATCAGGCTGATAAACCACACCGAAATCAGGCGCGTCGGCAGCGGAATGGGGATCAGCCAGCGTCGGTAGCCGCTGATGGCGATAAAGCGCGTGAGCATGGTCTGATAGCTGATGTACTCCGGCCCCGCCGCGTCAAAAATACGGTGATCGTCGGCCGGGTGCCGCAGCAGTTCGCTCAGGTAGGTCAGCAGGTTCGGCAGGGCGATCGGGGAGGATTTTGAACGCACCCAGCGCGGCGGCGTCAGCAGCGGCAGGTTGTAGACCATGTCGCGCATCACTTCGAACGCCGCCGAACCCGGCCCGACGATAATGCCGGCGCGCAGTTCGGTGACCGGCACGCCGCTCTGACGCAGAATTTCCCCGGTAAGCCGGCGGGCGGTCAGGTGCGGCGAACTGTCATGCTGCGGCTGCAGCGCGCCCAGGAAGATCACCTGTTTGACCGCGGACTGGCGCAGGGCGTCGCGCAGGTTCTGCGCCGCCTGGCGCTCTTTTTCAATAAAGTCGCGGCCGTCGGCCATGCCGTGGATCAGATAGTACAGCGTATCGATCCGCCACAGCGCCGGCGGCAGCGTTTCCGGTTGGTAGACGTCGACATACTGGCAGTGCACCTGCGGCCAGTTTTGCGCCTGCAGCCATTCGAGACGGCGGGCGGCGGCGATAACCTCATGCCCCTGCGCCGTCAGGTGGGGGATCAGGTTTTGTCCGATATAACCGCTGGCGCCAAGGACCAGAATGCGTTGGTGGCTCATCAGCACGACCTTATGCAGTGAAAAGTAGGGAACGGTATCCTGAATACCGTTGGTTATAGCATGCCAAAATCGGGCTATAAAAACACTTTTTGTGTGGACAAATGGCAACTTGCAACGCCCTGGCGCAGGCGTCACACTACGCGCCGTTGCTTTGGCGGGAGTGAATCATGCGGCTGAATGTGGTGTGTTACGGTGTGTTGGCGTTAACCCTGGCGGTTAGCGCATTTTTCCCGCATCCGGGGTGGACGGGGCTGTTACTGCTGAATTTGCTGACGCTGGCGCTGTATGGCGCCGATAAGCTGGCGGCGATCAAGGCCTGGCAGCGGGTGCCGGAAATCACGCTGCTGGCGTTCGGGGCGATCGGCGGCTGGCCGGGGGCGCTGTGCGCTCAGCGGCTGTTCCGGCACAAGACGCAGAAACAGCCGTTTAAAACCTGGTTTATCGTCAGCATCTTGCTCAACGTGGCGGCGTGCGGCGCGGCGTGGTACATCGTCTATGGCCGCTTTCTATAGCCGCAGCCTGACGCCGGAGCACTTACCGCCCGTGCCGCTGCAGGAACTCGCGCCATAGCTCGACCACCTGCTGCAGATCCCGTCGGCTGACGTCGAGGTGGGTGACCAGGCGCGTCAGCGGCCCGCTGCCGATCAGCACGCCGCGCTCGCGCATCCACGGGCCGAGCTGCGCCGCCTGTTCGGCAGACTGCCGGATGTACAACATGTTGGTCTGGGCGCCCGCATCGGCAATCGTCAGCCCGATGTCGTGCAGCTGCTGTTCCAGCCAGCGGGCGTTGTCGTGGTCCTCCTGCAGCCGGGCGACGTGGTGTTCTAACGCATAGCGGCCGGCCGCCGCCAGAATGCCGGCCTGACGCAGGCCGCCGCCGGTCATTTTGCGCCAGCGGTTGGCGCGCTGAATAAATTCGGCGCTGCCGCACAGCAGCGATCCCACCGGCGCGCCCAGCCCTTTGGACAGGCAAATGGTGAAGGTGTCGCAGTATTGCACGATCTTGTTCAGCGGCACATTGAGCGCCACCGCGGCGTTGAAAATGCGCGCGCCGTCGATATGCAGCGCCAGCCGCCGCTCGCGGCTGAACTGCCACGCCTGTTCCAGATAGGCGAGCGGCAGCACTTTGCCGCTGATGGTGTTCTCCAGGCTGAACAGCCGGCTGCGGGCAAAGTGGATATCGTCGGGTTTGATGGCGGCGGCGACCTTATCCAGCGGCAGCGTGCCGTCGTCGTCGGCCTCGATCGGCTGCGGCTGAATGCCGCCCAGCACCGCCGCGCCGCCGGCTTCATATTTGTAGTTGTGCGCCTGCTGGCCGACGAGATATTCGTCACCGCGCTGGCAGTGGCTGAGCAGCGCCACCAGATTGGCCTGGGTGCCGCTGGGTAAAAATAGCGCCGCCTCTTTGCCGGCCAGGCGCGCCGCTTCGTTTTGTAGCGCGTTGACCGTAGGGTCATCGCCGTAAACGTCGTCGCCCACTTCGGCGTTGGCCATCGCCTGACGCATGGCGGCCGTGGGCTGTGTAACGGTATCGCTGCGGAGATCGATCAGCATGGGTATCCTTTCAACGGTTAAGGGCGACGCAGCAGGCTACGCCGCCGTCAGGGCGGATTAACGCCGCCAGTTGGTTTTGGCCAGTTCGACCACTTCGTCGCCGCGGCCGTTAATGATGGCGCGCAGCATATACAGGCTGAACCCTTTGGCCTGTTCGAATTTGATCTGCGGCGGCATCGCCAGCTCCTGTTTGGCGGTCACCACGTCCAGCAGCGCCGGGCCGGGGTGCGCCAGCATCGCCTGCAGGGCGGCGTCCAGCTCCGAGGCTTTTTCAACCCGGAAGCCTTTAATGCCGGCCGCGTTGGCGATGGCGGCGAAGTCCGGGTTATGCAGATCCGTGCCGTCGGTCAGGTAGCCGCCGGCCTTCATCTCCATCGCTACAAACCCCAGCACGCTGTTATTAAACACCACCACTTTAACCGGCAGCTGCAGCTGCGCCAGCGATAAAAAGTCGCCCATCAGCATGGTAAAGCCGCCGTCGCCGCACAGCGCCACCACCTGCTTATCCGGCGCGGTGGCCTGTGCGCCGATGGCCTGCGGCATCGCATTGGCCATCGAGCCGTGGTTAAACGAGCCGAGCAATCGGCGTTTGCCGTTCATCTGCAGGTAGCGGGCCGCCCAGACGGTCGGCGTGCCGACGTCGCAGGTGAAAATGGCGTCATCGTCGGCATGGCGGCTGATTTGCTGCGCCAGATACTGCGGGTGAATCGGCTGGCTATCGTTGCAGGTCGCCAGGCTGTCGAGATCCTGGCGTGCGCTGCGGTAGTGTTCCAGCGCCTTGTTGAGGAATTTATCGTCGCTCTTGGCCTCCAGCTGCGGCAGCAGGGCGGCAAGGGTGGTTTTGATATCGCCCACCAGCGCCATATTGACCGGACAGTGCGCGCCGATGCTGCCGGGGTTGATATCCACCTGGACGATCGTGGCGTTGGTGGGATAAAAGGCGCGGTAGGGGAACTGGGTGCCGAGCAGCACCAGCGTGTCGGCGTTCATCATGGCGTGATAGCCGGAGGAGAAGCCGATCAGGCCGGTCATACCGACGCTGTACGGGTTGTCCCATTCGATATGCTCTTTGCCGCGCAGCGCATGTACGATCGGCGCCTGCAGCAGTTCAGCCAGCTTCACCACCTCATCGTGGGCGCCGGCGCAGCCGCTGCCGCACATCAGGGTAATATTTTTCGCCCCGTTCAGCGTTTCCGCCAGCCGGTTAAGCTCGCTCATCGGCGGCTGCACCAGCGGCAGCGCCGGGGTCTGCCAGACCACCTCGGCGTCTTCCGGCGCCATGCGCAGCGCCACATCGCCGGGCAGCACCACCACCGACACGCCGCGGTTAAGGATTGCCTTGCGCATGGCGATCTCCAGCACGCGCGGCAGCTGTTCCGGGTTGGAGACCAGTTCGCAGTAGTGGCTGCATTCGCGGAACAGCTCCTGCGGATGGGTTTCCTGGAAGTAGCCGCTGCCGATCTCGCTGGAAGGAATGTGGGCGGCGATCGCCAGCACCGGCACGTGATTGCGGTGGCAGTCGAACAGGCCGTTGATCAGGTGCAGGTTGCCCGGTCCGCAGGAGCCAGCGCACACCGCCAGTTCACCGGTCAGCTGCGCCTCCGCGCCGGCGGCGAAGGCGGCCACTTCCTCGTGGCGGGTGCCCAGCCATTCAATCGTCCCCATGCGGTGCAGGCTGTCGCTCAGGCCGTTCAGCGAGTCGCCGGTGACGCCCCAAATGCGTTTTACGCCCGCCTGGTCCAGGGTTTTGGCAATCAATGTGGCTACGGTTTGCTTCATGGTTCCCCCAGTGATGTGATAACCCCGTCGCTTAACGGCGGGATAGATACCCGTCATACTTCAAGTAACGGGGTGTTGGCCGCGTTCAGTCATCCGAATCACTGACCTGAGGCAGCGTATCGTGATCCCTGCTCTTGCCGCCTTCCTGTCACTCGAATTATTTAGGGTAGAAAAGGTCTTCTCAGCTTAGCAAGCTGCGGGAATTACGATAGAACGGGATGAAGAATAGTTTGCGCCAATAAGTGCCCCGCCGGAAACGGGGCGAGGGGATCAGGCGAGGGTGACGTCGCCCTGCAGCTGGCAGCTGCAGGCCAGCACATAGCCCTGGGCGATCTCTGCCGGCGTCAGCGTCATGGTGCTGCTGACGCTATAGTCGCCGTCGAGTATGCGGGTTTTGCAGGAGCCGCAGACGCCGGCGCGGCAGGCGGCGGTCACCGGCAGGCGATGGGATTCCAGCGCCGCCAGCAGCGTGCTGCCGACCGGTACGCGGAACTCCCGCAGCGGCTGGCCGATGCGCAGCGCCAGCGTATTGTCCGACGACCCGGCGTTTTCCGCCGGCGTGTGAAACTGCTCCTTATGCAGACGCGCGGGCGGAACCCCCAGCGCCAGGCACAGCTGCTCAACCTGCGCCATATAGGGCGCGGGGCCGCAGGTCATCACCCGGCGCTCGGCGATATCCGGCACGCACTGCCGCAGCACCGCGTCGCTGATGCGCCCGCTGAGAAAGCCGGGCGGCGCCTGATGCTCGGCCATCAATGTCAGGTTCAGCGACGGGTGTGCGGCGCACAGTTGCCGCCACTGTTCGGCAAAAATCACCTCCTCCGGACGGCGGACGCTGAAGATCACCTGCACATCGCACGCCGGGCGGTACGCCGCCAGCCAGCGGCACATCGAGATAATCGGCGTGACGCCGCAGCCGGCGGCCAGCATCAAATAGCGCTCGGCGGGGTGAGAAACGCAGCTGAACTCGCCCTGCGCGTCGGACAGCCACAGCGTATTGCCGGGTCGCACCTCCTGCGTCAGCCAGCGCGAGCCGGCGCCGTCCGGCAGGCAGCGCACGCTGATGCTGAGAAACGGGCTGAGCCCCGGCGAGGAGGAAAGGGTGTAGGCGCGCAGGGTCTCTTCGCTGTTGCGGATGCTGACCAGCGCGAACTGGCCGGGCAGATAGGGATAAAAATCGTGGCAGATCAGGTTCAGCGTCCAGACGTCGGCGGTTTCCTGCCGGATGGAGTGCACCTGCATGCGGTTCGGACACAAAGGATGGGGTTGGCTCATAAGGCACCTCACTGCGGAAGGGGCGGACGCCGCCGCCCCGGAAAAACAATACAATCAGCCCAGAATGGCCTGCAGATCCTGCTCTACGCTGGTGATCGGACGCATGCCGAACTTATCGTTGAGGATCGCCAGCAGGTTATCGGTCAGGAAGCCCGGCGCGGTCGGGCCGGTAAAGATGTTTTGCACCCCCAGCGCCAGCAGCGTCAGCAGAATCACAATCGCTTTTTGTTCAAACCACGACAGCACCAGGCTGAGCGGCAGGTCGTTAACGCCGCAGCCCAGCTTCTCCGCCAGCTTCACCGCCAGCATAATCGCCGAATAGGCGTCGTTGCACTGGCCGACGTCCAGCAGGCGCGGCAGGCCTTCCAGCGTGCCGAAGTCCAGTTTATTGAAGCGGTATTTGCCGCACGCCAGCGTCATGATCAGGCAGTCCTGCGGCACCGCGCGGGCAAAGTCGGTGTAGTAACTGCGTTCGCCGCGGCTGCCGTCGCAGCCGCCGACCAGAAATACGTGGCGCAGCTTTTTCCGGCTGACCAGGTCGATCACCGTATCGGCGGCGTTAAGCAGCGTCTGGCGGCCGAAGCCCACGGTGATCAGCTGTTCGATTTCGCTGTAGGGGAAACCGGCCATACCCTGCGCCTGACGGATAACCGCGGAGAAGTCGTCGCCCTCCAGGTGATTGACGCCCGGCCAGCCGACGATGCTGCGGGTCCAGATGCGGTCGCCGTAATGGCCGACGTTCGGGTCGATAATGCAGTTGGAGGTCATGACGATCGGGCCGGGGAATTTGGCGAACTCCACCTGCTGGTTCTGCCAGCCGCTGCCGTAGTTGCCGACCAGATGCTTGAATTTTTTCAGCTCCGGATAGCCGTGCGCCGGCAGCATTTCGCCGTGGGTATAAATATTTACTCCTTGGCCTTCGGTCTGCTCCAGCAGCATACGTAAATCTTTCAGGTCGTGGCCGGAAATCAAAATCGCTTTGCCGGCCAGCGGCCGCACGTTGACCGCGGTCGGCTGCGGATCGCCATACGCCTCGGTTTCCCCGCGGTCGAGGATCGCCATCACGCCGAAGTTCATATGGCCGATGGCCATGGCGTTATTCAGCAGGGTGTCGACATCGCGCGGCTGGGTGCCCAGCCAGGCCATCAGCTCGTGATACTGGGCGTAGATCGCATCGTCATACTGGCCGAGCACGTGCGCGTGCTCCATATAGGCTGCGGCGCCTTTGAGGCCGTACAGGCACAGCATGCGCAGGCCGTGCACATCGTCGCCCACCTCGGCCTTATCCCGATCGAGGGCGAACTGCGCCGCCTGCTGCTGCAGGCTGTCGATATCGTCGCCGGCCAGCTGCAGCGCCGCCAGCGGATGGTCGACCGTGACCGACGGCTCCTGCAGGCGGCAGCGCGCCGCCAGCGGATGGTCGACCGTGACCGACGGCTCCTGCAGGCGGCAGCGCGCCGCCAGCGTATCGCGCAGCGCGATGGTTTCCCGCGCGTAGCCGATAATGCGCGCCGAGTCGAAGTTGACGTTGGTCAGCGTGGAAAAGAAGGCGCGCGGGGCGAAGCTGTCGGTCTGATGGTCGATAATCCCCAGCGCGCGCGCCTGCAGCGCCCAGGCGGACAGGCCCTGCAGCGCGGCGACCAGCAGATCCTGCAGGTCGGAGGTTTCGGCGGTTTTGCCGCACATGCCCTGGGCATAAGAGCAGCCGTTGCCGGCCGGGGTTCGGATGGTTTGTTCACATTGCACACAAAACATAATCGCGTCCTTTTTAAAGTTGCATTTAAAATGCTTGTTTAAGAGCATAGATCGGCAACCGCAGCAGCAAAAAGGGTTTTGTCGGAAAAGTGGGGTAAGTTTGATTTAACGCAAAGTCGCGTGCGGATGAGAACGATTCCGGGGGCAAGCCCCCGGCAACGGTCAGGAGAACAGGGCGATCAGCACCGGCGCCATCAGGCTCAGCAGGAAGCCGTGGACGATGGCCGGCGGCACGATCTCCAGGCCGCCGCTGCGCTGCAGCACCGGCAGGGTGAAGTCCATCGAGGTGGCGCCGCACAGGCCCAGCGCCGTCGAGCGGCTGCGGCGGATCAGCGTCGGGATCAGCATAATCGCCACCAGTTCGCGCAGCAGATCGTTAAAGAAGGCGGTGCTGCCGAGCACCGGGCCGTAGGCGTCGCTGATCAAAATGGCGGACAGCGAATACCAGCCGAAGCCGGAAGCTACCGCCAGCCCGGCCTTGACCGGCATTCCCAGCAGCCAGGCCGCCAGCGCGCCGCCGGCCAGCGCGCTGATCGCCACCGCAACGCCGACCAGCATGCCGCGGCGGTTGACGATAATCTGCCGCAGCGTCATGCCGCTGTTGCGCAGCTGGATGCCCACCAGGAACAGCAGGAAAATCAGCGCGTATTCGCTGCCGGCGGTGGCGTAGTGCAGCCAGGGCCACTGCGTCAGGCCGAGCAGGAAGCCAATCAGCACCACGCCGCACAGCTTCAGCGACTCCAGCACCATATGCAGGCGCGAAGGCAGTTTTTCCTGCTTATGCGTGCTGCGCCACGGCAGTTTGCGCTCCAGCAGGTAGAGCGCCAGCGCGTTGGCAAGGAAAATGCACAGGAAAAAGGCGGCGGTGTATTGGAAAATCAGCAGCAGGTTACTGCTGAGGTTCTCCAGAAACGCCAGGCTGATGCCCATTAAAAACAGAATAACGTACACCATCCAGCTGAGCAGACGGTTGATGCTCTGGATAAAGTTATGGTTGCGTAGCGGGATAAGGTAGCCGGCAATCAGCGGCACCAGAATGATCAACAGTCCTGAATACATGACGACAATAATTTCCTTGCTTAAATCGCGGCGGCAAGTGCCGAGCGACCGCAACAGGCTAATCAAAACCCTCTTCAGAGTAAAGTAGCAGATTTACGCGCCTTTGCTTGACCTGCGGGGGGATCGTTGACCATGCTCAGAGTCGTCATTCGACAGAGAGTGGCCAAGGTTCGCACGGGAGGCGACAGATGTACTTAGAACGCATTGAGATTGTAGGTTTCCGTGGCATTAATCGGCTGTCGCTGACGCTGGATGACAACACGCTGCTGCTTGGGGAAAACGCCTGGGGCAAATCCAGCCTGCTGGACGCCCTGACGCTGTTGCTGGCGCCGGAAGAGACGCTGTATCGCTTCGAAACGCATGATTTCCACTTTCCGCCCGGTGACGAAGCGGCCAAGGAGCGCTACCTGCAGATTATTTTCACCTTCTGCGAAAAGGACATCGGCCATGCCCATCTGCCGCGCTATCGCCATTTATCGCCGCTGTGGGTCAAGGCGGAGGACGGCCTGAGCCGGATCCACTATCGCTGCGAAGGGGAGATGACCGATGACGACACGGTATGCACCTGGCGCAGCTTTCTGGACGCCGACGGTAATCCGCTGCTGCTGCATCATATCGATCGGCTGGTGCGCAGCATTATCCGTATTCATCCGGTGCTGCGGCTGCGCGATGCGCGCTTTATCCGGCGTCTGCGTCCCAGTTCGCTCGGCGACCGGCTGCCCGCCGACAACGAGATGCTGGCGCAGCAGCTTGACCAGCTGACGCGTGAACTGGTGCGCAACCCGCAAAAGCTGACTAACGGCGAGCTGCGTCAGGGGCTGGCGGCGATGCAGCAGCTGCTGGAGCACTATTTTTCCGAGCAGGGATCGCAAACCGTCGGGCCAAGGCGGCAGCGTCGGCAGCAGGAGCAGCAGGCCTGGCGTTCGCTCGATAATATCAACCGCATGGTGGCCGAGCCGAACAGCCGCAGCATGCGCTTGATTTTGCTCGGCATGTTCTCGACGCTGCTGCAGGCCAAGGGCAATGTAAAGCTGGAGCCTCATGCGCGCCCGCTGCTGCTGGTGGAGGATCCGGAAACCCGTCTGCACCCGATTATGCTGTCGGTCGCCTGGGGCTTGTTGAATCAGCTGCCGCTGCAGCGTATCACCACCACCAACTCGAGCGAACTGGTGTCGCTGGTGCCGGTGGTGCACGTCTGCCGGCTGGTGCGCGAGTCCGGCCGGGTGGCGACCTATCGCCTGGGCGCGCGCGGCCTCGGGCCGGAGGACAGCCGGCGCATCGCCTTTCATATCCGTTTTAACCGGCCTTCTTCGCTGTTTGCCCGCTGCTGGCTGCTGGTGGAAGGGGAGACAGAAGTCTGGCTGCTGAACGAACTGGCGCGGCAGTGCGGCCATAATTTTGAGGCCGAAGGGGTGCGGGTAATTGAATTTGCCCAGTGCGGTTTAAAACCTCTGCTGAAGTTCGCCCGGCGGATGGGCATCGAGTGGCATGCGCTGGTGGATGGCGATGAGGCCGGCAAAAAGTACGCCAACACCGTGCGCAGCATGCTGGATAACCATGAGGATAGTGAGCGCGATCGTCTGACCGCGCTGCCAGCGGCGGATATGGAACACTTTATGTATAAAGAGGGCTTCAGCCCGGTGTATCACCGGGTGGCGGCGGTGCCGATCAACGCCCAGATGCCGATGCGCAAGGTGATCCTGAAAGCGGTGCACCGCGCTTCGAAGCCGGATCTGGCGATCGAAGTTGCGATGCAGGCGGGCGAGTGGGGCACCGATGCGGTGCCGTCGCTGCTGAAAAAAATGTTCTCGCGGGTGATCTGGCTGGCGCGCGGCCGGGCCGACTAGCCTGCGGCTGCCTCAACGGGAAAAATGCGCGGCGAGTCCCTGCTCCAGCTGGTCCAGCAGCTGATAGCGGCGGCGGTATTCCGCGCGTTTTTTACTGGCGACCTCGTCCAGCGGCTTGCGGGCGATACGCGCCGGCAGCAGAAAGTAGCCGCCGGGCAGCGGCCGGGCCGCCATTGACAGCCAGAACTGGTCATAATCGGCGTGCAGCAGGTCGCGCTTTTTATTTTTATAGCGCCAGTTCTGATAAATATGACTGCCGTTGCCGACCGCCACCACCTGCTGGATCCCCAGCAGGCGCGCCAGATGACACACTCCTTCCAGCGCCAGCCGTTTCGGGAACAGGCCGTGGCAGGCTTTGGTGGTCTGCTGTATCACGCTGTGCGGCACGTCGCCGTTCGCCCCCTGCAGACCGCCGATAAACAGCGTGCTCTTTTGCCGGAAGTGCATCAGGGTAAAGGTGATTTCCGCCAGCATCACGCCCGCGGCGTTGCGCAGCAGCAGCGTGGTTTCCCCCTCCTTGTTCAGCTTGTCAATCGCCGCCAGCTCCAGCGTTACCGACCCGCCGTTTTTATCCTCCGCGCGGCTTAACACCAGCGGCTGCGCGCCCAGATGGCCGAGCAGCATTTTCCCCGGCATGCGCTGGGCGATCAGATCGTAGTGGTCGCGCAGGGCAAACAGACCGTCGAGTTTACTCATATTGGCCGCCAGATACGGGCGGTGCAGTTTGCACGGCAGGTTGGGCTGTGCGCGCAGAATGGTTTCCAGCAGCGGGTTGTCCGCCAGCGTGTTCATCAGGCCGCTGGTGGTCTGCCAGTTCAGCAGCGAGCGGCTGAGGAACTTCAGGCGAAACGAGGTTTTGCGCCAGCAGCGGGCGGGCGCCATGCTGCCGCTGAGCAGTGCGGTAATTAACCGTTGGCCGTTCATCGGCTGGCTGGCGACGAGCGGATAGCTAAATTGTGACATGGTGAAATCCTTGACGGTATCGAATGGCGCTATTTCATCAAGGGATGACTAAACGGCGCTTCAATATTCCCGGCGCGGGATTAGGAATATTCATTACGTTGAGCCGCGGTTTAACGATATCGGTTTGGCAAGGCTCTGAGCATCACTTTGTTGTGTGGTTAATGGTCGGTTTCTGATTTGTATTTCTTGTCGTAGTTGCTGGTTACATTGCTGTTTCCCTCAACGCAGTAAGAAAGGAGCCGTATATGGCTAAGCAAAAATTGGTCAGTTATGAAGATGCAATTCGTCGGGGCGGGTATATTCCCGTTGGCTATTTTAAAAATGGCTTTACTCTGGAGTCTGCCAATCAGGTGCTCTATTTGGAAAGCACCCGGGGATACGTGGTATGGCGGGGCGCCTTGCCGAAAGTGGTCGCGCCGGCAACAACGCCGGAAGCGACGGGGGGATTTGCCCCCGACGCCTGGGTAGATATTAGCGGCGTAGCCTCATCCGCCAAGCTGAATAATATGGTGCTGGTGGAGGATTTTTATCACCTGGTGACCGCAGAGGGCGACTGGACGCCGGCGGCGCAGGCGGCGTTGGCTTATGCCATCAATAACGACCTTAATAAAGTGTGGTCGTTCCAGCAGCTGGCGTTTAAATCACCGCTGATTATAGATAACTGGACTAGCGGCCTGGAAATGCGTTTTGCCGCGCTGGAAGCGCATGAAAATTTCCCAACCTATACGGATTGGAAAAATGCTACGCCGCTGATTGTGATTGGTAAAGAGGGCGGCTCAATGGTCGGCCTTGAGATCCATATCGGTTATATCAATGGCAAGACGCGCGCTAACGGTGTTTCTATCCGCGGGAAAGGATGCGGCGGCTCACGCATTCATATCGGCAAAGCGATTAACTGTAATATTGTTTATGACTGCAGCCAGCAAACGCATGCGTCGGCCTCCAACTTTATTACCGGGGATTATTGGTATCAAGGTAATATGGGCGCTTATTTAGCCAGGGGGCCGTCTGGCGATTACCCCATTGCCGAAGGGCATAAACTCTCTGTCGGGTTTATTACGCAAATGCGTTATGGCGGTTCGCTGTGGCGCAATGGTTCGCAATATAGTCAGATCTCCGGCGATGCGGATTTCAACGGACGCTTCCTGTCCGAGGTGACGTTATCCAGCCGGTCATTTACCGGGCTGGCGCGCGGTGCGGAGATTAGCAATGGCACGGCGACGGGCGAGGTTCTGGCTTTTTATGTGCAAACGGCCGGCGTTTATAAGGTACTTATCATTGAAAAAAATGACGTTTCCGCTGGCAAAAGTTCTTTCGCCACGGGGGATACATTAACGTCCGGCTCATGGCGCAGCGCTATTTCCGCAGTGCGCACCGCGCAGCAGGGAGAAAATTTCTACTTTGATATTATCCTGGACTTTTATGGCGCGCCTTTTGCCCGGCTCGATGTTGACTGTGGTTATGTCGGCGGTCTGGTTGGTCATTCGCTGTATAGCTGCACCCTTAATTACAAGAACTCGTACAGCGTCGCGACCAATTCAGTGAACGGCGCACAGTGGCTGCATTCTGGTACGACGTTAACGTTGCGGGATAGCTATCTCAATAAGAATCTGTTTGATTGCACCTCGACGTTTATTGCGCCGGGCGGGGATTTATATCTGCGCACCCATCGGGCCTATGGCACGGACTTTGCCGCCACTTTTGCGCCGGGTCAGGCGCGCACCATTCGTACCTTTAAATATATCGGTATCAACAATGCGCCGGGGGTAAAAGATATCTATGAAGTCCAGGTGTTTGGACCGACCAATTTAAGCGGCGTTTGTTCAAGCTTTAAGGTGGCGGTGTCGTCGGCAGGTTTGGAGATTTTTGACAGCACGATCAAAGACAGCGCCAGATTAAAACTTATCTATGGCGACGACAAGGATGCGCCGCTGGTGCTGAAGGTGCAGCAGGATTCGCCGCATACCTTCCCCCTCTATTTTACCTTTACGCGCAAATAAGACGTTTATCGCACGTAATCACGGCCGGGAGCGATCCCGGCCGTCTTGTTTTTCCGCGCCGGGAATATGTGATTTGATCGTGGAGGATCGGTTATAGTGCGCGTTAATCGACGACGGCGCGCGTCGCGGGATCGCGGGGATTTACCCGTCTGGCCGTTAACAATACGCGCTCATTACCGGTAAAAACAAAAGGATAGGCCGCTTTATGAAGTTTATGGGACGTCTACGACGCAGGACGATCGTTATCGTGGGACTGGTGGTTATCGCCGCGGCGGCTTTCTGGTATTTCCGTCAGCCGGCGCCGGTGGACTATAAAACGGTGAAGGTGGCCAAGCGCGACCTGCAGCAAAACGTACTGGCTACCGGCCAGTTGGACGCGGTGCGCAAGGTTGACGTCGGCGCGCAGGTCAGCGGCCAGTTGGAGAGCCTGACGGTCGAGATTGGCGATAAAGTGAAAAAAGGCCAGCTGCTGGGGGTGATCGACCCGCAGCAGGCGCAAAACAGCATCCGTGAAAGCGAGGCGGCGCTGCGTGAACTGCATGCGCAGCTGCAGCAGGCGCAGGCCGAACAGCATCTGGCGGCGGTCACCCTGCAGCGTAATCGCGCGCTGTCGCGCGTGCAGGCGGTATCGCGTCAGGATCTGGATAAGTACACCAGCGAACTGGCGGTGAAAAAGGCGCAGGTGGAGAGCATCCGAGCGCAAATTTCCCGTAACCAGGCCAGCCTGGATACGGCCAAAATCAACCTGGCCTATACCCGCATCGAAGCGCCGATGGACGGCGATGTGGTGCAGATCACCACCCTGCAGGGGCAGACGGTGATTGCGGCGCAGCAGGCGCCGAACATTCTGACGCTGGCCGACCTCAGCACCATGCTGGTGAAGGCGCAGGTGTCCGAAGCCGATGTTATTCACCTGAAGCCGGGGCAAAAAGCCTGGTTTACCGTGCTGGGCGATCCGAACAAACGCTTTGACGGCGTGCTGAAAGATATTCAGCCGACGCCGGAGAAGGTCAACAACGCCATTTTCTACTATGCCCGTTTTGAGGTGCCGAATCCGCAGGGGCTGCTGCGTCTGCAGATGACCGCGCAGGTGCATATTCAGCTGGGCGGCGTCAGCCAGGCGTTGGCGATCCCGCTGGCGGCGCTGGGCGAACAGATTGCTGATAACCGCTACTATGTGTCGCTGCTGAAGCAGGGCAAGGAAGAGAAGCGCGAAGTGACCATCGGCATGCGTAATAATATCGACGTGCAGATTGTCAAAGGGCTTGGCGTCGGCGACGAGGTGATCGTTAACCGCGGCGGCGCGGAGGCCAACTGATGGCGGCGCTGCTTGAGCTGACGGGGATCTGCCGCAGCTATCAATCCGGCGAACAGACCGTCGACGTGCTGAAGAACGTGACGCTGAGCATCGACGCCGGCGAAATGGTGGCGATTATCGGCGCTTCCGGCTCCGGCAAATCGACGCTGATGAATATTCTCGGCTGCCTTGATAAGCCGAGCGCCGGCACTTACCGCGTGGCGGGGCAGGATGTGGCCACGCTGAACGGCGACGCGCTGGCGGCCCTGCGACGCGAACATTTCGGCTTTATCTTCCAGCGTTACCATCTGCTGCCGCACCTCAGCGCCGCGCACAATGTCGAGGTGCCGGCGGTGTATGCCGGGGTCGGCAAAGCGGCGCGGCGTGAACGCGCCACGGCGCTGCTGCAGCGGCTGGGGCTGGGGGAACGCGTGTCCTATCAGCCGAGCCAGCTGTCCGGCGGGCAGCAGCAGCGCGTCAGTATCGCCCGGGCGTTGATGAACGGCGGCCAGGTGATTTTGGCGGATGAGCCGACCGGGGCGCTGGACAGCCACTCCGGTGAAGAGGTGATGGCGATCCTCAAGCAGCTGCGCGAGCAGGGGCATACGGTGATCATCGTTACGCACGATCCGACGGTGGCGCAGCAGGCGGAGCGGATCATCGAGATCCGCGACGGTGAGATCGTCAACGACTCCAGGCCGGTCAGCGCGCCGAACCCGCAGGCCAAGCCGCTGGAGCTGGCGGCGCCGGCGCCTTCCTGGCAGCAGGTAGGCGGGCGTTTTCGTGAAGCGCTGGTGATGGCCTGGCGCGCGATGGCGGCGAATAAAATGCGCACCATGCTGACCATGCTGGGGATTATCATCGGCATCGCCTCGGTGGTTTCCATTCTGGTGATCGGCGACGCCGCCAAACAGATGGTGCTGGCGGATATCAAATCGATCGGCACCAATACGGTCGATATCTATCCCGGCAAGGATTTCGGCGATGACGATCCGGCCTATCGCCAGTCGTTGAAGTATGACGATCTCGAGGCGCTGCGCGAGCAGCCGTACGTCGGCGCGCTGTCGCCGAATATCAGCAGCAGCATGCGGCTGCGGATGGGCAACGTGGATGCGGCGGCCAACGTCTCCGGCGTCAGCGAACAGTTTTTCCGCGTCTACGGCATGGCCTTCAGCCAGGGCAGCGGTATCGATCCGCTGCAGGTGCAGTCGCAGGCGCAGGTGGTGGTGATCGACGCCAATACCAAGCGCCGGCTGTTCCCGCATCAGAAAGAGGTGGTCGGTGAGGTGATCCTGGTCGGTAATATGCCGGCGACGGTGGTGGGCGTCGCTCAGGAGAAGCAGTCGATGTTCGGCAGCAGCAAAACCCTGAGCGTCTGGGTGCCGTACAGCACCATGGCCAACCGGCTGATGGGCAACGCCTATTTTGACTCGATCACCGTGCGCATCCGCGACGGCTATAACAGCCAGGAAGCGGAGCAGCAGCTGACGCGTCTGCTGACGCTGCGCCACGGTAAGAAAGACTTCTTCACCTATAACATGGACAGCCTGGTGCAGACTGCGGAAAAAACCACCCGCACCCTGCAGCTGTTCCTGACGCTGGTGGCGGTGATTTCACTGGTGGTCGGCGGTATCGGGGTGATGAATATCATGCTGGTGTCGGTGACCGAGCGTACGCGCGAGATCGGCATCCGCATGGCGGTGGGGGCGCGCTCCGGCGACGTGCTGCAGCAGTTCCTGATTGAAGCGGTGCTGGTGTGTCTGGTGGGCGGCGCGCTGGGCATCGGTTTGTCGTTGGCTATCGGCCTGCTGGTGCAGCTGGTGCTGCCGGGCTGGCAGATCAGCTTTCCGCCGGTGGCGCTGCTCAGCGCGTTTATCTGTTCCACCGCCATCGGCGTGGTGTTCGGTTACCTGCCGGCGCGCAACGCCGCCCGCCTGAACCCGATTGACGCGCTGGCGCGTGAATAGGCGGCCTGTCCTGCGGCGATGAAAAATGCCAGTCACGGATGTGGCTGGCATTTTAGTAGGGCGGCGGCATGGCGCCGCCTTCAGGTCACCGCTTCGCTTTCCAGCGGCTCAATCAGGCTGGCGTGGTTGCCTTTCGGGCCCTGATGCACGTCGAATCTGACCTGTTGGCCGGCTTTCAGCGTCCGGTAACCATCCATTTTGATCGTCGAATAATGAGCGAAAATATCCTCGCCACCGCCTTCCGGACAGATAAAGCCGAAACCTTTGGCGTTATTGAACCATTTAACAGTACCCGTCTCCATGTTTGTACATCCCTCGCAACGCTATTTTAAGTGAGATGAATAACTGATTTTCGGTGAGCGCAAAAAGTGGTTAAAAGACCAGCAGCTCACGAAATTACACTCTAGAACATATGATCATCACGTCAAGCGATCGGCTTTTGACAGGGGGCGGCAGTTCCTCAAAGTTTGAAGCAGGTAACGCTATTGCGATACATCCGCCGTCAATCGCCGCCGTTTTTATCGGCGCTTTCCCTGCGGCGAAGCGAGGGCGAAGATGATAAAATAGTAGATATCCCCGTTTGAATAACCTGAATGCGTCCCCATATCTGGGGGTAGACAAGAGAAGATGAGCAGCGATGGGCAATAGCAACGATTGGCTGAATTTTGAACACTTGGCCGAAGAAAAACAAATCGATGCGGTAAAACCGCCGTCAATGTATAAAGTTATACTTAACAACGACGATTACACTCCGATGGAATTTGTGATTGACGTTCTGCAAAAGTTCTTTTCTTATGATATTGAACGCGCAACGCAACTGATGCTTACGGTGCACTATCAAGGCAAGGCGATCTGCGGTGTGTTTACCGCCGAGGTGGCGGAGACCAAAGTCGTCCATGTGAACCGTTACGCGAGGGAGAACGAGCATCCGTTGCTTTGTACGCTGGAAAAAGCCTGATTAAGGCAATCTATTGGGGAGGTGCTTATGCTCAATCAAGAACTGGAACTCAGTCTCAACATGGCTTTCGCCAGAGCGCGTGAGCACAGACACGAGTTTATGACCGTGGAGCACCTGTTGCTGGCGTTACTGAGCAACCCTGCCGCGCGAGAAGCGCTTGAGGCATGTACGGTGGATCTGGCGGCGTTGCGCCAGGAGCTGGAAGCCTTTATCGAACAAACCACGCCGACGCTGCCGGCCAGCGAAGAAGAGCGCGACACTCAGCCGACGCTCAGCTTCCAGCGCGTGCTGCAGCGTGCGGTATTCCATGTACAGTCCTCCGGCCGCAGCGAAGTATCCGGCGCCAACGTGCTGGTGGCGATTTTCAGCGAGCAGGAGTCGCAGGCGGCCTATCTGCTGCGTAAGCATGACGTCAGCCGTCTGGACGTGGTGAACTTTATTTCGCACGGGACGCGTAAAGACGAACCGGGCCAGGCGCCGAACAACGCGGAAAACCCGATAAACGAAGAGCAGTCCGGAGGGGAAGACCGTATGGAAAACTTCACCACCAACCTCAATCAGTTGGCCCGGGTAGGCGGTATCGATCCTCTGGTCGGCCGCGACCGCGAACTGGAGCGCGCCATTCAGGTGCTGTGCCGTCGCCGCAAGAACAACCCGCTGCTGGTGGGGGAGTCGGGCGTGGGGAAAACGGCGATTGCCGAAGGGCTGGCGTGGCGTATCGTGCAGGGCGACGTGCCGGAAGTGATGGCGGACTGCACCCTGTATTCGCTGGATATCGGCTCGCTGCTGGCGGGCACCAAATACCGCGGCGACTTCGAGAAGCGTTTCAAGGCGCTGCTTAAACAGTTGGAGCAGGATCAGAACAGCATCCTGTTTATCGATGAGATCCATACCATCATCGGCGCCGGTGCGGCCTCCGGCGGGCAGGTGGACGCCGCCAACCTGATCAAACCGCTGCTGTCGAGCGGCAAGATCCGGGTGATCGGATCCACCACCTATCAGGAGTTCAGCAATATCTTTGAGAAGGATCGCGCGCTGGCGCGCCGTTTCCAGAAGATCGATATTACCGAACCGACGCCGGAAGAGACCGTGCAGATTATCAACGGTCTGAAAACCAAATACGAAGCGCATCACGACGTGCGCTATACCGCCAAGGCGGTGCGTGCGGCGGTGGAGCTGTCGGTGAAATACATCAACGACCGTCATCTGCCGGACAAGGCGATCGACGTAATTGATGAAGCCGGCGCGCGCAGCCGGCTGATGCCGGTCAGCAAGCGCAAGAAAACCGTTAACGTGGCGGATATTGAATCCGTAGTGGCGCGTATCGCGCGCATTCCGGAGAAAACCGTCTCGGCGAGCGATCGCGACGTGCTGAAAAACCTGGGCGACCGCCTGAAGATGCTGGTGTTCGGTCAGGATCCGGCCATCGAGGCGCTGACGGAAGCGATCAAAATGAGCCGCGCCGGCCTGGGGCACGAGCGCAAGCCCGTCGGTTCCTTCCTGTTCGCCGGCCCGACCGGCGTCGGCAAGACCGAGGTGACGGTGCAGCTGGCGAAGGCGCTGGATATCGAGCTGCTGCGTTTTGATATGTCCGAGTATATGGAACGTCATACCGTCAGCCGCCTGATTGGCGCGCCTCCGGGCTATGTCGGCTACGATCAGGGCGGCCTGCTGACCGATGCGGTGATCAAGCATCCGCATGCGGTAGTGCTGCTCGATGAGATCGAGAAGGCGCACCCGGACGTGTTCAACCTGCTGCTGCAGGTGATGGACAACGGGACGCTGACCGATAACAACGGCCGCAAGGCCGACTTCCGCAACGTGATCCTGGTGATGACCACCAACGCCGGGGTGCGCGAGACGGAACGTAAATCCATCGGCCTGATTGAGCAGGACAACAGCACTGACGCGCTGGAAGAGATCAAGAAGGTGTTTACGCCGGAGTTCCGTAACCGTCTGGACAACATCATCTGGTTCAACCACCTGTCAACGGCGGTGATCCAGCAGGTGGTCGACAAGTTTATCGTCGAACTGCAGGCGCAGCTGGATGCCAAGGGCGTATCGCTGGAGGTCAGCGACGAAGCGCGCGACTGGCTGTCGGTGAAAGGCTATGACCGTGCGATGGGCGCACGGCCGATGGCGCGCGTGATGCAGGAAAACCTGAAGAAACCGCTGGCGAATGAGCTGCTGTTCGGTTCTCTGGTGGATGGCGGTTCGGTGAAAGTCGAACTGGATCCGGATACCCAGAAACTGACTTACCACTTCCTCAGCGCCCAGAAGCGCAAAGCGGACGAGGGCGTGCATTAATCCGCCAACGGCGTGATGCAGCAATAATGAAAAAGCGATGCTTCGGCATCGCTTTTTTTATGCGCGCAACAGCGCGCCAGGGAAATGAGTGAGCCCTCTCAGTTTACCTACGCGCTTGCAACTCAGTGTTGAACGCTGCGGCGGGGGTAAACGGAAAGGGCTCAGGACGGGATTTACATCCTCTGCGTCGCCACTGGCTGGCGACCGGTCAGCCGATTAACGGCTACGGAAGACAATGCGGCCTTTGCTCAGGTCGTACGGGGTCAGCTCTACAGTGACTTTGTCGCCCGTCAGGATGCGGATATAGTTTTTACGCATTTTACCGGAGATATGAGCGGTAACCACGTGCCCGTTTTCCAATTCAACGCGGAACATGGTGTTCGGCAGCGTATCAAGAACGGTGCCTTGCATTTCAATATTGTCTTCTTTGGCCATCGAATCCTCTAGGTGTAACTACCTTAGTTTTTAACCGGCAAGATAATGCCGAAAAACCCACATTATGTAAAGATGTGTCGGTGAACAATGCACCGTTTGCGCAAATTAGTTTGTCGGTGAGGACGGATCAACCTGCTGTGGGGGTATCACTTGCGCCGCCCAGCACGCCGCCGCTAACGGCCGGCGCTGAAGCTCGCTGAGCTGCTGTAAAAAACTGCGCCGGGAAATTTCCCTCGCGCCAAGCGAGGCAGTGCGCGCGTTCAACACCTGACAGTCAATCAATTCCCCGCCAAAAGCGGCAAAATGACGGCAAAACGCCATCAGCGCACACTTGGAGGCGTTGGTGACGCGGCTGAACATGGATTCGCCGCAGAACAGCGCGCCCTGAGCGACGCCGTACATGCCGCCGACCAGCTCATCGCCTTGCCACACCTCGACCGAATGGGCGTAGCCCAAGCGGTGCAGATGCAGATAGGCGTGCTGCACCTCCGGGCCGATCCAGGTGCCGTCCTGCGGTCGCTCGGCGCAGGCGGCAATCACCGCGGCGAAGTCATGATTCAGCGTAATGCGAAACGGCGCCGCGCGCAGGAAACGCCTGAAGCTGCGGCTGATATGGCGCTCGGCCGGGTACAGCACCGCGCGCGGGTCCGGCGACCACCACAGGATCGCTTCGCCGGGCGAGTACCAGGGGAAAATCCCGCGCTGATAGGCGGCCAGCAGGCGCGGCGCGCTCAGATCGCCGCCGATGGCCAGCAGGCCGTTAGGATCGCGCAGCGCGCCCTCCGGCGAAGGGAAGGCCACGGAGTGCGGCGACAGTTTCACAATGCGCATATCACCTCTTAGCGTCGCGTTACAGCGAGGCGTTGCCGATGCGTTGGCGGAAGCGGGCATAGCGCCCGCGCTGGCGCAGCAGCGTGGCGTGGTCGCCCTGTTCGACGATCTGCCCGCCGTCCATTACGCAGATACGGTCCATATGCTCCAGGCCGTACAGGCGGTGGGTCACCAGAATCAGCGTTTTGCCCTGACAGTGCTGGCGCAGCAGCGCCAGGATCTGCTGTTCGGTCTCGGCATCCAGCCCTTCGGTCGGCTCATCCAGCAGCCACAGCGGCGCCGAATGCAGCAGCGCGCGGGCGATGCCCAGCCGGCGCTGTTCACCGCCGGACAGCTGACGGCCGCCTTCGCCGAGCCAGGCGTTCAGCCCCTCATTTTCCAACAGCTTGTCCAGCCCGACCTGGCTCAGCGCCTGCTGCAGCGCTGCGTCGTCCGCATCGGGCGCCGCCAGCCGCAGGTTCTCCCGCAGCGTGTCGCTGAAGATATGCACCCGCTGGCTCACCACCGTCGTCATGGCGCGCAGCGTACTTTCATCGTAGCGGGCTAATGGCTCGCCGTTGAGCAGAATATCGCCGCCGTCGGCGTCCCAGGCGCGCGTCAGCAGCTGCAGCAGCGTGGATTTGCCGCAGCCGGTGCGTCCCAGCAGGGCGATATGCTCACCGGCGGCGATCTCCAGCTCGATGTGGCGTAATACCGGCTGCGGCTGGCCGGGGTAAGTAAAGTCAACGCGGCGCAGCTGCAGGGCAGCGGCGGCGGCAGCGGCGGGACCGGCGGCGGGGAAGGCGACGGTCGGCTGCTGGTCGAGCAGCTGTTTGACCCGGGTGGCGGAGGCGATCACCTGGCCGAGGTGCTGAAACGCGGCGGCGACCGGCATCAGCGCTTCAAAGGAGGCCAGCCCGGCGAACACGAACAGCGCAATCAGCGCGCCCGGCTGGACGTTGCCGCCGACGCCGGCGGCGGTCAGCCATAGCAGCAGGGTAACCGTCAGCCCGCCGGCCAGAATCATCAGCGCCTGTGCGATGCCGCCTAGCGACGCCTGTTGCCACTGACGGCGCTGCCAGCGCTGTTCGGTGCGATCGAGCGTGCGGCGAAAATCGTTAACGGCGCCGAATACCACCAGCTCGGCCTGGCCCTGCAGCCAGGCGGTCAGCCCGGTGCGGTATTGGCTGCGCAGGGCGGTCAGCTCGCCGCCGATCGGTTTACCGGCGGCGTAAAACAGCGGCGGCACCAGCACCAGCAGCAGCAGCAGGATGCCGCCGAGGATCAGCGCCAGCGTCTGGTCGACAAAGCTCAGGCCAAAGGTGACCACCACGATCACCACGGCGGCGCTGACCAGCGGCGATATCACCCGCAGATACAGGTGATCCAGCGTATCAACGTCGGCCACCAGACGGTTTAACACCTCGGCCTGGCGGAAGCGGGCGATGCCGCCGGGCGACAGCGGCAGAATTTTGCTGAAGGTAAAGACCCGCAGGTGCGCCAGCACCCGGAAGGTGGCGTCGTGGCTGACCACGCGCTCGGCATAGCGGCCGGCGGTGCGGAAGATGGCCGCGCCGCGTACGCCGGCGGCCGGCAGCATATAGTTAAAGGTCAGCAGGCCGGCCAGTCCGGCCAGAGACGACGCGGCGAGGAACCAGCCGGACAGGGTCAGCAGGCCGATGCTGGCCAGCAGGGTGATGATCGCCAGCACGATGCCCAGCGCAATCAGGAACCCGTGGCGGCGGTATAGCGCCAGAAACGGCAGTAAAACGCGCATGATTATAGCTCCCCGCTGCGGTGTGCGATTAAGGTGGCGAACAGCCCCGGCTGAGCGCTCAGGCTGGCGTAGTCGCCCTGCTGGACGATCTTGCCGTTGTCCATCACCCAAATCTGGTCGAAATCTTCGGTATCTTCCAACTGGTGGGTCACCAGCAGGGTGGCCTGCTGTCGCGACGCCGCATTCAGCGCCTGCATCACCAGGCGTTCGCTGTGGGCGTCCAGGCTGGCGGCCGGTTCATCCAGCAGCAGCAGCCGGCGCGGGCTGATTAACGCGCGGGCGACGGCGACCCGCTGCGCCTGACCGACCGACAGGCGGGCGGCGCCGTCGCCGAGCTCCGTCTGCAGCCCCTGCGGCAGCTGCGGTAAGAATTCGCTGACGTAGGCCTGTTCCACCGCCTGCTGTAGCTGCTGCTCATCGGCCTGCGGATTGCCGAGTAAAATATTGTCGCGCAGCGTTTGCGCCGGCAGGTGCGGGTTTTGCCCGACCCAGCCCAGCCGCTGCCGCCAGTGCTCCGCGTTCAGTTCACGCAGCTCGTTGCCGTTTACCGTCAACGAGCCGCGATAGGGCAGGAACCCCAGCAGCAGGTTCAGCAGCGAGCTTTTGCCCGCGCCGCTGAGGCCCACCAGCGCGATACGTTGATTGGCAGCCAGGGTGAAGTCCAGCGGCCCCGCCAGCACGATGCCCTGCGGCGACAGGATTTCCAGCCGTTCGGCCACCAGCGTCAGCGGCGTCGTCTCGTCCAGCGTCAGAGCGCCCTGACCGATCTGCTCGCCCTCGGCGTTCAGGAAGGTCTCCAGCGCTTCTGCGGCGCCGACGGCCTGCGCCTTGGCGTGGTAGAAGGCGCCCAGATCGCGCAGCGGCTGGAAAAATTCCGGCGCGAGCACCAATACCAGAAAACCGGAGAACAGCGTCACGCCCACGCCATAGCTGCCGAAGTTCAGATCCCCGAGGTAAGAGAAGCCAAAATAGACCGCGACTACGGCAATTGACAGGGAGGCGAAAAACTCCAGCACCGCGGAGGAGAGAAACGCCATGCGCAGCACTTCCATGGTGCGGCGACGGAAATCTTCAGAAGAGCGGGCGATCTGCGCGGTTTCCGCCTGGCCGCGATGGAACAGGCGTAAGGTATCCAGCCCGCGCAGCCGGTCAAGGAAGCTGCCGCTCAGGCGCGCCAGCGCGACAAAGTTACGGCGGTTGGCGTCGGCGGCGCCCATGCCGACCAGCGCCATAAACAGCGGAATCAACGGCGCGGTGGCCAGCAGGATCAGCCCGGCGGCCCAGTTAATCGGGAAGACGGCGATCAGAATCAGCAGCGGAATAAACACCGCCAGATACATCTGCGGCAGATAGCGCGAGTAATAATCCTGCATATCTTCGATCTGCTCGACGATAATCGTCGCCCAGCTGCCGGCCGGTTTACCCTGCACCCAGGCCGGGCCAAGCTGCTGCAGTTTGTCCAGCACCTGCCGGCGCATTTCCCGCCGCAGCACCTGACCGCCAATAAAGCCCACCCGCTCGCGCAGCCAGCTAAGCAGCGCGCGCAGGGCGAAGGCGGCGGCCAGGCCGATAAATGAACCGGTCAGCTGTTCGCGGGGCGTATGGTCAATGATCAAGGCATGAAGCAGCGAGGCCAGCAGCCAGGCCTGGGCTACGATTAACAGGCCGCTGCACAACCCCAGCAGCATAGAGAGGCGCAGCCAGCGCTTGGCCAGCGTGCTTTGCGTTTTAAGCCATTGGGTCAACTGGTGCTGTCTGGTTTTTTTCATTGGAAGTATCTGCGTCGCCGACGCCTGTTGAGACAGGCTAGGTTAACATACTGTTAAAAAAGTGTTTTCTTCAACGTTGAAGCACACAAGCGAAGCCCAATGTTACCTCGTCACCGTGCAGGCTGAAAAGAAATAAGGCGGCCAAAAGGCCGCCTTATTTGTCAATTAAGGTCATCTAAGGAGCGGGATTAGCAGACTTCCGCCTGCGCGATGCCGTCGAGATAACGCTCGGCATCCAGCGCCGCCATACAGCCGGTGCCGGCGGAGGTGATCGCCTGACGGTAGATATGGTCCATTACGTCGCCGGCGGCGAACACGCCCGGAATGCTGGTCTGGGTTGCGTTGCCGTGAATGCCGGACTGCACCTTGATATAGCCGTTTTCCAACGCCAGCTGATCGCCGAAGATAGCGGTGTTCGGGCTGTGGCCGATGGCGATAAATACGCCGGCAACGGCCAGTTCCTGGGTTTCGTTTTCCTGCTTGGTGCTGCGGATGCGCACGGCGGTGACGCCCATTTCATCGCCCAGCACTTCGTCGAGCTGATGATCGGTATGCAGTACGATGTTGCCGCTCTTCACTTTCTCCATCAGCCGGTCGATCAGGATCTTCTCTGAGCGGAAGCTGTCGCGGCGGTGAATCAGATGCACTTCCGCGGCGATGTTGGACAGATACAGCGCTTCTTCAACGGCGGTGTTGCCGCCGCCGACTACTGCGACTTTCTGATTACGGTAGAAGAAACCGTCGCAGGTGGCGCAGGCGGAAACGCCTTTACCCTTGAACGCTTCTTCGCTCGGCAGGCCCAGGTAGCGCGCGGAGGCGCCGGTGGCGATAATCAGCGCATCACAGGTGTATTCGCCGCTGTCGCCGGTCAGGCGGAACGGACGCTGCTGCAGATCGACGCCGTTGATATGGTCGAACACGATCTCGGTCTGGAACTTTTCCGCATGCTCGCGCATACGTTCCATCAGCGCCGGGCCGGTCAAGTCGTTGGCGTCGCCCGGCCAGTTTTCCACTTCGGTGGTGGTGGTCAGCTGACCGCCTTGCTCCACGCCGGTGATCAACACCGGCTGCAGGTTTGCACGCGCAGCGTACACCGCGGCGGTGTAGCCAGCCGGACCGGAGCCCAGAATCAGTAATTTGCTATGTTTAGCCGTGCCCATGAATAACCTCTTTTCCCACGATGGCGGACAATGGCATCGATTGTAGGGAAAATAGTGAAGTAAAAAAAGCACCTGTAACGGTTGTTATCGATTTGTCTGATAGTTGCAGGCTATTAATTGAGGTCTTGCGATAGAAATGTTGGCGTGGTTAGCGCGCTTTGGCGTACGACGCGGCGGCCGGATGCCAAAAGCGGCGCTTTTCCCTGCGTCTTTCCGCGACCGCGGCGCTTTTTAAGCCAGCGGTTCATAACTAAAAAAGGGGTTAACGCATTTCCCGACGGTACGTTCTTCTGATTTTGCTTCTTTTACTTTGACAATCCGCTGCGCATTTGCGAAAACATCAGAGGAAGAAGAAATTATCCCCGCAGCCACAGCCGATCGTTCGTCTTTTCATCATCAGGCGGAGGCAGGGCAGGGGGCGTCTTTGAACAGGCGCGCTTCTTTCTTAACGATGAAGATCGTTTTATCGCCGCGCGCAGGGTTTGACAGACAGGCTGTAACGCGGCAAACGAGGATAGTGAAGAAGCATTGTGTGCGGCACCGGTTGCGCAGCGCAATCGACTGCATATAACAAAAATCGGGTCTTCGCTTGAAACAAGTCCCTACACAGTGACGTTGGCTAGGGTTTGGCAAGTGTAAGGAAGAAAAAAGAGAGACAATAATAATGGCAGACAATAAGAAACGCCCGGGTAAAGATCTTGACCGTATCGATCGCAACATCCTCAATGAGTTACAGAAGGATGGGCGTATTTCGAACGTTGAGCTTTCAAAACGCGTGGGGTTATCCCCGACGCCGTGTTTGGAACGCGTACGTCGTCTTGAACGTCAGGGGTTCATTCATGGCTATACTGCATTGCTGAACCCGCACTATCTGGATGCATCACTGCTGGTTTTCGTGGAAATCACGCTGAACCGCGGCGCGCCGGATGTGTTTGAGCAGTTTAACTCGGCAGTACAGAAGCTTGAAGAGATTCAGGAGTGTCATCTGGTGTCCGGTGATTTCGACTATCTGTTGAAAACCCGCGTACCGGATATGTCAGCTTACCGTAAGCTGCTTGGCGAAACCTTACTGCGTTTGCCGGGTGTGAACGACACCCGCACTTACGTGGTAATGGAAGAAGTGAAACAGAGTAACCGTCTGGTTATCAAAACACGGTAAGGTGCAGGTGCAAAACCTGATTAAATTCGTTACACTCCTGTTTATTCATACAGTTTTGGCGCCGGGGAAGCAACTCGGCGCTGTTACTCTATCCGCTAACAGGAACCTGGAGAGCCTTTCTTGAGCCAGGAATACACAGAAGATAAAGAAGTTACCTTGAAGAAACTCAGCAGCGGCCGTCGGTTGCTGGAAGCTGCGTTGATCGTGGTGGCGATTTTTGCCGTTTACCTCATGGCCGCGTTGGTCAGCTTCAATCCGTCTGACCCCAGCTGGTCGCAGACGGCGTGGCATGAGCCGATTCATAACCTTGGCGGCGGCGTTGGCGCCTGGCTGGCCGATACGCTGTTCTTCACCTTCGGGGTGCTCGCTTACGCGATCCCGCCGATCGCGCTTATCCTGTGCTGGGTTGCCTACCGGCAGCGCGGTACCAGCGACTATATCGACTACTTCGCGCTTTCACTGCGCCTGATCGGCACGCTGGCGCTGGTGCTCACCTCGTGCGGGCTGGCGGCGCTGAACGTTGACGATCTCTATTACTTTGCGTCCGGCGGCGTGATCGGCAGCCTGCTGAGCAACGCGATGCTGCCGTGGTTCAACGGCATCGGCGCGACGCTGGCGCTGCTGTGCGTGTGGGCCGCGGGCCTGACGCTGTTCACCGGCTGGTCATGGCTGGTGATTGCCGAGAAGATCGGCGGGGCCGTATTGGGCGTCGCCACCTTTATGACCAACCGTTCTCGTCGTGACGATCGCTATCGCGACGACGAAGATGAACCATACGCCGACGTGTCGGAAAAAGGCGGCAAGGGCGCAGCGGCCGCCGCCAGTGCAGCCGCTGCCGCGCATGCGGCCGATGCCGATGATGTACTGTTCAGCGCGCCGTCGGTGCAAGAGAACGCTCAGACGGCGTCCGCCGACGAAGCGGCGGATCCGCTGCTCAGCGGCCTGCGGGCCAGCCACGACGACGATGGCGCGGATGCGGCGGATAGCGCTGTCGCGCCGGCGCCTGAAGACGCGGCCGCTACTGCGGCAGCCCCGGCGGCTCCTGTGGCTGCAGCTCCGGCCACGCCTGCGGCAGCCCCGACGGCTCCTGTGGCCGCAGCTCCGGCTACGCCTGCGGCCGCCCCGGCGGTGACGACCGCGCCCGCCGCGCCGGCCTCCGTGAACCAGCATCCGATGAGCGCGCCGCCGGAAGATAACGCGCCGCCGCTGTACTCATTTGAAATTCCTGAAGAGACGCCGGCGCCGAAAACCCCGCGTCCGGCCGAGGCTCACCAGGACGATGATGAGCCGCGCCTGGGGGACTGGAACCGGGCGACGGCGTCTCAGCAGCCTGCCGCTTCGCCGTTTGATTTCTCTGCGGCGCAGGCAGATAGCGGACACCATCGTGCGGCTCCCGACGTTATTGACGGGGCGCTGTCATCCGCCGCCGCCAAACCGGCGATGGACAATGCTGCCGTTGCCGCGGCTGGCGCAGCTGCGGCTAATACGTTTATGCCGGCGTTCAGCGCCACCAGCGAAGGCAATAGCCAGGTGAAGCAGGGGATTGGCCCCGAGCTGCCGCGCCCGAATCCGGTGCGTATCCCGACGCGCCGCGAGCTGGCCTCTTACGGCATCAAGCTGCCTTCGCAGCGGATGGCGGAGCAGGAGCAGCGCGGACAACAGACTGCGGAACCTGCGCCGAATAGCGCCGTGGCGTCTCAGGATGATGAGGCGATGCAGGAAGAAGCGCTGCGTCAGGCGTTCGCTGCACAGCAGAGCCAGCGTTACGGCGCAGAGTACCAGCATGACCATGCTGAACCTGCGGTAAGCGCAGATGATGAGGACGCCATGCAGGAAGAGGCGCTGCGCAAGGCGTTTGCCGAGCAGCAGCAGGCGCGCTATGGCGCCGAGCCTCAGCCGGCCGCGCCGGTTGCCCCGCAGCCGGTAGAAACCAACAATGCGTTTAGCTTCTCGCCGGTTGACGATCTGGTGGATAACGGCCCGGATGAGCCGCTGTTTACCCTGTCGCCGCATGAAGAACCCGCAGCGCCGTGGCCTGAGGACGACAACGCGGCGCAGCTGCCGCCTGCACAGCAAGAGCAGCCATACCAGGCTCAGCAGCCGGCTTACCCGCAGCCTCAGTCGCCGCCGCAGCCGTACCAGAGCCAGCAAACGTCGCAGCAACCTTATCAGGCTCAACAGCAACCGCCTGCGCAGCCGCAGCAGCCACCGGCCCAGCCGGCCGCGCCGCAGCAGCCGGCGATGGACAGCCTGATCCACCCGTTCCTGATGCGTAACGACCAGCCGCTGGAGAAACCGACCACGCCGCTGCCGACGCTGGAACTGCTGACCGAAGCACCGAAAGATATCGAGCCGGTGGATACGTTTGCGCTGGAGCAGAAGGCGCGTCTGGTGGAAGCCAGCCTGGCGGATTACCGCGTGAAGGCCGAAGTGGTGGATATTCTGCCGGGGCCGGTGATCACCCGTTTCGAACTGGATCTGGCGCCGGGCGTGAAGGCCGCGCGTATTTCCAACCTGTCGCGCGACCTGGCGCGTTCGCTGTCTACGCCGGCGGTGCGCGTGGTGGAAGTGATTCCGGGCAAGCCGTATGTCGGCCTGGAGCTGCCGAACGCCAAACGCCAGACGGTTTATCTGCGTGAAGTGCTGGACTGCCCGGCGTTCCGCGACAATCCGTCGCCGCTGTCCATCGTGCTGGGCAAGGATATTTCCGGTGAGCCGGTGGTGGCCGATCTGGGCAAAATGCCGCACCTGCTGGTCGCCGGTACCACCGGTTCCGGTAAATCGGTCGGCGTTAACGCCATGATCCTGAGTATTCTGTATAAGGCCACGCCGAAAGACGTGCGCTTTATCATGATCGACCCGAAAATGCTGGAGCTGTCGGTATATGAAGGTATTCCACACCTGCTGACCGACGTGGTGACCGACATGAAAGACGCGGCCAACGCCCTGCGCTGGTGCGTGGCGGAGATGGAGCGTCGCTATAAGCTGATGTCCGCACTGGGCGTGCGTAACATCGCCGGTTATAACGAGCGCGTCGATCAGGCGGAAGCCATGGGGCGTCCGATTCCGGATCCGTTCTGGAAACCGACCGACAGCATGGACATCACGCCGCCGGTGCTGGAGAAAGAGCCGTACATCGTGGTGATGGTCGACGAATTTGCCGATCTGATCATGACCGTCGGCAAAAAGGTCGAAGAGCTGATCGCCCGCCTGGCGCAGAAAGCGCGTGCGGCAGGGATCCACCTGGTGCTGGCGACCCAGCGTCCGTCGGTGGATGTGATTACCGGCCTGATCAAGGCCAACATCCCGACGCGTATCGCCTTTACCGTATCGAGCAAGATCGACTCCCGCACCATCCTCGATCAAGGCGGTGCGGAATCGCTGCTGGGGATGGGTGATATGCTGTATCTGGCGCCGAACTCGTCGATCCCGGTGCGCGTGCACGGCGCCTTTGTGCGCGATCAGGAAGTGCACGCGGTGGTCAAGGATTGGAAAGCGCGTGAGCGGCCGCAATATAAGGACGGCATTATCAGCGGCGGTGACGATGGCGAAGGCGGCGGCGGTCTCGACGGCGACGAAGAGCTGGATCCGCTGTTCGATCAGGCGGTCGAGTTTGTGGTGGATAAACGCCGCGCGTCGATCTCCGGCGTACAGCGCCAGTTCCGCATCGGCTATAACCGCGCGGCGCGCATCATCGAACAGATGGAAGCGCAGGGCATCGTCAGCGAGCAGGGGCATAACGGCAACCGTGAGGTGCTGGCCCCGCCGCGGCACGAATGATCGTCGAAGAGATACAGTAAGAAATCCAAGGGCCGCTCTGCGGCCCTTGTGCAAAGAAGGGTAAACCCGTCGGTTCTCGGAATTTTGCGCGTTCTGCCCGCCGCAGGCTTGCGGTAAAGTGAAGACGCGATCTGTTTCCCCGCTGACGCCGTTTGGCGGTCAACGCATTTGAAAAGGTATCTGGAATAATGAAAAAACTGTTAGTTGCTTGTTGCCTGCTTTCTGGATTCGCATCCACCTCCGTGCTGGCCGACGCGGCGCACGACCTGCAGAGCCGCCTGGCGAAAGTAAATAGCTTCCACGCCAGCTTCAGCCAGACCGTCACCGGCGGCGATGGTTCCGCCGTGCAGCAGGGAGAAGGCGAGCTGTGGGTGAAGCGCCCTAATCTGTTCAACTGGCATATGACGTCGCCTGATGAAAGCGTGCTGGTTTCCGATGGCGAAACGCTATGGTTCTATAATCCGTTTGTTGAGCAGGTGACGGCGACCTGGCTGAAAAGCGCCACCGGCAATACGCCGTTTATGTTGATCACCCGCAACAACCCAAGCGATTGGAAGCAGTACAACATTAAGCAGAAAGGCGATGATTTCGAACTGACGCCGAAAAGCAGCAGCGGTAACCTGAAGCAGTTTGCGATCTCCGTGACTAACAGCGGCACCATCAACAGCTTCGCCGCCGTGGAGCAGGATGGCCAGCGCAGCGCCTATACGCTGAAAAGCCAGCAAAATACCGCGGTTGACGCCGGTAAGTTTAAATTTACCCCGCCGAAGGGGGTGACGCTGGACGACCAGCGCCAGTGAGGTAAGCGTGAGTAATAATTTGTCGCTCGATTTTTCCCAGAATGAGTTCCAGCCTCTGGCCGCGCGTATGCGGCCAACCACGCTGGCGCAATATATCGGCCAACAGCATCTGCTGGCGCCGGGTAAGCCGCTGCCGCGCGCCATTGAGGCCGGGCAGCTGCACTCGATGATCCTGTGGGGACCGCCGGGAACGGGGAAAACGACGCTGGCAGAGCTGATTGGCCGCTACGGGCAGGCCGATGTCGAACGCATTTCTGCCGTTACCTCCGGCATTAAAGAGATCCGCGAGGCGATCGAGCGCGCGCGGCAGAACCGCGATGCCGGCCGCCGCACCATTTTGTTTGTCGATGAGGTGCACCGTTTCAACAAGAGCCAGCAGGATGCGTTCCTGCCGCATATTGAAGACGGCACCATCACCTTTATCGGCGCCACCACCGAAAACCCCTCGTTTGAACTGAACTCGGCGCTGCTGTCGCGGGCGCGCGTGTACCTGCTTAAGGCGCTGACCGCTGATGATATCGGCCAGGTGCTGGATCAGGCGATGAACGACAAAGAGCGGGGTTTTGGCGGCCAGAATATCGAGTTGCCGGACGAGACGCGGCACGTGCTGTCTGAACTGGTCGGCGGGGATGCCCGGCGGGCGCTGAACAGCCTGGAAATGATGGCCGACATGGCGGAAATCAATGCCAAAGGCGTGCGTGTACTCACTCCTGAACTGCTGAAAGAGGTGTCCGGCGAACGCAGCGCGCGCTTTGATAATAAGGGCGACCGCTTTTACGATCTGATTTCCGCGCTGCATAAGTCGGTGCGCGGTTCGGCGCCGGATGCGGCGCTCTACTGGTATGCGCGCATTATTACCGCCGGCGGCGATCCGCTGTACGTGGCGCGCCGTTTATTGGCGATCGCCTCGGAAGACGTCGGCAATGCCGACCCGCGCGGCATGCAGGTGGCGATCGCCGCCTGGGACTGTTTTACCCGCGTCGGGCCGGCGGAAGGCGAACGCGCCATCGCCCAGGCGATCGTTTACCTGGCCTGCGCGCCGAAGAGCAACGCGGTTTATACCGCCTTTAAAGCCGCGATGCGCGATGCAAAAGAGATGGCTGACTATGACGTGCCGGAACATCTGCGCAACGCGCCGACCAAGCTGATGAAAGAGATGGGGCTGGGGGCGGAGTACCGCTACGCCCATGACGAACCCAACGCCTACGCCGCCGGCGAGAACTATTTCCCGCCGCAAATGGCCAATACGCGCTACTACCGGCCGACCAGCCGCGGGCTGGAAGGTAAAATTGGTGAAAAGTTGGCGTGGCTTACGGAGCAGGATCAAAATAGCCCGACAAAACGCTACCGCTAGCGTTGCCGTTGCGGTAAGGTTAGCGGGTATCACTTTCCTTTTATGCGGCGCCCAATCAGCCGCATAAGACAACAAATTTTCTTTCAATAACAACAAGCACAGGATTAGCATGCTCGATCCCAATCTGCTGCGTAATGAGCTAGACGCAGTCGCCGAAAAACTGGCTCGCCGTGGTTTTAAACTCGATCTGGATTTGCTGCGTTCGCAGGAAGAGCGCCGCAAGGTTCTGCAAGTAGAAACAGAAGCGCTGCAGGCAGAACGTAACTCCCGATCGAAATCCATCGGCGCAGCGAAAGCGCGTGGGGAAGACATCGAGCCGCTGTGTCGCGAAGTGAGCGAGTTGGGTGACAAGCTGGATGCCGCCAAGGCGGAGCTGGACAAGCTGCAGAACGACATTCGCGATTACGCGCTGACGCTGCCGAACCTGCCGGACGACGCCGTGCCTAACGGCAAAGACGACAGCGAAAACCAGGAAGTCAGCCGCTGGGGTGAACCACGCGCTTATGATTTCCCGGTACGCGACCACGTTGACCTGGGTGAAATGGCCGGCGGTCTGGACTTTGCCGCAGCGGTAAAACTGACCGGTTCCCGCTTTGTGGTGATGAAAGGGCAGATTGCCCGCATGCACCGCGCCCTGGCGCAGTTTATGCTGGATCTGCACACCGAACAGCATGGTTACCTGGAGGCTTACGTGCCTTATCTGGTGAACCACGCAACGCTGTACGGCACCGGCCAACTGCCAAAGTTTGGTGACGACCTGTTCCACACCAAACCGCTGGAAGAAGAATCCGACAGTAGCAACTACGCGCTGATCCCAACGGCGGAAGTGCCGCTGACCAACCTGGTGCGCGATGAGATTCTGGAAGAGGAAGCGCTGCCGCTGAAAATGACCGCGCATACGCCGTGCTTCCGCGCCGAGGCGGGCTCTTATGGCCGTGATACCCGCGGTCTGATCCGCATGCACCAGTTCGACAAGGTTGAGATGGTGCAGATCGTACGTCCGGAAGACTCGATGAATGCGCTGGAAGAGCTGACCGGCCACGCGGAGAAAGTGCTGCAGCTGTTGAACCTGCCGTACCGCAAAGTGCTGCTGTGCACCGGCGACATGGGCTTCGGCGCTTGCAAGACCTACGATCTGGAAGTGTGGCTGCCGGCGCAGGACACCTACCGCGAGATCTCCTCATGCTCCAACATGTGGGATTTCCAGGCGCGTCGCATGCAGGCGCGCAGCCGCAGCAAGACCGAGAAAAAGCCGCGTCTGGTGCACACGCTGAACGGCTCAGGCCTGGCGGTTGGCCGTACGCTGGTTGCGGTACTGGAAAACTACCAGCAGGCTGACGGCCGTATTCAGGTGCCGGAAGTGCTGCGTCCGTATATGGGCGGTCTGGAATTTATCGGCTGATAGCGGAACTGAAAGGCGCCTGAGGGGACTCTCCGGCGCTGATATTTCGCCTGACCGGCTAATTTAACAAGGGTTCATGTCTTCCGGGCATGAACCCTTGTTTACGAATAAACAGACCATATTGAGTTTGTTTTCATCATGTACGGTATTTTTGCGGTGCTTCCTCTGTTGTCGCTGCCATGGTGATGAGCGTGCTGTTCGTTGCTCTGTGCTGGAGTCGCCACCGTGGTTTGAATCGGTATCCGAGCTGGATTGAGAGGCCAGAAAATGAATAACAACGTTGTAGCCAAAAAGATTGATAAGTTGGGTTGGATTTATATTCAGAACAAAAAAATTCTGATGGCGCGTTCATATAATAAATCTACTTTTTATATTCCCGGCGGGAAGCGAGAGGCCGGAGAAAGTGACCAGGCGGCGCTGGTCAGGGAAATTAACGAAGAACTCTCCGTTGATTTAATGCATGACAGCATCGTTCTGTTTGGCGAGTTCAGCGGGCAGGCCGACGGTAAGGCGCAGGGCGTGGTAGTGAACATACGCTGTTTTACCGCCGACTTTAGCGGTGAGTTGAAGGCTAACGCTGAGATTGAAGAGATCGCCTGGCTCACATATGCGGATCGTCACCGTTGCTCTGTGGTCTCGGTGCAGGTGCTGAATGCGTTAAAAGAGATGCAGCTGATCGACTGATTCGCTGGCGTATGCGATGGCAACCGGCACGTTAAAACACAACGCTGTTGCTGCGGACCGTGAGGGGCGGGCGAAGTACGTTTGCGTCTAAGTTTTACCCGCCTGATTTACCGAATTTCACCGCCTCCCGGCGCTGATTTCAGGCCGTGAGGCCGCCGCTGAAAACAAATCGTGCGATCGATCGCTTACTGGCGATTGACTTTTTTATCGCCAGTGGCATGATGCGCGCACTCTCATTGCTTGCTCGGTCTCAAGTTCACTATGTACGCATACTCCCGCCCAGTGCTTCTCTTGCTCTGCGGCTTGTTGTTGCTCACGGTTTCTATTGCCGTACTGAATACGTTAGTCCCTCTTTGGTTAACTCATGCTCAACTGTCAACCTGGCAGGTGGGAATGATCGGCTCTTCCTACTTTACCGGCAACCTGCTCGGCACCATGCTGGCCGGCAAGCTGATTAAGCGCATCGGTTTTACCCGCAGCTACCATCTCTCCTGCCTGCTGTTTGCCGTCGCGACAGCCGGCATGGCGCTGTCGCTCGACTTCTGGAGCTGGCTGGGGTGGCGCTTCATGGCCGGCATCGGTTGCGCCTGGATTTGGGTGATCGTTGAGAGCGCGCTGCTGCGCAGCGGTAATCAGACCAACCGCGGTCAGCTGCTGGCGGCCTATATGACGGTGTATTACCTGGGGACGGTGATCGGCCAGCTGCTGCTCGGCATGGTCTCTTCCGAATTGCTGAACGTGCTGCCGTGGGTGACGGCGGTCGTGATTACCGCCATGCTGCCGATGCTGTTTGCCCGGGTCAATCGCGCCGATGATGAGCCGCAGCAGGCGGCGGTATTGCCGATGCTGAAACGCCGCAGCGCGCGTCTGGGCATTAACGGCTGCGTGATTTCCGGCATTGTGCTCGGTTCGCTGTATGGCCTGATGCCGCTTTATCTGTCCCATCAGGGCTTCAGCGATGCGGACGTCGGCTACTGGATGGCGCTGTTGGTCAGCTCCGGCATTATCGGCCAGTGGCCGGTCGGTAAAATGGCCGACCGCTACGGGCGACTGCTGGTGCTGCGCGTGCAGGTCTTCGTGGTGATTATCGCCAGCATGGCGATGCTGGGGGGCTACGCCATGGCGCCTTCGCTGTTTATTCTGGGCTGCGCCGGCTTTACGCTGTACCCGGTGGCGATGTCCTGGGCGTGCGAGAAGGTGCAGTCCCATGAGCTGGTGGCGATGAACCAGGCGCTGTTGATGAGTTACACCATCGGCAGCCTGCTCGGCCCGTCGATGACGGCGATGCTGATGCAGAACTATTCCGACCAGCTGCTGTTCGTGATGATTGCCGCAGTGGCGCTGGTCTATCTGGTGATGCTGCTGAAAAAACAGAAGCCGGACCATCATCACACGCCGTTCGCCGCGGCCTGAAAGCGAAAAACCCGGCCAGGAGCGCCGGGTTTTTTCATGTTGCCGTGCGTAATCAGTAGATCACTTTATGGCCGTAGCCTTCCAGAATGCCTTTGACCCGATCCATGGTCTCGGCCTTGGGCGGATGCACGCCGTCCAGCTTGTACTCTTCGCCCATGGCGATCCATTTATGTTTGCCCAGTTCGTGATAGGGCAGCAGCTCGATTTTTTCAATATTCTTCATATCTTTGGTGAATTCACCCAGCAGATGGGCGGACTTATCGTCGTCTGACCAGCCCGGCACCACCACATAGCGGATCCAGGTGCGCTGGTTGCGCTTGGCCAGATAGCGGGCGAATTCCAGCGTACGGTGGTTGGAGACGCCCACCAGGTTCTGGTGAATATCGTCATTCATCTGCTTCAGATCGAGCATCACCAGATCGGTAACGTCCAGCAGCTCGTCAATCACCGGATCGTAGCGGCGCACGAAGCCGTTAGTATCCAGACAGGTATTGATGCCTTCCTGATGGCAGGCGCGGAACCAGTCGCGTACGAACTCCGCCTGCAGAATCGCCTCGCCGCCGGAGGCCGTTACGCCGCCGCCGGATGCGTTCATAAAGTGACGGTAGGAGACGGCGTCCTTCATCAGCTCTTCCACGGTCACTTCCTTGCCGCCGTGCGTATCCCAGGTGTCGCGGTTATGGCAATACAGGCAACGCATCAGGCAGCCCTGGAAAAAGACGATAAAACGAATGCCCGGGCCGTCAACGGTGCCGCAGGATTCGAAAGAGTGGATACGACCAGTTACTGACATTGCGGGTTTCTCCAATATTGACTGTCAAGCGCAGTCTAAAAATGGGCGTACGGCCGTCGGTCAGGTATCAGCGATGCAGCAGCGGAAAAGCCCGACTGCCGGAGGGGAGAGATGCCTGTTGACCGGCCGTGTGCCGGATCACTGTTTTGCCGGATGTCCACTGAGTATAGATACCTGGCAAAACAGACTCGCGGGAGTCAGGAACATTGCGTGTTAAAAGGGCCGGTTATCCCGGCCCCCGGTTGCCATCTGGCCGGGCTGTGCAGCCCGGCATCGGCAAGGTGTTACATGGTCTGCGTGAAGGTACGGGTGATAACGTCCTGCTGCTGCTCTTTGGTCAGCGAGTTGAAACGTACCGCATAGCCGGATACGCGGATGGTCAGCTGAGGATATTTCTCAGGGTTATCCATCGCGTCCAGCAGCATTTCACGGTTCATCACGTTAACGTTCAGGTGCTGCCCGCCCTCGATAGCGGCTTCATGGTGGAAGTAACCGTCCATCAGGCCCGCCAGGTTGGTTTTACGCACGTCGTCATCTTTACCCAGCGCGTTCGGTACGATGGAGAAGGTATAGGAAATACCGTCTTTCGCATAGGCGAACGGCAGTTTCGCCACCGAGGTCAGAGAGGCGACGGCGCCTTTCTGGTCGCGGCCGTGCATCGGGTTGGCGCCCGGGCCGAATGGCGCGCCGGCGCGGCGGCCGTCCGGCGTGTTACCGGTTTTCTTGCCGTACACCACGTTGGAGGTGATAGTCAGCACGGACTGGGTCGGCACCGCATTGCGGTAGGTGCGCAGTTTCTGAATTTTCTTCATGAAACGTTCCACCAGGTCGCAGGCGATGTCATCGACGCGCGGGTCGTTGTTACCGAACTGCGGATATTCCCCTTCAACCTTGAAGTCCACCGCCAGGCCGTCTTCGTCGCGGATGGTGGAGACTTTCGCGTACTTGATGGCAGACAGGGAGTCGGCCGCCACGGACAGACCGGCGATGCCGCAGGCCATGGTGCGGTAGACGTCACGGTCGTGCAGGGCCATCAGCGCCGCTTCATAGCTGTACTTGTCATGCATGTAGTGGATGATGTTCAGTGCGGTGACGTACTGCTTCGCCAGCCAGTCCATAAAGTGGTCCATACGGTCCATGACTTTGTCATAGTCCAGCACCTCGTCCATCATCGGCGCTTCTTTCGGGCCGACCTGCATTTTCAGTTTTTCGTCAACGCCGCCGTTGATGGCGTACAGCATGGTTTTCGCCAGGTTGGCGCGCGCGCCGAAGAACTGCATCTGCTTACCGACCACCATCGGGCTGACGCAGCAGGCGATGGCGTAGTCATCGCTGTTGAAGTCAGGACGCATCAGGTCGTCGTTTTCATACTGTACGGAAGAGGTGTCGATAGACACTTTCGCCGCGTATTTTTTGAAGTTGAGCGGCAGTTTTTCCGACCACAGAATGGTCATGTTCGGTTCCGGAGACGGCCCCATGGTGTACAGGGTGTTCAGGAAACGGAAGCTGTTCTTGGTGACCAGCGTACGGCCGTCGACGCCCATACCGGCCAGCGATTCGGTGGCCCAGATTGGGTCGCCGGAGAACAGCTCGTCATACTCAGGGGTACGCAGGAAGCGCACCATGCGCAGTTTCATCACCAGGTGGTCGATCAGTTCCTGCGCCTGCTCTTCGGTCAGTTTGCCGGCCTTGATGTCACGTTCAATGTAGACATCCAGGAAGGTGGAGACGCGGCCGAAGGACATGGCGGCGCCGTTTTGTGATTTCACTGCGGCCAGGTAGCCGAAGTAGGTCCACTGCACCGCTTCCTGGGCGTTTTTCGCCGGCGCGGAGATATCGTAACCGTATTTGGCGGCCATCTCTTTAATCTGGCCGAGCGCGCGGTGCTGTTCAGAGATCTCTTCGCGCAGCTGGATGGTCATTTCCAGATCTTCGCCGTTTTCCAGCTTCTCCTGCAGGGAGTTGAACTGGTTTAATTTGTCCGCCATCAGGAAGTCGATGCCGTACAGCGCTACGCGGCGGTAGTCGCCGATGATGCGGCCGCGGCCGTAAGCATCCGGCAGACCGGTCAGCACGCCGGATTTACGGCACTTCAGGATGTCTTTGGTGTAGACGTCGAACACGCCCTGGTTGTGGGTTTTACGGTATTCGGTAAAGACTTTTTTCAGCTGCGGATCCAGCTCGCGGCCGTAGACCTTACAGGAGCCTTCAACCATTTTGATGCCGCCGAACGGGATCAGCGCGCGTTTTAATGGCGCTTCGGTCTGCAGACCGACGATGGTTTCCAGATCTTTATTGATGTAACCGGCGTCGTGGGAGGTAATGGTAGAGGCGACGTTGGTATCGAAATCAACCGGCGCGTGGGTGCGGTTTTCCAGTTTGATTCCTTCCATGACCTTGTCCCACAGCGTGGTGGTCGCCTGCGTAGCGCCGGCCAGGAAGGACTCATCGCCTTCATACGGCGTGTAGTTTTTCTGGATGAAGTCACGGACGTTGACTTCGTTCTGCCAGTCACCGTTGCTGAAACCTTCCCAGGCTTGGGCTAATTTCTCGTTAAGTTCGGTCATGTTACACCTACCTTCTAATTGTGGAGTTCGGATCCGGCGTGGCGATGCGGCTTAAGGCTGCTTGTCGCCACGCAGATAAATTACCCAGTAAGTCAAACCAACCAACAGACCGCCGCCGATAATGTTGCCGAGGGTGACGGGGATCAGGTTGTCGAAGATAAAGTTGCTTACGGTCAGATGAGCAAAATGCTCGGGTGCTGTCCCTACGGCCTGCCAGAATTCCGGCGTGGCGAAGTGTTTAACCACAATGCCCATAGGGATCATAAACATATTGGCGATGCTGTGTTCAAAACCGCTGGCGACAAACATGGCGACCGGCAGAACCATGGCGAACATCTTGTCCATCAGGCTGCGGCCGGAGTAGCTCATCCAGACCGCCAGGCAGACCATCAGGTTAGCCAGAATGCCGAGGCAGACGGCCTCGATAAATGTGTGGTGCAGCTTGTGGTCGGCGGTTTGTAATACGTTCAGCCCCCACAGGCCGTTGGCCGTCATATATTCGCCGGAGAACCAGATCAGGGCGACGAAGAACAGCGCGCCGATCAGGTTACCAATATAGACGTTAAGCCAATTGGCCGCCAATTGCCGCCAGGTGATGCGGCCGCTGGCCTTGGCGATAACGATAAGCACGGTGGAGGTGAACAGGTCGGCGCCGCAGACGACGACCAGCATCAGCCCGAGCGAGAAACAGATGCCGCCAATCAGTTTGGCCAGGCCGAACGGGACGTCGGCGGTGCCGGTGGTGGCGGTGATATAGAACACGAATGCGATAGAGATGAAAACGCCGGCGGTGATCGCTAAATAAAACGTTTTTAGCGGGTGTTTGGTCGCTTTATAGATGCCGGCGTCTTCGGCGACTTTCGCCATCGCGGCAGGTAACAGCAAATCAAAGGGGTTGTCAGCTTTCACGCCAGTTCTCGCTCAAAAGGGTTATAACAACGCAATGAGATACTAGCAAAGCGGTATCGGGTAAAAGTTGATTTGGATCATGGGGCGCCGAAGTAAAACGGCGCAAAGGCGTATAAATTACGTGGTTTTTGTGGTTATGTGCTTGAAATTAATATAAAAAATATTTTTTAAGTTTTGCAATTATTTTTTAATCAGCGTGCCGGACAGGTTATCTGCCGGTTAAATAATTTCATTAAATAGAGGCGGAATGGAGAGTTAATCAATGGGCGCCAATGATTATTTCACCTTAATGCAACAAATCAGCCGCCGTACTCTTGTATTAGCGTCTTATGCAGAGAAGAAAATGCCTGGCGTTATTCAGGGCAACGGTCGAACGTGAACGGAAAAATAGCCGGGCGGCGCTGATGCCGCCCGGCAGGCGCGTTAGGCGTTCGCCCAGTGGCGACGTTTGGCCTGCTGCAGCTTCTCATAGGCCGCCAGCAGCGCCTGATGCGCCGGCAGCGCCTGCAGATCGCTGTCGATGGCGAACAGCCCGTTGAAGCGCTCTTCACCGCTCATGGCGGCGGAGGCGGCATCGACGGCGTCCTGACCGTACATTTTGACAAACGCGCTGTGGTACTGCGCCGGATCGCGTTCTGGCTCCTGCGCGAGCAGCAGCAGGGTTTGCAGGCAACGGTAGTAGTTGCTGCGCTGTGGGGTAAACACCGACGCGTTAAACTCCTGCGTCCATTCCGCCCAGATCAGCGCTTGCTCCATATCGCCGCCGGCCAGCGCCAGCATGGACTTCAGCTCGCCGACGCGCAGGGTGTACCAGGCGTTATCCTTGCCGGAGGCAATGCCCAGCAGCTCACGCACGCGGGTGAAGTCGTCCAGCCCTTCATCGTCCAGCTGCTGCAGCAGCGCCAGGTACTCTTCCGGCTGCCAGTCGCTGTCCGGCAGCGCCAGCAGGGTGTCGCGCAAATGGGCGCCCATGCTGTTGTTGGCCAGCAGCAGATCTTCCGCCGGGTAGATATCGGACATGCCCGGCACGATGATGCGGCAGGCGTAAACGCCCAGGTGCTCGTAATCGGCGATGTACACTTCGGCGTCTTCCTGCTGGAAGATGGCCATCAGCGTGGCGAACTCTTCCTGCGTGCTGCCGCTGAAGCTCCAGTCGGCAAACGGGTAGTCGGCGTTCTGCTTGAACATATCCCAGGAGATCAGGCCGCTGGAATCGATAAAGTGGGTTTCCAGGTTGGCGTGCTCCGCCACTTCTTCATCGTCGAAGGTCGGCGCGGTGAACACGTCCAGATCCTTCAGGCTGCGGCCCTGCAGCAGTTCGGTCACCGTACGCTCCAGCGCGACGCCGAAGTCCGGGTGGGCGCCGAAGGAGGCGAAGCAGGTGCCGTTGGCCGGGTTAAACAGCACCACGCAGATCACCGGGTACTTGCCGCCCAGCGAGGCGTCGTAGGAGAGGATCGGGAAGCCTTCCTCTTCCAGCTTGGCGATGGCTTCAACCACGCCAGGGTAGCGGTTCAGCACCTCGGCCGGGATTTCCGGCAGGCTGATGGATTCGGCAATGATGCGGTTCTTCACATAGCGCTCAAATACTTCAGACAGCCCCTGCACGCGCGCTTCGTTCGCGGTGTTGCCGGCTGACATGCCGTTGGAAACGTACAGGTTGCCGATAATGTTCATCGGAATATAGACCGTTTCCTGATCCGACTGACGGGTGAACGGCAGGGCGCAGATGCCGCGATCGCCGTTGCCGGACTGCAGGTCGATCAGATCGCCGGCGCTCAGCTCCTGCTCCGGATCGTAGAAGGCGTGCAGGCGTGGATCGAGGATGCCCGCCGGCAGTGAGTCGTCCGCCGGGATCGGGAACCACTTCTCGTTCGGGTAGTGGACGAAATCGCCGTTGGCGATCTGTTGGCCCAGATAGAAGTCGGCAAAGAAATAGTTGGTCGACAGACGTTCGAAGTATTCGCCCAGCGCCGAGGCCAGCGCCGCTTTCTTGCTGGCGCCTTTGCCGTTGGTGAAGCACAGCGGGCAGTCGCGGTCGCGGATATGCACCGACCAGACGTGCGGCACCGGGTTGAGCCAGGAGGCCTCTTCAATATTGAAACCCAGATCGCTCAGTTTCTGTTGGAAACGGCTGATGGAATCTTCCAGCGCGGCGTCTTTACCGGGGATAAAAGTTTGCGTCATTGTCTTCACTTAAATGTTTGGGGATAGCAGGCGATGTTAAGCATGTCTCTGTCAGCCGGCAACGAACCGCTGGAGACGTGCCTGATGTCACTGTTTTCCGAGACTCGCATCCGTGTAACAGCGTGCGAGGTTACGGCAAGGCGGCGTACACGCCGGCGCCTTGGAGCATAAGGCGTTATCTTCTCATACGTCGGGGAGCAAAGGGTAGGCTCAGTCGCGGCAATATTTTTATGTTATTGAATTTATAACCGCCGGCCGGGCATTTTTTTCGTCAGCGACGGCGGTCAGCCTGCTGGGAGGGTTTTTTTTCGTTTCGCCATGGCGCACGGCGCGCTCTGCACTTGCTCATTATGAGCTGCAACGCTAACCGTCTGGTTTTACACTTCTTATTTGTAATACAAATAAATTTACACAAAAATAACAACTATGTATAATTGTATTACAAATAGCTCACGGTACGTGCTGTGAGTGTTAATTTCCTCATAACATTGTGAGCGAAATTGACGGTTACTCGATGTTGGTAATAAGGAAAGAAAAATGTCCGCTCCACAGCAGAGCGCCGGTAAGCGTTGGTTCTTTACCGCTTATCGCCTGCTCTTTGTCATACTCAGTTTTTGTATCGGTCTGTTTTTTGTTATCTGGGGAGGAAAACTGGTTTCGTTAGGCGGCAGCGCCTATTACCTGCTTGGCGGCCTGGCCTATCTGATTATCGCCGTCTGTTTCCTCGTCCGCAGTAAACATACCTTCTGGCTTTCTCTCATCACCTTCTTCCTCACGCTCTGCTGGGCGCTGTATGAGGTACAGTTCAACTATTGGGGACTGGTGCCGCGGCTGGTGGTGCCGGCGCTGCTGCTGATGCTCAGCCTGTGGCTGATCCCGACGCTGCCGCAGACCGGCAACGGCCGTCGCCGTCTGGCGAACTGGGGCGGTCTTGGTATTTTCGTGGTGCTGCTGGCGACGCTGGCGGCGGCGTTTTATCCGCATAACGTGATTCGCAACGAGGTTGCGCTGAAAACGCCGGATGCCAAAGCCGCGCCGGCCGCGGGCGAGGATAACTGGGAATTTTTCGGGCGTAGCGCGTCCGGCACGCGTTTTGCGCCGTATACGCAAATCACGCCGGAAAACGTTAAGAACCTCGACGTAGCCTGGGTTTACCACACCGGCCGCCGCACCACCGGCAGCGCTATCGGCGTGGATGAAAATACGCCGCTGCAGGTGGGCAACGTACTTTATTCCTGCACGCCGGAGAACCTGATTACCGCGCTGGACGCGGACAGCGGTAAAGCGCTGTGGAAGTTCGACCCGCAGGCAAAAACGGCAGAGCACGTCACCTGCCGCGGCGTCGGCTATTACGACGTCAATAAAGACGACAGCCTGAGCGCGGATGAAAAGAGCGCGCCGGCGCTGCAGCAGTGTCCGCAGCGTATCCTGGTTTCCACCGTTGACGCGCGTTTTATGGCGCTGAATGCCCGCACCGGCGAACTGTGCCCGGGATTTGGCGATAACGGCAGCGTCGACCTGAAGCAGGGCATGGGCGATACCGAAAACAGCAAACGCTATCACCCGACGGCGGCGCCGGTCGTGATGGGGCATATTGCCATCATCGGCGGCTGGGTGCGCGATATTGTGCACGGCGAGCCTTCCGGCGTGGTGCGCGCGTTTGACGTACGTACCGGCGACGTGGCCTGGGCCTGGGACGTCGGCCAGCCGGAAAATGTCACCGATCCGGTCAAAGGGCGTGCCTATACGCTGGAAACGCCGAACGTCTGGACGATCCCAAGCTTTGATAAGGCGCTGAACCTGGTCTATCTGCCGACCGGCAACGGCCCGCCGGACTATTGGGGCGGCGACCGTAACGAGGCGAAAGAGAAGTACGGTTCGGCCATTGTGGCGGTTGATGCCGGCACCGGCCAGACCAAATGGGTATACCAGACCGTGCATCACGACGTCTGGGACTACGACTTGCCGTCACAGCCGGTGCTGTTTGATGTGAAGAATGCGCAGGGGGAAACTATCCCGGCGCTGATTCAGACCACCAAAACCGGCCAGATCTTCGTGCTGGACCGCCGCACCGGCAAACCGGTCACGCAGGTGGAAGAGCGCGCCGTAGCGCAGGAAGGGGTGGCCGAAGGCGAGCGGTTGTCCGCCACGCAGCCGTTCTCGGTCGGGATGCCGCAAATCGGCGTCGAACCGCTGACGGAAAAATCGATGTGGGGCGTGTCGTCCTTTGATCAGCTGCTGTGTCGGGTCAGCTTTAAAGAGTCTGCCTATCATGGCATGTACACGCCGCCGTCCGAGAAGCCGTATATCGAGTGGCCGAGCCTGCTCGGTGGAATGAACTGGGGCGGTATCTCGGTCGACGAGCGCAGCGGACTGATGTTCGTCAACGATATGCGCATGCCGCTGCGTATGTCGCTGGTCCGCAAAGAGGACGTCGCGAAATATAAAATCTCCACCGACGAAGTGCCCGGCTTTATGGGCACGGTGCGTCCGCAAATCGCCGGGCCATACGGCGGCGTGCGCATTGATATTCTGCAGTCGGCGCTGGGCGTGCCGTGCAATACGCCGCCGTTCGGCACCATGACCGCCATCGATTTGCACAGCAAAAAGCTGGTGTGGCAGGTGCCGATGGGCTCGGTGCAGGACACCGGTCCGCTGGGGATGAAAACCCATATGCCAATCCCGCTGGGGATGCCGACGCTGGGCGGCCCGACGTCCACCGCCTCCGGACTGGTGTTCTTTGCCGGCACGCAGGATTACTATCTGCGCGCATTGGATTCGGCAACCGGCAAAGAGCTGTGGAAAGCACGGCTGCCGGTCGGCGCCGTCGCCGCGCCGCTGATTTATCAGTCGCCGAAAACCGGTAAACAGTATGTGGTGATCTCCGCCGGGGGCAGCAGCCACTCGCCGGACGTGGGCGATTACATTATTGCCTACGCGTTGCCGCAGCGTTAATTAGCCGCCACCCACCGCCGAACGCCTCCGCGTTTGGCGGTTTTTCTTTGTTATCACCGCCGTATGCCCGCGGTCACTATGCCGCATAATCCCGTCCGTTTCTTCTCACCAGTCAGACTAAACTTGCCGCAGGGTGCGAATGATGCCTTTACAAAGCGCCGTCGCTATCACGGTTTTTATTATGAGAAAGATGATAATTCAGCGGGTTAATTAATGCGGGGGAATATAATGAAAACGTGCAAACGGAGTTTTCTGGCGCTGTTGCTGGCCGGCGTCAGCGGTTCTGCGCTGGCGCTGCCGTCGGTCACTATTCTGGCGACCGGCGGCACCATTGCCGGCGGCGGCGAGTCGGCCACCAAATCCAATTATCAGGCGGGCCAGTTGGGCGTAGAGGCGCTGGTCAGCGCCGTGCCGCAGCTGAAAGAGGTGGCGGACGTTCAGGGGGAACAGATCGTTAATATCGGTTCGCAGGATATGAACGATGAGGTCTGGCTGACGCTGGCAAAGAAAATTAATGCCGACTGCGGCAAAACCGATGGCTTTGTGATTACTCACGGCACCGACACGCTGGAAGAAACCGCCTATTTTCTCGATCTGACGGTGAAGTGCGACAAACCGGTGGTGATGGTGGGCGCGATGCGCCCGGCGACGGCGATGAGCGCCGACGGGCCGTTCAACCTTTACAACGCGGTGGTGACTGCGGCGGACAAGCAGTCGGCCGGACGCGGCGTGCTGGTGGCGATGAATGACAGCGTGCTGGACGCGCGCGACGTGACCAAAACCAGCACCACGGCGGTACAGACCTTCCAGTCGCCGAACTATGGCCCGCTGGGCTCTATCCACAACGGCAAGGTTGATTATCAACGCATGCCGCAGCGCAAGCATACCCGCGCCACGCCGTTTGACGTCAGTAAACTGGACGCTCTGCCGAAGGTCGGCATCGTCTACAGCTATGCCAGCGCGTCGGATGCGCCGGCCAAAGCGCTGATCGAGGACGGCTATCAGGGCATCGTCAGCGCCGGCGTCGGTAACGGCAACCTGTATAAAACGCTGTTCGATACGCTGGCGACCGCGGCGCACCAGGGCGTGGCCGTCGTGCGCTCTTCCCGCGTGCCGACCGGCGCCACCACGGAGGATGCGGAGATCGACGACGCCAAATACGGTTTTGTCGCCGCCGGCACCCTGAACCCGCAGAAAGCGCGTATTCTGCTGCAGCTGGCGCTGACGCAGACCCGGGATGCGGCGCAGATTCAGCAGATGTTTAATCAGTACTGACAGCCGTGGTGCACAAGGGCCGTGACGGCCCTTTTTTCGCCGCTTGCCGGCCGTGGCGGACGGCTAATAAATGAGCCTGCCTGAGGCGAAAATGCAGCACAAAAATCTGCTATAACCCGCTGAATTAGCCGCCGTCATTGATTTTTTGCCGAAAAAAAGTGGTTCGCAGGGCGACGGCGCGGAGCCGGGCGTCAGCCATTTTCTTTGCGCGGCAGAATAAGCGTTGCAGCCGGGAGGCGCGAGTGATAAAACCGATGTGCTGGATGTCACACTTATCCGGCCTCGGGCGTATTCGGTCAGCCAGGCAAACCTGGCGAAATAAGTGAATGTGGTGAGGGGAAATGACTCAGGTTTATAATTTTAGTTCTGGCCCGGCAATGCTGCCGGTGGAAGTTTTGCGTCGCGCGGAACAGGAACTCTGTAACTGGCACGGCCTCGGAACATCGGTGATGGAAATCAGTCACCGCAGTAAGGAGTTTATCGCAGTTGCCGAGCAGTCCGAACAGGATCTGCGTGACCTGCTGAACATCCCCTCGAACTACAAAGTGCTGTTTTGCCACGGCGGCGCGCGCGCGCAGTTCGCCGCGCTGCCGCTGAACCTGCTGGGCGACAACGCCAGCGCCGACTACATCGACGGCGGCTACTGGGCGCAGAGCGCGATTAAAGAAGCGCAGAAATACTGTACGCCGAATGCAATTGATGTGAAGACCGAGGTCGACGGCCTGTCCGCCATTTTGCCGATGAGCGAATGGCAGCTGAGCGACGATGCGGCCTACGTGCATTACTGCCCGAATGAAACCATCGACGGCATCGCCATCGATGAAACGCCGGACTTCGGCGATAAAGTGGTGATCGGCGACTACTCCTCCACCATTCTTTCCCGTCCGCTGGACGTCAGCCGCTTTGGCGTTATCTACGCCGGCGCGCAGAAAAACATCGGTCCGGCGGGGCTGACGCTGGTGATCGTGCGTGAAGACCTGCTGGGCAAAGCGCGGCGTGAAGTGCCGTCCATTCTGGATTACACCGTGCTGGCTGAGAACGGCTCGATGTTCAACACCCCGCCGACGTTTGCCTGGTATCTGTCCGGCTTGGTGTTCAAATGGTTGAAAGAGCAGGGCGGCCTGATCGAAATGCAAAAACGCAACCAGGCCAAGGCCGAACTGCTGTACGCCGCTATCGACAATTCCGACTTCTATCGCAGCCGGGTGGCACCGTCCAACCGTTCCTGGATGAACGTTCCATTCCAGCTGGCCGACGGCGCGCTGGACGGCGAGTTCCTCCGCGAAGCCGAGGCCCTCGGCCTGCAGGCGCTGAAGGGGCACCGCGTTGTTGGTGGCATGCGTGCCTCTATCTATAATGCGATGCCGCTGGCCGGCGTACAGGCATTGACCGACTTTATGGCGGACTTCGAGCGTCGCCACGGTTAATCGCCGTTTCCCGCTTCGGCGGGGAACACTGGCTGTTGTTGCATTAAAGCGGCTCCGGCAAGATTACCGGGGCCGTTTCGTTTATCAGATCTGGAGAGTATTTTTTCACATGGTGGATTCCCTGACGTTACAACCGGTTGCCCTGGTCAATGGCACCGTCAACTTACCCGGCTCCAAGAGCGTATCCAATCGGGCTCTGCTGCTGGCGGCAGTGGCGCAGGGTACGACCCGCTTAACCAACCTGCTGGACAGCGACGATGTTCGGCATATGCTGAACGCGCTGCAGGCGCTGGGGGTCAGCTATCAGCTTTCCGCCGATCGCACCGAGTGCACGGTCACCGGCGTTGCCGGGCCGCTGCAGGCCGCGCAGCCGCTGGAGCTGTTTCTCGGCAATGCCGGCACCGCCATGCGTCCGCTGGCCGCCGCGCTGTGTCTGGGCGCCGGAGACGTGGTGCTGACGGGCGAACCGCGGATGAAAGAGCGGCCGATCGGCCATCTGGTGGATGCGCTGCGGCAGGGCGGCGCGCAGATTGATTATCTGGAGCAGACGGATTATCCGCCGGTGCGCCTGCGCGGCGGCTTCCGCGGCGGCGATGTCACCGTTGACGGCAGCGTCTCCAGCCAGTTTCTCACCGCGCTGCTGATGACCGCGCCGCTGGCGCAGCAGGATACGCATATTCATATTAAAGGCGAGCTGGTCTCCAAGCCGTACATTGATATTACGCTGCACCTGATGAAAACCTTCGGCGTTGACGTCAGCCATGATGACTACCGCGTGTTCCATATCGCCGGCGGCCAGACCTACCGCTCGCCGGGAGACTATCTGGTGGAAGGGGATGCCTCTTCGGCCTCCTATTTCCTGGCGGCGGCGGCGATCAAGGGCGGTACGGTGCGCGTGACCGGGATAGGCCGCAACAGCGTGCAGGGCGATACCAAGTTTGCCGACGTGCTGGAGAAAATGGGCGCGCACATCACCTGGGCGGACGATTATATCGAGTGCCGGCGCGGCGTGTTGAAGGGCATTGATATGGACATGAACCATATTCCGGATGCGGCGATGACCATCGCGACCGCCGCGCTGTTTGCCGACGGCCCGACCACCATCCGCAATATCTATAACTGGCGGGTGAAGGAGACCGACCGGCTGGCGGCGATGGCCACCGAGCTGCGCAAAGTCGGCGCGACGGTAGACGAAGGCGAAGACTATATTCACGTCGTGCCGCCGGCCAAGCTGCAGTTCGCCGAGATCGGCACGTATAACGATCACCGTATGGCGATGTGCTTCTCCCTGGTGGCGCTGTCGGATACCCCGGTGACCATTCTCGATCCGAAATGCACCGCGAAAACCTTCCCCGATTATTTCGAACGGCTGGCGAGCATCAGCCAATTGGCGTAATCCCTGTCAAGGCCCCGTTCGGGGCCTTCAGACTGCTGATAAAGCCTGTTATTAGGGAGAGCGTGGCGATGGGGTCGTAGCGGCGTAAGCCGCCGGAGCGCCCCTCGTTACGCTAGGCCCGAGTATCTCGAACTCTCAGACCACTTTGTCATCAACCTCAAGGCCCCGTTCGGGGCCTTTCTTGCGTTTAACGGCGGCGAAACCCGGCGTTTCTTCTATACTTTTTGCGCATTGGTGGCCTTATTTTCGGCAACCGGTCGCATGCAGGGTAACAGTTCGGGCCGTTGCAGCGTATAATACGCCACCGAACCCGCCCCGACTGGGCTGGGTAGCAGGCTGGTCCGGCGTCGGCCCGTATTACGGCAGTGGCGGCGGCTCGGGCTCTGCGAGGTTTTTTACCCGAAGGAGAACGCAACATGACGGCTACAGCCCCGGTGATTACCGTTGATGGACCAAGCGGCGCAGGCAAAGGCACGCTGTGCCAGGCCCTGGCCGAATCGCTTGGCTGGCGTTTGCTGGACTCAGGCGCGATTTACCGCGTACTGGCTCTGGCTGCGCTGCATCATCAGGTTGATATCACGTCAGAGGAGGCGCTGGTTCCGCTGGCCGCACATCTTGACGTCCGGTTTGTCGCAGAAAACGGCAAGCTGCAGGTGATTTTGGAAGGTGAGGACGTCAGTAATGAGATCCGCACCGAAACCGTTGGCAACACGGCCTCTCAGGCGGCGGCATTCCCGCGGGTGCGCGAGGCGCTGCTGCGCCGGCAGCGCGCGTTTCGCGAGGCGCCAGGCCTGATCGCCGACGGCCGCGATATGGGCACGGTGGTTTTCCCCGATGCGCCGGTTAAAATTTTCCTCGACGCCAGCTCGCAGGAGCGCGCGCAGCGCCGTATGCTCCAGTTGCAGGCGAAGGGCTTTAATGTTAACTTTGAACGTCTTTTAGCCGAGATAAAAGAACGGGACGACCGTGACCGTAATCGGCCGATAGCGCCGTTGGTGCCGGCTGCCGACGCTCTGGTGCTGGACTCGACCAGCATGTCGATCGACGAAGTTATCCGGCAGGCGCTGGCATATGCGCAGGAAACACTGGCGTTGCCGCAGCAATAAGCGCGGCGGCGTAGTGTTATTTGTACATTTGTCATCTGATTGACATAGCAGTATCATGATATATCGGGTAAAATTTTACCCCTGTAACCTTAAACCCTGTCGGCATGGAGCCAATGGCGGGGTATGTTAAACAACCCCATTCGGCGGGACGCTAAATGGACGTTAAATCAAAGAACCCTGAAGATTATCAACATGACTGAATCTTTCGCTCAACTTTTTGAAGAATCCCTGAAATCAATCGAAACCCGCCCAGGTTCCATCGTGCGCGGCGTTGTTGTTGCTATCGACAAAGACGTAGTACTGGTTGACGCCGGTCTGAAATCTGAGTCTGCCATCCCGGCTGAGCAATTCAAAAACGCCCAGGGCGAACTGGAAATCCAGGTTGGTGACGAAGTTGACGTTGCTCTGGATGCAGTAGAAGACGGCTTCGGTGAAACCCTGCTGTCCCGTGAGAAAGCTAAACGTCACGAAGCTTGGATCACGCTGGAAAAAGCTTACGAAGACGCTGAAACTGTGACCGGTGTTATCAACGGCAAAGTTAAAGGTGGTTTCACTGTTGAGCTGAACGGCATCCGCGCGTTCCTGCCAGGTTCCCTGGTTGACGTGCGTCCGGTACGCGACACGCTGCACCTGGAAGGCAAAGAGCTTGAATTCAAAGTGATCAAGCTGGATCAGAAACGCAACAACGTTGTTGTTTCTCGCCGTGCGGTCATCGAATCCGAGAACAGCGCAGAGCGCGATCAACTGCTGGAAAACCTGCAGGAAGGCATGGAAGTTAAAGGTATCGTTAAGAACCTCACTGACTACGGTGCATTCGTTGATCTGGGCGGCGTTGACGGCCTGCTGCACATCACTGACATGGCTTGGAAACGCGTTAAGCACCCAAGCGAAATCGTCAACGTGGGTGATGAAATCACCGTTAAGGTACTGAAGTTCGACCGCGAACGTACTCGTGTTTCCCTGGGCCTGAAACAGCTGGGCGAAGATCCATGGGTTGCTATCGCGAAACGTTACCCAGAAGGCACCAAGCTGACTGGTCGTGTTACCAACCTGACTGATTACGGCTGCTTCGTAGAAATCGAAGAAGGCGTTGAAGGTCTGGTACACGTTTCTGAAATGGATTGGACCAACAAAAACATCCATCCGTCCAAAGTTGTTAACGTGGGCGACGTTGTGGAAGTTATGGTTCTGGACATCGATGAAGAACGTCGTCGTATCTCCCTGGGCCTGAAGCAGTGCAAATCCAACCCATGGCAGCAGTTCGCGGAAACCCACAACAAGGGCGACCGTGTTGAAGGTAAAATCAAGTCTATCACTGACTTCGGTATCTTCATCGGCCTGGACGGCGGCATCGACGGCCTGGTTCACCTGTCTGACATCTCCTGGAACGTTGCAGGCGAAGAAGCAGTACGTGAATACAAGAAAGGCGACGAAATCGCAGCGGTTGTTCTGCAGGTTGACGCAGAGCGCGAGCGTATCTCCCTGGGCGTTAAGCAGCTGGCTGAAGACCCGTTCAATAACTACCTGTCTATGAACAAGAAAGGTGCTATTGTTACTGGTAAAGTCACCGCAGTTGACGCTAAAGGTGCTACAGTTGAATTAGCAGGCGGCGTAGAAGGTTACCTGCGTGCATCTGAAGCCTCTCGCGACCGCGTTGAAGATGCAACTCTGGTTCTGAACGTAGGCGACGACGTTGAAGCTAAATTCACCGGCGTTGACCGTAAGAACCGCGTTGTAAGCCTGTCCGTACGTGCTAAGGACGAAGCTGACGAGAAAGATGCTATCGCGACTGTTAACAACAAACAGGAAGAAGGCAACTTCTCTAACGCAATGGCTGAAGCTTTCAAAGCGGCTAAAGGCGAGTAATGACGGGGGGGCGGCGTTTCCCGCCCCCGATACGGTAGTTTAGCTGCAAAGCTTGGAGGAACTATGACCAAGTCTGAACTTATTGAAAGACTTGCTGGCCAGCAATCTCATATCCCGGCGAAGGCCGTTGAGGATGCAGTGAAAGAGATGCTAGAACATATGGCTGCGACATTGGCTGATGGCGAGCGCATCGAGATCCGCGGATTCGGCAGTTTTTCTCTTCACTACCGTGCCCCGCGCGTTGGTCGTAACCCAAAAACCGGTGACAAGGTTGAGCTGGACGGCAAGTACGTTCCTCACTTCAAACCGGGCAAAGAGTTGCGCGATCGCGCCAATATCTATGGTTAATTGACCATAGCGTTGTTGCTTGTAAAGAATATAAAACGGTGCCTTCTGGCGCCGTTTTTTTTGTCTGTGGCGCCAGTGCATGATGGGGGAAATACCGCCTGCGTTTGCCGCACTTTCCTCATGATGTTGCGCGCTGCTGCGCACGCTTGGCGTAAGGCGTGTTAAGCCAAAAGCAAGTTTGCGTGCTGCTTTCCGTTACTCGCTTTTAGGGCGGGTAACCGGCCTGAATATCATCATACTCTCCCTGCAATCGTGAACCGTTCACCGGGAGAGCATTATCAAAATTTCCGTGGATATCGCCGCCGTTGCCTTGGTGTTGGGCATGCTGCCGCTGCTGTTTTTACCGCAGTTGCCGCCGCCTATGCTGATCGGGGGATTGGCGTTGGCAATGGTGATCTGCTGGCGCCGCACGACCTCGGCGTATTGCCAGTATGCCGCCTGGCTGCTGTGCGGGTTGGTGTTGGCCTGCGGCAGTGCGCAGCAGCTTACGAGCCAGATCGCCGTATTAAGCGGTAAGCCGCTGCATCTGACGGTCAGCGTTGCCAGCGTGGCCTTGGCTAACCATGAGCCGGGCAAGGTGCTACTGCGCGTTGAGCAGGTTAACGGCCGCTGGCTGTTTCCAGCGTTATCTTTCAGCGCCTACTGGAAGCATGGCCCATGGTGCGCCGGACAACGCTGGCAACTCAAAGCGCGCCTGCGCCCGGTACACAGCCGGCTGAATCAGGGCGGTTTTGACAGCCAGCGCTGGGCAATAGCGCGCCGTCAGCCCTTAAGCGGATATGTGCAGTCCGCAACGCCGATCGATGTACGCTGCAGCTGGCGCCAGCATATTGTCAGCGCGGCGCAGCGGCGTAGCGACGGTTTACCTCACCAGGGCACTCTGCTGGCGCTGGCGTTTGGCGAGCGTGCTCTGCTGAGCCAGGGGGAGCGGAATCTGTTTCTGAAAACGGGCATTGCGCATTTAATGGCGATTTCCGGCCTGCATATTTCTCTGGCGGCTATGGTCGCGTGGTGCCTGTTGCGCCTGATGCAGTTTACGTTACCGGTGGGCAGGATTGGCTACCGCGGGCCTCTGATTGCCAGCCTGTTGGCGGCGTTGGGATATGTCTGGCTGGCGGGGGCCCAGCCGCCGGCGGTGCGGGCGCTGCTGGCGTTGACGCTGTGGACGCTGATACGCTTACGGGGAATCTGTTGCACCTCCTGGCAGATTTGGCTGTGGTGCGTATGCCTGATTCTGCTCAGCGATCCGTTGGCAGTGCTGTCCGACAGTTTCTGGCTGTCGGTACTGGCGGTGGCGGCGCTGATCTTCTGGTTTGAATGGGCGGCACTGCCGTCCCGCTTCAGCACCGGCTGGTATTGGGCGCCGCTGCGTTGGCTGCATATCCAGTTGGGGATGACGCTGTTGCTGATGCCGATGCAGTTTGGACTGTTTCACGGCGTGACCTGGACCTCGCTGCCGGCCAATCTCTGGGCGGTGCCGATTGTTTCATTGCTCAGCGTGCCGCTGATTTTGTTTGCCATTATCAGCGGCGCCGGGAGCCTAGTGGCCAGCGGGTTTTGGCGCTGGGCCGACCTGTCATTGACCTGGGCGATGTGGCCGCTGCCGTGGCTGGAACAGGGATGGCTACGCGTTGGCAGCGCGCTGCTGCCGTTCAGCGTACTGGGCTGGCTGGCGGTGGTTGGCTGGCGCTTGCGTTGCTGGGCTTCTTCACCCTGCAGTTGTATTGTCGTGCTGCTCTGCTGCCTGACGTGGCGCGAACGTCAGCCGGACTATCGCTGGCGCGTCGATATGTTGGACGTGGGGCATGGCCTGGCGGTGGTGATCGAACGTGACGGCAAGGCGGTGATGTACGACACCGGCGCCCGCTGGGCAAGCGGCAGCATGGCCGAGCGGGAGATCCTGCCTTATCTGCACTGGCGCGGTCTTGAACTGGAGAAGATTATCATCAGCCACAGCCATCAGGACCATATGGGCGGGCTGAGTACGGTGCAACGAGCCTTTCCGCAGGCGGAGGTGTATTCTCCTCTGTATGCCGCCGGGCATTATGCCTGCGTACGGGGGCGGCAGTGGCAATGGCGCGGGCTCAATTTCCGCGTGCTGTGGCCACCGCAGCGCCTGAAACAGGTGGGCAATGATGATTCCTGCACTATCCGCGTCGATGATGGCAGGTTCAGCCTGTTGTTAACCGGCGATTTGGAGGCTCGCGGGGAGTCGGCGCTGCTGAAACTGCGCGCTGAGCTACCCTCTACCTTGCTGCAGGTGCCGCATCACGGCAGCAAGACCTCATCCACGCCGCCATTTTTACGGGCGGTGGCGCCGGCAGCGGCGTTAGCCTCGGCCTCCCGCTACAATCAGTGGCGTCTGCCTGCGGAAAAAATCATCAAGCGTTACCGTTCCTATCGCATTGCATGGCACGACACTTCACGCTCCGGGCAGTTGAGCGCGTTATTTTTCGACAATGATTGGCAAATTAAAGGCTTTCGTGAGCAATTAATGCCCCGTTGGTATCATCAGCGGTTTGGAGAAAGGGGGGATAATGAGTAAAATGGGCCGCTATTTCTTCCGATGCTGGTATTTGCATGATGAATGATAAAGATCTCTCGACCTGGCAGACCTTCCGTCGACTATGGCCGATGATCACCCCTTTCAAAGCAGGGTTAGTTGTCGCTGCTATTGCGCTGGTGTTAAACGCAGCAGGCGATACCCTGATGTTATCCTTGCTCAAACCGCTGTTGGATGACGGCTTTGGTAAAGCAGACAGCAGCGTTCTGGTATGGATGCCGCTGGCCGTGATCGGGCTGATGCTGATGCGCGGCGTAACCAGCTTCATTTCAAGCTATTGTATTTCCTGGGTATCGGGAATGGTCGTGATGCAGATGCGTCGGCGCTTGTTTGGCCATATGATGCGTATGCCGGTTTCTTTCTTTGATCAGCAGTCTACCGGTACGCTGCTGTCGCGCATTACCTATGATTCCGAACAGGTAGCTTCATCATCGTCCGGCGCGCTGGTGACCGTGGTGCGTGAGGGCGCTTCGATCATCGGCCTGTTTATCATGATGTTTTACTACAGCTGGCAGCTGTCGCTTATCTTGATCGTACTGGCGCCGATTGTTTCTATCGCTATCCGCATGGTTTCCAAGCGTTTCCGTAATATCAGCAAAAGCATGCAAAATACGATGGGGCAGGTGACCACCAGTGCCGAACAGATGCTGAAAGGGCATAAGGAAGTTCTGATTTTCGGCGGGCAGCAGGTAGAAACCGAACGTTTCAACACCGTCAGCAACCGTATGCGTCAACAGGGGATGAAACTGGTTTCCGCCTCATCCATCTCCGATCCGATTATTCAGCTGATTGCTTCGCTGGCGCTGGCCTTTGTCCTGTTTGCCGCCAGCTTCCCAAGCGTGATGGAGACCCTGACGGCGGGTACCATTACCGTAGTGTTCTCCTCGATGATTGCACTGATGCGTCCGCTGAAATCGCTGACCAACGTCAATGCCCAGTTCCAGCGCGGTATGGCGGCCTGCCAGACGCTGTTCTCCATCCTGGATATGGAACAGGAAAAAGATACCGGTACGCGCGAAATCAAGCGCGCCAAAGGGGACGTCGAGCTGCGCAATGTCACCTTCTACTATCCGGGGAAAGATACGCCGGCGCTGCGTGATATCAACCTGACGATTGAGGAAGGTAAGACGGTGGCCCTGGTCGGACGTTCCGGCTCGGGTAAATCGACGATAGCCAACCTGTTGACCCGCTTCTATGACATTCAGGAAGGTGAGATCCTGATGGATGGGCACGACCTGCGTGAATATACGCTGGCGTCGCTGCGCGATCAGGTGGCTCTGGTATCGCAGAATGTCCACCTGTTTAACGATACCATCGCCAATAATATCGCCTATGCCCGCGAGGATCGTTATAGCCGTGAAGATATCGAGAAAGCGGCGCGGATGGCTTATGCCATGGACTTTATCGAGAAAATGGATCAAGGGCTGGATACGGTGATCGGTGAAAACGGCGTGATGCTTTCCGGTGGTCAGCGTCAGCGTATCGCCATTGCCCGTGCGCTGCTGCGTGATTGCCCGATCCTGATCCTGGATGAAGCCACCTCGGCGCTGGATACGGAATCTGAACGGGCGATCCAGGCGGCGCTGGACGAGTTGCAGAAGAACCGTACCTCGCTGGTTATTGCTCACCGCCTGTCTACCATTGAAAAAGCGGATGAGATTTTAGTGGTTGAGGACGGCCGTATCGTTGAGCGTGGCGAGCACGCTGACTTGCTCGCGAAGCAGGGTGCTTACGCACAGCTGCACCGCATGCAGTTTGGTGAATAATGATCGAGCGTATCTGGTCCGGCAGTTCGCTGCTCTACCTGTTGTTACTGCCGCTCTCCTGGCTGTATGGCCTGGTGAGCGGGCTTATTCGTCTGAGCTACCGGCTCGGCTGGCGTAAGAGCTGGCGTGCGCCAGTGCCGGTGGTGGTGGTGGGCAACCTGACCGCCGGCGGCAATGGTAAAACGCCGACGGTTATCTGGCTGGTCGAACAGCTGCAGCAGCGTGGCTACCGGGTTGGCGTGGTTTCCCGCGGCTATGGCGGCAAGTCGGCGGTTTATCCGCTGGTGCTGGATGCACAGACGACCACCCGGCAGGCCGGGGATGAGCCGGTGCTGATCTATCAGCGCACCGCGGCGCCGGTGGCGGTATCGCCCAAGCGAACGGAAGCGGTGCAGGCGCTGCTGGCGCAGCACGATCTTGACCTGGTGATTACCGATGACGGCTTGCAGCACTATGCGCTGCAGCGTGACGTTGAGCTGGTGGTCATTGACGGCGTGCGGCGTTTTGGCAATGGCTGGTGGTTGCCGGCTGGGCCGATGCGCGAACGCGCCGATCGCCTGCGCAGCGTTGACGCCTGCATTACCAATGGCGGCGTGGCGCAGCCGGGTGAGATCGCCATGAAACTGCAGGCGCGTGATGCGGTAAATATCGCTACGGGCGAGCGGTTGCCGGCGGCGCAGCTGCCGCAGGCTGTCGCGATGGCCGGCATTGGTCATCCACCGCGCTTTTTCGCCACGCTGGAAAAGCTGGGCGTTAACGTCGTACAGGAAGTGGCGTTCGCCGACCATCAGGACTATAGCGCAGAGCAACTGCAAGCGCTGACCGCGCCGGGGCAAACGCTGTTGATGACAGAAAAAGACGCGGTCAAATGCCGCGCCTTTGCACAGGATAACTGGTGGTATCTGCCGGTTGATGCCGTCTTTCCCGCTGAACAGGCGGCATCATTGCTGCAACGCATTGAATCCCATCTGAAGAAGTAAATCAGGCCTCCAGCGCGCCAAGCCCCAGCGCTTGCGCGCAGGCCTGCAGCGAACGCTGCTGCGTCTGTCGGTACAACGCCAATTCATCCACCACTTCCGTGCCGAGCGCCTGTTCGAACGCGCTGCGGCTGGAGGCGGCGTTGTAATGCGAGTGCGCATTATCTCCCAGATTCGACTGGAAAATACCGGCGGCGCTGACCGGCAGAAAATCCTCGTATACCAACGGCTGGAAACGAATATACTCCTCGGCGATTAAGCGCTCCAGCGTCCAGCTTTCATCCAGATTCTCCTTGGCCGCCAGCCCCAGTTCCGTAGGGAAATAGCGGAACCAGGCCAGCCGTTGCTCGCGCAGCGTCGGATAGTCATCCGGGAAGGCGCGGAAGTTATCCTGCAACAGCTGATAATAATGCGCGGCATTGCCTTCGTTTGGCGTGGCCTGCAGCGCATCGTTGGTGGCTTGCAGCAGGCGATCGTACAGAGCGCGGCCTTCCGGCGTCAGCGCGACGCCGCGTTGCTCTATCTCGCCAAAGCGCGCCGTGTGTTGTCCCATCACCGCAGCACCGTCGCTTTCGACAAAAGCCACCTGTTCCACCAGCGCTTTAAAGCTGGTTTGCCGCAGCAAAATTGGGCAGCGGCGGCGCGGTGGGCCTTCGATCACCGCTTTGGGCGTGATGCCCCGTTGCGGCATGGCGTTCTGCGCTGCGTCAATATCCAACGTGCGCGGCGTCAGGTGGTTAATGTGCGGCCCTTTAAATGCCACGACATCGGCGATCAGCCGGTGTTGATCGTGCAGTTGCCGGTATTCGGCAGCGCTGACGGTGGCCTGACTGTGCCAGCGGAAGGTTTCCAGCGCCTGCTCAACAAATTCGTCCGCCTGTTGTGCGCTCAGCCCGCCCTGGTTTTCATGCTGCGCGATCAGCGCCAGCGCTTTGGGGGTGAAAATACGGCGGCGCTCCAACAGACGTTGCGCTAACGCGCGCAGTTCCGGCTGTTCGATCAACTCCAGCCGTAACAGCGAGGTGAATACGCGGAAAGGGCTGGCCTGCAGATCCTGCTCGTGGACGGCGCGAAAGGCGGTGGAGTGTACCGGCACGCCCGCCGGCGCCAGGTCGTAATAGCCGACCGGCGACATGCCCATTACGTTGAACAGCCGGCGTAGCGTCGCCAGCTCTTCGGCGGTGCCGACGCGGATGGCGCCATGGCGCTCCATCGCCAGACGTTCTATTTCACCGGTGATTTGCAACTGGTGCGCCAATGCGCTGTCGCTGCTGAGCACCTGGCGGTTGGTTTCCGCCACCAGTGCTAACAGCTCGCCATAGAGCGGCACCTCTTTTTGATACATCTCCGACATCGCCAGAGAAAACCGGCTGCGGATTTCATTGGGTGAAACGAACTGCTGAGCAGTCATGCGCATAGCTCCTTTGTTCAGTTTTATCTGAAAAAATGACGTTTCCGGTAAAAGTGCTGCCGATCGTGCCTCTCACCTTGTTATCAACCCAAGTTTAGCCATCGGGCTATGGATTTGTTATATGTTGCGTAACCATATTGGATTTTTATGCGTTAGCTCTCATTTGCCGCGTCTGGATCGCGACGCAGGCGTCAAAAAAACGCTGGGGCAGGTTTTCTTTACCGTACTTTGCAAAAAATAACTCAATACTAATCATAGATATAAAATTAAATGGCACGCCGGGATAAAAATAGTGTGAAAACCCTCTTGTGCAATCAGGGCTTTTATGAGTAAATGAATTCGGCCTGTGATTCAGACCTATTTATGTACGAGACAAGATTTAGAAGTTTAGGTAGTAAGTTACTAAGCTAAGCAGTTCCTCCATAAACGTTATCATTCGATTCCGCTTCAAAGACGAACCTTCTAAGTACCTCCCATAAGTAATGATTCTGCAATGGCCAAAATTGCCTTATGGCAGGTTTTGTAAATATTTAAAAGGTAAATGTAATGTCTAAGAAGACCGGTCAGGTTAAGTGGTTCAATGAGAGTAAAGGTTTTGGTTTCATTGAACAGCAAGACGGCGGTAAAGATGTATTTGTACACTTCTCCGCAATCATGACCGATGGTTTCAAGACCCTGGCTGAAGGCCAGCGCGTTGAGTATACCATTGAAGACAGCCCGCGCGGGCCGGCTGCCGCCAACGTTGTTGCCCTGTAAGTTTTACAGGAAATAGCGTATAGAGATCTTGATACAACCTTGATGAGGCGTTGAGCCGAGTCATGCGGAAGATATTAAGTTCAATAAGCCCGCCGTTGTGCGGGTTTTTTATTTGTTGCTCATGAGAGGTTTGTTACGAAAAACTTTAGGATGGGCGGTTAGCATCCAGACAATAATAACAAAGAGCGTTGTTACGGATGCCCGAAAGAAAGGAAATAATTATGTTTAAAAATACAATGTTAAAAATGGGCCGTGTAAAATGGTATGACCAGGCCGCAGGCTACGGTGTGATTTTACCGGTTGACGGCAGCGATGAGATTTATGTCAGCCGTCGCGCTATTGCCAATACGAAGAACAAGTCATTAAATGAAGGTCAGAACGTCGAGTTCTCGATCTGTCGCAGCTCCCACGGGCTGTCCGCCGCGGACGTTATCGCGTTCTAAGGCATTCCCCTTCCTCGCCAGTGCCGGTGTCGCCACCCCCTCGCACTGGCGAAGAACCTGCAAATCCCCCCTTATCTATCAGCAATATGATGATGTAACAAACGCCATCATGCTTTCCCAACGCTGACATTTTCGTTATCCCGCATCTAATGCGTTGAAGAAAAATGCCTGAACTTCCACTATTCTCAAGCGATTGATTAATCACCTGAGCTTTTCTATGTCCGTTCCGGTTATCTCACTGACCGCAGCCCGCGCGCTGCATCTGGCGGCCCAGGGGCTGCTGACGCCGGCGAAACGCAAGGCCAGAGCAGAAGATGTGCCCGCCGCGATCCAACGCATGGGCCTGCTGCAAATAGATACCATCAGCGTCGTCGCCCGCAGCCCTTATCTGGTGCTGTTCAGCCGGTTGGGGGATTATGCGCCGCAGTGGCTGGAGCAGGCGCTGGCCAGCCGCCAGCTGTTTGAGTACTGGTCGCATGAGGCCTGCTTTCTGCCGATTGAAGACTTCGGTCTGTTGCGCCACCGTATGCTGAATCCGCAGAAGATGGGCTGGAAATATTCGCAGGCGTGGGTGGAAGAGCATCAGGAGGCGATTAACGGCGTGTTGCATCATATCGCCGCACATGGGCCGCAGCGCTCGGCGGATTTCAATGCGCAGAAGAAGGGGAGCAACGGCTGGTGGGAGTGGAAGCCGGAAAAGCGCCACCTTGAGACGCTGTTCACCGCCGGTAAGTTGATGGTTGCCGAACGGCGCAATTTCCACCGGGTGTACGATTTGACCGAGCGTCTGTTGCCGGAGTGGGACGATGCCAGACATGCGCTGTCCGAGGAACAGGCGCGCTGGGATATGCTGGCGCGCACCTGCCGCTATCTGGGGATTTTTAAGGCGGAGTGGCTGGCTGATTATTATCGTCTGAAACGCGTGGCGCCTAAAAATTTACTCCGGCAGCTACAGCAGCAGGGGGAAATCGTGCCGCTAAAAGTTGCGCAGCTGCCGGGCGATTTTTATCTGCATCATTCGTTGGCAGAACTACTGCCGCTGGCCGAGCAGAACACGCTGCGCTCGCGGGTTACCACGCTGCTTTCACCGTTTGATCCCGTGGTGTGGGATCGCCGCCGGGCGCTGGAATTGTTTAATTTCGACTATCGGCTGGAGTGCTATACGCCGAAACCAAAGCGCCAGTACGGTTATTTTACGCTGCCGGTGCTCAACCGCGGCGAGCTGATTGGGCGTATCGATGCAAAAATGCATCGGCGAGTCGGAGAGTTTGAGGTGATCAGCTTCCATTTGGAACCTGATGTGCGTATGGGCAAACAGCGCTGTCAGGATCTTTTTCAGGCCATCAGCCGTATGGCGCAATGGCACGGCGCGGCGCAGGTCAGGCTGAAAGCCGTACCGGAAGCATTGCGTGAACAATATGGCGAGGTGTGGCAAGTGGGATAACGAACGGCGTTGTTTCTGGGGGGTAAAACGAGTGACATCGCCGTTCGTTACAAGCTTGGCCCTTTAGGCGCTGAAGTTAGCGAACAGGGCGATAATTTTATTGATACGTTTCATCATTGGCAGGTGCTTGCATAATTGTGTGACTTACATCACAAATGTTACGCCTGCTTGACGGGTAACACAACCCCCGCGCTACTTTGGCGAAAAGCACAGCTGTAAAACCCGCAATGATTAACCTGGGCTGGCGCGTTATGTTATTCTCACGCACATTCCCCACAGTCATATCTCTCCCCATGGAGGAAGCATGGATCACCGTTTGCTTGAAATTGTTGCTTGCCCGGTCTGCAACGGAAAACTGTACTTTGATAAAGAAAATCAGGAATTGGTCTGTAAGCTGGACGGCCTGGCGTATCCGCTGCGCGACGGTATTCCGGTGCTGCTGGAAAACGAAGCGCGCACGCTGTCGCCGGATGAGAAGCAAGCATGAGTTTCATCGCCATAATTCCGGCTCGTTATGCATCGACCCGTCTGCCGGGTAAGCCGCTGGCGGACATCCACGGGAAACCGATGGTGGTGCATGTGATGGAGCGCGCGCGTGAGTCCGGCGCGGCGCGGGTTATCGTCGCCACCGATCATCCCGACGTCGCCCGTGCGGTTGAAGCCGCCGGCGGTGAGGTATGCATGACCCGAGAGGATCATGAGTCCGGCACCGAGCGTTTGGCCGAGGTGATCGCGCATTACGGCTTTGCCGACGATCAGATCATTGTCAATGTGCAGGGGGATGAACCGCTGGTGCCGCCGGTGATCGTTCGCCAGGTGGCGGACAATCTGGCGGCGAGCAGCGCCGGCATGGCCACGCTGGCTGCGCCGATTGAAACGGCGGAAGAGGCGTTTAACCCGAATGCGGTGAAAGTGGTGATGGATGCCGAAGGCTATGCGCTCTATTTCTCCCGCGCCACCATCCCTTGGGACCGTGAGCGTTTCGCGCGGTCTAAAAGTGAGATTGGCGATAACCTGCTGCGTCACCTGGGCATTTATGCTTACCGCGCCGGTTTTGTCCGCCGCTATGTCAGCTGGGCGCCAAGCCCGCTGGAAAAAATCGAACTGCTGGAGCAGCTGCGGGTGCTGTGGTACGGCGAAAAGATCCATGTCGCGGTGGCGAAGGCCATCCCGAGCGTCGGCGTGGATACCGCGGAAGATTTACAGCGCGTGCGCGACAGCCTTAACGCTTAAGTTTTCTTATTGCTTACCGGCCGTTCTGCGCCGGTAAGCGTATTCACCATGTCAACGTCCCTGCGCCCAGCGTTAAGAGATCACGCTTTGACGCTATCCCCTTTCAAACGTTGCCACAGGCTGCCCAGGGTTTCGTACCAGGCGCGCTCGCTATGGCCGAGAAACATGGCGGAAGGCAGTAGGCGATCCCAGATATTCAGCGGCGAAGTGATGGCCAGCTGGTTGGCCGGCGCCGGGATGGGCTGCAATCCCTGCGCCTCGAAAAAGCGCATGGCGCGCGGCAGGTGGTTGGCGGAGGTCACCAGCAAAAACGGCTGCCGGCCGATCAGTTTGGCGACCTGCGCCGCCTCTTGCTCGGTATCCACCGGGCGATCCAGCACCACAATATCACTGCGCGGCACGCCCAGGCTTTCCGCCACCCGCGCTGCGGTTTCCGCATTGCTCAGGGTGTTGGCGCCGCGCGCGCCGGTAAACACCATTTTCGCCCCGGGATGCGTAAGATACAGCCGCACCCCTTCGGTAACCCGCGGCAGGCTGTTGCCGATCAGGTTCGAGCTGGGCGCCCAGTCCGGATTGAAAGTGTAACCGCCGCCTAAAACCACGATATAATTGACCGGGTCGTGACCGCGATAGGTGGCGTAGGTGGCTTCTATCGGCCGCAGCAGCCGATCGGCGACCGGCTGCAGGCTGAAAAGCAGTAAAAACAGCCAGCTCAGGCTGAGAATCACTTTCCCGCTTCTCTGCCAGCGGGTGAACCACAGCAGCAACAGCGCCAGCGCCATCAGCAACAGCAGGGCGGGCAGCGGCATCATGATGCCGCCAATAAACTTTTTCAGGTTGAACAGCATGAAAAATCCGGTCCTTTTGGGCGAAAAAACGACATCCGGGCACATTCCGGCCGTAAGAAGATTTATTCTATGCCAGTCTGTGCCAAAATAGCAGGTTTGGTGGGGAGCGTGTTGCCCCCCGGCAGGATAAGATCAACGGAGCCGTAGTCCAATGCAGGATCGCAATTTTGACGATATTGCGGAAAAGTTTGCGCGTAATATTTACGGCACCACGAAAGGCAAAATCCGCCAGGCGGTGGTTTGGCAGGATCTGAATACGCTGCTGGCGCAACTGCCGCAGCGTCCATTGCGTATACTTGATGCCGGCGGCGGCGAAGGCCATATGGCCTGCCAACTGGCGGAATTAGGACATCAGGTGTTGTTGTGCGATCTGTCTGGTGAGATGATCCAACGCGCCGCGCAGTTGGCGGAACAGAAAGGTGTGAGCCAGAACATGCAATTTGTACAAAGTTCGGCTCAGGAGATCGGTCAGCATTTGGAACAGCCGGTCGATCTGATATTGTTCCATGCAGTGCTTGAATGGATCGCAGAGCCGCAGGCGGCATTGCAGGCGCTGTATGACTGTCTGCGGCCCGGTGGCGCGCTGTCGCTGATGTTTTTCAACGCCAACGGCCTGTTGATGCGTAACGTGGTATTGGGTAATTTCCAATTGGTCAATCCCGAAGTGAGAAGGCGCCGCAAGCGTTCACTGTCGCCGCAGTACCCGCATAGTCCGCCGTTGGTCTATGGCTGGCTGGAGCAGCTGGGCATGCGTATCAGCGGTAAAACCGGCGTGCGCGTATTTCATGACTACCTGCAAAGCAGGCAGCTGCAGACACAAAAATTTGAAGAGTTATTGGCGCTTGAACAGCACTATTGTCGGCAGGAGCCGTACGTGAGTTTGGGGCGCTATATTCACGTCATGGCGCATAAACCAAACCTGAAGGACGAACTATGAGTGAATTTTCCCAGACTGTACCCGAACTGGTCGCCTGGGCACGGAAAAATGATTTCTCTATTTCGCTCCCTACGGAGCGTCTTGCGTTTCTGCTTGCGATCGCCACCTTAAACGGCGAGCGGCTGGACGGCGAGATGAGCGAAGGTGAGCTGGTTGATGCATTTCGCCATGTCAGCAAGGGTTTCGAACAGACGCATGAAACGGTGGCGATCCGCGCCAACAATGCGATTAACGACATGGTGCGCCAGCGCCTGTTGAACCGTTTTACCAGCGAACTGGCGGACGGCAATGCCATTTACCGCTTGACGCCGCTGGGCATCGGTATTACCGACTACTATATTCGTCAGCGTGAATTCTCAACGCTGCGCCTGTCGATGCAGCTGTCGATCGTCGCGCAGGAATTGAAACGCGCGGCGGATGCCGCCGAAGAGGGCGGTGATGATTTCCACTGGCATCGCAACGTCTTCGCCCCGCTGAAGTACTCGGTGGCGGAGATCTTCGACAGCATCGACATGACCCAGCGCGTGATGGACGAACAGCAGCAGGGGGTGAAAGAAGATATCGCCGCGCTGCTGAACCAGGACTGGCGCGCCGCGATCTCCAGCTGTGAGATGCTGCTGTCGGAAACCTCCGGTACGCTGCGTGAACTGCAGGATACGCTGGAAGCTGCCGGCGATAAGCTGCAGGCGAATTTGCTGCGCATCCAGGAAGCCACGCTGGGCGATGTCGAACTGGCCTTTGTCGACAAGCTGGTGTTTGACCTGCAAAGTAAGCTGGACCGCATTGTCAGCTGGGGCCAACAGGCGATCGACCTGTGGATCGGCTATGACCGCCACGTGCATAAATTCATTCGTACCGCGATCGACATGGATAAAAACCGTGTGTTCGCGCAGCGTCTGCGCCAGTCGGTGCAAAACTATTTCGACAACCCGTGGGCGCTGACCCACGCCAGCGCCGATCGCCTGCTGGATATGCGCGATGAAGAACTGGCGCTGCGCAGCGATGAGGTGACCGGGGAACTGCCGCCGGATCTGGAATATGAAGAGTTCAGCGAGATCCGCGAACAGCTGGCGGCGATGATCGAACAGGCGCTGAAGAAGTATCAGGAACAACAGTTGCCGCTTAATTTAGGGGCGGTAATGCGCGATTATCTGGCGCAATATCCGCGCGCCCGTCACTTTGACGTGGCGCGTTTAGTGGTCGACCAGGCGGTGCGCCTCGGTGTGGCCGAAGCTGATTTTTCAGGGTTGCCGGCCGAATGGCAGGCAATCAATGATTACGGAGCCAAGGTACAGGCCCATGTCATCGACAAATATTGAACATATCATGCCAGTGAAACTGGCGAAGGCATTGTCCAACCCGCTGTTTCCGGCGCTGGACAGCCAACTGCGCGCAGGGCGCCATATCGGCATTGACGAGCTGGACAACCATGCGTTTCTGATGGATTTTCAGGACGAGCTGGAAGAGTTCTACGCCCGTTACAGCGTCGAGCTGCTGCGCGCGCCGGAAGGCTTTTTCTACCTGCGTCCGCGTTCTACGACGCTGATCCCGCGTTCGGTGCTGTCCGAGCTGGATATGATGGTGGGTAAAATACTCTGTTACCTCTATCTGAGCCCGGAACGCCTGGCGCATGAGGGCATCTTCAGCCATCAGGAGCTGTACGACGAGCTGCTGAGCCTGGCGGATGAAAATAAACTGCTGAAGTTCGTTAACCAGCGCTCCACCGGCTCCGACCTTGACCGGCAGAAGCTGCACGAAAAGGTGCGCACCTCCTTGAACCGCCTGCGTCGTTTGGGCATGGTCTACTTTATGGGCGGCGACAGCAGTAAATTCCGCATCACCGAGGCGGTGTTCCGCTTCGGCGCAGACGTGCGCAGCGGCGACGATCCGCGCGAGGCGCAACTGCGCATGATCCGCGACGGCGAGGCCATGCCGATTGAGAACAGCCTGTTGTTGAATGATGAGCAGGAAGGCGAAGAGCAGACGGCAGATAGCACGCCGGACAGCGCAGAGGATGAACAGGAATGATTGAACGCGGTAAATTTCGCTCGCTAACGCTGGTTAACTGGAACGGTTTCTTTGCCCGCACCTTTGATTTGGATGAGCTGGTCACCACGCTGTCCGGCGGTAACGGGGCGGGGAAATCCACCACCATGGCGGCCTTCGTCACCGCGCTGATCCCCGATCTGACGCTGCTGCACTTCCGTAACACCACCGAAGCCGGCGCGACCAGCGGCTCGCGCGATAAGGGCCTGCACGGCAAACTGCGCGCCGGGGTGTGTTACTCGACGCTCGACGTGGTCAACTCGCGCCATCAGCGCGTGGTGGTCGGCGTGCGTCTGCAGCAGGTGGCCGGCCGCGATCGCAAGGTCGATATCAAGCCGTTCACCATCCAGGGGCTGCCGACCTCGGTGCAGCCGACGGAAATTCTGACGCAGACGGTGGGTGAGCGCCAGGCGCGCGTGTTGTCGCTGCCGGAGCTGAAAGAGCGGCTGGAAGAGATTGAAGGGGTGCAGTTCAAGCAGTTCAACTCCATCACCGACTATCACTCGCTGATGTTTGATCTGGGGATTATCCCGAAACGTCTGCGCTCCGCCGCTGACCGCAGCAAGTTCTACCGTCTGATTGAAGCCTCGCTGTACGGGGGGATTTCCAGCGCCATTACCCGCTCGCTGCGCGATTACCTGCTGCCGGAAAACAGCGGCGTGCGCAAGGCGTTCCAGGATATGGAAGCCGCGCTGCGGGAAAACCGCATGACGCTGGAGGCGATCCGCGTCACCCAGTCCGACCGCGATCTGTTTAAACACCTGATTTCCGAAGCCACGTCCTATGTGGCGGCGGACTACATGCGCCATGCCAACGAGCGCCGCATCCATCTGGACAGCACGCTGGTGCTGCGTAACGATCTGTTCGGCAGCCGGAAGCAGCTGGCGGCGGAGCAGTACCGCCACGTGGAAATGGCGCGTGAGCTGGCAGAACAGAGCGGCGCCGAATCCGATCTGGAAACCGATTATCAGGCGGCCAGCGATCACTTGAACCTGGTGCAGACCGCGATGCGTCAGCAGGAGAAGATCGAGCGCTACGAAGCCGATCTGGAAGAGCTGACCTACCGTCTGGAAGAACAGAATGAAGTGGTGGCCGAAGCCGGCGAACAGCAGGAAGAGTACAGCGCGCGCGCCGAGGCGGCCGAGCTGGAAGTGGATGAGCTGAAAAGCCAGCTGGCCGACTACCAGCAGGCGCTCGACGTGCAGCAGACCCGCGCCATTCAGTATCAACAGGCGCTGCAGGCGTTGGAACGTGCGCGTTCCCTGTGCCAGCTGCCGGATCTGAGCGCGGAAAATGCCGAGCAGTGGCTGGAAACCTTCCAGGCGCGCGAGCAGGAAGCCACCGAAGCGCTGCTGATGCTGGAACAGAAGCTGAGCGTGGCCGATGCCGCCCACGGCCGTTTTGAGCAGGCCTACCAACTGGTATGCAAAATCGCCGGTGAAGTCAGCCGCAGCGAAGCCTGGCAGACCGCGCGCGACGTGCTGCGCGACTGGCCGTCGCAGCAGCACCAGGCGGAGCGCGTGCAGCCGCTGCGCATGCGTCTGAGCGAGCTGGAGCAGCGTCTGCGCTCCCAGCAGGACGCCGAGCGTCTGCTGCAGGAGTTCTGCAAACGTCAGGGACAGGACTATCAAGCTGACGATCTGGACGCGCTGCAGCAGGAGCTGGAGGAGCGGCTGGAATCGCTGTCGCAAAACGTCAGCGTAGCCGGCGAGCGGCGGATGGAGATGCGCCAGGAACTGGAGCATCTCCAGCAGCGCATTCGCGAACTGACCGCCCGCGCGCCGGTGTGGCTGACGGCGCAGGACTCGCTCAGCCAACTGAGCGAACAAAGCGGCGAACCGCTGGAAAGCAGCCAGCAGGTTACTGAATATATGCAGCAGCTGCTGGAGCGCGAGCGTGAAACCACGGTTGAGCGTGACGAAGTGGCGGCCCGCAAACGCGAAGTTGACGCGCAGATCGAACGGCTGAGCCAGCCGAGCGGTGCGGAAGATCAGCGTCTGGTGACACTGGCCGAACGTTTTGGCGGCGTGCTGCTGTCGGAAATTTACGACGACGTCACCATCGACGATGCGCCTTACTTCTCCGCGCTGTATGGCCCGTCCCGCCACGCGATCGTGGTGCCGGATCTGTCGCTGGTGCGCGAAATGCTGGAAGGGCTGGAGGATTGCCCGGAAGATCTCTATCTGATCGAAGGGGACCCGCAGTCGTTCGATGACAGCGTTTTTGCAGTAGAAGAACAGGAAAAGGCGGTGGTGGTGAAAATCGCCGACCGCCAGTGGCGCTACTCTCGCTTCCCTGAGGTGCCGCTGTTTGGCCGCGCCGCGCGTGAAAAACGTCTGGAAGTGCTGCATGCCGAACGTGAAACGCTGGCGGAGCGCTACGCGACGCTGTCATTCGACGTACAGAAAATTCAGCGCTCTCATCAGGCATTCAGCCGCTTTATCGGCAGCCATCTGGGCGTTGCCTTTGATACCGACCCGGAAGCGGAAATCCGTACGCTGAACGCGCGCCGCACGGAGATCGAACGTGCGCTGAACAACCATGAAGCGCAGAACCAGCAGCAGCGCCAGCAGTACGATCAGGCGAAAGAGGGCCTCTCGGCGCTGCACCGCCTGACGCCGCTGGTTTCACTGCTGAATGACGACACCCTGCAGGACCGGGTGGAGGAGATTCAGGACGAGCTGGACGAAGCACAGGAGGCCGCGCGCTACCTGCAGCAGCATGGCGTTGCCCTGAATAAACTGGAGCCGATGGTGTCGGTGCTGCAAAACGACCCTGAGCAGCATGAACAGCTGCAGCAGGACTATCAGCAGGCGCAGAATACCCAGCGCCAGGCGAAGCAGCAGGCCTTTGCGTTGATCGAGGTGGTGCAGCGCCGCGCACACTTTAGCTATACCGACTCGGCCGGTATGCAGAACGCCAATAACGATCTTAACGACAAACTGCGCCGTCGTCTGGAGCAGGCGGAAGCGGAGCGCAGCAGCGCCCGTGAGCAGCTGCGTCAGTATCAGAGCCAGTTTACACAGTACAGCCAGGTATTGGCCTCGCTGAAAAGCTCTTATGAAGCCAAACGCGATATGCTCAAAGAGCTGAGCCAGGAGCTGGTGGATATCGGCGTCCAGGCCGATGCCAACGCCGAGGCGCGCGCGCGTCAGCGTCGCGACGAGCTGCATGCGGCGCTGAGCAACAACCGCGCGCGTCGCAATCAGCTGGAGAAGCAGCTGACCTTCTGCGAAGCGGAAATGGACAGCCTGCAGAAAAAGCTGCGCAAGCTGGAGCGCGACTACCATCAGCTGCGTGAGCAAGTGGTGACCGCCAAGGCGGGCTGGTGCGCGGTGATGCGCATGGTGAAAGATAACGGCGTTGAACGCCGCCTGCACCGCCGCGAGCTGGCCTATATGGACGGCGACGAGCTGCGTTCGATGTCGGATAAGGCATTGGGTGCGCTGCGTCTGGCGGTGGCGGATAACGAACATCTGCGCGACGTGCTGCGCCTGTCGGAAGATCCGAAGCGGCCGGAACGCAAGATTCAGTTCTATATCGCGGTGTATCAGCACCTGCGCGAGCGCATCCGCCAGGATATTATCCGCACCGACGATCCGATCGAGGCCATCGAACAGATGGAGATCGAGCTGAGCCGTCTGACCGAAGAGCTGACCAGCCGTGAGCAGAAGCTGGCCATCAGTTCCAAGAGCGTGGCGAATATCATCCGCAAAACCATTCAGCGTGAGCAGAACCGCATCCGCATGCTGAACCAGGGGCTGCAGGCCGTTTCCTTCGGTCAGGTGAAGAGCGTGCGTCTGAACGTCAACGTGCGTGAAGCGCATGCGACGCTGCTGGATGTGCTGTCCGAACAGCAGGAGCAGCATCAGGATCTGTTCAACAGCAACCGCCTGAGCTTCTCCGAAGCGCTGGCCAAGCTGTATCAGCGCCTGAACCCGCAGATCGATATGGGCCAGCGTACGCCGCAGACTATCGGCGAGGAGCTGCTGGATTACCGTAATTACCTGGAGCTGGAAGTCGAAGTATTCCGTGGCTCCGACGGCTGGCTGCGTGCGGAAAGCGGCGCATTGTCCACCGGTGAGGCGATCGGTACCGGTATGTCGATCTTGGTGATGGTGGTGCAGAGCTGGGAAGAAGAGTCCCGTCGCCTGCGCGGCAAGGATATTTCTCCGTGTCGTCTGCTGTTCCTCGATGAAGCGGCGCGTCTGGATGCCAAATCCATCGCCACCCTGTTTGAGCTGTGCGACCGTCTGGAAATGCAGCTGATCATCGCGGCGCCGGAGAATATCAGCCCGGAAAAAGGCACCACCTATAAACTGGTGCGTAAGGTGTTCCAGAATCAGGAGCATGTGCACGTGGTGGGGCTGCGCGGCTTTGCCAATGAGCCGCCGGCGCTGGGGGCCAGCCCGGCAGAGACGCCGCAGGTTTAAAACCCTCCTAAAAATCTGAAAATAGCCGCCCCAGGGTGGCTATTTTTTATTGGCTATGGATGATAGGGCGGTTTCTTGCGCTGGCGTACCGGGCGCGGGTTCATCCGGCGGACGCATTTGGCGGCCGGGTGCAACTCCATTTATTTTCGGTATATACTTAAATTAATCAGTAATTTTTGTCGTATTTTTTGTGAGCAGAGAGGGGGCAAGGGATGTTGCTTAAAGAAAGTAACAAGGTTCGACGTTTGGCGCTGAGCTGCGCTATCGCATGTGGTCTTGCCGCGTCGTTACCTGTATGGGCAGCTACGCCCGGATTGTCCGCCGGCTCTTCAGCGACAACGGTGGCGCAAAGCCGCGCCGAGATGATGTCGGCGCTGCCGCAGGGCGTTACGCCGCGCTACCTTGCCACGCTGGCCCCGCTGTACGCGGCCAACCACATGCAGCCGATGTGGCGGGATCGTGAAACGGTGCAGCAGTTCCAGCAGCAGCTGGCCGAGCTGGCTATTTCCGGAATTCAGCCGCAGTTTAATCAATGGGTGAAACAGCTGACCGACCCGGCAATCAGCGACATGGGGCGCGACATCGTGCTGTCGGATGCGATGCTGGGCTACCTGCAGTTTGTCTCCTCCATCGGCGCTAACGGCAATAATTGGCTATACAGCAATATCCCTTATAAATTGGCGACGCCGCCGGCCACCGTGATTAACCAGTGGCAGCTTGCGGTGCGTCAGAGTAAAACGCTGCCCTATATTGAATCGCTGGCGCCGCAGCATCCGCAATACGCAAAAATGCATCAGGCGCTGCGCGACCTGCTGACCGATAGCCGCCCTTGGCCGCGCCTGGCCAACGGCCCGACGCTGCGTCCGGGACAGAGCAGTAGCGATATTCCCGCGCTGCGTGAGATTCTGCAGCGCACCGGCATGTTGTCCGCCAGCGATGCCGGCATACAGCAGAGTCAGGAGCCGGCGATGGTGAATAGCAACGCGCCGGTGGTGGATGACGATCAGTCGGTCGATGAAGAAAAGCTGCGTGAGAACCGTGCCGCGGTGGTCAGCCCATCGTCGGCGTCGGTGACCCCGGAGGACGGCGGCATGCTGCAGTCCGCCGCGAGCGGCGCTAGCCTGTACAGCGACGATCTGGTTGAAGGCGTCAAGCGCTTCCAAAAATGGCAGGGGCTGAGTGCCGACGGCCTGATCGGCGTGCGCACGCGCGAGTGGCTGAACGTGTCGCCGCAAACCCGCGCCGCGTTGCTGGCGCTGAATATTCAGCGCTTGCGCATTCTGCCGGGGCGGGTGAATAACGGTATTATGGTGAATATTCCCAACTATTCGCTGGTTTATTACCGCGACGGTAATGAAGTGCTGTCATCTCGGGTGATTGTCGGCCGCCCAAGCCGTAAAACGCCGTTGATGAGCAGCGCGCTGAATAACGTGGTGGTTAATCCGCCGTGGAACGTGCCGACGACGCTGGTGCGTGAAGATATTGTGCCGAAGGCGATGCGCGATATTAATTATTTCCAGAAGCACGGCTATACGTTATTGTCCGGCTGGAGCAATGATGCGCAGGTGATTGATCCGTCAACGATTGACTGGAGTTCTATCTCCGCCCGCAATTTCCCGTATCGTATCCGTCAGGCGCCGGGCGCGACTAACTCGCTGGGGCGTTTTAAATTTAATATGCCGAGTTCGGATGCTATTTATCTGCATGATACGCCGAACCACAGCCTGTTCAAAAAAGATATTCGTGCGCTCAGTTCCGGTTGCGTACGGGTAAATAAAGCGTCCGTCTTAGCCAATATGCTGCTGCAGGATGCCGGTTGGAATGACAGCCGCGTTTCCTCCACCCTGAAGCAGGGTAATACCACGTTCGTTAATGTACGCGGGCGTATTCCGGTTAAATTGTATTATTTAACGGCGTGGGTTGCCGATGATGGACAGCCACAATTCCGTACAGATATTTACAATTACGATAATACCGTGCGATCGGGCGCACAAATTTTGGCCCGGGCGGAGAAATTGCTGTAATAAATGCAGCATTTTTAAATAAATAACGGTCAGACTATTTGGACCAGACGCAGGCGCTCGATTTCAGAGCGCCTGTAAGCCGCGCCGCATCATGGGTTGACTCAGGCGGCGCTGGCGGTTAAGGTTCAGGCAGTGCGCTTTTTTGTGCATATTTTTTTGATATTCTTGCCGGGTCTGATAGAAACATGGACAAAATTGATCTTCACCGCCGTAAATGGCTGGCGTTGGGTGGCGCCGCGATGGGCATGGCTTTACTTCCGGGTCAAGCATTTGCCAGCCTTTCTACTTCTCGTCCTCGTATTCTTGTAGTAAATAATCTGCATACAGGCGAATCACTGAAAGCCGAATTCTTTGACGGTAAAAATTATAATAAAGAAGAATTGGTGCGTTTAAATCACTTGTTCCGCGATTTTCGCGCGAATAAAGTGAAATCGATCGATCCGCAGCTGTTTGATCATCTTTATCGCTTGCAGGGGATGCTGGGCACCACCAAGCCGGTGCAGCTGATTTCCGGCTACCGCTCGCTGGGAACGAACAACGATCTGCGCGCACGCAGCCGCGGCGTTGCCAAACACAGCTATCATACCAAAGGCCAGGCGATGGACTTCCATATCGAAGGCATTCAGCTGAGCAATATCCGCAAGGCGGCGTTGAAAATGCGCGCCGGCGGCGTAGGCTATTATCCGCGTAGCAATTTTGTTCACATCGATACCGGGCCGGTGCGTACCTGGTAATCGCTGTGCCTCTGGGTTAAGAGAGCGCCGGCCGCAAGGTCCGGCGCCGTTGTCGTTGGAGCGTTATGAAATACCAAATTATTCCCGTCACGGCGTTTAGCCAAAATTGTACGCTGATCTGGTGTGAGCAGAGTGGGCAGGCCGCGCTGGTGGATCCCGGCGGCGAGGCGGAAAAGCTGAAGGCGGCGGTGCAGGATGCGGGCGTGCAGCTGACGAAAATTTTGCTGACGCACGGGCATCTCGACCACGTCGGCGCGGCGGCGGAGCTGGCGGAACACTATCAGGTGCCGATTATCGGGCCGGACAAAGAGGATGCGTTCTGGCTCGACGGCCTGCCGGCGCAAAGCCGGATGTTCGGGCTGGAAGAGTGTGCGCCGTTAACCCCGACCCATTGGCTGGCCGAAGGCGACAGCGTGCAGGTGGGCGAGATGACGCTGAACGTGCTGCACTGTCCGGGACATACGCCGGGACACATTGTGTTTATCAACGATACAGCGCGTCTGGCGCTGGTTGGCGACGTGCTGTTCAACGGCGGGGTGGGGCGCAGTGATTTCCCGCGCGGCGATCATCAGGCGCTGATTGCCTCCATCCGCAACAAACTCCTGCCGCTGGGCGATGATATGGACTTTATTCCGGGGCATGGGCCGATGTCGACCTTTGGCCATGAACGGCAGACCAACCCGTTTTTGCGTGAGCAGCCTGAGGCGTGGTAAACAGCCGTATTTCCCGGCGGAAATAACAGCAAAAGGGGCGCAGAGCGCCCCTTTGTTACATCTGATGGGTGTAGCTTACAGCACGGCGACGATGGCTTCGCACAGCGGCGCCATGTTATCCGGCGTCATGCCTGCGACGTTAACGCGGCCGGAGTTGACCGCGTAAACGCCAAACTCTTCGCGCAGACGCAGCACCTGCTCTTTGGTCAGGCCGCTGAACGAGAACATGCCGTTCTGGTTGATAATAAAGCTGAAGTCCTGCTGTGCGCCCTTTTCCTGCAGGGTATTTACAAACAGCTGACGCATGCGGTGGATGCGCTGACGCATATCGGCCAGCTCTTGCTCCCAGATCGCACGCAGCGCATCGTTGCTCAGGATGGTGGCAACGACGGCCGCACCGTGTGACGGCGGGTTGGAGTAGTTGGCGCGGATCGCCGCTTTAACCTGGCTGAAGGCGCGGTCTGCGGTTTCGGCATCGGCCGCCACTACGGTGCAGGCGCCGACGCGCTCGTTGTACAGGCCGAAGTTTTTCGAGTAGGAGCTGGCGACGATCAGTTCCTGATGCTTGGCGGCAAAAATACGCAGACCCTGCGCATCTTCTTCCAGGCCTTTGGCGAAGCCCTGGTAGGCGAAATCGAACAGCGGCAGCCAGCCTTTGCTGACCGACAGCTCAGCCAGCTGGCTCCACTGCTCCGGCGTCGGGTCGATGCCGGTCGGGTTGTGGCAGCAGCCATGGAATACGATAACATCGCCGGCCTGCGCCTGTTGCAGGCTGCTCAGCAACCCGTCGAAGTCCAGCGCGTGGTTGGCGGCGTCATAGTAGTTATATTCCACCACTTCCAGACCGGCGGCGGCGAAGACGTTTTTATGGTTCGGCCAGCTTGGGTTGCTGACCCAAACGCGCTTGGCGTCGGTCTGGTTGGCAATAAAGTCGGCGGCTACGCGCAGGGCACCGGTACCACCAGGCGTTTGCGCGGTGCGCGCACGCTTGTCGGTAATGATAGGGCTGTTTTTGCCGAACAGCAGCTCTTGGGTGCAGCTGGCAAACGCAGGGATCCCCTCAATGCCGAGGTAGTTTTTGGTGGTCTCATTTTCCAGCAGGTATTGCTCCGCTTTTTTCACACTGGTCAGCACCGGCGTTTTGCCGGTTTCGTCTTTGTAGACGCCGATACCCAGGTTGATTTTGTTCGGACGGGCGTCCGCGCGGAAAATGTCGGTCAGACCCAGAATCGGATCGGCAGGTGCTGCAGCGATTTTTTCAAACATGTCAGATGGTTCCATAGCTTAGCGTTAAGCGGATAGAGGCATCAGGGTAGCGCCAGTTGTGCGCTTTGCCAACCGTTTGCGAGAAAAACACATCGAACTTGTGAGGAAGGCAGATTCAGCACAAAAAATGACGGTAAAGGGGCGGCAGGCAGCATAAAAAGCTGTCGATGGCGGAAAAACAAAAACAGGGCCGAAGCCCTGTTTTTCAAATGTGCCGGCGGTTGATGACCGGCAGATGAAGCAACAATTAGAACTGGTAAACCAGACCAACGGCAACGATGTCGTCGGTGTTCAGGCCCAGCGGGTTGTTGTCGTTCAGCTGGTTGATTTTGTAATCAACGTAGGTGGACATGTTTTTGTTGAAGTAGTAAGTCGCACCGACATCAACGTATTTGATCAGGTCAGCATCGCCGATGCCTTCGATGTCCTTGCCTTTAGACTGTACGTAGGCGATGGACGGACGCAGGCCGAAGTCGAATTGGTACTGAGCAACCAGTTCGAAGTTTTGCGCTTTGTTAGCGAAGCCGGTGGTGCCGTAGTTGAGGCTGCCGACTTTATCGTTTTTGATGTAGGTGGCGTTACGGGTTTCACCGTACATCGCCGCCAGGTAGACGTTGTTGGCGTCGTATTTCACCGCAGCTGCCCACTGCTCAGCGCGGCCTTCGCCACGGGCGTAACCTGCGTTGGTCTGACGGTCGGTACGGTCAGAAGATGCGTATGCGGCGGAGAAGCCTACGCCAACCGGCAGTTCATAAGTGGTGGAGATACCCCAGCCGTCGCCGTTAGAACGTTTGATGTCTTCACGGTCGTTTTTGCCCTGGTACTGCAGGCCGAAGTTCAGGCCGTCAACCAGACCAAAGAAGTCGTTGTTGCGGTAGGTCAGCAGACCGGTAGAACGGCCAACCATAAAGTTGTCGCTGCCGGCAGAGTCGCCGCCGAATTCAGGCAGCATATCGGTCCAACCCATTGGGTCGTAAACGATGCCGTAGTTACGGCCGTAGTCCAGAGAGCCGTACTCGGCGAATTTCAGACCGGCGAAGCCCAGACGGGTTTTGTTGCCGTTTTGCGCGTCGTCGCCGCCTTCGCTGTTGTTGGCTTGGATGTTGTATTCCCACTGGCCGTAACCGGTCAGTTGGTCATTGATCTGGGTTTCACCTTTGAAGCCGAAGCGGACATAAGACTGGTCGCCATCATCGCTTTTGCTATCGGAGAAGTAGTGCAGGCCGTCAACTTTACCGTACAGATCCAGCTTGTTGCCGTCTTTATTATAGATTTCCGCTGCGTTTGCTGCACCAGCAGCCAGCAGCGCAGGAATTACCACTGCAAGAATGTTGCGCTTCATCATTATTACCCTCATTGGTGTTATTCGGACACCTTTGCCACTGCCGCCAATAATTCTTTAGGGAACTATTGTTGATAGATTGGTGTCGTCCTGTGTCTGAACGCAGTGTTCCATTCAGCGCAGGGTTAATCTAGGGTTAAGATGCTACTAATGTCGTAAAAACGTTTCACAAAGAAAATATGTGTAACTAAATATTAATGAAACGGAACTTTGTGAGCTTCGTCAAGAATAAAAAATGCGAAAGGCCAGCAGAGCTGGCCTTTGTTTTGTAACAAAATGGTAGTGAATTTGTTTAGCGTTGCTAATTAAAAGCTTGCGTTACGCGGAGTGCGTGGGAACGGGATTACATCACGCACGTTTTGTACACCGGTCACATAGGCGATTAAACGCTCAAATCCGAGGCCAAAGCCGGAGTGCGGCACGGTGCCGTAACGACGCAGGTCGCGGTACCACCAGTAGTCTTCTTTATTCAGCCCCATTTCCGCCAGGCGCTGATCCAGCACGTCGAGACGCTCTTCACGCTGAGAACCGCCGATGATCTCGCCGATGCCCGGCGCCAGCACGTCCATAGCGGCAACGGTTTTGCCGTCGTCGTTCATGCGCATATAGAACGCCTTGATGTCTTTCGGATAGTTCTTGACGACGACCGGCGCCTTGAAGTGTTTCTCCGCCAGATAACGCTCATGCTCAGAAGACAGATCGATACCCCAGGACACCGGGTTCTCGAAGGTCTGACCGGAAGCCAGCAGGATATCGATGGCGTCGGTGTAGTCCACCTGGGCAAAGTCGGAAGAGACAAAGCGTTTCAGACGTTCAACGGCGTCTTTATCAACGCGCTCGGCAAAGAACTGCATATCGTCGGCGCGCTCATCCAGCACCGCCTGGAACACATATTTCAGCATGCTTTCGGCCAGCGCCGCGGAATCATCCAGCGTCGCGAAGGCGACTTCCGGCTCAATCATCCAGAACTCCGCCAGGTGGCGGCTGGTGTTGGAGTTTTCCGCCCGGAATGTCGGGCCGAAGGTGTAAACTTTTGATAACGCACAGGCGTAAGTTTCACCGTTCAACTGGCCGGAAACGGTCAGGAACGCTTCCTTGCCGAAGAAGTCTTCGCTGAAGTCGACCGCGCCTTTATCGTCGCGCGGCAGGTTTTCCAGATCCAGCGTGGACACGCGGAACATTTCGCCGGCGCCTTCGGTATCGGACGCGGTGATCAGCGGGGTGGAAACCCAGAAGTAGCCGTTTTCATGGAAGAAGCGGTGGATCGCCTGCGCCAGCGTATGACGCACGCGCGCCACGGCGCCGATCAGGTTGGTGCGCGGACGCAGGTGCGCCACTTCACGCAGGTATTCGATGCTGTGACGCTTGGCGGCCATCGGATAGGTATCCGGATCGTCGACCCAGCCGACCACGTTGATTTCAGTCGCCTGCAGCTCAAAGCTCTGGCCTTCGCCAGGTGAGGCGACGACTTTGCCGGTCACTTCAACCGAGCAGCCGGTGGTCAGATGCAGCACTTCATCCTGATAATTCGGCAGAGAATTATTAACGACGGCCTGTAACGGATTAAAGCAGGAGCCGTCATAAACGGCGAGGAAGGAGATACCAGCTTTAGAATCTCTTCGGGTACGCACCCAGCCGCGCACGGTGACTTCACTGTCAACCGCAGCACGCCCTTGCAGCACGTCGCATACAGGCACTACGCTCATAAATTTCTCTCTTAAATTGATTTGATAAAGAAATAGCTTACAACCCAAGACAATGGGGGTCTTGCTATGTTACTTGCCGCGGTGCAGAGCACAAGCAGAAATCACCAGATTGGCGCAACATTTCTGTCTTGTCGCGGCGAGTAGGGGCGGGAAGGGTAATAAAGAAGAGAAAAGCCGGCTGAAAACTCACCCGGCTTGCCGACGGTCAGCTGGCTTTTTTCACCAGCGGCAGGTCAAACGCCTTGCGCAATGCTTTGACAAACGCCTGGTCCTGGCAGATGGTTTTTCCCGGACTGTCGGAGAGTTTCGCCACCGGTTTGCCTTTGCACTCCACCAGTTTGATCACAATATTCAGCGGCTTGACGCCGGGGATATCGCAGGTCAGGCGCGTGCCGATGCCGAAGACCAGATTAATGCGGCGATCGAAACGGCGGTACAGCGCCAGCGCTTTCTCCAGATCGAGGTTATCGGAGAACACCAGCGTCTTGCTCATCGGGTCGATGCCCAGCGTCTGATAATGGGCGATGGCTTTTTCGCCCCATTCGAACGGGTCGCCGGAATCATGACGCAGCCCCTGATAGCGTTCGGCGAACTGCAGGCCGAAATCACGCAGGAAGGCGTCCATGGTAATGCAGTCGGTCAGGGCGATGCCGAGCTGATCCGGGTACTCATCCAGCCAGGCCTGCAGGGCGGCGCGCTGACTGTTGGCCAGCACCGGGCTGATCTGCTGGTGCGCCTGGAACCATTCATGCGCCTGGGTGCCGACCGGCGTCAGCCCCAGCTGGTGGGCCAGATCGTAGTTGCTGGTGCCGACCAGATAAGGGAACTCCTGCTGCAGCGTGCTGACGATCGCCTGTTGCACCGGCTGTGAGAAGCGGCGGCGGGTGCCGAAGTCCATCAGCTTAAAGCGCGAGATATCGATATCCTGCGTCAGCTGGCGGAACTGCGTCAGTTTGTTGCGCAGCTGCGCGACCGCCATCGCGGGCGTGACCTCCGGCGTGCGGTGGCGGTGCACCACTTCGCTGATCACCGCCAGCAGCGGCACTTCCCACATGATCACTTCACGCCACGGCCCGGCGATGCGGATCCGCAGCCTGCCATCCTGATTGTCGATGGCGACCTGCTGCGGGTTGTAACGGAAATCGCGCAGCCAGTTAAGGTAATCCTGCCGGAAGAAAGGCAGCCCGGAGAGATACTGGTATTCAGCCTCGGTCAGCGCCAACTGTCCCATCAGCGCGACCTGCGCGCGGATTTCGTCGGCGTACTCGCCCAGCAGCTCGTCGCCGCGGCAGCGGAACTCCGCCGCGACGTCGATCGCGGGATAGCGATGGAACACTGCCTGCTGCATATGGAGCTTGTAAGCGTCGGTATCCAGCAGTGATGTCAAAATCGGGGAAGCGTATTGAGTCATAGCGCGTTACAGCATCCTCGTCAGGGCGCGTCTCCAAAATCCGGTTAATCATAAAAAGATGGGGGAGTATACCCGGATTATCCTGTTATTGAAGCGCCATCACACCATAAATCGGGGGAACGGGTCGAGGATTAAACGTGCGCTTATGCGCCGCCGCGGCGCGGCGCTGAAATGAAAAGGCGGATAAACCAAGAAAAGTGAATCACTTAGTCTAATTAGCGATAAAAATTATAAGGTTAATTATTTTAAACAGCGCTTTTAGCGGCAGCTTGAACCGTCGTTGATCGCCACCCGATCCTTGCCGTTTTTCTTGCAGAAGTAGAGCGCCTCATCGGCCAGTTTTATCGCGGTTTGCAGCTGACGCGGGGACGCCACCGCGGCGATGCCGCAGCTGATGGTATAACGCACCGGCTGCCCGTCGGGAACCGGCAGCCGCAGCCGCTGGACCTTGTGACGCAGTTTCTCCAGCGCCATTCTGGCGTCCGGCAGCGCGCAGTGGTGCAGCAGGATGGCGAACTCCTCGCCGCCGTAACGGCAGAAGATGTCCTCGGCGCGGAAGGCGTGGCGCAGCAGATCGGCAAAGGCCACCAGGGCCAGGTCGCCGATATTGTGGCCGTAGGTGTCGTTAAGCGCCTTGAAGTTATCGATATCGATCAGGCAGAAGGCCAGCGGGTAGCTGGCGTCCGGCAGCTGTTCGGCGTCACGGAAGAAGCGGCGACGGTTGTAAATGTTGGTGAGCGGGTCGAGATAGGAGGACGCCTCCAGCTCGGTAATCAGCGCATGCTTCTCCTGCTCCAGCCGCACCTTTTCCAAATGATACTGTTTGAGCTGATTGATGGCGTCGGTGATGGCAATCAGCTCCTGGCTGTAAAACACCTCCGGCGCATCGATCGCCATATCGCCGTGCGAAAGGCGCTGAATATTGCTTTGCGTTTTGGTCAGCCAACGGCTGATGTTGGAACAGAAAATCAGGGTCGGCATCAGCAGAAACAGGGCGAGCAGCCAGGCAAAGGCAAACAGGCCGTTAATCGCCGTCTGGCTCTGGTACATTTGCTTGCGGCATTTGGCGATCTCCAGCTCAAAGCTGCGCTGGAAAAGCTGCTGCGACAGCCGGTCCATCTCTTTGACATAGGCGTAAATGCGTGCGGCGTCGAACGCTTTGCCATGGACCATCGAATCGTACAGCTCGCCGGCCAGGCCGTCGGTTTGCTGCGGGGAAAGCTTTTCCAGCAGTTGGTTGATAATACGGCTGATTTGCGGGTCGCTATAAACCATTTCCATAAACAGCAGGCGTGAACTCAGCACGTTCAGCACGCCGGTCAACTGGATGGTTTTGAGATAGGACTCTTTGTCATTCTGTCCGTTGAGCGTGATATCCACCAGCTGATCGATAATCTCGGTGAGGGTGATATTAAGCTGATTATTCAGGCGGATTGACTCGAGGAATAAAAAGGCGTCGGCATTCAGAATACGGCTTTCGTAGGTGTAACTGTAATAATCCATGCTGGACTGGGTGATGTAATACGCGCTGTTGATATTGAATAAATTACGGATGGCATTATTCATCGGCGCCAGTTGCTGGGTATCGTTATCCAGCATTTTCTCCAGCAGGTTAAGCATGGAGCGGATGTCGATTTTTTGCTGGGTGGTTAAGTGTTGCAGGGCACCCGAGTTGACGTAGCGGCGTATCTGCCGGATGTTGTTACGCGTTTCCCGTTCGCTTTCCTGCCAGAGCGCAGGCTTCAGCTCCGGATTGACCAGGCTCAGGCGCTTTACCGTATGCAGCCGCAGGGTATTTTGCAACACCGAAGATACCTCTTCCGAGTGCAGGGTTTTATTCAGGTTCCAGGCGCTGTCGTTATATTGCTTTTTGGCTTCCGCCCACTCATCGCAAATTGCAATAGTGAACGAGGCGGTTAATAAAAAGGTAAAAAAATAAATAAGGTATTTAACTTTCATAACAACCGCGCGTCCTCATGCCTGGAGCCGGAATGATACCACCGCCGTGGCGCGTATGTTTCACCATCTTAATGATCGACGTCAGGAAATAATACAAATAAATAGTCAGCCGGCGAGGTGGACACAATGATGGCCTGCAGGCTGGCGGGTTTGTCTGGATAAATGGCTGCGCATGGTTATTTTATTGGCATATCGTGCTGTTTTTTCCTTTTCGTGCTCTGTGGTCGCTGAATAATGGCTGGCAGAGGATGATCCGCTGCGCATTTCTCTGCTGCGGATGCGGTGGTCTCTGGGTTTTTTCCGTGGCTGTGATACAGTTTATTTACAATCCGGGTCGCGGTGGCGCCGAGCGCCAGTGCGCCGTGCCGTGCAGGACATCGCGGCCCGTTATCCGTTACTCACTGAGACGTCAAAGGGTTTGTATGACACAACAGCCACAGGCGAAATATCGCCATGATTATCGCGCGCCGGATTACACCATCACCGACATTGATTTGGATTTTGATCTGCACGCCGACACGACGCGCGTCACCGCCGTCAGCAAAGTGAAACGTCAGGGCGCCGCCGGCGCACCGCTGGTGCTGGACGGTGAGGATGTGACGCTGGTGAGTCTGCAGATTGACGGTCAGCCCTGGGAGGCGTACCGCCAACAGGATAACCAGCTGATTATTGATGGTTTGCCGGAACAATTTACTGTCACCATCGTCAACGATATTCATCCGGCGCAGAACAGCGCGCTGGAAGGTTTGTACCTGTCCGGCGAGGCGCTATGCACCCAGTGTGAGGCGGAAGGCTTCCGTCATATTACCTACTATCTGGACCGTCCGGACGTGCTGGCGCGCTTCACGACCCGCATCACGGCGGATAAACAGCGTTATCCGTTCCTGCTGTCCAACGGCAACCGCATTGCCGAAGGCGAACTGGACGACGGCCGTCACTGGGTGCAGTGGCAGGATCCGTTCCCGAAGCCGAGCTATCTGTTTGCGCTGGTCGCCGGTGATTTCGACGTGCTGCGCGACAGCTTTGTGACCCGCTCAGGGCGCAAAGTGGCGCTGGAACTGTTTGTTGACCGCGGCAACCTGGATCGCGCCGACTGGGCGATGACCTCGCTGAAGAATTCGATGAAATGGGATGAAACCCGCTTCGGCCTGGAGTATGACCTCGACATCTATATGATCGTCGCGGTGGACTTCTTCAATATGGGCGCGATGGAAAACAAAGGGTTAAATATCTTTAACTCCAAATACGTGCTGGCTAAGGCGGAAACCGCGACCGACAAGGATTACCTGAATATTGAAGCGGTGATCGGGCATGAGTATTTCCATAACTGGACCGGCAACCGCGTCACCTGTCGCGACTGGTTCCAGCTCAGCCTGAAAGAGGGCCTGACGGTGTTCCGCGATCAGGAGTTCAGCTCGGATCTGGGGTCGCGTGCGGTTAACCGTATTGATAATGTCCGCGTGATGCGCGGCGCGCAGTTTGCGGAAGACGCCAGCCCAATGGCGCACGCGATTCGTCCGGACAAAGTGATCGAGATGAACAACTTCTACACCCTGACGGTGTATGAGAAGGGTTCTGAAGTGATCCGCATGATGCATACGCTGCTGGGCGAGGAGAACTTCCAGAAGGGGATCCAGCTCTATTTTGAACGCCATGACGGCAGCGCGGCGACCTGTGATGACTTTGTGCAGGCGATGGAAGATGCCTCCAATGTCGATCTGTCCCTGTTCCGCCGCTGGTACAGCCAGTCCGGCACGCCGGTGCTGACGGTGCGCGATGATTATGACGCCGAGCAGCAGCAGTACCGCCTGCAGGTCAGCCAGCATACCGCGCCGACCGCCGATCAGCCGCAGAAACAGCCGCTGCATATCCCGCTGGATATTGAACTGTACGATTCCGAAGGCAACGTGATTGTGCTGCAGAAGGACGGCCTGCCGGTTAATAACGTGCTGAACGTGACCGAAGCGGAGCAGACCTTTATTTTTGACGGCGTTGCGCAGCGTCCGGTGCCGTCACTGCTGCGTGAGTTCTCCGCACCGGTGAAGCTGGACTATCCGTACAGCGACGGGCAACTGACCTTCCTGATGCAGCATGCGCGCAACGATTTTGCCCGCTGGGATGCCGCGCAAAGCCTGCTGGCGACCTACATCAAGCTGAACGTCGCCAAGCACCAGCAGAAACAGCCGCTGTCGCTGCCGCTGCACGTGGTGGATGCGTTCCGGGCGGTCTTGCTGGATGAAAAACTGGATCCGGCCCTGGCCGCGCAGATCCTGACGTTGCCGACGGAAAATGAGATGGCCGAACTGTTTGCCGAAATCGATCCGGAAGCGATCGCCGCGGTGCACGACGCAATCACCCGTTGTCTGGCGCAGGAAATGGCCGACGAGTGGCTGGCGGTATACCGCGCCAACCGCACCGACGGCTACCGCGTTGAGCATGGCGATATCGCCAAACGCGCGCTGCGCAATACCTGTCTGCACTATCTGGCCTTCGGTGATGCGCAGCAGGCCGATACGCTGGTGGCTGAGCAGTTCCGCCAGGCGGATAATATGACCGACTCGTTGGCGGCGCTGGCGGCGGCGGTGGCCGCACAGCTGCCTTGCCGCGACGCACTGATGACGGCGTTCGACGAGCGCTGGCATCAGGACGGACTGGTGATGGACAAATGGTTTGTGCTGCAGGCCACCAGCCCGGCGGCCGACGTGCTGAACACGGTGCGCGGTTTGCTGCAGCATCGCTCATTCAGCCTGAGCAACCCGAACCGCACCCGTTCGCTGGTGGGGGCGTTCGCCTCGGCGAACCCGTCGGCGTTCCATGCGCCTGACGGCAGCGGTTACCAGTTCCTGGCGGAGATCCTCAGCGATCTCAACACGCGCAACCCGCAGGTGGCGGCGCGCCTGATTGAACCGCTGATCCGTCTGAAGCGCTATGACGCTGGCCGTCAGGCGCTGATGCGTAAAGCGCTGGAGCAACTGAAGGGGCTGGAGAATCTGTCCGGCGATCTGTTTGAGAAGATTAGCAAGGCGTTGGATGCCTGACGGAAATTGTTTTTTGCCAAAAAACGCCCGGTGATACCGGGCGTTTTTCTGTCCGGCATCAGCGCAGGGAGGTTGGGGTGAAGCGCGGTTCTAGCCGGGTGTGTTGCAGCCAGTATTCGCCCATATCTGTTGCGCCGATCTCGGTCTGCGCCAGTAAATCGGCAATATCCCACTCTTCAGCGGCGTTGACGGCGCGCCGTTCGAAGATATCGACCAATAAGCGGCGCAGCTTCTCCTCGGCTTCGCCAAACTCTTCGGGTGTGAGGGCCTGTTGGGTGATAAACCACACGGCATTTTTGAGCAGTTGGCTTAACGCAAAGGCGGCCTGTATGTCCGGCTGCGGCGCCAGCGCGTCAAGCGCGGCGCGCACACCGTGCGTCCAGGCCAGTTGATAGGCCAGATCGGAATGTTCATTCCAGGCGTGGTTTGCATCTTGTGCGGTGGCCATTAGGGTAGCGAGCCTGTCTCTCAACGCATGTTCCTTTGTCTGCAGTAGCGCCATGATATGCCGGGCGGAAAGCCGCGGGTAGGGGGGCTCTTCGGCTGTTTGCGTCACTGACGATGGTTTCAGCAGCCGTTTGGCGATGTTCATCAGCACCGGCAGGCTGTCGCCTTCTGCGGTTGCGGTGTGGTCGTTCACCATCATCGCGAGTGTGATGCGGTTGCGAATCAGTTTACCGTGCACGCCGGTGCGCATCAGACATTTTCTGATCGCCTCGCGGGAAAGTTCAACCACCATACTTTTGACGATGCTGGCATGAAACTGTAGCTGTGAGGCATCCAGCGCGTTGTTAAGGCAATATTCTTTTCGGTTTTCATACAGTGCGATGGAGGCCGCGGCGGTGACGTAGGCATCTGCCGCTTCAGTTTTGTTGATCAGGATATCGGCGACGTTAATTTCTTTTTCTCGGGTATTGAGCTTGCGGTGTGTCTGATAGTGTACGGTGCTGGCGACGGCCATTTTTAACGGAGAAATCAGCGCGGCGGTTAACACGATTTTTCCCCATTCAATCCGGCACAGCGAATGAAAGAATGTTTCCCGGTGTGACGTTGCGCGGGTGATGAATTTGCCATCGGGCGTCACCTGATGCAGCCTGCCGCCAAGAAAAGCGTGGTGCGGAACCCTTACCTGATGAAAGGCGGTAATACTGTGATCGACGTAAGAAACGGAATAAATATCCACATCTTCGATATCACTAGTCTGAATCCCCGGCAGCAACCGACCTTTATGGTCGCGGCAGCGCACAATGAACGGGTGAATGCCGCAATCCCGCGCCTCTATAAACAGCCGTGCCATTACGATAGCCAATTTGGGTTGTTGCGCAGAGAGGTAGGGCATAAATTTACAGGCGCCCGGCGTTGGCGTATTGATGATAAATTGTCGGGCCTGACTGTCATAATGGGCTTCGGTTTGCAGGCTCATGGCGTTGTTACCGACATCGATCTCGGTGACCATATAGAGTCCTTTACTGCTGACCGCTTCAAGTTCGGCGATATATTGCCGTATGGCGGTAGAAGAAGGGTCCGCCAGCGCCATAATGGTTCCCAGGCACAGGTTATAGTGGCTGGCAAGCAAGGGAGACAGACCAAAGTTGGCCGTTATACACGGCGACTCCATCACGGTCAGCAGTTTACGCATATCGTCAAGTATGTCGCGCCCGCTCAGAGGTACTGCAGTGGTGACCTGTTGCATCAGCGTATACAGGTGATCGATCTGCGCAGATCGTGTTAATCCACTGATATTTCTTTGGAAAGGTTCGGTTTGGCTTAGCTGTTTTAACGTATGGCGGATCTGCTGATAGTGGTCGGGAGAGTGAATCATTATTTCATCCATGCTGAGTATGGCATTAAGGCAGTTCTCATTATGGAAAAGCATAGTATTTAGCGTCTGGCGTGCTAAATAGGGGGCAAGAGAATATTGTCTGTGGGGTGTAAACTTCAGCGCTTCCGGATTGCCGCAGCAGGCGGAAGCGCTGGAAGGAGATTAATTCGCCGCCTGGCGCGCCGGTTCTGCGGTTGCAGCCGGCGACAGCACCCGTTCCAGGATCTGCGCCTCCAGTTCAGCCAGCCTGGCCGAGCCTTTGCGGCGCGGTCGCGGCAGGTCGATAGCCATATCCAGGCCGATGCGTCCCTGCTCAATCAGTATCACGCGGTCCGCCAGGGCGATCGCTTCGCTGACGTCGTGGGTGACCAGCAGCACGGTAAAGCCATGCTGTTGCCACAGGTTTTCAATCAGCCCCTGCATATCGATGCGCGTCAGCGCATCCAGCGCGCCCAGCGGTTCGTCCAGCAGCAGCAGACGCGGCCGATGGATCAGCGCGCGCGCCAGAGCGACCCGCTGCTTCTGGCCGCCGGACAGCGCCGCCGGCCATTCGTCGGCCCGCTCCTCCAGGCCGACTGCCGCCAGCGCCTGACGCGCCGCGTCACGCCAGTCGCCGCGCAGGCCCAGGCCGACGTTATCAATCACCTTTTTCCACGGCAGCAGGCGCGCATCCTGAAACATCAGCCGGGTGTCTTCTTTCACGCTGCTTAATGGCGCGCTGCCGCTGAGCAACGCGCCGCTGCTGGCGTTTTCCAGCCCGGCCAGCAGGCGCAGCAGGGTGCTTTTGCCGCAGCCGCTGCGGCCGACCACGGCGACAAACTGGCCGGAGGTGATGCGTAGCTGCAGATTATCCAGCACCGTGCGGTTGCCGTAGCGCTTGGCGATGGACTCCAGGGTGACGGGCGTCCCCTGGGGAATACGGGTCGGAGTCGTCATGATGCTTCCCCTTGTTTCAGTTGATAAGCCGGGTGCCAGCGCAGCCACAGGCGTTCCAGCCACTGTGCGCTGACGTCCGCCAGTTTGCCGAGCAGGGCGTAGAGCACGATGGCCACCACCACAATGTCGGTTTGCAGAAATTCGCGGGCGTTCATCGCCAGATAGCCGATGCCGGAATTGGCCGAAATGGTTTCGGCGACGATCAGCGTCAGCCACATCAGCCCCAGCGCAAAGCGCACGCCGACCATGATGGAAGGCAGCGCGCCGGGCAGCACCACCTGGGTAAACAGGCGGAAACCGCTCAGGCCATAGCTGCGCGCCATTTCCAGCAGCCCGCGGTCGATATTTTTGATGCCGTGATAGGTATTGAGATAAATCGGGAACAGGGTGCCGAGCGCCACCAGGAAGATTTTTGCCGATTCATCAATACCGAACCACAGGATCACCAGCGGGATCAGCGCCAGATGCGGAATGTTGCGCAGCATCTGCACCGAGCTGTCCAGCAGGCGTTCCCCCCAGCGGGACAGGCCGCTGATCAGGCCCAGCAGCAAGCCAAGGCTGCCGCCGATGCCAAAACCGATCAGCGCGCGCCAGCTGCTGATGGTGAGGTGCTGCCAAAGTTCACCGCTTTGCGTCAGCGTCCAGAACGCCGTCGCAACGGCGCTGGGGGCCGGCAAAATGCGGCTGGAGAGCCAGCCGGCCTCAACGGCGATCTGCCAGAAAACCAGCAGGGCGATCGGCAGGATCCAGGGGGCTAAACGGTGCAGCAGGCGCTGTGTGCGATGGCTCATAACTGGCTCCTTAGCTTTGCGACGCCCGCTGCGGCGCATAGATATTGGCGATGACTTCCCCCTGAGGCGCGACCGGACGCAGCGGCGCCGGCGCGGCGTGTTGCGCGACATCCAGATGCGGGAACAGCAGTTCGCCAACGCGATAGGCCTCTTCCAGATGCGGGTAGCCGGAAAGAATAAAGGTGTCGATGCCTAAATCGGCGTACTCCCGGATGCGTTGCGCCACCGTCGGGCCGTCGCCCACCAGCGCGGTGCCGGCGCCGCCGCGCACCAGGCCAACGCCCGCCCACAGGTTAGGGCTGATCTCAAGGTTATCTTTCTTGCCGCCGTGCAGCGCCGCCATGCGCTGCTGGCCGACCGAATCAAAACGGGCGAAAGCCTGCTGCGCGTCGGCGATGGTTTTATCGTCCAGATTGGCGATCAGACGGTCGGCGGCGCGCCAGGCTTCGTCGTTGGTTTCACGCACGATCACATGCAGCCGGATGCCGAAGCGCACCTTACGGCCCTTGGCGGCGGCTTTGGCGCGTACTTCGTCCAGCTTCTGTTTCACCTGCGCCGGCGGCTCGCCCCAGGTCAGATACAGCTCTACCTGGTCGGCGGCCAGATCCTGCGCGGCGGCCGACGAGCCGCCGAAGTAGAGTGGCGGTCGCGGCTGCTGAACCGGCGGGAACAGCAGTTTGGCGCCTTTGACCTGAATATGCTTACCGCTGAAATCGACGGTTTCCCCTTCCAGCACCCGGCGCCAGACGTGGGTAAACTCCGCCGAGGCTTCATAGCGCTCTTCATGGTTAAGGTGCAGCCCTTCGGCCGCCAGTTCGTCCGGGTCTCCGCCGGTGACCAGATTAAACAGCGCGCGGCCGTTGGAGAGGCGATCCAGCGTTGCCGCCTGCCGCGCCGCCAGCGTCGGGGAGATAATGCCGGGGCGCAGCGCCACCAGGAATTTCAGCCGCTGCGTGACGGGGATCAGGGACGCGGCCACCAGCCAGGAGTCTTCGCAGGAGCGTCCGGTCGGGATCAGCACGCCGCCGAATCCCAGGCGGTCGGCCGCCTGGGCAATTTGTTGCAGATAGCCGTGATCGACGCTGCGCGCCCCTTCGCTCGATCCCAGATAGTGACCGTCGCCGTGGGTGGGTAAGAACCAAAAGATATTCAGGCTCATAATAAGCTCTCCTCAATTATTGGGCGCTGGGCTGCCAGACGCGTTGGGAAATATCCAGCTTCACCGGCACCAGATGATTGGCGTAGAACAGATCGGCGGTTTGCTGCTGGGCTTTGATGGTGTCGGCGCTGAGCGGCGTAATGGTGGTGACCGGCCGGTGATCCAGGTAGGCGGCGATCACCGGCTGCGGCAGGCCGATGGTTTTGGCCAGCAGGGCGATGCTCTGCTCGCGGTCGCTGCGGGACAGCGCGTCAGCCTGCGTCAGCACCTTCAGCACCTGTTGAATAAACGCGCCGTTGGCTTCGGTATATGGCCGGGCGGCCAGATAAAACGAACCGGTCTGGTTGAGCTTGCTGCCGTCGGTCAGCACCCGTACGCCGCCCTGCAGCAGCGCCGCCGAGTAGTAGGGATCCCAAATCGCCCAGGCGTCGACGTTGCCCTGCTGGAAGGCGGCGCGGGCGTCGGCCGGGGTCAGATACACCGGCTTGATGTCGGTAAATTTCAGGCCGGCCTGCTGCAGGGCGCGCAGCAGCAGATTGTGCGAACTGGAGCCTTTCTGGAAGGCGACCTTGTGCCCCTTCAGTTCGGCAACGTCGTGGATCGGGCTGTTTTCCGGCACCAGAATCACTTCCGCCTTGGGCTTGGGCGGCTCTACGCCGACGTACAGCAAATCGGCGCCGGCGGCCTGGGCAAAGATCGGCGGAATATCACCGGTGCTGCCGACATCAATACTGCCGACGTTCAGCGCCTCCAGCATCTGCGGCCCGGCGGGGAATTCGGTCCAGCTGATTTTGGTCTGCGGGAAACGCTGTTCCAGCAGACGATGACTTTTCGCCAGCACCAGACTGACGGAGCCTTTTTGGTAACCGATGCGCAGCTGCTGGGGGCCGGGATCGGCCGCGGCGCCGTAGGCCACGCCCAGCGTCAGAGCGGCCGTCAGCGATGTGGTCTGCAGCCAGCGGCGCCAGGAAGAAAGTCGCGTCATCATTATTTCCTTATTGGTGGTGTTTATCGGCAGGGTCAGGATTGCGTCTGCAGCAACGCCTCTGCGGAGGAGGGCGCAGGTTGACGACGGCTCAACGCCAGATAAAGGCTGTTCAGCGCTTCCTCCAGCCGCAGCGCCACGGCATCGCTGGGGGTTAACCGCTCGCCCTGCGTGGTGAGCTGGCCGTCATCGGCAAAGACGCCGTGCAGCACCTCCTGGGCTTTTAACGCCGATAGCACCGGCTTTAAGGCGTAATCCACCGCCAGCATATGGCCGACGGAGCCGCCGGTGGCCAGCGGCAGCACCACTTTGTGTTCCAGCGCGCGTTCGGGCAGCAGGTCCAGCAGGGTTTTGAGCGCGCCGGAAAATGACGCCTTATACACCGGGGTGGCGATTAGCAACCCGTCGGCCTGCGCCAGGCGGGCGGCGAAGGTTTTAATCGCCGGGCTGTTGAAATTGGCGCGCAGCAGATCTTCGGCGTCGAAGTCATACAGGGTGTAAGGCTCCACCTCAACGCCGCGCCGCTGCAGCCATGACTGGGCAATATTCAGTAACCCCGCGGAGCGGGAGGGGAGACGCGGGCTGCCGGCCAGAGTTATAACGCGCATAACCAATCCTTATAACTAAAAGTTAGGTTTAATGAGTAAAAGATGAGTAAGTGTTTTAAAGCTAACAGCAAAGCGGCCGGTTTTTTAAATCTCATTTTTGGCTTTGGTTATGCGCAAATGCGGATTGGCGGTATGAGGCGGGATCGGCGGGAAAACGTTTGCGTAAAAAACGCTTTTTTTGCGCGGAATCAATTCCAATTACGCCGGGGATCCCGGATAATACGCCCCCGGTTTGTAACTAACCCAATAGCGTTCGGGATGCGGCGGCCACTTCCGCATTCTGGGGATAACCGGGAAATCAGGAGAGTACATGTACTACCCCCTCATCAGGAAAGCGTTGTTCCAGCTCGATCCAGAGCGCGCGCATGAATTGACCTTCCAGCAACTGCGCCGTGTCACCGGCACCCCTTTCGAATTTCTGGTGCGCCAGTCGGTGCCGACCAAACCGGTTACCTGCATGGGGCTGTCTTTTAAGAACCCGCTGGGGCTGGCCGCCGGTCTGGATAAAAACGGCGAATGCATTGATGCGCTGGGTGCGATGGGCTTCGGCTTTATTGAAATCGGCACCGTGACGCCGCGTCCGCAGCCGGGCAACGATAAGCCTCGCCTGTTCCGCATTGTTGAAGCGGAAGGCATTATCAACCGCATGGGCTTTAATAACCACGGCGTGGATAACCTGGTTGATAACGTCAAAAAATCCCACTTTGGCGGCATCCTGGGGATTAATATCGGCAAGAATAAAGATACGCCGGTTGAAGAGGGCAAAGACGATTATCTGATCTGCATGGATAAAGTTTATCCGTATGCCGGTTATATTGCGATCAACATCTCATCGCCGAATACCCCGGGATTAAGATCCCTGCAGTATGGTGAAGCGCTGGACGATCTTTTGGCGGCGGTTAAAAATAAGCAGGCGGAGTTACATGAGCGCCATCACAAATATGTGCCGGTCGCGGTAAAGATCGCGCCGGATCTTTCTGAAGAAGAGTTGATCCAAATTGCCGACAGTTTGGTTCGCCATAATATTGATGGGGTCATCGCTACCAATACCACGCTGGATCGTAAACTGGTGCAGGGATTAAATTACTGCGAGCAGGCCGGCGGCCTGAGCGGCCGTCCCGTTCAGTCGCTCAGCACCGAAGTGATCCGTCGTCTGTCGCAGGAGCTACAGGGCAAACTGCCGATTATCGGCGTCGGCGGAATTGATTCCCTGACCGCCGCGCGTGAAAAAATAGCGGCGGGGGCGACGCTGGTGCAAATTTATTCCGGCTTTATCTACCACGGTCCGCGTTTGATTAAAGATATCGTTAACCACATCTGATATTTTTTTCCTTTCAGACCTTGTCGGGGGTTTATTTATTCCCCCGGCTCGTCTATATTTTGTCCATTAGGCTAAATATCGTTCGCGGAATTATCCGATGTTTAGACCAGATTTTCGGTGGTAAACTCACCCTTTGGGGTAAATTATATGACCGGTTTGAGCAGCGGCGCACCGCGAGCGCGGCTTCTTTTTATGCCGGATATATTCGTTGGCGAGTGGCGATAAAGGACAAACGATGAAGATAAAACCTGACGATAATTGGCGTTGGTATTTTGACGCCGAACACGACCGGCTGATGCTTGATTTGGCCAACGGGATGATCTTTCGTTCGCGTTTTCCGGCCAAGATGCTGACGCCGGACGCCTTTAACGAATGCGCGTTTTGCGTCGAGGATGCCGCGCTGTACTTTACCTATGAAGAACAGTGCAAACGCACCAAACTCAGTCACGAGCAGCGTGCGGAGCTGGTGCTGAACGCGCTGGTGGCCTACCGCTTCCTCAAGCCGCTGATGCCGAAGAGCTGGCACTTTGCCCAGCAGCATTTCCCGCTGCAGCCGAAAAACGGCGAGCTGGCGGCGGTCAAGGTGATGGACAGCGGACAGGATGCGCGGCTGCTGGTGGTGGAAGCCGGCGATAACGCCAGCTTGTGCTTACTGGCGCAGGGACAGCTGACGGTAGCGGGGCGCACCATGGTGTTCGGCGACGCCATCAAGGTGATGCACGACCGCCTGAAGCCCTATGCGCACGATGCCGATACCGCCCCGGCGTATGACAGAGCGGTCTGAGCCTAACGTAACGTCAGGTCGCTTTTAGGTATACAGCTGCAAGACAGAATCGTGCCGTCATTCGCCACTGCGCTTTTTGTCAGCGGCGCCACTTCGCCGTTGACCAGCGTCATTTGGCAGGTTCCGCAGATCCCCGCCCGGCAGGAGTAGGGTACGCGGATGCCCTGCTGCTCTAACTGCTCCAGTAAAATCTGCTGATTGTTGCCGCTAAACACCTGGCCCTGATAGTCGATGGTAAGGCTTTGCGCCTGGTTTTGCGGCGCCTGCACCTTTTCGGTTACCTTGCCAGCGTGGTACGGGCGCGGCGGTTTGTTCGACAGCACCTCCACCGTATCGCCAACGCGGATAATTCCGCTGTTGCGGGCAATCATATTCTGACCAAAATCCACATCGCCGTTATCCGCCGTGCGGAAGCTTTGCAGCGTCGTCAGCGGCTCGCCGCTCGGGTGTTTGCGTCCGCGTTCGGTGCTGACGGTGGTCAGCACGCAGCGGCTGCACGGTTTGACCAGATCGAACATCACCTCGCCCACGCGGATCACCTGCCAGCCGTCTTCGGCCCAGGGCGCGGCGCCGGTCACCACCAGGTTAGGGCGAAACTGCTCCAGTTTGACGCCGGCGGGGCAACGCTGCTGCAGATCGCGGAATGAGGCCTCATTGATCAGCAGGAACGGATAGCCGTCGGCAAAGGAGAGCGGCACCTCCGGGTGTTTTTTCACGCGGCGGCTCAGCGCCGGCCCGAGCCAGCGCAGCTGGACGTCACGCTGGAAATAGCCGCTCAGCCACTGGTTGATGGCCGCCGGCGCCACCCGGGCGGTGAAATGGTTGCCCCACACTTCGGTCGGCTGCTGCTCGGCGGCAAAGTCGTCAAAGCGGATGGTCGCGCTGTCGCCGTCGGGCGCCGTCAGATACAGGCCGTCCGCCAGCAGCGCCGGTGTGAACAGCACCATCTGCGGATATTGCCGCGCGGTAATAAAGGTGCCGTCGGGGCTGGTGATCATAAAGCTGCGATCGAACGCCAGTCCGTGGTTCGCCACCTGGGCGTGGGAAAGCTGCAAGCCGCGTAAGGATTTCACCGGATGGACGTAAAGCCGAGAAAGCGTGATCACCCTTGCCTCCGTGGGTTTTGTAAATAGAGAGGAGCAACTTTATGACAAGCGGTGCGGATTAGCTATAATGCGCAACAATTTTCTTTTTGGTGATAAGTACGATATGAACTCTTTGTTTGCTAGCACAGCGCGTGGATTGGAAGAACTGTTAAAAAGCGAACTGGAGCGGCTTGGCGCCCACGCCTGTAAAGTCGTGCAGGGCGGGGTACATTTTCAAGGCGACGATCGTCTTCTGTACCAAAGTCTGCTGTGGAGCCGCCTGGCTTCACGCATTTTGCTGCCGCTGAATGAATTCCGCGTGCACAGCGATCTGGATCTCTACCTTGGCGTGCAGGCGATCGACTGGACGTCGATTTTCGGCGTGGATAAAACCTTCGCCGTGCACTTCAGCGGCGTGAACGAAGAGATTCGCAACAGCCAGTACGGCGCGTTGAAAGTGAAAGACGCCATCGTCGACAGCTTTACCCGCAAAATCGACCAGCGCCCGACCGTGGCGAAACAGCAGCCGGATATCCGCATCAACGTCTTCCTGCAGCGCGATATGGCCAGCGTGGCGCTCGACCTGAGCGGTGAGGGTCTCCACCAGCGCGGCTACCGCGATCTGACCGGCCAGGCGCCGCTGAAAGAGACTCTGGCGGCGGCGATCGTACAGCGCTCCGGCTGGCAGCCTGGCACGCCGATGCTGGATCCGATGTGCGGGTCCGGTACCTTACTGATTGAAGCGGCGATGATCGCCGCCGATCGCGCGCCGGGGCTGCATCGCCAGCACTGGGGCTTCAGCGCCTGGAACGGCCACAACGCCGAGCTGTGGCGTGAAGTGGTGACCGAAGCGCAGGTGCGCGCCCGCCGCGGGCTGCAGGAAACCACCTCGCGTTTCTTCGGCTCGGATATCGACCGCCGGGTGATTGATATGGCGCGCGCCAACGCCCGCCGCGCCGGCGTCGCCGAACTGATTACCTTTAACGTCAATGACGTCAGCAAGCTGAGCAATCCGCTGCCGGAAGGCCCGACGGGCACCGTACTCAGCAACCCGCCGTATGGCGAACGCCTGGAAAGCGAACCGGCGCTGATTGCGCTGCACAACATGCTGGGGCGCATTATGAAGAGCGCGTTCGGCGGCTGGCAGCTGTCGCTGTTCAGTGCTTCGCCGGAGCTGCTGAGCTGCCTGCAGCTGCGCGCCGAGCGCCAGTATAAGGCCAAAAACGGCCCGCTGGACTGCGTACAGAAAAACTATCAGCTGGCGGAAAACCCGCAGGGCAGCGGCGGCATTCAGGTGGCGGAAGATTTCGCCAACCGGCTGCGTAAGAACGTTAAAAAGCTGGATAAGTGGGCGAAGCAGCAGGGGATTGAGTGCTATCGCCTGTATGACGCCGACCTGCCGGAGTATAACGTTGCGGTGGATCGCTACGGCAGCAAAGTGGTGGTGCAGGAGTACGCGCCGCCGAAAACGGTCGATGCGCAAAAGGCGCGTCAGCGGCTGTTTGACGTGATCAACGCCACGCTGGCGGTGCTGGAGCTGCCGTCCAACCAGCTGGTGCTGAAGACCCGCGAGCGGCAGAAGGGGAAAAACCAGTATGAGAAACTGGCGCAGAAGGGCGAGTTCCTGCTGGTGGAAGAGTTTAACGCCAAGCTGTGGGTTAACCTGACCGACTACCTGGATACCGGCCTGTTCCTGGATCACCGCATCGCGCGCCGTATGCTGGGCGAGATGAGCAAAGGGAAAGATTTCCTCAACCTGTTCGCCTATACCGGCAGCGCCAGCGTGCACGCCGGTCTGGGCGGCGCGCGCTCCACCACTACGGTCGATATGTCGCGCACCTATCTGGAATGGGCGGAGAAAAACCTGCGCGCCAACGGCCTGACCGGGCGGCAGCACCGATTGATACAGGCGGATTGCCTGTCATGGCTGCATAATGCCGCCGAACAGTTCGACGTGATCTTTATCGATCCGCCGACCTTCTCCAACTCCAAGCGGATGGAGAACACCTTTGACGTGCAGCGCGACCATCTGGCGCTGATGACGGATTTAAAACGGCTGCTGCGCCGTAACGGCACCATTATGTTCTCGAACAACAAGCGCGGTTTCCGCATGGATCTCGACGGGCTGCAGGCCCTGGGTCTGGAAGCGAAAGAGATCACCAATCAGACGCTGTCGCAGGACTTTGCCCGTAACCGTCAGATTCACAACTGCTGGCTGGTCAGCCATGCCGGCGAAGGAAAGTAATAACTATGTCGTTAATTAGCATGTCCGGCGCCTGGCTCTCTTTCAGCGATGCGCCGCTTCTGGACAACACCGAAATTCATATCGAAGACAACGAGCGCGTTTGTCTGGTCGGGCGCAACGGCGCCGGTAAATCCACCCTGCTGAAAATTCTCGGTAAGGAACAGCCGCTGGATGACGGCCGGGTGATTTACGAACAGGATCTGATCGTTGCACGCCTGCAGCAGGATCCGCCGCGCAATATCGGCGGCACGGTGTTTGATTTTGTCGCGGAAGGGGTGGCCGAACAGGCCGAACACCTGAAGGCCTATCACGCGATCTCTCACGAGGTAGAGCAGGATCCCAGCGAGAAAAACCTGGCGAAGATGGCGAAGGTCATGGAGATCCTCGATCACCACGGGCTGTGGCAGCTGGATAGCCGGATTGCCGAGGTGCTGGCGCAGCTGGGTCTGAACGGCGAAGCGCAGCTGTCATCGCTTTCCGGCGGCTGGCTGCGTAAGGCGGCGCTGGGACGTGCGCTGGTCAGCTCGCCGCGCGTGCTGCTGCTGGACGAACCGACCAACCACCTGGATATTGAAACCATCGACTGGCTGGAAGGCTTCCTGAAGGAGTTCCAGGGCAGCATTATCTTTATCTCCCACGACCGTTCGTTTATCCGCAATATGGCGACGCGCATCATCGATCTTGACCGCGGTAAACTGGTGTCCTGGCCGGGCAACTACGATCAGTATTTGTTGGGCAAAGAGGAAGCGCTGCGGGTGGAAGAGCTGCAAAACGCCGAATTCGACCGCAAACTGGCGCAGGAAGAGGTGTGGATCCGTCAGGGCATCAAGGCGCGCCGCACCCGTAATGAGGGGCGCGTGCGCGCGCTGAAAGCGCTGCGGATGGAGCGCGCCGAACGCCGTGAAGTGATGGGCACCGCCAAGATGCAGGTGGAAGAGGCGACGCGCTCCGGCAAAATTGTCTTCGAGCTGGAAAACGTCAACTATCAGGTCGGCGATAAAGTGCTGGTGCGTGATTTTTCCGCCCAGGTGCAGCGCGGCGACAAAATTGCGCTGGTCGGGCCGAACGGCTGCGGCAAAACTACGCTGCTGAAGCTGATGCTCGGTCAGCTGCAGGCCGACAGCGGCCGCGTGCACTGCGGCACCAAGCTGGAGGTAGCCTATTTCGATCAGCACCGTGCGGAGCTGGACCCAGAGCGTACGGTGATGGACAACCTGGCGGAAGGCAAACAGGAAGTGATGGTCAACGGCCGCTCACGCCACGTGCTCGGCTATCTGCAGGACTTCCTGTTCCATCCGAAACGCGCGATGACGCCGGTGAAGGCGCTGTCGGGCGGTGAACGCAACCGCCTGCTGCTGGCGCGGTTATTCCTGAAGCCCAGCAACCTGCTGATTCTCGATGAACCGACCAACGATCTGGACGTTGAAACGCTGGAGCTGCTGGAAGAGCTGATCGACGGCTATCAGGGCACCGTGCTGTTGGTGAGCCACGACCGTCAGTTTGTTGACAACTCGGTGACCGAGTGCTGGATTTTTGAAGGCAACGGCGTGATTAACGCCTTTGTCGGCGGTTACTATGACGCCCACCATCAGCGCGCCACCGCCAAACCGATCCGCCAGACCGCGCCGGCGGCCCAGAGCAAACCGGCGGAGAAAAAAACCGAGCAGCCGAAGAAGCCAGCGACCAAACTAAGCTATAACCTGACGCGTGAGCTGGAACAATTGCCGCAGCGCCTCGAACAGCTGGAGACGGACATTGAGGCGTTACAGGCCGAAGTGAGCGACGCCGATTTCTTCTCACGTCCCCATGAGGAGACGCAAAAGGTGCTGGGCGATCTGGCCGCCGCCGAGCAGGCGCTGGAAAGCGCATTTGCCCGCTGGGAAGAACTGGAAGCAATGAAAAACGGCTGATTGGCTCAGACCCGGCCCGCATGCTGCTGCGGGCCGGATTACAGCATTGAGCGTTGATGTTGTTAAGGAGGAAAATGGTGTGTTCCCACGACAATCACCAGCAGCATAGCCATTCGTTGCACGGCGAGCAGCAAGATGGCCTGATTCTGTGTCCGCAATGCGACATGCTGGTGGCGATGCCGCCTCTGGCCTATGGCAGCAAGGCGCTATGCCCGCGCTGCAAAACCCAGCTCAGCGCCCGTTGGGATGAACCGCGCAAACGGCCGATTGGCTACGCGCTCAGCGCCCTGTTTATGCTGCTGGTGGCCAACCTGTTCCCGTTCGTCAATATGCGCGTGGCCGGCATCGTCAGCGAAATCAAACTTATCCAGATCCCCGAAGTGATGGTGGCGGAAGATTACGCCAGCATGGCGACGCTGTTTATGGTGTTTGTCCAACTGATCCCGACGTTTTGCATGCTGGCGATCATTCTGCTGTGCGGCCGGGTAAGGCTGCCGCAGGGGCTGAAGGTGTGGATGGCGAAAGTGCTGTTCCAGTTCAAAACCTGGTGCATGGTGGAGATCTTCCTGGCGGGGGTGTTGGTCAGCTTCGTCAAGCTGATGGCCTACGGCGATATCGGCATCGGCACCAGCTTTATCCCTTACTGCCTGTTCTGCCTGCTGCAGGTGCGCGCCTTCCAGTGTGTCGATCGCCGCTGGCTGTGGCGCGACATTGCCGCTGCGCCGCCGATCGAACAGCCGGTCACGATCGGTACGACCGGCATGCGCCAGGGGCTGCGTTCCTGCCGCTGCTGCACCGCCATTCTGCCGGCGGAACAGTTGCGCTGTCCGCGCTGTCACAGTCATGGCCATGTACGACGCCACAACAGCCTGCAGTGGACCATGGCGCTGCTGATCACCTCATTTATCTTGTATATCCCGGCGATGCTGCTGCCGATTATGGTGACGGAGGCGCTGGGCAATAAAATGCCGTCCACCGTGATGGCCGGGGTAATTTTGCTGTGGAGCGACGGCTCCTATCCGGTCGCCATGGTGATTTTTATCGCCAGTATTATGGTGCCGAGCCTGAAAATGCTGGCCATCGGCTGGCTGTGCTGGGACGCCAACGTGAAAGGGAAGCAGCGTGCGGACAGTGAGCGCATGCATCTGATTTATGAAGTTGTCGAGTTTGTCGGCCGCTGGTCAATGATTGACGTGTTTGTGATCGCCGTACTGTCGGCGTTGGTACGAATGGGACAGTTGATGAGTATCTATCCTGCGACCGGCGCGCTGCTGTTCGCCCTGGTGGTGATCCTCACGATGTTTGCCGCCATGACGTTTGATCCCCGCCTGAGTTGGGATCGCGTAAGTGAAACAATAAAGAAGGAGCCGCAAGGTGACGGAAAGTAATCATAGCGTCGCGGATGTTGAAAAGATTAAGCGCTGGTCGCCGGTGTGGATTATCCCGATCGTCACGGCGCTGATCGGCGCGTGGATCCTGTTTTACCATTTCAGTCATCAGGGGCCGGTGGTGACCTTATACACCACGACGGCGGAAGGGCTTGAGGCGGGTAAAACCAAAATCAAAAGCCGCAGCGTGGACGTCGGCACCGTCGAGAGCGTGACGCTGAGCGACGACCTGAACAAGGTGCTGGTGACGGCGCGACTCAACGCCGGCATGAATAAGCTGCTGCGTCAGGACTCCGCCTTCTGGGTGGTGAAGCCGCAGATCGGCCGTGAAGGGGTAACCGGTCTGGGCACCTTGCTGTCCGGCGCCTATATTGAGCTGCAGCCCGGCAGCAAAGGCGAGAAGGGCAAAGAGGAGTACCAGCTGCTGGATGCGCCGCCGCTGGCCTCGCCGGACGCCAAAGGGCTGCGCGTGGTGCTCGACAGCGATAAATCCGGCCAGCTGAACGCCGGCGATCCGGTGCTGTTCCGCGGCTATCGCGTCGGCTCGGTGGAAACCAGCTACTTCGACCCGAAAATCCGCGCCATGCGCTACCAGCTGTTTATTTCCGCCCCTTACGACCAGTTGGTCACCACCAACGTCCGCTTCTGGAAAGACAGCGGGGTAACGTTCGATATGTCGGCGCAGGGCATGCGGGTTGAGATGGGCTCGCTGACCACCCTGTTCAGCGGCGGCGTCAGCTTTGACGTCCCGCAGGGCTGGGAGCGCGGCGTGCAGGCGAAAGAGAAATCCGTGTACGAGCTGTATGAGAACCAGCGCAGTATTCAGGATTCGCTGTATACCGTACATAAAGATTACCTGATGTTCTTCTCGGACTCCGTACGCGGCCTGCAGCCAGGCGCGCCGGTTGAGTTCCGCGGTATCCGTCTGGGGACCGTTGCGCAGGTGCCGTTCTATAAAGAGGGCCTGGAACAGAGTCTGAACAGTGATTATCGTATTCCGGTGCTGATCCGCATTGAGCCGGACCGCTTCCAGAAACAGCTGGGCAAAGACTTCGATATGGAACAGCACTTGAAGGACGCCGAGTCGCGTGGCTTGCGCGCGTCGCTGAAGTCCGCCAACCTGCTGACCGGTTCGCTGTATATCGATCTGGACTTCTACCCGCAGCAGAAAGGCTGGGAAGGGCCGCGTAAAATGTTCGGCTATCCGCTGTTGCCGACCACCAGCGGCGGCCTGGCGCAGATCCAGCAGAAACTGATGCAGACGCTGGATAAGATCAATGCGATGCCGCTGAACCCGATGATCAACGAGGCGACCAAAACGCTGGCGGAAAGCCAACGCACCATGCGTGAAACGCAGGAAACCATGAAGTCGCTGAACGAGATTATGTCCAGCAAGGCGATGCAAGATCTGCCGCAGGATATGCAGAAAACGCTGCAGGAGCTGAACCGCAGTATGAAAGGCTTCCAGCCGGGTTCGCCTGCCTACAATAAAATGGTGGGTGATATGCAGCGTCTGGATCAGGTATTGCGCGAACTGCAGCCGGTGCTGCGCACCCTGAATGAAAAGAGCAATGCATTGGTGTTTGAAGCCAAGAGCAGCGACGATCCTCAGCCGAAGAAGGCCAAACAATGATGAAATGGATTCCGGTAACTCTGGCGCTGTTGCTCAGCGCCTGTAGCAGTACGCCACAGAAAACCTACTATCAGCTGCCGGCGATGAGCGCGCCGGCGCAGCAGGGGAGCGCCGCCTCGGCGTCGCATCAGCTGTGGCTGGAGCACGTCGGCGTGGCGGATTATCTGGCGCAGAACGGCGTGGTGTATCAGACCAACGACGTGCAGTATGTGATTGGTCAGAACAACCTGTGGGCCAGCCCGCTGGATCAGCAGCTGCAGCAGTCGCTGGTCACCAACCTGAGCAATGCGTTGCCGGGCTGGCTGGTGTCTTCGCAGCCGATGAGCAGCGATCAGGATGTGCTTAACGTGACGATCACCGGCTTCCACGGGCGCTACGACGGCAAGGCGATTATTCGCGGCGAGTGGGTGCTGAACCGCCAGGGGCGGATGATCAAGCGGCCGTTCAGCCTGGAGCTGACGCAGAGCGAAGACGGCTACGATGCGTTGGTGCGCACGCTGGCGACGGGCTGGCAGCAGGAGGCGCAGGCCATCGCCGCCCAGCTGGGCGCTTTCTGATGCTATAAGCGGGAGCGAAACGGTCTAAGCGAACGCCGGCGCGTCATGGAACGATGACCCGCCGGCGTTTTTTATTGATATATTTCAATTAATTACATTGAATCTCGCGTTATCAGCCACTTAGCGATTTCTGCGTGTATAGCTCACAAATATGACACTGGCGTGAAATTTGCGCATTGATCTTCACTGCGAATCGCGCTATTGATTATTCGTGGCTGCACAAAAAGTGGCCGCTGTTTTCTTTCCAGCAGACCAAGAATGAGGGAAACGAGGCATGAAGAGACAGAAGCGAGATCGTCTGGAGCGGGCACAGTCCCGTGGTTACCAAGCAGGTCTTTCAGGGCGTTCCAGGGAACTTTGTCCCTACCAGTCTTTAGACGCCCGGGCCAATTGGCTGGGAGGTTGGCGACAAGCCATGGAGGACAGGGCTGTGACCGCTTAAGCGGCTCCCTGTCATGAAGAAGGAATGACCTCCGCCGGTGCGCGGAGGTTTTCATTTCTGTACCTGGGTAACGTTACCGTTCATCAGGGTTATCTGAAGCGCCAGTTTCCATGTTTCCCCGCAAAAAAACGCCTGATTATTTGATTAACTTTTCTTTATTAATTCCCTGTTTATGTTATTAACACTCTATAAAGTCATTGTATAACAATGATTTATGTAGTGAATTGTCGCTATGGTTTTATCTGCTGAAGTGATAATCCGTAGTGCGAGGCTGGCGACGTCAGAGACGTTGCTGCAAGGTGACGACGTATTCGTAACCAGCCTGTGAGGAGAAGCGTGTAAAGCCTGGCGCAAGCGGGTTTACCAATAAAAGGGAATATAAGGAAATAATATGGCGAGTAAATCGATTCGTTTTAGCGCGGAAGTTCTCGATAGTCCGTTGACCGTGCCCGAACTGGGCGGCGGCCTGCTGCCGCTGGCGACACCACCGGTCTCTGAACCGAGCGTGCGCGCCGCTGCAGAACCGGCCGACGTAGAGATCATGATGGCGACGGTCTCTGTCTCGGTATTTCGCGTGGCCGGCAGCAGCGCGGCCGCCATGCAGGGGCGGGTAGTGTTCAATCAGGCGTGCAAGGCGATGGTGGGCTATTTTAGCGGCGCGAGCGCGCCGGGTGACGAAGCGCTGTTTGCCACGTCGCATCCGGATATCGGCATTCGTCTCTCTTGCATCGGCAAGCCTATTCTCCCGGAGCAGGGACAGAGTTTCCCGCTGGTTGGTGATATGCTGGTGTTTGAAGCGATGCTGGTGGCGTTACATGACCAGGTGAAGCCGGGAGCGGTTGAGGCGCGGATTGCGTTCAACTACGGCAGCGACTGGTAGTGCGGAAATCTCGCATTAAAAAAGCCTCGCTTGGCGAGGCTTTCTGCTATTCAGTGACCCGTGGCGACGTTTGGGGAAGCCACTGTCTGTCATCAGAATACCGTTGGGTCCTTGAACAGGCCCACTTTCAGATCGGTGGCGGTGTAAATCACTTCGCCGTCGACCAGTACTTCGCCATCGGCGACGCCCATAATCAATTTACGGGTGATAACGCGCTTGAAGTTGATGCGGTAGGTGACCTTTTTCGCGGTCGGCAGAATCTGACCGGTGAATTTCACTTCGCCGACGCCCAGCGCGCGGCCTTTGCCTTCGCCGCCCAGCCAGCCGAGGTAGAAGCCTACCAGCTGCCACATGGCGTCCAGACCCAGACAGCCAGGCATCACCGGATCGCCGATAAAGTGGCAGCCGAAGAACCACAGGTCCGGATTGATATCCAGCTCTGCCTCAACGTAGCCCTTACCGTGCGTGCCGCCTGTTTCTGTCATTTTGACCACGCGGTCCATCATCAACATGTTACCTGCCGGCAACGGCGGGCCACCGGCGCCGAACAGCTCGCCACGGCCGGATGCTTCGAGGTCTTCTTTCGTATAGGAGTCGCGTTTATCTACCATGTTCTCAGTAAACCTTATTTTAATGAAGGACGAAGGTTAGCGTACACGTGTACGCTGAACAAGTCCGATCAGCCGTGGTTAAACCAGTTGAGCCAGCGTAAGCACCATGGACGTTGCCGTTCCTGCGGGTTCACCTGCGCTATCCGTTCCTGAATCGCCGACAGCAGATTAGGCTGCTGTTCATCGGTATAGAGGCAACCCGTTAATAATGGCAAGGTTTCCGCCACGCTGTCCACCGCCCACAGATGGAATTGTCCTTCACGCACCGCATCGACCACCTCCTGGCGCAGACACAGATGGCGTACGTTGGCCGCCGGCAAAATAACGCCCTGCTGGCCCGTCAGGCCGCGGCGTTGGCAGACCTCGAAGAATCCTTCGATTTTTTCATTAACGCCGCCAATGGGCTGTACGTTGCCAAATTGGTCGACGGAGCCGGTGACGGCAATTTGCTGGTTGATCGGCTGTTGCGACAGGGCGCTGATCAGTACGCACAGTTCGGCCAGCGTGGCGCTGTCGCCGTCGACTTCACCATACGATTGCTCAAACACCATCGAGGCGGAAAACGGCAGCTGTTGATCCAATTCCAGTTCGGAAATCAAAAACGCCTGCATAATCATCATGCCTTTGGCGTGCAGATTACCGCCCAGCTCGGCTTTGCGTTCGACGTCGGTAAATTCTCCGTCGCCGAGGTGCACCACACAGCTGATGCGGGAAGGCTCGCCGACGCTGCCCGGATGGCCGGGATAATCCAGCACCGACAGGCCGTTAATCTGGCCGACGACTTCACCTTCGGTCTGGATCAGAATCTGGCCGAGCTCGATATCATCCTGCATCCGCTCCGCCAGATAGCCTTCGCGCCATTGGCGGGTGGTCAGGGCGGCGTCCAGCGCCTTGGCGGTAATCTGGCCTTCTTCGGCATAGAGCGACGCCTCGGACAGCTGTTGGCCCAGCCAGGTCGGTGAGAGCGGCAGGCTGGCGCAGTCACCGCTGTAGCGCACCGCCTGCGTCAGCAGCGGGGGCCAGGCGTCGGCTGCCAGCGCCGGCAACTGGCGTTCGGCCGCCAGGGTATTCACATGGCCGCACCATAGCACCATATCTTCATCGTCGGCGAGCTGCAGCTCTTCTTCATATTCGCCATACATCGCCAGCTCGCTGATTTCCGGCTCCATTTCGTGGAAGTCGGCCAGCCCAAGGCGGTCGCCCACCACAATCAGTCGTAGCTCCAGAGGCATCGGCGGGATGGTGACCGGCAGCGGGCGTGTTTCATCCGGGGAGTACCACAGGAATTGGCGCTGCTCGATCATCTGTTTCAGACGCAGCCACATCAGAGGCTGCGCCAGCAAGGTGCGCGCGGAGAGAATCAGCACGCCGCCGTTGGCGCGGTGTATTAACCCCGGCGCCAGCGAAACGTTGCCCTGCAGCTGGCGTACACAGCCAAACAGCTGTTCAGGCTCAACCCACTCTTGGTAAATGCAGGCGCCGGCGGCGGCAAACGGCTCATCGCCCTGGCTGGCCGGCTCAACCTGAACCTGACCGTTGTGCACGGTGTAATGGCTGCCGGGGCAGGCAGGCTGCTGCGGCTGACGCTGTGTGACCGCATTCGCAATTAATGCCAGATATTCGCGGTTTTCCTGCGCCTTAAGCAGCATAAAACGGGGTTGAGAACGTGGGTGGCAGAATAACGTCAGGGCATTATCCAGCCGGGGCTGCAGCGCAGCAAAGGTGACGGGCGCCAACTGAGCAGCAGAATCGAATATCGCCTGGTAAGGCGCAACGGCAGGCAACAAGGATTGCCATTCAAGTCGGTTATTGGTCAAAGTGTTAGATGCAGTTATCAAAAAGTGAAACAGCGATTATACAAGAATAACGTCAGCTTGATACAGTGGAGTGCCGCTTGATGTCCGGGAGTTTGACATCGGGCGACGACTGTGCAAAAAACAGTCTGTCAGAGGTTTTAATTGCCGGGGAAATTCGGCGTAAAGCTGTTATGCTTATTGAAGTTACGCGGTCACTGAAGAGCTCACGATGAAATATCAGCAACTGGAAAATCTGGAGAGCGGTTGGAAATGGAAATACCTGGTGAAGAAGCACCGGGAAGGGGAACTTATCACCCGCTACATTGAAAACAGCGCTGCGCAGGATGCGGTTGACGAGCTGCTAAAATTGGAAAATGAGCCGGTTAAAGTTCTGGCATGGATTCATGCCCATATGAACCCTGCGCTTGATAACCGGATGAAACAGACCATTCGTGCCAGACGCAAACGCCATTTTAACTCCGAGCACCAGCATACGCGTAAAAAATCCATCGATCTGGAGTTTTTAGTGTGGCAGCGGTTGGCGGCGTTAGCCCGTCGTCGCGGCGTGACGCTGTCGGAAACGGTGGTACAACTGATTGAAGATGCCGAGCGTAAAGAGAAATACGCCAGCCAGATGTCATCGCTGAAACAAGATCTGCAAGCGATTCTGGGCAAAGACGAAGAGTAGGGATGGGCAGCTCACGATAAAGCCGGCCGCGCGCCGGTTTTTTTATGGCGGCAATGGGCAGAAGGCGAAAAAAAACCCCGCAGCGCGGGGTTTTTTATTAAGAAGCGGTAACTTAAGCCTGAGGCTGAGTTACAACGTCTTTAACGCCTTTAACTTCGATTTCTACACGGCGGTTCGGTGCCAGGCACTCGATCTGTGCTTTGGTAGCACGGCCGTTTTTGTAACCGCAGCTATCGGTAACTTGGTTAGCTTCGCCCATGCCACGTGCAGAGATTTTGTCTGCAGGGATGCCTTTAGAAACCAGGTAGTCAACTACGCTGCGAGCGCGGTTTTCAGACAGACGCTGGTTGGCTGCATCTTTACCAACTGGGTCAGTGTAGCCCAGAACAACTACGGAACCGTCTTTAGGATCCATAGAGCTCAGCTGGGAGTACAGCTGATCCAGAGCCTGCTGGCCTTCTGGTTTCAGAGTAGCTTTACCGAAGTTGAACAGAACGTCAGACTTCAGGGTGAAACGCTTGGTTTCAACAACTGGAGCTGGAGCTGGCGCTGGTGCTGGAGCAGCTTCGTCCTGACCGAAACGGTAAGAAACGCCCAGGCTCAGCATGGTGTTGTCTGGACGTGCGCCCACGGTGCCTGCGTCGCCGATGTTGCTAACGAACTGATAATCCAGGCGGGTAGCCCAGTTTTTGGTCAGTGCGTATTCAACACCAATTGCAGCCAGCGGAGAAACGCCGGTGTCGTGGTTGCTGATGCGGGTGCCATTGCCAAAGTTAGCTTTGGAATCTGCACGCCATACCATACCACCCAGACGGGTGTAGATGTCCAGATCGTCAGCGATTGGGTAGCTCAGTTTAGCTGCCAGCTGAACGCCCTGTGCCTTGAAAGCACCGTTGTTCACGCTGCCTTTGTAAGGCATACGGCCCAGCCAGTCATAGCCCAGCTCGAAGCCCAGGTATTGGTTCGCCTGGTAACCCAGGAACGCACCAGCACCCAATTGGTTTTCATGGATTGGGCCGTTACCGGTACCGGTGTAGCCGTTGCCATAGAAACCTACGTCATGATACTGGGACCAGCCCAGTTTAGCACCGGTGTACCAGGTGTTATCTTTTGGGGCGGCTTGCGCTACGGTAGCGAAACCGGCCAGTGCCACTGCTAATGCGATAGCTGTCTTTTTCATTTTGCGCCTCGTTATCATCCAAATAGGCAATGAGCTTTAAAGCTGATTTTTAAGCCCTTGGTTAAATTCCTTCGCCAAGGTTTGTGCCCTCGTTTGTTACTCTCCAGTTTTTTACTGGCGTTATAGAGCAACCTTGGCGATGTAAAGTCTACAACGTGGCGCGAAAGTTACAAGTGTGATGTGATAAAGCTCTAAAAAAAAACGCAGAAATAGTCATATTTGCTAACAAATTTAGGCGCATTTTTAGCCGATTTTTTGTTCGACTGAGGGCGTGGAACCGCGGCTGCTCTCGCTTTGTCCATGATCCCCCAAAGGTTCCGTTTTCGGGGGATAAAAATGATGGGAAAAATCCTAAATTTACTTAATGATACAAAGAAGAGTGAATTTTTAGGGTCGGAAACTGTCCCTGAGCCGGGATTGTGTCACGCTGAGGACGCATAATAAAACCGTAAGCATGACCCTGTTCAGCCGCCCGCTGTAATTTTAGACGATCTTCCGCGGTTAGCTCGGGCAACCAGCCGAGAACGGCGCTGTAGTTCCCCGTCAGCAACGCTTTTTCCATCGCATCGACCGTATTGATCGGGCTGATTTGGCTCAATTGTACGACTTTATCTGCAGGCAGGCCAGAGCGCTGCAGCCACAGCTTGCTGAGTTTCTGCTGCGGCGTTAGCCATAACAGCCAGCGCGACTGGGTGGCTAACTGCTGCAACAGCGGTAATAATAGAAGCTGAGTGACCGCGGGCTGATGCTCGTTGTAAACAAATTCACCGATCAGGCCATTTTCGCTGGCGCTGCCCGCAGAAGCGTTCTGCGCACCGTTCAGGGTAAACGCGTTATGGCTGCGATGGGCTTTGTGAAGTGATTGAGTACGCATGTGATATCCCGCCTGTAGTTGTACTGTATGTATATACAGTATCCGCAATATCTCCCGAGATCAAGCCAATTTTTCGTCACGCCTCGCATAATCGTGAACGTTTTTTGTACATATCTGAATTGTGATTGGCAGTGCAGACATTAATGCGTATTTTTCTATTACGTGTTCTCGTAAGTTTTATCTTATTGATTTTAATTATGATTGACTGAGAAGCCACAGAGGAGAACGTTATGCATGGAAGAACAATAGCAAGAGTCGCACAGGCAAAAGCCTGTTTTGATACATTGGGCACTATTACTACCCGTTCACAGTTCGGCGGCTACGGATTACTGGCAGACGGCGTGATGTTCGCCGTCGTTGCCGACGGCGAAATGTATTTGCGCGCCACCAAGAGTCTGGAGTCGGAGTTTCGCGCACGCGGCATGGTCAACATGGTGTACTCAAAGCGCGGCGTGCCGATCATCATGCGCTATTACTGGGTGGACCATCAGCTGTGGGGCGAGCCGCAGGCGCTGTTTGCGCTGGCCTGGCAGGCAAAGCGCGAGGCGAACAAAGAGATACAGAGCCGCAGCCGCGGCAGCCGGCGGTTGAAGGGGCTGCCCAATATCGATGCCGGCCTGGAGCGGCTGCTGTGGCGGGTGGGGATCCGCGACGTGTATGATCTGCGTCTGCAGGGGGCCAAGGGCTCTTTTCAGAAGCTGATGCGGCAGCAAAAAAACCTGGGGTTGAAGGCGCTGCTGTCGTTGGCCGGCGCGATTGCCGGCTACCATCACGCCGCGTTGCCCGATGAGATTCGCGGAGAACTGAGCGCCTGGTTTAATCAACAAATGCCGCAGTAAGGCGCGTTAACGACTTTAACGCGCCTTAATCTGGCTACAGGCTCATTGTGATTGCCCAATCTGCGCGTTCAACGACGTCAGCTCCGGCAGCAGCTCCACAACCAGCCCTATTTGCTGCAGAACTAACTGCTCTTTGCTTTCTGGCTCTGGCGTCAGCTGCGCGATGCGCGCGGACAGTTTTTCCAGCGCCAGGTTGATGCGTTGAGCATCGGCGGCGTCGTGTTGCAACGCGCCGTCTACGTAGCAAACGGCGTCGTTCAGCACGTTGAACACGTCGATATTGGTCAGCCGTTCACGATGGGCCCCCAATGCCGAAATATAACTCAGCAGCGTATGGTTAAGGCACAGCAGCCGGAAGGCTGCGTCCTGCGTCGCCTTGTCGGCTTTGGGGTCGGCGGACATATTTGAGATCACCGACGCCAGTTCCGCATCGCTGTTATGGGCGTCGCGGCGGGCAATACGGTAAGGCAGACCGTTATTTTTCCCTTCGTGGTACTGCACCAAAATGGCGTCCAGGTAGCGGCAGTCGGCATCCAGCGTTTTGCTGACGACGGCGGAAAGCTGACGGAAGCGCCAGTCCGGCCAGATAAAGGTCACGGCCGCCCAGGCGATGGCGCAGCCCAGCAGCGTGTCGTAAACGCGCGGAGCGGCGACTTCGAAACCCTCGCCCAGCAGGTTGAAGCACAGCAGCACCAACAGGGTGATAAACATGGTGGCGTGAGCGTACTGCACCGTACGGAAGGCGAAAAACAGCACGCCGCTGATCACGATCAGCACCAGCTGGCCTTCGGTCGACGGGACAAAGTACAGGATTGGCAGGCCGATCAGAACGCCCGCCAGGGTGCCGATAATCCGCAGCGCCAGCCGCCGGCGGGTGGCGTTGTAGTTAGGCTGGCAGACAAACAGGCTGGTGAGCAGGATCCAGTAACCGTGCCGCATTCCGGTCAGTTGAATAAACGCATAGCCGATGCACAGCACGACCGACATGCGGATGGCATGGCGGAACAGCGCCGATTGCGGCGTCAGGTGGCGGCTGATGCGCAGGCGGATATCGCTCCAGCCGGTGAGCCGGTCGTCTGACAGGCTGTTCTCTTCTTCCTGACCGTTGGCCAGCGCCTGTTCCGATTCAATATTCGCCAGCTGGGCGTCAATCGCCCGCAGGTTTTTCAGCAGATGGGACAACGCCTTGGTCAGCTCGCGGTTATCAGCATTGACGGCGATGCGCGCCAGCGCCTCTTCGATACGGGTAAACGCCGGTTCAAAGCGGCTGTTGTGCTGATATTTCTGCCGCAGCAGGATTGACTGCGCCAGCTGCTGGCAGGCGCGGGCCTGTTTACTGAGTAACCGCTGGAAGCGGAACAGAATATCGCTGTGGCGGAACTGTTTGCTCAACGCCTGATACTGTACGTGTGAAGAGCTGGCGCGCTCATGGATGTCCTGCGCGACAAAGTAGTAATGCAGGGTACGGCGGGTGCCGCGCTGGCCGCGATCGCCTTTCAGGCGGGTCAGCAGCGACATTTTAGTCTGGTTCAGCGTGCTGACCAGGCTGCTGTTGGCCATGGCGACGTCCATCCACGGCAGGTCGGCGTCCTTTTCGGCGTCCGGGTCGAACAGATTGGCCTTGGCGTCCAGATAATTGGCCAGCTGCTGGTAGCAACGCGCCAGGTTCTCCTGCAGCGGGCGGATAGGGAACAGCAGATGGCCGATCAGCGTCAGCAGGTTATACCACACCGCGCCGACAATCAGCAGAATCGGTTGCTGATACCAGACGTCATACATCGAGGTGCCGAGCATGGCGTACACCGCAATCAGCAGAGCGCCAAACGCGATGGTGGCATAGCGCTGCCCCAGGGCGCCCAGCAGAATAAAGCCGCAGGTAGACAGCGCCAGGCCCAGGATAAACAGCCACGGGTAGGGGAACAGCAGTTCGATCGACGCGGAAGCAATAAAGAAGCAGACCAGCGTAATCAGCAGATTACGCAGCCTGCCGGCGAGCCGGTCATCCAGATCGGTGAGGGCGGCGGCGACCACCCCCAGCGTCAGCGGAATGGTGAGCTTGGCAACGCCCAGCCACCAGGGAACGGCGGTGGTGCCGACCAGAGCGATAAAAATACGCAGGTTGTAAAGCAAACTGCTGTTGTAGGCATAACGACGCAGCGCCGGTGCAAAAGCAAGCACAAAAAAACTCCTCAGACGGAGAAAAAGTTAACGTTGTTGGTATTGGCGACGTGCATTTTCACTTCTGGCCTGCTGAGCCATTTCGACGGAAACCACCCGGCGTCCGACCGGCCACAGCGCAATGGCGGCGATTTTAAAGTTGGCGATGCCTACCGGGATGCCGATAATGCTGATGCACTGGGTGATGCCGGCGGCAATGTGCGACAGGCACAGCCACCAGCCGAAGAAGATCAGCCAGAACACATTGAGCAGCGAACCGCCGGCGGAAAGCAGGGCATTGCTTTTTTCCGGGTACAGTTCGTTGACGCTGATTGCTTCATTGCCGTAAGGCAGGAAGGAGAGTTTGGTGATTTCCCAGCAGGAGCGAGTTAACGGCAGGGTAAAGATTAAGACGATACTGACCAGGGTGGCAAACAGCCACGCCAGGGTCGTGAAAAAACCGCCTAACACAAAATTCAGAATATTCAGTACAGTACGCATAGTTGGGACTCTGCTCTAATCATGGTCAAACCGCAGGGCGGTTGCGTTTGCTATCAAAACGTAGAAACTATTCTACCCTTTTTTTAGCGCTAGAGTGCCACTGCTTATCGCAGGTAAACTGGCAACTCTCCAATCTCAATAGAGTCATGGCACGCCGATATGGAACTTAAAGCGACATCGCTGGGAAAACACCTGGCTCAGCATCCTTATAACAGAGTACGACTGTTGCATGCCGGCGTTGAGGTCAGCGGTGAAAAGCATGAATACCTGATTCCGTTCAATCAGCTGATCGAGGTCCGCTGTAAGCGCGGCATCGTCTGGGGTGAACTGGAGTTCGAACTGCCGGACGAAAAAGTGGTGCGTCTGCACGGCACCGAATGGCAGGAAACACAGCGTTTCTACCACTATATGCTGCAGGCGTGGCAGCGCTGGAGCGCCGAAATGAGCGAGATCAGCGCCGGCGTGCTGCAGCAGCAGGTGGAAAACATCCGGCGCATTGAGCAGCAGGACAAATGGTTCAAGCGGTCGTCGCTGGGCAAGCTGCAGCAGCAGATCCGCGAGGCCTTCGGCGCATTGCCGATGCCGGCGGCGCGTCTGGAAAGTTTTGACAACTGCCGCGATGATTACCGCCTCTGCCTGCAGTGGCTGCAGCACGGGCCGCACAGCGTCGCCGAGCGCAACCGGCAGTGGACGGAGCGGATGTTGGCGGAGCATGACGATTTCTTCCGGACGGTGGAAACCTCGCCGCTGAACGATTCGCAAAGCCGGGCGGTGGTCAATGGTGAAGACTCGGTGCTGGTGTTGGCCGGCGCCGGCAGCGGTAAAACGTCCGTGCTGGTGGCGCGCGCCGGGTGGCTGCTGCGCCGGCAGGAGGCGGCGCCGGAACAGATCCTGCTGCTGGCGTTCGGCCGGCAGGCGGCCGAAGAGATGAACCAGCGGATAGAGGAACGCCTGGGCGTCAGCGCGATTCAGGCGAAAACCTTTCACGCGCTGGCGCTGCAGATTATCCAGCAGGGCAGCCGTAAAGTTCCCGTCATCAGTAAGCTGGAAACCGACAGCAAGGCCCGGCGTGACTTACTGATTGCCAACTGGCAGCAGCAGTGCGCCGAGAAAAAGGCGCAGGCGAAAGGCTGGCGTCAGTGGCTGACGGAGGAGCTGGCGTGGGAAGTGCCCGAAGGGGACTTCTGGCAGGATCGGCGGCTGGCGTCGCGCCTGGCGGGGCGCCTGGAGCGCTGGCTGGGCCTGATGCGCATGCACGGCGGCAGCCAGGCGGAGATGATTGAGCAGGCGGATGACGAGAGCCGCGATCTGTTCTCCAAACGTATCCGGCTGATGGCGCCGCTGCTGAAGGCGTGGAAAAGCGCGCTGAAGGAGGAGGGGGCGGTCGACTTCTCCGGCCTGATTCATCAGGCGGTCAACATTCTGGAAAAAGGGCGCTTCGTCAGCCCCTGGAAACATATTCTGGTGGACGAGTTCCAGGATATTTCACCGCAGCGCGCGCAGCTGCTGGCCGCATTGCGCAAGCAGAATACCCAGACCTGCCTGTTTGCCGTCGGCGACGACTGGCAGGCTATTTATCGTTTCAGCGGGGCGGAGCTCAGCCTGACCACCGCGTTTGCCGAGAACTTCGGCGCCGGGGCGCAGTGCGCGCTGGATACCACCTATCGCTTCAACGAACGCATCGGCGATATCGCCAACCGTTTTGTACAGCAGAACCCGCATCAGCTGAAAAAGCCGCTTAACAGCCTGAGCAAAGGCAACAAGAAGTCGGTGGCGATTCTGCCGCAGGAGCAGCTGGAAAATCTGCTGGATAAGCTCAGCGGTTACGCCAAACCCGACGAACGCATCTTGCTGCTGGCGCGTTACCACCACTTAAAGCCGGAGCTGTTGCAGAAGGCCGCCACCCGCTGGCCGAAGCTGAATCTCGACTTTATGACTATCCATGCCAGCAAGGGGCAGCAGGCGGAGTATGTCATTATCGTCGGGCTGCATGACGGCAACGACGGTTTCCCGGCGGTAGTGCGCGAATCGGTGCTGGAAGACGTGCTGCTGCCGCAGCCGGAAGATTTCCCGGATGCGGAAGAGCGGCGGTTGCTGTACGTGGCGCTGACGCGCGCCAAACATCAGGTGTGGCTGCTGCAGGATCGCGAGCGGCCGTCGGTATTTGTCGAACAGCTGCATGAGCTGGGCGTGCCGCTGCAGAAAAAACCGTGATCGCCGGGCCGCGGCAGTCGGCCCGGCATCGGCCGTTATTTCAGGCGTGCTTGCAGATAGCGCTGATAGTCGGGAATGGTGATGTCCACGGCCTGTGTGAACAGTGAGGAGTCAATCAGGAAATCGGCGGTGGCGCGGTTGGTGGCCACCGGAATGTTCCACACCGTCGCCAGACGCAGCAGCGCCTTGACGTCGGGGTCATGAGGCACGGCATTGAGCGGGTCCCAGAAGAAAATCAGCATATCGATCTTGCCTTCCGAGATCAGCGCGCCGACCTGCTGATCGCCGCCCATCGGGCCGCTTAACATACTTTGTACCGGAATACCGCTGGCGCGCTGGATCAGATTGCCGGTGGTGCCGGTGGCGTACAGCTGGTGTTGGGACAGCGCCGCTTTATGCTCTTCAACCCAGCGCAGCAAATCCTGTTTACGGTGATCGTGCGCCACCAGGGCGATATGTTTACGTTCCGCAATCGTGCGGGTAGTCACTTCCATTGCAATATCCTTGGCTTACCGATTCATACTCAGCAGATTACTGAAACCGCGTTTTTCTGCCTAGCGTTTACGCATTGAAAATTATGATTAAGTGATATCCGCCGGCTTTTGGCCCGCTGTCGAGGGCATTATGGCGTATGCCAGGGTTTAGCGCCGGATAAGCGTTCCCGATCGTCGGCGCTCTGGCGCGCAAAGGCCGGAACGGCGGCCGGACGCGGTTGGCGGTTATAGTCGGCGACGGTTTTCTCCAGCCGCTCATGGGCATACGGTGGGGTAATGCGCAGAATGTCGCGTTTTGCCGGCAATGCTTTCCCCTGTTTATCAATCACCTGATAGTTTTGCTGCTGTTCAAAGCGTTGGCCATCCTGCTGGCTGTCGATCGGGGGGAGCTGGATCGCCACCGTACTGACATTATGCGTGTTGAATGCCACCAGCATCAGCGGCGAGGTGTATAACGAAGGCGGCTGGCTTGCCGCGTGCAGGGGTTTACTGACCTTAAACAGCAGTTGATGCTGCCCGCCGTTTAATTCGAGACTGTCAGCGCCTTTTAACAGCGAGCCGGTCATCTGCTTGCCGTCAACGACCAACAGTTCGATATCCGGGGAGAGTTTCAGGGTCGTAGCTACGGCCGGCAGGCTCAGGCACACGCCGAGCAATCCCGTAACCACCAGACCAAATTTCATTCGTTATCTCCTTATCTGCAGGCATGCTTTCTATTGTTGGGGAGCGGACACAGTGTGTCAAAATTTTTCCGTCAGCCGCTACGGCTTACATTTTGTCATTTTTATTGATTGTTAGACACATAATCCGCCGCCGCCGGTCGGTTGATTCCTTCAGACCGCAAAAATGCCGCAGGGTTGCAGCGTTTGTTATTTTTATCCGGGACTTATCGGCGCAGGTTTATTGCCTGCCTGCGAGCGCGTTTGGGTATAGACTAAACGGCAGGTATTAGCCGCCAATAATCAGGAGAGCGAGATGGACGATCGTGAAATTGCCGAGGTGCTGCGGCAGGTGAAAACTATTGCGCTGGTCGGTGCCAGCGATAAACCCGCGCGCGCGAGCTATGGCGTGATGGCCTACCTGCTGTCGCAGGGCTATCAGGTGACGCCGGTCAGCCCGAAGCTGGCCGGACAGACGCTGCTGGGTCAGCAGGTGTACGCCAGTCTGGATGACATTCCCCATTCCATTGATATGGTCGATGTTTTTCGTAATTCGGAAGCGGCCTACGGCGTGGCGCAGGAGGCGATTGCCATCGGCGCCAAGGTGCTTTGGCTGCAGATTGGCGTGATTAATAGCCAGGCGGAAGAGCTGGCGCAGGCGGCCGGACTCAAAGTGGTGATGGATCGCTGCCCGAAAATCGAAATCCCGCGTCTGGGGCTGGAGCGATAAAAACACAGGGCCCGATGTAGCGTCGGGCCCTGCGGGTTTCTCAGGCGTGATGCTCAGTTGCGCAGGCGGGGCGCCTGCAGCTGGCTGCGGATGGATTCAGCCAGTTCATCAAGCGACGGCTGCTCCGGGTGCGCATCTTGCTCTTCCCCGGCCAGCTGCGCCTCTGCCAGATAGGTATGCACCGGCTGGCCCTCTTCGTCTTCCATCACGACGTGGTACCACGGTGCGGAACGTAAATCATCGTTGGCGGCGATTTCGTCAGCCTTGGGTTGTTCCAAAGAGTATTCCGGGTCGATATCAATCACGACGCCCAGATACCCCAGCAGTTTATGACGAACCTGTTGTCCGATACCGAATTTGCTGGCAATCATGGTGACCTCCTGAGAAACAGTTTTTTGCCCGATCCTTTGCATACCCTGGATATGGGGGCAAAACGGCCTATTTCAAGTTACATCACCCGGCACGCAAACCCTTTCAGATACAACCCTTCCGGATAGGTGGCGATCACCGGGTGATCGGCGGCCTGCCGATACTGCTCTATAAATTGTATATCACAACCGGCATCGACAGCGGCGTCGGCCAGGATTTTTTGGAACAAATCGGTCGCCATCAGCCCGGAGCAGGAGAAGCTCAGCAAGATCCCGCCGGGATTGAGCAGCTGCAGCGCCAGCATATTGATATCTTTATAGCCCCGACAGGCGCTGGCCAGCTGGTTTTTATTTTCGACGAACTTCGGCGGATCCATAATGATCAGGTCGAACTTCTCTCCCTGATTGCGACAGTTGCGCAGCAGCTGGAACACATCGTCCCGCACGAACTCGGCCTTGCTGACATCCAGCCGGTTGAGCTCAACGTTCTGGCGGGCCACGTCCAGCGCCGCCTGCGAGGTATCAACGCTGATCACCTGGCTGCAGCCGCCCATCAGGGCCGAGACGGCGAAAGCGCCGGTATAGGAGAAGCAGTTCAGCACGCGGCGACCGGCGGCAAAATTACGCGCCGCCAGGCGGCTGTCGCGCTGATCGAGATAGAAACCGGTTTTGTGCCCCTGCTGAATATCGACCAGCAGCTGCATGCCGTGCTCGGTAATCGGCAACAGCGCCGGCGGCAGCTCGCCCAGCACCGGGCCCTGCGTCAGCGGCAGGCCCTCTTTTTTACGCACCGCCACGTCGGAGCGATCGTAAATCGCACATTCCGGGTAGCAGTGCTGCAGGGCGGTAATCAGCGCGGCGCGTTGATGTTCAGCGCCGGCAGACAGCAGCTGCAGCACCAGGAAATTCTGGAAGCGGTCAATGGTAATGCCCGGCATGCCGTCAGATTCGCCGGCAATCAGGCGGTAGCCGTTCAGGCCGTCGCGTTTGGCGACCCAGTCACGCCAGCTTTGCGCCTGCTGTAAGCGGCGGATAAAGAACGCGCTATCAACCGCCTCATCCTGCTGGAAGGTCCAGACGCGCGCACGGATTTGCGACTCCGGCGAATAGGCGCCGCGGGCCAGCCATTTTCCCTGACAGTCGTGGATATCGATGGTTTCGCCGGAAAGCGGTTTGCCTTCGATGCGTTGGACCGCGCCGGAGAAGACCCAGGGATGACGACGAAGCAAGGACTTTTCACGTCCTTTAGCGAGAAACAGGCGCATTATAATTACTCTTTCAATACGGTGGATGACGACGGATAGGTCATTATCAGTCAAAATGACATCAATCATCGGCGGGCGAGGGCGTCGGCCGGCGATGTGGGATGGATGTCCGCTGGATGGCGCAGCGGCCATCATGTCGGGCTAGTTTACGTGATTTGTTAGAATAATCCGACAGAGTTGTGATATTCCGCCGGCGGCAGCGGCAGGAAACGGCGCGGCGGAGTGGTAATAAAGAGGGGGCGGTGATGACGCAGATGTGTAAAGTGGCCTATGTCTACGGCCTGGTGCAGGGCGTGGGCTTTCGTTACAACACGCAGATTAAGGCGACGGCGTTGGGCCTGAGCGGCTATGCGCGCAACCTGGATGACGGCAGCGTGGAAGTGTTGGCGTGCGGGGAAGCGCAGCAGGTTGAGGCGCTGATCGACTGGCTGCAGCAGGGCGGCCCACGCAGCGCGCGCGTTGATCGCGTGCTGGTGGAGCCAAGGGGCGCGCAGGCCCTACAGGGATTTACGATTCGCTATTGAGCGTCGGCGGCTTAGATACATTTGACCGGCTTGGGCAGACCGGCGATCTTGGTTGCCTGTTTGGCCGGGCCTTTCGGGAATAAGCGGTATAAATAGCGGCTGTTGCCTTTTTCTTCGCCGTACTTCTGCGCCATGGCCTTCACCAGCATACGGATTGCCGGTGAGGTATTAAATTCCTGATAGAAATTACGCACAAAACGCACCACTTCCCAATGCGCGTCCGTCAGGACAATCTCTTCCTGCGCCGCTAACAGCGGCGCCAGGCCTTCATGCCAGTCGGCGCTGTTTTTCAGGTAGCCCTGCGCATCGGTATCAATAATCTGACCTTCAAACTCCAACATACAGCCTCAATAACGGGTAACTGATCACGTTGCGCAGTCTAACAAATTTAAGCGGCGGCAAACACCGGGGCCGAAGGTGCAGGGACGGCATCCGCCCACGGCGTTGACTACACTCTGAGAGGGCATTTAGGCCCGAGTTCGTCCCATCAACCAGAGTATTAAGGACGCTGATATGAGTATGATGAAAGCCGCTGCATTTATTGAAAAAGGGCGTATTGAGCTTGTTGATAAGCCGATTCCTACCCCCGGCCCCAATGATGCGTTGCTGAAGATTACCACCACCACCATTTGCGGCACGGATATTCATATTCTGAAAGGGGAGTACCCGGTATCCAGGATGCTGACCGTGGGCCATGAGCCGGTCGGCATTATTGAAAAACTGGGCAGTAACGTAAAGGGGTATCGGGAAGGGCAGCGGGCGCTGGCCGGCGCCATTTGCCCCTCGTTCACGTCTTATGCCTGCCAGGACGGCTACCCCGCGCAGGACGGCTCGCATTTGCCCGGCTGTGCTTGCCACGGCTATAAGGCCACCGCCGGCTGGCGCTTTGGCAATGTGATTGACGGTACCCAGGCGGAGTACGTGCTGGTGCCGGATGCCGAAGCGAACCTGGCGCCGATCCCCGACGGCCTGTCCGATGAACAGGTGCTGATGTGTCCGGACGCGATGTCCACCGGCTTTAAGGGCGCGGAAAACGCCGGCATCAAGATTGGTGATGTGGTGGCGGTATTTGCTCAGGGACCGATTGGTTTATATGCGACCGCCGGCGCGCGTCTGCGCGGCGCCAGCCTGGTGATCGCCGTCAGCAGCGCGCCGGAGAAGTTGGCGATAGCCGGCCGGATGGGGGCCAACGTGCTGCTCAATTACAAACAGGTCGACGTGGTGGATGAGATTATGAAGATCACCGGCGGACGCGGCGTGGACGCCAGCATTGAGTGCCTGGGCACGCAGCACACCTTTAATCAGGCGCTGCGGGTGCTGAAACCGGGCGGCACGCTTTCCAGCCTCGGCGTATACAGTGAGGATTTGCAATTACCGGTTAACGCGATCGCTAACGGATTGGGAGACCACACCATCCGTACCGCGCTGTGCCCCGGCGGTAAAGAGCGGATGCGCAGAATGATGAACGTGGTGCAGCATGGCGGCCTGGACTTGACGCCGCTCATCACCCATCGTTTCCCGCTCGATGAGATCGTTGATGCCTATAGACTGTTTGCGGAAAAACGCGACGGCGTGATTAAGCTGGCGATTAGCGCCTGACGCCGGCCGTTAAACGTAAAAAAGCCCCCGCGTAGGCGGAGGCTTTTATCATCATCTTACCGGTGATAAATCAGTTGCTGCGGGCGAAGCCCAGAATGCTCAGCAGGCTGATAAACATGTTGTACAGCGAGACATACAGGCCGACGGTGGCGCGGATGTAGTTGGTTTCGCCGCCGTGGATAATGTTGCTGGTTTCCCACAGGATGGCGCCGGCGGAGAACAGAATAAACAGCACGCTGATTGCCAGGTGCAGGGCAGGGATCTGCAGGAACAGGTTGGCGATCACCGCCACCAGCAGCACCACAAAGCCCGCCATCATCATCCCGGACAGGAACGACATATCCTTACGGGTGGTCAGCACGTAGGCCGAGCAGCAGAAGAACACCAGCGCGGTGCCGCCCAGCGCCAGCATAATCAGGTCGCCGGCGCCGGCATTCAGGAACGAGCTGAGGATCGGGCCCAGGGTATAGCCCATAAAGCCGGTCAGTGCGAAGGCGGCCAGGATACCCGCCGGGCTGTTGGCCAGCTTGTGGGTCAGGAACATCAGGCCGTAGAAACCGACCAGCATCAGCAGCAGCCCCGGCGCCGGCAGCCCCAGCATGGTGCTGGCGGTAGCGGTCAGCGCGGAGAAGCCCAGCGTCAGGGAAAGCAGGAAATAGGTATTGCGCAGCACCTTGTGGGTGCTGAGCAGCGAATCGCGCGAGGATGAGACGACAGTGCGGTCCATAGAATGATCTCTCTTATCAGGTCATCACAAAATTAGTTACGATGATAGAGAGCGCAAGCGATTGATTAAAGTTTGTTTACCAATCTTTACCCTTAGTATCATTGGTGCAACGGCGTACGATTTGCTGCTTTATTCGGCGAGCGGCGCGAGCGTGCTGTTTTTTCACGCGGTTGAACGGCCGCAGCCTTTACAAGCCCACGCACTGTGTTTATAGTTCGCCTCATTACGGAGGGGTGGCCGAGTGGCTGAAGGCAACGGTCTTGAAAACCGTCGACGGGCAACCGTTCCAGAGTTCGAATCTCTGCTCCTCCGCCATATTACAGACCCCGGGCTTAGCGATAAGCCCGGGGTTTTTCGTTATGGGCCGCCGTGAGTCAGCAGAGCGTATCTGCGCGGCGGCGGCTGTTGCGTATCGCGTATTAATTTCTTCTCCCCGCCGTCAGTTCCTCAACGTTGTAACGCTTCCTTTGGCAAGCCCGCCGTTTTCACCCGCCTGACGTTAACCGCGCCGAAATGGCATGTTTATTTCGAGCAGAGCCCAGCGTATCGCACGGCAATAATAAGCCTGCTGTGTATCCAAAGTGATTAATCCTGTTAAATGACGCCGCACAACTCTCCGGTATTTAAATGCACGCCATTTCTTTTTGTTGATCGCGCACGGCTGAATAGCGACAGACGTCTCATTTTTAATAAAAAATAAACCTTAGGACATTTCTTTTTTATTAGGCGTATTTTGATCAATCTATGAGATTAGGATTCGCCGATCGTTTTATGTGCGCCCTTATCCCACAAGGCTTTGGTGGGTATTGTTAGGATTTTTCTTGTAAATCAACTCGATGCTTCCTTTTTTTGTGATGGCAAAAAAGAAACATTTTGTTACATATAAAGATTTTCAATCATGCCATTAACGTTTTTAAACTCCCGCCATAGGTAATTATCTGAATTTTTATTTTTCAGAAAAAACCTAGGATACCGTGTCATGTCGCTAATGGATAAAAGCGCTTGCTGTGACCCCGGTTATTTATTTACGTCGGAGGACGTAAACAGGGATGTGCCGTACTGGCAACTCAGCCTTTCTGTTTTTATTCATCAACGGCATTGAGCGTTTCTATTTATTGCATAGAACAGGGATAGCCAATGTCTAACTCATACCAGTCCGAGATCCCCAAGGCCCGCGTCAATATCAAGCTGGACCTGCATACCGGCGGCGCCCAGAAAAAAGTCGAACTGCCCCTCAAGCTGATGGTGGTGGGGGATTACAGCAACGGCAGTGAACAACGCCCGCTGTCCGAGCGCGAAAAGATCAACGTTAACAAAAACAATTTTGACAGCGTGCTGGCCGAATTCTCTCCGTCGGTCAACCTGGCGGTGGAAAACACCCTGGCCGGCGACGGCAGCGAGGAAAACGTCAGCCTGACGTTCCGCGAGATGAATGATTTCACCCCGGAACAGGTTGCCCGCCAGATCCCGCAGCTGAAAGCCATGCTGGCCATGCGCAACCTGCTGCGCGACCTGAAGGCCAACCTGCTGGACAACCAGACGTTCCGTAAAGAGCTGGAGAAAATTCTGCTGGATCCCGCCCTGAGCGCTGAACTGCGCGATGAACTGTCCGCCCTGGCGCCGGCGCAGCCGTAACGGCCGCGATATTTAACGGATTAACGAGAGAAAATGCTGATGTCTGTAAAAAATGAGAATGCCGCCGGCGGTGAGAGTGTGGTGCTGGAACGTCCGCAGGCGGGCGGTGTGTATGCTTCCCTGTTTGAAAAAATCAACCTGAACCCGGTGGCGTCGCTGAGCGCGCTGGACAGCTGGCAGGATAACCAGACGATGTCCGACGCCACGGCGGACGAACGCGTCACCGCCGCGATGCAGATCTTCCTGGAGCGTCTGAAGCAGTCCGGCGACAAGGTGGAAAAACTCGACAAGACCCTGCTGGATCACCACATTGCCGAACTGGACCACCAGATCAGCCGCCAGCTGGACGCGGTGATGCACCACGAGGACTTCCAGCGCGTTGAATCCCTGTGGCGCGGCATGAAGTCGCTGGTGGACAAAACTGATTTCCGTCAGAACGTCAAAATCGAGCTGCTGGATCTGTCGAAGGACGACCTGCGGCAGGATTTTGAAGACGCGCCGGAAATCGTGCAAAGCGGCCTCTACCTGCAGACCTACGTTGCCGAATACGACACCCCGGGCGGCGAGCCGATCGGCGCGCTGATCTCCGCCTATGAGTTCGACGCCTCCGCGCAGGATATCGCGCTGCTGCGCAATATTTCCAAGGTGTCCGCCGCGGCGCACATGCCGTTTATCGGCTCCGCCGGGCCGAAGTTTTTCCTGAAAGACAACATGGAAGACGTCGCCGCCATTAAGGATATCGGCAACTACTTTGACCGCGCCGAATACCTCAAATGGAAAGCCTTCCGCGAAACCGATGACGCCCGCTATATCGGCCTGGTGATGCCGCGCGTGCTGGGCCGCCTGCCGTATGGCCCGGACACCGTGCCGGTGCGCAGCTTTAACTATGTGGAAGAGGTCAAAGGCCCGGACCACGATAAATACCTGTGGACCAACGCCTCCTTCGCGTTCGCCGCCAATATGGTGCGCAGCTTTATCAACAACGGCTGGTGCGTGCAGATCCGCGGCCCGCAGGCGGGCGGCGCGGTGCAGGACCTGCCGATCCATCTCTACGATCTCGGCACCGGCAACCAGGTGAAAATCCCGTCGGAAGTGATGATCCCGGAAACCCGTGAGTTTGAGTTCGCCAACCTGGGCTTTATCCCGCTGTCGTACTACAAAAACCGCGACTATGCGTGCTTCTTCTCCGCCAACTCCGCCCAGAAGCCGGCGCTGTACGACACCGCGGACGCTACCGCCAACAGCCGCATCAACGCACGTCTGCCGTATATCTTCCTGCTGTCGCGCATCGCGCACTACCTGAAGCTGATCCAGCGCGAAAACATCGGCACCACCAAGGATCGCCGCCTGCTGGAGCTGGAGCTGAACACCTGGGTACGCAGCCTGGTGACCGAAATGACCGACCCGGGCGACGAGCTGCAGGCCTCGCACCCGCTGCGCGACGCCAGGGTGGCGGTGGAAGATATCGAAGACAACCCGGGCTTCTTCCGCGTGAAGCTGTATGCGGTGCCGCACTTCCAGGTGGAAGGGATGGACGTCAACCTGTCGCTGGTATCCCAGATGCCGAAGGCGAAAGCATAAGGCGGGTTATCGGGGATGAAAATCTATCGTCCGTTGTGGACTGACGGGGCCGTGCTGGCCCCACAGCAGTTCCAGCAGCAGTCTGAATGGGAAGCATTTTCCAGGGCGGGAGTCTCTTCCCTCAACTCACCTTTCCCGTGGGGAGTTGAGCGTGTTGAACTGGATAATCAACATCTGGCGTCGGGGCGCATTCAGGCACAGTTTCTGCGTCTGTGGCTGCCCGACGGTACGCTGGTTGACACGCAGAACAGCGATTTGCCGCCTGAGCCGCGTGAAATCCCGTCCCCCGTCAGGGGAAGCACTGAGCGGCTGACGGTCTTTCTGGCTCTGCCGGTGATGCAGCCGGGCATCGTTAACGTTCAGACCGATACCGTGCGGGCCGAGCGCCCGCTGCGTTATCGTGAAGAGTGGGCGGTGGTTCCGGATGCGTTTGGCAAGGAAGAAGAATCGATGGCGGTGGCTAGGTTTAATCTTGCTTTCCGTTTTGACACTGAGAGCAACGATGCCTGGCAGACCTGTGCGGTAGCCCGTTTGCTACCGGACGGAAACGCAGGCTGGCGTCAGGATCCGGACTTTATCCCGCCCATGGCGCTATTTTCGGCAAGCGGCCTGTTGCACGAACGTCTGGTGCTGCTAAATCGTCAGTTGCGTTCTCGTCGTCAGCGCCTGATGGCGATGCGTCGCGAAAGTAATGACCGCATGGCGGACTTCGCGGTTGCCGACGTCTCGTTGTTCTGGTTGCTGAACGCGCTGAATACTCATGCTCGTGTGCTAACCGAGTTTGAACGTTTCCCGGCCCGTCATCCTGAGCAGGTATGGGCGGAGCTGGCACGGCTGGCAGGCAGTATGCTGACGTTTTCACTGGATCGCGATCTGGACGCTATTCCGGGCTATGACCATCAGGCCCCGGAAAACACCTTCCCGCCGCTATTTGAGCTTATTAGTGAGCTGCTTGAAGCCAGCCTGCCGTCCCGCGTTATTGCCGTGGAGATGACTCGCCAGGACGAGCAGACCTGGAAAGCGGTATTGCACGATATTCGTCTGCGTGAAGAAGCCGATTTCTACCTGTCTGTCCGTTCAAATCTGCCGGCCTGGCAAGTGGCTGAGAAGTTTGCCGATATGGCCCTGGCCGGAACTCCGGATGATGTAGGTCAGATTTCCGGCGTAGCAATGGAAGGCATTGGACTAATCCCTCTCAGCCGTGTCCCTGCGGCATTGCCGGTGCGTCTGGAAAATCAGTACTTCGTGCTGGATATGGAGAGCCGTGCAGCGCATGACATGCTGGAGCAGGGGGTATGCCTGTTCTACGTGCCGTCATTGTTGGGCGAGCTTGAACTTGAACTGTTTGCGGTACTGCGCTCATGAGAAAGGATATCGATATTGACAGCCTGATGGCGGATACCTGGCTTACCGTGGCGCAGCTGCGTCACGGCGCCAAGGCGCCGAACGGGCAGGCGCTGTATAAAAATTGCTGTGCACAGGTGGAAAGCGTGCGTGAAGCGCTGGAACGAGCCGGTTATGACAGTGAGAGCATCACACATATTTCTTATGCGCAGTGTGCTCTGCTGGATGAAGCGGTGATGAACCGTAAGCCCGTGTCTGCAGATGAATACGTGAATTCGCCGGACTCTGAATCTGAGGCTCTACAGAAAACCGACATGGACGAAGGCATCAAAGCCTGGCGTGCCGCACCGCTGCAGGCCCGTTACTTTGGCTCGCTGCGTGCAGGTGGTGCATTGTATGACCGCATCGCGGAAGTGCTGCGTCAGCCGTCTCCGGTTCCTGCGGTGCTGACCTGCTACCAGCGTGTTCTTGCATTGGGATTTCAGGGGCAGTTTAGCCTCTCCGGCGTCGGACAATCGCAGCGAGACGAAGTAATTGCCGCCCTGAACGAGCGTGTCCCACGACTGGAGACGGGGAGCGATCTGGTTGTACAGAAAACAGGTAAGCGGCGCTACAACATTCTGCGTTCAGTGTGGTTCTGGATCGTTATGGCCGTGGTGTTCACGGCGCTGGTTTGGACAGGTGGCCACCTGTGGTTGCAACACCTTCTGCACCAGCAATTACCGGAGCTGCGCTGATGCGAAAGTCTGCGCTGATATGGGCTGCATTACCGGTGCTGATTTGTCTGGCGGCTGCGCTCTGGGTTATGTGGGGATTTCTGAATGTCTCCGTGCTGGTTAAAAGCGTGCTGACGTTGGCTGGCTTCATGGTGGCGCTGCTGCTGATGCATCGCCGCTATCGCCGTCAGCAGCCTGTTGGCCAGCATGTTGATGAGGATGGTTACCCGCCAGCTGGTTTTACCGGCCCAGTTTTACTGGTATGCGGCGATATCAACGATCGCCTGTTTGCGGATGGTGGATGTCGCACCACGGCGCAGGGCTGCTATCTGAAAGTGGGGTCAACGGATCGGTTAAGCAAATTTGCTGACCGCTTGCTGGTGCGTGAACCTCGCATGGCCGGACAACTGGTCGTCATGTTCCGCTGTCTGCCGGACTTGCACGAAGATGAAGGGCTGTTGCGTGCTTCTCTGAAGGTGCTGCGCCAACAGGTGAAGCAGATGAAGAATCTTTCCGGCTATTTGCCTCCTGTCGTGCTGGCTGGAGAGTTTTCCGGGCCGGAAACGCCGTGGATTATGATTCGGGGCAAAACGCCGTTGGTCTGCCCGACGGATGAGCCTGCGCTGACGCTGGAGGAGTGGCGTGCCCTGCCTGAAAACGTAACGCGTTTACCATATCTGTCCCATGCAATGAACCTGCTGCAGCAGGTGGTGATGGAGGAACTGAAGAAAGCAGACCGTCTGTATCCGGCCGTCTCGCCGTTTGCGGTGGTTGTTCGTAGCGGCGCAGTTCGAACTCAGACGGAAGCCGTCTGGCCGCAGTGGCTGTTCCGCCATTCGACATTGTTACCTCCGACAGCGACCGCAACGTATCCGGCGCAGTGGCATTTTGCCGACCCGGTACTGCCGGTGCTTGCTCCTTATGCCATGCCGCTTCAGGGCGGAAAAACCGGGCGTTGGGTGGTGATCTCCCTATTGCTTTGCATCATCAGCGCGCTGGGCTTGTCCGTACTGCACAACCAGTCTCTTATCGGGCGGATTGCCTCCGATCTGCAGCGTTGGTACGCCATTCCGATGACGCTCTACGCGCCGAAAGCGCAGTCCCTGCATGCCCTGCAACAGGATGCCTTGCTGTTGGAACGCTGGCAGCGCCAGGGCGAGCCGCAGCGTTACGGCCTGGGGCTTTATCCGGGCGAGCGGTTGTGGCTGAGCGTACAGCAGGCGATTGATACTTATATTCCACCGCCGCCGCCACCGCCGCCAGAAGTCAAACCGCAGGCGCCGGCGCCGAAAATTGTCCGCCTCGACAGCATGTCGCTGTTTGACTCCGGCAAGGCGGAGCTGAAAGCCGGCTCGACCAAAATGCTGGTCAATTCGCTGGTGGGCATCAAGGCCAAACCGGGCTGGCTGATTGTGGTCAGCGGCCATACCGACAACACCGGCAAGGCGCAGCTGAATCAGCGGCTGTCGCTGCAGCGCGCCGAGGCGGTACGCAACTGGATGCGCGATACCGGCGACGTGCCGGAAAGCTGTTTTGCGGTGCAGGGCTACGGCGCAAGCCGCCCTGTCGCCGACAACGATACGTCGGAAGGCCGTGCGCTTAACCGACGCGTCGAAATCAGTCTGGTACCGCAGGCGGACGCCTGCCGGCTGCCGGACGCAACCCCGCCGTCATCATTGGAAGGTGACGGCGTTGATAACAACGAGTGGAGAAAATGAAATGGCAATTCCTGTTTATCTTTGGCTGAAAGACGACGGCGGCGCGGACATCAAAGGGTCGGTGGACGTTCAGGATCGCGACGGCAGCATCGAAGTGGTGGCGCAGGAACATAACCTGTACATCCCGACCGATAACAACACCGGCAAGTTGACCGGCACCCGTATCCATACGCCGTTCCTGTTTACCAAGGAGATCGATGCCTCCAGCCCGTACCTGTACAAGGCGGTCACCACCGGCCAGACCCTGAAGTCGGCGGAGTTCAAATGGTACCGCATTAACGATGCCGGTCAGGAAGTGGAGTACTTCAACACCAAACTGGAGAACGTGAAGGTGGTGAAAGTGAATCCGCTGATGCACGACATCAAGGATCCGTCGTTTGAAAAGCATAACCACCTCGAGCAGATCGAGCTGCGTTACGAAAAAATCACCTGGACCTACAAAGACGGCAACATCATTCATTCCGACTCTTGGAACGAACGCGCTACTGCGTAATGCCCCGTCATACTTCGCGCCGCAGATACGTTGGCTGCGACACGAATGATTGAGGCTAACAACCTGTGCGGACAGGTCCCCTGTCCGCTTTTTTTCCTGAGCATCCGGCATCCGGGTGTTCAGCAAAGAGATCACAATCCGGCAATCTGACCTGATGCGCTTTGGTACACAGTGATGGGCGGTAGCGTGCCCGGGAGAACCGATTAATCAAGAGAGAATTATGGAAAATTCAGCTGTCCTGTTACGCCGCCTTAATCCTTCAATACGGTCGACCTGCTTACAGCCACTTACCCTGGGATGGAGTGAAGAAGGGATTGCGCTGATGTTTGGGGACAGATAAGAAATAAAGAGTCTACACATTAAAAATGTGTGTTTAAAAAGGGAAATTAAAAAATGTTCAAAAAAATGGTTTTATTAACGTCAGTTGTTGTGTTTTCTGGTTCGGTAAATGCCGGGTTATTTGATTCTAACGATTTCAAATGTGGCAGGAATGATACTGTTAAAGCGCTTACTGATTATATAAAAAACGATGCTTCGGGTATGTTGCAAAGTGACTATCTTACAAAATCAAATTTTTATTATGATAAGCCTGTTTCAGTTTATCAGAGTATGCTGGACAGCATGGAAGTGACAATTGCAAATGTATCAACATCTGGTAAAGGTAGTCATGATCTAAATTGCAGTGCAACTATTTCAATGAAAATCCCGAAAGACACGCTGGATGTGGTAAATAAAATCCCTAATTACTTACATTATATCACTGGCGGATATGGAAAGATAAATAATAATGGCGTAATTTGGAATGGCGTTGCCTATAGTGCAAAACTTGCTGATAATAATAAGGATGTTATTTTTAGCAACTTCAGCAGAACTGATGCTTCTGCTGCTTTATTCAATATGAGCGTGCTCGCTGTAAACAAAGAACAGATTATTAGTGCTCTCTCGCAGAATGCGCTGAGTTCAGCACGCTCTGCTTATGTAAACGCCGATCGTGAGTTGAATGCTGTATGGAAGGAATTACCCGACTCAGCACGGAATTCACTGAAAAAAGAGCAAGTGGTCTGGGTTAATAATAAAGTGGCTAAATGTGGAAAGCTTCCAGATGGCGAGTCAGAGAAAGATAATGTACAGCGGTGGGTTGATATTTATCAGTGTCAGACAAAAATGACTAATGAAAGGATCACCTATTTAACTGGTAATGATAACTAACTATCAAGTTTTTTATTTCTCCAGAGAGTGAGTGATAAATGAGAAAGTGCGGGAGAGAGGATTAAAGTATGAGTGATTCTGTGATTGCCTTGGCAAAGGAAAAAATCAACCAACTTCTGGGAATGTCCCGCTATAAGCTGGACGTTCACGAGTGCCCGCACTTTCTGGATGTCTTCAGTTTCAGATCGGAAGAAAAGCTCAGTGCACCGTGGCACTACACCGTCAAAGTAACCTGTTCCGAAAGTGATATTTCCAGCGACGACATGCTGCTCAAACCGGCATCGTTCACGTTCCAGGTTCCGCTGTATAACGGTATGCCCGCCACACCTGTGCGTACCGTTTATGGCGTGGTTCAGACATTTCAGCGCCTCTCTACTTCTGCCGATGAAACCCGGTACTCGCTGACGATTGTGCCGCGCATCGCGCTGATGCAACACACAAAGCGCAGTGAGATTTACCTCAATCAGTCCGTTGTGGAAGTGGTGGAGCAGATCCTGCGCTCCCACGGGCTGGCAGGCGATGATTTTGAATTCCGTCTGTCGCAGAGTTATCCGGTACGTGAACTGCTCACCCAGTGGCGTGAGACTGACCTCGAATTTGTGCAGCGCCTGCTTGCCGAAGTGGGTATCTTCTGGCGCTTTGAAATGGATGGACGTCTCGAAAAGGATGTGGTGATTTTCCAGGACAGCCTGGAGCACTATCAGTTTGGCGTGGTTCTGCCGTTGATCCCGCCGTCACGCACCAGCGATAACGGGCAGCTCAGCGTCTGGGATATAAAAAACGGTCATCAGGTGGTGTCAGAACGTGTCGCCAACCGCGATTACAACTACCGCGAGGCGCTGAAGCCGCAGGACAGCTCCGCGTCTGTCAGCACCACGGATGGCATCACGACGGGCGAGGTGTATCACTACGCAGAACCTTTCCTGAGCGGAGGCGATGCCGCAACTCCGGAGAGCGGGGCGTACTATGCCCGCCTGCGCCATGAACGCATTCTGAATGCGCAGCAGGCGGTCACGGGGAAAACAACCAGCCCCGTGCTGTCACCGGGGGAGGTGCTTGAACCGCAGGGCTCGCTTCCTGCCAGCCTGAAAAACGGCATCGTTATCACCGGTGTGCAGAGCAGTGGTTCGCGTAAGCAAAGCTTTAAGATGACCTTTACCGGGATCCCTTACAGTGAAGCCGTGTGCTATCGTCCGCCGTTACATCATCGCCCGGTGATTGCCGGTACCTTACCTGCACGCGTGGAAAGCACTGAGAAAGGTGATACCTATGCCTGGCTGGACAATCAGGGCCGCTACCGCACGAGGCTGGACTTCGACCGCAGCGACAGCGAGCAGGGCTACGCCTATTTGTGGCTGCGTCTAGCGAAGCCGTATGCTGGAGACAATTACGGCTTTCATGCGCCGCTGCTCGACGGTACCGAAGTCTCGGTGATGTTTGATGCGGGGGATCCTGACCGTCCGTATATCGCCCATGCCCAGCACGATTCAGAACACCCGGACCACGTCACTGACGATAACCATACGCGCAACGTCCTGCGAACCCCGGCGAACAATAAACTCCGTATGGAGGATAAGCGCCAGGAAGAGCACATCAAGCTCGCGACGGAGTTTGGCAAGACCCAGCTCAATCTCGGCCATCTGGTTGATGCGCAACGTGAAAAGCGCGGTACGGGTTTTGAACTGCGCAGCGATGAGTTTGGCGCCGTGCGCGCTGCCCGCGGTGTTTACCTGACAGCCGATGCGCAGGCTAAAGGCCAGGGAGAGGTACTGGAGATGAACCCGGCTGTCAGCCGGATAACCCAGGCCAACAGCGAGATGCAGGCACTGAACGGGGCTGCCGAACAGGCGAAAGCCCTGACCAGTGATATTCAGGCGCAGAACAACCTCCTGCGGAACCGCCTGAAAGATTTGCAGTCCGCCGTAGTGCTGGCTTCTGCCCCTCAGGGCATTGCCCTTACCTCTGGGGAACACCTGCAGCTGACCAGCGCAAAAAACACCATGATAACCGCAGGGCAGCATGTTGATATCGGGGCAATGAAGAATGTCACGGTCAGCGCGGAGCAGTCTCTGGGGCTGTTTGCCCATAAAGCCGGGGCGAAGGTCATCGCCAACCAGGGCAGCGTAGAAGTTCGCGCCCAGCACAGCCGGCTTGAGATGAGTGCCGACCAGCAGTTCACCGTCACCAGCAGCAAAGATGAAATCACCATCAGCACCCCGAAAACCCTGACGCTGAACGGCGGCGGTTCGTATCTGAAGCTGAGTGAAAGCGGGATTGAACACGGGACGAACGGGGATTTTATTACCAAAGCGGCGCGCTATCAGGTGCCGATGGCGGGAGCCAATATGCAGTGCGAGCCGCCCGTTTTCGATAAAACCACGCTTGAACTTGTGCCGACTGAATCAAATGGTGTGATGTCACGCTAAGGAATGCATGAATGAAAACCTGTTTCCCTTCCCGTAAGAAAAACGGAGAGAACTACGCCACGCTGGATGAAATGATGGCTCTGATCGGCCAGGAACCCCATGGCTCCTGGCTGGCGGGCACCAATAACATGTGGCATGGCGGGATCCATATCTCGGAGATATCAGCCCCGGGTTCTGTCCTTAAACCGAACATGGCGGAGACAGCGGTTCCGCTGCAGTGCATGGCGGACGGTGAGGTGGTGGCCTGGCGTCTGAACAAGGATTACCAGAGGAGCACCTATCTCGATCAGCCCGTGCAATATACGACGACGTTTGTGCTGGTGAAGTCAACCTGCCTGCCGGATAAGAGCAAGGAGCAAACGCAGCTGGATTTTTATTCGCTCTATATGGGGCTGGCGCCGCTGTCTGCGTTTGAGAAACGCAAATGCATGGTTGCCCAAAAAGAGGTGACTAAAAGGGAAGTTGGCAAGTACGAAAGCAGCCGACAATCAGGGGATACCCCCCATGCGCCTAAGGCTATAGGACGGCTCCCAAAGGGAGCGCGGCTCCTTATCCTGGAAGAGACAGAGTTCCTGAATAAGCCTGTTTCGCCGAAGACGCGTCCGGGCACGACCGAGCTACAGCCGTTTGGGTTGGCACAGGCGTTTGACAAGAACGGCAAGCTGACAGAGGAAAAGTTCTGGGTCACTCTGCTGCCGGGATATATGACGGAGGAGGGTGAGCAGTATGCGCACCTGCCGTTCTGGATGCAGAAAGCGGTTGAACAGGGCATCTTTGATGCCGTGACGAAACCCGCGACAGCGCTGAAAATCAGCGCGGGTGATGCCATCGGTTTTCTGGGTGAAGACATCGCCCCGATGGGCAAGGCAAAAACCAGCCGCAGCACGTATGCCCATATCGAGGTGCTCAGTGCCGACAGCCGCATGCCGGCGTTTCTTGATAATCCGGGAAAGGTGACGGCGGGACGCAAATACATTCGTGTCCATCCGACTGCGAAACTTTACACGCTCTCCGGCAGCACGTTTAGCAATACGGGCAATCCGGTCGAAAAGGATAGGCATATCATCCTGCCGGTGGATAAATGCAACCCGAAGAAGAGCGGCGGCAAGAGCTGGTATCAGGTCGGGCAGAGCTACTGGCTGAGCCAGGATGACGTGGATCTGATCGATCAGTACAACCTGAAGGAACTGGGGTTCACGGCGCTGGCGGAAGAAACCACGCCTGATATGTCGGCCTCGCTGCAAGAGGGCTGGATGAAGTCCGGGCTCGGGCGGCTTGCCGAGCAGGTGAGGCCCGAACGCGGTATCCGGGAGCAGCAGATGTCGTCCTTTTATAAAGGGATGCTCGAGAAGATGGATACCGACAAGGACGGGCAACTGTCGGAGAGAGAGCTGTTTGCCGCGCTGCAGCATCCGGAAATGGGTGTTCGCGACATCGTTGCCCGGATGATTGTAAAGCATCAAAGCGAGTGGTTTGGCGGCAGCAGCCATCAAAAATGGACGGCGTTTTTCCAGAACTACGATACCTTGCGCATCGGCTTTGTGAAGAAGTGGCTGGACGATATGGAGTGGATGAGCCAGGTGGAGCCGTTTAGTTCGGGTCAGGCGGTATGGCATATGCATCCGGTGGTGTTTTTGGATGCTATCGGGGTAACAAGCCAGATCCGCATTACAGTTGATATGCTGTACAAAGTATTTGAAGGGTTACGTTCTCCAGCTAAAAAAGAATTTTTGCAACAATTCGCTGATGAAATAAATAATAATGTGGAAAATTACAAACTAGATACTCTTCAACGTGTTAATCATTTCTTTGCTCAAGTGAGAGAGGAAATGGGAGGGACTGCCAGTCCTATAGAAGGGCTAAACTATAGCGAAGAGGGCTTGAAAGTGAATTTCAAATACTTTAGAAAACACCCGGATGAAGCAAGGAAATATTCCTATAAGAAAACCGGAGACAAGATAACAACCCGCGCTGATGAAACTGCAATTGCTAATCGTGTATATGCAAACCGGCTCGGGAATGGGAATGTGGCATCCGGTGATGGTAGTAAGTATCGTGGGAGAGGCGGAGTACATCTGACAGGTAAAGTAAACTATAAAGGTTTTTCTAGTTATTATAAAAAACAATGGGGTGATGGTGTTGATTTTATTGAAAAACCTTATTTGCTAGAGAGGCCTGTTTACTGTGTTCGAGCTGCTGTATATTTTTGGCTTCGTGAAAACTTGTATGCAATAGCAGATGTCGGTAGTGCTGGCGCGATTGTAGATAAGATAACGGCTAAGGTAAATCTACATACAGATAGTTATGAAAAAAGACGCAAGCATTTTGAAAATATAATGAATAAAAAAATGTTTGTGGAGGGTTTTTAATGAAGAAGCAAAGGATAAGTAAGATGAGTTTAAGTGATCTCATGGTTTTATTTATTTTTTCTTGGGGTGTGGGGTGTGGCTACAGTGAAGCGAGGGAAAGTTGGTATGTAGTAGATAACTATACAGGGACTATCGGGAAATACCCAGTACATTTATCTATTCAATCATATGCATTTGGTAGTGACGTTAATATTGAAGGCAGTTATTATTACGATCATCATAATTCACCGATAGTGTTGTTTGGAAAGGAAAAGGATGGTGATATTGTATTGTGTGAGATATTTAGCAAGGAAGATTTTGAAAAGTATATCGTGTCTGGTGATAAATACAACGCTACAGAATGTCCTTTTAGAATAACAAAACATGGTCAGGTTTTGAAAGGTGAGTGGAAAAATAAAAATGTCAAATTAGATATTGTACTCTCTAAATTTTCCTCCATGAATGAATCTAATATAACGAGTAAAAATGGTGAGCTAGATGTACCATTTTGGGGGCAGACAGACAAGCATAGTTTCATTGGGGTTTATGAGAAAGATAAAGATGGGGTAGTGATCAATAAAATAAAAGTTATAAGCAAAGAGAATGGTCATGTAGTTCAGATTATAAATATTCAAGATAAACGTTGTGATTTTGGATTCCACATGACACCAATTTATCAAAACATGGAAAAGTTTAGTAATTCTTCAATATTATTAAATTGCAATAGTACAAATTCAGAAATCGAAATTGAGTATGTTTTTGTAAATGGGAAGTATGTAAAAAAGGATGCCGAATAACAGGTTGAGTTTGCTCTGAAATAGGCTGAAATATACAGTCGCATGGAGGAAGTGTTAGAACAACGCTCCTGCGGAACCGCCTGAAAGATTTGCAGTCCGCCGTAGTGCTGGCTTCTGCCCCTCAGGGCATTGCCCTTACATCCGGGGAGCACCTGCACCTGATCAGCGCAAAAAACACCATGATATTTGAACTGATATATCCCTTATACGTTGCTAGAGCAAAGGCTAATTATGCCAAGAAAATAGTTGGTGTTTCCAATGTTTTACCATGGGATAGTTTAGAACAGAAAGTAAAAGATGTTTTGGTTGACTTTGTGTATCAAGGTTTTAGTGGGGAAAGGCCTATGCGTTCAGGTATGAACAATAGTCGGCAGGAAATGATTTCATACATTGAGAGTAATTCTGTAATATCAAGTTGTGAAGATGGTCGTCATAGGGAAAAATACTTAATAGGGAAATTATTGTGGTTTTAAATAAAATAGTTGTTTTTTGTTTTTTTAGTTTTATATCATCTGTGTCTTTTGCTAATGATGAGTGCTCATCAATTAAATCGACTGATGGGGTTGATTCATGTTATGTACAAATGAAAAATGAGGCAGAGAAAAATTTAAATGATGAATACAGAGCATTGAAAGGCAGGGTTTCTGATACTTACTCCACAGATAAAGTAATGGAAAAAACATATTCAGAAAAACTTCGGTCTGCTCAGCATAATTGGTTAAAATATAGAGACGCACAATGCTCGATGGAAGCACTTTTTGCCGAACCTGGTTCTTCAGCAAATGCTTCGTTAGTGAATAAATGCATGGCAAGAATCGATGCACAAAGAATTGAAGAGATGAAGGCTCTCCCATATTAATATTTAAGTATAGGTTTATGCATCAAAGCTTAAATTATGAGGTAAAGAATTACTCGGGAAAATGGCTGGATGACATGTCATGGATGAGAATGTTGAACTTTTCAGCAAAGGTGGCCCAGTGGTGAAAGTTTTTTAAAGTTCGGATACCGGTATTTAAAGAAGGATACAGAATAACAGGTCGCGTTTACTCTGAAACAGGCTGAAACCTCCAGTCTCATGAAGGAAGTGCGCAGAACAACCTCCTGCGGAACCGCCTGAAAGATTTGCAGTCCGCCGTAGTACTGGCTTCTGCCCCTCAGGGCATTGCCCTTACCTCCGGGGAGCACCTGCAGCTGGCCAGCGCAAAAAACACCATGATAACCGCAGGGCAGCATGTCGATACAGACCTGTAGAACGGGTTTATCTGATGCATTACTCGTGGAAAATAGTCAAGGAAGGTATGAATCCATCTGCTGTACCTGCTAAAGAAGGGGTGAATATAGATTGGTCTCATAGGGGGAATCGCGCTGATGCAGTTGCTGCTGCCCGAGATATGGTAAATGCTTATCACATAGTCTATGGACCAGTGTTAACCTCACGGCACACTCAGAGACGTGCAATCGACATGACAATCACTGGAATTATAAATAAATCGGTGAAAAATGCTGCTGGTGTGGATGTATTAGTGAAATCTCAATCTGTATTACATGAGGTCGGGGCATCATATGGTGTTCTTAAGTTGCTTTCGGATCCTCCACATTGGTCTGATGATGGCCACTAATCATGGTGATATATGTACAAATGTATAAAGATACTTTTCTTATGGTTATTTTTTCCTTATATGGCTTATGCCGATGGAATCATCACACCATTATCCATAGCTATTGTGTCTTCAGAAAATTCAGAAATGCAGATTTCAACAACTAAAGGTACTTTGTACGAGGATAATGTATTAATTTGTTTCACTGAAAAAGAAACTTGCGCCGTTTATCGAGGAAGTGACTTTTCAAGTATTATGCCTAATGATTCTGTAGAAGATGTTGCGACAGGGAAAAAATATATACATATTCCCTTCGTACTCCTGAAAGTCATAAATTTAAGACGGGAATTAGTGTGGCCTTTATATTTCATGGCGACAGCATTGAAGTTAGAGATGTTAATTTTAATGATCACCGTGGCCTTGTAATAAAAAACAATAAAATCAAAGAGGTTGTGTCATATTGTACAAGTTCTGAGGGAGTGCACGTTATGTCAAAATATGGTGGTGTCCATATCTACTATTCTCTTGGTTATGCGGTTGAGACTAATTGTTCTGAAGAGGTGTATAAGTGAAGGGTAAATTTGGATATGGTGTGTGCATTACTATTATTTTAAGCTGTGTTGCTTTTTTTACGTCAGCGAGTGATATTCCTGTTGGAACTTATTCATACACTCAACAAGGCGAGGAGATGATCGATGGGCAGATAGCAAGCATTACCTGGAATATTACAATTAAGGATGACGAAAATGCAGTTGTTACTGTGTCATCATGGCATGCCCCGTTTACCTGTGATGGTAAATATATTGTTTCACATGAAGGTAAGAAATTAGCGCTCAGCTGGTCCAGTAATGATAATCTGGATACTGAGTGTGATATGCCATCACCGCAAATTTTCCTGAAAAAATCCCCGATCGGGAAAGTCTTGGTTCACAGTAAATTATTCATTTGGGATCCCAATGGTTGGAAAAACACCCGTGTTATTCGTTAGTTAATTGAAGGCAGAATTCAAGGATGGCTATAAAACCTCTCACCTGTTGATGCTTAATGTGAAAAATGTTTGAACTGCGTAGCGATGAGTTTGGTGCCGTGCGTGCTATCTGTGGTGTTTACCTGACAGCCGATGTGCAGGCCAAGGTCCAGGGAGAGGTACTGGAGAGGATATCTGTAATGAAAAAAATTATTGTAATGCTATACGCTGTTTTGGTGTTTCCCTTCGCGGTTAGTGCATACTCAATAGGTGAGGATGATAATTATTTAAAAGTAAAAGATAGATATTCAAAGGCTGATGCGGAGTTAATTTCTATATATAAAAGTAAAATGCGGGAATACAAAAGAGAAGGCGCTGGGTTTTATGGGCAAAATGAATCCAGAGATGTTTATTTGAAAAGATCCCAACAAGCATGGATAAAACTTAGAGATGCTGATTGTGACTATGAAACATATGAATCTAAAACTGGAACTGCATTCTCAAGTATATATGAGAAATGTTTGTTGGATAAAACAAATGAACGCATAAAATATTTGAATGAAAATGGCTGATATTTTCCTGATTTACTTATCCGAAGTTAAATTTGGTGTGGTTGGGTTATATCTGAAGTTGATAAAATTATTTATGTTATGAGTATTGGTGTTTTTTAGGGAGGGAAGGAGAATTAAACCAGTCAAGAGCCAGTTTGTGCGTAATAAAATGATTTTTTAGGGTTGTCTTTGGCTACTGCATCTTTTGCTGCCATTGCAAAAGGAGAACAGTCTATTGGATGTTTTTCATCGGGTAAAACTAATGTGAAACTTGTGCGGTTCGATCAAGATGGCATTAGCTTGGGTTACGTTAAGTATCAGAAATCAAAAGTAGCTATACCACTGGTTTATGTCAGTGAGGTTTCTGAAGAAAATGAAGAGGGAGTTCCTGAATAGTTAACTACTAAATGGACTGACTTTATAAATGGTAAGATTAGTGGTTATTATAAAGTAATGTCACAAGGTGCCAGGTTCTATCAATTTGAGTATAAATCTATAGCCGATAAGATTACTAGATTTCAAGATGATACCAATGCTTACAATAGTGATGGCACCGATTGTAAGTGGTGATTTTTCTTGATTTTAAATAGCTGGTTGTTTTAAGGATAAATAACCATTGCGCTCTCCAGTTTATTCATTGTCTGCGTAAAGTAGAGTTTTTTGCCTTTATACTATTGAAAAATTGCTCATCGGACATGAAAAGATATGCCATGCCGAATAACAGGTCGTGTTTACTCTGAAGCTGGCTGAAACCTCCACTCGCGTGGAGGAAGTGTGCCGAATAGAACTATTGCCAGAAGTAATTAGCATTGAACATTTTTCTGATTTACCTAAAGGATATAACCATGCAAGGAATCATCCGCATCGGCGATAAAACCACTCACGGCGGCGCAGTCCTGTCAGGTTCCTCCACCATGATTTTCGGTGGCATTGGCGTAGCTCGCAAGGGCGACAAAGTTTCCTGTCCGCAGCAAGGACATGGCCCCACTGTCATCACCGAAGGTAACCCGGACTATCTCGATAACGGGATCCCGGTGGCGTTTCATGGGCACAAATGCGCCTGTGGCTGCACGCTTATAAGCTCTCTGCCTAACGCTATGGTGGGTTAACTATGCCCGTCATTCTGGAAAGGATCCCGGAAAAGAGAGCCAAACCGCCGCGTCCGGTGACCAGGCGCTGGCTGATTTTCGGGGTAGTGGTTCTGGCTGTCGGGATGGGGCTGACGTTTCTGTTCTGGGAGGGCGAGCGTTCCGGCTCCGGGTTCTGGCTTTTTGCCGTTGTGCTGCCGCTGCTGCTTTGGGGAGTCATATTCTCGGCTCGCCGCGCGGGCTACAAATACCAAAGCGTAGGGCAGGATGCGGCGAACCGAAGGATCGAAGCCCGTCACGACCATGATAAAAATCGCGGGCAGCGCTTTGCCTGGTTTGTCGGTGAATATCTGGTGAATGCCCTCGAGCGCCAGCATGTGGCAACGCAAAGCGCAGCACTCGCTAAAACGCCGGTGCTGCAACCCGTGATGCCTCGTGGAGCGGGAAAGCCCGTCAGGCACTCCCGATTAGCTGAAGAAGGAAGCGCGCCTGACGTGTTGAACGGATACCAGTACGAAGTGGTGGAGCATATCAACGTGTTGCTGGATACGTTACCTGAAACTATGACCTGCTACCTGGCGCTGGATTTGGCCGAAGACTTGCCGGATATCTCCCTCAGCTGGTTATCGGGGATTACCCGGCCGGTGATCCACATCCGTGATCTCTCAGGGCTGCGGATCATTGATTACTGGCTTGATTACCACTATGCAAAACCGTCCGCGCTGCTGGTGATCAGCGCACAGCTGAACGATGTTCCTGCGGATGACTCCGGGGAAGCTCTGGCAGTGGTGCTGATGACTAACTGTCGCCTTAATGACACGCCGCTGCTATCAGCCCGAATTCATCGCCCGCAAATTAATCACACCGGTGATATGCGCCATGCGCTGCGCCACGCGATGTTGTGGGCCGGTCTTGGGAAAGACGCACAACTGCGTGGCTGGATAACCGGTGGTCAACTTGCTTCCAGCGATACGCTGAGCACGGCCTGCGACCACTATGCGCCAGAGTTGACGGCGCAACGTTACGTCAATATCGACAGCGTGGCAGGTTTCGCCGGCGTGACGGCAGCCTGGCAGGCTTTAATTCTCGCGGCCCGTCAGTGTATTGCCGACCAAGAAGCACAACTGGTCGTGACCGAATCATCACCAGATTACCGACAGCTCTGCGCTGTCACTCCAGAATAATAATCAGGGATTGTTACCGTTCGTTATGAAAAGACCATCCGCACTCGCATCCATTATTTTCCTGGCGCTCTGTATTACCGGCATAGTCGGCTGTTTTCTCTGGATTTACCCGGAAGAGACTGCCGCTACGGTGCGCGTGGGTCCTTTCAGCCATTCAGGTGTGATCATTTTCTGCCTGGCGCTGACCATCGTCATTCTGGTCGTCGGGTGGTTTGCACAAATGCTGGCGGTGACCGCCGGGGAGAAAGGCGGCGATCAGAATGAGGACGAAAGTCGCGGTGTCGGGGATTCTTCCCAGCCGGAATTAGCTCCCCACACCGATGAGGATACAACGCGCTTTACTTCCGGCCCGCTCATCGACCACCTCCGCCTGCGCTATGGCCGTCGCTGGAAAGCCAAAGTTCGCTTACTGCTGGTGCAGGGGAGCGATGACCACATCGAGAAAGTGGTGCCGGGGCTTAAGCATGACCACTGGCAGGAAAACGACGGTATTATCCTTATTCATGCCGGACTGGCAAAAGCCGCACCTGACCCGGAATTTGTTGGTGTGCTGAATGCGGTTCGTCCTCAGCGCCCGGTGGACGGTATTGTACAGGTGATGGACTGTGCGCAGCTCCCGGATGCCGCTGCACTGGACACGCTGGTTCGCAGCCGCCAGAAAGCCGATTCGCTGTTTGGTTGGCAGGCCCCGGTCTGGCTGTGGTTTATCCGTGAGGAAGCCTGGAGCCAGGAAGGCGAAGGCGTTCCGGCGACAGGTACATTGTTTGGACCGGGGGCAGCACCGGACGCTGCCGTTGAGTCTCTGGCCACGCTTTCTTCTCGTCTAAGCCGTGCGGGCATACCGGTGCTGCTGAGCAATAGCCGTCACGACTGGCTGCTACGGTTATCCGAGCAACTGCGTGGCCGTCTCAAACAACAGCTAACGCCATTGCTGACCGGCCTGATGACCGGCCCGGCGCCTTACCGCCTGCGTGGGGTGATGTTCAGCCCTGCACAGGCTGCGATTGCCACGCTGCCGCATGCACGTCTGAGTTCGCCTGCATGGCAGGCGCTGGAAGAAGACTGTCTTCAGGTCCACGCCCGTAAAATCGGTTTCCACTGGCAGCGAGCTCTGCGCCTGCTGTTGCTGGCATGCGTGCTGCTGTGGGGGGCGGGAACGCTGCTTTCGTTGGTGGTTAACCGCGCACAAATTTATCAGGCGCAGGCAACGGCGCGCGTAGCCGCTGATACAAAACAGCCGCTGGCTGAACGCCTGCGTAATCAGCTTGTTCTGCAACAGACCATTGCTCGTCTGCAGGACAGAGAAGCCCATGGTGCGCCGTGGTTCACAAAGTTTGGTCTGAATCAGGATCGCGACACCCTGAACGTCCTCTGGCCGCTGTATGCCCGTAACAACCAGGCATTGATGCGCGACGCGCTGAGGGATGAACTGCATAACCAGCTTACCGCTTATGTCCAATTGCCGCCGGGAAGTGATGCCCGTAGTGCTGCGACACAGCGAGCCTATGGCCTGCTCAAAGGCTATCTGATGCTGGCGCGCCCGGATAAAGCAGATGCCTCCTGGCTTGCTGCCAACATGCTGAAAGCCTGGCCGACACGTGCCGGCGTGCCAGCCAGCGTCTGGCAGACCCAGGCTCCCAAACTGCTCGGGTTCTATGCTCAGAACCTGCCTGCACATCCGGAGTGGAAAATTAAGCCGGATGCAGAGCTGGTCGGCACCGTGCGTCAGATTTTGCTTAAGCAGATCGGACAGCGTAATGCGGAGTCTGGTTTATACCAGGAGATGCTGCAGCGGATCGCCCGCAACTGGCCGGACTTAACGCTGACAGACATGACCGGTGATACCGACGCGTCAACCCTGTTCTCAACTTCCGAAGTGGTGCCGGGCATGTTCACCCGTCAGGCGTGGGAGGAGCAGGTCGAGAACGCCATTGATGAGGTGGCGAAAACCCGCCGTGCGGAAATCGACTGGGTGCTGACGGATAAGACCCATCAGGCTGGCAGCGATATCTCGCCGGAAGCGCTGAAGCAGCGTCTGACCGAGCGTTACTTTAGCGACTTCGGTAATGCCTGGCTGAATATGGCCAACAGTATTCAGTGGCATGAGGCGGGTTCCTTGTCTGAAGCGATCGCCCAGCTCAACCTGCTGGCGGACGTGCGCCAGTCGCCGCTGGTGGCGCTGATGAACACGCTGGCCTGGCAGGGACAGACCGGGGCCAAAGGCGCAGCGCTGGCGGATTCAATCGTCGATTCAGCGAAGAAGCTGGTGGGCCGTAAAAAGAATGCGCAGCAGTTTATCGAGCAAGCGCGGGGGCCAAAAGGGCCGCTGGATAGCGTGTTCGGGCCACTCAATGGCCTGATGGCCGGGAAAGATGGCACCGGCTCAAATGGTAATCTCAGCTTCCAGTCCTGGCTGGCGCGCGTGACGCAGGTTCGCCTTAAACTCCAGCAGGTGACCAGCGCGCCGGATCCGCAGGCGATGGCGCAGATGCTGGCGCAAACGGTGTTCCAGGGCAAAGCCATCGATCTGACGGATACCCGCGATTACGGCAGCCTGGCGGCGGCAAGTCTTGGGCAGGAGTGGAACGGTTTTGGTCAGGCGCTGTTTGTACAGCCGCTTGATCTGGCATGGCGTCAGGTGTTGGCCCCGGCGGCAGGCAGCCTGAACACCCGCTGGCAGAGTACAATTGTCGCCCAGTGGAACACGGCGTTTGCCGGGCGTTATCCGTTTAAGGCCACGGGAAGCGACGCCTCACTGCCATTGCTGGCGCAGTTCCTGCGTGGTGATTCCGGCCGTATCGCGGCATTCCTCAAAACCAACCTTGGCGGGATCCTGCACCAGGAAGGTAGTCGCTGGGTGGTCAATCCCTCTGTAAGTCAGGGCATGACCGTTAATCCGGCGTTCCTTACGGCTGTCAACCAACTGGCGGATATCGCTGACATTATCTTTGCACAGGGTGATGCGGGCGTTCATTTTGAACTGATGGCGCGTCCTTCACGGGATGTTGCGCGCATGCAGCTGACGCTGGACGGCCAGAGTCTGGACTACTTCAACCAGATGGAAAGCTGGCAGAGTTTTACCTGGCCCGGAAACACCTACTATCCCGGCGTGGATCTTAGCTGGAGAAGTGTGAATACGGAAATGCGCCTGTATGAACACCATCAGGGGAATTGGGGCTTTATTCGTCTGCTCGATAAGGCGCTGATTACCCCGCTCGACAGCAGCCGCACTCAGCTGGTGTGGATCACCCCGGATGGTAACCCGCTGAAATTTATTATGCGCAGCGAGCTGGGCGATGGTCCGCTGGCGCTGCTGAAACTGCAGGGCTTCCGCTTACCGGATTCTATCTTCTCGGTGAGCGCAGACGCCGTGAATAATACCTTTGCATCCACCGAGGGGAAATAAGATGGCGATGGCAAAAGCACGGCTGGCTCTGCGTGCGTTTGATTTTCTCTTTTTTAACTACCACGACATTCGGGGAAACCGTGCATGGATGATTTAACCCTGCGCTATTACGAAGCAGAGATGCGCTACCTGCGCGAAGCCGGCAAAGAATTTTCCCGCGCCCATCCCGATCGCGCAGCCATGCTCAATCTGGATAAAACCGGCGCCCGCGACCCGTACGTCGAGCGTCTGTTCGAAGGTTTTGCCTTCCTGATGGGGCGTCTGCGTGAAAAGCTTGATGATGACCTGCCTGAGCTGACTGAAGGGCTGGTGAGCCTGCTCTGGCCACACTATATGCGCACCATTCCGTCACTCTCCATCGTGGCGTTTGACCCGGAATGGCAACTGATGAAGCAGGCGGAGATTCTGCCGGAAGGCTTTTCGGTACTGTCACGTCCGGTGGGGCCGGACAAGACCGTATGCCAGTACCGCACGACCCGTGACCTTACCCTGCAGCCAGTTCATCTGGCCGATGCCCGTTTGCAAACTGAGCCTGACGGGCGCGCCGCCATTCGCCTGCGTTTTGAATGCAGCAGCAAGGTGGACTGGGCGAAAAGCGGCATTGATAAAATCGCCCTTTATCTGGATGCTGAAAGCCCGGTGGCATCAGCCCTGCATCTGGCGCTGACCCGTCGGGTGCAGGCGATGTATGTCCGTCATGCAGCGACGCATACTGAGCGTATCCGCTTTGACGGCTGGTGTAAGCCGATGGGCTTTGAAGATAACGAGCGTCTGTGGCCGAAAGGCGATTCTGCATTCAGCGGCTATCAGCTGCTGCTGGAGTATTTCAGCTTCCGCCAGAAGTTTATGTTTGTTGAGCTGCGCGGGCTGGAGTTGGCCGGTCTTAACCAGGATACCACCTGGTTTGAAACCGACATCGTGCTCGATGGCGGCTGGCCGTCCGATATGCCGTTTGAAACAGAAAACTTTCGGCTGCATTGTTCGCCGGTGATTAACCTTTTCACGATGGAGGCTGATCCGCTGACCATCGACCCGCTGGAAAACGAGTACCTGCTGCGCCCGCTGCGTGTGCAGGATGGTCATACAGAAATATACAGCGTCGATAACATTCACGGCGCAGTGAAAAATGGCAAACACCCTTACGTGCCGTTCACCAGTTTCCGCCATCGCGGCGGCATGATGCGCCACGATGCTCCAGAGCGTTATTTCCACACCCGCGTAAAGCGTGGTCCGTCCGGTCTGTATGACACCTGGCTTATCCTCGGGGGGCGGTCGTTTGAGATGGAGCAGCTCTCTGAAAAGCCTGAATCACTTTCCATGCGCATCACCGGCACCAACGGGCAACTGCCCCGCAAGGCGCTGGAAAGCACGCTGCTCGATCGGGTGGTGAAGGCCGGTAAGGCGGCGGTAAAGGTTATTAATCTCACCGCACCGACCCTGCCGCTTTATCCGCCAGCGAACGATCGCTTCCACTGGCGGGTCATGAGTCATCTGGGTTCGAGCTTCCTGAGCATGATGGATAACCCGGACGTGCTGCGCGGCACACTGGCGCTGTATGACTGGACCGATGATGAGATGAACCGCCGCCGTCTGGAAGCCATTGTAGCGGTGAAACACACGCTGGTGCGTCGCTTTGAGCGTGGCTACATGCTGCGCGGTGTGGACATTGAAATTACGCTCAATGCGGATAATTTTGCGGGTGAGGGCGACGTCAATCTGTTTGGTGAGATGCTGCACCGTTTCTTTGCGCTGTATGCCGATGTTCACCTCTTTAATCAGCTCACGTTGGTACTGCAACCGACAGGGAAACGACTGCGATGGAAAGAGAATCACAGCCTGCACGTGCCAGGCTGACCGAACTACTTGGCAGGGATATCTGGCGGGTTAACTTTTACCGCTTCTGCCAGTTGCTTGAACAGGAGAATGCCGGCGCACCATTATTGGGTACCGGTGAGAAACCCGCTGACGATCCGGTGCGCTTTCGCCCGTGGCCGGGGATGGGATTCCCTGCCAGTGAGCTGCGCGCTGTTGAAACGGACGAAGACCACCCTGAGCTGCCGCCCTCGGTTCGCACAACGTTCCTCGGAATGTACGGTGTGGATTCGCCGCTCCCGACCGCTTATCTGGACGATATCGCCCAGCGGCGGGAAGGTTCTGAAGCGACAGCGGCCTTTCTCGATATCTTCAGCCATCGAATCACTACGCAGTACTACCGTATCTGGCGTAAATACGCTTACCCGGCGACGTTTGAAGCGGGAGGGACGGATGAAACGTCACAATGTCTGCTGGGACTGGTGGGGCTGGGGATCCCCGGTACGGCTGAAAATATCGCAACCCCGGTTTCCCGTTTTCTGGCGCTGCTCGGTACGATGCGCCTGCCGACCCGCAATGCCGAAGGTATTCGCCGGCTGGTTAGCCTGTTGGCCCCGGACACTACCGCGACCATCATCAGCCCGGATCCGGTAAAAGTACAGGTGGCGCAGCGCAGTGGGCTGGGGAAAGAAAACCGGGTGGCCCTGTCACAGCGCGCCACGCTCGGTAAAACCGGCAAAGAAGCCTGTAGCCGTATTCTGTTGATGCTGGCGACCAACAATCCGAGCGAGACTGAAGGCTGGCTCCCCGGTGGCCAGTTGCACACCGATCTGATGGTGCTGCTGCGGGTGTATCTGGGTTATCGCTCGGATGTGCGTCTGCGTCTGACAGTTCCCGTAAGCGTACTGCCGGAGCCGCGTCTTGGGCAAAAACGCCGCATCCAGCTTGGGCGTACCGGCATTCTGGGGCTGAAAAATGACCGGCCCGCCAAGTACAGCCATTTGACCGTCAGCCTGGGGTGCTACGAAGGGCTGGAGTGCGAGCCGCTGCGTCCGGCACAGGACGGCGGTTACCGCTTCGACTAATTCTGCTGTTTATTCTGAAAGGAATCCCTGAATGACATCTGTTTCCCTGCGACAGGTTGCTCTGCTCGCGCTCTGCGGTTTGCTGGCCGGTTGCGGCCTGAGCCAGACCGTCTCCGACGGTGCGGTCAGCATGACCAAATCCATCTTCTACAAAAAAATTAAGGTGCTGCACCTCGATTTTGAACCGCGCTCGGCAGCCAATGCGGATGAAGCGCAGACGCCGCTGGCGACCATGGTGCGTATCTATCAGCTCAAGGATCGTCAGAAGGTGGATGCTGCCGACTACCAGGCGCTGCTGCGGAATGCCGACAGCGTGCTCAAAGAAGATAGGGTGGCGAGCAAGTCTTTGCTGGTAATGCCCAAAGGCAGCATGATGCTCAATATGCCGATGGATGAAGAAGCGCAATATGTAGCGGTTATCGGGCTGTTCAATCGCCCGGATATGAAAGATAACGCCTGGCGGCTGGTGCTGAGTCGCGATGAGCTGGATCCGGATAAGCCGCGCACCATCGAACTGGGCAATGGCTTCCTGACCCTGGTCCCGGTTAAGGAGTGACGACAATGGCAATGGATAACTGGCTGGCGCTGTTCGACGGACAGGCTCGTTACCAGCTTGAGATCAACGACAGCCGGGTAAAACCGGACGTACTGAATTTTTACGGGCGTGAAGCCCTGAGCACGGCGTCTGCCTGGCGCATCGAGTTCACCACGCCGCAGGACGATGTGGCGGCAGAAGATGTCCTGTTGAAATACGCTACGCTGCGCATGAGCAGCGGGCGGGAAGTTCACGGCGTGATTACGGCGTTTGCATGGCTGGGGTCGACCGCGGATCAGACGCACTACAGCGTGACGCTCTCATCCCGCCTGGCGCTGCTCTCTTATACCCGGCGCTGTGCGGTGTACCAGAACCTTTCCGTGCCGGAGCTGGTGGAGGAGGTGCTGCGCAGGCATGGTCTGGAAGGTTCAGACTTTGCGTTCCGCCTGGAACGTACCTACCCACAGCGTGAGCTCATTACCCAGTGGCGGGAAAGCGACCTGCAGTTTATCCAGCGCATTCTTTCCGAGGTGGGGATCTGGTTCTGCAGCGGGGTGAACGATGTCACCGGGCTGGATACGGTGACCTTTGCCGACAGTCAGCAGTTCTATCAGTTTGGTCAACATCTGCCCTACCAGGAGCCGTCTGCGCTGTATGACGGTGCCACTGAGTCCGTATGGGGGCTGCGCACCTGGCACAACACGGTGACCGGGCTGGTCCGCACGCGCGATTACAACTATCGCACGGCGACCACGCCGATGAATTCCACCGTTATCGTCAGAAACAGCGCCACCACCACGGGAGAACACTACCGCTATGCCGCGCCTTTCCTGGACGCCGGTGATGACGGCACGTCAGAGCCGGAAACCGAAAGCGGGGCGTTTTATGCGCGCCTTCACCATGAGCGCGAGCTGAACAGCTCAGCCAGACTGCACCTGTTCAGCAACGCCGCACAGCTGACGCCGGGTGGGGTGCTGGAAGCGGACGGCAGCAGGCTGAATGACCTGAAAGACGGTATGCTCATCACGTTTGTCACGTATCGCGCCGCCCGCGACACGCGGCTGCATGTGTCGGTGTGGGGCATGCCGTACAGTGAACGGTTCTGCTTCCGTCCAGCGGAAAAACCGCGTCCGAAGATGAACGGCACGCTGCCGGCGCGTATTGAGAGTCGTGAGAAAAATGATACCTACGCGCACCTCGACAATCATGGCCGTTACCGGGTGAAGCTGGACTTCAGCCGTGAAGAGGCTGAAGCGGGGTACAACTACCTGTGGATACGCCAGGCAAAGCCGTATGCCGGTGATACCTACGGCTGGCATATGCCGCTGATTGACGGCACGGAGGTGGGTATCGCGTATGACGACGGCGATATCGACCGTCCGTATATTGCCCACGCCTTTCATGATTCGAAACATCAGGACATCGTCACCCGCGACAACCGCAGTCAGAACGTGCTGCGTACGGCGGCGGATAACGAACTGCGGATGGAAGACCAGCGCGGTCAGGAGCATATCGCGCTGACGACGCCATTCGGCGGCACGCAGCTCAGCCAGGGACATCTCGTTGACAAGCAGAATAAACGGCGGGGCGCCGGTTTTGAGCTCAGAACGGATGAATACGGCGTAATCCGCGTGGCGAAAGGGCTGTTCATCACCGCCGACGGACAGCATAAAGCGGCGGGTGAGGTGCTGGATATGGACACGGCGTTGAAGGAGATCGAAGTCTGTCAGCAGCAGCTGAAGGCGCTGGCCGCCGCCGCAGAACAGGCGCAGGCGCTGGAGGCCGATATCGCCAGCCAGATTGCGATGTTCGACCAGCGGCTGAAACCGCTGAACGCGATGATCCACGTTTACGGCCCGCAGGGCGTGGCCTTCAGCAGCGGAGAGCATATGCAGCTGACCGCCGCTCAGAACGTGGCGCTGAACGCGGGTGGGGATTTTAGCAGCGGGGCATTAGGCAGCACCGCGATACTGGCCGGGGAAAGCGTTGGTCTGTTTGCCCGAACCGGCTCATTGAGCCTGAACGTCAGCGAAGGCCCGGTGCAGATACAGGCGCAAAACGGCGCGATGCACATCAGCGCAGAACAGAAGCTGAGCCTGATATCGGCAGCGGATATGTTGTTCGCAGGCAAGAAGAAAGTGACCTTAATTGGCGGCGGCAGCTACCTGAAGATTGAGGGCGGAAAGATAGAATACGGTACGGACACGACGTATACGCGGAAGATTAAGCGATCGGTGACGACGGGAGCAGAGACGTTGCCGCTTCCATTCAGGGATAAAGGGTTATGCCTGAGCTGCCTGATGGATGCTGCGATGAATGGTACACCCGTTGTTATGCGAGGCAACTAAGATGCGGGATCAACATTATGCTTTTCAGGCGCTAACTGAGAGCAGGAAAAAATCAGATGTCGTGAAGATATATGCTCTGGTGGATGGCATTCAGTATGAAAGAGCTTTTGGTGGACCAATAGAAGAAAACAAGATTGTTCGGCCTCTTTTAACTTTGCCTGAAGACAGATCTATTGCGTTTGCAGGCCCGTGGTTAATGGATGCTGAGCAGTTATCAATGAATGAGCTTTCGAATATTTTCGTGCTTGAAAAAAAACACCCAGCAGTATCATGGATTGTAAGTGAGAAAGAATTATATCCGCTGGCAGCCCATTTAACGTCTTGTCTTATGATATCCTTTCCTTCAAAGGAAACGGGTTTGTTTCGGTTTTACGATTGTCGGGTTCTGTTACTACTACCTCAAATTTTATTACCCTTTCAAATCGAGAACCTGATGAAACTTACGCGACAATGGCTTTTTCTGAGTAAAGGCGCCATAAACAGTTTTCATTATCATGATGCAGTACTGAAAATAACAACCCAGGAAAACAAACAAAACGAAAATAGGGATATACTATAATGACTGACAACTCACCATTAGATCCTACCTCAATGACAAATTGCACTGGTGAAGTGGGGGAGCCTGCAGGACAGTGTAATCAAGAGTTTACTAACCAAATTAAGCTTGTGCCCGTGAATGGTGATGCTGTCGTTCTGAAGGGGGTTCCTTGGTCCGTCCATTTTAAAAATACGACTAATCAACGGGGTAAAACCAATGATAGGGGTGAAACGGAACGGTTTAAAACATCAAAACCAGAGCTTTTCTTCGCCCTTGTCGGAAAATTATCGGAGGGATTCCGGAAGCGTGGGGGGAGTTTTGGCTCGCTGGGCGAAATTGAAGAAAGAAAAATATCACTGGTTACCATGCCAGACTATCCTGAAAAAGAGGTGCCATACTGTAGCGGTTATGACTATATCACAGTGGTTGGAGCAAGAACGGCGCCAAGAGACTGGCGCTGGCAGGGGGGATATGGCCTGACGGCGGAGAGTAAGGGCAACCAATATCGATTTATTAATTGTGGAATACGTCAACTGTGTGAGTTTCCTCCGGCCAGTAAAGATAATTATTCTGTACAGCGTATTATGGTGGTTTTTCAACAAGGATATACTGAGTATGATATTGGTAAAATAAATGAATATACAGAAAGGCATCATGCCCGCATTGTATATGTAAAGAATAAAGAGGAGTTTGTTGATTTTTTGATAAAAAGAAAAAGTAAAAATAGGCTTATCAAGGAGATGGTGTTTTTTTGCCATGGCATCATCAATATTGCGTCTTTTCATTATGCAGGAAATGATGTAGAAGCTGGAGAGTTTTCTATTAATGATATTAAGAATGTGTATGAGTCAATTTTTGATTATGATGCAGAAATCACAACTTATGCGTGTAGAGCAGGGATATCTGTTGATGCTGGTGATTTATATAATAAGGATGCAGGACAGAAGTTAAGCCCTGCACAGAAAATGGCTGACAGTTGGGATGTAAAGGTAAATGCCCTCGAAATGAGATCCAGCTATGTAGGTATTTATGGTACTGTGGAAGAAATTAAAAAGGCTAGTAGTTATGGGGATGTTATAAAAAAATATCAATATGAGATGGATGTCTATAAAGCAGAGAAAGCTAAAGGTAATATACATGCAAAACCTCCAGAGCTTCCAAGTGACTATGATGTGAATGTCAGAAGACATATCGATCTTAAAGAAAGAACAAAAAATGAAAAAATAGGCGGGCCTATATCACCTAACGGATCTTGGCGATATCCAAGAACAGGTAATACTCCTGCCGGACTAAAGAAAGGTTTACAACCATACCAGCCAACCGAGTGGAAGTTGTTATGAAGTTAAATTTCAGATGGTTTTTGTTTTTTATATTAATTGTTTTTAGTGTTGGAGGATATTATATGTATGCACAGTCTAATAAAATGGCTGTATTTGTAATTCCAGAAAGCGAAAATGATCATGAATGGCCAAGCAGGAAGAAATGGATAGATGCGAGCAAATGGCTTGAAACATCACAATATATTAAAATTGATGACTTCTATCTATTAAATCTCAATTATACACCAATAGATGATTTAAATGTGTTCGGGATTACGGCAAGAATACAGGAAGCCATAAATAATGCTGGAGATGATATTCCTGAGCTCGCTGCTCTTAACAATTTAGATAGTCAAGTTTTTTTCCAACTGATGGATGGTAAACTTTCTAGTGAGTATTTGAGGACTGAGTTTAATAACGAATCATTAACACCGATTGATGATTATTTTCTAATATTTTTTTTGTATAAAGGAAATAAATATGAAGTAGAACTGCTAAGGACCATTATCAATGGGAAGCCTATTTTTATGACATATGGCAGTGCCGTAAGAAAATCAGGCTATTGGCATTCAATATTACCTGCTGGGTATTCATACAAGGACTTCAAAGAGGGTAAGCCGGTAAAGTAAAATGCAGTGTAATCGGCCTTATGGATTTATTTAAAGGATAAACGATTCATGGAATTCACTGATAGTCAGGTTTTATCACTTAAAGAGTTGTCATTTTCAAGGTATATAAGTGAACTCTACGAGCATTGTCGAATCATTTTCCCTAACTTGATTCCTTTGTTTGATAAGGAGACACTCAATAAACATTTTGAAAATATTATTATGTCGGCGAAGACGTCTGGATATACGCAAAGGGGACCAGTACGCTTTTATGTTGATATGACAATAATGTTTGGAACCGGGTTTGAGTATGATCCGCTTTATTATTGGTTAAAAAACAACATTGAACATGAACTTCCACAGTTAGAAAAGAGTATGGCAATTTACTTATTAGTGGAGAAGTACTGTAGCTCTGCCCACGGTATGGGATGTGTTTATTTGAAAGAAAGTCAGGCTAATTTTAAGAATTTAGATGTCAATGGTTTGCCTTCTCGTTTAATTGATGGGGATGGGAGTTTACATAAACTGTTAAATGATTTATATCCTCAGCGCTATTCATTTGTAGGCGCTAATGCCGTAGATGAATTAATAATGCTTTCAGATGTTCATTCTGAACTATATAATTTAAATGACGAAGTGTGTAAAACATACTTCATCGTGATTATGTTTTTATTTGGGGTTGGGTTTGATAAAGATTTTTTTCGATCTCACCTTATTATCCCCCCGTTGCTAAGCTTCTTTAATGGTGACAAGGAAAATAGTCACTATAAAATCTCATCAATATATTCATGCTTTCATTTTAAGCATGATTCAGTATGAGTCTATATAATTCCATTTCCTAAGTTAAATATAGTGGTGGGGGTTTTAAAAGGTACAGGGATTGAAAGGTGGGGATGTGTTTTACTCGGCGTTATATTATGTCTTTTGGCCGGTTGTTATATTTTTTATTTATGTAATGAAAGGGGGGTTATCTGATTTTTTTGGGAGATAAGTTTGAGCGATCTTTTCAAGGTAAATATTCAATGTGGAACGCTTGATTGATTTTTTATGTGGTAAAAGTATTGAGGTGGAATTATCGACTAGTGGGCCATTACCCTGATTAGGTATATCTAGGTTTTATCCCTCAATTGAATAATTTTGAAAGCAGCATTACGACCTGCAGTTTATACAGCGTGTTCTTTCTGAGGTGGGGATCCGGTTCCGTACCGGCGTTTACCGTTAGAAATAGCGCCACCACCACGGGAGAACACTACCGCTATGCCGCGCCTTTCCTGGACGCCGGTGATGACGGCACGTCAGAGCCGGAAACCGAAAGCGGGGCGTTTTATGCGCGCCTTCACCATGAGCGCGAGCTGAACAGCTCGGCCAGACTGCACCTGTTCAGCAACGCCGCACAGCTGACGCCGGGTGGCGTGCTGGAATCGGACGGCAGCCGTTTGTGGAGTTTTTCTTTGGAACAGAATTATAAGGTAACTCATGTCAGCAAAAGCGCAGTTTCTTAAAAAGCTTCAGGCCAGCCAGACGGGGTTGAGCCAGCCGACAAGCCGGGGGCAGGCGGATATGGCAGAATTTCGCCAGCGAATGATTCAGCTGCAGGAAACCATAGAGGGTTGGCTTGAACAGACCGGCATCCGGGTGGAAAGCACCGAGGTTCCTCTGGTGGAACTGCTTCTAGGGGCGGGGGCATTTCGCATTTCCGGTATCCGGATCCATTATCAGGAGCGGCTGGTAACCTTCACTCCTTCATTTTTATATGGGCAGGGGGTAACCGGCTGTGTCGATATTACCCTTTATGCGCAAGGAGACCGTAGGTCCCTGGGGCGTTTATTTATGCGCTCGTGTGACGCGCCTGACTGGACATATATGCCGTCCGTCTCTCCGGGCAGCCGCAGGGTTGCGTTTTGTGAGCCGGTCTTTTTTGAATTGCTTGATAGCCTGCTGCCACAGTGACTGAATAGCGCTGGAGCCGGTATATACATTCCGGCGCTATGAACCTCCGGCCAGTACCGTCGATGAAGCGCCTTTCGTTTCGCAGGTTGTGGCGGCGACGTCTGCCCCGGCACGTGGATGTCGGGACGGCATGCTGACGATTGCTGACAGAGTTAATCATATCGCACGGCAATAATAAGCTTGCTGTGAGTGCAAAGTGATTAATCCTGTTAATGAAGCCGCTCAGCTATCGTTATTTAACTCAGCGCTATTTCTTTGGCGCGTTGGCGAAAAGAAAAATGGCAACGGGCATCTCATTTTTAGTAAAAAATAAACCTTAGGATATTTCTTTTTTATCAGGCGTATTTTGCACAATCTATGATTTTATGATCCGTCTTTCATTTTACGCCTACCCTTACCCCACGGGGCTTTGGCAGCAATTGTTAAGATTTTTCTTGTAAATCAATCTGATGGTTGCTTTTGTGTGATGGCGGAAGAAGAAATGTTTTGTTACATATATTGATTTTCAATCATGCCTTCAACGTTTTTAAACTCCTGTTATAGGTAATTATCTGGATTTTTTGTTTTTCAGAAAAAACAGAGTGCCGTGTTATGTCGCTAATGGATAAAGCGCTTGTTGTGACCCCGGATATTTATTACGTCGGCGGACATAAACAGGGATGTACCGTATTGGCAACTCAGCCTTTCTGTTTTTATCCCTCAGTGGCATTGTGCATTTCTATTCATTGCCTGAAACAGGGATAACCCCTCCCCGAGCTGCGTTACGAAAAAATCATCTGGGGCTACAAACTACGGCAACATCATTCATTCCGACTTCTGGAACGGACGCGTCATCGGCTGATTCCCCGTCACACTTCGCGCCGCAGGAGCGTTTGATGACTCGGTCACAGGGCAAATCTGCCGTCTCCCTGCGACGCGAATTATTTATGGAAATAGCCTAATGGGTCGTTCTTGTCGCCTATTTTTGCTGAACGTCTGCCGTGGCGGGCATTCAGCAAAGAGATCACAATCCGGCAATCTGACCTGATGCGCTTTGGTACACAGCGATGGGCGGTAGCGTGCCCGGGAACCGATTAATCAAGAGAGAGAATTATGGAAAATTCAGCTGTCCTGTTACGCCGTCTTAATCCTTATTGCGCCCGCGCCCTGGAAGGGGCGGCGTCGCTGTGTCAGACCCGCGCCCATGCGCAGATCCTGCCGGAGCACTGGCTGCTGAAGCTGCTGGAGCAGGGCGAAGGGGACCTGACGGTACTGGCGCGGCGTTACGAATGGAATATGGATGAGATCTGGCAGGCGCTGCTGAACTGGCTGGACGGCCTGCCGCGCTCGGTACGTGGGCGACCGGAACTGGCGGACAGTCTGCTGACGCTGTTGCAGGAGGCCTGGCTGCTGGCCTCGCTGGCCGGCGAGACACAGATCCGCAGCGTTCACCTGCTGACGGCGCTGGTGGGCAAGCCCGCGCTGGCGCGCTGCGACGGTCTGTGGCCGCTGCTGACGCTGGGGCAGAGCCAGCTGGAGCGCCTGCGCCCGCTGCTGGATGCGCAGTCGGAAGAGCGTCCGGAGGTGCAGCAGGAGGCCGGGCTGGCGCAGACTTGCGCCGAGGTGGCGGAGCCTGCGGCGGACGCTGAGCTAAAGGCGGGCGAACTCTCCCCGGCGCTACAGGGCGCGCTGGATAAATTCACCCTCGACGTCACCGCCAAGGCGCGGGCCGGCGCGATCGACCCGGTGTTCGGCCGCGATACCGAGATCCGCCAGATGGTGGACATTCTCTCCCGCCGGCGTAAAAACAACCCGATCCTGGTGGGTGAACCGGGCGTGGGGAAAACCGCGCTGGTGGAAGGGCTGGCGCTGCGCATTGCCGAGGGCAACGTGCCGGCCAGCCTGCAGCCGGTCACCCTGCGTACGCTGGATCTCGGGCTGCTGCAGGCCGGCGCCGGCGTGAAGGGCGAGTTTGAACAGCGGCTGAAAAACATTATCGATGCGGTGCAGCAGTCGCCGACGCCGGTGCTGCTGTTTATCGACGAGGCCCACACCATTATCGGCGCCGGCAATCAGGCCGGCGGCGCCGATGCCGCCAACCTGCTGAAGCCGGCGCTGGCGCGCGGCGAACTGCGCACCATCGCCGCCACCACCTGGAGCGAATACAAACAGTACTTCGAGCGCGACGCGGCGCTGGAGCGTCGTTTCCAGATGGTGAAAGTGGACGAACCGGACGACGCCACCGCCTGTCTGATGCTGCGCGGCCTGAAATCCCGCTATGCGCAGCACCACGGAGTACATATCACCGATGAGGCGGTGCGCACCGCCGTCACGCTCTCCCGCCGCTATCTCACCGGCCGCCAACTGCCGGATAAGGCGGTGGATCTGCTGGATACCGCCAGCGCGCGGGTGCGCATGAGCCTGGATACCGTGCCGGAAGCGATCATCCACGCACAGGCCGCCGTTACCGCGCTGACGCTGGAAGAGCAGGCGCTGCTGGCGGATATTGCCGTCGGCAATCCGGCAGAAGAAGGACGGCTGGCGGCCATCGCCGTCCAGACCGCGGAACTGAACCAGCGTCTGGCGCAGCTGGAAGGCCAGTACCGTCAGGAGCAGGAACTGATTGGTCAACTGCTGGCGTGCCGTACGGACGGCGCGCGTCAGGCGGAGATCGCGACTGTCCAGCAGGCGCTGGCGGCGCTGCCCCACGAGCAGGCGCTGCTCACGGCGGACGTTGACGCCCGCAGCGTGGCCAACGTGATCGCCGACTGGACCGGGGTGCCGCTATCTTCCTTAATGAAGGACGAGCAGAACGAACTGCTGAGTCTGGAGACGGAAATCGGCCGGCGGGTGGTCGGGCAGGATACGGCGCTGTACGCTATTGCCCAGCGGCTGCGCGCCGCCAAAACCGGCCTGACCAGCGAAAACGGGCCGCAGGGCGTGTTCCTGCTGGTGGGGCCGAGCGGCACCGGTAAAACCGAAACCGCGCTCACGCTGGCCGACTGCCTGTACGGCGGCGAAAAATCGCTGATCACCATCAACCTCTCCGAATATCAGGAACCGCACACCGTTTCCCAACTGAAAGGCTCGCCGCCGGGCTACGTCGGCTACGGCCAGGGCGGCATTCTGACCGAGGCGGTGCGCAAGCGGCCGTACAGCGTGGTGCTGCTGGATGAGGTGGAAAAGGCGCACCGCGACGTGATGAACCTGTTCTATCAGGTGTTCGACCGCGGCTTTATGCGCGACGGCGAGGGACGCGAAATCGACTTCCGCAACACCGTGATCCTGATGACCTCCAACCTCGGCAGCGACCACATCATGCAGCTGCTGGACGAACAGCCGCAGGCCACGGAGGCGGATCTGCAGGAGCTGCTGCGGCCGCTGCTGCGCGACCACTTCCAGCCGGCGCTGCTGGCCCGTTTCCAGACGGTGATTTACCGGCCGCTGGCGGCGGAGGCGATGCGCACCATCGTGCAGATGAAGTTGGAGCAGGTCAGCCGGCGGCTGCAGCGCCACTACGGTCTCGCCACCCAGATCGGCGATGGCCTGTACGACGCGCTGACCGCCGCCTGTCTGCTGCCGGATACCGGCGCGCGCAACGTCGACAGCCTGCTCAACCAGCAGCTGCTGCCGGTGCTCAGCCAGCAGCTGTTAAGCCAGATGGCGGCGAAGCGGAAACCCCAGGCTCTGACCCTCGACTGGCATGACGAGGAAGGGATTGTGTTGGCGTTTGATGCAGAAAGCGCGGCTGACATGTGAGTGCAAAACGGCGTACCTGCCCGGCTCCGGCATGGGCAGGTTTGGCGGGCTGGTTGTGCATCAGAGTGACTGACTACGCTCACCACGAATAGACATATTGAGAGATGCAATTCGCAGGCGATGACGCGTACGCTGGCGCTGCTGAAACTGCGCAACGTTGTCCTGCCGGACGCAATCTTTCTGACTTCAGGCGCGGCGGCGTCCTCGCCTGATACCCGTACCCACTGACCCTACACCTGGCGGAATGCACCATGGCCACACTGGAAACTCTTTCTAACGCCTGCGGCGCTGCGCCGCAGGTGCTGATGCAGCATACGCAACAATCGCTCACGCTGTGGGCGCGCTGGCTGGAGCCGGTCTCTGCGCTGCAGCCGGCCGGCGAAGACATCAGTTACGACGATGACTTTCAGCTGATACGTGAAGAAGTAAACAAACTTTCCGGGGTAAACAGCGAACTTATCTGTTCACTGGCGGAAAAGCTGCTGGTTCAGGGCGGAAAAGACGTTCGCGTCGCCACGTTTTATGCCTGGGCGCGTTTGCAGCAGGACGGCGAAGCCGGCTTTGCCCAGGGGCTGGCGCTGCTCGCCGCGTTGCTGGCGCGCTTCGGCGCGGAGATTCATCCGCGGCGTGAAAGGCCGCGTAAAGCGGCGCTGGAATGGCTGGCGGGCAACCGCGTGCTTGATACGCTGTCGTTGTACCCGGAGGTCAGCAAGGATGACTTTAAACAGATCGTGGGCGCGCTGGCGCTGATTGAGCAGGAGACGGCAGCCTGGGAGGCGGCGGCGCGGCCTGAACTTGGCGCGCTGTATGGCGCGCTGGAAAACCGTATGGCGCAGTCCGGCGGCATGGAGGCCGTCGTGCCGCAAAACAGCGGTGGCAATGAGCCGCTGCCGGCGGGCGGCGGCGTATTCGGCGTCACAGCGGCGATCTCATCCGGACGTGAGCTGATGGAGCAGGCCAAACGGCTGGCGAAGTATCTGCATGACCAGCCTGAGGGCTGGCTGTCCGCTCACCGGCTGATGAAAAGCGTGCGTTGGGACACCCTGCACCAGTTGCCGGCGCTGGATGCGGCCGGCAGAACCCGCCTGGTGCCGCCGAAGGCGGATTACCGCGCGCAGCTGAAGCGGCTGTATCTGCAGCAAAGCTGGCCGGAACTGCTGGAGCAGGCCGATCGGATGTTTGCCGAAGGCGTAAACCATTTGTGGCTTGATCTGCAGTGGTATCTGTACCAGGCGTTAACCCGCATCGGCGGCATGCATGAAGCCTGGGCGGACATTGTGCGGCAGGATCTGCGGGGCGTGCTGCATCGCCTGCCGGGCGTGGAAAGCCTGGCCTGGAATGACGGCAGCCCCTTTGCGGATGAAGTCACGCTTAACTGGATAAACCAGCACGTGCTGGACAGTGCGGAGGGATGGGGCGACGACATGGAAAGCGCGGCCGCCCCCGCGCAGGATGACATTCTGCTGCTGGAGCCGGAAGCGCTGACCCTGGCGGATAAAGACGGTATCGATGCCGCGCTGGGCTGGCTGCAGAACCGCCCGGGCGCCGACAGCGCCCGCCGTCGCTGGCTGCTGCGCCTGCTGATGGCGCGGGTGGCCGAACAGTACGGCAAGAATGAGCTGGCGACGCACCTGCTGCACGAACTGGACGGCGCCGCGACGGCGCTGACCCTGACGCACTGGGAGCCGGAACTGGCGTTTGAGGTTAAGGCGCGTCTGCTGCGTCTGCTGAGGATGAGAGCCGGCCGTAACGACAGCGATAAGCAGCGGCTGCAGCCCCAGATGGAGGCATTGCTGAGCGGATTAATTCAGCTGGATCCGCTGCGGGCGGCGGTGCTGTGCGGATAACGTGATACCGGGGACCAATACCATAAAGTTCAGACATGTTGTGCCTTTGGCGCCGGCACATTTGTTCGCCAAAAAAGGACGTTGAAAAATATGGATGATTTAACCCTGCGCTATTTCGATGCGGAAATGCGCTACCTTCCTGCCCGGTAGGAGAAAAACGCACTGTCTGCCAGTACCGCATCATGCGCAATGATAGAAGGCCACGGCGGCATGATGGATCGCATCGACTCTTTGTGCTTCGCCGCGCCGGTATTCTTTCACATCGTCAGATTTTACTTCACCTGATTTGTCACCCGTAAGGATAAGCAATGGCGCACCTTCACCACGCCCCCTCGTTATACGACATGCTCTACGGCAATTTTAGCGGCGGCCTCGATCTGCCCCTGGTCAGCGAAGAAAACCAGGTGATTTTATCGGTGCTGGATAATCTGCAGCGCATTCTCAACGCCCGGGCCGGTACGCTGGCCCATCTGCCGGACTACGGCCTGCCGGATATGAGCAAAATTCTGCAGGGCATGCCCGGCACGGCGCACCAGCTGATGACCACGCTCTCCGAGGTGTTGCTGAAGTATGAGCCGCGCCTGAAAGGCATCAGCGTGGTGATGCTGGAGCAGGCGACGCCCGGCGAACTGCGCTACGCCATCGACGCCGAGCTGAAAGGCGTCGGGCTGGTGCGCTACGGCACCGAATTTATGCCGGAGGGCAAAGTCCTGCTGCGGCATATGAAGCAGCAACGATACCTGGATAATCAATAACATTTTTATCATGTCGGTTCTTGATAAGGACATTTGGAATGAAATGGCGAACGAGTATCAAATTAACGTTATTACTTTGCGTCAGTGTCAGCATGCCTTCCATGGCGCATCCTGGCAGAACTGATGCGAATGGCTGCCATACCAACCGTAAAACTGGCGAGTATCACTGCCATGGGACAAAAAGTCGGCGAGTACAGCCTATTGAGCAGGCGCGGCCGGTAAAGAAAGCCGCATCTGTTCCGGCCGATAGCGCTTCGCAACCCCGAACGGGCAGAACCATGAATGGGGTGAAAAAAACCAGTGGCGGGGGAGCGACGGCAGAAAGAAAGGGCACTGATTCCACATTACGCTCTGCCGTATCACCGTCTGAGATGCGTGAGCGATGCATGAATAGCAACAACATCAATGCGTACTGGGAAGCGACGAGCGAACGTTGTTTAGACCGCGCTACCGGGCGAGTTATCACTGACTGAGATATTTCACCGTTCGGTCATTGCATATTTGTTACCCGTCTATTCTTTCATTGATATGAGTTATTGCCATGAAGTCTCCATCTGAACGTAAACTAAAAATCGGCGACGACCCGCGCGCGCTGCCGGACTATGCCGTGCTGCGCGATGAACTGCTGAAATTGTCGCACCCGGCGCGGCCGGACGTTGAGTGGCGCACGGTAGAGACGCTGTGCCTGCGGCTGTTCGAACATAACGGCGTCGATCTGCAGACGGCGGCCTGGTATACGCTGGCGCGGGGGCATCTTGCCGGGCTGGCGGGCATTCAGGAGGGGCTGGCGCTGGTCAATGCGCTGACGGCCTACCAGTGGTCGGTGATGTGGCCGGCCGGCGTTCATACGCGGATGGAGATTATTATCGGCCTTAACCAGCGGCTGCAGAACGTGTTGCGCACGCTGGCGCTGGACGATCGCGATGAGCTGGAACGGCTGTATCAGCTGGAAAAAAGCTTGAAGCGGCTGGCGGAGACGCTGGCGCGCCACGAGCTGCAGCAGGTCAGCCGCACGGAAGGGATCCAGCAGCGGGTCCGTCAGGCGATTACCCGGCTGGAAAATATGCCGCGCGACGAAGGGCAACAGCCGGCCGTCGCGCTGCCGCCGCAGGCGGTGGTCAGCCACGCCGATGAGCCGGCCGCCGCTGCCGACCGGCTGGTCTTGGTGGTGCCGCCGGAACCGACGGGAGAGAGGACGGCAACGACGCCGCGCGCCGTGCGGCCGTTTCTGGCCGGCGTCTGCAGCGCGCTGCTGGCCGGCGGGCTGCTGCTGTGGGGCTGGCACCGCCTGAACGCGCCGTCAGCGGCGCAGCAACGGCTGACGGCCTCGCTGACGCCGCTGCCGGGCGCGCTGACCAGGGAGCAGCTGGCCGCGCTGCGCCAGACGCCGCCGCAGGCCGACGCGTTGACGGAGCAAACCCGCCAGCAGCTGCAGTGGCTGATGACGCTGCCGCCGGACTGGTCGCTGCGCTATGGCCAGCAGCTGATGGATCAGGCGCAGGTGTTGTGGCCGGATAGCCCCGACGTGGCGGCCATGCAGCAGGCGTGGCGGCAGCATCTGGAGGCCAACGCGCTGCCGGCAACCTCGCTCCTTGGCTGGCGCGACGGTATGCAGCGGCTGCAGCAGCTGACCAACCGGCTGAACGGGCTGGATGAAAAGCACGGTAAATATATGACCGTCAGCGAGCTGAAGTCGTCGGTGTTCGCCATTACCCAGGCGTTTAACCGCCACCCGCCGGCGGAGGAGCGTCTGCGGCGCTATGGCGTCGGCACCTCGGAGGCGCGGCGCAAACAGGCGGAACTGGCGCTGGAGCAGCTGCAGGCGCGTTATTTCCTGCAGCATGCCGCCAGCGCGGAAAAGATGCCGGACGACGCGCGCTAGCGTCTCGCAACGGCGCGGCTGCGCAGGCGGTACTCAGCCGAGCGGGCCGCCCTGAATGGTGTCGCACAGCCCGTTGATAATGTGTTCGCCGCTCTCCTGCTGCAGCTCCTGATACCAGGCCTGCGTCAGCGCCATATCTTTGCCGTGGGTAATATCGCAGCGCTTGCGTGCCTTGAGCACCAGATCCCGCACCCGTTCACAGCGCCGGCTCTCGTACTGCTGCAGCGCCGCACCGATATCGTCGTGGCTGCGGAACGCGTCGCCCAGCACTACCGCGTCTTCCATGGCGGCGCAGCCGCCCTGGCCGATATCCGGCGTGGTGCTGTGGGCGGCATCCCCCAGCAGCGCGATTCTGCCGCGCGTCAGCCGCTCGAACGGCTCGATATCGTGGATCTCAATGCGGTTGGTGGTGGCCGGATCCAGCGCGGCGATCAGCCGCTGCACCTGCGGCGCCCAGCCGCTGAAGTAGCGCTGCAGATCGGCGCGCAGCGTACTGCGGTCCTCCGCCAGCCCGGCCGGCAGCGGCACGTCAAAGAAGAAATAGAAGCGCCCGTCGGCCACCGGCATCAGCGATACCCGCTTCCCCTCACCGACAAAGGTCGTCCACTGGTCGGCCGGCGCAATGGCTTCATCAATCTCCACCAGGCCGTTCCAGTTGACATAGCCGGCGTAGCGTCGCTCCGGCGTATAGCCCAGCACCGCCGGGCGCAGCGCTGAACGGCTGCCGTCGGCGGCAATCAGCACGTCGCCGCGCGCCGTGGTGCCGTCGCTGAAGCTGACGGTCACGCCGTCGGCGTCTTCCTGCGCCTCGGTGACGCGTTTGCCGAACTGCACGCTGTCGCGACCCCAAAAATCCAGCATCTCCCGCTGCAGTTCGGCGCGCGACACCGGGCAGGGGCGGCCGGCTACGCGTTCAATCAGCGGCGCCAGGCTAAAGCGCGTCATAATCGCGCCGCTGCGGTATTCCTGATAGGCCATCGAGCGCATCGGGCCGCCGTAGGTCTCCATAATCTCTCCCATGCCCAGATGCTGCATGCATTTCACCCCGTTGGGCCAGATGGAAATGGCCGCCCCCACTGGTTTGATCTCCTCCACCGCTTCAAAAACCTCACACTCAATACCTGCCTGTTTCAGTGCGACCGCCGCGCTGAGTCCGCCGATGCCGGCGCCGATGACCAATGCTTTCATTATGCTCTCCTGTAGGGATCTGGTCATAGGCCCGAGCAATTTGCGTACCACATCGGCATTTGCCGCCACGGCGGCGTGTTGGCGCCGCAGGCGCGGCGGTGTTGCACCATAAAGCAGCATTCCGGCGACCGCTTTGCCTTTTTATGAATCATTAGTTTCTTGATGTTGGTTTGTGAACCCAACGTTTCAGTGGCGGCGAAAAAGCGAGTTATCGGTCGGGGTTGATGCTAATAAATTGATAATAAATGGAAAGTTGGTGTTGTTGCGCCTGATGCGCCGCGCCGGCGACGATCTGGCCTGTTTTGTGCACGCCTCAGGGAAAAGCGCATTTACTGAGGAATAATGGCATGTCAGACGAGAAAAACAGCACGCTGCTTTATGGTCTTGAACAACGCATTCCGCCGCTGCCGGCATTTTTTAGCGCGTTGCAGCACGTGCTGGCCGGGCTGGTGAGCATTATTACGCCGCCGCTGCTGATCGGCGCCACGCTGGGGCTGGGGCCGTGGATGCCTTACCTGATCAGCATGTCGCTGCTGGCCTCCGGCATCGGCACCTTTTTACAGTCTAACCGGCTGTGGGGCATCGGCGCCGGTATGATCTGCATGCAGGGCACCAGCTTCGCCTTTCTTGGCGTGTCGGTGGCCGGCGGGCTGTGGGTGAAGCAGCAGGGCGGCGGGCCGGAGGACATTATGGCCATGCTGTTCGGCGTCAACTTTGTCGCCGCGCTGGTGCCGGTGGTCGTCAGCCGCTTTATTGAGCCGCTGAAGAAAATCTTTACCCCGGTGATCACCGGCAGCGTGATCGCGCTGATCGGCATCAGCCTGATTAAGGTGAGCGTGATTAACTGGTGCGGCGGCGAAGGGGCGAAAGATTTCGGCAGCATCAGCAATATCGGCCTGGGCGGGCTGACGCTGGGGGTGATTGTGCTGCTGAGCTGCGCCGGCAACCGTTGGCTGCGGCTGGCGTCGATCGTGGTGGGCATCGCCGCGGGCTGCCTGGCGGCGGCGCTGACCGGCAACTTCCACCCGGTGTCGCTGGGGGATACCTGGTTCCGGCTGCCGGCGCTGTTCCCGTTCGGCTTTCAGTTTAACAGCGCAATCTTTTTGCCGATTGCCCTGGTGTCGCTGGTGTGTATTCTGGAGGCGGTGGGCGATCTGACGGCCAACAGTCTGATCTCGCAGCAGCCGATCGATAACGCCGCTTTCCGCGCCCGGCTGAAAGGCGGCATTCTGGCCGACGGCGTGAGCTGTATGATCGCCGCCATGCTGTGCGCCTTTCCGAACACCACTTTTGCGCAGAACAACGGCGTGATTCAGATGACCGGCGTCGCCAGCCGCTATGTCGGGCGCTATATGGGCGTCATTCTGATCCTGCTGGGGCTGTTCCCGCCGTTTGGCGAACTGCTGCGGCAGATCCCGACGCCGGTGCTGGGCGGGGCGACGATGGTGATGTTCGGCTGCGTGGTTGCCGCCGGCATCCGTATCATTACCCAGACCCCGCTGACGCGGCGCACCATGCTGATCGTCGGGCTGGCGTTCGGCATCGGCCTCGGCATTGAGGCGGTGCCGGCGTTTCTGACCCATTTCCCACCGCTGGTCGGCAATCTGTTCGGCTCGGCGGCCACCAGCGGCGGTCTGGTGGCGATTATCCTTAACCTGATTATGCCGGAAGAGAAACATGACGCAGTCGTTAGCAACAGGAGTCACGATGAACGCGCTCGAACGCTTTAACCGTTTACCGCTTGATGAGGCCATCGCGCTGCTCAGCCCCTGCGTGGCGATCCCGAGCTGGGCGCCGGCGCTGGCGCAGACGCGGCCCTATGCCGATCGCGCCGCGCTGCTGGCGCGGGCGCAGGCGCTGATGCAGCGCTGGGGCGAGGCCGAACTGCAGCAGGCGATGAGCGCCCACCCGCGCATCGGTGAACGGCCGGCGGGCAACCAGACGCATGCCGCGCTGTCGCGGCAGGAGCAGTCGTCGGTGGACCGCGATGACGCGCAGCTTGCCGAGGCGCTGCGCACTGCCAACGCGCAGTATGAGGCGCGCTTTGGTCGGGTATTTCTGATCCGTGCCAAAGGGCGCAGCGGCGCGGAGATTTTGCAGGCGCTGCGCCAGCGCCTGCACAATGATGAGGCGCAGGAGCGGCAGGCTTCGCTGGCGCAGCTGCGTGAAATTACCTTACTCAGACTGGAAGGAGCGATCGGCGCATGAGCAATCTGAGCAGCCATATTCTGGATATTTCTACCGGCCGTCCGGCCGCCGGCGTCGCCGTGCATCTGGCGCGCTATCAACAGGGCGACTATCAACCGCTGGCGAGCTGCCATACCGACGCCAACGGCCGCATCGGCGCGTTTACCCCGGCGGCGCTGCCGGCGGGGCGCTATCGTCTGACGGCGGAGATCGGCGCCTGGTTTAACGCCGCCGGGCGCGAAACGCCCTATGTGCACGCGCAGATTGAGCTGCAGCTCAGCGAGGAACAGCACTACCACCTGCCGTTTTTAATCGCCCCCGGCGGTTGGTCGACCTACCGCGGCAGCTGAGCGTCAGCAATAAAATGGACAGATAAAAAAAGGCCGCGCAAGCGGCCTTGAAGTTGATGACAAAGTGGCCTGAGAGTCCGAGATACTCGGGCCTAGCGTAACGAGGGGCACTTCGGCGGCTTACGCCGCTACGACCCCATCGCCACGCTCTCCCTAATAACAGGCTTTGTCAGCAGTCTGAGGCCGCGTAAGCGGCCTTTTGACGTTCTGGCGTACTCCTTACTCCTTCGGCAGCAGCGCCTTGGCGCTGAAGCGCGGCGCGGCGGCCTGCTGCTCATCGCGCGCCAGCCAGCGGTAGGCCAGCGCCCCCAGCGCCACGCCGATAAACCAGCTGAAGTTGGCCACCGCATGCAGCGCTGGAATAAAGCTGATCGTAACGCCGACGGCGACGGAGGGCAGCAGGGCGGCGATGGCCTTCGGGTTAAAGCCGTGGCGATACCAGTATTTACCCGCCGGCGTGTCATTGAACAGATCGTCCACCGACAGCTGCTGGCGTTTAATCAGATAGAAATCCGCCAGCAGAATGCCGAACAGCGGGCCGACAAATGCGCCCAGCACGTCCAGCGTGTAGTGGATCAGCTCCGGCGAGTTAAACAGGTTCCACGGGGTCAGCAGCACCGAGCCGACTGCGGCAATCATGCCGCCGGTGCGGAAGCTGATTTTCTGCGGCGCGCAGTTGGAGAAGTCGAACGCCGGCGAGACGAAGTTGGCCACGATATTGATGCCGATGGTGGCGGTAATCATGGTCAGCAGGCCGATCGCCACCGCCAGGTCGTTGCCGACGCGGCTGACCGTTTCAATCGGGTCGGTGATCATATGGCCGAACAGCGACTGGGTACCGGAGACGATCACCACCGTCACCAGCGAAAACAGCACAAAGTTGAACGGCAGCCCCCAGCGGTTGCCGCGGCGCACTTCGTTCATATTCTTCGCGTAGCGCGAGAAGTCGCCGAAGTTGAGCAGCGGGCCGGAGAAGTAGGAGACCACCAGCGCGGTGGCGGTGATCATCTGCCACGCCTGTTCACCGGTACTCAGGGATTTGCTGGCCAGGGTAAAGGAGATGCCGTCCGGGCCGGTCTGGTACACAATCCAGCCCGCCAGCGCCAGCATCACCACGTACACCGCCGGGCCGGCAATATCAATAAAGCGCTTGATGGCGTTCATGCCGTGCCAGAACACCATCGCCTGCAGCAGCCACATCAGCGCAAAGCAGATCCAGCCGAGGTAAGAGAGGCCGAGCAGCGAGCCGGCGGTCAGCGCCGCCAGCGACGGCCAGAACTTCAGCGCCACCAGCATCAGCGCGTTGGCCGCCAGATAGGTCTGAATGCCGTACCAGGCAAAGGCGATCAGCCCGCGGATCACCGCCGGGATATTGGCGCCGAACACGCCGAACGCCTGGCGGCAGATTACCGCGTAGGGTACGCCCGCCATCTGGCTGGGCTTCGCCACCAGGTTGGCGCACAGCTGGACGATGCCGATGCCCGCCAGCAGACACAGCAGCACCTGCCAGCTGGCCAGCCCGAGGGTAAAGAAGCTGGCGGCGATCACGTAGCCGCCCATGCTGTGCACGTCCGACATCCAGAATGAAAAGATATTGTACCAGCTCCAGTTCTGATCGCGGGTTGGCGCCAGATCCTCATTGCACAGCCGCGGGCTGTACGCCTGACGCGTAGTTTGTCTGTTTGGCATGAAACCTGCTCCTCTGATGAAAACCCTGTCGCGGGGATAGACAGGCTGAAGCAGGATCCAGGCCAGAATGTGCAAATTTGTATACAAAAAATTATTTTTATGTATACGATTTGATGCGCAAGAGTTAATTGGGAGTGAGGTGATGAAAAGCGAAAACCGCCTGGAAACGGCGTCCGGCCGGCCTGACAAGGATGAATCCATCTATCAGGCGCTGCTGAGCGCCATCGTCGAACATCAGCTGCCGCCGGGCAGCAAACTGCCGGAAGAGGCGCTGTCCGAGGTGTTCGGCGTCAGCCGCACCGGTATCCGCAGGGCGCTGCAGCGGCTCGCCGTGGTGCAGATGGTGCAGCTGACGCCCAAGCGCGGTGCATACGTCGCCAGCCCGACGGCGGAGGAGGCGCAGGATATTTTCCGCACCCGCACCCTGCTGGAGGTGGCGAACCTGCCGGAGGTGCTGGCGCGCTGCCAGCCGCCGCATCTGGCGGCGCTGGAGACGATTATCCGCGACGAGCAGCAGGCGCACGAGGCGCATGACGGCCCGGCGGCGATCCGGCTTTCCGCCGCGTTCCATATTCAGCTGCAGGCCATCTCCGGCAATAGCGTGCTGACCGAGATGGTGACCCGGCTGTGCCAGCGCTCCTCGCTGGCGATCGCCGTCTGGGGCGCGCCGTGGCGGCAGGGCTGCCGCTGCCACGATCATGAGCGGCTGATCGCACTGCTGCGGCAGCGGGATCTGCCGGCGCTGAGCGCCGCCATCGAACAACATTTTTCCCATATTGTCGCCAGCCTGCGCTTCGAGCGTGAGGAGCTTGGCCACCCCGATTTTGCCCGGCTGTTTGCCGCCGATAAGGAGCAATAATGTCCGCCGTTCGTATACAAGTGATCAATCCCAATACCGATCCCGGCATGACCGAAACCATTGGCGCGGCCGCCCGCGCCGCGGCGGCGCCGGGCAGCGAGATTCTGGCGGTATGCCCGGCGGAGGGCGTGCCGTCGATTGAGGGCCATTTTGATGAGGCGGTCGCCGCCATCGGGGTGCTGGAGCAGGTGCGGGCCGGCCGCGAGCAGGGCGTTGATGGGCACGTGATCGCCTGTTTCGGCGACCCCGGCCTGCTGGCGGCGCGCGAACTGGCGCAGGCGCCGGTGATCGGCATTGCCGAGGCCGCGATGCATATGGCGACGCTGGTGGCTACGCGCTTTTCCATCGTCACCACGCTGCCGCGCACGCTGATTATCGCCCGCCATCTGCTGCGCCAGTACGGCTTTAGCGAGCACTGCGCCGCGCTGCACGCCATCGACCTGCCGGTACTGGCGCTGGAGGACGGCAGCGGGCGGGCGCAGCAAATGGTGCGTGAACGCTGCATCCAGGCGATGCGGCAGGACGGCAGCGGCGCGATTGTGCTGGGCTGCGGCGGCATGGCCAGCCTGGCGCGGGAGCTGACGCAGGAGCTGCGCATACCGGTGATCGACGGCGTCGGCGCGGCGGTGAAAATGGTCGAATCGCTGGCGGCGCTGGGGCTGTCGACCAGCAAGCACGGCGATCTGGCCTGGCCGGAGCGCAAGGCGCTCAGCGGAAAATTTCAGTCCTTATATCCATGTTAATTACTCAGGAGGCACCAGGTCAGCGTATGGATCAACAGCCAGACACCATTAACCCGGACTACCCGCGCGAGATGCGCGGCTACGCCGGCCGGCCGCCGCATGCCGCCTGGCCGGGAGAGGCGCGTATCGCCGTTCAGTTTGTGCTGAACTTTGAAGAGGGGGCGGAAAACCACGTGCTGCACGGCGACGCGGGTTCCGAGCAGTTCCTGTCCGATATTATCGGCGCCGCCAGCTACCCGGACCGCCATATGTCGATGGATTCGCTGTATGAGTACGGCAGCCGCGCCGGGTTCTGGCGCATTCATCAGGAGTTTAGCCGCCGCGGGCTGCCGCTCAGCGTGTTCGGCGTGGCGATGGCGCTGGCGCGCAACCCGGAGATTGTCGCGGCGATCAAGGCCGCCGACTACGACGTGGTCAGCCACGGCTGGCGCTGGATCCACTATCAGGATATGGCGATCGACGAGGAGCGGCGTCATCTGCAGCAGGCGGTGCAGGTATTGACCGAGCTGTTCGGCAAAGCGCCCACCGGCTGGTATACCGGCCGCGACAGCCCCAATACCCGCCGGCTGGTGGCGGAGCACGGCGGCTTTGATTACGACAGCGACTATTACGGCGACGATCTGCCGTTCTGGACCGAGGTGACGTGCGGCGACGGCGAGCGCAAGCCGCACCTGATCGTGCCGTATACGCTGGACGCCAACGATATGCGCTTTGCCACCGCGCAGGGCTTTAACACCGCCGAGCAGTTTTACACCTATCTGCGCGACAGTTTCGACGTGCTGTATGCCGAGGGGGAGAGCGCGCCGAAGATGATGTCGATCGGCATGCACTGCCGCCTGCTGGGGCGTCCGGGGCGTTTCCGCGCGCTGCAGCATTTTCTGGATTATATCCAGCAGCACGACCGGGTGTGGGTCTGCACCCGGCAGCAGATCGCCGACCACTGGCGGCGGGTGCATCCTTGGCAGGGGAGGTAAAGCCGGGGATGACGAATGTCAACGCCGTAGCTGATTTTCCCGGTAAATACAGATTCGGGTGTTGACCTTTAGCGCGCATCACGGGCTGCCGAACAAGGAACCTGAGCCAGGGGCAACCGGACAGGGATGTCCGGTTGAGGCGGCACAGGCAGGGATGCCTGTAGAGCCGACCCGCCCGGCGACGGTGACGCAGAGAGGGTACCCGCGTAGCGGGCAGAACGTGCCTAAGCGCGGGCGCGGGTGCAGGGGCCGCGCCTACGGCCCCTGCAATTGCCGTTCATTATCGTGACAGAGAAGCGCCGATCGTTTACGGCAATTCGATTTACACCGATCTTGCATAAATTCCCATCAAATTTTACCGACAGGTTTCCCCGTTATTCCATCAGGCTCACCTGCGCCGCGACGATCCGCCAGCCGCAGGGGAAGCGCACCCAGGTCTGCTGCTGACGGCCGATGCGCGTGCTGCCGTCACGGGTGAACTCGGTGCTGCAGACGGCGTAATCCTCACCGAAGGTGACGATCCGGGTATTCTGCAGCCGGCGCGCCAGCCCGGCGGCGGGACGCGCCGCGCGAAAGGCGCGGATGTCGCCGATGCCGTACAGGTTCTCGCCGGCCCCCAGCCGCACCGTGCGTTCGCTGTGCCAGAACAGCTCATCCAGCACGGCGATATCGTTGCTGACCAGCGCCTGTTCGTAGCGGTCAAACGCGGCGGTCACTTCGGCCAGCGTCAGGGGATGGTTAATCTCTTGGGGAGCGATCATGCTGCCACCTCCGCGGCGTCGGCCACCGTAATGCCCATCTGTTCCAGCGCGGCGGCGGCGCGCAGGCAGGCCTGTTCGTTAAACGGCGCGGCAATCAGTTGCAGACCGATCGGGCGTCCGGCGGCGGTGCGCAGCGGCGCGGTCGCCACCGGCAGCCCGAGAAACGATATCGGCTGCGTCAGCATGCCCATACTGGCGCGTATCGGCAGCGGCTGGCCGTTAATCTCCATCTCCTGCGCGCCGATCGGCGTTGCGCTGCACGGCGTCGCCGGCGCCAGCAGCACGTCGGTATGGCGGAACAGCGCCAGAAACTGCTGCTGCGCATGGCGGCGGAAGCGCTGCGCCTGTACGTACCAGGCGGCGGGGATCATCGCGCCGGCCAGCAGGCGCTCGCGCGAGTGCGGCTCAAAACGCGCCGGTTCGCGCCGCAGGGCGGGCAGATACTGGTTGCCGCCCTCGGAGGCGCTGAGAATAAAGGCTGCGGAGCGGGCCAGCTCGGCCTCGGGGAATATCAGCTCCTCCTGCGCCTCCAGCGCCCGGGCGGCGCGCTGCAGCGCGGCGCGGGCGTCGTCATCGCACCAGGTGGTGAAATAGCCGCCGAGCACCGCGCAGCGCAGGCCCTCCATGCCGCGCGGCAGCTGCATGGCGGTCAGCTGGGCGGGGCGATCCGCCTGGAAGGCGTCCTGCGGATCGCTGCCCTGCAGCGCGTCGTACACCGTCGCCAGATCGCCGCAGCGGCGGGCAAAGGGGCCGATGTGGTCGAGGCTGGCGACAAACGGCTGGGTGCCCGCGCGCGACAGCCGGCCGAAGGTCGGCTTCAGGCCGAAAATGCCGCACAGCGACGCCGGCACGCGGATGGAGCCGTTGGTGTCGGAACCGAGAGAAAAGTGCACCGTACCGGCGGCGACCGCCGCCGCAGAGCCGCCGGAGGAGCCGCCGGCAATACGCTGCAGATCGTGCGGATTGCGGGTGGCGCCGTAGTGGCTGTTCTCGGTGGTGAAGCCGTAGGCGTAGGCATCCATATTCAGCATGCCGGACAGCAGGCCGCCGGCCTGCTGCAGCTGACGCACCGCCCAGCTGTCGGCGGCGGCCGGCGGACGCTCGCTGAACAGCTGCGCGCCGGCCAGCGTGGTGTGTCCGGCCACGTCAAACAGGTTTTTCACCGCGTAGGGTACGCCCGCCAGCGGCGGCAGCGGCTGGCGTTGCCGTCGCAGCGTATCGATCTGCGCCGCTTCCGCCAGCATTCGCTGCTCGGTGATCGCGGTCCAGGCGTTGATCTGCGGGTTGACGCGGGCGATCTCATCCAGCGTGCTGCGGGCGATCTCCTGGGCGCTGAGTTCGCCGTTGCCGAGCGCCCGCTGGATATCGCGGATGCTTAACTGATGTAATTTCATGCCTGATACACTCCTGCCACTTCCAGCCGCTCATCCAGCGGAAACGCCATCAGCGGCTCCGCCAGCGCGGCGATGCGGATAAACTGTCGCTGCAGTTCGGCACGCCGGGCGTCGTCCAGCTCCAGCGCCAGAATCTGTTCCATCTGGGCGAGGTAGGCGCGCCAGTCCGGGGGTAAATGGGTCATGCTGTTCTCCTTAAAAACCGGCGGCGCTGCCGTTGCTGCGCGGGTCAAACGCCCCTTCCAGCAGGCCGTCAGGGTGGCGGACAATTGCGCCGGCGTGTCCCATGGCTTCGGTGAAGTCGGCCAGGACTTCCACCTCATGGCCCAGCGCACGCAGGCGTGCGATAGTTTCCGGGGCAAAGCGGCCCTCCAGTTTGAGCGACTCCGAGCTTTGCCCCCAGGTGCGCCCCAGCAGCCAGCGCGGGCGGCTGATGCTCTCCTGCAGCGGCGCGTTTTGCAGCACGTAGCGGGTGAACAGGGCCGCCTGGGTCTGCGGCTGGCCGTCGCCGCCCATCGAGCCGTACACCATCACGCGGCCGTCGTGCAGGCGCGCGGCGGCGGGGTTGAGGGTGTGGAACGGCTGTTTGCCCGGCGCCAGCGCCAGCAGATGCGCCGGATCCAGACTGAAGGCGGCGCCGCGGTTCTGCCAGACGATGCCGCTGTCCGGCAGCACCACGCCGCTGCCAAATTCATGATAGATGCTCTGAATAAATGAGACGGCGAGGCCGCTGTTGTCGATCACGCCCATCCACACCGTATCGCCCGGACCTTTGCCCGCGCCCCACGGCGCAGCGCGTCGTTCATCCACCCGCGCCGCCAGCGCCTGCAGCGCCGCCGGTTCGAGCAGCGCCTGGCTGTCGCCTGCCAGACAGGCGGGGTCGGTGATATGCGCATCGCGCAGGCCAAAGGCCAGTTTGGTCGCCTCCACCAGCCGGTGCACCGTTTCCGTCTCGTCCGCCTCGGCCATCGCCAGCCGATCGCTGATGCCGAGGATCGCCAGCGACGCCAGCCCCTGGGTCGGCGGCGCCAGATTCCAGACGTCGCCCTGCCGGTGCTGCAGCCGCAGCGGTACGGTGCGACGCGCGCGGTGCCGCTGTAAATCCGCCAGCGTGACGGGCATGTCCAGCTGCGCCATGCCGGCCGCCAGCCGTTTGGCCAGCGGGCCGCGATAAAAACTGTCCAGCCCCTCCTGCGCCAGCTGCCGCAGGGTAGCCGCCAGCGCCGGCTGGCAGAAACGGCTGCCGGCCTGCGGCGGCGCGCCGTCCGGCAGAAAGGCGGCGGCAAAGCCCGGCAGGTCGCACAGTTCGGCGTATTTGGCCGCGCTGGCGGCGGCCTGCGAGGCGGTGACGGGAATGCCCGTTTCGGCGTAGTCGATGGCGTCCGCCAGCAGGCGCGGCAGCGGCAGCGCACGCCCGCACAGCTCGGCGGAGACGCGCAGCGCCTCATCCCAACCGCTGACGGTGCCGGCGACGGTCAGCGCCGCACGCGGGCCGCGGTGCGGGATCTGCGTCAGGTCGGCATAGGCCGCCGGCGTGGCGAGCGCGCCGGCCGCGCCGCTGGCGTCAATGGCCAGCGGTTCACCGTCCGGCGGCACGATCAGCCAGAAACCGTCGCCCCCCAGACCGTTCATATGCGGGTAGACCACCGCGACGGTGGCGGCGGCGGCCACCATCGCTTCGATGGCGCTGCCGCCTTCCCGCAGTACCGCCAGCGCGCTCTGGCTGGCCAGGTGGTGCGGCGTGACCGCCATCCCGTGGGTCGCTACATTACTCTGCATGGATCGTCCTCGTGGTTATCGCCTGCCGACGAGGTTGCAAAAGTTGTTCCAAATCTGCCGACGGGCAGCGTCCGCGAAATTTTTTGCCTGCCGGTGTGCACGATGACGGGGTTTGACGCTATAGTCCGGTGAAACGAAAGTTACAGGGGCCGTAATGCAACAGCTTGATGAACGCCTGAAGGCGCAGTATGCCGCGCTGTCGCCGCAGGAACAGCGGGTGGCGGATTTTATCTTCGACCATTTCAACGACCTGATCAGCTATAACAGCGCGGAGCTGGCGCGGCTGAGCGGGGTGTCGAAGGCGACGGTCAGCCGGCTGTTCAAGCGGCTCGGCTACGACAAATACAAAGACATGCGCGACGAGCTGCGCACCCTGCGCCAGAGCGGCATGCCGCTGACCGACAACCGCGATGCGGTGCAGGGCAACACGCTGCTGGCGCGTCACTATAAGCAGGAAATGGCCAACCTGACCCAGTGGGTCAACGCCATCGATGCGCAGCAGTTTGCCGCGGCGATCGACGGCCTGGCGAACGCGCGGCGCATCATTATTATCGGTATGCGCAATGCCTATCCCGTCGCCTTGCACCTGCGTCAGCAGCTGCTGCAGGCGCGCGGACAGGTGCTGCTGCTGCCGCAGCCGGGACAGAGCCTGAGCGAAGAGCTGGTGGACGCCTCGGCGGAGGATCTGGTGGTGATGGTGGCGTTCCGTCGCCGTCCGCGCATTGTGCGCCCGCTGCTGCAGCAACTGCAGGCGGACGGCGTGCCGGTGCTGCTGCTGTGCGAGCCGCAGGCGCAGGCGCTGTTTCCGCTGGCGCGCTGGCAGCTGTGCGCGCCGCTGGACAGCGTCTCCGCCTATGACAGCTACGCCGCGGCCAACAGCCTGATTAATCTGCTGGCCAACGCGCTGCTGCATCAGCTGCTGGACAGCGGGCGGCCGCGCATCCATCACATCGCCACCCTTTACCAGCAGTTGGACGAGCTGGAACAGCGCTGACGGGGCGCCAGAATGGTGCTTTGCCTTGTTTTGGTGCGCGTCCGGTGCACGACTGATGCACCGGTCGCCGCCGCCGCGTCGCCATAACATTACCGATTTACTGAAAATCAGCCGGTTACTTCCCGGACGTCGTTTCTTTGCGGCGTCGGCGTTGCGCCGCCCGTATTTGGCACATTAGTTGCAGAATTGGTTTTATGGAACCTTTTGTTTCATGCTAATTTTACGGGGAAACGCTAATGAGAAGAATCATCATCGCACTGGCCGGCGTCGTCTGCCTGTTGGCCAACATGACTGCGGCGCAGGCCGACCAGTGGCAGCGCATTGAGCAGCGCGGCGTCATCCGCATTGCGGTGCCGCAGGATTTTCCGCCGTTCGGCTCGGTGGGCACCGATTTGCAACCGCAGGGCTATGACATCGATATGGCGCGCTATCTGGCGCAGCAGATGAAACTGAAGTTGCAGCTGGTGCCGGTCAGCAGCGCCAACCGGGTGCCTTATCTGCAGACCGATAAGGTCGACCTGGTGATTTCCAGCCTTGGTAAAAATGCCGAGCGGGAAAAGGTGATGGACTTCAGCCGCGCCTATGCGCCGTTCTTCCTCGGGGTGTTCGGGCCGAAAACGGCGCCGCTGAGCGATGCGGCCGCGCTGGCCGGCCACAGCGTCGGCGTGACGCGCGGCGCGGTGGAGGACATGGTGCTGAGCGCCATTGCACCGGCGGCGGCGCAGATTAAGCGCTACGAAGACAATAACACCACGCTGTCGGCGTATCTGTCCGGCCAGGTGCAGTATGTCGCCACCGGCAACCTGGTGGTGGCGGCCATCAGCCGGCAGAACGCGGCCAAAGCGCCGGTGGCGAGCTTTATGCTGAAAGACTCGCCCTGTTTTATCGGCCTGAGAAAGGGCGAAGCGGCGCTGAAGGCCAGGGTTGACGCGCTGATTGAACAGGGCATCAAGGACGGCACGCTGAACGCCCTGTCCGAGAAGTGGCTGAAAGCGCCGCTGCCAGCCAGCCTCGCGCTGTAAGGCGCGCAGCCATGACGCAACAACTGGATTTTTCCGCGCTCTGGCCGTATTGGCCGGAGCTGCTGGCGGGGCTGTGGGTCACCGTGCAGCTGACGCTGCTGGCGACCTGCGGCGGGCTGGCGCTCGGCATCGTCGGCGCGGCGATCCGCAGCGGGCGACCGGGCTGGCTGAGCCGCCTGTGGGGCGCCTATGTCGAGCTGATCCGCAATACGCCGTTTGTGGTGCAGCTGTTCTTTATCGTCTTCGGCCTGCCCAATCTGGGGCTAAAAATGACGGCGGGCGAGGCGGCGCTGCTGGCGATGGTGGTCAATCTGGGGGCTTACAGCACGGAGATTATCCGCGCCGGCATTCAGGTGACGGCGAAAGGGCAGTGGGAGGCCGGGCGCGTGCTGGGGCTGAGCCGCAGCCAGACCTTTATGCGGGTGGTGCTGCCGCCGGCGCTGCAGCGTATTTATCCGGCGCTGGTCAGCCAGTGCATTATCGTGATGCTGGGCTCATCGGTGGTGTCGCAGGTCTCGTATGAAGAGCTGACCTTCGCCGCCAGCCTGATCCAGTCGCGCACCTTTCTCAGCTTTGAGGTGTATCTGGTGACAACCGGTATCTATCTGCTGCTGTCCATCGCCATGCGTCAGCTGATGATGGCGGCGGGGCGTAAATGGCTGGGGGTGACGGCATGATGGCCTCTTTTACCGACTGGGATATTGTGCGCAACCTGCTGCTGGCCGGGCGCTGGACGGTGCTGCTGTCGCTGACGGCGTTTGCCGGCGGCGCGCTGGTGACGCTGCCGCTGCTGTTGCTGCGCCTGAACGGCGGCCGCCGGCTCGGCATGCTGATCCGCGGCTACAGCGCCCTGTTTCAGGGCACGCCGCTGCTGATGCAGCTGTTTTTGGCGTTCTTCGGCGTCGCGCTGTTCGGCGTGGACGTATCGCCGTGGGCGGCGGCGTCGCTGGCGCTGACGTTTTACACCAGCGCGTTTTTACTGGATATCTGGTACGGCAGCATCCGCGCCCTGCCGAAGGGGCAGTGGGAAGCCGCGCGCTGTCTCGGCCTGTCGTTCGGCCAGACGCTGTGGCGGGTGGTGGCGCCGCAGGCGCTGCGCATCGCCATTGCGCCGACGGTGGGGTTTGCCGTGCAGGTGGTGAAGGGCACGGCGCTGGCGTCGATCATCGGCTTCGTCGAGCTGACCAAGGCCGGCACCATGCTGACCAACGTCACCTATCAGCCGTTCAAGGTCTTTGCGCTGGTGGCGCTGGGCTACTTTGTCTTGTGTTACCCGCTGTCGCGCTACAGCCGCTATCTGGAGAATAAATTCAATGCCTCTCATCACCATTAATCAGGTGCAGAAGTATTACGGCGACAACCATGTGCTCAAGGGCGTCGATCTGGATATCGCCATGGGGGAAGTGGTGTCGATTATCGGCCGCAGCGGCTCCGGCAAAAGCACGCTGCTGCGCTGCATCAACGGGCTGGAGGGCTACCAGGAGGGCAGCATCAAACTGGGCGGCATGACCATTACCGACCGCGATGCGCAGGCGCGGGAAATCAGCCGTTCGGTGGGCATGGTGTTCCAGAGCTTCAACCTGTTTCCGCATATGACGGCGCTGGAGAACGTGATGCTGGCGCCGCGTCGGGTGCTGAAAAAAAGCGCGGCGGAGTGCCGCGAACTGGCCGTCCGCATGCTGGAAAAGGTCGGGCTGGGCGACCGCCTGGATTTCTCCCCCGCCAGTCTGTCCGGCGGCCAGCAGCAGCGGGTGGCGATCGCCCGCGCGCTGGCGATGTCGCCGAAGGTGCTGCTGTGCGATGAAATTACCTCCGCGCTGGATCCGGAGCTGGTCGGCGAGGTGCTGAAAGTGCTGGAGCAGCTGGCGGCCGAAGGCATGACGCTGATTCTGGTGACCCATGAAATGAATTTTGCCCGCGAAGTGGGCGACCGCGTGGTGTTTATGCATCAGGGGCGCGTCTGGGAGCAGGGCGACGGCAACAGCCTGTTCGCTAACCCGCAGACTCCTGAACTTAAACAGTTCATCTCCTCCGTACGCGGTCTTAACTAACCAAAGGAAAACACGATGGCTACCGCTCAATATCCGCAAATCAACCCGCCGCAACGCCTGCTGATGGGGCCGGGACCGATCAACGCCGACCCGCGCGTGCTGCGCGCCATGGCGAGCCAGCTGATTGGCCAGTACGATCCGGCGATGACCCACTATATGAATGAGGTGATGGCGCTGTACCGCGGCGTGTTCCGCACCGAAAACCGCTGGACGATGCTGGTCGACGGCACCTCGCGCGCCGGGATCGAAGCGCTGCTGGTGTCGGCCATCCGTCCCGGCGATAAAGTGCTGGTGCCGGTGTTCGGCCGTTTCGGCCATCTGCTGTGTGAAATCGCCCGCCGCTGCCGCGCCGAGGTGCACACCATCGAGGTGCCGTGGGGCGAGGTGTTTACGCCGGATCAGATTGAGGACGCCATCAAACGCGTGCGGCCGCGCCTGCTGCTGACGGTGCAGGGCGATACCTCCACCACCATGCTGCAGCCGCTGGCGGAGCTGGGGGCCATCTGCCGCCGCTACGACGTGCTGTTCTATACCGACGCCACCGCGTCGCTGGCGGGCAATGCGCTGGAGTGTGACGCCTGGGGGTTGGATGCGGTGTCGGCCGGGATGCAGAAATGCCTGGGCGGCCCGTCCGGCACCTCGCCGATCACCCTCAGCGCGCGCATGGAGGAGGAGATCCGCCGCCGTAAGTGCGTCGAGGCGGGGATCCGCACCGCGGCGCATCAGGACGGCGAGGAGGAGATGATCTACTCCAACTACTTTGATCTGGGCATGGTGATGGATTACTGGGGGCCGGAGCGGTTGAACCACCATACCGAGGCCACCTCGGCGCTGTTTGCCGCCCGCGAGTGCGCCCGCCTGATTCTGGAAGAGGGGCTGGATAACGGCATCGCCCGTCACAAGCTGCACGGCGATGCGCTGCTGAAGGGGGTACAGGCGATGGGGCTGGAGACCTTCGGCGACCTGCGCCACAAGATGAATAACGTGCTGGGGGTGGTGATCCCGACGGGGATTGACGGCGACCGGGTGCGTCAGCTGCTGCTTAACGACTTCGGCATCGAGATCGGCACCTCCTTCGGGCCGCTGCACGGCAAGGTGTGGCGCATTGGCACCATGGGCTATAACGCGCGTAAAGACTGCGTGATGACCACCCTGAGCGCGCTGGAGTCGGTGCTGAACCACCTGAAGTTCGCCACCACTCAGGGCGCGGCGCTGCAGGCGGCGTGGGATCACTACGGCAGCGGGGATGCGGCATGAGTGAAACGCTAAGTCCGCAGGCGGCGAGCGAGCAGGCTGCCGCCCGCGTTATGGCGCGCGCCGACCAGCTGGCGGCGCTCAGCGAAACGCCGGACGGCCTGACGCGCGTCTACCTGTCGCCGCAGCATCTGCAGGCCAACCGGCTGGTGGGCAGCTGGATGGCGGAGGCGGGCATGCAGGTGCGGCAGGATGCGGTCGGCAATATCTGCGGGCGCTACGAGGGCGAACGGCCCGGCGCGCCGGCGCTGCTGCTCGGTTCGCACCTGGACACGGTGCGTAACGCCGGGCGCTACGACGGCATGCTGGGGGTGCTGACGGCGATCGAAGTGGTGCAGGCGCTGCAGCAGCAGGGGCGTCGTCTGCCGTTGGCGCTGGAGGTGGTCGGCTTTGGCGATGAAGAGGGCACGCGTTTCGGCATTACGCTGCTCGGCAGCCGCGGCCTGACCGGCAGTTGGCCGCAGGTGTGGCTGGCGCAGACCGACGCGCAGGGCATCAGCGTGGCGCAGGCGATGCGCGACGCCGGGCTGGACCCGGCGCAGATCCATCAGGCGGCGCGCGCCGCCGATGAGATTGCCGCCTATCTGGAGCTGCATATTGAACAAGGCCCCTGTCTGGAGCAGGCGGGGCTGGCGCTGGGGGTGGTGCAGGCGATCAACGGCGCGCGCCGCCTCAACTGCCGCTTTACCGGCGAGGCCGGCCATGCGGGTACGGTGCCGATGCAGCACCGTAAAGACGCGTTGGCCGCCGCCGCCGAGTGGATGGTGTTTGTCGAGCGCACCGCCGGCCGGCAGGGCGGCAACCTGGTGGCCACGGTCGGCGACGTGCAGTGCGCGCCCGGCGCGGTGAACGTTATCCCCGGCGAGGTCAGGCTGTCGCTGGATATTCGCGGGCCGCAGGATGCGCCGCTGGCGGCGCTGCTGCAGACGCTGCTGGCCGAGGCCGAGGCGATCGCCGGGCGGCGTCGGCTGCAGTTTGACGCGCAGGAGTATTACCACATCGGCGCCACGCCGTGCGACGCGCGGCTGCAGACGGCGCTGGAGCGGGCGGTGCAGCAGGTGCAGGGACGGTCGCTGTCGCTGCCGAGCGGCGCGGGGCATGACGCCATCGCCATGGCGGAACGCTGGCCGGTCGGCATGCTGTTTGTACGCTGCAAGGGGGGCGTCAGCCATCACCCGGCGGAAGCGGTGACGACGCAGGATGTGGCGCTGGCGATTGCCGCCTACCGTCAGGTGGTGACGGATCTGGCGCAGGGCGAGTAACGTCCCGGCCCGCAGCGGGCCGGGAACGGCGGCTTACTGCGCGCTGCGCAGCGCGGTGACGCGTTGTTGCAGATCCGGCCAGGCGGCTTTGCCCGCCTGCTCGGTGCGCAGGTAGTTCAGCAGCACGGCGATTTGCCGGTCGCTGAGGTGGTTGGCGAACGGCGGCATGGTGCCGAGCGCCGGCGTGGCGGGGACGGCGATGCCGTTCAGCACCACGCGGATGGCGTTGTCGGGGCTGGCGTCGTTCAGATTGCTGTTGAGCGCCAGCGCCGGACGCACCCCGGCCAGCTGCGCCCCTTCCGACTGCGCATGGCAGGCCATGCAGGCGCCGGAATAGAGGCGCGCGCCTTCCGAAGCCAGCGTTTTCGCCTGCGTTTCGCGCTGTAGCAGCCGCTGTTTCAGCGCGGCCGCCTCGTCGTCCGGCTGCGGCGGGTTGAACGAGGCCAGATAGACGGCCATCGCCCGCAGATCGTCCTCCGGCAGCTGTGACAGCCCCTCATTCACCACCGGCCCCATCGGACCGGCGGCCACGCCGTGGTTAGCGACGTAGCCGCTGCGCATAAAGCTCAGCAGATCGGCGTAATTCCAGCTAATCGGCGCGTTGGAGTGCGCGGTCAGCGCCGGCGCGCTCCAGCCTTCGGCAACGCCGCCGGACAGGTGCGCCTTGCCGCCCTGTTCGGCAAACAGGATATTGCGCGGTGAGTGGCAGGCGCTGCAGTGGCCTAACCCTTCGGTCAGGTAGGCGCCGCGGTTCCAGACCGCGTCGTGCGCCGGATCGGGCTGCATGGCGCCGGGCCGCAGCGCCAGCCAGTTCCAGGCGGCGATCCCCTGACGGATATTGAACGGGAAGTTCAGATCCGTTTTCGGCGGCTGGTAGCGCACCGGCGGCTGCGACATCAGCCAGGCGTACAGCGCCTGCAGATCCTCATCGCTGGTGCGGGTGAAGGAGGTGTAAGGGAACGCCGGGTACAGGTAGTGACCTTCGCGATCGACGCCGTGCCGCATGGCGCGTTCAAAGGCCGGGTAGCTCCAGCCGCCGATGCCGGTTTCGCGGTCGGGCGTGATATTGGTGGAATAGATGGTGCCGAACGGGATCTCCATCGCCAGACCGCCGGTGTTGCGCACGCCGCCGGGGTGGGTATGACAAACCGCGCAGTCGCCGAGGGCGGCCAGTTTGGCGCCGCGGGCGATCTGCTCGGCGCTGAAGGTCTGGTGGTCCGCCTCGTTCAGCGGGGCGATGGCCGGCTGCCAGCTGGCGATGCCGGCGCCGATCAGGGCGACGGCGACCGCCGCGGCGCTCCAGCCGAGAATTTTTTTACGGTTACTCTTCATGGTGGTTTCCTTGCCGTCGGGCGTCAGTGAGCGGAGGTTAAGGCCTGCAGAATGCGTTCAGGGGTGAACGGCACTTCCCGCAGGCGGACGCCCAGCGCGTCAAACAGCGCGTTGCCGATGGCGGCGGCGCTGGGCACCGAGGCGGATTCGCCGGCGCCCATCGGCGGCTGATCGGGGTTATCCAGCAGCTGCACATCGACGTCCGGCAGCTCGTCAAAACGCAGGATCGGGTAGCCGCCCCATTCCAGCGAGGTGGTGCCCGCGCCGTCAAAGGTGGCGAACTCCTTGATCGCGCGGCTGGTGGACTGGATCACGTTGCCGTGCACCTGATGGCGCACCCCGGCCGGGTTGACGATGCGGCCGCAGTCATGGGCGACAAACACCTTCTTCACTTTTATCTGCCCGGTGCGGCGGCTGACCACTAAGTCGCATACCCAGGCGGCCCAGGCGGCGCCGAAGCCGGGGAATTTACTGTGAAAATAGCGGGCGTAGGCAAAGCCGCGGCCGCTGACCCACTCCTGCGAGGCGGGCGCCAGATGACGGTGCGCGCGCCCGGGCCGCCAGCCGGCCTGCTTTTTCAGCGCTTCGATCAGCGTCAGCGCGCGCGGATCGTCGAGGTAGCGCAGGCGATAGGCGATGGGATCGTCGTCCGCCAGATAGGCCAGTTCGTCGATCCAGGATTCATGGGCGAACACGTTCGGCAGCGCCGACACGCCGCGCATCCAGGAGGCGCGCACGATCGGCGCGGCGTCCTGCGCCACGACGCGCATATGCGGGTAGCGATACTGCGGGATGGCGGTGCGATCGCCCATCTGCTGCACGTCGGCCTGATTGGCGACCTTGCCGCTCAGCACCAGCGCCAGCGTCACGGCGTTGTTGGAGGGGTAGCAGGTTTTAAAATCATAGGCGGCCACCTGACGGGCGGCGTCCAGCCCGCCGCGCACCCGGATAAGCTGGGCGGTGCCTTTCGGCTCCCAGCCGTTTTCCTGTTCGCGCATCAGCTGCACCCGCACCGGTTTGCCCACCGCCTGCGACAGCAGCGCGGCGTCGGCGCACACGTCGTCGGCGCCGTTACGGCCATAGCAGCCGGAGGCGTCCAACCGCTGGATATGCACCTGCTCTTCCGTCAGATCCAGCAGTTTGGCGATGTCTTTGCGCAGGTCGTGCGGGTTCTGGCTGCCTGACCAGATCTCCGCCTGGCCGTCGCGTACGTCGGCGACCGCGCAAGAAGGGCCGATGGAGGCGTGCAGATGGAAAGGCCACAGGTAATCGGCGTTAACCGGTGTGGGCAGCGCGCTGATAATCTGTTCGATCTCGGCGTCGTCCTGCAGCATGCGGTCCTGCTTCGGGTGCGCCACCAGCGTATCGTGCAGCCCGGCGGCCAGATCGGGCAGCCCCTGCCAGTCGCGCCAGGTGACCTGTAGCTGGTTCATCGCCGCGATCGCCTGCTCTTCGCGCTCGGCGACTACGCCGATAAAATCGTTAATCACCACCAGTTTGACGATGCCCGGCAGATGGGCGATGGAGGCGGCGTCCACGGCCACCAGCGCCTTGCCGAGCGGCGCGCTGCTGTCGGCGCCGGCATAGGGCGGGCGGATCACCCGGCCGTGCAGCATGCCCGGCACGCGCACGTCGTGGACGTAGCTCAGACCGCCGGTGACCTTGGCGGGGATATCCACGCGCGCTACGGGCCGGCCGACATAGCGGCTTTGGGCCGGCGTCTTCAGCAGCGCCGCGCTGTCCAGCGGCAGATGCAGATCCTGGCCGCGCGCCAGTTCGCCGTAGCTCAGACGACGTGCGCGGTTGGCGCGCTCAAACACATAGCCGTTTTCGGTTGCCAGCCGGCTCTCCGGCAGGTTGAACGCCCGCGCCGCCAGCTGCAGCAGATGCTGACGCACCTGCGCCGCCGCCTGACGCAGCGGTATCGAGGTGACCTGAATGGTGGCGCTGGCGATGGTCGGCCCCTGATTCGGCGTGCGGCGGGTGTCGCCGAGGATCATGGTGACGGCGGCCAGATCGACGTCCAGCTCGTCGGCGACGAGTTGGCTGAGGGCGGTTTTCACCCCGGTGCCGAGATCGACGTGGCCGTTAAAGGCGGTGACCTGGCCGTCGGCGGACAGCGCAATAAAACTGTCGACGCGGTCCGGCGGCGGCGAGGCCGGGCGTCCGGCCGGCGCGGCCGCCAGGGCGTCGAAGGACAGGGGCAACAGGCTGCTGACCATCACCAGCCCGCCGGCCTGCAGTAAACGGCGGCGGGTTATTTCAAGGCTGTTCATCACGCGTTACCCCGCTCGGCCACAATCTGTTTGGCGCGCTGCGCCGCCCGCAGGATCTCAATATGGGTGCCGCAGCGGCAGAGGTTGAACGCCAGCTCCTGCTTGATGGCCTGCTCGTCGGCCTGCGGATCGCGTTCAAACAGCGCCACCAGCGTCATGATCATGCCGTTGGTGCAGTAACCGCACTGGGCCGCCTGTTCATCAATAAAGCCTTGCTGTACCGGGTGCAGATGCTCGGCGTCGCCGATGCCTTCCAGCGTGGTAACTGATTTACCGACGACGCTGGCGGCATTGACGGAGCAGGAGCGGGCGGCGACGCCGTCAATCAGTACGGTGCAGGCGCCGCATTCGCCGAGGCCGCAGCCGTATTTCGGGCCGTTCAGCGCCAGATCGTTGCGCAGGATATAAAGCAGGGGAGTATCTCGGAGACTGTCGTCGAGCGGTACCATCCGTCCGTTAATTTGGATGTTCATTGGGTATTTTCCTGGTCAATAAAAATGCCGGCATCACTGCCGATCGGTGCAAAAAATAAGCTGAATTTATCGAGTTATATGCTTTTGAGATAATACGTTAACTAATCGTTAATTAACTTGACTATTTGTGGGGAATTGACCGGGAAAGAAGGGATATTAAGGAGTATTTTATTGGCGGTGTTTATATGCTAGTCCCGCGGCTGACGAGGCGTCGGCCGCGGGAGAGGGATGGACTTATGGCAGAATGCGCCGGTCGTCGGCATCGCGCAGATAGGTCAGCAGCGCGCTGCCGTCCTGTGCGACGCGGAACTCGCCGTAACGCGCGCGGGCGAACCTGTCGCCGTGCCCTTCCTGGAAAAAGTAGCTCGGCGTACCGATCTGCAGCCCGCTGGCGGACAGGTGATACTGCATCAGAATCTGCTGCGGCTTCAGCGGCTCTCCGCGATAAAAGTGCGCGCTGACCGCGTGCTGCTGCGCATCCAGTTCAATCACCAGCTGTCCGCGGGATGCCGGCGCCTGGCAGTCGCCGGCCCGGCAGGCTTGCCGCTGTTGGCGCATCTGCGTCCGCAGCGGCGCGGCCAGCGCATAGTCCAGCGCCATATAGTCGCCCTGCATCAGCGAGCGCGGGTCGACCGGCGCCAGCTGCAGGATGGCCACGCGGCCCTGCCTGAGCTGCTGCTCTTTTTGGTAAATCGACAGGTTAACCAGCAGCAGCGCTGCCAGCACCAGCGCGCCGGTCAGCCATTTGATAACGGAATTAGTCTGCATGGTCGCCTCCCTGCGTCTGCCATTGTTTGACCCACAGCGCCAGCAGCAACAGCGCGCTGCCGCTGACCATCAGCAGCAGCGCTTTATGCAGCAGCGTGATGCCGAGGAAATAATACCAGTCGGCAAGGTAGAGCAGCAGATAAGCGCCCGCGGTCGCCAGCAGCGCGCGGCTGCCCAGATAGCGCGCGGTGAGCAGCAGCAGCAGCCCCAGCCCCAGCCCGGGTGAGAACAGGGCGGTGACGCCGCAGAACAGGGCGGCGGGCAGGTAAACCGGCATTGCGTCGGCGGCGGTGCGCCGGGTATAGGCCAGCGCGCTGCCGACCAGTCCGACGGCGATGCCAAGGCCCAGCATGGTCGCCAGCATGGCGTGGCCGGCAGAGGGGCCGAAAATATCGTTCAGCAGGCCGCGGTGGATAGCGGCCAGGCACAGCGCCATCAGCCCGGCGGGTATGCCGTAGCGCCATGCGTTGCCGCCCGCTGACGGCCGCGCAGCGCTGCGGATAACCTGCTGCAGCCAGCCGGCCAGCAGCAGCGCGACCAGCAGCGCCGTCAGGCCGATAGCCAGCATCGGCGGCAGATAGCGGCCGCTGAAATAGCCCAGCGACTGCACCAGCAGGAAGACCCCGCCGCAGACCGCCATCAGACGATACAGCGTGCTCGGCATCGCCCATGTCATTACCGCCAGCACCGGCAGGAAACACAGCACCTTAAGCATCATGCGGAAGTTTGAATCGCCGTCGCCGAACGACATAATCGCCAGATAAAAGCCGCAGGTGGCGGCGATGGCCCAGGCCAGACCGATCTGTTGCTGGCCGATTGTCGGTTTACGCAACCACAGGGCGGCCGGCACCGCCAGCAAGGCGGAGTAGAACGTCAGCGACGCGCCGTCGAGCGACCCGATCAGGCCAACCACATACAGCACCAGAACGAGCAGCAACAGGATAATCATCGCCGCCAGCCAACCGCCCAGCGTCAGCGCGAGGCGTAAATACCACGGCAGCCGTGCGGAATGGTCGAAGTTCGCCACGGCCGCCGCCTGCCGGGCGTTCAGCAACCGGCGCTGCTGCAGCGCCTGCAGCAGTGCGCCGACCTCATCCGGCGCGATGTCCGGCGGCTGTTGCGGGTACATTTCACGCCGCCAGCGCAGCAGCAGTGAGCCGCACAGCGCCAGCCACAGCGCCGTCAGGCCACAGATCAGAAACAGGTTGCCGGTCCCCCAGGCGATCAGCAACAGAGCCTCAAGATTCCAGGAGAAGTACAGCAGCTGCAGAATCACCACGCAGCCCACCACCATCAGGCTGGTCATGCCAAGCGTCAGCATGCACAGATCCGGCCGATGGTGGCGGTAAACGCCGTAACCGATCACCAGCAACAGCGCCCAGGGCACAATAATCAGACGGTCATCCGTGTTGCTCCACTCCAGCACCGTGGCCGCTACCCAGACGGTGAGGGTCAGCAGCAGATAGCCGGCCAGGATGCGCGACGGCCAGCGTTTGGCCAGCCATGACGTCGGCTGCCGGCGGGAGGCGTAGTCCGCCAGCGCCTCGCGTACGATCAGGCACAGCAGCTGGGCGGCGAAGTAGGCGTACAGCAGGCCGTTGCCCGACCAGGGGAAAGGCTGCCAGGCGTCGTCGCCCATCAGCAGCAGCGCCTGGTTGGCGTAATAGAACTGAAAGGCCAGGTTTGCGACCGCCCAGGTGCAGATCCACAGGCCGTTCTGCCGTCCCAGCAGCGCCAGCGGCAGCAGTATCAGCGTCCAGGCGCGGAACAGCTCCCAGCTGTCGGCGCCGGTCTGATAAGTCTGGCCGTACAGCGCCAGCAACCCGCCGAAGCTCAGGCCGATGGCCAGCAGCGCCATGCGCGCCAGCGTCTGTCGCCAGCGCCACCAGACGACGACCGTCAGCGCCAGGATCCCGCCCTCCACCAGGGCGAATTTGGCCATTTTGGGCATCGCTGCCCAGTTCCAGGCGATAAAGAAAATACCGCCGCTGACCAGCGCCAGCAGGCCGAGCAGCGTCAGCGCGGCCAGCAGAAAACGACGCCAGGCGGGGCGATCCGGCCGCACGCCGCAGTACAGCAGGATCTGTTGATAGGCAGCGGCGGACAGCCCGTCGCTGTCCGGCGATGAGCGTTGCAGCGCGCCGAGCGTGCGGCATACGTGTGCTGCCGCGCCGGAAGGCATGCGGGCAGGGTGATACGACGAATCCATACAGACTTCCTTGCCGTGGTGATATTGACCCGGCGGGGCGCAGGCCCGGCCGCTGTCGGCTAAAAATGCGCTGCAGATGCCGGGCACGCAGCGCTGCGTTGAACTACCAGTTTACCTGATTAATCACCCTTGTGTGGCCGGCGTCAGCGACGGGCTAGGATATTTGCCGTAAAAGGTGCGCCTGAGCTGAGTTGTCTCCGTACCGGCGGCGGGGAAAATGCGGCAGCATGGCAGGCAGGACGATTGACGGGGGATAACGGATGAACGCCTTGATACGCCTGGCCGATGCTTACCCGGCATGCTGGCTGGGATTGCTGATGCTGGTGGGTTGGGCCGTCGGCAGCCTGCTTAACCGCGTGGCGCTGCAGCTGCCGTTGCTGTTGGAGCAGCGCTGGCGTCGCGCCGCGCAGCGCCAGCTGGACCTGCCGGTGACGGATGGGGATGCGGCCGGGTGGCGGAAGCTGTTTACGCGTGCGCCGGCAAGCCGTTACCCGGCAGCGGCGCTGGCGCTGCTGTTTCTGCTGGCGGGGATGCGGCTGCCGCCGGGGTTGCCGCTGTTGGCGCTGCTGCTGTTTTGCTCGCTGGTGCTAACGCTGGCGCTGGTTGATTTCAACACCATGCTGCTGCCGGATGCGTTGACGTTGCCTCTGCTGTGGCTGGGCCTGCTGTGCAACCTGAACGGTTGGTTTGTGCCGCTGGATCAGGCGGTTATCGGCGCCGTTGCCGGCTATGCCGGGCTGTGGGCGCTGTTTTGGCTGTTCAGGCTCGGCAGCGGCAAGGAGGCGCTGGGCTACGGCGACTTTAAACTGACGGCGGCGCTGGGCGCCTGGTGCGGCTGGCAAAGCCTGCCGAACCTGCTGTTGCTGGCGGCAGGCGGCGGCCTGACGTATGTGCTGCTGAGGCGCGGATGGAATAAAGAGGGCGGGCAAGAGCCGCTGGCGTTTGGCCCCTGGTTGGCAATCAGCGGTGTGGTAAACCTGCTGTTTCTTGTCGCGCCAATAAATTATTAACGCATTGTCGCCGATGCATATTAGCCATAATTATAAAAAAAACGGATCTATATGGTTTATATATTTGACGAGGGAATACATAATATTTTTTTTAGTTTTCTGTTAACAATAAAAACGCATGGCGTCGGTTGGCAGAAAAACAGGACTTTTCTTATTTGATGTTTTCTTCCTGCACCCGTTAATAGCGATTAGCGCCTTGATGCGATCTGCCAGCACCTGCCACCATGCGCCCTGCCTGAGTGTGCGTGGGGAAAATCTTAATAATCAGAATGCTGGTGCTTATGACTAAAATGGCTTCTTTGAAATATTTGCTTACATCTTTTTAATTCCTTTCATATGTCATAGCTTTTTAAACTTGTGTCTATAGGTATTTGTCTGAATTATTTTCTGCGCTGCGGGCTGAAACAATTTTCCGATATTCATAACGTTTATGAAAGTTTTTATCGGCGCCACTGCCCGCGTACAAAGATAAATAATTTATTTTGGGCGAGCGCCGTTTTGGCGTAATTAAGTCAGCCTGCGCTCAGGCTGGCGAGTTTATCAGATACAGAATTGGGGAAATACGCCCATGTTGTACGATTTATTGCCGGAGGTGATTGGTTTGACGCACCCGCTTTATCTCAGGACGGCCTGCTGTTCATCTGGGCCCCGCGTGCGGCCGGGAGTACGGCGTCGGTCAGGCGTCGGGCCGCTGCTACTCTTCACGTCTCCTACCCACGCAAAACTTCAGACCGCAGACGCAGGGCTAATCGGGTCAGGCAACCGATCGGCCTGCGATGTCTTGGGTTAAGCCGCGGGAAGCGCCGCTTAACCCTGCAGAGAGTGCCCCATGGAATGGGATTTACGCGAACAAAACGCGCCGGTAAGGAGAGTCTGTCCGGTGCTGGCAAACAAGGAAGAGCTTTATGACAACGCATTTAGCCTATTGGCTACGCAACTTAAGCCCCGACGGCATGCGGACGGCTGCCGGGACGCTGTTGAGTCTGGATGAGATGCCGCTGAAGTGTGCGCCGCCGTGGCCGGAGGGGTCGGCGGGCGGTCATCAGAGCTGCGGTTTTTCGTCCGTGGAATCACCTGTTGTCAGGATTACGGATATGACGGAATGTGAGTTCTCAGCGCTGTTGGATCAATTCACCCTGGATATCACCGCGAAAGCGCAGGCCAGGCAGCTCGATCCGGTATTGGGGCGTGACGCCGAACTGCGGCAGATCGTTGATGTGCTTTCCCGCCGGCGTAAAAACAATCCGATCCTGGTCGGCGAGCCGGGCGTCGGGAAAAGTGCGTTGGTGGAGGGGCTGGCGCAGCGCATTGTAGAAGGCAATGTGCCGGACGGCCTGAAAAATATGCGTATCCGCAGACTGGACTTGGCGCAGCTGCAGGCAGGGCTCAGCGACCGCAGCGCTTTTGCGGCGCGGCTGTTGCAGGTGGTTGACGCCTTGCGTCGTTCGCCGGTGCCGCACCTGCTGCTGCTTGACGAGGCGTACGCGCCGCTGGGCGCCGGCGAGTCGGCCGGCAGTGAAGAGGTGCTCAAGGTCTTGAAGCCGGCGCTGATGCGCGGCGAGCTGCGCCTGATTATTACCGCCAACCGCCAGGAATATCAGCAGCATGTGGAGTGGGACAGCGGGTTGGGGCACTGCCTGCAGAAGGTTCGCGTTGATGAACCGGATGACGAGACCGCCTGCCTGATGCTGCGGGCGCTGAAGGAGCGTTACGCCCAGCACCATGGCGTCTATATTCAGGACTCGGCGCTGAAGGCGGCGGTGGTGCTGTCGCGTCGCCATCTGTGCGGCCGCCAGCTGCCCGACAAGGCGGTGGATCTGCTGGATATTGCCAGTGCCCGGGTGCGGATGAGCCTGGAGGTTGAACCCGAGCCGTTAATGCAGATACGTGCGGAGCTGGCGGCGCTGGCGATGGAGCAGCAGGCGCTTGAACAGGACGAGGCGCAGAGTGATGAGGTCGATCCGGCGCGGCTGGCGGATATCTGCGACCGCTGCCTGTGGCTGCAGCAGCAGCGGGCAAGCCTGGAACAGCAGCTGCAGCAGGAGCGGGAGCTGGCGCGGCGGCTGCTGAGCGCCCGGCAGGCGGAGCGCGACGATGAATGCGCGGCGTTGCAGCAGCAGTTGGCGGTGTTGCAGGCGTCCGTTCCTCTGTTGTCGCTGGATGTGGACGCCCGCATGGTGGCGACGGTCATCGCCGACTGGTGCGGCATCGCGCTGAGCAGCCTGTTAAAGGATGAGCGCAGCTGTTTGCTACAGCTTGAACAGCGCCTGAGCGAGCAGGTTATCGGGCAGGAGTCGGCGATGGCCGCGCTGGCGCAGCGGCTGTATACCGCCTCAACGCAGCTGCGGCTGGAGAATGGGCCGCTGGGGGTATTTTTGCTGCTGGGGCCGGCCGGCGTCGGCAAAATGGCGAGCGCGCGGGCGCTGGCCGAGAACCTGTATGCGGACGACGCCTCACTGCTGACCCTGAATATGGCGGAGTATCAGGAAGCGTGCGCGGTGAAGCATCTGATCGGCGGGCATGGCGAGCAGGCGGAGGAGGAGGGGACGTTAACCGAAGCGGTGCGCCTGCGCCCGTACAGCGTGGTGCTGCTGGAAGAGGTGGAAAAGGCGCATGGCGAGGTGCAGAAGCTGCTCTGCCGGCTGTTTGAACACGGCTCGCTGCGCGACGGCAAAGGGCGGCTGATTGATTTTCACCATACGGTGTTCCTGCTGAGCAGCGATCTGGGGCGCGAGCAGCTGCTGCAACAGCTGGACACGCAGCCCGACGCGACGGACGCCGAGTTGAGCGCCGTGCTGCAGCCGATTCTGCGCGCACGCTTTCAGCCGGCGCTGCTGGCCCAGGCGCAGGCGCTGATCTACCGTCCGCTGGACGTCGACGCGCTGCGGCGGATTGTCGCCAGCAGGCTGCAACAGATTATGCAGCGGCTGCGGCAGCGTTACGATCTGCGCTGCGTGGTCGACGACAGCCTGAGCGATGCGCTGGTGTCGGTCGGTCTGCAGGCGGAGGGCGGCGTGCGCCATATCGACAGCGTGCTGAATCAGCAAATTTTGCCGACGGTTTCCCGCCAGCTGCTGCAGCGGCTGGAGGAGCATCGCAAGCCGCAGCTGCTGCAGCTGGCTTACGACCCGCGGCAGGGCGTGGTACTGAATTTTGACGTCGGCAGCGGCTATCAGTGCTGAGGCGCCGACGACGGCAGAAAATAGCGGGATCCTGACGATTTGTGCACTGCTTGCGGCAATATTCGTATATATTGCCGCTTGCGTCTGATTGTTACGACTTCCTTCTATTTTTAACGGCATCAACTTTATGAAACCTATTTCCGGGAATACCTGCGCCGCCGCGGTGGCGCTGCTGCCTGTTTTATGGCCGGCGATCGCCGGTGCGGCGCCAGCCGCTGACGACGAGGCGACCGTGGTGGTCACCGCCAAGCGCAGCGGTCTGTCTGAACTGAGTACGCCGGCGGCGGTCAGCGTAGTTAACGGTGAGCAGCTGCGCGACGCCAAACCGCAGGTCAACCTGTCGGAGAGCCTTGGCGTGGTGCCCGGGCTGCAGGTGCAAAACCGTCAGAACTACGCGCAGGATCTGCAGCTGTCGGTGCGCGGTTTTGGCGCGCGCTCCACCTACGGCGTGCGCGGCGTGCGGATTTATGTCGACGGCATTCCCGCCACCATGCCGGACGGACAGGGGCAAACCTCGAATATCGATCTGGCGTCGGCGGATAAAGTTGAAGTGCTGCGCGGACCGTTTTCCGCGCTGTATGGCAACGCCTCGGGCGGGGTGGTCAACGTTGAAACGCAGACCGGCCGTCAGCCGAACCGCGTAGAGGCGGGCATGTACGCCGGCAGCTACGGCTCCTGGCGTTACGGCGTCAAGGCCAGCGGCGCCACCGGCGACGGCAGCCAGGCCGGCGACGTCAACTACGCGGTGTCCGCGACGCGCTTTACCACCGAAGGCTTCCGCGATCACAGCGGCGCGCGCAAGAATCTGGGCAACGCCAAACTGGGCGTGCGGCTGGATGACGCCAGCACCCTGACGCTGCTGTTTAACAGCGTCGATATCAACGCCGACGATCCCGGCGGCCTGACGCGGGCGGAGTGGCAGGATAACCCGCGCCAGTCGCCGCGCGCCGAACAGTTCAACACGCGCAAGACCGTGTCGCAGACCCAGGGCGGCCTGCACTATCAGCGCCAGTTTGGCGACAGCGACGATCTGAGCGTGATGATGTACGCCGGCGAGCGGGAAACCACCCAGTATCAGTCGATCCCGGTATTTGTCCAGCAGCGCAGCCCCCAGCAGCCCGGCGGCGTGATTGTGCTGGCGCGTCATTATCAGGGCGTCGATACGCGCTGGACGCACCGCGGCGAGATCGCCGCCGTGCCCTATACCCTGACCGGCGGCCTCAACTATGAAACCATGACGGAAAAGCGCAAGGGCTATGAAAACTTTGCCGAGGTGAACGGTGAACAGCAGCTGGGCGTGAAGGGCAATCTGCGCCGTGACGAGCGCAACCTGATGTGGAACCTTGACCCGTATCTGCAAACTTCCTGGCAGCTGACGCCGCGCCTGACGCTGGACGCCGGCGTGCGCTTCAGCACCGTCAATTTTGACTCCAATGACCACTTTATTACCGCCGGCAACGGCGACGACAGCGGCAACGCCCGCTATCACCAGTGGCTGCCTGCCGGCGCGCTGCGCTATGCGCTGGCGGACGGCTGGAACATCTACGCCGCCGCCGGACGCGGCTTTGAGACGCCGACCATCAACGAACTCTCTTACCGGCCGGACGGCAGCGCCGGCATGAACTTCGATCTGCAGCCGGCCGTCAGCGATACGCTGGAGGTGGGCAGTAAGACGCGCATCGGCAACGGGCTGCTGACCGCGGCGCTGTTCCAGACCGACACCCGCAATGAGATTGTCACCGCCAACAGCAGCAACGGGCGCAGCAGCTATAAAAACGCCGGACAGACGCGGCGTCGCGGCCTGGAGCTGGCGCTGGATCAGCAGTTTGGCGAGGCGTGGCGGTTAAATGTGGCCTGGACGCTGCTGGATGCGCGCTATCGCGACGATATTTGCGGCGACGTTGCCTGTTCAGCGGATAAGTTTATCGGCCGCGGCAACCGCATTCCGGGCATCGCCCGCAATATGGGCTACGCCTCGCTGGCGTGGGCGCCGGAGCAGGGCTGGTATGCCGGCGCCGAGGTGCGCTATATGAGCGATATTCAGGTCAATGACGCCAACAGCGCCCAGGCGCCGTCCTACACCACCGTCGGGCTGAACAGCGGCTACCGCTATCCGCTGGGCAACTGGCTGGTCAACGTTTTTGGCCGGGTTGATAACCTGTTTGACCGCGATTACGTGGGATCGGTGATTGTTAATGAGGGCAACGGGCGTTTCTATGAGCCGGCGCCGGGACGTAATTGGGGCGGCGGCATCAGCGTAGCCTATTCGTTCGAATAATAATCAGCGGCATGCCGGCGCGGCCGGCATGCTATATTAATGCGGTAGCTCAAAAAATAAGCGAGCAGCGCGCAGGAAAGTAAAAAAATAAATTTTTTTACATTTAAGCAACGCAGACTGGCGCATTGTCATTATACTGTAATCATCTGGCGGTAGTTTTCACACGGTGCACAGCCCGAGGCTGTAAATAACACTGCGGGGATCGCTAATGGTAAAGTCCTGGTTGGGGCTACAAAGAAAAAATAACACCACCTCCCTGATTTCTCGTTGTAACGAGGGTTCTCTCTCCGACTCTCTTTTTCTCACCACTTTCTACACTGTCACGCGCAACGCCATACTCGCAGATTCCGTTTATTTCGTCTCTTCGTCCGGTGGATCTCGGCGTAATAACGCAGCCGCAGGTTTACTTTATCCATTGGCTTGCCCCCAGGTTTTGCGGAACGTCGTCCGCAACGCCGAGGTATATATTGGCTTGAAGGAGGCCAGAACCTAATACGTGTGTGAAACATTCATCGCGCGTGAATAACGCTGCGGTAGGTGAAACAAACTGTAAGGTGCCACTATGGGAAGACAGAAAGCAGTGATCAAAGCACGTCGTGAAGCGAAACGCGTAATTCGTCGTGACGCTCGCAGTCATCGCCAGCTGGAAGAAGAAAGCGTGACTTCGCTGGTGCAAATGGGTGGCGTTGAGTCTATCGGCATGGCGCGGGATAAGCGCGATAGCTCACCCATCGAGGCGCGAACCGAGGCTCAGGGTCATTATTTGTTAGCCATAGAAAATAAACAGTTGGTGTTTGCCACCGGCGAAGCCGGGTGCGGCAAAACCTTTATCAGCGCGGCGAAAGCGGCGGAAGCGCTGATTCATAAAGAAGTGGATCGTATTATCGTCACCCGTCCGGTGCTGCAGGCGGATGAAGATCTCGGCTTCCTGCCGGGGGATATTTCCGAGAAGTTTGCCCCTTATTTCCGCCCGGTCTATGACATTCTGCAGCGCCGGCTGGGATCGTCCTTCCTGCAATATTGTCTGCGGCCGGAAATCGGCAAGGTCGAAATTGCGCCTTTCGCCTATATGCGCGGGCGGACGTTTGAAAACGCGGTGGTGATTCTGGACGAAGCGCAGAATGTCACCACCAGCCAGATGAAAATGTTCCTCACCCGCCTGGGGGAGAACGTGACGGTGATCGTCAACGGCGATATCACCCAGTGCGACTTGCCGCGCGGGGTGGAATCGGGCCTGAACGATGCGCTGCAGCGTTTCGAGGAAGACGAAATGGTCGGCATTATTCGCTTTGATAAACAGGACTGCGTACGTTCCGCACTGTGCCAGCGTACGCTGCACGCTTACAGTTAACCTTCCGTAAACCCGTGTGAAAAGGCCGCTCTGCGGCCTTTTTTATTGCCGGCATGCTATCTGCGCTTTGTTGACTTTTTGTGTAAGTTTTTGTGGTTTATTGTATAGAAAATCATTTCTACACTGTTGATGATAGGTTGCTGTAACCCCCGCCGCACGGCGGGGCGCTGGGTCCTGCGCCTGCCTGGCTCAGGGATGGCTATGTATGATTATCCTGATGAAAAACAATGAAATATATCGTTTTAATTCTGTTTATTTTATGCGTGGTTTATGTGCACTATCGCGGTCGGGTTCGTTACGGCTTCTGGCGTCAGCTGGCTGACCATTCGACCTTCACCGCGCCGCTGAACGTCTTTATGTATCTCTTTTCCCGCGTGCCCACCACGCCGTATCTGCCGCAGGCGCAGTTCCCGGAATTACAGGCGCTGCGCGACAACTGGCAGGTGATTCGCGACGAAGGGCGCCAGCTGATGGCGATCCGGCAGATCAAGGCGTCCGATACCTATAACGATGCGGGATTTAACTCCTTTTTTAAAACCGGCTGGAAGCGCTTTTATCTGAAATGGTATGAGGACAGCCATCCTTCGGCGATGACGCTGTGCCCGCAGACCACCGCGCTGCTGCGCACGCTGCCGTCGGTCAAGGCGGCGATGTTTGCCGAGCTGCCGGACGGCAGCCGCCTGCCGCGTCACCGCGACCCGTATGCCGGCTCGCTGCGCTATCACCTGGGGTTGATTACGCCGAATGATGACCGCTGTTTTATCGAGGTGGACGGCGAACGCTACAGCTGGCGCGATGGCGAGGACGTGCTGTTTGACGAGACCTATCTGCACTATGCGGAGAACCAAAGCGGGCAGAACCGCCTGATTCTGTTCTGCGATATTGAACGGCCGATGCGCTACCGTTGGACGCAGCGGGTGAACCACTGGCTGGGACGCCATCTGCTGAGCGCCGCCACCGCGCCGAATGAAGAGGGCGACCGTACCGGCGGTGTGAATAAGATTTTCAAGTATATTTACGCCGTCCGCCGGGTGGGGAAACGGCTGAAGGCCTGGAATAAAACGGTGTATTACATTATTAAATGGCTGCTGTTCGGCGGTATCGCCGTGGGGATTTTTTGCGCCCTGTAGCCGGCGGAAAACAAAAGGGCTGAACCCAGGTTCAGCCCTTTTTTCATGCTGCGGTCGCCTGGATCAGGCGAAGATGGTCAGCATATAGGCGGCGAACAGCGCCAGGTGGGCGGTGCCGTTCAGCACGTTGGTGCGGCCGGTGGAGAAGGAGATCTGGCACAGGATCAGCACCGTCAGCATCACCACCATATGCGGCGCCTGCAGGCCGAAGATCAGCGTCTGGCCGGTCAGCGTGGCGATAATGGTTACCGCCGGCACCGTCAGGGAAATGGTCGCCAGCACCGAACCGAAGAACAGGTTCATGGCGCGCTGCACCTGGTTGTTCAGCACCGCGCGCAGGGCGCCCAGCCCTTCCGGCGACAGGATCAGCAGCGCCACCAGGAAGCCGGTGAACTGAGCCGGCGCGTTCACTTTGGTCAGCAGACCTTCCAGCGGGCCGGCGTTGAATTTGGTCACCGCGATTACCGCCACCAGGTGCACCACCAGCCAGGCGGCGTGCCACAGGCTGCTGTGGGAGGACGGCTTGCCGTGGTGCGGGTCGCCATCGTCGTCTTCATGTTCGTAGACAAACAGATTTTGGTGCGTTTTGGTCTGAATCAGCAGGAAAACGCCGTACATGGCGGCGGAAATCATCGCGACCAGCAGCGACTGGCCGGTGCTGAAGTTGCCGCCCGGCAGGGCGCTGGGCAGCACCAGCACGATCACCGCCAGTGGGAAAATCGCCATCAGATACTGTTTGATGCCGCCGAGGTTGACGTACTGGGTGGCGAACTTGCGCCCGCCCAGCAGCAGGGCGACGCCCACCAGTCCGGCGGTGACGATCATAATGATGGAATACAGGGTGTCGCGCATCAGGGCCGGCGCGGCGTCGCCGGTGGCCATCAGCGCGGAGATCAGGCTGACCTCCAGGATCACCACCGACAGGCTGAGGATCAGCGAGCCGTAGGGTTCGCCCAGGCGGTGGGCCAGCACGTCGGCATGGCGCACGACGCTGAAGGCGCTGCTCAGAATACCGAACAGCGCGAGAATATTGATGCCGACGATCAGCGGGAAGTTGCTGGTGCCGCTCCACAGGTTCAGGACAACCAGCGCAGCGATGGGGAAAATCAGGGAGTATTCGGTATGGCGGGATTTAGATCGGCCAGGATCGTGTTGCGACTTCATGGATAGTACGTCTCCTTTCTCGAACTGCAGGTTCCCGGTTGAGCGCTAATCGCCTGTATAACCGACGATTTCACGTATCGCGGAGGATACTTAATCATAGGATATGCTGACTGGATTGCACCGTGGGAATGGTGATGTTGTGGCGTTATGAGCAAGAAAAAACTTGCTTTATGTGACATAGAGTAACAAAAAAACCGCAGGGGATGCGGTTTTTTTTACTTACTTTTACGCAGCTAAGCGATTTTTTATCATTAACCCGCTAAAAAAATCAGTTAATGCCAAATTTCTTTGCGAATACACGCAGCTTGCGTCGATCAGGAATCAATATTGTCCATGATTTCATGGCGGGTCTCATGATAACCCTCCTCATTTAGCCCCTCACGCCAGTAAGGCACCGCATAAAGCTGATTACGCTCACATTGACGTTCACGACGCAGGTAGCGGCGCAGCGTGACCACCAGCTGGTCCTCGCCGGCCAGCCAGAAGTGCGTGCGGCCGGCGGGCAGCGGCTGCGCGCAGAACTGGGTGACCAGCTCGGCGGTTTTGTCGGTGCCGCCGATAATCCAGCTCAGTTCAAAACCGGCCGGCTTGCGCAGATCGAGGGCATCGGCGCTGCTGTCGACGCGGATAAAGGCGTGTCCTTCGCTGCGCGCCGGCAGGTTTTCCAGCAGGGCGGCGATGGCCGGCAGCGATGAAGGGTCGCCCGCCAGACAGTAAAAGTCGGCGTCCGGCAGCATGGGTTTTGGCCCGCCGGGGTTGCTGATGCCGATTTTGTCGCCGGCTTTGGCATGGCGGGCGAAGCTGACCGCCGGGCCGTTATGATCGTGCATGGCGAATTCGATGTCGATTTCCCGCTGCTCCGGGCGAATGGCGCGCACGGAGTAGGTGCGCACCAGCGGGCGTACGGCGTCCGCCGCCCAGACCGGGCCATTTTCCGTCAGGCGCGGCAGGTCAGGCTGGCTTTGCCCGGCGCGCGGCAGAAAGACTTTGATATGCGCCGCGGCGGCGTTGGCCGGGTAGTACTGTAAATCGTCGGCATAAAACGTGATGCGACGCAGGTGCGGCGTTACGTCCTCAACGCGGGCAACGCTGATTAAATAGGGGGCGCGGGTGCGGGATGCTTCGGTAGTCACGGCGTTCTCCTGTTGTCGTTGTGGCGGCAGTATACCACGACGGTTGATAATGAGAATCGTTGCCAATTAAAGGCGCACCGTTTGCCAATGTCGCGGTTTATTCCCCGGATAACATTGCGGTTATTTTCTCCGATTGGGGGAACCAATATATGAGGCTTATATGTCCGGCTGACAAAGAAGGAAATATTATTGCTGCTGGGTACAAATACTTTTGCCGGTAAAAAAGCGCCGGAGACTTGATTGCCGCTGCGGAAAAGAATAGTGTCATCATTAGGCGGTTAAATAGTGAACTAATAAAATTCCGTATATATCCGTCATACTTCAAGTGACAGGTGCGTTGGCTGCATGAATCAGTTACCGGAGTAAGTTCAGCGGGATTCTGCCGGTACCTTGAATTATTAGGCTATGAGAGTGATAGGTTTAAATCAGTGGTGATGGGAAGCAGCGGCGCTGCTACCCGGGAGGTTGATCGGTGTTAACGCGAGATTTTCTGCAGCAGGCAGATTGCAAAACGGCATTTGGTGCCATCGAAGAGACGCTGTTGCTGACGCCGGAGCAGCGGGCGGCGTCGCTGGCGAGTACGCTGGCGCAGCGGCCGGACAGCGGCCCGGTCTGGGTCTTTGGCTACGGCTCGCTGATGTGGAACCCGATTTTTGAAGCGGAAGAGGTGCTGCCCGCTACCCTGCAGGGCTGGCACCGGGCGTTCTGTCTGCGCCTGACCGCCGGGCGCGGCACCCAGCACCAGCCTGGCCGCATGCTGGCGTTGAAGGCTGGCGGGCAGACCCGCGGTCTGGCCTTCCGCCTGCCGCAGGCGCAGCTGGAAGACGAGCTGGCGCTGTTGTGGAAACGCGAAATGGTGACCGGCTGTTACCTGCCGACCTGGTGCGAGCTGACGCTGGACGGCGGCCAGCGCATCACCGCGCTGGCGTTTGTGATGGACGCGCAGCATCCGCTGTTTGAGGAAGATACCTGCCATCAGGTGGTGACGCCGCTGATCGCCAGCGCCAGCGGCCCGCTGGGCAGCAACGCCCAGTATCTGTTTGCCCTCGACCGCGAACTGAAAAACCACGGCATGCATGATGACGCCATCGGTGAGCTGGCCAGCAGCGTGCGCCAATGGCTGCAGCAGCATGCGCCGCTTGCAGGCTAAAGCGCGACGGGCGCGTCTGGTTATACCCAATCCCTCTATTTAATAACTGTCAGCAAGGGCGGAAAATAAACCGCCCTTTAGCTATGGTTATCCATCCTGTTGTTTTTATTTGATTTTCATTTTTAACCCGCCGGGCGCCGGCAGAATGCGGCGCCCGGGCGACGTCTTATCGTGAAAAAGCATAACTAAAGGCTATTTCTTATTTGTGAGCCTGCCGCTGTCCCCGTATCAATATTAGGAAATCGTGCGCAATGGGGGACAGGATGAATTTCCAACAATTAAAAATTATTCGGGAATCGGCCCGTCGTAATTACAATCTGACCGAAGTGGCCAATACCTTATTTACTTCACAGTCGGGGGTCAGCCGACATATTCGCGAACTGGAAGAAGAGCTGGGCATCGAAATATTTATTCGCCGCGGTAAACGCCTGCTGGGAATGACCGAACCCGGCAAAGAGCTGCTGGTGGTGGCCGAACGTATTCTGAACGATGCCAACAATATTCGCCGGCTGGCGGATGTGTTCAGCAGCAACGACGACGGGCAGCTGCATATCGCCACCACCCATACTCAGGCGCGTTACAGCCTGCCGCGGGTGATTAAGGAGTTCCGCGCCCTGTATCCGCGGGTGCGGGTGGTGCTTAATCAGGGCACGCCGGAGGAGATTGCCGCCATGCTGGCCTCCGGGGAGGCGGATATCGGCATCGCCAGCGAGCGGCTGATCAACGACGACGCGCTGGCGGCGTTTCCTTACTATCGCTGGCACCATGCGATTCTGGTGCCGGAAAACCACCCGCTGACGCAGGCCGGGCCGCTGACGCTGGAGCAACTGAGCACTCAGCCGCTGATCACCTACCGGCAGGGCATTACCGGGCGTTCGCGTCTGGATGCGGCCTTTAAGGCGGCGGGGCTGACGCCGGACATCGCCCTCAGCGCGCAGGATTCCGACGTGATTAAAACCTATGTGGAGCTGGGGCTGGGCGTGGGGGTGCTGGCCGATATGTCGTACGAGAAAGAGCGCGATCGCGGACTGGTCAGCCTGAATGCCGAACACCTGTTCGAGCCGAATACCGTCTGGCTGGGGTTGAAGCGCAGCCAGCTGCAGCGTAATTACGCCTGGCGTTTTATTCAGCTGTGCAACCCGACGCTGACGCTGACGGAGATTAAAGAGAAGGTGTTTTCCGCTCAGCTTGAAGCGGCGATCGATTACCAGATTTAGCCGGTTGGCCCGTCAGGCGGGGAGCGCTGCCCCCGCCTGGATCATACGGTGATTCTTAGTTTTGGCAGCCCATCAGCTCGGGTAATACGCCCGGTTTACTCTTCAGTTTATCTTGTACCGCATCCGGCAGGCCGGCCCACAGAATCAGGCCGCTGCGCTTTTCCACCTCGTTGACGGTGGTGCGGAACTGGCAGAAGTCGGCGTCGCGCGGGGTGTCTTGGTCAAAGATAAAGGCGGCGTAGTGGTTCACCTCCGGACTGTTGTTGATAAAGATCACCTTCCAGTAGCCGCTGGGAATGGTGTGCGGCTTGCTGGTGCCGGGCAGTTTGCCGATCTCGCGCTCATACAGCGGGCCGGTAACGGTATACACCGAACTGACGTCGGCGCGGGCGATCAGTTTGCGCTCCTGATCTTCCAGCGCCGCCCAGGATCCCTGGTTCAGCGCCGATTTTTGCGGCGTGATGTTGGAAAGATAGTTCAGCGATTCCCAGTCCGACACGTTCGCCAGCGAGGCCAGCGGCGCCTGATGGCCGCGATCCACCTGCAGGGCGGCATTGGCGCCGGTGTAGTCGGCAGGGGCCAGGGTATCCTGCGGATCCAGCGCCGGGTCGGTTTTCCAGCTGCGGGTTTTACCGCTGGCCAGCGTATCTTTGGTGATGTGATAGGCCACCCAGTTGGCGAACTTGGTGCTGCTGTTGTTATTCAGCGTGTAGGCGTGGCGCACAATCGATACGTTGGTGCTGCCGCCGGTGGGGCAGCCGACGGCGCAGTTGTCGATCGACTCGGACGCAGCGGCGAAGGTCTGTGCGCTGACGAGCAGGGCCAGCAGGGAGAAAAGCTGTTTCAAACGCATGGTGGTATCCTCAATAAGTTAGAAAATACTGTATTTATTTACAGTGCTTTTAACCTATCGCAGCGTTATGAATACAACAATGCAACATATTGATATTGGTGATGTGTTGTGGGGGATACATAAAAGAGAGGCGTTGAGGCGAAAAAAAACCGCCCCGAAGGGCGGTCAGTGCAGCGGTTTTAACGTACCAGATGCAGGAAGTGCAGGTGCTTCTCGTACTGGTCGAGAATATCGTGGATGATCTGTTCCTGCGTCCAGCCCATCACGTCGTAGTCCTGGCCGCCTTCCTTCAGGTGGATTTCCGCACGGTAGTACTTGTGCTCTTCGTCGCGCTCTTCATCGTTCAGCCCCGCCAGGGCGAAGGCCGGCTGAATATACGCGCGCAGGCGCACTTCATACACGAAGTTCAGGTCGTCGCCCAAATCCACTTCAAAGCGGATACGGTCATCCTGCGTATCGTCGATCGAGGATTCGGTGTTCTGTTTTATCAGCTCGGCTTCCACCAGCGTCATCGCCGGATGCACCACTTCGCTGACAAAGCGCTTCACGTGCGAGCGTTTCGGGAAGTAGGCAATATTACGCAGGCGCCGCTGCCAGGAGATCGGGTTGCGCGCGGCGGTCGGCGCGATGGTGGTCATCATCTGACTGTCGCGCTTATAGGCGTCTACCCGCAGCGCTTTCAGCAGCCCGTAAATCGAGATCAGCAGGATAATGGAGAACGGCAGGGCGCTGGCGATGGTGACCGTCTGCAGCGCGCTCAGGCCGCCGGCGACCAGCAGCGCGATCGCCACCACCCCCATCAGCGCAGCCCAGAAGATACGCTGCCAGATTGGCGTCTTGTCGGAGCCGCCGGAGGCCAGCGTATCCACCACCATGGCGCCGGAGTCCGCCGAGGTGACGAAGAACACCACCACCATCGCCATGGCGATAAACGACAGAATATTGGCGAACGGGAAGTGCTCCAGGAAGTTAAACAGCGCCAGCGAAACGTCGGTCTGCACCGTGGTTGCCAGATCGCGTGCGCCCTCGGTCATAATCAGATTGATAGCGCTGTTGCCGAAGAAGGTCATCCACAGCAGGGTGAAGCCGGCCGGGACAAACAGCACGCCGGTGACGAATTCGCGGATGGTGCGGCCGCGGGAGACGCGGGCGATAAACATGCCGACAAACGGCGACCAGGAGAGCCACCAGCCCCAGTAGAGCAGCGTCCAGCCGCCCAGCCAGTTGCTGGATTTCGGCTCGTAGGCGTACAGGTTAAAGGTTTTACTGACGATCTCGGACAGGTAGCCGCCGGTGTTCTCCACAAAGGATTTCAGCAGCAGCACGGTTGGGCCGAGGATGCCGACCAGCACCAGCAGCAGGATCGCCAGGCTGAGGTTCAGTTCGGACAGAATGCGGATGCCCTTATCCAGACCGGACACCACCGACAGCGTCGCCAGCCCGGTAATCACCACGATCAGCACCACCTGCACCGTTTCATTGATCGGCAGGCCGAACAGATGGTTCAGACCGGCGTTCACCTGCAGCACGCCGTAGCCCAGCGAGGTGGCGACGCCGAAAACGGTGCCGATCACGGCGAAGATATCCACCGCATGGCCCAGCGGCCCGTAGATGCGGTCGCCGATAATCGGATACAGCGCCGAGCGCAGCGTTAACGGCAGGCCGTGACGGTAGCTGAAGAACGCCAGGATCAGCGCCACGATGGCGTAAATCGCCCAGGCGTGCAGGCCCCAGTGGAAGAAGGTCAGGCGCATCGCCTGTTTGGCCGCTTCCACCGTTTCCGGCGTGCCGACCGGCGGCGAAAGATAGTGCATCACCGGCTCGGCGACGCCGAAGAACATCAGGCCGATGCCCATGCCGGCGGAAAACAGCATGGCGAACCAGGAGACATAGCTGAAGTCCGGCTGGGCGTGGTCCGGCCCCAGCTTGATGTTGCCGTAACGCGACAGGCCGAGATAGGTGACGCTGAGCAGGATCAGCGCGACCGCCAGAATATAGAACCAGCTGGCGTTGGTGAATATCCCCTGTTGAAGTGCTTTGAATTTACGATCGGCCAGCTCGGGATAGAGCGCGGCAAACGCCACCAGGACGATGATCAGTGCGGCGGAAATGAAAAATACCGGAGGATTGATATGGCTACGACGGGCCACGTTTTCAGTGTCGTTTTGGCTCATAGAATACCTTCTAGTCCGTTAGGGAGTGATATCCCCTTTATGCTTGAAGCTGCATCTGTGTCACCGACGGTTGCACCCAAATGATTGATTTATTGAGGTGCGCTCCCTTACCGTCGCGATGCAAGTCCAAATTATTTGGGATAAAGCTACTGATTGGAAATAACAACTCCAGAGAAAATGGGCGCAGGACGCCCGAAAAATAGTGCCGGGGAAGTATACACGAAAATTGACATAACTTGAATTTACGGGGAATGAACTTAGTTATTTCATTGATTTTACTGACTAATGCAAGACGCCTGCCGACGCTGTCGGCAGGCGGAATAGGTCAGAAACGCCAGAAGGTGCGGGAGCATAAAATCAGAATCGGGTAAATCTCCAGACGCCCCAGCAGCATGGCGGCGCACATCAGCCATTTGGCGGGATCGGAGAGCGTGCCGAAGCCGGCCGCCGTCTCGCCGAACCCCAGGCCCATATTGTTGATACAGGCGGCGACGGTGGCGAACGCGGTCATCATGTCATAGCCCATCAGATTCAGCGCCCAGACGAACAGGCAGCTGAACAGCACGTACAGAAAGAAAAAGCTCCATACCGAACGTAGTACGCGATCGTGCACCGAGGCATCGCCGACCTTGATGGTGAAAATGGCGTTGGGGTGCACCAGCTGGTTGACCTCGTGGCGGCTCACTTTGTACATGATCAGAAAGCGCAGCGCTTTAATCCCGCCGCAGGTTGAGCCTACACAGCCGCCGAAGAAACTGGCGCCGAGCAGCAGCAGGATGGCGTTGGTCGGCGTTTTGGCGTAGTCGGCGGTGGCCAAGCCGTTGTCGGTCATCATCGAACTGGTGAGGAAAAAGCCGTGCACCAGCGCGTCTTTGAGGCCGTACATGCCGGAGCGGTACAGCTCGATCACCACGATGGCTACGATAATGGACAGAATCAGCAGGAAAAAGCGCAGCTCGGGGTTGCGCAGCAGCGGCTTCAGGCTGCGGCGGCTGACGGCGACGAAGAACAGGGTGAAGTTGATGGCCGCCAGCACGGAGAAAACACCGCCGACCAGCTCGATCGGCGCGCTGTCGAAATAGCCCAGGCTCTCATTGCGGGTGGAGAAGCCGCCCAGCGAGACGGTGGACAGCGCATGGCACAGGGCGTCGAACCAGGGCATACCGACCAGGCGGTACGCCAGGGTGCACAGCAGCCCCAGCCCGAGATAAATCAGCCACAGGTTTTTGGCGGTGTCGGCCAGGCGCGGCGTCAGGCGCTCCTCCTTAAACGGGCCGGGCATTTCCGACTGATACAGTTTGGCGCCGCCGATCCCCAGCAGCGGCAGCACCGCCACCGCCAGAACGATAACCCCCAAACCGCCGACAAAATTCAGCTGCGCGCGGTAGTAAAGGAAGGACTTCGGCACCGAGGAGACGTCGTTCAGCACCGAGGCGCCGGTGGTGGTGATGCCTGAGACGCCCTCGAACATGGCGTCCACCAGGCTGATGTTCAGGGTATCGTCAAGCCACAGCGGCAGGGCGCTGATGATGGAAAACAGCAGCCAGAACAGCACGATGATTAAAAAACCGTCCTGGGTGCGCAGCTGTACTTTCGACTGGCGGCTGCTGAACCAGCCGAGGCCGCCGACCGATGCGGCGATCACCAGCGTATAGAAGAACGAGAAGATGCTCTTTTCTTTATAGAGCAACGCCATTAATAACGGGGGAATCATGGAAAGGCTGTAAAGAACCACTAAAAAACTGCAAAGGTGAACAACAATAACCAGTTGTTTTGTTTTAACCATGCTTGCGCCCGGATTGCCGAAGGACTGTGCGTCAACACATTGATAGAAGTCACTATAGAATAGCGCGGACGATATAAAAATATCATAAAAATTATCGGCTCCGCGCGTGTCCCGGCAAGGATAGCGTCAGCGGCTCAGGTTACTCAGCGCCAGCAGCGCGCCGAACGTAACCAGCAACCCGCCGAACAGGCGGTCGATACCGCGGCGCAGGCGCAGAAAGCGCGCGCTGACGCCCGGGGCAGAGAAGAACAGCGCCACGCAGCCAAACCACAGCATATGCGCCAGAGAGATGAACAACCCGTAGCCGATCTGCAGCCACAGCGGGCTTTGCGGGTTAACCACCTGCATAAACAGGCTGACGATGAAAACGGTGGTCTTGGGGTTCAGCACATTGGTCAGAAACCCGGTTTTCAGTGCGCGCCAGTCACTGATGTGCAGCACCGGCGTTGCTGCGTGCGCCGGCGCTGCGGTTGCATGACGGTACATCTGTACGCCCAGATAAATCAGGTAGGCCGCGCCGATAAATTTCAGCAGGGTGAATAGCCACAGCGAGCGTTGAATCAGCAGGCCGACGCCGATCAGCGTGTAGCCCACGTGGACCAGCACGCCGAGGCTGATGCCTAGCGCGCAGTAAAGCCCGGCGGCGCGCGAACCGCTCAGGCTGTTGCGCGATACCATGGCGAAATCCGGGCCGGGGCTGATCACGGCGAGTAAAGTCAGGGTGACGACGGCAATAAGTTCGGTCATAGTGGGCCTGTATAAGATATTGATTAGATAGGGTTGCATTGTTGAACGTCGCGAACAGGGAGACAAACGATGAAAACTGACAAAATCGGTGAGCCTATCTCACGCAAAATCGGCAGGAACATTTCGCTGGGCGGGCTGCGTTGTTTTGAGGCGGCGGCCAGGCTGGAAAGCTTTACCCAGGCGGCGCACAGCCTGAGCCTGACCCATGGCGCCATCAGCCGGGCGGTGCGGGCGCTGGAGAATGAATTGGGGCTGGCGCTGTTTGAACGGCGTCACCGCCGGGTCTATCTGACGGCGGCCGGGCGCAAGCTGTGGCAGGCCAGCCAGCAGGCGTTCGATATCCTTGAGCAGAGCGTGCAGGAACTGTATCTGCAGGCGCAAAACGCGCCGATCGTCCTCTCCTGTGAGCCGACGTTACTGATGCGCTGGTTGATTCCGCGCATGCCGGAATTCCTGCGCACCCATCCGGCCATTCATGTGCAGCTGGTGGCCGGCGGCGGCGCGGTGGCGTTTCAGGATGGCATCACGCTGGCGATTCGGCGTAATGATTTTGACTGGGGCGCCAGCGTGCACAGCATCCCGCTGTTCAGTGAAAAGATCGGCCCGGTCTGCAAACCGGAAATGCTGGCGCAGTTTGTCGAGGGCAGCCAGACAGAGCCGCGTTTGCGCCGCGATGCGGCACTGCTGCAGACCGCCACCCGGCCCGACGCCTGGGCGGATTGGGCGCAGGCGCAGGGGGTCTCGATCGAGGGTATGCCGCAGCAGCGTTTCGAGCACTTCTACTTTAGCCTACAGGCGGCGGTCGCCGGGCTGGGCGTGGCGATTGGGCCGTGGCAACAGGTGCGTGATGATATCGACGCCGGGCTACTGGCGGCGCCGTTCGGCTTTCGCCATGACGGCAGCGGCTACAGCCTGCTGACGCCGCAGCCGGTCACGCCGGGCAGCGCGGCGGAAACCCTGCTGCATTGGCTGCAGCGCCAGGCGATGGAGCTTTAGAAGGAGATGTTGCGGATAAAGCGCAGCGGGCCGTCACCGCGGTTAGCGTAGGCGTACTGCTGATCGCTGTTAAAAACGTAGGTATCGCCGGCGCACAGCGTCAGCGTCTGCTGCTCCAGCAGCAGCGTCAGGCAGCCCTCAATCACATGCACGATTTCGCGCCAGCCTTCGGCATCGGGCTGCGAGTGATACTGTTCGTGCGGCATCAGCGTCCACTGCCACAGCTCTACCCGCTGGCGCGCCGGCACGCTGGCGGCAACAATCGCCTGGCTGCCCGCCTGTTCGCCCTGCCAGGCCAGCTCGCCCACCAGATGGCTGCCGCGCGCCGCCGGCGCCTGGATCAGGTCGCTGAAAGAGACCTGGAGCGCCGCCGCCAGTTTATCCAGCACCGCCAGGCTGACGTTGCGGTCGCCGGCCTCAATCCCCGCCAGCATGCGGCGGCTGACGCCGGACAGCGCCGCCAGCGCCGTCTGACTCAGCGCCGCCTGCTGACGATAACCGCGCACGTTGCTGCTGAGGTACTGCAGCACCTGGGGCGCGTCGGACTTGCCGTTGTGCACTATATTGCTCATTGTTGCGTAATGTCTCATACTGGCAGGATCTGTGCATTATAGTGCACGTTGTATTTATCTAGAGCAAGTCGGCGTCTATGAGCAAAACATCTTCTACTCCTGGCCTGTGGCTGAAAATCAGACCGCAGGAAGCGATCCTGATTGTGATTACCATGATCTGGGGCGGCACCTTTCTGGCGATTCATCATGCGATGACGGTCAGCGGCCCGTTCTTTTTTGTCGGGCTGCGCTTCGGCACCGCCGCGCTGGCGTTAACGCTGTTTTCACTGAACAGCCTGCGCGGGCTGACCTGGTATGAGTGCAAGGCGGGGATGCTGATCGGCGTGACGATCGCCGTGGGCTACAGCCTGCAGAGCATCGGGCTGCAGACCATCAGCAGCAGCCAGTCGGCGTTTATTACCGCGATGTACGTGCCGATGGTGCCGCTGCTGCAGTGGCTGGTGCTCAAGCGTTTTCCGGGCCTGATGGCCTGGGTCGGCATCCTGCTGGCCTTCAGCGGCCTGATGCTGCTGGCCGGGCCGAGCAACAGCGAGGTCAGCTTCAGTTTGGGCGAGACCGTGACGCTGATCGGCACCGTGGCGGTGGCGGCGGAAATTATCCTGATCGGCGCCTATGCCGGCAAGGTGAACGTCAGGCGGGTGACCGTCGTTCAGCTGGCGACCGCCTCGCTGCTCTCTTTCCTGATGATGGTGCCGAGCGGCGAAGCGGTGCCGGCCTATTCCGACTATCTGCTGTACTGCGCCGTGGGGCTTGGCATCGCCAGCGCGCTGATCCAGCTCACCATGAACTGGGCGCAGCGCAGTATTTCGCCGACGCGGGCCACGGTGATTTATGCCGGTGAGCCGGTGTGGGCCGGCGTGGTGGGGCGTATCGCCGGGGAACGTTTACCGGGCGCCGCGCTGCTTGGCGGGGCGTTGATCGTGCTGGGGGTGATTGTCAGCGAACTGCGTATCCGGCGGAAGAAAAAACGTGAGGCCGTGGCGGAGAGTTAGTGCAGGAAGCGGGGAGGCGCGGCCTCCCCGTTAGCGTCAGGCCGCTTTTTTATTGCGCGCCACCAGGTAGCCGATAGCCAGAACCATGAACCACAGCGGCGTAACCATCAGCGCCTGGCGGGTATCGTCCTGCAGGGTCAGCAGCACCAGCACGAAGGCGAAGAACGCCATGCATACCCAGCACATCAGCTTGCCGGCCGGCATTTTGTAAACCGATTTCTGGTGCAGCTGCGGGCGACGCTTGCGGTACACCAGGTACGAACACAAAATGATCGTCCAGACGAACATAAACAGAATGGCGGACACGGTGGTGACCAGGGTAAATACCGTCACCACGTTCGGGATCAGGTAAATCAGCACCACGCCGCCCAGCAGGCAGATGCAGGAGAAGGTCAGGCCGTTAGCCGGCACCGCGCGTTTGGACAGGTTGGCGAATGACTTCGGCGCGTCGCCCTGCTGCGCCAGGCCGTACAGCATACGGCTGGTGGAGAACACGCCGCTGTTGGCGGAGGAGGCGGCCGAGGTCAGCACCACGAAGTTAATCACGCTGGCCGCCGCCGGCAGGCCGACCAGCATAAACAGCTCGACGAACGGGCTCTTGTCGGCCACCACGGAATTCCACGGCGTCACCGACATGATGACGATCAGCGAGAACACGTAGAACATGATGATGCGCAGCGGAATCGAGTTAATCGCACGCGGCAGCACTTTTTCCGGGTCTTTGGTTTCGGCGGCGGTGGTGCCGACCAGCTCGATGCCGACAAAGGCGAACACCGCAATCTGGAAGCCGGCGAAGAAGCCGCTGATGCCTTTCGGGAACATGCCGCCGTCGTTCCACAGGTGTGAGAGCGACGCGACGCTGCCGTTCGGCGACTGGAAGTGGGTGGCGATCATCACCACCCCGGTGACAATCAGGCCGATGATGGCGACGATTTTGATCATCGCAAACCAGAACTCCATCTCACCGAACATCTTCACCGTGGCCAGGTTGAGCGTCAGCAACACCAGCACGCACAGCAGCGACACGATCCACTGCGACAGCCCGGGGAACCAGAACTGGGCGTAGGCGGTGATCGCCACTACGTCGGCAATGCCGGTCACCACCCAGCAGAACCAGTAGGTCCAGCCGGTAAAGAAGCCGGCCCACGGGCCGAGCAGATCGGCGGCGAAATCGCTGAAGGATTTGTACTGCAGATTGGACAGCAGCAGTTCGCCCATCGCCCGCATCACGAAGAACAGCATAAAGCCGATGATCATGTAGACGAAGATAATGGAAGGGCCGGCCAGGCTGATGGTCTTGCCCGAGCCCATAAACAGACCTGTGCCGATAGCGCCGCCGATGGCGATCAGCTGAATATGGCGGTTGGTCAGGTTTCTGCGTAGATGATCGTCTGACGCCTCTGCGGCGTCGGTGGTAATTTTAGCGTGGTCTACCATCTGATGATGTCCTGTCTTACCTGTCATGAGTGAAATTACGAGCTCTAAATTGGCTCTTTCTTATACGTTTATCCGGCTGTCCGGCTTTAATTTAGGTGGTGTTACCAATTCACCTTTGCGTAACATGTTTACAACATTTGACGCCGAGGGGAAAGTTGACTGTTTCTTGTACACAGGCGGTAAATCGGACCTTCAGGAAGCGCAAGGTTACCCTCAGGCATCAAAAATTAACAGCCTTTGCCAACGCTATCTTGTTGATATCCCAAAGGGTTAAGTTTTTAGCATGAAAAAAACTAATGCATGGAAACGGTGAGCCGTCGCAGACGCCCGGCGCTAATTGAGTGCGAACCGCCGACGTTGGATCGGGGAGCGTCGGCGATCGGTTTACGTCAGCCTGCGGCAGGCGTTGAGCCTCAGGCAGCTAAAAATCATTAGCTTAGCGCGCCCGCTTCAGACTCGGTGTGGCAGGATGGCGTTAAATTTGTGCGGCGCCGCGCAAAATTGCAGTGGCGTTTCGCTTGGCGTGCAGAAAGGTGATCTGGCGCATGTTTAGCGCGCCGGTGCGTATTTTATCCCTACTTCTTGTCATGCACAAAATTTCCGTCGCCAGTGGCCGGATGAGCAGGAATTCACCGATTTTCACCCGCAGGCATGACCAGATGGCTTAACTGTGTTTTTTCATTATTGCCACTTGATTAGCTGGCTGTGCGTTAAAAACTGGTTTTTTATTTTGTTGAATGGCGACTGTTATTGTTATCATGCCTGCTTAACCTCTGAGGGAACAAAGTATGAAAAACAAATCATTAGCGCTCTTATTACTGGCTGGCCTGACCGGCTGCAGCCAGTCGTCAACGTCGCCGGAAGCGTCTGCGTCAGCGGCCGGAAAAAGCGAAACCTTATACGTCAACAGCCGTCTGGTGGACTGCGTGGGCGTCGCGCCGATGAAGTGCATGCAGGTGCGTCAGACGCCGGATGCAGAGTGGGAGCTGTTTTACACCCAGATTGAAGGCTTTGCGTTTACCCCCGGCTACCGCTATAAGCTGCTGGTGAACGTCAGCGAGCTGGAAAACGTGCCGGCCGACGCCTCTTCGCTGCGCTATGTGCTGGTCAAACAGCTGGAAAAAACCAAGGCATAACGCATACGCCGGAGGCGGCGGCATGCGGCCTCCGGCGCAGCTCCAGCGCCCACCCTGATTAACGCCGTCCCGGCGGTTAAATAGTCTTTACCCCCGATCACAAAAAACCGAGAAATCAATTCATCCGCGCCGCCGTCAGCAGTAAGCTGGAAGCCACAGGGCTACCACCAAATAGGGATGATATATGTACCAGATGATTTTAGTACCGGTTGATCTTGAAGAGCCGCAGCTGACGGATAAGGCGATCAAGCATGTGGAGTATCTGGCCAAGGCGTCGGGCGCCAAGGTGCACCTGTTCCATGCGTTGCCGGATGCGTCGGCATTCGTGACTGCCTATTCGTTCGGTATCAAAGAATTTGAGAATCAGGCGGAAGTTAACGCTATCGACAAACTGAAGAATATCATTGCGGAAATGGAGCTGCCGCTGGAGCGTCTGTCTTACACCATCAGCTTCGGCTCACCGCGTGACGAGGTGCTGCAGCTGGCCGATGATATCGGCGCGGACCTGATCGTGGTCGGCTCGCGGCGTCCCAGCGTCAAAACCTACCTGCTCGGCTCCAACGCCGCGGCGATTGTACGCCATGCCAAAACGTCGGTGATGGTGGTCAGATAATCATTCGCCCCTCTCCCGGCGGGGAGGGGGGCGACATGTTAATGGCACAGCGCCTCAATCTCCTCGTACAGCGCCTGCGGCAGTTCGATGCCGTGCTGCTCACTCAGCGGACGCTGGCGAAAGCGCCGCTCGCCGGGCAGCCGCGCGCCCTGTTGCTGCATATCGCTGAACAGCGTTTCGGCATGGGCCAGATAGGTAGCCTGCTGTTCCCCCAAAAAGCGCTGCGGATCCATGGCGATAATCAGTTCGCCGCCGTAAGGCGATGATCCGGTCTGGTTATCAAACGCCAGCGACTCTTTACTGGTCATATCGCCGATCAACGGCCCGGCCAATAATTCCACCATCGCCGCCAGCGCCGAGCCTTTATGCCCGCCGAAGGTCAGCATGGCGCCGGCCAGCACGCTGGCGGCATCGGTTGAGGGGTTGCCGTCCTTGTCGATGCCCCAGCCCGGCGGCAGCGGCTTGCCGGCGCGCCGGTGCAGCTCTATTTCACCGCGCGCCGCGGCGCTGGTGGCCATATCAAACACAAAGGGCGGCCGTGCGGGACGCGGCCAGCCGAAGGCGATGGGGTTGGTGCCGAACAGCGGCTGATTGCCGCCGGCCGGCGTCACCCAGGCGTGGCTGGGGGTACAGGCCAGCGCCACCAGTCCCTGCTCGGTCAGCGGCTCGATGTCGGCCCACAGCGCCGAGAAGTGCACGCAGTGGTTGATCGCCAGCGCGGCGATGCCGTTGCGTTTCACCTTATCGACAAACGCCGGCAGCGCCCGGCGGTAGGCCACCAGCGAAAATGCGCCGTGGGCGTTCACCCGCATAATGGCGGGGGCGCTGTCGATCAGTTCCGGTTCGGCATCGGCGGAGACTTTCCCCATCCGCAGCGAGTGTACGCAGCCGAGAATGCGGTACAGCCCGTGGGAGGCGCAGCCGTCGCGCTCCCCGGCGGTGACGTTCTGCGCCACCGCGTCGGCGTGTTCGGCGCTGAAACCGTTGCTGCGCAACGCGCGCTGCGCCAGATGATAGGCCTGATCCAGCGTCAGGCGTATGCTTGCCGTCATGATGACATCCTCCCTTGAGTTACTCTTCTTCATCTCCGACAAAATTTGCCTGTGGTAAACAGGTATAGGCGCCCCAGTAGTAGATCGCCAGCGCAATCACCGCCACCGTCAGGGTATCCCACGGGTGACCGATGGCGCTGCGGTGGCGGGGAGCATTCTTTCAGACCCGGCGTTAAAGACGCCGGCGACGGTGCCAACGCTGCTATGTCGCTGCGAGGATGTGACGTTGGGACAGGTGGCCGGGCAGGCGCAGCCGCTGCGGCATGGGCGCCTGCCAGGGGAAAATTTGCGCAACGGCGGCGCGCTATCTGTTCGACTGGCCGCTGGCGCCGCCGCGGACGTCGTTGACGCCGGTACGCACCGCGACGTTGCTGCGCGGCGCAGAGCGCGAATCCGACGCGTAAAACTGCTACACTCAGGCATAATACTCCACGAAACAGGCGGATGAAGGATGACAAACGCGCTGATTACACTGGGATTATGCCTGCTGTTGGTGCCGCTGTTGTTATGGCTGATGGGTAAGGCATTATCAGCGGCGAAGGATAAGCCGCACGACAATAAAAGCAAGCCGAAAACCGGCATGCCGCACGGCGATGACGAGTAGGCTCAGGCCGGCTTTTAGCTGCGCGGCCAGTAGTAGACCTTTTCATACCAGCCTTTCTCGTACATGCAGGATTTTATGATGGCGTTGCGGGCGTCCTTGTTGTTGTCGCTGTGTAATGTACGCAGCGTCGGGCGTGATTCATAACGGTGGCCGTCCGGGCAGGTTTTCTTGTTTTTCTTGCAGGGAACGTACTGATCGCCATACTCAACCTCAACGTCTTTGACGACGTCAGGCGGAAAGCGCTGGTACGCGCGCTCCTTGCATTTGGCATATTCGGCCTGCCAGAGGGTATTGCTGGCGTCGTTACGCTCCCACTGAACGCAGCCGTTGAGGAAAAGTGCGGGTATGATCATTAAAAGTCCGTATGTTTTCATTATATCCCTATTAGCTTATTTATAAGCACGCGCGATGCGCTGTTGATTAAGAATATTCTTCCTTAAGCGTCGGTGTTAACAAGGGCGGAGCATCAATGATGCGGCACCGCTGAAGGCATTCGTTGTCAGCGTAACGATGACCGACCGGTCGTTATCGTGGCTGGCGGACATTAAGCGTACCGGATAACGCCGACATGCTGCCGATAAACGCCGGGTATTATAGGGGAAATAAATCACCAGGAAAAATAACGGTAATTTATATTACCCTGCAGATATTTCTCCGCATCCTTTATACCTTGCGGTTAAGAGTAATAACCTGCTTTTTATAGGATCATTCTAATTAATGATAGATTAATTAAGAGGTTTATTCTTAATAAAGGCCGCAGAAGGTCGGCCCACGTTTAATTTTCCGGATGTCATAACGTGTTGCGCTAGTGTGTCGTTTGGCTGACGTATGTCGCCGATGCCCGTGAAATATGCCTGTTGGCAGCGCGCTGCATCTGGCCGCTAATCTCTGCGTTGCTTCAGGACGTGGTGGGGATTAATCTTATTTTTTGTCGAGCTGCGGGATGCTTGATGCAGGGCGGGATTATCTTGTTACTATTGGGGCCTGTTTTTTTAAGGAGTTCAGGATGAAGCGTTACGCCGCGTTACTTATTTCCTCTGTGCTATTGTCCGGTTGCGCTACCCAGGCGGTGCCGCCGCAACAGGCTAAATCCCCGCCGCCAAGCCGGCTGATGCTTTATCAAAACCTGCCGACTACGCCGTATGCCACGGTGGTCGTGGTGCGTGACAGCGGCATGCTGGCCGGATCCTGTCGCACCGGCGTCTATGTTGACGGCGAGTTCGCCGCGTCGCTGGCGACGAAAGAGAAGGCGGAGTTCCGCATGCCGGTCGGTAATCACGTGGTCAGCATCGGTCAGGATATGATCGAAAGTCATCTGTGTATCTGGCGCGAGACCGCCGGGCAGCAGCCGATGACCCTGCGCGCCGGGGACGTGCGCTATCTGCGGATTGGCGGCGACATGCAGAGCGGCTTTATCCTGAAGCCCGGGCGCGGTTGAATCGCACAGGCCGGTGCAGCGTGACCGGCCTGTTTCCTGCATGGCTTACTGGCGGTAAGCGTGTTTGATTTGCTGCAGGCTGTTTTTAAACACTTCCGCCTGCGTAGGGTCTTCGATCTGGGCAATAAAACGCTCCAGATTAATAATGACTTTGCCCGCATCGGCCTGACCAATCGATTTCAGTATCAGCGTTAACGTGGCTTTCAGGCAGGCAACTTCGGTTGCCAGTGTTTCTGGATTTGCGGACGTAGTGAAATCGATGTTGCTCATTTTATCTCCTGATCTCTGCGGCCGTAGCCGTAAAAGGTGCGCCTGTGCGCCGGGCCGCCGCCCGCAACATACGGGCGACGGCGCCGTTTTCTGCTGGCGAGTATAACATAAACTGCGCTTGAGCCAGCGGCGTCCTCGACTGATGAGTATTAATGATATTTATTATACTTGAGATTTATTGCGCATTGATGAATAGGTATGTCGAATTAACGCTGCAACCTTGCATGCGCGCATATTTTTAAATGCTTAATAAGCACTTTACGTGCATGCTTCTGCTGTCTGACGGGCGGGCCATAGCGTAAATAATGTTGGGTTCGCTGATACATATAGCGACAGGCAATGATTTTACGCCTAAAGTGATAACGCTGCACTCCGGCATGTGCTATTATAGCGCCGTGATTTTAAAGGGTTAATTCTCAGCGGAAAGGATGTTATTATTACGCTTGGTTATGATTACCCGCGTTGATCTTTACTCAGCCGGGGCGTTTACCGCACCTGCGTTTTGTCAACGATCCCTCGATCAGGTATATGCGCTGCCGGGTTTTTATCCGCCCGCAACGCCGTAAGCTCGCGTCGTCAGGTGTAAAAATACGAAAAATTAGGCCTGCTCCGCAGAGTTAATCGAGTATACATATTAATCTGTATTCATTCTTTGTTGAAAAACAAGTAATATCTGTCGCGATAACAGAGACTGATTGCGTTACTCCCCTATTTTTTGGAGATTGTTCCTTGATTAGCGTTCTTCTTGTTGATGACCACGAACTGGTGCGCGCAGGGATACGACGCATTCTTGAAGATATCAAAGGCATAAAGGTTGTCGGTGAAGTCCAGTGCGGCGAAGATGCCGTAAAATGGTGTCGCAACAATGTTGTTGATATCGTGCTGATGGACATGAATATGCCGGGTATTGGGGGGCTGGAAGCCACCCGTAAGATTGTGCGTTATGCACCCGACATCAAAGTCATCATGTTGACTATCCACACAGAAAATCCTTTGCCGGCGAAAGTGATGCAGGCGGGGGCCGCCGGCTATCTGAGCAAAGGGGCCGCGCCGCAGGAAGTGGTGAACGCCATACGTTCCGTGCATGCCGGGCAACGCTATATTGCCTCCGACATTGCGCAGCAGATGGCGTTAAGCCAGCTCGAGCCGGAGGCCGAAACGCCGTTCAGCTGTCTTTCTGACCGTGAACTGCAGATTATGTTAATGATTACCAAAGGAAAGAAGGTCAACGAAATTTCCGAGCAGTTGAACCTTAGCCCCAAAACGGTAAACAGCTACCGCTACCGGATGTTCAGCAAGCTGAACATCAGCGGCGATGTGGAGCTGACTCACCTGGCTATCCGACATGGATTGTTCAATGCGGAGACGTTGTTAAGCGGTGAATGATCGTTTTGATGCAAAAGCCTTTCTTAAAACCGTAACCAGCCAGCCCGGCGTCTATCGCATGTATGACGCCGGCGGCACGGTTATCTATGTCGGCAAGGCCAAAGACCTGAAAAAACGCCTTGCGAGCTATTTCCGCACGCAGGTCGGCAGCCGTAAAACCGAAACGCTGGTTAAAAATATCGCGCAAATAGACGTTACTGTTACACATACCGAAACAGAAGCGCTGTTGCTGGAACATAACTACATTAAATTATATCAACCGCGATATAATGTTCTTTTGCGCGACGATAAATCTTATCCGCTGATCTTTCTGAGCGCCGATACCCATCCGCGGCTTGCCGTTCACCGCGGCGCCAAACACGCCAAGGGCGAATATTTTGGCCCGTTCCCCAACTCTTATGCCGTGCGTGAAACGCTGGCGCTGTTGCAAAAGCTGTTTCCCGTTCGCCAGTGTGAAAACAGCGTTTACCGTAACCGCTCGCGCCCTTGTCTGCAGTATCAGATCGGCCGCTGTCTTGGCCCTTGTGTCGCCGGCCTGGTGAGCGAAGAAGAGTACCGGCAGCAGGTTGACTATGTGCGGCTGTTTTTGTCCGGTAAGGATCAGCAGGTGCTGCATCAGCTGATTGAGCGCATGGAGAACGCCAGCAAGGCGCTGAATTTCGAAGAGGCCGCGCGGGTGCGCGATCAGATCCAGGCGGTGCGTCGCGTCACGGAACGGCAGTTTGTCTCCGGCCACGGCGACGATATGGATGTGATCGGCGTTGCCTTTGAGGCCGGCATGGCCTGCCTGCACGTGCTGTTTATCCGCCAGGGGCAGGTGCTCGGCAGCCGCAGTTATTTCCCCAAAGTGCCGGGCGATACCGACATCAGCGAAGTGGTGCAGACCTTTGTCGGCCAGTTTTATCTGCAGGGCAGCCAGTCGCGCACCCTGCCGACGGAGATCCTGCTGGACTTTACGCTGCCGGAAAAAGATCTGCTGGCCGCGTCGCTGTCCGAGGTGGCGGGGCGCAAAATCCATATCCAGAGCAAGCCGCGCGGCGACCGCGCGCGCTACCTCAAACTGGCGCGCACCAATGCGGCGACGGCGTTAACCAGCAAACTGTCTCAGCAGTCGACCATTCACCAGCGCCTGGCGGAGCTGGCGAAGGTTCTGCAGATGGATAACATTACCCGGATGGAATGTTTTGATATCAGCCACACGATGGGCGAACAGACCGTCGCTTCCTGCGTGGTATTTGATGAGAACGGTCCGCTGCGTTCCGAGTATCGTCGCTATAACATCACGGGCATTACGCCGGGCGATGATTACGCGGCGATGGCGCAGGTGCTGCGACGCCGTTACGGCAAGGCGCTGGAAGAGAAAAAAATCCCTGACGTGATCTTTATCGACGGCGGCAAAGGCCAGCTCGGCATGGCGCGTGAGGTGTTTGATGCGCTGGACGTGACGTGGGATAAAAGCAAACCGCGGCTGATTGGCATTGCCAAAGGCGCCGATCGTAAAGCCGGCCTGGAAACGCTGTTCTTTGTGCCCGAAGGCGAGGGGATTTCGCTGCCGGCGGATTCGCCGGCGCTGCACGTGATCCAGCATATCCGCGATGATTCGCATAACCATGCCATCACCGGCCACCGCCAAAAACGCGCCAAGGTTAAAAATACCAGCGCGCTGGAGCTGATTGAGGGCGTGGGGCCAAAACGGCGGCAAACGCTGCTGAAGTTTATGGGCGGTCTGCAACCGTTGATGAACGCCAGCGTTGAGGAAATTGCAAAAGTGCCGGGTATTTCACAAGCATTGGCAGAAAAGATCTATAATGCATTGAAACACTGAAGGCAATGTAGCAACATACCCTTAATTCCACTCCAGCCAGATAGTTACCGTAGCATTATGCAATTGAATATACCGACTTGGCTCACCCTGTTTCGCGTAGTTCTGATCCCATTCTTTGTGCTGGCATTTTATCTGCCGTTCACTTGGGCCCCGATGGTTTGCGCCATCATTTTTGTGTTTGCAGCGGTAACCGATTGGTTTGACGGCTTTTTAGCCCGACGCTGGAAGCAGACAACCCGCTTTGGCGCGTTCCTGGATCCGGTCGCCGACAAGGTGATGGTCGCCATGGCGTTGGTGCTGGTGGCGGAACACTATCACGCCTGGTGGATTACGTTGCCGGCGGCGACGATGATTGCGCGTGAAATCATTATTTCTTCACTGCGCGAGTGGATGGCGGAAATCGGCAAGCGCAGCAGCGTGGCGGTCTCCTGGATCGGTAAAGTGAAGACCAGTGCGCAGATGATGTCGCTGGTGGGGCTGCTGTGGCGTCCCGATCGTAGCGTCGAGTACGCGGCCATCGGCCTGTTGTACATCGCGGCGGTGCTGACTTTCTGGTCAATGTTCCAATATTTGAACGCTGCGCGTAACGATTTGCTGGAACCGTGATCGATTCGATGCAAAAATCGGCAAACGGCTGTGGTGGGCAAACAATTTTGTTGACTCATCACGTCAGGTAAGTAGAATGCATCGCATCAGACGGCAGCGACGATTTGCAGAAAGTTGGCAAGCAAATCAGTAAGTTCTGATGATGCGGGAATAGCTCAGTTGGTAGAGCGCAACCTTGCCAAGGTTGAGGTCGCGAGTTCGAGCCTCGTTTCCCGCTCCAAATTAAGAAAGCTGGTGATGCACGAGCTTTCAGCCTGAAAAGGCAAACAGAATATGGCGCGTTAACAAAGCGGTTATGTAGCGGATTGCAAATCCGTCTAGTCCGGTTCGACTCCGGAACGCGCCTCCAATTTTCCCGAGCCCGGGTGGTGAAATCGGTAGACACAAGGGATTTAAAATCCCTCGGCTTATGGCTGTGCGGGTTCAAGTCCCGCCCCGGGTACCATGGGAAACATCAGAATAATCAAAGCAATAAGCAGTGTCGTAAGCCGCCGAAAGGCGGTTTTTTTGTGCCTGTAAAACGGCAAGTGGCGGCAGAGTGACGACACCAAAAAAATCCCGCATGTGCGCGGGCTGTTTTTACAGTGACACGTTGAGCTGTTTTTCGCTGTATATAATACTGGGAATACGCCTGTCGCACTGAAATTCAATCACCGTTGAGAAGACGCGAGAGAATCCTATTGATGGGGTTTGTCCGTTCGGGTAGGGTGATTTGAAGTGCGACTTTTTTGCATAATGGCAAGCTTAGATGCCTCAAAAACGCGATAACCCGATTTTCCGGTGCATGCCAGCATAGCAGGTCAGCGCACGCACGCATTACAGCATTATTCCCCAGCCATTTCATGATGCGTGGCGGTAACATCTTGGTGCTGCAGCAGATATTGGGACACAGCTCTATCACGATGACTATGCGATACGCGCATTTTGCGCCTGAACACCTGGACGCAGCTGTCGCTCTTAATCCATTTGACAGCATTGATACAGTAAGGGATTGAATCATGAACATAAGCGCAAAAGACCTCGCGCAACGTATGGCCGACGCGTTAAATGTGGATAACGGCTTCTTAACTGGATTCGCCCAAGGTGCTATATCGCTTCCCATCGATCTTGGTTATTTGGCATACGACTTCCTTGATACTGAAAATCGGTCAGCCAATATGGATGATACTGAAAGGATGATCCGCCTGATTAAGTCTGGTTTAGCCAATAAAAAGAGCTTGGCCAAAATTGCGAGATTGGTCGCTGATGACTTCCTTGAGAAAACAGATAGCGAACGAGTAAAGCTAATTATTGAAAAAGGTTCGGGTAAGTTCCTGGGTAGGTTCGTGACCAACCAATTACTTGGTGTCAACCTAGGTGCTTTGATTGCCGAACGGTTTGTTCTGCAGTTCGCAGCAAGCCTTTCATTGGGGTCGGTGTTATCCCTTGGCGCGATGAAATCCCGTGCGATTTATACGTCACGCGAGCTGCGCTCAAGAAACCCATGGCTATATGACCGGCTTAGGAGAATGGGAAACCTTGACCTTCTTTATTTTTTGATGGAGAAGCGCACCAGGCCGTTTGAAGATGCGATCGCAGTTTGGCATAGCAGTAGGAGTGACTTTAATCGGATTGTTGAACTTTTCTTCCAAAAGGTAGCTAAGTGATCCTCATGAATAAATTTATATCCAAAATCTTGGTTGGAACGAGCAACGCTATCGGTGCTATGACGCTGGTTATCATTGGTTATTTTGCGTTCATTTCTGAGGCTGATTACAAATATGTCTTCGCCTTCCTATCCTGTGTAGGGTTTGTCCCGGCTTATTTAGTGTACAGGTTGGCAATGCGTTTTTATGATGGCGTATAGGGCTGGATTGGGTTGTGTGTGAGTCGTGGTGATGGAAAACCAACTAAGCGCTAAAAGTAGCAACCATGCACAATTTTATTTTGATATAAATCATCATCTTATGATTTTAAGCAGCCTATCGTAGTTTTTAAAATCCCTCGGCTTATGGCTGTGCGGGTTCAAGTCCCGCCCCGGGTACCATGGGAAACATCAGAATAATCAAAGCAATAAGCAGTGTCGTAAGCCGCCGAAAGGCGGTTTTTTTGTGTCCTCAAACTTCCCCTAACTACTGTCACTGCCGCATAGACTTGCGCCATTCGCACTGAGACCTTCCTCACCGCATAGGCGGGATCTTAAACCGTGGATACGGTTATCTGGTTAGCTTTTTTATCACCGCTGAGAGGCATTGTGCTATTAAGCCTGCTGCAACGCCGAGAATGGCGATAAATGCGATATACAGGCCGGCGCCAAAAGCCAGGGGCATCTCGCCACCGTCAGCGCTGTCGGGGAACTCGGCGCTAAGGACAGAGATGCCGATGCCGATGATCAACATGATGCAGCACACGGAATAGTATAGTTTGGCCATGCTGTACCTTAGGTTCACGCTCGCGGGACGGGGGCGATAATGGCGAGGCTGCTCAATTTGCCACATATGGCGGGGCTGTTCATCTTGCTGTCGTCAGTTTTCATGTCGATAGGCTTCCTGACAAAATAGCACGACCTCAGGGAGACGCCGCTGGACAGCTTCTTTGACCTCCACACATTCCGAACGGGTCGGATAAACCGTTTCAGAGGCCAATAGCGCGTCGCATGCATCATAACCACAAGGGCTGACCAATAGAACAAACCCGATCAGGGTTCCAATCATTGCTGCTACTCCGGGCTTGGTGATGGAGATTCTGAGCGATTGGTATGGTGGTAACATAATCAACCCGGCCCAAGGTTGCAATGGCTGGTTATTAGCTAAGCGGCGAGCCGTTATAGAGAGGGGGATTATGATGAGGGGGAACGTTAGCGCCGGGGGCCTTTCCCCGACGTATTAAGCGTGCAGCTTTTAGGTATCCCGGCGAACCCGCGTGGCGTTACTCGCTGGCTTTACATTCAGAATGAAATTCCTGGGCCGCTGATCCTGATATCATCCGAACCAAAGTCAGGGTTTTCGCCCCTGCGTGCGCGGATTTTTTCATCCTTGGTCGGCTTATGTGTTGCTGCCTGGTCAGCATGCTCACCCGGCCTGTTCCCGCACCCAAAACCCTGGCAAACCGAAGGCGATGATAGAGATATGCCATCAGTAGCGCAGGCATTGAGTAATACGGTCATCAGTAATATAGCCATAATCCTGAGATTCATTTGTTATCCATTAACATTGGCTGATTGAATGAATAGTGTCACACATTGTGCGTGATTGGGCAACAGGTAGAAAGCTCACACGACACAACCACGATAATTGCCATTTTTTGTGAACTTGCGCCAGAGTGTGCAATGAAGAAGAGACGGGCGGAGAAAGAGGAATAGATTACCGAGCTCTGTCCGACGAAAAATAGGATGAAATTATTTAGGGTGGTTGATTATGGGGGAGATAAAACTCCCCCTGAGAATACTCCTGCCATTTTTAAATTATTAACGGCTAGGACACCCTTTGAATAGTCTGGCAATATACATTCTATTATAAGTGTTATGAATGTAGCCAGTTTTTATATTGTAGATCTGGTAATGGCAGTAAACAAAAGAGGCATTTGAGGTTATATATGCCAGGCGGGTTTTAACGGCTGAGACGGCGGGGGCCGTGGACCATTTTGCCGCGCTGGCAAATCCCGACGTGCCGATAATCGCTGCGGCCAAGAGACATAGTGTGATTTTTTTCATGATAATTTCCTATAAATAAAAAATAAAATGAAATAATGGCTTTAATTAATTCTAGTTAACCATGCGGCTAACATCTGTACGTTACAGGTGGAGTATTATGTGTCAATGCATTGATGTTCTATCGTTGATAAAAAGGACTTGTCTTTTTATTTTTGAGGTTTTTCTTTGTCTTTTTGGGCTGATTCTGTGAGGTGGGAAGGGAAATGATAATTGTGAATTTATGTTGTTTATATATTTGCTTAATAAATAAGCGCTATTATGTTTCCCTGTTGTAAAAATAATCTTGATATAGAAATGGTTTAAAGATCGCTGTTGTCAGGTGGCTTTTTTATTATCTGTGCTAGCGCTGTGAACATCGGTGCAAAAAAAATCCCCTCACTAAGGAGGGGAAAGGCATCAACACCAGGGAAAATCTTTCACTGGTGATGATACGGGAGTCTATATTTTCAAATTTGATTTATGTCAATGAATCTGCGGCAAAAATGCATTGGTATAGTGAAGTTTTATGCATCATATTGCATTGAATATATGACATTTTTGGTCTACGGCATGCTAGCGATAGCGCGGAAGCTTGATAGCATGTGTAGTAAAGGCGTCTATATCTTCGCAGACGACGGGATTCTCGCGGTCGGCATAAAAAAAGATATGCAGATGCTTTTCAGGAAGGTACACCAGGTCGTCGCCATTGCGGAAGCTGATCACCCGAAAAGGCGAGCCTTCCGCCGTATGATTACGCTTCACGCCTGCCGCTACCTGGAAGTGACGTTCAGCCCACGCTAACGTGGTCAGGCCATAGTTAAAGCGTGTAACGGTCATCATGGCCCGCTCTGGGCAGTTCAGACGTAGCACGCTGGCGGCATGCCCCGGAGCGGGCAGCAGCATATAAAACAGGCAGGCCATCATGATATTCGATGGGGTTAACATTCTTCCTCCGGCATAACATAGAAAACGGTACAGCGGCATGCGGGATCAGCCGTGTGGATGCGCGCTTCCCTGATAAGGCGTCACCGTATGATTGGGTTCAATGACCTTGCTGAAGAAGGCGTCAGGGTCGGCACTGAACTTGAAGCGCTGGAAGCGGGTATAGGCCATACGCGCGATATCATAGGCTTGTCCGTCTTTGACCACGGTAATGGTGTTTCCCGTTTTCTCATCAGCACATAGTTGAACGGCCGTGACATGTTTGCCCGTTAACCGGGTGAACTGGCATTGAGGGGCGGGCGTGAAGGGGGCGCTTTCCTCTTTGGCGCAGGCGGAGAGTGCGGAAGAGAGAAAGATGCAGGTGAGTATCAGCGTTGTTTTGCTACGCGGCATGGCCGAAAATCCTTCTGTATTGTCAGTTATTGGATAAAGGATATAAAAATCAACAAGAAATAACGATTTTCATCATAAAGGATTCCCGAGTCTATCTTATGTTACGCGTTTGTTCTGGACAGACCACGCCATCCGTGACGGTCCGCGAACGCCGGCGGCGTTTTGCATTCGCTTTGTCTTTCCTGTAGTACAGTGATGTATATTCTCGCATTGAGGCGGGGCGCCTGCTCGGAAGGTGATGATGGCTGTCGACCATAACGGATATATCGCCACGTCTGGCGAGGCTAGTTTTCAGGCTGAATTTACCGGCGTGATTGATGACGCCGTGCGCCAGCTGACGGCGACGCTGGGCGACGTCCTGCACAGTATTTATGTCTATGGCAGCGTTGCGCGGGGCAAGGCAACAGTGGGACGCTCAGATCTGGATCTTTGCATTATCTTTTATCGTCCGCTGCAGCCGGCGCAGGAGAGTGCGTTGGCGTCGGTACGTTCGGAGCTTGAGGCGGCGCATCCCATGGTCAGCAAGATTGATCTCGACTGTGGCATTCTGCCGGAGGTTATGGCGGTGGAGAACCTGCACAGCTGGGGCTATTGGTTAAAACACCATTGCCGCTGTGTGTACGGTGTGGATCTGGCCGGTCGTTTCCCGCGTTTTAAACCTTCACGCGCGATTGCCGTAGCGCTGAATGGCGATTACCTCAGCGTGTTGCACGACTATATCGAGCGTATCCAGCAGATGGATGACGTTAATCAACGCAGGCGTTTGCAGCAGTCGGCGGCTAAAAAGCTGATTCGCGCCACAAGTCTGTGGCGGGGAGAACAAGATAGAGACTGGCCGGAGACGCTTGAAGAACATGCGATAAAGTTTATCCGCCGCTATCCGCAGTTAACGGGCGAGATAAATTACTTTCTCGCACAGGGTCAACAAACCGATGCGCGGCATCGGGAGTTTATTGTGCGGCTGCACGCGTTAATGGCGTGCCTGGAGCAGCTTGAACGCTAAGGGTTATCTCGAATTATATATGAAATTAATTTATTCCTATTTTATCATTTTTTGTTTTGATTATTTATTTTATTCTGTGGTTAATTAATTCTGTCGAGGGTTCAGTGATATAAGACCAGACTTAAACAGAAGTTGCGTGACAGGCGCTATCTCTATTTACTTACGATTAATATGCACTAAGATGGCTGGCTGTTACGTTGAATAATGGCTGAGCGATTGCTAACGACAACTGCCGAACAAGGACGCTGTTATCCGGGATGATGACGATAGGTGACAATGATGTTTGATGTGAAAAAAGTAAACAACAGGGAAGCCTTTTTTATTTATTTGAACGCCGAGGATCAATTATCTAAACATACATTAGTTAACATGGTCGAGAAGGACGCACATATCCAGGGCTATTCGGTCGTACGCCGCAGTTACCGAACGTTTAGAAAAGATCGAATCGTAAGAATGTTCACGACGCAAGCCGAGTTGGAAGAGGCTGACCTGGCGCAGGAGCAACACGCTAACGTTACGCCGGCGGTGGGCTCCCGCCGTCAGCCAGCTGCAAACGGCGGTTGGGAAATCTGCTTCACGGGCTTTGATAAGCGGGAAAACGATGAACTTGCCGCGCTGGCTGTTTCATCCCACTTTAAAGTTAGAAGCGGTGTGACGGCGAAGCTGACATGCTTATGCTGCGGCGCCAATGCAGGCTGGCGCAAGATCGAGGAGGCGAATGCCAAAGGGGCCCTGATTTTGAGCGGTGACCAGTTCCGACATTTTATCGCTACCGGGGAAATTCCCTATAAGTCAAAAGAAACCGACGGCAGACCGGCTGATAATACCGCGACCGAACCCGATAAACTGCAGGCGTTAAGAGAGAGCGCCGCCGCCACGTTTAATACGCTGAGATCCCTGCCGCGCAGCAATATCTTAATCGCGCAATTCGTCGACGGTTATGCGGTCGGCTGGCGCTTCGCCGTGAAATCCGTGTTTAAAGAGGCGTTGGACATCAAACAAACCACCGCGGTCTTCGATGGCTATAAGTATGAAACCTGGACTCAGGGAAACCGCTATGCTTTTCATCGCGGTGATGCGTTTTACAGCGATAAGCTCGGCTATACGGACTGGCCGGCATTTTTAAAACTTGAACATGCCGCTATTGTGAAGGTCAGGTTCGAGTGTTTTGCCGGTTATGAAACGGTCGCGACGCTGGATGGCCTTTTTTCCGGCGACTTCGTGCCGGAAAATCTGATTACCGCACCCAAGGTGTTTGAGCGGCTACCCCTGCGTATTGAAAGCCAGTCTTACGATCCCGGGACGCTGGTTATCGATGTGCTGCGCCCAACCTCGGACCAGAAGCGGGTGGAGCGGGTTGAAACGCTGTCTTTAACTCAGGATGAGTTTATTGCACTGTTGCAGACGGGATATTACTGGAAAAAAGAGAAAGGGCATGCGCCGATGCGGATAGATATCTTAAGCGGTAAAAACGTATAACGGGCTGATGGTAGGTACGCGACAGCGGCTTAACGGCGCTTGTTATTCTGGCTTTCCGTCAGGTGGCGGACATCTGGACGCGTGCGTAATGCCGATGGGCAGAACAGGGCGCGTCTAAACGAGTTTAATGATGAAGAAGTTGACGAAAACAAGCGCAGATAAAACAGATACGGCGGTCATTATCAACGCGGTTACGATGATCTCGGACATGGAAACCTCCTTGATAGTGATTGGCGGCGATCTATTTGTACCGTCGTATTCCCGTTTTCATCTTGATCCTTGTCAAGGTACGCAGTGATACGCGCAACAGCCGTTTGGGGCTAGGTAAGCCGCTTCTATCGGCGGGGCGTGATAGCGGTAGATGCGAGGTTTGATATTAATTGAGATAATTCTCATTGAATTTTTGTATCAATATATATTTTATGGTGTTATGTTACGTTCCGTCGTACAAAGTATGACAGGGAATGTCAGCAACCTTACTCCATTGGTTCTTTGTACGACGATTTAATCATTCCTGTCGCAATCCTCCTTATTCTTTCTTTACTGCGCGGTGGAATACGGCGCGCGATGCCGCCGGCTGGCTATCACCGTGGGTGAGGGGTATAATTTTTGCCTCCTGCCATGGGTTCAAGTGGTTTCATGTCTTCTTCAATTAAAAACAGCGTCAAACGCCCGACCCTTGCCGACGTTGCCGAACTGGCCGGCGTCTCGCTGGGCAGCGCCTCACGGGCGCTGTCGGTTCCTGAAAGGGTTAAACCCGCCACGCTGCAGCGCGTCCGCGCCGCCGTCGAGCAACTGGGATATGTGAGCAACGGCGCCGCGCGGGCGCTGGCTTCCCGACGCACCTATACCATTGGCGCCGTATTCCCAACGATGTATAACCAGGCCTTTGTCGATGCCTTACAGACCCTGCAGGCGACGCTGTGGTCGATGAACTATCAGGTTATATTGGCGACGCATGAATATCAGGCCGAGCGTGAGTTTGACGTAATCAAAACGCTGGTGGAACGCGGCGTTGAGGGCATCGTTCTGGTGGGTTCTACACATGAGGAGCGGGTTTATGAGCTGCTGCGTCAGCGCCAGCTGCCGTTGGTGCTCACCTGGCAGAGGGATGAACCGCCCTATGGCGTCAGCATTGGCTTCGATAACTGGCGCGCGACATACCGGATGGCGCAGGAAGTGATTGCCCTGGGTCACCGGGCGATCGCCGTGGTCTGCGGCAGCCAGGCGAACAATAATCGCAGCCGCCAGCGCGTTGACGGTATTGCTCAGGCAATGCAAGAGCGCCGGTTACGCCTGGACGAGTCGCAAGTCTATGAGGCGCCGTTCACCATTGAAGGCGGACGAGACGCCGCCAGGCGGCTATTGGCCGCAGGCAAACCGCCGACGGCCATTCTGTGCATGACGGATGTACAAGCGCTGGGCGTTCTTGATGAGCTGGGGCAGGCCGGTTGGCGGGTGCCGCAGGATATATCGGTCACCGGGATGGATAACATTGAATTTTCCGCGTTGGCGCAGCCTGCATTAACGACCATTGACGTGCCGTCGCGCGCTATCGGCGCGCTGGCTGCCCGGCGCATCGTCAGTATGGTGGAGCAAACGACGTTTATTGAAAGTGCCGAACTGGCATGCTCGCTGGTTTTACGCCAGAGTCTCGGCGTACCGCGGGAAGGGGGATAACGGCGGGCCAGGAGGCCGCGCCGTTGTCATACTTACAGGCCCTGCTGCGCCAAATCGGCGGCGAAGTAAGAGAAGATAAAGTCGGCGCCGGCACGTTTAATGGACGACAGCGACTCACGCACCACCTGGGCTTCATCGATCGCGCCCGCGGCGGCGGCGAATTTAATCATCGCGTACTCCCCACTGACCTGATAGGCCGCAACCGGCAGCGTGCTGGCATTGCGAATATCACGGATAACGTCCAGATAATAGCTGGCCGGTTTGACCATCAGCGCATCAGCACCTTCGGCTTCGTCAATCAGCGACTCGCGCAGCGCTTCCCGGCGGTTCATCGGGTTCATCTGGTAGGTTTTACGGTCGCCCTTCAGTTCGCTGCCGCCGGCCTCGCGGAACGGTCCGTACAGGGAGGAGGCGAACTTGGTGGAGTAGGAGATAATGCCGGTATTGCCGAAGCCGGCTGCGTCCAGCGCCTGACGGATGGCCTGCACCTGGCCGTCGGCTGCGGCAGACGGGGCGATAAAGTCCGCGCCGGCGTGCGCCGCGGCCACCGCCTGCTTCTGCAGGTTCAGCAGCGTGGCATCATTGTCGACGGTGTGATCGTGCACCACGCCGCAGTGCCCGTGGGTGGTGTATTCACAAAAACAGGTGTCTGACATCAGGATCATTTCCGGGACGGTATCTTTACAGATACGCGCCATACGTGACACCAGGCCATTTTCGTTCCAGGTATCGCTGCCGGTGTCATCTTTATGGTGAGACACCCCAAACGTCATGATGCTGCGGATACCGCTTTTAGCGTATTTCTCCAGCTCAAAAGCCAGTCTGGATTCAGGGATGCGTTTGATGCCCGGCAGCGCGTTCAGCTCCAGATATTCCGAGGTATCTTCCTCGACGAAGATGGGCAACACCAGGTCGGACAGTCGCAGTTCATCTTCCTGGAACAGGGAACGGCGCGCCTCGGAACTTCTCAGGCGGCGCAGGCGGGTTGGCAGGGAATTCATAATAACCTCTTCGTGAAGCGCTCTATCGCATGCAGGAAGCATGCGGTGATGATGGTGGGAAGGTAAATGAAGCGCTTCAATTATTCAAGTCAGGCCGCATTTTTTGACTGTTTCACACCGCTGTTGGGGCGCTATCGGGAGAGGAAGAGAAAAGGGAACAACGCCCCGTTCGGGGCGAAGGGATTAAAGAGGCTCAGAATGGGAAACTGGCCACTTTAGGCATGCTAGGATTGCCCATGGCAATGATGAAATTATCATTGTCTTTGATGATATTGGCGCCTTTTTCACGGCATATCATCGTCAGCTCCGAAACATCGTCAGCGCTGACCGCATAATCGAGCTTGATGCGTTTTGCTTTCCCTGTCGAGATGGCAACTTTAGCTTCTTTCTTGCTTTTAACGGTAATCGACATAATAACCTTTTATTTCATATTGTTAAAAGTAATGGTTTACCAAGTCGGCCGTAGCAAGCTAGCTTTCTGGATGGCCGGAGGCAAGATAAAATCGCTAATCCGCCAAAAAAACGTGAACCCCATCGCATTTATAATATTTAAAATGCGAAATATTGGCATGAAGGTTGCCGGCGTAATGGGAAAGCCTGACGGAATAATTAAAATCCAGCGTTTTTATTGTGGTTAAATATAACGACAAGGCTAATGGGTGCGAAAAATCTTAAACACAAATGACCGGGCTTTATAAGCTTGCCGTTTGCTAGGAAAACTCTTATTGTTCGACTAAGTGTGTGAAGTATCGCCCTTTGTTATCCTATTGTAATTGCTGGATAATACTGTCTACCCAGGATAGTTCAGCGGCGTTTGGTTTGAGAGAAATTTAATAATGGTTGATTACAGTTTGTACGGAATGCCGCAAGATAATGCACAAATCTACCGGGATAAGCTGATGGTTATTTACGGTGAAAGCGTGCTGCATTTGATTTCTTCACAGCGCACGGTAAATAAAGATAATATTATGAAGTATCTGGTGCGGGAAATTGAACGGCAGCCGGAAGATATTCAGAAATATTATCGCGTTGCTCTGGAGACCGTCGGGGTCCATGCGCGCTGAAGCAGAATAAATCGGGTAAGGAAAGATCGCCGGATGCTTTATTTTAACGCGCCGGCTGCGCCTATTTTTCGCTCTGACGAGACGTGACGACGGATGTAAAAAAACCACCCCATGATGGGGTGGTTTTTTATGGGCGTTAATCAGTCCAGCTTGGGATGCTGATCGATCAGCGCCTGTTTTCTTTTCTCCAGCGCTTTGATCTGCTCTTCCAGGTCGCCAATCTCATCGCTGATGTTTTCCACCTTCTGCTCGATATTATCGTAGGTTTCCTGCAGCAGCTCTTTGGCCTCGGAACGGTCCGAAGCGGCCGGCGTTGCGCCGCGCAGCGGCTTGTTGGCGGTTTCTTTCATATACAGGCCGGTCAGCAGGCCGATAACGGCCACCGCCATCAGGTAGTAGGCCGGCATATACAGATTACCGCTGGACTCTACCAGCCAGGCGGCAACGGTCGGCGTCGCGCCCGCCACCAGGACGGAGATGTTGAACGAAATGGCCAGCGCGCTGTAGCGGATATGCGTCGGGAACATGGCCGGCAAGGTTGAGGCCATCACCCCGGTAAAGGAGTTAAGCAGTACCGCCAGCACCAGCAGACCGACAAAAATCAGACCAATCACGTTACTGTTGATCAACATAAAGCAGGGGATAGCCAGTAACATCAGGCCAATACTGCCGCCGATAACAAACGGTTTACGGCCGATGCGGTCACTGGTCAGGCCGATCACCGGCTGGACAAACAGCATGCCGATCATGATGGCGATGATAATCAGGACGCCGTGGCTTTCTGAATAGTGCAGGTTATGCGACAGATAGCTCGGCATATAGGTCAGCAGCATGTAGTAGGTGACGTTGGTGGCGATAACCAGCCCCACGCATACCAACAGGCTGCGCCATTGTTTAGTGGCGATCTCTTTAAAGGAGGCGCGCGGCGGATTCTGCAGCGCATCGCGGTCGCCCTGTTCCATTTTGTCGACGTGCTGCTGGAACGCCGGGGTTTCTTCCAGCGCATGACGCAGGTACAGGCCGATGATGCCCAGCGGCGCCGCGAGGAAGAACGGCAGGCGCCAGCCCCAGTCGAGGAACTTGGCTTCACCGACGATGCTGGAAATCAGCACCACGACGCCGGCGCCGAGCACGAAACCGGCGATGGAGCCGAAATCGAGCCAGCTGCCCATAAAGCCGCGCTTGCGGTCCGGCGAATATTCGGCGACGAAGATGGCGGCACCGGAGTATTCACCGCCCACTGAGAAGCCCTGCGCCAGTTTGGCCAGCAGCAGCAGGATAGGCGCCCAGATGCCGATGCTGGCATAGGACGGGATCAGCCCGATACAGAAGGTGCTGATAGCCATAATAATGATGGTGACGGACAGGACCTTTTGCCGGCCGAATTTATCGCCCATAGCGCCAAAGAATACGCCGCCCAGCGGACGTACCAGGAACGGTACCGAGAAGGTCGCCAGCGCGGCGATCATCTGGACGCCGGGGGACGCGCCGGGGAAGAACACCTGGCCAAGCGCATAGGCGACAAAGCCGTAAACCCCGAAGTCAAACCATTCCATCGCGTTGCCCAGTGCGGCGGCGGTAATGGCTTTTTTCAGCTTGCTGTCGTCAATAATGGTTATGTCGTTAATATGTAGCGGTTTATGTCGTTTTTTTCTCAGCTTCATCGCATCATCCCTTAAATATTGAGTTGAACGTGAATCAACCGTTCTCGTTCACGTTTTTCTGCCCAGACATTAACTATTCTAATTTTAGTGTGCCGTTGGCACTTTGGAGCCCCTCAATCATTAAACTGATTACTTTGTTGAAATTTGACCTATTTCCCCATCAATATGTCACTTACGTGATTAATAAAAATTCATATATAGCTTAACGTTATATGTGACCGGGATCAAATCTAGCAATTTTATTTATCAATACGGACGTATAAATAATTACGGAAGATCGGCAGCAAGCGCATGAATAGCCAAGGTAAAAGAGGTTACGGCAGGTAACATGTGTCGCGTGAATATAATAACGGAAGTGACTATGCAGTACCGTACCAACCTCAATATTATTGTAAAAAAACTCGCTTTATTTCTGCTTTATTCAGCAACGCTGGCCGGGCTGTTGGGGCTGATTTTTGTTGATGTTTATTGGCTACATAACTTTGTCTATGAGATGTCGCTGACGGAGCTGATGCAGGAGATATTCCTTGCCGCCATTGCGGTAGGCTTCCTGGTTTCCGCCCGCCGTCATGCTGAGTATCGGGCTGCCAGGGTGTTGATTGGCGGCTTCTTTCTGTGCATGTTGATCCGCGAGCTGGATTTCGCCTTCGATTATCTGCATCACGGCGCCTGGGTGTGGTTTGCTCTGCTGACCACGCTGCTGTGTCTGGGCTATGCAGCGCGTCATGCGGCCTCGGCGCTGCATGGTCTGGCCCACTTCTTTAACCATCCGAGCTACGGCATGATGTGCGCCGGTTTGCTGTGCATTCTGGTGTTTTCCCGCCTGTTTGGCATGCACCTGTTGTGGGAAGGGTTGCTGCTGGATGGGTATAATCGGGTGGTAAAAAATATGGTGGAAGAGGGCTGTGAACTGGTCGGCTACGCTTTTTGCCTGTTTGCGACCTGCCAGTATCTGGCAAAACCCCGCCAGGCCTAGCGCCATTTGCGATAATTGCAGCTTTGATGATTGGTTAAGTGAATAGTTGTGCCAATAACGTCGTCTTGATGGGATTTATCTGTAAAATCATCCACTGCCAGTGATTTATCTTGTACCCATGGCGACATTATGGATAATGTCGCCAAAGCATAAGGGAGTGCGCTATTAACTCAGTTGGCAGAGTGATTGGTTTTAACATGCTTTAATTGGCTACAAAATTGATAGACGCGGGTTCGAGTCCTGCATAGCGCGCCAACTCCCCCGGCCTTGGTGGCCAGCGTAAAGCATGCCCGGGTTGATGTGCACTATCGACTCCTCGTTGGGATTTCCGGGTGTGCTTTACCCTGTTTACCGTCCACGCCGTCCGGCGTTTCTTTTCGCCTATCGATCCTTTGCTAGACTGTTATCAAGGCAGCCTTTCTGTCTGATAACCGGAGGTCGATATGTCTGAGTCCGCTCAACTGCAGGAACTGATGCAACGTATCGCCGCGCTCGAAGCGCGGGAGAAGGCGCTGACTGCGGAATCCAATGCCTATCAGGCGATCCTGACGACCCTGCTGGGCAATCTGGACAAATCGCTGCGTGATAATGTTATCGGCATGATCGATCGCGCCCACGAGATTGCCTATGCACGCGCCATTCAACGGGGTAATGCCGTGCAGCAAGACAGGATCAAACAGGCGGATGATGTTGCGCAGCGGATGTTTATGTTCGCCCAGGGCAAGGCCTCGCAGCCGCGCTAGCTCGGCTATAACAGTTGCCGGTTTTTAATTAGCTAACTGCTATACCCGGGGAAACTGTACTTGTGTTAGCGTGAAGGGTAACGATTGATAGCCATTTTGCTTTCAGGCTAAGGCAGTAACAGATGGACGCGATAAAAAACATTCTGGTGAAAGAGATTGAGCTGATCAACCAGCGGGAAGGGCGCGACGGCAAGCCGCGTTTTAACAGCGAATTTGCCCGCAATCACCGTTACCTGTGTCTGGCGATGTTCGCCGGCTATTTTGCCGTGATCGCCGTGATGTATCCGGTACCCTATCTGGGGCTTGGAGCGCTGCTTGGCTTTACCGCTTTTGTGCTGTTTATGTTCGCCATGCTGCTGATGGAGATCAAACCCGTTTATCGCTTTGAAGATATCGGCGTGCTGGACTTACGCGTCTGTTATAACGGCGAGTGGTACTTTACCCGCGCGCTGCCGTCTCAGGCGGTGGATGAGTTGCTGGCGGAACCGTCGATCAACCCGCAATTGAAGACGCGCGTTCGCGAGATTTTGGCCAATAAGGGCGAGATCGACTTCTACGACGTGTATGATTTGGCCTACGGCAAAAAGCTGCATACGCCTGCCGCATCGGTGGCGTTGGCCAACTAAGGGTTGCGTCGGCTCCGGGGTCGATTATACTCAGCGTTTGAGCCCGTAAAGAAGCATGAGGAAGTTGCAATGAGTGACGAGATTTTTGATTTTGATATTGACGCCGAACTCGCGAAAGCAGAAAAAAAAGCGGCGGAGAAGGCCAGTGAAGTGCCTGACATCCTTGAGGATGAAGCAGATTGCGAAGGCTGCAAAATTTAATCGCCATTGCCAATAAAAAAACCGCCGCGGCGGTTTTTTTATTGGCTGTGGTTCAGTCGAGGACAAACGCCCAGACCAGAAAACCAATCACTACGGCGAGGCAGAGCGCCGAAACGCTGAGCAACACCTTGCCTAAAATATCCTTGTCTTTCCCGTGCTGTGCCACGATAAATTATCCAACTATAAGTTTATGAACCAAATCGGCAACGCCCAGGTTCAAACCAACCAACGCTAATGCCAAGACCAGCATGGCAGAAACGAACTTTTTCCCGTTATTCACACGATACCTATCCTGTCGTTTTATCGTTCTTAGTGCGGAAGGGCGGACCGACCGCTCTTGATTAAGAACTTACTTACGGGCAGAAGTTCCCCGGCGCACTGGCCGGATGAGACAATAGGGGAAGAAGCAGGCTGATGATCAGGCTGGCAGGGCGGGCAGCGGTGGCGCATTCGCGCCACCGGCGAAAGGATTAATCGGCGTCGATTTTTACCCCGATCTTGCTGACGGCGTTGCCGTCCATTTCCGCGATGGTCCAGGTTAATCCGTCCCACTCCACCTGGTCGCCGACCACCGGCTCCCCGCCGAGCATCTGTATCACGAACTGGCCCAGCGTTTGCTGTTCATCGATATCATCCTGCAGATTCAGCCCGTAAACCTGAGAGATATCGCTGAGCCGCGCGTCCGACTGTAGGATAAAGTCGCCGAAGAAGCGTTCGTCCAGCGTAACGGCCGGCGCCTGGCTAAACAGTTTGCCCAGTGCCGGCAGATCATGCTCGTGGCCGATAACGCACAGAATGTCCTGTTCGCGCAGTCGCGTACTGCCGCTGGGGTGCAGCAGCTCTTTACCGCGGAACAGGGCGGCGATGCGGGTGCCCTGCGGCATTTTCAGCTCGCGCAGCGCGGCGCCGACGCACCAGTTTTCCGCCGAAAGCTGGTAAACGAACTGTTCCCACTGGTTTTCCGGGTGGATATCCAACCCGACGCGGGAGATAGGCGCCAGCGCCGGCGGCACCACCACCTTGGCTTTTTTCGCCGCCAGCGTCAGCGTGGTGCCCTGCAGCAGCAGCGAGACCAGGACGACGAAAAAGGCCACGTTGAAGAACAGATGCGCATTGGGCAGGCCGGCCATCATCGGGAATACCGCCAGAATCACCGGCACCGCGCCGCGCAGCCCCACCCAGGAAATAAAGATGCGCTCGCGCAGCGTGAAGTTGCGAAACGGCAGCAGGCCGATAAACACCGACACCGGGCGGGCAAACAGAATCATCCACAGCGAGAGCAGCAGCGCGGGGATGGCGATCGGCAGCAGGTTGCTCGGCGTCAGCAGCAGCCCCAGCACCAGGAACATGCCGATTTGGCTGAGCCAGGCCAGCCCGTCGAAGGTTTGCACAATGCCGTGCCGGTTGCGGATGGGGCGGTTGCCCAGCATCAGGCCGCACAGGTACACCGCCAGGATGCCGCTGCCGTTGAGCGCGGTCGTCAGGGCGAAAATCAGAATGCCGCCGCTGACGGCCAGCAGCGGGTACAGCCCCTCCGGCAATTTAATGCGGTTGATCAGCCCCAGCAGCAGCCAGCCGCCGCCGAGACCGAAGACGATACCCATGCCGAACTGTTGCAGCAGATGCAGCAGGAAGCTCCAGCTGATCATGGTCTCGCCGGCGGAAATCATGGCGATCAGGGTGATGGTGAGAAACACGGCCATGGGATCGTTACTGCCGGATTCAATTTCCAGCGTGGAGCCGACGCGTTCGTTAAGACCTTTCCCGCCAAGCAGTGAGAACACCGCGGCGGCATCGGTCGAGCCGATAATGGCGCCGATCAGCAATCCTTGAATCAGATCGATATTAAACAGCCAGGCGGCGGCCAGGCCGGTCAGGCCGGCGGTGATCACCACGCCGACGGTCGCCAGCGACAGCGCGGGCCATAGCGCCACGCGGAAGGAGCTGACGCGGGTGCGCATGCCGCCATCGAGCAGAATGACCGCCAACGCCAGGTTACTCACCAGATAGGCGACCGGATAATTGTCAAAAGGGATGCCGCCGAGGCCGTCAACGCCGGCCAGCATGCCAATTGCAAGGAAAATAACCAGAATAGGGATGCCGAGGCGTGAAGAGAATGAACTGAGCAGGATACTGGCTCCTACCAACACAGCGCCAATGATAAACAGGTTGTTGATGGTGCTGGCATCCAAAATAACGTTCTCCTTTGGCGGGGTATGGCGGTACGCGGCTGCGTGCGGCAGCTTAATGATAGCCTGTTTTCAGGGTAAAACGCTAAGGTTGATTGACGGCTGTCTGCGTATTATTGCTTTTTTTTAGTAAAAGCCGGCGTAATGCGTCAAAATTGTGGTTATTCGGCCTTTTATATAAATATATCAGATGATTGGAAAGCTAGGCTGCTAACAAACCATGCTGTGACGACCGAACCATTAAACCTGAGTCAGGTTTAATGGTTGGTGGCTAGTGCTGCATTAATGGTCGAGGGATTGCAGGGCGCGTTTGATTAACTCCGCCGCCAGCTTCCTTTCCGCTTCGGAAATGCCATCAAGATTGAAGTGAGACAGGTCGTGCACCAGTATGCTGCGATCCTTGCCGCTGATTGAGGCATCCAGCGCGGAGAGCAACCTGCCCAGAATTTTAAGTAATGTGGCATTGGCCGGTTCTGCATCCTGAGCAGGGGTGTTTTGGTCGGTCATTGAAAAATCCTCTCTGTCGTGACGGAAGGGAGATGCTGCTGGCGCCGTCTGCGGCGACAGCGCCTTCCCTTAGGGTTCAGTGAGCCCAATCGCTACCGTGAGGCAGGGATGTGGATTTCCATTACTGCGCGGCGACGTCCGCCGTTCACACGTTTACTGTGCCGCAATTATTATCCGGCCAGCGAGCAATGCGTGCTCTTCGGGCGACGATAGCTGCGAAAGTAAATTATATGCCGTTTAACGAATTTGGGGAGTGTGTGATTAGGCCGGGAAGAACATGGGGTAATAAACCCCATGTTTTTGTTGGAATAATGAGATGATTCTTGAAAACGTGCCCCGGTTTACTTCTGAGGCTTGCCGGAAAACAGAAAACGCAGCAGCGGTACACGCTTGTGCGCTTCATACAATATAAAGGCCAGCCCAAAGACAAATACCAGGCCAACGGCAAATCCCACAATATTATTGCTGATATAGGGCGTGACAAAGGCGCCGTATAGCAGCGTCAGCGGGTGGTGCACCAGATAGATAAATAATGAGGCGTTCACCAGATAGGTGATGCGTGGCGAATGGTAGTTGAGCAGCCGGTGGCCGCATGAAAACACCACGTTGGTCATCAGGATGCCCAATACGATCTTGATAAGGACTTCCACCTCAAACATCAGGTCGTTATGGGCCAGCAGCTTCTGGTTCAGCATATAGGCGATGAACAGCAGCAGCGCGCCCAGCGCCGCCTTGGGCGAGGGAGTCAGGAAAATCGCTTTTAGCCAGGCGTATTTGAAGGCGTAGGCGCCAAGGAGAAAGAACGGCAGGTAGAACAGCGTTTCCATCACCACAAAATTGAATAGCCCATTACCGAGCAGCTGCGGTGCGGTAATTAAAATAATACGGTGTGCCACCGAATAGGCTACCCCATAAATAAGAAAGCACAGTGAGATCTTTCCTAAACTATTCATGCTATTTATTGGGAACGGCGCAATCGGCGTTTTTATCGCCTTAATTTTTCTGAACAGGTAAAAACCGGCGCAGGTGAGCAGCGACAGCGTTAATAAAAACCATAAATGGGACACCAACTCCCAAACGGCAACGTTAATTTTCTGATAAAGGTCAAATCCGTCCCAGCCGTCCAGTTTATGCGTCGCGTATTTCAGCAGGAAAAACTGCGGCAGGGTAATGAGGGGGATGGAGCTTAACAGCGGGATTGCCACCCGCTCCAACCGCACCTTGAGCCAGCGTTTACGTTCATAACGCTGGTAAAGCATAAAGGAGAAGTAGCCGGAGATGATGAAGAACACCTGCATGCGAAATGCATGAATGACATCGTTCAGCACCGTCAGTGAAAACGACGGCGCAAGGCTATTGACTGACCAGGTATGGCTGGAGTAAATCAGAGAAAGATGAAAAGGGATGCCGAGCAACATTAAATATGCCCGGATAGAATCCAGGAAAAACTCGCGCTGGTTGTTTCCGTTAGTCATAAGATACCGCAGATAGTTTTTATTGAGGCTTCTTTAACCTGCTTATTAATCAAGCATGGGTTAAATCTCATTTCAGACCCTACTATATCACCCCGTAATTTTCCATAGCGTCTTGCGCGCGGGCTTGCTACGCTGGGCTTCGTCAGCTGCCTAAACTCTGAGCCGGAAACATGAACCAATCATTTATCATGTTGTCGGATAGCTGAATAATCCATTAATATGGATTTTAAATGATTTGAGCACACGAATAGGGGGGGATGTGCCAGTTAATATTTTATCCAGACAGCCACGCGCCGTGAGCGTTCGTTGGTTAGGTGCCACTGTGTTGTTCACGCTGTTCAGCTCGCAGGCGTGGGCCTTTACGCTCGATGATGTCGCCAAACAGGCGCAGGATTTGGCGGGCAAGCGTTTTGAAGCGCCGAAGAGCAACCTTCCTTCTCAGTTCCGCGACATGAAGTTTGCGGACTACCAGCAGATCCAGTTCAATCACGATAAAGCCTATTGGAACAAGCTGAAAACCCCGTTCAAGCTTGAGTTTTATCATCAGGGCATGTACTTCGACACGCCGGTGAAAATCAACGAAGTCACCGCGACCACGGTCAAACAGATCAAATATAGTCCCGATTACTTCAACTTCGGCTCGGTGAAACACGATCCTGAGTCGGTGAAAAATCTGGGCTTTGCCGGTTTCAAAGTGCTGTATCCGATCAATCGTGCGGATAAGAACGACGAAATCATGAGCATGCTGGGCGCCAGCTATTTCCGCGTGGTGGGTAAAGATCAGGTGTATGGTCTGTCTGCACGCGGCCTGGCGATCGACACCGCGCTGCCTTCCGGTGAAGAGTTCCCGCGCTTCCGCGAATACTGGATCGAACGGCCTAAGCCGGGCGACAAACACCTGGTGATTTACACGCTGCTGGATTCGCCGCGCGCCACCGGCGCCTACCGTTTTGTGGTCTATCCGGGCCGCGACACCGTCGTGGACGTACAGTCCAAGGTGTTCCTGCGTGACAAAGTGGGCAAACTGGGCATTGCACCGTTAACCAGCATGTTCCTGTTCGGGCCGAACCAGCCGTCGCCGACGATGAACTACCGTCCGGCGCTGCATGATTCCAACGGTCTGTCCATCCACGCCGGCAACGGCGAATGGATCTGGCGTCCGCTGAACAATCCGAAGCACCTGTCCGTCAGCACCTATACCGTTGAACATCCGAAAGGGTTTGGCCTGCTGCAACGCGGTCGTAACTTCAAGGATTATGAAGATCTGGACGATCGTTACGATCAGCGTCCGAGCGGCTGGATCGAACCGCGCGGCGACTGGGGCAAAGGTAAGGTTGAGCTGGTGGAGATCCCGACCGCCGATGAAACCAACGACAATATCGTTGCGTTCTGGACGCCGGACGTACTGCCGGATGCCAAAACGCCGCTGGCGCTGAATTATCGTCTGCACTTCACCCGTGATGAGGACAAGCTGCATTCACAGGATATTGCCTATGTGAGCCAGACCATGCGCTCCACCGGCGATGTGAAGCAGTCCAACCTGATTCGTGAGCCGGACGGCAGCGTTGCTTTCCTGGTGGACTTCGTCGGTCCGGTCCTGAAAGGCCTGGATGAGAAGGCGCCGGTGGCTTCACAGGTCAGCGTCGGTGATAACGGCGAAATGGTGGAAAACAACGTTCGCTATAACCCAGTGACTAAAGGCTGGCGTCTGACGCTGCGTGTGAAAGTGAAAGACGACAAGAAACCTGTAGAAATGCGTGCAGCACTGGTTAATGGTGATAAGACCCTGTCGGAAACCTGGAGCTATCAGCTACCTGCCAATGAATAAGTCTACTCAAACTGCCCAGGATTATCTTGCGGCAATGCCTCTGACCGCTGAGCGGTCGGAGGCGCTCAATCAGCAACTGGCCGCCGATGGCGGCCAGTCTTTGCAAGCGCTGCACCGCCAGATGGGTGCTGAAGACGCCAACGTCGCCACGCTGTCGGAAGACGATATCGCGCTGGCCTCGGTGAAAAGCCGCATTGAAAACGCCTGGCCGGACGCGGTTGACGACGAAAACTTTGATACCGATGCGGAAGGGCGCGCGATTCTGAAAGCAACGCCGCCGATCAAACGCACCAGCATGTTCCCCGAAGCCTGGCGCACCAACCCGGTGGCGCGCTTTTGGGACTCGCTGCTCGGCCGCTCGCCGCACAATCGCCACGCCAGCAAAGAAGAGGCCGATGCGGAAAACCGCTGGCGTCTCGCAGGCTCGATGCGTCGCTATGTCTTGCTGGTGCTGATGCTGGTGCAGACCGGCATCGCCACCTGGTATATGAAAACCATCCTGCCGTATCAGGGCTGGGCGCTGATCGATCCTATCGCCATGCTCGACCAGGACCTGATGCAGTCGGTGCTGCAACTGCTGCCATACGTGCTGCAAACCGGCATCCTGATTCTGTTCGCCATTTTGTTCTGCTGGGTATCGGCGGGCTTCTGGACGGCGCTGATGGGCTTCCTGCAGCTGCTGATCGGCAAGGATAAATACAGTATCTCCTCCACCATCAAGGGGGATGAGCCGATCAATCCGGCGCACCGCACCGCGCTGATTATGCCGATCTGTAATGAAGACGTTGAACGCGTTTTCGCCGGCCTGCGCGCGACTTATGAGTCGGTCAAGGCGACCGGGCAGCTGGATCACTTCGATATTTACGTATTGAGCGACAGCTACGATCCCGATATCTGCGTAGCGGAACAGAAAGCCTGGATGGAACTGTGCCGCGACGTGGACGGCCACGGACGTATTTTCTACCGTCGTCGTCGCCGCCGCGTGAAGCGTAAAAGCGGCAATATCGATGATTTCTGCCGTCGCTGGGGCGGTGACTACAGCTATATGGTGATTCTGGACGCGGACAGCGTGATGAGCGGCGAGTGTCTCACCGGGCTGGTGCGCCTGATGGAGGCCAACCCGAACGCCGGTATCATTCAGTCGGCGCCGAAGGCCTCCGGGATGGATACGCTGTATGCGCGCGTTCAGCAGTTTGCGACGCGCGTCTACGGGCCGCTGTTTACCGCCGGTCTGCACTTCTGGCAGCTGGGCGAATCCCACTACTGGGGTCACAATGCGATCATCCGCGTCAAGCCGTTTATCGAGCACTGCGCGCTGGCGCCGCTGCCGGGTGAAGGCTCGTTCGCCGGGTCGATCCTGTCCCATGACTTCGTCGAAGCTGCGCTGATGCGCCGTGCCGGCTGGGGCGTGTGGATCGCCTACGACCTGCCGGGCAGTTATGAAGAGCTGCCGCCGAACCTGCTGGATGAGCTGAAGCGCGACCGCCGCTGGTGTCACGGCAACCTGATGAACTTCCGCCTGTTCCTGGTGAAGGGCATGCACCCGGTGCACCGCGCGGTGTTCCTGACCGGTGTGATGTCCTACCTGTCCGCACCGCTGTGGTTTATGTTCCTGGCCCTGTCGACGGCGCTGCAGGTGGTGCATACGCTGATGGAGCCGCAGTACTTCCTGCAGCCGAGGCAGCTGTTCCCGGTATGGCCGCAGTGGCGTCCGGAGTTGGCGATAGCGCTGTTCTCCACCACGCTGGTGCTGCTGTTCTTGCCGAAGCTGCTCAGCGTGATCCTGATCTGGGCGAAAGGCGCGAAGGAGTACGGCGGCGCGTTCCGCCTGCTGATCTCGATGCTGATGGAAATGCTGTTCTCGGTGCTGCTGGCGCCGGTGCGCATGCTGTTCCATACCGTGTTTGTGGTCAGCGCGTTCCTCGGCTGGGAAGTGGTGTGGAATTCGCCGCAGCGTGACGACGACGATACGCCGTGGGGCGAAGCGTTCAAACGTCACGGCTCGCAAATGCTGCTGGGGCTGGTATGGGCCGGCGGCATGGCGTGGCTGGACCTGCGCTTCCTGTGGTGGCTGGCGCCGATCGTGTTCTCGCTGATTCTGTCGCCGTTCGTGTCGGTGCTCTCCAGCCGCGCGACGCTCGGCCTGAAAAGCAAGCGCGCCAAGCTGTTCCTGATCCCGGAAGAGTATTCGCCGCCGAAAGTGCTGGTGGCGACCGAAGAGTACCTGCAGCAGAACCGCAACCGTGCGCTGCGTAACGGCTTTATGCATGCGGTGGTGAATCCGTCCTTCAACGCGCTGGCGACGGCGATGGCGACGGCGCGTCACCATCTGCGCGCGGCAATTGAGCGCGCGCGTGAAGAGCGGGTCAACGAGGCGATGCAGGTCGGCCCGGAAAAACTGGAAAAACTGAAGCGCCTTGAGCTGCTCAGCGATCCGGTGGCGCTGTCCCGTCTGCATCAGCGCGTCTGGCAGCAGCCGGAAGGTGAAGGCTGGCGGGCGCATTATCAGCAGCTGCCGCATAATGCGCAGGCTCACCCGGCCGGCCAGCGCTAAGCGTTGGTTTGCCTACCTGACGAAAGGACGCGTTGTTACGCGTCCTTTTTTATTGCCCCTTACACTATGCTGACATTCCGTACGCCGGGCGTCATGTTACACTGCGCGTCGGTATTATCCGGCGACAGATAGGTTAAGAGAGTGAAAACAGGTTTCTTGCTGCGGGCGGCGCTGTTAACGCTGGGCGTTATGACGCTGTCCGGCTGCGGCAGTATTATCAGCCGGACAGTGCCCGGCGCCGGCCATGGCCATCAATATTATCCGGGCGTACAGTGGGACCTGCGTGACACGCCCTGGCGCTATCTGACGGTGATTGACGTGCCGCTGTCGATGGTGGTGGATACCTTTATGCTGCCGTTTGATGCGCGGCACGGGCCTTATGAGTAGCCGGCGTTGCGGGTGGCGAACGCCAGCAGGTAATAGCGCTTGCCCCGGCAGCTAAACGTTGTCACCGTCGTCATGCCCAGCCCTTGCTGATGGGCGGCGAGCGAGTGCGGGTTAGCGTCGTCAATAAAGAGAATCCCCAGATCGTACGATGCGCGCGTATGCGCCTTGACCGCCGCGAACAGCTGTTTCAGCACCCCTTTACCGCGCCAGCGTTGGGCCAGGCAGACCGGGCCGTAGAGAAAGTAGCGCTGCTGATTAATCGGCCGGCCGTCAAAGCGCAGCGGCTCCAGCGTCGCCAGCATGGCGTCAACCACCTCAGGGCGAGGCTGTACGTTGGCCTGCGTCAGGCAGACAAAGCCGGCCAGCTCTCCTTCCGCTTCCGCCACCAGAATCCCGAGCGCCGCATTGATACGCGCCAGCTGGGCCTCATCCATTGTCGAGACGATAAATCCTTGCCGCCGCTGTTCGGCGCTGAGGTGCTCCGGCACGTTTTGCGCCTGCAGCGCCAGAATAGCGGGGTAATCGGCGGACTGCGCCGGCCTGATGATCATGGTCGCTCCTTCCATTTTGTCGCGGCCGCTGAGGGTATCTAACGGTCATCATCCCATTCGTCGGCCGCGGTTTTGCCTTCTTCGGTATCCAGCGGCGGTTCCAGCTGGAAATCGTCTTCATCCCATTCATACAGGGTATTTTCGTCCAGCCACTCTTCGCGGATCTCTATCTCGTCATAGTCGCCGGCAAAAATCGCCTGGGCGGCGGCGCCGCTGCGCAGCGTCAGACACTCTACCGACTCGCCTTCTTCGGCAAAGAACTCCGCCTGCCATAGGATATCACCATCCAGCATCACGTATTTTTGCAAATTGAACTGTTGCGGCGCCGGCGGTTCGCTATCGTCCTCCTCGGCGGACTCGATAAAGGCTTCGCGCGCTGCTTCAATCGCTTCTTCCAGTGTGTCATACAGGTCCATAATCATCTCCGGTCACAGTGCGGTGGAACGGCGGGCTTCAGGGCAGGAATACCCTGAAGCAGGATGACAAACGTCAAAATTAATTGTTGTCGCCGCCGCGCAGGATGCAAATTTTTTATGCATTATTTTTACGCTGCCGGTGACGGCGCCATATCGCAGCGGAATCAGGCTGACGATGGCCGAAATAACGCGCCGTTGAGAATTAATCATTAGTTCTTTGAATGCGCAGTGATATAACACAATTAAACGCGGCGCATTAACATGATGATTCTTAATTAAATTAAACCAATAAATAGAATTATCTTAATGGTTCGCGCTGTTTAGCGGGTAAATGGTGAGATTTTCCAGATAAATGCCTTTCTGGCCCGTATTTATTTACCTGAGCATATTAGTCTGGTAACAATAGCGCCGGCTTTCCTGTTTTTTGTTAATGCCAAGGAATAAACGTTCCGGGATTTCGCCCGGCTCTGGCTATTTGGATAATGATAACCACAAAGAGGATAAAATGGATGACAAAAAATAACATCACGCCCGGTTTTGAGCTGAAAAAACGCTATGACAACTTTATCGGCGGCCAGTGGGTGGCGCCCAGCGGCGGCGAGTATTTTACCAACCTGACGCCGGTCACCGGACGGCCGCTGTGCGAGGTGGCGAGTTCGGATACGCGGGATGTGGATCTGGCGCTGGATGCCGCGCATCAGGCAAAAACAGGCTGGGCGAAAACCTCGGTGGCGCAGCGTGCGGCGTTGCTTAACGCCATCGCCGACCGGATGGAGGCTAACCTGCCGCTGCTGGCCGCGGCGGAAAGCTGGGATAACGGCAAGGCGCTGCGTGAGACCCAAGGGGCCGACGTGCCGCTGGCGCTGGATCACTTCCGTTATTTTGCCGCCTGTATCCGCGCCCAGGAAGGGAGCATCAGCGATATTGAATCGGAGCTGGTCGCCTACCATTACCATGAGCCGCTGGGCGTGGTCGGACAGATTATTCCGTGGAACTTCCCGCTGCTGATGGCCTGTTGGAAACTGGCGCCGGCGCTGGCGGCGGGCAACTGCGTGGTATTGAAACCGGCCAAGCTGACGCCGCTGTCCGTGCTGGTGCTGATGGAGATTATCCAGGATATTCTGCCGCCGGGGGTGGTGAACGTGGTCAACGGCTCCGGGGCCAAGATTGGCGAATACCTGGCCACTTCGCCGCGGATCGCCAAGGTGGCGTTCACCGGTTCGACGGAAGTGGGGCAGCAGATTATGAGCTATGCCGCGCAGAACGTGATTCCGGTGACGCTGGAGCTGGGCGGCAAGTCGCCCAATATCTTCTTTGCCGACGTGATGGATAAAGATGACGCCTTCTTTGATAAGGCGCTGGAAGGGTTTGCCCTGTTCGCCTTTAATCAGGGGCAGGTCTGTACCTGCCCGAGTCGCGCGCTGATTCAGGAATCCATTTACGAGCGCTTTATCGACAGGGCGCTGGAGCGCGTGGCGAAGATCCGGCGCGGCAGCCCGCTGGATATGGCGACGCAGATGGGGGCGCAGGTTTCTGCTGACCAGCTGCAAACCATCATGGACTACATTGAAATCGGTAAGCGCGAGGGCGCGGAGGTGCTGATTGGCGGCAACCGCGTCGATCTGGGCGGTGAGCTGAGCAACGGCTACTACCTGGAGCCGACGGTGTTGTTCGGGCGCAATCATATGCGCGTCTTCCAGGAAGAGATCTTTGGCCCGGTGCTGGCGGTAACTACCTTCAAAGATGCGGACGAAGCGCTGGCCATTGCCAACGATACGCCGTTTGGCCTGGGCGCCGGCGTCTGGAGCCGCAACGGCTCGCTGGCCTATAAAATGGGCCGCGGCATTCAGGCCGGCCGGGTCTGGACCAACTGTTACCACGCCTATCCGGCCCATGCCGCCTTTGGCGGTTATAAGCTGTCGGGCATCGGCCGTGAGACGCATAAAATGATGCTGGAGCACTACCAGCAAACCAAGTGTCTGTTGGTCAGCTACTCCGATAAGGCGCAGGGACTGTTTTAATCCGCCGGACGTGTGATAAGACCGGATACCGCCGTCGCTGACGGCGGTATTTTTTGTCCGGGATTGGTGCCGCTCGTTGCTGGCAAACAGCACGCAACTCTCTGAATCAATGCCGTCTGTTAACTATTCTTGCTGAGGATAATTAGGCCGACAACGGATAATGAGGAGGAGGCGCCATGCTGCCAAAAAATGCCGTGCTGCGCATTGCACGGCCGACCGATCGGTTACAGGTCATTGCGGCCATGTATTGCGATGGTCTGGGCTTTAGCCGATTGGGCGAGTTTTACGATCATCAGGGATTTGACGGCGTAATGCTGGGACATCCGCATCATGCTTATCATCTGGAATTTACCCACCATCGCGGCGCAACGGCGGGGCATGCGCCAAGCCGGGATAACCTGCTGGTGTTTTACCTGCCGGATGAGGCGGAGTGGCAGGCCCAGTGCCGTCAGATGCTGACTGCGGGCTTTCAACGGGTGGCCGCCTACAATCCGTACTGGGATGTCAACGGCCAGACTTTTGCCGATCCGGATGGTTATCACGTTGTGCTGCAGCGGCAGCAGTGGCAGGCATAAAAAAACCGGCGCGGAGTGCGCCGGTTGGTGTGACAGCTCAGGTCGTTCAGACGCTGGTGGCCGGTGTCTGCTCCGTGCTGGTTTGGGTCTTGGTATTGGCCAGCATGCGGCGAATCGGCACAATCAGCAGGGTCAGCACCGCGGCGCAAATCAGCAGCGCGATGGAACAGCGGGCAAACAGCTCCGGCAGCGAGTCCAGCTGATCCGCCTTCACGTGGCCGCCGATCAGGCCGGCCGCCAGGTTGCCGAGCGCGCTGGCGCAGAACCACAGCCCCATCATCTGCCCGCGCATTCTTTCCGGCGCCAGCAGCGTCATGGTCGCCAGCCCGATAGGGCTCAGGCACAGCTCTCCCAGCGTCAGCATCAGAATACTGGCAACCAGCCACAGCGGTGATACGCCGGCGCCGTCGTTGTTCAGCACGTGCTGGGCGGCCATCATCATCAGTCCGAAACCGGCGGCGGCAAACAGAATGCCAATCACAAATTTCGTGATGCTGCTCAGCTGCACCTGCTTGCGCGCCAGAGCCGGCCACAGCCAGCTGAATACCGGCGCCAGCAGGATAATAAACAGCGCATTGACGGACTGGAACCAGACCGCCGGAATTTCAAAGCCGCCGATCATACGGTTGGTGTAGTCATTGGCGAACAGGTTGAATGAGGTTGGCTTCTGCTCGAAGGCCGACCAGAAAAAGGCGGCGGAAATTAGCAGAATAAAGCATACCAGCAGGCGGGCGCGCTCTTTGCGGTTTAAACCGGCGAAGGCGAACAGATAGATAAAATAGAGCGTTACCGAGGCGGCGATAACATAAACCAGCATACTGGCGACGGCCACCGGATTAATCACGATCGTCCCGTTGGCGATCAGCACGGTCAGCGCCACGATAACCAGCGCGATGGCGCCCAGCCAGGCGCCGACGCCGTTTTTCTTCACAACGGGGCTGTTCCAGGTGGAGTCCAGGCCCACCTCCTTGTCGTAGCGTTTCATTGACGGTACGGCGAAGATGCGGAAGATCAGCAGCGCCACCAGCATACCGATACCGCCGATGCCAAAGCCCCAGTGCCAGCCGTGAGATTTGATCAACCAGCCGGAAATCAGCGGTGCGATAAATGAGCCCATATTGATGCCCATATAGAACAGCGAGAAACCGCCGTCGCGGCGGGTATCGCCTTTCTTGTACAGCGTACCGACCATCACCGAGATACAGGTTTTGAACAGCCCGGAGCCCAGCACGATCAGCATCAGGCCGATAAAGAACAGCGGGTTGCCCATGATGGCGGACAGAGCGATCGACAGGTGGCCGAGGGCGATCAGAATCGAACCGTACCAGACGGCTTTACGCTGCCCCAGCCAGTGGTCGGCCAGCCAGCCGCCGGGCAGGGCGGCCAGATACATGCTGCCGGCAAAGATGCCGACGATAGCCGACGCATTCTCGCGCGCCAGCCCCATCCCGCCCTCATAAACCGTGGCGGCCATAAACAGGATCAGCAGCGGACGAATGCCATAAAACGAGAAGCGCTCCCACATTTCGGTGAAGAACAGTGAGCCGAGCGGATAAGGGTGGCCGAAAAAGGTCCGGCTTTCTTGGTTATTACTAGAGGATTGCATAACGTATTCCCAATGAAGTCTGCCGATTGCATCGGCTTATTGTGTGGTATGTATATGTTGTTAAGCGTGATAATCCCGTAAAAGCGGATTACCGGACAAAACCGCGGTCGCAACGCCCGTATGCCGTGGAAAGCATCGCGAACCTTTCTTCACTTAGCCGGGTGCAGGCACTCAGCGTGATATTATTTAGCCATTTGATAATCGGCCGTTGGTTTTGTCTAGTACCTATATCCCATTTATTAGATGAAAAGTCGACAAACATCTACTTTTTTAGTTTTTATGTTGGAAAAACGCGAAATATGATTGACAGCGTCTTTATGGCGCTGGGATTTTAATTGTTGACTATAAACAATAAGATAGGGTGTTTTTGGCGTATTTGCTATGGTGCGCGGCGGCGAAACACAGCGCATAACAAAAGTGGGGGAAATGGCGGCTAACGGGAAAAAATCGCGCAGGGCGGGGAAATTAAGGCTCTTCCTGCAGCTGCTTTTCCCGCGGCGGTTTAGGACGGCGCTGCAGACAGCGCCATGAATAGAGCGCGTTAAACATCACTACCAGCGCCGTTACGCCAAATACCGCGCGGAAACCGTAGTTGGCCGAGACCGCCGCACCGAGCAGCGGGCCGGTGACGTTGCCGACGTCGCGGAAGGATTGGTTATAGCTGAAGATGCGTCCGGCCACCTGGTTGCTGCTGTTATAGATGAGTAGCGTCTGCACCGCGGGCAGCAGCGCGCCGTCGGCGGCGCCCAGCAGGAAACGCAGCACCGCCAGCTGCCACGGCGTCTGCACAAAGGCCATCGGGATCAGCAGCAGTACGGAGAACAGCAGCATGCAGACGAGAACGCGCTCCGGCCCGATGCGGTCGCCCAGTTTCCCCAGGCGCGGCGCGCTGATCAGCGCGGCGACGCCCGGTACGGAGGCGATCAGCCCGCTGACAAACGCCAGGTTATGGATATCGCCGGCCAAATCACGCACGTACAGCGTCAGAATCGGCGCAATCGAGCCAGTGGCGATCTGAATAATCATGGTGGTGACAAACAGCGCCAGAATCAGTCTGGGGTTTTTCAGCGAGGCGAACACCTGGCGGGCGTGCAGCATATCTTTCCGCTGCACCGGGGTGAACTGCTCCCTGACGAAAAACAGCGTCAGCATAAAGCAGACAAACAGCACGGCGGCGGTGATGTAGAACACCGGGCGCAGCCCGTACTGGTCGGCCAGCAGGCCGCCGATCAGCGGGCCGATCAGCGCGCCGCTGACGCCGCCGGTTGACAGGGTGCCCAACGCCCAGCCGCTGCGGTTGCGCGGCACCTGGGTGGCGATCAACGCGTTGGCATTGGGAATAAAGCCGCCGAGCAGGCCGAGCAGCGCGCGCAGGGCCAGGAACTGCCAGATATTTTGCGCCATGCCCATCAGCACCATCACAATCGCCATGCCCAGCGCAGAACGCAGCAACATCAGCTTGCGTCCGCGCCGGTCGGCCAGCCCGCCCCAGAAGGGGGAGGCCACGGCAGAAAACAGGAAGGTAATGCTGAACACCAGCCCGGACCACAGGTTTAGCGCCTCATGCCCGGAGACGCCAAGCAGCTCGACGTAGAGCGGTAGAAAGGGCATAACCAGGCTGAAGGCGGCGCCGGTAAGAAAGCAGCCGAGCCAGGCGACAAAGAGGTTGCGTTTCCAGTTTATGGGTTCTGATACCGGGGCCATGGGTTACCGTAACAGCAGAAGAAGAGCCTGGCGATGGCGCAGCGGCCAAGGCAAAAAGTTAGCCTGCTCAGTATGCGCCTTCGATGCGCGGACTTCAAATGCGTTCAGGGCGGATTGGCAAAAATTAAAATAAAGTTTCAAAAAGCGAAAGCGACGATAGTCCCGCACCGGGCGGCGCGGGACGGGGGCATTACTGGTTGAGCAGGTTGCTGAAATCTTCGCCGGCGGCGGTCACCGCCAGCTCGGTCACCTCGTAGTTAGCTACGGCGGTGAACGGGTCCTGCGCCAGAATGGCGTCCAACTGCGGACGCGGCATCTGTTTGGCGAGGATCACGCCGCCGTTGCGCGGATTTTTACGTCCGGCGGCGATAAAATCGCCCTGGGCAAAATATTTCTTCAGCCAGGCAATATGCTCCTCAAGATGGTTGTCGACCTCTTCAATCGGGCGGTGGTAGGTCAGACTGACAATGTACATGCTGCGCTCCATGGTTAGCGTTCGTTGGTAACCGTTACCTTCACACTGTTTGAGCCGTAGCTCAAGTCATCAGACATAAAAAACCCGCCGTCAGGCGGGTAGCATTTAATACAGTGAAGGTTCGCCTTCCGGACGGGTTTTAAAGCGGCGGTGCAGCCACATATACTGGTCCGGCGCCAGCAGAATGCCGTGCTCCACCACCTGGTTCATCCGGGTGGCGGCGCTCAGTTCGCTGTCCAGCGGGAAGTCTTCCACCGCCGGCTGAATCAGTAATTCATAACCCTGGCCGTCCGGCAGGCGGCGCGGGGCGAAGGGGATAATCGCCGGTTTGCCCATCCGCGCCAGCATATAGCTGCCGGTGGTGGTGGCGGCCTGCTCTACGGCGAACAGCGGGGCGAAGACGCTGCTGCGCGGGCCGTAGTCGTGGTCCGGCGCATACCAGATGATATCGCCCTGTTTGAGCGCGCGGATCATGCCCTTGATATCTTTGCGGTCCAGCATCGATTTATTCGAGCGCATCCTTCCCCAGGTCTGCAGCCAGTCCAGCAGCTTGTTGTCATGCGGACGATAAACGCCGATGCCGGGGTTGTAGATGCCGAAAATGCGCGCGCCCAGCTCCAGCGTTAAGAAATGCAGACCGATCAGCAAAACCCCCTGCTGGTTGTCCCGCGCCTGCTGAATGTGCTCCAGCCCCTCAGGGCGGCACCAGCGTTTGATACGCCAGTCCGGCCAGAACCAGGCCATGCCGGTTTCAAACAGGCCCATGCCGACCGACTCGAAATTCTTCACCACCAGCGCATCGCGTTCCGCCTGCGGCATATCCGGGAAACACAGCGTTAGATTGCGCTGCGCAATAGCCACGCGGCGTTTCAGAAAACGCATGGAGAAACGGCCCAGCGAGGTGCCAAGGCGGTAAATGACGGGGTAAGGCAGCAATACCAGCAGGTATAACAGACCAATACCGAACCAGGTCAGCCAATAACGCGGATGCAGCAGGGAACGATTAAAAGAAGGAAGTTGTGTCATGTATTCTCAGCTTTTTGGTAATTATTGGTTTAATAACAGCGAATTAGCATGGTCCGTTGCCCTAATGGACGCTGTGCACGCGTATCATTTTCTGCCGGTAATGACGGTTATTGTGGCATTTTCTGGCGTGACAGGAAAATCCTCAATTAGGTTATGGTGCGCTCAGCGGCGGATTTTTTCCGGCGTGAGGGAGAAGAGAAGGCGGGTCATTCGGTTGAATGACCCGGGAAGCATGTTGTTGCAGTCAGCCCGGCGCCGGGCGTTTAGCTGTTGAACAGCCCTTTCAGGACATGAGGCTCAGAACGCCAGTACTGCGGCGGCGCGCTGGCTTTTGCGCCCAGCTTGGCCGCGGCGTGCCATGGCCAGCGCGGGTTATACAGAATGCCGCGCGCCAGCCCCACCATATCGGCCTGGCCGGTGGAGACGATCGCTTCAGCCTGTTCCGGTTCGGTGATCAGGCCGACGGCGATGGTCGGCAGGCCGACTTCGCGTTTGATGGTCTCGGCGAAGGGCACCTGATAGTTCGGGCCGACGGGGATTTGCTGCTGCGGCGACAGACCGCCGCTGGAGACGTGAATATAGTCACAGCCCAACTCTTTCAGTGCCTTGGTCAGCGCCACCGATTGCTGTTCATCCCAGCCATCCTGCACCCAGTCGCTGGCGGAGATGCGTACGCCGACGGCTTTGTGCGCCGGGAAGACTGCGCGTACCTCGCTGAAAATTTCCAGCAGCAGCCGCATACGGTTTTGCAGCGAGCCGCCATATTGGTCATTACGCTGATTGGCCAGCGGCGACAGGAACTGGTGCAACAGATAACCGTGGGCGCCATGCAGCTCAATCAGCTCAAAGCCCAGGCGATCGGCGCGCTTGGCCGCCTCGACGAACTGCTGCTTCAGCAGGTCGATCTGCGCCAGGCTCATCGCCTCCGGCGCTTCATCCTCGGCATGGAACGGCGTTGCGGAGGGGGCAATCGTCTGCCAGCCGCCGTTTGCCTGGCGGATTTGGCCGCCGCCTTCCCAAGGAACGGCGGTGGAGGCTTTACGCCCGGCGTGGCCCAGCTGAATGCCCAGCGGCATGGTGGCGTGCTGTCTGACCGCATTGACGACCTCGGCCAGCGCCTGTTCGGTGGTATCGTCCCACAACCCCAGATCCTGCGGCGAGATGCGTCCTTCCGGCGATACCGCCGTCGCCTCGACAATCAGCAGGCCGGCGCCGGACATCGCCAGGCTGCCCAGGTGCATGGTATGCCAAGGCGTCGCCGCCCCCTCTTGGGCGGAATACTGGCACATCGGAGCGATAATAATGCGGTTCGGCAGGGTGAGTTTCCCCAGGGAAATCGGTTTGAATAGCTGGCTCATTGATATCCTCTTTTCGCGGTACATGGCATCGGGTGCCGGCACTATCCGTAGGTGGATGTGTGAACTGCATCAAGTTTAGCAGCCGTCAGGCTGGCCGGGCAGTTCATGATGTGCTGCCTGATATTTTCAGGTATGATGTGCGCCGCGCGCCGTTCCGGGGGCGGCGCGCGGCGATTATTTACCTCAGAAAGAACAGGAACGTACACCATGCCAGTGTTACATAACCGAATCTCCAATGAGGAACTGAAGGCGCGCATGCTGGCTGAAACCGAGCCGCGCACCACGGTTTCTTTTTATAAATACTTCACCATCGACGATCCTAAAGCCTTTCGCGACAGCCTGTATATTCAGTTTGAAAAACTGAAGGTGTTCGGCCGTATTTATGTGGCGAAAGAGGGCATCAACGCGCAGATCAGCGTGCCGCAGAGCCATTTTGAGGCGTTTAAAACGGCGCTGTTTGCCTCACACCCGGCGCTGGATCAGGTGCGTTTGAACATCGCGCTGGAAGATGACGGTAAGTCCTTCTGGGTGCTGCGCCTTAAGGTGCGCGAGCGTATTGTCGCCGACGGTATCGACGATGACAGCTTCGATCCTTCTAACGTGGGCGAGTATCTGAAGGCCGATCGGGTCAATGCCATGATCGACGATCCGAACACGCTGTTTGTCGATATGCGCAACCACTATGAGTACGAAGTGGGGCATTTTGAAAACGCCATTGAAGTGCCTTCCGACACCTTCCGCGACCAGCTGCCGATGGCGGTGGAAATGCTGCAGGATCAGAAAGACAAGAATATTGTCATGTACTGCACCGGTGGCATCCGCTGTGAAAAGGCCAGCGCTTACATGCTGCATAACGGCTTCAAAAACATTTATCACGTGGAAGGCGGCATTATTGAATATACCCGTCGTGCTAAAGAGCAGGGGCTGCCGCTGAAGTTTATCGGCAAGAACTTCGTGTTTGACGAGCGGATGGGCGAGCGGATTTCGGACGATGTTATCGCCCACTGTCACCAGTGCGGCGCGCCGTGCGACAGCCATACCAACTGCAAGAATGACGGCTGCCACCTGCTGTTTATCCAGTGCCCGAGCTGCGCCGCCAAGTTTGAAGGCTGCTGCAGCGAAATCTGTCGTGAAGAGCTGAAACTGCCGCGCGAAGAGCAGCGTGCGCGTCGCGCCGGGCGGGAGAACGGCGTGAAGATCTTCAACAAGTCAAAAGGGCTGTTGCAGACCACCATGCATATTCCGGATCCGGAAGATAAATAATCGTTGCCGAAGGGCGATGATGACACAAGGGCGCGGCAGAACCGCGCCCTTGTTGTTAGTTACTTCTCACGTACGCCTTCGACGGAGATGATCAGCTCAACCTCTTGTGAGGCCGGGCCGAGATCGGTGGTGATGCCGAAGTCTTTCAGCTTGATTTTACCGTTGGCTTCAAAGCCGGCACGGTAGCCGCCCCATGGGTCATTGCCCTGGCCAATCAGCTTGGCGTCCAGCGTAACCGGCTTGGTGACGCCGTTGAGCGTCAGGTTGCCGACCACGGCGTAGCCGTCACCGTCTTTTTTCACTTCGGTGGATTCAAACTTCGCCTGCTTGTTCTTTTCCACGTTGAGGAATTCGGCGCTGCGCAGGTGCTTGTCACGCTCCGCGTGGTTAGTGTCGACGCTGGCGGTGTTGATGGTGACGTTGACCTTATCCTTGGACGGATCTTTCTCATCGAACGTAAAGCCGCCGTCAAAATCCTTGAAGCTGCCGTACAGCCAGCTGTAGCCAAGGTGCTGGATGCGGAACTCAATAAAGGCGTGCTGCCCCTGCTTGTCGATTTTGTAGTTGGCGGCCAGCGCGGAACCGGCGCTCAGCAGCAGAGCGCCTGCGGTCAGGCCTAATACGGTCTTTTTCAACATGGTTATCTCCATTATTCCAAGTAGGTTAATCGGCGCTGCGACCCAGCATCCGTTTCAAAGTGACATCACGATCCACAAAGTGATGCTTAAGTGCGGCCAAAGCGTGCAGTACCGACAGCACGACGACGCTCCAGGCCAGATAAAGGTGAATCGTCCCGGCGGTATCGGCCTGAGCGCCCATGCCGGTGACGCTGGCGGGAACCTCGAACCAGCCGAACACGCTGATCGCCTGACCGTCGGCGGTAGAAATCAGATAGCCGCTGATCAGAATAGCGAACAGAATGACATACAGCGCCAGGTGCGCCAGCACGGCGCCGACGCGGGTAACGCGGGAATAGCTGGCCAGCGGTTTCGGCGGCGGAGAGATCAGGCGCCAGATGACGCGCACCACCATAACGATAAACAGCAGCACGCCGATACTCTTATGGATCTCCGGCGCCTGGTGATACCACACGTCGTAATAGCCCAGCGTGACCATCCATAGGCCAAGCGCAAACATGCCGTACACCACAAGGGCGACCAGCCAGTGGATCAAGATAAACAGATGACCGAAACGGTCGGGGGTATTTTTCCAAAGCATCGGACTTCCTTAATTCCTTATTGCCGATTGCAATAATTAACAGGAAAAAACATAAAATCAATAATAAATTTAACTATGTTGCGACTTAATAATATTAGTCAGTGGATTTGCACAAGATCGGAAAAATTAATCAAAGTAATCGTTGAAGAGATAAGGGAAAAAGACGGCCATGGCCTACGTTGTAAATTGAAATAAAACGAATTTCTATTTTACTGTCAATTTTTGTCATGTTGCGTAAATCCGGTCGCCAGCGTTCGGCAATGCGTCTTGTTGACCGGAAAAGGATGGTCGTCACCGGCCGGCATCTGCTGATTTTCCACGCGGATGAGTTATAAAAACTGATGATTAACCCACAGTCCTGCGGCAGAGTTTGTTAAAATAACTGTTTCATTAGTTTGCCTATTATCGGGAAAAAAGGATGTTATCTTGAGCCGAAATCTATTCATCGATCGCCCGCTGCGGCTGGCGATTATGCTGGCGACGATCGTGGTGATCCTTGCCGGGATTAAAATGTCCTCGGAAATTGTGGTGCCGTTTTTGCTGGCGGTATTTTTAACCATCGTGCTAAACCCGTTGGTTGCCCGTCTGGAACGCTGGCGGGTGCCGCGTATGCTGGGCGTGATGCTGTTAGTGACGCTGGTGGTGATCGTACTGGTGATGTTTATCGGCATGATGGGGGCATCGCTGAATGAGTTTGCCCGTTCGCTGCCGCAGTATCGCGGCATGATGACGGAAAAAATGCATGAGCTGCAGCGCTATGCGGATCGCTTCAATATCGTCATCTCGGCGGAGGCGATCGTGCATTATATTGATCCCAGCGCCACGATGAATCTGGTGACGCGCCTGCTGAGCCACCTCTCCGGCGCGATGACCAATATTTTCCTGCTGCTGATGACGGTGGTCTTTATGCTGTTTGAGGTGCAGCTGCTGCCAGCGAAGCTGCGCCAGGTATTGAGCAGGCCGACCCAGGGCATTGCCAACCTGCAGCGGGCAGTGCAGGGGGTGACGCACTATCTGGTGATCAAAACGGCGATTAGCCTGGCGACCGGCATGATTGTCTGGATCTTTTTGGCGATTATCGACGTGCGTTTTGCCTTTATCTGGGGGCTGCTGGCTTTCCTGCTCAATTTTATTCCCAATATCGGTTCGGTGATCGCCGCCGTTCCACCGTTGATCACCGCGCTGTTATTTAACGGCTTTGGCGATGCATTGGTGGTGGCCGGCGGCTTTGTACTGATCAACCTGGTGATTGGCAATATCCTCGAACCGCGGGTGATGGGGCGCGGTCTTGGCCTGTCGACGCTGGTGGTCTTTCTCTCGCTGATTTTCTGGGGGTGGTTGCTGGGGCCGGTGGGGATGCTGCTGTCGGTGCCGCTCACCATCATTGCGCGCATCGCGCTGGAAGCCAGTGAAAACGGCAGGAAAATAGCGGTAATTCTGGGCGATGGCCGCGACGAAAGGGCGGCGGAACGCCAGGCGGAATAACGCGACGCTAACGCATTTGGCGCGGCTGACACCCTGTCGTTCAGCCCGCCATGCGCACTGCGGGGGCATCGGGCGGATAAAAATATCGCAGGATGTTGTACAGCGAATAAAACTCCAGCCGGTTACGGGCGTTAATCTTCTCCGTGATATGCCGCTTATGCACATAAACGGTATGCGAACTGATCTGCAGTTTACGGGCGATGCGGTAGTTCGGCACTTCCGCCATCCAGTGCTTCATGACCGTCAGCTCCTGCGGGCTGAACAGCGAATGCAGGCTGTTTTCCATCAAGGAATGCGGCGTATCGCGCAGGATACGCAGCGCTTTGGGCAATGCGGCCTTATTGAACAGGAAGGCGTTATCGGCGATGCGCATCGGTCGGTCGCCGTAAGGGTAAGGAGCATCCAGGTAGATAAACAGCACCGCGTTATTACTGCTGTCGATCAGCGTCTGTAACCAGGGATTGTCTAGATTTGGCCGGCAGTAGTGGGTCAGGTTCAGCAGGATATGCGAGGGGTTATCGCTGGACAGGTGCTGCACCGCGGCGCTGAGCGTATCACAACCGGTTACGGTATTGGCGGCGTTGTCGGCCAGATAGCTGGCGATACCGAGGCGGGTATAACCGCATTCGTCCACGACGAGTAGTTTCATGCTGACATCCTTGTGATCGGGCAAATAATACCAAGCATAGGTAAAATAGGGGGGAGCCCGATGCCAATCAATTCGGAAATCTGGATTGTTGCGCCAGCTTTTTCCGTGGATAGATGCCGAAGGGATGCCAACGTCAGGGGGAATGTCGCAGCCGAGGCGGGCAACGGCTGCGATTGCGTTACGGTTAGTTAAAACGCTGCAGCGAGAACGGCGTCAGATCGAACGGAATGGCTTTGTCCTGCGCAAACAGCGAGGCGATTTCACCCAGTACGCTGGCAAACTTAAAGCCGTGACCGCTTAGCCCGGTAATCACCATCATATTCTCACTACCGGGAACGGTATCAATAATAAAGTCCTCGTCCGGACTCATATCATAGGTACAGACTTTGCCGTGCAGGCACACGCCGACGCCGGGCAGATGCTGGCGCAGGAAGTTAAACACTTCGCTGCCGTCGCTGGCAACGCTGCCGAAGGACCGGCGCTGCTCCGGTGTTTCAATCGGCTGGCCGCCGTTGTGTTTGCCGACTTTCAGGCCGTCGTTATCGGCAGGGAAGCCGTAATAGTGGCAGCCGTCCTGCGCCTCAACGGTAAAGGCCGGGAAGCGGTTGGGTTCGCTGTAGCGCCCGTCGGCCTGGTGCCAGGAAAAGACTTTACGCAGCGGCGTGACCGGCAGCTGCGGCAACAGCGCTTTTACCCAGGTGCCGGCGGCGACCAGGGCTTTTTTCGCCTGATAGCGGCCTTCCGCCGTGGTGACTTCTACGCCGCCGTCAATGGCGTTAACCGCCGTGACCGGACAGTTAAACAGCTGGCTGCAACCGGCCTCTTGCGCCAGGCGGATATATTGCGCGATGGCCCGTTCGGAGCGCAGAAAGCCGGCGTCCGGCTCGAAGACGCCGACGTAGTGCGCCGGCGCGTTGAATTCAGGCCAGCGCTGTTGCACGTCGTCGGCGCTCAGCAGTTGGGTGTTCAGGCGGAAAGTGCGCGCGCTTTGTTGGGCGTTGGCAATAAACTCGGCGTCTTTGGGGCCCAGGTTGAGCACGCCGCAGGCGTGGAACAGCTGCTCGCCGCAGTCCCGCGTCAGGCCGTTCCACAGGGCCTGCGCGCGCAGCAATAACGGAACATATCGTTCACCTTCGCCGTAGGCATGGCGAATAATACGCGTATCGCCGTGGTGGCTGCCGTTGCTGTGCGGGGGGATTTCGCTGTCGATCATCAGCACTTTCAACCCTGCCTGCGTGGCGTAGTAGCCAGCGGCGGTGCCAACGGAACCGCTGCCGACGACGATTAAATCATATTCCACGTAACCTATCCTCACTGTTGCGCTTTGCTGAACCCAGCATGATAAAAGGTTGGGCGCGCCAATGCACCCGTTGTCGGCGGCAGATAAAGAAAAAGCGCCGGGAATGTTCACCGGCGCTTAGGACGTTTGGCTTAATGAATCAGTGTTTTTTACGATCAAGATCCTGGTATTCCGTCGATTCGATTTTTGCGATGCCCGCCTCTAGGATATTTATCAATTGTCGGGCGACATCTGTGGTTAACCAAAGCGTTCTGTCTACTTGGGCTTCCTCGGGCGTTTGGTCTAGCGAAGACAGGTAATGAAGGCGTATCATCATGGCGTCGTAAACGTCAACGGTGCTGATATCCCATCCAACAAGCGGGTGTGTCTGAATAACTTCATCATTTCTGTCCATAAAGACCCCTTATTGAGTAGTAACTAACGCGAGTGACTAACGAGGATCGATGCGGCTCATCTTCATGAGGAGCCTTTATAGTATACGCTTCGTGGTTGTCTGATGCGGCTTTTCCGATGAAAATTTGTTAAATAATGACGTGTTTGCGCAATAATTCAGCAAAAGAGAGGGGGCAGCTTGCCGTTTCTCGGAACGACAAGCCGTAGAACGACGGTTTACTCTGCCGCAGGGGAAGCGGCGGGGGGCTGAAGATGCTTTTCCAGTTCGCCGGCCAGCTGGGCGAAGTGTTGTTGCGTTTCCGCATCGCGGTTCTGGTTTTGCGCTTCCAGCTTCAGGCTGTGGATCAGCAGTTGATTCGCCTTGTCATCCAGCCCAAAGGCCAGATAGGAGAAGGCGACTTCCAGCACGTTAAGGCGCCGTTTTTGATCGGCGATAACCGTCAGCAGTTCGCCGAAGGTCATTGCTTCTTCTGATTTTTCTTTGTCCAGGGCCATGGAAAGAGACCTCCTGTTGTAATAGCGCCCGCACCCATCCTTTATTACAGATCAGATGGCGTTTTTATTCCAGCTAATTTCATCCCGGTTGGCGGGTTACAGGCATAAAAAAGCCGGAGAGCGACCCCCGGCAAAAACAGCATTGCAGTATTATTCGGCACTGAACCAATCGTCGGCGCTTTCCCAGGTTTCCTGGAGAATCTCGGCGATCAGATCCTTATCTGTCTTGAGGCCGCCGAGAACGGAAAGCCCGTTGGCGCCGGAATACCTGACCTGAACCACCGTATCCGGGAACTGACGGTTAATCCGTTTGCTTAATTCACCGTTAAGGGCTTCTATCGCCCCCGGCGGCAGCGGCCTGGTCTTGTCTATGGTTACTTCAACACGCATTATTGCCCCCGAAGTTATTCACTGTTTATTTATACAGTTAATCCGCATCGGGAGCAAGAGGGCGTGATAAATAAAAAAGATTAGCTGGCGGTTACCGTCCAGTTAACGCTTTCGCCGGCCAGGAACGGCACGATGGACTCGTTGCCCAGCGCAATCTCTTCCGGCTGCACGCTAGGGACGCGCTGCAGTTCGATAAAGTCTTCGTTGACCGGTAAGCCGTAGAAGCGCGGTCCGTTGAGTGAACAGAAGGCTTCCAGGTGTTCCAGCGCGCCTAACTGTTCAAACACCGTGGCGTAGGCCGGCATGGCGCTTGGCGCATTGAACACCCCGGCGCAGCCGCAGCTGGATTCTTTGCGGTGCTTGGCGTGCGGCGCGGAATCGGTACCGAGGAAGAAACGGTCGGAGCCGCTGGCTACCGCCTTGCGCAGCGCTTCCTGGTGGATATTGCGCTTGAGGATCGGCAGGCAGAACAGGTGCGGACGGATGCCGCCCACCAGCATATGGTTACGGTTGAACATCAGGTGTTGCGGCGTGATGGTGGCGCCGAGGAAGCGGTCGCCGGCCAGGACGTATTCAGCCGCCTCTTTGGTGGTGATGTGCTCAAAGACGATCTTCAGCTCCGGGAACTGACGGCGGATCGGCTCCATCACCTGGGCGATAAAGCGGGCTTCGCGGTCGAAGATATCCACGCCGGCGTCGGTCACTTCACCGTGGATCAGCAGCGGCATGCCGATTTTCTGCATCTGCTCAAACAGCGGGTAGATACCCGTTACGTCGCTGACGCCGTGGTTAGAGTTGGTGGTGGCGTTAGCGGGGTAGAGTTTGGCGGCGGTGAAAATACCTTGCTTGAACCCTTCCGTCAGCACGTCGGTCGACAGAGAGTCGGTCAGGTAGCAGGTCATCAGCGGGGTGAAATTGTGTTCCGCCGGCACTGCCGCCAGGATGCGGTCGCGATAACGCTGTGCGGCTTCAAGCGTGGTGATCGGCGGAGCCAGGTTCGGCATTACAATCGCGCGGCCGAATACCTGACTGGTATAGGGCAGGACCGTTTTCAACATCTCATCATCACGCAGATGGATGTGCCAGTCGTCAGGGCGGCGAATTTTCATGGCTTGAGGTTGTGCTGTCATGGTGCAAGGCTCCGGCGGTCAGAAATACGTCTAAGTAAAAGCGAATAATGGGGGTTATTCACGCCGGGGTGTAAGCATAAGCGGAAAGCGCTCTTGATGCATCTGTTTGTTAACCAAAGTTGAAAACAATAGATAAACGGGCGCATAGTAATCGTCTTGACGATGACTTTTGCTACTTATTCCTACAGGAGGATGAAATGGAAATTCGCGTGGTGGCCACTTTGCAGGCCAAAGAGGAGTTTATTGATGATGTTAATGACGCAGTGCATCAGATTATCGACGCCAGCCGTCAGGAGTTGGGAAACCTGCAGTACGATCTGCACCGTGAGCTGGATAAGCCCGGCACCTTTGTGTTCTTCGAGCGCTGGGCCAGCGCTGAGGCGTTGGATAAGCATAATGCCACCGAACACTTCCAACACTTTGTCCGCCAGATTGACGGCAAGCTGGACTCGCTGGATATCAAACAGCTGAAAAAAGTAGCCTGAATGCCGTGCAATAAAAAACCCGCCGATTGGCGGGTTTTTTTTTCACGGTTTAACTTAGTCGTTAACCGGCTGCGGCTTGGTGGCCGGGGCGGTAGCCTGGCTTACTGCCGAGTGGCCGCCGGCGCTGCCTTTGCCGTCGAAATTAAACGCCGGGCGCTGCCAGTCGCTGTGCTTCGGTGCTTCCGGCTGGTAAGCCGGTGCCGGTGCTTTGGTCATCGGCGCGCTGGCGATGTGCTTGTAGCGCGTCTCTGCCGGCTGGGCCACGATGGCTGGCGCAGGGGTTGCCGCCGTCTCATCGCTTACCGGCTGCGGAGCAGGCTCGGTGACGACCGCTTCGGCTGGTGCCGCAATGGTCGGTTCCTCAACGGCCTGTTCTGTCACCGCTTGTTCTTCAGCAGCAGCGTTGTCGGCTGCCGGCGCAACGGCGACAGGCGCAGCCGGCTGCTCTTCAGGCTGAGACGGTGCGGCTTCAGCGACAGGTTCTGCATCGCTGGCGACGTCGGCCGGTGCTTCTACGGCTGCTGGCTGAGGCGCTTTGACCTCTTCCTGCGGCAGAGCGGCGGCTGGCGTGCTTTCCTCCGGCTCGACGCTGGCGGCGGCCGCAGCAGCGGCTGGTGCCTGAACCTCATCCTGAGCAGCGGCGATGACAGGCGCGGCAACGCTGGCGGCGGTTTCCGCTGCCGGCTGCTGCTCAACGATGTCGGCGGATGGCGATTTAACTTCTGTCTCTTCAACCGGTTGCGCAGCTGTTGTGACAGGGTAACCGATCCATACCTTGCCAGAGGCCATTTCCGGCGAAGCAAAGGCTGCCGTCAGCGGCATCGGCGACTGGGTTGGGTAACGCTCGTCGCGGTAACGACGGCGACGTTGACCGCTCACGCGCAGATGGCGCGGTGAACGACGTGAGCGACGCGGCATGCCGTTTTCACCGTTACGGTTTTCCTGCGCTTCTTCCTCACCGGTCACGGCGACGGTTTCCGGCAGCAGCTTGATGCTGTCGTCCGCCGCTGGCGCTTTGCTTTCCTCAGCGGTTGCCGCCGGCGCTTTTGGCGCCAACAGTTCTTCTGCAGCGCGCTGCAGTTCTTCTTCCGCGGACAGGATACGCACCTTCTGCGACAGCTGGCGGCGTTGACGACGCTGCGCCGGCTGCTGATGGCGGTCTTCCTTATCCTCTTCAGCGGCCGCTACCGGTTCGACTGCGGCTTTCTCCAGCTGCTGCACTTCTTGCTGCGCCTGACGCTTCTCTTCCTGGCGACGACGCTGACGCTCTGCGCGCTGCTCGCGGCGCTGCTGCTGTTGCTCTTCGCGCTGCGCTTTAGCGGCTTCATCAACAACGGGCGCATCGGCGCTCGCCTGCGCATTATTCGCGGCGTTACGACGGTTGCGGCGCTGCTCGTCACGCGACTCGCGGTTATCGCGATCGCGTCCTTCACGGTTGTCACGCTCACGGCCTTCGCCGCGTTCTTTACGCTCGCTGCGTTCTTTACGCTCGCCGCGCTCATTGCGCTCGCTACGTTCACCACGCTCGCCGCGTTCTTTACGGCCGGAACCCTGACGACGCTGGCTGCGACGATCCTGACGGCGGTTTTCGCCGCTGCTGCTCTTCGCGGTTTCAGCCGGTTTTTCCTCGACTGCCGGCTGCGGTTCTTCACCGGCGAACAGCGATTTCAGACCGCTGAAGAAGCGGCTCAGCAGGCCAGGCGCTGCGGCGGCTGCCGGCGCGCTCGGCTGGCTGGCGGCCGGTTTTTTCACCGGGGCGGATTCAGCCGCCGGCGGCGGTGCGTCGGCGCCGAGAGAGAAGGAGGCCAGCGCCGGTTGCTCAGGACGCTTGCGCTCCATCGGCGTTTCTTCCAACGGCTGCACCATCTCTTCTTCATGCAGCTTCGGCAGCAGATAGCTCAGGGTTGACGTTTCTTCGCCTTTGCGCACGCGCAGTACCGAGTAATGCGGCGTTTGCATCTGATCGTTCGGCACGATCACGGCTTTCACGCCGGCCTGGCGTTTTTCAATGGCGCTGACGGATTCACGCTTTTCGTTCAGCAGGTAAGAGGCGACCTGTACCGGCACAATGGCGTGAACTTCTTTGGTGTTTTCCTTCAGCGCTTCTTCTTCAATCAGACGCAGGATGGACAGCGCCAGCGATTCGTTGTCGCGCACGGTGCCGGTGCCGTTACAGCGCGGGCAGACGTGGTGGCTGGATTCGCCCAGCGACGGGCTGAGGCGCTGGCGGGACATCTCCAGCAGGCCGAAGCGGGAAATACGACCGATCTGAATGCGCGCACGGTCCTGACGCACCGCATCACGCAGGCGGTTTTCCACCTCGCGCTGGTGGCGCACCGGCGTCATATCGATAAAATCGATGACGATCAGGCCGCCGAGGTCGCGCAGGCGCAGCTGGCGGGCAATTTCATCCGCCGCTTCCAGGTTGGTGTTGAACGCGGTCTCTTCGATATCGCCGCCGCGGGTGGCGCGTGCGGAGTTGATGTCGATCGCGGTCAGCGCTTCGGTCGTGTCGATAACGATGGAGCCGCCGGAAGGCAGGCGCACTTCACGCTGGAAGGCGGATTCGATCTGCGACTCAATCTGGTAGTGGCTGAACAGCGGGATTTCGCCGCTGTACATTTTAATTTTGCTGCTGAAGTCCGGACGGCCCAGCGCAGCGATATGCTCTTTCGCCAGATCGAGAATTTTCGGGTTATCGATCAGGATTTCGCCGATATCAGGACGCAGGTAATCGCGGAAGGCGCGCACGATAACGTTGCTTTCCTGGTGAATCAGGAACGGCGCAGGGCGGCCTTCGGCGGCTTTCTTGATGGCTTCCCAATGCTTGAGGCGGAACGACAGGTCCCACTGCAGCGCTTCGGCGGATTTGCCGACGCCGGCGGTGCGGACGATCAGGCCCATGCCGTCAGGCAGTTGCAGCGAGGAGAGCGCTTCTTTCAGTTCGGTGCGGTCGTCGCCCTCGATGCGGCGGGAAATGCCGCCGGCGCGCGGGTTGTTCGGCATCAGCACCAGATAGCTGCCGGCCAGGCTAATAAAGGTGGTCAGGGCGGCGCCTTTGTTGCCGCGCTCTTCTTTATCAACCTGTACGATCACTTCCTGGCCTTCGCGCAGCACATCTTTGATGTTGGGGCGGCCATGGGAGGAATAGCTGTTAGGGAAGTATTCGCGGGCGATTTCTTTAAGAGGAAGGAAACCATGTCGTTCTGCGCCGTAGTCAACAAACGCTGCTTCAAGACTTGGTTCAATACGGGTGATTTTGCCTTTGTAAATGTTCGCTTTTTTCTGCTCATGACCCGGGCTTTCGATATCCAAATCGTACAGCCGCTGTCCATCTACAAGGGCAACACGCAACTCTTCCTGCTGAGTTGCGTTAATCAACATTCTTTTCATCTTAACTTACTCGTTATTTTTTACATTATCGACAGAGCTGCGGGCAATATATCCGTCATCGTTCAGGTTGCCTTGCGTCGCGGCCTTCTCTCGCGCCCGTCCATGTTGCCGAACGTGCGCGCGGTCGCCGCTTTAGCGCCACCTGAATTATTTGGGCATAACCTCTATGGCCGGGTTAAAACCGAAAACCCCGTGTCTTCTCGCAAAGCCGTCAACCTCCCGGTTGTCGCCTGCATAGGGGCGCATTATCTCGGTAAGCCTGTTTTTCTTTGTGAAAAACAGCACTTTTACTCGGGGAATAGCCTCTGATTTACGTCGACAGATCACATTCCATTTGCCGGCCAAGCTGCAACCCGCAGCCCGCTAATTGTTTGATATCGCATTACGTCTTACGCCATTGCTGCGTTTTTGCGTTATCAGACAAACCTTGGTAATTCCGCATTTTACTCTGCTTTAACGAGAATCAACGCGGAAAGCGAACTCATTATTCCACTGCTGATACCGTTATAGCAAGGTGACTTTGCCTTAACTGCGGAAGAAATCGCAAACGATCAAACCGGCTTGCTGCCTTATTGTTCACTGCGACGACTTCCGCACTCAGACTGACAGTTAAGCATATAAAAAGAGGTGGCGCTATTTACCTGCTGTATTTAGAATCCCGCCCCATGAAAACGAACAATCCTGCAGTACAATTCATCACGGTTTCTGACGACGAAGCGGGTCAGAGAATCGACAATTTTCTGCTGGCCCGCCTGAAAGGCGTGCCGAAGAGCATGATCTACCGCATCGTGCGCAAGGGCGAGGTGCGGGTCAATAAAGGGCGCATCAAGGCGGAATACAAGCTGGCGGCCGGCGACGTGGTGCGCGTACCGCCGGTGCGGGTGGCCGAACGCGAAGAGGCGCCGGTGTCCGCCAAGCTGGATAAAGTGGCGGCGCTGGCCGACTGCATCCTGTATGAAGACGACCATGTGCTGCTGCTGAACAAACCGTCCGGCACGGCGGTGCACGGCGGCAGCGGCCTGAGCTTCGGCGTGATCGAAGGGCTGCGCGCGCTGCGTCCGGAGGCGCGCTTCCTGGAGCTGGTGCACCGGCTGGACCGCGATACCTCCGGCGTGCTGCTGGTGGCGAAAAAACGCTCGGCGCTGCGGGCGCTGCATGAACAGCTGCGGCTGAAAACCATGCAGAAGGATTACCTGGCGCTGGTGCGCGGCCAGTGGCAGTCCCACTGCAAGGCGGTGCAGGCGCCGCTGCTGAAGAATATTCTGCAAAGCGGCGAGCGGGTGGTGCGGGTGAGCAGCGAAGGCAAACCGTCCGAAACCCGTTTCAAGGTTGAGGAGCGTTTTGCGTTCGCCACGCTGGTCAAGGCCAGCCCGATTACCGGGCGCACCCACCAGATCCGCGTTCATACGCTGCATGCCGGCCATCCGATCGCCTTTGACGACCGTTACGGCGACCGGGAGTTCGACCGTCAGCTGGCGCCGACCGGTCTGAAACGGCTGTTCCTGCATGCGGCGGCGCTGCGTTTCGAGCATCCGGGCACTGGCGAAACGCTGCGTATTGAAGCGCCGATGGATGACCAACTGCGTCACTGCCTGAAGCAGCTGCGCCAACAGGCGCAGAAGTAACGCTATGCCAGCGGGCTGACCCCTTCGGCCCGCAACATCTCCAACAGTGCGATCAGCGGCAGCCCGACCAGCGCGTTGGGGTCGCGGCCCGTCAGCTTGTCGAACAGGGCAATGCCCAGCCCCTCGCTTTTGAAACTGCCCGCGCAGTTCAGCGGCTGCTCCAGACGCACGTAGTGGGCGATCTCCTGCGCGCCGAGAGGGCGGAAATGCACCTGATACGGCTCGCAGACCGCCTGCAGATGCTGCGTACGGCTGTTGTACAGCGCCAGTCCGGTATAGAAGGTAACGACATTGCCGCTGGCCTGGCGCAGCTGTTCGCAGGCCTGCGCCTCGCTGTGCGGCTTGCCCGTTATCTGCCCGTTTAACACGCATACCTGATCGGAGCCGATGATCAGGTGGTCGGGGTAGGCGTTCGCCAGCGCCTGCGCCTTGGCGGCGGCCAACCGCAGCACCAGCGCTTCGGCGCTTTCGCCCGGCAGCGGCGCTTCATCAACCTGCGGCGCGGCGGTGATAAACGGCAAATGCAGTTTTTCCAGCAGCATTTTGCGGTAAGGGGAGGTGGAGGCCAAAAGAAGTTGTTGCATAATTTTTTTCGTAAACCGTAGCGTAAATGGTGTCAGCATTTTAAACTGTCGGCCGCTGCGGAAGCGAATATTGGTGAAAGGTGCCGTTTTCACGGCCTTTTTCTTTGACTCTATGTCGTTACAAAGTTAATATGCGCGCCCTATGCAAAAGGTAAAATTACCCTTGACCATTGATGCGGTACGTACCGCTCAGAAACGCCTGGACTATGTTGGTGTCTATGCGCCTGAGCTGGTTACCCGTGTTGCCGAGTCCGTGGTCAGTGTGGACAGCGACGTTGTCGCTGAATTGTCATTTAATATCGACAACCAGCGTTTGGCGGTTATCACCGGTCAGGCGGATGTCACGGTCACGTTATCGTGTCAGCGCTGCGGCGAGCCGTTCCAGCATCATGTGCACACAACATATTGTTTTAGCCCGGTCGTCAATGATGAGCAGGCTGAGGCATTACCGGAAGCGTACGAACCGATCGAAGTTGACGAGTTTGGCGAAGTCGATCTGTTGGCAATGATTGAAGACGAAATTATTCTTTCACTGCCGGTCGTTCCGGTACATGAATCTGAACACTGTGAAGTGTCCGAAGCGGACATGGTATTTGGCAAACTGCCTGCAGAGGCGGAGAAACCGAATCCGTTTGCCGTATTAGCCAGTTTAAAGCGTAAGTAATCGAGGAGTAAGGTCCATGGCCGTACAACAGAACAAACCAACCCGTTCCAAGCGTGGCATGCGTCGTTCACACGATGCTCTGACTACGACTACCCTGTCTGTAGACAAAGCATCCGGTGAAACCCACCGTCGTCACCACATCACTGCCGACGGTTTCTACCGCGGTCGCAAGGTTATCGGCTAAGTAGCGATACCTTGACTCGTCTAACCCTGGCGTTAGATGCAATGGGCGGGGACTTCGGTCCCTGCGTCACAGTGCCTGCTTCATTGCAGGCACTGGCCTCTAATTTACAGCTCCATCTTCTGCTCGTCGGCGACCCCGACGCCATCTCCCCCTTACTTGCCAAAGCCGATCCGCATTTGCTGGAGCGTCTGCAAGTCGTGCCCGCTGCATCGGTCATTGCCGACGACGCCAAGCTCTCTCAGGCGATCCGCGCCAGCCGCGGCACCTCGATGCGCGTGGCGCTGGAGCAGGTAAACAACGGCGCAGCGCAGGCGTGCATCAGCGCCGGCAATACCGGCGCGCTGATGGGGCTGGCGAAACTGTTGCTCAAGCCGCTGGACGGCATCGAGCGCCCGGCGCTGATGACGGTGCTGCCGAATCAGCAGCGCAGTAAAACGGTGGTGCTCGATCTGGGCGCGAATGTGGAATGCGACAGCACGATGCTGGTGCAGTTCGCCGTGATGGGCGCGGTGATGGCGGAAGAGGTGGTCGGTATCGCGCAGCCGCGCGTGGCGCTGCTCAATATTGGCGAAGAAGAGAGCAAAGGTTTAGATAATATTCGCGAAGCCGCCGCCATATTAAGAAAAACTCCGACAATCAACTATATTGGTTATCTGGAAGGCAATGATCTGCTCACAGGTAAAACCGATGTTATGGTCTGCGACGGCTTTGTCGGCAATGTTACGCTGAAAACCATGGAAGGCGTAATAAGGCTATTTTTATCGCTGCTGAAATCGTCAGGCGACGGTGGCAAGCAGGCGTGGTGGTTAAAATGGTTGGGCCGTTGGCTGCAAAAACGGGTGGCAGGACGCTTCGGCCACCTGAACCCCGACCAGTATAATGGTGCATGTCTGTTAGGATTGCGGGGCACCGTAATCAAGAGCCACGGCGCTGCGAACCAGAAGGCGTTTGCGGTAGCTATTGAACAGGCTGTGCAGGCGGTGCAGCGGCAAATCCCCAACCGGATTGCGGCGCGCCTTGAGGCTGTATTACCCAAGAGTGACTGATCGTACATGTATACAAAGATTCTCGGTACGGGGAGTTATTTACCCGTACAAGTGCGCACCAATGCTGATTTAGAAAAAATGGTGGATACCTCGGACGAGTGGATCGTAACGCGTACCGGTATCCGTGAACGTCGTATCGCCGCTGCGGATGAAAGCGTGGCGACCATGGGATTCCAGGCGGCGTCCAACGCGCTGGCGATGGCCGGCGTGGCCAAGGAAGACGTCGGCCTGATTATTGTGGCGACCACCACATCCAGCCACGCCTTCCCAAGCTCGGCCTGTCAGATTCAGAACATGCTGGGCATCAAAGACTGCGCGGCGTTCGATCTGGCGGCGGCCTGCGCCGGGTTTACCTATGCGCTGAGCGTGGCTGACCAATACATTAAAAACGGCGCGGTGAAGCATGCGCTGGTGATCGGCGCCGACGTGCTGTCGCGCACGCTGGATCCGGAAGACCGCGGCACCATCATCCTGTTTGGCGATGGTGCGGGCGCGGTGGTGCTGGGCGCTTCCGAGCAGCCGGGCATTCTGTCCACCCATCTGCACGCGGACGGCCACTACGGCGATCTGTTGACGCTGGCGTACAAAGACCGTCAGGATAAAGACAAGCCGGCGTATGTCACCATGGCGGGCAATGAAGTCTTTAAAGTGGCGGTGACCGAGCTGGCGCATATCGTCGATGAAACGCTGAGCGCCAACAACCTGGACCGCAGCGAGCTGGACTGGCTGGTGCCGCATCAGGCCAACCTGCGCATCATCAGCGCGACGGCGAAGAAGCTGGGTATGGGGATGGACAAAGTGGTGGTGACGCTCGACAGACACGGCAACACCTCCGCCGCCTCGGTACCGGCGGCGCTCGATGAAGCCGTACGCGACGGACGCATTCAGCGCGGTCAACTGGTACTGCTCGAAGCCTTTGGCGGCGGCTTTACCTGGGGCTCGGCGCTGGTTCGTTTCTGATTGACAGGAAATAAAAATGACGCAATTTGCTTTTGTTTTTCCGGGCCAGGGGTCGCAGACCGTTGGCATGCTGGCCGAACTGGCTGCTGAATTCCCGGTGGTTGAACAGACGTTTGGCGAGGCATCCGCCGCGCTGGGCTACGATCTGTGGCAGCTGGTGCAGCAGGGGCCGGCCGAAGAGCTGAATAAAACCTGGCAGACGCAGCCTGCGCTGCTGGCCGCCTCGGTGGCGATTTTCCGCGTATGGCAGCAGCAGGGCGGCAACGCGCCGGCGCTGATGGCTGGCCATAGCCTGGGTGAATACTCCGCGCTGGTGTGCGCCGGCGTGCTGGATTTCCAGGAGGCGGTACGCCTGGTTGAGCTGCGCGGCAAACTGATGCAGGAAGCGGTGCCGGCGGGAACCGGTGCGATGTACGCGATTATCGGTCTGGACAATGAGTCCATCGCCAAAGCCTGCGCCGACGCGGCGGAAGGCCAGGTGGTCTCTCCGGTCAACTTCAACTCCCCGGGCCAGGTAGTGATTGCCGGCAACAAAGAAGCCGTTGAGCGCGCAGGCGCGGCCTGTAAAGCGGCCGGCGCCAAGCGCGCGCTGCCGCTGCCGGTCAGCGTACCTTCCCACTGTGCGCTGATGAAGCCGGCGGCCGACAAACTGGCCGTTGCGCTGGAGGCGGTGACCTTCAATGCGCCGCAGATCCCGGTGGTGAACAACGTCGACGTGAAGATCGAAAACGATCCTCAGGCGATCCGCAGCGCGCTGGTGCGTCAGCTGTACAGCCCGGTGCGTTGGACGGAAAGCGTAGAATTTATCTCAGCGCAGGGCGTCAGCTCTCTGCTGGAAGTCGGCCCGGGCAAGGTGCTCACCGGCCTGACCAAGCGTATCGTTGATACCATGACGGCGGCGGCGGTCAATGACCCTGCTACCCTGTCGACGGCGCTTGCACAATAAAGAGGAAAACAATGAGCTTCGAAGGAAAAGTTGTTCTGGTCACCGGCGCCAGCCGTGGTATTGGCCGCGCGGTGGCGGAATCGTTTGTTGCGCGCGGCGCCAAGGTGATTGGCACGGCGACCAGTGAAAAAGGCGCTGAAGCGATCAGCGACTATCTGGGCGCAAGCGGTAAAGGGTTCATGCTGAACGTGGTCGATGCGCAATCTATCGACAGCGTTTTAGAATCTATTCGCGCAGAATTTGGCGAAATCGACATTTTAGTGAATAATGCCGGTATTACGCGTGATAATCTGCTGATGCGTATGAAGGAAGACGAGTGGCAGGATATCCTGGACACCAACCTGACTTCCGTATTCCGTCTGTCAAAAGCGGTAATGCGAGCTATGATGAAAAAGCGTTTTGGCCGTATCATCACCATCGGTTCCGTGGTTGGTACCATGGGGAACGCAGGGCAGGCAAACTATGCGGCGGCTAAAGCCGGCCTGATTGGCTTTAGCAAGTCCTTGGCACGTGAAGTTGCTTCTCGTGGCATTACGGTCAACGTCGTGGCGCCCGGTTTTATTGAAACGGACATGACACGGGCGTTGACAGAAGAACAGCGTGCAGGCATTTTGGCATCTGTACCGGCCAACCGGCTTGGGGATGCTAAAGAAATCGCCAGCGCTGTTGCATTTTTAGCCTCTGATGAGGCTGGCTATATCACCGGTGAGACCTTACATGTCAATGGCGGCATGTACATGGTCTAAAAAATGCGAAAACCATTTGCGTTATTTGAGGTAAAAACCGCAAAATAGCGTAAAATCGTGGTTTGACCAGCCGGGATTTAGTTGCATCTTTTTCAACATTTTATACACTACGAAAACCATCGCGAAAGCGAGTTTTGATAGGAAATTTAAGAGTATGAGCACTATCGAAGAACGCGTTAAGAAAATCATTGTTGAGCAACTGGGTGTTAAAGAGGACGAAGTGGTAAATAGCGCTTCTTTCGTTGAAGACCTGGGCGCCGATTCTCTTGACACCGTTGAACTGGTAATGGCACTGGAAGAAGAATTCGACACCGAGATTCCAGACGAAGAAGCTGAGAAAATCACTACTGTTCAGGCAGCTATTGATTTCATCAACGCTAGCCAGCAGTAAGCGAACATATCTAGGCGGTCACTCGACCGCCTAAGTTTTTCTATCCTAGTGTCATATTATCCCTCCTTGGAGGACAAACGTGTCTAAGCGTCGAGTAGTTGTGACCGGACTGGGCATGTTGTCTCCTGTCGGCAACACGGTCGAGTCCACATGGAACGCACTTCTTGCCGGTCAGAGTGGCATCAGCCTGATTGACCATTTCGATACTACTGCCTATGCAACCAAGTTTGCCGGCTTAGTAAAGAATTTTAATTCTGAAGATTTCATCTCGCGCAAAGATGCGCGCAAGATGGATCTGTTTATCCAGTACGGTATCGCTGCCGGCATGCAGGCCATGCAGGACGCCGGGCTGGAGATCACCGAGGCTAACGCCAGCCGTATTGGCGCCGCTATTGGCTCCGGCATTGGCGGCCTGGGTCTGATCGAAGAAAACCACAGCTCGCTGGTTAACGGCGGTCCGCGCAAGATCAGTCCGTTCTTCGTGCCGTCGACCATCGTGAATATGATTGCCGGCCACCTGACCATCATGTATGGCATGCGCGGCCCGAGCATTTCCATTGCCACCGCCTGTACGTCCGGCGTGCACAATATCGGCCATGCGGCGCGTATCATTGCCTACAATGATGCCGACGTGATGCTGGCCGGCGGCGCAGAGAAAGCCAGTACGCCTCTGGGCGTAGGCGGCTTCGGCGCTGCACGCGCGCTCTCCACCCGCAATGACGATCCGCAGGCCGCCAGCCGCCCTTGGGATAAAGACCGCGACGGTTTTGTTCTGGGCGACGGCGCCGGCATGATGGTGCTCGAAGAGTACGAACATGCGAAAAAACGCGGCGCGAAAATTTATGCGGAAGTGGTCGGCTTTGGTATGAGCAGCGATGCCTACCATATGACGTCACCGCCGGAAAACGGCGCGGGCGCCGCGCTGGCGATGGCGAACGCCCTGAGCGATGCCGGCCTCAACGCCGGGCAAATCGATTATATCAATGCTCACGGCACCTCTACCCCGGCAGGCGACAAAGCCGAGGCAGAGGCGGTGAAATCGATATTCGGCGCCGATGCTGCGCACGTGATGGTCAGCTCGACAAAATCCATGACCGGTCACCTGTTAGGGGCGGCGGGGGCGATTGAGTCGATCTTCACCGTGCTGGCGCTGCGCGATCAGGCCGTACCGCCAACCATCAACCTGGATAACCCGGATGAAGGTTGTGATCTGGACTTTGTGCCGCATGAAGCGCGTCAGACCAAAGATATGGAGTACACGCTGTGTAACTCCTTCGGCTTTGGCGGCACCAACGGCTCGCTGATTTTCCGTCGCGCGTAACGTTGCTGCGTCACAGATTAAAAGCCCGGTTCTTACCGGGCTTTTTTATCCCTGAATGAACACCACCTCCTATGGAGGTGGTCAGCAACAAGTTGGCTCTGCCAGTAATGCTACTCATGGGAAAATCCGAATCTGTTATCCCCATAACTGATAAGGATTTAACCATGAGTAGATTCCAGAAAGCATCTCATGTGCTCTGGTGTTGTCAATATCATATTGTATGGACACCCAAGTACCGATTTCGCATCCTTAGGAATAATGTTGGCAAAGAGGTCTACAAGCAGATAAGGATCTCAAGTGAGCAACTCGGGATAGAAGTGGTAGAGCTGAATGTTCAGATAGATCATGTCCATTTACTGGTAAAAGTCCCGCCACGTCTTTCTATTTCACATGTGATAGGTCATTTGAAAGGTAAAACAGCCCTTAGGCTGTTCAGCAAATTTCCCTATCTGCGGAAGAACAAGTTGTGGGGAAATCACTTCTGGGCGCGGGGTTACTGCGTAGATACCGTAGGTATAAATGAAGAAATGATAAGAAAGTACGTGAAGTATCAGGAAAAGCATGAAGTTGAAGAGAGCCAGCTTCCACTAAAAGAGGTGTGAAGCGAAGGCTCTCAGAGTCTGAGCTAAGTACGCCCCTCTGGGGCGCTATCAATGCCACCTGCTATGCAGGTGGTTTTTTACGTCCGTCGTTCAGGATTTGGCGTCATGCCTGTTATCCTGTAGGCCGCAAGATGAGAGGCGGGGGAAGAGCCATGTACTGGATTAATGGGAAGCAGAGCGACACGCTGGCGGCCGGCGATCGCGGCATACAGTTCGGCGACGGCTGCTTTACCACCGCGCGTGCGGTCGATGGTCGGGTGGAACTGTTGCCCTGGCATCTTGAACGCCTGCAGCAGGGGGCGCAGCGTCTGCTGCTGCCGCCGTTGGACTGGGCGACGCTGGAGCAGGAAATGCGTCAGGCGGCAGAATCAATCCGCTTTGGCGTGGTCAAAACCATCGTGACGCGGGGCAGCGGCGGGCGCGGCTATAGCCCCGCAGGCTGTGAGCAGCCCACCCGCATCGTGTCATGCGGCGCGTATCCGCAGCACTATCTGTCATGGCGCGAGCAGGGCGTCAGCCTGGCGTTAAGCCCGGTGCCGCTGGCGCGTAACCCGCTGCTGGCGGGGATTAAACATCTGAACCGGCTGGAGCAGGTGTTGATCCGTGCGCATCTTGAGCAGACTGACGCCGACGAGGCGCTGGTGCTTGACACCGCAGGGCTGCTGGTGGAATGCTGTGCGGCTAATTTATTCTGGCGTAAGGGGAAAGCGGTATATACCCCGGATTTAAGCCAGTCTGGCGTGGCTGGCCTGATGCGCCGCCGGGTGATTGAGTTACTGACAGACAGCGAATATACGCTGCATTACGTCGCCGAACCGCCGGAAACGCTGGCGACGGCGGAAGAGGTATTGATCAGTAACGCGCTGATGCCGTTATTGCCGGTCAATGCCGCCCATTTATGGCGCTATGATTCGCGCCGGCTGTATGAGTTTTTACGACACCAAATTTAACCAGGCCGATTAATGAAGAAAGTAAAGTTTGTTGCACTGCTCGTCGTCGTGATTTTGGCCCTGCTGTTCTGGGGCTATCAGAAGGTTGAACGCTTTGCCGATACGCCGCTGGCGATCCAGCAGGAAGCGATCTTTAAACTGCCGGCGGGCACCGGGCGGGTGGCGCTGGAAGGGCTGCTGGTGCGCGATAAGCTGATCCGCAATGGAAAATGGTTCCCGTGGTTGCTGAAAATTGAGCCTAAGCTGGCGGCATTTAAAGCCGGCACCTACCGTTTCACTCCGGGCATGACGGTGCGCCAGATGCTGGAACTGCTGGCCAGCGGCAAAGAGGCGCAGTTCAACGCGCGGTTTATTGAAGGTTCGCGCCTGAGCGATTGGATGAGCATTCTGCAGCAGGCCAAGTACCTGAAGCATACGCTGGCGGGTAAAAGCGAGGCGGAAATCGCCGCTGCGCTGGGCATGCCGGCAGGCACGCACCCGGAAGGGCGTCTGTACCCGGATACCTATTCCTATACCGCCGGCATGAGCGATATCGCTCTGCTCAAGCGCGCCCATACGCGGATGGAAAAGGCGCTGGATGAGGCCTGGCAGCAGCGTGACAAGGCGCTGCCGTATAAAACGCCGGAACAGCTGTTGACCATGGCTTCCATTATCGAGAAAGAGACCGCGGTGGCGGCCGAGCGCGGCAAAGTGGCGTCGGTATTCGTCAACCGCCTGCGCATCGGTATGCGGCTGCAGACCGATCCGACGGTGATCTACGGCATGGGCGCACGCTATACTGGCACCATTACCCGTAAGGATCTGGATACGCCGACCGCCTATAACACCTATACCATCAGCGGGCTGCCGCCGACGCCGATCGCCATGCCGAGCCAGGCGTCGCTGACGGCGGCGTCGCAGCCGGAAAAAACGCCTTATCTCTATTTTGTTGCTGACGGCAAGGGTGGACACACCTTTACCACCAATCTGGCCAGCCATAATAAGGCGGTGCGGGTTTACCGCCAGCTAGTGAAGGAAAAGAATGAAAAGTAAATTCGTGGTTATTGAAGGGCTGGAAGGCGCGGGAAAAACCACCGCGCGTGATACGGTCGTCAGCGTATTGCGCGAACACGGTATCGAGGACATCGTTTTCACCCGTGAGCCGGGCGGTACGCCGCTGGCGGAAAAACTGCGCGATCTGTTTAAGCGCGGCCATGAAGGCGAGCTGCCCACCATCAAGGCGGAAGTGCTGATGCTGTATGCGGCGCGGGTGCAGCTGGTTGAAACGGTGATTAAACCGGCGTTGGCGCGCGGCGCCTGGGTGGTCGGCGACCGTCATGACCTGTCGTCTCAGGCCTATCAGGGCGGCGGGCGCGGCGTCGACCCGCAGCTGATGGTGTCGCTGCGGGATACCGTTCTGGGTGATTTCCGCCCCGATCTGACCTTGTATCTCGATCTGCCGCCGCTGGTCGGGCTGCAGCGTGCGCAGGCGCGCGGCGCGCTGGATCGCATTGAGCAAGAGGCGCTGCCGTTCTTTGAACGTACGCGCGAGCGCTATCTGCAGCTGGCGGCGGCGGACGACGCGATCGTGACCGTCGATGCGGCGCAGACGCTGGAACAGGTCACCGCCGACATTCGTCAATGCGTCAGCGCGTGGCTGCTGCAACAGGAAACGGCCTGATGAATTGGTATCCGTGGCTGAATATGCCTTATCGTCAACTCGTCGGGCAGTATGCCGGCGGGCGCGGTCACCATGCGCTGCTGCTGCACGCGGCGGCCGGCAACGGCGACGACGCGCTGATTTACGCCATCAGCCGCTGGCTGATTTGCCAGCGCCGCAACGGAGAAAAAAGCTGCGGCGAGTGCCACAGTTGCCGCCTGATGCTGGCGGGCAGCCATCCGGATTACCACGTGCTGGCGGCGGAGAAGGGCAAAAGCAGCCTGGGTATCGAGCCGGTGCGCCAGCTGAGCGAAACCCTGTATGCCCATGCGCAGCAGGGCGGCGCCAAAGTGGTGTGGCTGCCGCAGGCGGAGCAGCTGACCGAAGCGGCGGCCAATGCGCTGCTCAAAACGCTGGAAGAGCCGCCGGCGCACACCTATTTTCTGTTGAGCTGCCGCGAACCCTCCAACCTGCTGGCGACGCTGCGCAGCCGCTGCCTGTACTGGCACCTGTCCAGCCCTGAGGAAGCGTTGAGCCTGCAATGGCTGGAGCGCCAGGGCGTTGCCGGCGCCCGGACGGATTGGCTGACGGCGCTGCGCCTGCATGACGGTGCGCCGCTGGCCGCCGAACGCCTGCTGCAGCCGGAGCGCTGGCAGCAGCGCAGTGCGCTGTGTGCGGCGCTCGCTAAGGCGCTGCAGTCGCAGGATATGCTGCAGCTGTTGCCGCAGCTGAATCACGATGACGTCGCCGAGCGGCTGCACTGGCTGTGCGCGCTGCTGATGGACGCGATGAAGTGGCAGCAGGGCGCCGCGGCCTTTGTGCTCAATCAGGATCAGCAGCCGTTGGTGCAGCTGTTGGCCGCGCGGCTGAGCAGCAGCTCGCTGCAGCATAGTGTGCAGCAGTGGCTGCACTGCCGGCATCAATTACTCAGCGTGGTGGGCGTTAACCGCGAACTGCTGCTGACCGAACGCCTGCTGGGCTGGGAACAGATGTTCGCAGCCGCCGGCTATTCTCACCCTCATTCGCTGTAAAAGAGTTAAACATTATGTTGTTAGTCGATTCTCACTGTCACCTCGACAGCCTGGACTACCAGGCATTACACCAGAACGTGGACGACGCGCTGGCGAAAGCCAAGGCGCGCGACGTGGGCTATGTGCTGGCGGTGGCCACCACTCTGCCGGGCTTCCGTTCGATGACGGCGCTGATTGGCGATCGTCCCGACGTGGCGTTCTCCTGCGGCGTGCACCCGTTAAACCTGGAAGGCGGCTATGACTATGCCGAGCTGCGCCAGCTGGCGGCGGCGGAGCAGGTGGTGGCGCTGGGGGAGACCGGGCTGGACTATTTCTACCAGAAGGATAACTGGGCGCTGCAGCAGGAGTCGTTCCGCCAGCATATCCGCATCGGCCGCGAGCTGAACAAGCCGGTGATCGTGCATACCCGCGATGCGCGGGAAGACACGCTGGCGATCCTGCGCGAAGAGCAGGTGCAGGAGTGCGGCGGCGTGCTGCACTGCTTTACCGAAGACCGGGCGACCGCAGAGGTGCTGCTGGACCTGGGCTTTTATATCTCTTTCTCCGGCATTGTCACTTTCCGCAACGCCGAGCAGTTGCGCGACGTGGCGCGCTATGTGCCGCTGGACCGCATGCTGGTGGAAACCGACTCGCCTTATCTGGCTCCGGTGCCGCACCGTGGCAAAGAGAATCAACCCGCTTACGTGCGCGACGTGGCTGAATACATGGCCGTACTGAAAGGCGTAAGCCTGGAAGAACTGGCCGCCGCCACGACTGCCAATTTTTCTCGCTTATTTCACATCAAATTCTGATTCATGACCTAGTCTTAGGTTGCCAGCGTTGCACACGTAATTATTTTAAATCTCGTAATTAATCGGCTGAACGGGTAAGGTTCCACCCCCGTTCGGCCCGTTAACGGATGTGCTTTCATCATTTTTTACAAAAAAACACCAATTTCAGAAATAGTAGCAGGGTTATTGATTGAAACGTGACTGCCATCAAACAATGTTTGGGGTATTTATTTTACTCTTCGTAAAAATTCAAGGGGTGCTCAGACACCCTGAATTGTAGAGGGTTTTTGTTCCCCTCTGCAGCGCAAAAAGCGCGCAACAAGAAGTCGCTAAGCCTATTACTCAGGAGCACACTCAACTATGTTCAAGAATGCATTCGCAAACCTACAAAAAGTAGGTAAATCGCTGATGCTGCCGGTATCCGTACTGCCTATTGCAGGTATCCTGCTGGGCGTCGGTTCTGCCAACTTTAGCTGGCTGCCGGCGGTAGTCTCGCATGTGATGGCGGAGGCGGGCGGTTCCGTGTTTGCCAATATGCCGCTGATTTTCGCCATCGGCGTGGCGCTGGGCTTCACCAATAACGACGGCGTTTCCGCGCTGGCGGCGGTAGTGGCTTACGGCATCATGGTAAAAACCATGGCGGTGGTGGCGCCGCTGGTGCTGCATCTGCCGGCCGAAGAGATTGCCGCCAAACACCTGGCGGATACCGGCGTGCTCGGGGGGATTATCTCCGGCGCCATTGCGGCCTATATGTTTAACCGCTTCTTCCGCATTCAGCTGCCGGAATACCTCGGCTTCTTCGCCGGTAAACGCTTTGTGCCGATTATCTCCGGCCTGGCGGCGATCGTGCTGGGCGTGCTGCTCTCCTTTATCTGGCCGCCAATCGGCAGCGCCATTCAGACCTTCTCGCAGTGGGCTGCCTATCAGAACCCGGTAGTGGCGTTCGGCATCTACGGCGTCGTTGAGCGTTCTCTGGTGCCGTTCGGTCTGCACCATATCTGGAACGTGCCGTTCCAGATGCAAATCGGCGAGTTCACCAACGCAGCAGGCCAGGTGTTCCACGGCGATATCCCGCGCTATATGGCGGGCGACCCGACCGCGGGCAAACTGTCCGGCGGCTTCCTGTTCAAAATGTACGGCCTGCCGGCGGCGGCTATCGCCATCTGGCACTCGGCGAAGCCTGAGAACCGCGCGAAAGTGGGCGGCATCATGATCTCCGCGGCGCTGACCTCGTTCCTGACCGGGATTACCGAGCCAATCGAATTCTCCTTCATGTTCGTGGCGCCGGTGCTGTATGCCATCCACGCTATTCTGGCCGGCCTGGCGTTCCCGATCTGTATCCTGCTCGGCATGCGCGACGGCACCAGCTTCTCACACGGTCTGATCGACTTTATCGTACTGAGCGGCAACAGCAGCAAAATCTGGCTGTTCCCGATTGTCGGCATCATTTACGGTCTGGTGTACTACACCATCTTCCGCGTACTGATTGCCAAGCTGGATCTGAAGACCCCGGGTCGTGAAGACAGCGCCGCCGACCAAAGCGCGCAGGGCGGCACGGAAATGTCCGCGGCGCTGGTGCAGGCGTTCGGCGGTAAAGACAACATCACCAACCTGGATGCCTGCATCACCCGTCTGCGCGTCAGCGTGGCCGACGTGTCCAAGGTTGACCAGGCCGGGCTGAAGAAACTGGGCGCCGCCGGCGTGGTGGTTGCCGGTTCCGGCGTACAGGCTATCTTCGGCACCAAGTCCGATAACCTGAAAACCGATATGGATGAATATATCCGTAATCACTGATTCAGATAGGCATTAACGGAGGGAGGCGCAAGCCTCCCTTTTTTATGGGTAATGTATTCTGAAAGCTTTTAAATCACGACAGATAAGATGGAGAAATAGGGAGAAGCACAAGGGAAAGCTAAGCACAGGCATTATTGCCGGCTCGGCGGCGGGCCGAACCGGCGTTAACCTTTAGTGATGCAGCATTTCGTCCACCACCTGTTTGGCGTCCAGCTGATACGGGTAATAGGTCGGCCAGTTATCCATCTCCTTCAGCAGCGCCTCCTGAGAGGTATTACCCATAAAGATATGGTAGTGGGCCGATTTACGCGGGCCGATAGTATGGTCGCTGAACTGCACGTATTTCGGCGCCTGGCTGCCGGCATCCGGGCACTCAAACAGGTAGCGTACGCCTTTTTTACCGGAGGCGTAGGTCAGGATTTTATGCCCGGCATAGTCGTATTTACAGCTGCTGACTTTGTCGCCGCGGTGAAACTCCATCACGCCGTTTTCAATGCCGATGGTGTCCACGTCGGTGGCATAGCCCTGGCGGTAATAGGCCTTCAGCTCGGCAACGGTTTTACTCTTGTCCTTTTCCGCTTTCTGCTTAAATACCGGGTCGAGATCGCCGCTGAGCAGATAAGGATATACCGACTGCCAGACGCCATCCCAGTCGCTTAACGCTCTGTCCTGCACCTGTTTATCGTCGAATACGCCTGCGGCGGCCCTCTGCTCGGCTTCCGTCATCGGTTTGCCATGTGAATGATGGGCATGGGCCAGCGCCTGGCTGCTGATAAGCAGCGTTCCCAGCGCAAGCGCCAGTTTGCCAAAATGAATCGTCACCGTATATCTCCCTGCTGATAGAAACAAATAAAAAGTTACAATATAACATAACAATTAATAGCGCAACGGTGACGCATAAAATTGGACGGGCAGGGGGAATGCAGACTACAAATTCCTTACGCCGCCATCCATCAACAGCTCGGTGCCGACCATAAACGCCGACTCGTCCGAGGCGAGGAATACCGCCCCCCTGGCCAGCTCATGGCTGGTGCCCATCCGGCCGATTGGCACCAGCGCGCGGATCTCGTCCTTCAGCATTTGCTCATCCTTATCCTGCAACCCCAGCTTGCCGAAGGCCGGCGTCTCCGTTGGCCCGGGGCTGAGGCTGTTCACGCGGATACCACGGGAATGCAGCTCGCCGGACAGGGTGCGAGCCAGCGACAGCAGGGCGGCTTTGCTGGCGGCGTAGACATTGCTCTGCGGCAGACCGATATGGGCGCTGACCGAACCACACAGAATAATCGACGCTGGATTGGCCAGCAGCGGCAGCAGCGCCTGGATCAGGAAAAACGGCCCCTTGAGGTTGGTATGCATCAGACGGTCGTAACGTTGCTCATCCCACAGTTCCAGCGGCTGGTGGGTGACGTCGCCGGCGTTGATATACAGCACGTCCAGCCGTGGCCAGCGTTGGGCCAACTGCTGCGCCAGCTGGCGCTGTTGGGCAATATCTCCGGCGTCATTTTGCAGGGCGATCGCCTTGCCCAGCTGCCGTTGCGCCTCCTCCAGGCCGTGTGACGAACGGCCGGTTATCGCCACGTTGGCGCCTTCGGCAATAAACTGACGGGCGGTTTCCAACCCGATGCCGCTGGTTGCGCCGGTAATCAGCGCGTATTTGTCTGTTAATCGTGTCATTACGGTTTCCTCCTGCTGAGCTTGCTGGCATTATTTACGGCAAAACTATCCTTTGCATAGTAGGTACCGAATGGATACTAAGGCGCCGGGAGGTATGAAATGACGGGTTCCGCGCATAGCGAGCAGGAAAAAAATTTGGCGGCGCTGCCGGCGGCGGGGCAGCCGTGCCCGATGGTGGATTTTGTCAATCTGTTGTCCGGCAAGTGGGCGATACCGATTTTGTACCGCCTGATCCTGATGGATGCGCCGGTGCGCTTTGGTGAACTGCAGCGCGCCGTGGCGCCGATTGCACAAAAGGAGCTGACGCGTCAGCTGCGCCAGTTCGAACGACGCGGTCTGGTGACGCGGCAAATATTTCCGCAGGTGCCGCCGCGGGTGGAATACCAGATTACCCCGCTGGGCAAGACGCTGCGCCCGACGCTGGATTCGCTGGCCGACTGGATGCGCAGCCATGCGCCGCAGTTAATTACGGATAAGAAATAGCTTATTTATATGGGTATTAATTGGCGATAGAGGGTAAATAGCCTTTTATATAACATGAAACCCTAACTTGACGGCCTATTTATTTGTTTGAAAAATAGGCATATTATCCCCTTTTTCCGTATCCCGCTTGTGGAGATGATCCTTGGGACCAGTATTGGATTCAACAAGGAATTAATTATGCAAACCGGCATGGTTATTAAATGGGGACATCGGCTACTGACAGTCGTTTTGCTAATACTGGTCACCGCGCTGGGCGGTTATCTCTATGTTACGACTGCATCGTATGATGACATCCTGTATAGCAAAAAACAGCTGACGGACGAAATGTGGCTCTATATTACCCAGTATCAGCGGGCGGGGGCGACTGACAGCGAGGTTTACCGCTACTATTTGAACCGGGACATTCGTGAGGCGCCGCTGGCGATTCTGGAGCAGAGCGCGCCATTTTTGACAGCCGATCGTCCTGATGCGGTGGTGAAGGGCGACGGAAACCGGGTAAGCATCAACTTCACCGGTAAAGTGTATTCTTTCACCAATTCGGCATTCTTCTATGGTGAGAACAATGCGGTGCCGATGATGCCTACCCTCGACTTTTTGGCGCAGGGGGTGAACGCCTGGCGTTAAAAAGGGAAAAAGGATGCGCCGCTACCTTATGGGGACAGGATTGTCTGATTCTGCGCCACTCGATGTAGAAAGTGCGCAATCAGGTTGAAAGCGGTAGAATTTGTCACTCATACTGCGTATACCTTTTTCTTTAACGCTAACAAGGAATTCCAGATGGCCGAAGAAACGATTTTCAGTAAAATTATCCGCCGTGAAATCCCTGCCGATGTGGTGTATCAGGATGAGCTGGTGACCGCTTTCCGCGATATCGCGCCGAAAGCGCCGACGCACATCCTGATCGTGCCGAACGTGCTGATCCCGACGGTGAACGACGTGACCAGCGAGCATGAGGCGGCGCTGGGGCGGATGATGACCGTGGCGGCGAAAATTGCCGAGCAGGAAGGCATCGCCGAGGATGGCTACCGCCTGATCGTCAACTGCAATCGCCACGGCGGCCAGGAGGTCTATCATATTCATATGCACCTGGTGGGCGGTCATGCCCTCGGCCCTATGCTGTCACACTGATTGAGGAAGCCGCCATGCGCTATCACAAACCGCTGCGTTGCCTAATGGCGCTGGCGCTGTCCGCCGCGATACTGACGGGCTGCAGCAGCCCGCAGGGGATCGCGGTTAATGAACGACAGACGGTGGTGATGGAGCCGTCGGTGCTGACCGCCGGCATTTTGGCCGACAGGCCGGTGGTTAACGACGCCTCCGGCCGGGTGATAGCCACCGCGGTGCTCAGCAACACGCAGCCGACCTCGGTAACCCTGCGCTACCGCTTCTATTGGTATGACGAACAGGGTCTGGATATTCGTCCGTTTGAAAAACCGCGCGCCATTACCCTGGCGCCAAATGCGACGGCGCAGGTTTATTCCATTAATGGCAACTTTGACGCCAAGCGCGCGCGCCTGTATCTATTCTTATAATCCTCGGGCCAGTTGGAGAAAATAATGAAAAAGTATCTGTTTGTGGCAGCGGCCGCGTTGGTATTGACCGGTTGTCCACAGCGTCCGCCTGAACAGCCGGAAGCGCCGGTGACGATCACGCCGGTGACGCCGGAAGAGACGACGCCGGTGCCGCATCAGCCGGAGCCGCCGACTTCCGAGCCGGTGCCGCAGCCGCCGAAGATTCAGAGTTTTAACTGGCTGGGCAGCGTACAGCCGCTGATCGCACAGATGCTGAAGGCCGATGGCGTGACGCCGGGCAGCGTGCTGCTGCTCGACAGCGTGAAAAACAACACCAACGGTTCGTTGCAGACCGGCAAGGCGACCGCGGCGCTGCACAAAGCGCTGGGCGCCAACCAGACCTTCACCGTAGTGCCGCAGGCGCAGTTGACCAGCGCCAAGCAGACGCTGGGGCTGTCGGCGGAAGACAGCCTGGGTTCACGCAGCAAGGCGATTGGCCTGGCGCGTATCGTCAACGCGCAATACGTGCTGTATAGCGACGCCAGCGGCGATGTGAAGTCACCGCAGCTGGATATGCAGCTGATGCTGGTGCAGACCGGCGAAATCATCTGGTCGGGCAATGGCGCGGTTAAGCGCTGAGGCCGAACTGCAGCGACTCTTGCAACACAAACTGCCGGCGGTGAAAACCGCCGGTAGTCGTTTCAGCCCGGTAGCCGGGCTGACCGGCGAAAGCTGGCGCATTGAGAGCGCTGACGGCGTTGTGCTGCTGGCGCGTCAGCAGGGGGCGGAAAAAGCGGCGCTGGGGGTGAACCGCCGGCGCGAGGCGCGCGTACTGCGCCGCAGCGCAGGCGCGCTGGGGCCGCGGCCGCTCGCGCAGGACCGGCGCTGGCTGGTGGTGGAATGGCTTGACGGCGCCAGCGTCAGCCCGCAGGCGTTTGAACGCTACCGGCAGGGGGGCGAGCTGGCGGCGCTGATTGCCGCGCTGCACCGCCGACCGCGCAGCGGCTACCGGCTGAACCTGCCGGCGCAATATCTGCGCTATTGGCAGCAGCTGGACCGGCGGCGCATCACCCCGGCCTGGCTGCGCCTGCAGCGCTATTTTCTGCAGACGCCGCCGCCGCGGCCGCTGAAGCTGGCGCCGCTGCATATGGATATTCACCCGGAAAATCTGATTGAACAGCAGACGCGGCTGCGGCTGATTGACTGGGAATACGCCGGCGACGGCGATGTGGCGCTTGAACTGGCGGCCCTGTTTCGTTTCAACCAGTGGTCCGCCGCGGCGCAGTGGGAATTTTTGCAGCAGTACGCCGGCCAGGGCTACCGGGACCCGGCGGCGCTGAGTCGTCAGGTGCGCCGCTGGCTGCCATGGGTTGATTACCTGATGCTGATGTGGTTTGAAGTCCGCTGGCAGCAGAGCGGCGATGCGCAATTTTTGCGTTGCGCCGCAGCGCTGCGCCGGCGTTTTTGTTTATGATCCCTGTTTCTGTATGAATTGATGAAGTGAGGTGGCCGTGGGCCCAGTAATGTTAGACGTCGCCGGCTATGAGCTGGATGCCGAAGAGCGCGAAATTTTACAGCATCCGCTGGTGGGCGGTTTGATTCTGTTTACCCGCAACTTCCACGATGCGCAGCAGCTGCGTGAGTTGGTGCGGCAGATCCGCGCGGCGTCCCACGATCGGTTGGTGGTGGCGGTCGATCAGGAAGGCGGCCGCGTACAGCGCTTCCGCGAAGGTTTTACCCGCCTGCCGGCGGCGCAGTCGTTCGCCGCCCTCAATGACGCGGCGGAAGCGGGGCGACTGGCGCAGGAGGCCGGCTGGCTGATGGCGGCGGAGATGATCGCGCAGGATATCGATATCAGCTTTGCGCCGGTGTTGGATATCGGCCACGTCAGCGCGGCGATTGGCGAGCGCTCTTTCCACCAGGATCCGACGCAGGCGCTGGCGATGGCGGAACGCTTTATACAGGGGATGCACAGCGCCGGCATGCGCACCACCGGCAAACATTTCCCGGGGCACGGCGCGGTCAGCGCCGACTCGCATAAAGAAACCCCGCGCGACCCGCGTCCGCTGGCGACCATCCGCAATCACGACATGTCGATTTTCCGCGCGCTGATTGAGCGCCGGCTGCTGGACGCGGTGATGCCGGCCCACGTTATCTATACTGAGGCTGACCCGCGTCCGGCCAGCGGCTCGCCGTACTGGCTGCAGCAAATTCTGCGTCAGGAGCTGGGTTTTGACGGCATCATCTTCTCTGACGATCTGTCGATGGAAGGCGCGGCGGTGATGGGCAGCTACGCTGAACGCGGCCAGGCGGCGCTGGATGCCGGCTGCGATATGATTCTGGTGTGCAACAACCGCGCCGGCGCGGTCAGCGTGCTGGATAACCTGTCCCCGGTCAAAGTTGACAAGCTTAAGCGGCTGTATCATCAGGGGCAGTTTACCCGTCAGGCGCTGCGCGATTCCGAACGCTGGAAGCTGGCGCATCAGCAGTTGAGCGCGCTGAGCGAGCGCTGGGAAGAGTACAAACAGCGCGGCGAGGTCAACCAATAACGGCGTCGTCCTGCGGCGCTGCCGGTGAGGGTCGTGATCCGGCCCTCCGTTTATTGCGAGGATCCACATGATTATCTATTTGCATGGTTTTGATTCCACCAGTCCCGGCAATCATGAGAAAGTGCTGCAGCTGCAGTTTATCGATCCGGACGTACGCTTTATCAGCTACAGCACTCTGCACCCACGTCATGATATGCAGTATCTGCTGAAAGAGGTCGATAAGGCGGTGCAGCAGGAAGGGGACCGCCAGCCGTTGATCTGCGGCGTCGGACTGGGGGGATTCTGGGCGGAGCGCATCGGCTTTTTGTGCGGCATACGGCAGGTGGCGTTCAACCCGAACCTGTTCCCGCAGGAGCATATGCACGGCAAGATTGACCGGCCGGAAGAGTACCTGGATATTGCCACCAAGTGCGTGGCGGACTTCCGCGAAAAGAACCGCGACCGCTGCCTGGTGGTGCTGTCGCGCCATGACGAAGTGCTGGATAGCCAGCGCAGCGCCGATCTGCTGCACAAGTACTACGAAATTGTCTGGGACGAGCAGCAGACGCACAAGTTCAAAAACATCTCCCCGCATCTGCAGCGCATCAAAGCCTTCAAGACCCTCGCGTAACAGTTTTATAACGCGCCGCACCGCCGCGACTATTGCTCTGAACGAGGGTAATGCGCGGCTTTTTTTATTGCTCTGGCAAAGATGTTGGCAGTCAGCGGCTGGGCAAAAAAATGTGACCTGACGCTAACTATTTGAATCGCAATCGTCAAAAAAGCCCCGCGTCCAGCCTTTAAGTAAAAAACTTTGATATGCGTCAATTTTGGTATGACCAAATAACCTCACATGCTATTCTGGCCGCAGATTGCAGGTTTATTTTACGCGAACCCCATGTATTCTAAGGATATTATTTCTTTACCCTTAGATAACAATTGGTTCACATTTAGAGGGTTATTTTGACAATGCCAATCAAGAAAATCGTCATTGTGGGCGGCGGCGCCGGAGGCCTGGAGCTGGCGACCAGCCTGGGTCACAAGCTCGGTCGTAAAAACAAGGCTGAGGTGACGCTGGTCGACCGTAACCACAGCCACTTGTGGAAACCGTTGCTGCACGAAGTGGCGACCGGTTCTCTGGATGACGGCGTCGATGCGCTGAGCTACCTGGCCCACGCCCGTAATCACCACTTTAGTTTCCAACTGGGTTCGCTGACCAATATCGACCGGGACAACAAGACCGTACAGCTGGCGCAGATCTGTGATGAGCAGGGCGACGAGCTGGTGCCTGAACGTGAGCTGTCTTACGACATCCTGGTGATGGCCCTGGGCAGTACCTCGAATGATTTCGGCACGCCGGGCGTGAAGGATAACTGCATCTTCCTGGATAACCCGCATCAGGCGCGGCGCTTCCACAACGAAATGCTCAACCTGTTCCTGAAGTTCTCGGCGCAGCCGGGGCAGAAAGAGAGCGTCAATATCGCCATCGTCGGCGGCGGCGCCACCGGGGTTGAACTGTCGGCGGAGCTGCACAACGCGGTGAAACAGCTGCACAGCTACGGCTTTGAAGGGCTGGATAACAGCGCGCTGAACGTGACGCTGGTGGAAGCCGGCGAGCGCATCCTGCCGGCGCTGCCGCCGCGGATTTCCGCCGCTGCGCATCAGGAGTTGAACAAACTGGGCGTGCGGGTACTGACCAATACCATGGTCACCAGCGCGGAGCACAACGGCCTCAATACCAAAGGCGGCGAATTTATTCAGGCCGATCTGATGGTGTGGGCGGCGGGCATTAAAGCGCCGGACTTTATGAAAGAGATCGCCGGGCTGGAAACCAACCGCATCAATCAGCTGGTGGTCGAGCCGACGTTACAGACCACGCGCGATCCGAACATCTTCGCCATCGGCGACTGCGCCTCCTGCCCGAAAGAGGGCGGTGGTTTCGTGCCGCCGCGCGCCCAGTCGGCGCACCAGATGGCGTCACGCTGCGGCAGCAACATTCTGGCGCTGCTTAACGGCCAGACGCTGAAGCCTTACGTCTATAAAGATCACGGCTCGCTGGTTTCCCTGTCCCGCTTCAGCACCGTCGGCAGCCTGATGGGCAACCTGATGCGCGGTTCGATGATGGTGGAAGGGCGTATTGCGCGCTTTGTCTATATCTCGCTGTACCGTATGCACCAGGTGGCGCTGCACGGCTATATCAAAACCGGCCTGATGATGCTGGTGGGCGGCATCAACCGCGTGATTCGTCCGCGTTTGAAAATGCACTGATTCTGCCGTATCGCGTTATCCAACCCACGCCGTTTTGCGACCGCGTGGGTTTTTTATTGGCGCCGGCAGGCCGATGTATGTCATGTCGCCGCGGGCGCAGCATAAAATCGGGCTTTTTCCCGTCCGCATGTTCGGATTTCTCCTAAACACGCGTAATTTACGCATTTTCCCGCATCTTTGGTCACTTCGTCTTATTGCAGCAACAATAAGGATTGTGCAGACTTTGACGTGTTTACAGACGGCGCAGCACGCACGCCGTAAACCGGGAGGCCCGTGCCGCCAATGCGCAAAATAATAAGCGCGGTGCAACGTTGGCAACGTACCCGGTGCAAATGCGTGGTAACAATTTCAGGAGGATTTCCTGTGAACAAGTCAATGTTAGCCGGTGTGGGTATCGGTATCGCAGCTGCTCTGGGTGTTGCTGCCGTTGCCAGCCTGGACGTATTTTCTTCCGGCCCACAATACGCGCAGGTTCTCAACGCCAAGCCGATTAATGAAACCATCAAAACCCCGCGGCGTGAATGCCGCAACGTGACGGTCACCCACCGTGCGCCGGTGCAGGATGAGAACCGCATTGCCGGTTCCGTGCTGGGCGCCGTAGCCGGCGGGGTTATCGGCCACCAGTTCGGCGGCGGTCGCGGTCGCGACGTGGCGACGGTGGTTGGCGCGCTGGGCGGCGGCTATGCCGGCAACCAGATCCAGGGCTCGATGCAGAACAACGACACCACCACCAGCGTGCAACAGCGCTGTAAAACGGTGTACGACAAATCGCAGAAGCTGCTGGGTTATGACGTGACCTACAAGATCGGCGACCAGCAGGGCAAAATCCGCATGGATCACGATCCGGGCACTCAGATCCCGCTGGACAAGAGCGGTCAGCTGATTCTGAACCGTACCAACAGCACGCAGGCCTGATGCCTTAACGCCTTCCCGGCGTTAAAAATAAACCCGCAGCCAACTTCAACGTCGGCTGCGGGTTTTTGTTTGCCTGCGTGTCAGGCGATGGCGCTAGGCCAGCGTATGTTCACGGCAGGCGCTCAGCAGATCCTCAATAAACTTCAGCCGTTTTGCCCGGTCGCCGAGGTCGAGCGTAAACTTCAGCTTGGTGGGGCCGTCCAGCCGGTAGATCTGCGGCTGGCTCTGCAGCAGGCCGATCAGGTAACCCGGATCGACGCGGTTTTTCTCGCCGAACTCGACAAAGCCGCCGCGCTCGTTAACCTCAATCCGCTTGATGCCCAGCGTCTGCGCATGCTGACGCAGCGCGGCGCTGTGCAGCAGGTTGCGGGTGGCGTCCGGCAGTTTGCCGAAGCGGTCGATCAGCTCGACCTTCAGCTCTTCCAGTTCGCCTTCGCGTTTGGCGCTGGCGATGCGTTTGTATAGCGACAGCCGGGTGTTGACGTCCGGGATAAAGTCGTCCGGCAGCAGCGCCGGCATGCGCAGCTCCACCTCGGTCTGGCTGCTGGTCAGATCTTCCAGCGACGGTTCGCGCCCCTGTTTCAGCGCATCCACCGCGCTTTCCAGCAGCTCCATATACAGCGAGAAGCCGATGGTGGTCATCTGTCCGCTCTGGTCTTCCCCCAGCAGCTCGCCGGCGCCGCGGATCTCCAGATCGTGCGTCGCCAGGGCGAAACCGGCGCCCAGATCCTCCAGCGTGGCGATCGCCTCCAGACGTTTGTGGGCATCGCTGCTCATCGCTTTCGGATTCGGCGTCAGCAGGTAGGCGTAAGCCTGATGGTGTGAACGACCGACGCGGCCGCGCAGCTGGTGCAGCTGCGCCAGGCCGAAGCGGTCGGCCCGTTCGATAATGATGGTGTTAGCGCTGGGAATATCGATGCCGGTTTCGACAATGGTGGTGCAGACCAGCACGTTGAAGCGCTGGTGGTGGAAATCGTTCATCACCCGCTCCAGATCGCGCTCGCGCATCTGACCGTGACCGATGGCGATGCGCGCCTCCGGCACCAGCTCCGCCAGCCGCTCGGCCGCTTTTTCGATGTTTTCCACGTCGTTATACAGGTAGTAGACCTGGCCGCCGCGCAGCGTCTCACGCAGGATGGCTTCGCGCACCACCAGGCTGTCGTATTCGCGCACGAAGGTTTTCACCGCCAGGCGGCGCGCCGGCGGGGTGGCGATAATCGACAGATCGCGCATGCCGCTCATGGCCATATTCAGCGTGCGCGGAATCGGCGTTGCGGTCAGCGTCAGGATATCCACGTCGGCGCGCATCGCCTTGATGCGCTCTTTGTGGCGCACGCCGAAGCGGTGCTCTTCGTCGACGATCAGCAGCCCCAGATCTTTCCAGCGCAGATCGCTCTGTAGCAGCTTGTGGGTGCCGATCACGATGTCGACCTTGCCGTCCGCCGCGTCGTCCAGCACCTGCTGCTGCTCTTTGGCGCTGCGGAAGCGCGACATCATCTCAATGCGGATCGGCCAGGTGGCGAATCGGTCGCGGAAGTTGTCGAAGTGCTGCTGCGCCAGCAGGGTGGTCGGCACCAGCACCGCCACCTGCTTGCCGTTTTCCACCGCCAGGAAGGCGGCGCGCATCGCCACTTCGGTTTTGCCGAAGCCCACGTCGCCGCACACCAGACGATCCATCGCCAGCGGCTGGCACATATCGCTCAGCACCGCATTGATCGCCTGCTCCTGGTCGGGAGTGGTCTCAAACGGGAAGGACTGGCAGAACAGCTGATACTGTTCGCGATCGTGTTTAAAGGCGAAGCCGGCCTTGGCCGCGCGCTGCGCATAGATATCCAGCAGTTCGGCGGCGACGTCGCGCACCTTCTCCGCCGCTTTTTGTCGCGCCCGCGACCAGGCGTCGCCGCCGAGCTTGTGCAGCGGGGCGTTTTCATCGGCGCCGCCGGCATAGCGGCTGATAAGATGCAGCGAGGAGACCGGCACGTACAGCTTGTCTTCGCCGGCATAGGACAGAATCAGATACTCCGCCTTGATGCCGCCGGCCTCCAGCGTGGTCAGGCCGACGTAGCGGCCGACGCCGTGCTCCAGGTGCACCACCGGCTGGCCGGGATGCAGCTCCGCCAGGTTGCGGATCAGGGTGTCGGTATTGATGGTGCGGCGGTTATCCTGCCGGCGGCGGCTGACGCGCTCGCCCAGCAGGTCGCTTTCGCAAATCAGCGCCCGCTGGCGCGGCGCGTCGAGGAAACCGCGTTCGGCGGCGCCGACCATCATATAATGGCCGCCGGCTTCGGCCTGATCCAGCCGCTGAATCAGGCTGGTGCCCAGCTTGATGCGGCCGAGCAGGTCCTGCAGCGTTTCGCGTCGGCCCTCACTCTCCACCGAGAAGATCACGCTGCCGTCAAAGCCTTCGATAAAGCGGCGCAGGTTATCCAGCGGCGCCTTTTGCTGCGCCTGTACCGCCAGCTCAGGCAGGCCGCGGTAGGCGAGATTGGTATTGCCCGCTTTGGCCGGCAGATCCTCGGTGCTCAGCGCCACGCGCGGCCAGGCTTTCAGCTCGGCGAACAGCGCGTCGACGCGCAGCCACAGGGTATCCGGCGCCAGCAGCGGGCGCATCGGATCGACGCGGCGGCTCTCATAGCGCTGATTGACATCCTGCCAGAAGCGCTCGGCGGCGTTTTCCAGATGGCCGGTATTGACCAGCAGGGTGTTGGCCGGCAGATAGCTGAACAGCGACGGCAGCGGCTGGCTGAAAAACAGCGGCTGCCAGTATTCAATACCGGCGGGCCAGCTGCTTTTGCTGACCTGCTGATAAACATGTTCGGCGTCGCGACGTACTTCAAACTGTTCACGCCACTGGCTGCGGAACAGCTCAATGGCGTTTTTGTCGGTCGGGAATTCGTGCGCCGGCAGCAGGTTGATCGACTCGACTTCGCTCAGCGTGCGCTGGCTGTCGACGTCGAAAATACGCAGGCTGTCGATTTCATCATCAAAGAAATCGATGCGGTAGGGCTCGTCGCTGCCCATCGGGTAGAGATCGAGCAGGGCGCCGCGGGTGGCGAACTCACCGTGCTCCATCACCTGATCGACGCTGCGGTAGCCGGCCTGCTCCAACTGGGCGCGCAGTTTGTCGCGCGACAGCCGTTGCCCCTTATTCATCACCAGCGCATGGCCGTGCAGGAACTCATGCGGGCAGACGCGCTGCATCAGCGTGTTGACCGGCAGAATAATGATGCCGCGCGCCATGGTCGGCAGATGGTACAGGCTGGAGAGGCGGGCGGAGATAATCTCCTGATGCGGCGAGAAGCTGTCGTAAGGCAGCGTTTCCCAGTCCGACAGCGTGGTGACCATCTGGTCGGTAAACTGTTGGATCTCATCGCGCAGCCGCAGGGCGTTTTGCATATCCGGCGCGATCAGCATAATCGGCCCGTCGTGGCGTTCGGCGATCTCGGCGCATTCGACGGCGCAGGCCGCACCTGTCAGCTGACCCAGCTGGCGTAAATCCCCTGCGCGGCTCGGCAGGTCATAACGGGAAGAGGAGGCGGCGGAACGACTACGGTTATCGGCAATGCTCATCAGGTATCTTTTGGTCTGTAAAGTGATGGTGATCCGGCGTCGGCGGGCGGCGCTTTTGTTTGCTTTATACTAGCCCACTGGCCGGCAAACTGACATAGGCAAATCGGCTTAGTGGTGGTTAATTAACCCGCATGCGCCCGCGTTGGCAGAATAAAAGCCGTCGAACGGTTCCCTAATCGGCGCAGAGCCTTTATTATCCATGATCACTTTGCTTAAGCTACGGCCACAAAACGGATTTCATGTATCAACCTGTCGCGTTATTCATTGGCCTGCGCTACATGCGCGGGCGGGCTTCAGACCGCTTTGGCCGGTTTGTCTCCTGGCTTTCCACTATCGGCATTACGCTGGGGGTGATGGCGCTGGTCACCGTGTTGTCGGTGATGAACGGCTTTGAACGAGACCTGGAAAACAACATTCTGGGTCTGATGCCGCAAGCGCTGGTCACCACCCCGAGCGGGTCGGTCAATCCTCAACGGCTACCGGCCTCTGCGGTGCAGGGGCTGCAGGGCGTCACCCGCGTGGCCCCGCTGACTACCGGCGACGTGGTGCTGCAAAGCCCGCGCAACGTGGCGGTCGGGGTGATGCTGGGCGTCAACCCGGATGAAGCCGATCCGCTGACGCCGTTTCTGGTCAATATCAAACAGCAGGCGCTGCAGCCGGGCGCGTACCGCGTGATTCTGGGCGAAGTGCTGGCCGGCAAACTGGGCGTCAAACGCGGCGACAAACTGCGCCTGATGGTGCCGAGCGCCAGCCAGTTTACTCCGATGGGACGCATCCCCAGCCAGCGCGTGTTTACCGTGGCCGGCACCTTCCACGCCAACAGCGATGTGGACGAATACCAGCTGCTGGTCAACCAGCAGGACGCCTCGCGCGTGATGCGCTATCCGGCGGGCAACATCACCGGCTGGCGCCTGTTCCTGCAGCAGCCGCTGGAGGTCGACAGCCTGAGCCGGCAGGCGCTGCCGCAGGGCGCGAGCTGGAAAGACTGGCGCGATCGCAAAGGCGAGCTGTTCCAGGCGGTGCGTATGGAGAAGAACATGATGGGGCTGTTGCTGAGCCTGATTGTGGCGGTCGCCGCCTTTAATATCATTACCTCTCTCGGCCTGCTGGTGATGGAAAAGCAGGGCGAAGTGGCCATCCTGCAAACCCAGGGGCTGACGCGCCGCCAGATTATGGCGGTGTTTATGACCCAGGGCGCCAGCGCCGGGATCATCGGCGCGCTGCTCGGCACCCTGCTGGGCGTGCTGCTGGCGCTGAACCTGAATACCATTATGCCGGCGCTTGGCGCGCTGATTGACGGCGCATCGCTGCCGGTGGCGGTGGATCCGCTGCAGGTGACGATCATCGCCGTCGCGGCGATGGTGGTTTCACTGCTGTCCACGCTGTATCCTTCATGGCGCGCCGCCGCCGTTCAACCCGCTGAGGCTTTACGTTATGAGTAACCATCCATTGTTGCAGTGTGACAACCTGTGCAAGACCTATCAGGAAGGCAATCTGCATACCGACGTGCTGCGTAATGTCAGCTTTGCCATGCAGCCCGGCGAGATGATGGCGATTGTCGGCAGCTCGGGCTCGGGGAAAAGCACCCTGTTGCACCTGCTGGGCGGGCTGGACTCACCAACCTCCGGCAGCGTGGTGTTCAAAGGGCAGGCGATGAACGCGCTGTCGTCCGCCGCCAAGGCGGAGCTGCGTAACCGCGAGCTGGGCTTTATCTACCAGTTTCACCATCTGCTGCCGGATTTTACCGCATTGGAAAATGCCGCGATGCCGCTGCTGATCGGCGGCGTCAAGCCGGCGCAGGCGCAGGAGAAGGCGCTGGAGATGCTGGCGGCGGTCGGGCTGGATAAGCGCAGCAAACACCGTCCTGCCGAACTGTCCGGCGGCGAACGCCAGCGGGTGGCGATCGCCCGTGCGCTGGTGAACAATCCGTCGCTGGTGCTGGCGGATGAACCGACCGGCAACCTGGACCAGCGCACCGCCGACAGCATCTTTGATCTGCTGGGCGAGCTGAACGTGCGTCAGGGCACCGCGTTTTTGGTGGTGACCCACGATCTGCAGCTGGCCAAACGCCTTAACCGTCAGCTGGAAATGCGCGACGGCCATCTGCAGGCGCAGCTGACGCTGCTGGGGGCCGAGTAATGCGCGCATTGCCTCTCTCACTGCTGACGGCGCTGCGTTTCAGCCGCGGTCGGCGGCGCGGCGGCATGGTGTCGCTGATTTCGGTGATCTCCACCATCGGCATTGCGCTGGGGGTGGCGGTGCTGATCGTCGGCCTGAGCGCGATGAACGGTTTTGAGCGCGAGCTGCAAAACCGCGTGCTGTCGGTGGTGCCGCACGGGGAAATCGAGCCGGTCAATCAGCCGTTTAACGGCTGGCCGGCGATGATGCAGCGGGTGGAGAAGGTGCCGGGCATTCTGGCCGCCGCGCCGTACATCAATTTCACCGGCCTGATGGAAAACGGCGCCCAGCTGCGCGCGGTGCAGCTGAAAGGGGTTGACCCGGCGCAGGAAGCGGATCTCAGCGCGCTGCCGAAATATGTGCAGGGCGACGCCTGGGCCAACTTCAAGGGCGGCGAACAGCAGGTGATTCTGGGCAAAGGCGTTGCCGATGCGCTCGGCGTTAAGCAGGGCTCTTTTGTCACGGTGATGATCCCCAACAGCGACCCGGAAATGAAACTGCTGCAGCCGAAGCGTATCCGCCTGCACGTCAGCGGCATTTTGCAGCTCAGCGGCCAGCTGGATCACAGCCTGGCGATGGTGCCGCTGGCCGATGCGCAGCGCTATCTGGACATGGGTGACAGTGTCACTGGCATCGCCATCAAGGTGAATGACGTATTCGCCGCCAATAAGCTGGTGCGCGACGCCGGCGAGGTGACCAACGCCTACGTCTATATCAAGAGCTGGATCGGCAAGTACGGCTATATGTACCGCGATATTCAGATGATCCGCGCCATTATGTATCTGGCGATGGTGCTGGTGATCGGCGTGGCCTGCTTTAACATCGTCTCCACGCTGGTGATGGCGGTGAAGGACAAGAGTGGCGATATCGCCGTGCTGCGTACGCTGGGGGCCAAAGACGGCTTTATCCGGGCGATATTTGTCTGGTACGGCCTGCTGGCGGGGCTGGTGGGTAGCCTGAGCGGCGTGGTGGCCGGCGTGTTTGCCTCGCTGCAGCTGACAAATATCATTAAGCTGATTGAAAAAATGGTCGGACATTCGTTTTTGTCCGGCGATATTTACTTTATCGACTTTTTACCGTCGGAGCTGCACTGGCTGGACGTACTGATCGTCCTGGCGACCGCCATCGTACTCAGCCTGCTGGCCAGCTGGTACCCGGCGCGTCGCGCCAGCCGTATCGATCCGGCGCGGGTGCTAAGCGGTCAGTGACCGGATTAAAAATGGGGCGCAGTGATGCAGCCCCATTTTTTTGCGTGAGGTAACGGATGTTCTACGGTTTTGATATGGGCGGCAGCAAAATTGAGCTGGGCGTGTTTGACGCCAAGCTGCAGCGTATCTGGCAAAAGCGGGTGGCGACCCCGCGGGACGACTATCGCCAACTGCTGGCGACGCTGCGCGATATGACGCTGGAGGCGGACGCCGTCTGCGGCGCGCCCGGACAGGTGGGCATCGGCATCCCCGGCCTGCCGAACGATGATGACGGCACGCTGTTTACCGCCAACGTGCCGGCGGCGATGGGGCAGCCGCTGCCGCGCGATCTGGCGGCGCTGATCGGCCGGGAAGTACGGGTGGAAAACGACGCCAACTGCTTCGCGCTGTCGGAGGCCTGGGATGAGGAGTTCCGCCGCTATCCGGTGGTGTTCGGGCTGATTCTCGGCACCGGCGTCGGCGGCGGCCTGATCGTCGACGGTAAGGTGGTGTCGGGCCGCAATCATATTGCCGGCGAATTCGGCCACCTGCGGCTGCCGGTCGACGCGCTGGAGGTGCTGGGGCGTGACATACCTCGCGTTGCCTGCGGCTGCGGCCACCATGGTTGCATTGAAAATTACATATCAGGCCGCGGATTTGAGTGGCTGTACGCGCATTTTTATCAGCAGCGCTTGTCTGCACCGCAAATTATTGCGCATTATCAGGCCGGTGAGCCGCAGGCGCAGGCTCACGTTGAGCGTTTTCTCGATCTGCTGGCGATTTGCCTGGGCAATTTACTGACCGTCATCGATCCGCATCTGGTGGTGATTGGCGGGGGACTTTCGAATTTTGCAGCGATCTATCAGGCGCTGCCGTCGCGTCTGCCGCGCAGCCTGTTGCGCGTGGCGAAGATGCCAAGGATCGAGCCGGCGCGCTATGGCGATGCCGGCGGCGTACGCGGGGCGGCGTTCCTCAACCTGGTGGATAATTGAATAAGGAGTAGTTATGCGTACGCGCCATCGGCTGTGTCAGTTTCGCAAGAGCAAACATGTGTTGCACCAACGTTTCCGTTCGCGGATTTTTCACCGCGATACCATGGCGGCGGCGGAGTTGAAAAAGCCGTTTGTGGTGGTGTTGACCGGCGCCGGCATTTCTGCGGAGTCCGGCATTCGCACCTTCCGTGCGGCGGACGGCCTGTGGGAAGAGCATAAGGTGGAGGACGTGGCGACGCCGGAAGGCTTCCAGCGCGATCCGGAGCTGGTGCAGGCGTTTTACAATGCGCGCCGCCGCCAGCTGCAGCAGGATGATATCGCGCCGAACGCCGCGCACCGCGCGCTGGCCAGTCTGGAAGAGTGGCTGGGGGACAATTTCCTGCTGATTACGCAAAATATCGACAACCTGCACGAGCGTGCCGGCAACCGCCGGGTGGTGCATATGCATGGCGAACTGCTGAAGGCGCGCTGTACGCAGTCCGGCCAGGTGGTAGACTGGCCCGGCGATCTGAACGTCGACGACCGTTGCCACTGCTGCCAGTTCCCGGCGCCGCTGCGCCCGCACGTGGTGTGGTTCGGCGAAATGCCGATCGGCATGGACGATATCTATCAGGCGCTGGAAAGCGCGGACTTCTTCGTCGCTATCGGCACCTCCGGCCATGTGTATCCGGCGGCCGGGTTTGTGCACGAGGCGCGGCTGGGCGGCGCGCACACCATGGAGCTGAACCTGGAGCCGAGCCAGGTGGAAAGCCAGTTTGCCGAGAAGCACTACGGCCCGGCCAGCGAAGTGGTGCCGCGCTTTGTGCATAAGTTTCTGATGGGGAAAATTGAACGCGCCGACCGGCCGTAACCCCGCAGAACTCGCCGCGGCCTGCGCGCCGCGGCGGCAATGAAATCCGTTATCACGTGGCATGATAATGAAACTTTGCTTTACTAAAACATGGCTCTTTCGGCCGAAAGAGCGTGTTTAGTCAAAAAGAGGTTTCATATTCATGAATAACTCTGATGATAGAACCCTGCGTTTTAACCCGGCCTCTCCCTTATTTAATCAGCATATTTATCAGATTTATCAGCGAATGCGCCGGCAGCAGCCGCTGCTGCGCATCGGCAGAACCTGGGTGCTGACGCGTTATCAGGATGTCAGCGCGGCGCTGCGCGCCCCGCAGCTCAGCTGCAGCGGTATTCCGCGGCATCTGAGCGCGGAGTTCGCGCGCCTGCAAGGCGGGCTGGCGCCTGAATTGGCGATGTTGGTGCAGGAGATGGCGCTGTTTCAGGATAACGGTACGCACCGGCAGCACCGTAAGCCGCTGATGGCGCTGTTCAGCCGCGAGCCGCTGGCGCAGCTCAGGCGGCTGGTCGTCGATGAAATTAACCGGTCGATCGCCGCTCTGGCGAAGACGGATCGCCTGGATGTGATCGTGCAGCTGGCGCGGCCGCTGTGGCCGCGTTTGTTTGCCCGCTGGCTGAATCTTTCACCGCAGCAGAGCCAGGTGATTGAGCAGGAGAAGGAGAGTATTCGTCTGCTGCTCGATCCCAGCGCCATCGATCGGGCCGGCCTTGAGCGGCTGGCGTCAGCGCTGCGGCGTCTGGACACGTTGTTCAGCCAGCTCTACCAGGAGTGCGCCGACGGCCGTCCTTCACTGTTCTTTGCTGCGCTGGCGCAGGGCTATGGCGACCAGCAGGCTCTGATGCAACGCTACTTCAGCGCCGACTGCGTCACCATTCTGATTGGCGGCAGCGAAACCACCGAGGCGCTGATCGGCAACCTGATGCAGGTTGTGGCGCAGGATGAACCGCTCCAGCAGCAGCTGCGGCAGCACCCGCAGTGGATTGCGCAGGCGGTGCAGGAAACGCTGCGCTATGAGTCACCGCTGCAGATGGCGCGGCGTACCGTTATCCAGCCGTGGACGCTGCATGGCCGCACGCTGCGTGAGCAGGATGCGGTGTTGCTGTGTCTGGGGGCGGCTAATCGTGATGAAACACAGTTTTGTGGCGCGCAGCAGTTCGATTTGCACCGTGAAAATAACTCTCGGCATCTGGGGTTCGGCGGCAGCGCACATTTGTGTGCGGGGCAACTGCTGGCAAGGTTTCAGGCGGAAAGCGTCTGTGCCGCGCTGCTGCAGCACTTTCCGCGCCTCAGGCCGCTGGAGCAGGCGCAGTGGCAGACGGACAGTCTGATTTTACGTTCGCTGAAGTCGCTGCCGTTGGCGTTGGGCTAGGCGGGGAAGGGAACAGGGCCGGGCAGTGCGCCCGGCCTGACAGGAGTGAGGCTGGCGTTAACGGCCGGCCTTCAGCTTCTGGAACTGGGTTTCGTACAGCGTGCTGGCGTCGCCGACGTCGTTCTGCCATTCGCCGTTTTTGATCACCGCGTCGTCCGGATACAGGGATTTGTCGTTGGCGATCTCCGGCGGCAGCAGCTTTTTCGCCTCCAGGTTCGGCGTCGGATAGCCGATGGTTTTCGCCACCTGCACCGCAATTTCCGGCCGCAGCAGGAAGTTAATCAGCTTCAGCGCGCCGTCGACGTTCTTGGCGTTTGCCGGGATCGCCAGGCTGTCCATCCAGAAGATGCCGCCTTCTTTCGGCCAGACGATCTCCAGCGGCGTGCCGGCCTGACGGGCGACAAAGGCTGAGCCGTTCCACACCATCCCCAGATTGACTTCCCCTTCCATAAACGGGTTGCCTGGGTTGTCGGAGTTAAAGGCCAGCACGTTCGGCATCAGCTTTTTCAGCTCGTTATAGGCGGCCTCAATCTCCTGCGGATTGGTGGTATTGCCGGAATAGCCCAGTTTACGCAGCGCCATCTGGAACACTTCACGCGCGTCGTCGGTCAGCAGCAGGCTGCTTTTGTATTCCGGCTTCCACAGGTCGGCCCATGAGGTGATGGTTTTCGGATCGATCTCGTCGCTGTTGACGCCGATGGCGGTGGCGCCCCAGATATAGGGGATCGAGTAGTCGTTATTCGGATCGAACGGCTTGTTCAGCAGGTTGGGATCGAGATCCTTAAAGTTGCTAAGCTTGCTTTTGTCGATCTTCTGCAGCATGCCTTCCTTGCTCATCTTGGCGATGAAATAGGTGGAAGGCACCACCAGGTCGTACGCGCCGTCTTTATAGGTTTTCAGTTTGGCGTACATGCTTTCATTGGATTCATAGGTGGAATAGATCACCTTAATCCCGGTTTCTTTGGTGAACTGATCGAGCAGGCCTGGCGGCACATATTCAGTCCAGTTATAGAAATAGAGGGTTTTGCCGTCATCGGCGGCGGTTGCAGAGCCGATGCTCAGTGCCATCATCCCGGCTGCGAGCAGGTGTGACCACTTTTTCATGCAGCGTATCCTTCAGCAGTTATCGCGTTTAACAGTATAGGCCGAATAGCGGCGCGGCGGCCCTATACCCCAGAAAGCGGCCATTATAGGCGGCGTGCGACGCGGGGTAAAGGCGGTTATCTTCTTGGCAAATAGCGGTTTTTTAGCCAAAAACAGGATAGCAGAATAAAAATGGGCACATTCACAAAATGAATGTGCCCACCTGATTATTTGACATTGCGATCGCGCATTACCCACTGACTGGCGAGCACCAGCACCAGCGACATCAGCAGCAGGATGGTGGCCAGGGCGTTCACCTCCGGCGAGACGCCGACTTTGACCATTGAGTAGATCTTCAGCGGCAGGATCTCATAGCTTGGCCCGGTGACGAACGAGGACACCACCACATCATCCATCGACAGGGTAAAGCTCAGCAGCCAGCCGGCGGCGACCGCCGGCATCGCCAGCGGCAGGATGATTTTACGCAGAATCGTCACCTCGCCGGCGCCGAGGTCGCGCGCCGCTTCCAGCATCTTGACGTCGAAGCCCTTCAGGCGCGAGTAGACGGTCACCACCACAAACGGCAGGCAGAAGGTGATATGCGAAAACAGCAGCGACCAGAAGCCCAGCGAGATGCCCAGCAGCATAAACAGCACCAGCAGGGAGATCGCCATCACGATATCCGGCGACATCATCACCACAAACAGCATGCCGCTGACGAACGGCTTGCCGCGGAAGCGGTAGCGGTACAGCGCCACCGCGGTCAGCGAGCCGATAACCGTGGCGAAGGTGGCCGACAGCACCGCCATGGTCAGCGAGTGGCCCGCCGCCTGCAGCAGGCTGTCGTTGTTGAGCAGGGTCGAGTACCAGTCGACGGTAAAGCCCTGCCAGTTAATGCCGAAGCGCGACGCGTTGAACGAGTTGACGATCAGAATCACGATCGGAATATACAAATAGGCGTAAATGATGGTCATAAAACCACCGCGTAGCAGGCGTCCGATCATTCCAGTTCCACCTTCTTGTTCAGCAGTTTCGCCGCGCGGTAATACACCAGCAGCATCAGGCCCATCACCAGCGTCAGGCAGATGCTGGTGGCGGCGCCGAACGGCCAGTCGCGAATATTCAGGAACTGGCTCTTGATCACGTTGCCGATCAGCAGGTTTTTCGCGCCGCCCATCAGGTCCGCGACGAAGAACAGCCCCATCGCCGGCAGGATCACCAGCAGGCAGCCGGCGATAATGCCCGGCATGGTCAGCGGCACGATGATGCGGATAAAGGTCTGCAGCTTGCTGGCGCCGAGATCGCGCGCCGCCTCCAGGCAGGATTTATCCAGCTTCTCGATGCTGGAATAGAGCGGCATCACCATAAACGGCAGCAGAATATAGATCAGGCCCAGCACCACCGCCTCGGAGGTGTACATGATGCGAAACGGCTTATCGATCACCCCCAGCCACAGCAGGAAATCGTTCAGGTAGCCGCGGGTGCTGAGAAACAGCTTCAGGCCGTAGATGCGGATCAGCGAGTTGGTCCAGAAGGGGACGATCAGCAGAAACAGCAGCAGCGGCCGCACCTTCTGCGGCAGGCGCGCCAGAATAAAGGCGAACGGATAGCCGATCGCCAGGCAGCACAGGGTGGCGATCACCGCCATATTCAGCGAGTGCAGCAGCACTTCGGCGTACAGCGGATCGAACAGCCGGGTGTAGTTATCCAGCGTGAACACCATCTGAATCAGGTTGGCGTCGTCGCGGGTCAGGAAGCTGGTGCCGATGATCATCAGGTTCGGCATAAAGACGAACAGCACCAGCCAGGCCACCACCCCGGTAATCACCACATTCTGGAACAGTTTACGCGAGGTCTTCATCGGCCAGCACCACCTCCCAGCTTTCAACCCAGGTCACCGCCATTTTCTGATTCAGCGAATGGTCGACGTCCGGATCGTCTTCGTTGAAGAATTCGCTGACCATCACCATCTTGCCGTTTTCCAGCTCGACGACCGAATCCAGCGTCATCCCCTTGTAGTTACGCTCGCGCACGTAGCCGATCAGGCCGTCGACCTGCTCGGCGCCGTTGATCTCCTCAACGCGCAGATCTTCCGGCCGCAGCAGCACTTTCAGGCGCTGGCCGGCGCTGACCGGCAGGCTGGCGTAGATATCGCACTCGCGCCCTTCGACGTTGGCGCGCACCCGCTGTGCGTCGATGCGCTGCAGCACGGTGGCGTCGAAGATATTGATCTCGCCGATAAAGCTGGCGACGAACAGGTTGCGCGGCTCTTCGTAGATCTCGCGCGGCGTGCCGTCCTGCTCAATGCGGCCTTCACGCATCACCACGATGCGGTCGGACATGGTCAGCGCCTCTTCCTGATCGTGGGTGACGAAGACAAAGGTGATGCCGAGCTTGCGCTGCAGCGCTTTCAGCTCGTTCTGCATCTGCTTGCGCAGCTTATAGTCCAGCGCCGACAGCGACTCATCCAGCAGCAGAACTTTCGGTTTGTTCACCACCGCGCGGGCGATGGCGACGCGCTGCTGCTGGCCGCCGGACAGCTGGCTGGGGCGTCGCTGGGCGAAGGCCTCCAACTGCACCATGCGCAGCGCCTCTTCCACCCGCGGGGTAATCTCCGCCGCCGGCGTTTTCTGCATCCGCAGGCCGAAGGCGACGTTATCAAACACCGTCATATGCGGAAACAGCGCGTAGCTTTGGAAGACGGTATTAACGTGGCGCTGTTCGGCCGGAATGGCGGTAATATCCAGACCGTCGAGCACGATCTGGCCGCTGTCGGCATCTTCCAGGCCGGCGATCAGGCGCAATACGGTGGTCTTGCCGCAGCCGGAGGGGCCGAGGATCGTCAAAAACTCGCCGTTATTAATGGTGAGTTCAAGATCGCTGATGATAGTTTTGCCGTCGAACCCTTTGCTTAACGCTTTTAATTCAACCAGTGGCTTTAGAGAGGATGTCTCAGTCATTTATGGTGTCACTCTATCCCGTGAACTCTTGCAGATAGAACCGCCGCTGGAAAAGACTGCGAGAGCTGGCGAAATACCCCGCCGTACAAAAGCTCAAAACCAGTGGCGCCGCTCGAAATTTTTAGAGCGCGCATGATAGACGCTGTGGCAGTGAATTGAAAGCCGAACCACCGGCAACGCGCTGATTTTTACCATTATAGCCGCACTATGCGACAGTTTAACGCATTCATTTAATCAATAAATCATTACTGCCGGTAATGATTCCCGCTAATTCTGGTTAAAAATGACCTGACGCAATATTTCCCTTCAGGCGCTTTTGCATAATGACTTGCGATAATTTGAAGGGCGCCATCATGGATAAACTACTCGATCGTTTTTTTAACTACGTCACCTTTGATACGCAATCTAAAGCGAACGTTAAACATGTGCCAAGTACCGACGGGCAGCTGAAACTGGCGCGCGCGTTACAGCAGGAGCTGCTGGAACTGGGTTTTGCGCAGGTGATGCAGAGTGAACAGGGCTGCGTCACGGCGACCCTGCCATCCAACGTCGCCTGGCCGGTGCCCGCCATCGGCTTTATCTCCCACCTTGATACCTCGCCGGACGTCAGCGGCAAGCAGGTAAACCCGCAAATTGTGGAAAATTACCGCGGCGGTGATATTGCGCTGGGTATCGGCGATGAGGTGCTGTCGCCGGTGCGTTTCCCGGTGCTGCACCAGCTGCTGGGGCAGACGCTGATCACCACCGACGGCAAAACGCTGCTTGGCGCGGACGATAAGGCCGGCATTGCCGAAATCATGACCGCCATGGTGCGTCTGCGGCAGCAGCAGATCCCGCACGGCGATATCCGCATCGCCTTTACGCCGGATGAAGAGGTCGGCAAGGGCGCCCGTTATTTTGACGTCGAAAGCTTTAACGCCGCCTGGGCCTATACCGTTGACGGCGGCGGCGTGGGGGAGCTGGAGTGCGAGAATTTCAACGCCGCTTCGGCGGTGGTGAAAATCGTCGGCAACAATGCGCATCCCGGCAGCGCCAAGGGCGTGATGGTCAACGCGCTGACGCTGGCAACCCGTTTCCACCAATGCCTGCCGGCGGAGGAAACGCCGGAAAACACCGCGGATTATCAGGGGTTCTATCATCTGAGCAGCATCAAGGGGCAGGTCGACCGCGCCGAGATGCACTATATTCTGCGCGACTTTGAACGCGACGGCTTTGCCGCCCGCAAACGTAAGCTGATGGCGGCGGCGGAGCACGTGGGCAAAGGGCTGCCGCGCGAGTGCCGCATCGACGTCACCATTGAGGACAGCTACTACAATATGCGCGAGCAGGTGGCCGAGCATCCGCACGTGGTTGAACTGGCGCAGCGGGCGATGCTCGACTGCGGGATTGAACCGGTGCTCAAGCCGATCCGCGGCGGCACCGACGGCGCACAGCTCTCTTTCAAGGGGCTGCCGTGCCCTAATCTGTTTACCGGCGGCTACAACTTCCACAGCAAACACGAGTTTATTACGCTGGAGGGCATGGAGCAGGCGGTGGCGGTGATCATGCGTATCGCAACCCTGACGGCGGAGCGCGCCAAACAGTGAGTTACTCACTTGCCGCAATGACTTTTTGTGCTTAGGGTGGAAAGACATTCACGCACAAGGAGATTCGCGGCATGAGTTCTGAGTATCGTATCGACAGCCAGCGGTTAGGGCAGTTTGTTCAGGCTATCTGGCGTCATACCGGCAGTTCCGCCCGTGAGGCCGAGCTGGTGGCAGAGCATCTGGTGCAGGCCAATCTGGCCGGGCACGATTCGCACGGCGTCGGCATGATCCCGCGCTATATGTCATCGCTGGCGCAGGGGCATCTGCAGCTGAATACCCATGCCCGGGTGGTGAAGGATGCCGGAGCGGTGCTGACGCTGGACGGCGGCAAAGGTTTTGGCCAGGTGGTCGCCTGCGAGGCCATGGAGCGCGGCATTGAACGCGCGCGCCAGCTGGGGATCGCCGCCGTGGCGCTGCACAACGCCCACCATATCGGTCGCATTGGCCATTGGGCGGAGCAGTGCGCGCGCGCCGGCCTGGTTTCCATCCACTTCGTCAACGTGATGGGCGATCCGATGGTGGCGCCGTTTGGCGGCAGCGATCGCCGCTTCGGCACCAACCCTTTCTGCGTTGTTTTCCCTCGTCCCGGCCAGGCGCCGCTGCTGTTGGATTTTGCCACCAGCGGCATTGCCTATGGCAAAACGCGCGTCGCGTACAACAAAGGCCTGACGGTGGCGCCCGGCTATCTGATCGATGAGCAGGGACGGCCGACCAATGAACCGAAGGTGATGCATGAAGCGCCGTTTGGTTCGCTGCTGCCGTTCGGCGCCCATAAGGGCTATGCGCTGGCGACGCTGTGCGAGATCCTGGGCGGCGCGCTCTCCGGCGGACAGACCACCCATGACGACACGCTGCAGGTGACCAACGACGCGATCATCAACTGCATGACCACCATTATCCTCAGCCCGGACGCCTTTGAGGCGCCGGCGATGCAGGCCGAGGCCGAAGCTTTTGTCGACTGGGTGAAGGCCTCGCCGGAAAGCGGCGACGAGCCGATTCAGGTGCCGGGAGAGTGGGAAGAGATGAACCGCGCACTGCGCCTGCAGGACGGCATCCCGATTGACGGCAATACCTGGCAGCAGATTTGCGCCGCGGCGCAGGCGGCCGGTATGCCGCCGGCCGAGCTTGAGGGGTATCGCGCGCTGGCGCGCTGAGGCGTTTGAACCGGGCGATTATTGCCTGACGACCACCAGCGTCGTCAGGTGGTCGCCGTCTTCGCTGAAGTAACCGTCAAAGCAATCGCCTGCCTTAAAGTGTGCGGACAGCGTTACGGTCAGGCGCAGCGTGAAGCGTCGCTCAGCCGGAGCCAGCGCGGCCAGCTCCGCCGCCATAAAATCAAAATCGCGTTGCAGGGCCGGATATAGCGCCTTGAACAAACTCTCTTTGGCTGAAAACAGCAGCGTCAGCACCCATTCACGCGCTAGCGGCAAACGGGCGATGTACTGCGCTTCCGCGTGCGAGGCCAGCATTTCTGCAATTTCCCGCATCGCCTCCGGTTGATGACGTTCGGTATCGACCCCCAGATGGCGGATCCTGGCGTCATTGGTCGCCAGCGCGATCGCACGTTTGGCTGAATGGCTGATGGAGCCGATAAAGCCTTCCGGCCAGCGGGGAACCCGCCCCAGGTGGACGCCGACGTCGGTAACGTGAGCGCCCAAGCACATTAACGCGCGCCGCGCGCAGTAACGCCCCGCCAGATAGTCCGCCTTACGCGCAGTGGGCATCCCGCTCAGCCAGGTTGGCAACGGGATACGGCAGCGGGTGAACTGCCGGTCATGGTAGTACGCTGCGTCAAACGTCAGCCGGCAGTAGGTAATCGTCGGCAGGGCGGCAATGTACCCCTCTTCGCACCAGGGAAAGCAGAGCGTGGGCCGGTGGGCGCCACGAGCGGCAAAAAAACGGTGAGTCATTTAATTGTCCCTCTCGTAACTGAAAACGTCTGCTTTTTTATTTTTATATCAAAATATTAGCCTGCGTTTTTCGTCGACGTATTGATAACCTGCGTGAAAGTTCGTCGCCTAACGGCATGTTAATCAATACCTTTTACATTGTTAATGTTTATTTACATATTTAATTTACATTAAATTTACAAAACGGCAATGGCATTAACTACGCTTAGTCGGTGCTTGGGAAAAAACGGCTGGCGGTGGTGTCATTGTATGAATTTAAGTGATTGTAATTCAATTAATTATAAATTCATTTTCGCCATGGGAAAACATGCTTCCTCGTTGGCGGCTGTGGATGAGCATATCTCGCTGAATTACCAGCAACTTGGCTGTGCGGCACGCAATGTGAGTAAAACATTAATTAATGATGATGTTTTCGATGAGTGCGTGGGGATCTCTGGCCCGCCAAGCGTGCGGACGCTGGCGGCGCTGCTTGGCGTGGTGCTGTCAGGCAATCATTATCTGTATGTTGACGTCAGTCAGCCCGCCGACTGGCTGGGTGACCATCTGCGCCACGTTGGCTGTCGGCGCGTGCTGCACTGCGGCGATACGCTGCCCGACATTGTGCTTGCGGGGGTGGCGTTTCTTCCCGTCACGCTCGATACCCGTGAATCCGCGGTGGCGCTGCCTGAGCTTTCCGCGCAGCACGCGGCCTACATCAATTTTTCCTCCGGCAGCACCGGCCAGCCCAAAGCGATCGTTTGTACCCATGCGGGCGTGACCCGGCTGTGCCAGCAGCAGGATTTCCTGCCGTTCGGCGCCGCGCTGACTTTCCTGTTTCACTCCCCGCTCTCATTTGACGCCGCGACGCTGGAGATATGGGGGGCGCTGCTGAACGGCGGCTGCTGTGTGGTTAACGCCGGCGGTATGTTGACGCCGGAAAAACTGCGCGCGCATATCCGGCAGCGCGGCGTGAATACGCTGTGGCTGACCGCGTCATTGTTCAACACCTTTGTTGATGTGGATCTCGCCTGTCTGAGCGGGATACAACACCTGCTGACCGGCGGCGACGCGCTGTCGACGTCCCATGTGCGGCGGGCGTTGGCGGCCCATAAGGCAACCCGCTTTATCAACGGCTATGGGCCGACGGAAAACACCACCTTTACCTGCTGCCATGTTATTCGTCCGCAGGATGCGGCCGCGCAGGATATTCCTATCGGCCGGGCAATCAACGGCACTGAGGTTGGGTTGTACGATGCGGCGGGTGCGCCGGTTACCTGCGCCGGGGAAACGGGGGAGATTTATGCGTTCGGCGCCGGTCTGGCGCGGGGCTATCACCGTTCACCGGACAGAAACGCACGGGCATTTGTCACGGTGGAGCTGCGGGGAAGGCGCATGCGCGCCTATCGCACTGGCGACCTCGCCCGCTATGACGACGACGGTTATTTGCACTTTGTCGGCCGCGTCGACAGTCAGGTCAAAATCAACGGCTACCGCCTGAACCTGGCGGCGCTGGAGGCCTATTTTCGTCAGGTGAATGCGATACAGGATTGTGCGCTGCTGGTGGTTGAACAACAGGGCAGCAAACGTCTGGTCGCCGTCTTACTGGCGCAGGATGATGGCCCGGCGCGTGATGCGGCGCTGGCGCTGGCCTCCTGGGAGCGACCAGGCGCCTATCTTTGCCTCCGCCGCTTCCCGCTGACGCCGCATGGCAAAACCGATCGGCGGGCGCTGCTGGCCGAGTGGCAGGCGCATCAACGCCGGCATACCGAGGTCGAGGAGCCGCTGACGCCGATGCAAACGCTGTGCGCGGCCTGGTGGGCCCAGATTCTGGGGCAGCCGGTGGTTGATCCTGAGCTGGATTTTTTCCAGGCGGGAGGGAATTCGCTGCTCGCGCTGCGGCTGCTGGCCATCACTCAGGCTGACGGCGGAGAGGCCGACATTTCGCTCAACGAGCTGTATGACCACTCTACGTTGGCCGCTTTCGCCCGCCTGCTGAGCGCCAAAGGCCGCTCGGCGACGTCGCGTCATACCGCAATCCCGGAACAGCCGCTGGTGCTATGAGAGAGATGATGAACGATCTGAGCAAACGGGATATTTATTGTCAGCCGTTGCATGGGCGGCTGGTGGTGTTCGGACAATGGCAGCGTCTGACCGTTCAGGAACGCGCCGCGCTGGCGCAGCAGAAGGCGGCGCTGCTGGCGCAGGCCGATAACGAATGGCGTACGCCGCTGCCCGCCTGGCTTAACGCCATCGTGCTGGGAGAGATGATGAGCGGCGACCTGACGCAGTACGGCCTGTTTTTTTTGGCCGTCGGCGGAGCGCCGGAGGATGAACAGCGGTTGACGCAGCTTGGCGCGGCGCTGTATCGCGCTTTTCCGCTGTTAGCGAGTAACGTGGCGTGGGACGGCGAGCAGCCGGAATGGTGCGTCAGCACCCGGCCGGCGGCCTATTTGCCGGAAGAGGCCGGGGAATATGCCGACGATGAGGCGTTTATTCAGGCGCAGCTCGTCCGTCCGCACTCGGTGTTCCAGCGCGGCATGCTGCGTATCGTAACGGCGCGCTGCGCCGGCGAACGGCGCTGGGGGATTTGGCTGCATCACCTGGTGGCCGACGCTGATTTTATACGCGTGCTGCTGCCGCTGGCGCAGCGTTGGCTGCAGGACGGCGAAATGACCGCTCCGGATTTTTCCTTTATCCAGCTGCAGTGGCGTCTTGGACGTACGCTGGCGCTGCAGCATTCGCGTTTACAGCGTTTCTGGCGCGGGCAGGCAGCGCTATTCGCCGCGTTGACGCCGTGGGAGGAAACGTTGCCGGCGGTAACGCCGACGACGACCGGTCAGACTTTTGATCTGCCCGCCGGCCGCGGCGGCGCGACATTGGTGGCGCAGGCGTTGGCGCAGGCGCTGCGGCAACAGGGCATCGGCGGGCCGTTGCTGGCGGTCGCGCCGGTAACGCTGCGGCGCGGCGACGGCGGGGCGGCGGCCAGCGGTTGCTATATCAATCTTATTCCTTTGGTACTGGATGCCGGCTGCAGCGCGGCGGAATTCGAGTCTCGCCGACGCAGCTGGTTGGAACATGCGCTGTTGCCGCAAGAGGAGATTGCCGAGGCGGCCGGGGTGAATTACCGCCGGGCGCTGGTGATGCTGAACATTATCGACCGTCCGGCGACGCCGCCGGCATTTCGTCATAGCCCGGAGCAGCGCAGCCGCAAACCGATCACCCTGACGCTGACCGGCATCGAACAGGGCGGCTGGCGCGTGGCGCTGACCACACGGCTGGGTGAGGCGTTCAGCCAGGCGCTGGGGGGCGCGCTACGGCGGGCATTGGGCGCATGATTTGGCTGCTGCCGGATTTTATCGGCCACCCTGGCTGTTTTCGCGCGTTGTTGCCGCATCTGCCGGCGGCGACCCGCAGCATCGATTATCACCGTCTGCCGCTGTGTGGCAGCCTGGCCGCGTTGGCGCAGCACCTGGCCGACAACGCCGCGGAACCGCCGTCCATCATCGTCGGTTACTCGTTTGGCGGTGCGCTGGGTTTTGAGTTATTGCAGCGTTTACCCGGCGCGCCGCGGCTAATTATGGTGGACAGTCATCTTCCCCGCGCCGAATTTCGTCGTACGCCGGCCGAGCAACAGTTTGCGCGCTGGCTGACGACGGAAACGCGCGACTGGATCGCGCTGATGGAACAGCTGGGGGAGATTCGGCAGGCGGTGATTTTGCACAACATCGCACTGTTCAGCGACTGGCGACCGCAGGGGCGGATCGTGCAGGCGGACTGGATATGCTGCCGGGGCGAAAATGGCGCGCCGGCCGGCGACTGGCGTGAACAGGTCAGGGAGTTGCGGCGTTTCGACAGCGACGCCGCCCACCATACCGTGATGACGGATCGGGACGTTATCGTTCATATATCGCAACTGATCAATGGGGGAGCTATGTCATGAAGCATTTTCAGCAGGTGATTACCTCGCATTACCAGCAGCAGGCCCTGACGTGGATCCTGTCCGCGTCGGAGGCGCCGCAGCCGTTGTTGGAGCCGGAGTTCGATATTACCGATGACGACGGGCGCTATGCGAAAAAGATCCGTAATCTGAGTGAGGCCGATCCGTCCTTCTGGCAGCAGTGGTTTCAGCTGTCCGGCCTCAATGCGTTGGTCGGCGACCATTTGTCGCGGCCGAAGCTGCTGCGTCATGCCGCCTTTATCAAACGCCACGCCGATGAATCTTATATTCCGCTGCATCAGGATATTGCGCTGTGGGAAAAAGCCTATGAAAGCGCCGTGACGTTTTGGATTGCGTTGACCCCATCCCGCAATGAAAACGGCGGCATGTTCTATTGCCGATCGGCTGAGACCATCTATCCGCATGAATTCAATCTGCAATACCCGATGTTCAAATGCATTGACGTTGAAAAAAATCGCATTCCGCCGGAAAGCATCGTCGATGCGCCGCTGGAGGCGGGTGATGTTCTGGTCTGGCCGGCGCGCACGCCGCACGGCAGTTATATGAATACCAGCGGACAGTTACGCATCGGTATGCCCGTGGTGTTTGTTGATGAAAGTGAATATCAGAAACTTAATGTGAGGTCACAATGAAAAATTGGATCGTAAGTCATTTGCAAACGGTATTCCCCAACGAAGACATTGCCGAAGAGAATATTGATGTTTACCTGCCGCAGCTTTGTCAGCACTCGCTGAAAATGGTGACCTTCCTGGCGCGTTTTTCCCGTCAGTTCGGCCGGGCGCCGAAGATTATGGAGTTTATCGCCAAACCGAACTTTGCAACGCTGGCCGATAGCGGGGAGGCGCAGCGATGATTAAGGTGATCGATTGTACCCTGCGCGAAGGCGTACAGGCGCGGCAATGCAGTTTTACTGCCCAGCAGTCGGCGTTGCTGGCGCAAGAGATCGGCGCATTGGGCGTGGACATGATTGAGTGCGGCCACCCGTTTATTTCTGCGCAGGAAGTCGAGCGGGTGCGCAGCGTGGTTGCGGTTTCCCCGGTGCCGGTGCTGGCGCACGCCCGGGCGCGCTCGGAAGATATCGACGCCGTGGCGCGCAGCGGCGCGCAGTGGGTAGGGCTGTTTGCCTCCATCAACGCTATTTCGCTGACGACCAAGTTCAAAGGGATGACGCGCGAAGACATTCTCACCATGTTCGGCGACGCGATTCGCTACGCCCGCGGCCTGGGACTGCAGGTCCGGGCGACGGTGGAAGACGCCGGGCGCACCTCGGTATCCGATCTGGTCAGTATGGTGGCCGCCGCGCGGGACGCGGGGGCCGACCGCATCTGTTTTGCGGACAGCGTAGGTATCCTGCTGCCGGATGAAACTTTTGATGTGCTGTCGCTGCTGCGTCAGGAATTTTATGACGTCGAGTTTGAGTATCACGTCCATAACGACCGGGGGCTGGCGTTGGCGAATACGCTGGCGGCGATTCAGGCCGGGGTGAAGTGGCAGTCAATCAGCTGCAACGGCATCGGCGAGCGGGCGGGGATCACGGATACCTTCCAACTGCTGACCCTGCTGCATACGCGCTTTCAGCAGGAGCGGTTCAACCTGAAAAACATGATGGCGCTCTCCGAGCTGGTGGAGGCTTACAGCCGCATTCCGTTGTCACCGATGCAGCCGGTGGTGGGGAAAAACGCCTTTGTGCACGTAGCCCGGCTGCATCAGCTTGCGATGCAGGAGGACAGCGCTGCCTACAGCGTGTTTGACCCCGAGCTGATCAACGGTCGGGTGTCGCTGGAACGCTTCCAGCCGATGCACCAGCAGGCGCTGTTCCTGGCGCCGTTCGAGAAATCGGCAACCGAGCTGAAATATCATCGCCACGGACCGGGCAAGCGTTTTGTTATGCTGGATAAGCGGCTGGTGGACGGCTCGCCGTTCTACTTTATCGCCCGCCAGTTTGCTGACGCGGATGCCGACGATTCGGCGGTCAGCGGCCATGTGGACAGCCATATCCATAACTGCGATTCCGTATTTTTATTCCTGGGTGATGGCGCGGATTACGCCGGTCTGGAAGTCGAGGTGGATCTCGGGGGGACGCGGAGGCGTTTGACTTCGCCCGCCAGCGTATTTATTCCGGCCGGCGTGGCGCACTCTTACCGCTTTATCCGCGGCTGCGGCACCTATATCAATTTTGTGCATAAAGGCGATTACCACGACAGCTTACTGGAGATAACTCAATGAAACAGTTCAATAAAAATGCTCAGGCCTATAACGCGGTGCGCGGCAAGATCGCCTATCCCGATGCGCTGTACGCCTCGCTGGCGGCCAGAGCGCCGGCCCATAACGCCGCATTGGATATTGGCTGCGGCAACGGCGTCTCCACGGTGCGTCTGCAGGGGCTGTTTCAACATGTGGAAGGCTGCGATATTGGCGAGGCGTTGATTGAAAAGGCCCGCCAAAACTACCCGGATCTGACTTTCAGCGTCTCTCCTGCCGAAGATTTCGTCCCGCAGCGCCGTTTCGATCTGATCACCAGCGCCACCTCGTTCTACTGGATGGATCGTAAAGCGGTGCTGATGAAGATGGCGCAGTGGCTGGAACCCGGCGGGCTGTTTTGTGCGTACAAATATGATTTTCCGGTGGCGTATGGTCCACTGCGCGATTTTATCGAACATGAACTGGTTACCAAGTGGTCACGCCACCGCGACCCGCGTCTGACCCAGTACGACGACACGCTGGAGGTGATGCAGAGTTGCGACCATTTGCGTCAGGCGCGCCGCGAAGTGTTCGCCAATATTATTTTCCTGACGCCGCAAGAGGTGGCGCTGTTTTTCCTGTCTACCAGCTACGTGACGCGCTATATCGAAGAGGAGGGCGGGCAGGACTATATCGATCAGTTCGCCGCCGCCGTGTTGGATATTGAGCGGGCGCCGCAGGTGGCGATGAATTTCGATATCCATGCGTTTACCGCTGTCAACGGCTAAGGATCCCGGCATGGTGCAAACACCCGCAACGCTGGATGCCACGCTGCGTCGTATGGCGTCAGAGCAGCCGCAGCGTATTTTACTGACCGATGCACGCGACCCCGATGCGCCGATGGACTATCGCTGGGGCGAGACCGATCAGCTGGTTAACGGTCTGGCCAGGCAACTGGCGCAGCAGCCTGGTGATGCCGTAGGCGTGTTACTGGATAACTCATACCGCTGCATCTGTCTGATCTATGCCGTGATGCGTGCCGGCAAGGATCTGGTGCTGATCGATCCGGAATGGGGGCAGGCGGCCAAACGCGCGATTATCGATGAAATGTCGCTTCGCGTGTTGGCGGGCAACATCACGTTGCACGATGAATTCGCCGGGTTGCAGGCGCCTCTCGACTTCGCGCCGTTGCCAGCAGGCGAGCAGGCGCCGGATCGCGCGGCGCAGAGCCGGATGATCCTGTTTACCTCGGGCACTACCGGTAAGCCGAAGGGCATTGTGCTCAGCCAGCAGGCGATGGTCAGCGCTTATGCCATCGGCCAACGCTGTCTGCAGATCGGCGAGCACACCCGCGCCGGCTGCTTTTACCGGGTCAGCGGGCTGGGGATCCTCGGCATTAATTTTCTGTTCCCGTTGCTGTATGGCGGCAGCGTCGTCTTGTTGCCGCTGCACTGTTGGGCTGAAAGCGACGACTTTTGGCGTTATGTGGATCGGTTCGCCATTACGTTTTTGTATATGGTGCCGCCGATCGTCAATTTTATGGTGAAAGAGGGCACGCCGCCGCCGCATCCTTACCGGCTTGAGCGCTTGCTGTGCGTTGCCGGATCGGCGCGGCTGGATGCCGAAGCGCAGCGGCTGTTCCAGCAGCACTTCGCGCCGCTGGCCAATATTTATGGTTTGAGCGAGTGCGGCTTTGCATTTCTGTTCGGCCGGCGTCAGGGCGAACTGTTCGACAATTCGGTCGGCCCGGCGGTCGGATTGTCGCTGCGTTTAACCGATGAGAGCGGCGCGCCGTTGAACCGGCCTGGGGCGCGCGGACGCCTGTGGGTAAAAACCCCCAGCCTGTTTTCGGGTTATATCAATCAGCCGGCGCTCACCGCGCAGGTGTTGCAGGACGGCTGGCTGGATACGCAGGATGTCGCTTTCTTTGACGCGCAGGGCGGGGTCCACGTGCTGGGGCGCGCCGATGGCACGATCAATAAAGGCGGCAATCTGTTTCATCTCAATGAGTGCGAACAGCTGCTCAACGGGCGGGAGGATGTGGTGGACGCCTGCTGCCTGAAAGTGCCTTGCGACGTATACGGGGAAGATTATATCGCCGTTATTCAGAGCAGCGGGCAAGAACGACAGGCGTTGACGGCATGGTTGGAGCTACAACTGGGGACGCAGCGCGCGCCGCGTACGGTGGTCTGTTTGAGTCAGAGTCTGCCGCTGAACGGTGCGGGTAAGCACGATCGTAAAGCGATTGCGGCGTTGATCGGTCAGGAGGTCGTCTGATTATGTGCGGCATAGTGGGTTACCTCGGCGCGGAGATCCCCTCCGCGCGCTTTCAGGCCGCGTTGGCGCAGCTGCGTCACCGCGGGCCGTACGGCGAAGGCAGCGTTGCGCTGCCGCACGGCGGGCTGGCGATGACGCGTTTGCCGATGTCCAGCGCCGCGCCGACGCCGTTGCCGGTCAAAACGCCGCAGGGCTATGCGGCCTACAACGGAGAGGTGTACGTGCGCGGCGCGGATATCCATAAGGAAATCGCGCTGCTGCTTGACGGGATGGCGCAGGGCCGGCTGCCGGACGGCATGTTTGCGCTGGCGTCCTGGGACGCGCAGCGCGCCACCCTGACGCTGCTGCGTGACGGATTGGGCATTAAACCGCTGTATTACTGTTACCGGCCGGCAGACGGCAGCCTGGCTTTCGCGTCGGAAATCAAACCGCTGCTGACGCTGGTCGGGCAGGTCGCGCCAGACTATGGGGCGATAGCCGAACTGGTGGCCACCGGCGTTCCGCTGAGCGAGCAGACTCTGTTCAGCGGCGTGCGGCTGTTGCAGCCGGGGGAGAGACTGGTGTTCGCCCTGGAGGACGGACGGGCGCAGCTGCTCCGGCGCGATAGCGTCGCCGGCGCGGCGGAGGCGGCGGAACTGCCGTTGGACGCGGCGCTGGAGCGCGCGGTGTCATTCGGCCGGGAGACGTTTCGGCCGAGTGCGCTGTTGTTGAGCGGCGGTATGGACTCCAATCTGCTCAATACCTATCTGGAGCCGGACTATCCCAAATTCCATCTGGCGCTGGAACAGGACGCGGAACCGATGCTGCCGCAGCGCAACCTGCAGCGGGTGCCGTTGCGGCAGACGGATTTTATGGCGGTGCTGCGGCGCGCAGTCGCCAATTTCGGCAGTGCGACCCGCATGTCCAGCCTGGTGATGTACCAGCAGTTGGCCGATGCGATTGGCGACGCCGGCTACCACTGCGTGCTGCTGGGTGAGGGAGCCGATGAACTGTTCTGGGGCTATCCGCGCCATGTGGCGTTGTGGCGGCAGGGGGCGGCGCCAGCGCCGCGTGAATTCTGCCGCGCCTGGTTCGGCGATTATGCCGCCAAGGCCGAGCTGCTGGCGCCGGACGTGGGGCGCGCGCTGGTCGCACGGATTGACGCGTTGGGGGACAGTGCGTTGCAAGGGGGCAGCGAAGCGGCCATCGACGGCTTCGACCGGCGTTATTCGCTGGAGCCGCTGTTGCGGCGCGCCGATCACTTGCTGATGTCGCGCACCATTGAGGCGCGCACTCCCTATCTGCATGCGGGGGTTCCGGCGTTGGCCGGCGCGGCGCCGCGCATTGTTGATGGTCTGGCGAAGGCGCCGCTGTCGGCCCTGCTGCAGCGCCGTTTGCCAGCGTGGCGCTATCAGCCGAAACGCCATTTCCGTTTACCTTTCAGCCACTGGCCGCAGGTCGTCGAGGCCATGCGTCGCTACCTGTCGGCGCATGGCGAGAGCCTGCGTCAGCTGGGGCTGGTCAATCTGACGCCGGAGACGTTGACGACGATCGATGCGGCGCAGTTGTTCACATTAACCACGCTGTCGTTCTGGCAGCAAGAGTATGAGGTGGCGTTATGACTTTTTCCCGCTACCCGCGGCCGCGCGCATGGCGCGGTAATGCGGTGTTTGACGCTTCACGTCACTTTGCCGCCGGTTTGGAAGGGGTGATCCGCACCCTGTCGCAGGGGCGTTTACCGGGCGGTGACGTCGTCGACCTGCGCCGCCGGCTGCATCAGGAACTTGAACAGGGCACCGGCGTACTGCTGCACGAGTCCGAGATGCTGGCGTCATTGCCGGAAAGCGAGTTTCGCCGCGTGTTCCAGGCGCTGTGCGTATGGTTGGGGATGCCGGTGCCGATCAACCGTCAGGGGCAATACCTGAAGGAGGTGCGGGATCACGGCATGCGCGATGAGATTAATGCGCCGCAGCGTGGACATCTCACCAACCAGGAACTGGCGTTCCATTCCGATCGCGCCGATATCACCGTGTTGGGATGCTGGTCACCGGCGGCGCAGGGTGGGCAGTTCCGTATCCGCTCGTCGGCCGATGTGGTGGAGCAGTTAGAGCAACGGCGGCCGCACTGGCTGAAGTTGTTGACCGAGCCTATTCCTCACGATCTGCGTGATGAGGGCGGGGCGCCCTATGCGCAGGTGCCGTTGCTGACCGAGAGCGAGAGCACTTTCACGCTGCGCTATATTCGCAAATTCAATGAATCTGTGGTGCGGCACGGTCTGACGCTGCCGGATGCGGTCAGACAGATGCTGGACGAGATCGATGCGGTGATCGAACAGCCGGGCCATTATGCTGAACTGGACTTCAGGCGGGGGAGCATCGTCATGGTGAATAACCATATTTCGCTGCATGCCCGCACCCGGTTTGAAAATAGCGCCGACTATCAGCGCTGTCTGCTGCGCTGCTGGCTCAGCAGCGAATTTACCCGACCGCTGCCGGACAGTTTTATGCCGCTGTTCCATCATACCCATGCCGGCGTACTGCGCGGCGGCATCTGCGTGGCGACAGAGGTCTCGTCATGAGTGTCGGCACCTTCAACTGGGAGCGATTCCGTACGCTGCCGGCAGAGATCCATCTGATGTTGGCGGGCACGCTGCTGACGCGCGGGGCCTATTATATGGTCTGGCCATTTCTGGCGGTGCTGCTTTACCGGCAGTTCCATCTGTCGGCGACGGCGATCGGCGTGCTGCTGGCGGTGGCCACGGTGTGCGGCGCGCTCAGCGGCGTGTATACCGGCTGGCTGTCGGACCGCTTTGGCCGCCGGCGTCTGATATTGGGCGGCACCACGCTCAGCGCGCTGGCGTTTGTCGGGCTGTGTCTGGGCAATCATCCGGCGCTCTACGGGGTGGGCATCGCCGGCGTCAGCATCGGCTGCGCACTGCTGGAGTCAAGCTGCAAGGCGCTGATTGGCGACCGGGTGCAGGATAAGTCTTCGCGCGAGCTGGCGCTGTATTGCCGTTACTATGCGATCAATATCGGCGCGGCGGTCGGGCCGCTGTTTGGCGTCACCGTCGGACTGGCGGCGCGCAGCGGCACCTTTCTGACTACCGCCGCGGTCTACTTTTGTTACGGCATTCTGCTGTGGCGCATGCTGCGCGGCGAGACGGCGCGTCATCATCCCGCCGGTGCATCCCCGCCGCCGCCGGGGTTCTTCGCCACCTGCGGCGTGATGCTGCGCCACCGCCTGTTTTGCCTGCTGCTGCTGTGCAATACGCTGGCGGCGCTGGTTTACGCCAATTTTGACTCCAGTCTGGTGCAGTACCTGACCCGCAGCGGCATACCGGACGTGGTGCATATGATCGCCGTGCTGGTGGCGATCAATGCGCTGACCATTGTGCTGGCGCAGTTCCCCCTGCTGCATCTGCTGCAGCGTTACTCATCGGGCGGACGTTTATTAATCGGCATGCTGCTGATGCTGGCGGCGCAGTTTTTGTTTGCCTTTTCGCCGCTGAGCAGTTTTTTCGCGCTGGGGATCGCCACCGTGATCCTTAGCCTGGGTGAGCTGATTGTGTTTCCCACCTTCAGCGTGGCGGTCGATCAGATTACCCCGGACGCCGTGCGCGGCAGTTACTTTGGTGCGGCCAACCTGTATAGCCTGGGCAGTGCGCTGGCCCCGCTGTATGGCGGGTTGATGCTGGATCATCTGGGCGGACGCGCGCTGTTTCTCGGCCTGGCGGCGCTCTGTGCGCTGATCATGGTATTGCAGGGGAGCGCCAACGCGCTGAAACGAACGCAGGAAGAGGAGGTGCAATCGTCATGAATCAACGTGTGATTATCTCCGGCTTTTTTTTACGCCAGAACGCCTGGCCGTCGGCCGCGGACGCCCAGTGTTTTGACGACTGGCGGGATGTGCAGGGTATGGATCTCAACGGGTGGCTGGACAGAGCGCAGGCGGCGCTGGCGACGTGCGTGGAACCACTGACCCTGTGCGGGCACAGTTTCGGCGGCTATCTGGCGCAGTGTCTGGCCGCCAGGCTCGGTGAGCGCGTCAGCCATCTGTGCTTGTTCAGCGGGCTGGTCAGTGAGGGCGGCAGCGCGCTGGAAAGCTATCAGGAAAGCCGGCAGAGCGCGCTGATGTCGCTGTGCCGGCTCGAGGCGGCGGAGGGGCAGATTCGGTTGCAGGAGCCGGCGCGATTTTGCGAGCTGTTGCAGGCGTCCGTCGCGTTGGCAGCCAGTGAGCCGGCGCAGATGCTGTTGGATGCGCCGCCGCCGGCGGTGCGGAAACTGCGCTGCCGGGTCAGCTATGTGATTCCGCTTAACGATGCGCTGACGCCGGTGGCGACGCAGCAGCATTTCGCCCGGCGGCTGAATGCCCGTGAAATTTATTGTCCGGGCGGACATCTGTCGCCCCTGCGTCAAGCCTGGGATGTGGCCTGAAAAAAAGCCCCCGGCAGGCGGGGGCTGATAACGCGTCGTAGCGGCGGCGTCAGTCGTTAAAATACCAGTAGCCGTTGTTGATCAGGGCGGTCAGCAGGGCGAGGAAGGAAGGATCGTCGACGGCGTCCCCCAGCAGCCCGGCATCGACGCTGAAGTGTTGGCACAAGGCATCGGCGGCCTGCAGATGCTCGGTATCAATCAGCTCCCCGTTGACGAAGCAGCGGTCGCCGACGCGCAGCACGCGCAGTCCGCCCAGACGCTGCAGGGTTTCGCCCTGTTGCAGCAGTTCGTAGATTTCACCGGCCTGATACGGCGGCTCCGGCGGCGCGACGTCCAGCTCGTGGCGCGACTGCGAAATAAACTCGCCGAACCACTGCTGGAAGTGCTCCGGCTGCTGCACCAGATCCAGCATCATCGTCCGCAGCGCATCCACCTCCTGCGGCAGCACCTCGGCCGGGTGCTCACGCAGCTGAATATCGGGGTCGCTATAGCGCTGGCTGCCCAGCTCGCGCGCCAGTACGTAATCGGCGAAGCCGCTGATCAGCTCCCGGCCGTTGGGCGTGCGGAAACCGACCGAATAGTTGAGCGCGTTTTCCAGCGCGTAGCCCTCATGCGGGAAGCCCGGCGGGATATAGAGAATATCGCCCGGCTCCATCTCTTCATCGATAATGGCGTCGAACGGCTCCACCTGCAGCAGGTCCGGATGCGGGCAGTGCTGCTTCATCGGCACTTTTTCCCCGACGCGCCAGCGGCGGCGGCCGGTGCCCTGAATGATAAATACGTCGTATTGGTCGAGGTGCGGCCCTACGCCGCCGCCCGGCACCGAGAAGGAGATCATCAGATCGTCCATGCGCCAGTCCGGCAGCTGGCGGAACGGGCGCATCAGCGCGCCGGAGGGCTCGTGCCAGTGGTCCACCGCCTGCACCAGCAGCGACCAGTTGTTTTCACCCAGGTGGTCATAACTTTCGAAAGGCCCGTGCGCCACCTGCCAGCGCCCGTCCTGATGGCTGACGACTCGGCTGTCTACCTCATTTTCCATTGCCAGCCCGGCCAGTTCGTCCGGAGAGATCGGATCGATAAAGTTTTTAAAGCCGCGCTTGAGAATCACCGGACGCTTTTGCCAATAACGCTGCAGAAAATCGCGCCAGTCCAGATCTAATTGATAATCCATGTTGTATTCCAGGAGAGGAGTGTGCCTGTAGAGGATTATATACTCTTCGCCGCTGAAGCTGCAGCATTGTCGGCAGAGATCCGGCGCGTGGCGCGCCGGTGTGCGGCATTATTCGCCGTGTGCGTCGTACTGGCGGGCAAAGGTGACCATCATGCGCGCGCCGCCGAGCGGGCTGTCGGCGATGGCGATCTCCCCGTCATACTGCTCGATAATTTCCGCCGCCACCGACAGGCCCAGCCCCTGACCGGGGCTGAGGGTGTCGACGCGCTGGCCGCGCTGGAAGATCAGCGAGCGTTTGCTCTGCGGAATGCCGGGGCCGTCATCGTCCACCACGATGGTCAGGTGTTCGTCGGAGTGCAGGGTGGTGACTTCGACAAACTCCAGGCAGTATTTACAGGCGTTTTCCAGCACGTTGCCCATCACTTCCATAAAGTCGTTTTTCTCGCCGATAAAGGTGACCTCCGGCGAAATATCCAGCGTAATCACCACGCCCTTACGCTGGTAGACCTTGTTCAGCGCCAGGCTCAGGCTGTCGAGCAGCGCCGGCACCGAGTGGATCTCGCGCGTCAGCACCGTTTGCCCGGAGTTGATGCTGGCGCGGTGCAGGTAATAGCCAATCTGCTGCGAGATGCGGCCGATCTGCTCCAGCATGATCGGCTCCGCCTCTTCGATAGTGGTCTGCTTGCCGGAACGCAGCGAGCGCAGCGTCGTCTGCAGCACCGCCAGCGGCGTTTTCAGGCTGTGGGTCAGGTCGGACAGCGTGGTGCGGTACTTGGTGTAACGCTGACGCTCATTGCGCACCAGAATATTGAGGTTGCGCACCAGGCCGCGCAGTTCGCTGGGGGGATTTTCATCCAGCTGCTCGCGTTCGCCGTTTTCCAGATCGCCGACCTGATGGATCAGCGTTTTGATCGGCCGCAGGCTCCAGTAGGCGGCCAGCCACAGCAGCGGCACCACCAGCAGCAGGTTGGCCAGCAGCACGTAGCTGAACCACTCCCACACCACGTCCGAGCGCTGCAGCTCCTGCGGAATGGAGTCGACCACCACGATGGTCAGCGCCGGCAGGCGCGCGGTGGCGGCATAGGTATTGACCGCCACCGAGTGGGTTAACGCATTTTGGTCGGAGGCGTCGTAATCCTTCAGCTGATCCTGCGCCTTGGGGTTATCGCCCAGCACTTCGCTGCTGATGCGGGTGTCGGTGTCGATTTCGTAAAATCCGGCTTCTTTCAGCCATTTTTTGTCGATCAGCCTTTCCAGCTCGGGCATCTGGCGCTGGCTCCACAGCAGGTGGCCGTGCTGATCATAGATAAACACCAGCGTCGGGGAGTTCAGATCGATATCCGGCGGAATGGCGATGGTGAGTTTTTGGTCCTTCCACTGGGCCAGGCTGAAAAACAGATTGCTCTCGCTGCGCAGCAGGCGGAAGGCGGTTTTGTCGAAGCTGACAATATAGCCGACCACCGCCACCAGGCCGTAGGAGAGCGACAGCGCCAGAATGACGCCGGCGGTCGCCATCAGAAAGCGGGCGCGCAGCGAGAACGGTTTTTTATCCCTGTTGAACATAACACTCACTTAATGTCGAAGCGGTATCCCTGGCCGCGCACCGTGGTGATCACCTCCTGCGGGTGTTCAGCCTGGAGCTTTTTACGCAGCCGGCCCATCAGCACGTCGATGGTGTGGCTTTCGCGCAGTTCGGCGTCGGGGTAGAGCTGCAGCATCAGCAGATCTTTGCTCACCACCTTGCCGGCGTTGCGGATCAGCGTTTCGATGATGGTGTATTCAAACGCCGTCAGCTTGATCTGCTGCTCGTTGACGCACAGTTCGCGGCGCGACAGATCGATCTGGAAGGGCGGCAGCACGATCACCTGCGAGGCGAGGCCGCTGTTGCGGCGCATCAGGGCCTGCATACGGGCGATCACCTCTTCCAGGTGGAAAGGCTTGGTGACATAGTCGTCGGCGCCGGCTTCCAGCACCGCCACTTTGTCCTGCCAGCTTTCGCGGGCGGTCAGCACCAGAATCGGCAGTTTGACCTGGTGCGCGCGCCAGCGGCGGATCAGCGCCAGCCCGTCTTCGCCCGGCAGGCCGAGATCGACAATGGCGATATCCGGCGCATGTTCCTGCAGGAAATAGTCCGCTTCCTTGCTGTCTTCCGCCGCGTCGACCTGATGTCCCATCTCGCGCATCTGCACCGAAAGGTGATGACGCAGCAGACCGTTATCTTCAACCACCAGTATTCGCATCGATAATCTCCTGTTTTCGCGCGGGTGCGGCTCCAATCACCCAAATTATATAGGTATCACGCAATTAAGCACGGTTTTCCCGGATTGCGGGAGCGGATTACGGCTTAATTATCGGCAGCGGCCGGTAAACGTTGATTCAACGACGGCAGGGTGAAGTTAAACCAAACTTAAACGGAACGGGGGTGGTGAGGGCGGGGGGATGAAAAAGGCGGCCCGGAGGCCGCCTGGCTGCGCATAAGCGCGGATTATTTCAGCTCGTCCACCATGGTGGTGGCGCGGCCGATATAGTTGGCCGGCGTCATCGCCTTCAGACGGGTTTTCTCCTCTTCCGGCAGCGCCAGGCCGTCGATAAACGCCTGCATGCCGGCGGCGTCCACGCGTTTGCCGCGGGTCAGCTCTTTCAGCTTCTCGTACGGCTTTTCAATGCCGTAGCGGCGCATTACGGTCTGGATCGGCTCGGCCAGCACTTCCCAGTTGTGGTCCAGTTCATCCAGCAGGTGCGCCTGGTTCACTTCCAGCTTGCTGATGCCCTTCAGGGTGGCCTGATAGGCGATCAGCGCATAGCCGATGCCCACGCCCAGGTTGCGCAGCACGGTGGAGTCGGTCAGGTCGCGCTGCCAGCGGGAAACCGGCAGTTTGCTCGCCAGGTGGCCCAGCACGGCGTTGGCCAGGCCCAGGTTGCCTTCGGAGTTTTCGAAGTCAATCGGGTTAACCTTGTGCGGCATGGTGGAGGAGCCGATTTCGCCGGCGATGGTCTTCTGCTTGAAGTGGTTCAGCGCGATGTAGCCCCAGATATCGCGATCGAAGTCGATCAGGATGGTGTTGAAGCGCGCGATGCAGTCGAACAGTTCGGCGATGTAGTCGTGCGGTTCGATCTGGGTGGTGTACGGGTTCCAGGTAATGCCCAGTGAGGTGACGAACTCTTCGCTGAAGCGGTGCCAGTCCACTTCCGGGTAGGCGACGATGTGCGCGTTGTAGTTGCCGACGGCGCCGTTGATTTTACCGAGGATCTCGACGCGCTCCAGCTGGCGGTACTGACGCTCCATGCGGTACGCCACGTTGGCCAGCTCTTTACCGACGGTAGACGGCGTGGCCGGCTGGCCGTGGGTGCGGGACAGCAGCGGGATATCACGGTATTCCTGCGCCAGTTTGGCGATGGCGTCGATGGTCTGACGCCAGTAAGGCAGCACCACGTCCTGACGGGCGGTGCTCAGCATCAGCGCGTGGGACAGGTTATTGATATCCTCGGAGGTACAGGCGAAGTGGATAAATTCGGACACCGCGTGCAGCGCCGGTACTGCCGCCACTTTTTCCTTCAGAAAATATTCGACCGCTTTCACATCGTGGTTGGTGGTGCGCTCGATGGTTTTGATGCGCTGGGCGTCTTCTTCGCTGAATTCTGCCACGATCTTGTCGAGGAAAGCGTTTGCGTCGGCGTCAAAAGCAGGAACTTCCTTGATTTCTGCGCAGGCCGCCATTTTTTGCAGCCAACGTACTTCAACCTGTACGCGGAATTTCAGCAGGCCGAATTCGCTGAAAATGGTGCGCAGTGCGCTGACTTTATCACCGTAGCGTCCGTCAACGGGGGAAACGGCGGTCAGTGAGGATAATTCCATCGGTAGCAACTCCTGGGAAAATTAACAATGAGCAACGATATTTTGCGCCTGCGTGAACAGACGATTACGGGAAAACATTAACTGCAGGCGGCTGCCGCCGACCTGTTGCCACAGCACGGCGGCGCGGATGCCGGCCAGCAGCGTGGCGCGCACCTTGGCCTGCACCTGGCTGTTTTGCAAAATGGCCGGTGAGCCGGTGACCTGAATGCGCGGCCCCAGCGGGCTGACTACGTCGACATAGATGCCCGCCAGTGCGCTGATAATGGTGTCGGATTCCAGCTCGAAGTGCGCCAGCTGGCGCTCCAGCTGTTCAAGGCGTTCGCCGAGGGTATTCATCGCCTGCTTGTTGGCGTTGAGCTTGCGCTCCAGCACCATCAGGCTGATGGTGTAGCGGGTCAGTTCGGCGCCGGGGCCTTTATTGTTGGCGTTCAGTACGCCCATCAGCGTTTCCAGGCCGACTTTCAAATTACGCTCTTCACCGCCGAATACCGCCAGCGTGGAGGCGGGGTTCATCTGCAACAGGCTGCTGAGCGAGGTGTGCAACGCTTCGCGGTCGCATTGCCCTTCGTGCGCCAGCTGCTGAACCAAACGCGCTGACTGGCTGATTCCGGCCATGGCCAACGTGATGTCATAATAATTCTTCGCCACGAATACTCCTGTATACGGTACATGGCTTACGGTGACAGGCTGCGTGGCGGCAAAATGATAACCTCTGCCCGCGCCGGTAACGATAATGATCGTGAATGTTGCGAATGATGCCATAAAACTCTGGCTAAACCCAGCGTGAATAGGTTATTTGACGCGGTGGGTTGGAAGGATAGGGAAGATTTCCATTGTTTGCATGAAAACTAAGCGTTGGAAGGTGTTTTCTGCTGACATTTGACTTGTTTTAGATGAGTAATAGCGCCATCATTACCTCAATTTCCACTCTTTTTGAGGTGAAGTGATGAGAGTTACGCCACCACCTAAACTCAATATTACTGATGTTAATATTGATTCGCCCTCAGCTTTGGTAGATAAATATCACCAAATTACAGATAAATACCTTCATTACGACGAGTTGAGGCATCGAGTCAGGCAGCAGCAAGAACTCGACAGTATGTGGTTTGTCATCAACTTGACACGTACTATTTCACTAAAACGCTTTTCGTTGCTGGCATTAGCTGAAGATGAAAACAAACCCGGCATTAGTACCACTGGGGTAATACAGCGTTCATGTTCAATTGTTGATCGTTTAACTTCTTCGGCGGCGGAAGCCGAGCGCTATGAAGAATTTGATGCTGGCGATTATCTTATGGCTGAGTTAGTTGCTGCGGAATCTATCGCATCCAGTCAGTTGGAAGGGGCGGCAACAACGAGCCGAGTTGCGTTGGAGATGATCAAAGTTGGCAGATTACCGCGGGATGAAAGTGAAAAAATGATCATGGGGAATTACCGCATGATGAATTTTGTTGCTGAACATGCGGGGGATGAGGTCACTCTGGATTATATTCTTGAGTTGCACCGTGTTGCGGTCGTTGGTGTCAATGATGATAACTATGCGCCAGGCCAGTTCCGGCAGGGTGAAGATAATGTTGCGGTTGTTGATTTGGAGGGAAATGTGATTCATACCCCACCGCCAGCAGCGCAGCTCCAGGAACGGCTCACTCGATTGTGTGAATTTATCAACACACCGCATGAAACGTATCAGGGGGAGAAATACTTACACCCGTTGGTTAAGTCGAGCATTATCCATTTTATGATGGGTTATTTGCACCCATTCAGAGATGGTAATGGTCGTTCCGCAAGAGCGTTGTTTTATGCATACATGCTTAAATGCGGTTACACCGCCTTTCGGTATATCTCCATTAGTAAATTGCTCAAAAATGCGCCGGCGCAATATGTGAAGTCCTACCTTTATACGGAAACTGACGGTATGGATTTGACCTATTTTGTTAATTATCAAAGTGAAATTATTGCCCGCGCCGTACAGGAGTATATCGACTATATTCGCAACATCATTCGTACGCGTGAGGAGCTTACTCGCTGGTTCTACCGTTCCGGCCTGTTGACCAAGTTGAACGGACGTCAGCGGGATATTGTTCTGATGGCGATCAGTCAACCTGGTGTATTGTTCTCGGCAAGTGAGATTGCCGAACGGATGGGGGTGGCGGAAAATACGGCAAGGGATGATCTGAAAAAGCTTGCAGAATTAGGGATCATGCGGGTTTTAAAAGAGGGTAAAGGCAAGGTATATACTTCGCCAAAAAGTATTCGTGATTTGAAGAAGTGGCATCAGAAAAAAAATAGCGTCTTGAGTACTCAAGACTGGTAACCAAGGGGCTAGCCCCTTGGTTAATACCGTTTATAATGGCAGGCGCTGTTCGATGATACCGCCGCCCAGGCAGATTTCGCCCTGGTAGAACACCGCCGACTGGCCCGGCGTGACCGCCGCTACCGGCTCGTCGAAGCGCACTTCGATGCGCTGCTCGTCGATCGGGGTGATGGTGCACGGCAGATCCTGCTGGCGGTAGCGGGTTTTCACCGTACAGCGCAGCGGGGCGGTCAGCGGCTGGCGATCGACCCAGTGCAGCTGTTGGGCGATCAGGCCGACCGACATCAGGCGCGGATGGTCGTGGCCCTGAGCGACGATCAGGAGGTTGTTGGCGACGTCTTTGTCGACCACGTACCACGGATCTTCGCTGCTGTCTTTCATACCGCCGATGCCGAGCCCTTTACGCTGACCCAGCGTGTGGTACATCAGCCCCTGATGCTGGCCGATGGTCTGACCGTCGACGGTCACGATCGGGCCGGGCTGCGCCGGCAGGTAGCGGCCGAGGAAGTCGCGGAACTTGCGCTCGCCGATAAAGCAGATGCCGGTGGAGTCTTTTTTCTTGGCGGTGACCAGCTCCAGCTGTTCGGCGATGCGGCGTACCTCCGGCTTTTCCAGCTCGCCGACCGGGAACAGGCTCTGCGCCACCTGCTCGTGGCTCAGGGTATACAGGAAGTAGCTCTGGTCTTTGTTGCCGTCAACGCCGCGCAGCAGGCGGCTCTTGCCGTCAACGTCCTGGCGGCGCACGTAGTGGCCGGTGGCGATATAGTCGGCGCCCAGATCTTCGGCGGCGAACTCCAGGAAGGCTTTAAACTTGATCTCTTTATTGCACAGGATGTCCGGGTTCGGCGTGCGGCCGGCCTTGTACTCTGCCAAAAACAGTTCGAACACGTTGTCCCAGTATTCCGCCGCGAAGTTGACCGTATGCAGCTCAATGCCGAGTTTGTCGCATACCGCCTGAGCGTCGGCCAGATCGGTCGCTGCGGAGCAGTACTCTTCGTCATCGTCTTCTTCCCAGTTCTTCATAAACAGCCCAGCGACCTGGTAGCCCTGTTGCTGTAACAGATAGGCGGTAACGGAAGAGTCGACGCCGCCGGACATACCGACGATTACTTTTTTCTGGCTGTTGTCTGACATGGGGATCTCACGAACTTGAACACGAACCGTGCTGATAAAAAAACAGGCGCAGGATTTTACCACGATGGCGGCCTGCGCGCACGGCACTTATTGTGCTTCAGTACGGCCAGTTAAAACTGCCGATCAGCGAGAGCGGGTAGCGCTCGGGCTGCCGGTAGCAGCGCAGGCTCTCCGCCACCAGCGGCGAGCGCAGGTTGGGGGCGTGCAGAATCTCGTCGGCGCTGAGCCACAGACAGCGGTCGATATCGCTGTCCTGCGGCGCGGTCGGCGCGATCTCCGGCAGTTCGACGACGAAGCAAAAGCGCAGGAACGGCGTGCCGTCCGGCGCGATCCACTGATGCATCTTCAGGAACGACTGCGGCGCGGCGCGGATGCCGGTTTCTTCCCACAGTTCGCGCTCGGCGGCCTGCAGCAGCGTCTCGTCGGCCTCCAGGTGGCCGGCGGGCTGGTTCCACAGCGCCTTATGGTTCACGGTCTCTTCGACGATTAAAAACTTGCCGGCGGCGTGCACCACGTTGGCGACGGTAACGTGCGGTTTGAACATGGCGCCTCCTTACAATGGCCGGTCGATTTTGTTGTAAATCGCGTCCAGCTCGCCGATGCGCTGGCGGTAGCTGTTGCTCAGGCAGTCGACGTCGCCGCCGCACTGTTTACGCGTTGCCAGCCAGCGGCTTTGCTGGTCCTGCATTTCGCCGCGAAAGCCCATGGCGAACAGGCCGCGCAGAAACTGATACTTGGTGGCCATTTCAACGTCTTTATCGCTCAGCGAGCGGCTGGCGCAAATCGCCTGTTCATCCTTGGCGACCGCCTGGCGGCAGTCGAAACTGGCGGCCTGCGCGCCGGCGGCGCACAGCAGCGTGGTTAACAGCAGGGTAGGTAACGTTTTCATGGCGCAACTCTCCGATTGGCTACGGTGAATCCGTGGTTTTCCATTCACCGGGCTGCAAGTCGCCCAATGAAAGATTACCCATACTGTAGCGAATCAGGCGCAGGGTAGGGAACCCGATATGCGCCGTCATGCGACGCACCTGACGATTTCGGCCTTCATACAGCGTGATTTTCAGCCAGCTGGTGGGGATACTTTTGCGCTCGCGGATCGGCGGCGTACGCGGCCACAGCCAGGCGGGTTCCGCCACCCGTTCGACGCCGGCGGGCAGGGTGGGGCCGTCCTTCAGCGTCACGCCGCTGCGCAGCGGCGCCAGATCGCTCTCCTGCGGATCGCCTTCTACCTGGACGTAATAGACTTTGCCGGTGCGTTTGCCCGGCTGGGTGAGCGCCGCCTGCAGTTTACCGTCGTTGGTCAGCACCAGCAGCCCTTCGCTGTCGCGGTCCAGGCGGCCGGCGGCGTAGACGTCGTTAAAGGGAATAAATTCCTTTAGCGTGGCGCGGCCGGCTTCATCGGTGAACTGCGGCAGCACATCGAAGGGCTTGTTGAATAACACCACCCGGCGCGGCCCCGACGCCGCGGGGCGTTTGGCGCTATTCGGTCGGCTGAATCGTTTAACTTGGTGTTTTTTAACAGGGAATTTATTCATATCTATTGTACTTGCGAATGATAGGCGCATTATAACTGAATCCGTTTCGGATTGGCGCGGATTGAATATTCGAGTAGTATTGACACGCATCTTACAAAGCATTAACAAAAATTGCGCTTGAAGGAGAGGTTGATGGAAAGCAAAGTAGTTGTTCCGGCAGAAGGTAAAAAAATTACGGTCGATGCCCAGGGTAAACTGGTTGTTCCGCATAACCCGATCATTCCGTTCATCGAAGGCGACGGTATCGGCGTTGACGTGACCCCTGCCATGATTAATGTGGTTAATGCTGCAGTTGAGAAGGCTTACCACGGCGAGCGTAAAATCTCCTGGATGGAAATCTACACCGGCGAAAAATCTACCCACGTTTACGGGAAAGACGTGTGGCTGCCGGAAGAAACTCTGGACCTGATCCGCGATTACCGCGTTGCCATCAAAGGCCCACTGACCACCCCGGTCGGCGGCGGTATCCGTTCTCTGAACGTTGCCCTGCGTCAGCAGCTGGATCTGTATGTCTGCCTGCGCCCGGTGCGTTACTACCAGGGCACCCCTAGCCCGGTTAAACACCCAGAACTGACCGATATGGTGATCTTCCGCGAAAACGCCGAAGACATCTACGCCGGTATCGAGTGGAAAGCCGGCTCTGCCGAAGCGGATAAAGTGATCAAATTCCTGCGCGACGAGATGGGCGTGCAGAAAATCCGTTTCCCAGAGCAGTGCGGCATCGGCGTGAAGCCATGTTCAGAAGAAGGCACCAAGCGTCTGGTGCGTGCGGCGATCGAATATGCGATCGTCAACGACCGTGACTCTGTGACTCTGGTTCACAAAGGCAACATCATGAAGTTCACCGAAGGTGCCTTCAAAGACTGGGGCTACGAACTGGCGCGCGAAGAGTTCGGCGGCGAACTGATTGACGGCGGCCCGTGGCTGAAAATCAAAAACCCGAACACCGGTAAAGAGATCGTGGTTAAAGACGTGATCGCCGACGCCTTCCTGCAGCAGATCCTGCTGCGTCCGGCGGAGTACGACGTGATCGCCTGTATGAACCTGAACGGCGACTACATCTCTGACGCACTGGCTGCGCAGGTTGGCGGCATCGGCATCGCGCCGGGCGCCAACATCGGCGACGAGTGCGCGCTGTTCGAAGCTACCCACGGCACCGCACCAAAATATGCCGGCCAGGACAAAGTGAACCCAGGTTCCGTTATCCTGTCTGCAGAAATGATGCTGCGTCACCTGGGCTGGTTCGAAGCGGCTGACCTGATCGTTAAAGGCATGGAAGGCGCCATTGCCGCCAAGACCGTGACCTATGACTTCGAACGCCTGATGGAAGGCGCTAAGCTGCTGAAATGTTCAGAGTTTGGCGACGCTATCGTCGAACACATGTAATGTGTTGAGCGTTTGATTGAAAACGGGAGCCTGAGTGCTCCCGTTTTTTATGCCCATTGCAACGTTATGGGGTCAGTCCGAGATGGCGATAGAACCTCATATTCATCCATAAAATCTATCTTTCTTTACCGATCAATACCCTACAATTCTAAGTAATATCCGAACTTCCCTCCGTTAAAATCTTGCGCTTATACTGTATAAAAACACAGTATCAAGGCAACATTATGACTCTCTTTTTTCCAACGCCAACCCCGGTAAAACTTGAACTACCGCTGTTCTCTGACAAAGTGCCCGCTGGTTTTCCCAGCCCCGCCGCGGATTACGTCAGCTCGCGCATCGATCTGAACGAATACTGTATCAGCCATCCTAATGCGACATATTTTCTCTATGCGACCGGCGACTCGATGCTTGAGGCGGGGATCACTGAAGGCTCGATGCTGGTTGTCGATCGCAGCATTGCTCCGGCACATGGCGATATCGTTATCGCGAGTATTGCCGGGGAGTTCACGGTAAAGCGTCTTTGTTTGCATCCGCGCGCCCAGTTGGAGCCGATGAATGCAAAGTATGAGCCGATCGTTCTACAGGATGACGGGGATAGCCTGGAGGTGGTGGGGGTTGTCGTGTCTTCGATTACGAGGCTCAAATAATGTACGCGCTTGCGGATGTGAACAGCTTTTACGCGAGCTGCGAAACGCTGTGGCGCCCGGACCTGCGCGGCCGTCCGGTCGTCGTACTCTCAAATAATGACGGCTGCGTGGTGGCCAGAAGCGAAGAGGCAAAGGCTCTCGGCATTAAAATGGGAGTGCCTTACTTCAAGGTTAAGCACCCTTTTGAGCGTGCTGGCGGCATCGCCTTCAGCAGCAATTATGAGCTGTACGCTGATATGTCGATGCGCGTGATGTCTGTACTGGAAGAGATGGCGCCGCGCGTTGAGATTTACTCAATTGATGAGAGCTTTATGGATCTGACCGGCGTGCGTCGCTGCGTTGAACTGGAAAACTTCGGCCGCCAGGTGAGGGCGAGAGTGCTGCGCGATACCGGCCTGACGGTGGGTATCGGCATTGCCCCAACCAAGACGCTGGCAAAATTGGCCAACCATGCGGCGAAAAAGTATCCGGGGACCGGGGGCGTGGTGGATCTGTCCAGTGCCGGACGCCAACGCAAACTGATGGGGCTGGTGCCTGTCGCAGAGGTGTGGGGCATCGGCCGGCGGCTAGCGAAAAAGCTGCAGATCATGGGGATCGACACGGCGCTGCAGTTAGCCGATACCAGCACGGCAATGATACGAAAGCATTTTAGCGTGGTGATAGAAAAAACGGTGCGTGAGCTGCGCGGCGAACCGTGCCTGGAGCTTGAAGAATTTGCGCCAACGAAGCAGCAGATCCTCTGCTCGCGTTCGTTTGGCGAGCGCATCACCGAATATGACGATATGCGCCAGGCTATCTGCATGTACGCGACGCGGGCGGCAGAAAAACTCCGTAAGGAGCATCAGTACTGCATGCACATCAGCGCCTGGCTCAAAACCAGTCCGTTCGCCATCAATGAGCAATACTACGGTAATTCGGCAAGTATAAAATTGAGCACGCCAACGCAAGATAGCCGCGACATTATCGCAGCGGCCGTGCGCTGCTTTGACGCTATTTGGCAGCCCGGGCATCGCTATCAAAAAGCGGGCGTTATGCTGCAGAACTTCTTCTGCCATGGCGTTGCACAGCTCGGATTGTTCGATGAGTACCAGCCGAGGCATAACAGTGAGCAACTGATGAGCGTTCTGGATCGGATCAATAATTCCGGGAGAGCCACGTTATGGTTCGCCGGTCAGGGCACGCAACAAGCGTGGTCGATGAAGCGCGAAATGCTGTCGCCGGCGTACACGACGCGAGTGAGCGATTTGCCACGGGCAAGAGTGTGCTAGAGCGAGTGAATATTGGTTATCAAAATCTCTGAAGATGTTTAAAACTCGGTGGGTTAAAAATGGGCGGAATGTGGGTTGGCTGGCTGGGTGGAAAGAGAAAAAAATATAATTTAAGTCAAACTATTATTGGTTTTTAGTCTTCGTTGGAGAAGATGGCAACCCGGAAATGGCTTGCTTACGTCTCGGTGACATGCTCTGGTGGAGTGTTAGTGTTGTGAGAGTTAGTGGCGGGATCCCGCCACTAACGTACGCTGTTTGCAATGTTAAGCTCTAGAGTTTAGAAATCCTAGAACTTTTCTCTCGACAAAAATATGAACTAAAATTCCCACAGTGGTACACGTGATGCAGGAAAAAATAACGATAATAGAAAGAGGTATTGATTGAATTATTTCAATCCGCTTCATTATGAATTTTATCACACCGATAGTAAGGAAGTGCGAAAGATATGTTACGTATGATGCATTTCCAATTAACTCAATTGATGTGCTAACAATGGGGTTCTTAGGCCTCCCTGTATTGAATAGGGCAAGGAAGAGAATCAGAGATGGAATTCCAAAATAAATGAAACGACCATTTCCGCGAAACTCACTTATATCATAAGGAAAATTGAATGGTATCGTCAGAATGGACGTTATGGATAACAAAACTAAAAAGTAAGACAGTGGTTTATTTACTCTCAAACCATTTTCACTGTGCATAAATACTGAGCACAGCAATACCCCAAATAAAAACTCAAGAGGAAGTGTTGATAAAAAATATTCTGATATATATTCCCCTTGGTATACTGTGTGAGATATAGACCATAGTGCTAGAGAGACACATATCAATGCTAAGCCATATCTTCTTGGGAAGATCATCGCTATTGCAAATATGAGGTAGAAAACAACTTCATATGATAACGTCCATGCAACCGCAAGAATAAGCGTGACATCTCCATTATCCATTTGTGAGGGGATGAAAAATAACGATGAAAGCAGCAGGCTATTGCTATATTTTAAGCTAAAGAATAACGATGGTATTGCAATAAGGATACCGGTTGTTATTAATGTGAAAATAACATACATGGGATATATTCTGATGGTTCTTTTTTTAAAGAACTTGCGAATATTTGCCATTCCCCCACCGAAATCATTCCAGTGTGCGTATGTTATTATAAAACCACTTATTATAAAGAATATATCCACCCCAGAGTTTGTTAGAATAACTAGCGGGCTGATGCTGTGGCCAAAAGATAACATTGCTGATGAATGAACAATCAAAACAAGAGAGGCAGCAATGGCCCTAAGTCCTGTGATTCCAAAAAAAATATTTTTCTTCATTTTTAATATCCATGTTTCCCTCAGCGGGATATTTTTGTTCCAGACTGGCTTCCAGTGGTGTGTAGTTCATAAAAGGTAACCATATTTTTGGTGTGGGATATTAACATTTGTCAGGGTTATGGCAAGCATTAGTAATTATTCATAAGTGAATTTAAATTACCATTTGATTTTAGCGGTTGTCTTATTATCAATCATTGATTGACCAAAACGTTAAAAATAGGGCTATAACAGCACCGTCAAGTGCGTGATCTATGACTTGAAAAGCTTTATGGAAGACGCCAATATGCTTAAATATTAATATTTTGCGCTAAAATAATTAAGTATGTTTAATCTGTTTGGCGTATTAATTCTCTTGTCGTCACACCTTTCACTAAATGTACAAAAAAACGTCACCTTTGCGTTGTCATAGTGTTGTAGGCGCCTCTCTATGATAGATGTGATTGAATATTTATTGTCATTTTTGTAAATGATGTGTGAGGAAACTAACAACATAAGATAGTTGTGGACGTTGCTGTGAAACGCTAAGAATAGTGTTCGACATACAAAGGAGAGAATGAAAATGAAAAAAATTACTACGAATGAACTTCTGGATACTTATGTTTTTACTGGAGAAAAACCTTCGCGTGTAAAATATGAGGTATATGACAACTACAGCGAGTTGACAGCGGATGTGACTGTATATCGTATCGACCCTGTAGGGATAGCGTCTCGTGATATTATTTTATTAGCTACATCTCGAGAACACCCTGATCTTGCTTTTGATGAAGTAAAGAGTCATTTCGAGAAAAAGTATGCCTAATGAGTATTCATACAGTGAGTAAACCCACTATTTGGTGGGTTTTTTACTTTTGCTATTTTTAATGAATTAAAATCGCAGTCTGTGGTGTTGTTACTTTGGATAGATTTTCATCATGCGATCGGTCGTCATTTATTAAAGACCCTTTGTCGGGGACGTCCCTTTTATATATTAATAAGTACATAAATGCCATAACGAATCTTGTTAAACTCACTTCTTTTTACTTGCTGGAAAATAGGAAGGTTTTTGCTCGTCTGGCTCTAGGATTTTTCATACTATCCGCCGTCACGCTGTAAAGCGTTATCTCAATATTTACCTGTTAGGTAACAATATTTTGCTATGGGCGTTGATAGCATATTTTGTTAAGCGCATGCGCCGGAGTGCCTCTACCGTTTGCTGCGGGACTTGTTAAAAAGGGATAAAAAAGTATGCGATTACATTTTAAGAAACGCGTTGCCGTATGTTCAGTTGCCGCTCTGTTGTTCTCCGCCTCTGGCGCATTCGCTGCGCAGACGCCAGGATTTCTGACGCCGGAAACCGCGCCCGACAGCCTGCAGATCTTACCGCCGCCGCCGGCGGAAAACACCACGGCGTTTTTAAACGATAAGGCCGCTTATGAGACGGGCAAAACGTTAAAAGATGCGCAGCGTCAGGCGCTGGCGGCCAGCGATGCGGACTATAAAAATATCTCCGCCGCGTTTTCCGCCGCCTTTGGCGAAGAGATTTCGCCAGAAAAAACCCCGGCTCTCTATGCGCTGCTGCAGGGCGTACTGCAGGACAGTCACGACTATGCGATGAGGGCGGCCAAAGACCACTATATGCGCGTGCGGCCTTTTGTGGTGTACAAGGACAGCACCTGTACGCCGGAAAAGGATAAGTCTATGGCAAAAACGGGCTCCTATCCTTCCGGGCACGCCTCGTTTGGCTGGGCGACGGCACTGGTGCTGACGGAGATTAACCCGGCGCGTGAAACCGAGATCCTGAAACGGGGTTATGACTTTGGTCAGAGCCGCGTGGTGTGCGGCGCCCACTGGCAAAGCGATGTGGATAACGGACGTTTGATGGGGGCCGCGGTGGTAGCCGCGCTGCACGGCAATCAAGGCTTTAACGATGCGTTGGCCAAAGCCAAGGCGGAGTTTGCCAAGCGGTAAACAGGTAGAAAACCTCCTCTGATTTCAGGGGGAGGTTAAATTAAATACCAACCACACGATCCCCTGCCACGGCAGCGCTCCACAGCCAGATAAACCCTTCCGTCGTTTATTTATTCGCCACCTTTGGCTATACCCTATTTATCACGGTCCATCGAGATGGCTATGGGCCTGCATACCATAAACGATGTTGTGACAGAAGATGGTGCAGGATAAACCGGCGATGAACGATGCCGCCGGATGGTAAATATCAAGAGGATAGGGTTATGAATAACAACAGGCTGACCGCCGCATATCTGCCTGAAAAGGCGGCCGTGCAGGAGGATTGGGATGTGTTATTACCTTTGGTGCCGAACATTATCACCGGCACGGCAGGGGACGATTTGTTGAATGGCACTATCGGCAAGGATCTGGTCTTTGGCTATACGGGTAACGATACCATCAAGCTGAATACCGAGGGCAATAATGCCGACATTGTGTTTGCCGGCAGCGGTGAGGATACGATTTACACCGGCAGCGGCGCGGTGATTTTTGCCGGTGATGATAACGATGCGGCTTATATTACCAACAACAGTTTTGTCGATCTGGGGGCCGGTGACGACGTTCTGCAAAGTGAACGTTTTACCGATGGCCATAATATTATTCTGGGCGGTGATGGTAATGACACCATCAGCACGCTCCATCCGGTTGACCTCAACAATCCGCCGGATGGCGTCAGCGTCGTGCCGGTCAACGATGTTATTTATGGCGGTGAGGGCGACGATCGCATCGATGTCATGGGGCAGAACTTCCGGGTGAAGGGGGACGCCGGCAACGATGATATTATGGTTCGCCTGATGCTGTTGGCGCCGAGTGATAACGGCAAAATTGACGGCGGCGACGGTGACGATTTTATCTTTATTGCCAATAATGACGCGTATCAGGTGGTTGGTCAGGAAGGAACGCATTTTGAGATTGACGGCGGCGCCGGGAACGACATGATTATTTCCTCGTCAATGGGCGGTGATACGCTGACCGGCGGTGAAGGTAACGACACCTTCTTTTATGAATGGGAGCTGGTAAGCTCAGCTGACGACCCCGATGTGATTACCGATTTCACCTTCAATGACCAGGAACAGGACAAAATAGATTTATCAAAGATGGACGATCTCTGCGCCTATGACTATGACGGCAAGCCCTCAAATCTGACGTTTATTGGCTATAACGAATTTAGTCGTCATGGTTCAGAAGTACGGTTGGTTCATACCGAAGAGGGGACTAACGTTGAGGTTATTCCGGGCACCTCTTTCTACGATCCGGTGATTATCCAGTTAGCCGGTGTGACACAGGAGCTGACGCAAGAGGCGTTTATTCTTTGATGCACCTATGCCGCTTCGCGATTTGAGGCCGTCGCCGGCAGCGGATAACGTTTAGATGAGAAACAGCCCGCGGTAAGCGGGCTGTTGTTAATTTGTATCAGTGATTTATTGGGCGCAATAAATACGGGCTTCGCGCGGAGTGTAGATGCCGAAGGTCACGACGCCCAGCAGGATATTCGGGAAGGTTTGCTGCACTTCGGTGCGCACCACTTTATCTGCGCCACCGCACACTGCTGCGGCATCAATGGTTTTCTTCTGGCCAATGCCGGAGACAAAGAAGTGGTGTGTGGTGGTCTGCTTAGGCGCGGCGACCGTTTGGTTTTTCATCGTGAACGTCTGCTGTGCACAGCCGGTAACCGTCATGGCGAGTACTACGGCGGCGAGTAATTTTTTCATTATTTTCAATTCCTTTTTAATCAATCAATATAAAGCGCGGGGATAATGCCACGATTACAGAAATTTACAAGTGTGGGTGACAATAAATAGCGTGCTAAGCGAGGAGGCTCGCGCGACAGAGAGCGGCAACGTAGGGTTGCGCCAACAACCCTTTTTTTAGCACTATGCGTAACTTATTGATATCTAATGGGCGTCTGAGCAGGCGTAAAAAAAGGGTATCGGCGGCTGAAAAGGGGAAAAAGCTTTAATTATTAAGCCGCTGGCCTTAAACTCTAACAGTTCACTGCCGTACAGGCAGCTTAGAAAGTTTGCGACAAACCGGTGTCACCGGAGAAATGGTTCACTGCCGTACAGGCAGCTTAGAAAAACATGTCGAACATCCTCACCGGCAAAAACGAGTTCACTGCCGTACAGGCAGCTTAGAAAATCGGCTAAATCTTTCCGATGCGGATAAATCGGTTCACTGCCGTACAGGCAGCTTAGAAAACCACGCTTCAGCCGATCAGGCCACTTTGATGGTTCACTGCCGTACAGGCAGCTTAGAAATTTTTTTGTCAGCATCAGAAACAGCGCTTTACGTTCACTGCCGTACAGGCAGTTTAGAAAAAAACACTATATTTTCGTGACCATCTTTATATTCGCGACCTTATTGATGGTATAGGGTATTTTTATTGAAAATATTAGGTTTTTATGGAGTTAGGATGAAATATGGAAATGTTAAATAGACTATCCGCTATTCTAAGTTTACCGTTAACCCTGCTGTGCGTGTCGTTCTCATCACTGAAGATTATGGGAGCAAACAACTCACTGATGGATGTTTTCCTGTCGGTGATTGTTCTGCTGGGCTTTCTTAATTTATTTCGGCTGATGGGGCGGTGTATCGTTTGGTTTAACGGAAACGATAAACGGTCAGATTAAATAAATCGCGCCTTTGACCATTCCGGCAAGCCGCATAAACAACGGGAACCCTGGGGTTCCCGTCGTCGATTAACCATCATGCCGCAAAAGCGTCAGCGCCCGCTCACGGCGGCCGGGCTGTCCGCCGTGGCCAGCGTATCCTCCAATACTTCAAACAGGCGGTCGATCTCCTCGCGGGTGTTGTAATGCATCATGCCGATGCGCAGCACGCCGCCGTGCTCCTGTAGGTTGAGCTGCCGTATCAGACCTTGCGCGTAAAAATGTCCGCTGCCGGCGCAGATATTGTGCTGACCTAACAGCATGGCAATCTGCTCCGGCGAGAAGTCGGTAAAGGTTAAGGCAAAGGTCGGCGTGCGGCGCGTGCTGTCCGCGTCGGGATGGCCGTAAAGCCGGACGCCGTCCAGCTGCCGCAGGCGCTGCAGAAAATAGCGGCACAGATCTTCTTCATGCCGGTGGTAGGCGGCGAAACTCTCCTCCAGGCGCTGCCTGAGCGGTGCGTCCGGCTTGCCCCACTGCGCCAGATAGTCAATGGCGGCAGTGACGCCGGCCAGCCCCTCAAAGCTTTGGGTGCCGGTTTCAAAGCGTCCCGGGCCGCTATCGGTCGCCGGCTCTACCTTATACGGGCGCAGACGCTGTAACCACTGCGGGGCGATATAGGCCATGCCGATATGCGGGCCGAAAAACTTATAGGCGGAGCAGACCAGGAAGTCGCAGCCCAGCGCCTGGACGTCGATCAGGTTATGCGGCGCATAGTGCACGGCGTCGACGTAGACCTGCGCGCCGACCCGCCGCGCGGCGGCGGTAATGGCCCGGATATCCACCACGCTGCCGGTCACGTTGGAGGCATGCGTCACCGCAATCAGCCGGGTTTTGTCGGTGATCTGCGCGCACAGCCGCTCGGTGTCCAGCGAGCAGTCCTCCGGACGCAGCGGAATATGATGCACGATGGCCTGCTTATCCTCCGCCGCCTGTTGCCAGCTGGAGACATTGGCGTAGTGGTCCAGCGCGGTGACGATAATCTCATCACCGGGCTGCCAGTCCCGGCTGATGATGCGGCTCAGGTGGAAGGTCAGCGACGTCATATTCATGCCGAAGACGATATTATCGGGTGCAGGGGCGTTTAACAGCGCGCGTACCGACTCGCGCGCGTTATGCATCACCTGTTCCGTCACCTTGCTGGAAAAGTAGTGTCCGCCCAGGTTGGCGTTATAGCTGCCGAGGTAGCCGGTCATGTTGTCCAACACGCCGCGGGAAACCTGGGAACCGCCGGGGCCGTCGAAAAATATCACCGGCTTATCCTGGTAGTGCTGCGACAGCGCGCCGAATTGCGCGCGGGCGCGCTCGGGGGTAAACGTCATGCCTGTTCTCTCCGTGCGGTCAGGATCAATAGATCCAGGTGTCCTTCTTCTTCCGGCGCCACGGCGGTGATCGGCGTGAAGTAGTGCCATAGCTTATTGTCCGCCAACAGCACGGTTTCACTGTCCGCCAGTACGCGCCTAAAGAACGGCATGCTGCGGTTATCGTCGTACAGCATGACTTCGCCGCCGACAATATTGTGCCGGTTGATGGAGGCCATGGCGATATGCTCGAAGCCATCCTGATGGATACCTTCCGGCGCCACCGGGGTTTCATTGTAAATCGCCACCACGCGCATCTGATGGATCTCTATTTTGGCGCCGTCGGGCAGGTCGTTGACTTCGGCAAACAGGGCGCACATCTCCGCCATGCCTTCGCTTTGCAATACGGCGCTGTCAATCGGCTCGAAGTGGCGCACCACGTTGCCCTGAAAGTGGTTGAACTCGTCCGACTGTACGAAGTCACGTTGCCCGATATCCTCAATCTGATTATTACGGAAGGTAATAACGGAATAACGGCGCAAGCGGTATTTACCATCCGCATGCTGGGTGTGGGGTAAAGCGGAAAACGACGGCATTAATTGCTGCGTAGCTTGACGGCTAAGGCTAGTCATACTTACTACATTCTCGTGTCCAGGTAACATAATCACCTCAAATATCAAATAATACTGACGTTATAGGGAGGAATTCCGATTAAATTGTAGACGACCCTGTGGCGATATCAATTTTGCGCCGATGCGACGGATTAGGGCTGGGCAGCGAAGGGGGCGGAAACTGTAAACCAGGATGAACGAGGCAGATATGGCACGGCGTTAAACGCCAGCCGCAGCGACGCTGAAGGTCGCAGCAGCGCTGGCGTTATGATGCAATCACGGGGGAAACGGCAGTGAGACTGGGGTGATCAGGCGCGGAGTTTTCTGCGCCAGATTTTCCACAGAGAAATGCCGGCGACGGCGACAATCGCCACCAGGTTAAGCACGATGGCGACCGGTAAATATGTCAGATAGTCCAGTGAGTCCATTGCTTATCTCCGAGAAAAAAAGGCCCGCAGGCCTTGTTAATCAGGCGTAATCGCCGTTACTTGCGCCCAAGCAGGTAACCAAAAACGATGCCGACGGCGGCGGCAACCGCCACGCCGGCCAGCGGGTTTGATTCCACCCGGTGTCTGACCACGTCAGCGCCGTCGCGGACCGCATAACTGGCCTGCGAGGCATATTTACGGGCCGCACCTTTTATCTCATGCTCTGGTGAACCCGTGGCTTCACCAAACGCTTCTTGCGCAGCACCGGCAACTTCTTTCGCTTTATCTTCAGCTTTACCAAACATATTTCGCTCCTTGTGATTGTAGGCCCAACACTGAGAATAGCAGAGCGTGTAAAGATTGCTCGCCGGCGAATAGCGATGGGATAAGGCGGATGGCGGGGGCGGCGGAAACGGGCGCGGCGCCGTGGCGCACGGGAATCGGGAGGAGAGGAGCGGTAGCGGAAAAGAAAAAAGCCCTTCAAATGAAGGGCAAAAATACAACAACACCAGGGAAAAGGTAATTAGATTACCTTCAAAAATTATAGGTTTTTTGAGACATGAGTTTCAATAATTTAATTGATGCATAAATTCATCATGGTGATGCATTGGTGCTTCACTGAGATTTATTTATATAGGTTGGTCGATGAATGAAATCAGACCGGGAATGGCCCATGGCCCGCAGACGGCCCGGCAGATACCGGGCCGGCGAAACTAGTGCGGTTTATTAAAAGAGAGCGTCGACAATAGCGGCATCTCCGCAGGTTGCGCGTCGCACAGCGCGCTTTGGTCCAGTGGGGAATAAATGCGTGACAGTGACGTTTGCGCGTCCTGGAGGTTGTTATAGAGATGAAAAACGTTAAAAAAGAGGGACAGCATCAGCAGCAGTCCAACCAGCAGCGCAGAGTAAAAGAGCTTCTTTTTGATTTTTTTCCTGGCGCGTCCGGCGGAGGCCGGCGCTTTGTCCGGCGTCGGCTGCATGGGCGGCTGTAGATTGATCTCTTCTATCTGAATGGCATGGGAGATCCTCAGCCCAACTTTAGGGATAGTTTCAATAATGTTTTTATCAATGCCCATGTTTTTGATAATGCGACGCAATGTACTCAGGCATTGATTGAGATTATTATTACTGGCCTGCAGTCCGTATTCATCCCAGACCTTTTCCAGAATGGTATCCCGCTCAACGATATTCCCTCTGTTTTTGATCAACAGAGTAAACAGCCTGGCGGCGGCGCTGGAAATGGCGACGACGTTATCCGTCTGATTATGTCGGTAAAGTCCTGTATCTTCAGGACTAAAGATCACGCTCTCTTCAATGCGATAAATCACTTGACTCATCTCATGGGTTCTCCGGGAAAACTTATTGGAATTATGATAGGAATAATCTTATTGGATTTCTTTTTACTGTTTCTTGATCGGGAGCAAAGACGCAATGGCTAATTTAGCATGAGAAAATAAGTCATATGATTCAGCTGGTGATTATAACTCTCGGTGTTAATAACTAAATTATTATAAAATCAGCGATAGTTTTTTTATGCAGGTATTTACCGTGCGCCGGCCGGGCGATAAACAGGAATGCCGGGTAGGGCTGGCCTACACTTAAGCTATCGGCATGGCATGCTGAAACACCGGGGCTGGAGGGCCGCTGCGGTTTGTCAGGGCAATGCGGAGGGCAGACAATCATGGCATATCAACATATTGTGGTAGCAACGGACCTGGGAGAAAACGCGGCGCAGTTGCTGCAAAAGGGCGCCGAGCTGGCCAGCGCGCTACAGGCCAAACTCTCTCTGATCTATATCGATATCCACCACACCGGCTATTACGCCGAGCTGGGGATTGGCGCTTATAACTACACCGACAAAAAATTCTCCGAACGGGCGGCGAGCATCCTGGCGTCGTTCAAAAACCAGTCGCCGCATCCTATTGCGGAGGTGGTGATTGGCCGCGGTGAATTAAGCGAGGAATTAAACAACGCGGCGCAGGAGAAGGGATTTGACCTGATTATTTTCGGCCACCATCACGATCTCTGGAGCCGTTTATTTTCCGCCACGCGTCAGGCGATCAACAACCTGCAGATCGACGTATTGGTTATCCCCATCGAGGACTGATTACCATCACCGCCGCGGGCAGCATACGCCGGCGGTGATGTCATTTATTCCCGCCAGGTAACTACATGCCGGCTTTTAATTTCCCCCTGGGATAATAACCGCTTGCCGACAGGCCGTGACCAAATAAGCGCTTTTGTTTAGCGAGATCATAGAAAATCACGCTTACCTCTTTTGGGTTATAAAAGCGCACGTTTTGTCTTTCCTGCGGCGAAGTACGGAATTACCCTGTGATTGATTATTAATTTTTATGATTAATACAAAATAATTCACACGGAGGAGGTTCTATGCGTTTTGATGACAAAGTAGTGATCATTACCGGGGCGGGAAACGGCATGGGGGAAGCGGCGGCGCGCCGTTTTGCTGCGGAAGGCGCAACGGTGGTGCTGGCGGACTGGGCCAAGGAGGCGGTGGATGCGGTGGCGGCCTCGCTGCCGGCCGGCAAGGCTCATGCGGTGCATATCGATGTCTCCGACGCCGACGCGGTAGAAACCATGATGAATGAGATCGCCGCGCGCTTCGGCCATATCGACGTGCTGTTGAATAACGCCGGGGTGCATGTTGCCGGCAGCGTGCTGGAGACCAGCGTCGCCGACTGGCGGCGCATCGCCGGGGTGGATATCGACGGCGTGGTGTTCTGCTCCAAATTCGCGCTGCCTTATCTGCTGAAAAGCAAAGGCTGCATCGTCAATACCGCGTCGGTTTCCGGCCTGGGCGGCGACTGGGGCGCGGCTTACTATTGCGCGGCGAAGGGGGCGGTGGTCAACCTGACGCGCGCCATGGCGCTGGACCACGGCGGCGACGGCGTGCGGGTGAATGCCGTGTGCCCGAGCCTGGTGAAAACCAATATGACCAATGGCTGGCCGCAGGAGATCCGCGATAAGTTTAATGAGCGCATCGCGCTGGGACGCGCGGCGGAGCCGGAAGAAGTGGCGGCGGTGATGGCGTTTCTCGCCAGCGAGGACGCCAGCTTTATCAACGGCGCCAACATCCCGGTGGACGGCGGGGCGACCGCCTCCGACGGCCAGCCGAAAATCGTCTGATTGGTTATCATGGCCCGGCTTGCCGGGCCTGTTGTGGTTAAACGCCGATCCGATCGCGCAGCGTGTAATAGGCCGCGCCGATGGCGGTAAACGGAATCTGCAGGTTGCGGCCGCCGAAAAACGGCAGGTGCGGCAGCTTGGCAAAGGCGTCGAAACGTTCCGCATCGCCGCGCAGCAGCTCGGCGATCAGCTTGCCCGCCAGATGGGTGCAGGTCACGCCGTGGCCGCTGTAGCCCTGCATGTAATAGACGTTATTCTCCAGACGGCCGAACTGCGGCATACGCGACAGCGTCAGCAGGAAGTTGCCGGTCCAGCGGTAGTCGATGCGCACCCCTTTCAGCTGCGGGAAGGTTTTCAGCAGTTTGGGGCGGATCAGGTTGTCGATATCGTCCGGATCGCGCGCGCCGTAGACTACGCCGCCGCCGTACAGCAGTCGGTGGTCGGCGGTGATGCGGTAATAATCCAGCAGATAGTTACAGTCTTCCACGCAGTAATTGCGCGGGATCAGCGACTGGGCCACCTCCGGCGCCAGCGGCTCGGTGGCGACCACCTGGGTGCCGCAGGGCATACTGCGCTTGGCCAGCCGCGGCTCCAGCTTGTCGCCGAGGTAGGCGTTGCCGGCGACGATCACATAGCGGGCGCTGACCTGGCCGTGGGCGGTGCTGACCCGCGCCGGATCGCCGTGGCGAATATCGGTGACCGCCGACTGTTCAAAGATCCGTCCGCCCTGCAGGCGGATGGCTTCTGCTTCGCCGAGCGCCAGGTTCAGCGGGTGGATATGTCCGCCGCTGTGGTCGAGCAGGGCGCCGACGTAACGATCGCTGGCCACCTCCTGGCGGATGCGGTCGGCGTCCAGCAGCTCCAGCTGATTATTGCCGTAGCGCTCCCAGTGGCCTTTCTGTTCGATCAGCGTGTGATACTGCTTATTGTTCAGCGCGGCGAAAATGCCGCCGGGGCGGTAATCGCACTCGATGGCGTAGCGTTTGATGCGGCTGCGGATAATCTCCGCCCCTTCAAACATCATGCTGCCGAGCAGGCGGGCGCTGTCGGCGCCGTAACGCTGTTCAATCACGTCGATATCGCGGCTGTAGGAGTTGACCAGTTGACCGCCGTTGCGGCCGCTGGCGCCGAAACCGATGCGCGCGGATTCCAGCACCACCACGTCATAGCCGGCTTCCACCAGAAACAGCGCCGAAGAGAGGCCGGTATAGCCGCCGCCGACGATGCAGACGTCGCACTCGATGGACTCATTCAGCTGTGGATAGGGCTGGTGCGGGTTGGCGCTGGCCGCATAGTAGCTTTTTACATGTTCAGTCATCGTGTTAATCCTTATTCCAGCGAAATCCAGGTGGTTTTCAGTTCGGTAAATTTATCCAGCGCGTGAAGCGATTTGTCGCGGCCGTTGCCGCTCTGCTTATAGCCGCCGAAGGGCACCGTCATATCACCGTCGTTGTAGTTGTTGATAAACACCGAGCCGGCGCGCAGCTGACGCGCCAGGCGGTGCGCGCGCGACAGGTCGCGGGTCCACAGCGCGGCGCCGAGGCCGTAATCGCTGTCGTTGGCCAGCGCAATGGCCTGCTGCTCGCCGTTGAACGGGGTGACGGCCAGCACCGGGCCGAAGATCTCCTCACGCGCCACCTGCATGGCGTTATCCACCCGGGTCAGCACGGTCGGGCCAAGGTAGGCGTCGTGCGGGCCGCTGCCGCGCCCGTCAAGAAACAGCGTTGCCCCCTGTTCGATCCCGTTGTCGATAAAGCCGGCAACCTTGGCGCTGTGCCCGCGGTCAATCAGCGTGCCCATCTGCGTGTCGGGATCCAGCGGATTGCCGGGCGTAAAGGCGGCGGCGTGTTTGCGCAGCGCCTGCAGGAAGGTCTGCTGGATGCTCTCTTCCACCAGCAGGCGCGTGCCGGCGATGCAGACCTGCCCCTGGTTGTAGAAAATGCCGGCCGCGGCGGCTTGCGCCGCTTTATCAATATCCGGGCAGTCGGCGAAAATGATATTGGCGCTTTTGCCGCCGGCCTCCAGCCAGACGCGCTTCATATTGGATTCGCCGGCGTAGACCATCAGCTGTTTGGCCACCTGCGTCGAGCCGGTAAAGGTCAGGGCATCAACATCGTGATGCAGCGCCAGCGCCTTGCCGGCGTCATGGCCGAAGCCGCTGACGATATTGAGTACGCCGTCCGGCAGCCCGGCCTGCTGCGCCAGCCGGCCGAGGTAAATCGCACTCAGCGGCGATTTTTCCGACGGTTTCAGCACCACGCTGTTGCCCGTTGCCAGCGCCGGGCCGAGCTTCCAGCAGGCCAGCAGCAGCGGGAAGTTCCACGGCGTGATGGCGCCGACGACGCCGACCGGCTCACGCTCGATCAGCGCCAGGGCATCGGCGCCCGTCGGGGCGATCTCGCCGTATACCTTATCAATGGCTTCGGCGTACCAGCGCAGGCAGCGGGCGGCGCCCGGAATATCATCCCGCAGGCTGTGGCGAATGGGCTTGCCGGTGTCCAGCGTTTCCAGCAGCGCCAGCGTTTCCGCATGCAGTTCTATCTGCTCCGCCAGCGCCAGCAGCACGGCTTTGCGCCGGGACGGGGCGGCGCGCGACCAGTCGCCACGCTCAAAGGCGGCGCGCGCGGCGCTGACCGCCAGCTCGATATCGGCGTCGCCGGCGCGGGCCACCTGCGTCAGCTCGCGCTGCCCGGCAGGATCTTCCACCGCAAAGGTGCCTCCCTCAGCGGCCGGCTGATAGCGGCCATTAATAAACAGTCGGTTCTCAATAGTCAGGGCCTGCGCCCGTTGTTGCCAGTACTGCAAGTGGTGGAAATCCATACCTTGCTCCGTTAATCAGAATGTCGTCGGCGTATGCGCGCTGACGATGCGGCAAATGCGCGTCGAGGTGTTGCTGAAACTGTGGGGAATGCCGGTGTTAATGGCGTAGCTCTGGCCGGCGGTCAGGTAGTAGTTCTGGCCGTTGACCTGCAGCACCACGTCGCCTTCCAGCAGCGTGCCGATCTCTTCCCCCTGGTGTTTAATGCGTTCGCCGGTGGTGGTGCCCGGCTCGTAGGTCTCTATCATCATCGCCAGCGTGCGGTTGGGGTCGCCGTTATGGATCAGTTTCATCGAGACGCCCTGGCTGCCGATTTCAATCAGATTTTCCTGCTCGATCACAATCTGCGGTTCAGCCGGTTTTTCCGGTTCGGCAAAAAATGCCGACAGCGACAGGCCGTATACCGTCAGCAGCTTCTGCAGCGTGCTGATGGCCGGACTGACCTTGTCCTGTTCGATGGTGCTGATCGCGCTGTGCGTCAGTCCGGACAGTTCCGCCACCCGGCGCTGCGACAGGCCGAGCTGCTGACGGATTTGCGACAGCCGTTTTCCCGGCGCCAGACTGATTTCGCTCATGGGCGTGGTTCCTTGTGATACTCCCGGCAGGCGTTGATAAAACCGGCAAACAGCAGGCGCGACAGCGCGTATTCGTCGCTGTTCCACTCCGGATGCCACTGCACCCCCAGCGCGAACGGCTGGTCGCGGATGCTGATCGCCTCGACCAGCCCGTCGGCGGCGTGCGCTTCGACGCGCACGCTGGGGCCGAGGGTTTTGGCGCCCTGGCCGTGCAGCGAGTTGACCCAGAAGCGGTTGCAGTCCGGGATCAGCTGCGGCAGCATCCCGCCTTCGCGCACGATGACTTCATGGGCGGGGGCGTACTGTTGCTCCAGCGGCAGGTCGTGGTCTTCGCGGTGTTCCTGCAGTTCCGGCAGCTCATACAGACGGCGATGCAGCGTGCCGCCGGTGGCCACCACCATTTCCTGCATGCCGCGGCAGATGGCGAAAAGGGGAATGCGTCTGTCGAGCGCCAGACGAATCAACGCCAGGCTCAAGGCGTCACGTCCGGGGTCGGCATCAGGCTCATCGCCGTTTTCACCATAAAGGTGCGGTTGCACATTACTGGGGCTGCCCGGCAGCATAATGCCGTCGAGGCGCGGCAGCAGATCCGCCAGAATCTCCGGCTCCGCCAGCGCGTGCGGCAGGGCGACCGGCAGACCGCCGGCGGCCAATACCGCATTCAGGTACTTTTCTTGCAAGGTCTGCGTGGGATGCTGCTTTATCCTGTGGCGACACATCACCACGCCGATGACTGGTCTGTTAAATATATTGCCCATTATTTTCCCCTTGGCCTGTTCGAAATTATGAACGAGATGGCGTAAAAATGGCCTTTTTGTTCAATATTAACTAAATCTAGCAGTGGGGTGGACAATATTCAAACCATAATTAACACTTGAAAAACATTTTTGTTGCATCTATGTTTCATTGAGTGGAAATTATATTGAGCAGTACGGTCGTAATCATCGATAGCAATCTCAACAACGGCGGGTGACTCATGCAGACCAATATCGTAACAGTGGAAAACTTTGTGCAGCACAACGAAGAACGGCGAAGTACCACCTTCCAGCGGGAGGTGAATCACTATCTGGAACGTTATCCTTTAACCCAGCATATTGATGTCCTGCTGACCGACCTGAACGGCGGCTTCCGTGGTAAACGCATTCCGGTGGCGGGCCTGAACAAGCTGGAGAAGGGCTGCTATTTCCCGGCTTCGGTGTTCGCCATGGATATTCTGGGCAATGTGGTGGAAGAGAGCGGGCTGGGGCAGGAGCTGGGCGAGCCGGATCGGGTCTGCGTGCCGGTGCCGGGCACGCTGACGCCCTCCGCCAGCGACCCGGAGTATATCGCCCAGGTGCAGCTCACCATGCTGGATGAAGATGGCACTCCCTTTGACGTTGAACCACGCAATGTGCTGAACCGGATTTGGCAGCGCTTGCGGCAGCGCGGGTTGTCGCCCGTGGTAGCGGTAGAGTTGGAGTTCTATCTCATCGATCGCCAGCGCGATGCGGAAGGCTATCTGCAGCCGCCGTGCGCGCCGGGCACCCAGGAGCGCAACACCCAGAGCCAGGTGTATTCGGTGGATAACCTGAACCACTTTGCCGACGTGCTGAGTGAGATCGATGAGCTGGCGCGGCTGCAGGGCATTCCGGCGGACGGCGCGGTGGCGGAAGCCTCGCCCGGTCAGTTTGAGGTGAATCTGCATCATACCGGCGACGTCCTGCAGGCCTGCGACCATGCGCTGGCGCTCAAGCGCCTGATCCGCACGGTGGCGGAAAAGCATGAGATGCAGGCCACCTTTATGGCCAAGCCCTATGAAGAACACGCCGGCAGCGGCATGCATATCCATATCAGCATGCTGGATGCCGACGGCGAGAACGTGTTTGCCGATGAGCAGGGCGAAGATTCCGCGCTGCTGAAGCAGGCGCTGGCGGGGATGATCGCGCTGATGCCGTCCTCGATGGCGCTGCTGGCGCCGAACGTTAACGCCTATCGCCGTTTCCAGCCGGGCATGTACGTGCCGACCCAGGCATCCTGGGGGCATAACAACCGCACCGTGGCGCTGCGCATTCCCTGCGGCGACCGCGACAGCCACCGGGTGGAATACCGCGTGGCCGGCGCGGACGCCAACCCGTATCTGGTGATGGCGGCGCTGCTGGCGGGGATTGTATACGGCCTGGAAAACCCGCTGCCGCTGCCTGAACCGGTTACCGGCAACGGCCTTGAGCAGGAAGGGCTGCCGTTCCCGATCCGCCAGAGCGACGCCCTCAGCGCCTTTGCCCAACAGCCGCTGTGGAAAACGCTGCTGGGCGAGCGCTTCAGCCATGTGTATCTGGCCTGTAAAAACGATGAGCTGCTGCAGTTTGAGCGTCTGATCACCGAAACCGAGATTGAGTGGATGCTGAAAAACGCCTGATCCGCCCAATGTCACGCACCGCGCGCGTCTGGCGCATTTCGCCGGCTCTCCTGTGGCCGGCGAGGCCGCGCGCCCGGTACTATTCCTAATCAGGCGTACAGGACGCCGACGAGGAACGACCCATGACGGCAGAGGCCATCGACTGTAACGGCGCGGGCAAACCGCAACTGCGTAAATCGCTGAAGCTATGGCAAGTGGTAATGATGGGGCTGGCATATCTGACGCCGATGACGGTGTTTGATACCTTTGGCATTGTGTCCGGCGTTACCGACGGCCACGTGCCGGCGTCGTATCTGTTTGCGCTGGCCGGGGTGCTGTTTACCGCCATCAGCTACGGCAAGCTGGTGCGCCAGTTTCCCACCGCCGGTTCGGCCTACACCTACGCGCAAAAGGCGATCAACCCGCACGTCGGCTTTCTGGTCGGCTGGTCGTCGCTGCTGGACTATCTGTTCCTGCCGATGATTAACACCCTGTTGGCGAAAATCTACCTGACCGCGCTGTTCCCGGAAGTCCCTCCGTGGGTATGGGTGGTCGGCTTTGTAGTGATCATGACCACCATCAACCTGAAAAGCGTCAATATCGTGGCGAACTTTAATACGCTGTTTGTCCTGGCGCAGGTGATGATCATCGTGGTGTTTATTGTGCTGGTGGTGCACGGGCTGCATAAGGGGGAAGGGGTCGGCACCGTCTGGAGTCTGCAGCCCTTTATCAGCGAAAATGCGCACCTGCTGCCGATTATTACCGGCGCCACCATCCTCTGCTTTTCATTCCTGGGCTTTGATGCGGTCACCACCCTGAGCGAAGAGACGCCCGATGCCGCCCGGGTGATCCCGCGCGCCATTTTCCTTACCGCGCTGTACGGCGGCGTAATCTTTATCAGCGTATCGTTCTTTATCCAGCTGTTCTTCCCCACCATCGAGCGCTTTAAGGAGCCGGATGCGGCGCTGCCGGAAATTGCGCTGTACGTGGGCGGCAAGCTGTTCCAGTCGATTTTTCTCTGCACCACCTTTATCAACACCCTGGCCTCCGGGCTGGCGTCGCACGCCAGCGTTTCGCGTCTGCTGTATGTGATGGGGCGCGACAACGTCTTCCCGGAAAAGCTGTTTGGCTATGTGCACCCGAAATGGCGCACCCCGGCGTTGAATGTGCTGATGGTCGGCGCGGTGGCGCTTTCCGCGCTGTCGTTCGACCTGGTCACCGCCACCGCGCTGATCAACTTCGGCGCGCTGGTGGCCTTCACCTTCGTCAACCTGTCGGTGATCAGCCACTTCTTTATCCGCGAAGGGCGTAACAAAACCTGGAAAGACCGCTTCCAGTTTCTGTTCCTGCCGCTGGTGGGGGCGCTGACCGTCGGCGTGCTGTGGCTGAACCTGGAGAAAAGCTCGCTGACCATGGGGCTGTGCTGGGCCGGCATGGGCGTGGTGTATCTGGCCTATCTGACCCGACGCTTCCGCCAGCCGCCGCCGCAGTTTGAGCGTCAGCCGCTGCCGTAATCGTTAATCGGGCGCGGCTTGCCGCGCCTTCTTTTTCCCGTCCGGTCGGGGTACAGTGACATTCTGGAAAAAGGAATTCATTGGAAATCACCGGATGTCACCTCTCGCCGTATCCCATAAAGCCACCTCGCTGGGGCTGTTAGCCATTGTGTTTTGGAGCAGCGTCATCGGCCTGATCCGCAGCGTGAGCGAAGGGCTCGGCCCGATCGGCGGCGCAGCGATGATCTACAGCGTCGGCGCGCTCTTCCTGCTGCTGGTCATGGGCATGCCGAAGCTGTCAACCTTCCCCCGCGCTTACCTGCTGTTCGGCAGCGTGCTGTTTGTCGCTTATGAAATCTGTCTGTCGCTGTCGCTGGGTTATGCCGGCAACCGGATGCAGGCGATTGAGCTGGGCATGATTAACTACCTGTGGCCCAGCCTGACGGTATTGATGGCGATCTTGTTCAACGGACAAAAGGCGACATGGTGGGTGCTGCCCGGCCTGTTGCTGGCGCTGTTCGGCATCGGCTGGATCATGAGCGGGGAGGGCGCCTGGTCGCTGCAACAGATGCTGGGCAACGTGCGCAGCAACCCGCTGAGTTACAGCCTGGCCTTCAGCGGCGCGGTGATTTGGGCGCTGTACTGCAGCGTGACCAGAAGGCTGGCGCAGGGGAAAAACGGCGTGGCGCTGTTCACCGCCCTGACGGCGCTGGCGCTGTGGGGGAAATATGGCGTCAGCGCGGAGGGCGCCCTGCATTTCAGCTGGCCGATAGCGCTGATGCTGCTGTGCGCCGGCGTGGCGATGGGGGCCGGCTATGCCTTGTGGAACATCGGCATTCTGCACGGCAATATGACGCTGCTGGCGACGGCCTCCTACTTTGCTCCGGTGCTCTCTTCACTCTTTGCCGCCGTGATGCTTAACACGGCGTTGACCGTCAGCTTCTGGCAAGGGGTGGGGATGGTGATCGTTGGCTCGCTGGTCTGCTGGCGCGCCACCCGCGGCTGAACGGCGCGATTTTCGTGCGCAAACAGCATCCTGGCGGAAAAATTAGGCTAAGATCATAGAACGTCTTCTTGTTGAAGGAACGTGAACTATGCGCAGTGATATCCAGTTTCTTCCCCAGCCGGCGATTGACGATCAGACGTTTATGTACGGCGACACCGTGCGGCTGACGACGGCCAATTTGCGGCATGAATATCAACTTGATGTAAACATCCTGCGCCGCGAAGGCCGGCAGATTTATGGCGCGGTGGTGGCCGCCGCGCCGAAAATAGATATCCCGCCGCAGGAGTGGGAGATTGCGCGCGGCGACGAGGTGGTCTTCCGTGAGGAAAATATCGCCAAGGCGGTGCCGGGCGCACGCTGAGGCGGTTTGCTCAGCGCGTGAGGCGCTCTGTGTCACTCTTCTCTTTTCGTCGGCGGCGTGAGCCGGCCGACGAAGCTTCAGACGCTCACCATAAACGTTGCTTATCCTTGTCGGGCGTCCTCCTGGCTGGGCGTCGAACGCCATGTTTTTGTCTGAAAAAACGTCACTGATGATAAAAATCACATTGATTATGAATTTTCGTGAAACATAATTTGACAAATGTGAACGCAATCGATTACCTATTCGCAAAACAGGTGTCTGGATCACAGATTCCTACCGCCGGAGATTTCTATAATGCGCCGGTGAGCTGAGTGGTTAACGCTTGTTTACACCCTGTAGGGTTCAGACTTATTTGTCATCTTTTTCTAACGGGCAGCGAATAGCCCTTTCAGCATGTGGTAATAAAATGAAAAAAATAGCTCTCGCAGCAGGCGTACTTCTTGCAACGTCTTACAGCGCATCATCAATGGCGGATAGCAAAGACAGCGAGTTTGTTTCAGATTGGTGGCACCAGAGTGTGAACGTGGTGGGGAGTTACCATACCCGCTTCGGACCACAGCTTAACAACGACGTCTACCTGGAATATGAAGCCTTCGCCAAGCACGAATGGTTTGATTTCTACGGCTATATCGACGTGCCGAAGTTCTTCGGCGTCGGCAATACCCCGGATCGCGGCATCTGGGATAAAGGCTCGCCGATGTTTATGGAGATCGAACCGCGTTTCTCCATCGACAAACTGACCGGCACCAGCCTGGCGTTCGGACCGTTTAAAGAGTGGTACTTCGCCAACAACTATATCTACGATATGGGTCGCAACAAGGCGTCGCGTCAGAACACCTGGTATATGGGTCTGGGCACCGATATCGATACCGGCCTGCCGATGAGCCTGTCGATGAACATCTATGCCAAATACCAGTGGCAGAACTACGGCGCGGCCAATGAAAACAGCTGGGACGGCTACCGCTTCAAGATTAAGTACTTCGTGCCGCTGACCCAGGTCTGGGGCGGCAACCTGAGCTATATCGGCTTCACCAACTTCGATTTTGGCTCCGATCTGGGCAAGGATGACTTTACGGTGAACGGCCGTCAGGCGCGCACCAGCAACTCCATCGCCTCCAGCCATATTCTGGCGCTGAACTATGACCACTGGCACTACTCGGTCGTGGCGCGTTACTTCCATAACGGCGGTCAGTGGCAGGATGGCGTGGACATCGGCACGCCGCAGGGACCGATCAAGTCAACCGGCTGGGGTTACTACCTGGTGGTGGGTTACAACTTCTGATCCCGCGCAACAAAAAACCCCGCACTGCGGGGTTTTTTGTCTTATCACTTAGGCTTCCTGGCTGGGCAAGTGTTTGACCGGCATAAAGAGCCGCCCTTTAATGACATAGCATTCGTTGTCAATCCACTTGATGATTTGTTCACAGCTTACGCCTTCCGCTTGTGCATAACGATTAAGATCACCGTTGAAATGCCGCGTGATGTATTCCATGAGTGTCATTTGCATTGCTTTTGCTCCTGAGCGCCCGAGAACGGCCTGTCAGCGCGTTACGGGAGGTAAGGTTTCTCCGAGAACAAATTTAAGATATTGACAACAAAATCTCAACACTTAGTTTTGCTAAGGGTATTGATTGCCATAGAAAAAAGATCCCGCATACCGCGCGGGAAACGGATGATTAATAGACTGTATAGATGAAATGACGCTGTGTGAGGCGCGCCATGACGGCAGGGATGGCTCCCTCCTGTGGCGCAGGATTCAAACTACTGGAACACCGGCGGCGCCGCAAGTACATTTTAGTTATGACGTCAGCAGCGCTGAATAATTATGCGTTGATAGGCTATTATCAGCGGATGGCGGGATAATCCTCCGTCAGACAGGGGATTAACGCCGGCGCCTGGATGATTAGGAACGCAATGGTGCAAATATAAGAATTTTCCTCATTCTTTATGGGGTAAATTATACTTATAGTCAGCACAATTCCCCAAACGAGGATGTTACAACATGAAAAAACGTCGTATGACCATCACGGCATTAGCGCTGATTGCTTCTCTGGGCGTCAGCAGCGCACCGGTGTTCGCCGATAAGGGCGGAAACGGCAACGGCGGCAATGGCCATGGCAACAGCGGTAACCACGGTAACGGCGGTAACCATGGCAATAAAGGGTTCGATAACCCGCACGGTAACGGTAAAGGCAATGGTAACGGTAAAGGTAAAGGCTTTAGCGACGAGCATGGCAACAAAGGCAAACGCGGCAACTACGCGGATGATCGTGGCCTGGTGCATGTCGATCTGTCCTATGACCGCGCCCGCGCGCTGGCGCTGAACTACGGCCTGACCGGCTATCAGTCACTGCCGCCGGGTATTGCGAAAAACCTGGCGCGCGGCAAGCCGCTGCCTCCGGGCATCGCCAAGAAAACCGTACCGGCCTCACTGCTGGGTCAGCTGCCGCAATACCCAGGCTATGAGTGGCGCGTAGTGGGCGACAACCTGGTGCTGATCGCACTGAGCACAGCGCTGGTCGCCTCGGTGATTAACGGCGTATTTGACTAAGCCGTTTGCCGTACCCGCTTTCCCAAGCCGCAGCTGAAACGTTGAACAACGTATTGAGCTGCGGCTTTATTGATGCTTGAAAATCCCTGCCTGCTATCGCTTTCTCTAATGACGTGCTCCGTCATACCCGTCCCTCAGCCTGTTAACGCCTGTTCGGCACTCTGCATAAGCCGGCTCCGTTTTAAAGGCTATTAAGTATGTTATTGGGCGGATTTTGACCGGCCCATTCGCACTTATATGGTTTAACCTTTTGAATTTAATGACATGACTTGCCAATGACAGGGAAGAGGCATAGATTGCCTAAAACCATGTGAATAAGGAGGTTAATGGTGGCGGATACGGCAAGTATCGGCGTTAATCGTGGTTTGTTAACGTTTAACGCGGAAGGTAATAATATAAGGGAATCATTGTTCTATAGCCGGGTTATTCATTTTCCACGGATGGGGATCTCAGGCGTTACCATCGGGCGTGGGTATGATATCGGCAGTCGTTCACAGCAGGAAGTGTTTGTCGATTTAACCCGTGCAGGGATCGCTCCGGCTCAAGCACAGGCAATATCATTAGGTGTAGGGCTTAGAGGGAAGCAGGCTGATGATTTTGTAAAACGGAACAGCAGCAAGTTAATTTATTTAATTCGACTTATCCTGTTTATGAACGACGTGCTGAAGCGGTTTATAACGCCAAGACGGTACACATTGAAGGCCGCGCGGCGTGGAAGGATCTTCACCCCGCTATTCGTGACGTTCTGGTTGATGTGGTATATCAAGGGTACAAAGGTGTAACAACGATGCCTGCGGCGGCTAAAAACGATATCGATTATTTTATTCAATTTATAAAAAGTAGTGAGCTGATTACCGATGAGAAGAACAGAAATCGGATAGGGCATTTGGAATTGAACCGAGGGAGAAACGGTAAGTGAAAAAATACCTGTTAGTCTTAGCGGTCTTGCCAATGTTTTCATTCGCGGCGCAATCTCTGGATGAGTTGAAAACGGATCATCCCAGCCAGTGCCAGGATATCAAACAAGAAGATGGCTATTACGGCGATATGGAATGTGCCGGGCGTCTGCTTGACGATTCTGAGACGAAATTAACCACGCGAGTTGCGCAAATCCGGGCTGAATTAAAGAAAACCCACGCCGGCCTTTACCAGGACGCTTTCGAGCGTGACCAGCAATCCTGGGAGGCATACCGTAAAAACCGTTGTGCTTATGTGGCTATCGGGGTGGATGAGCAGAGCAATCATTACGCCTATCGCATCGCGTTGTGCAGCGCATCGGAAAATTACAAACGTCTTGCAACATTGAAAGGTGAGCCGTCAGTGAGTTAACGTTTTCAGCCCCCGCGCGGGGCTTTTTTCTGCGGTTCAATAAATGATGTGACCCGTCGCAGGCGGTGGATTATATTTGCCGGACGAACAATGAGGATAAACGAGGAATTATGCTGAAAATCTGTCTGATGGCGGGGCTGCTGTGCAGCTTTTCCGCGCTTGCCGATAATAGCGCGTCGATCGCCGACGTGGTGAACCAGCGTCTGGCGCTGATGAAAGACGTGGCCGGTTATAAGGCGCAGCAGCATTTGCCGGTTGAGGATCTGGCGCAGGAAAGCAAGGTGCTGGCCAACACGCAGGCGCAGGCGGAAAAGCTGGGGCTGGAGCCGCAGTCGGTGAAGCCGTTTATCGTCGCGCAGATGGATGCGGCCAAGGCCATCCAGTATCGCTACCGGGCTGACTGGCTGGCGCAGCCGGAAACGGACTGGCAGCCGCAGCCGCTGGAGAAAGTCCGGCCGGAGATCGCCCGTCTGAGCGACAAGATCCTGCAGCGCTTGGCGCAGCGCCTGCGGCAGGGGCCGATCGCCGAGAACGAGCGTCAGGCCTTTATTCAAGCGATTCAGCAGGTGAATTTAACCGCTGCGGATAAGCAGCGGCTGTTTGATGCGCTGTTGATGGTCAAGCTCAACGGCCATTGAGCAGGGCGCGTTATGCCGCGTGGCTGCCGCTGCCGCGCCTGAAGGTCAGCACCCGGCTGCCCTCGGCGATCAGATCGACGCTGTAACCGCGGAAGTAGAGACAAAAACGTTTTAACCACGGCCCGTCGCGGCTTTCAACCAGCATCCGGCCGTCGCCCAGCGGGCTGAGGGTACCGATATGCGCCGCCGGGCCGACGCCGATATGCACCTGGTCGCCGCGGATTTCAAAGGCGGTGCGGTAGTGAGGGTGGTACCAGGTGCCCTGCACGTGCTGCAAACAGCGGCCGCTGGTCTGCACCGGCCAGAAGGTGCGGGCGACGTGGCCCACTTCACCGTCAATGCTTTCGCCGTTCCATTTCAGCCGCATCGGCCGCTGGGCGCGGAGCGACACCGCATAGCCATCCTCCGCCTGATACAAGGTCTCCGCACAGCCGAGGTAGGCGACGTTGCCGTTGCTGACCTCCAGCCAGTAGGGATCCGCCAGCGTTGCGTAGATGCCGTCCGGAATGGCGCGGCTGCGCGGCGGCAGCGCTTCCCCCAGCAGGGCGGCCATCACCTGCAGGGCGATGCTGGTGCTGTCGCAGTCTTCGCGGTTGGCGACCAGCGCCATACCAACCTGCCGCTCCGGCGCCAACAGAAAATAGGTTTTATAACCGGCGTGAGAGCCGCCGTGGCCCAATAACTGATGCGGGCCGAGCGGGGTGCGCGCCAGCCCCAGCCCGTAGGCGCTGAGCTGGCCGTTGGTCAGATAGCGCGGCGCGCTCAGCTGCTGCAGGACGCCGGCGGCCGCGCCGCGGTCGCCAAGCAGCGCCTGCAGCCAGCGGGTCAGATCGTCGATGCTGCCGGTCAGGCTGCCCGACGCGGAAAGATGCAGGCCGGCGCTGCTCTGCTGCCAGCCCTGCGGTGCGCGCCAGTAGCCGGGCGACAGGCCGGGGACGATATCGAACCAGCTGTCCGGCGCCTGCCAGCCCAGCTGCAGCGGCTGCGCAATATGCTGCTGAACCAGCTGCGCAAAGCGGTAGCCCCGCTGCTGCAGCGCCGCCTCCACCAGACGGTAACCGGTATTGCTGTAGCTGATTTCGCTGCCCGCCGGGAAGTTCAGGCGGCTTAGCCCCTGGATAAACGTCATCACCGGCTCCGCGTGGCTGACGCTGTAGCCGGAAATGCCGAGCAGCCCGAGCGTTTCTCGCACGTCGGGCAGGCCGCCGGTCATGTCCAGCGCCTGGCCGACGCTGACCGCAGCCGGCTCGCCGCGCAGCTGCGGCAGCAGTTCTCCCAACGGTTGGTCAAGGCGCAGCGTACCTTCGGTCGCATTCAGCGCCAGCGCGGCGAAGATATGCTTGGTCAGCGAGGCGTAGCGCACCACGCTGTCGGCGGTAAAGGGTTCGCCGCGCGCCAGATCGGCCTGGCCGGCGCACACCACCGCCTGCGTACGCTGCGTATCGAACAGGGTAATGGCGCCGCCGGGTTCGCCCGGCAGGTGCCAGTCGGCCAGTAATCGCTCGGCCGTAGCTCGGGCGTCACGCCAGCGTAGCTGGGTGTCAGACATAGTTATCCTCCAGAGTTGTGTAAGACAGGGCGCAAAACGCCGCCACCGCCGGTCCGTACGCGCAGGCAAAGGCGTCGGCCGGTCTGTTATCTCGCCGCGTCAGCGGCGCTTTTGCTTCGATTGTGGCGCAGCCGTCCGGATGACATCCGCCGTTTTGTGCGGTGTTGGCGGCAGATCGGAGAAGTTTGTCGAAATTTGAGATACAGAGCGCAGATTACGCCGTGCAGATGCGGGGGAGATTGCCAGCCCGGCTGCGGTTCTCCGGGCTGGACGGGCGGCTCAGCGCTGCTGCGCGCCCCAGTCGACCATGCTGTCGATCATCTGGCTCAGCAGACGCTGCAGCGGCGCGGCGCGCGCGGCGTCGAAGGCGAACGGATACTGTTCGGACATATAATTGACCTGCGCCAGCTCCAGCTGCACCGCATGCTGATTTTCCGCCGGCTTGCCGTAGGCGCGGGTGATATAGCCGCCTTTAAAGCGTCCGTTCAGCACGTGGCTGAACTGTTGCTGCCGTTCGCAGCAGGTTACCAGCCGGTCGCTGAGCGCGGCGGCGCAGCTGGCGCCGTCGTTGGTGCCGAGGTTAAGATCCGGCAGTTTGCCGTCGAACAGGCGTGGGATCACCGAGGCGATGGAGTGGGCGTCAAACAGCAGCGCATAGCCGTGCTGCGCCTTCAGCCGGGCCAGCTCATCCTGCAGCTGCTGGTGATAGGGCTGCCAGATCTGCTGCAGATAGCCGGCGCGCTCCTGCTCGTCCGGCGCTTTGCCGGGCAGGAAGCTGGGGTCGCCGTTAAACAGCACGTCGGGATACAGCCCGGTGGTGGCGGTGCTGTAGAGCGGCTTATCGTCCGCCGGGCGGTTGAGATCGATAACGAAACGCGAGTAGTTGCCCACCAGTATGCTGGCGCCGAGGCCGCGGGCAAAATCATACAGCTGGGGAATGTGCCAGTCGGTGTCCGGCAGCGCGCGCGCATCGGGCGTCAGCCCGGCCTCAACGGCCGGCGTCAGCTGCGTGCCGGCGTGGGGAATGCTGATCAGCAGCGGCAGGCTGCCGGTTTGGAAATGAAACGGATCGCGAATGGTCATTAACGTACCTCTCCTCGGAAAATCACCGTACAGGGCAGCTGTCCGCCCAGCCAATAAGTCAGTTCAGCCGGTCGCGACAGCGGCCAGTGGACGAAGTCCGCCACCTTGCCGCTCTCCAGCGAGCCGTGGCTCTCCTGCAGCCCCAGCGCTCTGGCGGCGTGCAGCGTAACGCCGGCCAGCGCCTCCTCCGGCGTCAGGCGGAACAGGGTGCAGGCCATATTCATCATCAGCCGCAGCGACAGCGCCGGCGAGGTGCCGGGGTTGGCGTCGCTGGCGATCGCCATCGGCACCCGATGCTTGCGGAACAGCTCGACCGGCGGACACTGGGTTTCGCGCAGCAGGTAGTAAGCGCCCGGCAGCAGCACCGCGACGGTGCCGGCGGCGCCCATCGCCTGCGCATCCTGCTCGGTGGCGTACTCCAGATGGTCGGCGGACAGCGCACGGTGGCGCGCCGCCAGCGCGCTGCCGCCCAATGCGGACAGCTGCTCGGCGTGCAGTTTCACCGGCAGCCCGGCGCGCTCGGCGGCGGCAAACACTTTTTCCACCTGCTGCGGCGAAAAGGCCAGATGTTCGCAGAAGGCGTCGACCGCGTCGGCCAGGCCGGCGCCGGCGGCTTCGGGAATAATGGTGTCGCACACCAGATCGATATAGTCATCGGCGCGGCCGGCATATTCCGGCGGCAGGGCATGGGCGGCCAGACAGGTGGTTTTCACTTCGACCGGCAGCGTCTCGGCCAGCCGGCGCGCTACCCGCAGCATTTTCAGCTCGCTTTGCGGCGTCAGCCCATAGCCGGATTTGACCTCCACGCAGGTTACGCCTTCCGCCAGCAGCGGCCGCAGGCGGAACTGCGCCTGCGCCAGCAGCTGTTCTTCCGGCGCGTTGCGGGTGGCGTTGACGGTGGAGATAATCCCGCCGCCCTGCGCGGCGATCTCGGCGTAGCTGACGCCGTTCAGCCGCTGTTCAAATTCCGCGCTGCGGTCGCCGCCGAACACCAGATGGGTATGGCAATCCACCAGGCCGGGAGTGATGATGCCGCCCTCGAACTTCACCGTTTCATCTGCGGTAATCGCCGGACGCGCGGCGTATTCGCCGATCCAGACGATTTTACCGTCGCGCACCGCCAGCGCGCCGTCGTGCAGAATATGGTATTTGCCCTCGCGCATGGTGACGATATCCGCCCCGTGCCACAGGCTGTCGCAGTGAATCTCGCTGGTCATCTTTTCCCGCTCCGCTTGCTTGTATATACAATTAAACACAAGCTAGCGCATTCATCGGCGGCGGGCAAGAGGCGGAAGGGATAATTTGTTACTGAAATGTGATCGCCATAGCCGAAATCATTCAAATAGCAGGAGGCGGCAAATGCAGGGTTCCCGCTGAGCTGACGGCGGTAAGTGATGCGGGTGACGGCGTGCAGCCTACGCACCGGCAATGTGCAGTATGGCGGGACGGCGTGGCGTCCCGCGCAGGATTAGACGTCGAAGCGGCCGAACAGCTGATAGCGGCTGCCGGGATACAGCAAGCGCGCCGAGGTGACCACGGTTTTGCCCGACCAGGTGCGGCGATGGATCAGCAGGCAGGGTTCGCGCTCTTCCAGCTGCAGCAGTTCGCGCTCCTGTTTGCTGGCGACTACCGCCTCGACGATATGCTCGCCAGCGGTCAGGGGCGCGGCCTGCGTCAGGTAGATATAGGGCGTCACCCGGTCGAAATCCTGCTTGAGATAGTCGGGCGCGGCCAGCGGATTGACGCAGCGGTTTTCCAACTGCACCGGCATCTCGTTTTCATAGTGGACGATCTGCGAATAGAACAGCTGCTGACCCGGCGCCATGCCCAGCGCGGCGGCCTCTTCATCGCTGGCGGTGCGCGCCGTTACCTGCAGCACCTTACTGCTGTGGCGGTGGCCGCGGGCGGCGATTTCGTCGGCGATGTTATGCACTTCCAGCAGCGCGGTGTGCGCCTTGGCTTCGGCGACGAAGGTGCCGACGCCCTGCATGCGCACCAGAAAGCCTTCGCTGGTCAGTTCGCGCAGCGCACGGTTGATGGTCATGCGGCTGACGCCCAGCTCCGCCACCATTTCGCTCTCCGAGGGGACGCGCTGGTGCGGCTGCCAGTGGCCGGCGCGGATTTGATCCACGATCGCCTGTTTCACCCGCTGGTAGATGGGGGCAGGGGTATCGCTCATGGCCGTAGCCAGTTGTAACACGCTCTGTTGATCAACCACGACGTTAACCTCGTCAAATAAAAAAATAATAACATCAGTTTACTGTTGATTAGGGTATCTGTATATGTATATACAAGTAATAGCCGATTCTCCAGAATAATGTTACCGGCTTGAAACATTTACCTGTGCGCGCGCCGCGCGCTTTCGCCGTCACACCAACGTTGGAATACTGCTATGCCTGCTTACTACGCTAAACGCGCACTGCTTCCCACCGGCTGGGCGCACGCCGTCCGGCTGGACGTCGACGCTCATGGTTTTCTTACCCAGGTTACCCCGGATGCCAGCCCGGAAGGCTGCGCGCTGCTGCATGGCGACGTGGTGCCCGGCATGCCGAACCTGCACTCGCACGCGTTTCAGCGGGTGATGGCGGGGCTGGCCGAAGTGGCGGGCGATCCGCAGGACAGTTTCTGGACCTGGCGCGATCTGATGTACCGCCTGGTGCAGCGCCTGACGCCGGAGCAGGTCGAAATTATCGCCCGTCAACTGTATATCGAAATGTTGCAGGGCGGCTACACCCAGGTGGCGGAGTTTCATTATCTGCATCATGACGCTGACGGCAAGCCGTACGCCGACCGCGGCGAAATGACCGGCCGCCTCAGCCGCGCCGCGCAGCAGGCGGGCATCGGCATGACGCTGCTGCCGGTGCTGTACAGCTACGCCGGCTTCGGCGCGCAGCCGGCGCAGGCGGGGCAGCGGCGCTTTATTCAGGATGTGGACGGCTATCTGAGCCAGCAGCAGATTATCGCCCGCCAGTTGGCGGAGATGCCGCTGCAGAATCAGGGCGTGTGCTTCCATTCGCTGCGCGCGGTGGAACTGACGCAGATGCAGCAGGTGCTGGCGCAGGCCGACCGCACGCTGCCGGTGCATATTCATATCGCTGAACAGCAAAAAGAGGTGAACGACTGTCTGCAGTGGAGCGGCCAGCGCCCGGTGGCGTGGCTGTATGAACACCTGCCGGTCGACAGCCGCTGGTGTCTGGTGCACGCCACCCATCTGGATAACGCCGAGCTGGAGCAACTGGCGCACAGCCGGGCGGTGGCGGGGCTGTGCCTGACCACCGAGGCCAACCTGGGCGACGGCATCTTCCCCGGCGACGCCTATCTGCAACGTCAGGGGCGCTGGGGCATCGGCTCGGACAGCCACGTCTCGCTGAATGTGGTGGAGGAGCTGCGCTGGTTTGAATATGGCCAGCGGCTGCGCGACCAGCGCCGCAACCGCCTGACCACGGCGGCGCAGTCGTCGGTGGGTGATGTGCTGTATCAGCAGGCGCTGCAAGGGGGCGCTCAGGCCTGCGGCGCGCCGATCGGCCGTCTGCAGAGCGGCTACCGCGCCGACTGGCTGGTGCTGGACGGCGACGATCCCTATCTGGCGGCGGCGCCGGACGCGGCAATTCTCAACCGCTGGCTGTTTGCCGGCGGTAAGGCGCAGATCCGCGACGTGTTTGTCGCCGGCGCGCAGGTGATTGAGCAGGGGCGTCATGCGCTGCAGCAGCAGAGCCGCGCCGAGTTTATGCAGGTGCTGAAAACCTTCCAGCAGGAGGCGTAATGCAGATCAACCGTTTTGATTTTGCCTCGCTGCCGGTCAGCCCGTGGCGCAACGGCGGCGGCGAGACGCGTGAAATTGTCTGCCAGCCGGCGGAGGGCGCGAATTTCGACTGGCGGGCCAGCATTGCCACCATCGCGCAGGACGGGCCGTTTTCCGCCTTCGACGGCATCGACCGCTCGATTACCCTGCTGGAGGGCGACGGCGTGCGGCTGGTCGGCGACGGCATCGACCATCGGCTGGCGATGACGGGCGAACCCTTTGCCTTCTCCGGCGATGTGGCGCTGCAGGCGCAGCTGTTGGGGGGCGTCAGCCAGGATTTCAATATTATGACCCGGCGCGGACGCTGGTGCGCCACGGTGCGGCGGCAGACGGCGGCGTGCGAGCTGCCGGCCGGCCATGCCGGCGTCTGGTACGTGCTGCGCGGCGACTGGCGGCTGCCGGCGGATGTCCGGCTCGGCGCCCGGCAGGGCGGCTGGTGGCCGGAGAGTGCCCAAGGGGGGCCGGCGGTGCCGCAGAGCGACGATGCGCTGGCGCTGTGGGCCGATCTCAGCCGGGTGTAAACGCCGGTAGTCTCTGCGGCTGAGTTATGGGATTATGCGGGGTCTTGGGGGTATGTTCCCCGTCAGGGCAGAGAAGGATACATGGCTTCGCTGAAAGACGTTGCAAAACTGGCCGGGGTGTCGTTGATGACGGTGTCCCGCGCCATCAACGAACCCGATAAACTGCGGGCGGAAACCTACCGCCGGGTAAAGCAGGCTATCGATCAACTGGAGTATGTGCCGGATATGGCCGCCCGCCGTATTCGCGGCGACGGCGGCCGGGTGCAGACCATCGGCGTGCTGGCGCTGGATACCGCCACCACGCCGTTTTCGGTCGAAATGATTTTGTCGATAGAAAAAACCGCGCGCGAACACGGCTGGAACAGCTTTGTCGTCAATCTGTTTGACGATGAATCGGCGGAGCATACGGTGGATCTATTGCTGGCGCACCGGCCGGACGGCGTGATTTTCACCGCCATGGGGCTGCGTCAGGTCACGCTGCCGGCCAAGCTGCTGGATAAGCGGCTGGTGCTGGCCAACTGTTTCAGCCGTACGCAGCGCATCGCCAGCTATATCCCGGATGATGAACAGGGGCAGTATGACGCGGCGCGCGCGCTGATCGCCAAAGGCTACCGCGCGCCGCTGTGCATCTATCTGCCGGAAGACGTGCCGGCGGCGGTGCTGCGCCGGCGCGGGCTGGAGCGCGCCTGGCGGGACGGCGGCGGCGACATCGCGCAGCTGCGCCAGTATCACCTCAACCTGAGCGGCGGCGATGAGCATTACCGCGACTGCGTCGAACTGCTGGCGCGCCATTTTTCGCCCGGGCGGCAGGAGTGCGACGTGGTGGTGTGCGGTAACGACCGGGTGGCGTTTCTGGTGTATCAGACGCTGCTGGCGCAGGGGTGGCGCATCCCGCAGCAGGTGGCGGTGCTGGGGTATGACAACATGGTGGGGATTGGCGATCTGTTCCAGCCGCCGCTCACCACTGTGCAACTGCCGCATTACGAGCTGGGCCGTCAGGCGGCGCTGCACCTGATCGAACAACGCGAGCACCTTGAGAGCGTCAAGGTGCCGTGTCCGCTGCTGCTGCGCGCGTCGCTGTAGGTTGGCTGTGCGGCCCGGCGCACCGGGCCGTAAGGGTTAGCGCCAGATGCTGTCCAGCGTCCAGCCGGCGATCGCGCTGAAGTACGCCGCGCCGCCTTCGGCAAACAGGCTCAGCCGGCGGTCGCCGTCCAGCGGGTAGATGCGGCTGGTCAGGCAGGCCTTGCCGTCGTTGACGAACACCTCCAGCGAAGAACGATCGATAAACAGCCGCAGCTGCAAAGATACGCCGGCGGGCAGCGGTACGCTGCGGCAACCGCACAGCGCCGGATCGTCGCTGAACCGCTCAAGCACCAGCCGGTGCGCCTGATTATCCACATACAGCCGTGCCGCGCCGCCCAGGCTGATGCCGTAGCGTTCGGCGTCGCTGTCGGCCGTATCCAGCGTCAGCTGCAGTTCGTGCAGCTCATCCTCCAGCGGCAGCCGCTGGTTGCGGCAGCGCACCGCGTCAAACTGGCGTACGGCGCCGCGCAGCGCCGTCAGTTCGCGCGCCGGCTGCATACGCAGCTGGCCGTCGGCGCCGAGCGACAGTTCACGCGGCAGCGTCAACGCGCCGGCCCAGCCGTGCGCCTTGCTGGGCATCGGCGACTCCCACATATCCATCCAGCCGAACAGCAGGCGACGGCCATCGGCGGCGGTGAAGGTCTGCGGCGCGTAAAAATCATGCCCGGCGTCCAGCTCGCTAAACGGCTGGGTGACCGTGAATGCGCCGTCCGGCTGCCAGTTGCCGAGCAGGTAGCCGCTCTGGAAGCGGTTGCGATAGCGGTAGCCCTGCGCCGCCAGCCCCTGCGGCGAAAAGACCAGCAGCTGGCGTTCCCCCAGCGGGAAGAAGTCCGGGCATTCCCACATATAGCCCTGCCGGGCGTGCTCGGCGGCGGCCAGCACCCGTTCAAAGCGCCAGTTGCGCAGATCGTCGGAGCGGTACAGCCGCACCTGACCCAGATCGTGCTCTTTGGCACCGATGACCATCCACCACTGCCCGTCCTGTTGCCACACTTTCGGATCGCGGAAGTGCATAATGCCTTCCGGCGGCGTCAGTACCGCACCGTGCTTGGTGAAATGGATGCCGTCCTCGCTGGTGGCCAGACACTGTACCTCGCGCAGCTGCGAGTCGTCGCCCGGCTCGCCGAGCCAGACGTGGCCGGTATACAGCAGCGTCAGCACGCCGTGATCATCGACCGCGCAGCCGGAGAAGCAGCCGTCGCGGTCGTCGGCGTCGCCGGGCGCCAGCGCGATCGGCTGATGCTGCCAGTGCACCAGATCGCGGCTGGTGGCGTGCCCCCAGTGCATCGGCCCCCAGTGCTCATCGAAGGGGTGGTGCTGATAAAACGCGTGGTACACCCCGTCGATGCAAATCAGTCCGTTGGGGTCGTTAATCCAGCCGGCCTGCGCGGCCAGGTGGAAACGCGGGTACAGGTCGTCCTGACGCGCGGCGCGCAGCTTTTCTACGGCGTGGTCGGCCTGGGCTAAAAGTTCTTTCATTGGCTTGGCTCGCTTAAAGGATGAATGTTGCGCTTGCCGCCGGCGGTTTCGCCGCGCAGCAGCCAGCAGGAGAGCAGGGTGGTGGCCGCCACCGCACAGCCCATCAGCAGATAGGTATCGGCAAAGCCGATGCGGTCATAGCCGTAACCGGCCAGCGGCGACAGGAAGCTGGCCATCACCTGGGTAATAAACTGGAACCCCACCAGATACAGCGTGGAGGAGAGGCGGCTGTCGAAGCGCGTGGCGATATATTTGAAAATGGCGATCAGCAGGATCGGCAGCTCAACGGCGTGCAGCAGCTTCATCAGCGAGATCAGCAGCGCGCCGCTGACCAGGCCGGAGCCGACCATGCGCAGCGCCATAACGGCGCCCGCCAGCAGCAGCCCCTGTTTGGCGCCGATGCGGTTAACCAGCAGCGGCGCTAAAAACATGCCGCCGGCCTCCAGAAATACCTGCAGCGAGTTAAGAAAACCGTACATCTCATTGCCCTGCTGCGGCGTGGCGAACTGGGCGGCGAAGTAGACCGAAAACTGCTGGTCGAACACGTTATATACGCTGATGCCGAGGACGAAAATCACCAGCGCCCAGAAGCCGGGCAGGCGCAGCAGCGCCACGGCGTCCTGCAGCCGCAGGTTTTCCGTTTTACCGTACTCCAGCTCGGCCATGGCGTTGGCCTTCAGCTCGCGTACCTGGCTGAGCAGCAGCAGGAACACCACCGCGGACGCCGACGCCAGCCAGAAATTGATGTTCGGGTTGATATTAAAAAGAAAGCCGGCCAGAAAGGTGGCGCTGGCCCAGCCGAGCGAGCCCCACATGCGGGCGCGGCCGAATTCGAAGCCGACGATGCGGCTGACGCGCTCGGTATAGGACTCCAGTGCGCCGATGCCGGCGAAGAAGGTGGCGCCGATAAACACGCCGCCGACCAGCGCCCCCAGCAGCAGATTGCTCGCCAGCAGCGGGGCGTAGACGTAGATAAAGAACGGGCCGGTCAGCAGCAGCATCACGCCGAGGTACTGCAGCAGGTGTTTGCGCAGGCCGAGCTTATCCTGAATAAACCCGTACAGCGGCTGGGCGCACAGCGCCACCAGTGAGATTGCAGAGAAGATCAGCCCGGTTTCTGCGCCTTTCAGGCCGATCTTTTGGTTCAGCCACAGCGAAATCAGCGAAAAGCTGGATGACCAGGTAAAGAAAAAGAAGAACAGCAGGCCACTCAGCAGAAGGTAATATTTTTTTGTTTTGCGGTTCACGATGATGCCCTGGTAGAGGAAGATAGCCTGATTGTTAACGTTAACTTTTGCCGGTTGGAAGTCACCTTAGGTGATGATTGCGATGTTAATCACAAAAGTTAACGTTAACATTTTGGCGCTGTGATCGCTATCACGTACGTCCGGCGGAGAGGTCAGGCCGCGTCGAGCGGCCGCAGATGGTCGTCGCGCCGCAGCGTCATCAGCGCCAGCAGGCTGACCAGCGAAGCGGCCACCACGTAATAGGCCGGCATATCGATATTGCCGGTTTCGCGGATCAGGCCGGTGATAATCAGCCCGGCGGAGCCGGAGAACACCGCGTTGGAGAGCGAATAGGCCAGCCCCAGCCCGGTATAGCGCACCCTGGTGGGGAACATTTCCGCCAGCATCGCCGGCCCGGGGCCGGCCAGCAGCCCGACCACCGCCCCGGCCACCAGCACCGCCGCGCCTTTTTGCCACAGCGCCGCGCCGGCGTCCTGCAGCAGATGCAACAGCGGGAAGGTAAACAGGATCACCGCGCTGATTGCGCCGACCATCACCGCTTTGCGCCCCAGCCGATCGCTGAGGATGCCGGCGGGCAGAATGGTCAGGGCAAAGCCGACGTTGGCCAGCACGGTGGCCGCCAGCGCCTGTTGCAGCGTGGCGTGCAGCGAGGTTTGCAGATAGGCGGGCATCACCACCAGAAAGGTGTAGCCGGCGGCCGACCAGCCCATCATCCGGCCAATGCCGACGGCAATGGTTTTGGCCACGGCGAGCGGTGCGGCCGCGGCCGGACGTTCAGCGGCCGCAGGCTGCTGCTGCGCCTGAGTGAAGCTGGGCGTCTCCTCCAGTTTCAGCCGCAGCCACAGCGCCAGTGCGCCGAGCGGCAGCGCCAGCAGGAACGGGATGCGCCAGCCCCAGTCGTGCAGCTGCTCGACGGTGAGCAGCGCGCTGAGCAGCGCCACCAGCCCGGCGCCCGCCAGCAGCCCGAACGCGACGGTCAGCGACTGCCAGGCGCCGAAGCGGCCGCGCTTGCCGAGCGGGGCGAACTCGGTCATCAGCGCCACCGCACCGCCGAACTCGCCGCCGGCGGACAGCCCCTGCAGCATGCGCAGCAGCGTCAGCAGTAGCGGGGCGGCGACGCCGATCGAGGCGTAGGTCGGCATCACGCCGATCAGCGCGGTGGTAAGCGTCATCAGCAACACCACCACGATCAGCGTCGGCCGCCGGCCGATCCGGTCGCCGATGCGGCCAAAGATCACCGCGCCGATGGGGCGGCAGAAAAACGCCAGCGCAAAGGCGGCGTAGGCCAGGATCAGGCTGGTGACGGCGTTTTCGCCCTGCAGGGTGAAGAAGTTGGCGGCGATCACCGTGGCCAGAAAGCCGTATACGCCAAATTCGTACCACTCAATAAAGTTGCCGACCGAACCGGCCAGCAGCGCCTGACGTGAACGGCGGCTGTCTATCACGGCGGAGTGTGCTGTCATGCTGTTCCTTAACCTGAATCATCAGGGAAAACGCTATGACTCAATGATTGCACGTTTTGTCGGCAGGCTGACAATGGATTGTCCGGATCGTGATCAAGGAAACGGTAGCCACGGAAAAGTAGAGCAAACAGCGGCAGTTAAGGGGCGATGATGTGCTCGGGTTGGCAAACCGGCAGGGCGGTTAGTTTATTTTGTGTACAGTTTGGGTTATACCCTATCTCTATGGAGGAGCGTGAGCAGAGGATCCACCTGCATGCTGTGGGGCGTGCTTGGGCCAGTGCGCCATGTGGGAGAATGCCTCATAACCTTATCTGAATACATAAAGGTATCGGTATGAATAATCTGAAATTAACCACCTTGCCCTGGCTGGAGAATAATGCGCTCAGCCAGGGTATCGGCGCATTATTACCGCAACTACCCAATATTATTCTGGGTACCGGAGGCGATGATCTCCTGAAAGGGAGTAACGGTAAGGATTGGGTGTTTGGTTTTGCCGGAGATGACATTATCAAACTTAATACGCCGGAAAATGATGCTGATACGGTATTTGCCGGCGATGGTGACGATGAAATTTACACCGGCGATAACGCAACGGTTTTTGCTGGCGCGGGCAACGACTCTCTGCGCATGACCGAGAGCAGCACGATCTTTATGGGCGACGGAGATGACCGGGTTGATGCCGGGCTGGATGTTCATGGGCACAACACGGTGTTTGGCGGCGATGGCAATGACCGCATCAATTTTAACTACGGCATATACTGGGGTATTCATTATGGCATCGACGATCCCCCAAGAGAGATTATGCCGGAAGACGATGTCATCTACGGCGGCGCCGGTGATGATTGGATACAGCCGATGGGTGAGAACAATCTGGTGCATGGTGATGAGGGCAACGATCTGATTAGCGTCGAACTCTTGCTGCAGACACCCACGGATAACGGGCGTTTATACGGTGATGACGGGGACGATAAAATTTATATCGTGAATGAGCCATTCCCCGGCTATAACATTGGTCAGTTAGGCACCCATTTTAACCTCGACGGCGGGGCCGGCAATGATTTGCTGCTCTCTTCCTCGTCCGGTGGCGATACGCTGACCGGCGGCAGCGGCAATGATGTCTTTTTATATGAATGGGTTGGCGCAACCAGCGCTAAAGATCCCGACATTATCACCGATTTCACCTTCAACGAGCAGGAACAAGATAAGATTAACCTCCGTGAGCTCAACGAGAGCGGTTATGAATACTATGACAACTTGATCGGCTGGGAGGTAGACAGCGACCTGACCTTTATCGGCTATCAGCCGTTCAGCGGCAATGGCAAGGAAGTGCGGCTGGAGCATACGGCAGAAGGCACCAACGTTGAAGTGGATCCCTTCGTTGAACCGAGTGCGGAGCTGTTTCAAATCCAACTTGTCGGCGTGACGCAAGAACTGACGCAAGAGGCCTTCATACTTTGAATGTGTAGGGCATGCAACATGGCATGGATGGCGATCGCCACGGTAGTTCTGGCCCCCTCCGGTTGAGGGGGCGCAGAAATGCAGGGGTTATGGCCGGTCGCCCTGCAGCACCGTCGGCGGCTGCGGCAGCCCGGCGTCCTGCCGCTGGCGCGCAACCTGTTTGGCGCTGGCGGTGGCCGCCGCCGGGTTGCCGAACTGGCGGTTGACGTAGTTGCTCAGCGTTGCCACTTCGTCGTCCTTCAGTTCGCCGGCGAAGGCCGGCATCAGGATCTCGCCCTGCTGCATATGGCGCCGTACGCCGCCGAGGATCACCGCCACCAGATTTTTATTGTCCGCCGCGCCGGTGCTGCCGTGGCGCAGCAGCGACGGATAGGCGTTAAAGCCGTTTCCCTTGCCGGCGCCGTCGGCGCCGTGGCAGCTGGCGCAGTGGCGGTTGAACAGCGCAGCGCCGGAAGCGTCCTCAGCGCTGGCGCCGCGCAGCGCCAGGTAATCCTGCGTCGGCCGCCCCCAGGCGTCGCGGGCCTTGCTCTGCGCATCGTCGGCGATGGGTTTCACGCTGCGCAGATAGGTCGCCATGGCGTGCAGATCGCCGTCCGGCAGGTATTGCAGGCTATGCTCGATAGCCTCCGCCATCGGCCCGGCGGCCGAGGCGCGGCCGGCGACGTTGCCGGTTTTTAGGTAATCAACCAGCTCTTGCTGCGACCAGCTGCCGATGCCGGCGCGTTGATCCGGCGTGATGTTGTACGCCGTCCAGCCGCCGAGATCGCCGCCGGCAAAGGCGTTGTCCTCGTCCATCCCCATGGTGAGGGTGCGCGGCGTATGACAGGTGCCGCAGTGCGCCAGCGCCTCCACCAGGTAGCGGCCGCGGTTCCATTGGTCGCTTTTGGCAGGATCCGGCTGCAGTTCGCCGGCGCTGAAGTTAAACAGCTTCCACAGCCGCATGCCCCAGCGCTGGTTGAACGGGAAAGCCAGATCGGTGCGCGGCGTCGCCTGGTGCACCGCCGGCTGCGCCAGCAGGTAGGCCTTGATGGCCAGCACGTCGTCGCGCTTCATTTTGGTGAAGGCGTCGTACGGCATCGCCGGGTAGAGCTGCTGACCGTTTTTACCCACGCCGTCGCGTACCGCCGCGACAAATTCATCGTCGCTCCAGTTGCCGATGCCGAATTGCCGGTCGGCGGAGATATTGCTGCCGTAAATCACGCCGAACGGCGTGCTGACCGGATAGCCGCCGCCAAACGCCGGGCCGCCCGGCGCGGTATGGCAGGCGGTGCAGTCGGCGGCGCGCGCCAGATATTCGCCGCGTTTGATCAGCGCCTGGTCGCCGTGCGCCCACAGCGGCGCGGCGGCCAGCATCAGCGCCAGTAGCGTTTTCTTGTTCATGCCATGCCCCCCAGCAGACTGCCCAGAACGCTGTCCGCCATGCGCAGCGCCAGCGCCACGCCGGTCAGCGTCGAGTTGACCGTTGAGGCGGAGGGCATAATACCGGTGCCGGCGATAAACAGGTTGGGGTGATCGTGGCTGCGGCAGTCGCCGTCAACCACCGAATCACGTGGGTCGCGCCCCATAATCATTGTGCCGGTAATGTGCTGATTGTTGTCATAGACGCCGCGCTGGCTGTACACCGCCTCGCTGCCGCCCATCTGTTTGACGATGCGCCGGAAGTCGAGCATCGACTGGTCATAACCGCGGTGCACATACTCCGGGAAGCGGTAGTAGACCTCCAGTTTGGGAATGCCCCAGGCGTCTTTCTCGGTAGTGCTCAGCCGCACGCGGTTTTCCGGCTCGGGCAGCATCTCCAGCAGGCATTTCAGCTGTACATAGTGCGCAGACTGGAACGCCAGCTTGTCATTCAGCGCCTTGCCGTAATAGCCCTGACGGATCAGGCGTTCGGTGAGATAGCGCACCGGCGAGGTATTGGCCAGATCGACCCGCAGCGCCGAACGCTGCGCCCGAAACGCGCCGTCACGCAGGTTGTTGATGCTGCCGGGGCGCATCGGCCCGCGGCCGAACCACACCGGCTCGTCGGCGTAGAACTCCACCGAGCTGCCCGGATGGTCCATCAGATTGCGGCCCACCATGCCGGAGCTGTTGGCGATGCCGTGGCGATAGCGCTCGCTGCTCGACAGCAGCAGGATTTTCGGGCTTTCAATACCGTTGGCGGTCAGAACAAAGCGTTTGCCGCTGACCCGGTGGCTGTGTTTATTACGGTCCAGATAGTGCACCGCCACGATGTTGCCTTTGTCATCGGCCTCAATGCGGTACACCACCGCATTGGCGACGATGCGCACGCCGGCCTCCAGCGCTTTACGTGCGGAGATGCCGCCGTGATACTGGGCGTCGATCGGGCAGACCGGCATACAGTTGTTATTGCCGCAGCAGGCCGGACGGCCGTCGTAGGCTATGCTGTTGCGCGCCTGCGGGCCGATGCCGACCTCGTAGCCCAGCCCGGCGACGCGCTGTTTAATCCGCTCAAACCCGTAGGGCAGCGGGATCCCCGGCAGCGGGTAAGGGCGCGAACGCGGCGAATCCAGATCGCTGTCGCCGGAAACCCCCATCTGGTATTCGGCTTCGCAGTAATAAGGCTCCAGATCGGCGTAGCCGATCGGCCAGTCGCGCCCGACGCCGTACAAGCTCTGCAGGCGCATATCGTTCGGCAGCAGGCGGAACGCCTGGCCGGCCCAGTGCCAGGTGGTGCCGCCGATGCCGCGCAGATACTGGGCGCGATAGGGATCCGGCCCTTTCTGGATCAGGTAGTTGTTATCGTGCGGGATGAACTTGGGCTGCGGCGCCCAGGGCTGCGGCGGAAACGGTTCGGTAAAGTCGCCCTTAAACGGCGAGTCGCGAAACAGCGCCACCGCGTGATCGCGCTTGATCTCCGGGCCGGACTCCAGCATCAGCACCGAGGCGCCGGCCTGCGCCATCTTTAGCGCCGCCAGCGAACCGGCGATGCCGGCGCCGATCACCACCACATCGGCGCTTAATGAATCAGACATGGTTACTCTCCTTCTGCGGCGGCCGGACCCAGAAGTTGGGCTCACCTGGACAATAGCTGGGGGGCGTTAACGAATCGCGCACCAGTTGATAGCTGACGATATTTTCGAAGGCGATGCACTCGGGGCGGTCGGCATCGCCGATCACGCCGAGATACCAGCCGCTGATTAACGCGTGATACAGGTGCGTCAGCGGGGCGGCGTGCTGGGCCAGCTGCCGCTGCAGGGCGGCGCCGTCCTGGACGTCATGCCGTTGCAGCAGCGTCGCCAGCGCGTCAAGCAGCGGGTTGAGCTGCGGGAAACGCGGCAGCAGCGCCTGATACAGCCGCTGCGCCAGCTGCGGGTCGGGCAACGGCATACCGGTCAGGGCGCGGGAAACGGCGAGGAAATTACCCGGCGTCGGCGCGGCGTCAGGGGCCGCCAGCGCGGCGCGCCCCAACAGGTTCTGAGCGAGGGCGCCGGCCGCCAGCAACCCCGCCGAGCCGAGCACCAGCCGGCGGCGTGAAATAGCGAACATAAAAATTCCTTCTGGCAGGGGTTACTGCAGGGTGGCGGCGGCGGTTTGCGACGCCTGATTATCCAACTCTTGCTTTGGCGTGCTGACGCCGATTGCGCCGACGACGTCGTCGTCACGCGTCAGCGGGTAGCCGCCGCCGAGCGCCAGCGCATGCGGGATGGCGAGGACGGTGGTTTCGCCGTTTTGCAGGCGTTGCATAAATTTCAGTGAGGGCGTGCGGTACAGGGCGGAGGTGCGTGCTTTGCCGAGCGCGGCGTCCACGCAGCCGAGCGGTGCGCCGTCGAAACGCTGGAAGGCCAGCAGCAGGCCGCCGCGGTCCACCACGGCGACGCAGCCGGTGCTGCGCTGCGCCTGCAGGCTGTGGCGCACGTTGTCGATCAGTTGATTGGCCTGCTGGTTGGTCAGCGGCGCGGCGGCCGCCGCCACGGCGTGGCCGGCGCTGACAGTGAGCAGCGCGGCGGTTAACAGAAGCATTTTTTTCATTACGGTGTTTTTCCAGTGCTGATAGAGAATCAACCTGAGCGCGCGGGCGTAGCCGTCTGATGCGATTTTCCCGCGCGCTCTGTTTTATGTACCTTTTGGTTCAATTTACTCTGTTGCATGTTTGTTAACAATGTGAAGTTAACGAAAACCAACCGTTATTAGAGACCGATCACAATTTGCCGTAGATCGCCTCAAGTGCCTGTTGCCAAACGAAAGGTTCCAGTTGCGAATAGCCGATTTCTTGCGCTTTCATCGCTTCTACCAGTCCCAACTGCGAGAGCACCGTGGCGCGGCTCTGGTGCGGCTCCACGCCGACGTCCTGCAGCGTTTTCACCACTTCGCCCATCTCTTCGGCGCGGCGTCGCCCGTGTTCCGCCACCCGGCTAATCAGGTAGTGCGGCAGCCGGTCGTCCCAGCCCAGCGACGGGAAGCTGGCATGCAGCGAATCCAGCACCGGCTGTTCGACGCCGTAGCGCCGGGCGGCATGCAGGCATTCGACGGTCAGCGCCTCCAGCCCCTTGATCATCACGCTGCGGCACATTTTGATCGCCGAGGCTTCGCCGATGCGCTCGCTGTAGACGCTGGCGTTAAACCCCAGCCGCTGCAGCCGTTCACCGCCCTCGGCCGCCGCCGGGCCGCCAAGCAGCAGCGGCGTTTGCAGCCGTTTGGGCGGCACCGGCGCCATCACCGCCACCTCGACATAGCGCGCGTCGCCGGCGCGTTGGATGACCTGCGCCGCGGCGCGTTTGGTATGAGGCGCAGCGGAGTTCAGATCGAAAAAGTACTGGCCGGCGTGCAGCAGCGGGGCGCACTGCTCGGCGACCGCCAGCGTATTGCCGGCGGTGACGACGGAAAAAATCAGCTCGGCGTCGGCCAGCGCCGTCGGTAGCCGTTCGGCCAACCGGCAGCCGCAGCGCTCGGCGGCGGCAATCATCGCCGGCGTTATCTGCCGGTCATAGGCGGTCACGCGCGCGCCCTGGGCGCCAAGTTCCTGGGCCAGAATGCCGCCGACTTCGCCAAAGCCGATCAGCGCCACCCGTGGGGAAAAGGTTGTCATTGGGTTCTCCATCTTAAGCCGGCCAGACCGCGCCGGGAATGCACACTTCGCCGGCGAAAATCAGCCGGGCGCTGCGCAACAGGCCGGCCTGCGTCAGCTCGCCGTCCGGCGTGCGGCTCAGCAGCACGCTGAATTCGCCGCTGGGATGCTCCACGCTGACGCGCTGTTGCTCGCCGTTGCCGACCTGCGCCAGCGGCTGCGCCACGCTGCCCGCCAGCAGGCAGCCGCTGGCGACGCTGACCGCACCCAGCACGCCGATCGACGCGTGGCAGCGGTGGGGGATAAAGGTGCGGCTGCTGATGGCGCCGCCGGCGCGCGGCGCGGCCAGCAGGGTCATCTTCGGCACGCTGCGCTGGCTGACGTCGCCAAGGTTCATCAGCGGGCCGGCCTGCAGGCGAATGCTCTCCAGCCGCTGTTTGAGCCGTTGGTCGGCATCCAGCTGTTCACGGCTTTCGTAGCCGCTGCGGCCGAGATCGGCGGCGCGCAGCAGTACCACCGGCATGCCGTTGTCGATACAGGTGACCGCCACGCCGTCAATCAGATCGCTGGCCCGGCCGCTGGGCAACAGGGCGCCGCAGCTGGAGCCGGCGATATCGCGGAAGATCAGCACGATTTCGGCGGCGCTGCCGGGTACGCCGTCGATGGACAGATCGCCGTCGTAGCGTACCTCGCCGTCCGGGGTGGGGATACGCGCCACCGCCACCTGGCCGGTGTTCTGCATAAAGATTCGCACCTCGGTAAATTCTGCGCCGGCGGCCACCAGGCCGCGCTCGATGGCGAACGGCCCGACCGCCGCCAGAATATTGCCGCAGTTCTGGCCGTAATCCACCAGCGGCCGGTCAACGTTAACCTGGGCGAACAGATAGTCGACGTCGGCGTCCGCGCGCTGCGAGCGGCTGACGATCGCCACTTTGCTGGTCAGCGGGTCGCCGCCGCCGAGGCCGTCGATCTGACGGATATCCGGCGAACCCATCGCCGCCAGCAGGACGCGGTCGCGCGCCGCCGGCTGCGGCGGCAGGTCGTCCGCCAGAAAGAATGCGCCTTTTGAGGTGCCGCCGCGCATCAGCAGGCAGGGGATTCGGCGTTGACGCATATTACTCCTCCAGCTGATCCAGCGAGTCGTAGTAGGTCAGACCCTTTTCCGCCAGACGCGGGCGCATCTGGTAGATATCCAGCCCCAGCTCGCCGCTGGCCATCCGCAGGCGTTTGCTCTCCTCCAGATCGGCGCGGCGGCGGCTGGCCGCCAGCGTCGCTTCGGCCTCGGCATGGCGCACGACCACCACGCCGTCATCGTCGGCGATCACCGCGTCCCCCGGGTAAATCAGCTGCCCGGCGCACACCAGCGGCACGTTGACCGAGCCCAGCGTCTCTTTGACCGTGCCCTGTGCGTACACCGCCCGCGACCAGACCGGAAAGCCCATTTCGCGCAGCGTGCGGGTGTCGCGCACCCCGAGGTCCGCCACCAGCCCGCGCACGCCGTGCGCCTGCAGCGAGGTGGCCAGCAGATCGCCGAAGTAGCCGTCGACGCAGGGCGAGGTCGGCGCCACCACCAGGATATCCCCCGGCCGGCACTGCTCCACCGCCACGTGGAACATCCAGTTGTCGCCCGGCGCCACCAGCACGGTGACCGCGTTGCCGGCGATGGCGCGGTCCTGCTGAATCGGCCGGATGGCCGGGTCGAGCAGCCCTTTGCGCCCCTGCGCCTCATGCACCGTCGCGACGCCGAACGTCGCCAGCGCCGCCAGCGTGTCGTCGCAGCTGCGGGGAATATTGCGCACCACCACGCCTTGCTTGCCGATGATGCTCATGCCAGATCCTCCGTCACCCGCGGGAAGATGCTCTGATAGCCTTCGCCGTACACGATGTTTTTACCGCTGGCGATGCCGACGTTGCGCTTGGCCTGCACGCCGCGCTGCTGGGCGACGCGGGTGTAGTATTCCCACAGGTGTTCCTGACCGGCCATGCACTGAATGGCCTGATACTTTTTATCCCACACCGAAGTGATGTCCAGCAGCACGTCCGGTTTCCATTCGCACTGTTCCGGCTGGTGCGGCTCAAACAGATACACCGGCGGCGCGGCGACGATCGGTTCGCCCGGGCGGTAGCCTTCCGCCTGCGCGATGATGCGCGCTTCCTGCGTCAGGTTGCAGGCCAGCGGGTGGTCGTAGTTGTACGGGTCTTTTTGCGAATGGGTCAGCACAAAGTGCGGCTGTACCCGGCGGAATACGTCCGCCAGGCGGAACAGCTGCTCTTTATCGGCGCGCAGCGGGTAGTCGCCCAGATCGAAGAACTCAATGCTGGCGCCGAGGATCTCGGCGGCGGCGCAGGCCTCTTCCTGGCGGGCGGCCTTCACTTTCTGCTCGGTCATCGCGCCTTTGCGCCACAGTTTGGCGGATTCGCCGCGTTCGCCGAACGACAGGCAGACGATATGCACCTGATAACCCTGCTGGCCGTGCAGCGCAATGGCACCGCCGGCGCGCCAGACGAAGTCGGCGGAATGGGCGCTGACCACCAGGGCGGTTTTGTTTGCGGTTATCTCACTCATGTTCGGATTCCTTGGCTGGTTAGAATGACCTCATGCTGTCAGTTTCCCGCTGCGGTGGATAATTCATTTGATTGCAGCAGGTATGCGTTTTATTTATATTGCCTCGACCGCCGTCCGGGAGACTGAGCATGGACTATGAAGAAGACGGGCTGACAAACCTGATGCAAATCAGGGCATTCAGCCAGGTTGTTGCGCAGGGCAGCGTTTCGCGCGCCGCCGATGAGTTATTCAGAACGCAGTCGGCCATCACCCGCTCGATTCGCGATCTGGAGCAAAAGCTGGCGGTGCCGCTGTTTGAGCGCCATGCCAGCGGCATGCTGCTGACCGATTTCGGCAAGTGCGTGCTGCCGCGCGCGCGGCGGGCGATTGCGGAGCTGCATCAGGTGCCGGCGCTGCTGGCCCGTCTGCAGGGGAAAGGGGCGGCGCGCGCCGACAGCGAGCCGCTGTACCTGTTTAACGTGCGCCGGCTACAGATTTTCGTCTGCCTGTGCGAAACGCGGCATATGCAGACCGTGGCGACGCTGCTGGGCCTGAGCCAGCCGGCGATCAGCGCGGCGCTGAAGGTGCTGGAAAACGGCGCCGGCGCGCCGCTGCTGGAACGCACGCCGCACGGCATGGTGCCATCGCTGGCCGGGCGGGAGATTGAAGCCAACATCCGGCGCGCGCTGAATGAGCTGCAGCATATTCCGGCGGATATCGCCGCCCGGCGCGGGGTGCTGACCGGCGCGGTGCGGGTCGGCGCGCTGCCGCTGGGGCGCACCCGGCTGCTGCCGCAGGCGATCGTCCAGCTGACCGCGCGCTATCCCGGCGTCAGCGTGGTGACCAACGAGAGCGCATTTTCCGCGTTGGCGTCTGAACTGCGCTCCGGCGATATCGACTTTATTTTCGGCGCGCTGCGCGACAGCGACTATGCGGCGGATGTGTACAGTGAAACGCTGTTTACCGAGGAGATGGTGCTGCTGGCGCGCCGTGGCCATCCGCTGGCGCAGGCCGGGTTGCAGCCGTCACAGCTGAAAAGCGCGCGCTGGGTGCTGCCGCGTTCGGCCACTCCGGCGCGCCGCCTGCTGGACGACTGTTTTCAGGCAATGGCGATGCCGCCGCCGTCGCCGGTGGTGGAGAGCGGCGATCTGGCGTTGGTGCGCGGGCTGTTGCTGAATTCCGATATGCTGGCGGCGGTGTCGGCGCACCAGCTGGAACATGAGCTGGCATCGGGGGAGCTGGTGCAGCTGCCGCTGGCGCTGCCCAATACCGGCCGCGCCATCGGCCTGACGTTCCGCACCGGCAGCCTGCATTCGCCGGCGGCGCAGGCGCTGATCGACAGCCTGCGCGCGCAGTGCGCCAATATCGCTTAAAGCAGGCTGGCGGCCTGCATCAGCGCGTAGCGGTAGCCCTGAATGCCAAAGCCGCAGATCACGCCGTGCGCCACGTCGGACAGGTAGGAGTGATGGCGGAACGGTTCGCGTTTGTGCACATTGGTGATATGCACCTCAAACAGCGGCAGGGCGACGGCGGTCACCGCATCACGAATGGCCACCGAGGTGTGCGTCCAGGCCGCCGGGTTGATCACCAGCGCCTGCGCCTTGGCGCGCGTCTCCTGGATCCAGTCGATCATCTGCCCTTCATGGTTGGTCTGCAGAAATACGATCCCGATATCCAGCTCCGCCGCCGTCCGATGGCACAGCGCTTCGATGGTGGCCAGGGTGTCGCGGCCGTAGGTGTCCGGTTCACGGCTGCCCAGCAGGTTGAGGTTGGGGCCGTTGAGCACGTAAATGGTTTTCATCATCTCTCCGTTAATCAGCAAAGCCAAACAGGCGCTGCGGCGTCTGCCACAGAATGCGCCGACGCGTCTGTTCGTCGGGGAACAGGCTTTCGCACAGCATCAGCAGCGTGCCCATGTCCATCCGTTCGGTGGCGCGCAGGAACGGCCAGTCCGATCCCCACATGCACTTCTCCGCACCGTAGGCGCTCAGCAGCGCCTGCAGGTAGGGCTGCGCGTCGCTGAACGGGTAGTGCCGGCGGGAAAACTTCGCCAGCCCGGACAGTTTCATATAGACGTGTTCACGCTCCGCCAGCCGCAGCAGCGCCTGAAAGGCCGGCTGTGTCAGCCCGGCGTCGACGTCGGGTCGGCCGCAATGGTCAAACAGCAGTTTGGCGCGGCTGCGCTGCAGCAGCGGCAGCAGCGCCGGCAGCTGGTCGTCCTGCACCTGAATTTGCGCGTACAGCCCCAGCTCCGCCAGTTGGGCCATCAGCCGGTCAAGCTGCAGAAACGGCGCGACGCCGAGCATGGCGACGTTGAGGGCGATGCCGACCACGCCCTGCGCCTGCAGCTGCGCCAGCGTCTCGCTGCTGCTGTCGAACGGCACCACCGCGATGCCTTTGTGGCGGCCTTCACCGGCGGCCAGCGCCGCCAGCAGACAGCGGTTGTCGGTGTTGTAGCCCGAGGTGGGGCCGACAATCAGCGAATGGCGAATGCCATAGGCCCGCATCACCGCGCGATAGTGCGCCGGGGTCGCCAGCTCATGGCCGGCCGGGTTATAGGCGCTGTCCGGCGCATAGGGGAAATTGGCCGGGTCGAACAGGTGGTGGTGGCAGTCGATTTTCGGTTGGGTAAATAGCGTCGTCATGCGTTTTTCCCCGCTACGGAGTACAGCACCTGCTGGTTGCGCGTCTTCTGGAACTCCTCCAGGGTTTCGCCGCGCATGGCGGCGTAGATATGCAGGTTGGAGCTACCGACTACCGCGCCGAGCTTCTCCAGCAGGAAGAAGCTGACGCCGTAGCGGATCATCGCCCGCCAGTCGAGTTCGCGCAGCATGCGTTGCTCCTCGTCGCTCAGCGCCGCCTGGTCAAACAGCGCCTGCTGCTGCTCCAGGAAGCGGGCGCGCCAGTCCGGTTGGATCAGCCGGTGCAGGAAGCGGTTGATGCGCAGCGCCTTCAGGCTGCGGGCATGGGTGAACGGGTAGGTGCCCGCCAGTTTCTCCACCCCGGCCAGCTGTTGGTTAATTTTATCGCGCTGGCGCTGCTGTACGTCGACCGGCGCTTCCCGCGCGCGGTTTTCCAGAATCAGCGTGGAGATGCCGGTCATCGAGGGCAGGTAATAGGCCTCATGCAGCTTTTCCACGTTGGCGGAGAGCGCGCCGCGCATAATCAGCCACATAATCACCTCCGCGCCCTCCAGGCCGCCGAGGGTGGCGTATTCCGCCAGGGTGATGTCGGTCAGACGCTGCGGGTCGTTCACCAGCATATCGACGAACTGAGCGTCCCACTCCGGGTTATTGAAGCCGCAGCGTTCGCCGTGCACCTGATGCGAAACGCCGCCGGTGGCGACCACTGCCACTTTCAGGTCCTCCGGGAAGCTTTCGATCGCCCGCCGCAGCGCCTGGCCCAGCTTGTAACAGCGGCGGGCGGACGGGATCGGGAACTGCAGCACGCCGACCTGCAGCGGCACCACCCGGGTCGGCCAGCCGCCGTCCTGCCACGGCAGCAGGGCGGACAGCGGTGAAAACAGGCCGTGGTCCAGCGGTTTATCCTGGAAGAACGCCATGTCGAATTCGTCCGCCATCAGGCTGGCGCCGATATGCTGGGACAGCGCCGCATGGCCGGCGACGGGCGGCAGATCGCGCGGGCCGCCGCCTTCGTCGGCGACGGCGTAGCTGTCGTCAATCCCCAGCGCAAACGCCGAATAGTGGTCGAAGAAGAATGAGGTGACGTGGTCGTTGAACACGTACAGCAGTACGTCGGGCTTTTTCTCCGCCAGCCACTGCTGCATCGGGGCGAAACCGTCGAAAATCGGCGCCCAGGCGCTCTCCTGCTGTTTATTATGATCCACCGCAAAGCCGATGGTGGGGGTGTGGGACACGGCCAGTCCGCCAATAATCGTTGCCATCCTGATACCTCTGTCTGAAAGTGTTTAGCGGTTATTCATCGTGCGCGACAGTGCGGGCAGATCGTTAAGGCCGATGCCTTTTATCCTTTCCGCCGGGCGCGCATGCTGATGATTGATAATGGTAATCGCCGCCAGCAGAGCCGGGGTGGCGAGGATAATAAAAATACTGGTGGCGCCGGGGAACATCCCCAGCAGCACGCCGCCGAGCGACGAGCTGATAATCGCGCCGCTGCGGCCGATGCCGTGCATCCAGCTGACGCCGGTGGCGCGCATTTCCGTCGGGTAGAACGCCGGGGAGAATGCCTGCAGACCGGTCTGCGCGCCGTTGATGCAGACGCCGCTGATAAACACCAGCACCGCCAGCGCCGTCGGGCCGAAGCCCCAGACGCCCTGCGCCAGCAGGCAGCACATGCCCATCAGATAGAACAGGGCGATCACCCGTTTGGCGACGAAGCGGTCCATCAGGTTGCCCACCAGCAGCCCGCCGATGGTGCCGCCCAGCTGGAATAAACCGGCGATAATCGCCGCGCGCTCCAGCGAAAAACCGGCGCCGCGCACGATGGTCGGCAGCCAGCCGTTGAGCAGATAAATCACGAACAGCCCCATAAAATAGGTGAGCCACAGCACCAGCGTGCCTTTGGCGTAGCCGTTACTGAACAACTGCAGCACCCGGGCTTTTTTGGCGATCACCGGCGTTTTTAACACAAAGGTGGTGCCGGCGCTGAAGACGCCGCCGGCGCGCCGCAGGATACGGGCGATTTTGTCCTTATGCTGGTTGCGCACCACCATATACAGGGTGGATTCCGGCAGGATCCACATCAGCAGCGGCAGCATCAGCAGCGGCAGCAGGCCGCCGAGAAACAGCACCGCTTTCCAGCCCAGGTTCGGCAGCATGCCGGCGGCGATAAAGCCGCCGGCGCCGGAACCGATATTAAAGCCGCTGTACATCAGGGTGATCATCAGGCTGCGGCGGCGCTCCGGCATATATTCGGACACCAGCGTCACGCAGTTGGGCATCACCGCCCCCAGCCCGAGGCCGGTCAGAAAGCGCAGCACCGCCATTTCCAACGGGGTGCGGGCAAAGGTGCTGAGCAGGCTGAACAGCGAGAAACAGAGGATCGACAGCAGCAGCACCTTTTTGCGGCCGAAGCGGTCGGAGTAGGGGCCGGCGATTAACGCGCCGAGGGCAACGCCGAGCATCGCCGCGCCGAGGATCGGCCCCATTTCACCCCGTGAAATGCCCCAGTCCTCGATCAGCGCCGGCGCGATAAACCCCATGACCGCGGCGTCGTAACCGTCGAACATGATAATGATGAAGCACAGGATTAATACCAGCCACTGATAGCCGGAGATGGGGCGCGAATCGATCCAGGCTTTGACGTCAACAATGTTGTGGTTGCTCATCGGGTACGCTCTCTGTTTTTTTTATTAATATGTGATCGGATTAAAACTTTGGCCGCAGGCCGGAAACGTATTGGATGAGCGTCAGCCGATGTGTTTTAAATGTTTATAGCATTAAATTTATATGTATCAATGAATTATGTTGATTGTTGCTGACGCCTCGTTAACCACGTTAGGGAGTGCGCCGCAGGTTGTCTGCCGGAAAATGATTAACGAGGTATGAGTTTTATTTATTTATCTAGCGGGCGGGGATGAAAAAGGGCGCAGTGGCTGCGCCCTGTGGAGGTCTGCGGCGTTAGCGCTGCGGGCCGGCGGCCAGCAGGCGTTCTCCCGCCGGGGTGACGGTGTATTTGGCGAAGTTGTCGATAAAGCGCTGCGCCAGATCCTGCGCTTTTTCCTGCCACAATGACGCGTCGGCGTAGGTTTTGCGCGGGTCGAGGATCGCCGGGTCGACGCCCGGCAGCGCGGTCGGCACCGCCAGGCCGAAGATCGGCAGGGTGAAGGTATCGGCCTGCTCAATCTCGCCGTTGAGGATGGCGTCAATAATGCCGCGCGTATCCTTGATGGAGATACGCTTGCCGCTGCCGTTCCAGCCGGTATTCACCAGATAGGCCTGCGCGCCGGCGGCCTGCATGCGTTTCACCAGCACTTCGGCGTACTGCGTCGGGTGCAGCGTCAGGAAGGCGGCGCCGAAGCAGGCGGAGAAGGTCGGCGTCGGTTCGGTGATGCCGCGTTCGGTGCCCGCCAGTTTGGCGGTGAAGCCGGACAGGAAGTGATACTGCGTCTGCTCCGGCGTCAGGCGTGATACCGGCGGCAGCACGCCGAAGGCGTCGGCGGTCAGGAAGATGATTTTTTGCGCGTGGCCGGCCTTGGATACCGGCGTGACGATGTTGTCGATATGGTAAATCGGGTAGGAGACGCGGGTGTTCTCGGTTTTGGCGCCGTCGTCGAAATCAATGCTGCCGTCGGCGCGCACCGTGACGTTTTCCAGCAGCGCGTCGCGGCGAATGGCCTGATAAATTTCCGGCTCGGCCTGCGGCGACAGCTTGATGGTCTTGGCGTAGCAGCCGCCTTCGAAGTTGAACACGCCGTCGTCGTCCCAGCCGTGTTCGTCATCGCCGATCAGCTGGCGTTTCGGGTCGGTGGACAGCGTGGTTTTGCCGGTGCCGGACAGGCCGAAGAAGACCGCCACGTCGCCCTGTTCGCCGACGTTGGCCGAGCAGTGCATGGAGGCAATACCCTTCAGCGGCAGCAGGTAGTTCATGATGGAGAACATACCCTTTTTCATTTCGCCGCCGTACCAGGTGCCGCCGATCAGCTGCATGCGCTCCGTCAGGTTGAAGGCGACGAAGTTTTCCGAGTGCAGCCCCTGCTGCCGCCAGTCCGGATTGGTGCATTTGGCGCCGTTCAGCACCACGAAGTCCGGCTCAAAGTCCGCCAGCTCGGCATCGTTCGGGCGGATAAACATGTTTTTCACGAAGTGCGCCTGCCAGGCGACCTCGGTGATAAAGCGCACCTTGAGGCGCGTGTCGGCGTTGGCGCCGCAGAAGGCGTCAATCACAAACAGACGCTTGCCGGACAGCTGATCGCCCACGCGGGTTTTCAACTGCTGCCAGACCGCCGGCGACATCGGCTGGTTGTCGTTTTTGCCGGTGCCGCTGTCTGACCACCAGACGGTGTCGCGCGTGACGTCGTCACGCACAATATACTTATCCTTCGGCGAACGGCCGGTAAACTCGCCGGTATCGACGGCGACCGCACCGAGGTTGGTCAGGGTGCCGCGCTCCAGCGGCGGCAGGTCGGCGCGGGTTTCTTCGTTAAACAGCAGGTCATAGTCAGGGTTGTAAACGATATCGCTGGCCTGATGGATACCGTAGCGGGCAAGGGTTTGCGGGGTTACAGCGGTTGAAGACATAGTCTACGTCCTTATCATACCTTTCGGTGCGACGCCGACGTTGTGTAAACCGCCGGGTCAACTGCCTGGGGTATTGTGATAGTGTGTCCGGCTGCGCGCGTAACGACAGCGGACGTTTTATTTTGCTGACCGGATTCAGCCGGGCTATTTCCGGTTCTTATTTCTGCAAGTCCGCAGATGTTTGCCGTTGCCTATAGCATGACGGCAAAAATTATCCCGATTAATTTAATTACAAAATGCTGACGATAATTAATTAAAGCCAACCTTAGCGGGGTGTCACACTATTTAATTAAGCCGGGTTAATTTTGTTCTGCTTTTTTATTTTTTATCATATCTTCGGCCTTGTCTACTGTTTTATCTGCCTCCAATAACCCGGAGCCTCGCGCTGTTCCGGGCGGTAATCTCATGTTTTTAATTATTAATTATTTTCCTGCGGGCGGAGTGCGCCCGTGGTTTATCAGACACTTGCGGACAGGGTGAATAATGAAACAGATAAATGCACAACTCGGTTACCAACGACAAACGTCACCATCAGATTCTTCCGGAATAATACAAAAAATACGCAGAATGGATATCGGAGCGGTGCCGATCGCGCTGTTTATCACTATTTGCGCCATCGTTGCCATTTCGGCCTATGCCAACTTTTTACCGAAAAATATGATCGGAGGCCTGGCGGTGATCATGACGCTGGGTTTTGCACTGGCGCATTTGGGAAAGTCTATTCCGCTATTGCGGGAAATTGGCGGGCCGGCGATTTTATGCCTGATGGTGCCGTCGGTGCTGGTCTATTTTAATGCCTTTCAGCCCAATGTGCTGGCGACGGTTAATCTGCTGATGAAAGAGGCCAACCTGCTGTACTTCGTGATCGCCAGCCTGGTGGTCGGCAGTATCCTCGGCATGAACCGGGTGATCCTGATCCAGGGGATGATTCGCATGTTTGTGCCGCTGCTGGCAGGGACGCTGAGCGCGGTGGCGACCGGCCTGCTGGTGGGGCAGCTGTTCGGCTACGGCGTCTATCACACCTTCTTCTTTATTATCGTGCCGATTATCGGCGGCGGTATCGGTGAGGGGATTTTACCGCTGTCGCTGGCCTACTCGGCGATTCTGGGCGGCACGCCGGATCTGTACGTGGCGCAGCTGGCGCCGGCGGCGGTGCTGGGGAACATTTTCGCCATCGTCAGCGCCGGGGTGCTGGCGCGCATCGGCATGCAACGCCGTACGCTGAGCGGCGACGGGATGCTGATTCGCTCTGCGCAGGACAACGCGCTGTTTACGCGCCAGGAGGGCGGCGGCGCGGTGAATTTTCACTGGATGGGCGGCGGGCTGCTGGTGATTTGCGCCTTTTTTATCGTCGGCGGGCTGTTTGAGCATCTGGTGCATATTCCCGGCCCGGTGCTGATGATCCTGTTTGCGGTATTGTGCAAATACTGCCGCATTATTCCCGCCAGCATGGAGAATGGCGCGCACAGTTTTTATAAATTTGTTTCCGCCGCGCTGGTGTGGCCGCTGATGATCGGCCTGGGCATGCTGTACGTGCCGCTGGAGAACGTGGTGGCGGTGTTCTCCGTCGGCTACGTCGTCGTCTGCGGCTCGGTGGTGCTGTCGATGGGGTTGGTGAGCTTCCTGATTGCGCCGCGGCTGAAGATGTTTCCGGTGGAGGCGGCGATCGTCACCTGTTGCCATAGCGGGCTGGGCGGCACCGGCGACGTGGCGATTTTGTCAGCGTCGAACCGCATGGGGCTGATGCCGTTTGCGCAGATCGCTACGCGCATCGGCGGGGCGTCAACGGTCATTGGCGCGACGCTGCTGCTGGGCTGGCTGACACGCTGAGGTAAAATCAGGAAAAAAATCAGCTTTTCTGCTTAATGCCGATAATTCTGATTAAATTTTCAGATTGTTCGTGAGATAATTTTTATCAGGCGTCTGGGCTTGCATACCTTGGGCGTCTGCCGAGTCGCCAGCCATACGGTTGGCGATTCATTTCCCCTCTTTGAGCATATTGATTGCCGCTCCCAACAGAATACGCTGCTCAATGTCCTGACTGTCCGCCGACTGGCGCGCCAGCTGTTGGGCCAGGCTTTCCACCGACAGCGCTTCGCCGCGGTGGCGCAGCTGCATCACGCCGTCGCCAATCAGGCGGGCGACTTCGTCCCAAACGGGTTTTATCTCCTGCTCCGAGAACTTCATCGCTTACCTCGGTCGGTGATTTTTTGCTCAATGTAGCAGTTGACCGACGACGACGCCAGTGCTGCACGCGGGCAAGCGTAAAACCGGAAGTATAAAAAACAGGCCATCCGTATTTCTTCTGCTTTCACCGCTTAATACTTAAAGGGTCAAACCGCGGAGGGTGAAATGATGAGTCTGGTGGACCAACTGATGGAGTATTACCGCGCATCAAACGCGGCGGAAGTTCGGCATCCGATTTGCCGCTGGTGGCTGCCGCAGGGAGAGGCGCGGGTGGCCTATTTACGTGAACTGCTGGAGCCGGCGGCCGGAACGTCCGCTGCACGGCGCTAAGTAACCAGGCGGCCGGCCTGCCGGCCGCTTAGCCGAAGGCGATCGCCGCCCAGCGCAGCAGCAGCAGGGCCAGACAGATGCCTAATAGCACCAGCAGGACTTTCCCATGCTTGGCGCGCATACGTTTGGTGACCAATGGCGCCTCCCGGAGTTCAGACGCTGAGAAGACCGATGCCCAGCCCGGCCACTACCAGTACAACCAGCGTGACGGCCTGCAACAGGTCGCTGAAGGTATCGTCGGGATCTTTGTCATACTCTTTCATGGTACTGCTCGCCTAGGCTATTCGCCGGCCGTGAATGAGGCCCCAGTATGCCTGTCATCAGTCGGCAGTCACAGAGGCGTTCGGTAAATATCAGGTAAAGATTGGTCGGCGGCGCGGGTGGGAAGCGGCGACGCTCCGGCGGCTTTGTAGTATGCTCGCCGTATTAACTTCTTTTCTGACAGGCAGATAACCATGGCCAAGACAATACCGGCACAGTATGAACATGCGGAGCGCTGGGCGTTCGGCGATAACGAAGCGCTGGCGGATGAGCTGGTGCAGCTTATTCTCAATGGCACTAAAACCGCCACCTGCTCCAATCTGGATGAAGACGGCATTCCTCAGGCCGGCGATATCTTTGTGGTGGTGGACGGGCGGGGAGAGCCGGCCTGCGCGATCAGGCTGACCTCGGTCGACGTGCGCAGCTACGATCAGGTGGACGAGGCGCATGCCTTTGCTGAAGGGGAAGGCGACCGTACGCTGGCCTATTGGCGCCGCGAACACCGGCGCTTCTTTGAGGCATACGATCTGTTTACGCCGGATATGACGCTGATCCTGATGCATTTTGCCGTGGTAGAGGCGTTTTAGGCCGATGCGAGCGGTGCCCTATTGCTGCCAGTGGGCCACGCCGGAGCTGGCGGCCGATCTGATCGCCGGCCGCGCCGTATTGGCGGATGACCCGAACTGGGCGGCCAGCGGCGCGTTGACGCAGGCGGAATACCTGGAGTGGGCCAACCACGTGTGCGGCATGGCCTGTTTGCGCATGATTCTGCGCCACCGCGACGGCAGCGCGCCATCACTGCTGGCGCTGGCGCGCCGCAGTCTGCCTTACGGCGCCTATGTGCGGCAGGATGACGGCGGGATCAAGGGGCTGATTTACGCGCCTTTTGTCCGTTACGTGGGCGAACAGTTTGCGCTGCAGGCGGCGGTGCAGGTCGATATTACGGCCGAGCAGCTGCCGGCGCTGCTGGCCGAATGGCGCTATATCATCGCGTCGGTGCATCCTTCCATTCGTCAGCCGTTGCAGACGCCGCCGCAGCGCGGCGGGCACCTGGTGCTGATCACCGCGGCGCCGGCGGGGCAGCTGCAATTCCATAACCCGTCCGGCGATCGTCCGGCGACGCAGGAGGACGTGACAATGTCACCCGAGACGTTTAGCCGCTTCTTTGCCGGGCGCGCCATCACGGTGAAATAAAAAACGCGCTGCGTTTATCGTGCAGCGCGTTTTTAACTTTCCTTACCGCACCGCCGTTCAGCCGATACGCATAATCCAGGCGTCCTGCTGACGGTCATAATGCTGCTTATACAGCAACAGCTGTTTACCGTTCAGGGTGGCGGGAATGCTGGTGTGTTCGTCCCAGCCATCCAGTTGCATGCACAAATCCGGGTCCGACTTGCACGGAATGGTCAGCAGGCCATCGCTTTCCGCCTGTTCGGCGGCGGAATGGATGGCGTCATCGACCTCAAAACTACCAATTTTCACTACGGATACGCTCATGAATGCTCCTTTTCAGCCAGATGCAGGAGGTACGACCAGTTGGCCCGTCATCAATGAGCATAGACAAGGCTGCACAAAATGTCACCGAAAAATTTTATCCGCGCGCGTGCAGCGATGGCGGCGGGCTGGCCGCCATCGGTTTGGGGAAGGGAACTATTGGTGGAAGTCGAGCGCGCCATCGCGCACCAGTTCACGCGGCAGATTGTTTTTAATCCGGCTGCCGATGCGTTTGGCGATGCCCAGCGGCTGCTGCTGGTAGGTGACGATGCACTCTTCACCCTGCGGCGGCTCCGCCGGGTACAGATCGCGGCCGTGATACCACTCCTGCGCCAGCGCGGCATCCAGTTCGAACGCCTGCGGCCCCTGGCCGTCCGCCAGCGCGATCGCCGCCTCATGCTGCCAGCGATAGCCTTTGGGGAAGCGCTCGGCCAGTTTCACACCGATGCGTGAAAAGCGCACTTTGCCGATCAGCGCTTCCAGCGCGGTCGGAAACAGCCAGATCTCTTTGTCGCGCGTCCACAGGGCGTGGGCGGCGTCATCCCAGCTCAAGCCGGCGGCATTGGCGGCCTGACGCACCAGCGCGCCGTCTTTGCGCGACATCGGCGTAAAGGGGAACTTGCCCACCTTATAGCTCGGTTTGGCCAGCGGCGGCACCGAACGGTGTTTGCGCAGGCGGGCGACGAAAAAGCCTTCGCTGTCGTAGATTTGCGGGAACACGTGCAGAAAACCTTCCGCCGTCAGCGCCCGTTGCGCATCGGGGAACAGTTCGCCCAGCGGCTCGATGCTGACCGCATCGCCGTAGCTGGCCAGCAGGCTGCGGATCACCGCCTGGTTCTCCTGTTCATTCAGGGTGCAGGTGGAGTAGACCAGCACGCCGCCCGGCGCTAACGCGTGGAAAGCACTGTCGATCAACTCGCGCTGCGTGTCGGCGATGCTGGTGACGCTCTCCGGCGACCAGTTGCTCATGGCATCGGGATCTTTGCGCACCACGCCTTCGCCGGAGCAGGGGGCGTCCAGCAGGATGGCGTCAAAGGCTTCCGGCAGCGCAGCGCCGAATACCCGGCCGTCAAAATGGGTCAGCGCGCAGTTGCTGACTCCGCAGCGGCTGATATTGGCATGCAGCACTTTAACCCGGCTGGCGGCGTATTCATTGGCGACGATGCCGCCCTGATTATGCATCAGCGCGGCGATTTGGGTGGTTTTTGAGCCCGGCGCGGCGGCGACGTCCAGCACCCGCGTCGGCGCATCATCGCCGGCAAACAGCGCGCTGACCGGCAACATCGAGCTGGCTTCCTGGATATAAAACAGGCCGCTGAGGTGTTCGGCCGCGCTGCCCAGCCGCAGGCTTTCATCGTCACGGGCGATCCAGAAGCCCTCGGCGCACCAGGGGATAGGCTCCAACTGCCAGTCGTACTCTTTTACCCGCGCCAGAAAATCGGCGACGCTGATTTTCAGCGTATTGACGCGCAGACTGCGGCGTAACGGGCGTTGACAGGCGGCGATAAAGTCGTCCATTGACAATTCGGCGGGCATGATGGCGCGCGTGGCGTCGAGAAACGCCGGCGGCAGAACTACGGAAGCAGGTTTAACCACAGAAAACTCTTGCGAGAAAATAAGAAGGAAGGAGGAATTGTAGCACAGCGCGCTAAAAAAGCGGGGCCTGATAGTTCAGGCCCCGTTATGGTTAAACGCGTGAGACAGGATTAATCGCGTGGAATGGCGGTCCCCCATTCTTGCCAGCCCTTCGGCTCTTCCGCGTTCAGCATAAAGTGCTTGCCGGCGGCGGCTTTCGGCGCCAGCGGGATGGTCGGCGGCGTAGCGAAGGCGATGCCGCCGCGGATAAACTGCTGGAAGGTGCCGCTTTTGATGACGCCGCCGGTCAGGCCGAACTGCAGGTTATAGCCGGAGGCCAGCCAGAACACGCTGTTGTTGCGCACCAGATGCTGATATTTCTTGCTGACGCGCAGGGCGACATGCACCCGGTCGGACATCGCGCCCAGGTAGAACCCGGTGACGGTGCCGACTTCCACGCCGCGGAACAGCACCGGCGTGCCGATCTGCAGCGAGCCGGTTTCGGCGGCGTCGAGCACCACGCTCAGCCCGTCCTGATAGCGTGAATCGGTAATGCTGGCTTCCTGCAGTTCAAAGCTGCGCAGCGGGCGGCTGCTGCGGCCCGGTTCGACGTTGATGTACGGCTGCAGCAGGGTATCGAGGTTATTGACCCCGGCGGCGGAAATTTCCGGCGACACGATGGAGAAGCGGGTGCCGAAGCGGGCGAAGTTCTCCACGTATTCCGGATACAGGACGGCTTTCGCCAGCACCTGGGTGCGGTCAGGCGACAGCTGCATCGACTCCACCTGGCCGATATCAATGCCCAGATAGCGGATCGGCATGCCGGCGGCCAGTTTGCTGGCGTTGTAGGTGCGCAGGGTGATCTGGCTGCCGACCGCGCGGGCGGCGGTTTCGTTGCTGTACAGCACTCGCTTGTCGCCTTTGCCCGGCGCCACGCCCTGCAGATTATCGAAGCTGATAGCGCCTTTCAGCGCCCGGTTCAGCGGTGACGCCTGCACCGTCAGGCCGCTGCCGTTCAGCTGGACTTTGGCGCCGCCTTCGGCCCAGAAAATGGTCTGTTTGCCCAGCAGCTTGCGGTACTGCGGGTCGATATACACATCGACCTCAAACGCATTGGCCTTCGGGCGGATATCAAGAATTTCGCCGACCTGGAATTTGCGGTACAGCACCACCGAGCCGGTTTGCACGTCCGGCAGGCTGGAGGCGGTGAGCGTCAGGGTCGGCGTCGGCGTGTTGCCGGTGATGCCGGCCTTGGCCCGGTCGTTGTTGGCGTACAGCGGGTACTGCGCCGCCGGCGCGCCCTGGCTGCCGGGCATAATGCGGATGCCGCCGTCCAGCCACTCCTGCGCGCTGGCGCCGACCACTTCCATCCCGTCCAGCCCCAGCTTCACGTCCAGCCGGCTGTTGACCACAAACTTGCTGTCCTTATGCACCAGCGCGCGGTACTGCGCGTCGACGGCGACGCGGAAAGTGACGCCGCTGTTGGTCAGGCTGCGGCTCAGCACCTGGCCGACCTTGATGCCGTGGATAATCACCGGCTGGCCGACGTCGATGCCGTAACTTTGCGGCGCCTGCAGCGACAGGGTCAGCACGCCCGGCTGCTGCAGCAGCGTTTCGCTGCTGTCGAGCACGTTGAAGTGGTGCTGCGGCTCGCCGTCGCCCGGGATCAGCTCCAGCGTATTGCCGGTCAGCAGCTGGCTGAGTTTGGCGTCGTTAAGGCTGATTTTCGGGCTGCGCATGGCGATACGCGTGCCGCTGCGCATCAGATCCACCACCGACGGGTCGATGGTCAGCTCGCCGGTCACCTTATTGTCCGGCTGCAGCGTCAGCTTGGTCAGGGTGCCGACCTGCAGCCCCTGATAGATCAGCGGCGTATGGTTGGCGCTCAGGTTGCTGCCGCTAGGCAGATCCAGCGTGATGCTGACGCCGCGCTGGCTGCGGGCCAGATCGGGGTACAGCTGATAACTCTGGTCGGCCTTGGCCTGCTGACCTTTTTCCGGCGAGTCGAAGGCGATGGCGCCGTTGACCAGCGCCGCCAGGCTCTCCATCTGCACCGACGCGCCCGACAGGTTGAAGTCGCCCTTAAAGCCGGAGACGTTCCAGAAGCGGCTGTCGGTTTTCACCAGGTTGGCGAAGCGGCGGTCGATCAGCACATCGATGGTGACGCCTTTGTTGCCGTCGGCGATGGTGTAGTCATACACCTTGCCGGCCGGGATCTTGCGGTAGTACACCAGCGAGCCGGTGTTCAGTGAACCGAGATCTTCCGCATGCAGGTGAATCATCAGTTCGCCGGTGTTGAGACGGTATTTGGGCTGCGTATCAAGCGCCGAGAAGTGGGTCTGCGCCTTGCCGCTGCCCGGCATCATGCCGATATAGTTGCCGCCGACCAGCGCATCCAGCCCGGAAACGCCGGCCAGCGAGGCTTTCGGCGTCACCAGCCAGAACTGGGTGCCGTCGCGCAGGGAGTCCTCCAGCTCGCTTTTGATGCTGGCCTCAACCACGATTTTGCCCAGATCTTCGCTCAGGCGGATTGACTGGACGGTGCCGACGTCCACCCCCTGATAACGCACCGGCGTACGGCCGGCGACGATGCCCGCCGCCGATTGGAAATCGATGGTGATGGTGGTGCCGCGCTCCTGAAAATTGTTGTACACCAGCCAGCCGGCGATCAGCAGAGCGATAAACGGCAGTAACCAAAAGGGTGAAATGCGGCGTTTGTTTTTAACCCGCGCTTCAGTCGGCGTATTCGGCGTTTCCTGTTGCATGTGCATCCCAAATCAGTCGGCTATCCAGCCACTCAACGGCAAGAATAGTTAAAATAACCGCAGAGCCAAAGTAAAAGGCTGCCGGTCCCATAGTAAATGACAATAATTGCTCGCGGTTGACCAGCGACATCATCAACGCGATAACAAACAGATCGAGCATCGACCAGCGGCCGATCCACCTCACCAGCCGCAGCAGGCGAATACGGGTCTTCAGGCTGTGGCAGGTTTTGAAGTGTACGCTGAACAGCAGCGTAATCAGCACAATCACCTTGGTAAACGGCACCAGCACGCTGGCGATAAACACGATCGCGGCGATGGGCATATTGCCGGAGGTGGCCAGCGACACCACGCCGGAGAAGATGGTGTCTTCCATGCGCGCGCCGTTGGCGTAAATAATGGAGATCGGCAGCAGGTTGGCCGGCAGCAGCAGGATCATCGCGGCGATCAGCGCCGCCCAGGTCTTCTGCAGGCTGTAGGGCTGGCGGCGGCACATCGGAATATGGCAGCGCGGACAGCGGCCGCGCGTATCCGGATAGCCGGTGAAATGGCAGGAGAGGCAGACGTGCAGCGCGCTCGGCGCGCCTTCCGGCTGCTGCTGCGGGTAGTAACGCTCCCACAGCTGCTCCAGATTCATATGAATCAGCGTCAGGATGCTGAGCAGCGTCAGCGCCAGGTAGGCCAGCAGCGCGTTGCCGGCTTCGATATCGGCGTACTCTTTGACTTTAATCGCCGCCACCGCCATGCCGATCAGATAAATATCCAGCATCACCCACTCTTTTAACCGCTCCAGCATCAGCAGCACCGGGCGCAGGTTCATCCCCAGCCGGTGGCCGATGCGCAGGTACAACAGCGACAGCGACAGCGTCAACGGCGCGCCGATGGTGCAGAACGCCACCATGCTGGCGGTAATGGGGTCGCCCTGGCGGCTCATCTGCCAGATGCCCTCCAGCAGGCTGGCGTGAATCGCGGTGCCGAGCAGGCGGATATTGATCAGCGGTTCGGCAAAGGCGAACGGCATCAGCAGCAGCATGGTGACCGCCATGGCCGTCAGCCGCGCCATCGACCAGTCGCGCCCGTTGACCACCTTGGCGTTGCAGCGCGGGCAATAGGCCGCCTGACTGCCGTTCAGCGCCGGCAGCCTGAACAGCAGATCGCATTCGCAACAGCGCTGGTAGCGCGCCTTGGAAAGGGGGGCGGTGATTGCCTGTATTTTCATCGTTAACAATAGCTCTGAAGCCCGCCGGTTTACTTAGCGTAGCTGGAAAATTACCCTGTCTTCGCCCGGGGGATAAAAAAGCGCGGCAAAGCGCGGTTTATGCGAGGCAAACATACCCTGCCGGACGGGGTTTTGTGAAGTAACAGATGATTAACCTTGTGACTATACGCATTTAATGCTTATTTTATAGGGGTTAAGCCCCGGGCTTAAAGTTATCTACAGCGTTTTAATGGTTATGACATGACAAAAGAACAATTCTACGCGGAATTCAAACGCGATCTCTGTGCGTTGCTGGATGGTGAAACCAACTTTATCGCCGCGCTCTCCAACGCCAGCGCGTTGATCAACGAACGCCTGGAGTCGGTGAACTGGGCCGGTTTCTACCTGATGGACGGTCAGCAGCTGGTGCTGGGGCCGTTCCAGGGCAAAATCGCCTGCGTGCGGATCCCCGTAGGTAAGGGCGTATGCGGCACCGCGGTGTCGGAAAACGCCGTGCAGCGCGTCGGCGACGTGCATGCGTTCCCCGGACACATCGCCTGTGACGCCGCCAGCAACGCTGAAATCGTGCTGCCGCTGGAAGTCGGCGGTCAGGTTATCGGCGTTCTCGATATCGACAGCACAGTTTATCAACGCTTCGACGAACAGGACGAAGCAGGCCTGAAAGCAGTGGTGGCGGGGCTTTGCGCACAGTTGGAACAGTGCGATTGTGCGAAATACGTCACTGTAGCGGCAAGTTGATCTACGGTTAACGTGGCATTTAGCGATGGCGTCATTATAATGACGCCTGTTCATGCCTGCGGCTTGTTGGCAACACCGTTGTAATCAGGAAATTTCATGGAAAATCAACCTAAGTTGAACTCTAGTAAAGAAGTTATTGCTTTTCTTGCCGAGCGTTTTCCGCTCTGCTTTAGCGCCGAGGGCGAAGCACGTCCGCTCAAAATCGGTATTTTTCAGGATCTGGTGGAGCGCGTACAGGGGGAAGAAAACCTGAGCAAAACGCAACTGCGTTCTGCACTGCGCTTGTATACCTCCAGCTGGCGTTATCTGTACGGCGTTAAAGTCGGCGCGCAGCGCGTTGACCTGGACGGCAACCCGTGCGGCGAGCTGGAGCAGCAGCACGTTGACCATGCGCGTCAGCAGCTTGAAGAAGCGAAAGCGCGCGTTCAGGCCCAGCGTGCCGAACAGAATGCCAAGAAGCGTGAGGCCGCCGGCGATGCCGCTGCGCCGCGCCGTCCGCGTCCCGCCGGCAAAAAACCGGCCGCACGTCGTGAAGGCGCTGCGCCGGAAAACCGCAAGCCGCGTCCTCAGCAGGCCCGCAAGCCTCGCGCTGCCAAAGAAGAAAGTCAGCAGCGTCATGTACCCGTCACGGATATCTCCGCACTGCAGATCGGCCAGGAAATCAAGGTCAGAGCAGGCAAGAGCGCGATGGATGCTACCGTACTCGAAATCGCTAAAGATGGCGTACGTGTACAGCTCTCTTCCGGTCTGGCGATGATTGTGCGCGCAGAACACTTGCAGTTCTGATACGGAGGCCAACTAAGGCATGAACAAATTTGTCAGATTAACGGCAGTCGCTGCCTTGATGTGGGCTGGCGTCAGTTACGGTGCGGATACCGCCAACATCCGCATCGACCAACTGCCGCAGCTGCATCAGGAACCGCAGCATGCTACGGTGAGTGAGCGCGTTACGGCGCGCTTCACTCGCTCTCATTATCGTCAGTTCGCGTTGGACGCGGCGTTTTCAGGCAAGATCTTCGATCGCTACCTGAACATGCTCGACTACAACCACAACGTTCTGCTGGCCTCCGATGTCGCGCAGTTTGCCGATAAGCGCACCGCCTTCGGCGAAGAGCTGAAGACCGGCAAGCTGACCACGCCATACGCGTTGTTCAACCTGGCGCAGAAACGCCGCTTCGAGCGTTACACCTACGCGCTGTCGTTGCTGAACAAACCGATGAACTTCACCGGCAACGATACGATCGACGTTGACCGCAGCAAAGCGCCGTGGCCGAAAGATACCGCCGAACTTGACCGCCTGTGGGACGCCAAGGTCAAGTACGATGAGCTGAGCCTGAAACTGGCCGGCAAAAATGATAAGGAAATTCGTGAAACGCTGACCAAGCGCTATCAGTTCGCGATCAAGCGGCTGACGCAGAGCAACAGCGAAGACGTGTTCCAGCTGGCGATGAATGCCTTTGCGCATGAAATCGACCCGCATACCAACTACCTCTCGCCGCGTAATACCGAGCAGTTCAACACTGAAATGAGCCTGTCGCTGGAAGGCATCGGCGCGGTACTGCAGATGGACGACGATTACACCCTGATCAACTCGATGGTGCCGGGCGGCCCGGCGGCGAAAAGCAAGTCGATTACCGTCGGCGACCGCATCGTCGGCGTCGGCCAGACCGGTAAGCCGATTGTCGATGTGATCGGCTGGCGCCTGGACGATGTGGTTTCCCTGATCAAGGGGCCGAAGGGCAGCAAGGTGCGGCTGGAAATTCTGCCGGCCGGCAAGGGCAGCAAAACCCGCGTGGTGACCCTGACGCGTGAACGCATCCGCCTGGAAGACCGTGCGGTGAAAATGACCATCAAGACCGTCGGCAAAGAGAAAGTCGCGGTGCTGGACATTCCCGGCTTCTACGTCGGCCTGACCGATGACGTCAAGGTGCAGCTGCAGAAGATGGCCAAACAGCACGTCAAGAGCGTGGTTATCGACCTGCGCACCAACGGCGGCGGCGCGCTGACCGAGGCGGTGTCGCTGTCCGGCCTGTTTATCCCGAGCGGCCCGGTGGTGCAGGTGCGTGATAACAACGGCAAAATCCGTGAAGATGCGGATACCGACGGCGTGACCTATTACAAAGGGCCGCTGGTGGTGATGGTTGACCGTTTCAGCGCCTCGGCGTCGGAAATCTTCGCTGCGGCGATGCAGGACTACGGCCGTGCGCTGATCGTCGGCGAGCCGACCTTCGGTAAAGGCACCGTGCAGCAATACCGTTCGCTGAGCCGTATCTACGATCAGATGCTGCGCCCTGAGTGGCCGGCGCTGGGATCGGTGCAGTACACCATCCAGAAATTCTACCGGGTCAACGGCGGCAGCACCCAGCGTAAGGGCGTGACGCCGGATATCCTGATGCCGACCGGCGTCGATCCGGCGGAAACCGGTGAAAGCTTCGAAGACAATGCGATGCCGTGGGACAGCATTAACGCTGCCACCTACAGCCGGGTTGGCGATCTGAAACCGTTTGAACCGCAACTGCTGAAGGACCACGAGCAGCGCATCGCCAAGGATCCGGAGTTCCAGTACATTGCGCAGGATATCGCTCACTACAAGGCGCTGAAAGACAAGCGCAACATTGTCTCGCTCAATCTGGCCCAGCGCGAGAAAGAGAACCACGACGATGATGCCACGCGCCTGAAGCGGATTAACGAACGCCTGCAGCGCGCCGGTAAAAAGCCGCTGAAGTCGCTCGACAACCTGCCGAAAGACTACAAGGAACCGGATCCGTATCTGGATGAAAGCGTGCATATCGCGCTGGATCTGGCCCATCTGGAGCAGGGGCAGCCGGCGCAGCAGCCCGCCGCCGACAAATAACGGCCTCCGGTCGATAAACGTGAAAAACGCACCTCAGGGTGCGTTTTTTTATGGGCGTGTTTGAAACAGCAGCCGGTGAGCGGGAGCGCAGACAGGCTAACGGTTATCGGTTAAATTGCCTGACGGTATAGGGCAGGAATGCCTGGCCTCCTCGCAGGGGCGCTCACGGGAGGAAGAATGAACAGATACGGCATTATCGTTTTGGCCTGCGCGCCATTTTTTCCGCAGCACAGACCGCTTCAGACGTTGAAGGGTTGATGTCCAGAGTTCCAGCGGCGTGCAAGGCGATAAATATTGATAATAACTATCCGGCGTTGCTGACGTGCGTTACGCGTTTATCTGCACGTTCGGCGCAGAGGCTCGATGTGCGACTGGCGGAGATAAGGAAGGATTTGGCGAACCTTGGCGATGCCGAATATAGCGCCGCTTTTGAAACCGCACAGACCTCTTGGGAGCGTTATAAAACGGACTATTGCGCCTATCTGACAACGGGGATGGATCGACGCAGCAGCGCTTTTAAGCTGCAGTCGGATCTCTGTCAGGCTTCAGAGAACGATCGGCGCTTACAGACGCTGCAAGGTGAGCCGTCGACCAGTTAAAGCCTGCCCGCCAGCGGCGCGCTTGGCGAACACAAACGACGTTCGTCTTGTGCCGGAGAAGCCAATACCACAGGACCCGCTGCGCACGGGCGATCAGGGTTTATCCTTCCGGCGCCAGTCCCATTCGGCATGGAGCCAGATCGCAATCATCGCGCAGCTGGAGATAAACATCACGTCAGGCCAGCGGGTGAAACCGCTGACAACGGAGACGATGGATATCACACCCGCTAGCCGTATAAATCCTTTGTTAAACGTCATAAATATACTCTTTCAATCCATTATGATGGTGGGTCTTATCAGACTTTTTCCAGTTGTTTTCTTATCGGTGAGCTGTAAATATCGACGTATCTTCCAGGGTGAGTGAAGCAATATGCGCCTCTTTCGTTTAACCTGCGCCGCCATCATTATTGTTGGGCATTTCCTGCTGTTATTTAACATCTTCCCGTGAGAATACTTCACGAAACGGCGCATGATTCAGGTAACCTGCCGTCCGCCTTCACCTTATCACGTTATACCGCCTTGGTATCAAGCGGCAACAGTTGCGTTCCTGCATGAAAAACCGGCAGTCGCCGTGACAATACCCTAAAATCTCCCCGGTCTTCGCAACAATCGTTTACAATTCGTAAATCCGGCGGGAAACGCCGTTTTTGTAAAGATTCGTATTTTTAGTGGGTTAATGGCGATTCTGGCTTGAAACTGTGTCGGATGCCCATACTTGCTAAAGGTATCTACAGCAGCGTCTTGTTAACATTTTATGAGGAAGTAAACATTTTATGATGCGTATAGCTCTGTTCCTGCTCACCAACCTGGCGGTGATGTTGGTTTTCGGGCTGGTGCTCAGCCTGACAGGAATTCAATCCAGTAGCGTTCAGGGCCTGATGATTATGGCCGGTCTGTTTGGTTTCGGCGGTGCGTTTGTCTCTCTGCTGATGTCCAAATGGATGGCGCTGCGCTCCGTTGGCGGGGAAGTGATTGAACAGCCGCGTAATGAAACCGAAAACTGGCTGCTGGAAACCGTGCGCCGCCAGTCCCAGCAGGCGGGCATTGCTATGCCGCAGGTGGCGATTTACCACGCGCCGGATATCAACGCCTTCGCTACCGGCGCGCGCCGTGACGCATCGCTGGTGGCGGTCAGTACCGGTTTGCTGCAAAGCATGAGCCGCGATGAAGCGGAAGCGGTTATCGCCCACGAAATCAGCCACGTCGCCAACGGCGATATGGTGACCATGACCCTGATTCAGGGGGTGGTGAACACCTTCGTTATCTTTATCTCGCGCCTGCTGGCGCAGGTGGCCGCCGGCTTCCTGGGCAACCGTGACGGCGAAGGTGAAGGGGAAGGTAACGGCAACCCGATGATCTACTTTGCGGTTTCCATGGTGCTGGAGCTGGTGTTCGGCATTCTGGCGAGCATCATCACCATGTGGTTCTCGCGTCACCGTGAGTTCCATGCGGATGCCGGTTCTGCCAAGCTGGTGGGGCGTGAGAAGATGATTGCCGCGCTGCAGCGTCTGAAAACCAGCTACGAACCGCAGGAAGCGGGCAGCATGATGGCGTTCTGCATCAACGGCAAATCCAAGACCTTCAGCGAGCTGTTTATGTCGCACCCGCCGTTGGACAAGCGTATTGAAGCGCTGCGTTCCGGTCAGTATCTGAAGTAAGCGCGAGCGAATCACCAAAAACCCCGGCCTGCCGGGGTTTTTTTATGCCGCCGCGCGCGGCTGGCTGATACGCAGGGCGCTGACCAGCGCGGCGCAGGCGGCGCAGCTGCCGGCCAGCAGCAGCGAGGCGTGCGTGCCGTGGTCCGGAAACAGGTTGAACATCAGCGCCACCAGCGCTGCGCCGGAAGTCTGGCCCAGCAGACGCGCGGTACCTAACATGCCGCTGGCGCCGCCGCTGCGGTGACGCGGCGCCGAAGAGATAATGGTGTGGTTGTTCGGCGACTGAAACAGGCCGAAACCGACGCCGCACAGCGCCATGCGCCAGATGATGTCCAGATCGGCCGGGTTATGCGGCAGCGTCGCCAGCAGGAATAGCCCGAGGGCGAACAGGCCAAGGCCCAGCGCGCCCAGCAGCCCGGCGTGAACGTGCTCAATCAGCCGGCCGGCGAGCGGCGCCACCACCACGATCGCCAGCGGCCAGGGCGTCAGCAGCAGACCGGTGGCGACCTCGTCACGCCCCAGCACCTGCTGCAAAAAGAACGGCAGCGACACCATCGCCAACATCTGGGCGGCGAACGAGCAGACTGAGGTGCCCATCGACAGCGCAAAGATCGGGATACGCAGCAGATCGACCGGCAGAAGCGGCGCGCTCTGCTGCAGCTGACGGCGTACGAAGAACCAGCCAATCACAAGCAGGGCGGCCAGTTCCGCCGCCACCAGCGTCGGGCTTTGCCCCTGCGCGAAGCCGCTGAGGGCGGCGATCAACAGGCCGAAGGTCAGCGCATTCATCACGGCGCTGAGCGGGTCAAAGCGTCCGCGGCTTTTCTGACCGTTGGCCGGCAGGTAGCGCATGCCCAGCAGCCACGCCGCCAGACCGATCGGCAGGTTAATTGCGAACAGCCACGGCCAGGAGGCGAACGACAGAATCCCCGCGGCGACCGTGGGGCCGGCGGCGGACGAGAAGGCGACGATCAGCGCGTTAATAGCCAGGCCGCGGCCGAGATGGCGCGACGGATAGATAATGCGGATCAGCGCGGTATTGACGCTCATAACCGCCGCGGCGCCGAAGCCTTGCAGCACGCGGGCGATGGTCAGGGTGGTCAGGCTGTCGGACAGGGCGCAAAACAGCGACGTCAGGCTGAAGACCATCAGCCCCCACAGATAGATCCGGCGGTAGCCGAGCAAGTCCCCCAGCGAGGCCAGCGACAGCAGCGAAATGGTAATCGCCAGCTGATACGCATTGATCACCCAGATGGAGTTGGCTGCGCTGGCGTTCAGGTCGCGGGCGATGGTGGGCAGCGCGACGTTGGCGATGGCCCCGTCGAGCACGGAAACGGTAAGGCCGAGGGCAATGGCCAGAATGGCGCCGTAGCGCTGCGGCACGGGCAAGCCGTCGGAATTGGAGAGCGTCATAGTGAAATCATAGGTCAACGTGCGGAATGTGAGCATGCTAACAATTTTTCCGCGCATTGTATCCGTTCGATCGCCAGCAATTGTAAGCAGCAGTGAGGGGCAACGCGTGTTCTGCGGGTTGTGCATTGCGCAGGGCGAAACGTTCCGCTTATACTGAAACCCTTGTTTAAATTTCTTAAAACGGAAACAGGCTGGGATTGTTGATGGCGAATACGGATCTAGATAAGCAACCGGACGCGGTTTCATCGGTGCTGAAAGTGTTTGGTATTTTGCAGGCGCTGGGCGAGGAACGCGAAATCGGCATTACCGAGCTTTCTCAGCGGGTGATGATGTCCAAAAGCACCGTTTACCGTTTTCTGCAAACCATGAAATCGCTCGGCTATGTAGCGCAGGAAGGGGAGTCGGAAAAATACGCCCTGACGCTGAAGCTGTTCGAACTGGGCGCCAAATCGCTGCAGAATGTGGATCTGATCCGCAGTGCGGATATCCAGATGCGCGAGCTGTCGCAGCAGACCCGCGAGACGATCCACCTGGGCGCGCTGGATGAAGACAGTATTGTTTACATCCATAAAATCGATTCCTTATACAACTTGCGTATGTATTCCCGTATCGGCCGCCGCAACCCGCTGCACAGCACGGCGATCGGCAAGGTGCTGCTGGCGTGGCGCGATGAGGCCGAGGTGGACGATATCCTGTCGCAGCTGGAATTCACCCGCAGCACGGCGCATACCCTCACCAGCGCGGCGCAGCTGCTGCCGGTGTTGGCGCAGGTGCGTCAGCAGGGATTTGGCGAAGACGTGGAGGAGCAGGAAGAGGGGCTGCGCTGTATTGCGGTGCCGGTGTTTGACCGCTTCGGCGTGGTGATCGCCGGGTTGAGCATCTCGTTCCCGACCATCCGTTTCTCGGAGGAGGCCAAGGCCGACTACGTGCGCCAGCTGCATCATGCGGCGCGTATTATTTCCGAGCAGCAGGGCTATCACGACTACCCGTTCTGATAGTCACGCCCTGCACGGCGCGAATGCCCAACAACCTGCCTTTACGGCAGGTTTTTTTGTATTTGCCGTTCCCCTGCGCCATCGGCGATCCGCCCGAGAACCCTCTGATTGTCGGCTGCTTTTCTGCACGCTAGTATCCTTTTCAAGGCGTGCGGCAAAGGGACAGGAGCGACAAATTATGGTAACGGAGCAAGATGTTTTAGCATTTTTCCGCAGTGAGCTGTCCGTCCCTCTTACCTGGAAGCTGAAAGCGATTCCGCTTGAACTGGATACGCCGTTACAGGACTACGCGGCAGGCGACGAATTCTTTTATGCGATCGCCGACTATGCTGAAAAATTCGGCGTTGATGTGTCCGTGATCGAGATGCGTCATTATTACCCTTGGGAAAATCTATCCCGCTGGGAACGCTGGACCAAATATAAAAAAGCTGACATAGAAAAGAGCAGAAAGCCTTTAACCGTGCGTATGTTCGCCGAGTCCGCCAAAGCCGGGCGCTGGCTGTATGATTAGCTGACGCCATATCCCCGCCGGGGCGCGGTTATCCTGCGCTCATTCCCGCCCTATGCGGCGTTCACTGCGTATCAACCTCAATGCGCAGGCTGTCGTGACGCCAGTACTCAATATCAAAATCAAGTATACGCCCCTGCCGATCGTAATTGAGACGACGCAGCAGCAAGGCGGGCAGGCCGACCATCGCCCCCAGCGCGGCGGCGGCCTCGGGCGGCAGTGCGGTCGGATAAAACGTCAGGTGCATGCTGCTGTAGATCAGCTGATAGTGCTGCTGATAAATCTCGGTCAGGCTGCCGCCCAGCTCGTGCTGCAGCAGTCCCGGCACCCGCTGCGGCAAGCAGTGGTTCTCGCAATAACAGATCGCCCGCTCGTCGGCATAGCGCACGCGGCGCAGCAGGTAGATCTGCGCATCCGGCTCCAGCTGCAGCGCCTGCGCCACGTCCGGCGGCGCGGCGGTGTGTTCGGCCGCCAGCAGCGCGGTGCGCGCCTGCCGCCCCTGTTCCTGACACAAACGGTGGAAGTTGGTGTTCTGCGTCGGATCCAGCCACAGCCGTGCGGGGGTGACAAACCAGCCGCGGCGATCGGCGCGGTAGATGGCGCCGCTGGCTTCCAGCTGCGCCAGGCTTTCGCGAATGGTGATGCGCGTCGTGGCGAAGGCGGCGCACAGCTCCCGTTCGGAAGGCAGTTTATCCCCGGCCTTCAGCGCTCCGCTGGTAATCCGTGACTGTAGCTGCGCCTTGATCTGCAGATAGTGGGGAAGATCGCCCTGAGGGTGTTTCATGTTGTCTCGCTATGGCATGTCGGCTGGCTCCATTATACATGCCCGGATGAATTTTTTGTTTCACCGCCGGTTGGCGTTTGACCTGCCGTGCGGTTAGCCGTCACAATGCGCGCATCTGGTATAGACCAATTGGGAAAGGTAAAAAAGATGAACGATCGTGATTACCTGCTGTTGACGCCCGGCCCGCTGACCACCTCGGATACGGTGAAGCAGGCGATGCTGTTCGACAGCTGCACCTGGGATGAGGATTACAATATCGGCGTCGTTCAGGCGATTCGCGCCCGCCTGGAGGAGTTGGCCAGCGCGACATCCGGCTACACCTCGGTACTGCTGCAGGGCAGCGGCAGCTATGCGGTGGAAGCGGTGCTGGGCACGGCGCTTGGTGCGCAGGATAAGCTGTTGATCGTCAGCAACGGCGCCTATGGCGCGCGGATGGCGGCGTTAATGGGCATCGATCACCACTGCTATGACTGCGGTGAAACGGCGGCGCCGGACGTAACGGCGATGGAGGCGCTGCTGCTGGCCGACGCGCGCATCAGCCATATCGCGCTGGTGCATTGTGAAACCACCACCGGCATGCTGAATCCGCTGGCGCAGGTGGCGGCGCTGGCGGCGCGCCTGGGAAAGACCTTGATTGTCGATGCGATGAGCAGTTTCGGCGGCATTCCGCTGGATGTGGGCCAGCTGGGCATTGATTTTCTGATCAGCTCGGCCAACAAATGCATTCAGGGCGTGCCGGGCTTTGCCTTCGTGATCGCCCGGCGCAGCGAACTGGAAAAATGCGCCGGTCGTTCGCGCTCGTTGTCGCTGGATCTGTATGCCCAATGGCGCTGTATGGAAGACCACGCCGGGAAATGGCGCTTTACCTCGCCGACCCACAGCGTGCTGGCCTTTGCGCAGGCGCTGCGCGAGCTGGATCTGGAGGGCGGCATCGCCGCACGCTATGCGCGCTATGGCGAGAATCAGCGCCGGCTGGTGGCGGGGATGCGTGCGCTGGGGTTTGACACTCTGCTGGAGGATGGGCTGCACTCGCCGATTATCACCGCGTTCTACTCGCCGCAGGCGGAAAACTACCGCTTCGGCGAGTTTTACCAGCGGCTCAAACGCCAGGGATTTGTTATCTATCCCGGCAAGGTGTCGCACAGCGACTGTTTCCGCATCGGCAATATCGGCGAGGTCTATCCGCAGGATATCGATCGTCTGCTGGACGCCGTTAGCCGCGCTATGTACTGGCAACATTAGGAGGGCAGCATGCCACAGATTAACGCCGTTATTCTCGACTGGGCCGGCACCACGGTGGATTTTGGCTCCTTTGCGCCGACGCAGATTTTCGTCGAGGCCTTCCAGCAGACCTTTGGCATCGCCATCAGTCTGGAGGAGGCGCGTATTCCGATGGGGCTGGGCAAATGGCAGCATATCGAGGCGCTGGGTAAACTGCCGGCGGTCGAGGCGCGCTGGCGGGCAACGCTGGGGCGCGCCATGAGCCCGCAGGATATTGATGCGCTGTACGCGGCGTTTATGCCGCTGCAGATTGCCAAGGTGGTGGATTTCGCCGAGCCGATTGCCGGCGTGCCGGAGGCGATTGCCGAACTGCGACGGCAGGGGATCAAGATCGGTTCCTGCTCCGGCTACCCGCGCGCGGTGATGGAGGTGCTGGCGCCGGCCGCCGCCGCACGCGGCTACGCGCCGGATTATTGGGTGGCGACGGACGAGCTGGCGGCCGGCGGCCGTCCGGGGCCGTGGATGGCACTGCAGAATGTGATTGCGCTGGGGATTGACGCCGTGGCTCATTGCGTAAAGGTGGATGATGCCGTACCGGGCATTGCCGAAGGGCTGAACGCCGGCATGTGGAGCGTGGGGCTGGCGCTGTCGGGCAATGAGTTCGGCGCCCAGTGGCAGGAGTACCAGCGGATGGATGACGCCGAGGTAGCGCGCCGGCGGACGCGGGCGACGGAGAAGCTCTATGCCGCCGGCGCGCATTACGTGATTGATACGCTGGCGGAGCTGCCCGGAGTGGTAGCGGCGATTAACCGACGGCTGGCGGCGGGGGAGCGGCCGTAGCGCGGCGGGCATAAAAAAACCGGCGTCTTGGCGCCGGTTTTTTGTGGTGACGAAGGGGGTTACTGGTGAGCCAGCTCCACGTCGTCTTCGCTGTCCATCACGGACTTGTCGGTTTGCTTCATCAGCTGGCTGGTGACGGTGCCGGCGGTCATGGAGCCGCTGACGTTCAGCGCGGTGCGCCCCATATCGATCAGCGGTTCGACGGAGATCAGCAGGGCAACCAGCGTGACCGGCAGGCCGAGGGCCGGCAGCACGATCAGCGCGGCGAAGGTGGCGCCGCCGCCCACGCCGGCAACGCCTGCGGAACTGACGGTGACAATCCCCACCAGCGTGGCAATCCACACCGGATCCAGCGGGTTGATGCCGACGGTTGGCGCAACCATCACCGCCAGCATCGCCGGATACAGGCCGGCACAGCCGTTCTGGCCAATGGTGGCGCCGAACGATGCCGAGAAGCTGGCGATTGACTCCGGCACGCCCAGACGACGGGTCTGCGCTTCCACATTCAGCGGAATGCTGGCGGCGCTGGAGCGGCTGGTAAAGGCGAAGGTGATAACCGGCCACACTTTGCGGAAGAATTTCACCGGATTAACGCCGGTAAAGCTCAGCAGCAGGGCGTGTACCCCGAACATAATCGCCAGGCCGAGGTAAGAGGCGACAACAAAGCTGCCCAGCTTGATGATCTCATGAATGTTGGAGCCGGCGACCACTTTGGTCATCAGCGCCATCACGCCGTATGGCGTCAGCTTCATCACCAGACGCACCAGCTTCATCACCCAGGACTGCAGGGTGTCGATGGCGGTCAGCACGCGCTGGCCTTTCGCCTCATCGTCCTTCAGCAGCTGCAGCGCGGCCACGCCGAGGAAGGCGGCGAAAATCACCACGCTGATGATCGAGGTCGGGCTGGCGCCGGTCAGATCGGCAAACGGGTTTTTCGGTACGAACGACAGCACCAGCTGCGGCACCGTCAGGTCGGCGACTTTACCGACATAGTTGCTCTGAATCGCCGCCAGACGCGCGCTTTCCTGCGTGCCCTGCACCAGGCCTTCCGCACTCAGGCCGAACAGGTTGGTGACCAGCACCCCCACCAGCGCGGCGATCAGCGTGGTGAACAGCAGCGTGCCGATGGACAGGAAGCTGATCTTGCCGAGCGATGAGGCGTTATGCAGTTTGGCGACCGCGCTCAGAATAGAGACGAACACCAATGGCATGACGATCATTTGCAGCAGCTGCACATAGCCGTTGCCGACGATATTGAACCAGCTGATGGATTCTTTCAGCAGTGGGTTTTCCGCACCGTAGATCAGCTGCAGCGCCAGGCCAAACACTACGCCGAGCACCAGACCTACCAGTACTTTTTTCGCCAGGCTCCATTGCTTATGGCGGGTTTGCGCCAACAGCAAAAGGAGGGCGACAAAAACCACCACGTTAATGACGAGCGGTAAATTCATCCCCGTGTCTCCAAATCTTTTCTTATATAAAAATGGCTACGCACCAGTGTGTAGCGATGTAAATATCGTAACAGTTTGCCGGGGCGCCCACTTATACCCAAATGGAATGTCATATAACTTTTGTTTTGTTTTTGTCGGTAATCTGAACGATCGGGTGATAAAACGTGCGGTTTTTTGTGATCACCATCTGATATTTTTCAGCTGCTCAAAATATGACTGCACCGGGATGGTGCAGCCGCCCGGCCAGTAGATGGCGAAGGCGACCAGCGCGAGGCACAGTACGCGCTCCAGCTGATTGCCCTGTTGGGAATTGAGCAGCGGCAGACGGAAGCGCCAGCGGCAGGGCCAGAGCAGCGGCACGCCGGACGGGGTGAGCATATCGGCCAGCAGATGGCTGAAATAGCCGATAATCATGGCGTGCAGCGCATCGGCGGGGATGGGCCAGCTGCGCGGCACGTCCAGCTGGAACAGCATCATGCCGCCGGCAATGGCCAGCAGGCTGTGGGTAAAGCCGCGGTGGCCGAAGGCGCGGGCGATCGGTTTGGCGATCCAGCTCAGGCGCTGGCCGAGCACCGACTTGGGGTGATCGATATCGGGCAGCAGCGACGTCAGCAGGGCGGCGGGGATGATATGCCACCAGTCGCCGCCGGCGAGAACCGGCGTCACTTCCGCCTTCTTGGCGAAGATCGCGCAAGCGACAGAAAAAATAAGGTGTCCTTCCGCGGTCATGCTGGTTGCTATTCCGACTGGTAAACTGGTAATTTATCCAGTATATGGGGATTTCCCCAGTAATGGAATAGGTGACGCTGTAACTAATTGTGTGTTTTACTCTGCTTTACAAAGGGTTGAGTTATTTTTTTTTGCACATTCCGCCGGCACGGCCCGCCATGTCGCCCCCGGTAGCGCGGCCGGGGGCGGATTGCTCAGCGCGCCAGCCAACCGCCGTCGACCGCCAGCGTGTAGCCGTTAACATAGTCGGAGGCCGCCGAGGCCAAAAAGACCACCGGCCCCATCATGTCCTGCGGCATGCCCCAGCGGCCGGCGGGAATACGTTCCAGTATCTCCAGATTACGCGCCTCGTCGGCCCGCAGCTGCTGCGTATTGTTGGTCGCCATATAGCCGGGCGCCAGCGCGTTGACGTTAATGCCGTGTTTGGCCCACTCGTTGGCCAGCAGGCGGGTCAGGCCCATTACCGCGCTTTTGGAGGCGGTGTAAGACGGCACGCGGATGCCGCCCTGGTACGACAGCATGGAGGCAATGTTGATAATCTTGCCGCCGCCGCCCTGCAGCATAAACTGCCTGGCCACCGCCTGTGACAGAAAGAACAGCGTCTTGGCGTTGATATTCATCACGTCGTCCCAGTCCTGCTCGCTGAAATCGATCGCGTCTTGCCGGCGGATAATGCCGGCGTTGTTCACCAGAATATCAATATGGCCGAACTCGGCGACGGCGCTGTCAATCAGCGCCGGGATGGCTTCGGTACGCCCGAGATCGGCATGCAGTTTGAGAAAGCGTCGCCCCAGCGCGCTGACCTGTGCGCCGGTGTGTGCGGGATCGCTGCGGTTGACGCCGACAATATCGCAGCCGGCCTGCGCCAGCCCGATAGCCATACCTTGTCCAAGCCCGGTGTCGCAGCCGGTCACCATGGCGACTTTGCCGGTTAAATCAAAAGGGTTGATGGTCATAGACATATTCTCGCACCGTGCGGGCCGGCCGCACGGACAGGGTTGCTGCTTGACGGCCGGCGCGCAGCCGGCGACGAGGGTCAGCGCAGTTCGCTGACGGCCAGGTGATCCATATCGCCGAACACCTGATTTTCGCCCACCATGCCCCAGATAAAGGTGTAGCGACTGGTGCCGACGCCGGCGTGGATCGACCAGCTGGGTGAAATGACCGCCTGCTCGTTGTGCACCAGCAGGTGGCGGGTCTCCTGCGGCTGCCCCATCATATGGAACACCGCGCTCTCTTCCGCCATATCGAAGTAGAAATAGACCTCCATACGCCGTTCATGGGTGTGGCACGGCATGGTGTTCCACAGGCTGCCGGCGGCCAGTTTGGTCAGCCCCATCGTCAGCTGGCAGGTCGGCAACACGTCGGGCACGATAAATTTGTTGATGGTGCGCCGGTTGCTGGTGGCGTCGTCGCCGAGGGTTTGCGGTGCGGCCTCGGCCAGGGTGATTTTCTTATTGGGGTAGCGGGTATGCGCCGGCGCGCTGTTGTAATAGAACTTGGCCGGCCGCTCGGCGTCGACGCTGCTGAAGGTCAGCTGTCTGGCGCCCTGGCCGATATACAGCGCTTCTTCCGTACCGATCTCGTAGCGCTGCCCGTCGGCCTCGATCAGCCCGGCGCCGCCGATATTGATAATGCCCATCTCCCGCCGCTCGAGAAAGTAACCGACGCCCAGCTGTTTGCCGACCTCATCGCCGATGGTGACGCTGCGCAGGCGCGGCTGGATGCCGCCGATGATAATGCGGTCAATATGGCTGTAGGTCATGGTGTACCGGTCGTCCTCGAAAATCTTCTCTATCAGAAATTCGCGGCGTAACCCGGCGGTGTCGAGCTGCTTGGCATGATCGCTGTGAATGCTTTGACGGACGTCCATCTCAGGGCCTCGCTGTGATGAGAGGGAAGAAAACGCCGGACGGCTGACGTGCCGCGTGGCAGTGACAGCAAAGCCGCCGCCCGGCGTTTTCTGTGGTGTTGACAGCATAGAGCGCACGGCATATGAATTCAATAAAAATGAAATCGCGTTTTATTTATTTTTTGACGTGCGTCGACGTTTTTGAAACCAGACGCCCCGCCTGCCGCGTCAGCGCGACGTGCAGGGGCGGGGCGGAGAAGGCGGGAGAGGCTCAGGCAAGGTGGGACGGCGTCAGCTGCTCCAGCGACGTCAGCTGATGGTCAGCCAGCGCCCAGCGCGGGTCCTGACGATACTCGGCGGCCGGCACCACGATGGAGCGCATGCGAGCCGCCTTTGTGGCGATCATGCCGTTGAACGAGTCTTCCAGCGTGATGCAGCGCAGCGGGTTGCTGCCCAGCCGTTCGGCGGCAATCAGGTACACTTCCGGGTGAGGTTTGCTGTACGGCAGATATTCTGCGGAGACCAACTGGTCAAAATAGTGTTCCAGGCCGAACATGTTCAGCACCTGCTGCTGCATATGCAGCGGCGAGGCGGACGCCAGGCCGATATGCAGATCGAGGCTGCGGCACAGTTCCAGCGCCTGCCGCACGCCGGGCAGCAGCGGGCGACGTTCCTGCACCAGCTCAATGGCGCGTTCGATAATGCGCGCGGAAACCTGCTCCCGCGACGCGCCCTGCCACGGCATGGCCTGATACCACATCTCCACCACCAGATCGATGCGCAGCCCCAGGGTATCCGGCAGTTTGTCACGGTCGGAAAGATCCAGACCGAGCGAACCGAAAATATCCAGCTCGGCCTGCAACCATAAAGGTTCTGAATCAATCAGCAAGCCGTCCATATCAAAAATTGCGCTTTCAATGCGTTGTGAATAAGCCATGGGTGCGTTAACTCCTGCCGCAGCGGTGGATGGAATCTCTGCGTTACTCTACCATTGCCTGCGCCGCGACCAAAATAGCCCGGCCGGGTGAGGCGCCGACGTAAAGAAAACGGTGGGCTTGGCCGGGCAACTACGGGTAAACTCGCGGTTTATTACCGCTGCGTCGTTAACAAGGGGAACACATGACGTATCAACAGGCAGGGCGTATTGGCATTATTAAACAAATTCTGGGGTGGGTGCTGTTTATTCTGGCGCTGCTGTCGACGCTGATTTCATTGCTGAATTTTGTTTACCAATACAGTGAAAAAACCAAAGGCATCAACGCGGTGGTGATCGACTTCGTACATGTCATCGTCGATATGGTGCGCTTTAATACGCCATTCCTGAACCTGTTCTGGTATAACTCGCCGGTGCCGGGGCTGGATAAGAGCCTGTTCAGCGGCGGCAACCTGATGTTTATTATTATCTATCTGCTGATTTTCGTCGGCCTGGCGCTGCGCGCTTCCGGCGCGCGGATGACGCGGCAGGTGAAGTTTATCCGCGAACGTCTGGAAGACCAGCTGATTCTGGAACAGGCGAAGGGGACGGAAGGCCTGACGCGCGAACAGCTGGAGTCGCGTATTTCACTGCCGCATCACAGCATTTTCCTGCAGTATTTCCCGCTGTATGTGCTGCCGGTGACGATTGCGGTGGTGGCCTACTTCGTGATTAGCCTGCTGGGCAAGCTGGCCGCGGGCGCCTAGCGGGCGAGACGGAGACGGCGTGACGGGGCCTTAACGGCCCCGTTTTGCTTTAGGCGCGCTGCGGATGCTGCAGGGCGTCGATGGCCTGCTGCGCCGCCACCAGATGCTGCCCGCCGAACAGGTTGCTGCGGTTGAGCAGATAATAGAGCTGGTACAGCGGCTGGCGCTCGATAAAGTTTGTCGGCAGCGGCCAGACGCTTTGATAGCCGTCGTAGATCTGCGGCGGCAGCTCCGGATAGAGCGGCAGCATTGCCAGATCGCACTCCCGGTCGCCCCAGTAACAGGCGGGGTCGAACAGTAGCGGCCCGTCGCGGGTCATGGCGCAGTTGCCCGGCCAGAGATCGCCGTGCAGTAGCGAAGGCTGCGGCTGGTGGTGCTGCAGACGCAGGTAGACAATATCCACCAGCTCATCGATATCGCCGAAGGACATGCCTTTCTCCGCCGCCAGCTGCAGCTGCCAGCCGATGCGCTGTTCGGCGAAGAATTCCGCCCAGCGGCGCTGCCAGGCATTGGGCTGCGGCGTGGTGGCCAGATGGTTGTCAAAGTCGAGGCCGAACTGCGGCTGTTCGCTCCAGCGGTGCAGATGCGCCAGCTGCTGTCCCAGGCAGTAGGCGCCGTGCGCATCCAGCGGTTTGAGTTCCAGATGCTCCAACAGTAAAAAACTGTAGTCGCGATCGCTGCCCACGCCGTACACCTCCGGCACGCGCACCGTTTTGCTGCGGGCCAACAATGCCAGCTGATCGGCTTCTGCGGTAAAAACAGGCAGTAACTCCCGGGCGTCGTTTTTCACGAACACCGCGTTGTCACCGTAACTCACGCGCCATGCCGGGTGGATTTCGCCACCGGGCAGTTCAGTCCTTTCGCGGATTTCTGCGCTGCCAAGATGTTCACTTAACAGACGGCTAACGGCTTGCCACATGGTATTCCCCCCTCTGTGTTGCCTGCTGTTTGAATAGCTTAGCGTCTTTAACGGCGTGAAAACTCGATGTGGCGCACAGCCGGCATTAATCATTTGCCGGTTTTTTTACCGCCCGCCATCGCTCAAAGTATATACGCTATTGATTAATTTAAGTACAGCCCGGCGGCCGCGGGCGATTTTCCGCGCCGGACGCGGCGGCTGGGCTATACTGACGCGATGTTTTTTCTGCGGTTATCGTCATGCCACGCAAAGCCAAACTGATTGAAATTCCTGCCATTGCCCCCCTTGATCGCCAGGCCGGCTCGCTGAGCCGTCAGTTGTCGCAGGCGCTGAGGGAGGCGGTGCGGCAGGGGAAGCTGCAGGCGGGCGATGCCCTGCCTTCTACGCGCGCGCTGGCGGCGGCGCTGTACCTGTCGCGCGGCACGGTGTCCGTCGCCTATGATCAACTGATTGCCGAGGGCGTGCTGACGGCGCAGCCGGGGTCGGGAACGCGCGTGGCGGCGATTGCCGCGGGTACGCCGCCATCGCCATCGCCGTCCGGCGGCCCACACGGCGAGCCGACGCTGTCGGAGCGGGCGCAGGCGTTTGCCCGCTTTGCCGGCGGCCTGAAGCCGCTGCTGCCGGCGCCGTTCACCGTGTCGCTGCCCGTCGGTGATACGGCGCCGGGGGATATCTGGCGTCGTCTTGGCAACCGGGTGCGCGCACGCGGGCCGGGCGCGCCGGATGGCTACGGCGATCCGCAGGGGGCGCTGCCGCTGCGTCGCGCAATCTGTGAGTATGTGCGTCAGTCGCGCTCGGTGATCTGCACGCCGGAACAGATTGTGGTGACCTGCGGCACGCAGCAGGGGCTGTATCTGGCGGCGCAGATTTTACTGGACGCCGGCGATCGCGCCTGGGTGGAAGATCCGGCCTATCCCGGCGTGACGGCGCTGTTCACGACGGCGCTGCGCGACCGGCAGATGGTGCGGGTGCCGGTCGGCGACGAGGGCATTGACGTCGATGCCGGGCGGATGATGGCGCCTGACGCCCGCGCGGCGTTTGTTACGCCTTCGCACCAGTATCCGCTGGGGATGCCGATGAGCATGGCGCAGCGTACGGCGCTGCTGGGTTGGGCGCAGGCACATAACGCCTGGATCGTCGAGGACGACTACGACAGCGAGATGCGTTACGACGGTCATCCTTTTCCCGCACTGCAGGGGCAGGATCCGGCGCGCGTGATTTATCTGGGCACCTTCAGCAAGGTACTGTTTCCCTCATTGCGGCTGGGCTATGCCATCGTGCCGCCGGCGCTGGTGGGCGCATTCTGCGGCGCGCGCATCCTGATGGATCGCCATCCGCCGAATGCCGATCAGTATGTGTTGGCGCAGTTTATGGCGGAAGGGCACCTGGCGCGCCATCTGCGGCGGATGCGCAGTCTGTATGCGGAAAAGCGGCGGGTGGTGATCGACGCCGTCAGCCGGCATATCGCCGCCGGGCTGGCGGAGCTGCAGCCCTGCGACCAGGGCATGCATATGGTGCTGTGGCTGCGGCGCGGACTGGACGACCGGCATATCGAACGGCTGGCGCAGGAGGCCGGGGTCTCGGTGCGGGCGCTGTCGCCGATGTATGCCGCCGGCCACGGGCGCTCCGGGCTGATCCTCGGTCTGGGCGGCTACGGCGACCGCCAGGTGGAGCAGGCGGTTATCACACTCAATCAGCTGCTACAGACGGCACAAAATCTGCGGCGCTAGCGGGCGAAGCGTTTGGCGCCGACGACGCACAGCAGCACCCCGGCCATTACGGCGAGCATGGCCGGCTGCACCTGCTCATGCAGCAGCAGCGCCGCCAGCAGCAGGCCGAAAAAGGGCTGCAGCAGCTGCAGCTGACCGACGGCGGCGATGCCGCCCTGCGCCAGCCCGCGATACCAGAAAATAAAGCCGATCCACATGCTGAACAAAGAGACATAGGCCAGCGCCAGCCAGGCGTCTGCGCCAACCTCCGGCCATCCGGCCGGGGCGTAAAATAGCGTCAGCGGTACGGTAACCGGCAGGGCGAGCGCCAGCGCCCATGAAATGGTTTGCCAGCCGCCGAGACGGCGCGACAGCACCGCGCCTTCGGCATAGCCCAATCCGCACAGTATGACCGCCCCCAGCATCATCAAATCGCCGAACCCGGAACCGGCCTCGCTGTGGGTCAGGGCAAACGCCGCCACCAGCACGGCGCCGGCAACGGAGAAGGCCCAAAACTTCACGCTGGGCCGCTCTCTGCCACGCCAGACGGCAAAACAGGCGGTCATCAGCGGCAGCAGGCCGATATACACCAGCGAGTGCGCCGAAGTCATATGCTGCAGCGCCAGGGCGGTGAGCAGGGGAAAACCGGCGACCACGCCGACGGCGACCCATAGCAGCGGTATCAGGTCGGCGCGGGCGGGGCGCGGCTGCCGGGTCAGCAGCAGGGCGCACAGCGCCAGACAGCCGGCAATACCGGCGCGGATGGCGGTGAGAAACAGCGGTTCAAAGGCCGAAACCGCCAGCCGGGTGGCCGGCAGCGAGCCGCTGAAAATCAGCATGCCGATAAAGCCGTTAATCCAGCCGGCAGGCGACGCGGCGGCAGCAAGTGAGCGGGTAGGTGTGTTCATGCGATGGTGCTCCATACGATGGGCGAAAACCGTAATTGGCACCATTTTGCGGCGTAACCGGCCTAAAGAAAGAGCCGGTTATCACCATTTTTATTGGTCCATTATCAGCGGCGCGCGGCGGTTTCCAACGTTGCGGAGGCGTGACGGCGTAACGTGCGCCAGCGGCTGTACAGCAGCGCCAGCACGAACAGCACCGCCTGCACCAGGACGATGCAGGGGCCGGTGGCGCCGTCTATCTGGAAACTGATCAGCGTACCAAGCACACAGGAGAAGACCGACGCCACGATGGCGACCAGCAGCATGCGATCAAAACTACGGCACAGCAGGAAAGCGATAATGCCCGGCGCGATCAGCATGGCGATCACCAGTATCACCCCCACCGCCTGCAGCGCGGCGACGATGGTCAGCGCCAGCAGGCACAGCAGGCCGTAGTGCAGCAGTTTGACCGGCAGGCCGACGGCGCGCGCGTGGCTGGGGTCAAAGCAGTACAGCATAAAGTCTTTGCGCTTGAGCAACACCACCGCCAGCGTAATGCCGGCAATCCACAGCGTTTGCCGCAGCTCGCCGTCGGTAATGCCGAGCATATTGCCGAACAGGATATGGCTGAGGTGCTGGTCGGTATCCACCCGAGAAAACAGCACCAGGCCGAAGGCGAACATGCCGGAAAAGACGATGCCCATCACGGTGTCTTCTTTGACCCGGCTGTGCTCTTTCAGGTAGCCGGTAGCCAGCGCGCAGAAAATCCCGGACAGAAAGGCGCCGATGGCCAGCGGAATACCGGTGACGAACGCCACCACGATGCCGGGCAGCACCGCGTGTGAGATGGCGTCGCCCATCAGCGACCAGCCTTTGAGCACCAGATAGCAGGAGAGCACCGCGCAGACGACGCCGGTGACGATGGCGGCAATAATCGCCCGCTGCATAAACGGGTAGGCGAACGGCTCACTCAGCCATTGATACAGCAGCTCCATCACTCTTCCTCCTGCGGGCCGGCGTGGTGTGCGGCCCGGCGTCGGGACGCCAGCAGGCCATGTTTGGGCGCCAGGACGAACGCCAGCAGAAACACCAGGGTTTGCAGCGTAACGATCACGCCGCCGGTGGCGCCGTCAAGGAAGAAGCTCAGGTAGGCGCCGGCGGCGCTGGTCAGCGCGCCGATGCACAGGGCGATGACGATCAGCCGGCTGAAGCGGTCGGTCAGCAGATAGGCGGTAGCGCCGGGGGTGATCACCATGGCGATCACCAGTATCGCCCCGACGGTTTGCAGCGCCGCGACGGTACAGGCGCTGAGCAGGGTGAAAAACAGAATTTTCAGCCGCAGCGGCGACAGACCGATGGAGACGGCGTGGCTTTCGTCGAAAAACACCGCCAGCAGATCTTTCCACAACAGGCAGAGGATCAGCAGCGAAACGCCGATGATAATTTCCACCTGCAGCACGTCTTCATCGGCGATGCCGAGAATATTGCCGAAGATAATCGACTGGACGTTGACCGAGGTCGGGTTCAGGGAGACGATCAGCAGGCCGGCGGCGAAAAAGGTGGAGAAGATAAAGCCGATAATCGCGTCTTCGCGCAGGCGGGTGATATGGCGCACCAGCGTCATCGCCAGCGCCGCCAGCATGCCGGTGAAGAAGGCGCCGGCGGCGTAGGGCAGCCCCAGCGCGTAGGCGCCGGCCACGCCGGGCACCACCGAGTGCGACAGCGCGTCGCCCATCAGCGACCAGCCCTTCAGCATCAGGTAGGCGGACAGGAAGGCGCAGGCCGCGCCGACGATGGCGCTGACCCAGATGGCCTTCACCATATAGTTGTAGTTAAAGGGCTGCAGCAGGATTTCCACCATCAGGACCGTTGCTCCTTTTTCCCTTGCGGCTGGCTTTTGGCCGGCGGATCGCTTTTGCTGTGGCCGTAGAACACCGCCGGACGCTCGTCATCGGTCAGCACCGTCAGGGTGCGCGGGTCGTTGTCATCGTGCAGGTCGGTGCCGGAGAGATTGATATGGCGCAGTACGCCGCCAAAGGCCTGCTCCAGATTGCTCTGGGTGAAGGTGGTGGCCGTCGGCCCGGCGGCCAGCACGGTGCGGTTGATCAGGATCACCCGGTCGCAGAACTCGGGCACGCTGCCGAGGTTATGGGTGGACACCAGGATCAGATGCCCTTCATCGCGCAGCGCCCGCAGCAGGTCGATAATGGCGTTCTCGGTTTTCACATCGACGCCGGTAAAGGGTTCGTCCAGCAGCAGCACCGTGCCCTGCTGCGCCAGCGCGCGCGCCAGGAACACCCGCTTTTTCTGGCCGCCGGACAGCTCGCCGATCTGCCGGTGGCGCAGGGCGGTCAGCCCCACGCGCTCCAGCGCGGCGGCGACTCGCTCGCGATCCTCACGCGTGGGGATACGCAGGAAGTTCATTTTGCCGTAGCGCCCCATCATCACCACGTCCTCCACCAGCACCGGGAAGTTCCAGTCCACGTCTTCGGTTTGCGGCACGTAGGCGACCAGGTTTTTCTTCAGCGCGGCGGCGATCGGTTTATCGTTCAGCGCCACCTGGCCGCGGGTGGGGCGCACCAGCCCCATAATGGTTTTAAACAGCGTCGACTTGCCGCTGCCGTTGACGCCGACCAGCGCGCAGATGGCGCCGCCGTCGAGGGTAAAGCTGGCGTCGAAAATGGCGGTGTGGCCGTTGTTATAGGTCACGGTGACATCGTCGACGCGCAGCGCCGGCCGGATAAAGGTCTCGGCACTCATTGTTTAAATCCTTTGGCGATGGTCTGCACGGTGACATTCAGCAGATCGATGTAGGTCGGCACCGGCCCGCCGGCGGCGGAGAGCGAATCGACATACAGCACGCCGCCGTACTGCGCGCCGGTTTCTTTGGCGACCTGTTTGGCCGGCTTATCGGAAATGGTGCTTTCGCTGAACACGACCGGGATATGGTGGCTGCGCACCGCGTCAATCACCCGGCGCACCTGTTGCGGCGTGCCCTGTTCATCGGCGTTGATCGGCCACAGATAGATCTCTTTCAACTGATAATCCTTTGCCAGATAGCTGAAGGCGCCTTCGCTGGTGACCAGCCAGCGCTGCGCGGCGGGAATACGCGCCAGGCGTTCACGCAGCGGCGCGTCGAGCGCGGCGATCTTCGCGCTGTAGGCCTTGGCGTTGCGGTTGTAGACCTGCTCATTGGCCGGATCGTGTTTGACCAGCGCCTGGCGGATATTTTCGATATAGACCAGCGCGTTGGTGGGCGACATCCAGGCGTGCGGGTTAGGGTTGCCGTTGTATGGCCCTTCGCGGATCGGCAGCGGGGTAATGCCTTCGGTGACGACGGCGGCGGGCACCTGTTTGATATTTTCAAAGAAGCGCTGGAACCAGCGTTCCAGATTCATGCCGTTCCACAGGATCAAATCGGCGTGCTGCGCCTTGACGATATCGCGCGGGGTGGGCTGGTAATCGTGGATTTCCGCGCCGGGTTTGGTGATGGATTCCACTACCGCGGCGTCACCTGCCACATTTTGCGCAATGTCCTGAATAATGGTGAAGGTGGTCACCACGTGCAGCTTCTTTTCCGCCGAGGCGGCGGGGCTGAGCAGGGTGCCGGCGCACAGCAGGGCGCACAGGGTAAGCGGACGGGCGGCGCGGACTAACCGGCGCAACGGTGGTAACACGTGGTGTTTCAGCGGCATGGTGACTCCCTAGAGGTTAAATGAAAATGATTATCAATATCAACTGAGCGCAGGTCAAGCGTCACATGTCGCTGGTGGCGAATTATTTTCATCGGATTAACGGCGGCGGTTTTATGTATCCTCATGTAACTGTCTGACATATTCATCCCAGGCGATCAGCGTGACCTGCGGCGTTTTTCCTAACGCAACCTGTCCCATTCCCTGCGCCAGCTTTTCGACATCCTGTTGATTTAGCGCAGTAATAATCGCATAGCTATTGCTGCCCAGCTCGTGAGAAACCCCGTTTTCATCTACCACGGTGGTGGTGAAACCCTCGCGGGTCAGCTGGCCGGTGAGCTTCGCCAAATCGGTTAATCCGGCCTCCTGATAGTGAAAAGTCACCACAAAACACGTGGTTGCCGATTGACTCATAAATCACCTCTTGGTATATGGATAGCTTGAGAATAGACCAAAAAAGTGATGCAGGCGTCCTTAACCGTTGTCTATGCGACGCAACTCATTGAAAGGAGTGAAGGATTCCGTGAGAACCAAGATTGGTTGCCTGATGGCAATTACGCTTTTAGCGGGCTGTGCGAAAGACCCGCAGACCACCAGCAGCACAACGGGCGCTGGCGGCACCCCTTCCGGGGGCTGGCTGCAGCCGCCGTCGCCGCAGCAGACAGCGAGCAACCACACCGGTACGCCGGTGGCGTACAGCGACTATATTCGCCAGGCCGCCAGCAATTACGGCGTGGATGAAAACCTGATTAAGGCCATTATTCAGGTGGAATCCGGTTTTAATCCTCTGGCGGTGAGCAAGTCGAACGCGGTAGGGCTGATGCAGCTCAAGGCGTCGACCGCCGGGCGTGACGCCTACCGGATGAAAGGGCGACGCGGGCAGCCAAGTTCGCGGGAGCTGAAAGATCCGGCGGTGAATATCGATCTGGGCGCGGCCTATATCAATATCCTCCAGGCGCAGCTGGCCGGGATCAACGATCCGAAAACGCGGCAATACGCCACCATCGTCTCTTACGCCAACGGTGCGGGCGCTATGCTGCGTACGTTTTCCTCGGATCGGCGCGTGGCGGTCAACCGCATTAATCAGCTGACCCCGGACGAGTTTTACCAGCATATTCAAAAGAAACATCCGGCGCCGCAGGCACCGCGTTACCTGTGGAAAGTGACCACCGCCTATCAGGCGATGGAATAGTCTGTGATAAATGTTACAAACCGGTTGCAAATTGACCGGTTTTTCTCCCTTTAGTAGCTAAAAAAAGCGACCAAGCTCCCATTTCTAATCATTCCTGCCGAGAATTATGAAAAAACCGCACGAAAAGTTCATGCGGGTCGGCAAGGCAATTCTTTGCGTCCATTCAATAAGTTACCGGTAACATTTTTGCTAAAGTTTACTTTTTGGCCTTCAATAAATAGACAAAAAGGTTACAAAATATTTTTAAAACCCGCATCAACCGCACGGTTGAGGTTAAATAGTTGTGATTATATTTGGATGGAATGTGATATGTCGGACAATAAAACTAACAATTCTCGGCGCGATTTCTTACTGAAATCGGTGACCTTGATTCCTGCAGCGGTGATCGGTGGCAGCAGCGTTGGCGCGCTGACGGCTCCCGCACCGGCCGTTGCCGCTGATGACGCACCAAAAAACCATGACTACCAACCGACCTTCTTCACGCCTGAAGAGTGGGCCTTTATCAACGCCGCGGTGGCGCGTTTGATTCCGGCCGACGATCGCGGCCCGGGGGCGCTGGAAGCCGGCGTGCCGGAGTTTATCGATCGTCAGATGAATACGCCGTACGCTACCGGCTCCATCTGGTATATGCAGGGGCCATTCAACCCTGATGTGCCGAAAGAGATGGGCTACCAGCTGCCGCTGGTGCCGAAGCAGATTTATAACCTGGGCATCGCCGAGGCGGACGCCTACAGTAAAAAACAGCACGGTAAAGTGTTTGCCGAGCTGACGGATGCGCAGAAAGATGCGCTGCTGCAGGATATGGAGGCCGGTAAAGCGGCGTTCGAGCAGCTGCCGTCCAAACTGTTTTTCTCCTACCTGCTGCAAAACACCCGTGAAGGTTTCTTCAGCGATCCGATCCATGGCGGCAACAAAGACATGGTCGGCTGGAAGCTGATTAATTTTCCGGGCGCTCGCGCCGACTTTATGGACTGGGTTGAGCGAGGGGAACGTTATCCCTTCCCGCCGGTATCAATTCGTGGGGAAAGGGGATAACAATGGCAACGCTAATGAAGAAAAAGGACGTGGTAATCGTCGGGTTCGGCTGGGTCGGCGCCATTATGGCGAAAGAGCTGACCGAAGCCGGGTTGAATGTGGTGGCGCTGGAGCGCGGCCCGATGCGCGATACCTATCCGGACGGCTCTTACCCGCAGGTGATCGACGAGCTGACCTACAATATTCGCCGTAAGCTGTTCCAGGATCTGTCGAAAAGCACGGTCACCATCCGTCACAACAGCAGCCAGACCGCGGTGCCGTACCGTCAGCTGGCGGCGTTCCTGCCGGGCACCGGCGTCGGCGGCGCCGGCCTGCACTGGTCGGGCGTCCATTTCCGCGTCGATCCGATCGAACTGCGGATGCGCAGCCACTATGAAGAGCGCTATGGCAAGAACTTTATTCCGAAGGATATGACCATCCAGGACTTCGGCGTGACCTACGACGAACTGGAACCGTACTTCGATAAGGCGGAGAAGGTGTTCGGCACCTCCGGCACTGCCTGGTCGATCAAGGGCAAAGTGGTCGGCGAAGGCAAGGGCGGCAACCGCTTTGCGCCGGATCGCTCCGAGGATTTCCCGCTGCCGGCGCAGAAAAACACCTATTCCGCGCAGCTGTTTGAAAAGGCCGCGCGTGAGGTGGGCTATCACCCGTATAACCTGCCGTCCGCCAACACCTCGGATTCCTACACCAACCCGTACGGCGCGCAGATGGGTCCGTGCAACTTCTGCGGTTTCTGCAGCGGCTACGCCTGCTATATGTATTCTAAAGCTTCGCCGAACGTGAACATTCTGCCGGCGCTGCGGATGGAAAAACGCTTTGAGCTGCGTACCAACGCCAACGTGCTGAAAGTGAACCTGACCGACGATAAATCCCGCGCCACCGGCGTAACCTATGTCGACGCGCAGGGTCGTGAGGTGGAACAGCCGGCCGATCTGGTGATCCTCGGCGCCTTCCAGTTCCACAACGTGCACCTGATGCTGTTGTCCGGCATCGGCAAACCGTACGATCCGGTGACCGGCGAAGGCGTGGTCGGGCGTAACTTCGCCTACCAGAACATGACCACCATCAAGGCGTTCTTCGACAAGAATGTGCACACCAACCCGTTTATCGGCGCCGGCGGCAACGGCGTCGGGGTGGATGACTTCAACGCCGATAACTTCGACCATGCGAAAGAGGGCTTTGTCGGCGGTTCGCCGTTCTGGGTCAACCAGGCGGGCACCAAACCGATCTCCGGCGTACCAACGCCGGCGGGCACGCCAAACTGGGGCAGCGAGTGGAAAGCGGCGGTGGCGGATGCCTACACCCACCACGTGTCGATGGACGCCCACGGCGCGCACCAGTCTTATCGCAACAACTATCTGGACCTGGATCCGAACTACAAAAACGTGTTCGGCCAGCCGCTGCTGCGTATGACCTTCGACTGGCAGGAAAACGACATCAAGATGGCGCAGTTCATGTTCAATAAGATGGAACCGATTGCCAAGGCGATGAACCCGAAACATATCATCGGCAGCCCGAAAAATGCCGACAGCCACTTCGATACCACCAGTTACCAGACTACCCATATGAACGGCGGCGCGGTGATGGGGGAAGATCCGAAGACCAGCGCGGTGAACCGTTACCTGCAGAGCTGGGACGTACACAATGTGTTCTCTATCGGCGCGTCGGCCTTCCCGCAGGGGCTGGGCTACAACCCGACCGGCACCGTTGCGGCGCTGGCGTACTGGTCTGCGCGCGCGATCCGCGAGCAGTATCTGAAGAACCCGGGCCCACTGGTGCAGGCATAAGGACGGCTGATGATGAAAGCAATAATTCCCGCACTGGTCGCCAGTGCTCTGAGTTTCTCTGCGTTCGCGCAGGACGCCACGGTCAGCAGCGAGCTGATCAAACGGGGTGAGTATCTGGCGCGCGCCGGCGACTGCGTGGCCTGCCACACCAACGGCAAAAGCGGCAAAGAGTTTGCCGGCGGTCTGGCGATGGAGACGCCGATCGGCACCATTTACTCCACCAACATTACGCCGGACAAGAAAACCGGCATCGGTGATTACAGCTTCGAAGACTTCGACAACGCGGTACGCAAGGGCGTCGCCAAAAATGGCAGCACGCTGTACCCGGCGATGCCGTTCCCGTCGTTTGCGGTGATCAAAGAAGACGATATGCGCGCCATGTACGCCTACTTTATGCACGGCGTCCAGCCGGTGGAAGAGGCCAACAAGGACTCCGATATTCCGTGGCCGCTGTCAATGCGCTGGCCGCTGAGCATCTGGCGCGGCATGTTTGCGCCGGCGCCGGCCGATTTTGTGGCGGATGCGCAAGCCGATCCGGTGACGGAGCGCGGTCGTTATCTGGTTGAAGGGCTGGGCCACTGTGGCGCCTGCCACACGCCGCGCAGCATCACCATGCAGGAAAAGGCGCTGAACGAGAAAGAGGGCGACGACTACCTGTCCGGCAGCAATGCGCCGATTGACGGCTGGGTCGCCTCCAGCCTGCGCGGTGAGAACCGCGACGGCCTGGGCAGCTGGAGCGAAGCCGAGCTGACCGAGTTCCTGAAAACCGGCCGTAACGACAAGGCGATCGTATTTGGCGGCATGAGCGACGTGGTAGAGCACAGCCTGCAGTATCTGAGCGACGAAGACCTGACCGCCATCGCCCGCTACCTGAAAACGCTGCCGCCGAAGGGCGGTAAGCAGCAGGCGGCGCCGGTGGAAGACAGCGTCGCCAAAGATCTGTGGCGCGGCGACGACAGCAAGCCGGGAGCGGCGCTGTACGTGGATAACTGCGCGGCCTGCCACCGCACCGACGGCGTGGGCTATAAACGTGCCTTCCCGGCGCTGAAGGGCAACCCGGTCGTGCAGACCGAGGACGCCACCTCGCTGATCCATATCGTGCTGACCGGCAACACCACGCCGGCGGTGAAGGGGGCGGTGTCCAACATCACCATGCCGCCGTTCGGCTGGCGTCTCAACGACCAGCAGGTGGCGGACGTGGTGAACTTTATCCGCACCAGTTGGGGCAACAAGGCCGACGCTGTCAGCGCGGCGGACGTTGCCGCGGTGCGTAAGGACCGCTCAATGATCCGCGACGAGAAAGAGATGGGCAGCGCCGCGGTGCCGGACCATCCGGACGCGCATAAATAACGACGATTGCTTATCGATAAACGTACAGGCCCCGCAAGGGGCCTTTTTTATATAGCCGCCCGGCAGATTTGACCTTCTCTTAATGCCCGCATGGGCGTTAACGATTAAGCCGCGACGCTTTCTTCTGCGCGTTCTAAGGGTTTACCATCGGCGTAAAAATCAGCACATTAACCCTCGTCACCCTTCGCTGATACTTTCCCTGTTTTTTACGCTGACCGTGCATGATTATGCTGAACCCGTACGGGAACTATGGATTAATCGTTCACGAAGCACGCAGTTAACCGCATAAACATAGACCCATCCTGCATTTTTAATTATCCTTTGCCGTCCTTCCAACAGGCAATCAGATGGTTTTATTTATTAACCTATTGAATTATAAAATAAAATATCGCGGAGAGGGAAGTTCCGTTGAGCGCAATCGTTGTCGTTACAGATTAAGGTAAGCTGTCTCATGAGTACTATTTCTCCGGATACCGGCGCGCTGGCGACCCCGCCATCGTCGCGCTGGAACAAAACGGACACCGTATGGATGTTCGGGTTATATGCTACGGCGGTGGGCGCCGGCACGCTGTTTCTGCCGATTAACGCCGGCCTGAACGGCCCGCTGGTTTTGCTGCTGATGGCGCTGTTCGCCTTTCCGCTGACCTATCTGCCGCACCGCGCCCTGAGCCGGTTTGTGCTGTCCGGCTCCAGCCGTGACGGCAATATCCATGATGTGGTGGTGGAGCACTTTGGCGTGCTGGCCGGCAAAATTATCATGGTGCTTTATCTGCTGGCGTTTTTCCCGATTGTGCTGGTGTACAGCATTTCGATCACCAATGCGCTGGACAGCTTCCTGATCCACCAGTTCCACGTCACGCCGCCGCCGCGCCTGTGGCTGAGCCTGGCGGTGGTGGCGGTGCTGAATCTGGTGCTGCTGCGCGGCAAAGACGGCATTGTCGCCGCGATGGGCATGCTGGTCTTCCCGCTGCTGGTGTTCCTGATGGGCATCTCGTTGTATCTGGTCCCGAGCTGGAATACCGCGCATTTCACCCAGGGGCTGATGAGCACGCAGTTTGACAGCCCGTCGCTGTGGCATTCGCTGTGGCTGGCGGTGCCGGTGATGGTGTTCTCCTTCAGCCATGCGCCGATCATCTCTTCCTTCGCCTCGACGCAGAAGAGCCTGTACGGCGACAGGGCGGAGCGCCGCTGCGCGCGGATTATGCGCTACAGCTACATGCTGATCTGCGTCACCGTGCTGTTCTTCGTCTTCAGCTGCGTGCTGAGCCTGTCTTACCAGGATATGGAGCAGGCCAAAGCGCAGAACATTACCGTGCTGACCACGCTGGCGAACAAGTTCTCCAACCCGCTGATCGCCTATCTGGGACCGATCATGGCGATGCTGGCGATGGCGAAATCCTACCTCGGCACCTCGCTGGGAGTTACCGAAGGGGCGACCAGCCTGATTGACGGCGTCACCCGGGCGCTGGGTAAGCCGCTGAGCTCACGCACTACGCACCGTGTCTCTGCGCTGGTGCTGTTCCTGCTCACCTGGGCGGCGACGGTATGGAACCCGAGCGCGCTGCATATCATCGAGACCATCAGCGGCCCGCTGATCGCGGTGATCCTGTTTATCCTGCCGATGTACGCGGTGCGGGCCGTGCCGTCGATGCATAAGTACCGCGCCCTGAGCAATGTTTTTGTTCTGGTGATGGGGCTGATTGCCCTGTCGGCGTTGATTTACGGACTGATGTAACACCGCCGGCGCATCGTCAGGATGCGCCGCTTTCCGCTGCCGGTTAACACCTGTTTGCAATTAAGGCGCTGAAAAGCACCGTTGGATTTTGATAATAAAAGTAATTCTCATTATGCTTTCCTGGTTGATATTTTACTAAGGAGCAGCGTGTGTCCCGTCGAATTATCCCGCTGGTGTTAGCCTGCGCCAGCGTTTTCTCCGCCCAGGCCCTGGCGACCCAATATCCGTTAACCTTAACCGACACTTCCGGCCAGCGCGTAACGCTGAAGCAGGAGCCTAAGCGCGTCGTGGTGCAGGACGGCCGTGATATTCTGACGCTGGCGCTGCTGGACCGCGCCGATCCGTTCAGCCGCCTGGTGGCCTGGAATAACCTGCTGAAAAAGAGCGACGGAGCAACCTGGGACATCCTGAAAAGCAAATGGCCGGCGGCCAATAACATCCTCGATATGGGCTTTAGCGACCATGGCGAGGTGAACCTGGAAAGCGTGATCGCCAAACAGCCGGATCTGATGATCGCCCAGCTGCGCTCCAAGCCGTCGCTGGAACAGACCGGCGTGCTCAAACAGCTGAAAGCGCTGGGGGTGCCGGTACTGTTTATCGACACCATGCTCAAACCGGTGGAGAACACGCCGAAAAGCGTGACCTTGCTGGGAGAGGCGCTGGATCGCGAACCAGAAGCCAAGCAGTACACCGATTATTATCAGCAGCACTATCAGAATATCGTGGCGAAAACCCAGGCGATTGAACCCAAGCCGCTGGTGTTTATTGAAGCGAAAGCCGGGCTGAACGGTCTGGAGTCCTGCTGCTTTACCCATGCGCACGTCGGCTGGGGCGGGCTGGTGGAGGCGGTCGGCGCCCGTAATATCGGCTCTGAGCTGCTGCCCGGCGCTACCGGCGACGTTTCGCTGGAGAAAGTTATCAGCATGAAGCCGCAGGTGTATATTGTGTCCGGTTCGCAGTGGGCGAGTAAAACCAACGCCGCGGTGCCGTTTGGTTACGGTGTCACGCAAAAGCAGGTGGACGACGCCTTTACGCGGATGAAGCAGCGCCCGGGCTTTGCTCAGATTGACGCGGTGAAACAGGGGCGCTTCTACGGTATCTACCATAACTTCTACAACCATCCGTACAATATCGTCGGGCTGGAGTATCTGGCGAAATTTATCTACCCGGCGCAGTTTAAAACGCTGGATCCGGCGCAGACCTACAGCGAAATCCTGAAGAACTTTACCGAAGTGCCCGAAGGCAAAGGCATCCTCGGCGCACAGGCGCCGGGCGGCAAGTAACATGGTAGCCACCCCGGGAAAGCGCCGTGCTTTCCCGGCATCCTGTAGATGGCCGGATTTCCCGCAGCGCAGCGATGAGCCGGGACATGATTGAGATAATTGCAAACGTCATTATCAATATTATCGGCGCGCTGCTGACGTTGATCTGTGAGATTACCGATCTGGTTTTCTCCTGCCTGAAAGGGCCGCTGTGGCGGCGGCTGTTGATTTCCCTGCTGGTTTTCCTGGTGATGCTGGGCGGACTTTGCTGGCGGTGGGGGCGTTAACGGCGCGATAGCGCATGTTGTGTGGCGGTTCAGCAGGCCCGATTGACTCCGCTTTTTCTCCTCTTTCCTCTTAAATGCTCTGGCGCTGCCCGGTTCGTGAGCCGGGCATGAGGTTTATACAGAGCAATATCGACGAGGAGAGTCAATATGGAACATGTTCAGACTGGGAACCAGGAAAGGTATGCCGCCGTGGGCGAGGGCAATTACACCCCGGAAATGTTCGGCGCTGCCGGTGACGGCGCGACCGATGATCGCACGGCAATTCAGGCGGCGATCGATGCGGCGCATCAGTCTTATCTGTCGTACGGAACGCCCTGTTGCGTCACGCTGGGGGCGAGAACGTACATGGTGTCGAAAAATCCGGCTTCAACCGTGATCGCCGGTGAGGTGGCCGCCGGCTTTGGCTGCCTGAATATGCGTTCGGGCGTGACGCTGTGCGGCAACGGGACGATTAAGCTGATGCCCGGTACGGCAGGAAACGTCCCCGGCGCGCTCGTGACCAACTGGAGCGGCGCCTGCACCGATATCAGCATTGAAGGCATCACCCTTGACGGCAATGCCTCCCAGGTCACCGCTGCCAGTATGGTGGCGATCAATATCGTCGATTCCCAACGCGTGCGCATTCATCAGGTTCGGGTGCATAACAATAATGTCGGCCAGGCCGGCGGTATTTATTTACGCCGCAGCGGCAGTTCAACGTCGGCGTATGGCTGTAAAGAGAGCCAGGTTACCGCGTGTTATGTTCAGGATGTCGCCTTTATCGGTATTCAGGCCGAGCGCCCCGACGGGATTATCATCGCGGGGAACTACGTGATGAATACGGGGGATAATGGCATCGATATTGAAGGTAATACGCCGGAGAATGCGTCCGGCACCGCCCGCCAAATGAATATCAGCGGCAATATTTTAAGAAATAACAAGAACGGCATATTTATCGAGTCCTGTTCGGGCGCCGTTATCAACGGCAATGATATTGCCGAGGTGGCGGGGATCGGCATTGTCAGCAACCGGATTCATTCCGGCTCATTCAATAACGTGATTACCAACAACAAAATTGCCGGTACGGCCGGTAAAACGGCCTATGGCCTGAGGGTGATTAACAGCTCTGGCAACTGTCTGATTCAGGGCAACTTTTTCTCCAGCCTGCAGAGCGCTATCAAGCTTAACGGCATGGCGACGCGGGTTTGTATTGGCGAAAATACCCACGCCGCGATTGAACGCTTTATCATTGAGCTGGGGGCGACGGCGGACTATCCGATCGCCGCGCTCAGAAGCCTGGTCGGCCGGCAGTTTATTATGGGCGGGCAGGAAAACGGCTTCCCGGCGCTGATATCGCCGCTGGGCAGCCCGGGCAACTTCCCGAATCGTTTCTCGATCGGCACCTGCGAACGCGGGCATTATTCTGACTTAAACGGCGCGGGAGAAATCAACTTCACGCGCGGCAGCCTGGTGCTGCAGTACCACCCGGACTGGAAAGGCTACGCCTTATATAATTACCGCGGCGACGGCTATACGGAAATTCTGGCCACGGCGGCGCCGGGCGAATATTTGCTGATTAACGGGGAGACATACCTGGTGGAGGCGGGGCATACCGCGACGCAAAGAAGGCTGAAGCGTTGGGATGGCGGGCAGTATGCGGATGGCGACTATCGCAGCTATCTGGACCAGAACTACCAGGGCGAAATCAAGCGGCGTGAGTGGGGGACGCTGTAAGCGACGCGCGTGATTGAACGCTGTCCATGCCCGGAGCCTGCGTCCGGGCATGGTTGCGTTTTTATCCGCGGTCAACAGGCCTGGATGAAAAAGCCGCGGGTAGCCGTCCGCCCGTGCAAGGTGCTACACTGTGCGCCGTTATCGCGTCACACCCTCGGCACATCGCAAATTCTGTGCCGGTGCGTGTATATATTTGGCAGAGTGAAGCTAAATAGCGCCAATAACGCATCGATGTTAAACAAAAATGTTTTTCTATATGTGATCTGTCGTGTGGGTCACCACTGTAGATAAGGAATGATTAATGCCTGTTATTACGCTTCCTGACGGCAGTCAGCGTCATTACGACCACGCCGTATCCCCCCTGGACGTTGCCCGCGATATCGGCCCTGGCCTGGCGAAAGCCTGCATTGCCGGCCGTGTGAACGGCGAACTGGTCGACGCCTGCGATCTGATTGAATCCGATGCGCAACTGGCGATTATCACCGCCAAGGACGAAGAGGGGCTGGAGATTCTGCGCCACTCCTGCGCGCACCTGCTGGGCCATGCCATCAAACAGCTGTGGCCGGACACCAAAATGGCCATCGGCCCGGTGATCGACAACGGTTTCTATTATGACGTTGACCTGGACCATACCCTGACGCAGGAAGACCTGGATCTGCTGGAAAAGCGGATGCATGAGTTGGCTGACAAGGATTATGACGTCATCAAGAAAAAGGTCAGCTGGCAAGAGGCCCGCGACACCTTCGCCGCCCGCGGCGAAAGCTACAAGGTGGCGATTCTGGATGAAAACATCAGCCGCGATGACCATCCGGGCCTGTATCACCACGAAGAATATATCGACATGTGCCGCGGTCCGCACGTGCCGAACATGCGTTTCTGCCACCACTTCAAGCTGCAGAAGACCTCCGGCGCTTACTGGCGCGGCGACAGCAAAAATAAAATGCTGCAGCGCGTATACGGCACCGCCTGGGCGGACAAAAAGCAGCTGAACGCCTACCTGAAGCGTCTGGAAGAAGCGGCCAAGCGCGACCACCGTAAAATCGGCAAGCAGCTCGACCTGTACCACATGCAGGAAGAGGCGCCGGGCATGGTGTTCTGGCATAACGACGGTTGGACGATCTTCCGCGAGCTGGAAGCCTTTGTGCGCGTGAAGCTCAAAGAGTACCAGTATCAGGAAGTGAAAGGTCCGTTTATGATGGACCGCGTGCTGTGGGAAAAAACCGGCCACTGGGATAACTACAAGGACGCGATGTTCACCACCTCTTCGGAGAACCGTGAATACTGCATCAAGCCGATGAACTGCCCGGGCCACGTGCAGATCTTTAACCAGGGCCTGAAGTCCTACCGCGACCTGCCGCTGCGCATGGGCGAGTTCGGCAGCTGCCACCGTAATGAGCCGTCAGGCTCGCTGCACGGCCTGATGCGCGTGCGCGGCTTCACCCAGGACGACGCCCATATCTTCTGTACTGAAGATCAGGTGCGCGCCGAAGTGAACGACTGCATCAAAATGGTCTACGATATGTACGGCACCTTTGGCTTCGAAAAGATTGCGGTGAAATTATCCACCCGTCCGGAGAAACGCATCGGCACCGACGAAATGTGGACCCGAGCGGAAGACGACCTGGCGGCCGCGCTGACTGAGAACGGCATTCCGTTTGAATATCAGCCGGGTGAGGGCGCGTTCTACGGACCAAAAATTGAATTTACTCTGCATGATTGTTTGGATCGTGCATGGCAATGTGGTACCGTGCAGCTCGATTTCTTCTTACCGGGCCGTTTAGGCGCGTCGTACGTTGGCGAAAACAACGAACGCGTGGTGCCGGTAATGATTCACCGCGCTATTCTGGGCTCCATGGAGCGCTTCATCGGTATTCTGACCGAGGAGTACGCCGGGTTCTACCCAACCTGGATCGCCCCTGTGCAGGTGGTGGTGATGAATATCACCGACGGTCAGTCTGATTACGTCCAGCAATTAACCAAAAAACTGCAAGATGCAGGTATTCGTGTTAAAGCGGACTTGAGAAATGAGAAGATTGGCTTTAAAATTCGCGAACATACTTTACGTCGGGTTCCCTATATGCTGGTGTGCGGCGACAAAGAGGTCGAAGCAGGCAAAGTTGCCGTTCGTACCCGCCGTGGCAAAGACCTGGGAAGCCTGGACGTAAGTGAAGTCGTAGACAAGCTGCTGCACGAGATTCGCAGCCGTAGTCTTCATCAACTGGAGGAATAAAGTATTAAAGGCGGAAAACGAGTTCAACCGGCGCGCCCTAATCGCATCAACGGAGAGATTCGCGCCCAAGAGGTTCGCTTGACAGGTTTGGATGGCGAGCAGATTGGTATTGTCAGTCTGAGAGAAGCTCTTGAAAAGGCTGAGGAAGCTGGCGTCGATCTAGTCGAGATCAGTCCTAACGCCGAACCGCCGGTTTGCCGAATCATGGATTACGGCAAATTCCTCTACGAGAAGAGCAAGTCGACGAAAGAGCAGAAGAAGAAACAAAAAGTTATTCAGGTCAAGGAAATCAAATTCCGGCCTGGTACCGATGATGGCGACTATCAGGTCAAACTACGCAACCTGATTCGCTTTCTGGAAGACGGCGATAAAGCCAAAATCACCCTGCGTTTCCGCGGGCGTGAAATGGCGCACCAGCAGATCGGCATGGAAGTGCTTAACCGCGTCCGTAAAGACCTGTGTGAAGATATGGATCTGGCAGTGGTCGAGTCCTTCCCTACGAAGATCGAAGGCCGCCAGATGATCATGGTGCTCGCACCCAAGAAGAAACAGTAAGGCTTCCAAGTAATCGAACCCGCGCAGCGCTTGCGTTGTGTGGGTTTTATTCGCCTCACTGATTCGTTGTTTAACAATGCGAAGTGGATTTAATTAAAATGCCAAAAATTAAAACTGTACGTGGTGCAGCCAAGCGCTTCAAAAAAACCGGCAGCGGTGGTTTTAAGCGTAAACATGCTAACCTGCGTCATATTCTGACCAAAAAAGCAACCAAGCGTAAACGTCACCTGCGTCCGAAAGGCATGGTGTCTAAAAACGATCTGGTCCTGGTTACCGCGTGCCTGCCGTACGCATAAGCCACATTTTTTGATTCAAGAATAAGACTTTAGGAGAGAGCATATGGCTCGCGTAAAACGTGGTGTAATTGCACGCGCACGTCACAAGAAAATCATGAAGCAGGCGAAAGGCTACTACGGTGCCCGTTCGCGCGTATATCGTGTTGCCTTCCAGGCAGTAATCAAAGCAGGTCAGTATGCTTACCGCGACCGTCGTCAGCGTAAGCGTCAGTTCCGTCAGCTGTGGATTGCACGTATCAACGCAGCTGCTCGTCAGAACGGTCTGTCTTACAGCAAATTCATTAACGGCCTGAAAAAAGCCTCTATTGAAATTGACCGTAAGATCCTGGCTGACATCGCAGTATTCGACAAAGTGGCCTTCGGCGCACTGGTTGAAAAAGCGAAAGCAGCTCTGGCGTAAGTCAGTGGAAGAGGGAGCTTGCTCCCTCTTTTAATCTTTGCCCGTCGGGCAGATGTTGACTTTTATTGACCCGCGTTTTATCAATGTGGTCAACCGCAACCAACAAGGTAATGCAAGCATGCACGCTGCTATTTTCCGTTTCTTTTTTTACTTTAGCGCCTGACTTCAGGAGGCTTTGCGCGTAAGAAAAGAAACGGAAAGTAGCGCCTAAGCCTCCCCTGTGGAGGCTTTTTTTGTTTTGGGCGAAAGAAAACGTGATTTTTTGCCCAAAAGGCGGACGAAAAGATAGATAACTACTTATTTATCAAGGTATTATTAAACGGTAATCCCTTAACGACTATTTAGCGGGCCACACCGGCCAGAGGAAGAGGAAAGCAATGCCACATCTCGCAGAGCTGGTTGCCAATGCCAAGGCAGCCGTAGAAGATGCCCAGGATGTTGCCGCGTTAGATTTGGTACGCGTCGAATATTTAGGCAAAAAAGGCCATTTTACCCTGCAGATGCAGTCGCTGCGTGAACTGCCGGCGGAAGAGCGTCCGGCCGCAGGGGCGGTGATCAACCAGGCGAAACAGCAGGTTCAGGAAGCGCTTAACGCACGCAAAAACGCGTTGGAGAGCGCGGCGCTGAACGAGCGTCTGGCGGCGGAGACCATCGACGTCTCCCTGCCGGGCCGTCGCATGGAAAACGGTGGCCTGCACCCGGTCACCCGCACCATTGACCGCATCGAAACCTTCTTCGGCGAGCTGGGCTTTTCCGTGGCGACCGGGCCGGAAATTGAAGATGACTACCACAACTTCGATGCGCTGAATATCCCGGGCCACCACCCGGCGCGCGCCGACCACGATACCTTCTGGTTCGACGCCAAGCGTCTGCTGCGCACCCAAACCTCCGGCGTGCAGATCCGCACCATGAAAAACCAGCAGCCGCCGATCCGCATCATCGCGCCGGGCCGCGTCTATCGTAACGACTACGATCAGACCCACACCCCGATGTTCCACCAGATGGAAGGCCTGATCGTCGATAGAGACATCAGCTTCACCAACCTGAAGGGCACGCTGCACGACTTCCTGAACAACTTCTTTGAAGAAGACCTGCAGGTGCGTTTCCGTCCGTCCTACTTCCCGTTCACCGAGCCTTCCGCCGAAGTCGACGTGATGGGCAAAAACGGCAAATGGCTGGAAGTGCTGGGCTGCGGCATGGTGCACCCGAACGTATTGCGTAACGTGGGCATCGACCCTGAAGTGTATTCCGGCTTCGCCTTCGGCATGGGCATGGAGCGTCTGACGATGTTGCGCTATGGCGTTACCGATCTGCGCGCATTCTTCGAAAACGATCTGCGTTTCCTCAAACAGTTTAAGTAAGGCGGGAATATCACATGAAATTCAGTGAACTCTGGTTGCGCGAGTGGGTAAACCCGGCCATCAGCAGCGAAGCATTATCCGAACAAATCACCATGGCCGGCCTGGAAGTGGACGGCGTGGAAGCGGTTGCCGGCGCGTTTACCGGCGTGGTGGTGGGCGAGGTGGTCGAGTGCGGCCAGCACCCTAACGCCGATAAACTGCGCGTTACCAAGGTTAACGTTGGCGGCGACCGTCTGTTGGACATCGTCTGCGGCGCGCCTAACTGCCGCGCCGGCCTGAAAGTAGCGGTCGCGACCGTGGGTGCCGTGCTGCCGGGCGATTTTAAAATCAAGGCGGCCAAGCTGCGCGGCGAACCGTCCGAAGGCATGCTGTGCTCCTTCTCCGAGCTGGGCGTTTCCGACGATCACGACGGCATTATCGAACTGCCGGCGGATGCGCCGGTCGGCACCGATATCCGTGAATACCTGCAGCTGGACGACAATGCGATCGAAATCAGCGTGACGCCGAACCGCGCCGACTGCCTGGGCATCATCGGCGTGGCGCGCGACGTCGGCGTCCTGAACCAGCTGGCGCTGAACGTGCCGGATATGACGCCGGTTGCCTCCACCATCGACGCGACCCTGCCGATCCGCGTTTCTGCGCCGCAGGCGTGCCCGCGCTATCTGGGCCGCGTGGTAAAAGGCATCAACGTTAAGGCGCCAAGCCCGCTGTGGCTGCGCGAAAAGCTGCGTCGCTGCGGCATTCGCTCCATTGACGCGGTGGTGGACATCACCAACTACGTGCTGATGGAACTGGGCCAGCCGATGCACGCCTTCGATCTGAACCGCATCAGCGGCGGCATCAACGTGCGCATGGCGAGCGAAGGGGAAACCATTACGCTGCTGGACGGCAACGAAGCCAAACTGCAGGCCGATACCCTGGTGATTGCCGACGAGCAAAAAGCGCTGGCGATGGGCGGTATCTTCGGCGGCGAATATTCCGGCGTGAATGAAGAAACGCAGGACGTGCTGCTGGAGTGCGCATTCTTCAGCCCGCTGGCCATTACCGGCCGCGCGCGTCGTCACGGTTTGCATACCGATGCCTCCCACCGCTACGAGCGCGGCGTGGATCCGGCGCTGCAGTACCAGGCGATGGAACGTGCCACCCGTCTGCTGCTGGATATCTGCGGCGGCCAGGCCGGCCCGGTGATCGACGTGACGCACGAAGGCGAACTGCCGCAGCGCGCGACCATCACGCTGCGCCGCGAGAAGCTGGACCGCCTGATTGGCCACGTGGTGCCGAGCGCACAGGTGAGCGATATTCTGCGCCGTCTGGGCTGTGAAGTGACCGAGCAGGGCGACGACTGGCAGGCGGTTGCGCCGAGCTGGCGTTTCGATATGGAAATCGAAGAAGACCTGGTGGAAGAAGTGGCCCGCGTCTACGGCTACAACAATATTCCTGACGTGCCGGTGCGCGCCGACCTGGTGATGACCCGTCACCGCGAGGCCGATCTGACGCTGAAGCGAGTGAAAACCCTGCTGGTCGATCACGGCTTCCAGGAAGCGATCACCTACAGCTTTGTCGATCCTAAAGTTCAGGCGCTGCTGCACCCGAACGAAGAGGCGCTGATCCTGCCAAGCCCGATCTCGGTCGAGATGTCGGCGATGCGTCTGTCGCTGTGGACCGGCCTGCTGTCGGCGGTGGTCTACAACCAGAACCGTCAGCAGACGCGTCTGCGCCTGTTTGAAAGCGGCCTGCGCTTTGTTCCTGATAGTTCAGCAGATCTGGGTATCCGTCAGGATGTCATGCTGGCAGGGGTGATTGCCGGCCATACCCATGATGAACACTGGGATCTGGCAAGAAAGCCGGTGGACTTCTATGATTTAAAAGGGGATCTGGAATCTGTCCTGGAGCTGACCGGTAAATTGTCCGACATTCAGTTCAAGGCGGAGGCCAATCCGGCGTTGCACCCGGGGCAGAGTGCGGCCATTTATTTACACGGCGAGCGCATTGGTTTCATCGGTGTGGTTCACCCGGAACTTGAGCGTAAACTGGATCTTAACGGCCGCACCGTGGTGTTTGAACTGGAGTGGGATAAGGTCGCAAGCCGCGTCGTGCCTCAGGCGTGGGAGATTTCTCGCTTCCCGGCAAACCGTCGTGATATCGCCGTTCTGGTGGCTGAAAACGTGCCGGCAGAAGATATTTTGGCGGAGTGTAAGAAAGTTGGCGCAAATCAGATAGTTGGCGTAAACTTGTTTGATGTGTACCGCGGCAAGGGCGTAGCAGAGGGTTATAAGAGCCTGGCTATCAGTCTGGTATTGCAGGATACCGCCCGTACACTGGAAGAAGAGGAGATCGCCGCTACCGTTGCAAAATGCGTAGAGGCTCTAAAACAGCGATTCCAAGCATCCTTGAGGGATTGAACCTATGGCGCTTACTAAAGCTGAAATGTCTGAACACCTGTTTGAAAAGCTGGGGCTTAGCAAACGGGATGCGAAAGATTTGGTAGAACTGTTTTTTGAAGAAGTCCGTCGGGCTCTGGAAAACGGTGAACAGGTCAAACTGTCCGGTTTCGGCAATTTCGACCTGCGCGACAAGAATCAACGTCCGGGGCGTAACCCAAAAACCGGCGAAGACATCCCAATTACGGCGCGCCGCGTGGTGACCTTCCGTCCGGGGCAGAAGTTAAAAAGCCGGGTGGAAAACGCGAGCCCGAAAAACTGACACGGGTAGTAACACTAAAAAGGCCGCTGATGCGGCCTTTTTCATGTCTTGCATAGCGGCTCTTTTAATTTAACAAGAAGGACGTGTCGGGCCGGTGCTGGTTAGGAGATAGGTGGATTTTTCTTCAAGTTGTTTGTATTGTTAGGAGAAATTCAACAAGTTGCAGAGGAATACATGGATGTAAAATCAATAGCCAAAGGAATGGTTGCGGGGAAAGGGGCTTTGCATCTCATTGAGGCTATTGTTGGCGGAATATTCTCTATTGGCGTGTTTGTCTCATTTTTTTGGTTCGATGACTGGTGGCAACGGGCTTTAAGCGCAGTAATTTTTATGGTGCTGGTCATAGCCACTGTTGGCGTATGCAGTTATGCCAGAGGTGAGCGCTGAGCCGTAAAATCCTTCCGTGGGATGTGCAGATTGGTAGCAAATTAATATCTTAATCCACATGGGGCGATAATATGTATTTCCACGCGGAGCGTTAAAATAAGAGGGTAACGTTAATTAACCTTCATATATAGACCAAAAACGGGGCCGCAGCCCCTGATATTAGCGGTGGCGATAGTCCCCACGCGGGCCGCCGTGGCCTCCGTCGTGCGGTCCACCGCCGCCATGCGGGCCGAAGCAGCAGGCGCTCAGCAGGGTGGTGAGCAGGACGACGCCGGCCAGGGCGACAATACGTTTAGTCATAATCAATTTCCCGGTTGCAAGGTTTAACGAATTATAAATCGCGGCCGGCGGCGGCGTCCGTCAGTAAATCGTTAAGCGCTGTTAGCAGCCATATTTATGTTGACGCTGGCAGCGTAATGTCAGTATGGCGTAAGGATGCCGAAAACAATCTGCAAATAGGAGCCGTTGCGATAGTCGATAAATAACCGGCCTGCTATAACAGCGCCGACTAAAAATAACCCGAGACTATCCCATGAATAAAATGCTGTTGCTGATGTGTTTACTGCTGCCGGTGGCGGCGCAGGCGGACGTGTCTATTGATATCAATGTGCCCGGCGTGTCGCTGCATCTGGGCGATCGGGATGATAGAGGCTACTACTGGGACGGCTATGACTGGCGTCCGCCGCAGTGGTGGCATGCGCATCAGGGGCGCGGCATTGGCGAGCGCAACGAGCGCGGCGATTACTGGGACGGCGGCCGCTGGCGGTCTTCGGCGCCGCATGGGGAAGGACGCCGTGGCGACAATCCGTTCCACGGTGATGCGCATCATGCCGACGGCGAACGCGGCCGGCACGGTGCGCCAGAACGGCAGACGTCGCCACACGAGCGCCGCGATGGTCATGATGGCGGCCGCGGCGCGCAACACGACGCTCGGCCGTATCCGGCGCGAGGCGATGAACAGCGCTGATTGCTTTTCACTCCGGCGGGTAGGCGCGCCCGTCCGTTGAGCGGCAGGGACGCGCCTGCCGCCGCCTTTTCCCCGCCGCCGGGCGACAAAGGCTTTCCCTGACGACGTTAACCCCCTAATATTTAACTACAGATGTTAACGTTCGGCCGACGCCTTCGGCCCACAGGGAATTGCCGCGTTTATGCCGACCAGCCAGACCTTCACGCTTTTACTTAACCACCAACGCCGGCGCGACCGGCGCTACCTGACACTGTTGGCCCTGGGCATGGCGGTGGCGCTGGTGTTCAGCCTGAGCGCCGGCGATCTCTGGCTGTGGCCGAATCAGTGGTTTGGCGATGCCGCCAAGCTATTTGTCTGGCAGCTGCGCCTGCCGCGCGCGCTGGCGGTGATGCTGGTGGGCGCCAGCCTGGCGGTGGCCGGTGCGGTGATGCAGGCGCTGTTTGAAAACCCGCTGGCGGAGCCGGGGCTGCTGGGAGTGGCCAACGGCGCCGGCGTAGCCCTGGTGCTGACGGTCTTACTGAGCCACGGCCTGCTGCCGGTGGCGTGGATGAGCCTCAGCGCGATTGTCGGCGCGCTGGCGATGACCTTTTTACTGCTCGGCTTTGCCCGTCGGCGGCGTCTGACCAATGCGCGTTTGCTGCTGGTGGGGGTGGCGCTGGGCATCGTCTGCAGCGCCGTGATGACCTGGGCGGTCTACTTCAGCTCCAGTCTGGATCTGCGCCAGCTGATGTACTGGATGATGGGCGGCTTTGGCGGCGTCGACTGGCGGCAGAAGTGGCTGATTCTGGCGCTGCTGCCGGCGGTGCTGTGGCTGTGCCGGCAGGGCAAGGCGCTTAACCTGATGACGCTGGGGGAAACCCAGGCGCGTCAGCTGGGTCTGCCGCTGCATCTGTGGCGCAACCTGCTGGTGCTGGCCGTTGGCTGGCTGGTGGGCGTCAGCGTCGCGCTGGCGGGGGTCATCGGCTTTGTTGGCTTGGTGATCCCGCATATGCTGCGGCTGAGCGGCCTGACCGATCAGCGCTATCTGCTGCCGGGCTGCGCGCTGGCCGGCGCCGGCGTGCTGCTGGCCGCCGATGTGCTGGCGCGTATTACGCTGCTGTCGGCGGAGCTGCCGATCGGCGTGGTGACCGCCACCCTCGGCGCGCCGCTGTTTATCTGGCTACTGACCCGGGTGAGGGCGTAAGCTGGGGCTGACATCCGGCCCCGACGCCGGGCTTTTACCCATAACGACTCGCAAACTGACAGGATAACGATGATGACGCAGGCTATTTATGACATTCCGCTGACTACGATCGACAATCGCCAGACCACGCTGCAGGCGTATCAGGGCGATGTGCTGCTGGTGGTCAATGTGGCTTCTGAGTGCGGGCTGACCAAACAGTACGCCGGGCTGGAAACGCTGTACGAAACCTATCGCCAGCAGGGGCTGACGGTGCTGGGCTTCCCGTGCAATCAGTTCCTGGCGCAGGAGCCGGGCAGCAATGAACAGATCCAGGCGTTTTGCCAGACCACCTTCGGCGTGCAGTTCCCGCTGTTTAGCAAGATTGAGGTGAACGGCGCTAACCGTCATCCGCTGTACCAGGCGCTGATTGCCGCGCAGCCCGTTGCGCTGGCGCCGCAGGGCAGCGAGTTTATGGCGCGACGCATCAGTAAGGATCAGGGGCCGAAACAGCCCGGCGATATCCTGTGGAACTTTGAAAAGTTCCTGATTAGCCGCGACGGCCAGGTGATCCAGCGCTTTGCGCCGGATATGACGCCGGAAGATCCGCAGCTGACGGCGGCGGTTGAGCAGGCGTTGGGCCGTTAAGGAAGCGGATGACGATGCTGCAGCTCAGCCAGGTTGGGGTCGCGGGGCGTCTGGCCCCGTTTAACGCGCAGGTCGAGGCGGGGTGGCAGGTGCATCTGATCGGCCCGAACGGCGCCGGCAAGAGCAGCCTGCTGGCGCGCCTGGCGGGGCTGCTGCCGGGAGAAGGCGCGATCGCGCTGGACGGCCGGCCGCTGGACGACTATCAGGCCGCTGAGCTGGCGCGGCGGCGCGCCTATCTGAGCCAGCAACAGCCGCCGGCGGCGCTGATGCCGGTATTTCAGTACCTGGCGTTGCACCAGCCGGCGGGCGCTGCGCCGCAGGCGGTGGAAAACGCGATTTTTTACCTGTGCCAGCAGCTGAAACTGAGCGATAAGCTGTCGCGCATGCTGCAGCAGCTTTCCGGCGGCGAGTGGCAGCGGGTGCGGCTGGCGGCGGCGCTGCTGCAGGTATGGCCCAGCATTAACCCGCACGGCCGGCTGCTGCTGCTGGACGAACCGACCAGTGCGCTCGACGTGGCGCAGAAAGTGGCGTTGGATCGCCTGCTGCATGAGTTCTGCCGCAGCGGGCGCAGCGCGCTGGTGTGCGCGCACGATCTCAACCATACGCTGCAGCAGGCGGATCGCGTCTGGCTGCTGCAGGCCGGGCAGGTGCTGCGGCAGGGCGCCACGCGTGAGGTGATGGAGCCGGCGCTGCTGTCGCAGATTTATGACGTGGAGTTTCATATGCAGGCGGTGGGCGATCGGCGCTGGATTATGACGACCACCGCCTGAGCGTATTATTCCGGTCGGTCATACCGCAGGCTGCAACTGCGCTCAGTCAGCCGAACCATCGATCGGAGTAAGCGCATCGCGATTCCTTCTCTTGCCGTCTCTTCTGTATAAACGAAATATCAACAGACTGGATAAAATAGCCGGCTAATTACCGGCGCCGCGCCGGTTTATATTTGACTTAAATACGCCCATTTCCTTGAAAAACACGCCTCGCGTGCTAGGCTAAATAAGTTCACTTATTTTAAGGGATAATTGTTAATAATTATAACTTATTGTTTTTGGGTGAATTTACACTTTCCCCTTCGGCGAGTCCGCCGTCAAAACTTCCGCAGAAAATGAATTTCATCTTAAGGTTCAGTTAAGCTTGTCGCCGTACATTGACCATGGAACAACCGGAAACGACTTTCTCCGGCGTTTACTATCCGTTAAATAAAAACGCCTTACATTGTAATTGAAATCACGTTGCAATCTTTGAGGTTTACTATGGATCAATTCTTGCCTTTCTCTCGCCCGGCAATTGGCGATGAAGAAATTGCGGCGGTAGGCAAGGTGCTGACGTCCGGCTGGATCACCACCGGGCCGCAAAATCAGCAGCTGGAAGCGGATTTTTGCCGCACCTTTGGCTGCCGGCATGCGGTAGCGGTCAGTTCCGCCACGGCGGGCATGCATATTACGCTGATGGCGCTCGGCATCGGCCCGGGCGATGAGGTGATTACCCCGTCGCAAACCTGGGTATCGACCCTCAATATGATCGAATTACTGGGCGCAACGCCGGTGATGATTGACGTTGATCGCGAGACGCTGATGGTCAGCGCCGCCGCGGTGGAGGCTGCGATAACCCCCCGGACCAAAGCCATTGTGCCGGTGCATTACGCCGGCGCGCCGCTGCCGCTGGATGCACTGCGCGAGGTGGCGCAGCGACACCAGCTGCCGCTGATTGAGGACGCCGCACACGCGGTGGGCGCCCGCTATCAGGGCGAGTGGGTCGGCGCGCGCGGCACGGCAATTTTCTCCTTCCATGCGATAAAAAACCTGACCTGTGCCGAAGGCGGCCTGATCGCCACCGACGACGCGGAACTGGCCGAGCGCGTGCGGCGTCTGAAGTTTCACGGTCTGGGGGTGGATGCGTTCGATCGCCAGACCCAGGGCCGCACGCCGCAGGCGGAAGTGGTGGAGCCCGGCTACAAATACAACCTGTCCGACATTCATGCGGCGATCGCCGTGGTGCAGCTGGCGCGGTTGCCGCAGCTGAACGCGCGCCGCAAGGCGCTGGCCGAGCGCTACCTGCAGGCGTTGCAGGGTACGCCGTTCCTGCCGCTGGGGCTGCCGGACTATCCGCACGACCACGCCTGGCACCTGTTTATGGTGCGGGTGGACGCCGAACGCTGCGGTTTCGACCGCGATACGCTGATGGCGCGCCTGAAGGCGCTGGGCATCGGCACCGGGCTGCATTTTCGCGCCGCGCACACGCAAAAATTCTACCGTGAGCGCTATCCGCAGCTGCGCCTGCCGCATACCGAATGGAACTCGGCGCGGCTGTGTACGCTACCGCTGTTCCCGGATATGAGCGAGGCGGACGTCGACCGCGTGGTCAGCGCGCTGTTCAGCTTACTGGAGGCGTCCCGTGTCGCAGGTTGAACCGATCAACAAAGTCTCAGTCGTCATCCCGGTTTATAACGAACAGGAGAGCCTGCCGGCGCTGCTGGAACGCACCACGGCGGCCTGTCATCAGCTGACGCAGGCGTATGAAATCATTCTGGTGGACGACGGCAGCAGCGACGCCTCCGCCGATATGCTGACCGCGGCGGCCGAGCGGCCGGACAGCCATGTCATCGCGGTGCTGCTGAACCGCAACTACGGCCAGCATTCGGCGATTATGGCCGGTTTTAATCAGGTGAGCGGCGATCTGGTGATTACGCTGGACGCCGATCTGCAAAACCCGCCGGAAGAGATCCCGCGGCTGGTCAGCGTGGCGGAGCAGGGGTACGACGTGGTGGGCACCGTACGCGCCAACCGGCAGGACTCCTGGTTCCGTAAAAGCGCCTCCAAAGTGATCAATCTGATGATCCAGCGCGCCACCGGCAAATCGATGGGCGATTACGGCTGCATGCTGCGCGCCTATCGGCGTCATATCGTCGAGGCGATGCTGCACTGCCACGAACGCAGCACCTTTATTCCGATTCTGGCGAACACCTTCGCCCGCCGCACGACGGAAATAGACGTGCGGCACGCCGAGCGCGAGTTCGGCGACTCCAAATACAGCCTGATGAAGCTGATTAACCTGATGTACGACCTGCTCACCTGTCTGACCACCACGCCGCTGCGTCTGCTCAGCGTGGTCGGCAGCGTGGTGGCGCTGTGCGGGTTTGTCCTGGCGCTGCTGCTGTTCACGCTGCGTCTGGTGCTGGGGCCGGAGTGGGCGGAGGGCGGGGTCTTCACGCTGTTTGCCGTGCTGTTCACCTTTATCGGCGCGCAGTTTGTCGGCATGGGGCTGCTCGGTGAGTACATCGGGCGCATCTACACCGACGTGCGTGCGCGCCCGCGTTATTTTGTTCAGAAAGTGGTCGGCAAACGGTCAGACCCAAAGACTCAGGAAGAAGAACGATGAAAGCGATTGTATTTGCTTACCATGATATTGGCTGCGCCGGTCTGCAGGCGCTGACTGACGCAGGCTACGATATTCAGGCAGTGTTTACCCATACCGACGCGCCTGGCGAAAACCACTTTTTCTCTTCGGTTGCGCGCCTGGGGGCCGAGCTGGGGCTGCCGGTCTATGCGCCGGAGGACGTCAACCACCCGCTGTGGGTCGAGCGTATCCGCGAACTGCAGCCGGAGATTATTTTCTCGTTCTACTACCGTAACCTGCTGAGCGACGAGGTGCTGTCGCTGGCGCCGCTGGGCGGCTTCAACCTGCACGGTTCGCTGCTGCCGCGCTACCGCGGCCGCGCGCCGGTGAACTGGGTGCTGGTCAACGGCGAAAGCGAAACCGGCGTTACGCTGCATAAAATGGTCAAACGGCCGGACGCCGGCGATATCGTCGGCCAGCAGCGGGTGGCGATCGCCGAGGAGGACAGCGCGCTGACGCTGCACAAAAAAGTGCTGGCGGCGGCCGCGCACCTGTTGGAAGAGCAGCTGCCGAAGCTGAAAAACGGCAGCGCAACCTTCAGCCCGCAGGATGAATCCCAGGCCAGCTATTTCGGCCGCCGCAGCGCCGCCGACGGTGAAATCCAGTGGCACCACAGCGCCGGCGCTATCCATAACCTGGTGCGGGCGGTGACCGAGCCGTATCCCGGCGCGTTCAGCTATCTGGGGCAGCGCAAACTGATCGTCTGGCGCTCGCGTCCGCTGGCGATTGAGCATGACAAACAGCCCGGCACGGTGCTCAGCATCGCGCCGCTGGTGGTGGCCTGCGGCGAAGGCGCGCTGGAGATTATCGCCGGGCAGAATGAGGCCGGTCTGTACGTGCAGGGCAGCCGGCTGGCGCAGGAGATGGGCATCGTGACCGATGTGCGCCTGCTGGCCAAACCGCAGTCGGCGCTGAAGCGCCGCACCCGCGTGCTGATCCTGGGGGTGAACGGTTTTATCGGCAACCACCTGACCGAGCGTCTGCTGCGGGAAGACCGCTATGAGATCTACGGGCTGGATATCGGCTCCGACGCCATCAGCCGTTTTCTGGACAATCCGCGCTTCCACTTTGTCGAGGGCGATATCAGCATTCACTCCGAGTGGATCGAATATCACATCAAGAAATGCGACGTGGTGCTGCCGCTGGTGGCGATCGCCACGCCGATCGAATATACCCGCAATCCGCTGCGGGTGTTCGAACTGGATTTTGAAGAGAACCTGAAGATCGTGCGCGACTGCGTGAAGTACAACAAACGCATCATTTTCCCGTCCACGTCGGAAGTGTACGGTATGTGCGACGATAAGGAGTTCGACGAAGATCGCTCCCGCCTGATCGTCGGGCCGATCAACAAACAGCGCTGGATCTATTCGGTATCCAAGCAGCTGCTCGACCGGGTGATCTGGGCCTACGGCGCTAAAGAGGGGCTGAAGTTCACGCTGTTCCGGCCGTTCAACTGGATGGGGCCGCGGCTGGACAACCTGGACGCCGCGCGTATCGGTTCCTCGCGCGCCATCACCCAGCTGATCCTCAATCTGGTGGAAGGCTCGCCGATCAAACTGATGGACGGCGGGGCGCAGAAGCGCTGCTTCACCGATATTAACGACGGGGTCGAGGCGCTGTACCGCATTATTGAAAACCGCGACGGTCTGTGCGACGGCCAGATCGTCAATATCGGCAATCCCACCAACGAGGCGAGCATTCGCGAACTGGCGGAGATGCTGCTGGCCAGCTTTAACGACCACCCGCTGCGCGACCGTTTCCCGCCGTTCGCCGGCTTTAAAAACGTGGAAAGCAGCAGCTATTACGGTCAGGGCTATCAGGATGTGGAACACCGCAAGCCAAGCATCCGCAACGCCCGTCGCCTGTTGGACTGGCAGCCGACCATCGCCATGCAGCAGACCGTCGCCGAAACGCTGGACTACTTCCTGCGCACCACCGTGCAGGAGAGCGAGGAGGCATGAGGAAAGTCGGCCTGCGGGTGGATGTTGACACCTTCAGCGGCACCCGGGACGGGGTGCCGCGTCTACTGGCGCTGTTTGAGCAGTACGGTATCCGCGCCAGCTTCTTCTTCAGCGTCGGGCCGGACAATATGGGGCGCCATTTATGGCGCCTGCTGCGGCCGCAGTTTCTGTGGAAGATGCTGCGCTCCAACGCCGCCTCGCTTTACGGCTGGGATATTTTGCTGGCGGGCACCGCCTGGCCCGGCCGCCATATTGCGCGCACGCTGGCGCCGCTGATGCAGCAGACCGCCGCCGCCGGCCATGAGGTCGGGCTGCACGCCTGGGATCACCAGGGCTGGCAGGCCAACGCCGGGCGCTGGTCCGAAGCGCAGCTGGCGCGGCAGGTGCAGTTGGGCGTTGATGCGCTGAGCGCCGCCATCGGCCAGCCGGTGCGCTGTTCGGCGGTCGCCGGCTGGCGCGCCGACCGGCGCGTGCTGACGGTGAAAGAGCGCTTCGGCTTTGACTACAACAGCGACTGCCGCGGCACGCGGCCGTTCCGTCCGCGTCTTGACGACGGCTCATTGGGGACGGTGCAAATCCCGGTGACGCTGCCGACCTTTGATGAGGCGATCGGCCGCGAAGTCAGTATGGCGGGCTTTAATGATTACATTCTGCAGGCGATAGAACGGGACGCCGGCGTGCCGGTGTACACCATCCACACCGAGGTGGAGGGCATGTCGCAGGCGGCGATGTTTGAGCAGCTACTGCAGCGGGCGCAGCGGCAGGGCATAGAATTCTGCCCGCTGAGCGCGCTGTTGCCGGCGGACGTGACGTCGCTGCCGGTCGGTGACATTGAGCGCGCGCCGTTTCCCGGCCGTGAAGGCTGGCTGGGCCGTCAAACTGAAGTGAAGGACGTTGCATGAAGTCGTTAAAACACGCCTGGGCCATCGTTGCCGCGCTGTTTTTTGCGCTGGCGTATCTGCTGCCGCTGAACGGCCGTCTGCTGTGGCAGCCGGATGAAACCCGCTATGCGGAAATCAGCCGCGAAATGCTGCAGCGCGGCGACTGGGTGGTGCCGCATCTGCTGGGGCTGCGCTACTTTGAAAAACCGGTGGCGGGCTACTGGATTAACAATATCAGCCAGTGGCTGTTTGGCGACTCCAACTTTGCCGTGCGCTTCGGTTCGGCGTTTTGCAGCGGCGTCAGTGCGCTGCTGGTGTTTGCGCTGGCGCTGCTGATGTGGCGCAACGCGCGCCGCGCCGGCCTGGCGGCGCTGATATTCCTGTCGATGGTGCTGGTGTTCAGCATCGGCACCTACAGCGTGCTCGACCCGATGATCGCGCTGTGGATGACGGCGGCGATGGTCAGTTACTATCTGGCGCTGCAGGCGGCCTCGGTGCGCGGCAAGCTGGGCGCTTATGCGCTGCTCGGTCTGGCCTGCGGCATGGGGTTTATGACCAAAGGCTTTCTGGCGCTGGCGGTGCCGGTGATCGCGGTGCTGCCGATCGCGATTGCGCAGCGGCGCGTGCGCGACCTGCTGATCTACGGCCCGCTGGCGATCGTTACGGCGACGCTGCTCAGCCTGCCGTGGGCGCTGGCGATCGCCGAACGTGAGCCGGACTTCTGGCGCTACTTCTTCTGGGTGGAGCATATCCAGCGCTTTGCGGAGAGTGACGCGCAGCATAAGGCGCCGTTCTGGTATTACCTGCCGGTGCTGATGGCCGGCGTACTGCCGTGGCTGGCGCTGTTGCCGGGTTCGCTGCTGAAGGGCTGGCGCGAGCGTGCCGCGCGGCCGGAGCTGTTTTTCCTGCTCAGTTGGGTGCTGATGCCGCTGCTGTTTTTCAGCATCGCCAAGGGTAAACTGCCGACCTATATTCTGCCCTGTATGGCGCCGCTGGCGCTGCTGATGGCGGAGTATGCCGAAGAGCGTCTGAGCGCGCTGCGCAGCCGGGTATTCCGGGTGAACGCGCTGTTGAACGGCCTGTTCGGCGCGCTGGGGCTGATGGCGCTGTTGCTGCTCGGCAGCGGCCTGCTGCCGGGCGCGCCGCTGTTCGGCGCGCACGAGGGGATAAAACTGGCGCTGGGGGCAACGGCGTTTGCCGGCTGGCTGCTGTTTGCCGTGCTGTCGCTCGGCAACGGCGCCCGTCGCTGGCCGTGGGCGGCGGCCTGCCCGCTGCTGCTGTGCCTGCTGATCGGCTATGCCATTCCGCAGCAGGTGATTGACGCCAAACAGCCGCAGAACTTTATCCGCGCCAATCAGACGCTGCTGGCGCACAGCCGCTACGTGCTGAGCGACAGCGTGGGGCTGGCCGCCGGTTTATCTTGGCAGCTAAAGCGCAGCGACGTGCTGATGTACAACGAACAGGGCGAGGTGGGGTATGGGCTGGGCTATGCCGATGCGCGTGAGCGGTTTATCGGCGGCGACGAATTCGCCGCGTGGCTGGCGCAGGCGCGCCGGCAGGGCAGCGTGTCGCTGGCGCTGCAGCTGTCGCGCGGGGAGCAGCTGTCCGATCGGCTGCCGCCGCCGGATAAGGTGCAGCGCATGAACCGCTACGTACTGTACTGGTATCAGCAGCAGCCATGAGCGGCTATCTGCTGGTGCTGCTGGCGTGTCTGCTGACCTGCGGCGGACAGCTGTGTCAGAAACAGGCGGCGCGCGGCTGGCGGCTGCCGGCCGCGGTGCGCCGTCGCTACCTGCTGCGCTGGCTGGCGCTGGCGCTGACGCTGCTGGCGGCGGGGATGGCGGTATGGCTGGCGGTGCTGCAGCGGCTGCCGCTCAGCCAGGCCTATCCGATGCTCAGCCTGAATTTCGTGCTGGTGACGCTGGCGTCGCGTCGGGTGTTTAAGGAGTCGATTACCCCGCGCCACTGGTGCGGCGTGGTGACGATTGTCGCGGGGATTGTGCTGATGAGCCTGCCGCTATGAACAAGGGCTACGTTTGGGGCATCGCCAGCGTGCTGCTGGTCAGCGTTGCACAGCTGCTGATGAAGTGGGGCATGATGCAATTGCCGCCGCTGTCGCTGAGCATGACGCTGCCGACGGCGGAGAGCCTGACGCCGCTGCTGGCGGTGGCCGCCGGCATTGCCGGCTACGGGCTGTCGATGCTGTGCTGGCTGATGGCGCTGCGCACCCTGGCGCTGAGCCGCGCCTATCCGCTGCTGAGCATCAGCTACGCGCTGGTGTATCTGGCGGCGGTGGCGCTGCCGTGGTTTAACGAATCCGCCAGCCTGCCAAAAAGCCTGGGGACGCTGCTGATTCTGCTGGGGGTATGGCTGATTACGCGGCGGAAGGCGCGGCAGCGCTAAAAATTGGCGTGATATCAGAATTATCCCGGTTGAAACTTGCCTTTTTTACGCCGGCGAGGATAAATTAGCCGCATGGCGCCGTGACTTCCCGCCGCGCGGGCGATGCGGCAATCTAGGCAAGCAAGGGATGATAACAATGCGTACCTGGTTCTTACTGCTCAGCCTGGTGCTGGCCGGCTGCAGCAGCCACGCGCCGCCGCCGAGCGGCCGGCTGGCGGACTCCATTGTGGTGGTGGCGCAGCTGAACGAACAGCTGCAGCAGTGGCACGGCACGCCTTACCGTTACGGCGGGCTGGATCGCGGCGGCGTTGACTGCTCCGGCTTTGTCTACCGCACCTTCCGCGACCGTTTCGATATGCAGCTGCCGCGCTCGACGGAAGATCAGACCTCAATCGGCAATAAAGTCTCGCGCGATGAACTGATGCCGGGCGATCTGGTGTTCTTCAAAACCGGCCACGGAGAAAACGGCCTGCACGTCGGGATTTATGACACCAACGATCAGTTTATTCACGCCTCTACCAGCCGCGGGGTGATCCGCTCCTCGCTGAACAACGTGTATTGGAAAAAAGTGTATTGGCAGGCGCGCCGCATCTAGGCGCCCGCTTTTTTCGGTAAGCGAAAATGTCGTATTCCGTTATCATGACGGCATGATGTTCTGACTGGTAACGGCAATGACGGCCCTGCGCGTATTGATTTCTGATTCTTACGATCCCTGGTTCAACCTGGCGGTGGAGGAGTGCATCTTCCGCGAGATGAGCACGCAAAAAATCCTGTTTCTGTGGCGCAATGCGGAAACGGTGGTGATCGGCCAGTCGCAAAACCCGTGGAAAGAGTGCAACACCCGGCGTATGGAGCAGGACGGCATCCGGCTGGCGCGCCGCAGCAGCGGCGGCGGGGCGGTGTTCCATGATTTGGGCAACACCTGCTTTACCTTTATGGCCGGCAAGCCGGGCTACGATAAAAGCGTATCGACGCAGATTATCCTGCAGGCGCTGGCGACGCTGGGCATCCGGGCTACGGCGTCCGGGCGCAACGATCTGGTGATCGACACCGCCGCAGGCCCGCGCAAGATCTCCGGCTCCGCCTACCGTGAAACGCAGGATCGCGGCTTCCACCACGGCACGCTGCTGCTGAACGCCGATCTGAACCGCCTGGCGGACTACCTGAACCCCGATGAGAAAAAACTGCAGGCCAAAGGCATTACCTCGGTGCGTTCACGGGTGGCCAACCTGGCGGAGTTTTTACCGACGATCGGCCACCAACAGGTGTGCGACGCCATCGTGCAGGCGTTTTTCGCCTATTACGGCGGCAGCGCCGTGGCGGAAGTGATCTCGCCCGACGTGTATCCCGACCTGCCCAATTTTGCCGAACAGTTTGCCAAACAGAGCAGCTGGGCGTGGAATTTCGGCAAGGCGCCGGCCTTCAGCCATCTGCTGGACGAGCGTTTCAGCTGGGGCGGGGTGGATATCTTTTTTGACGTTGAGCAGGGCGCGATCAGCCGCTCGCAGATTTTTACCGACAGCCTGCAGCCGGCGGCATTGCAGCGGCTGGCCGAACTGCTGGTGGGCTGCGCCTACCGCAGCGACGCGGTAGCGGCACGCTGCCGGCAGCTGGCCGATGAGTATCCGGCCCAGCGGGCGGAGCTGATGCAGCTGTGCGACTGGCTCAGCGAAACCATCAAATAATCCTCGTTCAAGCCGGGCGACGGCGGATCTTGTCCGTCGCTGCCCGTGATTTATCGTCCGTTGCGGGGTCCTGCGCGGCAAAAAATCGGATGAGCATTTTCCCCGTCATTCAATGTCGCGAATAACGGCGATAATTGTTCTCTAATCAGATTAAATCCGACGTAACGCAAATCGGCGTGCATGAAAAAACAAAAGATAAGATATTTCTTGGTGGTGATGGGTGTTTCTGGTTAATTAAAATAATTAACTCAAATTGTTAGCATACTGCAATGCGCTAAGTGAGAAATAGCGCAGGGTCGGGTGCTGTAAACTATTTGCTCCCTCAGTTTTATCTCATTTTTCAGCCGCGGGCGTGACTTTTTTATCGTTTAAAGCTATCAATCTAATACTTATTTATTGGTATGCGCATCGTTATTTCCGATCAATCCATCGATGATTGATCGATAAAAATTATTGATATACGATGAGATGTTCGCCATTTTTATTCCGGCATTAAAATGAAAATCCAATTTGAAACCGACTTTATCATTCGCCACGTATTTCAGCCTGTCTATACTCTCGGAGGTCGACTGCTGGCGGTAGACATTCAAAGCCGTTTCAATAGCCAGGACGGCGCTCTGGCGATGCCGACGGAGATTGGCGTTAATTTATTGCCTGCCGCGCAGAAGGCCGCGTTATTTTATGAGCAGCTGGCGCTGATCGAGGCCTGGGCAGACTGGTTTATTATGCATCAGGTGTTATTAACGATTAACGTTGACGAGGCGCTGGCGACATTACTGCTGCAGGATAATGAACTGCGTCAGCGCCTGCGGCGGCAGCCGTTTATTGTGATTGAAATCAGCGAAAGCTTTCCCCGGCTGTCGGACGGGAAAAACAATGAGACTATCCGCCGGCTCAGCGAGAATTTCACGCTGTGGCTGGATGATTTCGGCTCCGGACAGGCTACGCTGACGCCGCTGTACGATGGCCTGTTCAGCTATGTAAAAATAGACAAACGCTTTTACTGGCGGCTGTTTTCCCACCCTGGTTCCGATACGGTGCTGGATTCGCTGTTAAGAAATATCAATTTATTGTGTAAGGGCATTATCGTCAGCGGTATAGAAAATAAAACCTATTTTAACCATCTGGATCGCGCCGGTGTTTTCGGCCTGCAGGGTTTCTTATGGCCGGCCGTCGATGCAGAACGGTTGGATACGCTGCGTATAATACCGACAGAATTTATTACCGCCGGTGCGCCGGATAATGAATAGCCCGGAAAGTATTTAATATCGTCAATATATCCACATAAATAAAGCGTGTAACCGGCGTTGATTTAACCGCAGATGGTAGTGACGCACGCTGAAAACTCGCCGGTTTTTCCTACCTATGCCTTTCTCCTTGCAATTACTCCGTGTTAATCCGCCGTCGCAGGCAGTAGAGTAGGCGGAATCCCCGCGCACCGCCGTCAGAGGCGGCGCGCCCCGTTGCCACGGAGATCCTATGCCGCAGTTTGATAATGCCTATTACCGGCAGCTACCCGGTTTTTATACCGCCCTGACGCCCACCCCGCTGACAGGGGCGCGCCTGCTGTACCACAGTGCGCCGCTGGCGCAGCAGCTGGGGCTGGATGACAGTTGGTTTAACGCGGAAAATACTCCGGTCTGGAGCGGGGAGCGCCTGCTGCCGGGCATGCAGCCGCTGGCGCAGGTCTACAGCGGCCATCAGTTCGGCGTCTGGGCCGGGCAGCTGGGCGACGGACGCGGTATTTTACTGGGGGAGCAGCGCCTGCCGGACGGCACGCACCTCGACTGGCACCTGAAGGGCGCCGGCCTGACGCCGTATTCCCGCATGGGCGACGGCCGCGCGGTGTTGCGTTCGGCGATCCGCGAGTTTCTGGCGTCGGAGGCGATGCACCATCTGGGCATCGCCACCACGCGCGCGCTGACGGTGGTCACCAGCGACCAGCCGGTCTACCGCGAGCAGCCCGAGCGCGGCGCGATGCTGCTGCGGGTGGCGGAAAGCCACGTGCGCTTCGGCCATTTCGAACATTTCTACTACCGCCAGCAGCCGGATCAGGTGCGGCAACTGGCCGATTTTGTCATTGAACGTCACTGGCCGCAGCTGGCCGACCAGCAGGATAAATATCTGCTCTGGTTCACCGACGTGGCGGAGCGCACCGCACGGCTGATGGCGGACTGGCAGACGGTCGGCTTCGCCCACGGCGTGATGAATACCGACAATATGTCGATTCTCGGCCTGACCATCGACTACGGCCCTTACGGTTTTCTCGACGACTATCAGCCGGGCTATATCTGCAACCACTCGGATCATCAGGGGCGCTATGCCTTTGACAACCAGCCGGCGGTGGCGCTGTGGAATCTGCACCGCCTGGCGCAGGCGCTGTCGCCGCTGATGACCCCGCAGCAGCTGCAGCAGGCGCTGGCGGCGTATGAGCCGGCGCTGATGCGCGCCTATGGCGACCGCATGCGCGCCAAGCTGGGATTCTTCAGCCAGCAGCGGCAGGATAACGATCTGCTTACCGAGCTGCTGAGCCTGATGGCGCAGGAGGGGCGCGACTATACCCGCACCTTCCGCCTGCTGAGCGAGGTGGAACAGCAGCAGGCGCAGACGCCGCTGCGCGATGAGTTTATCGACCGCGAGGCGTTTGACGGTTGGTACCGCCGCTACCGCGAGCGGTTGCAGCAGGAGCAGGTGAGCGATGCGCAGCGCCGGCAGGCGATGCAGGCGGTGAACCCGAAGCTGATCCTGCGCAACTACCTGGCGCAGGAGGCGATCGCCGCGGCGGAGCAGGACGACGTCAGCAAGCTGGCGCATCTGCACCAGGCATTGCTGAAGCCGTATGACGACGACGCGCGCTATGACGCGCTGGCGGCGCTGCCGCCGGAGTGGGGCAAGCACCTGGAGATCTCCTGCTCCAGCTGACGGCGGCTCAGCGGCGCAGATACACCTGCGGCGTGGCGGATTCCGGGTGCGCCATCACGCCGAGATCCGCCTGATACCAGCGGGTGAGGGTCTCGGCCTGCAGCACCTCGGCCGGCGTGCCGTCGGCCACCAGCCGTCCCTGATGCAGCAGCAGGATGCGGTCGGCGTACAGCGCCGCCAGGTTGAGATCGTGCAGTACGCAGCATACCGCCAGCGGCTGTCGCCGCGTCAGGTCGTGCAGCAGGCGCAGCGTATGCTGCTGGTGGTAGAGATCCAGCGCCGAGGTCGGTTCGTCGAGAAACAGCCAGCGCGCCGCCGGCTGCGGCTGCCACAGCTGCGCCAATACCCGCGCCAGCTGCACCCGCTGCTGTTCGCCGCCGGAGAGCTGGCGGTAATCCCGCGCCGCCAGGCTGAGGCAGTCGGTCTGCGCCATCACCGCCTGCACCGCCTGCGCCGCGTCGCGCATGCCGTGCGGCGTGCGCCCCATGGCCACCACCTCCTCGACGCTGAACGGAAAGGCCAGCTCGCTGTGCTGGCGCATTACCGCGCGCACTCTGGCCAGCTGCTCGGGCGTCCACAGCTCCAGCGGCCGCTCCAGCAGGCGGCATTCGCCGCAGTCCGGCTGCAGATAGCCGGTCAGCAGGCGCAGCAGGGTTGATTTGCCGGCGCCGTTGGGGCCGATAATCGCCACCATTTCGCCGCTGGTAATGCTCAGCGACACATCATGAATCAGCCGGCGTTCGCCCAGGCGATAGCGCAGCTGCTGCGCCGTCAGGCTGGCGGGTTTAGCCACGGTTACGCTCCTGCTGGCGCATCACCAGCCATAAAAAATAGGGGCCGCCCAGCAGGCTGGTCATCAGGCCGACCGGCATCTCCGCCGGCGCCACCAGCGTGCGCGCCAGCGTATCGCTGACCAGCAGCAGGCAGGCGCCGCCCAGCGCCGAGGCGGGCAGCAGCCAGCGGTGATCGCCGCCCAGCCGCAGCCGCATCAGGTGCGGCACCACCAGGCCGATAAAGCCGATCACGCCGCTGACGGCGACCGCCGCGCCGGTCAGCAGGGCGCTGAGCAGCAGCAGCTGAAGCTTGACCCGCGCCACGTTCACCCCCAGATAGTGCGCCTCCTCATCCCCCAACTGCAGCAGGTTGAGGCGGCGCGCCTGCAGCAGCGTCAGCAGGCCGGCGGGCAGGATCAGCGAGGCCGCCACCGCCAGCGTCGGCCATTGCGACTGGTTCAGGCTGCCCATCATCCACAGGGAAAACTGACGCAACTGCTGGTCGTTGCTGAGGTATGACAGCACGCCGACCGCCGCCATACACAGCGCGTTAATGGCGATGCCGGCCAGCAGCAGTCGCGACAGGCTGCCGTGGCCGCCGCGACTGATGGCGTAAATCAGCGCCGACACCAGCAGGCTGCCGATAAACGCCGCCAGCATCTGGCCATATAGCGCCAGCACCGCCGGCAGGGCGAACGGCATCACGATCGACAGCGCCACCAGCAGCGCGCCGCCGCTGCTGATCCCCAGCAGGCTGGGATCCGCCAGCGGGTTGCGGAACAGCCCCTGCATCACCGCGCCGGCCTGCGCCAGCGCGCAGCCGATCAGCACGGCCAGCAGCACCCGCGGCAGGCGGATATTCAGCCAGATATGCCAGGCGGCGTCGCTGAACGGCTGCTGCCACAGGGTGCGCAGCGACAGCGTCAGCGCGCCGTAGTTGGCGGCAGCCAGCGACAGCACGGTCAGCAGAACCAGCAACGTCGCCAGCGCCAGCCGCGGTGAGCGACGGCACGGCATTACGGCTGCTCCGCGGCGCGGCGCAGCTTAATCAGGGCGTCCGGCGTCTGCAGGCCGAATCCCAACAGCGCCATATCATCGACCACCAGCACGCGACGTTTCTTCCCCGCCGGCGTCAGCGCGACGCCCGGCAGTTGCCACAGCTGCTGCACGCCGCCGAGGGTTTTCACGCCGTCGCGGCCAACCAGCAGCAGGTCCGGCGCGCTGGCGATCACCCCTTCCTGCGACAGCGGCCGGTAGTGGCTGAAGCCCTGCATCGCATTGCGCAGCCCGGCGGCGCGGATGGCGGCGTCGGCGGCGGTGTCCTGCCCGGCGGCCATCGGCGTCATGCCGCCGTGGCTCATGATAAACAGCACTTTGACCGGCAGCGGTCGGGCGTTGAGCGCCGCCAGCTGCTGACGATAGTGCGCGATCAGCCGTTTTCCCTGCGGTTTACGATCCAGCGCGGCGGCCACGGCGGTGACTTTTTCGCTGACCGCCTCCGGCGCGCTGTCGGCCGGAATATGCACCACGCGCACGCCGCTGTCGGCCAGCTGGCGGAACACCAGCGCCGGCTGCGCCAGATCGCTCGCCAGCACCAGCGTTGGCCGCAGCGCCAGAATGCCCTCGGCGTTCAGCTGACGCATATAGCCGACGTCCGGCAGGCTCTGCAGCGCGGCGGGGGAGAGGCTGGTGCTGTCGCGCGCCACCAGCTCATCGCCGGCGCCGAGCGCATAGACGATTTCGCTGACGTCGCCGCCGATGGAGACGATGCGTTCCGCCGCCGCGGCCAGCTGCGTTATCAGCGCCGCGCACAGCGCCAGCGCCCGCGAGAGTGAGCGCGTCATGCGGCGATGCCCCGCGTCTGCAGGGCGGCGATCTGCTCGCGCCACAGGGTCTGTTCCGGCTGGCCCTCGCTGCGCTGGCCGTACAGCTGGGCGATCTGCGTGCCGTCGGCGGCGAATAGCTCCAGACTGGTGACGATGCCGTCTTTGGTCGGTTTGCGGGTGATCCAGCTTTCGGCGATGGCGTCTGCAATCAGGTGCAGGGTAAAGCGCCGGTTGAACACGTTAAGCCAGCCGTTTTGCGGCAGCAGGCGTTCAATCTGGCCGGTAAAGATCTGTACGCAGCCGCGGTTGCTGACGAAGATCATGATTTCGTTCTGCGCCTGCTGCGCGGCGTTCAGCAGCTGCGCCAGCGCGCCGTTATCGACCCGGTAGGCCAGATCGTCGCCGACGGCGCGGAACGCCTGCTGACGGCCAATCTGATGGCGGCTCAGCAGCTGGAAAAACTGATGCACGTCGGTCATGGCGCGCCATTCGCCGTCAATGCGCGCAGCGTCGGCGTCGCGGTTTTCCGCCCGGGCCGGCTCTGCCGGCTGCAGCGCCAGCGGCGGATTGTCCGGCGCGGCGTGGCGTTCCACCAGCGCCAGCCAGGCGCTGAGGTCCGTTTCATCGCTGCTGTACACCTTATGCAGCGCATCGCCCTGACGATCGAAAAACTGAATGCTGTGGCGTACGCCGCGCTGGTTGCTTTCGCTCAGGCTGAAGGCGCTGGCCCACTGGCCGAGAAACAGCCGCAGATCCAGTTCGCGCGGGTTGAGGATCAGCCCCGCGTGGCCGTCTAACCGCTGGTTGCAATAGCGGCCCATCTGCTCATGCACCGCATAGTCATTGCGGGTGAGCGCTTTGGCGACGCCGACCTGCTCCAGCCCGGCGAGCAGCGTGCGGGCGTCGGCCTGCAGACGGCGCGCATCGTGGCCGACGCGGGCGTGGGTCAGCTCCGCTTCGCTGACGCCGAGCAGCGCCGCCAGATCGCGCGCGTATTTACCGGGGTGATCCTGTTTCGCCTGCTGATAGCGGGCATAGAGATCGTTGTTCATGGCTATTCTCCTGTCGTTACCACTGATAGCTGACCAGCAGTTTGGCGTTACGTCCGTCCTGCGGAATGCCTTGCGGCGAGTAATATTCTTTATCGAAGGCGTTGCCCAGCACCACGGTGGTGGTCAGCCCCTGCAGCCCGGCGCGGCCTTTGTAGCTGAGGTAAAAATCGTTGACGCCGTAGCCGGCCTGTTCGGCGGTGCCGCTGGGCACGTGGGTCGAGCGCTGGGTGAAGGTGGCGACCCAGCTGGTGGCGAAGCCGCTTTCCCCCAGCGGCACGTCCAGTACGCTGGTGACTGTGTCCGGGTTGATGCTGGCGATCCAGTCGCCGCTGGTTTCATCTTTGCCGCGGGTGCGGTTATAGGCCAGATCCCAGCCGAACCAGCGGGTTTTATAGTTCAGCGCGGCGTCCCAGCCCCAGATTTTGGCGCGGTCGATATTGGTGGAGTAGGTGGTGCAGCTGATGCAGTAAGGCCCGCGCGGGCCGGCGCCGATCTCCATGGTGACGGCGGTGGAGATATAGTCTTTGGCTTTGGTGTCAAAGTAGCTGGCCTTGAACTGCAGGCTGTCGTCGGCCAGCAGCAGGTCGTCGAAGCGCAGGCCGAAACCATACTCCTGAGTGGCGTTGGTTTCCGGCTTCAGGTTCGGGTTCGGCACCCAGTTGTTGGTGATGGTGGTGGGACCCATCGGGATCGAGAAGTGTTTGTCGTCATTGTACATTTCCCCCATGGTCGGCGCGCGGAACGCCTGCGCATAGGAGCCGAACAGCATCAGCCAGTCGGTGGGGGTAATGCTGACCGCCCCGCGCGACGACCACTTATCGGCGTTGACGTCGTCGTAGCCGTCGCTGCTGCCCTTATAGTTGTCGTAGCGCGTCCCGGCGAGGATCGTCACCGGCAGATCGCGCAGGGTGATCTCATCCTGCAGCCAGGCGGAGGTGAAGTCGATCTTGGCCTGCGGGAAACTTTCGGTGGCGCCGCCCGGCGTCTGTTCCTGCTTGTACGCCTCACCGCCGTAGGTGAACAGGTGCGCCGCCGCGCTGTCGCTGAACAGTCGGGTGCGGTTTTCCAGCTTGGCGCCGCGGGTGGTTTGCTTGCGCGCCTCGTCCTCGCTGCCGTCGCGGTGGGCGTTGATCTGCACTTCGGAGTAATACAGCTGCGCCTGCGCGTCCAGCCACGCTTGGCCCGTTGGTTTCAGTTTGTAGGTCAGCTGCCCGTCGCGCTGAATGGTGGAGCGATCGGTCTGCAGATTACTGGCGGAGGCGGCCGGCGTCTGCGGGTTTTTCGGCTCCTGCGCGCGGTTGTTGTAATAGCGCAGGTTGCCGCTCAGGGACTGGTTTTCATCAATGGTCCAGGTGCCTTTGGCCAGCAGATTATTGATATTTTCATCGTTCGGCGCGTCAAAGCCGTTGCCCTGACGCAGGTTGCCGACGTCGCGGGTGCCGAACGACAGCAGGCCGTCCAGGCTGTCGCTGCGGCCGTAGGCGCTGGCGCCCATGCCGAGGCTGTGATCGCCGCTGGCGGCGCTGCCGTAAACCCGGAAGCCGCTGTTGCGTCCCGGCAGCAGCAGATCGGCGGCGTCGACGGTTTCATAGGCGATCACGCCGCCCAGCGCGCCGCTGCCGTACAGCAGGGCCGACGGGCCGCGCACCACTTCTACCCGTTTGATCAGCGCCGGATCGAGGAAGGTGCCGTTAAGGTGGCCGGTATCGGTGCCCTGACGCACGCCGTCCACCAGGGTCAGCACGCCGCGGCGGTCATAGCCGCGCAGCATGATATCCTGGCCGTTGCTGCGGCCGGTGCCGGTGACGGTAATGCCCGGCACCTGACGCAGCAGATCGGCGGCGCTGCCGGCGGTCTGCGCCTGCGGTGATGCGCCGTCGATCACCGTGACCATCATCGGCGCGCTGAAGCTGTTGCGTGGGTTGCCGGTGGCGACCACCGTCATGGTGTCGTCGGCCGCGGGCTGCGGCTCGGCGTGGGAAACTGTGCTGGCGTCGGCAAAAGCCACCGTAGGCAGGGCGCAGGCAATGGCCAGGCTCAGGGCGGACAGACGCCGCGGGGTGGCGAAAATAGCAGGCATAGTGCAACTCTCCGTATGTTTTACAACATATCAAATGATTTGCTGGCTGCCTGGATCGTGCCCGATCGGGGTGGCTGGCATGGGAACTGTGGGTGTTACTTGGTCAGAATCAGCTTACCCGCTTTGGTCTGGCGCAGCTGATAGCGTTGACCCTGATGCGTAATAATCGCCACGCCGTCGCGGCCGAGCAGCTGTTGGCTGTCATAGCTGGGTAGGGTGGCCGTTTCCTGCCGGGAGGCGGCAGGTGCGACGGGCGCTGCGTGCTGTTTATTGTCCATAATGGCCGTCTGAAAAATAAGGGGTTAACTGATAATGTTTATCGTAGTGATAATCATTATCATGTGAACATTCGGTTACAGCAAGGAAAATTTGCTTACCGGTGCGATCGGGGTTTTAACGTGACAAGCGGGGGCGGCGGGCAAGGGCGGCCGCCCGGCGGAAGGGTTATTTCAGCAGCGTCTCAATACGCTCGAACAGGCGCTCCGGCTTGGTCAGCGGCGCAAAGCGCGTGACGCGCTGGCCGTCGGCGGTAAGCAGGAATTTGGTGAAGTTCCATTTGATGCGCTGGCTGCCCAGCAGCCCGGGCGCGCGGCGCTTCAGCTCGTTAAACAGCGGATGTGCTTCCGGGCCGTTGACCGCTATCTTGGCGAACAGCGGAAAACTGACGCCGTAGTTGAGACTGCAGAAGCTGGCGATCTCCTGCGCGTCGCCCGGCTCCTGCGCGCCGAACTGGTTGCAGGGAAAGCCCATCACCACCAGGCCGCGGTCGCGATAGTAGCGCCACAGATTTTCCAGCCCGCGGTATTGCGGGGTAAAGCCGCATTTGCTGGCGGTGTTCACCACCAGATAGGCGCGCGCCGGGAAGTCCCCCAGGGTTTTGGCTTCGCCCTGTAAGGTGGTGCAGGGAATGGATAACAGCGATGGGAGCATGCGGCGGATCCTGTCTCGGTAAATGACCCTCATAGTGTAGAGCAAGCGCCCGTATCAGGTCACGGATTCGCAGTAAAAACGGCAGACGCCGGGCGTCTGCCGCAGGGGGGGATTATTTTTGCATCAGGTAATCAAAGTTACTCATCAGGTTGCGGTAATCGGGAATATGCTCGCTGAACAGTTTACCCAGCCCTTCGACATCGTTGCGCCAGTCGCGGTGCAGCTCACAGGCCACGCCGAACCAGTTCATTAGCTGCACGCCGGCCTGGGTCATGCGCTGCCAGGCGGCATCGCGGGTGATAGGGTTAAAGGTGCCGGAGGCGTCGGTCACCACAAACACCTCATAGCCCGCTTCAATCGCCGACAGCGCCGGAAATGCCACGCACACTTCGGTCACCACGCCGGCGATAATCAGCTGTTTTCTGCCGGTGGCCTCCACCGCTTTGACGAAATCCTCGTTATCCCAGGCGTTGATATTGCCGGGACGGGCGATATAGGGCGCGTCGGCAAACTGCGCCTTCAGCTCCGGCACCAGCGGGCCGTTGGGTCCGGTTTCAAAGCTGGTGGTCAGGATGGTGGGTAAGTTGAAATAGGCGGCCAGATCGGCCAGCGCCAGCACGTTGTTTTTAAATTTATCCGGGTCGATATCGCGCACCAGGGACAGCAGCCCGGTTTGATGATCGACCAACAGTACCGCCGCCTGCTCTTTATCCAGTCTGACATAAGGCTTGCCCATAATTTACTCCTTTAATGATGACGATATTGGTGCAGGACGCCGGCGCAAACGCCGCCGGCAGGGAGGGCGCGACCCGCTGCCGCGCTCTGTTGATAACCTTAGCTCAGGCGGGTAAAGGCAGGTAGTTGGCGAGAGTAAGTCAGAGTGTTCTACGGCTGGAACGATGAGGCGTTTGCCGCCAGCTTACGCCGGACCGCGCTTAGGGTGCGGCGTCGGATCCAGCCGCTGGCCGGGCGGATCAACAGCCAGTAGCAGGCCAGACGCGCTTTCACCTGCGGCGTCGGGCAGTAGATAAAGGTTTCGGTGCACAGACGCGTTTGGCCGGCCGGGTCGCTAATCACCTTAAAGCGCAGCACCAACTTGGCGGCGCCGGGGTCGGCAAACTGAAGAAATTGTCTGGCGTCCTCCGGCCTCGGCAGCGCCAGCGTCGGCCGCCAAAAACGGCCGACCAGCCCGAGGGAGAGTTCGTGACTATCCTGATGCAGCGGGGTAAAGCTGTCAAAGCCGAAGGGGCGCACGGGCGCCGCGCGCCGGCGCAGCCGCTCCGGCAGCTGGCGCAATGCCATCAGGCGCCGAATCAGCGGATCCTCCAGCACGTCCAGCGTCTGCACCGCGTGAATAATGGCCTGCGGTGCGGCGTCGATCGGCGCCGATTGGTGTCTTTCATAAAAGCTGAATGCCGGCAGAAACGGCGACGCGTCTTGCCAGCGCCGGCACGCCCGTTGGCTGATAAATCCCAGAAATCCCATATGCTGCTCCCTGATGATTGCTTCGTATCCTCTGCCGGCCAGCTAGCCTTAGTAGCGGCGTAATAACAGCAAATAAAAAAGCCTCCGCATGCGGAGGCTTGAGTATTGCCGTTATCGTTCAGTTACGCCAGATCGAAGCGATCCAGGTTCATCACTTTAGTCCAGGCGGCGACGAAGTCGCGGACAAATTTCTCCTGCCCGTCGCTGCTGCCGTAAACTTCCGCCAGCGCGCGCAGCACCGAGTGAGAGCCGAACACCAGATCGGCGCGGGTGCCGGTGTATTTCACCTCGCCGCTCTGGCGGTCGCGGCCCTCGTACAGCTCTGCGCTGTCGTCGGTGGCCTGCCATTCGGTGCGCATATCCAGCAGATTGACGAAGAAGTCGTTGCTGAGTACGCCGACGCGGTCGGTAAAGACGCCGTGCTGGCTGCCGTCGAAGTTGGCGCCGAGTACGCGCAGGCCGCCGACCAGAACGGTCATTTCCGGCGCGGTCAGCGTCAGCAGCTGCGCCCGGTCAATCAGCAGCTCTTCGGTGGTCGGGCCGTTCGGCGAGCGGCGGTAGTTACGGAAGCCGTCGGCCAGCGGTTCCAGCAGGTTGAACGCTTCAACGTCGGTCTGATCCTGACGCGCATCGACGCGGCCCGGGGTGAACGGCACCTTAACCTGTACGCCTGCGGCGGCGGCGGCCTGTTCAATGCCCACCACGCCGGCCAGCACGATCACGTCTGCCAGCGACGCTTTGCCGGAGGCCTGCTGAATCGCCTTCAGGGTCGGCAGCACGCTGACCGGAATGGCGTTGACCTCCCAGTCCCGCTGCGGCGCCAGCGCCAGTCGTGCACCGTTGGCGCCGCCGCGCTTATCGCCGCCGCGGAAGGTGGCGGCCGACGCCCAGGCGACCGAGACCAGCTGGCTGACGCTGAGATCGGAGGCTTTGATCGCCGTCTTCAGGCTGTCGATATCGGCAGCGCTTGGCTGGTGCACCGCCGGCGGCAGCGGATCCTGCCAGATCAGATCTTCGTTCGGTACTTCCGGCCCCAGGTAGCGCGCTTTCGGCCCCATATCGCGGTGGGTCAGTTTGAACCAGGCGCGGGCGAAGGCTTCGTTAAACGCCTGCGGGTCATTCAGGAAGCGACGCGAGATTTTCTCAAACTCGGGGTCGAGGCGCAGCGTAACGTCGGTCACCAGCATGGTCGGCTTACGTTTCACTCCCGGGTTAAACGGATCGGGAATAATGTCCGGCCCGTCTTTAGCTTCAAACTGAATGGCGCCGCCCGGGCTGCGCGTCTGCACCCACTCATATTTGAACAGGTTTTCGAAGAAGTTGTTGCTCCACTGGGTCGGGGTTTGCGACCAGATCACTTCCAGACCGGAGGTGATGGCGTCGGGACCGGAGCCGCTGCCGTAGCTGCTGGCCCAGCCGAGACCCTGACGCTCCAGCGGCGCCGCGGCCGGTTCCGGGCCGAGGAGGTCGCCGGACGCTGCGCCGTGGGTTTTACCCAGCGTGTGGCCGCCGGCGATCAGCGCGACGGTCTCTTCATCGTCCATGCTCATATTGCCGAAGGTGGCGCGGATGGCGGCGGCGGCCGACAGCGGTTCACCGCTGGCTTCCGGGCCTTCCGGGTTGACGTAGATCAGCCCCATTTCGGTGGCGCCCAGCGCCTGGTGCGCCAGACTTTCCGGGTGGCGGTGCGCCAGCCAGGTTTTTTCATTGCCCCAGTCGACGTCGAGATCCGGTTCCCAGACGTCCTCGCGGCCGGCGCCAAAGCCGAAGGTGCGGAAGCTGGATTTTTCCAGCGCCACGTTGCCGGCCAGAATATACAGATCCGCCCAGGAAATTTTCTGGCCGTATTTCTGTTTGATCGGCCACAGCAGGCGGCGCGCCTTATCGAGGCTGACGTTATCCGGCCAGGAGTTGACCGGCGAGAAGCGCTGCTGCCCGCGGCCGGAGCCGCCGCGACCGTCAACGGCGCGGTAGGTGCCGGCGCCGTGCCAGGCCATGCGGATAAACAGGCCGATATAGCTGCCCCAGTCCGCCGGCCACCACGACTGTGAATCGGTCAGCAGATGGTGGATATCCGCTTTTAACGCGGCGTAGTCCAGCTTTTTGAACTCTTCGCGGTAGTTGAAATCCTCACCCAACGGGTTAGAGCGGTTGGAGTGCTGGTTCAGCAGATCCACACGCAGTTGGTCGGGCCACCAGTCCTGATTGGTGGTGCCGCCGCCGGCGTACTGCTCAGGCACGTCGGCATGGAAAGGGCATTTCGCGGTCGGTGAAGACGTTGATTTGTCGGTTGGATTGCTCATTTCTTACTCCCTTTGCACTCGATGAATACCGTTAAGATATCCTTTGGTTTTAGTAAGAGATATTTGAATTGGCCTACGGATTCGATAGGTATACTTTTTGTAACTATCTGATTCCATGCCTTTTATTTTTATCGTTCCGAAATTACTCGAAATTTACTCGAATTTTGATAGTTACTTTTTAAAGCATAACGTATTCTTTCCGGCGTGCATCAAGGTATTTTTCTGTCATAACCCCCGATTTATGCCCCAGCAATTTCTGTGCAAAATCCTTCCCTTTTTCCTTCTCATAAAGCCGGCCAGACAAGCTGCGGATCTCGTGGAATGGTGGAGGACTGGCTTCAAACTCTATTCCCGTCAATTTCCGTGCTATAGCAAATTTACCAGTCAGGCTATTTAGGCTTATCGCCCCGTCAGGGCTGTTTTTACGGATGCCAGCGCTAATCATGTAATCTGTCTTGCTGACCTGGCGGCAACGGTCAATCACTGCTCCCAAATGCAAGCCAACGGCCTGCAGCTCAAGGTTCAGGGGAAGGGCAATCATTGCCCCTGTTTTATCCTGCTCGATCAGCAAACGGCCATTCACGACGTGATCAAACCTCATTTTTGCGATGTCTGCACGTCGCTGGCCGGTGACAAGTGCGAGATCCATTGCCAATGAGAGCCATGCCGGCAGGGTGTCAGCTGCTTCACGTATTGGAATGTATTGCTTTAGCTCCAGCCGCTCCCTCTTTATAACCGGTTTGGCCGATCTCGTTGGAGTGACCGGGTTGCTTTCGATATGACCTTCAACGATAGCCTCTCGGAAGATGTCAGATAGCACTGTCCTCATCGCTGCCGCCATTGTCTTTTTCTCCTGCCTTACCCATATTTCAAGAAATTCTGCGATATGCCGAGTGGTGATTTTTGACAGGATCATGCTGCCCATTTTTTCGCTGATGACGGCAAATTGCTGACGGCGGAATCTGCACGTTTTAGCTGATAGATTTCTACGTTCGAATAGAATGTAGTACCGCTCTAACCAGTTGTTTAGCGTGTATTCGTGGGTGCCTTTAATCTTCTCCAGCAGCAGTACTGGTGAGTAGTTCTGATCAATGTAGTGGTTGGCTTCGATCGCCTGAGCGATTGCATCACGGCGGGAAATTGCCCCCATTGAAATCTCTTTCTTGGTGATCGGATTCCGCCAGTAGAATGACTTGCTTTTTTGGCGATAAGTCAGATTTTTAGGCAATTGCATGTCATACCTCCCTTTTCGCCGTGTCATTGATCACTTTCTCCATAAACGCCTCGCGCGCCGGCGCGGCGCTCTGCGCTTCCTTAATTTTCTTGCCCAACGACGGATCGTTGGGTTTGATGTAAATCGTGCCGGGCTTCAGCATGTAACGACTGCCGTGCTTCTCCGCTGGTGGGTAGAAATTGCCGTTGCGCGCCCAGCGCCAGAGTGTCTGAATGTTCGGTTTGTAGCTCTCGTACGTGCCGTCGCACCATTCTTTCAAAGTGAGCAGCTTTTCTTTGCCACAGTCAGCGGGGCGGTGATTATCCCACCCCCTTGGGATCGGGTTGTTGGGCATGGTCTTTCCTCGGTTTTATCATCTTGGCTATGCTGTCGTCGGTCACACGACAAGCCCGTTTAATGTCCGCATCGGCCAGTGTTGTTTTGCGAACGCTGGAAGATAGACGGCCAATTTTTAGATCGAAATCAGAAAGCAGGATCATTCCTGGTTGCCACCGCTGCATTGCCATTTCCTCGTTGTGTGGGAGAGGGGACAATTTAGCGGTGGCGGCGGGTTATTTCTGATTATCATTAATCAACTTTTTGAACGCCTGCTTTTCCCGCGCCAGGCGCACTTTCTGGGGAAAGTGAAACGCCAATTCGCTGCGGCTTTCTACTTCAATAATTCCGGTTGAGCCGTCGGGGAATGTCACGTGCACGGCATCACCCTTGGCCAGATACATTCTCAGCATGTGAGATCCTCATTATTGGCCCCGTTGCCGGGGCCGGATGATTACCGAACCTGCAGAGACGGTTCGCCGATTTCGATATGCGCGCCTTTAACTTCCACGCCGTTCTCGATTGCCTCCTTAATGGCTTTCTTGTCTGGTGAAACGACGGTTTGCACGGTAACCAGCTCGTCGGGAAGAATATCGGCATTATCGACAACAATGCTCGCCGTACCTTTTCTGGCCGTGAACGTATTGGCCGTGGTTTTTATGGTGCCCTGGCCGCTGGCTAGCAGGCACGTCAGCACGTACTTGCGGATCGATTTTGCACGGTTCTCGAATGACTTCTTACGTTCGGTCAGGCGTTTTATTTCCTCTGCCAATATGGCGGCTTGCCCTTCGATATTGCGCACGTGGATAAAGGCGGCGTCCAGCTTGTCGCCCAGTGCACCCTCGATGCCCTCGAGGGTGTCAGCGATCATCTCCGGCGTCAGCTCGTCAGAGGTTTCAACCAGCGCCTGTAATTTGGCGTAATCGGATGCTAATGCAATGGCGTTGACGCTCATGATGCTTTCTCCTCTGACAGTGTGGCGATGCGCTCTTCTTTCAGAACGGTAAGGCGGCGCAGACGGCTGGCCAGGTATTTAGCGTGTTCTGTATCACCTTTGGCCTCGGCTGCTTTGCGGTGCGTTTCCACTTCGCGAGCGATCGAGCTATAAACTTTGCTGGCTTCATTGACGGTAACGGCCGTGCTAATGGTGTCGGCCACTGCAGACAGTTTCTCGTCCAGCTCTTCGCGCAGTCGCGTGACGTCTTCGGCTTTGTCGCTGGCGTTCTTGATAGCGAACTCCGTTGCGTTCTCTTCCCGATATTCAGGCAGGTCATGCCAGCCGAGGAATACATCGGCAGAGAAGCCCAGCATGGAAAGTGACTTTTTGATCGCATCGGTGAGGCTCTTTTTCATCACTTCACTGTCAGCCATAAAACCGCGTCTCGTTTTGTACATGTACGGCGTGGCGCCATAAGCTGTAACGCGGCCTTTGGTTCCGTTCAGGACATACCAAAACTCGACCTGCAGGTTATGGTTCTGCTCGAACAAGATAGAACCGTCGGCGTCGCGCAAAATGCGGTTACCAATAATTTTCCCGCCTTCGAATACCGCCTCGCTCATTGGTGCGCCGGCGATCATCTTCTCTTCGACAATGTCAAATCCCCAACCCGTGCCGATAGGGCCGAAAATTTCGGTTGCGCGCATAAACATGTATTCGCTGTTGATGCTGGTACCGACATAACCGGCCCCCTCGATCGGCTTCGTGTATCGAGGATCTGTGCGCATGACGCGTTTCCAGATGTCGAGATTCTGCTGGGCTTCTGCTGGCTGCTCGGCGATCACCTGCTCAACCTGTGCAGCGCGCTGCTGGAAATCGTCGGCCTTTGGCTGCTTTGCCAGTTCCTCTGCGCGCTCTGCGTTTTCTTCAGCCTGCTGCAGAGCCGGGGATTTATCCTCTGGCGCGCTGGCGTAAACGCCATAGCCCATCTGATCCAGTTGCTGCTTGGCCTGCTCCGCCGTGGCGTCGTTAACTTCCTGCTGCTGAGCCACTTCCGTTTTTTCGGCTTGATTTGTGGCGGTGTCCGGCTGCTCACCGGTCAGGCCGTCAATGGTAAATTTCCCATCCCCCAGAGAAGCGACCTGCGGTTCTTTGGCTTTGCCTTTGGGTGCTGACTGGCGGCCGAGATTGGCGTTGATGTATTCCCTGTGGCTTGTCGGGAACTGGTGCAGGTCAGGATTAGCCGAACGAATCAGGTCGAAGATTTGCGCGCGGCTAAACTCCAAAACTCCAGTGGTTTTACGCAGCATTGCCGACCATTCTTTCCATGGGCTTTCCTTCTTGGCCACAACCTCTTTTGCTTGGCGATGGATCGCCACTGGAATGTTAAAGATATCGAAGTCCATCGGCAGAAGGGCTGCAGAGATTTCGTAATCGAGGCTGTCCAGTGTGTGTGGGTACCCTCGCTCGTCATCGTGCACGGATTCTGCTGGCGCATCATTTTCGACAGCTACGTTTGTAGCGGTGCCGGACAGCTTCAGGCTTTCACGGTCTGAAGGGTTGGTTACCCAGGAGTGCGCGAACGCTGCCACATCCTCCTGTGATGGCATGGATTCGCCAGCCTGCTGGAACAGTGCGGAAACCAGCTTATACACCGCAGATGGGTACATGGCACCGACTTGCGTCACCGATGCCAGGCCATCGATTACAGCGCGCATACCCGTATCATCAGGCGTTTCGTCATCATTGAGCATATCGACTACAAGCGACAGCTGGCTGTTATCGATGTCACCGTCGCCATACATCACTACCGCGGCGATCCGAACGTTCGCCGGTTGAGACATTAAATCTACCGCACCGGTCTGCGCTTCTGGCTCCGGTTCGGGCGCTTTCGGTGACCACGCCTTACCGTCGAACTCGTTCTCGGCCGCAAACTGTTCATCGAACTGGCCAATGGCTGGGCGAGGGGCGCCAGGTTGATCCTCTACGGTTTTTGGGGAGAGGAAGCTGTCGCCACCTTCTGGATACGCTTCGAACAGCTTACCGAGCGCGATGCTTTCAGCCGCACGCTTGCTCGGTGCATCCAGTGCAATAACAAGAGGTACGGCGCCGGCCGCCAGGGCTTTTTTCTTTGGTTCAAAAAGTGAGATATAAGTTGGCATTTTCGGTCTTTCCTTTTGAAGTATCCGGCGCTGGTCAGGCGCCGGGGTTGGTTAAAATTTATCGCGCAATACGGCTTTCACGTTGTCGCAATACCAGCTGTATAACTCACGCTGGCGCTGCGGCAGGGTGTCGGGCGTTGCCATCATTACCGCAATCAGAAGCCGGTCACGGGTGTCCGCATCTTCGCCGTCGATGTACGTAAACACCTCGATCGCCTCGTCGGAGTATCCGTGCGTTGCTGCCGCCTCGAACTGGTCGCGCTGCGCGGCGGTGTCGTGTTGTTCGTAGAGCGCCAGCTCGGCGCGCAGGTTGTGGGTTTCGATATCCATGGCCGCGACCTCAGTACGGGAGTTCGTCGGCATCGACAGGGCAGTGCTCAATGCAAAGCAGCTGCTGCACCTGATCGTCGATTTCAGAAATACGCTTGCAAGTGGCATCGGTCAGACGTGCTTTTTCCAGCTGCAGCGCTTCAACCTGTTTGCCGATAATGTCGATCGGTTCTGGCTGGTTTACATCGATGTGGATCTGGCGGGTTTCCAGCAGCACGTACTCGGGGTATTGCGACATATCCATGGTGAACACGGAGATTTTGTTTTGTGCGTACTGGTCAATATTTGCGTGAATGTAGAGCGTGACGGGTATCTGTAGTGCTTTCATAGCAACTCCTGATATAATCGGCACTGATCGGTAGTGCCTTCGTTGGTGATATCGGTCTTTCCTAGCCGGGGTGGTTCCCGGCAAATCCCGGTTGCTTTGGTCGGCGCCGGGGTAAAGAGGCCCGCTTCGGCGGGCCTTTTTACGTCTGTATGTTGCCGGTCTTTCCCGGCTGTCAGGGCTGGTCATGCCCGTCGGTCTTTCCTAATTCATGCAGTGTGAAAAAAATGCCCCGACGCACGGGGCGAAGACTACACACAGCAATGGTAATTTTTTGCCGCGTAACGCCCGGCTGGCGGAACATTCTGAACAACCGCTGCATGGTTAGTGCGCTGTTGATGGGATTATGTTAGTCATGGCTAATTTCAATTGCAATATTAAAATTGAGTTATAGCTAACATTTTTGGCGTGAATAATTTAAATTATTGATATTACATTAAATATTTTTTCTGCCTTTACGGGCCTTCAGTAGTTCTTCAAATAGCTTATTGAAGTCGTCAACTTTGTCCCGCAGCGTTGATAGGTGGATTTCCTTTTCGGACTCTGGCAGTTGGTCAAACAGGTCAAGTAGCTGTATTTGTTGCTCATTGAGTTGGCGCGGGATTTCATCGACCTGAGATGGTTGTTGCTCTTCATCACCGAAAAGAACCCAGGTAGGCGAGCACCGCAGGGCGCGACTAAGGCTAAAAAGGTTTTTTCCAGAGGGTTCACTATCATCGCGTTCCCACTGTGAAACTGAGACGTGAGAAATACCCAGAGCCTGCGCGAGGCTCCGTTGCGTTAACTTCATTTCTTTGCGGCGTGCTCTAATTCGAGAGCCTGGAGTCTGTGTTGTCATAGTTAGCTAATACTAAATTCTATTGACTAAGTTAGTATTACCATCTAATTTGTTAGCCATAACTTACAAATCGGAGGCGATATGTACAAATCTGAAGCTATTAAGCACTTCGGCAACCTGACCAAATTGGCTCAGGCAGCTGGGGTTAAATTGCCATCTGCTAGCGCCTGGGGAGTGTTAATCCCAGAGAAACGAGCGGCCCGTTTAGAACGGCTTACCGATGGCGCATTGAAATATGACCCGGCGCTTTATCAGCAACAAACGAATGAAGCTTAACAACCAACCCCCACAAAATCTGATTACGCGTAATCAGATTTACAGCGACAGGAGACGCGACGTGGAAAACATCGAAAACCTGAAAGACGAGATAGCAGCCTGGGCAACAGAACGCGGACAGGAACATGTGGCCATCGAGATAAGCCGGATGTGGTTCATGCTGGGCGGCGATTCGTCAGCGGTGCGCCTACACCCGATCGAGGATGATTTCGGCCGGGCTGATTGGCGCGCAATAAACAATAACCGACAGCAGATTTTCCGCTGGTTACGCGGGGAGTCGAAGGCCGCCAGGGCAAAGGTTAGAGAGCTGGCCGACGCGATGGCCGCAGCTTTACCTGCTGATAGGCGCGCCCGCCTGGGCGGGGTGTCGATGCAGTATCTGCTGTCCGTGGCCATCCGTGAATTTGCCGCGGCAGTTATCGCAATTCTGCTCGATGCCTGTGATACGCAGCAGCGAATTGCCGGAGCGCTCAGCGCATTACAAGACACACAACGCCTGACCAGCGTTTAACACCACAGCTAGGAAAGACCAATGACCGATCACATCACATACCGGAATGGCTGGCGCCTGAACGGGGCACCGGCAGACATCGCGGATATTCGTCCGATCTTCGAAGAGAGAAGGGCGAGCATCTGGGAACAGTACGAGCAGCACAAGGCAGAGCTGCGTGACGAAAATCTATCGCCGGAGCAGTACCAGGATGCGTGCCGCCAGCTTGCGGATTCACTGGGGATCTGATCATGAGCATGGAAATGATGGTTCGGGCGATGAAAATCAAAGTGGGAAACCCGCTGCGCAAGCTGGTGCTGCTAAAGCTGGCTGATAACGCCAACGATCAGGGGGAGTGCTGGCCAGCAGTTCAGTACATCGCCGAACAGTGTGAGATCTCCAAACGCTCCGCCCAAAATCACATTCAGCAACTGGTGAAAGATGGCTTATTGCGCATCGAAGAGCGCAAAGCAGAGAACGGCCTTAATCGCTCAAATATCTATCACTTAGTGCTGGGGGAGTATGGTGCAAATGCTGCACCCTATGGTGCAAATCCTGCACCCATGGGTGCATCTGCTGCAGGGGGGAGGGTGCAGGAGCTGCACCCAGAACCAGTCAGTTTAGAACCAGTCAATGAACCTATACCCCCTAACCCCCAGGGGGACGACGCTGACGCGCCGGTTGAGCCGCCAAAAATTAAATACCAGGACGTGGCTGACGCCTACAACGAAATCCTCGGTGAACGACTGCCGAAGGTTCAGGAGCTGAACGACAAGCGCAAGCGGCAAATCAAACGCCTGCTTGGCGAGCTGCATGAACCGACGCTCGATGTCGTCCGGGCGTACTTTGAGACGTTCCGGGATTCTGCGGGGCCGTTTTATTTTGGCGACAACAACCGCACCTGGCGCGCCGGGTTCGATTACCTGCTGCGTTCTGACGTGCTGACAAAAACCCGTGAGGGTGCGTTATGACACAGCAGGAAATGGAAGCCGTGGTGCTGAGCGGCCTGCTGATCGGCGGCGCCACGCCGGACGCGATGGACGTTATCGCGACCATGCCTGAAGAGGCTTTCAGTGTCAGGTTTCACCGTGACACATACCGGGAAATCAAAAAGCAGGCGCTGACAGATGGCGTGATCGACGTCGTGCTGATCAGCGAAAAGTTGGGCGGCAGCAGCCTGTCGTCGCTGGTTGAGATCAGCCGCGCACCTGGCGCACTGGCCAACCTGAAAGGCTTTGCCAATCTGGCCGTCAAAGGCTGGCGTAGCAGGGTGATGGCCGAACTGCTGCAGGAAGGGGCCGACGCTATCCGCGGCGCCAGGAACCAAGAACAACGCGACGAGGCCGTGCAGGCATCGGTCACGAAGCTGATCGAGATGACTGCTGATGCTGGTGGTGTGGTGCCGGTACACCTTGGCGAGCTGCTGGGTGGTTACATGGATCTGCTGGATAAGCGTATGACCGGTGATGCGGAAACCCGGAACCTGCTGAGCGGCATCGATGAGCTGGACGCGATAACCGGCGGTTTCAACCCGCAGGATCTCGTTGTGATTGCCGGCCGCCCGGGCATGGGTAAAACAGAATTTGCGCTGAAAGTTGTCGAGGGAGCGACCCGGAACGGCGGCGGTGCACTGATTTTCAGCATGGAGATGGCCGCCCTGCAAATGGTGGAACGTTCCGTCGCCGGCGCCGGGAACCTGCCTGTTTCAAAGCTGCGTAATCCTCTTGAGATGTGCGACGAAGACTGGGGCCGTATCAGCAGCGCGCTGGAAACGCTGAACGAGCGCGATATCTGGATCGTCGATGCCACGGATCTGACCGTTGACCAGATACAGGCAATCGCGGAGACGCACAAGCGCCGGCACCCGCATCTGTCCATGGTCATGGTCGATTACCTCGGGCTGATCAAAAAGCCCAAGGCGGAGCGTAACGACCTGGCCGTCGGGCACATATCACGCAGCCTGAAAACGATGGCGATGCGCACACGAACGCCGTGTTTCGCACTCAGCCAGCTGTCACGCAAAGTCGATGAACGTCCGGCGGGAAACCGGCGGCCGATTATGTCCGACCTGCGTGATTCCGGATCTATTGAGCAGGACGCAGACAGTATCCTCATGCTGTACCGGGAGGGCGTTTACAACCCCGACAGCCCGGCAGCACGCTTCGCCGAAGTCATCGTCGGCAAAAACCGCTTTGGCGAGAACGGCACCGTTTACCAAGAGTTCAAAAACGGCCACTTCCTGCCGGTTGATCAAGTCAGCGCACAGGAGGCCACCAGAATGGCTCAGGAGGCTCAAAACCCACAACCCAAGCAAAGACCTTACTCAAGCAAGAAATTTTAACCAGCGCCTGACCAGCGCGTTTTTGACCATAGGAAAGACCCATATGACGACTACAGATTTGTTCTACGCAAAATCCTCGGCAGTTATCGATGATGGCTGCGATCACACTGCGCTGATTATTTGGCGTATGAATGCCGGCGCCCGGGCGCGTACCCGTTCTGCGTTCGTTCTGCCGCCGGTACCGGTGCAGGTAATCAAACCACGCCACGAAAAAGCCAAGCCAGCCAAAAAAGATCGGACGGTTCGCGCCAAGGTGAAACCGGTAAAAACGGGCTCTCCAGCGCGAAATCTTGCCGCTGTCATGCTCGGTAAAACCCTCACGTTTAACGGTGTGATGATGGCCCTTGATAAACATTACCCGGGGCATGGACTGACGAAACGGAACCTGCAGACGCGCCTGACGCAGATGCTCAACTCCCCGCACGTCGATATCGTTCGGCACGAAAAACCGACCCCTGAATACACGCTGAAAAAAGTAGACGGGTGCTATTACGCCAACTCTGAGAAGTCATCAGGGAGCGTCTGACCGATGGCCGGGCAATCGGATTACTTACCGCCCGGCCTGCCATTCAATCGAGGAGCCTGGACGCAGGAACAACGCGACCTGGAGCAGTACGACCTGCGCGCCTGCGGCCTGATCCGTGACCTGTACGCACGGAAAATCACCCGCACAAAAGTGCTGGTAGCGATTGAAGAAGCACCGGAGCAATACCGCGAACATTTCAGAGCGCGCCTGAATTACTGGCGTGAATGCAGAGAGAGGAAGGGGCTGTAATGAATATTTGGCCAACGGAAGTGAAGCAGTGTGCATCGTCGGTACTGCCGGTACACCCATTGAACAGTGACGAAAAACAGGCAGTGTTGCAACAGATGAACAGGATGTTCCTGAACCGCTTAGATCCTCGGGATATCCAAAAAAACGCACATGCCCTGGCGCGCCGACAGCAGATTGTCGATTTTCGCCCCGACATTGATCACGGGCTTGTCGTTGTCGGCTTTGCCGGTGGTGGCGGAAGCTGTGAAGGGATCAAGCAGGCTCTGGGCTATGAGCCGCATATCGCAATGAACCATAACCCGGTGGCCATGGCCATGCATGCCGTTAACCACCCGCGAACCCTGCATTACCCGGAAGATATCTTCAGCGTTGACCCGAAGATCTCCACGGGGGGCCTACCGGTGCTGTTGGGCTGGTTTTCACCCGACTGCCGGCATTTCAGTAAAGCCAAAGGCGGAACTCCAGTTAAAAAGGAGATCCGCGGCCTGGCATGGGTGGTGCTCCGGTGGGCGCTGGCGGTACGGCCTCGGTTTTTGATGCTCGAGAACGTGGAGGAATTCCGGTCATGGGGGCCATTGAAAACGGACAGTAAGGGGCATTTATTCCCTGACACCTCACGCGCTGGCGAGACGTTCCGCGCTTTTATCGGCATGTTGAGCAGTGGCGTGGCGCCAGATTGTCCGGCGCTGGCCGAAGCCTGCGAATTCCTGCAGATCGATATTGACGGCCCAGATGCTCGCCGCTTGGTGGCCGGCCTGGGCTACAACGTCGATCACAAGGAGTTACGGGCTTGCGACTATGGCGCCCCGACAATCCGCAAGCGCCTGTTTGTCGTAGCTCGTTGTGACGGGGAATCTGTTGTATGGCCAGAACCGTCACATGGCGCACCGGATAGCGCAGGGGTGCTGGCGGGGCAACTGCAGCCCTACCGTACTGCCGCCGAGTGCATCGACTGGTCAATCCCAACGCGCAGCATCATGGGCCGAAAAAAGCCGCTGGCGGACAACACGCTGCGCCGTATCGTGAAAGGGTTGAAACGCTACGTTATCGACTGTCCGGATCCGTACATCGTCCAAATCGGACAAACAGGGTTCGGTGGAGACGGCCGGCAGTATGCCACCGGCACACCGCTGACTACTGTCACCAGCAAAGCAGAACACCTACTGATCGAACCGTTCGCTGTGAAGTGCAATCACACGTCCAACCGAACCAAATACGACTGTTTCCGGGGCCAGTCCGGCCGCCTGCCGCTGCAAACGGTCACGCAAACCCATGGTTTCGCAGTGGCGGCGCCGGTGGTTGTGCGTCAGTTTGGGAACAGCACCGGCCAGCGCGCCAATGCTCCAGTGGGCACGATTATGCCTGGTGGTGGCGGTAAAACGCAGCTGGCCAGCGCGGTGCTGGTGGGGGCTGGCGGCCCGACATATTCCGGCAAGCCGCGCAGCATTACTGCACCGATGGCGACTATCCCGACGGAATCGCATACCGCGCTGGCATCGGCATCGTTGATCCAGATGGGCTATGGAGAACGGAAAGGACAGTCGCCGCGCATCCTGAATATTCGCGCGCCACTGGGAACCGTCGTTGCTGGTGGCATCAAGCACGCCGTTGTAGCCGCAAATCTGATCAAGCACTACGGCGGGAACTACACCGGCGCCGGGCTGGGAATGGACGAACCAATGCACACGGTGACGCAGGTCGATCACCACTCACTATGTACGTCGCATCTGGTGCAGCTGCGTGGTACATGCAAAGACGGGCGGCCGACGAATGCGCCAGCGCCAACCCTCACCGCCGGTGGCAATCACATCGGGCATGTAACGGCGTACCTGCAGAAATACTACGGCAACGAGAAAGACGGGATCGACGTCGACGCCCCGATGCACACAGTGCCGACGCATGATCGGTTTGGCCTCACCGAGGTGAAATGCGAGCCGACGCTGATCACCGACGACCAACGTTATAACGCCTGGTGCTGCGCGCGTTTGATGGACGAATTCAGCGACGAACCGGACGACAGCCACCTGTTCCCGGCGCCGCGCCCGCAGATTATCCAGGTCGGCGAATACATGGTGGTCGATATTTGTATGCGCATGCTGGAGCCGCGCGAGCTGTATAACGCAAATGGCTTCCCGCGTAGCTACATCATAGATCAGGATATCGACGGCACCCGCTGGGCTAAATCTGAGCAGGTTGCGCGTTGTGGTAACTCTGTGCCGCCGCCATTTGCAGAGGCACTGGTAAGGGTGAACATGCCGCATTATTGCGTTTGGAGAAAGGCAGCGTGATTTATAGTGGCGGAGTTATCCGCCACATATCGGCTCATCCCGATAATATTAAAAATACATATCGCGCCAATCACCGTCATGTTCCCTGCGGCCTTGATTTATTTGTTCCTGAACATGTTTGGAAAACACATCATTGCCCCATATAATGCCGTTGTCTGGCCCTAGAGCACCTGACCCCCCAGGTATATGCACGTCTGAAAGATAGTCAGAAATACTTGCTACAGCTTTATCCCGATAAGATAATTTTTTGTATAGCGAATAAACGAACGCTCCAATAGGAGTAAATTGCTCTCTGAGAATCTCTGTTTTTATGCCTTCACGAGGTTTCTTTACATATTGAGTGAAGTATTTCGAGTAGGATCTGTATATAAACAAGACATCATACCCATTGGCTTGAAATAATGCTCTTGAGTGAAATCCTGGATGTTTCCCCTTTATTATTTCAAATGCTGCTTTTTTTACTTCTCGGGATGGCTCTTGATCGTTGTTTAGCATAAAAAACATATGCGTTGCGTGTCCAGTAGTCCAGCCAGCAAGATCTGCTATACAAATGCTTTCTAAGAGTTCTCGAGGATGTTGTGCATACTTTTGACCCAATTCTCTTATTTTTACTGAAAGTTGATTAACCACATCCTCCTCTTCGCCCTTCCATGCATGAGAATGAGCTAAGATTCCATAGGGAACAGGAGGGAGAAGTTCAACACATGGGTTTCCTGTTTTTTTCTTGCATAGTTTTGCGATGGTTGCTGCCGTTTCAAATGCCTTTTCTAAATCTCTTGGCCTGAGTGTTGTTTTACATTCAAATGCTGCAGCAACTCCGTCTATCAGATAGTATTTTTTGTCGGTAAGGAATGGAGGATAACTAGGTTTCAAAACTATTATATCAATTTGGGGGCTGGCGTCGCCATTACTTGATAATAATCGGCCTTTAGTCACAACTCGATAGTTTGCTGGAAGCCAATGTTCAAGTAGTTCTTTCCAGTTTTCTTCCCCTTCGTCACCGGCAGTGCCTGGATCCTCTTTTGAGCGTGCAGAAATTCTCCCATACTCTAAAGCTAATGTGGTTGAGATGCTTTTAAAAAATGAAAATATTTCATGATTTCTTTCCATAGTACCCCCCAAAGAAAATGCAGCGCATTAGTATTCCAATAGAATGTTTGTTTGGCAATGAAACAAAAATCAATACTGTTTTTTTATACAGTTGTTTGTTGTGATAACCTTGCAATACACAATGAAGAGATAGATAATTGATTGATATTAAAGATTTAGTTAAATCATTGCCAAGCACAGGAAGAATGGTTATCACCTGCGAGAATGGAGCGATAACCGGCACTCGCATCGTTAAGGATAACGAATACATAGTATCATTTAACGCGTTGATTGAACTGGCAAAATCCGCAGGTTATTCAGTTGTAAGACCTGATGGAAACGCGCTATAATTAACCGGCTGGACTGAACACCCAGCTCGTTAAAATTCTGAGCAACTGCTGCGCTACTGGAGATTATCAATGGCGCAGTATTCGTACATCAAAGCAGCAGGTGACCTGCTGGTACCCGCAACCAGGGATGCCAGGGATTTTCTGCGATCCAAAAAAGTCGGCTCGGTTTTATACGCCGATTTCAAACAGGCCAGAAACCCGGCATTTCACCGCAAGTTGTTCTCGTTGCTGAATCTCGGCTTCGACTATTGGCAGCCGACTGGTGGCGCCATATCCCCCACAGACAAAGCGCTTGTGAATGGGTATGTAAAATTCCTCGCATATTACGCCGGCGGTGAAGATGCGTTGCAGGCCGCCGCCGATGAATATCTTGCGGATATAGCAGGAAAGCGAGCCGGGAATATCAGCGCCGCAAAATCATTCGAAGCTTTCCGGGCATGGGTAACTATTCAGGCGGGCTTCTCCACCAAATTCGTCATGCCTGACGGAACCACTCGTAATGAGCCAAAGTCGATCTCGTTCGCCAAAATGGACGACATCGAATTCGGCGAATTTTATAAAGCCGTCCTTGATGTGCTCTGGAACTACATCCTGTTTCGCACTTTCCCCGATCAACAGTCTGCAGAAAACGCGGCCGCCCAGTTGATGGGGTACACGTCATGAGCAAATTAACCAAAGAAGCTCGCGGTCGAGAATGCCAGGTGCGGATCCCCGGCGTCTGCAACTTCAACCCAGAAACCACGGTATCCGCGCATTACCGGCTCGCAGGTACGTGCGGGACAGCGATAAAGCCGGACGACGCACAAGCGGCGTGGGCGTGCAGCGCATGCCACGACGCGATAGACGGCAGAACGAAAACAGAATATACGCGCGATGACCTGCGGCTGATGCACGCCGAGGGGGTATTCCGCACGCAAGCAATCTTGAGAGGTGAGGGGAAATTATGATGCTCGATATGTATGAGGTGTTGTCTCGTTGGGGCGTATGGGCACGTGAAAGCAGTGGTATCGACTACTCACCGATCGCCGCCGGTTTCAAAGGGCTGCTGCCGCCGGCAAGTGCGGGGAAAGAGTCCTGTAACGATGATGACGGGCTGCTAATCGATGGCTGCGTGGCCAGGCTGAAAAAGTATAAGCCCGACGAGTACGACCTGGTGATTGCACACCATGTTTATGGCATTTCGCTGCGCAAGATAGCCAAGCGGCGTAAGTGTTCTGATGGCACGGTGCGGAAGGAAATGCAAACTGCCGAGGGGTTTATCGGGGGATGTTTGGCTATGCTCAATGTTAGGCTAACTACAAGTGTATAAAAAGGTGTAAAGGCCCGATTATACGGGCCTTTATTTATTTCATTGGTCTTTTTGAATTGGACTTGAATCTTATTTTGCTAATGGCAGCAATGAAAATGTCTTCATCTAAAAAGGTCAGCAATAATTTAACTTCTTTCTTTGTGGTTGGGATGAGAATTTTCTCTACTCCATTTTCATTGTAAGTTTTCAATTCAAATCCAACATCCTCAGCGGCTTTTTTTAACAAGCTGGTTTCATTATCTAGGACTCCTGAATTGTTGATTAGGGTTATTTTTGTTCTGATAACCGTATCTGCAATAATACTCATATCAAAACCGTCTTCCGTCTTGAACTTGTCATGTTGACTGAAGGCTTTAATGTCAGCATCTGTTGCTTCAGAGAAATATCGATCCATATCGAAAATTCCTCTTAGTTTTTGAAGGCTTTTAAATTTTATTTTATTTCCTCTAATCGTTGCAACAAGCTTCTCATCTACATTGAATCCGATAGATGTTGACATTTTGAAAGCACTTTTGCTAAGCCATAGTGATTTGCTCACATCTAGAATTTGGCCCCGATTGAAGGCTTGCAGGGCTATTTTCTTATTATCGTTAGGGAAGTCTACCCCAACGAACAATGCTTTAATATTATCGATAGGAATAACTGTAGGATCCCACGTCGTAATGGCGGTACTTCTTTTTACTGCATCAGTTAGATCATCAGCCTCAACAAAGCCATCCAAAAAATGACACTCATTATAACTCGGGGTATAACCTGCACAGTATTCAATAGAATCTTCGTAATGAGTCTCGAAATATTCATACTGCTCCTTGAAAAGGCTGGTTATTTTTTCATCAGCATCCTTGTCAGTTTCGATCCTAACGATTCTAGTTGCTGTGTTTTTGTCCATTACTGCAAATAAAGGCATATTTTCACCTATTAATGTGTAGGTAAGTATAGTCGGTTAGTTTTACCACTTTGAAATTTTTTCTTTTTACATCTGTAATTACCTCTTTCGATATAAGAACAAAACCAACTCCGGTGTCATCTTCCGCTTCATAAAATTTATATCCAATCAAGGAAAGGAGTGGGTTGAAATTGTAGTTCTCAGAAAAACTAATATAAAAAAGTAGTGATATATAAAAAAATACAGCATATTTCCAATCTGACGAGATAGAGTCAGTCCCTAGTAATGGAAATAAATAGCTTAGGAAGTAGTTAGTGACCTCCTTGTTAGCAGGGGATATGGAGTCGATATTTTTACTTAATTCGACAAGGTATTTCTTTGCGTATTGTATAAAAAACACACATGAGATAAAGCTTAGAATGCAAATAGTTGCAGATGAATAAATCAACCAATGCACATTTTTGGCGAAACCTATAAATATCAGAGTTATACAAACTGGTGCGATAGAGCTTGCTGTTAAAAGTAATCTTGCAAACTTGTTCATCAAAAAATCCTTACACTGTACTGGTTTTATATACAGTACATAAAAGGGAGGTCCATACCAAGAAGATATTGCGAATGCTTTAATTGTTGAAAAATGCAATACATTAAAAATATTAAAGCACAAAAGTGTTAACGCGTACGCAAAAAGTGTTGTAACGTGATAAGAGTGGTTACGTAGTCACGTAGCTTAGCAACTTCCAAAACCTCGTTCTGACGGGGTTTCACTGAGAGCGATAGCGACTTTTAGGCATCTTCTCTCTTATGAATTCAGAATAGTTGGATATACATGACGCGCTTCTTCGTGGCATGCTTTTTGAACAGTGATGTCCCCCAGATGCTACTGTGCTTAAAAGTGACGACCAGGAAAGACTGGTAACAAGCCCTGACTAATGTCGGGGCTTTTCTATTTTAGGGGCGAGATTACGGCAAGGACCCATCATGTATGTTGTACCAGATGACATTGAGGTAAAATCCTTTCACTGCAACGCCAACAGGGACATAGCTATGAAAAATTTGCCTGATGATTACTTTCTGGATGCCGACGATGAACTGGTCGATTTTCTGGAAGCTCAGGGCGAGGCGTGCATCAAGGATATTTACCAGTCAAACATGGTGAATAAAGAAAACGGCTACAAGCTGCTCAGTATCCTGATTGTAGGTATTGGCTCGTCGTTTTTGCTGATTACGCAGAGGGCGAGTATAGATTTCCTCAGTGCAGGGCTTGCGATATTTATCCTCTACTGGTCACTGTGCGCGATCTACCTGGTAACGCAGGTTCTAACCGTTCACATGCGTGGACTAGTTTATGCATCTCCGGATCAGCTTTACACTCAAAATTATAAGTCCATTAACCAAGAGCATTTTGATTATTTCAAAAGCAATGGATTCAGCGGTGAGTGTAATCGCCTGTCAGTGATGAGGCGGTATAGGCTGCATGCTCTGTGTCTAACCGCCAGTGAATTAGCAAGCGACAACAAGAAAATAAGGAAAAGGCTGACCAAAGCAAGGATGGCGACCATCATCACTCCGGTCTGCGCTCTATTTATCTCTGCGATTGCTTATTTTTTCTGTTGACATCATCTTGGGAGTTGCCAACAAACATACGACCAACCGAAAAGTCGCCGGGTCTTACTGGTGCTGGTTTCGGTTGTTCTGCTGGCTGAGGTTTACTCTCGCCGGCAGGCTTATTTGACTGACTCATATAAAATTCTCCATCTCTATAGGGTTGTTTGTCGCGATTCAACGATATCAGAGACCGGAATGCACAGCCAGATCGTATCTGGCACCTATTCGAGGCTGCGCTAACACTCGGCCTTTTTCGTTTCTATTACCCGGAGACCGGGACAAGCCCCGGCAAGGGGGAAAGGATGAAGATAATCATGCCTGACAAAATCGCCACCGCGGTCGGGTATTGCACATCGGGCGGCCTCATTTGTTGGGGCGGTATTGCGCGTTGGCTGCATGACCTCGACTGGAACCTGATCGCCGTCGTCGGCGGCTTTGTTATCGGCGTGGCGACCTTCGCCGTTAACGTCTACTTCAAAAATCGGCAGACGAAAGCATATGAAGCGGCGCTAAAGCGTGGGTATGTGACGGCGCCGCCGCAGAAGGACTAACCATGACACCACAACTCAGGAAGAAAATTATCGCAGCCATTACCGGCGGCGGTGGTGCTGTCGTTATCGCGACTGCGATGCTCGGCGGCCATGATGGATTAGAGGGGCGGCGGTATGTGGCCTATCGCGACGTCGTCGGCGTTCTGACGGTCTGCGATGGACATACCGGTGCCGATATTATCCCCGACAAGCGATACAGCGACGCAGAATGCGACGCGCTCCTTAATGCCGATCTGCAAAAAGTTGCTCGCATCGTCGATCCGTTTATCAAGGTGAAAACCACGGAAACCCAGCGCGCCGCGATTTACTCGTTCTCCTACAACGTCGGCCCGAATGCATTTATTCGTTCGACGATGCTGAAAAAATTGAATGCGGGCGATCCCACCGGCGCATGTGGTGAACTGAAGCGCTGGAAGTACGCCGGCGGCAAAGAGTGGAAAGGGCTTGTCACCCGTCGCGAGGTGGAAAATACCGTTTGCACCTGGGGGCAGCGATGAACTTGTTATTCCACATCAAGGCCGCGCTGGTGGCTTTCGCTATCACGTCACTGATTTATTTCGCGGCCAGCAACTGGGGGCTGCGCAAAGAGTTGCGGATGGTGGAACAGCAGGCTGAACAGCAGAAAAAGACGCTGGCGCAGCAGGCCGAACTGCTCGCAACAATGCGCGCGGATGACGCCCGTAATCGTGCATTGATGGCGGAACAGCAACAGAGAGAGCAGCATCTGCGCCAGCAAGGCCAAGATTATCAAAGGAAATATCGTGATGCGATTAAAAATGACGACTGCGCTAAGCGTGATGCTCCTGGCTCTGTCATTGACCTCCTGCGCGGAACGGGTGCCGGATCCGCCGGATCCGATAGTTCGACTTCCTCCTGAATCAGTGTTCAAACCCTGCGAACAGCCGCAACTGGCCGGCAGCACGTGGGGAGATATTGGCGCATATACTCTGGCGCTGAAAATGGCCCTATCAATCTGTACCGGGCAGGTAGTCACGTTGAAAGAATGGCGGGAGACTGTAGGCAGAAGATAAGATATGTTCTGTAGTTCACAATTTTGAGTTCAGTCAGCTAAAGGATGTCAACTCTTTTAGGAATGTGTAATTAATCGCCTTTTCTGAGTCTATAAAATAGCTATAATGCCTAAGCTATTTGACAATAAAATAAGGTGAAATATGAAAAACGGTATTTATTTTGTTACATTCAGCAGCAATAACAACGATGTTGGTCAAGGAACTGTCGTTGTACAAGACAACGCAATTAACGGTGGGGATTTCGGCTTTACCTATCAGGGGCGTGTTCAAGGCGATAAGCTGGACCTGCATGTGTCTCAACATAATCCTCAAGCAGTGAATGTTATTCAAGGCGTGAATAATTACACAATGGAGATGCTTATTGGTGAAACGCAAAATGGCTATGTTCTATCTGGGGCAGTCAGAGGAATCCCACAAGCTCAACTTCGCGTTACAGCTAAATTTATCGGTGATTTGATTTAATCGCTAAAGTGAGTAGAGCCACCTCTTTTGGAGGTGGTTTTTGCTCTCTATCACTTAGCGTTCACAAGGAGTTTGCGTAATGCGCAAAAAAAGCCCCTCAAGGAGAGGGGCAAAGTGTACACAGACACAACACCAGGGAATTTCACGGTTGTCCCAATGCTACCGGGAACTGACTTAGATTAGTTGATGTAAGTCAATAAACAAAAAGCAAAAATGCATCGGAGTGATGAGGGTTTGTAAGTCAAAGGTTGCTTATTGACCGATACCGAATGCGAAAAACAAAGCCACTGAGTCTTCTCGCCCTCAATGAGTAGATAAATGGCGGGAAGAAAGCCGCCGACACCAAGATAGGCATTACAGATAATGGCAAGCCTGTTACATTACGCAATATCGAATGAGCAGGAGGCGAAATGAAACGCTATTTATTACCGATAATCGTCGTACTATCACTTGTAGGTTGTGACCAGGCACCGAAGTTTGATGGTTCCAGCAAGGGAGCGCTGTTGTATTCAGGTGAAAATATTTCCGCTTCATTGTCTGATGAGAAGAAAGCGGAGTTAAAGCAGGCCACGTTGGATATTTCGCGGTACACCGATGTTGTTACTAGCGTGGACATCGGACCAGGGCGCGAAGCGGAAAAAGAAGCGGAGAACATGTACCTAAAGATTATGGACGGTAAAACAGTCGATGAAGTGATTGCTGAGTCCAAAAGGTTGAAAGAGAAAACCGAGCAGAAGATAGCGGAAGCCACTTCAAAGCACTGAGCTAAGCCCACCAATTGGTGGGTTTTTTGTTGCTCAAAATCCATTAACTAAGGCCTCATCATGCATAGACCTATGACGCATGAAATAATTATTGAGAAAGGCATCACAGGGCGAGCACGTGGCCGGTGTCAGTTGCTGACAGGTAAGCCTGTGCTGCAGGTTGAGGTTGTGCTGGAAAAGAAAACCATTACTGCAGGAACGCAGGTTACAGCGCGCCAATATGAAACAGCCTGGCGAGACGCAACACTTTCAGAAGCGTTTCAGGTAGAGCATGGCGTCGGATTCATAGAAAAGCCTGCCGATATCGAAACCCCACTCGTTAAGCCGTCTCCACCTCCGGCGTCACCCCGGTGAAAATGACCTGATAAATGATAATTATTCCCATTTTTGCGGGTCCCTTTCGTGATTTTGAACACCGAGGGGGCGGCGACACGCGGGAAACGGCTAGTTTTTTGCATTTTATTGACATCATCATCATGTGCTCACGTAATTGTTTTCACTTGAGATTATTTTTTCAAGATGTCGAATCGTATAAAAAGTGTTCATCATCATGGATAAAGAATTGGAGAACGTCAGGCTGAACCTGAATCAGCTGGCGGCAATTACGGGATCACATCGGCAAACCATCGCTGCGCGTCTGAAAAACGTTGAACCTGCCCCCGGCAGTAATGCCAAGCTGAAGCTTTACACGCTGCCGGATGTGCTGGCTGAACTGGTGAAGTCTGCGCCGGTGGATGATGTTGACAAAATGCTACCGCCTGACAGAAAAGCCTGGTTCCAGTCGGAACGCGAGCGGCTCAAGTTTGAACAGGAAACCAATGAACTGATCCCTGCAGAAGACGTTGCCCGCGAATTCTCTGCGATGGCAAAGGCGATGGTTCAGGTGCTGGAAACATTACCGGATATTTTGGAGCGTGATTGCGCGCTGCCGCCGTCTGCCGTTTCTCGTGTGCAGTCTATTATCGATGACCTGCGCGATCAGATAGCGCTGAAGGTTATGAACGCTGATACAGAGATTGAGGAGGAAATGCCCGAGGAGGAGTAATGGTCGCACAGGCATCAGCAGCAGAAACCCGGCGGAATATGGCCGGTATTATTCAGGCTCCGCGCCGCATGCCGGTTGCCGAAGCTGTTGAAAAGTTTATGCGGGTGCCTATGGGCGCGGGCAACTCTGTTAAGTGGGACCCGAGCGTGGCGCCGTATGTGATTGAGCCGATGAACTGCCTGGCGTCACGTGAATACGACGCGGTGGTGTTTGTTGGCCCGGCGCGTACGGGGAAAACGATCGGCCTGATTGATGGCTGGATTGTTTACAACATCGTGTGCGATCCCTCCGATATGCTGGTCGTACAAATTTCGGAAGAGAAAGCGCGGGAACACTCCAAAAAGCGCCTGGCGCGAACGTTCCGCGTGAGTCCAGACGTGGCTGAGCGTCTCAGCCCCCGGCGCAATGATAACAACGTTCACGATCGGACCTTTCTGGCGGGGAACTATCTGAAGATTGGCTGGCCATCGGTCAATATCATGTCCTCGTCGGACTACAAATGCACCGCGCTGACAGATTATGACCGGATGCAGGAAGATATCGACGGCGAGGGCGACGGGTTCACGCTGGCGTCAAAACGTACCACAACGTTTATGAGTGCCGGCATGACGCTGGTAGAGAGTTCACCAGGTCGAGATATTCTGGATTCAAAATGGCGCCGCCGCTCAGAGCATGAGGCCCCGCCAACCACCGGCATCCTTTCATTGTTCAACCGTGGCGATCGCCGCAAATGGTATTGGCAGTGTCCGCACTGCGGCGAATATTTCCAGCCGATCATGGAAGTGATGACCGGATACCGGGAAATTCCCGATCCGGTCAAGGCCAGCGAGTCTGCGCATATGTGTTGCCCTCACTGCAGCGGCACGATAACGGCAGATATGAAACGAACCTTGAACCAGTCTGGTGTGTGGTTGCGTGAAGGGGAGTCGATCGACGCCGAAGGCAACCGGACAGGCGAGCCGCGCCGCTCCCGTATTGCGTCATTCTGGATGGAGGGGCCGGCGGCGGCATATCAGACCTGGTCACAGCTCGTCTACAAGCTGCTGACCGCTGAGCAGGATTACGAAACAACGGGATCGGAGGAAACGCTCAAGGCGGTTATCAATACCGACTGGGGCCGGCCGTATTTGCCGCGTTCTGCCTCTGAACAGCGCCGCAGTGACGAACTGCTGGCGCGCGTGGAGGATTACGGTAAACGCCTGGTACCGCCAAAGGTCAGATTCCTGATCGCGGCGGTGGATGTGCAGGGCGGCAAGAATCGCCGCTTTGTGGTCCAGATTGTCGGCTATGGCGAAAACGGCGAGCGGTGGCTGGTGGACCGGTACAACATCAAGCAGTCGATGCGGTGTGATCCCGATACAGGTGAAGCGTTGCCGATCCATCCGGGGGCATACCCGGAGGACTGGAACTTGCTGATCACTGACGTGCTCGATAAAACGTACCGGCTGCAAAGCAATCAGGACAAGCGTATGCCAATCCTCGCCATGGCCGTAGACAGCGGCGGCGAAGATGGCGTGACCGACAACGCGTATAAATTCTGGCGTCAGTGCCGCCGCGATGGCGTGCATAAGCGGGTGTATCTCATTAAAGGGGACAGCACCCGGCGTCAGAAAACCATTACAAAAATCCACCCGGACAACACAGACCGAAGCGACCGCCGCGCAGCTGCGCGCGGTGACGTTCCTGTCTACCTGTTGCAGACCGACACGCTGAAAGACCAGCTCAGTAACGCGCTGAGTCGTGAAGCGCCAGGCGCCGGGTATATTCACTTCCCGAATTGGTTGGGGGAATGGTTTTTTGACGAACTTACCTACGAAGAGCGTGGATCAGATGGCAAGTGGCGTAAGCCAGGGAAGGGCAATAACGAAGCCTTTGACCTGTTTTGTTATGTGCATGCCGTCGTGATGTTACGCCGTTACGAGCGTATCAAGTGGGATGAGCCGCCAGCCTGGGCTGAATCACAAGATACGAACCCCAATATTTTCAACGAGAACTCATCAAGGGAGGTCGTGTTGACGAAGAAAAAAACCAAGGCGGAACCGAAACAGGCTGCGCCTCAGCATACCTCTAGCGGATGGATGAACGGTGGCGGTACGGGGGGAGGAGGCTGGTTATGACGAAACAGGAAATCCGGGACATGGTGGTGCGTGTCAGGGGGTTCTACACGGACTCGCTCGACGGTAAATCCGTGTCCTTTACCGGCGTCAACGGCCGCACCATCACAAACCACGATCCGGCGGCGATGCGTGCAGAGCTGGAATATTGGGAAGGCCGGCTACGAAAGGCGTCCTGTCGTGGCGGTGGGTATAAGCTCGCTAACTTCGTGTAGGTAACCCATGGGATTTATAGAAAAGACACTCGGCGTTGTGGCGCCAGGGTGGGCCTTGTCACGCGCCAAAAATCGTTATCAGCTGCGGGCGTATGAAGCGGCCAACGTGTCACGGCTGCAAAAAACCAAGCGCGAGGGGCGTTCTGCTGATTCGGCCGTATTCGCGGCCGGTGTGTCGTTGCGTGAGCAGGCGCGCTGGCTGGACGAAAACCACGACATTGTGATCGGCATCCTCGACAAACTGGAAGAACGAGTCGTCGGGGCGCAGGGTATTCAGGTCGAGCCGCAGCCGTTACGGAAGGATGGCACGCTGCATGAGGAATGCGCGGAGCTGCTGGCTACGCACTGGTCCGAATGGTCCGTCCGGCCAGAAGTCACCGGCATGTTTACGCGCGCCGAGGTTGAACGGCTGATCCTGCGCTCAGCACTGCGTGACGGCGAAGTGTTCTCGCAACTGGTGCGGGGGCCGGTGTCGGGGCTGAAGCATGCCACAGGCATCCAGCTGTCTCTGGAATGTCTGGAGGCGGACTTTGTGCCGATGAATCTGGGGAGCCTTGGCAGCGGGAATGTTCAGCAGGGCATTGAGGTTAATGCCTGGGGGCGGCCGGTGGCTTACAACGTGTATAAGGCACATCCAGCCAGCACGCTGCGTATGTCTACGGCGACCAAGCGGGTGCCGGCCGAAAACATGTTGCACCTGGCAATGCGCAAGCGGCTGCACCAGCTGCGCGGGATCAGTTTGCTACACGGTGTGATTACCCGTCTGGCTGATATCAAAGATTACGAAGAGTCGGAACGTGTTGCCGCGCGTATCGCTGCGGCGCTGAGCTTCTATATCAAGCGTGGCGATGGCGCTTCTGGTGATGAGGCGGAGTTTTCGGAGCCAGGCACGGCGCGTAACTTTGACATTGCGCCGGGCATGATCTTCGACGAACTGCGCCCCGGTGAGGATTTGGGGATGGTTGAGTCAAACCGGCCCAATGTACACCTGTCTGAATACCGTAACGGCCAGCTCCGCGCCGTTGCCGGCGGTACGCGCAGCGGTTATTCCAGTATTTCCCGCGACTATAACGGCAGTTATTCCAGCCAGCGCCAGGAGCTGGTGGAAGGGTTCGAGGGCTACAACGTCCTGCAGAACTGGTTTGTCGGTCAATACAGCCGCCCGGTTTACCGTGCCTGGGTAGACATGTTGCGTCTGTCTAAAATCCGCCTTCCCGATGATGTGGATATGTCCTCGCTGTACAACGCGCTCTATCTGGGGCCGGTAATGCCGTGGATTGATCCGGTGAAAGAGGCTGAATCGTGGAAAACCATCGTGCGCGGTGGGGCTGGCACCGAGGCCGAATGGGTACGCGCGCGCGGCAAGTCACCGCAGGAGATTAAACGCCAGCGTGTACGTGAAGTTGAATTTAACCGCGATCACGGTCTGGTGCTGGACTCTGACGCAGCCAACGACTCAGGAGCGAAAGCGAATGAAACAAAAAAATCCGGGGTGGATGACCCCGAAAGCAAGTCTTAGCGGTATCGACGCGGTGAATACCGAAACCTGGTATGAAATCCGCGCCGCGCTGGGCCGTCCGGGACAGGTAGAAATCTACCTCTATGAAGAGATCGGCCGCTGGGGTATTTCGGCGCAATCCTTTATCAACGACTGCCGCGACGCCGGCGTGTTCGAGGCCACAAATGTTGAGCTGCACATCCACAGCCCCGGCGGGGATGTGATGCACGGGTTTGCCATTTACAACACGCTGCAGCGGCTGACCGGGCAGGTCGATATCTATATCGACGGCCTGGCGGCGAGCATGGCTTCTGTTATCGCCTGCCTGCCGAATGCCACGGTACATATGCCCTCCAATGCCTGGATCATGATCCACAAGCCGTGGGGCGGCATGGCCGGGGATTCTGACGAAATGCGCGATTATGCCAATTTCCTCGATCGTAACGAGGAGATGATGCTGGCGGCGTATATGTCGAAAACCGGTCTGTCGCGGGAAGAAATCGCGGCGTTACTGAAGGCCGAAACCTGGATGGATGGTGCGGAGGCGGTTGCTAAAGGCTTCGCTGATGTGCTGGAAGAACCACTCGATGCAGCCGCATCGCTCAATCAAAACAAACTGAAGGATTATCACAATATGCCACAAGCAGCTAATCACCTCTTCGGCGCACGTGCGCAGACCTCGGTACCTAACGCGCAAAATCCACAGAACCCGGCTCCGGTCTCTCAACCGGCTCCTGCGCCATCCACGCCGGTCGCACAGGCTCCACAAATCGATGTGGCGGCGCTGGCGGCGCAGCTGCAGCAGACGCTGCAGGCCAACAACACCGCACGCATCACGGATGTGAGTGCCGTCTTTGATGGTTTTCCTCAGTTGGCCGCGCTGCGCACCGAGTGCATCAACGACATGAGCTGCGATGCGAACATGGCGAAAGATCGTCTGCTGGCTAAGCTGGCGGAAGGCACCACGCCGAGCATTGGCGCCAGTGCCGCGCATATCCATGCCGGCAACGGTAACCTGGTCGGTGATTCGGTCCGCGCCTCTGTAATGAGCCGTGCCGGTCATGCGCAGGCGGAAAAAGACAACCCATATCAGGGGATGACGCTGCGTGAACTGGCGCGCGCCTCGCTGGCTGATCGCGGCATTGGTGTTGCCGGCATGTCTGGTCAGGGTGTGGTCGGTCTGGCATTCACCCATTCAAGTTCCGACTTTGGCAACATCCTGATGGATGTGGCCCATAAATCTGCGCTGTTAGGGTGGGAAGAGGCGAATGAAACCTTTGACCGCTGGACGCGTAAAGGCACGCTGACCGACTTTAAAACCGCGCACCGCGTTGGCCTGGGCGCGCTGGACAAGTTGCGTGAAGTGAAGCCGGGTGCGGAATACAAATACATTACGGTCGGTGATAAAGGGGAGCCTATCGCCCTGGCAACCTATGGCGAACTGTTCAGCATTGACCGCCAGACCATCATTAACGATGACATGGACATGTTGACGCGTATTCCTGCAATGATGGGCGGCGCAGCACGTTACACCGTCGGTGAGCTGGTCTGGGCGGTGCTGACCAGCAACCAGAAAATGAGCGACGGGAAAGCCCTGTTCAGTGCGGATCACAATAACCTGGTGAACCAGCCTCTCACTATTGACGGACTGGATAAGGCCCGCCAGGCGATGCTGCTGCAGACCAACGGCAAGCGTAAGCTTAACATTCGTCCGGCTTATATGCTGACGCCGGTGGCGCTGGAGTCGAAAGCCAATCAGCTGATCCGCTCTGCCAGCGTACCGGGCGCAGATGCCAACAGCGGCATCAACAACCCGATCCAGAACTTTGTGGAAGTTATCTCCGAAGCGCGTCTGGATGATAACAGCGCGGAAGCATGGTATCTGACGGCAGCACAGGGCAAGGACACGATCGAAGTGGCGTATCTGGATGGCATTGATACACCGTATCTGGAGCAGCAGCAGGGCTTCACCATTGACGGTGCGGCGTTCAAGGTACGCATTGACGCCGGCGTCGCGCCGATGGATTGGCGCGGTCTGGTGAAGTCTACCGGCAAAGCCTGATAAACCGCCTGATACGGCGGTTTTTTTATGTCCGTGGGTGGCGTCGCCACCCATTTTACTTTCTGGAGAAAATCATTATGGCAAAGAATTTACAGCAGGATGGCACCACGCTGGATTACGAGAACACGTCGGCAACACTGATTGAGTCCGGTCAGCCGGTGGCTGTCGGTGGCATTGTCGGTGTTGCACATGCCGATATCCCCGCAGGGGCGTGGGGCGTGCTGCATACCGTCGGGGTGTTTGTTCTGCCAAAGGTAGCGGATGAAACCTGGGCGGTGGGTGACAAGGTTTACCTGGATGCCACTGGCGCGCTGACAGCAAAAGCTACCGACGGCGCAGAAGCTGCTGCAGCGTTCCCACTGGCCGGCTCGGCATGGAGCGCCGGCGAGGCCGGACAGGAAGAAGCCCCGGTGCGGCTGGGTTTCTAAATGAACCGGTTCACGGAACGGATGCAGCGTGCTGATCGTCGTGTGGACCGCTATTTCGCCGAAGACCCCTCGGTGGTTTTAGTCATTGAGGGGCAAGCCCGTCCGGTCGTCGCAATTTTTGAAAGCCCGGATGATATGGCCCTGGTGCAGGGCGGCGGTGAAATTCAGGATCATGCGCCAGCTATCAGCGTGTATACGGCTGACATTGTTGGACTTGAAAAAAAATGCCAGGCGTTGATCGGCGGGGCCAGCTATTGGGTGACGCATATTGGTGCTGATGAAGCGGGCAGAACGCGCGTGAAGCTTGCCAGAGGCGTCCCTGGGAAAGAGGTGGACCCCATTAACACATGGAGTAAGTAACGATGGCCAGGACTACGCGGTTACGCCGTGATCTCCCGATCGATATCGACACCATGGTTCTGCGTGACATTGCCCTGGCCGTCGGGGCAACGCACAAGCAGTACATGACCGCGTATTCCCGCGCATTGAAGCGAACCGCCGCCACCATGCGCAAACGGGCCATGGCGGATATCAAGGATGGGCTGGCGCCGCGCAGTATGGCAATGGTGAGAAAGCGCCTGCTTTCCTTTCGTGTTTCTCGCGGCTCGTTGCTGGATGAAGGGCGCTTGTGGTTCGGTCTGAATGCAATCAAGGTCAAGGACCTGAAGGGGCGTATTAACGGACGTATGCGTCCGCATCATACCCGCCGTGACCCGAAAACCGGGCGTTATGCTCCGTCGCGCCGGCGGGCAAACTCCGTGGGCTTTGAACCGCGCGGCAACCTGTTGTCAGCCAAAACGTTTGAGAATGGCGAGGTCGGACGGAGCAAACGAGAAGGACGCCGGACGGTGCTGATCCGCGACCCGGCGACGCGGCGTACCCGCGAAGCCGAAGTCGATATTTATGCGCCGATGCTGGATTACATCGAAGACAACGCGTTTGCGGATGTTGTTGAAATATTTCTGCATCACTTTGAAACCGATATCCGGGGCAGGGTAAAGGCGCGGGTTAATGTGAACAGCTGGAGGAAGTAAGTGGCCAAGCCTATTTTAATGCCGACCTATCACGACGCGGTCATTGAAGCGCTGCGGTCGTTGTCGTGGGTAAACAATGCCGACGACTACCCGGAACAGGCAACGCAGCTCACCACGCCGGCCGTGTTCTTTTCGATCATGGGCTGGGAACAGTCGCCAAGCAGTGACGGGCAGCTCAATGTTGAGTTTGAATGTGATTTGTTTGTGGTGATCGACAAGGCCAGCAACACCATTGATAAACCCCAAATTTTCGCCCGATCGGCGGCGGCGGATATCAGCCAGTGGATCAACGGACAAACCTTCGGGCTTGAAGGGCTGCAGCCGGCTGCGTTTATCAGCGCGGGGCCGGACAGCTTCGATCCTGCAATGGATGATTATATCGTCTGGCGCATCACGTATAGCCAGTCTGCGGCCATGGGGGAAGACCCGTTCGAATCGGTTGCCGGTCCGCTGCGTGAAGTCTGGCTGGGTGCGGCGCCGGAAATTGGTGCTGCGCACATTAATGATTACCGGCTTATCTACAAGCGCAAGGAGGAATGATGTCACAGGATATGGGGGACCTTGCCCGGCGCGTGGCCAACATGATCCGCCGTGGTGTCGTTCAGGCAGTTAAGCACGGCCCGCAGCCGCAATGCCGGGTAGAAATCGGCGGCATCACCACGACCTGGTTGCCGGTCTGCCAGCCGTCATCCAGCGCCAACAGGGCTGACTCTAACCCGATTGCCGTAGGGGATGCCGTTACCGTCATCAGCGAAGCCGGCGACCTGAATAACGGCCGGGTGTTCCCCGGCTGGAACACGGGGAAAATGCCGGTCCCGGACGGGAGCGAGAGCGAGCATGTCACCCGATACAGTGACGGCACACAAATCCGTTATGACCGCGATGCCCATGCCCTGAAAATCATTATTGCCGAAGGCGGCACGTATGAGATTGAGGGTAAGGGGACGCTGCGCGGCCCGGTGGAGATCACCGACACTCTGACGGTTCAGGGTGTCACGCAGATCAATGCCAACACCGGCATTAACGGGGACTTGTCCGTCAGCGGCCAGATATCGGATGGCAAGAGCACGCTGGATCGGGTGAGGGAGGTTTATAACAACCACGCTCACCCAGGAGACAGCGGCGGCACGACAGGCGAGCCAAACAGCAAGATGTGACCCGCGATTGTGCGGGTTTTTTATTATGGGGGTAATCATGCACGGTGTTAATGCCGGCAACGGCAAGCGGCTCTCCGGCACTGAGCATTTACGGCAATCCGTCATTGACATACTCACCACGCCGATCGGCTCGCGTGTGCTGCGCCGTGACTACGGGAGCGAGCTGGTTGATCTGGTCGATAACCCGCAGGACGAAAGCAACCGCGTCCGTATTATTGCGGCGACGGCCGGCGCCCTGGCTCGCTGGGAGCCACGCATTCGTGTGTCATCGGTGCAGGTGGCGTTTGTTACCCACGGTCATTTTGACCTCACCATCGTTGGCACGGACATAGAGAGCAGCCAGCCGATCACGTTGACGGAGATAAGCATTAATGGCGACGAATTCAGCAACAATTAACCTTTCCGAGCTGCCGGTGCCGGATGCGGTGAAAGTCCCGGACGCCGGCCTGATTTTTGAAGGATGGTTAAACCGTCTGCGCGGGCTGGACCCGGTCTATGATGCGCTGCTACCTTCCGATCCGGTGTACAAACAGGGCGAAGTTCTGGCCTATCACTCCACGCTGTTACGCGTGGCGATGAATGACTCCATCCGCGCCGTGCTGCTGGCCAGCGCAAAAGGCGCAGACCTTGACCAGATTGGCGCAAACTTTGACGTGGCGCGGCTGCTGATAAATCCGGGCGATCCGAATGCAGTGCCGCCGGTTGAGCCGGTTTATGAAGATGATGACGCGTTCCGCACGCGCATCCAGTTGGCCTGGTCACGACTCAGCACCGCCGGCGCCGAGAACGCCTACACCTTCTTTGCCGCCTCTGCAGACCCCTCTATTCTGGATGTTCGCGCCTATGGGCCGCTGGATCATGGCCGACGCGGCGAGGTTGATATTTACGTGCTTTCCCGTGATAACGACGGTATCCCCACGGCGGAGGTGTTGGAAAAGGTCAATCAGGCCGTTAATGCGAAGGACGTCCGGCCCATGACCGACTTTGTCACCGTGAAGCCGGCGGCAATGGTGAAGTTCGTGGTAACGGCAGATATTTACATCCCCTCCGGCCCGGATATCGACACGGTGATGAGTGCATCACGGCGGGCGCTGGAAACCTACCTCGAACAGACACACCGGATCGGCAGCCGCGTATCACGTTCGGGGATTGACCGGGCGCTGCATCAGCCGGGTGTGGTCACGGTTAAACTGGCCTCGCCGGTCGATGATCTGCTGATGGATATCGGTCAGGCGCCGCTTTGCACGGAAATCACGCTGAAAAAGGTGATCGTCAATGTCGATGCATAAAACGTTATTGCCGCCTAATGCGCTGCCCGCCGAACGGGCGCTGGAAGAGGCAACCACGACAGAGGTGCTGTCGATCCCCGACCTCATCCGCGCCGTAAAGAACCCCGACACGTGCCCGGCGGAGCTGCTCCCATGGCTGGCATGGGAATACAGCGTAGATACCTGGTTGCCTGAGTGGAGCGAGGAACAAAAGCGCGCAGCCATACGGAGCGCTACCTATATTCACCGGCACCGGGGGACGCGTGGTGCGATAGAGACGGCGCTGGAAGGTCTGCCCTTCACCTACCAGTTAACCGAGTGGTTTGAACAGACGCCGCGCGGGGAGCCGTACACGTTTTCGCTGGTGGTTGAGCAAGCCGGGAACCCGGTGAACGAGCAGCATATTCAGGATTTTAAGAACGCGGTGATGCGCAGTAAAAACCTGCGTTCGTGGTTCGACATGTCCTTTCAAAATGCTACACAAGGCACCGCATACTCGGCCTCCTACATGGTGACGTCCGAGATAACCAGTTACGGGAGTTAACTTAATGAGTGGTCTTATTCTGACGACTGCCGGCGCGGCGGCGATCGAGGCCGCTTACCAGGCGGGAACCGTCGTAAAAATTACGCTGGCGGCGTTTGGTGACGGTGGCGGTAAACCAATAACCCCGAATCCCGGCGCGACGGCATTGGTGAACAAGTTCGGCGATGCCCCCTTTACCGGCGGGGCATCAACGGAAGGAATGATTAGCGGCCAGACCGTTATCGAAGCGAGGAAGTATCCCGGCAAAGTTCTGCGAGAAGTGGGGCTGGTCAGCGCCGACGGTGTGCTGGTGGCGTACGGTGATTACCCGGACACGGTATTGCCGGCTGACGGTGCGCCGGTGATGAAAGAGATCATCATTAACTTCGTGATGACGCTGACGCATGCTGAGAGCGTGGTGATTGAGGTCGATCCCAATGTCTCCGCGTTAACCATTTCAGAGGCAGATAAGAGATATGTGAAAAAATCCGGTGACGTTATGTCCGGAAAATTACATGTCCAAAATAATATTGCTGTCGATGGCGAAGTGAGTATCGGTGGAGCACTTGGCGCAAACACGCTATCCATTGCCAAAACGGCACAAATCGGCACATTGACGGTCAGCGATGAAGTTTATGTGGGCAACGCACCACTGATGCCGGTGGGTGCCCCTATCCCCTGGCCGCTAAGTTCACCGCCACCCGGTTATGCATTCCTGTTAGGCCAGGGATTTGATAAGACCATTTACCCGCGCCTTGCGCAAGCCTATCCGTCCGGCGTGTTGCCGGATATGCGCGGTAATACGATTAAGGGCAAACCGGACGGTCGCGAGCTGCTGACCTTTGAAGCCGACGGCAACAAATATCACGGGCATGGACTGGAGATTGATGGCACTGACCTGGGCACCAGGCAGACTACGCCGGGCGGCGCTTATCAGCTGAAATTACGCTCATACCGCTCTAACACTTCTCTGGACGGCGGCGAAAGTTCACGCCACAGCATTGACCAGGAAAGAAGTTTCGCTGACTTTGGCTTGATTGAACCTCTGCCGTCTCATACGCACGATGTCCCGATAGGTTGGCACAGCCACGGCGGTCGCATAAACCCGGACGGCAACCCGGAAACCACCGTCAAAAACATTGCATTTAACTATATCGTGAGGCTTGCATAATGAGCACAGACTTCGAATTTTCTGCCCAGCCGCGCTGGATGTGGATTTACAATTTCGATGAAAATAACGTTTTTACCGGCACCCTGAATTTTTATGTCGCGCCACACACCGGACTACCAGCCAACTGCACGACAACGAAGTGTGCGCCGAAAACCGGCCAGGCTGGCGTCTGGAATGATGGGCAATGGCAATATGTTAATGATTACCGAGGCTCACCGTACTGGGATGCGCAGGCGAATAAACACATCATGTTTGAGGTCGGCCCTTTACCTGACGGTTGTACGTTTACTCCGCCGAAAACACCGTATGACACGTGGGACGGTGAGAAATGGGTAACGGATGAAGCGAAGGCGCTGAGCGATCAGATTCAAATGGCAAAGAATGAGCTGGCGCAACGTAGCGCTGAAGCCGCTGAAGCCATTGCACCGCTGCAGGACGCGGTAGAGTTCGGCGACGCGACAGACGCTGAACAGACGGCTCTGACAGAGTGGAAAAAATACCGGTTGGCGCTAAGCCGTATCGATGTTAATCAGGCGCCGGATATCTCCTGGCCAACCCGACCAACCCCAATTAAACAATGACCCGCCGCCGAGCGGGTTTTTTTATGCCTGGAGGATACTATGGCCGAATTGCACGGCGTAGAAACAATTGAACTGACAAGTGGGACGGTTGCCGTTACCACGATCCAGACTGCGGTTATCGGCCTGGTCGGTACAGCCCCGGACGCATCGCCGGGAACCAAGGCGCAGGCCGTCACCGGGACTGCGCTGCTGGATAATGAGCTGACGTTTACGGCCTCGCAGCCGGGGCGGGCAGGTAACCAGCTCCGCGTGACCGCTGCTGCGGCGCCGGCCGGCGGAAAAACCAGTGCTACCTATGCGCGAGGCGTGCTGGACATTCTGCTGGCCAGCGATGCCGACGGCAAACTCACCGCCACCGCGCAAGAGGTGTCCGACGCGGTTCTGGCACTGACAGACAGCCTGGTCACCGTATTACCGGGCGCCGACACCGGCAAGGTCAGCCCGTTTAGCGTGGTACTGTCCGGCGGGCAGGATGAACCCTTTCCCCTCAACACACCGGTAGCCGTCGTTGGCGGTACGCAGATGCGGGCGCTGGGCAGTGCAGGGACTATCCCTCCGGCTGTGCAGGAGATTGCCGACCAGACCAACGCGCTGATCGTCATTGTGCGCGTTGAAGATAATGAACAGCCGGTCACTGTCTCTACCGAGGAAAAAGAGCCGATCACCGCCGAGGATGAACAGCGCCTGTTGTCTGACCAGATTTTCAATATCGATATCCGCGCGAATATCCTGGCGGGGATCAGCGCCTGGTCATCCAGTGAATCGGTCAACGGTTATCGCCCTCGCATCTTGATTGCGCCGGGGTTCAGTGAAGATGACGGTATCGGCAAAGGGCTGGAAACGGCAGCCGAAAAACTCCGCGCGGTGGCGTATCTGGACTGCGCCTCGATGGCAACGTTGCCGGAAGTTGTGCAGCGCCGGCAGATGTACGGTGGCCGCGTCGAACTGCTGCGGCCTCGGGTGCAAAAAGTGAATGCCAGCGGCGAGCTGGAGTTCCGGCCGTATTCCGCCTTTGCGGCTGGCCTGCGGGCGCGCATCGATCTGGAGAAAGGCTGGTGGTGGAGCAAGTCCAATCAGGACATCAACAGCATTCTCGGCCTTGAGCAGGTTGACGAGTTTATTCTCGGCGATCCGAACTGTGAAGCAAACCTGCTGAACATGCAGAACGTCAGCACCATCATCCGCCGCACGGGGTACAAGCATTGGGGCAACCGCCTGTGCATCGATCATCCCCAGTGGCGTTTCGAGTCGGTTCGCCGCACTGCAGACGTTATCGAAGACAGTATCCAGAACACGGTCATGATTTATAACGACCGGCCACTGGATAAAGAGACGGCTGATGACATTCTCGGCACGGTGAATGCCTACCTGCGCCAGCTTGTTGGCCTGGGTGCCATCTTTGGCGGTACTGCGTGGCTGGACGAAGAACTGAACACGGCGGAATCCCTGGCCGCTGGTGTGCTGTATATCAACTATGACTTCGGGCCGAAGTCGCCGACCGAGCGCATCACCATGCGTGTGCGCATCAATAATGATTACGCCGTTGAGGAGATGACCGCACAATGAGCGAAAAAAATACGTTACGGGCATGGACCATTTTTGCCGGCGGCTTCCGTGTTACCGGCGCGCATGAGTTTACGCCGCCGGAGCTGTCCATTGTCACCACCCAGCTGCGTACCGGTGCCCAGGATGCACCGACCCCGCTGGATGATGGCATGGAGGCGCTGACGTGCTCTATCAAGTTCTGGGGCATTGATACCGACGTGTTGAGCCGATTTGGCTTTATCTCCGGTAGCCGCCCGCGCTTTATGGCGTATCAGGGCTATCTGAGTAACGGCCGGGCAGTCGGCACGATCGAAGAGATTGAAGGGTTCGTCTCGAAGGTCACGCCGGATGCGCGGGGCAATGAAAACATGGGGGAAACGGCGATCACGGTTGAGATTGCGATGAGCTATTACAAGCAGACGCGCGACGGTATGGAGCTGTTTGAAATCGACACCGAGCGTTTTATCCGCCGTGTGAACGGCGTGGATCAGCTGGGCGGCCTGCGCAGCAAAATCCGCATCTAATCCCCACTCAACAACCATTAAGCGGCCTTTGTGCCGCTTTTTTATTGGAGCAATACCATGAATTACCCAGGCAGCAACGTAGAAATCAAACTGTACTCCCCGCTGACGCTGGCCGATGGCAGCAAGCTTGAAAAAGTCACGATGCGCGAACCGCTGGTGCGTGACCGCATCGAGTATGTCAAACGTCCGGGGAGCGATGCAGAAAAGGAAATCGGCATGCTGGCCGATCTGTGCGGCATGAATGTTGAGGACGTCTATCAACTGACTGCAGCTGACTATTACCAGCTTGAGGCGGCCTGGAACAATTTTTTGCTGCCTCCTGGGGAGCGTCAGAAGGCGACATCCGACAAGCCTTGAGGCTGGTTGGCCGCACCCTGAATTACAGCATGGGGGACTGGCTCTCCATGCCGTTTTCCGCCTTTTACGACTTTGTTAAAGACGAATATGAGCGGGTGAGTAAATGAGCAGCATAAGTCAAAAATTGAAAGCCGTCATAACGTTTGGCGGCAACATCGACGGCAGCTGGGGCCGCTCGACGGACGGGCTTAACAAAGGGCTGAAAACCGTCGAGAAACAATCTGAACACCTCGCCAAGCAGCAAAAGGCGCTGGCGGATCGGATGAAGCAAACCAAGCTGGCGGGCAAGGATGTCAGCGCCCTGAAGCGCGATTACGACACTGTGACGCGCTCTATCAAACGGACTGAGCAGGAGCAGGAATCGCTGAACCGCAGCCTGCAGCGCGCTGAACGTTTTCGCCGGGCGGGCGCTGTGGGGCGTGGCTTTATTGGCCGGGCAGGCCGGACGCTTGGCGCCGGGTTGGGGATTGCTGCTGCCGGCGGGTTAATCGGGGCGGGGATCGGTGCGGTCATGTCTCCTGTTCGTTCTAATGCGGAAACCGCTGAGTCATACGGCATTGCCCGAAGCTACGGTGTGAACATCGATACGTTCAATGCCTGGCAGAGCCTCGGTAAGCAGATGGGGCTGAACGGGGAGAACTTCGGAGACCTGTTTGAAGAGTACCGCAATAAGGTCTCGGATTTTAAGAAGGACCCGACGAAAGGCGCTATCGCAGAGAACTTCCCGTTGCTGGGGTTCAAGGCCGGCGATATGTACGGCAAAAGCAATGAAGACCAGGTATCGAGCATTTTTGAACGTCTGCTGAAACTGGATAACGAACAGCTGGCTGCAGGGTACGCGGACTCCATCTTCGGCGGTGAAGCCAACAAAATCCTGACCTACATGCGCCTGACCGGTAAAAGCTATCGTGACCTGATGAACGAACAGAAGCGATACAACCTGGTGACCCGTGACGGCGCTGAGGGGGCGATGCGCAGCAACATCGCGTTCAGCAACTTGCGGACGGTCTGGAGCAGCGCTGTGGACCAGATCGCCGGCAAGTTGGGCGGCGACCTGGCTCCGATGGTCACGAAACTGGCCGATGAGCTGTCCGACTGGTTCAAAAACGGCGGTATTGAGGTGATTGCGTCAACGATCCGCAACTCATGGATACCTGCGCTGATTGAGTTCGGGAACGGATTGATCACTTTCAGCAAGGTGGCCATACGCATTGCGAAGTGGCTGGGGCAATTTGTCCCGGATGAAAACACTGATCGCCGTGCCATCGTTCACGCACTGGCATCGGGTGATGTGGATAAAGCCAGGTCGGTAGCCAAAGAGAAGGGGGAAAGTTCCTGGTTAGAGTCGGTTATCAGCGACCCGGAGAAGGTCGGCAAGCTGAAGGATATTTACCATGACACGCAGTGGTCAATGTCAAAAGACCGCTTTACCAACCCCTGGCAGTACTGGACTAAAGCTGAGGATAAGATGCTGTCCGCTGTTGGCGGAGATAAAACAGCCCCCGACCCTGTTATGAGTGAGTTTTGGAAAGCGCTGAAGAGCGCGGCAGGCCCAGATAAAGAGAAGTCCACTGTCACCGACAACCGCCGGAATAATATTTATATGACCGTCAACGGTTCACCGGGGCAGGACGCCAAGAGCATCGCCGATAACGCGGTAACGCAGATCGGCAAGCTGGACGTATTCAACGGGAACAATGCGATGTATGACGCGCCGGGAGGCTGGAGCGGATGAGCGATATAGACATCATCGGAACGATAACCGGTGCGTACAGCTACAATGCGCCGAACGGGCGCCCGGCAGAAAATGCCAAGATCATGATGATGCTGGGCGACTTTGAATTCTCCATCGATACGGCAGCCTATAACCAGTTGACACGGGAGGCGCGCTGGCGCTGGCAGGAGCAGGAGCGGATCGGCAAACAGGACCTGCTGCAGTACACGGGCAAGGAAGCCCGCAGCGTCAAATTGGACGGTGAGGCCCACGCTTTTTTTCGCAACGGGGTCACGTCCATCGATGCGCTTTATGATCTCGCCGACAAGGCTCAACCTCAACAGCTAGTTAGTGGCGCCGGGGATGTGCTGGGCTGGTGGGTGATTACGGACTTTACCGATACCACGCTGGCATTCCTGCCTGGTGGTTCTCCGCGAAAGAAAACCTACTCGATCACGATAAAACATTATGCCGACGACATACATAACCCATGAAGGCGATGTGCTGGATGCCATCTGCGCCAGGCATTACGGTCTGGCAAACCTCCCTCAGACGCTGACGGAAGTGCTGGATGCCAACAGGGAGCTGGCCGCGCTGGGGGCGATATACCCTTCCGGCCTGATCATTACGCTGCCTGATATCGAAACGCAGGTTGCAGAGTCAACGGTTCAACTGTGGGATTGATATGGAAAACGTGCAGAGAGAAGAATATCGCCCGGAGTTCAGCCTCACGGCGGAAGGGCGGGATATTACTGCGCTGATGCGTGAGAACCTGGTGGAAATCAGGCTGACGGATAACGGCGGCGCCACGGCAAAGGCCGACGAACTGCAGATCACCATTTTGTCGGAAACCATGGCGCTCCCTAACAAGGGCGCGCGACTGCGGCTAGGGCTGGGGTTTAACGGGGTATTGCAGGACAAGGGATGGTTTGTTGTCAGCGGTATTTCCAGCAGTGGCCCGCCGCGCAAAATCGTTATTTATGCCACGGCTGCGCCGATGAACGCCCAGCGCCAGCCCGGTGACGTGCTGAACCAGAAAAGCCGCAGCTGGGACGACGTGAACCTGGGCGACATTGTGAAGACTGTCGCCAGTGACAACGGGTTGATCCCCAAAGTGGCCGGCGCACTGGCAGATATCGCTGTCGGGCACCTCGATCAGGTCAATGAATCGGATGCCGCGTTAATGACCCGGCTGGCCAGTCGTTTTAATGCGATCAGTAAGCCGTCCGGCGGCTATTGGCTGTTTCTCCAGCAGGGGGAATCGTTAAGCGTCGGCGGGAAGGCGCTTGCCAGCGTAACGATTTTAAAGGAGGAGGTATCGGAATGGAGTTATACCGATGGCCAGCAGCGCGGCGCAACGACTGGCCCCGGTAAAAAAGGTGAGGGTGGGAAGAAGGGAAAAATCAGTGTCGCGTACTTTGACCCGGAAGACGGGCGAACGAAAACGCAGTCACTCGAACATGATGGTCCGTCACAATCCCACCCCTTCACCCAGCCGACCAAAACCGCCGCCAACCACAGCGCGCAATCCAGAAAAACGCAGGTAAGCCGTAATGAGCGCCGCATGACGCTCAGCGGGCCGTGCCGGCCGGCACATATTCCACTGACGGCAGAGAGCCGGGTTATTACCCAGGGCTTCGGCACGGTGGAGGATCGGAGCTGGTTAATCGAATCGTTGGTGTTTTCTCTCACCTCCCAGGGAATGTCGTTCGCGTTCAATTTGGCAACGGATATCAAGCCGCCAAAAGGGAAGGGCGGGAAAAAATCGGGGAAAAAGAAAGATGATGGTATTGGCTATTTTTATAAAACATAACGGGAGTCTGCAGCATGGTTAGCAGGTTAAAGCAAAAGGTGGTCAGTGACCCCATCGGTGTCGATAAGGAAATGAAAATATCGGAACTTCCTTCGGCTGAAAATTCGTTAATTGATGACCTTCTTGTTATTTCTCAAAGCGACGGTGATGGTTTATTGCGAACCAAAAAAATATTAATGTCATTACTCATTAAGTCGCTGGTTTCTGATCGCTCCGGTAATCTCGTCAGTCTTGTAGACGGTTTCAAACTTTTTGCCGACAAGTCTGTTTTGGACGGATTGACGGAAAGGGCTGAGGATGCCGCAGGAAGGGCGGAGAATACTGCTGACGCCAACACGTATTACATCACCCCTGATGATCCTGATGGAACGATTGCCGGCCTTGCCGGTACGCCTTTCGGGAAAAGCTTCCGCGTCGGCCAGGGGGAAGGGAAAGGTTTTAAATATTATATGAACCTGAATGGCACCGCACTGGAGTTTGCAAGTGCAGCCGGTGCCAGTGATGTTGAGAATGCCATTGACTTTGCGAGCAAATCATTATCACAGAGTGGTGAGGTAGATAAGCGCACGCAGGGGTATGGCGTTGAAAAAAAGGTCTATGACACAGAAGGGGTATTAGTCGGGGGCGGTTTTTTTGCTGCGAACGGCGTGTCACCGATTAACTATACAGAAAACGGTGACGTAAATATTACCGGCGTACAGTTTAAAAACTTTGCCAACCATCATGAATATGATTGGGCGCAGACGGATAAAAAAAACGTGCCGTATATCGGCGGTTCGAAAATGGGCGGCGTTATCATTGGCCGGGTTGAGATTGTTGAAATTCCGGGGCCACCAGGCGTTGTGTTTGTCGATAAAGGTTATGTCCCTTATGCCTGTGATCCAGGGTATGAAACCGACCTGGATATTCCCGTGATTGGCTCTACGCCACCAAAGCCTGATGTTCCACCGGTGCCGTTCCGTCCTTATGACTACATGGGGGTGCGCAGTGAGGGGCAGTCGTTGTCTCTTGGTGCAGCGAACCCTAACGATGACCCGCAACCGGTCAGCACAGAACAGCGCTATGGGAACAAGGGATTCAGCACCAATAACAACAGCGGGATGACCGACACGGACACACTGGTGCCACTGGTGGAAAAGCGTTACCAACCGTCAGAGGGAACCTGGCCGGCGGCGGAAACTCCTGTTACCGGCGCGACGCATAAGCTGGTGGAAATGATCCAGGCAGAAACTGGGCTACCCTTTGACCATCAGGCCAGCGCCTATATCGGTTCTGCGCCCGGCACTGGCGGTCAGCCTATCAAGAACCTGATTAAAGGCACTGCAGCCTATAGCCGCATGATCGCCCACGTTACCAACAGTCTACGCCTGGCCGCTGACGAAGGAAGAACGTTTGCTGAACTGGCTGTTGTGTGGATGCAGGGCGAATCAGATTATCGCGATCAGACGTCGCGCGCTGACTATCTCGCTATTTACCTGCAGTACATCGCCGATTCGCTGGCAGACAAAAAAGCGATCACCGGCCAACTGTTTGACCCCATTTTTATCAGCTACCAGCTCAGCACGCACCGGGCGTACAGACGCCGTGACCCGCTTGTCGCTCTGGCACTGCGTGACGCTGCAATGCTGGGTAAAACGGAAATCGCTTACCCCGGCTACATCGGTGATTACTACGCATCAGACCACATCCACGGTATGCCTGAAACGTACTACATGTTCTCTCAGTATACGGGCCGCATGATTTACAAAAAGCGGCGGGACATGCTGGAGGGCGTGACGCGTATGCATCGTCTTGATGTGATCGATGAAATCCGGCAGGGCATCTTCACCATGCTCTATTTCAACGTGCCGGCTCCGCCGCTGGTTTTCGATACAGACTGGGTGGCGCCGGCGGAAAACATGGGGTTCTACATTCGTGACAGCGTTTCGCTCGACGTCATAGACATTATCACGTCCGTCGATATTGCTGGCCCCGACCGTGTCCGCATCACGACATCGCGGCCACTGCGCGATAGCGAAATCGTCACTTACGGATGGGGCAAGGCAGGTGATCCGCTGACGAACGGCAGAACGACGGGGCCGCGCGGCAACCTGCGCGATAGCGAAGGGGATTTACCTGGCGAAAACTACACAGACAGCGCAGGTGTTTTGCGCAAACTGCACAACTGGTGCGTAATTTTTTAAGTAAGGTAACGAAATGACAACGATTATTCGCAATCTGGATATGGAAATTAAGAACCCAACATTACCACCGCTGTTTGAGCCGTTTGCCACGGTGTCGGGCCTGATGGCTGGATGGCGTTTTGGGGATGGTTTCTCCGATCTGTCTGGGAACGGACACACGTTAAAGGCTGTCGGTATGCCAGTATTTAACGCGTTCTTTGTGACAGGCGATAAAGATAACGGTTTTATTACCGATGTACCGGACGGACTGCAGCGCACCATGATTGCGGTGTACCGCCAGGCTGCTGATGTGAATACGTTCGGTTACCCCGTAGGGAACATTGTGCAGTCGGCCTCGGCAAACGGGGAAGGCATTGCCATTACGGATGTATCAGTGGACGCACTTCGCCGGCGTTCATTGAGTATTGGCGGTCAAGCCTACAATGAAAAACTGTATGGTACGGCGGCAGGGCCTTCTGAGGCGACTTCAAGCCGTAACAACTTTGTATTTACTGCTGTCACTGTTGATGGCGCAGGTAACCAGGGCGGCTTATATGTACCTTCTGCCAGCGCTGACATTATCCCGGCAACACTCGCTGAAGGCGCGAATCTGGCCGAACGTTCGGTGACGGAAAAGGATGCGGAAAGCTTCTATCGCATTATCACCTGGCGCAATCCAAACTTGCCGCCGGTGCCGCCTTCAAGTCCCAATACAGGGCTGGCTGTTGCTGAAGTGTTGATTTATGACCGGGTGTTATCTTTGGATGAGCTGAAGGTTCAATACGGCCGTTCTCAGCGTTACTTCAAAAACACGTATGGGGTGGTCGTTTAGTGATGGGCGCCGGGGGATATCTCCCGGCTATTAGTCATTTTCGATGCCAGTCCCACTCTGCATGCACCCAGATGGCTAACATCACGAAGTTATAGATGAACATGGCCTCGGGCCAGTGGGTGAACCCAGAGATAAGGGAAAGCGCAGACACAGCGGCGCCGAGTCGAACGAATGCTTTAATGAAGGTATTCATGCTGTTCCTGCCGTAATAAAAAGCCCATGCGGTGCAGGCATGGGCGCAGTGAGGGGATTCCCTGGTGCTGTTGTAGTTGGTATGTGGTCAATGATTACACGGTTTGTATGCAAAATAACAATTGGTTGTATAGATCGGTTTTTTGGTATCGATCGGTTAAATCGATCAAGTTGTATAGACGAGCACATGGCAGGCAAAAAAATCCCGGCCACGACAACCGGGGGAATGAACGGCTTAAAGCAATAGACAGTGTGAAAGGAATTCTTTCACTGGGTAACGATAACGGATTGAAATGATTGGCTCAAGAGATATGACATACTATTTCATGGCGGGTTACATCCCACTTCCAACCTTACCGCTTATCCGGCGTTGAAGCTCCTCACGAGCAATATCAATGAGCTGCTCTATTTCAGAGACAGCTTTTGTTCCGATGGTTTCAACGCGAGTTAGTGCATCTAAGGAGGATAGGAGGGGGCTTTCGCGCCCACCCTCTGTTTTTCTGCGGATAATTTCACCACGCATGGCCGAAACGATGAAGTGTGTTGTCGATTCCCCTTCTAACTTTACGGTTTCCATTTCCTCAATTATTTCACGTGGGACTCGAGATGCTAGGACTTTTGATTTGGCGATTTTCTCATCTATGGTCATTCGATTGCTGCTCCTTAACTTTGAAATGACAAAGTAAAAAATCGGCTGAAATCACCGACGGGGTCGAGCTAAATCTTGGGTTGTAGTTACTGCAGTTCATATGCTGACGAAAAAAAAGCCCGGCTACGGCACCGGGCTATTAGGTAGGCATATGTCGAGGCTATAAGTGCCTTTGATTTTTAATTTTAAATCAATATCGGCAGGGTGCAAAAAAATCCCAGCATGATGGATAGCATGCCGGGATTAAAGTTTGGGATATCCATTTAGTAAGTGGGTACGTAAAAGTCCACTTAAACTTAGTGTGTGTTATTATTTTGCTATTTGCAACATAATGTTTCTGATTTGTGATGTGTATCGAGGATAGTCGAGCGGTACCCACGCATGATTGGACTATATATGGAGGAGCTGGTGATCGATCACGTCTGCGCTGTGGGCAAAAAAAAGCCCGGACACGACGCCGGGTATATCAGGTAGGTATATGCGGGCTATATCTGCCCTTGTTGAAAAGTATAGACGGGCATGAGAAACCGTCAATACAGCCATCAACTGCCCACTGCGACGCCTTGAAAATTTAAACTCTGAACCTATATAAAATCTGCTGCCCCAATGCCGGCCTCGTAGTGTTCGTGTGGGTTGAACATCGGCAGGGGCAGCACCTCAAAAGATATGGTGGCCGGGATGGAGCTCGGTCTAATTATGATTCCCTGCATCATATTTGTTTTGGTGATTGTGCTGCCGAAATTTTCCCGAATTAAAACGAGAGAACTGGTAAGTGCATGATTTTATTGGAATGGAATGCAAGGTGTTGCATGCCTAAATTCATGGTGATTGGTTTGTAATTTATTGAAACTAAACAGGTTTTCTTGCTTTTTGAGGCTAAGGATTCGATAGTCGCTTTATTTGCAATTTAGTGACCCGCCATGGCAGCGCGTTTGGAGCTGTCGGTGAGCGGCGCCGCCGTCCGGATAAGCTAGACGTGGTGACGAAAAACGCCGGCGGCCGCGTTATCACGGCCGCCGGCGGGGCGCTTACCAGCTGTAAGCCAGCGAGGCGATAACGCTGCGGCCGCTGCCGTAGAAGCAGGCGGAGGTGTTGCCGCAGGAGGCGACGTAGTGCTTGTCCGCCACGTTGTTGACGTTCAGTTGCAGCGTGGCGCCGCGCAGCGCCGGGCTGGCCTGTTCCAACTCGTATTTCGCCATCAGGTCGTACAGCGTGTAGTGCGGAATTTTAAACCCACCTTCAGAATCCCCCCAGCTGGTGCCGGTATAGCGTACGCCGCTGCCGAGCGTCAGCCCCTGCAGCGCGCCGTGGCGGAAGCGGTAGCTGCCCCAGGCGGAGGCGGCGTGGCGCGGAATGCTGGCGGGCGTATGGCCGACCTGGCCGCTGATGGCGCTCTCCTTGGTCACCGCATCGGTGTAGCTGTAGGCGGCGATCAGGTTGATGGACGGCGTCAGCTGGGCGTGCGCTTCGGCCTCAATCCCTTTGGAACGCACCTTGCCGACCTGCTCGTTATAGCCGGTTACGCTGTTATAGGCGGTGATGTTTTTCTGGGTGATATCAAAAGCCGACAGGGTCAGCAGCGTGTTGCTGCCCGGCGGTTGATATTTCAGGCCGATTTCGGTCTGCTCGCCGGTGGTGGGTTTGAACGGATCGCTGCCCGGCGCGCCGCTGCTCAGGTTGGGTTCGAAGGAGGTGCTGTAGCTGACGTACGGCGACAGCCCGTTATCAAACGCGTACAGCAGGCCGGCACGGCCGCTGAACTTGCTGTCGTTCTGCTGCACGTCGCTGTCCGCCACGCGATCCTGAGTGCGGACTTCCGACCAGTCCTGCCGGCCGGACAGCAGCAGGTTCCAGCGTTGCCACTCCAGCTGATCCTGCAGGTAGATCCCCAACTGATCCAGCTTTTTGCGGCTGCTGGTGGCCAGGCTGAAGGTGCTTTCATCGATATGCACCGGGGTCGGGTGCGCCCAGTCGAGAATGTATTGGTCGCCGCTGTCGCGCCACAGCTTGCTGTCCACGTCGCTCCATTTGTAATCCAGCCCGCCCAGCAGCGTGTGGCTGACGTCGGCGGTGGCGAATTCAGCCTTCAGCTGGTTGTCGATGCCCAGCTCCTGCGACTCGATTTTATCGTGCTGCGGCCGGCGATTGATGGAGTGGTCGTTACGGTCGTCGGCGTCGAAGGTGTACACCAGATATTTGTAGGACTCATCCATATTGGTGTAGCGCAGGTTCTGCTGGAAGGTGAGCGCGTCGCTGAGGCTGTGGTCGAAAATATAGCCCACCGAGGTTTGCTCGCGCTTCGCCTGGTTGTAGCTCGGATCGCTGACGTTAAGGTCGTAGGGGATCCGCCCCGCGCTGGTGGAAAACACCGTGCCGTTGGCGGGCAGGAAGTTACGGAAGCCGGCCTTCGGCTCATTCTGGTAGCTGGTCAGCAGGGTGAAACTGGTGTCGGCATTGGGCAGCCAGGTGAGCGCCGGGGCGATGGCCAGACGCTGCTGCTTGTTGTCTTTCATCGACTGGTGCTGGGTGCTGGCGACGCCGTTCAGCCGGTAGAACAGCGTATTGTCATCGTTCAGCCGGCCGCCGAAGTCAAACGCCGCCTCGCCGTAGTGGCGGTTGCCGCCGCTGAGGCGGATTTTATGAATGCTCTCGGCGGTGGGGCGCTTGCTGGTCATGCTGATAATGCCCCCCGGGTTTACCTGACCGTACAGCACGGAGGCCGGGCCATGCACCACCTCAACGCGTTCCAGCAGCCAGGGATCGATCTGGCCCGCCGCGCCGGCCTGACCGGAAAGGCCGTAGCTCAGACCGTCAAGAAACTTGGGCATATAGCGAAAGCCGCGGGCGATCACCTCGTCGTTGCGGTTGGAGCCGCCGCGGTAGTTGGTCAGCAGGCCGCTGGTGTAGTTCAGCGCGTCGGAAACGGAGAGGGCGGCCTGGTCGTCCATCTGCTGGCGGGTGATCACGGAAATCGCCTGCGGCGTTTTGCGCAGCGGCGTGGCGGTCTTGGTGCCGGCGGCGCTGTCTTTGGCCACCGGTCCTCTCAGCGGCGCGGTGACGCTTTGCGCGGTCACGATGATGTTCTCTTCGTCCGCCGCATGGCCCGGCAGCGCCGGCAACAGGATGAGGGAAGGTGAAAATAACAAATAGAACAGCTGCCCGGGCGCGGCCGGTTGTTTTCTAGTTATCCCTTTGTTTTTCAATCTCATTTTAACCCCTGAGTCAATTTTTGCTGTATGGAGGCGTACGTGGCTGTCCACGCCGCCTGCTGCGGCCCCGTTTATCCCACCAGTTGGCCGTCACTGATTTGCTGTCATTTCCGCCACAGCAAAAAAGCTCGCAAATGATATTGAAAATAAGAATGATTATCAATACGATTGTAAATCTTCGTAAAAGTACCTCATTTTACCGTAAGGAATTACATGCATATTTTGCCAGCCGCCCGGCAGGGAGCGGCAGTAAGCGCACAGAGCACGGTAGCGGCAGGGACGGTCAGCCGCTGGCTGCAGGCCGAGACGGCCGGGCAGCCGGCGTGGTGGCGACAGATTGCCCAGCGGGGAACGCCGGTGGTCGAAGAGCATGACCGGCAACAGGTGCGTTTTACCTGGCTGTGGCGCGATCCGCACGGGGACGAACGCCGCTCGCCGATCCGGCGGGTCTATCTCGATATCAACGGCGTGACCGACCACCACAGTACCGAGCCAAGCACGTTACGGCGCCTGGCGGGTACGGATATCTGGCACGGCTCATTCCTGCTGCCGCGCGACTGGCGCGGCAGTTACAGCCTGATCCCGGTGCAGGACGCGCAGCTTCCTCCGCTTTTCAGCGCCGATCGGGCGCAGTGCCGCCAGCAGCAGCGCGCCTGGTGGATCTCCCTTTTCCCGCTGGCGATTGCCGACCCGTTAAACCCGTATCCCGCCGCGTCGACCCGCATCGGTCAACCGCTGTCGCTGGCGCAGGGGCCGGACGCCGCCGATCAGCGCGCCTGGCTGACCGCGCCGCCGCCGTTGGATCCGGCGCATATACATCAGTTCCTCTGGCGCAGCGAAGCGCTGGGCAATCAGCGCCGCATCTGGGCCTACGCCAGCGGCGAGGGCGCCGCTGCGGCGGAGCGGCCGCTGGTGATCCTGCTGGACGGCCAGAACTGGGTTGACGGCCAGCCGCTGCTGCCGGTGCTGGCGCGTGAAACGGCGGCGGGCCGCCTGCCGGCCGCCTGTTATCTGCTGGTTGACGTGATTGACGGGCAGCACCGCGAGCGGGAGCTGCCCTGCAATGCCGACTTCTGGCTGGCGCTGCAGGCGGAGTTGCTGCCGCTGGTGCGGCAACGCATGGCGTTCAGCGACAGCGGCGCGCGCACCGTGGTGGCGGGGCAGAGCTACGGCGGTCTGGCGGCGATGTACGCCGGGCTGCACTGGCCGCAGCGTTTCGGCCGGGTGCTGAGCCAGTCCGGCTCGTTCTGGTGGCCGACGGTGCAGTACGTCACCGATTTCGCCCGGCGGGCGGAGTTTGACGAAGGCTGGCTGACGCAGCAGGTGCGTCAGGGCCGGGTGGCCGCCGGCACGCTGACGGTGTTTCAGGAGGCCGGCAGCCGGGAAGAGGATATTGAATTCGTTAATCAACAGATGCAGCAGGCGCTGAAGGCCGCCGGGCATCGGGTCAACTACCGGGTATTTTCCGGCGGCCACGACGCGCTGTGCTGGCGCGGCGGGCTGCTGGACGGATTGCACTGGCTGCTTTCCGCTATGGACGACATACATTTCGACTAACAGGTGATGGAAATGACTCAGGAACAACAAAACCCTTTTGATGATGAAAGCCTGCCGTTTTTGGTGCTGATCAATCAGCAACAGCAGTATTCGCTGTGGCCGCAGTTTGCCGCCGTGCCGGCAGGCTGGCACGAGGTGATGGGGCCGGCGACGCGCGCCGAGTGCATCGCGTTTATCGAAGCGCATTGGCAGGACATGCGCCCCGCGGTGCTGAAAAACAGCGTGACGCCGGCGCAGTAACCCGCGCGCTCAAGTTCCGATAGATTCCGTTTAAGGAAAAGGATAGCAAGCATGTCAGAAACCCTTTCACTGCCTGAAACCCGGCTCGATTATCAAACCTGTCCGCTGGTTGCGGCGCAGCCGGGCATCTGGATCGCCGATCAGATTGCGCAGCGGCGCAACAGCTTTGCCGTGGCGCACTACACCGAACTGCGCGGCGAGATTGACCGTTCGTGCCTGGAGCGCGCCATCCGCCAGGGGCTGGCGGAGGCCGATACCGTGCAGGCGCAGTTCTACGAGTCGGCGGACGGTGTGCCGCAGCAGCGCCTGCCGCTGCGGGCCGATCCGGCGCAGGTCGCGCCCGCCGAGTGGCTGGACTTCAGCCAGCGGCCGGACGCGGAGCAGGCCGCGCTGGCGCTGATGGAGGACGATCTGGCGCAGCCGCTGCCCGCCGACGGCGAGCGGCCGCTGTATCGTCAGGCGGTGATCCGCGTCGGCGCCGGGCGCTGGTTCTGGTATCAGCGTTTCCACCATATCATGCTGGACGGTTTCAGCTTTGACGCCGTGACCCGGCGTATCGCCGATATTTATCGTGCGCTGCGTCAGGGGGAAGCGCCGTCGCCGTCGCCGTTTACCCCGTTCGGCGAGGTGGTGGAGGAGTACCGTCAGTGGGAAAGCTCGCCGGCGGCGGAGCGGGCGGCGCTGTTCTGGCAGCAGCGGCTGAGCGATCTGCCGCCGACGCTGTCGCTGTCGCACGAAAGCTGCGCCGTGGCAGACGATGCGCGGCCGCTCAAGCAGTCGCTGGTGTTGCCGGCGGCGCTGTTCGACGCGCTGCAGGCGGATGACGCGTTGCAGCAGGCGCAGCCGGCGGACATCGTCACCGCGGCGCTGGTGGTGTATCTGGCGCGCATCAGCGGCGAAAGCCGCCTGTCGGTGGGCTTCCCGTTTATGCGCCGCATGGGATCGCAGGCGCTGGCGGCGATCGGGCCGGTGGTGAATGTGCTGCCGCTGCAGCTGACGGTTACGCAGCAGATGTCGCTGGCGGAAACCTGCCGGGCGGTGGTGGCGGAGATCAAACAGGTGCGTCGCCATCAGCGCTATGAGGCGGAGCAGATCCGGCGGGATTTGGGGCTGGTGGGGCAGCAGCAGGAGCTGTACGGCCCGGTGATCAACGTCAAGGTGTATCACAGCGCCTTATCCTTTGACGGCCAGCCGGCGGTGACGCATACGCTGGCGATGGGGCCGGTGGACGATCTGGAGTTTGAGCTGGGTTTCCGCAACGAGGCGCTGTACGTCTCGCTGGTGGCCAACCCGCAGAAATATTCCGCCGCCACGCTGCGTCAGCATGCCGAGCGCATCGGTCATCTGCTGCAGCAACTGGCGCGTCAGCCGCACCAGCCGAACGGCGAACTGCCGCTGATTGGCGAGGCGGAGCTGCAGCGGCTGGCCGCCTGGGGACGGGGGCGCGAACTGGCGGCTCCCGCCGGCATGACCTCGATCGTTGACGCGCTGCTGCAGCGGGTGGCGCAGCAGCCGGAGGAAACGGCGGTGGCGTGCGACGGCCAGAGCCTCAGCTACCGCCAGCTGTCGGAGCGGGTGATGCAGCTGGCGCGGGTGCTGATTGACCACGGCATCGGCGCGGAAGACGTGGTGGCGATCGGCATTCCGCGCTCGGTCGACACGCTGGTGGCGCTGTTTGCGGTGCTGGCCAGCGGCGCGGCCTATATGCCGCTCGATCTGGACTACCCGCGTGAGCGTCTGGCGCTGATGTGTGACGACGCCAAGCCGGCGCTGCTGCTGACGCAGCGCGGCACGCTGCCGCAGATGCCGGAGCTGCCGCAGGTGTGGTGTCTGGATGACGCGCACTGCCGGGCGCTGTGCGCCGCGGCGGCGTCTCATCCGCTTGACGATGCCGAACGCCGCGAACCGCTGCATGAGGCCCATCTGGCCTATATGATCTACACCTCCGGCTCGACCGGTCGGCCGAAAGGGGTGATGTCGACCCATCGCGGCCTGCTGAATCTGTTCCTGTCCCATCAGGCCTATCTGTTCGGCCCGGCGATTGCCAAGTACCAGGCCCGCCACGGGCGGCGCATGCGCGCCGGACACACCGCTTCGTTCTCGTTCGACTCCTCCTGGGAGCCGCTGTTCTGCATGATCATGGGCTGCGAGCTGTATATCTTCGACGAAGAGCTGCGGCGCGACGCCTGGGCGCTGCTGGAGCAGACCCGCCGGACGCCGGTGGATCTGCTGGATATCACGCCGTCCTTCTTCTCGCAGATGGTGGACTGCGGGCTGCTGCAGGGCGAGTTCCCGCTGCCGTCGTTTGTGATGATCGGCGGCGAGGCGGCGACGCCGACGCTGTGGAACCTGATGCAGCAGCACCCGGAGGTGGAGATCCACAACTATTACGGGCCGTCGGAGTACACCGTGGATACGCTGGGCGCGCCGGTTGCCGCCGCCGACCAGCCGGTGGTGGGGCGCGCGGTGGCCAACACCGAGGTGTGGCTGCTGGATAAACGGCTGCAGCCGGTACCGATCGGCGTCGCCGGCGAGCTGTATATCGCCGGTAAAGGCATTGCCCGCGGCTATCTGCGCCGCCCGGACCTGACCGCGGCGCGCTTTGTCGCCAACCCGTTCCGCCGCGGCGAGGTGATGTACCGCAGCGGCGACCTGATGCGCTGGAACAGTGACGGACAGCTGGTGTTTATCGGCCGCACCGATCACCAGATAAAAGTGCGCGGTTTCCGCGTGGAGCTGGGCGAGGTGGAAAGCGCACTGGCGGCGCTGCCGCAGGTGGGACGCGCGGTGGTGATTGCCGAAGCGATCGGCGCCACTCACCGGCTGATCGGCTACTGCTCGGTGCAGGATGCGGCGCTGCGGGCGTCGCCGACGCTGCAACACGATCTGCTGGCGGCGCTGGCGAGCCGCCTGCCGGACTATATGGTGCCGGCGCTGCTGGTGGTGATGGACGAGCTGCCGCTGAACGTTAACGGCAAAATCGACCGTCAGGCGCTGCCGCAGCCGCAGCAGGCGGTGAGTCGCGTCAGCCGCGCCGCGGCCAACGACGCCGAGCGGCTGATCTGCCAGGCGATGGCGCAGCTGCTGGGTATGGAGCGCGTCGGCGCCGACGATGATTTCTTTGCGCTGGGGGGCGACAGCATCTCGGCGATGGGGCTGGGCACCGCGCTGCGGCGCGCCGGCTATCTGCTGCGGCCGCGCGATATCTTTGCGCAGCCTACGCCGGCGCGGATGGCGAAAGCGATGCAGCCGCTGGCGATGCAGCGCCAGCCGGCGCGTGCGGTGCAGCACGGGCCGCTCGACGGCCTGCCGATTCTGCATGCGTTCGGCGAACAGGGCGATATCAACCGCCTGTTTGCTCACGGGGTATTTCTGCGCGTGCCGGCGGCGCTGGAGGCCGGCCAACTGCGCCACGCGCTGACGCAGCTGCGCACGGCGCACCCGGTATTGGACGCGCGCACCCGCGACGGGCAGCTGTGGGTGGGTGAAAGCGCCGGGGCCGACTGCCTGCGGGTGCAGACACCGGAAGGGGAACTGGAAGCGGCCGCCGAGCAGGCGTTCGACCAGGCGCTGAGCCGGCTTGATCCCGCCGCCGGCGTCATGATGCAGGCGGTGCTGCTACAGGGCGACGGCCGGTCGCAGGGGCTGGTGCTGACCATTCACCACCTGGCGACCGACGGCGTCTCCTGGCGCATCCTGCTGGAGGAGCTGCGCCAGCTGGCGGAGGCGGCGATGCACGGCGAAACGCCGACGCTGCCGGCGGAAGAGACCTCGCTGTATGAATGGTCGCGCTGGCTGCGGGAAGATAGCACGACGCGCACGGCGGAGCTGCCGTTCTGGCGGGCGATGCTGGCGGACGGCGCGCCGCGGCTGGGAACGCGCGCGCTGGATGTGGAGCACGATCGCCCGGCGGCGCTGCGTGAGCGACGCATGCTGCTGGACGGTGAACTGACCGCCGCGCTGCTGGCAACGCTGCCGCACAGCTACCGCGCCAACGTGGAAGAGATCATCCTCAGCGCGCTGGCGCTGGCCTGCCGTCAGCGTTTCGGCGCCGCGCAGCTGCGCGTCGGCGTCGAGTCGCACGGCCGCGCAGACGTCGGCGCCAACGATCTGGCGCGCACCCTCGGCTGGCTGACGGCGGAGTATCCGCTGTTGATCCCGTTGGACGACGCGCCGGCGCATCAGGCGGTGCGCGCGGTGAAGGGCGTGCTGCGCGCGGTGCGCGATCGCGGTATCGGCTACGGCCAGCTGCGCTACCTGCATCCGCAGCACCGGGCTGAGCTGAGCGAACTGGCGGCGCGCAATGCGCCGGAGATCCTGTTCAACTATCTCGGGCGCTTTGCTCAGGAACAGGCGCTGTGGACGCCGCAGCGCACGCAGCAGCGTTTCCGCGACGTCTTTGCGGTGGCGCAGGATGAGCAGCAGACGCTGAGCCACCCGCTGGAAGTGAATATTTTTGTCGAGGAGGGCGCGCTGCCGCGTCTGGCGGTGAACTGGCGCTGGTTGCCGGCGATTTTCAGCGAACAGGATATCGCGGCGCTGCACGACGGCATCGGACAGGCGCTGAGCCAGTTGGTTGCGTTTGCCGCGCGTCAGCCGGCGCAGGCGGCGGCGACGCTGGTGGCGGCCGAACTGGCGCCGCTGGCGGTCAGCGACGGACAGCTGCAGCAGTGGCAGCAGCGTCACGGGCCGCTGGCGGACGCGCTGCCGCTGTTGCCGCTGCAGCACGGTTTGCTGTTCCATGCCCAGACCGCGGCGGTCGGCGGCAGCTATAACTCGCTGACCCGTCTGAGCCTCAGCGGCGAGCTGAATGAACAGCGTCTGCAGCAGGCGCTGGATGCGGTGGTGCGTCGTCATCCGCAGCTGGCGGCGCGCTTTGCCAATGAGGGCGAGCCGCTGCAGCTGTTGCCGCTGCTGGCGGAGGGCGACAGCCCATGGCCGCTGGACGTGCAGCAGCTGCCGGCGCTGTCGGCGCAGCAGGAAGCGCAGGCGCTGCACACGCTGGAGCAGGAGGAGCTGACGCGCGATCTGTTCAATCAGGGCGGGGCGATGCTGCATGCGCTGCTGGTCAGGCACGGCGATGAGGCGCGCTATACGCTGTTCCTTAACGCTCACCACCTGATTGTGGACGGCTGGTCGACGCCGGTGGTGTTGGGGGATCTGCTGACCGCGCTGTATCAGGGGCCGACGGCGCTGACGCCGCTGCGCACGCGCTACGGCGATATAGTACGGCAGCTGACGGCGCGCGACGCCGAGGCGTCACGACAGATCTGGCGACAGACGCTGCAGGACGCGCGGCCGACGCTGCTGTTCGGCGATCGTCCGCACGATGAGGCGGTGTACGAACTGGCGATGACGCTGCCGCCGGCGCTGGAGCAGCGGCTGCTGAGCCTGTGCCGCGAGCGCGGCCTGACGCTGAACAGCGTGATGCAGGGCATCTGGGCGCTGCAGCTGGCCAGCCACAGCGGCCAGCAGGACGTGGTGTTCGGCTCGCCGGTGTCCGGCCGTTTCGGCCAGATTGACGGCGTGGAGGAGCACGTCGGCCTGTTCAGCAATACGCTGCCGGTGCGGGTGCGGCTGGACGGTCAGCGTTCGCTGTGTGAGCAGATGGCGGAGCTGCAACAGCAGCAGATCGCGCTGCTGGAGCATGACGATCTGGGGCTGGGCGAAATTCAGCGTCTGGCAGGGGCCGGCACGCTGTTCGACACGCTGCTGGTGGTGGAGAACTATCCCGACAACGGCGCGCTGCTGGGGGGCGATCGGGCGCTGCGCTGCGACGCCATCGCCAACAAAGGCTATACCCACTACCCGCTGACGCTGCTGGTGCTGTCGGGCGAGCGTCTGCGTCTGCTGATGGAGTACCGCACGTCGGTGCCGCAGCCGCAGCGCTTTGCCGACCGGCTGATGCTGCTGCTGACGCAGTGGATCGAGCAGCCGGACCGGCCGCTGGCGCAGTGGCAGCTGCAAACGCCGCCGGAGCAGGCGCTGATCGCGGCGGTGAACCAGACCGCGCAGCCGCTGGCGGCGACCACGCTGCCGCAGGCGGTGGCGCAGCAGGCGGCGCGCACGCCGGACGCCGTGGCGCTGCAGGATGCGCAGCACTGCCTCAGCTACCGCGAAATGCAGCAGCAGACGCGGCAGTTGGCGCTGCGTCTGCATCAGGCCGGCATCCGGCCGGGGGATATCGTCGCCGTCGCTCTGCCGCGTTCGGTGCGGCTGAGCCTGGCCCTGAGCGCCATCGTGCAGCTTGGCGCCGCCTGGCTGCCGCTGGATACCGGCTACCCGGATGAACGGCTGGCCTATATGGTGGCGGACGCGCGGCCGCGGCTGATTATCAGCGACAGCACGCTGGAGCCGCGCTTCGCCGCGCTGGCGTCGGTGCTGACGTTTGATGAGGTGTCGCCGTCTGGCGAACCGTTGCCGGCGGACGACGCGGCGCCGGTGGTCGACCCCGACGCCGCGGCCTATGTGCTGTACACCTCCGGTTCGACCGGGCGGCCGAAAGGGGTGGTGGTCAGCCATCGGGCGATTATCAACCGGCTGTACTGGATGCAGCATGCCTATCCGCTCGACGGGCGCGACGTGGTGTTGCAAAAGACGCCGTGCAGTTTCGACGTCTCGGTATGGGAATTCTTCTGGCCGCTGATGGTGGGGGCGCGGCTGGTGATGGCGCCGCCGGAGGCGCACCGCGATCCGCAGGCGCTGACGGCGCTGATCGACGACTACGGCGTCACCACGCTGCACTTTGTGCCGTCGATGCTGGCCATCTGGGTGGAGGCGCTGGCCGAACAGGCGTCGCCGCGCGGCGTGCGCAGCCTGAAGCAGGTGTTCTGCAGCGGCGAGGCGCTGTCGTGCGAACTGGCGGCCCGCTACCAGACGCAGGTTGGCGCGCCGCTGCATAACCTGTACGGCCCGACCGAAGCGGCGGTGGACGTCAGCTATCAGCCGGCCTTTGGCGCGGCGCTGGCGGCGATCGACGGCGCCGGCGTGCCGATTGGCCGGCCGGTGTGGAATACCCAGCTGCACATTCTGGATGCGCTGCTGCGGCCGGTGCCGGTCGGCTGCGCGGGCGATCTGTACCTCAGCGGCGTACAGCTGGCGATAGGCTATCTGCAGCGCGCCGATCTGACCGCCCAGCGCTTTGTGGCGTCGCCGGCGGGGGACGGCCAACGTATGTACCGCACCGGCGATATCGCCCGCTGGCTGGAGGACGGCAGCGTCGAATATCTGGGACGCAGCGACGACCAGCTGAAGATCCGCGGTCAGCGCATTGAACTGGGTGAGATCGAACAGGCGCTGCTGGCCCAGCCCGGCGTGGCGCAGGCGGCGGCGCATGCCATTGTGCTGTCGCCGCAGGCCGCTCCCGCCGGCGGCGCGGATATGCGCCAGCTGGTGGCCTGGCTGGTGCCGCAGCCGGGCGTTGAGTTGGATACCGCCGCGCTGCAGCAGGCGCTGGCGCAGCGTCTGCCGGCGCATATGCTGCCGGTCAGCTACGTGCTGACCGACAGTTTCCCGCTCAGCGCCAACGGCAAACTGGACCGCAAAGCCCTGCCGCAGCCGCAGTACCGGCAGGCGACGGGGCGGCCGCCGCACGGCGACAGCGAGATACTGGTGGCCGGGCTGTTCAGCCGTATTCTGCAGCGCGACGGCATCTGCGCTGGGGACGATTTCTTCACGCTGGGCGGGCATTCGCTGCTCGCCATGCGGCTGGCGGCGGAGCTGCGTCAGCAGTCGGGGCGCTCGCTGTCGGTTGGGCAGATTATGTTTGCCCGCAGCGTGGAATATATGGCGGCGCTGCTGGATGAGACGCAGCCGGGCGGCAGCGCCGAAAGCCGCGGCGCCGGCGAAATCCTGCGGCTGCGCGACGGCGACGGCCCGGCGCTGTTCTGTCTGCATCCGGCCTCCGGTTTCGCCTGGCAGTACGCCGGCCTGCTGCGCCATCTGCCGGGCGCCTTCCCGCTGATCGGCCTGCAGTCGCCGCGGCCGGACGGGGCGATCGCCCGCTGCGACACGCTGGAACAGATGGTCGATCGTCATCTGGCGAACCTGCGCCGCCTGCAGCCGCACGGCCCGTACTACCTGCTGGGCTACTCGCTGGGCGGTACGCTGGCCCATGCGATGGCGGCGCGCCTGCAGCAGCAGGGGGAAGAGGTGGCGTTCCTCGGCATGCTCGATACCTATCCGCCGGAAGGTCAGGACTGGAGCGGGCCGAGCGAGGAACAGGCGCAGCAGGAAGTGGCGCAGGAGCAGGCGGAGTTTATGGCGGAGGATGATGGCGATCCGGCGCTGCGGGCGGAGAAGACGGCGATGTTCAACGACATCGTCGCCAACTACCAGGACGCGGTGCGCCTGCTGTCCACGGCCCACAGCGCGCGCTTCGACGGCACGGCGACGCTGTTTGTCGCCAGCAAGACGCTGCCGGCGGAGATGGACGTCAACGCCGCCTGGGCGCCGTATCTGCAGCGGCTGATCTGCTACCCGCAGGCCTGCGAACATGCGGATATTCTGTCGCCGGCGTCGCTGGAAACGCTCGGGCCGCTGCTGCATTCGCTGTTAACCCGCCAGTACCGACTGGCCTGACCGACGGGCCGGCGGCTGCCGCGGCCGCCGGCCTCAGCTAACGAGTGCGGACAATAATGACAAGGTTGAATGTGAGACATTATGGCTAAACCCTCTTTTTTGCTTGATTTCAGTTTGCTGAAAAACAATGCGCATTTCCGGGCGATTTTCTGCGCCCGCATGCTGTCGGTGTTTTCGCTGGGGATGCTGGCGGTCGGCGTGCCGATTCAGATCCAGGCGATGACCGGTTCGACGCTGCAGGTCGGGGTGGCGGTGGCGCTGGACGGCGTCGGCATGTTTATCGGCCTGATGCTGGGCGGCGTGCTGGCCGACCGCTTCGACCGCCGTAAGCTGATCCTGTTTGCGCGCGGCACCTGCGGCCTGGGCTTTGTGGCGCTGAGTCTGAACGCCTTCGCCCCGGCGCCGTCGCTGTGGGCGCTGTATCTGCTGGCCGCCTGGGACGGCTTCTTCGGTGCGCTGGGCATGACCGCGCTGATGGCGGTGATCCCGCTGCTGGTGGGGCGGGAAAATCTGGCCGCCGCCGGCGCGCTCAGCATGATCACCGTGCGTCTGGGGGCGATTCTGGCGCCGGCGCTGGGGGGCGTGATTATCGTCGCCGGCGGCGTGGGGGCGGCGTTTGCCGTGGCGGCGGCCGGCACCCTGGGCACGCTGATCCCGCTGACGCGGCTGCCGACGCTGCGGCCGCAGGCGCAGGAGCCGGAACATCCGCTGCGGGCGCTGGCCAGCGGCGTACAGTTTGTCTGGCGGCACAAAGTGGTGGGATCGGTGGTGCTGCTGGGGATGCTGATGAGCATCGTCGGCGCGGTGCGCATTCTGTTTCCGGCGCTGGCGCAGGAGACCTATCAGGTGGGCACCTCGGCCGTCGGCCTGATGTATTCGGCGGTGCCGCTGGGGGCGATGCTGGGAGCCTTTACCAGCGGCTGGGTGCCGCGTTTCCCGCGGCCGGGGGTGCTGATGCTGAGCGCGGCGATCTGTGCGTTTGTCGCCATCGCCTCGCTGGGGGTGTTCAGCAGCCTGCTGCCGGCGCTGATCGCGCTGGTGTGCTACGGCTATGCCAACGCCATTGCCTCGCTGCTGCAGTTTACGCTGATCCAGAGCAACACGCCGGACCATCTGCTGGGGCGGGTGAACAGTCTCGGCACCGCGCAGGACGTTACCGGCGACTCGCTGGGAGCGCTGGGGCTGGGCGTGGTCGGCAGGGTGCTGACGCCGCTGCTCAGCGTGCTGACCTTCGGCGGAGCGGCCGCGGCGATCGGCGTGCTGCTGGCGTGCTGCGTGCGTACGCTGCGCCACTGTGCGCTGCCTGCGTCGCCGCAGGAGGAAGAGGAGGAACCGGCGGGCGGGGAGCCGGCGGCGGCGGACTCCCGGCCCTGAGTTGCACGCTTTGAGTTACGGTGTCACGTTGGCGAACTGCTGCTCCAGAGCGTCCAGCAGATTGTTGGCGCTGTAATAATCCAGCCTGAAAGTATCCAGACCCATCGCGTAAACCCGCTGCCGGCGCACCGCCGGCAGCTGCGACAGAAACGGGTTGCCGGCAAACTTATTCACCGTCCGGCCGTCGGCGGAAAACAGCAGGACGGTAGCGCCGGTGACCGCCCGCGCCATTTTTTCCCCGCTGAGCTGAATAATATCGTTGCGCTTGCCCTGCGCGCTGTTGCCGCTGATGCCCGGCGGCAGCGACGCGAGGGTAAAGCCCAGCTCCTGCAGCAGTTGCCCCTGCGCCGACGCCGGCGTCCAGATATTCATCCCGCGTCCGTCTTCGTAATACACCAGCGCCGAAGTGGGCTGCGGCGGCAGGGCGATACGCTGTTTCAGCGTTGCCACCCGCCGCTCGAAGCGCGCGACGGCGGCCTGCGCATCCGCCTCATGGCCGGTGATCTTGCCCAGCCGCTGCGTCAGGCCCTGCCAGCTGATATTGCCGTAATCAATCACCACCGTCGGGGCGATGGCCGACAGCTGGTCGTACAGCTTCAGCGCGGAGTCGCCGCCGGTGGCGGACATCACGATCAGATCCGGCGCTTCGGCGGCGATCGCTTCGGCGTTGGGCTCGCTGATATACAGCGGCTTCAGCCGGCGCGCCTGCGCGGCCTGGCTCCACTGGGTGAAAAACCCCTGGCCGTCGGCCACCGTCGAGTTGCGTGCGGTGGCGCCGGTGCCGACCAGCGGGGCGTTAATCGCCAACAGCGAACCGGTCAGCGTCACGCTGGTGGAAACGATGCGCTGCGGCGGCTGCTGCAGCACCACGTCGCCCTGCGGCGTATGCAGGGTGCGCGGCCAGGCGGCGTCCGCGGCATAGCCCGCCGGGGCGGACAGCAGCAGACAGGTCAGTAGGGGGGAAAACAGCGGAAATAAACGCGAGGGCTGCACGGCCGGTCACTCCTTGATAGCGAAACTGAAAGATACATCGCGTCAGGCTGCAGGGCGATAGCTAGCTGACTAACGATTTTTTGCAATATGTTTTTACATCAACAATACAAATAATTATAGTTCTCATTCGTATTACTGTGCGAGGCCTTTGTGCTATCGCGTGATTAATATGCCGCAGGGAAAGACATCAATACCGGGATCGCCGCGCTTGCAGGTGATTGAACACGGGCACAGGGAAAATCGGCGCCAGCGCGCGGCGGCCATCACGCCGGCGCATGTCGCCCACTGACAATAATAAAACCCGTAAGGATAAAATAATGATTTTGGCTAAACGCCGTAGCCGGCCTGGCCGCGTCCGTACCCTGATCGTCGGCGGCCGGGCGATGCCGGCGCTGTCAGCCCTTGCCGTACTGGTGAGCGCCGCGCTGCACCTGCCGCAGGCCGCCGCGCAGGCGACGGAGCAGGAAGACAACATCTTGGTGGAAGCCGCCGCCGGCGACGATGACGCCACGCAGCAGGACTACAGCGTGCCGATTACCCGGGCGGGCACCAAGATGAATCTGACCCCCCGCGATATTCCGCAGTCGGTCAGCGTGATCGGCCGGCAGCGCATGCAGGACCAGCAGATGCAAACGCTGGGCGACGTGCTGAAAAACACCACCGGCGTATCGGAAAAAGTGGCCGACTTTGACCGCAGCACCTTCTATTCGCGCGGTTTTCTGATTGATAACTATATGGTGGATGATATTCCCACGGTGTTCGAGGAGCGCTGGAACCTGGGGGATTCCGCCTCGGACACCGCGCTGTATGAGCGCATTGAGGTGGTGCGCGGCGCAACCGGCCTGATGACCGGTGCGGGCAACCCGTCCGCCGCGGTGAATATGGTGCGCAAGCATGCGGACAGCAAAACCTTTACCGGCAATCTCTCCGCCAGCTACGGCAGCTGGAACAAACAGCGCTATGTGCTGGATCTCTCCGCGCCGCTGACGGACTCGGGCAATGTACGCGGCCGCATGGTAGCCGGCTATCAGGATAACGACAGCTATATCGACCGCTACAGCGCCAACAAGAAGTTCCTGTACGGCGTGGTGGACGCCGACCTGAGCGACAGCACCACGCTGTCGGCGGGCTATGAGTATCAGGAAACCAACGCCGACAGCCCGCCCTGGGGCGGCGTGCCGCGCTGGTATCGCGACGGCGGCAAAACCGACTATTCACGTTCGTTCAACACCGCGCCGGACTGGGCCTATAACGACAAGCAGTCGCGCAAACTGTTCGCCACGCTGAAGCAGCGCTTCGGCAACGGCTGGCAGTTCACCCTGAACGGCACCCACAGCGAAACCAAACTCGACAGCAAACAGCTGTATATCGACGGCTTCTTCGACCGCGACAGCGGCATCGGCGTCAGTGCCTACCCGGATTATCCGGTGGTCGGCGGCACCGGCTACAACACCGGTACGCGCAAGGTGCATGCCATTGACGCCTTCGCCAGCGGGCCGTATCAGCTGTTCGGCCGCCAGCATCAGCTGATGGCCGGGGTCAGCTACAGCCGGCAGACCAACCGCTACCTGAACGCCTTCGCCAACCTGTCGGCCGATGACGTCGGCAACTTCAATCACTGGAACGGCCAGTTCCCGGAAAGCGACTGGGGCGAGATGAGCGTGGCGCAGCAGGACACCATCCACCAGAAATCAGCCTATGCCGCGACGCGCATTTCACTGGCGGATCCGCTGCATCTGATCGCCGGCGCGCGCTATACCCAATGGAGCACCAGCACGCTGACGCAGAATATGGCGAAAAACAACGTCTCCCCGTACGCCGGGCTGGTGTATGACATCAACGACGCCTGGTCCGCCTACGCCAGCTACACCTCGGTGTTCAAGCCGCAGACCTACCGTGACAGCAGCGGCCGCTATCTGTCGCCGGTCAGCGGTAAAAACTACGAGGCCGGCCTGAAAGGCGACTGGCTGAGCAGCCGCCTGACCACCTCGCTGGCGATCTTCCGCATTGAACAGGACAACGTGGCGCAAAGCAGCGGCCATGTGATCCCCGGCACTAGCGAAACGGCCTACTACGCGGCGCAGGGCACCGTCAGTAAAGGCATTGAGTTTGAAGTCAACGGGGCGGTGACCGACAACCTGCAGATGACCTTCGGCGCGACCCGCTATGTGGCGCAGGACGGCGAGGGCGAGGCGGTCAATCCGACCCTGCCGCGCACCAGCGTGAAGCTGTTCGCCGCCTACAACCCACCGGCGCTGCGTGAGCTGACCGTCGGCGGCGGGGTGAACTGGCAGTCGCACACCTGGCAGGACGTGGCCGGGCCGGAAGGCAACGGCACCCTGCACGCCGAGCAGGGCAGCTATGCGCTGGTCAACCTGTTCGGCCGCTATCAGCTGACCAAACGGCTGTCGCTGCAGGCCAACCTCAACAACCTGTTTGATAAACGCTACGACACCAGCGTGAGCCAGTACGTGGTGTACGGCGCGCCGCGCAATCTGTCTGTGACCGCCAACTACAGTTTCTAATTTTTATGCTGAAAAAGAGGGTTCCGATGAATAAGAAAAAATCTGCGCTGATGTTGTTGATCGGGCTGGCGCTGGCCGGCTGCAGCGCCCAGCAGGGCGGCCACGTTTCCGCCGCGGCGGCAGACGCGCCGGCGGCCGCGCAGGGCGCGCCGCTGCAAAACAATGCGCGGCTGCAAAACAACGCGCTGGGCGAAGGGCTGTATGAAATGGCCCTGACGCCGGACGGGCAGGCGCTGTACGTCGCCAGCGCGCAGGGCTTTAAGGACGTGCAGGGCGGCGCGATCTATAAGCTGGATCCCGCCACGCTGAAGGTGCTGGGGATCACCCATACCGATCTGAAAAACTTCGGCGTAGCGATGGATCCGCAGGGCAAGACGCTGTATGTCACCAACTCGCTCGACGGCGGCGTCAGCGCGCTGGATATCGCCAGCGGCAAAATCACCGGCCGCCTGCTGTTCAGCGAGCGTAATGACAAGGGCTTCCCGTATGGCGCGCGTGAAATTCTCTGGCACGACGGCCGGCTGTTTATCGGCGGCGTGGCGGATCCCGGCGTGATTTGGGTGGTGGATGCCAAAACGCTGAAGCTGAAAAAGCGCATTAACAACGCCGGGAAGTGGGTGACCGGCCTGCACTATTCCGCACAGACCGGGCGCTTGTATGCCGCCAACGGCGGCGGCGAAATTCTGGTGATCAACCCGCACAGCTACGCGATTGAGCAGCGCTGGCGGCCGCTGGGGGAGAAGCCGGCGCTGCTGCTTAATCTGGCGGAAGATACGCGCGACGGCCGGCTGTTCGTTACCGACAACTCGAAAGCCAAAACCACGCTGGTGCTGGATATCCGCAGCGGCAAACTGCTGAAGCAACTGGACAACGGCGATTCGCTGGCGGTCAAGTTTAACCCGCAGCGCCAGGAGCTGTACCTCACCCAGCGCGAATCGGGCAAATTGCTGATCCTGGATGCGCACAGCTACGCGACAAAACGCAGCGTCAGCCTGCCGCCGCACCCGAACAGCCTGCTGCTGTCCGCCGACGGACAAACCCTGTACGTCACGGTGAAGCAGGCGTTCAACAAAGACGGCTCCACCCAGGGGCCGGATAGCATCGTGCGGCTGCCGCTGAATCAATAATCTTTCAGGCCCGCTGATGCGGGCCATTTTTTGCTTACTTTGCTGAAACTATTATGCACAACACCATATACGCTCAATGTTTGGGCAAAACGCTGTTGGCGCTGGCGATAGGCGCGCTGACCCAGGGCGTACAGGCGGCGCAGCCGCAGGAAGAGACGCTGGTCGTGCAGGGCGCGCGCGACGACGGCTTTACCCCCGGCGGTAACGATCCGCTGCCGGCCTATCTGGACGGGCAGGTGGCCTATGGCGGTCGTCTGGGGATGCTGGGCGAGCAGCGGGCGATGGACGTGCCGTTCAACGTCATCAGCTACACCGCGAAAATGGCGCAGGACCGGCAGGCGAAGACCGTCAGCGAGGTGGTCAGCAATGACGCCGGCGTGCAGCCGGTGCAGGGCTACGGCAACTTTGCCGAAGGCTATCGCATCCGCGGTTTCCAGCTGGACGGCGACGATCTGACCCTCGGCGGTCTGGCCGGCGTGCTGCCGCGTCAGGTGGTGGATATGGCGATGATCGACCGCGTCGAGATCTTTAAAGGGGCTAATTCGTTGGTTAACGGCGCCGCCTCGTCCGGCGTCGGCGGCATGATCAATCTGGAGCCGAAGCATGCGGAAGAGACGCCGCTGACGCGGGTGGGCGTCGATTATACCTCGGCGTCGCAGCTTGGCGGTACGCTGGACGCCGGCCGCCGCTTTGGCGACGACGACCGCTTTGGCGCGCGGGTGAATCTGGTGCACCGCGAAGGGGAAGCCGCGGTTGACGACAGTAAACTGCGCACCACCATGCTGTCGCTGGGGCTGGACTACCGCGGCGAGCGGCTGCGGGCCTCGCTGGATCTGGGCTACCAGAAGAAAAGCTTCCACGGCGGCACCATGGGCGTCAATATCAGCGGTATCGACAGCGTGCCGGCGGTGCCGGACAGCGGCCATAACTACAGCCAGCCTTGGGCCTACAGCGATATCGACAACCAGTTCGGCATGGCGCGCGCCGAATTCGATCTGAACGCCGCCTGGACGGCATACGCCGGCGTCGGTGGCCAGCACGGCCATGAAACCGGCGTCTACGGCGCGCCGAAGCTGCTGGACACCAGCGGCAACGCCACCATCGGCCGGCTGGATACCAACCGTATTATCGACGCATTCAGCGGGATGGCCGGCGTGCGCGGCAGGTTCGCCAGTGGGCCGATCACGCATCAGGTCAACGTGGGTTACTCCGCGCTGACCAAGCGCGATAAAACCGCCTGGCGCATGTCGACCAATAACCCGACCACCAATATTTACCATACCGATGAGGTGGCGATCCCCGAGAACAGCTACTTCGGCGGCAACTACGACGATCCGCTGACCACCAGCCGTTCGCGCACGCAGGGTTGGCTGTTCAGCGATACGTTGGGGCTGCTGGACGACCGGCTGTTGCTGACCGTGGCGGCGCGTCATCAGAAAGTGGTGGTGCGCGATTATGATAACGCCAGCGGCGCGGAGCAGGCCGATTCGCGCTATAACGCCAGTCGCTGGATGCCGACCTACGGCGTGGTGTACAAGCCATGGCGTCAGTTGTCGCTGTATGCCAACCATACTGAGGCCCTGCAGCCGGGCAGCATTGCGCCGCTGGGCGCCAGCAACTACGGCCAGAGCACCGGCGTGGCCCATTCGAAGCAGAACGAAGTGGGCGTGAAGGTGGATTTCGGCCGTATCGGCGGCGCGCTGGCGCTGTTTGAGATTAAAAAACCGTCGGCGTTGCAGGATGACAGCGGACGCTACGGGCTGGACGGCGAACAGCGCAACCGCGGCGTCGAGCTGAACGTGTTCGGCGAGCCGCTGTACGGCCTGCGGCTGAACGGCAGTGCCACTTGGCTGCAGCCGACGCTGAGCAAAACCCAGAACGGCGTCAACGACGACCATGATGCGATCGGCGTACCGCGTTTCTACGCGGTGGTGGGGGCCGAATACGATATCAAGCCGGTCGAGGGGCTGACCGCCACCGCGCGGCTGCGGCACTCCGGTTCGCAATATGCTGATGCCGCCAACAGCAAGAAGCTTGACAGCTATACCACGCTGGATCTCGGAGTGCGCTACCGGCAGCGGCTTAATCAGGATCGCCATGAGATGGTGTGGCGCGTCGGGGTGGATAACGTGACCAATGAGAAGTATTGGTCAGGGGTTGAGGACACCGGCACCTACCTGTTCCAGGGCGATCCGCGCACGGTGAAAGTATCGGTAAGCTATGAGTTTTAAGATGAAAGGGGGCTTAACGTCAGTGCGGTGGGTTAGGTGGCCCGGTAGCGACAGATTCGGGTGTTGACCTTCAGTGCGCGTCACGGGCTGTCGAACAAGGAACCTGAGACAGGGGCAACCGGACAGGGATGTCCGGTTGAGGTGGCACAGGCAGAACGTGCCTAAATGCGGGGGCCGGCGCCGCGTCTACGGCTCCGGCAATTGCCGTTCACTGCGGTGGCAGAGCAACAGCGGGCGTTGACGGCACCCGGCACTGATATAACTTACGTATGGATGAAAACCCGGTTAAGCGGCCTGCGGCAGCTGTTCATGCAGCGGCGGCGTCAGCGCGATCGGCAGCGCCGGTGAGCTGCGCAGCTCGGACGGGGTACAGCCGAAGCGCTTTTTAAACATATAGCAAAAGTGCGACTGCGAGCCGAAGCCAAAATCAATGGCGATATCAAACAGGCTCTGCTCGGAAAAACGCAGCTTGCGCAGCGCGCCCATCAGCCGGCGTTCGCGGATGTAACGCCCCAGCGAATGGCCGGAAATCTCCTTAAAAACCTTCTGCATATACCAAAGCGAATAGCCGGAGTAGGCGGCGAGTTCGGGTAACTGAATGGCTCGGCCCAGATGGTTTTCTATCCAACGGCTGAGCTCCACGACAAGTGTTATATGAAGTTGTTCGGTCATGTCGGCTGTCAAGGCTGATTGAAACAGTCCGCAGTATGCCTTAAACCTCGGTGGGGGATTTATCGTAAAAATGGGGTCGGGGAAAAAAATGCGCCGCGCCGGCGTAAGGTGCAAGACGCTGTCGCGGCAGGCCGGGGCGCTAAACCCCGGCCGGGGGCGGGTCAGAAGCGGGTATCCACCGCGTCCGCCAGCATCGCCAGCAGCTGTTCGCTGTCCGACCAGCTGAGGCATGGGTCGGTGATGGACTGGCCATAGGTCAGCGGCTGGCCGGCGACGATTTTCTGCGTGCCTTCCAGCAGGAAGCTTTCCGCCATCACCCCGGCGACGGCGGAGGAGCCGGCGCGGATCTGTTGGCAGACGTCCTCGGCCACGTCCAGCTGGCGGCGGTGCAGCTTCTGGCAGTTGCCGTGGCTGAAGTCGATCACCAGCTGCTCCGGCAGGTCGAACTCGCGCAGGCTGTCGCAGGCGGCGGCGATATCCGTGGCGTGGTAGTTCGGCGTTTTGCCGCCGCGCATAATGATATGGCCGTACGGGTTGCCGCTGGTCTGGTAGATGGTCATCTGGCCGCTTTTATCCGGCGACAGGAACATATGGCCGGCGCGCGAGGCGCGGATGGCGTCGATGGCGATGCGGGTGTTGCCGTCGGTGCCGTTTTTGAAGCCGACCGGGCAGGAGAGCGCCGAGGCCATCTCACGGTGGATCTGGCTTTCGGTGGTGCGCGCGCCGATGGCGCCCCAGCTGATCAGGTCGGCAATATACTGGCCGATCACCATATCGAGAAATTCGGTGGCGGTCGGCAGGCCGAGCTGGTTGACGTCCAGCAGCAGCTTGCGCGCCATTTCAATGCCGCGGTTGACCTGGTAGCTGCCGTCCAGCGACGGGTCGGAGATCAGGCCTTTCCAGCCCACTACGGTGCGCGGCTTCTCAAAGTAGGTGCGCATCACGATTTCCAGCCGATCCTGGTAGCGTTCGCGCATGGCGTTCAGGCGGCCGGCGTAGTCCAGCGCGGCGTCGATGTCGTGAATCGAGCAGGGGCCGATCACCACCAGCAGGCGTTTATCTTCCCCTGACAGGATGCGTTCGATACGTTTACGTGACGCTGTCACGTTAGCGGCAACCGCCGTGGAAATCGGCAGCTTGTCCGCAAGCGTTTGCGGCGTAACCAGGCTGTCGATGCGCGTGGTCCGCAGTTCATCTGTTTTGTGCATGTCGTTCTCTGAATCTGTTTTTCTTCTACGGCGGGAGTACCGGGAAGTGATGACGATCACAATAACGCAAAAGCAGCTGATTTCAACCGTACAAAATGAGATTTATTGACCTGACACGGCAAAAAAAATGCGTGGCGTACCGTCACGCCGCTCACGCGGCGTGAGCGAAGCGGCACGATCAGAACATGCGACGGCTCATGCCGAGGATATCGAGGATTTTGGTGGAAATCTCCTCCACCGAATAGTTGGTGCTGTTGAGGTAGCGGATCTGGTTTTTGCGGAACAGCGCCTCCACCTCGGCAATCTCCATCCGGCACTGGCGCAGCGAGGCGTAGCGGCTGTTTTCCCGCCGCTCTTCGCGGATGGCGGCCAGCCGTTCCGGATCGATGGTCAGGCCGAACAGTTTATGCTGGAAGGGTTTCAGCGCCGCCGGCAGCTGCAGGTTGTCCATATCGTCGGCGATAAACGGGTAGTTGGCGGCGCGGATGCCGAACTGCATCGCCAGATAGAGGCTGGTGGGGGTTTTACCGCAGCGGGAGACGCCCAGCAGGATCACCTGCGCCTGATCGAGATTGCGCAGCGAGATGCCGTCGTCGTGCGCCAGGGTGTAGTCGATGGCGGCGATGCGCGCGTCATATTTGCCCAGGTTGCTGGCGGTCAGGCCGTGGGTGCGGTTCGGCACCGGCGTCGGATCGACATTCAGCTCCTGCTGCAGCGGGCCGACCAGCGCTTGCACGATATCCTGGCAAAAGCCTTCGCTCTGCACGATCACCTGACGCACTTCCGGCGAAATAATCGAATAGAACACCAGCGGGCGTTCGCCGGTCTGCTGGTAAATGGCGTTGATCTGCTGGCTGACGGCGCGCGCCCGCGCTTCGGTTTCGACAAACGGGAGCGAATAGGTGGTCGCCGTGACCGGAAACTGCGACAGCACCGCATGGCCCAATACCTCTGCGGTAATGGCGGTGCCGTCCGAAATATAGAAAACGCTTCTTTCCACCCGTGACTCCTTAATTGAGAAACAGTAATCCTGCTGCTGCGGCAATAGCGCTGCCTGAAGGTTAAGCATAATGGGCTCCAGATGATTCGGCGGTAAAGAGGCTAACAAAAAAAGTGTGACGACAAGAGACGCTTGCTCAGGGAATGGGCAGCGGCGGGGCAAAATAGGAATAATCGGCAGCCGATTGCCGTCTGAAACCCTTTTTCTGTTTTTATGAAATATTAATCCTGGCCGCAAAGAGGGCGCGGGGGCGGAAAAGCGAGCTTCCTCGCGTCGGCGGGGGCAGTTTTTCAATTTAAAGTTTAAATATTATGTAATTTATTGAAATAAAACGCGCTTGACCAAAAAGGGAACGATACCACGCGTAATATTTCACTTGGGTAATACTCTTAAAATCCATTTTCTTCATTGGGTTGAACGATTCACCTTTCCATTTCTCATGAATGATTGTGCTAGTCTGGTTACGCTCAAACCAACGAGCAGTTAACGCAATTGAAGTAGGCTGCGCTCAGGCCCCATAAGCGATGAGCAACGCGAAATAACCGGCCCGGCATTTATGTCGGCAGGGTGCTCAGCCGATGCGCAGCCTAAAGTCCGTCTATACCCTACTGATAGCAATAAGGATTGTCTCGATGCCCAACAATGGCCCAGACTTGCGTAATGTGCTTTGGTATAACCAGCTTGGCATGAACGATGTTGACCGCGTTGGCGGCAAAAATGCCTCGCTCGGTGAAATGATCACCAATCTTTCCGATCTGGGCGTGGCCGTGCCAAACGGTTTTGCCACCACCGCACAGGCGTTTAACGATTTCCTGGAACAAAGCGGCGTTAACCAACGCATTTACCAACTGCTGGATAACACCGACGTTGACGACGTCACGCAGCTGGCGCAGGCCGGCGCGCAGATCCGCCAATGGATTATTGATACGCCGTTCCACCCGGAATTTGAGCGCGAAATCACTCTGGCTTACCAGCAGCTGGCCGACGGCGAAGCGGAGGCCTCGTTTGCCGTCCGTTCCTCCGCCACCGCTGAAGATATGCCGGACGCCTCGTTTGCCGGCCAGCAGGAAACCTTCCTTAACGTGCAGGGCATCGACGCCGTGATGGTGGCGATTAAACACGTGTTTGCCTCACTGTTTAACGACCGCGCCATCTCTTACCGCGTGCATCAGGGCTACGATCACCGCGGCGTGGCATTGTCCGCCGGGGTACAGCGCATGGTGCGTTCGGATCTGGCCTCTTCCGGCGTGATGTTCACCATCGACACCGAATCCGGCTTCGATCAGGTGGTGTTTATCACCTCCGCCTTCGGCCTGGGCGAAATGGTGGTGCAGGGTGCGGTGAACCCGGATGAGTTCTACGTGCACAAGCCGACGCTGCAGAACAACAAGCCGGCCATCGTGCGCCGCAACCTCGGCTCGAAGAAAATCCGCATGGTGTACGCGCCGTCGCAGGATCACGGCAAGCAGGTGCAGATCGAAGACGTGCCGGACGAGCAGCGCAACCGCTTCTCCCTCAGCGACGACGAAGTGCAGGCGCTGGCGCACCAGGCGATGCTGATTGAAAAACACTACGGCCGCCCGATGGATATCGAGTGGGCCAAAGACGGCCATACCGGCAAGCTGCTGATCGTGCAGGCGCGTCCGGAGACCGTGCGCTCCAACGGCCAGGTAATGGAACGCTACCAGCTGAACGGCAGCAGCAGCGTGCTGGTGGAAGGGCGTGCTATCGGCCACCGCATCGGCGCCGGCCCGGTGAAGGTGATCCACGACATCAGTGAAATGGATCGCATTCTGCCGGGCGACGTGCTGGTGACCGATATGACCGACCCGGACTGGGAGCCGATCATGAAGAAGGCGGCGGCGATTGTCACCAACCGCGGCGGCCGCACCTGTCACGCGGCGATTATCGCGCGTGAGTTGGGCATCCCGGCGGTGGTGGGCTGCGGCCACGCCACCGATCTGCTGAAAGACGGCCAGAAGGTCACCGTTTCCTGCGCCGAAGGCGACACCGGCTATGTCTATCAGGATGAGCTGGAATTCAGCGTGCAGAGCTCTGAAGTGACCGAACTGCCGGCGCTGCCGCTGAAAATCATGATGAACGTCGGCAACCCGGATCGGGCGTTCGACTTCGCCTGCCTGCCGAACGAAGGCGTCGGCCTGGCGCGTCTGGAGTTTATCATCAACCGCATGATCGGCGTGCACCCGCGCGCGCTGCTGGAGTTTGACCAGCAGACGCCGGAACTGCAGGCGGAAATCCGCGGCATGATGCAGGGCTACGACGATCCGGTCGAGTTTTACGTCGGCCGCCTGGTGGAGGGCATTGCGACGCTGGGCGCCGCGTTCTGGCCGAAGCGGGTGATCGTGCGCCTGTCCGACTTTAAATCCAACGAGTACGCCAACCTGGTCGGCGGCGACAAATACGAACCGCACGAAGAGAACCCGATGCTGGGCTTCCGCGGTGCGGGTCGCTATGTTTCCGACAGCTTCCGCGACTGCTTTGCGCTGGAGTGTGAAGCGGTGAAACGCGTGCGTAACGACATGGGGCTGACCAACGTCGAAATCATGGTGCCGTTCGTCCGTACCGTGGCGCAGGCGGAAGCGGTGGTGGCCGAACTGGCGCAGCAGGGGCTGAAACGCGGCGAAAATGGCCTGAAAGTGATCATGATGTGCGAAATCCCGTCCAACGCCCTGTTGGCGGACCAGTTCCTTGAGCACTTTGACGGCTTCTCCATCGGCTCCAACGACATGACGCAGCTGGCTCTGGGGCTGGACCGCGACTCCGGCGTGGTGTCGGAACTGTTTGATGAGCGCAACGAGGCGGTGAAAGCGCTGCTGGCGATGGCGATTCAGGCGGCCAAACGCCACGGCAAATACGTCGGCATCTGCGGGCAGGGGCCTTCCGACCATGAAGATTTTGCCGCGTGGTTAATGGAGCAGGGCATCGACAGCCTGTCGCTGAACCCGGATACCGTGGTGCAGACCTGGATTAATCTGGCGCAACAAAAATAAGCCATTTTAATTAAATTAAGAATAATGCCATAGCCGCAACTTTGTTGCGGCTATTTTATTTCCGAATGTAACTTGGCTGGGGTGAGAAAATAATGGCGTTGAAAAATAGAATAAAAAAAAGCCCATCATAAAGATGGGCAAAGACTACACACAGCAATTCATATGTATGGCATTACATTGTTCGGAAACTTGCTTGGCTTCAGCGAGTTAAAGTAAGATATGGCAATGATACTAAGCACTTAGCGCGATTTAGTCATTAAGATTTGTCCTAATAATTGAAATTTGAATCATTAAATGCCTATTTTTTTTTCTTATTTAGCGCAATGGAACATGTATTCTTTCAGCATGTTTATTAACGTGACGTTCGGTGTGACAAAATAGGTTTTATATTAATACGGATTGGCCTGAGGGGGGGGGAATGAGATTAATGCTGTCAATGCGCCTGCCCATTGCGGGCAGGCGCGATTGAATTACATCTCTTCCAAATCTTTGGCGACTTCTTCCAGGTCGGCGGTCGGCTCCGGCGTTTCGTTCATCCAGGCGGTGAGCAGACGGTAGGAGACGGCCAGCACCACCGGACCGATAAACAGCCCGATCATGCCGAAGGCCAGCAGGCCGCCGATGACGCCGGACAGAATCAGCACCATCGGCAAATCGGCGCCCATACGGATCAGGATCGGCCGCAGGAAGTTGTCCAGCGTGCCCACCACGCAGCTCCAGACCAGCAGCACGGTGCCCCAGGTGGTGTCGCCGCTCCAGTAGAGCCAGATAATGGCCGGCACCAGCACCGGCAGGGGGCCGAGCTGCGCGACGCAGAAGATAAACATCAGCACCGCCAGCAGCACCGCCGCCGGAATGCCGGCGATCGCCAGCCCGATGCCGCCCAGCACCGACTGCACCAGCGCGGTGACCACCACGCCCAACGCCACGGCGCGGATCGCCTGGCCGCCCAGCAGCACGGCGGCGTCGCCGCGCTCGGCGCCCAGGCGCACGGCGAAGTGGCGGATACCCAGCGCCACCTGTTCACCACGGGCGTACAGCAGCGCGCTGAACAGCACCATCAGCGAACAGTGCATCAGGAAGCGGCCGATATGCGCCGCCTGCGAAGCGAACCAGGTCGCGGTGCGGCCGAAGTAGGGCTGAACCTTGGCGATCAGCGCGCCGCCGCCGCTTTGGATCAGCGTGTGGTAGCTGTCATACAGCTTGTCGCCGATCATCGGCACCGCATGCAGCCAGGCCAGATCGGGAATATGTACCTTGCCCGGCGTGCTGGCCCAGGCGACCAGCGGCGCGCTGTTGTCCACCACGCTGTTAACCAGCAGCGCAATCGGCATTACGAACAGCAGCACCAGCAGCAGCGTCATCACCAGCACCGCCAGCGAGCGTCGTCCCCAGAGCAGCTTCTGCAGTTTCAGCAGCACCGGCCAGGTGGCGATCACCACCATGCCGGCCCAGGCAAAGCCGAGTATAAAGGGCTGCACCACCCAGAAGCAGGCGATGATCATAATGGCAATAAACAGCACGCCAAAAATTAGCCTTGGTAAATCGTAACGAGGTTGTGGGAGTGTCATGAAAGGCTCTCATCCTATGGTTGGTAGTACCCGCCCGCCAGCGCATGACGGGGGATAGATTCCGTTGTTCCCATTAATCATGATGCATTTTGGTTAAATTTCACAGAGAGACAGATAATTAATACTGATGAGAGTGCCATCGAGGGGAAGTGGAATACCTGCTCTGGCGTACCGCCTTTTTGGCGACGACGATGTTTTATCCGATCCGGCAAGCGTTTGCCTAAAGGTGGCCCGTTCCGCTTGTTTTTCCTGAATATCCATTTCAATATGTCGTGTATGCCCGTCATACTTCCAGTTACAGACGTGTTGGCTACGTTCAGTCAGCCGATCGCTTGCCGCAGCAAGCTCAGCGGAACTCCTTCTCTTGCCGCCTTCCTGTAACTCGAACTATGCAGGGCATAGATAGCGATAACAAAAATTTAGGGCAGGCCCGCGACGGACCTGATTCCGCGTTTATCAGCGCATAAAAACGAGACGGACAGGGTCTACAAAAGCAATGATCCCACAAATAGCTCAGGCGCCCGGGTTGGTTCAGCGGGTGCTGGATTTTTTGGAAGCGTTAAAGCACAACGGATTTAACGGCGATATCGCCACCAGCTATGCCGATCGCCTGACGATGGCGACCGATAACAGTATTTATCAGCTGCTGCCGGAGGCGGTGCTGTTTCCACGCTCAACCGCCGATGTGGCGCTGATCGCCCGTCTGGCCGGCGAGGAGCGTTTCAATACGCTGACCTTCAGCCCGCGCGGCGGCGGCACCGGCACCAACGGCCAGTCGCTCAACAGCGGCATCGTGGTGGATATGTCGCGCCATATGAACCGCATTCTGGATATTAATCTGGAGCAGGGCTGGGTACGGGTTGAGGCCGGGGTGATCAAAGACCAGCTCAATCAATACCTCAAGCCGTTCGGCTACTTCTTCTCACCGGAACTCTCCACCAGTAACCGCGCCACGCTGGGCGGCATGATCAATACCGACGCCTCCGGGCAGGGCTCGCTGGTGTACGGTAAAACCTCCGACCACGTTCTGGGCCTGCGTGCGGTGCTGTTGGGCGGCGATATGATCGACACCCGCGCTATGCCGACGACGCTGGCGGAAACGATTGCTCAGGAACAAACCGCCGAAGGGCGCATCTACCACACCGTGCTGAACCGCTGCCGCGACCAGCGCGCGCTGGTCCTGGAGAAATTCCCCCGGCTCAACCGTTTTCTGACCGGCTATGACCTGCGCCACGTGCTGAGCGACGATCTGCAGACCTTCGATCTGACGCGCATTCTGACCGGTGCCGAAGGCACGCTGGCGTTTATCACCGAAGCGCGGCTGGATATTACGCCGCTGCCTAAAGTACGCCGGCTGGTGAACGTCAAATACGATTCGTTCGACTCGGCGCTGCGCAACGCACCGTTTATGGTGGAGGCCAAGGCGCTGTCGGTGGAGACCATCGACTCCAAGGTGCTGAACCTGGCGCGGGAAGATATTGTCTGGCACTCGGTCAGCGAGCTGATCGCCGACGTGCCGGATCAAGAGATGCTGGGGTTGAATATCGTCGAGTTCGCCGGCGATGACGAAGCGCTGATTGAACAGCAGCTGGACTCGCTGTGTCAGCGGCTGGACGCGCTGATGGCGGAGCGGCAGGCCGGCGTGATCGGCTACCAGGTGTGCGGCGATCTGGCCGGCATCGAGCGGATCTACGGCATGCGCAAAAAGGCGGTCGGGCTGCTGGGCAACGCCAAAGGGCAGGCCAAACCGATTCCGTTTGCGGAAGACACCTGCGTGCCGCCGCAGCATCTGGCGGACTATATCGCCGAATTCCGCCAGCTGCTTGACGGCCACGGCCTCAGCTACGGCATGTTCGGCCACGTTGACGCCGGGGTGCTGCACGTACGGCCGGCGCTGGATATGTGCGACCCGCAGCAGGAGATGCTGATGAAGCAGATCTCCGACGAGGTGGTGGCGCTCACCGCCAAGTACGGCGGTCTGCTGTGGGGCGAGCACGGCAAGGGCTTCCGCGCCGAATACAGCCCGGCGTTCTTCGGCGAGGCGCTGTATGAAGAGCTGCGCCGCATCAAGGCGGCGTTCGATCCGGACAACCGCCTGAACCCCGGCAAAATCTGCCCGCCGCTCGGCGTCGATGCGCCGATGATGAAGGTAGACGCGGTAAAACGCGGCACGCTGGATCGCCGCATTCCGATCGCCGTGCGCAGCTCCTTCCGCGGCGCCATGGAGTGCAACGGCAACGGCCTGTGCTTTAACTTTGACGCGCGCAGTCCGATGTGCCCGTCGATGAAAATTACCGGCAGCCGCATTCATTCGCCGAAGGGGCGCGCCGCGCTGGTGCGCGAATGGCTGCGCCTGCTGAGCGAGCAGGGCGTCGATCCGGTACAGCTGGAGCAGCAGCTGCCGCAGCAGCGCATGAGCTTCCGCAACCTGATCGAAAAAACGCGCAACAGCTGGTACGCCGGTAAGGGCGAGTATGACTTCTCGCACGAGGTGAAAGCGGCGATGTCCGGCTGCCTGGCCTGTAAAGCCTGCTCCACCCAGTGCCCGATCAAAATCGATGTACCGGGGTTCCGTTCGCGCTTTCTGCAGCTGTACCACACGCGCTATCTGCGCCCCGCCAGCGACTACGTGGTGGCCGGCGTGGAGAGCTATGCGCCGCTGATGGCCAAGGCGCCGAAGGTGTTCAACTTCTTCCTGAAGCAGCCGTGGCTGCGCGATCTCAATCGTAACGCCATCGGTATGGTCGATGTGCCGCTGCTGTCCAGCCCGACGCTGCGCCAGCAGCTGTCCGGCCATCAGGCGATCAATATGACGCTTGAACAGCTGGAGGCGCTGCCGCATGCCGCGCGCGACCAGTATGTGCTGATCGTGCAGGATCCGTTCACCAGCTATTACGACGCCGTGGTGGTGGCGGATTTTGTCCGGCTGGTGGAAAAACTCGGCTATCGGCCGGTGCTGCTGCCGTTCTCGCCGAACGGCAAGGCGCAGCACGTGAAAGGCTTCCTGACGCGCTTCGCCAAAACGGCGCGCAAGACCGCCGATTTCCTCAACCGCGTCGCCCGGCTGGGCATGCCGCTGGTCGGGGTCGATCCGGCGCTGGTGCTGTGTTACCGCGATGAGTACCAGGAGATCCTCGGCGAGTCGCGCGGCGACTTCCGCGTACAGCTGGTGCATGAATGGCTGCAGACGCTGCTGGCGGAGCGGGCCGAGCAGCCGGCGACCGGCGAAGCCTGGTATCTGTTCGGCCACTGCACCGAGACTACCGCGCTGCCGGCCAGCAGCCAGCAGTGGGCGTCGATCTTCGCCCGCTTCGGCGCCAAATTGGAAAACGTCAGCGTGGGCTGTTGCGGCATGGCCGGCACCTACGGCCATGAAAGCAAGAACCTGCAAAATTCGCTCGGGATTTATGAGTTATCATGGCACCAGGCGCTGCAGCGGTTGCCGCGTCAACGTTGCCTGGCTACCGGCTATTCCTGCCGCAGCCAGGTCAAACGGATTGAGGGCAACGGCGTGCGGCATCCATTACAGGCGCTGCTGGAGATGATTGCGTGAAGCTGTGGAAACGAGAGACAACGCTGGAACAGTTAAACCGTTCCGGTGAGGGCTGCATGGTGGGCCATGTGGGGATTGAATTTACCCACATCGGCGATGATTTTCTGGAAGCCACCATGCCGGTGGACCCGCGCACCACGCAGCCGTTCGGCCTGCTGCACGGCGGCGCGTCGGTGGTGCTGGCGGAGTCGCTGGGTTCGATGGCCGGCTACCTGTGCACCACCGGCGACCAGCAGGTGGTAGGGGTGGAGATCAACGCCAACCACCTGCGGCCGGCGTTCGACGGCCGGGTGCGCGGCGTCTGCCGCGCGCTGCACGCCGGGCGGCGCAATCAGGTCTGGCAGATCGAGATTTTCGACAAGCGCGACAAGCTGTGCTGTATCTCCCGCCTGACTACGGCGGTGATTGAATAACACGTCACGGCCCGGCGTCAGCGCCGGGCCTTATGCCGCGCCCTTACAGCTGAAAGGGCACGCGTTTGACGAAGTCCTTCTGATAGGCGTTGGCCTTTTCCCAGGTTCCCTCCATCGCGTATTTCTGACAGATCAGCGTCAGGGTATGGCGCGCAAAATGGTAGCTCTGCACCCGAAACAGCTGACAGCGCTGCGGGTTGTTGATCTCGACGATCAGCCGGTTATGCAGCTTGCTGAGGGCGTGCAGGTAGCTGTCGTCATCGCCGTTTTCCAGACACAGATTGGCCATATTCAGACAGACGCTGTTATAACGCTTCAGGTGGTCGACGTTGCACGTCGGCCGCTTGAGCGCTGCTTCCGCCATATAGAAATCCACCGTGGCGTCGCGGATACTGAATTTGTAGTCATCAATCTTGCCCAGCAGCCATGCATTCATCGAGATATTCATTCGCCTACGCCTGATAAAGTAAATGATAATCATTATCATATTTGCAGCCGCGGCGGCGATCAATCATCCGTGATAAATTTTTTTCCTGCGCCGGCACTCAGGGCACGACGATCCATTTGTCCGTGAGCGACTAAACTTTAACCTGTAAGGGAAATTTACCGCCGGCGTGATGCCGGTGGCGTTTTGGCGTGCGAGGGCATTTTTAAACCAGACAGCACGCAGAAATAGGTATTTTCTATGAATGTTTAAGGCAGCGTCCCAGGACGCGCACGGCAGCAAAACGGGACAGCGCGTCAGGCGGCGTAGGGGTAAATAAAGTTTATGTTATTCAGTTGATTAGCGATGAGCTTGCGCCGAAGGTCGGCCGTGGTGGCGGCAGGTGTCCGCGTAGCTTGCCGGCCGGAAGAGGGAAAATTGGTGCGCTGGGGCGATACCCCTGCAAAACCAACGGTTGAAGTGATAATCATTATCACTAACATGGCTGGCAGATATCCCGCGCAGCGTGCGCGCGTCGCGTGTAACACGACGGGAAGAGGATGATGCGTCTCGTCAGAGACCAGTAAGAGGTAGGTCATATGCAAACAGAAAATGTTGGCACTTTTTCGCTGGACGAGCAGACCTGGCAGGGCATTTCGCTCAGCGACAGCGCCGTGCAGCAAATTATCAAGCTGATGCAGCAGGACCCGCAGGTTAAAGGGCTGCAGCTGAGCGTAAAACAGTCCGGCTGCGCCGGCTTCGGCTACGTGCTGGATCTGACCCGCGAGCCGGCCGACGACGATCTGCTGTTTGAGCGCGACGGCGCCAGACTGTACGTGCCGCTTAAAGCGATGCCGTTTATCGACGGCACCACGGTGGATTTCGTCCGCGAAGGGCTGAATCAGATATTTAAGTTCAATAACCCCAAAGCTCAGCACGCCTGCGGGTGCGGCGAGAGCTTTGGCGTTTGAGTGATGTGATCGCCATGACACGAAGCAATGTAAATGTAGAAGTTCCTGATAACGTGCAGGCCTGGGTCAGCGAGGGACGCTATAAGGAAGGCTTCTTTACCCAGCTGCAGACCGATGAGCTTGCCAAAGGCATTAACGAAGAGGTGGTGCGGGCGATTTCGGCCAAGCGCAACGAACCGGCGTGGATGCTGGAGTTCCGCCTCGAGGCCTACCGCGCCTGGCTGCAGATGGAAGAGCCGCACTGGCTGAAGGCCAACTACGACAAACTGAACTATCAGGATTACAGCTATTACTCGGCGCCGTCCTGCGGCAGCTGCGACGACGCCTGCGGCTCCCAGCCGGGGGCCGAGCAGCAGGCGGGCGCCGCGCTGAACGACAACGGCTACCTGACCAGCGAAGTGGAGCAGGCGTTCGAACAGCTGGGCGTGCCGGTGCGCGAGGGCAGTGAAGTGGCGGTGGACGCCATTTTCGACTCGGTGTCCGTCGCCACCACCTACCGGGAGAAACTGGCGGAGAGCGGGGTGATCTTCTGCTCGTTCGGCGAAGCGATTCAGGAACATCCGGAGCTGGTGCGTCAGTACCTCGGCCGGGTGGTGCCGTCTAACGATAACTTCTATGCGGCGCTGAACGCCGCGGTGGCCTCCGACGGCACCTTCGTCTATGTGCCGAAAGGCGTGCGCTGCCCGATGGAGCTGTCCACCTATTTCCGCATCAACGCGGCGAAAACCGGCCAGTTTGAACGCACCATTCTGATTGCCGATGAGGGCAGCTACGTCAGCTATATCGAGGGCTGCTCCGCGCCGGTGCGCGACAGCTACCAGCTGCACGCGGCGGTGGTGGAGGTGATCCTGCATAAAGACGCCGAGGTGAAGTACTCGACGGTGCAGAACTGGTTCGCCGGCGGCGAAAGCAAAGGCGGCATCCTGAACTTCGTCACCAAGCGCGCGCTGTGTGAAGGCGCTAATTCCAAAATGTCCTGGACCCAGTCGGAAACCGGTTCGGCCATTACCTGGAAATACCCCAGCGTCATCCTGCAGGGGGACAATTCGATCGGCGAATTCTTCTCGGTGGCGCTGACCAGCGGCCATCAGCAGGCGGATACCGGCACCAAGATGATCCATATCGGCAAAAACACCAAATCGACCATTATTGCCAAGGGCATCTCCGCCGGCCACAGCCAGAATACCTACCGCGGACTGGTGAAAATCCTGCCGGGGGCGGAAAACGCGCGTAACTTCACCCAGTGCGATTCGATGCTGATCGGCCCGGACAGCGGGGCGCACACCTTCCCGTACGTCGAGGCGCGCAACAACAGCGCGCAGCTGGAGCACGAAGCCACCACCTCGAAAATCGGTGATGACCAGCTGTTCTACTGCCTGCAGCGCGGTATCAGCGAAGATGACGCCATCTCGATGATCGTCAACGGTTTCTGTAAGGACGTTTTCTCCGAACTGCCGCTGGAATTCGCGGTGGAAGCGCAAAAGCTGCTGGCCATCAGCCTGGAGCACAGCGTCGGTTAACCCTGCCGGTTTGGCGGCAGCGACAAGATTTTGGGCGTGACAACGCCACCTGAGGATACAGCATGTTAAGTATTAAAGATTTACGCGTCAGCGCGGAAGACAATGAGATCCTGAAAGGACTGAGTCTGGAGATTAAACCGGGCGAAGTGCATGCCATCATGGGGCCGAACGGCTCCGGCAAGAGCACCTTGTCCGCGACGCTGGCCGGGCGTGAAGAGTATGAGGTCAGCGGCGGCAGCGTCACCTTTAAGGGCAAGGACCTGCTGGAGCTGGATCCGGAAGATCGCGCCGGCGAAGGGGTCTTTCTCGCCTTCCAATACCCGGTGGAGATCCCCGGCGTCAGCAACCATTTCTTTTTGCAGACCTCGGTCAATGCGGTGCGCAAATACCGCGGCCTGGAGGCGCTGGACCGTTTCGACTTCGCCGATTTTATCGAAGAGAAGATCGCGCTGCTGGATATGCCGGCCGACCTGCTGAGCCGCTCGGTGAACGTCGGTTTCTCCGGCGGTGAGAAGAAGCGTAACGATATTCTGCAGATGGCCGCGCTGGAGCCGGATTTGTGCATTCTGGATGAGACCGATTCCGGGCTGGACATCGACGCGCTGAAAATCGTCGCCAACGGCGTGAACTCGCTGCGCGACGGCAAGCGCGCCTTTATTATCGTCACCCACTATCAGCGTATTCTGGATTACATCAAACCGGATTACGTCCACGTACTTTCCCAGGGGCGCATCGTGAAATCCGGTGATTTCTCTCTGGTGAAACAGTTGGAGGAGCAGGGCTATGGCTGGCTTGCCGACCAACAATAATTCACGCGCGCTGCAACAGCTCTACAGCCTGTTTGAGGCGCAGGGCGGTGAGCACTCCCCGCATGCCCTGACCAACTGGCAGCAGGCGCTGCGGCTGGGCTGGCCGACGCGCAAACATGAAAACTGGAAATATACGCCGCTGGACGGCCTGCTGGAGCAGCAGTTCCATGCGCCGCAGCCGGCGGCGGTGAGCGCCGAGCGCTGCGCCGAGCTGGCGCTGCCCCTCGACGCCTACCGGCTGGTGTTTGTCGACGGCCGCTATCAGGCGGATCTGAGCGACGCCGATCTCGGCGACTACCAGCTGGAACTGACCGGGTATCAGCTGCCGGAGCCGATTCAGCCGGAGATCTTCCTGCACCTGACCGAGAGCCTGGCGCCGGAAAGCAGCCTGATTCGCCTGCCGGCCGGCAAAGTGGCCGCCCGTCCGCTCTATCTGCTGCATATCAGCAGCGGGCGCAGCGGCGCCGGCGAGATCAACAGCGTGCACCATCGCCACCACCTGGAGGTGGCGGCCGGCGCGCAGGCGGAGGTGATCGAACATTACGTCAGTCTGAATGAGCACGCGCACTTTACCGGCGCGCGCCTGACCGCGACGGTGGGCGACAATGCCCAACTGCACCACTGCAAGCTGGCGTTTGAGAATCAGCCGAGCTACCACTTTGCCCATAACGACCTGAAGATTGGCCGCGACGCGCGGGTGAAAAGCGACAGCTTCCTGCTGGGCGCCGGCCTGACGCGGCACAACACCAGCGCGCAGCTGAACGGCGAAGGCGCCAATCTGCAGCTCAACAGCCTGGTGCTGCCGGTGGGGAAAGAGATCTGCGATACCCGCAGCTATCTGGAGCATAACAAAGGCTATTGTGAGAGCCGTCAGCTGCATAAAACCGTGGTCAGCGACCGCGCCAGGGCGGTGTTTAACGGCATGATCAAGGTGGCGCAGCACGCCATCAAGACCGACGGCCAGATGACCAACCACAACCTGCTGCTGGGCAAGGTGGCGGAGGTGGACACCAAGCCGCAGCTGGAGATTTACGCCGACGACGTCAAGTGCAGCCACGGCGCCACCGTGGGCCGCATCGACGAAGAGCAGCTGTTCTATCTGCAGTCGCGCGGCATCGCCAAGCATGATGCGCAGCAGATGATTATCTTCGCCTTTGCCGCCGAACTGACCGAAGGCATCGGCAATGATGTGATTCGCGAGCGGGTGTTGGCGCATATTGCACAGCGCCTGCCGCGGGAGGCCGTATGAGTTTTCCGATTGAACAGGTGCGCCGGGACTTTCCGCTGTTGGCGCGTGAGGTCAACGGTCAGCCGCTGGCGTACCTCGACAGCGCCGCCAGCGCGCAAAAGCCGCAGGCGGTGATTGAGCGCGAAATGGCGTTCTACCGCCATGGTTACGCCGCGGTGCACCGCGGCATTCACAGCCTGAGCGCCGAGGCGACGCAGCAGATGGAGGCGGTGCGTGAACAGGCGGCGCGCTTTATCAATGCCGCGTCGGCGGAAGAGATTGTGTTCGTCAAAGGCACCACCGAGGGCATCAACCTGGTGGCCAACAGCTACGGCAGCCTGCTGCAGCCGGGCGACAGCATCATCATCACCGAGATGGAGCACCACGCCAATATCGTGCCGTGGCAGATGCTGGCGCAGGCGCGCGGCGTGACGCTGCGCGTCTGGCCGCTGCAGCCGGACGGTACGCTGGATTTGGCCGATCTGCCCGGCCTGATCGACGACAGCACCCGGCTGCTGGCGATTACCCAGGTCTCCAACGTGCTGGGCACCGTCAACCCGCTGCACGACATTATCGCCCGGGCGCACGCCGCCGGGGTGAAAGTGCTGGTGGACGGCGCGCAGGCGGTGATGCATCAGCAGGTGGACGTACAGGCGCTGGACTGCGATTTTTACGTATTCTCCGGCCATAAGCTGTACGGCCCGTCGGGCATCGGCATTCTGTACGGCAAGGCCGATCTGCTGCAGCAGATGCCGCCGTGGGAAGGCGGCGGTTCGATGATCCAGCAGGTCAGCCTGACGCAGGGCACCACCTATGCCGAGGCGCCGTGGCGCTTTGAGGCCGGCTCGCCCAATACCGCCGGCATTATGGGGCTGGGCGCGGCGCTGAGCTACGTATCGCAGCTGGGGCTGGCGCAGATTCAGCAGTATGAGCAGGCGCTGATGCAGTATGCGCAGGAGGCGCTGCAGCAGGTGCCGCAGCTGCGCGCCTACGGGCCGGCGCAGCGCGCCGGGGTGATCGCCTTCAACCTGGGGGAGCACCACGCCTATGACGTCGGCAGTTTCCTGGACCAGTACGGCATCGCTATTCGCACCGGTCACCACTGCGCCATGCCGCTGATGGCGTTTTATCAGGTGCCGAGCATGTGCCGCGCTTCGCTGGCGATGTACAATACCCGCGAGGAAGTGGATCGGCTGGTGGCCGGTCTGCAGCGAATTCAGCGGCTGCTGGGCTAAGCGCCCGGCGGCGGAACAACGATAGGAAGCCTGATGGCCAACTTGCCGGATAAAGATAAACTGGCGCGTAATTTTTCACGCTGCCTGAATTGGGAAGAGAAATACCTGTATGTGATCGAGCTGGGCGGCCGCCTGCCGCCGCTGGCGGAGGAGGCGCACCGTCCGGAGAACCTGATTTCGGGTTGCCAGAGCCAGGTGTGGATCCTGATGCGCAAAAACGCGCAGGGCCAGGTCGAGTTCAGCGGCGACAGCGACGCCGCGATTGTCAAAGGCCTGCTGACGGTGGTGTTTATTGTCTACCGCGACCTGACGCCGCAGCAGATCGTCGAGCTGGACGTACGTCCTTTCTTTGCCGATCTGGCGCTCAGCCAGCATCTGACGCCGTCGCGTTCGCAGGGGCTGGAGGCGATGATCCGCGCCATCCGGCAAAAAGCCGCGCAGCTGTAATACTTTTCCCGCCCGTCGTACCGGCTCATTGATTATGTCAATGAGCCTTTACAAAACGCCGCCAAATAGCCCCGTCCATCGCAAATCAACGTTTTTTCAAATGCTTAGTTGTTGACGTTATCTTGACAAATCCTGCCTGGAGTTAGGTTATAACACCTTGATTTTTAGGCGACTTATTGCCTTTACACCCAACGTTGCTAGTATTAAACAGGTGAATGTCTGATTTACCCGTAAACCGGCGGCAGTTAGCCTTGTGGCCGAACCGTACTGAAAAATAGGGAAGAGTATGAAACGTGCGTTGACATTGATGGGCGTACTATTCGCCTCCGTGTTAGCCGGCAGTCAGGCGGCTAACGCGACCGAATATCCGTTGCCGCCGGCGAATAGCCGCCTGATTGGCGAAAATACCACCTACACCGTACCGAATGAGGGTCTCTCGCTGGAGGCGATCGCCGCCAAATACCAGATTGGCCTGCTGGGGATGCTGGAGGCCAACCCCGGCACCGATCCTTACCTGCCCAAGCCGGGCAAGGTGCTGACCATTCCGACGCAGATGCTGCTGCCGGACACCAAGCGTGAAGGCATTGTGGTCAACCTGGCGGAGCTGCGGCTGTATTACTACCCGAAAGGGGAAGATAAGGTGATTGTCTACCCGATCGGCATCGGCCAGACCGGCATGCATACGCCGCTGAAGGTCACCTCGGTCAGCCAGAAGATCCCGAACCCGACCTGGACGCCGACCGCCAATATTCGCAAGCGCTACGCGGCGAAGGGTGAGACGCTGCCGGCGGTGGTGCCGGCCGGGCCGAATAACCCGATGGGGCTGTTCGCCATGCGCCTGGCGATGGGACACGGGGAATATCTGATCCACGGCACCAACGCCAACTTCGGCATCGGCATGCGCGTTAGCTCCGGCTGTATCCGCCTGCGCCCTGACGATATCGAAGCGCTGTTCAACAGCGTGCCGAGGGGCACCCGCGTGCAGATTATCAACGAGCCGGTGAAGGTATCGGTGGAGCCGGACGGTAAGCGCTATGCGGAAGTGCATCAGCCGCTGTCGAAAGTGGAAAGCGACGATCCGCAGACCATGCCGATTACGCTGTCCAAGTCGCAGCAGAAATTCGTCGATAGCGCAGAAACGGACAAGTCGGTGTTTGACAGCGCGATGACGCGCCGCTCCGGCATGCCGGTGCTGGTGAGCGTCGGGCAGAACCCCGCAGACGTCCCTCTGCCGTCGGTACAGCTGTTTGGCGGCAGTAAGCAGGCCGAGACACAGGCGGCGCCGATCAGCCAGGCACAGTAGCGTACAGCGCGCGTAAACGGTAAAGCTCAGCCAGGCGCTGGGCTTTTTTTTATCTCATTGGCTGGGGATGTCAGGAAAGGGCGGGCGAAGCGGGAACGACAGGCATAAAAAAACGGCGCACAGAGCGCGCCGTTTTCAGTTACCGAAACTCTCTTACTTTTTGTAAGAATGAGCTTGGTTGTCCAGACGCTGGTTAGCACGTGCTGCGTCGTCTTTAGCTGCTTGAACGTCGGAACGGATAGAGTTCACGTCGTTGCTCAGTTGATCAACTTTAGCGTTCAGAGTCTGAACGTCAGAAGACAGTTGATCGATTTTAGCGTTGCTAGAGCAACCAGCCAGCAGAGTAGAACCCAGGATTACAGCGCCCAGTACCAGTTTAGTACGATTCATTATAACACCCTCTAGATTGAGTTAATCTCCATGTAGCGTTACAAGTATTACACAAACTTTTTTCGAAAGAGAATAAATTTTTTGCGTTGGAGGGCTTTATTTTGATCGTTCGCTCAAACTTGCATCTTGTTTTACACAATAGTTAAAAAAGTGAAGCAAAACAGCCGGATTCCATCAGACTGCTCCTATTCATTATTGCCTTAATAATGACGCGTCGGCTATTGCGTTTTCGGAAATATCGTTTACTCAGGTAAAAAAAAACGCCGCAGAGCGGCGTTTTGTCCAGCAGATTTCTGTCACTTTTTAAATTACAGCACGTGAACGGAAGCGGTATTGGTGGTGCCGCTCGGCACCAGCGCGCCGGAAACCATCACCACGATGTCGCCTTTTTGCGCCAGGCCGCTGGCCAGCGCCGCTTCTTTACCAATGCGGTAGAAGTCGTCGGTAGAGGCGATCTCTTTGACCATCTGCGGGATCACGCCCTTGCTCAGCGCCAGCTGGTGGCAGGTGACTTCGTTGGTGGTCAGCGCCAGGATGTTGGCGTCCGGGAAGTATTTACGCACGGATTTGGCCGACTTGCCGCCGCTGGTGGCAACGACGATCAGCGGCGCCGCCAGTTTCTCGGCGGTTTCCACCGCGCCGCGGCATACCGCTTCGGTGATGCGCAGTTTGCGGGTGTCGTTCAGGCTGTCGATGCGGCTCGGCATCACTTTATCGGTGCGCTCGCAGATGGTCGCCATGATGCTGACCGCTTCCAGCGGGTATTTGCCCTTGGCGCTCTCGCCGGACAGCATAACCGCGTCGGTGCCGTCCAGAATGGCGTTGGCGACGTCGCCGGCTTCCGCGCGGGTAGGGCGCGGGTTCTTGATCATCGAGTCGAGCATCTGGGTGGCGGTGATGACCACTTTGCGTGCGCGATTACATTTTTCAATCATCATCTTCTGCGCGAAGATCACTTCTTCCACCGGGATTTCCACGCCCAGATCGCCGCGCGCTACCATGATGCCGTCAGAAGCTTCGAGGATTTCGTCGAAGTTGTTCAGGCCTTCCTGGTTTTCAATTTTGGAGATGATCTGAATCTGCTCGCCGCCGTGGGCTTTCAGGTGCTCACGGATTTCCAGCACGTCGGAACGTTTGCGGATAAAGGAGGCGGCGACGAAGTCCACGCCTTGCTCGCAGCCGAAGATCAGGTCGCGCTTGTCTTTTTCCGCCAGCGCCGGCAGCTGGATGGACACGCCCGGCAGGTTAACGCCTTTGTTTTCGCCGAGGTCGCCGTTGTTCAGCACCTTGCACACCACTTCGCTTTCGCTGATATCGGTCACTTCCATGCCGATCAGGCCATCGTCAACCAGCACGGTGTTGCCGATTTTCAGGTCGGCGGCGAAGCCAGGATAGGTGACGGCAACGCGATCGCTGTTGCCGATCACGCTCTGATCGGTGGTGAAGGTGAAGGTCTGGCCGGCCACCAGCGCCGCATCTTTACCGCCTTCCAGCTTCATGGTGCGGATTTCCGGGCCTTTGGTGTCCAGCAGGATGCCGGCGGTGGTGCCGGTCTTGGCCATTACCGCACGCATGTTTTTGATGCGGTTGCCGTGCTCTTCATAGTCGCCGTGTGAGAAGTTCAGGCGCATGACGTTCATGCCGGCGTTCAGCAACTGGGTCAGCATTTCTTCCGATTCGGTTTTGGGACCGATAGTACAAACAATTTTGGTCTTTTTCATGACGATTTTTTCTACAAGTTGTGATGGATAATAAAGCGAATAAAGCCGGCGGTCAGACCGTCGGTATGGAATTTGAGTCGAGCCTGATAGGGCAGAGCATAGTTAAGAATAGGTGACCACGGCTGAAATGGGGCGGAAAAATTCAGCCCGCGCCGGCGTGCGGGGATACGGCGAAAACGTGCGGAAAATAAGATTGTTGTTATTGCGTTTTCACAGATCAAGGGCTGAAACCATTCAACTGAAAGACGCGCGCATTATAAGGCCATCAGGGTGGGAAACAAAACAAAAAACCGATGACTGGCGCAGGTTTAGTCAAAAAGAGAGCAGATGTGGCGCAAATGCGCGCTGGTGCGGCGAGTTTGTTGCGCAAATTATCACGGTGTAAATAAAACGTCGCGCTCGTTAACCTAAGGCGCTGATTTCCAGCAGCGTGCCGGCGGCCAGGCAGAAACAGCCGCTGGGCACCTGCGCCGCAACCGTCACGCTTTCACCAGCCTGCAGCAGAAGAATATCGCTGCCGACGGTAAATTCGAATTCGCCGTCGATCACCCGGATTTGCACGGCGCCATCACGCTTTTGCAACTGACCGAAGGCGCCGGCGTCAAAGCGGACTTCCGCGGCGGCGCGGCCGTCGCTCAGCTGTCCCTCACGGCGGGACTGGCCATTATCGGGCGTGCTAAACGCCGATGCGGCAATAAATTTCAACATAATACCCTCTTGGTCAATCAGGCCGCCGATGATAGCCGATCGGCGCGGCGGCGCCAAAGTTTTTGCACCGTCGGATAAGGCGTGTTGCCTGCTCGATGCAGTTTTTGTCTGTTAGCCTGCGAATGACGAGCAACCCTTAATCCTCGTTGATTATAGGGATAAAAACGATAATGATAGGGCTTCGTTTCCCGGTTGACAGGAAATAGCCGAGGATACGGCAAGAAGGTTTGATTAATGAAAAGAAGATATGCCAGGGAGAGATGCGTTCTGGCGTAAGTATAGCGCGGACGACCTGCAATGACCCATTATGGAGAGATGGAACAATGAAAAATAGCGCCTTCACGGGGTTATTGAGCATGATGATCCTCAGCGCGCCCGCGCTGGCGGCAAACAGCGGCGTGTCATTCAGCCACAAAGATTGGGAAGTGGTTTGTGATAACACGCTGACCTGCCGGGCGGCGGGGTACAGTTCCGGTGAGGGAAAGGGCGGTTCCGTGCTGTTAATCCGCCAGGCCGGGGCGCGAAGTGCTGTTACCGGTGCAGTCCGGTTGGGGGAAATTGAGTCTGACGGTAATTTATCGTTTGACGCATTGACGCTCTGGATTAACGACCAGCAGGCCGGCAGCGTTAGATCTGGTGACGACGATACCTGGCTGCTGTCGGAAAAACAGACGCGCAGTCTGATTCAGGCGATTAAAGGCAGCGGGAAGGTGGAATTCAGAGGAGGAAGCGAGTCTTTCGTGCTCTCCGGCGACGGGGCCTATGCCGTGCTGCTGAAAATGGATGACGTGCAGGGACGTATCGGGACGCCGGGCGCGTTGAGCAAAACCGGTAATAAACCGGAAGGCAGCGTGCGTGCCGCGATACCCGCACCGATCGTTCAGCGTGTTCAGATGGAAAAGGCGCAGGAGCGGGAGCTGACAGCTCCGGAGTTGGCGGTGTTGAAACCGAAACTGCTGGCAACCCTGGGTGAAGATGAGGATTGTGAGCGCATCCGGCCGACAGAGGATGAGGAAGAAGAACACGCAGAAACGATCGGGCTGACGCCGCTGGACGACGCGCACGTGCTGATTTCCGCGCTCTGCTGGCGGGCGGCATATAACGAAGGGTACGGCTATTGGGTGGTTGACAGTAAACTCGAGGGCAAACCGCAGCTCATCACCTCATCAGGTTCTGGCTATGATGAGGGGGAAATTTTCATGAGCCAGAAAGGACGTGGTCTGGGTGACTGCTGGGGGATGGCTAATTGGGTGTGGGATGGCATGACGTTCCGCAAAAGCATAGAAGCCACCACGGGGATGTGTCGCTATATCCGGCTGGGAGGCACCTGGGACTTACCCACCTGGGTGACCGAGGTTAAACCGGCCAAATAAGTCAACGCGGCGTTCGCCATGGCGGGCGCCAAATAGGCTCGTGAGGCGACATAAGGTCAGACGCTGTAAATCAAGGAACGGATAATAGGGGATAAAAAAGGAAAAATTCTGGGCGCCAAATCAGGAGAGATGATTTGGTGCGTCCGAGTGGACTCGAACCACCGACCCCCACCATGTCAAGGTGGTGCTCTAACCAACTGAGCTACGGACGCATTGAACTGCTGCAGTAATTTGGTGCGTCCGAGTGGACTCGAACCACCGACCCCCACCATGTCAAGGTGGTGCTCTAACCAACTGAGCTACGGACGCACTGAACTGCTGTAGGAATTTGGTGCGTCCGAGTGGACTCGAACCACCGACCCCCACCATGTCAAGGTGGTGCTCTAACCAACTGAGCTACGGACGCATCGTTTTCCTGTCTGTCATGGCTGACAGCGGGGACGAATATTAACGAGCAAGCTGTCTGCTGGCAAGGGGAAAAACGTAATTTTATCCGCGATTTCGCGCGACTGCTGCGCTTATGCGCAGTGAGGCGGTTTTTTCCGCAGATTGCGGCTGGGAAGTGGCCGGCCCGGGGAGGGGCCGGCGGAAAAATCAGCGGGTGGAGCGCTGTAAAATCAGCGCCGCCGGCTGACGCTGCAGCCAACGCATGCGCAGCACCATCATGATGGCGGCGAAGGTCAGGCCGATAATAAAGCCGATCCAGAAACCGCTCGGCCCCATCGCCGGCACGATGTAGTCGGTCAGCGCCAGCAGATAACCGCTCGGCAGCCCCAGCACCCAGTAAGCGATAAAGGTGATGAAGAAGATCGAACGCGTATCTTTATAGCCGCGCAGCACGCCGCTGCCGATCACCTGAATCGAGTCCGAGATCTGGTAGATCGCGGCCAGCAGCATCAGGTGGGAGGCCATGGCGACCACCGCCGGCGTGTCGTTATACAGCAAGGCAATGGGCTCGCGCAGCAGGGCGGTGAACAGCGCGGTGCAGCAGGCCATGGCGATGCCGACGCCGATGGCGCTGTAGGCGGCGACGCGCGCGCCGTCGACGTTGCCTTCTCCCAGCCGGTGACCGACGCGGATGGTGGAGCCGACGCCGAGCGACAGCGGCAGCACGAACATCAGCGAGCTGAAGTTCAGCGCGATCTGGTGGCCGGCGACGGCGACGATGCCGAGCGGCGACACCAGCAGCGCCACCACGGCGAACAGCGTCACTTCAAAGAACAGCGCCAGGGCGACCGGCAGGCCGATGCCGACCAGGCGGCGCAGCGTGGCCCAGTCGACCGGCGACCAGGCGCGCTCCGGTTTGATGTCGCGCTGCGACGGCGCACGGCGCACGTAGCCGCGCATCAGCAGGAACATCACCCAATAGACGCTGGCGGTGGCGACGCCGCAGCCGACGCCGCCCAGTTCCGGCATGCCGAATTTGCCGTAAATGAAAATATAGTTAATGGGAATATTAACCAGCAGACCGATAAAACCAATAACCATCCCCGGCTTGGTTTTTGATAATCCTTCACACTGGTTGCGCATCACCTGGAAGAATAAATAACCCGGCGCGCCCCACATAATGGCGTGCAGATAGCCGACGGCTTTTTCCGCCAGTTGCGGATCGACATTGTGCATCATATCGATCATATATTTGCTGTTGTACAGCACGGCGATAATCAGCAGCGAGACGCCGCTCGCCAGCCAGAACCCCTGGCTTATCTGATGCGCGATGCGCTCGCGGCGGCCGGAGCCGTTAAGCTGGGCGATCACCGGCGTTAAGGCCAACAGCAGGCCGTGGCCGAACAGGATAGCCGGTAGCCAGATAGATGTGCCGACTGCAACCGCAGCCATATCCGTGGCGCTGTATGCACCCGCCATAATGGTATCCACCACGCCCATCGCCGTCTGGGCGATTTGCGCGATAATTACCGGAATAGCGAGGGCTAATAAACTACGCGCTTCAATAAAGTACTTCTGCACGCATACACCTTTTTGAGTATTAAGCAATGAAAGAACGGCTGTCGCGAATGGACAGCAATTTAATCGCGGAATTATTACCGGCGTATTGTAACCGTTCGGACTTATTTAAGCCACTGGCGCAGTGTAGTGCACAATAGTCGTTAACGGCGCCGTTGTGGGTCTATTTCGTGCGCAGACAGCGATTTTTTACCGCTGCGGGTTTGGTTTTCTCCGCCATCTGGGGCACACTGCCTACCAGCGCTGTATATCAATTTTCAGAAAGAGGCATCCATGTTTACCGGTATCGTACAAGGCATTGCGCCGCTGGTTGCAGTAGAAGAAAAACCCAATTTCCGTACCCACGTGATTGAAATGCCCGACGAGCTGCTGCCCGGCCTGGAGCTGGGGGCGTCGGTGGCGCACAACGGCTGCTGCCTGACCGTTACGGCGGTCGACGGCAACCGCGTCAGCTTCGACCTGATTAAAGAGACCCTGCGCCTGACCAATCTGGGCAGCCTGGCGGTCGGCGACAAGGTCAACGTGGAAAGGGCGGCGAAGTTCAACGATGAGATCGGCGGCCACCTGATGTCCGGCCATATTATCTGCACCGCAGAAATCGCCAAGATCTTTACCTCGGAAAACAACCGTCAGGTCTGGCTGCGCATGCCGAGTGCCGATCTGATGAAGTATGTATTGCACAAGGGCTTTGTCGGTATTGACGGCATCAGCCTGACCATCGGCGAGGTGGTGAACAACCGCTTCTGCGTGCATCTGATCCCGGAAACGCTGGAGCGCACGACGCTGGGCAAAAAACGCCTGGGCGACAAGGTGAATATTGAAATCGATCCGCAAACGCAGGCGGTGGTGGATACCGTAGAGCGCGTCCTGGCCAGCCGAGAAGCGGCGCTGGCGCAGAATCCAGGCGCGGCTACGCCGAACCCCTGAGCGGACGTGACAGGGTTGAACGCAAAAAAAGAGGAGCTAAACGTGAAGTTTTATCGGAAAACGTTGATGTTGGCGGCGCTGATGACGCTGGCTGCCTGTAGCAGTACGTCAGAAAACGGCGCGACGGCGTCGTCGGTCGATGCGGATGACACCTGCGGCGCGTCGCAATATCAAAACTACGTGGGCAAACCGCTCTCTTCACTGGACGGCGTGCAGATCGACGCCCGTCAGGTGCGCACCATTCCTTATAATTCAGCGGTCACCATGGATTTCAACCTGACCCGCCTGAACTTCCTCGGCGATCGGGACGATAAAATCACGCGCGTCTACTGCGGCTGATAGCGGCGCAATGACCTGCGGCCGCGCCAGGACGGGGTGATGGACAATGAATCATCACCTCCGGGCGTTAGGATGACGCCGCGCTGTGAAGACTATCCGTAACCTGCAGGGGTTACGGATTTTTTTATGCCGGCCGTACGCAGCATGTTCGCTAAAATGGGACGGTTACCGACCAAAAAGCCGCAATGAATTGCGGCTTTTCATGATGTCGCCCGGTCATCTGCTGGCTTGCGGCGCTCAGCGCGGGACGCGGATGCCGCCTTCAACGCCTTTCGGGCTGAACAGCACCTGCCACAGCTGAATATCGCGCGAGCGGAAGGCGCCGGCGCAGGCGTTAAGATAGTAGCTGAACATCCGCTCAAAGCGCTCGGAATAGCGTTCGGCCAGCTGCGGCCACGCCTGTTGGAAGCGCTCATACCAGGCCATCAGCGTGCGATCGTAGTCGGCGCCGAAATTATGCCAGTCTTCCATCACGAAGCGGCCTTCGCTGGTCTGGGCAATATGCGCCACGGAGGGCAGGCAGCCGTTAGGGAAGATATATTTATTGATCCACGGATCGACATTCATATCGGTTCTGTTTGAGCCGATGGTATGCAGCAGGAATAAACCGTCGGGTTTTAAATTGCGCTCAACCACCTCGAAATAGGTGCGGTAATTCTTCGGCCCGACGTGTTCAAACATGCCGACCGAGACGATGCGGTCAAACTGCTGATGCAGATCGCGGTAATCCTGCAGCTGAATATCCACGTCCAGCCCGGCGCAGCGCGCCTGCGCCAGTTTCTGCTGCTCGGCGGAAATGGTGACGCCCACCACCGACACGCCGTAATTTTTGGCCGCAAACGCCGACAGCCCGCCCCAGCCGCAGCCAATATCCAGCAGGCGCATGCCCGGCTGTAATTGCAGCTTGTCGCAGATCATGCGCAATTTATTTTCCTGCGCCTGTTCCAGCGTCTCGGCGCTTTTCCAGTAGCCGCAGGAATATTGCATATAAGGATCCAGCATCAGGGTAAATAAATCGTTGCCGAGATCGTAATGCTCTTTCCCCACGATCCACGCGCGTTTTTTGGACTGCAGATTGGTCAGGCGCGCGGCGGCAATGCGCAGCGTGTCTTTAAAATGGTGGGGGAGTTTTCTTTCCAGGCCGGCGGTCAGCACGCGTTGAAAGAAACAGTCCAGCCGCTCGCACTCCCACCAGCCGTCCATATAACTTTCGCCCAGCCCGAGAGAGCCTTCCTGCAGCACGCGTTTAAAAAATTCGGGGTTCTTTACCTGAATATCGAAAGGTCGGGTGCCGTTTATTTCTATATCGGCCATGCTGAGCATTTCATGGGCGATACGATACCATTGGTTATCCTGGATGCTCAGATCTTCTAAACACGATGAACTCATTTAGTTTCTCCATCACCTTTCTTCTGACTTATGGCCACCTAAAAAGCTTAGCCAATTTGGGTAGGCACATACGTATACCTGCGGAAGATTGCACCGCGGCGTCCGATATCCGACATGAACAGAGGAAAATTCAAAAGAGAAGCCCGTACCGGCTGGCAGGGTAAACTCATCAATTAAAGTAAAAAAGTGACGCCATTGGCGACCACGAAACGCCACGGGTTAATACGAGAAATTGCTATGTTATTTTTAGCGCTTTTTTGAGTATAGGCCTGCCGAGACGCTTACTCAACCGTAAATCGTGCTCGGCAGACATGTCATTTAAGTGAATATTATTATGGGTAATTATGACGCAGAGTTAGCATGCTGACGGTGCTCGGCGTCCTGTGGGCGTGCGCCGCTGCCGCGCTGCAGCAGATAGCCGGCGGCGGCCAGGACGACCGTGGCAACCATTACCGTTACCGTCGCCAGCAACGGCTGCGCGATATAGGCGGACACCAGCATACTGGCGACGAAACACAGGCCCAGCTGCAGGGTATTTTGCAGCGCCGCCGCTTTACCGGTGCTTTCCGGGAACGGCGTCAGCGCATTCGCCACCACGATCGGGTAGGTGGCGCCGTTAACCAGCGCCATCAGGCAGAAGGGGATCAGCAGCGTGGTCAGCGTCGGCGTGGTCAGGGTAGCAACCAGATACAGCGCCACCATGCTGACGGCGTACATCACCAGCAGCCACGGCAGCAGCGTATTGCCGTTCGTACGGCTTAATGCGCTGCGGCAGCCGAACCCCCCGAGCAGAAACGCCAGCGTCTGCGGCACGTAACTCAGGCCGATATCGTTCGGAGTGTAGCCCATACTGCCCAGAATAAACGGCGAACCGGTCAGCCAGGCGAAGAAACCGGCTGAGCAGGCGGCGTATACCAGCACGTTGCCGCTGTACAGCGGCGACTTCAGCAGCTGCAGGAAACCGATGCCGGGTGCGGCGCCTTCGTCGGCGCGCGGGCGCGGCTTGTCACGCAGCAGCAGCGTCGGCAGCAGCAACAGCAGCGTGATCGCCAGCAGCACGGCGAAAATGGCGCGCCAGCTCAGATGGTTCAGCAGCCAGGCGCCGACCAGCGGCGCCAGCGCCGGGGAGAGGGCGACCAGCGGCATAATGGTGGCGAACACCTGGTTGGCGCGGCTGCCGGGATAGCGGTCGATGACGATGGCCTGCCAGGTCACCGCGGCGGCGCAGACGCCGACCGCCTGGATAAAGCGCAGCGTCCACAGCTGCAGCGCATTAGTGGCCCACAGCATGCCAAGACAGCCGAGGCCGAACAGCGCCAGGCCAATCAGCAGCACCGGTTTGCGCCCCAGCCGGTCGGACAGCGGGCCCCACAGCAGTTGCGCAAAGGCGAAGCCGGCCAGGAAGATACTCAGGCTGGCGCTGATCGCGCCGGGAGAAATTTGCAGGTCGTGCTGCATCATGCCGAAGGCCGGCAGGTACATATCCGTGGCCAGAAAGCCGAGCATACTCAGGCCGGCCAGATAACACATAAATCCAAAGTTTCGCATAGTCGTTCTCAGTCGTTATTTGTGATGCAGGTTTTCACGCCGCGCAGTGTATCCGGCTGGATCTCTGGTTGTGAAACGGTAATATTTGCATACTGGTTTGAAAAATTTTGCAGGCAAACGCATGTGGTCTGAATATTCTCTGGATGTGGTCGACGCCGTGGCGCGTACCGGCAGTTTCAGCGCGGCGGCGCAGGAGCTGCACCGTGTCCCTTCCGCGGTCAGCTATACCGTGCGCCAGCTGGAGCAGTGGCTGGCGGTGCCGCTGTTTGAGCGGCGCCATCGCGACGTGACGCTGACGCCGGCCGGCGCGCTGTTTGTACAGGAATCGCGCGCTGTTATCAAAAAAATGCTCGACACGCGGCGTCAGTGTCAGCAGGTCGCCAACGGCTGGCGCGGCCAGGTGAAGATCGCCGTCGATCTGATCGTAAAGCCGCAGCGCTGCCGGCAGCTGGTGCTGGATTTTTATCGCCACTTCCCGGACGTTGAACTGCTGCTGCAGCCGGAGGTGTTTAACGGCGTCTGGGATGCGCTGGTGGACGGCCGCGCCGAAATGGCGATCGGCGCCACGCGCGCGGTGCCCACCGGCGGCGGGTTCGCCTTTCGCGATATGGGCTTTATGAACTGGCTGTGCGTGGTCAGCGCCGAGCATCCGCTGGCCGGGCTGAGCGGCGCGCTCAGCGATGAACAGCTGCGCCCCTATCCGGCGCTGCTGCTGGAGGATACCTCGCGCAGCCTGCCCAAACGCGTCACCTGGTCGCTGGATAACCAGCGTCGGCTGGTGGTGCCGGACTGGGTGTCGGCGGTGGATTGCCTGCGCGGCGGCTTATGCGTCGGCATGGCGCCGGCGCACCGGGTGCTGCCGCTGGTGGCGCGTGGTGAGCTGGCGGTGCTGCAGTTACAGGAGCCGTTTCCCCCCAGCGCCTGCTGCCTGACCTGGCAGCAGCCTAACCAGTCGCCGGCCATCGCCTGGCTGCTGGATTATCTGGGGGACAGTGAAACCTTGAATCAGGAGTGGCTGAGTGAGGAGCAGGGGCCGGCGGAGGCGTAAACGCGCCGGCCTGCCGTGCTTAGCGGCGGTAATCGATAAAGGGACCGTCGGCCACGGAACGCCGCTCGATCAGTTTAGGATGCACTTCGATCACCTGCGACTCCTCTCGCTTGCTGATAATACGGTCCAGCAGCATGGTGAAGGCCATTTCACCCAGACGCTCTTTCGGCTGGTGCACCGTGGTCAGGGCCGGGGTGAAGTAGCGCGCGTTGCGCACGTTGTCATAACCGATCACTGAAATATCCTGCGGTACGCGCAGGCCCAGCTCGTCCGCGGCGCAAATGGCGCCCATCGCCATAATATCGCCGCCGCAGAATACCGCCGTCGGGCGGTGCTTTTGCGACAGGATCTGGTGCATCGCCTTATAGCCGGATTCCGGTTCGAAGTCGCCCTGTACGATCCACTCGTTGCGCAACTCAATATTGGCTTCCTGCAGGGCCTTCAGGAAACCCTGATGGCGGCCGCCGCCGGTGTTGCGCGACAGCTGGCCGGGGATGGCGCCGATCTCGCGGTGGCCGCGTTCGATCAGATAGCGGCCCGCCAGATAGCCGCCTTCGAAGGCGTTATCGATAATGGTGTCGGTAAAGTCACTGCGCGCCACGCCCCAGTCCATCACCACCATTGGGATATTGCGGTGGTCTTCCAGCATGCCGAGCAGCTGATCGGGGTATTCGGAACACATCACCAGCAGGCCGTCGACGCGTTTTTGCGCCAGCATCGCCAGATAGGCGCGCTGCTTGTCCAGATTATTGTGCGAGTTGCACAGAATCAGGGTGTAGCCTTTGCTGTAGCAGCTGTTTTCCACCGCCTCAATCACTTCAGCAAAGTAGGGCGCTTCGCTGGAGGTTGCCAGCAGGCCGATGGATTTGGTGTGGTTGACCTTCAGGCTGCGGGCAACCGCGCTCGGCGAATAGTGCAGATCTTTAATGGCTGCCCAGACCGCCGCCTTGGTCTCTTCGGCGACGAAACGGGTCTTATTGATGACGTGGGAAACGGTGGTGGTGGAAACGCCCGCGCGTTTGGCCACATCTTTAATCGTTGCCATGTAAAGATGACTCCTGAACTCACATGTTTGCAGTATGTAAGTATGTTGTTAATCGTTTGCCTGCGTATATCCTGCTCCAAAATCTCGAAAACGTAGTTTTTAGTTTGGAAGTCGTAAGCCGCTTGCTTAGTTCGGAGGGGCGCGTGGCCGGTACGCAGCAGTGAACTGCGAATTTTGGCGTATATTGCGCAAAAGTGGAAGAGCAAATCAGCATTATCCGTCGGGAAAGCGGCGAATATTTTAATCTTGGCCCTTTTTTTGCCGCAACATTATCGGGCGTTGCGCAAAATCAATTGGGGATTGCCGCGAACTGTGGGAAAATAATTTGACCCATTAATACTGTGGGCTTTATGCTGGCGTCGAGAAACAGATAAGGGAGTTTCTGATGGAAACCGAGTTAAAATTGTCACTGTTCACCACCGCCTGCGCGCTGGTGATGATTATTGCCTTTAGTTTTATTGCTGCGCTGAACTGATTGTTCGGCGAAATATAAAAAGGCGCAGTAAACACTGCGCCTTTTCTGTTGGCCAGATAACTGACGATTACGCCAGGTTTTCCGCCACGAATGCCCAGTTAACCAACGCCCAGAAGTTTTCCAGGTAGTTAGGACGCGCATTGCGGTAGTCGATGTAGTAAGCGTGTTCCCACACGTCCACGGTCAGCAGCGGTTTGTCGTCACCGGTCAGCGGGGTAGCCGCGTTGGAGGTGTTGACGATCGCCAGCGAGCCGTCGGCCTTTTTCACCAGCCAGGTCCAGCCGGCGCCGAAGTTGCCGACGGCGGATTTGGTGAACTCTTCTTTGAACTTGGCGAAAGAGCCGAAGGACTGGTTGATGGCGTCAGCCACCGCGCCGGTAGGTTCACCGCCGCCCTGAGGCGACAGGCAGTGCCAGTAGAAGGTGTGGTTCCACACCTGCGCCGCGTTGTTGAACACGCCGCCGGTAGAGGTTTTCACGATCTCTTCCAGGGTTTTGCCTTCGAACTCGCTGCCTTTCACCAGGTTGTTCAGGTTTACCACGTAGGTGTTGTGGTGCTTGCCGTAGTGGTATTCCAGCGTTTCAGCGGAAATGTGCGGTTCGAGAGCGTCTTTGGCGTACGGTAATGCAGGTAATTCAAACGACATTGCTTTCTCCTTATTGATATAGCGCCAGATGCCCATGGCCGCCTGCGGGATGTGGTGGTGCGGGTGACCCCTCAGACGAAACCGTGCTGCTTATACCCGTCATACTTCAGGCTGCAGAGACGTTGGCTGCGTTCAGTCATCCCGCAGTAAGTCCTTCGGGATGCCTTCCCTTGCCGCTGTCCGCCACGCGAATTATTGCGGGTATATCCGGGCATCGAGTTGTTATGTTTTTTTTAAGGTTATTAATTCTAACGACTTTCAAAGGGAAGGGAAGGTTTAAAACGTGCTAAGCGTTCAACTGCTTAAAGCGTCGACAGTGACGCCGGCGGGGGATAAATGGCTGAGCCAGGCTCAGCCATGGGGGAACTAACGCACGTTTTTCGGCGTCATCACGCGGCGGGCGCCGACGTAGTGATTCTGCCAGTAGTCATTATCCAGCTGGCTGATGCGGATATCCTTGCCGGTGCGCGGCGACTGAATAAACTTGCCGTCGCCGAGATAAACGCCGACGTGATCGGCCGCGCCGCGGTTGTTAATGCGGAAGAATACCAGATCGCCTTTTTCCAATTCGCTTTTCTTAATCGGCGCCGCATCGCGCAGGTGATACATTTCATTCGCCGTACGCGGCATTTTAATTTTCATCACGTCTTTATAGGCGTAATAAATTAACCCGCTGCAGTCGAAACCGGTGCGCGGCGAGGCGCCGCCCCAGCGATAGGGCTTGCCCATCTGATTCATCAGCTTGGCCATCGCGGTCTGCTTCGCCCGCTGGTAGCGTTTTTTATGCGCGGCGGTCAGTTTAAGCGGTTTATCGTCGCTCAGCAGTTTGCTGGTGGCCTGGCCGTGAGTGCGATGACGTCCGTAGCCTTTTTTATAACCTTTCTTCGGCGGGGTAACTTTAATTTTTGCCAGATGCGTTGCTTTACGCGTGGATTTAACGCGGGTGGTTTTCTTGGCGGTTTTAATCGTCGAGCTTTTAACCGTTTTAACCTTGGTGGTTTTCGGCGTCGCGGCGGTGCGGCTTTTTTTATTGCTCTTCAGCGCTTTCTTTTTCCTGCGCTCGTCCGGGCGCGCGTCGCTGACGTGGCTTTTGCGCGGTTCGGCGGCCACGCGCGACTGTGGCGCAGCGTGCGCCAGATTGAAGAACAGCTGGGTAAACAGCAGCACAAAAAGCGTAACAATTAGACGCATGTCGACGTTACCAACCTTGGTCCCGAGTCAGAGATTGAATTAAACACAGTATTCCCCAAATCCGCGATATAAAACAGCGCGGAACTTAATAAAGCGTAATCCATATTGTGAGAAAACGTTAATAACATTTCCCCTGACTGAAATTTAATCGCCGAGCGAGGAAAAAAGCGTCGCCTTGCCCGCGCTGGTTAATATTCCGTCGCCGGACGGCGCTGAAAATATATTAGTGAAATGGTCGGATTAAAAATGTTATTCTGCGGGCATGTTTAGCGCGCAGGGGCGTTGCCGGAGCCGCAGGTGCGGCCGGCGGAATGTCCTTGCAAAAGATGGCGTTTTTTTGCAACGGCCGCAGCCGCTACAATAGCCCGGTGTAACGCATGTTGTAGCCATCCGATGGCTTGAGGAAGCAATAATGACGACGATTGAAAGAATTCAGCAACAAATCGCAGAAAACCCGATTCTGCTGTACATGAAAGGTTCGCCGAAGCTGCCGAACTGCGGCTTCTCCGCCCAGGCCGTGCAGGCGCTGTCCGCCTGCGGCGAGCGTTTTGCCTACGTAGATATTCTGCAGAACCCGGACATCCGCGCCGAGCTGCCGAAGTACGCCAACTGGCCGACTTTCCCGCAGCTGTGGGTTGACGGCGAACTGGTCGGCGGCTGCGATATCATCATCGAAATGTATCAGCGCGGCGAACTGCAGTCGCTGATCAAAGAGACGGCGGCAAAGTATAAGCAGGAAGATCAGCAGTCGTAACGGCGCTGTTTCTGACGTAAAGCACGTGGGCGCAGCCGGCACAAACCGGCAGCGCCCATTTTTTTGCGTTACTCGTCGTCGCCGGCGTCAAGCGCCAGCGGCCAGCCGCCGAGTCGTTTCCAACGGTTGACCAGCTCGCAGAACAGCAGGGCGGTCTGCTCGGTATCATACAGCGCGGAGTGCGCCTGGCTGCTGTCGAAGGTCATGCCGGCGGCAATGCAGGCTTTGGCCAGCACGGTCTGCCCCAGCACCAGCCCGCTGAGCGCGGCGGTGTCAAAGGTGGCGAACGGATGGAACGGGTTACGCTTCAGGCCGGCGCGTTCTGCCGCCGCCATCAGGAAGCTGTGGTCGAAGTTGGCGTTGTGCGCCACGATAATCGCCCGGTTGCAGCCTTGCTCTTTCAGGCCTTTGCGCACCGCTTTGAAAATGGCGTGCAGCGCGTCATATTCACTGACCGCGCCGCGCAGCGGGTTGTGCGGATCGATGCCGTTGAACGCCAGGGCTTCCGGCTGCAGGTTTGCGCCTTCAAACGGCTCAACGTGGAAATGCAGCGTCTCATCCTGCTGCAGCCAGCCGTCCTCATCCATTTTCAGCGTTACGGCGGCGATTTCCAGCAGCGCGTCGCTCTGGGCGTTAAAGCCGGCGGTTTCTACATCTATTACTACGGGATAAAACCCACGAAAACGACCACTCAGGGCGTTAAGATCACTTTTCTCGGCCATCAGTTTCTTATCTTCATCGAATGCAGCGCGCATTATGGCAAATTTTGCCGCGGCGTGCAGGCGGTTATCAGGCGGATAATAAAACGGGCGCAGAATGCGCCCGACGGAAACTTAGTTGCCGAGGCCGTGGCCGGCGTGTTTATTCTCGATCAGTTCGATTTTATAGCCGTCCGGATCTTCCACAAAAGCGATCACCGTGGTGCCGCCTTTGACCGGGCCGGCTTCGCGGGTGACGTTGCCGCCGGCCTGACGGATAGCGTCGCAGGTGGCGGCGACGTCGTCGACGCCCAGCGCCAGATGGCCGAAGGCGCTGCCCATCTCGTAGCTGTCGACGCCCCAGTTGTAGGTCAGCTCAATGACCGCACCGTCGCTCTCTTCGGTATAGCCGACGAAGGCCAGCGAGTATTTATATTCCGGGTTCTCACTGGTACGCAGCAAGCGCATGCCTAATACCTTGGTGTAGAAGTCGATAGAGCGTTGCAGATCACCGACGCGGAGCATGGTATGGAGTAAGCGCATAATTTCCTCTAATAGCAGGTGTTTGCCGTGGTTAACGGCCGAGTTATTGAAACGACGTTCAGTATAGCGTTGTCGCAGAAGGGAATTCAAATGGCGCGGCGGGGGAGTATCCCTTGTGACGTTGTCACTAAATCGCGTGCACCATTATCGATAAAAAACTAAAGGCCGGCAGCGTGCCGGCCCTTGTTGCAGGCGTTGCGGGTTACTTCGTCAGGAACGGATAGTCGGTATAGCCCTGTGCGCCGCCGCCGTAGAAGCTCTCCGGCTGGGGTTCGTTAAGTGCTGCATCCTGCTGCAGACGTTCAACCAGATCCGGGTTGGCGATATAGCTACGGCCAAAGGCCACGGCGTCAATATAGCCTTTGTCGATCAGCGCTTCGGCTTTTTCCGCCGTATAGGCGCCGGCGCCGATGATAATGCCGCTGAAGCGCGCGCGCACCGCATCGCGGAACGCGTCGGAGTAAGGCTTGCCGCCGGCCCAGTCCGGCTCGGAAATATGCAGGAAGGCGATATTGCGCTTGTTCAGCTCTTCCACCAGATACAGCGCCGCTTCTTCCTGATCTTCACCGTTATCCAGGCCGTTGAACGGGCCGAGCGGGGAAATACGGATGCCGACGTGCTCGGCGCCCCATTCCTCAATGCTGGCGTCGACCACTTCCAGCGTCAGGCGGGTGCGGTTTTCGATGCTGCCGCCATACTGGTCGCTGCGCTGGTTGGAGGCCGGCGACATAAACTGGTGCAGCAGGTAGCCGTGCGCGGCGTGCAGCTCAATGTAATCAAAGCCGGCTTCGCGCGCGTTGGCGGTTGCCTGGCGGAAGTCATTGATGATGCCGGGGATCTCCGTCGTTTCCAGCGCACGCGGCGTGGAGGTTGGCACTCGCACCCAGGCGCCGGTTTCATCGCGCACCGTGGTGCGGGTGTCGGCGTTGATGGCGGACGGGGCGACCGGCGCCTGCTGGCCCGGCTGCAGGCTGGTGTGGGAGATACGGCCGACGTGCCACAGCTGTACGGCGATATGACCGTTCTTTTCATGCACCGCCTGGGTGATTTTCTTCCATGCGGCGATCTGTTCCGGGGTATGCAGCCCCGGCGCGCCGGCATAGCCCTTCGCCTGGAAGGAAACCTGCGTGGCTTCGGTAATCAACAGGCCGGCGCTGGCGCGCTGGGCATAATACTCCGCCATCAGCGGGGTGGGGATATCGCCCGGCTCAATACTGCGCAGACGCGTCAGCGGCGCCATAAAGATACGGTTGGGCAACGTGGTCGCGCCAACCTTCAGCGGGGTGAACAATTTTTCAGCTTTCATAGCGCATCCTATATTGAATAGACCGGTCGTCTAGTAACGCGTTAAATAAAACCCCTGTGGCGCCTTTTGGCGCATCGCAGGGGCGGGTTTAAAGCTGCGCCGGGCGCAGCAGCAGTTCAATACTTTCCAGCGCGCTGGTCAGCGGCGCAACCGAACGGCGGATCTTGGCGCGCAGTGAAGCGCCGAGCCACAGTGCGTACAGCGTTTCGGCAGTGGCCGCCGGGCTCATGGCTATCGCCAGCGAGCCCTCGCGAATGCCGCGCTCGATGGCGTCCTGCAGACGGCCGATCACCTGCGCACTGCCGGTTTCCAGTGCATGGCGCATCGGCTCCGACAGGTCGCTGACTTCGGCAGACAGTTTTACCGCCAGGCAGGAGTTATGGCATTCGCTGCGGCAGTGGAAACTGATGGCCTGCGCGTAATAGCTCAGCAGCTGGTGGCGGGCATCGTTGCCGCTGTCGTTGAACAGCGCCTGCATGGCGACGTCATAATTGGCGAAATAGCGCTGCAACATCGCTTCGCCGAAGGCTTCCTTCGAGCGGAAGTAGTGATAAAACGAGCCCTTCGGCACCCCGGCGGTGGCCAGCAGCTCGCTGAGTCCCATGCCGGTAAACCCCAGGCGCAGACTGAGCGACTCGCCGGTGGCGAGCAGGTGTTCACGTGTATCGATGTTGCCGTGCGTATGTTTCGTCGTCATGAGGGTGAGCATAATAGACCAGTTGGTCTAGATCAAGAGGGAAAGAAAAAAACCGGCGCTGCGGGCGCCGGCCGTGACGGTGGGTATTGTGCCTCAGCGGCGCGGGGAAGTTAAGCGCCGTCGCTGCGGCAGCGCTGCAGAATATCCAGCTGCGGCTGGTACTCCCGAGTCTGCACGTTCAGCATGCCGAGCAGGGTGTGGAACAGGTTATCCTGCGATACGGCGTCCTGCTGCGCCCGGTTTTGCAGGCACTGGCGGTTGATGCCGAAGCTGCGCTGATAGTCCGCCGACATCCACATCAGGAACGGCACGTGGGTCTGCTGGCTCGGTGCGAACAGGTACGGCGTGCCGTGCAGGTACATGCCGTTTTCCCCCAGCGATTCGCCATGATCCGACAGGTAAACCAGCGCAGTATTAAAACGTCCGCTGTACTGCTGCAGCAGCTTGATGGTGCTGTCGAGCATGGCGTCGGTGTACAGCAGCGAATTGTCATAGGTATTGACCAGCTGCTGGTGGCTGCAGTCCTGGATCTGGTTGCTGTCGCAGGTCGGGGTAAAGCGGCGGAACGCAGATGTGCTGCGGCGGTAGTAGGCCGGCCCGTGGCTGCCCATCTGGTGCAGCACGATCACGCCATCGTCTTTCAGGCCGTCAATATAGTCCTTCAGACGATACAGCAGCACGTTGTCCATACAGACGTCGCCGTCGCAATCCTGCGGCAGTTGCAGTTTGGTCATATCGATGTGGGGAATGCGGTCGCAGGCGCCCTTGCAGCCGTTATCGTTATCGCGCCACAGCACATTGACCCCGGCGTGGGCCAGCACGTCCATCAGGCCTTCCTGATGCTCGGCGCGGGTAGCGTCATACTCGCTGCGCGTCATATTTGAAAACATGCAGGGCACCGACACCGCGGTTTCGGTACCGCAGGAAGCGGCGTGGTTAAAATAGATCACGTTGTCCTGCCGCAGCCGCGGGTTGGTGTCCCGCTCGTAGCCGCCCAGTGAGAAGTTTTCCGCCCGCGCGGTCTCGCCGACCACCAGGATCACCAGCGTCTTTTTCTGCTCGGCGCGGATCAGCGGCCCCTTATGGGCGTCCTCACCGATTTTCACCAGCGGCAGATTACGGGTGAAGTAGCGCTGTTCGGTGAACTTAATCGTGCCGGCGACGAAGTTCGACGGCGTCAGCATTTTCACTACGTTTTTGTGGTTGCGGATCAGCGAGGCGTAGTCTTTATAGAAGAGCGCGGCGATCAGCAGAATCACCACCAGCGACAGCATGATATTGGCGGCGCGCAGGCCGAGCGTGTACCACCACGGGCGGGTCTGGCGAATGTTGACGAAGTACACCGCGACGGCGGGCAGCACGCCCAGCAGCAGCAGCCACAGCCCCAGCTGCGGCGTCAGCAGCGCGCTGGCCTCCTGCGCGTTGGTTTCAAAGGCGTTTTGTATCATATCGCCGTCGATCACCACATCGTAGCTGTACATAAAGTAGTTGGCCGCGGCGCTGCCAAGCAGGAACAGGATCATTAACGGCTTACGCAGATAGGGCACGGTCAGTATGCTGAAAATGATGTTCAGCGCGCAGAAGATCACCAGCGGCATGCTGGCGGCGAACAGCAGACTGCTGACACTGCCGAAACGGATATATGACCACGCCGTATGCAAAAACAGCGCGTTTTGGAACAGGGTAAAAAACAGCGTACAGGCGAGAATAAAGCCCAGACTGCCGCAGGAGAATTTTGAAGGTAACCGCATTGCCGCATTGTCATCCTGTAGAAGATAATGCGGGGAAATTTAGCGGGTGAAACTTAAGATAACCTTAGCGGCACGCCGGCCGCGCAGGGCGGCCGGGGCCGGCGATATCAGTAGGCGGCGGTAAACTGCGCCCGGATAAACTGCGGCTTTTCAATTTCGTCGACGATCGCCACCGCCAGATCCTCTACCGAGATGTGCGCCGGCGCATCGCCGTTCATCAGCAGGCTGGTGGTGCCGAGGCGGAACTGGCCGGTACGCTGCCCCGGCTCCAGCATGGCGGCCGGCGAGAGATAGGTCCAGTCCAGGCTGTGGTTCTGCAGCAGCTGGTTGCGCAAGTCGCGCACCGCGCGGGCGCCGGGGCGGATGTTTTCCGGGAATTCCGGCGTATCGACCAGCTCTACGCCGGGCGCGACCTGCAGGCTGCCGGCGCCGCCGACCACCAGAAAACGCGTCACGCCGGCGGCGTCTACCGCGCGGAGGATCTGCTGCATGCCGGCCACGGTTTTGTCATACAGGTTCTCTTCTCCCCAGCCGGGGTTAAAGGCGCTGATCACCGCATCCTGGCCGCGCAATTGGGTGGTCAGCCAGCCGGTATCGGCCACGTCGCCCAGGGCGATATGCAGGCGCGGGTTATCCGGCAAATCTTTTTTCTGCCGGGCGATGGCGGTGACGTCCAGCCCGCGCGCCAGCGCCTCATCGACGACGCGACGCCCAACAAAACCGGTGGCTCCAATAATGGCAATTTTCATCTGCTGACTCCTGATAAGTGATAAGGCAACCGAGGGGCCGGAATATCCGGCGCGATATGGTTACTCTAGACCTTAACAACCGATTTGATTAGTGCCATATTGGTGCTTTCTTTATTAAGTAAAACTTTATAGTGATGGATAAACTCAACCGAATGGCGGTGTTTGCCGTGGTGGTGGCCGAAGGCTCACTGGCGGCGGCCGCGCGGCGGCTGGGCATGTCGTCATCGGCGGTCAGCCAGCACCTGCGCACGCTGGAGCAGTCGCTCGGCGTGCCGCTGCTGCACCGCTCCACGCGCAAGCTGGCGCTGACCGAAGCCGGCGCGGCGTTCTACCCCGGCTGTGAAGCCATGCTGCAGCAGGCGCAACAGGCGCAGCAGCGGCTGGCGGAACTGCGGGATACGCTGGTGGGGGAGCTGCGCATCGCCACCACCGTCGGCATCGGCGGCGGGCCGCTGGCCGAGGCGTTGGCGCCGCTGCTGCAGGCGCATCCGCAGCTGACGCTGCGGGTGCTGGCGGATGACCGGGTGGTGGACATGATTGAGCAGCGGGTGGATATTTCGCTGCGGGTCAACCGGCAGCTGGCGGACACCTCGATGATCGCGCACGCCCTGAGCGAATGGCCGATGGTGCTGTGCGCCGCGCCGCGCTACCTGAGCCAGCACGGCGTGCCGGAAACGCCGCAGGCGCTGCAGCATCACCGCTGGATCAGCGGTAATAACGCCGGATTTCCGCTGGATCTGCATCATGCGTCGGGGGAGGTGTTCAAACTGCGGCAGGCGCAGGGGCAGATCGTCAGCGACAGCATGCACGTGATGCGCGCCTTTACCCGGATGGGGTTGGGCATCTCCGGCCAGCCGCTGTATGAGATCGGCGATGAGCTGCGGCGCGGCGAGCTGATTGCGCTGCTGCCCGCCTGGCGGCCGACGCCATTGCGGCTGCATGCGCTGACGCTGGAGCGCGCCATGCCGGAGAAAACCCGCCAGGCGCTGCGCTATTTACGCGATTATTTTCGCCGTCTGGCGGAAAAGTCGCTTGCCATCAACGGCGATGACGTCTTCAATTAAGGGACGAGTCAGGAGGTGGTGTGCCGCAGCAACTTGAGTTCTTCGACATTCCCAGCCCGTGCCGCGGCATCTGTCAGGCCGATGAGCGCGGATACTGCCGTGGCTGCCTGCGCAGCCGCGAGGAGCGTTTCGGCTGGATGAACATGAGCGACGCGCAAAAGCGCGAGGTGCTGCGCCTGTGCCGCCAGCGTCTGCTGCGCCTGCAGCGCGCCAATAAGGCGGCGGAAGAGCACGATCCCGACCAGCCTTCGCTGTTCTAAGCCTCATTCCCACGAATTTTCCGATCCTGCGCACGGGCCGCCGCGCGCGGCGTTTCCCTGCGTCGCCGGCTTGTGTATGCTGGAGAAAACACCGTTATGAGGTCTGAACATGGGTCATCGTATTCATATTGCGCCGCAGGGGCCGGAATTTTCCCGCATGGTCTGCGGCTACTGGCGGCTGATGGAGTGGGACATGTCACCGCAGCAGCTGCTGGGGTTTATTGAGCAGCACCTGGAACTGGGGATCACCACCGTCGATCACGCGGATATCTATGGCGGCTATGCGTGCGAGCAGGCGTTCGGCGATGCGCTGCGGCTGCGGCCGGCGCTGCGTCAGCGGCTGGAGCTGGTCAGTAAATGCGGCATCGCCACCACCGCCAAACCGGGCAACCCGATCGGCCACTATATCACCGACCGTGACCATATCGTCAGCAGCGCCGAGCAGTCGCTGCACAAGCTGCATACCGATTATCTCGATCTGCTGCTGATTCACCGCCCCGATCCGCTGATGGAGGCCGACGAGGTGGCCGAGGCCTTCGTCGAGCTGCATAAAAGCGGCAAGGTGCGCCACTTCGGCGTGTCCAACTTTACCCCGTCGCAGTTTACGCTGCTGCAGTCCCGCCTGCCGTTTTCACTGGTCACCAATCAGGTTGAGATTTCACCGCTGCACCAGCCGGCGCTGCTGGACGGTACGCTCGATCAGTGCCAGCAGTTGCGCATCAGGCCGATGGCCTGGTCCTGCCTGGGAGGCGGGCGGTTGTTCAGCGGCGCGGAGTGCCAGCCGCTGCGTGACGAACTGCAGCGCGTGGCGCAGGAGACCGGCGCCGAGACGATTGAACAGGTGGTCTACGCCTGGGTGATGCGCCTGCCGTCCGCGCCGCTGCCGATTATCGGCTCGGGCAAAATTGAACGGGTTAAATCGGCGCTGGGGGCGCTGCAGCTGACGCTGAGCCGCGAGCAGTGGTTCCGCATCCGCAAGGCGGCGCTGGGGTACGACGTTCCCTGACGGCGTGCGCCGGCCGCTGCCGGCCGGCGCGTTAATCAGGCCACAATCAGCTGGCCGTCCTGCAGCGACTGCTGGCTGACGCCGACCAGCGTGACGCTGTTGTCACCCAGCCCGATGGTCAGGTTGTTATCCGCTTGGTGATACTCGACCTGACTGCCGGCGCCGATAAACACCAGTTTGTCGCTCGCCTGCCATCCTTCCAACCGATCGTGGCCGAAGCTGCCGCTGAACAGAAACGTATTGTTGCCGCCGCCGGCCTGCAGCTGGTCGTTGCCGGCGCCGCCGACAAACGTATGGCCGCCGAACTGGCCGTTCAGCGTATCGTCGCCCGCCAGTCCGAACAGCCAGCCGCCGGCCTGCGTCGCCGTCAGGCTGTCGGCGCCGTCGCCGCCGTTGAGCGAATCGGCGTAGGCGGTCAGCCCGGACGCCGAAAGCAGACCATCCGCGGTGACCTGATGGTCAACGTTTTTATTCAGCACGATCAGCTGCGACTCTTTACTGCGCAGCGTGGCGATATTCTCGGCGAGGGTAATGCCGCCGTCGGCGTCGCGCAGATACAGGTTGACGCCGTCGTACGCCACCTCACGCTGCTGCAGCGATTGCTCAATGTCCAGCGTATTGCTGCCGTCGCCGCCGAGGATCCAGTTATAGCCGCCGCCGTCGCGGAAGGTGTCATCACCGGCGCGTCCCTCGAGGTAGTCGTTGCCCTGGCCGCCCTTAATCAAATCGTTACCGTCGCTGCCGATGATAAACGTCGGCCCGCTGTGGGTCTCGGCATTGCGGTTGAGATCTGTCACCCAGGTGTCGCCGCGGGTAACGTCGGACAGGTTGGAGACGATCACCGTCGAGTTCTGCTCGGTAAGGGCGTAAAACGCCGAGTCCAGCACCCGCGTCAGGCCATCCTGATAGGCGCTGGGCAGGTGCGACAGCCAGGTGGGAATATTCAGGATGGAAAACGGCAGCGCATTCCAGACGGTGGAGGCGTAGTGATCGTTAAAGTTGACGATATTATTGGTGGCGTGCTCTTTCACGCCGTCATGCACCCCCAGCGAACCGGCGGTCATCGTGCTGCCGTCGAGGGCGCGGAACACCGGATCGTTTTCGTAACCGATATTCAGCACCCGATCGTCCCCCTGATGCTGGGTGGGCGAGGCGAACGCCACATAGTTGGCGTGCGAGTAAAAACCACCCCAGTGCGCGTCGCTCATGCTGGCCATGCTGTTGACGGCCATGCCGCCCAGGCTGTGGCCGCTGACCACCACGTCTTCACCGCTCAGGCCGTTTTGTTGCGCAAAACGCGCCACGTCCCCCAGCAGGGTATTAAAGGCGTTGAGCGCATAGTGGTCGGCATAGCCCGCCGGGCCGAAGCCGGCCAGCAGATCGTTAATCACATCGCCGATGCTGTCACTGATGATCGACTCGCGCGGCCCGCTGGTGCCGCGAAAGGCGATGCCAATCTCGGTCAGCCTGCCGGCGTCGTCATATTTCGCCAGCACCTCCGCCTGCGCCGTTTCGTAGCCCTTGCTTTCGCCGAAATAGGTGCCGCGGTCGTCGGTTTTTCCCTGGTAGCCCAGCTGCTGCGCACTGACCCGCGTCCAGCCGGCGGCGGTGACCGCCTCCAGCGCGGCTTTTTCCGCATCCGGGTTCCAGGGAATGCCGGGCAGCGCGCCCTGCGAGTCGGTACTGCCGAGGATGCCGCCGACCAGGGTCAGCGGCAGTCCCAGGCCATAGCCGTTATGCTGGTAGCCGACGGCGAAACCGTTGTCGATGTTATGGTATGCATAGTGGGAGATCGCCATCGCGTCGGCGAACAGCGTTTTAGACGCCGCAGCGTCCGTCTCACGGTAATCAAAAATGCCCATAGCCAGTTCCTTTTGATGCCGGTTGCCGTTATGTTGGTGATTCGTATGATGATCTTCGGCAGCCGGGGTGTAGGTTAAACAGGGTAAGCCGAATGACAACTGGTCAGATGACAGACCACAAGCGGTAAAAAAGTATTAGCACAGATGGATAATTATGCGAGCCGGACAGGCAATATTGTGCACCCGCCGGGTGTGGTGATGCCTGTTTGTTGTACCCTAAATAATTCGAGTTGCAGGAAGGCGGCAAGGGAAGGAATCCCGATGAGCTTACACCGGTAAGTGATTCGGGTGACTGAGCGCCGGCAACGCACCTGCAGCTTGAAGTATGACGGGTAGTTACCCTAAATAATTCGAGTTGCAGGAAGGCGGCAAGGGAAGGAATCCCGATAAGCTTACACCGGTAAGTGATTCGGGTGACTGAGCGCCGGCAACGCACCTGCAACTTGAAGTATGACGGGTATATACTCAAGGTTCGATAACGGACATGAATGGAGAGGTTGATTTATGAAACATTTCTGGTGTGCGGCAATCGGTCTGCTGGCCTGCGGCGTCGCCCAGGCGGCAACGGAAGAGGTGGAGATACATTTGGTGACCGCGCAGGGCATCGGTCAGGATATTGGCAAGATCGCCATCAGCGAAACGCCGTACGGGCTGCAGTTCACGCCGCAGCTAAAAGCGTTGCCTGCCGGCATTCACGGTTTTCACGTACATGAAAACGGCAGCTGCGAACCGGCGATGAAAGAGGGCAAGGCGGTGGCGGCACTGGCGGCCGGCGGCCACTTTGACCCGCAGAAAACCGGCAAACACCTGGGGCCGTATGCTGATGGCCACCTGGGGGACTTGCCGGCCATCTACGTGGCCGAGGACGGCACCGCCAGCTACCCGGTGCTGGCGCCGCGGCTGAAAAAAATCAGCGAGATTGAAGGCAAGGCGCTGATGGTGCACGTCGGCGGCGATAACCATGCCGACCAGCCGAAACCGCTGGGCGGCGGCGGCGATCGCTTCGCCTGCGGGGTGATTAAATAACCACGCGTCAGGACGGGGTCGCCGTGACGGTGGCTCCGTCGTCCTGCGGCGGGGCGATCGCCTGTCGCAGCTGCTGCAGCGAACAGTACAGCCGCCACACCAGCCCGGCCAGTTCCCGCGCCGCCGGCTCATGATGCTGCGCCAGCGCATCGCTGATCCGCTGTAACTCCTGCAGCGTTGTATCCAGCGAACGGTGCTGGACGCCTTTCTCCGTCATAATGCCGCGCAGGCAGTGAATACAGCGATCGCGCACCGCCGCGAGCGGGTCGGAGCGCGTCTGCCAGTCGCGCAGTTGCCAGACGATATGGCTGCAGTTGAGCAGCACCACGCCCCAGCGCAGCAGCCAGGTGCGCGCTTCCTGATCCTGGCTCTGATTCAGCTGGCTGATGCGGTGGTAAATCAGCGATTCAAACCGGCTCTGACGCAGCTGCGGCTTACTGCTCAGCTGGTCGATAAAGTCGCGCCGCAGGGCGCGAATAATGCGTCGGCTTTTGCGCTTGTCCGAGCTGGGGCGCAGGATCTGAAAGGCCAGCCCGGCCAGCAGCACCCCGACGATCTTGCCGATATTGTCATTGAGGAACGACTGATAGTCGTAGCTCGGCGGGTTGGTGATAGTGAGAAAAGAGCCCATAAAAACGATCAGCTGTCCCCACAGCGCCGCGTAGGGCGGGTGCTGCAGTTTGAGCATCTGCATGGTGACCAGCACCGGGAACAGAAAGGCGCAGAACAGCCAGAAATCGTCGATCTGCACCATCAGGCCGAACTTCACCACAAAACAGCCGACGGACAGTAGAATCAGCGCCTTTAACAGCGTGGTGATGCTTTTGATCGGCGACGGCGTGGCGGAGTAGAGCACGCAGCTGATGGCGGTCAGCGTCAGCGCGGCGCTGCCGGCCTCCCACTGGGTGTTAATCCAGTAGGCGCAGCCGATCACGATGCTTAAAAAGGTGCGCACCCCGTTGTAGGCCGCCTCATAGCTGTCGGTATGGCGCGCCAGCGCGCTGACCGCCGGAGGCTGCATGCTGCTGACCGGCGTGGCGCTTTCCAGCTGCAGCAGCCAGCGGTTGGCCTGCAGATACAGCCAGCAGAAGTTGCGCAACCGCAGGAAGAAGGCGCGGTGGCGGTAGTCCGCCTCGTCCCGCGGTGCGATCTGCTGCAGGATTTTCGCCAGCCGGTATTTGTCGGTATGCGCATCGCGCAGCTCTTCCAGCAGCTGCGCCAGCACCGGCGCCAGGTTGGCCGGCGGATCCGGCCAGTTGAGCAGCATGCGCCGCAGGCTGGAGATGACGCTGGTCAGGCGCAGCTGCAGGTGCAGCATATAGTTGAGCAGATGGTTTTGCCGGCGCAGCCGGTAGTGGCTCCAGAACGCCTGAATCCGCAGCAGGTTCATGGTGAGGATCTGGCTGATGACCCCTTCGTGCGAGGTGCGGATCTGCGGCGTAATCTCCGGACGCCACAGCATGTCGGCGTGCTCCAGCAGGCGCAGATGCATGCGGCGCAGCGAGGTCAGCAGCGTTGCGCCGTCGGAGGTGCTGGGCAGGATCATCATCATCAGCGCGCCGCACAGGATACCGGTAATCACCTCGCAGACGCGCGCCTGGGCGAGGTCGAAGATATCCAGCGTATCCGTCATGTTGACGGTACTGAAGGCGATAATGGCGGCGGTGTAGCCCGACAGGGCGAAGGCATAGGAGACATTATTCTGGTAGTGGTTGGAAATATAGGTGCACAGCCCGATCCAGGCGGCGATAAACAGCGTGAACAGCCAGGGGTCATTCAGGCAGTGGCCGGCGATGGCGACCGACGCCGCGGCGCCGACCAGGCTGCCGATAATCCGACCGATGCTTTTGCTGATAACGCCGCCCACCGTGGGGAAGCTGACTACCGCCGCCGAGGTCAGCGCCCAGTAGGGTTCGTCGAGGTCGAGGGCGAACGCCACCCAGAGCGCCAGACACATCGCCAGCGAATTACGCAGCGCGTAGCGCCACTGGCCGCCGGTAGCGCGGCCCCAGGGCGTACGTTTCCACTCCAGAAACGGCAGGTTCATTGATTAAGCCTACTGATGTATCGAAATGGTGCAGGTGGTGCCGGCCACCAGCGTCAGATCGGCGGGCACATCGCGCAATTTTATCCGCACCGGTACGCGTTGCGCCAAACGCACCCAGGGGACATTGGGTTTAACATCCATTAATAAATCGCCGCCGTTTTCGACGCTTTGGTCATAAATAGCGCGACCGATGCTCTCGACCTCACCCTGTAAAGGCACATTGCCGTTATATAAAACGATGTCCGCTTTGTTTCCCTCTTTAATATGCTTGAGCTTGGTTTCTTCGAAATAGCCGAGCACATAAAAGGAGTGCACATCGACCAACGCCACCAGCGGGGAGCCGGCGCTGGCATAGTTACCCACCCGCGCCTGCAAATTAGTGATATAGCCATCGGTCGGCGCATAAATTTGCGTTTTACTTAAATTCCATTTTGCCTGTTCAAGATTTGCCTGCGCCGCTTTATACGCCGCTTTCATTGCCTGGGCGGTTAAATTTGCAGCGTCTAACGACTCACTGGAAATAACGTCGCGCGGCAGTCCACGCCGGCGCGCGGCTTCATGCTCGGCCTTCGCCAGGTCAGACTGCGCCTTGGCAAGCGCCGCGTCGGCATGCGCCAGCGCGATGCGGTAAGGCTCGGCATCCAGGCTGAAAATCAGGCTGCCGGCGGAAACATATTGGTTATCGTGTACGGTTATTTGGGTCAGCCGGCCTGAGACTTCCGGTGTGATATTGACCAGTTCCGCGCGCACTTTGCCGTCGCGGGTCCAGGGAGACTGCATATAATAATTCCACAGCCACCAGCCGGCGCAAATGGCGACGGCGCAGACAATCACCGTGGAAAAATATTTTAATGTTTTATACTTCATCGGTTACCAACTCGCTAAGATCCACAAAGAGCCGCTGACGGCAATGATGAAAATGGATAAATCCATTAACATCGGATGCCAGATTTCGCCGGAATAGAGCCAGTTGCGCAGCAGGCGATGCGCCAGCAGCCAAAAAACCAGGCCCAGTAAGAATGCTTTAAACATGGGGGGGAAATAAAGCGATGCGCCCAATACCAAATCGGGCAGCGGTGCGCTCGAATGTAACCATGGGGTAATCAATTTAACTATTCCTACGTGCAAATGTGTAATATATTCGAATATTTGGTAACCAAATGCTGCTAAGTTTACTGGCGAATTTGAGAATATCCATTATATACATTTGTATTTTTAATGTGATTTACCCAAAATAGAGTATCATCTGGGAGATTAATATTAGCATGCTAATTATAAGGAGGGGTAAGTGGAATCAACGTTAGGTTCGGATTTAGCACGATTGGTTCGTGTTTGGCGCGCGCTCATCGATCATCGGCTAAAACCGCTGGAGCTCACTCAGACGCATTGGGTAACGCTGCACAATATCAGTCGGCTGCCGCCGGAGCAGTCGCAGATTCAGCTGGCTAAGGCGATTGGCATTGAGCAACCTTCACTGGTGCGTACGCTGGACCAGCTGGAAGAGAAGGGGCTGATCACGCGGCATATCTGCGCCAACGATCGGCGGGCGAAGCGTATTAAACTGACCGAGGCCGCAGCGCCGATTATTCGTGAGGTGGACAGCGTTATCAGTTCGACGCGCGGCGAAATCCTGAGCGGCATCACGCCGGAAGAGGTGCAGCTGTTGGTGACGCTGATTAGTAAACTTGAGCAGAACATTACCGATTTACAGAATAAACAATAATTTTTAAAGCATTGCACGATTACATTTACAGCAGCAAAAAATAAAACCGGAGGCCAGGGCCTCCGGTTTTACGTTGGAAAACGGTGCGTTTACAGCGGGGAAACGGTAACCGTGTTGCCGGAACGCGCCATGCGCACGCGCTGGCCCGGGCTGAACTTGGTGGCGCCCGCTTTTTGCACCACGACAATGTTGTCGCCTTTGGTGTCCGGACGGATTTCCAGCTCGACGCCGGCGGTGCGGCCGGCAACTTCGCCGATCTGATCGCCGGCCACGCCGCCGGCAACCGCGCCCGCTGCGGTGGCCAGGCTGCGGCCGGTGCCGCCGCCGATGGTGTTGCCCAGGAAGCCGCCAATCACCGCGCCGCCGATGGTGCCGAGCATGTTAGAACCGCCTTCGCCCTGGATTTTCACCGGACGCACGGAAACCAGCGTGCCGTAGCTGGCCTGCTGCACCTGCTTCGCCTGCGCCGACGTATAAACATCGCCAGACATGGAATCATTGGCACAGCCGGCCAGCGTCAGCCCGGCAAGAGCAACAACGATAAGACGTTTGATCATATAAAACTCCTGATTTTAGTATTCCATAACCTGGCCATCCCAGGCGAGATTCGGTGAAAGATAGACAAAGTATGGTCCAAAGCTGCGTAAATGCCTATACCCGCCATACTTCAGGCTGCCGGCGTGTTGGCTGCACTCCGCCACCTTGAGCAAGCTCATCGGGATTCCTTCCCTGGCCGCCTTCCTGCAACTCGAATGACTTTGGGCGGATAAGGCCGCGCAGCGCCACTCTTTATCGCTCCTTCCAGCATAATCGTACACCGCTCAACCAATAATAAACGGTGGTTTAAATTTATCACACATTCCCCGTGACGCTTGGGGGGAAACATGCGCCCGGCGCGCGTTAAAAATAAACGTTTTCTCTCACAATCGCAAAAAAGGCATCCTAATTCATGGCGTTAATAGTTTAATTCTGGTTTATTTATCTGAGTGACAACGATTAGGCATACCCGTGATGGGTAAAGGATAGGTTTATGAAGTCAGGCCGCTATATCGGCGTGATGTCCGGCACCAGTCTGGACGGAGTGGACGTGGTGCTGGCCGCCATTGATGAACGTATGGTGGCGCAGCAGGCCAGCTATAGCCATCCGCTGCCGATTGCGCTCAAGCATGAGATCCTCGGCATGTGCCAGGGCCAGCCAACCACGGTGTCCGCCGTCGGGCAACTGGACGCCCGGCTGGGCACGCTGTTCGGCGAAGCGGTGCTGGGGCTGCTGGCGCAGACCGGCGTGCCGGCGCATGAGATCACCGCCATCGGCTGCCACGGGCAGACCATCTGGCACGAGCCGGAAGGGGAAACGCGCTTTTCGATGCAGCTGGGCGACAATAACCGCATCGCTGCGCTGACCAACATTACCACCGTCGGCGATTTCCGCCGCCGCGATATGGCCTACGGCGGACAGGGCGCGCCGCTGGTGCCGGCGTTTCATCAGGCGCTGCTGTCGCACCCGTCGGAGCGGCGCATGGTGCTGAATATCGGCGGCATCGCCAATTTGTCCATGCTGCTGCCGGGCATGCCGGTGCGTGGTTTTGACACCGGGCCGGGCAATATGCTGATGGACGCCTGGATATGGCGCCATCGCCAACAGCCGTATGACCAGGATGCGGTCTGGGCAATGAGCGGGCGGGTCTGCCTGCCGCTGCTGCAGCAGATGTTGGCGGATCCCTATTTTGCGCTGCCGGCGCCGAAGAGCACCGGCCGGGAGTACTTCAATATCGGCTGGCTGGAGCAGCAGCTGGCGCAGTTGCCGGGCATCGGCGCGGCGGACGTGATGGCCACGCTGGTGGAGCTGACCGCCGTCACCATCTGCGAGCAGGTGATGCTGGCCGGCGGCAGCGAGCGGCTGCTGGTGTGCGGTGGCGGGGCGCGCAACCCGCTGCTGATGGCGCGCATGGCGGCGCTGCTGCCCGGCACCGAGGTCAGCACCACCGACAGCTTCGGCATCAGCGGCGACGATATGGAGGCGCTGGCGTTCGCCTGGCTGGCGTTCCGCACCCTGTCCGGCCAGCCGGGTAACCTGCCGTCGGTGACCGGCGCCAGCCGCGAAACGCTGCTCGGTGGGATTTATCCGGTTTTCCCGTCGCACCCGCGCACGCTCTGTTAGGATAAAAACGATCGCCTGACTATTAAGGAATAACCCGATGAAAAAATATCTTCTTGCCGGCCTGGCGCTGGCGCTCGGCGGGTGCAGCTATTTCCTGCCGCAGCAGAGTCAGGTGCTGCACTATCAGTGCGGCACCACGCCGCTGACCGTGGCGCTTAACGGTGAGGACAGCACGGTCAACCTGCTGCTGGACGGCCAGCAACTGACGCTGAAGCAGCAGCTGGCCGCCTCCGGCGCCAAATACGGCGACGGCAAATATACCTTTTGGTCCAAAGGGCAGAGCGCATTCGTCGAACGCGACGATAAAGTGATTATGAGCGACTGTACGCTGGTGAACTGACACGGCGCCCGGCGTGCGGTAAAGATTGAGATTATGGCGCGTCGGGCGCAGAATAACCCCACCTATTTTTCGGTTGGTTGATACACCAGATGTCTGATAACTCTCAGTTTGATGTCGCGGACCTGCGCCGCGAATATACCCGCGGCGGCCTGCGTCGTCAGGATCTTACGGCGAACCCTCTGGATCTGTTTGAACGCTGGCTGCAGCAGGCCTGCGAAGCGCGCTTGGCCGATCCGACCGCCATGTGTGTGGCGACGGTGGATGAACAGGGGCAGCCGTATCAGCGCATCGTTCTGCTCAAGCACTACGACGACAAAGGGCTGGTGTTCTATACCAACCTTGGCAGCCGCAAGGCGCAGCAGCTGGCGCATAACCCGAAAATCAGCCTGCATTTCCCCTGGCATATGCTGGACCGGCAGGTCAGCTTCCTCGGCACGGCGGAGCGCCTGTCGACGCTGGAGGTGATGAAATACTTCAGCAGCCGGCCGAAGGACAGCCAGATTGGCGCCTGGGTATCGCAGCAGTCGACGCGTATTTCGGCGCGCGGCGTGCTGGAGAGCAAATTCCTCGAGCTGAAGCAGAAATTCCAGTCCTGCGAGGTGCCGCTGCCCAGCTTCTGGGGCGGTTTCCGCGTCAGGTTCGACTCCGTTGAGTTCTGGCAGGGCGGTGAACACCGTTTACATGACCGTTTCCTGTACCAGCGTGACGGGAATGACTGGAAAATTGACCGACTGGCGCCCTGACGGGCAGAAAATACCGTTAAGCGCTGGCAGAGTTGAGGCCGGCGCTTTATTCTATGCGCTTCATTCCGATTTTATTATTCCGCCAGCGGGCGGAAGGCCGTGTACCGGCAAAGGTGCATTCGTTTATACATGGAGAAATTGATGGCTAGCATCAACCTGATTCAACAATTGCAAGAGCGGGGCCTGGTGGCCCAGGTGACGGACGAGGTAGCGTTAGCAGAGCGACTGGCGCAAGGGCCAATTGCGCTGTATTGCGGCTTCGATCCGACCGCTGACAGCTTGCATTTGGGCCATCTGGTGCCGCTGCTGTGCCTGAAGCGTTTCCAACTCGCCGGCCACAAGCCGGTGGCGCTGGTGGGCGGGGCGACCGGCCTGATCGGCGATCCCAGCTTCAAGGCGGCGGAACGCAAGCTGAACACCACGGAAACCGTTAACGAGTGGGTGGAGAAGATCCGCAAACAGGTGTCGCCGTTCCTCGATTTCGACTGCGGCGACAACAGCGCCATCGCCGCCAACAACTATGACTGGTTCGGCGATATGAACGTGCTGACCTTCCTGCGCGATATCGGCAAACACTTCTCCGTTAACCAGATGATCAACAAAGAAGCGGTGAAGCAGCGCCTGAACCGTGACGACGTCGGCATCTCCTTTACCGAGTTCTCCTACAACCTGCTGCAGGGCTACGACTTTGCCGAGCTGCACCGCCGTCATCAGGTGGTGCTGCAGATTGGCGGTTCCGACCAGTGGGGCAACATCACCTCCGGCATCGACCTGACCCGCCGCATGCACCAGCAGCAGGCGTTCGGTCTGACCGTGCCGCTGATCACCAAGGCGGACGGCACCAAGTTCGGCAAGACCGAAGGCGGCGCGGTATGGCTGGCGCCGGAAAAAACCAGCCCGTACAAGTTCTACCAGTTCTGGATCAACACCGCCGATGCGGACGTGTACCGCTTCCTGAAGTTCTTCACCTTTATCAGCCTGGAAGATATCAACGCGCTGGAGGAAGAGGATCGCAACAGCGGCAAGGCGCCGCGCGCCCAGTACGTGCTGGCGGAAGAAGTCACCCGTATGGTGCATGGCGAAGAGGGGCTGGCGGCGGCGCAGCGTATTACCCAGAGCCTGTTCTCCGGCGCGCTGCATGAGATGACCGAAGCCGACTTCGCACAGCTGGCGCAGGACGGCATGCCGTCGGTCAAACTGGACAAAGACGCCGATCTGCAGCAGGCGCTGGTTAACGCCGAGCTGGTGCCGTCACGCGGCCAGGCGCGCACCATGATCGGCTCCAACGCGGTAAGCGTGAACGGCGAGAAGCAGTCCAACGCGGAATACGTCTTCAGCGATGACGACCGCCTGTTCGGCCGCTATACGCTGCTGCGTCGCGGTAAAAAACATTACTGCCTGGTTGAGTGGCAGTAACCGCAATTAACAGAAAGGGGCCCGCAGCGGGCCCCTTTGTCATTACCCGGCCGGAACGGCACGCCCCCGGCCTTTGAGATTTGCGCACGCCAATGAAAAACATTCTTTCCATCCAATCACACGTGGTGTTCGGTCATGCCGGCAACAGCGCCGCGGAGTTCCCCATGCGCCGCATGGGCGTTAACGTCTGGCCGCTGAATACCGTGCAGTTCTCCAACCATACGCAGTACGGCCGCTGGACCGGCTGCGTGATGCCCGCCAGCCACCTGAGCGAGATCGCCCAGGGCATCGCGGATATCGACCAGCTGCAGCGCTGCGACGCGGTGCTGAGCGGCTATATCGGCTCCCCCGAGCAGGGCGGCCATATTCTGGATATCGTGCGTCAGGTGAAACAGGCGAATCCCGATGCCTGGTATTTCTGCGATCCGGTGATGGGCCACCCGGAGAAGGGCTGCATCGTGGCGCCGGGCGTGGCGGAGTTTCTGTGTCAGCAGGCGCTGCCGTGCAGCGATATGGTGGCGCCGAACGTGCTGGAGCTGGAGCAGCTCAGCCAGCGTGAGGTAGCCTCCGTCGAACAGGCGGTTGACGCCGCGCGCGTGCTGATTGCACGCGGACCGAAAGTGGTGCTGGTGAAGCACCTGAGCCGCGCCGGCTATCGCCGCGACGCGTTTGAGATGCTGCTGGTGACGGCGGATGAGGCCTGGCATATCAGCCGGCCGCTGGTGGATTTCGGCAGCCGTCAGCCGGTGGGCGTGGGCGATTTGACCAGCGGCCTGCTGCTGGTGGATCTGCTGCAGGGTAAGGCGCTGGATCAGGCGCTGGAGCACGTGACGGCGGCGGTGTATGAGGTGATGCTGATCACCAAGGAGATGGGCGAGTATGAACTGCAGGTGGTCGCCGCGCAGGATTATATCGTCAACCCGCGCTGCTATTTTGCGGCGGTGAAGCTCGGGGAATAAGACTTTCCCCGCCGCGACGGCGGGGAAGACCAACGCTTACTGCAACCCTTCGGCATTCAGCGCGGCGGCCACCGCCGGACGCGCCGCCACCCGTTTCATATAGCCGGCCAGGTTTGGATAGCGCTGCAGATCGAACTGCAGCGCCACCGCCCAGCGCAGTACGGTAAACAGGTAGGCGTCCGCGACGCTGAAGCGGCTGCCCAGCAGGTAGTGCCGCTGCGCCAGCGTGTCGTCAAGATAGCGGAAATGCTGCTCCAGTTTGGCGCGCGCAATCGCCAGATACTCTTCCGGCGTTTTCGGATTAAACAGCGGGCTAAAGCCCTTGTGCAGATCGGAGGCGACAAAGTTCAGCCATTCAATCGCGTGGTAGCGCGACAGCGTGCCCGCCGGCGGGATCAGCTGACGGTCGGGCACCCGATCCGCCAGATACTGCACTATCGCCACGCCTTCGGTCAGCAGGCTGCCGTCGTCCAGCAGCAGCGCCGGAACCTGTCCTTTGGGGTTAATCGTCAGATAGTCGGCGCCGCTCTCGGTGGTTTTATTGGCCAGATCGACTTTTTCCGCGGTGAAATCCAGCCCCGCCTCGCGCAGCACGATATGCGGGGACAGGGAACAGGCGCCGGCTTTATAGAACAGTTTCATCGTTGACTCCTTGATAAGGATGAAAGGCGTGCATGCCTAACTCTCTATCCTAGCGTCGCCGCGATGAAATTGCCGCGCTTCAGCTAACAAATTTCGCTGACAGCCTCGCCCTGCGGCTGCAGCTGCGCCAGCGTGACGGCGAGCTGCTGCTGCAGCGCCTGCGGCGCGGTCTGCATCGGCGCGCGCAGCTCGTTGCGCAACAGCCCTTGCTGCGCCAGCGCCGCTTTGACCGGCGCCGGGTTGGCGAAGCTGAACATCTGGCGGATCATCGGCAGCAGCGCATAGAAGTTGGCGCGCGCGGCGGGCAGATCGCCGTCGGCGACCTGTTGCACCAGCTGTACAAAGCGTTCCGGATACAGGTGCGCCGAGGCCGAGATCGCCCCGGTGCCGCCCAGACACAGCGTGGAGAGGATCAGGTTGTCCTCGCCGGTCAGCACGTCAATCTCGCCGTCATCGATCAGCGCCATGGTGACGTCCGGATTACCGCCGCACTCCTTGATGGCTTTCACCTGCGGATGGCGGGCAATCTGGCGCAAGGTATCCAGCTCCAGCGTCACGCCGGTGCGGTAAGGCACGTTGTACAGGATCACCGGTACGCGCGAGGCGTCGGCCAGCGTGGTGAAGTACTCAACCAGCCCGCACTGCGACGGACGGATGTAATAGGGGGCGGGCACCAGCACGCCGGCGATATCGCGCTGTTGAATCGCCTGCTGCATCTGCAGGGTGGCGGTCATATTGTTGCCGGCCAGCCCCATCACCACCTGGTGCGCCGGCGCGACGGTAAGCACCGCGTCCAGCACCGCCAGCTGTTCCTCTTTATCGAGCGCGGCGGCTTCGCCGGTGGTGCCGCATACCACCAGCCCGTCAACGCCGGCGGCCAGCAGATGCTGCGCCAGGCGTTTTAACGCGGGAAAGTCGACGCTGTGTTGATTAAACGGGGTGACTAACGCTACCCAAATACCGGAAAAAGAGGCCATAAAAATTCCTTCTGAGTGACCGTTCAGAGAAGCCGGGTGGGCAAGCGGCGCATCGTCCTGTCAGCGCATTCTGTCTCTACGGCAGGGCGCGTTGCAGCGGCATGAGGGCGTTCTCATCGCGGGATAATAGGTGGTGATGATGAATATTCCCGATCGGGCTGTCAATTTATAACAGGTTGATAACATTGTTATTCATGATGGCCGCAGGCTGATGAGTTTCGCTAATAGCGCGGCGCGGGCAATAAAACCCGTATGGCGGGACGCGTTGATATATCTGCGTCGCCTGAATTTTCAATGGCGGGAAATGCCTGACCTCGAGCTTGCAGTAATTCTCAACTAGACTTGGCATTTTGGATTTCTGTCCTGGAATAACGCCAGGGTGTTATAAGGAGTGATATGGGCCTCCGTTTCCCCCCCAAATTGGTTCAGGGTGATCTGATTGCCATAACAGCGCCGTCATCTGGCGTTCCGGCCGCGTTGCATCCTCGTTTGGATTTTGCGATAGCCGCGCTTAAGCAAAGAGGCTTTAGCGTTGTTGAAGGAGAGTGCCTGCGTAAGCAGTTTAAGAATAAAAGTGCGGGCAGGCGAGAGCGAGCGCAAGAGCTGATGTCTTTTTTAACGGATCCAGCGGTCAAAGCGGTGATGCCGCCGTGGGGGGGCGAACTGGCGATGGAATTGCTCGAACTATTGGATTTTAAGCTGTTGGCGAAAAACGAACCGAAATGGTTTATGGGATTTTCCGATCTGAGTACCTTACATTTCCCTTTAACGACGCTGGCCGGCTGGGCGACGTTACACGGCCCTAATCTGATGGATCTTGGCGCCAAAACTCTGGATCCGACAACGCAGGCGATCTGGCGCATTATGGAAAGCGAACGCGGAACAGTGGTTACACAGCGCTCATCAAACGCTTTTCAACTTGCTGAAAATGGATGGGGAGAAGCGACAGATAAAGGGTTTAATCTTACGCAACCGACACGATGGAAATGTCTGGATGAACAACTCACTTCTGTCAGTTTTAGAGGACGTCTGCTTGGCGGCTGTTTAGAGACAATATCACGATTAGCCGGGACAAAATTTGGCAATTTTCCGTTATTTTGTCGGCAGTATCGCGATGATGGCGTTATATTGTATTTTGAAAATGCAGAAATGGCGCCTTGTGAGTTAACCCGGACTTTATACAGCTTGCGTATACACGGCTGGTTTGACGCCGTTAGCGGTATATTGATTGGCAGAAGTGCCGCGCCGGTTGTAACGAATCCTGAACAACAAAATTATTTTGATGCTATTTGTTCCGCATTAGGCCAGCTTACCATTCCCGTTCTATATGATGTTGATATTGGGCATATGCCGCCACAGCTGTCATTAGTTAATGGCGCTGTGGCGACGGTCATGTTTACAGAGAGGGGCGGCTCGTTGCTGCAACAATGGTAAAAAAGCCGCTGCCTGCGATGCGGTTGAAGGATCAGATATAAGGACTTGCCGTAACCCCTTTATATCGAGGCGTTGTTTAACCGTATTTTCTGGCAAACTCTTCGTCGGACTGGCACAGGTAGAGAATAAACTCAATAAAGGCGATAACGGACGGGATCAGCGTCCAGCAGAAAATCAGGTACAGGAACCCTGGCCAATTTTCCCCAGATAGAATTTATGTACGCCGAATGCGCCGAGAAAGAACGCCAGCAGCGCGGCGGCAATGCGGTTTTTCTCGCCGGGCACCGATTGAGGCGCGCCGCAGTGTGGACAGCTTCTTGCCGTTTCGTGAATTTCTTTGCCGCAGCCGCGGCAAAATACCATTTTGCTCATGATTCATCCCATCTATCAAAGCCGCGCATAGCGGCGAATTACTGCGGCGAAAATGATAACTTTTTTGTGGTGGCTGCCTAGCCGGGGCGGCGGCGTCAGACGTCGTTCCGGACGCCGTATTTGCGGTCAAACTCACGCCGGTAGGCGCGCGCCTTGTTGCGATCGCGGATCCACAGATAGCCGCATACCAGCGCCACCGTGCCGGAAAACACCATATTGCGCATATCCCGGTCATAACAGTACACCAGCAGGGTATCCAGTGCGGCGATCAGCGCAAACCATTTATAGACGTGGGACTGCCGCCGCGTTGCCGCGTTCAGGCGTTTCAACTGTCTGGCTTCGTCGAGCACCGGTTTTTTCTGCATGATTGCCCTGTCTGAGATTTTTATTAGCAATAAATTAGCAGAGATTTAGCGATTACCGAACCGGTTAATCTGAGTTTTTTCTTAATGATGGCGTCGGGGCGAGGCATCACGGGACGTCGGGAAGCGGCTTTTACTACCCGCTCACTTATTTATTCTGATAATGTGATTTTTTATTCATCGCGGAGGGCGATATGATCGTACGCACCTGGCACGGCTGTGTGCCGCTGCAACACCGGCAGGGCTTTGCCGATCATCTGGCTGTCACAGGCGTGCAGCATGCTAAGGCAACGGCTGGAAACTGTGGCGCTTTTGTCCGGCAGGAACTGCAGGGCGACTATGCGCACTTCTTTTTGGCGACGTATTGGGAATCGCTGGCGGCCATCAGGCTGTTTGCCGGCGAGAATTATCAGCAGGCGGTCACTTATCCGGATGATGAGGCATACGGTTTGATTTCAGACCCCTATGTGTTTCAGCACCGGGTGACGGAGATCGCCGCACTGTAACCACCGCGAGGAGAATGTGATGAACCATCGAACGTTACGACCGGAAGAGTTGGTGCAACAGCAGCTTGAGGCTCACAACGCGCGGGATATCGACGCTTTTCTCGCCTGCTGGGCCGAGGATGCGCAGTATTATCAACATCCTGACAAGCTGTTGGCCAGCGGCAAGGCGGAGCTGCGCGAATACCATATCGCGCTGTTTCGCGAGCCGAGCCTGTTTGCCGAGCGCGTGAAGCGGATTGTGGTCGCCAATCAAGTGGTCGATCAGCTGCGGGTAACGCGTAACTTCCCGAACGGGCGCGGCAGTATGGACGTGCTGGTGAGCTATGAGATTAGCCAGGGAAAAATCGCCCGCGCCTGGATGACCGTCGGCCCCTGCGTGGTGGACGAAGGGGCGCTGTGACGCCGTTTACAGCGCGATAACGGCTTCAATCTCAACGTTTACGTCCGCAGAAAACAGCGCGCTGACGGCCAGCAGGGAGCAGGCCGGCAGCGCGTCCGCCAGTTTCTCCGCCAGCACCGGACGCACCGCCGGCAGGTCGGCGATATCGGTCAGAAAAATCGTCAGTTTAATCAGCCCCGTCAGGTCGCCGCCCTCATGGCGGGCGATGGCCTCCAACTGCTGTAAAACGGCCTGCGTCTGCCGCGCGGCAGATGCGCCCTGCGCCTCGCCGCCGAACGCCGTCAGCCCGGAAACGTACAGCAGATCGCGGTGCCGCACCGCATGCACGTACGGGCCGCCGGGAACGGTCAAAAATGGGTAATTAATGCGTTTTGGTGCAGACATGGGTGATTTCTCCTTAAGGCGAAGGTAAAAAAGTCAGTACACTGGACGTTGGGGCGGCGCGTGCGTGCGCCCGCGCTTTCAGTTATCGAGATGCGAGAGGGCGATGAATCAGGCTTTTACTCCCTATCTGCAGCGCTGGGCGCTGACGCCGGACGGTAAGGCGTTTGAAACCCATAGTAGCCTATTGATGCCGGTGCGCCATCAGGGGGCGCCGGCGATGCTGAAAATTGCCCGCGAACCGGAGGAAAAATTCGGCGCGCGGCTGATGTGCTGGTGGCAGGGCGACGGCGCAGCGCAGGTGCTGGCCTGCCACGGCGACGCGCTGTTGCTGGAGCGCGCGCAGGGGACGCAGTCGCTGACCCAGCTGGTGCGCGCCGGTGATGACGAACGGGCGACGGCGATCCTGTGTCAGGTGGTCGCCAGGCTGCACCGGCCGCGCGCGCAGCCGCTGCCGACGCTGATCCCGCTGGATCAGTGGTTTGCTTCGCTGTGGCCGGCGGCGCAGGCGCACGGCGGCATGCTGCGGCTGAGCGCCAGCGTGGCGGCGGAGCTGCTGGGCAGCCCGCGCGAGCAGGGCGTGCTGCATGGCGATATTCACCACGACAATGTGCTGGATTTCGGCGAGCGCGGCTGGCTGGCCATCGATCCCAAACGTCTGTACGGCGAGCGCGGTTTTGACTACGCTAACATCTTTTGCAATCCCAACTACGGCATCGCCACCGACCCGCAGCGCTTTCAGCGCCGGGTTGAGCAGGTCTGCGCGCTGGCCGGCTTTGAGAGGCGGCGTCTGCTGCAGTGGATCCTGGCCTGGGCCGGACTGTCCGCCGCCTGGTTTATGGAGGACGGCGATACGGCGGATATTGATTTCCGCGTGGCGGAACTGGCGGCAAACGCGCTGGGGCTGTCGCCGCCGGACGACTCAGGGTTCATCCTGCCAGTAATCGAGCGACGCTGAAGGCCGCTGCAGATAGCGTGCCTGATAGTCGCCGGTAAACGCCATCGCCTGATATTTACCGGAATCCGGGTATTCCACCAGTTCCGGCTGCTCGCGGGTGCTGATGGACAGGTAGGTCAGCGGCGCGTCGGAGCTGTTGATCAACTGGTGCGGATAGTCCGGCCCCGGCGGGATAAAAATGGTATCGCCGGCGCTGACCGGCAGCATCTCGCCGGCGACGCGCAGGGTGCCGCAGCCTTCCAGAATGATAAACATCTCCTCCTGTCCGTAGTGGAAGTGGTAAGGGCAGGAGCGTTTTCCGGGGGCGACGGTATCGATGGAGGCGCCGAGCTTGCTGGCGGCGGTGCCGGTGCCCAGCCGTGCCGACATGCTGTCGTACAGCGGCGGCCGGCTGTCGTGCCGTTTGGCGACCTGATGGTAATTGCGGATCAGTTTCTGGCGTAGCTGTGCGGCATGTTCAGACATAGATGCGTTACCTTGTCACGTTATCGCGAAATGGACGCTGTGCAGACGGGGTGCTGCCAACGTGTTGTTCTCCAGTTAAGCAGAAAACCCGCCCGGATGCGATCGCTCCCTCAGCGGCCGGCCCGCGCCGGCCACGCCAGCAGCAGATGGGCGAATACGCCGCCGGCCAGCCCCCAGAACGCCGCGCCGACGCCGAACAGCGTGACGCCGGAGGCGGTGATCAGAAAGGTAATCAGCGCCGCGTCACGCTGTCGCTCATCGTGCAGAGCGCGCTGCAGGCTGCCGCCGATGGCGCCCAGCAGCGCCAGCCCGGCGATGGTGTGGATCAGCGCCGCAGGCAGCGCACTGAGCAACAGGCCGATGATGCCGCCAAACAGCCCGGCCAGCAGGTAAAAACCGCCGGCCGCCATTGCGGCCAGATAGCGCCGTTTGGGATCCGGGTGCGCCTCCGGCCCCATGCAGATGGCGGCGGTAATCGCGGCGATGCAGACGGAAAAGCCGCCGAACGGCGCCAGCAGCAGCGCGGTCAGCGAGGTCCAGCTAATCAGCGGCGAGGTGGGCACCTGATAGCCGGCGGCGCTGAGCGTGGCAATCCCCGGCGCATTCTGCGACGCCATGGTGACGATAAAGAACGGCACGCCGATCCCCAGCAGTGCGGAAAGGCTGAACTGCGGCGCGATAAATGCCGGCGGCGCAATGGCGCCCTGCAGCGGTATCGGCGCAATTGCGCCTTGCCACGCGGCGACCGCCAGCCCGGCCAGCAGCGTCAGCACGATGGCGTAACGCGGCAGCAGACGGCGCGCCAGCAAATACGTCAGACACATCGTGCCGGCCAGCGGCAGATTGCCCTGCAGCGCGCCGAAGGCGTCCAGTCCGAAGCGCAGCAGAATGCCCGCCAGCATGGCGGCGCAGATGGCCGGCGGAATAACGCGCATCAGGCGGGCGAACAGGCCGGTAATACCGCACAGCAGCATCAGCCCGGAGGCGAAGATAAACACGCCGACGGCTTCCGGCAGCGAGGTGCCGGGCAGGCTGGTGACCAGCAGCGCCGCGCCGGGAGTTGACCAGGCGGTAAGGATGGGGGTGCGGTAATACCATGACAGCCCCAGCGAACTGATGCCCATCGCCAGCCCGAGCATGCTCAGCCAGCCGCCAATTTGCTGCGCGTCGGCGCCGGCCGCTGCGGCCGCCTGAAAGATAATCGCCGCCGAACTGGTATAGCCTACCAGTACGGCGACAAAGCCGGCGATCAACGCCGGCAGAAGTGTCCCGCTTGCCTGTTTCATCGTCTCCCCCGACGCCTGTGCGTTATAGCGCACGATCTGCGCCGAGCATAGCATTGTGCGTTATAGCGCACAAGGCGCTATAATCGGCGCAGTCACAGAAGGAGAAACCATGCAACCGATGAGCGGCCACCTGGCGCACACCCTGAAAACGCTGCGCCGCCAGCGCGGCTGGAGCCTGAGCCAGGCCGCCGAGCAAACCGGCGTCAGCAAGGCGATGCTGGGGCAAATCGAACGCGAAGAGTCCAGCCCGACGGTGGCGACGCTGTGGAAGATCGCCACCGGCTTTAACGTGGCGTTTTCCGCTTTTCTGGCGCCGTCATCGCCGCCGCCGACGGTGCAGCGTCAGGGTGCGCTGCCGGCCTTTATCCAGGAGAACGCCGCGATGCGCGTCACGCCGCTGTTCCCGTTTGACCCGCAGCTGGGTTTTGATATGTTCGCCATCGAGCTGGCGCCCGGCGCCTTCAGCGAATCGACGCCCCACGAACCGGGGGTGATTGAACATGTGGTGGTGCTGAGCGGTGAGCTGGAACTGGCGATCGAAGACCGCTGGCACCGCCTGGCGGCCGGTGAGGCGATGCGCTTTCAGGCCGACCGTCGCCATGCCTACCGCAACAGTGGCGCGCAGGTGGTGCATATTCACGATCTGATCCACTATCCGCGGGCTTAATCCCGCACGCGCGTTTTGACAGCCCGGCGACGACGGGGTAGTTTGTTGATAATTACTCTCATTTGATTGTTTAACCGTGCCGGTTATGCCGCACAGCAAAAGGAGCTTGATGGTGCCGTTCGCTAATCGACGTCAATTTCTGAAACTCGGTGCACAAACCGCAGGAGCCGTTATCGCCATGACTTCACTGCCTAACAGTATCCGCCTTGCCATGGCGGGCGAACAGCCGCCCGCTGACGATCAGCTGTGGCTGGAACCTTTGCAGGGGAGCGAAGCGCTCAGCTGGGTCAAACAGCAGAATCAGCGCACGCTGCAGCAGTTCGCCCAGGGCCGCGCTTTTCCGCAGCTGGAAAAGCAGGTGCTGGACATTCTGAATAAAGAGACGCAGATCCCCTGGGTCCGTAAATATGGCGACTATTACTACAACTTCTGGCAGGACCAGAAAAACCCGCGCGGTCTGCTGCGCCGCGCCACGCTGGATGAGTACCGCAAGCCGCAGCCGGCCTGGGAAACGGTGCTGGATATCGACGCGCTGGGCAAAGCGGAAGGGAAAGAGTGGGTGTATCACGGTTCACAGCCGCTGGCGCCCGAATACCGCTACTGCCTGATTAACCTGTCGCCGGACGGCGGCGATGCGGTGGAAGTGCGCGAGTTCGATTTACACGACAAACGCTTTGTCGAACAGGGCTTCCGTCTGCCGACGGCGAAAAGCGTGGTGTCCTGGGCCAGCGCTGACGAACTGTTTGTCGCCACCGATTTCGGCAGCGGTTCGCTGACCCATTCCGGCTACCCGCGCACGGTGAAGCGCTGGCGGCGCGGTACGCCGTTGGAGAGCGCAGAAACGCTGTATCAGGCGCAGCCGGAGGATATGCGCGCCTATGCGTATCACGACGATACGCCCGGTTTTGAGCGCGACTATATCGTGCGCATGATCGACTTCTACCGGCAGGAAACCTTCTTGCTGCATGCCAATGGCGAGCAGCAGCGTATTGAGGCGCCGTCTGATGCGGAGATCAACAGCCACCGCGACTGGCTGCTGATTAAGCCGAGAAGTGACTGGCAGTTGGAGGGGCGGACTTATCCGGCCGGCGCGCTGCTGGCGGCCAAATTCGACGACTATCTGGCCGGCCGGCGTCGGCTGGAGGTGCTGTTTACCCCCAGCGCCAACCAGGCGTTGAGCGGTTATAGTTCGACGCGCGATCACCTGATCGTCGGCATCATGCAGGATGTGGCCAACCGTCTGGAGGTGCTGACGCCGCAGGGCGAGCGCTGGCAGTCGCGCCCGCTGGGCGTACCGGTTGAGCTGAGCACCGTCGCCGCCGGCGGCATTGACGATAAGACCAATGATTATTTTCTGACGGTCAGCGGATTCCTGCAGCCGACGTCGCTGTATCTGGGCAGTCTGGACGAGGAGGGCGAACCGGAACTGCTGAAGCAGGCGCCGCAGGACTTCGCCGCCGAGGATTATCAGGTCAGCCAGCATTTTGCCACGTCGCAGGACGGCACGCGGGTGCCTTATTTCCAGGTGGCGCGTAAAGGACTGCGGCTGGACGGCACTAACCCGACGCTGCTGTACGGCTACGGCGGTTTTGACGTCTCGCTGCTGCCGAGCTATCTGGGGGCGCGTGCGCCGACCTGGCTGGAGCGGGGCGGCGTGTATGTGATTGCCAATATCCGCGGCGGCGGTGAGTATGGCCCGGCCTGGCACCGCGCGGCGCTGAAGCAGAACCGCCACCGCGCCTATGAGGATTTTGCCGCCGTGGCGCAGGATCTGACGGCCAGAAAAGTGACATCGTCACAAAAGCTGGCGGCGCGCGGCGGCAGCAACGGCGGCCTGCTGGTCGGCAATATGCTGACGCACTACCCGCAACTGTTCGGCTGTATCGTTTGTGAAGTGCCGCTGCTGGATATGCGGCGCTATACCAAGCTGTCGGCCGGCGCGTCGTGGATTGCCGAATACGGCGACCCGGACAAGGCGCAGGAGTGGGAATACGTCCGCACCTTCTCGCCGTACCATAACCTGAAGGCGGACGTCGCCTATCCGCCGGTGTTGTTCCTGACCGCGACCAGCGACGACCGGGTTAACCCGGCCCACGCGCGCAAAATGGCGGCGCGCATGCAGCAGATGGGCTATCAGCAGGCGTACTTCTATGAAAATACCGCCGGAGGCCACAGCGCTGCGGCGGATAAGCAGCAGTCGGCGTTTAACGCCGCGCTGGTCAGCGAATTCCTCTGGCACAGCCTGAACGGCGCAGACAAAACGGCAGGGTAAACGGCCGCATAAAAAAAGCCGGTCAGTTGACCGGCTTTTTTGTGCCCAGAGAGCGGTTAGTGGCTGGTGGAGGTCGCCGGGGCTTTCTGCGTGGCGTCCTCGGGGTTGTCCAGCGTCATGCGGTGCAGCTTCGGCGCGGTCAGCATCATCAGGATGGCGATCACCCCGGTGGCGATGCCGATCTGCAGGAAGACGTGGCTGTAAACCGCCAGCGAGGCGTGGGCGTCGTTGATCTCGCCGGCCGGGGTAGCGGTCAGACCGGCCACTTTACCGGCGATGAGCGCGGCGGCGGCGGTGGTCAGGAACCAGGAGCCCATAATAAAGCCCATCAGGCGCTGCGGCACCAGCTGCGCCACCATAGCCAGGCCCAGGCCGGAAATCATCAGTTCGCCGATGCTCTGCAGCGCGTAGCTCAGAATCAGCCAGTTTACGGAGACGATGCCTGCGTCGTTGGCGAAGCTGGCGCCCCAGGTCAGCACCAGGAAGGCGCCGGAGCACAGGATCATGCCGAAGGCGAACTTGTGCGGCATCGGCAGGCGGTCGCCCATTTTATTGTACAGCGCCGCCAGAATCGGGCTGGCCACCATAATCCAGAACGGGTTCAGCGCCTGATACTGTTCCGGTTCAAAAGGAATGCTCAGAATGCTGTGCTCCACGTTATGAATCGCGAAGAAGTTCAGCGAGGTCGGCATCTGGGCGTAGAGCACGAAGAACACCACCGCTTCCAGCATCAGCAGGAAGGCGACGATCATCTTGCGGCGCGCGGCGCCGCGCATGGAGAAGGTCTCTTTGGCGAACACTATCACGATGCCGGCGGAGATAATCGCCAGCGCCCAGCGGGCGATCGTCTGGTTGTGCAGCAGCCAGGTGGAGACGGCGATCAGCGCCACGATGCCGGCCAGCACCATCAGCAGTTTCGGCAGGTGCAGCGGTTTGAAGTCCGGCTTGGAGCCGTGCTGCTTCACCCACTTATGGCACATCATAAAGTTGACCAGGGTGATCAGCATACCGACCACGCTCAGGGAGAAGGCGACGCTCCAGCCGTATTTGGCCGCCAGCCACGGGGTGGCCAGCATCGACATAAAGGAGCCGATGTTCACCGACATGTAATACATGGTGAAGGCGCCGTCCAGGCGCGGATCATCTTTTTCATAGCAGGTGGACAGCAGCGCGGACGGGTTGGCTTTAAACAGGCCGCTGCCGACGGCGATGGCCGCCATACCGAGGTAAACCCAGAAGATCTCGTGGCCGGAGTAGGCCACCATGGCATAACCGGCCGCCAGCACCAGCGCCCCCAGCACGATCACGCGCTTGGTGCCGAGCACTTTATCCCCCAGCCAGCCGCCGATGGCGACAAAGCCATAAACCAGGGCGCTGAAAGAGGAGAACAGGGTGATGGAGTCGGCTTCGCTCAGGCCAAGCATCTTGACCAGGTACACCGCCATAATGCCCTGCAGGCCGTAGTAGCCGAAGCGTTCCCAGAGTTCGATGGAGAAGATCAGATAGAATGCTTTCGGCTGTTTAAAAGCATTAAGACTGATGTCTTCCGGGTGTTTGTTGTTTGCTGTTGACACAAGTACCTCGATTTTTCACGACCCGTCATAAGTGACAGGAAAATACAAAAGGTGATGCCGAAAGCATCCTTCTGCGTTGTTATAAGATGGGATGACGGCGGTTAATGTTCACTATCTTTGTCAACCTGGCAAGCACTTTGTCATATTCGGTTACATATAACGGCGACGCAGGGAAACAACTATGTTGCAAATGTTATGCAGAATTAACGTTTGCATTTTTTTGTTTTACCGAGCTTTTGTTTTGTATAAAAGATATTCACGCCGAGCGTAGTGATATGTTCTGCTATTTGTCTTTTTATTAGACCATATCAATAGCTGTGAGTGATAATCTGTTGCAATGTCATGCATAACGGTTGTTTTATGGAATTATCGAAATATAGCAAAACGTGTAGCTCAGTTGTGAATGAGTTGTTTCGAGTGAATCGTGATGCAGGCCGCAATTTTATGCTAATTTTTCGCTTGAAATTAAGTGGAATATCAGATTCTGCGTAAATCCGCGTCATTGACGCGGTTAATGCTGCGCAACGTCACATTTCTGATAAAAAGGAGCGTCAGGAGGGCGGCGCCGGACGCGGTATGCGCCCGGCGGTCGATCAGGCGTCCGGGTAGACTTTTTCTTTATATTCGCACAGGTCTTCAATCAGGCAGGAGCCGCAGCGCGGCTTGCGCGCAATGCAGGTATAGCGCCCGTGCAGGATCAGCCAGTGGTGGCAGTCGACCTTGAACGCCGGCGGCACCACCTTCAGCAGCTTCTCTTCCACCTGATCGACATTCTTACCCGGCGCGAAGCCGGTGCGGTTGCTGACGCGGAAAATATGGGTATCAACGGCGATGGTCGGCCAGCCGAAGGCGGTATTCAGCACCACGTTGGCGGTTTTGCGGCCGACGCCGGGCAGCGCTTCCAGCGCCGCGCGATCTTCCGGCACCTCGCCGCCGTGCTGCTCCAGCAGAATGCGGCAGGTTTTGATCACATTCTCCGCCTTGCTGTTAAACAGGCCGATGGTCTTGATGTACTCTTTGACGCCGTCCACGCCCAGCGCCAGCATCGCCGCCGGCGTATTGGCCACCGGATACAGCTTGGCGGTGGCCTTATTGACGCTGACGTCGGTGGCCTGCGCCGACAGCAGCACGGCGATCAGCAGTTCAAACGGCGTGCTGAACGTCAGCTCGGTGGTAGGGTGCGGGTTGTTGTCACGCAGACGGGTCAGTATTTCCAGGCGTTTTTGTTTATTCATGAGGCTTTCTCTGGCTCTCCGTGCTTCGGCGTCGCATCGGCGGCGGTGGCCTGCGCCTTGCGCGCTTTCATCTTCTCATCAATCACATACTTTACCGCCAGCATCAGCCCGAGGCCGATAAAGGCGCCCGGCGGCAGCATCGCCAGCAGCAGCGGGCTGTCGAAATGCACCACTTCAATCCGCAGCACCTTGGCCCAGCTGCCCAGCAGCATATCGGCGCCGTCAAACAGCGTACCGTTGCCGATCAGCTCGCGCATGGAGCCGAGCACGAACATCGCGCCGGTGGCGCCCAGGCCGATAAACAGGCCGTCGATCAGCGCCAGGTTGACCGGTTTTCTGGCGGCGACCGCTTCGGCGCGGCCGACTACGATGCAGTTGGTGACGATCAGCGGAATAAAAATCCCCAGCGACTGGTACAGGCCGAAAGCGTAAGCGTTGATCAGCATCTGCACGATGCTGACCGCGGCGGCGATAATCATCACGTAGATAGGGATGCGCACTTCGCTCGGCACCAGCCGCCGCAGGGCGGAGATGGAGCCGTTGGTGATCATCAGCACCAGCGTGGTCGCCAGCCCGAGGCCAAGGGCATTGGTGGCGGTGGAGGTCACCGCCAGCAGTGGGCACAGCCCCAGCAGCTGCACCAGCGCGGAGTTGTTCTTCCACAACCCCTGAATCATTAACTCTTTTGCTTCACTCATTGGCTGACTCCACAGGCCGGCAGATGGTCGAGTTTAGGCGGCAGCGTCTCCATATACAGCGCGGTGCGGCGTACGGCGTTGACCACCGCACGCGGCGTGATGGTGGCGCCGGTGAACTGATCGAACATGCCGCCGTCCTTTTTCACCGCCCAGCGTTTATCATCCGGCCCGGTAATTTTCTGGTTACTGAAGAAGGTGATCCAGTTGCTGATGCGCAGCTCAATTTTATCACCCAGCCCCGGCGTTTCATGGTGTTCAACCACCCGGCTGCCGAACACGGTGCCGCTGAAATCAGCGCCGACCAGCAGCTTTATCGCCCCGGAATAGCCGTCCGGCGCGGTGGTTTCCAGCGCGGCGCCCACAGGCTTACCCTGTTTGCGCGCCAGATACAGCCGGTGCGCGCCGGTATCGCCCAGCGACGGATCGCTGACCAGATAGCACTCCGCCTGCATATCATTATCGTAATGTTCGGGCGGCAGCACCTGATCGAGCAAGGCTTTTTGCTGCAGCGCCGCCTGGTGGGCGATGGTTTTCTGAGTCAGCCCGTTAACCACCGCGGTCATGCCGGTGGTGGCCGCGGCGAACAAGGCCAGCGTTGTGCCATGCTTGCGCATTGATTTTAGCATGATGGCTCCTTAGCGATGGCCGTAAACACGCGGCTGCGTGTAGTGATCGATCAGCGGTACGGTGATGTTCGCCAGCAGCACTGCGAAGGCCACGCCGTCCGGGTAGCCGCCGTACACGCGAATCAGCCAGACCAGCACGCCGATCAGCGCGCCGTAAATCAGGCGGCCTTTCGGCGTGGTCGAGGCGCTGACCGGGTCGGTGGCGATAAAGAATGCGCCGAGCATGGTGGCGCCGGAGAACAGATGGATCAGCGGCGACGCCTGATGCGCCGGGTCAAGCTGCCAGGCCAGGGCCGAGCACAGCGCGATGGCGGCCAGCATGCTGAACGGAATCTGCCAGTGGATCAGTTTGCGCCCCAGCATAAACAGCCCGCCGGCGAGGAAACCGAGGTTTACCCATTGCCAGCCGACGCCGGCCAGCGCGCCGCCGAAGATTGGCGTCTGCAGCACCTGTTCTACCGAGTGGCCGCTGCGCAGCCCGGTTTTGAAGCCGTCCAGCGGCGTGGCCTGGCTGACGCCGTCAACGCCCATCTGCAGCTGGTGCAGGGTAAGCCCCTGGCCGGTCTGGCCGCTGAAAATGCTCAGCAGCACATCGTGAAACGGCAGCGCCTCGGCGCGCAGCGCTTCCGGCGGCAGCCAACTGGTCATCTGCACCGGGAAGGAGATCAGCAGCACCACGTAGCCGACCATCGCCGGGTTGAACGGATTTTGCCCCAGACCGCCGTACAGCTGCTTGGCGATCACGATGGCGAACAGCGTGCCGATAACCACCATCCACCACGGCGCCAGCGGCGGCAGGCTGATGCCGAGCAGCAGGGCGGTGAGCAGGGCGGAGTTGTCCGCCAGCCGGGCGCGCACCGGTTGCTTGCGCAGCGCCAGCACCGCGCCTTCCGCCAGCAGGGCGGTCGCCATAGCCAGCGCCGTCTGCACAAGGGAGCCATAGCCGAAGAACCAGATTTGCGCCGCCAGCCCCGGAATACAGGCCAGCATCACCCAGAGCATAATGCGGCTGGTGCTCTGCTGGTTATGGGTAAAAGGGGAACTGGCGATATGTAAGCCTTTGGTGGCGGACTGTTTTACCGGCCTAAACTTCATAGAATCACTACACCTGTCTTTGCCGTATTGCGGCAGATTTAACGCGCCCAAGGCGGGCGCAGGAAAATTGAAACGCGCTAACCGATTGGCCGCGATGCTCTACAGAGCAGCCGCGTTGCACGGAAGGCGCAAACGCAGCATTCTACCTTATTCATACCAAGGGTAATACGCATTGATGATGAGGGTATTGGGTTTTTAGCACATGTTGTTAGCTTTACCCGTGTCATCGTGTTGGTTTTATTCCGCCGCGTTTTGCGTTAGCTTAATTCTGGACTACCCGGGCGTGCAGTATAAAATCACGCAGACCCTATTCCCGTACTGATAACATGTTATTTTAGGTACATTTTTTCGCACAAAATATCAACCATGATATAATGTATACAGGTTACTATCCCGAGTCTTACTAAGTTAGTGAATTGATAATAATGACGAATGAAGACATATTTTTTATTGAAGAGCTGATCGAGTGGGTAGAAATACATCTGGAAACACGCCCGAACCTGGATGAAGTGGCACGCATCTCCGGTTACTCCAAATGGCATCTGCAACGTAAATTCAAGCGCATCACCGGCATTCAGCTGGCGACCTATATCCGCTCGCGTATCCTGACCCGCGCGGCGGTGGCTTTGCGCATCACCCACCGTTCGATTATCGATATCTCTGACGAACTGGGATTTGATTCACAACAAACCTTTACCCGTATGTTTAAACAGCGCTTTGGCACCACGCCGAATCGCTACCGTTCCATGGATAAATGGGACGTGAAAAATCTGATGCCGCGCTTTAGCTTTGCAGCGCAGTACGACAAAGGCTACTACCCGGAAGTCAAACGCCTGACGCTGCCGGAAATGCAGCTGGTCGGTTTTTCACGCCAGCTGGATTTTGAAGAACAGGAGATTGAGCATGACTCCTGTATGGCGATGAAAGATGAGATCTTTAATGACTTCTTCAAGGGGCTGGACGTCGGCTGCCGCAAGGTGTACAGCATCTACTCCGCGCGGCTGCAAAGCGAGGGGCTGTGCTCCGGCATCCACTCCATGGCGGTTGAGGCGCAGCACCGCAAGGATATCGTGTCCGGTCACCATACCGATAATATTACGCTGCCGCCGCGGGAGTATATTTCGATTACCCATAAGGGGTCGGCAAAAGAGTGCATCCAATTTTTTGCCTACCTGAGCACCCATGTGATGCCCGGCTTGCGTCATGACGTGAAGGGCAGCGTGGAGATGGAGATTATCGAGATTAACCAATGGCAGATGGACTCTAAACTGCGTCAGATTGACGTTGACTATACCTACCTGATTTCTATCGACTAATTCCGCACGTCGGCCGACAATCCGCTAGCGCGGGGCCGCGTGGGGAATCCCCCGTGTTACGATCCTTTCTCTGCTGATTATCTTGCGTCTGCAATGCGGTAAAAACGCCTCGCAGAGCGCGAGGCGTTGGTCAGGGCTATTTCTCGGTTTCCGCCTGTTGGGCAGCTTTCTTGGCCTTCACGCGGGCGATGGCGGCAGCGACGGCGGCCTTGCGCGGGTCGGTTTCTTCCGCAGCGGCTGGCGCTTCAGCCGGCGCGTCGTCCGCCTGTTGAGCCGCCGCTTTCTTGGCCTTTACGCGGGCGATGGCGGCAGCGACGGCGGCCTTGCGCGGGTCAGTTTCTTCCGCAGCGGCTGGCGCTTCAGCCGGCGCGTCGTCCTCCTGTTGAGCGGCTTTTTTGGCCTTCACACGGGCGATGGCGGCAGCGACGGCGGCCTTACGCGGGTCAGTTTCTTCCGCAGCGGCTGGCGCTTCAGCCGGCGCGTCGTCTGCCTGTTGAGCAGCCGCTTTCTTGGCCTTGGCGCGGGCGATAGCGGCAGCGACGGCGGCCTTGCGCGGATCAGTTTCTTCCGCAGCGGCTGGCGCTTCAGCCGGCGCGTCGTCTGCCTGCTGGGCTGCCGCTTTCTTGGCCTTGGCGCGGGCGATGGCGGCAGCGACGGCGGCCTTACGTGGGTCAGTTTCTTCCGCAGCAACCGGGGCCGGTGCTTCAGCCGGCGCGTCGTCCGCCTGCTGGGCTGCTGCTTTCTTGGCCTTGGCGCGGGCGATGGCGGCAGCGACGGCGGCTTTACGCGGGTCAGTTTCTTCCGCAGCAACCGGGGCCGGTGCTTCAGCCGGTGCGTCGTCCGCCTGCTGGGCGGCTTTTTTGGCTTTTACCCGCGCCAGCGCGGCGGCCACGGCGGCCTTACGCGGATCGTCAGCCTCGGCGGCGTCAACCGCCGGCGCATCAACCTGCTGTTGCGCTTTACGCTCCCGCGCCTGCGCCTTGCGCGCCTCGCGGGCGGCGATGGCGGCGCTGTTATCCGGTGCGGCGCCTGGCTGCACCTCGCCAACCGCAGCGTCGTTTTTGCTGCGTACGCGCGCCAGCGCCGCCTGAACGGCGCTTTGGTCGTTATCGGTCAGTTTGACCGCCGCTTTTTTGTGGCGCTCTTCACGCGCCAGTTTCTCGCGCTCCATGCGCGCCTGTTTGGCTTCGTAACGGGCTTTGGCTTCGGCGGCGCGCGCCGCTTCCTGATCGATCGCCTTGATCTCCGCCTTCTCCTGGCGGTAATACTGCACCAGCGGAATATTGCTCGGACATACATAGGCGCAGGCGCCGCACTCGATGCAGTCAAACAGATTGTGCTGGCGCGCCTTGTCGTGTTCCTGGCCGCGGCTGAACCAGTACAGCTGCTGCGGCAACAGGCCGGCCGGACAGGCGTCGACGCACAGTCCACAGCGGATACAGGACTGTTCCGGCTCCTGCGGCGCCATCTCATCGACGCTCGGCGCCAGCAGACAGTTGCTGATTTTAACGATCGGCACGTTCAGCGCGGGCAGGGTGAAGCCCATCAGCGGGCCGCCCATCACCACCATCTGTTGGCTTTGTGGCCGGAAGCCGGCGAATTTCAGCAGATGTTCCACCGGGGTGCCGATGCGCGCCCACAGGTTGCCCGGCTGGCTCAGCGCCTCACCGGTCAGCGTGACCACGCGTTCGATTAACGGTTCGCCGTCGACGATGGCGCGCTTAATGGCGAAGGCGGTGCCGACGTTTTGCATCAGCACGCCGATGGCGGAAGAGTGTTTGCCGTGCGGCACCTCTTTGCCGGTCAGGATCTTGGTCAGCTGTTTGGCGCCGCCGGACGGGTATTTGGTCGGGATCACCCGCAGACCGATGTCCGGATGCGCGCGCAGCGCCTCTTTGAGCGCGGCGATGGCCTCCGGCTTATTGTCTTCGATGCCGATCAGCGTCGTTTTGGGCTGCAGCAGATGGCGCAGAATATCGGTGCCCTGCAGAATTTCTTCCGCGCACTCGCGCATCAGGCGGTCGTCGGCGGTGATATAGGGTTCGCACTCGGCGGCGTTGAGGATCAGCGTTTCCACGCCGTGAGCGCCGCCCTGCAGCTTACTGGCGGTGGGGAAGCCGGCGCCGCCCAGCCCGGCGATGCCGGCCTGATGAATGCGCTGAATCAGTTCGTCCGCCGCCAGCTGGCGGAAGTCGGCCGCCGGCTGACGTTCACACCAGCGGTCTTCGCCGTCGGGGCGGATAATCACGCACAGTTCGGCCAGGCCGGACGGGTGAGCGGTGATATGCGGTTTGATGGCGATCACCGTACCGGAGGTCGGCGCATGCACCGGCAGCGTACGGCCGCGGCCCATGGTCAACGGCTGGCCTTTCAGTACGCTGTCGCCGGCCTGTACCAGCAGTTCGCCTTCCGGCCCCAGGTGCTGCTGCAGCGGAATAATAAAGGTATCGGGCAGCGGGGCGGTGCGCAGCGGGGCGCCGCTGGACTGCGTCTTCATTTCAGGTGGATGGATCCCGCCGTCGAAATCCCAAATGCGATCTTTTTTAAAGGCGGTGAACAGATTAAACATGTTGCTCCACGTGAATGACTTGCACCGGGATAGTTTTCATATCCCATTTCCAGTTGGCGGTGGTGGCGGCGACCGGCACCATTTCAATACAGTCTGTCGGGCACGGCGCGACGCACAGGTCGCAGCCGGTGCACTGATCGGCAATAACGGTATGCATGGCGCGGGTGGCGCCGACGATAGCGTCGACCGGGCAGGCCTGAATACATTTGGTGCAGCCGATGCAGTTGGCTTCGTCGATAAACGCCACTTTGCGTACCGGCTGGGCGACTTCTTCGCCGCCGTCCAGCGGCTGGGGTTCAACGTTGAGCAGTTCGGCCAGCTTCAGCATCACCTGCTCGCCGCCCGGGGCGCATTTGTTGATCATCTCGCCGTTGGCGACCGCCTCGGCGTAGGGACGGCAGCCGGGGTAGCCGCACTGGCCGCACTGGCTCTGGGGCAGGATTTCGTCGATCTGCTCGGCAACCGGATCTTCTTCCACTTCAAAACGGCGCGCGGCAAAGCCGAGCACCACGCCAAACAGCAGCCCGAGGGCGCTTAATGCCGCAATGGCAATCCACAACGCGCTCATTAGAATTTCACCAGACCGGTAAAGCCCATAAAGGCCAGAGACATCAGCCCGGCGGTGATCAGCGCGATGGAGGAGCCGCGGAACGGCGCAGGCACATCGGCAACCGCCAGACGCTCACGGATGGCGGCGAACAGCACCATCACCAGCGAGAAGCCCGCCGCGGCGCTAAAGCCGTAGACGGCGGACTGCAGGAAGTTGTAGCCCAGGTTGATATTGAGCAGCGCTACGCCGAGCACCGCGCAGTTGGTGGTGATCAGCGGCAGGAAGATGCCTAACAGACGGTACAGCGCCGGGCTGGTTTTACGCACCACCATTTCGGTGAACTGCACCACCACGGCGATAACCAGGATAAATGCCAGCGTGCGCAGGTAGATCAGATCGAGCGGCACCAGAATAAAGGTGTTGATCACCCAGGAGCTGATGGAAGCCATCGTCATCACAAAGGTGGTCGCCATGCCCATGCCGATGGCGCTCTCCAGCTTCTTGGAGACGCCCATAAACGGGCACAGGCCAAGAAACTTCACCAGGACAAAGTTGTTCACCAGTACGGTGCCGACAAAAAGAAGCAGGTATTCGGTCATTGCAACGCCTAAAAAAAGAAAAGCCGCTTATTATCGGAAATCAGCGGTAGAACGACAACCAATGAATCGCAGCGATAATACATTTTTGCCGTGAATTGGTCAAAAAACGCACGAATAACCGTTCGGATCGTGCGTTTCCCACTGTAATTATTCGGTAAAAGTATGTTTCACCCGCTGCGAACGGCGCAGATAAGGAACAAAAATCGCCGCCATCAGCAGCGGCCAGCCCAGGCTGCGCACCGCCACTTCGTCGGGAATCGGCGCGAAGGCGAAGGATTTAATCGCCAGCAGCACGGTAATCAGCAGCCACACCAGAAACAGTTTGGGAAAGCGCTGCGAGCGGTGGCAGAACAGCCACAGCAGCCACAGGGTGAAGACCCACATCGCCAGCGTCGTCAGCACGGAGAAATACCACTGCAGCGTAAAAGCATGCGCGTTGGTCAGCAGATAGTCGCGCGATTCCGGCGTGATAATCGCCATCGCGTACAGCACCAGCATCAGGCTGGCGCTGAGCAGGGTAACGATCAGATAGGCCATGGGGGCGAGCAGCCAACCGCCAATGCGATTGTATTCAGCGTGAGACATAAACGGCTTCCTGGATAACGGGTTAAGGCAAACTGCGCCATAGAGTAGCGGGTAATGCCCACGCCGTCATCTCCATGCGTGCGCTGTGGGTCGGGGAAAGCATTGCCGCCGGTTGACGGCAATGCTGGTTAACCGGCGCTTCAGGCCTGGCGGGCTTCCTCCCGCAGCGTCACCGGGCTTTCCTGCACCGTCGGCGTATTGGAGCGCAGCGCGCGGCGGATCACGAAGAAGGCCGAGATCAGCATGGTGACGGCCACCAGCATAAAGAACCCGCAGAGCGCGGCGTTAATCTGGTTGCTGAACACGATGGTCTGCATATCCTGCAGCGTTTTGGCCGGCGCGATAATCTCCCCTTGCTCAATGCCGGCGGAGAATTTCTTCGCCTGCGCCAGGAAGCCGATGCTCGGCTTTTCGTGGAAAATTTTCTGCCAGCCGGCGGTCATCGAGGTGATGAACAGCCAGACGGTGGGCACGATGGTGACCCAGGCGTAGCGCTGCTTCTTCATTTTAAACAGCACCACGGTGCCGAGGATCAGCGCCATGGAGGCCAGCATCTGGTTGCCGATGCCGAACAGCGGCCACAGGGTATTGATGCCGCCGAGCGGGTCGATAACGCCCTGATAGACGAAGAAGCCCCAGCCGGCCACCGCCACTGTGGTGCCGGCCAGGTTGCCGAGCCAGGAGCGGTTATTCGCCAGGCGCGGAACCGCCACGCCCACCAGATCCTGCACCATAAAGCGGCAGGCGCGGGTGCCGGCGTCGACGGCGGTCAGAATAAACAGCGCCTCAAACAGAATGGCGAAGTGATACCAGAAGGCCATCATCGTGCGGCTGTTGAACACCTCGCTGATAATATGCGCCATGCCGACGGCAAAGGTCGGCGCACCGCCGGCGCGCGACAGCACCGAGTTTTCGCCCACTTCCTGGGCGATCAGCGCCAGCGTGTCCGGCGTCACCACGAAGCCCCAGCCGTTGATCACCTGCGAGGCGTTTTCCACCGTGGTGCCGATCAGCGCCGCCGGCGAGTTCATGGCGAAGTAGACGCCGGGATCCAGCACCGAGGCGCAGATCAGCGCCATAATGGCGACGAAGGATTCCATCAGCATCGCGCCGTAGCCGATAAAGCGCATGTGGCTTTCCCGCTCCACCAGTTTCGGCGTGGTGCCGCTGGATACCAGCGCGTGGAAGCCGGAGATGGCGCCGCAGGCGATGGTGATAAACAGGAACGGGAACAGCGCGCCGGAGAATACCGGGCCGCTGCCGTCAATAAAGCGCGATACCGCCGGCATTTTCAGCTCCGGCATGGCGAAGACGATGCCCACCGCCAAACCGATAATCACGCCGATCTTCATAAAGGTCGACAGATAGTCGCGCGGCGCCAGCAGCAGCCAGACCGGCAGCACCGAGGCGACAAAGCCGTAAATCACCAGCACCCAGGTCAGCGTGGTGCCGTGCAGGGTAAAGAACGGGCCCCAGTAAGGGTGCTGCGCCACGTTGCCGCCGTAGATAATCGCCAGCAGCATCAGCACAAAGCCGATCAGCGAGATCTCGGCAATTTTGCCGGGGCGGATAAAGCGCATGTAAATGCCCATAAACAGCGCGATAGGAATGGTGGCGGCGATGGTAAACAGCCCCCACGGGCTGTCCGCCAGCGCTTTGACCACCACCAGCGCCAGCGCCGACAGGATGATGATCATCACCCCCAGCGCCCCCAGCATGGTGATCACCCCGGCGAAGGCGCCCAGCTCCTGTTTGGCCATCTCCCCCAGCGAGCGGCCGTCGCGGCGGGTGGAGATAAACAGCACCAGAAAATCCTGCACCGCCCCGGCCATCATCACGCCGACCAGGATCCAGATGGTGCCGGGCAGGAAGCCCATCTGCGCGGCCAGTATCGGGCCGACCAGCGGGCCGGCGCCGGCGATGGCGGCAAAGTGGTGGCCGAACAGCACCCACTTGTTGGTGGGCACGTAGTCCAGGCCGTCGTTGTGCCGTTCGGCGGGCGTCAGCCGGCGGTCATCCAGTTCGAACACCTTCTTGGCGATAAACAGGCTGTAGAAGCGGTAGGCGATGCTGTAACAGGCGACGGACGCCACCACCAGCCAGACCGCATTCACGTGTTCGCCGCGGCTGAGCGCCAGCATGGCGAACGCGCCGGCACCGACTAACGCCACCACCAGCCAGATAATTCCGGACTTGACGTTCTTCATGGTAAACAACTCCTTGGTGTGCAGAGAGATAAACAGAGATGTTGTTATGGGTAATGAATACAGCTTAAAAATAGGAGTTTTAGGCGGGAAAAGAAGTCGTTCGGCGAAGAAATGTGAGGCTAGTATTGCTTTATTGTAAAAACAATGTGATGAAACACCGTCGGCGGCCAATAAAAAGGCCGGGCGTCAGCCCGGCCTGGTCATGTTTGTACTCCCGGAGGGGAGTGCGGAGGCTTACGCCGCCGGCTTGGCGATCACGTTGCGGGTTTCCATGCGGACTTCCGCAATGTTGACCTGCAGCGTATCGCTCTGGCGGTAAACCACTTCGCCTTTCACCTGCACGCTGCCGGTATCCTGGCTGCACACCAGCTCATCGCGCACCGCATGGATAAACGGCGCCGGGATAAAGGCGACCGCGCCGTTATCCAGCAGGCGTACGCGCAGGCCGCCGCGCGTCACGTCGATAATCTCCGCATTGAAGCGGGTATCGGTGCCGGCTTTGTCCTGCAGGAAGCGGGCATACAGCCAGTCGCCGACGTCGCGTTCCGCCATGCGGTTGGCGCGGCGGCGTTCCGCCAGCTGCAGCGTCATGGCGTCCTGCGGTTTTTCCGCCGGCTGGCCGCTGATGATCGCTTTCAGCAGGCGATGGTTGACCATATCGCCGTATTTACGGATTGGCGAGGTCCAGGTGGCGTAGGCTTCCAGCCCCAGGCCAAAGTGCGGACCTGGCTCGGTGCTGATCTCCGCAAAGGTCTGGAAACGGCGGATGCGGCTGTCGAGGAACTGGGTCGGCTGGGCGTCCAGATGACGGCGCAGCTCGCAGAAGCCGTCCAGCGTCAGCAGCTTGCCGGCATCGGCTTCCACGCCGTTGGCCTGCAGCACGGTGACCGCCTGCTCAACCAGCGCCGGGTCGAAGCCGTTATGCACGTTGTAGATGCCGAAGCCCAGGCGGTCGCGCAGCACGATGGCGGCGCAGACGTTGGCGGCGATCATGCACTCTTCCACGATGCGGTTGGCGATGCGGCGCTGCTCGGTGATGATATCCAGCACTTCGCCTTGTTCGCCCAGCACGAAGCGGTAGTCCGGCCGGTCCTTGAACACCAGCGCATGCTGGTGACGCCAGGCGCTGCGCGCGGCGCAGACGCGCTGGAGCAGGGTGATCTGCTGTGCGATGGCGTCGCTTGGCGGCTGCCAGTCGCCGATGCCTTCCAGCCAGTCGGAGACTTCGTCGTACACCAGTTTGGCTTTCGATTCGATCTCGGCGGCGAAGAAGTGAATATCGTCGCCGAGCGCGCCGTCGGCGGCGAGGGTGACGCGACAGGCCAGCACCGGACGGCGCTCATTGGCGCGCAGCGAGCACAGGTTGTCGGACAGATCGCGCGGCAGCATCGGGATATTGAAGCCCGGCAGGTAGTTGGTGAAGGCGCGGACGCGGGCGATATCGTCCAGCGCGCTGCCCTCGTCAACAAAGGCGGTCGGATCGGCGATGGCGATGGTCAGCTGCAGCGTACCGTCGGCGTTCTCCTGCACCAGCAGGGCGTCGTCCATATCCTCGGTGCTGGCGCTGTCGATGGTGACGAAATTCAGCGCGGTCAGATCTTCACGCGGCAGCGCGTCGTTTGGAGCGTGGGTTGCCGCCATCTCCGGCGCTTCTTTCTCCAGATTGTGGCGCGCCAGCGTCACCCACCACGGCACGAAGTGGTCATCGGCGTGGGTGATGTACTGCGTCAGTTCGGCGTAAAAGGTGCGGTCGCCCTTGAGCGGGTGACGGCGCATCTCGGCCACCGCCCAGTCACCGGCCTGGAAGTCGTGGCTCAGGCCGCGCGCGGGGCGGCACTGAATGGCGTCCTTCAGCAACGGATGGTCCGGCACGATCGACAGGCGGTCGTCCTTTTTCTGCACCCGGCCGACAAAGCGCGTCAGGAACGGCTCGACCAGCGAGTCCGGCTCGGCGATTTCACGCTCTTTTTCCGTATGCAGCGTGGCGACGATGCGATCCCCGTGCATGACTTTTTTCATGTGCGGCGGTGGGATGAAATAGCTCTTTTGACCGTCTACCTCAAGAAAGCCAAAGCCTTTCTCAGTACCTTTTACCACGCCTTCAACGCGCGGGGTCTGAGAGTGAAGTTGCTGTTTAAGCTGCGCCAGCAGCGGGTTATCTTGAAACATATCGTCCAGTGAATGGGTTGTGAGTGGCAAGATTTGCGGCTGACAGTTTTACGCGAATCACCCGCTGCGGGCAAGCCTGACGTCACGCTTTTCCCGGCCGGGCGGGCTATTTTTGCCCATTCTGCGGGCGAGGGGGAAAGCGTCCCGGCCGTGTGGGGCCGGGACGGCGGGGCCGTTATGCCTGCAGCGGCGTCGGCTGCAGGATCTCAATCCAGTAATCGTCCGGATCTTTGATAAATGCCACGTAGTTCATCCGCCCTTCGTGCAGGCGTTTCTGGAAGGTGACGCCCATCTGCTCAAAACGCTCGCAGGCGGCGCGCACGTCCGGCACGGTGACGCACAGGTGGCCGAAGCCGCGCGGCTCGCCGTTGCCGTTATGGTAGCTGAAGTCCGGCTGCGTTTCTGTGCCGTGGTTGTGCGTCAGCTCGAGGATCCCCGGCTGGCTCAGCGCCCACTGTTTGCGCTGCTCGTCGTCCTGCGGGATCTGGTCGCGCGGTACGCGGGCCAGATACACGATGGTGAACGCCGCTTCGGCGAAGTCTTCTTTGTACACCGGCGTAAAGCCCAGCACGCGGGTATAGAAATCCAGCGCTTTGCTCAGATCCTTTACGCGGATCATGGTGTGGTTAAACACATAGCCGTCGGTGGCGTTTTCCGGCTGGGCAGTAACGCCCGGCAGGTTTAATAAATCGTTCAGAGGCATCGTTTTTCTCCTTGCTGCCTGATCTGTGACGCTGTGCCGAGTATACCCTGTCTTACAGGAGGCGTGTGCCCGACGGTAACATCTGGCAACGTCTGATAACAACCGGAACGGATTTCGAGGTCGGCGTGCCGGTTTCGTCGCCAAAGCTCGACAGCGGCACCAGCGGGTTGGTTTCCGGGTAGTAGGCCGCCAGGTTGCCGCGCGGAATGGCGTAGCTGACCAGTTTGAAGCCGCTGACCCGGCGGGTAATGCCGTCATGCCAGCGGGTCTCAATCTCGACGTGCTCCCCCTCGCTCAGCCCCAGCTGCGCCAGATCCTCCGGGTTGATAAACAGCACCTCGCGCTGGCCGTACACGCCGCGGTAGCGGTCGTCCAGCCCGTAAATGGTGGTGTTGTACTGGTCGTGGGAGCGCAGCGTCTGCAGGGTGAAGGCGTCCGGCGCGCCGTCCTCCGCCGGCGAGCGCTGCGCCGGCAGCGGGGCGGCGCTGAACTCCGCCTTGCCGCTGGGGGTGGCGAAGCGCAGTTCGGCGGCGGCGTTGCCCAGATAGAAGCCGCCGGGGATCTCACAGCGCTGGTTAAAGTTGTCAAAGCCGGGCAGCGTGGCGGCGATATGCTCGCGGATCAGGCCGTAATCCGCCGCCAGCGCCTGCCAGTCGAGACGCTGGTTGCCCAGCACCGCGTCGGCGATGCCGCAGACGATGGCGGTTTCCGAGCGCTGGGTCGTCGCCAGCGGCGGGCTGATGCCCTCCGACGCATGCACCATGCTGAACGAGTCCTCCACCGTAATAAACTGCGCGCCGCCGGCCTGAATATCCTGTTCGGTGCGTCCCAGCGTCGGCAGGATCAGCGCATCGTTACCGACGTACAGGTGGCTGCGGTTCAGCTTGGTGCTGATCTGCACCGTCAGCGCGCAGTTTTGCAGGGCGCGGGCGGTGCGCTCGCTGTCCGGCGCGGCGGCGGCCAGATTGCCGCCGAGCGCCAGCAGCACCTTGACCTCGCCGCGCAGCATCGCCTCAATGGCCTGCACCGTGTTATGGCCGGGCTGGCGGTTGGGGCTGAAGTTAAAGTGTTGCGCCAGGCTGTCGAGCAGCGCCGCCGGCGCCTTCTCGTCGATGCCGACCGTGCGGTTGCCCTGCACGTTGCTGTGGCCGCGCACCGGGCACAGGCCGGCGCCCGGCTTGCCCAACTGGCCGAACAGCAGCTGCAGGTTGGCGATCTCGCGCACCGTCGCCACCGAGTGTTTGTGCTGGGTAATGCCCATCGCCCAAGTGCAAATCACCCGTTTGGCGCCCTGATAAATCGACGCCGCCTCGCGCAGCTGCGCCTCGCTCAGGCCGGACTGGGCGACGAGCGTCTCCCAGCGGCAGGCGTCAACCTGCGCCAGATAGGCGGTGACGCCGACGGTATGCTGCTCGATAAACGCCATATCAAACAGCGGCGGCAGGCCGTCCGCCAGCTGCTGACGGTGGGTTTCCAGCAGCGCCTTCACCATGCCGCGCACCGCCGCCATATCGCCGCCCAGTTTCGGCTGATAATAGGCGGAACTGATGGACGTGGCGGCCGGCGTCAGCATCTGCAGCGGGCTTTGCGGGTCGGCGAAGCGCTCCAGCCCGCGCTCGCGCAGGGTATTGAAGCTGACGATGCGCGCGCCGCGGTCGGCCGCCTGCTTCAGGCTGTGCAGCATGCGCGGGTGGTTGGTGCCGGGGTTCTGGCCAAATACGAAGATGGCGTCGGCCTGATTAAAGTCATCCAGGCGCACGGTGCCTTTTCCGACGCCGATGCTCTGTTTCAGCCCGATGCCGCTGGCTTCGTGGCACATATTGGAGCAGTCGGGAAAGTTGCTGGTGCCCAGCATGCGGCCGAACAGTTGATAGACGTAGGCCGCTTCATTGCTGGCGCGGCCGGAGGTATACAGCTCCAGCTGCGACGGGTTGTCCAGGCGCGCGATATGCTGTGCGATCAGCGCGAAGGCCTCTTGCCATGAGACAGGGCGGTAATGGTCGCTGGCGGCGTCGTAGCGCATCGGATGGGTCAGCCGCCCCTGATATTCGAGAAAATAGTCGCTCTGGCGGCGTAGCGTGCTGACGCTGTGGGCGGCGAAAAACGCCGGCGTCACCGCCTGACGGGTGGCTTCCCAGCTGACCGCCTTGGCGCCGTTCTCGCAAAAGTTGAAGGTACTGTGGCTGTCATCGCCCCAGGCGCATCCCGGGCAGTCGAAACCGCGCGCCTGATTGACGCGCAGCAGGTTGCGGATATTTTTCAGCACCTGCTTGCTGTCGCGCAGGTAACGGGTGGTGGAGGCTAATGCGCCCCAGCCGCCGGCCGGTGAGGTGTAGGGTTTGATTGCAGGTTTGAATTTCATCTTATTATTCGCCGCAGGTGTTTGTAATGAAAAGGTGAAATTATTTTTAAATATTTGCTGATGATCGGCGCCAGTGTAGGCAGACGCGCGGTGGGCGTCTAATAAACTGTGCCAATGGCGCCATAGACGCGGTTTATTACCGGGCGGGAGTAACGCATACAAATGGTTGCACTCTGTTATCTGCTGCAAAAGACTGGCGATTCCGCTGCCGCGCCGTTTGGTGCAGTCTAGCCCGGCTAAAATAGAATGATATGAAGAGGATATATTTGTGAAGCCTAGTGTATTGGCCGTTGTATGTGGAATGTTACTGCCGCTGGCAGCCCAGGCGGCGGCAGCGCCGGCGCAGAGTGTGGCGCTGACTCCGCCGGCAATCGATGCGGCTTCGTATGTCCTGATGGACTCGGTGACCGGCCAGATCCTGGCGCAGGATCATGCCGATGAGCGGCGCAACCCCGCCAGTCTGACCAAACTGATGACCGGGCTGGTGGTCGACCATGCGCTGGACCAGCATAAAATCAGCCTGGACGACGTGGTGACGGTGGGTCAGGACGCCTGGGGCGCCGGCAATCCGGTGTTCAAAGGCTCTTCGCTGATGTTTTTAAAACCAGGTGACAGGGTCACGGTGCGCGATCTCAGCCGCGGCATTATTATCGACTCCGGCAATGACGCCTGCGTGGCGATGGCTGACTACGTAGCCGGCAGCCAGTCGGCCTTTGTACAGCTGATGAACCAAAAAGCGGCGCAGTTGGGGCTGAAAAACACCCACTTTGAAACGGTGCACGGCCTGGATGCGCCGGGGCAGTTCACCACCGCCGGCGACCTGGCGCAGATAGCGCGGGCGATCATCCTGAGCGAGCCGGAGGAGTACCATATGTACAGCGAAAAATCGCTGACCTGGAACGGCATCACCCAGCAGAACCGCAACGGCCTGCTGTGGGATAAAACGCTGCACGTCGACGGCCTGAAAACCGGCCACACGGCATCGGCGGGCTTCAACATTATCGCCTCCGCGACCGAGGGCAACCGCCGGATGATCGCGGTGGTGATGGGCGGTAAAAGCTCGAAGGGGCGTGAAGAGCAGGCGCGTAAGCTGCTGACCTGGGGGCTGCGTGACTTTGACACCGTTCAGGTGTTCAAGGCCGGCGCCGCGCTGGGTAATGAGGCGGTCTGGTACGGCGATAAATCGCAGGTGCAGGTGGGCGTCAGTCAGGATCACGTCCTCAGCCTGCCGAAAGGCGAGATGGAGAAGCTGAAAGCCCAGTATGTACTGAATGACAAGCGTCTGGAAGCGCCGCTGAAGGCGGGACAGACCGTCGGGGAAGTGCGCCTCAGCGACAACGGCCGGCAGCTGGCGACGCTGCCGCTGGTGGCGCTGCAGCCGGTGAATCAGGGCGGCGTCTTCTCACGCCTGGCGGATTACGTCAAACTCAAACTATAACGCCTCCCGCCCGGGCCCGGCTGACGCAGTGCGGGTCCGCTTTTCGGCGCTTAATGATATACTGATTTCAGAAATCATCATCCGAGCAAATTAATGGATATTAAGCAGCTGATTTATCTGTGTAACCTTGAGCGCGAACGCCATTTCGGCCGGGCGGCGGAAGCCAGCTTCGTCAGCCAGCCGACGCTGTCCATGCGGCTGAAAAATCTGGAAAAAGAGCTGGGCGTGGCGTTAATCAACCGCGGCAATAATTTCGAAGGCTTTACCGCCGAAGGCGAGCGCGTGCTGGCCTGGGCGCGGGAAATCGTCTCGGTGTATCAGGGGCTGAAGCTGGAGGTGGCGTCGCTCAAGCACGGGGTGAACGGCACGCTGGTGATTGGCGCGGTGCCGCAGTGCAGCATCACGCTGGCGCAGCTGCTTAAATCGGTCAGCGCCAAATTTCCGCAGTTGGACTTTCGCGTCTCGGTGCTCAGCGCCGATCAGCTGCTGGAGGCCCTGACCGCCCATACGGTGGATATCGGCATCGGCTTTTTCGAGCTGCAGACGCTGCACGAGCTGCATTTTCAGTCGCAGCCGCTGGAGGACAGCGGCATCGATCTGCTGTTCCATCCGCAGCATTTCCCGCAGCTGGTGGGGGATGCGCCGCTGACGCTGCACGAGGTGGCCGCGCTGCCGCTGTGTCTGGCCGAGCCGTCGCGCTACTTCCGCCGTTATATCGATCAAAATTTCCGCGAAGCCGGGCTAACGCTGCATACGCGGCTGGAAACCAGCTCGCTGCTGCAGCTGGTGCAGGGGATTTTCGTCGGTCTGGGCTGCGGCATCTTCCCGCGCGGCAATTTACTGCCGGAAATGACGCCGCAGCTGCAGCGGCGGCCGATCGCCATTGCACCGATGTCGCGCCACGCGGCGGTGGTGATTGCCGAGCCGGGCCGGGCGACGCCGTTGGCCCAGCACTTCTTTGACGCCGCCAAGAGCTGGCTGCTGCAGTAAACTACGCGTCTTCTTGCTGCGCGCCGGCGGCCAGGGTATCGCCCAGGCTATAGCGCAGACGGTTTTCCCAGGCATACAGCGCGCTGGTCAATATCAGGTCCAGCGCCTGTGCCTGCGTCACATCCTGCTGAAACAGCGGCTGTACGCTGTGCGGGGTAAACTTTTCCGGGCTGCGGGTTAACGCGCTGCTGACCTGAATCACCGCCTGTTGCCGGGGCGTCGCGCGCTGATAGCCGTCGTCGATGCTGTCGCACAGGGCGTGCACCAGCGGCGGGTGCTGCAGATCCGCCGCTACGCCGGCGGCGCAGTAACGGCTGCCGTTGATGCGCGAGGCGCAGAGCGCCGCCAGCGCCATCAGCCGGCCGTTCTCTTCATCATTATTGCCGCCATGAATACCGTTAAAGACGCCGTTGCGCTCGCGCAGGGCGGCGGCATCGTGGGCCAGCAGCAGGTAGTAATCCTCCGTACGCGCGTCCGGGTGGCTCTGGTCCAGCACGTCCAGCTGTTCGGCCGCCGCCTCGGCGGGCTGCAGCGGCGCCAGGCGTGCCTGCCAGATTGGCGGGCGTTGGTCGAGGCGCAGCGGCTCGGCGTCCTGCTGGGTGGTGAAGCCCGGCGCCACCGCCGCGGGACGGCCCGCCAGCGCGGCGATGCCGGCGACCACCCGCGCCTGATAGCTGACAAAGCCGATTATCTGCACGAAGGAAACGATATCCGCCACGCTCAGGCCGACGTCGCTCAGCTGCTGCAGCGCCTTACGGCAGATCAGCGTGGGCTGGGTGGCAAGCTGGCGGGCGTATTGGGTGATTTGCGCTAGGCGGATATTACTTTCACGGGAGGCGTCGGGGCTGTCGAGCGGGGCGAGGCGGGCGGCGTAGTGGCTACACAGCGACTGCACGCCGGTGACCTGCGCCACCGTCAGCGCGGTACAGAGGCGATCGTAGGGTGACAGTGTCACGTGGCGCGATAGCGCAACCTGCTCGGGAAACAGCACGTGACAACAGGCCAGCGAGGCGCCAAACACCGGCGCGCGGGCGATCAGCGCCTGATTCAATGCCGGGTCAGTGAACTCGCCCAGCCCCAGTAAAAAGCGATCGCGTATCAGAGCGGCCTGCGGCTCCAGCGGCAGATAGCCGCGTACGCTGCGCTGGGTCTCATGATACCACTGGCTATTGTGAGGTTGGCGCGGTTGTTCCCTGAGGCGTGGACTCGTCATCAGTGAGATATCCTGTTGTTTAATCAACTCAACGTAGGGATATCTTCACTGATTCGAATAGCGAGATAAAATAATGTTACGTGCTAATCAATAACTGAAGGGAATAAAATATAAGGATATATCACAAAAATGTAATTTGTATTTGCGCCTGACGCATAAACCGCGCGCCGTCCGGGCGACGCCGAGGCCGCCCGGACGTGTGGCCATCAGCGGCCGCCGCCGTCGCGCCGCCAGGCGTCGGCGGTCAGGGCCTCGCCGAAGTGGCTGGCGATCAGCCGCTTGGTCAGCTCGTGCAGCGGCGCCGCCAGCACCTCGGCGGTGCTGCCGCGTTCGACGATTTCCCCCTCATGCATCACCAGTACCTGATCGCTGATATGCTTCATCATCCCCAGGTGCTGGGTGACGTAGATGTAGGAGATGCCGTGCTTCTCCTGCAGTTCCAGCATCAGGTTGATGATTTGCGAGCGCATCGACATATCCAGCGAGGCCAGTGCCTCATCGGCGACGATCACCTTCGGCTGCAGGATCAGCGCCCGCGCCAGCGCCACGCGCTGTTTCTGGCCGGAGGCCAGCATATGCGGGTAATAATAGGCGTGGTCCGGCAGCATGCCGACCTGGCGCAGCGTCTGGTTGATGCGCCGCTCGCGCTCCAGCGGTTCCAGATCGGTATTCATCCGCAGCGGGGCGTCCAGGATCTGACCGATGCGCTGACGCGGATTGAGCGAGGTGCTCGGATCCTGAAAAATCATGCGGATGCGCTGGCTGCGGTAGCGGTAGTCGCCGTAGCTCAGCGGATGGTCGTCGATCAGCAGTTCGCCGGCGCTTGGCTCCACCATGCCGGACAGCATCTTCGCCAGCGTGGACTTGCCCGAACCGTTTTCACCGATAATCGCCAGCGTCTGGCGCTCGCGCAGGGTAAAGCTCACCGACCTGACCGCCTCGACGTGCTGGCGACGGAACAGACCGCTGCGGTAGCGGTAGGTTTTGCTCAGGTTGCGCACTTCCAATAGCGTTTCCATCTCACTGTTCCTCCATATTGAGCGGGAAGTGGCAGGCGAACAGGTGATTTTTCACCGCCCGCAGGCGCGGGGTTTCGATGCATTTTTTCTGCGCGTAAGGGCAGCGCGGCCCCAACCGACAGCCGATGGGCAGGTGCTCCAGCGAGGGGATCGCCCCCGGCAGGGTATTGAGCCGGCTTTTGTGCGGCAGCGAGCGGCCGAAATCCGGCATGGCGCGGATCAGCGCCTGGGTATACGGATGGTGCGGCGCCGCCAGCAACTCCTCGCAGCGGGCGCTTTCCACCGTCTGGCCGCAGTAGAGCACGTTAACCCGGTCGGCCCATTTGCTCATCATCTGCAGGTCATGGCTGATCAGCAAAATGGTGGTGTTGTTGTTTTGATTCAGCCGCGCCAGCAGGCGGAAAATCTGCGCCTGGGTGGTGGGTTCCATCGCATTGGTCGGCTCATCGGCGATCAGCAGGCGCGGCTGGTTGGCCAGCGCGATGGCGATCATCACTTTCTGACACTCGCCCTCGGTCAGTTCATAGGGAAAACTGCCCAAAATGTCGTCATGATCTTTAATGCCGACGCGGTGCAGCAGCTCAATCGCCCGGCGACGCCGCCAGTTAAAGCGTTGCCACCAGCGGCCTTTATAGGTCCAGCCGGGGATCGCCTGCGCCAGCTGCCGGCCGATGCTTTCCGACGGGTCGAGACAGGACTGCGGCTCCTGGAAAATCATCGAGACGTTGTGGCCCACCAGTTTACGGCGTTCGCGCGGCGTCAGCTGCAGCAGGTCGATGTCGTCAAAGCGCAGGCGGTCGGCGGTGACGCGCCAGTTGTCTTTGGTGACGCCGCAGATCGCCTTGGCGATCAGGCTCTTGCCGGAGCCGGATTCGCCCACCAGGCCGCGCACTTCACCTTCGCTCAGCGTCATGCTGACGCGGTCCACCGCCTTGACCGGCCCGTCGGCGGTCATAAATTCAATCGTCAGATTGCGGATATCGAGCAACGGCATTATTCCACTCCCGCATTGATGGCGCGGCGCATGCCATCGCCCAACAGGTTGATCAGCAATACGCTGATCAGGATGGCGGCGCCGGGCAGCATCACCGCCCAGGGGGCGACGTACACCAGCTCCAGCGAATCGCCGAGCATGGCGCCCCATTCCGGCGACGGCAGCTGCGCGCCGAGGTCGAGGAAGCCGAGCGCGGCGATATCGAGGATCGCCATCGACAGCGCGCGGGTGAATTCGGTCACCAGCACCGCGGCGATATTGGGCAGCACCGCATACCACAGGATCTGCAGGGTCGAGGCGCCGTCCAGCCGCGCCGCCACCACGTACTCTTTTTCCAGCTCGTCATGCACCGCGCTGTAGATGGTGCGCACCATGCGCGGCAACAGCGCCAGCCATACCGCCAGCATGGCGTGCTCCAGTTTCGGGCCGATAAACGCCACCACCACGATCGCCAGCAGCAGCGAAGGGATCGACAGCAGGGTGTCGAGAATATGGTTCAGCACCGCCGAGCGCAGGCCGTGGGTCACGCCGGCCAGCACCCCGAGGATCACCCCGAAGAAGGCGGCGCCCAGCGTCACCACCAGCGCCGAGCCGAAGGTGGCGGTGGTGCCGGTCAGCAGACGGCTCAGCAGGTCGCGTCCCAGATCGTCGGTGCCGAGGAAGAACGAGACGTTGCCGTAGCGCGACCAGGAGGGCGGCAGCAGCTGATAGCCGAGGAACTGCTGATCGAGCGCATAGGGCGCCAGCAGGCTGCCGAACAGCGACAGCAGCACCAGCGCAATCACGCCGTAGAAACCGATCATCGCCAGCGCGTCGCCGTAAAAGATCCGCCAGGTATAGCGCAGCGGGCTCGGCATTTTCTTTTCGCGGTATACGTTATCGAAGGGCATACCATTCCTTATGTTTCAATGGGTTGGTTGCCGCACCCAGAATATCGGCCAGCACGTTGATGGTGATGACCAGTGAACCGACCAGCATCACGCCGGCGGAAATGGCGGCGTAATCCTGCTGACGGATGGCGTTAATCAGCCAGCGGCCCAGCCCCGGCCAGCTGAAGACCACCTCGGTGATCATCGCCAGCGTCAGCATAGTGGAGAACTGCAGCCCCAGCTTCGGGATGATCGGCGGCAGCGCGTTGTGCAGCACGTGCCGGCGGATAATGGTAAAGCGCGACAGGCCGCGGGTGGCCGCCGCCTTGATATAGTTCTGGCCGAACACCTCGTCGGTGCTGATGCGCATCAGCCGCACCACTTCGGTGGTCGGCGCTACCGCCAGCGCGGCGATCGGCAAAATCATATGGCGCAGCGCGCTGGCGATCATCTCGCTGCGGTACGGCGAGTCGGACAGCCAGGCGTCGATCAGCGCAAAACCGGTGACTGGCTGCACCTGATACAGTAGATCGAAGCGGCCGGAAACCGGCAGCCAGCCCAGATGCAGCGAGAAGAACAGCATCAGCAGCAGCGCCAGCCAGAACACCGGCATGGAGAAGCCCAGCAGCGCAAAGGTGCTGATGGCGGTATCCTGCCATTTGCCGCGCATCACGCCGGCGATAATGCCGAGCGGAATGCCGATAAACAGTGCCAGGGCAAAGGCCAGAATGCACAGCTCCATGGTGGCCGGGAACACTTCGCGCAGCTGTTCGCCGATCGCCTGGCCGTTAATGCTGGACACGCCGAAGTCCCAGTGCAGCAGACTGGTGAAGTAAAACTGGTAGGCGTCCCACAGCCCGGCGCCGCTCAGCGGTGCGTGCGGGGTGAAATAGCTCAGGCTGAAGCCCACCAGCGTCAGGAAAAACAGGGTGATAATCAGCAGCAGACAGCGGCGCAGAGTAAAGATAATCACGGTTTTTCTCCCTCCGCCGTTTCACGATACACGCCGGCGAATGACGCGTTGCCGAAGGGGCTGAGCACCAGCCCTTTAATATCATAACGGTAGGCCTGCAGGCGCAGCGATGACGCCAGCGGCAGCACCGGCAACTGCTGCTCCAGAATTTTCTGCGCCTGGCGGTAGCTTTCGATGCGCTGCGCCAGCTGTTGCGACAGCAGGGCGTTTTGCAGCGTTTCATCAAAACCGGGGTCGCACCAGTGAGCATAGTTGGTTTGCGAGCGGATTGCCGCGCAGCTCAGCAGCGGCCGGAAGAAGCTGTCCGGGTCGTTACTGTCGGTGGCCCAGCCGGTCAGGGTGAGATCGTGGTTCATCTCCATCAGCCGCGCCTCCTGGAAGCGGCCCTCTACCGGCACGATGGTCACGTGCACGCCGACCTGGCCCAGATCGGCCTGGATCAGCTCTGCGGTTTTCAGCGGGCTGGGGTTATAGGACTGTGAAGCGGTCGGCACCCACAGCTTCAGCTGCAGATTATCGACGCCGGCCTCTTTCAGCATGCGGCGCGCCTGCTGCGGATCGTAGGCGGTGACGTGCGCGTCGTTGTCATACGCCCAGGAGGCGCGCGGCAGAATCGACGCGGCGGTTTCGGCGGTGCCGTAGTAAATCGACTGCATCAGGCGCTGGTTGTTGATCGCCAGCGCGATCGCCTGCCGCACCTTGAGATTATTGAACGGCGGCTTGCGGGTATTGAAGGCCAGATAGGCGATGTTCATCCCCGGGCGCAGCGTCAGGCGCAGGCGTGGGTCGTCGCGCAGAATGGAAAGCTGGCTGGCGGCCGGATAGGCCAGCACGTCGCATTCGCCGGTCAGCAGTTTCGACAGCCGGCCGGTGCCGCCGGCGCCGAGATCGATCACCACCTGCGCCATGCGCGGCTCGCCTTTCCAGTAGGCTTCGTTGCGCGCCAGGCGGATATATTGCCCGGAGCGGTATTCATTCAGCAGGAAAGGCCCGGTGCCGACCGGCTCGCGGTCGATCAACTGCTGGTCGCCCGCCTTGCTCAGGTTATCGGCGTACTCCGCCGACAGCACCGGCGCATAGTGGGTGGCCAGATGCCACAGGAACGAGGCGTCCGGCGCCTGCAGGCGGATCTCGACGGTGTAGTTGTCGAGCTTTTTCACGCTCTGCACCGAGTCGGAGAACTGCAGACTGTCGAAGTACGGGTAGTCGCCGCCGTTGACGTCGTGGTACGGGTGCTTGTGGTTAAACACCCGCTCAAAGCTGAACACCACATCGTCGGCGTTCATCTTGCGGGTTGGCGTAAACCAGGCGGTGTGCTGGAACGGCACGTCCTTGCGCAGGTGGAAGCGGTAGGTGGCGCCGTTGTCCAGCACCTCCCAGCGCTGCGCCAGCTCCGGAATCAGCCGGTAGGTATAGGGGTCAACGTCCAGCAGGCGATCGTACAGCTGCGCCGCCAGCGTATCGACCGTCAGGCCGCTGCTGGCCATCTGCGGATTAAAAGTGTTCAGGATGCCGTTGACGCAATAGACAAAACCGCTGCGATGCACGTCCGGCAGGGGCGCCGGCGCGTTGGCGGCGGGCGCAGCCGCAGCGGCGGCCAGCAGCGAATTGCCGAGGCATAACGACAGGATCCAAATGGGTAAACCACGCATAGAGGCTTCATGGGTTAATAAGCGATAGCGTTAGTGTACCGTACTCTGGCGAACTGCCCAATTCTTCAGATAAAAACGTCGATTTTTCTGCGGCTTGATTGAGCAACCTGCCTGCCGGCGGCGCGCAGGCGGGGAAAAAAAGTAAATTGTTATGTTATAACATATCTATTTCATGTTACCGTTTTCGCCTGGTTACCAACAACTGCAGGGGAAATATGGGAAACACGGCCATGGCTTACCGGCAGCCGCTGCCGGACGTGCAGAGCGGGCGCGGCGAGCTGAGCGATATCGCCCTTGACTGGGTGGGCATGCAGGGCATTGCGCTGCCGCTGGAGGTGGCGGGGCGTCCGTTCAATGCCGAAGTAAGCGTCGGCGTCAGCGTCTGCGCCAACCGCGACGGCGCGCGCGGCATTCATATGTCGCGTTTGTATCTGACGCTGGATGCGCTGACGCAGGGCGAACTGACGCCGCGGCGCATCATCAATACGCTGGCGGCGTGTTTACAGTCGCAAACTGCGGACAGCGAGCGGGTGCGGCTGGAGATCGGCGGCGAGCTGCTGCTGTCGCGTGCGGCGCTGCTCAGCCCGCAGCGCGGCTGGAAAAGCTACCCGCTGCACATCAGCGCGACGCTGGAGCGCCGGCCGATGCTGACGCTGCAGGTCGGCGTGCCTTATTCATCGACCTGCCCGGCGTCGGCGGCCCTCAGCCGTCAGGCGGCGCAGCAGCAGTTTCTGGTGGATATCGAGACGGATGACGGGGCGCTCGAGGTGCAGCAGGTGTTTGACTGGCTGGGCGCGCACGGCATGCCGGCGACGCCGCACAGCCAGCGCAGCTGGGCGTGGGTGACCGTGACCCTGTCCGGCGATGAAAAAGTGCTGCCGGCGATCTCGCTGATCGACCGCATCGAGCAGGCGCTGGGGACGCCGGTGCAGACGCTGGTCAAGCGTCAGGACGAGCAGGCGTTTGCGCTGGCCAACGGCCGCAACCTGATGTTCTGTGAAGACGCCGCGCGCCGTCTGCATGACGCCTTGCGCCGCGCCTGCTGCTACCGCGCCTTCAGCGTGCGGGTGGAGCATCAGGAGAGCCTGCACGCCCATAACGCGGTGGCCCAGTTGAGCTGGCGGGAGGGCGCGGATGCTGCGTAAAAATCCCAGCGGCCATCTGCCGCAGGTCTCCGCCAAAGCCTATATCGATCCCACCGCGATTATCTGCGGGCGGGTGATTATCGGCGATTACGTTTACGTCGGACCTTACGCGGTGATCCGCGCCGATGAGCTGAACGCCGACGGCGATATGGCGCCGATCGTTATCAGCGCCCACGCCAATATTCAGGACGGCGTGGTGATCCATTCCAAAAGCGGCGCGGCGGTAACCATCGGCAGCTACAGCTCCATCGCCCACCGCGCCATTGTGCACGGGCCGTGCCGCATCGACGAGCGGGTGTTCGTCGGCTTTAACAGCGTGCTGTTCAACTGCCACCTGCGCCGCGGCTGCGTGGTGCGCTACAACGCGGTGGTGGACGGCGTGACGCTGCCGGAGCAGTGCTATATCCCCTCCACCGAGCGGGTCGGCGCGGACTGCGACCTGTCGCGCTACGGCCGGGTCGATCGCGACGCGCTGCAATTTTCTGAAGAGGTGGCCGCCACCAACGTCGAACTGGTGCGCGGCTATCAGGCATTACGCAATGAATTTTAGGGAGACGGCCATGCAACCACTGCCGGTTACGGTACTGTCCGGTTTTCTCGGCGCCGGTAAAACCACGGTGCTTAACCATATACTGAACAACCGCCAGGGCATGCGCGTGGCGGTGATCGTCAATGATATGAGCGAGGTGAATATTGATGCTGCGCTGCTGACTAATGAAATCACCCTCGACCGGCAGCAGGAAAAGCTGGTGGAAATGAGCAACGGCTGCATCTGCTGCACCCTGCGGGAGGATCTGCTGGTATCGGTGCGTGAGCTGGCGCAGGCCGGGCGCTTCGACTACCTGCTGATCGAATCCAGCGGCATTTCGGAGCCGCTGCCGGTGGCGGAGACCTTTACCTTTGAGGATGAGGCGGGTGAGAGCCTGTCGCAGTTTGCCCGGCTGGACACGCTGGTGACGGTGGTGGACGGCGTTAACTTCCTGGCTCAGTACCAGCAGGCGGCCAGCCTGCAGGAAGTCGGACAAAGCCTGGGGGAGGATGACCTGCGCAGCGTGGCGGACCTGCTGATTGAACAGATCGAGTTTTGCGACGTGATACTGGTGAGTAAAACCGATCTGCTGACGCCGCAACAGCTGGCGGAGGTCACGGCGGCGCTGGCCAGCCTCAATACCGAAGCAAAAATTATCCCGATCGCCCCGGGCACGCTGCCGCTGGACGAGGTGCTCAACACCCGTCGCTTCAGCTTTGAACGGGCGCAGCGCGCGCCCGGCTGGCTGAAGGAGCTGCGCGGCGAGCACCTGCCGGAAACGGAAAACTACGGCATCAGCAGCTTTGTCTACCGCGCCCGTCGGCCGTTTGCGCCGGACAGGTTCTACCGCCTGATTAACGGCGACTGGGGCGGCGGCAACCTGCTGCGTTCGAAAGGCTTTTTCTGGCTGGCGACGCGGCCGCAGCACGCCGGCCAGTGGAGCCAGGCCGGCGGCATTGCCCGCTATGGCCTTGCCGGGCTGTTCTGGCGCGCCATCCCGCAGGAGAAGTGGCCGCAGGACGATGAGACGCGGGCGCAGATTCTGCAGCGCTGGGTCGAACCGTTCGGCGATATGCGGCAGGAGCTGGTGTTTATCGGCCAGCACCTGCCGCAGGCGGAGATCGTGCGTCGGCTGGATGCCTGCCTGCTGAGCGATGCGGAGATGGCGGCGGGAGTGGAGTACTGGAGGGAGATGGCCGACCCGTTCCCTGCCTGGTAATTGCACAATGTTGCTATGGAGATGAGAAAAATTCTCAATAAAAAGCTTTACAGCTGATATTGAGAACCATTATCATCAGCTGGTCGTTCACGGAAGGCCGCTCCCTGCGGCACAGACGTGAAAGGCACGACATTGCTCACATTGCTTCCAGTATTATTTTTCAAGCCAGCTCGGGTGCTGGCTTTTTTTTTGCCTGTCGATCCCTGTTTATTCACGATGCACGCCAAATCCACTTTGCCCCGGGGCGAGATCCGCGCGCAGCGTCAGCGCCGGGATCTCATAGTCGCCGCCGTTCTGCCGCCGGAACGGAATCGGCGGCGTATGCGCCAGGCCGTCGAGGCGCTGCGCCAACTGGTTGCGCAGCTCGGTAAAGCGCTCGTCATCCATACGGTCGCTGCGGTAGATCACCTGCGGCGGCAGCACCGCGAAGCCGGGAAAGTGCAGAATACCGTGCTGAATCGGGAACAGAATATCCTCAATCGGTCCGTTGATGCCGCGCGCGGCGTAGTGCGACTCCCAGCCGCCGACGGTGACGATCAGCATGGCGCGCTTGCCCGCCAGCGTGCCTTCGCCGTAGCGGTCGCCCCAGCGTGCGTCAGAGTGTTCCCCCACGCCATAGGCAAAGCCGTTGGCGTAGACCCGATCCACCCAGCCTTTCATGATTGCCGGCATCGAGAACCACCACAGCGGAAACTGCAGAATCAGCACGTCCGCCCAGAGCAGTTTTTCCTGCTCGGCGGCGATATCCTGGCTCTGCGTGCCGTTGGCGAACGCCCGCTGAGAATCCAGCGACGGGTTAAACGGCGCGTCGGTCTGGGCCGCCAGATTATCGTCGGCGTCGAGGAGGCTTTTCCAGCGCATGGCGTACAGATCGGAAACCTGCACCTGATGGCCGGCCTCCCGCAGGTGGCTGACGGTAAAGTCTTTCAGCGCGCCGTTCAGTGAATGCGGCTCCGGGTGGGCGTAAACCAGTAGTATCTTCATGCTGTACTCTCCGTGATGGTCAGAGACTGCAGAGTAGGCGCCGCTGAGGTATATTAGAAATTAATTTCAGATATTCCAGGTATAAGCATGGATAATTTCAAGCGGCTGGATCTTAACCTGTTGGTGACGCTGGACGTGCTGCTGGCGGAAAATAACGTTACCCGCGCCGCGCAGCGGCTGCATGTGTCGCAGCCAGCGGTGAGCGTTCATCTGGCCAAGCTGCGCGAGATCTTCCACGACCCGCTGCTGCTGCCGGGGCCACGCGGCATGCGGCCGACGCAGCGCGCCCTGGCGCTGCGCGAACCGCTACGGCAGGCGCTGGCGACGCTGGAGCAGGCGGTGCAGCCGGGCAGCCCGTTCGATCCGGCGCAGGCCAGCCACACTTGGCGGGTGGCGGCGTTTGACTATGGCGAATCGACGATTCTGTTGCCGGCGCTGCGCACGCTGCGTCAGGCCGCGCCGGGCAGCCGGCTGGCTGTGATGGAGGTTGCGCCGGCGCAGATAGCCAGAGGGGCGGAAAACGGCGATATCGATCTGGCGCTGCACACGCTGGACGATGCGCCGCCGGGGCTGCGGCAGCGGCGGCTGTTCAGCGAACGCTATGTGCTGGCGGGCCGTGCCGGGCATCCGGCGCTGGCGGCGCCGCTGACGCCGGCGGCGTTCAGCGCGCTGGAGCATGTGATGGTATCGCCGGACGGCGGCGGTTTTTACGGCGTGACCGATAAAACGCTGGCGGAAGCGGGGCTGTCGCGCCGGGTGGTGCTGTCGGTGCCGCATTTTCTGTTTGCCATTTCGGCGCTGCTGGCCAGCGATCTGGTGGCGATGCTGCCGGAACGGCTGGCGCGCGGCAATCCCGCCCTGCAGGTACAGGAAGCGCCGCTGGCCGTACCGGGCTTCGAGATGGTGATGTTATGGCATGAGCGCAGCCACCGCGATCCGGCCCACCAGTGGCTGCGGGCGCACATTATGGCGTCGCTGGCGTAACGCTAGGCGGACGGCTCCTCGCCGGGCTGCAGCGCATGTTTTTTCAGCATGCCGCGCAGCTGGTGGTAGGTCAGCCCCAGCAGTTCCGCCGCCTTGCGCTGATTAAAACGCGCCTGGCGCAGCGCCTGTTCCAGCAGCCGTTTCTCCTGTTCGTTCTGCCAACCCTTCAGATCCAGCGGTAGCGTCGGGCCGCCGTTCGCCTGCGGTTCTGCCGCCGGGGTAGCCGCCGGCGCGCTTTGGGCGAACGGGTTGATCACGATGCGGTCCAGCGGCTGCTCGCTGCTGCCGTGGCGGTACACCGAGCGCTCGACCACGTTTTTCAGCTCGCGCACGTTGCCGGGCCAGCCGTAGCCGAGCAGCGTCTCGCGCGCATGGGCGGTAAAGCCGGGGAACAGCGGCAGCGCCAGTTCGCGGCACATCTGGATAGCGAAGTGCTCCGCCAGCAGCATGATGTCCTGCTGGCGCCGGCGCAGCGGCGGCAGCTGCACCACGTCAAACGCCAGCCGGTCGAGCAGATCGGCGCGGAATTTGCCGGCCGCCGCCAGCGCCGGCAGATCGTCGTTGGTGGCGCACACCAGGCGCACATCCACCTGCAGCGGCTGGCTACCGCCCACGCGTTCGAGATGGCCGTATTCAATCACCCGCAGCAGTTTTTCCTGCACCAGCATCGGCGCCGTCGCCAGTTCGTCGAGAAACAGCGTACCGCCGTCGGCGCGTTCAAACCGCCCCAGATGGCGCTTCTGCGCGCCGGTAAACGCGCCGGCCTCATGGCCGAACAGTTCGGAATCCAGCAGGTTTTCATTCAGTGCGGCGCAGTTGAGGGAGATAAACGGCCCCTGCCAGCGGTTGGACAGATAGTGCAGGCGGTGGGCGATCAGCTCCTTGCCGGTGCCGCGCTCGCCAATCACCAGCACCGGTTTGTTCAGGGTTGCCAGCTGCGAGACTTGTTCCAATACTTCTACAAAGGCGTTCGCTTCGCCCAACAGGGGTTCGATCTGCTCGCTCATGATGAAATTCGCCAATAGTTGGTGAAAATAATCACTTTACAGCATGGTGCGGCAGAGTCAAAAATAAATAATCCTTTAATTTCAGTGAAATAAAAGTTGGCACGCATTTTGATTATATCTTGGCGTCCGCAGTATGACTTACGACGGCGCTGAAGACGCCACTGACACCAAGAGGAAGTGAATTATGGGTATTTTTTCTCGTTTTGCCGACATTGTGAACGCCAACATCAATACGCTGCTGGATAAGGCGGAAGATCCGCAGAAGCTGGTGCGTTTGATGATTCAGGAGATGGAAGACACGCTGGTTGAAGTGCGTTCCACCTCGGCGCGCGCGCTGGCGGAGAAGAAGCAGCTGCTGCGTCGTATCGAGCAGGGTGAGAAACAGCTCGACGACTGGCAGGAAAAAGCGGAGCTGGCGCTGCGCAAAGATAAAGAAGATCTGGCGCGTGCGGCGCTGATTGAAAAACAGAAAGTGTCCGATCTGATCGCCACCCTGAGCCAGGAAGTGGCGACGGTGGAAGAAACCCTGAGCCGGATGAAGAGCGAAATCGGCGAGCTGGAAAGCAAGCTGACCGAAACCCGCGCACGCCAGCAGGCGCTGATGCTGCGCCATCAGGCGGCGTCTTCCTCCCGCGAGGTGCGTCGTCAGCTCGACAGCGGCAAGCTGGATGAGGCGATGGCGCGTTTCGAGCAGTTCGAGCGCCGTATCGACCATATGGAAGCGGAAGCCGAAAGCGTCAGCCTGGGGAAAAAGAAAACCCTGGATCAGGAGTTCGCCGAACTGAAGGCGGATGACGCCATCAGCGAGCAGCTGGCGGCGCTGAAAGCCAAGATGAACCGCTCAGAGTAACCGTTTTGCGGCCGCCCGGCGGCCGCCGTCCGATATCCGATAACAGAACCCCGGCGTGCCGACGCCGCAGCGCGACGTCCGGCAGGCGGGAATAACAAGGAGTTGAAATGAGTGCGTTATTGTTAGCCATTCCATTGACGATTTTTGTGCTGTTCGTCGCCCCGATTTGGCTTTGGCTGCATTACAGCAATCGGCAACAGAACGGGATCCAGCTGTCGCATCAGGAAATGCAGCGGCTGACGCAGCTGACGGCAGACGCCAAACGCATGCGCGAACGTATTCAGGCGCTGGAAGAGATCCTGGATGCCGAACATCCGAACTGGAGGCAGTCCTGATGGCAAATTTGTTGGGCAGTAAAAAACTGTATCGCGTGCCTGAAGAGGGCATGGTGAAGGGCGTTTGCGCCGGTCTGGCGCACTACTTTGACGTCCCGGTACGTCTGATCCGCGTGATGGTAGTGCTGTCGATGATTTTCGGCCTGTTTTTCTTTACCGTCGTCGCCTATTTCGCCATGGGCTACCTGCTGGAAGCGGCGCCGGCGAGCCGTTTTGACGGCGAACATCAGCGTACGCCGCGCCAGCTGCTGGATCAGCTGGAGTATGAACTGGGCAGCGGCGAGCGTCAGCTGCGCCAGGTTGAGCGCTACGTGACCTCGGATACCTTCGGCGTACAGAGCCGTTTTCGTCAGCTGTAATTGACGGTTGCCGCCCGAGCGCCGCCGTCACCTTGGCCGGAGGGCTGTTATGACCAGAGCAAACCACGCCGCCAACGGCGGCAAATCCGCCACTTTCCAACGAGGAGCTGGTGCAATGTTGAAGAGATTGTCTAAAGTCATCATCATAGCGTTACTCAGTTACGGCCCGGCGGGGGCCACCTCATGGCTGCTGAGAACCGTCAGCCGTAAACCGCTGCGCCTGCTGTTGGCGATGGTGCTGGAGCCGATGTTCCGCAAGGGGCTGAATAAGGCATTCGGGCGTTATACCCGCTGAGTCGCAGGCTGCCTTGGGCGGTGGACGACGCAGCCCCGCCGCAGCGCTGAGTGATTTTGGGTATTTATGCCAAGGAGAAGAATGAAACGATTAAAAAATGAATTAACCTCGCTGGTCAACCGCGGTATGGACCGCCACCTGCGTCTGGCGGTGACCGGCCTGAGCCGCAGCGGGAAGACCGCCTTTATTACCGCGCTGGTTAATCAGCTGCTGCACGTTCACAGCGGCGCGCGGCTGCCGCTGTTTTCGCCGGTGCGTGAAGAGCGCCTGCTGGGGGTAAAACGCATCCCGCAACGCGATCTCGGCATTCAGCGTTTTACCTATGATGAGGGGCTGGCGCAGCTGTACGGCACGCCGCCGACCTGGCCGACCCCCACCCGCGGCGTCAGCGAAATTCGCCTGGCGCTGCGCTACCGTTCCAACGACTCCCTGCTGCGCCATTTTAAAGAGACCTCGACGCTGTATCTGGAGATCGTCGATTATCCGGGCGAATGGCTGCTCGACCTGCCGATGCTGGAGCAGGACTATCTGGCCTGGTCGCGACAGATGACCGGGCTGCTGCAAGGCGACCGCGCCGAATGGGCCAAACCGTGGCTGACGCTGTGCAACGCGCTGGATCCGCTGGCGCCCGCCGATGAAAACCAGCTGGCGGCGATCGCGCAGGCCTACACCGATTATCTGCTGCGCTGCAAGGCCGAAGGGCTGCACTTTATTCAGCCGGGACGCTTTGTGCTGCCGGGCGATATGGCCGGTGCGCCGGCGCTGCAGTTCTTCCCGTGGCCGAACGTCGACGCCGGCAGCGAATCGAGGCTGGCGCAGGCTGACAAGCACACCAACATCGGCATGCTGCGCGCCCGCTTCGGCTATTACTGCCAGTCGATCGTGAAGAACTTCTACAAAGAACACTTTGTGCGCTTTGACCGCCAGATCGTGCTGGTGGACTGCCTGCAGCCGCTCAACAGCGGGCCGCAGGCGTTTAACGACATGCGTCTGGCGCTGACGCAGCTGATGCAGAGCTTCCACTACGGCAAGCGCACGCTGTACCGCCGCCTGTTTGCGCCCACCATCGACAAACTGATGTTTGCCGCCACCAAGGCCGACCATATCACCGCCGATCAGCACGCCAATCTGGTGTCGCTGCTGCAGCAGCTGGTGCAGGAGGCCTGGCAGAACGCGGCGTTTGAGGGCATCAGCATGGACTGCGTCGGGCTGGCCTCGGTGCAGGCGACCGAGAGCGGCATGGTGGATCATCAGGGCCAGCGCATTCCGGCGCTAAAAGGCAACCGCCTGTCGGACGGCGCGCCGCTGACGGTTTTCCCCGGCGAAGTGCCGGCGCGCCTGCCGGGACCGGCGTTCTGGCAGCAGCAGGGGTTCCACTTTGATGAATTTCGTCCGCGCGCGATGAGCGTGGACAGCCCGTTGCCGCATATTCGTCTGGACGCGGTGATGGAGTTTTTGCTGGGAGATAAAGTGCGATGAGCGAGCCGATAAAACCGCGGATCGATTTTGAAGAGCCGCTGCAGCCGCCGCAGGAGCCGACGCTGCGCGCCGGCATGGCCTTTGATCAGCAGCAGGCGGATAACTTCTTTCCCGCCGCGCCGGAGCTGGAGCAGGAAGAAGAAGAAGGGCGCGTTGAAGGCATCGTCAATGCGGCGCTGAAGCCGAAGCGCAGCCTGTGGCGCAAAATGGTCACCGCCGGCCTGACGCTGTTCGGCGTCAGCGTGGTGGCGCAGGGCGTGCAGTGGGTGCATCAGGCCTGGCTGCAGCAGGATTGGATCGCGCTCGGCGGCGGCGTCGCCGGCGGTTTGATCGTCGGCGCCGGCGTCGGATCGGTGGTGGCGGAATGGCGCCGCCTGTATCGCCTGCGCCAGCGCGCCGAAGAGCGCGACGAGGCGCGGGAGCTGCTGCACAGCCACGGGCTGGGCAAGGGGCGAGAGTTCTGCGAAAAACTGGCGCGCCAGGCCGGGCTGGATCAGGGGCATCCGGCGCTGCAGCGCTGGCAGGCGTCGCTGCATGAAACCCAGAACGACCGTGAGGTGGTGGCGCTGTACGCGCGGTTAGTGCAGCCGGTGCTGGATAACCAGGCGCGGCGTGAAATCAGCCGTTCGGCGGCGGAGTCGACGCTGATGATCGCCGTCAGCCCGCTGGCGCTGGTGGATATGGCGTTTATCGCCTGGCGTAATATCCGGTTGATCAACCGCATCGCCGCGCTGTACGGCATCGAGCTGGGCTATTTCAGCCGCATCCGCCTGTTCCGTCTGGTGCTGCTGAACATCGCGTTCGCCGGCGCTTCGGAACTGGTGCGCGAAGTCGGGATGGACTGGGTGTCGCAGGATCTGGCGGCTCGCTTGTCCGCCCGCGCCGCGCAGGGCATCGGCGCCGGTCTGCTGACCGCGCGTCTGGGCATCAAGGCGATGGAGCTGTGCCGGCCGCTGCCGTGGCTGGAGGACGACAAGCCCAAACTGAGTGATTTCCGCGGCCAGTTGGTTGGTCAGCTGAAGGACGTGATGAAAAAGGGCGATAAGAAAGCCTGATAATCCCGCCGCCGCACCGCCCGGTGCGGCGTTTTCCCGTACGGCGTAAGCCGGCGTTGACGAAAGAACATCCTGCTGTAATTTCGTGATAATTATCCAAAAATAATCTCAAGGCCATGATAAATATCTGACAATAAGCTAAAATGACGCGGATGGTGTTATTCATTTGCGCTTAGAATCAATAACCACAATGATAAATCAGCGTTCTGTCAACTTTTGCTGACAGAACGTTTCTTCTGTCCGGGATGAGAGAGTATGATGAGCGCCACTTATCCCGCGTACGCAAAACCTGCAGAGAAGGCCAATACTGATGCGTTTGGAAGTATTTTGCGAAGACCGGATCGGTCTGACCCGAGAATTGCTGGATCTCTTGGTATTACGCAGCATTGATCTACGCGGTATCGAAATCGATCCTATCGGCCGGATTTACCTGAATTTTTCCCAGCTTGATTTCGATACTTTCCGCGCCCTGATGGCGGAAATCCGCCGCATCGCCGGCGTGACCGACGTGCGCACCGTCAGCTTTATGCCTTCCGAGCGTGAACACCGGGCGCTGCGCGCGCTGCTGGAATCCATGCCGGAGCCGGTATTTTCCATCGATATGAAAGGCAAGGTCGAGCTGGCTAACCCGGCGGCGCTGGCGCTGTTCGCCCTGAACGAAGACAAGATCCGCAACCAGACGGCGGGGCAGCTGATTGGCGGCTATAACTTCAGCCGCTGGCTGGAGAATGAGCACGCCGCGCCGCACTCTGAGCGGGTGGTGATCCGCAGTCAGGATTTCCTGATGGATATTACGCCGATCCACCTGGAAGATGAAAACCAGCAGCCGGACGTGGTCGGCGCCGTGGTGATGCTGAAATCCACCGCGCGCATGGGGCGGCAGCTGCAGAATCTGTCGGTGAACGACGATACCGAGTTTGACCATATCGTGGCGGTCAGCCCGAAGATGCGTCAGGTCCTGGAGCAGGCGCGCAAACTGGCGATGCTGGATGCGCCGCTGCTGATCGTCGGCGATACCGGCACCGGCAAGGACATTTTGGCCCGCGCCTGCCACCTGCGCAGCCCGCGCGGCAAACAGCCGTTCCTGGCGCTCAACTGCGCGGCGCTGCCGGATGACGTGGCGGAAAGCGAACTGTTCGGCCATGCGGCGGGCGCCTACCCGGGCGCCGGCGCGGCAAAGAAGGGCTTTTTCGAGCAGGCCAACGGCGGCTCGGTGCTGCTGGACGAGATTGGCGAAATGTCGCCGCAGATGCAGACCAAGCTGCTGCGCTTCCTGAATGACGGCACCTTCCGCCGCGTCGGCGAAGATCATGAGGTGCACGTCGACGTGCGGGTGATCTGCGCCACGCAGAAAAACCTGATTGAGCTGGTGCAGCGCGGCGAGTTCCGCGAGGACCTTTATTACCGTCTGAACGTGCTGACCATTACGGTGCCGCCGCTGCGCGAGCGTCCGCAGGACATCATGCCGCTGACCGAGCTGTTCGTCGCGCGCTTTGCCGATGAGCAGGGCGTCGCCCGGCCGAAGCTGTCGAGCGATTTGAACAGCTTCCTCAGCAAGTACGGCTGGCCGGGGAACGTGCGCCAGCTGAAAAATGCAATTTATCGCGCGCTGACGCAGACCGAAGGCTTTGAGCTGCGCCCGCAGGATATCGTGCTGCCGGAGTTTGAGGTGGAGATGTCGCTGGGGGATGAGGCGATTGACGGAACGCTGGATGAGATCAGCAAGCGTTTTGAACGTTCGGTGCTGACCCGGCTGTACCGCACCTATCCCAGCACGCGTAAACTGGCGAAGCGTCTTGGGGTATCGCATACCGCGATCGCCAATAAGCTGCGCGATTACGGCCTCAGCAGCCGCAAGCCGGCGGAAGACGCCGACGAGTAAGGACGGAAAAAAGCCCGGATTGCCCGGGCTTTTTTATGCGCGAATTACTTCAGCGCCGCCAGCGCGGCGTCGTAGTCCGGCTCAGAGGTGATCTCTGCCACCAGTTCGCTGTACAGCACCTTGTCCTGCTCATCCAGCACCACCACGGCGCGCGCGGTCAGGCCGGCCAGCGGGCCGTCAGCGATTTCCACGCCGTAGGTCTGCTTGAACTCGGCGCCGCGCAGGGTGGATAGGGTGACCACATTGCTCAGGCCTTCCGCGCCGCAGAAACGGGACTGGGCGAACGGCAGGTCGGCGGAGATGCACAGCACCACGGTGTTGTCCAGGCCGCTGGCCAGCTGGTTGAACTTACGCACCGAAGTGGCGCAGACGCCGGTGTCGATGCTTGGGAAAATATTCAGCACCTTGCGCTTGCCGGCAAAGCTGCTCAGCGCAACGTTGGACAGATCTTTTGCCACCAGGGTGAACGGCTGACCTTGCTCGCCGGCTTTCGGCAGTTGGCCGGCCACGGCAACGGGGTTACTCTGGAACTTTACGGTCTGAGTCATGGTTAGATTCCTTTGACAGGTGTTTATACAAAAGATGTGCACCTAATCGGCGAGCGGCTGACGCTCATTTTAACATTAGGTTCACACCTTGCCGTCAGTCTATGTCAATGCATGGCGCTTGGGTATACAAAATTGGCTAAACAGTTGTATATATTGGCATACCCCTGCGTAGCGCGCTGATATTACGCGTACTATTCAACCAGGAGCGGTGATGAGAAGCATGCGTTTTTACCCACAGGCCTGGCCGCTGCGCGCCGCGTTTGTTATTTCACGCGGCAGCCGCAGCGCGGCCAGCGTGGTGGTGGTGGAAATCGAGCAGCAGGGCGTCTGCGGCGTGGGAGAGTGCACGCCGTACCCGCGCTACGGCGAGAGTGAAAGCTCGGTGCTGGCGCAGCTGGAAGCGATCAGGCCGGAGATCGAACGCGGCCTGTCGCGTGAGGAACTGCAGCAGCGGATGCCGGCCGGCGCGGCGCGTAATGCGCTGGACTGCGCCTTATGGGATCTGGCGTGCCGCCGGCAGGGGCAGACGCTGTGGCAGGCTACGGGCGTACAGCCGCCGCCGCAGGTGACGACGGCGCAGACCGTCAGTATTGATACGCCGGAGGCGATGGCCCGGGCCGCGCTGGAGCTGAGCCGCCGCGGCGCTACGCTGCTGAAAATCAAACTGGACGACCGGCTGATCAGCGAACGCCTGGTGGCGATCCGCGACGCGGCGCCGGAGGCGACGCTGGTCGTCGACGCCAATGAGTCCTGGCAGGCGGAGGGGCTGGCGGCGCGCTGCCAACTGCTGGCGGATTTACGGGTGGCGATGCTGGAACAGCCGCTGCCGGCCGGCAACGATCGGGCGCTGGCCAATTTTATCCATCCGCTGCCGATTTGCGCCGATGAAAGCTGCCATACCCGTGACGATCTGGCCCGGCTCGCCGGCCGCTATCAGATGGTCAATATCAAACTGGATAAGACCGGCGGGCTGACGGAGGCGCTGGCGCTGGCCGCACAGGCCGCCGAGCAGGGATTTACGCTGATGCTCGGCTGTATGCTGTGCACCTCGCGGGCGGTGGCGGCGGCATTGCCGCTGGCGCCCGCGGCGCGCTTTGTCGATCTGGACGGGCCGACCTGGCTGGCGCAGGACGTCGAACCCGGCCTGGATTTTGCCTGCGGCGTCATCCGGCTGGGCGACGCCTAAGGGCGGGATGCCAGCGGGTAGGTCAGCAGCTCAATCATCGCCTCCAGATACTGTTCGCTGGCGGCATCGGCGGAGATGGCCGGCAGTTCGGCGGTGATGCTCGGCAGCGACAGGTCGGCGCACCAGCTGCCGAACGATCCCGGCGTTTCATAGCCGACGCTGCTGACCAGCGGCAGGGCGAATTTGTGCGACAGCCAGACGCCAAGGTGTGAGCTGGCCGGATCTTCAATGCACGCCAGCGGCTCATGAAAAGAGACCACCCAGGCCGGCTTCAGCCGGTGGATCAGATGGCAGAGCGCTTGGGTTTCCGGTTCGGAGCCAGGGCGGCCGCCGGTTGACAGCTTCACCTCCCGCGTCGGCGCGGCGCTGTTCCAGCGGTACACCGTATCGCCGGAGCGCCAGTTGGCGGAGGGAAAATTGCGGTTTAAATCCACGCCGTTGGCGTTGGCGCGCAGCCCGAGCTGGCAGCCGTCCGGGTTGACCGCCAGCACCACATGGTGGCGCAGCGCGGCGGGAGACAGGCTGCGCAAGGCGCAGGACAGGGTAACGACGGCGGCATTTTCATCGCCGTGCGTGCCTGCTATCACCAGCCCGGTGTCCGGGCCGCGCGCGGCGGCGGGAAAATAGAGCAGCGGTGCGCCTAATAACGATTTTCCGTAACTTTCTCCTGCCACGGCCAGCTGGCCGCGTTCACTACGCGGTCGTTGTTGAGTCATGGTGTCGCCCTGTGTCGTCAGTCGGTGAAAATGCATTGTTATTTTATTCAGTGTATTACGCTTTGCTGCGACTTTCCCACTACATTGTTGCCCTGCGGCTTATCTGAGCGGTCGGCGGCGGCGCGGCGTAATGTTCGCTGCCGTCGCCGCCGCCGCTTGTTATACTAAGCAGACAGCCAAGCCGATAATCAGCAAGGAGATTTACTATGCCAGTCGCCAGAATAGTCGCCAGTTACACGGAACACGAGCAGGACACGATCACGCTGTTGTGCGGCGTGGATGATGAGAATCAGATCCGCCAGGGGGAGTGGTTCGGCGTGGTGAAAAACGATGACGGACGCGGGGACGAATCCAACTACCCGTTTACTCTGCATGTGGATTACCAGAAAAACAGCTTCTACCTTGATTACGGCTATGACGACGCCAACGATCGCCAGCTGCAGACCACCGATATTCAGCAAAGGGCGCTGGAGGAGAACGGCCAGTTCACCATCTTTGATGAAGAAGAAGGTGAAGAGTTCACCTACCGTATCCGCACCATCCACCTCTACGACTAAGCCCCGGAGCGCGCCGTCGGCCGATGGTTCGGCGGCGTAAAGCGGGCCGCTATCGCATTTTTGCACCGTCAGCACCGTTTTTCCCACAGCGCCGCCGCCGCCATGATGCGCCGCGGCGCTTTTGGGTATATGATAAAAAATTCAGATGGTTAACGCGGGATAATAACGATGGCGAGAGAAAAAATTCAACGGGGTTTCCGTTTGGCAGGGTGCGCAGCGGCCGCCTGCCTGAGCGTCGGCGTCAGCGCCGCCCAGGTGCCGGCCGGTACGGTGCTGGCGGATAAACAGGAAATCGTGCGCCATATCAAAGATGAGCCCGCGTCGCTCGACCCGATTAAAGCCGTTGGCCTGCCGGAGGCGCAGGTGGCGCGCGACCTGTTTGAAGGGCTGGTGAATCAGGATGCGCAGGGCAATATTATCCCCGGCGTCGCCAGCCGTTGGCAGACCTCGGATAACCAGACCTTCCTCTTTACCCTGCGCAAAGATGCGCGCTGGTCAAACGGTGACCCTGTCACGGCGGAAGATTTCGTCTACAGCTGGCAGCGGCTGGTAGACCCGAAAAGCCTGTCGCCGTTTGCCTGGTTTGCCCAGCTGGCGGGGATCCAGAACGCCGACGCAATCATCGCCGGCAAGCTGCCGGCCGACAAGCTGGGAGTGACGGCGGTGGACGCCCATACCCTGAAGGTGCAGCTGAACAAGCCGGTGCCGTACTTTGTCAGCCTGACCGCCAACTTCAGCCTGTTCCCGGCGCCGAAAGCGGTGGTGGAGAAATACGGCAGCGACTGGACCAAGGTGGGCAACCTGGTCGGCAACGGCGCGTTTAAACTGCAGCAGCGGGTGGTGAATGAGAAGCTGGTGCTGGCGCCGAATGAACACTACTGGGACCATAAACACACCGTGCTGACCAAGGTGACGTTTGTGCCGATCAATCAGGAATCCAACGCCACCAAGCGCTATCTGGCGGGGGATATCGACATTACCGAATCCTTCCCGAAGAATATGTACCGCAAGCTGCTGAAGGATATTCCGGATCAGGTCTACACCCCCGATCAGCTGGGCACCTATTACTATGCGTTTAACACCCAGCGCGCGCCGACCAACGATGTGCGGGTGCGCAAGGCGCTGTCCTACGCCATCGACCGCAAAATTATCGCCGAAAAAGTGCTGGGCACCGGTGAAAAACCGGCCTACCACTTCACCCCGGACGTGACCGCCGGCTTTAAAGCCAAAGAGAGCCTGCTGCAGCAGCAATCGCAGGCGGAGCTGGACGCGCAGGCCAAGGCGCTGATCCAGTCTGCCGGCTATGGCCCGGACAACCCGCTGAAACTGACGTTGTTGTACAACACCTCGGAAAGCCACCAGAAGATCGCCATTGCCGTGGCCTCAATGTGGAAGAAAAAGCTGGGGGTGAACGTCAGACTGCAGAATCAGGAGTGGAAAACCTATATCGACAGCCGTAATACCGGCAACTTTGACGTGATCCGCGCCTCCTGGGTGGGGGATTACAACGAGGCGTCCACCTTCCTGTCGCTGCTGGGGTCGTCGCATGCCGGTAATATTGCCAAGTTCCGCAATGCCGATTACGACCGCGTGCTGGCGGAAGCCAGCCGGCGCACCAGCCCGGCGGCGCTGAACGACGATTACAACAAGGCGGAGCAGATCCTGGCCGATCAGGCGCCGATCGCACCGATTTACCAGTACACTAACGGCCGCCTGATCAAACCCTGGGTAAAAGGCTACCCGATTACCAACCCGGAAGACGTGGCCTATAGCCAGACGATGTATATCGTCAAACATTGACGGGCGTTGTTTCCTCGCTAAAGCGGCCGGTGCGTTGTTACGCACCGGCCGTTTCTTATTGGGGGCTAAATCGATGCCGTAAGCCAGGAGGCAATATCCTGGGTCTGAATCGCATGTTGCGCATTGTAGGTGTCGCGCATTGGCCACCACATGCCGTCACCCCGGGCGAATGCGACGCGATAGCGCAGCATCGGGTCATCCGGGCGTAAACGCAGTTCCTCCAGCAGCGCCGGCAGGGTGAACACGTTTTTGCTAAAGCGCCGTTGCGTCACGTGCTCAACCGTTGCCGCCAGTTGCCGGTATGATGTCGTTTCCCCCGCGACAAAGATGACGTCGTTGACGATGCGCGGCTGATGTAAATAGATGGCACTGGTCAGCCGGCCGATATCGGCCGGCGAGGTGACGGTAACCTGAGTGTCCCATCCCCCTAATGCGTTGAGGGTGTTGGCCGATAAATTGACGACGTCGAATGCCGGTTCGAAGAGGAAGCTGGTGAATATACCGGTTGAAATAATCACCCACTCCGTGGTGCTCTGCGCCCGTAATAGCGTCCGGACATCATATTGTTCATCCCAGACGGGCTGGCCGCTCCCTTTACCGACCACATCGTAATTAACGCCAAACTGCCAGGGGAAGTATCGCCGTACCCCGGCATGCAGCACCGCACGCGTGATCTTGAGCTGCGTACCGGTCCCGGCAACGAACCCCATACAGTTAATCACGGTATCAAACGGCTTAAATATCCTGCTTAACTGTTCAGTCGAACAGGCGGCCAGATCTACGCCGATAAAGGTTGCGCCGGCATCAGCATGTTTTTGATGAGTCGCCGACCGCAGTTTGCCGTGTGTATCGCGGGAAGCGGGCGAAACAATGACGGTAACCGCCCCGTTGCGTTGTGTGACCGCCGGCAGCAGCGCATCCAGTACCGCATCTCCCAGTTGTCCCGCTCCCAGCACCAATACTCGTTTATCTGCGCTCACGTCATGTTGTGGCATTTGCTACCTCACTGCTGGTGTTGATGGAGTGTGGGACAAGTTTACGGTGGTGAGCCGCGTTCGATAAGTCAGCGGCTGTAGGTTAGACTGTTCGTCAATATGGGATAATTGTGGTGCGCCGTCGGGGGGAAAAGGTGGATAGACTGGAATCAATGCGGGTATATGCGCAGGTCGTTGAGGCACAGAGTTTTGCCAAGGCGGCGGAAGTGCTGGGGATGCCGCGCTCAACGGTATCCCGGGTGATTAAGGAGCTGGAAGCTTACCTGGGGCTGCAGCTGTTGCAGCGAACCACGCGTAAGCTCAGCGTGACGTCCGACGGAGAAGGCTACTACACGGAATGTAAACGGCTGCTGGCTGATATCGCCGCCATGGAGTCTTCATTTCCCGGCAAATCGGGTCAACCCAAAGGGCGCTTTAAAGTCGGTATGCCGCAATCCCTGGCCCGGCACTGCATCATTCCCAAAATACAGACGTTCTTGCAGCACTATCCCGAGCTGGATCTCATGCTTTGCTCAAGCGATCAGGTGGAGGACCTCATACGGGAGGGCTACGACTGCGTGATCCGGGCGGGGAGAATTGAGGACTCCACCACGCTGGTGGCCCGTCCGCTGGCGAATTTTAAATGGGTGGTGCTGGCGGCGCCGCAATACCTTGATGCCTATGGCGAGCCGAGGTGTCTGGACGATCTGAATGCTCATCGCGCGGTGGGATACCTTAACCACCGGACCGGACGCACGACAGAGTGGTTTTTTGCGCATGACGCCGCCGTGCGGGCGATCAGGATGCCGGAAACGCTGGTGGTAGACGATACGGATGCTTACATACAGGCCGGCGTACAGGGGCTGGGGTTAATTCGCGTAGCCAGCTATCTGGCGGCTCCCTATTTGCGCAGCGGGGCGCTTATTGCGTGCCTGAACGACGACGCCTTTGATTTACCCTTATCCCTGGTGTATCCGCAGAACAGATATCTGCCTCCCGCCGTGCGCGCTTTTTATGACTGGAGTCAGAGTGTGCTGAGTTCAGCGAACGATTGTTGTGCGGCAGAAACAGAAAACCCGCTGAAATAGCGGGTTTGGGTTCTCACCGGCTCGTCAGATAACGGCGTTAGAGAACTTCTCTCAGGGTATCAACGACAACGCGGCCAGCCATGTCGGTCTGAGTCACACGGTAGGAGGTTGGGTAGGAACGGCGGGTACTCAGGTGGTCATGAACGGAAACCTTGCCGATGGGGTTACCGCCGGCGTCCTTAACGATAAATTCGCTAATCTCTTCCTGACCTTGGTGACGCAGCTGGATATGATTAACCTTCTCCAGCGTATGGCTTTCATCTATTTTCAAATGATCTCTTAACATAACTACACTACCTCCTCGTAGGTAGACGCAAGTATATGCCGATGAAATTTGAGGTAAACCTACTTTTGTTGATTTTTTATTGTTGTTTGGAATTAAAAAGGATGTGCAAATGTTAATGGATAATAAAGGGTAACAATTACGCAGGAAATCGGGGCTTTTCTAGCCGCCTTTGACATCGGTGCTTACCGGCTTCTGCTTTGATTTTAAAAGCATAAAGACTAGACTTTGCGCTAATGAATCAAGATAAGAGGGTAGTGAATGGACGTCATTGACGGCAGCCAACTACACATTGCCGATGCGGTGTACGCCTTTCAGTTGGATGGCAAGGGGGGCGTAACGCCGATCGGCCCGCAGGATAGCATCACCAGTCAGCAGCCTGGCTGGCTGCATCTGGACTATGCCCATCCGGCGAGCCAGCAATGGCTGAGTGAAACGCCGCTGCTGCCGGATTCCGTCCGCGATGCGCTGGCCGGCGACAGCACCCGGCCGTGCGTGGCGCGGCAGGGGGACGGCACGATGATTACGCTGCGTGGGATTAACTTTAACGTTAATTCGCGTCCTGACCAGCTGGTGACGTTCCGCGTGTTTATCACCGATAAGCTGATTGTCTCCACGCGCCACCGTAAAGTGTATTCCATCGATGAAGTGGTTGATGAACTGCAGAGCGGCGTGGGGCCGACCGACTGTGGCAGCTGGCTGGTGGAAGTCAGCGACGCGCTGACCGACCATGCCAGCGAATTTATCGAGGATCTGCACGATAAGATTATCGATCTGGAAGATGCGCTGCTGGATCAGCAGATCCCCGAGCGCGGCCAGCTGGCGCTGATTCGCAAGCAGCTGATCGTGCTGCGCCGCTATATGGCGCCGCAGCGAGACGTGTTCGCCCGGCTGGCCAGCGATCGCCTGGCCTGGATGAGCGATGACGACCGCCGCCGTATGCAGGACATTGCCGACCGGCTGGGGCGCGGCCTGGACGACCTGGACGGCAGCATCGCGCGGACGGCGATACTCGCCGATGAAATCACCAGCGTGCTGGCGGACGCCATGAACCGGCGTACTTACACGATGTCGCTGCTGGCGATGGTCTTTCTGCCCGCCACTTTCCTGACCGGGTTGTTCGGCGTCAACCTGGGCGGCATTCCCGGCGGCGACAAGCCGTTCGGCTTTGCGCTGTTTTGCCTGCTGCTGGTGGCGCTGGGGGCGGGGGTGACCTGGTGGCTGAAACGCAGCCGCTGGCTGTAGCCATCAGGCGGAGAAACTTCGGCAAAACCTGATTAAAGTTGCGCGAAATCAACATTTGCCGCCGGAGAATGCGGCATTATTCTTCTCGCAGGTGAATGCAACGTCAAGCGATGGGCGTTGCGCTCCATAATTGTCTTACTTTCTTATTTTAGAATTACTGCATAGCAAATTTGATTCACACGATGCCGGTGTTTTATCACCGGCATTTTTTTGTCTTTTTTTCACCGCCTCCGGCCGTCGGCGCGTTACGCTGCCGGCTCAGGCCGCCGCTTCATCCCAGAAGCTGGCTTCAATTTTATGCCCGTCCAGATCGCGGACGAAGCAGCCGTAATACTGCTCGCCGTAGTGCGGCCTGGAGCCGGGTGCGCCCTCATCCGTCGCGCCGGCCTGCAGCGCCTGGCGATAGAATTCATCGACCTGCTGCTTGCTGGTAGCGAAAAAACCGATGTGGATGCCGTTACCAACGCCGGCAGGCAGGCCGTCGATCGGGGTTTGCAGCCAGAATTCCGGGTAGTCGCGGCCGTAACCGATGGCGCCATGGTGCTCCAGCACGCGACGGCAGCCCAGGGCGGACAGCACCCGGTCATAAAAATCCGCCGCCTGGTCAAAATGGTTGGTCCCGACGGAGACGTGGGACAGACAGGGGGTAATGTTCATCGGTAAACTCCATATTACTGTATGAAAAAACAGTATAGGGTAAAGCCGGTGACGACAGGCGATTTTTTAGCGCCAAATGTGAGCGGGATCGTAAAGCCAGGCGAGGGGAACGCGCCATCCGTCGGGGACGCATGGCGCGTGAACTTATTTGATTTCCAATACGTTCAGCCGCTCGGGCGCGGCGACGATGTCGTCGGCTTCCGCCGCTTGCCAGCCGGCCGGCTGCAGCGGCAGTTCTTCGCGGTCAAACGCCAGATCGCCGCCGTTCACCACTTCGTCGCCGTGCTGAATGCCTTTGAAGTCAAACAGCTCGGTGTCGCACAGGTGCGAAGGCACCACGTTCTGCATCGCGCTGAACATGGTTTCAATACGGCCGGGGTAGCGTTTGTCCCAGTCGCGCAGCATGTCGCCAATCACCTGGCGCTGCAGGTTGGGCTGCGAACCGCACAGGTTGCAGGGAATGATCGGGAACGCTTTCGCCTGGGCGAAGCGTTCGATATCTTTCTCGCGGCAGTAGGCCAGCGGACGGATCACCACGTGTTTGCCGTCGTCGCTCATCAGCTTGGGCGGCATGCCCTTCATTTTGCCGCCGTAGAACATATTGAGGAACAGCGTCTGCAGAATATCATCGCGGTGGTGGCCAAGGGCGATTTTGGTGGCGCCCAGCTCGCTGGCGGTACGGTAAAGAATGCCGCGGCGCAGGCGCGAGCACAGTGAGCAGGTGGTTTTGCCTTCCGGAATTTTCTCTTTCACGATGCCGTAGGTGTTTTCTTCGACGATCTGATACTCCACCCCCAGCCCATCGAGGTAGGCCGGCAGGATGTGCTCCGGGAAGCCCGGCTGCTTTTGATCCAGGTTGACCGCGATCAGCGAGAAGTTAACCGGCGCGCTCTGCTGCAGGTTGCGCAGAATTTCCAGCATGGTGTAGCTGTCTTTGCCGCCGGACAGACAAACCATGATGCGGTCGCCTTCTTCAATCATATTGAAATCGGCGATGGCCTCGCCCACGTTGCGGCGCAGGCGCTTTTGCAGCTTGTTGAGGTTGTACTGTTCTTTCTGGCTCACTGTTTGTTTTTCTGACATTTAAATCGTGCTCGTTCTCATTGGGTTGCACTAGGGATATGGCGCCGGTAGCGGCCAGTTTACCATTCAACGGACGGATAGGAGAAATCCATCCGCCTGCCGAGTGCTGAAATGCGGTGACGCCCTGACCGCAGAGCATCAACATGGCTTGCGGCATCGGTGCAGTTTGGCGTGTATGGTACGGATTATGGCGACGAATGCCAGCGGGTTTTGCTGCTGCCGGGCGTTCACCTGGCATGGCGGCGAACGGGGGAGGTGTCGACATGAGATGAGATTTATATTGTGGCGTTAAAACCATACGACAGGCTATACGCAGGCCCCATCTATTTTTTGTCGAAACCCGGCTACAGCCGATGAACAAAATGCGTAAAGGCTGTAAAACCCTGATGGATAATAGCTTGGACCTCCCGGTATTCGTCAGCGCTAAAGGGGAGGTCGTCAATCGTGCTGACCGCCGCATTAGCCGCATGGCCGGATTCATGGCTGAGGTGCAGATCGCCGCAAAATTTCAGCGTCAGACCGCTGTCGGCGATGGCCGAACTTAAGGCGGTAAACATCACGTTGCCTGTAGCTTCCATTACTTCAATGACCACCAGACGGATTTTTGCCGGTTGATTAGCGATCATGGCAATGAGTTGATAAGTCAGTTGTCTTGATGCGGCTAACTGCTCTGACCAGAGAAAACGCAGCGTATCGCTGAGCGGCGCGCTGTGGTCGATAGCAAGCTGCTGCAGATCGTGGATAAACCAGGGCCAATGATTGGCGTCTTCGTGAGCATGTTGGTTGACTGCCCGTTCCCATTGGTCTTTGGGCGCGGAAAACGGCAACACGAATTGATTAATATCGGCAAAGCTCATAATAAAGTGGGACATGCGGGGAAGAAAAGATAAGCGTTGTTCTAATGGGCGGGTCCGATCGGTCAGCCGGTAAAAAAAATCGTTGGCAGCAAATTTTTCTTGTTCGCGAGCAATGAGTTCGGATAGTTGATGCATATGACGCTCCAGCAGGATAGGTGGATGTAATTAGTCTGTACGCATTGGCGTAGGAAGGTGAGATGAGGCGGCATAACGGGAAAGGCGCGCCTTAGGCGCGCCCGATGAGGTTACTCGCTGGTGGATCTCTCCGCCTTGCCGGCCAGCAGGCTGAGGAAATCGTATTTCTGCTGCAGTTCCTGCGCCGCTTCCTGATACAGCGCGCTGGCGACCTCCGGCTGCAGGCTGTTAAGACGGCGGAAACGCTGTTCTTTCAGCAGCGTGGCGGCCAGCTCGCTGTTCGGCGGCCGCGAATCCAGCGCCAGCGCCGCTTTGCCTTCCTGCGTGCGGCGCGGATCGAAGCGGAACAGCGGCCAGAAACCGCTGGCGGTCAGCTGTTTCATCTGGTCGTGGCTCAGCGCCAGATCGTAGCCGTGCTCCTCGCAGGGGCTGTAGGCGATAATCAGCGACGGACCGGGATAGGCTTCCGCCTCCTGAATCGCCTTGACCGTCTGGTTCAGCTGCGCGCCTAACGAAATCTGCGCCACATACACGTGGCCGTACATCATCATGCTGACGCCGAGATCCTTACGCGCCTTACGCTTGCCGTGTTCGCCGAACTTGGTCACCGCACCGAGCGGCGTGGCCTTCGACTGCTGGCCGCCGGTGTTTGAATAGCACTGGGTGTCCAGCACCAGCACATTAACGTTCTCCGTCAGGCTCAGCACGTGGTCCAATCCGCCGAAGCCGATATCGTAAGCCCAGCCGTCGCCGCCGATCAGCCAGATGGATTTATCCAGCAGGTGATCGGCATCGTCGGCCAGCTGACGGGCGTCGTCATCGTCAAACTGCGCCAGCCGGGTGCGCAGCTCGGCGATTTGCTGCAGCCGCAGGGCGGGGGCGATATCTTCCAGCCGCAGCCCGTTGACCAGCTCCGCCGGCAGGCGTGGCGCCAGCAGCGTCAGCAGACGCAGGGCGCGCCGGCGGTGCTGATCGACCGTCAGGCGGAAGCCCAGCCCGAATTCGGCGTTATCCTCAAACAGCGAGTTGGCCCAGGCGGGGCCGCGGCCGGCCGCATTGGTGGTGTACGGCGTGGTGGGCAGGTTGCCGCCATAGATGGATGAACAGCCGGTGGCGTTGGCGATCAGCAGACGGTCGCCGTACAGCTGGGTCAGCAGCTTGATATAAGGCGTCTCCCCGCAGCCGGAACAGGCGCCGGAATATTCGAACAGCGGCGTAATCAGCTGCGAGGTGCGGATATCGATGCGCTCAAGCTGCGTCGGGTCGATTTCCGGCAGCTGCAGGAAGAAGTCGTAATGGGCTTTTTCTTCCTCCAGATGCTCCAGCCGCGAAGCCATATTGATCGCTTTGATCTCCGGCTGCTGGCGGTCTTTGGCCGGGCACACTTCCACGCACAGATTGCAGCCGGTGCAGTCTTCCGGCGCTACCTGCAGCACGTATTTTTGCCCGCGCATATCGCGCGCCTTGACGTCCAGCGACTGCAGGCTGGACGGCGCGTGCTCCATCGCCGCCGGCGGCACGACTTTGGCGCGAATGGCCGAGTGCGGGCAGGCGGCGACGCAGTGGTTGCACTGGGTGCAGAGATCCGGCCGCCAGATCGGCACCTCTTCGGCGATATTGCGTTTTTCCCACTGCGTGGTGCCCACCGGCCAGGTGCCGTCCGGCGGGAAGGCGGAAACCGGCAGCACATCGCCCAGCCCGGCCAGCATCGCCGCCGTGACGGTTTTGACAAAGTCCGGCGCGGCGTCGGCCACCACCGGCGGACGCTGCGGGCTGGCGGGGTTGACCGGCCGCAGCGCGATAGCGGTCAGCGCCTGACGCGTTGCCCCCAGCGCCTGCCAGTTGCGCTCGACAATCTCCTGCCCCTTGCTGCTGTAGCTGCGGGCAATGGCGTCCTGTAGCTGCTGCAGGGCGATATCACCCGGCAAAATCTGCGTCAGATGGAAGAACGCCATCTGCATCACGGTGTTGATACGCGCGCCAAGCTGACACTCACGCGCCAGTTTGGCCGCGTTGATAATATAGAAGCGCGCCTGACGCTGCCGCAGCAGCGCCTGCACCTCCTGCGGCAGCCGATCCCAGACCTCATCGGCGTCGTAAGGCGTATTGAGCAGAAAAATCCCGCCGTCTTTCAGGCGTTCGACCATCTGGTACTTATCGATAAACTGCGCCTGGTGGCAGCCGATAAAATCGGCGCGGCTGACCAGATAGGCGGAATTGATCGGTCGTTCGCTGACGCGCAGGTGCGATACCGTCAGGCCGCCGGCCTTTTTCGAATCGTAGACAAAGTAGCCCTGGGCAAACAGCGGCGTACTATTGCCGATGATTTTGATGTTGTTCTTGGTGGCGGAGACGGAGCCGTCGCTGCCGAGGCCGTAGAACAGCGCCTCCAGCGTGGCGCGGGACGGCAGCGGATTGTCGTGCAGCGGTAGCGACAGCCCGCTGACGTCATCGAAGATGCCGACGGTAAAGCGCGGCCGCGGCCGTTCCAGCGCCAGTTCGGCAAAGACCGCCAGCGCGCAGTCGGGGCCGAACTCTTTGGATGACAGACCGTAACGGCCGCCGATCGTCAGCGGCAGGGTGGCGCGCTCGCCGCGGCTGAAGGCTTCGGCCAGCGCGCTCATCACGTCCAGATACAGCGGCTCGGCCGGCGCGCCGGGTTCCTTGGTGCGATCCAGCACGGCGATTTTCTGCACGCTGGCCGGCAGCACCTCCAGCAGGTGCATGGCCGAGAAGGGACGGAACAGCCGCACTTTCACCATGCCGACCTTTTCACCGCGCGCCAGCAGCGCATCGATGACTTCCTCACAGGTGCCGATCGCCGATCCCATCAGGATCGCCACCCGTTCCGCGTCGGGATGGCCGTAATACTCAAACGGCTGATACTGCCGGCCGGTCAGCGCGGCGAACTGCGTCATCGCCTCGCTGACGTGGCGATAGGTTTGCGCGTACCACGGGTTGGCCGCCTCGCGGGACTGGAAATAGGTGTCCGGATTGGCGGAGGTGCCGCGCACCACCGGGCGTTCCGGCGACAGCGCCCGGGCGCGGTGGGCGGCAATGGCCGCCTGCGGCATCATCTGCCGCAGGGTATCGTCGCTGAGCGGCACGATCTTGTTGATCTCGTGCGAGGTGCGGAAGCCGTCGAAGAAGTGAATAAACGGGATACGGCTGTTAAGGGTCGCGGTCTGTGAAATCAAGGCGAAGTCCTGCGCCTCCTGCACATTACTGGCGCACAGCATGGCGCAGCCGGTCTGGCGCACCGCCATCACGTCGGAATGGTCGCCGAAAATCGACAGGGCATGGGTCGCCACCGTACGCGCGGCGACGTGCAGCACAAACGGCGTCAGCTCGCCGGCCAGTTTATACAGCGTCGGGATCATTAACAGCAATCCCTGCGAGGAGGTAAACGACGTCGACAGCGCGCCGGTTTGCAGGGCGCCGTGCACGGTGGCGATCGCGCCGCCTTCCGACTGCATTTCCACCACCCGCGGCGTGTCGCCCCAGATGTTCTGGCGGCCGTCGCCGGACCAGGCGTCCGCCTGCTCGGCCATGGTGGAGCTGGGAGTAATGGGGTAAATCGCGATGACTTCGCTGGTGCGGTAAGCCACCGACGCAACGGCATGGTTGCCATCTGTCGTAATCATGGGAAGTACCTTATTTCAGCGCCATGGCGTTGCGCCATGCGGAAAAAAATGCCCCGGAATCGGGAAAAAAACCGGCAAAAAGGACGTTAAATAAAGTCTAGCAGAGGGAAAATCGCATTCTTTATCACGTTTGTGTGCAGAGGGACGCTTTGGCGGCAGGGGAGTTGTAACCTGATATGTCGCAATAAAAGCACGTTATTTGCTGGCGGCCGCGGCGCGGTTTAACCATAATTTAGCGCTTGGTCGCCATAATGGCGGCGTTGGGTATTAACAGAAGAGTTAGGCAAATGACGGGACTGATGTATTTAACCATGGCGATTATCGCCGAGGTGATCGCCACCACCATGCTGAAGGCGTCGGAGGGGTTCACCCGGCTGTGGCCCTCGCTGGTGGTGGTGCTGGGCTATGGCGTGGCCTTTTGGGGGCTGTCGATGGTGGTGAAAAGCATGCCGCTTGGCATTGTGTACGCGATTTGGTCCGGCATGGGCGTCGTTCTGGTATCGATCGCCGCGGTGTTTATTTATAACCAGAAGCTCGACTGGCCGGCAATTATCGGCATGGGATTAATCGTCGCCGGCGTATTAGTGATTAATCTGTTGTCCAAAACCAGCGCTCACTAATATATACGATGAATAAAAAAACCCGCATGACGCTAATCATGCGGGGTGAAGAGCTCAGTTAATTAACTGAAAAATAGTGGAATGCTAATCTCTTAGCGTCTCTAGCATACGCGCTGCGCCGCGCTTGCCACGTGGCAGAAAATGCGGCGTGCCGTCGGCCGCCTGAGCCACGGTGCGCCGGGCCGGCGGCGGGGTGTGATACGGCTTGCCGTTTATTACGCTGCAGGTGGTGAAAAAAAACGCAAAATAATGACGTCGCCTTATTCTCATTATTAAACGAACAGGCTAAATTAAATAGGTTTGTATTAATTGCAATACCATGCGCCCGCCAAGAGGCGCTGTTATTTTTTATCACATCGGGTTCAGGAGAAAAACAATGGCAATGCAAATGCACAAATGGTCGCTGGCCGGCGCCGTTTTGCTGCTGGCCGCGTGCAGCAGCAATAATGATGAGCCGCAGCAGCAGGGCACCAGCGCCAGAATTGACCACTTACCGACCAGCGCGCACTGCGCCAACGTCGGCGGCACCACCACCATCGCCCATACGCTGAACGGCGAAGCGGTCAGAATGTGTCAGATGCCGGACGGCAAGCAGTGCGAGGAGTGGGCGTTAGGTCAGGGGGCCTGCGCCAGCGCCGGCTAAGCGCCGCCCCCCGGAGGATCGTGCGGGCTTATTGCACCCAGTCTTTCAGGGTATAGACCAGCGTGTGTTGGCCATCGCTCAGCGTCAGCTGCTGCGCGGCCAGCGTAACGCGCGCGCCGTTATTCAGCACGCTGCCGATGATCTGATCCCACTGGTTACGCTGCGGGTCAGGGCACATCATGCGCGTCGTGGCCAGGTTCTTGACCGTCAGCACGCCGTTGTCCAGCTGGCCGTTGCCGAAGAAGCGGTTGCACATTGAGCCGGAGATATGCATTTTCTCACCGAACTCAATGCTCGGGCCGCGCCCTTGCTGCGCATTGGCGGCGACGCCGTCTACGCTCTGCAGCACAAAGTTGTGGTGCAGCAGATCGCTTTCCTGTACCGGTTTGCCGGCAGGCGTACCGCCGGCGCAGCCGGCCAGCAGCGTGCTGGCCAGCGCCAGCGGGATCCATGCTTTCATCGTTTACTCTCCTGAGGTTATTGTTCCTGGGGTTCAGCCATGCAGCTGGTTGGCGCAGGCTTCGCCGCGCGTCAGCTGGTCGATATTCTGCAGCGTGGTTTCAGAAATGCTGGTCAGCGCCTCTTCCGTCAGGAAGGCCTGGTGGCCGGTAAACAGCACGTTATGGCAGGCCGACAGTCGGCGGAAGACATCATCCTGAATCACGTCGTTGGATTTGTCCTCAAAGAACAGATCGCGTTCGTTTTCGTACACGTCCATGCCGAGCGCGCCGATTTTCTGCTGCTTAAGCGCGTCAATGGCGGCGGCGGAGTCAATCAGGCCGCCGCGGCTGGTATTGATGATCATCACGCCGTCTTTCATCATGGCGAAGGCCTGCGCATCCAGCATATGATGGTTTTCCGGCGTCAGCGGACAGTGCAGGGTGATGACGTCCGAGCGGGCGTACAGCGTCGGCAGATCGACGTATTCCGCACCCAGCTCCAGCGCCTGGGCGCTGGGATAGGGATCGTAGGCCAGCAGCGTCATGCCGAAGCCTTTCAGAATACGCATGGTGGCCACGCCGATTTTGCCGGTGCCGATCACCCCGGCGGTGCGGTTATGCATATTAAAGCCGATCAACCCTTCCAGGGAGAAATTGGCGTCGCGGGTGCGTTGATAGGCGCGGTGAATACGGCGGTTGAGGCTCATCATCAGGCCGACGGCGTGTTCCGCCACCGCTTCCGGCGAGTAGGCCGGCACGCGCACCACCTTGATGCCGAGCTGCTCCGCCGCGGCCAGATCGACATTGTTAAAGCCGGCGCAGCGCAGCGCCAGAATTTCCACACCCAGCGCCGCCAGCTCTTCCAGCACTTCGCGGCTGCCGTCGTCATTGACGAAGATACATACCGCTTTACAGCCGATCGCGGTTTTGGCCGTTTTCTTGCTGAGCAGAAAATCAAAGAACTCAAGTTCATAACCAAACTGCTGATTCACCAACTCAAGGTATTTGCGGTCATACTGTTTCGTGCTGTATATCGCCAGTTTCATTGTGGTTTCTCCACCGATAATTCTTACGGCTAGTTTAGTTTTTTTTGCCAATTTTGACAATTAGTTAGCCATCAGGAGACGGGGCGGGAAAGACGCGGCGCGGGCAAAAAAATCCCCACGTCTGGGGGTGGGGAAATGGCTTCTTCACATATACCATCACGTTAGGATACGGTGGGTATATCACTTACTTATTAGAATCATTGCAAGACTATTAATCATCACCAGCAACGACAATAACAAAAGTCTGAAATATGCTGTTCTCCCGGCGGCTAATATGTAAACAAAATCGACACATGTTGAATAAAAATCGGTGAAAATGGCAGAAACAGCCCGTCAGCGTCCTGTCTAACTTCACCCTGGTCTAAAATCGTGCCATCATAATTCCCCTTTCTGGCATAGACTTAATGCAACTGCGGGCGTGCCTTATCTAGGAATGAAGCAATCATTTAATGGCTAAACGATTGAGAATATTCATAGGGATTGTGGCGGGGATGGCGATCCTGCTGGCGGCCCTGTGGCAAACAACGCCGCGCTGGCTGCCGCGCGTGCTCTCGCACTGGCTGCCGGCCGGCAGTCAGCTGGCGCTGCAGGGGCCGCTGCGCTGGCAAGACGGCGGTTTATCGCTGGCGGGGGCGCAATATAAAGCGCAGCAGTGCCTGCTGGCGGATCTGGGGCCGACGCGTCTGCATTACCGCGCCGGCCGCTGGCAGCTGGACAGCGATAAACTCAGCGTCGACAGCGCCTGCCTGAGCCAGTTGCCCGCTGGTGACGACGGCGACGCGCCGCTGACGCTGGACGCGCTGCAGCGCCAGCTGCCGGCGATCGACCTGACCATCAAACAACTTTCCATTCTTCCCTGGCAGCACTACGCCGGCAGTCTGCAGCTGCGCAACACCGCGGCGGGCCAGCGGCTGTCTTACCAGGGAAAAAACCTCAACGCCGAAGCGCTGCTGGACGACCGGCAGCAGCTGACGATCTCCTCGCTGAACGTGCTGCCGCCCAACAGCCCGCACCCGCTGCAGCTAAGCGGCGCTATCAGCGTGGCCAGTGATTTCTCCACGCTGCCGCCGCAGGGCAAGCTTCGCGGTGAAGTACAGACCGCCTATCTGCAGCAGCCGTTGCTGATGGATATCAGCTGGCAGCAGGGGCAAGGGGTGGTGACGCTGACGGAAAAAGGCGATCGACAGCCGCTGGCGACCTTACCCTGGGCGATCACGCCGCAGCAGATCCGCATCGATAAAGGCGAATGGCGCTGGCCGTATATCGATCAGCCGCTAAGCGGCGGCGTCAGCATTGCGCTGCACGACTGGAGCAAGGGGCTGGATGAAACGCAAATCAGCGCCCGGCTGAACGTGCTCACCGCCGGGCACAACGGCAAGGGCAATGCGGTGCTGACGCTGGGGCCGGGCAGCGTCGGCCTGACGCGCAGCAACCTGGATTTTCAGCTCACCGGGCAGGCCAACCTGGCGGATTTTTCACTGACGGCGTCGATTCCCGGCGTGGTCAGCGGTTCTATTCTTAACCCGACGCTGGAGCTGCGGCCGGGCTCGCTGCTGCGCGCCTGGGGCAAGGCCTCGCCGGAAATGAAGCTGGAAGAGGCGCGCCTGCCGCTGGCCGGGGTCAAGGTTACCGCCAACGGCATTACCGGCCGCCTGCAGTCGATTATCCGCGCCAGCGACAGCTACTGGGGACGCTTCAGGCTGCATCTCGACGGTCTGGCGCAGGATTTCTGGCCGGACAAAGGCCGCTGGCAGTGGCGCTACTGGGGCAACGGTCAGCTGCCGCCGCTACAGGCGAAGTGGGACGTGGCGGGCAGCGGCGACTGGCGGGACAGCCGCCTGACGCTCGACCGGCTGTCCACCGGCTTTGACCGGCTGAAATACGGCATGGTCACGGTGGATGCGCCGCGTCTGACGCTGAACAAGCCGCTGAGCTGGCAGCGCGATGAGGCGCGTCCGGCGCTGAACGGCGAACTGCAGCTGGTGGCGGACAAGGTCAGCTTCAGCGGCGGCGGCCATCTGCCGGCGTCGACGCTGGCGCTGCGGCTGCAAGGGCGCGATCCGCAGAACTTCCAATGGCAGGGCAAGCTGCAGGCGCAGGATATCGGCCCGATCGCGCTGCGCGGCCGCTGGGACGGCGAGCGCCTGCGCGGAGAAGGCTGGTGGCCGAAGCAGCGGCTGGCGGTGTTCCAGCCGTTTCTGGCTCCGGATCTGAACATGACGCTGCGCGACGGCGAGTTTTACGCGCAGGCGGCGTTCTCTGCCGCGCGCGAACAGGGCTTCGCCGCCGGCGGCCACTGGGTGGTGAAAAACGGCGGCATGTGGATGAAGGACGGCGAACTGAGCGGTCTGGATTTCGTGATGTCCTACCGGCTGCAGAACCACCTGTGGCTGCTGGGCGCCAAGCAGCCGGTGACGCTGCGTATCAAATCGCTCAGTAATCTGTTTGAGATGCAGAATATCACCGCCGACCTGCAGGGCTACTATCCCTACAGCGAGCGGCAGCCGCTGACGTTGAGCAACGTCGGCGTGGATATGCTGAACGGCCATATCGGCCTGTCGGCGCTGCGCCTGCCGCAGCACGACGCCGCGGTGCTGAAGCTGGACCGCGTCGATCTCAGCGCGCTGTTTACCGCGTTGAAGCCGAAACAGTTCGCCATGTCCGGCCGGGTGAACGGCGAGCTGCCGCTGTATCTGAACAACTCGCAGTGGCTGGTGCGCGACGGCTGGATCGCCAACGCCGGCCTGCTGACGCTGCGGCTGGACAAGGATATGGCCGACGCCATCGCCGGCAACAATATGGCGACCGGCGCGGCGATCGACTGGCTGCGCTATATGGAAATACACCGTTCACAGGCCAGGGTCGATCTCGACAACCTGGGCGTACTGACGTTAACGGCCAAAATCGACGGGGTTAACCCGCAGAAAAGCGCCAAACGAGAGGTTATTTTGAACTATAGCCATCAGGAAAACGTATTTCAGCTGTGGCGCAGCCTGCGCTTTGGCGACAACCTGCAGGAGTGGCTGGAACAGGCCCTCGCACAACCAGGGGAACAACCATGAAAATCATTACCGGGCCGGCCCTGGCGGTCGCCGTCGGCGGCGTGCTGCTCAGCGGCTGCGTGCCGCGTATTGAGGTGGCGACGCCGAAAGAGCCGATCACCATCAATATGAACGTCAAGATTGAGCATGAAATCCATATCAAAGTGGATAAGGATGTCGAAAATATGCTGAAAAACCGCAGCGATTTGTTTTAGGAGCCGGTAAATGAAAAAGCGATATTTGTGGCTGGTCGGCGCCGGCTGGCTGCTCAGCAGCAGCGTGATGGCGCTGACGCTGGACGAGGCGAAACAGCAGGGGCGCGTCGGCGAAACGCTGAGCGGCTATGTGGCGCCGCTGAAGCAGGATGACGAGACGCTGGCGCTGGTGAAACGTATTAATGACGGCCGGACGGAGCAGTACCAGAAAATTGCCGAGGGTAACCACATTACGCTGGACGAAGTGGCGCGCATGACCGGGCAGAAGCTGGTGACGCGGGCGGCGCAGGGGGAATACGTGCGCGGCATTAACGGCCAGTGGCTGAAAAAATAGCGGGCGGAGAAGAGAAACGTTTGAGGGCGCACGCGGCGCCCTCGGAGCAGAATCAGGCGGTGAGCACCTGAGCCAGTACGGCTTTGGCTTCTTCCTGCGCTTTGCCGGCGACGTCCGGGCCAAAGGCCACGCCTTCGACGAACACGAACTCCACGTCGGTGATGCCGATAAAGCCCAGGAACAGACGCAGGTAAGGTTCAACCAGATCGGTCGCCGTACCTTTGTGAACGCCGCCGCGGCTGGTCAGAATAATTGCGCGTTTGCCTTTCACCAGACCTTCCGGGCCGTTCTCGGTGTAACGGAAGGTTACGCCGGCGCGGGCAATCAGGTCGAAGTAGTTTTTCAGCTGGGTTGAAATGTTAAAGTTGTACATCGGCGCGGCAATCACGATGGTGTCGTTAGCCTGCAGCTCGGCGATCAGCTCATCAGACAGCGCCAGCGCTTCTTGTTGACGCGGGCTCAGCGGCGCGTCGGAAGGGCGCAGGGCGCCAACCAGTTCACCATCCAGCACCGGCACCGGGTTCGCCGCCAGGTCACGTACGGTGATGGTATCGCCGCCGTGGTTTTTGCTCCACTGCTCGACGAAGAAGTCGCTCAGTTGGTTAGACTGTGAGTAGTTTGCCAGGATGCTCGATTTCAGAACCAGTAATTTGCTCATCGTTAATTCCTTACGTAATCGTAATACCCGCCGTGTTGGAACCGTTGGGTGAGGATGGGGAGCCGCAGGACTCGGCACCCCTCGCATGGATTACACTTTATTTGGCTTTCGTCGGCAGGGATAGCGGAATATTTCGAGATCTTTGTTCGATTTTATTGAAAGACAATTCTGTGGCTAAACAGGGGGGTTATGGAGAAAAAACGCCTTGTGCTACTCTATCGGACATATACCCTAAATAATTCAAGTTGCAGGAAGGCGGCAAGGGATGGACTTCCGATGAGTTGACGCTGGTCAATGATTCAGGTGACTGAGCGCGGCCAACGCATCTGCGGCTTGAAGTATGACGGGGATAACAGCGTTATCGGCTGAACTCAATTGACATGGCGCTGCCGACCAGCCGTTGCGGCAGCGCGGAAAAAGGAATACCAAACGTGAAATCTCCGCTCGCGGCATTATCTTCCCAACTGGGCGAGCTGATGCTCCGTGATCAACAGCGCCTGCAGCGCCGGCTGCACGGCGCGCGCAAAATCAAAAATTCCGATGCTCAGCAGGCGGTCGCCGATGAAATTGCCGGCGATATCGCCGTCGCGTTGCAGAAAGTGCAGTCGCGCGCCGCCTCCTGTCCGGCCATCAGCTATCCGCAGGGGCTGCCGGTCAGCCAGAAGAAACAGACGATTCTGGAAGCGATTCGCGACCATCAGGTGGTGATCGTCGCCGGTGAAACCGGCTCGGGGAAAACCACCCAGCTGCCGAAGATCTGCCTGGAGCTGGGGCGCGGGGTGAAAGGGCTGATCGGCCATACCCAGCCGCGTCGTCTGGCGGCGCGCACCGTCGCCAACCGCATCGCCGACGAGCTGGAGACGCCATTGGGCGGCAGCGTCGGCTATAAGGTGCGTTTTAACGATCAGGTCGGCGAACAGTCGCTGGTCAAACTGATGACCGACGGTATCCTGCTGGCGGAGATCCAGCAGGACCGCCTGCTGATGCAGTATGACACGCTGATTATCGATGAGGCGCACGAGCGTAGCCTGAACATCGACTTTATTCTCGGCTATCTGCGCGAGCTGCTGCCGAAGCGTCCGGATCTGAAGGTGATCATCACCTCCGCCACCATCGACCCGCAGCGCTTCTCGCGCCACTTCAATAATGCGCCGGTGATTGAGGTTTCCGGCCGCACCTACCCGGTGGAAGTGCGCTATCGGCCGGTGGCGGATGACGCCGACGACGGCGACCGCGACCAGCTGCAGGCCATCTTTGACGCGGTGGACGAGCTGGGGCGCGAAGGGCCGGGGGATATCCTGATCTTTATGAGCGGCGAGCGCGAAATCCGCGACACCGCCGATGCGCTGAACAAGCTGAATCTGCCGCATACCGAGGTGCTGCCGCTGTATGCGCGGTTGTCGAACAGCGAGCAGAACCGGGTGTTTCAGTCGCACCACGGCCGGCGCATCGTGCTGGCCACCAACGTGGCGGAGACCTCGCTGACGGTGCCGGGGATTAAATACGTTATCGATCCCGGCACCGCGCGCATCAGCCGCTACAGCTTCCGCACCAAGGTGCAGCGGCTGCCGATCGAACCGGTGTCTCAGGCGTCGGCCAACCAGCGTAAAGGGCGCTGCGGCCGCGTCTCGGAAGGTATCTGCATCCGCCTGTATTCGGAGCAGGATTTCCTGTCGCGGCCGGAGTTTACCGACCCGGAGATTCTGCGCACCAACCTGGCGTCGGTCATTTTGCAGATGACCTCGCTGGGGCTGGGCGATATCGCCGCGTTCCCGTTTGTGGAGGCGCCGGACAAGCGCAACGTGCAGGACGGCGTCCGGCTGCTGGAAGAGCTGGGGGCGATTAACAGCGCGGCGAACGGCCACTACCAGCTGACCGCGCGCGGCCGCCAGCTGGCGCAGCTGCCGATCGACCCGCGTCTGGCGCGGATGGTGCTGGAGGCCAGCAACAGCGGCAGCGTGCGCGAGGTGATGATCATCACCGCGGCGCTGTCGATCCAGGATCCGCGCGAGCGGCCGCTGGATAAACAGCAGGCGTCCGACGAGAAGCACCGCCGCTTCGCCGACAAGGATTCCGACTTCCTGACCTTCGTCAACCTGTGGGATTACCTGAAAGAGCAGCAGAAGGCGCTCTCTTCCAGCCAGTTCCGCCGCCTGTGCCGCACCGATTTCCTCAACTATCTGCGGGTGCGCGAGTGGCAGGATATCTACACCCAGCTGCGGCAGGTGGTGAAGGAGCTTGGGCTGCCGGTCAACAGCGAGCCGTCGGACGCGCGCAGCGTGCATACGGCGCTGCTGACCGGGCTGCTGTCGCATATCGGCCAGAAAGACGCCGATAAACAGGAGTTTAGCGGCGCACGCAACGCGCGCTTCTCCATCTTCCCCGGTTCCGGCTTGTTTAAAAAGCCGCCGAAGTGGGTGATGGTGGCGGAGCTGGTGGAAACCAGCAAACTGTGGGGACGCATTGCGGCGCGTATCGAACCGGAGTGGATTGAGCCGCTGGCGCAGCACCTGGTGAAGCAGCACTACAGCGAGCCGCACTGGTCGAAATCGCAAGGCGCGGTGATGGCCAGTGAGAAGGTGACGCTGTTCGGCCTGCCGATTGTGGCGGCGCGCCAGGTCAACTACAGCAGCATCGACCCGCTGCTGTGCCGGGAGCTGTTTATCCGCCATGCGCTGGTGGAGGGCGACTGGCAGACGCGCCATGCGTTCTTCAGCGCCAACCTGAAGCTGCGGGCGGAGGTGGAAGAGCTGGAGCACAAATCGCGCCGGCGCGACATTCTGGTGGATGACGAAACGCTGTTCAGCTTCTATGACCAGCGTATTCCGGCCGATGTGGTGTCGGCGCGCCACTTTGATAAATGGTGGAAACAGGCGGCGAAACAGCAGCCGGAGCTGCTCAACTTTGAGAAAGCGATGCTGATCAAAGATGGGGCGAATAAAATCAGCGCGCTGGATTATCCGAATTTCTGGCATCAGGGCAACCTGAAGCTGCGGCTGAGCTATCAGTTTGAGCCGGGCACCGACGCCGACGGCGTGACGGTGCATATACCGCTGCCGCTGCTGAATCAGGTGGAAGAGGCCGGCTTTGAGTGGCAGATCCCGGGGATCCGCCGTGAACTGGTGATTGCCCTGATCAAATCGCTGCCGAAGCCGGTGCGGCGTAATTTCGTACCGGCGCCGAACTATGCCGAAGCCTTTCTGGGGCGGGTGACGCCGCTGGAGATGCCGCTGCTGGATGCGCTGGAGCGCGAGCTGCGCCGCATGACCGGCGTGACGGTGTCACGCGACGACTGGCAGTGGGAACAGGTGCCCGATCATCTGAAAATGACCTTCCGCGTGCTGGGCGACAAGCACAAGACCCTGCGCGAAGGGAAAGATCTGGCAACGCTGAAGCTGCAGCTGAAAGAGCAGGTGCAGGAAACGCTGTCGGCGGTGGCCGACGACGGGCTGGAGCAGAGCGATCTGCATATCTGGAGCTTTGGCGAGCTGCCGGCGTTTTACGAGCAGAAGCGCGGCGGCTACTCGGTGAAGGCCTATCCGGCGCTGGTCGATGAAAAAGACAGCGTGGCGATCCGCCTGTTTGACAGCGAGCAGGAGCAGCAACAGGCGATGTGGCAGGGCACGCGCCGCCTGCTGCTGCTGAATATTCCTTCGCCCATCAAGTACCTGCATGAAAAACTGCCGAACAAGGCCAAGCTGGGGCTGTACTTCAACCCGTACGGCAAGGTGCTGGATCTGATCGACGACTGCATTTCCTGCGGCATCGACAAGCTGATTGCCGAATACGGCGGTCCGGTGTGGCAGGAACAGGCGTTCGCCAGCCTGCAGGAGCGCATCCGCGCCGAGCTGAACGACACGGTGGTGGAAGTGGCGCAGCAGGTCGAGCAGATCCTGACCGCGGTGTTTAACATCAACAAACGCCTGAAGGGACGGGTGGATATGTCGCTGGCGTTGGCGCTTTCGGACATTAAAGCGCAGCTGGCCGGGCTGGTGTACCGCGGTTTTGTCACCAATAACGGCTGGAAGCGCCTGCCGGATACGCTGCGTTATCTGCAGGCGATCGAGCGCCGTCTGGAGAAACTGGCGATCGATCCGCACCGCGACCGCGCCCAGATGCTGCGGGTGGAGCAGATTCAGCAGGCGTGGCAGCAGTGGCTGCACAAGCTGCCGCCGAAGCGCCGGGAAGAACCGGAGGTGAAAGAGGTGCGCTGGATGATTGAGGAGCTGCGCGTCAGCCTGTTCGCCCAGCAGCTGGGCACCCCGTATCCGGTGTCTGACAAACGCATCCTGCAGACCATCGAACAGCTGTCGGCTTAACGTCAGCCGGCGAAAACGGCCGGGGCGGCTTCCCGTCCGTTTTCGCCATTCCTGCCGCATTACTCCCAGCCTAATTCCGCTCTCCGAAGCCGCTGCAGCGCCCGTTCAAGTTCTTCTGACGTATGTCCGAGGTGGAGGCGTACATAGGCCGGCGCATCCGGGGCGTTTCCCTCGATCATGCTGCCGCGTCCGGGAAGCACGCCGGCGCTGAGGCAGAGGCGACGGAAGTACTCCTCATCGCCATGCCGCACTAACCTGGGCGGCACCTGAAAGCGCATATAAGAGGTGCATGTCCCCGCGTGAATGGCGCTTTGCGGGAAGCCCAGCAGCCCGGCGAGCCGCTGCGCCACAAGTTCCCGGTTAGCGGCATAGTGCTGACGCAAACGGTCGAGGTAGTGGTCGGCGGCCGGCTGTTGCAGCCAGCTCGCCATGGCCGCCTGGAGAGGCAGCGCCGTGCCATAGGTGCGCTGATGGGCGATATGGGCGAGCGCCGCCAGCGTTTCCGGCGCGGCGCTGAGCGCGCCAATCCCCCAGCCGTTACAGCGGAACTGTTTGCCCAGCGTCCGCACGGCCAGCCAGGGAGGAACCGCTGATGAGCCAGCCTGTTCAATTAAAGTACGCAGTGCGTTGGTCGGCGACTGTCCGGGCGTATGCAGCGCGTAGTAGGCGTCATCAATCAGGATGGCGCACTGGCGCTCCAGCGCGGCCTGAATCAGTCGCGTAACCGTCTGCGGCGACCATTCGACGCCGGTGGGGTTGTGCTGCGGGTTGAGCACCAGCAGTGAATGGGGCGTCATGAGCGGCGTCAGCTGCTCGGGGACGGGCTGCCAATCCTGCTCTGCCAGCATGGGATAGCGATGAACGGTAAACCCCATCGGTGCGAATATCCCCGAGTAATCCCATCCGGGATCGGGAACCAGTACGCTTTGCGGGCCGTTATGGCGGCTTAACAGGTATTCGGCAAAATTAGCCATGGCCGTGCGCGTGCCGGCCTGACTGACGGCGACGTCGTAGGCGCCGTCGGCGGGCAGTTGATGCGTGCGGGTGATATAGCTCTTCAAAATCTGGCGCAGGGCCGGCAGGCCGTAAGGAGAAAGCGTATAGCCATGGGTGTGGGCGGGCAGCCGTTGCAAGGCGGCAGTCAGTCCATCGGGCGGCGGCGTCCAGGTTTCGCCAAGGCTGAGGTAGATCAGGCTGTCCGGTAGGGCGCAGTCGTGAATCAGCTGCGCATCGGTCAGTGGATTTGGCAGGCTGCCGGAATTCAAGATATCGTCAGGTGATTGCATCAGGCTATTTTCCCTATGGATTGAGAAGCTGAAAACAGTGCGAGGCAATGTGCAGCAGATGTGTGTCGCGATAAGGATGGCCGTCCAACAGTAAACCAACGGGCGCACCGCCGACGGTGACGCCGGCGGGCAGGGTGATGGAAGGCAGCGCTAAAATGGTCGCAGGGGCGGTATTACGGATATAGGCCTGGAAGGTCGGCATGCTTGCGCCGTTAATCTCTACGTGCTCGCCGATATTGGCGGTGGCGGCCGTCAGAGCGGTGGTTGGCATCACGACGGCATCGACGCGGTACGCCCGGCGCGCTTCTGCGGCTTCCAACCGCTGGCTGCTTTGTCTGGCAATGGCCCGGCGATAGCGTAGCTGCGGGTAGGGCGCGTCGCGCAGCGGGGCGAGCAGTTGAAAGACATCCGGCGAGGCAATGGCCTGCACTACCTCAGAGAAAGTGATGCGCGACCCTGCAGCGTGTAAATAGTCCGCAATGGCGTCGGCGGTTTCAGCCAGAGGGATTGACGTTGCGCTGTCGAGCAGCGCCTCCGGAGCGGCCGCAAGCAGCTCGGAGCCGGTCTCAACCAGCTGATAGCCGGCCCGTTCCAGCATGTCTAGGGAGCTGTAGGCCACCTGTGCTACCTCAGGTGAAAGGCCGCGCCATGCCGGCAGCGGAACGCCAAGACGTATCTGACGGGGCGAGATGGCCGCTGTCTGCGTCTTACGCGCGTTGCCGGTGATAATCGCATCCAACAGGATGATGTCCTCAAGCGTACGCGCCATTAATCCGGCGGTGTCGCGGGAGGGGGAAATACGCAGAATGCCATCGTGAGGATAGCGACCGGTGGTAGGCCGGAAGCCGACAATGCCGCATAGCGCCGCCGGAATGCGTACTGAACCGCCGGTATCGGTGCCCAGCCCGGCAGGCGCCAGGCCGGCGGCAACCGCCGCCGCGGTGCCGGAACTGCTGCCGCCGGCCAGATAGCCTGGCAGCACAGGGTTGAGCGCGCTGGGAGCCGCGGAGCAAACGCCGGTGATGCCATAAGCCAGCTCATGCATACTGGTTTTACCCAGCAGCACGGCGCCGGCATGGGATAACCGTCGCCACACTGCCGCATCCACCGTTGGCACATGGTGCCGCAGGCTTGGCGTCGCTGCGGTTGTCGGTACGCCGGCGACGTCAATATTATCTTTGACCACCAAGGGAATGCCGCACAGTGCGCCTGCATGGCCGGCAAGCTTATCGGCCGTAGCTGCGTGGTTCTGCGCCTGTCGGCGGGTCGGCGTGATGTAAGCGTTGAAATCGCCGACCTGTCGTTCATGAGCGAGCAGATCGTGCAGAAATTCGGACGCATTTAATTTTCGTTCCCGTATCGCCTGCAGCGCCGTGTGCAGAGACCAGGCAGCGGTTTCCCTGCTCATAACAGTATGTTGGCAAGATGGGTGTAGTGGGCGCCGGATGGTTTTTTCATGGTTTTCTCCGTGGGTAACATAGCGGATGCGTGGAGATAACTGGGCGTAATGTACGCTGTTACATCGTTAACCCTAATATAAAATGACGGGTTTTGTGGGCGGGATGATAAAAAGCAGCGGAGTAATATCGATCAAGTCGCGTATGATATCTGAAAAATCATTGTATTAATCGCTGTTGCGGCGGGCGTGGCCGGCTGCTGTTCACCGGCCGGGAATATGAATTGTAAATTTTATTAATGCTATGACCCTGCGCCCCGGTGCAGGGGCCGCAGGACTGGTGCGCTAATGAGGTTTCTTTTCTGCCAGCGTTTTCAGCTGTGCGTAAATGGCCGTCACCGCCAGCGCCCGGTTGTCGGCGCGATAGCGGTCTTTGGCCGCCGGCGCCGAGCTTTGAATGGCGATCAGCCGCCAGCCGTCCGCCGTTTTGAGCAGCAGCGGTGAGCCGCTGTCGCCGGGCAGGGTATCGCACTGGTGCGACAGCACGCCTTGCTGCGCCCAGCCGGTCACCTTGCAGCCTTGGTGGCTGTACAGGCTGTCCAGATGGTCTTCGGGGTAGCCGGCCTGAGTGATCAGCCGTCTGGCCTGTTTCATCGCCTGAGTCAGGGTCGGCGTATCGCCCTGCCACAGCGGCAGCGGCCGTAGCGGCAGCGGTTTTTCCTCTTTGAGGCGTATCAGCGCGAAATCATAGGCCGCCGCGCCCGGCGGCACGATCCAGCCGTCGCCGTCCGGCTTCAGCTTCTTCCCCAATTTCCGATCGACCAGCGTTTCAATCTTATCCGTTTGGTATTTCCAGCCTTTGGGCTGAGCGATAAAACGCAGCGCTACCGCCTTGTCCAGCACGCCGGGCGGCGCCAGTACGCAGTGGCCGGCGGTCAGCGCCAGGTGCGGTGAAATCAGGGTGGCGGTGCATAAGTTGCCGCTGACGGTTTCGATCTGACCGATAGCCTGCCACGGCCAGCCTTGGGTTTCACTGACCTTGATACGATCGTCTTTACCAAAAAACAGGCGGGTTTTCTCCGCATGGGAGGGGCCGTCGGCCCGGGCCGGTCCGGCGGTCATCAGTGGAAATGAGCACAACAACAGCAAAGCGGATATGCGCATAGATCTCTTGCCTGATACGGGGTAATCCATAAACTCACTGAATGTCTACTATAGACGGAAATTGCCGTGTTGGAACGTTCGCTGATTGATTTTTCAATAAATTCTGCATGAACGGGCGTTGATGCTCAGAGATAAAACGCCGCGGCGATCAGGCCGCAAACAATCAGCACGGCCAGTACGATTTCGAACAGATAACGGCGCAGCATAGATGACAGCCTCCGATAAAAAACACCCGGCGGGCCGGGTGTCTGGATGAACGTCATACGCGGTCAGGCGGGGCGCCCGGACGGATTAGTGCGCCGCTTTTTTCTGGTGTTTGGCGTGCTTGTGCGTTTTTTTCGCCGCCTGGGCTTTTTGCACCGGCGCCTTTTTGTGGGCGGATTTCACGTGTTTTTTCGCCGCCTGTGCTTTCTGTTCCGGCGCTTTTTTCGCTTTAACCGCGTGATGGTGGCTGGCGTGGGTGTGGGTTGCCGGAGTGGCGGCATCGGCGGCAAAGGCGACGCTGGACAGGCCCATTGCAGCGGCAACAACCAGAGCTAATGCTTTTTTCATTGTCGGTTCCTCAAGTGATTTTTCGTGTCTTAACCCCACTGCGGGGCCGTGGATAACAGCATAGGGGAAGCGCCGCCGGCTTTCCGTGCATGATTGGTTTCGGCGTGTAACGGTATGTACATGCTACACTGGCCTCAGCGAGGCGGAGATTAAGAGGTTGTTTATGCAGCAGATTACGGTGCGAACCGGGATAGCGCCAAACGGCGGCCTGCCGATTGCGTATGAAGACTGGGGCGACGAAAGCGCGCCGCCCTTATTGCTGATTATGGGCATTGGCGCGCAGATGCTGCTGTGGCCGGACGAATTCTGTCGGACGCTGGTTGAGCAGGGCTATCGGGTGATTCGCTTTGACAACCGCGATGTCGGCCTGTCCGGCAAAACCAGCGGGCGTCGCCGGCAGCCGCTGTGGCTGCTGATACTGCGCGCCCAGCTCGGCTGGCAGAGCGCGGTGCCTTATACGCTGGCGGATATGGCGGCCGATGCGGTTCAGCTGCTGGACCATCTGCAGATTCGACAGGCGCACGTGCTGGGCGGTTCGATGGGCGGCATGATTGCCCAGGTTCTGGCCGCGGAATACCCGCAGCGGGTGCGCAGCCTAATCGTGCTGTTTTCCAGCACCAATCAGCCGCTGCTGCCGCCGCCGGCGCCGTCGCTGCTATTCCAGCTGCTGCGGCCGTTTCCCGTTAAGGCGTCGCGCGCGCAGCAGCAGCACTACTGTAAAACCCGCCTGCGCCTGCTGGCCAGTAAACGGTACCCGATGCAGGAGCCGGAGCTGGATGCGCTGGTCCGCCGGCTGTTGCAGCGCGGCGGCGACAGCGAAGGGCTGCAGCGCCAGTTTTCCGCCCTGTTGGGCAGCGGCGATCTGCGGCGCTACAGCCGGCGTATTCAGGCGCCGACGCTGGTGATCCACGGCAGCGCCGACCGGATGGTGCGCAAGGCCGGGGGCGTAGCGGTGGCGCGGGCGGTTCCGCATGCCAGGCTGCATATTGTGCCGGATATGGGCCATGATCTGCCGCAGCCGCTGCGCGTGCCGTTAGCGACGCTGATTGCGCAGCATATGTCGCCGCACTGACAGGGAAACGCGCCGGCCGCGTGTGGTATGCTGGCGCGTTTCTCTGTTATTTTAGTTACAACATACATTGGATGAGCGGCAAGGCGGCACTCTGCGGCCGCCGCGTTGTTGGTAGGGAAAGTGCGCTATGAAATCGGCCGCGCAGCAGGGCCGATCAGAAGACGGGGGCGACCGTCAGCAACAGGTTAGCGAAGCGCCGCTGCTCGCCGGTGGCGATAATCAGCGCCGTGCGTTCCGATTTGACCTCGGCGTAAAACTGCTCCCGCTCCAGATAGGCGACGGGGCAGCCGTCCGGCAACAAACGCCGGTATTCATCCGCCGGCGCATGGGGATAATCGGCCGGCGCCGTCATCAGGGCGGCATGTTCCACGTTGATGCAGGTCAGGACTTTTTCCAGCACCAGCGGCGCGGGGATCATTCCCGGCGACAGATTGAGGTACACCACGGTGGCGTCTTTGCGGGCGTTGGTGGTGACCGCGTAGTTGGCGTCGGCGATCAGCAGCTGACTTTTGTGGCCGCATGCCGCCAATGCGCCGAGCAGCTGCGGGTGGATAAGCGCTGATTTAATCATGGTTAGTTCTCCGTCAGCATTGCCGGCCGCCGTTGCGGGCTACCGGCTGGGGGAGGGATTACATACGGTAAATACCGCCGTTGATATCGATGGTGGCGCCGGAGACGAAACCGTCATACTCCGCCGCCAGGAAGGTGATGACCCGCGCCACATCCTGCGGCGTGCCGGCTCTGCCCAGCGGGATCGCGCGGACGGTTTCTTCCGCCGATTCCTGGGTGGTGTGGCGATCGTGAAAACGCGTGCCGAGGATCAGCCCGGGCGCCACCGCATTGACCCGCACGCCATGCTCCCCCAGTTCCGCCGCCAGCGAACGCGTCCAGGTCAGCACCGCGCCTTTACAGGACGAATAAACCAGCGAACCGGAATGTCCGCCGGCGCGGCCGGCCAGCGAGGCCAGATTGACGACGCTGGCGCCGTCCGGCGCCGCCTTGAGGAACGGCAGCGCGCTTTGCGTGACGTTGAGCATGGTGGTCATATTTACGTCCAGCACCGTTTGCCAGAACTGACGGTCGATCTCCCCGAGCCATTTACGGCCGACGATGCCGCCGACGTTATTGATCAGGATATCAATGCCGCCGAGAAATTCGGCCCCGGCGCGCACGCAGCGTTCAGCGTCTGCGGTCTCAATCAAATCCGCGTAGCCGTAAGCCGCACGCTGCCCCAGCGAATGCGCCAGCGCCACCAACGCCTTGGGGCCTTCTTCGCCGCTGTGGTAGTGCAGGTAAATATCGCAGCCGGCCTGAATCAGCTGCTCCGCCGTGGCCCGGCCGATGCCTTGCTCCGCGCCGGTGATAAAGACTTTCTTGCCGCTAAGATGACCCATGATGAATACCTCGTGTTAAGGATGAAAAGTGAGTTACGCCCTGATGACGCCTTCGCGCTGTTTAGCGCAGTAAAAAATGCAGATCAGGCCGGTGACCAGCAGGCACAGCGCCAGGAAAATCAGCCCCGGGATGCTGCTGCGGGTGAGGTCGTTAAGGACGCCCACCACATAGGGGGCGACAAAACCGCCGATGTTGCCGATGCAGCTCACCACCGCCAGGCCGGCGGCGGCCGACGCGCCCGAGGAGATATTGGCCGGCATGGATAAAAACGACGGCACGGCGGTGTAGATGCCGACGGCGGCCAGGCACAGGAAAGAGAGTGAGACAAACAGGTTGTATTGGAAGAACGCCACCGCGCCGGCCAGGCCGATGGCGGCCATCACCATGCTGATGCCGGCAAAAATAGCGATTTGCCGGGTTTTACTGGCCCACAGGCTCCACGGATAAATCAGCAGCGCGCCCAGCCCGTAGGGGAGCAACGCCAGCAGGCTGACGTGGAGAATATCGCCGCCGGAAATGGCGGTCAGGATGGAGGGCAGCCACATGCCAAAGCCATAAATGCCGCAGACCATGCCGAAATTCAGCAGGGCGTAAATCAGGTATTTTTTATTTTTAATCCCGTTAAAAAAATCGCCCAGGGTAATTTTTGAACCGGACTTGGTGCGCTGGTTATTATTCATCAGCCAGGCTTTTTCTTCTACGTCCAGATAGCCAACCTCTTTCGGTGAGTTTTTAATGATAAACGGAATCAGCAGGCCGATAATAATGGGCGGTACGCCTTCAATAATAAACAGCAGTTGCCAGGATTCGAGGCCGAACCAGCCCTGATCGATATTCAGAATAAAACCGGAGATCGGCGAGCCGATGGCATTGGAGAGCGGCTGCACAATAATAAACATGCCGAGGATTTTGGTGCGGTACTTTTCCGGGAAGAAAACGGTAAAGTAATAAACCACCGACGGGAAAAAGCCGGCTTCGCATACGCCCAGCATAAAACGGTAGATATACAGCTCCATCGGCGTGCGGGCAAAGCCCAGCAGGGTGGCGAAGATGCCCCACGAGATCAAAATGCGGGCGAACCAGATGCGCGGGCCGAACTTGATCGTGCCGGCGTTGCTGGGGATCTCAAACATAAAATAGCCGATAAAGAAAATGCCGGAGGCAAAGCCGAACGCCGAGGCGGTCAGCCCCAGGCTGTCTTCCAGCGCCATGGCGGCATAGGCCATATTATTGCGGTCAAGAAAAGCCAGGAAATATAATAAAATCATTAAAGGGACGATATGCAGCGTCAGCTTTCTTATTGCGCTGCGTTCAATATCCTGCGGCGTTCTGTTATTCATGATTATTTATCCGAGATAGGTTTATTGGCGTGATCCGTCCCCGGCGCTTGGCGCTCGCCGGTGTAATGAATAAACGTGTTATTTGCGTGCTGCTATTGGGCGTTAATCGATGATGACCGTGCCGTTGGCATTCATTATTTATTCCTCTTGTTTATCTCTACCGTTGCAATATCGCAGCTGGCGCTGAGCGGCCGTTACGCTTTGACTGACCGGCGGCTGACCAGGGTCGGCGGAAAAAGAAATTCGCCGGGCGGCAGCTGAGGGTCGTTGATGCGCCGGATTAAGCGTTCAACCATCACCTGCGCCATGGCGGCCTGCGGCGGCATCATCGAGGTCAGCCCCGGTTCGGCAAAGCCGGCCAGCGAAATATTGTCGATGCCGACGATGGACATCTGCTGCGGTATGCGCACTCCGGCGGCGCGCAGCCCGGTCATCAGGCCAATGCCCAGCGCATCGTTGATCGCCACAATGCCGTCCGGGCGGGGCGTCATGGCGAGTATACGGTTGACCATCGAGCGGCCGAGCTCAAACATCTCCGTGTCGCCATATTCACTGCTGGCCTTGCCTTCGATTACCCGTTCATACGCCGGCAGCTGATGGCTGCGCAGCGCCGCCAGAAAACCGTCGATTTTATTGCTGCGGCTCAGCGTCAGGGTGGCTTCGGTGGCAAATATAATCTGCCGGCAGCCGCGTTCAATCAGGTGCTGCGCCGCCAGACGGCCGGCTTCAACGTTATCCATGGAGACGCTGTCCACCAGCCGGGTATCGGCCGCCATGCTACCGGTAAAGCGGTTGTCATAGCTGACGATCATCATCCCTTGCTCGGCGCTGCGGACAAAATGCGTCTGGCGGATATCGCTGGCCGCGACGATAATGCCGCGCACGCCGTGGGCGAACATATCGCTGATAAAGGCGCGCTCCTCGTCTTCCTGACGGTATGAGTTGCCGAGCAGCACGCGGTAGCGATACGCCCGCGCGGACAGGTCAACCTCGTGCGCCAGCGCCGAAAAGCTGGGGTTAACAATCGACGGCACCAGCAAACCGATAATATTCGGCTGTCCGGGTTGGCGCGGCGGCGCGCTCAGCGGGCGGTAATGCAGTTCCTCCATCGCCCGCTCAATACGCAACCGCGTTTCCGCGCTCATCTGATGGGTGCGATGATTAAGCAGGTTCGACACGCTGCTGATAGAAACGCCGGCCAGCCGGGCAACGTCACGAATATTGGCCATCTTGTTGCTATCCTTATGGTTGCCGGCCGCGAGAAGCCGTTGCGGACGGCGTTGCTGCGCCGATAGGCTGCAATCTATAAGGGAACGGTGGCGCAGGCAAGCGGCAAGCGGGCGGGGAACGCCGGCGAATATCGCTTTTGTGAAAACTGTCATGCGCAGCCGCCGCTGTTTACTAAACAGCGGCAGCGCTTAATCGGCGGTAGCGGCGTTTTTTAATAGGAGCGGGGATTTTACCGGCCAGCAGAAGCGGAAACTGGCGCCGCCGAGCGGGCTGGCGTCGACAAACACCTGGCCCTGATAGGCGACGGCGATGGAATGCACGATGGCCAGTCCCAGGCCGCAGCCGCCGGTAGCGCGGTCGCGGCTGGGGTCCAGCCGTACAAAGGGTTCAAAAATACGCTGGCGCTCGTCCGGCGGAATGCCCGGTCCGTCGTCTTCCACCTGCAGGCAGGCGATATCGCCGTCGAACCACAGGCCGATGCGCAGACGCCGTTGCGCATAGCGCAGCGCGTTGTTCACCAGATTATCCAGCACCCGCTCCATCAGGCGCAGATCCACGCCGCCGAAGTCGCCGCGGTGGGGAATATCCAGCGCAATATCGCGCTCAGGATGAATCAGCCGCAGATCGTCCGTTTTGTCCTGCAGCCAGCCGGGCAGGTCGATCGGCTCGATATTCAGCGCCACCTGCGGGCGGTCGAGGCGCGCATAGGTCAGCAGCTCGTCGATCAGCGACTCCAGCTGGCCGATATCGCGGTTCAGCGCCTGCTGTTCGCCGTCGGACAGGTTATCGCTCATCGCCAACCGGTAACGCAGCCGCACCAGCGGGGTGCGCAGCTCGTGGGCGATGCCGTCAATCAGCTGTTTCTTACTGGCGATCAGGGTATTGATATTGTCCGCCATCTGATTAAAGGCCACGCCGAGCCGGTTGAGGCTGGAGGTGGGATCAAAATGGGTGCGCTCATCCAGATGCCCGGCGCCGAGGCGCTGTGCGGCGTTTTCCAGCTTGAGCAGGTCCTGCCAGTGCGGGCGCATCCACAGAAAGACCGGCAGCGCCAGCGACAGGCCGATCAGCAGCAGCACCACCAGATCCAGCAGCCGCACCTGATGCAGATAGAACAGGTAGGGAATGGGGCCGACCACCAGCACGTAATGGCTGCGCGGAATGCGCTGCATAAAGGTGTACTGATCGTCCAGCGCGATGATTTCCCCCAGCCGCAGCCGCGTTTTCATCTCATCGCTCAGCTTCTGCTTGCCCAGCGGTTCAATATGCAGCTGGAAGGAGAGGTTGAGATCCAGCGTATCGATGGTTTTATTCCAGTCCTTGAGCGGGATTTCCCGCAGTTCGCTGCGCATCAGGTACAGCGAACTTTTCATCAGGTCATCCATCGACTGACGGCCGGCGCGTTCGGCGGTGACCTTGTACACCAGCCCGACCAGCATCGCCATCACCAGAAAGCAGACGAACAGCAGCAGAAAGAACTGTACGAAGAGTTTTCTCATGGCTGCGCCGGTTCCCAGGCGTTGGGGGCGAACAGGTAGCCTTTGTTGCGTACGGTCTTGATGCGGAAGGGATCCAGCGCATTGTCGTACAGTTTGCGACGCAGGCGGGAAATGGCGACGTCGATGCTGCGATCCAGGCCGTCATAGCTGACGCCGCGCAGGTTCTGCAGCAGCGCCTCCCGGTCCATAATCTGCCCGGCGTGGGTCGCCAGCTCCCACAGCAGGTCAAAATCGGAGGTGGACAGGGTGATGGTTTCGTCCGCCAGCGTCACCTGGCGATTAACCGGGTCGATGCACAGCAGGCCGAAGTGCAGCGCGTTGTGCGGCGTCAGGGGCGCGGCGTCGTCATGCCCCGCGGCGCCCTGGCGCAGATGCAGGCGCAGGCGCGCCAGCAGCACCGCCGGCGGCGTGGTTTTCAGGATATAGTCGTTGGCGCCCATTTCCAGCGACAGAATATGGTTCATATCGCTGTCGAGCGACGTCAGCAGTACGATCGGGCCGTGAAACTGCGGCCGCAGATCGCGGCACAGCGTCATGCCGTCTTTGCCGGGCAGCATAATATCCAGCAGCACCAGATCCGGCTGCTCCTGGGCAATGCGCGCCTGGGCGCTATCGCCGCGCGGCTCGACCAGCACCTCAATATCATGTTTACCCAGGTAGGCGGCGATTAATTTACCGACGTCGGCGTCGTCTTCTACAAAAACAATTTTGTGCATTTTTTCCGGGGGATTCTCAGCAAGACGGCATTCAGCATAGCGCGCCGTTACACATTGCGCCATGCGCTCCGGTCAACGCAGCGGACGGCCGCCGTCGACGCCGTGGGTGCGGCCGGTCACATAGCGGCTGCCGAGCAGGTAGTGCACCAGTTCGACCACTTCGCTTTCGCCGGGGGCGACTTTCATCAGCGACTTTTGCAGCGCCTGCTGGCGATAGGCTTCATCGTCGCCGGGGTTAAAGATAATCAGCGCCGGCGCAATGGCGTTGACCTTCACCTCCGGCGCCAGCTTGCGGGCGAACGAACGGGTCATGTTATCCAGCGCCGCCTTGCTGGCGGCGTAAGCGATATGCTTGTCGCTGCCTTTTTCCACCACGTAATCCGTCAGATGGATAATATCGGCGCCGGCCTGTCCCTGACCGCGCAGGCAGGGCTCCAGCAGCTGATTGAGCAGATAGGGGGTGTAAACGTGGATTTGCAGCATCGACGCCATCACCTGTTCCGGCGGCGTATGCGGCGATTCGGCCTGCCAGGCGCTGGCGTTATGCACCAGCGCCCGCAGTTTGGGGGCGATTTCCCGCACCTGTTCGGCAAACTGATAGATGCCGTCGTGGGTGGCGAAGTCGGCCTGAATACAGGTGGCGCCCAGTGATTTAAGCTCGGCGAGTGCCGGATAGTCGCTGCGGTAGGCGACGATCACCGGCACCTGGCGCTGCAGCAGCGAGCGGGCCAACGCCAGGCCTATGCGGCGGGCGCCGCCGGTGATCAGTACCGGCGCAGAGTCATGGGGTTCCATCGATTAAAGCTCCTGGACAGGCTGGCAAACAATAGGGGAATTATGCCATTATACGGCGTAAAATCGTTATAGCTTCGCATCGATTATCCATTTCAGGATGTAATATACCCTGAATATCCAGGGCGACAGGGTATACGCTGGCCAAAAGAGGAACTGAGGGGATGAGTAACGGTCACCTTGCATCCGTCGCGCGCAGTGAAACAATCTGCTTTGACTACATGGAATTTCTGTCTGCATCGTGCAAGAAGCACTGGCGCTTTGTTGATGCAATTTACGGCGTTATGCCGATATTCGGCATGGTGCTGAAATCACGTACGGTATCCACGCAGACGCGTACTGAGCAGTTAAAAGAGCTGGCCCTGCAGGTGGTCTCCACCCAGGTCAGCGATGAAACCAACATCGTACGCCTGATCGATTTGGGGCAACAGCAGGGGCTGGCGGTATTTGATATTCTGCTGCCCTATGCGCTGGACAAAGCCCAACTGGCGGCGATTCAGCAGGAGTGTGCGGCAAGGGTGGTATTAACGCAGGTGGGTGAGCGGCTCACCATCAGCGCGCAGTAAAAATGACCGGGTGTTGCACCCGGTCCTTTTGGTTATCACTGCAGCATAAACCAGCCGGCCGGCACGGTGGCCAGCAACAGCAGCAGAATGCTGCTTCTTTCCAGCTTGTTCAGCAACTTCACCTCATCATGGCCGCGGCGGGCATAGATAAACACCAGCAGCCCCGGCGCGTACAGCAGCACCGACATCAGCAGATGCATCAGTCCCGACGCATACAGCAGCCAGATGCCGTACAGACAGGCGCCGCTGGCCGCCGCAATCAGGCGTTTGTCATTGCGTTGCAGCGCCACTTTGAACAGGAAGGCGCCGACCAGGAAATAGGGCACCAGAATCATTTCCGAGGCGATGGTCAGCAGCGAGTTGTAGTTGCTGCTGGTAAACCAGATCAGCACCAGCGCAATCTGCACCGCGCCGTTGGTCAGCCACAGCGAGGCGGACGGGGCGTGGTTCTTATTCTGCCGGCGGAACACTTTCGGGAAGGCGCCGTGCTGCGCGGCCAGCAGCGGCACTTCGGCCGCCATAATGGTCCAGCTCAGGTAGGCGCCGCACACCGAGATAATCAGACCGACGGCGATAATCACATCGCCCCACGGGCCGAGCAGATCGACCATCATCACCGCCATCGACGGGTTGCGCATTTGCGCCAGCTCGCTACGCGGCACCACGCCGAGCGCCAGCAGCGTCACCAGCAGGTAGACCGCCAGCGCGGACACCACCGCCAGCATGGTGGCCAGCCCGACATCCTTTTTATTACGCGCGCGCGCCGACACCACCACCGCGCCTTCCACGCCGATAAACACCCACAGGGTGATCAGCATGGTGTTTTTCACCTGCTCCCACACCGGCTTGCCGAGCGCTACGCCGGTGAAGTCGAGGGTGAATACGTCCATTTTAAAGGCAATAACCGCCAGCACGGCAAACAGCCCGAGCGGCAGCAGTTTGGCCAGCGTGGCGGCCAGATTGATGCTGGCGGCGGTCTGTACGCCGCGCAGCACCAGCGCGTGCACCACCCACAGCAGAACGGATTCCCCCACCAGCGCCTGCCAGGTGTTGCCGTCGCCGAAGATCACCGAGCCGCTGCGGTCGGTAAAAATGCTCAGCGCGGCGAAGACGATCACCAGATAAGAGACGTTGGCGATCACCGCGCACAGCCAGTAGCCCCAGGCGGAGCAGAAGCCGACCAGTTCACCGAAACCCTCTTTGGCATAGGTAAAGATACCGCCGTCCAGATCGGGGCGCAGCCGGGTCAGCAGCAGCATGGCGAAGGCCAGGAACAGAATGCCGACGCCGGTAATGGCCCAGCCGATCAGCAGGGCCGCCGGACTGGCCACTTCCGCCATATTTTGCGGCAGGCTGAATACCCCGGCGCCGAGCATGGAACTGAGCACCAGAGCGGTTAATGCGAGTAGACCTAATTTTTTTTCCAATGAAGGATCCCGAATACAGAATAAACAGCTGGAGAGCGCCGATTGAGCAGTAAAGACAGGGTGACGATCACCGTGCGTTTATCGCCGCCATACTTCAGGCTGGAGACAATCAACCCTGAAAAACGGCGCAGATTCTACGGACGGACGCAGCGGGATGCAATGATTGAATATGCGGAACGGTTAAAAAGTTATTCAGTCGCGGCGGAAAGAAAAACGGGCAGCGCCAGGGCTGCCCGCAGAAGGGAGTAAAACGCGGATTATTTGAACAGATCGGCGCTGACGGTCAGGTTGCCGCCGCTCTTGTTCTGCCACTGGCGGGTGACGTGGTAGTACTTGGCGCCTTTGGCGGCCGCACGCTTCGCCACTTCGGTGGAGACGTCGGTCATGCTGTTGAAGTGGCCGGTAAAGGTCACGGAGTCAAACGGCTGCATCTGCGCGGCGGTCACGTTGTTCACTTCCTGAATCTTGGTGCCGTCGGCCAGGGTGACAGTGTAACGCTTACCGGTTGACGACTGCGTTTCGAAGAAGCGGCCGACTTCACGGCTTGGCGAGCCGGAAGAGGCGACGCCCGGGATCTCGACCTTCGCCGCAGCGGCGCCGCCGGCGGCCAGCGCGGCCTTACCGGCTTCCGAGTCGGCCGGAATTGCATCCGGGCTCTGTACCACGCGTTTCGGCGCATTGGCTTTGTAGACGTAGGCGGTCACATATTGGTTGCCGCCCTGGTTGGCGTCGACCTGACGGACGATAAAGAAGGAATCGGCGCCTTTTTTCTTCGCCAGTTTGGAGATGGCGTCGTTCACGTCCGGCTGGCTGCGGAAGAAACCGCTGGCGCTGACGGTATCAAACGGCTCTAACTGGTAGGCCTGCTCTTTCGGCAGCTCTTTCACGCCGTTGAAGACGCGGTAGTGGCTTTTCTCTACTTCCGGCGCATCGCTGCGGTAAATGTCTGCCGTTACGCGCCAGTTGCCGCCGTTGTTACTATTATTAATGTCTTGAATATAGAAAGCGTCGGCGCCCAGTTTGTCGGCGCGGCGAGAGACGGCGGTGGCGGCTTCGTTGATGGCGTTGAAACGGCCGGTGATGGTGATGCGATCAAACGGCTTGATCGCCGCCGCTTTCTCAGGCGTTAACTCTTGCGCAGCATGAGCGGACAGCGCGGTAAGTGATAACAAGGCTGATGCGATGATCGTGTTCTTCAGCTTCATAAAAAATCCTTTCGCCTAGCGCATTAACGTTTATAACGTGCTGAACTGTTGAGGTGTTATTCAGCCATTGATTATTACATGTAATCTTGGCAGGTGTCTCAGCATTTTATGGCATCGCATGAGACAAATCTGTTAATGCGGCGGCGTTATTTTCCGTTGGCTTCAAGTATAAGTATCCATAATAAAGATTTTGTTTGGATAAGCGTTGTTTATTCACATTTCTATAACTTTTATGCCGCATCGCCGCAGCAGGCTGTGTTTGCGCGGATTTGCGGTGAGAAGAAAACTGCCTGTTTTTATTGGCGCTCCGGCCGTTTTTCTCGGGGAAAATTGAGTTTTGTCATATCCGTGCGTGAATTTTTATGTAAAAACTCATCCGATGGGTTAAGCAAACGTAGATCATCGATCCTATTTTCAGTAGGTTATAGATAGCGCCGCCCGCTATCCGCCGCCAGCCTTGGGCAAAGGGGGCGGGGACGGCGTTATCACTATGGGGTTGGAAGATAATAAGATCATAATCCGGAAGGGAATATTATGCGTATTGGTGTACCTAGAGAACGGTTGGCCAATGAAGCTCGCGTCGCTGCCACGCCGAAAACGGTGGAGCAGCTGCTGAAACTGGGTTTCAGCGTCGCCATTGAGCGCGATGCGGGCAAACTGGCAAGCTTTGAAGATGTCGCTTACGAACAGGCCGGCGCGACGGTGGTCGACACCGCCGAGGTGTGGCAGTCGGATCTGATCCTGAAGGTCAACGCGCCGCAGGAAGAGGAGATCGCCCTGATGCGTGAAGGGAGCACGTTGGTCAGCTTTATCTGGCCGGCGCAGAACCCTGAGCTGATGGAAAAACTGGCGGCGCGGCGCATTACCACGCTGGCGATGGACTCCGTACCGCGGATCTCACGCGCGCAGTCGATGGATGCGCTGAGCTCGATGGCCAATATCGCCGGCTATCGCGCCATTGTGGAGGCTGCGCACGAATTTGGCCGCTTCTTTACCGGGCAGATCACCGCCGCCGGTAAAGTGCCGCCGGCGAAAGTGATGATTATCGGCGCCGGCGTTGCCGGCCTGGCGGCCATCGGCGCCGCCGGCAGTCTGGGGGCGATCGTCCGCGCCTTCGACACCCGCCCGGAAGTGAAGGAGCAGGTGCAGAGCATGGGCGCGGAATTCCTGGAGCTGGACTTCGAGGAAGAAGCGGGCAGCGGCGACGGCTATGCCAAAGTGATGTCCGAGGCCTTTATCAAGGCGGAGATGGCGCTGTTCGCCGCGCAGGCGGAAGAGGTGGACATTATCGTCACCACCGCGCTGATCCCGGGCAAACCGGCGCCGAAGCTGATCACCAAAGAGATGGTCGCCAGCATGAAGCCGGGCAGCGTGATCGTCGATCTGGCGGCGCAAACCGGCGGCAACTGTGAACTGACCGTGGCCGACCGCATCACCACCACCGATAACGGGGTGAAGATCATCGGCTATACCGATCTGCCGAGCCGCCTGCCGACCCAATCTTCCCAGCTGTACGGCACCAACCTGGTCAACCTGCTGAAGCTGCTGGCCAAGGAGAAAAACGGCGAGTTGGATATCGACTTTGAAGACAGCGTGATCCGCGGCGTGACGGTGGTGCGCGAGGACGAGATTACCTGGCCGGCGCCGCCGATCCAGGTCTCCGCCCAGCCGAAACCGCAGGCGCAGGCCGTGGAGCCGCCGGTCAAAGAGGAGAAAAAACCGCTCTCGCCATGGCTGAAGTATGGCCTGATGGCGCTGGCGGTGGTGCTGTTCGGCTGGCTGGCGGACGCGGCGCCGAAAGAGTTCCTGTCGCACTTCACCGTGTTTGCGCTGGCCTGCGTGGTCGGTTACTACGTGGTGTGGAACGTCAGCCACGCGCTGCATACGCCGTTGATGTCGGTCACCAATGCGATTTCAGGCATTATCGTGGTGGGCGCCCTGTTGCAGATCGGCCACGGCGGCTGGGTGAGTTTCCTCTCCTTTATCGCCGTGCTGATTGCCAGCATCAATATTTTTGGTGGATTCACCGTCACTCAGCGCATGCTGAAGATGTTCCGTAAATAAGGGGTAACCAATGTCTGGTGGATTAGTTACAGCTGCATACATTGTTGCCGCTATTTTATTTATCTTGAGCCTTGCGGGGCTGTCGCGTCATGAAACCTCCAAGCTGGGCAACCGCTTCGGCATTGCCGGCATGGCGATTGCGCTGATCGCCACCATCCTCGGGCCGGACGCCGGCAACGTAGGCTGGATCATCATCGCGATGATTATCGGCGGCTCAATCGGCGTTTATCTGGCCAAAAAGGTGGAAATGACCGAGATGCCGGAGCTGGTGGCGATGCTGCACAGCTTCGTCGGCCTGGCGGCGGTGCTGGTCGGTTTCAACAGCTATCTGGACCACGGCGCGCCGATGGAGCCGGTGATGGAAAATATCCATCTGAGCGAAGTGTTTCTCGGCATCTTTATCGGCGCGGTGACCTTTACCGGTTCCATCGTGGCGTTCGGCAAGCTGCGCGGCAAAATTTCCTCCAAGCCGCTGATGCTGCCGAACCGCCATAAGCTGAACCTGGCGGCGCTGGTGGTCTCTTTCCTGCTGATGGTGATGTTCGTCTCCAGCGACAGCGTCGGGCTGCAGGTGTTCGCGCTGCTGGTGATGACGGCGATTGCGCTGGCGTTCGGCTGGCATCTGGTGGCCTCGATCGGCGGGGCGGATATGCCGGTGGTGGTGTCGATGCTCAACTCCTATTCCGGTTGGGCGGCGGCGGCGGCCGGCTTTATGCTGAGCAACGATCTGCTGATCGTCACCGGCGCGCTGGTCGGCTCCTCCGGCGCCATCCTGTCTTACATTATGTGTAAGGCGATGAACCGTTCGTTTATCAGCGTGATTGCCGGCGGTTTCGGCACCGACGGTTCATCCACCGGCGAGGCGGAAGAGATGGGCGAATACCGCGAAACCACGGCGGAAGAGGTGGCCGAGCTGCTGCGTAATTCCAGCTCGGTGATCATCACCCCGGGCTACGGTATGGCGGTGGCGCAGGCGCAGTATCCGGTGGCTGAAATCACCGAAAAACTGCGCGCCCGCGGCATCAACGTGCGCTTCGGCATTCACCCGGTCGCCGGTCGTCTGCCGGGCCATATGAACGTGCTGCTGGCGGAAGCCAAGGTGCCGTACGACGTGGTGCTGGAAATGGACGAAATCAACGACGACTTCGCCGATACCGATACCGTACTGGTGATCGGCGCCAACGACACCGTCAACCCGGCGGCGCTGGAAGATCCGCGCAGCCCAATCGCCGGCATGCCGGTGCTGGAAGTGTGGAAGGCGCAGAACGTTATCGTGTTTAAACGCTCGATGAACACCGGCTATGCCGGCGTGCAGAATCCGCTGTTCTTCAAGGAAAACAGCCAGATGCTGTTCGGCGACGCCAAAGCCAGCGTGGATGCGATTAAAAACGCCTTGTAATTGTCCGGCGTCATCCTGCTGAAAACCACCATGCCGGCCACATTACGTGGCCGGCATTTTTTTGCGCCAGGCCGGCGCGCCGCCTATGCTGAGTAGTTTATAAACGGTGAATCACCGAGCGAAGGGGACGCGTGTTGCACGCGCGACTGAGTGACAATGTCACCTATAAGCAGCCTGAGGTGAAAGATGAAAGCGAGAATTTCCGTGCTGACGCTGGCCGTCGCCGATCTGGAAAAATCCCTGACTTTTTACCGCGACGGCCTGGGCCTGGCGACCGAAGGCATCATCGGCCGCGAGTTTGAGCACGGCGCGGTGGCGTTCTTTGAGCTGGCCGGCGGAGTCAAACTGGCCCTTTGGGCGCAGGACGACCTGGCGCACGACACCGGGCTGGCGAAAACGCCCATCAGCTCAACCGCCTTTACCATCGGGCACAACGTCGCCAGCCGGGCGGAGGTTGATGCCATTATGACGGCGGCGCAGCGCGCCGGGGCCGGGATCGTCAAATCTGCGCAGGGGACGTTTTATGGCGGCTATGCCGGCTATTTCCGTGACCCGGACGGGCATCTGTGGGAAGTGGCCTGGAACCCGCACTGGGACTTGCCGGACGACTGACGCCCGTCTGGCGGCGCGCCGTCGGGCAGCATGGGCGGATAGGCGGGTAAAAAATGCGGAATTTCGCGGCGAATTGCTCATAACTTGTGCAATCCAACACATCAGATCACAATTAAGGGGCGTAATGCGGTATCTTATGTCCCGATTTCATCCATTTAACGGATCCTAGACCCAATATGATTATCAAACCTAAGGTTCGCGGCTTTATCTGCACCACCACTCATCCGGTGGGCTGTGAAGCCAATGTACGTCGCCAGATTGCCTATACCAAGCAGCAGGGCGCTATCGCTGATGGCCCGAAACGCGTACTGGTTATCGGCGCCTCCACCGGTTATGGTCTGGCCTCCCGCATCGCTGCGGCTTTCGGTAGCGGCGCAGCCACTATCGGCGTGTTCTTTGAAAAAGCCGGCACCGAAACCAAACCGGCCACCGCCGGCTGGTACAACTCCGCCGCATTCGACAAGGCTGCCAAAGAAGAAGGCTTGTACGCGAAAAGCATCAACGGCGATGCGTTTTCCAACGAATGCCGCGAGAAAGTGATTGAACTGATCAAGCAGGACCTCGGTCAGATCGATCTGGTGGTGTACTCGCTGGCTTCTCCGGTACGTAAGATGCCGGAAACCGGCGAAGTGGTGCGTTCCGCACTGAAGCCAATCGGCGAGGTGTACACCACCACGGCGATTGACACCAACAAGGATCAGATCGTCTCCGCCACCGTTGAACCGGCGACGGAAGAAGAAATTGAAAACACCATCACCGTGATGGGCGGCCAGGACTGGGAACTGTGGATGTCCGCGCTGGAAGGTGCCGGCGTGCTGGCGGAAGGCGCGAAATCCGTGGCTTACTCCTATATCGGCACCGACCTGACCTGGCCAATCTACTGGCACGGCACGCTGGGCCGGGCGAAAGAAGATCTGGACCGCGCAGCGACCGCTATCCGCGGCGACCTGTCCGCCAAAGGCGGCACCGCGCACGTGGCGGTGCTGAAGTCCGTGGTGACCCAGGCGTCCTCCGCCATTCCGGTGATGCCGCTGTATATCTCCATGGCCTTCAAGATCATGAAAGAGAAAGGCATCCATGAAGGCTGCATGGAGCAGGTCTACCGTCTGATGCGCACCCGTCTGTACGGCGACGACAAATCGCTGGACGACCACGAGCGCATCCGTATGGACGACTGGGAACTGCGTGACGACGTGCAGCAGGCGTGTCGTGACCTGTGGCCGTCCATCACCTCGGAAAACCTGAGCGAGCTGACCGACTACACCGGTTACAAGCAGGAATTCCTGCGCCTGTTCGGCTTCGGTCTGGAAGGCGTGGACTACGATGCGGACGTCAACCCGGACGTACGCTTCGACGTTATCGAGCTGTAATTCTCAGCCAGACGTCAACAGGGCCCCGCGGGGCCCTGTTTGTTTTTTACGGCTGCGGCGCGGCCTCAGTCCTCATCGTCGTGCTCATCATCCTCATCGGCCTCAATCGGACAGTTGAAGTCTTCCGGCTTGATCACCAGCAGGTCGCATTTCAGATGATCGATCACATGTTCGGCGGTATTGCCGATAAACGCGGCGGAGATACCGGTGCGCCCCAGGGTGCCCAACACCACCACGCCGGCCTGCAGATGCTCGGCCAGATCCGGAATCACTTCCTCCGGCAGACCTTTTTCGACGTGGGTAAATTCCTCATTGATGCAGAATTTCTGGCGCAGCGCTTTCATGGCGATCAGATGCTGGCCGCGAATGGCGTCGTTGTAAACGCTGGGGTCAAAATCGGGGAGTTCGATGGCGATATTGATCGGCGTAACCGGGTAGGCGCCGACCAGATGGACTTCAGTCTGGTTAACGTTTTCCGCCAGTTCGACGGTTTCCTGCACCAGGCGAATATTGAGCGGGTCGTGGTACGGCTCCTCGCTGGACAGGTTAACCGCCACCAGCGCCTTGCCGCCTTCCGGCCAGGGCTGATCTTTCACCATCCACACCGGGCACGGGCACTTACGCAGCAGATGCCAGTCGGTCGGGGTAAAAATCACTGATTCCAGCCGGTCATGCTGATGCGCCATTTTCAGCAGTAAATCATGTTGTCCGCTCAGCACTTCCTGAATAATGGCCTCAAACGGACGGTTGTGCCAGACCACTTTGATTTCGATCGGCACGCCATCTTCCAGGTAAAAGCGACACTGTTCCTTGATCCATGCGGCGCGCTGGCTGATCACGCCCTGGCGCATCGCCGTGCGTTCATCGGGCGACAGCAGGGTGGTCATTTCGTAAGAGAAGTCATAGATAGGAAGGAAGGCCTTGATGCGCCCGCCATTCCGCTTGACCAGGTATACCGCACGGCGCAACGCCGGCTGGTCGTCCTGGTTGGGGTCAATAGCCACCAGAAGATTCTGATACATCGCCATTAGGGCCTCCTTACAGCTGAAATCAACAGTCTGTTAATTTACAGAGTAACCCAACATTGAAAAACAGAACAGTGGAGAGAGGATGAGCCGGATCAATAATTAGAAATTATTGATCCGGCGAGGGTATCAGACGGTGGCGACGCTAATGCGCGGGGTGCCGGCCAGCTGCGACAGCGCGTCCGCATTCTCAATGGTAATGTATTTGCCTTTGACGCTGAGGATTTCGCTTTTCTGGAAGCGGCCCAGCAGGCGGCTGATGGTTTCTACCGTCAGGCCGAGGTAGTTGCCGATATCGCCGCGCGTCATGGTCAGGCGGAACTCGCGCTGTGAGAAGCCGCGTTCGGCGAAGCGGCGCGACAGATTATAGACAAACGCCGCCAGCCGCTCTTCCGCGTTCTTCTTCGACAGCAGCAGGATCATATCCTGATCGCCTTTGATCTCGCCGCTCATCAGCCGCATGATCTGCTGACGCAGATTCGGCATTTTACCGGCCAGGTCATCAAGGGTTTCGAACGGAATTTCGCACACCATGGAGGTTTCCAGCGCCTGGGCAAAGCTCGGATGCTTCAGCGAGCCGATGGCGTCAAAGCCAACCAGATCGCCGGCCAGGTGGAAACCGGTAATCTGCTCGTCGCCCTGTTCGGTAATGGTGTAGCTCTTGATGGTCCCTGAACGGATCGCATACAGGGATTTCAGTTCATCACCGGCCTTGAACAGGGTCTGGCCTTTCTGGATCGGCTTCTTCCTTTCAATGATGTTATCGAGCTGGTCAAGCTCATGGGTATTGAGGGTGAAGGGGATACACAGTTGGCTGATGCTGCAATCCTGACAGTGGATCGCACAACCACCGGATTGGATACGACGGGTCACGCGTTTTTCAGGGATCATAGATTACGCTCACGCAATAATTGATATGTGTCAATTTTAACATCTTTTGCGTCAGCTGATAAGGGAAACAATAGTAAGAATAGGGGCATGTTGTGCGATATTTAATCAGCTCATGGCGCTTTTATGCTGTTAGCACGCTAAGCGTCGCTCTTTCGGGGCATGATGGCCGCGCAGGGGCGGCCATCATGATTAAGACGGGCAGAGACGGCTACAGCAACGCCTTGGGCAGAAAGCCTTCATGCTGCAGCAGCCACTGCTTGCGCGCCACGCCGCCGGCATAGCCGGTCAGCGCGCCCTGTGAGCCAATTACCCGGTGGCAGGGCACCACAATGCTGATGGGGTTGGAGCCGTTCGCCATGCCGACGGCCCGTGAGGCGGTCGGTCGGCCGATGCGTTTGGCCAGTTCGCCATAGGTGATGGTTTCCCCGCACGGGATACGGCGCAGCTGCTGCCAGACGGTGCGCTGGAACTCGCTGCCGGCGGTCATCACCGGGATATCGTTGATCACCGCCAGCTCGCCGGCAAAGTAGCGCTGCATCAGGCTGCTCAGGCCGCCGGGGTCGCGCTGCTCCTGCAGTCGGAAACCGTCGCGGCGGTAATGGGTGTTCAGCAGTCTGATCAGCTTGTCGTAATAGTCGGTCCAGTCGACGGCGCGCAGCTGACCTTGCTCATCGGCGATCAGCACCAGCTCGCCCACCGGGGTGGGCATCCGGTCAATTAAAAATGTCTGCATACGATCACTCCTCTTTACTGATGCCCCGATTATTGCATGAAACCCTGTACGGCGATGGCGGTTTTCGGACATTAACCTGCGCATTACCCACAAGGGATTACTGCGCCGGCGGCGGCGTATTTTTGAATCAGAGCCAAAGCCGAACTATGCTCAATACACCTGATGCCTTTTTCACCGCCCGGGATGGCGCGGCGCGGCGGGAGGTTTAATTTTTTCGTCATCTTTCTGACATGTCGCAGTCATACCGCTGGCTTACCGTTGCTGCGACTAGGCCAAGGAGATAACACGATGTTTAGCTTGGACACTTTGCTGCAAGACGCTTTTCCACATCGCAATCCCCCCGCCTGGCAGCGTAGCCTGCTGAGAAATCTGCTCTTCGAAAAAGAATTTAAACAGTTTGCCGCCGACTATCCGCACCTGCGCGGTCTGGATCTGGTGGAACAGGTGGTGGACTATTTCAACCTCAGCTGCGAACTGGTGGACGGCGATCTGGAAAACATCCCGAGCCAGGGGCCGGTGGTGCTGGTGGCTAATCATCCGATTGGTTCGCTGGACGGTCTGGCGCTGCTGCGCGCCGTGGCGGCGGTGCGTCAGGATGTGAAAGTGGTCGCCAGCCAGGTGCTGAGCTATATCGAACCGCTGAGCAGCCTGTTCGTGCCGGTCGATAATGTGGCGTACAAAACCAGCCGTCAGCAGATCCAGGCCATGCAGCAGCAGCTGGAGCGGCAGGGCGTGCTGATTATGTTCCCGGCCGGAGAGGTGTCGCGCATCAGCCCGCAGGGGATCCGCGACGGCCACTGGCATACCGGTTTTCTGCGACTGGCGGCTAAAGTGCGCGCGCCGATCGTGCCGATTCATATCAGCGCCCGCAACAGTACGCTGTTTTACCTCGCCTCGCTGGCCTATCGCCCGCTGTCGACGCTGCTGCTGGTGCGTGAAATGTTCCAGCAGCGCGGCGGCCGCATCAAACTGCGCATCGGCGGCCGCATTCCGTTTAACAACTGGCATGACGGCCACACCAGCGCCCGTGAGCTGGCCGGACGTTTTCGCCGCCATGTCTACCGTCTGGGCCAGGGAAAAAGCGGGCTGTTCGCCAGCGAATCACCGATTGCCCTGCCGGAAGAGCGTCAGGAGCTGAAAAAGGCGCTGAAGGCCTGCGAACTGCTGGGAAACACCCCCGACGGCAAAGCAATTTTCCTCTATCGCCGGCAGGACGACGCGCGCTCGCCGATCCTGCGGGAACTGGGACGGCTGCGGGAAATCGCCTTCCGCGCGGTGGGGGAAGGCTCCGGCCGCCGCCGCGATCTGGACAGCTACGACGACGACTATTATCACCTGGTGCTGTGGGATGAGGATGCGCTGGATATCGTCGGCGCCTACCGTTTTATCCCCACCGGCGAGCAGCTGGAGCGTAAAGGGTTGGCGGGCATCTACAGCAACAGCCTGTTTGACTATGACCGCGATATGATGCCGATACTGGCGCAGGGCATTGAACTGGGGCGCAGCTTTATCCAGCCGACCTACTGGGGAAAACGCGGGCTGGACTATCTGTGGCTGGGCATCGGCGCCTATCTGGCCAAGTATCCGCAATACCGTTATCTGTTCGGCCCGGTGTCAATCTCCGGCGGCATGCCGGCTGCGGCGCGGGATCTGCTGATTGCCTTTTACCGGCTCTATTTTGCCGCGGACAATCCGCTGGCCCAGTCGCGTCAGCCTTATCCTGCTTCGCTGCCGCAGGTGCTGGCGCAGTTCGCCGGCGATGATTATCAAGGCGATCTGGTACGGCTGAAGAGCCTGCTGAATAACCTGGGCTGCTCAATCCCGACGCTGTACAAACAGTACAGCGAACTGTGCGAGCCGGGCGGCGTACAGTTTATCGATTTCGGCACCGATCCGGCCTTTAATAACTGCATCGACGGGCTGGTGCTGGTCGATCTGTCCAGGCTCAAGCCGGCCCGCTATCAGCGCTATATCGCCATTCATCAGGCGGCGTCGGGCGCAGACGATCTGCCGCGCCAGCGCCCCGCGCCTTAACCCGTTATCCCTCCATTTACGCCGCCCCTGACGCCGCAACCGTCAGGGGCGCGCGCGCTTTTGTCCGCCGTCGCGCCGGCCCGGAAAGTGGTAAGTAGCAGATATCCCTTGGATTAGGTGTAAAAGTATGTAAATTTGACTTTAGGATTATTCCCAGTGATGATAAGCGTAAGGATTTTGTAAGCACGAGTGGAAAAGTCAGGAGAGACGAGTGGAGCAGCTCAATAACGGACTGTTTATCAAGCAAGAGCGTTTTGAAGTTCTGGCTATTTTGCGGGATATCTACAAGCAGCGCACGCCGATGCGCATCGCGAATCAACAACAGCAATTTTTCTACAGCCAGCTATTAAGTGTGGGCGCCGGCAATATCGTGTTTGACTGCAGCGACTGCCAGCAGTGCACCGGCGGCCAGCTGCAGGTGGTGGTTGAAGGCTATGATGCCAAAATTGAATTTTTGGTCGACAGCGCGGAGCGGGTGCGGCATCAGGAAAGCGAGGCGTTTTCCGCCCAGCTGCCGAAAGAGCTGAAGTATATTCAGCGCCGTCGCCAACCGCGGATTACCACGCCTTACTGGCGCGATTTCTACTGCCATGGCGAGTATCCCGACGGTTCCCCGCTGCAGCTGCGTATCCACGATATTTCCGTGGGCGGCGCTGGCCTGCGTCTGGACGGGGAGATCCCATCTTTCCTGCATCCCGGCTTTATCTTTCACAAAGTCCAGCTGAATCTGGACGGCTACGGCACCTTTAAAGTGAATATGGAGCTGCTGGCGATCACTGAAGATCACGACGTTAACGCGGAAGAAGAGGGAGAGAAGCGGCAGTTTTCCCGTCTTTCCTGCCGCTTTACCGATGTCAGTCCCATCACGATGCGCAAACTGCAAAGCGCCGTGTATGCCTTCGATCTGGACTTCAATAAAAAGAAAAAGCGTTAGAATCCCGGCGCGGCGTACCGCGCCGGCCTGCGTTACGCCGACGTCGACAGGCGGCCAATTTCTCCCCACCCGTAACGCGCCGCCTCTGTGAGTGCGGCGCAGACTTCGTCAATCGCCTGGTAAACGGCGTTTTCCGCCGGTTCCCCGGCCAGCAGCCGGCTGACCAGCAACGCGGTAAACATATCGCCGGTGCCTTTCACGTTGGCGTCAATCTTGCGGTGGCTGATGGCCTTGACCTCATCGGCGGTGACCCACAGCAGGCTGATATCCTGCGGCGCCGTCTGCTGGTCGGGGGCGCTGGTCACCAGCACCCAGCGGGTGACGTCATTCAGCAGCGCCCGCGCGGCGCTCACGATTTGTTCCCGGCTGGTCAGCGCCGTGCCGCTGATTTGCTCCAGCTCAAAGCCGTTGGGGGTCAGTCCGTCGGCCAGCTGCAGGAACGGTGAGCGATAGCAGTCAACCAGGCGCTGATTGACGTACACCCCCTCGCCGTAGTCGCCCATCACCGGGTCAATCACGATCAGCACCTGCGGGTTGAGCGCCCGGACGCGCCGCAGCCAGTCATCGAGCAGCCGGCACTGGCTGTCATTGCCCAGGTAACCGACGATCACCGCGCGCGCCTGCTGCGCCACGCCGCGCGCCAGCAAATCCTCGAGAAAACCGCCGAACCAGTCGTCGGGAATCACGCCGCCGTGCGGCGGGCCATAGTAGGGCGGGCAGCCGAACAGCACCGTCGGCACCTGCAGGGCCTGCAACCCTTTGGCCAGCAGGGTGCGGTAGGCAATGCCGTTGCCGACGCTGCCGTAAATAACCTGCGACTGAATGCTGATCACATCGATCGGCGCAGGCGACAAAGGGGAAAACTGTGGCATGGGCGCTTCCTTTAATCGAAAAGAGTCTGTCATCGATTATCGCGCTGCGCGCGGCAAGATGCGATAGCCAGATAGCGGAAGCGTCACGGCGGGAGAAAATATCGGCGCTGGCGGTCAGCAGGGCGGCCGCGCGGGACGCGGCCGTTCGGGATCAGGATTCCAGCCAGCTTTTCAGGCGGATAGCGTCGCTGTAGTGGCCGTAGCGCTGCTGTGAACCCAGCAGAATCATCACCACGGGCTGGCCTTTAATCACCGTGCGCACCACCAGACAGTGGCCGGCCTCGTTGGTGTAGCCGGTCTTCTGCAGCCGGATATGCCAGGCAGGGTTATTAATCAGGCCGTTGGAGCTGCGGTACACCAGTTGGCCGCGTCCGGGATGGACAATCTGCTGTTTATCCGTGCTGAAGGCGCGGATGGTCTGATAGCGATAGGCGTGGTTGACCATTTTCAGCAGATCGCGCGCGGTGGAGACATTGCGCGGCGTCAGCCCGGTCGGATCGCGAAAACGGGTGTGCGTCATGCCGATCTGGCGCGCTTTGCGGTTCATCCGCGCGACAAAGGCCGGTCGGCCGCCGGGATAGTAGCGGCTCAGCGCCGCCGCCGCGCGGTTTTCCGACGACATCAGCGCAATGTGCAGCATATCGCGCCGACTGAGGACCGAGCCGATGGTCAGGCGCGAATGGGTTTTCTTCAGTAAATCACGGTCGGCGCCGGTCACCTTGATTTTATTGCCCAGCGGGCGTTTGTTATCCAGCACCACCATGGCGGTCATCAGCTTGCTCAGCGAGGCGATCGGCATGCGTCGGTTGGCCTGCTTCTGATACAGCGTTTTGCCGGTTCTGGCGTTGACCACCAGGGCGGCGCGGGAGTGCAGGGCGAGCGGGGCAGCAGCCTGGGCGACGGAAACTGCGGACAGCATGACGCAGGCGGCTGCGGCGGCAATCAGCCGGCGGGAAAGAGAATTCAACAATGACATGACACCGTGACTTTTTGACTAAACGATTAACAGATACCGTCGTGAGTCTGCCGAGCAAATGTGGAGAAAATAGGGGGAACGGGGCGAGGTTTTGAGCAAACGCCCCGAGATTAATAATAAGCAGGCTATTTTTCTGCCGCCACCGCTTCGCTGACCAGATCGCGAAAGCGGCTGACGATCGGCGAGTGGCGATTGCTGCGCAGCGCCAGATACAGCGGTGCGCCGGGCGCATCGGCGTCGCTGATGGCGCGATAAACGATGCCGTCGCCGCCGAGGCGGCGCATCGAGGCCGGCACGATGGACAACCCCAGCCCGGCGCCCACCAGGCTGAGGGTGGCCGGCAGGCGCGGCGCCTCCTGCACGATGCGCGGGCTGAAGCCGGCGCGGTAGCAGGCGGCGAGAATGGCATCGTACAGCCCCTGTCCCGCCGGGCGACGGTAAAGAATAAACGCCTCGCTGGCCAGCGCCGCCAGCGGCAGCGGCGTCTGTGGCTCGTCAGCCAGCCGGTGGCCGACCGGCAGGGCGATCAGCATACTTTCGCGTAGCACCGGTTCGATACTGACGCCGGGGATCTCGCTGACCGGCGAACGCACAAAGGCCGCGTCAAGACGCTCATCAACCAAGGCGTCCATCAGTTCTCCGCTGCCGGCCTCTTCCAACTGGGTGGTGACATCCGGCAGGATTTCGCGGTAGCGGCGCAGCAGATTGGGTACGAACGGATGCAGCGCCGCCGAGCTGGTAAAACCGATGGCGATATGCCCCTGTTCGCCGCGGGCGGCGCGGCGCACCGCGTCTCCCAGCGTGGCGGCGCGCGCCAGCAGCGTCCGCGCCTCGTGCAGCAGCACGTTGCCCGCGTCGGTCGCACGTACGCCGCGCGGCAGGCGCTGCAGCAGCTGCACGCCCAGCTCCTCCTCCAGCCCCTGCAGCAGGCGGCTGAGCGGCGGCTGCTGAATGCACAGCCGCTCGGCGGCGCGGGTAATATTGCCTTCCTCAACCACGGTGACGAAGGCTTTCAGCCGGCGCAGTTCAATCATTGAGATACCTTTAAAGTATGGTTGATGTCCAGGAAATGCATTAGACATCATGGCATGCGCGCGCGCATCATACCAGCCATCAGATAATGAGCGAGAGACGTGATGGCAGAAACGAACGTGGTGAAGGGGCCGACAGAAGCGGCGGCGCCCGGCAATTGGGCGCTGTTCCAGGGTTTTCTGCTGCTGGGGCTGATCGGCTTCGGCGGCGTACTGCCGCTGGCGCGGCGGATGCTGGTTGAGGAGCGACGCTGGCTCAGCGGCGAGCAGTTTACCGAGCTGCTTGGCCTGTGCCAGTTTTTGCCCGGCGGCAATATCATTAATCTGTCGGTGGCGGTCGGCATGGAGTTTCGCGGCCTGCGCGGCGCCTGCTGCGCGCTGCTGGGGCTGATTTGCGCACCGACGGCGATTGTGGTCGCGCTAGGCGCGGTCTATGCGCGCTTTCAGAACGACGCGCATGTTCAGCATCTGTTCGCCGGGCTGGCCGCCGCCGCCGCCGGCCTGCTGCTGTCGACCGCGCTGAAGATGCTGCAGCCGCTGCGCGGCCGCTGGCTGGCGCTGGCCATTGCCGCGCTGTGCCTGCTGGCGATCGCCTGGCTGCGTCTGCCGCTGTTGCCGACCATGCTGACGCTGGCGCCGCTCAGCATTCTGCTGGCCTGGAGGAAATGGTTATGATCCCGCTGCTGATCGCGTTGGCGGTTATTTTTAGCGAGCTTTCTCTGATGGCGTTCGGCGGCGGTATCACCATCCTGCCGGAGATGCAGCGGCAGGTGGTCGAGGTGCATCAGTGGATGAGCGCGCAGGAGTTCAGCGCGCTGTTCGCCATGGCGCAGGCGGCGCCGGGGCCGAATATGATGGTGGTGCCGCTGATCGGCTGGCACGTCGCCGGCTGGGCGGGGCTGCTGGTGTCATCGCTGGCCAAGTTTGTGCCGTCATCGCTGGTGACCCTGCTGGTGATGCAGGGGTGGAAACGCTTTAAGGATCGGCCATGGCGGCGCTGCGTGCAGGCGGGGCTGGTGCCGGTGACGGTAGGGCTGGTCGCCGCCAGCGGCGCGTTAATCGCCGAGGCGTCGGCCGGCAACTGGCGGCTGGCGCTGCTGATTGGCGTCGCCACGCTGCTCGGTATGAGCAAGCGGCTGCATCCGCTGTGGGTGCTGGCCGGCGGCGCGCTGCTGGGGCTGCTGGTGGCCTGATGCCGGGCGCGGACAGCCTCTGCCCGCGCGCAGTTCACCAGGGATGCTCCGGCTCGCGGGCGCGTTCCAACGCAAAGGTGCCCAGCTCAATTTCCCCGCCGCGCTGGTAGTTGGCAATCACCACGCCGCTGGGGGTGCTGAGCGCTTTTTCCAACGTAAAGGCCATCGCCGTCAGCCCCTCGGCGAACAGCCGTTTGCCGTCCCCCAGCAGCACCGGATAAATCAGCAGCCGCAGTTCATCCACCAGATCGTAGGACAGCAGCTGCTGCACCAGCTCGCCGCTGCCCTGGACGATCAAATCCGGCCCGTCTTCGGCCTTCAGCGCGTTCAGCGCCGCCGGCACGTTCGGCCCCAGGGAGTGGCTGTTATGCCAGCAGAGCGTGTCGCTGTGATGGGTGGCGACATATTTGGTCGCCTGATTGAACAGGCAGGCGGCGTCGTAACTGATGCGGTCGAAACTGCCGGCGTCCGGGTCGCTTTCCACATAGGGCCAGTGCGCGGCGAAAATGTCATAGGTTCGGCGCCCCAGCAGCAGGTCGAACGGCCGCGAGAACAGGTCGCCCATGGCGGCGGCGATCTGGTCGTCCCAGTACGGCACCGTCCAGCCGCCGTAGCGAAAGCCGCCCGCGCGGTCCTCTTCCGGCGCGCCCGGCGCCTGCATCACCCCGTCCAGGCTGAGAAAGGCGCCAACGATAATCCGTCGCATAATGCTACCCTCGGTTGATTATTACCTTTTAAGGGTAGAGCGCGGGCGTCGACTCCGCCAATTCACCCCTGTGCGCGCAGCGCCTTCAGCAGCGCCTGATGGAATTTCTCCGGCTGCTCCATCTGCGGCGCGTGGCCCAGCCCCGGGAACTCGACCAGCGTTGCTTGCGGGATCAGCTTCGCCGCCTGTTTGCCCAGCTGATGATAGTTACCGACCTGCGCCTTGACCGCCGGCGGGGCGATATCGCTGCCGATCGCCGTGGTGTCGTCGGTGCCGATCAGCAGCGTCGTCGGCATCTGCAGGTTGTTAAATTCGTAATAGACCGGCTGGGTATAGATCATGTCGTAGATCAGCGCCGAGTTCCACGCCACCAGTCGTTTGCCGGGGCCGTTGTTCAGCCCGGCCAGCATATCGACCCAGCGGTCGTAGCGCGGCTGCCAGCGGCCGCCGTAGTAGGTGTGCTGCTCATACTGTTTAATGCCGGCGGCGCTGGTTTTCAGCTCGCGTTCAAACCATTGATCGACGCTGCGCCAGGGCACGCCTTTCGCCTTCCAGTCCTCCAGACCGATCGGGTTGACCATCACCAGCTGCCGCGTTTGCTGCGGGTACATCAGCGCATAGCGGGTTGCCAGCATGCCGCCGGTGGAGTGGCCGACCAGCGTGACCGTAGAAATATTGAGTTTTTTCAGCAGTGCGTGGGTATTTTGCGCCAGCTGCTGGAAGCTGTATTGATAATGCGGCGGTTTACTGGAACTGCAAAAGCCGATTTGATCCGGGGCGATCACCCGATAACCGGCGTGGCTCAGCGCCTTGATCGTCTCTTCCCAGGTGGCTCCGCAGAAGTTTTTCCCGTGCATCAGCACCACGGTCTGGCCGTTGGCGTCGCCGTCGGGCGCGACATCCATATACCCCATGCTGAGCGTCTGGCCCTGCGTACGGAAGCTGAACTTTTGCAGCGGATAAGGGTAGTGAAAACCCTGTAGTTCGACGCCGTACTGCGCGGTTGCCGCGGCGCTGACGGTGCAGGGCAGCAGCACGCCCGCCAGCAGGGCGCAACGGGAAAGCTTTAACATCCTGAAGTCCTTATAAAAAGCGAAAGAGTTGTGAGTATAGTGGCTAATAGGCGCGCACGGGGTAAAGAACGGTCAACGGGATGGCGCTAGCCCCGCCGTGACGACGGGGCGACGGGCGGTTACAGCTGTTTCTGACTGCGGAACTGTTTCAGGGTGTGGGCGACATAGGTCATCTCCTGCGGCGTCCCCAGCGAGATGCGGCACCAGTCGTCGGCCGGCGGGAACGCGCGCCCCACCAGAATGCCCGCCTGCTTCATCTGCTGCTGGAAGGCGGCGAGCGGCGTGTTGAGCTTAAAGAACACGAAATTGGCTTCCGACGGCAAATAGTCGAGGTTCAGCGCATCCAGCGCCTGCAGCAAGATTTGCCGCGAGGTATCGTTGCTTTTCTTGCTGTAGGTGACGAAGGCGTCATCGTGCAGCGAAGCCAGGGCGGCGTCCACGCCGCAAAAATTGATCTTCTCGCCGGCCACGTGATTGGCCAGGCGGGCGATCAGCGCCGGCTGCGCCACGGCGTACCCCACGCGCATGCCGGCCATGGCGTAGATTTTGGAGAAGGTTTTCAGCAGGATCACGTTGTCGGCGCCCTGTTTCAGCAGCGGGCCGACCGAGCGGAAGCGCGGATCGTTGACGAATTCGGCATAGGCTTCATCAACAATAAACAGCGTATTGGCCGGCTTGCTGGCGATCCAGGGTTCGATCGCATCGGCCGGCGTGATGGTGGCGGTGGGGTTGTTCGGGTTGACCAGATACACCAGCGACGGGCCGGCGTGGTTGGCGACCGCCTGCTTCAGCCCGTTAATATCGAACTGCCAGCCGGCCAGCATCGGCACCTTGGTGATTTTCATCCCGGCGATGGCGGCAAAATGCTCGCCGTCGCCGTAGGTCAGCGCCGGGATCACCAGCTGGGTATCCAGCGTGGCGTAAGCCTCGATGGCCGCGCGAATCCCCTCCGAAGAGCCGGCGGTCAGCAGAATAGACTCATCAGGCAGCTGATAGCGGCCGGCCAGCTGACTGCGCAGCGCAATAATTTCCTCTTTGGCGTAGCGGTTGGCCTTGACCACGGCGTCGCGCGCCGCCGCCTGCGCCCGCGGCGACATACCGAGCGGATTTTCATTGAAATTGATGCGGATAGGATGCTCGGCCGTCGGCGCGCTGAACGTCGCGGATGACGACGGCAGCGCATCGGCCAGGGCGCTGCGGCTCAGCCCCGCCAGCGCGACGCCGCCGGCCAGTGCGCCCGAAAGTTTTAATAACTGTCTGCGTTTTACATTCATTGTATGGCTGTCTTGCATCTGCACTTCTCCTTGCTGAAAAATTGTGGCAGGGAGCTGTGGCAGGAATCGTGCCAACTTATAACTCATTGATTTATAGGTGCAGCTATCCGACGTTGCCCGCTAACGCATCACGGTGGGCGGGCAGCTGCACCATGATGCGTGCAGTTATGCGACGCGGCGCGGCGCTAAGCGCCTGAACCAGCGGGGGTTACTGAACATCGCCAGGTTGCCGAGCAGGATCAGACACAGGCCGAGCACCGCGTTGCCATGCCAGACGTACCCTTCATACAGCGTCGAAATGGTCAGCGCCACCAGGGGAAACAGCAGGGTGCTGTAAGCGGCGGCGCTGGCGCCGATGCGCCCCAGTAGGCTGAAGTAGGCGGCGAACGCGATGACCGAACCGAAAATCGCCAGATACAGCAGCGACCCGAGGTAGCGGCTGCTCCACTCAATCTGGAACGACGCGCCCTGCGCCCAGGCCAGCAGCCCCATCAGCAGCGCGCCGTAGCTCATGGCGTAGGTATTGGTCGACAGAATATCCAGCCCGCGGCGCTGATGGCGGCTGCCGATCATATTGCCGAGCGAAAAGCCCAGCGTGCCGAGCAGGCACAGCCCCACGCCGCGCAGCAGTTCCGGCGCCGGCTGTGCGTCGCGCAGCTCGTGCCAGAACAGCGCGACAATGCCGCAGATGCCGAGCAACGCGGCGGGCAGCAGGTTCGGGCCGGGGCGCTGACCAAAGAAAATCCGGGCGTTCAGCGCATTGAACAGCACCGCCATGGAAAAAATCACCGACTCCAGCCCGCTGCCGATCGTGGCGGCCGCCAGATAGAAGCAGTAAAAATTCAGGCCGAACACGCAGCAGCCCTGCAGGATGCAGAACAGATGGTCCCGCAGGCTGATACGGCGTAGCCGGCGGGTCAGCAGCAGCGCCAGCCACAGCACCAGCGCGGCGATGACGAAGCGGTAACTGATGGAGACCGGAATGGCGACCGTCCCCTGTTGCTGCAGACTAATCGCAATCCAGGTGGTGCCCCAAATCAGCACCACCGCCAGGTATAACAACACATTCATCAGGTAAATACTCCGACGGGAAAAGGGCAAGAGGGGCGATTATGCGCGGCCGGGCCGCAGGGCGCTTGCCGGCGTTTGCGGCGAGTTGCATATTCTTGCGCTTTTTTTCGCGGCCCGGTGGTGCCGCGCCGTGCAACGCCTTACACTGAGAACCTGTTTACCACCCGGAGCACGGCATGTCAGCGTACAAGGCGTTTGCCACCCTGCATGAGCATAAGGCACAGCTGCATCATCACCTGCGCCTGGCGTCCGGCGTGGAGCTGGCTGCCTGGTCCAACTGCGACGATCGCATCACCCAGGAAAGCGCCGACCACCATACCCTCAGCCTGTACGTCGCCGACGGCTACGAGTGCTACCAAAAAGTGCCGGGCGGCTGGCGCAACGGCGGCGGGCCGGACCATTTCTGCATTATGCCGCGCCAGTATGAGTCAACTTGGGACGTGCGCAGCAGCCTGTCGTTTGTCCATCTGTACTGTACCGATGGTCATCTGCGGCAGCTGGTTGAACAGACCTGGGATCGCAGCCCGGCGGCGATCAACGTCGAGGCGCGCTCTTTCGGTGAAGATGCGCAGATTACGCGGCTCTACCGGCAGTTTTTGCTGAACGTCGACTGGCAGGAGCGCGCCAATCAGCTGACCATCAGCAGCGCGGCCGGCATGCTGATGTCGCACCTGCTGCAGCACTATACCCAGCTGCAGTGGCGGCTGCCGTCGGTGCGCGGCGGGCTGGCGCCGGCGGTGCTGCGCCGGGTGTGTGAGTTTATCCATGAACATCTGGAACAGCCGCTGCTGCTGGGTGAACTGGCGGCGCAGGCCGGGCTCAGCGAATTTCACTTTGCCCGCATGTTTAAACACGATACCGGCCTGGCGCCGCACCAATACGTGATGCGGGCGCGGCTGCAGCGGGCGGCGCACCTGCTGCGTCACGGCGGACTGCCGGTAACGCAGATCGCGCTGGCCTGCGGTTTCAGCTCCGCCAGCCACTTCAGCAACCGCTTCAAGACGTACTACGGCATGACGCCGCAGCAAATGCGCCAGGGAAACGCACCGGCCTGAGCCGCCTTATTGATTATCTTCCTCCACCGCCTGATACAGCTGCTGCAGAATATCGGGGAAGGCCGACTGCACGCGATTCCAGCTGGGCACAAACGGTTTGCTCTCCGCCGGAGCCTCCATAAACTGCTGGCCGGCCTGCGTAATCACATGGGCGAACAGCTCCACCGCCGACTCCTCGCTGTGGCGGTCGAACGTCAGGCCGTTGATTCTGGCGTCGTGGTCGAAGGCGTCGATCATATCCAGCGCGGTGCGATAATAGGTGGCGCGCAGCACGCGGAAAGAGTCGCCGGTGATGCTGACGCCCTGGATCGCCAGTTTGCGATACAGCGCCTTGGTGATATCGGTCGCCATCCGCTGCAGGCCGCCGGCGGGGTCGTGTTCCGACATCGGCTGGTGTTTGTGATCGTAATTATCGGCAATATCCACCTGGCAGATACGGTTGGTGGCGGTGGTGCGCTGCACCTCCGACAGAACGCCGATCTCCAGCCCCCAATCGCTGGGAATGCGCAGGTTGTTGAGTATATGGGTGCGCATGGCGAACTCGCCGGACAGCGGATAGCGATAGCTGCGCAGATAGTCCAGAAAGTCCGAGTTGCCGTACACTTTTTGCAGCGATTTCAGCAGCGGGAACACCAGCAGCCGGCCGACCCGGCCGTTTAATTTACCGTCCGCCACGCGGGCGTAATAGCCTTTGCAAAAATCATAATGGAAGTGCGGGTTGGCCAGCGGATAGAGCAGGCGGGCCAGCAGCTGACGATCGTAGGTGACAATGTCACAATCGTGCAGCGCTACGCAGCTGCTGCGGCGCGACGCCAGGGTATAGCCGCTGCAGAACCAGACGTTGCGCCCCTTGCCGGGTTCGCTCGGCGCCAGCCCCTTATCACTGAGCCGGCTGGCGATGGCGGCCAGGCGCGGACCGTCGTTCCACAAGATGCGGTGTCGCTGCGGCAGGCGGCTGAAGAAGCGTTTGGCATGTTCAAACTGTTGCCGGTCGGCGCGGTCCAGACCGATAACGATCTCCTGTAGATAGGGCACCTGCGCCAGCGTGGCGACGATATGGTCCAGCGCCGCGCCCTCCAGCTCCGAGTAGAGCGAAGGCAAAATCAGCCCCATTGGCGTACGGCCGGCGAACACCTGCAGTTCATACTCCAGCTCCTCGACCGGCCGGCGGGTCAGATTATGGAAGTTGGTAATGATACCGTCCTGATAAAACTCACTCATGGGCGATCCTCCGTACGTTGCCGGATAACAGGAAATGGTCCAGTCCCTCGCTCCAGCCGGCCGGGCCGGTTTGCCGGCTGCGGTACAGCCGGCCACGGCGCGTCGCCGGCAGCCGGAGCGCTGCGCCATGCCGCGCACGGATCAGGACGGCATAATCCGCACTTTGCAGCAGCGGCAGGTCGTTCGGTCCGTCCCCCAGCGCCAGCGTGGCGAAGGCGCGCTGATGGCGTAACTGATAGCGACGGGTCAGCCAGCGTGCGGCGCGGCCCTTGCTGACGCCGCGTCCCATTACGTGGTAAAAGCGGCCGCCGCGGGTCAGCGCCAGCCGTTGCTGCGCTAGCGCACGGCGAAACTGGGCCAACTGCCGTTCATCATCCAGCCAGCGCAGCGGTTCAGTGCCCGCCCGCTGTCGCGCCAGCCGGGCTTCAGCCGGAGTAAATCCGCACCACTGCGCCACCGTTGCGTCGTCGACGTCGGCAAAGCCGCGGAAGGCGAAGCTGGCGCGCAGCCGGCGCAATGCGTTAACAATGGCGGCATAGTCTGCGCCAAAAACGCGCGCAGGACGGTGCCAGGCGGCAGGGAAGACGACCTGTGCGCCGTTTTCGGCGATAAAGGGAAAGGCGCTCAGGCCAAGGCGCTGCTGCAGCACGATGATTTCCGCCGCCGTTTTGCTGCTGGCAATAATCACCGGCAGGCGCGCGGCGTTTAGCCGCTGCAGCCAGGGCTGCGCCGCCTGCCAGCTGTAACTGTCGTGATCCAGCAGTGAGCCGTCCAGGTCGGAAAAAATCAGCAAATTGTCTTTCAACGTCAGCATCTTATCTCCATCGATCATTACGTGGCGCGGCCGGCGCGGAGCGCGCGCCCCGGAGTGGATTTTGTGATACGCATCACAATTAACCCTAATGGGTTATCCCGGTTCGCGCAAGTTTCCGCGCCTCAGGATGGATTTGATGAGAGGAAGTGAGGGAAATCATCCGCGGCTTGGTGGTGGCCGGAGCGGAGAAATAAACAGCCGCTGCGGGCTGCGTATTAAATAGATATTTTTAGCGCGTGTAATTACCGTTTTTTGTGAATATTTCGTTTACAGATGAAGTCGTGAATTCATTTTTATGATGAGTCATTCGTCTTTATTTTTTATCGTCGATGAGATTGTGATGTTATTGTTTTGTAAGGTATAAAATTGCGTGCTGGAGCGTTGATTTTATCGGGGGCAGGCATAGAATCAGCGCAGCCAATATCAACCGCCGCGGTTGAAACGGTTTAATTCTATCGATAACAAACAGGGAGTTTGCTAATGAGTCATACCAGGAAATTATTGGAAGCTCAGACCAATGGCGTGCAGAAGTTTGGTAAAAGTTTTAGCGTGCTGGGCTGGATTTGCTTAATTATCTCCGCAATTATTCTTTTGGTTCCGTTGCTCTTCGGGCTGGGCTTCCTGGGGATTTATGTGGCCAGCCCGTTCCTGCTGATGGCCGGCATGTTTATTTATATCGGCAAGAAAACGAACAAGCACATGGCGTTGTATAAAGGGGCTGCGTCCGAAGCGGCGGATATTCTGGAGAAACAGCTGAAGGATTGAGCACCGTGCGCCGGCTCCGCGCAGCGGCGTCGGCCAATGTTTCTCTCAGGCAGGGGCCTACATATGCGATTTAATGGAGATTTCAGCGAATTAAACCATTTGATTAGTCTCTATTTTGGTCAGGACTACGACCTGTTTACCGATGCTGAAACTGTAGAAGGGGTGATTGATGGTTTTCTGGAACAAAGCGGTTACCAAGTGATCGGTGATATTCTTGAGGAGGCGAGAGAGTTTCAAGCCACCTATGCCGAGCGTCTGAGCGAGGAAATGGCTATACAATTTTCTAGCGATTTTGTCCCAGAGTGCTGGGGAAGCTCGGCGCAAGAATTCTTCACGCTGATACAGCAAAAAGCGGAGAAAAAGTTAGCGGACCTTAAGTGCTCAGAGCGGTTACAGCGATCTCCCCACTGAATCAGGTGGATAGTGCGGCGAAACAACATCCCGTCATAAAATTCCCGCCAATTGATTAAAGGGATTACACTGACAGCTCAATACGCAAATTCGCAAAAGAACAAACTTGGCCGGGAGGCATGATGAAAGTAGCTCTGTTGGGTGTCGCGCTGCTGTTGACGGCATCACAAACGGCGTGGGCGGCGCAGGCGTGCGGCGATAAAACTAGCCAGACCGAAATGAACGTCTGCGCCGCCGGCGAGTACAAGCAGGCGGATGCGCAGCTTAATGCGCGTTATAAACAGCTGCAGAGCCGGCTAAAAGGGGATGAGGCCGCTGCCAAACGGCTGGTTGCCGCGCAGCGCGCCTGGATTGGCTTTCGCGATGCGGACTGCCAGTTCAGCACCGGCGCCAGCGAAGGCGGTTCGCTGCACGGGTTTGTGCTGAGCAGCTGCCTGACGGAGAAAACGCAGGCCCGCAGCGCGGAGTTTGACAAGCTGCTGAACTGCCCGGAAGGTGATACCAGCTGCCCGGTACCGCCGGCGCCATAAACCCAGCGCGCCGGTCGTCAGGCCGGCGCATGTCGTTCAGGGGATCGGCCAGTCGGTCGGCATCTGGCTCATCACATCGATAAACACATCTTTGCTCACCGCCCAGAAGTGCGATACGCCTTCCACGGTCAGGGTGATGCCCATCAGGCCCATCACAAACCAGATGGTGGTAAACAGCCCGAGGCTGCTGAAGATAAATGCCATGCCGTTACGGCTGGCTTTACGGCAAACAACGTTTAACTGACTGGCGATAAACATCATGACGGCGCTCAGCAACTCCCAGCGCATCATGATAAAGCCCGTGGCTATGGTACTCATCGAAACAGATCCTTGACTACAAATTGGCGTTCGTCCGTCTCAATTCGGCGTGCCGATAACGCAGAGCGGTGGAAGCGACGTGAAGAAAAACAGGATCAGCAACGTGATCCGGATCACATTATAGCACCGGCCTGATTGGCGGCTCAATGCCCGCGCGCGGAGAAATTACCGTTTCGCGACACATTCAAACATGCTGAAACATTTCTGCTACATCATTAGCAACCTTTTCATGGGGAGGCCCGCGGAATAACGCTATGCTTGGCCGTTTTTCAACCCGTTGTTTTTACAGCGGGAAAGAGACAGTCAGACAGGTAACCCGCCCCGCATGGCCCTATTAAAAGAGAAAATTCGCGACCATTCCGCCGAGGAAATGCTGTTTGTCCGCCGCGCCGGCGTGGCGCTGTTGGTCGTTGTGGCCTGCTTCGGCGCGCTGATTTACAACCTGTACCGCCTGCAGGTGAAACAACACGATTTCTATCAGACGCGCTCCAATCAGAACGATATCAAAATGGTGCCGATCGCCCCCAGCCGCGGGCTGATCTATGATCGTAACGGCGTGCCGCTGGTGCGCAACCTTACGCTGTATCAACTGCAGGTCGTCCCCAGCAAAATCACCAATATGTCAGCGCTGCTGCAGGCGTTGACGCCGATTGTCGATTTAACGCCGGACGATATCAGCAGCTTCCGCGATGAAATGGCGCACACCAGCCGCTATAAGCCGGTGACGTTAAAAAGCGAACTGAGCGAAACGCAGGTGGCGCGCTTCGCTGTTAACCAGTACCGCTTTAACGGCGTGACGGTTGACAGCTATCAGCAGCGGCAGTACCCCTACGGCGCGCAGCTGGCGCACGTAGTGGGTTACGTGTCGAAAATCAACGATCGCGACATTAAACGGCTGAGCGAAAGCGGAGAGATGGAGAACTATGCGGCCGACCACAACATCGGCAAGCAGGGCATCGAAGGCTATTACGAGAAAGAGCTGCACGGCGTGACCGGCTATCGGGAAGTGGAAGTGGATAACCATGGCCGCATCGTCCGGCTGCTGAAAGAGCAGCCGCCGCAGGCCGGTAAAAACATCTATCTGACGCTGGACGTGCGTCTGCAGCAGTACATCGAATCGGTGCTGAAGAACCAGCGCGCGGCGGTGGTGGTGGAGGATCCGCGCGACGGCGGTATTCTGGCGATGGTCTCCAGCCCGAGCTACGATCCCAACCCGTTTGTGAAGGGCATCAGCTACAAGGCGTATAAAACGCTGCTGTCCAACCCCGATCTGCCGCTAATCAACCGCGCGACCCAGGGGCTGTATCCGCCGGCGTCAACGGTGAAGCCCTATATGGCGCTGTCTGCTTTATTTTCCGGCGTGATCACGCCGAGCACCACCTATTTCGGCGCGCCGACCTGGACGCTGCCCGGCACCAAACGCCGCTACCGCGACTGGCTGAAAAGCGGCCACGGCATGCTGAACGTCACCAAAGCGATTGAAGAATCCGCCGATACCTTCTTCTATCAGGTGGCTTTCGACCTGGGGATCGACCGCATTCACAGCTGGCTGAGCCAGTTCGGCTACGGCAGGCCGACCGGCATCGACCTGAATGAAGAGTACAACGGGGTGCTGCCGAGCCGTGAGTGGAAACAGCGGGTGCACAAAAAGACCTGGTATCAGGGGGATACCATTTCGGTGGGCATCGGCCAGGGTTACTGGATCGCCACGCCGATACAGATGGTCAAGGCGCTGACCATTCTGCTCAATAACGGCAAGGTGAAAAATCCGCACCTGCTGTACTCCATGAAGCGCGGCGCGCAGGTCAGCCTTTACCGGCAGCCGGCGCACGGCGCGCAGGTCGGCGACCCCAACTCGCCGTACTGGGGCATTGTGCGCAACGGCATGTACGGCATGGCTAACCTGCCTAACGGCACCGGCTACAAGCTGTTCCACAGCGCGCCTTACCACATTGCCGCCAAGTCGGGCACCTCGCAGGTGTTCGGGCTGAAGGAGAACCAGACCTATAACGCCAAAATGATCCCGGTGCGGCTGCGCGACCATATCTTCTACACCCTGTTTGCGCCGTATCAACACCCGAAGGTGGCGATGGCGCTGATCCTGGAGAACGGCGGGGGAGACGGCGTGGTCGCCGGGCCGACCGCGCGGGCGATCCTCGACCATATTTTCGACCCGGCCAACGCACCGCCGGCCGGTGAACCGGAGAAAGTGAAGGCGCCGATGAGTGACAGTGCCGATGTGCAACAGTAACTGAAGCTTATTGTTACTTTCTTACAAACTGCAACCTTCCGCTTAGATTTTTCTGGGTAGACTGCAGAGATAAAGAATCCGAATAAAAACGCAGGGTTAACAGTGGCACCATCTTCAAAAAAGAACGTTAAAAATTACTCATCATTACGCTTTGGCTGGATCTGCGCCGGGATACTGCTGTGCTTTATCCTGCTGATGCTGCGCGTCGGTTATCTGCAGCTGCTGGAGCACCAGCAGCTGACCAGCCAGGCGGATCAGCGCTCGGTGCGTACTCAGGTGGTGCCGACCAACCGCGGTATGATCAGCGATCGCCATAACGAAGCGTTGGCGGTCAGCGTTTCTTCACGCGATATCGTGCTTGACCCGAAACATATTATCGACACCCATACCAATACCGGCGACGAACGCTGGCAGAGCATGGCCAATATCCTGAAGATGCCGCTGAGCGATATTCAGGCGCTGATCCAGCGCAACGCCCGCAAACGCTTCGTCTACCTGGCGCGCAAGGTAGAGGATGACAATGCGGAATATATCAAGAAGCTGCATCTGACCGGGGTCAGCAGCGAGCAGGACTTCAGCCGCTTTTATCCGATGGGGCAAGACGCCGCCGGGCTGATCGGCATTGTCGGCCAGAATAATCAGGGGCTGGAAGGCATCGAGCGCGGCTTTAACCACCTGCTGCAGGGCAAAAACGGCCTGCGGGTGTACCAGAAAGACGGCAACGGCGCGGTGATTAACGTATTGAAAAACGTCGATCCGGTGCCGCCGCCGAACATTACGCTGAGCATTGATAAATTTATTCAGTATGTGCTGTTTGCCCAGATCCGCGACGGGGTGATCGCCAACCAGGCGGACTCCGGCTGTGCGGTGCTGGTGAAGGTCAACACCGGCGAAGTGCTCGGCATGGCGAGCTACCCGACCTTTAACCCGAATAACTACGCCAACGCGCCGTCGCAGAATATCCGCAATGTGTGCAGCAGCGACAGCTTCGAGCCGGGTTCCACCGTGAAACCGCTGGTGGTGATGGTCGGCCTCAACCGCCATCTGATCCAGCCCGATACCGTGCTGGACACCACGCCGTACCGGGTTAACGGCCACCTGATCCGCGACGTGGGGCACTGGTCGAAGCTGAGTATCACCGGCGTGCTGCAAAAATCCAGCGATATCGCGGTGTCGCATATTGCGCTGGCGATGCCGGCCACCATCCTGCCGGCGGTGTACCAGAACTTTGGCCTGGGGAAACCGACCGAGCTGGGCATCGGTAACGAAAGCAGCGGCTATCTGCCGTTGCACCGCACTCGCTGGGCGGATATTGAGCGCGCGACCTTCTCGTTCGGCTACGGCCTGCGGGTGACGCCGCTGCAGATGGCGCGCGAGTACGCGGCGATCGGCGCGTTCGGCGTCTACCGGCCGCTGTCGATCACCAAGGTGACGCCGCCGGTGGTGGGCCAGCGTGTGATGCCGGCCTCGGTGGTGAAATCGGTGGTGCATATGATGGAAAGCGACGCCTTGCCGGGCGGCAGCGGCGTCAGCGCCGCGGTGCCGGGCTACCGTCTGGCGATTAAAACCGGCACCGCGGAGAAAATGGGCAGCAACGGCAAATACGACGGCGGCTATATCAACTACACCGCCGGCGTCGCGCCGGCCAGCGACCCGCAGGTGGCGCTGGTGGTGATGGTTAACAACCCGAAAGCCGGCAAACACTTCGGCGGTTCGGTGGCCGGCCCGGTGTTCGGTAAAATCATGGGCCAGGTGCTGGAGCATATGAATATCCTGCCGGACGCCCAGCCGCTGAACGTGGTATCCAGCATTAAAGGCTGATCCCCCGCGGCCTGCCGGGCAACGTACCGGCAGGCCGTCTCTTCCCGTTATGACTTCCCGCCCGTGCGCATCATGCCGCGCTCCAGCTGTTTCCACAGGTAGCTGACCGCGGGCGTCATACGCCGCCCGGCGCGGCAGATCAGCTGGCTGGGAAAGGCGCGGGCGATCGGATGATCGATCGGGATCGCCGTGACGCGCCGCTCGTCGAGCGGATGCCGGGTGGCGTCGCTGGACATAAAGGCCACGCCCAGCCCGGCGGCGGCGATCGCCTGCGCGGCGGTAAACATATTGCAGCGGTAGGACGGGGCGAAGTGGATCTGTTCGGCCTGCGCCAGCGCGTGCAGATAGCGCTGTACGCCAAAGTGGTCGGGCATAAAAATCAGCCGCTGGGCCTGCAGCTCGCGCACCGTCACGCTGCGCTGTCCGGCCAAAGGATGGCTGACGCTGACCACGGCGGAAAAGGGCGCACCGCGAAACGAGCGCACCTTGAGCCGCGGATCAAAATCGTCAACGCCGGTGCACAGCCCCATATCCACCTGGCCTTCACGCACCATGGCGATAATCTCGGCGGTGGAGCCGCAGCGCACGTCCACCACGATATCCGGATAGTGCTCGCTGAAATCGCGCAGCGCGCGGCCCAGCAGCCGGTCGATAAACCCTTCGCCGACGCCGATGGCGATATGTCCGCGCTTTAACTGACGGAACTCCTGCAGCTGCATCGTCAGCTCCTGCTGGCGCTGCAGACGTTCGCGGTAGAAATCCACCAGATGCAGGCCGATTTCCGTCAGCGTGACGCCGCGCCCCTGACGTTCCAGCAGCACCATATCCAGCTTGTGTTCCAACTGCGCCAGCTGGCGGCTGACGGCGGAGGCGTTAACGCCCAGTTTATCGGCGGCGGCGCGCACGCCGCCGTAGTTGGCCACTTCATACAGATAACGCAGCTGGCGCTCATCCACCTCGCTGACAAAGCTGTCCCCACGCATGATTGCCGCCTCGATTGTTGACTTAAAGGCAACACAATAGCACGCGGTATGTTATGTGAGCAGTAAAAAACCGGTGCTAGACTCGATGGTTCCCTTTACTGATTGATGGGTGTAACCAAATGAAAAGTAACGGTAATTATACGGAGTTGACGGATGTCGCGCCGCTGGAGGAGGAGCTGACCGCGCTGCGGCGCCACCTGCACCAGCATCCTGAACTGTCCAACGTTGAGCAGCAAACCGCCGCGCTGGTGGCGGACAAGCTGCGGCAGTGGGGCTATCAGGTCACCACCGGCATCGGCGGCTATGGCGTGGTGGGCACGCTGCAGGTCGGCGATGGCGGCAAGCGGCTGGCGCTGCGCGCCGATATGGACGCGCTGCCGATCGAGGAAAGCGGCGACCACGCCTACCGCAGCCGGCAGCCGGGCGTAATGCATGCCTGCGGCCATGACGGCCATACCGCCATGCTGCTGGGGGCGGCGCGCTATCTGGCGCAGAGCCGCAGCTTCTCCGGCACCCTGCACCTGGTGTTTCAGCCGGCGGAAGAGGTGGGCAGCAACAGCGGGGCGCAGCGCATGATCGCCGACGGTCTGTTTGAACGCTTCCCGTGCGACGCCATTTTCGGCATGCATAACCATCCCGGCTATCCCGCCGGCACCATGATGTTCCGCAGCGGCCCTTTTATGGCGGCCTGCGATACCATCACCATCACGCTGCACGGTAAGGGCGGCCATGCGGCGCGGCCGCATCTGGCGGTCGATCCGCTGGTTGCCGCCAGCAGCCTGGTGATGGCGCTGCAGACGGTGGTGGCGCGCAATATCGACCCGACCGAGGCGGCGGTGGTCACCATCGGCTCGCTGCATGCCGGCCACGCCGCCAACGTCATCCCGCAAAGCGCCACGATGGAGCTGAGCGTGCGTTCGTTTAATCCGCAGGTGCGCGAGCAGTTAAAACAGCGCATCAGCGAATTGGCGCAGCAGCATGCCGCCGGCTACGGCGCGCGCGCCGAGGTCGACATCCTGCCGGGTTACCCGGTGCTGATCAATCACCCACAGGAAACTGAATTCGCCCGTCAGGTAGCCACAGAGCTGCTGGGCGAACAGCAGGTGGTCGCGCCGTTTCCCGCGATCGCCGGCAGTGAGGATTTCGCCTACTACCTGCAGCAGCGTCCGGGCTGCTTTATGCGCCTCGGCAATGGCGACAGCGCCATGCTGCACAACGCCGCCTACGACTTTAACGATGCCAACCTGACGGTCGGCGCCGCTTACTGGGCGCGGCTGACGGAACGTTTCCTCACGGCATAACCATAACAACGATACGCCGCCTGGCGCGGCCTTAATGACAGACAGGGTTAACAGACAGGAGCAGGGTCTATGCACACGGTTGAAACCTCGCAGCGGAAGATTATTGTCGCTGCCGTGTTCGGTAATCTTCTCGAGTTTTATGATTTTACCGTCTACAGCTATTTCGCCTTGGCGATCAGTAAACAGTTTTTCCCCAGCCACGATCCGGTCATCTCCACCATGCTGGCGTTTTCCGCCTTTGCCATCGGCTTTGTCGCCCGGCCGCTCGGTGGGGTGGTGCTGGGTTACTATGCCGATAGAAAGGGACGCCGGGCGGCGCTGACGCTGACCATTATGCTGATGGCGCTGGGGGCGGCGATGATTGGCCTGGCGCCCAACTATGCCGCCATCGGCGTGGCCGCACCGGCGCTGATCGTATTGGCGCGGCTGATTCAGGGCTTTGCCCAGGGCGGCGAATTCGGCGCCGCTACCGCCACGCTGTTGGAAACCGGCTCCGACGAGCGCCGCGGTTTTCGCGCCAGCTGGCAGCTCGCCAGCCAGGGAGCGGCAGCGCTGCTGGGGGCGGCGGTGGCCGCCGTTCTGACCTTCAGCCTGTCGGCGGAGGCGCTGGCGGAGTGGGGCTGGCGCATTCCGTTCCTGCTCGGCACGCTGATTGTGCCGGTGGGCATCTATCTGCGCCGGCATATCGTTGACGAGCCGCCGGCGGCCAAACCGGCAGAGCGGCGGATGTTCGAGGCGCGCCACGTGCGCAACTGGCTGCTGACGGTTTTTTCAATCATGGGCATGTCGGTCTCCAGCTATATCATGATTTACTACCTGCCGACCTACAGTATCCAGCAGTTGGGGCTGCCGGAGCGGCTGTCGATTATGGTGGCGCTGGCGACCAGCGTGATTTCGTTTGTGATGTGTCCGATCTACGGCGCCTGGTCGGATAAACTGCGCAAGCGTAAACCGCTGGCGATGTTCGGCCGCCTGATGCTGCTGCTGTTGTTGTACCCGGCCTTCTGGGCCATGACGCACTTTCCCACCTTGCCGGCGGTCATGTCGGTGATGATTGTGCTGATGCTGTTCTACACCATGGGCTCCGCGCCGGCCTACGCGCTGATGCCGGAAAGCTTCCCGCGCCATATCCGCGCCAGCTATATGGCCAGCGCCTACGCGGTGGCGGTATCGCTGTTCGGCGGCACCGCGCAGCTGATGGCCGCCTGGCTGCTGGACATTACCGGCAATAAAATGGCGCCGGCCTGGTATATGATGATCTGCGTATTAATTTCGCTGCTGGCGGTCGCCCGTTTTGAAGAAACCGGCGATAAGGCGCTGGAATAAGCGACGCGTGGTGAACGTTAAAAAGAAAATAGACGGCGGCAGCGCTATGCTATTTTTCAGCGTCCGCGGTGAAAGGGAAATAAAGGTATTAATTAGCCGTGAAATAAATTAGCCGACGTTGCAGCCAGGGAGCGGCTGCAACGTCGGAATTAACGGTGATTAACGGCTGGTCTGGTGGCCGATGATGCCGCCCAGTGCAGCGCCGCCCAGGGTTCCCAGGGTGCTGCCGTCGGTCAGCACCGCGCCGCCCAGAGCGCCGACGCCGGCGCCGACGGCGGTATTACGATCGCGATTAGACATGTGACCACACGCAGTAACAGACAGCGTTGACAGAATCAAAACAGCTACGCCAGCGGTACGTTTAATGTTCATAGTATTTCCTGGTAAAAGTGAGGAATTAATAAACGATAACGTAAAGATTAATGCCTCGGTAAAAGTTGCAGTGAATGTATTCCGCCGTTCAAAAATAAAATAGGGAAATATTCTTAATTTTTTGTAGGGGGAACCTTATTTTCCTGTGCGGGAAATCGTCGCGTGCGCAGAGGCAGCCTGCAGCGCCGCGCGGCGGACGCGGACATGGCGGAGAAAAGCGCGATATTATCGGCGCAGGTGCGATTGTGTTACCAATGACACAAAAAGCTAAAAGCGTACGCCGCATGAATTGACTTTTGGCGACCCGCTATTCAGTATGGGACTCTCGTGTCACAGATATGACATTCTTATCCGGTCATAAGAAATACAGCAGGTGCCAGCGTGTCTACCTCAACCCGTTTTGCCGTTGCTATTCACATACTTACCAATATTACGCTGTTCCGCGGCCAGGCGGTGCGTTCTGAGGATATTGCCCGCAGTGTGAATACCAACCCGACGGTGGTGCGCCGCATTCTCGGCGCGCTGGCGGAAGCGGGGCTGACGCATTCGCAAATGGGACAGGGGGGCGGGGCCTTGCTGGCCAGGCCGGCCGACGAGATTACGCTGCGCGATATCTACCATGCGGTGGAAGAGCAGCCTTACTTCCCGCTGCACCGTTCCAAACCCAACGATGCCTGCTATATCGGCCACGCGATAGTTCCCGTGCTGGAAGACGAGTTTGAGCGCATCAGCCGCCAGATGGACCATGCGCTGGCGAAAACCACGCTGGCCGATATCGTCGGCCGGGTAGAAGCCTGCGCCGGCTATCCTTTTACCCCCTGCGAACCGGCATCGACGTCACACCTGCCCAATTAATCAATCCGATGAATCATTGGCTCTTTAAAGAGCATTTTTTTGCATTGCTTTAATGTAACTGTGTACGTTACATTGATCCACGTCAAAGTGTGACCACTCTTGTCACAGATAGGACATCTTTATTCGATGAGGAAAAATCCCTGAGAGAACGCTCTCTTCGGGAGGGGATATTTTGCTCATTTTTCCGCTGACGGCCAGGTGCGCCGTTATTAATTGTATTGACCAGGAGACGACGATGATTGAGATGTTAGAAAGCCTGGCGATGGTGGTGATTCTGGTGCCGGTGATGGTAGCGGTGCTGCTCGGGGCGATTTACGGCCTGGGCGAACTGTTTAACCTGATTTCCAACGCCGGCAAGAAGAAAGAAAAATCTGCGCCAGCCGCCGCCGTACAGGCGAAGCCGGCTACGGAAGCGCGCGTCAAACCCACGGCCGCCAACGCCGAAGCATAATCGCATTATGCCAGCAAGCAGGGCCGAATCGGCAGACGATTCGGCCCTTTTTTTATCGTAAACCGCCGCAGCGCGTTCTGCACACTGTGTGCAGTATTTCGCTGCTGTTAACCACTTTTTCACTCTGCTTCTGTAACCTTTACCAAATCCTGACGGTTGCGCATCGGCGATCTCCTTATCATTGAGAATAAACGTTCATTCTTTATCTATCGGTGATTTTCTATGCGAGTAACACGTGTTGCGCTGTTCGGCCTGTCGCTGCTGCTAAGCGGCTGCGATCGGCCGTCGGACGCGCCGGCGGCGGGGCCGCTGGAAGTAGGCGTGCGGACGCTGCAGGCCCGGCCGGTGACGCTGAGCAGCGAGCTTTCCGGACGAGTGACCGCCGCGATGAGTTCTGAAGTGCGTCCGCAGGTTGACGGCATTATCAAACGGCGGCTGTTCACCGAGGGTGCGGAGGTGAAGGCGGGTCAGTTGCTGTATCAGATTGACCCGGCCAGCTATCAGGCCAGTTACGATCAGGCGCTGGCGCAGCTGCAGAATGCCCGGGCGACGGTAAAATCCAGCCGCCTTAAGGCACAGCGCTATGCGGCGCTGGTGAAAGAAAACGGCGTGTCTCAGCAGGACGCCGATGATGCGCAGGCGAGCTATCAACAGGCGCTGGCGTCGGTTGCGCAGTACCGCGCGGCGGTAGCCAGCGCCAAAGTCAATCTGGATTACACCCAGGTGCGGGCGCCGATTGCCGGCCGTATCGGCATTTCCGCCGTCACTCCCGGTGCGCTGGTGACCGCCGGTCAGAGCGACGCGCTGGCCACTATCCGCGCGCTGGATCCGATCTATATCGACCTGACGCAGTCCAGCAGCCAGCTGCTGAAGCTGCGCAAACGCCTGGCGGGGGTCAAAACGTCGCAGACGGTGCCGGTGAAGGTTCAGCTGGAGGACGGCACGGCCTATGCCCAGCAGGGAAAACTGGCATTAACCGAAGTGGCGGTGGATGAGTCAACCGGCTCGGTCACCCTGCGGGCGGTGGTGCCCAACCCGCAGCACCAGCTGCTGCCGGGCATGTATGTGCGGGCGACGGTGGAAAACGGCGTCGATCCGCAGGCGATTCTGGCGCCGCAGCAGGGGATCGGCCGCGATGCCGACGGCAACGCCACCGCCTGGGTGGTAAACCGACAGAATCAGGTGGAACAGCGCCGGGTGGTTACCGACCGGGTGATTGGCAGCAGTTGGCTGGTGACCTCCGGCCTGCAGGCGGGCGATCGGCTGATTGTCGAAGGCACCGATAAGGTGAAGGCGGGCAGCCGGGTCAGCGCCGTCGAAGTGGCGACCGCCAAGGATAAGGTGCAGTAACATGTTTGCGAAATTCTTTATCCGTCGCCCGGTATTCGCCTGGGTCATCGCCATTATCATTATGCTGTGCGGCCTGATGGCGATCCGCTCGCTGCCGATTTCACAGTACCCGGACGTGGCGCCGCCGTCGGTGGCGATTTCCGCCACCTATCCGGGCGCCTCGGCGGAAACGCTGGAAAACAGCGTGACGCAGGTGATCGAGCAGCAGCTGACCGGCCTCGACGGTCTGCTCTATTTCTCCTCTTCCAGCAGTTCCGACGGTTCGGTCTCGATCAGCGTCACCTTTGATCAGGGCACCGATCCGGATATCGCCCAGGTGCAGGTGCAAAACAAGGTGCAGCAGGCGGAGAGCCGTCTGCCGAGCGAAGTGACGGCGCAGGGCATCACGGTGACCAAAAAGCAGAGCGACTTTCTGCTGATTATGGCGCTGTACGATGAAACCGACCGCCGCAGCGCCAACGATATCTCCGACTACCTGGTGAGCAATATGCAGGATACGCTGGCGCGGGTGCAGGGCGTGGGCGACGTGCGGGTGTTTGGCGCGCAGCATGCCATGCGCATCTGGCTTAACCCGACCAAGCTGGCGTCCTATTCGCTGATGCCGTCGGACGTGACCAGCGCCATTGAAGCGCAGAACACTCAGGTGTCGTCGGGCAAGCTCGGCGCGCTGCCGTCGGGCGGCGATCAGCAGCTGACCGCCACGGTGATGTCGCGTTCGCGGCTACAGACGGCGGAGCAGTTTCGCCAGATTATCGTTAAAAGCGCCGGCAGCGGTGCGCTGGTGCGCCTGGGCGACGTGGCGCGGGTGGAAATGGGGGCGGAAGACTACAGCGCCCACTCGCAGGTCAACGGCCATCCGGGGGCCGGCATTGCGGTGATGCTGGCGCCGGGCGCCAATGCGCTGTCGACGGCGCAGGCGGTCAAGGCCGCCATCAGCGATTTCCAGCGCGGCATGCCGCAGGGCTATAAGGTGGCCTACCCGCTGGACAGCACCGACTTTATCCATATCTCGATCGAAGAGGTGGTGAAAACCCTGCTGGAAGCGATTGTGCTGGTGGTGGTGGTGATGTTTGTCTTCCTGCAGAACCTGCGCACCACGCTGATCCCGGCGATCGCCGTACCGGTGGTGCTGCTTGGCACCTTCGGGGTGCTGGCGGCGTGCGGCTACTCGATCAATACCCTGACGCTGTTCGGCATGGTGCTGTCCATCGGTCTGTTGGTGGATGACGCCATCGTGGTGGTGGAAAACGTTGAGCGCGTGATGCGTGAAGAGCGGCTGCCGCCGCGCCAGGCGACGGAAAAGTCGATGGGGGAGATCACCGGTGCGCTGGTCGGCATTGCGATGGTGCTGTCGGCGGTGTTTCTGCCGATGGCGTTCTTCGGCGGTTCGACTGGGGTCATCTACCGTCAGTTTTCGATCACCATCGTCTCTTCCATGGTGCTGTCGGTGGTGGTGGCGCTGACGCTGACCCCGGCGCTGTGCGCCACGCTGCTCAAACCCCTGGATGAACAGCACGGCACCCGCGGGCTGTTCGGCCGGTTTAACCGCGGCTACCAGCGGCTGCAGGCGCGTTACCGACAGCGGGTCGGCCGGGTGATTCACGGCCCGACGCGCTATCTGCTGCTGTACGCCGTGGTGCTGGCGGGCTGTGGGCTGATGTTCTTCCGCCTGCCGACCGGCTTTTTACCGACGGAAGATCAGGGCTATGTGATGGTGCAGTTTACCCTGCCGGCCGGCGCGACGGACGCGCGCACCGCGGTTATCAGCAATAAAATCAAGGATTACTTCCTGACTCAAGAGAAAGACAACGTCAGCGTGGTGTTCACCGTCTCCGGTTTCAGCCTGAGCGGCAGCGGACAGAATGCCGGCATGGGGTTTATCTCGCTGAAAAACTGGAGCGAGCGGCCGGGCAGCGAGAACAGCGCCGATGCGATCGCCAAGCGGGCGATGGCCCACTTTTCCCGCGAGCGCGACGCGCAGATTTTCTCGCTGACGCCGCCGTCGGTGTCCGGTCTCGGCCAGTCGAACGGCTTTACCTTTGAACTGCAGGCGCGCGCCGGCACCACGCGCGCGCAGCTGTTGGCGATGCGCAACCAGCTGCTGCAGCAGGCCGGTGAAAACGCCTCGCTGTCGGCGGTGCGCGCCAATACGCTGCCGGATATGCCGCAGCTGCAGGTGGACGTTGACGATGCCAAAGCCAGCGCGCTGGGGCTGAGCACCAGCGATATCAACAGCACGCTCAGCAGCGCGCTGGGCGGCAGCTACGTCAATGACTTTATCGACGGCGGCCGGGTGAAAAAGGTCTATCTGCAGGGCGATGCGCCATACCGCAGTAAACCGGAGGACATTGATAAGTGGTTTGTGCGCGGCAGCGACGACAGCATGACGCCGTTCTCCGCCTTTGCCAGCAGCCGCTGGATCAACGGGCCGGAAAACCTGTCGCGCTACAACGGTCTGGCGGCGTATGAAATCCAGGGACAGGGCGCATCCGGCGTCAGCTCCGGCACGGCGATGGATGAAATGGCCAAACTGGCGGAGCGGCTGCCGGCCGGCACCGGCTACGCCTGGAGCGGTCTGTCCTATCAGGAGCGGCTGACCAGCGGGCAGGCTTCGGCGCTGTACGCCATCTCCATTCTGGTGGTGTTCCTGTGCCTGGCCGCGCTGTATGAAAGCTGGTCGGTTCCGTTCTCGGTGATGATGGTGCTGCCGCTGGGCGTGGTCGGCTCGCTGCTGGCGATCGGCCTGCGCGGCCTGGAGAACGATGTTTACTTCCAGGTGGCGCTGCTGACGGTAATTGGCCTGTCGGCGAAGAACGCCATTCTGATCGTCGAGTTTGCCGAAGACGCCTACCGGCGCGGCGCCACCCTGACCGCGGCGGCGGTGGAGGCCGCGGCGCTGCGGCTGCGGCCGATTCTGATGACCTCGCTGGCCTTCGGCGCCGGTATTCTGCCGCTGGCGCTGTCCAGCGGCGCCGGCGCCAACAGCCGGATCGCCATCGGCACCGGCATCCTTGGCGGCACGCTGACCGCGACCGTCCTGGCCATTTTCTTTGTTCCTCTGTTCTTCGTCCTGGTGCGCCGCGTGTTCGCCGGTAAGCCGCAGGGACTGACCGATGATAAGGATACTTCACATGACGCAGAATAAGCTGTTGCAACGGCTGGCGGTGGTTTCACTGCCGTGGCTGCTGACCGGCTGCCTGTCGCTGGATCCGGACTATCAGCGGCCGGCGCTGCCGGTCACGCTCGGCGACAGCGCCGCGGCTAGCCAGACGGCGGGGTATCCGCAGGTGGCGTGGCGCGATTACATTACCGATCCGCGTCTGCGGCAGGTGGTGGCGCTGAGCCTGGACGCCAACCGCGATCTGCGTGAGGCGATTGCCAATATCGCCGCCGCCCGCGCGCAGTATGCGCAGAGCCGCGCCTCGCTGCTGCCGACCCTTGACGCCGGCCTCGACGGCAGCCGCTCACGGGCGCTGAGCGGCAGCGGCAATGCCACCGCCATCAGTCAGAGCTATCAGGCGCAGGCCAGCACCAGCGCTTTTGAACTGGATCTGTTCGGCAAAAACCGCAGCCAGACGCGCGCCCAGTATGAAAGCTACCTGAGCAGCGCCGAGGCGGCGCGCAGCACGCGCTTATCGGTGATCGCCACCGTGGTGGAAGCGTGGATCACGCTGGCGGCCGATCGCAGCAATCTGGCGGCGGCGCAGGACACCATGGCCAGCGCGCAGCGCTCGCTGGCGGTGACGCGCAACAACCAGCGGCACGGCATCGTTTCTCTGGTGGACGTCGCCTCGGCGGACACCGTCTATCAGGCGGCGCGCGCCGACGTGGCCGAATACGCCACCCTGGTGGCGCAGGACAACAATGCGCTGGTGCTGGCGGTCGGCCAGCCGGTTGCGGCCGATCTGCTGCCGGCGGGCATCGAGGCGCTGGCCGGCAGCATGCGGGAACTGTCGGCGGGCGTCTCGTCGCAGGTGCTGCTGAACCGGCCGGACGTGCTGGCGGCCGAACACACGCTGAAGTCGGCCAACGCGGATATCGGCGCGGCGCGGGCGGCGTTTTTCCCCACCATTTCGCTGACCGCCAGCGGCGGCGTCGGCAGCGCGTCGCTGTCATCGCTGTTCAGCCAGGGGGCCGGAATCTGGTCGTTTGCGCCGAGCATCAGCCTGCCGATTTTCAGCGGCGGCTATAACTCGGCGACGCTGGATTACGCCAACGCCCAGCAGAAGGCCTATGTCGCCAGCTATGAGAAGACGGTGCAGACCGCCTTTCAGGAGGTGTCGGACGCGCTGGCGCGCCGCGCCACCGTGCATCAGCAGCTGAGCGCGCAGCGCGGCAACGTTGCGGCGGCGCAGCAGTACGCGCAGCTGGCGGAGCTGCGCTACCGCCACGGCGTCGACAGCTATCTGAACCTGCTGACGGCGCAGCGCACGCTGTACAGCGCGCGTCAGTCGCTGATCGCCGTGCAGCAGACCCATTACCAGAACCTGATCACGCTGTATAAGGTGATGGGCGGCGGCACGGCGCTGCCGGCGGCGGATAAAATTGATTAACCTGCGTGACTATCTGCACGGGCGACTAAAATGGTAGGGGGCGCCGGTTTTCCGCCGGCGCCGTCAACAACCTGACTGTCTGACAAGACAGAGGAGCCTGAACATGAAATATGTAGACGGTTTTGTGGTGGCGGTGCCCGCCGCCAATCAGGAGGCGTACCGGGCGCTCGCGGCGAAAGCCGCGCCGCTGTTTAAGGAGTTCGGCGCCACCCGCGTGGTGGAGTGTTGGGGGGACGACGTACCCGACGGTAAAGTCACCGATTTTCGCGGCGCGGTGAAGGCCACGGCTGACGAGGTGGTGGTATTCAGCTGGATTGAGTATCCGTCCAAACAGGTGCGCGACGAGGCGAACGGCAAGATGCGCAGCGACCCGCGCATGCAGGAGTTCGGCAACGAGATGCCCTTTGACGGTGCGCGGATGATTTTCGGCGGTTTTTCCACGCTGCTCGATGAGTAAAGGAGGGCGCTATGGCCATCATCAGGCAGCAACTGTGGTTTGCGCAAGAGATGGAAGAAGCGCTGACCTGCTATATCGCGCTGTTTCCCGGCTCGAAGCTGGAATGGCATTCAACGTTGCCCGCGGATTCACCGTCCGGCCCGGCGGGCAGCGTCAAAATGGCCGGCTTTATCCTGGGTGACCAGCGTTATCTGGCGTTTGAGGCTCACCCGATGGATCCCTTTACCCACCGCTTTGCGATTGCCGCCGAATGCGACGATCAGGCTGAGGTCGATCGCCTGTGGGCGGCGCTCAGCGAAGGCGGCAAGACCGAACCCTGCGGCTGGCTGCAGGACCGCTGGGGCATCAGCTGGCAGGTGGTGCCGAAACGGCTGGGCGAGCTGATCCGCGGCGACGATCGGGCCAGAGCGCAGCGCGTGGCCGAAGCAATGCTGAAAATGGGTAAAATCGACATCGCCGCGCTGGAGGCGGCGGCTAATCATCAAGGGTAAAGCAGCTACGACGTTTTCCCTCTCCGCCGCGGGGAGGGAAAACGCCCCCGGAGTGACGGGCAAACTATTTTCCAGACAGATTGTTGATTGATAGCGGAATATTGTTAAGTAAAAAACCTTATCTGTAATTATCTCTCCCATTCTTTTATTTCATATATCCCTCTGCTTATTTTATTTGTTCTGGTGTGTTATTCCTTACTTTTTAATTATCGCGATATTTAATATTAAAATGGCGATATTTAATCAAGTGGCAAACATTAGCATAAATTGACTATTGGCGATTTATAAACAAAGCTTATCTCTCTTTCCTTAGTACAGTATGAGCTTGTCTTATCTCATTGATTCTAATCGTTAATTAATTTTATCTGATTTTCAGGAGAGACTATGCATGAGTTTGAAGCGGTGACGCAAAGGGAATCCAACGCACGGAATTACGCGGTAACCTTTCCCACCTTGTTTACATCAGGGGAAGGGATCTGGCTGCAGGATCATACGGGCAAAAAGTATATTGACTGCCTGTCTTGTGCGGGGGCGCTGTCATTAGGCCATAACCATCCTGAGGTTAAACAGGCATTGCTGAATTTTCTTGCCTCCGGCCATGTGCAGCAGGTGCTGGATCTCACCACGCCGGCCAAACATCAGTTTATCAACCGGCTGTTTAATCTTTTGCCGCCGACGTTTGCCCAGCGCGCGAAAATTCATTTTTGTAGCCCTTGTGGTGCAGACGCCGTTGAAGCGGCGATGAAACTGGTGCGTTTTGCCACCCAGCGTCAGCCGATCGTCGCTTTTCACGGCGCCTATCACGGCATGACGCGGGGCGCGTTGGCGGCGATGGGCAATCTGTTTTCCAAAGTGAATGCCGGCGTCGGCGCCGAGCATATTCATTTTGCGCCTTTCCCGTATCGCTACCGCTGTCCCTTCGGTACTGACGGTCAAGAGACCGACCAACTCTCCATCGATTACCTGAAAAATCTTCTCGACGATCCGGAAAGCGGCGTCGCCAAACCGGCCGGCGTACTGGTTGAAATCGTACAGGGCGAGGGCGGCTGTATTCCGGCGTCTGCAGAGTGGCTGCGCGCGTTACGCGAACTGACGCAGCAGCACCAAATTCCGCTGATTATTGATGAAGTACAGACCGGTCTGTGCCGCACGGGCAGCATGTTTGCGTTCCAGCAGGCGGGTATTGTTCCTGACGTGCTGATCTTGTCAAAAGCCGTCGGCGGCGGCTACCCGCTGTCGTTGATTGTGTATGACCAGGCGTTGGATGTCTGGCCCAAAGGGATCCACGATGGCACCTTCCGCGGCAACCAGATCGCCATGGCGGCCGGTGAAAAGACCATGGAAATCCTGCAGCGCGATAGGCTGGATGACCATGCGCGCAATATGGGGGAAAAACTGTCGGCGGGACTGCATGCGTTGGCCGCGTTGCACCCGGAGTTCGGCGATATTCGCGGCCGCGGGCTGATGTTAGGCGTTGAAATCATCCATCCCCATGGCGAATTTGGCGGCCAGCGTAACGGCGAACTGGCGCGCAGGATTAAAGAGGCGGCTTTCCAGCGCGGCATGCTGTTGGAAACCGGCGGCCGCCACGCTGCGGTATTACGCTTCCTGCCGCCGCTGATTATCGGCGCACAAGACGTGGATAATATTTTGAATCGGCTGGCGGACGCGATTGCCGACGCTAAAAAAATCAAACGGCCGGCGACGTGATAGATGCATAAAGCGCTTATCGTCTGAGTGATGTTTCCACGTGGTTTATGGCATGCTGTCGACCTACCCACCCAAGAGGCCTGATGCCATGACTCCGCAACAACTTAACGCGTTAATCGCCGACTATCCGCTGGTCGCCAGACTGCAGGCTCTGGAACCGCTCACCTGGTTTAACCCGCGCGCCACCACGCTGGCGCAGGGACTGCCGTTTGTCGGCCTGGGGCGCGAGGACGTGGCGCAGGCGGAGCAGCGTCTGGCGCGTTTTGCGCCCTATCTGAGCGCAGCCTTCCCGGAAACCCGCGCGACGGGCGGGGTGATTGAATCGGAACTGGTGGCGATCGACGCCATGCGGCAGGCGCTGAACGACCGTTATGGCCGCGCTCTGACGGGACGGCTGTGGCTGAAAAAAGACAGCCATCTGCCGATCTCCGGTTCAATCAAAGCGCGCGGCGGTATTTATGAAGTGCTGACCCACGCGGAAATGCTGGCGATGGGCGCCGGCCTGCTGCAGCCGGAAGATGACTATGCGCGCCTGTTTTCCGACGAATTCCGCGCGTTCTTCAGCCGCTACCGCATCGCCGTCGGTTCGACCGGCAATCTGGGGCTGTCGATCGGCATTATCAGCGCCAAACTGGGCTTTAACGTCAGCGTGCATATGTCCGCCGACGCCCGCGGCTGGAAAAAGCAGAAGCTGCGGGAAAATGGGGGGAACGTCATCGAATATGCAGAAGATTACGGCGTGGCGGTAGAGCAGGGGCGGCAGCAGGCGGCGGCGGATCCGCACTGCTTCTTTATCGACGATGAAAATTCAAAAACGCTGTTTCTCGGCTACGCGGTGGCCGGCGGCCGGCTGAAGCAGCAGTGCGAGCGGCAGGGCATCGTGGTGGATGAGCAGCATCCGCTGTTTGTCTATCTGCCGTGCGGCGTGGGCGGCGGGCCGGGCGGCGTCGCGTTCGGCCTGAAGCTGGCCTTCGGCGACCATGTTCACTGCCTGTTCGCCGAACCGACCCATTCCCCCTGCATGCTGTTGGGCGTGCATACCGGCCTGCACGACGCGATAGCAGTGCAGGATATCGGCATCGATAACCTGACGGCGGCGGACGGCCTGGCGGTGGGGCGGCCTTCCGGCTTTGTCGGCCGGGCGATGGAGCGCCTGCTGGACGGTTTTTATACCCTGAGCGATGAGGAGATGTACCAGCTGCTGGCGCTGCTGGATCGGCATGAGCAGATCCGGCTGGAGCCTTCGGCGCTGGCCGGCATGCCGGGGCCGTGGAGAGTGGTTGCTAACCCGCAGTGGCAGGCGCAGCAAGGTTTGAGTGAGCAGCAGATGGCAAACGCCAGCCACGTGGTGTGGGCCACCGGCGGCGGGATGGTGCCGGAGGACGAAATGGCCGCCTATCTGCGGCAGGGAACCTGACAAAACGTGCTCACCGGCACGGCGCGGGCTGGACATGCGATGAAATATTCTGAGAATAGCAGCGACGTTACATATAAATTCAATGAGGTTACGGATGAATACGCTTGACGCAATTGCCCAACGCCGGGCGACCAAACAGTTCGACAGCCAGCATGTGATGACGCTGGATGAGAAAAAGGCGCTGCTGAATATCGCGCTGCAAAATGCGCCGAGCGCATTTAACCTGCAGCACTGGCGTCCGCTGCTGGTGGAAGATGCCGCTCAGCGTGCGGCGATCCGCGAACTGGCCTGGGATCAGGCGCAGGTGACCGATGCTTCCATGCTGGTGCTGCTGTGCGGCGACCTGTCCAGCTGGGAATCACAGGTGCAAAACATCTGGGGCGAGGCGGCGGAGCCGGTGCAGCAGTTTATCTATCCGGCGATTGACCAGTATTACCGTGACAAGCCGCAGGTGCAGCGCGATGAAATCATGCGCAGCAGCGGCATTTTCGCCCAGACGCTGATGCTGGCCGCCCAGGCGCAGGGCTATGACTCCTGCCCGATGGACGGCTTCGATTTTGAGGCGGTCGGCAAGGTCGTCAATAAGCCGGATCATTACCAGATCGCCCTGATGGTGGCGATCGGCAAGGGCATCAGCCAGCCTTATCCGCGCATCGGCAAACTGCCGCTGGAGCAGATTGTCAGCGTCGATCGTTACTGATCGTTCCCGCTATGGGGCTGCGGCCCCATATTGCTTTATATCCTGTATTGATACGACTTTTTCTTCACCGTCTGCCGGTTACTCCCCCGTCAATCCGTCATCATCCAGCGCCGCCACAATGTGCGCCAGACGCTGCTGCTGCCGCGTCGGCAGGCTGGCGGCCGCGCGCTGGCCGGCGTTGTCTTCCGCCAGCGTCTGCAATCCCACCAGCCAGTCATAGACATAGAAAGCGGCGTTATTGACCGGCGCGGTTGCCAGCCGGGTCAGGCGCGACGTCGCCGGATCGCCGGACGATGCATGCGGGGAGACAAAAATCGGCTGTCCCTGATGGATGCGGCTGGCGGGGCGCTGAGGCGGCGGGCATTGCTGAAAGCCCAGCCAGGCGACAAAGTCGCCGAGCACGCCGAGCGCCAGCGAGGTTTGCCGCTGTGCATTGCCGCTGTCCGTCGCCAGCGCGTCGCGCAGCTGGCGGTCGATGCCCAGCCGCCAGGCGGCGTTAATCAGCGTATCGGCCAGCAGGTTCAGGCAGCGGCCGTCGATATCCAGCTGCCGTTGCAGCGCGCGGTTATCCGCCAGACGGCGCAGGTGCGCCAGCCACAGGCGCAGCACAGCGTCGGCAAAAGATGACGCCGGCGGGGAGCTATCGCCGCCGGCGGCCAAGGGCGCCAGCAGATCCAGCTCGATGCCGATCCCGAGCGGCCGATCGCCGGCCAGCGGCGCCGGCTGCTGATAGAGATGCAGCAGCGCTTCCTGCGGCGGCAGCAGTTGTTGCAGCAGATCGCCGTGCGTCCCGGTGCGCGCCTGCAGCGTCTGCAGCAGACGCCGGGCGATCTGCTCTTGTTGCCGGTGTTCATCGCCGTCCGCCGTCGGCAGCCAGTCGCCCAGCACCGTTTTCGTCAGAATATCAAGCAGCGCCTGCCGCTGGTCGTCCAGCCGCCGCTGGCGGGCGTGACGATCGATCGCCGTCGTCAGGTAATCCAGCATGCGTCGGGTGTCTTGCGCATCCTGCGCCAGCAGCGTGCCCCAGTGGACGCCCGGCAGGCCGATATGGCGCTGTACGGCGGCTTCATACGCCTGTGCGGCGTCGCTGCGTGCGGTGAGCAGCCAGATAACATCCGGTTTGTCCGCCGGGGCCGGCAGGCAGCCCTGCTGCACGCGCTGCCAGCGGGCGAGCGCTTTAGCGGCCGGTAATACCGCCTGTCGCTCGGCCGCCGCACTGCTGACCAGCAGCAGATCGGGCTGACTGCAATCGCCGCTGCGGTGCAACAGCCAGCGGCGTTTGGCAGACAGCAGGATTGATGTTAGCGTCTGCTCACATTCGGCGTCGACGCCGGGAATATCCAGCAGATCGACGGGATGATTAAAGATGTCGTCGCCCGACGGCGTGCTCAGCGTCAGCTCGGCCGCCAGCAGCGCCAGCTCCGCCTGCGAACAGCGCTGTGGCGTCTGTTCCCCCGACAGCGGCTGCAGTACGGTATAGCATGCATCTTCGTCGTTAAGCCACTCCGCCGCTGAGCCGTCGATCACCGCGCTCAGCGCGTCGCTGTCCGTCGTCAGCGCAAAGCGGCGGCCGCCAAGATCCTGCAGCCGGTGCGCCAGCCGGCGATAAAGCGCGCTGAACGCCGGCCGTTCCCCCCACAGCGGGGCGAACAGCGTCGTGCGCTGGTCGATGCTCAGGCCCGGCGCCAGCGTCAGCGCCGCTGGCCAGAACGGATCGTCGGCGATCTGCGGCTGGTAATGGCTCAGAGTCTCCCACAGCGTCAGCAGCCGGTCTTCGTCAAGGCTTGGCGACGGTGATGAAGCGGGTTGACGGCTCAGGGCGGACAGGCCAGCCGCCAGCCGCTGGCGGTCCGGCGGCAGCGCGCCGGCGGCGAAAAACAGCAGCCCGGCGAGGTCGCTCTCCTCCAGCAGCGTCAGGCAGGGCGTTGCCGGCTGCGGCGTCCGGCGATAGCGCAGCGTCAGCGCCGGTTGCCCGACGGGCAGCCGGGCTATGCCCAACTGACGCAGCAGCGCGGTTTTTACCTGCGGCGCATGGCCGTAGATCCCCAGGCTGCAGTGGTCGTCAAAGGCGGCGGCCAGCCGCCGTGCGTCGCGCCGGCAGCGGCGCAGGCGCAGCGCCAGACTCTCCGCTTCCGCCGCCAGCCGCGCCGAATCAGGACGCGCGTCCTGCAGCCAGTCGAGCGCCTGTTGCGCAACGTCCTGCAGGCGGCGTGCCGGTAAAGAAATAGCATTCATGGTTGAAACACGCTCCCGCTGTCGATCCAGTAATGGTTTGCCGCGCCGTCGCCGGCCGCCAGGGTATTTAATCTCAGCTGCAGGTGCGACAGCGGCACCGTTTCGCCGTCGTCCAGCGTGGCGGCCGCCAGTTCGAACCGTTCGCCGTCGGCGACCTGCAGCTGCACCTGCAGCACCGCGTTGCCGGCCAGCCGACGCGCCAGCTGCGCATCGACAATCTGCAGGCTATACAGCGGCGAGGCGGGCCAGCGCTCATTATCCAGTTGGCGGAAGCCCAGACGCAGCGGGCCGCGCAGGCTAAAGGCGCGCGCATCCAGGCTGAAGTCGCGGCGGTCCAGATCGATATCGCGGTAGTAGACGTTAGCGTCGCTGAGGCTCTGCCGGGCATCCAGCATGCCGAGGTAGCGCAGGGTGGAATACGGCTGAAAATCGCCGGCCTTGAAGTAAAAGCTGCCGAGGCGCAGGTCCAGCGCCAGCAGGCACAGCATGGCGCCGACCGCCGCGGTGGATTTCGGCGTGTCGATGCGTCCGTGGCGGGCAAACGGATACCACTGACTGGCGTGATAGCCGTCCAGCGACAGCATGCGGCCCGCCGGCAGCGGCTGCAGGTGGCGCAGCAGCGCCTGTACGCCCGGCAGCCGGCAGGGGCGGCCGGTCAGCAACAGCACGTCGCAGGCGTAATGGGCCACCACTTCGCAAAGGGCGCGCAGGCAGGCGGCGATGCGGATCTGTCCGGATAAAAACGCCGCGTGCAGATCGCGCAGCGGCAGCAGCAGCGGGGTGTGCAGAATGTCGAACGCCGGCGCGTCAGAACCAAGCTGGCGCTGAACCTCCGCGTTGATAAAGTGCAGTACGCCGTCGGTCGGCCTCTGGCTCAGCAGCTCACCAAAGGTGGCCGCCAGCTCTGCGCCGGCGTCCAGCGGATCGTACGCTTCGTAGGCCTGCAGAATCGCCCGGCCGAGCGGCATAAACAGCTGCAGCGTCGTTTGCTGGCGGCGCGTCGACAGGCCGTCGAGCCGCCCCTGATTGCCGAACAGCGTGTCCATCAGCGCGGCGGGGTGCGCCACGCCGGCCCGCTCCAACGTCTGCTGCAGCGCCGGCAGCAGATAGCGCTGGATCACATCCAGCAGGATATCGTCTCCCGCCAGTTTGAAACCTTCGCGGAACAGCAGCTGCGGGATGATTTTTACATTATGTCCCAGGCCGTCATCCAGCGAGAACTGGGTGACCGACAGATCGCTGGTGCCGCCGCCGATATCAATGGAGGCGATGCGCAGCGCCGCGCCGCGCTGGTCGGCGGGGCGATCCGGGCGCGCCATGGCGGCAAAAAACGCTTTGCTGTCGCCGGCGAAGTTGACCTGCGTTTCGTTGTACAGATACACCATCTGGCCGCAGGTGGCCTCGTCCCACTCCATTTGGATCTCCGGCTGCGGCGGCGCGTCGTCGGCCTGCCAGCCGAGCGCCGTCCAGACCAGAACGACGGCTTCGCCCATGCGGCGGCGGAACAGTTCGCGCTCCGGTTTCGGCATCGCGGCGGGCAGGGTGAGGATAATCTGCCGCAGCCGCCGCGGCGCGTTGCCGTGCGGCTGGGTCAGCCGCTGGGCCACGCTGTTGATCTGCATCAGCGTCTGCGCCAGCAGCTCGCTCAGCATCAAGGTCATCAGCGCGCTGCGGCTGTAGTGGGCGCTGAAGACCGGCAGCCGCTGCGCCGGCGGCAGCGTGTACAGCGGCTGCCCCTCATCGTTCAGCAGCAACGACAGCGGCGCGGCGGCGGCCATCGGCTCCTGCGGCTGATTAAAGCGCCAGCCGTGGCTATAAGGTTGCTCGTCCCACAGGTAGCGGCGCGGGCTGGAGAGGCCGGTGCTGCCCTCGGCGCCCTGACGCTGCGCCGCCAGCCGGCTGGCCTCGCCGCCGACCCGCACCAGCGACGGCCAGCAGAACGCCCGCTCGCGCCCGCTCTGGAAAGAGTAATTCTCCGGCCCGAACGACGCCTGGGCAAACTCCAGCCGGCTGTCGAACGGCGCCTGATGCAGCCGGTGCGGCTGGCTGAAGTCCCGCAGTTGCAGCGCGCAGGTCTGCTTCAGGCCGTCGCGCTCTTGCGCATGCTGCTCGACGACTATGCCGCAGGTGTGGGAGTTGCCGACGTCGAGGATCAGGTCGACCGGCACCGGCGCCGCCTGCGGGCCGTCGGCAATCAGGCGGATCGTTGGCAGCCGCAGCCGCTCTCCCAGCAGCGTCAGCAGGTTCAGATAGTGCGCCTGGTATTCAAACGTCTTCAGCGCGCCATGCAGCGCGTTTTCACTGCGCCGTTCACGCGCCGCGGCCTGCTGGCGGAACACGTCCCGCAGCCAGCCGTCTACCCAGGTCTGATCGAGAAATTCATCGAGATCGCGGCTATGGTGCGCCAGGGCGAACGCCAGCCCGGCGCTGACGTCGTTAGCGTCCGGCGCCAGCGCCGGCGGATCCGTCTCCTGCCGCTGGGTATCAAACGCCAGGGTGATGCGCCACAGGCAGCCGTCCTCATCGGGCTGGGTCAACGGGGTAAAACGCATGCGCGCCCAGTTTGCCGGGCCGTTGAGAAATCCGCCCGCCTGACTGAAACGGAAAAAGGGCAGCGGCAGCCACTGCTCCGCCAGCAGCGCCAGCGAACGCTCGAACGGCAGGCGCAGCTCCGGCCGCACCGTTTCCGGCGGCGCGCCGTCGTCATGGTTCAACAGATGTTTGCCTGATGCTGGGTCAAAGCGCAGCTGCAGCAGCGGGCCGTTGGCGGTTTTACGCACGTAGGCGCCGGGCAGCGCCGGCGTGGTTTCCTCCGGCGGCAGGCCGAAGTCCAGAAACTGTACGCCGCTGTTTTGCACCAGCGTAACCTGAGCGGGGTAATGGGGAAGCGTCGCCAGCATTATTTTTTCTCGCGCGTGATCGTCATGGGATAAAGCGTGTCGGGGCCGTAGCGGCCGCTACATGCGGCGGGGCGTTCTTCCTGCGGCAGACAGACGATTTCCGGCATCTGATAGCGGGAGCCGTCGCTGCAGCGCGCTTTGCTGCGGCTGTTGATCACCAGCTTGCCGGACGGCATCAGCCCGGTTTCGACATTGACCTGACAGCGCACGTTATCCGCCTGGCGGAGCGTGACGCTGCCTGTGCCGTTGTGCAGCCGGTAAAGCAGGCTGGGCAGTCTGCCGGTGAGCGGCGTTTTGACGTCCGCCATGGCGCGCCACTGCCCGTTAAGAAAGCGGGTAGAGCCGGCTTTCACCGCCGCCGCTGGCATGATCAGCGCGTTGCCCTCATCCGGCGGCGCGACGGGCGCGGTAACCGGCGCGGGGGGAGGCAGCAGCGTCGCCTTGTCCAGCGGCAACGGCGGCAGGGGTTTGAGCGCCGGCGGCGCGGCCGGACGCACTGGCGCAGGCGCAGGTACGGGCGCGGCGGCCTGCGTGTCGGCGGGGGTAGACTGCCGCCAGTGCCAGCCCAGCGAGGCCAGCGTCGCCATCACCACGGCGATAGCCGGCAGCAGCAGCCGGCGTCGGCCGGCGGCGCGCGGCTGGGGCGGAACCATCGGCGCTGCAGCCGGCATGTCGGGTGCGGTGGCGGCAGCGGGAGCCGCTACGGCGGGCGGCGGGGCGTCGTCCGGGCGCAGGCAGGCGAACGGATCGTCGTCGCTGCGTTGCTCGGCATGGCTGAACCCCCAGAAGGTCAGCACCGGTTTGCCGTCAACCAGATAGACGTGCTGCATATCGGGAAAGCGCAGCAGGTAGCGCAGTAAGGCGCCGAAGCGCTGCAGGGCCGCCTGCGGCGCGGCCACCGCCTGCCGGCTGAGCGCTTCAACGTCAGTCAGGCAGGCGTCCAGCTGCGTCAGCGCCGCACGTCGTTGATTATCGTCGGCCGCGGACCACGGGCGCACCTGGCCGCTGAACGGCGCATACCAATCGATGCGATCTTGTTGGGCGTTTAATTGCGGAATCGCCAGACAATCTGCGATCGCCGGCTGCTGTTTGAGGCGCAGCGCCTCGCGGATTGACTGCGCCTGGGCATAAATGGGCTGGCCATTTTCCCCCAGCGCGACCAGCCTATCCAGACTGCCGCTGCGTAAAAAAGGTTTCGTCACGCTCAGAAAGACCTTGTGTAAGACTTGCTACAACACCAACGGTCACTGTAATGCGCGCGTAAGGAAAGCAAAGAGGGGAAAACGGGGCAAAATCGCCGTCTGTTTACGCTATCAGCCGCGGCGGCCGGCCTCCGCCAGCAGCGTGTTCACCGTCTGACGCAGCCACAGCAGCGCCGGTTCGCGGTCGCGACGGCGGTGCCACAGCATCGCCACCTCAAACGGCGCGATCTCCAGCGGCGGCGGGCTGGCGCACAGCCCGTAATGCTGTCGCCAGTTTGTCTCCAGCCCCGCGGGCACGGTGGCGAAGGCCGCACTGCGCTGCAGCAGCAGCGGCAGCGTGGCAAAGTGCGGCGTGGTGTAAACCACCCGGCGGCGTTTACCCAGCGTGGCCAGCTGACGATCGATCTGGCTGCTGTCGGCGCCGAGGTAGGAAACCAGCAGATGGTCGGCGCGGGTATAGGCCTCCAGCGTCAGCGGCGTCGACGGCTGCTGTTGCTGCGGGTGCCAGAAAGTCTGGTAACCCATGGTGGTCAGCACCTGGCGCACCACCGCGTGCGGTGCGTCAACCGCGACCGAAATCGCCAAATCGATCTCGTCGCGCATCAGCAGCGCGGCATCCTGAAACGGATCGGTCGCCGTCACCTGCAGACGGACGCCGGGGGCGTGGCGGCGCAGAAACTGATACAGCGGCGGGATCAGCCAGCTCTCCACCCAGTCGGTCACGCCCAGGCGAAAGGTTTGCCGGGCGCGGGCGGGAGAGAACTCCGGCTGCTGAAACAGCACCTGCTGCATATTTTCCATCAGCGGCGCCAGCTCCGCCACCAGCGACACGGCGCGCGGCGTCGGCTCCATGCCTTTGGCCGAACGGACAAACAGCGGATCGTTAAACATCTCACGCAGGCGCGCCAGTGCGCCGCTGACCGCCGGCTGCCCCAGAAACAGCTTTTGCGCCGCGCGCGTCACGCTGCGTTCACGGTACAGCACCAGCAATACCGTCAGTAAATTCAGATCGATACGATTAAAATCATTTTCTCTGATGTTCACAATCAGCCCAATCAATTTGAATGATGTTATTGGACAATACAATAATCTCTGCCAGCGTTAAAGACGACGTTAAATATCATATGGGGAAGCTATGAAACGACATTTAGTGCTGGCCGCCGGCCTGTTGATGACCACCGCTGCGGCGCAGGCCGCTGATACCACACGGCAGGCGCCGGGGTATTACCGCATGACGCTGGGCAAACTGACGGTTACCGCAGTGTCTGACGGTACGGTGACCATTCCGCTCGATCAGCTGCTGGTGCCGATTGACAAGGAAACGCTGCAGCGCCGTATGGCGGAAGATGCAATGACGCCGCAGGCGGAAACCTCGCTCAACACCTTCGTGATTGACGACGGCAAGCAGCGGGTGCTGGTGGATACCGGCGCCGGCCAGCTGTTTGGCAATAATGGCGGCCACCTGCTGGAAAACCTGCGTGCGGCGGGCTACCCGGCTGACAGCATCAATGCGGTGCTGCTGACGCACGTGCACGGCGACCACTCCGGCGGCGTGTCACAGCAGGGCAAACCGACGTTCCCCAATGCGGATGTCTATGTCGATAAGCGCGATCCGGACTTCTGGCTGAACGATGCCAACCAAAGCAAGGTGGAAGAGAGCCAGCGACACACCTTTAAAGAATCCGCCGATGCGCTTAACCCGCTGATCGCCGCCGGCAAGTTGAAAACCTTCAGCGCTCCGGCGCGGCTGCCGCTGGGCATTCAGGCGCAGGCGGCCTACGGCCATACGCCGGGCAGCGTTACCTACCGCGTGGAGAGCGAAGGGCAGACGCTGGTGCTGTGGGGCGATATTATCCATGCCAAAGCGGTGCAGATGCCGGAGCCGCAGGTGGCGATTCACTTTGACGTCGACCGGCGGCAGGCGATATCCACGCGCGAACGCATCCTGGCGCAGGCGGCGAAAGAGGGCTTCTGGGTTGCCGCCGCGCATATTTCCTTCCCGGGGCTGGGGCACGTGCAGCGTGAGGGCAACGGCTATCGCTGGGTGCCGGCCAACTACTCCACCCAGCTGGCGAAGTAAGGTTCACCGCGCGTCACGCCATCCGGCATCAGGGATGGCGTGAGTGTGGCTTTATTATTTATTCGCTGCAATAAAACATTAAGCCAGCCGAATTATTGGCTGGTTTTTATATTTATAATCAATTTCTGGGTAATTTCTCACTCATTATCAAAAAATATTCCTGCCGACGTAGGAGGTTTTTAACGCGCAAGGAAGATTCTCAAGGCATGAAATGTCACATAAAATTATTTTTATGGTTTTTTATGTTGTATTTTATTTTTATTTAACATTTATGTTTTGATTTTAATTTGAAATTCAGGTTAAAGCTCCAATTTGATATGGTCAGCTCTTTTTATTTGGTGCTTTGTTGATTGTTTGAAATAACATGCGCTAACATTCTCCATCAGACGCGGATGGAATCCCGCCGTATTTACTCAATGAAAATCGCACTCAGCCTTCAGGAATGGATATTCTTCATTCCTACCGTTAAATATTGTCCGCATTCGTCGGGCAATAATTTTTTGGATTTAATGACTAAGGATAAAGTCAGAGTGAATCTTGGTGTCGATATTATAGATATAGATCGTGTCGCAACGGCAATAACGCGCAGCGGAGATAAATTACTGCACCGCCTTTTAACCGATGATGAACGGCGTGAGCTGGGCGACATTACGCACAACTGCGAGCGCGTTGCGGGCTTTTGGGCGGCCAAGGAGGCCGCGGTGAAGGCGCTGGGCACCGGCTTCCGCCTTGGTATTGCCTTCCATGACATTGAAGTGCGCCACGATGAATTAGGCCGGCCCTTTTATTTCTTCTCCGGTGAGTTTGCCCGCCTGATGAAAGCGCGCGGCCTGGCGCAATCTACGCTGAGTATTTCACATTGCCGTACGCATGCTATTGCCGCGGCGGCATTTAGTTGACGTGTTAATATAAAGGATTATTTATGGCGATATATCCTGATTTAAACGGGAAAAATGTGCTGGTTACCGGCGCAAGTGGAGATATTGGTCTGGCTATATGCAAGAAATATCTTGAACAGGGCGCAACGGTGTATGCAATTTACCATAACGACGTTAGCGGTCTGGAAAAATTAAAGGCCAAACACCCGCAGGGCCAGGCGTTAAATATTCACCAGTGCAATGTGTCGGATATTCAATCCGTCGATGAGTTGGTGAATACGCTGGATGCTGAAGCCGGTTCTATTCATGTATTAATTAATAATGCCGGTATTTATAAAGATAATTTATTCAGCGCCCTGAGCTTTGAGGAGTTCGATCAGGTCATCAAGGTCAACCTGTACGGCACCTTTAATATGACCAAGCAGTGTATGCGCCTGCTGCGCCTCGCGCGTCAGGCGGCGATCGTCAATATTTCGTCGGTATCCGGCGTCACCTCCAGCTTTGGCCAGACCAACTACAGCGCGGCCAAGGCCGGCATCGTCGGCTTTACCCGCACGCTGGCCGCCGAGATGGCCAGCAAAGGGGTGCGCGTGAACGCGGTGGCGCCGGGGATGATCGAATCGCGCATGGTGAAGAAAGTTCCGCGCCAGATTGTGCGCAACGTGATGTCCGCCATTCCACTCAAGCGTCTTGGTCATGTGGACGAGATTGCCAACGTGGTGGCGTTTTTGAGCTCGGACGCATCCAGCTACATCGTCGGTCAGACCCTGATCGCCGATGGCGGCCTGATTATGCGTTAATTGACAGGAAAGTCGCATGGCTAACTATAACAAAAGTCTGGTTACCCCTTCGGTGCTGCTACGGATGGGCGCCTGGCGCGCACCGATCTTCATGGTCGATCGCATCGTGGATTTTACCCCCGGCGAGAAAGGCTCGATCACCGTGATCAAGCACGTCACCTTTAATGAACCCTATATTCCAGGCCACTTCCCGGATAACCCGGTGATGCCGGGCGTGCTGATCGCTGAGATTTTCGGCCAGGCCAGCGAATATTTCAGCCTGCTGTGCGATTACTGCCAGCGCCATGAGCGGGAAACCGCAACGCCGCTGAAGAAGTTCGATGAGGTGGCGCGCTCGCTGGCCAACGCCGAGGGGGTCGAACGGGTGATGGCCGAGCGCCACCGCATCATCGGTTTTCTGGCGTCGCAGGACGTCAAATACCGCCATGTGGTCAACCCGGGCGACACCATTGAAGTGCACAGCAAGCTGGCGTTCGCCGATCCCAACGGCTTCCACCATTACGAAGTGGAAGCCCGCGTCGGGCGTCATATCGCCTGCGCCGGCCGCATCGTCAATTTCCGCATCGACCGCAGCATTGCGGAAGCCAAGGGCATCCAGATTAATTAACCGTGGGGAAGCAACACCATGAGTAACACCGGGCTAAACGCCGTAATTGAACAACGACAACAGGTACTGGAAAAAATCAAGGCGGGGCTGATCGAACGTCTCAACCTGTACCAGAACGTACAACAGATCGATGACGATACGCCGCTGTTCGGCAGCGGGCTGAAGCTGGATTCGGTGGACGCCACCGAGGTGATCGTACTGCTCGATGAAACCTTCAATATCCGGGTGAAGGAGGGCGACGACCCTTCCTATATGCGCAGTGTGAATACCCTGGCGTCGTTTGTGATCGCCAAACAGGGCGAAATGGCGGCAGAAAAGGCAGCAGAAGAGGCGGAGAAGGCATGAAACTGAGCGATATTCATCAGCAAAATGGCGCCATCATGGGCGAACGCAACGGCGTGGCCGTCCCGCTGCGCTACTTCGACGCTGCGGCGGAGCATCAGGCGCTGCGCAAAAACATTCTACTGGTCGACTACTCGCACTTCGGCATCGCCAGCGTCAGCGGCGACAGCGCCTGGGCGCTGCTCAACCAGGTGGTGGCCGGCGACGTTTCCTCCATCCGCGACGAACAGGCGATGTACAGTCTGATCCTCGATCGGGACGGCATGATCGTCAGCGATCTGTACATCGCCTGCGATGATGAGCGTTTCCTGCTGATTTCCGAGTGGATGAGCGGCGAAGCCCTGTGCCAGCTGCTGCGCGACCAGCTGGCGGGCAACGAGGAAGAGTTCGATGAAATCGAGGCCATTGAGCCGCTGACGCCGGACTGGGGCACGCTGCACCTCGAAGGGCCGTACGCCTGGGAGCTGCTGGCGGAACTGTACGGAATGGACGTGATCGGCCTGCCGTTCCAGGAACATATGCACGTTGACGAACTGATCCTGCTGCGCAGCGGCAAACACGGCGAGTTCTCCTACAAGCTGATGGGGCCGCGCGATGAACTGGCCGACGTCTGGCAGCAGCTGCTGGAAGCCGGCGAGAAGTTCGACCTGCGCACCGGCGGTCTGGACTATCAGCGCCTGGCCCGTCTGGAGAACCCGTGCTGGGAGCCGGGGCTGTTCAACGACTACAGCCGCTGCCCGATCGAGCTGCAGATGCAGTGGACGGTGCGTTACGACAAAGATCAGTTTACCGGCCAGGAGGCCGTCGGCGAGCGCGTTGAACAGGGCGTCGCCCAGCGCGCCGTCGGCATGACCATCGCCGGCCGCAGCGAGCCGATGCCGCAGCGCGGCGATAAAGTGCTGCTGAACGGCGAGTGCATCGGTGAAGTGATCGTCTGCGACTACTCCGCCGATCTGGACGCCTGTCTGGGCCGTCTGATGCTGCACAACGCCTGGGCCTGGGCGGATATCGACTGCTATCAGGTGCAGTGCGGCGACGCGCTGGTGACGGTAAACACCGCTGCGGTGCCGTTTGCCCGCAACTACAGCTTCCTGATCAACCCGTCGGAGCACAGCTACGTCGACAGCACGCGTCCGCGCGATCTGCTGCAGCAGTTTGAATGGCAGCGCATCAAGGAAGAGCAGGAAGCGGCGGAAAAAGCCGCGCAGGAGCAGGCAGAGCAGGCGTCGGCCGACAAGCCGCCGCAGGCCTGACGCTCACGACGCGCCCGTCACGGGCGCGTCACCCTCAATTCGGGTTTGCCGACACGGAAGACATGACACGGAAGACATTATGACTGTTACTCGCAAACGGGTGGTGATCACCGGGATGGGGCATCTCTCCTCCATCGCCACCAACGTGCCTGAATTCAAACAGGCGCTGTTCGATAAAACCTGCGGTATTAAACCGAGCAAAAAATACCTGGAGTGGTTTGAAGACGCCAACGCCTCGGAAGTGCTGCAGCCGCTGAGCTGGCCGGGGCTGTCCGACGAGATGGTCGCCTCGCTGGATAACGCCGCGCTGTGGGCTTATAAAGTGGGCCATGAGGCGCTGGAGCAGGGGAAACTGCCGGCGGGCGCGCTGCGTGACAGAACGGCGTTGATCATCGGCGTCTCCTCGGCCGGCACCGAAGCCTTTATCCCGCTGATTGAGCAGCGGATGGAGGCATTTTCACTGCAGAAGGCCATCATTTCCGGCAGTTTCGCCTCGTGCAGCGCGATTGTCTCTTCGCTGCTGGGGCTGAAGGGCGGCTTTGAGCTGGTCGCCACCGCCTGTACCGCCAGCACCAACGCCATGGGCATCGGCTATGACCTGATCCAGAACGGCAAAAACAGCACCGCGCTGGTGGTGGGCACCGAACCTATCTATCTGCCGACCTTCGCCGGCTTCTATGCGCTGCACGCGATGAAACGCACGCCGTCCAGCCCGTTCTCCGGCTCGCCGGGCATGTCGATCGGCGAAGGCGCCGGCGCGCTGCTGCTGGAAGAGTATGAGCACGCGGTGGCGCGCGGCGCGACCATCTACGGTGAGATGGTGTCGTACGCCACCTCCTGCGACGCCTACCATGAAACCGCGCCGGATCCGCGCGGCGAGGGCGCGGTGCAGGTGATGCGCCACGCGCTGCAGAATGCGGCGCTGACGCCGGAAGATATCGGCTATATCAACGCGCACGGCACCGGCACCGAGGCCAACGACCGCTGTGAAACGCTGGCGATGAAGAAAGTGTTTCCCAACATCATGGACATTCCGGTCAGCTCCACCAAGGCCTATGTCGGCCACAATATCGGTTCCGCCGGCATCATTGAGCTGATCGCCTGCTTCCTGACGCTGCCGGAAAACAAAATCCTGCCGACGCTCAATTTCACCACGCCGCGTCCCAACTGCGACCTCAACTATGTGCCCAACGAGTTCCAGGACGGCGACGTCAGGCTGTTTATGAAAAACAACTACGCCTTCGGCGGCAACAACTGCTGCGTTATCGCCAGCGTGAAGCCGGAGCAGAGCCCGACGAGCGTGTACGCGGCGAAGCGCGTGGCGATCACCGGGATGGGCGCGGTCAGCGCCGCCGGCCACACGCTGCAGGCGATGCTGCAGCGCATGTGGCAACAGCAGACGCCGGACGGCCTGACGCAGCTGCAGCTGGATGAGAGCACGCGCGAAGAGTTCCGGCAGATGCTGGGGGCGGTCAACAAGAACAGCGAATCCCGCGCCTTCCTCAACCAGCGCTTCGCCGGCATGGACATTGACAGCGAACTGGACAAGGCGACCGGCGTACACCAGATCACCGATCTGGACCCGCGTAAGACGCTGCGCCGCTTCGACCCGCGCAAGGCCAACCTGATCAGCACCTTTGCGCTGCTGGCGCTGACGCAGGCGATGAATGATGCCGGGCGCAAAATCAAGCGCGACGGCCAGACGCTGGGGATGATCCTCGGCATGTCCAAAGGCCCGCAGGCGACGGTGGACCGCTATCTGCAGAGCCTGTTCCCGGACCCGACCAAGGTGCGGACCTCGGAATTCCCCGGCTCGCTGATGAACGCCATCTCCACCTTCTGCTCCATCTCCGAGGGCATCAAGGGGTATAACACCTCGCTGGCGACCGGCATCAACGCCGGATTAGGGGCGCTGACCTATGGTTACGAGCTGGTGCGCCAGGCGCTGCAGCCGCAGGTAATCGTCGGCGGCGCGGATGAAAACATGAGCACCTTCGCGGTGTATCTGCAGGCGCTCAGCGGCGATCTGCAGCTGACCTGCGATCCGGCGGCTTTTCAGGTGTACAGCAATCATGCACAAGGCTACATCCCGGGTGAAGGGGCGGCGATGCTGCTCCTGGAAGATTTGCACCATGCTCAGGCGCGCGGGGCGCATATTCACGCCGAAATCATCGGCTACGGCAAAGACAACGACGGCAGCTTCTTTGAACCCCATGATGTTGTGGCCCGGTCTGCCTCGCTGTCGCGCGCCATCGGACAGGCGCTGCAGGAAGCGGGGCTCGAACCGCATCAACTAGACCTGGTGTGCGGCACCAGCGACGGCACGCCGCTGCGCAACGCGGTGGAGATCGATGCGCTGCGCCGCAGCCTTGGTGAGGCGCGCCGCAGGGTGCCGCTGGTCAACTATAACGGCTGGTTCGGTCTGGTCGAATCAAGCATTGGCCTGCTCAATATCGCGGTGGTCAGCGAGATTATGCAGCGCGGTGAGATCCTGCCGATCCCGTATACGCAGGAGTTCTGCGCCGAAGATTTCCATTTCGTGACCGCGCCGCTGCAGCAGGCGGTGAATACGGCGCTGGTGATCGGCGCTACTGAAGGCGGCAACCACTACGCCGTGGTGCTGAGGAAGACAGCGTGAAACAGCGGGTGATAGCCAGCGGCTGGGGGCAGTGCAGTCCGCTGGCGGCGGATGTTCCGACGCTGATTGAGGCGATTGCCGCCGGACGCTGCGCGACGAGCGCGCCCTGGTTTGACAACGACGACGACTGGCAGAACCTGCGTCTGGGCAATAACCCGCATACGGCGCGGGCGGCGCGCGCCGACGCCGCGCCGTGGCAGCAATTGCAGCCGGTGATTGATGAGGCGCTGACGATGGCTGGCCTGTCGGCGTCCGCGCTGCAGGGGCCGCGCGTGCGGGTATTCCTGGCCGGCAACGGCATGCGGCCGAATATCGCCGACTTTGCCGGCTATCAGGATCGCAACGATGCGGAGGATCTGCTGTTTTTCCCGGCGATCAAACAGCTGCATGCCGACAGCTACGCGCAGGACGCGCTGGCGCGCCGCTTTGTCGAGACCTATCGCCTCGACTGGCCGCCGACCTCGGTGTACAGCGCCAGCAACTCCTCGCTGACGGCGCTGCATCTGGCGCAGGCCGGCATCGCCGCCGGCCAGACCGACGTGGCGCTGGTGGCCGGCTGGCTGAAGATCGTGCTGCAGGACGTGGTGTTTATGGGCGGGCAGGACATGCTCGGCAATGGTCAGTCGCAGCCGTTCAATAATCAGGACAACAGCGTACTGCTGGCCGACGGCGCGGTGGCGTTGGTGATTGAAAGCGAAGAGCACGCCCGGCGGCGCGGCGTCACCCCGGCGATCGCCATCAGCAGTTCAGTGTGCCGCCAGAGCAGCGGCGGCCGCGGCGGCGCCTTTACCGCCGATTTCCGCACCATTGCGCAAACCATCGACGGCGCGCTGCAGGCGGCCGGCCTGACGCCGCAGGATATCGCCTGTGCGCTGCCGCACGCCAACGGCACCGTCGCCGGCGACAAGGCCGAAGCGATGGCGCTGCAGAAGGTCTGGGGCAGAAACGGCATTCCGGTGGTCAGCTACAAGGGGCAGGCGGGTTATGTCGCCACCTGCAGCGGCGTGCTGGATTTTATGCTGGCGGCGGATGCGCTGCTGCAGCGGCGTCTGCTGGCCGCCACCGGCCGCCACCCGGTCGACGCGGCCCTGGCGATCCGCGTACATATGGATGCGCCGCCGCTGCCGCTGCGCACGCCGCACCTGCTCAAGTCCGGCATCGGGCTGGACGGATCGGTGATCGCCATGGTGCTTTCAGACTGCCGGGAGGGCATCGATGAGTAATTCGTCTGAACGTCATATACCGGCGGCGGCCGTCCGTCTGGCCGGTTTCTCCCTGCTGGAGCCGGGTACGCTGCTGCAGCGTTTTCAACCCACCTGGTTCAACGTCTGGGAAGCGGCCCAGTATAAGAAAGCCAACGCCAGGGCCGGCAGCGGCCAGTGGCTGCTGCGCCGTTTCGGTATTGACGACGCGGTACAGCCCGCCGAGGCGCTGCGTAAAGCCAACTACCGCGACTGGCTGAACGGCCTGGGGGACGCCTGCCATCAGGCGGTGGCGCAACTGGGCGCCAAGGGCGAGTTTCAGCTGCGCCATGAGCGTAACGCCTTGCTGTACGTCGATTCCTGGGGGGAAACCACCACCTTTGAAGAGGTAAACAGTTGGCGCGATGCGCTGAGCGTCGACATCCTGCCGAAAAATATCGTGCGCGACTACGGCATCAACGGCTTCAGCGGCAAGCTGCGCGGCGAGCGCAACGGCCTGATGAGCGCGCTGCTGATCGCGCAGGACATGTTGAACAGCGACCTCAGCGACAACGTGATTATCTGCGGCCACTTCCGCAGCATCCCGGTGCTGGTCTTTTCGGAGATGCAGCGTTACGCCCGCCCGCGCGGCGGCGCGCAAGGCAACAGCCAGGCCAGCGTGGAGCGGGTCGGCTGCCTGATCCTGAAAAAAACCGCCCCGGGCGGCCCCTGGCTGCACCTCAGCCGCTACCTGCGGCTGCCGGACGCTGCGGGTCAGGCCGCGCGCTGTCTGGCGGACGGCTGGCTGCAGCACTGCGGCGCCAATACCCGCCAGGTGCTGGGCGTTACGCCGCCGGCCGGCGCGCTGCGCCAGCTGCAGCAGCGGGCGTTCGAGCGCCTGCCCGCCGCGCTGGGCCATCAGGCGCTGAATGAGCTGTACGGCGACAGCGGCTGCATGAACCCCGCGCTGTTCTGGCGCTATCTGCAGCAGTTCCCGTCGTCGCCCGGCCATACGCTGCTGAGCGTGCTGGATGGACAGGGCGGCGCCTGGCTGCTGGAGAACTGGCTGACGGAGGCGATGCCGTGAAGAGAGGCGCGTTATTGCTGCTGCTCGCCGCCGCGCCGCTTTCGGCCGCGCCGCGGCCCGACTATCAGGCGGTGTACCACATTCTGCCGCTGCGCGGCGATACGCCGATCGGGGAGTACCGCGTCAGCCAGCGCTGGCAGCCGGACAGCAAGAGCTATCTGCAGCAGGCCAGCATTCAGTTCCGCTGGCGGGTGCTGCTGAGTTCGCACCAGTACCGCTACCGCGATGAGGTGCGCTACGGCGTCGACGGCGGGTTCAGCTACCGGATTGAGGAAGATAACGACGGCAGGACGCGCCAGGTCAGCGGCGGCTGGCAACCCGGCGCGCAGGCGCTGACGCTGACGGTGCGCCGCGACCAGCAACCGCCGGAGACGCTGACGGTGGCCAAAGCGACGTTTGATTTCCCGCTGTTCGCCCTGCGTTTTCCTAAACCCTGTGCGCCGCAGCAGGCGGGGACGCGCAGCAGCCACCGGATGCTGATGCCGATTGACGGCGCGGTGGTGCAGACCGAGAGCCATTACGTCGGCGTCGGCGAGCTGACGCTGCCCGGCGACGGCGTTGCGACGCCGGGGTTGTGCCAGATCGTCAGCAGCGGCCAACGGCGGGACGCCAATCACCGCACCTGGGTCAACCGGGACGGCTATCTGGCGTACGAAATTTCCGCCGACTATCGCCTGCGGCTGGTGCCGGAGGCCTCCCATTTACCGCCCAACGTTCAGGAAAAAGGATTATGACGATACAGGCTGCGCAACCCTTGCCGGTGGTGTCCCTGCAACAGGCCAGCAAACGCTTCGGTAAAGGCCCCGGCGCCATCACCGCGCTGGCAGATATCAGCACCGAGATTCACGACGGCGAGTTTATCGCGCTGTGCGGGCCGTCCGGCAGCGGCAAAAGTACGCTGCTGAACCTGATGGCCGGCATTGACTACCCGACCGGCGGCCACGTTTATCTGCTGGGCAACGATCTGGCGACGCTCAACGATAAGCAGACCGCGCGCCTGCGCGCCGACGCCATCGGCTTTGTCTTTCAGTTCTTCAATCTGCTGCCGGTGCTGAGCGTGTTCGACAACGTTTATTACCCGCTGATGCTCAACGGCTTCAGCCGCCGCGTGGCGCAGGACCAGGTGATGGACATGATCGAGAAGGTGGGGCTGATTGACCACTATCGCCGCCAGCCCGGCGAGCTGTCCGGCGGCCAGCAGCAGCGGGTGGCCATTGCCCGCGCGCTGGTCAAGCGGCCGCGGCTGATCGTCGCCGACGAACCGACCGGTAACCTGGATACCCGCACCGGGCAGGAGATTGTCGACCTGCTGCTGACGATGAACCAGCAACTGAAAACCACCTTTGTGATTTCGACCCACTCGCTGCAGCTGCGCGATCAGGCCAGACGCGTGTTGGAAATCAAGGACGGAGAGCTGAACAATGACTTTCTCAATGCTTAAGCGTTACGGTGTAACAATGTTATTGGCCGCCGGCGTCAGCGCCCCGGCCGTCGCCGATGAGCGGGCAGCGCCGGGGAACGAGCGGCTGCAGGCGATACTGACGGTGAGCGCCCAGGCGCCGATCGCCGAGCTGAACCGCGCGACCGCCAGCCTGAAGGCGCAGTTTGAACAGCATCCGGACTACAGCGTCGGCAAGATGTTCTATGGCTACGGTCAGCTGTTTATCGCCACGGATTTTTTAAACAAAAAGAACTACCTGCGCGCCGCCGAGGCCTCCAAGCTGGGCTTTTTCTATATTGACGAGGCGGCGGAAACTGATGAAGACAACTGGCGTCTGCGCTTTCTGCGGGCGCGGATGGACGCTTTTGTACCGGCCGACAACGGCCGCTGCGTGGTGGCGGTAAAAGATACCGGCTATCTGCAGCAGAGCGCAGCGCTGCCGGCGGCGCTGCGGCCAATGGTGACGCTGATGGCGGCGCGCGCGCTGGAAACCTGCCGGCAGCAGGAGCAGGCCGCCGCGGCCTGGACGGCGCTGGGCGAGCAGGGTGACGAGGGGCAGCGCCTGCTGGCGCTGCGCAAGCAGCCGGCGCCGGCGTGGTCGCCGGCTGAGCTGAAGCTGGTGATCCAGCCGCTGGCGGAGGCTGCGTTATGATGAATATCCTGTTCTGGATCTCCAATATCATTATCGTGTACGCGCTGTTGGTGGTGATCGTCACCGCGTTGCGTAAACCGACCGATATCCGCTACACCTTCCTCAACCTGTTCCGCCAGCGCCGGCGCTCCGGCGTGACGCTGCTGGCCATCACCCTGGGCGGCGTGGCGGTGTTTATTTTCGGCGGCTTCGTCGACTACTCGTTCTGGGCGCTGCGGGAGCAAACCATCCGCACCAACATCGGCCATATTCAGCTGTATGAGAAGGGCTATCTCACCGGCGGCGCCAACAACTCGCTGCAGTACACCATTAAAAACTATGACGAGGTGAAGCAGCTGCTGCTGGCGGATGCGCAGATTGCGCCGCAGATCGCCACCGTCACCGGGCAGCTGGCGTTTTCCGGCATTATTTCCCAGTACGATACCGGCACCTCGACCTTCTTTACCGGCGTGGGCATTGAGCCGGAAACCTCGCTGGTGCTGGGCTCGCTGGACCGCATTGTCTCCGGCAGCGATCTGTCGCGCGTCGAACAGCAGGACATCACCGTCGGCTCCGGCATCGCCAACACGCTGTCGGCCGGCTACAGCGATTGGGTGGATATGCTGGTAGTTAACCCGCAGGGCGGGCAGAACGCCATGTCCTCCCAGGTGCGCGGCGTGTTCCAGTCCGGCATTAAAGAGTATGACGACACGGCGATCAAACTGCCGCTGAAAACCGCGCAGCGCCTGCTGCAGACCAGCGACGTCAGCAAAATCATCATTATGCTGCAGGACACCGAACAGACGCCGGCGGTGCTGGCGCAGATCAACCGGCTGATCGAACAGCGGCAGCTGCCGCTGGAGGCGCGCTCCTGGGACGATCTGGCGGTGTTCTACCACCAGGTGGTGAACCTGTTTGAAGGCATCTTCCTGTTTATCAAATCTATCGTCAGCGTGATCGTGGTGTTTATGATCGGCAACACCCTGATGATGAACGTGGTGGAGCGCACGCGTGAGATCGCCACGCTGCGGGCGCTGGGGCTGAGCCAATCCTATATCGGCCGCCTGTTCGTTCTGGAAGGCATCATTATCGGCATTATCGGCTCGGTGCTGAGCGTCAGCTTCGGCATTCTGATCGCCTCCATCATCAATATCAACGGCATCCCGATGCCGCCGTCACCGGGCTACACCCAGGGCTATCTGGCCTTTGTCATGTGGGATCAGGACATCAATCTGTTCTGGTTCTCCTGCGCCTTGCCGCTGGTGACCGCGTTGATTGCTTCCATTATTCCGGCGCGTCGCGCCTCAAAACTGGTGATCGCAGAAGCGTTCCGTTTCGTTTAACACTCAGGGAGAACATCAATGACCAAAGGACAAACCGTACTGATTACCGGCGCCGGGCGCGGCATCGGCATGGCCGTGGCGGAAACGCTGGCGGCGGAAGGCTATGACCTGATCCTCAACTACCGCAAGGATCAGGGCAAAAGCGCCGCCGGCCTGCAGCGCTTTCAGGCGGCGGAAACCCGCGTCAAGGTGCGGCTGGCGAAGGCCGATATCGGTGAGACGCGCGATATTCAGGCGATGATCAAAAATCTGCGGGCGGACGGCGTGGAGCGCATCGACCACCTGGTGCTGAACGCCGCCGCCGCGCCGTTCAAAGGCTTTATGGAGATGACGCGCAGCGACTGGAAGCTGTTGTTCAACACCAACCTGATCGGCAATACCGCCTGCGTGCAGGAAGTGGCGCCGCTGATGAGCGACGGCGGCACGATCTGCGCCATCTCCAGCATGGGCAGCCAGCGGGTGTTGCCGAAATACCCGCTCGGCATCGCCAAATCGGCGCTGGAGAACCTGGTGCGCTACCTCGAAGTGGAGCTGTATCCGCGCAATATCCGCGTCAACGGCGTGTGCGCCGGCATGGTCAACACCGATATGGCGCAGTTCCTGAAAGATTTGTGGCCGTCGCTGCATGACCGTTACGAGCACTCGCCGCGCCGCTGGCTGCTGGAGCCGCAGGAAGTGGCGGATATCGTGTCGTTCCTGATTTCCGACCGTTCCAGCGCCATACGCGGCACTACGTTGACGGCGGATCTGGGCATGTCGCTGGAAGCTTAACCCCTATTTACGGAAGAACAGGCCATGAGAATCTCAATGATTGCCGGCTGGCTGCTCTGCGCCACCTCGCTGGGCGCGTGGGCCGACGAGTCGCTGCCGAAGTCGCTGGATCGCGCCGAGCTGGAGAAACTGACGCAGGAAGACCAGCGCGCGCGCGACATTATCCGCCATGCCGACCGGGTCAGGGCGCCGGAGCAGCCGTTCCGCTATACCCTGACGCTGACCGAGCACCGCGGCGGGCGCGATATTACCGAGAACCAGCAGGTGCTGGATATTTCGATGCGTTTTTATAAACCGTCGGAACGCTATGAGAAAGGCGACGCGCGCGCGCTGGTGCGCTTTGTGTCGCCGGCGCGCGATCGCGGCAAGGCGCTGCTCTCCGACCTGGACAAAATGTGGTATTACGCCCCCGATCTGCGGCGGCCGATCCCGATATCGCGTCAGCAGCGGCTGATGGGACAGGTTTCCAACGGCGACGTGGTGGCGGCGGACTTTGACTACTCCTACATCTCCACGCTGGTCGGCGAAGAGGCCTGCGGCGACAAAGTCTGCTACAAGCTGACGCTGAAGCGCCGCTGGCCTTACGTCACCTATCCGGCGATCGATTACTGGGTGGAGAAGGAGAGCGGCAACCCCAGCCGGGCGGACTTCCTGTCGGCGGACGGCGTGCTGATCAAACGCTCTTATTACCGCGATTATCAGCAGGCGTTGGGGCGCATGCGGCCGGGCACCATCGTGGTGGAGGACGCGCTGCGCAAGGACAATTACACCACCATGCAATACAGCAATCTGGTGCTGGAATCGCTGCCGGAGAGTAATTTCCAGAAAGAGTATCTGATGAGACTGAACGGATGATCCGCGTCAACCGGCTGCCGCTGGCGGGGCTGATGCTGCTGGCCTGCGGCGGCAACGCCTGGGCGGCGGCGGAGTGCCGGCTGCAGCGCGGTTTCGCCGGCGTGGAGGGCGTGGGGGCGCTGACGTCCGGATCGCTATGGAAGTTTGACGATCCGGCGTTTCGCAACAACGCCATCGCCAACCTGTATCTGACGTCGGTGGCGCGCTGCACCCTCGGCGACACGCTGAGCGTCAAGGGGCAGGCCAGCGGCGCCTATACGCAGCAGGCGCGTACTCCCGGCGATCTGGAGGATAAACGGCAGCAGGGGGTGGCGATCCTCAATGAACTGGTGGCCAGCCTGACGCTGCGCGATAACCTGTATCTCGATCTGGGCAAACTGCGCCATACCAGCGGCTATCTGTTCTCACGCTCGCCACTGGACGTGCTGCGCAACGTCAGCGGTGGGTTGCGCACCGCGCGGGTATACGCCACCGGCGACAGCTGGCGCGGATTGTACGATGAAGGCAGCTACGGCGCAGGCGGCACGCTGTACCGCAAAGAGGGTACCTATACGCTGGCGGTGCTGCCGCGGCTGAGGCGCTTTCCGCAGCGGCGCGAAGCCGCGTCGGAATGGGATGCGCTGTTGCGCACCAACGGCAGCGAGCGCTACTACGCCAGCTACACCTCGACCGGGCTGAATAAGTTCAACCCGACGATATCGCTGCTGGCGGGCCAGCAAAAAACGCTGGCGCTGGGCACCAGCGGCAACCTGAGCGATAGCCTGATTTTCAGCATCGAGGGGTCGCTATCCCACGGGGAAACCTGGCGGCACCTGGACAGCCGCTACGCGCGCGGCATGCGTGAAGACCTGATCTACCGCGAGGAGGCCTACCGGATCAACGGCAAGGGCGTCGAAGGGGAGATCGGCGTCGGGCTGCGCTACACCACCGCCGAACAGACGGAGTTCGGCGTGGAATATTATGGCCAAAGTCAGGGCTACAGCCGCAGTGAATGGCGCAACAACACCGACACCATCAAGTTTGTCAACGGCGGCTACGCCAACATACTGGATCCGTTCTGGCTGCCGGTGGTACGCGACAGTTTCCAGCAGTATTCACGCCTGATGGCGGCGGAAAACACCAACGTCAGCCGCAGCGGCAATCTGTTCGGCAAACATTATCTGACGCTTTACACCCGTACCAACAAGGAACGGGTCGGGGAGATCGATTGGTCCGTGTCGAGCATGGCCAATCTGATCGATTACAGCACGGTACTGAATGTGCATCTCCGCGCGCCGATGAAAAACAATATTGAATTGTACGCTGGCGCCATCGCCAGTTTTGGCCGCAGAGACAGCGAATTTGGCATCTTTGGCGAAAAAGGGAACTTGTATGCAGGTATGCGAATCAGTTGGTAATCGTTGTATGGCGCCTACGTTGGCCGAGGGTTGGATGGTGCTCTTTCCGGGGCAGGGGTCGCCGATGGTCGGTATGGGCGGCGATGTGTGCGATGTGTCGCCGGGCACCCGCGCGGTGTGGGACTGCGCCAGCGATATCTCCGGTATCGACGTGCGTAAGCTGTGCCAGAAAGGGCCGATGATGCGGCTGACCAAAACGCTGTATCAGCAGCTGGCGGTCACCACGGTCAACACGGCGATGCTGACGCTGCTGCGCGAGCGTCAGGCGCCGCTGGAAAGCGGCTATGCCGGCCATAGCGCCGGTGAATACAGCGCGCTGTACGCGGCCGGGGTCATGGATCTGGAAACCCTGTTCCGCGCCGTCAGCCGGCGTGCCGCCATCATGCAGCAGTTGGCGGAGCAGCGCAAAGGGGCGATGTATGTGGTGAAACCGCTCGAGTATGCGGCGCTGCGGCAGCTGATCGACGAGATGCAGCTCAGCGATCGGCTGAATGTCTGCTGCGATAACGGCCGGCAGCAGCAGGTGGTCGGCGGTGATGTGGCGGCGTTGAAAACGCTGATCGGCCAGCTGGCGCGTCAGGGCGTGAGCACCATCAAGCTGGCGGTGAACGGCGCCTGGCATACGCCGCTGATGGCGGAAGGGGTGGCGCAGATGCGCGAAGCGCTGGCGGCGCTGCCGTTCTCCTCGCCGAGCTGCCCGGTCATCATGAACCGCAGCGGCCGGGCGGAGTACGCCATTGCGCAGATTAAGGAAAACCTGGCGCATCACCTGACCGATACCGTGCGCTGGCGCGACAGCATGGATCTGTGGTCAGGCATGGGCTACCGCCGTTTTCTGGAGATCAGCAATAAAAAAACGCTGAGCCATCTGCTGCATGAGCACTACGCCGCCGACAGCGGGCATGATATTCAACATTACTATCAGCTGCAGCGCGACGTGCAGCAGCAGGCAGGGTAACGCGGATGATCCCGAATTTTGATACCTTCAGCACGCGCTACCTGCGGGCAGCGCGCATTCCTGTCGTGTTGGTCTCCGCGCTGCTGACCTCATCGCTGCTGCGCAATGTGATCGATATCAGCCTGTGGGAGATGGTGGCCGGGCTGGGAGCGATTAGCCTGTCGATCGTCTGGAGCATGATGCGCGACGGTCGCGGCTACTGGGTTTATACGGTCTTTACCATGCGGGTGTATGAAACGCCGGAGGAAATTGCGCGGCGTATCGAGCACCTGTCGCTGGGCGGCGCGTCCCGGCTGTTTTATCAGCCGCTGGCCGCCTCGCTGCTGACGCTCACCGTGGTGGTGCTGCTGAGCCTGGCGGCGTGGCTGTGCGGGCCGCAGTACCGCTATCCGCTGATCGGTCTGCTGGGCGTGGTGCTGTTGCCGGCGGTGATGCTCTGGCAGCTGGATCGTTCCGTTCCCTTCTTAATCCGGCAGGCGATGATGATTCATAAAGACAAAGCAAACTATGCGTCGCGGCCGCGGCGTTTACCCGCCTGTCTGGCGGAGGATCTGCTGCTCGGGCTGTTGGTCAACTTCGCGCTGGTGCTGCCTATCGGCCGCAAGGCCGAGTTCAGCCTGGCGGCCGGCTACGGCAATCCGGCGTTTATCGTCGCGTTTATGATTCTGTTGACGATAGTGATGCTGTTTATGTTCTTCTTTGCCATCCGTCCGCGCCGCTATGTGATCCTGGGCGATATGCTGATCGGCAATATCGCGGCGGACTTCGCGCCCTGCGCCCCCTGGGCGCTGACCGCCAGGCTGGCGCGCCCGTGGCGGCTGGTTATTTGGCTGATAGCGGTGGCGCTGTGGAGCGTGGCGATTTGTCTGCTGTTCCAGATGCTGAAGCTGCCGCAGAGTTTTGTGCCGTTTTACCTGTGCAGCCTGCTGCCCATCGTGCTGATTTATTGCGCCGAGCGTTATCAGGCGCTGTATGACAACCATCTTGAGGCGCAGGAAATGCGGCAGCGCTATGAAACCATCGCGGCGGCCGTCAATGCCAAACTGAATAAAGCGTAATTGCACCAGCCCGGCCGCAGCCGGGCTGTGTCTTTACCTGTTTACCTGGCGACCACCAGGCCGGTGCCGCGTCCGCGCGGATCCGAGGCGGTTTCCGGCGTCGCGTTATTGACCCGAATCACCTGAATATCCCCCATATTCCAACCCTGATCTTCCAGCGTATAGCCCATCTTCTTCAGCTGTGCGGCCACGTCGCCGGTTAACGGCGCGAAGCCGTCGAAGTAGATGGTGTCTTTCGGCAGCAGCTGATGGTGCACCCGCTGCGCCGCCACCGCCTGCTGCAGCGGCAGGTGGTAGTCATAAATATTATTCAGCACCTGGAAGATTGAGGTGAAGATCCGCGAGCCGCCCGGCGTGCCGATCACCAGTGTCACGTTGCCGTCGCGGGTGACAATGGTCGGGCTCATCGAGGAGAGCATGCGTTTACCCGGTTCGATGGCGTTGGCGTTGCTGCCGACCACGCCAAACGCATTGGCGACGCCGGGCTTGGCGCTGAAGTCGTCCATCTCATCATTCAGCAGGAAGCCGGCGCCCTTGACCACCACGCCGCTGCCGAAGTCCCAGTTCAGGGTATAGGTGTTGCTGACCGCGTTGCCGTCGGCATCCACGATGGAGAAGTGGGTGGTCTGGTGGCTCTCTAGGCCCGGCCGCACTTTCTCGGTGGCGGAGATCGCCTGCGGATTAACCTCCGCCGCGCGCTTCTGCAGGTAGTCGGCGGCGGTCAGCTTCTCTACCGGCACCTGGCTGAAGTCCGGATCGCCCAGATAGTCGGCGCGGTCGGCAAATACCCGTTTCTCAATTTCCGCCAACAGGTGGATATAGCGCGCCGAGTTCAGCGTTACGCCGCGAAAATCCGCCGCGCGATCTTCCTTGATGCCCAGCAGCTGCGCCAGCGCGATACCGCCGGAGCTGGGCAGCGGGGCGGTATACAGGGTATTGCCGCGCCAGCTGATCTGCATCGGCTCGCGCCATTTAACCCGGTAGTTCTGCAGATCCTGCGCGCTGATCAGCCCGCCGTCCTGTTGCATCTGCTTGAGCAGCAGGGCGGCGGTCTCACCCTGGTAGAAGTCCGTCGCGCCCTTGTCGGCGATGCGGGCCAGTGTCTTCGCCAGCTCCGGCTGTTTAAACACCACGCCCGGCTGCATCTTGCCGAAGTAGTCGCCAAAGTTGGTTTTGCCGGCAAACAGCTTATTGGCGTCTTCACGGTACTGATACTGCTGACCGGCGACCTTAAAGCCCTGTTGCGCATAGCCGATGGCCGGCGTCAGCAGCTCGGCCCACGGCAGCTTGCCGAATTTTTTATGCGCCTCCCACAGCCCGAGCACCGTGCCCGGCACGCCGGCGGCCTTGCTGCCGATCAGGCTGAGGTTCTCAATCACTTCGCCTTTTTCATTCAGGTACATGCCTTTGCTGGCAGCCTGCGGCGCAGTTTCACGGTAGTCGAGGAAGTAGGGTTTGCCGTCGACATACAGCGTCATAAATCCGCCGCCGCCGATATTGCCGGCCTCCGGATAGGTCACCGCCAGGGTAAACGCGGTGGCCACCGCGGCGTCGACCGCATTGCCGCCGGCCTTCAGGATCTGCGCCGCCACCTTGGCGCCGTATTCATCCGGCGCGGCGACGGCGCCGGCGTTGAGTTCCGCTGCCAGCAGCGGGGTGCTTGCCGCCATGATGGCGGCGCTGAGCGTCAGGATTTTGAACAGACGGGTCTGCATAATGATTCCTTGTAGGGTAGATTCTTATTAGGTTTTTCCTTGCCGGACGGCAGCCTGCAGGGCGGTGCAGCGTTCGGCCTAAAGAAAGTAGCAGCAGAAGCGGCCGGACGCCGGATGAAGGTCGGGTTTCGTGATATGGCGCAAACGGAAGAATGGTGCGGCCCGCACCGGCATGCAGCGCGGGCCGGCTGTTGGCTACTGCGTGCGCGTCGGTCTGACTACGATCTCATTCACATCGACATCCTCCGGCTGCTCAATGGCGTAACGCACCGCACGGCCGATAGCGTCCGGCTGCAGGGCGATGGCGCGGTAGCTTTTCATCGCTTCAGCGGCGGTGGGGTCGGTGATGCTATCGGCCAGTTCACTTTCCACTACGCCGGGGTGCACGCAGGTGACCCGCAGCTGGCGGTTCTCCTGGCGTAACCCTTCGGAAATCGCCCGTACCGCGAATTTGGTGGCGCAGTAAACTGCCGCGGTCGGCGACACCGACAGCGCACCGATCGAGGCAATATTGATGATATGTCCCGACTCGCGCGCCAGCATCGGCGGTAATACCGCCGCAATCCCGTACAGTACGCCCTTGATGTTTACGTCGACCATTTGCTCCCATTCCTCCACCTTGAGCGAGGCCATCGGTGACAGCGGCATCACGCCGGCGTTATTGATCATCACATCGATGCGGCCCCATTGCTGCAGCGCGCGGTCGATAAAGCGCTGCACCGAGTCGCGGCGGGTTACGTCGAGCGCCTGAACCGCCACCTCCGCGCCGCTGAAGCGCAGCTCATCGGCCAGGGCGGCCAAACGCGCCTCACGACGCGCACCGAGCAGCAGCAGGGCGCCGCCAGCGGCCAGCTCCCGGGCGATGCCCGCGCCAATGCCGCTGGAGGCGCCGGTAATCAAGATCACTTTCTGCGTCATGGTTTTTCTCCTGTCTGATTAACGTTGGCAATCTTACGTTGGCCGGACTATAAAGATAATCCGCTGACTGCTTTACAGACTGGTGACGGTAGCTAACCAATGATGCTTGATAAAAACGCGCTTGAGGTGTTTGTCATCGTGGCGCAAACGCGTAATTTTCGCCTGGCGGCGGAACGGCTGGGCGTAACGCGATCGGCAGTCAGCCAGACGCTGCGCCGTCTGGAGGCTCGCCTCAATATCTCGCTGATGCAGCGCACCACGCGCAGCATCAGACTGACCGAGGCGGGGGAACGGCTGTACGCGGAGACCGCGCCCGCCATCATGCAGCTTAACGGGGCGGTCAGGGAGATGGTGGAACGGGCGGCGGAACCGCGCGGCCTGCTGCGGCTGGCGATCTCCTCCATTGCCGAACGTATGATCGGCGGCGATCTGTTGGCGAGCTTTATCACCGCCTACCCGCAGGTAGAGCTGGATATCACCATTACCGATGATGAGTTCGATATTGTGGCGCAGGGTTATGACGCCGGCGTGCGGCTCGGCGAGATTATCGAACAGGATATGGTCGCGGTGCCGGTGTCGGCCATGCAGCGTCAGATTGCAGTCGCCTCGCCGGCGTATCTGGCGCGGAACGGCACGCCGCAGCATCCGCATGAGCTGATTCATCACCGCTGCATCGGCTGGCGCAAAGAGCCTGGCGCCTCTCCCTATCGCTGGGAGTTTGCCGAGCAGGGGCGCGATTTTGATGTGGCCGTCAATCCTCAGCTCACCACGAACGATATGGGCGTGATGGTGCGCACCGCCTGCGCAGGCGGCGGCATCAGCTTTGGCATGGAGGAGACCTTTCAGCCATACCTCGCACGTGGTGAACTGGTGACGCTGCTGGATGAATGGCTACCGACTTTCCCCGGCTTCTATCTTTATTTCCCCAGCAGAAAATATTTGGCGCCGAAGCTCAGGGCGTTTATTGATCATGTGAAGATGTAATAAATTAAATTAATAGACATAGTGATATTTTTCATTAATGGCAAATAAGCGCGACCTGGCTGCACTAAAATAACTCCCGCTGCACGCCCGCAGTGAATTTATGCCGTAATAAAACAGCGCGCACCTGCTGTTACCCACTGTTTAATAATAACTTATTGATAGTGGCATGCCTGATGCATACCTCCGGAAGCACGCTTATTCAATATAACGCATCGTTGCCTGCGCCAAATAGGGCGTATGGCCTTTTGCCGGAGGAAATATGACCACGCTTAACCTTCCCGTCGTTGTCAGCGCACGCACCAAATGGATTCAGTTATTTCTTGGGCTGGTCTGTATGGCATCAATATCCAGCCCGCAATATGTCTGGACATTATTAACCCGTCCGCTGGCGGAGAAAATGGGCGTCGGCCTGGCGGAACTGCAGGTGACGTTTTCACTGCTGATTATCCTGCAGACCTTTTTCTCGCCGTTTCAGGGCAAACTGATTGACCGCTTCGGCCCGCGCCGCCTGATCGCCATCGGCACGCTGCTGTCGGGACTGAGCTGGGTGTTGGCCTCCCAGGTCGCCAACCTGACCGGGCTGTACCTGGCCTATGGCTGCCTGGGTGGGTTGGGCACCGGCATTGTTTACGTCGGCGTGGTCGGGCTGATGGTGCGCTGGTTCCCGCAGCAGCGCGGCTTTGCCGCCGGGGCGGTGGCCGCCGGTTACGGCATGGGCGCTATCCTGACCACTTTTCCGGTGGCGAACAGCCTGGCGGTTTACGGTCTTGAGCATACGCTGTGGCTGTTCGGCGCTATTTTCTCACTGGTCGGGCTGCTGGCCAGCCAGGGCCTGAAAGCGCCGCCGGAGGAGGCCACGGCGCCGGCCAGCCGCTTTGTGGCGCAGTCGTCGCGCCAGTACCGTTCCGGCGAGATGCTGCGCGAGCCGCTGTTTTGGCTGATGTTCGCCATGATGGCGATGATGTCGACCTCCGGGCTGATGGTGACCTCGCAAATGGCGATATTCGCCCGTGACTTCGGCATTGCCGACGTGGTGGTGCTCGGTATGGCGGCGCTGCCGCTGGCGTTAACGCTGGACCGCTTTACCAACGGCCTGACGCGGCCGCTGTTCGGCTTTATTTCCGACCGCTACGGCCGGGAAAAAACCATGTTTATCGCGTTTGCCCTGGAAGGGGGCGCGATGACGCTGTGGCTGCTGTCGCGGGATAACGCCTTGCTGTTTGTGTTGCTGTCCGGCGTGGTGTTTTTCGGTTGGGGCGAGATCTTCTCGCTGTTTCCGTCAACGCTGACGGATACCTTCGGCAGCCGGCATGCCACCGCCAATTACGGCTGGCTGTACATGTCGCAGGGCATTGGTTCGATTCTCGGCGGGCCGCTGGCGGCGCTGATGTATCAATACACCGGCGGCTGGCATCTGGTGTTCGGCTGCGCGATTGCGCTGGACTTTATCACCGCCGGTCTGGCGCTGTGGCTGCTGCTGCCGTGGCGCCGGCGTTTTATGCAGCGGCAGGGATGACGGGAATAAAAAAAGCCGGTTAGCGATCGCTAACCGGCTGTTGGGTAACCAACGTCGACGGATTAACGGCCGGCGACGGTGACGAAGCGGGTTTCCAGATAGGCTTCGATCGCTTCGCTGCCGCCTTCGGTGCCGTGGCCGGAGTCTTTCACGCCGCCGAACGGCGTTTCTGGCAGGCCGAAACCGATATGGTTGATGGTCAGCATACCGCTTTCCACGTCGCGGCCCAGCGCGTTGACGGTGGCGATGTTGCGGCTGTAGGCATAGGCCGCCAGGCCGTAAGGCAGGCGGTTGGCTTCGGCGATGGCTTCGTCATAATCCTTGAACGGACGCAGCAGCGCCACCGGGCCAAACGGCTCTTCCGACATGGCGCGCGCGCTCAACGGCACGTCGCGCAGCACGGTCGGCGCAAAGAAGTTGCCGTTGCCGGCCAGACGCTGACCGCCGGTGGTGAGTTTGGCGCCGGCGGCGATGGCGTCTTCAACAAAGGCTTCAATCGCGTCGACGCTGCGGCCCAGCACCATCGGCCCCATGGTGACGCCGTCCTCCAGGCCGTTGCCCACCACCAGTTTATTCACCTCGGCGGTAAATTTCTCGACAAAGGCGTCGTAAACACCCTGTTGGATCAGGAAGCGGGTCGGGGCGATGCACACCTGTCCGGCGTTGCGGAACTTGGCAGCCGCCAGCTCTTTCGCCGCGGCGTCCAGGTCGGCATCGTCAAAAATCAGCACCGGCGCGTGACCGCCCAGCTCCATGGTGGCTTTTTTCATATGCTGGCCGGCCAGCGCCGCCAGATGCTTGCCCACCCGGGTGGAGCCGGTGAAGGAAATTTTGCGGATGGTCGGGTGCGGGATCAGGTATTCGGAGATCTCCGCCGGCGTGCCGTACACCAGACCGATCACGCCGGCCGGAATGCCGGCGTCGACGAAGGCCTGAATCAGCGCGGCCGGTGAGGCCGGCGTCTCTTCCGGGCCTTTCACGATGATGGAGCAGCCGGCCGCCAGCGCGGCGGACAGTTTGCGCACGATCTGGTTAATCGGGAAGTTCCACGGCGTGAAGGCGGCCACCGGGCCGACCGGCAGCTTCAGCGTCTGCTGCTGCACGTCCTGCTGGCGCGACGGAATAATCTGGCCGTAAGTGCGGCTGGCTTCGCCGGCGAACCAGTCGACCACGTCGGCGGCGCCGAGGATCTCGACTTTCGCCTGCGCCACCGGCTTACCTTGTTCTTCAGTCATCACTTTGGCGATGTCCCCGGCGCGCTCGCGCAGCAGCACCGCCGCCTGACGCATAATGGCGGCGCGGCGGTGGGCGGAAGTTTCACGCCACAGTTTGAAACCGCGTTCGGTGGCGGCCAGCGCCAGCTCCAGATCGGCTTCGCCGGCGTGCGCTACCTGGCCGATAACGGCATCGGTGGCCGGGTTGGTGACGTTCAGGGTTTTACCGGAGACGGCGTCGCGCCATTCACCATCAATAAATAATTGCGTATTTGGGTACATAAGGCCTCTTTTCATGTCTTACTTCTGATTCAACAGCGCCAGCAGCGCTTTGGCGGCGGCCGCCGATGAGGCAGGGTTCTGGCCGGTCACCAACAGGTCGTCGGTGATCACGTACGATGCCCAGTCCTCGCCTTTGCTATAGCGGCCGCCGTTCTGTTTCAGCACGTCTTCAACCAGGAACGGGACGATGTCGGTCAGACCGACCGCGTCCTCTTCGCTGTTGCTGAAACCGGTGACGGACTTGCCTTTCACCCACGGCTGGCCGCGGGAGTCTTTGACGTGGCGCAGCACGCCCGGCGCGTGGCACACGGCGGCAACCGGCTTGCCGTGCGCCAGCGTTTCCTGGATCAGCGCGATCGAGTGGTGGTCTTCGGCCAAATCCCACAATGGCCCGTGGCCCCCCGGATAGAACACCGCATCAAATTCCTGCGGTACGATCTGCGCCAGCTTCCGGGTGGAGGAGAGCGCCGCTACCGCCGGCGCGTCGTTGACAAAACGGCGGGTGTCGGCGGTTTGCGCATCCTCTTCGTTACTTTTCGGATCCAGCGGCGGCTGGCCGCCGGCCGGCGAGGCCAGCACCAGCTGCACGCCGGCATCCTTGAAGATATAATAGGGCGCGGCGAACTCTTCCAGCCAGAAGCCGGTTTTTTTGCCGCTGTCGCCCAGTTGGTCATGTGATGTGAGCACCATTAGAATTTTCATCATGGGTTCCTTCGGTGGGATTAGACCAGTCGTCTAGGGTGGCATGTTCGCCCGGCGAATTCTAGCCCGGCGTGGATTTTCGTCCCGGCAACGCACAAGATGTGAACGTACCACTCAAAAGCCAGGCAATTTTCAACTATGCTTCGCTACTGAATTGTAGCCAACAGGATGCTCTGACGTGCAAGGCGTACCCGACAGATTCCCCGATAAAAAAGACCATGCCCGCTTTCGTCATCTGTCGCAGCATGCCGGCGTAGAGCTTTATCATGCCTACATCGAGCGCTACGCCTTTGCGCCCCATACCCATGACGCCTTTGGCATCGGCACCGTGGTGCAGGGCGCGGAGCGTTTTCGCTACCGGGGGGCGCAGCACCTGGCGGCGCCCGGTTCGCTGGTGCTGATGAACCCCGATGAACTGCACACCGGCGAATCCGCCAGCGACGGCGGCTGGCACTACCGCATGATCTATCTGGAACCGGCAACGCTGGCGCAAATCAGCGGTGAAGAGACCCTATGGTTCAACGAGGCGGTACGCCACGATCCGCTGGCGGCGCAGCGCATCACCGCCACGCTGAGCGCGCTGTGGCAGGCGGAGGATCCGCTGGCGCAGGACGGCCTGCTGCTGGATATTGTCGATATTTTTCGTCCCCATGCGCGCGGCGCGCGGCCAGCCTGCTCGGAAACCGCCCACCGTTTTGCGCGGGTGCGGGAATATCTGTGGGACAACTATGCCCAACCGGTAACGTTGGCGCAGCTGGCAGCGCTGGTGATGCTCAGCCCGTTTCACTTTCAGCGTAAATTCAAGGCGGAGTTCCACGTGACGCCGCACCAGATGCTGATGGCGATCCGCCTGTATCGCGCCAAACAGCTGCTGACGCAGGGGCTGCCGGCGGCGCAGGTTGCGACGGCGGTGGGGCTGAGCGATCAGTCGCATCTGACGCACGCCTTCGCCGCGCGTTACGGCGTCACCCCCAGCGGCTATCAAAAACAGGTATTTCCCGCCTGATAAGCGCTAAAACAGCAATTTGCTACAAGCCAACCCGGCCCGATTGCGTTAGATTGGCGGCCGTTACCGGTTCGCACACTGCCAGAGCGTTGCTACGCTCTGGCTCTTTTTATGGAGTCACCATGTTTTTAGGGATTATGTTTGCGCTTTCTGCCGGGCTGCTGTGGGGGCTGATTTTCGTCGGGCCGCTGATCGTGCCGGATTATCCCGCCGCGCTGCAGTCCACCGGCCGCTATCTGGCGTTCGGCCTGATTGCGCTGCCGCTGGCCTGGCTCGATCGCCAGCGGCTGAAAAAGCTGCGGCGGCGGGACTGGCTGGAGGCGCTGAAGTTTACCGCTATCGGTAACCTGCTGTATTACCTGTGCCTGGCCAGCGCTATTCAGCGCACCGGTGCGCCGATCTCCACCATGATTATCGGCACCCTGCCGGTGGTGATGTCGGTCACCGCCAACCTGTGTTACGGCCGTCATGAAGGGCGGCTCTCCTGGCGTCGGCTGACGCCGGCGCTGCTGCTGATTGCCCTGGGGCTGGTGCTGGTTAACGTTGCCGAACTGCGCGGCAGTACGGTGCCGGTGGACCTTTGGCGTTACGTCAGCGGTCTGGCGCTGGCGCTGCTGGCGGTGATCTGCTGGACCTGGTATCCGCTGCGCAATGCGCGCTGGCTGCGCGAGCATCCGCAGCTGCGGCCGGCCACCTGGGCGACGGCGATGGGGGTGGCGACGCTGCCGCTGTCGTTGGTCGGCTATCTGCTGGTGTGCGGCCAGCTGGCGCTGACGCAGCCCGAGTTCGCTTTGCCGTTCGGCCCCAGGCCCTGGGTGTTTGTCTCGTTGATGATTGCGCTCGGGCTTTTCTGTTCGTGGATCGGCACGCTGTGCTGGAACGAAGCCAGCCAACGTTTGCCGACGGTGCTGGTCGGGCCGCTGATCGTGTTCGAAATTCTGGCCGGGCTGGCCTATACCTTTATGCTGCGCCAGAGCTGGCCGCCGCTGCTGACCTGCGCCGGCATCGCCTGTCTGATGATTGGGGTGATTTACGCCATGCGCATCCGGCCGGAGCCGGTGGTGGTCTCGGTGGACAGCAAGGCGTAATGCCTGCCGCCGACGGCGGCAGGCGGGAGGGAACTTACCGGGCGCGCTGGCTGATGATCTCATCGGCCACGCTGCGCGGCGCTTCCGCGTAGTGGCTGAACTCCATGGTAAAGGTGGCGCGTCCCTGGGTCATCGAGCGCAGGGTGGTGGAGTAGCCGAACATCTCGGACAGCGGCACCTTGGCGTGGATCTCTTTGCCGCCGCCGCCGGCGATATCCTCCATCCCCTGCAGCTGGCCGCGGCGGGATGACAGATCGCCCATCACGCTGCCGGCATACTCTTCCGGCGTTTCTATTTCCACCTTCATAATCGGCTCCAGGATCACCGGATTCGCCTGACGGCAGGCCTCTTTGAAGCCGAAGATCGCCGCCATGCGGAACGCCTGTTCCGAGGAGTCGACGTCGTGGTAAGAGCCGAAGGTCAGATGCACCTTGACGTCCACCACCGGGAACCCGGCCAGAATGCCGTTGTTCAGCGCTTCCTGGATGCCTTTTTTCACCGCCGGGATATATTCCCCCGGCACCACACCGCCCTTGATCTCATCGAAAAACTCAAAGCCTTTACCGGCCTCGTTCGGTTCGACCGTCAGCACCACGTGACCGTACTGCCCCTTACCGCCGGACTGGCGCACGAATTTGCCTTCCACATCGCTCACTTTGCTGCGGATGGTTTCGCGGTATGACACTTGCGGCTTGCCGGTGTTGGTGTCTACGCCAAATTCGCGCCGCATGCGGTCGACGATAATCTCCAGATGCAGTTCGCCCATGCCGTAGATAATGGTCTGGCCGGACTCCTCATCGGTACGCACGCGGAACGACGGATCCTCGGAGGAGAGACGCTGCAGGGCGATGCCCATTTTCTCCTGGTCGGCCTTGGTTTTCGGCTCGATCGCCTGGGCGATCACCGGCTCCGGGAACACCATGCGCTCGAGCGTGATAATCGCGTCGGGATCGCACAGCGTATCGCCGGTGGTGACGTCCTTCAGGCCGACGCAGGCGGCGATATCGCCGGCGTGCAGTTCGTCGACGTCCTTACGGTCGTTGGCGTGCATCTGCACGATGCGGCCGATGCGCTCTTTCTTGCCTTTTACCGGGTTGTAGACGCTGCTGCCTTTCGCCAGCACGCCGGAGTAGACACGCACAAACGTCAGCTGGCCGACGAACGGATCGGTCATCAGTTTGAACGCCAGCGCCGAGAATTTTTCTTCATCGTCGGCGCGGCGCACCACGATATGGTCATCCTCGTCGTGGCCGGCCATCGGCGGTACGTCGAGCGGCGAGGGCATCAGTTCGATCACCGCGTCCAGCATGCGCTGCACGCCTTTATTACGAAACGCCGAGCCGCACAACATCGGCTGGATTTCGCCGGCGATGGTGCGCGCGCGCAGGCCGGCGGTAATTTCCGCCTCGCTCAGCGCTTCGCCGGCCAGGTATTTTTCCATCAGCGCTTCCGAGCCTTCGGCGGCGGCTTCCACCATTTTTTCCCGCCATTCGTCCGCCTCGGCCTGCAGCTCGGCAGGGATCGCCTCAAAGCGGAAGGTCATGCCCTGAGTCGCGTCGTCCCACAAAATGGCCTGCATGCGGATCAGATCCACCACGCCGCTGAAGTGGTCTTCAGCGCCGATCGGAATGACGATCGGCACCGGGTTGGCCTTCAGGCGGTCGATCATCATCTGCCGCACGCGGAAAAAGTTGGCGCCGACGCGGTCCATCTTGTTAACGAACGCCAGTCGCGGCACCTGATATTTATTGGCCTGCCGCCAGACGGTTTCCGACTGCGGCTGCACGCCGCCCACCGAGTCATAGACCATTACCGCGCCGTCGAGCACGCGCATGGAGCGCTCGACCTCAATGGTAAAATCGACGTGCCCGGGGGTGTCGATAATATTGATGCGGTGCTGCGGATAATTATGTTCCATACCGTTCCAAAAGCAGGTGGTCGCCGCCGAAGTGATGGTGATCCCGCGCTCCTGTTCCTGTGCCATCCAGTCCATCGTTGCCGCGCCGTCGTGAACTTCGCCCAACTTGTGACTGACCCCGGTGTAAAACAGAATCCGCTCGGTGGTGGTGGTTTTGCCGGCATCGATATGTGCCGAGATGCCGATATTGCGGTAACGTTCGATAGGGGTAGTGCGTGCCATAATTAACCTTGCTTAGCCGTGTGGCGTTTGACTCGGCGCCGCTGTGGGCGCCATATACCCGTTAATGATAAGGGCGCCCCAGCATGGGACGCTCATGCCGTACCCGGCGCTTGTCGCCGGGTGCTCATTAATCGTAGTTTACCCCGGTGATTTTATTAACCTATGGCTGCGATAGACGTAACTTTTCAATAGGTTGATTTTACTGTTATTACTTTTATTCCGGAAGCGACAGGATGAGGCAGGTAACACCCGCAGGCCTGAGAGCGCCGAGCGGCGCGTGGTGAGCGGTATAATCCAGTGTGGGTAAGAACACGCTCGGGCGTCGTTTTCCCGGCGATCGGCTGGAAAACGGCCGGTGTTAACCGGCCATAATTTAATTTAACGGGGAAATTGTTTTTTTCAATCGCCGGGCTAACATGAAGATCAACTTGCAACACACTATTGATATAAGAATATTCAAAAAAAATGCAATTAATAGCGCTGCAAGGTCATATGGCTCTGGATATCCACCGATAATATCCGTTATATATATTGCAGTGTCCAATGACATGATATGACTCATATTTACTCTAATGAAATAGAGATATGGTAACCACGCACCCATGATCATCATTAATACGATGAAAACAGCTATCCTTGCCAGTATTAAAACTGTCTTTTTCATCCGTTTACCTTGCATTCTCCGTGGCTAATCACATCAATCATACCATATGCATGCAATCTCGTATTTCTGACGGAGACTGTCTTGGTTCTAAGCAACGCGGTACGAATTGCAGCAAAATCCGAGTGGTGTTTTAACGTAATGCAGCCAAGGGACAGAGTGCCCGGATGTAGTCTAAAGTTTCCTCGCCTAACCCCGTTTATCCATGTGTAATCGTCTATCGAACTATCGTCTCTGAATAGTCCGAACCAGTCATTTTTACTCGTTGGCACGTTATATAAGTTATTGTTTACCACGTCACTAAACCACGTCTTTATTGGCTCCCTGACGCCTCCAGAAGGGCGATCCACAATCCAGTATTTCCCGGCCGGGATTGGGCCGTTATCGGGGATGGCTCCGCACCCCGGCGCGTTACGGTAATTCCCGTTGCCGGAGAAGGCGAGAAACGTACCGATACCATAAAGCGTCAGCGGTGAATAATCCGCATCATTAACTATAAACTTTCCATATAGTGCCATGTTTTCTATCCGTGATTGATATAAAACCGCTGTTCCTGCGAATGGACAACATAAACCGCGGCATAATTTTTTTAATTAGCGGCTTGCAATTTTTATAGCAAAACAGGAGTTTGCTTGGATTTATTTAACCAAACACCGAAAGACAGCGACTGGCCCGGCGTCGGCGGCGGTTATTAAACATCCCCTAAACAAACGGCATATTTATCGGCAACATAAATCAATCCAACCTATAATCCCCGCGAAATAAAAGCGTAGCGGGGCGGTGGTTCCGCCATCAATAACCCCACTGCAGATTCCTGTTCCTGGCGATACGGAGGTTGAAACCCTTAATGCGACGACGTGAGGTCATTATCGAAAACACTTAAACCTGAGGAAATGAAAATGGGAAACATGACGGTATTTCTCGGCTTTCTGGGTGTGATCAGCACTCTTGGACTGCTGGCAGCCTATCTGAGCACCAAATGGGACGACTAAATGAATCTTAACGATCCACCCAGTCCGCTCCTCCCCGCAATCACGCTGCGTATTACGGGGAGGAGATTGTAACGACCTAACCTGGATGCTGTTGCACAGTGTGTCGCTATCATGATTATTTCAATTTTTGTTCTGCTGTATGCCATTCTGATGATCTCCGTCGGTATCAACGAGATCTACTTCACCTCTACCGGTGAATCCGCCTTCTTTATCAGCCTGCTGCTGACCTTCTTCGGCGCCTTGGTGCTGCTGGGCCTGATCTGGCGTTTTGCCGGCCGGCGCGGCGAAAAAAAACGCCCTAAACCGCAGGATTGAGCGCCGCCGCGCGGCCGTGGTGACGGCGCGCAGGATTCCGATGTTCTGCCCATCATTAAGCAGCTATCATAATCTCGGTTTATTGTTATAGACGGAAGAGCCGGGGCTGTTCCGTCTGTTTTGTCTGTCTATCCATCATGTTGAGCATCGAGATTTATGATAAGGCCGTTACGGATCGTTCTGTTGATACTGGTGCTGTGCGGGCTGCCGCTGGCGTCATCCGGCGCCTTTGCCGCCGAAGGGGAGCAGCCTGCCGAACAGGCCGAGCTGAGCCAGCAGGATATTACCGCCGCGCTGAAAGACTATCAAAAAGACCTGGACGATATTAAGCAACAGGTTTCCAAGGCCACTACCGATAATCAGCTGAGCAAACTGCAGGAACGCACGCAGCAGCTGGCGGCCAACGCCGAACAGCTGCTGACCGACCTGCAACCGATGCAGGACAAGCTGAAAGGGCAGCTTGACGTGCTCGGCCCGCCGCCGGCGCCGGGCGCGCTGGCGGAAACCGCCGCGGTGGCGCAGCAGCGCAACAGCCTGAACAACAGCAAAAAGCTGCTGGATGATTCGGTGAAGCGTTCGCAGGCCATCCGCAGCAGCACCCATGAGCTGATGCAGCAGATCGGCGATTTACGCCGCGTGGCGTTTAAGACCCAGCTGGCGCTGAACTCCGGCAGCGTGCTCAGCCTGTCATTCTGGGCGCCGGCGATCGCGCCGCAGCCGCAGGACAGCCAGCGGCTGACGGAGTTTGCCGGCGAACTGCGCACCGTCTGGAACGCCAGCTGGCAGGAGCCGTGGCGCTACGGCACCGCCGGGCTGCTGCTGTTGGCCGGCGTTATCTGGTCGCTGGGGCGCTATTTCTCCGAGCAGATGCTCGCCTGGTTCAGCATCCGCTATCTGCCGGACGGCCGACTGCGCCGCAGCTTCAGCGCGCTCGGCACCTCGCTGATTACGCTGTGCACCACCGCGCTGGCGCTTAACCTGCTGTACCAGACGTTTTCCCGCGTTGCTGAGCTGTCGCCGATGCTGCAGGACTTTGCCGACGGCTTTACCCGGCTGGGGATTTTCTGCGCGCTGATCGCCGGTTTAGGGCGGGCGTTTTTATCCAACCGGCGTCCTTCCTGGCGGCTGGCGGCCATTGATGACACCATCGCCGCCGGCCTGGGCAACTTCTCGCCGCTGCTGGCGGCGCTGGTGCTGGCGTTCGGCACCGTCGAGCTGATTAACAACGTGATCGGCGCCAGCCTCAGCACCACCATTTTCGGCAATGGTCTGCTGGCCGCGCTGATGGCGCTGGTGCTGTTGGCGATACCGCTGCGCGCCCATCGCCTGCGTCAGCACAGCGAACGCCAGGGCGAACAGCTGGAAAAACGCTCGATGATCGGCGGACTGGCGCAAATCGCCACGCTGCTGGTGTCGCTGGCGGTGTTGCTAGCGCTGCTGATCGGCTATATCTCGTTTGCCCGCTTCCTGATTTACCAGGTGATCTGGACAACGCTGGTGCTGATGGCGTTCTACTTCCTGATTCAGTTTTCCACTGACCTCTGGAGCGCCATCTTCTCGCCGCATACCGCCAGCGGCCGTTCGCTGATGCGTTCGCTGGGCCTGAGTGAACGCCATCTGGAACAGTTGACCATCGTCTTTACCGCCGCCTTCAAATGCGGGCTGCTGCTGCTGATGATCGTGGCGCTGCTCAACGGCACCTTCGGCACCACCACGCCGAACTCGCTGCTGGAAAAAATTGTCGCCATTCTCAGCGGCGAAGGGCTGAAAAAGCTGCATATCGTGCCCGGCAATCTGATCAACGCGCTGATCTGCCTGCTGATCGGCGGCTATATTCTGCGCGCCAGCAGCCGCTGGCTGAATAACGAGCTGCTGCCGAAAACCATCAACGACGTCGGCATCCGCGCCTCGCTGGTGACGCTGTTCACCAACGTCGGCTATGTGCTGCTGATTCTGATCACGCTGGCCGCACTGGGCATCCAGTGGAATAACCTGGCCTGGATCGTCAGCGCGCTGTCGGTGGGTATCGGTTTCGGCCTGCAGGAGATTGTGAAGAACTTTATCTCCGGCCTGATTCTGCTGACCGAACGGCCGGTGAAAGTGGGGGATATGATCGGCATCGGCGGCGTGGAAGGGGACGTGCGGCGCATCAACGTGCGCGCCACTGAAATCCAGCTCAGCGACCGTTCCACCATGATCGTGCCGAACTCGCAGCTGATTTCGCAGAACGTGCGCAACGCCACCATGGGCAATGCGCAGGGGGTGGTGACCATCGCCCTGACGTTCCCGACCGAAATAGACCCCGAGCAGGTGCGCAGCCTGCTGCTGACCGCCTACCAGGAATATGAGGCGATTCTGGAGTCGCCGGCCCCTTATGTGCGCTTCAGCCAGCTTGGCCCAGACGGCATTATCCTCAGCGTCACCGGCTATGTCGCCAGCCCGCGGATGGTCGGATCCACCAAAAGCGAGCTGCTGTTCAACATCCTCAAGCTGCTGCGTCAGGAGCAGGTGCATCTCTCCAGCCCGCAGGAGGTGGTGGTGATGAGACAGCGCCAGCAGCAGCTGGCGGCCGATGAAGAGGAACAGAACGGCTGATTCCCGCACCGGCGCTGCGTATGCCGCGCCGGACATAGAAAGAATCTATATCCCCGCGGATTAAATCAATTTCCCTTCCCCGGACGCCCGCTCTATGCTGAAAGGGCATGTCCATGCTTTCGGAGGGAGAGTTATGACGCTTTGCAATTTGGCCGACGTACTGCTGACGGCCTTCGGCGGCGCGCAGAACGTGCGCCGTCTGCGCTACTGCGCCAGCCGCATCCGCGTCTCGCTGAATGAGGACCGCGGCCTGAACCGTGACGGCATCGCCGGGCTGGAGGGCATCAAGGCCCTGCTGGAGGTGCCGGACGGGGAAAACGGCGTTGAGTATCAACTGGTGGTCGGCCCCGGCAACGCCCGTTCGCTGTATCAGGCGCTGAGCGAGGCCGCCGGCCGCGACTACTGAAGCTGCGGCCCCAGCCGTTCAATATGCTGGCGCATCAGCGCCAGCATCTGCTGTACGTGCGGCGCGTCCGCCTTTTCCCGCATCAGATACATCCCCACGGTACAGATATTGGATGATTCCATGTTCAGCGGCGCGATGCCGTAGCGGGCAAAGTAGCCGGCCATACAGCGGGGATAGGTCAGCATCACCGCGTCAGAATCATTGACCATATCAATGGCCGACATCATCGAGTTGGTGGACCAGATCACCCGCTCCGCCAGATGCTGGCGGTTGCGCGTCAGCTTCTTCTGCTGCATGTCCGCCACCATATGCTGATAGCGGGTCTCATCCGGCGTCAGTTCTACGCAGGGATAATCCAGCAGGTCGTCCGGCCGCACGGCGCGCCCCTGCAGCGGATGGTCGCGGCGGGCAAACAGCGTGTCCGAGGTGGCGAACAACGGCAGAAAAGTAATGCCGGCCTTCGGGTTCAGCCCCTGGATTTCATGGCCGATAAACAGATCGATATCTCCGCCCAGCAGCAGATCCATCAGCCGCAGATGGTTGCCCAGATCGATATGGATATTGACCGTGGCGTGCTGCTCGCGGTAGCGGTTAAAGCAGTCGCGCACAAACATATGCCACCAGGCGTGGCCGCTGCCCATGCGCAGGCTCTGCGCCTGCCGCGCCTTGATCGCCGCCATCTTCAGCAGGGTATTGTCATAGATACGCTGCATCATCTGCGCCTGTTCCAGCAGCAGCTCGCCGTACTGGGTGGTGGTTACGCCGGTGGAGGTGCGCTCCAGCAGCTGGACGCCCAGATTCTCCTCCAGTTTCTTCATGTTATGCGTCAGCGTCGGCTGGCTGAGGCAGAGTTTGTTTGCTGCATGACTCACATTTTTAAACATGGCGACTTCGATAAACTGGCGCAGAATTTTGTCCACGATCATGTTTTCCGCTGTTGATATAGATAGTTTCTATATCGTAGGTGTGAAAAACAATTTCCGCCAATGTCCCCCAGCCGATAGCGTGCTCCTATGCCGATTGATTCCGCACAGGGGACGCCATGAGAAAACTGTTGTTAAACCTGACCGCCTGCTCGCTGGCGCTGCTGCCGGCGCTGGCGCAGGCCGATACGCTGAGGATGGAGTGCGCACCCAGCAAAGAGGGGCGCGAGTTCTGCCGCTACGTTAAACAGCGCTTTGAAGCCCAGACCGGGCACACCCTGACGTTTATCGATTTACCCCGCGCCTCTGACGAGAAGCTGTCGCTGTTTCAGCAGTTGTTTGCCGCCAGAGACGCCAACGCCATCGATCTGTTCCAGGCCGATACGGTGTGGATCGGCGTGCTCAATAAACACCTGCTCGATCTGACGCCGTACGTCAGCGACATGCGGCAGGATTTCTTTCCCGCAGCCTGGCAGAACGACATGGTGAATGGCCGCGTCAAGGCGATCCCCGCCTATATGGATACCGGCGCACTCTACTACCGCAAGGACCTGCTGGAGAAATACGGCGAACAGCCGCCTAAAACCTGGGCCGAGCTGACGCGCATCGCCGCGCGCATTCAACAGGCGGAGCGCGCCAACGGGCATAAAGGGCTGTGGGGGCTGGTGTTCCAGGGCAAATCCTATGAAGGGCTGACCTGCAACGCGCTGGAGTGGGTGGCCTCGCAGGGCGGCGGCACCTTTATCGACGCCGACGGCAATATCACCGTCAATAACCCGCGCGCGGCGCAGGCGCTGGAAATGGCCGCCGGCTGGGTCGGCACCATCGCGCCGCCGGGCGTGCTGGGCTATATGGAGGAAGAAGGGCGCGCGCTGTTCCAGAACGGCGATGCGGTCTTTATGCGCAACTGGCTGTACGCCTATGTACTGACGCAGGACAAAAGCAGCGCGATACGCGGCAAGGTGGGGGTGATGCCGGTGCCGGGCGGCGCCGACGGCCAGTCGGTCAGCACCCTGGGCGGCTGGCAGTGGGCGATCAGCAGCTACACCAAGAATCCGCAGGCGGCGGTGGCGCTGCTGAAGATTGTCAGCGACGCCGAATCGCAGAAAAAAGCGCAGGGGCTGCTGGGCTGGGCGCCGTCGCGTCAGGCGCTGTATCAGGATCCGCAGGTGCTGGCGCAGGCGCCGTATCTGGCGACCTTCAGCGGCATTCTGGCCAAGGCCACGCCGCGGCCGGCGACCCAGACGCGGCGCAAATACGCCCAGGTCTCCAAGGCGATTTACAACACCTCGTTCAACGTATTGCGTCGCGACAGCGATGGGGCCGGCGCCGTGCAGACGCTGCAGGCGCGTCTGGAACGCATCCGCGCCCGGGGATGGCGCTAAGCGCCGCCGATTAACCATCAGGAGCCATATGCCATGAAACGCGATACGCACTCTGTGTCCTTGACGGTGGCCCATCCGCCGCTGGAGAAGCGCGCGCCAACGCGCCACAAACTGAACTATCAGCAAAAGCGCAGCCGCATCGCCTGGCTGCTGGTTGCGCCGGCGCTGCTGCTGTTGCTGGCGATCGCCGGCTGGCCGCTGCTGCGCACGCTGTTTTACAGCTTTACCGACGCCATGCTGGATACGCCGGACGAGTGGCGCTTTGTCGGCTTTGCCAACTATCTCGACCTGGCCGAGGAACGCAGCTACGGCGTGCTGGCCGACCCGCTGTGGTGGCAGGCGGTGGGTAATACCCTGCGCTTCAGTCTGCTGTCGGTCTCGCTGGAGCTGCTGTTCGGCATGCTGCTGGCGCTGCTGATGAACCAGAAGTTCCGCGGCCAGGGGCTGGTGCGCACCGCCATTCTGGTGCCGTGGGCCATCCCGACCATCGTCTCCGCCAAAATGTGGGGCTGGATGTTCCATGACCAGTACGGCGTGGTGAACGATCTGCTGCTGAAAACCGGCCTGATTGATACGCCGCTGGCCTGGGTGGCCGAACCGGGGCTGTCGATGTGGGCGGTGGTGATCGCCGACGTGTGGAAAACCACGCCGTTTATGGCGCTGATGCTGCTGGCGGCGCTGCAGCTGATCCCCGGCGATCTGTACGAGGCGGCGCGGGTGGACGGCGCCAACGCCTGGCAGCGCTTCCGCCGCATTACGCTGCCGCTGATTATGCCGGCGATGATCGTGGCGCTGATTTTCCGGGTGATGGACGCTTTGCGGGTGTTCGACCTGATCTACGTGCTGACCTCCAACAGCGAAGCCACGGTGTCGGTCTCCGGCTATGCCCGCGACCAGATGGTCAGCTACCAGGAGATGGGGAGCGGCTCGGCCGCCTCGGTGCTGGTCTTTATGATGGTGGCCGGCATTGCCGCCTGCTTCCTGACGCTGTCCCGCCTGAACGATAAGGAGAAACGCGCATGAAACTGACGCGTCAACAACGGCAGTTCGGCCACCGCGCGATGATCTACGCCGGCGCGGCGCTGGCCAGCGTGATCTGCCTGTTTCCGTTCTATTACGCGCTGATTACCTCGCTGCGCGGCGGACAGGATCTGTTCCGCGTCGCCTATCTGCCGGATGCCTGGCACTGGGGCAACTATATTACCGCGCTGATGGAAAACGGCATCGCCCGCAGCCTGCTGAATTCGATTCTGGTGGCCGGCGTAACGGTGGGGCTGTGCCTGTTGGTGTCGATCACCGCGGCGTTCGCGCTGGCGCGCATCTCCTTCCGCGGCCGCAAATACCTGCTGTTCACCATTTTGTGCGTGTCGATGTTCCCGCAGGTGGCGGTGCTGTCCGGCATGTTCGAGCTGGTGCGCTTTCTCGGTCTGTATGACTCGCTGGGGGCGCTGGTGCTGTCTTACGCCACTTTCTCGCTGCCGTTCACCGTCTGGGTGCTGACCACCTTTATGAAGTCCATCCCGCAGGAGCTGGAAGAGGCGGCCATCGTCGACGGCGCCGGCACCTGGACCATCATCAGCCGCATCTTTGCGCCGATTATGGGGCCGTCGCTGGTGACCACCGGGCTGCTGGCGTTTATCGGCGCCTGGAATGAATTTATGTTCGCGCTGACGTTTGTCATCTCCAGCGGCAAACGCACCGTGCCGGTGGCCATCGGCATGCTGCAGGGCGCTTCGCAATTTGAACTGCCGTGGGGGGCGATTATGGCCGCCTCGGTGATTGTCACGCTGCCGATTGTGGTGCTGGTGCTGATTTTCCAGCGCCGCATCGTCAGCGGCTTAACTAACGGTGCCGTAAAAGGCTGATATTTCGACTAACCCTGAGAGGAAAACGCAATGGCGACAAAAATCGTATTGGTGGGCGCGGGCAGCGCACAGTTCGGCTTCGGCACCCTGGGGGATATCTTCCAGAGCAAGACGCTGTACGGCAGTGAGATTGTGCTGCACGACATCAACCCCGCCTCGCTGGCGGTAACGGAAAAAACCGCGCGCGACTTCCTGGCGGCGCAGGATCTGCCGTTCAGCATCAGCGCCACCACCGACCGTAAAACCGCGCTGCAGGGCGCCGAGTTCGTGATTATCTCCATCGAGGTCGGCGACCGCTTCGCCCTGTGGGATCAGGACTGGCAGATCCCGCAGCAGTACGGCATCCAGCAGGTTTACGGCGAAAACGGCGGCCCGGGCGGGCTGTTCCACTCGCTGCGCATCATCCCGCCGATTCTGGCTATCTGCGCCGATGTCGCCGATATCTGTCCGGACGCCTGGGTGTTCAACTATTCCAACCCGATGAGCCGTATCTGCACCACGGTGCAGCGCAAGTTCCCCGAGCTGAACTTTGTCGGCATGTGCCACGAAATCGCCTCGCTGGAGCGTTATCTGCCGGAAATGCTCGGCACGCCGTTCAGCAACCTGCAGCTGCGCGCCGCCGGTCTGAACCACTTCAGCGTCCTGCTGGAGGCCAGCTATAAGGACAGCGGACGCGACGCCTATCCGGACGTGCGCGCCAAGGCGCCGGGCTATTTCGAGCGTCTGCCGGGCTACAGCGATATTCTCGCCTACACCCGCCAGCACGGCAAACTGGTGGAGACGGAGGGCAGCACCGAACGCGACGCGCTCGGCGGCAAAGACAGCCTCTATCCGTGGGCGGACCGCACGCTGTTCAAAGAGGTGCTGGAGAAGTTCCATCATCTGCCGATCACCGGCGACAGCCACTTCGGCGAGTATATCCGCTGGGCCTACGAGGTGAGCGACCACCGCGGCATTCTCGATTTCTACACCTTCTACCGCAACTACCTCGGCCACGTTGAGCCGCGCATCGAGCTGAAGCTGAAAGAGCGCGTGGTGCCGATTATGGAAGGCATGCTGACCGACGCCGGCTATGAAGAGGCGGCGGTGAATATTCCCAACCGCGGCTTTATCAAACAGCTGCCGGAGTTTATCGCGGTGGAAGTGCCGGCGATCGTCGACAAAAAGGGCATTCACGGCATCAAGGTGGAGATGCCGGCCGGCATCGGCGGGCTGCTCAGCAACCAGATTGCGGTGCACGACCTGACCGCCGAGGCGGTGATCAACGGCTCGCGCGATCTGGTGATCCAGGCGCTGCTGGTGGATTCGGTGAACGACAAGTGCCGCGCCATTCCGGAACTGGTGGATCTGATGATCTCCCGCCAGAGCCCGTGGCTGGACTATCTGAAATAAGCCGCTGCGGCGGGGCGCACGTCGCTCCGCCGCCATCGACGTCGCGAACAGGAGACCCTTATGGCGCAACTTACGCTGGAAAAACTGCAAAAACGCTACGGCAGCCACGCCGAGGTGATTAAATCGCTGGATCTGCAGATCAACAGCGGCGAATTCGTGGTGATCGTCGGCCCGTCCGGCTGCGGCAAATCGACCCTGCTGCGGATGATCGCCGGGCTGGAGGCGATCAGCGGCGGCGGCATGTATATCGACGGTAACTACGTTAACGACGACTCGCCGGCGGAACGCGGCATCGGCATGGTTTTCCAGTCTTACGCGCTCTATCCGCATATGACGGTGTATCAGAATATGGCCTTTGCGCTCGAGCTGGCGAAGGTCGGCAAAAGCGAAATTGACCGCCGGGTGCGCGACAGCGCGCGCGTGCTGCAGCTGGATCACCTGCTCGATCGTAAGCCCAAAGACCTGTCCGGCGGCCAGCGTCAGCGGGTGGCGATCGGCCGCGCCATCGTGCGCGAACCCAAACTGTTTCTGTTTGACGAGCCGCTGTCCAACCTGGACGCCTCGCTGCGCGTCCAGATGCGGATGGAGGTGGCCGCGCTGCATAAGCGCCTGCAGGCCACCATTATTTACGTCACCCACGATCAGGTGGAGGCGATGACGCTGGCCGACCGCATCGTGGTGCTGAACAAAGGGCATATCGAACAGGTCGGCACGCCGCTGGAGCTGTATGACCATCCCGCCAACGAGTTTGTCGCCCAGTTTATCGGTTCGCCGAAAATGAACCTGATCCCGGCGGTGCTCAAGCGCGCCGGCGAACGGCAGAGCGTGGTGGAGCTGGATAACGGCAAGCAGCTGGTGCTGCCGGTGGCGACGCCGCAGGCGGCGGAAGGGCAAAGCGTCAACCTCGGCATCCGCCCGGAGCATATTCAGGGCGGCCGGCTGGAGGAGTGCGAATATCAGGGGGAGGTGATGTTTGTCGAACATATGGGCAACGAGACCTACCTCTACCTGGACAACGGCAACGCCGGCGAACCCTGGGTGCTGCGTAATCCGCAGCGATCGCCGATTACGGCGGGCGAGACCGTCGGCGTGCGGCTGCCGGTGGAGTGCTGCTATCTGTTTGATCATTACGGCCGGGCGTTCCCGCGCCAGCTTCCCTCTGTGCAGGCGCACTAACCGAAGGAGCAGGCATGAAACAACGGTGGTGGAAAGAGGCGGTGGTGTACCAGATTTATCCGCGCAGCTTTATGGACAGCAACGGCGACGGCATCGGCGACCTGAACGGCGTGCGCGACAAACTGGACTATCTGCAGGAACTGGGGATTGACGTGATCTGGCTGTGCCCGATGTATCGCTCACCCAACGACGATAACGGCTACGATATCAGCGACTATCAGCAAATTATGGCGGAGTTCGGCACCATGGCCGACTTTGACGTGCTGCTGGCGCAGGTTCACGCGCGCGGCATGCGGCTGATTCTGGATCTGGTGGTCAACCACACCTCCGACGAACATCCGTGGTTTCTTGAGTCCCGGTCATCAAAAAACGACCCGAAACGCGACTGGTATATCTGGCGCGATGGCCGCGACGGCAAAGAGCCGAATAACTGGGAGAGCATCTTTAACGGCTCCGCCTGGCGCTACGATGCGCAGAGCGGGCAATATTTTCTGCATCTGTTCTCCGCCCGCCAGCCCGATCTGAACTGGGAGAACCCGCAGCTGCGCCAGGCGGTGTATGACATGATGCGTTGGTGGTTGGATAAGGGCATCGACGGTTTCCGCATCGACGCCATCTGCCATATGAAAAAAGAGCCGACGCTGGCGGATCTGCCTAATCCGCAGGGGTTGCCCTATGTGCCGTCGTTCGCCAGCCATTTGAACTATCCCGGCCTACTGGATTATGTGGATGAGATGTGCCGCCAAACCTTCCACCATTACGACATTATGACGGTGGGCGAGATGAACGGCGCCTCGGCCGAGCAGGGTGAAGACTGGGTGGGCGAGCAGCGGCAGCGGCTGAACATGATCTTTCAGTTCGAACACGTCAGACTCTGGGAGCAGCAGCCGGACGCCGGTCTCGATCTGGCCGGGCTTAAAGCTATTTTTACCCGCTGGCAGACCCTGCTGGACGGCAAGGGCTGGAATGCGCTGTACGTGGAAAACCACGATATTCCGCGCGTGGTGTCCAAATGGGGCGACGACCGGCGCTACTGGCGTGAAAGCGCCACGGCGATTGCGGCGATGTATTTTCTGATGCAGGGCACGCCCTATATCTATCAGGGGCAGGAGATCGGCATGACCAACGCGCCGTTTAACCACGTCGGCGATTTTAACGACGTGGCGGCGAAAAACCGTTATGCCGAACTGCGCCGACAGGGCAGAACAGAAGAAGATGCGATGGCCCTGCTGCGCCGCAGCGCGCGCGATAATGCGCGCACGCCGATGCAGTGGGACAGCGGCGAAAACGGCGGCTTTAGCCATGGCACGCCCTGGCTGCCGCTCAACCCGAACTACCGGCAGATCAACGTGGCGGCGCAGCGTCGGCAACCCGGCTCGGTCTTCCAGTTTTACCGGGCGCTGATCGCTCTGCGCAGGCAGTATCGCCAGCTGTTGGTGTACGGCCGCTATCAGCTGCTGCTGCCCGAGCATCCGCAGATCTACGCCTACGCCCGTCAGGCAGAGGCGCGGCAGATGCTGATCCTCTGCAACCTGAGCGCGCGCGACGCCGCATTCGCCGCCGACGCGCTGCCGCTGGACGGGGCGGTGCTGCAGCTGGGCAACTACCTCGATGTGACAGTGTCACATACGCTGCGCCCTTACGAGGCGCGGGTTTACCTGCTGGAGTAATCGCACCGCCGTGGATAGCGATACCGCCGCCGGGAAAACCTTCGGTTGACAAAGAATATGATCGTTTCCTATATTGGCGGTATGAATAATATCTCTCCAAGCCAGCGCGGCCGACCGCGCGAATTTGATACTGAACGCGCACTGCAGCAGGCGGTGCGACAGTTCAGCGTGTATGGCTACCACGGCACCTCCATCGCCGATCTGAACAGGGCGCTTAATCTCACCTCGGGCAGCATCTACAAAGCCTGGGGCGATAAGCGCGGGCTGTTCCTCGCCACGTTGGATTACTATATCGCGCAGCGTATTGAGAGCGTGCGGGCTGCCACCGACGCCGCCCGCAGCGGACGGGAGAAGGTGTACGCCTTTCTGGCCGCCTACGCCAAACTCAGCAGCGGCTCTGAAGGGCGTCAGGGCTGCCTGATCGTCGGCACCGCCGTTGAGCTGTCCGCCTATGATGACGAGATCGCCCGGCGGCTGGCCGCCCAACAGCAGCGCTGGGAAAGCCAGCTGAGCCGCCTGTTGGAAGAGGGGCAGCAAGACGGCAGCGTCGCCGCGTCGTGCGAGCCGGCCGTCACCGCCACGCTGCTGATCGCGCTGACGCGCGGCATGCGCGTGCTGGGTAAGACCGGCGCCAGTGAAGAATCTATGACGCGCATCATTCATAAAGCGATGTGCCTGCTCGATTAAAAATTTTTTACCCAAATAGGAAATGATTATTTCCATTTAAAGGAGGATACGATGTCTGACCATCACGACATGCCGGCGCACGTCGGCGCAGAGTTTTTTACCCGCACCGATTTTTGGGCCAGGTTTCACCACGGCGCCTGTACGGTGCGCGGCGTTAATCTGCACTACGTCGCCGGCGGCGAGGGCGAGCCGGTACTGCTGATCCCCGGCTGGCCGCAGAGCTGGTATGCCTGGCGCTACCTGATGGTGCAGCTGGCGGCGGCAGGACGCCGGGTCATCGCGTTAGATCCGCGCGGCATGGGCGAGAGCGATGCGCCGCGCGGCGACTATGATCTGCAAACCGTTGCGGCGGAAGTGCATGAGTTCGCCGTCGCCAGCGGCCTGCTGACGGACGGCCCGATTGATCTGGTCGGGCACGACGTCGGCAGCTGGATCGCCTACGCCTGCGCCAGCGACTGGCCGCAGGATTTCCGCAGCCTGACGGTGATGGATGCGCTTATCCCCGGCCTGTCGACGCCGCGCAACGATCTGGATGCCGCCGAGGCCAACCTGCGCAGCTGGCACTTTGCCTTTAACCGCCTGGACGATCTGCCGGAGATATTGATTAGCGGCAAAGAAAGCGCCTTTCTGACCTGGCTGTTCCGCGCCAAAACGCTGCGCGGCTGGACGATTGCGCCGGAGGATATTGCCGTATACGCCCGTCAGCTGGCGGCGCCCGGCGCGCTGGCCGCCGCTTCGGCCTATTATCAGGCGGCCTTTTCCCCGGCGGGCGTGGCCGCTAACCAGCGTCGGGCTGAGACGCGTCTGCAGCTGCCGGTGTTGGCGCTGGGCGCCGAGCGCGGCGTGGGCGACGGCATCGTTAAAGCAATGGCAGGGCTGGCGCACCGCGTCAGCGGCGGGGTGATTGCCGGAGCTGGACACTATCTGCCGGAAGAGGCGCCCGGCCGTATAGCGGATGAGCTAACGGCATTCTGGGCGACGTTATGAATGGTCTTTATCCGGCGCTGGCGCTTGCCGCCGGCGCGATGCTGCCGCTGCAGGCCGCGGTTAACGCCAGACTGGGTCGAGCGGTTGGCGGGCCGCTGTGGGCGGCGTCCATCTCCGCGTTGGCGGTGGCGCTGATTCTGGCGCTGTTGGCCCTGGCCGCCGGTAAACCCTGGCCGAAGCTGTCGCAGATGGCCGGCCTGCCGTATTGGGCCTGGCTGGGCGGCGTATGCGGTGCGGTTGTGCTGTCGGCCACCACCGCCGTCGCTCCGAAGATCGGCGCTGCCGGTATGATTGCGCTGGTGATGGTCGGACAGGTGGTGGTGGCGATGCTGCTGGACGGCACCGGCTGGTTGGCGATGACCGTTCAACCGCTCTCCGCACAGCGGCTGATTGCCGCGGCGCTGCTGGTTGCCGGCGCGCTGCTGATGGGGTGGAAGGCATAGTGCTTACTCTATATATGGGCTGCGGTAGATTTGAACCACAACGCTATTTGGCGAAGTATATTTAATCAAGGTCACAACATCTTTGGACTGCGGAGTGCGCCAGCACTCTGCTTCAACGTCGCATCGCGACTGTGGTTGATAGCCCGCAGACGCTAGGTAACTGCGAATCTTGCTTGTATCCGTTGCGTTGTCGAATCTAACAGTAAAGACCTGCGCCTCCGGCCCGCTGACGTTACCAAACTCAAATCTGTAGTGCTCCGCGATACGCGGCATGTTTTTCAGCAGTTCAGGCGTGTAGAACGCATATTCCCGACTATCTTGCTGGGTATAGTATGCGCTACCGGCAAATTCCATTTTTATATAGGGCCAGGCGAAGGCGAACATAGCGCCAATGGCAACAAGCACGATTGCCGATACCCTAACCCTTGCTCTGCTCATCCCTAAGAATCCTTCCTGTCCCTGTTCACTATGCCGCTGTGCATAATTCGCACAGCGGATACTACCTAATCTCCGTGCCGTTTCAATACGGGTTCGCCTATATCGACCGAAAAAACAGCGCCTTATTATCAGGCGCTGCGGGTGGAGGTCTTAATTCGTTGCCGGCGGGTTATCCGCCGCCGGCTGATAGGCCTGAATCGCCTCGGTCATCGGGCGGCAAAACCCCATTTCGCCGGGCGGAATCGGCGCGCCATCCAGTGACATCACCATTTTGGCGTCGTCAGGGCCGTTATTGAGGCGGCAGGTCACCCCACAGCCGGCCGCCGGCATAAAGCCAAAACGCGGGTAATACTGCGGATGCCCAAGAACGGTGATGATTTTCTCGCCGGCGGCGCGCGCTGCCTCAATGCAGGTCAGCATGAGTGCGCTGCCGACGCCGGAACCCTGATGCGCCGGATGCACCGACAGCGGCGCCAACGTTACCGCCGGATGGGCGCCGACGCTGGCGCGGGTGCAGACAACGTGGCCGATAACCGCACCATGGCGGTCTTTGGCAACCAGCGACAGCGCTGGGAGCCAACCTGGGTCTTGGCGCAGCTGATTCACCAATGCCGCTTCTTCGTGGGAGCCGAAAGCGTCAGCAATCACCTGCTGCACCTGGGGGATATCCTGCGGGGTTTCTAAACTAATGGTTATGTTCATATCATTACCTGATAGATATTGCTGTCACGTCAATAAGCCTACCGGCGGAGCCGATCGCGCCGGTAGGCAATGGGGTTTTAACGATTGTCGAGCTGCGCGCGGACGTGCGCCAAGCCGGTGGTATTGATGCGGTACGGCTGGCCATTGACTGACTTAATCAGTCTCTTCGTCCGCAGTTTTTTGAATACCGTAAGCGTGCAGTCGCTCAGCAACAGTCCTTCACGACTGTAACATTCCACTGCAATTACGCGGCCGGAGGCGGCCCGGGTGTGGACGATGTGTCCGCCTTTGGCGAGGACGTGAAGCGTCCGCTGTTCCTGACGGGAGATATTCATGCTGTTAATTACCTGTAATCATCATATGCAAAAACGAACCGACACCGGGTGTCAGCGTAAAAAGTTTTAGCGTGGTGATAATCAGTCCCGTTTTCAGAGAAATGGGAAACCAATTATCAGATGATTACATGCTCCAGCATCAATGCCTCAGGGTGATATGGGAAAAGGAAACGTGGCGAATAATAACACAGGCCGGACGCTATTATCCAGTTTACCCGGCGGCAAAAAGGGGGCTACAATACGCAATATATGTATGGATAAACAGGTACTTGCTATGACGCTGACCCTGGATGGCGAAAAGATCGACCGCAACCGCTTTACCGGCGCAAAAACGGAAAATGCGACCTTTCACAACTGTGATTTTTCGGGGGCGGACCTGACCGGCAGCGAGTTTATCGGCTGCACCTTCTACGACCGCGACAGCCGGCTCGGGTGCAGCTTCAACCGCGCGCAGCTGAAGGACGCCAGCTTCCAAAGCTGTGACTTATCCATGGCGGACTTCAGAAACGTCAGCGCGTTAGGCATTGAAATCCGTGAATGCCGGGCGCAGGGCGCGGATTTTCGCGGCGCCAGCTTTATGAACATGATCACCGCACGCACCTGGTTTTGCAGCGCCTACATCACCAAGAGCAACCTGAGTTACGCCAACTTTTCGAAAGTGGTGCTGGAAAAGTGCGAGCTGTGGGAAAACCGCTGGCAGGGCGCGCAGGTGCTGGGGGCGAATTTCAGCGGCTCCGATCTGTCCGGCGGTGAATTTGACGCCTTCGACTGGCGCGCCGCCGATATCACCCATTGCGACCTGACCAACTCGCAGTTGGGCGAGCTGGACGTGCGCGGCGTTGACCTGCAAGGGGTGAAGCTGGACAGCGAGCAGGCGGCGCAGCTGATGGAGCGCCTGGGCATTCTGGTTATCGGCTAGCGCTGCCCGGCGGTCAGGACTCATCCATCAGGATACAGGCGTCGCCGTCGCCGCTCTGCTGGTAGCGGGCGTACAGGGCGGCCACATCAATATGGGCGAACTCCTCCGTCAGCGCATCCAGCAGGCTGCGGATGGCGGGCATCAGGCCGCGCCGCGACGGGAACAGGGCGTTCACCTCCGCCGGTTTCGGCTGCCAGGCCGGCAGCACCGTGCGCAGTTTGCCGCGCTTGAGATCCTTATACACCACAAAGGTCGGCAGCTGCACCACGCCGCGGCCTTCCAGCGCCGCGCGGCGCAGGGTGATCATATCGTCGGTCACCAGATTGGGGCTGTGGCGGATACGGCGTTCGGCGCCGTCGGGGCCGTGCAGCTGCCATTCGTGCGACTGATAGGCGGTGGTGACCGACAGGCTGGGGTAGCGGTCGAGCGCCGCCGGATCGCCGATGGCGCCGTACTTTTCCAGCAGCTGCGGGCTGGCGACCAGTTGATAAGTGCAGGGCGACAGCCGTTTGCTCGCCAATCCGCTGTCGGGCAGCGGCGGCACGTCGATACGCAGCGCCAGGTCAAAGCCTTCCCGCAGAATATCCACCTGGCGGTTGGTGCTCTCCAGATAGATCTCAACGTTCGGATAGCGCTTCATATAGCGCGCCAGCATGCCGGTCACCAGAAAATTCAGCAGCGCCGTCGGGCAGGCGATGCGGATGCCGCCTTTCGGTTCGGTCTGGCTCTGGTGCACGATCGCCTGCGCCGCCTCCGCCGCGGCGGTCAGCTCCATACAGTGGCGGTAGTAGGCGTGGCCCAGCTCGGTGACGGAGAACTGCCGGGTGGAGCGGTTGATCAGTTTGATCTCCAGCCGCTCTTCCAGCGCATTGATGCGTCTGCTTAACCGTGATTTGGGGATTCCCAGCGCGCGCCCGGCGGCGCTGAAGCCGCCGTGTTCGACCACGCGGGCAAAGTAATACATATCATCCAGGTTCTGCATCTTTACGTTCCAATATTGCAACAATGAATTCTAAAACTGGCATTTGTGGCCTGTGTGTACCAAGTTTAAGCTAAATGGTAACAGAGTTAACGTAAAACGGGATCATGGTATGTCAGTTGAAACGAACGGCACGGCGCTGCCGGCCAGTATGAAGCAAATCATTATCCGCGAGGCCGGCGGCCCTGAGGTATTACAGGCGGTCAGCGCGGAGCTGCCGCGTCCCGGCGCCGGTGAAGTGTTGGTGCGCGTCCGGGCGGCGGGGATTAACCGCCCTGATATTATGCAGCGGCAGGGATTATATCCGATGCCCGCCGGCGTGACGCCGATCCCCGGCCTGGAGATCGCCGGCGAGATCGTGGCGCGCGGAGAAGGGGCGACGCGTTTTGCCCTGGGCGCTAACGTCTGCGCGCTGACCGACGGCGGCGGCTATGCCGAGTACTGCGTGGTGCCGGAAACCCAACTGCTGCCGGTACCGCAGGTGTTCAGCATGGAGCAGGCGGCGGCGCTGCCGGAAACCTTCTTCACCGTCTGGGCCAACCTGCTGGCCGACCAGCGGGTGAAGCCGGGCGACAGCGTACTGATCCACGGCGGCACCAGCGGTATCGGCACCACGGCGCTGATGCTGTGCCGGGCGCTGGGCATCACCGCCTACGCCACCGCCGGCAGCGATGAGAAATGCGCCGCCATCGCCGAACTGGGCGGCATCGGCATCAACTACCGCAGCGAAGATTTTGTGGCGGCGATTGCCCGGCACACCAACGGCGTCGGCGTTGACGCGGTGCTGGATATTATGGGCGGCAGCTACTTTAACCAGAATATCGAGGTGCTGAAGAAGGACGGCCAGCTGATTATTATCGGTTTCCTCGGCGGCGTCGAGGCGGAAAAGGCCAACCTGATGAAGCTGGTGCTCAAGCGCGCGCGGGTGACCGGTTCCACCATGCGCGCCCGCAGCAAAGCGGAAAAAGCGCAGATTGCCCGTGAGCTGCAGCAGCACGTCTGGCCGCTGCTGGAAAGCGGCCAGTGCCGCCCGCCGCTGATCTACCAGACCTGGCCATTAGACGATGTGGCGCGCGCCCATCAGGAAATGGACAGCGGTAAACATATCGGCAAAATTGTGCTGACCGTCGGCTGACGCGACAGCGGCAGAGAAGGCATAAAAAAGCCCGCTTGATTACCAAGCGGGCTATCTCATCTTACGGGGCGGGATTATTTATCCAGCGCGTAGGCAATCACGTAATCGCCGCGATCCGGCGACTGACGTGCGCCGCCGGCGGAGATCAGGATGTACTGCTTGCCGGTTTCCGGTGAGATATAGCTCATCGGAGTGCCGCCGCTGCCGACCGGCAGGCGCGCTTTCCACACCTCTTTACCGGTGGACGAGTCAAAGGCGCGCAGGTAGTAATCCTGCGTACCGGCGATAAACACCAGGCCGCCCTGAGTGGCCAGCGTACCGCCCAGCGTCGGCATGCCGACCGGCATCTGCGCATGCATTTTGATGCCGAACGGGCCGGTGTCCTGCACGGTGCCGGCCGGTACCTGCCAGACCACTTTCTGGGTCTTCAGATCGATGGCGGACAGGGTGCCGAACGGCGGCTTCTGGCACGGAATGCCCAGTGGCGACATAAAGCGGTTTTTGTTTACCGCATACGGCGTGCCTTTCAGCGGCACCGCGCCCATACCGGTATTCACCGACTCACCGCCGTTGCTGGCCGGCGCGTTGGCGTCTTCCTGCTTCTGCGGAATCATCTGCACCCACAGGCCCAGACGCATATCGTTGGCGAAGATATAGTGGTTGTTCGGATCAACCGACAGGCCGCCCCAGTTCATGCCGCCGAGCGAGCCGGGGAAGCTGAGGGAGACGTCGGTGTCCGGTGCGGTAAACAGCCCGTCGTAGCGCATCGATTTAAAGCTGATGCGGCACATCAGCTGATCGAACGGCGTGGCGCCCCACATATCCGATTCGCTGAGCTTCTGCGCGCCAATCTGCGGCATGCCGACCGAGAACGGCTGGGTGGCGGAATACTGCTCGTTCGGGATATTGCGGGTGTTCACCGGCAGCTCTTTGACCTCGGTCAGCGGCTTGCCGGTATGGCGATCCAGCACGAAGATCTGGCCGGTTTTCGCACCAAACACCAGCGCCGGTTTGGTGCTACCGTCCTTCATCGGGAAGTCGATCAGGCTCGGCTGCATCGGGATATCGAAGTCCCACAGATCGTTATGCACGGTCTGGTAGACCCATTTCTCTTTGCCGGTGGTGGCGTCCAGCGCCAGGATGGACGCGCCATATTTGTGGTCCAGCTTGGTGCGGTTGGCGCCCCACAGGTCCACCGACGAGCTGCCCATCGGCAGGAACACGGTGTTCATCGCCGGGTCGTAGGACATCGGCGCCCAGGAGTTCGGGGTGCTGCGCACATAGTGCTGGCCCGGCTTCAACGCCGCATTCGGGTCGTCGTTGCCCGGGTCGAACGCCCAGCGCATGGCGCCGGTGATGACGTCAAAGCCGCGCAGTACGCCGCCGGGCATATCGGTCTGAACGTTATCCGCCACGCGGCCGCCCACCACCACGGTGGTGCCGGCCAGGGTCGGCGCGGAGGTCAGCTGATATTTCGGATCGGCGGCGTCGCCGAGGCCGGCTTTCAGATCGACGATGCCGTTCTGGCCAAAGTGCTGGCAGAACTCGCCGTTGTCGGCGTTAATCGCCACCAAGCGAGCATCGATGGTGTTCATCAGGATACGACGCTGGCAGCTGTCACCGGCCGCCAGCGCTACCGGCGCGGCAGGGGTGGAGCCGGGAACGCTCGGCTGCGGAATCGGCTTGTTAACGTCGAAATAGGCCAGGCCGCGGCAGCGGTTCCAGACCTGAGACTGGGCGTTGATTTCACGCTTCCAGATCTGTTTGCCGCTGTCGACGTCAACCGCAATCACGTTATTGTGCGGGGTGCAGAGGAAAATGCGGTTGCCGACCTGCAGCGGCGTCTGCTGATCTTCCGCGCCGTTGCCGTCCGGGCTAAGCGGGATGTCGCCGGTGTGGAAGGTCCAGGCCACTTTCAGATCTTTAACGTTGTCGCGGGTGATCTGGTCCAGCGCCACAAAACGGTCGCCGCCCGGCGTATTGCCGTAGTTGTCCCAGTCTTTCTGCTGTTTGGCTTTATCCACCGGCACCAGCGGCAGCTGCTCGCCGCTAAAGGCCACGGTCGGATGCGGCTGGAACATCTGCACAAAGGTCACGCCCATACCAACGGCCAACAGCGCCGACAGCAGATAGGAGAGTTTGCCCAGCGGCGCTTTACCTTCCGCCTTGCGCAGCGCCGGCCAGGTGAGAAACGCCAGCAGCATCAGGCCGGTCGGCACCATCAGGCGCGACACCAGCGGCCAGAAGTCGAAGCCGGCGTCAATCACCGACCAAATCAGGGTGCCGATAAACACCAGCAGGAACAGCACTACCGCCGACGAGCGGCGGCGGAACAGCTGGATGGCCGCCAACAGCGTCACCACGCCGGCGATCAGGAAGTACCAGCTGCCGCCCAGCGAGACCAGCTTGCCGCCGGCAATGGCGAAAAACAGCCCGGTGGCGGCGAGGACGATCCCCAATAACACGCACCATATTTTCATGCCCGGTCGGGCATTTATATCAGACATATCAGTGACTCTCCCGAATCATATTACCTATCGTCATGTGTTAACAAAGTGTAATCGCTGGCCGGCATTGCGCCACCGAAGCGGGGCATGGCGGGGCGATGAGACCGTTAAGACAGGCATTGTACCATTTGATTCGTTTTTTGTCGTTACAGATATGTGTCGTATAAAAATGATTAATGTGAAGATTTAGATCTGAGGCATGGCGTCGCGACGACGGACTACCGTTATAGGATGGCAGCGCTGTGTGTCTGGAATTTATCCAGGATGTCGCGACCTAAACGCTCATTCAGTCCGCAGTAAACAACCGGCGCTGTCCGTCAAGCAGCGCCGGCAAATCCAGCGCCGCCAGCGCGGCGGCGTCCGGCCGCTGTTCCAACACCTCGTCCCGCGTGCGCTGCCAATAATCGCCGGCGGCGGATTGCAGGCTCTGCGCCAGCGTCTGTTTCGCCTGCTGCAGCGCCGTTGCGTCCAGCGCGGCTAATTCCTGCCTCATCTGCTGTAAAAACTCATGGGTATAGTTGTGTAACTGCTCAAGACTGCAGCGCGGCGACTGTAAGGCAAACAGCATGCCGTCGCGATCGGCGCAGCGGTGATAGGCGCAGTGCGCCACGTAGCCGATATTCAGCTCGACGCGCAGCCGCTGGAAGAAGCGGGGCGCATACAGCTGCGCCAGCAACCGCAGCGCCAGCCGCGCCGTCGGCGTGGCGTCCGCCAGCGGATAGAACAGCAGCAGCGTGCGGTCATCGGCGCGGTCGTCGCTAAGCCGCACCGGCGGCGCGGCGGCGATCGGCATGACATCCTGCGCGGTGACGATCGGCGCCGGAAAGGCGGAGAGCAGCTGACTGAGCTGCTGATGCAGCGCCGCATCGCCGGCAAACAGCGTCGCCTGCCAGCTCACCGCGTCGACCGGCGGCGCCAGCACCTCCGGCAATTGCGCCGCCAGACGGCGCACGGCGATTTCGCCCTGAGCGCGCAGCTGCGTACGCTGCCAGCTGAGCGCCGCCTCCTGCTTAAGTGCATCGTCAAGAGTGGTCAGGCGCTGATTGATCTGACTGAGCGCCCGGCACAGCAGCGGCGCGTCGCCGGACACTTGCAGCGTCCAGACGCCGTAACTCTGCGTGAAGCCGAGCGAACCGCCCTGATGGGTAATTTCTGCCGCCAGCGTGCGCAGCGCCGACGTCAGCAACGCGGCCTGTTCGGACGCCAGCGGCGTAGACGGCGCGGGGCGCAGCAGCAGCACCGGCGGATGATCGCCGTCGGCGCGCCAGCTCAGCGGCGCGCGTTCCGTAGGCAGCGCCAACGGCGTCGACGGGGCGTCGTGGCGCGGGTAGAAACGGTAATCCGGCGGCCGGCGCGCGCTGTGGGCGGCGACAAAAGGCGTCAGCGCCAGCGGCAACCCCTGCACCATTCGCGATTCGGCGGCCGTCTCGGCGCTGACCAACAGGCGGCGCAGGTTGCCGGCCGTCAGTTCGGCCAGACAGGCTGGCCACGGCGCATTTTCCGCCAGCGGCGGCAGGCCGAATGCCCGCGCCCGCAGCTGGTCAAGCGGCGTCAGTCGCATAAAGTCCTGATTGCCGCGCCGGGCGTAGTGTTCACGCTGCGCGGCGCTGAGCGACGGCAGCTGCTGCAGCCAGCCCAGCAGGGCGTTTTCAATGATTGCCGCCTCCGCCGCGCTGCCGCGGTTGACGCTGAAGATAAACGTCAGCAGCGCGCGATCGTCGGCGCAGGGGGTATGCTGCAGGCGGACGGCATCGCAGCAGGCGCTGCGGCGCAGGTGCGCCATCAGGCTGCCGGGCGCTTCGTCCTGCAGCAGCGCGTCCAGCAGGCGCAGCCCGTCACGGGCGGCGGCATCCGCCGCGTTAAGCGCAAAGGTGAAACGCAGCTGCGGCAGTCCCGGCAAATTCAGCCGACGATCGTCACGCGGGATCAGCCGTGGTGCCGCCGTGCTGTCGGCGACGACGCAGGACGGCAGCGGCTGCGTCAGCGTTTCCGCCAGCTGCCGCAGCTGCGCAAGCGGCAGCGGCGCCTGCAGCCACAGCGTCATATTCGCCGTGTGGTAATGGCGGCGGTGGAAATCACGCAGGGCGGCGCACAGCGCCGGCATATCGTCGCCAAACGCCCGGCGGTTGCCGACGGTAAAACGCCGCATGGCGGCAATGCCGTCAAACGCCTGCTGCTGCGCGGCCTCGCACAGCGTATCGGCGTCTTGGCACAGCAGCTGGTATTCGGCGTCGATCACCTCAACCTCCTGCGCCAGCGCCGGCAGGGCCAGCAGCGGGGCGGCCAGCATGTCGATCAGCCGCGCCAGGCCGTCGGCGAAGCGTTCGCCGTCAAGCTCAAAAAAGAAGTGGGTCGCGGTTTCGCGGGTGGTGGCGTTGAGGCGGCCGCCGTGGGCCGGCACCCAGCTCATCAGCCGCTGGTCGCCGTCAAAGGTGTGACTGCCGCGAAACAGCATATGCTCCAGCAGGTGCGCCAGCCCCGGCCAGTCCGACGGTTCGTGGTAACTGCCGGCGTCAATCTGCATCAACGCCGCCGCGCGCGGCGCGGCGGCATCGGCGAGCAGCTTAAGCCGCAGGCCGCTCGCGAGCCGCAGCGTGAGCGGGGGCTGGGACATGTTCAGGCCTGACCTTTAAAGATCAGCTGTGAGTTGGTACGGTTGCGGAACCGCAGCTGATCGATGCCGATCTGCGTCTGGTTCGCCGCCTCGCGCGCCGCCAGAATCGTGCCGTGGTGCGGTGACTTGGAACAGACCGGATCGGCATTGCTGGCGTCGCCGGTCAGCATAAACGCCTGGCAGCGGCAGCCGCCGTAGTCCTGCTCTTTTTCCGGGCAGGAGCGGCAAGGCTCCGGCATCCAGTCGTAGCCGCGGTAGCGGTTAAAGCCGAACGATTCATACCAGATATGCTCCAGGCTGTGCTCCAGCACCGACGGGAACTTCACCGGCAGCTGGCGGGCGCTGTGACAGGGTAACGCCATACCTTCCGGCGTCACGCTGAGGAAGATCGCGCCCCAGCCGCCCATACAGCCTTTCGGCCGCTCTTCGTAATAGTCCGGCGTGACGAAAAGCAGGTTGGCCAGGTTGCCGCTGTCGGCCATTTTCTCGCGGTAGCGCTGCACCACCTGTTCCGCATCGGCAATCTGCTCGCGGGTCGGCAGCAGGCCTTCTCGGTTCAGCTGCGCCCAGCCGTAAAACTGGCAGGTCGCCAGCTCCACGTCGTCGGCCTCCAGCTGGATCGCCAGCTCGATAATGCGGTCGATCTGGTCAATATTATGCCGGTGCAGCACAAAGTTGAGCACCATCGGGTAGCCCAGCGCCTTGACCGCTTTCGCCATCGCCAACTTCTGCTGGAAGGCCTTCGGGTTGCCGGCCAGCGCCGCGTTTAGCGTTTCATCGCTGGCCTGGAAGCTGATCTGGATATGGTCCAGACCGGCGTCGGCGAAGGTCTGCAGCTTTTTCTCCGTCAGCCCGATGCCGGAGGTGATCAGGTTGGTATAGAACCCCAGATCGCGCGCCGCGGCGATCAGCTCCGGCAGGTCTTTGCGCACCAGCGGCTCGCCGCCGGAGAAGCCCAGCTGCACGCTGCCCATCGCCCGCGCCTGGCGGAACACCTCAATCCACTGCTCGGTGGTCAGCTCCTGCTCCTGCGCGGCGAAGTCGAGCGGGTTGGAGCAGTAGGGGCACTGCAGCGGGCAGCGGTAGGTCAGCTCCGCCAGCAGCCACAGCGGCGGGTTGACCGACGGTTTTACAGCATGTTCAGTCACGGAAAATTACCCATTTTTGCTCATAGGCGCGCTGGAAAAAATCCAGTACGTCCTGCGCCAGCCCGTCGGCGCCGGGAAAGCGCGCGTTCAGCTGGTCGATAATGCCCTGCAGCGTCGACTTGCCGTCCACCAGTTGCAAAATGGCGGCGGCGCTGTCGTTCAGTTTAGCCATGCCTTCAGGGTACAGAATCACATGGCTCTGCTGCACCTCTTCCCACTGCAGGCGGTAGCCGCGGCGGAACATCGGGGTCTGTTCAGGATTCAACGTCATTACACCAGCCTCTGGGTATGCCACGCCCGCGCATCGGTCACGGTGTGGTACGGCGCTCGGTTCAGGGAATAGGCCATGGTCATGGCGTCCAGCATGCTCCACAGAATATCCAGTTTAAACTGCAGGATCTCCAGCATACGCTGCTGCTTCTCGACGCTGTCGCAGTACTCTAGCGCCAGCGCCAGCCCGTGCTCCACGTCGCGGTTGGCCTGGCCGAGGCGGCTGCGGAAATAGTCGTAGCCTTCGGCTTCGATCCACTGATAGTGCTGCGGCCAGCTGTCGAGGCGCGCCTGATGGATCTGCGGCGCAAACAGTTCGGTCAGCGAGCTGCAGGCCGCTTCCTGCCAGCAGGCGCGGCGGGCGAAGTTGACGTAGGCGTCAACGGCGAAGCGTACGCCCGGCAGCACCAGCTCTTCGGACAGCAGGGTATCGCGCTGCAGGCCCACCGCTTCCCCCAGCCGCAGCCAGGCTTCGATGCCGCCTTCGCTGCCGCCGTAGCCGTCGTGGTCGAGGATGCGCTGCACCCATTTGCGCCGCACGTCCGGCTGCGGGCAGTTGGCCATAATCGCCGCGTCCTTGATCGGGATGCTGGTCTGATAGTAGAAGCGGTTGGCGACCCAGCCCTGGATCTGCTCGCGCGTCGCCTCGCCGTTGTGCATGGCGATATGGTACGGATGATGAATATGGTAATACGCGCCTTTCGCCCGCAGCGCCGCTTCAAATTCGGCCGGGGAAAGGGGGGGTTGCTGTGTCATGGCGTTAACCTACAGGTCGATGTTCATACCGTCCCAGCTCACTTCGATGCCGGCCTGCGTCAGGCTGTGACGCTCGGCGGAATCTTCGTCCAGGATCGGATTGGTATTATTAATATGGATCAGGATTTTGCGTTTTGCCGGCAGCGAGGCCAGCAGCGCCGCCAGACCCTGTTCTTCCGCCAGCGCCAAATGGCCCATGTCCTTGCCGGTGTTGCGGCCGACGCCGGTGTCCGCCAGCTCATTGTCGCGCCACAGCGTGCCGTCAATCAGCAGGCAGTCGGCGCGCTGCAGCCACGGCAGCAGGGCGTCGTCCGGCTCGCCCAGCCCCGGCGCATACAGCAGGCTGCTGCCGCGCGCGGTGTCTTCGACGAACAGCGCGACGTTATGGCCCGGCAGCGGACGGTGACGATACTGCGAATAGGGCGGCGCGTTGCTCAGCAGCGGGATGGCGGTAAAGCGGATGGTCGGGCAGACCGCGGTCTGGAAGCTCGCCAGCGGTTCGACCGGGTGGTGGATCAGCCCGCCGTTCCAGTGCGACAGCATGGTGAACAGCGGGAAGCCGTTGCTCAGGTCGTCGTGCACTTCGCGGGTGCACCAGACGTGGTGCGGGCAGCCTTCACGCAAATTGAGTAAACCCGCGCTGTGATCGATTTGGCTATCGGTCAGAATGATCGAACCGATGCCGGTGCCGCGCAGCACGTCGGGGTTATTCAATTCAGGCGAAGCCAGCAGCTGATGGCAGATATCGGGGGAGACGTTGCACAGCACCCAATTTTTACCGTCGTCGCTGATGGCGATGGAGGACTGGGTGCGGCGCGACGCCTTGATGGTGTTGTTACGCACGCCCTGACAATTCTTGCAGTTGCAGTTCCACTGGGGGAAACCGCCGCCTGCCGCAGAGCCGAGAACTTTAATCTGCATGTGTGGACCAGATAAGGGGAAACCAAAGAGATGCCCGCACGGGGCGGGCATGACGGGCAATTAACGGTTGGAAATGTACAGCGTCACTTCCAGGCCCAGGCGCAGGTCGACGAATTCAGGTTTGGTCCAGGTGGTCATATGTCATACTCCTATTTTATTGTCGTGGGCAAAAAACGCCCATTAAGAAAACCGTTTACATCCGGCCGCTGCGATGTTGAATAAATGTGATGAACTTCGCAACCTTTAAAGGGTAAAAGTTTTTGGCTATGCGCGCCAGTTGACAGTTAGCGTTTTAAGCCAATTGTCCCAGCAGAGCTTGTCCAGCAGCGGCTGGTCAAACCCCGCCTGCGCCAGCGCCTCCATCAGCGCCGGCAGCCCGCTGACGTCCGCCAGCGGCTGCGGCACATTCACACCGTCAAAATCCGAGCCGAAGCCAACGTGATCTTCACCAAGTTTAGCGATTAAAAACTCAATATGTTTAACAATTTCGGTCAAATCGGTGTTGGCGCTGTCCCGTTTGCCGTCGGCGCGCAAAAAGGCGGTGCCGAAATTGACGCCGACCATGCCGCCGCTGCGGGCAATGGCGTCCAGCTGGGCGTCGGTGAGGTTGCGCGGCTGCGGGCAGAGCGCATGGGCGTTGGAGTGGGTTGCCACCAGCGGCGCGTCGCTGAGGGCGGCGGTGTCCCAGAAGGCCTTTTCGTTCATATGTGAGACGTCGATCATGATGCGCCGGCGGTTGCAGGCGGCGATCAGCGCCTTGCCGGCGGCGGTCAGGCCGGGGCCGCTGTCCGGCGATCCGGGAAACGCGCCGCGGATCCCTTCGCCGAAGGCGTTAGGCACGTTCCAGAACGGCCCTATGCTGCGTACGCCCAGCCGGTAGAAATGCTCCAGCTGCGACAGCTCCGCGTCCAGCGCGCCGGCGCCCTCAATATGCAGCACCGCGGCAATCTGCCCGCTGGCCCGGCACTGGCGGATATCGTCGGCCGTGCGGCAGATGCGCAGCCGTTCCGGCGCCGCCTGTTCCAGCTGATACATGATGGCGATCTGCTGTTCGACGATGGTCAGCGGATCGAAATAGCTCTGCACCTGCGCTTCGCTCTGTCCGCGCTGCTGGGCGACATACGCCACGGGCGGGATAAACACCGCGAACAGCCCGCCGGCAAAGCCGCCGCGCCGCATGCGCGGATAGTCGAGGTGGCCGCCTGGGACCTGTTGGTAAAAAGCGCCGGCCGGATCGTCGGGATGTTCGAGCCACAGTTTGAGCAGCAGGTCGTTATGGCCGTCAAATACGGCGCGGGGCGGTAAGGGGGTCATCATGGTTTCACTATATCGGCAGGTGAATGTCTATGTTCCCCGATCTGCCGGGACAGGGCAACCGCCGCCGGTGCCAAACGGCGATTTGTGCGGCAGAGCGCAACGGCCATTGGCTCACCGGATCCTCAGATCCCCCAGAACATCAGGTTAATCGCATCCTTAATTTCCGTCTCCCACGGGCTGAGGTCGGCGACTTCATCGCCGGTTACCGAAGCCGGAACGCTGGCCATCTCCGTCGTCATCAGACGGTAGCTTTCATTGGCGATCTGTACTAGCGGATACAGTTCATACGGAACCTTGTCTGACAGCTGCCGGGCGCTGACCAGCGGGATAACCATCCGCCGGCCGGGCGTATCGATAATATCACTCTGGACATCCACAAACAGACTGTAGCGGCTCTCACGCTGGTAGGTGTAAACGCGGAACTGCATCTCACCAGTCCCGGTTTTCGTCAGCAAACGAGCCATTCATTTCAATAAAGCGGGCCACTTCGTCCATCCCCTCCCGATTTTCAGCACGCCAGCGTTCGGCACGCAGACGCCGGGCTTCATTCTGCATGGCCCTGTTGACCAATCCGGATATATTCACATCGGCCTCTTTAAGCACCCGGTAATTGTCGCTGTCGATCGTCACGGTAATACGCTGCTTCATCATGCACCTCTGTATACATACTCGCGGTATGCATACAAGCATACCTCGTTATGCTGAAAAAATCAGCAGCACAAGCTCAGGCTGTTTTCCGGCGCGCCCTGTGGAGATGAGACAGGGTTTCAGGAATGGCAGACAAAAAAATGGCCGCCCTGCGGGGCGGCCATCTGCGGTACTCACACGCGTCAGCGCGTCAGATTACTTGCTTTCGGTGCCGTCAGGCAGGGCGTAAGCGACGATGTAGTCGCCCAGCTTGGTGCCGAACGAGCCGTGGCCGCCTGCGGCGATCACTACATACTGCTTGCCGTTAACCTGATAGGTCATCGGCGTTGCCTGGCCGCCGGCCGGCAGACGCGCTTCCCACAGTTTATCGCCGTTGCTGACGTTAAACGCACGCAGGTAGTTATCCGCGGTCGCGCCGATAAAGAAGATATTGCCCGCGGTGGTCACCGGACCGCCCAGCATCGGCATACCCATTTTAAACGGCAGCGGGACCGGCGAGCTGTCGCGCACGGTGCCGATACGTTTCTTCCACACGATCTGGTTGGTTTTCAGATCGACCGCCGAGATGTAACCCCAGGCCGGCTGTTTGCACGGGAAGCCCAGCGGCGACAGGAACGGATTCAGCTCTACGCCGTACGGTACGCCGTACTGCGGCTGAATGCCGGACTCGGAGCCGCTGCCGCCTTTGGCGTTTTCATCCGGCTCGATCGGGTTGCCCGGACCGCGCGGAATCAGTTTGGAGACGAACGGCAGCGCCATCGGGTTGGCGATCGCCACCTGACGGTCGGTATCCACCGACAGGCCGCCCCATTCAAACATCCCCAGGTTGCCCGGGAACACCAGCGTGCCTTGCTCGGACGGCGGGGTGAAAATGCCTTCATAGCGCAGGCTGTGGAACATCACGCGGCACACCAGCTGATCGTAGATGGTGGCGCCCCAGGTGTCCGCACCGGTCAGTTTTTCCGCCGGACGGAAGGTCAGGGCGGAGAACGGCTGCGTCGGTGACAGACGGTCGCCTTTCGCCGGGCCCTGTGGCACCGGACGTTCCGGCGCCGGCACCACCAGCTCACCGTTGGTGCGGTTCAGCACAAAGATATCGCCGGTTTTGGTCGGTACGTAAATCACCGGCACTTTCTTGCCGTCTTTACCGGTGATATCCGCCAGCGTCGGCTGGGCTGGGATATCCATGTCCCACAGGTCGTGGTGCACGGTCTGGTGGAACCAGGCCAGTTTACCGGTGCTGGCGTGCAGCGCCAGCAGACCGGTGGCGTAGCGCTCCATTTCCGGCGTGCGGTCGCCGCCCCAGATATCCGGAGTGGACACGCCCATCGGCAGGTAAACCATATCCAGCTTGGCGTCATAGGCCGCCGGCGCCCAGGAGTTCGGCGAGTTCGGCACGAAGTGGTGTTCGTCGGCCGGGATCTTGTTCGGATCGGCGCTGCCCGGGTCGAAGGCCCACAGCAGTTTGCCGCTGTTGACGTCAAAGCCGCGGATAACCCCGGAAGGTTCGCGGTTAGAGTAGTTATCGGTTACCGCACCGGCGATGACGATCACTTTGTCGGTGACCACCGGCGGCGAGGTCGGCTCATAGTGGCCCGGCGTCGCATGCGGCATGTTGCTTTGCAGGTTCAGCTCGCCGTTGTCGGCGAAGTCCGCGCAACGTTTGCCGGTTTCGGCATCCAGCGCAAACAGACGGCCGTCGTTCACCGGCATGATAATGCGGCGGGCGCACTGGGCTGCCGGCGTATGGTTGGCATCGGCCTGCGCCGCAGCCGGAGTTTCATGATAAGAAACGCCGCGGCAGGTGATGTGCTGGAAGGTTGAGTTGTATTTGAGCTGCGGATCGAACTGCCACTTCTCTTTACCGGTGGCGGCGTCCAGCGCAAACAGTTTCTGGTGCGCGGTGCACAGATACAGCGTGTCGCGGATTTTAATCGGCGTCACTTCGTTGGTGATCTCGCCCGGGTCATTCTCGGTTTTCAGATCGCCGGTGCGGAAGGTCCAGGCTTCTTTCAGCTGAGCAACGTTCTTGTCGTTGATCTGCTTCAGCGGCGAGTAGCGGGTGCCTTCCTGGGTGCGGCCGTAGGCCGGCCAGTCTGCGGCGTCAGCCTGCGCGGCCTGATCGACCACCGCCTGCGTCTGCGCCGGATCCAGCGTGCCGTGGATCTCCTGCGGGTCGTTGAACACCGCGTAGGCCAGCACCGCCACGGTCAGCACCAGCACCGCGCTCAGCGCGCCGTAGGCCAGTTTGCCGCCGGCAACCAGTTTGCGGTAAATGAACGGCAGCACCATCCACAGACCGAAGAAGAAGGTGACGTCGAGACGCGGCGTCAGCGCCCAGAAGTCAGGGCCGACTTCCCACAGCGCCCAAATCACCGTGCCCAGCAGGAACAGGGCGTACAGCAACAGGGCAGTAGCACGGCGACGGTACAACAGCCATGCGGTTATTAACATTACCACACCGGCGACGATGTAATAGAACGAGCCGCCCAGTTTGGTCAACCATATCCCGCCGACTAACAGATATACGCCGCTTAACGCAGCGAACAGCGCTGTTAATAGGATCAGGATGGATGAGGGGTGTTTTTTTTCCATAGAATTAACCACCGTGAATTAAAAAAGCTTCATTTTGAGAATAAGCCAAATCTCAAAAAGCATTCTGTTTTTTGTTTAACCGAGCCGAAAATAGCGATCGGCCGGTCGCTTTATTGACCCTGGAACCAATAAAGATGCGCAAGTATGAGACTTATTTCACAGATATGGTAGAGCTTTAATGGTAGGGCGCGCGTTTTTTCGCCGCCGCCATGCAGGCCGCGGATCGTCTGGAGCCAGCAATCATGCGGCCTGAGGCACTGCGGTGCGCCTGCTGAACAATTCATGCTTCGCTATCGCGGCGTAGCGCCGCATGGCGTATTTACCACCAAATAGCGCACGTTATTTATGGCTATTGCCGCGCCGGTGAAATATATCCTTAGTTTTTCTGCAACAATATATCCGTGCGCTCAGAGGATTCTAAAATCGATTACCCCTGTTTTTTTCGTTGTTTTCTTCTGCGTTTTTTTTATCCGCCTTGTCCGCGTCTTTCATCATCTTTACTAATCTATTACAGGCGCGGCTGTACGTTGGTCGTTATGCCTACCTTTGGATGCGTTTAGGAGACGGACATGAATATCCACCACAATACCTCGGGAAAATCGACGCTTGCCGTGGCGCTGTATGAACTGCTGAACCCGATTCCGCTCGGATTCTTTGTCGCCGCCTGGATTTTCGACATTATTTACCTCAAAACCTTTGTCCTGATGTGGACCCACGCCGCCAGCTGGCTGATCGCCTTCGGGCTGGTGATCGCCATTATTCCCCGGCTGATTAATCTGGGGCAGGTCTGGTTCAGCAAAAGCGCGCGCGAGCGCGGGGCCACGCTGCACTTCTGGCTGAATCTGCTGGCGATCGTGCTGGCGATCGTCAACGCCTTTATTCACAGCCGCGACGCCTATGCGGTGGTGCCGCTGGGCGTTACGCTCTCGACCCTGGTGGTGATCCTGCTGCTGTTGGGCAATGTGCAATTTGCGTTACGTCAACGCGCCGCTTAAGGAGAAGCCGACCATGAAAAAATTCAATACCGTCCTGACCGCCGCCATCCTCAGCGCACTGCTGGCCGGGTGCGATAATGGCGCGCAGCTGGATCCGCAGAAACAGATTGGCCCGGACCCGGAGCTGCCGCAGGCGAAAAACTTCCTGATGCCGCCGATGCAGGTGCCGGAAGGCGCCGCCTGGCGGCAGGGTGAGCAGCCGAAGGTGGCGGAAGGGCTGAAGATTGAGAAAATCGCCGATGGCCTGATGCATCCGCGCCAGGTTTACGTGCTGCCGAACAACGATATTCTGGTGGCCGAATCCAACGCGCCGGCCAAGCCCACCACGCGGCCGAAGCAGCTGATTATGGGCATCGTGCAGAAAGCCTCCGGCAAAGGCGGCGCGGGCGGCAACCGCATTACGCTGCTGCGCAACGTTAACGGCCAGTGGCAAAAACATACCTTTATCGAAAACCTGCGCTCGCCGTTCGGCATCCAGTTGATCGGCAACACGCTGTGGGTGGCCAATGCCGACAGCCTGGTGAAGTTCCCTTACCAGGAGGGACAGACCGAGATCCGCGAACCGGGGGTTGAAGTGACCGAACTGCCGGGCGGGCCGCTGAATCACCACTGGACCAAAGCGCTGCTCGCCAGCCCGGACGGCAGCAAGCTGTATGTCGGGGTCGGTTCCAACAGCAACATCACGGAAAACGGCATCGGCGCCGAGTATCGGCGCGCGGCGGTGCTGGAGGTTGACGCCGCCAGCGGCGCCAGCCGTATCTATGCCGCCGGCCTGCGTAATCCGACCGGGCTGCAGTGGGAGCCGCAGAGCGGCAAACTGTGGGCTATCGTCAACGAGCGCGATGAGATCGGCTCCGATCTGGTGCCGGACTATATGACCTCGGTGCAGGAAAACGGCTTCTACGGCTGGCCGTACAGCTACTTCGGCCAGCATGTCGATCCGCGCGCGCAGCCGCCGCGGCCGGATCTGGTGGAGAAGGCGATCAAGCCGGACTATGCGCTCAGTTCGCACGTTGCGCCGCTGGGGCTGCTGTTCTACACCGGCGACAATATGCCGCAGTACCGCGGCGGGGCGTTTGTCAGCGAGCACGGCAGCTGGAACCGCACGCCGCTCAACGGCTATCAGGTGGTGTGGGTGAAGTTTGAAAACGGCAAACCGGTCGGCCAGCCGCAGCCGGTGGTCACCGGCTTCCTGACCGACGACCAGAAGCAGGTGCGCGGCCTGCCGGTCGGCCTGGCGATGGATAAGCAGGGCGGCGTGGTGATTGCCGATGACGCCGGCGACAGCGTCTGGCGCGTCAGCGCCGCCCGCTAACCCGGCCAAACTGCGAGCGCCGTCCGGCAGCATCAGCCGGACGGCGTTTTTTTATCCTCAGCCGTCGCTGGACAGGGCTGAAAGACGCAGACGCTTGCGGCGCTGATGGCGATACAGGTGATCCATAATCTCGGCGCGGGATTCGATGGCCGGCGGCGAGCCTTCCAGCGGCTGACAGGCGCTCTCTTTGCTCATCCGCACCGCAATCAGCCCCACCAGGGCGCCGAACATCAGGTAGCCGGCCGGCGCCAGCGGGTTGCCGGTGACGTTGACCAGCCAGGCGCTGAGCAGCGGCGCGGTGCCGCCGAACAGTGAGGTGGAGAGGTTATAGGCGATCGCCAGCCCGCCGTAGCGCACCGCAGTGGGGAACAGCGCCGGCAGCGTGGAGGCCACGGTGCTGAGAAAACAGGTCAACAGCAATCCCATCACCAGCATGCCGATAAAGGTCAGCGCCAGGTTCTGGCTGCCCAGCGCGTAAAAGCAGGGCAGCGTCAGCAGCAGAAAGCCGACGCAGCCGATGGTCCACAGCGGCTTGCGGCCGATTTTATCGGACAGCGCCCCCATAAACGGCAGCACCACCATCATGCACAGCATCGCCGCCACTACGATGGTCAGCCCCGCCAGTTCGCTCAGCCCCAGCACCACGTTCAGGTAGCCGGGCATCCAGGTCAGCAGCATGTAATCGGCCAGATTCAGGATAAACACCATGCCGATGCACAGCAGGAAAGCGCGCAGATGATGGGTGACGATCTCCTGCCACTGCTGGCGCATCCCCGGCGGCGGCGCGCTGTTTTCCATATGCTTGGCGAAGGCCGGGGTCTCTTCCAGCCGCAGGCGCAGCCAGACGCCGATCAGCCCCAGCGGACCGCCGATCAGAAACGGCACCCGCCAGCCCCATTCGCGCATCGCCTCATTGCCCAGCAGCAGGGTCATGGTGGTGACCAGCGCGGCGGAGAAGATCAGTCCCAGCAGGGTGCCGACCTCCAGCCAGCTGCCCAGCCGGCCGCGCTTTCTGTCCGGGGCGTATTCGGCGATAAAGGTGGCCGCGCCGCCGTATTCGCCGCCGGTGGAGAAGCCCTGTACGCCGCGCGCCATGATCAGCAGCACTGGCGCCCACAGGCCGATGCTGGCGTAGCTCGGGATAAGCCCGATGGCGAAGGTGCCGAGCGCCATCATAATCATGGTCAGCGCCAGCACCCGTTTGCGGCCGATGCGGTCGCCGAGCGGGCCGAAGAACATGCCGCCGAGCGGGCGGATCAGAAAGGCGACGGCAAAAGCGGCATAGGTGGAGAGCAGTTGGGCGCCGGGGCTGATCTCAGGAAAGAACACCATCCCCAGGGTCACGGCCAGATAGCCGTAGATGCCGAAGTCGAACCACTCCATGGCGTTGCCCAGCGAGGCCGCCGCCACGGCGCGTTTCACCAGGGATTTGTCGATGATGGTGACATCGGGTACCGCGTCTGCGTGATTTTGTGGTGCAGGTGTTGTGTTGCTATTCATTATTTTTCTCCATGATTAATCTGGAGAGCGGGGCGGCGGGAACGAAGCGCCGCCCACGGCATTACCCATATTCCCTGCGTTTATACCTCTATGTCGCCTTCGCGGCGCAGGCTCTGCAGCGGCGCGACGGACTTCACGTTTTTGGTGACGATATAGGTAAAATAGCGTTCGATGCCCAGGTCAGAATCCAGCCAGCTGTCAATCAGACGCTGATACTCGTCGATAGACAGCGTTTCGAATTTGGCCCAGTAATCCACGCCGCCGCCCACTGCCACACATTCGGTCAGTTCTGGCGTATTGAGCACGCGTTTTTCAAAACGGGCAAAGCTCTCTGCGTTATGTTGGTTAAGCTCGATCGACACCCAGATCGGCAGGCGCTTCATCAGCACCCGGGCGTTGAGCCTGGCGTAATACCCTTCGATCAGTCCGGCCTGCTCCAGACGTTTTACCCGCTCCCAGCAGGGGCTGACGGACAGGTTTATCGACTCCGCCAGCCGCGACTTGGTAATGCGGCCGTCTTTGCTCAGAATGTCGAGGATCTTCAGGTCATAGCGATCGAGTTTCATACGGTGATTACATCCTTAATGGCGACCGGCGCGCCGGGGCCGTTTATCGCTATGGCGATACGATCTCCCGGGCAATAACGGCCAGTGTGTCTCCCATCGCAACCTGCGCCGGAAAGCGCCGCGCCAGCAGAATACCGTCGCGCTGCGCCCGGTATTCCACGGGCGGCTGGCCGCTGCGGGAGGGATCATAAACGCGGGCCAGCCGTTCACCCGCGCTTACGCGCTGGCCCAGTGGACAGAGAAACTCCAGAATGCCGCAGTGCTCGCTTTGTACATAACAGGATGCATCAGGCATATCAAGCAGCTGCGTTTCTCCCTCCCAGGGCTGCGGCGCCTGCGTCAGCACGCCGTGATGGGCCAGAAAATTGCGCACGCCGCGCTCCGCCAGCTGCTGACGCTGCGGCGTGGTGGTGCCGCCGCCGCCCAGCTCGGTGGTGACAAAGCCTTTGCCCTGGCTTTCCACCACCGTGTCGTACAGCTGGCTGGCGTCCAGTTCATACATCATCACGGTAAGCGGCGCGCCGAAGGCCTGCGCGGCGGCCAGGTTGTCGGCCTGCTGGCGCTCATCGTCCAGCGCATGCAGCGCGGCGAAGGGCATAATCTCCAGCGTGCGGCCGCCGGAGTGCAGATCCAGCGCCACGTCGCACATCGGCACCAGCACCCGGGTAAAGTAGTCGGCAATCTGCGCGGTGACGCCGCCGTCCGGCGCGCCGGGGAAGCTGCGGTTAAGATTGCCGCCGTCGATGGGAGAGGTGCGCGTGCCGGCCTGCACCGCCGGCGCGTTCATCATCGGCACGATGATCACCCGCCCCTGAACCTCCTCGGCCTGCAGCGTGTTCGCCAGCTTCAGCAGGGCGATAATGCCTTCGTACTCATCGCCGTGGTTGCCGGCGGTCAGCAGCGCCGTCGGCCCCGGCGCGCCGTTGATCACCGTCACCGGGATCATCACCGCGCCCCAGGCGGAGTTATCGTGGGACCAGGGCAGCTTCAGGAAGCCGTGCTGCACGCCGGGCTGGCCGAAATCCACCCCGGCATACACGGGGCTGGGTTTTTCATGACTCATGCTGTTGGCTCCTTATTTAACAAACAGACGTCGTGGATAGTCGCACAGCACTTCAGCGCCCTGTGCGGTGATAACGATGCTCTCGGTGATTTCCAGCCCCCAGTCGTCCATCCACAGGCCGGGCATAAAGTGGAAGGTCATGCCGGGCTGCAGCGGCGTGTCGTCGCTGGCGCGCAGGCTCATGGTGCGCTCGCCCCAGTCCGGCGGGTAGCTGATGCCGATCGGGTAGCCGCAGCGCGCGCCGCCGCGATCGATGCCGGCGCGGCGCATGGCGCTCTCCAGCGCCCGGGCGACGTCGCCGCAGCTGTTGCCGGGACGGGCGGCGGCCAGCCCCAGCTCAATGCCGGACAGCAGCGCTTCTTCGCCGCGCAGGAAGTGGTCCGGCGCGTCGCCGAGGAAAATGGTGCGCGACAGCGGCGCGTGATAGTGGCGGTAGCAGCCGGCGATTTCAAAGAAGGTGCCTTCACCCTGACGGAACGGCCGGTCATCCCAGGTGAGATGCGGAGCGGCGGCGTCGGCGCCGCCCGGCAGCAGCGGTACGATCGCCGCATAGTCGCCGCCGAAGCGCACGCCGCTGTCGTCCACCCAGCCCTCGATGGCGCAGCGCTGGATCTCCGCCACCAACATGTTTTTCGGCAGCCCCGGTTCCACCATCTGGTAGATGCGCTCATGCATCTTGCCGACGATGCGCGCGGCGATGCGCATATATTCCAGCTCGCGCGGCGATTTGACCGCCCGGCACCAGTTCACCAGCGCCGTGGCGTCGATAAACGCCTGCTGCGGGCAGTCCAGCTGCAGGCTGAGAAATGCCTTGGCGGAGAAGTAGTAATTATCCATTTCCACGCCGATGCGCGCCTGACGCCAGCCGAACATCGGCAGCACCTCCCGGGCCAGCCAGCGCATCGGGTGTTCGTCAGGATTCTGCACCAGCCGTTCCGGGTAGCCGATAATCCGTTCGTCATCCATCCAGCAGGTGCGCAGCGCGCCGTTGCTGTCCTGCAGGCGGCCGAACCACACCGGATCGTCCTCCAGCCCCAGCAGCACGCACTGATGTACGTAAAATGACCAACCGTCATAACCGGTCAGCCAGGCCATATTGGAAGGGTCGCTGACCACCAACAGCTCGATGCCTTGCTGCGCCATCGCGGCGCGGGTTTTGGCGATCCGCTGGTCGTACTCTTCGCGTGTGAAGGGCAAAGTTTTCGTCAACATGCTGTTTTATCACTTATCGCAAGCGTGGAAGCCCTGGCCGGCTGAGGAGAGGCCGGCCTGTTTACCCTGTACCCAGGGCGCGGGGTTACTGCGACTGCTCTAACTGCGCCAGGGCAAAAGCGGCGATGGCGCTGTCCTGCACCCCGGTGCCGGTCAGGCAGCACAGGGTGATCTCTTGCGTCGTCAGGCGCAGCGGCGTACCGCCGGCGACTAACGCGCCCAATTCATGCACCGTGAAGGGCGGCTGCCGCCCCTGAAATACCTTCAGCTCGCCGTTGCGCTCACTCTGGCTGCGCAGGTCGCAGACCACGTGGTCTGCGTGCAGCAGGGCGCTGATATCCACCTCCCGTTTCTCCGGGCTGTCGGATCCCATGGCGGTGACGTGTACGCCGGGCGTCAGGTGCTCGGCAAACAGCAGCGGCTCACGGGAGGGCGTGGTGGTGACGATAATGTCCGCGCCGGCGCAGGCGGCGCCGATCTGCGGGTATCCCGCCGCCTGCAGCCCGTCCTCCGCCAGCTCGCGGGCCAGCCGCTGCGCCGCCTCCGGACGCCGCGCCCAGACCGACACCCGCTCGACCGGGAACAGCAGCCGCAGGGCGGCCAGCTGCAGCCGCGCCTGTTCGCCGGCGCCGATCAGCGTGACGCGGCGGCTCTCCCGCCGGGCGAGGTACCTGGCCGCCAGCGCGCCGGCCAGCGCGGTGCGGATGGCGGTGAGGTAGCCCTCATCCAGCAGCAGCGCCCGCGGAATGCCGGTTTCGGCGCTCAGCACCACCATCAGCCCGTTAAGACTGGGCAGCCCGCGCCGGGGGTTATCAAAAAAGCCGGGGCTGATTTTGATGGCGAAACTGTCGCTGCCGCGGATCCAGGCGGTCTTCACGTCCACTTCGCCGTTGACCTCCGGCAGCGCCATCGAGAGGATCGGCGGCTGCACCACGTTGCCCATGCCGAGGGCGCGAAACCCCGCCTCGACCGCCGCCAGTGCGTCGGCGTCAAGCCGCACCGCGGCGCTAATCTGCTGTCGGTTATAGATCTGCATCCTGTGCCTGCTCCTGTCTGGCCCGGTCGAAGGTTTCCAGCGCGACGTTGTTGCCGCTCAGCACCAGCGCCACCTCCTTGCCTGCGATCGGGATCCGGTGGTGTTCAATCGCCGCCAGCCCGACGGCGGCGGCCCCTTCCAGCAACATCTTTTCCTGTTCCAGCAGGGTGACCATCGCCCGGGCGATGGCCGCCTCCGGCACCTGGTAGTGGCTGTCCATCGTCGCGCGCACCAGCGCCAGGGTGTGGCGGTTATCCAGCCCGATGCCGCCGCCCAGCGAGTCGGCCAGGCTCGGCGTCTCCGCCACGCTGACCGGTTTGCCCGCCTGCAGGCTATGCCACATCGCGGCCCCGGCGCTGAGGCTGACGCCGACCACCTCGGTGCGCGGGCTGAGCTGCTTCATCACCAGACCGATGCCGCCCAGCAGGCCGCCGCCGGACAGGCCCGCCAGCACCATATCGAGCTGCGGCCGCGCCTCGAGGATCTCCAGCGCCAGCGTACCCTGACCGGCGATAATCAGCGGGTGGTCGAAGGGCGGGATCGCCACCTGGCCGCGGCTCTGCACCCGTTCATGCACCGTCTCAAACGCTTCGTCCTGGCTGTCGCCGCAGCGGCAGACCTCCGCGCCCAGCGCCTCGATGGCCGCCACCTTATTGGCCGGCACCAGTGAGGAGAGACAGACGGTGGCCGGAATGCCCAGCTCGCGGGCGGCCCAGGCCACCGCCCGGCCGTGATTGCCGGTGGAGGCGGTAATCACGCCGCTCTGCAGCCGCTGCGGCCCGTACTGCTCCAGCAGGGCGGCGATCATGTTGCTGGCGCCGCGCAGCTTAAAGGCGCCGGTGGGCTGCAGGTTCTCCAGCTTGAGCCAGACCCGCGCGCGATAGCGCTGCGACAGATAGGGCGAATAGCGCAGCGGCGTGTGGTCCGCCTGGCCGCGGATGCGTCGCCGCGCCTGCCAGACATCCGCCAGCGTCACGCCGCCCGGAAGTTCAGGGTTCATCGTCACTCCTTCCGTCAGCGCAGCTGGCCGGAGGCGGCAAGCTGGTCGGCCATCCGGTTCACCGCCCGCAGCGCGCGATCGACCAGTTCATCCACCTCGGCGCGGTTTATCACCAGCGGCGGCGCGAAGCCGAGAATATCCCCCTGCGGCATGGCGCGGGCGATCAGCCCGTTGTCCAGCGCCGCCGCCGATACGCGCGGCCCGACCTTCAGCGCCGGGTCAAACGGCCGGCAGCGCTGTTTATCCACGGAGAATTCGATCGCCGCCATCAGCCCCACGCCGCGCACCTCGCCGACCAGCGGGTGGTCGGCAAAGCTGTCGCGCAGGCGCTGCTGGAAGTAGGCGCCGGTGTCGGCGGCGTTCTGCACCAGATTCTCCCGCTCGATAATCTGCAGGTTGGCCAGCGCCGCCGCCGCTCCCAGCGGGTGACCGGAGTAGGTCCAGCCGTGGCCGATCGGGCCGTATTCGCAGGTGCCCTGTTCCAGCACGCGCCACACCTTGTCGCCGACGATCACCCCGGACAGCGGCTGATAGGCGCTGGTCAGCCCCTTGGCGATGGTGATCAGATCCGGCCGCATCCCGTAGGTATGGGAGCCGAACTCGCGGCCGGTACGGCCGAAACCGCAGACCACCTCATCGGCAATCAGCAGGATGTCGTACTTGTCCAACACCGCCTGAATCGCCGGCCAGTAACCCTCCGGCGGCGGCACGATGCCGCCGGTGCCCAGCACCGGTTCGCCGATAAACGCCGCCACGCTGTCCGGGCCGGTCGCCAGGATCAGCGCCTCCAGCCGTTCGGCGCAGTGGCGTGAGAACGCCTGCTCGCTGATGCCCGCCAGTTCCGGCGCCCGCTGGTAGTAGTAGGGCGCATCGGTATGCAGTATGCCGTCAATCGGCAGGTCGAAATGGTCGTGAAACGACGCCAGGCCGGTCAGGGAGCCGGCGGCGATGCTGGAGCCGTGATAGCCGCGCTGGCGCGAGATGATTTTCTTTTTCTGCGGCCGGCCGAGGATATTGTTGTAGTAGCGCACCAGCTTGATCTGGGTTTCGTTGGCGTCGGAGCCGGACATGCCGTAATAGACTTTGGACATGTTCATCCCGGCCTTGGCGATGATTTTTTCCGACAGCTCAATCAACGGTTCGTTGGTATGGCCGACATAGGTGTGGTAGTACGCCAGCTCTTTGGCCTGACGATAGATGGCCTCGGCCATCTCCTCACGGCCGTAGCCGATATTGACGCAGTACAGACCGGCAAAGCCGTCGATAAACTGATTGCCGTCGGCGTCGCGCACCATAATGCCGCTGCCGCCGGTCATCACCCGGCCCGGCAGCTCGCCGTGCGCGTAGTCGCGCAGATGGGTGGAGGCGTGAAACGTCACCTGACGGTCGCGGGAAATCAAATCGTTGCGCTGTTCCATGATCATTCTCCTGTCACTGAGGGCTGAGTGGGTTCGCCTGACAATCCGCCAAGGCAGAAGTAGCGGGTAGTGAGATATTCATCGATGCCGGTGCGGCCGCCTTCGCGCCCCAGGCCGGACTGCTTGATGCCGCCGAAGGGCACGGTGACGCCGGTCATTTTGACGCTGTTCACCGCCACCATGCCGTACTCCAGCTCGCGGATGTAGCGCCACACCCGGCGCTGGTCGTGGGTCCACAGGTAGGCGGCCAGCCCGTATTCGCTGGCGTTGGCCAGCGCGATCGCCTGATCATCGTGCTGCCAGGCGGCCACGGCGGCGATGGGCGCGAAGCTCTCCTCCTGCCAGACCCGCATCGCCGGCGTCACGCCGATTAGCAAGGTGGGCATAAAGTAGTTATCGCCGGGCGCCTGACGCTGATCGCCGTGGATCAGGCGCGCGCCGCGGGACAGGGCGTCATCCACCAGAGCCTGCGCCTTGTCGACCGCCTGACGGTGGATCAACGGGCCGATATCGCTGTCCGGGCTGTCGCCGGGGCCGACCTTCAGCGCCCGCAGCCGTGCGGTGAACGCCTCAATAAACGCCTCGTGAATCTGCTGATGCACCATAATGCGGTTGGCGGCCAGACAGTCCTGACCGCTGGTCTGGAAACGAGCGTCGATCGCCGCCGCTGCGGCTTCGTCGATATTCACATCCGGCGCCACCACGAACGGCGCGTTGCCGCCCAGCTCCAGCGACACGCGCTTCACGCTGCCGGCGCACTGTGCCAGCAGCAGCTTGCCCACCCGGGTGGAGCCGGTAAACGACAGGGCGCGCACGCGCGGTTCTTCACACAATTGAGCGCAGACCGCCTGCGGGTCGCCGGTGATAACGTTAAACACGCCGCTCGGCAGCCCGGCGCGTTCCGCCAGTTCGGCCAGCGCCAGCGCGGAAAAGGGCGTTTCATTGGCGGGTTTCACCAGCACGCTGCAGCCGGCGGCCAGCGCCGCGGCCGCCTTGCGGGTGATCATCGCCAGCGGGAAGTTCCAGGGGGTAATGAGCGCGCAGACGCCTACCGGCTCTTTCAACGTGCCCGGCAGGGTGCCGTCGATATGCACGGCAAGCGTTTCGCCGTTGATCCGCACCGCCTCTTCGGCAAACCAGCGGATAAAGCCGGCGGCGTAGTCCACTTCGCCTTCGGCCTCGCGGCGCGGTTTGCCCTGCTCATAAACCAGCAGGGTGGCCAGATCGTCGCGGTGCGCCAACAGCTGCTGATACCAGGCCATCAGCAGCGCCGCACGCCGGTCGGCGCGCACCTGACGCCAGCGGGCGAATGCCTGCTCGGCGGCATCCACCGCCCGGTCGATCTGCGCCGGCTCCAGCAGCGGGATATAGCCCAGCAGGCTGTTATCGGCCGGGTTATGCACCGGCCATTCAGCGCCGGATTCACTGTGGCACCACTCGCCGTTAATCCAGGCGAAATGACGAAACAGACGGGGATCCTCTAACTTCATCTGCGTTCTCCTTAGCGCCGGACAACAGCGGCGCCGGTCTGCTCCCCGGTAAATAGTCAGCGGGGGAAAGGCACATGGGATGCTTTGAAGATAAGAGAAAGCGTGAGAAAATAATTTCTGTTTCAGCGTGGTAATTATTGGTTTTTTTCTGTTGTGATTGCAATGGACGCTAAATCAGCCTGATTCAATAGGGCCAAGGAAATAATTATGGCCGCATAGGTTTTATTTATTTCTTTGGCGGACGGAATGCTGGTAAATCCCGCCGACGGTGGGATGATTGGCTGAATCAATGGCATAATCCGCTGGTTAAAAAGATGTTTCCACCACAAAGGCTTTTACGTAATTAGTTGATTTTAAATGACTGAAACTCAATGGCAACACGTGGGGGATAATCAGTGCTACCCGCAGCCGGCCAATAAAGAACCCGAAGTTGTTTTTCGTGATATCGCTCATGGTTTTAAACTGATATGACCAGTTAATTAACAATGATGCAGTTCACAGAAATGCCGCCAATTGTGCGCTGCGTCAAAATTAATAACATTTCCTGCTGCAACTGGCGTCAGGCAATAATCTTTATCTCACGCTGAATTAATAATAAGAAATAGGTATGACGCGTATTTCATTTGTCGACAACAATCGGCCCGCCAATTAAGGCGGGCCGCAAGATAAACGTTATTGATCCCAGCGGGCGCGCTGCATATCGATAACAAAACGGTATTTTACATCGCCCTGCAGCATGCGGCTGAACGCCGTTTCCACCTCATCGGCCGCAATCAGCTCTACGTCGGCGGTGATATTGTGGCGGCCGCAGAAATCGAGCATCGCCTGCGTTTCCGCAATGCTGCCGATGGAGGTGCCGGTAATGCTCAGGCGGCGGAACACCATCGGCGTGACGTCCGTCGGCGGGTGCGGACTGTCTGGAATGCCGACCAGCACCAGATGGCCGTTGGTTTTCAGGCAGGCCAGGTAGGGATCGAGCTGGTGCGGCGCAGCCACGCAGTCGAGGATGATGTCCAGCGAGTGCTGTTGGGCGGCCATCTGCCCGGCATCTTTAGACACCACCACCTGGCTGGCGCCCAGACGCCGTGCATCGGCGCCTTTTTCCGGCGAGGTGGTGAACAGCGTGACTTCCGCCCCCAGCGCGCTGGCCAGTTTCACCGCCATATGTCCCAGGCCGCCGAGGCCGATCACGCCGACCCTGGCGCCCGGCTGCAGCTTCAGATGCTGCAACGGCGACCAGACGGTCACGCCGGCGCACAGCAGCGGCGCTACCGCGTGCAACGGCAGGTTTTGCGGCACCGAGACCACAAAATGCTGGTCCACCACGATTTGCTCGGCGTAGCCGCCGGTGGTCAGCCTGCCGGTGTATCTGTCGGTGCCGTTATAGGTCGGCACAAAGCCGCTTTCACAGTACTGCTCTTCCTGCTGGCGGCAGAAGTGGCAGTCGCCGCAGGAGTCCACCATCACGCCGACGCCCACCAGGTCGCCCGGCTGAAAACGGGTTACCGCCGCGCCGGTGGCCCGCACCCGGCCGACAATCTCATGGCCCGGCACCAGCGGGTAGTTGCTGACGCCCCATTCGTTACGCGCCATATGCAAATCGGAATGGCACACCCCGCAGTACAGAATCTCAATGCTGACGTCTTGCGGCTGCACATCACGCAGCGCGATCTGGACGGGAGCCAACGGGCGGTCGGCGTGGCTGGCCGCGATAGCGTTAATTTTCATCGTGTCACCTTCAGTTATCTGGTCTGCCCGCAGCCGTAGAGGCTACAGCGCTAGGGCGGCAGACTATAGACAAAAGGTTCCTTTATTGATAGTAGTCACCATTTGGTAACCATGAAGTTCAGGAGTGTGACATGCCGGATTGGATCGATGGGAAAGTCTATTTTTATGCCGACTCGGCGCCGCGCCGGCTGATGTCGCTGTTTGCCGTCAAGTGGAGCACTATGGTGCTGCATGCGCTGTGGCATTGGCCGCAGCCGGGCGCACGCACCGGCGAGCTGCAGCGCAGCCTGCAGGGGATCTCCAAGAAGATGCTGTTCCAGACGCTGCGTGAGCTGGAGCTGCGCGGGCTGATTGCCCGTAAGGTGTATCAGGTGGTGCCGCCGAAGGTGGAATACTCGCTGACCCCGCTGGGGCGCACGCTGGCGCAGCCGATTGAGCAGATGTATCAGTGGGGGTTGGATAACCAGGCGGCGCTGGATGAAATGGAGCAGAATCTGGCGCGCAATGCGCAGCACGATGAGAAGTGAGGCATAAAAAAAGCCGGCAACCCGCAGGTTACCGGCTTAGCCGTGACGGCGGAGCGGTTAGGCGTTCGCCAGGCCCTGCGCGGCGCTGTCCACCAGGTCCAGCAGACGCTTGACGTCGTCCAGCGTGACCGTCGGGTTCAGCAGCGTCAGCTTCAGGCAGGTGACGCCGTTAAACTCGGTCACGCCGACGTTGGCCTGGCCGGATTCCAGCAGGTTATCGCCGATGCGCTGGTTCAGCAACGCCACCGCGGCGTCGTCCGTCTGCTGCGCCGGGCGCGAGCGGAACAGCACGCTGGCCAGCTGCGGCTGCATCACCAGTTCCAGCGTCGGCTGCGCGCTGACGTATTCCGCCACCTGCTGCGACAGGGTAATGCCGTGATCGATAATCTCGGCATACTGCTTCTGTCCCAGCGCTTCCAGCCCCATCCACAGTTTCAACGCGTCAAAACGGCGGGTGGTCTGCAGCGATTTGGACACCAGGTTCGGCACGCCCTGCGCTTCGTCGAACTCGGAGTTCAGATAGGCCGCCTGATAGCGCATCAGCTCATAGTGACGCGCCTCTTTCAGCAGGAACGCACCGCAGCTGATGGTCTGGAAGAACTGCTTGTGGAAGTCCAGGGTGATGGAGTCCACCAGTTCAATACCGTCCAGATAGTGGCGGTACTGCTCAGACAGCAGCAGCGCGCCGCCCCAGGCGGCATCGACGTGCAGCCAGATCTGGTGCTGCGCCGCAATCTGCGCGATATCGCGCAGCGGGTCGATCGCCCCGGCGTCGGTGGTGCCGGCGGTAGCGACAATCGCCATAATCTGTTCGCCGTTGGCGTGCGCCTGCGCCACTTTTTCCGCCAGATCGTTCAGATCCATGCGCGCGTACTCGTCGGTCTTCACCTGCGTGACGCACTGATAGCCGAAGCCCAGCAGCGCCATGTTCTTCTGCACCGAGAAGTGGGCATTGGCAGAGCAGAACACCTTGATTTTACGCAGGTCGCCGATCAGGCCGTCCTGCTGCACAGAATGTCCCTGGCGGGCGAAGAAGGCGTCGCGCGCCAGCATCAGCCCCATCAGGTTGCTCTGGGTGCCGCCGCTGGTGAACACGCCGGCGTCGCCGGCCTGGTAACCCACGCGCTCGCGCAGCCACTCGATCAGCTTCATCTCGATGATGGTGGCAGACGGGCTCTGGTCCCAGGAGTCCATGCTCTGGTTGGTGGCGTTAATCAGCACCTCGGCGGCCTGGCTGACGACCAGGCTCGGGCAGTGCAGGTGCGCCACGCACTGCGGATGGTGCACCGCCAGGCTGTCCTGCAGGAAGTATTCCACCGCACGTTCAATCGCCGCCTGGTTGCCCAGGCCCTGCGGATTGAAGTCCAGCTGAATGCGTTCGCGCAGTTCGGCCACGGTTTTACCCTGATACATTTCAGGCTGCTGCAGCCACTGCGCCACCGCCTCGCTGCTCTGGGCGATCGCCTGCTGGTAGGCTTCAATGCTCTGCGTTGAACCGGCCAGAATCGGGTTTGGTTTGGACATGACGTTCAACTCCACTCAGACAGGCTTGACGCCCGCGCTCAACAGAGCATTTTCAAATTTATCCAGGAACACGCCCAGCTCTTCATTGCTGATCAGCAGGGAAGGCAACAGACGCAGCACGCTACCGTGACGGCCGCCGCGCTCCAGAATCAGGCCGCCTTCAAAGCATTTTTTCTGCAGCAGCGCGGACAGCTCGCCGTCGGCAGGGTAGCTGCCCATGTGATCCGGCGCTTCGTGCGGCTTGACGATCTCGATGCCGAGCATCAGACCCAGGCCGCGCACGTGGCCGATAACCGGGTAACGCTGCTGCAGTTCAGCCAGTTTGCCTTTCAGCCATTCGCCCTGTGCGGCGACTTTATCGGCAATGTTGTTTTCCTGCAGGTACTTCAGCGTGGTCAGGCCGGTGGCCATTGCCAGCTGGTTGCCGCGGAAGGTGCCGGTGTGGTGGCCAGGCTCCCAGGCGTCGAACTGCTTCTTGATGCCCAGCACCGCCAGCGGCAGACCGCCGCCGACCGCTTTCGACATCACGATGATGTCCGGCTCGATACCGGCGTGCTCGAAGGCGAAGAATTTACCGGTACGGGCAAAGCCAGCCTGCACTTCGTCGACGATCAGCAGAATGCCGTGCTCCTGCGTCACCTTACGGATGCGCTGCAGCCATTCGACCGGGGCAGGGTTGACGCCGCCTTCACCCTGAACGGCTTCCAGGATCACCGCTGCCGGTTTGCGTACGCCGCTTTCGACATCGTTAATCAGGTTTTCGAAGTAGTAGCTCAGCGCCTTGACGCCGGCTTCGCCGCCGATACCCAGCGGGCAGCGGTATTCATGCGGGTAAGGCATAAACTGCACTTCCGGCATCATGCCGTTGATGGCTTCTTTCGGCGACAGGTTGCCGGTGACCGACAGCGCGCCGTGGGTCATACCGTGGTAACCGCCGGAGAAGCTGATCACGGCGCTGCGGCCAGTGTGCTTCTTCGCCAGTTTCAGCGCGGCTTCCACCGCGTCAGCGCCGGACGGGCCGCAGAACTGCAGGCAGTACTCTTTCCCCTGGCCCGGCAGTAAAGAGAGCAGGTGGGCGGAGAAACCGTCTTTTAACGGCGTGGTCAGATCGAGCGTATGTAACGGCAAGCCGCTGGTAATGACATTTTGGATGCTCTGCAGGACATCAGGATGATTATGACCCAGCGCCAACGTACCGGCGCCGGCCAGGCAATCCAGATATTGTTTGTTTTCAACATCGGTCAGCCAGACACCCTGAGCCTTCGCAATCGCTAATGGCAATTTACGAGGGTAACTCCTAACGTTTGATTCAAATTCGGCCTGTCTGGCCAAATAGGCTTCGTTGTTTCCATTAAATGAATCGGCACCTAAAGTATCAATACGGACTTTATCCGTCATCATATCACTCCTACAACCAGGGTTATTGGCAACCCCTGATTGAATAAATTGAATTAACAAATGATTTGCTCTACCTAAAAGCGCGCCCAATATATTGTTTTTTAACCTGTGGCTCAATCATTTATTTTGTTTAATTTTGTTTAGATTTTCCCTATATGAATCAATATGTTGTTGATTTAATGGCCGGAAGTGGGCGCCATAACAGAATCGCGACGGGTTTAACAAGAGGGCGGGCTGTTACTTTTTTGCAACATACTGTCTTGTAAAGGAATTTTTATCATTATGTAGAAGAAGAAGATGCCTGCGACGACGGTGGCAAACGCTAAGCGATTATTTATAAACCACATTTATTTTATCGCTAGCCGTTTCCAGGATAAATAATAAGGGTTTTTACGGCGGGATAACCTGCGTGCGCATAGAGCAAAAAGTTATTAATTAACCGCCGGCTAAACCAGCAAAAGGCATATCGAACGCCGTCATTGCCGCACAGACAGAAAGCTCTGAATTTTTTACCGGCGCCGTTTGTTAACCGTTACTCATCTAATAATTGGTTCACCGAAGCAAGTTTGCGCGTTCCCGGGGCCTGGCCTACAGTAATCTGGCGTCACGAAACTGTCATATTCCTTGCCCGACTTTGCTGTTATTCATTACTTCAACACCATGCGGATTTTTGTAGGTGGCGGGGCAGTTATTAACCCCGCCGTATCAAGGTCAGCCTTCATTGCCTGAAGGCTGGAACGTTCGCATAAGGAAAGTACCCGATGAGTAACCACACCAAGACCCTGTCATTATGTGCTCTGCTGGCGTTAACCTGTTCCTTGTCCGCGCAGGCTGAGGAAGCCAAGCAACAAGCGGGGCAGGAAGCCCAACAAAGCATCGGCCCGAAACATGGCGCTACGCTGATCCCCAAAGCGCGTCAGGTGGTCTGCGAGAATGACGGCGGTTATAACTACCCCGACGACGGCTCTAAAATTCCGAACGCCGCCTGCCGCGCCGCCTTCCTGTTTAAACAGGACAGCATCCCGATCTGGGAGCGTCGACAGATGTTCACCGAATGGCCGGCCTACTCACAAAACCTGGAAGGCACCGGCTCGCCAGCGGATAAAGTGCCTGACGGGCATCTGTGCTCCGCCGGGATCGCCAAGTTTGAAGGCATCGACCAGCCGCATAAAGATTGGCAGGTGTCCAGCGTCACGGTTAAAGACGGCAAGGCGACGCTGTACTATGACGCCACCAAGATCCATGAGCCCAGCAAGTGGGATATTTATATCGCCAAAAAAGAGTTTGACCCAACCACGCAGAAGCTGAGCTGGGACGCATTGGAACCGCTGAAGGTCACCGAGGTGATTGTTCCGCCGGGTACTGACGGTGGCGTTTATCAGATCGAGGTGGAAATTCCGCAAGATCGGGTAAACAGTCAACATACCTTGCTGTATGTACAGTGGGAGCGCATCGATCCGGCGCGGGAAACCTTCTTCAGCTGTAGCGACGTCAGCTTTACCGCCACGCCAACCAAAGCGAAACTGACCAACGGTTAATGCCGCTTGCTGATGCCGGGTGCCATCGCCCGGCATCGTGTTCCACCTATTTGCGTCATCACCCAACACGCCGATCCGATTGACATCAATATGCAACTTTATATTATATAAATATGTATATTGAATGATATTGCGGTGCACCTGACAATGACTCCGATAAATCAACAACAAATGCGCGCTGCCGCCGCCAGGACGGCAGAGATCCTCAAATCCATCGCCAATGAAGATCGCCTGCTGCTGCTGTGCCATCTCAGCCAGGGCGAGGCGTCGGTAGGGGAAATGGAAACCGCGCTGGGCATTACCCAACCTACGCTGTCGCAACAGCTGGGCGTCCTGCGGCGTAAACAGCTGGTGGCTACCCGCCGCGCCGGCAAACAGATTTTCTATCGTATCGCCTCGCCGGATGTGCTGGTGCTGCTGACGACGCTGTATCAGCTGTATTGCCCGGCAGCGAATGAAGAGGAGAAGCATCATGACGATTGATATCGCGCACTTTACGCCGCTGCAGAGCTTTTTCGGCGGCCTGCTGATCGGCGGCGCCGTCTGGATGCTGTTGCTGTTTTGCGGCCGCGTCGCCGGTATCAGCGGCATCATGGGCAGCCTATTGACGCGGGCAACCAGGGATAAAGGCTGGCGGCTGGCCTTTTTGATCGGCATGGTCCTGTCACCGCTGCTGTACCGACTGGCCGCGCCGCTGCCGGAGATTGAGATTGCGGCTTCGTGGCCGCGGCTGATCGTTGCCGGGCTGTTGGTGGGCATCGGCACGCGCTACGCCTCCGGCTGTACCAGCGGGCACGGGGTGTGCGGGTTGGCGAGGCTGTCGCGGCGTTCGCTGGCGGCCACTGCGACATTTATCGTGACGGCGATGATCACCGTCTGGATGATAGGAGCCTGATATGCACATTGTCTTCTCACTGCTTGCCGGTCTGCTGTTCGGTCTGGGCCTGATCGTCAGCGGACTGGCCAACCCGCAAAAAGTCCTCGCTTTTCTGGACGTCACCCGCGTTTGGGATCCATCGCTGGCTCTGGTGATGGGCGGGGCGATCGGCGTCAGCTTTTTCGCCTTCCGCATGGCGCAACGGCGTCATCGGCCGCGCTATGGCGAGAAAATGGTGCTGCCCGTCGCCACGCAGATTGATAAACGGCTGATCGGCGGGGCGGCGCTGTTCGGCATCGGTTGGGGCCTGGCGGGGATCTGCCCGGGGCCGGGGCTGGTGCTGCTGGGCGCGGGGGCAGTCAAAGGGCTGGTTTTCGTGCTGGCGATGGTGGCCGGCATGCTGATTTACCAGCGGCTGGAGCAACGTTTGTCCTGAACGTAACGGACGCTGACGCCGGCAGGCGCATTTTGCACTACTATGACAGCAGGCCACCATTCAGGAGTCGTCTGCGTCTATGAATAAAATGGAACAATGTCGGCGTACGCTGGCCGCATCGTCGCACTGGGCAAACCGGCGCGATATGGTTAACCAGGCGATAGGCGCCAGTCTTCCCTGGCTGGCGTCCGTCAATATCGCCTTCGCCATGCTGGTGGCATTGCGTAATCTGCTGTTCCCCGGTTTTGACGCCGCGCTGCATATCAACGCCGTTATCCCTTTACTGATGGATGGTGTGATGCTGCTGGTGGTGACGGCGTCACTGATTTTGTGGGGCGTTTCCCGTCGCGATAGCAGCGGCCGCTATGTGCGCCGCTGCGCCTTACTGCTGCTGCCGCTGCTGGGAGTGTGCTGGGCCGTCAGCAGCTATGGATTTGTCGCTTATTGGCGCCTGCCGTTCGCCTGGCCGCTGGTATGTATTTTAATGCTGACCGGTATGGCGTCGCTCTATTTTTACCTGTCGGGACTGGCGCTGTTCCTGACGCCGCTATGGTTGACCATGCCGCTGGCCAGCGTGCATCTCAACCACGGGATAAACCTCCATTTTGCCGCCATATGGCTGATCTTCACCGCCATCGTGATTTACGGCCGCCGGATCCTGCTGCGCTGGTTCGATGAGGCCTGGGCCAGGCATCAGGAAAACCGGCAGCTGATTGCCCGTTTGGAGACGTTGACGCTGCAGGACCCGTTAACCGGGCTGGCCAACAGAAGGGCGCTGGAGTCTCATCTTGCCAGTCTGCACGCAGTTCAGGTTCCTTTGGCGCTGATCATGGTCGATGTCGATTTCTTTAAGCATTACAACGATCGCTATGGTCATCAGGCGGGGGACGCCTGCCTGACCAAGGTCGCCGGGCTGCTGGCGACGGCGGTCAGAACGCCGGAAGATTTGGTTGCCCGCTACGGCGGCGAAGAGTTTACGCTGGTATTGGCGCATGCCGATGCACAGCAGGCGGCGCAGGTTGCCGAACGCGTCCGCGTCCGGATAGAGGAGGCGGCTTTGCCCCACGCCGCCTCGGCGATCGGCCGTTTTGTCAGCGTCAGCCTGGGCGTTGCCGCCACCGACGGGCGGCAGACGCCGCAGCAGACGCTCGCCGAGGCCGACGCGGCGCTGTACCGCGCCAAGCAGGCCGGACGTAACCGCTGGTCACACTGAGTTTACTGCCGGGTAAAGTCCGGGCAGCGAATACGCTGCAGCTGCTGCTGATACTGCTCTTGCTGGTGGTTCTTCAGCGCGCTGGCAGTGGCGATGAGCGCCTCGTGGTTTTCTTTGCTGTTGGTAAAGACCGATTTTATCTTCTCGTCCGGCACCTCTTTGGCGATTTGGCAGTGCGCACGCAGATCGTTAATCAACGTTTGCTGATTCAGCGCAAAGGCCAGGCTGTCGTAAGCGCCCGCCGTCGCGCCAAAGGCGGGCAGCAGCAGGGCGGCGGATAAAATCCATCGGTTCATCATGGCGTTTTCCTCTCGTGGTGAAAGTGTGTCGTGCCCGAGGGCATAGGTAAGTGTTACAGTGTCACGTAGATAATTCACTGACCTTATCGGCGCTCGCTTTAAACGTAGATCAAAACGACCAAATTGGCGGGTAAATCACGCAAGAATTTGATCTGGCGGAGGGGATACTGGATATATTTATGTGACAGCGTCACAAATAGGTATGATGCAGGAGGTATTATGTTAAATCATAGAGGGATTTTGATGGCGAATGAAAGGTTGCCCAAACGGTGGTCTGCTCAGACACTGCCTGATACCAATCGCTGCGCGCAGGGAGTAAAGTAGACAGCGCCGTTTTAATCGATAAATCAGCCTGGATGGTTTATGAAGACATTCGTCAGTAAAGAGTTCGTTGCAGATCGGGCCTGGGGAGCGCTCAATATTGCCAATTTAGATGGTACGACGGTACGCCTGCATTGGACCGATCGGCCCTATAAATGGCATATCAATGACGGACAAGAGGTTTTTGCCGTGATGGACGGCAGCGTCGAGATGCATTACAAACAGCAAGGCGAGATCAGAAAGGTGCTGCTTAATGCCGGCGATATCTTCTATGCCGATGTCGGATGCGAGCACGTGGCGCATCCGCAGGGAGAGGCGCGCATCCTGGTGATCGAAAAAGAAGGGTCGGTTTAAAACTCATCGCGGGATGCCAAAGGGCATCCCGATTTGTCTCTGGCCCGTGAAACAGCAGCCATTATTTCCGTTTAGGTAATTGCTGCAGTTTGAGCTGCCGACGCCACACGCGGTTATGTAAATAGAATGCCATTGTCTTAACGAACATGGCGCTGTTGAGACAGATTAAGCTTGCGAGGATAAAAACCAGCCCGATAAACGCACCGATCGGATATCCCATAGGGTATCTGTATGATTTATTATGGGTAGCTTCGTTAAATAAGCATATCCTTCCTTGATAAACAATGTCCGATCACCATAATGAGTCTTATGGCATAGAGTTACTTTCCAGCATTATTATCTGGTCTGGATAAGATGATCAACTGGCAGAACCAAGCAAAAACAACACCAAAAATGGCGCGTTTTGGTGAAATCTGCAGGACTAGGATAGCCAATGGCTCTCAGATTTCACGTAGCGCGATCGGGAGGAAGGATGCGATCACGGCCGGCAGCCAGGCTTTTTGTTATCAATTCGTCAGGCTATGTTTTGCTGTTTAAGTTTACGCATGATGCCGATGCGCTGGCAGGACGTTCATACTGGGCAACGCCAGGCGGCGGCGTTGAACACGGAGAGTCATTTGAACAAGCCGCCATCAGAGAACTACAGGAAGAAACCGGCATTGTGTGTGACGAGATAGGCGCAAGCGTAGCACAGCGAGATTTTGTCATGACGTTACCGAGTGGTGAAACGGTGAAAGCTGAAGAAAAGTTTTTCGTCGTGCGCGTGATGGGTCATCAGGAGATCAACGGTGATAACCGGAACCACGATGAACAGCAGATTATCAGCGCGCATCACTGGTGGAGTGAACAAGAACTCAAAACAACCAGAGAGACTGTTTATCCGCAGAATATCGTTGAGCTGTTGGCATCGATCCAGTCAACAGGCAAAAAATGAGTCCGCAGGATGGCAGTGGCAAAAGCGCGGATGATTCACATAAAGCCCATAGCAAAGCCCAAAGCCTTAGATTCCGCGCATCGTTACCTTGGTGCGCATAATGTATATTATGTTAAATGATGTTCGTGGGACCATTAGTTCACGTTCTCTCTCGCTCTACTTGATGTGCCTGGCCAGTGAATACTAATGGATGTGACAACCTGTTTGCCCCTTCTCTATCCATTACGTTATTGCGCTGCTCATCTTGGCTTCCGGGCACCGTCGACTCAAGCAGTATCATTTCAAGCGATTCTGTCCTTCTATGTAAAATCCACAGTCGATTACGACTATTTGTGAAAAAAACTCACAACACCATTCGATCGCACATGCTGGTTCCCTTCATGCCAGTGCAATAACCTGTCACATACAGAATTACTGGCAAATAAGAAGGAACACAGAATGAAGTATGTGAATCTGGGTCGTAGCGGTTTGCAAGTCTCCCGTCTTTGTCTCGGTTGTATGAGCTATGGTGAACCTAAACGTCTGCCTCAACCCTGGTCCCTGGATGAAAAGTCGTCACGTCCGCTCATTCGTCAGGCGCTTGAAGCTGGCATTAATTTTTTTGATACCGCGAATATCTACTCGGGCGGAAGTTCTGAAGAGATCACAGGGAAGGCGCTGAAAGAAATGGCCAGACGCGACGAGATCGTTGTGGCGACAAAAACCTTCTTTCCGTGGCGTAACTCACCCAATACCGGGTTTCTTTCCCGCAAGGCCATTTTTCAATCTATTGACGATAGCCTGATGCGCTTAGGTATGGATTATGTGGATCTCTTTCAGATTCACCGCTTTGACCACACTACGCCTGTTGAAGAGACCATGGAGGCTCTGCATGACCTCGTTAAAGCAGGAAAAGTACGTTATATCGGCGCATCTTCTATGGAAGCCTGGCGCTTTGCAAAAATGCAGCATACTGCTGAGCGTAACGGCTGGACCCGATTTATTACGATGCAACCGCAATACAACCTGCTTTACCGTGAAGAAGAGCGCGAGATGCTGCCACTTTGTGAAGACCAGGGCGTTGGTGTAATCCCCTGGAGCCCGATGGCACGCGGCAGGCTCACCCGCGACTGGAGTATCATGTCCCGACGAACGAAAAACGATGCCTTTGCGTTAAAAATGTATGAAAACGCAGCCCTTCTGGATAAACCCGTTATTGATGTTGTTGCCAGAATTGCCGAAAAGCACGATGTGCCAAGAGCCCATGTTGCCATTGCCTGGTTGTTATCAAAAACGGTCATCACAGCACCGATCATCGGCGCGACGAAACCAGAGCATCTTTCTACGGCTATCAGCGCGCTGGACTTTTCACTTAGCGCAGCAGAAATCACGGAACTCGAGGCACTCTATCTGCCGCACCCCGTTGACGGTATCATTCCCCCGCTTCCGGATACGCCGCCTTCACTCACGCCGCCGTCAGCAATACAGAACCGTTAATACCCTACCCTGGCCCGGCATTGCCGGGTCTCCCAAGCCACTTATTTTAGGTCACTGATGTGAAAAAATAAGCGGTACCGGCGCGAATGCAGCCGAAAGAAAAATCATCGCTCCACCAGGTTCGGTCCCGCTGTTGGTGACAATGAACAACTCGTGGCTTCCTGGTCGGATCGCCAGACGGTATACGGTTTATCCCCTGCAATAACACAGTGGGAGACTGCGCCTACAGTCCCCTGGTGACAGTATGTATGAAGGTGGCAATCACCATTTAACTTTTATCAAACTGACTTTCGGTAAACGGATCTGCGCGACCGCCCTGCAATGGGATCTTGGCAAGCGCCGCATCGATTTCGCGTAGTTCGCTGTCCGTCAACTGAACTTTCGGTGCACCGATATTCTCTATTAAGTGCGGATACTGCGTAGTACCCGGGATGGGGACAATCCATGGTCGTTGTGCCATAACCCAGGCCAGTGCGAACTGAACCGGAGTGGTGTTTTTGCGACGGGCCCACGACTGCGCAAATTCAAACAGCGCCATGTTTTTGGCGAGAGCATCAGGCTGGAAGCGTGGCAGGTTATGCCGCCGATCTGTGCTGTCAAACCGCTGGCTTGGATTGACTGCCCCGGCAAGGAAACTGCGGGCGGTCGGGCAGTAAGGTACGAAGCCAATACCCAGCTCTTCGAGCGTTGGAAATATCCGCGTCTCCGGTTCACGCCACCACATGGCATACTCACTCTGTACAGCTGTCACAGGGAGCACCGCATGCGCGCGCCGGATTGTCCTTGCACCCGCTTCCGACAGCCCCCAGTGTTTCACTTTACCCTCCTGGATCAGCGCCTTCACGGTTTCCGCCACATCCTCGATCGGCACGTTCGGATCGGGGCGATGCTGATAAAGAAGATCGATGTGGTCCGTTTTCAGACGCTTTAGCGAGCCCTCTACGGCACGGCGGATATGGTCAGGGCGGCTGTTAAGGGATGTCGGCTTACCTTCCTCCACGCCGAAACCGAACTTAGTGGCAATCACCACACGATCGCGAATGGGAGCCAGTGCTTCCCCGACAAATTCTTCACTGAGATGGGGGCCATACACCTCGGCTGTATCAAAGAACGTGATACCTTGTTCGAAGGCTGCCCGGATGAGCGAAACCATTGCTTTACGATCGCGCGGACCACCGCCGTAATACCCCACCATAGGCAGACACCCTAGTCCCATGCTGGAAACCTCCAGCGAGCCGAGTTTACGCGTGGTTAAGGTTTCCTTCTGGACTGGAACAGCATCCGAAGGACTGTTCGACGTGTCCTGACCAGCCGGTTTCGCCATAACTGCACCGCTCCTGCCAAGGGTGGCTGTGGCCAACGCCAAACCGGCTCCGGCAATAAGAAAATTACGACGATCCTGGGAAGCGGGTTCGGCTGCAGAATGCTTGTCATGCATCATCTTGCTCATAAACTGGAACTCCATATGACGTGGTAAGGATTCATTAATTTAGCAATTACCAGGCATAAGCCTGTGGTGCTTCCCCCCCGGGCCCAGGCCAGATCTCTTCGAGACAGCTTATGGTGTCGTCTGATAGCGTTATTGTTGTTGCGTGAAGCGCCTCTTTCAGCTGTTCAACAGTACGAGGCCCGATAAGTGGAGCGGTAACGACAGGATTCTGTAGGAGCCACGCAAGCGCCACATCGGAAGGGGTTTCGCCGAGGTCCTCACATAATCCTTCGTAGGCTTCCAGCTGCGAACGGTATTGTTCAACTTGACGGGCAAATGCAGGCCTTGCACGGCGCCCGCTTGCCATCTTTTTCAATACGCCGCCAAGCAACCCTCCGGCTAGTGGGCTCCAGGGAATCAGCCCCAGGCCAAAATGACGGCATGCGGGAATGAGCTCCAGTTCAACGGTGCGGGCCGTCAGATTGTAAAGACTTTGCTCGGCCACCAGGCCAAGGAAATGGCGGGCCGTGGCAACTGACTGCGCAGTTGCAATGTCCCAGCCGGCGAAATTACTGCTACCGATATAAAGAACTTTTCCCTGTTGAACGAGGAGTTCCATGGCCTGCCAGACCTCTTCCCATGGCGTATGACGATCGATGTGATGCATCTGATAGACGTCAATGTGATCGGTCTTAAGCCGTCGCAAACTGTCCTCGCAGGCCTTGCGAATATGATAAGCAGAAAGACGGCGATCGTTCGGACCAGGTCCCATGGGCTGATAGACCTTCGTCGCCAGAACGATACGGTCACGCCGGCCACCCTGCTGAAGCCAGCGACCAATGATCTCTTCGGACAGGCCTGAACCTTGCTGGATATCGGGTGATTGTTCAGTACCGTATACGTCGGCTGTATCAATGAAATTTATACCCGCCTCAAGCGCTTCATCCAGAATGCGGGCGCTGGTTTTCTCGTCGGTGACGTCACCAAAATTCATGGTTCCGAGACAAAGCTGGCTGACTTTCAGACCGGTGCGGCCAAGATGCGTATAGTTCATAAACGGCTCCGTTATGTGAGAGTTCCGCCCTGACCGACGGCCAGAGCGCATAATTTTCAAGAATAACGAAGCACAGCATGTTCAGTGAGAGGATATGAATGGATGGACTTGTGAAAAAAATTCAGCAACGGATGGCCCTAATCGGTCTATGGTATATATCATTCCCTTATCAACAGACAGCCCGGTATAGTTTCTGACAACCATCAGGAAATTTCAGGCCGATAAACACAAACTGTAAACTGACCATTCGGACCTTAACACACAAGGAAAACTATTCTGTATGCAAATAAGCAGAGCTGATGTTGCCGATCTCATTTATTTCATGGCTATTGCACGTCATCGCAGTTTCAGCCGTGCGGCGATTGAGTTAGGTGTCAGTGCGTCAGCGCTTAGTCATGCCTTGAAGGGACTGGAAACCCGGCTCGGGGTTCGCCTGCTTAATCGCACGACCAAGAGCGTCACACCTACGGCAGCAGGTGAGGAACTGATTCAGTCTGTCCTTCAGCCTAAACGAACCATCACATCTGTAATTTTCACAGCAATTCGCCGACGACACGCGCATTACGACGCGTCGCCGGCAAATGCCGCGGGATCTCCGGTGATTGGTCAACGTCAGCCCGGAGAAATGGATCAAAACGCCCTTCTTTTTTGAGCGCGTTACGTGAAATTTTCCATCAATTCGCGCTCTGGCAGATTTCGCCAACGGCTAAATACGCAGCAAACCCTCAATCAACGTGCAGCTCTGGCCACCGATCCACGGCTCGCCGTCAATAAAACGCACGCTGACCCGGCCTGCCCGGTGCAGTTGGGTGCCTTGCCGCACCTGATAGCCCTGCTCCGTCACACCGCCGTCGGGAAAGTGATTGGCCTGCAGCAAACGCGCCAGACACGCATTGGCGCTGCCGGTAACCGGATCCTCAACCAACTTATCCCACTCAACCAGAAACGCCCGTATTTCATAATCCGCCGGATCGCCGGATGGATAAGCGCCATAAACCACCACGCCGTCAACCTGATGGTCAATTTGCATCTGCTTAATCATCGGCTGATCCGGCGTTATCGCCAGGCAGGATTGCGCATCGGGCATACGCACCATCAGCCAGCGAATGCCCATATCGGCAACCACCGGCATAATATCTGTGGCTATCACCGCCGGCTGAAAATCGGCCGTCAGCTGCTGCCGTTCCTCAACCGTCAACGCACGCAGCGTAACCTCCGGTGCGGCAAACGCCAGCGTGCCTTCCGGCATAATATTCACCGCCACCAGACCAACGCCGCATTCCTGCATAATCACCCCCGGCCGTTGGGTCTCTAACCCGCTCTCCAACAAGGCATGGGCCGTGCCCAGCGTCGGGTGTCCGGCAAAAGGTAACTCTTTTTCAGGGGTAAAAATGCGCACTCGGTAGTCTGCATCCGGATGGGTCGGTTTGAACACAAACGTCGTTTCTGAAAGGTTGGTCCAGCGCGCTAACGCCAGCATCTGCGCATCATTCAGGCCTTCGGCCTCGAGGATCACCGCCAGAGGGTTACCCTGCAGTGGCGAGGTGGTAAATACGTCCACCTGTTTGTAGGCACGTGGCATTACGTTATCACTTTTGAGCATTTACCATCATCCAGTGGTATTTAGGGTTATAGAGGCAACTTAGTTACATGGCTTCTCTGAAAAATCTTGATGCCCTCGTTCAGGCCTGCATTGCTGCGTTTTTACCTGACTCACTATTTGCCATTTATCGTCCTGATAACTCATGGTAAAAACGGTTTTTTCCGCATAGACAGAATCATCCAACAAGCCTGACTCTTCAATGGTGACCTGCGCTTTATCAGGCGATTCTCCACGGTTCACGTGCTGAGTGACGCTTAAGTTGGTCACACTGTCCTGAAACGTCTCACCCATTGAGGCTAAAGCCACCTGGGCCGGATAATGCTCTCTGGATACATTGTCCGTTTGTTGCGTGCTTGTGTTATCACACCCGCTGATGAGAGATGTCAAAGAGCAAGCAATCAATGCAAAACTTAATTTTTTACGTAATCTCAATGTATTTCCTCCGTCCCGGGGGATGCCTATCCGTTTAATATAATTACCGTTACCGTGGCATTTTACAGTCCCGCAACAAATAAATCATTATCCGAATAGGCAGCCCCTGAAGCGGAGCCGGGATCCTTTGCAAGCGTTAGACACACCGACGAAACGTCTAGTTATCTCCCCCTGCTTTCAAGGCGCTGAAGCCGGCCCGCGCCGGCGTTTTATCTTGTTCACCGTTTAACGAGATGCGCGAAGTTTCCGGCAGCGCCAGGCCACCAGCCAACGCCAGCAACGCCACCAGCGCCAGGTAAAATGCCGGGGCAACGCTGCTGCCGGTGTAATCGATCAGCCAGGTCGCCACCAGCGGCGCCGTTCCGCCAAAGATCGTATAGGCCAGATTGTAGGTGATGGCGGAGGCGGTATAGCGCGCGCGGGTAGGAAACACTTCCGAGAGCAGCGCCGCGGTCACCACGCCGGACAATACCGCCCCGGTCGCCAACAGCAAATCGCCGAGAATCGCCGCCCACAGCTGGCCTGAACTGGCCAACTGCCAGGCAGGATAGACGCTCAGTATCACCCAGACGCCCGCCAGGGCGATGGTTTTTCTCCTCCCTATCCAGTCGCACAACGCCCCGACCGGCGGGCACATCCCGGCGGCAAACAGCAGCGCAACGGTGGAAACCAGCAGCGCGGAAGCGCGGCTGAAGTGCCCTTCCAGCTGCAAAAAGGTGGAGAAATAGGTGGTGAACATATAAAACGACAGCGCCGTCAGAGAGATAAACGCTCCCAACCGCAGGATGTTGCCCGCCTGCTGGCGTAACGTTTCGCTTAATGGCGCATGCGCACTGGCGGATTCAGCCAGCGCCTCGCGAAACGCCGGCGTCTCTTCCATACGCAGCCGCAGATAAACCCCAACCAGGCCAAGCGGCGCCGCCACCAGGAAAGGAATACGCCAGCCCCAACTGCTCATCTGCTGCGAACTCAGGCCGGCATCCAGCAGATAAGTGATCGTCGCTGCCGCCGCAAAGGCGGAAAAGGTAGAAACCGTGATAAAGCTGCCGTACCAGGCGCGTTTATGATTGGGGGAATGCTCCATCACATAGGCGCAGGCCCCGGCATATTCACCGCCGGCGGAAAAGCCCTGAATGCAGCGGGTTAACGTCAGCAGCAGCGGCGCCAGCACGCCGATACTGGCATAGGTAGGCAGCAGACCAATGATCGTGGTCGATCCCGCCATCAGTAGCACGGTCAACGACAAAATACGCTTGCGGCCAAGCTTATCCCCCAGCACGCCAAAGATCACCCCGCCCAGCGGGCGCAGGGCAAAAGCCACGGCAAAGACGGCGAACGTCTGTAGCAATGCCGCCTGCGGCAGATCTGACGCGAAAAATTGTTGTGCGATAATCGTCGCCAGAAAACCGTAAACGGCAAAATCAAACCACTCGACAAAATTACCGATCGCCGCCGCCGTCGTTACCTTACGCAGCGTGGCTGTCGAAACGGGCGCTATATTATTCATAGACATCTTCCCCCTGCTTGAATGTTCTGACCAGACGTGGGTTAACATCACAGAGGAATGGTTTCCCCATGCATGTTTATTGCGTAAATAATTCTATTTTTAAAACCGGCGGCCAGATGTTAATCCCGTTACGGATAAATAGCACAGCCAGGATATAGCTACCCGGACAGAGTTGCATAAAGTTATTCCGTGTTCAACATAACCGGGATAATACGCGGCGCAGCAGCATTTCACCTGACAGGATCAACGCCTAACCCACTGAATAAAATGGGTTAACCGCGTCATAGGATTTTCATTTACAGGGAGGGAACGCTCGATTTAATGGCATGCAGAAACTAACCGATTGATTTTGTTTTTATTGATGATTATCTATCGATAGCGAGTAGTTTAGTTTAAAAACACATCATATCGCTGGTCGCTTTCAGATATTGATATGTCGTTTTTATCCGATTTATATTTTATTCGTACCGTATCATATTAAATTATAATCACGTACCGTCCCTCCTTCAGAATTGCTCTATTCATTTCTCCTTTATTAGGGTTTTAAATGGGCAATTCTCTTTTTTTATGCTCGGCTTTCATCTGTCAGCACCGTCCATAGCCACTGCCGACGCGCAGCCATACCCTATGCTTTTTCCCCGATGTCGCGATCAGACGGGTTATAAGAATTACCTATGTCGTTATCAGATCAGTGGCTACCCCAGCCTTCCCCTAGACTGGGCGTGCAGAACCCGTGCGCTATCGCGGTACTTAGTGCTCGCTCTGCTTCAGAGATAGACATCTTACAGCATGATACGGAGCAACTATGGGACACTCATCAAACAGAGGCGTTGTATACCAGGGGCCGGGCAAAGTGGAAGTGATGGATATTGATGAACCAAAATTCGTCAGCCCATCGGGCAAAAAAATCGACCACGCCGTCATTCTTAAAGTCCTGTCTACCAACATTTGCGGTTCCGACCAGCATATGGTCCGCGGCCGCACCACCGCACCGGCCGGCATGGTGCTGGGGCATGAAATCACCGGGGAAATCATAGAGAAAGGCTCCGACGTCGAGATGCTTAACGTCGGCGATATCGTCTCCGTCCCCTTCAACGTGGCGTGCGGCCGCTGCCGCTGCTGCCGTGAGCTGGATACCGGCGTGTGCCTGACCGTTAACCCGGCGCGCGCGGGCGGCGCCTTCGGCTATGTGGATATGGGCGGCTGGGTCGGCGGGCAGGCCAAGTACGTGATGGTGCCATATGCCGATTTCAACCTGCTGAAATTCCCCGACAGAGACCAGGCGCTGGCGAAAATTCTCGATCTGACCATGCTGTCAGATATCCTGCCGACCGGCTTCCACGGCGCGATCACCGCCGGCGTGGGCGTCGGTTCTGTCACCTATGTTGCCGGCGCCGGTCCCGTAGGCCTGGCGGCCGCGGCCTCCGCGCAGATCCTGGGTTCTGCGGTAGTGATGGTTGGCGACTTCAATAAAGAGCGTCTGGCGCATGCCGAAAGAATGGGCTTTGTGCCGATCGATTTAGGCAAACACGATCGGCTTGGCGAGATGATCGCCGAGGTGGTTGGCGTACCGGAAGTTGACTCGGCCATTGATGCGGTCGGTTTTGAAGCCAAGGGGCACTCGGGCAAAGAACAGCCCGCGGTGGTATTAAACAGCATGATGGATATCACCCGCGTGGCCGGCAATATCGGCATCCCGGGGCTGTACGTCACCGATGACCCGGGCGCCCATGAGCAGGCCGCGCGCGAAGGTTCGCTGAGCCTGAAGTTTGGCCTCGGCTGGTCCAAGGCGCAGACCTTCCATACCGGGCAGACGCCGGTATTACGCTATAACCGGCAGCTGATGAATGCGATCTTGCATGACCGTCTGCCCATCGCCAAGATTGTCAATGCCAAGGTGATTCCGCTGGAAAGCGCCGCCGAAGGTTATGCCAGCTTTGATGCCGGCGTGGCGGCGAAATACGTGCTGGATCCCCACGGCATCCTCGCTTAATCGCGATGCGCTTACGTCTAATCTGACAGTTAGCAGTGAGTTTGCCGCTATCTGTCAGATGATATCGATCTCACAATGCGAACCGGCGGGGATAATGCATCAACGCGTTATCTCTGCGTCAGAGAGCGGTATATTTTTAATCTGCCCGTCCGATAACTCAATACCGGCCACCACGCTTCTTGGTGATTCGCTATCCGTCGGCGAGGTGAGTATATAGCGCACGATAAACTGTCCTGCTGACGGAAAAGAGTAAAAGCCAGGGGGAATGCACAACATACCGTTGTTTATCGTTAAATCGGGGGCATCAACCACCGATAACCGCTGCGGCGGTGTATCCCGGGGATTGATGGCAATCAAGGATGGCTGGTAATTTTTGCTGTCCGGAACATGGAAACACACGCCTTCCCCGCTGTTACTCGCCATGGCTGTCTCGTCAGGCGTTAACCGATCACCGGTTCCTGGACAACCTGCCAGCAGAAAAACAGAGGCAAAAAGTAACGTTGCGCGACCTACATGAATTTGCATCATCATCCTTGTATGACTTTCGGGGACCGGGCCCCAATACTGTAATATGCCCCGCATCTACCCGCCCTGCAAATCCCCATTGCCAAAAACGCCCCCCACTTTGCACGTGCAAAAGACCAGCAGACGTGCCAACATAACCAAATCAGTAGCTTAAAGCTTACAAAGGTGCGATATGGGGCTGGGAATCAAGGCGTTAATCGGTGCGTTGGTGGTTATTCTGATCGGCGTGTTATCCAAATCACGCAACTACTATATTGCCGGTCTGGTTCCCCTGTTTCCTACCTTCGCGCTGATCGCCCACTATATTGTCGGCACCGAACGTTCCCTGGAAGATTTACGCACCACCATCCTGTTTGGCATGTGGGCGGTGTTCCCCTATATGGCCTATCTGGTTTCACTCTATATTCTGCTGGGCTATGTCAAACTGCCGACGGCGCTGACCGCCGCGGTGATATGCTGGCTGGCGGCCGCCTGGCTGCTGATTCTGGCCTGGAACCGCTGGCACGGCCAGGGATAAGACATCCCGCTCAGTGCGAAGAGACAAATGCTAAAGGCGTTACCGGCGCGGGTATGGCGAAGGTGCGTTTCATCCGTTCCACCTCTTGCAGCGGCGTCAGCCCGAACAGGCGCTTAAACTCACGGCTGAATTGCGAGACGCTCTCATAGCCCACCCGGACGCCGGCGGCCGAAACGGTAAGATTATTGCGCAGCATCAGTAACCGCGCCTGATGCAGCCGCGTCGATTTCAGGTATTGCATCGGCGAGGTGTTGGTGACGGTTTTAAAGTGGCTGTGGAAGGTCGGCACGCTCATGCCCGCCTCGCGCGCCAGTGCGGCCACATCCAGATGCGAAGGATACTCGGCATGCAGTTTACGCAGGGCTTTCGCCACCTTGCCGAACTGGCCCTGCAGCGCGAGCGCACTTCTCAGCACCGGCCCCTGCTCGCCGGTCAGCACCCGGTAATAAAGCTCCCGCAGCATCGATGGCCCTAACACCTCGGCATCCAGCGGCGAGGCCATAATCTGCAGGAAACGCAGCACGGAATGGCTGAGCGGCTCATCCATCCGGCTTGATACCATACTGCGCGGGGCATCGACGTCGCTCACTCCGCGGCCATCCAACGCCAGCATCAGATCGGCGGCCAGATTGAAATCCAGCCGGATATAGATTGCCAGCATCGGCTCCGCCGCGCTGGCGTCCGTTTCCATAGTGAACGGTACCGGCACCGAAACCATCAGATAGTGCTGCGCATCATACAAATAGACATCATTACCGAGAAAGCCGCGCTTGCTGCCCTGCACCACAATCACAATTCCCGGTTCATACAGCACCGGCGTACGCAGCAGCGGGCGGTTGGATCGTAAAAAACGGACGTCGGGCAACGCGGTCAGGCTGTAGCCTTCGTGCGGCGTCAGGCGATCCAGCAGCGTCACCATCTGCTGACGAACCGATGAGGATGTCTGTGTCATAGCACCTGCGCTAACCGTGGGGAAGATTTTCAGTGTGCCACCGCAGCCCTGTCGCGTCCAGCCGACTCATAGGAATAGGCAAAACACCGAGAGGATCCGGGCTACGCGTCGTCGCCTGCCCGCCGTATGCTGCCTGCTCCACATAACGGAGGAAATATCATGAAACCAGCCAAGCTATTTTTTATCACCGGCGTCAGCAGCGGTTTTGGCCGCGCGCTGGCGGAACAGGCGCTTCTGGCCGGGCACCGGGTAGTCGGCACAGTAAGAAATCAACCGGCCAAAGCGGCGTTCGAAGCCCTGTCGCCCGGCCGCAGCTTCGGCCGGACCCTGGACGTTACGGATTTTAGCGCCATCCCGCCGCTGGTTGCCGCGGTTGAGCACGAGGTCGGCGCCGTCGATGTGCTGGTGAATAACGCCGGCTACGGCCATGAGGGCATAATGGAAGAGTCGTCCATCGATGAAATGGTGCAGCAGTTTAACGTCAACGTCTTTGGCGCCGTCGCGTTGATGAAAGCGTTTCTGCCCTACTTCCGGGCGCGGCGCGCGGGCCATATTGTTAACATTACCTCGATGGGCGGATTTATCACCATGCCCGGCATCAGCTACTACTGCGGCAGCAAGTTTGCCCTGCAGGGGATTTCGGAAACCTTAACGCAGGAGCTGAAGCCGTTTAATATTGCCGTGACGGCCGTTCAGCCCGGCTCGTTCCGTACCGACTGGGCCGGCCGCTCCATGGTGCGTGCCGCACGCAGCATCAGTGATTACGATGACAGTTTCGGGCCGATCCGGGAAGCGCGGATGACGCGCAGCGGCCATCAACCCGGCGATCCGCGCAAGGCGGCCGACGCCATTTTGCAGCTGATTGACAGCCCGGCCCCACCGACAGCGCTGCTGCTGGGCAGCGATGCCGTAACGCTGGTGAGAGAAAAGCTGCAGCGAATGCAGGCGGAGATCAACGCCTGGGAAACGGTCAGCGGTTCAACCGATGGCTGACGCGCCCCACTGATAGATTCACCCAATGTATAAAAACCCATATTGTAACGGACGTTCAATAATGGTTTACTGATCCGCATCGTTAATGCAGGAGAGAAGTATGGCTGGCAGACCGCGTGAATTTGATGACCAGGAGGTCATTCAGGCAGCGAGGGAGGCTTTCTGGCAAAACGGCTTTGAGGCAACCTCCGCCCAGATGCTGGTTGAATGCACCGGGCTGGGGCGCGGCAGCCTCTACGCCGCCTTTGGCAGCAAAGAACAGCTGTATCATAAGGCGCTGGAGAGCTATCACCAGGAAAGTATTGATTTTCATCAGTCAATCTTTTCGTCTGCCGGCACCGTCAAGCAACGCCTGCATACGCTGCTGCAAAAAGGCACCGAAATCGATCTCGGCGACGTGGAGAGAAACGGCTGTATGGCGATCTTCTCCCCGCTGGAAAGAGCGGCGAAGGACGATCGGGTCCAACAGTTAAGCCGCGCCTATATCAAACGCCTGGAAGACATGTTCGCTGCGCTGTTTCAGCAGGGAATTACCAGCGGCGAGTTCCCCGCCCACAAGGACGCGGCGGAAATGGCCATGGCCTTTATGTGCGCCTACTTTGGTTTTCGCGCGTTCGGCCGGATTGTCCATCAGCCGGACTGCCAGCAACGGGCGATTGTCGCACTGCTGAACAACCTGTAATTATCAAAAGTTATGGCCTGCGGGCCATTCTTTTTCATTAATTTTTGAACGGTCATTCCATTAGCGGAGTGCCACCACCGACGTGACAGGAGTAACGATGTCTGACGCATCAATAAAAGATACACTGCTTAGCGAACGCTACGGCGAACAACACAAGCCAGCGGAAATCATCTGGAATCCGCAGATTGAAAACCTGTTGAGCCACCGCTCAGTCCGACGCTTTACGGCGCAGCCGCTGCCGGAGCACTGGTTTGCAACTCTGGTCGCCGCCGCGCAGTCCGCCTCCACCTCCTCTAACCTTCAGCAATGGAGCGTAGTGGCGGTGACCGACCCGCAGTTGAAAGCCCAGGTGCGGAAACTCTCCTCCGGCGCCGACGGGCTGGCCAACGGCTACATTGATGAAGCGCCGGCCATCCTGCTGTGGGTGGCCGACCTGTCGCGCAATCACACCATGACCACCGCCGACGGCCTGACGCCCGAGGCGCACGACTATCTGGACGCACTGGTAATAGGCACGGTAGACGCCGCGCTGGCGGCGCAAAACGCGACGATCGCCGCGGAGTCGATCGGGCTGGGCACCGTGTATATCGGCGCAACCCGCAACAAAGCCAAAGAGCTGGCGGCGCTGATCAACTTGCCGGAACACAGCTATGTCGTCTGCGGTCTGGTGGTCGGCTGGCCGGACGCCGCAGACGCAGGCAGTATTCGCCCGCGCCTGGCGCAACAGGTGGTCGCGCACCATAACCGCTACGATGCCGCGAATCTTGACGAGAACGTGCAGCATTACGAAGAGACGTTCCTGGCGTTCCGCAACGCGCAGGGAATGAAAGGAAAAACCTGGAAGCAGGCCGTACAGAGCTCCGCAACCAGTATGGCCTATATGGATGGACGCCAGCATCTGCGCAGCACGCTGGAAGAGCGCGGCTTTAAACTGAAGTAAACGCGGGGCGCAGGGATGCGCAACCGTTCGCCCTGCCAGCGCCGATGCCCGGCACCCTTCCGGCACGGCATCTCCGCCCCGGGTTGGCGCAACGCCAAAGCCTTACCTATGATTAAACGTCTCAAGGTAAAACACGGGGGAATCACATGCGAGCAGTATTGTTTACGGCGGCTGTCGTGCTGTTATCCGGCTGCGGGCTCAATGAAGAGCTTGATGCCATGACGCGGGAATATCACCAAAAAGTCTGTGACGGCTACGGCTTTACCCGCGGGACCGATGCCTATGCCAACTGCATGATGAAGCAAGACGAACGCGAGGATGACGATGCGCAGCGCGCGATGGACCGGGAAGCAAGAAAGAAAAAATAGCCCTGCAGTCGCTGCCGTACCCTGCGCCGCAGCGCGTTTACGCGGTGATGTCCCCTTTACCCGATCCCGCCTGTTCTATTGGCCACCACATACTACGAGGCCCGCAGATGAGAAAAACAGCGCTGGCGTTTGCCCTCCCGCTCCTGCTATTTATCAAAATGACTTCCGCCGCCACCGACTGCGCACCGCTGGAAAGCGCGATTAACGCCGATAACCGGCAGACTTATCAGCAGTTGGTTCAGGGGGCGCTGACGGAAAAGGTGCAGCTGGCAACGATCGGCATCACCAAAGTGCTGGCTGAAGATAAATGGCTGGCCGTGTTTGCCACTACGGAGATCGCCGACCCCGGCGTGTTTTTCTTTAACGAGCATAAATTTGTCGATGTCTGGGGCGGCATGGTGGAAGCACAAGAGCAGCGCACCGTTACCCGCTGGGCGCATGCGTTGCATATACCGGATCGATTAACCCAATGTTTCTTTCAGGCCATCGTGATTCAATAGAAACGGCAACCTCCCTGTCGCCGTTTGCGCCGGCCTGCTAACTAAATTCCACCCAGCCAGCGCCGTTATCCGCCGAGCGGACACAGTGCTCCACCCAGCGCACTCCCAGCACTCCGGCGTGCACGTCGGGATACCAGAAGTCTTTCAACAGCGCTTCATCGCGGCGGTCGCTGGCGTCCATGGCGATGGCAAAGCGACGGTACAGATTCGACCAGGCTTCAAACAGCCCTTCCGTATGGCCGCCGCCAATGCGATCGTCCTGCAGCGCCTGCGCATCCAGATAGCCCATGCCGCGCTCGAGAATGCGCACCGGCTCGCCCTGCACTTCAAAGCGCAGCTGGTTGGGCTGCTCATCCCACCACTCCAGGCTGGCCTTTTCGCCGACGATGCGGATTTTCTGCCCGTGCATTGACCCGCTGTTAACCGCCGAGCACCACAGCGTACCGACGGCGCCATTATCAAACTCCATCAGCACATGGGCGTTATCCTCCAGCGGCGCGCGGCTTTTGACAAAGCTCTGGCGGGCGCACATCAGGCGTTTAATCTTCAGCGCCGGCGCCATGGTCTCCGCCAGGAATAAGGTGTGGGTCGCCAGATCGCCCAACACGTAGCTGGGGCCGACAAAACGCGGGTCAACGCGCCAGCGGGTGCTGGGGTTGTCCTGCTCGACCGGCTGGGCGTGAAAACCGTGGCAAAACTGCATATTGACGATACGGATTTCGCCGAGCTGCCCTGCGGCGATCATCTGCCGCGCCTGCAAAATCAGCTGATGGCCGGCGTAACCGTAAGTGACACCGATAATTTTATTCTGCCGGCGGCTCAGCGCGGCCAGCTCTTCCGCCTCCTGGCTGCTGAAACACAGCGGCTTCTCACACACCACGTGCAGGCCAGCCTCCAGCGCCGCGCGGCAGATGGCGTAGTGCGTGTTGTTAGGCGTGGCGATGGACACCGCCTCAATGCCGTCCTCCCGCGCCGCCTCCGCCGCAAACATCGCCTGATAATCCGCATAGCAGCGCTCCGCCGCCACGCCCAGGCTTTCGCCAAACGCACGCCCGCGCGATGCGTCAATATCGAACGCGCCGGCCAGCAGCGTAAAGGTGTTGTCGCGCAGCGCGGTGCTGCGGTGAATATAGCCAATCTGGCTGGTGCCGCCGCCGCCCACCATGCCCCAACGCAGCGATCTGTCTAGTGGTTTAACGCCATTAATCATACGGTTGTCTCCTGTTTAAAACCGACGAACTGTAAGTAACGCAAACTTTCGGCAACGCCACACAGCAGAAGGCCATCACAAAGCGCGTAGCGTGTTTTTACCTGCGGCCGTTATGCCGTTCACTCTGTCGAGTAAATTCGCCCGATACTGAACGTTAATTTCATTGTTAACAATAATGAAAATTACATTCTTTGATGGCGGTCATATTTATTTTGGTGGGCCACATGAGGACTCTCTCATGGCAGCAGACGTTACGGCTGGTTTGCTAAACGGCAGCATCACATTTGGCGTAATCGCCGCTATGATTTGATGAAATTTTTATTCCAATGCAAAGGGGGTAACAAAATAGGTTAGACGTTCCAACGGCGATCCTGCCATAGGTATCGGCCCTGAGGCGCCGTCAGTGTGCGTAGCTGCCTTGTATTGGATGACCGCATCACACGGCTGCGGGACAGTTTGTAACGGTGACAAATAACCCGGGCAGCTTGCAGGTTACCTGGCGGACGTTTCATTCTGTCAGCGATTCATCTTCAACGGTATAGGTGTCAGCAAAAGGATCGACCCATTTATAATCGTTATAAAATAACGTGACTACATCACCGGTATCCCATACTAGCGTTCCCCCACCACTGGAAGATATTTTCCACTTACCCTGCGTATTGTCGCTAAACGCAATCGTTCCTTGTGCATAACAAGGAGAGTAGCGCTCATGAGCATTGAACATTAACGGAACAGGATATGATTTTGAGAAAAAATCCTTTACTTCCGCAACCGTGATGTTGAACGTTTGGCACCCTTTCCTCACATTTTCCGATGTATCTTCGCTTTTCCCAACTTCATCAACCTTCACCTCGGTGATTTTCCTGAGTGGAATATGACCAGCCGCAACGGAATGCATAATGCCTGTCAGTAAGATTATAAATATTAAACATTTTACCATTGTGCCGTGCTCGCTTCTGTTTTAACTTTATACGATATTTCCGGATGTCTGAATACTTCAGACATTGATATGTTTAATGTATCAGCGAGTTCAGCTAATAACCATTTCAATGCACTATTTTGTTTATGATTTACCTTTTCATAAATTGCATTTTCACCTTCGCCGGAAACAGGCCTGCCGACAATCTCAATCCCCAGAGAATCAAAGTTGGCAGGATACCTTTCCGGGTACGGTTTCTTTTGTTCCAAACGGGAAAGCTGCCTATATTTATTCAATAATGGCTTTACTGCTGAGAATTCTGAAGGGTTGCATTTACTTTCCATGTAACATCTGGACCTTATATTTCCAACATGATTGGTGATCTTAAAAACGGAAGCAGTTTGATAAATCAAACCATCTTTATCTATCAAAAAATGAGCCCCGTTTGCCCCTGGGTTTTTATAACTATTAAAAGAACTATCAGCAGTGGATCCGCCGGTCTGGTGTACAACAATTCCATTCACCTTCTCCAGTCTTCTTCGCTCTATCATTCTGAATCTTCTGACGATAATACGTTCAGCATCTATCATGCCATTTTTATCTATAAATAACATTCCGTTCCTTTCTTTATCTCATAATGGCTCAAGTTATAATATTGGCTTCAATATCATATCCCATGGAAGATAAACCCATGAAAATCCCTTTTTCACTTTGTATTACATAATCCATATTGATCCTAGAAAAAGATAACCCCACTTCCTCTCTGGGTGCGCGCATAGTACGGTAACCGACAGGCTGAACACCGATGATAATGACGTTTTGAAGTGTAATGCGAAAATATTCAAGTGGCGAACCACCTGACTTTCTTATGGTAATAACAGCCTCAGGAATACATTCCCCCAGCAAACAGTGCCTAAGCAGTTTCGGGCTGAACTTATCGATGTGGCGTTCAAAATAAAGGCCCTCGACGGCTAATTTCCCTGTACCACCGCTACTGCCTAAGTTAGCAGATGGCATCTGACCAACAGTCCACTCCCAGCGCAGTAGCTCAATGTTATCTTTGCAAGTTGAGTTCTGTAGCTCACCTTCTATATCATTGAATTTTATAAATGCATCATTAATCATAAACACACCTTGAAAAACCATTATTTCACACCCCCAATTCATATAAGCTATTTTTCGGGATGAGTCCACATAACTGTTAAAAAATTAAAATAAACCAGATTTATATTACGTCGTTATATTTACATTATTAGGTTAAACGTAGTCGCAATTAAATTCACGAGGCTGGGTTGATAGATTTTGTTTTATATAAATATCCACTTGCAAACCAGAAAAATATCGATATTCACAGCCGCTACCTGCTGATAAACACAACTACGTCACATATCGCCAACCCCGGATGACGACACCTTCAGGTTCTGTGTAAGATAACCGCCAAAATGCGGCTGCGGGTTGGCCGACAGATTATCGCTACGCTTATCGGGAGAGTCGGATGGAGCTTCGTCAGCTGCGCTACTTCGTACGCATTGTTGAAACCGGCAGTATGGGTAACGCCGCACAGGATCTGAATATCGGCGTCTCCGCACTGAGCCAGCAGATGACGCGCCTGGAAAATGAGCTCGCCACCCGTCTGTTGCAACGCACCTCGCGCGGGGTCACGCCGACCAGCGCCGGCCTGGCCTTTTATTCGCAGGCGCAGCTGTCGCTGCGTCATGCCGACGACGCGGTTCTCGCCGCCCGGGAAGCGCGACTTTCCGGCCACGTCAGCGTGGGGTTTTCTTCCAGCACCGCCTCTGTTCTCGGCATTCCGTTTATTAACGCCATGCGTGAAAACTATCCCGACGTGCGTCTGCATATTGTGGAGAGCCTTTCCGGCAACCTTGAGCGCATGATCAATACCCGTCAGATTGATTTAGCCGTGGTCTTTCAGCCGGATAAAATCATGCGCTGGAGCGCCAGGCCCGTGCTGGAGGAGCGGCTGTTCTTAATCGGCGCTCATGCCCTGCTGGCACAGATTCCCGGCGATCAAATCGTTCCCGGCCGGCTCGCCGGCATTCCGCTGATTATGCCGAGCAAAGGGCACGGTCTGCGCGGCATTCTGCAGGAGATCTGCAGCACGCACGCGCTCAATCTCGATATCGTGACGGAAATTGACGGACTGGCCCTGCTGATGCGCGCGGTGCGCGAGGGCGTGGGCGCAACGATCCAGCCCGGCGCGGCCATTTCCCTGCTGGATAAGGACGCGCTGAGGGTGATCGGTATCCAGAATCCGATACTGAGCCGTCCCAACTTTTTAGTCAGCCTTTCCGATGATGAACTTCCGCCGGCGGGCCTCGCCGCCCGCGTGGTGCTCAGCAAAGTCATGCGCCAGCTGGTCGATGCCGGCAGTTGGCCGGGGGCGACCCTTTACGCCGGCTAAAGCCCCGTTTAGTTCTGCGGCATGGCGGCCGCCTGCCTCACCCGTATACATTCCGACGATAGATTTAATCCTGCGTTAGGTGGAGATGAAATGGTCGATGTACTGGTGATTGGCGGCGGCAATGCCGCCCTATGCGCCGCCCTGACGGCCCGTGAGGCCGGCGCGTCGGTGCTGCTGCTGGAAGCGGCGCCGCGCGAATGGCGCGGGGGAAACTCGCAGCACACGCGTAATTTACGCTGCATGCACGATGCGCCGCAGGATGTCCTGGTGGACAGCTACGGCGAAGAGGAGTACTGGCAGGATCTGCGGCGGGTAACCGACGGTCATACCGACGAAGCGCTGGCGCGCCTGGTGATCCGCACTTCTGCGCACTGCCGCGACTGGATGCGCCGCCACGGCGTTAACTTCCAGCCGCCGCTGTCGGGCGCGCTGCACGTGGCGCGCACCAATGCGTTCTTTATGGGCGGCGGTAAAGCGCTGGTGAACGCCTATTACCGCAGCGCAGAACGTCTGGGGGTGCAGATCCGCTACAACACGCCGGTACAGTCGCTTGAGCTACGGGAAGGAAACTTTGTCGCCGCCATGGCGGGAGAGGAACGGATCGAAGCCAAAGCCTGCGTGCTCGCTGCCGGCGGGTTTGAATCCAACCGCGCGTGGCTGCGCGCGGCCTGGGGGCAAAATGCGCGCGGCGAATGGCCGGCCGACAATTTTTTAATTCGCGGCACCCGCTTTAATCAGGGCGTACTGCTCAAATTTATGATGGACGCGGGCGCGGACATTATCGGCGACCCTTCCCAGTCGCACTGCGTGGCCATCGACGCCAGAGCGCCGCGCTATGACGGCGGCATCTGCACCCGCGTAGACTGCGTGTCGCTGGGGATTGTGGTTAACCGCGATGCCGAACGTTTCTATGACGAAGGCGAAGACTTCTGGCCGAAGCGTTACGCCATCTGGGGGCGTCTGGTAGCCCTTCAGGCCGGACAAATCGGCTATTCGATTATCGACAGCAAAGCGATCGGCCATTTTATGCCGCCGGTGTTCCCCGGCGTACAGGCTGACACGCTGGCCGAACTGGCCCGGCGGCTGGGGCTGGACGCCGCGCGCTTTACCCACACCGTGACGCAATACAATCAGGCCTGCAGACCGGGGCGTTTCGACCACACCACGCTCGACGACTGCAGCACGGAACATCTGACGCCGCCGAAAACGCACTGGGCGCGCCCGCTCGATACGCCGCCCTATTACGGTTACGCCCTGCGCCCGGGAATAACCTTCACCTACCTTGGGCTGAAAGTGAACGATCGCGCGGCCGTGCACTTTGCCGGCCGGCCGAGCCGCAACCTGTTTGTCGCCGGGGAAATGATGGCGGGCAACGTGCTGGGCAAGGGCTATACCGCCGGGGTGGGCATGTCTATCGGCACCACCTTCGGCCGCATTGCCGGTAAAGAGGCCGCTCTGGCGGCACGGGAGGCGCAGTATGCAGCCGCTTGAGCAACGGATTATCGACGTCAACGTGCTGAGCGAGGCGGAAACCGAGGTTGAACGCGTGATGCAGGTGTGTAACGCCTGCCGCTATTGCGAAGGGTTTTGCGCCGTGTTTCCGGCGATGACCCAGCGGCTGGCGTTCGCTAAGGCGGATATTAATTATCTGGCCAATCTCTGCCACAACTGCGGCGCCTGCCTGCACGCCTGCCAGTACGCGCCGCCCCATGAGTTTGCCATCAACGTGCCACAGGCGATGGCGCAGGTGCGGCTGGAGACCTATCAGCATTACGCCCGTCCGGCGGCCTTGGGTGCGCTGTACCGCCGCGCCGGCGTCACCGTCACCCTGGCGCTGGCCCTGGGGCTGACGCTGTTTTTACTGCTCGCCATCGCGCTGACGGGATCGCTGCGTCATCCGCCGCTGGCCGGTGATTTTTACCAAATCTTCCCGCACAACCTGCTGGCCTGGATGTTCGGCTCGGTATTCACGCTGGCGCTGGGGCTGCTGATGGCCGGCGTTATACGTTTCTGGCGCGAGATATCCCCCGGCGCGCCACGCTCCGCCGACCTTGCCGAAGCCTCTCATCATGCCCTTACCCTGACGTATCTCGACGGCGGACACGGCAAAGGCTGCAATGAGTCGGACGATGCCTTTACGCTGTTGCGCCGTCGTTTTCACCATTTCACCTTCTACGGCTTTATGCTCTGTTTTGCCGCCACCGTCACCGCCACCGGCTATCACTATTTCGCCGGCTGGCAGGCGCCCTATCCGTTCCTCAGCGTACCGGTCATCCTCGGCACGCTGGGCGGCATCGGCCTGCTGGTCGGTCCCGCCGGATTACTGTGGCTGAACCTGCGCCGTTCGCCGCTGCATGGCGACCCGCGGCAAAAACCGATGGATCGCGGTTTTATCCTGCTGCTGCTGTTAACCAGCCTGAGCGGCCTGGGCCTACTGGCCGGCCGAGACGGCGCCTGGATGGGCGTCCTGCTGGCCCTCCATCTCGGCGTGGTGATGGCGCTGTTCCTGACGATCCCCTATGGCAAATTCGCCCACGGCTTCTACCGCTGCGCCGCCTTGCTCAAATGGGCGATAGAGAAACGGCGCGGCAGCCACGCGGCCGACGGCTGAATCGCCGCCACGCCAAGCCACTAACGCGCCGTCTATTGTATCGCAATGTATCTGCCGGCCAGCCGGGTACACGACGATGCAATAACGCGGCGTTCCGCTAACACGCCCTATACATGCGCGTGGTCTCCTAACAGCGTTGTCATTCCTCTCCGAATGGCGCGCTAACAAGGAGCAACCACCATGCTACGTAAACTTATCCTGTCCCCGTTACTGATTTTTACCTCGGCAACCTGCGCCTGGTCGGCAGAACCGGGCGCACACAGCGCCGCCGATATTCTCGGCCCGGCCGCCGTCGCCCCGCTGGAACGGCCGCAGCCGCCGGCAAAACTGATTGTCGATGCGCCGCTGGCCGGCCCGCTGCGTAAAGGCGCGGTGTTTATTCAGTACCGCGCGGAAAACCTGCGGATTGAGCCGGTATACGGCCCCGAGGCGCGCCAGGTGGCGCCGCGCATCGGCCATATTCACGTAACCGTCGACGACAACCCGTGGCACTGGGCGGACGCCAGCGGCGAACCGGTGATCCTGGTCGGACTGCCTGCGGGTAAGCATAAGGTCACCATCGCCCTCGCCGACCCGACGCACCGGCCGATTGACAGCAAGACCGTGGAATTCACCGTACCGCCGCATGCGCCGGTATCGCACGCCTCCCATTAAAGGTGAAATATGAACCGTTCAGATAACGAGTTACCCGATGCATCTCGCCGGCGTTTACTGCTGGCCTCCGCGGCGGGCGCCGCCGCCATCGGTTTGCTGGATCACGCCTGGGCGACGCCGGTCCGCCAGCCCGTTGTGCCGCCGACCGACGACCAGATCCATCCGTTTACCATCGCCATTGCCGACAGCGAGCTGGCCGATCTCAAATTCCGGCTGGCGAGAACCCGCTGGCCCGATAAGGAAACGGTGAGCGATGACTCACAGGGCCTGCAGTTACATAAAATCCGTCCGTTGGTGGAATATTGGGCGAACGGTTACAACTGGCGTAAGGTGGAAAGCCGGCTCAACGGCCTGCCGCAGTATGTGACCCGCCTTGACGGCCTGGCGATCCATTTTATCCACGTGCGTTCGCGCCAGCGCAACGCCATGCCGCTGATCATGACCCACGGCTGGCCCGGCTCCGTGCTGGAGTTTCTGAAAGTTATCGGCCCGCTGACCGATCCTGTCGCCCATGGCGGCCGGGCTGATGACGCCTTCGACGTGGTGATCCCCTCCATTCCCGGCTACGGTTTTTCACAACGCCCGCACGATACCGGCTGGCAGCCGGCGCGCATTGCACGCATGTGGGATACGCTGATGAAGCGCCTGGGGTATACGCACTATGTCGCTCAGGGCGGCGATCACGGTTCGGTGATTTCCAACGCGATGGGGCGTCAGGCGCCCGCCGGTCTGCTGGGCATTCACCTGACCATGCCGGCTACCGTGCCGGATGCGCTGGTCAGCGCGATTAATCTGGGCCAGCCTGCGCCCGTGGCGCTGCAGCCGGACGAACAGCGGGCATTCGATCGGCTTAGCCATTTCTTTACCCGCAACGCCGCCTACGGCGCGATGATGGTGACGCGGCCGCAGACGATCGGCTACGCGCTGCATGATTCCCCGACCGCGCTGGCGGCGTGGTCGTACGATAAAATCGCCCAATGGACAGACAGCGGCGGCGAGCCGGAACGCGTACTGACGCGCGACGAAATTCTTGACGATCTCTCCCTGTACTGGCTGACCCAGACCTCCGCGTCCGCCGCGCGTTTTTATTGGGAAAACAATAACAACAACTTCAGCGCGTCCGCCCAGCAGACCACGACGGTCAAGGTGCCGGTCGCCATTTCCGTCTTCCCGGGGGAAATCTACCAGACGCCGCAACGTTGGGCCGAGCAGGCGTTTCCGACACTCAGCTATTACCAGGCCGCGCCGCGCGGCGGACATTTCGCCGCCTGGGAACAGCCCGCCATTTTCACCGCTGAGCTACGCCGCGCCTTCCGTCCGCTGCGTTGAACGCCCCTAATCCCGAGGAACCCACGATGAAAAAACTGATGCAACAATCTCTGCTGGCGACGCTGATGCTGACCGCCGCAGGCAGTGCGCTCGCCGCAGCGCAGACCACCGCCGATTACGCAGCGGCGTTTGACCAGGTTAAACAGGTGAACGCCGGGGTGCTGAACGTCGGCTATGTGGATATCGGCCCGCGCGACGGCGAAGCGGTGATCCTGCTGCACGGCTGGCCGTATGATATTCACAGCTACGCCCGGGTGGCGCCGCAGCTGGCGGCGAAAGGCTACCGCGTGATCGTGCCCTATCTGCGCGGTTACGGCAGCACCCGCTTCCTCTCGGCCGCCACGCCGCGCAACGGCCAGCCGTCGGCGATGGCCGCAGACGTGGTGGCGCTGATGGATACGCTGGGCATTAAACGGGCGGTGTTTGCCGGCTTCGACTGGGGCGCCCGCACGGCCGATATTGTCGCGGCGCTGTGGCCGGAGCGCGTGACGTCGCTGGTGTCGGTCAGCGGCTATCTGATCGGCAGCCAGGCGCTCGGCAAACAGCCGCTGCCGCCGCAGGCGGAGCAGCAATGGTGGTATCAGTTCTATTTCGCCACCGAGCGCGGCCGCACCGGCTACGCCAAAAACACCCATGATTTCGCCAGGCTGATCTGGCAACAGGCCTCGCCGGGCTGGTCGTTCAGCGAGACCTCTTTCCGGCAAGCGGCGGCGGCGCTGGATAACCCCGACCACGTGGCGATCACCATCAGTAATTATCGCTGGCGGCTGGGATTGGAAAAAGGCGAATCCCGCTATGATACTTATGAGCGCAAGCTGGCCGCGCTGCCGGTGATTAGCGTGCCGACCATCACCATCGAAGGGGATAACAACGGTGCGCCGCATCCCGCGCCGGCAACATACCGGGCGAAATTCAGCGGTAAATATCAGCATCGCACGTTTAGCGGCAATATCGGCCATAACCCGCCGGCAGAAGCGCCGGACGACTTTGTACAGGCGGTGGTGGACGCCGCCGCGCTGTAAGGTGTATACAGGCCGCGGCGCCCTGCTGCGGCCTTTCCGGCGTTACGCCGCTCGCCGACCAACCAGAAACAGGGGTTTCATTTGGAGCATATTGATAACATCCTCGTGGTGGATGATGACCGCGATATCCGCGAACTGGTCACGGATTACCTGATAAAGTCCGGCTATCGCGCCGTCGGTGCGGCAAACGGCCGCGAAATGCGCGCGGTGCTGGCCGCCAGCCATGTCGATCTGGTGGTGCTGGATATCATGATGCCGGGCGACGACGGCCTGACGCTGTGCCGCCAGTTGCGCAGCGACGCGCAACGCAACCTGCCGATACTGATGCTGACGGCGCGCAATGAAGACACCGACCGCATTCTCGGGCTGGAAATGGGGGCCGACGACTATCTGGTAAAACCCTTTGTCGCCCGCGAACTGCTGGCGCGTATCAAGGCGATCCTGCGCCGCACCCGCGCGCTGCCGCCCAACTTGCAGATTACCGAGGCCGGGCGCGTGATCGCCTTTGGCGACTGGCGTCTGGACACCGTCAACCGCCACCTGCTGGACAGCGACGACACCATCGTCGCGCTCAGCGGCGCCGAGTACCGGCTGTTGCGGGTGTTTCTTGATCACCCGCAGCGGGTATTGTCGCGCGACCAACTGCTTAATCTGACGCAGGGGCGCGATGCCGAACTGTTCGAACGCTCTATCGATCTGCTGATCAGCCGCCTGCGTCAGCGGCTGCGGGAGGACGCGCGCGAACCCGCCTATATCAAAACGGTGCGCAGCGAAGGCTACGTGCTCGCCGCGCCGGTGGTGATTAAGGAGGCCAGGCCGTGAGGCTGTGGCCGCGAACGCTGCTGGCGCGTTTACTGCTGATCGTGGCATGCGGCCTGCTGCTGGCCAACGGCATGACCCTGGTCAGCCTGATGATCGAACGGATGAGCAGCGCCAAAAGCGTGATGCTGGGCAACCTGGAGTACGACGTGGCGACCAGCGTCGCCATTCTCGACCGCCTGCCGGCGGCGGAACGGCCGCAGTGGCTGCCCAGGCTGGCGCGCGGCAATTACCGCTACCAACTGACGAAAGGCGACAGCGGTCCCTATCCCACCGGTTGGCGCACGCGCGGTGCGGTGCGCTCACTGCAGGAGGCGCTGGGCGGCCGTTACGCCATCAACATCAGCGCCATTCCGGGGCCGCGCGAGCATATTCAGGTGCACCTGACGCTGCACGACGGCGCCCCGCTGACGCTCGATCTCTGGCCGCGCATGCCGGCAATTGCGCGCTGGCTGCCGCTGGTGCTCGGCGGGCAACTGTTGCTGCTGCTGTGCTGCGCCTGGCTGGCGGTGCTTCAGGTGGTGCGGCCGTTTACCCGCTTTACCCTGGCCGTCGATGCGTTGAAACCGACCGCCGACGCCGCGCAGACCATGCCTGAGGACGGCCCGGCGGAGGTGCGCCAGGCGGCGCGGGCGTTTAACGCCATGCAGGCGCGCATTCAGGATCACCTGAAGGAGCGCGCGCAGATCCTCGCCGCCATCTCACACGATCTGCAGACGCCGATTACCCGGATGAAGCTGCGGGTGGAGATGGCGGAACAGCCGGCGCTGCGTGACAAGCTGCTGGGCGATCTGGATACCATGAGCCGGCTGGTGCGGGAAGGCATCGCCTTTGCCCGCTCGGCGGAAACGCTGGAAGAGCCGCGTCAGCGCGTCAGCCTGAACGCCTTGCTCGACAGCCTGGCCTGCGACTATCAGGACATCGGCAAAGCCGTCGTCTTCCTGCCGTGCAGCGGCGACGACCGTTTCGCCGTGCGGCCGCAGGCGTTACGGCGCATCATGACCAACCTGATTGATAATGCGCTGAAGTTCGGCCGCCGGGCGACGGTCACGCTGGCGGCGCCGCAGCGGGGCCAGGTGACGCTGCACGTGTGCGACGACGGCCCCGGCATCCCCGACGATGAGCTGCAGGCGGTGCTGGCGCCCTTTTACCGGCTGGAGGCGTCGCGCAACCGCCACACCGGCGGCACCGGGCTGGGGCTGGCGATCGCCGCGCAGCTGGCAAGCCAGATGGCCGGCACGCTGACGTTACGCAACCAGCCGCAGGGCGGTCTCGACGCCTGCGTGACGCTGCGTGAAATAACCCCGCCATAATTGACGCGGCGGGCAGAGAAATAATCCTGCCCGCCGCCCTCTTTTCACCACTCTCGCTCACGATTTTAATTAGTTAACGATAATCAGATTTTTATTATTGAATTTATTAATTTTAATCAAATAATCCTGCACAGGTTAACATTAATTATTATTCAACAAAAATATATTAGCTAACGATAAATAAAGCAGAAGATTTAAAATCAACATCTTACCCAATCACTCACTTGCGCTGAATATTTATTTTATGACAGCTTGAATAAACCCGCGTTGTTTTCTAGCCTTAATCAGGCTAATGCTTTTTAGCCAGAGATTTATACAACAAATTTCAGCCTTATCGCGCCAATATTCCCGCCGGCGTGACGCGTTTTCTTTTTCTTTTCGCCAGGGTTATCGCAGACAGAGACGATAAAGAGTTCTATTTATCGTATTCATACGGGGCCGCCCCGTTAATCCGTAATCCAGGAGATTGCCATGATTTCTGTTGAAAACTTAACCCAGGACGTATCAGACGATGAGGATATTTACCGCAACACCACCGGCACCCTGCTGATGCACCTGAAGCGTTCCGGCATTCGGGACGTGGAGGTGATTGCCGAACAGATGGACGCCCTGCGCCACAGGCAGTCCCGCGAGGGCATTTACAGCTTCGACGCCTTTTCCTGCCGCGGCAGCGACGCCGCCTCCCCGGTGGCGACCTCACTGGAGGACGCGCCGCGCGACTGCTCCATCTGGTCAACCAACCTGTACCTGGGGTTAAACCGCCACCCGAAGGTGATTGCCAGCACGATCGAGGCGGTGCGGCAGATGGGCACCGGCTGTGGCACCTCGGCCATCTCCGGCGGGATGAATATTCTGCACCGGAAAATCGAGGCGACGCTGCAGCGCTGGTTCAACAAGGAAGCGGTGATGCTGTTCCCCACCGGCTTTACCGCCAATCTGGGCACGCTGGCGGCGCTGTGTCAGGAAGGCGACTGCGTGCTGATCGATGAGGAGTCCCACGCCTCGATCCGCGACGGCATCCGGCAGTCGCCGGCGCGGCGCTGGGTCACCTTTCAGCACAACGACATTGAGGATCTGGCGCGTAAACTCGGCGAGGCGCAGCAAACCTGCCGGGGAAAAACCATTGTGATTGTTGAGTCCGCCTATTCGATGAGCGGCGACATCTGCCCGCTGGCGGAGCTGGTGCAACTCAAACAGCGCTATAACTTCCTGCTGTTTGTGGATGAGGCGCACGCCTTCGGTATTTACGGCGACGGCGGCCGCGGCCTGTGCCAGCAGGCCGGCGTCACGGAGCAGGTGGACTTTATCGCCTCCACCTTTTCCAAGGCGGCGGCCTCTCTGGGCGGCTTTGTCGCCATGTCCCGCCGCTATGCCTCTTACCTGCAGTGGAGCGCCAATGCCTATGCGTTTCAGGCCTGTTTTACCCCGGCCGACGCCGCCGCGGTGCTGGCGGCGCTGGAGATTATTGAAACGGAGCCGGAGATCGGCCGTGAACTGCATGAGAAGAACCGCTATATGCGCGCTCAGCTGCAAAAGGCCGGTTTCGACCTGCGCAACAGCCAGACGCCGATTGTGCCGATCTATATTCCGGATACCAGAAAGCTGCTGAAAACCTGCTTTGAGCTGTACAAGAATGGGGTGTTTTCCGTCCCGGTCGCCCACCCGATGGTGGCGGAACATGACGGACGCATCCGTTTTATCGTCAATGCCAGACACAGCTATCAGCAGATTGACCAGACCGTCGCCCTGCTGGCCGCACTGGCCGAGAAACATGCGCTGTTCGCGCCATCCTGACTCGCGATAAAAAAAGCCGGGGAGATCCCCGGCTTATGCAAGCGGATTAACCCTGCCGGATAAATGCCAGCAGATCGGCGTTGATGGTTTCTGCCTCGGTGGTCGGCATGCCGTGCGGGAAACCGTGGTAGGTTTTCAACGTGCCGTTCGGCAACAGCTTGGCCGACAGCGGGCCGGAAATGTCATACGGCACAATCTGGTCGTCATCGCCGTGCATCACCAGCACCGGCACGGTGATGCTGCGCAGGTCGTCGCTGAAGTCGGTCTGAGAAAAGGCGACAATACCGTCATAATGCGCCTTGGCGCTGCCCATCATCCCCTGTCGCCACCAGTTGTTGATAATGCCTTCGGACGGCTTGGCGCCGGGACGGTTATAGCCGTAGAACGGCCCCGCCGGGATATCATGATAAAATTGCGCGCGGTTGGCCGCCAGCTGCGCCTGCATATCGTCAAATACCGACTTCGGCAGCCCGCCGGGATTAGCGTCGGTTTTCACCATCAGCGGCGGCACCGCGCTGATCAGCACCGCCTTGGCGACGCGGCTGTCGCCGTGGCGGGCAATGTAGTGCGCTACCTCGCCGCCGCCGGTCGAGTGGCCGATGTGCACCGCTTTCTGAATGCCGAGATGGCTGACCACCGCCGCCACGTCATCGGCGTAGTGATCCATATCATGCCCGTCCCAGACCTGGCTGGAGCGCCCGTGACCACGGCGGTCATGAGCGACGACGCGGTAGCCGTGCGCCAGGAAAAACAGCATTTGCGCATCCCAGTCATCCGCACTCAACGGCCAGCCGTGGTGGAAAAAGATAACCTGTGCGTCCTTCGGGCCCCAGTCTTTGTAGAAAATTTCGACGCCGTCTTTCGTTGTGACAAATCCCATTGCATTTCTCCCTCAGGTTTATGGTGTGAACCAGTTTCGCCAACTGCGCGGCAATGCCGGCGATGGCTCTGTTTAAGGATAGTGGCGATATGGACATTCATCACGATGCTATTCCCTATCGCTATGATTAAATGATTAGCTATTTTCAATCAAAATGGTTTAACCGGCAGAGACACCGCACGGTGTCAACATGTGCGTTAACCGCCTCAGGGCTGGCGCACGCTGCCTATGGGTTGCCTACGCCGGCCAACCACCGGCTTGTAGTGATAACCTTAAACCTGGCTTTAATGTCAATAACTTCAGCAGCGCTTCATATTAAATCACCAGCACTAGCGCTAGCCTCCCCCGTTAAACAAGCGTTATAGTGTCCTTATTCATCTTTTACAGACATTATCCGCCATGCATGATTTTCTGATTATCGTCCCCGACGGGGGCATGCTGTTTGAGGCGGCGGGCGTCGCCGATATTCTTACCCAGGCCAACCGCCTGCTGCCGCCGGATGCGCCCGGCGCCTCTTATCGGGTGACGGTTGCCACCACCCAGACGCACCGGGTAGTGCACGGCGTCTCGGGGCTGAATCTGCTGGCCGACCAGCGACTGTGCGATCTCGATCCTGCTCGCCCCTACGACACCGTGATGGTGGCCAACAAGGGCCAGTCCGACGCCGAGAACCTGAGCGTGGTGCACTGGCTGCAGCAGGCCGCGCCCCATGCCCGTCGGATCGCTTCCATCTGCGGCGGCGCGCTGCTGCTGGCGCAGGCCGGTCTGCTGGACGGCCGCCATGCCACCACCCACTGGCGGCTGCTGGATCGCCTGCAGGCGGAGTTTCCGCGGGTGACGGTCGACCACGGGCCAATCTACGTGCAGGACGGCGCGGTCTGGACGTCGGCCGGCGTCAGCTCCGGCTTCGACCTGACCCTGGCGCTGATTGAAGAAGATCACGGTTTTAGCCTGGCGCGGGATGTAGCGCAGGATCTGGTCATGTTCCTGCGGCGTCCCGGCGGACAGGCGCAGTTCAGCCGCTATCTGCTGCATCAGGCCGGCGACGGCCCGATTTGTCAGCTGCAGAGCTGGCTGGCGGAGAACCTCACCCAGCCGCTCTCCGTCACCCAGCTCGCGGAGCGCGTTGCGATGAGCCCGCGCAACTTCACCCGGGTGTTTACCCGCGCTACCGGCGTGACGCCGGCCAGATATGTTGAAGAGGTGCGGCTGAACGCCGCCAGACAGCGCCTGGAGCAGACGACGCTGGGCATTGAGCAAATCGCCGCGGATACCGGCTTCGGCAGCGGCCTCAACCTGCGCCGGGTGTTCGAGAGGAATCTGCACCTGACGCCGACCGAGTACCGGCAGCGTTTCTGCGCGCGCCATCTGTCCTGAATTGATTGTTTATTGTCATTTACGCCAAAGCGCCGCCGCACTACATTGATGACAGACATCGATAATGAAGGAGTTCATCATGGTCAACGTAGGCATCAACGGCTTCGGCAGGATCGGGCGCAACGTGCTGCGCGCGGCGCTCGGACGGACGGATTTTCAGGTGGTGGCGGTTAACGACCTCACCGACAGCCGCACCCTGGCCCATCTGCTGAAATATGATTCACTCGCCGGCACGCTTGCGGCGCAGGTCGAGGCCGCTGACGGCGGGCTGGTGGTGGACGGCCGGACGATCCGCGTGTTTTCACAGCGGGATCCGGCGGCGATCCCCTGGCGCAGCGCCGGCGTAGACGTGGTCATCGAAGCCACCGGCCTGTTCACCGAGAAAGCCAAAGCGATGGCGCATATCACCCACGGCGGCGCCAAGCGCGTGATTATCTCTGCCCCGGCCAAGGATGACGACATCACCATCGTGATGGGCGTCAATGACGCGCAGTACGATCCGGTACGGCATCAGGTGGTCAGCAACGGCAGCTGCACCACCAACGGCCTGGCGCCCGCCGCTCAGGTGCTGCATCAGACATTCGGCATTGAGCATGGCCTGATGAACACCACCCACGCCTATACCAACAGCCAGGCGCTGCACGACCAGCCGGAAAAAGATCTGCGCGGCGCGCGGGCCGCCGCCGTCTCCATCGTGCCGTACTCCAGCGGCGCCGCCAAGGCGATAGGCAAAGTGATCCCCGAGCTGGACGGCCGGATGACCGGTTATTCGCTGCGCGTTCCCGTCCCGGTGGTGTCCATCGTCGATTTAACGGTCAACCTGCAGCGCGAGGCAACGGCCGAAGACATTAATGCCGCGTTTCGCGCCGCCGCCGCGTCGGGGCCGCTGCAGGGCATTCTGGGCTACAGCGACCAGCCGCTGGTGTCGAGCGACTACCGCGGCGATCCGCGCTCTTCCATTATTGACGGGCTGTCGACGCTGGTGATTGGCGGCAAGATGGTGAAGATCCTCGCCTGGTATGATAACGAATGGGGCTTCTCCAACCGGCTGATCGATCTGGCGCTGCTGATGGAAAAACGGGGCCTGTAGTCCCTTTGCGCCGGGTTCCGGGCTATACTGACGACACCGCCGACGGCGGTGTTTTTTTGCCTTCAGCCACGGAGTCGTTATGTCTGCCTCATTTCCCCTCACCGCCGCCGAACGTGAAGCCGTGATGCACTTCGCCGACGGCGACCCTGATGAAAACCCGTGGGTCGCCGGCAAACCGCGGCAGGAAGAGATCGACGTCGTCGATTATGACCCGCGCTGGCCGCAGCGCTTCGCGCAGGAAAAAGCGCGGCTGGAGCGCGCACTGGGGCCGTACGCGCTGCATATTGAGCATGTGGGATCCACGGCGGTGCCGGCGCTGGCGGCCAAACCGATTATTGATATCGATCTGCTGGTGGCCGACCCGGCGAATGAGGCGGGCTATATACCGCCGCTGACCGCCCTGGGCTACGTCCATACCATACGCGAGCCGTCATGGTATCAGCACCGGATGCTGCGTCTGGATGCGCCGCAGATCAATCTGCACGTATTTGCCATCGGCAGCCCCGAGCACCTGCGCCACCGGCTGTTTCGCGACTGGCTGATCGACCACCCCGAAGACCGGCAGCGGTACGTCGCCAGTAAACGGCGCGCGCGGCAAGGCGTGAATACCATGACCGATTACAACCGCAACAAGCAGGAGACCGTGCGGCAGATTTACGCGAAAATTTTCGCCGCGTTGCGTAACAGCGCGGATTAAGCGCTCTTCCTCGCCGGTGCGCCGGCCAGCGTCGCCATCAGCTGCGCCCGCCGCTGTTCCAGCTCTTCAATCTGCCGTTCGATATCCGCCAGGCGTTGATACTGCAGCGCCTGAGTTTCCGGGCAGAAGGCGGCGCCCTCCACCAGCAGCATGCAGTCCGGAAACGCGCGGATCTCCGCAATGCTGAAGCCGATGGTAATCAGCCGCCGTATCTGGCGCACCTGAACGATCGCCCGTTCGGAAAAATAGCGGTAACCATTCTCGCCGCGCGCCGAGGCCACCAGCCCCTTCGCGTCGTAATGACGGATCGCCCGTACGCTGACGCCGGTTTTTTGCGCCAGCTCGCCGATTGATAACTGCATCTTTCCCCCTGAATAGCCGCTTGACTCTGACATTAATGTCAGGGTTTAGCATAGCCGGGAATCGTTATTGAGACAGGAGCTTTTTATGCCGTTATCCCTTCGTCACCTTCTTCTGGCGCTGATGCTGGCGCTGGTTTCCGCCGCACTGCCCGCCGCCGAGAAAAGCTACAGCGTCCGCGCGCCCGACGGCGTGCGCATCGCGGTGCAAGAGTCCGGCAACCCCGCCGGCCCGCCGATTATCTTTATCCATGGCCTGCTGGGCAGCCACCTGAACTGGATAAAGCAGCAGCAGGATCCGCAGCTGCAGCGCTACCGGCTGATCACCTTTGACCTGCGCGGCCACGGCCTCTCCGACAAGCCGCAGCAGGAAGCGGCCTACCGCGACGGCAAACGCTGGGCGGACGATCTGGCCGCCGTGATCGACGCGACGCAGGCCCGGCGGCCGCTGCTGGTCGGCTGGTCGCTGGGCGGCGCGGTGATCACCAACTATCTGGCGGCCTACGGCGACAAAAACCTCAGCGGCGCCGTCTACGTCGACGGCGTGGTGGAATTAACCCCCGCGCAGCTCCCCGCCCATCCGGCGGTGTACAGCGCGATGACCGATGAACGCCTGGCCACCCATCTGGACGGCGAGCGCGCCTTCCTGCGCCTGTGTTTTTATCAGCAGCCGGATCGGGAAACTTTCGAACGGCTATTGGCCAACGCGGCGCTGGCCGCCTGGCCGATGCAGCGCGCGGTGCCGACGATGACCATCCCGCTGGAACAGGGGCTGAAAAACGCCCGAGTGCCGCTGCTGTTTATCTATGGCCGGCACGATGCGCTGGTCAACCCGCAGGCCGCGCTGGCCAGGGCGCGGAGCGTCAACCCGCGCATTGAGAGCCAGATCTATGACGACTCCGGCCACGCGCCGTTTATCGAGGAAGCGCCGCGCTTTAACCGGCAGCTGGCGGCGTTTGCCGCCCGGCATAGCGCGCAATAAACGAACGGCGGCGCGCTGATCCCGGGCGCGCCGCCTGTCGGATAGCGGGAGGAGAATGATTTCAGCAAACAACTATACAGCGGGTAATGAATATCATAGTATCGGTTAACTAATTGATACCGGAGAGTATTGTTGATGAAAAAACTGCTGTTTTCGGCGTTAATCGCCACCTCCGCCGTGCTGTTATCCGCCTGTTCACCGGATAACGAACATAACGTTAAAGTGGCGATCAATACCGGCCCGGATGAAGCCATCTGGAAAGTCGTCCAGCAGGTCGCAAAAGAGAAATATGACCTGAATGTCGACGTCATCTCCTTTAACGATTACGTGCTGCCTAACGAAGCGTTAAACAATAAGGACGTCGACGCCAACGCCTTCCAGACGCTGCCTTACCTGGAGGATCAGTCGAAGGAGCGCGGCTATAAGTTTGCCGTTGTCGGCAAAACCTTCGTGTTCCCGATCGCCGCCTACTCGCACAAGATAAAAAATATCAGCGAGCTGAAAGACGGCGCCACCATTACCATCTCCAACGAGGTCACCACGCTGGGCCGCAGCCTGCTGCTGCTGCAGGCGCAGGGGCTGATTACGCTGAAGGACGGCGTTGGTTACCTGCCAAGCACCATGGACATTACCGCCAACCCGAAAAACCTGAAGATTGTTGAAGTGGATACGCCGCAGCTGGCGCGCACGCTGGACGATCCGAACGTGGCGATCTCCATTATCAACACCAACTTCTCCGCCCAGGCCGGGCTTTCCGCGGTGCGCGACGGTCTGTTTATGGAGGAGAAAGACTCGCCGTACGTCAACGCGATCGTCGCGCGTGAAGATAATAAGGACAGCAAGAAGATTCAGGAGCTGAAAGACGCCTTCCAGTCCCAGCAGGTCGCCGACAAAGCGATGGAAGTGTACAAAGGCGACGCGATTAAAGGCTGGTAACCTCTCCCCGACGAAAAGACGGCGGCGTCAGGCTGCCGTCTCTATCCTTCTCCCCCGCCAATCACTCTCTGGCGCGGATCCAGCGCCGGTAACGGCGGGCGCTCAGTGCGTTGATCACCTGCTGCGCCAGCAGCGCGCGCAGCGGTGAAACCTGCGGCGCCGGCTTTTTATCTCGGCCGAGACGACGCAGCTGGAACTTGACCAGCGCCATATTCGCCAGTGACGCCAGCGTTTTATTTTTCCAGCCGATCGGCGACAGGCTCGGCTCGCTGTGCTGCCCCTGCCGCCAGGCGCGCGGCAGCGCCGGATCCAACGCCAGCGCGGTGCCGATGCCCGCCAGCGCCACCCCGCTGTCGATAACCTGCTGCGCCACCGGCAGGCGGCGGATGCCGCCGGTCACCATCAGCGGCATCTTGGCCACCTGCTGAATCGCCGCGGCAAACTCAAGGAAATAGGCCTCGCGGGCCAGGGTGCGCCCGTCGCGCGCCGCGCCCTGCATCGCCGGCGCTTCGTAGCTGCCGCCGGACAGCTCCACCAGATCCACCGCTAACTCATTCAGCATGCCGACCACCTGCAGCGCATCATCCGCGCTGAAGCCGCCGCGTTGGAAATCGGCCGAATTCAGTTTTACCGCTACGGCAAACTGCGGCGACACCGCCGCGCGCACGGCGCGGACGATCGCCAGCAGCAGGCGGGCGCGGTTTTCCAGCGAACCGCCCCATTGGTCGGTGCGTTGATTGCTGAGGGGAGACAGGAACTGGCTAATCAGATAGCCGTGGGCGGCATGGATCTCCACGCCGGAAAATCCGGCCCGCTCCGCCAGCCGCGCGCTGGCGGCAAAACGGGCGATCGTTTCGTCGATCATCGGTTGGCTCATCGCCTGCGGCATGGCGAAGTGTTTGGACATGTTGCCCAAATCCAGCGGCACGGCGGACGGCGCCCAGGCGGTTTGCCCCAGCTCAGCCGGCATCTGCCGGCCGGGATGGTTGATCTGCAGCCAGAACTGCGCGCCGTTTGCCTGGCCGGTCTGCGCCCAGCGGGTAAAGCGCGCCAGATGACGATCGTCCTCCAGCACCACCCCGCCGGGACCGGTCATCGCCCGGCTGTCGACCATCACGTTGCCGCTAATCAACAACCCCGCGCCGCCGTCGGCCCAGGTTTGATACAGCTGCAGCAGCGAGTCAGAAGGCGCATGATCCGCATCCGCCATATTCTCTTCCATCGCGGCTTTAGCAATACGGTTGGGGATACGTGAACCATTCGGCAACACTAATTCGTCAAATACATTCATCGGCTTTACCTCGGGAGATAATAAGCCCAAAGCCTAACCTTAACGTTAAGTTTAAGGTCAAGAGCGCGATATGGCGATTAATGCTGCGGTTTAGCGTCTGCGTCCGCGACGCTCTGGGATTCAATATTCGCCAGCACCCGTTTGGCATTGTCGGCACAGTCCAGCTCTGCCGGCTTGGCCAGAATATCCGCCATCACCGTCTGCAACTGCGCCTTACTCTGCGCCAACTGCGCCTCAAGCCGTTCAATATCCCGCAGCTTGCTGGCCAAGGTGTCGATCAGCCGCTGGTGATCCCACTGGCCGGCTGTCACCGGCATCAATGCGCGCAGCTCATCCAGGCTGAAACCGGCGTTCTGCGCGGCCACGATCACCCGCAGTTCCTGCACGGCGTCCGGCGTATAGCTGCGGTAGCCGTTGGCCTGCCGCTTAACCGCCTTCAATAATCCCACCCGCTCATAGAAACGAATACGTGAGGCGTTCAACCCGGAACGTTTCGCCAGCTCGCTGATTTTCATCTTCTCTCTACGCCTCAACTCAAAAATATCGGCGGCGCCAACGGGCGCCGCCGGCCATAATAGCATCAGCCGTGCAGCGACAGCCCCTTGATTGCCTTATCTACCGCCTTTTTCGGCCCGTGCAGCGCCAGACCGACCAGGTTCAGGTTATCGGCGTCCTCGGCCAGGAACGCCTGGCGGTTGGCCTCATCGTGCCCGGTGGCGAACATGGCGTGCACATAGGGGATCAGGGTCAGTTCACGCTCCAGCCCCTTGCGGTGGCTGCTCTGCAGGCCGGCGATATCCGCCTCAAAAATCAGCATCGGCTGGCCGGCGATCGCGCCATACTGGCGGCCGTGCCCGTCCTGGTAGCGCTCGCCCAGAATCTCCGGGGCGGCGGCGGCAATCCCCGTCGCCAGAAAAGCCACCACATTCAGCCGCTGCCAGGCGGCCAGATCGTTACGTACGATAAAGGCGATTTTACTCTCAAACATGACTGCCGATACTCCGTGGGTTGCGAAAAAACGCATCATCGGCGATCGGCGCTTGGTCAGTATAGAACGTTTGTGCACTGACGCTGATAGGCCTGCGGCGACAGCCGGTAGGCGCGCTGGAACCAGCGGCCCAGATGGCTTTGATCGGCAAAGCCCACCTGCATCGCCACCTGCGCCGGCCGTTCGCCCTGCGCCAGCCGCATGCGCGCGGCGCGCAGACGCAGCCGCACCAAATAGGCATGGGGCGACAGGCCGAAGGCTTTTTTAAACTGGCGGGTCAGGCGAAAGCGGTCGATGCCGCTCTGGCTGGCCAGCTCATCCAGCCCGATATTGTCGGCCATATGTGCGTGCAGATACTCACGCAGACGGTTGATCAATACCTGCGACTCATCGCTCAGCGAGGTGGGCTTCAGCTGAATATGGCGCGCCAGCAGATCGATCAGCCGATCCAGGCTCTGGTCGCGCGCCAGCCGGCCTTCATTGTGATGCACGGCGCAGAACGCCTGGCGGATCGCCATGTTCAGGCCGGCGTCGTCGGTCAGCGTATGGCGGAACGCCCCTTCCAGCGTCGAGATATCCCCCAGCCCGCGCCGGCACATCGTCTCCGTTACCCAGCCCTGCGGCAGATACAGCATGCCGTAGGTAAAGCCCTCATCCTGCGGCGCGTGGCCGTCATGCACCGCGCCCGGTTCAATCAGGATCGCCCGCCCGGGACGGCTGGTATGCAGCGACCGGTGACAGTTGAAGCGCTGCAGACCCTGCTGGGTAACGCCAACCAGCATTTCATCATGATCGTGGGGATCGTAAGCGTGGCCGCGAAAATGGGCGTGAACGCTTTCAATACCGGTGTCGTCGTCACGCCGCAGGGTCAGCCAGTCCTCTGCAGGCGGCGCATGGTGCGTTGACGTCATGGTGCAGTTCTCCAAAGCGGGATGGCAGTAGGAATTATCATACGTCGATCCCCGGGCTTTACAAAAAAATTGAAACTCATCGCGCATTGTCGCCACTCAATGGCAGTTTATTCAGTCAGGGTTCATCAATGTGAAAATGCCACAGATCAAAAACGTCTTCAGCAACAACCGCGTCAATCAGCCGCAGCAGCAAGAAACCTCGCGCCCCATCACCGTGGCGGACCTGCTGCAGCGCGGCCACGACCAAAACGACAGAAGCGTCGATCCGACCGGTTTCCGCTCCATTCATGACCTGCGGGACTTCGCCCGCGACAACCCGCTGCCCACGACGCTGTATCGCGCGCACGTTGCCGACCGCGATGAGATCGACGTTTACGGTCTGGAGCGCTCCGAGGAAACGGATAAAAAGCACGGCGACGACTATCTGGCGGATATTATCAAACACACCGCGCGCACCGGCGGCAGCCGCGGCGGCGTGCTGTCGTTGAGCGGCTCACTGCAAACCGCCAACCGTTTCGCCGCCGGCCGCACCGTGGTGCAAATCGACGCCACCGCCTTCTCCGGCCGCTTTAAAACCACCGCGCAGATCCTGCTGGACGATGCGGACCGTCTGATGGCGGCGCAAAAAGTCTCGCCGAACACCGTCCGAAAAGCGCTGGAAAATCTGTGCGGCGAAGCGGAGTCCGAAGCCTTCTATCTGGACGGCGATATTCCCCGCAGCGCAGTGAAGCAAATCTACTGATCATCACATCGCCAGATCGTGGCGCTCAGGCAAAACCGCCGTTGACCCTGATCGTCTGCGCGTTAATCCAGCGCCCCTGTCCGCCGGCCAGAAACGCCACCACGGCGCTGATGTCCTGCGGCAGGCCCAGCCTTTCCAGCGGCGCGGCCTGCGCCAGCGCATCAATTTGCTGCTGACTTTTACCGTGCAGGAATAGTTCGGTGGCGGTCGGCCCCGGCGCCACCGCATTCACGGTAATATCCCGGCCGCGCAGCTCATTCGCCATCACCTTCACCAGCCCCTCGACGGCCAGCTTGGAGGCGATATAGGGGCCATAGCCGGGCATCGATTTGGCAATCACGCTGCTCGACAGCGCAATAATGCTGCCCCCGCTCCGCAGCTGTTCGCCGGCCGCCGCCATCATCAGAAACGCGCTGCGGGCGTTGACGCTCATCATCGCGTCAAAATCCGCCAGGCTGGCGCGGGTAATCGGCGCCATACGCATAATGCCGGCATTGATCACCACCGTATCCAGCCGGCCAAACGTACTCTGCGCGGCGCTGAACAGGTTTGTCACGACCTCCGGCGACGCGACGTCTCCCGCCACCAGAACGGTTTTCCGCCCCAGCGCGGCGATCTCCTCCGCCACCGCCTGCGCCGCCGCGCGGTCCCGGCCGAAGCCCAGCACGATATCAAAGCCGTCACGGGCCAGCGCCAACGCGATATCGCGCCCTATGCCCTTACTGGCGCCGGTCACCATGGCGCTTTTGCTCTCCACTGACATACGTATTCTCCTGTCCGGCGCCTTCGCCGGGCTGATTGGACATCGGCGACGCACCCGCGCCGCCGGCAAGCGTATTGATTATAGCGGCGGGAGCTGGCCCAGTTGCTGGTACAGCGCCAGCCAGTCTTCCATGTGCCAGGTGGCGGTGACGCGTTCGCCGTTCAGGGTGTGGAACTCGTGCAGCCGGACGCTGATGCGGCGGCCGGTCGCCGCGATACCCATCAGATCGCCCAGGTGCGTGCCGGTAATTTCAGCGCGCACCGCGGCCTTGCCCGGCTCCTGCAGCATCTCGTGAATAGTGATATGAATATCGGGAAACGCGGCGATAAACCCGATCAGCAGCGGTTTGAATCCTTCCGGCCCCGGCCCTTGTCCCGGCGCCAGCGGTATATCCTGCCAGTCGTCGGTGACCGCCTGGTTCAGCAGCTCCGGGTTTTTATCATTGAAAGCGCGGTACAGCGTTTCGACGGCGGCGCGCTCCGCCTGTAAACGTCGGGTCAGATCGTCGGTATGAGTCATGGTTGAAAGCCTTTGCAATCAGCGGTGCAGCTCACCGCCTTGCGTAGTATTCACCGTCGTGACATCATCAATCCAACAAATATCATGTATAGAGTAATATACAAAATATGAATTTTGAGGGTTTCGATCTCAATCTCCTCGCGGCGTTTAACGCGCTGATGACAGAGCGCAACGTCACCAAAGCGGCGGCGATGGCGGGCGTCAGCCAGCCGGCCATGAGCGCGGCGCTGGCGCGCCTGAGGCGGGTGTTCGATGACCCGCTGTTTATCCGCAGTGCGGAAGGCCTGCTGCCGACCGCTAAAGCACAGGGCATCGCCCCGCCGGTCGCCGAGGCGCTGGCGCGCATCCGCAGCGTTATGCAGCCCGCCGAGACCTTCGATCCGGCGGCGCAGGCGCTCAGCTTTACCCTGGGGCTGACGGAGTATCCGCTGCACATCATGCTGCCGGCGCTGAGTAAGGCGTTTGCGGCGCAGGCGCCGCACGGCACGCTGCATATCCGCGCCTTTACCGATCGGGATGAAACGGTGGCGCTGCTGGACAGCGGCAAAATTGACGTGGCGCTGAGCGTCACGCCCAGCAAGACGCAAAGCCGGATCCTGTCCGTTCCGCTGCTGAGCGATGAGTTTGTCACCCTGACGGGAAAAAACGGCGACGCGGCGCCCGGCGAGATGACCCTGCAGCGCTTTATGGCGATGAAGCACATTCTGGCGTCGCCGGAGGGCAACCGCTACGGCCTGGTGGATGAGATGCTCAGGGCGCGCGGACTGAGCCGCCAGGTGGCGCTGACGCTGCCCGGCATGTTCGCCATTCCGGCGCTGCTGCCCGGTACGGATTATGTCAGCACGCTGCTGCGCCGGGCAGCGACAGGGGCGGCCTGTCGCGACGCGCTGCTGAGCTATCCGCCGCCGCTGGCGATGCCGCCGATTGAGTTTCATCTGCTGTGGCATCAGCGTACGCAGGAGCCTGCCGCGCACCGCTGGCTCAGAACGATGATTGCCGCGGCGTGCCGGGAGATTGAGTGACGCTGCCCGGCGCACCGCGGCGCGCCGTTACAGAACTTTCGACAAAAACTGACGCGTTCGCGGGTGGCGCGGGCGGTTGAGCAGTTCATCGCCGCTGCCCTGTTCGACGATTTTACCGTCCACCATAAACACCACCTGGTCGGCCACCTCACGGGCAAAGCCAATCTCATGGGTCACCACCACCAGCGTGGTGCCGGAGCGCGCCAGCTTTTTTATCACGTCCAGCACTTCGCCCACCAGTTCCGGATCCAGCGCCGAGGTCGGTTCGTCAAACAGCATCACCCGCGGACGCAGCGCCAGCGCGCGGGCAATGGCAATACGCTGCTGCTGGCCGCCGGACAGGTGGCGTGACCAGGCGTCGGCCTTATCGCGCAGACCGACCACCTCCAGCAGTTCATACGCCTGCGCCACGGCGGCCTGACGGCTCAGCCGCCTGTGGGCCACCGGCGCTTCAATCAGGTTTTCCAGCACCGTCAGATGCGGGAACAGATTGAAATTCTGGAATACGTAGCCGACGTTGATCCGCTGTTTGAGGATCGCTTTTTCCTTCAGCTCATACAGCCGGTCGCCCTGCCGGCGATAGCCGATATAGTCGCCGTCGATCTGGATAAAGCCCTCATCTACCCGCTCCAGATGGTTGATGGCGCGCAGCAGCGTCGATTTGCCGGAGCCGGACGGCCCGAGGATCACCGTGACCGATCCCGGCGGGATTTCCAGCGACACATCGTCCAGCGCCTTGTGGCGGCCGAAGTATTTACTGACGCCGGTAATGGAAATATGACCTTCAGCTGACATGGGCAGGCTCCTGTGGGGTTGGCGTGCGCACCCGGCCGGCGGCGCGCGTCGTATTGACCGCCGAGCGGCGTTCGCTGCGCGCCAGCCCGCGCTCCACGGCATACTGGATCAGCGACAGCACGGTGGTGATCGCCAGATACCAGACCGCGCCGACCATCAGCAGCGGGATCACTTCCTGCGTGCGGTTGTAAATCATCTGGACGGTGTAGAACAGCTCCGGCATCGCCAGCACGTACACCATCGCCGTCCCCTTGGCGAGGCTGATAATCTCGTTAAAGCCGGCCGGCAGAATGGTGCGCAGCGCCTGCGGCAGGATAATGCGCACGGTGCGCCGCCACGCCGACAGCCCCAGCGCCGCGGCGGCCTCGTACTGACCGTGATCGACGCCTAAAAAGCCGCCGCGGATAATCTCGGCGCTGTAGGCGCTTTGCACCAGCGTCAGGCCGATCACCGCGGTGGAGAACTGACCGAGCACGTCGATGGTGGCGAAGCTGCCCCAACTGAGGCCGGTAAAGGGCACGCCGAACGATAAGGTGTCGTACAGGTAGGAGAAGTTATACAGGACGATCAGCACCACGATCAGCGGCAGCGAACGGAACAGCCAGATATAGCCGAACGCCAGCGTGCTGAGCAGCCAGGACGAGGAGAGCCGCGCCAGCGCCAGCATGCCGCCGACGATGACGCTTAACAGCGTGCCGATCAGCGTCAGCAGCAGCGTCTGCCCCAGCCCCGCCAGGATCGCCGGGTCGAAAAACCAGCGGGCAAACACCCGCCACTCCCAGCGCGGGTTAAAGGCCACCGACTGCACCACCGCCGCCAGCAGCAGCAGCGCGACGACGGCGCCGACGGCGCGCAGCGGATAACGCGCCGGCACCACTTTGATGGTTTCACCATTTTTCATTCATCGTTCCTTATGCAGTTTGGCGCAGCGCGGCGTGCAGCAGGGTTTTAATAAAGCGCAGCTTGCCGTCAAACGGCGGCCGGGCGTACTCTTCCGGATCGCGGCTGGGATCGAACTGCGGCGTATAGCCCTGGCTCAGGTAGAGTTTCACCGCCTCCGGCTGGCGAAAGCCGGTGGTCAGATAGATATGGCGGTAGCCCGCCATCCGCGCCCGGCGCTCCAGCTCCTGCACCACCCGGCCGGCCAGCCCCTGCTGCCGCAGCGCCCTGTCGGTCCAGATGCGTTTGATCTCGGCGGTCTGCGCGTCATACGGCTTATAGGCGCCGGTGGCGATAATCACGCCGTCGCGCTCCAGGACGATAAACAGCCCCTGCGGCGGCAGGTACCATTCCGTCAGCTCCACCTCCGTATGGCGGGAAAAGTAGTCGTCATAACGCGCGGCGTACTCGCCGAACAGCCCGCTGAGGATCGGCTGCAGTTCGGCATCTTCCGGCGATACGTCACGAAAGCGTTCGTTCATCACGGCCTCCTTAATCACCCAGCCCGGCGGGATTCAGTTCCGAGGCGGTGATGCGCTCCACGCCTTCCCCCCAACGATTAAGCACTTTGGCGTAGTCGCCGTTGTTGATCACGCCGTTCAACGCGGTCTGGACCGGCAGCGCCAGGCCGTTGCCCTTTTTCAGCGTTACGGCGATATGCGCCGCTTTCGGCCAGCCGCCGTCGACGCTGCCCGCCAGGCGGGTTTTACCGTTCAGCGCCGCCTTCCACGCGCCGGTGACGTTGGGGCCGAACCAGGCGTCCGCCCGCCCGGACTGCAGCGCCAACGTCTGCGCCGCATCGTCTCTGGTGTAGATCGGCGTAAACGGCTTCAGCCCGGCCTGCAGATTCTGCGCATTCCACGCCAGCAAAATCGCCTCCTGATTGGTGCCGGAGCCGACAATAATGCGCAGCCCGGCAATATCCGCCGCCTTCTGCAGCGAGGCGATCGGGCTGCCCGTTTTGACATAAAAGCCCAGCATATCTTTGCGGTAGGTGGCGAAATCAAACCTGGCCTTGCGCGCTTTGGTGACGGTGATATTGCTGATCGCCGCGTCATACTTGCCGGAGGCGACGCCGAGCGGCCAGTCCTCCCACGAGGTAGGCACCACGTTCAGTTCCAGCCCCAGGCTGTCGGCCACCAGGCGCGCGATATCCACCTCGCTGCCGAGCAGCGTTTTATTGTCATCGGCGAACAGCGTCAGCGGCGGCACGTTCAGCCCGGCAATGGCGACGGTCAGCTTGCCCGGCACGGCAAAGCGATGCCCCGGCGGCAGCTGCGCGATGGCGGCGGCGTTTTTCACGCTGTGGATCGGCGTTTTATTGGCGTCCAGGCTGATGCCGGCGCCGTTAATAGTGACATTCTCTGCCCGGACGGCCGGCGTCACGGCCAGCGCCAGCGCCAGCGCCAGAAGAAGCAATGATTTCTGCATAACGTTTCCCTGTATGGTTTAGCGTGCGGTGAACTGATTGGCCGGCTCCGCCAGCCCCAGGCTGTCGCGCAGCGTGCTGCCGGGATAGTCGCGTCGGAACAGGCCGCGCGCCTGCAGGATCGGCACCACCTGATCCACAAAGCGCGGGAAGGTCTCCGGCGTGCCGCCCTGAATAATAAAGCCGTCGGCGCCGTACTCGGCGAACCACTGCTGCAGGCCGTCGGCCACCTGCTCCGGCGTGCCGGCAAAGCGCGGGCGCGGCGACGCCGCCTCCAGCGCGACCTGGCGCAGCGTCAGGCCGCGTTCGCGGGCCTGGCGTTTGATCGCGTCGGTGGTGCTGCGGAAGCTGTTCTGTCCCAGCTCGCCCAGCTCCGGGAAGGGGTCATCCAGCGGATACTGGCTGAAGTCATGATGTTCAAAGTAGCGGCCCAGATAATTCAGCGCATCCGGCACCGAAACCAGCGCCGCGGTGTTCTGGTATTGCTGCTCCACCTCCTGCGCATCGCGGCCGACAATCACGCTGACGCCCTGGAAAATGTGCAGCTCATCAGCGCGGCGGCCGTGCTGCTCCAGCTGCTGTTTTACGTCGCGGTAAAACGCCTGCGCGTCGGCCAGGGTGTTATGGTGGGTAAAGATGGCGTCGGCATGGCGCGCCGCCAGTTTTTTACCGTCGTCCGAGGCGCCCGCCTGGAAGATAATCGGCCGTCCCTGCGGCGTACGGCCGATGTTCAGCGGCCCCGCCACCTGGAAGAAATCGCCGTGATGGTTCAGCGTATGCAGCTTTTGCGGGTCGAAGAAGCGGCCGCTCGCCTTGTCGCGCACAAAGGCGTCCTGTTCCCAGGAGTCCCACAGCCCTTTCACCACCTCAAGATATTCGTCGGCAATGCGATAGCGCAGGGCATGCTCCGGGTGCTGGGTGCGGGAAAAGTTTTTTGCCGATCCTTCCAGCGGCGACGTCACCACGTTCCAGCCGGCGCGGCCGCCGCTAAGGTGATCGAGGCTGGCGAACTGACGCGCGGCGGTAAAGGGCTCGCTGTACGAGGTAGAGAGCGTGCCGACCAGCCCCAGATTACGGGTGACGCTCGCCAGCGCCGACAGCACGGTCAGCGGTTCAAAACGGTTAAGAAAGTGCGGGATCGATTTTTCATTGATGTACAAACCGTCGGCGACGAAGAGAAAGTCAAACTTGCCCTCTTCCGCCTTCAGCGCCGTGGCTTTGGCAAACTCAAAATTAATGCTGGCGTCGGCGCTCACCGCCGGGTGACGCCAGGCGGACATATTGCCGGCGGCGCCGTGCAGCATCGTGCCCAGACGCAGCTGTCGTGGTGCGGACATAGTGTTCCCCTTAATTAACATTGGTGCAGCGCTTGTTCCGCCCGGGCGCCAAAGTCGCGGGCGGCAGGCTCGCTAAAAGTGTTCAGGATTAAACGATGAATGAGGCAGACCGCGCGGGCCGGCAGCCACCGTTGCCCAGGCTTATGCCGCCACCTCCCGGGCCTGCCAGGCCTGCGCCAGCAGCTGCAGCGAGCGCAGGCGCGCCTCGCCGTCGGCGATCGGGGTATCAATAATGAATTCATCAATGCCCCAGCGCTGATGCAGCGCTTCGAGCTGTTCCAACACCGCCGCCGGCTGACCGGTCAGCAGCGACTGCGCGCGCCGGGCGATGCGCAGCGGCTCACTGCCCGCCTGGCGGGCGAAGGCGTAGGCCTGCTCTTCGCTGGCCACGCTGACGCGCTGGCCGTTTGCCAGCTCGACGCCCCACACCTCGACGCGGCTCGCCAGCCGCTGCGCCTCGTCCTGCGTCGGCGCGACGATCGCCGGTACGGCGACCAGCGTTTCCCGCCCGCCGTGCGCCCGCCAGGCGCTGAGCACCTCACGCAGCAGTTCGGCATCGCCGTTCAGGTGCGCGGCAAAGACAAAGCGCCAGTTCAGCCGCGCCGCCAGCAACGCGCTCTCGACGCTGGCTCCCAGCAAAAAGCCTTGCGCAGGCTGCGGCGGCAGCGGCGTGGCGCGCACCGGCTCGTCGCCGCCGGGCGCCAGCCAGCGGTCCAGCTGCGTCAGCTGGTCGGCAAAACTGCCTTTCTCCTGCGGGTTGTGCCCGTGCTGCAACGCCCGCGTGGAGAGCGGCAGACCGCCGGGCGCTTTGCCTACGCCGAGATCCACGCGACCCGGCGCAATCGACGCCAGCAGGTTGAAGTTTTCCGCCACTTTATACGGGCTGTAATGCTGCAGCATCACGCCGCCGGAACCCACGCGGATGCGCTGCGTCTGGCCGAGGATCCAGGCGATAAGCAGTTCCGGCGACGGACTCGCCAGTTGGGGGGTATTGTGGTGTTCGGCCAGCCAGAAGCGGTGAAAACCGGCGGCCTCCGCCAGCTGCGCCAAACGCAACGTACGTGCCAGCGCCTCGGCGGCGCTTTCGTTTTCCGCGATCGGGCTTTTATCCAGAATGCTGATTCGCCAGGACATGTCGTCATCCCATGTGATTTAACATGTCGTTATTATTAAAGGGCGTCTTAGCCGCTGAAAAACAATTAATTTACCTTTGAATTGCCGAAATCCGGCAATGTATTCCCTGTCATTGCCGGGGGATTACGTACCATGATGTAACGGCGGCGCGACACGCCGCCGGCTGAGTCAATCCGCCTCCTGTCGTTCAATCTGCCGTCGTACCCAGTCACGTGCACGTGACACCGTCACTAAAGGCGGGGCCTGACGCGGGTCCTGTTCCGCCTCGATAATAATCCAGCCGTGATAGGCAAAAGCGCGCAGAAAATCGATCACCGGTCGGTAATCCACCACGCCTTCGCCCGGCACGGTAAACAGCCCCTGCCGCACCGCCTGGTTAAAGCTCATATTCTGTGCGAGTACCGCCTGCAATACATCGCCGCGCACGTCTTTCAGATGCACATGGACAATACGTGTGCCATAACGCTCAATCAGCCGGGCAATATCCACCCCGGCAGCAGCAGCGTGGCCGCAGTCCAGCACGATGCCGACCTGCTCGTCGCAGGCCTGCAGAAAGTCATGCACCTCGTCATCGCGCTCGACCAGCATCATCAGATGATGGTGATAGGCCAGCCGCAACCCATAACGCTGCCGGATCCGCCGTGCAAAGTCGCTGACCCGCGCGGCGTACTCCGCCACATGCACCTGGCTCAGCGGCGGCGAGCGCGACAACGGCAGATCCAGCGGCGCATCGCCCGGCATGGCGCCGCACTCGCCGTACACCATGACCTCGCAACCCAACGCCTGCAGTAACTGCGCATGTTCGTGCACCGCCGCCAACTCTTCTACCGTATCGCGTTCGGCCAGAAAACCGTTAAACCACCCGGAGGCCAGCCGCAGCCCCGCCGCGTCCAGCAGTGGCCGCAGCGCCTGCGGCGTACGGGGAAATTTACGACCCAGTTCAATCCCCTGATAGCCCGCCGCCGCCGCCTCGTGCAGACAGGTCGCCAGCGGAATTTCGTCCCCCAGATCCTGCAGTACGTCGTTAGTCCAGGACAGCGGGCTGACGCCAATCCGTATTCGTCTGGTGATATCCATCATGATCTTCCTCTTGCACAGGCGCCGACGCGGCATCCGCGCGGGCGCCTGATCAAAAAAACGGCTACGAAAACGCCGTGCGGAACGCCTGCAGCGCCCGTTCCGCATCGCCGGACGCCCATCCCTCCAGCGCCACCACGCCCTGATAGTTAATCTCTCTCAGAACGCGGGCGATCGCCGGATAGTTGATCTCACCGCTGCCCGGTTCGCAGCGCCCCGGCACGTCGGCCACCTGTATTTCGCCGATATGCGCGGCGCTGCGGCGGATGAGTTCGCACAGGTTTCCTTCGCCGATCTGGGCATGATAGATATCGAGATTCATCTTGACGAACGGGCTGTCCACCACGCTGACCAGCGCCAGCGTCTCCTCCGCCCTGGCGAACGGCGTGCCGGGATGATCGACCGCCGTATTCAGGTTCTCCAGGGTAAAGACGCGTCCCGCCTGCTCCCCCAGCGCGGCCAGTGAACGCAGCGTTTGCGCGGCTTTCAGCCACATCTCGCCGGTTGTCACCGTAACCGGCCTGACCGGCAGTCCACGATTATCCAGCCCGGTGCCGTGCAGGTTCAGCACCGGACAATTCAGACGCTGTGCCACCCGCAGCGACTCCTGCGCGCTGTCCAGCAGTTGGACGATCGCATCATCGTCATGCAGGTTGCCGGTGATATAGCCGGTCATCGAGGTAAAGCGCGCTCCGGTCTGCGCCAGCGCCTCGATATCTTTCTGCGTCCAGTCCCAGATTTCAACGCCGAACCCCAGCTGATGAATGCGTCGCACCCGCTCAATAAACGGTAAATCGAGAAACACCATTTCGGCACAGACGGAAAGCGTAAAGTTTGACATGCGCGTGCTCCCTTACAATACGATAGGCTTAGACTGCTGCACCGAGGCGATGCAGGCGAGCGCAATTTCCAGCGCGTTGCGCGCATCCTGCCCCGTTGCTTGCGGGGTTTCCCCCGTCGCCACGCAGCGTACAAAATCGCTGAGTTCGTCGATATAGGCATCGCGCAGCAGATCCGTATCCCGGCGAGCGGTATCGATAGCGATTCCCTGCGCGTTGTAGCGCACACAGTTATTCAGATTGATATTGCCCGCCTGCAGCATGCCCTGGCTGCCGAACACCTCGCCGCGCACATCGTAGCCGTACACCGCCTGGAAGTTGGCCTCGGCGGTGGCGATAGCGCCGTTATCAAAGCGAATGTTGACCACTGCGGTATCCAGCAGGCCGCGGGTTTTAAAGTCGGGCCGCACCAGCGCGTCAGCCATGGCATACACTTCAACCGGCTTCGCGCCGGGGTTCAGATGCAGCAGAATGTCGAAATCATGGATCAGGGTTTCGAGGAAAATCGTCCAGTGCGGGATCGGCGTTGGGTCCCCCAGACCCGGGTCGCGCGTTACCGAACGCATCAGCTGCGGAACGCCGATATGACCGGCCTTAATCTCCTGATAGGCAGAGGCAAAACCGCTGACAAACCGGCGGTTAAAACCGACCTGCAGCACCACGCCCGCCTGCTGTACCGCTGCGATAGCCTGGTCCGCCTCCTCCAGCGTTACCGCCATTGGCTTTTCACAAAAGACGCTTTTACCCGACCGTGCCGCTGCGGCCACCAGTTCAGCATGGGTGCGTGCCGGCGAAGCGATGACCACCGCGTCGATATCCTCATCGTCAAACAGCGCCTGCGGGTCGGTGTAGGCGTGCGGAGCGCCCAACGTCGCCGCCAGCTTTTCCGCCGCCCCTGGCACCGGATCGGCCACCGCCGTCAGCATCGCCCCCGGTATACGCTGTGCCAGCGTCTGAGCGTGAAAACTGCCCATCCGCCCTGCGCCAATCAAACCAATGCGCACTCTTTTTGCTACTGCCATAACAAGCTCCTTTTATCAGTAAGGTACGAACTATTTAGTGTGGGAAACCGGCCGAGTGGCGGAGAGATCCGCCTGTTCTCCGCCAAAGCGCCGGGATTTCGACAGCATCAGTGGTTCAATATGCTCCAGGGAAACCCCTTTGGTTTCAGGCAGGAAACGCCCGACAAACCAAAACGCAATCAGGCTGAATGCGCCGCATAGCAGCAGCGGAAACCCGCCGTGGAAATGCGCCATCAGCACAGGGCTGCGGTTCATCATCGGAAAGCTCTGCGTGACGATAAAATTGGCCGCCCACATCGAACAGAAGGCAAAACCCATCGCCACAGCACGTATGCGGTTGGGGAAAATTTCAGAGATCAGCAGCCAGGCGCCCAGGCTCCAGGAAAGGCCGAATACCAACACAAAGCCGACCAGCCCGACGATCGGCAGATAGCCCGTCATCTCCTGCATAAACGTCCAGGCGGTGAAGAACAGAAATAACGCGCAGCCTAACGACCCCCAGCGCAACAGCGGAAGACGACCCAGGCGGTCTACGGCCAACAGCGCGACGGCGACGCCCGCCAGCAATGCGATACCGAGGAAAATACTCTGAAACAGCGAGTCCTGCGTGTTGCCGGTCACGTTCTGCAGCAGCGACGGCGCGAAATAGAGCAGAATATTGATGCCGGACACCTGCTGCAGTACGGCGATGGCGCAGCCGATCCAGAGAATGTAACTGGCTTTCTTATCCTGCAGGATACCCGGCCTCTTCTCTCGCTCTGTCTCCTGCTCAACGGCCAGCGAACGCACAATCTCCGCATGTAGCCGCTGACCGTGCTCCGGGGTAGACAGCGAGCCTAACACCCTCAGAGATTTATCCTGCTTGCCGCGCATCGCGTACCAGCGCGGCGACTCCGGCATAAAGAACGCCAGCAGCAGAAACAGTACGCAGGGCACCAGGCCTGAAGCCAGCATCCAGCGCCAGCCGGTGGCGACCAACCACTCGTGCGGCATGCCCCTGGCGATCAGGAAATTCACCACATACACGATCAACTGTCCGCCGACCATCAGCATTTGCTGCATGCCCAGCATCCGGCCGCGCAGATCTTTGGGCGATACCTCGGCGATATAGAGCGGCGTGACGGCGGACGCCATGCCGACAGCCAGCCCGCCGATCATGCGGTAAATCACAAAATCGGTCAGATCGTGCGCCAGCGCAGAACCGACGGCGGAAATGATAAACAACAGCGCAGTGACGATCAGGGTGCTTTTGCGTCCGCAGCGGTCAGACAGGTATCCGACGCCCCAGGCACCGATCACGCAGCCGAGGATCACATTGGAGACGGCCCAGCCGCTCTCCGCCGGCGACAGCGACAGATGCTCAGTTAACGGGTCAATCACCCCCGAAATCACCGATGCGTCGTAGCCCAGGATCACGCCGCTGAGTGAGGCGATGGCACAGATGAACAGAATGTAGGGAACGTTGTGTTTGCGTTTCGACATGGCGCTTTCTCTCCACGTTTTTATTGTTAGATTTATTGCTCTGCTCGCCAGAGCGATAATGCTTAGCAACCGCCATGCCAATATTTAAACTGTTGTTTTATATAAAAAATTAAAAAACGATCGCGATCACAAAGTGTTCACAAAGAAGACATGTTCACGTCACATGTCTCTATACTGAACACTTTGCGCACTGCGGACGCCATGTATGAATGACACACCGGAACGTTACTGGGATGAGGAGTGGGAGCTAATCGCCAGGCTCAATAACGAGCAGGCTTTCAGCCGCTATATCAAAGCACTGCACCAAGCCTGGCGGGTATTCTGGCACGGTGAAACGCCGTCCGGCGTACGCGCCGCCGTACACGCATCCTGGGCGCGCAGCCGCAGCAACGGTATCGACCCCGACCATTTCCAGTATCGGTTTTGTGAAGAGAGACGGCTGCAGACGATACTGGCACGCAATGCCCCGCTGATCGCCATTGCCCGCGGCGTGATGCGCAATCTGTTGGCCTATAACCCGAACGGACACATTAATCTCACGGATGCCAACGGCATTACGCTCTACTTTTGCGGCCAGGATCTGACGCCGGTCGGCAGTATGCTGAGTGAGGACATCGCCGGCACCAACTGTACCGGCCGCTGTCTGAGCGAAAACCGCCTGGTATACCTGCTTAACGGCGAGAATTACAAAAGCGCCCTGCGGCGGCGCGATAAGCACTGCGCCGCCGCGCCGGTCAGGGATGAAAACGGCGTAACGATCGGCGTGCTGACGCTCACCGCCAGCTCCGGCAATTTTCACTACCATACACTGGGCACCGTGCAGGCAGCGGCAGAGGCGATCTCCCAGCAGCTGATGCTGCGCCAGTTGGTCGATGAACAGCAATCGGTGTTGGAGTCCATCAACGAAGGCGTGATCGTACTGGGGCAACGCGGCAACATCCGCCAGCTCAACGGCTACGCCAGTCAGGTATTGGGCATCGCACAGCGCGTGGACCATCTGGATATCGATAGCGTTCTACAGCCGGAATCCTGTTCCCTGAAAACGCTGAACGCCTGTAAAGATCGCAGCATTACCTTTTGTCCCGACGGCCGCAGCCGCATCACCTGCCTGATTTCCGTCGTCTGCACGCCGGACGGCGGCAAAGTCATCTCCCTGCGGGAAAATCGCCGCATCCGCGATATCACCCACAAGGTAATTGGCAGCAGCGCCAGCTACCACTTCGATATGATCCTCGGCCAGTCGGCCGCCATGCAGGCGGTGCGTAACCGTGCACGCACCGCCAGCCGCAGCGACAGCACCGTATTGCTGAGCGGTGAGAGCGGTACGGGAAAAGAGCTGTTCGCCCAATCAATTCACAACAGCAGCGCACGGCGTAACGGCCCTTTTCTGGCGGTAAACTGCGGCGCAATCCCGCGCGATTTGGTGCAAAGCGAACTGTTCGGCTATGAGGACGGCGCGTTCACCGGTTCACGCCGCGGTGGTGCAGCGGGTAAGTTCGAACTGGCCGACGGCGGCACGCTGTTTCTGGATGAGATCGGCGATATGCCGCTGGAGGCGCAGGCCAGTCTGCTGCGCGTGCTGCAGGAGGGCGAGGTGACGCGCATCGGCGGCAATCGTCCGATAAACGTTAATGTACGTATCATCGCCGCCAGCCACCGCGATCTGGAAAAAGAGGCCGCCGGCGGCGCGTTCAGACACGACCTCTGGTTCCGCCTGAATGTTATCGATCTGCATATCCCGCCATTGCGCCGACGCAAAGAGGATATCAGCGAGCTGGCGGCCGGATTCTGCGAGCAGATTTGCCGAACGCAGGGGCGCGAGACGGTAAACTTTACCGCCGACGCTCTGCGCCGGCTGGAAGCCTACGCCTGGCCGGGCAACGTGCGCGAGCTGGAGAACGTCGTCGAACGTACCCTCAACCTGACGGAGGGCCGCATCATTGATGAGCAGGATCTGCCGGATACGCTGCACGCCGTCGGCGCGTCACACGCCCTGGCGACACCCGGCAGTCGCAGCCTGCAGGAGAATGAGAGAAACCTGATTATCCTGTGTCTGACTGAAAAGAACGGCAACCTCCGTCAGGTAGCGCTGGCGTTGAACCTGTCACGCGGCGCGCTGTATAACAAACTCAAACGTTATGGCATTGATGCGGACGACTACCGGCGCGAAAAAGCGGCCCGGTAATCGTCCGGCCAGCCCGGAATCCCGGACTCAGGCCGGCGGGAATTTCGCCACAATCATGGCCGCCGTCGGCTGCAGGCCGCCCAGGCTCCACTGCTCAGGTTCATGCTCGTCGATTCTGACCCACACCGACTGACGAAATGCGGCGTCGCCGCGCCCTTCCACTTCCACCATCAGATCGGTGATCCGCGTCAGCAGTTCGCGCTTTTGGGCGTCGTTAAGGATACCTTTGATGGTTTGTACGTTCACAAATGGCATAATAATCTCCGTATAGTTAATCTAAGTCTAAAAACAAGACTCATGTTAGGTGAGGAAATTGATCATGTCAAAGAACATCGCGCTGACGCCGGTATCCCCTGCGCTATGCGGACTGGCGCAGGCCGCCGAACTGCTGGGAGACCGCTGGACGCTGCTGATTCTGCGGGAGGTGTTTTACGGCGTTACCCGCTTTGAACAGATGCGTGAACATATCGGCGCCACGAAACAGACGCTCACTACCCGCCTGGCGAAAATGGTCGAGCAGGATCTGCTGGCGAAGCGCAGCTATCAGGAATCCGGAATGCGTGAAAGATATGAATATGTGCTGACCGATAAAAGCCGCAGTCTGGGGCCGGTTCTGGCCGCGCTGATGGTCTGGGGCCATCAGCATATCTTACATGATGAGCCGCATCTCCAGCTGACGGAGAAGCACAGCGGCCAGCCGGTGCAGCCGGGGTTTGTTACTGCGGAAGGCAAACCCGTCGCGCAGGACGATTTAATCCTGACGCCGCTGCGCCGCTGACGGGCGTTACCTCCACGGCCACAGCAGGTCATTCTTGTATGTAAGGCCCGCGATTGCCGGAAAAACAGCGCGTTAAAGTGACATTGTCACGCAATGAATATGAAAAGCCCCCGGCCAGATGCTACCTTAGTCCGTGATGTCTCACTTTCCGGAGCAAACGCAAATGAAAAAAGTCTTTATTATCGGCGGCGCAGGCAACGTTGGCCGCAGTCTGGCTCAACAACTGGCCCGGGCGGGCCATCAGGCGCTGGCGATGTACCGTCATCCGGAACAGGAAGCGCCCCTTAAATTGCTGGGCGCCACGCCGGTCCGCGGCGATCTGCAGTCGCTGGATGAACAGGCGCTGGCGGATCTTATCGCCGGCAGCGATGTGCTGGTGTTCAGCGCCGGCGCAGGCGGAAAAGGCGGTAAGGAGATGACTAACGCCATCGACGGTCGCGGGCTGGAGATTGCCGTGGCTGCGGCCCAGAAGGCCGGCGTATCGCGCTTTCTGCTGGTTTCCGCCTTCCCGGAAGCCGGGCGCGGTAAGGCGGCGCCTTCCGATACCTTCGAAAACTATATGGCGGTGAAAAAACAGGCTGATGTGCACCTTGCCGCCAGCCCACTGGACTGGGTGATTCTGCGCCCCGGCACCCTGACCAATAACGCCGGCAGCGGGCGGATTAACGCGGGCCTCGCTATTCCTTATGGTTTGATCCCGCGTGAGGATGTGGCGGCGACCCTTGCCGCGCTGATCGACACCCCTGCCGTCAGCCGCAAAATTATTGAAGTCACCGCAGGCGATACCCCCGCACTTCAGGCCATGCAGGCGCTGGCTTAAGGCCCGGGATGCCGGATCTCCACGGCGCGGGTATCAATGCGCCGTGGTAGCCTGATGAGCCGCCGCTCCGGCTGACGGAGGTTACGTCCACGGCCACAGCAGGTCATAGATCGCTTCCAGCACCCTTCTGCAGCGCCGCTCCGGCGGCAGGAGCGGCACCGGCTTTGGCGCTTTGGGACGCTTGCAGCTCACTCCCTGTTCATGCAGCGCCTGCCAGGCCGCCTGCCGCACGCTCAGGACGAAGTCCTCCTGCAGCATACGCTGCAAAATCGCCCGGCCGCCGTCGCTCGGCTGCTGACGCAGCTGTGCGATCAGCGCCAGCCGCTTGCGGTAATCCGTTTTATCGCGCGACAACTGTTCCGCATGTTCAAGGTTGATGGCTGACTCTCCGCTGTCTGGGGTGGCAAAGGCGTGATGATAGCGCGCTCAGCACACCTTGTCGCTGTCCAGCGCCTGCTGCATCCAGTGCAGAAAACGCTTCACCCGCGCCAGCTGGCCAAAACCACGCGGATAGACCAGATGATGCGCGCTGACCGGCAGGCTCAGCGCCGGCGGAAACAGCCTCACCAGCGAACCGTCGCGCAGATAGTCCTGCGCCAGCAGTTCGCTCTCCAGCACCACCCCGTGCCCCAGACGCGCGGCCTGCAGGCTCATGTAAGAGCGATCGAAGCTGAACACCCAGGGGCGCTCCGGCTGCGGCAGATGGTGGGCGGCAAACCACTGCGGCCACTGGATCAGCGGCGTTTCCGACAAAATCAGCCGGTGCTCCGCCAGCGCCGCCGGCGTCGGCGCCGGATGCCGCCGCAGATAGTCCGGCGACGCCATAGCGGTAATAAATTCATCGCGGATCGTTTTGATATCAAACGGCGACCAGTCCGGAAAGCCGTGGCGGATCGCCACGTCGATATTGTCACGACTGAACGACAGGTTTTCATACGAACATGACAGTGTCACGTTAAGCTCCGGGCAGGCTTCATGCAGCTGTTTCAGCCGCGGCAGCAGCCACAGCAGGCCGAAGCTGGGAGCGCAGTGAATACGCAGGGCGTTGTTCTCTTTCTCATCGCGGATCTGCGCCGTAGCCTGGGCCAGATTCAGCAGCAATTGGCTGATTTCACGCAGGTAAGTCTCCCCCGCCAGCGTCAGGCTCACCCCTTTGGCCGAACGGTTAAACAGCGAGTTGCCCACCAGTTTCTCCAGCTTGGCCAACTGATGGCTGGCCGCCGAGGGCGTGATGTTCAGCTCCTCCGCCGCCCGCGCCACATTGCCGAAATGCGCCACCTGCTCAAACACCTGCAGCGCCTTGATTGAGGGGATCGCCGCCTTCTGTATTTCCAACCGCCGTACCTCCGCTGGTGATGAATTGTCACAGCCTGTCACGTCGCCGGGGCTGAAAACGTTAAGCCGATCAAAACATAAGTTTAATTCAGCATCGACTGAATTTTTTTGCATTGCCGAAAAGTGCGTCTCCTCCAATGCTGAACACACCCTACCGGCCGCGACGGCCGTAAAAAAACCACAATCCTCAGGAGTCGCAGATGTTACTGAACAATAAAATCGCCGTAATCACCGGCGCCGCCTCCGAGCGCGGCATCGGCCGCGCCACCGCCGCCTGCTTTGCCGCCCAGGGCGCCCGGGTGGCGATACTGGATCTGGACAGCCGCGCGGCGGCCCATGCCGCGCAGCAGCTTGGCGACGGCCATCTGGGGCTGGCGGCGGACGTCGCCGATCCGCAGGCGGTCAGCCAGGCCGTGGCGCAGATTCTGGCGCACTACGGCCGCATCGACGTGCTGGTCAACAACGCCGGCATCACTCAGCCGGTAAAAACGCTGGAGATCGGCATGCAGGATTACGACCGCGTGCTGGATGTCAGCCTGCGCGGCACGCTGCTGATGTCGCAGGCGGTGATCCCGGCGATGCGCGCCAACGGCGGCGGCAGCATCGTCTGCCTGTCGTCGGTGTCCGCCCAGCGCGGCGGCGGCATCTTCGGCGGCCCGCACTACAGCGCCGCCAAGGCCGGCGTGCTCGGACTGGCAAAGGCGATGGCGCGCGAATTCGCACCGGAGCAGATCCGCATCAACAGCATCACCCCCGGCCTGATCCAGACCGATATCACCGGCGGCCTGATGCAGGACGAGCGCCGGCACGCCATTATCGACGCCATTCCGCTCGGCCGGCTGGGTAATGCGCAGGACGTCGCCAACGCCGCGCTGTTCCTGGCCAGCGATCTCTCCAGCTACCTGACCGGCATTACGCTGGACGTGAACGGCGGCATGCTGATTCACTGACCGGGCCGCGTCACCCTACGGCCCCCGCGCGCTGCGGGGGATCGCCTGTCTGTTTCAGGAGTGGATATCATGACAACGCTTAACCTGACCGCCGCTGCCGGCGCGCGCGACGGCGCATACCGCAAGATCGCCTGGCGGCTGATGCCGATTTTGATGCTGTGCTATCTGTGCGCCTACCTTGACCGGGTAAACGTCGGCTTCGCCAAGCTGCAGATGATGGACGATTTGGCGCTCAGCGAAACCGTCTACGGCCTCGGCGCCGGCATTTTCTTTATCGGTTACTTCTTCTTTGAGGTGCCGAGCAACCTGATTCTGCACCGGGTGGGCGCCAGACGCTGGATCGCCCGCATCATGATCACCTGGGGGCTGATTTCCGGCCTGTTCGCCCTGGTGGAAACCGCCTGGCAGTTTTACCTGCTGCGGTTTCTGCTCGGCGTAGCGGAAGCCGGCCTGGCGCCCGGCCTGCTGCTGTACCTCACCTACTGGTTCCCGGCGGCGCGGCGCGCGCGCATGACGGTGCTGTGGTTTATCGCCATTCCGCTGTCCGGCATGATCGGCGGCCCGATCTCCGGCTGGATCATGGAGCGTTTTGCCGGCGTGCACGGCTGGGCGGGCTGGCAGTGGATGTTTGCGCTGGAGGCGGTGCCGACGCTGCTGATGGGGCTGGTGGTGCTGCTGGCGCTGAAGGACCGGGTGGAAGACGCGCCGTGGCTGGATGAGCACCAGAAACGGCTGGTGCGCGCCGATCTGGACGCCGACGAGCAGCACAAGCATCAGCACGGCACCATCGCCGCGTTTATCAGCGACAGACGGCTGTGGCTGCTGGCGCTGATCTATTTCTGCGTGGTGATGGGCCAGTATGCGCTCACCTTCTGGCTGCCGACGCTGGTGCGCAACGCCGGCATCAGCGAACCGCTGCAGATCGGCCTGCTCAGCAGCCTGCCGTATCTGTGCGCCATCGTGGCGATGATTCTGGCCGGACGCAGCGGCGATCGCCGCCGTGAGCGGCGCTGGCATCTGGCGATCCCGATGCTGGTCGGCGCGGCGGCGCTGCTGCTGGCAACCCAGTTCGGCCATTATGTCGCGCTGTCGGTCGCCTTCCTCTGTCTGGCGGCGGCGGGCATTCTCTCCGCTTCCTCGCTGTTCTGGATGCTGCCCACCAACCTGTTGGGCGGCATGTCCGCCGCCGCCGGCATTGCCGCGGTGAACTGCTTCGCCAATCTGGCGGGGTTCTTTTCGCCCTACCTGATCGGCGGCATCAGCAGCTTCACCGGCTCGCCGGCGTGGGGCATGTATCTGATTACGCTGGTGTTGCTGGCCGGCTCGCTGCTGGTGTTCCGCATCCCGGCCGCGCAGGTTAACCGATAAACACGGAGTTAAACGATGAATAGCACTGATTTACCGCATTCCACCGCGCCGTCGCTGCAACAGCGGGCGTACAACATCCGCCGGCACGCGCTGATTATGGGCCAGGTGCAGGGGCAAGGCTATATCGGCCAGGCGCTCGGCGCCGCCGACCTGCTGGCGGTCAGCTACTTTCACGCCCTGCGCTACCGCGCGGACGATCCCGACTGGGAACAGCGCGATCGCTTCTACCTGTCGATCGGCCACTACGCCATCGCGCTCTATGCCGCGCTGCTGGAGGCCGGCATCCTGCCGCTTGATGAGCGTGAAACCTACGGCGCCGACGACAGCCGCCTGCCGATGTCCGGCATGGCCGCCTACACCCCCGGCATGGAGATCACCGGCGGTTCGCTGGGCCACGGGCTGGGTATTGCGGTGGGCGCCTGCCTGGGGCTGAAGCGCAAAGGCAACCCGGCGTTTATTTACAACCTGCTGTCCGACGGCGAACTCAACGAAGGTTCCACCTGGGAAGCGGTGATGTCCGCCGCGCACTGGCGGCTGGATAACCTGATTGCGCTGGTGGACGTCAATAATCAGCAGGCGGACGGCCACTCGTCGGAGATCCTGTCCTTCGAACCGCTGGCCGACCGCTGGCAGGCGTTCGGCTGGCATGTGCAGCGGGTGGACGGCAACGATCTGGCGGCGCTGGTGGCCGCCTTCGACGCCGCGCGTCGCCACGACCAGCCGCAGCCGCGGGTGATCCTGTGCGATACCCGCATGGGCAAAGGGGTCGCCTTCCTTGAGGCGCGGGAAAAAACGCACTTTATCCGCGTGGATGAACATGAATGGGATCAGGCGCTGACCGCACTGGAAATCGGAGAACAACCATGAACCAGACCACAACCACGGCCGCCGGCGGCAAAAAGCGTTTAACCACCTCGGCGATGATCGCCTCCATCGCCGCCGAGGGCCAGCCGACGCAGTCCGCGCCGTTCGGCGAAGCGCTGGTCGCGCTGGCCCGGCAGCGCGACGACATCGTCGGCCTGACCGCCGATCTGAGCAAATACACCGATCTGCACCTGTTCGCCAGGGCCTTTCCCGAACGTTTTTACCAGATGGGGATGGCGGAACAGCTGCTGATGAGCGCCGCCGCCGGCATGGCGCGCGAAGGCTTTACGCCGTTCGTTACCACCTATGCGGTGTTCGCCGCCCGCCGCGCCTATGACTTTATCTGTATGGCGATTGCCGAAGAGAACCTGAACGTTAAAATCGCCTGCGCGCTGCCCGGGCTCACCACCGGCTACGGCCCCAGCCATCAGGCGACCGAAGATCTGGCGATCTTTCGCGGCATGCCGAACCTGACGGTGATCGACCCTTGCGACGCGCTGGAGCTGAGCCAGATGGTGCCGGCGGTGGCGGCGCATCAGGGGCCGGTGTATATGCGCCTGCTGCGCGGCAAGGTGCCGCTGGTGCTCGACCGCTATGATTATCAGTATCGCCACGGCAAGGCCCAGCGGCTGCGCGACGGCAAAGATGCGGTGATTATCGCCAGCGGCCTGATGACCATGCGCGCGCTGGAGGCGGCGGAACAACTGGAACAGAGCGGCGTCAGCGTGGCGGTGGTGCATTCGCCGGTGATCAAACCGCTGGATGAGGAGACCATTCTGCGCGAGGCCGGCGTAAGCGGCCGCCTGGTGATCACCGCGGAGAACCATTCGCAGATCGGCGGGCTGGGGGAAGCCGTGGCCTCAACCCTGCTGCGCAACGGCGTGACGCCGGCGTTCCGGCAGATCGCCCTGCCGGACGCCTTCCTGCTGGCCGGCGCGCTGCCGACCCTGCACGACCGTTACGGTATTTCCACCGCCGAAATCATCCGGCAGATCAAAGGCTGGCTGTAGGCCGTACGGCGACAGGGACGTCGCCCGATGCCAGCCGCAGCTCGCTGGCTTTGATATCGGCGATCGGCCCGAGCAGCGCGCGGTCGAACGCCTGCAGCGCTAACCCCTGGCGCACCCGCCGCGGCCAGTCAGGATTCGCCAGCGCACCGCGCCCCAGCGCAATCACATCGGCGCCCTGCTCGGTCAGCTGCAGCGCCCGCTGCGGTTGATGCAGCCCGCCGTTGGCAATCAGCGTCAGCGACGGCGCATGGCGATGCGCCAGCGCCGCCAGCGACTCGCCTGCGGCATCAAACGCCGGCTGCCACGCCTCATGTTCGGTAACGTGCAGAAAATCGATGCCCGACGTCGCCAGCCGTTGGAACACCGCCTTGGCCCCGGCCTCGCCTTCGGCCCATTTATGGCCAAAGTCATTCACCTTGCCCTGTGACACGCGGATGCCCAGCGGCACCGCGCGGCCAATCCGCTGACGCACCGCGTCGATGACCGCCAGGCTGAGCGACAGCCGGCCGATAATATCCCCGCCCCAGCGGTCATCGCGCTGATTACTGTAGGCGGTGAAGAACTGGTCCAGCAGGTAGCCATTGGCGCCATGAATCTCGATGCCGTCAAAACCGGCATGCAGCGCACGCTCCGCCGCGGCGGCGAAGTCCGCGATAATCTGTTGAATCTCCCCGTCCTCCAGTGCCCGCGGCAGCGGATAGCGCCCCTCACCACGGTAAAAGGTCATCTGCTCGCCCTTCGGCCGCAGCGCTGAAGGCGCTACGGTCTGCGTACGGTAGCGGTTTCCCTGGGACAGCGCGCCGGCATGTTGCAGCTGCGCGAAAATTCTGCCGCCGTGCTGATGCACCGCCTGCGTCACCTGTCGCCAGCCGCGCTGCTGCGCCTCGTTCACCAGCCCGGACTGAAACTCATAGCTCTGCGACCAGGCTTGGTCGATATAAATGCCTTCACTGACGATCAGGCCAAACTCTCCCTGTGCGAAGCGTTGATAATACTGACGCATTCTCTCGCCCGCGACGCCGTCGGCAGAGGCGGAAACCCGCGTCATCGGCGCCACCGCCAGCCGGTTGGGTAACAACAGTTGGTTAATTTGCTGGCTTTGGAACAATGCGGAATGATTCATGACAGGCCTCCTCGGCTGGCTTATTATAAACAAAACCAAGTGTAATCCCGGGTTTGGTTAGGAAAAATACCGAGGCCAGATAAACCCGTATAACGGAATTCGTTATAATGAACCTGAAAGAGATTGAAATTTTCCTGCAGGTGGCCCAGACCGGCAGCCTGACGCAGGCGGCGCACCGTCTGGATATGTCACCGATGTCGGTCTCGCGCCGGCTGGCGGCGCTTGAGGCCTCGCTCGGAGTGCGTCTGTTGCACCGCACCACCCGCGCGGTATCCCTCACCCCCGAGGGCGCGGAGTTTATGCCTTATGCGCGCACCATATTGGAAGCGGAGCAAAGCGCGCGGGTGCTGTTTTCCAGCGAGCGGCAAGGCGCAGGCGGACAGCTGCGCGTCACCGCCCCCTCCGGCCTCGGCCAGCGGATTCTGGTGCCGCTTATCCCGACGTTGCTGGCGGAAAACCCGGAGATGAAAGTGGATCTGCAGTTGAGCGACGAGGTGGTCGATATCGTCGCGCAGGGCTTTGACGTGGCGATCCGCGTCGCGCCGCTGCGGGATTCCAACCTGATCGCCCGCAAGATTGCCGATAATCCGCGCGTGCTGTGCGCGGCGCCGGCGTATCTGCAACGGCACGGTCGCCCGAACCGGCTGGCGGATCTCGCCCGCTTTACCTGCTTACGGCTGAGCAACGTACTGCAATGGACGTTCTGTAACGACGGCCAGACGACCGGGATCAGCATCGATGGCCGCTTTAGCTGCAGCAGCGTGGAGGGCGTGCGCACACTGTGTAAGGCCGGGCTGGGGCTGGCGCAACTCACCCACTGGGATATCCGGGAAGAGCTGCGCCGCGGTGAGCTGGTCGCACTTGAACTGCAGGATGTGCAGCCACAGGCGTTAGCCGTCTGGGCGCTGTTTCCCAGCCATCGTTACCTGCCGCTGCGGGTCGGCGTATTTCTTGATGCGTTGATGAAGGCGATGCGCTGACGCGCCAGGCTCCTCAGGCGCGCGGCGGCGTCAGGTAATCGACCACGTCGCGCACCCGGTTGAATTTGGCGGCATCCGCCAGCGGAATGACCCGCGCGAACTCCTGCTCCAGCAGCGTCAGCGCCTCCACCCGATCCAGCGAGTCCATTTCCAGATCGAAAAAGAAATCCGCGTCAATCGACATATTGGATTTGTTGATCCCCTGCAGTCTGGCCAGCGCGCCGAGCACCCGCTGCTCTATGGTTTCCATGCGTTTTCTCCGAAAAATCTCCCATGACGGCAGATCATTGCCGACAGCGGTGGCTGAAAATATAGGATTATGGCGAAAAAATAGCGTATTTATGCCAAAAATAGCGCTATTCGTCACGTTTCCTGCCTTTATCCTCTTTTTGCCACCTGCATCACGTCGCCAGGAAAAACCAGACAAAAAGAGATTGAATATCCGACGCATCGTTCTATATTCAACCATATGGTTAAATTACCGCACTCTCAGCTGGACGCCGTTTTTCACGCGCTGGCCGACCCGACAAGACGCGCGATCCTGACGCGACTGTCGCAGGGCGAGCGCAGTATCGGCGAGCTGGCCGCGCCGTTGAACATGAGTTTCGCCGGCGCCTCCAAGCACATCAAAGCCCTGGAACTGGCTGGCCTGGTGCAGCGCACCGTGCAGGGAAGAAACCATATTTGCCGACTCGAACCAGAGCCGATGGCGCAGGCCATGCAATGGCTGCAATCCTATGAACATTTCTGGGCGGAACGACTCGATGCGCTGGAACAGGCGCTGCGGCAGTCGGAGCCGTCCACTCCCAAGGAGTGAACGATGAATGATTACGGTATGGTGATTGAAACCGGCACGTTGAGGATCCAGCGTCTGCTGCCCGGCCCGATTGAACGCGTCTGGGCCTACCTCACCGAATCCGACAAGCGCGCCACCTGGCTGGCGGCGGGCGACATGAAGCTGGAGCGCGGCGCGCCGTTCGAGCTGGTATTCAACAACGGCGAACTGGCGGGCAAAGATGAACCCGCGCCGGCGGAATACAAGGCATACAGCGGCCCGGTGACCAACCCGGGGCATATTATCTGCCTGTTTCCGCCGCAGGTGCTGAGCATCACCTGGGAAGAGAAAGGCCAGGAGCGCCCGTCAGAGGTTACCTTTGAGCTGACCGAGCAAGGCGACAACGTGCTGCTGACCGTCACCCACCGCCGCCTGGCCGACCGCAGCCAGATGCTGAGCGTCGCCGGCGGCTGGCACACCCATCTGGATATTCTGGTCGACCGGCTGAACAATCAGCCGCCACGGCCGTTCTGGGCCACGCTGACGCAGGCCGAAGAGGCGTATCGCGCCAGGCTGTAGCCAATAAAGAGCACATTATTGATTACGCGCCAGGCTAAAGCCTGGCCGTTTTTTATACATCGTAGCCAATATACCGACACGGGAAATTTCTGATAAAGCTATTCAGAAAGCCATGATGTTGAGGACATGAAATGCGCCAGCGAGTAATAGTGTGCCCAGTGATTCAAAATGAAGGTGAGTTTCTGCTGTGTAAAATGGCCTCCGACCGTGGGGTATTCCCGGGACAATGGGCGCTGCCCGGCGGCGGAATGGAGCCTGGCGAGACGATGGAAACTGCACTGAGGCGTGAAATCAGGGAAGAACTAGGCGAAGTACTGCATATCACAGACGTTAGACCCTGGGCCTTTCGTGATGATATCCGTACTAAAACGTACCCGGATGGTACCACCGAGGACATTTACATGATTTACCTCATCTTTGACTGTATCAGTACAAACCGGACGATTACGTTTAATGAGGAATTTCAGGAGATTGCCTGGGTATCCCCTAGCGCACTGAAAAGCATGGATTTAAATGAGGCGACCCGGATCACATTTGCCCAGAAAGGCCTCCTTTAAGTTCTGGTCTTTATGCAAAAAGCTGATTTGCTGGTTATCAGGACGTGACGCCGTAGGATCGCGGCTTCCGTCCTTCTTTAATGGGCGAAGCGCGCTTCGCCCCGGTTATTATTTATTGAATATTAATATCGCTGCAACTGTAGAAGCCTTCACCGGCTGGGTCGATGCGTTGCCAACGAATAAACAGCACGCGCTCACCTTTGGCATTATTGGCCGGTGCGGAGAACTTATAATCCGACCCTTCCAATTTGGCATCGGTGACCTTTTTCAGCAGCGTCAGATCGCTCCACTTCAGCGGCCGCTCGCTGGCTTTATAATCCGCATTGGATAAATAAACTTCGAAAAAGCTGGGGTTATGCGTCGCCGTTGCATGATAAACAATGTCTATTTCACCGTTGTCATTCAGCTTAACATTGCTGGCGGTCCAGCTCGCGGCAACGTCCATCCCGGATTTATCATTCCACAGATAATCCTTCTTGCTGTCTTTTTCCGTACCGACATTGCCGCCGGAACACAGCTGCCCGTCCGGAATGGCTTCTTTGACTTTATCCTGATTATTATAATCAGGTATCAGTTTGGCAAATTCATCTTTTTGCACAAAGGGATAGTTTGACTGCTCGATCAGCTGATTTTCGTTATCGAGCTTATCTTTGTATTTATTATAATTATGCTGATAAGCAATCTTACACGCCGGATCGGGAATATTGGCGCCATCCGGCGGCCAATGGAAATTCCCGCCGTTATAACATAACTGCTGACGAGAAATAGGCTGAGTCGGCGTGCCGTGAAATGGCGCCGGCGATTTTTCGCCGACGGCAATCTTATTATGGTTTGCAGGCTGAGCAAAAGACAATGCCGGTGCACCCAGGCACAGCAGCGCCAGGTACAGATTATACTTTTTCATGACCTCTCCTATTATCACCATAGATACAGCATAATTTGCTGTGAATAAATAATAGGCCAGGTTTAAAAGTTAGCAAGCCGCCGGCAACAAGATATTATTATCGGAAGTTAACTATTTAATAATGACCGAATCAGGCGGTTGACGGACTGATATCACCGCGTCTATTCAGATTGGCGGCGGGTGAGAATATTAGCGCCGTAGTCATCAACGGGCACCGGCCGGCCGCGCTAAACGCCAGCCAGCGAGAGCCGATCTACGCACCAGTCCCATACCGCATCGCGCTGGGCGCGCGGTAAGGATGAGCGCTTGCGGACGAGGAAATAGCTGGGCTCTTTGATCATGCTCTCCTCCGCGACCTGTACAAGACGCCCGGCCTTGAGATCGCCGGCCACAAACGCCCGGCATGCCAGAGCGATCCCCTGCCCAGCCAGCGCCGCATCCAGCGCCAGCGTCGTCTGGTTAAATACCGCGCCGGGCAGCTTGCCGCCGGTACGCAGAAACAGCGGCCAGTGGCCCTGCGAATCATGCAACAGCGGAAACGCCCCAATCTGTTCCGGAGACAGCGGGAGCGGTAACTCTTTGACCAGATGGGGGCTGGCGACCGCCACCAGCTCCTGGTGGAACAGCAGCCTGGCCTCCAGCCCGGACGGGAACGGAGGACAGGTTAACCGTATGGCAATGTCCACCTGATCGCGCTCAAAATCGCAGAGCGCTTCGGTGGCGACCGTACGCAGCTCCACGCCGGGCAGCGCGGCGTTCAGCTCGGCCAGACGGGGGATCAGCAGCTTCGCGGCGAAGGTCGGCGTCACGCTGATGGTAACGGTGTCCGGCCGCTCCAGAAGCCGTCCGGTGGCATCGCCGAGCGTATCAAAAGCGCGGGTCACCTCCGTCAGGTAGCTTGCGCCCTGCGGCGTCAGGGCCAGGCCGCGCGGCAAGCGCTGAAACAGGGCCTGGCCCAGATGCTCTTCCAGCGCGCGCACCTGCTGCGCAACCGCGCCCTGGGTGACGCCCAGCTCCTCGGCGGCGGCCCGAAAACTCAGCCGGCGCCCCGAGACCTCGAATGCACGCAGGGCATTGAGCGGAGGAAGTTTACGGCGGGATGGCGTCATAGCGATACCCTATAGTTTTTCTACAGTCTGAGACGTTTATTTATCACACGCAACTTCGGCTGTCACCTGACACAATGGCGGCAGAACCTAACCAAAGGAGGCCGTCATGGCTGAAGAAAAAGTTGCGCTTATCATGGGCGGTGGATCCGGTATGGGAGCCGCGGCCGCACGCAGACTGGCTCAGGATGGCTATCGTATCGCCATCCTCTCCTCGTCGGGCAAGGGCGAGGCGCTGGCCAACGAGTTGGGCGGCGTCGGCGTCACCGGCTCAAACCAGTCACTCGACGACGTGAAGCAAATCGTGGATCTGACGATGGCGACGTGGGGGCGAATCGACGCGCTGGTCAACTCCGCAGGTCACGGCCCGCGTGCGCCGCTGCTCGATATCACTGATGAACAGTGGCACCAGGGCATGGATGTCTATTTGCTGAGCGCCGTGCGCCCGATCCGTCTGGTCGCGCCGATCATGGCAGCGCAAGGCGGTGGCGCCATTGTCAACATTTCGACGGCCTGGGCGTTCGAGCCGTCCGCCGAGTTCCCGACTTCGGCAGTGTTCCGGGCGGGTCTTGCCAGCTTCACCAAACTCTTTGCGGATGGCTATGCGGCGAAGAATGTGCGCATAAACAATGTGCTGCCCGGCTGGATCGACAGCCTGCCGGAAGTCGCAGAACGCCGCGACAGCGTGCCGATGGGACGCTATGGCACCGTCGAAGAGATCGCCGACACCGTAGCCTTTTTACTGTCGGCAGGCGCAGGCTACGTCACCGGCCAGAATATCCGCGTCGATGGCGGCGTCACCCGCTCCATCTGATTGGTCCGCTATAATAAACGAGCCGCCTTTCCTGGCGGAAGGCGGCTCGTTGCCCGGACACCCTCTAGAGATAAATCACTGCTCTTTCAGGCCGCGGTTAATCAGCATCGGCTCAATGCTCGGCGCCTTACCGCGCCAGGTTTCATACAGCTTCTCCAGATCTTCGCTGTTGCCGCGCGACAGCACCATATCGCGGAAGCGCTGGCCGTTCTCCGCCGTCAGGCCGCCGTGTTCACTGAACCACTGGAAGGCGTCGTCCGCCAGCATTTCAGTCCACAGATAGGCGTAATAGCCGGCGGCGTAGCCGTTGCCCCAGATATGCTGGAAGTAGCTGGAACGGTAGCGCGGCGGCACATAGCTGAGATCGATGTTATCTTTCTGCAGCGACTGCGCCTCAAACTGGTCGACATCCTGCTGCGGCTGGTCGGCGCTCAGCATATGCCAGTGCATATCCAGCAGCGCCGCCGCCAGCAGTTCGGTCATGTCGTAGCCCTTGTTGAACTTGTCGGCCTTGTTGATCTTGTCGACCAGTTCCTGCGGCATCGCCGCGCCGGTCTGGTAATGCTTGGCGAAGTGGGCGAAGACTTTCGGGTCGCGCGCCCAGTGCTCGTTAAACTGCGACGGGAACTCAACAAAATCGCGCGCGGTATTGGTGCCGGACAGGCTCGGGTACTGCTGATCGGCAAAGATGCCGTGCAGCGCATGGCCGAACTCGTGGAACATGGTGATCACATCGTCATACGACAGCAGCGCCGGCTGGCCGGGCGCCGGTTTGGTGAAGTTGGCGACGTTGTAAATCACCGGTTTGGTGCCGTTGAGTTTCGACTGCTCGACGAAGTTGCTCATCCAGGCGCCGCCGCCCTTGTTGTCGCGCTTAAAGTAGTCGGTATAGAACAGCGCCAGCGATTTACCGTCCTTATCAAACACCTCATACACCCGCACGTCCGGCTGATACACCGGAATATCCTTGCGCTGTTTAAAGCTGATGCCGTACAGCAGGTTAGCCGCGTAGAACACGCCGTTGTTCAGCACGTTATTCAGCTCAAAGTAAGGTTTGATCTGTGATTCATCCAGATCGTACTTCTCCTTGCGCACCTGCTCGGCATAGTACTGCCAGTCCCAGGCCACCAGTTTGAAATCGCCTTTCTGCCGGTCGATCACCGCCTGGATATCCTTCGCCTCACGCTGTGCGCGCGCGGTGGCCGCCGGTACGATATCGCGCATAAAGCTCAGCGCCGCCTTCGGCGTTTTCGCCATCTGATTTTGCAGTTTCCACGAGGCGTAGTCCGGGAAGCCCAGCAGCTTGGCCTGCTCGGCGCGGATCTTCGCCAGCCGGGCGATGGTCTGACGGGTGTCGTTGCCGTCGCCCTTCTCGGCGCGCGTCCACGAAGCGTCGAACAGCGCCTTGCGCGTATCGCGATCCTTCAGCGTCTGCAGATCCGGCTGCTGGGTGGTATTCTGCAGCACCAGCAGCCACTGCTTGTCCAGTTTGCGCTCGCTGGCCGCCTGGGCCGCGGCCGCCAGCTCGCCGGCGGACAGGCCGTCCAGCTTGCTCTTGTCGCTGATGGCCAGCGCGCCGTTCTTCGCCGCCGCCAGCAGTTTATTGGTGAACTGGGTGCTGAGGGTCGCCGCTTCCTGGTTCAGCGCCTTCAGTTTGGTTTTGTCGGCGTCCGACAGGTTGGCGCCGGCCAGTTCAAAGCTCTGGTAGGCCACCTCCAGCAGACGGCGGGATTCCGCATCCAGCTTCAGCGCGTCGCGCTGCTCATACACCGCCTTAATACGCGCAAACAGCTTGCTGTTGAGCATAATGGCGTCATCCATCGCCGCCAGTTTCGGCGAGACTTCTTCATCCAGCTTCTGCAGCGCGTCGCTGGTGTTGGCCGAAGTCATGGCGCCGAACACGCTCATCACCCGCGTCAGCAGCGCGCCGGTTTTTTCCAGCGCCACCAGGGTATTGTCAAAATCCGCCTTGGCCGGGTTGTTGGCGATTTTTTCCACTTCCGCCAGTTTCTGTTTGATGCCCTCTTCAATCGCCGGCGCGTAGTCGCTTTCCTTAATCCGGTCGAAAGGCGGCGCCTGATACGGCAGACGGCTCTGGTAGAAGAACGGGTTGTCGCTTTTCTGGTTCTCGTGCTGGTTGGCTTCGCCGGTCACCGTCGCCTCCTTCGCCTGGCCGCTCGGCAGCGCCGCATGTTCAGAGGTGGTTTTGCTCTCCTCGGCCTGCGCCTGCGTGCCTAACGCCATGCTCATCGCTAACACTAATGTGGATAAACGCATCAATTCAAACTCCTCCATGTAGGGTGCGGGGAAGCATACTTCCCCAATGCCATCCAAGCTTAGGCGCAGTTGGCAGATTCAGCAAAAACAACTGATTAGCGCTGCGCACTGGCGTAATGGGCGATCACTTCGCCGGCCACCGCCACGGCGATTTCCGCCGGCAGTTTGCCCTTCACCTCCGACAGCCCCAGCGGGCAGCGCATCTGCGCCAGCGCCGCGGGCGCTACGCCGCGCATGCCGAGCTGATACTCGAAACGCCTGCGCTTGGTCAGGGAACCGATCAGGCCGAAATAGGCCGCATCGTTACGCTTTAGAATACGCTCCGCCAGCGCCAGATCCAGGCCGTGATCGTGGGTCATCACAATATAGAGGCAACCCGGCGGCATGTCATCGACCGCCGCCGGCAGATCCTCACACGGCTGCGGCGTAATATTGGCGGCCACCTGCGGCGGAAACTGCTGCGCCCGGCTGTCGAGCCAGCGTACCTGCAGCGGCAGCGTCGCCAGGATCTGCGCCAGCGCGCAGCCGACGTGGCCGGCGCCAAACAGCGCCACCAGCGGCCGCGCCGCGTTCTGCGGCTCAAACAGCACGCGGACGTGGCCGCCGCAGCACTGCCCCAGCCGCGCGGCCAGCGGGAAGCTTTCCAGCCGCAGCGCCGATTCGCCGCGCTGCAGCATGGCGCGGGCAATTTCCAGCGCCTGAAACTCCAGATGGCCGCCGCCGATGGTGTCCAGCGCCTGTTCGGCGGTCACCAGCATTTTCGCACCGCGGTTGCGCGGTACGGAGCCATGTTCATCAATCACGGTGACCAGCACGCAGGGTTCACCGCGCCGCCGCAGCGCGGCCAACGCATCAATCCAGTGTTCCATCGTCGCCCTCCCGCCGATTTTGAGTGACACTGTCACCTGAAAGCATCTGCTGTACGCCCCACAGCACCCGCTCCGGCGTGGCCGGCGCATCGATATCCGGCTGACGCCGGTAATCGCTCAGGCTGGCGACCGCATCCTTGATGGCGCACCAGACTGATATCGCCAGCATAAACGGCGGCTCGCCCACCGCTTTGGAACGAAAGACCGTCTGCTGCGGATTGCGGCGGTTTTCCAGCAGCGACACCCGCAGATCGGCCGGCACGTCGCCAATCGCCGGGATCTTGTAGCTGGCCGGCCCGTTGGTCAGCAGCCGTCCCTGCTCATCCCACACCAGCTCCTCGCAGGTCAGCCAGCCCATGCCCTGCACGAATCCCCCTTCGATTTGCCCGATATCAATCGCCGGGTTCAGCGAGTCGCCGACGTCATGCAGAATATCGGCGCGCAGCAGCTGATATTCGCCGGTCAGCGTATCGATCAACACTTCTGAACAGGCCGCGCCGTAGGCGAAATAATAAAATGGATGCCCGACGCCGGCCTCGCGATGGTAAAAAATCTGCGGCGTGCGGTAATAGCCGGTGCTGGACAGGGAAACCTGCTGCAGATAGGCCAGCTGCACCACCTGTTCAAAACTGAAATAGCGCTCGCCGACCCGCACCTGGCCGTTGCTGAATGCGATCTGCCGCGCCGGCACCCGATAGTGTTGCACCAGCATGTCAATCAGCCGCTGTTTGATGGTCAGCGCGGCGTTCTCCGCCGCTTTGCCGTTCAGATCGGTGCCGGACGAAGCCGCCGTCGGCGAGGTGTTCGGCACTTTGCCGGTGTCGGTGGCGGTGATCTGAATCCGCGCGATATCCACCTGGAACACCTCGGCCACGATCTGCGCCACCTTGGTGTTCAGGCCCTGGCCCATTTCCGTGCCGCCGTGGTTCAGCTGCATGCTGCCGTCGGTATAGATCAGCAGCAGCGCCCCGGCCTGATTGAGGAAGCTGGCGGTAAATGAAATGCCGAACTTCACCGGCGTCAGCGCCAGTCCCTTCTTCAGCAGCGGACTGCGCGCATTGAATTCCCGCACCGCCGCGCGGCGCGCCCGGTAGTCGGCGCTGTGCTCCAGCCGCCGGGTGATCTCCGCCAGCAGGTTCTGGCCTACCGGCTGCTGATAGTGGGTCACATTGCGCGTTTTCTGCCGGTAATAGTTGGTTTTGCGCACCGTCAGCGGGTCCAGCGCCAGATGGCGGGCGATGACGTCCATAATGTTCTCAATCGCCATCATGCCCTGCGGGCCGCCAAAGCCGCGGTAGGCGGTGTTGGATGCGGTGTGGGTCTGGCAGCGGTGGCCGGTGATCACCACGTCCTGCAGAAAATAGGCGTTATCGGCGTGGAACATCGCACGATCGACGATCGAACCGGAGAGATCGAGTGAATAGCCGCAGTTGCCCGCGAGGTCGATTTTAATGCCGCTCAGCAGGCCGCGATCGTCAAACCCTACGTCATAGTGAATATAGAACGGATGGCGCTTACCGGTGATCATCATGTCGTCGCGGCGGTTAAGGCGCATCTTCGCCGGCCGGCCGGTCAGGTGCGCCGCCAGCGCGCACAGGCACGCCGGCCCGGCGGCCTGCGTCTCCTTACCGCCGAAGCCGCCGCCCATGCGCCGGGTATCGACCGTCACCTTATGCAGCGGCAGCGCCAGCACCGACGCCACCAGTTTTTGCACTTCGCTCGGGTTCTGGGTGGAGGAGTAGACCTGTATGCCGCCGTCCTCGCCGGGCACCACCGCGGAGATCTGGGTTTCCAGATAAAAATGCTCCTGGCCGCCGATACGCAGCTCGCCCTGCAGCCGGTGCCGGGCGCGCGCCAGCGCCGCCTCCGCGTCGCCGCGACGGTGGCAGTGGCTCTCCTGCACCAACCAGCCATTGCGGTATGACTGCTCAACGTCCAGCCGCGCCGGCAGATCCTGATAATCGATAACGATCGCCTGCGCCGCGCGCCAGGCGGTCTCTTCATCCTCCGCCGCCACCACCGCCACCACCTGACCGACGTATTCGACCCGATCTCTGGCCAGCAGCGGGTCGCCCTCGGTCAGCGCGGCGATATCCAGCTCTCCCGGCACGTCCTGCCAGGTCATCACCCGCACCACGCCGGGAAACTGCGCGCAGGCGCTGCTGTCCAGCGCCAGAATCTTCGCATGCGCGCGGTCGCTCAGCCGCGCGGCCAGATGCAGCTGGCGCGGGTACTCCAGCCGGTCATCAATGTACTGCGCCTCGCCGCTGACGTGCTTGTCGGCGCTTTCGTGCTGCTGACTGCGGCCAACGCCGCCGCGCGCCGCGCCGGCGAACAGTGCGGCCAGCTCGGCCTGGCTGCGTTCTGTCTGGGATCGGTTACTCATGGCTGGTTACCTCAATGGCGGTGGCCGGCGCGCTCAGCGCGATGAAATAGCGGCGCAGCAGGTTTTGCGCCACCAACATGCGGTAGGCGCCGCTGGCGCGGAAGTCGCTCAGCGGGGTGAAATCCAGCGTCAGCGCCTGCGCCGCCCGCTCCACGCTGTTGTGCTCCCAGCGTGCGCCAAGCAGCGCCCGTTCGCAGGCTGCGGCCCGTTTCGGCGTGGCGGCCATGCCGCCGAAGGCGATGCGCGCCGTCCGCACCCTGCCGTCTTCAATCTGCAGGTTAAAGGCGCCGCACACCGCGGAGATATCATCTTCCAGCCGCTTCGAGACCTTCCAGACGCGCAGATCCGCCGGGAACGACGCCGGCAGCTGGATGCTTTCGATAAACTCCCCCGGCTGCAGCGCCGTCTGCCGGTAACCGAGGAAGAAATCGTCCAGCGGCAGATCGCGCCGCTGCGCGCCGCGGCGCAGCGTCAGCACCGCATTCAGCGCCAGCAGCAGCGGCGCGCCGTCGCCGATCGGCGAGGCGTTGGCGATATTGCCGCCCAGCGTGCCCTGATTGCGGATTTGCTGCGAGGCGAAACGCTGCAGCAGCGCCCCCAGCGCCGGGTGTTCCTCCGCCAGCGCCCGGTAGAGTTCGCTCAGCGTAACGCCGGCGCCGATGCGCAGCCGCTCGCCCCGTTCAATCTGTCGCAGTTCGGCAAGCTGGCCGATGGCGATGATCAGCGGCAGATCCTGGTGGCGCTGCGTCACCTCCAGCGCCAGATCGGTGCCGCCGGCCAGCAGTTTCGCCTGCGGATACTGCTGATAGCACTGCGCCAGCTGGTCCAGCGTCTGCGGCATCAGGCAGCGTTTGCCGCCGCAGACCGTCTCCGCGGCGGCGGGGATCTGCCGCAGACGCGCCAGCGTTGCTGCCTGACGGGCGTCGAACTGGTCCGGCGCGCTGGTCGTACAGGCCTGCTGCGCCGCCGCCATAATCGGCCGGTAGCCGGTGCAGCGGCACAGGTTGCCCGCCAGCGCCTGCAGGGCCTGCTCGCGCCGGTAGCCGTCGCTGTTCTTTTGCAGACAGAACAGCGACATCACAAACCCCGGCGTACAAAAGCCGCACTGCGAGCCGTGGCAGTCCACCATCGCCTGCTGCACCGCGTGCAGCTGTCCCTTCTCGCGCAGATCCTCAACGGTCAGCAGCTGTTTGCCGTGCAGCGCGCTGACAAAGGTCAGACAGGCGTTGACGCTGCGGTAGCGCAGCCGCTCGCCGTCGGCCTCCGCCAGCACCACGGTGCACGCCCCGCAGTCGCCGGAGGCGCAGCCCTCTTTGGTGCCGCAGCGCCGCAGATGGCGGCGCAGATACTGCAGCACCGTGGTATTCGGATCGAGCCGTTCGCTTTTCAGCGTGTCGTTCAGCAGAAACTGGATCATGCCGCCTCCTGCCGCTGCGGCGCCTGAAACACCACCTTGCCGTCCACATAGGTGCGATACAGGTTGCGATCGTCGCCAAGCGTCATCAGCATAAACAGCACTTCATCCAGCGTGCGGCTGTTGGCATAGCGCAGCTGCTGCAGCGGCGACACCGCCGGATCAAGCACCACGAAATCCGCCTCTTTGCCGACGTCAAAGTTGCCGATATGGTCGTCCAGCGCCAACGCGCGCGCGCCGCCCAGCGTGGCGTGATAGAAGGCTTCGCCGGCCGCCAGTTTGTAATCCTGCAACTGCGCCACCTTGTAGGCTTCGCCCAGCGTCTGCAGCATATTAAAGGTGGTGCCGGCCCCGACGTCGCTGCCGATGCCGAGTCGGACCCGCCGCCGCCAGGCCTGCTGCAGCTTAAACAGCCCGCTGCCGAGGAACAGGTTGGACGTCGGGCAGAAGGCGATCGACGAACGGGTATCGCACAGGCACTGCCACTCTGCGTCTTCCAGGTGCAGGCAGTGGGCGAAGACGCTTTTCTCGCCGGTCAGCCCGTAATGGTGGTAAACATCCAGATAGTTGCGATGCTGCGGAAACAGTTCTTTTACCCAGGCCACTTCATCGCGGTTCTCGCTCAGGTGGGTATGCAGCCAGACGTCGGGAAACTCCTGGCGCAGGCGCTGCACCTGCGCCAGCAGCTGCGGGGAACAGGTGGGCGCGAAACGCGGCGTCAGGGCATAGCCCAGCCGCTGCCTGCCGTGCCAGCGGCGGATCAGCGCCCGGGTTTGCCGGTAGCTCTGTTCCGGCGTTTCCAGCAGCCCCTCAGGCGCATGGCGATCCATCATCACCTTGCCGGCAATCAGCCGCATATTCAGCGCCGCCGCCTGACTGAACAGCGCGTCGACCGACTGCGGATGCACGGTGGCGAACACCAGCGCCGTGGTGGTGCCGTTGCTTAACAGCTGCTGCAGGAAGAATGCGGAGATATTCTCGGCATGCTCGGCGTCGCTAAAACGTCCCTCGACCGGGAAGGTATAGCGCTGCAGCCAGCCCAGCAGCTGGTCGCCGTAGGCGCCGATCATTTCAGTTTGCGGGTAATGAATGTGGCAGTCGACAAACCCCGGCACCACCAGTTTATCGCGATAATCCGTCACCGCCGTGCCGGCCGGCAGCAGCGCTGCGCCCTGCTGCCACTCGCCGAACCACGCGATGCGCCCCTGATTCAGCAGCAGCAGGCCGTCCGGCCGGTGCCGCAGCTGGGGGGCGAGTTGATCCGGCTGTTCCACGCAGGCGGCGATATCGAAAAAATTGCCACGAATGGCGTGGGTAAATTGCATGCTCATAATGCCGTTCCTATTTTTCTGGCGCGCACGGCGCAACCGGCGGCAAAAGTATTTCACCGGTTAATACATGGCGCATTTATCATCAATTACAGGCGATAAATTAAAGATAGCAATCGCCATGCCAGCATGCCGAAAATAGAATAAAAGCATATAAAACAATCAATTAAATTAACTCCAATGCTGCATGAAAAAACGGTCTAAATATCACCCGCCCAGGCAAACGGTTGCGGTTAAATAGCAACCGTTTGCCTTTATTTGTTAAATATTGCTCTGCACCATTGTTGCGCAACCATTATTCTCACCGTGCGGCCAGCGGCTCCGGGTATTGTCATTTATCCGACGCGTTAACGTTTCTGCTCAGTCAACCGCGATTCACACCGTGCTGCACCATCAGCAGGCAGAGGCCAAAACGTTGGCGCAGGCAGGCTCCCCGTGCGCTTGTCCATCGGCAATCCTGCGCGCGAATTTACGGTAATTCTCAAAAGATGCCTTCATTTTATTAACCACTTTTTAACAATGGCGCATTGCGCTATGCTCACCCTCTTGTCTGTACCAATGTCTACGCCACTGGGTTGTCGTTATGCCGAATCACCGCAGTTCTACTCAGGATGCTCTGCCATGAGCGCTTTTTCACGCGTCGGCGCACTGCCGCTGCTGGTGGCGGGCGCATTTTTTATGGAGAACCTCGACGGTACGGTGATTGTCACCGCGCTGCCGCAGATGGCGACCGCGTTCGGCGTACAACCGGTGGATATGAATATCGGCATTGTCGCCTATATCCTCACCCTGACGGTGTTTATCCCCGCCAGCGGCTGGATCGCCAACCGCTTTGGCGCGCGCCGCGTCTTTTCGGCGGCGATTGTCATCTTTACGCTGGCCTCGGTGCTGTGCGCGCTGAGCGCGGACCTGATTACCTTTACCGCCGCCCGTATCCTGCAGGGCTTCGGCGGTGCGCTGATGGTGCCGGTGGGCCGGCTGGCGGTGCTGCGCAACACCGACAAAAGCGGTTTGATTAAAGCTATCGCCACCATTACCTGGCCCGGACTGGTGGCGCCGATCCTCGGGCCGCCGGTCGGCGGCTTTATTACCACCTACGCCTCGTGGCACTGGATCTTTATCCTCAACCTGCCGCTGGGACTGCTGGCGCTGCCGCTGGCCTGGCGGCTGATCCCGGATGAGGCGCAGCAGACGCGCGCGCCGTTTGACGGCCTGGGATTTGTGCTGACCGGCATTGCCTGCTTTGGCCTGATGTTCGGCCTGGATCTGATCAACCATCCGCAGCTGTCCTGGCTGGTGCCGCTGCTGTGCATCGCCGCCAGCCTGGCGGTCGGCGCGCTGGCGGTGCGCCACGCCAAACGACACGCCGCCCCGCTGATCAATCTGTGGGCGATGCGGGTAAAAAGTTACGCCGTCACGATTTGGGGCGGCACGCTGTTCCGGCTGGCGATCGGCGCGGTGCCCTTCCTGCTGCCGCTGCTGTTCCAGATCGGCTTCGGCCTGAGCGCCTTTGAGGCCGGCCTGCTGGTGCTGGCGGTGTTTGCCGGTAATCTGGCGATGAAGCCCTTTACCTCCGCCATTTTGTACCGCTTCAATTTCCGCACCACCCTGATGGTCAACGGCCTGCTCAACGCCGCCGCCATCTTCGGCTGCGCGCTGCTGACGCCGACGACGCCGGTGTGGCTGATTATCGCCCTGCTGTTCGTCAGCGGCCTGACGCGCTCCATGCAGTTCACCGCGCTCAATACGCTGGCGTTCTCTGAAGTGCCGCAAAGCAAGATGAACGACGCCAATACGCTGTTCAACGTGGCGCAGCAGATGGGCGGCGGGCTGGGCATCGCGGTGGGAGCGCTGGTTCTGCGGCTGGCGGAGATCTGGTTCCCGCCGGCGGGCGACGCGATCCCGCTGGCCAACTTCCAGCTGGCGTTTGTGGTGATCGGCGGCATTGCGCTGCTGTCGGTGGTCGACAGCTTCGGCCTGACGGCCGAAGCCGGTAATGAAATCCGCCGGCAAACGCCGCCCGTTGCGGCGCCGGAGAGCGCCAAACGCGGTTAACCGCACGCTTTGTGCCCTTTTTCCCGGCGCCGGTCAAAAAGGGTTCGCATCGGCTGATAATCCACGTAGTATCGACGATCCGCCCGGCGTCAGCCCGGCGGATTGTTTGCCATTCAGGCCTGAAAAGCGAGGTAAGAATAATGATTCACAGTGACCTTTCTCAGTGCCGCGTAAACAGCGAACGGCTGTTGCTTACCCCTTTTAGCGCAGCCGACGCCGATGAGGTTTACCAGGCAATTACACCGACCCTGACCCGCTTTATGAGTTTTGAGCCGGAACCCTCCGCCGAGGCGTTTGCCGAGGTCTGGCAGGGCTGGCTGCCGCTGATGCGTGAAGGGGAAGAGATCTTTTTTGTCGCCCGCCGGCGCGAAGACAAGCGCTTTGTCGGCATGGGCGGTGTGCACAATCTGCGCTCGCCGACGCCGGAGCTGGGTCTGTGGATCAAAGAAGACCAGCACCATCAGGGCTACGGCCGCGAACTGCTGCAGGCGATCGCCCGCTGGGCCGGCGAACGCTACCGGCCCCATTACTTTATCTATCCGGTGGCGGAGCAAAACCTCCCCAGCCGGCGACTGGCCGAATCGCTGGGCGGCCAACTCAACGGCCGCCGCGAAAATATCAAGTACGACTGTCTGGTCTACCATATCCCGCCGTCCAGCGAATAATGCGCTGCCCGGCGGCACGCCATCGCGTCATCTTCCTTTGCCGCGGCGGTGTGGAATATGCTAATCATACATACAGACATGGGTAAAAACAGTTGAGGAACAGTGGGATGATTATTTTTGTTACCGGCGCCACCGCCGGTTTTGGCGAGGCGATTGCACGTAAATTTGTTCAACAAGGCCATCAGGTGATTGCCAGCGGCCGCCGCATCGACCGGCTGGAAAGCCTGAAGGATGAGCTGGGCGACGCCCTGCATATCGTACAGCTTGACGTGCGCAACCGCGCCGCCATCCACCAGGCCATCGCCGCCCTGCCGCCGCAGTGGCGTCAGGTGGACGTGCTGGTGAATAACGCCGGGCTGGCGCTGGGTCTGGAGCCGGCGCACAAGGCCAACGCCGATGACTGGGAAACCATGATCGACACCAACACCAAAGGGCTGGTCAATATGACCCGTGAGCTGCTGCCGGCGATGGTGGAGCGCAACGTCGGCCACGTGATCAATATCGGTTCTGTCGCCGCCAACTGGCCGTATGCCGGCGGCAACGTGTACGGCGCCACCAAGGCGTTCGTCAAGCAGTTCAGCCTCGGCCTGCGCGCCGATCTGCAGGGCACGCGCCTGCGCGTAACCGATATCGAGCCGGGCCTGGTGGGCGGCACCGAGTTTTCCAACGTGCGCTTTAAAGGCGACGATGACAAGGTGGACCGCACCTATCAGGGCGCCAACGCCCTGACGCCGCAGGATATCGCCGATTCGGTGTATTGGGTGGCGACGCTGCCGTCCCACGTCAATATCAATACGCTGGAAATTATGCCGGTCAGCCAGTCCTTCGCCGGGCTGAGCGTCCACCGCGACGCCTGATCCTCACGCGGCAGGCGCTGCCTGCCGCCGTTCCTCAGGCCGCCCGCCAGCCGGCCACGATAATCAGCATCCCCGCCAGCGCCACTCCGGCTCCCAGCCAGTCGAACGCCGTCAGCCTTACGCCGTCCACCACCCGCAGCCACAGCAGCGCGGTCGCCACGTATACGCCGCCGTAGGCCGCATACACCCGGCCGCTGGCCGCCGGATGCAGCGTCAGCAGCCAGACGAAGGCCATCAGGCTCAGCGCCGCCGGCAGCAGCAGCCAGGCGCTCGCCCCCTTTTTCAGCCATAAATACGGCAGGAAGCAGCCGACGATCTCCGCCAGCGCGGTAGCGAAAAAGAGCAAGGTGGTTTTTAACATGGCGTGCTGAGCTCTCCGAAAGGTAAACGAAAAGTGCGCCTGGCTGGTGTCTGACAAGCGCGCAGTGTTATTATTAACCAAACGCTCATCGAGCGCGTGTCAGGTGCCGGATCGCCCGGCGTCGCAACACTAACTCATAAGGATAACAAGATGAAATCACTTTTCTCCCAACGACTGCTGCGCAGGATGCTGCCGGTCGCGGCATTGGCGCTGGCTGGCGCCTGGCAACTGCCGGCGCTGGCCGCCAGCTGCACCCAGGGCAGTACCTGCGTCACCGTTGACGGCAACGGCGGCACCGCCATGTCCAACGAAAACGCACGCCAGAGCAAAGAGCAGTGGAACGACACCCGCAGCCTGCGCCATAAGGTGAATACCCGCGTGGAGAAAGACTTCGACAAGCTGGACCGCGCGGCGGACGATGAAGACCGCTGCAACGACAGCCTGAACGTCAACGCCTATTGGGAGCCGTCAACGCTGAAATGCCTTGACCGCACCACCGGCCGTCGGATTAATCCTTAAACCGCCCGCCACCGCGGGTTAGGCGTTAAGTTTCGCAGCGGCAACTGCTATCCTGATAAAGGAAATTCATTCTCAACCAAGGACAGAATGATGAAAAAAGCGCTGATACTGAGTGCACTGTTATTGGCCTCGGCACCGCTGGCGGCCCTTGCCTCATGCGAAAGCGTGAAGGCGGAAATTTCGCAGAAAATTATCGCCAACGGCGTACCGGAATCCGGCTTCAAGCTGGATATCGTCCCTAACGATCAGGCTGACCAGGCCGGTGGTCAGGTAGTCGGCCATTGCGAAAACGACACACAGAAAATTGTCTACACCCGCCTCGCCAACGGCGATGACGGCAGCGATGCGGCGGCCACCGGCACCAGCCAGGATGCCAACGCACCGCAATAACCGCTTACGGGCGCAGGCATGCTGCGCCCGCTTCCCGTTATACCTGCTCCACCTCTCCCTCTTCGCTCTGCGGCCGCTGATGCGCCGGCACCAGCAGCGCGGCGCCCAGTGCGCACAGCGACACCAGCGCCGACACCAGAAATACCCAGTGCAGCGACAGCGCCACCTGATGGCTTAACGCCCCCAGCGCCTCGGCATCCAGCGCCGCCCGCCGCGCCGGATCCATCAGCTGCTGTACCGGATCGGCCACCTGCGGCAGACGCAGCTGCAGATTGATATTCAGCGTCGCGCCGAGAATCGCGGTGCCGATCGCCGAACCCATCATGCGGGTAAATACCGTACAGGCGGTGGCGATGCCGCGAATGCTGTGATGTGCGGCGTTTTGCACCGACACCAGAAAGGTGGTGTTGCACAGCCCCATCCCGGCGCCGACCATAAATGCCGCCACCCGTCCCCACAGCAAGCCGCCGTCCGGCTGCAGCAGCAGCAAAATTGCCCCGCCGGCAACCAGCAGCCCGGCCCCCAGCAGCGCCGTGGTGCGGTAGGAGGTCAGCAGCATCAGCCGGCCGCTGAAGGTGCTGGCCAGCGGCCAGCCTATCGACATCAGCGCCAGCGTGGTGCCGGCCTGCAGCGGCGAGCCGCCCATAGCCCCCTGAATAAAGGTGGGCAGGAAGGCGCTGATGCCCATCATCGCCGCGCCGATCGCCAGGCCGCCGACGTTGCCGGCGACGATCACCCGGCTGCGCCACAGCGCCAGCGGAAACAGCGGCTCCGGCGCGCGCCGTTCCTGACGCACCAGCAGCCACAGCGACAACGCCGCCAGCAGCAGCATCGGCGCCACCCAGATCCCCAGTGTATCCGCCTGCAGCAGCGCCAGCAGCAGGCTGGCGACGAACAGCGTCATCCAGGCGGTGCCCGCCCAGTCCAGCGCATGGTTGCGCACCCGCTCGCCGGAGGGCAGATAGCGCGCCAGCAGCGCCATTGCCAGCAGGCCGATCGGCAGATTGACCCAGAACACCAGCGCCCACGGCAGATGTTCGACGATAAACGCCCCCAGCAGCGGGCCGATAATGGCGGAAAAGCCCCACACGCTGGACAGGTAGCCCATCACTTTCGGCCGCTCGTCGGGGCCGTAGACATCGCCGATGATGGTGGTGGCAATCGGCATCACCGCCCCGGCGCCCAACCCCTGCAACAGGCGGAAGCCGATCAGCCAGTACATATTCGGCGAGAAGCCGCACAGGATGGAGCCCAGCAGAAACAGCGCGGCGCCAAAGAAAAAGACCCGTTTGCGGCCGTAGAGGTCAGCCAGCCGGCCATAAATCGGAATGGTGATCGCCTGGGTCAGCAGATAAACCGCAAACACCCAGCCGAGCAGCGAGAAGCCGCCCAGATCGGCGATAATGGTCGGCATGGCGGTCGCCACAATGGTGGCTTCAATCGCCGACATAAACATCGCCAGCATACAGGCGATCAGAATCAGCGGCCGGTGCGCCACTCTGGTGGCAAAGAGGTCATTGGTCATTATTCAGTCAGTCAATCCGCAAGTGTGAGGCAATAAGGGTCAAGTATATCAGCGCAAAACGTCAACCCGCCGGCGGGCTGTCAGCTCTGCGATCTCGGTGGGTCAAAAAGGCATCAATTGGACATTTTGTGACAGCGTAACATAAACCGGAGTAATTTTTTTCATTAACGCCTGCGGCTAGCTGTCATGCGGGCTAAGGTAAAAAAATTGTTAAATTCAATCGCCTGATTTCGCTGGCAAAACTTGTCAAGCAAAACAACAGGATGTTATACCTTGAATCAGCCGGACGCCGCGCGTCCCGGCAACTTTCGTAATGTTTAAAATCAGTATTAGCAATTGATTTTAAAGCCTTATTGGGACAGCACTCTGCGTAATGCATGGACGAGGCCGCCTTCTGCCCAATAACACCATTTTTAATGCGATACGCCCGTTTGGCACCCCACCGTCGTGTGGGTCGCACTCGCGCGTCACTGCGCCCTATTACCGGCGTTACACACTACGGAGGACGCACCACATGACTACCTCAGCGCACCAACGGCGCTTTGTTCTCGGCGGCCTGCTGTTGCTGACCGTGATCGCCCTGCTGATTTACGGCATCGGCTGGGAGACGATAAAAGCGCGTCAGGTCGATCTGATCTATCTCGGCGAGCAGCATATGTTCCTGGTGTTCTGCTCCATGCTGCTAGCGCTGCTGGTCGGCATTCCCAGCGGCATTGTGCTCAGCCGCCCCTTCGCCCGCCGTTGGGCCGAATACGTGATGCAGATTTTCAACGTCGGCAACACCCTGCCGCCGCTGGCGGTGCTGGCGCTGGCGATGGTGATCGTCGGCATCGGCGACAAGCCGGCGGTGGTGGCGCTGTTTCTGGCGTCGCTGCTGCCCATCGTGCGCAATACCTATTCCGGGCTGATTTCCGTACCGGCGCCGCTGCTGGAGGCGGCCAACGGCATCGGCATGACGACCTCCCAGCGCCTGCGCCGGGTTGAACTGCCCAACGCGCTGCCGGTGATCATGGCCGGTATCCGCATTGCAATGGCGATTAACGTCGGCACCGCGCCGCTGGCCTTCCTGATCGGCGCCAGCAGCTACGGCGAACTGATCTTCCCGGGCATCTATCTCAACGATTTCCCGACCCTGATCCTTGGCGCCGCCGCCACCGCGCTGATTGCGCTGCTGCTCGATCTGGCGCTGGCCGGACTGGGCCGCTGGCTCAGTCCGCACACCGCATCCTGAAGGAGAACACCATGACCCCTTGGCTGAAAGCGGCGCTGCTCGGCACGCTGCTGCTGTTGAGCGGCGCCGGTTGGAGCGCCCCGCTGGTGCTGGCCAGCAAAAACTTTACCGAACAGCGCATTCTGTCGGAAATCACGGTGCAGTACCTGCGTGCAAAAGGCTTCCAGGTGGAGCCGAAAACCAACCTCGCTACGACCATCACCCGCAACGCGATGATCAATAAGCAGATCGATATGACCTGGGAGTACACCGGCACCTCGCTGATTATCTTTAACCATATCAAGGAGCGCATGACGCCGCAGCAGACCTACGACACGGTGAAAAAGCTCGACGCCAAACTCGGCCTGGTCTGGCTGCAGCCGGCGGATATGAACAACACCTACGCCTTCGCCATGCAGCGTAAACGCGCCGAAAAGGAAAATATCCATACCATGTCGCAGCTGGTGGCCAAAATCGAGCAGGTGCGACGGGATGACCCCGATCATAACTGGCTGCTCGGACTGGACCTGGAGTTTGCCGGGCGCTCCGACGGCCTGAAGCCGCTGCAGGCGCTGTATAACATGCCGCTCGACCGCCCTCAGATCCGTCAGATGGATCCGGGGTTGGTGTATAACGCCATCCGCGACGGCTTTGTCGACGCCGGCCTGATCTACACCACCGACGGCCGGGTGCAAGGCTTCGATCTGCAGGTGCTGGACGACGACAAGGGCTATTTCCCCAGCTACGCGGTCACCCCGGTGGTGCGCGCCGACGTGCTGAAAAACACCCCGGGGCTGGAAAAAGCACTCAACACCCTGTCGCAGCAGCTGACCAACCCGGTGATCACCAGCCTGAACGCCAAGGTTGATATCGACTATCAGACGCCGCAGCAGGTCGCCCGCGAGTTCCTGCAGCAGCGGGGCCTGATTTAAGGAGAGATGATGCAAACCTTAATCTATGTATGGCAGAACTGGGGCTACATCGCCGGTCTGACGCTGGAACATATGATGCTGGTCGGGCTGGCCGTCGGCCTGGCCATCCTGATCGGCGTCCCGCTCGGCGTGCTGATCGTGCGCTATAAGTGGCTGGCGACGCCGATCCTCAGCCTGGCCACCATCGTGCTGACCATTCCGTCCATTGCGCTGTTCGGCCTGATGATTCCGCTGTTTTCGCTGATCGGTCACGGTATCGGCTATCTGCCGGCGATCACCGCGGTGTTCCTCTATTCGCTGCTGCCCATTGTACGCAACACCCACACCGCGCTGGACAACCTGCCCGGCGGCCTGCGTGAGGCCGGCCAGGGCATCGGCATGACCTTCTGGCAGCGGCTGCGCTGGGTGGAAATTCCGGTGGCGCTGCCGGTGATTTTCGGCGGTATCCGCACCGCCGTGGTGATGAATATCGGCGTGATGGCCATTGCCGCCGTTATCGGCGCCGGCGGCCTCGGCCTGCTGCTGCTTAACGGCATCAGCGGCAGCGACATCCGCCAACTGATTACCGGCGCCGTCATGATCAGCCTGCTGGCGATCGTGCTTGACTGGCTGCTGCACCGCTTACAAATTGCCCTCACGCCCAAGGGGATCCGCTGATGATTAAATTAGAAAACCTGACCAAACAGTTCGTGCAGAAGAACGGTAAAGCGTTCAACGCCGTCGATAACGTCAATCTGGAAGTGCCGGCCGGCGAAATCTGCGTGCTGCTCGGCCCTTCCGGCTGCGGCAAAACCACCACGCTGAAGATGATCAACCACCTGATTATGCCGACCAGCGGTAAAATCCTGATTAACGGCGAGGACACCGAGGGGCTGGACACCGTCACCCTGCGACGCAATATCGGCTATGTGATCCAGCAAATCGGCCTGTTCCCCAATATGACCATTGAGGAGAACATCACCGTGGTGCCGCGCATGCTGGGCTGGGACAAACAGCGCTGCCGCGCGCGCGCCGAAGAGCTGATGAGCATGGTGGCGCTGGACCCGAAGCGTTTTCTCAGCCGCTACCCGAAAGAGATGTCCGGCGGCCAACAGCAGCGTATCGGGGTGATCCGCGCGCTGGCGGCCGATCCGCCGGTGCTGCTGATGGATGAACCGTTCGGCGCCGTCGACCCGATTAACCGCGAAACTATCCAGAATGAGTTTCTCGACATGCAGCGCCAGCTGAAAAAAACCGTGATGCTGGTCAGCCACGACATTGATGAGGCGCTGAAACTGGGCGACCGCATCGCCGTGTTCCGCCAGGGCAAAATCGTGCAGAACGCCAGCGCGGACGAGCTGCTGGCGCGCCCGGCCAATGAGTTTGTCGCCTCGTTTGTCGGCCAGGACCGCACGCTGAAGCGTCTGCTGCTGGTGCAGGCCGGCGACGTCACCGACCAGCAGCCGACCGTGACGGTGCGTAAATCCACCTCGCTGGCCGACGCGTTTGCCCTGATGGATGATAACGATGCGCGTTCGGTGACCGTGGTGGACGACGACGGCAAGCCGCTGGGCTACGTCAAACGCCGCGAGGCGCGCGGCGCAGAGGGCGTCTGCGCCGACGCCATTCACCACTTCCGCGTGCACGGCAAAGCCGAAGAGAACCTGCGCGTGGTGCTGTCGAAGCTGTATGAGCACAACACCTCATGGATGCCGATCGTCGATGAAGACGGCCGCTACAGCGGGGAGATTTCGCAAGATTACATCGCCGATTATCTGAGTTCCGGCCGCACCCGTAGAGCCTTGAATCCTCAGTAAATTCTGAAATTTGGCGGCTTCGGCCGCCATATCCCTGAACCATTGCCAAAACCTATCTCAGCGATAGCCGATTACTATATAATTGCTTGATATCAATCAAGTATCATCCGCGCCCGTCCTCCGACAATCCAGACTGCCGTTTTTTTCGCCATCCCGTTGGTTGGCGCGGCAATCACTGTAAGCAAACTCAATGGAGCGAGAGCAAGATGAAAAAAATTATTTTGGGGTGTGCGATCCTGGCGATCGCGGGGTATCTTGGCATCGTCGGTTATATCTATCACTACGATCAGCAGCGCCAGCCGGCAACTGCCGATAGTGACATCAACGCCATTCTCACCAAACACGGCTGCGATTACTGCCATACCCAATCCGCCGAACTGCCCTTCTACGCCAGCCTGCCGGTGGCCAAGCAGCTGATGCAGTACGATATCAAAACCGGTTCGCGTCATTTCGACCTGAACCCGACCCTGAACGCGCTGCGCCAGGACGGTGCGGTGCCGGAAGTGGACCTGGCGAAAATGGAAGCGGTGCTGCAAAGCGGCGAAATGCCGCCGCTACGCTATAAAGCGGTGCACTGGTCCGGTGAGCTGGGCGATGCCGACCGGCAGACCCTGCTGAACTGGATCCGCGCCCAGCGTGAACGCTTCTATACGCGTCCGGGCACGCCGGAAGCGCTGCGCGGTCAGGCGCTGCAGCCGCTGCCGGAATCGCTGCCGACCGACGCGCAAAAGGTGGCGCTGGGCTTCCGCCTGTTCCACGACCCGCGTTTGTCCGCCGATAACAGCATCTCCTGCGCCCACTGTCACCAGCTGGGCGCCGGCGGCGTTGACGGCCGCGTCACCTCGCTCGGGGTCAACGATCAGCATGGCCCGATCAACGCGCCGACGGTGTTTAACGCCGCGCTGAACTTCTCTCAGTTCTGGGACGGTCGCGCCGCGGATTTACAGCAGCAGGCCGGCGGACCGCCGCTCAACCCGATCGAGATGGCCTCCACCTCCTGGGAGCAGATTATCGGCAAGCTGGACCAGGATGCGCGCCTGAAGGCGGATTTCCAACGCGTTTACGCCGACGGTTTCTCCGGCGATAACATTACCGACGCCATTGCCGAGTTTGAAAAAACGCTGCTGACGCCGGACAGCCCGTTCGACCGCTACCTGAAAGGCGACGACAGCGCGCTGACCGCCCAGCAAAAGCGCGGTTATCAGCTGTTCCGCGACAACAAGTGCGGCACCTGCCATACCGGCGAGAACCTCGGCGGCCAGTCGTATGAAGTGATGGGTCTGAAAGCCGACTACTTCGCCGACCGCGGCAACCTGACCGAGGCCGACAACGGTCGTTACAATGTCACTAAAAATGAAGCCGATCGCCACCGCTTCAAGACGCCTAGCCTGCGCAACGTCGCGCTGACCGCCCCGTACTTCCACGACGGCAGCGTCACCAGCCTGCACCAGGCGGTGAAGGATATGCTGAAGTACCAGGTCGGCGTAACGCTGCCTGACAGCGACGTCGACGACCTGGTCGCGCTGCTGGACGGCATGACCGGCAAATATCAGCCGTCGGCCCCGCCGGCGAACTAAGCACGAATGTCGCCTTACCAGCGGATCTGCAAAGATTCGCTGGTTTTCCCGCCGTCAGACAAGCACAATGCCCTCCTGCCTCATTCATTTTATTCACGATTTTATTTTGACGGACGCATGAAAAGACTGGTTCATCTGCGCCACTACCGCGCCCTGCTGCGCCGCCTGTTCATTGCGGTCTTCCTCGGTATTGCCGCCGCCCTGGTGGTCTGGCTGTTTCATCGCGCCATGCTGGGGCTGGAATGGCTGCTGCTCGACCATGAAGACGGCAGCCTGGTGGCCGCCGCCGCCGCGCTGCCCGCCTGGCGGCGCGTACTGACGCCGGCGCTGGGCGGACTGGCGGCCGGTTTATTGCTGTGGATCTATCAGCGCTATCAGCATCAGCACCCCGCCGCGCCGACCGACTATATGGAAGCGATTGAAACCGGCGACGGCCGGCTGGACGTTAAGGCCAGCCTGGTGAAGTGCCTGGCCTCGCTGCTGGTGGTATCCAGCGGCAGCGCCATCGGCCGCGAGGGGGCGATGATCCTGCTGGCGGCGCTGATCGCGTCGGTGTTCGCCCAGCGCTTTACCCGCGAAAGCGAATGGAAACTGTGGGTGGCCTGCGGCGCCGCCGCCGGTATGGCCAGCGCCTACCACGCCCCGCTGGCGGGCAGCCTGTTTATTGCGGAAATTCTGTTCGGCACGCTGATGCTGGCGTCGCTGGGGCCGGTGGTGATCGCCGCCGTCAGCGCCCTGTTGGTGACCAACCTGCTGAGCGGCGGCCAGGCGCCGCTGTATATCGTCGAACCGCTGCCGGCCCCTTTGCCGCTGCAATATCTGCTGATGGCGCTGCTTGGCGTGCTGGCCGGCATCTGCGGGCCGCTGTTTCTGTCGGCGATGTCCGCCACCGGCCACGCCTTCCGCTCGTTACGCCTGCCGCCGCCGCTGCAGCTGGCGCTGGGCGGACTGATCGTCGGGCTGCTGTCGCTGCTGTTTCCTGAAGTATGGGGGAATGGGTATAGCGTGGTGCAGGCGCTGCTCAGCGCCCCGCCGGGCGTGCTGCTGGTCGGCGCGATTCTGATCTGCAAATTACTGGCGGTGCTGGCCAGCAGCGGCTCCGGCGCGCCCGGCGGCGTATTTACGCCGACGCTGTTCGTCGGCGCGGCGCTCGGTTCACTGGTCGGTCAGCTGTGCGCCCTGTGGCCGGAGCTGGGCAGCGCCATCCCGCTGCTGATGGCGCTGACCGGCATGGCGACCCTGCTGGCGGCCACCACCCATGCGCCGATTATGGCGGCGTTGATGGTGTTTGAGATGACCGGCGAATACACTCTGCTGCCCGGCATCCTGCTGGCCTGCGTGATCGCCACCACCATCTCCCGCGGGCTGCGCCCGGTCTCGGTCTACCACAACGCTTAGCGCTCGAGCAGCGTGCTGATGTCCAGATAATGGGCCAAATCGCGCTGCTCCGCGCGCGGCAGGTAGGGAATTTCCCCCAGCAGCGGCGCAGCGATCCGCTGCTGCAAGGCATCGATGGTTTCTGCGTAGTGCGCCAGCCCCGGATTAATGCGGTTGGCGACCCAGCCCAGCAACGGCAGACCGGCGTGAGCAATCGCCTGCGCGGTCAGCAGCGCATGGCTGACGCAGCCCTCTTTGATGCCCACCACCAACACCACCGGCAGCTGTTCCTGCGCCACCCAGTCGGCATACGGACGCAGATCGCTCATCAGCACCTGCCAGCCGCCGCTGCCTTCAACCACCACCACCTCGGCCTTTTCCGCAATCTGCGTCAGGCCGCGGCTCATCACCGCGTAGTCGACGCCGTCGCTGGCGTGGGCATGAAAAACCTCATCCAGGCAGGTAATCGGGTTGATTTCCTCATAGCTCAGCGGCACGCAGGAAGAGGCCTGCAGCACCAAAGCGTCTTTATTGCGAATGCCCTCGCTGGTTTCCTGACACCCTGCCGCAATAGGCTTATAGCCTACGGCGCTGCGCCCCTGCGCGGCGAAAGCCTGCAGTAAAGCGCGGGAAATCACCGTTTTACCCACTGAGGTATCCGTACCTGTAACAAATAAACGCTTTAACATGAATAAAATGCCCCGGAATGCTCCGTTAACCAAAAGAAATGCCACCACGGCGGCGGAAGGTAGAACGGTGAAATTCTAGGGGATACAACATGCGGGCAGCTTGAGATAGCTCAATATTTTGTCGTTAAACAATAACAAGTTCTGATGCAAACCGGCAAAACCGCGGCCAAAGCGTTAGCCCTGCAAGAGTTTTACCAGCAGCGAACCGTTATACAGCGCCTCTTTCACCAGCGCCGCGCCGGGCATGGTGCCCTGGTTAAAAAACTGCGTGGATTCCACCTGTAACGCCTGGCTGTAAATTGGTAAGGATTGCTGCTGAATGCAGGAGACGATGGCGGGATGCAGTATTTCCGCCGCACGGTTGAGCGGCGAGCCGATCAGGATCTTTTCCGGATTAAACAGATTGACCATAATCGCCAGAATGCGCCCGACGCTGTGTCCGACGCTTAAAATAATGTCTTTTGCCAGCTGATCGCCGGTCAGCGCGGCGTCACACAAGGTTTCCACCGTCAGCGGCTGGCCGTGCAGCGTGGAGTTCAGCGAGACCTGCAGGCGCTGCTGGGCCATTTCCAGCATGTTTTCCGTACTGGCCACCGTTTCCAGGCAGCCGTGGTTGCCGCAGTAGCAGCGCTTGCCGTAGGGATCGACCTGAGTATGACCAATCTCCACCACCCGCTGGCTGCCGGTGTGCAGCACCCGTCCGCCGGTAATCACCCCCGCGCCGACGTTATGGTCGATCACCACCTGAATGACGTTGTGACAGCCGCGCGAAGCGCCGTACAGCGCTTCGGCCATGGTCCAGGCGCCGATGTCATGCTGCAGGAACACCGGCAGGCCGGTGCGCGACGACAGCGCCGGCCCCAGCGGCATATCCTCCACCGTATAAAACGGCATGCGGTGGACGATGCCGTTGGCGGCGTCAATCATGCCCGGCAGCGTGATGGCAATCGCCGTCAGCCGCTCCAGACGGCGCTGATGGCGGCTGAAAAACTGGTCCACTTCCGTCAGTATGCGCGTCAGCAGCGGTTCGTCATGCTCTGCCGGCAGCGGCAGCTGCTCTTCCACCACCATTTTGCTGCTGAGATCGCGCAGCGCCAGCGTGATGCTGCCGCGGCTGATGCGCGCCGACAGGTAGTGCCAGGCTTCGGTGTCCAGCACCAGTCCGACCGCCGGACGGCCGCGGCTGCCAATTTCCTGATATTCGGTTTCTCTGACCAGATGCGCTTCCAACAGCTCGCGCACGATTTTGGTGATGCTGGCCGGCGCCAGCTGGGCGCGCTTTGACAGTTCAATCCGCGAAATCGGCCCGTGCTGATCGATCAGTCGGTACACCGCCCCTGCATTTGTTTGTTTGATTTGATCAATATGCCCAGGCTGAGCGTCCGCTATCACAAACCGGCTCCTACTATTTTTCGCGCTGCTAAATAAAGACTAAAGGGTATGGTGGAGCTTTTATAATAAAGCGTCAACTATTTGATTCGTTATGTGATTAGCAGCACAAATTCCTGTTTATTTCCGTGCGGTTCAGCGTCATTTCGCCGTTTCAACCGCCGCTGCGGATCCGGTCAGCATCATCTGCATCAGCGTACGGGCGGCGGCGGTCAACGGCCGCTGGCGATGGTGCACCAGCCAGACTTCGGTTTGCGCCTGCGGTTCCGCCAGCGGCAGGTATTTGACCCCGTCGAGCTTCACCCGGCCAAATGAGGCCGGCAGGATGGAGACCCCCAGCCCGGCGGACACCAGGCCGATAATGGTCATCGCCTCGCCCACTTCCTGCGTGATATACGGCGTGATGCCGGCGTTTTCCAGCAGCAGCAGCGTTTCATCGTACAGCGCGGTGCCGACCTCACGCGAGAAAAACACAAACGGCTCCTGCGCCAGATGGTGGAAGCGCAGCGCGTCCGGCGCCAGCTGCGCCAGCGGATGCCCTTCCGGCACCACCGCCAGCATCGGCTCGCGCAGCAGCAGCGTGTGCTGTAAGGCTTCCGGCAGCCGGGTGTTGCGCATCACCCCCAGATCCAGTTCGCCGTTCAGTAACGGTTCCAACTGCTGTTTGGTGTTGATTTCGCGCATTTTGATATGCACGTCGGGATGGCTTTGGCGGAAAGCGCGCAGATTACGCGACACCGCGCCGATAAACGGCGCCGACGAGGTAAAGCCGATGGTCAGCTCCCCCGATTCGCCACGCTCCAGCCGCGCCGCCTTTTCCGCCGCGCGGTTCACCTGGTCGATCACCTGCCAGGCCTCTTTCAGAAACATCTCGCCGGCCTGCGTCAGGCTGACGTTGCGGTTGTTACGCGCCAGCAGCCGCGCGCCGACCATCTCTTCCAGCGCCTGAATCTGCTGGCTGAGCGGCGGCTGTGAAATCCGCAGCCGCTGGGCGGCGCGGCCAAAGTGCAGCTCTTCCGCAACGGCGATAAAGTAGCGCAGGTGGCGCAGTTCAATATTCATATCTTAAACGTCTCAATATTAATTATTAATATATTAGACAAAAAAATCGCCGCTCCCTATGATTTTATGCAGTAACCATCGCTGTGTATTTCCGAAGTCCGGTAAGGAACCTGTGTGAACTCCCCAATGCGTTCTGCGGCCAAGACGCCGTCGACGCGGGCCGCCAATGACGAAACGGCGGCCGCTGCGCCAAAAACCCAACGCTCTTCGTTGAACAAACTCCCTTATATTGAACGCGGTACGCCGCAGTTTATGCGCGTGACGCTGGCGCTGTTTTCCGCCGGGCTGGCCACCTTCGCGCTGCTGTATTGCGTACAGCCGATCCTGCCGGTGCTGTCGCAGGACTTCGGCATCTCCCCGGCGGAAAGCAGCCTGTCGCTCTCCTTCTCCACCGGTCTGCTGGCGATCGGCCTGATGTTTACCGGCCCGCTTTCCGACGCCATCGGCCGTAAATCGGTGATGGTGGTGGCGCTGCTGCTGGCGGCGGTGTGTACGCTGATCTGCGCGGTGATGACCAGCTGGCACGGTATTTTACTGATGCGCGCGCTGATCGGGCTGTCGCTGAGCGGACTGGCGGCGGTAGGCATGACCTACCTGAGTGAAGAGATCCACCCCAGTTTTGTGGCGTTCTCCATGGGGCTGTATATCAGCGGCAACTCCATCGGCGGCATGAGCGGCCGTCTGGTGACCGGCGTGCTGACCGACTTCTTCTCCTGGCGCGTGTCGCTGGCGGTGATTGGCCTGTTCGCGCTGATCGCGGCCTTTGTGTTCTGGCGTATTCTGCCTGCTTCCAAACATTTCCGCGCCAGCTCGCTGCGCCCGCGCACGCTGATGATCAACTTCAAGCTACACTGGCATGATAAAGGGCTGCCGCTGCTGTTTGCCGAAGGTTTTCTGCTGATGGGCAGCTTTGTCACCCTGTTCAACTACATCGGCTATCGGCTGTTGGCGAACCCTTACCACCTGAGCCAGGCGATTGTCGGCCTGCTGTCGGTGGTGTATCTCACCGGCTCTTACAGCTCGCCGAAGGCCGGCGCGATGACGGCGCGCTTTGGCCGCGGGCCGGTGCTGCTGGGCTCGATTCTGATTATGCTGAGCGGCATTCTGCTGACCGCGCTGGCGCCGGTGGCAGTTATTTTCATCGGGATGATGCTGTTTACCGCCGGTTTCTTTGCCGCCCATTCGGTGGCCAGCAGCTGGATCGGCCGCCGGGCGCGCCGCGCCAAAGGCCAGGCCTCCTCGCTGTATCTGTTCAGCTATTACGCCGGCTCCAGCGTCGCCGGTACGCTCGGCGGCGTGTTCTGGCACAGTTTCGGCTGGAGCGGCGTGGTGGCCTTTATCGGCGTGATGCTGCTGCTGTCGCTGTTGGTGGTGCACTACCTGCGCAAACTGCCGGAGGCCGCGCGCGTTTAACCCTGCCGTTGCGGGCGCGACCCTCGCCGCGCCTGCCTCACCTTGTCTGTCCTGTCTGTCCTGTCTGGCCTGGACTACACCGTTATCTCCCCTATTTACCGTTGCTGAGGTTGCCCCCTTGGTTGGCCTGTCCTACAATGGATGTTGTAACTAAAATGGGAGGCAGTGATGGGTAACTACGATCTGATTGGCCGTATGAACCAGTGCTTTAACCAGCTGGAAGCGGCGCTGGCGGAACTCCACCAGCAGATAGTGCCGCTGCGGCTGCTGGCCGCGCGGGTGTTCAGCCTGCCGGAGATTGAAAAAGGCAAAGAGCATCAGGCCATCGAGCAGATCGCCGTTGAGCAGCACCTCGGCCAGGCGGCGCGCGACCTGGCGCTGGAGCACTATCAGCGGCTGTTTATTCATCACCATAAACAGCACGTCAGCAGCAAGGCGGCGGTGCGGCTGCCCGGCGTGCTCTGCCTGGCGACGGAACCGGCACAGTATAGCGCCCTGCAGCAGCAGGTCGCGCTGATCAACCACCTGAAGGGAGAACTGGAGCATATCATCACCGTCGAGTCCGGCCTGGCGCCGGAACAGCGCTTCGACTTCGTCCATACCCATCTGCACGGGCTGATCACCCTCAGCGCCTACCGCACCCTCACCCTGCTCACCAACCCCGACTCGGTGCGGTTCGGCTGGGCCAATAAGCATATTATCAAGAAGGTTAAGCGCGACGACGTGCTGCAGCAGTTGGAAAAGAGCCTGAAGGCCGGACGTGCGGTGCCGCCGTATAACCGCCAGCAGTGGGCGGAGCTGGTCGAGCGGGAAATTGATGACGTCAGCCGTCTGCCGCCGCAGGCGACGCTGAAGATTAAGCGGCCGGTCAAGGTGCAGCCCATCGCCCGGGTGTGGTATCAGCAGCAGCAAAAACAGGTGCAGCACCCCTGCCCGCTGCCGCTGCTGGCGCTGTGTCAGCAGGAGCGCGGCGCCACGGTGCCGAAGATCGGCGAGCTGCTCAACTATGACGCCAACGCGGTGAAGCATAAGCACAAGCCGCAGGCCAAACCGCTGCGGCTGGTGGTCAAGCGTCTACACCTGTATACCGATGCGCCTACGCGTTGAGAAAAATGCACGTTCGTGGCGGGCATGCCGCGCATGCATCGTAATACAAAGCAGTCACCGATGTTTTATTTCTCATACCGGACGTACCAATCACCCACGGTAAAAATTTATGAAAATTCCGTTACACAAAAAATAGGGTTCGATATCACCCTTATTGCAGTTACATCCATAGAAAATGAAAGCCATCGTTACCACGAAAGAAGAAAAAATCAATATCATTATTTAATTCCTTTCGATTATTTATCCCGTTAGACAACGCCAGAAATAGCCGGGGAAAGTCAACCATGTCAACGTTTGGCGTACCATAACACTCATTATCAGTTAATGGTATCATGAGGCATCATCGTTCCATTTGTAATAAAAACGACAATAGCCCGAACAATTTAAATACATAGAGACTGCTAATAAAAAAGCTGAGTTAATATTCATTCCGATCCTCAATAGATCATCATCAGAATGATGAATACACCACCTTTATTGCATACCCCTTCTGACTTCATCCTATATCAATGACGTTACAGTGGGATACTCACGTACGGATAAACATCTCTGCCTCACCGAGAAATAGACGATGGCAAACATAACACTCGCTTTTTGCGACTTAGCCAACGCACCTCTCTCGTGTTCCCCCAGGGACGGAGCTGGATAAAGCGCGCGATCACCTCGCGCCCAAACCCAGGCTTACAACAAAAATCAAGGATCCAAATCCTGTCACCTTCATTCCATTCAGCAGGATGCAACCGAAACTCCGGATCGTTAATTAAACGCGCTTCGGTATCTTCTTCCAGACAGGCCCATGTCACATAGGCTAATGGATGACCACGCGTATCGAAGAGAAATTTTATTTGATCATGCTGTATCGCAAACTCAGTCCAATACTGGATACTCAACACCGGATAAAGGCTGTAATTACGGTTGTAAAGCATACAACTGACAGCAAAACCAATCTGCTCCTGGGCCGACCATCTCCTACGGCCGTTCGCGCTCTCTTTGATATAATGCGTCATACGTTTCCCCTGTTTTCAGCTCCGTGGCCGATAGTCTGCTGGCAACCAAGTGCAACCGTGGCAAACGCCAGCACTCTAGTTTTCATTTCCGCCAGTGCTAACCGCAGTTGCCTCTCATCGTCCTTACAAGTTTCCAGTAACTCATCAATCTCCCGCAGCATTTGCACTTTGCCTAAACACCTTCTGGGCTTCAGCCTCTCACGCGCCTGCGTCTCGATTTCTGACATGAACGCGAACGAATTTCGTTGTTCGACGCGGCAAGTAGTATTAGCCCAATGCATGACCTCATTAAACAATTCCTGCGTGTGCGCAAAACGGACATCCATTGCCATACAGGCATCGTCATGAACCGGCAGCCCCCAGCTACGATGAATCAGTGTAACAACCAGCCGTTCCAGCGGAGATTCTCCATTGTCTGCATGGTACAAAGTGCCCCTGCGGCTGTTGAGCAATCGCATAAAACTGTCCACCAGCCTTTCCAGTGACGCCGGCCCCCCCCGCTGCAAAAGTTCGACCGGTATCCCAAGCAACGTCGCATAGCCGTGATAACAAGCCTGTTGAAAATCGCGCTGAAAACAGGCCGTCACCTGCTGTCGAGCAAGCTGCGTGAAAGTCGGCTCGAACATGTATTTGCCGAGATACAGGCATAAATCAGACAAACCTTGTTGAAGGATCGCCGGTTCACCTATCAACTGAGCGGTTTTAAGGCGATATTCAAAATCATCGCGATGATCGCTGGGAAATAGACAGTTAAGCCCGTTGAAATCCAACACCCTGCCGTCCATCGCAATGTTGGAGGGGGATGTGGTCAACATCAGGAACCGGGTCTGGCAATAGGCCATCTGCTGAGCCTGACGGCGCGCCAATTCACATAATCCTTCAATACACCAAGTGCGCGGATCGCATCGGGCTTCGGTGCTGAAACCGTCCGAAGGAGTCGGCAAACAAGCCGGTAGATGACCAATCACCGCTCTGACTCTTTGAGCATCGTGCATCAGTTGCCCGGTATATGCCGACTGAGGCCGAAAATATGGTGCCCGCTCAAAGTGGGCCGGGCGAATCACTGGCTCACGGATCAACAACGCGCGTCGGGAACGTCCTCGGCTGCGTTCAAACTCGATATCGATATAATTGTCAGTAAGTAAAATGGCCCGGGTAGCTACAGCACCATAGGGCAATATCTGCGCCAGAATATCTCCCCATAAGGCTTCATAAATCGCCTGGCCGGCGCCGAGCGCACCGTTAGAGTGATGCCAGTCTGATCCCTGCCCCACCAGAGGATTAGCACCGATCCCTTTAATTTGATAGCGGCCATCAAAACCACAGCGGGCACCGCCGCCATTGCGCTGAATACCGCTGCCGCCATAGCGCTCAGCCAGAAATACTTTAGCTGCACAGGTGTCATCAGAATCGACCAAATAACTGCAAGCATCGCGTAATACTTCCCCATCTCCCTCATCAGCAGTACTCCAGATCAGCGAAGTTTTTACCTGATGGGCAGTAAAAGGAACCAGGTTTGCAGTAAGATCCGTCAAAGTTGGGCGCTCACTCATCTTTCAACCTCCTGTACTGTATCCTCCCTGTCAATGCTCTGCGGAACAGCCGGTAAATATCCAGTCAGTGCTGTAAAGGCACAGTCCAGATGTCCGGCAATTTCACGTAGCGTCTCCGCTCTGGCCATCGCGGGATGATCGCAATCAATATCAATATTATGGATCTGCCCACTCACATAAGGACGCCACGCCGCCCTATCCAGCCACGTTTCAACCCTCGGCGCCGCTGCCGTGAAGAACAGCATATCGCCGTGATAAACATCATGGTTTGAACTTCCTACCAGCCGACGACTGTTGATTACCACATCGATCAGCCGATCCAACGTCGGGTCGTCGAGGCAGGCTAACGCATTGCCCTGCTTTCTCAATAATCCGATAGTCTGCGAACGTTCAAGCACCTGACCTTTCGGTACCAGCAAAGATGGCAACCCTTGGTCAAAAGGCAAAGCGATTCCGGCAATAAAGAGCAAGGCGGCCAGCGCCATGGTCTCCTCTTCCCTAGCGTTCAACACCTCAGCAGCAAAACATCGCCATAGATCGCTGGGATAGGAATCCATCATAGCCAACAGCGCCACCGTTTGCCCCTGTTGCTCCAGATGTACGGCAACGCTATGGGCGATCATGCCTCCCACGGACCAGCCGAGCAGCCAATACGGACCTTGAGGTTGATGAGCGCGTATGCGTTTAGCGTATTCTTCAGCCATCTCATCCATTGATGGTGTAATGCGACTGCCCGCTGTGAGTCCCCGCGCCTGTATGCCGACAATTTCACACGGCGTTTTGAGAAAGCGGGCCAGTCCACTGTAACACCAGGCGATGCCTCCAGCCGGATGAATGCAAAACAGCGTCGGCAACCGACCGCGGACAGAATGCCGAACAGGCCGCAAAAGCAACATGGTATCCAGCATGTCCACGTCGTCATGCTGACCATATCCGGCCAGCGCTTTGGGAGAAGGATGGGCGAAAATGTTGGCAAGCGTAATATGCCAACCCAGACCAGTGTTAATTCTGGCGGCAGCATCAACGGCACTCAGGGAATTACCACCCAGCTCAAAGAAATTTTCTTCAGGCGTTACACTGGACAACTGTAATGCATCGGCAAAATATTCGCATAGTCGTTGTTCGGTCAGGTTCGACGGCGCGCTGACGTCTTTCCGCAACCGTTTTACCGGCTCCGGTAGCGCCTTACGATCCAGTTTGCCATTGCTATTTAACGGCAGTTCCGCCAGCCATACCCAGCGCTGCGGCAACATATAGCCAGGAAGATGCTCACGACAATGCGCGACCAATATATCCTCAGTCGGCCTGATATCATTCGCTACGGCATAAGCAATAAGCTCTCCTTCAAACAGAGTTACGCACGCCCGATGGATCTGAGAATGCCCACTAATAACCGTTTCAATCTCTGCTAATTCAATCCGTTGCCCATGAATTTTTATTTGCTGATCCATACGACCAAGGTAATCAATCTCACCATTCGGGAGCCAACGAGCCAGATCGCCGGTACGGTAGAGACGCACGCCATCATCGCGCATCACGAAACGTTCTGCGGTCAAGGACGGCTGGCCGACATAACCATCAGCCAGACAAATTCCCTCAATATGTAGTTCTCCTGCCATACCGATCGGCGTACAACGCCCTTCGGCATTGAGAATGTGAATTCGCGTATTCCAAATGGGCCGACCAATTGGTACGCCTCGCCCTTCTACTCCCAAACCGACCGCATGATAAGTGACATCAATCGCCGCTTCAGTCGGACCGTAAAGATTATGTAATGGCGCAACCAGCAGCCGTCGATAACGCTGGGCCAGCTCCGAGGACAACGCCTCTCCGCTGGCAAAAACCCTGCGCAACTTCAGCGGCCCAGGCTGACGCTCAATTTCATCAAGAAACAACGCCAGCATAGACGGTACAAAATGCACGGTGGTAACATCAAAATACCTTATACAATCAATAATATATTCTGGTTCAGCATGCCCGCCTGAACGTGCCATTACCAATGTAGCGCCACCGATCAACGGCCAGAAAAACTCCCACATTGATACGTCAAAAGTCGCCGGTGTTTTCTGTAACACTCGGTCCGTCGGCTGCAAACCATACTCAGCCTGCATCCACTGCAACCGGTTGGCTAAAGCCAGATGCCCAACCATCACGCCTTTCGGCTCGCCGCTGGATCCTGACGTGAACAGAATGTAGGCAGGAACGCCTGCGTCTTGCCCTGCTGACTTAGGTGGCGACGTTTCAGCATTCAAAAGTTCTGCGATCTGCGTCAACGTGACAAGATCCAAACTCGGATGTCCGGTTGGCAACCCTTCTTGCCCTACAGAGGAGGTGATCGTCAGACAGGCTCCCGCCTGGTTGAGCATCTTTCGCAACCGTAATTCGGGCAGATCCAACGACAGTGGCAAAATAACGGCGCCGGCACGCAGGATTGCCAGCAACACCACCTCCAACTCTATACTGCGTTCCAGTGCCACTCCGATAACCTTTCCACCAGCGCCTTGCAGATAGTCGTCGAGAGCACATGCAAACCTGCGCGAGCGGAGTTCCAGTTCGCCGTATGTCAACACGCCGCTTTCATCCATCACGGCAATCTGCTGCGGCGCAGTCCGTACCTGCTGTTCAAATAGTTCAAGAATGCCGTGCTTCGGCAGCTCATGTTTGGTGTCATTCCATCGAGTAATTTGCGCCAATTCCGTCGGCATAGCCAACGGCAACATCCTCAATGGCGCGGACGGCGACGCAATCAACTGTTTCATCCAATGTAGTAAACGACGCACGTGTAGCTGTAATTCGGACTGATTGTGTCGTGACGCGTGGGCAAGTAACCTGAGTGTATGCGGGCGTAGATCCGCCCCGAGCTCCAGATGCACGTTAATATCACGCACGGGCCCCGTGGCGATATGTCGAACCGAAGCATCTAAGTCAGTAAAATCTGGGGAAGGGAAACAGGGCAATATATTCAGTTCAATACCGTAAAGCGGTAACGCATTGCCGACTCGTCCAATGTCCCTGCTAATCCATTCGCTGCGATAGCGCTGGTGCCGATGCAATTCGCGTCTGTTCTTTGCCACAACGGCGCAAACGTCCTGAAAATTGGCATCCTGTGGCAACGTTAGCAGCAAAGGCAAAATATTACTGCGAGTCACCGCCGCCTGAGCACCAAGGGAGTCTTGCCTGACCATGCAAGGGAGTCCGAACAACAACTGGCGTTCCCCCGCCAAACAGGATGAAAAATAGCTGGCGAATACACCAATCAATAGATCGGACAAAGCGATCCTGCTTTGTTGATAAAAGGCATCCAGCGCCAAACAGATTTCATCATCAATACGCGCGTCGGCCTGAATAATATCCACCGTTGTTTCCTGCACCGATGCACCAATAAAAGTCGGCGCTGGCATCTGCGCACAGCGATACCGCCAATAATCCCGATCGCGGGCATATTGCGGACTATTTTTATATGCTTGGTCTTCTACATACAGAGTGCGGAGTGCAGCAAACCGGCAAGATGTCGCTTCCCCACCACGCAACAGGACGTTGTAGTGCTCAGCAACACGCTGATAAAGCAAATGGTACACATAGGCATCGAAGGCGATATGGTGAATACAGGAAAACCATATCACCTCATGCTCACTCAATATATACAACCGATATTCATTCTGGTGTAGGGAGTCCGGCCCCAATTCCTGATGAATAATTTGCTCCATAGCACGTATGGCGAGGGTTTCGGGCTGTTCCTGAAAGCTCAGATCGCACAGTATGACACTGCCTTTAGGCGTCCGTTCTCCAAAAGACGGTACCCCCTGTACATCAACGAATCTGTGATTAAGTACCTCAAACTCCTGCAAAGCACGTTCAATCGCGCGCAGTAGTTGAGTCTGTTCGAGACTGCCGCGCAGGTATAGGGCCTGCCCCGTTGCATAAAGTCTGGAAGAACGGCCAGTCTGAGAGGCATACCAGATACCTTGCTGGGCATCTGTCAGGGGAATTAATTCGGGAGAACAACAATCCATTTGCATGCATCCTTAAAGGTGATGGTTCAAACACAGGCAAAACTATTACCCTGGATGATGTTTAGGATTAAATCATAACCCATCCAAAGCAATTCCCGCTGCCCGCATGGAAAGAAGCCCAAAAACACTGCGGCTACCTGAAATATTTTGCATCGACATCACAAAAATGAAGTTCAGCCTCAGAACAGAGAATAGTTATCACTTGCATTTGATAAATATTTGCCTTAGGTTTTTAATAAAGTCAAGTAAAAACCATCGCATAGTTACACATTATTTAGTTATCGTTTACCCCATTAGCCGTTAAACAAACACACAAAAAACATTCATAAAAATGATCTCTTCACTGAAGAAATTCACATAAAAAATAAAATAAGGAAGACTTATGAAACAGCAAAATAATAAATCATTAAAAATAGAAAACCACTATTCATCCATGCTAGATGTTAAATCAGCAGATAACACACGCGCACGCAAACATATGCTTACCCACACAGAATCATATAACTTAACAAACACCAATAAATCACTAAAAAACATAAGAAAAGAAAGAAACAAAAAAGAACATGGTGATTATGGCATGGGTATAACCATAAGTGCCGCAATAATTATTAAAAACGAAGAGCGTTGCATCGCTCGTTGTATTGATAGCCTACTACCACTATTTGATGAAGTTGTAATTCTTGATACTGGCTCCACAGACAACACAATCAGAATAATAAGAGATTACAAAGACGAAAAAATAAAAATATTTTTTTCAAACTGGGAGGATAATTTCGCAAAAGCAAGAAATGAAGCAATGAAAAAGTGCAATTGCAAATATATATTTTTCATCGATGCTGACGAATACATTTCATCCGACATCACAGAGTTCACATGTGAACTTAAAAGAATAGATGAAATAAACAACACAAGGAACAATGATGCATACGCTTACAGTCCAATAATAAAAGATCACGAAAACAATATAACAAAAAACATTCGAAGAGTATTCATAAACTGTAGTGAATTTTATTATTTTGGCTATATTCATGAGGAGCTAAGAAGGAAGGGAAATAAAAAAATAATAGATAAGGAAATTAAAATAACCATACAGCACGATGGATATAAAAAAGAAATAATAAAATCAAAAGACAAGCAAAAAAGAAATGAAAATTTAAATTTAAAAAACTTAGATGCCGAACCCAAAAACCTTAGGTGGATATTCTTCCACTTCCGGGACTCATTTGAAAATCTCCCCCCGAAAAAAATATACCAATCACTTTATAGTGAAATAGTAATAGACAAAAAAAACAAAATAAGCACAAAGAATATAAGAAATGATCTTTACACATTCGGAATACTAGACTTAATGGCAAGAGCAAAGTTAAAATCAATGTGCGGGGATTCAGATTTTCACAATATAATAAATATTATGAGCGAATTGATCCCTTTCAATAGCAATTCATTTTACTACGAATTGATTTATGATATTTTTAAATGGAAGATCAAGGCAAAAAAAAGAATAAATGATATTTTTTCTTTCAAAAAGAATAGAAAGCAATACCATGATGGAATGATAAATTCAGAGGGACTGCATATTGATGCAGCCCTATCATTTTACCTTTATGAAGTTGGGTTATTAACTCAGGCAAAAGAATTATTGGAAAGCGTTCAAAGGAGTGGGTTTTCATCTGAATTAACTCACCTATATTCTCTAAATGCAAAACATCAGGAATAATGGGAGGTAGAAAATTGAGCATTGGGAAGATTTATTTGATTTCAAAGCCATCACAAATCCTTGGCCGCTCCCCTTTTCACGGTATGGGAGGGGGGCTATTTGGATTTTACAAAGAGGAAACATATGTTTCATGCTTGCAAAAAGAATTAAAGATAAAAAATATAGATTGGAGTGTGGATATTGACAACACTGAATCAAATATCGAAAAATTAATTAATCAAGGAGCAGACATATTAGTCTGCACGCCCGGACTTCGATTCCAATTTTACACTAACGGTTTTAACAAGGAGGATATCATTTACCTAAGCATGATGGAGTATATTACTAATAATGTTAACCCGGTCATAAAAAAGATAAAGGAGTTTTGTAATGAAAAAAGAACATGAGGTGATTTTAAGAGACATTACTAACGATGTTGGGTTACTCTCAATATTTGGTGGTAATGGTGGAACTGGACAATGGGAAACAGGTGCCGGTGAGATTTATGTAGGTGTCATGGGAGCTTTGGGTTTTAGTTGTTCTTTCCCCGGTGGGTTTTATGGCCCAAGTAACCCGACACCAACTGGAGCAGGTACCTGTGTAGGAGGTTTTATCTCTAGTTCTTCGGCCATGGCCAATCGAGGTAGTTAATACTACAATAATCCCGTAGAGTTTGATAAAAACTCTACGGGATTCCTCCCGACAATGATTAAACCTCCATACAATGTAAATGGTGTTCTACTCTCACAACGAGCCACTATTTAACAATTCAACAATGACTACGGCTTCATACTGCCGACCATATTTTCCGGCCGCACCCACTGGCCGAACTGCTGCTCCGTCACGTAGCCCAGCTTCAGCGCCGCGGCCTGCAGCGTCAGTCCCTCCTTGTGGGCCGTTTTGGCGATTTCCGCCGCCTTGTCGTAGCCGATATGGGTATTCAGCGCGGTCACCAGCATCAGCGATTCGTTCAGCAGCTGTGCGATGCGCTCGCGGTTCGGCTCGATGCCGGCAGCGCAGTAGGTATTGAAACCATTCATGCCGTCGGCCAGCAGGCGGATCGACTGCAGATAGTTGTGGATCACCAGCGGACGGAAGACGTTCAGCTCAAAGTTCCCCGATGCGCCGCCGATATTCAGCGCCACATCATTGCCCAGCACCTGCGCGCACAGCATGGTCATCGCCTCGCACTGCGTGGGGTTGACCTTTCCCGGCATAATCGAGCTGCCCGGTTCGTTCTCCGGGATGGCGATCTCGCCGATGCCGCAGCGCGGGCCGGAGGCCAGCCAGCGCACGTCATTGGCGATTTTCATCAGCGAGGCCGCCAGCCCCTTCAGCGCGCCGTGCCCCTGCACCAGCGCGTCGCAGGTGGCCAGCGCCTCAAACTTGTTCGGTGCGGTGACGAACGGTTCGCCGGTCAGCTCCGCCAACGCTTTGGCAACCCGCACCGCATATTCCGGATGGGTGTTCAGCCCGGTGCCGACGGCGGTGCCTCCCAGCGCCAGTTCGGCGATATGCGGCACGCTGGCTTCAATATGCCGCAGACTGTGCGCCAGCATCGCCGCCCAGCCGGAGATCTCCTGCCCCAGCGTCAGCGGCGTGGCGTCCTGCAGGTGGGTGCGGCCGATTTTAACGATGTCGTGAAACGCTTCGGCCTTATCGTTCAGCGTGCGCTGCAGCGTCTGCAGCGCCGGGATCAGCTGCTGGCGCAGCGCAATCACGGCGGCGACGTGCATCGCGGTGGGAAATACGTCGTTGGAGCTTTGGCTTTTATTGACGTCGTCATTGGGATGCACCCGGCGCCCCTCGCCGCGCTCGCCGCCCAGCAGTTCGCTGGCGCGGTTCGCCAGTACCTCGTTCATATTCATATTGGTCTGGGTGCCGGAGCCGGTCTGCCAGATGGAGAGCGGGAATTCATCGGGATGCTGCCCCGCCAGCACTTCGTCCGCCGCCTGAATAATCGCCGCGGCGCGGTCGTCCGCCAGCAGGCCGAGCTGCCGGTTAACTTCGGCGGCGGCGCGCTTGGTCAGCGCCAGCGCGTGGATCAACGCGGTCGGCATTTTTTCCGTCGATATATGGAAATGTTCCAGCGAGCGCTGGGTCTGGGCGCCCCACAGGCGATCGGCCGGAACCTCAATCGCCCCCATCGAGTCTTTTTCACTACGCATGACTGCCATTACCTTCTCTCCTTTGTGCATCGCCTAAAAACTCACCACTCCAGTATAGCGATATAATAATTATTCGCATTTGGCGAATGATGTCGGCCAGCTTTGTGACTTATCCGCTTGCAAGCCCTCGAACGGCGTTGTTTACTTGCGGCAATTTATTTCTTACTCAGGGAGTCATCATGCAAAAAATGACCAATGCGGTACAACACTACGCCTGGGGCAGCCACGACGCGCTGACCAAACTGTACGGCATCGCCAATCCGCAGGGAAAACCGATGGCGGAACTGTGGATGGGCGCGCACCCTAAAAGCAGCTCGCAGGTAACGGATGCCGCGGGCGCGCTGCGTTCATTGCGTGACGTCATTGATGAAAACCCGCAGCAGCAGTTGGGGCGCCAGGTTGCCGAGCGCTTTGGCGAGCTGCCGTTCCTGTTTAAGGTGCTGTGCGCCGATCAACCGCTGTCGATCCAGGTTCACCCCAGCAAATCCGCCGCGGAAGCCGGCTTTGCCAAAGAGAACGCTGCCGGCATCCCTCTGGATGCCGCCGAGCGCAACTACAAGGATCCGAACCATAAGCCGGAGCTGGTGTTTGCCCTGACGCCGTTCCTGGCGATGAACGGTTTCCGTCAGCTGGACGATATCGCCGCCCTGCTGCAGCCCGTCGCCGCCGCCCACCATGATATTGCCGCCTTCCTGCAGCAGCCGAGCGTCGAACGCCTGGCCCAGCTGTTCGCCGGCCTGCTCAGCATGCAGGGTGAACAAAAAGCCCGGGCGCTGGGCGTGCTGAAAGCGGCGCTCAACAATCAGCAGGGCGAACCCTGGAACACTATCCGCTTTATCGCCGGTTTTTACCCGGACGATAACGGCCTGTTCTCACCGCTGTTGTTGAACGTGGTGCAGCTGGCGCCGGGCGAAGCGATGTTCCTGTACGCGGAAACGCCGCACGCCTATCTGCAAGGGGTGGCGCTGGAGGTCATGGCCAACTCGGATAATGTGCTGCGCGCCGGCCTGACGCCTAAGTTTATCGATATCCCGGAGCTGCTGGCCAACCTGCAGTTCCGCCCGCAGTCCGCCGACGCGCTGCTGACCCGGCCGGAGCCGCGCGGCGACGAATTGTTCTTCCCGATCCCGGTAGACGATTTCGCCTTTTCGCTGCATGCGCTGTCCGCCGCGCCGCAGCAGCTGGCGCAGCAGAGCGCGGCCATCGTGTTCTGCGTGGACGGCGAAGCCGTCCTGGAACGACAGGATCGGCAGCTGCGGCTGCAGCCGGGCGAATCCTGCTTTATCCCCGCCTGCGAGTCGCCGGTGAGCGTCAGCGGCAGCGGCCGCATCGCGCGGGTTTATAACCTTTTGCCGTAACCATTTGGTAAATTTCAGCAAATGGGTTGCTAAAAGCGGGCGCATGCCTTCACAATTAAACGCCTGCGGGCGTTTTTTTGTTGGCCCTGTTCGCCCTTGCGACCGTGCAGCCACCGCTTACGCGCAGCGTTAAGCGCCACAGGAATGCCAAACCCTTTACAACAGGATGAGAGAACGATGAAAAAGTCAGTCGTCGCCGTCGGCGTTATTGCGATTCTTGGCGCAGCATGGACCGGGGCTTCATGGTACACCGGCAAACTCATTGAGCAGCGCATGGGCGAAGTGGTGAACAGCACCAACAGCCAGCTGGAGAGCTACCTGCCGCAGGCCGGCATCAAACTGAGCTATGAAGATTATCAGCGCGGCCTGTTCAGCAGCCATCTGCGCTTTGTCATCCGTCCGGACGGCACCGCCAGCGGCGAACAAGCGGCGCTGCAGCCGGGTGAAGAGGTGGTGCTGCAGGAAGTGATCGACCACGGTCCCTTCCCGTTCGCCCAGCTTAAGCGCCTGAACCTGATCCCGAGCATGGCGTCGGTGCGCACCGAGCTGGCCAATACGCCGGCGGTGAAAACGCTGTTCGAGATCGCCAAAGGTAAATCGCCGTTTATCGCCGATTCACGCATCGCCTATAACGGCGATACCTCCACCGCGCTCAACGTGCTGCCGCTGGACTATCAGAAAGACGGCAACACGCTGAACTTCGCCGGCGCCGACCTGACCATTGACGTCGCCCGCGATCTGAAGGCGGTGCAGGTGGAAGGCAGCAGCGACAGCGCCACGCTGTCCGGCCGCACCGAGTTCGGCCAGACCGAACAGATCACCCTGCAGGGCATGACGCTGAAAACCGACACCCGCAACGGCCAGTTCGACCTGAGCCTGGGCGATCAGGCGCTGAACATCAAGCAGCTGAAAGTCACGGTCGATAACAAAGAGGCGCTGACGCTGGACGGCTTCAATCTGGCGAGCAAATTTGGCGAGCAGGACGGTAACCTGAACGGCCAGATCGACTACACCATGGATGCGCTGAAGCTGCAGGGCGCCGACTTCGGCTCCGGCAAGCTGACGATGAAAATCGACAAGCTGGACGGTAAATCGCTGAAAGAGTTCGCCGACCGCTACAACCAGCAGATGACCGCCCTGCTGCAGCAGAGCCAGTCTCTGCCGCCGGAAGCCTATCAGGAGCAGGCCAGCGCCATCGTGATGCAGAACCTGCCGCTGCTGCTGAAAGGCAACCCGACCATCAACATCGCGCCGCTGAGCTGGAAAAACAGCAAAGGTGAAAGCACCTTTACGCTGAACCTGGACCTGGTTGATCCGGCGAAAGACGCCGCTGCGCAGGAACCGGCCGATCTGCTGCTGGCGCGTGCGGTGAAGAAGATCGACGCCAGCCTGAACATTCCGGTGCCGATGGCGACGGAAGCCACCGCGCAAACCGCCAAACTGCAGGGCTATAACGCCGAAGAAGCGCAGAAACTGGCGCAGCAGCAGGTGCAGGGTCTGGCGGCCATGGGGCAGATGTTTAAGCTGGCCACGCTGAAGGACGACGTGATTGCTTCCCGCTTCCACTATGCCGATAACCAGGTGGAGCTGAACGGCAACAAGATGTCGCTGCAGGAATTCCTCGGCATGTTCGGCCTGCTGGCCGGCCCGGAACAGGGCGTGCCGCCGGCGCCAATGCCAGTTCCGGCTCCGGCTCCGGCTCCGGCTCCGGCTCCGGCTCCGGCTCCGGCTCCGGCACAATAATCACACCAAGGGGGCTGTTCAGCCCCCTTTTTTATTTACCTCGCCAGGCCGGCATACACCGCATCGCGCACTTCCTGCGGGTACGCGCCGCACATGCCTTCAAACGCCGTATTGGTCAATGCCACCACGCTAAGCCCCGCCTGCGGGTCGCAGAACCAGCTGTGTCCGTAAACGCCGCCCCACTGCAAGGTGCCGTTATGCTGCGGCGTCGACGCCAGTTCCGCATCCGTCAACAGCGCGCCGCCAAAGCCAAATCCCCAGCCCGGCCCCTGCACTTCCTCCGCCGCGCTGACGTGCGGCCGCTGCAGCAGCGCCACCGTCGCCGGCTGCAGCAGGCCGTTGCCGCCGGCGCGCAAGGTTTCCACCAGCCTGAGTACATCATCCGCCGAACCGACCATGCCGGCGCCCGCCGACGGGTACGCCGCCGCATCCAGCGCACGCGACGGCGCAAATTCGACATCAAAGCCGAATTCGGGCGGCAGGGCCACGCGCAAGCCATCCTGCATCACCGCCGGACCGGCGTCGGTATTGTAGTAGGCTCCCGTCAGCCGCCCGGCGTCGCGGGCGACAAACCCGCTGTCCTCCAGACCAAGCGGCTGCGCCACCCAGTGGTTGAACAGCTGCGGCAGCGGCATCTCTGCCGCCTGCTCCAGCACCGCGCCCAGCAGGTCAATCGACAGCGAATAGCTGAACCGGCTGCCCGGTTCCGCCGCTAACGGCACATCCGCCAGCCGCCGCAGGTTCTGCTCCAGCGTCAGCGTCGACAACTCCAGCCCGTCCATCACCGCCCGCTGATGATACGGCCCGTCCGCCGGCTGTTTAAAGCGGTAATCCAGCCCGGCGGTGTGCGTCAGCAGATGACGGATAAGAATAACCGGCCTCTCACCGTTGCCGAGCGCCGGACTGAACCACGGCAGCCAGCGGCTCACCGCATCGTCCAGCGTCAGCTTGCCCTGCTCGACCATCCGCAGCGCCGCCAGCGTGATAAACGGTTTAGACACCGACGCCAGACGGAACAGCGCATCGCGCCGCATCGGCCGTCGCCGTTCACGATCGGCCTCGCCGCAGGCCAGCGCGGCGATCGTTTTGCCATGCTGCGCCACCAGCACCACGCTGCCGACAATCCTGCCCTGCGCCACGGCCCGTTGGTTGACCTGCTGTAACTGTTGGATAACCGCCTGATTATTACCCGCCATGAAAAAAGCTCCTGAATGGATGAGAAATCCAGTCTAGGGCGTTCAACATAAAATTAAATACGCTAAAATTTAATGCATCATAAAGCACAGGTTAATGATTGATGAGCGCGATCCTGCATTTGCTGCCCTTCTTTGAGGCCGTCGCCCGCCTCGGCAGTTTTACCCGGGCCGCCAACCAGCTGGGGGTCACGCCGCCGGCGGTATCGCAAAATATTCAGGCGTTGGAAAGCCGCCTGGGCGTGCGTTTGTTTAACCGCACCAGCCGTTCGGTCAGGCTGAGCGAGGAAGGCCAGCGTTTTTACCACGGCGTGGCGCCGGCGATGCGCGATATCGGCATCGCGGCCGACGACCTACAGGCGCGTCAGGCAACGCCGAGCGGCCAGTTGCGCATCACGCTGCCGCAGTTGGCCGCATCGCTGCTGGTGATGCCGCTGCTCGGCGAGTTTCAGGCGCGTTACCCCGACATACAGCTGGAGCTGTGCACCGACGATCGCTTTGCGGAACTGGTGCCGAACAATTTTGATGCCGGCATCCGCATGCACGCCATGCTGCAAAAAGAGATGATCGCCGTCCCGCTTGACCGCGGACAGCGGCGCGTGCTGATTGCCGCGCCGGGCTATTTGGCTGCGCACGGCACCCCGCAACGGCCGGAACAGCTGCGCGAGCATAACTGCCTGCGCTATCGCTTTCCCGGCAGTGGTAAACTGGAGCCCTGGTTTCTGACGCATCGCGGCGCGCATCAGGCGCTGGAGGTAACCGGCAGCCTGATCTTCACTGAGGATCGGCTGTTAAAAGATGCGGCGCTGGCCGGGCTGGGGATCGCACAGCGTTTTCACGCGACGGTAGCGCAGGAACTGGCGAACGGACAGCTGGTGGAAGTCATGGCGGATCATGCCAGCGAAGCGGCCGGCTTCTTTCTCTATTTCCCAGCCAACCGCTATATTCCCCCTCGGCTGCGGGTATTTATCGATTTTCTGCGTGAGAAGCGCGATTACCCGTTGAGGGTAAACGGCCGATAGCTGATTCGCTGTTGTCTTTTCCAGCCGGAAATCAACGTTTGTGACTGAGGCTAAGTAATAATAAAACTTGCCTCATTTTCTTGTCTCTCCGCCGTCATCATTCTCTATTGATTTTTGACTGGGAAGTCGAAATATGTGTTCGGGTAAGGCTCTTCAATCAAAGTAAAATGCCACCACTCAGTATCAAGTGGTTTAAAGCCCGCATGCTCCATCAATAACTGTAGTAATAGCCTATTTGCTCTGGCCTGTGCAGATATGGCCAGATAATCAGGATGGGATACCGGGCTGAAGCAATCGAAACCCGTGCCAAAATCCAGGCTGTTATCAGGAGAGCGTTGTAATTTTGGTTTGGTACAGTTCTCCAGCGTGCGTTTTGTATCTTCTGCCGGGATCTTACTGCCAAGGGGAATAATGGTTAAATCAAGCGTGCTACCCCGGCTATGTCCGGATCGCGCAGCGATGTAGCCATCGGTAAACAGGCGTGCTTTATCCACCGAGGGATAGAATTCCGTACGCATTTTTGTGTCTTTTAGCACTTTGGCCCATTCGACAAAATCATTCACTGCTTCTTGCGGGCGGTAGCAATCATAAACCTTTATGGTTAACCCTCTGGATATCAGTGATGCAACGACGCTTTTCAGCGCCAGCGCCGTTTTTTTTGTCAATAAACATACGGGCTCCTGATAGCCTTCTACTCGTCTTCCAACAAAGTTGTTTGCAGAGAAATACCGTATATCGGTCTGAATTTGGGGTATTAGCCTTTCTACATTGACAAAATCGTCCGGGCGTTGTGATTGAATAGTCACTTCATCCGCAAGCGCCGGGAAAAATGCAAAAAACGAAAAAAACGCCAAACATAACCTCATCGGTTCTCCTTTTCATTTTATCAATAGATTGATACTGGCAGCGGTTGACAATCGGCACCCGTTTCGGAGCACATTCAACTGCCAATATTGTCAAAATGAAAAGTGTAGCGAATAACAGCTCGGTTCGCGTTTTCCTCCGCACGCTATGCGGCCGCTACGCCGACGCCCGCTCTATCAGTTTCGCCGCCAGGATCACATCCTGCGGCGGCAGATCGGGGGATTCAATCCGCTGCAGCAGACGGGCGGCGGCGTTACGCCCGACCTCACGCGCCGAGGTGGATACCAGCGTCAGCGGCGGTTCGCTCAATGCCGCCTCCGGCGCGTCGCCAAAGCCGATCAGCGCCACCTGCTGGCTGAGAAAACTGTCGATACCGTCCGAACCGATCCCGCGCCCGCTGCGGATAATGCCGAAATAGGCGCCCAGCGCCACCGCGGCTTTGTCACAGACCATGGCGCTGATATTGGGATGCTGCCGCAGCAGGTTTTCAGCGGCCAGCGCCGCCGCCTGCTGCTGACTCTCACATTCGATTATCCACTCGCTGCGGAAGGGCAAGCCGTACTGCACCAGCGTGGCGCAAAAGCCGCCCAGCCGTTCGGCGCGGGTCAGCGAGTCGCTGCGCCCGCCCAGATAGGCAATCTGCCGGTGGCCGCGCTTAATCAGAAACTCGGTGGCAATCTGCGCCGCCTGCATATTATCCGGCCGCACTACGTCCACCTCCGCCACGCCGCCGGAGCGCGCGGCGCACACCAGCGGCACGCCCTGCTCGGCCGCCTGCGCCTGCAGATCGTCGGCGACGCGCGCGCCGCCCGCCAACACCAGCCCATCGACGCCGTGCGTCAGCAGGGTGTCAAAGCAGCGCATCAGCCCGGCGCCGTCGCGCCCGCTTTGCGTCAGGAACAATACCTTGCCCTGCGCTTCCAGCGCTTCGCTCAGGCCGGCGGTCATCTCCGCATAAAAGGGATCGCCGATATCGCGCAGGATCAGGCCAATCACGCCGGAGGCCGCGCCGCGCAGGGTCGCCGCCTGGCGGTTGCGCACATAGCCCAGTTGTTCAATCGCCTGATGCACCCGCGCCACGGTCGCCGAAGAAATACGTCCTTTGCCGCTCAGCACCAGCGAAACCGTGCTGACGGAAACGGCGGCGTGCTGCGCGACATCGGTGATGGTGATTTTTTTGATGGTGTCAGCCTCAGCAAACAATAGCCATGGCAGTCAATGTATACCCATTCGCCCGATGCAGTAAAACGATTTACCGGCCAGGCGCATAGTGGTGAAAAGTTCACCGTTTAATTGTGATAAACGGCGCATTTTTAATAGGTAAAACGTTTTATCTTATTTTTACCTTAGGCGGGCGCGCTTTGCCTGCTCATCTTCACTCGCCAGGAGTCACCGGTAATGTCCGCAAGCCAAAAACCCAAAATCACCCTCTGGGAGTTTTTCCAGAGCCTGGGCAAAACCTTTATGCTGCCCGTCGCGCTGCTGTCGTTTTGCGGCATTATGCTCGGCATCGGCAGTTCGCTCAGCAGCCGCGACGTCATCACCCTGCTGCCGTTCCTCGGCCATCCCGCCTGTCAGCTGCTGTTCACCTGGATGAGCAAGGTGGGTTCTTTCGCCTTCAGCTTCCTGCCGGTGATGTTCGCCATCGCCATTCCGCTCGGCATGGCGCGGGATAACAAAGGCGTGGCCGCCTTCTCCGGCTTTGTCGGCTTCGCGGTGCTCAATCTGGCCACCAATTTCTATCTGACCGCCAGCGGCGTACTGCCCAGCAGCGACCCGCTGGTGCTCAAGGCCCACAATATCCAGAACGTGCTCGGCATTCAGTCGATTGATACCGGCATTCTCGGCGCGGTGCTGGTCGGCATTATTGTCTATCTGCTGCATGAGCGTTTTCATACCATCCGCCTGCCGGATGCGCTGGCGTTCTTCGGCGGCACGCGCTTTGTGCCGATTATCACCACCCTGACGCTCGGCGTCTGCGGGCTGGTGGTGCCGCTGATCTGGCCCTGGTTCGCCGCCGGCATCAACGGCCTGGGCTGGGTGATCAACGGCGCGGGCGCCTTTGGCCCGATGATCTTCGGCAGCGGCGAACGTCTGCTGCTGCCCTTCGGCCTGCATCATATTCTGGTGGCGCTGATCCGCTTTACCGACGCCGGCGGCACGCTGGACGTGTGCGGCCACAGCGTCAGCGGCGCGCTGACCATTTTCCAGGCCCAGCTCTCCTGTCCGACCACCCAAGGCTTTGCGGAAAGCGCCACCCGCTTCCTGTCGCAGGGCAAAATGCCGGCCTTCCTCGGCGGGCTGCCGGGCGCCGCGCTTGCGATGTACCACTGCGCCCGGCCGGAGAACCGCCACAAGATCAAAGGGCTGCTGATCTCCGGCGTGGTCGCCTGCGTGGTGGGCGGCACCACCGAGCCGATCGAGTTTCTGTTCCTGTTCGTCGCGCCGTTCCTGTACCTGATCCACGCGATCCTCACCGGCCTCGGCTTTACCGTGATGGCGCTGCTGGGGGTCACCATCGGTAATACCGACGGCAATATCATCGATTTTGTGGTGTTCGGCATTCTGCACGGCACCGCCACCAAGTGGTATCTGGTGCCGCTGGTAGCCGCCGTCTGGTTCGCCGCCTACTACGCCATTTTCCGCTTTGCGATCCTGCGCTTCAACATCAAGACGCCGGGCCGCGACAGCGACGCCGCCGCCGGCAGCAGCGCACACGCGCCGGCCGGGACGGTTGGTCAGTCGGGCTATAACGCCCCGGCCATCCTCGCCGCGCTGGGCGGCGCCGGCAATATCGTCTCGCTGGACAACTGCATTACCCGCCTGCGCCTGTCGGTGGCGGATATCGACAAGGTGAACGACGCGGCGCTGAAAGAGCATCGCTCCATCGGCGTGGTGCGGCTCAATGCGCACAGCCTGCAGGTGGTGATCGGCCCGCAGGTGCAGTCGGTCAAAGATGAATTAGACTCATTAATAGCAGCAAGCCGGCCTGCCACGGAACTGTCTGGAGCCACCCATGTTTGATTTTTCCACCCCGATCGACCGCCACGGCACCTGGTGCACCCAGTGGGACTACATCGCCGACCGCTTCGGCAGCGCCGACCTGCTGCCGTTCACCATCTCGGATATGGATTTCGCCACTGCGCCCTGTATTCTGGATGCGCTGCAGCAGCGGCTGCAGCACGGCGTACTGGGCTACAGCCGCTGGCAGCATGAAGATTTCCTCGGCGCGCTGCGTCACTGGTATCAGCAACGCTTCAATACGGCGATCGACACCGCCGGCGCCGTGTACGGGCCATCGGTGATTTATATGGTTTCCCAGCTGATCCGCCAGTGGTCGGCGCCGGGGGAATATGTCGTCACCCATACCCCCGCCTACGACGCCTTTTACAAGGCGGTGCTCGGCAATCAGCGCCAACTGCTGGCCTGCCCGCTGCAAAAGGTCGGTGACCAGTGGCGCTGCGACATGGCCCATCTGGAGGCGCTGCTGGCCCGGCCGCAAAGCAAGATCCTGCTGCTGTGCAGCCCGCACAACCCGACCGGTAAAGTGTGGAGCGCCGAAGAACTGCAGCAGATGGCGACGCTGTGCGAACGCCATCAGGTGCGGGTCATCAGCGACGAGATCCATATGGATATGACCTGGGGCGAGCAACGTCACCTGCCGTGGAGCCAGGTGGCCGCCACGCCGTGGGCGCTGCTGACCTCCGCTTCAAAAAGCTTCAATATTCCGGCGCTGACCGGCGCCTACGGCTTTATCAGCGATGCCGCGTCGCGCGACGCCTATCTGCAGCAGCTCAAAGGCCGCGACGGGCTCTCCTCCCCGGCGGTGCTGGCCATCGTGGCGCATATCGCCGCTTACCGCCACGGCGCCCCCTGGCTGGACGCCCTGCGCGGCTATCTGCAGGACAACCTGCGCTACGTCGCCGAGCGGCTCAATCAGGCCTTTCCGCAGCTGGCGTGGCAGCCGCCGCAGGCCACCTATCTGGCGTGGATCGATCTGCGTCCGTTAAATATTGACGACCATGAGCTGCAACAGGCGCTGATCGAACGGGAAAAGGTGGCGATCATGCCCGGTTTTACCTACGGCGAAGAGGGGCGCGGCTTTGTCCGGCTCAACGTCGGCTGCCCGCGCAGCAAGCTGGAGGACGGCATGAACCGGCTGATCGCCGGCCTGCGGTTTGTTAGTACGCAGGCCTGACGCGCCGCGGCGGGCCAACGCCCGCCGTGAGCGGTTAAGCCACCACGGGGATCTCCGCCAGCCGGCGGTAAACCGTCAGTCCTAACGCCTCGGCCACTTCCACATCCTTATCCGCCCCTTGCGAAGCGCCGTCGATCCGATAGATACCCTGGCACTGGGCAATTAAACGGTGCGCAACCGGATACAGGTAAGCTTCGCCGATCTCATCCCCCACCTGCCGTGAACCGGCGGCGGCGGCCAGCGGCAGCGACAGCCATTCGCCGATCACCGGCACATGTCCGCGCTGATAAACCGCCAACGCCGCCTGCTCCAGACGCTGCAGGTTGGCGGCGATGCGCGCCGCGTCGCCGTTGGTGCCGCTGCGATAAGGCCCGGCAATCAGGATCTGTTGTGCCTTCATCAGCGCGTCCCCCAATCCGGATTCAGTGCGATAAACTGCAACAGCATGATGGTCTTGGCATCAACAATCGTCCCCTGCCGGATGGCCTGCAGCGCATCGCGCAACGGCATCTCCAGCACTTCCACATCTTCGCCTTCTTCCTCAAGGCCGCCGCCCTGATGCACGCGCGCCGCAGCATCATACTCGCCGATAAAGAAATACAGCTTTTCGGTGACCGAGCCGGGGCTCATATAGGCCTCGAAGACTTTTTGCACGTTTTGCACGAAATAGCCGGTTTCCTCTTCCGCCTCTGCACGAATACGCTGTTCCGGGGATGCGTTATCCAACAGCCCGGCCGCCGCTTCAATCAGCATACCGTCGTGGCCGTTGACGAATACCGGAAAGCGAAACTGGCGCGTCAGGATCACCGTCTGCGCCGTCCGGTTTACCAGTAAAATCACCGCGCCGTCGCCCCGATCGTAGGTTTCACGGCTCTGCCGCTGCCAGCTTCCGTCACGACGCAGAAAATCAAAGGTGTTCTTTTTCAACACGTACCAATCATCGGACAGCACCTGGGTTGCCACCATACGTACGCGATCTTTGGTCGGGATCATCTTGTCTGCTCCAAAAGGGTTGAGGGCCTGCATTGATACTAGCGTGCAGTTTCGTGTATGATCAAGATCATTCGTGCAGACAAAGAATTGATGGGAACCTATGCTGACCAGCCAGCGCAAAAAACTTATCCTGGAGAAACTCGCCCGTGAAGGCCAGGTATTGGCCAAACAGTTAAGCGAGATGTTCGAGCTGTCGGAAGACACCATCCGCCGCGACCTGCGCGAACTGGACAGCGAAGGTTTGCTCCAGCGCGTACACGGCGGTGCGCTGCCGGTCTCTCCCGCCATCGCCCCGTTTGCCGAGCGCAACCAGCAGGAATCCGGCGCCAAACGCGCCATTGCCCGCGCCGCCGCCGCCATGATTTTACCGGGCCAGGTGGCGATCGTGGACGGCGGCACCACCTCGGCCGAACTGGTGAAGCAGCTGCCGCTATCCTTGCAGGCCACCATTGTCACCCACAGCCCCAGCGTGGCGGTCGGGCTGGTGGATCACCCGCAGATCGAGGTGATCCTGATCGGCGGCCGGCTGTACAAGCATTCGATCGTTACCGTGGGCGCGGCCGCGGTGGAGGCAATGTCGCATATCCGCGCCGACCTGTACTTTATGGGCGTGACCGGCGTCCACCCCAGCGCCGGTCTCAGCACCGGCGATCTGGAAGAAGCCTATATCAAACGCGCCCTGGCGGCGCGCGCGGCGGAAACCGTGGTGCTGGCTTCTGCCGCCAAGCTCAACGCCGCCTCACAATACGCCATCGGCGATATTACGCTGGCGCAGTCCATTATTGTCGAGCGCGACACCGATCAGGCGCTGATCTCTCCGCTGCAACAGGCGGGCGTCAGCGTGATTAAGGCCTGACGGCATGCCTGTCGCAACGGGGAAACAGGCCGTCATTGCGGATTAATGTGATTTATATCACTTTTTTATGTAACAGCATGGCTATTTTCATCAAATTGTTTTTATACTGATATGCACTTTTCCTACCTTCATCAGCGAGTGCACAACATGATTGATCCACGCCTGCCGCTTACCGATATCCACCGCCATCTTGACGGCAACATCCGTGCGCAAACCATTCTCGAGCTGGGCCGCCAGTTCAACCTCGACCTGCCGGCGAACGATCTGGAGAGCCTGCGCCCGCACGTGCAAATCACCCATACCGAACCGGACCTGGTCAGCTTCCTGCAGAAACTGGACTGGGGCGTGGCGGTACTTGGCTCACTGGACGCCTGTCGCCGCGTCGCCTATGAAAACGTCGAGGATGCGGTCAACGCCGGCCTGCACTACGCCGAACTGCGTTTTTCTCCCTACTATATGGCGCTGCAGCACCAGCTGCCGGTGGCCGGCGTGGTTGAAGCGGTAGCCGACGGCATCCGTGCCGGCTGTCGCGACCATGATATCGATATCCGCCTGATCGGCATTATGAGCCGCACCTTCGGCGAAGCCGCCTGTCTGCAAGAGCTGGAAGGCCTGCTGGCGCACCGCGAGGCGATTACCGCGCTGGATCTGGCCGGCGACGAGCTGGGCTTCCCCGGCAGCCTGTTCCTGTCCCACTTTAACCGCGCGCGCGACGCCGGGCTGCGCATTACCGTTCACGCCGGCGAAGCCGCCGGGCCGGAAAGCATCTGGCAGGCGATTCGCGAGCTGGGCGCCGAACGTATCGGCCACGGGGTGAAAGCGGTGGAGGATCCGGCGCTGATGGATTATCTCGCCGAGCACGGCATCGGCATTGAGTCCTGCCTGACCTCCAATATCCAGACCAGCACCGTCGCGGCGCTGGCGCAGCATCCGCTGGCAACCTTCCTGCGCCACGGCGTGACGGCCTCCATCAATACCGACGATCCCGCCGTACAGGGCATCGAGATTGAACATGAATACCGCGTGGCCGCGCCGCAGGCGGGACTGACGCCGGAAGATATGCGCCGCGCGCAGGAAAACGGCCTGACCATGGCGTTTCTCAGCGAGCAGGAAAAACAGGCGCTGCGCGCCAAAGTGGCCGGCTGAGCCGGTTCAGCGCAGCAGCGGCGTCCTGCCGCTGCTGCCTTTACCACGGCACGGTTCGCCCGAGGTAGTCCAGGTATTCCAGCCCCGGCCGCTCCCGTTTGGCCAGCAGCACTCTGACCAGCTGCGGAATCGTCTGCTCAATCGTCAAGGGCGCGTCCGCACCGCCCAGTTCCGTATTGATCCATCCCGGCGCCATGGTGACCAGCGCGCGGGCTCCGCCGTGCTGGCGGGCGGCAAAGCTGCGCATAAACATATTCAGCGCCGCCTTGCTCCCGCGATACAGTTCACGCTGCCCCGTATGGTTGTTGGCCACGCTGCCCTGGCCGGAGGACATCACGCCAATCAGGCCGTCGTCCGCCACCCGTTCAGCCAACCGCTCAATGACGCGCATCGGCGCTAGCGCATTGGTCAGCATCACCTGCATAAATTCCTGCGTGCTCACCTCGCCAATCGTCTGGGTGGGATCGCGGTTGGTGATGCCCGCATTCACAAACAGCATATCGAAGCGTCGGCCCGCCAGGCGCTGCCGTAAGGCGTCCAACTGCGTCTCTTCGCAGATATCCAACCGCTCCAGCTGCAGGCGCTTGCCATACTCCCAAGCCAGCTGGTGCAGCGGCGTGTTGTCACCGCGCACGGTGCCGGTCACCTGCCAGCCATGGCGGAGAAATTCCTGCGCCATGGCGTGGCCCAGGCCGCGTGATGCGCCGACGATCAATAGGCTGCCGTGGTGTGTGTTGTCCGTCATCGTTCACCTCTGTCGTTGTCGTAGCTAAAAACTGTTCAGGCAATATAAGCTTCCATGATATAAGGCGGAAGACGCAGCATTTGCATTGATAAAGTGCAGCAGACGCCATGCCAAATCAGGGAGCCATCATGAACGACCCGGACTTTAACCTACTGGCCGCCCTCGATGCGCTGCTGGCCGAAGGCAGCGTCGCCGGCGCGGCGCGCCGCCTGGGGCTGAGCGCCTCGGCGATGAGCCGGACCCTCAGCCGCCTGCGCCAGGTGACCGGCGACCCGCTGCTGGTCAGAGCCGGACGCAGTATGGTGCTGACCCCGCACGCCGAACAGATCCGCGATCGCGCCCGGCAGACGCTGGCCGAGGCGCGCGCCCTGCTGCTGCCCGCGGCCTCGGGGCTGGATCTGCAGACGCTGCGGCAAACGTTCCGTCTGCAGACTAACGAAGGGTTTGTCGAAACGTTCGGCGCCGCGCTGGTGACGGCGGCGGCGCAGGCGGCGCCGGAGGTGTGTCTGAGCTTTGTGCCGAAACCGGAGAAAAGCCCGCGCTCGCTGCGCGAGGACGATATTGATATTGAGGTCGGGGTATTACACGGTATGGGGCCGGAGATTCATCTGCAGACGCTGTTCCGGGATCGTTTTATTGTCGCCGTCAGGCAGGGACATCCGCTGGCCGCACAGACGCCCGTCACGCCCGAGCGCTACGCCGCCTGTCAGCACGTGATCGCCTCGCGGCAGGGAAAGCGTACTGGCCCGGTGGATAAGGCGCTGGCCGAACAGGGGCTGACGCGGCGCATCGCCGCCGTGACGCCGGATTTTTCCGCCGCGCTGGCCATCGCCGCCCAGTCCGATCTGGTGGCGCTGGTGCCGGCGTCGTTTTTTATCCAGAAAATGCGCGGCGGCGGAGAGAGGCTGCAGGGGCTCAGGCTGCCGGTCGCCACGCCGGAGATCACCGTCTCCCAAATGTGGCACCCGCGCAGAAAAGCCGACCCCGCGCATCAGTGGCTGCGGCAACTGCTGCTGACGGTCTGCCGCCGACAGGCTGCCGAACTGCACCGCGCCGCTCAGCGCACATGGCCGGCATGGTTCCGTTAATCCCCCGCCGGCCGGTTGCGCTTATTTCGCCTCTGCCGTCGTCTGCTGTTCACGCGCCGTTTTGCGCGCGTAGCGCTGCGCCAGCACCGCACAGATCATCAGCTGGATCTGGTGGAAAATCATCAGCGGTAACACCATCGCCCCCACCGCCGCGGCCGGGAACAGCACGTTCGCCATCGGAATGCCGTTCGCCAGGCTCTTTTTCGAACCGCAGAACACGATGGTGATCTCATCGGCGGTGTTAAAGCCCAGCAGGCGCGCTGCGTAGGTATTGATCACCAGCACCACCGTCAGCAGCACCAGCGACATCACCACGATCGTCAACAGCGACATGCCGTCGATTTTATGCCAGATGCCTTCTACCACCGCGGCGCTGAAGGCGGTATACACCACCAGCAGAATCGAGGAGCGGTCGGTGAGGTTAATCAGCTTGCGGTGCCGGTCGATCCACTTGCCAATCAGCGGACGCGCCAGATGGCCGATGACAAACGGCACCATCAGCTGCAGGATAATCGCGCCGATGGCGTGCAGCACGTCGGTATTGCCGCCCTGAGTGTGCATCAACGCCCCGACCAACAGCGGCGACAGGAATACGCCGAGGATGCTGGAGGCCGACGCGCTGCAGATGGCCGCCGCCACGTTGCCGCCGGCGGCGGAGGTGAAGGCGATCGCCGACTGCACCGTCGCCGGCAGCGCGCACAGATACAGGAAGCCGAGGTACACCGTCGGCGTCATAAAGTTCGGCACCAGCAGGTTCATCGCCAGCCCCAGCAGCGGGAACAGCGCAAAGGTGCTGAGAAACACCACCAGATGCAGCTTCCAGTGGCCCATGCCGGCGATAATCGCCTGACGCGACAGTTTGGCGCCGTGCATAAAGAACAGCAGCGCGATCGCCGCGGTGGTCAACCGCTCAAAAAATACCTGCCACACCCCTTCACACGGGAACAGCGAGGCCACCGCCACCACCAAAATCAAAACCAGTAAAAACTTATCGATACGCAGACGTTGCAACCAGGACATCAATCAAAATTCCTTGCCAAAAAACGGGCTCAGCGCCTGAGCCCGTAACGAAAAAATAGGTGCGGATTAGCTGACCGGCAGTGCGGCCTGCTGTTTGTCCGACTCAATCCCCAGCTCAATCATTTCCATCACCGCGATCGCCTCGGCGGCCGGCACCGGATTGGCGCCGTCGCCGTTAATCGCGTCGCGGATGGCGGCATAGTAGGCCGGATAGTTGCCGGGCAGCGTCAGCAGCGGCTGCTCCGCCAGCACGTCATCGCGTGACAACGTCACTACACCGTCGCGCATATCATAGCCCCAGTCGGCCTGCGGCAGGCGGTCGCCGGCCTTCAACCGGTCTTCCTGCGGGTCCAGGCCATATTTGATGTAGCTGCCCTGGGTGCCGTGCACGATATAGCGCGGACCTTCGGCCGCCGTCAGCATCGAAGCGTGCAGCACCACACGGCGCTTGCCGTACTGCAGCAGCGCGTGGAAATAGTCGACCGACTGCGAACCCGGCCGCAGCTGGCCCAGATCGACAAACAGCGTCTGCGGCTTGCCGAACAGCTGCAGCGCCTGGTCGATCAGATGCGGCCCCAGATCGTACCAAATGCCGCTGCCCGCGCCGCCCTGTTCGCGCCAGCGCTGGCGCACCTGCGGCCGAAACCGGTCGAAGTGCGATTCAAAGTAGACTACTTCTCCCAGTGAGCCTTCCTGCAGCAGCGTTTTCAGCGTCAGGAAGTCGCTGTCCCAGCGGCGGTTGTGGAACACCGACAGCAGCAGACCGCGCTGCTGCGCCTGTTGCTGCAGTGCGCGCGCCTGTGACAACGTCACGGTAAACGGTTTATCCACCACCACGTGCTTGCCCGCCGCCAGCGCCTGCTGCGCCAGCGGATAGTGGGTATCGTTCGGGGTGGGAATGACGATCAGATCCAGCGTAGGGTCGTTGAACAGCGCCTGGGGTTCGCTGACCACCGGCAGCGCCGGCCAGTCGGCGTGCACCTTGCCGGCGTCGCTGCTGACCACCGCCGCCAGTTCCAGGCCCGGCGTGCCGGCAATCAGCGGCGCATGAAAGGTTTTGCTGGCGTAGCCGTAGCCCACCAGCCCAACGCGAAGAGTTTCAGCCATGGTGTTTCCTCTGCAAGGCCAGTTATCACCCTGTGATTTGACACCATGATGCCGGACGGAACAAGAAGTAAATTAAATGTTAATCCGCAGCCGCAACGCCCGGGTTGTTCCAGGCCCGCTCGCGGCCCCGCTGCGCCGGATAGTTAATCTCTACGCTGCGGCGACGGAAATCGCTGGGGCTGACCCCTACGCGCTTGCGGAACACCCGTGAAAAGTAGAGCTGGTCGTCATAGCCCACCACGCGGCCGATGGCGGCGATCGACTCCTGGGTGGTCTGCAGCAGCAGTTTGGCGCGGATCACCCGCTGGTCTTCGCGCCAGCGCAGAATATTGATGCCCACCTGCTCACGGAACAGGTGCGCCAGCCGCGACGGCGACAGGCAAACGTGGCGCGCCACCTCCTCAATGCGCAGCTCCCCCGCCAGGTTGCCGGTAATAAACTGGCAGGCTTCGATCACCCGCGGATCCATAATCTTCTGCGGACTGAGCGGGTCTTCCTCCATCGCACGCAGCAGCAGGCGCTCCAGCAGGTTCATGCTCATCTCCTCCGCCAGCCGCCGGCCGGAGCGCTGGGTCTGCTCGATACTGGCGAACAGGCGGTCAAACTCCTGCAGCAGCTGGCCGCCGGGCAGCGTCAGCCGCCCGACCTGGTGGTTTTTGCTGCGCCACTCCAGCCAGTCGGCCCAGTAGGCGCGCGGGCGGAAATAGACCCAGCGGTGGTGCCAGCAGTCGCTGTCCGGCGAACGGCCGTAATGGTGCGCCGCCTTCGGCGGAAACAGCAGCAGATCGCCAGGATTGCAGTACAGCGTCTCCTCGCCGTCAAACACCTTGCCCTGACCCTTGATGGTCAGGTTGAGGATATAACCCTTCATGCCGCCCGGTCGCTCGATAAAGAAATCCAACGGCCCCTCCGCCATAATCGGCGTCAGCCCGGCCACCAGGTAGGCGTTAAAGCTGTAACCCGGCAACAGCGGGTCCGACTGAGATTCCTGCGCCATACGATGGTACATTCGGCCTCCGTAATACTCGGTTATCCTGCCGCGTTGCCGGCCCCGCGCCGGCAACGCGATAACGCGTCCTAGGCGGTACGTTTAGCCTGCTGCTTATAGCGGTCAAAAATCACCGCCGCCAGCAGGATCGCCCCGCGCACCACGTACTGCGCAAACGGAGAGATATTCAGCAGGTTCATGGCGTTTTCCACCGTGCCAAGAATCAGCACCCCGGCAATCACATAGGAAATCTTGCCGATGCCGCCCTTCAGCGAGACGCCGCCCAGCACGCAGGCGGAAATCACGATCAGCTCATAGCCGATCGAGGTCATCGGCTGGCCGCTGGTCATGCGCGACGCCAGAATAATGCCTGCCGCGGCGGACACCAGCCCGGACAGGACGAAGATCACGATCTTGGTGCGCACCACCGGCACCCCGGCCAGGCGCGCCGCTTCTTCATTGCCGCCGATCGCCAGCGTATTGCGGCCGAAGGTGGTTTTATTCAGCAGGAAGCCGAACAGGATCAGACAGCCGATGGTGATCCAGATCGGCGCCGGCACGCCCAGCCAATTGGCGTAGCCAAGGGCGAAGAAGCGTTCATCCTCAATCCCCACCGCCTTGCCGTCGGAAATGATATACGCCAGACCGCGAAAGATTTGCATGGTCGCCAGCGTGGTGATCAGCGCGTTGATTTTCAGCCGCGCAATCACAAAGCCGTTAATCAGGCCGGAGACCACGCCCAGCAGCAGCCCGGCGGCGACGCCGAGCCACAGGCTTTCGCTCATATTGATCACCACCGCGGTGGTCACCCCGGCGCAGGCGATAACCGACGCCACCGACAGGTCAAAATCGCCGGAGGCCAGGCAGAACAGCATACCGCAGGCCACCATGCCGGACATCGAGATCGCCAGCCCCAGCCCTTTCATATTGATAAACGAGCCGAAGTTGGGCACCAGCAGCACGCAGGCCAGGAACAGCACCGCAAACACCACCAGCATGCCGTAGCTGTCCCAGATGCGCGACAGCCCCAGGCTGCCGCGGTTTTTTACCGAATTGGTCGTTAGGGTCGACATCTTTTTCTCCTCCACGGTCAGGCCACCGCCGCCGCGGCATCAGGGGTAATATCGGGGGTGCGCAGCATCGCCAGGCTCAGCGCCTGCTCTTCGCTGGCCTCGTCGTGCGCCAGTTCGCCGGAGATCTCGCCTTCGCGCATCACCACGATGCGGTCCGCCAGCCCCAGCACTTCGGGCAGATCGCTGGAGGCGAACAGCACCGCAATGCCCTGCTGCGCCAGTTGATAGATCACGTTATAGATTTCATGCTTGGCGCCGACGTCAATGCCGCGCGTCGGTTCGTCGAGCATCATCACTTTCATCTCCTCCGACAGCCAGCGGCCGAGGATCGCCTTCTGCTGGTTGCCGCCGGAGAGGTTCATAATCAGCTGCTCGGCGCTGGGGGTTTTGATATTGAGCGCGCGGATATGCTGCTGCGCGTTGCGGTTTTCCCAGGCGTTGTCGATCAGGCAGCCCGCCCGCAGGCTTTTGCGCCGCGCGCTGATATTGATATTGTCGCGCACCGAGTGCACCGGGATGATGCCGTCGGCCTTGCGGTCCTCCGGGCACAGCATGATGCCGGCGCGGATGGCGTCGATCGGCGAGCGGATCGTCAGCGGCGCGCCGTCCAGCGTCAGCCGGCCGCCGCCGACCCGCGTGGCGCCGAAGATGCCCTTCATCAGCTCGCTGCGCCCGGCGCCCACCAGCCCGAACAGGCCGACGATTTCGCCGGCGCGCACGCTGAGGCTGATCGGCGTTTTCACCCCGGGCGCCTGCAGGTTGTCCAGCTGCAACCGCACCGGGCCGTGCTCGCGCGGTTGGTAGCCATAAATATCCCCCAGTTCGCGGCCGACCATCGCCTGCACCAGCCGCTCGTGATCCACCTGGCTCATATCGTCGAAGGTGCGCACGTAGCGCCCGTCTTTAAATACCGTGATGGCGTCGCTGAGGGCGAAAATCTCCTCCATGCGGTGGGAGACGTACAGAATCACCCGTCCTTCGGCGCGCAGTTCGCGAATCACCCGGAACAGGTGTTCAATCTCGCGCGCCGACAGCGAGCTGGTCGGTTCATCGAAGGCGATAATCTTGGCGTTGCGCGCCAGCGCCTTGGCGATTTCCACCATCTGCCACTGGCCGATGGAGAGGTATTTCAGCGGCGTGTCCGGATCGATATCCAGCCCGAGATGCTCCAGCTGCAGCCGCGCCTCATAGCGCAGCAGTTTGCGATCCACCAGGCCGCGCTTGCTGGGCAGCTGCCCCAGATAAATATTCTCGGCCACCGTCATTTCCGGCACCAAATGCAGCTCCTGGTAGATAATCGCCACGCCGGCGTCCAGCGCCTCGGTGGTGGCGTTAAAACGCACCGGCTGCCCCTGCAGCAGGATGTCCCCCTGGCTGGGGGCATAGTTGCCGCTGAGGATCTTCAGCAGCGTGGATTTGCCGGCGCCGTTCTCTCCCATCAGCGCATGAATCTGCCCGGCCTGACAGCTAAAACTGATATCGTCCAGCGCCTTGACGCCGGGGAAGGTTTTGCCGATGCCGCGGAAGGCCAGATAAGGCGTGCTGGCGGTCATAATGCGTTCCTCATGGCTTGCGAAAACACGCCGCCCGGCGCAGGCCGGACGGCTCAGGGGTTACATCAGGCCTTTTTTCTGCAGTTCGGTTTTAAAGTTGTCGCGGGTGATCAGCACCACGTCGGTCACTTCGGTAAATTTCTGCGGTTCGACATCTTTCGCCACCCAGTCATGCAGCATCTGGATGCTCTTGTAGCCGTGAATATCCGGGCTTGGCAGCAGCGAGCCGTAGAAGCCGGTGGCCTGCGCCTTGGACAGTTCGCTGACCGCATCAACGCCGTTGATGCCGATGCCGATCACGTCCGCCGCCTTGAAGCCCTGGCCTTCGGTGGCGCGCACGCCGCCCAGCACGGTGTTGTCGTTCATGCCGATAATCAGCCAGTGTTTCACGTTCGGATGCTGCACCAGCATGGAGTTGGCGGCGTCAAAGGCGCCGGGAATATCGTTGGATTTGGTGGGCACCTGATAGATCTGCTTTTCCGGGAAGCCGGCGGCCTTCAGCGCGTCCATCGAGCCGGTGGTGCGGCGGCGCGCGGTATCCAGCTCATTGGCGGTAATCGCCATCACGCCGGTCTCCGCCGCGTTCCAGCCGCGCTTGTTCATCTCCTTCCACAGCTCCTGCCCCTGACGTTCGCCGATTTTACTGGCGGCCATCATCACCAGCGGCACGCTGTCCATCGGCTTGCCTTTGGCGGTCACAAACTGATCGTCGACGGCGATCACTTTCAGGTCATAGCTGCGCGCCTTGGCGACGATCGCCGAACCGAGTTTCGGATCCGGCGTACAGATGACAAATCCCTTGGCGCCGCTGGCGGCCAGGCTGTCGATGGCGTTCAGGGTTTTCTCGCCGTCCGGCACCGCGATTTTTATCACCTCGAAGCCCAGGTCTTTGCCGGCCTTATCGGCAAATTTCCATTCGGTCTGGAACCACGGCTCCTCCGGCTGCTTGACCAGAAAACCCAGTTTCATGGTTTCGGCAATAGCTGATTGTGACATAACCGCCGCCAGTCCTATCGCCGCCAGCGCCTTAGTGAATTTATGCATAGTGCTCTCCGCTGTGTGGTTCTCCCCGGCGCTGAAAATCTCGCGCAGTGAAAACGTTCTCATTAGGGTATGTTCGGTTACCGTGTCGGTAAGGCGCTTATTGGCGCGCCCTGCCCGACGTCGGCATGCAGACCGGGTAAGTTTTAGCGGTTATTTGTTAATTAAATGTAGAGCGCTATCACATCCAGAGATAACAGCAGGTAAGTCCATATATTTAGCCAATTCGGTCTGCCGCCAACTTTTGATAGCCATCACAAAATCGCTGCGGGAAGCAGAATTGTGCATACATCCAGCCAACGTATCCTCATCGCCCCGCCCGGCGCGCTCTTATGGTGATAGCCGTCCTTTTTAATCAGGAGTCTCTATCATGACGGCAGACGCAATCGCCCTGGGACTGGACTTCGGCAGCGACTCGGTGCGCGTATTGGCGGTGGATTGCCGCAGCGGCGAAGAACTGGATACCGAAGTGGCCTACTACCCGCGCTGGCAGCGCGGCGACTACTGCGACGCGGCGCAGAATCAGTTCCGCCATCATCCGCGCGACTATATTGACGCCATGGAACAGGCGATCGTCGCGCTGGTGCAGCGCATGACGCCGCATCAGCGCCAGAGCGTGGTCGGCATCGGCGTCGACTCCACCGGCTCCACCCCGGCGCCGATCGATGAGCACGGCCAGGTGCTGGCGCTGCAGCCGGAGTTCGCCGATAACCCGAACGCCATGTTTGTGCTGTGGAAGGACCATACGGCGATCGATGAAGCGGAAGCGATCAACCGCCTGTGCCGCAGCGGCGAGTTTACCGATTACACCCGCTATATCGGCGGCGTGTACTCATCCGAGTGGTTCTGGGCCAAGATCCTGCACGTCTCGCGTCAGGATGCGGCGGTGCGCCGGGCGGCGGTCTCCTGGGTGGAACTGTGCGACTGGGTGCCGGCGCTGTTGTCCGGCACCACGGCGCCGCAGCGGCTGATGCGCGGCCGCTGCAGCGTCGGCCACAAGACGCTGTGGCATCCGGACTGGGGCGGACTGCCGCCGCGGGCGTTCTTCGCCGCGCTGGATCCGCTGCTGGTCGACGATCTGCCCTATCCGCTGTTTGAGGCCAGCCAGACCGCCGAGCAGCCGGTCGGCACGCTGAGCGCCGAGTGGGCGCAGCGGCTCGGCCTGTCGCCGCAGGTGGTGCTGTCCGGCGGCGCGTTCGACTGCCATATGGGCGCGGTCGGCGCCGGTGCCCGCCCTCATACGCTGGTCAAAGTGATTGGCACTTCCACCTGCGACATTTTGCTGGCCGAGCGCCAGCGCGTCGGCACGCGGGCGATCGCCGGCATCTGCGGCCAGGTCGACGGCAGCGTGGTGCCCGGCCTGATCGGCATGGAGGCGGGCCAGTCGGCGTTCGGCGATATGTACGCCTGGTTCGGCCGCCTGCTCAGTTGGCCGCTGCGCGAAGCCGCCCGCAGCCGGCCGGAACTGCAGCCGCAGCTGGCGCAGATTGAGCAGCAGCTGCTGACAACGCTGACCGACGCCTGGGCCGCCAATCCCTCGCTGGAACATCTGCCGGTGGTGCTGGACTGGTTCAACGGCCGCCGCACGCCGTACGCCAATCAGCGCCTGCAGGGAGTGATCGGCGATCTTAATCTCGGCACCGACGCCCCGACGCTGTTCGGCGGCCTGGTCGCCGCCACCGCCTTCGGCGCGCGCGCCATTATGGAGTGCTTTGAGCAGCAGGATATTCCGGTGGAGAACGTGCTGGCGCTGGGCGGCATCGCGCGTAAATCGCCGACCATCATGCAGGCCTGCGCCGACGTGATGAACCGCCCGCTGCAGATTGTCGCCTCCGATCAGTGCTGCGCGCTGGGGGCGGCGATTTTCGCCGCCGTCGCCGCCGGCCGGCACGCCGATATCCCGACGGCGCAGCGCCATATGGCCTGCGGTCTGGAGCGCACCCTGCAGCCCGACCCGCAGCGCGTAGCGCGCTACCAACAGCTTTATCAACGCTATCAACAGTGGTGTCAGGCCGCCGAACCGCGCTATGCCGCGCCGAGTACTGACCACGCCCAATAACCGCCAATCGACCTGGAGTTTCTGATGGACGTATTTACACAACGCGAAGTCTGGTTTGTCATCGGCAGCCAGCATCTGTATGGCCCGCAAACCCTGCAGCAGGTGAAACAACACGCCGAACAGGTGGTTAACGGCCTTAATCAGGAGGCCGGCCTGCCGGTCAAACTGGTGCTCAAGCCGCTGGTCACCACGCCGGATGAAATCAGCGCCGTCTGCCGCGACGCCAACTATCAGCCGGCGTGTATCGGCATTATCACCTGGCTGCACACCTTCTCGCCGGCCAAGATGTGGATCGCCGGCCTGTCGGTTCTCAGCAAGCCGCTGCTGCAGTTCCATACCCAGTTCAACGCCGCCGTGCCGTGGGACAGTATGGATATGGACTTTATGAACCTGAACCAGACCGCGCACGGCGGCCGCGAGTTCGGTTTTATCGGCGCGCGCATGCGTCAGCAGCACAGCGTTATCACCGGCCATTGGCAGGATCGGCAGGCCCAGCAGCGCATTGCACAGTGGATGCGCGTCGCCGTCGCGCGTCAGGAGAGCCGGCAGCTGAAGGTGGCGCGCTTCGGCGACAATATGCGCCAGGTGGCCGTCACCGAGGGCGACAAGGTCGGCGCGCAGATTCAGTTCGGCTATGAGGTTAACGCCTACGGCATCGGCGATCTGGTCAGCGTGATTAATGAGGTCGGCAGCGGCGAGGTGGATGCGCTGATCGACGACTATGAAGCCAGCTACACGCTGAGCGACGCGGTCGCCCTGCACGGCGCCAAACGGCAGAACCTGCTGGACGCCGCGCGCATCGAACTGGGGATGCAACGCTTCCTGCAACAGGGCGGCTATCACGCCTTCACCACCAACTTCGAAGACCTGCACGGCATGCAGCAGCTGCCGGGGCTGGCGGTACAGCGTCTGATGCAGCAAGGCTACGGCTTCGGCGGCGAAGGCGACTGGAAGACCGCCGCGCTGCTGCGCATTCTGAAGGTGATGGCCAGCGGCCTGGAAGGCGGCACCTCGTTTATGGAGGATTACACCTATCACTTCCAGCCGGGCAATGATTTGGTGATCGGCTCTCATATGCTGGAGGTCTGCCCGTCGATCGCCGAACAAAAGCCGCTGCTGGACGTACAGCCGCTCGGCATCGGCGGCAAGGCCGACCCGGCGCGGCTGATTTTCTCCACCCCGGCGGGGCCGGCGGTAAACGCCAGCCTGATCGATATGGGCGATCGCTTCCGCCTGCTGGTGAATCAGGTTGATACCGTTGAACAGCCGCATCCGCTGCCGAAGCTGCCGGTGGCGCGCGCCATCTGGCGGGCGCAGCCGTCGCTCGCCACCGCCGCCGAAGCCTGGATCCTCGGCGGCGGCGCACACCATACGGTGTTCTCACAGGCGCTGAATGCCGACTATCTGCGGCTGTATGCGGAGATGCACAATATTGAGTTTCTGCTGATTGATAATGAGACGACGCTGCCGGCCTTTAAGGATGCGCTGCGCTGGAACGAGGTGTATTACCAACTGAACCGCCGGTAATGCGCTGAGGCTGCGGCCCCACTCAGGGCCGCGCTGTCCCGCCCGGCGGACGCCGGGCGCTCACTTCACCAGCGAGATCTGTTCCCGCATCGCCTCCCTGGCCTTCACCCGCCGCGACCAGACGGCGGTCACGATCGGCACCAGAATCGAAGTGACAATCACCGAGGTCGCCACCAGCGCGGTCGCCGCCGGCGCCGCCGGTTTGAACTGCGGCACCATTTCGGCAATCAGCACCGGGGTCGCCACGGCGGCGCCGGCCGAACTTGAGGCCGCCACGCCGGCGGTGCCGTCACCGCCGCCGATCAGCCGGTCGGCGACGATCAGCGGAATGCCGGTAACCACGATCACCGCAACGCCCAGCAGAATCCCCAGCAGCCCGGTCTGGGCGATGACGCTCAGATCGATGGTGTTGCCCAGCGCAAAGGCAAAAAATGGGATCAGCGTCTGCACCGCCTTGCCGAACAAATCACGCAGTTCCGGGTCGAGGTTACCCAGCACAAAACCCACCAGGAACGGCAGCACCGCGCCGATAAACACCTGAGGCTCGAACGAGGCGACGCCGGCGGTGCCGAGAATAATCATGGTCATCAGCGGCCCGGACTCCAGCGACATCAGCACAAACGCCCCGGCCTCCTCCTTGCTGCCGTACTGCTGCATGATCGAGGCATACAGGCCGCCGTTGGTCATATCCATCGCCGCCACCAGCGCCAGGGTCGACAGCCCGGCGAAGAAACCGGCTTCCACCCCATGCTCCGGCAGCAGACGCGACGCCAGCGCCGCCACCACCCAGGCCACAGCAATCTTGGTCACCACCAGCGTGCCGGATTTACGCAAGACGGTGCCGGTGGCGCTCAGTTTGATCGCCGCCCCCATACAGAAGAACCATACCGCCAGGATCGGCACCGTGCCGGACATCAACCCGTTGGTAAATGAACCGAAATATTTTCCTGCCCCCGGCGCAAAGGTGTGGCACGCCGCACCGATGAACAGCGGCACCAACATCATGCCGCCCGGGATCTTGTCTATCGCACGTTTTATCTGCATCACTCACTCCGTCTGGATCAACTGGTTATAGCAACGCATCGTCGACTGCCGCCTTCCCGGGCCGCGGTAAAACGATTGGAGCATCCACGCTAACGGTTCATAACGCGAATAAAAGTGATCGCATGCATAAAATTAAAACGTTGTTTTATTTTTAAAGGTCGGCCATTCTAAAATAAAACGCAGCGCACAAAAAAGGCGGCTTCTGCCGCCTGAGGTTGATGACAAAGTTGTCTGATGACCCGAGATACCCGGGCCTAGCGTAACGAGGGGCATTATGGGACGCATCCCTGCGTCCCACCCTACGGGCCAACCTGGCGGTTGTTCAAATTTGCTCCCGGCAAATTTGTCCGGCGGCTAATGCCGCTACGACCCCATCGCCACGCTCTCCCTAATAACAGGCTTTGTCAGCAGTCTGAGGCGGCTTCTGCCGCCTGATGGTGAAACGCCGCCGTGCTCAGCTTAGTAGCGTTGTGCCGAACGCCGCCTGCCAGTCCTGCTCAAACGTCGCCAGCGCGGCATCCACCGCCGGCGTGGCGATCAGCTGTTCAGCCACCTCAACCGGCAAGGTGACCGCGCGGCAGCCTGCCAGCATGCATGCCAGCACCTGACGCGGCGTTTTAAAGCTGGCGGCCAGCACCTTGGCCTGCGGCGCATGCAGCGTCAGCAGCTGCTGCAGCTCCCGCACCATAGCCAGCGCATCACCGCCCTGCGCATCGACGCGATTGACGTAGGGCGCAACATACTCGGCGCCGGACAGCGCCGCCAGCAGCCCCTGCGTGGCGCCGTATACCGCCGTACCCAGCGTCGGGATCGACATCGACTGCAGCTTTTTCATCGCCGCCAGCCCTTCGCCCGTCGCCGGGATCTTCACTATCAGTCCCGGCACGCGCTGGTTCAGCAGCACCGCTTCCGCCACCATCCGCTCCGCGTCGTTCGCCATCACCTGGGCAAACAGCTTGCCGGTGCCCCCCAGCGCATCGCGCAGCGCCGGCAGCACTTCCCAGAGCGGCTTGCCCTCTTTGGCGACTATGCTCGGGTTGGTGGTGACGCCCTGTAACGGTAACACCCGCGCCAGACGTTTTACCGCCGTGACATCCGCGCTATCGAGGTAAATTTCCATGTCGGACTCCTGCATCGTTATCTGCTGATTCAAACACCGTTGGCCCTATGCTAAACCAAAAGCCCGCCGCTGACGATGCGCAGGGCTTTAGCGCATTGCCGCGCCGGCGCGGCGTGTTATTATCTGCCGCATCGACTATCTCGTTGAAAACAGGCGCACTCCGCCCCATCAGGAACCTATGAACGCAAGACAACAGAGCATTTTGCAATGGGTCAACGAGCGACGCCGCATCAGCGTCAGCGAACTGGCGCGCGCATCGGGCGTTTCGGAAGTCACCATCCGGCAGGATCTGAATCTGTTGGAAAAACGCAGCTACCTCAAGCGCATCCACGGCGCCGCCGTTGCGCTGGAAAGTGATGACGTCGACGCCCGCATGATGTCCAACTTCACGCTGAAGCAGCAGCTGGCGCGCTACGCCGCGTCGCTGGTCAACGACGGCGACACCATCTTTATCGAAAGCGGCAGCGCCAACGCCCTGCTGGCCCGCTACCTGGCGGAACGCCGGCAGATCACGCTGATTACCGTCAGCCATTACATCGCCCATCTGCTGAAAGAGAGCGACTGTGAGGTGATTGTCCTCGGCGGCATGTATCAGAAGCAGAGCGAAACCGTGGTCGGCCCGCTGACGCGGCTGTGCATTCAGCAGGTGCATTTCAGCAAGGCGTTTATCGGCATCGACGGCTATCACGCCGATACCGGTTTTACCGGCCGCGACATGATGCGCGCCGACGTGGTCAACGCGGTGCTGGCGAAGGGGGTGGAAAATATCGTGCTGACCGACGCCTCCAAATTCGGCCAGATACAGCCCAACCCGCTGGCGACGCCGCAGCAAATCAGCCGGGTGATCACCGACACGCGGCTGCCGCCGGACTATCAGCAGTTACTGCAGCGTCAGGGTCTGCAGCTCGATATGGTGGGCGAATAGCGCCCGGCGCGCTTACTGGCCGTAGTAGGCATGCTTGCCGTGTTTGCGCAGGTAGTGCTTATCCAGCAGGGTCTGCTGCATCGGCGGCAGCCCGGGCGACAGCTGACGCGAGAAAATGCCCATATAGGCGATCTCCTCCAGCACCACGGCGTTATGCAGCGCATTGGCGGCGTCCGTCCCCCAGACAAAGGGGCCGTGCGAATGCACCAGCACCGCCGGCAGCGCGGCGGCGTCCAGCTGACGCTGGCGGAAGGTTTCCACGATCACCTGGCCGGTTTCCCACTCATAACGCCCGGCAATCTCGGCGTCGTGCATTTTACGGGTGCAGGGAATCTCGCCGTAGAAGTAATCGGCATGCGTGGTGCCCCAGGCGGGCAGATCCAGACCGGCCTGCGCCCAGATGGTGGCATGGCGGGAATGGGTATGCACCACGCCGCCGACGCCGTCAAAATTCAGGTACAGCGCGCGGTGGGTTTCGGTATCGGATGACGGTTTCTTACCGCCCTCCACCACCTTGCCGCTCTCCAGCTCCACCACCACCATATCTTCCAGCGACAGCGCCTCATACTCGACGCCGGACGGTTTTATCACCATCAGCCCCGCCTGACGATCCACGCCGCTGACGTTGCCCCAGGTAAACGTCACCAGGCGGTGGCGCGGCAGCGCCAGATTCGCCTCCAGAACCTGCTGTTTTAACGCGTTAAGCATCGTCTTTCCTCAATTCACCGGCTTTGCCGCTATTGTCGAAGGCGTCGGCGGCAACGGGTATAGGCAAATTGGCTAAAGACAGGCAGCTTTCTGCTGCCGCTGGCAAAGCGTGCGCTCGCGCAGCGGCGGCCGGCTAAGACCGGATCATTCGCAGTGATTTCAGAATATTTACCTGCAAATGGAAATGTAACTATTTATACTTAAATGCTGCGGCGCAGTTTGCCGTAGTTTTATCCGCAGGCCTGGCGCCGGCGGTTTATTTGCTACTGTATGGGTGTGAATAGCGGGCTTGATGTAGGGTTTTCGCCTGTTCCCGGTCCCTTGCGTCACCTGCGGCAACAAAAAATGCGGCAGGAAAGTGACAGGGTATAGCCTAAATAATTCGAGTTACGGGTAGGCGGCAAGGGAAGGAATCCCGATGAGCTTACACGAGTCAGTGATTCGGGTGACTGAGCGCAGCCAACGCCCCCGTGACTTGAAGTATAACGGGTATATACTTACTTAAGGCACTTCCATATAGCCCATGCTAAGGAGAAGTCATTATGATGATCATTAATAAACGTTTTGCTACCGCCGCTCTGGCGATTACGCTGGCATTTTCGCTGAGCGCCTGCTCCAACATGTCCAAACGTGACCGTAACACCGCGATCGGCGCCGGCGCCGGTGCAGTCGGCGGCGCAGTACTGACCGACGGCAGCGCGTTAGGCACGCTGGGCGGTGCGGCAGTAGGTGGGATCATCGGTCATCAGGTTGGGAAATAACCCGACGGATGGCAAAGACCGCTGCCGGTAAACCGGCAAAAGCGGCAAGGTTGTAGATAACAAAAAAAAATAATTTCAGGTCGCTTTATTTGTCTGTGGCTTTTCCTGCAGTCACCGGGTTCACCGCCCAAACATACGATCGGCCATGCCGCATTGCATCACGCGGCATGGCTATTAAAACGCTTAACCGCCCGCCAGTTTGACCTTCATACCTTTGGCTTCCAGCAGCTGTTTGAGCAAATCACGCTTGTCGCCCTGAATCTCGATGACGCCGTCTTTGACCGAACCGCCGCAGCCGCACTTCTTCTTCAGCTCCGCCGCCAGTTTATCCAGCGCACCGTCGTCCAGATCGAGGCCGGATATCAGACACACGCCCTTGCCCTTGCGGCCGCTGGTCTGGCGCTGAATGCGTACGATACCATCGCCGCGCGGACGCTGCGGTTTAGCCTCTTCTTCCTTTACCCGGCCGCCGTCGGTGGAGTACACCAGCCGGCTGTTGCTGTCTTTCATCCTCAGCCTCCGAATTAGCGCAGTGACGCGCGGATAGCGGCCAGCGTGGCGGCCGGATCGGCAGATTGGGTAATCGGGCGGCCGATCACCATATAGTCAACGCCGGCGGCCTGCGCCTCAACCGGCGTCATCACGCGGCGCTGATCGCCTGTCGCGCTGCCCTGCGGGCGAATGCCCGGCGTGACCAGCTGGAACTGGCTGCCGCAGGCGGCCTTCAGTCGCTGCGCTTCCTGTGCGGAGCACACCACGCCGTCCAGGCCGCAGTCGCGCGTCAGGCGCGCCAGACGTTCCGCCTGCTCCGCCGGGCTGATGTCGATGCCGATGGCGCGCAGGTCTTCCGCCTCCATGCTGGTGAGCACCGTGACGGCAATCAGCAGCGGCGCCTCATTGCCATACGGCAGCAGCGCCTCTTTTGCCGCGTTCATCATACGCGCGCCGCCGCTGGCGTGGACGTTAACCATCCATACGCCCAGCTCCGCCGCCGCCGCCACCGCATGCGCCGTGGTGTTGGGAATATCGTGGAATTTTAAATCGAGGAACACGTCAAAGCCGCGCTGATGCAGATCGCGCACCAGCTGTGGGCCAAACAGGGTAAACATCTCTTTGCCCACTTTCAGGCGGCAGTCTTGCGGGTCGATGCGGTCGACAAAGGCTAACGCGGCGTTCTTATCGGCATAATCCAGCGCAACAACGATTGGAGATGATTTTAAACCATTGTTATTAACGTTACTTTCAGAACTCATTGCTTTTACCCTTTGTAAAATGGACATCAACCTGCCCCCTGAGCACTCCGCGGGGCGAACCAGCAAAAACGGCACGCCGCATTCTACATGCCGACCGCCGGAAATCCCAGCCGCAAGGCGTCAACTGCACGATGTCTGGGCATCTGGGCCATACTTTTTGGCTCTGCCGCCGCCTTGCCTCCACCGCGCCAATATTAAATTTTTGTGACGCACTAGACGGCGTCACCGGGCTGGATTAGCGTGAAGCCTCCCTATCTCATACAAGGCTGTCACATGAGCGAGCTATCTACCCTAACGATAAAAATCCCTCTTGAACTGAAAGAAAAAGTCAGAGCGGCGGCGATGACCGGCGAATGCTCGCTGAGCGCGCAAGTCTGCCGGCGTCTGACGGACAGCTTCGCCGCACCGGCCGCCGGGCAGAGCAAGGCGGTTGAGATCGACAGCTCAGAAACCGCAGAAGTGGTGGAAGCGCCGTTGAGCCAGAAAGAGTTGAGAAAGCTGCGTCAGCTGCTGAAGGTCAACGGGAAAAACGGCAAGAAGAAATAGGCGAACCTGACAAAAACGGGGCGAAAGATTCGCCCCGTTTTTTATTGACCATCCAGCCCGCGGATCGGCTTCACCGATGCCCAGGAGCGGCATGACGGACAGTGCCAATAGAGCGAGTGCGCGGTAAAGCCGCACTTATGGCAGCGGTAGCGCGGCTTGGTGCGGATCTGTTCGCCGACCATATCGCGCAGCAGCAGCAGGCTCTCCTTCGCGCGGCCGTCTTCCGCATCGGCCAGGTGATAGTCCATCAGTCGGTAGAACACCAGCATGGTCGGGTGACGCTGCAGCTGACGGTTGATATACACCTGCACCACGTCGCGCCCTTCATGCTGTTCGATCACCTCGGCCAGCATCAGCTCCGCCGTGGCGCCGCAGTTTTCCTCTACGCAGCGCTTGAGGAACTCGGCCCAGGCGGCCTCCTGCTGCGGCAGATGCTGATAGCACTCCTGCAGCATCGGCAAGGTTTCGCTCACCAGATCCTTATCCTGATCCAGCACCCGCTTGAACGACTCCACCGCCTTGGCGTACTCGCCCTGCGCCATATAAATACGGCCGACCATGATCGATACGCGCGCGCACTGTTTGTCCGCCGAGGCGGCGCGCTTAAGCAGCGACATCGCCTTGTCGAGATCGTCGCTGCCCATCGCCTGCAGCGCCAGTTCACAATAGAAATGCGCGATTTCACCGCGCTGTTTGTCTTTACCCAGCTTGACCAGACGCTCGGCCACTTCGATGGCCTTCTGCCAGTCGCTGGTTGCCTGATGAATCACCAGCAGCTGCTGCAGCGCCGCCAGGCGAAAGTCCTGCTCATCGGTGAGCTGGCTGAACATGTCTTCGGCGCGGTCATACAGCCCGGCGGCCATATAGTCGCGCCCCAGCTGCTGCACCGCCAGCAGGCGCTGCTCAAAGGTGAGCGATGAGCTCTCCATCAGCGCCTGGTGAATGCGAATTGCGCGGTCGACTTCACCGCGGGAACGGAACAGGTTACCCAACGTCAGGTGGGCCTCCACGGTGTTGCTGTCCTCTTTCAGCATATCGAGGAACAGATCGACCGCTTTGTCCTGCTGGTTGGAAAGCAGGAAGTTGACCCCGGCCACATATTCACGCGACAGACGGTTGGCTTCCTGCTGTTTATCCTGCTGAGCACTTCTGCGCCCCATGTACCAGCCATAGGCGGCAGCCACGGGCAGCAACAGAAACAGCAGCTCTAACATAGAAGATTATTCCTTGCTGACAACGGGCTGAGTCACCGGTTCAGCCGGCGTTTCCAGCTGCGACTCCAGCCTTTTCACTTTCCGCTCGGCGCGGCTCAGGGCAAGGCGCGTACGCAGGTAAAACAGGCCGCAAATAATCCAGCCCAGTACGAAGCCCACGCCGAACAGCGTCGCCAGAAGTGTGGATACCCGGTAATCGCCCTGCGCCACCAGATAATTAAACGTCACAACCTGATCGTTCTGCGCGCCAAGCGTTACGGAAATAACGAAGATCACCAGAACCAGCAAAAAAATAAGTAAATATTTCACATTCTTTCCCGCGATGCCGAGTTTATCGGATGAATTATGCCCAAGTGTGGCGTCCGTAATACATTAAGTTAGCATTTCCCGCCGCAGCAGGGAAACCCTGGCGTGCGATAAATACATAAAGACGCTGGTATATTCGGCAATAATGACATTATTGAACCCACAGATGAGAATCTGTCTCAAAATAATGAATTAATAATGAAATGGGGGCGAATGCCTTAAATACAAGGCGAAGGCGCTGGATGGCGTTGGCGACGGGCGACGCCGCCAACGTGACACTGTGACAACGGCAGCCTACTCCCGGTGGCTGCGATGGGCGATCTCCCGCTGCTCTTCCGGCGGCGGCGCAAGCGGCCCGAACCAGCGCTGCGCCAGCCAGCAGGCAATCGCCACCAGCAAGGCGCTGATTAAGGTTGCCACCGCCAAATCGCGCGGCCAGTGCATGCCCAGCAGCAGACGGCTGGCCATCACGCCGGCCGCCCAGACCATCAGCACCGCCACGGTTTTATAATGCCGGCGCGGCCACAGCAGGCCGACGCCCAGCAAGGCCCAGGTGGCGGCGAAGGTGGTATGGCCGGAAGGGAAAGCAAAACCGGTTTCAAACTGCCAGTGCTTGCGCAGCCACGCCGGCACCAGCGGCTGATCCTGCAGCTGCTCCTTCACCAGCGCCGCGCGCTGTTTACGCTTCAGCGAGTAAAAATGCTCTTCGCTGATATTGTGCTGCCGCTCCAGCCACAGCACGAACGGCCGCGGCTCCTGCACCTGCTCTTTAATCAGCGATTTGACCCCCTGGCCCACCAGAATCGACGCCAGCAGCAGCACCAGCAGCCCGATCGCCGGCTTCAGGCGAAAGCGCAGGCACCACAAAAACCAGGCCGACAGCAGCACGCTGGTCAGCACGCCCCACGGCGCGGTGACCGTTTCCGTCATCCAGAACATCACTTTCAGCAGCGCGTTATCGCCGCCGGGCTGCCACTGCCAGCCGGTCAGCCAAACGGCTAACGGAATTAATAACAGCAACAGGGTTCCGCCGGCGGTGCGTTTTGCAATATCAAACATTTTATCATCCCGGTTATGGTTCAGAGCGCAGTGTAACAATCTTGTAATCTCAAGAACATGGCAAACGACGCCGGCGCCGAGCCTGGGACGCCCCTATTGCATTAATAGGCAGAGCACGACGCCGGATGCTGGTTTGCTGAGCACCGCTGGGCAAGAAGTTATGGCAGAATAGTCGATAATAAGCCATTGGAATCTGCAGCGACGCGTTTAATGCTGGTCAGGCGTTTAAGTCGGACGTACCATGCGTTGCAGCGATTGAATCGAAAGTGTTGGAGAGTAACATGCAGCTTAAACGGGTGGCAGAGGCTAAACTGCCGACACCTTGGGGCGATTTCCTGATGGTGGGTTTTGAAGAACTCGCCACCGGGCACGATCATCTGGCGTTGGTTTTCGGCGACATCAGCGGCGATACGCCGGTGCTGGCGCGCGTACATTCGGAATGTCTGACCGGCGACGCCCTGTTCAGCCTGCGCTGCGACTGCGGTTTCCAGCTGGAAGCCGCGCTGGAGCATATTGCCGAAGAAGGCCGCGGGATCCTGATGTATCACCGCCAGGAAGGCCGCAACATCGGCCTGCTGAACAAAATCCGCGCCTATGCGCTGCAGGACAAGGGCGCCGACACGGTGGAAGCCAACCACCAGCTGGGCTTCGCGGCGGACGAACGTGACTTCACCCTGTGTGCGGACATGTTTAAACTGCTGGGCGTGGATGCGGTACGCCTGCTGACCAATAACCCGAAAAAGGTGGAGATCCTGAGCGAAGCCGGGATCAATATCGTTGAGCGAGTGCCGCTGATCGTCGGCCGCAACCCGAAAAACGAGCGTTACCTGGCGACCAAGGCGGCCAAGATGGGCCATCTGCTGGACCAGAAGTAATCCGCAGCCAATAAACAATCAGGGCGCCCGCAGGCGCCCTTTTTTATTACAGCATTTTCCTGATGACGTAGTGCAGGATGCCGTCGTTCTGGTAGTAGGTCAGCTCGGTTTGCGTATCGATGCGGCAGCGGGTATCCACCACTTCTTCGCGGCCGTCGGCATAGGTGATATGCAGCGGCACCGTCTGCCCCGGCTGCAGACTCTGCAGGCCGCCGACGCTGATGCTTTCATCCCCGCTCAGCGCCAGCGTTTTACGCGTCACGCCCTGCGGGAACTCCAGCGGTAAAATGCCCATGCCGATCAGGTTCGAGCGGTGGATCCGTTCGAACGACTCGGCGATCACCACGCGTACCCCCAGCAGGCGCGGCCCTTTCGCCGCCCAGTCGCGGCTGGAGCCGGAGCCGTACTCTTTGCCGGCGACCACCGCCAGCGGCACCTGCTCCTGCTGATAACGCATCGCGGCGTCATAAATCGCCATCTCTTCCTGCGACGGAATATGCCGCGTATAGCCGCCTTCCACCCCCGGCACCATTTCGTTGCGGATGCGGATGTTGGCGAAGGTGCCGCGCATCATCACCTCATGGTTACCACGGCGTGAACCGTAGGAGTTGAAGTCGCTGTCCGCCACCCCGTGCTCGCTGAGGTAACGCCCCGCCGGGCTGTCATGCTTGATGTTGCCCGCCGGCGAGATATGGTCGGTGGTGACCGAATCCGCCAGGATCGCCAGCAGGCGCGCATTGTTGATATCCTGCACCGGCTCGGGTTTTTCCTGCATGGTGCTGAAGAACGGCGGGTGGCGGATATAGGTGGAGTCTTCCTGCCAGTCATAGGTCGCCGAGGCCGTCACCTCGATCGCCCGCCAGTCGTCGTCACCGTTAAACACTTCACTGTATTCCTTGCGGAACATCTCGGTGCGCACCTCTTCCACCGCCTTGGCGATATCGGTATTGCTCGGCCAGATATCCTTCAGGTACACCGGCTTGCCGTCACGTCCTTCTCCCAGCGCCTCGCTGGCCAGATCCAGCTGCATATTGCCGGCCAGCGCATAGGCGACCACCAGCGGCGGCGACGCCAGCCAGTTGGTTTTCACCAGCGGATGGATGCGGCCTTCAAAGTTACGGTTGCCGGACAGCACCGCGCCGACGGTCAGGTCGCCGCTCTTGATCGCCTGCTCGATCGGCTCCGGCAGCGGGCCGGAGTTACCGATGCAGGTGGTGCAGCCGTAGCCCACCAGGTTAAAGCCCAGCTCCTCCAGATAAGGCATCAGCCCGGCGCTGGCGAAATAATCGGTCACCACCTTGGAACCCGGCGCCAGCGAGGTTTTCACCCACGGCTTGACCTGCAGGCCTTTCTCCACCGCATTTTTCGCCAGCAGGCCGGCGGCCATCATGACGCTGGGGTTGGAGGTATTGGTGCACGAGGTGATGGCGGCAATCACCACCGCGCCGTTGCTGAGCGGGTGCGTTTCGCCGTTCAGCGTAAAGGACACGGCGTCCGCCTTGTTCGGCTGCCCGCCGATTTCCAGCTCGGTCGAGGCCTGAAAAGCCTGCGGCACCGCCGACAGCGCCACCCGATCCTGCGGCCGTTTCGGCCCGGCCAGGCTGGTTTCCACCGTCGACATATCCAGCGCCAGCGAGCTGGTGAACACCGGCTCATCGCCAGGGTGACGCCACATGCCCTGCGCTTTGGCGTAGTTTTCCACCAGTTCGATCTGTTCGTCGCTGCGTCCGCTCAGTTTCAGATAGCCGAGCGTCACCTCATCCACCGGGAAGAAGCCGCAGGTAGCGCCGTATTCCGGCGACATGTTGGCGATGGTGGCGCGATCCGCCAGCGGCAGCTGCGCCAGGCCGTCACCGTAAAACTCAACGAACTTGCCGACCACGCCGTGCTTACGCAGCATCTGCGTGACGGTTAACACCAGGTCGGTGGCGGTGATGCCTTCGCTGAGCTTGCCGGTCAGTTTAAAGCCCACCACGTCCGGGATCAGCATTGATACCGGCTGCCCCAGCATCGCCGCTTCCGCTTCGATGCCGCCGACGCCCCAGCCGAGGATGCCCAGGCCGTTAATCATGGTGGTGTGGGAGTCGGTGCCCACCAGCGTATCCGGATAGGCGATGCGTTTGCCGTCCTGCTCCTCATGCCAGATCGTCTGGCCCAGATATTCAAGGTTGACCTGGTGACAGATCCCGGTGCCCGGCGGCACCACGCGGAAGCGGTTAAAGGCTTGCTGTCCCCAGCGCAGAAAGGTGTAGCGTTCGTGGTTGCGCTGCATTTCAATACGCACGTTATCGCCGAACGCCTGCTGGTCGCCAAACTCATCGACGGTTACCGAATGGTCAATCACCAGATCCACCGGCGACAGCGGGTTGACCTGGTCAACATCGCCGCCCAGCCGCTGCACCGCCTCACGCATCGCCGCCAGATCGACCACCGCCGGCACGCCGGTAAAGTCCTGCATCAGCACGCGCGCCGGCCGGTAGGCGATTTCACGCTCGGCGTGTCCCGCTCGCTGCCAGTCAACAATCGCTTGTAAATCCTCAACCTGCACCGTATCGCCGTCGATATGGCGCAACAGGTTTTCCAACAGTACTTTCATGGACTTCGGCAGCCGGTCGATCTCCCCGAGCTGTTTGGCCGCCCGCGGCAGGCTGTAATAGTGATACTCGCTATTGCGCGCAACCAGCTTATCCATACTTGTATCTTTCAGATTCGACGACATAGCTCCTCCATTTTTCTTATGTCAAAAACAGGGTAATTACTGAGGTCTTGTTTAAAGATAACACAAACAGGATGTAACGTTTTGATAACAACACGTTTTGATCACAGCGATAGGCAAAAGCGATGGCGCGCCGATACGCGCTAATTAAGTCAATGGGTTAGGGAAAAACTCGTCAGGCAACGAGCAATAAATAACCGTATGATCGGCAAGGATTGTGGACGCCGTGCACGATAAGAAACAGGAAAATACCGAGTCAACGGCGAGCAAATAGTGACGCAGGGATTCGGCAGGAATTAGTCGTTCTGCACTTTGGTCAATACCGCTTCACCGGTACCTCGATCAAAAGAGAGATAAAAAATCGCGCCGCCATCCCGTTCCTGCTGTAACCAAACTTCATTAGCGCCAAGGCGCCGCTTATCCCGATGGTAACCCAAACCTTGCAGATAAGCCCTGAGCGGCTCGACATCAGCGACACGTTGGAAAATAATGGCATTTGATGGCGCATGCCCATCCCCGGGCTGCGAAACAAAAACGTAGTCTGGTGAAATACGTGGCGCTTGCGCGATCTCCTTATCCGTCAGGATGCGGTAGTTGAAAAAATCGCTTTCCGTGTATTTAGTCACGTCATTAATGCCGGTTGCAACGACGTAGATAAACACGCCGCCAAGGAGAAGCACGCTAATCAGCGTCAAACTGCCCCACTTCAACAACGTACTCACCGTTACCTTGCTCCTTTGAACTCAAATGTTGTTCCATTATCTGCAAGAACTTTGACAATCCCGGACGTGAAGTCATCCCACGGACGCATCCAAGTCATAAAATGTGGAAGATTCACCTTATACGGTAGATGTCTAACACAAGGATCTCTTGGGTCGGGAAAAAGTATCGGCCGAAAACCACTATTTTTGTAGGTACCAATGGCACCGTAGTAATCCCATCGACACACAGCCGCAGCATAACTCACAGGCCTGACTCGATAGTCATATCGGCCAGGAATCATATAACGATAAAAGCCAAACAGGTTAGAAACGAGATCTTCACCACTATAACCGCTGTCTGTATACCACGAAAAAACACGTCGGCTTTGTAAAGCCTCAAAAAAAAGCGATGTGTTTAACATCATCGCCAGCATAATACGATTAATATCACTGCTGTTACGTCCTCGCTTGATCCGCCACCGTGAAAATTTCCCGACGCCAAACCGGCTCCCAAATCTGGCAACGCGCATATCTTGACGGTACATCACGGTATAAAAATCTTTTCCGCTATTCTCACCTGTCAAGAACTGGCGTTTCAGGGTAATGATATCCTCACCGCGAGCGTGCCCCATATCAAGCCACCCCAAGACCTCTGTGTAAACAAGTCCGCTTGTCAGCCGTTCAAATTTCGCCCCATCCTGTATATCCCGTCTTGTACTCATAACCTATATCCTTTCAGGTTAACATATTGCTTTTTATATCAATTATTAGTGCCTACATACTGGAAAATCTGCAGAGTATTTTAAGGGTATAAACAAAAAAAGATGTGACCTAGGTCTAGAGTAAATTTACAGTGAATCGCCACGATGGCACTTTTGAATGCGTGACCCACTCCCATGTCAGTAAAAAGCTATCAGACCATAACTCAGTTCTATAGATGATAGTCGAGGACACTTTAGAAGGGGGGTTAGCGTGTAACGTGAATCAATATCGCCTTGGCGCTGCGCTCTGAGGAAATATGAAAACGGGAAGGATAAATGTTCCCTCCCGGTAAGCCTGGCTTTACCGCCTGTTTCAATCAACAGGATCAAAACAGGCGAGCGAACACCGGAGTATTGATCCTGCTATAAGTCGTTAATTTTACGCCCTACTTCACCGGCAGCTTGATGTCCTTGAACATCGCCTCGATCTCTTCATTCGAACGCAGCGCCACTGCGGTATCCACCACGTCGCGCGTCAGATGCGGCGCAAAGCGCTGGATAAAATCGTACATATAGCTGCGCAGGAAGGTGCTGCGGCGGAAGCCGATTTTGGTGGTGCTGTAGGTGAACACATCGCGGGCGTCGACGGTCACCAGATCCGGATCCTGCACCGGATCGACCGCCATGCTGGCGATCACCCCAACCCCCAGCCCCAGACGCACGTAGGTTTTGATGACGTCGGCATCGGTGGCGGTGAACACGATGCGCGGCGTCAGTCCGGCGCGGTTAAAGGCGGTGTCCAGCTCCGAACGGCCGGTAAACCCGAAGGTGTAGGTCACGATCGGGTATTCGGCCAGCTCTTCAATGGTGATGTGGCTCTTGCCGGCTAACGGGTGATCGGGCTTCACAACCACCGCGCGGTTCCAGTGGTAGCACGGCAGCATAATCAGGTCGTCGTACAGGTGCAGCGCCTCGGTGGCGATGGCAAAGTCGGCGGTGCCTTTGGAGACCGCTTCGGCAATCTGCGTCGGCGAGCCCTGGTGCATATGCAGCGAGACGCGCGGGTAGCGTTCGATAAAGCCTTTGATGACGTTAGGCAGCGCATAGCGCGCCTGCGTATGAGTCGTAGCGACGTACAGCGAACCTTTATCCGGATAGGTATGCTCACCGGCTACCGCTTTAATCGCCTCAACCTTGGACAGCACCTCGCGCGCGATACGGATAATCTCCTGACCCGCCGGCGTCACCTGCGTCAGGTGTTTGCCGCTGCGGGCGAAGATTTGGATCCCCAGTTCGTCCTCCAGCATGCGCACCTGTTTGCTGATGCCGGGCTGAGAGGTATAGAGTCCTTCCGCTGTCGATGACACATTCAGGTTGTGATTCACCACTTCCACAATGTAACGAAGCTGCTGCAATTTCATATCTTATACCATCCTAGGTTAAACACTGCGGCCAGGCCGCATTCAGGTATATCGGTGTTTCCCGGTATGCTGAAAAGGTAGAGAGCCATAACACAGTGTTCACCCAGATGCTGCAGAAAACGCCGTTGTTAATAAGCTTTAATCATAAATACATATTTTTATATAACCACTATATCACGCTACAGCTTCAAGTATAGATCCACGTCACACTATGATAACGATTATTTCGCATTACTATCAATGCGCAGCGCCACGTCACAGTGATTATGCCGCGCCGGAATGGGCGTTTTTCCCCACCGGCGGACATAAAAAAACCAGCCGCTCGAGCTGGTTTTTTAAGATTGCTGCCGTCAGCAACGGTTACTTTTTGGTTTCAACCCATTTGCCGTCCACGAAGAACGCGGTCCAGCCGGTGGCCTTGCCCTCTTTCTCCGAAGATACGTACTGCTGCTTGGTCTTGCGGCTAAAGCGCACCAGCGTTTTGTTGCCTTCCGGATCGGCGACCGGCGCATCGGCCAGGTAACGCAGTTTCTCCGGCAGACGGTCCTTAAAGCGCTGCAGCTCTTCCACCAGCGGCGCACGGGTTTCGCGCGATTTAGGGAAAGTATTGGCCGCCAGGAACACGCCGGCCGCGCCGTCACGCAGGACGAAATAGGCGTCTGACTTGGCGCACGGCAGCTCCGGCAACGGCACCGGATCTTCCTTCGGCGGCGCAACTTCACCGCTGCGCAGGATTTTACGCGTGTTCTTGCAGTTTTCGTTGGTGCAGCCCATATATTTGCCGAAGCGCCCCATCTTCAGGTGCATCTCGGAGCCGCACTTCTCACACTCCACCACCGGACCGTCATAGCCTTTCAGGCGGAACTCGCCCTCTTCAATCTCATAACCGTCGCAGGCCGGGTTGTTGCCGCACACGTGCAGTTTGCGCTGGTTATCGATCAGGTAGCTGTCCATCGCGGTGCCGCACTTCTGGCAGCGGCGGCGCGCTCGCAGCGCGTTGGTTTCCGCATCATCGCCTTCCAGTACGTTCAGCACTTCCGCTTCCGGCACCAGGTTGATGGTGGTTTTGCAACGCTCTTTCGGCGGCAGCGCATAGCCGGAACAGCCGAGGAATACCCCGGTGCTGGCGGTGCGGATGCCCATCTGGCGGCCGCAGGTCGGACAGGCGATGCTGGTCAGCACCATCTGGTTCGGGCGCATGCCGCCCTCTTCAGGATCTTTTTCCGCCGTCTCCAGCTGTTCGCTGAACTCGGCAAAGAATTCGTCCAGTACCGCTTTCCACTCCGCGTGGTTGTTCGCCACCTGATCGAGGCCATCTTCCATACGGGCGGTAAAATCGTAGTTCATCAGCTCGCGGAAGTTCTCTTCCAGCCGGTCGGTCACGATCTCACCCATTTTTTCCGCGTAGAAACGGCGGTTTTCCACCCGCACGTAGCCGCGGTCCTGAATGGTGGAGATGATCGACGCATAGGTGGAAGGACGGCCGATGCCGCGTTTTTCCAACTCTTTAACCAGCGATGCTTCGCTGTAACGCGCCGGCGGCTTGGTAAAGTGCTGGCTCGGCAGCAGCTGCTGCAGATCCAAATCGCTGCCGATTTCTACAAACGGCAGAGTGCGATCTTCATCACCCTTGCGCAGCGCCGGCATCACTTTGGTCCAGCCGTCGAAACGCAGGGTGCGGCCTTTGGCGCGCAGCTGGTAGTCGCCGGCTTTCACCGTCAGCGTGGTGGAATCGTACTTCGCCGGCGTCATCTGGCAGGCGACAAACTGGCGCCAGATCAGCTGATACAGTTTCTGCGCATCCGCTTCCATATCTTTCAGCTGTTCGGCCACCACATTCACGTCTGAAGGACGAATCGCCTCGTGCGCTTCCTGAGAGTTCTCTTTGCTGCTGTACTGATTCGGCGCTTTCGGCAGGTATTTCTCGCCGAAGCTGTCGCCGATATAGCCACGCACCATATTGAGCGCGTCCTGGCTCAGGTTGGTGGAGTCGGTACGCATATAGGTAATGTGGCCCGCTTCATACAGACGCTGCGCCATCATCATGGTTTTCTTCACGCCGAAGCCCAGACGCGTACTGGCCGCCTGTTGCAGCGTGGAGGTGATAAACGGCGCGCCCGGCTTGCTGCTGGTCGGCTTGTCTTCACGATCCTGCACCGTGTAGCGCGCTTTCTCCAGCAGCGCCACCGCCGCGTGGGTCTGCTCGCGGTTGACCGGCTTGAACGGTTTGCCGTGCGCATGGGTTACTTCCATCTGCAGCGCGGTTTCACCCTGCGCCAGCAGGTCGGCGCGCAGTTCCCAATACTCTTCCGGCACGAAGGCTTTAATATCGCGCTCGCGCTCCACCACCAGACGGACGGCCACCGACTGTACGCGGCCGGCGGACAGGCCGCGAGCAATTTTCTTCCACAGCAGCGGCGATACCATATAGCCCACGACGCGGTCCATAAAGCGGCGCGCCTGCTGGGCGTTAACCCGGTCGATATTCAGTTCGCCCGGCTCGCTGAACGCCTGCTGGATGGCGTTTTTGGTGATTTCGTTAAACACCACGCGGCTAAAACGCTGGTCGTCGCCGCCGATCACTTCCCGCAGGTGCCAGGCAATGGCTTCCCCTTCGCGGTCCAAGTCGGTTGCGAGATAAATATGGTCGGCGTTTTCCGCTAACGATTTTAACTCTGCGACAACTTTTTCTTTACCCGGCAGTATTTCATACTGCGCTTTCCAGCCGTGGTAAGGGTCGACGCCCATGCGGTTGACCAGCGCCGTCGTTGCATCTTTTTTAACTTTTTTCTTGGCTTTGGTTTTATCTTCGCTTGAGTCCGCGCTCTTTTTGCTGGCTGAGCCACTGGTCGGCAAATCACGGATATGACCGACGCTGGACTTCACCACGTAGTCATTACCCAAATATTTATTAATAGTTTTGGCTTTTGCCGGGGACTCAACTATTACAAGAGCTTTACCCATATTTACCTTTACCTAATTTATTTCTTCCGAAAAGAAGTCTTTTATCTCGCCGTGCCGCGGCAATTCACATCTCTTTTTTATATTGCGGCAGTCTGGCCGGAGATCAACCTGTTTTTTGCCGTTGGCTGCTTAACTGCTCAACCTGACCGCAAGTTGCTGATCGCCCCCGCCTTTCAGCCATGCTCCAGAGGTATGGCCGTCTATGGCGTGCCGTTGGCGTAAACAAAAATTTCCACCCGAGGCCGCAAAATCCCACACTGTACCTGATAAAAAGCGCCACGCAACCTAATTAGCACGGAAAACGCTTTTTCGCCAACTTCCACAGCCTGCCAGCCGTCCAGACGGCAGCTAAACCTTAGTTTATTTGCGGATAAACGGAAAGCGGCGCTAGTATATGCGCAGTAAAGTTATTCGGAGTGCAATAAATGAACAACACGACGTTACCGATTAACCGTAAAGCGTTACTCGAAGAAGCAAATAACATCATCCGCCAGCATGAAGATTATCTTCACGGCATGATCGCTACCGATGTCGAACAAAAAAACGGCGTGCTGGTATTTCGCGGCGAATACTTTTTAGACCCGGACGGTTTGCCTACGGCAAAAACCACGGCGGTGTTTAATATGTTTAAACATCTTGCCCACCGACTTTCGGAAAAATACCACCTGATCGACTGAGCCGCAGATAAAAAAGCGGGGGCCAAAGCCCCCGCGTCAGCGTTCTGTTTACAGCAGCGGTTTTTCCCCGCGCTGCCACCAGCGCAGCAGCAGGCGATCGGCGCTTTCCGCCGCGCTGCCGGTAAAGCGATCGATCAGCCGTTTATGGCGGGTATAGCGCACCCCGATCACCTCATGGGTTTCCATTTCGGCAATCAGCAGGTCGTCGCTGGTGCCTACCGCGTCAACCAGGCCCTTCTCCCGCGCCTGCGTGCCCAGCCAGTGTTCACCGGTCGCCACGCTGTCGATATCCAGCGAAGGACGCTGTTGATGGACGAACTGCTTGAACAGCAGATGGGTTTCATTCAGTTCCTCGCGGAACTTCTCGCGCCCTTCGTCGGTGTTTTCGCCAAACAACGTCAGCGTACGCTTGAACTGGCCGGCGGTGTGCAGCTCGACGTCCACGTTGTTCTTTTTCAGCAGGCGATGGAAGTTGGGGATCTGCGCCACCACGCCGATGGAACCGATAATAGCGAACGGCGCCGCCACAATGCGATCCGCCACGCAGGCCATCATATAACCGCCGCTGGCGGCGACCTTATCCACCGCTACCGTCAGGCGGATGCCGCCGTTGCGCAGGCGCTCCAGCTGCGAAGCGGCCAGGCCGTAGCCATGCACCACGCCGCCGGGGCTTTCCAGACGCAACAACACTTCGTCCTGCGCCGTCGCCACCGCCAGCACAGCGGAAACCTCTTCGCGCAGCGAGGAGACCTCATGCGCATCCATGCTGCCCTTGAAATCCAGCACGTAGAGGCACGGCTTGCCGGCTTCCACCGCGCCCGCCTTCGCCCGCTGCTTTTTGAGCTTATCGTCGGCCTTGGTCTGTTTTTTAAACTGCTTGTTCCAGATTTTTTGCTCTGCCGCGTCCATGCGCGCCAGACGCATATCGCGCTGCATATCGCGATACTGTTCGCCGAGATCGGTCAGCCGCAGCTCCCCTTTTTGCTGGCTCTTGCGCTGCCCCAGGCTCACCGCCAGCAGCGCCAGCGCGCCAATAGCGATGACCACCGTTGCGACCTTGGCCAAAAACAGGCCGTAAACAGATATAAACTCCACAGATTCCGCCTTGATAACAGGTTGTTAGTCGTCTGTCGTTCATTCTAGCCAACTGTCCCCCCGGCTGTCGCGGCAAATCACCATTCCTGGAATACGCTGCGCACAAACGGGCGACAACGAGCGCCGCCGCGCTGAGATTGTTCCGTTTTTGTTACAAAAGAATGCCGTTTCGCCCGGCTTATCATTGAAAATACGATCCGTTTCAGGCATATAACACGCATTATTTATCAATGTGATCATCGCATTCGCTGCGGGGCCAGCGCGACAGCCGGGCCGACACGCCCGCCGCCGGCCTCCCACACCCACTGCATTTCCCCGAAACGGTGGAAATTGCCCGTCACGGCGCGAGGAATTATTGTGCACTACAACCCTAAACACGATCTGCTGGATCAACGCATCATTCTGGTCACCGGCGCAGGCGACGGCATCGGCCGTGAAGCCGCGCTCACCTACGCACGCTTTGGCGCCCAGCTGGTGCTGCTGGGCCGCACCGAAAGCAAACTGCTGGCGGTCCGCGACGAAATCGCCGCGCAGGGCGGCGCGCCGGCGCTGACCGTCACGCTGGATCTGCTGCACGCCACGCAGGAGCAGTGCCGCCAAGTCGCCGCCGATCTGGCGGATAAACTGCCGCGGCTGGACGGCGTATTGCACAACGCCGGCCTGCTGGGCGACATCGTGCCGATGGCCGAGATCGATATGGCGATGTGGCATGACGTCATGCAGGTGAACGTTAACGCCACCTTTATGCTGACCCAGGCGCTGCTGCCGCTGCTGTTGAAGTCCCCGGCCGGCTCGCTGATCTTCACCACCTCCAGCGTCGGCCGCATGGGCCGCGCCAGCTGGGGCGCCTATGCGGTCTCCAAGTTCGCCACCGAGGGCATGATGCAGGTGCTGGCGGAAGAGTATAAAAGTCGCCATCTGCGGGTAAACTGCATCAATCCGGGCGGAACGCGCACCAGTATGCGCGCCTCCGCCTTCCCGCATGAAGACAAGAACAAGCTGAAAACGCCGGCGGATATTATGCCGCTGTACCTGTATCTGATGGGCGATGACAGCCGTCGGAAAACCGGCATGAGCTTTGACGCCCAGCCCAACCGTAAACCCGGCGCCGCCGAATAGGAGCATGCCCGATGGCTGAAGATCGTCACCAGCAACGTCAGCAGCGGTTAAAAGAGCAGGTCGACGCGCGTATTGCCGCCGCGCAGGATAGCCGGGGTTTACTGCTGGTCTTCACCGGCAACGGCAAAGGGAAGACCACCGCGGCCTTCGGCACGGTCACCCGCGCCGTGGGCCACGGCATGCAGGCCGGCGTGATCCAGTTTATCAAGGGCGAATGGCCCAACGGTGAAAAGAACCTGCTGCAGCAGCACGGCGTGGAATTTCAGGTGATGGCCACCGGCTTTACCTGGGAGACGCAAAACAAAGAGAGTGATACGGCGGCCTGTCAGGCGGTCTGGCAGCACGGTAAACGTATGCTGGCCGATGCGTCGCTGGACGTGGTGCTGCTGGATGAGCTGACCTATATGGTCGCGTACGGCTATCTGGAGCTGGAAGAGGTGATGACGGCGCTGGCGCAGCGTCCCGCCCATCAGACGGTGATCGTGACCGGCCGCGGCTGCCATCGCGATTTGCTGGAGCTGGCGGATACGGTGACGGAGATGCGCCCGGTCAAACATGCGTTTGACGCCGGCATTAAGGCCCAACAGGGCATCGACTGGTAATCATCCGCGTAGCCGTCAATCGGCGGCTACGCGGACAGCGGATCAGCTGCGTTTACGCGCCGGTTTGGCGGCGGATTTGGCGCCCGGCTTGCTGCCGCCGCCGTTGCCGCGACGCCCCGGGGACACCTGGCTGTGGCGCTTCACCGCACGGCGGATCTGGTTCGCCTTCACGCGGCGGCGCTCACGCTCGACCGGCAGCTTGCTGACCGTTTCCGGCTTCAGTTCCACCAGCTCGCGCAGGTAGTTGATCGACGGAAGGTCCAGTTCGGTCCAGCCGCCGCGCGGCAGGCCTTTCGGCAGGTCGATATCGCCATAACGCACGCGGATCAAACGGCTGACCTGTACGCCAACCGCTTCCCACAGGCGACGCACTTCGCGGTTGCGCCCTTCGGTCAACGTCACGTTGTACCACTGGTTCAACCCTTCCCCGCCCTGGAATTTGATGGTGCGGAACGCCGCCGGGCCATCTTCCAGCTGTACGCCGCGGCTCAGCTGTTTTACCTTTTCGTCATCAATCTGGCCGAAGACGCGCACCGCATACTCACGCTCCACTTCCCGGCTCGGGTGCATCAGACGGTTGGCCAGTTCACCGTCGGTGGTGAACAGCAGCAGCCCTGAGGTATTGACGTCCAGACGGCCTACGGCCACCCAGCGCGAACCACGCAGCTTCGGCAAACGGTCGAACACCGTCGGGCGCCCTTCCGGATCGCTGCGGGTGCACAGCTCGCCTTCCGGCTTGTAATACGCCAGCACGCGGCACACCGCCTCTTCAGACTCTTTTACCGAGACCACATGGCCGTCGATACGAATTTTCATCGCCGGGTTTACTTCCACGCGATCGCCCAGCGTCGCCACTTTACCGTCGACGCTGACGCGCCCGGCTTCAATCATGCCTTCAATTTCACGACGCGAACCGTGGCCGGCGCGCGCTAAAACTTTCTGTAATTTTTCGCTCATGGAGCAACCTCTTGCGTCGCCTTCACAGGCGTCTGCGTATACTTTACGTTCAGTCAGTTACGGCAATTAATGCCATAACCCTATAATCTTGCACATTTTTGGCGCGCAGCATGGCAAACTCGGCGCCACGCAAACCGCCACGCTCAATGCAACGTGGCCGCACATTCTACACAAATTTTAGAATTAATGATTCTAAAAAGAGTGTTCGTTTTTCGTTCAATACTGACGGCCTGTTGGTCGCTTTCAGTCTGCCGGCGGCGGCGAACGTTCTGCAGTGAACGAAAAAGCGTTGGAGAGAAGCCGATAAGCGCCGCCAGCACCGATGGTATCGGCCTGCTGAGGTGACAAAGGCGGGGAGTCGCAATACATCGCGGGGAAAATCAGGGCCGGCGCGCGCCGGCCCTGATGACTTAGTGGCGTTCGCAAGGATAAGCGGCGGCCAGCGCCAGCATAATCACCGACGGCGCCGAGTAGTGCAGCTGTTCAGGGTGGTCATTCAGGTATTGCATTACCGCATCGGACGCGGTGCCGACGCTCATGCCGGCATCCGGACAGATATTACGGTTGCCCTGCATCGAGTAGGTGTCGAACACCCCGGCGACATAGCCCATAAACATGCCGCCGTTCAACGCCTCGGCAACGGTGGCTACGCCGTTTTTATTCTTCACATAGCCATCACTTTCCGCCAGCAGCGCGCTGCCAGAATAAAAACCGGCGTTCGCCGCCGCCGAAACCAGTAAGGAAGCGACCAGCAAAGTCTGTTTTATCATTGTTACGCGTCCTGCCATTACTTATTTTGTGATCGTAGGATAGCGGTTTTCGCCACATTTGCGGGCATGAAACCCAATTTTCAGAATTTCTATAGAGTTATCAGCGGAACGGAGCCGGGTCGCCGGCGCCTTCGCGCACCACTTCCGGCGCGTCTTCGGTCAGGTCAACCACCGTGGTTGGCTGCTGTCCCAGGAAGCCGCCGTGAATCACCAGATCGACCTGCTTGCCCAGGTGATCGCTAATCTCTTCCGGATCGGATTCGGCAAAGTCATTGCCCGGCAGCATCAGCGTGGTCGACATCATCGGCTCATTGAGCGCTTCCAGCAGCGCCAGGGCGATCGGATTGGACGGCACGCGCAGGCCGATGGTTTTACGCTTGTCGTTCATCAGACGGCGCGGCACTTCCTTGGTCGCCTTGAGGATAAACGTGTAATGGCCCGGCGTATTATTCTTGATCAGGCGGAATGCCGTGTTATCGACATAGGCATAGGTCGACAGCTCCGACAGATCGCGGCACATCAGCGTAAAGTTATGGTGCCCGTCAAGTTGGCGGATGCGGCAGATACGCTCCATGGCCGATTTCTCTTCCAGTCGGCAGCCCAGCGCATAGCCGGAATCGGTCGGGTAGACGATAACCCCGCCCTTACGCAGCACATCAACCGCCTGATTAATTAAACGCGGTTGCGGGTTGTCCGGGTGAATATAAAAAAGCTGGCTCATCTGTTACTCCTAAAGGTACTGCAACGCGGACGCCGCCGCCCGCACTCATGCCTGATGCGTCAGGCTAACCAATCATTGCCGCGCCGGCGGCCAGTCGCGCCACACCGGCTCAACGCCGGCGGGCAACCACAGCTTGCGCCCCAGTTCAATCCACGAGCAGGGCTGGTGAAAATCCGAGCCCTGCGACGCCAACAGCTGAAAATCCCGGGCGTACTGCGCCAGCTGCGTGCGTTCGTTCGGCGCCTGCTGACACTGTGCGACCTCCATCGCATCCCCACCGTGCTCGGCAAAATACGCCAGCAGGCGTTTTAGCCATTTCGCCGTTAAATCATAACGGCCGGGGTGGGCGACCACCGCCTGTCCGCCGGATTGATGAATCACATCAATAGCTTGTTCTATTGTACACCACCGTGGCGGAACGTAGCCGGTTTTCCCCTTGGCCAGATATTTTTTAAACACCTGGCCGATATTGTCAGCGGCGCCGACCTCCACCAGATAGCGGGCAAAGTGTCCGCGCGTCACCGCCCCGCCGTCGGCCAGCCGCTGCGCGCCTTCGAAGGCGCCGTCAATACGCGCCTTGGCCAGACGTACGCCGATCTCCTGCGCGCGCTGCTGGCGCCGTGCAATCTGCTCAGCCAACAGCTGCACCATCGCCGGATGCGCCGGATCGATGCCCAGACCGACGATATGGATCTCGTGATTTTCCCACAGGGTGGAGATCTCCACGCCGTTGACCAGCTGCAGCGGCAGCGCATGCTGCGCAATGGCCGCCGCAGCCGCCGCCAGCCCGTCGGTGGTGTCGTGGTCGGTAATCGCCAGTACCCCGACGCGCATCTCCGCCGCCCGCTGCACCAGCTGCGCTGGCGTACAGGAACCGTCTGAGGCGGTGGTATGGCTATGAAGATCGTACAGAGTAAAGGCGGAGGATGGCGATGTGCTGTCAGTCAAAAGAAATATCCTGCAATGGCTTAGCTTTTTATCATAACCGCTAATGCCACCCGGACGGAAATCTATTCTCCGGCCCCGGCGGTGCGGTTGGCTGAAAACAATTCACCACACGGATAAAAACATTCCCCGTTAAAAGGGGTTGACATCGCCACCACGAACCAGTTAACTAGTACACAAGTTCACGGCAATCCCCGTGTTGGATGATAATTAGCGAGAATACGACAATGAACAAACCGCAGCTCTCTCTTCTTCGTTGGTGGCGTACCTCCCTTTCGCGGGCGGTGTAATCACGCATACCTGTCATCCGACAATGCAGATTCTCCAGGCCCGCCGTTATGCGGGCTTTTTTTTGGACAAGATTTAACGGGAAGTACAGTCAATGAGCAAACCACAACTGACATTACTTAAGGCGCAGGCCAGCTACCGGGGCGACCCCACCACCCTGTTCCACCAGCTGTGCGGCGCCCGGCCGGCCACGCTGCTGCTGGAGTCGGCGGAAATTGAAAGCAAACAGGATCTGCAGAGCCTGCTGGTGATCGACAGCGCGCTGCGCATTACCGCGCTGGGGCGCCAGGTCAGCCTGCAGGCGCTGACCGCCAACGGCGCCGCGCTGCTGCCGCTGCTGGATGAGGCGCTGCCGGACGAAGTGCAGATTGCGGTGCGCCCTTACGGCCGTGAACTGACTTTCCCGCCGATTGATGCGGTGCAGGATGAAGACGCGCGTCTGCGCTCGCTGTCAGTATTCGACGCGCTGCGCACGCTGCTCAAGCTGGTCGACTCTCCGGCCGACGAACGCGAGGCGATGCTGCTGGGCGGCCTGTTCGCCTACGACCTGGTGGCCGGTTTTGAAGATCTGCCGCAGCTGCGCCAGGACCAGCGCTGCCCGGACTTCTGCTTCTATCTGGCGGAAACGCTGCTGGTGCTGGATCACCAGCACAGCGTCGCCCGCCTGCAGGCCAGCGTATTCACCGGCGACGATGCCGAGCAGCTGCGTCTGCAACAGCGTCTGCAACAGGTACAACAGCAGCTGCAGCAAACGCCGCAGCCGATCCCGCATCAGACGCTGGAAACGATGCAGCTGAGCTGCAACCAGAGCGATGAGCAGTACGGCGCGGTGGTCAGCGAGATGCAGCAGGCGATCCGCCACGGGGAGATTTTCCAGGTGGTGCCGTCGCGCCGCTTCTCTCTGCCTTGCCCGATGCCGCTCGCCGCCTACCAGACGCTGAAGGACAACAACCCCAGCCCGTATATGTTCTATATGCAGGACAACGACTTCACGCTGTTCGGCGCCTCGCCGGAAAGCGCGCTGAAATATGACGCGAGCAACCGGCAGATTGAAATTTACCCGATTGCCGGCACCCGCCCGCGCGGCCGCAGAAAAGACGGCTCGCTGGATCGGGATCTCGACAGCCGCATTGAACTGGAGATGCGCACCGACCATAAAGAGCTGGCGGAGCACCTGATGCTGGTCGATCTGGCGCGCAACGATCTGGCGCGCATCTGCCAGGCCGGCAGCCGCTACGTGGCAGACCTGACCAAAGTGGACCGCTACTCCTTCGTGATGCACCTGGTGTCACGGGTGGTGGGTACGCTGCGTCAGGATCTGGACGTGCTGCACGCCTATCAGGCCTGCATGAATATGGGCACGCTGAGCGGTGCGCCGAAGGTGCGCGCCATGCAGCTGATTGCCGACAGTGAAGGCAGCCGCCGCGGCAGCTACGGCGGCGCGGTGGGCTACTTTACCGCCACCGGCGATCTGGATACCTGCATCGTCATTCGTTCCGCCTATGTGGAGGACGGCATCGCCACCGTGCAGGCCGGCGCCGGCGTGGTGCTTGATTCCGTTCCGCAGGCGGAAGCCGACGAAACCCGCAACAAAGCACGTGCCGTGCTGCGCGCCATCGCCACCGCGCATCATGCCAAGGAGGTGTTCTGATGGCCGATATCTTACTGCTCGACAACGTCGACTCATTTACCTACAACCTGGTGGACCAGCTGCGCGCCAGCGGTCATCAGGTGGTGATTTACCGCAACCAGATCGCCGCCGAGGTAATCATCGACCGGCTGAACCAGCTGGAACAGCCGGTGCTGATGCTGTCGCCGGGGCCTGGCGCGCCGGCCGACGCCGGCTGTATGCCGGAACTGCTGCAGCGCCTGCGCGGCCGGCTGCCGATTATCGGTATCTGTCTGGGGCATCAGGCGATCGTGGAGACCTACGGCGGCCACGTCGGTCAGGCCGGCGAGATCCTGCACGGCAAAGCCTCGGCCATTCGCCACGACGATGACGCGATGTTTGCCGGTATGGCGAACCCGCTGCCGGTCGCGCGCTACCATTCGCTGGTGGGCAGCAATATCCCCGCCGCCCTGACGGTCAACGCCCGCTTTGGCGATATGGTGATGGCGGTGCGGCACGACGCCGATCGCGTCTGCGGCTTCCAGTTTCACCCGGAATCGATCTTAACTACCGACGGCGCACGCCTGCTGGAACAAACGCTGACCTGGGCGTTGGCGCAGCCGCCGAGGGGGGCAGAATAATGCAGCCTATTCTTGAAAAACTGTACCGCGCCGAGTCGCTGAACCAGCAGGAAAGTCAGCAGTTGTTCAGCGCCATCGTGCGCGGCGAACTGGAAGCCAGCCAGCTGGCCGCCGCGTTAATCAGCATGAAGGTGCGCGGCGAGCAGCCGGCGGAAATTGCCGGCGCGGCCAAGGCGCTGCTGGCGGATGCCGAGCCGTTCCCACGCCCGGATTACCCGTTTGCCGATATCGTCGGCACCGGCGGCGACGGCACCAACAGCATCAATATCTCCACCGCCAGCGCCTTTGTCGCGGCGGCGTGCGGCGCCCGGGTGGCCAAACACGGCAACCGCAGCGTCTCCAGCCGTTCGGGATCTTCCGATCTGTTGGCGGCCTTCGGCATCCGTCTGGATCTGCCGGCCGAACAGGCGCGGCAGGCGCTGGATGATTTGGGCGTCTGTTTTCTGTTCGCCCCGCAGTACCACACCGGGTTCCGCCACGCGATGCCGGTGCGTCAGCAGCTGAAAACCCGCACGGTGTTCAACGTGCTGGGGCCGCTGATTAACCCGGCGCGGCCGCCGCTGGCGCTGATCGGCGTTTACAGCCCCGAGCTGGTGCTGCCGATCGCTGAAACGCTGCGGGTGCTGGGCTATCAGCGCGCCGCCGTGGTGCACGGCGGCGGCATGGACGAAGTGGCGATCCACACCAGCACGCAGGTGGCGGAACTGAATAACGGCGACATCACCACCTATACCCTGACGCCGGCGTCGTTCGGCCTGCCGAGCTACCCGCTGGAGGCCTTGCTGGGCGGTACGCCGGAAGAAAACCGTGACATTCTGGCGCGGTTGTTACAAGGTAAAGGCGAGCCTGCTCACGCCGCAGCAGTAGCGGCTAACGTCGCGTTACTGCTGAAATTGTTCGGACAGGAAGATCTGCGCCAAAACGCGCAGCAGGCATTAGCGATGATTGACAGCGGCCAAGCCTATGAGCGCGTGACCGCGCTGGCAGCAAGAGGATAAATGATGCAGGAAACCGTGCTCAACAAGATTGTTCGTGATAAGGCGCACTGGGTCGCAGCACGACAGCAACAGCAGCCGCTGGCCAGCTTTCAGCACCAGCTGACGCCCAGCAAACGCAGTTTTTATCATGCGCTGCAAGGCGCCAGAACGGCGTTTATTCTCGAATGCAAGAAAGCCTCGCCCTCCAAGGGGCTGATTCGGGAAGATTTTAATCCGGCGGAGATCGCCGGCGTCTATAAAGAGTACGCCTCGGCCATTTCCGTACTGACCGATGAAAAGTACTTCCAGGGCAGCTTTGACTTCCTGCCGCTGGTCAGCGGCGTCGTCAGCCAGCCGGTATTGTGCAAAGACTTTATCATCGACCCGTACCAGATTTACCTGGCGCGCCACTATCAGGCCGACGCCATCTTGCTGATGCTGTCGGTGCTCAGCGACGAGCAGTACCGCCAGCTGGCGGCCGTCGCGCACAGCCTGGAGATGGGCGTGCTGACCGAAGTGATCAGCGAGGAAGAGCTGCAGCGGGCGATTACGCTCGGCGCCAAGGTGGTCGGCATCAACAACCGCGATCTGCGCGATTTGAGCATCGACCTGAACCGCACCCGCACGCTGGCGCCGCAGGTGCCGCACGGCGTCACGGTGATCAGCGAGTCCGGCATCAATAACTACGGCCAGATCCGCGAACTCAGCCGCTTCGCCAACGGTTTTCTGATCGGCAGCGCGCTGATGTCTGAGCCGGATCTGCACACGGCGGTGCGCCGCGTGATCCTCGGCGACAATAAAGTCTGCGGCCTGACCCGCCCGCAGGACGCCGCGGCGGCCTATCAGGCCGGCGCCAACTATGGCGGGCTGATTTTTGTCGGCCGCTCACCGCGCTATGTGGACATCAGCCGCGCGCGCGAAGTGATCGCCGGCGCGCCGCTGAAATACGTCGGCGTATTCTGCGACGCGCAGGTCGACACCGTGGCGCAGACCGTTGAACGCCTGGGCCTGCGCGCCGTACAGCTGCACGGCGCCGAAGATCAGGACTATATCAGCGCCCTGCGCGCACGCCTGCCCGCCGGCTGCCAGATCTGGAAAGCGCTGAGCGTCAAAACGCAGGTGCCGGCGCGTAATCTGCAGCATGTTGACCGTTATCTGCTGGATAACGGCGCCGGCGGCACCGGCCAGCGCTTCGACTGGAGCGTACTGCACGGCGAAACGCTGGATAACGTGCTGCTGGCCGGCGGCCTGAGCGCCGACAACTGTATCGAAGCCGCACAGCTCGGCTGCGCCGGTCTGGATTTCAATTCCGGGGTAGAGAGCGAACCCGGCATCAAAGACGCACAGCGCCTGAGCGCCGTCTTCCAGACTCTGCGCGCATATTGAACGGCAGACATTTTTAACGAATTAACGCATAGGACGGGAAACCCCATGACGCTGCTTAACCCTTACTTTGGTGAATTTGGCGGAATGTACGTGCCGCAAATTCTGATGCCGGCTTTGATCCAACTGGAAGAAGCCTTTGTCAGCGCCCAGCGCGATCCAGAGTTTCAGGCCGAATTTATCGACCTGCTGAAAAACTACGCCGGGCGCCCTACCGCACTGACGCTGTGTAAAAACCTGACCGCCGGCACTAACACCAAGCTGTATCTGAAACGTGAAGACCTGCTGCACGGCGGCGCCCACAAAACCAACCAGGTGCTGGGACAGGCGCTACTGGCGAAACGCATGGGCAAGACCGAAATTATCGCCGAAACCGGCGCCGGCCAGCACGGCGTGGCGTCGGCGCTGGCCAGCGCGCTGCTGGGGCTGAAGTGCCGGGTTTATATGGGCGCCAAAGACGTTGAGCGCCAGTCGCCGAACGTCTTCCGCATGCGGCTGATGGGCGCCGAGGTGATCCCGGTGCACAGCGGCTCCGCCACGCTGAAAGACGCCTGCAACGAAGCGCTGCGCGACTGGTCCGCCAGCTATGATAAGGCGCACTATATGTTAGGCACCGCCGCCGGCCCGCATCCCTACCCGACCATCGTCCGCGAATTCCAGCGCATGATCGGCGAAGAAACCAAGGCCCAGGTGCAGGAGCGCGAAGGTCGCCTGCCGGATGCGGTATTGGCCTGCGTCGGCGGCGGCTCCAACGCCATCGGCATGTTCGCTGATTTTATCGATGAAACCAGCGTCAAACTGATCGGTGTCGAGCCTGCCGGGCTGGGTATCGAAACCGGCCAGCACGGCGCACCGCTGAAACACGGCCACGTCGGCATCTACTTTGGCATGAAGTCGCCGATGATGCAGACCGCGGAAGGCCAGATCGAAGAGTCCTATTCGATCTCCGCCGGGCTGGACTTCCCGTCCGTCGGGCCGCAGCACGCCCATCTGAACAGCATCGGCCGGGCGGACTATGTCTCCGTCACCGATGACGAAGCGCTGGAGGCCTTTAAGGCGCTCTCGCGCCACGAAGGCATCATTCCGGCGCTGGAGTCCTCCCACGCGTTGGCGCACGCCTTGAAAATGATCCGTGAAACGCCGCAGAAAGAGCAAATTCTGGTGGTGAACCTGTCCGGCCGCGGAGATAAAGACATATTTACCGTTCACGATATTCTGAAAGCACGGGGAGAAATGTGATGGAACGTTATCAGCAACTGTTCAAACGCCTGGCGAGCCGGCAGGAAGGCGCCTTCGTGCCGTTTGTCACGCTGGGCGACCCCAACCCGACGCTGTCGCTGCAGATTATCGATACGCTGATTGAAAATGGCGCGGATGCGCTGGAGCTGGGCATCCCCTTCTCCGATCCGCTGGCTGACGGCCCGACGATTCAGAACGCCACGCTGCGCGCCTTTGCTGCCGGCGTGACGCCAAGCCAGTGCTTTGAGATGCTGGCGGCCATCCGCCAGAAGCATCCCGATATCCCTATCGGCCTGCTGATGTACGCCAATCTGGTGTTCCATAAGGGCATTGATAATTTCTATCAGCGTTGCGCCGACGTCGGCGTGGATTCGGTGCTGGTGGCCGACGTGCCGTTTGAAGAGTCCGCGCCGTTCCGCGCCGCCGCGCTGCGTCACGATATTGCGCCGATCTTTATTTGCCCGCCGAACGCCAATGACGATCTGCTGCGGGAGATTTCGTCGCACGGCCGCGGTTACACCTATCTGCTGTCCCGCGCCGGGGTTACCGGCACCGAAAGCCGCGCCCAGCAGCCGCTGAACCACCTGATCAATACGCTGCGTGAATACCATGCCGCACCTGCGCTGCAAGGTTTTGGTATTTCGGAGCCGTCTCAGGTGCGTGACGCGTTGCAGGCCGGCGCCGCCGGGGCGATTTCCGGCTCCGCCATCGTGAAAATCATTGAACAGCATCAGCAACAGCCGGCAGAGATGCTTGCCAAGCTGGGCAAGTTCGTCAGTGAGATGAAAGCCGCCACCCGCGGCTAAGCCCTGGCTTTACCGGGTGCGCCCCACGCGCCCGGTATTTAAGAATATCCTCACTATATTTCCCGTTATCTGATTGACTAATCCGCCCGTTGTTTCACACTTGTGATGTCTGCGCCCGCAGACCAAGGTAATCTGTGGTTAAAAAAATAACATGGCATGGAGAGTAACTATGAAGCTATTTAAAACCCTTGCAGCTCTGTGTATGGCCGGCGTCATGGCGCTGGCGGTAACGGCCTGCGCGCCGACGGCGAAATCAGAAGGAACGGGCGGCTATATTGACGACACGGTCATCACCACCAAGGTGAAGTCGGCGCTGCTGGCGGATAAAAATATCAAATCGCGGGAAATCAGCGTGGAAACCTTTAAAGGGCGCGTACAGCTAAGCGGTTTTGTCAGCTCCAGCGCAGACGCCAACCGTGCGGTGCAGGTTACCCGCGGCGTCGCCGGCGTGAAGTCGGTAGAAAACGTGATGCAGTTGAAGTAAACGCTAAGGAGGCGCTGCAGGGCGCCTCCCCATCAGACATCGGTTCCGGCTTAGAAACGGTAGCCGGCGCCGAACATAAACACCCAAGGATCCAGGCGCGTATCAATGCTGTGATTGCCGCCGGCCGCATCGTTAAAGCGCACTTTGGTTTCGATGTTCATCCACCACACTGACATGTTCAGCATCCAGTGCTCATCCAGGTTATAGTCCAGACCGGCCTGCGCGGCGACGCCCCAGGAGTCTTTCAGGCTCAGGTTGCTCAGCCCGGTGTCCTTGCCTTTCTGATTGAATTTTTCATCAAAGAAGGTGGTGTAGTTGACGCCCACGCCCATGTAAGGACGCAGTTTGTCCTGGCGATCGCCAAAGTAATATTGCGCCATCAGCGTCGGCGGCAGGTGATGCACCGTCGCGATATCGCCGCTGACCGCCTGGCCGCTGAGCGACACCTTATGACGGAACGGAGTTGCCGCCAGTAATTCAACGCCGATATTGTCCGTCACCATATAGCCGAAAGTCAGCCCGAGCTGGGTATTGTTGCTGGCGCTGAACGACCCCTGTCCCAGCACATCATCCGAACCGGTGGTCGGACGCACCGTCGCTGCGCCGGCGCGCAGCAGGAAATCCCCGGCCTGATGCGCACTTGCCGCCATTGGCACCATTGGCGCAACCATCGCCGCCAATACCACTGCTAAAGTAGTTTTCTTCATCATCATCCATTCCATATGTGTGGTTTCTAGCCCTGCCGAATATACCTATTACAAGGTATTTTTGATCGCATGGAGATCACATCTTATGTGTAAAAATATTAATTCGCACAAAAATCAGGGTTAGCTAAGCGATTAATAAATCAAGAATTGATCTAAATCAAAAAAGCCTATTTGTTGCGAAAAATGTAAACACGTGAAATTTCAGTTGCGGAAATAGGTGGCGCTGAGTAATTTTTTCGCTCCCTGTTGGTTTTGGTTGGTGGCCGTTAGGAGATGGTGGCAATCAAGATGAGCGAAATTCTCAATCCCTGTGTAAGTTGTGGCGCGTGCTGCGCCTATTTCCGCGTGTCGTTTTATTGGGCTGAAGGCGATGACGGCGGCGGCGTAGTGCCAAGCGCGCTTACCGAGCCGTTAACCCCGTTCCTGCGCTGTATGCAGGGGACCAACAGCAAGTCCCCGCGCTGCACTGCGCTCGACGGTGAAATCGGCCGGGCCGTATCCTGTTCGATCTACCTGAACCGGCCGACGCCGTGCCGCGAGTTTGACGCCTCCGGCGAAAACGGCCTGCGTAATGAGGCCTGCGACCGCGCGCGCGAACGCTACGGCCTGCCGCCGCTGCCCGTTGCCCTGCCGCTTACGCTGCCGGAGACGATAATCGCTGAAGAAATCAGCGCCATAGCGCTTGCGGGGTGCCACAGCGAGCCGGAACAAGGTACAATCCACCACTGATTATCTCTGTTCCCGACGCCAAGGAGTCTGCATGTCTATCACGGCTAACACTGTGTACCGTGACAGTTTTAACTTTTTCCGCAACCAGCTGGCCACCATCCTGCTGCTGTCGCTGCTGACCGCGTTTATTTCGATACTGCTCGATCAGGCCTTCCAGCCCGATGCCGAGCAGCTCAAGATACTGGACGCCGCGTTTTCAGAGCTCTCCTCATCCGCCGGGATGGGGCTGCAGGAGTTTGTGGCGCAGATGACCCCGGAACAGCAAGTGGTGATGCTGAAGAAATCAGCGGCCGCCACCTTTGCCGCACTGGTGGGGAATCTGCTGTTGGTCGGCGGTATGCTGACGCTGATCCGCCTGGTTTCTCAGGGTCAGCCGGTCAGCGCGCTGCGGGCGATTGGCGCTTCCGCGCCGGAGCTGCCGCGCCTGCTGCTGCTGCTGTTTATCTGCACCCTGCTGATTCAGCTCGGCCTGACGCTGTTTGTCGTGCCCGGGGTGATTATCGCCATCGCCTTTTCGCTGGCGCCGGTGATCTGCTCTGCGGATAAGCAAGGCGTGTTCGCCTCACTGCGTCAGAGCGCCAAGCTGGCCTTTGCCAACGCCCGGCTGATCGTACCGGCCATGATGCTGTGGCTGGCGGCCAAGCTGCTGGTGTTGCTGCTGGTCAGCCACCTCTCGGCGCTGGCGCCAAGCGTCGCCGGCGTGGTGCTGACCGCGTTGAGCAACCTGGTGACCGCGTTGCTGCTGGTGTACCTGTTCCGTCTGTATATGCTGTTGCGCCACTGATCGGCGCGCCAGCAAACAATCAGGGCACGCTTCGGCGTGCCCTTTTATTTTCCCGGTTCGTCGCGTGCCAATCTGTGACGGTGTCACTCAATGACTCCCCGCTTATTCGGCCGCGCTGGCGCTGACCGCTTTCCATGGTAAATTATTAACGGACGCTATTGCGTCGGGTGGGTAACATGGCCGGAACGCACGTTGGTAATGTTATGCAAATTCTTGCCCGGATAGCGGAAATCCGCGGACAAAACGCCGATAATCAGCAACCTCCGGCGGTACACAGATCCGGCCGAATCCGGTATAGTCGGCCGACGAACAGATGATGGATTGATTTATGAAGCAGTTTCTTGATTTTCTCCCGTTAATTGTCTTTTTTGCGTTTTATAAGCTCTACGATATTTACGTCGCTTCCGGCGCGCTGATCGTGGCGACCGCGCTGGCGTTGGTGTTCACCTGGGTGAAATACCGCAAGGTAGAAAAAATGACGCTGATCACTTTCCTGATGGTGGCGGTCTTCGGCACGCTGACGCTGGTGTTCCACAGCGATCTGTTTATCAAATGGAAAGTCACGGTGATTTACGCGCTGTTCGCCATCGCGCTGCTGGTCAGCCAGCTGGTGCTGAAAAAACCGCTGATCCAGCGGATGCTGGGTAAAGAGCTGACGCTGCCGGATCGCATCTGGAGCAATCTCAATCTGGCCTGGGCGCTGTTCTTCCTCGCCTGCGGGCTGGCCAATATATACGTCGCCTTCTGGCTGCCGCAGAGCGTATGGGTCAACTTTAAAGTCTTTGGCCTGACCGCGCTGACGCTGGTGTTCACCCTGCTGAGCGGCGTCTATATTTATAAGCATATGCCGGAAGAGCAGAAAAAATAGTTACAAAATTGTTAATGCCCGCGGCGACAACTGCGGGCAGTATAATGTGATCCAATTCTCAAAAAAATAAACGACTATGACACAACAACAACAACGACCATTACCCAGCGGGGAGCTGGTGCTCCGTACGCTGGCCATGCCGGCGGATACTAACGCCAACGGTGATATTTTTGGCGGCTGGCTGATGTCGCAGATGGATATCGGCGGCGCGATTCAGGCCAAAGAGATCGCCGAAGGCCGCGTCGTAACGGTGCGCGTCGACGGCATGACGTTTCTTAAGCCGGTCGCCGTCGGCGATGTGGTGTGCTGCTATGCCCACTGTATCCGTACCGGGCGCAGCTCGATTACCATCAATGTTGAAGTGTGGGTGAAGAAGGTGTCCACCTCACCGATTGGCCAACGCTATCGCGCCACCGAGGCGCTGTTTACCTATGTGGCGGTGGATGATGAAGGCAACCCGCGCGCGCTGCCGGACGGCAAGATGAACTTTCGCGTCGGTTTTGAAGAGTAAGCCGCAGCAACTGCAGAAACAACAAGGGTCGCTCTAGAGCGACCCTTATTCTTTGCCGGCGCGTCCGCTATCAATTCAGCGAGGCGGTGCCGTCCAGCTTGAACTGAATATTAACGATACGGTCTTTCGCGGCTTTTGGCTCATAGCGCCACTTACGCATCGCCTGCTTCACCTCGCGCTCAAACATATTGCGCGGCTGGGCCGACAAAATGCGTACGTTGCTGATGCGGCCATCGCTGTCGACGTCGAACTGCACCCTGACCTTGCCTTCAATCTGCAGCGCCTGGGCGCGCGGCGGGTATGACGGCGCAACGCGGCTGAGCGGCTTCGGCCCGGTATCGGTTGAATGCCCCTGCACCGGCGCGGACGGCGCCTGCTTCACCGGCGCTTTATCGACCGGCTTGGACGGCGCATCATTTTCAAACGGCGAAGGCTGACGCGGCTCGACTTTTTTCGGTTCGCGCTTAACCGTTTTTTCCACCTTCGGCTTAGGTTTTGGCTTAGGCTTCGGTTTCGGCTTCACCGGCTCCGGCTTGGGAATCGCTTTTGGCACCGGCGGCGGTTCCGGGATCGGTTCTGGCTCCGGTTCCGGCTCCACCTGCGGCTCGGGTTCCGGCTCGGCGGGCGCCGGCGGCGGCGGTTCCGCCAGCGCGGCGGTATTGACCATCATGACGCTGATCGGCGCATCCTCAGGTTTAGGCGGCATCACCACTTCCTTAACGGAAGCATAGAGTAAAGCGGCCACCAGGGCGCTGTGTAAGCCAACGGAGAGGACAATCGGCACTGACAAACGGCGAATTGGGAACATCTTTTTTAGCAGCATAATGGTTCAGTTTCCTCTGATTCGCCAAGTTTAAATGCAAATAGCAATCATATTCAATAACGAACGGCAAACTATCGCTGTAATCGGCATGATTCGCCTCTTCCGCCGCCAAAAACGCCAAACGCTTAACCCGCCGTTAGCCTTTCTGTGCCGCCGTTACACGTTTTTTTAACCTGTTGTTCTCCTGTCGGGCACAAAAAAGCCCTGCGTATCAATCACGCAAGGCTTGAGACGCTATGCAAGCACGATGTTTACCGTATGCAAATAGATGCCACGCGATGGGAGGCCAGTCAGTCAGCCGCGTCATCCATCGTCGAGAACCTGGCCGCCGCGCTCAACACCGCCAGTACCGAAGCCGTTACTATGTTCGCGTGCCGGCCCACGCCAAAACGCGAGCCTGGCACGCCGGGCATCGCCGCCTCCACAATCGCCAGCGCCGTCGCATCGGCCCCCGCGCCCAGACTGCGCTCTTCATAACTGTCGATGCGTAACGACTGGCCCAACGCCGCCACCGTCGCGGCAATCGGGCCGTTGCCTATCCCCTCGACGCTCCTGATGTCGCCATCCGCATCCGCCATCTCCAGCGTGATGCCCTGCCCGTGCGCATGTTCGAACAGGCGATGGCCGCGATAGGTGAAGCCTGAGCGTTCCCGCAGCGGGCTCAGGTAAGTGCGTTCGAACAGCGCCCAAATTTGCTCACTGGTCAGCTCCGTTTCGCTGGCGTCGGCCAAGGCCTGGACGATAGCGCTGAACTCCACCTGCATGCGACGCGGCATGGTGATACCGTGGTCGCGCTGCAGTAAAAACGCGATACCGCCCTTTCCTGACTGGCTATTGACGCGCACGATGCTGTCATAGGTGCGGCCCAGGTCTTTGGGGTCAATCGGCAGATAAGGCACGCGCCAAAGCGCATCGTCCTTTTGCGCGCTCAGCCCTTTGGCGATAGCATCCTGATGCGAGCCGGAGAACGCCGTAAATACCAGATCGCCGACATACGGATGTCGCGGGTGAATAGGCAGCGCGGTACACTCCTCCGCCACGCGGGCAATCGCCGCGATGTCGGAAAAATCCAACCCAGGTGCGATGCCTTGCGTATACAGATTCAGCGCCAGCGTCACCACATCGACGTTGCCACTGCGCTCGCCATTGCCAAACAGGCAACCTTCAACCCGTTGCGCGCCGGCCAGCATCGCCAGTTCTGCGCAGGCCACGCCGGTTCCCCGGTCATTGTGCGGATGTACGGACAGCACGAGGTGCTCGCGCCGCTCCAGCCGCCGGTGCATCCATTCAATCTGGTCGGCGAAGACGTTGGGCGTAGCGACTTCGACCGTGGTCGGCAGGTTGACAATCATCGGCCGCTGCGGCCCGGCATCCCAGGCGCGAATGGCGGCATTGCAGACAGCCAGTGAAACATCCAGCTCGGCCATGCAGAACGTTTCAGGCGAGTATTGCAAGACCCATTCGGTTTCCGGGTGGGCGGCCGTCAGTTGCCTGAACAGCGCAATGTGGCGTTCTACCATGTCGATAATCTGCGGCACGCTCATGCCGAACACAATCTCGCGCCAGGCGGGAGCGATGGCATTGTAGAAATGCACAATCACCCGCCGTGCGCCTGCCACGCTGCGCACCGTCTCTGCGATCAGATCGTCACGCAGCTGCGTCATCACCATCGGGGTAACGTCGGCGGGAATCTGGTCTGCGTCAATCAGATGGCGCACAATCTCGAAATCAGTGCGCGAAGCGGCGGGGAAACCCACTTCAATCTCTTTGAAGCCGATTTGCACCAGTTTATGGAACAGGCGCAGCTTGCGCTCGCGATTCATCGGTTCGAACAGCGCCTGGTTGCCGTCGCGCAAATCGGTGGACAGCCAGATCGGGGCCTGCGTCAGGCTGCGTGATGGCCATTGGCGATCGGCCACGGCGATCGGTGTGAGGGGGCGATATTTCTGGGAAGGATCGGTCAGCATAAAAACACTCCAGGGGAATTGTTTGCATCCAATTCCCCTGGCTCGGAACAAGCTGACGGTGGTCGGGGTCAGGGGGAATCAGGATGGGTCATAGCGCGAACGGGCGCGCGCAGACCCCGACCGGGAGCCAGAGTTAGTAGCCGTTGCAAAAGCCCGAGTGTGCACATCATGAATAGCCCCAGTAGATCGTCTGCCTTCGATATTAGGCTTGCGCCTGGCGTCCATCTACATAAAAATAGACATATTCTTTATTTATTTGGACAAAGTACGGCGGCATGGGTTTTTACTCTCCTGAAGACGGCGGTCAGGCGCTCGACCTGAGCGAAAAAGATGCCCGTGGTTTGCCGGTATTCGGCGTCGCCGTACGCTACCCGGCAGGCCATATCGTGCCCCGGCATCGGCATGCGCACGGCCATCTGATCTATGCCAATCAAGGCCTATTACGCGTGGAAGCGGAAAGCGGGCAATGGCTGGTGCCCCCCACGGCGGCGGTCTGGCTTCGCTCCGGCGTGGCGCACGGTCTGGCTGTTCCCGTGGCGCTGCAGGCGTACGGCCTGTTTGTGCGCGATGATATTTGCGCCCGCCTGCCGCCGCATGATTGCGTGGTTCACGTCTCCGGCCTGCTGCGCGAGTTGATCATGGCGCTGGCGCAAGCCGACCACCAGACCATCGCCGCTAAGCGCCTGCATTTGCTCGGTGAACTGTTGGTCGAAGAACTCCACGCCCAGCCGGCACTGCCGCTTCATCTGCCGTGGCCTGCGGGCGATGCTGACAGCCCGATACAGCACGTGTGCCGGGTGCTACTGGATAATCCTGGCGATACGGCCAGCGCCGTTGAGTGGGCCGGCAGGCTGGCGATGGGAGATAAAACCTTCCACCGGCGCTTTCTCCGAGCGACCGGCATGACCTTTGGCAAATGGCGTCAGCAACTGCGGTTGATGTCGTCGCTGACGCTATTGATGCAGGGAATTCCGATAACGCAGGTGGCGCTGGCGAGCGGCTACGACAGCCACAGCGCCTACACCACGGCGTTCGGTCGACAATTCGGACAACCGCCTTCCGCCTTTGCGGCGAAGAGATAATTCGCGGTTACCCGCACTTCATTCGGCCTGGCAGAGCAGGATTACTCCTCCTCATCGCCGTAATACAGCACGCCCAGCTTGATTAACGGACGCCCCTGCGCTTTACGGTGCAGGTTGGTGTCGCGCAGCGAATAGACGCAGCCGCAATACTCCTGCTGATAAAAGCGTTCGCGCTTGCTGATGTCGATCATGCGCGACGCGCCGCCCTTCTTACGCCAGTTATAATCCCAATACGTCAGTTCAGGATATTTCTGCGCGGCGCGGATGCCGCAGTCGGTAATTTGCTGCATATTCTTCCAGCGCGAGATGCCCAATGAGCTGGAGATAACGTCATAGCCGTGCTCATGGGCATACAGCGCCGTACGTTCGAAGCGCATATCGAAGCACATGGTGCAGCGGATACCGCGCTCCGGCTCGTGCTCCATCCCTTTGGCGCGGGCGAACCAATTGTCAGTGTCATAATCCGCATCAATGATCGGCACGCCATGCTGCCGCGCGAACCGAATATTCTCCTCTTTGCGCAACAGATACTCTTTCTGCGGATGGATATTGGGGTTGTAAAAGAAGATGGCATAATCGATGCCAGAAGCCTGAATCGCCTCCATCACCTCGCCTGAACAGGGTGCGCAGCACGAGTGCAGCAGCAGCCTGCTTTTCCCCGCCGGCAGATTGAGTTTTTCCCGCACAAATTCCGTCATACTTTCACCTTAATGCTTCTCTTCGCCCCGATGCGGGCGCACTATACGAATAAAAACTAGCGCCTTCAAGGCATTAACGCCAGCCCCCGCAAAAATCATTTCTTTGCCGACGCTTTTAGGCTACTTTGGTTTTCCCCGATATAACGATGATTTTAAAGGTGAAACATGCTGTATCTGATCTATGCGCAGGATCTGCCCGACTCGCTGGAAAACCGTCTGTCGGTACGCCCGGCGCACCTCGCCCGCCTGCAGGCGCTGCGCGATGAGGGCCGTCTGGTGGTGGCCGGGCCAAACCCCGCTATCGACAGCAACGATCCCGGCAGCGCCGGCTTTACCGGTTCAACGGTGATCGCCGAGTTCGCCTCGCTGGGCGAGGCGCAGCAGTGGGCACAGCAGGATCCCTACGTGGCCGCCGGCGTGTACGGCGAGGTCGTAGTGAAGCCTTTCAAACAGGTATTTTAAGCAAAAAAAAGCCAGCGCGGAGTCGCTGGCCAAGTGGGTTCTTCGAGGGAATATGTTGTGTGCTGTAAACATACTCCGCCGCGCCGGGCATCGCCATCTATCAGTGCGATAGGCGATGCCGGCACCTTTATGACTTTGACTGTGCATCCAGGATATAGCGCTGCATATCGGCAAACATGGATGCCCACTCCTGCTCGGAGATATCCATCAAGCCAAAGTAGCGCAGCATAAAGGCCCCTTCGGTCGCCAGAAACGCCAGCCGGGCGCGTTTATCCTCTTCACTCTCCAGATCAAGGCCCTCAATCCGCTCGCGGTACCACTCGCGGCTGCTCTGCAGATGTTCCGGCGTTTGTATCAGGGTGGCCATCAGGCCCGCCGCCTTGGCGCTGGAGGTATGATCGGAATTACAGGTCGCCAGCATATGCGCCCGCACCCGGGTCAGCGGCGCAGGATCGTCGCCGGCTATCTGGTTGAAGACGTTGTCATAGGCCTTGCCCCAGCGGTCAAACATGGCGTCGATCAGCGCATCCTTACTGCCGAAGCAGTACTGCACGCCGCCCTTTGAAATCCCCATGGCCTTGGCCACCGAATCAATCGTCAGGCCGGATGCCCCCTGCGTCGCAATGATTTCTTCCGCCGCATCCAATACACGGTCACGATCGATACTTCGCTGTCGCCCCATTACATTCCCCTTTTCAATACGAACGTACGGATTTATAGTATGCGCATTAACCCCACAAAATTTTGGGGATACGTTACGGCGGCGTTATGCCGTCTCGGTTTTGTTTAGGATGTCATTATGCACGCAAATAACCGCTGGTTGATCCTGGCAATGATCTCCAGCGCGCTTTTTTTAATTATTATTGATATGACCGTGCTGTATACCGCGTTGCCGCGTCTGACGACGGCGCTGGACGCCAGCGCATCGGAGAAGCTGTGGATCGTTAACGCCTATCCGCTGGTGGTTGCCGGTCTGTTGCCGGGCGCCGGCATGCTCAGCGACCGCATCGGCCACAAAAAAATGTTTATCGCCGGCCTGCCGACGTTTGCCGTCGCCTCCTTATGCGCCGCCTTTGCCCCCAGCGCCGCCATCCTGATTGCCGCGCGCGCCTTTTTAGCCATCGGCGCCGCCATGATGATGCCGGCGACACTCTCCATCGTACGCCACGTGTTTACCGAGCCCGGCGAACGGGCGCTGGCAATCGGCATCTGGTCGGCGGTCGCCTCCGGCGGTGCTGCGGTCGGGCCGGTGGTCGGCGGTATCCTGCTGGAATATTTCTGGTGGGGTTCGGTCTTTCTGATTAACGTCCCGGTGGTGTTGATAGTGCTGCCGCTGGCCTGGCGGCTGATTCCCCAGTGCGGCGGCAACAGCCAGCGCCCCTTTGACGTGGCGGGTTCGCTGCAGATTATGGTGGGGCTGGTCAGCAGCATTTATGCGCTGAAAGAGCTGAGCAAGACCCAGCCGTCGCTGCCGATTCTGGCGCTTTCCGCCACCTTGGGGCTGCTGTTTTTAACCCTGTTCGCGCGGCGCCAGCGCCGGACGACATCGCCGATGATTGATTTCACGTTGTTCAGCAACCGGCTGTTCGCCAGCGGCGTCGCCGTGGCGGTGATCTCGATGGTCGCGCTGGTGGGCATTGAACTGGTGCTGAGCCAGCGACTGCAGCTGGTTAACGGCCTGAGTCCGCTGCAGGCCGGGCTGTTTATCCTGCCGATCCCGCTGGCCTCCGCCCTTTCCGGCCCGCTGGCGGGGCTGCTGCTGCCGCGCTGGGGGGAGCGCCGTCTGATTCTGGGCGGTCTGCTGCTAACCACGCTGGCCGTCGCCGGGCTGATCGGCTGTTATCACGGCGCGCCGCTGTGGCAGCTAACCCTGTTATTCGCCGCCGGCTTTGGCCTCGGGGGCGCCATTACCGCCGCCTCCACCGCCATTATGCTTAATGCGCCGGAGGAAAAATCCGGTATGGCGGCGTCGATTGAGGACGTGGCCTATGAGCTGGGCAGCGTGCTGGGCATCACGCTGCTAGGCGGCCTGATGACCGTGGTTTACAGCTACAGCCTGTTGCTGCCCGCCGATCTGCCGGTCACGCCGCTGGCCTATGACAGTCTGGACGAGGCATTGCGCCAGGCCGGTGAACTGAGTGCGGCTCAGGGGGCAACGCTGATTAATCTGGCGCGCGCCTCTTTTGATCAGGCCTTTATTGCCGTGCTGGCCGCCGCCGCCGCGCTGATGGCCGTCGGCGCCGCGGCGCTTGCCCGCGCGATGAAGCCCTAGCCCCAACGAAAAACAGTCCCGTCAGGGACTGTTTTTTTAGCGGTCTCGCCGGCGTTTCACCATTCGCAAGACACAGTAAACAACAAGGAACGCCGGTGCTGATTATCCAGGAGACGGCGCACCTGCATAATATGCCGATACCCCCGCGACTGGCGCTCCAGCCAGCGATGCCTGCGCCGCTGATTCTGTCGCATCATCCGCCAACGGGCCACTTCATTTCTACTGCGTCTCATAATTTTACCACTTATACGTCATTGCCAAACGCCGGGCATTATATACCTTTCGCCCCCTCGCCTGCACCCCGTCCGGCCGCCCGTGATGCAACGAAACAGTAATAAACGACGCCCTATGGCAAATAAAAAGTTATTTCCCCGCTTGCCATCCTGGTTTCATTCGCCATATTTATGTCACCTAAGATCCGGGAAAAGGTTTCCCCTTGCGTGATCTGTGCGTACACTCATCGTTGGTGGTTTGCGAACGGGATTTTTCGCCTTTATGACAACATTTTATACCGTAATCAGTTGGCTGCTGGTGTTCGGCTACTGGCTACTTATCGCCGGTGTTACCCTGCGTATTTTAATGAAGCGTCGCGCCGTGCCTTCTGCCATGGCCTGGCTGTTGATTATCTACATCCTGCCGCTGGTCGGCATCGTCGCCTATCTCTCGTTCGGCGAGCTGCATCTGGGGAAACGACGCGCCGAGCGCGCCAAGGCCATGTGGCCCTCTACCGCACGCTGGCTGAATGAGCTGAAGGAAAGCCGCCGTATTTTCGCCACGCAATACAGCGAGGTGGCGCGGCCGCTGTTCCAGCTCTGCCACCGGCGTCAGGGTATCGACGGCGTCAAGGGCAACCAGCTGCAGTTGCTGACCACCACCGACGCCACGCTGAAGGCAATGATCCGCGATATTGAGCTGGCGCGGCACAATATCGAGATGGTGTTCTATATCTGGCAGCCCGGCGGGCTGGCCGATCAGGTCGCCGAGTCGCTGATGGCCGCCGCGCGCCGCGGCGTCCACTGCCGGGTAATGCTCGACTCCGCCGGCAGCCTGCAGTTCTTCCGCAGCCCGTATCCGAACATGATGCGCAACGCCGGCATTGAAGTGGTCGAGGCGCTGAAGGTGAATCTGTTCCGCGTCTTCCTGCGCCGTATGGACCTGCGCCAGCATCGCAAGGTGGTGCTGATCGACAATTACATCGCCTACACCGGCAGCATGAATATGGTGGACCCGCGCTATTTCAAACAGGATGCCGGCGTCGGCCAGTGGATCGATCTGATGGCGCGTATGGAAGGCCCGGTCGCCACCACCATGGGGATTGTCTACGCCTGCGACTGGGAAATTGAAACCGGCAAGCGCATCCTGCCGCCGCCGCCGGATATGAATATCATGCCGTTCGAGCAGGAAAGCGGCCACACCATTCAGGTGATCGCCTCCGGCCCCGGCTTCCCGGAGGAGATGATCCATCAGGCGCTGCTGACGGCGGTCTATTCCGCCCGTGAACAGCTGATTATGACCACCCCCTACTTCGTGCCGAGCGACGACCTGCTGCACGCCATCTGCACCGCCGCGCTGCGCGGCGTGGAGGTCAGCATTATCGTACCGCGCGATAACGACTCAATGATGGTGCGCTGGGCCAGCCGGGCCTTCTTCTCCGAACTGCTGGAAGCCGGGGTGAAAATCTACCAGTTCGAAGGCGGCCTGCTGCATACCAAGAGCGTGCTGGTCGACGGCCAGCTGAGCCTGGTGGGCACGGTGAATCTGGATATGCGCAGCCTGTGGCTGAATTTTGAAATCACGCTGGTGATCGATGATGACGGCTTCGGCAGCGATCTGGCCTGCGTCCAGGATGACTATATCGCCCGCTCCCAGCTGCTGGAGGCCAGAGAGTGGCAGAAGCGGCCGTTCTGGCACCGCATTCTTGAGCGCGTGTTTTACTTTTTCAGCCCGCTGCTGTAATTAGCGTCGGGCATGGTTTACTATCAGCTTCATCATCTATGACTGGAATTTTTTATGGATTTGAATAACCGCCTTACCGAAGACGAAACGCTGGAACAGGCATACGATATTTTCCTCGAACTGGCCGGCGACAATCTGGATCCGGCGGATATTCTGCTGTTCAACCTGCAGTTTGAGGAGCGCGGCGGCGCCGAGCTGTACGATCCGGCGGAAGACTGGCAGGAGCATGTCGATTACGACCTGAACCCGGACTTCTTCGCAGAAGTGGTGATTGGCCTGGCGGAAAGCGACGGCGAGCCGATCAACGACGTGTTTGCCCGGGTGCTGATCTGCCGCGAAAAAGACCACAAGCTGTGCCATATCCTGTGGAAAGAGTAACCGCAAGGTAAGCATAAAAAAACCTGCCGCACGGCAGGTTTTTTGTTTTAGCGCCGCCGCTTACAGCGGGTCCACCTTCAGACAGGAGACCGCATGGCGGAAACTGCCCTCCAGCAGCGGACGCGTTTTGGCGCACTCCGGCCCGGCGATCGGGCAGCGAGTACGGAAAACGCAGCCGGAAGGCGGGTTAATCGGCGAAGGCAGTTCCCCTTCCAGCAGCTGGATCTGCTTATCCTGCTCTTTATCCGGATCGGGCACCGGCACCGCCGACATCAGCGCCTTGGTATAAGGGTGCTGCGGATTATGGTACACCTCGTCGTAGGTGCCCAGCTCCACCGCATGGCCAAGGTACATCACCAGCACGCGGTCGGAGATATGCTTCACCACCGCCAGATCGTGGGCGATAAAGATCAGCGACAGCCCCATCTCGCGCTGCAGCTGCTGCAGCAGATTGACCACCTGCGCCTGAATCGAGACGTCCAGCGCCGACACCGGCTCATCGCAAATCACCAGCTTCGGCTCCAGAATCAGCGCGCGGGCGATACCGATGCGCTGGCACTGGCCGCCGGAGAACTCGTGCGGATAGCGGTTGACCAGGTTCGGCAGCAGACCGACCTTCATCATCATCGCCTGCACCTTGTCGCGCACTTCCTGGCGCGGCATCTTCGGGTAGTAGGTGCGCAGCGGTTCGGCGATGATGTCGCCGATGGTCATGCGCGGGTTCAGCGACGCCAGCGGGTCCTGGAAGATCATCTGGATATCGCTGCGGGCCTGGCGCCAGTCCGCGTCGCTCATGCCAAGCAGATCTTTGCCCAGCCAGGCTACCCTGCCGCTGGTGGCCTTGACCAGGCCGATAATCGCCCGGGCGAAGGTGGACTTGCCGCAGCCGGATTCCCCCACCACGCCCAGCGTTTCCCCCTCAAACAGCCGCAGCGTTACGCCGTCCACCGCCTTCAGGGTTTTTGACGGCTGCCAGAACCACTGTTTGTCATCATTAATATCAAAGTGCACCTTTAAATCGGCCACTTCGAGCAGCACTTTCTTTTCGGTTGCTGTAGTCATACCAACGCCTCCACCGGCTTGAAACAGGCGCGCAGGCGCCCTTCACCAAACGGCTCCAACGCGGGAGCGCTCGCGCACTGATCCATGGCATGCGGACAGCGCGGCTGGAACGGACAGCCTTTCGGCAGCCGCAGCAGGTTTGGCGGGTTGCCGGGGATGGTCAGCAGCGATTCGCCCTCGGCGTCAAGGCGCGGCACCGCGTTGAGCAGGCCGATCGAGTACGGATGGCTCGGGTGGTAGAACACGTCGCGAGCGCTGCCGTACTCCATGGTGCGGCCGGCGTACATTACCAGCACCTTGTTGCAGATACCGGCCACCACCCCCAGATCGTGGGTAATCATAATGATGGCGGTATTGAACTCGTGCTTCAGCTCGTTCAGCAAGGTCATAATCTGCGCCTGCACCGTGACATCCAGCGCGGTGGTCGGTTCGTCGGCGATCAGCAGCTTCGGCCGGCACAGCAGCGCCATGGCGATCATCACCCGCTGACGCATCCCGCCGGAAAACTCATGGGGATACATCCGCATGCGCTTGCGCGCCTCCGGCATTTTTACCGCATCCAGCATCCGCACCGACTCTTCAAACGCCTCGCTTTTGCTCATGTTCTTATGCAGCATCAGCACTTCCATCAGCTGTTCGCCCACGCGCATATAAGGATTGAGCGAGGTCATCGGGTCCTGAAAGATCATCGAAATCTCTTCGGCGCGCAGCCGGTTTAACTGCTTCTCCGGCAGGTTGAGAATTTCCCGGCCGTTAAAGCGCGCCGAACCGCCGATACGGCCGTTGGCCGCCAGCAATCCCATCAGGGCGAACGCGGTCTGCGATTTGCCGGAGCCGGATTCGCCGACGATGCCCAGCGTTTCGCCGGCGCGCAGATCGAAATTGAGATCGTTAACCGCCGTCACGTCGCCGTCCGGCGTCGAAAAGGTCACGCGTAAATCACGCACGTCCAGCAGCGGCGCGCCGTCGGCCGCCTGTGCGGCCGCAGCCTGCGGATATTCAAGAGTAGTCATGATGGCGCTCCTTAACGGTCTTTCGGGTCGAGGGCGTCACGCAGGCCATCGCCGATAAAGTTGAAACAAAACAGGGTGACCACCAGGAAACCGGCCGGGAACAGCAGCAGCCACGGTGAAACCTCCATCGAGTTGGCGCCGTCGCTGAGCAAGGCGCCCCAACTGCTTAACGGCTCCTGCGTCCCCAGCCCGAGGAAGCTGAGGAAGGATTCAAACAGGATCATGCTGGGCACCAGCAGCGAGGCATACACCACCACCACCCCCAGCACGTTCGGCACGATATGGCGCAGCACGATATTGCGGGTGGAGACGCCGCACACCAGCGCCGCTTCAATAAACTCTTTACGCTTCAGGCTCAGCGTCTGGCCGCGTACGATACGCGCCATATCCAGCCACGACACCATGCCGATCGCCACGAAGATCAGGAAAATATTCTGACCAAAGAAGGTCACCAGCAGGATCACAAAGAACATAAACGGGAAGGAGTTGAGGATCTCCAGCAGGCGCATCATCACCGAGTCAACCTTGCCGCCCAGGTAGCCGGACAGCGAGCCGTACAGAGTGCCGACCACCACCGCCACCAGCGCCGCCGCCACGCCGACCATCAGGGAGATGCGTCCGCCGATGGCCACGCGCACCAGCAGATCGCGGCCGGAGGAGTCCGTGCCGAAATAGTGGGCGGATTCCATATCCGGCGGCGCCGACATCATCCCCCAGTCGGTATCGTCATACGCAAACTGCGACAGCCACGGCGCGATAATCACAAACAGGGTGATCAGCGCCAGCACAACCAGGCTGCTCAGGGCCGCGCGGTTATGCATAAAGCGCCGGCGGGCGTCCTGCCACAGGCTGCGCCCTTCCACCTCCAGCTTCTCGCTGAAGTTTTCCAGAGCTTCGCTGTTCTTTTTCGTCAACATCATTGGCGTGCTCCGATTAATAGCGAATTTTCGGATCGATAACGGCGTACAGCACGTCAACAATCGCATTGAACAAAATGGTCAGACCGCCGACCAGGATCGTCAGGCTCAGCACCAGCGAGTAGTCGCGGTTCAGCGCGCCGTTGACGAACAGCTGCCCGATGCCCGGCAGGCCGTAAATGGTTTCAATCACCATCGAGCCGGTAATAATGCCGACGAACGCCGGGCCCATATAGGACAGCACCGGCAGCAGCGCCGGTTTGAGCGCGTGGCGGAAGATAATGCGCCGCATCGGCAGGCCTTTGGCGCGCGCCGTGCGGATAAAGTTGGAGTGCAGCACTTCAATCATCGAGCCGCGGGTAATACGCGCGATGCTGGCGATATAAGCCAGCGACAGCGCCACCATCGGCAGGATCATAAATTTGAAGGCGCCGCCGTTCCAGCCGCCGCCCGGCAGCCACTTCAGCGTGATGGCGAAGATCAGCACCAGCAGCGGCGCCACCACGAAACTGGGTATCACCACCCCGGTCATGGCGAAGCCCATCACCGTATAGTCCCATTTGGTATTTTGCTTCAGCGCCGCGATCACCCCGGCGCTGACGCCCAGGATCACCGCCAGCAGAAACGCCGCCGCCCCCAGTTTGGCGGACACCGGGAATGAACCGGCCACCAGATCATTGACCGAATAGTCTTTGTATTTAAACGACGGGCCAAAATCCCCCTTCGACAGCTGCAGCAGATAATTGCCGTACTGTTTCCAGATCGGATCGTTGAGATGATATTTGGCTTCAATATTCGCCAGCACTTCCGGTGGCAATGCGCGTTCGCCGGTAAATGGACTGCCGGGCGCCAGGCGCATCATAAAGAATGAAATGGTAATAAGGATAAATAGTGTCGGGATCGCCTCTAACAGGCGTCGAAGTATAAATTTCAGCATTGCCCTAACCCTGTGCTACAGCCTGATAACGGCTTATTATTTTGACCGGGCCAGTGACAACGTCACCAGCCCTTGCCGTATCAATCAATGTTTGATGATGTACAGATTTTTATCGTACACGTTATCAAGCGGGTCTTTACCGGTATAGCCGCCGACGTAAGGCTTCACCAGACGGGCGTTAACGTAGTAATAGACCGGCACGATGGCAGAGTCTTTATCCAGCTGCACTTCCGCTTTCTGATAGAGCGCCGCGCGTTCATCTTTGCTTTTCGCCGTCAGCACATTGGCCATCAGCTTGTCGAAGGCTTCGCTCTTATAGTGCGGCGTGTTACTGCTGCTGTCGGACAGCATCATGTTCAGGAAGGTGCTTGGTTCGTTATAGTCGGCGCACCAGCCGGCGCGCGCCACGTCATAGTTGCCCTGATGACGGGTATCGAGGAAGGTTTTCCACTCCTGGTTGACCAGTTTGACGTTGACGCCCAGGTTTTTCTTCCAGATGGAGGCGGCGGCGATGGCCAGTTTCTTATGCAGATCCGAGGTGTTATACAGCAGGCTGAAAGTCAGCGGCTTACCCGGGCCGTAACCGGCTTCCGCCAGCAGTTTTTTCGCTTCTTCGTTGCGTTTTTCCTGGCTCCAGCCGAACCACGCCGGCGGCGTCAGCTTCGCCCCGTCGGTATACGGCGGCGTAAAGCTGTAGGCCGGCAGGTCGCCCTGATTCTTCACTTTATGCACGATGATGTCGCGGTCGAGGCCCAATTTTAACGCCTCGCGCACGCGCGCATCGGTAAACGGCGCTTTCTGGTTATTGATTTCGTAATAGTAGGTGCACAGATACGGGTCGACGTGCACCTCTTTCGGACGCTCTTTTTTCAATTTCTGGAACAGTTCGATCGGCATATTGTTGTAGGTCATGTCGATCTCGCCGGTGCGGTAGCGGTTTACGTCGGTCACCTCGGAGGAAATCGGCAGGAACGTCACTTTATTGATGATGGTTTTGGCGTTGTTCCAGTATTCCGGGTTGCGCTCCAGCACGATGCGTTCGTTAACCACCCAGTTTTTCAGCTTATAGGCGCCGTTGCTGACATAGTTCTGCGGCAGGGTCCACTTCTCGCCAAACTTCTCCACCGCCTCTTTATACACCGGCTTCATGGCGTAGTGCGGGGTCATCTCCACCAGATAAGGCACCGGCTCGGTCAGCGTCACCTGGAAGGTGTGGTCGTCCAGCGCCTTCACCCCCAGGGTCGATTTGTCTTTTTTACCGGCGATAATGTCATCAACGTTTTCTACGTGCGCATACTGCAGATAGCTGGCGTACGGCGAGGCGGTATTCGGGTCCACCAGCCGCTGCCAGCTATACACGAAGTCCTGCGCCGTCACCGGCTTGCCGTTCGACCACTTGGCGTCTTTACGCAGGTGGAACGTCCACACTTTGTAATCTTTGTTATCCCAGCTTTCCGCCACCCCCGGCTCAATACCGCCGTCCGGCGTATTGTTGGCCAGGCCTTCCATCAGATCGCGGGTGACGTTATTTTCCGGCACCCCTTCTATTTTATGCGGATCCAGCGACTGCACTTCAGAGCCGTTATTTTTAACGATCTCCTGCTTGTCGGCCAGCTGCACGCCCGCCGGCACCTCAGCGGCGAACGCGCCGGCGCTGATGCCCAGCGCAGCCATAATCCCCGCGGCCAGCAGGCTTTTCTTTGTGATGTTGGTCATATTATCCACTCCAGTTTTTTATTATCACCGCCTCGATGCCGAGACGGCGTGGCCCGTTAGGCGGGCCGTGTTGTCCGGCCGTCGCGGAACGACTGCGGTGGCCGGCCTCTCTCCCCCGTATTACCCACCGTTACCGGTGCGGTGTAATACCCGTGTTACTGCTTGATGATGTACAGATTCTTTACGTCGATATAGTCGAGCGGATCTTTACCGGTGAAACCACCGACCGTCGGTTTGATCAACCGCGCGCTGACGCGGTAGTACACCGGCACCAGCGCCGAGTCTTTATCCAGCTGCGCCTCCGCCTGCTGATACACCCTGGCGCGCTCGGCGGCATCCGTCGCCCGCAGGCTGTCGGCCATCAGCGCATCAAAGCGCGCGCTTTTATAGAACAAGGTGTTGTTGCTGCTGTTGGAGAGCGCCAGATTCAGGAAGGCGCTGGGTTCATTGTAATCGCCGCACCAGGTGGCGCGCGCTACGTCAAACTGGCCCTGATGGCGACTCTCCAGCGACGTTTTCCACTCCTGATTTCTCAGGGTGACGTCGGCGCCGAGGTTCTTTTTCCACATCGAGGCGGCGGCAATCGCCTGCTGTTTGTTTTGATCGGAGGTGTTGTACAGCAGCGAGAATTTCAGCGGCTTGCCCGCGCCGTAGCCGGCTTCGCTCAGCAGCTGTCTGGCGCGCTGGTTGCGCTGCGCCTGCGTCCAGCTCGCCCACTCGGGTTGGGTAAACTGGCCGCCTTCAATAAAGGTCGGCGTAAAGCCGTAGGCCGGGATCTGCCCCTGGCCCATAATTTTGTTGGCGATGATGTCGCGATCCAGCGTCAGCTTCACCGCTTCACGCACCCGCGGGTCGGTAAACGGCGCTTTTTGATTATTGATTTCGTAATAGAAGGTGCACAGATAAGGGTTAACGTGCAGTTGTTCGGGAATTTCACGCTTCATTTTGCCAAATAGCGTCGGCGGAATGGCGCTGTTGCTGATATCGATCTCGCCGCTGCGGTAGCGGTTAACGTCGCTGACCTCCGAGGCGATCGGCAGGAAGGTGGCCTTCTCTATCACCGTCGCCGCGTTGTTCCAATAGCTGCTGCTGCGCGCCAGTACGATACGTTCGTTGACCACCCACTGTTTCAGCCGGTAGGCGCCGTTACCGACGTAGTGCTGCGGCAGCGTCCATTTATCGCCGAATTTCTCCACCACCGACTGCTTGACCGGTTTCATCGAGGTATGCGTCAGCATACTGACCAGATAGGGCACCGGCTCGCTCAGCGTCACCTGCAGGGTATGCGCGTCCAGGGCTTTGACGCCCAGCGTCTGCGGCGGTTTTTTACCGCTCAGGATCGCATCGGCATTGGCGATTTTGGCATACTGCAGGTAGCTGGCGTAAGGTGATGCCGTGTTGGGATCCGCCAAACGCCGCCAGCTGTAGACGAAATCGTCAGCGGTCACCGGCGAGCCGTCGCTCCAGATGGCCGTATTACGCAGATGGAAGGTCCAGACTTTAAACCCTTCATTGTCCCAGCGCTCCGCCACCGCCGGCACCACGTGGCCGTTGGCGTCGGTGCTCACCAGCCCTTCCAGTAAATTGAGAATAATATTACTTTCCGGATTGCCTTCGACTTTATGCGGATCCAGCGACGCCACTTCCGAGCCGTTATTCACCACAATGGTTTGCTGCGGCGCCAGTTTAACGCCGGCAGGCACCTGGGCGGCATGACTGACATTCAACGCAGAAAAAAACAGTCCGGTAATAAAAATAGCTAAAGGCGTGCGCGTAACGGTTTGCTGCATAGTCAAAGCCCCTATCATCAATAAGCATGTCTTATGATATTTTTTGAAATGCTTATAAGTATTTTCAATAAACGGATACCAGCAAAAATCATTCCTGTTTGTCTGCTGCGCGGCTAAACGGCGCAAGAAAGTTGCTCGGAAATTAGCAGATGCCAAAATCCATCGCCAATAAATTTTATAAAAATGTTAAGCAATTCTCTTTTATTGCCGCTGTTTACAACGCTCCCCTGCGTACATCACCGGAGAAAAATCAGATTATCACAATGATTTTACTGAATAAATATCAGAAAAGAGCCGTTGTTCACGCCAGCGCGGCTTCACGTCGCGCTAAAAACAAACATTAAATTAACAAATCAAACATTCAAAGAATAAACATCTGGCAATGCGAGCCTAGTCACTAATATCACCTGGATGAAGCCGAGACAAGCCCCACAGAATGATGTGACTAAATTAACAACAATCGTTCACAAGATAAGCAAAAATAGAGAAAAAGCGGCAGGGAGAGGTTAAAAAATTAACGAATGGATGCTTTGTCGCCAAATAAAGTGAGACTTATGCCACAAAATGGTGCATTGGTATAAAAAACAGACGTATCTTGCACCTCATTCATGCATTCAATAAATAAGTTTAAACTTTAAAAATAATTTGAGCCGCTAATGGCATTAGCGGCTCAAATTACCGCGTCAGAGTAAACCGGGGAAAATAGCCTTCACGCCGGTGACAATAAATTCAATGCCCAATGCCATCAGCAGCAGCCCCATAATACGCGTGATAACGTTAATACCGGTCTGCCCCAATAACCGAACCAATAACGGCGCCGCACGAAACAGCAGCCAGCAGCAGAAGGCAAACAGCGCGATCGCCAGCGTGAAGCCCAGCAGGTTCTGCCAACTGTGGTAGCGGGAACTCCAGACAATGGTCGAGCTGATCGCCCCCGGGCCGGCCATCAGCGGCAGCGCCAGCGGCACCACGCCGATGCTTTCGCGGATAGCGCTTTCCGATTTCTCCTGCTTGTTTTGTTTATCCTCCCCCAGCTTGCCGCTGATCATCGACATGGCGATGGTCACCACCAGGATCCCGCCGGCAATACGAAATGAATCAATGGAGATGCCGAACAGGCGCAAGATCCCTTCGCCGATAAACAATGATGTCCACAGAATAATCGCCACGGAAAGGTTGGCGGTAAGATTGGTTTTATTACGTCCCGCTTCCGCCTGGTAGCTGGTCATACTGATAAAAACCGGCAGAATCCCAACGGGATTCACCAGCGCAAACAGGCCGACAAAGAATTTGATATAGCCGGAAAAATCCAACAATGATTGCCCCACAAGAACTCCGCATTAATCGCTGTATCAGGGCGCACCGCCCCATGCGCGCTAATGTAATGGAAATAGTGCGGCTAATCCATCCGCCGAAGACAGCATTTTTCATTTGAAAGATGCTTGTAATAACCTGCTTAGTTATATGTTAACAGTATGTATTTTGGGGTGGCTTTTTTGTTTCAAAAAAACAGCATCATGCCTTGAATAAGAAAATTCTCAACAACGCCAAGCTGAAAGGTGTCAGCTTGCACTTTTTGTGATTTAAATCATAAAAACGCTACCCAAGAATAGTTAAGCTTTTAGTCGTAGCCAGACAGCGTAAACAGTGCGATGCCGTCTGACCGACACCCCGTTCCTGAGCAAAGCTCTTTAAGCAAATCAGCATCATAGGTGGCCGACCGCGGGCGAAAACCAACGTTTTCCCTGGTATTCCAAGACCTGACTATACTTGCTGCTTACACGGCTTATTTACTGAAAGAGTTTAACATTATCAGGAGAGCATTATGGCTGTAACAAATATCGCTGAATTGAACGAGCTTGTTGCACGTGTCAAAAAAGCCCAGCGCGAGTTTGCCAACTTCACCCAGGAACAGGTTGACGCTATCTTCCGTGCTGCTGCCCTCGCCGCTGCCGATGCACGCATTCCCCTGGCTAAAATGGCCGTTGAAGAGTCCGGTATGGGAATCGTTGAAGACAAGGTGATTAAAAACCACTTTGCTTCCGAGTATATCTACAACGCTTATAAAGATGAAAAAACCTGCGGCGTGCTGTCTGAAGACGACACCTTCGGCACCATCACCATCGCCGAGCCTATCGGTATTATCTGCGGCATCGTACCCACCACCAACCCGACCTCTACGGCGATTTTCAAGGCGCTGATCAGCCTGAAAACCCGTAACGGCATTATTTTCTCACCGCACCCACGGGCCAAGAACGCCACCAATAAAGCCGCAGATATCGTGCTGCAGGCGGCGATCGCCGCCGGCGCGCCGAAAGATATCATCGGCTGGATCGATCAGCCTTCCGTTGAACTGTCCAACCAGCTGATGCACCACCCGGATATCAACCTGATTCTCGCCACCGGCGGCCCGGGTATGGTGAAGGCAGCCTACAGCTCCGGTAAGCCGGCCATCGGCGTCGGCGCCGGTAATACTCCGGTGGTGGTCGATGAAAGCGCCGATATCAAGCGCGTCGTCGCCTCTATCCTGATGTCGAAAACCTTCGACAGCGGCGTGATCTGCGCCTCGGAACAGTCCGTGATCGTCGTCGATGAGGTGTATAACGCGGTACGCGAGCGTTTCGCCTCGCACGGCGGCTACCTGCTGCAGGGCAAAGAGCTGAAGGCGGTGCAGGATATCATTTTGAAAAACGGCGGCCTGAACGCGGCCATCGTCGGGCAATCCGCGCCGAAAATCGCCGAAATGGCGGGAATCAGCGTGCCGGCCAACACCAAGGTGCTGATCGGTGAAGTCAAGCTGGTAGATGAATCTGAACCCTTTGCCCATGAAAAACTCTCGCCGACGCTGGCCATGTATCGCGCCAAAGACTTTGCCGACGCCGTCGACAAGGCGGAAAAACTGGTGGCAATGGGCGGTATCGGCCATACCTCCTGCCTGTACACCGACCAGGATAACCAGGCGGAGCGCATCGCCTTCTTCGGCGACAAGATGAAAACCGCCCGTATCCTGATCAACACCCCGGCCTCGCAAGGGGGCATCGGCGACCTGTACAACTTTAAGCTGGCGCCTTCGCTGACGCTGGGCTGCGGCTCATGGGGGGGCAACTCCATCTCGGAAAACGTCGGTCCAAAACACTTGATCAACAAGAAAACCGTAGCGAAGCGAGCAGAAAACATGTTGTGGCATAAACTTCCGAAATCTATCTACTTCCGTCGCGGCTCTCTGCCTATCGCGCTGGAAGAAGTGGCGGCCGATGGCGCGAAACGCGCGTTTATTGTCACCGACGGCTACCTGTTCAATAACGGCTATGCCGACCAAATCACCAGCGTGCTGAAGTCCCACGGCATCGAAACCGAAGTGTTCTTCGAAGTAGAAGCCGACCCGACGCTGAGCATCGTGCGTAAAGGCGCGGCGCAGATGAACGCCTTCCAGCCGGACGTGATTATCGCGCTGGGCGGCGGCTCACCGATGGATGCGGCGAAAATCATGTGGGTGCTGTACGAACATCCGGAAACCCACTTCGAGGATCTGGCGCTGCGCTTTATGGATATCCGCAAACGCATCTACAAGTTCCCGAAAATGGGCGTGAAGGCAAAAATGATCGCCGTCACCACCACCTCCGGCACCGGTTCTGAAGTCACGCCGTTCGCCGTGGTGACCGATGATGAAACCGGCCAGAAATATCCGCTGGCGGACTATGCCCTGACCCCGGATATGGCGATTGTCGACGCCAACCTGGTGATGAATATGCCGAAATCGCTGTGCGCCTTCGGCGGTCTGGACGCGGTAACCCACGCGCTGGAAGCCTATGTGTCAGTACTGGCGAACGAATACTCCGACGGCCAGGCGCTGCAAGCGCTGAAACTGCTGAAAGAATATCTGCCGGTCAGCTACAAAGAAGGCGCGAAGAACCCGGTGGCGCGTGAGCGCGTGCATAATGCGGCGACCATCGCCGGCATCGCCTTTGCTAACGCCTTCCTCGGGGTGTGTCACTCCATGGCCCACAAACTGGGGTCCGAGTTCCATATCCCGCACGGTCTGGCCAACGCCATGCTGATTGCCAACGTGATTCGCTATAACGCCAACGACAACCCGACCAAGCAGACGGCCTTCAGCCAGTACGACCGTCCGCAGGCGCGCCGTCGTTACGCTGAAATCGCCGACCACCTGGGCCTGAGCGCGCCAGGCGACCGCACCGCACAGAAAATCGAGAAGCTGCTGGCATGGCTGGACGAGCTGAAAACCGAGCTTGGCATCCCGGCCTCCATCCGTGAAGCGGGCGTGCAGGAAGCCGATTTCCTGGCGAAGGTTGATAAGCTGTCTGAAGACGCGTTTGACGACCAGTGCACCGGCGCCAACCCGCGCTATCCGCTGATTGCCGAGCTGAAACAAATCATGCTGGATACCTTCTACGGCCGCGAGTTCAGCGAAGCCGAAGAGGCAACAAAAGCACCGGCCGCCGCCAAGGCGGAAAAGAAAGCCAAAAAGTAATCGTCCTGCTCTAAACGCAAAAACCCGCCGTCAGGCGGGTTTTTTATGCGTCATCACGCCGCAGCTTATTCCTCGGCGTGCATCGCCTCTTTGTAATGCTTGCGGCACACCGACACATAGCTCTCATTACCGCCAATCACCACCTGAGCGCCCGCCTGCATCGCCCTGCCGTGCTCATCAAGCCGCAGCACCATGTTCGCCTTGCGACCGCAGTGGCAGATGGTTTTTAGTTCCACCAGCTTATCCGCCCATGCCAACAGGTACTGGCTGCCGATAAACAGCTCGCCGAGAAAATCGGTACGCAGTCCGTAGCACAATACCGGAATATCCAGCTGATCGACCACGTCGCATAATTGCTCAACCTGCGCCTTGCTCAGGAACTGGCTCTCATCCACCAGCACACAGTGCACCGTCTGCTGCAGATGTTCCTGATTAATCATGGCATACAGCGAAGTGTCATTATTATACAGCTGCGCCTGCGATGAGAGGCCGATCCGCGAACTAACCTTACCGACGCCAAAGCGGTGGTCAATCTCTGCGGTGAACACCAGCGTACGCATACCACGTTCTTGATAATTATATGAAGATTGCAACAGCGCGGTGGATTTCCCCGCGTTCATTGCCGAGTAATAAAAATAAAGTTGAGCCATGAGCCAGCAATTCCAGGTGGTATAAGAAATATTCAGACATCGATTCTGAGAATCAAGTGTATCATAAGCTGGCACCCCGCCCAGTACCGATAAGCGAGTATCGTAAAACGCCCAGTCGCCCCGTTCGCCTTTCGGCTATTTACCACCGACGAGTGGCCCTGCGTACTATTAATTAATGCTAATGGTTTGGCCGGAGATAAAAGTGACGCTCTGCCCATTAGGTTAAGGCGTAGCACCGTATAGTCGCGCCCCATCATTGTTACCTAAATAAATTACTCACCGGTGACGGTTCGCCATTTATAGTGCTTCATCCTCAAACATCACTTCCTGACAAAATCTTTACGTATATACCCCCATTGTTTACATACCTTCATGATGGGTTGACTCACCAATACCGAGGCTAATATCGATATAAAATGCAATTATTTCCCGGCAATGAAAGCCCGCGCCTCACAAACAGGTGCAATAGCTGTTGAAAAATTGACTTAAAAACCTCACCATTAAAGCCGAACATAAAGCGGTGTAATAACCCGGCGTGTTCCGGACTCATGGTTTTTAAATGGCATATTTGGGTACTCTTCGCAATTTGGCTATTGCAGAAAAGAAAAGAGCACTCTATTATTATCCAGACGCCCCCCACCAATATAAATTGAGACTAGGACAATGAGCGAAGCCTTAAAAATTTTGAACAACATCCGTACTCTGCGCGCACAAGCCAGAGAATGCAGCCTGGACACTCTGGAAGAGATGCTTGAGAAACTGGAAGTTGTTGTGAACGAACGTCGCGAAGAAGACAGCCAGGCTCAGGCAGAAATCGAAGAGCGCACCCGTAAACTGCAGCAATACCGCGAAATGCTGATTGCAGACGGTATTGATCCTAACGAACTGCTGCAAACTATGGCCGCTAAATCCGCGGGTAAAGCAAAACGTGCCGCACGTCCAGCTAAATACCAATATAAAGATGAAAACGGCGAAACCAAAACCTGGACTGGCCAGGGCCGTACTCCAGCCGTGATTAAAAAAGCTATCGAAGAGCAAGGCAAATCTCTGGATGATTTCCTGCTGTAATAGCGCTGCTTAATCGCACTAAAAAGGCTCCTGCGGGAGCCTTTTTGCTGCCTGCCTTCCCCGCCGCCAATATCCCATTCCGTGAGGTAAAATGAGACAGGCATGTCAGACAATGCTGTCAGCGGAAATAGAAAAAGGGGCCATCGCCCCTTTAATTTTCCCAGTAAACTGTTCGTTTACTGCACGTGATAAAACGCCTTGTACCAATCGACAAAACGTTTCACCCCTTCATCGACGCTGGTCGCCGGCTTAAAGCCAATCGTGCTATACAATTCCCTGGTGTCCGCACTGGTATCCAGTACATCTCCGGGCTGCATCGGCAGCATATTTTTCTGCGCCGTAATGCCCAGCGCATTTTCCAGCGCACTGATATATTCCATCAGTTTAACCGGCGAGCTATTGCCGATATTATAGACATGGTACGGTGCCGAACTGGTGGCCGGAGAGCCTTGCTCAACGCTCCACTCAGGGTTCGGTTGCGGAATGATATCCTGCAAACGGACGATGGCTTCGGCAATATCATCAATGTAGGTAAAATCACGGTGCATCTCACCATGGTTATATACATCGATGCTGTCGCCGGCCAATATTGCTTTGGTAAACTTGAACAGCGCCATATCAGGGCGCCCCCACGGGCCATACACGGTAAAGAAACGCAGGCCGGTAGTGGGTAAGCCATATAAATGCGAATAGCTGTGTGACATCAGCTCATTGGCTTTTTTCGTCGCCGCATACAATGACACCGGATGATCGACAGAATCTTCCGTAGAGAACGGCAGCTTACGATTAAGGCCATAAACCGAACTGGAAGACGCGTAAAGCAGATGCTCAACCTTATTATGCCGGCACCCTTCCAACACGTTTAAATGACCGATCAGGTTAGCATCGGCATAGGCCATGGGGTTATCCAACGAATAACGCACCCCGGCCTGAGCGCCAAGGTGAATGACCCGTTGGAATTGGTGTTCGGCAAACAATGCTGCGATCCCTTCACGGTCCGCCAGATCCAGTTTGATAAACTGAAAGGCCGGATTCCCGGCCAAAAGGTCAAGGCGCGCGACTTTCAGGCTAACGTCATAATAATCGTTCAGGTTGTCGATACCGACAACCTGATGCCCTGCAGTCAACAAACGCTCGGCAACGTGATAACCAATAAACCCGGCGGCGCCTGTAACCAAAAATTTCATACTCACCTCTTAAATGACCGGCTGCACCGATGCGCCGCGGCCAATCGCATAATACGTGAAGCCACGATTCTGCAAACGCTCCGGATCGTACAGGTTACGCCCATCGAAGATAACCGGTTGCTTCAACGCGCCTTTAATCACGTCAAAGTCCGGCGCGCGGAAGTTCTGCCATTCGGTGCAAATCACCAGCGCATCGGCACCTTTCAGCGCCGCTTCTTTGGTGCCCATCAGTTTCAGATCGTCACGGTCGCCATAGATACGCTGCGTTTCGTTCATCGCTTCCGGGTCGTAAGCCTGGACGCTGGCGCCCGCAGCCCACAGCGCTTCCATCAGCACGCGGCTGGAGGCTTCACGCATGTCATCGGTGTTCGGTTTGAACGCCAGACCCCACAGCGCGAAGGTTTTGCCGCGCAGATCTTCACCGAAGTAGTGTTTGATAAACTGCACCAGCTTGTTCTTCTGCTGGTAGTTCACCTGCTCCACCGCCTGCAGCAGTTTTGGCTGGTAGCCGATGTTTTCCGAGGTACGGATCAGCGCCTGTACGTCTTTCGGGAAACATGAACCACCGTAGCCGCAGCCCGGATAGATAAAGTGATAGCCGATGCGCGAGTCGGAACCGATGCCCTGACGCACTTTCTCAATATCCGCCCCCAGCAACTCCGCCAGGTTGGAGATTTCATTCATAAAACTGATTTTAGTCGCCAGCATGCAGTTAGCCGCGTATTTGGTCAGCTCGGCGCTGCGGATATCCATCATAATCATACGGTCATGATTACGGTTGAACGGCTCATACAGCTCGCGAATCGGCTCGATAACGTCTTTGTTATCAGTACCGATAACAATACGCTCTGGACGCATGCAGTCGGCAACCGCCGCCCCTTCCTTCAGGAATTCCGGGTTGGAAACCACATCGAAAGTCAGCGTGCTGCCGCGTTTTTCCAGCGTGTCAGCCATCACCTGGCGCACTTTATCCGCAGTGCCGACCGGCACGGTGGACTTGTCGATCACCACTTTATGATCGGTCATGTGTTCCGCAATGGTGCGGGCTACCGCGGTCACATATTTCAGGTCGGCGGAGCCGTCCTCATCCGGCGGCGTACCGACGGCGATGAACTGAATGATGCCGTGTTCGATACCGGCCTTGGCGTCGGTGGTGAAGTGCAGCCGTCCCGCTTCATAGTTCTGCTGCACCAACGGGGTCAGGCCCGGTTCAAAAATAGGGATGTTCCCTTTCTTCAAGTTTTCGACCTTGCGCTCATCAACGTCAATACACATCACGTCATGACCAACCTCAGCCAGCACCGCAGCCTGTACCAAGCCTACGTAGCCAATACCAAAAACGGTTACTTTCATGGGAAATCCTAGTTTTTCAAATTAAGACGGAAAATGGATCAGATCTTTTCAGCGGCGGCAAACTGCTGCAGCCACTGGGAAAATTCTTTGCCCAGGCTGGCATGACGCAGCCCGTACTCAACAAACGCCTGCATATAGCCCAGTTTGTTGCCGCAATCATGGCTTTTACCCTTCAGGTGGTAAGCTTCTACCGGCTCTTTGCGCATCAGCATATCGATAGCATCGGTCAGCTGGATTTCATCACCCGCTCCCGGCGGTGTCTGCGCCAGCAGCGCCCAGATATCGGCAGACAGCACATAACGCCCAACGATCGCCAGGTTGGACGGCGCCTGCGCCGGAGACGGTTTTTCCACCACGCTGACCATCGGCGCGCTTTCACCCGGCTGCAGATCGTAACCTTTGCAATCGGCAACGCCGTAGCTGCCGACGTTTTCCTGCGGCACCGGTTCAACCATGATTTGGCTGGTGCCGTTCTGTTCGAAACGCGCGAGCATCTCATGCAGGTTGTCTTTGCTCAGGTCCGCACTGTATTCATCCAGGATGACATCCGGCAGCACCACCGCCACCGGTTCATCGCCAACCAGCGGATAAGCGCACATGATCGCGTGCCCCAAACCTTTGGCAACCCCCTGACGCACCTGCATCACCGTGACGCCCGGCGGACAAATGGACTGAACCTCGTCAAGCAACTGGCGCTTAACGCGTTTTTCCAGCATGGCTTCCAGTTCAAAGCTGGTATCAAAATGGTTTTCGATAGAATTTTTAGAGGAGTGCGTCACCAGAACGATTTCGTTGATCCCTGCGGCAATACATTCATTAACAACGTATTGAATCAGTGGTTTATCCACCAGCGGCAGCATCTCTTTCGGTATCGCTTTTGTTGCCGGTAACATCCGTGTGCCTAATCCGGCCACCGGGATCACTGCTTTTCTGACTTTCCGATTTAAAGCAGACATTATTCCTCTCTTTAAACAGCGCTCAATTTATGAGCTTTTATCCGTTATACAAAACTCTCGGAGTATACCAGCTAAATAGCAGCGAGCATTACCCCGTAATGAAATCGGGAGAAATTAGGACAATTACCCAAGTCCTGGGTTAGTGATGATTATTCGCCCTTAATAGCGGGGTAAATCATATCAAATATATGGGCATTGCCGCGTATTTATTCCGCGCTGAGCATCAGCCGCAGGCGACCGCCCGTTCCCCACACCTGACACTGCCAGGCGGCGCAACGCTGGCTGATCTGGTTCATGTAAGCCGCCCCCAGCGTGCCCAGCGGCACGCCGTTGCTCAGCTGGATCTGATTGTCGCCGGTATTGACGTTAGCGTGCAGGCCGGCGGAAACCAGGATCAGGTTTTTATATTCGGCATGGTAGTAACCAAGCAGCAGGGGAAATTGTCCGTCCAACTTCCCCTGACGCAATAATTGATTAACTTGTTTTAACAATGTTGACATTTGCGGCAGGCGATGGCGCTGATTGGCTAAATGATCTTGTAACAAGCCATTAAATAAAGCGCGCAATAATAATGCAGCCAGCACGCCATTATCACCGGCGCGGGTCACATCCAGACAATAAAACGCTAAATCATTCTCTGACAGCGCGGCGATATCCAATACCAGCCCCGGGTTTTCGCCCGTAGTCAGCTGGCGATAATTGATACGGCAGTGGGCAATCGTCTGTTGCACCGGCGGCTGCAGCTGCTTGAGCAGGCTGGCGGCTTCGGAAGGATTCTTGCTCAGCGCATCCCAGTCCTGCAGCAGGTCGGCCTCCTCTAACGCCGGCGAGGTAAACATATTGGGATACAGGCAGGCCAGCGCCGCTTCACGCAGGCGGTTAAGGTCGGTTAGCGGCTTCAGCAGCACATCCTGCACGCCCAGCCGCAGCACTTTAGCAATATCCGCCATTTTATCGGTGGCCGAAATCACCAGGATCGGGATCTTGTCGCCCTGCAGTCGCAGATGCTCAACAAACTCAATCCCGCCCATTTCCGGCATGGCCAGATCGCACAGGATCAGATCGGGCTGGATATCCTCCACGGCGCTCAACGCCTGCAAACCGTTACTGGCTTCATGCGATTGTGCGCCCAACGATGTCAGGTAGCCGACAAGCACCGAACGAAAGACCTGCTCGTCTTCAACAATCAGAATGCGCTTGCCTGTCAGTGGTAGTGCCATTAGCCGAGCCTCTTCCCTTTTCATGTTGTAATAGTGGCTCAAAATGGCCACTTGCGCCTGCCGGAAATCAGCCCGACATGGCGTTTTGCCGTCAATAGCGGCAACTATTTTTGTTTTATCAACGGCAACAGTTGCTCAAGCTGTTTTTCCACCGCCATACTTCCTGCGGCGATAGCCTCCTCCGCGCGATGGAAATCCAGCGTGGATATTTGCGGGCAATAAGGTTGTATCAGGACATCCGGCGGATCGCCCGCCATACGGTTACGTTTCAGACGATTCTCTAACACCTGAATCGACGTGCTCATTATTTCCATCGCGGTCGGCGTAAGATTGGTTTTCTTGATACGCATTTTACCGATCCGCTCACGCAGCCGTCCGCGCCAGCTGTCCGCCATCACCGCCGGCTCTTCCGCTTCGCTGCGTACTGAAAACAGATCCTGCTGCATTAAATGCGCGTCATGCTGTAAATCAACCGCAATGACGATATCCGCCCCCAACGCACGGGTCAACGAGATAGGAACCGGGTTCACCACCGCACCGTCCACCAGCCAGTAACCGTCGAACCACACCGGCGACAGCAACCCCGGCATACTGCACGATGCCCTCACCGCCTGGTGGATATCGCCGCGGGTTAACCATAGCTCGCGGCCGGTGCTGAGATTGGTGGCGACCGCGCCGAATTTCATCGCACACTGTTCAATATCATCAACGCGCAGCAGTTGCCCCACCGCATTAAACACCCGTTCGCCGCGCAACAGGCCGCCGCGCCGCCAGGAAAGATCCATCAGACGAATCACGTCCCAGTAGCTGAATGAACGCACCCATTTTTCCATCGCCGGCAGCCGGTGGCTGGCATAAGCCGCCCCCACCAGAGAGCCGACGGAGCAGCCGGCGACAATATCAGGCTCGATCCCCATTTTCTTCAGGGCGTTGATAACGCCGATATGCGCCCAGCCCTTGGCCGATCCTGCCCCTAACGCCAGCCCGATTTTGATTTGTCGCATGTTCGTTCGCCTTCTGCCGGTCAATGGTTTTGCACCCTGTCCCGTCAGGGTACATTGTCACCGCTCAATATTGTTAGGTAACATATGCGCTCAATATGTTTGAATATCGGCCAGTATTGACAATGGCCGCAGGTTTTAGGAGTTATTTTTGTCTGAATTATGCCCCTGCGGCAGCGGCGCCGAGTATCACGCCTGCTGCGAGCCCTATATCAGCGGTGCTGAAACCGCACCGACGCCGGGCAAGCTGATGCGTTCGCGCTACACGGCCTATGTCAAACAGCAGGTTGACTACCTGATTGCCAGCTGGCATCCGGATTGTCACGCTGCGCAGTGGCGTGACTCCATCACCGAGAGTTTTCGCACCACCCGCTGGCTGGGCCTGACGATAGTGGCGGAACAAAACGGTCGTGACGATAATGAAGGCTTCGTCGAGTTTATCGCCCGCTTTACCGACGCGGAGCATGACGGCCCCCAGGCTATGCATGAACGCTCCCGCTTCCTTCGTCTGGAGCAACGCTGGTACTATATCGACGGCACCCGGCCGCAACCGGGACGAAATGACCCGTGCCCCTGCGGCTCAGGGAAAAAATATAAAAAATGCTGCGGGCGTTAAGTTCGCAGCGGAAAGTACGCTGACGCCGGTAACGGCCGGCGCTTCAGTATCAGACAGGATCCTCATCCATGCCACACCAAAATGTACAACGTAAAGTATTACGCACCATCTGCCCTGACGCGAAAGGCCTGATCGCCAAGATCACCAATATTTGCTACAAACATCAGCTCAACATCGTGCAAAACAATGAGTTTGTCGACCATCGCACCGGACGCTTCTTTATGCGCACCGAACTGGAAGGCATCTTCAACGACACCACGCTGCTGGCCGACCTGGATGATGCGCTGCCGGAAGGCTCCGCGCGCGAATTGCACAGCGCCGGCCGTCGCCGCATCGTGGTGCTGGTCACCAAAGAGGCCCACTGCCTGGGCGATTTGCTGATGAAAAGCGCCTACGGCGGCCTGGATGTCGAAATCGCCGCGGTGATCGGCAACCACGACACCCTGCAAACGCTGGTGGAACGCTTCGACATTCCTTTCCATCTGGTCAGCCATGAGGGATTGACGCGTGAACAGCACGACCAGCAAATGATTGCCCAAATCGATCAGTATCAGCCCGACTATGTGGTGCTGGCCAAATATATGCGCGTACTGACGCCGGCTTTCGTCCAGCACTACCCTAACCAGGTCATTAACATTCACCACTCGTTCCTGCCGGCGTTTATCGGCGCACGGCCGTATCATCAGGCCTATGAGCGCGGGGTGAAAATCATCGGCGCCACGGCGCACTATGTAAATGACAATCTGGATGAAGGCCCGATCATCATGCAGGACGTAATCCATGTTGATCACTCCTATTCCGCCGAAGATATGATGCGCGCCGGTCGCGACGTAGAAAAAAACGTACTCAGCCGCGCGCTGTATCACGTCTTGGCGCAGCGGGTATTTGTCTACGGCAACCGCACCGTTATTCTGTAGCCGTTCATTCGCCATCTCCTGCCGTGCTGCCGAGGGCAGGAGATGGCGCAAAAATGGCGCACTCTGTTCACAGATGCAGCGCCAAGAATAAAAAAACGGCAAACAATTCATTTTCTGCATTTCAATGCTTTACACCGGCGCTTCATTTGATATGATGCGCCCCGCTTACCGAGACAGCGCTTACGCAGCCGAGGTAGCACGGGAAGCCGGTCAGCTTCCTGGTAGTTTAAAATTCGTAAAATCCACGAATTTCGTGGTGGGGTTCCCGAGCGGCCAAAGGGAGCAGACTGTAAATCTGCCGTCACAGACTTCGAAGGTTCGAATCCTTCCCCCACCACCATTCTTAATCTGAGCAATCAGGTTAACCCAAACGGAAAAATCCCTATGGATACCGTACGGGGAAGGTGAGAACCTTCGACAAGGTTCGAGTTGAGCGCAGCGAAACAACGCGCTTCAGCGCGACCCGAAGGGTGAGGAGCGAAGCGACGAATAATCCTTCCCCCACCACCATTCTTAATCTGAGCAATCAGGTTAAGCCGCACGGAAAAATCCCTATGGATACCGTACGGAAAAGGTTCGAATTAGTAGGGTTTAATTTGCCTTACGTCTACAATTTGTAAATCCATGCATACCATGGTGGGGTTCCCGAGCGGCCAAAGGGAGCAGACTGTAAATCTGCCGTCACAGACTTCGAAGGTTCGAATCCTTCCCCCACCACCATCTCTTCAAAGCTTCCCAAACGCACCAACATCTCAAAAGCCATATAATTCTCCGCACCGGGGAAGGATGAGAAGCTTCGACAAGGTTCGAGTTGAGCGTAGCGAAACAACGCGCTTCAGCGCGGCCCGAAGGGTGAGGAGCGCAGCGACGAATAATCCTTCCCCCACCACCATCTCTGCAAAAGTCCCAACACGTTCCAACGTCTCAAAAGCCACATAATTCTCCGCACAGGGGAAGGATGAGAAGCTTCGACAAGGTTCGGTTGAGCGTAGCGAAACAACGCGCTTCAGCGCGGCCCGAAGGGTGAGGAGCGCAGCGACGAATAATCCTTCCCCCACCACCATCCCCTCTGACCAATTACGCGACAAACATAGCGAAATACACGATTCCAACCCATTTTCAGCGCTCAAACTTGAACTCCCTGGCACAATTAGCTATACCACATGCTTCTTTTACGCAGTAATGAAAGGATAAGTGCATGCGTCATAATATTTGCGTTTTTTGCGGCGCCAGCGAAGGCGTTAACCCCGATTATGCCGACCACGCCCGCACGCTCGGGCATGCGTTAGCCACTCAGGGGCGGCGTTTAATCTACGGCGGCGGCAAAAAAGGCTTGATGGGCATTGTCGCAGATGCGGTACTGGAAGCCGGCGGCGAAGTGATTGGCATTATCCCCGAGCGCCTGGTCGAAGCAGAAACCGCGCACCGCGGCCTGACCAAACTGGAGGTGGTGCCCGATATGCACACCCGCAAAGCGCGCATGGCCGCACAGGCGGATGCGTTTATCGCCCTGCCGGGCGGTATCGGCACGCTGGAAGAGCTGTTTGAAATCTGGACCTGGGGCCAAATCGGCTACCACAACAAACCGGTCGGGCTGCTGGACGTCAACGGCTTCTACCGCCCTCTAAATCACTTCCTGCAGCACGTCGCCGATCAGGGCTTTATGCGCCATGACTATCTCGACACCCTGCATACCAGTGACTCAGCGTCGGTATTACTGCAGCAGTTCGACGACTACCAGCCGAAAAATTACGACCGCTGGGCCAAATAATCGCTGATGGCCAGCGGCAACCGTCGCTGGCTTACGTTACATTTAGCGCCAAACTCTGCTACTATCACAACACATTTTTCTCGTGAAAACGGCACCGCTCATGAAGTTTGTCTCTTTTAATATCAATGGACTGCGCGCGCGTCCCCACCAGTTGGCCGCAATTATCGAACAGCACCAGCCCGACGTGATCGGCCTGCAGGAAACCAAAGTTCATGACGACATGTTTCCGCTGGAAGAAGTCAGCAAGCACGGCTATCACGTGTTCTACCACGGCCAGAAAGGCCACTACGGCGTAGCGCTGCTGACCAAAGAAGCGCCCATTGCCGTACGTCGTGGTTTTCCGACCGATGAAGAAGATGCGCAGCGGCGCATTATCATGGCCGACCTGGCCACGCCTCAGGGCACCTTGACGGTAATTAACGGCTATTTCCCGCAGGGCGAAAGTCGCGACCATCCGGTGAAGTTCCCGGCCAAAACCCGTTTCTATCAGGATCTGCAGGACTACCTTGAGCAGCAACTGTCGGTAGAAAATCCAGTGCTTATTATGGGCGATATGAATATCAGCCCGACCGATTATGACATCGGCATCGGTGATGAAAACCGCAAACGCTGGCTGCGCACCGGCAAGTGCTCCTTCCTGCCGGAAGAGCGCGAGTGGATGGCGCGCCTGTTGAACTGGGGTCTGGTTGATACCTACCGCCACGCCAACCCGGAACGTAATGACGAATTTTCCTGGTTCGACTATCGCTCCAAAGGGTTCGATGACAACCGCGGCCTGCGCATCGACCTGCTGTTGGCCAGCACGCCGCTGGCGGCACAGTGCGTCGCAACCGGCATTGATTACCAGATTCGCGGTATGGAAAAACCGTCCGACCACGCGCCCGTCTGGGCCGAGTTCTCGCTGTAATTATCTCGCCCCGGCCGCCGTGCCGGGGCTTTATTCAGATAAAAGTATGAAAACCATTGATGTAGTTGCGGCCATTATTGCGCGCGACGGTAAAATTCTGTTGGCGCAGCGCGATGCGCAAAGCGACCAGGCCGGCCGGTGGGAGTTTCCCGGCGGCAAGGTGGAGAGCGGCGAGAGCCAGCCGCAGGCGCTAGCCCGTGAGCTGGCGGAAGAACTGGGTATTGAAGCGGCGATCGGCAGTTACGTCGCCAGCAATAGCTGGCAAACGGGCGAACGCCTTATTCGCCTGCACGCCTGGCGGGTGATACGTTCCGCGGTGAGTTGCAACAGCGCTGCCACTCGGCGTTGGTATGGGTCGAACCGCAGCAGGCTGGCGCCTACCCGCTGGCGCCGGCGGATATCCCGCTGCTGGCCGACTACCTGCGCGACATAACGCCCCGGCGCACGTGACACGGTCACCTATTCACGCGCACCCAGATGAGCGGCTGGGTGCCGACCCGCGTTTTATCACTCTGACACTGCAGTAGCTCGCCCTCAACCTTCAGCAGCGCCCCTTCCGAGTAGTTCTTGTCCTGATACACGCAGCAGCGCGAGCATGGCGCCGGCGCCGACGTACTCTTTGCCGAGCCCCAGATCTCCGGCGTCACCGGCACCAGCACGTCTACGTCGCCGCGGTGTGCGCCGGCCATGGCCGAAAACAGCAGGCCAACGGCGGCCATTGCCAGCGATATCCGCTGATTCATGCGTTTTTCTCCCGCGCCTTGGTAGCGCTCTTTTTACGTTTTTTACCGCCGGCGTTGGCCGGCGGCGGCAACCCGCGAAACGCCATGCTGGCACGGCTCTGTTTAGCCTGATAAATCAGCTCCTGCAGCGTTCCCACCAGCGGCTGCATAAAATCCTGGTAACGGCAGGATTTCTCACTAATCTGCGTCAGGGTCGCCTCCCAGTGCGCGGTCATATCCGGCCGCGCCGCCAGCTCCGGCAGGGAGTGAATCAACGCCCGTCCGGTTTCCGTCGAATGGATATAACGCCCCTTTTTGTACAGAAACGAACGCTTGAACAGCAGCTCAATAATGCCGGCACGCGTAGCTTCAGTACCTAAACCATCGGTCGCCCGCAGGATTTTCTTTAGCGCTTTATCCTGCACAAAGCGTGCAATACCGGTCATCGCCGACAGCAGGCTGGCGTCGGTAAAGGGACGCGGGGGCTGAGTCTGCCGCTCCACCACTTCGCCACGCTCGCACAACAGCTCATCGCCCTTGGCCACCACCGGCAGCGGCGCCCCCTCGTTCTCCTCATCCCGCTCTTTACTGCCCAGCAGGGTGCGCCAACCGGCCTCGGCCAGGAAGCGCGCCTTGGCAACGAACTTGCCGCCGGCAATATCCAGTTCGATCACGCATTTGCGGAACACCGCGTCCGGACAGAACTGCAGCAGGTACTGCCGCGCCACCAGCCCGTACACCTTCAGCTCATCAGGGCTGAGATTGGCTTTACTGGCGCGCGCAGTCGGGATAATCGCGTGGTGCGCATCGACCTTTTTATCATCCCAGCAGCGGTTGCGGCGTTCGCTGTCGACCACCTCCTGCGGATAGAGATCCGGCTGGTGAACGCTGATGGCGTTCAGCACCGCATGGCGGCCGGCAAAATGCTCTTCCGGCAGATAGCGGCAGTCGGAACGGGGATAGGTAATCAGTTTGTGGGTCTCATACAAACGCTGGCAGATATCCAGCACCTGCTGGGCGCTGAGGCCGAAGCGCTTCGCCGCCTCGATCTGCAGGGTGGAAAGCGAAAACGGCAGCGGTGCGGTATCAGACTCACGCTTATCATTATAAGCGGTGACCAGCGCCGGCTGCCCTTCAATGCGTTTCACCACGTGCTCGGCCAGCGGGCGGTGCAGTAAACGCCCTTCTTCGTCCTGGTACGGCTCACAGGATTCGCTCGGCTGCCACAGGGCGACAAAGCGCTCCTCCTGCGGCGTCACGATATGCGCTTTTACGTCGAAGAAATCTTTCGGTACGAAGTTTTCAATATCTTCATCACGACGCACTACCAGCCCCAGTACCGGCGTTTGCACCCGCCCGACCGACAGAACGCCGTCGTAGCCGGCGTTGCGCCCCAGCAGCGTATAGGCACGGGTCATATTGATACCGTACAGCCAGTCGGCACGCGAGCGCGCCAACGCCGACACGCACAGCGGGATAAAGTCCCGGTTATCGCGCAAACGCTCTACCGCACGCTCAACCGCCTGCGGGTTCAAATCGTTAATCAGGCAGCGGCGCACCGCCTGACGCTTTTCCGGCGTCAGCGCCAGATAATCCAACACCTCATCCACCAGCAGTTGCCCTTCGCGATCCGGGTCACCGGCGTGCACCACTTCATCCGCCTCCTGCAGCAGCTTTTTAATCGCGTTCAGCTGTTTGCTGACCGACGGACGCGGCTGCAGCTGCCATTTTTCAGGGATGATCGGTAAATCCGCCAGCGACCAGCGCGCAAAGCGGCTGTCGTAGGCGTCCGGCTGCGCCTGCTCCAGCAGGTGGCCGACGCACCAGGTGACCACATCACTCTTGCCGCAGGCGATAAAGCCATCGCCGCGGCGGTGGGGTTTGGGTAACACATCAGCAATGGCGCGCGCCAAACTCGGTTTTTCGGCTATAAACAGTCGCATTATTCACCGTTTTTCTGGCTATACGTCATCAGGAATTCTCTTACTTCAGCATAGTTGCCACGGAACACAATCCGCTGGGCTTTCTTTTCCAACTGGAAACGGTACATCGGGTCGTAATAGTACTGCAGCAGCGGCACCAGCCACTCCTGGTGGGCGTTACTGCTGCCGCTGGCGTGCTGGAACTGCAGCGCCCACTCCAGCCGCTGGGTCAGCAGCTGGTAGCGCTCCATACCCAAACGACGCCGGATAGCGAACAACCCATGGTGGAGGTATTCGCCGTAGCGCTGCCAGCCGTCCTGCTCGCCGTAGGCGCGGGTAAACGCCTGGTGCATATCGTCAATATATTCCGCCTGCAGGCGCGCCAGACGCACCTCGAACGGGTCATCAATCACCGCGACCGGCGCCTGCTGCATACGGTTGAACACCGGCAGCGGCACGCTATTGGCGCCAATCAGGCGGCTTTCATCCTCCAGCACCCACTGACGGCAGCCACCATGCTGTTTTTTCAGCAATAACACAGCCAGACGATTCTCAAAATCGATCTGCGCGCTCTGCCCGGCCAGCGTACGGCCAAACGACGAACCACGGTGACGCGCCAGCCCTTCCAGATCGATGCCGTTCGACAGCTCGTTCACCATCAGGGTTTTACCGCAGCCGGTATTGCCGCCGACGATCACCATCGGCAGCTCGGCGCTGTATTCGAGGATATTCAGCAGATAGTGGCGTAACGCCTTATAGCCGCCGACGATCCGCGGATAGTCAACGCCCGCCTCGCGCAGCCACTGCTGCACCAGCTGTGAGCGCAACCCGCCGCGGAAGCAATAGATATAACCCGCCGGCCGTTCGGCGCAGGCGGCTAGCCAGGCTTCGGTGCGCGCCTGGCGGACCTTGCCGTTCACCAGGCTGTGGCCCAGCGCGATCGCCTGCTGCTGGCCATGCTGCTTGTAACAGGTGCCCACCGCCTGCCGTTCCCGATCGTCCATCAGCGGCAGGTTTACCGCCTGCGGAAAGGCGCCGGCGTTGAACTCGATCGGCGCGCGGACGTCAATCAGCGGCACATCCTGCAGGAAAATCTGGCGGTAGTCGTTGCTGTCCGCCCTGTGTTGCACCGTCACCGCTACTGGACCTCGATCATCGGCTTGCCGGCTACCGCGCCGTGCAGTTCGCCGATGGCCTCCAGCTGCAGGCCGTGGCGCGCAGCGATCGCCTGCACCTGCGCTTCGCCCTCCGGCATCACCGCCAGCAGCAGCCCGCCCGACGTTTGCGGATCGCACAATAGCTGACGCTGTACGTCGCTCATCGGCCCAATCAGGTGGCCGTAGCTGTCAAAGTTGCGGCCGGTGCCGCCCGGCACGCAGCCCTCGGCGATATAGCGTTCAACCTCCGGCAGCTTCGGCACCCGGTCGAACCAGAGCGTCGCCTGCAGGCCGGATCCCTGACACATTTCGCTCAGGTGGCCCAGCAGCCCAAAGCCGGTCACGTCGGTCATGGCGCTCACTCCGTCAACCTCGGCAAACTCCGCGCCCGGCAGGTTCAGCCGGCACATCACCTCGGTCGCCAGCCCGGCGTGTTCCGGCCGCAGCTGGCTTTTCTTCTCGGCGGTGGTCAGCACGCCGATGCCCAGCGGCTTGGTCAGAAACAGTTTGGCGCCGGCCTGCGCGGCGCTGTTCTTCTTCACCCGCTCGGTGCTGACGATACCGGTCACCGCCAGGCCGAAAATCGGCTCCGGCGCATCGATGGAGTGGCCGCCGGCCAGCGCAATCCCCGCCTGCTGGCAGGCGTAACGTCCGCCGTCGATCACCTGCTGCGCCACTTCCGGCGGCAGTTTGGCGACCGGCCAGCCAAGAATGGCGATCGCCATGATCGGCTTGCCGCCCATCGCATACACGTCGCTGATGGCGTTAGCCGCGGCGATACGGCCGAAGTCGAACGGATCGTCGACGATCGGCATAAAGAAATCGGTAGTGCTGATCACGCCGGTGCCATTGCCGATATCGTAGACCGCCGCGTCATCGCGGGTTTCATTACCCACCAGCAAACGCGGGTCGACGAATTTGACCTGTTCGCTGTGCAGGATGGTTTCGAGTACTTGCGGGGAAATCTTGCAGCCGCAGCCAGCACCGTGGCTGTACTGGGTCAGGCGGATGGTTGGCGATGTCATAGTCCACTTCCTTCGGTTAACGGCCTTCAAGATAGCATATTTGCCGCGATGCCAGCCCGATGCGTCACCCGGCTGAAGGCGCACTGATATGCCACCTGGGTACAACTTCAATCAATTGGAATACAGGGTAGCGCTTGCCGGAGGGATTGATAAGAGCAAGCCGACGATAATGCGTCGACCTGCTCATAAACAGTACAAAATTACGGGATATTGCGCGTTTTTTGCGTCTTGCCCGGAAAAATCAGAAGTAGCTGACAAACGGCGCGCTGTCCGGCGCGACAACTTTGGTGGCCGCCTTCAGCTGCGGTGTGCCCAGATACAGGAAACCGACGATTTCGTCCTGTTCCCGGCAGCCGAACGCCTCGCGCACCTGCGCATGCGCGGTCCAGGCGCCGGTACGCCAGATACCGTTAAACCCCTGCGCCAGCGCGGCCATCTGCATCGCCTGCACCGCGCAGCCGGCGGACACCACCTGTTCCCAGTGCGGCACCTTGGGGCTGTCGCTGCAGTGGGCGATCACGGTAATAATCAGCGGCGCGCGGAACGGCGCCTGCCGGGCCTTGTCGATGGCCGCATCGTCCAGCCCGTCCTGCCGTGCGGCGGACTGCAACAGCTGGCTGAAGCGCTCAAGCCCCTGCTCTTCAATCAATACGAAGCGCCACGGCTGCAGCGCGCCGTGGTCGGGGGCGCGCAATCCGGCATTGATAATGTTCTGCCGCACTTCGCCTTCAGGCGCCGGGGCCGCCAAACGCGCAGCCGAACGGCGATTCAACAATAGATCCAGCGCATCCATCACAAACTCCTGATAACAATTTTCATTTTCATCACGGTAGCATAGCTCAACGGCAAGTTACAGCGTTGACAATAACGGCAGCCGACGGTGATTTAAAGCTGACATTTGGCTGGCCGCTCATTAGGATAACGGAACATCCTCAGCCCATGTTTGGAGAAAACATGCATACATTGTGGCGTATCATTGCCGGAACGTTCAGGTGGACATGGCGTCTGCTGAATTTTGTCAGAGAATTTATCCTCAATCTGTTTTTAATCGTGCTGATTTTGATCGGCGTCGGCATCTATTTTGCCTTCCAGAGCAGCCCGCCGACGGAAACCACCCACGGCGCCCTGCTGGTTAACCTGAGCGGCGTGGTGGTCGATCAGCCCAGCATGAAAAACCGTCTGCTGCAGCGCAGCCGCGAATTCCTCGGCGCCTCCGCCAGCGAACTGCAGGAAAACTCGCTGTTCGATCTGGTCGACAGCATCCGCAAGGCCAAGGATGACAAGAACATTACCGGGCTGGTCTTGCAGCTGAATGATTTCGCCGGCGCCGACCAGCCGTCGCTGCAGTATATCGGCAAGGCGCTGCGCGAATTCCGCGACGGCGGTAAACCCATCTACGCCATTGGCGACAGCTACAACCAGACGCAGTACTACCTGGCCAGCTACGCCAACAAGATCTACCTGTCGCCGCAGGGCAACGTCGACCTGCACGGCTTCGCCACCAATAATCTGTATTATAAAACCCTGCTCGACAAGCTGAAGGTCAGCACCAACATCTTCCGCGTCGGCACCTACAAGTCGGCGGTCGAGCCGCTGCTGCGCGACGATATGTCGCCGGCCGCGCGCGAGGCGGACAGCCGCTGGATAGGCAACCTGTGGCAGAACTACCTGGACACCGTGGCGGCCAACCGCCAAATCACGCCGCAGCAGCTGTTCCCCGGCGCCGCCGGCGTGCTCAGCGGTCTGCAGGCCGCCCAGGGCGATACCGCCAAATACGCGCTCGACAACAAGCTGGTGGATGAGCTGGCGTCACGCACCGTCATGGAGAATCAGCTGGTCAAGGCCTTCGGCTGGAACAAACAGACCAACGACTTCAACGCCATCAGCATTTATGACTACCAGCCTGCGCCAACGCCGGAACAGGGAGGCCAGATCGCCGTGGTCTTCGCCAGCGGCGCCATCATGGACGGCCAGCAGACGCCGGGCACGGTCGGCGGCGACACCACCGCGGCGGAGCTGCGTCAGGCGCGCCTGGATCCGAAGGTTAAAGCCATCGTGCTGCGGGTGAACAGCCCGGGCGGCAGCGTCAGCGCTTCCGAAGTGATCCGCTCTGAACTGGCGGCCGCACGCGCCGCCGGCAAGCCGGTGGTGGTATCAATGGGCGGCATGGCGGCCTCCGGCGGTTACTGGATCTCTACGCCGGCGAACTACATTATCGCCAGCCCGAGCACCCTGACCGGTTCTATCGGCATCTTCGGCGTGATCAATACCTATCAGGACACGCTGGGCAGCATCGGCGTGCACACCGACGGCGTGGCGACCTCGCCGCTGGCCGATCTGGCGGTGACCAAGGCGCTGCCGCCGGAGTTTGCGCAGATGATGCAGCTCAACATCGAGAACGGCTACAAGCGCTTTATCGGCCTGGTGGCGGACTCGCGCAAAATGACGCCGGAACAGGTGGATAAAATCGCGCAGGGCCACGTCTGGACCGGCAGCGACGCCAAAACCAACGGGCTGGTCGATCAGCTGGGCGACTTCGATGACGCGGTGAAAAAAGCCGCCGAACTGGCCAAGCTGAAGCAGTGGCAGCTGAACTGGTTCGTCGACTCGCCGAGCATGGCGGACATGGTGCTCAGCCAGTTTGGCGTCTCCATCCACGCCATGCTGCCGGCCGCCATTCAGTCGATGCTGCCGGCGCCGCTGGCCTCGGTGGCAATGGCGATGAAAGAGCAGCCGGGTCTGTTTAATAATATGAACGATCCGCAGAACCGCTACGCCATTTGTCTGACCTGCGGCGAGGTCCGTTAAACAATTAATCTTCAGCCCGGCGCACGCCGGGCTTTTTTTCTGGAATTATCGTCCTATAATTCAGCCCATCTTATTACTTACCGACTTACCGACTCCCTGCCATGCAAAAAAAATCCATTTACGTCGCCTACACCGGCGGCACCATCGGTATGCAGCGTTCCGAACAGGGCTATATTCCGGCTTCCGGCCATTTACAGCGCCAGCTGGCGCTGATGCCTGAATTCCATCGCCCGGAGATGCCTGACTTCACCATTCACGAATATGCGCCGCTGATCGACTCCTCCGATATGACGCCGGAAGACTGGCAGCATATCGCCGACGATATCAAAGACAACTATCACCGCTACGACGGCTTTGTGATCCTGCATGGCACCGACACCATGGCGTTCACCGCTTCCGCGCTCTCCTTTATGCTGGAGAACCTGGATAAGCCGGTAATCGTGACAGGGTCACAAATCCCGCTGGCGGAACTGCGCTCCGACGGGCAAACCAACCTGCTGAACGCGCTGTACCTGGCCGCCAACCACCCGGTGAATGAGGTCAGCCTGTTCTTCAACAACAAGCTGTTCCGCGGCAACCGCACCACCAAGGCGCATGCCGACGGCTTTGACGCCTTCGCCTCGCCCAACCTGCCGCCGCTGCTGGAAGCCGGCATCCATATCCGCCGCCAGGGCGGTATCCCTTCACCGGCCTGCCGCGGCGAACTGAAGGTGCACAATATTACGCCGCAGCCGATCGGCGTAGTGACGATTTACCCCGGCATCTCCGGCGCGGTGGTGCGCAACTTCCTGCTGCAGCCGGTCAAGGCGCTGATTCTGCGCTCTTACGGCGTCGGCAACGCCCCGCAAAAGGCTGAACTGGTGGATGAGCTGCGCGCCGCGTCCGAACGCGGTATCGTGGTGGTCAACCTCACCCAGTGCATGTCCGGCCGGGTAAATATGGGCGGCTACGCCACCGGCAATGCGCTGGCGCACGCCGGCGTCATCAGCGGTTTTGATATGACCGTTGAGGCGGCCCTGACGAAACTGCACTATCTGCTGAGCCTGCCGCTGACGCCGGAAGAAATCCGCCTGCAGATGCAGCAGGACTTACGCGGCGAGTTGACGACCGCAGGCTGATACGCCGGGAGAAACGATGAACAGCGCCCTGTTATTGATCGATCTGCAAAACGACTTCTGCCCCGGCGGCGCGCTGGCGGTCGCGGACGGCGACGCCGTCATCGCGGTGGCTAACCAGGCGATTGCCGCCTGCCGTGACCGCGGCGACTGGACGATCGCCAGCCAGGACTGGCACCCGGCGCAGCATCGCAGTTTTGCCGTAAATTCATCAGGGCGGATCGGGGAACTGGGCGAACTGGAGGGACTGCCGCAGGTCTGGTGGCCGGTGCACTGCGTGCAGGAAAGCGCCGGCGCCGAGTTTCATCCGCGCCTGCAGCAGCGGCAAATCGATGCGGTATTTCGTAAAGGACAGGATCCGGCCATCGACAGCTACAGCGCGTTTTTTGATAACGGCCACCGGGCAAAAACCGCGCTGGATGACTGGCTGCGGGAGCGCAACGTCAGCGCATTGACCATCATGGGGCTGGCGACCGATTACTGCGTGAAGTTCAGCGTGCTGGATGCCCTGCAGCTGGGTTATGCCGTTCAGGTGATTACCGATGGCTGCCGCGGCGTCAATCTGCAGCCCGGCGACAGCGAACATGCGCTCCAGGCGATGCAGCAGGCCGGCGCGCAATTAGTGACCTTGTCACAATTTCTGCAACGCTAAACGAACGGCGGGCGACCTGACGTCGCCCGCTTTCATTCCGCGCCCTGCCCGCCGCTTACTGCGGCTTCAGCTTAATCAGCGGCTCTGCGGCAAACTGCTGCTTCAACTCTTGCTTGCTCTTCATCACGATCTGGCCGTCGGTGCCGATGCTCATATGCTGCGGATCGTGGTTATGCATCGCCTGCCACAGCATTACCGCCTGCAGGCTGTTTTCTTTCTGTTCCGGCGTCAGCGCCACGCCGTCCGGCCATTTACCCAACTCCACCGCCTGCGCCAGGCGCTGGTAGATCTCCGGCGTCATCGCCGCAACCAAATCCTTCACGTCCATCAGGGCCGTCCTTCACTCATATTCCTACTGCCGTTGAATAATAGCTGAATCGATTTTTCTGACAAAATTCGCTCAGCCAGCCGTCTTCTCGCCGTTGGCCGCGTCGGTAAAGCTCAGCGAAGCGGAGTTAACGCAATAACGCTCGCCGGTCGGCTGCGGGCCGTCAGGGAACACGTGGCCCAGGTGCGCGTCGCAGTTGCCGCAGCGAATCTCAACCCGCTGCATATTATGCGAATTATCATCAAGATAGCGGATGGCGTCGTCAGAGACCGGCTCATAGAAGCTGGGCCAGCCGCAGCCGGAGTCATACTTGCTTTCGGAATAAAACAGCGGTGCGTTACAGCACAGGCAGTGGTAGAGACCATCGCGTTTGTTCTGCAGCAATTTGCCGGAATACGGCGCTTCCGTACCGCGTTCCTGGGTCACATAACGTTGTATTTCATTCAGTTCCGTGACCGGGGTGTGGGGGGCGTTCTCTTTGCTCATAGATGCGATTCCCAAAATATGGATAATGTCAACGAAAACAATGATTAATGATAACAAAAAATTAACAGCACTGCAGACCTTTTTAGCCTAAACTGTAGCGCATAAAGTCCACGCCGGGGCGTTATGTGATAAGGATCACATATCTGACCCGAGCGCTCTTTAAACTTGGCGGTTTGCCCCCATTTGCCCAATGAGGCCGAACGCAAACGGAATGTACAATAAGCGTGCAAACTCAGCTCTCCGCTTTGACTTGCCGCAAGAATTGACACGATTCCGCTTGACGCTGGGTAAGGTTTTTGTAATTTTACAACCAACCTTTTATTCACTAACAAATAGCTGGTGGAATATATGACTATCAAAGTAGGTATCAACGGTTTTGGCCGTATCGGTCGCATTGTTTTCCGTGCTGCTCAGGAACGTTCTGACATCGAAATCGTTGCAATCAACGATCTGTTGGACGCAGAGTACATGGCTTACATGCTGAAGTATGACTCTACCCACGGCCGTTTCAACGGCACGGTAGAAGTTAAAGACGGCCACCTGGTTGTTAACGGCAAAACCATCCGTGTTACCGCAGAGAAAGACCCGGCTAACCTGAAGTGGAACGAAGTGGGTGTTGACGTTGTTGCTGAAGCAACCGGTATCTTCCTGACCGACGAAACCGCACGTAAACACATCACCGCAGGCGCCAAGAAAGTTGTGCTGACCGGCCCTTCCAAAGATGCGACCCCAATGTTCGTACGTGGCGCCAACTTTGAAAAATACGCTGGCCAGGACATCGTTTCCAACGCATCTTGCACCACTAACTGCCTGGCTCCGCTGGCTAAAGTCATCAACGACAAGTTCGGCATCGTTGAAGGCCTGATGACCACCGTTCACGCTACCACTGCAACGCAGAAAACCGTTGATGGCCCGTCTCACAAAGACTGGCGCGGCGGCCGCGGCGCATCCCAGAACATCATCCCTTCTTCTACCGGCGCAGCAAAAGCGGTAGGCGTTGTTCTGCCAGAGCTGAAAGGCAAACTGACCGGTATGGCATTCCGCGTTCCAACGCCAAACGTGTCTGTGGTTGACCTGACCGTACGTCTGGAAAAATCCGCGACTTACGAAGACATCAAGAAAGCCATCAAAGAAGCCGCTGAAGGCGAGCTGAAAGGCGTTCTGGGCTACACCGAAGACGACGTGGTTTCTACCGACTTCAACGGTGAAGTACTGACTTCCGTGTTCGATGCCAAAGCGGGTATCGCACTGAACGACAACTTTGTGAAACTGGTTTCCTGGTACGACAACGAAACCGGCTACTCCAACAAAGTACTGGATCTGATCGCTCACATCTCCAAATAATGGCGTGATGTACAGCTGATTGATGAGGGCGACATTCATGTCGCCCTTTTTTATTGGTTTTCTCCCCTGCTCAGCGAGAGCAAATGGCGATCGATAAGGTGACACGATGAACGAAAAAGTTTTCACCCTGCCCATCAGCAAGCAGATCTCCCCGTATATCAGCCAGCGGCAGCTGGACGAACTGAGCGTGGTGGTGGTGTCTCACCCCAAAGTCCGCGCGGCGGTGACGCTGCAGGGCGCGCATTTAATCAGCTGGCAGCCGAGCGGCGAACGGCCCGTCATCTGGCTGAGCGATAACACCCCGTTTAAAACCGGCAGCGCCATCCGCGGCGGCGTCCCCATCTGCTGGCCATGGTTCGGCCCGGCCGGCAAACCGTCGCACGGCTTTGCACGTAACCAACCCTGGCGGCTGACCGCCCACGACGAAGACCAGGACGGCGTTATCCTCACCTTTACGCTGCAGGATAACGAACAGACCCGCAAGCTGTGGCCGCACGCTTTCATGCTGATCGCCCGCTTCAAACTCGGGGAAAGTTGTGAGATCGAGCTGGAATCACACGGCGACTATCAGGCCACCGCGGCGCTGCACAGCTATTTCCAAATCGGCGATATCGCCAGGGTCAGCGTTGCCGGGCTCGGGGAGACGTATCTGGATAAAGTGGCCAACGGCGCCGAGGCCCGCCAGAGCGGCGAGGTGACCTTCAGCGGCCAGACCGACCGCATTTACACCCAGCCGGCGGCCTGCAGCCTGATCAAGGATCCGGCGCTGCAGCGCACGATTGAAGTGCAGCACCACCATATGAGCGATGTGATCGCCTGGAACCCGGGGGCGGAGCTATCCTGCAGCATGGCGGATATGGCCAACGACGGCTACAAGACCATGGTGTGCGTTGAAACCGGGCGCCTCAGCAAGCCGCTGCTGGCGCAGGGCGAACAGCCGGCCCGTCTGGCGGTCACCTTCCGCTGCCGCAAAGGCGCCTGAGCCGCCCGGACGGCAGATAAGCAAAAGGGGCGCACGCGCCCCTTTTCTCTTGGCGTACAGCCGCCGTCAGAAGGTGTAAGTAACACCGCTCCACAGCATGCCGTCGTACGAGGTGTCCACCATCGGGCTGTCTTTGACTTCATCAGACAGGCGCACGTAGCGGCCCATAAAGAAGGCGTTCCAGCTCTTGTTGATCTGGTAGTTCGCCGTCAGCTCCAGGTATGGCGCCCAGCTGTCGCTCGGCTTGTAGCTGTTCAGGCCGCTGCGACGCGATTCATTGTCGCTCACGCCGTAGTAGTATTTATTCTGGTTTTTGCTGCTCCAGGTCACGCCGACGCCCGGCGCCAGGCTCCAGTCGCCCAGCTGGAACTTGTACAGATAGGCCAGATCGCCGACCAGTCCGTTGCTGTTATCCAGCGTATCGCCGCTGAAGGCCGCACGCAGCGTGCCCCATTCGGCGTTGTGCGAATAAGCCATCCCGGCCATCAGCGTGCCGCGGCGCTTATCCAGGCGCTTCATGCGATCGTCGTCGCTGTCGCCCGGTCTGAAGTGCAGCGGTGAATAGTACGCCATCACGCTGAGCTTATTGACCTGATCGTTCCACAGGTAGTAGCCGGCGGTCAGCGTATGGAAGTAAAAATCCTCGCTGTCATAGTTGATCACCGGCACCGGATACAGGCGGGTGTTGTTGCCCTTGTAAGGGTCCGGCGTCAGCAGCGCCGATGCCCCCAGCGACCAGGTTCCAGCCTGAGCGCCCTGCGCGCACAGCAGCGCGCCGGCGATTGCCAACGTTTTGAATTTGAAAATTTTCACCCGTTCGATTCCCCTTCGTTGTTCTTGTATAAACACGTTACGCCGCCGGCTTGGCAACGCGCGTCCCGATGCAAACTCCGCTGACGCCGCCCGAGACGCGGCATTGTCATACCATTATCCGATCGGCGTCGTCAAAATAGCGCCATATTCTAGGTGAAATTTTAGTGACGCGCTTTATCTTTACATGTTAAATCGCACCGGATCGGCCACATTAATGCCGAAATATGTATAAAGCATGTCAGAAACATGACGTTTCCCCCCTCAGGCCGCAGCCAATAAGGCTCTCCTTTTTCCCTGAAATAACTGAGTCATTGATATGACTTAAAAAAAGCTTTTTCGCTGACAGGAAATTTTCCGCTATGCCAACTAAGCTTAAATCAGAAGCTGAAATTACCCTGAGCCCAGTGGCAATACAGCGCAACTCGCGATAATAAGCGCAACAGGTTGGCAGACGGGTTGCTGTACTCAGGTTTTAACTTCTTCTTTCGGGGGCCGGAATAGGTACTCAATGTTATTGAGTTGCGGCGCTACGGCCGCAGTCTCAATCCCAACGGGTCTATCACCCGCTCCCTTTAACCTGTGCTAATAACGAAAGGACGGGCATCGCCATGAACATATTTGACCACTATCGCCAGCGCTATGAAGCTGCCAAGGACGAAGAGTTCACACTGCAGGAATTTCTTACCATTTGCCGGGAAGATCGCAGTGCCTACGCCAATGCCGCAGAACGACTGCTAATGGCTATCGGTGAACCGGTCATGGTCGACACCGCGCTTGAATCCCGCATGTCGCGCCTGTTCTCCAACCGCGTGATCGCGCGCTATCCGGCCTTTGAAGAGTTCTACGGCATGGAGGAGGCTATCGAACAGATCGTCTCTTACCTGAAACACGCCGCACAGGGCCTGGAAGAGAAAAAACAGATCCTGTATTTGCTGGGGCCGGTCGGCGGCGGTAAGTCCTCGCTGGCCGAACGGCTGAAAGCGCTGATGCAGCTGGTGCCTATCTACACGTTAAGCGCCAACGGCGAGCGCAGCCCGGTGAACGACCATCCGCTGTGCCTGTTCAATCCGCAGGAAGACGCCGGCATTCTGGAAAAAGAGTACAACATTCCGCGCCGCTACCTCGGCACCATTATGTCGCCATGGGCGGCGAAACGCCTCCATGAGTTTGGCGGCGACATCACCAAATTCAAGGTGGTGAAAGTACGTCCGTCGATTCTCGAACAGATCGCTATCGCCAAAACCGAACCCGGCGATGAAAACAACCAGGACATATCGGCCCTGGTCGGTAAGGTGGATATCCGCAAACTGGAAAACCACGCGCAGAACGATCCTGACGCCTACGGCTATTCCGGCGCCCTGTGCCGCGCCAACCAGGGGCTGATGGAATTTGTCGAAATGTTTAAGGCGCCGATTAAGGTGCTGCACCCGCTGCTGACCGCCACGCAGGAAGGCAACTATAACGGTACCGAAGGCATCTCCGCCCTGCCGTTCAACGGCATTATTCTGGCCCACTCCAACGAATCGGAATGGGTGACGTTCCGCAACAACAAAAACAACGAAGCCTTCCTGGACCGCGTATATATCGTTAAGGTGCCGTACTGCCTGCGGGTGTCGGAAGAGATCAAAATCTACGACAAACTGCTGGACCACAGCGAGCTGACCCACGCGCCATGCTCGCCGGGCACGCTGGAAACGCTGGCGCGCTTTACCGTGCTGTCGCGGCTGAAAGAGCCGGAAAACTCCAGCCTCTACTCGAAAATGCGCGTTTACGACGGTGAAAGCCTGAAAGATACCGATCCGAAGGCCAAGTCGTATCAGGAATACCGCGACTATGCCGGCGTGGACGAAGGGATGAACGGCCTGTCGACCCGCTTTGCCTTCAAGATTTTGTCGCGCGTGTTCAACTTCGATCATACCGAAGTGGCGGCCAACCCGGTGCACCTGTTCTACGTGCTGGAACAGCAGATTGAACGCGAACAGTTCCCGCAGGATCTGGCGGAAAAATATCTGGAGCACCTGAAAGGCTACCTGATCCCGAAATACGCCGAGTTTATCGGCAAAGAGATCCAGACCGCCTATCTGGAGTCCTACTCCGAGTACGGCCAGAATATTTTCGACCGCTACGTAACCTATGCGGACTTCTGGATCCAGGATCAGGAGTACCGCGATCCGGATACCGGCCAGCTGTTTGACCGGGAATCGCTTAACGCCGAACTGGAGAAAATTGAAAAACCTGCCGGCATCAGCAACCCGAAAGATTTCCGCAATGAAATCGTCAACTTCGTGCTGCGCGCCCGGGCGAACAATAACGGCCGCAATCCTAACTGGACCAGTTATGAGAAGCTGCGCACGGTTATCGAGAAGAAAATGTTCTCGAATACCGAAGAGCTGCTGCCGGTCATCTCCTTTAACGCTAAAACCTCAACGGACGAGCAGAAAAAACACGACGACTTTGTCGATCGCATGATGGAAAAAGGGTATACCCGCAAGCAGGTGCGTTTACTGTGCGAATGGTATCTGCGGGTCAGAAAATCCTCCTGATAACGCGCTGCGAGTGACGTCGTAGAGGGATGCCTTAATAGCCCGCGGGCTGCAGCTCGCGGGCTACAGGGCATAGAAAGTTGGCAATGGTTGGGGGAACTATGGCTTATTTCATTGATCGACGGCTGAACGGCAAAAACAAAAGCATGGTGAATCGCCAGCGCTTCCTGCGCCGCTACAAGTCGCAAATCAAACAGTCGATCGCCGAGGCCATCAACAAGCGTTCGGTCACCGACATAGAGAGTGGCGAATCCGTATCGATTCCCAACGCCGATATCAACGAACCGATGTTCCATCAGGGGCGCGGCGGCACGCGCCATCGCGTCCATCCCGGTAACGATCACTTTGTACAAAACGACCGCGTCGAGCGGCCGCAGGGCGGCGGCGGTGGCGGCAGCGGCCAGGGCAACGCCAGTCAGGACGGTGAAGGCCAGGATGATTTCGTGTTCCAAATCTCCAAAGATGAGTATCTCGATCTGCTGTTTGAGGATTTGGCGCTGCCGAACCTGAAGAAAAATGAGTACAAACAGCTTACCGAGTTTAAAACCCATCGCGCCGGCTTTACCGCCAACGGCGTGCCCGCCAACATCAGCATCGTGCGCTCCCTGCAAAACTCGCTGGCGCGCCGCACGGCGATGACCGCCGGCAAACGTCGCGAACTGCGCCAGTTGGAAGAACAGCTGACCACGCTGGAGAACACCGAGCCGGTGCAGCTGCTGGAAGAGGAGCAGCTGCGTAAGGAGATTGCCGAACTGCGGCAGAAAATTGAACGCGTGCCCTTTATCGATACCTTCGATTTACGCTACAAGAATTATGAACGCCGTCCGGAGCCGTCCAGCCAGGCGGTAATGTTCTGCCTGATGGACGTTTCCGGTTCGATGGATCAGGCAACGAAAGATATGGCCAAACGTTTCTATATCCTGCTCTATCTGTTCCTGAGCCGCACCTATAAAAACGTCGAGGTGGTGTATATCCGCCACCATACGCAGGCCAAGGAGGTCGACGAACAGGAATTCTTCTACTCGCAGGAAACCGGCGGCACCATTGTTTCCAGCGCGCTGAAGCTGATGAGCGAGGTGGTGGAGGAACGTTACAACCCGGCGCAGTGGAATATCTATGCGGCACAGGCGTCGGACGGCGACAACTGGGCCGATGACTCCCCGCTGTGCCACGAACTGCTGGCGAAAAAACTGCTGCCGATCGTGCGCTACTACAGCTATATCGAAATTACCCGCCGGGCGCATCAAACCCTGTGGCGTGAATATGAAAACCTACAGGCCAGGTTCGACAACTTCGCCATGCAGCACATTCGTGAGCCGGACGATATCTATCCGGTATTCCGCGAGCTGTTCCATACTCAAACCGCCTGAATGCCGTTTCTCAGGGCCGGGTATCCCCCCGGCCCTTCTTCTATCAGGAATCTTTGGTCTGCACCCAAAATGCATGAATCAGGCCTGGGAAATATCCCAGCAACGTCAGAATAATATTCAGAATAAATGCGCCGCCCAACCCTTTGCCCAGCAGCACGCCCAGCGGCGGTATAAGGATGGTAAATACGATACGCCAAAAGCCCATAATGCCTCCTCAGTGTGCTTGTACTCTGTCAACCTATTATATCTGCTTAATATTTTCAAAAGTTTATCAGCGCTGCACCTATTTTTCGGCGTAGTCTTACGCCGGCTTAACGCTTATTTTTAATGGGGGTATATGACGTCAGGGAATAACGCGCCACGTGATTAGTCGGCGCTGGTCGTTGATTATACGCGGCGATGCTCCTAGAATGCGCGCTGAGAAATATTACTGGAATGAGTTTCATGTCGTCGCTGTGGGTTGCAACACAATATTTTTATTTGTTTGGCTTTTTATTCTCTGTGGTTTTTACCTATCTGGTCAGCCGGGATACGATTAAAATTCGCTGTCTCAGCGCCCTCACCATCGGCCTCACCTGGCCCCTCAGTTTACCGGTCGTTTTACTGTTCTCCCTGTTCTGAGGCCGGCCAACGCCGCTGAAATCGCCACGCCGTCCATCCATGCCGGCGCGGCGATCGTCTGTCAGAAATCGTACCCCACCGTCGCGACAACGCTGCGCTCCTGCCCCCAATAGCAGTAGCTGGTGCCGTAACAGGCCGCGACGTATTTTCTGTCCGCCAGATTATTAACGTTCAGCTGGACGTAGGCGCCCTTCAGCGTCGGCGCCACCTGCGCCAGATTCATGCGTACCGAAGCGTCCAGTAAGGTCACGGACGGAATGCGCCGGGTATTCTCATTATCCGCCCACTGTTTGCCAATATAACGCACGCCCGCGCCGACGTTCAGCCCATAACCGGCATCATACTGCCCCCACAGCGTCGCCATCTGGTCCGGCGCCAGATACGGCGTATTGCCGTTATTGCCGTCGATGGCGTCTTTAAATTTCACCTTGTTATAGGTGTAACCGGCAATCACATTAAGGCGATCGGTCACCTGAGAGCGCGCTTCCAGTTCAATCCCCTGCGAATGCACCTTCCCGGCAGGATCGTAGTAACTCTGCTGCACCACCCGGTTCGCCACGTCTTTCTGCGTGAGATCGTACAGCGACACGCTGTACAGCGATGTGCTGCCCGGCGGCTGGTATTTCAGGCCGACTTCATACTGCTTGCTGGTGCTGGGCTTGAGCATATGGCCGTCTTTATCCGCCAACGCTTCCGGGGTGATCGCCGTGCTGTAGCTGGCATACGGCGAGAAGCCGTTGTCGAAGTGATAAAGCAGCGAGGCGCGACCGCTGAAGTGGTGATCGTTGCGCGAATCGCTACTGTCCGCAGTCAGGTTAGTATTTTTGCTTTCCAGACGATCGTAACGGCCGGCCAGGTTGAGATACCAGTTATTCAGGGCGATCTCATCCTGCAGGTAGACGCCGGTTTGCTGGTAGCGGCGGCGCGAGTCGGTGCGAGTGACGCCGGTCAGCAATGGCTCCTCCGCCTCGCCGGTATAAGGGTTCAGCGGCGAAGCGCCGCCGGCCTCATCCCACAGATTATTGCGGAAACGCTGATAGCCCAGCCCCAGCAGCACCTTATGGTCCAACAGACCGGTGGCGAACTCGGCTTCCAGCTGATTATCCACGGCGTAGGCGTCCAGCGAGGTATTAGAACCGCTGTAGTAGCGGTTCAGCAGCGTATGATCGTCATTCCAGCCCGCCTGATAAACCTGCTCCAGTTCAACGTTCGAATGGGTATAGCTGGCGTTTTGCCGGAAGGTCCAGATATCGTTAAACCGGTGCGAGAAGGCGTAGCTGTAGATCTGTTCCCAACGCTTGAACACATTATGGCGGCTGTCGCCGTCAAAGAATCCCCGCCCCAGCTTGTCGCCCTGGCTGGCATACAGGCTGCCGTCTGCCGGCACCGCGCTGTGATAGCCACCGGACGGATCTTTTTGCAGGTAGGCTTTCAGCAGCAGCGAGGTGTCTTCACTCGGCTGCCACAGCAGCGACGGCGCGATCGCGTAGCGCTCTTCGCGCTGGTGGTCATACATGGTATCGCTGCTGCGCGTCATGCCCGTCAGCCGGTATGCCCATTGATCCGACAGCGCGCCGGTCACGTCAAACGCCCCGCCTTGGGTATGGTGATTGCCGCCCGTCAGGTTAAGGTGCCCTTCCGTAGCGAACTGCGGCCGTTTGCTGGTCAGCGCCACCAGACCGCCGGGGATACTTTGGCCGTACATGACCGAAGACGGCCCTTTAATCACGTCAACCCGCTCCAGGAACCAGGGATCAACCTGCAGCGCGTTGTAGCTGCCGCTGTCGCTCAGTAACCGCAGCCCGTCCAGGAAGGTGTTATTCACATCGCCGCCATGAAAGCCCCGCAGCGCAATAGTGTCATAGCGCGTCGCCCCGCCGGAAAAATTGGTGAATACCCCCGGCGTATACTTCAGCGCATCGTTAACCGTTAATGCATTCTGGTCGGTCATCTGTTGACGCGTCACCACCGACACCGTCTGCCCGGTCAAAATCAGCGGACGGTCGGTTTTCGTCGCCCCCTGGCTGGTGCCGGCGGTGTAGCCGTGGGTGGCGGAGTCCGCCGTGTCCGCCGGCCCGGCGGTCACCAGCAGCGTATCTTCCGCCCAGGAAGAGAGCGGTAAAAACAGCGCGATGGCGCAGAACAGACGGGAGCGTTTGACAGGAAAAATCCCAGACATAGCCGTAATTCCTATTGGAAGCCATAAAATTTGCACCGCAAAGAGACAAAACGGTTTCGATGACCGTCCGGTCTGTGCGTGATGCGGTGCGCTGGTGTTAAGCAAGTGAAAATAATTGTAAAGATAATAACAATGATAATTATTATCTTTTATGGATGGGGAATTCAAGCATGCTCGGCATTTATCAGCAGGAAAACTGGCGACGGTGTCCGGTGGATAACAGCAGAGAAAGAGGAGAAATCGGCGATTATCTGGCCGAAGGCGGCGGCGCGTCAGAAATATGCGGTTCGGTGATATCCACCATGCGACAAATTTTGCTGTAGTTGCTGTAGCCCTCGCAGACTTTGTCTGCCACAAAGGTGCCCAGGTACCCCAGCACCAGCGCATACCCCAACATGCAACAAATAAAGATCAGCGTTCTCACTCCGGCGACTACCTCCAGCAAAATCTAGGCGTATCATACCGTGATTCCCCCTTTTACGCCTGCCCTGAATTGATGCTGCGCGACCATGTCGGCTTTGTAGTATCCTGTGATCACGTTTTGGCGAGCAGAGAAACCCGATGCACCATGTGATGTTGGATATAGAAACGCTGGATGTGAAACCAAGCGCGGTCATACTGGTGGTTGCCGCCGTATTTTTCGATCCGAAAACCGGTCAGTTGGGCGAGGAGTTTGAAGCGGCCGTCAGCCCACAAAAAGAACAGGACGGCAGAACGATCGGTCTGGACACCGTCGCCTGGTGGGCCAAACAATCCGATGAGGCGCGCAAGGCCGCCTTTAGCGGCAGCGACAGCCTAAAACGCGTGCTGACCAACTTGAGCCGCTTTATGCATATGCACAGCACCGATACGGTCAAGGTCTGGGGCAACGGCAAAGAGTTTGACTGCGCCATTCTGGAGCACGCCTTTCAGCAGTTGGCGATGCCCTGCCCATGGAAGTTCTGGCATACGCAGGACGTTCGCACCCTCGTAACGCTGGCGGACCTGCACGGTTTTAACCCGAAAAAGAGCCGACCGTTCGAAGGCACGCCGCACCGGGCGCTGGACGATGCCAAGCATCAGGCCCGATACGTCGCTGACGTGGTGGCCAACTGCTATTTTCGTCACGACGCCGCACCGCTGCCCTAGCCCGGACGGGCGCGCTTGCACGGCCTTCAGCGCCGTGGTCGCGCTGACGGTATAACAACATGGTGCGCCGCGCTTTTCATTTCTCCGCGGAGGCACTACCCTAAGCCACTTTGCCACCCGGATGTGCTACTTTTTATTATGCAAAAATTTCTCTTTCTCCTGCTGAGCCTGGTCTTGCTGGGACCGTTAGGCATCGACCTCTATCTGCCGGCCATACCGGCTATCGCTCTGGGCCTGAACAGCAGCGAAGCGGTGATCCAATCCACTATTTCGCTGTTTATTCTGGTGCTGGGGCTGGGCCAGGTCGTCGCCGGCCCGCTGGTGGATAACTATGGCCGCAAGCCGGTCGCACTGGCCGGCATCATCCTGTATATGATTGGCGCAGCGATGGCCGCGCTGGCCGACAGCCCGACGCTGTTTATCGCCTCACGCCTGCTGCAGGGCGTCGCGGTCTGCTGTACCGCCGTGGTGGCGTTTAGCGGCGTGCGTGACCGCATGAACGGCGACGACGCCGCGCGCGCCTTCGGCTTCCTCAACGGTACGCTGAATATTATCCCGGCGCTGGCGCCGCTGCTGGGCGGTTTGCTGGCGGAAGCGTTCGGCTGGCGCGCTCCCTTCTGGTTCCTGGTCCTTTACGCGCTGCTGGTATTCGTGCTGATCGCCCTGCGCCTGCCGGAAACCCGGCCGGCGGATACGCGGCCGGTAAAAGGGCTGCCCGTACGCCAGTATGCACGGATCCTGGGTCAGTCACGCTTTGTCTCTTTTGCCGTGGTCAACTCGGGCGCCATGGGCATGGCGCTCACTTACGTCTCGCTGGCGCCGAATGTGCTGATGGGCACCGCCGGCCTGACGCCGCTGCAGTTTTCCGTGGCATTCGGCGCCAACGGCTTCTGGATTATGCTGGTGAGTTTTTTCGTCAACCGGGTGATCCGCAAGGTCGGCCGGCCATTTTGCCTGGCGACCGGCGGCGTGCTGATGGGACTGGGATGTGCGGCCCTGCTGTTTGACATCGCCTTCCTGTCACCGGCGGCGCAAACCCACTGGCTGGCCTATATGCTGCCGGTTGCCATCGGCTGCGCCGGACTGGCGTTTGTGATGGGCCCGGCCACCAGCTATGCGCTGGAGCCTTACTCCAATGAGGCCGGCGTGGCTTCGGCGCTGGTGGGTTTTGTGCAGATGGCCGGCGGCGCGGCGCTGGGACTGTTGGCGATGGCGCTGCCGCTGCAGCCGAAAATGGCGCTGGCATTAGTGATGGCGACAGGCTGTTTACTGGCGCTGCACGCCCGGCAGCGCAGTAAACAGTTAAAAGGCCAGTTAAACCGGGTCAGTTAATGTTAAGCGCCGGCCTCCACCGGCACCCGCGGCGTTAATGCCGTCAGCAGCTCGTACCCCAGCGTACCGGCTGCGGCGGCCACGTCATCCACCGGCAAATGCCGGCCCCACAGCTCTACCTCCGCGCCGATGGCCGCCTGCGGGCACGGCGTCAGATCCACCGCCAGCATATCCATCGATACCGTGCCGACGGTGCGCGTCAGTACGCCGTCAACCCAAACCGGCGTACCGCTCTGCGCATGGCGCGGATAACCGTCGGCATAGCCGCAGGCGACAATGCCGATCCGCTGAACCGCGCTGGCGGTATAACGCCAGCCGTAGCCGACGCAGTCGCCGGATTTTAACGTCTGCACGGCAATAATCTCGCTGCGCAATGACATCGTCGCCTGCAGCCCCGTGGCGGCAATATCAGCCGAATTGCCGCTCGGCGATGCGCCGTACAAGATAATGCCCGGCCGCACCCAGCTGCCGTGCGTATCCGGGTGCCATAGCGTCGCCGCCGAGTTGGCCAGACAGCGCGGCAGTGGCAGATCCGCCGCCGCACGATCGATGGTCGCCATTTGCTGTGTCACGCCGCGCGCCTCATCGGCGGTGGCGAAGTGGCTCATCAGCGTCATGGCGCCGATATTGGCAATCCCCTGCGCCTGCTGCCAGACGCTGCGTATCCGGTCGGGTGCGAAGCCCAGCCGGTTCATCCCGCTATTCAGCTTCAGATAGATATTCAGCGGCGCCGTCAGACGCGCATCGGCAATCGCCGCCAGCTGCCAGTCGCTGTGTACGGCGGTGGTCAGCTGATAGCGATCGACCAGCGCCAGATCCTCCGGCTGGAAAAAACCCTCCAGCAGCAGAATCGGCCCCTGCCAGCCGGACTCGCGCAGCAGCACCGCTTCCGCCAGATCCAGTAACGCAAAGCCGTCGGTATTCGCCAGGCTGCGCCAGACGTGCTTAAGGCCGTGACCATAGGCGTTTGCCTTCACCACCGACCACACTTTCGCGCCGGGCGCCTGACGGCGAATAACCTGTAAGTTGTTGTCGAACGCCGCCAGATGCAGCGTTGCGGTAATTGGGCGGGGCATGGGCTCTCCTTCAGCCGTTTTGACGCCGGCCGCAGTCTGCCCTGCGGCCGGCCGTGGGGATTAACGCGCCGGATGCGCGTCGTTCAGCGGTGCGCGCTGCGAATGGGTCATGCCACCGCTGTAACGCGCCACGGAGAGATCGTCGAACGGGATCGCCGGCGTAATGCCGGAGATCAGGTCGGCAAGCAGCTGGCCGGAACCGCAGGCCATCGTCCAGCCCAGCGTACCGTGGCCGGTATTAAGGTACAGGTTCTTTAACGAGGTGCGGCCGACAATCGGCGTGCCGTCCGGCGTCATCGGCCGCAGGCCGGTCCAGAATGTCGCCTGCTCAACCTGACCGCCGTTGGGATACAGATCGCGCACCACCATCTCCAGCGTCTCGCGCCGCTTCTGCTCCAGTTCGGTATTAAAACCAACGATTTCCGCCATGCCGCCGACGCGAATACGCTGGTCAAAGCGGGTAATGGCCACCTTGTAGGTTTCATCCAGCACCGTGGAGTACGGCGCCGCCGCTTCATCGGTAATTGGAATAGTCAGCGAGTAGCCTTTCAGCGGATAAACCGGGATCGACACCAGCCCGCGCAGCAGCGCGGTCGAATAGGAACCGAAAGCCACCACGTAGCTGTCCGCAGTCAGCGTCTGCCCGCCGCACTGCACGCCGGTAATTTTATCGCCGTCCACCAGCAAACGATCGACATGCTGGTCATACAGGAAGGTCACGCCCGCCTGCTCCGCCATCTTGGCCAGACGCTGGGTAAACAGCTGGCAATCGCCGGTTTCATCATTCGGCAGTTGCAGGCCGCCGGTCAGCTTGTGCGCCACCTGCGCCAGCGCCGGCTCCGCCGTGGCCAACTGGCTGGACTCCAGCAGTTTGTAAGGGACGCCGGCGTCTTCCAGCACCGCGATATCTTTCGCCGCGTTCTCAAACTGCTGCTGCGAGCGGAACAGCTGCAGCGTGCCGCGCTGACGCCCTTCGTATTCGATACCGGTTTCCTGACGCAGCGCCTTGATGCAGTCGCGGCTGTACTCCGCCAGACGCACCATTCGCCCTTTGTTGGTCGCATAGTGGGAGGTGTTGCAGTTCTTCAGCATCTGCCACATCCAGTTGATCTGGAAGCTGGTGCCATCCAGGCGGATCGCCAGCGGCGCATGGCGTTGGAACATCCATTTAATGGCCTTCAGCGGCACGCCGGGCGCGGCCCACGGCGCAGCGTAACCCGGCGAGATCTGGCCGGCGTTGGCAGCGCTGGTTTCCAGCGCCGGCCCCGGCTGACGATCGACCACCGTCACTTCATGTCCGGCTTTCGCCAGATACCAGGCGCTGGCGACGCCAACCACTCCACTACCTAAAATCAACACTCGCATCACTGACTCCAGCCCGAGGCTTAACAAAGCATAATCTTCTGTTGACGGCAAATTAACTCAGTGGAAAAAACCATCCAACAAATTAATTTTTAATCGTGACAGATTTCACAATTAATTTATCGTTCAAGCCGCTTCCTTTTGCAATAGCCGAATTTAAATAGCGATAAGCTGCGGTAAAAGCCGGTTTAGGGAGAGAATACCGCACCGGAGAGAAATCAATGACTGCAATGCATTCATTAAAAACCGGCCTAATGTGCAACAGCTCGTTAACAGAATATAAAATCAACCCCAGCAAACAAAACAGAGTATTAATCTGCTTTTACCGGCAAAACTCAACACATCATGCGACACGAAATCGGCAGTGAAACAGCAGAAAAAACTCGTCTTTCATCCCCCTCTCTCCGGCGAACTCAGACAGGACGTTGAATTTTTAGACTTTATAACCCCCTCGCCCTGTTCTTTTTTGAGCTACGATTGATGAAGGGCCGCCGTAATGAGCATGGCCCGTACACAATGAGGGTGCGCTGATGACAACTTCAACACATGATCAAATTATGGATGAAAAACGTCTGAGCGATGGACCAGACTGGACGTTTGAGCTGCTGCAGGTCTATCTGGATCAGATTGACCGCGTCGCCAAGCATTACAAACTGGATACCTATCCGCACCAAATCGAGGTCATCACCTCTGAGCAGATGATGGATGCCTACTCCAGCGTCGGGATGCCGATTAACTACACGCACTGGTCATTCGGTAAGAAATTTATCGAGACCGAACAGCTCTACAAGCATGGGCAGCAGGGGCTGGCCTATGAAATCGTCATCAATTCCAACCCGTGTATCGCCTACCTGATGGAAGAAAACACCATCACCATGCAGGCGCTGGTGATGGCGCATGCCTGCTATGGGCACAACTCATTCTTCAAGAACAACTACCTGTTTCGCAGCTGGACCGACGCCAGTTCCATCGTCGATTACCTGCTGTTCGCCCGCCATTACATCAGCGAATGTGAAGAACGCTACGGCGTCGAAGAGGTGGAGAAGCTGCTCGACTCCTGCCACGCGCTGATGAACTACGGCGTAGACCGCTATAAGCGTCCGCAAAAGATTTCGCTGCAGGAAGAGAAAGCCCGCCAAAAAAGCCGGGAAGAGTATCTGCAAAGCCAGGTAAACTCGCTGTGGAAAACGCTGCCGCGCGTCGAGCGCGAAGACGCGCCGGAGCAAGAGCGTCGCTACCCCAGCGAGCCGCAGGAGAATATTCTCTACTTTATGGAGAAAAACGCCCCGCTGCTGGAGCCGTGGCAGCGGGAAATCCTGCGCATTGTGCGCAAGGTCAGCCAGTATTTTTACCCGCAAAAGCAGACGCAGGTGATGAATGAAGGCTGGGCCACCTTCTGGCATTACACCATTCTCAATCATCTGTATGACGAAGGACGCGTCAGCGAACGCTTTATGCTGGAGTTTTTACACAGCCACACCAACGTGGTATACCAGCCGCCCTATAACAGCCCCTATTACAACGGCATCAACCCCTATGCGCTGGGCTTCGCCATGTTCCAGGATATCAAGCGCATCTGTCAGTCGCCGACGGAAGAAGACCGCTACTGGTTCCCGGACTTTGCCGGCAAAGACTGGCTGGAAACGCTGCACTTCGCCATGCGCGATTTCAAGGATGAAAGCTTTATCAGCCAGTTCCTGTCACCGAAGCTGATGCGCGATTTCCGCCTGTTCACCGTGCTGGACGACGACCGCAACAACTACCTGGAAATCTCGGCCATCCATAATGAGGCGGGATACCGGGCGATACGTCAGGAGCTGTCGGCGCAGTACAACCTGAGCAACCACGAACCCAATATCCAGGTGTGGAACGTTGATCTGCGCGGCGACCGTTCGCTGACGCTGCGCTACGTGCCGCAGGAGCGCGCGCCGTTGGATAAAAGCCGCCGCGAGGTGATGAAGCATGTGTACCGGCTGTGGGGGTTTGACGTAATCCTGGAGCAGCAGAACGAAGACGGCAGCGTCGAACTGCTGGAGCGCTGCCCGCCGCGCCCCAGTACGCTTTAACGCGCAGCAAAAAGGGCGCAAGATGCGCCCTTTAGTTATCTGCCTACGCCACGTTGTGGTTAACGGCGCACTTCGGTCAGATCGCTCGGCATGGTGCCCTGCATACTCTGCCAGATCGCGCCGCTCTCCTTGCCATAGTTACGCACCGTCTCCATCACCTGGTCGTACATTTTCTCATGGCACAGCATCGACAGTTTGCTGTAAAACGTACGCGCCAGCTTGCGCGCTTCCGGGTTGGAGAAGTAGTAGCGGCCAACGCGGGTATACAGCCCTTTCAGGCCGTTGAAGATCAGCCCGTAAATCGGGTTGCCGGACACAAAGGCCAGGCCGCGGAAAATTTCATAATCCAGCGTATTGAACGCCTCGGCCTGATCTTCAACCTCCGACGCTTTCGCCAGCACGGCCTGCGCTTCCTCAGGGTGGTTACGCACCGCTGAACGGATGAAGATAGAGGCGATATTGGTGCGCACCGACAATAAGTTGTCGATCAGCTGCGGGACGCTGTTATGATCGAGGCGTGCCAGCGTTTCCAGAATGTTGAGGCCGGATGTTTCCCAAAAGTTATTCACTTTGGTCGGCTTGCCGTGCTGAATCGTCAGCCAGCCATCGCGCGCCAAACGCTGTAAAACCTCGCGTAATGTGGTGCGCGTGACACCAATCAGTTCAGATAGCTCACGCTCCGCGGGCAAAATAGAGCCAGGAGGGAAGCGATTATTCCAAATACTTTCAATAATGTACTCTTCCGCAAAACCGGCTGGACTCTGTGCCTTAATGACCATGTGTTTGACGTTCCGTTGCAACGATATAATTAATAGTAGTCAGCTGATCATACCAGATCATGCTGGTATGACATAGTACGAGCGGGAAACTATAAACGAAAGTGTGCATAAGCTGGCAAAAAACAGCCGAAAACGGCGAAACCCATGAATTTTAGGTTGAAATTTCTGCCGCGGTTGCATCGCTACCGCCAGCGTTGGTAGGGTAGCAGCAATTTTTATTCAAGGTAGCAAGACATAATATGGAAATGACAACACGCAGCGCCGTTGTGAAAAACTTTCTCGGCCAATCCCCTGACTGGTATAAGTTAGCCATCCTGATATTTCTGGCGGTTAATCCGCTGGTCTTTTTCCTGGTAAGCCCCTTCGCCGCCGGCTGGCTGCTGGTGGCGGAATTTATCTTCACCCTGGCGATGGCGCTTAAGTGCTACCCGCTGCAACCCGGCGGCCTGCTGGCGCTGGAGGCGGTCGCCATCGGCATGACCAGCCCGGCGCACGTCGGTGAAGAAATCGCCAATAATCTCGAAGTGCTGCTGCTGCTGATCTTTATGGTGGCCGGCATCTACTTTATGAAGCAGCTGTTGCTGTTCGTGTTTACCAAGCTGTTGCTGAATATCCGCTCCAAGATGCTGCTGTCGCTGGCGTTCTGTCTGGCGGCGGCGGTGCTTTCGGCGTTTCTTGACGCCCTGACGGTCGTCGCCGTGGTGATCAGCGTCGCCAGCGGGTTTTACTCTATCTACCATAACGTCGCCTCCAACCAGCCGGAAGGCGCGCATAACGTCAACGACGACAGCGGCATCGACGGCGATGACCGTAAACAGACGCTGGAACAGTTCCGCGCCTTCCTGCGCAGCCTGCTGATGCACGCCGGCGTCGGCACCGCGCTCGGCGGCGTGATGACCATGGTCGGCGAACCGCAGAACCTGATTATCGCCAAAAGCGCCGGCTGGGGGTTTATCGATTTCTTCCTGCGCATGGCGCCGGTCACCCTGCCGGTCTTTGTCTGCGGGCTGCTGGTGTGCCTGCTGGTGGAGCGTTTTGGCGTCTTCGGCTATGGCGCACAGCTGCCGGAACGCGTACGCGAGGTGTTAACCGAGTTTGACCGCCAGGCCAGCGCCAAACGCAACCGTCAGGAAAAAATCAAGCTGGTGGTGCAGGCGCTGATCGGCATCTGGCTGGTCGCCGCGCTGGCCCTGCATCTGGCGGAAGTCGGCCTGATTGGCCTGTCGGTGATTATTCTCGCCACCTCGCTGTGCGGCGTGACCGACGAACATGCCATCGGCAAGGCGTTCCAGGAAGCCCTGCCGTTCACCGCCCTGCTGACGGTATTTTTCACCGTGGTCGCCGTGATCATCGAACAACATCTGTTCAGCCCGGTGATCGCATTTGTGCTGCAGGCCGAGCCGTCGGCGCAGCTGATGCTGTTCTACGTGTTTAACGGCCTGCTGTCGGCGGTTTCCGATAACGTCTTCGTCGGCACGGTGTATATCAACGAAGCCAAAGCCGCTCTCACCAGCGGCGCCATCTCGCTGAAGCAGTTTGAAATGCTGGCGGTGGCGATCAACACCGGCACCAACCTGCCGTCGGTCGCCACGCCAAACGGACAGGCGGCGTTTCTGTTCCTGCTGACTTCGGCGCTGGCGCCGCTGGTGCGCCTTTCTTATGGCCGTATGGTGTGGATGGCGCTGCCGTACACCATTGTGCTGGCGCTGGTCGGGCTGCTGTGCGTCGAGTATACCCTGGCGCCCGTTACCGACCTGCTGACGCAGTGGCACTGGCTCACACTGCCGCCGCTGGATGCCGTTGAACACTGATTCAGCGCGCCGTTACCGTTGCCAGCCATACTTTGTTACCGCGAAAAGGGTATCTGATGGCTGGCAACGCGGTTGAATTGGTTTACACTGCCGGTTCAATTGGTTACTGCATGGAAGACTCAAGATATGTTGCGATTCTTTAAGCGCTGCTCACAAGGACGCCGCGCATGGCTGTTGATGGCCGTCACCGCGCTGGCGCTGGAACTGACCGCGCTCTATTTCCAACACGTTATGCTGCTGCAACCTTGCGTGATGTGCATTTATGAGCGCTGTGCGCTGTTTGGCATCCTGGGCGCCTCGCTGCTGGGCGCTGTCGCGCCGAAAACGCCGCTGCGCTATGCCGCCATTCTGCTGTGGATCTACAGCGCCTGGGAAGGCGTGAAACTGGCATGGGATCACACCATGCTGATTCTGCATCCCTCGCCATTCAATACCTGCGACTTTTTCGTCAACTTCCCTTCCTGGCTGCCGCTGGACAAATGGATGCCGGCCGTATTTCATGCCTCCGGCGACTGCTCGGTCAGCCAGTGGAAGTTCCTGACGCTGGAAATGCCACAGTGGCTGGTCGGCATCTTCGCCGCCTATCTGCTGGTCGCCGCGATCGTGCTGATCAGCCAGGCAGTGCGTTCACGTCAGCAAGGTTGATGCTGAATAAAGCATCGGCATCAATCTGAAAGGCGCCTGACGGCGCCTTTTTTCGTATCAATACAGCACGTTTTAGCGTAATTTTTCTGATTATGCGTCACTCATTATCCATCAGTCGGAAAACTCTAAATTGCAGCAAAAAGCGTGAAACAATGATGGTTGAATGCCAGAATACCACGATGATCAACCTGAGCTCCGACGATGCTCACACCGTCAATAGGTTAACCAAGTGAATAAAAACAACTTTCCCTGTCATGATAGGCCCAGTCACAATGCCAGGGTTGCTTCCGTAAATACGCAGTCAACGGCCTCAGGCCGTCCAGCGCTCGCCTGCACCAAAACGCTCACAACGCCTGTAGACAGCACCGGTGAGTAGCGATAATCTGAAAATTTCACGGCGAAAAAAGAATATGTTAATCAACATTCAGGTTGGCAAGGAAATATGAAGATAAGCAAGTCAATTTATATCAAGATGTCAATCTATCTGATGGCATTGAGAAGCCCATTGATCATTGTCACCATGGCGCTATATATGCTCACGCGCAAGGAGATGTTGCAACGTTCAATTTTAAAGCTGGTTCCCTTTATCCTGTTTCTGTTAGCCGCAGATATTTACTCCATCATTATGGGTAATGAGTTCGGCAATATTATTGGCCAGACCAGGGATATCTTCCTGGCGATTGTGGTTGCCGTCTTCCTTCTCGCCAGCAGTGATATCAGCGAAGCAAACAGAACGCTGATATACCGTACCTTAAAGTACTGTTTTGTTTATGTCGCCATAGCCAAGATATTTATTATCGTTCTTTCCGTGGTGGCCGGGATCGGCGTTAATGATATTATCTCCTGGTTGCGTGATACGTGGAATATTCAGATGATGTCGTTGGGCGTTGAAGATACCGTTCTTGCCCGTCTGCAGATCCCACTGGATTCCGCAGTGCCGTTCTTTTTATACTTTGTTACCCGTGAACTGATTCATAACGAAGATAACAAGTTAAAAACGTCGATAACCTTTGTTCTCTTGATGATTTCCATGATCCTGACACTGTCGCGCGCCTTCTGGGCGGAGACGTTATTCATGGTATTTGCTGCCATTCTCATTGAGGCCAAGGCATCTAAAATATTTAAAATCAGCATCATTACAGCAGTTATCCTGTCCTTTATTATTATATTCACGCCAGTTGGGGATATGCTGTTCAAAGTTATCGAAACGCGGTTCGGTAATAACACGAATAACTCGGTCTCTGACTCCTACCGTGAATGGCAGAATAGATCGCTCTATAACTCCTTTATGGAAATGCCTATTTTTGGTCATGGTATCGGCTACTACATTCCGAACGCCCTGCGTTCAGAAACCACGAAGTATCTCTATGAAAGCCAAACGTTATCCATGTTGATGTCCTTGGGCATCATTGGCTGCGCCTGCCTGCTGTTGCTGATCGTCTTCACCTGTCTGAAGGCCGTATCCAAAGAGAGCAACGGCGCCTTCACGTATATGATGCCGCTCATTTTCTTGGCAATGTGGCTGTTTTCCGGCTCGGTTAACCCGCTGCTCTTCGGCGCGTCGGGGGGATCTATTTTGTTTATGACGGCCAAATTCCACACGCTCTATAAACGCGGCGATTCATAGTACGCTGAAACATGGGCGCACCGCGCCCATGTTTCATTTAGGATAAATCTTAATGAAAAAGTAACGCCAAGCAATCCAACAAAAAATATTCCTTCCCGTAAGCTTTCCTGCCCCTTGAGATATCCGCCGCCTGGATTTCTTCATCTCATCTGCTATACCTAAAATTTTGAGCAATGGCGGAAAATATTATGCGGCTACCCCTAGTTCTTAATTCATTCTACCGACTGATGGCGCAAAATATGCCTGAGCCGGTAAAACCCACCCTGCGCGGATGGTATAACGCATTTAATAAGGTACTGACTTACGGCTATAAAAACAGAGATATCTTCACCGCGCTCGATTTTGAAATCAATTCACAGTGTAATCTCAAGTGCAGCTACTGCCCGACGTCATTCAACGGAGGACGCGGGGTTAATTATATGCCGGAGGAGGTTTTCAGAAAGGCAATTGATGACCTGTCGGCAATAAATTATAAAGGCCGTATTTCCCCCCACTTTTTTGGCGAGCCATTACTGGATCAACGCTTGCCTGAACTGATGGCCTATGCCCGGAAAAAACTGCCTAACGCCGAAATTATTATCCACACCAACGGATTATTGTTGGATAAAGAACTGTACGACAGATGTATGCAGGCCGGCGTCAGCGGTTTTCTGGTTACCAAACACACCAAGAATTTGCCTAAGAAGCTGACCAGCATGGTAGACAGCGACTATGTCAAACATGGGGAGATCAAAATCCGTTCGCTCGACGGGCTGACGCTATTTAACCGCGGCGGTACGGTTAAACCCAAAAAAGAGCGGAAAATGAAGCACTGCCATTACGTGTCGGATGAGATTTCTATTACCTATACCGGCGAAGTGGTTTGCACCAACGATTACCATATCACCCACAGCTTCGGTAATGTGAAGGAGCAAAGTCTGTTGGAGATCTGGCACAGTGAGGATTTTCGCCGGCTGCGCAAAGAAGTGCGCCAGGGAAAATTCACGCTGCCAATGTGTAGAAAATGCGCGCTGAATGAAACCTAGCTGAGATCATCACCGTATTGCAGGTCCCCCCTGTAATGCGGTGAATCTACTGCGCAAGTAATAGTGTATATGCCTATTTATTATATGTTTCCCTGGTAAAGACGTAAGCATCTATCTCATTGGATAGGGCCAAGAATGATCCAGCCCTGAGAGCGACAGACCAAACGTCAGCACAAAATAGGCAATCAATGCTGCGAACATCACAATAGCTACTTTTTCCAGCAGATTAAGACGTTTTTCATCAGACATACTTCACTCCCCTTATTGCACCCCTCGTTAAGTACGCCTTTCAAACTTAGGCAATGATGGCCCCCACATCAATAGCCACACATAAAATGAAACATTATTAATAAGGTTGGTTAATGGTTTGTGCATTTTTTCATCGACCCCCACATTTCCTGCCGCTGCGACAACATGTTTACTCTTGCCGATTAGCCGGGTATGTTGCGCCATCGGCTCTGCCAGAGTGGCGGAAAGCACCTTGCCTTAACGGGGTAACTGGCGCCTGGGCCGGACGAGCACATAACTCTTGGTTATCCAGCAACAGAAACTATGAACAGAATTGAAATTGCCTTGGTGGTGGTCTGCATCATTCTCACCACCCTGCTGTTTTCCAAATCGGGTGACGTCATGCGGCGTAATAGAAGCCGTTATGAAGTGATTGCCGAAGAGCCGGTGTACAGTTCGCGGATAAAACTACGCTAATAAAGCCGCTGCATGGCGATAATACCGCTGACACCCGGCGCATTGAACATGGCGATAAAAGCGACAAAAAAGCCGCTGCGTTACGGCGAGAGGAATGTGAGAAAAAAGCGGGAGATTAGCGCAGACCGACGGACATCCGGCTGGTTTGAGTTGTTGCACTAATGGCAACGCGATGAGCTACCGGCGGTTCTGAACGGCATTCCTGCCGCCCATATTTCCCGCCCTCTTTCAATGCAATCAGCGCGCCCAGTCCGGCTTATTGAGGATATGGTCCTGCCAATCCACCACTTCGCTTTCACGCACGGCAATATGGCGGACGGTAATGCGCTCACCGTGCATCGCCGCCTTGGAGCCGCTGATCAGCGGATGCCAGGGGTACAGCGGCTTGCCTTCGCCGATCAGGCGATAGGCGCAGGTAGGCGGCAACCAGTCAAACGTCACCAGGTTTTCCCGCGTCAGTTTGATGCAGTCTTCTTCCAGTTCGAAGCGACGCTCATAATTGCGGCACTGGCAGGATTTAATATTCAGCTGGTTGCAGGCAACGTTGGTAAAGTAGATTTCGTCGGTATCTTCGTCGATCAGTTTATTCAGACAGCACTGCCCACAACCGTCGCACAGCGATTCCCACTCTTCTTCTGACATTTCCGCCAGCGTTTTGCTCTGCCAAAAAGGACGTTGTGACATGTTGAAATCCGGTATATCCCCTTAATGCTCTCGGCAAGCCCGACGGGCTGCGCGCTCGACATTAAGGATAAGTAAATGAATTTTAGCCTGCATACAGACTGCGAGGGGCACTATATAGACATTTTAGCCGGCAGATGCAAGCATTGCCGCCGTTTTTACACGGCGGCCGACGGAATCAAATCACGCGCGTGGTCAGCGTTTTGTCATTTAAGGAGAGGCTCAGCATATCGCCCGAGGCCATCGGCCCGACGCCCTGAGGCGTGCCGGTCAAAATGATGTCGCCGGCGCGCAAGGTGAAGAAACGGCTCATATAGGCGATCAGCGGCAGGATCGGCGTGATCATATCGCGCGTATTGCCCTGCTGGCGGATCTCGCCGTTGACGTTCAGCGTCAGCTCGGCATTTTGCGCATCGCCAAATTCGGCGACTGGAATAAAGCCGGAGATAGGACAAGAACCGTCGAAGCCTTTGGCCTTTTCCCAAGGCTGACCGGCCTTCTTGAACCCTGCCTGCAGGTCACGCAGCGTCAGATCCAGCGCAATGCCATAACCGGCGATCGCCCGCGCCACGCGATCTTCATTCGCCTGCTTCAGCGGCGTGCCGATCAGTACCGCCAGCTCAACTTCATGATGCACCGCGCCAAGATCTTTGGGGATCGCCACCGGCTGGCGGATATCACACAGTGCAGTTTCAGGTTTGATAAACAGCACCGGCTCGGCGGACTTGGCGCTGCCCATCTCCTTAATATGGTCAGCATAATTACTGCCTACGCACACCACTTTGCTTACCGGGAAATCCAGTAAGGCCCCCTGCCAGTCTCGATGTTGATACATTCCGTTTCTCCCTACAAATCATGTAGGGGCTCGGCCCGCAGGCCAGGCCCGTTGTCGTGACGTTAGCGCCGTATCGCTGACGGCCCGCCGCTGCGGCTTATTGCCCAACGGCATCCGCCATCATACCCACGCTGATGGCAAAATAATATGAACGGTTCCAGTGCATAATGGTACGGAAGTTATCATACACCAGGAACGCGCGCCCCTGCGCATCGTCCGGCGTGATCACCCAGCTGCGCAGCGTCGCATCCGGCAGCGCGGCGCCGTCAGGCTGCGTAACGCCCATTGCCGCCCACTGATTAACCGTGCGGCCGCGGGTCTTCAGCCCCAGATCGCCGGCGCTGAAGCCTGCCGGCAGTTTGACTTCGCGTCCCCAGCTGCTGCCCGCCTGCCAGCCTTCGGTCGCCAGGTAGTTGGCGGTTGAGGCGAAAACGTCATCAACATTGTTCCAGATATCAATCCGTCCATCGCCATCGCCGTCCGCACCATAGGTCAGGAAAGAGCTGGGCATAAACTGGCTTTGCCCCATCGCGCCCGCCCACGAGCCTTTTAGCTGCCCGGCCGTCACATGCCCTTGTTCGATAATTTGCAACGCCGCCAGCAGCTGCTTGCGGAAGAACGCCTCTCTGCGCCCCTCAAACGCCAGCGTCGCTAACGCGGACACCACGTCTTCCTTACCCTGAATCTTGCCGAAATGGCTTTCCATCGCCCACAGCGCCACAATATAGCGCTCCGGTACGCCGTAGCGCGCCGTCGCCCGCGCCAGCTGCGGCTGATACTTGCGCATCATCTCGCGCCCCTGCCGCGTTTTACTGGCCGACAGCACACGCTGCAGGTAAACATCCAGGGTGATTTTCTTTTCCAGCTGATTACGATCGGATTTGATCACCCGATCGACAAAATGAACATTGGCGAAAGCGCCGTCGACCGTTTGCTGGCTCAGTCCCTGCGCCAGCGCCTCGCTCCTGAGCTGCTCTACATAGGCGGGAAACTGGGCCGGATCGCGGCCGGTTGCGGCCAGCGTATTGGCGGCCGGCGCCTGAGGGGTTGCGACGGCGGGCTTCAGCAGCCGTTCCGACTCGGACGGCGCGGCTGCAGACGCCGCCTGCGCCGGATTGTGGTGGCTGGCGCAGCCGGCCAGTATCAAGGTAGTCAGCGTCAACGCCGTGGTCGACAATCTCATCGCGGTGTCCTTTTCTGCAATTCAATTCCGCCCCGCTCAGCCCGCGGGGCGAACGACAATTATTTTCCGCCGCTCAAATGCTGGCTCAATAAATTTTCTACCGGCGGCGGTACCTGCAGATAAAACCCCTCTTCTTTCAGGGCTTCTCTCACCTTATCAATATTCGCATTGGCTAATCTTTTCCGTTCGTCCAGATTAAGCGACATGGCGAACTGCGGGACGCCAAAACTTTTCAGCAAATCCTCCGGCACGCGCGAGAAGTCGTCTTTTTTTTCGACATAAAGATAAGTTTGATCGCGTTTTGAACTTCTATAGATCACACAAAGCATATTTTTAACTCTATTTAATTGGGACAGTGTCTTGCCTGGATATAACTCTGACTATAACATGCTTCTAGTACATCGGAATATCGCACCCCGAGTGGAATTCCGGGGATTTAAAGTTGCTGAAACTGAGTCAGGATAGATGTCACAATCGCCAATTGAGCTAAAAGGCAGCAGTTTTACCCTATCGGTTGTTCATTTGCATAATTCAGAACCCGGGGTAATTCGCGAGGCGTTGCAAGAAAAAGTGGAACAAGCTCCCGCTTTTTTGAAAAACGCCCCTGTTGTTATCAACATTGCAGCGCTTAACGGCGACGCAAACTGGAAAGAACTCCAACAGGCGGTCGCAGCGGCAGGTCTGCGGGTAGTTGGCATCAGCGGTTGCAAAGACGAACGGCAAAAACGGGCGGTTGCCCGTGCCGGTCTGCCGTTGCTGAGTGAAGGCAAAGGCCACAAGGTGGCCGCCGCCGAAGCGCCGGCGCCGACTCCCGAGCCGGCAGCCGACAACGCGCCCGCCAAAACACGCGTCATCAGTACGCCTGTCCGTTCCGGCCAACAGATTTATGCCCGCAACTGCGATTTAATCGTGACCAGCAGCGTCAGCGCCGGTGCAGAAGTGATTGCCGACGGCAATATTCACATCTACGGCATGATGCGCGGTCGTGCGCTGGCTGGCGCATCGGGCGATGCCTCATGTCAGATTTTTTGCACCCATCTGGCCGCTGAGCTAGTCTCTATCGCAGGGCAGTACTGGTTGAGCGACCAGATCCCGTCCGATTCGTTCGGGCAGGCAGTACGACTCAGCCTGTTGGATAACGCTTTAACCATACAACCTTTAAATTGAGCCCTTTTGACAAGGAACCACTTCATGGCACGCATTATTGTTGTTACATCGGGTAAAGGGGGGGTTGGTAAGACCACCTCGAGCGCAGCCATCGCGACCGGTCTGGCCAAACAAGGCAAGAAAACCGTCGTTATCGACTTCGATATCGGTCTGCGTAACCTTGACTTGATTATGGGCTGTGAGCGTCGCGTGGTTTATGACTTCGTTAACGTAATTCAGGGTGACGCCACGCTGAATCAGGCGTTAATCAAAGACAAACGCACCGAAAACCTCTACATTCTGCCCGCATCTCAAACGCGCGATAAAGACGCGCTGACCCGCGAAGGCGTTGAGAAAGTGCTCAACGAACTTGGCGAGATGGACTTTGATTTCGTGGTCTGCGACTCACCGGCCGGTATTGAAACCGGCGCGCTGATGGCGCTGTACTTCGCGGATGAAGCCATCATTACCACCAACCCGGAAGTGTCTTCGGTACGTGACTCCGACCGCATTCTCGGCATCCTGTCCTCCAAATCGCGCCGTGCCGAACAGGGCAAGGATCCGATCAAGGAGCACCTGCTGCTGACCCGTTACAACCCGGGCCGCGTCAGCCGCGGCGACATGCTGAGCATGGAAGACGTACTGGAAATTCTGCGCATTCCTCTGGTCGGGGTTATCCCGGAAGACCAGTCCGTACTGCGCGCATCCAACCAGGGTGAACCTGTGATTCTGGATCTCGAGTCCGATGCCGGTAAGGCATACGACGACACCGTTAACCGTTTGTTAGGAGAAGAACGCCCATTCCGCTTCATCGAAGAAGAGAAGAAGGGCTTCCTGAAACGCCTTTTTGGGGGATAAACCATGGCTTTGTTAGACTTCTTTCTGTCCCGCAAAAAAAGTACAGCCTCTGTAGCCAAGGAGCGGCTGCAGATTATCGTTGCAGAGCGTCGCAAGGGGGACAGTGAGCCCCCGTATCTGCCCGATATGAAGCGTGACCTCCTGGCCGTCATCTGTAAGTACATTCAGATTGACCCGGAGATGCTGCACCTTCAGTTTGAGCAGAAAGGAGACGATATTTCGGTTCTGGAGCTCAACGTCACGTTGCCGGAGTCAGAAGAAGCCGCTAAATGATCGCGACACCATAAATCTCCCCCTGTATTTTTGCAGGGGGGCACTGTATATGTGTCCAGACATTGAACGGGAAAACAGCAAAAGCGCTATTTTTACCGTTTGAGATTAATCCCAATTAATCTGGTAGTAATGTTCTTTAAACTTAATACTGGCGCCAGTATTATCTGAAATAAAATCCATCCCGCAATAACACGGAGCAGTTTCCTTTTCCCCTGCCCCGCGTCCGTTCCCGTTAGATTAATAACTCTGTAGGATTGCCAATAATGGTTCGGCTAATAATCCCGCACGCCAGCCGTTGATTAATTCCGGCTGGCAGTCGCTGTTTTTCAGTTTCCAATGCCAGTTCAGCAGCTGGTTAATTTGGCGACGCGACGCCAGCAACTCGCTGCTTAAGCCGCTTTGCTCACTGACGGCGGCAATCGCCGCTTTGATTTCCTTAAACACCTTCTTGTAACCCGGATGCTCAACCAGGTTGGCGACCGGAGGCGGCAGCGCAGCCTCATCCAGCGCGTTGGCCTCGGCAACCAGTGCCAGCAGCGTTTTCCCGTGGAAACGGATCTCCGGGCCGCTCAGGCCCAATGCGTCCAGCTCTCCCATGGAGGCCGGCATATGACGCGCCACCGCCCACAGGTTCTCTTCCCGCACGACGAAATTAACCGCCAGATCGCGCTGGCGCGCCTGCTGCAGCCGCCATGCGGCCAGCTTTTGCAAACAGCCCAGCTGACGCGGGCGCAGCTGCCAGGCGTTATTGATTTCGCGGTAGGCCAGCTCCGGCGCCAGCGTTTCGCTGCGACGCTGGCACAGCAGCAGGCATTCGTTGCTCGCCGCTTCGGTCCAGCCGGCCTGCTCCACTTCCTGCACCAGTTGCCCGGCCATCGGCAGCAGATAGAACACATCGGCCGCGGCATACTGGCACTGGCGTTCGGTCAACGGTCTGGCCAGCCAGTCGGTGCGCGACTCGCTTTTGTCCAACTCAACCTGCATATACGCGGCAACCAGCGTGGCGAACCCGCACGACAGCGGCCGGCCGGTAAACGCCGCCAGGATCTGGGTATCCACCAGCGGCGTCGGCAAGGTTTGGAACGCATTCAGGAACACTTCAAGATCTTCACTGCCGGCATGCAGGTATTTCACCACCGCTTTGTCGCTCAGCAGATCAATAAACGGCTGCCACTGGGTAATCGGCAGGGGGTCAATCAGGGAGAGTTGTTCACCATCGTATAACTGGATAAGGCCAAGCTGCGGGTAATAGGTGCGCGTTCTGACAAATTCGGTATCAAGCGCGATCTGAGCATGTGTTCTGGCCTGTTCGCAGACCTGCTGCAATCCGGCATCGGTAGTGATCAACGTATAATTCAAAACTTCATTCTCTTATTTCATGAGCCAAACACAACAACGCCGGCATTCACCGGCGTTGTTGATAAGTAAGTGTGACCAGACAACGTCAGGCGGCATCAGCCGCCTTGGGTTTCGCCTGTTCGTCACGCAGTTCTCGCCGCAGAATTTTGCCGACGTTCGACTTCGGCAACTCGTCGCGGAACTCAACAATTTTAGGCACTTTATACCCGGTCAGGTGCCGACGGCAATGGGTCAGCAACTCTTCCTTGGTCAGCGAAGGATCCTTCTTCACCACGCAAATTTTCACGGTTTCACCGGAGGCTTCGCTCGGCACGCCAATCGCCGCGCACTCCAGCACTTTAGCATGTTGGCTGACGACATCCTCAATTTCATTCGGATAAACGTTAAAACCCGACACCAAAATCATATCTTTTTTACGATCGACGATGCGAATAAAGCCCTGCTCATCCACCGTAACGATATCACCGGTCGCCAGCCAGCCGTCTTTCAGCACTTCATCCGTGGCATCAGGACGTTGCCAATAGCCTAACATAACTTGCGGTCCTTTGACCCACAGTTCGCCCGGCTCGCCCGGGGCGGCATCCTGCCCCTGGTCATTCACCAGACGTACGTCGGTCGACGGCACCGGCAAACCGATGCTGCCGCTGTAATGCTGCAGGTCGTATGGGTTGCCGGCCACCAGCGGAGCGCACTCGGTCAGGCCATAGCCTTCCAGCAGATGTTTGCCGGTGGTCTGCTCCCATTTGTCCGCCACCGCCTTTTGCACCGCCATGCCGCCGCCGACCGAGAAGCGCAGCGTCGAGAAGTCCAGCTTGAGGAACTCTTCGTTATTGAGCAACGCATTGAACAAGGTATTGACGCCGCTCAGGGCGGTAAACGGGTATTTGGCCAGCTCTTTCACCAGGCCGGGAATATCGCGCGGGTTGGTAATCAGCAGATTGCGGCCGCCCAGGTCGATAAACAGCAGGCAGTTCACCGTCAGCGCAAAGATGTGGTACAGCGGCAGCGCGGTCACCACCAGCTCTTGTCCGGCGCGGAACAGCGGCGCATAGGCCGCCTTGGCCTGCTCCAGATTGGCCTGCATATTGCGATGGGTCAGCATCGCGCCCTTCGCCACCCCGGTGGTGCCGCCGGTGTACTGTAAAAAGGCCAGATCGCTGTTAATGATGTCCGGTTTGACATATTGCAGGCGGCGGCCGCGCTGCAGCGCCGTGCGGAAAGAGATGGCGTCCGGCAAATCGTACTTGGGCACCAGACGTTTAATATATTTCACCACAAAGTTGACCAGCGTGCCTTTGGCCGCCGAGAGCTGATCGCCCATCCGCGTCAGGATCACGTGCTTGACCTGGGTCTTGAAGACCACTTTTTCCAGCGTATGGGCAAAGTTGGAGACGATAACAATGGCGCTGGCGCCGCTGTCGTTGAGCTGATGCTCCAGTTCGCGCGGCGTATAGAGCGGGTTCACGTTAACCACCACCATGCCGGCGCGCAGAATGCCAAACAGCGCAATGGGATACTGCAGCAGGTTCGGCATCATCAACGCGACGCGATCGCCCTTCTTCAGCCCCAGCTCATTTTGCAAATAGGCGGCGAATGCCCGGCTGCGCTCTTCCAGCTTGCGGTAGGTCATCACCTCGCCCATATTGATAAACGCGGGCTGATCCGCATAATGCCGCACGGCATTTTCAAATACTTCCACCAATGACGGATAGCGATCGGCGTCAATCTCTGCTGGCACATCTGCCGGATAACGTTTTAACCAGACCTTTTCCAAGGTATTACTCCCGAAATCATTTCTCATTATCATCGCATCCCCTAAACGCCCAGCTAGGTTATAACAATATCTTAACTCAGCAGACCAGTTTGGGTTTTAAACAATTTTCAGGTTGCGATGCGTGTCACTAATTACCGGCGATTCCCTGCGCCAAAAGAAAAGGCGGCTAATAAGCCGCCTTCAGAATCTATTGAATTTTTGCGTAACTTACTCGGTAACGATCGTTTGCACCTGCGCCGGTCCGGGGCTGTACCAACCATAGCCTGGCCCCCAGTCCGGTCCCCACGGGCCGCTGCGCCAGCCCCATGGCCCCATCGGCGCCGGCGGCATCACCACCTGCTGCGTCAGCCGCCAGCGTTTAAAACCGCTGACGTTCATGGTGACGAATTTATACGGCGTCGCGCCGATTTTGCCGGGCTTCACGCCGGTGATCGGCCCAACTACCGTGACCAGGTGCCCTTTGAAATCCGTCGGCTCAAGGAAGCCGTTGACCGTCGCCAGCACCCGCCCGCGCGACGGCTCACCGAGGATCGGCCGGGCGCCGTCATCCAGCGGCACCGCGGCGATTTCAAGCAGCGTTTTGCCCTGCTCATTCGCCACGTTCACCACTTTGCCGCCAAAGCGGGCCTCCGCGCCGTTAAACAGGCTCGGCGCATTTTGCACCGACGCCAGTTCCGTGACCGGCGTCGGCGAAGAGCCTTTAATCGCATCGGGAACGGTGACGCAGCCGGAAAGCATCAAAACGCCGCCGGCCAGCGCCGGCAGCGTGCATCGTTGAATGACAGTACGGATTAACATGATCGCAATCTCCTGAAATTTCTGTCACTTCGACCGTTATTTACGCCGCAAGTTGCAGAATCTTACTTCCCTGTGCCGAATAAAGCGCACATAACGTATACCGGACTATTCACGCCCCGGCAGTTTTTTCCAGGTGACTTCATTACGCAGGTAGGTCGGTTCCGCCTGCTCAACGCGGCAGGCCTTTCCCTGCCGCCAGGCGTGCAGCGCCAGCGGCAGCATATCTTCCGCCTGCGGCAGCAGCATCTGGCCGTCATGCAGCGTAATCGGCGCGCCGGCGACCAGCTCCGGGTAGGTTTGCCAGCCGGTGCCCGCCTGCGCCCAGTCGCCCTGCAGGCGTTGCGCGCGCGCCAGCGCCTGCTCCGGCGACAGTACCGCCTCGCCTTCACTTTCCAGCCACTGACCATCAGGCTGACGCTCAAACTGGCCCCAGTACACCTCGCCCATGCGAGCGTCGATCGCCGCCAGCACGCGCTGCGCGCCGGTCATTCGCCACGCGCCCTGCGCCATGGTCTGCAAGGTGGAAATGCCCAGCATCGGCAAATCCGCGCCTAACGCCAGCCCCTGCGCAATGCCGATGCCGATACGCACGCCGGTAAAGCTGCCGGGGCCGCGCCCGAAGGCCAGCGCATCAAGTTCGCCAAGCGTTACGCCGGACTCGGCCAGCACCTGCTGCACCAGCGGCAGAATACGCTGCGTGTGTTCACGCGGGCACAGTTCAAACAGGGCGTGGGTTTCGCCTTGATTCCAGAGGGCAACGGAACAAGCTTCCGTTGCGGTATCGATCGCTAAAATTCGCGTGGACATGCCAAACCTCAGGCGGGAAATATCAGTATTTTTTACAGGGCGCGCATTGTAGCACAGCCCGGATTACCGGCATAGCCGCAGCCGCACTGGCGCGGCAGGCCGGTTATTCCTGCTGCAAAAAGGCGATCGCCTTACCCAGATCGCGCGTGCGCGGCGTAGGCGGCAGGCTGTTGAGAAAGACTTCACCGTAGGGGCGCATCACCAGTCGGTTGTCGCAAATCACCAGCACCCCGCGGTCGTCCGTATCGCGAATCAGGCGGCCGACGCCCTGCTTGAGGGTGATCACCGCGTCCGGCAGCTGTACCTCGTTAAACGGATCGCCGCCGCGCAGGCGGCAGTCTTCAATACGCGCCTTGAGCAACGGATCGTCCGGCGAGGTAAACGGCAGTTTATCGATAATCACGCACGACAGCGCATCGCCGCGTACGTCCACCCCTTCCCAGAAGCTGCTGGTCGCCACCAGCAGCGCGTTGCCCGCCTCGACGAACTGCGCCAGCAGTTGCCCCTTGCTGGTTTCGCCCTGCACCAGCACCGGCAGCGTCATCGACGCACGAAACTCTTCCGCCAGCTCACGCATCATCTGATGCGAGGTGCACAGGAAGAAACAGCGCCCCTGGTTGGCCTCAATCATCGGGCGCAGCATCCGCGCCAGCTGGCGCGCGCCGCCCGGCTGATTCGGCGACGGCAGAAAACGCGGTACGCACAGCAGCGCCTGGTTGGCATAGTCAAACGGGCTGGGCAGCAGCAGCGTCTTCGCCTTGTTCAGCCCCAGCCGCTCGGTAAAGTGCCCCATCTGTTCATTCACCGACAGCGTTGCCGAGGTGAAAATCCAGCTGCCCGGCTTATCATCCAGCAGCTCACGAAAACGCTCCGCCACCGTCAGCGGCGTTAACGCCAGCACGAAGTTACGCGCGTTACACTCATACCAGTAGCTAAATCCAGGCTCGTTCACCGACTTCAAACGCTTCAGACGGGTGCGGTACTGGCTGGCGCGTTCAAACGCGGCGTCTAACAAGGCCGAACGCCCGAGCGACAGTTTCATCACGTCGTAGCACAGCTCCAGCGCATCATCGAGCAGCAGTAAGGCGCGCTGCACGTTGGGCTGGTTCAGCACGTCGCGCAGGTTGCCGCGGAACCCCGGCTCCCCCAACGCCAGCCGGAAATCCTGGGTACTCATGTTCAAGCGGTCGGCGCTTTTTTGCAGTTGGGCTACGTCGCGCACCTCGGTGCGGTAGGCAATAGTGATATCCTTGGCCAGATCCATCAGCTGACGGCTGGTCAGCTGCTTGCCAAAGTACTGGCTGGCGATATCCGGGATCTGATGCGCCTCATCGAAAATCATCACGTCCGCTTCGGGGATCAGCTCGGCAAAACCGCTTTCCTTCACCACCATATCCGCCAGAAACAGGTGATGGTTAACCACCACCACGTCGGCGTCCATCGCCTTGCGGCGGGCCTTGACCACGAAGCAGTCCTGATATTGCGGACAGTCGCTGCCCAGACAGTTGTCATTGGTGCTGGTCACCAGCGGCCAGACAAAGCTGTCTTCGGCCACGTCGCTGCAGCTGCTGATATCGCCTTCCACGGTCTGCGACGACCAGCCGCGCAGCTGCACCAGATCGATCAGCGTCTGGCCCGCCAGTTCGCCGCCGGCCAGCGACTGCTGCTCCAGACGCTCCAGACACAGATAGTTGGAGCGCCCTTTCAGCAGCGCCAGCTTACCTTTAAATTGCAACGCTTTGGCGATGGTCGGCAGATCGCGCGCGTACAGCTGATCCTGCAGCGCCTTGGAGCCGGTGGAGATAATCACTTTTTTATTCGAACGCAGCGCCGGCGCCAGATAGGCAAAGGTTTTCCCGGTGCCGGTGCCCGCTTCCACCACCAGCTCCTGCTTAAAGTTGATGGCTTCGGCGACCGCTTCGGCCATCAGCCGCTGCGCTTCACGCGGTTTAAACCCTGTAATTGCCTGCGCCAATGCGCCGTCTGTTGCGAAATCGTCTGCCACGCTGCCTCACCGCCAAAAAATTCAGCTGTGATTATATACACATTCCGCCGCGCCGTGCAGAGGCAGCAACGGGCGTCATGCTGTGCTACCCTAAGCGGGCCAACAATATGGAGATAACTGAATGAATATCGAACGCATTGATCCTGAACAGCGCTGGTCGGAAGCCGTAGTGCATAACGAAACCGTCTATTACACCAGCGTGCCGGAAAACCTGGATGAGGATGCGACGGCACAGACCGCCAACGCCCTGGCGGCGATTGACGTCCTGTTGGCGCGCGTCGGCTCAGACAAAAGCCGCGTACTGGACGCCACCGTATTTCTCGCCGACGCGGCGGACTTTGCCGCCATGAACGCCGCCTGGGACGCCTGGGTAGTGCCCGGCAGCGCGCCGGTGCGCTGCACCGTGCAGGCGAAGCTGATGAACCCGAAATACAAGGTTGAAATCAAAATCATCGCCGCCCAGTAATGCTTATGCCGCGGGCCTTTCAGACCGCGGCACGATGGCCATGGCGCCGCTGCGGCGCCTTTATGCCAGTTTGATCAGCACCATCCCCGTCAGCAGCAGCATAATTCCCAGCCAGCCTTTGCCATTGAGACGCTGACCGAACAGGATCCAGCCGGCAGCCACGGTGGCGACGATACCAAAACCGCCCCACAGCGCATACGCGACCGACAGGTCGATCCCCTTCACCGCCTGCGCCAATGCGCTAAAGGCGGCCAGTACCGACAGCAACGACAGCAGGCCCAGCCACACTTTGCGGAAGCCGTCCGACATTTTCAGAAAAATGTTGGCGACAATCTCCAGCGCGGTCGCCAGCACCAGAAAACCGATATGAACCCACTCAAGCTGTTGCATGATGTTCACCTCGCGCGTCACCGGCCGACGGCGTCTTACGGGTGCCGGACTTCACCAGCATAATGCCCGCGATCAACGTTGCCAGCCCCAGCAGCTTCAGCATGGAAACCGGCTCATCGAACCACAGCACGCTGAACAGGGTAATAAACAGAATGCCGATACCTTCCCATAAGGCGTAGGCCACGCCCAGCGCGACGCGCTTGATGGCGACGGACAGCAGAATATACGAAGCGGTGATCATCACATACATCACCATGTGACCCATTACGCCCCCGCTGACGCTGGCGTATTTCATCGACAAGGTGCCGATAATCTCGGTGGCAATAGCCAACCCTAAAAAAAGCCAATAAATCATGATTTTTCTCCCAAACGGCGAATAACGCACGCAAAGGCATATTTATCCCGATTTATCTCGTCCGCACGGCATTTGGCCGCATTAGGACGCAGAGATCCCTGGGGATAAACTGACCCAAACGTTATAAAAAAAGAGTGCCCGGTGATGCGAAGATAAAGCCAGGAAAATCCAGCCTTACCGCGACCGGTTAAGGGAGAAAGACGCTATAGCTCACTGCACCAGTGATGCTCACTGGCAAGGATGGCAGACAGAAAAAGCTGACAGGTAGAGGTTCTAAGGGGGTTTTTATTTGTTGTCATCATAGTTATCTCGCTATCTTCAGCCGTACCTATCACAAAACCCGTACGGTTTGCTCAATATCCTCATTATGGAAAAGTTTAACGAATATAGTTGTACCACAGGCCAAATAATAAAGCAAACCGCCATTTCCATTAAAAACCAAGGAAAAATAAGTTAAAAATAAGAAACTTATATCAAATAAAAACAAACAAAGGCTCAACAAATGGTTGAGCCTTTGACGGAACGGCATTGTGCAAGAATGCGGCAAAGCCAGGTGCGGCAAGGCTTAGCCGCGCGCGCCGTTCACCGCCTCGCGCGCCAGTTCGGTGATGCGCGCATAGTCGCCCTGCTCCAGCGCATCGCCGGGCACCAGCCAGGAACCGCCGATGCACAGCACGCTTTTCAGCGCCAGATAATCGCGATAATTACCCGGTGAGATCCCGCCGGTCGGACAGAAACGCACCTGCGGGAACGGACCGGCGATCGCCTGCAGCGCCTTCACGCCGCCGTTGGCTTCCGCCGGGAAAAATTTGAACTCGCGCAGACCGTAATCCATCCCCAGCATCAGTTCCGAGACGGTGCTGATGCCCGGAATCAACGGGATCGTGCCGGCGGTCGCCGCCTGCAGCAGATCGGCCGTCAGCCCCGGGCTGATGGCAAACTGCGCGCCCGCTTCGGTCACCGCCTGCAGCTGCTGCGGGTTGATCACCGTACCGGCGCCGATAATCGCCTCAGGCACCTCTTTGGCAATGGCGCGGATGGCATCCAGCCCGCACTCGGTGCGCAACGTCACTTCCAGCACCCGCACGCCGCCGGCGACCAACGCCTTCGCCAGCGGCACCGCGTGCTCCAGCTTATTAATCACAATAACCGGCACAACCGGGCCCGCGCTCAGGATCTGCTGCGCGCTGGTTTTCCAGTGATTCATCGTTTTCTTCTCCACATTGAGGTTAGTGTATGGCACGCCCCTGCCACAGGGCTTTCAGACCAGGGTCTGAAAAGTCCGGCCGTACCCTCAGCCCGAACGACAGGCAAAAAAAAGCCGGCAGACTCGCTGCCGGCATCACGACTTATTCGAACTCGTTCCAGGAACGGCCGTCGCGGGTGATCATCGCCACCGACGCCACCGGCCCCCAGGTGCCGGCCTGATAAGGCTTAGGCGCTTCGTTGTCGGCTTTCCACGCGTCCATAATGGAATCGACCCACTTCCAGGCCTCTTCCACCTCGTCACGGCGGACGAACAGCGCCTGAATGCCGCGCATGCTCTCCAGCAGCAGACGCTCGTAGGCGTCGGCAACGTGCTCCTGGTTAAAGGTTTCCGAGAAACTCAGATCCAGTTTGGTGGTTTGCAGATGGTGCTTATGATCAAGACCCGGCACTTTATTCAGCACCTGGATCTCAATCCCTTCATCCGGCTGCAGGCGAATGGTCAGTTTGTTCTGCGGCAGCTGCTGATACGAGTCGCTGAACAGGTTAAGCGGCGGGTTCTTGAAGTACACCACCACTTCGGAGCATTTGGCCGGCAGGCGTTTGCCGGTACGCAGATAGAACGGCACGCCGGCCCACTGCCAGTTGTCGATATCCACGCGGATAGAGACAAAGGTCTCCGTGTTGCTGCTCTTGTTGGCGCCCTCTTCCTCCAGATAGCCGGGTACTTTACGCCCCTGCACAAAGCCGGAGGTATACTGGCCGCGCACCGTGGTTTCACGCACGTTGCGCTGGTCGATACGGCGCAGCGAACGCAGCACTTTGACCTTCTCGTCGCGGATGCGGTCGGTGGTCAGATCCGCCGGCGGCGACATAGCGATCATGGTCAGCACCTGTAGCAGGTGGTTCTGAATCATATCGCGCATCTGGCCGGCCTGGTCGAAGTAACCCCAGCGCCCTTCGATGCCCACCTCTTCCGCAACGGTAATCTGCACCGAGTCGATGGTGCGGTTATCCCAGTTGGAAGCGAACAGCGAGTTGGCAAAACGCAGCGCCAGCAGGTTCAATACCGTCTCTTTGCCCAGATAGTGGTCAATGCGGTACACCTGACTCTCATTGAAGAACTCGGCAACCTGATCGTTGATCAGCCGTGAGGAAGCCAGATCGGTGCCCAGCGGCTTCTCCATCACCACGCGCGCCGGCTCTTTGTTCAGCTTGGCCTGCCCCAACCCTTTGCAGATCGCGCCGAAGGTGCTTGGCGGCATCGCGAAGTAGTTGATGGTGGTGCGGCTTTCCTGATCCAGCATTTTGCCCAGTTTGGTAAAATTCTTGCTGTCGTTGACATCAAGATTACAGAAATCTAATCGCGCGCTGAGCGTAGCCCACAGTTCGTCATCCAGCTTTTCCTTCATAAAGGTTTCAAGCGCTTCTTTGACGACCTTGGTATAAGCGTCTTTATCCCACTCTGCACGGCCCACCCCGATAATGCGGGTGTCCGGGTGGATATGTCCGGCTTTTTCTAATTGGTACAGGGAAGGCAGCAGCTTACGGCGCGCCAAATCCCCCTTCGCGCCGAAAATAACCAGGTCGCACGCCTGGGCTGTAGAGGTTACCGCCATGTTCATCTCCTCGTTGCAGGATATTTGTAATTTTCTTACATTACTAATGTACTCTCTTTACCTACGGCCAGTAAACCCGGATTAAAAGCAGAAAAACGCCAGAAACCATATGGCTATACGCTGAACGTCGGTCGATGCCGCCCGCGTTGCCACCAACTGTAATTTTCTGTCTTTTTTGTTACTCTTTTACCATTATGAAAGTTAGACACAGCTCATATTCTGGTGAAAAATCCCAGCAAACGCTCTGTCGAGACTGCCAACGGTTACCAGCACGTAGTATATTTTCATTAAACCGGCATTGATTTCTCCTTTGATTGAAATCGATATACCCAATTGATTTCTCGTTGCAACCTGACGCCGGCCGGCACTTCACGCCGCTCACCGCACATCAGACGCGTTTTTTGCGTATCGGCAACCGGAAATTTGCAGGGTAAAAACCCATGAGTGACACCCGTTATATGAATACGCTGGAAAAAATTCAGAGCCATTTAGAGCAACTGAGCAAATCCGAAAGAAAAGTCGCCGAGGTGATCCTCGCATCGCCGCAAACGGCGATCCACTCCAGCATCGCCACGCTGGCGCGTATGGCCGACGTCAGCGAGCCGACGGTAAACCGCTTTTGCCGCCGTCTTGATACCAAGGGTTTTCCCGATTTTAAACTGCATCTGGCGCAGAGCCTGGCGAATGGCACGCCCTACGTCAACCGCAACGTCGAGGAAGACGACAGCGTTGAGGCCTACACCAGCAAAATTTTTGAATCGGTGATGGCCAGCCTGGATACAGTAAAGGCAAATCTGGATATCGCCGCCATAAATCGTGCGGTTGACCTGCTGACCCAGGCGAAAAAAATCTCCTTCTTCGGCCTCGGCGCCTCCGCGGCGGTCGCTCACGACGCCATGAACAAATTCTTCCGCTTCAATATCCCGGTCGCCTACTTCGACGATATCGTGATGCAGCGCATGAGCTGCATGAACTCCGGTGAAGGCGACGTGGTGGTGCTGATTTCACACACCGGCCGCACCAAGAACCTGGTGGAAATGGCGCGTCTTGCACGCGACAACGACGCTGCGGTGATCGCCGTGACCTCGCACGATTCACCATTGGCGCGGGAAGCCACCCTGGCGCTGCTGCTCGACGTGCCGGAGGATACCGACGTCTATATGCCAATGGTGTCGCGCATCGCCCAGTTAACGCTGATTGACGTGCTGGCGACCGGTTTTACCCTGCGCCGCGGGGATAAATTCAGAGATAACTTGAAGCGCGTCAAGGAAGCGTTGAAAGAATCGCGCTTTGATAAAGACGTAGAGATTCCCAACAGTTTCGAGTCATAATCGAAACGGCCCTCATTCGCCGCCGGACAGCCTCTGCGAGGCGATTTGATCGGCGGCACTATAGGTTGTACCGTGTAACACGTTCCTGCGGATAACCCGGGTGTGACACCAGCGTCATGAAGCGTGGCTATGATGACGTTTCGCGCCGGTTCGCGTTATCCGATGCTTATCGCAACACTTTTTTATTTGCTTCACCAGTCAACGGAGTAATACATGTCCAGACGGCTCAGAAGAACCAAAATCGTTACTACACTGGGTCCGGCTACCGACCGCGACAATAATCTGGAAAAGATCATTGCTGCCGGCGCCAACGTAGTTCGGCTTAATTTTTCCCATGGCAGTGCAGAAGACCACCTGGCGCGCGCGGATAAAGTCCGCGAAATCGCCGCCAAACTGGGTCGGCACGTGGCTATTCTCGGCGATCTTCAGGGGCCAAAAATTCGTGTATCCACCTTCAAGGAAGGCAAGGTCTTCCTGAATGTCGGTGATAAATTCCTGCTTGATGCCGAAATGGCGAAAGGCGAAGGCGATAAAGAAAAAGTCGGCATCGACTATAAAGGCCTGCCTGCCGACGTGGTGCCGGGCGATGTGCTGCTGCTCGACGACGGGCGCGTGCAGCTGAAGGTGCTGGAAGTTCAGGGCATGAAGGTGTTTACCGAAGTGACCGTCGGCGGCCCGCTGTCCAACAACAAAGGCATCAACAAACTGGGCGGCGGCCTGTCAGCCGCTGCGCTGACCGAAAAAGACAAGGCCGACATCGTCACCGCCGCCAAGATTGGCGTGGACTATCTGGCCGTTTCCTTCCCGCGCACCGGCGAAGACCTGCACTATGCACGCCGCCTGGCGCGCGATGCCGGCTGTAATGCCAAAATCGTCGCCAAGGTTGAACGGGCGGAAGCCGTCTGTGATGAAGAAGCGATGGACGATATCATCCTGGCGTCCGACGTGGTGATGGTGGCGCGCGGCGACCTCGGGGTCGAAATCGGCGATCCGGAGCTGGTCGGCATTCAGAAAACGCTGATCCGCCGCGCCCGTACGCTGAACCGCGCGGTGATCACCGCCACCCAGATGATGGAGTCGATGATTACCAACCCGATGCCAACCCGTGCGGAAGTGATGGACGTAGCCAACGCCGTCCTCGATGGCACCGATGCGGTGATGCTGTCGGCGGAAACTGCGGCCGGCCAATACCCGGCGGAAACCGTCGCCGCCATGGCGCGCGTTTGTCTCGGGGCGGAAAAAATCCCCAGCATCAACGTTTCCAAACACCGGCTGGACGTGCAGTTCGACAATATCGAAGAGGCGATCGCCATGTCTTCGATGTATGCGGCCAACCACCTGAAAGGGGTAACCGCAATTATCGCCATGACCGAATCCGGCCGCACCGCGCTGATGATGTCCCGTATCAGCTCCGGCCTGCCGATTTTCGCCATGTCGCGCCATGAGCATACGTTAAACCTGGCGGCCCTGTACCGCGGCGTCACGCCGGTCTATTTCGACAGCCACACCGACGGCGTTGCCGCCGCCAATGACGCTATCAACCGTCTGCGTGACAAAGGCTACCTGCTGTCCGGCGATCTGGTGCTGGTCACCCAGGGCGACGTGATGGGCACCGTCGGCACCACCAATACCAGCCGTATCCTGCGTATCGAGTAACCTCATCCGCTATCTGCCGGCCTGTTCTCGCAGGCCGGCATATTTCTACCGCTTCGGTAACCCTTCAACGTTGTCCCAACCATAAGGAAAGTACGGCGTGCTGCATCAACATACCCCGCATTCCGACGCCGAACGCACCGCTAGCCTGGAACGGGACGGCTTTGGTATGCTAAGCGCCCTCAACGTGCTGAGCCTCGCCAACAATGCCATCACCCAACTGCCGGATACATTCTGCCAGCTCACTCAGCTGTGTGAGATGAAAAATTTACGCCGGCTGGATTTACGTTGGAATAACTTTACCCGTTACCCCGCGGTTATCGATCGGCTGATCGCACGCGGATGCATGGTACATGCGTAAACAAACCAAAGGCGCCGTTATGGCGCCTTTTTACATCCGGGTTCAGGTAAACATCAGCGGTATAGGTCATCGCGCGAATAGGGTTCGATCTCCCCTTCCTTGCGCGTCTTCAACAGTTTGAGGATCCAGGTGTACTGCTCGGGATTCGGCCCCACCAGATTCTCCACCTCTTCATTCATCCGCCGCGCGATGCGATGGTCATCAGCCTGCGCCAGGTCATCCATCGGCTCGCGAATATAGATATCCAACATGCTGGTTTTACCGTCATACACCGGGAACAGAGGGACGATCGCCGCGCGACACACTTTCATCAGGCGCCCGACCGCCGGCAGCGTCGCCTTATAGGTGGCGAAGAAATCCACAAACTCGCTGTGCTCTGCGCCATGGTCCTGGTCCGGCAGGTAATAGCCCCAGTACCCTTGCCGCACCGAGCTGATAAACGGTTTGATGCCGTCGTTGCGCGCATGCATGCGGCCGCCAAATTTGCGCCTTACCGCATTCCACAGGTAGTCCACCAGTTGATTGCGCTGATTATGGAACATCGCCGCCATCGGCTGACCGCGCGCCGCCATCAGCATCGCCGGCACATCCACCGCCCAACCGTGCGGCACCAGGAAAATCACGTTACGCCCTTCCTCGCGGATTTTATCCAGCACCTCTTCGCCATGCCAGCGCACGCGCTTGAGCACCCGCTGCGGGTTGGTGCAGGCCAGCTCCGCCATCAGCACCATCGACTGCGGCGCGGTAGCGAACATTTCATCAATGATGTGCTCGCGATCGCTTTCCGGCACCTCCGGCAGGCAGTACAGCAGATTAATGCGGGCGCGACGACGGGCGCCCTTCGCCAGCTTGCCGGCGACCCGCCCCAAACCGCCCAGCAGCGGATCGCGCACTCGCGCAGGTACCAGCGATACGCCGGCCATCAGCCCCGTTCCCAACCAGACGCCCCAGTAGCGCGGATGAAGGAAGGCTTTTTGAAACTGCGGGATAAATTCTACGTTCGATTTTTTTTCGTTTTGCATGCACCAACTCTTAACTTAGCGGCCCGGCTATTATCCCAGACATGCGCGCTGCGCTGCGGTTTCCCCGCGTGCGCGCCGTTCAAAGGCTATTGGGTATAATAATTGCAGATGATGAATTTGCAATTCGCCACGGCGAAACGCCAGATACGGGAAAGGCCCGATCGCGGATCGGGCCAATAAATAACGCGTGACGACAGGCTTAGTCCAGCTGCAACTGCGGCACCACTTCTTTTACCTGCGCCAGATATTCGCGGCGATCTTTACCGCTCAGGCCTTCGGAACGCGGCAGTTTCGCCGTCAGCGGGTTAACCGCCTGCTGGCCAACCCAGAATTCATAATGCAGGTGCGGCCCGGTGGAACGTCCGGTGTTGCCGGAAAGCGCGATGCGATCGCCGCGTTTCACTTTCTGTCCCGGCTTCACCAGCAGTTTCTTCAGGTGCATATAGCGCGTGGTGTATTGGCGACCGTGGCGGATCGCCACATAGTTGCCCGCCGCGCCGCTGCGCTTGGCGATAACCACTTCGCCATCGCCCACCGCCAGCACCGGCGTGCCGACCGGCATGGCAAAATCGACGCCTTTATGCGGCGCAATTCGCCCGGTGACCGGGTTAACGCGGCGCGGGTTAAAGTTGGAGGAGATGCGGAACTGCTTGATGGTCGGGAAACGCATAAAGCCGCGCGCCAGGCCGGAACCCTGACGATCGTAGAACTTGCCGTCCTCGGCGCGAATCGCATAGTAGTTTTTACCGCCGGTGCGCATACGTACGCCCAGCAGTTGGCTCTGCTCACGCTTGCCCTCAAAGTGCTCGCGCGACATCAGCACCGCAAACTGGTCGCCTTTGCGCAGCTTGCGGAAGTCCAGCTGCCACTGCAGCGCCTTGGTCACCGCGCTGATTTCAGAGCGGCTCAGCCCGGCGGCGGAAGCGCTGGCGACAAAGCTGCCGTTCAACCGGCCGCTGATGACCTTGTTGCTCCACTCGCCTTCCTGAGTTTCCTCGCTGGATTTGAAATTATTGCCAACGCGCTCATAGGTGCGGGTTTCGCGGCGGGAAACTTCCCAGGTCAGCGTTTGCAGATCGCCGGTATCGTTCACCGTCCAGGAAAGCTGCTGACCAATCTTCAAATTACGCAGGTCGCGGTTTTGCGAGGCCAGCAGCGTGACGTCCGACATGTCGATGCCGTACTGCGTCAGAATGCTGCTCAGAGTATCGCCGGTAGAGACCACGTATTCATGCACCCCTTCCTCGCCGGCGACCTTTTGGTCCAGCTCATCCTGCGGGATGTCATCATCCGGGGTGGGTTGATCGATATCGATGGGTTCGCTGGCCTCAGGCAGCAGCGAATGTAACTGGCTGGATTCTAACTCGACGTTTTTAACGATGGGATTATGGTCTGGGTGATAAACAAAAGGCCGCCAGACGGCGACGGCCAGTGTGACGACTGTCAGCGACCCCAGCATGACGCGGTGGGGCCGTGGCAGGTTGTTATACGCCAGAGCGATAGTTCGGACTATCTGCTGCACTCTTGGATATCCTCATAAGCTTTACTTCAGGCAGCTCACGTATTGGTTTGACAGCGCTGTCAGGAAGTTCCCGTAGCTGTCCTTCCCCAATGCGATGCCGCTACCCAACGGGTCCAGCGTTCCGGAACGCACCTTGGTACCCTTGGCAACGGCATTGATTACGGCCGGCCTGAATTGTGGCTCAGCAAAAACGCATACTGCTTTCTGCTCAACCAACTGTGTTCGAATTTGGTGTAAGCGCTGTGCTCCAGGCTGGATCTCAGGGTTAACGGTAAAATGGCCCAGTGGGCTCAAACCGTAGTGTTTTTCGAAATAGCCGTAAGCGTCATGAAAAACAAAATATCCCTTACCTTGCACAGGCGTAAGCATCTTACCAACATTTTTGTCAGTTTGCGTCAGCAGATTCTCGAATTGACGCAGGTTCGCGTCTAGTTTGTCTTTATTTTGCGGCATAAGTTCCAACAATCTGTCATGAATCGCGATCGCAGTCACTTTTGCCATTTCCGGCGACAGCCAGAGGTGCATATTATATTCGCCGTGATGGTGCCCATGATCGTGCTCGTGCTGATGCTCGTCGCCGTGGCCTTCATGGTCGTGCCCCCCTTCGGCATCTTTTTGCAGCAGCGGCTTCACCGCCGGCAGCGCGGCGACGGACAGCTGCTTTTGCGCGTCAATCGGCTGCAGCGGCTTGCTGAGAAACGCCTCTAAATCCGGGCCGACCCACACCACCAGGTCGGCCGAGCGCAGGCGCCGCAGGTCAGAAGGACGCAGCGCGAAATCATGCGGCGACGCGCCGTTCGGCAGTAAAACTTCGGTTTCCGTTACGCCATCGGCGATGGCGGAGGCAATAAACCCCAGCGGCCGGATCGATGTTACCACCGCCGCCGTCGCACTGCCGGCCATCATCAGGGTGCTTGCCAGCAGCGCGCGCTGCAGCCATTTTTTTTTCTGTATCATCGTGTGTTATCCCGTCGTGTTTGTCAGCGAAGCGTGATATTATAACATTCGGTAAGTTCTGCAAGATGTAATCGGAAATGTCTACACTGACAACGTTAAAAAATATCTCCGTCTCGTTCGGCAACCGCAACGTGCTGTCGAACGTGTCTCTCAGCCTGCAACCCGGCCGCATCCTGACGCTGCTGGGGCCGAACGGTGCGGGTAAGTCTACGCTGGTGCGGGTGGTGCTGGGGCTGATTGCGCCGACCAAAGGCGACATTGAGCGTCAGCCGGGCCTGCGCATCGGCTATGTGCCGCAAAAGCTGCACCTGGACGCCACCCTGCCCCTGACGGTCAGCCGGTTTATGCGCCTCAAGCCCGAGGTCAAAAAGGCGGATATTCTGCCGGCGCTCAAACGGGTACAGGCGGCGCACCTGCTGGAGCAGCCGATGCAAAAGCTGTCCGGCGGCGAAACCCAGCGCGTACTGCTGGCCCGGGCGCTGTTAAACCGCCCGCAGCTGCTGGTGCTGGATGAGCCGACGCAGGGCGTCGACGTCAACGGCCAGCTGGCGCTGTACGATCTGATCGATCAACTGCGTCATGAGCTGGACTGCGCCGTGCTGATGGTTTCCCACGATCTGCATCTGGTGATGGCGAAAACCGATGAGGTGCTGTGCCTGAACCAGCATATCTGCTGTTCCGGCACGCCGGAAGTGGTGTCGACGCACCCTGAGTTTATCGCCATGTTCGGCAACCGCGGCGCAGAGCAGCTGGCCATTTACCGCCACCACCATAACCACCGTCACGATTTAAAGGGACGTATCGTATTGAAGAAAACCGGGAGTCGTGACGCATGATCGAACTGTTATTACCGGGCTGGCTGGCCGGTATTCTGCTGGCCGCCGCCGCCGGGCCGCTGGGCTCATTTGTCGTCTGGCGCCGTATGTCCTATTTCGGCGATACGCTGGCACACGCCTCCCTGCTGGGCGTCGCCTTCGGCCTGCTGCTGGATATTAATCCGTTCTATGCGGTTATCGCCGTGACCCTGTTGCTGGCGCTGCTGCTGGTGTGGCTGGAGCGGCGTCCGCAGCTCTCGCTTGATACCCTGCTGGGCATTATGGCGCACAGCGCGCTGTCGCTCGGCCTGGTGGTGGTGGCGCTGATGTCCGATGTACGCGTCGACCTGATGGCCTACCTGTTTGGCGATCTGCTGTCGGTCACCACGGATGACATCATGATGATTGCCGTCGGCGTGGCGATCGTGCTGCTGGTGCTCTACTGGCAGTGGCGTAATCTGCTGTCGATGACCATCAGCCCGGAGATGGCGCACGTTGACGGCGTGAATCTGGCGCGCACGCGCATCGTGCTGATGATGGTGACCGCGCTGACCATCGGTCTGGCGATGAAATTTGTCGGCGCGCTGATTATCACTTCGCTGTTGATTATTCCGGCCGCCACCGCGCGCCGCTTTGCCCGCACGCCGGAGCAGATGGCGGGCATCGCCGTGCTGATCGGCATGCTGGCGGTAACCGGCGGCCTGACCTTCTCGGCGTTTTACGATACGCCGGCCGGCCCGTCGGTGGTGCTGTGCGCCGCCATGCTGTTTGTTTTCAGCCTGGCTAAAAAGCAACAGGCGTAATCACCGCCGCGCAATCAGTAAAAAGGGTCGCTTAATGCGACCCTTTTGTTTTCTGTTTTCCGCCGGTTCGTCCGCAGGCTTACTCTTCGCGCTCAATACCAAAATGCTTATAGGCGTGGTTGGTCGCCATGCGTCCGCGCGGCGTGCGTTGGATAAAGCCCTGCTGGATCAGGAACGGCTCAATCACGTCTTCGATCGTTTCACGCTCTTCGCCAATCGCCGCCGCCAGGTTATCCAGCCCCACCGGCCCGCCGGTGAACTTATCGATAATCGCCAGCAACAGCTTACGGTCCATATAGTCGAACCCTTCCGCATCCACATTCAGCATATTCAGCGCCTGCGCCGCCACCTCGCCGGTCATCTGGCCGTCGGCGCGCACCTCGGCAAAGTCGCGCACCCGGCGCAACAGGCGGTTGGCGATACGCGGGGTGCCGCGCGCACGGCGCGCCACCTCATGCGCGCCGTCGGGCGACAGCGTCAGCCCCAGGCAGCTGGCGCTGCGCGACACGATATGCTCCAGATCGGCAACCTGGTAAAACTCCAGCCGCTGGACAATGCCGAAGCGGTCGCGCAGCGGCGAGGTCAGCGAGCCGGCGCGGGTAGTGGCGCCCACCAGGGTGAACGGCGGCAGATCGATTTTAATCGAGCGCGCCGCCGGCCCTTCGCCGATCATGATATCCAGCTGATAGTCTTCCATTGCCGGATACAGCACCTCTTCCACCGCCGGCGACAGACGGTGAATCTCATCGATAAACAGCACGTCGTGCGGTTCAAGGTTGGTGAGCATCGCCGCCAGGTCACCGGCCTTCTCCAACACGGGGCCGGAGGTGGTGCGCAGGTTGACGCCCATCTCGTTGGCGACGATGTTAGCCAGCGTGGTTTTACCCAGCCCCGGCGGCCCGAAAATCAGCAGGTGATCGAGCGCGTCGCCCCGCAGCCTGGCCGCCTGAATAAAGATTTCCATCTGCTCGCGCACGTGCGGTTGCCCCACGTACTCCGCCAGCATTTTGGGACGGATGGCGCGGTCGATCACCTCTTCTTCCGTGATCGGCTCGGCTGAGATCAGGCGGTCGGCTTCAATCATGTTTTATCCTTACCGGCAGTTACAGGGCCGCACGCAGCGCGTCGCGGATCAGGGTTTCGCAATCGGCGCCCGGCTTGGCGACCTTGCTGACCATGCGGCTGGCCTCCTGCGGCTTGTACCCCAGCGCCACCAGCGCCGCAGCGGCCTCGGCTTCGATATCCGCTTCGGACGCCTTGCCGGCGCGGGCCGGCAGGTTGATTTCGCTGCTGTTGGCGAACAGGTCGCCGTTCAGCCCTTTAAAGCGATCTTTCATTTCCACCACCAGACGCTCGGCGGTCTTTTTACCCACGCCCGGCAATTTCACCAGCGCGGTGATTTCCTCACGCTCTACCGTGGTGACAAACTGCTGCGCCGACATGCCGGACAGGATCGCCAGCGCCAGCTTCGGCCCCACGCCGTTAACCTTGATCAGCTCGCGGAACAGCGCGCGCTCCTGCTTATCGTTAAAACCATACAGCAGCTGCGCGTCTTCACGCACCACAAAATGGGTAAATACGATCGCTTCCTGCCCCAGCTCCGGCAGTTCGTAGAAGCAGGTCATCGGCATATGCACTTCATAACCGACGCCGTTCGCTTCCAGCAACACCAGCGGCGGCTGTTTTTCCAGGATATTCCCTCTGAGACGACCTATCATTTACCCTCCAGCTTCAATTCTTGTTCACGGCCCGCGGCCATGCCATGCCATGCTGCTAAGCTTATAACATAAAAAAGGCTGGATGAATATCCAGCCCGTCGTTATCCGCCCGTTATCCCTCCGCAGCCTGATAACGCTTATTTTAAACGCCCGCGCGCCATGCTTAAGCGCCCTTCGCTCATCCGCAGCACGTTCTGGCTGAGATGGCAGTGGGTGATGGCAATCGCCAGCGCATCGGCGGCGTCCGCCTGCGGGCTGGCGGAAAGCTTGAGCAGTGAACGCACCATGTGCTGCACCTGCGCCTTCTCCGCCGCGCCGGTGCCGACCACCGTCTGCTTAACCTGACGGGCGGCGTACTCAAACACTTCGAGATTCTGGTTGACCGCAGCGACGATCGCCACGCCGCGCGCCTGCCCCAGCTTGAGCGCCGAGTCCGGGTTCTTGGCCATAAACACCTGTTCGATGGCGAAGAAATCCGGCTGGAACTGCGTAATGATCTCGCTGACGCCGGCGTAAATCAGTTTCAGCCGCGTCGGCATATCGTCCACCACGGTACGGATGCAGCCGCTGGCGATATACGACAGCTGGCGCCCCTGCTGGCGAATCAGGCCGTAGCCGGTAATGCGCGAGCCGGGGTCGATACCAAGGATAATCGCCATTATATCGTCCGCTCCGTCTTGCCCGTCCACGGCGTCAGGCGCTGCGTTGCCACAGCGCCAGATTGACCACGCATTACAGCGTAGCCGCCACCTCGTCGGAGATCTCACCGTTGTGGTAAACCTCCTGCACGTCGTCGCAGTCTTCCAGCATATCGATCAGACGCAGCAGCTTCGGCGCGGTTTCCGCATCCATATCGGCCTTGGTCGACGGGATCATCGACACTTCCGCCGCCTCGGCGGTAAAGCCGGCGCTCGCCAGCGCGTCTTTGACTTCACCCAGGTTTTCCCACGCGGTGAACACGTCGATGGCGCCGTCGTCGTAGGTCACGATATCTTCCGCGCCGGCTTCCAGCGCCGCTTCCATCACGCTGTCTTCATCCAGACCCGGCGCAAAGGTGATCACGCCTTTTTTGGTGAACAGGTAGGCGACGGAACCGTCGGTGCCGAGGTTGCCGCCGCACTTGGTGAAGGCGTGGCGCACTTCCGCCACGGTGCGGTTACGGTTGTCGCTCAGACAGTCGATCATGATGGCGGTGCCGCCCGGACCATAACCTTCATAGATGATGGTTTCCATGTTGCTGTCGTCTTCACCGCCGACGCCGCGGGCAATGGCGCGGTTCATGGTGTCGCGCGTCATGTTGTTGGACAGCGCTTTGTCCATCGCCGCGCGCAGGCGCGGGTTGGAATCAGGATCGCCGCCGCCCAGCTTGGCCGCCGTGACCAGTTCACGAATAATTTTGGTGAAAATCTTACCGCGTTTGGCGTCTTGCGCCGCTTTACGGTGTTTTGTGTTGGCCCACTTACTATGACCTGCCATAAAAAATCTCCAAAAAAAACTACTGGACTGAATTAATCACAAACTCTTCAATCGCCTGCTGGTTGCTCCACGACTTGGTCAGTTTGACGGCGTCCGCCGCCTCAAGCCATTGGTAAGCGTGATGCTCGGTAATCACCGGATCGCGCTCTGCGGGCAACGCCAGACAGAACCAGTGCTCTTTATTGCGCGTGGTTCCCGGCGCATAGCGATGTCGCAAGTGGACAAAGAGTTCAAACTCCACGCAGCGCTGGCAATCGAACAGCGGCAGATTCTCCGCCAACACGTCGATGCCGACTTCTTCTTTGATCTCACGCTGCGCGGCATGCAGCGGCGATTCATCCGCCTCCAGGCTGCCGGTCACCGACTGCCAGAATTCGGTATCGTCCCGCCGCTGTAACATTAGCACCCGGCCGCTGGAACGCGCATAAATCACCACCAGAACCGACTCGGGGCGTTTATAGTTCATCACGCGTTCTCTGAGTTGGCGTCGTCCGCCGCGCCCTTTTTCACCACGCTGATGGACAGCTCCTGCAGCGCCGCCGGGTTGGCGAAGCTCGGGGCGTCGGTCATCAGACAGGCGGCCGCGGTGGTTTTCGGGAAGGCGATCACGTCGCGGATATTTTCCGTGCCGGTCAGCAGCATCACCAGGCGGTCCAGGCCGAAGGCCAGACCGGCGTGCGGCGGCGTACCGTACTTCAGCGCATCCAGCAGGAAGCCGAATTTCTCACGCTGTTCGTGTTCGTCGATGCCCAGAATGCCGAACACCGTCTGCTGCATTTCGCTGCGGTGAATACGCACCGAGCCGCCGCCCACTTCGTAGCCGTTCAGCACCATGTCGTAGGCGTTGGCGATAGCATCGGTCGGCGCCTGCGCCAGCGCTTCCGGCGAGGTGTCGCGCGGCGCGGTGAACGGATGGTGCATCGCCGCCAGGCCGCCTTCGCCGTCTTCTTCGAACATCGGGAAGTCAACCACCCACAGCGGCGCCCAGGCGTCCAGCTTGGTCAGCTGCAGATCGCGGCCCAGCTTCAGACGCAGCGCGCCCATCGCATCGGTGACGATTTTGCCGCTGTCGGCGCCGAAGAACAGAATATCGCCGCTTTGCGCGTCGGTGCGCGCCAGCATCGCTTCCAGCACCTCGGCGCTGAGGAATTTGGCGATCGGGCTTTGTACCCCATCCATCCCCGCGGCGCGGTCATTCACTTTCAGCCACGCCAGCCCTTTGGCGCCGTAGATGTTAACAAATGCGCCGTATTCGTCGATCTGCTTACGGGTCAGCTGCGCGCCGCCCGGTACGCGGATGGCCGCCACGCGCCCTTTGGCGTCGTTGGCCGGGCCGGAGAACACTTTAAACTCGACGTCTTTCACCAGATCGGCCACGTCCGTCAGCTCCAGCGGGTTACGCAGGTCCGGCTTATCGGAACCGTAGCGACGCATCGCTTCGGCAAAGGTCATGATTGGGAAATCGCCCAGATCCACGCCCTTCACATCCTGCCACAGCTCGCGCACCAGCTGCTCCATCACGGCGCGCACTTGCTCGGCGCTCATAAAGGAGGTTTCGACGTCGATCTGGGTAAATTCAGGCTGACGGTCGGCGCGCAGGTCTTCGTCGCGGAAGCATTTGACGATCTGGTAGTAACGGTCAAAGCCGGACATCATCAGCAGCTGTTTGAACAGCTGCGGCGACTGCGGCAGCGCGTAAAACTTGCCTTTATGCACGCGGCTCGGCACCAGATAGTCACGCGCGCCTTCCGGCGTCGCTTTGGTCAGCATCGGCGTTTCAATATCCAGGAAGCCGTGGTCGTCCATAAAGCGGCGGACAAAGCTGGTGATCTTGGCGCGGGTTTTCAGGCGGTCGGCCATCTCCGGACGACGCAGATCCAGGTAGCGGTACTTCAGACGCGCTTCTTCGCTGTTGGTCTGGTTGGCGTCCAGCGGCAGCGGCTCGGAACGGTTGATAATCTCGAGCGCATGGGCGAACACTTCTACTTCGCCGGTGGCCATATCTTTATTGATCTGGCTGTCTGGACGCGCACGTACGGTGCCGACGATCTGGATACAGAATTCGTTGCGCAGTTCGAACGCCTTGTCGAACGCCGCTTTTTTATCCGGATCGAAGAACACCTGCACGATGCCTTCGCGATCGCGCATATCGATAAAGATCAGGCCACCCAAATCGCGGCGACGGTTTACCCAGCCGCACAAAGTCACTTCCTGGCCCACGTGGGACAGATTCAACTGCCCGCAATATTCAGTACGCATACGCTATCCTTTTACTCAGCCGATGCCGCGCCGGACGTGTTGCCCTGGGCGCCGCTGTTATCTGATGAACTCTTGTTGCCCGGTTTAAAATCAGTCGCGTACCAGCCGGTGCCTTTCAGCTGGAATCCGGCCGCGGAGATCAATTTTGTCAACGCAGGCTGCCCACACGCCGGACAGTCGGTCAACGGCGCATCGGAAAATTTCTGCAATTTCTCTAATCGATGATTGCAAGCACCACATGCATATTCGTAAATCGGCATAGGTCGTTGGATTAAAGAGAGTTGAAAAAAGGCGGCCATTATAAAGGAAATTCATCCGCCCGATAAGTGCGAAGCGCGTATTGTTCTGCGACTAAATGATGCCTTTTTGTCCGAACCACACATTGATTAACAAATTTCCCGTTAACAGCGGCGCAAATGTTCACGTAGCCTAAGTTTACGTGTGAATGCGGCAACGCCGCTCCCATCCCCTTTCCTAATGAGGCAACGCCATGCTGAAACTTGATACCTCAACCACCGCGCTGGTGCTGATTGACCTGCAACAGGGCATTTTGCCGTTTGCCGGCGGCCCGCACAGCGCTGAACAGGTGGTCACCCACGCCGCCCATCTGGCGGGACGCTTCCGCGCCCTTGGCGCGCCGGTGATTCTGGTGCGCGTCGGCTGGTCGGCTGGCTTCGACGAAGCGCTGAAGCAGCCGGTTGATCAACCGTCTCCGCCGCCGGTCGGCGGCCTGCCCGCTAACTGGTGGACCTTCCCGGAAACGCTGGCGGTCAGCGACAACGATATTCTGGTCACCAAACGCCAATGGGGCGCGTTTTACGGCACCGATCTGGAGCTGCAGCTGCGCCGCCGCGGCATCAAAAGCATCGTGCTCGGCGGCATCGCCACCAATATCGGCGTGGAATCCACCGCGCGCGACGCCTGGGAGCGCGGCTTCGAACTGGTGGTCGCCGAAGATATGTGCAGCGCGCCGAACGCGGACATGCACCAGTTCGCCTTCAAGTATATCTTCCCGCGCCTGGCGCGCGTACGCAGCACCAGCGAAATTCTTGCCGCGCTGTAAGCGACGGGTTAACGTAGACGCTTTCTATTTTTGCGCTGCCCGCCGGGCAGCCGGTAACTGGCGAAGGAACGGATGTATATCGGATTACCGCAATGGCACCACCCCGCCTGGAACCGCATCGGACTGCGGGACCTGGCGGACTACAGCCGCTATTTTAACTGCGTCGAGGGCAACACCACCTTTTATGCCCTGCCGAAAGCGGAGATCGTACAGCGCTGGCGCGCGATGACCCACGACGATTTCCGCTTCTGCTTTAAATTTCCCGCTGAGATCAGCCACAAGGCGGCGCTGCGCCACTGCGACGCCGACGTACAGACGTTTTTCCAGTGTCTGGCGCCGCTGGAGCAGCGTATCGGCCAGCTGTGGCTGCAGCTGCCGGCGGCGTTTGGCCCGGCGGAGCTGCCGGCGCTGTGGACGTTTTTCGACGCCCTGCCCGGCGCATTCACCTACGGCGTCGAAGTGCGCCACCCCGCCTTTTTCGCCAAAGGGGAGGAAGAGCGTCTGCTGAATCAAGGGCTGCACCAGCGCGGCATTAACCGGGTGATCCTCGACAGCCGGCCGGTGCACCACGCCGCACCGCACAGCGCGGCGGTGCGCGACGCCCAGCAAAAAAAGCCGAAGCTGCCGGTGCACGCTCTGGTGACCGCCGCCAATCCGCTGGTGCGCTTTATCGGCGGCGACGTGCTGGACGACAACCTGCGCTGGTTCAACGCCTGGCAACATAAACTGGCGGACTGGCAGCAGCATACGCCCTATCTGTTTATTCATACTCCGGATAACGGCGACTCTCCGCAGCAGGCGCAAAAAATCTGGCAGCGTCTGCGGGAAAAGCTCCCGTCGCTACCGGCCGCGCCCGACTGGCCCGAGCAAGACTCACTGTTTTAACCAATTAATCTGGCGAATTACATCAGATTTTTCTCCGCGACAGCCGTACAAATGGCGGCTATTATGCAGGGGCCAGTTTTTGGTTAGGGAATGGAGTTCAAAATGGTAAGCGCGCTCTATGTGGTGCTCGGCGCATTGTTGTTAATTAAACTCTCTTACGACGTAGTCAAACTCAGGATGCAGTACCGCGTCGCCTACGGCGACGGCGGCTTTTACGAACTGCAGACCGCCATCCGCGTGCACGGCAACGCCGTGGAATATATTCCTATCGCCGCCGTGCTGCTGGTGCTGATGGAAATGAACGGCGCGGAAGTATGGCTGATCCACCTCAGCGGCCTGCTGCTGATCGCCGGACGTCTGGTGCATTTCTATGGCCTGCGCAACCGCGAAGCCCGCTGGCGCGCCTCAGGCATGATCGCTACCTATATCTCTCTGGTGTTGATGGTGCTGGCGAATACCTACTATCTGCCCTGGGAGCTGATCTTCACGCTGCACTGATCCCCCTTTCCAGGCGGCGACGCCGCCTGTTTCCACATCGATAATGTGATCTCTGCCGGCGATATCTGTTAGAATACGCCCCTTCGAATTCTGACCTGATTTTTTGCCGCTATGCCAAACCGCGATACTCTGTTTTCCGCCCCCATCGACAAACTGGGCGACTGGACCTTTGATGAACGCGTTGCCGAAGTGTTCCCCGACATGATCCAGCGCTCCGTGCCCGGTTACTCCAATATTATTTCCATGATCGGCATGCTGGCGGAGCGCTTTGTGCAGCCAAACAGCCAGGTCTACGATCTGGGGTGCTCGCTGGGCGCGGCCACGCTGTCGATGCGGCGGAATATCAGCGTGGCGGACTGCAAAATCATTGCGGTGGACAACTCGCCGGCGATGGTCGAGCGCTGCCGGCGCCATATCGACGCCTTCCGCGCCGATACGCCGGTCGAGGTGATTGAGGCCGATATCCTCGATATCAATATCGAAAACGCCTCCATGGTGGTGCTGAACTTCACCCTGCAATTTCTCGAGCCGGCCGATCGCCTGCGCCTGCTGCAGCAGGTTTACCGCGGCCTGCGCCCGGGCGGCGCGCTGGTGCTGTCGGAGAAATTCAGCTTTGAGGACGCGCCGGTCGGCGAACTGCTGTTCAATATGCATCACGACTTCAAGCGCGCCAACGGCTACAGCGAACTGGAGATCAGCCAGAAGCGCAGCATGCTGGAGCATGTGATGCTGACCGACTCGGTTGAAGCCCATAAGGCGCGCCTGCAGCAGGCCGGCTTTGAACACGCGGAAGTGTGGTTCCAGTGCTTTAACTTCGGCTCGCTGATCGCCCTGAAAGCGGGAGAAAGCGCATGATCGAGTTCGGCGATTTTTATCAGCAGATAGCCAAAAGTCCGCTCAGCCACTGGCTGGACACCCTGCCCGCGCAGCTCAGCGCCTGGCAGCGCGAATCGCTGCACGGCAAATTCAAGCAGTGGTTTAACGCGGTGGAACACCTGCCGCTGCTGACGCCGGATCGGCTTGACCTGCTGCACGGCGTGCAGGCCGACATGCAGCAGCCGCTGTCCGCCGGCCGGCTGGAAGGCATTGAAACCATGCTGCGCACGCTGATGCCGTGGCGTAAAGGGCCGTTTTCCCTGTACGGCATTGATATCGACACCGAATGGCACTCCGACTGGAAGTGGGACCGCGTGCTGCCGCATATCTCGCCGCTGGCGGGCCGTACCGTGCTCGACGTCGGCTGCGGCAGCGGCTACCACATGTGGCGGATGGTCGGCGCCGGCGCGCAGTTTGTGGTGGGCATCGACCCGATGCAGCTGTTCCTGTGCCAGTTTGAGGCGGTACGCAAGCTGCTGGGCGGCGACCAGCGCGCGCATCTGCTGCCGCTCGGTATTGAACAGCTGCCGGAGCTGGCGGCCTTCGACACCGTGTTCTCGATGGGCGTGCTGTACCACCGCCGCTCGCCGCTGGATCACCTGTATCAGCTGAAAAATCAGCTGGTGCGCGAAGGCGAACTGGTGCTGGAAACGCTGGTGGTGGAAGGCGATCGCCATCAGGTGCTGGTGCCGGGCGACCGCTACGCGCAGATGCGTAACGTTTACTTTATCCCGTCCACCGAAGCGCTGAAGGGCTGGCTGGAAAAATGCGGCTTTGTCGATGTGAAGGTGGCCGACGTCTGCGTCACCAGCCTAGAGGAGCAGCGCCGCACCGGCTGGATGACCAGCGAATCGCTGGCCGACTTCCTCGACCCCGACGATCCGACGAAAACCCGGGAAGGCTACCCGGCGCCGCGCCGCGCCGTGCTGGTGGCGAGAAAGCCGTAACGCCGTCGGAAAACCCTGCATGGCCCGGCCATGCAGGGTTGATTACCGACAAAAATCAGCCATGAGCCCTTTCCGCCTGGAACGTTGGATAGGGAACATTAACCGGCCATGAGTCGAGGACATCCATGGTAGAGTCCGGTCGTAAAGATTTAAAAGGCTGCTGAACAACCAAAGTGTGTCCATACTGGTCCTTTGACAACACCGTACCTACCTGCATGATGGAATAATACTTCTGCTCTGCCAAATCTAAAAATAATATGGAATAGAACACAGCCATCTTAACAGAGCCATCGGCTTGATTTTGCACACCGTCGACACTCCATCCCTCCTGCAGCTTTACATAGTTGCCCGCAACGGTTTCGCCAATTTTAGCGGCAATCAGGCCATGGAGAACTGAACCCGGAATAAATTTCATAACTAAAACTCCTTGTGATTAATTGTTCGCAGCACTTGCTGCACCACCAATATCCACAAAAATTTAATGGTTATAAACTCATTGCCGTTGTGTGGCGCACCAGCCGACGACGCCGGCGAAAAATACCCTACCGGCCGGTAATAACGGTGAAAAAAACGCGATTTAAAGGCGGGGAAACATATCGCCGCGCACGCGGCAGGAAGGTCAATCAATGCCCGGCGGTCGCCGGGCATTTTAGGGGGCATCAAGCGCCGGTGCGATGACGCTGCTGCGCCAGCTGTTCCGCACGCTGCAGCAGCGCCTGCAGGTCGTCTTCGTCAATATCCAGAAACTCGCCGTCCAGCAGCGCCTGGTGCAGATCGGCGCGGCTAATCGGCACCTCAAGCGGCGCCGGCTGCGGCTTAACCTCGGCGGGCGCTAACGCATGCGGGTAGCGTCGGCCCAGCAGGTTATTAAACACTATCGCCAGCAGCGCCATCAGCACGGAATTGAGCAGCACCGGCGACCAGACAAACGCATAGCCCAGCTGTTTCACCCCCTCGCCGCCGAGGATCGCCGTCAGCGCCACCGCCCCGCTCGGCGGATGCAGGCAGCGCAGCTTAAACATCACGCCGATCGCCAGACAGGCCGCCACGCCGCAGGCCAGGCCCGGATCGCCGATCAGCTTGCCGCAGCTGACGCCAATCAGCGCCGCCACCAGGTTGCCGCCGACAATCGACCACGGCTGCGCCAGCGGGCTGGCCGGCACGGCAAACAGCAGCACCGCCGAGGCGCCCATCGGCGCGACAAACCATAAATTGACGCTGCCCAGCATCCAGTGGCTGACCCAGCCGGCGACCATCAGCCCCAGGCCGGCGCCAAGGCTGGCGAGTGCGATCTCTTTATTCCCTGCGGCTAACGGATGCGGCCACAAACGCGCGCACCCTATTTTCAACTGCGTGACTATCGGGTTAATCATATTGCCTAATAATGTAAAAAATTAACGTTGCGGCAGGAATATATCACAGGAAAAATCTTAGTTAAGTGTTTATACAGCATAAAAAAACCCGGCTAAAAGCCGGGTTTTTAAGCCATGCAAGATAAGCCAATGGTCTAGGGCGAGGCCAGCGGCGGCGCCGTCTGAATCAGCGCCTCCAGCACCAGCGCCACCTGGCTGCCCGGATCGGCATGCTGCTGCAGGATCAGGCCTTCAATCATAGCGATAAACAGGGTCGCCATCTGTTCGGCCGGTTGAGGCGGCGCTTTGCCCGCATGACGGAAAATAAAAGCGATCAGCTCACCAAAAATATGCGCATTTTCATGGTGCAGCGCCAGATACGCCTCGGCAAACTCCCGGTCGCGCAGGGCCAGCAGCTGTAGCTCTACGTCCATCACGGCGCAGTCGCGGTTGTTTTTCAGCTCGGCGATATACTGCGCCAGCGCCCGATCGAGCGCATCATCATCCAGATCGGCCGTCAGCACCTGCTGTAATTGTGCGATCTCGCGCTGCTTAAAGCGCTGCATTACTTCCAGCAGCAGCGCATTTTTGCTGGCGAAATTAGAAAAAAACGCCCCTTTGGAAAAGCCCGCTTCTTCCGCAATGGTATTAATACTGTTGGCATGCACCCCGCGGGCCACAATCAGCTCGGTGGCGGTCGTCAGCAGTTTTTCCCGGGTCGCCTGTTGGCTTTCTTCACGGTTGAGGCGTTTTTTCATGATGCTGATGGACTCCTGGCAAATAAAAATACTTCACTGCATTCACGCAATCTGCGACCGATTATATAGGAATTTAACCAAAGGACGTAAGGAATCCGCCATAAATGCCCGGAAGATACGGCTCTAACAATTTGATTACACAAAATAATAAAGCCATCTTTACGATGGCTTTTTAATGGGCTGCGAATATTCCGAACGATATCAGAAGTTGTAGTGCAGCCCCAGCATCAGCGACTCGGCCCGGTAGTGGGTAATAACATCCTGCGGCGGCAGCCCCTCAATCAGACCGTAATTCGCCGATGCGGTTCGCAGATAGCGATAATCCAGTGAAACGCTGTAATCGTCGCCAATCTGGGCGATAAGGCCGCCCCCGAGCTGCCAGGCGGCCACGTCATCATTATGCGTTTGCCCGAAGTGCACGCCCTCCGCGGCCAGCCCTTTAATAGTCAGGCGTCCGTACCCCATCCCGCCGCCAACGTAAGGCCGCAGGACGGCGTTGTCGGTAATGTGCAGACGCCAGGGAATATCATACCAAACGTTGGCAAACGCGCCGGTAAAGGCTTCGCTGCCGCGCCCGGCAGCGCTGCTGTTCCCCTCATAATAGCGTTGACTGAAACTGCTCAGGGTATTTTTGCGGTAGTTAAGCTCCAGTTCCGTACGCACGCCCGACAGAAAACGCCATCCCACAAGGCCGCCATAGACATAGCCGCTGTCCAGCGGCTTTTTAAAGTTCATTTGGACAAAATCGAGTTGCTGCTGGCGAAGGTATTGCGAGGATGCCCAGTTAACCCCGCCTTCCAGCCCAATATAGGGGCCGGTTTCAGCCGCCTGCGCCGCATTCCAGACGCCCAACATACTCAACCACAACAGGCTCCGTATTTTCATTTTCTCACTCTTCCGTTGTTAACATTATTACTGCTCTCGCACGGCGGATGCCGGCAATATCGATGGCGCCTCTTGTGCGCGTTGCTCGGCCAGGTGAGCCAGATTACGCAATGCGTTGTTCAACGCCGGGCGTAACAGCGCCTGCATCACTTTGCGCCACAGCCAGGGATTAACCTGGCTGACATCGCCCCGGTGGGTCACGCGGCAGGTGGCAGGCGTGAGCGCCTCTACCTGATGATCAAAACGCAGCGTGGCGCCCAGCAGCCGGGCGGCGTTACGCCAGCGGCGCCCCACGTCTATCTCCTCCAACACAATCGACATGCGCAGCCCGTTCTTTAATTTGCACAGCCCGCGGGTGCCCGGGGCAAACGCCCCTTCCAGACGGCAGCTCACCACATCCGTGTCCCACTGCGGCGATGCTTCCAGATCGGCCCAAATCGCCCAAATAACGTCGGCCGGAGCCGCGACGTCGACGCTAAACGTTAAGGTATTCATTGGTGTTGTCCTCAGGTCGATGCCGGATCGGCCACGTCATGCTTTTCCAACGCCTGCGCGACGATCCGGGCTTCCCCTAATCGCTGCGTTCCCATCCGCAGCGACAGGTTGATAAGGTTAGTGCGGCCATAACCGCCCGCCGGCAATTGCGCATGCTCCGCCGCCACGCACAGCGTGCGCTGGCGCGGTATCGCGTTATTCAGGGAAAAATGCAGCGTCACCAGGTTCATCGGTACCCCCAGCGGGACCCGCATCACATCGTGGGCAATTTGCATGTAGCACTGGCGGGCAATCTCCAGAAAATAGACCATCGACAGGTTTTTCTCATCGCCATAGGTAAAGAAATGCCCGTCGGGCAGCGCGGTCGTCAGCACTGAATAGTGCTCCTGTTCTTTGAACAGCTCGCCCACCAGCACGTTTTCCGGCCGGTGCTTATGCAGCAGGTCGGCCCGCCGACAAGGCGCTACCGCCCGGATAGCCCCCATCGGCGGCGGGCAGGCGGCCGTCTTCAGCGTAAACGTAATACGGCAGGCGATGTGCGCCCGTTGTCTGATGACGATGGTCCACTCCCCGCCTTGCTGCCCGTTCACCGACAGGCTGACGGGGGCGGTTTTATCGACATAGCGCAGAAAGCGCACGTGCATGTCATTAATAAACTGCCCCGCATTGACGATGCCGGCCAGCTCCACCAGCTGCAGGCCGCCGGCGATCAGTAAAATGCCCGGCACGTGATCCAGCGGATGATCAAAGAAATAAGGGTGTTGTTCATTCACCCGCAGCGTCGCCTGCCAGCCGTCCGCGTTCTGACCCGCATCGCTGATAACATGGTGGCGGGAAACGCCGCGCCTGCGCGTGTTGAGCAACGTCTGCATGATGGTACGCCGCGCGTGCAGCCCTGCCAGCAGCGTATCGGTCACCTGTTTATTGAGCAACGCCAGCCCGCTGAGCGACTCGGCCGTCGGCGCCGGCACCGGCGCGGCGGCTGGCAATGGTTCAACGGCTGCCGCCGTCGGGTGGGCGAAACGCAGGGTATAAGGCAGCCGCTGCCGCCCTTGCTCCTGCGGCGCTGACCAGGCCCGCATGCGTTCACTGAACAGCCATAGCCACGGTTTGCCCTGGCGACGCACTTCAATCACGCCGTATTTATCCAGCGTTACGATCTGCTGTAACAGATATTCGATACCGCTGGCTTCCGCCAGCCAGCCGCAATGCTGGTGCAGAGGCTGCGTTTGCGTCTGGCCGGCGGCATCCAGCTCGCATACCGTGGTCTGAGAAATTTGCTGCGGCTCCATCCCCGCCATCCGGCACGCCGCCGACAAGTCATCAGCATGCGTCGCCAGCACGGCGCCGCGTAGCACCACCAGGGCATCATCCCCCTGCCGCCACGGTTTCAGCAGCATGATGGCGGCCGCTTCCCCCTGCCGCGGCTGAGCCTGCTGACAGTGACGCAGCTCGCTGTGGCTGCTGATATAGCGCCCGGCCCCCAACAGCACCTGTTGCAGGCCGCGCTCAAACCAATGCGGCAGGGTCAGCAGCGTCTGCCACAGCAGCCCCGCCTCGCCGGCCAGGGTTTGATGGCAACCGCGCAAATCAAAAATTTTTGCCGCATAGCCTGACAGCATGGAAGGCAGCATGGTCGCCACATCTGCGACCGTCACATCGGGCGCCTCCCCCTGCTGCGAGCGGAAGAATTCGCTGCGCGCATAGGCATTGGCAAAACTCTCGCCCCCCAGGTTGCAGCACATCATCATTGCAGTATCGGCACTGTTTGCCAGCGTCGGGTGACGGGCAACGATGCGGCCGGTTAATGCCGTCACCAACAGTTTAAAAGGATCAACGTGGTCCAACGCCTTCGGCCCCATGGCATAGCCATGGGTATCAATCACGCAGTCCGTCGCCAGATAGTGCCCCTCGGCCAGCGGCTGCGCAGCATTGGCCGCCAGACGTCCGGCGGGGAAAGGCCGGCAGACTGCCGGCTGCTGCAGTTTCTGCTGGAACTCCGCCAGACTGAATGCACCGCCCAATGCCGCATCAGCATCCAGAACGGACAGGTTCAGCGTAATATAACCAACCTGCCGCGCCGCCTGGCGCCGCACGGCGTGTTCCGCGCCGACGCGGTCGATAATCATATGGGCGTTGGCGCCGCCGAAGCCAAAGCTGGAAACCGCCAGCCGCCGTAAGTTTGCCGGGCCGCTGGCGTCGGCCGTTGCCAGACGCAACAAGCCGGAGGTTACGCGCGGATCCGGCGTATAGCCGGGCTGCGGAGGGATCTGCTGATGGCGCAGCATCAACAATGCTTTCGCCAGCGAAGGCCCGCCGGCGGCAGCCAGCGTATGCCCCACGGCGGCCTTGATCGAGCCGATCGTCAGCGGCGTCTGGCGTGGGTTATCCGCGGTGAAGAACTGCCCGAGCGACGCCAGCTCGGTGGCGTCCCCCAGCGGCGTCGCGGTGCCGTGCGTCTCCAGATAATCCACGCTGGCGGGATCCAACCCCTGCCATGCGCGCCGGTAGGCCGTAAGCTGCGCCTGCTGACCGGGTGAAAAGACCGAGCCTTCCGCACCGTCAGACGACAGCCCGACCGCCGTCAGCAGCCCGAGGGGATCGCGCCCGGCCGCCTGCGCCTGGCCCAGCGGCTCCAACAGAAACGCGCAGGCGCACTCCGCCGGAACAATGCCGTTGGCCTCCGCGCCAAAGGCGCGCAGGCGCGCATCGCCGGAAAACGCCGTCAGCTGTGAAAAGCCTAAATAGAGCGCCAGCGGCAGGACGGTATTGATCGCCATCACCACCACGCTGTCGGCCTGCCCGCTGTTGATCACGCCCTGCGCCATTTCCAGCGCATAAGGGAATGAGCTGCAGGCGGTATCAACCGTGAAAGCCGGCCCGCCGAGCTGCAGCCGATCGGCCATCAGGCGCACCTGCTCGCCGGGCGCCAGGCCGTTTTCCGTCAGAAAATAGCTCTCATCGCTCCAGGAGGTGGCCAGAATCAGCCCGGTACGGCCCCGCGCCAACCGCTCCGGCATCAGCCCCGGCTCTTGCAGCAACCGCTGCAACACGCGCAGGCCAATCCCCGCCTGACGCGACGCGGCGCCGGCCGGTTCATCCAGGGTAAAGGCCTGATCCAGATAGACCCGGTTACGCGTGCCGGGCCGTTCGGCCAACACCGCGTCGGCATCAACCTGCCAGTGCGGCAGCAGCGAACGTAACGGCGCGCTTTCCCCCTGCGTCAGCAGCGTCCATAAATCCTCAACCGAGGCCGCGCCCGGAAACTCACCCGCCATCGCGCTGAAACAATAAGCGGGAGACGCGGTGCCGGATGCCGTAAAGTCATGGCTCATGTGCGGCTTACCCCAGTCTATTTAACAGCGCCAACGCCTCGCCGGCGTTGCGTCGGGACATCAGCGCCTCGCCGGCGAAGTGGCAAATATCATGCTGCGGCGATAAATTTTCCCACACCGAGGATTGCGTAAACCCGTCCGTCAGATAGCGGTCAAACGGCGTTTCGAGATTGATATCGCCGTCGTTGGCCGTGCCGAGCTTTTTCAGCAGCTGCAACAGCGCAGCCTCCAGCGGAGGTTCTGCCGACAATTTTTCTTCCAGCAATGCGATCATCGCGCCGGGGGTTTGCAGATTGGTAAACTGCGGCGCATGAGCCTTCAGTTCGGGACGCTCCGACTGCAGCGCCTCCAGCACATCCAGACGGCCGAGAGAGTCCAGCCCCAGCTCATCGAAGGTTAAAGTAAGATCGATATCAGAGGGCGCAAAGCCGGTCAGATCCGCCACGATGCGCCGCATAACCTGCTCGGCGCAAAACGCCGGCGCTGGGGTTTCCCGTTGCTCCGAAGCCGGTTCGCCCAGACCGGCGAGTAACGCCGCCGGGGTCGCCGCGTCAAACAGAGCCGCCTTGCCCGCACGGGGATAGCGCTGCAGCAGCGCTTCCTGCACGTCCTGCCGACCGAGCGAATCCAGCCCCAGCTGTTCAAATTCCTGGGTAAGATCGATGTCAGCCGCAGGAAAACCGGTCATCTCCGCCAGCTGTCGGCGCAGCCAGGCTTCATGGCTCTCCTCCGCCGCTGCCTGAGCGACGGCCGGCTGCGCAGGAACCGGCAAAACGGCCGGGGTTTCCGCTGCGCCGAAGTTCAGCGGCGGCGTGACGGCCGGTAGCTGCGGCGCCTCTCCCGTCAGCAGCTGTTGATGCGCGGCTAAAAACGTCTGGGTCACGCTCTCCGTCTGCGCCAGCAGCTGCAGTAAAACCTGCTGCTGATTCGGGCTGTTGCTCACCAGAGCCAGCACTTTTTCGGTAAAGGCAAAATAGCTTTGAGTAATTCTGCTGTTGGCAGCAATAAACTCCTGAACTGCCGGGTTCATATCCATTTTCATAAGCGCTTTTCCAACGGGTTTCGGAAGAAATGATTCATCTCAGGCCGGTTCACGCCGCCACATCGTCCAATAGGTCGGTCACGGCGGCATCATGCTGCTGACGCAGCGCGGCGGTGGTCTGCAGGAAGTCGCTGAGGGCGTCGGCATCCTTGCCCAAGAAGGCGATATACCCATCCGGGCGAATCAGCACCAGGCAGCCCGCATCCGCGTGATAGCGGCGATGCAGCCGCCAGTCCGGATCGGCAATCAGCCGCGGTTCGCCATCGTGCTCATCCGCGCTCAGCGCGTCAGAGACGCAGCGCGCCGCAATACCCTGATAGCCGGCGACCAACGCCTGCGCCATCGCCTGCCAACCGGCGACCAGCGCCGAATCACCCTCTGCGGCGGTGAATATCAGCAGCAGATAGCGCTGACGGAACAGTTCACTCAGCGGCTGAGCCTGCGTTCCGGGCGCAGCCCAGAGCATCACGTCCGGCGCCAGCTGTCCGGCGCGCGGCGCGGCAACCGGCAGCGCCCGTTGCGCCGCCTTTTTACGCCAGCTGTTGCGCTCCCCTTTCTTCAACTCATTCAGCACCCACCGGCTGCCGCAGTAGTGGTAATGATGGCCCGAGATCAGCGACGGTAGTTTGCGTTGCACCTTGCTGCGGCCGGAGATCAGCGGCAGCAGGTTATTGCGCAGCCAGACCAGGGGACGTTTGCGGGTGGTGATCAGTTTTGTCAGTCGATGCGCGGTTTTTTCGGCTTCCTGCGCGACCGGATAACGCTCTTCGTGGTAGCTGTCCAGTAGTTGCGGCCCGGCATAGCCGCGCGCCACCCAGGCCAGTTTCCAGCCGAGGTTGTAAGCCTCTGACAGCCCGAGGTTCATCCATTGTCCCCCTATCGGGCTGCCGATATGGGCGGCATCGCCAAGCAAGAAAATGGCGCCGTGACGCAGCTGGGTTACCTGACGGTGCTGAAAGGCCGCCAGCGTGGTGGATGACAGGTTAGACAGCGTCATCTGCTGGCCGCGACCGTCACACAATGACTGGAACGTTGCCAAATCCAGCTGCGGACGCTCGCCCTCCGGCGGCAGCGCATGAGGCATTTCAAAGAACAGCCGGTAGCGTCCCTTGCCGTCAATCGGCGCAATGGCGACATACCCTTCCGCAGCGCCCAGGAAGAAGGCCCCTTCATCGCGACGCTGATCCCATTCAATATCGGCATCGGCCAACATAAAATAGGAGTCATAGGCTGAACCGTCGAAGCTGAGGTTAAGCTTTTTCCGCACCGTGCTGCGCGCGCCGTCGCAGGCGCACAGCCAGCGGCAGGACACCCACTGCTCTTCACCATCCCCCTGCTGAAGCAGCGCGCTGGCGCCGTCGGCCTCCTGCCGGATATCGTTCAGGGTGGTGTTCCATTCCACGTTGACCCCGAGCGCTTCCAGCCGTTGCAGCATCAGCTTTTCCGCATCCGGCTGCGGCAGACTCAGCAGCATGGGCCATGCGGCTTCCAACAGCGAAAAGTTGTAGTTGATAATGCGGCGCTGGTTCGCCTGAATCGAAAATGCCTTGATGGCAAAACCCTGAGCAACGGCCCGATCCGCAATGCCCAGTTCCCGAAACACTTCCAGCGTGCGGGAGTGGATCGCCATGGCTTTGGTCGACGTAGACGGCCCCGCGTTCTTTTCGATAATCCGCAACGGGACGCCGTACTGCTTGAGTAAAATCGCCAACGTCAGGCCAACCGGCCCGGCGCCGACGATCAACACCTGCGGGTGTTCAGCATGTGGTAAAGGCTGTTTTTCCATGTTTAGTACCAATTCCTGTAGAAAGGCGCATCGGCGATGGCCAATAATTCAGCATCCCCGGAAGAGTCGCCGTAGGCGTAAATCTGGTAGTTATCCAGATCGGTCATCTTTTCACGCAGCCGGCGCACCTTTTCACTGCCGACGCAATCCTCGCCGTCCACCTCACCGCTCAATGTCTGCCCGTCGCTGCCGAGCCGGGTGCCGCAGATAATGTCGATATTGAGCGAGCGCCCCCACTGCAGCAGGTAGTTTTCCGGCGAATTGCTGACCAGGGCGGTGACATGCCCCTGCTGCTGGTGCCAGCGCAGCCGTCTTAACGCCTGCGGCCGCAGATAGCCCGGCAGTTTTTCATGCACATAGCGGCGCGCCAGTGCGCTTTCCCGGGGAACGCTCAGCCCGGCAAAAAAGTGGTGAATAAAGGCGCGGCGCGCCTGCATCAACGGCGTGATTTTCAGCAACACCGCGACGATGCGCGGCAGCATCAGCGCCATCCCGCCCCAGAAAGCGGCTGAACCGTGAATAAAACGGATATAGCGCCAGAACGTATGGCGATGGGTCAGAGTGCCGTCGAAATCGAACACGGCCAGCACGCGACGGGATGTTTCCTCATGCGGCATGCTCCACCCCCTGGGCAGGCAGCATGTCGATTTTCCGCGGCAGCTTGAACCCCGAAAGATAGTTGCCCATAAACGTCAACAGCTCCTGCTGGACCAGCTGCGCATCGGACACCTCGACGCTGAGGCACAACACGTTGGCCTCATGTTTATCGCGCGTAACCCAGGCCCGCGCCCGTTTCACCTGCGGATGACGTACGGCCACCCGCTCTATCTCGGCCAGATCGATCATCTGCGCCCGGATTTTAGAAATGCGCAGCCGCTGGCAGACAAAGAACAGGTGCCCCTGCGCATCACGCCACACCAGATCGCCGGTGTGCAGCCAGCCATCCTTGAAGAACAGCGCGGTGGCTTCCTCATCCTGGTAATATCCTTCGGCAATCATCGGGCCGCGCACCACCAGTTCGCCGATGCGTCCCGCCGGCACCTCTTGCCCGCCGGGGCCGAGCACACGAATTTCCGCAGCGCGAATCGCCTGCCCCATGGCTCCGCGATGCTGTTCGCCACGGGTGTTTTGCACCACGATCGGTAAGCTTTCGGTCAAGCCATACCCCTGCAGCACCGGCCCGCAGCCCAACAGTTGGCTGAGCCTTTCCGCCTCCCCGGCCGGTAAATGTCCGCCGCCGGAATAAATCATCAGCTGCGGGTGCAGACCCGCCGGGGCCGATTTTCGCTTGGCCAGGCGGCCGTTGAAATAACGGATAACGTCGGGCACCAGGCAGGCGAATGTCACCTGATGCTGCGCCAGCACCTCAGCCAGATCGCGGTTAAGCAGGCTGTTGGTCACCAACAGCGTTGCCCCGACGCTGAGGGGGAAAATCAGCATCACCGACAAACCAAAAATGGCGTACAGCGGCAGCGTGACCAAATGTACGCTGCCAACGCCCTGCGGATGGAAATGCTCGTGCAGTCCGTCGGTAGAGCGCGTCATTTCCAGGTAGCGGTGAGCCACGGGGAAAGGCCGCGCATAGCCACGCCAGGTAAACTGCAGCGCCACGACCGGGTTGCCGTGCGGCGCCGTCAGCGCCGCCGCATCACCGTCGGGCTGCTGCGTCAAATGGTGTACATCTTCGCGGGGTGCGCAAGACGGCGTCTTATCGCTTAATAATATCTGCCACGTTGGTGATGGCGGCGTCAGCAGCGCAGCGTGTTTTTGATAAAATTCCGAGAAGGTAATAATGAAATCAGGATGACACTTATCGAACAGCTGACTTATTTCCCATGACGTCAGTTTACTGTTGATAATAATGGGGAGTGCCTCCAGGCTGACCAGTGCGAGGTAACTGGCAATAAACTCAACGCCATTTGGCAGAATTAACGCAACGTTATCACCGGGTTTAACCCCTAACAGACTAAAAGTCCGCTTTCGCTTTTCAGCAATATGTTTAAGCTCCTGGTAACTGAGCGTAACGTTATTATCAATGTCGTTAATTGCAGGCGTTTCCGGAAACTCCCTGGTAATTTCCAAAAAACGATGGAGAAAACCTTCACTATCAGTTGTAGTGTTCATCACGTATCCCTAGATATTATTTCAAGTAAGCCAGCAAAAACTAACGTTGATTATTTAGCAGGTAGGAAATTATGTTGCTGGTACCATTGCAATACGTCACTCAACGTTTCATTCAGCGGCCGGAATTTACAGCCTAACTCTCGTCGACTTTTATCATGACTAAAGTTCGTACGCAGATATTCACGTGACATCAGGTCCACGCTCGATTTGCTTAATAACACCGGTTTTTTCGTCAAACGGTGGTAAATCTCATACCCCTGCGCCAACACGCGCAGCATCAACAGCGGAACGGCCTTGGTCGGCGCCGGGACGCGGCTGACCTGTGCCAGTTCGCCCATCAATCCCCCCATGGTCATATGCCGCCCGGCCGCCAGATAACGCTCGCCACGGCGACCGCGCTCCATAGCCAGGATTTCATGCTCGGCCACGTCGCGTGCATCCACAACGCTGAAGCTGGCCGGCAATACGCCCGGGATTTTGTTACCGATATAATCCATAATAAATTGCCCTGACGAAGTCGGCCCAATATCTCCGGGACCAAACATCCAGCCAGGGAGAACAAAGCAGGCAAACATATCCGGGTGTTCTTTCAGAAAGTCGCGGACTACTTCTTCACTTAAAATTTTGCTGCGATAATAATCATCTTTATCTTTACTATTACGCGACATGCTTTCATCAATCAGCTGATTCTGTTCACCGCACAGTACGGCGATTGATGAGGTATGCACCATACGACGAATACCGGCATCCCAGGCCGCCTGCAGTAAATCCGCCGTGCCTTTCACATTGGTGTCATACAATTCCTGCCAATGCTTGCCGCCTTTAAAACTATCGCGAAAATAAGCGGCGGTATGGAAAAGGCCATCACACCCTTGTAATGCGCTCTGATAACTTTCCGGCCGGCACAGATCCCCTTCCACATAGGTAACGGGTAAATCAGTAAACTGTTTTTTTGCTTTTTCCGCACTGCGCACCAATGCGGTTACCTTAATGTTTTTCGCGAGCAGCGCACGCACCAGATTATTGCCAAGCAATCCCGTTGCACCGGTAACAAATGCATGATTCATCAAACTGTCCTTGCCATGTTTTTCGATAGAGAAAATAAATAACGCCCAGTCGAATACCGGGAGGTATCTGGAATTTCCGCTAAATATAACCGATGGGAATCTGAAAACCAAGTGGTATTCGAGGTGGGTTGGCGGGAAAGATCTTACAAAATAATTCACCAAAAAGAGGTAACCAACACAAGACGGGAATGCGATGTACGTCGGCATGGGAGGAACGCCATAGGCGCGATCGCTCTTTCCACGGTTCGCGTCTAAGTGCTGTACAAACAATGAGCTAGACGCTGCGAGATCATGCCCTTCCGGTGAGACGCGCCGCAGGCGCGCGGCAGCAAAAACTCAGCATGCTGTTTGCCCGGCGGCAAAAATAACAAACCCGGCAAAGGCCGGGCGACATACATACTTACGAGTTTGCCCTGCGATGGGACTACGCGCTCTGCGCCAGCGGATCGACCAACTCCAGGGCGCCTTTCATCGCCTCGACCATTTCACCGTCAACGCAATAGTGGCTGAACTCGTCAAACTCGTTGTCGGCGCACATAGTGACGCCGGCTTTGCGGTAGCGCATGGTGGACGGTACCGTATGCCCGGAAGAGCTGTGCAGCTCCCGAATGCCGATATCGACAAACTTATGCAGATTACTTAAGCGCACGCCGGCGCCGGCCATAATCACCGGCCCCTGGCTGGCCTGCAGCAAATCTCGCAGCAGCGGCAACCCCAGCTCGGCATTCTGCTGCTGTCCGGAGGTCAAAATACGCGCCACGCCCAAATCGGTCAGCTGCTGCAGCGCCTGCATCGGGTTTTGGCACATATCAAACGCCCGGTGGAAGGTCACCGCCATATCGCCGCACAGCGCCATCACCTCACGCATGCGCGGCAGATCGATATGTCCCTCTTCGTCCAGCATGCCGATCACCACGCCGGGGAACCCCAGATCGCGCATCTGCGCCACGTCGTTTTTCATCACGCTGAAATCAACGGCGCTGTAGCAGAAATCTCCGGCGCGCGGCCGGACGATGGGATGCACCGGAATCGCCAGCCTCTCCCGCGCCAGCGTTAATGAACCGTAACTGGGGGTCAGGCCCCCTTCGCTTTGGCTGGAGCACAACTCGATCCGATCCGCTCCTGCGCGTTCAGCCGTCAGCGCGCAATCGACGCTATAGCAACAAACTTCCAGTTTAATCATGGTCACCTCCAGATGACGGCCAACTTACTACCCGCCTTGTTAATCCGCCTACTTGTCGCGTAGGCTGCAAGTATCAGCGAAAAACCATTCAGGGAGTAACTATGGCATTCAATTTTGATCAATGGATAGACCGCAGTCACAGTGACAGCGTGAAATGGGAGAAATATCACGATCGCGATATTATTCCGCTGTGGGTGGCCGATACCGATTTCCAGTCGCCGCCGGCGGTGATCGAGGCGTTGCATCGGCGTGTCGATCACGGCGTATTCGGTTACGGGCGTCCTTCCCCGGCGCTCATTGCGCTGTTTGTGCAACGCATGGCGGAACGTTACCAGTGGCGCATCCGCCCTGAATGGCTGGTATTTCTGCCCGGGCTGGTCTGCGGCCTGAATCTGTGCGTACGCGCATTTACCCGCGAGGACCAGGGCACCATTGCGCCGTCGCCCATCTATCCGCCGTTTCGTAAGGCCGCACAGTTTGCCGAACGCAGCCAGCTGTCGATACCGATGCGTTTGCAGAACCAACGCTGGCTGCCCGACCTGCCGGCGCTCGCCGCACAACTGCAGGGCCAGGAGAAACTGCTGCTGCTGTGCAATCCGCACAACCCGGGCGGCACGGTGTACCGCCGTGATGAGCTGCTGGCGCTGCAGCAGTTTGCCCGGCAGCATGATTGGATTGTCTGTTCCGACGAGATCCACTGCGATCTGCTGCTGGAACCCGGCCTGCAGCATATTCCCTTCGCCGCCCTGAACGAAGACGCCGCCCAGCGCAGCATCACGCTGATGTCGCCGTCAAAAACCTTCAATATCGCCGGGCTTGGCGCGTCAATGGCGATCGTCCCCAATGAGCAGCTGCGACGCACGCTGTGCCGTACGCGTCGCGGCCTGGTGCCGGAGGTCGACGTGCTGGCGCTGGTCGCCGCGCAGGCCGCCTATCAGGATGGACAGCCGTGGCTCGATCGGCAGCTTGATTACCTGCGCGCCAACCGCGATCTGGTGATGACGCGCATCAATGCCCTGCCGGGCCTGCGTCTGGCGCCGATTGAAGCCACCTATCTGGCATGGATTGACTGCAGCGGGCTGCCGGTCGATAACCCGCATGCCTTCTTTGAGCAGGCCGGCGTCGGCCTGAGCCCCGGACTGGACTTCGGCGACCGCCGCTTCGTACGCCTGAATTTCGGCTGCCAGCGCGCGCTGCTGATACGCGCACTGGAGAGGATCGAGCGCGCGGTGCGCGCCCTGTCCGCTTAGCCGCGTTCGCTGGCGACGATATCGCGAATGGCGTACGGATGAAATTTGATGGTGACGCTGCCGTCGGTAATCGCCAGCGTCGGGTTCGGCAGGCGTTCGCCTTCCCCCTGCGGCGCGCTTTGCTTCAGCTTGATGCCCGGCGTCAGCAGCGCGGCGTCCGGCAGCAGCGCCAGTGCGCGCGCATACAGCGTTTGCGGATCGCCGGCGATCACCAGTTCAACATGCTCCCACCCTTCATGCGGGTAACGCTTGTCGCCGGGAAACGGCAGTTCAATGCAGTCAATCCGCCACGGCCCCAGCTGTAACGGCTGATGCAGGTCAAACAGATAAATCGGCCGTCCGTTGATGACCGCGTCGGACATCACCTCGGCGCACTGCTTAAAGCCGCTGAGCCAGCGTTCCGCCGTCGCGTTTTGATGGCAGCGTACCGAAATATGGTCAGCCGCAAACTGTGATAAATCAAGCTGCAGCGTTTGGGCGAACTGCGTCAGTGTTTGTTCAAAACGGGGTAAATCCAGCGCCAGGTCCTGCAACTCGGCAATGGTCGATAAAGGGTTCATAACATTATTGTCCGCTAAGGCTGTTTTTAGGGGCGTAATTTACCGCGCCTGGGCGCCGAGAGCTACATCTGCCGGCGCGGAAATCATCACGCCGCCGCCAATGCGCAATACGGCAGCGACCGGCAAGAGAAAACACGCCGGATGAATTATTTCCCCATCCATTAACCATTCGTGCCTCATATATTTTTTAGGATTTTTCCCATAAGAAAATTAGTATAATTCCACAGGGTCACAATATTCACAATTTGCATGCAAATTAAAATAATAAAAATAACTTCTCCCCGTTTAAAGCCTGTTCTACAATAGCATTTACATAAAGTATTCCAATGCAACACCACTGCTTATTATTTGCACACAAACCTAACGCACATCACTGTTTAAAAAGATATTTTTTAGTCAGCAATCCTGAGACTTATCTTAAATCGCCCATCATTAATTGATTCAGCATAGTAATTAAGTTAGCTTGAAACCATGTTATAGCTGAGAAAATGATTATGTTTCTTTTAACGATATCTGTAGTACTCATCGTTATTGCCGTTTATGCAATTTTGCGCCATTTCAAAACGCGCCGTGGCAGTGCGTTCGATGGACGTCGTCGCAAGAAGTAACGGAAACTTTCCCGTACTCTTTTTATCACCCCGATAACAACACCTGTGAATCCGGCCACCCACTTGTGCAAGCAGTGGGTGACGTTCTCCTTTTGTCGCGCCTCTTCCCTCTCAGACTTTATCCTCCATCCCCGCCGCAACTGCTGACGCGAGGCCATCAATCGGTTACAATTACAGGCTGTTTTGTGGTTGGCTGCGGACGTAACGTCCCCCCAGAGCCACCGTTGAATCCGTAAAGGCGCAACAGGCGTCTTTGCATCTGTCATTTAAGGTATCCCGGTGAATATTCAGGCACTTCTCTCAGATAAAGTCAGCCAGGCGCTGATTGCCGCAGGCGCACCTGCCGATTGCGAAGCACAGGTCCGCCAATCTGCTAAAGCGCAATTTGGTGATTATCAGGCCAACGGCGTCATGTCCGTTGCCAAAAAGCTTGGCATGCCGCCACGACAGCTGGCAGAAAAAGTGGTTGCCCTGCTGCAACTGGACGGCATCGCCAGCAAGGTCGAAATCGCCGGCCCGGGTTTCATCAATATCTTCCTTGACGCCGCCTGGGTCGCCCAGCAGGCCGACGCCGTGCTGCGCGCGCCGAAACTGGGCATTGCGCCGGTAGCGCCGCAGACCATCGTTATCGACTACTCCGCCCCTAACGTGGCGAAAGAGATGCACGTCGGCCACGTGCGCTCCACCATTATCGGCGACGCTGCCGCCCGTACTCAGAGCTTCCTCGGCCATAAGGTGATCCGCGCCAACCACGTCGGCGACTGGGGCACGCAGTTCGGTATGCTGATCGCCTATCTGGAAAAAGTGCAGAACGAGCACGCCGACGAAATGGAGCTGTCGGATCTGGAGCAATTTTATCGTGAAGCCAAGCGCCACTACGACGAAGACGCCGAGTTCGCTGAGCGTGCGCGCGCTTACGTGGTCAAGCTGCAGGGCGGCGATGACTACTGCCTGAAAATGTGGCGCAAGCTGGTGGATATCACCATGGCGCAGAACCAGAAGACCTATCAACGCCTCAACGTCACGCTGACCGAAGACGACGTAATGGGTGAAAGCCTGTACAACGCCATGCTGCCGGGCATCGTGGCCGACCTTAAGGCCAAGGGGCTGGCGGTGGAAAGCGAAGGCGCCACCGTGGTATTCCTGGACGAATACAAAAACAAAGACGGCGATCCGATGGGCGTCATCATCCAGAAAAAGGACGGCGGCTACCTGTACACCACCACCGATATCGCCTGCGCCAAATACCGCTACGAAACCCTGGGCGCCGACCGCGTGCTGTACTACATCGACTCCCGCCAGCACCAGCACCTGATGCAGGCCTGGACCATCGTGCGCAAAGCCGGTTACGTGCCGGAGTCGGTCTCCCTTGAACACCATATGTTCGGCATGATGCTGGGCAAGGACGGCAAGCCGTTCAAAACCCGTTCCGGCGGCACCATCAAGCTGTCTGACCTGCTGGATGAAGCCATTGAGCGCGCCGGCAAGCTGATCGCCGAGAAAAACCCGGATATGCCGGCCGATGAACTGCAAAACGTGGTCAACGCCGTCGGTATCGGCGCGATCAAGTACGCCGACCTGTCGAAAAGCCGCACCACCGACTATATCTTCGACTGGGACAACATGCTGTCCTTCGAAGGCAACACCGCGCCTTATATGCAATACGCCTATACCCGCGTGGCTTCAGTATTCAAACGCGCCGGCATCGACGAAAGCGACCTGACGCTGCCGCTGGTGATGACCGAAGAGCGTGAGATTGCGCTGGCGACCCGTCTGCTGCAGTTTGAAGAGACCATCACCGTCGTGGCGCGCGAAGGCACCCCGCACGTGATGTGCAGCTACCTGTACGACCTGGCCGGCCTGTTCTCCGGTTTCTATGAACACTGCCAAATCCTCAACGCCGACAGCGAAGAAGCGCGTCAGAGCCGCCTGAAGCTGGCGCTGCTGACCGCCAAGACGCTGAAAACCGGTCTGGATACGCTGGGGATCGAAACCGTCGAGCGGATGTAATCGCCGGTTCTCGCATAGCAAAAGGGTCGCCAGAGGCGACCCTTTTTTATTGTTCTGGCACGCGGCGCTGTCAGGCAACGCGGCGGGCAAAGTCCCGCGGCCGGAAGCCCAGCACGCCCAGCACGCCGAAGTAGGCCACCACGCCGGCCGCCACCACCGCCGCCAGACGCAGCAGACGCTCCAGCATATTGCCGTTGTCCCAGGCCGGCATCAGCCACAGCATGCCGACCAGCACCGCCGACATCACCAGCACCGCCGCCACCAGCTTGGTGAGGAACAGCGCCCAGCCCGGCTGCGGACGGAAAATATCCTGCTTGCGCAGCTGCCAGTACAGCAGCGAGGCGTTCAGACAGGCCGCCAGACCGATAGACAGCGACAGCCCGGCGTGCTTCAGCGGGCCGATAAACGCCAGGTTCATCACCTGCGTCATAATCAGCGTGACAATGGCGATTTTCACCGGCGTTTTGATGTCCTGACGCGAGTAGAAGCCCGGCGCCAGCACCTTCACCACGATCAGCCCCATCAGGCCAACGGAGTAAGCCACCAGCGCGCGCTGCGTCATCGCCGCATCAAAGGCGCTGAACTTGCCGTACTGGAACAGCGATACGGTCAGCGGCTTGGCCAAAATACCCAGCGCAATCGCGCTCGGCAGCGCCAGCAGGAAGCACAGGCGCAGCCCCCAGTCCATCAGACGGGAATATTCATCATGGTTGCCGCTGGCGAAGCTCTTCGCCAGCGACGGCAGCAGAATGGTGCCCAGCGCCACGCCCAGCACCCCGGAAGGGAACTCCATCAGGCGGTCGGCGTAGTACATCCAGGACACCGAGCCGGAAACCAGAAACGAGGCGAAGATGGTGTTGATAATCAGTGAAATCTGGCTGACCGACACCCCGAGGATCGCCGGCCCCATCTGACGCATCACCCGCCATACGCCGGCATCACGCCACTTGATGCGCGGCAGCACCAGCATGCCGATCTTGCGCAGGTGCGGCAACTGGTAACCCAGCTGCAACACGCCGCCGGCCACCACCGCCCAGGCCAAGGCCAGCACCGGCGGATTGAAGTAAGGCGCGGCGAACAGGGCAAAACCGATCATGCTGACGTTGAGCAGCGTCGGCGCAAACGCCGGTATTGAGAAACGGTTCCAGGTATTGAGAATCGCCCCCACCAGCGAGGCCAGCGAGATCAGCAAAATATAAGGGAACGTAATGCGCAGCAGCGACGAGGTTAACGCGAATTTGTCCGGCGTGTCGGTAAAGCCCGGCGCGGTGATATAGATCACCCAGGGCGCCGCCAGCATCCCGGCCACCGTCACCAACGCCAGCACCAGCGTCAGCAGGCCGGAGACATAGGCGATAAAGGTGCGCGTCGCCTCTTCACCCTGCTGGCTTTTATATTCGGCGAGGATCGGCACAAAGGCCTGTGAGAACGCGCCTTCGGCAAAGATACGGCGCAGCAGGTTCGGCAGTTTAAACGCCACGAAGAAGGCATCCGTCGCCATGCCGGCGCCAAAAACGCGGGCGACGATAGCGTCACGCGCAAAGCCCAGCACCCGGGAGAACATCGTCATCGAGCTGACGGCCGCCAGTGATTTTAGTAGGTTCATGTGGTTTTTCTGGTGAGTACTACGTGTAAATATCAACGCCTGCAGCAGCAGGCGTCAGTCAAGAAACGGCTTCAGTTTACGCATCCGCGGCAGAATAGCCAACGCCATATGTTACATGGGGTTACCTGGCAAATCCGCGTCGCGCAGTATCTGTTCAATCATCCGCTGGGCGTAAATCGCCTGTTCGCCGCCGGTCTGCGGCGGCGTCTGATTCGCCACCGATTGAATAAAGTGGCGCACCGCCCCCTCAAAACCGCGCTGGGCCAGCGTGGTCTGCCAGCCCGGCGCCGGCTGCTCCAGCACGCCGTCGCGGTCTTCACGCCGCCAGCGGCGCATATCGTCCAGCTGATACAGCGCGCCGCGGGTCACCGCCTGCACGCTTTCCCGCTGGCTGCCCGCCTGGCGGTGCATGCTGGTGGTCACCAGCGTCTCGCCGCAGCGGAAATGGTGCTCGGCATACAGCATTTCACCGGCGTCATTGGCGCTCAGCCGGCCGCCCAGCAGCCGGCCGTCGCCGCCGGCCAGCCACAGCGCGGTATCTACCACGTGCAGATAGTCATCCAGCAGGGTAAAGCGCAGCAGGTTCGGCCCCACGCTGTCGGCGCGGTGCTTCTCCATGCGGAGCGACGCCGGCTGGCGCATCTGCTGCTGCAGCTGCCCGTACAGCGGCGCAAAGCGGCGGTTGAAGCCCACCATCAGCGCCCTGCCGCGCGCCTGCGCCAGCTCCAGCAGTTGCTCCCCCTGCTCCAGCGTCTCCGCCAGCGGTTTATCGACGTAGACATGCACGCCCTGCTCCAGCAGGCTTTTCACCACGCTAAAGTGGCTGGCGGTGCTACTGTGTACGAAAACCGCATCGCACTGCTGCGCCAGCTCATCCAGCCGCGAGAAACAGGCCATCCGGTAACTGTCGCACAGCGGCTGCGCCTTTTGCCGGTTCGGCGAAAAACCACCCACCAGCTGCCAGTCGGCGGCGTGGCTGAGGATCGGCAGATACGCTTTCTGCGCAATGCCGCCCAGGCCAACCACGCCGATACGTAATTTAGTCATGCTGTCGCTCCGCCATCAGCTGTTGCAGTTGCTGCGTCAACGCCGCCACCTGCTGTTCCAATGCGTTGACGCGCCGGCTTAATGACGCCTCCTGCTCTTGCGGCTCATCAACGCCCTCCGGCGCGGCCTGTTCGGCACCGAACAGATGCACAAAGCGGCTTTCACGCTTGCCGGGTTCACGCGCCAGACGCCGGACAAACGGCCCGTCTTCCCGCTCGGCCAACTGCTGCAGCTGCTGCTCCACCTCGGCGACGTCGTTAAAATCATGCAGCCGTGCGGCGCGCGTGCGCAGTTCGCCCGGCGTCTGGGCGCCGCGCAGCAATAAGGTGGCAACCAGCGCCAGCTCCGCGTCGCTCAGTTTCAGCTGGCCGAACTCGGAATTGCAGAAACGCTGTTCATATTTCACCACCCGGTTGCCAAAGCCGCTTTGCGTACGCAGAAAGTGTTTTTTCACCAGTTCGTCCAGCACATCCTGAACCTCGCTTTCGCTCAGCGTCATCACCGGTTCACGGTTGGTTTTCTGATTACAGGCCAGCGTGATGGCGTTCAGCGACAGCGGATACTGCTCCGGCGTCGTCACCTGTTTTTCCAACAGGCAGCCGATTACCCGCGCTTCTTGCGCGCTTAATTGATATTTCATGCTCGTTTTTCACCGTGGCGGCAGCCATTCTTTGTTGGTTAACGCAGTCAGCACGTGGTCCTGCCACTTACCGTCGATCAGCAGATAGTCCTTGGCGTAGCCTTCGCGCTCAAAGCCCAAACGCGCCAACAGCGCGCCGCTGCGCTGATTATGCGGCATATAGTTTGCCATAATGCGGTGCATGCGCTGCTGACGCATCATATAGCGATTCGCCGACTGCAGCGCTTCATACATCAATCCCTGCCCCTGCCACTTCTCACCGAGGGAGTAGCCCAGGAAGCAGGCGTGGAAGGAGCCGCGCAGCACATTGCTGAAGTTGGCGACGCCGCGCACCTCATGCTCATCCGGATCCAGCAGTATAAAGTAGTAGGCGTTGCCCTGTTTCTGCATGTCCATGATCATGCCGAGCCGCGCCTGCCAGCCGGAAGGATAACAGTAACTCTCGTCGCGCACCGGCTCCCAGGGCTTGAGAAACGCGCGATTTTCCGCGTAATAATCCGCCAGACGGTAGGCGTCACGTTCATGCACTAAACGGACGACCAGACGATCGGTGGTAAGACGTACCTTTGGTGATGCAGAGCGATAGCCGAACATCATTTCCCCCGCAATTCGGAACGGTTCGATAAAAAGAGAGTGCCGGGACTGCGCCCTATGCATCAAACGGCATACGCCGAATTTCCCCGTTATTGAATATAACCGTAGCCGGCCTCACAGGTAAAACCCCAGACGCTCAGTAAATAAGCGGTCAGCTTTTTTTCCCGCACTTTTGTCGGCATGCTCCCGTTATTGCGTCGTTCTTCTTTCAGCGGCAGCCGGTCATCGTGTTGTCCATCAGGCGTAAAAACGCGCTAAGTCACCAGAAAATCAGCAATATTTACACCAGCTGCTATTCTGGTAGTACATTCACCTCAGGAGTCGTCAGCATGTCCGAAGAAAATAATCACCTGCCCCAGCTGTTGGAACATATGGTTTTGAACCTGCGCATGATCTATGCCCGCTCCACGCTGATGGAAACCGCCGTGGCGCGCATTCTGGCGGATAACAGCGCGCTGAAACACGAGGTGATTGAACAGCTGCAACAGGTTAACGCCGCTACAGAACGCGATAAGGTCGACCTGGAACAGGCGCGCCAGCATCTGATTGACGTGTTCAATGCCCTTCCCGCCAAAGAGGAATAATCGCTCCCCGGTCACAATCTGCCGTGGTACGGTGGACTGTGCCGGATTAGGCACCTTCCCGCAAGAATAGCGTGCGACAGCATCGGTAAGCTGTGCTAATTATTGCGGCAATCACCTGACAACGGGAGCGAGTATGAAACTGTTTATCTACGATCACTGCCCATTCTGCGTTAAGGCGCGCATGATTTTCGGCCTGCAGGGTAAACCGGTGCGTCTGGTCACCCTGCTGAACGACGATGAAATCACGCCGACCACCATGATCGGTAAAAAGATGGCGCCGATTCTGCAAAAAGACGACGGCAGCTATCTGCCGGAGAGCATGGACATCGTGCACTATATCGATCGGCTGGACGGTAAGCCGCTGCTGACCGGCCCCAGCAACCCGGTCCTTAGCCAATGGCTGGCGCAGACGGCGGAATATACATCGCAGCTGCTGCTGCCGCGCTTCGCCCAGGCCGACTTTGAAGAGTTCGCCACCGACAACGCCCGCCAGTACTTTATTAATAAGAAGCAGGCGGCAATCGGCGACTTCTCCCGCCATCTGGCCAACAGCGCCGACCTTATCGCCCGGCTGGAACAGGATCTGCCGGCGCTGGCGGCGCTGATCGTCTCGCCGGAGGCGGTCAACGGCACGCTGTCGGAAGATGATATTCACCTGTTCCCACTGCTGCGCTCGCTGTCCATCGTTGCCGGCGTCACGCTGCCGGAACCGGTTGAAGCCTACCGTAACCGCATGGCCGAACGCAGCGATATCCCGCTGCTGCTGGATATGGAACAGTAAGCGCCGCTGCTGCGGTCAAAGGAGGAGCGCACAGATGTTGAAAATGGTGTTCGTCACCGCGCGCGATCGAGCGCGGCTGGCCGAGATTTCTACGGTGCTGATCCGCTACGGCCTGCAGGATGTGGTGCGCCTGCTGGGATTAAGCCCGCTGCTGGCCGGCGGCAAAGGCGCTCAGCAGGCGGACGACGGCGCGCTCTCACTGCCCGAGCGTCTGCGCGCGGCACTGGAGGCGCTGGGGCCGACCTTTGTCAAATTCGGCCAGATACTGGCAACCCGCTCCGACCTGCTCGACGCCGGCTGGACCCGCGAGCTGGACAAGCTGCACAGTCAGGCGGCCACGCTGCCTTGGGAGACGCTGGCCCCCCAGGTGCATGCCGATCTCGGCGGCGACCCGCAGCAGATCTTCGCACAGTTCGACAGCCAACCGCTGGCGGCGGCCTCCATGGCGCAAATTTACCGCGCCCGGCTGCACAGCGGCGAAGCGGTAATCGTCAAAGTGCTGCGCCCCGGGCTGGAAAAAACCATTCAGGCCGATGTGCGCCTGCTGCGCTATCTGGCCGAAACGGTGGAGCAGCAAAGCCCGGCGCTGGCGCGCTACCGCCCGGTGCAGATGGTGCAGGCGCTGGCCACCGCGCTGAATCACGAGCTGGATCTGACCCACGAAGGCCACAACTGTGAACAGGTCGCCCGGCGCTTTAGCGAGCAGCCGGAGGTGAAAATCCCGCAGATTTACTGGCAGTGGTCGAGCAAGCGGCTGCTGGTGCAGGAATTTTTACCCGGCATCGCGCCGGAAAACCCGCAGCAGCTGGCGGAGGCCGGTTTTGACGGCCCGCTGCTGGCGCAGCGCGGCGCGCAGGCGTTTATGCGCATGGTGCTGGAACACCGGCTGTATCACGCCGACCCGCACCCCGGCAACGTAATGGCGCTGGAGGGCAACCGCGTCGGCTTTATTGACTTCGGCATGGTTGGACAACTGTCGGCAACGCGGCGCAATCAGCTGCTGCGCGTGCTGCAGGCGATTGCCGAACGGCAAAGCGAAGGCATCGTCAGCACGCTGCTCGTCTGGTCCGACAGCCATAACCCCGACGTACAGGATCTGGAACTGGCAGCGCAAAATTTCCTGGATAAACAGGGGTTCGGTACCTTAACGCTCGGCAAGGCGCTGACCGACCTATTGACCATGTCCCGCGAACACCGGCTGGCATTGCCGCCCGATCTGGCACTGCTGTTTAAAGCGCTGATCACCGCCGATGGCGTGCTGCATCGGCTGGATCCGAACTTCGATATCATCCGCACCTTAAAGCCAATGCTGCAACAGCTGATGCTGCGGCGTTACGCGCCGGAGGCGCTGCGTCAGCGCATGCTGACGCTGGGCGCCGACGCGCTGGATGCCGGCGACGAACTGCCGCAAAGCCTGCGACTGCTGCTGCGGCGCCTGACGCGCGGCCAGCTTAACGCCGACATCAACGTTAGCAACCTCGCCCAACTGAGCAAGGCGCTGGAACGGTCGGCATTGACGCTGGCCATCGCCATTGTCACCGCCGCCTTTGCGTTGGGCCTGGCGCCCTACCTGATGCAGGCCTCGCCGCGGCTGTGGGGCGTGCCGCTGTTTCCGCTGCTCGGCGGTTTGGCCTGCCTTGGCGGCATCGTCCTGCTGGCGCTGCGGCTGCGGCGTTGAGCCGCGGGAGATTCGGCGTTATCCGATAGGCGTCCCGGCGATTCCCGCGCACTATCAACGCGCGCAGGGTTTATCGCTTGGGTTACGGATATGCGCATGTTTATAATGATAATCAATTCATTATCAGCATTTTTTATTAGCAGTAGTTATGAGGCACGTATGAAAAAGATGGTTATGGGCGCAGCCGCCCTGATGTTTGTCGGTGCTTTGGCCGGCTGCAACAAGCTGACCCAGTACACGCTCAGCGAACAGGAAGTTAATGACTACCTGCAAAAACACAATGATTACCAGAAACAAATCGGCGTGCCGGGATTGGTGGATGCGCATATCGTGCTGACGCAGCTGCAGAGCCAGATCGGCCGCAGCGAACCGGGCAAGGTTACCCTTTCCGGCAACGCCAAAGTGGACATCACCTCGATCCTGGGGCCGCAGCAGGCGGACATGCAGCTGACGCTGAAGGCGCAGCCGACCTATGACCGCGAAAAAGGGGCCATTTTCCTCAAGGATATGGAACTGACCGACTATAAAGTACAGCCGGAAAAAATGAATACCGTGATGAAGGCGATTTCGCCTTATCTGGACCAGTCGCTGAAAAGCTACTTCAACCAGAAGCCGGCCTACGTGCTGAACCCGGACAAGAGTAAAACCGAAGCCATGGCGCGCAAACTGGCCAAAGGGCTGGAAGTGAAGCCGGGTGAACTGGTGATTCCGTTTACCGATTAATTCACCGTATCAAGGCGCAGCGCCCGCTGCGCCCGACATGGTTTATGGCTGTTCGTCGTCAGAACCGTCCTGCTCTTCATACTCCGCCAGTTCATCACGCATCGCCTGCAGCGCGTCGCGGGTAATCGCCGCTAACGTGCGGTAAAAACCGCTGGTCGCATGGGCTTCAACCTTACCGAGGAAGCGTCCGCACCACGGCAGCAGATAATCGTCAAACAGCGTGATTTGCGCCTGCGCTTCATCTTCCTGCGACTGATCTTCCAACCAGGACGCCGCCAGCAACAGCGAGCCGAAGTGATCCGCCGACGCCTCGCCAAGCGGCATGCCGCGCTGCTGCAGGAAGCTGCGCACTTCGCTTTCCGTCGCGCCCTCGACATAGCTTGAACGCAGCGGCGATACGCTGCATTCGCTGCCGACGAACAGCGCGTTGAAGTCGGCTGCCAGCAGGTGCGGCTCGCAGCCCTGCTGCAGACGCTGCAGCAGCTCATCCTGCTCCAGCGGCCAGTGCTGCTGCAGTTTGCCCTCTTTAATCAGGCTAAACAACGGCACCAGCAGCGGGTCCTGCGGTTGACGGTAAAACAGCGTCCCCAGCACGCGGCAGACGATGGAAAACTCATTCATGATGACATCCTATACAAAGGCGAAATTTTGCCGTGACGATGTCACAGATCGGCCAGTTCCGCAATCGCTGGTTTACCGCGTTGCTCAAGAAAATTCAGCAAACGACGCGGGCTGACGTTGAGGATGCGCTCCTGCGGAAACTCTACTTCGGCCAGGATGCGTTCACAGTGCTCAAAACCGCCCAGTGAGAAGGCAATATGCGAATCTGACCCCAGCGCCAGCCAGCCACCGGCGTCACGCACCGCGGCGGCGATCGCCCGACAGTTGGCTTCGCTGCCCTTACGTGAATGGGTAAACGACGAGTTATTCAGCTCAAGCGCGACGTTGTAACGCGCGGCGGCGGCGGCAACCGCCGGAATATCAATCGGATAACGCGGGTTACCCGGGTGACTGATAATATGCACGTCGCCCTGCGCCATGGCGGCGATCATCGCCTCGGTATGGGCGGCGCGATCCTGCGGCGCAAACACCGGCTCGTGGAAACCGGCAATAATCACATCGATGGCGTCCAGCATCGGGCCGGTGCAGTCAATATCACCGTTCAGGTTCTTAATATTGGCCTCGATGCCGCGCAAAATGGCGACGCCGTCCACCAGACGCGGCCAGACGCGCATGTTCATAAAGTGCCAGTAGTGCGGCGCATCGGCCATGTCCGGGCCGTGGTCGGTAATGGCAAACAGCTGAATGCCCTTCTGCTTGGCTTCGGCGACATAATCATGCAGCGTGCTGTAAGCGTGGGTGCTGGCAACGGTATGCATGTGCAAATCAACGGGGTACATTGCTTCTCCTTATTCTTGGGTCAGCCGCCATGCGCAAACGGCTGACGCAGTTTCGCTTTAGCATAGCAGTTAACCGGCTCATTAATAACCTCTGTGAATATCCACAATCCCCGTCGGCGCCTCTCCGGCCTCAAGCGCTAAAATATTCTGGGCCACCCGGTCCATCGCCTGTTCAGGCAGGGTAATCGCGGCGATGTGCGGCGTCATCGTCACCGCCGGGTGACGCCAGAAGGCGTGCGCCGGCGGCAGCGGCTCCTGCACAAAGACATCCAGCGTCGCCGCTTTTATCTGCCCCTGTTCCAGCGCCGCCAGCAGATCGTCCTCTACCAGATGCGCGCCGCGCGCCAGGTTGATCAGGTACGCCTGCGGCGCTAAATGGGCAAACATCTCACCGTTGAGGATCCCCTGCGTTTCCGGCGTGTTGGGCAGCAGGTTAATCAGCAGCTTGACGCCGTCCAGAAATGCCGGCCGCTGCGCCTCACCGGCAAAACTGCTCACGCCGTCAATCTGCTTGGCGCTGCGGCTCCAGCAGCGTACGTTAAAGCCAAAATCCACCAGCTTTTGCGCCACCGCTTTGCCCAGGACGCCGGCGCCAAGAATGCCGATGGTGAAATCCTGCAGCTGATGCGGCTCCAACGGCTGCCACAGCCCTTGCTGTTGCTGCTGCTGGTACTCGTCGAAACGGCGGAAATAACGCAGGACATAGCTCAGGGCATACTCCTGCATCTGCTGCGCCATGCCGGTATCTTCCAGCCGCAGCAGCGGCACGCCGGACGGCAAGGTGCCGGGACGCTGTCTCTCCTGCTGTAAAATGGCGTCAACGCCGGCCCCCAGCGCGAACACGCCTTTCAGCTGATGGCGCCCGGCCAGCATCTCATACGGCGGCAGCCAGACCAGCGCGTAGTCCGCCGGGCGGTCGTCCCCCGGCTGCCAGATACGCAGCGTCGAACCGGGTAAACGCTGTTGCATGCCGGCCTGCCACTGTTGTGCATTAAACGTAGGATGGTAAAACATGATGTTCATGAAAAGAGAGGCTCCTGCAGGTTTGCTGTTATTGTCCCCTCAGGGTTCCGCGAATCGGCAGAAGATGCAAGAGTAAAACCGACAAATAAAAACAGCCCCGACCAGTGGGGCTGTTTCACGCAGAAAAGCATCGCTGCGCCTTTAGGCGCGCTGGATCAGGCGGCGCAGCAGCGGGATCAGAATCAACAGCGCCACGCCTACGCCGGCCGCTCCCCAGCCCAGCAGGCTGAAGATATGGCTATAGCCGGGATTGGTCAGCAACGGCGTGCTGCCGCTGTTTTCCGGCATCAGACCGGACACATAACCCGCCAGCACCGAACCGACGCCGGTCACCATCATCCAGCACCCCATCATCACGCCCTGATAGCGCGCCGGCGCCAGCTTGCCGATCATCGCGTAACCGATGGGCGAGATCAGCAATTCGCCGATGCTCTGCAGCACATAGCTGATAACGATCCATTTAAACGCCACCAGTCCGTCGCCGCCCGCCAGGCTGATGCCCAGCGGTAACACCAGCATCCCCAGCCCCATACAGAACAGCGAGCCGGAAAACTGCAGGGGAATATCAATATTGCAGCCGCGGGCGCGCAGGCGGTTAAACCACCAGGCCAGCAGCGGGCCGCCGATGACGATCACCAGCGTGTTGATATTCTGGATCCACTGCGGAGCAACATGAATGCCATACGGGTTCAGGTTGATATTGTGTTCAGAAAACAGCATCAGCCCCATCGGCGCCAGCTGATACAGCATCCAGAACACCAGCGATCCCAGAGCCAGAATCAGGTAGGCGCTCATCCGCCGGCGTTCATCATGCGGATGGTGACGCAGGGTAATCAGGCACAGCAGCAGGAAAACGGCGCACCCCACGCCAATCACAAAGTAGCCGCTGAACTCGGCATGGGTCAGCATCAGCCGAATCACCGGCACCAGAATCACCAGAACCGCCAGGCCGGCCAGCAGGCGCCGACGATACTGCGCCGGCGTCGCATTGAGCAACGGGGTGTTGAGATCGCCCAGCACGCGCCAGCGTAGAGCCGCCACGATAATCGCCCCGGCGTTCCCCAACGTGGCGAACAGGAACAGCGCGCGGTAATTTTCCGTCAGTTGGAAATAACCGGCGGCGCTGAAACCGACAAAAAAGCCCAGGTTCATCGCGGCGTAGTTCCACAAGAATGCCGACTCGCGCCGGTCGTCCTCGGGTTTAAACCGCTGCGTCAGCATCATATTAATGCAGGTGACGTTCAGCCCGCTGCCGGTGAGGAACATCGCCAGCCCCCAATACAGCCCCCAGACGCCGGCCAGCGCAATCAGCGCACATCCCGCCACCTGCAGCACCATACCCAGGACAAACAGGTTGCGGTTGCTGAGATAGCGCCCGCCCAGGTAGCCGCCAAACAGGTGCAGGCCATAGTTAAAGGCGCCGAATACGCCCATCATGGCGTTGGCGCTGCTTTCGCTGAACCCCAGACGCTTGGTGGCATACAGCACCAGCGTGGAGTACAGCACGGCAAAGCCCAGCGTGGCGAAGATTTGAATAAAGAACAGCGCTCCCGCGCCGGAGGGGGTGGCATAGCGCGACGGCGCCGCCAGTGTGGATTCCGAGTCAGTCAAAGCAAACCTCTACCGCATTATTATTTGATGGTTTTATCCCTGTCTGCGCTCTTTGCCCTACGCCGGCGCCGCGCTCGGTAAAGAGCCGGTGCAACCGGTGAAATCGGCATAAATCGCGCGGCAAGCGTCACGGCGGTGGGTATTTCCTTGCAAAAATCTCCGTACGCTCGCCATTCCATTTAGCGGCATATTTGACTAATAATCCAGTATTAATGAATACATCGGCAAAGCATCGGTGCGAACTGGTGGAATATTAATCTACAGATACACTGAGCGCTCAAATAATATACCACCAGCATTTATCAACACCTTATCAGCCACGTTCTGCATGCAGGTGAAGAATAAATAGCTGATTATTGCGCGTGAAATCAGCAAATTGCTGTAAGTTTGGCTAAACGGACGGAAAGCGTAAAAAGAGTGTTGACGCTGGGATCAGTTTCTCCTACATTAGCGCCCGTCGACAACGCAAGGCGCTGACGACAGACAATATGGTGAGGTGTCCGAGTGGCTGAAGGAGCACGCCTGGAAAGTGTGTATACGCGAAAGTGTATCGAGGGTTCGAATCCCTCCCTCACCGCCATATTCCAAAAGAAAGCCTGAACTTACGTTCAGGCTTTTTTGCTTTATATTCCCCGCACCGGGAGGGTGAGAACCCTCGACAGGGTTCGACAAAACGCGCAGCGTTTTGCACAGCCGAAGGCTGCCCGCAGGGTGAGCGTAGCGAATGCATCCCTCCCTCACCGTCCTATTCCAGACTCTCGTTCAGGGTATAGCCTCTGTTGGCACTGAATAATTAGAATTGCCGTACACGTGCGGTACTTCTCTGCGATAACGGAGAACGGCAATTGAAGGGGCCGTAGGCGCGGCCCCTTCACCCGCGCCCGCGCTTAAGCACGTTCTGCCCGCTACGCGGGTGCCCTCTCTGCGTCACCGTCGCCGGGCGGGTCGGCTCTACAGGCTTCCCTGCCTGTGCCGCCTCAACCGGACATCCTTGTCCGGTTGCCCCTGGCTCAGGTTCCTTGTTCGGCAGCCCGTGATGCGCGCTAAAGGTCAACACCCGAATCTGTATTTACCGGGAAAATCAGCTACGGCTTTAACGTCAACGAGTTAAAACTATTTCCCTAATGCGCAGTCGCAGCGAATGCATCCCTCCCTCACCGTCCTATTCCAAAAGAAAGCCTGAGCTCACGTTCAGGCTTTTTTGCTTTATATTCCCGCGCCGGGAGGATAAGCATCCTCGATGGGGAATGCTAAAAATTATCGCCAGACGGTAATCCCTAATAACTTTGTCGGAGTTTCAGCCAAAGAGAACACAACTTAACCACCCGTTACGAAACCAAAAAAATAAGCTTGACCCATCTGCTCTCACTCCCTATAGTAGCGCCCCGTTGCCCTGACGCATTCAGCGCAACGACAATATGGTGAGGTGTCCGAGTGGCTGAAGGAGCACGCCTGGAAAGTGTGTATACGCGAAAGTGTATCGAGGGTTCGAATCCCTCCCTCACCGCCATATTCAAAGAGAAAGCCTGAACTCACGTTCAGGCTTTTTTGCTTTATATTCCCCGCTCCGGGAGGGTGAGAACCCTCGACAGGGTTCGACAAAACGCGGCAGCGTTTTGCACAGCCGAAGGCTGCCCGCAGGGTGAGCGCAGCGAATGCATCCCTCCCTCACCGTCCTATTCCAGACTCTCGTTCAGGGTATAGCCTCTGTTGGCACTGAATAATTAGAATTGCCGTACACGTGCGGTACTTCTCTGCGATAACGGAGAACGGCAATTGAAGGGGCCGTAGGCGCGGCCCCTTCACCCGCGCCCGCGCTTAAGCACGTTCTGCCCGCTACGCGGGTGCCCTCTCTGCGTCACCGTCGCCGGGCGGGTCGACTCTACAGGCTTCCCTGCCTGTGCCGCCTCAACCGGACATCCCTGTCCGGTTGCCCCTGGCTCAGGTTCCTTGTTCGGCAGCCCGTGATGCGCGCTAAAGGTCAACACCCGAATCTGTATTTACCGGGAAAATCAGCTGCAGGTTTTAACATCAGCGACCTAAAAACTATTCCCCTGCCGGAACCCGCGACAGGATTGGCAGGTATCACTCAGCCTGCTCATTTGGCAGCGGTCTGAAGCCGGCTCAACGGCAGCAATAAAAAAGCCCGACGTCATGTCGGGCTTTTTCCATTCAGGCAGCTGAAAATCAGTTGCTGGTATCGAGTTCCGGGAAGCTTTTCACCAGATCGTCGATCGCTTTCATCTGTACCAGGAACGGCTCCAGTTTATCCAGCGGCAGGGCCGACGGGCCGTCGCACTTCGCGTTGTTCGGATCCGGGTGCGCCTCAATAAACAGCCCGGCCAAGCCCACCGCCATCCCGGCGCGCGCCAGCTCGGTAACCTGAGCGCGACGGCCGCCGGAGGCCGCGCCAAACGGGTCACGGGTCTGCAACGCATGGGTCACGTCGAAAATCACCGGATGACCGCCGGTGGCATTTTTCATCACGTTGATGCCCAGCATGTCGACCACCAGGTTGTCATAGCCAAAGTTGCTGCCGCGATCGCACAGAATGACCTGGTCGTTGCCGCCCTCTTTGAATTTTTCCACGATGTTGCCCATCTGGCCCGGGCTGACGAACTGCGGCTTTTTAACGTTGATCACCGCGCCGGTTTTCGCCATCGCTTCCACCAGGTCGGTCTGACGCGCCAGAAACGCAGGCAGCTGGATCACATCCACCACTTCCGCCACCGGCTGCGCCTGGGCGGCCTCATGCACGTCGGTAATGGTTTTCACGCCGAAGGTCTGCTTCAGCTCTTCAAAAATACGCATCCCCTCTTCCAGGCCCGGCCCGCGGTAAGAGTGAATGGAAGAGCGGTTGGCCTTATCAAACGAGGCCTTGAAGACATAAGGGATACCCAGCTTTTGCGTCACCGTGACGTAGTGTTCGCAGATGCGCATCGCCAAATCGCGCGATTCAAGCACGTTCATACCACCGAACAGCACAAACGGCAGGTCGTTCGCTACGTTGATGTCGCCAATGCTAATCACTTTCTGTTTCATGCTTTCGCCTTTATTGAGGGTAAGTCGCCAAAATTAGTGCAGCGTCACCTGTTTGGGTTCGATCGCGTGGATCTGTACTTTGATCACTTCGCTGACCGGATCTTCCGGACACTGCTCGATAAAATAGTTGAGGTCGGAAATCGCCACGTGGTTGCAGTCCAGCTGCGCATAAATCAGACCACGGTCACGAATCTCATAGGGATCGTCCGGGTCAAAACACAGCACCGTTTCGCTGGCGCGCAGCGCCATTTCCATCTGCTTCTCTTCCATCAGGGCGGCCTTCAGCGTATCCAGCATCTTGCGCACCACCATATTATTTTCCGCTTCGTCCAGATCGTCATCTTCCAGATCGGCGGACAGCCCCAGATTACCTTTAATCCAGGCCTCCAGCGTATGCTCACTCAGCGTTTCGCCGTTAAGCGGATTGATCAGCCACATCTCATCATCCATCCAGTCGGCCCGCAGGATCAACTGGGTCGGGAAAATAACCGGCATCAGCGGTAAACCGAGCTGATGAGCGATGTGCAAAAAGATGGTGCCCAGCGATACCGGCGTACCCTGACGGCCTTCCAGCACCTTATCGAGCCAGATGGCGTCGGAAAGGCGATAAACACCGCTCGCCCCGCCAAATCCCCAGGTGTGGTAAAACAGCTCAATGAGTGCTTCTAATTGCTGTTCCTGGCTGAGGTCGTCCGGCACCGCCGCCCGCGCTTCTTCCGACAATCGCTGCAGCTGGCGCGCCACGTCGGCGGCGGGAAAATCGCGCCGCACGCGCTGAGACACCAGGATGACGCCTGCGCTCAGCGGTGAGGAATTAAATTCGAAATCAGCAATGCTACTCATAGGTATCCCATCAGAAACGGTATCTTCGTCGTGGCAAGTTTAATAATCAGGTAAAGGCAGCCTAAAGCCAGAATAAATGCCGACGTGCGTAACCCCGCGCTGCGGACGTTCTTGCTCAGCGCAACGTAGCCAAGCAGGATGTAGATAATAACGCCAAACAGCTTCTCGGTCAGCCAGGAGTCCATACCCAGCAGCGGATAAAGCTGGAGCGTGACCACCAGCGCAATGCCGCTCAGAAACAGCACGGTGTCATTAATATGCGGCGCTATTTTTACCCAGCGCCGGCTCATCATCGCCGAATTACGCCATTTCCAGAAAAAACGCAATACAAACAAAACAATACTGATGGTTACCGTCAGCAGATGCAAATTTTTTAACGCGGCGTAGGCGGCCATAATCGTTCCCTTTTGTTTCCAGTGATTATTCTTGCGCCGGCAGATACTGCCCCAGCGTTACGCGTTCATTGCCGCCATAGTCGCGGCAGCTCTCCACGGCGCTAAAGCCCGCCTCGGCCAGCAGCTCACGCACGCTGGCCGCCTGTTGCCAGCCGTGTTCCAGCAGCAGCCAGCCGCGCGGCAACAGGTGCGCCGGCGCCTGACGCACGATGGTACGCAGGTCTGCCAGGCCGTTTTCTTCAGCCACCAGCGCGCTGTCCGGTTCAAAGCGGACATCCCCCTGCGACAGGTGCGGATCGGCGGCGTCAATATAGGGTGGGTTACTGGCAATCAGCTGGAAGCGCTGTCCGGCCAGCGGCGTAAACCAACTGCCCTGAACGAACTGCGCATTGGCAATCGCCAATTTTTGCGCATTATGGCGCGCCAGCGCCACCGCTTCGGGCTGGAAATCCACGCCGGTTACCGTGCAATCAGGACGTTCGCTGGCCAGCGCCAACGCAATGGCGCCGGTGCCGGTTCCCAGGTCGAGAATGGCGCAGCCGCCTGCAGGCAGGCGCGCTAACGCCTGTTCGACCAGACACTCGGTGTCCGGCCGTGGGATCAGGGTTGCGGGGGAAACAGACAGCGGCAGCGACCAGAATTCGCGCTCGCCCACCAGATAGGCAATCGGTTCGCCGCGCACCCGGCGCGTCAGCAACGCCTCCAGCTGCGCGATCTCCTGCGCGGTCAGGCTGCGCTCGCCAAACGCCAGCAGATAGGTTCTGGCGCGACCGGTGACAAAGCCCAGCAGGATTTCCGCATCCCGCCGGGCGCTGTCGCTCTCCGTCAGCCGCGCGGCGGCGGCCTTCAGCCAGCCTTGATAATCCATCACTCTTGCTCGGCGGACAACGCAGCCAGCTGGTCCGCCTGATATTCCTGCACGATCGGCTGGATCAGCATATCCAGCTTCCCTTCCATCACCTCGTCCAGACGATAGAGCGTCAGGTTAATGCGGTGGTCGGTCACGCGGCCCTGCGGGAAATTATAGGTGCGGTTACGGTCGGAACGGTCGCCGCTGCCCAGCAGGTTGCGACGGGTTGACGCCTCTTCCTGCTGGCGCTTGGCCACTTCGGCGGCGCGGATGCGTGCGCCCAGCACCGACATCGCTTTCGCTTTGTTCTTATGCTGTGAACGTTCGTCCTGGCACTCCACCACGATGCCGGTCGGCAGGTGGGTAATACGAATCGCCGAGTCGGTGGTGTTAACGTGCTGGCCGCCGGCCCCGGAGGAGCGGAAGGTGTCGATTTTCAGATCGGCGGGGTTGATATCCGGCAGTTCAGCTTCCGGCACCTCCGGCATCACCGCGACGGTGCAGGCCGAGGTGTGAATGCGCCCCTGGGATTCGGTCTCCGGCACGCGCTGCACGCGGTGGCCGCCCGACTCAAACTTCAGCAGGCCGTACACGCCCTCGCCCGAGACTTTGGCGATCACTTCTTTATAACCGCCATGCTCGCCTTCGTTGGCGCTCATCACCTCGACCCGCCAGCGGCGCGCCTCGGCATAGCGGCTGTACATGCGGAACAGATCGCCGGCGAACAGCGCCGCCTCGTCACCGCCGGTGCCGGCGCGCACTTCAAGGAAGCAGCTGCGCTCATCGTCGGGATCTTTCGGCAGCAGCAACAGCTGCAGCTGCTGCTCCAGCTCGTCGGTCACCGTTTTGGCCTGTTTGATCTCTTCCTGCGCCATTTCGCGCATTTCCGGGTCTTCCAGCATCATCTCGGCGGTCGCAAGATCGTCTTGCACCTGACGCCACTGCAGGAAGCAGTTGCTGACATCGGTCAGCTGCGCATATTCGCGCGACAGCGCCCGGAACCGGTCCTGATCGGCAATAACGCCGGCATCGCCGAGCAGCGCCTGCACTTCTTCATGGCGCTCTTGTAACGCTTCCAGTTTGGCAACAATAGAAGGCTTCATGCGTGGTTTTAAACCCTGTAAATAGAGAGAAACTAGTGCTGATCCAGCCCGAGGCTGTCGCGTAATATTTGTAACCGCTCCACATCGCCGTCGCCGGCAGCCTGCTGAAGGGATTTGGTAGGGGCATGAATAAGACGATTGGTCAGGTTGTGAGCCAATTTATGGATGACCTGCTCCACGTTGGCCCCCTGCGCAATGGCGGCCAACGCTTTGGCTTCCATTTCACTGCGGATTTGATCGGCCTGCGAGCGGTAGTCGCGGATGGTCTCCACCGCACCCTGCGAGCGCAGCCAGGCCATAAAATTGGTGCTTTCCTGCTGAACGATGGACTCCGCCTGCACCGCCGCCGCCTTACGCTGCGCCAGGTTGTTCTGGATAATCGCGTGCAGGTCGTCAACGCTGTACAGATAGGCGTTCGCCAGCTTGCCGACCTCGGGTTCGATATCGCGCGGAACGGCGATATCCACCAGCAGCATCGGCTGGTTGCGGCGCGCTTTCAGCGCCCGCTCAACCATGCCCTTGCCGATGATCGGCAGAGGGCTGGCCGTGGAACTGATAATGATATCGGCATCGGCCAGGCGCGCGTCGATTTCCGGCAGCGTAATCACCTCGGCCCCGACTTCATCCGCCAGCAGCTGCGCGCGTTCACGGGTGCGGTTGGCGATAATCATATGCTTGACCTGATGTTCGCGCAGATGGCGCGCCACCAGTTCGATGGTTTCACCCGCCCCCACCAACAGCACGTTCAAATCCGCCAGCGATTCAAAAATCTGCCGCGCCAGCGTACAGGCGGCAAACGCCACGGAAACGGCGCTGGCGCCGATCTCGGTTTCGGTACGCACGCGCTTGGCGACGGAGAAGGATTTTTGGAACAGGCGCTCCAGCTCACCGGACAGCGATTGCTCGCGCTGGGATTCGGCAAAGGCTTTTTTCACCTGGCCAAGGATCTGCGGCTCGCCCAGCACCAGTGAATCCAGGCCGCTGGCAACGCGCATCAGGTGGCTGACCGCATCATTGTCATGATGCCAGTACAGGCTCTTTTTCACCTCTTCCGGACTGAGCTGATGGTATTCACACAGCCAGCTCACCAGCTGCTCGTGAATATGCTCCTGCTGCTCCACGCTGAGGTACAGCTCGGTGCGGTTGCAGGTGGACAGCACGACTCCGCCCTGCACCAGCGGCTGCTGGAGCAGACTATTGAGCGCCTGGTCAATGCTTTCTGGAGAAAAGGTGACTTTTTCCCGCAAAGCAACCGGAGCGGTTTTATGATTAATGCCTAAGGCAAGCAGGGTCATTGCTTCAAGTAATACTTATGTTGGTACGGGTTTCGTTGACGGCATTCTACTTGATGCGCGGCATCAATAAAAGCAACAAGCGCATCTTACGCCCAATCGCTGCCATCGCCGCTACACATCAAACAACCGCTTAAAAACAAACCATTAATTTATAATGGCGATCAAAACTAAAGAATCGACGCCGCTGGCCGATGACATCAGGTAACGATCGCAAGTTATGCCTAGTTTAGCGCTTTTTGCCGGCCAGATAAAATTCGCCGCGCCAAAGCTCTCTGTCGCTGAATCTGTACGGACGTTAATCAATAGTTGGTTATGATTATAACCATTGGCAACCTTCCCAACTGTTATTATTGAATTTCTGTCCGGCTGTTCGCATAATTCCGCGCCGTATAAATTCGTACATAGCGAATAATAGCGGTTTATCGCTTCTGCCCGGATATCATCGGCTCACGAAACGATAATGCATTATAAAAGACGCCGCGGATGGTTTGCGCATCGATACGTGCCATTCGTCGGAATTAAAAATTGTATAAATATAAAAAGCAGGTATGGATATGGCACATAAAATGAGTCGTTTAGCCCGCGGCGTGGCCGTTGGCCTGATCGCCGGCTGCAGCGCCTTTGCCGCCCAGGCGGAAATCACCTTACTGAAGCAGGATCCGCAGGCCGGCGATCCGCTGAGCCGTCTCAACTTTACCGTCGGCGGCAGCATCCGTCCGCAGTTCAATATGATGACCGGCGACGGCGATAAAGGCTCTTACAAACGCAACGGTTTCGACGGCGGCACCCGCTTCCGCTTTGCCGCTGACTACTACCTGTTCGACGACATCAGCTGGATCAGCTACTACGAACTGGGCGTCAACATCCCGGCCCTGTTCGACTGGGACAACCACTACGCCGACGGCGCCAACAACACCAGCCGCCGTATGCTGTACACCGGTCTGAAGAGCAAGACCTGGGGCCAGCTGACCTTCGGCCAGCAAAACAGCGTTTATTATGATGTCGTCGGCGCGAAAACCGATATCTGGGACTACGACATGCTGGCCCAGGCGCCGGGCAACGGCATCAACGGCGACTACGACGGTTCTTACCGTTCCCGCAAGATGCTGAAATACAAGCAGACCTTCGGCGATGCCGACGTATACGCCTCTTACCTGTTCAACGACAGCGACTACCTGCCGGGCAACGGCCTGCGCTACAAGCGTAAAGGCGGCGGCTCACTGGGCGTCGATTACCACCTGACCCGCGATCTGACCTGGGGCACCGCGTGGAACTACACCCGGGCGGAAATGCGTGACCCGACCGGCGGCGACAGCAAAACCTACGACCAGAACATTCTGGGCACTGCGCTGAGCTGGAAGCCTGACAACTGGACCTTCAGCTTCGGCGGCGGCTGGTACAATAACTTCCTGACCACCAAGCAGACCGACGTGCACAATTACTTCGCCGGCGACGCCTGGGGTATTGAATACTACGCCGGCTACACCGCACCGGTGGGTCAGTATGCGCTGAAATCCGTCACCCCTTACGTGATGGGCGATCGCCTGGAATACGTCAGCGGCCGCAACTATCAGCGTATCGATAACGGCCTGGGCATCACCTTCCAGTTCGACTACGGCTTCCGTACCGATGTGGAGCACGTGTTCACCTCCAGCACCGACAACCTTGGCGATATGACCGTCGTACGTCTGCGTTACGACTTCTGATCGTACGGGCGCCCGCCTTGTCGGCGCGGCGCCCCGTTTCTAAGAAAAAACCGCATTTTTCATCTTCTTGCTACATCCTTCCGCCCATCTCCGCGTACACTATGAGCATCCGTCCGCTCTGACCCGGACGCGCTGCAGCAGAGTATTGACGCTGCGCGCCCGTGCCGTTAGCGTGGTGGCAAAAATGGGTGACGTAACGTCAGCCCGCCAGGACAAAAGGACAATAAATCGTTATGCCTATCCGCAAAGTCAGTTTGCTACGCCTTATCCCGCTGGCCAGCCTGGTGCTGGCGGCCTGTACCACTACCCGGCCGACCGGCCCGGCCACCAGCCCGACGTCTCCCGAATGGCGCGCCCATGAGCAGGCGGTGCAGCAGCTGAACCAGTATCAGACCCGCGGCGCTTTCGCCTACCTGTCCGACAGCAAAAAGGTCTATGCCCGCTTCTTCTGGCAGCAATATTCGGCGGATCGCTACCGTCTGCTGCTGACCAACCCGCTCGGCAGCACCGAGCTGGAGCTGAACGTGCAGAAAAACGTGGTGCAGCTGACCGATAATCAGGGCAAGCGCTACGTCAGTGATAACGCCGAGGAGATGATCCGCAAGATGACCGGCATGGCGATCCCGATGAACAATCTGCGCCAGTGGATGCTCGGCCTGCCCGGGGAAGCCACCGATTTTACCCTGGATGACCGCTACCGCCTGAGCAAACTGAATTACCAGCAGGAGGGCCTGAGCTGGAAAGTCAGCTATCAGGACTATAACAGCGATACTCAGCCCCAGCTGCCAAGCCGTCTGGAACTGCAACAGGGCGACCAACGCATCAAGCTGAAAATGGATAACTGGACGCTCAAATGATTCAGCAGTGGCCCTCGCCGGCAAAGTTAAACCTGTTTTTATATATCACCGGCCGTCGCGCAGACGGCTACCACCAGCTGCAGACGCTGTTTCAGTTTCTCGATTACGGCGACACGCTGACCATCATCCCGCGTCAGGACGGGCAGATCCGCCTGCTGACGCCGGTGGACGGCGTAGAGGATGAACACAATCTGATCGTGCGCGCCGCGCGCCTGCTGCAGCGCTACTGCGATGAACGGCAGATCGCCACGCCGCCGCGCGGCGCCGACATCCGTATAGAGAAAGTGCTGCCGATGGGCGGCGGTCTGGGCGGCGGTTCGTCAAACGCGGCGACGGTGCTGGTGGCGCTGAACAGCCTGTGGCAGTGCGGCCTCAGCGATGAGCAACTGGCCGAACTGGGGCTGAGCCTCGGCGCGGATGTACCGGTTTTTGTACGCGGCCACGCCGCATTCGCCGAGGGCATCGGTGAACGGCTGCAGCCCGCCGACCCGCAGGAAAAGTGGTACCTGGTCGCCCACCCCGGCGTCAGCATTCCCACGCCGCTGATTTTCGGCGACGCCGAACTGAAACGCGACACGCCGGTGCGGCCGTTAAATGAACTGTTGCAATTGCCATACGCCAATGATTGCGAACCGATCGCAAGAAAACGTTTTCGCGAGGTTGAACAGCTTCTTTCTTGGCTGTTACAATACGCGCCGTCACGCCTGACCGGCACAGGTGCTTGTGTGTTTGCAGAGTTCAACACCGAGCCCGAAGCCCGCCAGGTGTTAAATCAAGCCCCGGCGTGGTTGCGTGGTTTTGTAGCGCGTGGCGTTAACATTTCACCACTACATCGTACCCGTTCCGGGCAAATTTGAGTCGTAGCTCGACGTTTCGTTGCGCAGGGCCCGTATTATTCGGCCCTGTATCCCTGCGCTACTACGCCTCATAAGTTTTACATACCCGTATGTCTATTGCGGCAGCCATGCTCAACAGCCCCTTGAGGCTGGCCGGCCGTCAATAGCATCTTCTCTGGACGCAAGCCTGAGGTTCTTCTCGTGCCTGATATGAAGCTTTTTGCTGGTAACGCCACCCCGGAACTAGCACAACGTATTGCCAACCGTTTGTACACCAGCCTTGGTGACGCCGCTGTAGGTCGTTTTAGCGACGGCGAAGTGAGCGTGCAAATCAACGAAAATGTACGCGGCGGTGATATTTTCATCATCCAGTCCACCTGCGCACCCACCAATGACAACCTGATGGAACTGGTTGTGATGGTCGATGCCCTGCGGCGCGCTTCTGCAGGCCGCATCACCGCCGTTATCCCCTACTTCGGCTATGCCCGTCAGGACCGTCGCGTACGCTCGGCGCGTGTGCCAATCACCGCCAAAGTGGTTGCCGACTTCCTGTCCAGCGTCGGGGTTGACCGCGTGCTGACCGTGGATTTGCATGCTGAACAGATCCAAGGCTTCTTCGACGTGCCGGTTGATAACGTGTTCGGCAGCCCGATTCTGCTGGAAGATATGCTGCAGCAGAACCTGGAAAACCCGATCGTCGTTTCTCCGGATATCGGCGGCGTGGTACGCGCCCGTGCAATCGCCAAGCTGCTCAACGATACCGATATGGCCATTATTGATAAACGTCGTCCACGCGCCAACGTTTCTCAGGTCATGCACATCATCGGTGACGTTGCCGGCCGCGACTGCATCCTGGTCGATGACATGATCGATACCGGCGGCACCTTGTGTAAAGCGGCAGAAGCTCTGAAAGAGCGCGGTGCCAAGCGCGTATTCGCCTACGCGACGCACCCGATCTTCTCCGGCAACGCCGTGGACAACATCAAGAACTCCGTGATTGATGAAGTGATCGTCTGCGACACCATCCCGCTGTCGCCAGAAATCAAGGCACTGAAAAACGTACGTACTCTGACGCTGTCCGGCATGATGGCAGAAGCCATCCGCCGCATCAGCAATGAAGAGTCAATCTCTGCGATGTTCGAGCATTAATTCGCCATCGGCGCGGACAGCCCGCGCCGATGTAGAGTTTGCCAGACGCAGTAAAAGAAAAACCCGTTGAAGCGTCAGCAACAACGGGTTTTCTATGTTAAAGCGTTCATAGCGTCAAACCTGATTACGCGTCACCACGCCTTGCGGTCAACCGGTCTCCTCAACGTAATGACTAATGCGATGAATGGTGGTGCTGGCTATTGCGGCAACGCTTGTCAAAGTGTTTTACCCACCAGTAGCGATCCGCAACCTGTTCGCGTCCGCCGATACGCGCGCCGGCCAGCCACAACAGGGCGCCAATAAATATGCTGAATATCGCCCCGTGAGAGAAGAACTGCGGCAAATTGAACTGCGAAACCTCGGCGACAATGGAATAGCCAACGCCGCCAATCATCACCAACAGCCCAAGCCCCATCAGAACGTTACCAATCACATCCGCGTTTTTACGTTTCATATGTCACCTCCATAGCGCTAAATGCCAGCGGGATGAATAAGTAATTGTTAACTCCCTTTGATGAATTAATTATAGACACTCCCGCAGCAAGGGTATTGCGCTGGCGATCACAGATGTGCAATTAATACTGACAATTCTTTACTTTAGCAGCGGCAGATCCCTCTAAACCTGAACTATAACCCATCTGCATTATTAACTTTTGCAAGTAATGAGCTGCCATTTACCGCCGGATGCGACGCGTTTTGTCATTCGGCGCCGCGGAAGGTAGACTAATGCCCTTTCCATTATTTTGAGCAGAGTGAATCTCTCCGTGAGCAGTATCAAATTGATTGTCGGCCTGGCCAACCCTGGCGCCGAATATGCGCAGACGCGCCACAATGCCGGCGCCTGGTATGTAGATCAACTGGCGCAACGCCATAACCAGCCGCTGAAAGAGGAAGGCAAATTCTTCGGCTATACCGCACGTCTGAACCTGGCCGGGAACGACGTTCGCCTGCTGGTGCCGACCACCTTTATGAATTTGAGTGGTAAAGCCGTTGCGGCCATGGCGTCGTTCTATCGCATCCAGCCGGATGAGATCCTGGTCGCCCACGATGAACTCGATTTGCCGCCGGGCGTCGCCAAGTTAAAGCTGGGCGGCAGCAACGGTGGTCATAACGGTTTAAAGGATATCCAGAGCAAGATGGCGAATAACCCGAACTTTTATCGCCTGCGGATTGGCATCGGCCATCCGGGCGACCGCAACAAGGTGGTGGGATTCGTGCTGGGTAAACCGCCGGCCAGCGAGCAGAGCCTGATCGATGACGCCATCGATGAATCGCTGCGTTGCACCGAGGTGCTGCTAAAAGACGGCATGACCAAGGCCATGAACCGTCTGCACGCGTTTAAAGCCGGCAGCTAAGTGCCTATGTCAGGTTGCGTGATTGCTGCGCAGCCTGACTTTGCTTTCCGCCGTACAGAGGTGGCACAGGCATGATGCTTCACTACAATTTGCCGCCTGAGGCGAACGGGAATGCGATGTGAGGCGAGTAACGCCCAGACGTCGGCGTAAAGAATGGCGCCTTTTTCTGAGCCAATGACGCTGCACGGGCTTTTTCTTCAGCCTATTACGGCTATGTAGTGAAAAAGAAAGTAATGATAGAATTGATAAACCTGGCGCTATATAAATAAATATCCCATTCATTTAACCTATCCTCCTTGATATCCCCCAGGCACCTAAAGAATGAAAAGCTGAAATAGCCAAGCCCTCAATGCACACAACCATAAATCACATCCAAAACTTTACAAAAAAGTTTATCTTCGGCGATGCAATAAATAGAAAATGATTATTTTTTTAATGGACTAGTCTTAGGAAAAACCCCAATAATATTTATTATTGGGGTTTGGTACATCAGTCCGCCGCTACGCGATAGGTGGGGTCGTCAAGCTCATGGAGGCAGAACGGACCGGCCTGTTTCAGCAAACTGACGCAGTCGGCACTGAGATGTCGCAGACGTACCGTCTTACCGGCGGCCAGATAGCGTGCGGTGAGCTTATCAATTGCCTCAACGCCGCTGGAATCCATCACCCTCGTCTGCGCAAAATCTAAAATAACCAGCGCAGGGTCGTTTGCCGGGTCGAATAGTTCGGCAAAATCCGTGGTGGAGCCAAAAAATAGCGGCCCCGCTAAAGAATAAATAACGGTGTTGTTTTCTTCCTTTTTATCACGAATAGATATTTTCGCCTGTTTCCAGGCAAACACCAACGCCGAAATAATTACGCCGCTGATCACCGCCACGGCCAAATCTGCGAATACCGTAATCAGGGTAACGGTAAGCAGAATAAAGGCATCCTCTTTCGGCATTCTTTTTAAGCGACGCAATGAACTCCACTCAAAGGTGTTATAGCACACCACCAGCATAATCCCGGCCAGTGCGGCAACGGGAATATAACCAATATAGGATGACAGGCTGACCACAAACAGAATCAGCAACACCGCGCCAACCGCCGCAGAGATACGCCTGCGGCCGCCGGAGGTGAAGTTAATGATCGACTGCCCGATCATCGCACAACCGGCAAAACAGCCAAACAGCCCGCACAGGGTGTTCCCTGCCCCCTGAGCAATACTTTCCCGGTTGCCGTTGCCTTTGCTGTTGCCCATTTCATCTAGCACCGTCATGGTTAACAGCGACTCGATCAAACCGACCAGCGCGATAATCACAGCGTATGGCAGCACCACCTTCAGCATATCGAGCGTAAACGGCGCCATCGGCAGGCTAAAGTGCGGCAGGCTGCCGGAGATATCCGCCAAATCCCCCACCCGCAGCGTATTCAGCCCCAGGCCGATCGCCAGCGCGGACACCACGATCAACGCCGCCAGCGATGACGGGATCGCCTTGGTCAGGCGCGGGAAAAACACCACCACCAAAATCGCCAGCAGCACCAGACCATACATCAGCGGCCCCTGCCCGGCGACCATATGCAGCTGAGCCAGCATAATCACGATCGCCAACCCGTTGACGAAGCCGTGAATCGCCGGCAGCGGCACCAGACGAATAAATTTGCCCAGGCGGAAAACGCCGATCAGAATTTGAATCACGCCGGCAAGCAGGGTCGCCCACAGTACGTAATCCATACCGTGCTGGGCCGACAGGCTCATTAACACCACCACGATGGAGCCGGCCGCACCGGATACCATGCCGGGTTTGCCGCCGAACAGCGCCGTGGTCAGGCCGATAATAAAGGCGGTATGCAGGCCGACGATGGGCGACAGCCCGCCGACCAGGGAGAAGCCGACGGCTTCCGGGATCATGGATACTGCGACAACAAAACCGGCCAGGACTTCATTCTTGACGTCCGCCAGCCTGAGGTTGCTCAGGTTAAACATACATTTTCCAGATAGTCTGAGGGTACAACAACTGCGCATGCCTGAAGCAGGCAGCGAAAAACATCAGCGCTGGCGCCAGGCCAATGCTGTTACAAAGAGAGTAAGCTGGCGGGAAAAATCAGGGTGGCGTAGGCAAGAAGTACATCCGCACGTTTCCGGTTGGTTAAAGATAGTGAACAGTATGTTGAAACGTGAGCAAGATCTCAACACAAACTTCGTAAGCAAAACTCTCAGACCTAACGCCGGGATCGTGATAGATGCGCATTACGTGTATAATGACGCAATTATTCTGCCCTTTATGCGGCCAGTTAATGCTAACTGGCTGTTAGTTAAGATATTTAAGGTGATTACAACATGGGATTCAAATGCGGTATCGTCGGCCTGCCAAACGTAGGCAAATCCACCCTGTTCAACGCGTTGACCAAAGCGGGTATCGAAGCAGCCAACTTCCCGTTCTGCACCATTGAACCGAACACCGGTGTGGTTCCGATGCCCGATCCGCGTCTGGACCAGCTGGCCGAGATCGTCAAGCCTCAGCGCATCCTGCCGACCACCATGGAATTCGTCGATATCGCGGGCCTGGTGAAAGGCGCTTCCAAAGGTGAAGGTCTGGGTAACCAGTTCCTGACCAACATCCGCGAAACCGAAGCGATCGGCCACGTAGTGCGCTGCTTTGAAAACGACAACATCATCCACGTTTCCGGCCAGGTTGATCCGGCGTCGGACATTGATGTGATCAACACCGAGCTGGCGCTGTCCGATCTGGACACCTGTGAACGCGCCATGCACCGCATCCAGAAGAAAGCCAAAGGCGGCGACAAAGACGCCAAGGCCGAACTGGCGGCGCTGGAAAAATGCCTGCCGCACCTGGAAAACGCCGGCATGCTGCGCGCACTGGATCTGAGCGCGGAAGAGAAAGCGGCCATCCGCTACCTGAGCTTCCTGACGCTGAAGCCGACCATGTACATCGCCAACGTGAACGAAGACGGTTTTGAAAATAACCCGTACCTCGACAAAGTGCGTGAAATCGCCGCCGCTGAAGGCTCGGTGGTAGTGGCCGTCTGCGCCGCCGTCGAATCCGACATTGCCGAACTGGATGACGAAGAGCGCGACGAGTTTATGGCCGAGCTGGGTCTGGAAGAACCGGGCCTGAACCGCGTGATCCGCGCCGGTTACCAGCTGCTGAACCTGCAGACCTACTTCACCGCCGGCGTCAAAGAAGTGCGCGCCTGGACCATCCCGGTCGGCGCTACCGCCCCGCAGGCGGCCGGCAAGATCCACACCGACTTCGAGAAAGGCTTTATCCGCGCGCAGACCATCGCCTTTGACGATTTCATTACCTACAAGGGCGAGCAAGGCGCGAAAGAAGCCGGCAAAATGCGCTCGGAAGGTAAAGAGTACATCGTCAAAGACGGCGACGTGATGAACTTCTTGTTTAACGTCTAAGTCATACGGCATCGCAGAATGCCTGAGAAAAACGATTAATCCTTATAAAATCCACGCAATTGCGTGGATTTTTCATTAACAAGGCATTACGATTTTAATCATAATTTCTTGAAATTGAAAAAATAGCATTTAATATAAAAATAGATAAAACCTACAACAATTGCTGATTTCGCCAGCATTCAAAATAACATGATTAACTAGGAGCGAATTGTCATAAACAAATAGCTTCTTACAGTACATATAAAAAGGAAATTAATGTGAGCAGCAGAAATTACCAAGCTATAAAAAAAGACATAAGGCTGTATGCAAATGATATGAACCAATGGTGGAAGAGTCTGCAGAAGGAATCAGTAGCAGAATGGACTCTGCTAACAACCTTTGGTTGTTGGGGAATACCTAACCATGTGTTTCAAATTACCGCATTCATCCTCACCATATTACTATTCTCTGGAAAACTTTTAAAAATAAAACACAAGCATTCGTTTTCAGAAACAGAGTCATCAATAGTTAATAAAATAAAAGAATCCAACATTACTCCGTCTGAAAAAGATGCTCTTAATTTTAGACTAGATAAAGTGAGAGGGTTCAGAAAAAATAGAAATACTCTGTTTGTTATTAAAAGAAATTGGCGATTCCTATCTAGTTATCTGTATCTAATGATATCATTTCTTTATATTTTATTCCTATAGTTAAACTTTTTACAAAGTCAATTATTTATTATTACTTACCATAGCAAAATACTCTAGTACATTAAGTGAACCTTTCAGAACAAAGAGCGGCTTCATACTGAAGCACGCTCGGATAAACGATCACATAGAAGCAGCATTTAAGTTTTTTCTACCCTAATGGCATGAATTAATAGCAGATAATTTAAGCACTCCGTAGTGGGCTTGCCTATGGCAGTTAGGACATAACGCGATCGCATTTTCAACAGAGTCCTCTCCACCTCTAGACAGCCATTCGATATGATGAACTTCAAGATATGGCGTACCATCTTCACGTTTGAAAGGCGCATCACGTTTACAACATTGACATTTACCATTGGCTCTAAATATAACCTCTGCAACAACATATGGGTTTCGCTTAAATACTCGCGATGTCACCTCTATAAAATCGGGATTTTTACTCTTGGTAGCTAATATTTCACTGCGTTGTCCAGATGATAGTCTAGATGCAGCATCTACAGCCTCTTCAAATTCAGATTTCACCTCTCTAAAACACCACTTCCCTTGTGAGTTTTCATATAATTCCCATACGCCATGGACTAAAGGATTATATATTTCAAATATATTCCCGCGTTTAAACAACCGGTCATATGTATGGTGCCGATGAGACTCATCATCTGTTCTTCTAGCTGTTTTATTAAAGCTCCAGTAACTTCTATTGCAGTTAACAGTATTAACAATGAGATTGAGGCGAGTATCATCCCTATAATTTGGATAAATAGACTTCAAATATTCATCCACCTCTACGGCTGTTGCTGCTCCGCCAAACTGCTCCTGCACCACCTGAACAGTTTTTGCTCTTATTGGCATATCTCCATATTTGAAAGTCCGACCAGATCTCTTGACCATCGCTCTATCCTCCCTGAGGATCATAGGTTCTCAAAATTAACCTCAGAATATCTAGCCATTTCGTAATTCGCAACAAATAGCACCTGCTGGATAAGATATGCTCTTGTTGCAAAAATCTGGTTCACTTGACGGATTACCACACGGCGCCATACTGCACCAATAATACCGGCTTAGTATAGTCATAGGCTCCAAACCAGAAGTTGGCGTTCATCTCAGCCGCCAAAATTCGGCGCCGCACAACGCTGCTGGCGCCAGCGGCACTTACCTTATCATTCAGTCCGTTTGCCCATATACGCCCCCTACCGCATCTGCAGGATAATAACGCTGCTGCTGGCGGGATCGGTCTTCTCACGCAGCTCTCCCACCGCTTTGGCATCCGTCTCCGCGCCCTGATTCCCCCACGAGGTGCGGATAAAGTTCAGCACCTCGGCGGTCTGCCGATCGGTAAGCTGTTTACGGTACGGCGGCATGCGATAGGCGTCGGGTACGCCGTGCGCCACTATGCGCGCAGAGCCGTTCAGCACTACGTTAATGGAAGACGAAGCGTCAACCTGCATTGAGGTCGCGCCGGCCAGCGGTGGGATCCACGGCGTCTGACCGCGGCCGTCGGCCCCGTGGCAGCTGCTGCAGCGCGCCATATACGTCTGCCTGCCGGGATGACTCCCGCTGCCGGCCGTTGCAGTGCCCTGCGGATATTGCCAGGCGCTGCCGCGGTTGTTACTGCCGGGCGGCAAGGCTTTCAGGTAGTGGGCGATCGCGCGCAGATCGTCATCGCTCATAAACTGGGTTGAGTTATTGAACGCATCGGTCATTGAGCCGAACACCACGGCGTGCTGGTTACGCCCCTGCTTCAGAAATGTCACCACGTCCTCTTCGCTCCAGCGGCTGATGCCGGTATTGGCATCGTTACGCAGACTTGGCGCATACCAGCCGTCCAACAGTGCGCCGGCCAGATAGTCCTGACTGCCGGCGTCCAGCGCCTTCTCATTAAAGGCCAGCCCGCGCGGCGTATGGCAACTGCCGCAGTGCCCCGGCCCTTCCACCAGGTACGCGCCGCGGTTCCACAGCGCATTCTGGCTCTCCTGCACCTGATAAGGCCCGCCGCGGGAAAACGCCGCGCTCCACAGCGCCAACGGCCAGCGCATATTCAGCGGCCACGGAATCTCCGTCGGGCTATTCTGGCGGGATACCGGTTTAACGCCCTGCATCATAAAGGCATACAGCGCCGCCACGTCCTCATCACTCAGCTTCTGGTAGGAAGGAAACGGCATCGCCGGATACAGACGATGGCCGTCGCGCGCCACGCCATGGCGCACCGCACGATCGAAATCGGCCAGCGTATAGCGCCCGATGCCGGTTTCGTCATCCGGCGTAATGTTGGTGGTGTAGATTTTGCCAACCGGCGTCGCCATCGCCAGGCCGCCGCTGAAAGGCGCGCCGTCCGGCGTACTGTGGCATGCCACACAGTCGCCGAGCCGGGCGACATACTCCCCTTGGCGGATCAAATCGGCGGAGGCTGCCGGCTGGCCAGCCGGCGCATGATCAAACGTAGAGGCAGGCGTGCGCAACAGCCACACGGTCGCCACCGCGGCGGCACCCACCAAACCGGCCACTATCAGGCCAAGCCTTTTCAGTTTCATGGTTCTTTCCCTATAGCGCCTGCGGCTCAGCTAAAGTTAAAACGCGACAGCGGCATGCTGCGGATCCGCTCGCCGGTCAGGCGGGAGACGGCATTCGCCACGGCCGGCGGTATGGCGGGCAGCGGCGGTTCGCCGATGCCGCCCATTTTGGCGCCGCTCTCGATAATGCGTACCTGCACCTGCGCCATGCGCGACGGCGGTAGAATCGGGTACATATCGTAGTTGCGCGCCACCGGCTGCCCTTTCTCATACACGCTCTCCTCAAGCAACACCTGAGACAGCCCGAGAGCAACCGCACTATTAACCTGCGCCTCGATGATAGCCGGGTTCACGATGCTGCCGGGATCGATCGCCTCCCACACCTGATGCACCCTTACCTGGCCCTGTTCGATGGACACCTCCGCAATCGCCGCCGCCTCGCTGCCAAACGGCGAGGCCATCGCCACGCCGCGCGCCCGGCGGCTGCCGTCAGCCGCGGTATAAGGACCGGCCTGCCATCCGCCCGACATCTCCGCCACCGCGTTAAGCAGCGTCGTCAGCCGCTGGCTTCCCTGCAATAAATGCAGGCGCAAGGCGAAAGGATCCAGCTTGCTTTTATCAGCAATCTCGTCGAGGAAGCACTCATAGAGGAAATCATTCATTGAGTTGCCCACCGAGCGCCAGTAGCCCAGCCGGACCGGCCCCTTTTTATAGATCTGCGCGATGCGCACGTTAGGAATGGCGTACGCTTTACCCGTCAGCCCTTCTAACGCGCTGGGATCCAGTTGGTCGCCGTGTTTACCTGTCTGCGCTTCGCTCGGTCCCTCGCAGATGCTGATAGCCTCCAGCGCCACGGGATAGCCCTCTGCATCCAGGCCGGCGCGAAAGCGCACCGCGGCCATCGGACGATGGGTATCGCGCAAGAATTCCTCTTCCCGGCTCCAGATCAGCTTGATAGGCCGGCCAACCGCTTTGGCCAGCGCAATAGCCTGCGGATAAACCATCGCGGTATCGTAAACAAAGTGGCGGCCAAAGAAGCCGCCGAGCAGCGGTGAATGGATAATGATTTTTTCAGGGGCAAGTCCGGTGCGTTTGGCCACGTCGGCCTGAAACATTTCCGGCGCCTGATTCGGGATCCACAGCTCCAGGGTGCCGTCGTCATTGAAGCGCGCCAGCGCCGAAGGCGGTTCAAGCTGGGCATGATTGAGATACTGGCTGTGATAGGTTGCGCTCAACGTGGTTTGCGCCGCTGACATTGCCTGCGCCGGCTCGCCCTTCACCTCCGCATCTTCCCCCTCGCCCGGCTCCTGCGCCAGCGCGGCGGCAAACGCCTCGGAGGAAAAATCAGCAGGCATATAGTTACCGTCCGGCGCGTCAGGCTCCAGCCATTCAACCTGCAGCGCTTCGGCGGCGCGTTTCGCCTGCCACCAGCGCTCCGCCACCACGGCAACGGCCCCCGGCAGTACATGCACCGAGTGCACGCCTTTCATCGCCTTAACCTGCTCTTCATTACGCAGCTGGCCGGCATGCAGACCAAGCCGCGGCGCATGCTGGACCGCAGCATGCAGCATGCCGTCAACGCGGCAGTCGATGGTATAGACGGCCTTGCCGGTCGATTTTTCGTGCATATCAAGACGCTGCACCGGCTTGCCGATCCAGCGGAACCGGGCGGGATCTTTCAGCGTCACCGAATCCGGCGACGGTACCGCCAAATCGCGTGCGCGTGCGGCAAGTTCGCCATAGCTCAGCGAGCGCCCGGACAGCGCATGGATAACGCACCCCGGCTCGGTATGCAGCTGCTCAACCGGCACGGAAAGCTGCGCCGCCGCAGCCTGTAACAGCATCTGCCGCGCCAGCGCGCCAAGACGACGCATGGTGGTGTAGCTGGATCGTACCGACTGGCTGCCGCCGGTAATACGCATCCCGCTATCCATCACCTGATACTCTGAACCGGCCGGCGCATTCTCGACGATAAAGGTCGCCGGATCGGCATCCAGCTCTTCACCCACAATCTGCGCCATGGCGGTAAATATTCCCTGTCCGCCTTCGATAAACGGCGAAAGGAATTTCACCGAGCTATCCGGGCGGATTTCGAGAAATGCCGGCACCCGCGTGCCCGGCGCTGGGCTGGCCTGCGCCGTCTGGGCGCGGCCCTGCCCAACCGGCAAACCGACGCCCAGCACCAGCACGCCGGCCAGGCTGCCGCCGGCCAACAGAAAACGACGCCGTGAAAGATTAACCGGTTGCTCACCCAGCGCTGCCAGATCGTGATCGCGTAGGTTCATACCTTGTCTCCCTTCCCTGCAACCTCATGAATGGCGGCGCCGATCGCGTTGTAGGTGCCGCAGCGGCATAGATTGACCATCGCCGCGGCAATCTCCTCGTCCGAGGGATGAGCGTTGTGCTTCAACAAGGCAGTCGCCGCCATCACCTGGCCTGACTGACAGTAGCCGCACTGCGGTACCTGATGCTTGACCCACGCCGCCACCACGCGCTGGCCGACATCATCACTTTCGATCGCTTCAATGGTGGTGATTTTTTTCCCGGCGACGGTCTCCAGCGGCGTCACGCAGGAACGCACGGCCTGGCCGTCCACCATCACCGCACAGGCGCCGCACTGCGCCAGCCCGCAGCCATATTTTGTCCCGGTCATAGCCAAATCGTCGCGGATAACCCATAGCAGCGGCGTATCCGCGTCCGCATCGGTCTGATAAATCTTATTATTGATGTTGAGTTCCATCGCTAACCGCTCCAGATAAAGTAGTGCTCACAACGACAGCCGTTCAGCTTGCAGGCTCAGAAAGTGGCTCCCCCCGCTCTGCGGGTTTAGGAGGCGTGTATCAGAATAGCTACAGAAATGAATAAGGGTGTTAATCCTTACAAAGATTAGACGAATAATTAATAGCGTCCAACTCAATGTGGTGCTGAAAAGAATTCACCATTAGCGACGCCGGATGTGGCCCACCCGGTGTGAGCCACGGACTGAAATAAAGCGGAAAACGGAGATGGAAAGCGGGAGAATCAGCCGGTGCCGATGGACAAGCGTCAGCCGTAAAGCGATACGGTTTTATCACCCAGCGGGCAAACCGTGCGGCGGCGGTTTACTGCCTCTGCTGACGAAATCTGGCGACCTTCGCGCGGTTGCCGCACAGCGCCATGCTGCACCAGCGGCGGCGATGCGATTTGGTGCGATCATAAAACCACAGCGTGCAGTCGGGGTGCTCGCATTCACGCACCAAATCAAAATGCGCATCGGCCAGCAGCGACGCCGCCAGTTCCGCCACCGGCGCCAGCAGCCGCGTCGGCGTTTTACCGTCATAGATGCGTTTAATACTCAGCCCGCCTTGTCGATCCGCCACCAGTTGCTGATGGCTGACGGCGGCGCTCAGATAGCGGTTCAGCACCGCAGGGTCCGGCGTTTCTCCGGCCTTTTTCTGTTTAACCAGGATTCTTATCGCCTCCCGCAGCCGGCGCGCCTCATGCAGCAGCTCGCCGTCGGTCGATGCCGGCGCGTCCGGCGCAGCGGCCAAACCGGCCTGTTCCAGCCAGTGGCGGACATCATCATCGGACTGCCAAAAATCATAAGGCTGCCCGTTCAGCTGCGCCAGCGTATTCAAGAAATCAAGCGCGCCATGGTCGGCGACAAACAGCGGACCTTCAACGCTATGGGAATGAGCGGACATCGACGTCTCCAACGTATATCAATGCCAGATAAAGTAACCCATAAAATAATAAATTAACAGTTACGACATTGTTGTGTGAAGGTAAGCGCTATTCCTATGCCGCTAACCCAATGAATAAAAAAGATATCTCTGCCACTCCTCGTATTCCATCGGCCAACACCGCCATGGTAACCGTTAAAAATACATTTGACAGGTTACAAAATAGCACCATACTAAACCCCGCAAGTAACCACTAAAAACATATTTAACAGTTACATCGGGAGCCGCATTATGACCATGAACCGCCATTTCCCCGTACGCTATCAGTACGCCGATGCCGACGGCGTACGCGTTTTCTACCGTGAAGCCGGTGAGCCGCAAAACCCGACCCTGCTGCTGGTGCACGGTTTTGCCAGTTCATCTCACCAGTTCCGCGAGCTGATCCCACTGCTGGCGGATAAGTTCCACCTGGTGGCGCCGGACCTGCCCGGCTTCGGCTTCAGCGAAATCCCCGCGGAACGCCAATACCGCTACAGTTTTGACGCACTGGGCCAGACCCTCACGCAGTTTGTCGAGGCTCTGGGGCTGGAAAGCTACGCGCTGTACGTCTTCGACTACGGCGCGCCGGCCGGTTTGCGGCTGGCGCTCAATCACCCCGAGCGGGTGACCGGGTTTATCTCGCAAAACGGCAACGCCTATCTGGAAGGGCTTGGCGACGCCTGGGCGCCAATCCGCGCCTACTGGCAGGACGCCTCCGCCGAGAACCGCCGGGCGGTTAACGACGCGGTGCTGAATCTGGCGGGCATTCGCTGGCAATATCTGCATGGGGTGTCAGACCCGGAACGCGTCGCACCCGAAACCTGGCACCTGGATGCCCTGCTGCTGGAGCGCCCCGGCAACAAGGACATCCAGCTGGATCTGTTTCTCGACTACGCCAACAACCTGAAGCGCTACCCCGACTTTCAGGCGTTTTTCCGCCAAACCCAGCTGCCGACGTTGATTATCTGGGGCAAGAACGATCCCTTTTTCATTCCGCCGGGTGCGGAAGCCTTCAGGCGCGACAATCCGCACGCCGTCGTCGAGCTGCTCGATACCGGCCACTTTGCGCTGGAAACCCACGTGGCACATATCGCCCAACGTATCCGCCAGGTGATTGGCGGCGAGCCGGCCTGAACCAATAGCAACCCATCCACGCCGAGGCGTGGATGGGTGTTGCCCGGCGTTGCACCGCGGCTATTTCACCGGCGTCGCCTCAAACACCAGCGTTTCCAGCGGCTGCAGGGTAACCACCAACGCCTGCTGATACGCCTGCGGGAAGGTGGCGTTGCTGCCGTAAACCGGCTTCAGGCTAAAGCGGTCACCGACGCCCTGCGGGATTTCGAACGCTTTACTCAGATCCAGGTAATAGGTCTGCGGTTTATCCAGCGGATTGCGCAGCCCGAAAATCCCCTTCTCCGGCTGCCACGACGCCCAGCCGTACACCTCCAGCAGCGTCGGATCGCCGCCGATCCAGTGGGTATCGACCAGCACCGCCGCATTATCCCGCGACCACTTCGCCGCCTGCGCCAGGGTATCCCACTTGTGATCGTTCAGCATCGACGGGGTGATATACAGCTCCTGCAGCTGCGTGCCGGTGGCGAAGAAGCTCCATGCTTGATCGTCAAAGTCAGCGTCGCTCTGTACTTTCTCCAGGCCGTAGTAGGCATTTTCCGCGCTGATAATGCCGTGATACATCAGCGAGTTCAGCGGAAACAGCGGCCCTTTCCTGACGATAGAGCGGTAGGTTTCCGCATCGCGGTAGGTCATCCAGCGCTGCACCGGCGATCCTTTGCCGTACAGATTGATATCATCGCCCTGCCGCCAGATAGAGTCGGCATAGAACAGCCAGGACGGGCTGGCGTTGGTGCCGGTGGTCAGGTTGATAAACTGCTGCGGGTTGGCGGCGCGCATGTTGTCCAGCAGCGCGATCGAGGCGTCAAAATCCGAGGCAAACGGGCTGCCGGCAAGGTGCGCGTTGGCGTTGCCCATGCCGTCCAGCTTGAACGAGGTGATATGCTCGTTCTTGATCAGCTTGACGATCTGCTGATTGAAGTTTTTAAAGTAGTTCGGGCCGGACAGCGCCAGCTTGCCGTCAACGGTTTCAAAACCGTACTCTTTAGCGTGGGAAACGCGAATATCGCGCGGTTTGTTATAGCCGCCCCACGGCGACAGCCACAGGCCGACCGAACTGTGCACGCTGGCCGCCTTGTCCCGCACCGCGCCAAAACCGTCACGGAACGCCGGGCCGAACAGCCAGCGTCCGCTGCGGTCATCCCAGCCGTCATCCAGCAAGAACGCATCCAGCTTCACCCCGCGGCCGCTGATAAAGGCCTTATCCCACTCGTCCATGCGTTTCAGCACGTCCTGCTCGGTATAGGTGGTGAAGAAGCCGATATCCATCCAGCTGTTGTAGTGCAGATAAGGCTGATACGGCCGCGCGCGCACCGCATTGATAAACTGGTTCACGCTGCGGCGCAGCTGGCCGGGCTGCGGAAAGGTGCCGAAATAGATCCGGTAGCTGACCGGCGCTTCCGGCTCAATCGGCGTCGCCAGCTCCACGTTCAGGTTGGTGGTGGCCTCGTAGGCGTAGGTATTGACGATCGGCTTTTCCGGAATAATAAAGAACGAGTCGGCAATAATTGGTGAGCTATTGATCGCACCGTCAACATAAGGGGCCTGCGCCTGCTTCTTCGTCGGGAAGAAGGTAATCTTCGCCACCCGGCGCGCCTGCTTTTGCGCGCTAATCTTGTAATCGATGCGCGCATACTTGCCGTGCAGCGTGTTGAGCGTCACGCTGACGTTAAAGTCAGGGCGCGTATAGGTGAGCGTTATCGCCTCCCCTTGTTGGCTGACGCTCTGCAGCGTGAAATCTGCGGCGTGAATCACCGTCTCATCAGGCAGCGTCAGAAAAAACAGCTCCTGCGGCGCCAGCTGCCCCCCGTCGGCCTTATCCTTGATCGTCAGCGCCGACTTATCCTGGTTAAAGGTCACGGCAATATTTTCATTATCGAGCGCGTACTGCGCGGCGGCCGCACCGTTGGCCACCAGCAGCGTCAACAGCGCCACGCGGAAGACTTTCTTCATACCAGAGATCCTTATTGTTGTTATTGAAGACTGCGCTAATCACCAGGCGGCGTTACGCCGTCAGCGCCGGTTCCGCGCCGATTTTTCCCGCCGAGCCGCACAGACTGATTTTATTTCTGACCACTTCTTTCATCGCATCCATGCCCACGCGCAGGTAGTAACGGGGATCGTTGCCCTGCGGATGGTCGGCAAACCACTGCTTCACCGCGCCGGCGAAGGCGATCTTCAGCTCGGTGGCCACGTTGACCTTGCAGACGCCGAGGGCGATCGCCCGGCGGACGAACTCGTCCGGCACATCGCTGGCACCGTGCAGCACCAGCGGCACGCTGACCACATCGCGAATGGCCGCCAAGCGCTGAAAATCAATCTTCGGCCGCTGGGTATACAGGCCGTGCGCGGTACCGATGGCGACGGCCAGGCTGTCGACGCCGGTCTGCGTTACAAAGCGGCGCGCCTCCTGCGGATCGGTCATAAACGCCTGTTCGTCATCGGTGGCCATATCGTCCTCCACGCCGCCCAGCCGGCCCAGCTCGGCCTCCACGCTACAGTCGTGGCGATGACAATACTCCACCACCGATGCCACCAGCCGGACGTTATCGTCAAACGGCAAATGGCTGCCGTCGATCATTGCGCTGCGCACCCCGGCCTGCACCTTGCGGCGGATATCATCCAGCGATTCATGGTGGTCAAGGTGCAGCGCCAGCGGCATCCGATAGCTGGCGGAATAGGCGCTGCACAGCGCGTAGATCTCCTCAAAGGCGATATGCTTGAAGGTGCCGGGCGTACCCGCCAGGATCACCGGTGAACGCAGCTCGGCGCACACCTCAAGAATCGCCTGAATGGTTTCGGCATTGTGGATATTGAACGCCGGCACCGCATAGCCGCGAGCCTGCGCGTCCAGCAACAGATACTTGGTGGAAATAATGCTCATGATGTTCCCCTACGCTTGCCATGCATGAATAACCACGCCCTGCACCACCCGGTTGACCGCACCGCTGGCGGAAGGCGTATCCGGCGTGATGCCCGCCTTCAGCGATTCGCTCAGTGCAAACACCTGCGCGTACATCAGGAAGCAGAACGCCAGCTCCACGTCGTTAAACTCGCGCGCCGGCGGCAGCAGAATATGCGGCCCCTGTTCGATCACCGCATCCGGCTGCGCCGCAATCGCCACCACGCGCTGCGCCTGTTTTTCGCGGCGCAGCTCGGCCAGCAGATCCAAATCGTAACGGCGCGTATAGGGATGGCCGGAAATAAACACCACCACCAGCGTCTTGTCATCCACCAGCGATTTCGGGCCGTGGCGGAAGCCGGCCGGCGAATCATAAAACGCCGCCAGCCGGCCGGCGGTCAGCTCCAGCACTTTCAGCGCGGCCTCGCGCGCCGCCCCCTGCAGGCCGCCGCTGCCGAGGTAGGCGACGCGTTGCCACGGCTGGTTGCCGAACACGCCGGTGCGGAAATCCCCCAGCGACGCCAGAATGCGCTGGCAACGCTCGGCCACGTCGCCGAACCGGCGGGCATTGAATACCGTCGGCGCAAACGCCGCCAGACAGCTGAGCATCATGGTGGTGATGCTGCTGGTCATGGCAAAGCCGCGATCGTGCGTTTCCGCCGGCATCAGCAGCGCCAAAGCGTTGCCGTCGTCACGCGCGTTCTGGTACAGTCTGCCGCCCTCATTGCAGGTAATCACCAGGTGATGGCATTCCGGCACCAGCTGATTGGCCAGCTCAACCGCCGCCAGGCTTTCCGGGCTGTTGCCGGAACGGCCAAAGGAGACCAGCAGCAGCGGATGGGCGGCGTTCAGGTAGTCCTGCGGGTTGGTGACCAAGTCGGTGGTGGGCAGCGCGCTGAAATTCTTGCCCGTATGGCGCGCCAGCCAGGGGGCGATAATCTCGCCGATAAACGCCGAGGTGCCGGCGCCGGTCAGCACAATGCGTAAATCGCCGTCAAGCAGCAGCGGCGCAAGAAACTGTTCAAGCGGCCGGCGCAGGTCGTCCAGCCTCTCCAGCGCCCGCAGCCAGCTGGCGGGCTGCTGACGGATTTCGGCCTCTGTCCAGCTGTCCGGCGTCGCGGTGGAGAAAATCTCGGTGTGTGGCATAGCTCAATCCTTAGTCGTGTAACGTCAGCATCGGCCGCTGGCAATCGCGCGGCGGCCTTGCGTATGGTTTGGTGTCAGCGGGCGGACGCGAGGGTCAGATGCCCTCTTCCAACGGTTTTTCCGCCCGACAGCGGCCCAGCTCATCCGCCAGGCTGGTCAGCCCGCGCCGTCCGCACTCCAGCGCCTGCCGGCGGAACGCCTCGCTGCTCAGCCCCTCCCGCTCCAGCACCATCTCCAGCAGCAGCTGCAGATTGGTGCCGGTAATCACTTCCCGCCCCGGCCGTTGCATCGCCAGCGTCGACGCAACGCGAAACGGCGTGCCCCCCAAGAGATCGGTCAGAAACACCAGCTCTTCCTGCGCATCAAGCGCCGCCACCGCCTGCTCCAGCTCGGCGGTCAGCTGCGCCGTGCTGGCGCTTTCGGTAAAGTCGATCGCCATAAACTGCGGCTGTTCGCCCAGGATCTGCGTCATCGCCCGCGCCAGCCCGCTGGCGAAACCGCCGTGGCCGCAAAGAATAATGCCTATCATCGTCAACGCCTCCGGCTTACAAAAAGTGAGCAAATTTGCCGGCTATCGCCAGCACCACGGTCATCGCGATCAGCCGCAGCGGGCTCCAGCCGCGCCGCACCAGGTAGTACATCAGCAAGGTGTACGCCAGCGGCAGGAAGGCCGGCATCAGCTTGTCAATCACGTCGCTCTGCAGCTTGACCACCGCATCGCCGGCGGTGATCTCCAGCGTCGTCGCCAAGCGCACGTAGGTCGCCACCAGCGCGCCAATCACCGTCATGCCGACGATCGACGCCGCATGGCCGACCCGCCTGGTATTGGCTTTCAGCAGCGGAATCGCCGCCACGCCCATGCGGTAGGCATAGTGGGCCAGACCAAAACGCAGCCCCAGGTGCACCACGTTAAACAGCAGCAGGAAGATCACCGCGCCGAGGATCGACCCCTGTAGCGCCAGGCTGGCGCCGATACCGCCGCAAATAGGCAGCAGCGTCAGCCAGAACATGGCGTCGCCAATGCCGCCCAGCGGCGCGCCGACGGCGATTTTGGTGCTCTGAATGCTGTTGACGTCCTGCTTGGAGCGCTCCATCGCCAGAATAATGCCGATGACGAAGGTCACCAGAAACGGGTGGGTGTTAAAGAACCCCATATGCCCCTTCATCGCCCGCGCCAGATCGCGTGGGTTGGTATGGATTTTTTTCAGCGCCGGCAGCAGCCCGTACAGCCAGCCGGAGGCCTGCATGCGCTCATAGTTGAACGAAGCCTGCAGCAGCATGGAACGCCAGGCGACGCGGTTGATGTCCTTGCGGCTCAGTTCCGCGCCGACGCGCTGGTCTTCGTACACATTCTCATTGGCGCCGGACAGCAGCGTCTCTTCACCGCCAGAGACATTGTTCGGCAGCGTGCGTTGGTCAGATACCATCTTCGAACTCCTCCTGCCGTGGGTCCGGCGTGTTGGCTTCAGGGCCTTTGCGGTACAGGTCGATCAGCGCCATCGCCAGCGCCGCCGCGGCAATCGCCAGCACCGGCAGCTTCAGCCAGGCCGCCGCCACAAAGCCGATGATAAAATAGGGGATATAGACGTTTTTCATCATGATCTTCAGCAGCACGGCGAAGCCGATGGCCGGCATCATGCCGCCCGCCACGCCGAGGCCGTCAATCAGCCGCGCCGGCAGCACGTCGATCGCGGTTTTGGCATGTTCCGCGCCGAAGTAAATCGGCAGAAAGGCGCACAGAAAGTAGAAACACCCCAGCGTCAGCATCGCCAGATAGTTCACCCGCTCAATGCCCCGGGTGTCGGCGTTGGCCGCCATCCTGTCGCAGCGGGACATCACGCCGGACATCACCGAGAACAGGAAGGTAATCCCCATCTGCACCGCCACGGCAAACGGCACCGCGACGCCGACCGCCACGTCCGGCTTTACCCCGGTGGTAATGGCGAAGGTGGTGCCGACGATGGTGCCGATAATTACGTTGGGCGGCTGCGCCCCCGCCAGCGGCGCCAGCCCCATCCACACCAGCTCCAGCGTGCCGCCGGTCAGAATGCCGGTATGCAGATCGCCGAGGATCAGCCCCACCAGCGGGCCGAGCACCACCGGACGGTGCATATGGGTTAAGCCGTCAAACATATCCAGGCCGGCGATAAAGGCGAGAACGCCCAGCGCACAGGCCTGCAACAGACTGATTTCCATCGCCTATTCCTCACAGTTGTTTGAACAGATCCAACGCCGGCTCCGTCGGTACGCCCTGTACAAAGCACGCCACGCCGGCGTCTTGCAGGCCGTGAAACGCGGCGATATCGCCGGCGTCGACGGAGACCGTTTTGGCAATTTGCCGTTTGCCCTCGACGTAGTGCATATTGCCGACGTTGATACGCGTTACCGGCACCCCGCCCTGCACCAGCGTGAGAAAATCCGCCGGCGTTTTGCACACCAGCAGGATTTTTTGCCGATCGGCGGCGCGGTGAATATTGTCGATCACCTTCTGCAACGGCCAGAAGCGCACCGCAATGCCCTCCGCCAACACCATCTCCATCAGGTTCTGCTGCACCGGGTCCGCGGCCGCCTCATCGTTGGCCACCAGCACCAGATTCGCCCCGGCGAACCCGACCCACTGCACGCCTACCTGCCCGTGAATCAGGCGTTCGTCGATGCGGCTTAATACAATGTTCGGCATAGCGTTTTCCTCGTTGTTGTTATGCGTGATGCCGGGCCTCGCCCTGACAGGCGGTGTGATACTGGCCCAGAACGTGCTGGATATGGTCGATAATCAGCGCTCGCGGCGCGGCGGCCAGCGTCCCCGCCCGCACCCTGGGATACTGCAGCGGTAAATACTGGCTGAGCAGCGGCAGCGGGATCGTCGTCTCCGCCAGGTTATGCAGCAGTTGGGTAAACGCCCGTTCGATCTGTTCGTCCGGCCAGTAGTAGCGGATACGGTCGGAGTAGCTGTAGCCGCGCGCCAGCCGGCGGGCGGACTCATCGCCATGGTAGTGGCTGCGCCAGTACTCCGGCCGCTCGCACATCACCTGTTCCAGCACCTGCCGCAGACCGGAACAGGCATGCGTCGGCAGCAGCTCCTGCTCCACCGCCGCCAGCGCAAACAGCGCCTCGCGCAGGGCGAAGGTCAGCGCCGGACCGACTTTCAGGATAGCGAAGTGGTCCTTCACCAGCTGGCGCAGCGCCTGCGGCGTCTGGTAATCGGTGGAGTGGGCTTCAAACACCAGCGTATCGCAGGACGCCACCATAGCGCTGAGCGCCACGGCCTGCTGCGGCTGGTAGTCAATCACCTGCGTATGGTCGAACTCGACGCCGGGCTGCACCACCAGCGCGATAATGCGCGGCCAGACGTCATCCAGCCCCTGCCGCTCAAATGCCTGACGGTGCGCGGCCAGCGTCGCCCGCGCGGCCTCTGGGGCGGTGACCGCCAGCGTCGTCAGGGCCTCATGGGCGCCGCCGGGAACCGGCACCTCGGTGCCGATCACATACACCAAATCGGCGACGCCGAACTGCGCGCGGCAGGTGCGTTCGGCCACCTGCGCCAGCCGCGCGGCGCGTTCGGCGACGATCGCATCGCTCAGCGGCTGCGGGTCATCCGCGCAGGACATGCTGCAATCGAGGTGAATCTTTTTAAAACCGGCGGCGACGTAGCTTTCAATCAGCGTTTCCGCCTGCGCCATCGCCTGTTCGGCAGGCTGGTTCTGCCAGCGGTTGGGGCCGAGGTGATCGCCGCCGAAGATCAGCTGCGACGAGGGAAAATCCAGCCGCTGCGCCAGCTGACAGACAAAACCGCGAAAATCCGCCGGCGTCATGCCGGTATAGCCGCCGAACTGGTCGACCTGGTTGGACGTCGCCTCAATCAGCAAAGGCGTCTGCTGCCGCCGGGCGTAGCGCAGCGCCGCCTCCAGCACCAACGGGTGCGCGGAGCACACGGCGTAGATACCGTTCTCCTGCCCCTGCTTATGCCTGATAACCATCTCTGTAAGCTGTTTCACTTTCCTCCCCCCGTCCGGCCGATGCACGGCAACATATTTTCGTTTCGTTTCTTTCATCCTGCTGCAGAGATTTTAAAAAACAAAACGAAAGATATTAATTTTCCGATCCGTTTCACAAAAGAAAGCCAACGAAAGGAAGCAGACGTGAGCCAGCGCACTGACGACGGCGTTTTTACGCTTGCATTCTGTCAAAGGAAAGGAGTTAATAGACGAATCGAAATGAAACGAAAGACTTAATGAAAGGAGCTCTTATGAGCAGCAGCGACTTTTCCGCTGACAAGCGCGTCACCGGCACCAGCGAACGGCGTGAACAGATCATTCAGCGGTTGCGGCAGCAAGGAAGCGTGCAGGTTAACGATCTTTCCGCCTGGTTTGGCGTCTCCACGGTGACGATCCGCAACGATCTGGCGTTCCTGGAAAAACAGGGCATCGCCGTACGCGCCTACGGCGGCGCGCTGATCTGCGACGGCGCGTCGCCCGCCGCGGAGCCCAGCGTAGAAGCGAAAAGTTCGCTGAATATGGCGTTAAAACAGGCTATCGCCCGGGTTGCGGCCGAGATGATCCTGCCCGGCAGCCGGGTGATTCTCGATTCCGGCACCACCACCTACGAGATAGCCCGGCTGATGCGCCACCACCAGGCGGTGATCGCCATGACCAACGGCATGAACGTCGGCAATGCGCTGCTGGAGGCGGAAGGCGTGGAGCTGTTAATGACCGGCGGCCATCTGCGCCGCCAGTCGCTCTCTTTTTACGGCGATCAGGCGGAACAGGCGCTGCAGAATTATCACTTCGATATGCTGTTTCTCGGCGTTGACGCCATTGACCCGGAGCGCGGCATCAGCACGCACAATGAGGATGAAGCGCGGCTGAACCGCCGGATGTGCGAAGTGGCAGAGCGGATTATCGTGGTGACCGACTCCAGCAAGTTCAACCGTTCCAGCCTGCATAAAATTATCGATACCCAGCGTATCGACACCATCATCACCGATGAGGGCATTCCCGCAGACTGCCTTAACGGGCTGCAAAAGAGCGGGATCGACGTGGTTAGAGTGACAGTGTAACGCCAGCCTTTAGCGCTGACGCTGGGCCTCAAAGTACACGTTGCACAGGGAGAAAATCAGCGTATCCGGATTTTTGATCAGCACCGTCGCCCCGGGGAACTCGTCGGCATCCGGCGTATTGGCGGCCGAGTCTTTCGCGGTATGCATGATGGCGATCCGCTCTACCGCCGGCGCGATAATGCCGAGCATGGCGAAATCAACGGCCGGCGTATCAGAGTCGGCCTCCGAGTTGTCCTCGACAAACTCCTGCTCCTCAACCGTACTGCTTACCACGCCCAAACTGCGCCGCTGCTGGTTATTCCAGCTAAAACCGTCTCGCTGGTAGCTGATTTGCGTATTCAGCACGCTGTCGATCTGCTGCCGATCCCAGCAGGCGTCGGCCTGCGTCGGCAATGTTTTTGTCACGCGCCACTGGCCGAGCAGCTGGCTGGGGATCGGCGCCAAAGACGCGGAACGGCCCTTGTCCGGCGGCGTCTGCTGCGCCATCGCCAATAACGGCGCCGACAGCGGTATAAGCAGCATCAGTGGCAATAACCGACGTGTAACTTGCATAGCGGATTCCCTTATTTCCTGGCGATAGTCGAGCGCACCCGTGGGTGCCGCAGGGTTTAGCATACTGTCGCCGGGTCCGCGCGCGCAACTGTCAACGCACCGGCGGTTGTCGGTTGGTTCAATATTCCACGTTCCGCCGGCGACGCGCACCCTTGCTAAAATTAAAACAACGTTTTAATTTAACCCCATCCGGTCTCATTCGTTATCAGGAGCATCAATGTTCGTATTTAAGCAGAATACCCGGCTGGAAACGCTGGGGGATGGCGTATCGCGCCGCATTCTGGCGCACGGCGGCGGCATGATGGCCGTCGAAGTACACTTCCTCACCGGCGCTGTCGGGCCGTTGCACAGCCATCCTCATGAGCAACTGACCTACGTGTTGTCCGGCCGCTTCGCGTTTACCATCGGCGATGAGACGCATCAGGTCAGCGCCGGCGATACGCTATATAAACGTCCCCACGTGGTGCACGGCTGCGTCTGCCTGGAGGCCGGCGTACTGCTGGATACCTTTACTCCGCAGCGGGAGGATTTTCTGACCTGAGCGCCCCTCTCCCCCCGGCCCGGCTAAAAATTGCGAGCAGCAGCGCAATTTACACGATTATTCGTTCCGTACGACCTATCCTCGCCAATACTGTGTAGACGACCAATCAGACGGAGACTGGAGATGCAAATCAGCAATAAGGCGAGGATGAACCGGCTGTTTAATCAGGGCAAATGTCTGGATGTGGCGATCGATCACGGCATCGCCAATGAGCCGGATTTCTTGTCCGGCCTGGAGAATATCGAACGGGTGATGCACAGCCTGATCGCCGCCCGGCCGGACGCCATTCAGGTCAATTACGGCCAGGCCGATCTGCTGCAAAACGCCCCGCAGCGCGATAAACCGGCGCTGGTGATGCGCACCGACGTCGGCAATGCCTATAACGCCGCCCGCCACCGCGAAATGTGGGCGGTACTGCATAACCCGGAGCAGCCGATCCTCGCCGCCCTGCAGATGGACGCCGCCGCGGTGGTGGTCAATCTGTACATGATCCCGGATGAACCCGGCATTTTCCGCCAGTGCGTGGAGAACATCGGTCGTTTGCGTCACGCCTGTGAGCGCTACGCCATGCCGCTGATGGTCGAACCGCTGGTTATGGCGCCGGCCGGCCAGGGCGCCGCCTACGGCTCAATCGGCGACGTGGAAAAGATGGTGCCGCTGGTGCGTCTGGCGCGTGAGCTGGGCGCCGATATCATCAAGGCCGACCCGACCGAGCGGGTGGAAGATTTTCACCGCGTCGTCGAAGCGGCCCGCTGCCCGACGCTGGTGCGCGGCGGCGGCAAGGGCGAGCTGCGCGCGGTGCTGGACAAGTCTGCCGCGCTGATGGCGCAGGGCGCCAGCGGCATGGTGTACGGCCGCAACGTTTATCAACACGATAACCCGGCGCAGGTGGTGCGCGCGTTGATGGCGATCGTGCATCAGGGCGCCGACGGTGAGCAGGCGCTGGCGCTTTACCAGCAGTCATAACCCGGCGTCATAGCGTAAAAATAACGCCGTACCCGCCGCCGGCCGTGGAAATCTGCAGCCGGTAACTGCGCCCGTCCCCTTTCCCCGTTAGAATAGCGCGTCGCAACCTGCTCCGGAGAATTCTCATGTCCCAGCCAAGGCTTCCGCTGAAGCTCAGCACCTCGGTCACGCTGATGGTGTCCGCCATTATCGCCTCGGTGCTGATGGTGGTGTACGCCCTGTTTTTTGTTCAGATGAACCATGAAGGGCAAAGCCAGCTGCAGCGCAAGGCCATGGCCATCGCCGAAACGCTGGCGCTGTCCGACACCATCGTCGACGGGCTACAAAGCCGGCGGCAGGACGGCGCCATTCAACGCTTCGCCGAGCAGGTGCGCCAGCATAACGAACTGCTGTTCGTGGTGGTGCTGGATATGGACGGCATCCGCTATTCGCATCCCAAGCCGGAGCTGATCGGCCATCATTTTATCGGCAACGATCTGGCGCCGGCGCTGCGCGGCCAGCTGAACAGCGCCATCAACCGCGGCGCATTGGCCCCGGCGCTGCGGGTATTTGTGCCGGTTTATGATGCCCGGCACCGGCAGATCGGCGTCGTGGCGCTGGGCATCGCGCTGGACACCGTCGAGCGCGTTATCGACGAGAGCCGCTGGATTATCTACTGGACGCTGGCCTTCGCCGCGCTGGTCGGTTCACTGGGTACGTTCTGCCTGGTAAAAGCGTTGAAACGCATTATGCTCGGCTTTGAGCCTTACGAAATCTCCAACCTGTTTGAACAGCGCAATGCGATGCTGCAGTCGATTAAAGAAGGCGTGATTGCCGTCGATAATCAATCACGCATCAGCATCGTCAATGATGAGGCGAAACGGCTGCTGCGCCAGAGCGGGCCGTTTGAAAACCTGCTGCTCGACGCCGCCAGCAAACACTGGCCGGCGCAGCTGCATCTGGCGGAGGTGCTGGAGAACGGCAAGCCGCGGCGCGACCGGCAGATCGCGTTCAACGGCAGTGAACTGCTGGTGAATACCGTGCCGGTGATCGTTCAGGGTCAGGTGGTGGGCGCCATTGCGACCTTCCGCGATAAAACCGAGGTCAGCCAACTGCTGCAGCGCCTCAGCGGCATGACGCAGTACGCCGACGCGCTGCGGGTGCAGTCGCACGAGTTTATGAACAAGCTGCACGTGATCCTCGGCATGCTGCATATGAAGGCCTATCAGCAGTTGGAAAACTACGTGATCAATACCGCCAGCACCTATCAGGAAGAGATCGGCACCCTGCTGCGGCGGGTAAAATCACCCGAAGTCGCCGGCTTTTTTATCGCCAAAATCAACCGCGCGCAGGAGGCCGGCATCGATCTGGTGATTGACGAAGACAGCCTGCTGCCGGAAACCGCAGATGCGGAAACCACCCACGTATTGATCAGCGTGCTGGGTAATTTAATCGAAAACGCCATTGAGGCCATCGACGGCGAAGAGGGACATGAAATCACCCTGAGCTTCCATCACAATGATAATCATTTACACTGTATCGTCAGTGACGACGGTCCAGGCATCGATCCGATCATCGGCTCGCGCATTTTTGAACAGGGATTTTCAACCAAAGGGTCGGGACGCGGCATCGGCCTGGCATTAATTCTCAGCCACCTGCAAAAGCTGGGCGGCAGTATTGATTTTGACTCTGAACCGGGTGAACTGACCCAGTTCTATGTGCATATTCCCTATCAGGCCAAGAGCTAAAACATGATTAACGTATTGATTGTCGATGACGATCCGATGGTGGCGGAACTCAATAAATATTACCTGAGCCAGGTCAAGGGCTTTCACTGCCAGGCCACGGTGGCGACGCTGGCGCAGGCGCATGCCCTGCTTACCGACGGCGGCGCCAGGATCGATCTGGTGCTGCTGGATATTTATATGAAGCAGGAGAACGGTTTGGACCTGCTGCCGGCGCTGCGTGAGCTAGGCGAGCAGACCGACGTGATCGTTATCTCCTCCGCCAGCGACGTCAATACGGTGCAAAAGGCGCTGCATTACGGCGTGGTGGACTATCTGATCAAACCGTTTCAGTTCACCCGCTTCAAACAGGCGTTGAGCCACTATCAGCAGCAGTCGCAGCTGCTGGCGCAGCGCACCTTCTGCGCGCAGTCCGACGTGGATAACCTGCTGCGCCGCCAGCCGAACGGCAATGAAAACAAGAAGCTGCCGAAAGGGCTGACCAGCATGACGCTACGCACGGTTTGTGAATGGATTGAACAGCAGCACGACGAGGAGTTCTCCACCGATAATCTGGCTAACGCCATCGGCATCTCGCGGGTATCGTGCCGTAAATATTTAATTTATCTGGCCGACAGCGAAATCCTCAGCACCCGCATCATGTACGGCGCCACCGGCCGGCCGGTGTATCTCTATCAGCTCAATGCCGATGCGCTGAACCTGCTGCAATCGTACTGCCGCTAACCCCCTTCACCACTTTGCGCACCGGCACCCGCCGTGCGCGCTTTCCCGTCCTCCCCGTCGCCGGCTGCAGACGCTTGTTGCGCCGGCGGTGCATAAAGCCAGCAAAGTTTAGCGAAAAACGTAAGTTTTCCTAACAATTTCAAAACATCTTGCTAAGGTAATATTTGCGTCACAATTAATTAATAAAACAACAGTAATAAAACTGTGTGAATAGAATTATTCCTAAAAATTTTACTTCTCCGATGAGCAAACCAGAAATCCAATTAATTGATATTTATTAGATTTATAAAAAAATACACGATTTATAACTTTTTAACATGGGTTTAATACTTAATTAAACTTTGATCATCGACGTGATCTGGTTCTAACTTTATAGGCGAACGGATGAATAACTCTCGCTTGGATGCTTACCCTGTTAATGCAAAACCCTGCAAGGTTTTTAGGAGGATTTATGGCTGATAATATCGTGAAAGACGTCGCTGACACCGCAAGCGATCTGGTTGGTTCTGTTACCGGCACCGCCGGCGACCTGGTTGGCGGCGTGTCTGGCACCGTTGGCGATCTGGTCGACTCTACCGTTGACAACGCCACCGGCGCTATCGGCGGCGTCGTTGACGCTGTGACTTCAGGCAGCGGCGGCCTGTGGGGTGTGATTAGCGGCGTAGCCGGCAGCGTTGGCGGCCTGCTTTCCGGCGTAGCAGGCTCTCTGCTGGGCCTGGTGGGTGATGTGGCTGGCACCGTTGGCGACCTGGCCGGCAATGTGACTGATTTTGTCAGCGGCGTGCTGGATAAAATCAGCGACCTGGGCGGCGACGTCGGTAAAGTGGTTGACCATGTCACCGACGGCGTAACCGATGGCGCAACCGACGCGACCGACGCGCTGATCTCTGCACTGGAACACACCGGTGGCGACGTTGCCGCTGCTGCTACCCCAGCTGCTGTAGAAGTTAACGGCGTAACTGACGCTGCTGACGCTGCCGTACACCACGCAGCGTAATCTCCGGACTCATAATATCGCTCTGCGGCCGCACTGGCCGCAGACACAAAATAACCGGAACGCAATGATTTTCAAATATTCTCCAGGGCTTGCTGCGCCACGCTGAGTGGCTGGCATCATTTTATTGTTATTCATGGGGGTGGGAAATGAAACCAGAAACAGAAATTGTTCGCGTCGGTGACTGGCAGGTCTATGTAGAGCGATATATTTATCCAGGCGTCACGGATTCCGTCATTTGCGTTAATGGATCTTTTTCAACCACGCTGGCTTTTCGCAGCTGCGTACGTAACTTCAAGAACCGGGTTAACGTCATTCTCTTCGATCTGCCGTTCCTCGGTCAGTCCCGTGAGCATAATGATTTAACCAAACCGCTGTCGAAAACCGATGAGGTTTTCATTCTGCAGAGTTTGATTAACCATTATGAACCGTCTTATCTGCTCTCCATCTCCTGGGGCGGACTGGCAGCATTGATGGCGCTCTCCTCCCGCCCTCGCTCCATCCGCAAAGCCGTGGTGGCCTCGTTCTCCACCAAGGTGAACGACGCGATGAATTACTACGTCAGTCAGGGCAAGAAATTACTGGATGAAGGCAAAGGCGATGAAGCGGCGATGCTGCTCAATACCGAGGTTGGCAAATATCTGCCGAATCTGTTGAAGCAGGTGAACTACGAACACTTGAGACAGTTTGACGAATCAGCGCAAAAACAGGTGCGTTACCACGTCGCGCAAATTACCGAATTTAATCAGGCGGACTATATCGATACCTTCCGGCAAATCGATACGCCGATACTGTTCATCAACGGCGAGCAGGACGAATACACTACAGCGCAAGATATTAAGGAACTCAGTAACTATATCAATAACTGCGAATTTATTACCGTACCGCAGGCTGGCCACTTTATTTATATGGAAAGCCGCTTTGCGGCCGATTATTTCAACGACGTGATGAACGGTTTTCTGTTTGTTGAAGAAGCGATGGCCTCCTGAAAAGGTGGTGCCGTACGCGTAAGGGCCGGACGTTAACAGCGTCCGGCCTTTTGTTGTTTACTCTCCGCGTTAATCCCAGTTAATGCTCCCGCACAGGCTGGGCTCGCGCCCTTCGTCATCCCACTTCAGACTGCCGCGATACGCCGGTGGCATACAGTTGACCTGATAGTCTCTGGCCGCCGGGCGCGTGCTGTGCGGATGCCGTCCGCCCCGCTGCTCCCCCAGCATCTGCGTGCGTTGCCGCTGGCGCTGATAGTCCGCCAACGCCTCGGCCTGTTCCCGGCTCTCCGCCCGCTGATTGTCCTGCGCCAGTTTTTCCGCATTCCATATCTGGTGGCGCGGCGCGGATTGATGGGACGGCGGCGTATCGGCCGGTTTCTGCTCGGCCGCTGCCGGCGGGTGGTATTGTAAATCAAAGGCGGCGCCCGACGCCGCAGACGCCGCGCCCATCAACACCGCCATCAATAGCGGTACGCTCCGTTTCATCAACATTCTCCTGAAATCCCTGTTTATGCGAATGCCCTGCCGGGGATGCCTGCCGCCAGGATCCCCCGCCCCAACCGCCGCAACGCTGAACGTCGCAAACGCGGGACAAAATTAATTAGCATTCTTATTAATGGCTATAAAAACGGCAGGCGCACGGATTATAAGTGACGGCTAAATGAGAATGAAAGTAATTACGCTGATTACAATAGTTAATAAAGCTGGCGCATAAGCGGCGTCAGCGGCTCAGTTCTGCTCCGAAACCAGCACCGCCAGCGTATCCGGCTCCAGCGCCTGGAAGATATGCGGCCTGTCGCCGGGGTAGCAGATATAGTCGCCGGCATACAGTTCGACCGGCGCTTCCGTCAGCCCGACCAGCGCCCGCCCCTGGGTAATAATAATGTGCTCCACCGAACCGGGGGAATGCGGCTGTGAAATACGATCGGCGCCGGGCTGGGTGGTCAGCAGATAAATATCGCGCCGCGCGCCCGGCGGGCAGGTCGCCAGCAGCGCGGCGGTATAGTTAGCCATTTCCGCCACCACCGTCGGCCCTTCGCCGCGGCGAATCACCTGCGTACTGTTTTGCTGCGGCTCCATCAGCCTGGCAAACGGAATATCCAGGGCAACGCACAGCGCCCACAGCGTTTCCAGGCTGGGATTGCCGTTCGCCGCCTCCAGCTGCGACAGCGTGGATTTGGCAATGCCCGCGCGCCGGGCGACCTCCGCCAGAGAAAGCCCCGCGCGCTGGCGTTCACGCATCAGCGCCTCGGCAATAATGGCTATCGGTTGCGTCATAAATACGTCACTCTTTCCTTATAACGAACGATCGTTCGACTTGTAAAACGGCTTGGCGTTGTTCATTATAACAGAACTTTCGTTCGTTATAAGGTAATGGAGATGAGGCTCAACCGCTTTGGCGCGCTAAACGGTAATGTGGTCAAAGGCATCGTGCTGGTCTGCCTGGCCGATGGCATCGTGGGCGTTTCTTACGGATCGCTGGCCATCGGCTACGGTTTCCCGTTATGGGTGCCGCTGGGGCTGTCAGTATTGGTGCTGGCCGGCGCGTCCGAGTTTCTGTTTATCGGCATTGTCGCCGGCGGCGGCAGCCCATTTGCCGCCGCCACCGCCGGGCTGCTGGTCAACGCGCGCCATATGCCCTTCGGCATGGCGGTGAAGGATTTAATCGGCCACGGCCCGGCGCGCTTTCTCGGCTGCCACATTATGAATGATGAAAGCGTGGTGTTCGGCGTATCACAATCGACGCTGGCGGCGCGCAAGGCGGCTTACTGGCTGTGCGGCCTCGGCATTGCGCTGTGCTGGCCGCTGGGGGTGATTATCGGCGGTTCCATCGGCAACCTGATCCCGGACGTGCACAGTATTGGTCTGGACGCCGTTTTCCCGACGATTCTCCTGGCGCTGATCGTTTCGGCGTTGAAAAACCGCCGCACCCTGCTTTCCGCCGCCTCCGGCACCGCGTTTGCGCTGGCGGCCGTGCCCTGGGCGCCCATTGGCATGCCGGTGCTGTTTGCCCTGCTGGGCCTGCTGATCAGAAAGAGGACGCGTTAATGTCACTGCAATCCGTGGTTATCGGTATGATTATCCTGGCCGCCGGCACCTATCTGCTGCGCCTGAGCGGCGCGATGCTCGGCCGGAAGATGTCCTTTTCCACCACCACCCGCGATCTGCTGGCGGATGCCGCCACCACGCTGCTGCTGGCGGTCGCGGTTATCGCCACGCTGTTCGAGGACCAACATTTCGCCGGCGCGGCGCGGGTGGTCGGCGTCCTGACCGGCCTGCTGCTCACCTGGCGTAAGGTGCCGCTGATTATCGTGCTGATCGCCGCCGCTGCGGTGACCGCGCTGCTGCGCTGGCTGGGCCTGCCCTGATCAAGATTATTCGCATAATTAATGATAATAACGATACGCAACTGTTCTATGATGTAGTTTCAGCGCAACAGGAAAATTTGCGCATTAACGATCGGCGCCGAACCTGCGGGTTCGGCATTCCCAGACATCTGATGCATCGCCTCGGTTACCTTTAATTATGCTGAAAAAAACGCTTACCCTGCTTCCCCTGTGCCTGGCCCTGCTGCCGGCATTCAGCCACGCCGTCGATAAGACGGACATCGACAAGATCGTACAGCCGTTAATGGAAAAGTATGCGGTGCCGGGCATGACCCTCGCCGTTTCCGTCGACGGCAAACCGCAGTTTTATAACTATGGCGTGGCCTCCAAACAGAGCAAACAGCCGGTTACGCAGGACACGCTGTTTGAGATCGGCTCGCTGAGTAAAACCTTTACCGCCACGCTGGCCGCCTACGCGCAGCACACCGGCAAGATTGACTGGGCGCAGCCGGCCAGCCATTACCTGCCGCAGCTGCGCGGCAGCGCCTTCGACCGCGTCAGCCTGCTGAACCTGGCGACCCACACCTCCGGCCTGCCGCTGTTTGTCCCGGATGAGGTCACCAATGAACGGCAGCTGATGGACTATTACCGCCAGTGGCAGCCGTCGCACCCGATCGGCAGCTACCGGGTGTACTCCAACCTCGGCATCGGCCTGCTGGGCATGATTACCGCCAACAGCCTGGAGCAGCCGTTTGCCACCGCCATGGAGCAGCGCCTGCTGCCGGCGCTGGGAATGACGCACAGCTACGTCAATGTGCCGCCGGCCGCCCAGCAAGATTATGCGCAGGGCTATAATAAAGAGGATAAACCGGTGCGCGTTACCCCCGGCCCGCTGGACGCTGAATCTTACGGCCTGAAGTCCAGCAGCAGCGATCTGATCCGTTACCTGAACGCCAATATGGGGCTGGTCAAGGTGACGCCCGACTGGCAACAGGCGCTGGATGGCGTTCATCGCGGCTACTACCGCGCCAGCGAGTTTACCCAGGATCTGATGTGGGAAAGCTACCCGTATCCGGTGAAGCTGGAAACGTTGCTGGCAGGCAACGATGTGAAGGTGATCATGGATGGCACGCCGGCGCAGGCGATAACCCCGCCGCAGGCTCCTCAGCAGCAGGCCTGGTACAACAAAACCGGCTCGACTAACGGCTTTGCCACCTACGCGGTATTTATCCCCGCGCAAAAAACCGCCGTCGTGATGCTGGCGAATAAAAACTTCCCTAACGATGAGCGCGTAAAGGCGGTTTACCAGATCGTCCAAAGCCTGGCGCACTAACCGCCGTCTTCTCTTAGGGGGCTTCTGCCCCCTATTCTCCCCCTTTAATTCCATTCACTTCGCGATAGTTTTCCCTGCGCAAAAATCCGAAACAGCAGAATCAAATACGGGAAACGCCAGAGGTTATTCACTGAATAATCAGCAGATAAATCATTCCTGAGCAAATCTATCGCCCGCACCAAAACTTAAGTGATGCTTGATAATTTGCTAATTATTTCTACCTTCTTTATTGCATGGAATTCATCCTGGCTGACGTGGCCGGAGACAACCGCTCAGGGAGCCTGAAGAGCACTCGACAGCAGTTAACCGGATAGCGAGGACGTATCAATGGTCGATGAACCCCAGCCGCTCAGCCTGCCCGAGCGGGTAAAATATATCCGCAAAAACATTATCGCGGCAGGCAGCGACGTTAAGCAGCGTTTCCCCGTGTTGAAATATCAGAACGCCATTGGCCTTGGCATCTTGCTCTTCGCGCTGTTTTCCATGGTCGTCGTCTCGGCGCTCTACCTCAATCAGCAGATTCCCTGGTGGCTATGTCTGATCCTGAATGCGCTGTGTCTCTCTTTAGCCCATGAGATAGAACACGATTTAATCCATAGCCTCTACTTTAAAAAAAACCGCTTTATGTACCACCTGATGATGGCCTTGGTGTGGATCGTCAGGCCGAGCAGCGCTAACCCGTGGGCGCGCAAAACGCTGCACCTTAAACATCATCAGTATTCCGGTTCAGAGCTGGATATTGAAGAGCGCGCGCTCAGTAACGGCACCCGCTGGGGAGTGCTGCGGCTGCTGATGACGGCGGATCTGATGGTGGCGATGGCCGTCGTCGCCTGGCAGGACAAGGATAAAGGCGACCGTCTGGGGATGGTGATGACCGGGATCAAGGCGTTCTTCCCCGTTGCCATGCTGACCTGGGGGCTGTGGTATCTGTTTCTGCTGGTACACGGCGTGGACGTGGCCGCCGCGCTGCTCGGCATGCCGATTGCCTGGTCCGCCGGTGCGCAGGCGCTGATCGGCGATCTTGATATGTTGGTGGTGGTGCTGATCGGCCCCAATATTCTCTGGAGTTTTTGCCTGCACTTCGTCAGTTCAAATATGCATTATCATGGCGACGTAGAGCACAACAATCTCCTGCAGCAAACGCAGGTGATGAACCCTTGGTGGCTATGGCCGCTGCAGCTGTTCTGCTTTAATTTCGGCAGTACGCACAGTATTCACCACTTCGTGGTTAATGAACCCTTCTATATCCGGCAGCTGACCGCCGCAAAAGCGCACCGCGTGATGAGAGAGATGGGCGTCAGGTTTAACGACTATGGCTCCTTCAGCAGGGCCAACCGCTGGAAGAGTAGCGGCTAAGCAACAACAGCACGCCCGGCGCCGCCTGAGTAAAAGGGCCGGGTCGTGCCATTCTTGCGCCGCTTATATCACCGAGTGCATATCCGCATTAGCCGCGGCAACACCGTTAGCTTCAATAGCGCTGTGGGCGATCGCCGCATTATCGTGACCCTCCTGGTACAGATTAAACTCCGCATCGCTGGTTTTTTCATGTTTGCCGTCCAGCAGGCCATCGAACCAATTTTTAATACCGTCGAAAATATGGCTGGGTTTATCCGTCAGCTGATCGTATTTATCCTTGATATCATGGAAGATATCCCCCACTTTACCGGCCAGATCCTTCACGCCTTCCAGAGTATCCTTGAAGAATTTAAGCGGTTTGCTGAATAGATCAGAAATATGGCTGACGCGATCGTGAATAAAGTCCCCCACCTCGGTGAACAATCCCTTTACGGTGCCAATAACGCCTTTGAAAAAATCAGAGGAGTCAGGGTTTAGAGAATCAAACGTATTTTTAACGGCGGTCATAAATTTAGCAATAGGTTCACGCAGCTTTTCCGGTAACGCATTCAGGAAATCTTCTTCATTATTAAACATAGTACCCCCAGATAAACCATCAATTGTGATACTCAGGTCTTATTTTTTATAGTTGTAAAGCCGCTCCCCGTCAAAACGAGAAAGAAGAAAAAACCGCAGCGTGGCAGTATACCCGGACCGCACGGCTATACTGGAGTGAGCGCACGGCTCATCACGGGTAAGGGGAAGCTATGTTTGACCACGTAAAATTTGGCGTTAGCGACTATGAGGCCAGCAAAAATTTCTTTCTTAAGGCACTAGCGCCGCTGGGCGTGAGCGTGGTGGATGAAGGCGCGCCGGACTATGGGATAGAGATCGCCGCCCCCGACAATACCTCACTGTGCCTGTACCAGACCACGGCGCAGCCGGCGCAGCTGCATCTGGCGTTCATCGCCGACAGCCGCCGGCAGGTGGATGATTTCTACCGGGCAGCGCTGGCGGCCGGCGGTAAAGATAACGGCGGACCAGGCCTGCGTCCCAATTATCACGCCAGTTACTACGCTGCCTTTGTGATTGCGCCGGACGGCCACAATATCGAAATGGTTTGTCATCGCGTTGAGGCATAAGAATCACAGCAAGGGGACGGAGCTGCCTGTGCGGCTGAACCATCCGGCGTTCTGTCGTTGCTCCCTGCTGTCTTTCTAAGCTGCCTGTACGGCAGTGAACCAAATCGCCGTGTTAATTCGTCGAGTATTTCAGTTTCTAAGCTGCCTGTACGGCAGTGAACTTGGCGATAGCCAAGGCTAGATGATTTTTACCTTTCTAAGCTGCCTGTACGGCAGTGAACTGTTGCAGATTAGCACTAGCCTATTGTTTTTAAAAGCACTCCTGCCGATTACGCCCGAAAAGGCTCTTTTTCTCGCATTCAATTCAACCAATATATATCAATAACTTAGAAACATCGTAAAAAAAAGGGTTTGCATAGTCCGGATCATAAAGCAACCAGCCGACGACCTGGCTAGCCCGATGCCATTATGCCGATAGTAAATATCTGCCCCGCTGTTACGCCCTCGCTCCCACCCTTTAGCCGCCTGACTCCCAACCTTGGCCAGTTCTGGTTATACTGGGTCGCCAATAATTCGTAAGGCAGATAAGTTGCTTTACTCACACGCCTGCCGGCGTGCGAATAACGAAACAGATAACCAAACGACTGGAAGGTAACATTATGAGATTAGTGATAATAGTAATGGTTGGCGTACTGGTTTGCCTGGGTATGATGAGCTTCCTGCAGTATGTCAGCGAGCAGCCCTGGGGACAGTAACCAACAGAGATCACATAAAATTCAATACGCCAGCATCAGCAAAAATACGTTAGGCAACATCAACAGTGGCGTGCGGCATCCCATTTCTATGCAATGGGGATTTTTCCTATAAATCTCCGCCACGGCCGCGGAAAAATCTCTCGCCCATGCCTCATTTACATTAAAAATTTGTTATTTACACATCTTGACACAGGTGAACGCTCATCCTTAACAAACTCTTAACACTATGTAATTTATGATTTTTTATTTATTTAAGGCTCCCTTCTCCCTTCCGGCACCCTACAAAAATAATAAATAATTGGCCATTATCCTAAAGATTGTAAAATTTAACCCATCCGACAACCCGCTAAAAATAAGAATTAACCGCGTTGCTGTGCTCTCTGACAAAATGCTATTTTCCAGGATCTTTCTTGTTTTCTGGGTGTTAGTGAAAATGAACTTTAGACTAGACATTAATGGATTAAGATTTCTTGCCGTTACGATGGTGGTCTTATTCCATTTTAAATTCGAATTTGCATATGGTGGTTTCGCTGGGGTTGATATATTTTTCGTTATTTCCGGTTTTTTAATGAACGAAATATGTCAAAAGCAGATAGGGAAAAAATCATGGGTGATTGATTTTTACAGAAAAAGGTTCAAGAGGATATACCCTGCGCTATTGATGATGGTCATCTTCACCTTTTTACTCGCACTGTATTCCGAAACGCCTAACGGCGCCAAGGAAGAGTTTAAGCAAACGCTCAGCGCCTTGACCTTCACCTCTAATATTTACTACCTGTTGCACAGCGGCGGGTATTTTTCCGCAACATCTGACTTCAACTGGTTATTACATACCTGGTCGCTGTCCGTTGAATGGCAGTTTTACTTAATATTCCCGTTAATTCTGGTCATTGGCAATTTATTTAAACATTACAAAAGTCACTTTTATCTGTTAATTATTCTTTGCTCGGTACTGCTCTGCATTCTATTTGGTAAGTCCCACCTGAGCGCAAACTTCTACTTACTGCCTACCCGCATGTGGGAGCTGATGATCGGCGCCTATGTGTCTGCCTCACGGCTTAAAAATCCCTATGCCAAGCAGACCGAAATCGTCGCCGTTCTTGTATTGGTCGCCTTCTTCCTGTTTGTAAAAGAGAGCGCCCCCTGGCCAGGCGGAATGACACTGATCCCGGTATTGGCGACCGGCGCCATCATCCATGCCAATCTCAGCAATAGCGAAACATTGTTCAAAAATAGCGTTATACAGAGCATCGGTTCCGCATCGTATTCCATTTACCTTTTCCACTGGCCGGTGGTCTCATTTATGGCCAATAACTCCATTGAGTTCACGACGCTCAATGCAACTATCGGCATCATTCTGTCTTTCGCGTTGGGTTATATCTCTTATAAATACTTTGAGCGCCTGTTCAGCAAGAGCTACGCCTACCTGGCCACTGCCGCCGCCGCATTCGCCGCGATCTCCTTTGGCGCGACGGCAACGGAAGTCAATAAGCACTGGGTATCCCCCGGCACTATCGCGCTGGAGAAATTCAAAACTTATGCTGCCAGCCCTGAAGGGATCCGGCAGTTCGGTAACCATAATCGCACCTGCTTCCTGTCAACCAAGACCAATGATATTTCATTCTTTGATAAAGAAGTCTGTTTAAAAACCGCAGACGATAAGAAGAATATCCTGGTGCTTGGCGACAGCCATGCAGCCGAACTCTACCAGTCGGTCAATGAAGTGTTTTCTGATTACAATGTGATGCAAGCGGCAGCATCCGGCTGCATGCCGGTAAACGGCAAGACCGGAGAAAAACGCTGCACCGATTTATTCAACTATATCTATAACGACTTCCTGGTAAACAACAAGGTGGACTATATTCTGCTCTCCGCCAACTGGATGGTAAACAAAGATCGGGATCTGGGGAAAAAACTTACCGAAGTGATTAATAAAATTGGTAAGGATAAAGTATTTATTATCGGGCAAACCAAGACCTTCAGCATCGATTTTTACAAGATTGCGCAAAAAACGCCGGAAAGTAAAATAGAACAGCTGGTCACCAAAGAGTCAAGGGCGAGTAACCGCTGGATGTCAGAACAGCTGGCGCAAAGCGGCATCAACTACATTGACGTATTTGATCTTAACTGCAGTCAGGGCCGTTGTGATTATATCGACAAAAACAACGTGCCGATGATGTTTGATAAAAACCACCTGACAAAAACATGGGCCGACTCATATGTAAAACATATCAGAGCCAGTGTTGGCCTATAAACTCCACCAGGAAGAGGGTTGGCGACAACCCTTTTCATTTACCTTTATTTACATTAAATCTTCTGCTCCTCCCCTGCCTTGCCCAAACTAGATTAACTTGCCGTCCTACTATCCGTTTATTTTTAAGCACGTACCGCTCCCCGCACACTTCGCAGCGGAAATAATAAGACGGCGCGCCATACGCTCAGCAACCAGGGCAAGAAAGTGGTTGTTCGGGGATTTAACATATTGTTTTCAACAATAAAAAAACGGATCGAATATAACTGCGTGATAATCGCTACTCTTCATAAATATACCTTTCAACCCGCGTTGAGTTTCCCGCAATACCGGCGTGATGCCGTTAAATCGGAAGCGGCATTTGCACTTTTTAGACTAAAGTCTAACCTGAATTAGACTCCAGTCTAATACCTCCACCGGCTCCTAATGGGAGAAGTGTCATGAGCAAACCGATCAAAAATATTGTCATCGTGGGCGGCGGCACTGCGGGCTGGATGTCCGCTTCCTACCTCGTCCGGGCGCTCCAGCAACAGGCGAATATTACGCTTATCGAGTCTGAGGCGATCCCGCGGATCGGCGTCGGCGAAGCGACCATTCCGAGCCTGCAGAAGGTGTTCTTCGACTTCCTCGGAATACCGGAGCGAGAGTGGATGCCCCAGGTGAACGGCGCATTCAAAGCCGGTATCAAATTCGTCAATTGGAGAAAGCCTCCTTCTCCCTCGCATAACGATTACTTCTACCATTTGTTCGGCAACGTGCCGAACTGCGACGGCGTGCCGCTCACCCATTACTGGCTGCGCAAGCGCGAACAGGGTTTTCAACAGTCGATGGCATACGCCTGCTACCCACAGCCCGGAGCGCTCGATGGCAACCTGGCGCCCTGCCTGCACGACGGCAGCCGTCAGATGTCGCACGCGTGGCACTTCGACGCGCACCTGGTGGCTGATTTTCTCAAACGTTGGGCTGTCGATCGCGGTGTGAACCGCGTGGTCGACGAGGTGGTGGAAGTTAAGCTGAACGAACACGGCTTCATCTCCAGCCTGCTCACCAAGGAAGGCCGCCAGCTCGAAGCGGACCTGTTTATCGACTGCTCCGGCATGCGGGGGCTGTTGATCAATCAGGCTCTGAAGGAGCCTTTCATTGACATGTCCGACTACCTGCTGTGCGACAGCGCAGTTGCCTCCGCCGTCCCCAACGACGACACGCAGGCGGGCGTCGAGCCGTACACCTCGTCGATCGCCATGAACGCAGGGTGGACCTGGAAGATCCCGATGCTGGGCCGGTTCGGCAGCGGCTACGTCTTCTCAAGCAAGTTCACCTCGCGCGACCAGGCCACCAGCGACTTCCTCAACCTGTGGGGTCTTTCGGACAATCAGCCGCTCAACCAAATCAAATTCCGGGTCGGGCGCAACAAGCGGGCGTGGGTTAACAACTGTGTCTCCATCGGGCTGGCGTCGTGCTTTTTGGAGCCGCTGGAATCGACGGGGATCTATTTCATCTACGCGGCGCTTTACCAACTCGTGAAGCACTTCCCCGACACCGCGTTCGACCCGCGCCTGGCTGACGCATTCAACGCCGAGATCGTCTACATGTTCGACGACTGCCGGGATTTTGTTCAGGCGCACTATTTCACCTCCGCGCGTGAAGACACCGCGTTCTGGCTCGCCAACCGGCACGAACTGCGGCTCTCCGACGCCATCCAGGAGAAAATTGAGCGCTACAAGGCGGGCCTGCCGCTGACCACCACCTCGTTCGACGATGCCACCTACTACGACACCTTCGACTTTGAGTTCAAGAACTTCTGGTTGAACGGCAACTACTACTGCATCTTTGCCGGCCTGGACATGCTGCCCGACCGCTCGCTGCCGCTTTTGCAACTGCGGCCGGAATCGATCGACAAGGCCGAAGCGATGTTCGCCAGCATCCAGCACGAGGCGGAGCGTCTGCGCACCAGCCTGCCGACAAACTATGACTACCTGCGTTCGCTGCAGAAAGGCTACGCGGAACAGTCGCGGCCCGCGTCGCCGGAGATCCTGTAGTGGAACGCGCCCTGGATCGGGCTGGTGCCTTCGCCGCCACCCACGCAGCCGTGGCGGCCTGCGACCCGCTGCAGGCGCGCCCGCGGGTACTGCAGCTGCCGGGCCTGAACCGTAATCAGGACGTACCCGGCATCGTCGGCCTGCTGCGCGAGTTCCTGCCGCTGGGCGGCGTGCCTGCCGGCTGGGGCTTCACCGAAGCCGCCGCCGCGATGCGGGACATCGGGTTCTTCCTGGGCTCGCTCAAGCGACACGGACAAGAGCCGGCGGACGCGGTGCCCGGGCTGGAGCCGCTGCTGCTCGACCTGGCGCGCATCACCGAGATGCCGCCGCGCGAGACGCTGCTGCATGTGACGGTCTGGAACCCTTCAGCGGCCGACGCGCAGCGCAGCTATTCCGGGCTCGACGACGAAACGCACCTGCTCGAGAGCGTACGCATGTCGATGGCGGCGCTCGAAGCGGCCATCGCCGTGACCGTCGAGCTGACTGAGGTGCCCCTGCGCTCGCCCGCGTTTGTGCAGGGGTGCGACGAGCTGGCCGCCTATCTGCAAAAAATGGTTGAATCGATCGTCTACGCGTACCGCTTTATCTCGCCGCAGGTCTTCTACGATGAGCTACGCCCCTTCTACGAACCGATTCAAATCGGAGGCCAGAGCTACCTTGGCCCCGGCGCCGTAGAAATGCCCCTGTTCGTGCTGGAGCATGTGTTGTGGGGCTCGCAATCGGATCATCCGGTTTATCTGGAATTCAAAGAGACCTACCTGCCCTACGTGCTTCCTGGATACCGCGCGGTCTACGCCCGCTTCGCCGGGAAGCCGGCGCTGGTAGACCGCGCGATCGCCGAGGCGCAAGCGGCCGGCGCGCAGGACGAATCCGTCCGGGCCGGACTGACGGCCCTCAACCGGCTCTTCGTGATCCTGCTGCGCTTCCGGGCACCGCATCACCAATTGGCGGAACGGGTATACGAAGCCGGACGCAGCGGTCCCTCGGTCGGTAGTGGCGGATACGCGCCCAGCATGCTCGGCGACCTGCTCACGCTCACGCTGGCCGCACGTTCCCGCCTTCGCGCCGCTCTCAACCCGTCCTGACGCACGCGGCTGTCTGTTTCCTCTCATTAGGAGATTTGCCCTCATGACTCAGAAGAGCCCGGCGAACGGGCGCGATAACCACCACTTCGATGTGATCATCATCGGCTCAGGCATGTCCGGCACCCAGATGGGAGCCATCCTGGCCAAACAGCAGTTTCGCGTGCTGATCGTCGAGGCGTCGTCGCACCCGCGCTTCACGATCGGCGAATCGTCGATTCCCGAAACCTCGCTGATGAACCGCATCATCGCCGATCGCTACGGCATTCCGGAACTCGACCACATCACGTCGTTCTACTCGACGCAGCGTTACGTGGCGTCGAGCACCGGCATCAAGCGCAACTTCGGTTTTGTGTTCCACAAACCCGGCCAGGAGCACGATCCGAAGGAGTTCACACAGTGCGTCATTCCCGAGCTGCCCTGGGGACCGGAGAGCCATTATTACCGGCAAGACGTCGACGCCTACCTGCTGCAGGCCGCCATTAAATACGGCTGCACGGTGCTCCAGAATACGAAAGTGACCGAATTCCACGCCGATAAAGACGGCGTCGCGATTACCACCGCGCAGAACGAACGCTTCACCGGCCGCTATATGATCGACTGCGGAGGCCCGCGCGCGCCGCTGGCGATCAAGTTCAATCTCCGCGAAGAGCCGTGCCGCTTCAAGACGCACTCACGCAGCCTCTATACGCATATGATCGGGGTGAAACCGTTCGACGACATCTTCAAGGTCAAGGGGCAGCGCTGGCGCTGGCACGAGGGAACCTTACACCACATGTTCAAGGGCGGCTGGCTCTGGGTGATTCCGTTCAACAACCACCCGCGTTCGACCAACAATCTGGTGAGCGTCGGCCTGCAGCTCGACCCGCGTATCTACCCGAAAACGGACATCTCCGCACAGCAGGAATTTGACGAGTTTCTCGCGCGCTTTCCCAGCATCGGGGCGCAGTTCCGCGACGCCGTACCGGTGCGTGACTGGGTCAGAACCGACCGCCTGCAGTTCTCGTCGAGCGCCTGCGTCGGCGATCGCTACTGCCTGATGCTGCACGCGAACGGCTTTATCGACCCGCTCTTCTCCCGCGGGCTTGAGAACACCGCGGTGACCATCCACGCGCTCGCGGCACGCCTTATCAAGGCGCTGCGCGACGACGACTTCTCCCCGGAGCGCTTCGAGTACATTGAGCGCCTGCAGCAAAAGCTTTTGGACCACAACGACGACTTCGTCAGCTGCTGCTACACCGCGTTCTCGGACTTTCGCCTGTGGGACGCCTTCCACCGGCTGTGGGCGGTCGGCACGATCCTCGGGCAGTTCCGGCTTGTGCAGGCCCATGCGCGGTTCCGCGCGTCGCGCAACGATGGCGACCTCGATCATCTCGATAACGATCCGCCATACCTCGGCTATCTGTGCGCGGACATGGAGGGCTACTACCAGCTGTTCAACGACGCCAAAGCCGAGATCGAGGCCGTGAGCACCGGCCAGAAACCGCCTGAGGAGGCCGCGGCGCGGATTCACGCCCTCATCGACGAACGGGATTTCGCCAAGCATATGTTTGGTTTCGGCTACTGCATCACCGGGGAGAAGCCGCAGCTCAACAACTCGAAGCACAGCCTGCTGCCGGCGATGAAGCTGATGTACTGGACACAAACCAGCGCGCCGGCGGAGGTGAAAAAGTATTTCGACTATAACCCGATGTTCGCGCTGCTCAAGGCGTACATCACCACCCGCATCGGCTTGATGCAGAAGAAGTAGCCGGCCGTCGAGGAACCAAACGATGAACGACATTCAATTGCAATCAGTGAGCGTCAAGGATCATCCCCCGAAGGCGTACGACGCGACCACCTCCGTCGCCGCAAGCTGGTACGTGGCGATACGCTCCAGCGAGCTCAAGGACAAGCCGAAGGCGCTGACGCTGTTCGGCCGTCCGTGCGTGGCATGGCGCGGCGCGACAGGACAGGCCGTGGTGATGGATCGCCACTGCTCGCACCTCGGCGCGAACCTGGCCGACGGACAGGTCAAGGACGGCTGCATCCAGTGCCCGTTTCATCACTGGCAATACGACGAACAGGGCCAGTGCGTGCACATCCCCGGCCACAGCCAGACGGTGCGTAAACTGGAGCCGGTGCCGCGCTCGGTGCGTCAGCCGACGTGGATCACCACCGAGCGCTACGGCTACGTGTGGGTCTGGTACGGCTCCCCGCAGCCGCTGCATCCGCTGCCCGAAATCACCGCCGCCGACGTCGACAACGACGACTTTATGCACCTGCACTTTGCGTTTGAGACCACCACGGCGGTGCTGCGTATCGTCGAGAATTTCTACGACGCACAGCACGCAGCCCCCGTGCACGAACTCCCGATCTCAGCCTTCGAACTCAGGCTGTTCGACGATTGGCAGCGCTGGCCGGAGCTAGAGCCGCTGGCCCAGGCGGGCGCGTGGTTCGGCGCCGGGATCGACTTCACCGTGGACCGCTACTTTGGCCCCTTCGGCATGCTGGCGCGCGCGCTTGGTCTGAATATGTCGCAGATGAACCTGCACTTCGATGGCTACCCCGGCGGCTGCGTTATGACCGTCTCCCTGGACGGCGACTTCAAATACAAGCTGCTCCAGTGCGTGACGCCGGTGAGCGACGGCAAGAACATCATGCATATGCTTATTTCGATCAAAAAGGTGGGCGGCGCCCTGCGCCGTGCGACCGACTACATGCTGTTCGGGCTGCAGACCAGACAGGCGGCGCAGTACGACGTCAAAATCTGGAACGGGATGAAACCGGACGGCGGCGGCGCGTACAGCAAGTACGACAAGCTGGTGCTCAAGTACCGGGCGTTCTACCGCGGCTGGGCCGACCGCGCGATCAGCGAGCGGTGATGCGCGAGTTAAGGGTCTTCTCCGGATCGGGTTCGGAGACGTCGTTTCGCCGGCTGCTGACAAACCCGGCGAGCGGCGTCACAGCGTAAGTCCGGCGGGCCAGATCGGACTCGCGGCCAGCCGCAGCGCGCGGTATGTATGCTGTCACGGTCATACCCTTCGACAAGGAGCGTCTATGGATACGGTTGAACAGCTAGGTGAAACATACTTCTATAAAGGGTTCGCAAACCTATCAGCGCATGAGTTACTGTTCTGGATCACGATTGATACTGTCGAGGAACAGCTAGGCGTTCAAGATGTATGAGCGGGAAAAAGGAAAGGACGTTGCGCAGAAGTTATTAGGATATAAATCCGAAGCAATGACGGGAAAATAGCTGGATTCGCGGGCAAGGATTGCTTAAGGCTATAAAAGAAGCCTAATACAGAAACTCGGCCATTTTCGGACAATCGAAAATAATCCCTTAAAAATCAATCACACAAAAAAAGACCGAATACGATTCCTATATTCGGTCTAGGGAAATGGCTCTTGGGAGAGAGCCGTGCGCTAAAAGTTGGCATTTATTGCAGGGCTTGTTCAGCCATGCACTTTAAGCGTAGCCTACACGGCGGCTTTTGCCAGCCAGGCGCACGGCGGGTGATAGTTTCTACGTGGCATTAAATGCGTACAGAATTCACCCGATTGTTAACCTATTGATAAGCCAACGCGACGCCTGGCCCTACTTGGCACACAGCGTTTGCGCACGTGCGCGGAACGGCTCGACGCTCATCTTTTCCCCGGGGTGATTGGCGTCATCCAGCAGGATGGTCGCCAGCGGCTGCGCGCGTTGCTGGCCGGCGGCCACCTGCGCCTGGGCAATATCATTAAGCGGATACTGCATCAGCGTGCTGTTGTTCAGCACAAACAGCGCGCCGTCTTTACGGCACTGCAGCGTGACTTCCTCTTTGGTGAATGCCCACTGCTTGCCGAACTCCAGCTTGGTGACGTTTTCCAGACCTTCCGCGGCCAGTGCGCCGCCTGCGCCCGCCAGCAGTGCGAGGGCTAATAATGCACGTTTCATGTAATGACCTTCAGTAGCTATTTGGTTCAATTTTCCCGTAATCCAGGGGGATACCGCAAGTCGCAATATCACGTTGGCGCATAGGTGGCAAACAGGCTGACCAGCAGCAGTACCGCCCCGCCCAGCGCCAGCTCACTCCAACAGGCTAAGATTACGCCGCGCTGGGCCAGATTCGGCACGCTGTGCAGCGCCGGCACGATTGCATAGCGGTTAGTCAGCGCCACGCCCACCATCAGCAGCACCAGCGCGCTTTTTATCAGCAGCAAACGCTGATACGGCGACGATATATCCAGCGGCCAGCCGCCGACGATCATCAGGGCGTTGAGGACGCCGGTGATCAGCACCACCGCCACCGCCAGATGTCCCCAGCGGGAAAAACGGATCAGCGTGGTTACCGCTTCCGCACGCCACTGGGGCAGATGCAGGTAGCGCAGGCAGACCAGCAGCGGCAGCAGGCTGCCAAACCAGTAACCGGCGGCCAGCAGATGCAGCGCATGGCTGAGGCGGTGCAGCGTGCCGAACAGGCCGCTGTGCATCGCCGCATGGCCGATAAAGGCCATGCTGATCAGCAACAATCCGCCAAGCAGCGCGATCGCCGCGGCGCGCAGGCGCAGCGGCAACCACAGTGCCGCCAACGCACAGAGCGACAGCGCCAGATGCCAGCGCCACACTTCACCAAAGGTGGTGCCGAGCACCGCCAGCCAGATATCCCACTGATAGGCATCCTGCCAGCCGTCCCCCATCAGGCCGGCCTGTACCGCCAACAGCGCTACGGCTGAAACGGCGGCCGCCAGCGTCGAACCAGCCAGCCAAGGGCGCAGATCGCGGGAAAGTAACGCGGAGAGCCGCTGCGGCGACAATAAGGCGGTGAACAGACCGATGCCGAACATCAGCATCACCGCCGTAAAGTGCACGAAGCGACACAGGACAAACAGAGTCGCCAGAGTCATCGCTTATTTTACGGTAAAGCTGTATTGACCCTTGGTTTTATGACCGTCAACGGAAACCACGTGCCAGTCGACCAGATATTTCCCCGCCGCCAGCGGCTGCGTCAGCGCAATAGTGGCCTTGGCATTATCCTTGGCGTCCAGCTGCAGTTTACCGGTCTTAACCACTTGATTGTCCGGGCCGGTCAGTTTGACTTTGCTGAAGCCCGGCTCAATGCCTTCCGAGAAGCTGAGCGTCAACGCCTGCGGCGCCGGGCTGACGGTGGCATCCGCCGCGGGGGTTTGTACTTTAAGGTGGGCGTGCGCTAAAACCTGCTGCGAAGAAAAACCGACAAACAGCGCGAACAGCGTGGCGAGCAGGCGAGATGAGGAGCGAATTTTACCGATCACAGTGGTATCCCTTAATACAAAGATGAGGATGGAATACCCGTCAGCCTCCGGGGTGCAGGCAGCATGGCGCTCCTGCCAGCCGAATCATTACGGGCACTCGCGGGTCAAAACCACGCCAGAGCCAGAATCCCCGCGTTGCGCACGGCAACCCTATTCATTGAGGGGGAGTCAGCGGCCCCAACCCGGCATGATGGTGACGCCGCGGGAACAGGAACAGGCCGTGCATGGCGCACGCGGCTCCCCGCTCCCGGACAGCGAATCCTGTTGGATCATAACGATGAGTGATTATCAAGTCGAGCACATCACTGCCATTTTTCAAAATGGCAGCACGTTTCGCTGTATACCCGCATTAACGACAGGCATAAAAAAACCGCACCGGCATCTGCCTGGTGCGGTTTTTTTTCGGGCTGAGATTACAGCTGGCCGTTGCTGCTGCTTTCGCCGGCCGCGCCCATTTTCTTCAGATCCTTGTCGATAAAGAACAGCGCGTTGCCGCTGGTACCGACCAGCGCCAGCTTATCCAGCACGGATTTGAACAGTTTCTCTTCTTCATGCTGCTCGGCGACGTACCACTGCAGGAAATTGAAGGTTGAGTAATCGTGGGTAGTCATCGCCACGTGCGCCAGTTCGTTGATCTGACGGGTGATCAGCTGCTCGTGCTCGTAGGTCTGCTGGAAGACATCGGCCAGCGACTCAAACTCCACCGGCGGCGCGGCAATGCTGCCCAGCAGCGGCAGCGCGCCGGTATCGCTCAGGTAGTCGAACAGGCGCTGCATATGCTGCATCTCTTCCTGAGAATGCTCCTTCAGGAAGGCGGCGGCGCCTTCGAAGCCTTTATCCGCACACCAGGCGCTCATCTGCAAATACAGGTTCGCCGAATAAAACTCCAGGTTGAGTTGTTCATTCAGCTGCTTGGTCATTTCTTGCGTCAGCATAGTTATTCCTTTTAATTTCGCAGGCCAGTTCTTTATATGCCGCGTATTATGCCCCGCCGAAAACAAAATAAAAACAGTTGATTTACATCAAAGTGGAATTAATTTTAATTTACTTAATTATCAGACTGTTATAATTAAATCGCGGCGATGAAAATATTTATGATAATTATTTTCATCTTGCCAATAAATCTAAAGGCGAATCATTCTTATTTAAAATAACGCCGCTGGTTATCACAAAGATAAGTCATAATGACATTCCCTATCCCCGCATATAAAAATAATTATCATTCCCTGACCGCGCAACGGTAACGGCACGCCAGGCTTGCCAACCGCCGCCCGGTGCATTACCTTTCTGCGCAGATAAATGCGGTATCAGTAAGGAGCATAGCGTGGGATACAATCTGGCAGAACTCTCGAAAGAAGAGATGGACAAGGTTAACGTGGATTTAGCCGCTTCCGGCGTGGCGTTCAAAGAGCGCTACAACATGCCGGTGATCCCTGAAGTGGTGGAGCGTGAGCAACCTGAACAGCTGCGCGATTATTTCCGCGAGCGCGTCATCCACTACCGGATGGAATCGCACAAGTTCTCACGCCTGCCTTACGAACCGAAAAGCAAATAACAGCCGCGGCGGATGCGCGCTTCCCCTATCCGCCGCGTTCAAACGCTCAGACCGCTTTGCCGGCAAAGCGGTCGGTAGCCCGCATCAGCTGGTGCAGGATCCCCGGTTCATCAAACGAGTGCCCCGCCCCTTCAACAATATGCAGTTCAGCCTCCGGCCATGCCTGCGCCAGATCCCAGGCGTTTTGCACCTGACAGGCCATATCATAGCGGCCATGCACAATCACCGCGGGAATATGGCGAATCAGCGGCACGTTGCGCAGCAGCTGATCGTCGCTTTGCAAAAAGCCCTGATGGGTGAAGTAATGGTTCTCAATGCGGGCAAACGCTAACGCAAAGTCATCCTCGCCAAATGCCGCCGACTCGCTGCTGGGCAGCAGCGTAACGGTTTCCCCTTCCCAGATGCTCCACAGTTTTGCCGCTTCCAGCTGCACCTCGAGGTCGTCGCTGGTCAGACGCCGGCGATAGGCGGCAATCACATCCTGACGTTCCTCAGTGGAGAGAATCGACAGTACGCGCTGCCATTTTTCCGGGAAGAAGCGTGAGGCGCCATCCTGGTAATACCACGACAGCTCCTGCTTACGCAGCGTAAAGATGCCGCGCAGCACCAGTTCGCTGACGCGCTGCGGGTGGCACTGCGCATAGGCCAGCGCCAGCGTCGAGCCCCAGGAGCCGCCGAAGACCAGCCACTGATCCACGCCGGCCATTTCACGCAGCCGCTCAATATCGTCGACCAAGTGCCAGGTGGTATTGTTGTCCAGACTGGCGTGCGGCCGCGAGCGCCCGCAGCCGCGCTGATCGAACAGCAATACTTTATAGCGCTCCGGGTCAAACAGCTGCCGGTGATAAGGGGCAATGCCGCCCCCCGGCCCGCCGTGGATAAACACCGCCGGTTTCCCCTCCGGGTTACCGCTTAATTCCCAGTAGATCCGATGACCGTCTCCGGTATCCAACCAGCCACTGTCATACGCTGCTAACGGCGGATATAACCCGCGTAATTGTTCCATGGCGCTTTCCGTCTCTCTGTGAATGATGCCTTCATCAAAGCCCAAGCCCGGCATCAGGTCAACGGTAAAACCTGAAAACTCCGACGGATCACCGCCCGTTCGCGTTCGTTTGCTTAAAATGAATACGGCCAGCCGCAATAATGGTTAATCAGCCGCCACCTTGCGGCGTTTTTATCAACAGCGGTCAATCGCCCGATCGCACAGATCCGGCAAGCAGCGTTTGGCTACCGCCACGACAGCCGTTATGCTGGCAGGAAAAAGAGGAAAGCATGACATGACGTTACGCATTATTGATACTGAAACCTGCGGCCTGGACGGCGGCATTGTTGAAATCGCCTCCGTCGATCTGATCGACGGCCAGCTGGCAAACCCGATGAACGATTTGGTGTGCCCGGACCGTCCCATCAGCATTGACGCAATGGCCATTCACCATATTACGGAGGCGATGGTCGAGGATAAGCCGCGGATCGCCGTCGCCATCGGTCGCTATATCGGCAGCGACTACTATGTGGCGCATAACGCGTCCTTCGACCGCGGCGTGCTGCCGGAGATGCAGGGCCGCTGGATTTGCACCCTCAAGCTGGCGCGCATGCTGTACCCGGATATCAAGTACGGCAACCAGTATCTGCGCTATGCGCTGAACCTTGACGTGCAGCTGCCGCAGGACAACACGCTGTACCCGCACCGGGCGCTGTATGACTGCTACGTCACCGCCGCCCTGCTGCAACGGATTATCAAGGATTCTTCCTGGAGCGCCGAGGAGATGGCCGATATCACCGAACGGCCGGCGCTGATAAAGACCTTTAAGTTCGGTAAATATCGCGGCCGGCTGATTGAGCAAATCGCCCAGGAGGATCCGGGCTATTTACAGTGGATGCTGAAAAACCTCACCGACCTCAACCCGGACATGAAGCACACGCTGAAGTACTACCTGATTGGCTAACGCAACGGGCGGCGCAGGCCGCCCGTCACCTCGTTATTCGGCCAGCGAAAGAATAAAGGCGTATTCCAGCGCGATATCCTCATAGGCTTTGAAACGGCCGGACTTGCCGCCGTGGCCGGAGTCCATATCGGTATACAACAGCAGCTGACGATCGTCGGTTTTCAGCTCGCGCAGTTTCGCCACCCACTTGGCCGGCTCCCAATACTGCACCTGCGAATCGTGCAGGCCGGTGGTCACCAGCAGGTGCGGATAGGCCTGCGCCTGCACCCGATCGTAAGGGCTGTACTGTTTGATGTAGTCGTAATACGGTTTCTCGTTCGGATTGCCCCACTCATCGTACTCACCGGTGGTCAGCGGAATCGACTCGTCCAGCATGGTGGTCACCACGTCGACAAACGGCACCTGCGCCACCACGCCGTGGAACAGCTCTGGCTGCTGATTGATCACCGCGCCCATCAGCAACCCGCCGGCGCTGCCGCCCATGGCGTACACCTGCCCGGCGGCGCCATAGCCCTGTTCGACCAGCGCTTCGGTTACGTCGATAAAGTCGTTAAAGGTGTTTTGCTTGTTGAATAGCTTGCCGTCCTCATACCACAGCTGCCCCAGCTCGCCGCCGCCGCGGATATGCGCCAGCGCAAACACAAAGCCGCGATCCAACAGGCTCAGGCGGCTGCCGCTGAAAGCCGGATCCATACTGCTGCCGTAAGAACCATAGCCGTACACCAGCAGCGGATTACCGCCCCGGTTAAACCGATCCGTGCGGTACACCAGCGAAACCGGCACCTCAACGCCGTCGCGCGCCTTCACCCACACCCGCTCGCTGCGGTAGTTTTCCGGCGTAAAGTTGTTGACCTCCTGCTGTTTGAGCAACCGACGCTCGCCGCTGTCGAGGTTCAGCTCATACAGGCTGGCCGGCGTGGTCATCGAGGAGTAGCCATAGCGCAGCAGCGCGGTTTCCGGCTCCGGGTTGTAATCCAGCCAGGTGACATAGGTCGGGTCGTCGAAGGCGATGCGCTGCTCTTTACCGCTGCGCCAGTGGATTTGCCGCAGCTGCGTCAGGCCGGCGCTGCGCTCTTCCACCACCAGCCAGTCGCGGAACAGCTCAAAACCTTCCAGCATCACCGCATCACGCGCGGCGATCAGCGTCTGCCACTGCGCTTCGTCCGCCGTATCGCTCTGATACAGGCCGAAGTTTTTGCCGTCTTTGTTGGAGCGGATATAGAAGGTCTGCCGGTAGTGATCGATGGCATATTCATGATCTTTACGACGCGGCACGAACACCTGCGGCTGCGCATCGGGCCGGTCGGCGTCCAGCAGCAGAATTTCCGAGGTGGTGGTGCTGCTGAGGTGGATCAGGATATAGCGTTCTGAGGTGGTTTTTTCCAGGCCGACATAGAAGGTGTCGTCGGTTTCTTCATACACCAGCCGGTCATCGGCCGGATCCGTGCCCACAACGTGGTGGTAGACCTGATACGGCAGCAGCGTCTGCGGATGCTTACGCACGTAATACACGCTGGCGGAATCATTGCTCCATTCGAAATTGCCGGAGGTGTTTTCCAGCACCTCTTCCGCCCAGACGTCATCCGGCAGGTTTTTAAAGCGGATATCATATTGGCGACGCGACAGGAAATCTTCCGCCACCGCCATCATGCGGTTGTCCGGGCTGATATCCAGGCCGCCCAAAGTATAAAACTCACGCCCCTGCGCCCGCTGGTTGCCATCCAGCAGCGTCTGCCAGTCGTCGCTCTCTGTCGCCGGCTGGCGCACATACAGCGCGTATTCATTGCCGGGTTCGTAGCGCGTCTGGTAACGGTAGCCGTTACGCACATAGGGCGCAGAATGTTCCTGCTGCGGAATGCGCGCCACCATTTCCTGATACAGCGCTTCACGCAGCGCCTGCTGCGGCTGCAGCATGGCGTCGGTATAGGCGTTTTCCGCCTGCAGATACGCCAGCACCTGCGGATCGCTGCGCTCGTCGTCGCGCAGCCAGTAGTAATCATCAACGCGGGTATCGCCGTGCATCGTCATCGGGTACGGGCGTTTTTCCGCCTTCGGAGGGGTCATCATTACCAAATCATCCACTTACGTCCATTGATGGACGTAGGGTGGCATGATTGCCCCCGCCTTAACAAGTAGGCGCCGCAGCTTTTATCCGTTGCGGCGCCGTCAGGTCATGCCAGTTCACGTTTTTTCTGGTTCACGTCGCCCTCAATCCCCTGCTTGACGTCGTCGGGAATTTTCAGCGAGCTCGCCAACGCATCAAGGTAGCCCCGCTCCATAAAGTGGTCGACATCGATCACCATGCAGCTGAGGTAGTACACTTCCAGCGCTTCCTCTTCATTCTTCACGCCGAACGCCAGCGCATCAGGGTTGAGCGGCTGTTCAATCGCCTGCTGCACCCAGGCCTGCGCCTCCTCGCCGATCTGCAGCTGCGTCAGGCTGTCGTCAATGGCGCGGCGCTCATCGTCGTCAATATGGCCGTCGCTTTTCGCCGCAAACACCAGCGCCTGCACCAGCCGCTTGGCGCGCAGATCAACCGGCGTCGACTGCATGCCGAACTGCGGTTCATCCTGGTGGGTAGCTTTCACCCGCGATTTGTACTTGTTCCACAGCACCGCGCCCGCTGCGGCGCTGCCGCCGATAATCAGCGCGTTCTTGCCAAACTTGCCGACCAGCTTGCGCGAGGATTTATTCGCCAGCAATACGCCAACCAGCCCGCCCAGCGCGCCGGGAGCCAATAACTTGCCGATGCCTTCGGTACTGCCGTTCGAGCCGCTTTTTTGCCCCAACAGCGATTGAATCTGCTGCATCCAACTGTTTTTCATCGCATCCCCTCGCATGGATAGTAAAGCGAACGGGCGCCGGTGCCGGCACGCCGCTGAAACGCCAGATTAGGGGATTTTTTGTCAATTAACGTATGGCGGGGAAAATTTGTGTGAAGCGTCAGGCAAATTGGCGAGAAAGGTTGGTCAATCAGGGCGCCGTTGCCGCGCCCTGTCGCAGAGTTACTGCGGTTCGCTGTAGGCGATATCGCCGGTTTTACAGTTAAGGGTCACGCGATAGGTTTTATCTGTTTTGCTGCCGCGCACCGTTAACGGCACCTGCCAGAGATCGTCCTCGCCGCTGACCGCGTCCGGGCTGACCCAGGCGACCGGCGTTGCGGTGCCAAGCAGTTTTTTATCCGAGGCCCAGCGCGTAATGCGGTTTTGCAGGAAGTCGCGCTTTACCTGTGCGGCCACGTCCGCCGCCTGCAGCCCGCTGCACAGGCCCACTTTCGCCGTCCGCTGCTCGTGCTGCTGCGCCTGAGCGCCGCCGGCAAAACCAACGATAACCGCCAGCGCGGCGGCCAGCCCCAATCCTGTTGCTCTCATATACCCTCCAGTTGTCGTTACACTATCCGGAGAGCGCTGATGGCATCAGGCCTGGCAGGCGATCAACGTGTGCGAAATACGATCGCAAACAGTTCATCCACTCCCGGATAGATCTCCTTGATAACCTGCCTCAGCGCATCGAGCGACATGTTTTCCTGCCTGGCATGCTGCTCGTTCAGCGCATCCAGACGGACCGGCGTCACCGACAGCACCTCGATAAAACAGAAAAACGCCCCGTCTTCATGACGGCTGACGCGTAATACTTCGCCGGGTTGGAAATGCGATTCGCTGGCATCACGCAAGGTGATGGTTTTGCGTCCGGCTAAAATATCCTGCTCGAAACGGCTGAAGAAAGTGATTTCACCGCCCATTTTAGATCCTTTTTTATCACAATGCTGCAACATAGTGCTTAAGCGGCCTGTTTTTCAGACGCGCCTTCCGCTTTTGCCGCCGTTTTCTTCTCGCCCTTCGGCTTTGCCGCCTTGGCGTCCGCCTGCTGCGGCGCGCCGCCGCGCAGAATGTGCGTCAGCATCTCTTTATGCTCCGCCAGGAAGAAGCTCAGCGTGTCACGCTGTTCCTCGTCCAGCGCCAGCGGCGCCTGCTGCAGCCACTCACCGAGGTTATCGGCCAGATCGAGCATTTTGTCGTAAGCATCGGCTTCCTTTTTGCTGGCGAACGTCATTTTTTCCTCACCGTTTCTGACCACTACGTATTTAACTTCAACCGCCATGCGTATTCCCCAAAAGATTTAAATACTGTTTATTTATACAGTATAAGTAATGCTATCCGGAGGCACAAGCGGCCTCCGCGGTTAATTATTTCAGCAGGCGCGCCTTGCAGTTTTTCCCTTTGATTTTGCCTTCGCGCAGGCGCTGTAACGCCTTACGGGCGCTGTTTTTGCGGATGGCCACGTAGGCATGCATCGGGAACATATCAATTTTCCCCACTTCCGCCGCGGTCAACCCCGCCTCGCCGGTCAGCGCGCCCAGAATATCGCCGGGACGGATTTTCGCCTTGCGGCCGCCGTCGATGCACAGCGTAGCCATCTCCGCCTCCAGCGGCGCGTTGCTCGCCCCGCTCAGTTCGCTCACCGGCGCCCACGTCAGATCCAGCTGCAGATACTCTTCCAACGCGTGCGCCCGCACCATTTCCTGCGGCGTGCACAGGGTGATCGCCAGGCCGCTCATGCCGGCGCGGCCGGTGCGGCCGACGCGGTGTACGTGCACCTCTGGGTCGAAGGCCATTTCGTAGTTCACCACCAGCTCAAGATCCTTGATATCCAGACCGCGCGCGGCAACGTCGGTCGCCACCAGAACGCGACAGCTGCGGTTGGCGAAACGCACCAGCACCTGATCGCGATCGCGCTGTTCCAGATCGCCATGCAGCGCCAGCGCGCTGATGTCGCGTGCTTCCAGCGCATCGCACACGCTCTGGCAATCGCGCTTGGTATTGCAAAACACCACGCAGGAGGCCGGCTGATAGTGACGGATGGCGGCCAGCAGCAGCGCCGGACGCTGGTCGCGCGTCGTCTCATAGAAACGCTGTTCGATGGTCAGCGGCGCGTCGTCGTCGGCCACTTCAACGTTGAGCGGCGTCCGCTGCACGCGGGCGCTGATGCGCTCGATGCCGTCAGGATAGGTGGCGGAAAACAGCAGCGTCTGACGCTGCGGTGGCGTATAGGCAATCACGTCATCGATATCGTCGGCAAACCCCATGTCCAGCATGCGGTCGGCTTCATCGAGCACCAGCACGCTCAGCGCGTCCAGCTGCAGCGTTTTTTTCCGCAGGTGTTCCTGCACGCGTCCCGGCGTCCCCACCACGATATGCGGCGCATGCACCAGTGAATCCAGCTGCGGCCCCATCGGCTGGCCGCCGCACAGCGTAAGAATTTTAATATTCTGGGTAAAGCGCGCCAGACGGCGCAGCTCTTTGCTGACCTGATCGGCCAGTTCACGCGTCGGGCACAGCACCAGCGCCTGCGTCGCCACCTGCCCGACGTTGATTTTATCCAGCAGGCCGATGCCGAACGCCGCCGTTTTACCGCTGCCGGTCTTGGCCTTGGCGCGAACGTCCCGCCCTTGCAAAATGGCGGGCAGCGCCGCGGCCTGCACCGGCGTCATGGCGGCATACCCCAGTTCGTTGAGGTTAGCCAGCTGTGCGGCTGGCAGCGGCAGGGAAGAAAAGGAAACTGTGCTCACGGCGATAAACTCTTTATAGGCGGATGAAAAGGCGGCGCTGCCGGACGGCAGCTGATTCTGGGGGCAGATGATAACAGAGAAGGCCCGGCGGCGTCATAATACCTGGCGGCCGTTCCCGGCAAATGCACGTAAAAAAACCCGCCTGAAGCGGGTTTTTCAGCAGCGGGTCGCTAATTAGATAGCAACAACATCGGCTGCAGCCGGGCCACGTTGGCTGTCCTGGATGGAGAACTCAACCTGCTGGCCTTCTGCCAGAGTCTTGAAGCCATCGCTAACGATTGCGGAAAAATGAACGAAAACGTCCTTAGAACCGTCGGCTGGAGTGATAAAGCCGAAGCCTTTGCTTTCGTTAAACCATTTTACGTGACCAGTGATCTTAGCCATTTGACTTTCCTTTACTTGATAAACCTGCCTTTACGGCACTTACGGCGCGAAGGCCCTGCGTTATGTAGGTCTTCTTTCACCGCCGATTATTAACGCATAATCATGCCTGCAGGGCAAATTTTTTCGCTGATTCAGGGTGAAACCGGCACCACAGCTTTAACGTAAGGTGCTGATTATGGAAGCTTCAGGCGATAGACTCCCTGGCTTGGTGGCTCTTCCTGGCTGTAGGACCTCAGGTCCTCAACCGCCGGTAAAACTCCGCGCCCGACACAAAGCCGACACAAAGTGGGAACCCTCGCCAGACCTCGGTGGGTAAAGAGGTCCGACTCCGGCTGTCGGCCAGACCTGAAGACACCGACATGCGAAACAAGCTGACAAGACTTCCGGTCGACAAAGAAAACGCCTAGGATTATCGACCGAAAATAAGGACAAAAAGTAAGCGATTAGGCAGTTCCCGGCTGTTTACTATTTCTGCATAATTTCTATCAGGAGCAGTTAACTAAGGAGAGTTGCTGATGCAGATATGCAGAATGGATTATAACGATGTGTCCGTCGACCGCCGTGTTCTGAAGTTCCATGTTTATGGCGTTGGTGTTTTCCCGGTATTCAGCGGCAAACCTTCAATGATTAATCGGCCCGAATGTTCCTTTAAGGATGCGGCGGCATTGCCTCCCGGTCAGTATTGGATTGTCGATCGCCCACAGGGAAGCATGCGCAACCGGCTACAGACTTTCGCGAAGGATTTCTGGAACGGGACCAATCACGATGAATGGTTCGGCCTCTACAGCTTCCATACCCTCACCGATAATCTGTGGATTAATGGCAGAGACAGAGGAAGCTTTCGGATTCACCCACTAAGGCCAGACGGTAGCGGAGAGTCACACGGTTGCATAACCTTCTACAATATCCCAGACTTCAACCGATTCCGCCAAGCAATCATTCAGCGTAAGAAGTTCAAGGTCCCCGGCTCCCGTCTGGAACTCCTTGCTTATGGACGCGTGGATGTAACGGGATCGACCAACTTTGAGGCTTGCAATGTTTAAAACTGTAGCTCTGTTCGTCGTCTGCTTTGTAGTGTCGTTCCTTGTTCTCAACAAGGTCCCACTACTCAAGGAACTGGTTGACTCAACCGTCATCATGTTGGGCAACTGGATGAATGAGGCCGGTATCGCCAAGACTGACGGAGAGCGGGACCCCGCGTTCCTACCTGTAGTTCTCGGCTATTTGCTCATCACCGCCGCCCTCCTGATGTCTGTCATCAAGTGGAGCATCCGTAAATTCAAACGCTAATCGCAGCGCCAAGGGGGCGTATAGGTTCCGAGCGCGCGTCCCACTTCAGCAACACACGCCAGCCTTCTCACCACACCTTAATTCAACACACGCAACCTGTGAGATAACCGACGCGGGTCGCGGGCGGCAGGCGCGCCGGCTGTCAACGCAATCGTTTTCGTATATACTGCGCGCTGGTTTGCATTTGGCTTCACTTTCACATCAGGTACGAAATTATGCTAACGATTGGAACCGCCCTGCGCCCCGGCGCCACCCGCGTCATGCTGCTCGGATCCGGCGAACTGGGCAAAGAAGTGGCGATCGAATGCCAGCGTCTGGGGCTGGAGACGATTGCCGTCGACCGTTACGCCGACGCGCCGGCAATGCATGTGGCGCACCGCAGCCACGTCATCAATATGCTGGACGGCGAAGCGCTAAAGGCCGTTATCGAACAGGAACGTCCCGACTATATCGTGCCGGAGGTTGAAGCTATCGCCACCGACATGCTGGTGCAGCTGGAGCAGCAGGGTCACCACGTCGTTCCGTGCGCCGAGGCCACTCGCCTGACCATGAACCGTGAAGGCATTCGCCGTCTGGCGGCAGAGACGCTTGGGCTGCCCACCTCCACTTACCGCTTTGCCGACGATGAAGAGAGCTGCCGACAGGCGATAGCGCATATCGGCTACCCCTGCATTATCAAACCGGTGATGAGTTCATCCGGCAAAGGTCAGAGCCTGCTGCGCGACCCTTCCCAACTGAGCGCCGCCTGGGATTACGCCCAGCGTGGCGGCCGCGCCGGCGGTGGCCGGGTTATTGTTGAAGGGCTGGTCAAATTCGATTTTGAAATTACCCTGCTGACCATCAGCGCCGTTGACGGCGTGCATTTCTGCGCGCCCATCGGCCACCGTCAGGAAGACGGCGACTATCGCGAATCCTGGCAGCCGCAGCAGATGTCCGCCCTGGCGCTGGAGCGGGCGCAGCAGATTGCCGCCCAGGTCGTTAAAGCGCTCGGCGGTTACGGCCTGTTCGGCGTAGAACTGTTCATCTGCGGCGATGAGGTGATTTTCAGCGAGGTATCGCCGCGCCCGCATGACACTGGCATGGTCACGCTGATTTCGCAGGACGTCTCGGAATTTGCGCTGCACGTACGTGCCTTTCTCGGCCTGCCGATCGGCGCCATTCGCCAGTTCGGCCCGGCGGCCTCCGCCGTGATCCTCCCCACGCTCGACAGCGACGATCTGCACTTTAGCGGCCTGGCGCAGGCGCTGGAGGGCACTAATCAGATACGCCTGTTCGGCAAACCGACGATTGCCGGCCGGCGTCGTTTAGGCGTCGCGCTGGCCTGCGGTGACACCACCGATCAGGCGGTTGAACGGGCCAAACGGGCAGCGGCGGCGGTGGTGGTTCGGGGTTAACCCAAAGAAACGGGCGCGGCAGGACGCGGCGCCCGGATATGACCTCAGTAATCGTCTTCTTCGTCTTCGCGCTGCGGCTCGGCATCCCGGGAGGCATCCTGCGCTTCCGGCGCGCCGTCCTCCTCCTCGTCAAACAGCACGGCAACCCGCTCGCCCTGATGCTTTTCACGAATTTCCTGCGCAACGCGGGCGATGGCTTCGCCGCTGCTCATGCCCTGCTCCATCAGCTGATGGATACGCTCTGCGGCTTCCTGCTGTTCCTGGTGGTTCAGCGACGGCATTCCAAGCATGTTTATACCTCCGGCAAATTTGGAGGGGGATTATACCGCGCGTTACCATCGCCGCAAGCCCGGCGTCACGCAGCCTGCGAACAGCCGCTATCCTCGCTGCGCCACTGTTTCAGGCGATGGCGCCACAGCATTACATGCCAGTTCTGTTTAATGCCGCGCGCATTGGCCGCCATGATGCTGTCCATGCCGCGCTGATAAAATTCGCGCACGATTTGCTGCTGCGCCGCCAGTTCCGGCTCGCGGCGTACGCTGTGGCAAATCCCCAGCGCCTCGCGGGTAATCTGCCAGTGAAACGCCGGGCGGATGGCGATGCGGTCGGCATAGCGCCGGTTCAGCGCCACCAGCATCTCGATGATCTTCATATAGTGGCGCTGATAGTCGACGTTCGCCGCGCCGGTGCGGCGGCGGTTGCTGATCGACTGACCGTGTACGCGCTGGCGATACAGCGGCGTGCTGAGGTACTTCACCCGCTTGGCGTTAAACATCACTTCGGTCGTCCACGGAATATCCTGATGATGGAGACCCGGTTCAAAATAGAGCCGGTGTTGCTTAATAAAATCAAGCCGATAAATCGCCAGCCACACCACGTGAATAAATTTTCGCGAATTTAACGCACGCTCAAACCAGCGCGGTCCGCTAATAACCTCAGTGGATGCCAGACGCTGCGCTGGAATAATCGGCAACAGTTCATCGCTGTGTTCAAAATAACGTTCGCCGTTGCACTGCATCACATCCAGCTGATGTTTTTCCGCCTGCGCGATCAGTGTGGCGTACATCTCCGGCGATAATAAATCATCCGCATCGGGAAACGCGACGTACTTACCACGCGCCGCCGCCAGCCCGCGGTTGCGCGCCACGGAAACCCCGGCATTGGCCTGATCGATCACCTGAATATGTTCATAACGTGCCGCATAGCGGTGCGCTATTTCCGCGGAACCATCGGTGGCGCCGTCATTAACGATAATAACTTCCAGACGTTGTTCCTGTTGCGCCAATAAAGACTCAAGAAATGGCTCCAGTAATTCGCCCACATTATGCATCGGGACGATAACGCTCAGCATTAACGACATAATTTTGCTCTATTTGCTTCTTATCAGGCAAAAACAGCCCCGTCTGATACTGCATACCGCAGGCGTATTGGTTAACGCACCATAAGGTCGCCGTGAGCGCAAAGATCAGTTATCACTCAAGGAAATGTTATTGCCCTGTAAACATTCGTGAATCTTTGCATATTTAAATTTCGTTTAAGGAGCAAAAAATGCTTAGCCGGCTATCTTCTTTCCTGTGCGCTACGCATGCGCAAAGCGCGCTGATGTGGCAAACTAGCGCCCCAACACCGACGTCCCGTTAGCCAGGTTTATTACAATTCATGACTGCCACCGCTCCGCACCTTAAATCCCTGCCCTATAGCCGCGATACGCTGCTGCAGCTGTTTTCCCCGTTGTCCGCGCAGCCGTGGGCCATGCTGCTGCATTCCGGCTTTGCCGAGCACTCGCATAACCGGTTTGATATTTTGGTGGCTGACCCCTGCGCCACGCTGACCACCCACGGCGCGGTGACGGAAATCCACCGTGACGGCGACAGCCTGAGTTCAACGGAAGATCCCTTCACCCTGTTGCAACAGCAGCTGTCGGCGCTGCCTTTCTCGCCGTCGGCCGACGACGATCTGCCGTTTCAGGGCGGCGCGCTGGGGCTGTTCGGTTACGATCTGGGGCGGCGGGTGGAAACGTTGCCGACGCTGGCCGAGGCGGAGCTGGCGCTGCCGGACATGGCCGTCGGCATTTATGACTGGGCGCTGATCGCCGATCACCATCGGCAGCGGCTTACCCTGCTGAGCTACGACGATGTCGAGCAGCGCTGGCAGTGGCTGAGGAGTCATCAGCGGCCTGCGCCGGCGGCGTTCCGGCTCACCGGCCCCTGGCAGGCGAACATGACGCGGGCGCAATACGGCGAGAAATTCCAGCGTATTCAACATTACCTGCGCAGCGGCGACTGCTACCAGATCAACCTGGCTCAGCGTTTCTCCGCCCCCTATCAGGGCGACGAGTGGCAGGCCTTCCTGCGGCTGAACGACAGCAACCGCGCGCCGTTTTCCGCTTTTTTACGGCTGCCGCACAATGCGGTGCTGAGCATTTCGCCGGAACGTTTTCTGTGGCTGGAGCGCCAGCAGGTACAAACCCGGCCGATCAAGGGCACGCTGCCGCGGCTGGCCGACCCGCAACAGGACGCGGTGCAGGCGCAGCGACTGGCCGCGTCGCCGAAAGACCGCGCCGAGAATCTGATGATCGTCGATCTCCTGCGCAATGATATCGGCCGCGTCGCGCAGCCCGGCAGCGTACGCGTGCCTGAACTGTTCGTCGTCGAACCGTTCCCTGCGGTGCACCATCTGGTCAGCACCATTACCGCCCGGCTGCCGGCCGCCACGCCGGCGAGCGAGCTGCTGCGCGCCTGTTTTCCCGGCGGCTCGATTACCGGCGCCCCCAAGGTGCGGGCCATGGAAATTATCGAGGAACTGGAGCCGCAGCGGCGTAACGCCTACTGCGGCAGTATCGGCTATCTCAGCGCCTGCGGCACCATGGACACCAACATCACCATCCGTACGCTGATGACCGAAAACGGCCGCATTCACTGCGCCGCCGGCGGCGGTATCGTGGCCGACAGTGAGGAACAGGCGGAATATCAGGAAACTTTTGATAAAGTAGGCCGAATCTTACCGCAACTGGGGGAGTTTAACCCTTCGTGAACCCGCCGACCTATCCCACCACGCTGGCCGACTTTGTCAGCCGTTTTCAGCTGCAGCAGCCGCAGGCGGTGCAAACGTCGCACGGCGTGCGCGCCGCCGCGGTGCTGGTGCCGATCGTCTGCCGGGAGGAGCCGACGCTGCTGCTGACCCGCCGCGCCGATACGCTGCGCAAACACGCCGGACAGGTGGCCTTTCCCGGCGGCAAGGCCGATCCGCAAGACGCGTCGCTGATTGCCACCGCGCTGCGTGAAGCCGAAGAAGAGGTCGCCATTCCGCCCGCCGCGGTGCAGGTGCTCGGCCAGATGGCGCCGCTCGACAGCAGCAGCGGCTTTCGCGTGACGCCCATCGTCGGCCTGGTGCCGGCCGATGTGCGCTTCCACGCCAATGAGGGTGAAGTGGCGGACGTCTTCGAAATGCCGCTGCACGAAGCCCTGACGCTGTCGCGCTATTATCCGCTGGATATTCACCGCAACGGCTATCGCCACCGGGTGTATCTATCCTGGTATCAGCGCCGTTTCGTCTGGGGCCTGACCGCCGCCATCATCCGCCGTCTGGCGCAGCAGGTCAGCCTGTAAGCCCGCGTTTAAGTGATCGCTATCACATCTCGTTCACGGATTATTCCGGCTTTCTGCGCGAAAGCGATCGCCATCACTTCATCTGTTTGCCAATTCCACTATCTTGCAGGCCATTGAGGTTTTAAAAAAACTGTAAACCCTCTCTTAAACATTACGATATCCCTGTAAAATACGGTCAATTGGTATAAACCTCTAAGCAAATAGGGTTATGCCGACGGCGCGCGGTGAAGGAAACGCCGGCGCGATGGCCCGAGAGAAACTCAGCGCGGCGCCGTTTTACGGCAGGCGTCACGCCCGTCGCCACCACCTATTTGGTAACGCCATGGATTATTTTATTTCATGCGAAAAAGAGCGCCAAACCCGTAAGGCCTCTTTACAATATCGCTGTTCCCTGCACGGTTTTTAACCGCCGCAGCCATAACAATATGCCTCTTTAAGGAGTTCTAGCGTGATTAGCGTTTTCGACATGTTTAAGATCGGCATCGGCCCGTCCAGCTCTCACACGGTTGGACCGATGAAAGCCGGCAAACAGTTTGTCGACGATCTGGTAAATAAAGGCCTGATGCCTTCTATCACGCGTGTAGCCGTGGATGTTTACGGCTCACTTTCGTTGACCGGTAAAGGTCACCATACCGATATCGCCATCATCCTCGGCCTGGCCGGCAACCTGCCGGACAGCGTCGATATTGACGGTATTCCGGGTTTTATCCGCGATGTAGAACAACGTCAGCGTCTGATGCTGGCAGGCGGCCTGCACGAAGTCGATTTCCCGCGCGACGGCGGCATGGTGTTTCGCAGCGACAACCTGCCGCTGCATGAAAACGGCATGTGCATCCACGCCTTCGCCGGCGATAAAGAAGTCTACAGCAACACCTACTATTCCATCGGCGGCGGTTTTATCGTCGACGAAGCGCATTTCGGCAAAGCCGACGTCAGTGAAGTGACGGTGCCCTATCCTTTCCATTCGGCGCGTGAAATGCTCGAACACTGCCATAACACCGGCCTGTCGCTGTCCGGCATGGTGATGCAGAACGAGCTGGCGCTGCACAGCAAGCAGGACATTGAGGCCTACTTCGGCAACGTCTGGCAGACCATGCGCGCCTGTATCGACCGCGGCCTGAATACCGAGGGCGTGCTGCCCGGCCCGCTGCGCGTACCGCGCCGCGCCTCGGCCCTGCGCCGCATGCTGGTCGCCTCCGACAAACTCTCCAACGACCCGATGAACGTCATCGACTGGGTCAATATGTTTGCCTTGGCGGTCAATGAAGAAAACGCCGCCGGCGGCCGCGTGGTGACCGCGCCGACCAACGGCGCCTGCGGCATCGTGCCGGCGGTGCTGGCCTATTACGACCACTTTATCGAGTCGGTCAGCCCGGATATCTACATCCGCTACTTTATGGCTGCCGGCGCCATCGGCGCGCTGTATAAGATGAATGCCTCCATTTCCGGGGCGGAAGTCGGCTGTCAGGGCGAGGTCGGCGTGGCCTGTTCCATGGCCGCCGCCGGCCTGGCCGAGCTGCTGGGCGGCAGCCCGGAGCAGGTCTGCGTCGCGGCGGAAATCGGCATGGAGCACAATCTGGGGCTGACCTGCGATCCGGTGGCCGGACAGGTGCAGGTTCCCTGCATTGAACGCAACGCCATCGCCTCGGTAAAAGCGATCAACTCGGCGCGCATGGCGCTGCGCCGCACCAGCGAACCACGCGTGTCGCTGGATAAGGTGATCGAGACCATGTACGAAACCGGTAAAGATATGAACGCCAAATACCGCGAGACCTCGCGCGGCGGTCTGGCGATTAAAGTCCAGTGTGACTAAGCCCGAAAAACCCCGCCAAACGGCGGGGTTTTTGTTTGTAATTCAGCCAGTTAATTGATATAAGTGACAACGTCACCCGCGCATCAGCGGCGTACTGCGCTTCTATCCCCGGTTTAACCCGCGTTTTATCCCTCTGTTCCCGTCAACTGAAATAAATTATTACGCTACCATTCCACCCTCTACCATCGTGGCTAAAATTAGCCGAGAATCAGAGGGTAGGAGAAAGTCCGATGCTGTACATTGGATGACTTAGCGCAACAAGGATTCAACGTCGATGTTAATGACCCAATTTGCTGTCAACAAGTACCGCCATTATCGCTGGTTGCTCTCCGGCGCGGTTGGGTTGGCGATCCTCTTTATCTCATTATACATTCGCTACTATCAGGAAGTTAAAACCATCGACCGCAGCCAGCAGCAGCTGGCAGCGCACACCGTTGCCAAAATCGAACGTTTGCTGCAGCCGGCCAGCGAACAGGCCCGACACACCATGGCGTTGATTGGCCGCCCCTGCAATATCGTCACCCCGACGCTGCGCTACCGCGCGGCGCAAAACCAGGCGCTGCGCTCCGTACTGCTGGTCAAAGATAACGATATTTACTGTTCCAGCCTGTTCGGCCCGCGCCAGTACCGGCTTGACGCCCTGTTCCCGCAGCTGCATCCGGACGCCGATACGCAGCTGGCGCTGCGTCCGTCGCTGGCGGTGGCCAAAGGGGTGCCGACGCTGATCATGTGGACGCCGCAGAGCCGGGAAGCCCGCAGCGGCATTCTGCACGTGTTCAATATCGACCTGCTGTCGACCTTCCTGCTGGAGCCGCAGCTGCCCTATGCGCAGCGCATCGTGCTTAACGTTGACGGCCAGAGCCTGGAGTACGCCAAACGCGAAATTATCGACAGCAGCGCCCTACGCGGCGATCTGCGCTACACCGCCGCCTCCAATCGCTACCCCTTTACTATCTCGCTGTTTGGCCCCTCAACCCAACGTATGGCGCTTGAGGCGCTGCCCGCCCATGTGCCGCTGGCGCTGCTGATCAGCCTGCTGGCCGCCTACGTGGTCTATCTGATTACCGCCAACCGCATGAGCCTGTCGTACCATATCAGCCATGCCATTAACCGCCGCGAATTCCAGGTCTACTGTCAGCCGATCATCAACGGCGCCAGCGGCCGCTGTCTCGGCATCGAAATCCTGCTGCGCTGGAACAGCAAGCGGCAGGGCTGGATCTCGCCGGACGTGTTTATCCCGCTGGCCGAGCAGCACGGTCTGATTAACCCCCTGACCCGCTTTCTGATGACCACGGTGGTGGAAAATCTGGCGCTGTTTCCGCCGCGCCCTTCGTTTTATATCAGCATCAACGTCGCCGCCGAGCATTTCAACGCGCAGACGATCCTGGCCGATATCCGCCGTATCTGGCTGCCGGCCAATCCGATGCCGTCGCTGATGCTGGAGCTGACCGAACGTACCGCGCTGTCGGAGATTCAGTACGAACATATTCGCGCGCTGAAAGATCTGGGCATTATGCTGGCGATTGATGACTTCGGCACCGGCCACAGCTCACTCAGCTATCTGAAAAAACTGAGTCCGGACGTGCTGAAAATCGACCGCGCCTTTACCGCCGCCATCGGTACCGACGCCATCAACGCCACCGTCACCGATACCATTATTACGCTCGCCCACCGTCTGAAGTTAAAGCTGGTAGCTGAAGGGGTGGAAACCGCCGAACAGGCCGATTACCTGTGTCTGCGTCAGGTCTATGCGCTGCAGGGGTATTATTTTGCCAAGCCGATGCCGATTCAGGCGTTTCCGCAGTGGTTGCAGGACTATGAAGAACGTCAGCGCGCCGCTGCGGAAGAGCCGGGTTCGGGGGAGAAATAAAACCGGAGGCCTGAGCCTCCGGTTGATGATGATTATTCGGGGTCTGCCTGTTCCGGCTGCACCTGACTGATTCGCACCAGTTCAATGCGGTATTCGGACGCCGCCAGGATCTCAAAGCGCAATCCGTTCTGCTCCAGCACCTCGCCCACCGCCGGCATCTGACCGTAGTGCGACAGCAGGAAGCCGGCCAGCGACGCATAGTCCTCCGTCGGGCTCACCAGATCCTGACAGTTCAGCGCCTGCTCCAGCGAGTGCAGATCCGCACCGCCCTGCACCAGCCAGCTGTCACCGTCGGCCACGATATCCGGCGTTTCATCCTCGTCCGGGAACTCGCCGGCGATCGCCTCCAGCACGTCCAGCGGCGTCACCAGGCCCTGCACCACGCCGAACTCGTTGGTAACCACCACCAGACGCCCCTTGGCGCGACGCAGCACCGCCAGCAGGTTAATCACATCCATGGTTTCCGGCACCACGATCGGCGGCGTACGCGCGGCAAACTCGGCGATATCCTCGCCCTGCTCCAGCGCCACCAGCAGATCCTTGGCGCGCACTACGCCGATCACTTCATCCAGCTCATCCCGGCACACCGGGAACAGGCTGTGCGGCGTATCCAGCAGCTGCGCCCGCACCTCATCGCGTGAGCGATCGCAATCTACCCACGAGATTTCGGTACGCGGCGTCATCACGCTGCGCAGCGAACGCGAGGCCAGCGTCAGCACGCCGCTGATCATATAGCGCTCTTCTTCGGCAAAGGTCTCATCCGCCGGCAGCCGCACGTCTTCCGTCGTCTGCTGCTGCGCACGCTGCTGCCCCATCAAGCGCATAATGGCTTCCGCAGTGCGCTCACGCATCGGCCGGCGCTCCTGGTGCTTGATAAAGTTGCGGCGCGCAATCTGGTTAAACAGTTCGATCAGGATCGAGAAACCGATCGCCGCATACAGGTAACCTTTCGGAATATGCAGGCCGAAACCTTCGGCGATCAGGCTAAGGCCGATCATCAACAGGAAGCTCAGGCACAGCACCACAATGGTCGGGTGCGCATTGACGAAGTTGGTCAGCGGCTTCGACGCCATCAGCATCACCACCATGGCGATCACCACCGCGGTCATCATCACCGGCAGGTCGTTCACCATACCGACGGCGGTAATCACCGCATCCAGTGAGAACACCGCATCGAGGATCACAATCTGCACCACCACCGCCCAGAATTTGGCGTAACCGCGGTTGCCTTCATCCTGATGCGTGCGCCCTTCCAGCCGTTCGTGCAGCTCCATGGTGGCCTTAAACAGCAGGAACACGCCGCCGAACAGCAGGATCAAATCACGGCCGGAGAAGCTGAAGTCCGCCACGCTGAACAACGGCGTGGTCAGCGTGACCATCCATGAAATTACCGACAACAGCCCCAGACGCATAATCAGCGCCAGCGACAGGCCCATAATACGCGCCTTGTCACGCAGCTTCGGCGGCAGTTTGTCCGCCAGAATGGCAATAAACACCAGGTTGTCGATACCCAGGACGATTTCCAATACCACTAAGGTCAGTAACCCGGCCCAAATTGAGGGGTCCATTAAAAATTCCATGTCAGACTCCGGAAAAAAGACGGATTAGCCAGGCGACGCGCAGGGGCGATGAAACGCATGTCGGACGCGGTGCGGCGGAAATAGCAAAAGTTCGGGATGATGGTACCGGGAAATGGCCGGACGGCCGTGTTTGCTTGTGTGGTGCCAACAGGTGGCGGGTATAACCTTGGAAAACAGCGACTTCGGTGACAGTCCATAGGGTGGGCTGAGGCCCTTCACTCCTAATAATGAAAGAAGCGGATACTGTATCAGGAAAATTTTTACTGTCCAAGCCAATTTTAAATCATCGCGTGAGCCCGCCAACAAGCTGAAAAAACATGCGATTTATCTTAGTTAATAGCGGAGCAGCGTCACACTATTTATTTTTTCGCTCACTAAAATAAATGACGGACGCGCGGTCCATCCGGCCGGCCGGTAACAATACGGCGACCCGGGCCGACGCCGCCTTACCGAATTTCACCCATAATGGATCTGCAGCGTGAAAGTGACCGTCAGGAAGACGGCAAAAACAACGATCTGTACCTGAGGTTTAACGAGGAGGTAGCGAGTGGCAATAGCTATTATCATCGGCACGCACGGGAGCGCCGCAGAGCAGTTGCTGAAAACGGCGGAAATGCTATTGGGCGAACAAGACAACGTCGCCTTTATCGATTTCGTTCCCGGAGAGAATGCCGAAACTTTAATCGAAAAATACCAGGAAAAAATCCGCGGTCTTGATACCAGCGGCGGCCTGCTGTTTCTGGTGGATACCTGGGGCGGCAGCCCGTTCAACGCCGCCAGCCGGGTCGCCGTCGACCAGCCAAACTATGAAGTGGTCACCGGCGCCAACATTCCCATGCTGGTGGAAACCTTTATGGCGCGCGATGACGACCCGGGCTTCGATGAACTGGTCGCCATCGCGGTGGAAACCGGCCGCGAAGGCGTGAAGGCGCTGAAAAAACCGCCGGAGGAAAGCGCCGCCCCCGCAGCTGCCGCCCCTGCGCCGGCACCGGCCAGCGCCGCGCCCGCCGTGGCCCTTGGCCCCAACGACCATATGAAAATCGGCCTGGCGCGCATCGACGACCGTCTGATCCACGGCCAGGTCGCCACCCGTTGGACCAAGGAAACCAATGTGTCGCGCATTATCGTGGTCAGCGATGAGGTCGCCGCCGACAACGTGCGCAAAACCCTGCTTACCCAGGTCGCCCCGCCGGGCGTCACCGCCCACGTGGTCGACGTGGCGAAAATGGTCCGCGTGTGGAACAACCCGAAATACGCCAATGACCGCGTGATGCTGCTGTTTACCAATCCGACCGACGTCTGGCGTCTGGTGGAAGACGGCGTTGACATTAAGTCGGTCAATATCGGCGGTATGGCGTTCCGCCAGGGCAAAACCCAGGTGAATAATGCCGTCTCGGTGGATGAGAAAGATATCGAGGCGTTTAAAAAACTCAATGATCGCGGCATTGAACTGGAAGTCCGCAAGGTCTCGTCCGATACGCGTTTAAAAATGATGGACCTGATAAACAAACTTAATTAATGGCGACAGCCGCCATTATTCTACTCAGCGCTCTTGGTCAATAGGAGAAGTGCAATGGAGATAACCACGCTTCAGATTGTACTGATATTTATCGTTGCCTGTATTGCCGGCATGGGCTCCGTACTGGATGAGTTCCAGTTCCACCGTCCCCTGGTCGCCTGTACCCTGATCGGCTTTATCCTCGGCGATATGAAAACCGGCATTATTATCGGCGGTACGCTGGAAATGATCGCCCTCGGCTGGATGAACATCGGCGCCGCGGTGGCGCCCGATGCGGCACTGGCCTCCATTATTTCCACCATTCTGGTTATCGCCGGCGGGCAGAGCGTCGGCGCCGGTATCGCGCTGGCTATTCCGCTGGCTGCGGCGGGCCAGGTATTAACCATTATCGTGCGTACGCTGACCGTCGCCTTCCAGCACGCGGCGGACAGCGCGGCCGAACGCGGCAGCCTGCGCGCCATCAGTTGGCTGCACGTCTCCGCCCTGCTGTTGCAGGCGATGCGTATCGCCATTCCGGCCGTGATCGTCGCGGTTTCCGTCGGCACCGCCGGGGTGCACGCGCTGCTGAACTCCATCCCGGAAGTGGTGACCTCCGGCCTGAATATCGCCGGCGGCATGATCGTCGTGGTTGGTTACGCCATGGTGATCAATATGATGCGCGCCGGCTATCTGATGCCGTTCTTCTACGCCGGCTTCGTTACCGCCGCCTTTACCGACTTCAACCTGGTGGCGCTGGGGGTTATCGGCGTGGTGATGGCCGTGCTGTATATCCAGCTCAGCCCTAAATATAACAAGCCGCAGGTGGTTCAGGGCGGTCCCGCCCGCTCGAACGACCTTGATAACGAACTGGACTAGGAATAGGTGAGAGAAATGGTTGATACCACTACAGCTCAAAAGAAACTGACGCCGGCCGACGTTCGCGGCGTATTTATCCGCTCTAACCTGTTTCAGGGATCGTGGAACTTCGAACGTATGCAGGCGCTGGGCTTCTGCTTCTCCATGGTGCCGGCAATCCGCCGCCTGTACCCGGAAAACAACGACCAGCGCAAACAGGCGATCAAACGCCACCTGGAATTTTTTAACACCCACCCTTACGTCGCCGCGCCGATCCTCGGGGTCACGCTGGCGATGGAAGAACAGCGCGCTAACGGCGCCCCTATCGATGACGCCGCCATCAACGGCATCAAGGTCGGGCTGATGGGGCCGCTGGCCGGCGTCGGCGATCCGATCTTCTGGGGCACCATGCGGCCGGTGTTCGCCGCGCTGGGCGCCGGCATCGCCCTGACCGGCAGCCTGCTGGGGCCGATTCTGTTCTTCGTGCTGTTTAACCTGGTGCGGATGCTGGTGCGTTACTACGGCGTGGCCTACGGCTACCGTAAAGGCGCCGATATCGTTAACGATATGGGCGGCGGCTTCCTGCAGAAACTGACGGAGGGGGCGTCGATTCTCGGCCTGTTTGTCATGGGGGCGCTGGTCAACAAGTGGACGCACGTCAACATTCCGCTGGTGGTGTCAAAAATCACCGACCAGACCGGGCATACCACCGTCACCACGGTGCAGACCATTCTCGACCAGCTGATGCCGGGCCTGATCCCGCTGCTGCTGACCTTCGGCTGTATGTGGCTGCTGCGTAAAAAGGTCAATGCGCTGTGGATCATTCTGGGGTTCTTTGTCATCGGCATCTTCGGCTACTGGATCGGCCTGCTGGGTGAATAAACCACCGTTATATGCCGGGGGCCTGCCCCCGGCTTTTTGCTGTTAGGGAGTTTAAGATGTCGCTGACGGATATCGCCATCGCGCTGTTTATCGTTTTACTGTTGCTGTACGCCGTGTATGACGAATTCATTCAGGACAGGCGTCAAGGCCCGACGCTGCTCAAGGTAAAACTCAAACGCCGCAGCCGCATCGACAGCCTGATTTTTGTCGCGCTGCTGGCTATTTTGCTGTACCGCAATCTGGTCAGTCAGGGTTCACCACTGACCAGCTGGTTATTAATCGCTTTGGCGCTGGTTGCCATATATCTTGCTTATATTCGCTGGCCGACGCTGCTATTTAAAACGCAGGGCTTCTTTTATGCCAATGCCTTTATTGCCTATTCCCGCATCAAGGCAATGAATTTAACCGAAGACGGCATTCTGGTGATTGCGTTGGAACAGCGGCGCTTATTGATTCAGGTCGCCCAGTTAGACGACCTGCAAAAGATTTATGAATTTTTTGTTGAAAATCAAAAAATTAAATTATAACTCACTTGCAATACATCAAATCAGGCGACGGGGATGGCTAATTTAACCACTACGTCGCCGATTTTTCGCTTATTATTTCCACAATAACGGCATCACTATCTGTTTTATATTTCGCCTGAAAATATTTAATGAAAACAATTATCACTTTCATCAAATACCCACAGGAATTAAACGTTGTCTTTGGCAAAAATAATATGGTAAGGTTGCGCCCGTCATTGGGGAGTAGCCGGTTTCTGATTAACGAAAATCAGAAACGCCCGTATCAACATACTCGTTTTGTCGTCTGAAACGTGGTGCGGGCAGCCAGAGTCAGGTTGGCGAGACCATAGGCACGTAACTCCGTCGTTTGGTTGGGGGTGGGTTACGTGTATATGGAGCCGCCCGGCCGAGACTATTTCACATGAATCTATCCGCTACTTTAATCCTCGCTTTCGGCATGTCTATGGATGCGTTTGCTGCGTCTATCGGCAAAGGCGCCAGTCTGCATCAACCGCGTTTTCGCGAAGCACTCCGCACCGGTCTTATCTTCGGCGTTATTGAAGCCATCACCCCACTAATCGGCTGGGCGCTGGGCCTGCTGGCCAGCCAATACATTATGGAGTGGGATCACTGGGTCGCCTTTGGGCTGCTGTTTATCCTCGGCATGCGCATGATCGTTGAAGGGGTGCGCAACCGCCCGGACGAGGTTGAAAAGGTCAAACGCCACGGCTTCTGGCTGCTGGTCGCCACCGCCATCGCCACCAGCCTCGACGCTATGGCCATCGGCGTTGGCCTGGCCTTCCTGCAGGTGAATATCGTGCATACCGCCATGGCGATCGGCTGCGCCACCATGATTATGGCCACGCTGGGGATGATGATCGGCCGCTTTATCGGCCCGCTGCTGGGCAAACGCGCCGAAATTCTCGGTGGCCTGGTGCTGATTGGCATCGGCGTGAATATTCTGCTGGACCATCTGGGCTACCTGTCCTGATAGCCGCAGCCAGCGAGATTATTAAGGGCTGAACGCTGTTCAGCCCTTTTTTTCGCCCCGCCTACGCCTGACGGCGGTACAAACTGATGGCAAAATCCGTCTCGCAGTCAAAGGCCGAACTGGCCGCCAGACGCTGCTGCACCTCCGGCGAGGCGCGCCAGGCAAACGGCGTCATCTGCAGCAGATTCGCCGCCTGCTCGCCGGGCAGCGTCATCGCATACGCCAACCGCTCGCTGTGCTCACGGTGAAAACCGCTCAGCACCTCGTCATGCTCATCATGCAACTGAACCTGTTGATAAACCTGCGCTTTCAGCTGATACAGATGACGCGGCCCCGGTGACACCGTCACAACCACCCCACCCGGTCGCACCACCCGCGCCAGTTCGGCCGCCTTACAGGGCGCATAAATGCGCAATACCGCATCCAGAGACCCATCGGCAAACGGCAGGCGATGGCTGGACGCCACGCAGAACGCCACCTCAGGGTAACGCTTGGCGGCATAGCGAATGGCGACCTTGGCCACGTCCAGCCCGTAGACCGCCATCTGGCGCTGCTGACGCAGCCGTTCGGCCACCGCGGCGGTGTAATAGCCTTCGCCGCAGCCGATATCCAACAGCGCCTGCGCATCGGCGCCGAGCGCATTATCCAGCAGCTCGGCCACCCGCTGGCGCAGCGGCTGATAAAACGCCCCCTCAAGGAAGGCGCGCCGCGCCTGCATCATCTCCGCACTGTCGCCAGGCTGCTTCGAACGCTTGTGCTGTACCGGCAACAGATTGACGTAGCCTTCCTTTGCACGATCGAACTGATGGTTATTTTCACAACGCCACTGCTGCTGGCTGAACTCAAGCGGCGACTGGCACAACGGGCAAAGATAAGACATGGGTTTGGCTTCCAGAGAGATACGGCGCGGCTAGTCTAAATAAGCCCGGGTGTTGATGCAAGGCGCGCCGGCGCCCGACGTGCAGCCGGCGCTAGCCAAAGCGGGAACAAGCCCGCTACACTGCTCGTCAGGTTTCCCACTACGGATTGTTATCAGACCATGACCGATTATTCCGCGCTGCTCAGCAGCATCCCGGCCATTCAGCACGGCTTTGGCAACAAAAGCGCATTGATGCCCGCTCCGCTGCAGCCCTACCGCGCCACGCTGCCCGAGAAAAAACAGGTGCACGGCACGCGCATCGTGGATGTGCTGCGGCCGGGCCAGCCCTGCGGCGAAGCGGACGGCTTTTACACCACGCAGCCGGGTATTTTGCTCAGCGTATTGACCGCAGACTGCCTGCCGGTGATATTCAGCCGCCGCGACGGCACGGCAATCGCCGCCGTGCATGCCGGCTGGCGCGGCCTGCTGGACGGTATTCTGGAGCAACTGGCGCAGCGTATCGCGCAGGATGATACGACCGCCAACTGGGTGGCAGCCATCGGGCCGGCGGCCGGCCCCTGCTGTTATGAAGTCAACGAGGAGCTGGTGGAGCAGTTTCAGCGCCGTCTGCCGCAGCCGCCCGCGCTGATCAGCCCGCGTTTTCGCCACCTGGATCTGGCCGCCATCGCGCAGGATAAACTGACGGCGCTGGGTTTTGCCGCCGTCGATCGCGCCGGCAGCTGCACCATCTGTACACTAAACGACGACCCGCAGCAGCCACAGCGTTTTAAATACACCAGTTTCCGCCGCAACAGCCACCGCCGCGCGCGGGATCCGCAGCATCCCGATATCAAGGGGCGTAATCAGTACGCCGCCGTCATGATCAATCCCTGAGAGACAGAAACGAAAAAGCCCGCACGCTGGCGGGCTTTTTTACAGCTGACGCTGATTAGATAGCAGTAACGTTTACTGCTGATGGACCTTTCTGGCCATCCTGGATTTCGAACTCAACGTTCTGGCCTTCAGCCAGGGTTTTGAAGCCGTTACCCTGGATTGCAGAGAAGTGTACGAACACGTCTTTGCTGCCGTCAGCCGGGGTGATGAAACCGAAACCTTTAGACTCGTTGAACCACTTAACTTGACCTTTGATCTTTGCCATCTTGAGTATTTCCTTTGGATTGTTTAAACCGCCCGTAGGCGTTACATAGACAAACTAGAGTCGTTACTGCTTGAGGCACTAAGATAAGGATCGGCAGAGAAGCGGTATTCAACGTTAACGTCTTTACTCAGAACTTCTTTACTGATAGAAATGCCACACATATACAGAACTGTACCTCGTTTTACCCAATTGCGTTATCACATACTCTGTATGCAATGGCAAGCCATTTTTAATCACTGATGGACGCGTCGCACATAATTGAAACGGTCGACCGCGACAACGGGCTGAACACGCTAAAATATGTTGAAGCTTTTCCTCTTTTCTGCTCTGTAGCGCGCATGCCCTGTGCTCCCCGCCCCATCGGGAATTTAACAAAACTTTCGTTCCGCCTGCGCGCGATCGCCGTACAGGATGACGCCATTTCTTGCCGGAAGATTAAATATTTTTGAATATTTATGGAATTTGATATGCGGCATTTATCTATCGCCCGCGCCCGGTAACTCCTCTGACCATTGGCCCGCGCCGCCGCCATGCGAAAACCGCCCCACGGTGATAAAATGCATCGCCGTTACCTATTTAAAAAACAGCGACAAACGCCATTATTCTTACAGTGAAAAATAGCGTTGCACCAAAATAAATCCTTTGCCCCAGCATGAGGCAAATAACGCTTATTTATTCCGAGCAACAAACGCCAGACGCCTAATTAACGCCGCCGGGTATGACCCCGCCGACGGAATCATTATCGGCCCGTAGGCAGCGTAATCTGCGCGCCGATCTTAATCGGCCGGAAGCCGTCCGGCTCAACGCCGGCCGCCTGCAGCGCCTGCCTCAGCTGCTCGGGCGGCTCATCCAGCGACTCGTCCGCCAGCTCAAAGACGCCCCAATGCATCGGAATGGCGCGTGGCGCCCCCAATTGCTGGTACAGCGTCACCGACTGCTGCGGATCCATATGCTGTTCTTGCATAAACCAGCGCGGCGCATAAGCGCCAATCGGCAGCGCCGCCAGATCGAACGGCCCCAGCCGCCGGCCAATCTCCGCCAAACGCTCGGAATAACCGCTGTCGCCGGAAAAATAGAAGCGCAGCGCCGGGTGATGAATCACCCAGCCGCACCATAGCGAGCGGTTACGATCCCACAAAGAGCGCATGCTCCAGTGCCGCGCCGGCACGGCATGCAGCGTTATCTCTCCCAGCGTCAGGCTGTCCCACCAGTCAAGTTCTTCAACCCGGGCAAACCGGTAGCGGCGAAACCAGCGCTTCAGACCGAGCGGCACCACCACGGTTGCCTGCGGGAAGCGCTGCGCCAGCTGCCGCACCGTGCGCCGGTCAAGGTGGTCATAATGATTGTGGGAGATCAGCAGCATATCCAGCTGCGGCAGCTGCGCCACCGACAGCGGCGCCGGCGTTTTCCGCTGCGGACCGTAGAAACTCAGCGGCGATGCCCGCTGCGACAGCGCCGGGTCGATCAGGATATAACGCCCGGACAGGCGCAACAGCAGCGCCGCATGCCCCAGCCACCAGACGCCGTCATGGTCGCCGCCCAGGTCCGCCGGTTGCCACCACTGCTCGACAAAGCGCCGGTAGCCGGCCTGCGGCGGCTGCGGCAACCCCAGCCGCTTGCGCTCATCCTGCCAGCGGCGCAGATCCCCTTCACGCCGCAGAGAAGGCTCCGGGTTGCGGAACCCATGCGGCGTATGATGCGCCTTCTCGGCGTCATAGTAGCGGTTGACCGCCCTCGTTCTGTTTGCTGTTCGCTTCACGGCTGGCTCCTGCAGTTAAGATCCGCAGCGTTAACACGCCCGACGAAATAGCATACGGCGCGGCCGACCTTTTCGCCAATCCCGTTGTCTGAGACGTTGTACGTTTTGCAGGGCCGCCAAGAGCCTGTTAAGTATCTCTTAAGAACTTTATGTTTTACTGTTCGGGACAATCAGAAAAGGAGAGGTTATGGGTCGTTCAACATCACGCCGGTCGCGCAGCCGTCTGGGGCGTATTCGCAGCGCAATGCGGGCGCAGGCACAGTATTGGAAAATGTACGCCGCCATGAAACTGCGTCGCCTGCGCGTTCCGACGCCGCTGGTGCTGCTGGCTGGCGCCATGATGAGCTTTTTGGTGCTGGGGCTGATGATGGTCAGCGTCGTGGCAATTGATATCATCACCACGCTGTTCCTGCTGTGCAGAAAAATGCTGGGAGCGAGCCGCCATCCGCAGGGCAAACGCACCCTGCACGCCGGCAGTCGCTAACGAACGCGGGAGGCGCATGGCGCGCCTCCCTCAGGCTTACGGCATGCGCCGCGCGCCGTTTTTATTATCGGTGGCCGCAGCGCGACGACGCGTCAGCGTGAAGCCCAGCCACAGCACTCCAATCCAGATCGGCATCAGCAGTACGGAAATACGAATACCGTCGGTGCAGTACATGATCAGCAAAATCATCGCCAGAAACGCCAGGCACAGATAGTTGCCGAACGGGTACCACAGCGCCTTGAAGTGCGGGATCACCCCCTGGCGATTTTTCGCCGCGCGGAATTTCAGGTGCGCCAGACAGATCATCACCCAGTTGATCACCAGCGTGGACACCACCAGCGCCATCAGCAGTTCAAAGGCTTTACCCGGCATCACGTAGTTAATCAGCACGCCAATCGAAGTCACCAGCGCCGACAGGCCAATCGACAAAATCGGTACGCCGCGCTTATTGACGCGCGTCAGCGCCTTCGGCGCGTTGCCCTGCGTCGCCAGCCCGAACAGCATACGGCTATTGGCATACACCCCGCTGTTGTACACCGACAGCGCCGCCGTCAGCACCACCACATTCAGCAGCGTCGCCACCAGGTTGCTGTCCAGCGCGTGGAAGATCATCACGAACGGGCTGCCGCCCTCCACCACTTTCGCCCACGGATAAAGCGACAGCAGCACGGTCAGCGAACCGATATAAAAGATCAGAATGCGGTACACCACCTGGTTGGTGGCCTTGGGAATGCTGCGGCGCGGGTCGGCGGCTTCCGCCGCGGTGATCCCCACCATCTCCAGTCCGCCGAAAGAGAACATGATCACCGCCATCGCCATCACCAGCCCTTCCACGCCGTGCGGGAAGAAACCACCCTGCAGCCACAGGTTGTCAATGCCGGCTTCCGGACCGCCGCTACCGCTGGCCAGCAGGTAGGCGCCGAAGAAAATCATCCCCATAATGGCGGCGACTTTAATAATGGCAAACCAAAACTCCGTTTCGCCATAAATACGCACGTTCACCAGATTAATCAGGTTGATCAGCACAAAGAACACCGCGGCGGATACCCAGGTCGGGATCTCCGGCCACCAGTATTGAATATAGATGCCGACGGCGGTCAGTTCCGCCATCCCCACCAGGATAAACATCGCCCAGTAGTTCCAGCCGGACAGGAAGCCGGCGAACTCGCCCCAGTATTTATAGGCAAAATGGCTGAAGGAGCCGGCAACCGGCTCTTCCACCACCATTTCACCTAACTGCCGCATGATCAGAAAAGCGATAAAACCGCCGATGGCGTACCCGAGCAGCACCGACGGCCCGGCCATTTTAATGGTCTGCGCAATGCCGAGAAACAGGCCGGTGCCGACGGCACCGCCAAGGGCAATAAGTTGTATGTGTCTGTTTTTTAAGCCGCGTTTTAGCGGGGTATCCTGATGCTGACCGCCCATCTTATCCTCATATGGCTGATGACCCTGCCGCAACTGCGCAAAGTTTCGCCAATCAATTATTGTATCTGCGGGCGGCTTTTTAACACTTAACCCCGTGTGCATCAAGGATTAGCGCCGGAAGCATGCTGCCCCCGACGCGACGTTTCACTCTGATAAGGCGGGTAAACGGCCCGTTCAGCCCGGCAGGCTGCACAGTTTCGTCAGCGTGCGCGCACCGATCATCAACGTGGCAACATAGGATTGGCGACGCGTGACGACTTCAACCGCCACGCGATCGTTCTGGTATTTAATCAGGTAGGTCGAGGGCCAGCCCTGGCGGCGCTGGCCGAAGCTTTCGGCATGACGGTCAATGGCCGCGTGGGCAACCACCAGGTGGGACAGATTGGTATCACCTTTAATAATGCGTTTCATAAACAGCCTCCGCCGCAGACAGGTCCGTTGTCAGATTATGGAAAACATTAATATGACGTTTAGTTAGAGGCGTCGCCCGGCTGCTGGCTCAGCAGAAAACAGATCATCGCGGCGCGCAGCGGGCTGCTGCTGTCCGCCTGCCACTCACCTTGGGCGGTGGAGATACGCGCCTGCCACTGTGACGGGTCGCTGTGTTCGGCAGGATTCAGGCTGATTTTATTGGCGTAGATAATCGGCCAGGCATCGGAGGGGTTTTTACAGTAGTCTTTACCTTTTACGCCGCCGTAAGGGTACCATTTGTCCGGATTTTCTCCGGTAATCAATGCAATACTGCGGTTTACCTCGGCGTCGCTTTCTTCGTACCATTTAATCATCGGCTTTATCCATCTTTCGTAGGGTTGGCGCTACATTACGATGGTAAGACGACAGTTTTATGACAGACAGGATTTACATTACCTGTCTTAATGAATTTCACCCGACGCCGCACCGTCAACGGCGATTTACACCGTACTGATTACCACATTTCCGGAGAATGGCATGCTGACAGGACTGAATCACCTGACGCTGGCGGTTCGCGATATCGAACGCAGTTTTCACTTTTATGCGCACACGCTGGGGCTGACGCCGATGGCGCGCTGGCGACAGGGCGCCTACCTGTCCGCCGGCGACCTTTGGTTATGCCTGTCGCAGGACGATACAGCGGCGCCCTCGGCCGATTACACGCACTATGCCTTCAGCGTGCCGCAGGCGGAGTTTGCCGCCAGCGTCGCCCGTTTGCGCCAGGCCGGCGTTAACGAATGGAAAAACAACCGCAGCGAAGGCGAATCACTCTATTTTCTCGATCCTGACGGCCACCGGCTGGAGCTGCATGCCGGCGACCTGGCCAGCCGTCTGGCTGCCTGCCGCCGGCATCCCTATCAGGAGATGACTTTTTTTGAGGGTGGTGAGAAGGCTGATGGTTAAAACTGAAACTGAGATAACCGACCGTGTCCTGCCGCCTTCTCACCAAAGATGACGCGCCTTAGCGCTCGGGGATAAAATCTTTGAACTCCATCGCCGGCCCGAGATCGTCGTCGTCGGTCCCGGCGGACAACGCTTCGCCGCGTGACTGACGCGCTATCCGCTTCAGCAGCGCCGTTTGCTGCTGTTGCTGTTCGACGATTTCCTGTAATAAGCGCACCTGCTCGTTGGCCCGCACGCTGGCGCGGTTGACCAAAAACCATACCCATAGCCCCAGCAACAGCGCGACCAACGCAATCCCCAAAGAGAGCAGCGACGGAGAAAACCCTGCATCAAACATAAACAACCCTACCTACAGCTAAATATCAGTCGCTATCTTACCACTCCCGCGCTGAACAAAAACATCCTTGTATGCTCCACTCCCCCAGGTTTTACCAAGGAATAATCCGAGTTATCGAACAGATCCCTAACGCAAAGTTTCCACCTTGATCACAATAGCTATCGAGGGCAAGCAGGTTAAAAAACAGGCATGCCAGCACGGTCGCAACGATCAGCAGAATTTTGTTTCGCAACAAACTTAGCAGCCTCATTGTTACCCAGTTGACTTCCTGCAGTTTATCACAGGAAAGTTAAACGAAGTTTAACTCGCCGTTTAGATTTCCTGCTTGATGGTACGAATTTAAGAATGTTACGGTTGCGTCCCGCCCTCCGGCGTGGCTATATCGCAACAGCCTATTTGCAAGGAGTAAGAATGAGTAAGTTAATCAAACTGGTGGTGCTGGTGGCCGTGCTGTACGGCGCGTTACTGTTTTCCGGCTATGGGGTGCTGATCGGCAGCCAACAAAATGTCGGCGGACTGGGGTTACAGTGTAAATATCTCACGGCGCGCAACGTGACGACCGCGCAATATTTACACGGCGACAACGGCGTGATCGGCATCTCCGATTGTCCGCTGTTCAAGAAAATTGAAACGGTGGTGGACTAAGCACACCACCGGTCGGCCGCCTGCTCAGGGCGGCCAGGCTTAATCCTGCTTAAACTTCAGCTCAATCAAGGCAACGGCTTTTTCAATCGCCCGCTTGGTCACCGGGTCGGCGCCTGCCGGATGCGTTGAAAAATCAATGCTTTTCAGCTGGCCGGCCATCTTGTCGCGCACCTCGGTCGGCGCAATCACATCAATAACATCCAGAATCTGCTTAATCACCAGCTGGCAGGCGACCAGATCGGAGGCGATTTCCTGATCGTGAGTTAACGCATTGGACATAATCATTTCCTCTTTAAACAAACGCCGCACAGAATATCATGCTGATTGCGGCTTTGCCGCACCAAAGCCGCTTCAGCCTGAATTTTCAATAAAACGGCGCATCCGACATCAAAATCTGCAGCGTATTTGACCTATACTGGTAGGCATCATCAGCCAACATCACACAGGAGATGAATTATGGCCAACCACAACGTGAAATCTTGGGCTACGTTGCGTGAAACTTCGGTCGAGATCGCCGAAGCGATTTTTGAACTGGCAGGGAATGATGAAGCGCTGGCGCAAAAGATTTGGGAGGAAGGCAGCGATAAAGCACTGGAGATGGCCTTCGCCAGAACCGATGCCGACCAGCTGTATTGGGGCGAAGAGACGGTTGAACGTAAAAACGTCTAATGACTCAATGAAAAAGCCCGGGTTTCATACCCAGGCTTTTTTGCGGAGCGTCAACGCCCTTTCCCGGACGCGGTCAACAAGCATCTCACTGTTTTTCACCTCCCACACCTTCCGCTTTCTTCACTCTCACCGCCGGCGCCGCCAGAAACACGGCCACGCCAACAATGACAACCAGAGTAATAATCATGGTCGCTAACATAGTAATCACCCCATCAACGCTGCGTTGTACGGTGGACTTTCTGTCTGGTGCCTATGCGGCCGGGCTACCTGATACCAGCGCAGCAGGCTGTGCATCAGATTAGCGGTATTCGTTAGCGGCTGACAAGCGTTAGCGGTCGGATTATGTGATACAGGCGCGGCGTTTTTTGTCGGCGACGGCAAGTTGTGTATACTTCGCTGTATGTCGATTCCACACAGATGCACTGATGATACAAGAACATCACCTCTCGCTGGTCTGCGCCCTGAGTCAGTGGGTTGAAACCCATCTTGGCCGGGTGATCCACCTTGAAGAGCTGGCAGACTACTCAGGCTACTCCCTGTGGCATATGCAAAAGCTGTTTAAAGAAGCGACCGGGATCTCATTAGGCAAATATATCCGCGAACGGCGTCTGGCGGGGGCGGTTTACCAATTACGCAGCAGCAACGCCTCGATTTTCGATATCGCGCTGGATTTCGGCTTCGGCTCGCAATCGCATTTTACTTACATGTTCCGCAAACGTTTCAATATTACGCCCTATGACTTTCGTCAGGATCTCAGCGTCGATTTGCCGATCGATCCCCCGCTGCACGTTATCCATCAGAAAATGGCCTGATCCGCACTGAGATGAAAACGAGCGACCAGTGAATTAATCAGAACGACATCCGACCAGTTAATTATATTAAAAGCGCTATCAATAATTAATAGATATAAAAAAACCCGCCGCGGCGGGTTTTTTCATCATGCTTGCTGGTTTAAGAAAACGCAGCTACTACCATAGCTGCAAGTGAGATCCAAAACACCGCCGTTGCAACAACAACATGGGATAATCTTGCACGATAGAGTATTTGGCTCATACTACCTCTCTTACTTCTTTCTGAAGGGCTGATAACCCGGGTCTTTCTAGGAAAGATCCTATACGACTACACCAGAGAATAACTTGCTTCAGATCACTATTTAGCCTAACAAAACTATTTATTAACAAACATGATTCATTGATCACAATAAATCAATCAAAGAAGCGAAAAAAGAATAAAAGATGCAAATGATATTCATTGCTGTAATCACAGCGAACGGCATAACACACCCGACGGCGCCGTTAATCAACATTTTGATATATTAAGTTATATAAAAATAACTGATATCAATAAGAAAGGGAGCGTAGCGGGATAGCGCCAGCGGCGACATCGTCAGAAAATAGTGCCGCTCCAGGGATAACTTCACGCCGGACGATACGGATATATAGCGAGAGCCATTAAACATCTTGCCACATTAAATTGGCCGTGAGCAAAGCGCTTATCCCCTCACTTAAAACAGGGTTAAAGACGATAAAATAATAATGACGCGCTGTCGATGTCGACAGTGACGAATAACCTTACTTTATACGCGTCAATATTTGATCGTTCGCTCCGATATGCGGTCAGAATGTTTACCGTACTACGGAGGGCGCGTTAAGGAGAGCTATGGGTTTTTGATGTAACAGTCTTTAACATCCAATTTTTCATCGGCGTGTTTAAGGTCGGAAAAATAGGTGATGCCAAATAGAATGGATACCACCAGCAAAGCGGAAACCAACAGCCCGATAATGGCAATCAGTTTGGTTTCGTGATGGAGTTCATGCTCCATTTTTTCTCCCGTTGTTAAAAATAATCACATCAGCCATAGCGTGGCCGCCAAAGTGAAAAAAATCAGTGCGCCCGATGCAATAAGCAGCACCAAAACGGCAAACTGTGCGTCACCCAAGGTGTCGCGGTAGGTTTTATCCTGCGGGGTATTGCGCCGTTGTCTCACGAGTTCTGTCTTCAGCATTTTGTTGTTTTCTTGAAGAGATGGCACGGCGTACAGGCTCAGGCTGTCGTTTGCTCACCTACTTCAAACCCCGAATCCCGCAGACGCTATCAACTTTGCCCCCCTCGGTCAACAATCCCTGCCAACCCCGGTTGATGCAGACGCTCAATATTCATATGTTTTATGAAAAACACAAATAAATAAGCAAAACTAATTCATTTCGACATAAAAAAGCCCGATCGTCGATCGGGCTTTCAACGTACGATTACTGCGGAATACGCAGCACCTGGCCCGGATAAATTTTGTCCGGGCTGGACAGCATCGGCTTGTTAGCTTCGAAAATCTTGTTGTACTGGTTAGCGTCGCCGTACACCTCTTTCGAGATCGCGCTCAGCGTATCGCCTTTTTTCACGGTATAGAACGTGCTTTCACCCGCTGACTGGGCGACGGTGATGTGGTCTTCCACGCCGCTGATGCCGGCGACGTTACCCACGGCCACCAGGATCTTCTCTTTCAGTTCCTGAGAAATGCCGTCGCCGCTGACCACTGCCTTACCATCAACAACCTTTACATCCACCTTATCGGTGTCCGGCAGGCCGCTCTTGTTAAGGTGCTCTTTCAGTTTAGCGCTCTGATCGGCCGCGTCTGCATTACCGGTCACTGTGTCCCACAGTTTTTCGCCTGCTTCTTTAACGAAGTTAAACAATCCCATATTCACTCCTGAGTTGAGAAAGAGATACTCTGCCGCTGCATGCGGTAAGCACCACGTTCATTACATAATGACCCGTTAAGCTTAGCATCGTCGGATGGATTTTCAATAAAACCCAATGGATTAGGCGGTTAGAGTAATCCTAAATTAATCATATAGATGATTAATCCATCATTAGGGTTAATGATTAAGCAGAAAAACCGTGCCACAATAGCGTTAAGCGCGCGAATAACGGCAGAGGAGGTACCGCACAATGTACGCCCTGGTGATGTTTGTCTGCTATCTGGACGGCGGCTGCACCGAGATCATGGTGGATATTCTGCGTGATGAGCAGCAGTGCCTGGTGGCGATGAAAGAGCAGAACCTGCGCCACGCCGGCTGCTATCCGGTGGAAGATTTTATTGACGGTTTCTGGCTGCCCGCCAGTGAGTATGTGGCGTTCTGATGCCATACCGGGACTGCGCAGATACGCAGCCCCGACGTCTCTCTTGTCTCCCGCGACGCGCCGTCAGAAGCGATAGGTCAGGCTGACCGCCACGATATCGTCGTTGCTGAGCTTCAGCTTATTATCATCGCTCAGCTGGTTAATCTGATAGTCCACATAGGTGTACATATTTTTGTTGAAGTAATAGGTCGCGCCAATATCAAAATACTTCACCAGATCGGCATCCCCTATTGTTTCAATATCTTTCCCCTTCGACTGCACATAGGCCAGTGACGGACGCAGGCCGTTCTCAAACTGGTACTGCGCCACCAGCTCAATATTTTGCGTCTTGTTGGCAAAGCCCTTCACGCCACCGACGCTGATTGGCGTCATATTGCGGGTTTCGGCATACATCGCCGCCAGATACACCTGGTTGGCGTCATATTTCACCGCCGTCGTCCAGGCGCTGGCCTTGTCGCCTCCGCCGTAATTTGCCTGCTTCTGCTCACTGGTACGGTTGGAATCCGAATAGGCCGCCGCAAAACCGATGCCGCTGCCGCCGATATCCTGATAGTCCAGCGACAGGCCATAGCCGTCGCCGTTCTGCCGCTGCAGCTCGCGGCTTTCATTTTTGCCCTGATACTGCAGCGCAATGTTCAGCCCTTCGACCAGGCCGAAGAAGTCACGGTTACGGTAGGTCGCCAGGCCGGTGGAGCGGGCGGTCATAAAGTTGTCGGTATAGCTGTAGGAGTCGCCGCCAAACTCCGGCAGCATATCGGTGTAGGATTCCGCATCGTAAACCACGCCGTAGTTGCGGCCATAGTCAAAGGAGCCGTATTGGCCGAAGCGTAAACCGGCGAAGCCCAGGCGGGTCTTGGTGCCGTTGTTGGCGTCGCTGCCCTCTGAGTTATTGGCCTGGACGTTGTACTCCCACTGGCCGTAGCCCGTCAGCTGGTCGTTAATCTGCGTTTCGCCTTTGAAACCGAAACGCACATAGGTCTTATCGCCGCCGCTCTCATCGTTATGAATAAAGTAGTGCTTGGCATTGACCCGACCATAAAGATCCAGCTTATTTCCATCTTTATTATAAATTTCTGCCGCATTGGTCCATGAGGAGATGGCGCCCAGCGCCAGCGCCGCGGTTAATACACTGCGTTTCATCATTATTTTCCTGTTTATTTAGCTAAACCCTGCCCCTCACGCCCAATTTATACTTTGGGCTGTGATCGCTATCATTTAATATCTTATAAATCCCCTTAATAAAGGGTTATGTGACATTAGCATCATGAATCCCCACTGCAAATAAAAATCTGCGCAAAATAACGTGGAGAAAGCATGATTTAGTGTAACATTTTATTACATAAAGATAGCTTATAACGGCATGATTTATAATGAATTTGCACAATATGTTATAACCAAAATGGTGCGACGCACCGGTTTGGTGCAATAAAGTGCGAGCTGGCGCAATATCTTGACAGAAGGCGCAAGACAGTGATTATTAGCACGATAACAAAAAGCGTTATTTAATTCACATTTATGACTTTCTTAATTCATCTAGCTTCTTTAGCCGTTAAGGGTTCAATATATGAAACCCCGAAGGAAATCGCGCCGCCGTTAACAGACGACATAAAATATGCGTAAAAGGCGTGAGTTTTTATTTTTACGGAGAGAAAGCAACGACCTCGATATTACGATGGTGGTTGACAGCGAGTGGCGTGGACAGTTTAAACCTGAGGCAATCTATAATAAGACCCGGAACCGGGCCTTATTGATAAGCGCGCAGCGCCGGCTAAAACAGCGTGCTGCGTTCAACCTCCGTCAGCAACATACCGGCCCGCAACCCCAGCGCAACCTGCGGGTTGGGAAACAGGATCCATTCTTTGGCATGTTGCACCCGATAGGCCTCTCCGGCCTGCTCGCTAATCAGACGCCCCTGCTCCAGCTCGGTAAAGTTGGCGGTATCATCGCTCAGATGCAGCACAAAGTCCTGGTGGCGCTTAATCAACGACTGCTCCACGCGGAAAATGCGCATTGCCGGCCCCTGACGCGGCGACGGCGTCTCTCCGCTGACCAACCCCTGCAGCACGCGATTGATGGCGGCAAACTGCGTCAGATCGTTCTGGCCGAAAGGACGCGCCTTGCCTAACTCCAGCGTACAGCTGGCTGCTGCCAGATGCTCGCTGGTAAAGTGGCTGAAGGTGCCGCCCGGCGCCCGGTGCACCACCAGCGCGTCCAGCTCCGCCGCATCCAGCAGCGTCAGCAGCTGCGGATGATAGCTGCGCGTCTGGAACGGCAAAATGCCAAAGCGCGGCAGGCGCGACTCACGGATGGCGGTATGCAGATCGTAATGGAAGCGCTCGGCCGTTTCATGCTGGAAAAAATGGCTGACCACCTGCTCCAGCTGCTGCGCACGCGCCGTTTCACCGCTGGCCGGAAAATCGCGGTAGCGCCCGCCAAACATGCGGTTCATATCGGCATGCAGATAGCGCCGGCCGGCGCGCATCGCTGCCGGATTACCCAGCACCACCAGCAAGCGCACCGCCAAGCGTCGCTCGCCGTGCAATACGTCGCTGACCAGCTGGTTAAGCAGCTCGATCGGCGCGGTTTCATTGCCATGGATACCGGCGGAAAGCAGCACCGCCTGTTGGTAGCCCTGCTGCGGACAGATCTCCAGCAGCCCTTCCCCCAGCCAGCGCCAGCTCAGCGCCGCCGTTTCTCCCTGCTGCTTCGCAGGCACTTCACCCGCCAAGGTCACGGCCAATAGATCAAGCATGTCTCCCCCATCGGTTCAAATTGCGTTATCAGGCTCACTGCTGGAACGGATAAATCGATCCCAGCCCCATGATGGCGGTCAGCGCGTCCAGCGCTTCCCGTCCTTCACGCAGCAGCTGCGGATCGGCCAAATCGGCGGCCGTCAGACGGTCGCGGTAATAGCGATCGACCCAGTCATTCAGCGTGGCAAACAGTTGGTCGTTCATCATCACCCGCGGATTTACGGCGCGCAGCTCCGTCTCATTCAGCGCCACCCGCAGCCGCAGACAGGCCGGGCCGCCGCCGTTGCGCATACTCTCGCGCAGCGCAAACACCTGGATCTGGTCGACCGGCCCTCCGTCGCTCACCATCTCATTCAGGTAGGCCCAGACGCCGGCATGCTCGCGCGACTCCTCCGGCACCACAATCATCATCTTGCCGTCGGGTTTGGTCAGCAGCTGGCTGTTGAACAGGTAGGTTGCCACCGCATCCGCCACCGAAACCCGCGCCGTCGGCACTTCAATCGTCACCAGTTCGCTGTCGATAGCCGCCATCTTGCGGCGCAGTTCATCCAGCGCCTGCTGTTGATGTAAAAATGCCTGCTGATGATGGAACAGCAGCTGCTGATTGCTGACCGCAATCACGTCGTTATGAAACACCCCCTGATCGATCACCGCCGGGTTCTGCTGAATAAACACCGTATGCCGTTCGTCCAACTGGTGCAGACGGGCGATCGCCTCGCTGGCCTCACGCGTCTGGCGTGCGGGGTAGCGCTCTGGTGCGTACTCGCCGCCAAACGCCTGCCGCCCGTACACAAACACCTGCACCCCGCGCCGCTGGTAGTCGCCCCCCAGACGATTATGGTTGGCCGCACCCTCATCGCCGAACAGCGCCACCTGCGGCAGCGGATCGTGATGAACAAAATGGCGCGTATCGCTGAAGATGGCCCGCAGCGCGGCGGCGGTGGTGTCTGCCTCAATCGCCCGGTGAAATTTATTATTCAGGTTGGCGGGGGTGAAATGCACTTTGCCGTCGGCGCTGTCGGCCGATGGCGACACGGTCGCCGCATTGGCGGTCCACATCGACGACGCCGATCCTACCGCCGACAGCAGGCGCGGCGCGTGACGTTGCGCCTGCGCCAGCACCGCCTCATCGCTGCCGCTGAATCCCAGACGCCGCAGCGTCGGCAGATGCGGACGCTCCTGCGGCGGCAGCACGCCCTGCTGGAAGCCAAGATCGGCCAGCGCCTTCATTTTCAGCAGCCCCTGTTTAGCCGCCAGCTTGGGGTTGGAAACGCTGTTCTGATGCTGCGTAGACGCTTCATTGCCGAACGACAATCCCGCATAGTGGTGGCTCAGCCCCACCAGACCGTCGAAATTGACCTCATATCCCGCCATTGCGCTCTCCCGGGACCGATCGCCGACCGGCCCCTCTGCGATTAATTAAAGGACACGCCAGGGGACAAACTGGCCGGCAGCTGCAGCGTTTCGCTTTCCAGCGACGCCATCGGCCAGGCGCAGTAGTCCGCCGCATAGTAGGCGCTGGGACGATGGTTGCCCGATGCGCCGACGCCGCCGAACGGCGCCGCGCTGGATGCGCCGGTCAACGGTTTGTTCCAGTTGACGATGCCGGCGCGCGCCTCCAGCAGCAGTTGCTCAAACTGGGCGCGCCGCGGCGAGATCAGCCCCACCGACAGGCCATAGCGCGTCTGGTTGGCGATGCGCAGCGCCTGGTCGAAATCGTCGTAGCGGATAATGGTGGTCAACGGCCCGAAATATTCCTCGTCCGGCAGCGCCGCCACCTCGCTGACCTCGATAATCCCCGGGCTGAGCAGCGCGCTGCCGCTTTCCAGCCGCTGCATGGTCAGCAGCGCCCGACCGCCCAGCGACAGCAGGTAATCCTGCGCCGCCAGCATTTTTTCCGCCGCCGGCGACGAGATCACCCCGCCCATAAACGGCTGCGGCTCAGCGTCCCAGCGGCCGATGCGCAGCGTGGCCGCCACCTGCACCAGACGTTCGATAAAAGCGTCGCCCTGCGCGCCGCGCTTGACCAGAATACGCCGTGCGCAGGTGCAGCGCTGGCCGGCGGAGATAAACGCCGACTGAATCGCCAGATTGACCGCCGCATCACAATTATCGATCTCCTCGACGATCAGCGCATTGTTACCGCCCATCTCCAGCGCCAGAATCTTCTCCGGCTGCCCTGCCAGCTGGCGATGCAGCTGATAGCCGGTGCCGGCGCTGCCGGTAAACAGCAGGCCGTCGATCTGCGGGTTGGCCGCCAGCGCTTCACCGGTCTCACGCCCGCCCTGCACCAGGTTGATCACCCCGTCCGGCAGCCCGGCCTGCTGCCACAGCCGCAGCGTCACCTCCGCCGTTAGCGGCGTCAGCTCGCTGGGTTTGAACACCACGCTGTTGCCCGCCAGCAGCGCCGGCACAATATGGCCGTTCGGCAGGTGCCCCGGGAAATTGTAAGGGCCGAACACCGCCAGCACGCCGTGCGGACGGTGGCGCAGCGTCGCCGCGCCGTCGGCCATTTCGCTGCGGCTCTCGCCGCTGCGGGCCTGATAGGCCTGCAGGGAAATGGCGACCTTGCCGATCATCGCCTGCACTTCGGTCAGCGTTTCCCAGCGCGGTTTACCGGTTTCACGGCTGATGGTTTCCGCCAGCTGCGCTTTATGCTCTTCCAGCAGCGCGGCAAAGCGCTTCACCAGCTGCTCTCGCTCGGCAAACGGCGTGCGCGCCCAGGCGGGAAACGCGCTGCGCGCCGCTTCGCATGCGGCCTCCACGTCGCCGGCATCGGCGGCCTCGGCTTGCCACAGCATTTGATTGTCGACCGGATCGGTTTTACTGAACGTCGCGCCGTGCCCCGCGCGCCAGACGCCATTAATTAACAGTGCCGCATGTGACATTAAACTCTCTCCTGTGTAAAAAGGGCCACCACGCGCACCGGGCTGCCCTGCTCCACGCCAAGCGCCGCGGCGGTGGCGGCGCTCATATGCAGACGGTCGTCGTACACATCTGCCGCCATCAGCAGCGCGCGGTAGTGTTGATAGTTTTCGTTGGCCACCAGCAGCAGTGGCGCATCGTCGCGCATCGGCGTCTCATCCAGCACCACTTTCACCAGCCGGCTGTGTTTCACCGCGCGGATCTCGTCGATTTCCGCCTCCAGCGTCGGGCCGCCGTCGAAAATATCGACATAGCCCTGATAGCGCAGGCCTTCGGCCTCCAGCAGGCGGCGCGCCGGCACGGTGTGCGGATGAACTTCACCAATCACCTGCTGCGCATCCTGCGACAGGAAGTCGACGTACAGCGGGTGCTTCGGCATCAGTTCGGCGATAAACGCTTTCTGACCGGTGCCGCTCAGGTAGTCCGCCTCGGCGAACTCAATAGAAAAGAAGTGGTTGCCGACGTTTTCCCAAAATGGCGAACGGCCGTTTTCATCGGAGAAACCGCGCATTTCGGCAATCAGCTTGCGCGCGAAGCGCTCACGGAAGGCGGCGATAAACAAGAAGCGCACTTTAGATAATAATTTGCCGTTCTCGCCGTGACGATAATCCGGGTCAAGGAACAGCGTACAGAGTTCGGAGTGGCCGGTGTGGTCGTTGCTGAGAAACAGCGTCGGCACCGTTTTGTAAACGCCCAGCGGCTTGGAAGCATGCACCTGCGAGCCGACCCGGAAACTGTACCACGGCTCGGTCAGGCCGACCGCCACCTCTATGGCGCTGACGCCCACCACCTGCTGGCGCTCGCTGTCTTCCAGCACAAACAGATAGCACTGTTCACCGGGGGGAAGTTCGCCCTGCCAGGTTTTTAACGCCCGCTCAATGCGTGCCGACAAGGTGTCTTCATTTTGCGGCAAAGAAGTGAGGCCAATACCGGATTTACCGGCCAGCGTCAGCAGATCTGACAAATCACGACGCTCAATGGGGCGAATAATCATCATAATGCGAACCTCTAAGTCATTCGGCGGCGCCGCTGCCGACGCCGCCGAGAAATTAGCTGCAAATACGTGCTACCGCTCGCGCAAAGCGCGCCAGTCCTTCGCGTACGTCCGCTTCCGGGATCACCAGCGACGGTGTGAAACGCACCACGTTCGGCCCGGCGATCAGCGCGATCACCCCCTCTTCATTGGCATACTGGGTAATTTGCTTGGCTTTGCCGGCATAGTCCGGCTTCAGCACGCAGCCAATCAGCAGACCGCCGCCGCGGATCTCAGCGAAAATCGGGTACTGCTGATTAATCTTATTCAGCTCTTCGATAAACCACAGGTGGCGCTGTTTCACCCCGCTCAGCACTTCCGGCGTATTGATCTGCGAGAACACCGCGCCGGCGACCGCCGTCGCCAGCGGGTTGCCGCCGTAAGTGGTGCCGTGCGTACCGACGCCCAGAGTTTTCGCCAGCGCGTCAGTGGTCAGCATCGCGCCAATCGGGAAGCCGCCGCCCAGCGCTTTGGCGGTGGTCAGCACGTCCGGCACCACGCCGTACTGCATGTAAGCGTACAGATCGCCGGTGCGGCCCATACCGGTTTGCACCTCATCAAAAATCAGCAGCGCGTTGTGACGATCGCACAGCTCGCGCAGCCCCTGCAGGAATTCGCCGTCGGCCGGCAGTACGCCGCCCTCGCCCTGAATCGGCTCGACAATCACTGCGCAGGTGCGGTCGTTAATCACTTCCGCCGCCGCAGCCAGATCGTTATACGCCGTATGGGTAATGCCGCCTGGCAGCGGCGCAAAGTCCTGGGAATACTTCGGCTGGCCGCCGGCGGAAACGGTAAACAGCGTACGGCCGTGGAACGCATTGTTGAACGCCACGATCTGGTTCTTCTCGGCGCCGAAGTTATCCAGCGCATATTTACGCGCCAGTTTCAGCGCCGCTTCGTTGGCCTCCGCGCCGGAGTTACAGAAAAAGACCTTGTCGGCGAAGGTGGCGTCAATCAGCATCTTCGCCAGACGCAGCACCGGCTCGTTGGTATAGCCGTTGCCCAGATGCCACAGTTTGCCGGCCTGCTCCACCAGCGCGGCCTTCACCACCGGATGCGCATGGCCCAACGCATTCACCGCAATGCCGCCGGCAAAGTCGATATACTCTTTACCCTGCTGGTCCCAGACGCGGGAGCCTTCACCGCGCACCAGGATAAAATCGGCGGGCGCATAAACCGGGATCATCCAGTCATCGAAAGACTGGCGGGTAACTGCGATTGGCTGTTCCATAGTGACCTCATGACGTAAGCGAAAAACAGAGTTTTGAGCCGAAAGGCCGTTTCTGTACGGTAAAGCGTTACAACAAGATAAAAAATCGCGCGGAATCTGGTGGCGCCTGACGATGATAATGCTCTTCTTCAGCGGCGTTTTAGACACAAATCTGTTACATAAAGGCGATTTTTTACTATATCTGTCGCGTAGCTCGGCCGACAACGGGCCATTAATGTTAACGGACAGTTAAAATACATGCCGTTTGATAAAGAGTGTAGAGCAGTTATTGTGCCAACAGCGGATTTGGGAGGCATTTCTCATTTTTTTTCGTTAAAACAACGGCTTATAATGCATACATATGCATATTTTATGCATTTATACTGCATAAATGTAAAAATGCAGCCTGAAAACGCCACGGGCAACGAAATACTATTCATTCGCAAAAAGTTTTGTTTTTTCTGATCGCGCTCGCAAAAAATAAGCGGCCTGACTGACGTCGGCCGCCCAACCGTGCGCCATAACGGTGCACATGCCCTATTTTGCCCCAGCGAAACGGGAGAAAAGACTAGGATTGCGGCGTCAGCTGGCGGATCAGCTCACCGAGGGTGCAGACTGCCGCCTCCAGCCGTTCGCTCCACTCAAACGAGGCGTTAAGACGGAAACAGTGGTTGAAATGGTCGCCGGTGGTAAACATGCGCCCGGGAGCAATACTGATGCCCTGCGCCAGCGCGCGCTGATACAGCGCCATCGCCGACAGGCCCGGAGGCAGCTCCAGCCATAGAAAATAGCCGCCGTCCGGCTGGCTGACGCTGACGGTCGGGGGAAAGTAATGCGCAATCGCCTGACGCATCGCGCTCTGCCGCTGCGCCAGCTGGCGGCGTAAACGCCGCAGATGGGTATCGTAACCGCCGTGCAGCAGGTAATCGGCAATCGCCATCTGCATCGGTACGCTGGCGGATACGGTGCTCATCAGCTGCAAACGCTGGATCTGCGCGGCATGCCGGCCCGCCGCCACCCAGCCCACGCGAAAGCCCGGCGCCAAACATTTGGAAAAGGACGAGCAGTGCAGCACCAGGCCGTCCGTGTCCAGCGCCTTGGCCGGCAGCGGCCGCTCGGCGCCGAAATAGAGTTCGCCGTAAACATCATCTTCAATCAACGCAATCTGCCTTTCCCGCAGCAACGCCACCAACCGCTGCTTATTGGCCTCCGGCATGCTGGCGCCCTGCGGGTTCTGGAAATGCGTCATCAGCCAGCAGGCCTTGATCGGGTACTGCGTCAGCGCCTGTTCCAGCGGCTCCAGCTCCATCCCGTGCTGCGGGTGGGTGGGGATGGCCACCGCTTTCAGCCGCAGCCGTTCCAGCGCCTGCAGCGCGCCGTAAAAAGCCGGTGACTCAATGGCCACATAGTCGCCGGGCTGCGTGACCGCCTGCAGGCTGAGGCTAAGCGACTCCATCGCCCCGGCGGTAATGACGATTTCATCCGGCGCCACCTGCATGCCGCTTAACGCATAGCGCTGCGCGATGTTGCGCCGCAGCGCGTCATTGCCCGGCGGCAGGTTAACCAGCGAGCTGTGCGGGGTAAACTTGCGCGCCACGCTGCTGAGCGCCCGCGCCAGCTTCGGCTGGGTAAACAGCGTCGCGTCCGGAAACGCCGAGCCGAACGGCACAATCTGCGGATCCTTGCAGGCCTGCAGCACGTCAAAAATAAAGGCGTTGATATCCACCTGCTCGCTCAGCAGCAGCTTTTCACCGTGCGTCGCCTGCGGCAGCGGCTGCGGCCGGGCGGCCACGTAATAGCCGGACTGTGGCCGCGCCACGATCCACCCCTGGCTCTCCAGCAGTTGATATGACTGCACCACCGTCATCAGGCTGAGTCCGGCGCGCCGGCCGCTCTCCCGCAGCGAGGGCAATTTATCGCCGGCGCGCCACACCCGGTTCTGGATCTGCTCACGGATTTGCTGCGCCAATTGTTCATATCGTGTCATAAATAGGCCAAAACAAACTGTTATAGGTAAAAGTAAAATAACTGTCACTATTATAGTCACTGTACTCCGTGTTTAACTGACCGCCAAGTTTTCTCTGCTCTCCTGCCGCGCTTCACGGACGATTTCCCCGCCGCCAGACGGCCGTCTCCGCGCACTTTTCGCCGGGAGGTCATTGAAAAAAATACGTCTATACTGAAGAGGTCACATTATGTACAACCCTAGGGGGCGCTATGCTGGGTCTTGATGCACTGGAGCTTGCCAGAATACAGTTCGCCTTCACCGTATCCTTCCATATCTTATTTCCTGCAATCACAATCGGGCTCGCCAGCTATCTGGCGGTGCTGGAAGGTTTATGGCTGAAGACACAGGATGACACCTATCGGCAGCTCTACCATTTCTGGTCGAAAATCTTTGCCGTCAACTTTGGCATGGGAGTGGTTTCCGGCCTGGTGATGGCCTATCAGTTCGGCACCAACTGGAGCTTTTTCTCCGAATTTGCCGGCAATATCACCGGACCGCTGCTGACCTATGAAGTGCTGACCGCCTTCTTCCTGGAGGCCGGCTTTCTGGGGGTGATGCTGTTCGGCTGGAACCGCGTCGGCCCCGGCCTGCACTTCTTCGCCACCTGTATGGTGGCGCTGGGCACGCTGATTTCCACTTTCTGGATCCTGGCGTCGAACAGTTGGATGCAGACCCCGCAGGGTCATGAAATCATCAACGGCCAGGTGGTGCCGGTAGAGTGGCTGAAGGTGATTTTTAACCCGTCGTTCCCTTACCGGCTGCTGCATATGTCCACCGCGGCCTTCCTGGCCTCCGCCTTCTTCGTCGGCGCCTCCGCCGCCTGGCACCTGCTGCGCGGCCGCGATACGCCGGCGATGCGCACCATGCTGTCGATGGCGATGTGGATGGCGCTGATCGTCGCCCCGATTCAGGCATTTATCGGCGATGCCCACGGTCTGAATACCCTCAAACATCAGCCGGCCAAAATCGCCGCGATTGAGGGACACTGGGAAAACGTCGCCGGTGAGGCCACGCCGTTGATCCTGTTCGGCTGGCCGGATATGGAGCGAGAAGAGACGCGCTTTAGTCTGGAGGTGCCCTATCTCGGCAGCCTGATCCTCACCCATAGCCTGACGGAGCAGATCCCGGCGCTGAAGTCCTTCCCGCCGGAAGACCGCCCCAATTCCACCATCGTATTCTGGAGCTTCCGCGTGATGGTCGCCATGGGCCTGCTGATGATTCTGGCCGGCGTCTGGAGCCTGTGGCTGCGCTGGCGCGGCGGCCTGTATCACTCCAAACCCTTCCTCTACTTCGTGCTGTGGATGGGGCCGTCGGGGTTAATCGCCCTGCTGGCGGGCTGGTTCACCACCGAGATCGGCCGTCAGCCGTGGGTGGTCTATGGCCTGCTGCGCACCAAAGACGCGGTTTCCGCCCACGGTGAACTGCATATGAGCATCAGCCTGCTGGCGTTTATCGTGGTGTACTGCTCGGTGTTCGGCGTCGGTTACGCCTATATGATGCGGCTGATCCGCAAAGGGCCGCAGCCGCATGAAGGCCAGCAGCCGGACGACACCGAAGGCCGGCCGGCACGTCCGCTGTCCGCGGTCAAAGAGCATCTGGACGACAGGAGTTGAACATGGGTATCGATCTTCCGCTTATCTGGTTTTTGATTATCGTGTTCAGCACCATGATGTACGTGGTGATGGACGGTTTCGATCTGGGCATCGGCATCCTGTTTCCGTGGGTCAAGGACAGCGGCGACCGCGACGTGATGATGAACACCGTCGCGCCGGTCTGGGACGGCAACGAAACCTGGCTGGTGCTGGGGGGCGCCGGGCTGTTCGGCGCCTTCCCGCTGGCGTATTCGGTGATCCTCGACGCGCTGGCCATTCCGCTGACGCTGATGCTGATCGGCCTGATTTTCCGCGGCGTGGCGTTTGAGTTCCGCTTCAAGGCCACCGCCGACAAGCGCCATATCTGGGATAAAGCCTTTATCGGCGGCTCGCTGCTCGCCACGTTCTGTCAGGGCATCGTGGTCGGCGCCATTCTGAACGGTTTCCCGGTGGAGAACCGCGCCTATGCCGGCGGCCCGCTCGACTGGCTGACGCCGTTCGCGCTGTTCTGCGGCCTGGGGCTGGTGGTCGCCTACGCCCTGCTCGGCTGCACCTGGCTGGTGATGAGAACCGCCGGCGAACTGCAGGCGCGCATGTACCGTCTGGCGACGCCGCTGCTGGTGATTCTGCTGGTGATTCTGGCGCTGGTCAGCATCTGGACGCCGATGGCGCACCCGGAAATCGCCGACCGCTGGTTCAGCCTGCCGAACCTGTTCTGGCTGCTGCCGGTGCCGGTTCTGGTGCTGCTGAGCGCCTGGGGCATCTGGCGCGGGGTGCATAACGACGCGCACTACTCGCCGTTTCTGCTGACGCTGCTGCTGGTGTTCCTCGGCCTGAGCGGGCTGGGCATCAGCATCTGGCCGCTGCTGATCCCGCCGTCCATCAGCCTGTGGGAAGCGGCGTCGCCGATGCAGAGCCAGGGCTTTATGCTGGTGGGCGCGCTGTTCATCATCCCGATTATTCTGGTCTACACCTTCTGGAGCTACTACGTGTTCCGCGGCAAGGTGAGCCATGAACAGGGCTACCACTGATGAAGGAGGCGACGATGAAACAGAAAGACGCCGCCCCTTGGTGGAAACGCGTCGGCTGGCTGGTGATTATCTGGAGCGCCAGCGTACTGGGGCTGTTTGTGGTGGCGACGATCTTCCGCATGCTGATGACCGCGGCGGGGATGAAATCGCACTGAAGGTCAACTGACCGCCTGCGCCGCCCGCCTTACCGGCCGGCGGCGCCGTTCGGAAAATAAAACGACACCACCAGCGTCACCAGCGGCAGCGCGCCGATTTTCAGCAGTTCAAACACCTGCCGCAGCGGCTGATTGTCACCCCAGTAGGCGTGGGCGGCAAAGACGCCGACGCTAATCACAAACAGACCGCTCAGCACCTGTCTGGCCAGACGCAAACGCTCCATTTCGTCAAACGTCGCCGTCGCGTCGAGGTACAGCGCGCCGACGTCCACCAGCTTCTCCCGCCGTGGAGCCCCCATTAAAACAACCCCTGCACCTTGCCGATCACCTCCAGTTCGCCGCCTTCGGTGTCGCGCACCACGGCAAGCGTGGTGCCGTCCTGTCTTATCCAGTGGTGATCGGCCAGCGCCAGTAATGAAAAGGCTTTCACAATCACCTCCGTTTTGGCTAATCCATGGCGGGCGGCCATAGCGTTTAAACTGTCGTCAATTTCATTGGATACCAGTAAGGGCAAGCGACGCATGTTCCACCTCCTGTGGCCTGAGTTAAGGTGGAGAGACTGTAGCGCCATTGGCGTTACTGTTCAATTAGTGAACTGCGTAACGCGTCGCAGATGCGGCAGGTTTTCCGCGGAAAATCATCGGGAGGCGACGAGGAAGGAACTGTAAATCCGCGCCGGCGAACCATCAGCCGGCGCGGAGAGCAGGATTAACGACGGTTACGCACCAGCTGATAGCGGCGGGTCAGGTACTCCACCGGCGCGCTCCAGATATGCACCAGGCGGCAGAACGGGAACAGCACGAACAGCGTCATCCCCAGCACCATATGCAGCCTGAAAATCAGCGCCACGCCGTCAAGATGCTGTGACGCGCCGCCCTGGAAGGTGACCACCGCCTGCGCCCAGCCCACCAGCTTCATCATTTCGCTGCCGTCCATATGCTGGGCGGAGAACGGAATGGTCAGCAGGCCCAGACACACCTGCACCACCAACAGCGTCAGGATCAGGATATCGGCAACGCTGCTGGTCGCCCGCACCCGCGGATTGGTCAGACGACGTTTGAGCAGCAGCGCCCCGCCCGCCAACGTCATCAGCCCGCAGATACCGCCGGCGATCATCGCCAGCTTCTGCTTCACGTCGATCGGTAAAAACGCCTGATACATCCAGTGCGGCGTCAGCATGCCGAACAGGTGACCAAAGAAGATCCCCAGAATGCCGATATGGAACAGGTTGGAAGCCAGCCGCATGCCCTTTTTATCCAGCATCTGGCTGGAGCCGGCGCGCCAGCTGTACTGGCCGTAATCGTAACGCAGCCAGCTGCCGACCAGAAAAATCGTCCCCGCCAGATACGGATAGATATCGAAGAAAAACTGATTCAGAAATTGCATGATTAGCGTCCTTTGGTTCCGGTTAACGCATCCGACAGGTCCAGGTACTGCGGCGCCACCGCGCCGGCAAAACGCCGCTGATGCGCGGTCTGCTGCGCGGAGGCGCAGCCCTGCGGTTCACCGAGAAACTTAATCTGTTCCTCTTCCCATACCGCATCCAGCGCCTGCGGCGTATCGTCGCGCGCCTCTGCGGCCACCTGCTGCTTCAGCGCCTGCGCCTGAATATCGCTGCCGGACAGCGCCAGCAAGATGTCAAACAGCACGCCGTATGCGCAGCCGCGCTGGTGTAAGCGCGCCCCCAGCAGCGCCAGGATCGGCGCGATGTCCTGCAGCCCTTCGCACGCCGCTTCATCGCTGCGGCTGGCGAGATACTCCAGATACAGCGGCAGGAAGTCCGGCAGCTCGCGGCTGTCAATCTGCAGCCCGTCGGCGCGGTATTGCGCCATCAGGTCGACCATCGCCTGCCCGCGATCGCGCGATTCGCCATGCACATGTTCAAACAGCAGCAGCGAAGTGGCGCGTCCGCGGTCAAACCGTTCGCAGTAATCGGCCTGCGCGTCCAGCAGCGGGCGGGCGCACAGATCGCGGATAAACTGCATCAGCAACGCGCTGTAGTGCAGATCCAGCTCGCAGGCCGGCTCCAGCGCCGCCAGCAGCTCATCCTGATGCTCCCACAGCGCCTGGTCCGGGTAGTCCAACAGGCGGGCGATAATCCGTAACGTCATCATGAGGCATCCTCCTGACGCGCGGTTTTCTGCGTCACGTCAATCGCGTCGATGCGGCGGCTGTTGAACAGGTTGAACTTGCCGTCGCTGCCGTGGCAGCCGTCGCCAAAACTGAAACCGCAGCCCTTACTTTCCGGGAACGCCTCGCGCGCCAGCTCACGGTGGCTGGACGGCACCACAAAGCGGTCCTCGTAGTTGGCGATTGCCAGATAGCGGTACATCTCCTGCGCCTGCGCCTCGCTCAGGCCGACCTCTTCCAGCGCGCGGGTGTCCGTCACGCCGTCCACGCTTTCGGCGCGCTTGTAGTGGCGCATCGCCAGCATGCGTTTCAGCGCCAACAGCACCGGCGCGGTATCGCCGGCGGTCAGCAGGTTCGCCAGGTACTGCACCGGGATGCGCAGGCTGTCGACGTCCGGCAGCACGCCGTTGTGCGCCAGCTCGCCGGCATCCGCCGCCGACTGAATCGGCGACAGCGGCGGCACGTACCACACCATCGGCAAGGTGCGGTATTCCGGGTGCAGCGGCAGCGCCAGCTTCCAGTCCATCGCCATTTTGTACACCGGCGACTGCTGCGCGGCGTCGATCACGCTCTGCGGCACGCCGTCCGCCAGCGCCTGGGCAATCACCGCCGGATCGTGCGGATCCAGGAAGATGTCCAGCTGGCTCTGATACAGATCCTGCGCGTTTTCCGTCGACGCCGCCTGTTCGATGCGGTCGGCGTCATACAGCAGCACGCCGAGGTAGCGAATACGTCCGACGCAGGTTTCCGAGCAGACGGTCGGCTGGCCGGCCTCGATGCGCGGATAGCAGAAAATGCACTTCTCCGATTTGCCGCTCTTCCAGTTAAAGTAGATTTTCTTGTACGGGCAGCCGGTCAGGCACATGCGCCAGCCGCGGCACTTGTCCTGGTCGATCAGCACAATGCCGTCTTCGCCGCGTTTGTAAATGGCGCCGCTCGGACAGGTCGCCACGCACGCCGGGTTCAGGCAGTGCTCGCACAGGCGCGGCAGATACATCATGAAGGTGTTCTCAAACTGGCCGTACATCGCCTTTTGCATATTGGCGAAGTTCTGATCCTGCGAACGCTTTGCAAACTCGCCGCCGAGGATCTCTTCCCAGTTCGGGCCGTTTTCGATTTTCTTCATACGTTGGCCGGTAATCAGCGAGCGCGGCCGGGCGATCGGCTGCTGTTTGCCCTGCGGCGCGGTATGCAGATGCTGATAGTCGTAATCAAACGGTTCGTAGTAATCATCCAGCGCCGGCACGTGCGGGTTGGCGAAGATTTTCGACAGCACGCCGACGCGGTTGCCCATGCGCGGCTCCGGCTTACCGTTGATTTTGCGGATCCAGCCGCCCTGCCATTTCTCCTGATCTTCCCAGGCGTGCGGATAGCCGACGCCCGGTTTGCTTTCCACGTTGTTGAACCAGGCGTACTCCACGCCTTCGCGGCTGGTCCAGACGTTCTTACAGGTGACCGAACAGGTATGGCAACCGATGCATTTGTCCAGATTCAGCACCATGCCGACTTGCGAACGAATTTTCATTTGGCTTTCTCCTGCTGGCTGCCCTGGGTGTCGTCGTTACCTTCGCCGTCCAACCAGTCGATACGGTTCATTTTGCGCACCACCACAAACTCATCGCGGTTGGAGCCGACGGTGCCGTAATAGTTGAAGCCATAGCTCAGCTGCGCATAGCCGCCGATCATGTGCGTCGGTTTCGGGCAGACGCGGGTGACCGAGTTATGGATGCCGCCGCGCTGGCTGGTGATTTCCGAGCCCGGAATATTCACGATGCGCTCCTGGGCGTGGTACATCATGGTCATGCCGGCCGGAATGCGCTGGCTGACCACCGCGCGGGCGGTCAGCGCGCCGTTGGCGTTGAACGCCTCAATCCAGTCGTTATCGGCAATGCCCAGCTCGGTGGCGTCCTCTTCGCTCATCCAGACGATCGGCCCGCCGCGCGACAGCGTCAGCATCAGCAGGTTGTCGCTGTAGGTCGAGTGGATGCCCCATTTCTGGTGCGGCGTCAGGAAGTTGAGCGCCTTCTCCCGGTTGCCGTTCGGCTGTCGGTTCAGCAGCGGCTGCGCGGCACGGGTATCGATCGGCGGACGGTACACCAGCAGGCTCTCGCCAAAGGCGCGCATCCACTCGTGATCCTGATACAGCTGCTGGCGGCCGCTGAGGGTGCGCCACGGGATCAGCTCATGTACGTTGGTGTAGCAGGCGTTGTAGGACACGTGCTCATCTTCCAGGCCGGACCAGGTCGGGCTGGAGATGATCTTGCGCGGCTGGGCCTGAATATCGCGGAAGCGGATTTTTTCATCTTCCTTGTTCAACGCCAGATGGGTGTGATCGCGGCCGGTGACGTTGCTGAGCGCCTGCCAGGCTTTTACCGCCACCTGGCCGTTGGTTTCCGGCGCCAGCGACAAAATCACTTCCGCCGCGTCGATCGCGCTGTCGATCTTCGGCCGGCCGGCGGCCGGGCCGTCGGCCTTGACGTAGTTCAGCTGTTTGAGGAAATCGACCTCATTCTGGGTGTTCCAGCTGATGCCCTTACCGCCGTTGCCCAGCTTATCCAGCAGCGGCCCCAGCGAGGTAAAGCGCTCATAGGTGGCCGGGTAGTCGCGCTCGACGAGCATAATATGCGGCGCGGTTTTCCCCGGGATCAGATCGCATTCGCCCTTTTTCCAGTCCTGCACGCCCAGCGGCTGCGCCAGCTCAGCGGCGGAGTCATGCTGGATCGGCAGCGTCACTACGTCGGTTTCCTGGCCCAGATGGCCGACGCACACCTCGGAAAAGGCCTTGGCGATGCCCTTGTAAATTTCCCAGTCGCTTTTCGACTCCCAGGCCGGATCGACCGCCGCCGACAGCGGATGAATAAACGGATGCATATCCGAAGTATTCATATCGTCCTTCTCATACCAGGTGGCGGTCGGCAGTACGATATCGGAATAGAGACAGGTGCTGGACATGCGGAAATCGAGCGTCACCACTAGATCCAGCTTGCCTTCGCCGCCACGATCCTGCCACTCCACTTCCTGCGGTTTAACGCCGCCCTGCTGCCCCAGATCGCTCCCCTGAATGCCGTTTTCCGTTCCCAGCAGGTACTTGAGCAGATACTCATGGCCTTTGCCGGAGGAGCCCAGCAGGTTGGAGCGCCAGACGAACAGGTTGCGCGGGAAGTTCTGCGGATTGTCCGGCTGTTCCGCGGCAAAGCGCAGCGCCCCCTGTTTCAGGCTGTCCACGGTGTAATCCAGCGGCGACTGCCCGGCCGCGGCCGCCTGTGCGGCGATATGCAGCGGGTTGGTATTGAGCTGCGGTGCGGACGGCAGCCAGCCCATACGTTCAGCACGCACGTTAAGGTCGATCAGGCTGCCGCTGAAGCGGGATTTTTCCGCCAGCGGCGACAGCAGCTCCTCGGTACCGACGGTTTCATAACGCCACTGGCTGGAGTGGTTGTAGAAGAATGAGGTGCCGTTCATCTGGCGCGGCGGGCGCTGCCAGTCAAGGCCGAACGCCAGCGGCTGCCAGCCGGTTTGCGGACGCAGCTTTTCCTGGCCGACGTAGTGCGCCCAGCCGCCGCCGCTCTGGCCGACGCAGCCGCAGAAGATCAGCATATTGATCAGGCCGCGGTAGTTCATATCCATGTGGTACCAGTGGTTCATCCCGGCGCCGACGATAATCATGGAACGGCCGTGGGTTTTCTCGGCGTTGTCGGCAAATTCGCGCGCAATACGGATGATATGCTGGCGGGAAACGCCGGTAATCTGCTCCGCCCAGGCCGGCGAATAGGCCTTGACGTCGTCGTAGTCGACGGCGCAGTTGGCGTCGTCCAGCCCGCGATCGAGGCCGTAGTTGGCCAACGTCAGATCGTAAACGCTGGCCACCAGCGCTTCGCTGCCGTCCGCCAGCTGCAGCCGCTTAACCGGCAGCTGATGGCGCAACACCTGCTCCAGCGCTACGCTGCTGAAGTGTTCGCTTTCCGCGCCGCCGAAATACGGGAAGCCGACCTCGGCCACCTCATCGTGCGAACCCAGCAGACTCAGCTGCAGCTCAACCTCCTGCTGCCCCTGGCCGGCGCGCTGCTCCAGGTTCCATTTGCCCTGCTCACCCCAGCGGAAGCCAATCGAGCCCTGCGGCGCCACCAGTTGGCCGCTTTTCTCATCCAGCGCAACGGTTTTCCATTCCGGATTGTTGTCCTGCCCCAGCGCGTCCACCAGATCGCTGGCGCGCAGCATCCGGCCGGCGGCGTAATAGCCCTCGGCGCGCGGCTCCAGCAGCACCAGCATCGGCATATCGGTATAGCGGCGCACGTAATCGCGGAAGTAGCCGACCTGACGATCCAGATGGAACTCCTTCAACATCACATGGCCCATCGCCAGCGCCATCGCGCTGTCGGTGCCCTGCTTCGGATTCAGCCACTGGTCGCAGAGTTTGGCCACTTCGGCGTAGTCCGGCGTCACCGCCACGGTTTTGGTGCCCTTGTAGCGCACCTCGGTAAAGAAGTGGGCGTCCGGCGTGCGGGTCTGCGGTACGTTGGAGCCCCAGGCGATAATGTAGGAGGAGTTGTACCAGTCGGCGGATTCCGGCACGTCGGTCTGCTCGCCCCAGGTCATCGGCGACGCCGGCGGCAGGTCGCAATACCAGTCGTAGAAGCTCAGGCAGGTGCCGCCGATCAGCGACAGATAACGCGCGCCGGAGGCGTAAGACACCATCGACATTGCCGGAATCGGCGAGAAGCCGATAATGCGGTCCGGGCCGAAGGTTTTTGCGGTGTAGACGTTGGAGGCGGCGATCAGCTCATTCACCTCCTGCCAGCTGGAACGCACAAAACCGCCGCGCCCGCGGGCGATTTTATAGCTCTTGGCCTTGTCCGGATCGCTGACGATAGCGCCCCAGGCCTCAACCGGATCGCTGTGCTGCGCCTTGGCTTCACGCCACAGCTTCAGCAGGCGTTTACGCATCAGCGGATACTTCAGGCGGTTGGCGCTGTAGAGATACCAGGAGTAGCTGGCGCCGCGCGGGCAGCCGCGCGGTTCATGGTTCGGCAGATCGGGGCGGGTGCGCGGGTAATCGGTTTGCTGGGTTTCCCAGGTCACCAGGCCATTTTTCACGTAGATCTTCCAGCTGCACGAACCGGTGCAGTTAACACCATGGGTCGAACGCACGATTTTGTCGTGCTGCCAACGGCTGCGGTAGCCGTCTTCCCAGTCTCGGTTGCTGTTAAGCGTCTGGCCGTGTTCGCCAGAAAACGGTTCCGCCAGCTGCTTAAAATAGCGGAACCGGTCTAAAAACTTGCTCATCCGGAGTTCTCCTGAAGGCTCTTATCGTTATTTTCCCTTACTGCCCGGCGGCTGCGCCGGCGGTTCGGGTCTAGGGTCGTCGCGACGTAGGTCACTGCTCACTCTGCGGCCAAGGCTACTGATGCAGCGGCGGCGGCAAATTGATTGAAATCAACGCAACGCCATGCGAAAAACGCGCGCATGCACGCCAGTACCCCTTTCGGATAAGCACAGGAAAAGATGTTTGTTGTTGATTTAAAAACAGAAATTAAAATCGCCGGCCCCAATGCACAAAGTGCGCGCTGCTGCCGGCTATTTGGGGGTACCTCTGCGCGACGTTAACGCTGCAACGGCAGGTGGATGGCGCCAAACGGCGGCAACGACATCGTCAGCGTGCGCTCTGTCTGATGATGCCAGCCATCCGGCAGCGTCAGGCGCAGCGTCACCGTGCGCGCCTCGGGATTGGCGGCCAGCAGCAGCGCGCTGTCGCCGCGCACAAAGATCCGCGCCGCCGCGGGGCCTTCGAGCTGTAACGTTACACCGTCACCGGTAAGCAGATAGGGGCTGAAACTGCTGATCTGCCGCGCGACGCGCGCAATGCCGCGCCACTGTGCTGCAAACGCGGCGCGTTCAAAACGTCCGCGCTGCTGCTGATAAAACAGGTCGTTGTAGGAGTAAAACAGCAGCCCGCGCGCGCCGCCGATCAGCGCCAGCCAGGCCTGGGCGCGGACTTCATCTTCCGTCGGCGCCCGCGCCTGACGGCGGCTGTCGTAAGCGGCGTGATCCATAATCTGAATCACCATCCAGGCGCCCTTCACCCCGCGCGCTGCGCGCACGGTCTGCAACGTATCATGCAGGGTGCGGCGCAGATGCGGCTCCGAACCGACCGGATAGGGATCGGTCGCCAAAATATCCGTGCTGTTGTAATAGTCGTCCAGCGCGGCAGTTTTGTTCAGCACCTGAAACGTCGGATGGTGACGGTCAAGCCGCTGCACCTGCTGGTGCCTGGCGGCAATCTGCGGCAAAAACTCCAGCCCCAGCTCATCGTTGATATACCAGGCCAATAAATTAGGCTGATTTTTCAGCCGGTTAATCTGAGTAGCGGCCAGTGCCGCATAGCTGCCGCGCGTCGCCGGCGCAAAACGGCTGCCGGCATACAGATCTTTGATGGCGTAAATCACCTGCAGCCCGTGACGCCGGCTGCGGCGGAAAAAACCGTCGGCGTCCTTGCCAAGACCATAGCGATAATTGAGCACGCTGTTGAAACCGGCGGCGGCGATGCGCGCCAAATCGTCATCGCCGTCGCGGGTGGAGTATATCCCCAGCGGAAACAGCCGCTCGCCGTGGCGACGGGTAAAGCCCTGCCCGTCAATCGTCACCGCCGGCGTCGGCTGGCCGATATCCAGCGCAATTTCACTGCTGCGCCGCCGTCCGGTCGCCGCCTCGGTCACCTGCTGCCGCAGACGGTATTCCCCCGGCGGCAGCGGCGGCGGCGTATAGGTCAGCCACTGACGATCGGCGATATAGCGCCGCCGCTTCGTCTGGTCGATCACCTTGCGCTGCCGGTCGAGCAGCACGCTGCTGACCGTCACCCACTGCGGCTGCGGCGTTTCAATCAGCGTGCGGCCGTTTGCCGGATAGAGAGTCGCCTGGGGCGGCAGCGCACAGGCGTAAACGTCGTCAAACCACGCCGTGCCGGTGGTGCCGCGCCGCAGGTATAACCCCAGCGTCACCCGCGCCGCCCGCTGCGGGACGCGGTACCGGGCCGAGATTGGTCGCCAGTCGCTGTCGCCGACGATCCCCGCCGGGTAACGGCCCTCCAGAAAGCGCCCCTGCGCATCAAAACTCTGGATATACACGCTGGCGCCGCGATCCTGCGGCGGCCCCTGCAGCCCGCGCCCTTTCAGCCAGGCGCCGAACGCGATCGTCTGGCCGGGCTGCGCCGCGATGGTCTGACTGAAGGTGCGGTAGCGGGCGTCATCCGGATTGTGATAACGCAGACTGGCCGCGCCGCCGTGCGCCACGCTATCCGGCCCGGCGCCTGCGCCGCGCCAGCCCTGCTGCCCCTGTTCAAAACCGGGGTTGTGCAACAGATTCGGCGCGCAATCCTGCGGCGGCATAGCGTGCAGCAGCGCGGCGGCGGCGATCGCCGGCATCAGGCCGCTCACTGGCGTTTCATCGCCGCGTTCAGCAGATAGGCAAAGAACAGATAGCAGGATTTCTGGTATGACAGCCCCAGATACTGGCGGTAAATCTTCCACTGCCAGTCCGCCGCCTGCAGTTTGTTGCCGGACAGGGAGTGGTTGGAAAGCCGGTAAAACGCCAGCGGCTCCGGTACGCAGTACGCCAGACCGTTGTACGCCCGCTCCAGCACCGCCAGCCACATCAGGTAATCTTCGTGGCCGACCGCTTGCTGATACACCTTGCCGGTGCGCCGCTGATTATAGATACCGGTCAGATTGCCGATGCGGTTGCTGCGAAGCATCGCCGCATAGTCGATAATCTCCGCCGCGCCGCGATAGTTCTTCACCTGATGCAGGTCCTGTTCGAAGGTGTAGTAATGCGAACACACCACGTCATAACGGCCGGACTGCAAAATTTCCACCTGGCGCGCCAGCTTATTGCTCAGCCAGACGTCATCACTGTCGCAAAACGCCAGATAGTCACCGCGCGCCATCTCGATACCGATGTTGCGCGTGGCTGCCACGCCCAGATTGCGCGGGTTGCGGACATAGGTCACGCGATCGTGCTTCATCGACGCCACGATCTCCGCCGTCTCATCGCTGGAGGCGTCATCAATCACGTACAGCTGAAAATCATTGAAACTCTGGTTGAGCACGCCCAGAATCGACGCCTTGATGGAGGCCGCCGCGTTATAGGCCGGCATAATGACTGATACTTTTTCCATATATTCCTCACGTGATAATCCGTTGCCACTCAGGGTAAATGCGCGCCGGCGTAAAGCGCTGCGCCTGCTGCCAGGAAGCCTGCGCAAAGCGCTGCCGCAGCGCGTGATCCATAATCAGCGCCATCACCCGCTCGCAAAACTGCGGGCGATCGCCGTCCGGCACCAGGTAACCGTTAACGCCGGACGTTATCAGCTCCGCCGGTCCGGTCGGACAGTCGTAAGCCACCAGCGGCAGGCCGAAGCTCAACGCCTCGATCAGCACCATCGGCAGCCCTTCATAACGCGACGTCATCAGGTACACGCTGGCCTGGCGGTAATAGCTCGCCACGTCCTGCGTCGCCGGCAGCAAAGTAACCTGATGCTCCAGCCCGGCCTGCGCTATCTGCAGTTGCAGCGCCGGCCGCGCCGGACCGTCGCCGACGATCAACAATTGCCACGACGGCGCCAGCCGGGCGATCTGTCGCCAGGCGTCGATCAGCCGATCAAATCCCTTCTGTTCGGTAAGTCGGCCAATCGCCAGCGCGACATTACGCCGCTGGCTGCCGTCGAGCGGCTGCGATGCAAACGGCGAAACGTTTTCTATCACCAGGCATTTTTCCGGCCGGATCCAGCGGCTTATCCGCGCGCGATCCTGCTGCGTCAGCAAAATCACCCGGTCGGCCAGGGCATATACCAGCAGCTTCAGCCAGCGCATCGGCCATGGATACTGCTGAAAACTGACGTGTTCACTGAGCAGTAGCCGGCCATCGGGGCACAGCAAACGCAGATAGGGCGTCATCACCACCGACAGCCGCCCCATCGAGACGATAATGATGGCGTCGTAACGTTCCCTGCGCAGCGTCCAGGCCAGGCGCCACGGCCAAAACGGCGCGCGGTCGTCCAGCAGGCGCAGCGTCACCGCCGGCGTCAGCGGAAAAAAGGCCGGTTCACCGCCGAGGGAAAACAGCGTTACCTGCGCGCCGCTGTCGTCGGCCAGCGCATTGGCCAATCCGCTGGCGACGCGTTCGGTGCCGCCTTTCCCGGCGATGTTTTCAATCACAATGGCAACATTGCGCGGCGTCATCTCACCTCCAAAAACCGTTACGAACATGGCGCAGCAGGCGGCCACCCAACGGGAACACTCCCAGCCGCGTCAGACAGTCGCCGTACAGCTTGATCAATTTGAATTTACCGCTCAGCGAATGCTGCAGAATGCGTGAGGAGTAATAGTTGAACGCCTGCTGGTTTTCGCTATAAAGGGACGCCAGCAAATGTTTGCAGGCAAAGCCGCTGATATGCCGCTCGCTGGCGTGCAGGAAAGCGTCGATAAACAGATCGCTGGCCTCCAGATTCAACCGCGCGCTCATCCGGCTGGTGCGGCCAACGTCCAGATATACGCCGCCGCCGACATCGTGTGCGACCTGTGCGCCCAAATTGGTGGCATTAACCAGAAATCCCCAGTCCTGATGCTTCGCCAGAAATTCGGGAAACAAAAAGCGCCGGTCGCTTTTTTTACGCATGCTGATGGTGGAAGAGCGGATGTCACCCATCTCCAGGAACAGGAAATCCTCCCCGGCGCTGCCGCTCTGATACTGAAAGGTGTAGTCGCGCACCGACAGACCGCTTACCTCAGCGTAATTGCCGAAAATAATGTCGATGCTGACGTCTTCATGGTGCTTCAGGCGGCGGATAAGATAGTTGGTGGTGAAGTAATCGTCAGCGTCGAGAAAAAACACCACCTCCGCCTCCGCCAGCCGTACCCCCAGATTGCGCGATACCGACGCATTGCTCTTTTGCTTCTTCTCATGCAGCATCACCTGGCTGTGGGCGCTGGCGATTTGCCGCACCTGGGCGATGTCAATCGCCTCCGAGCCGTCGTCCACCAGAATCACCTGATAGTCGAATCCCCGGCAGGCGGCAAAAATGCGGGAGAGCGTCTTCGGTAAAAATCCTGCGCTGTTATAAATTGGCATAACAATTGAGAAATCCATTTCTTACCTCAAGGATAGTGGTAGATCATCGCGTTTATCCGCGGTCATAACGGGCGTAAGGCAACGCCGACGTCATGCCGTACGCTACTCGGTAAAATAGTCGCCCCACTCCTGATCGATGCGCTCAGGCTGCAGACGTGTCATGCCGGCGCCGGGCGTAAACGTCAGTTCGCCGAAATAAACCCGCTCGCCCACCTGATAAAAATCAACCCGCAGATAGGAAAACTGCCGCACGGTCAACCGCGCCAGACGCAGCATCTCCGCCAGCTGCGAGGGTGCGGCGGCGGGCTGTTCTGCATTGGGCAGGCCAATGCGGATTTCAGTGCGGTTCCAGCGCTCATCGAAGATATCCCGCCGGTGTTCACCGAAGCGGTGGTAATCCACCTGGATAAATATGCGGATCACGCCATCACAGTTGAAGCAGTGAAATTTAAGATCGTTCGGCACCTCGCCGTTTTCCAGCAGCAGCCGCTCAACCATGATGCAGGGGGTAATATCGCGGTAGTGGCGCTCGCGACTTTGCTGATAAAAGTTGGCGCGCATCCAGCGCTGGGACTGGTCATATAACTCGGCATAGCTGACCTGCTCCTTATCAAATACCAGCCGGTTATAACCGCTGCCGTGATTGGCCTTGAGTACAAACTGACGCGGCAGACGGCTAAAAACGTCGTAACTCAGCGCCTCGCCGTGCGCATACAGCTCAATCAGGTACTCTTCTCCCCAAAGCCCGGCAATAAATTCGCGCACCCGGTATTTATCAGACAGCCTGGTGTAAATAGCGCGCGGATAAATTTTACGCCGCATCAACTTCTCGCCATAACCGCGCGGACTGGACAAATGCGGTAATCGCTTAAAACGCAGCGCATATTTCACCTGATGGTGCAGCGCGTCGGGCAGACGCCGGACGATCCCTCTAAATAAACGATTAAGCATGCCGCCTCCTTAGCGTGCGAATAAAACGTGGCAGGGCGTAATAACAGGTCAGTAGCAGGCGAACGATCTGCCCGCCGCGGAAAAAAGCGTTCAAAACAAACAGAGAAAGAAATTCGGCCAGCAGCGTCGACAGCGCCGCGCCGAGCAGCCCGTAACGCGGGATCAGCACGGCGTTCATCGCCGCGTTGGCCAACGCCACCAGCGGCATTTTCAGCGCAATAAAGCGATAGCCCGCCAGCAGCACCATGTTGCGGTACGCCACCGTCCCCAATACGGAAAACAGCGCGGTCAGCGTACAGATAGCCAGGATGCCGGCGGCCGGGCGGAACGCATCGCCGTACAGCCAGGTCACCAGCGGCGTGGCGCAGCCGCTCAGTATCAGCAGCGCCGGCAGCGACATCAGCAGCGCCAGCAGGCACAGCAGACGGATACGGTACGCCCGCTCCGGGCCGGCGGCGCTGCGGGCAATCCCCGGCATCAGCGACGTTACCAGCGCCAGCGGAATAAAGGTCCAGCCCTGACTCAGCGTCACGGCAGCGCTGTACCACCCCACCGCCTGCGGCCCGAGCAGGTTGCCGAGCATAATCTGGTCAATACGGGTATAGATGACGATCGACAGCCCGGCGGCGGCCAGCGGCAGGCCGACGCGCAGCAGGTAGCGGTCATAGCGCCGAGACGCGCGTGCGCTATGCAGCGCCGGCGGCGACGGTTCCCGGCGGAACAGCCACAGGCGCGTCAGATACGGCAGCGCGCTGGCGATTAAATACGGTACGGCAAACCATACCAGCGGCAGCGCCGCGCCGATCAGCGCCAGCCGCAGCACAATCGCCAGCGTTAACGCCAGATTGTTAATCAACGTATTACGCTTCGCCTGCAGCCGGGCGTCGTAGTAAATCTTGTATACGTCCTGGACGGAAAAATAGGCGCTTGCCAACAGCAGCGTGCTCATCCAGGTCTGCGGCGCCGGGTGATGATAAAAACTCCATAGCCACAGCGGCAGCGCCAGCAGTAAAAACAGCCGCCGTCGCAGGCGCATGGAGGCAAGCATCAGCCGAACGCCGCTGGCTTGGCGGCGAGCAACGCGGTTGAAGATCACGCTGTCGGCGCCCAACTGCGCCAGCGGCACCACGATGGCGATAGTCGCCAACAGGTAGTTCAGCGTGCCGAACTGCGCCGGCCCCAGGTAGCGCGCCACATAGACCGAGACAAACACCCCCGACAGGCTGAGCGATACCCGCTCCAGCATCAGCCAGAACGCATTGTGCAAAATCGCCTTCATACGACTAGGTTCCTGACGCCGCCTCGCCCTCTTCCCGATGACTCGGGTAGGCGAAGTTGTAATAGCCGACATCGGTCACGGCCTTTTGCACCACGCCGTTAAGGATCACCCCTTTGACAATGACGCCGTTTTGTTCAAAGCGACGCAGGCTGGTTTCAACCTGTTTGATACTATTGGCCGCAAAACGCACCACCATCAGCGATGTACCAGCGTGATGTCCGATAACCGCCGCATCGGTAACCGCCAGGATCGGCGGCGTATCGATCAGCACCATGTCGTAACGCTGTCCCGCCCAGCACAAGAAATCCGTAAAACGCGGGTGCATCAACAGCTCGGAGGGATTCGGCGGTACCTGTCCGCGCGGCACAAAATCCAGATTGGCTATCGCCGTGGTACGCACCGACAGGCTCGGCTCCAGCTGGCCGACCAGTACGTCGGATAACCCCCGCTGCGCGTCGTTACTCAACCAGCGGTGCAGAAACCCCTTGCGCATATCGCCATCGATCAGTAATACCCGCTGGCCGGCCTGCGCCAGCACCGCCGCCAGATTGATACTGGCGAAACTTTTCCCGCTGGCCGGGCTGGCGCCGGAGATCATCAGGATATTGTTGCTCGCCTCCGTCATGGCGAAGTGCAGGCTGGTGCGCAAACTGCGAAACGCTTCGACGGCCAGATCCTCCGGCTGCTCCTGCGCCAGTATCGGCAGCCGTTCGCCGCCGGCGCGCGTCAACAACAGCTGCTGGCTGCGGTTGCGTTTGCTTTGCCATAGCGACAGCGGCACCGTGGCGTACACATTGATACCGCATTTTTCCAGCGCGGCGGTATCGCCGATCCCCCGATGGAAGGCGCTGCGCAGCAAAATTATCGCGGCGGTAATCGTCGCGCCGCTGAGCAGCGCCAGGATGACGATCAGCATTTTCTGCGGTTTGATCGGTTTAATCGCCGTTTCCGCCGCATCGATAATGCGAATGTTCCCCACCGTGCCCGCTTTGCTGATGTTCAGCTCCTGCTGCTTGTTCAGCAGCTGCATATACACCTGCTGATCAACCTGCACATCGCGCGTCAGCCGCAGCACCTCCTGCTGGGTTTTCGGCAGATTCTGCACCTGCTTGCCCAGACGCGCTTTCTCCTGTTGCAGCGTGGCGCGTTTTTCCAACAGGGCGCGATACGCCGGATGCGCGCGGGTATACAGTTTGGATATCTCCGACTCTCTGAAGGTCAGTTCGTTAAGCTGCGCCTCCAGCTGCACCTGCGTATCCAGTACTGATTTGGCCTCCAGCGACAGATCCACCGAATCATTCTGCCGGCGGAACTGATTCAGCCGGTTCTCCGCCTGATTCAGCGAAGCGCGGATCTGCGGCAACTGGCGCGCCAGAAAAGCCAGCATGCGCTGGGCCTCTTCAGTTTTACGATCGATATTCTGCTGCAGATAATTTTCGGTGATGCTCTGCAGCACCCGTTTGGCGCGCTGCGGGTCTTCACTTTCCAGTTTGAAGGTCATGATGCCGCTCTCTTTACCCGCCAGAGCGATACTCAGCGTACGGCGCAGATCGTCAATCGCCTGCTGACGCGCCAACTTCACAACGCTGAACGTCGCGCCCGGTTCGGCTGACAGCGTCGTCACGCGCAGGCGCCATGCGCCGTCCTGCAACGTTTCCCCCGCCCGCCCGCGCAGCAGCGTTCGTCCGTCCTGGCTCAGGGTAAAGCGCTGGTCTTCCCGCACGCTTAAGGTCAGGGGTTCTCCCTGCATATCCGCCGGCACCGCCAGTTCGGCTATCGCCAACTGTGGCAAAGGCTTACCCAACAGGCGCGCAATACCTTTACCCACCAGCGGGAACGTGTCTGCGCTGACGCGCACCGTCAACCCCTGACTGTCCACGGTTTTCCCCAGCACATAACGGGAATTGACCAGCGCCACTTCATCCTGCGTGGCGGAAAACTGCTCGCCGGCGTTATCCAGCGACTGACGCAGCAGCGACGCGCCGCTGGTCGGTTGCTCCACCTGCGCCATCGCCGTCGCCTCATAAACCGGCGTCGCCAGCAGCGCATAAAGCCCCCCCAGCAGCGCCGCCAGGAGGGTTGCCAGCGCCAGACGCCAGCGGTTGTCCCATAGCGAGCCAAGCAGTCGCTCCCACTCCAGCGTCTCTTCTCTGGCCGCCGCTGCGACAGGCTGCACACTATTTTTTATCATCGCTGTTCCTTGCATTGCCCCTGCCCTTACCAGTTGCGCAACCGCAACGTAGCCTCGCTCAGATCGTTCAACCCGGAAATAGTCGGCACCAATTGGCTAATCAACCGGTTCCAGCGCGTTACCGCCGCCGCGGTGACATACACCACGTCGTACGGCCGTAGGTAAAACTCCGTACCCATCGCCAACGCGGTAGCGTCCGACAGGTCAAACTGGTACAGCGCCGCCAACGGCCCTCCGTCCTTGTCGCGGCCGGGGCGAATAACGAAGACGCCGGTGGCGTCTGCCAACGTTTGACTCATGCCGCCGGCGTTGCCCAGCGCCTCGGTCAATGTCATGCCGCTGCGGTCCAGCTTCAGGGTGGCCTGCCTGCCAACCTCGCCCATCACAAATACTTTCTGGTCGTCGTTGCGCGGCACGTAAAGAATATCCCCTGCCGTCAGCGGCAGATTCTGGCTCAGATCGCCGTACTGCATCAGTGCCTGTAAAGAGATCGCCTGCTCTTTTCCCTGTCGCGTCACGATCACATTGCGCCAATCAGCCGCTTCGGTCAGTCCGCCTGCGGCGTTGATCGCATCCAGCACCGTGAGCGGCACATTGGTGATCGGTTGCTGGCCGGAGACGTTCACCTCACCGGTGACATAGGCTTTTTGCGAACGAAATGCGGCAATAGTGACGCCCACCTGCGGATTCTCAACCACTTCCGCCAACCGGGCAGCGATCAGGCTGCGCACCTCCTCAAGGGTTTTCCCCGCTACCTGCAGCCTGCCGATATATGGATAAAAAATGCTGCCGTCGGTATGCACCCAGTTGCCGGTATCGCTGGCGCTGCGATACTGCCCGGCCGGCGTGGTCAGCTCCGGGTGATCCCACACCGTGACGTTCAATACGTCGCCGACGCCAATGCGGTATTGATAGTTCTGTCGGAACAGCTCCAACTGCGGATTGGGCCGCGCTGACGGCGCCACCCGCCGCATTTCCGCCAACAGCATCGGCGTCATGCGGTATACCTCCACACGCGGCGTCGGCGCAGCGGCATCGTCAGCCAGCGTAACCTTATGCTTACCGGCCGTCGGCAAATGAGAACCGGGGAACAGACTGCAACTGCCGAGCAGCGCGGCGGATAACGCCAGCGCCAGACGGGAAAAAACACGATTCATGCAAGCATCCTGCTACAAAAAATTAACGATCGGCAGCCGGCGAACCGGACGCCATCCTTGTCCGCCGCGGCTCGCGCCCCAGCAGAAAATAACCGCCGGAACACAGCAAAAATGCGGCCAGCATCAGATTCTCCTGCAGCCCCAGCAGCTCGCCGAACAGGCCGAAAGCAGCCAACGCCATAGCCAACAGCCCGCTGACCGCCAACGCCTGACGGGCACGGAGGCCACGGCGTATCAGAATATGGTGGAGATGATCGCGCCCGGCGCGAAACGGACTCTGACGCCGGGCGATACGACGCAGCATTACGCTCGCCATATCCATCAGCGGCATCGCGATCAGCCACAGCGCGCCGACCGGACGCATCACCGCATCGCCGCCCTGCGTTGCGGCCAGCAGCAGCCACAGCACGGTAAACCCCATCACCATGCTGCCGGCGTCGCCCATAAAGACTTGGTTGCGGCGCCCCAGGAGGCCGAGGTTAAACAGCAGATAGGCCGCCAGGGTGGCGATCAGGCTCAGGCACCAGAACACCGCGCCCGGGCGGCCGCCCAGGGCGAACAGTACGGTCAGCCCGGAGAGGGTCACGCAGCACTGAATGCCCAGTTGGCCGTCTATGCCGTCAACCATGTTGTAAGCGTTGATCGCGCCCCATACCGCCAACGGCGTCACCAGCAGAGCGCCGTAGCCAAGCTGCACCGTTTCGTCGCCCCACAGACGCCCCAGCGAGGAGAGCTGCATGCCGGCCGCCAGCATCATCACCAGCGCCAGCCCGCCCTGCACCGTCATGCGCGGCGCGACCGGCAGCTCAAAACGGTCGTCCAGCACGCCCAGCAGCAGCAAGGCCGTCACGCAGCACAGATATGTCGCCATATGCGGGATGCCGTCCGGTTGCCAGAGTGAAAACAGCACCACCGACAGATAAATCGCGATGCCGCCGCTTAGCGGGATATGCCCCTGATGCTGTTTGCGGGCGCTGGGTTTATCCACCAGCGCCAGTTTCACGGCGATTCGCCTGACGCAGGCCATCAGCAACAGCGCCAAAAAAAATATCACTCCCAGTTGATAAAGCATCGTCCCTCCTTGCCCTTGGCGCGACGCGTTGCGCACGCCGGCGTCAGCGTTCCCTTGCGTTAATGCGCGCCAAACTCATGCCTGATGGTTTTGCCGAGCGCATCATCCAAAGCCACAGGCGCAACAAAATCGCTGCGCACGTCGCTCTTAAACTGCGTTCTGGCGCAAAACTTCTGCACGCGCACGCGGCTGACAGGAAATTGCCGCCGGGTTATTTTACTCACCAGGTCTAACGCACCGGCGCCGCACAGCCCCAGCCAGTAGGGAATACGCAGCGTCCTGTTATTTTTACCCAGCGAAGCAGACACCGTGGTCACCAGCTGATTCATGGTCAAATCGGGTTTATCGACATAATTGCAGACCTGATAAGCGGACTGTTGGTCAAGCGCATATTCCAGCCGGGCGGCAATATTTTCGACATAGGCCATCGACTTGAAATTATTCCCGCTGCCAATCATGACAAATCGTCCGCCGGCAATTTGGCGCAGCAGGTTATAAACGTTGCCGCGATTACCTTCGCCAAAGACCACCGTCGGCCGGATGATCGTCAACTTGTTTTGCTTATCCGCCTTGCGCCAGGCTTCATAAACATATTCCGCTTCCAGTTTGGATTTGCCGTAATGGTTAAAAGGGGCAAAGGTGCCGTCTTCACCGGTTTCCTGCTGGACAAAGCCGTAAACGGCGACCGAAGAGGTAAAGATCATCTGACGGATGCCCAGCTCTGCGGCCTGATGGCACAGGTGGCGCGCCCCCTCCACATTCACCTGATAGTAAAGCGCGGTGGGCTGCACGTTATCCCGGTGCTCCGCCGCCAGATTGATCACCGCATCACACCCTTTCAGCGCGTCGCGCAGGGTTTGCGGCTGCGTTATATCGCCGTATTGATAAAGTTCGGGGTAGGCTTCACTCGGATTTTTATCAATAATGCGTAGGGTGATGTCACTGCGTGAACGCAGGCGTTTGACCAAACGCGTGCCAATAAAACCAGAACCACCGATAATAGCTACTTTCCGCTCATCCATAATATTCACTCAGCCTGTTATCGTTATTCCCGCCGACTAATGCAGACGAAAAACCAATGGCGATTAACCATCATTTCCTTTACAGACTGAACAAATTAATGCTCCCTTTCAAATAACAAAAAATAAAATAGCAGCCGCTGTGCCATGTGAAATAGGGTTGAAAGTGAAATTTCTCTTTAGCTAATTTTCTCTTTCCTGTGGAATAAATGCGTTTATCAAATGTTCCGGCAGAGTAAGCTGAATTTCGCCGCGGTCCTTTATTTCGTCGTCGCGGTATTGCTGCTGAAACTCTCCCTTTTTGGGATCGATGCACTCAATCGTCACCTGCAGCGACTTGTCTCCCTGATACAGGCATAAGAGCGAGTGCGACGCGGGCGCATCGGGATTGCCCAGTTTTAAAGTCAGCATCACCCGCTCCGGGGTGTGCATGCGATTTCCCCCCAGATAAAAGAAAACATTGGCGATAACCGCACATAACGTCAGCGCGGATAGCCACTTGACAGCGCGGGCAATCAGCAGGGAAAAACGTCCCGGCCGTTTCTGCGGCGCGTTAAACGGCTGTCGATGCCAAAAGTGGCGCCGGGATGCTATTTTTTCCTGCGCCATCCCCGGCTCATGCTCGTCACTTATTTCCACCTCTGCAGAAGCACGCCCCTCCGCCAAACTTTCAGATGATTCCTGTTGAATATCCCCTGAAGAAATGTAGCCAGAACCTAAAATAGGTTCTTCATCATGGCTATCATCGCTCAGGAAATTAAATATTGCGCGGTTTTCAACCTTGTAGCCTAAGCGAGGGATAGTTCTGATAATGGTGTGATCGCTGTCGCCTATCTTCTGACGAATCGATTTAATCGTCTGATTTATCGTCGAATCAGAGCAATAGGTGCCTTTCCAGATGCTTTCTATAATTTCCGCCCGGGTCACCAGTTCAGGAGAATTGGCCACCAGCAGAGAGAGTATTTGATACTCCTTCCAACGTAGACGGGTGCTTTTCCTGGAAGGGATCAATACATTGAGATTCCTGATCGTTATTCTTTTGTCGAGATCCACGTTAATTTCCTTAATGAGCCCACTCCTGCACGCGTGGTATAGAAATAAGAAAAAACGACCAAGAAATCAAATGTAAACTCAACAAGTTGGCGAATTTATATTTTCACTCATATGAAAATTCAATTTCACTTATGCGATCAATACATATCCATATAATTTTAACGCCTACCTTTCAGGCCTTATGGAAACCTCAGTCTTTCGCAGAAAACTCACCTAGCAACATTACAATTATTTGAATTTAAACATAAAAATACAAATTAAAGACGGACTGCCATCTGCAATGAATTTGTAAAATTTCATTCTTAACACAACAAGGCAACGCATTGATAAATATAATTTTCGAATTAATCCTATTGTAAGTTGATTATAAATAATGGCATGAAAGAAGAATGAGATTAATCTCATTGAATGATTGGCGGACAATTAAATTAAAATAGAAAATACTGGGGTGATACTATAGTTTAGACGTTACAGGGAAAGATGCACGGAAATGATTAGCGTAAATAATCCGACATTCAGCGCCATATTAGATAATGTACTGAGCCATTGGGTGAAGGCCTACATTTTATTAGGAAGCTTACCTATATTCCTGTTTAAATTTCTTGAGATTACAGTCATTAATTCCATTGGTGCAGGTATCTCTCTTAACGCAAAGATACCTGCCGGGAAAAGCGTGTTACCCGCGCGCCTTACGTCCGTATACCAGCCAGGTCACCGCCACGCAAAGTATATAAAACACCAGGAAGACTTTCATCGCTCCGGCCGGCGAACCGGTCATCGCCAGTGAGGTGCCGAAAGCTTTCGGGATGAAGAACCCGCCTATCGCGCCAATGGCGGAGATAAACCCCAACGCCGCGGCCGTATCGGTCACCGCTTCGCGCTGCGCCTCAGCGTCGCTGCCGCCGGCGGCCTTGACGCGGTCGACGGTGATTTTACGGAAAATAACCGCGATCATCTGGAACGTGGAGCCGCTGCCCAGTCCCGCCGTCAGGAACAGCAGCATAAAGACGCCGTAAAAGGCGATAAAGGAACCGGATGAGCCGGCGCTTGGCAGCGTCAGGAACAGCAGTCCGGCAAACAGCGCCATCAGCACGAAGTTGATCAGCGTCACGCGGACACCGCCGAAGCGATCTGACAGCGCGCCGCCGACCGGACGCGCCAGCGCGCCAAGGAACGGGCCGAAGAAGGCATAGTGCAGGATCACCACATCCGGAAACTGGGTCTTCGACAGCATGGCGAACCCGGCGGAAAAGCCGATAAAAGAGCCGAACGTAGACAGATACAACAGGCTCAGCAGCCACAGATGCCCGCGCTTGAGCACCGGCAGCTGCTGGCGCAGCGACGCCTTGGAGGCCGCCAGATCGTTCATGCCGAACCAGGCCGCCAGCGTGGCGACCAGTAAAAACGGCACCCAGATCCAGGCGGCGTTCTCCAGCCACAGCTGGCTGCCGTCCGGCTGCAGGTGGCCGCTGCCGCCAAACAGACCGAACATCCCCAGCGTAATCGCCAGCGGAGCCACCAGCTGCATCACGCTGACGCCGAGGTTGCCCAGGCCGCCGTTCAGCCCCAGCGCGCCGCCCTGCTTCGCTTTAGGGAAGAAGAAGCTGATATTCGCCATGCTGGAGGCGAAATTGGCGCCGCCGAAGCCGCACAGCAGCGCAATAATGACAAAGATATGGAACGGCGTGGCGGGATCCTGCACCACCACGCCCAGCCACAGGCAAGGCGCGATCAACAGGCAGGTGCTGATCGCCGTCCAGCGGCGGCCGCCGAAAATCGGTATCACGAAGGAGTACGGCACGCGCATAATCGCGCCGGATACCGAAGGCAACGCGGTCAGCATAAACAGCTGATCGGTGGTGAAGTTAAAACCGACCTTATTCAGGTTGACGGCAACGGCGCTGAACAACATCCAGACGCAGAAACCCAGAAGCAGACAGGGAATCGAAATCCACAGGTTGCGGTTGGCGATACGCTGCCCCCGCTGCTGCCAGAACTCACTGTCTTCGGGCCGCCAGTCCTGAATAACCGCGCCCGTTTTTTTGTTTGATGACGTTGCTATGTGCGACATAAATAACCTCGAAAGCACGCTGATAATTGCGCCCACCCTAGAGTCCCCCCGGTAGCGCAAAGTTGACATAAATCAAGCCGGGTGCAGGTAGTCAGCGCGGCAAAAAAGTCCTAACTCTCTTAGGGAGTAAGCGCACGCCGGTTTAAATAAGCTTGCTATTCAATTAGCTAAGCGGAAGCCGGCAGCGCGGGAACCCTCTTGCCGATGGGCGGTGAAACTAAGTGGTACTTCGTTAGAGGTATGGGGTTATCTGCAGGGATAATGAAAAATAGCGCCGAATTGTTAGCGGAGCCGCGGCGTCTGCGCCCAATCTCCGCTGTCGTCTCGCCGTCGTTTTTCAGGAACCCGCGCCCTATGAAATCGTTGCTGGCCCCGCTCTCCATCGTTAATCAGGTCGCCGTGCTGATGCTGCTGCTGGCGCTGCTTGGCAGCGGCGGTATGGGCATCTCCGCCTGGATGGCGCAAAGCATTCAGGGCAATGCGCATGCCATCAACAAGGCGGGGTCGCTGCGCATGCAGAGCTACCGCCTGCTGGCGTCGCTGCCGCTGGACGCGCGCAGCGAGGGGCTGATCGCGGAACTCAGCCGTGACGCCGACAGCCGGGATTTACAACGTTCGGTGGCGCAGGAAGGACTGACGCCGCAATTTTATGCGCTGCGCGACTACTGGCAGCACACGCTGCAGCCCCGGCTGCGCCAGGCTCAGCGGCCCGCTGACGCCGCCCCTCAGGTAGCACACTTCGTCGGCCTGCTGGATGCGCTGGTCTCGGATATCGATCGTCAGACCGAACGTCGTCTGCAGATGGCAACGCTGGTGCAGTGGGTGTTTATCGCGCTGACGCTGCTGCTGCTGGCCGTTACCGTCTGCTATCTGCGGCGCCGGCTGCTGCACCCCTGGCGCCAGCTGGTGGCGATGGCGATGGCGGTCGGGCGCGGCGATTTCAGCCGGCGCTTCCCCCAGCGCGGACGGCAGGATGAAATGGCCTCGCTCGGCGGCGCCTTGAATGGCATGTCGGACGAACTGTCCACCATGTACACCCGGCTGGAGCAGCGCGTGGCGGAAAAAACCGCCGATCTGCAGCAAAAAAATCAGGTATTGCGCTTTCTCTATCACGCCAGCCGTCAGCTGCATACCAGCGACCCGATGTGCAGCCGACTGATGCCGGTGCTCAGCCAGCTGCAGACCCTGACGCCGCTGCGCGCCATGCAGGTCAGGCTGTACGAAAACAACAGCCAGGAGCAGTTTCAACAGCTCAGCAGCCAGGAAGCGCTGCGTCCGGAGCATTGCCATAATCCGGACTGCCGCGCCTGTCTGGGTGACGAGCCCCTGGCGGATGAAGGGCCGACGCTCAGCTGGAGCCTGAGCGACAAACTGGGCAACTACGGCCTCCTGCTGGCGCAAAGCCGGCAGCCGCTGAGCGACGAACACCGGCAACTGGTCGGCACGCTGGTCGAACAGCTGACCAGCGTGTTGGCGATCGAGCGGCAGGTCGACCATCAGCAGCAGTTGATCCTGATGGAGGAGCGCGCCGCCATCGCCCGCGAACTGCACGATTCGATCGCCCAGTCCCTGTCGTGTCTGAAGATGCAGACCAGCTGCCTGCAGATGCAGGGCGCAGCCCTGCCGGCCGATAGCCTGGCGCTGGTGCAGCAGATGCGCGAAGAGCTGAACACCGCCTACCGCCAACTGCGCGAACTGCTGACCACCTTCCGGCTGCAGCTGACCGAACCCGGCCTGCTGGCGGCGCTGCAGAGTACGGTGCGGGAATTTAACGCGCGCCTCGGTATCGACATCGCGCTGGACTATCAGCTCGGGCCGCGCACCGTCCCGGCGTACCAGGCGATCCACCTGCTGCAAATCGCCCGCGAGGCGCTGAGCAACATTCACAAACACGCCAGGGCGACGGAGGTGCGCATTCAGGTGACCAACCGTCAGGGGGAAGTGACGCTGACCGTCAGCGATAACGGCTGCGGGCTGCCGCCCAACAGCGAACGTCCCGATCATTACGGGCTGATTATTATGCGCGACCGCGCCAAAAACCTGCATGGCCGCTGTGAGATCGTCTCCGGCGACGCCGGCGGAACGACGGTCAGCGTGGTCTTCCGGCCGGAGATCCCATGAAATAGCGGGAGCCGCGCCGTCAGCCATTGAACATTTACAGGAGAAGTTATGACCACCGAAGGTGCCGCCACCATACTGCTGATTGACGACCATCCCATGCTGCGCAACGGCGTGAAGCAGCTTATCAGCATGGATTCCCGCCTGCAGGTTATCGCCGAGGCCAGCAACGGCGCCCAGGGCGTTGAACTGGCGGAACAGTTTGACCCGGACCTGATCCTGCTGGATTTGAATATGCCCGGCATGAACGGTCTGGAAACCCTCGACCAGCTGCGGCTGACCGCCCTGTCCGGCCGGGTGGTGGTATTCAGCGTTTCCAACCATGAAGACGACGTCGTCAGCGCGCTCAAACGCGGCGCCGACGGCTATCTGCTGAAAGATATGGAGCCGGAAGCCCTGCTGAAGGCGCTGCATCAGGCCGCCGCCGGGCAGATGGTGCTGAGCGAAACCTTAACGCCGATCCTGGCCGCCAGCCTGCGCGACAGCCGCCCGGCCGCCGAGCGCGATATCCGTCAGCTGACCCCGCGCGAGCGCGATATTCTGAAGCTGATCGCCCAGGGACTGCCGAACAAACTGATCGCCCGCAAGCTGATGATCACCGAAAGCACGGTAAAAGTGCACGTCAAACACCTGCTGAAGAAGATGAAGCTCAAATCCCGCGTCGAGGCCGCCGTGTGGGTGCTGCAGGGCAAAACCGTCAGTTAAGCGCCGGCACCGGCGGCGTCTGCAGCATTTTCGGCTCGGGCAGCGCCTCTTCCCGGCCGTCGCCGGCGTTCAGCGGCGGCGTCAGCTGCAGCGTGATCCAGTTAGAGGTCACGCGCTGCTGTTTTTCATCTTCCAGCGTCACCGACAGCCGATAGCGGTTTTCCGCCCCCGGCGTATCATCCCAGGCCGGCATGATCACGCTCCAGCCGTGCGGATCGGTATTATTGCGCGGCGGCGTCAGGCTCAGCGTCTGGGTATCGCCCTGCCAGCTGACGCGGACGATCTTGTTGCTGGCGCGGATGTCCACCACCAGCTGCAGCGTTTCGCCCGGCTGCAGATTCCACGGCGGCGTCGCCAGGAACACCTGCAGCGTCTTGCGCTGTTTAAACTCCAGCACCGGCACGCTGTTGCGCTCAATCGGATCGTAGCGGCTGCCGCGCAGCGACTTCGCCTGCGCCACATATTCCGGCGAGATCTGTTTTGACAGCGGTACGCCGAAGCGATAATTGACCGACAGCTCCACGTTATCCTGCGTTTCCCCGCCGTCCCCCAGCTTGTGCTGCGCCTTCAGCGTCATCAGCGGCACCGGCGTATAATTCAGCCCCAGCTGCATTGCACGCGGGTCGCGCTGTTTATTGCCGCTGCCGAACAGATCGACATTGTCGCCAAGATACTGCTCATAGCTCAGCGTGGCGCCAAGCTGGCGGTAAAACGGCAGGTAGCCCTGGGTGGTAATATCATAGCCGCGCGCGGGACGGCTGAGGAAGACGCCGTCGCTCTGCTGCTGACGCATCGCCGACAGCGGCTGGTAATAGTTGGCGGAAAAACGCAGATAATCCCCCCAGGCTTCGGCGCCGACGCTGGCGCGATTGCGCTGGTTCTCCAGATCGCTGTCAAACACCGTGTTGTAACCCAGCAGCCAGTCGCCGCTGATCCAACGCTGCCCCAGCCCAAGATTGGCCAGCGAGCTGTCGGTGCGCTGCTGGAAGCCAAGCTGGCTGTAGGTCAGCAGGCCGTTAACATCGTACAGCGGACTGAACAGCTGCCCCTTGCTGCCGGCAAAATCGCCGTCAGCGCTCAGCGCCAGCGACACATTCGCCGTGCCCAGCGGCGACAGCAGATCCTGCGCCTGCTGCTGCAGCAGGCCGGTCGCCTGACCGATGGCGTAGTTCTCCGCCCGGGCGCGCAGCTGCTCCCGGGACACTTTGTTCAGATTACTATTCTCGCCAAAGGATTTGGCCTTGGTCGCCCACTCTTTTTCCCGCGCGCTTTCCAGCACCGTGCTGCCGCCCAGCTCCGGCAGATCGGCGGCGGCATTTTTATTGCGGTTCAGCACGGAGTCGGGCGCCGGCGGGGATTCCGCCGCGGCGGGCAAAACGGGCAGCAGGGGAAGCAACAGACACAGCAGCGACGCCCGGCGGGCCGCGCTGCCGTCAGCAACAGATTTTATTTTACGAAAATGTTGAATCAAAACAGCCATTAAACTCGCACCGCATCCCCGTCCACGGGAGAGGGTTAAACTCACTTTTTGCCACGGTTACTCCGAACCGCAGACCGCCAAAGATGTCTTCACTATAGCACAGGCCGCCGGCCGTAATTCGTGAGTCGCCGGGGACCAACGGCGACACCGCAGCATAGCCCGCGGCTCTGAGAAAACAATCAGATAAAACTCAATCGGCAATGGCATGAAACCTGCTATGCTTCGAACCACTTTGACGTGCAGAGCAGGAGGCTGAGTGGGCCATAAACAACCAAGTAAAGAGCGTTTTATCGGCCTGGAGTGGCTGAGATTTCTGCTGGGGTGCTATGTGATGGTGTATCACACCGCCCACCAGTATCCGCAGATCCGTAGCGTCCCGATGCTGGCGGAGCTTACCAGTATGGGGTTCTTCGCCACCAGCACCTTCTTTATCCTGTCGGGTTTTCTGCTGAGCCACGTCTATTTCAACGGCAATCAGATGCGCGAACCGGCACGCACCTTCTGGGCCAAGCGGTTCTTTAACCTGTACCCGATTCATATCGCCGCCCTGCTGATCTCCATCCTGACGCTAACCCTGATGCAGTGGTGGGCGATTCCGCCGGAGGGACCGGGCGCCAGCCTGCGCTTTGTGGTTTACGATACCCACGAGGATCTGGGGGCAACCAACCCGGAAATGTTCCGCCACTATATGACCAACACGCAGCTGGCGTTTAACGCGCTGCTGCAGTTGCTGATGCTGCAGGCCTGGAATCCCTATTTTCTGACCTTCAACGCGCCGCTGTGGTCGCTGTCCACCCTGTTCTTCTTTTACCTGCTGTTTCCGCTGCTGGCGCCGCGCCTGCTGGCGGTGCGGAATAAAAAACTGTGGTTTGTCCTGCTGTGGGGGCTGTATCTGCTGCCGCCGATCTGGGTGATCTGGCACCAACTGTACGGCATGCCGTATACCGGCCTGCTGCAGCGCGGCCCGCTGTTCCGTCTGCCGGAGTTTCTGGCCGGCATCGTCTGTTACGCCATCTTCCGCCAGCGGCGCGCCGACGCCGTGCCGCACGGCGCCGCCTGGCGCTGGGGCTGCGTCGCCTTTATCGCCGTCTGCTTCGTTACCGCCACCTTCCTGTTCACCCACGGCGGCGCCAAATACTGGTACTTCCTGCTGCACAACGGTCTGCTGCTGCCGGCGCAGTGCGCGCTGGTCTATCTGAGCGCGCTGGCGCGCACCCCGGCCAGCCGCTGGCTGCAGCACTGGTCGCCGCGGCTGGGGGCCGCCTCGCTGTCGATCTTTGCGCTGCACGTGCCGCTGTTTAACCTGTTCCGCACCGCCGAACAGTGGCTGCGCGGCGATCCGCTGGGCTGCTTCAGCAGTTGGAGCGCCTGCATTGCCGCCGCCGGCGAGGTCAAACTGTCAATCGCCGGCTACCTGCTGTATCTGTTGCTGAGCGTGCTGCTGTGCCTGCTGTTCCAGGAGCGTTTCGTCGTGCCGGTGCGCAATGCGCTGACCCGTCGCTTCCTGCCGGCCAAACGTCAGCCGGCCGGCGACGGTGCGGCATAAGCGCAGCAAGGCCCACGCCTTGCCGCTTTATTCGCCATATTTCACCGAATTTCACCTCTGCGGTTTTCCCCTATCACCCCGCCGTCAACCGGCGGCGGGGTGAAACCTGCGCCATTTCACCAAAACTCACATGCGTGCAGGGAGCGGCGGATGTTAGCCTGCACTACGCATTCAGGGACATTCAGGCAACGGAGAACCGCTTATGCCAAACTCATCCGCCGCGGCCGCCGGCGTGCCGGAAACGCGCTTTCCCGCAGCGGGCTGGCTGTTGCCGCCGCTGGCCCTGGCCCTCTGGATCGCCCCCTATATCACGCTGACGGCGTGCTGCGGGCTGATCGCCGCCGTGATGCTGCTGCGCCAACGGCCCAGCCGCCGCCTGAATCTGGCCGCGTTTCTGATCCTGACGCTGATTTCCACGGTGCCGCTGGCGACCAAAACGCTGGAGCCGCGCATGAACGACAAGGTGAGTTATTACCTTGAGATGCAGAACTACAGCGGCTATAGCCTGACGGAGTGGCTGGCGCAGTTTTCCGGCGCGGACTTTCTCTCACACCTGCTGTTCAAACTGAGCGCCATGCTGTTCGGCAGCGGCAACGCCGCCTTCGCCGCCTTCTTTATTCTCAGCTTCTCGCTGCTGGCCCTGGGCGTCTATCGCCTGACGCGGGTCTACTTTGTCGTGATCCTGTTTCTGTTCTGCTGCCAGTACAACTTTCAGGGGCTGTACGGCAATCTGCTGCGTCAGGGGCTGGCGCTGTCATTTTTGGTGCTGGCGACGGCGGAACGGCGGCGGGCGCCGATGCTGCTGTGGATTATTCTGGCCTCCCTGAGCCACTTTTCGTCCTATCTGTTTCTGCCCTTCCTGCTGCTGCCGGCGCGCTGGCGCACCATCGGCACGCTGCCGGCGCTGGCGGCGTTCGCCGCCTGCTATCTGGGCGGCGCGCTGCTGATGCCCAAGCTGCTGGCGCTGGCCGGCAACGACTTTCTGGCGACGCGCGCCGAGGCCTACGTCAGCGGCAGCTTCGGCAACAATCCGCTGCGGAAAATTCAGATCACGCTGCTGTATATCGGCGTGGTGGAGGCGCTGTACCAGTTTTCCCGCCGCTGTTTCCGCCACCCCGAACACCCGGCGCTGCAGAGCGCCTACGCGGTGCGGCTGATGTTTCTCTATACCTGCGCCATCTTCTTCGCCACCAGCAGTTTTGAAGAGGTCGCCAACCGCTACTCGTTCAATATGATGATTTTCGTGCTGATCTTTATCGTTATCATCTGCGGTCAGCTGCGGGACGCCGTCAGCCGGGTGCTGCTGACGCTGCTGTGCTTCAGCCTCGGCGTCGGCTCCTATCTGTACATCAACCTGATCGGCGTGCAGCAGTTCTGGTACGGCGATCTGCAGGCGCTGCTGACCGACAGCCTGCCGACGGTATTCGCCAAGCTGCAGATTAGCGGCGCGCTGTAGCGGCGGCGCAGCCCGCCCGTCAGGCCACCCGCCGGCCGGCGCACTGCGCCAGCAGTTTTTTTAATTCCGGCAGGCAGGAGCCGCAGTTGGTGCCGCACTGCAGCGCCTCGCCCAGCGCCTGAGTACTGCCGCAGCCCTGGCCAATCGCCGCCAAAATCTGCGGCTCGTCGATGCCAAAACAGCTGCACACCGTCCGCCCCTGCGCCAGTTGCCCCGGCGCGGCGCGGCCGGCCAGCAGCGCCAGCCGTGCAGCCCCCGGCGACGGCGCCTGTTCGAAGGCGGCCAGAATCGCCGTCCGGTCGAGCGCCAATGCCTGTCGTCGCGCATAAAACGCCAGCTGCACCGCGCCCTGCCGCCAGCCGATCAGGTGATAACCGTGCTGCGACAGCGACGCGCTCTGCAGCGTCAGCCCCTCCAGACCAAAGTGCTGCTGCAGCCACGCCGCCCACTCCGTCACCGGCTGCTGTCCGGCCATAATAAAATGCGTCGCCTGCCGCTGCGTCACTCGGCTCCAGTACACGCCGGGCGGCGGCGGCGCGGCGTCGCGCAGGAAAATCTCCGCCTGCCAGCAAACCGGCCAGCGGTCGACGCGCACCGGCGCATGCTTGCTCTCCGGCTGGCCGGACAATGCATCAACCACCGGCGGGATCAGGCTGTCCACCCGCCCCTGCGCGGTAAAACGGTCGTTCCAGTGCATCGGCACAAAGACGCTGCCGCGCGGCTGATCCGTCGTCAGCTGCGCGCGCGCAATCATCCAGCCGTGGCGCGAGGCCAGACGCGTCAGCTCGCCGTCGGCGATGCCCAGCGCCGCCGCATCCTGTGGATGCAGCGCGCAGAACGGTTCACTGATATGGCGCATCAGCCGCGCCGTTTTACCGGTGCGCGTCATGGTGTGCCACTGGTCGCGAATGCGTCCGGTATTGAGCACCAGCGGATAGCGCGCCGTCGGCGCATGCTGCGGCAGACGCGGGGTGATCGGCAGCAGCCGCGCCTTACCGTCGGGGTGGAAGAAACGCCCGTCGCTAAACAGACGCCGGCAGCCCGCCGGATGCTGTGCGTTAACCGGCCACTGCAGCGGCGCCATCTGCCGCCAGGCCTGGCGATCCAACCCGGCCAGCCCGCTGATATCGAACGCCCGCGCGCCGTGGTTTTCAAAGCCGGACAGCGCCGCGTGTTCGCTGAAGATCTCGGCCGGATGCTGGTAGCCGAACGCCTCGCCGTAGCCCATACGCTGCGCCACCTGGCTGAGGATCCACCAGTCGGCGCGCGCTTCGCCCGGCGGCGGCAGAAAGGCGCGCTGGCGTGAAATACAGCGCTCCGAATTGGTTACGCTGCCCTCCTTCTCCCCCCAGGCCAGCGCCGGCAGGCGGATATGCGCCAGTGCGGCGGTATCGGTGTCGGCCATCACTTCAGACACCACCACCAGCGGACAGGCTTTCAGCGCCTGCCGCACCCGGTCGGCGTCCGGCAGCGACACCACCGGATTGGTGCCCATAATCCATACCGCCTTCACCGCGCCGTCGGCCACCGCGCGGAACAGATCCACCGCGTTCAGCCCCGGCCGGCGGGCGATGTTCGGCGCCCGCCAGAAGCGCCGCACGCGGTCGACGTCCGCATCGTCGAAGCCCATATGCGCCGCCAGTTGGTTGGCCAGCCCGCCCACCTCGCGCCCGCCCATGGCATTCGGCTGACCGGTTATCGAAAACGGCCCGCTGCCCGCCCTGCCGATGCGGCCGCCCGCCAGATGCAGGTTAATAATGGCGTTGCATTTGTCGGCCCCGCTCGATGACTGGTTTATCCCCATCGAATACAGCGTCAGCCAGTTTTCCGCATCGGCCAGCAGGCGATAAAAAGCCATCACCTGCGCCAGCGGCAGCTGACAGAACGTCGCCACCCGCTGCGGCGTCCAGCTTGCCGCCGCCTGCAGCGCCGCCGCCGCGCCGTCGGTGTGACGCTGTAAAAAGTCCTCATCCAACAGCCCCTGCTGCGCCAGCCAGTGCAGCGCGCCGTTAAACAGTGCGGCGTCGCTGCCGGGGCGCAGCGCCAGATGCAGATCGGCGTCGTCGCAGCTGGCGGTGGCGCGCGGGTCGATCACCACCACCTTCAGCGCCGGCCGCTGCTGGCGGGCGCGCACCAGCCGCTGATAGAGGATCGGATGCGCCCAGGCGGCGTTGGAGCCGCACAGGATCGCCACGTCCGTCAGCTCAACGTCCTGATAGCTGCAGGGCACCGCGTCGCCGCCGAAGGCGCGCTTATAACCCACCACCGCCGACGCCATGCACAGGCGTGAGTTGGTGTCGATATTGGCCGCGCCGATAAACCCCTTCATCAGCTTATTGGCGACGTAGTAATCCTCCGTCAGCAGCTGACCGGAGGCGTAAAACGCCACCGCCTGCGGCCCGTGCCGGGCAATAATCCGCGCAAAGCGCCGGGCGACCGTATCCAGCGCCTGCGGCCAGCCGACCGGCTGCCCGTCGACCTGCGGCTGCAGCAGCCGGCCGTCCAGATCCAGCGTCTCCGCCAACGCGCTGCCCTTAACGCACAGGCGGCCGCCGTTGGCGGGATGCGCCTCGTCGCCGCTGACGGTGACGCCGTCACCCCGCGTCTCCACCGTCACGCCGCAGCCGACGCCGCAGTACGGGCAGGTGGTGCAGTGCGGCGCGCTCACAGCGCCACCCCGGCCATCTCCTGCGCCTGCGGCTGCAGCGGCCCTGGTTTGCCGTACACCCAGACCCGATCCTGCTCCACCCGTACCGGCCAGACCTCAAGGCGCAGCTGGCTGTCTTCCAGGCTGACGCCGTCGCGCAGGCGGAAACGCTGCTTGTACAACGGCGAGATCACCACCGGTTCGCCCGCGACGTCGCCCAGCAGGCCACGCGCCAGCACGTTAGCCGAACTGCCCGGCTCACGGTTGGCCAACGCATACACCCCGACGCCCGGCAGGTGGAACAGCGCCACCTGCCGCCCGGCCACCCGGGCGGCGATGCCGCTGTGCGCCGGTATATCGCTCAGTGCGCACACCGGTTCCCACTGCGCCGCGTCTCCCCGCGCCGGCTGCAGCGTTATCACTTCGCCGCGCGCCTCGGCCGGTCGGCGCTGTCCGCGCTCCGGCTGCCACGCCACCGCCTCATCCGGCTGGTCGCTGTTGACGAAGGCGCGGAACTGGCGCAGCTTCTCCGGGCTGGCCAGCGTGGTTTGCCATTCACACTGGTAGCTGGCTACCACCGCCTGCATCTCACTTTCCAGCTCGTCGCCAATGCCGAGGCTATCCTCCAGCACCACCTGGCGCAGATAGTCCAGCCCGCCTTCCAGATTATCCATCCAGGTGCTGGTGCGCTGCAGCCGGTCGGCGGTGCGGATGTAGAACATCAGAAAACGGTCGATGGTGCGGACCAGCGTGGCGCTGTCCAGATCGCTGGCAAACAGATCGGCATGGCGCGGTTTCATGCCGCCGTTGCCGCACAGATAGAGGTTCCAGCCCTTATCGGTGGCGATAACGCCGACGTCCTTGCTCTGTGCTTCCGCGCATTCACGCGTACAGCCCGAGACCGCCATCTTGATTTTGTGCGGCGAGCGCAGCCCCTTGTAGCGGTTCTCCAGCTCAATCGCCAGCCCGGTGGAATCCTGCACGCCATAGCGGCACCAGCTGGAGCCGACGCAGGACTTCACCGTGCGCAGCGATTTGCCGTAGGCGTGGCCGGTTTCAAAGCCGGCCTCCACCAGCTGTTGCCAGATTTCCGGCAGCTGCTCCAACCGCGCGCCGAACATATCCACCCGCTGACCGCCGGTAATTTTGGTGTACAGCTGATAACGCTGGGCGATCTGCCCGATGGCGATCAGCCCCTGCGGCGTGATTTCGCCGGCTGGCACCCGCGGCACCACCGAATAGGTGCCGTCTTTTTGAATATTGGCGAAGAAGCGGTCGTTGGTGTCCTGCAGCGGCAGATGCTGCGGCTCCAGCAGGTGCTCATTCCAGCAGGAGGCCAGTATCGACGCCGCCAGCGGCTTGCAGACCTCGCAGCCGTGGCCGCGGCCGTGTTTGGCCATCAACGCGTCAAAGCTGCGGATATTGCCGACCCTCACCAGGTGGTACAACTCCTGGCGCGAATAGGCGAAATGTTCGCAGACGTCCTTTTTCACCTCGACGCCGCGCTGCGCCAGCTCATGCTCCAGCAGCTGTTTAACCAGCGCCGTGCAGCCGCCGCAGCCGGTGCCCGCTTTGGTGCAGCTCTTAACCGCCGCCAGATCGCCGCAGCCCTGTTCCACCGCCGCGCCGATATCGCCCTTGCTGACGCTGTGACAGGAACAGATCTGCGCGCCGGCCGGCAAGGCGGCTACCCCCAGCGCCTTTGGCGCGTCACCGGCGCCGGCCGGCAGGATCAGGCTTTCCGGCGCCGCCGGCAGCGGCAGATCGTTCAGCATCGTCTGCAACAGCGTGCTGTATTCAGCGCTGTCGCCCACCAGCACCGCCCCCAGCAGTTTTTTACCGTCGGCGGAGACCACCAGCTTTTTGTAAATCTCCGCCGGCCCGTCAACCCAACTGTAGCTCTGGCTGCCGGCGCTGCGGCCGTGGGCGTCGCCGATCGACGCCACCTCCACCCCCAGCAGTTTCAGTTTGGTGCTCATATCCGCGCCGCCAAAGCGCGCCTCGCCGCCGGCCAGCGTCTCCGCCAGGGTGCGCGCCATCTGATAGCCCGGCGCCACCAGGCCAAAAATCTGTCCGTTCCACAGGGCGCACTCGCCGATGGCGAAAATCGCCGCATCGCTGGTGCGGCACTGGTCATCAATCACGATGCCGCCGCGATCGCCCAGCGTCAGGCCGGACTCGCGCGCCAACTGGTCGCGCGGCCGGATGCCGGCGGAAAACAGGATCAGATCGCTCTCCAACCGCTCGCCATCGGCAAAATGCATGCTGTGACGGTGTAACAAACCGTCTTCAATCGCCCGCGTTTCCTTACCGGTGTGCACCGTTACCCCCAGCGCTTCGATTTTCTTGCGCAGCATGGCGGCGCCGCCGTCGTCCAGCTGTACCCCCATCAGACGCGGCGCAAACTCCACCACGTGGGTTTCCAACCCCAGCTGACGCAGCGCGTTGGCGGCCTCCAGCCCCAGCAGGCCGCCGCCCACCACCACGCCGACCCGCGCGCCGTCAGCGCTGGCGGCAATCGCCGCCAGATCGTCCAGCGTGCGGTACACCAGACAGTCCGGCCGCTGGTTGCCGGGGATAGGCGGCACAAACGGATACGACCCGGTAGCCAGCACCAGTTGGTCATAGGCGGTCTCCCGCCCTTCACTGTCCGTGACGCACTTACGCTGACGGTCGATGGCGCACACCTGCAGGCCCAGCCGCAGTTCAATGCCGTAGCGCGCAAAAAACCCCTCTTCCACCATCGACAGCGACTGCGCGCTGCGACCGGAGAAGTATTCCGACAGATGCACGCGGTCATACGCCGCCACCTGTTCTTCGCCAAACACTACGATGTGGTAGCGCTGGTGCAGTTCACGCGCCACCAGCTGCTCCAGGAAATGATGTCCCACCATGCCGTGACCGGCGACCAACAATACGGGCTTGTGCATATCGTTTTTCCTCTCGTTCGCCGTCGCTGCGGCTTCACTTTCTGTCCTGCCGAACAGCAGCGCCGCCGGATCCGTTACCGGGCAGCCGAGCCGTTGCAGATAAAATTGCGCGTCGCCGGCGTCACCGTACAGCAGCACGCCGTGCAGCCGGCCATCGCGCAGCAGCAGGCGGCGGTAGTGCTGCGCCTGCGGATCCTCGGCGTAATGCACCTCATCGTCGTCCGCCGCCTGCACCTCGCCGGCGCACAGCATGTCGATACCGCTGACCTTTAAACGGGTGTTCAGCGGCGCGGGGCGGAAAGGTTCGCTCTCCTGCCCGGCCAGCCGCTGCGCCAGCAGCGTCGCCTGCTGCCAGCACGGCGCCACCAGGCCGAAGGTGGTTTCCCCCAACTGGCTGCACTCGCCGACGGCAAAGATCGCCGGATCGTCGGTTTGCTGGCGGTCATCCACCAGAATGCCGCGCCGGCACGTCAGCCCCGCCTGCTGCGCCAGCGCCACGGCAGGACGCACGCCGGCGGCGATCACCGCCAGCTCGCAGGGCAGTTCGCGCCCGTCGCTCAGTCTGACGCCCTGCAGCCCGCCGTCGCCATAGAAGGCGCTGACCTGCGTCGCCAGATGGCAGGCAATGCCGCGCGTCGCCAGATTGCTCTGCAGCAGGCCCGCCGCCCGCGCATCCAGCTGCCGCTCCATCAGCCACTCGCCCCGGTGCACCACCACCGCTGACATGCCGCGGGCGGCTAGCGCCGCCGCCGCCTCAATCCCCAGTACGCCGCCGCCCACCACCAGCGCCCGCGCGCCCGGACGGCAGCGGCCGAGCATCGCCTCCACGTCGTCCAGGGTGCGGAAGCCGTACACGCCGGGCAGCTCAATGCCCGGGGTCGGCGGCATCCACGGCCGCGAACCGGTGGCCAGCACCAACAGGTCATAGCCTACGCTGCCGCCGCTGGTAATCACCCGCCGCGCCTGGCGCTCCAGCCTCAGCGCCGTTTCACCATGCAACAGCGTGACGCCATGCTGGCGATACCACGCCGGCGGATGCAGCAGCGCCTCATCGAAGGTTTTCTCTCCCGCCAGCAGCGGCGACAGCAGAATGCGGTTGTAGTTGCCGCGCGGCTCCTCGCCGATCACCGTGATGTCATAGCGCTGCGGCGCCAGCCGGCACAGCGTCTCCACCAGCCGCATGCCCGCCATACCGTTGCCGATCACCACCAGGCGTTGCTGCGTTGTCATAGCCATCTCCTAGGCCGCCTTGGCGTGCTTTTCGTACAAGAACGTCAGCACCTGCTGGCGGTAGCGGTGATAGGCCGGATCGTCCGCCAGTGCGACGCGCGCGCGCGGACGCTCCAGTTCGACCTGCAGCACTTCGCCGACCGTGGCGGCCGGGCCGTTGGTCATCATCATTACCCGGTCGGACAGCAGCACCGCTTCGTCAACATCGTGGGTGATCAGCACGATGGTGGTGTGCAGCCGCCGCTGAATATCCATCACCGCATCCTGCAGGTGGGCGCGGGTCAGCGCGTCCAGCGCGCCAAACGGCTCATCCATCAACAGCACTTTGGGCTTCATCGCCAGCGCGCGGGCGATGCCGACCCGCTGCTTCATTCCGCCGGAAATCTCATGCGGCCGCTTATCCAGCGCATGGCCCATATGCACCAGCTCAAGGTTATGGACGATCCATTCGCGCATTTCCGCGCGGCTCATCTGGCCGCGAAACACCTGATGCACCGCCAGCGCCACGTTTTCGTAGGTGGTGAGCCACGGCAGCAGCGAGTGGTTCTGGAACACCACCCCGCGCTCCGGGCCGGGGCCGGCGATCTGCCGGTTGTCGCACAGCAGCACGCCGTCGCTCGGCAGCGTCAGCCCGGCGATCAGGTTCAGCAGCGTAGATTTACCGCAGCCGGAGTGGCCAATCAGGCTGACGGTTTCCCCCGGCTGAATGTCGACGCTGACCTGATGCAGGGCGACAAACTCACCCTGCGGCGTTGCAAAGCGCTGGCTGACGTTCTGGATCTGAATAATCGGTTTCATCGCGGCTCCTTACTGGCTCTGATAGCTAAAACGTTTTGCCAACCACATCAGTCCCTGCTCAAGCAGCAGGCCGACCACGCCAATCACCAGGATGGCGACGATGATGTTTTCGACGTTGAGGTTGTTCCACTCATTCCAGATCCAAAAGCCGATGCCGACGCCGCCGGTCAGCATCTCCGCCGCGACGATCACCAGCCAGGCGATGCCGATTGACAGGCGTACGCCGGTCAGCACATACGGCAGTACCGCCGGGAACAGGATTTTGCGCATCACCGTCCACTCCGACAGCTTCAGCACCCGCGCCACGTTGAGGTAATCCGCCGGGATGCGCGTGACGCCCTCAGCGGTATTAAGGATCATCGGCCAGATCGAGCAGATAAAAATGGTCCAGGTTGACGCCGGCTCGGAGCGCTGAAACAGCAGCAGACCGATCGGCAGCCAGGCCAGCGGGCTGACCGGCCGCAGCAGGGAGATAATCGGCCCCAGCATATGCGCCATAAAGGCGAAGCGGCCGACCAGAAAGCCGACGGGAATGCCCACCAGCGCCGCCAGCGCGAAGCCGCCCGCCACGCGCTGCAGCGACGCCAGCACGTTCCACCCCAGCCCCTGATCGTTCGGCCCGGCGTAATAGAACGGGTCGGCGAACAGCGTCAGCGCCGCATGCCAGGTCGCCAGCGGCGTCGGGAACCCCTGGCTGTTTTGCGCCACAACCTGCCAGACGGCGATCGCCAACAGCAGCCCCAACAGCGCCGGCAGCGCGCGCCGCAGCAGCGGCTGCACGCGCAGACGCCGGCGCGGCGGCGCAACGGTTTCCGGCGCCGGGGCGGCCGGCGGCGTCTCTTTCAACGGGACAATCTGCGCGCTCACCGGCTCGGCGGCGGCGTCGATTCGTTCAGCCAGATTCTTCATTGCCTACCTCTCACGTCACGTTTAACAGCAAAACTGTTGGCGTATGCCGCCGGGTTGCTGCCGTCCCAGCGTTTACCATCGAACAGGGTGCTGGCGCGCAGCGCGCTGGCCGGCAGGCTAACGCCGCCGACCGCCGTCGCCGCCTGTCGATAGATATCGATGCGATTAATACGCGTGGCGACCGCCAGATAATCCGGCTCGCTCCGCAGCAATCCCCAGCGCTGCTGCTGGGTCAGGAACCACATGCCGTCTGACAGATACGGGAAACTCACCTCGCCATCGCGGAAAAAGCGCATCGCATGCGCGTCCTGCCAGCGTTTGCCCAGGCCGTTCTGGTAGTCGCCGAGCATGCGGCCGGTAAGAAACGCCGCGTTGGTGTTGATGTAGGCGCGCCCCGCCAGCCGGTTGGCGCTGGCGATGCGGTTGGCGTCGGAGGCGTCGATCCAGCGCGCGGCATCCAGCACCGCCGCCGTCAGGGCGCGCGCGCTGTTGGGGTGGGCGCGCACCCAGGCGTCGGTGGCGCCCAGCACCTTTTCCGGATGATCCGGCCAGATCTCCTGCGTGGTAACGGCGGTAAAGCCGATATCTTCGGCAATCGCGCGCTGGTTCCACGGCTCGCCGACGCAAAAGCCGCTCATATTGCCGATTTTCATGTTCACCACCATCTGCGGCGGCGGCACCACCAGGTTACGCACGTCGTTGTAGGGGTGGATGCCGGCCTCCGCCAGCCAGTAGTTCAGCCACATGGCGTGGGTGCCGGTGGGGAAGGTCTGCGCAAAGCTGTAGGCGCCCTTCTCTTCGCCGTCGATCCGCGTTTTCAGCGCGGCGGCGTCGCGCACGCCGGCCTGTTTCAGCTGGTTGGCCAGGGTGATGGCCTGGCCGTTGTTGTTGAGCGTCATCAGCACCGCCATATCGCGCTGCGGGCCGGCGGCCCCCAGCTGCAGGCCGTAAATCATGCCGTACAGCGCATGGGCGGCGTCCAACTCGCCGGACAGCAGCTTGTCGCGCACCGCCGCCCAGCTGGCCTCTTTGCTGGGTATGATTTCGATGCCGTATTTCTCATCAAACTTGTTCACCGCCGCCATCACCACCGAGGCGCAGTCGGTCAGCGGAATAAAGCCGACGCGCAGCCGCTTTTTCTCCGGCGCGTCCGAGCCGGCGGCCCAGGCGGCATTGAACAGCCCCGGCGCCATCATGCTGCCGCCCAACGCCGCGCTGCCGAGCAGAAAGCGGCGGCGCGACAGCGCCATTCCCGGCGATTTGGTGTGCGTCATCAACAGCTCCTCATCTGGGTGTGAAAAACAAAAAAAGGCGTCCCGTCTGCACGCTCCACCCACGGTGAAACGCACAGCAAGGACGCCTTTATCCGAATTAGTCAGGTCATCAACCGCCGTTGGCCGATAACGCGTACAGTAATGCAGCTTGCGTGCCAGTTTTCCCTGCGCCGGTTTATGCGGCCTGCCGCCGGCCGCGGTGCGGCCGTTGCACAACGGCGAGGCAGCGTCTGCACTGAGGGCGTGCAAATATCCTCAAAACAGGGGCGGCTATTTCCCCGGCAGAATGTCCGCCACCGCCAGCATGGCGCGGGCAATATCAATCAGACGCTTATTCTGGTCCATCGCCATCTTACGCAGCAGCTGATAGGCGCTCTCTTCCGTCAGGCCGCGGTGCTGAATCAGCAGGCTTTTGGCGCGCTCGATTTCGCGCCGCTCCTGCAGGGTGGCGCGCGTCGCCGCCAGCTCTTCCGACAGCGCCTGCAGCCGCTGCGACTGCTGGCGGATCATCGCCATCAGCGAGCGCCCCAGCTGCGGGTTAACCCCGTCGTCAAGCAGCGCTTCGCCGTCGGCCGCCGGCGCGCTGACAAACACCGTATAGCCCGGCTCCAACGCCGGCCACGTTGGCTCCGGCTGCGTCAGCGCCCGCTGCGCCGCGACCAGGCTGGCGCGACAGCCGTCCATCAGCGCGGCCGCCAGCCGGTCCTCAATCTGTTTCATCGCGTCAATGCGCGCCGAGGTTATGTCAAACCAGCGCAGGCTGAGATCGCCGCCCGGCTGCCGCCGGGTGCAGGCCATGCGTCGCAGGCGTTCAAACTCGCGGTCGTCCTGCTGCTGCAGTTGCCGCCACTGCGCCAGCGACGCCGGGTCGGCAAACTCGACAAAGGTGTGAAAACAGCGCTCCTGGCCGTCAATCAGCTGTGGCAGCCGCTGCTGCGCCGCATCGTCAAACTGCCCGGCGGCAAACCCCGCCGCCCCCAGCGCCCGCTCCTGCCCGGCCAGCTCTTTACCCTGCATAAAGCTGAACATAGCGATCAGCCGGCGCGCCATCGCCGGCTCCAGACAGGCGTCCGTCGCCTCATACACCAGCGCCAGCAGGCTGTGAACGATCGCGTTAAAATGCTGCATCGCCTCCTCCGGCGTCAGACGGCGCGCCTCCGCCTGCTGTCGCAGCGTCGGCAATAGAGTGAGATGCTGCAGCGCGCCGGCGATGCGGCCGAACAGCCGGCCGGCGACCGCCAGCGGCGCAGTGGTCGCATCCAGCTGCGCCAGCAGGCGCTGTACCGCCCGCTCGGCCTGTTCCACATCGCGCCGCCGCGCCGCCAGCCGGTCGCCGAACAGCGCGCCCTGTGAGCAGAGGTAAATATTCACCGTGCCCCGCTCGCGCTGCAGCATATGGATCAGTTGGCTTACCTCTCCCACCAGCTGCCCCATGTGCAGCAGCTGTTGCAGGACGGTAATTTCACAGCGTTTCGACGCCAGCAGGAAATCGGCGGCGCTGGGCGGAAAGGCGGCATTGCGACTCATGGTGCAGGCTCCGTTCAGCAAGAATAGGCGGAAACCTGCAAAAGCCGTGCCGGGATGGGAGCAGCGCGGAGACGGCGGCCGCTAATCAATTCCCTGCTCGTTCAGCCAGCGGACCAGCGTATCGGCCAGCGCCTGCGGCTGCTCCAGCGGCAGCATATGTCCGCTGCCGTCAAGCACCTGCAGCGTGGCGCCGGCAATCGCCGCGGTCAGTTCCTGCGCCTCATCCAGCGAGCGCAGCGCGTCCTGCGCGCCCGCGACCACCAGTGTCGGGCACTGTATCGCCGCCGCGGGGACATCGGCCCTGCGCAGCGCCGACTGGCTCGCCAGTGCGGCGTAGCCCAGCCGGTTGCCCATCTGTCTGATCGCCGCAATCAGCGCCGTATCCGCAGCGCGGTCAGGGTGCAGTGAACCGGCAATCGCCGTGCGGCTCAGGCCGCTGAAGGTGGCGGCGGACAGGCTTTGCACCGCCCGCTGCTTCGACGCCATCTGCTGCTCGGTGTCCTCACGCAGCGAGCTGGCCACCAGCACCAGCGCCGCCGCCCGCTGCGGGTAATCCGCCGCCAGCTGTCTGGCGATATAGCCGCCCAGCGAGAAGCCAACCAGCACGAACCTGGGCGGCAGCGTCTCGGCAAGATGGCGGGCGATATCGCGGATGGTTTTGCCGCCGCTCAACGCGCCGTGCAGTACCGGCCAGCCGGCCGGCAGACAGGTTTGAAACCGCTGCCACAGCGTCTCATCCAGCATAAAGCCGGGGATCAGCACCAGCGGACATGGGGTTATATTCACAATTTCTCTCTTATGCGGATGACGTCCGCAGAACAACACCGGCCAACTCAGCTATGGGCAATTTTAGCCAACCTGCGGGCGCCTGAAAAAAAACGGCCTCCGCAGTGGGAGGCCGTCTGTTAGCAAAGCTTATCGTCTGCAGACGTTATTCGGCTTTGAATTCCGCTTCCGCCTGGTCGAAACGTTCGGTCATGGCGGCCGACGGCTTGCCGCCCATCAGGCTGACCAGCACGATGGCGATGCTGGCGAACAGGAAGCCAGGGATGATTTCATACAGATCCAGCCAGCCGTACTGTTTCCACACCAGTACGGTGATCGCACCAATCAGCATCCCGGCCAGCGCGCCGTTGCGCGTCATGCGCGACCAGGTGACGGAGAACAGCACTACCGGCCCGAAGGCGGCGCCGAAACCGGCCCAGGCGTAGCTCACCAGCCCCAGCACCCGGTTTTCCGGGTTGGCGGCCAGGGCAATAGCGATCAACGCCACCACCAGCACCATTACACGGCCGACCCACACCAGTTCGCGCTGGCTGGCGCCCTTGCGCAGGAAGGCTTTGTAGAAATCTTCGGTGATGGCGCTGGAGCACACCAGCAGCTGGCAGCTCAGGGTGCTCATTACCGCCGCCAGAATTGCCGACATCAGGATACCGGCCACCCACGGGTTAAACAGGATCATCGCCAGTTCGATAAACACCCGCTCGCCGTTTTCCGAGACGTTGCCCGCCTGTGCCGGGTTATTGGCGAAGTAGGCAATGCCGAAGAAGCCGACCGCGATGGTGCCCGCCAGGCACAGAATCATCCAGGCCATGCTGATGCGGCGTGCGCTGCGGATGGTGCGGTGGGAGTCCGCCGCCATAAAGCGCGCCAGAATGTGCGGCTGGCCGAAGTAGCCCAGGCCCCAGCCGAGCAGCGACAGGATCGCCACCAGATTCAGCCCTTTCAGCATATCCAGGTTGGCCGGGTTCTTCGCCTCAATCACCAGCAGGGAGGTATCAATGCCGCCGACGGCCAAAATCACGAACACCGGCGTCAGGATCAGCGCAAAGATCATCAGGCTGGCCTGCACGGTATCGGTCCAGCTTACCGCCAGGAACCCGCCGATAAAGGTGTACAGAATGGTCGCCGCCGCGCCGGCCCACAGCGCGGTTTCATAACTCATGCCGAAGGTGCTTTCAAACAGGCGCGCGCCGGCGACGATGCCGGAGGCGCAGTAGATGGTGAAGAACACCAGGATCACCACCGCCGAAATCACCCGCAGCAGTTTGCTGTTGTCTTCAAAGCGGCTGGTGAAGTAGTCCGGCAGCGTCAGCGCGTTGTTGTTGGCTTCGGTATGCACCCGCAGCCGCCCCGCCACCAGCTTCCAGTTCAGGTAGGCGCCGATCGCCAGGCCGATAGCGATCCAGCTTTCGGAGATGCCGGACAGAAAAATCGCGCCCGGCAGGCCCATCAGCAGCCAGCCGCTCATATCAGACGCGCCGGCGGAGAGCGCGGTCACCACGCTGCCCAGGCTACGGCCACCAAGGATGTAATCATCGAAGTTGTTGGTCGCCCGGTAGGCGAGTAAGCCGATCAGCACCATCCCGAAGATATACACCAGGAAGGTCACCAGCATAGGTGTGCTTATTGTCATTCAACTCTCCACTTTCATTTTCCCCTTCATCCTTCGCCGGCAACGCCGTGAATTCTTTCGGGTGTTTTAATTCGCGCTGTAGTGCGGTGTCTGTCGCCTGCCGACGCGTCGGAACGAAACGCCGTCGGCGCAGTGCGTAGTCGATACTAGTTTCTGCCCGGTATTGTCAGACCGCTGGCTATCCTAGATGACCTTTTTGCTATTCAACAACACTTTTAACAACAAAGTTACACAAAGTTCACCCTGCGTCACATTTAACCAGGTTATCGGTTGCACTCCCCCTACCCATTTGTAGTTGCACCCTGACGGCATTAGCCATAAAAATTCAGGGGTGACCGGTTATACTGCATATTCCCCGGCCATCGCTGAATAATGAGCAAAAATCATGCCGCTTCCCGCGGTCAAAAAATCGAGTTAACTCACACTTCGTTAATCATCCTGATTTAACAAGGTTGCACAAAGTTGCAACATGCAGGATATTGTCAGCCTTCAGACAGACACAACATATTTCACGAGCCTATCCCCGCAGGCTAAAAGCGGCCCGGAATTTGTATAGCCTGCCGGGATAGGTTCTAAACTCACAGGAGCTGGATGGTATGGGCACGACCACTATGGGCGTCAAGCTTGATGAAGCAACGCGCGATCGCATTAAAACCGCTGCACAACGCATCGATCGCACGCCGCACTGGTTAATCAAACAAGCCATTTTTAATTATCTCGAACGCCTTGAGAGCGGTTCCGATATCCCTGAAATTCCTGCAGTTAATGCCGCCGGCAGCGCCGAAGCGGACGACATTATGCCGCAACCGCAGGAAGAGTCCCACCAGCCGTTCCTGGAATTTGCCGAACACATTCTGCCGCAGTCGGTCACGCGCGCCGCTATTACCGCCGCCTACCGCCGTCCGGAGCAGGAAGCGGTGCCGATGTTGCTCGAACAGGCGCGCTTACCGGCCGATCTTGCACAGGCTACGCACAAGATGGCCTACGGCATCGCCGAGAAGCTGCGGAACCAAAAGAGTGCACACGGACGCGCCGGCATGGTGCAAGGCCTGCTGCAGGAGTTCTCACTCTCCTCACAGGAAGGCGTGGCGCTGATGTGTCTGGCGGAGGCGCTGCTGCGCATTCCGGACAAACCAACCCGCGACGCGCTGATCCGCGACAAAATCAGCACCGGCAACTGGCACTCCCACCTGGGACGCAGCCCGTCGCTGTTCGTGAACGCCGCCACCTGGGGCCTGCTGTTCACCGGTAAACTGGTGTCCACCCATAACGAGGCCAACCTGTCGCGCTCGCTGAACCGCATTATCGGCAAGAGCGGCGAGCCGCTGATCCGTAAAGGCGTCGATATGGCGATGCGCCTGATGGGCGAGCAGTTCGTCACCGGCGAAACCATCGCCGAGGCGCTGGCCAACGCGCGCAAGCTGGAAGACAAGGGCTTCCGCTACTCGTACGACATGCTGGGCGAGGCCGCGCTGACCGAGGAGGACGCGCAGGCCTATATGGTTTCCTACCAGCAGGCCATCCACGCCATCGGCAAGGCCTCCAACGGCCGCGGCATTTATGAAGGCCCGGGGATCTCCATCAAGCTGTCCGCCCTGCACCCGCGCTACAGCCGCGCGCAGTACGACCGGGTGATGGAGGAGCTGTATCCGCTGCTGCTGTCGCTGACCCTGCTGGCGCGTCAGTACGATATCGGCATCAATATCGACGCCGAAGAGGCCGATCGCCTGGAGATCTCGCTCGACCTGCTGGAAAAACTCTGCTTCGAACCGCAGTTGGCCGGCTGGAACGGCATCGGCTTCGTGATTCAGGCCTATCAGAAACGCTGCCCGGCCGCCATTGACGCGGTGATCGACATCGCGCAGCGCAGCCGTCGCCGCCTGATGATCCGTCTGGTGAAAGGCGCCTACTGGGACAGCGAAATCAAACGCGCCCAGATGGACGGCCTGGAAGGCTACCCGGTCTATACCCGCAAGGTCTACACCGACGTCTCTTACCTGGCCTGCGCGCGCAAGCTGCTGTCGGTGCCGAATCTGATTTACCCGCAGTTCGCCACCCATAACGCCCACACGCTGAGCGCGATTTATCATATGGCGGGCAACAACTACTATCCGGGGCAGTATGAGTTCCAGTGCCTGCACGGAATGGGCGAGCCGCTGTACGAGCAGGTGGTGGGTAAAATCGCCGACGGCAAGCTGAACCGCCCGTGCCGCATCTACGCGCCGGTCGGCACCCACGAAACGCTGCTGGCCTATCTGGTGCGTCGCCTGCTGGAAAACGGCGCCAACACCTCGTTTGTCAACCGCATTGCCGACACCACGCTGTCTCTCGACGAGCTGGTGGCCGATCCGGTGCTGGCGGTCGAGGCGCTGGCCGCCAGCGAAGGCCAGATTGGCCTGCCGCATCCTAAAATTCCGTTGCCGCACGACCTGTACGGCGAAAAACGCGTTAACTCCAGCGGCCTGGATCTGTCGAACGAGCATCGCCTGGCCTCGCTGTCCAGCGCCCTGCTCACCAGCGCCGCGCAAGAGTGGCGCGCCGATCCGATTATCGACGCAGAGAGCGACCAGGGCGTGGAGCAGCCGGTGATTAACCCGGCCGAGCCGAGCGATGTGGTCGGCTACGTCCGTGAAGCGACCGAAGGTGAAGTCAGCCGCGCGCTGGACGCCGCCGCCGCCGCCGGCCCGATCTGGTTCGCTACCCCGCCGGCAGAGCGCGCCGCGGTGCTGGAGCGCGCCGCCGAGCTGATGGACGGCCAGCTGCAGAGCCTGATCGGCATTCTGGTGCGCGAAGCGGGCAAAACCTTTAACAACGCCATCGCCGAAGTGCGTGAAGCGGTCGACTTCCTGTATTACTACGCCGGTCAGGTACGCGATGACTTCGCCAACGACAGCCACCGTCCGCTGGGGCCGGTAGTGTGCATCAGCCCGTGGAACTTCCCGCTGGCCATCTTCACCGGGCAGATCGCCGCGGCGCTGGCCGCCGGCAACAGCGTGCTGGCCAAGCCGGCGGAGCAAACGCCGCTGGTGGCCGCACAGGCGGTGCGCATTCTGCTGGAGGCCGGCATTCCGCACGGTGTGCTGCAGCTGCTGCCGGGCCTCGGGGAAACCGTCGGCGCGCAGCTGGTTAATGACGAGCGCGTGCGCGGCGTGATGTTCACCGGCTCCACCGCCGTGGCCGGCATTCTGCAACGCAGCATCGCCGGACGTCTGGATCCGCAGGGGCGTCCGACGCCGCTGATCGCCGAAACCGGCGGCCTGAACGCGATGATCGTCGACTCCTCCGCCCTGACCGAGCAGGTGGTCACCGACGTGGTGGCCTCCGCGTTCGACAGCGCCGGCCAGCGCTGCTCCGCACTGCGCGTGCTGTGCATTCAGGAAGACGTGGCGGAACACACGCTGCAAATGCTGCGCGGCGCCATGGCGGAATGCCGCATGGGCAACCCGGAACGTCTGTCCACCGACATCGGCCCGGTGATCGACGCCGAAGCCAAAACCGGCATCGACCGCCATATTCAGACCATGCGCTCCAAAGGCCGCAAGGTGTATCAGGCGGCGCAGCGCAACGCGCAGGATGAGAAAGAGTGGCCGCGCGGCACCTTCGTCAAGCCGACGCTGATTGAGCTGGAGAGCTTCGACGAACTGCAGAAAGAGATCTTCGGCCCGGTGCTGCACGTGGTGCGCTACCGTCGCGCCAACCTGGAAGCGCTGGTCGATCAGATCAACGCCGCCGGTTACGGCCTGACGCTGGGCATCCACACCCGTATCGATGAAACCATCGCGCGGGTGACCGAACGCGCCAAGGTGGGCAACCTGTACGTCAACCGCAATATGGTCGGCGCGGTGGTCGGCGTCCAGCCGTTCGGCGGCGAAGGCCTGTCCGGCACCGGCCCGAAAGCCGGCGGCCCGCTGTACCTCTACCGCCTGCTGGCCAACCGCCCGGAAGACGCGGTGCAGCGCACGCTGGATCGTCAGGACGCCGAGCGTCCGATGGAGGCCAGCGCGCGTCCGGCCCTGCTGGCGCCGCATCAGGCGCTGGAGAAGTGGGCGGTGGCAGAAAACCTGCGCGATCTGGCGCAGCTGGCGCAGCGCTATGCCGAGCTCGGCCAGGGCGGCACCGTACGTCCGCTGCCTGGCCCGACCGGCGAACGCAACACCTACGCCCTGCTGCCGCGCGAGCGCGTACTGTGCCTGGCGGATAACGACGCCGACGCGCTGACGCAGCTCGCCGCCGTGCTGGCGGTCGGCAGCCAGGTGCTGTGGCCGGAAGCCGAGCTGCAGCGCACGCTGTACCGCCGTCTGCCGAATGAGGTGCAGGCGCGCATCGCATTCACCAAAGACTGGCAGAGCGATAAGGTGGAGTTCGACGCCGCCATGCATCACGGCGACGCCGATCAGCTGCGGAACCTGTGCGAGCAGATCGCTCAGCGCAGCGGCGCCATCGTCTCCGTGCAGGGCTTCACCCACGGCGAAACCAATATCCTGCTGGAGCGCCTGCTGGTTGAACGCTCGCTGAGCGTCAACACCGCCGCCGCCGGCGGTAACGCCAGCCTGATGACCATCGGCTGATCGGCCGGCTCGTAGTAACACAAACCCCGCCTTTGGCGGGGTTTGTCTTGATGGTAGTATCGTTTGACGCCCCGGAATAGCCAAACCTCAGGTAACGCGTTATGACGCCCTCTTACTTCAAGCTCAGGCGTTAGGATCGACGCCCGCGAGTTTGGCAATCACCAACATGACGCCGCCAACCGCAATCATGTTCATCCAGATAAAATGCATCCAATAATATATCGTGATCCATCCCGCCAATTCGCGAGGCAGGGACTGCATAAAGGCATAGGCTTCTGCGGGTGCAAAGGTATCTTTCCCGATTCCTGGTCAGGGTTTCAACAACGACAGCGGTCTATCTGATCGACGTAACTCACAGATATTGCTAGGAATAAACTTAAATTCACAGCGCGGCGGACAGATAGCGGATAATCAGCATACTGCCCGAGGCCAGCAGGATCATATTAATCAGTTTCAGGAACTGTTCACGTGACATCTTGAGCGTGAAATAGCGGCCAAGCGTGATACCCAGCAGCATCCCCGGTGCCAGCGCCAACGCCAACAGCAGCAGATCGGCGTCAAAATAGACCCCGGCCAGCGCAAAAATCACCACCCGGGTCAGCGTGCTCAGGCCGATCAGCGTGGTTTGCGTAATGCGCATCGCCTCTTTGCGCTCAATGCGTCCGCTAAGGTAAATCGCGTAAATAAAACCGCCGCTGCCGAACAGCGCACTGAACACGCCGCCGACCAGGCCAAACGGTACGGCGGCTTTGGCGGAAAAGCGGCGATCCGGTTTCAGGCCGCTGAGGGCGTAGACGGCATACAGCACCACGAAGATCCCCAGCGCCAACAGCAGGATATCGGGTCGGGTTCTCAGCAGGATCAGCGCGCCAATCAGGCTGCCGGCGATCATCAGCGGGATCAGCCGCCTTAATTCCGGCCGGTTTGCGTTGCGCCCGTCGCGGCTCACATTGACCAGCGCCGCGCACATATCCAACAGCGCCAGCAACGGCACGATTTTCGCCACCGGGATATACAGCGCCATCACCGGGCTGGCGATCAGCGCGGTGCCGAACCCGGCAATGCCGAAGATCACATAGGCCGCCAGCAGCGCGCCGGCCAGCACCAGATAATGGGAAAGCTGCAGTGCGTCTTGCATGTCGGTATCAGCCTGATGTTATGGCCGGCCGGCCGGCACGGCGTGTTTCAGCTGTCTCAGCCGGCTGCGGGTGCGCTGGATATCTTCCTGCGCCACGCCGTCAGTCATCGCGTCCAGCGGGTAGTCGCTGATGATATACAGCCGGCAACTCTGATCGTAGAGCACGTCAATCACGTTGATAAAACGCTGCTGCGCCGCCGCAGACTGGGTCGCCAGCGCCGGAACGTCTTCGATAATCCAGCAGCGGCAGCGTTCACACAGCGCCAGATAATCCATCACCGCCGTCGGCGCCACGCACAGCGCCGCAAAAGAAAAGTGCAGAACGTCGCCGGCGGGAGAAAGCACCGCCAGCCTGCGGTAGCCAACCTCGAGGGCGTGCTCACCGTCAGGCTGCGGCAGCCCGCACGCCCGGCGCTGCTCTGCGCTGCCGGGGCTAAGATAGACGCCCTCGCAAAACGGCGTGCTGTCATTCGCCCCCAGCAGGCGGTAATCCTGCCCGCCGGTCAGCGCGAAGATCTCCATATGCTGTTTGATTAACGCTATCGAAGGCACAAAGCGCTGGTGGTAGAGGGGGTTGGCCAGCAGTTCATCCGGCGGATAGTTGGAGGTTGTCACCAACACAATCTGCCGCTGAAAAATAAACTCCAGCAGGGGTTTGATCAGCATCGCGTCGCCAATATCGTGCAGATGGAACTCATCAAAACACAATAACCGGCAGTCGCCCAGTTGCGCGCTCAACACCTCGGTTATTGACCGCCCGCGGTTATCCTGTGCGGCCATGCGTTGGTGTAGTTCACGGAAAAAATAATGGAAGTGTACGCGGCGTTTGCTGCGGATTGGCGCCGCATCATAAAACGCGTCGAGGATAAACGTCTTGCCCCGCCCGACCTTACCCCACAGATAAACGCCGCCGGCATGATGCGGCGGGCGGGGCGCCTGCGCAGCGATCAGGCTGCCCAGCCGAGCCACGACGCGACACTGATCGTCATCCAGCACAAAGCCATGCGCGCTGGATTTTTCCTGCATCAGCGCCACAAAATCAAACTGCGTTCCGCTGCCGCTCATGAGATCCTTCCCTAGCTAAAAGACGAGATGGCACCAGCCAACGACCAAGTATAGAACCTGATACAGATTCTCTGCCCAAAAACGACGATAGTGTGATGCAGAGCACGGACGGGCTGAACAAGCCGGACGCGGCATACCGCGCCCGGCAGCGTTTACTGGTTAATAAACTTATCGAGGAACTGACGGGTGCGCTGGTGCTGAGGGTCGGCAAACAGCGCCTTCGCCGGCCCCTGTTCGACAATGCGGCCGTTGTCCATAAAGATGGCGCGGTCGGCGACGTCGCGGGCAAAGCTCATCTCGTGGGTGACGATCACCATGGTGCGCTTCTCTTCCGCCAGCGCGCGAATGGTGTTGAGCACCTCGCCCACCAGCTCCGGGTCCAGCGCCGAGGTGGGTTCGTCAAACAGGATTACTTCCGGCTGCATCGCCAACGCGCGGGCGATCGCCACCCGCTGCTGCTGACCGCCGGACAGGCGCTTCGGATAGGCCTGCTCTTTGCCGCTCAGCCCGACCTTCGCCAGCAGCTCGCGAGCGCGCTGCTCAGCCTTGGCGCGCTCTTCGCCCTTCACGATCACCGGCCCTTCAATGATGTTCTCCAGCACCGAACGGTGCGGGAACAGGTTGAAGTTCTGAAACACAAACCCCACCTGCTGGCGCAGTTCGCGCACCTGGCTTTTCTGTTTACCGAGCGAACGCGCGCTGTCGATCTCGATATCCCCCACGCGGATAGTGCCGGAATCCGGCACTTCCAGCAGGTTGATGCAGCGCAGCAGCGTGGTCTTCCCCGAGCCGCTCGGCCCGATAATAGCCACCACTTCGCCGGAATTCACCTCGAGATCGATACCGTGCAGCACCGTATGGCCATTGAACTTTTTCACTACGTCCTTTACTTCGATGGCGCTCATGGGCTTATTCCTTATCCTGACGGTTAACGTGCGATTCCAGACGGTTCTGCAGCGCAGACAGCAGCGTCGCCATCAGCCAGTAGATCAGCGATGCCGCCAGATACATGGTGAACACCTCCAGCGTGCGCGAGGTGATCAGCTGCGCCTGACGGAACAGTTCCGGCACCTGAATCGTCGCCGCCAGCGAGGTGTCTTTCACCAGCCCGATAAAGCTGTTGCCCAGTGGCGGCAGCGCGGTGCGCGCCGCCTGCGGCAGGATCACCCGGCGCAGGGTCTGCCACGGCGACATGCCGATGCTGGCCGCCGCTTCCCACTGACCTTTATCAATGGAAGAAATAGCGGCACGCAGGGTTTCCGAGGTGTAGGCCGCCGTATTGAGCGACAGGCCGATCAGCGCCGCCGGGAACGGGTCAAACTCAATGCCGAACTGCGGCAGGCCGTAATAAATCATAAACAGCTGGGCAATCAGCGGCGTGCCGCGGAACAGTGACACGTAAATACGCGACAACCACGACAGCGGCCAGAAATGCGAAAGGCGCATCAGCGCCAGCAGAAAGCCCAGAATCAGCCCCAGCGCCATCCCGCCCAGGCTCAGCTGCAGCGTGAGTATGGCGCCCTTCAATAAAAACGGCGCTGAATCCAGCGCCAGTTGAATACTTTCTTGCATTATTTCGTTACGTCCGCACCAAACCATTTGTCAGAGATTTTCGCCAGCGTGCCGTCTTTCTGCATCTCGGCGATCGCCTGGTTAATGGCGTTCAGCAACTCCGGATTATTTTTACGCACCGCAACGCCGGACTCCTGACGGGAGAACGCCGGGCCGGCGACCGCCAGCGTATTGCCGGTTTTCTTCACCAGATCCAGCGCCGCCAGGCGGTCCACCAGAATCACGTTGATGCGGCCAACGCGCAGATCCTGATATTTGGTCGGGTCGTCGTCATAGGTGCGCACGTCAACGCCCTGCACATTTTCGCGCAGCCACTGTTCATAGTTGGTGCCGAGGCCTACGCCGACCTTTTTACCCTTCAGGTCTTCCGGTTTGGCGATCTGCCCCTCATTGCCCTTCTTCACCAGCGCCTGAATGCCGGAGACGGTGTACGGCGTGGAGAAGTCATATTTTTTCTTCCGCTCGTCGGAAATGGTGACCTGATTGATCACCACGTCGATGCGTTTGGAATCCAGCGACGCCAGCATGCCGTCCCATTTGGTCGGGCTCAGCTTGGCCTTGACGCCCAGATGCTGCGCCAGCGCGTTGGCGAAGTCCACTTCGAAGCCGGTCAGCTTACCGTCTTCCCCCTGGAAACTGAACGGCGGATAGGTGCCTTCCAGCCCCACTTTCAGCGTGCCGTTATGTTTGACCTGCTCCAGCAGATTGTCTGCCGCGAAGGTGTTTGCCGTCAGGCCGGCGGTCAGCGCCACCGCCATCATCCCCAGTGCCAGTTGGCGTCGAACTTTGGAAAAGAGCATAGATACCCCGTATAAAATGTTATCTTTTTTGATTTCAGGACTTTAACAGCCTGCATCGCGGTATAAAGGAATATTACCTAATAAATATAGTCCAGAATGGAATATAACTACCTGCCGGCCTATACCTGCGGGTGATAGGCGAACAGCGCCGGCGCGCCGCCGGTGTGCACAAACAAGATTGGGCCGTCATCGCGGAAACGCCCCTGAGCAATGCCGTCGATCAGCCCGGCCATCGCCTTACCGGTATACACCGGGTCAAGCAAAATGCCTTCCTGCTGCGCCAGCAGCTGCACCGCCGCCATGCCCTCGTCGTTCGGCATGCCGTACTGCGGTGCAAAATAGTCATCCCACAGCGTAATCGGCGCCTGCGCCTCCAGACCCAGCGCAAGGGCCAGTTCCTGCCGGATCTGTTCGACCTTCGGCAGTTGCTCCTCAGCGCGGCGTGAAACGGTGACGCCAATCAGTTCGCTGTCCGGCAGCAGCTGCTGCAGCCCGAGCGCCAAACCGGCATGGGTACCGGCGCTGCCGGAGGCCACCACCACGGAACTGAAGGCAACGTCCTTGCCCTGATGCGCGATTTCCAGCGCGCACTGCACGTAGCCCAGCGCGCCGAGTGCGTTAGAGCCGCCCACCGGCACCACATAAGGCCGGAAGCCCTGCGCTTCCAGACGCGTCGCCAGCTCCTCCAGCTGCTGCTGCGGCGCGTGCAGCGCATCGCACATCACCACTTCCGTATTGAACAGATCCAGCAGCAGGCGGTTGCCGTTGCTCAGGTAGTTTTCCGCCTGCGTATTGATGGGGTTTTCCAGCAGCGCCACGCAGTGCAGGCCAAGTTTGGCGGCGACGGCGGCGGTCTGGCGGACGTGGTTGGACTGGATGGCGCCGGCGGTCACCAGCGTATCGGCCCCCTGCTCCAGCGCATCGGCGGCCAAAAACTCCAGTTTTCTCAGTTTGTTGCCACCCATAGCCATCGGCGTGACGTCGTCACGTTTGATGTATATTTCACGGCCAAGGTAGTCAGAAAGGCGGGACAGTTTCTCCAGCGGCGTGGCGGAGCCAACCAAATCGAGGCGCGGGAATTGCGCCAGTTGCTGTTGCAGATTCACAGCTTACTCCCAGTAAAGCGGTATTAACGTCTGACAGCTAGGTGTAACAGAAGTGACGTCAATAATCACTCATTATTCATCATGGGAGTGCCGGCGACCGCCCGCAGACGGCCGCCACGGGCCTAGTAGCTCTTCTGCCAGGCGAGATACTGGTCGTATTTACGCAGCGCGATGCGATAGTTGTTATGTCCGGCGCTGGGCAGGTCGTCAATCAGGTGGTGGCTGCCGCCGTTGCTGAATTTATCCGCCGGATAGTTGCGTGCGGTCAGCATTTCATCCAGCCGCCGCAGGCGCACCACGTATTCACGCACGGTGCTGTGGCTCATTTCGGTCTGTTCGAACAGGTACTGCTTGAACGCCATAATGTCGAAATAGCTGGGGTGGCTGTTGCAGGAAATTTCACTGCAGAAACGGCACAGCGCGGTCAGCTCCTGCTGCACGTTTTGCCATACCTGATCATCGATCGGCTGATCCATACGGGCGATGGCCTCTTTATTGATGATCTTGCCGCGAAACACCAGCGCCATGCGGTCCAGCAGTTTACCGCACTGACCGCAGTGGGTCTGGGTGTGTTTGTAATCTTTCATATAGCGGCTTAGCGGCCGCTTTTTCAGTACTGTTCCAGACATAATGATAGCTCCTGTTATCGCCGATCAATCATTTGCCAAACGGGCGCGCAGACGTTTAATCGCCTGGCTGTGTAATTGACTGACGCGCGATTCGCCGACGTCCAGCACCGCGCCAATCTCCTTCAGGTTCAACTCCTCCTGGTAATAGAGCGTCAGCACCATCTTCTCGCGCTCCGGCAGGGCTTCGATGGCGTTAATCACCCGCTGACGCAGGTTGCCCTCCAGCAGCTGCTGCAGCGGATTGGCCTCTTCATGCCCTTCCAGCATCAGCTCGACGCTTTCCCCCTGCTCTTCGCGCCACTCGTCGTAGGAGAACAGCTGACTGTTATTGGTATCCAGCAGGATCTGACGGTAATCGCTGAGCGAAATGTCCAGCGCCTGCGCCACCTCCAGCTCGGCAGGCGGACGCCCCAACTGCTGCTCCAGCCGCTGCATCGCCTGCGCTACTTCGCGGGCGTGACGCCGCACGCTGCGCGGCACCCAGTCGCGGCTGCGCAGCTCATCGAGCATTGCGCCGCGGATGCGCTGCACCGCATAGGTGGTAAAGGCGGTCCCCTGCAGCGCGTCGTAACGTTCGACGGCGTTCAGCAGCCCGATGCCGCCGGCCTGCAGCAGATCGTCAAGCTCGACGCTGGCGGGCAGCCGGACCTGCAGGCGCAGCGCCTCGTGGCGCACCAGCGGAACGTAGCGCAGCCAGAGGGAGTTTTTGTCCATTACGCCTTCGGCGGTATACAGATCGCTCACTATGTCTAAAACCTGCGGATTAAGGAGTCAGCGTTATTATCCGCAGTGGACGCAATGACAATCGGCGGAACAGCCGCAAAAAACGGGCCTTATTTACCCCATGCGGCTCAACGCCGGCGCACGGGCATAAAAAAACCCCGCCGAGGCAGGCGGGGTGATAAGCGACAGTTAATCGGAGAGCGGGGATTAACGCAGCAGAGACAGCACGTTCTGAGTCGACTGGTTAGCCTGCGCCAGCACGGAGGTGCCAGCCTGCTGCAGGATGTTGGCGCGGCTCATGTTGGACACTTCGGTCGCGTAGTCGGCATCCTGAATACGGGACTGGGAAGCGGACAGGTTGTTAACGGTGCTGTTCAGGTTGTTGATGACAGAATCGAAACGGTTCTGTACCGCACCCAGAGAAGAACGCAGTTTATCAACCTGAGACAGCGCTTTGTCCAGGGTATCCAGCGGCGTTTTCATGGTAACGGCGGTGCTGTCTTCGGTGACTTTACCGTCTTTATCCACGGTCGCTCCCGCGTAGGTTTTCGCGCCGGTGGCCGCATCGGTGGTTTCAACGAACATGGTGTCTTTACCGTCCGCATCTTTACCGGTAATCAGCGTCTTACCTGCCGCCAGACCGCTTGCCGCCGGATCGTAGCTCACGTCTTCGCCGGTAGAGGCCTTGATGGTTGCGCCCTTGGCAACTTCGTTACCCGCGGTCGGGCCTTTAACGGTCACGTCAAAACCTTCCAGACCCAGCTGCTTGGCATCGATTTTTTGCAGATCGATGTTGATGGTTTCGCCGTCGTTAGCGCCAACCTGGATAGTCAGAGACTGATCTTTGCTCAGCACTTTCACGCCGTTGAAGTCAGTTTGCTCAGAGATACGGTTAACTTCAGACAGACGCTGGGTGATCTCGTCCTGGATGGATTTCAGGTCGCTGTCAGAGTTGGAACCGTTCTGCGCCTGTACGGTCAGACGACGGATGTTCTGCAGGTTGTCGTTAACTTCGTTCAGCGCGCCTTCGGTGGTCTGCGCCAGGGAGATGCCGTCGTTAGCGTTGCGGGACGCCTGAGTCAGGCCTTTGATGTTGGCGCTGAAGCGGTTGGAGATCGCCTGGCCGGCCGCATCGTCCTTCGCGCTGTTGATACGCAGACCGGAAGACAGACGCTCAATCGCGGTGCCCAGAGAAGACTGAGATTTGTTCAGGTTGTTCTGCGCCATCAGCGACAGGCTGTTGGTGTTAATTACTTGTGCCATAGTGTGAGTTTCCTTACGAATCAGTATGAATGCATAGCGTCATTCATATTCACAATTAAAGGTTCGGGCTGTTGCCCACGGCGTCAATCACCGTCCACTCAGGTATCGGCGCTGCCCTTGCAACCTTTAGATTTTTTTTATTTTTTTTTCGCCATTGCCCAATGGCGTAAATAACACGCTTTTTCCCTCTTCTATTGCGCCATCGTTTTTTACTTTTCTGCGTAAACTTTTTATCCGCCGGGCCGATAACGCATTAAGTGAATACAACCAACAAGGAGCACGACCCATGGCAGCGATCAGTTCATTAGGCATCAGCACCGGCATGGACATGAATGGATTACTGGACAAACTGAGCCAGGCGGAAAAGCAGCGTCTGACGCCCTACACCACCCAGCAGAGCAGCTATAACGCCAAGCTGACCGCTTACGGCACGCTGAAAGGCGCGCTGGAGAAGTTCGACAACCTGAGTAAAGAGCTGGCCAAGCCGGAATTTTTCACCAACACCACCGCCAGCAAGCACGATCAGTTTAACGTCACCACCAACGCCAAAGCGGTGCCGGGCAACTACACCATCACCGTCGACCAGCTGGCGCAGCCGCAAACGCTGACCACTAAAGCCCATATTGCCAGCCAGACGGAGAAACTGGGCGAAAGCGGCGCCAGCGACCGCTCCCTCACCCTGACCTCCGGCAACCCGCCGAAAGCGGTGACCATTCCGCTCGGCGACGACCAGACGTCGCTGGTGGAAATGCGCGACGCCATCAACGGCGCCAAGGCCGGCGTCAACGCCAGCATCATGCGCGTCGGCGACAATGAGTACAAACTGGCCATCAGCGCCAGCACCCCGGGCGCAGAGAGCAAAATCTCCGTGCAGGTGAATAACGACGACAAACTGGGCGCGGTGCTGAACTACGACAGCACCAGCGGCACGGGCGCGCTGCAGGAAACGGTGAAAGGCCAGGACGCCAAAGTCACCATTAACGGCACGCAGATTCAGCGCAGCACCAACTCTATCTCCGATGCGCTGCAGGGCGTCACGCTGGATCTGAAGACCCTCACCAAGCCCGGCGAGTCGCAGAACCTGGTGATTGACGCCGACAAGAGCGGCTCCGCCGACAAGATCAAAGAGTGGGTCGACAGTTACAACTCCCTGCTGGATACCTTTAACTCGCTGACCAAATACACGCCGGTAAAAAGCGGCGAAAAGCAGTCGACCAGTAACGGCGCGCTGCTGGGGGACAACACCCTGCGCGGCATTCAGTCATCGATTAAGAACGCGCTGAGCACCGCGCAAAATAACCCGGAACTCAAGGGCCTCGGCAACCTGGGCATCAAGACCGATGTCAAAACCGGCAAGCTGGAAATCGACAGTGACAAACTGAAAAAAGCGATTGAAGACAAACCTGACCAGGTGGCGAACTTCTTTGCCGGCAACGGTAAAGACAGCGGTATGGCGACGGAGATTCATAACGAGATCCAGAACTATATCAAGGCCGGCGGCATTATCGAGAGCTCCACCAAGAGCATCAACAGCAGCCTCGACCGGCTGAACACGCAAATCGACCGCGTGTCGGAAAGCATTCAGAACACCATCGACCGCTATAAACAGCAATTCGTCCAGCTGGATACCGTTCTGACCAAACTCAACGGCACCAGCAGCTATTTAACCCAACAGTTCTCTTGAGCAGTCTAAAGACAGGTAAACAACAGCATGTATAACCGTAGCGGAACGCAGGCCTACGCACAGGTTGGTTTGGAAAGCGGCGTCATGAGCGCCAGTCCGCATCAGTTAATCGTAATGCTATTCGACGGGGCGCAAAGCGCCCTGTCCCGCGCACGCATACTGATGGAACAAGGCAATATCACCGGCAAGGGCCAGGCGCTGTCCAAGGCGATAAACATTATCGACAACGGCCTGAAAAGCGGGCTAGACCACCAGCAAGGCGGCGAGATTGCCGCGCAGCTCGATGCGCTGTACGACTATATGAAACGCCGTCTGCTGCAGGCCAACCTGCATAACGACCTGCAGGCGCTCGACGAAGTGGCGAAACTGCTGGAAAATATCGCCGACGCCTGGCGACAAATCGGCCCCAATTATCAACCCGCGCAGGACGTCATGTAATGGAACGTCAACAGCAACTGTTATCCGCATATCAACAAATCACCACCCTCAGCGCGCAAATGCTCGCGCTGGCGCAGAACGGCGACTGGGAGCGTCTGGTGGAACTTGAGCTGAGCTATGTCACCGCGGTAGAAAAAACCGCTGACTTCTCTGACGTGATGGCGTCATCCATGGCGCTGCAGGAGCTATTGCGCCATAAGCTGCAGCAAATACTGGATAATGAAACGCAGCTGCGCGCCTTATTGCAGCAGCGTCTGACAGAATTAAAATCCTTAATCGATCGGTCAACGCGGCAAAGCGCCGTTAACGCCACCTACGGGCAATTTCACGACCGCGCCCTGCTGTTAGGGGAGCCGCAGGGCCAATAAGCGCCTTACCCGGCTTTCGCCGCAGGCCGTACGCCTGATGGGGCTTAACGCCCGACACGCTTTTCGTTTATCCTGTTTTTTTATTCTCGGCGGCGGCGGTTTTCCTGACGGATACCGTTTGGCCCGGCGGGATAGATCGTGGATAAATATCATCCCGACATGGACGTTTTCTGTTCAGCAGGAAATTAATTTTTGGCAGGAAATAAGCAGGACTGCGCGTCATCGCGTATGGAAAAAAGTTGCCCCGATGGTCGGCAACGCGTAAAGATATTCTCAGAGACTGGCTGCGAAGCGAATATCGATGGAACGCACAATTAATCTTTGTCCCGGGATCGGTAGCTCGGCGCATATTATTCAACATACTGAACTGTTACTCCCTTCAGTGTATTTCGAACAACCTCACCTGTACCTGATCCAGGAGGGATGCAAGCGCATCCGTTGGCAACAGCATGAAGTGGTGGCGAACACCGGCGATTTACTGTTGATTGATGGCGGACAAACCGTTGATATTATTAATAGCCTGTCTGGCGATGGCCGCTTCAGCTGCCATCTGATCACCTGCGACCCGCAGCTGTTCGCCGCCGCCCCCAACGAGGCGCCCGCGGCCGGCACGTTTACCGGCGTCCGCGCGCTGCCGAATATTCCCTGCGGGTTTATTCACAGTTTTGAAACCACGCATCTGGCGCTGACGCTGCATCACAGTTTTCCACCGGCGATTACCCGCCATAAGCTGCTGGAGATTTTGCTCTGGCTGGCGCAGTACGGCGTTAAATTCGTCCACGGCGAAGTCAAGGATCTGACGCAGCGCGTACGCCGCTGTCTGGCCACCGATCCGCACAGTATCTGGAGTGCGGCAAAGGTGGCCGCCAGTCTCTCGATGAGTGAAGTGGTGCTGCGGCGCAAGCTGTCGGCGGAAAACACCGCCCTGCGCAACCTGATGATTGACGTGCGCATGAGCAGCGCGCTGGCGCTGCTGCAATCTACCGACTGGCCGATTTCCGCCATTGCTCAACACGTCGGCTATGAAAGCGCCTCGCGCTTTGCCGAACGTTTCCGTAAGCGCTTCGGTTTTGCCCCGACCGCCATCCGCGGGCATCAGCGCGTGATGGAGCCGGCAAGCGGCTAACGATATGCGCCATTTCCCAAGGGAGTGGGCAATGGCGCAATGACTTAACGCAGGCTCGGGATAATAATGGCGGCGAAGATGGCGGCAATTAGCAGCCATTTCAGCAGGTAATAGCCGCGGCGGTTGCGCTTTTTCAACCGCTGGCCCGCATCACGGATCGCATTGACGTATTTGAAAATACGGTTGATAAAGCCGGTGCGGTCCTGCTCGTCATTGGGCGAACTGGCCGCCGACATCAACGTCTTGCCGACCCAGTGGTTCACCGCCTGCGCCCAGCCCCACTTCATCGGCCGTTCGATATCGCAGAACAGGATAATCCGCGTCTGATCCGTGCCGTTTTGCGCCCAGTGCACATAGGTTTCGTCAAAGATCACCGCCTGGCCGTCGCGCCAGCTGTGACGCTGGCGATCCACCTCGATAAAGCAGCGGTCGTCATTCGGCGTGACCAGCCCCAGGTGATAACGCACTGACCCGGCGTAAGGATCCCGGTGTTTGCCCAGATGGCTGCCGGCCGGCAGTTCGGCGAACATCGCCGCCTTTACCGACGGGATCTGGTTAAGCAGCGCGACGGTATTGGGGCATAACGCCAGCGCCGAAGGGTGAGTGTCGCTATACCATTTGAGATAAAAACGCTTCCAGCCGCGCTTGAAAAAGGTGTTGAACCCGGCGTCATTGTGACTTTTCGCCGCCTTGATGTGGTCCTGCAGGCGCAGGGCCTCCTCACGAATCACCTGCCAGTTGTCGGTCAACGGCTGCAGCTCGGGAAAGGTCTGCGGAGCAAAGTAAGGTTGTTTCGCCGGCAGGCGGGAGAAGCCGGTCATAAACATGTTGACCGGCCCCATAAAGGTGGAGTGATCGAAAAGCTGCCTGCCAACTTTTTGTTTTTCTTGCCCGCGGGAGTGGGCGTAAATAAAACTGACAAGGAAAATACCGATGATAATTGCTGCAACCATAGAATCCGTCCTACAGAGTCGTTCTGTCAAAATCGCAGGAATTATAATTTCACGCCAAAAAAAGTTTAATTATTTTGTGCTTTTTGGTTATGTATTTGTTAAGTAAGGGGTTGCACTCCCAGCGGTCTTGCCCGTCACAAACACCTGAAAGCAGAAACGGCCATGCAATGCATGGCCGCGATAAGATCACTGCTTAGCCAAGATATAGGCTAATACAATGAGAATGGCTATTATTACAATACTTATTTTTCGCCATCCAGCTTCACTTTTTATACTCATAACATTCCCTGAGTGAGTCATATAACCAAAACGCAGCCATTTTAATTTAATAACATAGAAAGGGCTAGGCGCTAACACTTATTTATTAGTGAAAAATTGCATATGTCGATCTAAATCACTGTATCGCAGCAACAGTAGCCTATCCCTCCCCCTAATATAAACATTAACATGAATATTCTTATAAGAAACCAATAAATATAATTAATGATTTTCAGCCTGCACGCACACGCTTTTTCTTTGCGTGGTAATACGAGAAAAACGGCACGGTATATACTTCTGCTTGCCGTCTCTCGCCCCGGCATATCCGATACCGTGAACCGGTTACTTTTCACGCCATTCGAGACATTCGACTCAGGAAATAGCCCATAACGCATCGATTGAGTGAATGTAAAGTGATATAATCATTGCGGTTTTTTCGCTCAGACGAATTGAATTTCTTTTCTATCACCACAGCAAAAATATGAAACTATTAAATAACAAAACTCTTCTCCTCCTGTTTATTCTATGGTCCTTATTGGTTAACTTCTCCTTTGGCTATGCGGTTCGTCCCGGCTATGCGGTTGCACTGGCTCTGATTCTCATTGTTATGGCCAAATTTTCACCTGTCGCCGCCAAGATAACCCTGACCATAGTGACCGTCATTGCCGCCGTTTATCTGCCTGTCGCCGTCAAATATGGTCCTCCGTCGCTAAATACCGTAGCAGCCGCACGCTATACCAGCCTGGCAGAAAGCGCTGAATTTTTAGGCATGCTGCCTGCAGGCAGCATTATTCTGTCATTCGTGCTGTTTCTGATAGCGATCCTGTGTATGTTGATTGCAAAACAGGCAAAGCACATCAAAAACCGGCTAGCCACTATTTATATCGCTTTGACGGTAGCCGTTATCTCCTTCAACCCGGCCCACTCATATATCAAACATGGCGATATCAGTCAGGCAGATATCAAATTTTCACCTTATCGTTTTGTTTATGATATCTACCGACCCTACAAGATTATCACCCAGCAGGAAAAAATAAGCGCCTCGCTGCTGGCGATGCCCGACACCTGGCAGCCGACAACCCAGACATCTCCTTATGACACCTTTATTTTAGTGATCGGAGAAAGCGTCCGGCAGGATTACATGAATGCATACGGTTTTAGTTTGAATAACACACCGTTTATGAGCCAGGCCAATGGCATTCTCTTCGATCATTATCATTCGGCCAGTTTTGCTACCGTTCCTTCGCTCGTCGCCTCCTTCTACTTAGCGCAGAATGGCCATGTAGAATACAACAATAGCTTTATTCGCCTGGCAAAAAAGGCCGGATACAAAACCTTCTGGCTATCAAATCAGGGACGTTTCGGTCTCTATGACGGTCCCGTGGCTGACGTCGGCAAACAGGCCGACGTCAGCCATTTTGTCAAAAAAGGCGACTCCAACGATCACAATTACTACCCGGATAGCGCCTTACTTCCCACTATTCAGGATGCGCTATCCGACCGGGCACCAAAGAAACTTATCGTCATTCACCTGATTGGTTCCCATCCGGAATCCTGTGCAAGAACGGACGGACACTTTGATGAGTTTTATATCAGCCAGGATATCTCCTGTTATGTACAGAGCATCAAAAATACCGACACGATGCTCCACGAGATACAAAAGATGGCGGATCGCGGAAAGAAGCGCTGGTCGATGCTCTATTTCGCCGATCATGGCCTGGGGCAATTTAACAAAGGCGAAGATGATGCCTATATGGAACACAGCGATTTGTACAAGCAGTCATTCAATGTGCCGCTTTTCATTACCAGTTATGATGCAAGCGAACAGCGCCATATAGCGGAGGAGCGCAGCGGCCTGGACTTTCTGAACCTGTTTTCCGACTGGCTCGGCATTCATGATGAAAAGATCGCCAGTCAATGTCGGCCATTAGCCGATCGGCCATGCATCAAGCAGGTGAACGTGCTGAATAAAGATTTTTCTTTAATTACTCTGGATAGCCTGGATGACGATGTTCCCTTATAGAGAGAGGCGTCACGTCAGGAGACGCGACGTCCCTCACCGGTTGGCCGCGATAATGCTTTCGCGATAAAGCGTATTTATATGCTGATCTTATAATTTAGCATTATTAATCAATATTGGCGCCGGCTCACCAAGCCGACAGCCGGCGCCTGCAGATTGCCTACCCCTGCCAGGGAATCGGCAGCCTGCCATATTTGCCCAGTTTGAATGTTGCGCTGCCTGTTGCGATCAATTCACCATCGGTATTATGTAAAAAGCCTTCGGTAAATACGATAGAACCTGTCTTGCGCACTATTTTACCAAAGCCTTTGATCTTTCCCGGCTGTGCCGGGCTGATAAAGCTGGTTTTTGATTCAATCGTTACCGCCAGCAGCGGCGTCGGCAGCGTCATATACACCGCCGGCCCCATCGCATCATCCAGCATGGCCGACAGAATGCCGCCCTGGATACAGCCCAGTGGATTGGTCAACAAGTCTTCGGCGTCATATTCTACCTGAACCTTCATCGCATCATCATCATAGTGGACGAACTTCCATCCCAACATCTTTGAGACCTGCGACAGGATAACCTCGCCCCTGGCCACTCGTAAAAAATAGGGATCACTCTGCATCGCAACCACCTCCAGTTATGAAAGAGGACACTAAAAATTCATAAACACTTCTTCACTTTCATACTCAGAATAGTTGAACAAAAAGCAATCACAAATTTCTTTTTTACCACGTGACGTCACCTATACCGGCAAGGTGCCGGTTTAACATGAGTCGATCGACCATGCCCGATGCTTCACCACATAACCATTCCTGGAGAAATAGTACCGATATTTACTGTTTGGCATTGCCTTGCCGACCCCTGATTTACTGCCGCCGTAGCGGTTGCAGCAAAAGCGGAAAATCTGTCAACTGAGGTTACTCGCTCTAGTATGATGTAATCCGGCAAACAACAGAAATTATACAGCTTCTTCCTTCCAGTGAGCCGTACAAACCCCAATCAAATAACACATTGTTTTTATTAAAATATGTTATCATTCCTAGCTTGAACGCCTATTACGCACTCGCATCCGGCACGGGGGGTTCATCACCTTGATTGTAGATAAAACAACCATCATTAATTGACCTAGCACACAAACTTGCCTGAATGATGCGCCACCTGTTTTACGCAGTGGCTATTCATGACATAATATTTCGATTCCTTAACGTAAAATTCAAACGGGGTGATGAAAAGTACGAACATACAGCAAAAAATGGTGCGCTTACAGCAAGTTAGGAAAACCCACCACACTTCATCTTGAAGAGAAAGGATATCTAGAACCTTTCAGTCAAAGTACCAAGCACAGCTTCAACAAGCTATGGAAGACGAAAAAAAATCACCTGATGGTGAATTAGTTATAAAAAATTTGTAATTTTTAAAAAATGGAGTTTACACACAGTGAATAATAAAGATTCAATGCGTATTAACTGCGTGCAGTATTTACGTGGTTTTGCCGCATTGCTTGTGATTTTTTACCATCTACGGTTCGACCTGAACAATATATACTCAATAAAAAATATGGGTGATATTCTTTTTGAAAGCGCTGCATTTGGTGTCGACCTGTTCTTTGTAATCAGTGGTTTTGTTATAATGTACGCCACTGAGAAAAAAGAAAACATGCAAAGTGTGAAATACCTATTCCGCAGAGTATTTAGAATATACCCACTACTTATATCATGCATTGTTTTTTACTTTGTATTTATATCACAGTCTGGCAACTACGAGCTATTTTTCCGTTCACTAATTCCATTAAACAGCAACTACAGTGATGGATCGCCTTTCTTTGGCTACAATATGCTAATGCCGGCATGGACTCTTACTTATGAAATAGCCTTTTATGGTATTTTCTGGGTGGCAATGATGCTGTCACACCGATATCGCGGCATCATATGCGGCGGTTTTATTATTCTATGTGTATTGGGAATCCAATTACACTTTAATAACTCCGTTTCTCTCAGTGGTTACAATAACTTTAACTTTATACCTAACAGCGTATTACACTTTCCTGTAACCTTCTTATCCTCACCTATGTTTATAGATTTCATCTATGGAATATTTATATTTTATGTATTAAAAGTAGATAATGGATTTATCCTTAAAAACAGAGCGCTGGTCACCACTCTATCAACTTTATTAATATTATCATGTTGTTACATGCTTATCTCGAAAAAATTCTTTGGTCATGGACCAACCACCTGGGGAATGATCGCCGCTGCTGTATTGTTTTCATCTCTGTTAATTGAGAAAGCGAAATCACTCTTTAATTGCAAGTCATTATCTTTCCTGGGGGATGTTTCTTACTCGATGTATTTAATGCAGGCTATAGTGCTTGAATTTATAGCAAAACATTCAATACAACTACCTAACGCACTTTCTTCTGGCGCACCTAAGTTTATTACATTAACCATAATTATAATATTAGTCTCTTATGTGACACACTTAATGATAGAAAAACCTTTCATTAATATGGGGAAGAAAGTGATATGTAAAATCGATCCCACCAAAAAATCAATACTTATCCCTAGCCATAAAGCATAACTTATGTACTCGCGTGGTTAAGATTTTTAACCACGCGATATATACTTGAATGATTGCTCACATTAATTACCCATCAAAAAAGTGAAAAATACCTTCATTAAATGGGGCGATCATTTTACATCATGATTATTAATAGTTCACGTGACGATTTTTAATAATGATAATAAAACATCACGCAAGCGCAGAGATATACAGAGCGGGGGCAGGCAGCATGCAATTCAATAACATTAAGATAATGCGAGAACCCCCTCAAAAAAAATGCATAGCACAAGGAAAGATGGCCGTATCAGATCAGAAACCAGCCACCTAGCCTCACTCCCCCATAATAAAAAGGGTAGCCATAAATGCGTTATAAAATAGACGTCTTAACAGGCTACACCTGCATCCCCATAATATCCTGATACGCCGCCACCAGCTTATTACGCACCTGGATACCCAGCTGCAGCGATACCGATGACTTTTGCAGATCGACCATCACATCATTCAGACTGATGCCCGGCACGCCCAGTTCAAAATCCTGCGCCTGCTTGCGCGCCGCCTGCTGGTTATCGCTGATTTTGCCGATCGCCGCCTTCAGCTCCGCGGCAAAGCTGGCGCCCTGCGTTGGCTGAGCAGCGGTTGCACCGCCGGCCTGCAGCGCCGTGGCCTGTAACTGCTGCAGTACGCCCTCAATCCCCTGAATCGCCATTCTGCTCCCCTGTGCTGGTTGTCGGGACACCCGAGACAATTTTGATGACGCACACCCTAGCACAGGCCCCCGTCGCTAAAGCGGTTAATTAACCGCAAAAAACGCGGCTTATCGGGCCATCAAAATCCGCCCCCGGGGCAAATAATGGCATGCCCAAAATGGGGGCAGTTTTAACCCGTCAAGTTATGTGCATCATGGAGTCTGTTTTGTCACCACACAACGCTAAGCATTTTGTTCAGCCAGGTAAGGGGCCAGCATGAGCGCCTCAATAGCCCACGGTGAGAACCGTGAAAACGGCCTTCAGGCCCAGTGGAACCGCCTGCGCGCCAATCCCAAAATCCCGTTGCTGATTGCGGCCTCCGCCGCGATAGCCATCGTGGTGGCGCTGTTGTTATGGGTGAAAAGTCCGGATTACCGCGTGTTGTACAGCAACCTGAACGACCGCGACGGCGGTGCGATTGTCACGCAGCTGACGCAGATGAACATCCCCTACCGCTTCGCCGACAACGGCTCGGCGCTGATGGTCCCCGCCGAAAACGTCCATGAAACCCGCCTGCGCCTGGCGCAGCAAGGGCTGCCAAAAGGCGGCGCCGTCGGCTTTGAACTGCTTGATCAGGAAAAATTCGGCATCAGCCAGTTCAGCGAGCAGATCAACTATCAGCGGGCGCTGGAGGGCGAACTGTCGCGCACCATCGAATCGCTGGGGCCGGTGCAGAATGCGCGGGTGCATCTGGCGCTGCCCAAGCCATCGCTGTTTGTGCGCGAACAGAAGTCCCCTTCCGCCTCGGTCACTCTGACGCTGCAGCCGGGACGCGCGCTGGATGACGGCCAGATCAACGCCATTGTCTATATGGTCGCCAGCAGCGTGGCCGGCCTGCCGCCGGGCAACGTTACGGTGGTCGATCAGGCCGGCCGCCTGCTGACGCAGTCCGACGGCAACGGACGCGATCTTAACGCCGCGCAGCTGAAATACGCCGCCGAAGTGGAAGGCCGCTACCAGCGCCGTATCGAGGCGATTCTGGCGCCGATCGTCGGCAGCGCCAACGTCCGGGCGCAGGTGACCGCACAGATCGATTTCGCCACCCGCGAGCAGACCGACGAGCAGTACCAGCCGAACCCGACGCCGGAAAAAGCCGCCATCCGTTCGCGCCAGCTGAGCCAGAGCGATCAGATAGGCGCTCCGCAGGTGGGCGGCGTGCCGGGCGCGCTCTCCAATCAGCCAAGCGCAGCGCCGACGGCGCCGGTTGAAACGCCGCCGGCCAATAACGCCGACGCACAGGCCAACGCCGACAAAAACGCGGCGGACAATGGCCGCAGCAAAAACGCCGTCAGCGGGCCGCAGAACAGCCGCCGCGACGAAACCACCAACTACGAAGTCGACCGCACCATCCGCCATACCCAGCACAAAGCCGGCACGGTGCAGCGCCTGTCCGTGGCCGTGGTGCTCAACACCCTCGGCACGGATAAAGACGGCAAACCGGTGATGATGAGCAAAGCGCAGCTGGCGCAGGCGGAAGCGCTGGTGCGCGAAGCCATGGGCTATTCCAGCGATCGCGGCGACAGCCTGAACGTGGTCAACTCGCCGTTCAGCGATGTGGAAACCGGCGGCGCCGAACTGCCGTTCTGGCAGTCGCAGCACTTTATCGATCAGTTGCTGAACGCCGGCCGCTATCTGCTGATTGCACTGATTGCCTGGCTGCTGTGGCGCAAGCTGGTGCGCCCGCAGTGGCAAAACCGCCAGGCGCAGCAGCAGGCCGCCGTCGCCGCAGCCGCCGCGCCGGCCCACCCTGCCGAAGGCGGCAGCAAGCCGAGCAACGAGGAGCTGGTGCAGCGCAAGCGTTCGCAGCAGCGCGTCAGCGCCGAAGTCCAGAGCCAGCGCATCCGCGATCTGGCGGATAAAGATCCGCGCATTATCGCCCTGGTAATCCGCCAATGGATGAGTAACGAATTATGAGTCTGACAGGTACAGAAAAAAGCGCCATCCTGCTGATGACGCTGGGAGAAGACCGCGCCGCCGAGGTGTTTAAACACCTCTCGTCCCGTGAAGTGCAGCAGCTGAGCGGCACCATGGCCAGCATGCGGCAGGTATCGCACAAACAGCTGGGCGAGATTCTGACGGAGTTTGAGGACGACGCCGAACAGTACGCCGCCCTCAGCGTCAATGCCAGCGACTATCTGCGTTCGGTATTGGTGAAAGCGCTGGGCGAAGAGCGCGCCTCCAGCCTGCTGGAAGATATTCTCGAATCGCGCGAAACCACCTCCGGGATGGAAACGCTCAACTTTATGGAGCCGCAGAGCGCGGCCGATCTGATCCGCGATGAACACCCGCAGATTATCGCCACCATTCTGGTGCACCTGAAGCGCGGTCAGGCGGCGGATATTCTGGCGCAGTTCGAAGAGCGCCTGCGTAACGACGTGATGCTGCGTATCGCCACCTTCGGCGGCGTGCAGCCGGCGGCGCTGGCGGAGCTGACCGAAGTGCTCAACAACCTGCTCGACGGCCAGAACCTCAAACGCAGCAAAATGGGCGGGGTGCGCACCGCCGCCGAAATCATCAACCTGATGAAGACCCATCAGGAAGAGGCGGTGATCGACGCAATGCGCGACTACGACGGCGAACTGGCGCAGAAGATCATCGACGAAATGTTCCTGTTCGAGAACCTGGTGGAGGTCGACGATCGCAGTATCCAGCGCCTGCTGCAGGAGGTGGAAGGCGAATCGCTGCTGATTGCCCTGAAAGGTGCGGAACAGCCGTTGCGCGAGAAGTTCCTCAAGAATATGTCGCAGCGCGCCGCCGACATTCTGCGCGACGACCTGGCCAACCGCGGCCCGGTACGCATGTCGCAGGTGGAAAACGAACAGAAGGCCATTTTGCTGGTCGTCCGCCGCCTGGCGGAAAGCGGCGAGATGATTATCGGCGGCGGCGAGGATACCTATGTCTGACAGCAGCCCACTCGCCTGGCAGCCGTGGCGGCTTAACGATTTAGCGACGCCCGCGGCGACGGAAACCGCACCGGAAACCGATTTGCCGCCGGCCATGCCGGAGAGCGCGCCGCTGGATAAGGCGGAAAGCGAACGGCAACAGTTGGAAGCCCTGCGGCTGCAGGCGCAGCAGCAGGGCCATCAGCTGGGCCATGACGAAGGCCGGCAGCAAGGATACCAGGAAGGCTTCCAGCAAGGCCTGGAGGAAGGCCGTCAGCAGGGGATCGAACAGAGCGAACTGCAGCAGCAGCCGCTGACCGAGCAGTGGCGGCAGATGGTCGGTGAATTCCAGCAGACGCTGGACGCGCTGGACAGCGTGATCGCCGCGCGCCTGATGCAGCTGGCGCTCACCGCCGCCAAGCAGGTTCTCGGCCAGCCGCCGGTCTGCGATGGCACCGCCCTGCTGGCGCAGATCCAACAGCTGATTCAGCAGGAGCCGATGTTCAGCGGCAAACCGCAGCTGCGCGTGCACCCCGACGACTACCCGCGCGTGGAACAGCAGCTCGGCGTGACGCTGAGCCTGCACGGCTGGCGGCTGTTGGCCGACGGCGAACTGCATCCCGGCGGCTGTAAAGTCAGCGCCGAGGAAGGCGATCTCGACGCCAGCCTGGCTACCCGCTGGCACGAAATCTGCCGCCTGGCGGCTCCGGGGGACGTATGACGACGCCGCGCCTCGGCCGCTGGCTCAGCGCGCTGGATACGCTGGAGCAGCGCATTCAACATGCGCCGCCGGTGCGGCGCTACGGCCGCCTGACCCGCGCCACCGGGCTGGTGCTGGAGGCCACCGGCCTGCAGATGCCGCTCGGCGCCACCTGCCTGATCGAACGGCACTGCGCCGGCGAGATCCAGGAAGTGGAAAGCGAAGTGGTCGGCTTTAACGGCCAGCACCTGTTTCTGATGCCGCTGGAAGATGTGGAAGGCATTGTACCCGGCGCGCGGGTGTACGCCCGCCTCGCGCCGGAGGGACAAAGCGCCGGCAAACAGCTGCCGCTCGGCCCCGCCCTGCTCGGCCGGGTATTGGACGGCGGCGCCAAACCGCTCGACGGCCTGCCGGCGCCGGAAACCGGCTATCGCGCACCGCTGGCCACCGCGCCGTTCAACCCGCTGCAGCGCACGCCGATCGAACAGGTGCTGGACGTCGGCGTACGCACCATCAACGGCTTGCTGACCGTCGGCCGCGGCCAGCGCATGGGGCTGTTCGCCGGTTCCGGCGTTGGTAAAAGCGTGCTGCTCGGCATGATGGCGCGCTATACCCAGGCCGATGTGATCGTGGTCGGGCTGATCGGCGAACGCGGCCGGGAGGTGAAAGACTTTATCGAGAATATTCTTGGCGCCGAGGGTCGCGCCCGCTCGGTAGTGATCGCCGCGCCGGCCGACGTGTCGCCGCTGCTGCGGATGCAGGGCGCCGCCTACGCCACGCGCATCGCCGAAGATTTCCGCGACCGCGGCCAGCACGTGCTGCTGATTATGGACTCTCTGACCCGCTACGCCATGGCGCAGCGGGAAATCGCGCTGGCGATCGGCGAACCGCCGGCCACCAAAGGCTACCCGCCGTCGGTATTCGCCAAACTGCCGGCGCTGGTGGAGCGTGCGGGCAACGGCATCAGCGGCGGCGGCTCCATCACCGCCTTTTATACCGTCCTGACCGAAGGGGACGATCAGCAGGACCCGATCGCCGACTCGGCGCGCGCCATTCTCGACGGCCACGTGGTGCTGTCGCGTCGCCTGGCGGAATCCGGTCACTACCCGGCGATCGATATCGAAGCGTCCATCAGCCGCGCGATGACCGCGCTGATCGACCAGGATCACTACCGTCGGGTGCGCGATTTCAAACAGATGCTGGCCAGCTATCAGCGCAACCGCGATCTGATCAGCGTCGGCGCCTATGCGGCCGGCAGCGATCCGCTGCTGGACAAGGCGATGACGCTGTATCCGCAAATGGAGGCCTATCTGCAGCAGGGCATTTTCGAACGCAGCGGCTATGACGAAGCCTGTCAGCAGCTGCAACAGCTGATCGTTTAACCGACCGGGAGCACGGCACGATGAAATCACACTCGCCATTGCTGACGCTGCGCGATCTGGCGCAAAAGGCGGTGGAACAGGCCACCCAACAGTTGGGGCAGGCGCGCCAGGCGCAGCAGGCGGCGGAGCAGCAGCTTTCCATGCTGCTTAACTACCAGGATGAATACCGGCAGAAACTCAACGCCACGCTGAACCACGGCATGGCGTCCGCCAGCTGGCAAAACTATCAGCAGTTTATCGCCACGCTGGAACAGGCCATCGGTCAGCACCGCCAGCAGCTGCGGCAGTGGAGCGAAAAAGTCGCGCAGGCCACGACGCAGTGGCAGGACAAACAGCAGCGGCTGAACGCCTTCGACACCCTGCATACGCGCGCGCTGCACGCCGAGCAGCAGCGGGAAAATAAACGCGACCAAAAATTGATGGATGAGTTTGCTCAACGTCGTTCACACAGGAACAGTAACCCATGAATCTCACCCTTTTGCCCATGATGACGCCGGCCGGCGACGCCGCAACCGACGGCCTGACGCCGGCTGCCGATAGCGATGCGCTGTCATCGGCGTTCGCACAGCTGCTGGGCGAACGCTTTCGCCCCGCCGGGCAACGCGCGGACGCACCGCAGCTGCAGACGCCGGCCGCCGATGCGCAGCCAGCGCCGAACGGCGAGGCGCTCAGCCGGCTGCTGAGCACGCCGGAACGGCTGGCAACGCTGGCGAACCTGACCGAACGCATGCCGACCGACGCGGCAACCACGCCGGACGACGAGCCGGAATCGCCGCCCGTTGCGGCCCTGAAAGCACAGGACGCGCCGGATGCCGCCACCCTGCAGGCGCTGCTGGCGATGCTGCCGCCAACCGCAGCGCCGCTGCCGGACGAGCAACGCGCCGCTGCGCCGCCGGCGGATCACCGCCCCGCCGCTAACACGCCGGCGCCGGCGAACGCCTTGATGACCGCGCTGCATGACGATGCCGCGCCGCCTGCCGAGCGCATCGCAACGCCGGCCGCGCTACGCCAGACGTCTGCGCCGCAAAATAGCGACGCCGCCCTGCCGCCGGCGACCAAACCCGACGCCTTCTCCGTTGAACGCCTCGCGCTGAATGGCGATGGCGCACCGGCCCCGACGCCGCAGCACGCCATAGCATCGCCGGCCTCCGGCGTGCAGTTCACGACGCCACAGCCTGCCGCCGCGCCAACCGCCCCGGCTGCGCCGTTGCTGAACGCGCCGCTCGGCAGCCCGGAGTGGCAACAGGCGTTAAGCCAACAGGTACTGATGTTCCAGCGCGGCGGCCAGCAGAGCGCCGAACTGCGTCTGCATCCTCAGGAACTGGGCTCGCTGCAGATTACCCTGAAGCTGGACGATCAGCAGGCGCAGCTGCATATCGCCTCGGCGCACGGCCAGGTGCGCGCCGCGGTGGAAGCCGCCATGCCGCAGCTGCGCCATGCGCTGGCGGAAAGCGGCATCAATCTGGGGCAGAGCAGCGTTGGCGGCGACCCGTCGCCGCAGCAGTCGCAGCAGCAGACCTCACAGGAGCACGGCCGGCCGTCATCCTACCGTGAGCAGCACGGCGGCGCGGAGCTGCCCACCGAAGCATCTGCCGCGCCGCCGGCCCTGCAGGCGCTGGCGCGGGCGGTTGACGGCGTCGATATCTTCGCCTGACGCGCCGCGGCAAACGCCGAAGCTGACACGTTTTTCCCCGCCTATTCAGGCTATTGCATGCCGGGATAGACGGGATAATAACGCCATCTTTATCTCCCCCTGCCGTCAGGGGGACGCACGGACGCAGGCTCTGCGCGTGCCAATAACAGGAATTTGATTAAGTAATGTCACAAAACACCCTGCCAACGGCGCCGAAAAAGCGCCCGCTATTGGTCATCCTGTTGCTGTTAATCACCGTCGCCGCCTGCGGCGCGGCGGGCTACAGCTGGTGGCTGCTGCAACAAAAAGATCACGGCGGCAGCGCCGCAGCGGCCAAACCGCAGCCGCCGGCGGCGCCGGTCTTTATGCCGCTCGACACCTTTACCGTCAACCTGATGACGCCGGACAACGACCCCGACCGCGTGCTGTACATCGGCCTGACGCTGCGTCTGCCGGATGAGGCGACGCGCCGCCAGATGAACGATTTTCTGCCGGAGGTGCGCAGCCGTCTGCTGATGCTGCTGTCCCGGCAGGAGGCCGCGCAGCTGGCCAACGAACAGGGGAAACAGCAGCTGGTGGCGCAGATCAAACAGGTGCTCAGCCCGCCGCTGGTTAACGGCCAACCCAAGCAGGTGGTCAGCGATGTGCTGTTCACCGCCTTTATCCTGCGGTAATCCACTATGGGCGACAGTATTCTTTCTCAGGCGGAAATTGACGCGCTACTCAACGGCGACAGCTCGGGCGATGAGCCTGCGGCGATGGTCGGCAATGAGAGCGAGGTCAAGCCTTACGATCCCAATACCCAGCGCCGGGTGGTGCGTGAACGGCTACAGGCGCTGGAAATCATTAACGAACGTTTTGCCCGTCAGTTCCGCATGGGGCTGTTTAACCTGCTGCGCCGCAGCCCAGACATTACCGTAGGCCCGATCAAGATCCAGCCGTATCACGAGTTCGCCCGCAACCTGCCGGTGCCGACCAACCTGAACCTGGTGCATCTGAACCCGCTGCGCGGCACCGCGCTGTTCGTGTTCGCGCCCAGCCTGGTGTTTATCGCCGTCGATAACCTGTTCGGCGGTGACGGCCGTTTCCCGACCAAGGTGGAGGGCCGCGAGTTTACCCCGACCGAACAGCGGGTGATCCGCCGCATGCTGCGGCTGGCGCTGGACGCCTACGGCGACGCCTGGAGCGCGATTTATAAGGTGGACGTGGAGTATGTGCGCGCCGAGATGCAGGTGAAATTCACCAATATCACCACCTCGCCGAACGATATCGTGGTCACCACGCCGTTCCAGGTGGAGATCGGCGCGCTGACCGGCGAATTCAACATCTGCATCCCCTTCTCGATGATTGAGCCGCTGCGCGAACTGCTGACCAACCCGCCGCTGGAAAATTCACGTCAGGAGGACAACCGCTGGCGCGAAACCCTGGCAAAGCAGGTGCAGCACTCCGAGCTGGAGCTGATCGCCAACTTTGTCGACATACCGATGCGTCTGTCGAAGGTACTGAAACTACAGCCCGGCGATGTCCTGCCGATCGACAAGCCGGAACGCCTGATCGCGCACGTCGACGGCGTGCCGGTGCTGACCAGCCAATACGGCACCCTGAACGGGCAGTATGCCCTGCGCGTTGAACATTTGATTAACCCTATTTTGCATGCTCTGAGTGAGGAACGGCCCAATGAGTGACCCGAAACAACCGTCTGGCGAAGCAAAGGAATCCGTAGACGATATGTGGGCTGACGCGTTTAACGAACAACAGGCCGCGGAGCAGCCCGGCGCCACCACCGAAGGCGTATTCAAAACGCTGGAAGCGCAGGATGCCATCGGCGGCCTGCAGGATATCGACCTGATTCTGGATATTCCGGTCAAACTGACGGTGGAGCTTGGCCGCACCAAAATGACCATCAAAGAGCTGCTGCGCCTGTCGCAGGGCTCCGTGGTGGCGCTGGACGGGCTGGCCGGCGAGCCGCTGGATATTCTGATCAACGGCTATCTGATCGCCCAGGGCGAAGTGGTGGTGGTGGCCGATAAGTTCGGCGTACGCATCACCGATATCATCACCCCGTCCGAACGTATGCGGCGCCTGAGCCGATGAGCGACGCGCAGCAGACGCACGTCAGCCAGCCTGCCGAACCGGTCCTGCCGACCGGTTCGGTGCTTACTCAGGTCAGCAGCGCGCTCGGCGGCGTGCTGCTGCTGATCCTGCTGGCCGGCTGGCTGTTCCGCCGCCTGGGCTTTGCGCCGCAGAAACGCGGCGGCGCGCTGCTGAATCTGCGCGCCAGCTGCCAGGTCGGCCAGCGCGAACGCGTGGTGGTGGTGGAAGTGGACAACACCTGGCTGGTGCTGGGGGTTACCGCGCAGCAGATCACGCCGCTGCACACCCTGAGCGCGCCGCCTGCCGCCCCTGATGCCGACGGCGCCGCGCCGCCGGCCAACTTTCGTCAACTGATACACAACGTCCTGCAACGCCCGGAAAAATCGGCATGAATGCATCCCAACGCCCGTCCCCCGCGTCGCCGACGCGTCCCGCCCGTCCGATCCGCCGCTGCGCGCCCGCGCTGACCGCCCTGCTGCTGGTCAGCCCGGCGGCGCTGGCGCAGCTGCCGGGCCTTATCAGCCAGCCGCTCGCCGGCGGCGGCCAGAGCTGGTCGCTGCCGGTGCAGACGCTGGTGCTGCTGACCTCGCTGACCTTCCTGCCGGCGATGCTGCTGATGATGACCAGCTTTACCCGCATCATTATCGTGCTGGGCCTGCTGCGCAACGCGCTGGGCACTCCCTCCGCGCCGCCGAACCAGGTGATGCTGGGGCTGACGCTGTTTCTGACCTTCTTTATCATGTCGCCGGTGTTCGACAAGGTGTATCAGGATGCCTACCTGCCGTTCAGCCAGGACAAAATCGCGCTCGACGTCGCCATGGAAAAGGGGGCGCAACCGCTGCGCGAATTTATGCTGCGCCAGACGCGGGAAACCGATCTGGCGCTGTACGCCCGGCTGGCCCATCAGCCGCCGCTGGCCGGCCCGGAGGCGGTGCCGATGCGCATCCTGCTGCCGGCCTACGTCACCAGCGAGTTAAAAACCGCCTTCCAGATCGGTTTTACGGTATTTATTCCGTTTTTGATTATCGATCTGGTGGTGGCCAGCGTGCTGATGGCGCTGGGGATGATGATGGTGCCGCCGGCCACCATCTCGCTGCCGTTCAAACTGATGCTGTTTGTGCTGGTCGACGGCTGGCAGCTGCTGCTGGGTTCGCTGGCGCAGAGTTTTTATTCCTGATCCCCTTCCCCCGGCGCTCGGCCGCGAGCGCCGCCCTATGCGGAGAAAAACGCAATGACTCCTGAATCGGTAATGGCGCTGGGCGTTGAGGCGATGAAAGTGGCGCTGGCGCTGGCCGCCCCGCTGCTGCTGGCGGCGCTGGTCAGCGGGCTGGTGGTCAGCCTGCTGCAGGCGGCCACCCAGATCAACGAAATGACGCTGTCTTTTATCCCGAAAATCCTGGCGGTGGTGGCCACCATCATTATCGCCGGCCCGTGGATGCTCAACCTGCTGCTGGACTATATGCGCATGCTGTTCAGCAACCTGCCCAACATTATCGGTTAACCATGCTCAACCTCGACAGTTCGCAGTTCACCCTCTGGCTCAGCCACTATTTCTGGCCGCTGCTGCGGATTCTGGCGCTGATCGCCACCGCCCCGCTGCTGAGTGAAAAGCAGATTGGCAAAAAAGTGAAGCTGGGGCTGGGCGGGCTGATCGTGGTGCTGATTGCGCCGACGCTGCCGGCCAGCGAGACCCCGATTTTTTCCGCCGCCGGCCTGTGGCTGGCGCTGCAGCAAATCCTGATCGGCGTGGCGCTCGGCCTGACCATGCAGTTCGCCTTTGCGGCGGTGCGCACCGCCGGCGAAGTGATCGGCATGCAGATGGGCCTGTCGTTCGCCACCTTTTTCGACCCGTCCGGCGGGCCGAACATGCCGGTGCTGGCGCGCCTGCTCAATCTGCTGGCGATGCTGCTGTTCTTATCCTTCGACGGCCATTTGTGGCTGATATCGCTGCTGGCGGACAGCTTCCACACCCTGCCGATCCGCCCGCAGCCGCTGAGCGGCAACGGCTTTCTGGCGCTGGCGCAGGCCGGCTCGCTGATCTTTATCAACGGCGTGATGCTGGCGCTGCCGCTGATCTGTCTGCTGCTGACGCTGAACCTGTCGCTGGGGCTGCTTAACCGCGTTACACCGCAGCTGTCGGTGTTCGTCATCGGCTTTCCCGTCACCATGACCATCGGCATGCTGACGCTCGGCATGATGATGCCGATGCTGGCGCCGTTCTGCGAACACCTGTTCGGCGAGGTGTTTAACCGGCTGGCGGACGTGCTCAGCGGCATGCGCAGTTAACGCATAAAAAAAGCCCGTAGCGCCAAACCTTAGTGGGAAAAAGCGCTACGGGCCAAACGACTGCGCCCGGTTTTAAGAAGTTCGCCCCGCGTCAGCACGGTTCGCTCCCCTTCGCGCAGCCAAATTGGCGTGCGCCGGCAAATGACGGCGCACGATGGTCGGTATTAACGGTTCATCTGAAACAGCGACATGCCCTGCATATCGCCGAACGTTTTATACGAAGCCTGTAATGCGGCCTGCTGCTGGAAATAAGAAGAGATAGCCTCGACGACGTCCACATCGACCAGCGCGCTCATCTGAACCTGGTTGTTGGCATCGCGAACCTTGCCGATATTATCCAGGGTCTCAATTTCCTGCATTTGCGTACCCAGCTTGGAATTGATCGTCAGCACGTTGTTGTAGGAGTTGTCCAGCCCGCGCTGCGCCTTGTCCAAATCCGCCTGCACCTGCTGACGCGTCGCGTCGTCGGCGTCCTGCAGCGGCGTATTGAGCGCCTTGAGCGCCAGGTCGATACTGTCGAACACGTTGCTCACCGGCGCGCTGCCGTCCGGCTCCGGCTTCGGGTTGCTGGTCAGCGACATAAAAATATCATCGCCGGTATAGCCGACGGTCATGGTGCGGTTGGCATCGACCTTCTGCTCAATCGCCCGGCTGCTGCCCTGATACACCACCTTGCCGTCGTCCTGCTGAACAAACGGCGGCTGGTCATCCTTAAAACCGCCGAACATATAGCGGCCGTTGCCGTCAGAGTTGTTGGCCTGGCCCAACAGCTGATCCTTCAGCCCCTGCAGCTGGGTCGCCAGCGAGGCGCGGTCGTTATCACTCAGCACGCCGTCGCCGGCGTTAACCAGCAGGCCTTTCATATCCTTGATGCTGCCGGCGGCGCTGGCGGTCACTTTCTCCGCCATGGTGATACTTTGCAGGGCGAACTGACGCGCCAGCGCATACTGGCTGTTTTCCGACTGCGACTGCGTCAGCATCACCGCCTGCGAAGCCGCCAGCGGATCGTCGGACGGCGTCAGCACCCGGGTGCCGCTGGACAAATGTTTGGCGGAGGTCATCCACAGCGACTGCCGGTCGGTCAGACCCTGCATGTTTTGCTGGTACATCATGCTGGTGCTCATGCGCATAGTCTGGGTTCCTTAATCAACGGATGGAGAGAAGAGCATCGAACATTGAGCTGGCGGTCTGAATCACCTGCGCGTTCGCCATGTAATACTGCTGGAAACGCAGCAGTTCGCCGTACTCCTCGTCCAGATTGACGCCGGATACCGACTGCTGTTGCTCCGTCAGCTGCTTGACAATATTGCCCTGCGCAACGCTGTTGGTTTTTGCCGTCGCGGTCTGGTTGCCGACGTTGCTGACCAGGCTGGCGTAAGCGCCGCTCAGCGTCGCCTTGCCGTCCACCAGCTTTTGCGTTTGCAGGTCGCTCAGTTTTTTAACGTTGTCGTTATCACCGCTGCCGCCGTCCTCGCTGCCGGCGGCGGCGAGTTTGCCGGCGTCGCTAATCGCCACCTTCAAATTGCCGGCCACGTCGCTGACCGGCTTGACGGTGAAGCTGTCGTTCTTGTTGGCCGTGCCGTCGATGCCGATCCGCAATCCTTCAAACTCCAGCGTCGGCTTGCCGTCGGCGTCGGTGCCGGCGGTGGCATTCACTTTGACGTTGTCCGACAGGCGCGTCACCTGCCAGTTGCTGCCGTCAAACTCGACGCGGTAATCGCTGGCCTGCACTTTGCCGGTGTCGGTATAGCTGACGCTCAGTTCGGCGTTGCCGCCGTTGCGGCTGTTTTCTACCACCCGGCCGCCGCTGAAGCTGAAGAAGTCGCCGCCCGGCTCGCCGTTAATATCAAAACCGGCGCGGTGCTGCTGGTTAAAGCTGTCGGCCATCGCCAACACCAATTGCCCCAACTGGTTGCGCGCACCGTCCAGCGCCTCGCTGCGGAACTTCAGCACGCCGCTGACGCTGCCGCCGGTAATCTGCCCGGTCGGGATTTCGCTGGCGCCGTTGCCGCGGTTATAGCCCAGCGTCAACCGCGCCGGGTCGTCGCTGGAGGGCACCGCTTCCACCTGATAGGTATTGCTGCCCTGCACCAGCGTCAGGCCGTTGGCGAAAGAGACGGTGTAGGCGTCGCCGTCCTGCTGCGTCACCTGCACATTGACGATTTGGTTCAGTTCGGTCACCAGCTGGTCGCGCTGATCGAGCAGAGCGTTGGGTTCGCTGCCGCTGCTGCCGCGCAGGCGGGTGATCTCATCATTCAGCTTGGCAATTTGCTGGCTGTAGTTATTAATCTGTACCGCGCTTTCACTCAGCTGCTGATTAACGCCGGCGTCCAGGTCGCGCAGGTATTTATCGGCGTTGCCGATCTGGTTCACCAGGCCGTTGGCCTTGCCCAGCACGGTGTTGCGCGATGCGTCATCGCCGGCGTTGTTGACCACGTTCTGCAGGCTTTTGAAAAAGTCCTGCATATTGGTCGACACGTTATTGGTTTTGTCCGCCAGCAGGTTATCGATCTGCGAAATTTTTTCGTAATAGGCGTTGTGCGCGCCGGCCTGGCTCTGCGCGCCGCGCAGCTGATTGGTGATGAACTGGTTATATTCGCGGTTTACGCTGGTGACCGTGACGCCGTTGCCGATAAAGCCGGCCATGGTGCCCATGCCGCCGTTCTGCGCCAGAATGGCGGTCTGGCGGTTATAGCCGGCCACGTTGTAGTTGGAGATATTATTACTGACGGTGCTCAGCGCCACCTGCGCCGCATTCAGGCCGCTCATCGCGGTATTGATTAAACTATTGGACATAGAGATTCCTTATGCTGCGGCGCCGGAGGCCCACAGGGTGTCATCGGGTTGCTGAACGATGCCGTCCAGCCTGTCTGGGTTATCGGCCCGGCGGCGGAAAACTTGAGGAAAAACTCACGCCGTCGCGGCGCGCGGCAAGATAGGTGACAGGGTTGGCACACTGCCGCTTATCGCCCATAATCAGGCGAATTTACCGGCAAACGTGACACAACTAACGACACGTTGCCGGGCGTAATGCTCAGAACAGATCCTGCAAATCGTGGCTGTAGGCCTTCGCCACCTGCTCGCCGGCGCTTTTCATCTGCGTAATTACGCTGACCAGTTTGCGGGCATAGTGCGGGTCGGTGGCGTAGCCCGCCTGCTGCAACGCGTGCGCCGCCTGCTCCGGCGTGCGGGCGGCGGCGACGCCGGCGTAGCGCGGGTTGCCGGTCAGCAGTTTGACGTAGTCGGCAATCGCCTCCACGTAGGAGCCGTACACGCGGAAGCGCGCCTTGATTTTCTTCGCCGCGCCCTGCTCGTATTCGGTGGTGGCGATCTCGGTCACCGGGCCGTTCCAGCCGCCGCCCGCCTTGATGCCGAACAGGTTATGGCTTGGCGAACCGTCGGCGGTCGGGATTTCACGCTGCCCCCAGCCGGACTCCAGCGCCGCCTGCGCCACGATCAGCAGATGAGGAATGCCGCTCTGCTGGCTGGCCAGACGCGCCGGCGCCGACAGCCGGGCGACAAAGTTGCCGTTGTTCAGCGGCGCAGTACCGCCCGGCACCGACGGCAGCGGCGGCAGCGCGCGCCGCACCATCTGCTCCAACGCCTGACGCGGCAGCGCCTGCAGCCGCTCGCCATCCAGCGCCATCGGTACCGTGCCGGCCGTTTCACTCGGCGGCGTACCGGCGCTGCCGAGCTGGCGCACCATCATATCCGCCAGCCCCAGCCCCTTCTGCGACATCTGCTGGGCGATCTGCTGATCGTACAGCGAGGTGTACAGCCGGGTCTGGTCGCTGCTCAGCATGCCGTCTTTCGGCAGCGCGGCGCGCATGCTTTTCAGCATCATCTGCACAAACATGCCTTCCACCTGGCGGGCCACCTGCTTCAGATTGCCCTGCGGGTCGGCGGCCGCGGCGCTTTTCAGCCCGTTCAGCGCCTGGGCGTCGTAGGCCGCGCCGGCCAGGCTGGTAACGTCTCTGCTCATCAGATAATTTCCAGTTTGGCCCGCAGGCAGCCGGCGCTCTGCATCGCCTGCAGGATGGACATCAGGTCGATCGGCGTCGCCCCCAGCGCGTTCAGCGCGCGCACCACGTTATTCAGATTGGCGCTGGCGTTGACCTTCTGCAGCGAACCGCCCTGCTGCTGCAGCGAAATCTGGGTATTCGGCGTCACCACCGTCTGCCCGCCGCCAAACGGCGTATCCGGCTGGCTGACGCTGTTTTGCCGGTCTACCACCACCGACAGATTGCCTTGCGCCACCGCGCAGGAATCCAGCACCACATCGCGGTTCATCACCACCGAGCCGGTGCGCGAGTTGATGATCACCTTGGCGTCGATCGCGCCGACGCGCACGCTGATATTCTGAATCTCCGCCAAAAAACGCACCTGGGAACTGTTGCCCGGCGGCACCAGCACCTTGATGGTGCGCGCATCCAGCGGCGTCGCGGTGCCGTAGCCGCGCTGGCGGTTAATCGCATCGCTGATCTGCTGCGCCAGCGTAAAGTCTTCATCGTTCAGCTGCAGATTGAGTTCGCCGCCCTGGCCGAAGGTGGTCGGCAGCTCGCGTTCGATGGTGGCGCCGTTACTGATGCGCCCGCCGGCCAGCTGGTTGACCTGCACGCTGCTGCCGCCGGCCGCCGCGCCGGCGCCGCCGACCAGCACGTTGCCCTGCGCCAGCGCGTAGACCTGGTTATCCACCCCTTTCAGCGGCGTCATCAGCAGGGTGCCGCCGCGCAGGCTTTTGGCATTGCCCATCGAGGAGACCACCACGTCGATATTTTGCCCGACGCGGGAAAACGGCGGCAGCCTGGCCGTCACCATCACCGCCGCCACGTTTTTCAGCTGCATATTGGTGCCCGGCGGCACGGTGATCCCCAACTGCGATAGCATGTTGCTCAGGCTCTGGGTGGTGAACGGCGTCTGCATGGTCTGGTCGCCGGAGCCGTCCAGCCCCACCACCAGCCCGTAGCCGATCAGCGCATTGTCGCGCACGCCCTGCACCGTCACCAGATCGCGGATCCGCTCCGCCGCCGCCGGCAGACTGAGGCTCGCCAGCAGCGCGGCCATCACTAATTTCTTCAGCATCGCGATTCCTTAATACGGGGAGAGGTTGAGGAAGAAGCGTTGCAGCCAGCCCATGCTCTGCGCTTCGTTGATATAGCCGTTGCCGACGTACTCAATGCGGGCGTCCGCCACCTGGGTCGAGGTCACGGAGTTGTTGCCGCTGATGGTGCGCGGGTTCACCACGCCGGAGAAGCGGATAAACTCGGTGCCCTGATTGATGGCGATCTGCTTTTCTCCCACCACGTGCAGATTGCCGTTGGCCAGAAGTTGGTTGACGGTGACGGTAATGGTGCCGTTAAAGGTGTTGTTGGCGTTCGCCCCGCCTTTGCCGCCGAAGCTGCTGTCGCCGGACATCTCCATATCGGCGCGCGCATTGCCGAACAGCCCGCTGAGGTAGCGCGGCGCGGTGGCGACGCCGAATTTGCTGGCGCCGTTGCGGCTGGCGTTGGCTGACGAGCTCTTGCTGGCGCTGACGTTTTCCTGCAGCACGATGGTCAGGGTATCGCCGATATTGCGCGGCCGTCGATCCTCAAACAGCGGCTGGTAGCCGTAGTTCATCGGCTGCACCGTCTGAAAAATCGAGCCATTCGGCACCGGCGCGGTCGCCGGCGCCGGCTGCGCGCTGGTGGCCCCGTCGACCAGCGGTTTGTGCGGCATATAGGCACAGCCGCTGAGCGTCAGCAGCGCCGTAACGGCCAGCGCGTATTTGCCCTGCGATGGCCGGCGCAGCGTCAAAAGAGTGGTTAGCACAACAAATATCGCCTTTGTTTACAAAAGTTAAGCGGGCGCAGCGGGCTGCGCCCTGATGTGTCTGCGTCGGTTACAGCTGCGTCAGTTTCTGTAGCATCTGATCGGAGGTAGAGACCGCCTTGCTGTTAATTTCGTAAGCGCGCTGCACCTGGATCATGTTCACCAGCTCTTCCGCCACATTGACGTTGGAGGTTTCCACATAGCCCTGATACAGCAGCCCGGCGCCGTTCAGCCCCGGCGTGCTCTCATTCGGCGCGCCGGAACTTTCGGTTTCCTGATACAGGTTTTCCCCAACGCTCTCCAGACCGCTGTCGTTGATAAAGGTGGTCAGCGTCAGCTGGCCGACCTGCTGCGCCGCCGTCTGCCCCTGCTGGGTCACGCTGACGATGCCGTCGCGCCCCACGGTAATGCTCAGGGCGTTGGCGGGAATGGTGATCGCCGGCTGCACCTGAAAACCGCTGGCGGTCACCAGCTGGCCGTTCTGGTCAATCTGGAACGAGCCGTCGCGGGTATAGGCCTGACTGCCGTCCGGCAGCATCACCTGAAAATAGCCCTGTCCCTTGATCGCCACGTCTTTACTGTTGTTGGTCTGCGACAGGTTGCCCTGGCTGTGCAGCCGCTCGGTGGCCACCGGCCGCACGCCGGTGCCGATCTGCAGCCCCGACGGCAGCGTGGTCTGCTCGGAGGACTGCGCCCCCGGCTGGCGCATAGTCTGGTACAGCAGGTCTTCAAACACCGCGCGCTGGCGCTTGAAGCCGTTGGTGCTGACGTTCGCCAGGTTGTTGGCGATCACGTCCATATTGGTCTGCTGCGCGTCCAGACCGGTTTTGGCAATCCATAATGATGGGATCATGTTGTTTTCCTTAGCTCACTGACAGCAGCGAGTTGGCGCGTTGTGCATTCTCATCCACGCTGTGGATGACCTTCATCTGCATTTCGAAGCGGCGGGCGTTGGCGATCATATCGACCATGGTTTCCGTCGGGTTGACGTTACTGCCCTCCAGCACGCCGGGCATCACCCGCACCAGCGGGTCGTTTTCCAGCTGGTTGCCGCGCTGCTGCCGGCTTGCCGGCGTCAGATGGAACAGGCCGTCATCGCCGCGCGCCACCTCGGCGGCCTCCGCCTTAACCAGCTTCAGCCGGCCAATCTGCGCAATGGTATTGGGCGGGTCGCCCGGATTAAGCGCCGAGATGGTGCCGTCGGCGGCAATGGTGATCTCGGACTGCGGCGGCACCTCGATCGGCCCGCCGTCGCCCAGCAGCGGCCGCCCCTGCACCGTCAGCTGCCCCTCGGCGGAAATCTGGATATTGCCGTTGCGGGTGTAGGCTTCGCCGCCGCCGGCCAGCTGCACCGCCAGAAAACCATCCTGCTGCAGCGCCACGTCCAGCGGCCGCGCGGTGTAGTTGAGCGCGCCCTGACGCATATCGGCGCCCGGCGTCGAGGCGGCGACCAGCGTGCGCGTCGGCAGACTCGGCCCGTCGACCGGCACCGCGCGCAGCGCCGCCAGCTGGGCGCGGAAACCCGGCGTCGAGACGTTGGCCAGGTTGTTGGCGGTGATCGCCTGCTGGTCCAGCGTCTGGCGCGCCGCGCCCATCGCGGTATAAATCGCGTGATCCATAACTCGCTTCCTTTAACCGCGCCGTCAGCGCAGGCTGACCAGCGTCTGCAGGATGGAGTCCTGCGTCTTGATGGTCTGCGCGTTCGACTGGTAGTTGCGCTGCGCGACGATCATGTTGACCAGTTCCTGGCTCAGATCGACGTTGGAAGACTCCAGCGCGCCGCTGGTCAGCTTGCCGAAGCCGCCGCCGCCCGCCACGCCGACGCGCGCCTGACCGGACGCGCCGGTTTCCTGCCACACGTTGTCGCCCTGCGACGCCAGCCCTTCCGGGTTGGAGAAGTTAGCCAGCACGATCTGCCCCAGCACCTGTTTTTGCTGGTTGGAGTACAGGCCGACCACCGTGCCGTCCTGTTCAATTTGGAAGTTGGTGTATTCACCGGCGCTGTAGCCGTCCTGCGATACTTTGCTCACCGAATCGCTGCCGACGTTCTGCTGCATGCTGCCGGCAAAGCTGAGGGTGAAGTCCTGCGCCGGCGCGCCGTCTTTGGCCGACATCGGGATCGTCAGGCTGAACGCCGTGGCGCTCGGGTTGCCGGCGGCGTCCAGGGTTTCCGTCAGGGTGCCGCTGGTGTTGAAGTTCAGGCTGCCGGCCTTGGCGGCCGGTGCGCCGTCAACGCTGCCGTCCTGGGTGTAGACGTCCCATTTGTTGTCGGCGGTTTTAACGAAATAGGCATTAATGTTGTGCGCGTTGCCCAGCGAATCGTAGGTGGTGATGGTGTTGACGTAGTTATAGGAGTCCGACTTGGTCGGATCGAAGGTCGCGTTCTCCGGCACCTTGTGGGTGGACTTCAGGTTGGTCACCATCGCGCCGGAGGTGGACGCCTTGGCGTTCATCATCCCCTCCGGGATGCTCAGCGGCTGCGGGTCCGCCCCCTGCTGGATGGTCGGCGGCGTACCGGCTGCCGGGTAGCCGGTCAGCTTCAGGCCCTGCATATTCACCAGGTTGCGGTTTTCATCCAGTTTGAACTGACCGTTGCGGGTATAGAAAATGCCGCCGTCGCTGTCCTGCATGCGGAAGAAGCCGCTTTCGGTAATGGCGATATCCAGCGCGCGGTTGGTGCTGGTCGGCGTGCCGCCGTTAAAGTTTTGCGTGATGCCCGCCACTTTGACCCCCAGCCCGACCTGCGAGCCGGCGAACATATCGGCAAAGGATACGCTGCCGGATTTAAACCCGGCGGTGGCGGAGTTGGCGATATTGTTGCCGATCACGTCGAGGTTGGTCGCCGCCGCATTAAGGCCGCTGACTGCCTGAGAAAAAGCCATGTGTAGTCTCCAAAAAACAAAATAGGTACGTTAAAACTGCCGTCGCTGAATACACGCGGCAGACACTGCCTGTTATAAGATCTGGCGCACATCTTCCAGCGTGGCGCTGCCCGCCAGGCCGAGGTCCAGCTTGGCGCCGTCTGCGCCGCGGGTAACGCCGTTCACCATGGCGAAGCGCAGCGGGTTCGCCACCAGCTGTTCGCCGCCGCCCTTGGCGTTGATGGCGACGGTATAGGCGCCGTCCGGCGCGTTGCTGCCGTCTTCCAGCGTGCCGTCCCAGGTAAAGGCGTGCACCCCGGCGCTCAGACCGCCGATCTCGATGGTGCGCACCACCTTGCCGCTGGCGTCGCTGATAGTGGCGGTGACGCTGTCGGCGGCGCGCTCCAGCTCGACGCCGAACGGCGTGGTGCTGACCTTGCCCTCTTTACTGCCCACCAGGATGTCTTTACCCGGCACCATCACGCCGTGGCCAATCAGCGCGCTGGCCTGCAGTGACTGGTTGCTGTTGATCTGGCCGGAAATCGAGCCGAGCGTGGTGTTGAGTTTTTCGATGCCGCTGACGGTGTTGATCTGCGCCAACTGGGTCGTCAGTTCGTTATTCTGCATCGGGTTGGTCGGGTCCTGATTTTTCAGCTGCGCCACCAGCAGGGTCAGGAAACTGTTTTGCAGATCCTGGCTGCTGTTGCCGCCCACGCCGCTTCTGGCGTTGGCGCCGGCGACGGTGTTGTCCAGCGGTTCATTGGTGGTTGCGGCAATGCCCATAAAAGCTCCGGTTATTGACCCAGCGTAAGGGTTTTCATCATCATCGACTTGGTGGTGTTCAGCACCTCGACGTTGGCCTGGTAGCTGCGCGAGGCCGAGATGGTGTTGACCATTTCGCCGACCACGTCGACGTTCGGCATCTTGACGTAGCCGCGGGCGTCCGCCAGCGGGTTGCCCGGCTGATACATCATGCGCGCCGGCGCCGGATCCTCCACCACCTGCGCGACGCGTACGCCGCCGGTCGGCTGGCCGGCCGCGGCGGCCACTTCAAACACCACCTGTTTGGCGCGGTACGGCTGACCGTCCGGCCCGGTGACGCTGTCGGCGTTGGCCATGTTGCTGGCGCTGACGTTCAGCCGCTGCGACTGCGCGCTCAGCGCCGAGCCGGAAATATCAAAAATGTTCAGTAGTGACATACGTCTTATCCTTGAATCACCGACATCATGCCTTTGATCTGACCGGTGAGCAGCGTCAGATCGGTTTGGTATTTCAGGCTGTTATCGGCAAAGTTGGTGCGTTCGCGGTCCATATCCACCGTGTTGCCGTCGCCCGCCGGCTGATCCGGCACCCGGTACAGCAGCTCCAGCTGCGGCGGCTGCAGGTTCTGCGCCGGAATATGGCGCGCCGAGGTCAGGCTGAGCGCCACGCCGCTGCCGCCGGGCCGTCCCTGCGCCATCACCTTGTTCAGCTGGCTGGCGAAATCAATATCCCGGGCCTGATAACCCGGCGTGTCGGCGTTGGCGATATTGCCCGCCAGGATCTCCTGGCGCTGTGCGCGCAGGTTCAGCGCCTCCTGACCGAAACGCAGGCTGGCGTCCAGTTTGTCGAGCATGCTCCCTCACGAGGTTAGAATTTGGAGCCGACAGCATAAACGTCGCTATGGCCAACCTATCGTGAGAATAAACGTCAAATGCGTCGCTATTTGCCCGCTTAGCCGGCACGGACTCCGGGTACACTATCGCCCATCAGACAGGTCGCCGCGGCGGCGTTGGCGCGGATAAGAACCGGGAGGTCGGGGTTGCGATTACGAGTTATGCTGCTGGCGCTGCTGCCGGCGTTACCGGCCAGCGCCGACGATTTCGGCGGCCAGGTCGAACGCTTTATCAAGGCGCAGTTTGCCGGCAGCCCGGTGACGGTCAGCGTCGAGGTGCGTACGCCGGCAACGCAGTGGCCGTCCTGCGCTGCGCCGCAGCTGGCGCTGACGCAAAGCGCCCGCCTCTGGGGCGCCGTGACCCTCTCCGCCCGCTGCGGCGACGAGCGCCGTTTTATTCAGACGCAGGTGGCGGCGACCGGCCGCTATCTGGTGGCCGCGCGCGCCATCCGCAGCGGCCAGGCGTTGACGGCGGCGGACATTAAAACCGTGCGCGGTCGGCTGGATACGCTGCCGCCGCGCGCGCTCGGCGACGAACGCCGCGCCCTCGGCGCCGTCAGCCTGCGCAATATCGGCCGCGGCCAGCCGCTGACCGCCCCGATGCTGCGCCGCCCCTGGCGGGTGAAGGCCGGCCAGCCGGTGCAGGTGTGGGTTCAGGGCGAAGGATTTAACATCAGCGGCAACGGCAAGGCGATGAATAACGCCGCCGCCGATGAGAGCGTGCGGGTGCGCATGGCCTCCGGGCGGATCGTCAGCGGCACGGTCGATGAGAACGGCGACATCCGCATTACGTTATGAAAGTCGGCGCCTCACCCTGTATAGCCGAAATAATTCACGTTGCAGGAAGGCGGCGAGGAAAGGAATTACGCTGGGTATAAAGGTTTACGCCGGCCTGCCGATAGTTACACTATCAACGGCATCGGCCGGCCCTCTGCCGGGCGGCCAGAGCAATAACGACTTCCGTCGTCGCACATGCGGCAACGTAGATGGAGAGTAAACATGAGTATCGATCGCACCCAGCGGCTGCAGGCAATTTCCGCCGTGCAGCCCCGCGACACCGCGGCGGAAACGCCGTTGAAAGCGCGTAAAAACGCCCAGGCGGAAAACGGCCACAGCGCAACGCAGGTCAGACTCAGCGACGCGCAGGCGCAGCTGATGCAGCCCGGCAGCCAGGATATCGATATGAATCGGGTAGAGGCGATCAAACAGGCGATTCGCAGCGGCGATCTCACCATGGACGCCGGCAGAATCGCCGACGCACTGCTGCAGGAAATGCAAAACGACAGCCAGTGGACCTCTGGTTCACGCTAAAAACCCGGGAAGAAAAGGTAAATCAACACCATGGAAAGCCTGACACTGCAGCTGGACAAGCTGTTGGCAACGCTCGGCGAGCTGGAGAGCACGCTGGCGGAAGAACACGCCCTGCTGTGCGCCAGCCGCCTGCCGGGGCCGGCGCTGCAGCGCGTCACCGATAACAAAAACCAGCTGCTGGCGACGGTCAGCCATCAGGAACAGCAGCGGCAACGGCTGGAAAGCGGCGGCCTGAAAGCGCCCTATGCCGGCCACGACGCGCTGGCGGCGCGCTGGCGACAGGTGCAGCAGCTGAGCCAGCGGCTGCGTGAGCAAAACCAGCACAACGGTCTGCTGCTGGGCCGCCATATCGAGCATAACGCGCAGGCGCTGGCGGTACTGAACAAACAGAATAAAACCCTGTACGGCCCGGACGGCCAGTCGCGCGGCGGCAGCCTGCTGGGGCGTAAAATCGGCGTGTAACCCTGCGCCGTCAGGGAACCTTCGCCAGCGGACTCCAGACGCACAGCGCCCCCAGCGCGGCGCAGAGGCTAAACAGCACGCCAACCCGAAGCCGGCCACGATATAACCTGACGCGGCGAGACCAAACGGCAGCCCTCTTAGATATACCCGTTGGTTACGACTTCGTCAGAATACGGCGGCGGCCGTCCGGAAACAGTTTGCTGTCGCGAATCAACTCCCCGTCCTGCTCGCTGACTTTGGCGTGGAAATCGGAAGACGGCGGATGCCCGAAGCGGCTCACCCCTCGATGTCACCGTTACGAATCGCCATTCTGACGGCTTCGGCGGTGGTTGCCACACCAAGACGGTGACGGGCTCGACGGAGGTGGTTTTCTACCGTGCGTATGGATAGCCCGAGAGTGGCTGCAATGTCAGCCTGTCGCCTGCCGACAGCCGTCCATGCCAGGACCTCACATTCGCGTTTTGAAAGCTGCCTACTTTCCTCTCCCATGGGCAAGTCCATCAACCTCCGGGCCGAGAAAAAAGCGGATGTTGCCACTACATGTAGTGATAGACGGGCCTTAGAAGAGGCATCGATTCTTTCTCCGCCAAGGCTCATGGCACCTGCCAATCCGTGTGGTCCGAAGACCGGGATTTGCAGACCATGGATACCTGGCCCTTGAGGTTTGCGAACGACGCGATACCGCTCTCCCCGTTTATCTGAAACTTTGGTCCAGAAAAAAGGCGCGTCCACCGCCAAAATATGTCGTGTCACCGGGCAACGGCGAATGTAGGTCGTAGCATCGATGGCCTCGCCATCGCCAAACCACTCCCCTTCTACCCAGTAGATACGCTCTACAATTTCATCGCTCATTGAGCTGGCGGAGTACAGTACATAGCGATCATAACCGTACGGTTTTGAGAAAGTGCGAACTGCGTCTTGAACGGCTGCCAGACTATGGCAGCCTTCAATAATCATTGCAGCTCGAATCGCGTCGTCTACCGGCATAGATTTTACTTTTTGCCAACCTCGTCAAGCAGGGCTTTGGCCGCCAGCTTTCCAAGATTGTTCCCAGCCAGAGGGCTATCACCCGTCAGCATCTTCCGATCCTGATGCGTGGCACCTGAAATATCCGTATTCACAATGTCGAAGCCAAGTGCTTTCAGCTTTTCTCCGAACTTCCACGTCAGATGACCGGGCATGTAGCCAATGTCCGGGGTCTGGGCGTCGAGAGCATCAGGGAAGGCACAGATCTTGTAACCTGAAAAGTTTGGGTTGTTGCCAACAGAAAGGAAGGCCGCCGGCCCGTGGCAGAGCGAGATTATAAACTTGTCATGTGCAACAGCCCATTCAAGGACGGCTTTCATCTCCCGGCTTTCAGGCAGACCGATCAAGGCGCCATGCCCTCCAGGAATAAACACCCCGATATAGTCTGAATCATCGCCAAGCGCTTTTTCTACAACGTCTGCAAGCTTCAGAGGCTCCTTGAACTGATCACGATATTTGGCGAACAATCCCTTTACTTCTTCGTCTTCCGATGGCATCGCCCAGTACTCAAATTTAACCGGGTTGCCGGAAAGCGTAGCGATATCGAAAGAAAAACCGGCTTTGTCCAGATGATACATCGGCAGAAGCGTTTCCACTGGGTGGTTTCCCGTCGAAAACATGGTGCCATTATCCGTAAGCAGATAGCGTTCATCTGCGCCAACCACCAGGATCTTCCAGCGACCGCCGGTATAGGGTTCAAGATAATTTGCATCGCTCAGGTCAGATTTAGGCGAAGTAAACTGGCTTAGTGAATAGGGCGAGGGGAAGAACGCATTGTCCTCTGCGGGATCTGGGGTCGGGTGTTTATTGCCAGCTTGTACGTTTGCCATGGTTGCCTCCGGTGCTGTATGGATTGACCATCTAACTATAGAAGGTTGAACTCACCTGTAAATGAGGGATATCCCTCAACCCGGCAGCGCGCTCCCCTGCTCCAGGGATATGATGAACCGGATGGATTGGCTGCGGAACTATTGGTAATTGACGATCACCTGATTGCTGAGCACCCGCAGCGGGGGAAACAGCGCGCCGCGCGTCTGCACCACATAGCCAAAGCGCAGCTCGCTGGCCGCCGGCGCGCCGGCAAACGCCTGCGTGGTACCGCTGGCGCCCGCCAGCGCTACGCAGCGCCCCGGCATGCACAGCTGCACCTGCAAACCGGCCGGCGGCGGCGACGTCAGCAAATAGCGCCAGCTGACGCTGACGATGCGCGCCCGATCGTCCGGCAGCGCATTCGGCGGCCGCAGCGCGGACGACTGCGCGCTGATGCCGCCGTGGCTCAACGTCGCCCCCAGCGCATCGGCCGCCCAGGAGCCGGAAACCGCCTGCGCCGCCGGCGCGCCGCACAGTAACAGCAGCAGCCACAGGCGCATCATCAGGCGGCACCGATGGTGGCGGTCATGCGGATCTGGCGCTCATCATTGATCTCCAGATTCGACAGCACTACCAGCTGCGGCAGACTGCGGCGCAGGAAGCGCGACAGCAGCGGCCGCAGCGCGTGGTTGACCAGCAGCACCGGCGGCGCGCTGAGCATCTCCTGACGCTGCAGCGCCTGCTGCGCCTGTTCCAGCAGCCGTTCGGCCAGCCCCGGCTCCAGCCCGCCGCCGTTCTGCAGCGCCTGCAGCAGCAGGCGTTCCAGCTGGGTATCCAGGCCAATCACCTGTATTTCGCCGTTGCCCGGGAACCACTGCTGGGTGATCGCCCGTCCCAGCGCAACGCGCACCGCGGCGGTCAGCTCATACGGGTCGCTCTGCGTCGGCGCGTGCTCCACCAGCGTTTCAATAATGGTGCGCATATCGCGAATCGAAATGCGTTCCGCCAGCAGGTTTTGCAGCACCTTGTGCAGCGTGGTCAGCGATACCACGCCGGGCACGAAGTCCTCGGTCAGCTTCGGCATATCCTGGGTTACGCGGTCCAGCAGTTGCTGCGTTTCCTGACGGCCGAACAGCTCGCTGGCGAATTGGCCGATCAGATGATTGAGGTGGGTCGCCACCACGGTGCTGGCCTCCACCACCGTAAAGCCCTGAATCTGCGCCTGCTCACGCAGTGCGCTGTCGATCCACACCGCCTCGAGACCGAAGGCCGGATCGACGGTTTTCTCGCCGGGCAGCTCGCCCGCCGCGTTGCCGGGATTAATCGCCAGCCAGCGCCCCGGATGCGCCTCGCCGCTGCCGATCTCCACCCCTTTCATCAGAATGCGATAGCGGGCCGGCGGCAGCTCAAGGTTGTCGCGGATATGCACCACCGGCGGCAGATAGCCCATTTCCTGGGCGAATTTTTTACGGATGCTGCGGATACGCCCCAGCAGTTCGCCATCCTGCTGGAAGTCCACCATGGGGATCAGCCGGTAGCCCACCTCCATCCCCAGCGGATCTTCCAGCTGAACGTCTGACCAGCTGGCCTCCAGCGCCTGCGGATTATCCTGCGTCGCGGCCGGCGTTTCCGGCTGGCGCGGCGCCTGCTGTTCGCGACCGCGCAGCCACCAGGCCAGCCCCAGCAGTCCGGCGGTAAACAGCAGGAACACCAGGTTCGGCATCCCCGGCACCAGCCCCAGCAACCCCAGCACCCCGGCGCTGAGCAGCATAACGCGCGGGTTATTGAACAGCTGGCCGACCATCTGCTCGCCGACATCCTGATCGGTCGCCACCCGGGTGACGATCACCCCCGCAGCGGTAGAGATCACCAGCGCCGGGATCTGCGCCACCAGCCCGTCGCCGATGGTCAGCAGCGTGTAGCTTTCCGCCGCCGCCCCCAGCGGCATGCCGTGCTGCGCCACGCCGACCAGCAGGCCGCCGACCACGTTCAGCACCATAATCATCAGGCCGGCAATCGCATCGCCGCGCACAAATTTACTGGCGCCGTCCATTGAACCGTAGAAGTCCGCCTCCTGCGTCACCTCGGCGCGGCGTTTTTTCGCCTCTTCTTCGCCAATCAGCCCGGCGTTCAGATCGGCGTCGATCGCCATCTGTTTGCCCGGCATGCCGTCCAGCACAAAGCGCGCGCCGACTTCGGCAATACGCCCGGCCCCCTTGGTGATCACCATAAAGTTAATCAGCACCAGAATGATAAACACCACGATGCCGATGGCGAAGTTGCCGCCGACCAGGAAGTGGCCGAAGGCTTCCACCACCCGCCCCGCCGCCGCGGAGCCGGTATGCCCCTCCATCAGGATGATGCGGGTCGAGGCCACGTTAAGCGACAGGCGCAGCAGGGTTGAGAACAGCAAAATGGTGGGAAAGGCGGCGAACTCCAGTGTCCGCTGGGTGAACATCGCCACCAGCAGCACCATAATCGACAGCGCGATATTGAAGGTGAACAGCAGATCGAGAATAAACGACGGCAGCGGCAGCACCATCATCGACAGAATCAGCAGAATCAGCACCGGGCCGGCGAGCACCTGCCACTGCGTATCTTTAAAATTCCCCGGCAAACGAAGCAGGGAGGCCAAATTAGCCATCAGCGTTACTTTCTCCAGCAAAGTCCAGTGCGTCCGGCACCGGTAAATGTTCAGGTTTTTTCGGGATCAGCCCCCCTTCCCGCTGCCAGCGGCGCAGCTGATACACCCAGGCCAGCACTTCGGCGACCGCGGCGTACAGGGTGGTGGGAATATGTTGGCCAATCTCGCTGTGACGGTACAGCGCCCGCGCCAGCGGCGGCGCTTCCAGCAGCGGTATGCGGTGCTCTCCCGCCAGTTCGCGGATGCGCAGCGCTATGTCGCCGGCGCCTTTCGCCAGCACCTTCGGCGCGCTCATCTTCTTATCGTTGTACTGCAGCGCCACCGCGTAGTGCGTCGGGTTGGTGACAATCACGTCCGCCTTCGGCACGTCCGCCATCATGCGGCGACGGGCGGCGGCCCGCTGCTGCTGGCGGATCCGCCCCTTCACGTGCGGGTCCCCCTCCTGCTCCTTGAACTCGTCGCGGATATCCTGTTTGGTCATCTTCAGTTTTTTGAAGTGGCTCCACAGCTGATAAAACACGTCGAACGCCACCATCGGCACCAGGCCAAGCACCACCAGCAGCCCGCAGAACACCACCATCTGCAGCGCATTGCCCATCGCATCCAGCGGCTGCTGCGTCACCAGATGCAGCATCGCCGCCCAGTTGTGCCACAGATACAGACCGGTCACCCAGCCCACCAGCAGCGCCTTGAGCACGCCCTTGAGCAGCTCCGCCAGCACCTGGCTGGAAAAGATGCGTTTCAGACCGGACAGCGGGTTCAGCCGTTTGAGATCGAACTTGAGCGATTTGGCGCTGAACAGCAGTCCGCCCAGCAGCATCGGCGCGGTCAGCGCCACCAGCACCAGCCCCGCCAGCACCGGCAACAGCGCCCAGACCGCCTGACGCAGCAGCGTGCCCAGTTGGCGCAGCATCTGTCGGTCGTTATTCACCATGCCGTGGTCGAAATGCAGCCCGCCGGCCAGCATCTGCGACAGCTCCCGGGCCATATTGCTGCCCCCCAGCCACAGACACGCCAGCCCGGCGATCAGCATCAGCATCGAGGTCAGTTCGCGCGAACGCGGGATCTGCCCCTCTTTCCGCGCCTTCTCCAACCGGTGGGGCGTGGGGGCCTCGCTTTTTTCCAGATCGCTCTCTTCAGCCACCGTCTGCTCACCGTGCCGGGAAGGAATAAAATGGCGATCAGCATGACAAAAAAACGCGGAGTTTATTGATGGAACAGCGTGGGAAAAGATGAGTTATTTCGAGGATGAGGGACGAGATGGCGGAATGATTGGTGATGACAACCAGTTTTCCAGCCTCAGACCGTCGATGCGGGCAAACTCGCGCAAATTATTGCTGACCAATACCAAGCCTTCACTGCGGGCATGGCCGGCGATATGCAGGTCGTTAACCCCAATCGGCGTGCCTTTACGTTCAAGATCGGCGCGAATATTGCCGTAGTGTGCAGCCGCCTTGTCGGTGTAGGGCAAAACGTCCAGCCGGGAAACAAAATCCTCGACGACGCGCAGATTCTCAACCTGCCTGGCGCTCTTTTCCACGCCGTGTACAAGCTCACCATAGGTCACGGCAGATATCGCCATTTTTCCCGCGTGCTGATTAAATACCGCCAGCACTTCACGCGGTCGACGCTTGATCACATAGATGACAATATTGGTATCCAGCATATGCGTGATCATTCAAAACTTTCCCGCTCAGCCTGATACTGCGCGGCTCTTTCATTCAGAAAATCATCACCAGACAGGCTCTCCTGGTCAAAAAAGCTGTCCCAGGTATTTTCCACCGGGGCCAGAACGCGCTCTTTACCCACCACGCGCACCGTCACTTTCGACACCGAATCAGGAAAACGCGCCTCTGCCGGCAAACGTACCGCCTGCGAGCGATTATTGGTAAAAACGGAACCGATAGTCATTTTTCACCTCCTGGCGTTATGGGTTAAATTATAATCAACCTCATGTATATAGCAATGCTATATACTTTGCAGGATGCGCAACGTTTCGCAAAAATATCACCGGACGCGGTGACCCGCGCCCGGTGTCGCTCAGAAACCGAGGCTGTCGAGCAGGTCGTCCACCTGCTCCTGATTGGCGATAACGCCGACGCCGTTTTGATCGAGCTGCGGGCCGTTGAGCAGGCTGTCATTTGGCCGCTTCTCTTTCGCCGGCTGTTCCGGAATATTCTCCATCAGCACCATCAGCAGCTGCTTTTCGATCTCCTGCACCACGGTCATCATGCGTTTGATCACCTGCCCGGTCAGGTCCTGGAAATCCTGCGCCATCATGATTTCCAGCAGCTGCGCGTTAGTAAAGGCGGTGTGCTCAGGCACCTGCGCCAGGTACTGGCGGGTATCGCTCACCAGCACGCGCGCATCCGCCAGCTCGATCGGGTCGGCGAACCACGCATCCCAGCGCGTCTGAAGCGCCGCAGCGCCCGTTTCCAGCGCCGCCTGACGCGGCTGCGCCGCTTCGACGCAGTTCAGGGCGCGTTCCGCTGCCTGCGCCGTCATGGTCACGACATAGTCCAGCCGGTCGCGCGCATCCGGTATCGCCTCCGCCGCCTGGGCAATGGCCTGGTCAAGCCCCAGCTCGCGCATACTGTCGCGCAGCATCCGCGTCAGCTGGCCGATACGGGCGATAATTTCCCCCGCGCTCGCCGCGTCGCTGGCAGGCATCGGAATATTTGTCATGGCGCTTTCTCCTTACATGCCCAGTTTTTCAAAGATCTTATTGAGCTTCTCTTCCAGCGTCGCCGCCGTGAACGGCTTCACCACGTAGCCGCTGGCGCCGGCCTGCGCCGCCGCGATGATGTTCTCTTTCTTGGCTTCGGCGGTCACCATCAGCACCGGCAGCGTCGCCAGCTGGCCGTCGGCGCGGATCGCCTGCAGCAGCTCCAGGCCGTCCATATTCGGCATATTCCAGTCGGAGACCACAAAGTCAAAACCGCCGGCCTGCAGTTTAGCCAGCGCGTCGGCGCCGTCCTCGGCCTCTTCCACATTATTGAAGCCCAACTCTTTCAGTAAGTTCCTGACGATGCGACGCATGGTTGAGAAGTCGTCCACCACGAGGAATCTGAGATTTTTATCTGCCATAGTTAGTCCTAAGGTTTGATGCCCATTATTGGGCCAATTGCAGCAACGGCCGCGCCGCCGGAACTTCCGACGACGTCGGCTAAATTCATGCGGGGCGTCAGATACGCAGCGCCTGCCCCCCGGCGATTTGCGCCAGCATGCGCTGGCTCATCCGTTCCAGTTCCACCACCTCGCTGACGCCGCCGCCGGCGATCGCCTCGCGCGGCATGCCGAACACCACGCAGCTGGCTTCATCCTGCGCCAGGGTATAGGCGCCGGCGCGGTGCATCTCCAGCATGCCGGCCGCGCCGTCGTTGCCCATACCGGTCAGGATCACCCCGACCGCATTGCGTCCGGCAAACTTCGCCACCGAACGGAACAGCACGTCCACCGCCGGCCGGTGCCGGTTGACCGGCGGCCCGTCATGCAGCTTCACCTGATAGTTGGCGCCGCTGCGCGTCAGCTCCAGGTGGCGATCACCCGGCGCGATGTAAGCGTGCCCCGGCAGCACCCGCTCGCCGTCCTGCGCCTCTTTCACCGTGATCTGGCACAGTTTGTTCAGGCGTTCGGCAAAGGAACGGGTGAAGCCCGGCGGCATATGCTGCGTGATCAGCAGCGCCGGGCTGGTGGCCGGCAGCGGCTGCAGCACCTGGCGAATCGCTTCGGTGCCGCCGGTGGAGGCGCCGATGGCGATCAGCTTTTCGCTGCTGAGCAGCGGCGTATGGCTGAGGATCGCCGGCGCGGCGGCGCGCGTACGCGACGGCAGGCGCGCACGGGCGGCGGTGCGGATCTTTTCGGCGATCAGCTCGCTGTACGCCAGCATGCCCTCACGGATGCCCAGCTGCGGCTTGGTGACGAAGTCAACCGCCCCCAGCTCCAGCGCCCGCAGGGTAATCTCCGAGCCTTTACCGGTCAGTGACGACACCATCACCACCGGCATCGGCCGCAGACGCATCAGTTTTTCAAGAAACTCCAGCCCGTCCATGCGCGGCATTTCGACGTCCAGCGTCAGCACCTGCGGATTGAATTTTTTGATAAGATCGCGCGCCACCAACGGGTCCGGCGCGGTCGCCACCATCTCCATATCCGCGTGGCTATTGACGATTTCACACATCAGCTGCCGCATCAGGGCAGAATCATCTACGCTTAACACTCTGATTTTACTCATTACCTCTCCTTGGTCAGGCCATACACGGTCTGCCCGCGCAAGTAGAAATCCCGGCTAATCTGGCTGAAGTTTTCGGAATGACCGGCAAACATCAGCCCGCCCGGCTTCAGTAGGGGAACAAACCGACGCAGGATCTTTTCCTGCGTCGCCTTATCGAAATAGATCATCACGTTGCGGCAAAAGATGGCGTCGAACTGCCCCGGCAGATCCCACTGCGGCGCCAGCAGGTTCAGCGGCTGGAAATGCACCTGCGCCGCCAGCTCCGGCCGGATGCGCACCAGCCCCTGATGCGGCCCGGTGCCGCGTAAAAAGTAGCGCTGCAGCTGTCCCGTCGTCAGCGTGCGCAGATCCTCCTGCCGATAGATGCCCGCCTGCGCCTTCTCCAGCACCTGCGTATCGATATCGCTGGCCCAGACCTGAAAACCGCCGCCCCGCTGCCCCAGCGTTTCACTGAGGGTGATGGCGATGGAATACGGCTCTTCGCCGGTTGAGGCGGCGGTGCTCCAGACGCTGTAGCCGTTCGGCCGTGAACGGGCATGTTCGGCCAGGATCGGGAAGTGGTGCGCCTCGCGGAAAAACGCCGTCAGGTTGGTGGTCAGCGCATTGATAAACGCCTGCCATTCGGCGCTGTTAACGTCGCTCTCCAGCTGCGCCAGGTAACTGCCGAAGTCATTGATGCCCAGCAGACGCAGGCGGCGCACCAGGCGGTTGTAGACCATCTCCCGCTTATGCTCCGCCAGCACGATGCCGGCGCGCTGATAAATCAGCTGACTGATACGGCGAAAATGCACGTCGGACAGCGGCAGGCGTTGCGCCATCTGCACCAGCGGCGTCGCCGCGCCGTGGGGTAAGGGCTTCATTGCGCCTTACCCGGGAAATAGGCCTGTATTATGATGTTTGACAATCTGGCGTCTCCTTGTGCCTGTGTAAACGATCTGAAGGCGACGCGCCGGCATGTGCGTCCGCCAGGCGGAATACCGACACCGCATCAGCCAGGGCGATCGCCTGCTCCTCCAGCCCGCTGGCGGCAGAGGCAGCCTGTACCACCAGCGCCGCGTTCTGTTGCGTCACCTGATCCATCTGCGTTACCGCCTGCGTCACCTGTTCAATACCGCGGCTTTGCTCATCGGACGCGGAGGCGATTTCTCCCATGATGTCGGTGACCCGCGTCACCGAACGTACGATGTCCTGCATGGTGTCGCCGGAATGTTCCACCAGCGTCGAACCCTGCCGCACCCGCCCGACCGATTCATCGATCAGGCCTTTAATCTCTTTTGCCGCCTGCGCGCTGCGCTGCGCCAGACTGCGCACTTCGCCGGCCACCACGGCGAAGCCGCGTCCCTGCTCACCGGCGCGCGCCGCCTCCACCGCCGCGTTAAGCGCCAGAATGTTGGTCTGGAAGGCGATGCCGTCGATCACGCCGGTAATGGCGCCGATCTTCTGCGAACTGCTGGCGATGGCGTGCATGGTGTTAACCACCTCGCCCGCCAGCTCGCCGCCTTTGGCGGCAATGGCCGAGGCGTCGCGCGCCAGCTGCGTGGCCTGGCGCGCATTGTCGGCATTCTGCTTCACCGTGGAGGTCAGCTGCTCCATGCTGGCGGCGGTTTCTTCCAGCGAGGCGGCCTGCTGTTCGGTCCGGGAGGAGAGGTCGTTATTGCCCTCCGCAATCTCCTGCAGGCCGATCAGCATGGCCTCCGTCCCGTCCTGCACCGCGCCGACGGTGTGGGTCAGCGACTGCTGCATCTGCCGCAGCCCGGCGAATAACGCGCTGATTTCATTGTTGCCCGTCACCACCACCGGCGTCGCCAGATCGCCGGCGGCGATGCGCTCAAAGTGACGGCGCATGCTCTTCAGCGGCCCCAGCAGCACGCTTTGCTGCCACCAGATCGCGCAGCCGGCAACGACGAACAGCATCAGCACCGCCCCCGTCAGCATCCAGCTGCCCAGGGTATAGGCCCGCTGATTGGTCTGCTGCGCCTGCGTCATCTCGCCGCTCAGCCGCTGCAGATAGTGGGTCAGTTCCGTTTCAAACTGCGTCTGGATCTGCTGCGTGGGCTGATCCATAAACGCCTGCAGGTCGCCGCTCGCCAGAAAACCGCTCAGTTCCAGCAGCGCAGCGTGCAGCTGTTGGTAGCGCAGCGTCAGGCTGCGCGCCCGCTCGCCGGCAGGCGCCAGCGTCTGAAACCGTCTGAAATCCCGCTCGGCGCTCTGCAGTGAACGGCGGGCGTCCTCCAGCAGGGCGTTCACCTGCTCCGCCGGCAGCCGCAGCGCCGTGCGGGTACCGGCGCGGTTCAGGCTATTGCGCGCCTGCAGCAGCGCAACCCGGCTCATCGTCAGCGCGTCGCGCTGCTGGCTCCCCTGCGTGATTGCCGTAAAGCTGCGGCTGTCGGCGCGAAAGGCGCTGAACGACAGGCCGGTGCTGATCAGCTGCATCAGACAAAAACAGAACATCAGCAGATACAGGCTGATGGAAATACGGACTCGGTTAAACACGATGAATCTCCTTGCATCCGTCCGACGACGGAACAGAGGCGCTCTCCCCGCTGGCCGCCGCGCTGCAGCACGCGGCGGCCAGCGGATCGCAGAGTCAGAACGTTTCCCAGTTATCCTGCATCTCACCGGCGCTGGCTTTACGCGGCGCGATGCTCGGGGCCGCCGGTTTGCTGATAACCGGTGCGCTGAAAGCTTGCTGCCCGCTGTCCCGCAGGCGGAATACCGCGACGGAGCGCGTCAGCAGGCTGACCTGTTCCTCCAGCGCCGCGGCCGCAGAGGCCGACTCTTCCACCAGCGAGGCGTTCTGCTGCGTCACGCGGTCCATCTCCGCCACCGCCTGGCCGACCTGGTCGATACCGCGGCTCTGCTCATCGGACGCGGAGGCGATTTCCCCCATGATGTCGGTGACGCGCGTCACCGCGTTGACGATATCGCCCATGGTTTCGCCGGCGCTTTCCACCAGCACCGAACCCATATCGACGCGGCTGACCGAGTCGTCAATCAGCCCTTTGATCTCTTTCGCCGCCTGCGCGCTGCGCTGCGCCAGGTTGCGGACTTCACCGGCGACCACCGCGAAACCGCGCCCCTGTTCACCGGCGCGCGCCGCCTCTACCGCCGCGTTAAGCGCCAGAATGTTGGTCTGGAAAGCAATGCCGTCGATAACGCCGGTAATATCGGCGATTTTCTGCGAACTGCCGGCGATGTCGTGCATGGTCTGCACCACGTCGGCCACCACCTTGCCGCCCTTCTGTGCGGTTTCGGAAGCGCTCAGCGCCAGCTGGCTGGCCTGACGCGCATTTTCCGCATTCTGTTTCACCGTGGCGGTCAGTTGCTCCATGCTGGCGGCGGTTTCTTCCAGCGAGGCCGCCTGCTGCTCGGTGCGGGAGGAGAGATCGTTATTGCCGGCGGCAATTTCCGACGCGCCGCTGTAGATGGCGTCCGCGCCCTGGCGCACGCCGCTGACGGTGTTGGTCAGCTCCGCCTGCATATGCTGCAGGCTGGCGGCCAGCACGCCCATTTCATTGCGGCTGCTGACGTCGATCGACTGGGTCAGATCGCCGGCGGCAATGTGTTTGATATGTTCGATAATGCGATTGAGCGGGCGCACCAAAATATGGTGAATGCCGGTCCACACCAGCACGATCGCCGCCAGCACCACCACCAGCACGCTTGCCAGCGTCCAGATCGCCGAACTGTAGGAATGCTCGCTCGCTTCCACCGCATCGTGGTACAGCTCGCCGTTTTTCAGCAGGTATGCGACATAAACCTGTTCGAAGGCGTCCTGATAGCTTTGGGTCGGCTGGTCAAAGAAGGCGTTGATCTTGCCGTCGTCCAGCAGTTGGATCAGTTCCGACAGCGCGCCGTATAACACGCCATACTGCTGTTTCAGCTTTTCCGCATCCTGCCGGTCCTGGCGCTCGCCAAGCGGGACTTTTTCGTACGCGGCATAGCGCTGCTGCGCGTCGTCAAGCGCGCTGCGGGCCGATGCCAGCAGGTCCTGCACGCTGGCGCCGCTGCCGATTTTATTAGCGTCCATCATGTAACGAATGCCCGCGCGGTTCAGCGTGTTGCGGGCCTGCAGCAGGCTCACCCAGCTGCCGTTCAGCTCCGACTGCTGCTGTCGGATGGTCTGCAATACGGTGAAGTTTTCTTTATCACTCTTGAGCGAGGAGAAGAACAGCCCGCCGGAGATCAGCTGCAACGCACCAAACAACACCAGCACCAACAGCAGGCTGGTCACGACTTTCATACGATTAAACATGTGTCCCCTTCTTGGAATGCCACTCGGAAAAATCCCAAAACGTTATCTGTCTGGGTTATCGGCGGTACTAAAGAGAACTTTATGGTTGCGGGTAACTATTTTGTGTGAGCTGTCCGCCGCCGCGCCGGCGCAGCGGCGGCCCGGCTCAGGCGCTTTTCACCACGCTGTCGACCAGCGACATCTCTTCGCTGCTCAGCAGCTTTTCAATATCCACCAGAATCAGCATCCGTTCGCCCAACGCCCCTAGCCCGGTCAGGTATTCGGTCGCCAGCGTAACGGCAAACTCCGGCGCCGGACGGATCTGCTCGGCGGTCAGCGACAGCACGTCGGACACGCCGTCCACCACAATGCCCACCACCCGCTGGCTGAGGTTAAGCACGATCACCACGGTGTTCTCATCGTAAGACACATCCTGCTGGGCAAACTTCACCCGCAGATCGATAATCGGCACGATCACGCCGCGCAGGTTGGTGACCCCTTTAATAAACGCCGGCGTATTGGCGATGCGCGTTACCTGGTCGTAACCGCGGATCTCCTGCACTTTCAGAATATCGATGCCGTACTCTTCATTACCCAGCGTAAAAATCAGGAACTCCTGTCCTACGGTTTCGCCAGCCATTTTGCTGACGGTTGCCAATCCAGCCATATTCATGCCCTATCCAAAGTCGGTTATCGAATTACGCCGCCGCGTCTGGCAGCAGTTTTTCACGGTTCAGCGTCTGCAGCGCCGACACATCGACGATCAGCGCCACGCTGCCGTCGCCCAGAATGGTCGCTGCGGAAATCCCCGGCACCTTGCGGTAATTGCTTTCCAGGTTTTTCACCACCACCTGATGCTGGCCAATTAGCTGATCCACCAGCAGCGCGTAGCGCCGGCCGGCGCTTTGCAGGATCACCACGATGCCCTGCGTCGCTTCGGTTTTCGCCCCGGCGACGTCGAAGATGCGGTACAGCTCGACCAGCGGCAGATATTCGCCGCGCACCTGCAGCACCCGCTCACCGCCGGCCAGCGGATGCAGGTCTTCCGCCTGCGGCTGCAGCGACTCCATCACCGCGTTCAGCGGCAGGATAAAGACCTCTTCATTGACCTTGACCGACATGCCGTCCAGGATCGCCAGCGTCAGCGGCAGCAAAATACGAATCGAGGTGCCCTTGGACGCCTGCGAATGGATTTCCACATGGCCGCCCATCTCCTGAATATTTCTTTTCACCACATCCATGCCGACGCCGCGGCCGGAGACGTCGGTCACCTGCTCAGCGGTGGAAAAGCCCGGCGCGAAGATCAGCATGCCCACCTCTTCGTCGCTCATGCTGTCGCTGACCGCCAGCCCCTGCGCGGCCGCCTTGGCCAGGATCTTCTCCCGATTCAGCCCGGCGCCGTCGTCGGTCACCTCAATGCAGATATTGCCGCCCTGATGCTCCGCCGACAGGATCAGGTTGCCGACCTCCGGCTTGCCCGCCGCCAGGCGCGCCTGCGGATCTTCAATCCCGTGGTCCAGGCTGTTGCGCACCAGGTGGGTCAGCGGGTCGATAATGCGCTCTATCAGGCTCTTATCCAGTTCGGTGGAACTGCCCTGCAGGGTTAACTCCACCCGTTTATTCAGTTTGCCGGCCAGATCCCGCACCAGCCGCGGGAAGCGGCTGAACACGTACTCCATCGGCATCATGCGGATCGACATCACCGACTCCTGCAGATCGCGCGCGTTGCGCTCCAGCTGGCTCATGCTGTTGAGCAGGTCGCCGTGGGCTACCGGGTCCAGCGTGCCGGAACGCTGCGCCAGCATCGACTGGGTGATCACCAGCTCGCCGACCAGGTTGATCAGCTGATCCACCTTTTCCACCGCCACGCGAATACTGCTGGACTCCGTTGTCGCTTTGCTGCGCGGCTTTGGCGCTTCCGCAGCCGCAGCCGCCGGCGCGGCGACGTGCGGCGCCGGCGCGGTCGGTTCCGCTGTCGTTACGGCCTCTGAAGTCTCTGCAGCCTCGGCGGCGGCAAACGCGATCTGTTCCGGCTCCAGCACAAAACAGAGCACCGCGCTGATATCCTCTGCGCTGACCGACGTCAGCAGCGTCACCGACAGGCTGCTGTCGCTCTGCTGCGGATTGTGCACTTCGCCGAGATTGCCCAGCTCTTCCAGCAGCAGCGGTATTTCGTTCGGTTTCAGGTCGGTCAGAGAGATATGCAGTCCGCCGTTGCCGGCAGCTGCTGGCGGCGGCGACGCCTCTACGGCTGCTTCAGCCTCTGCGGCCGCGGCAGCCGGCAGCGCGGGAGCGTCCTGTTGCGCTTCCAGCGCCAACTGCCGCAGCGCCTGACAGATGTAGGCAAAGCTGTCGGCATCGGGTTGTTGTGACGTTTTATAGGCGTCCAGTTGCTCCTGCATAATGTCTTTGGTTTCCAGAAACAGGTTGATAATCTCGGTGCTCAGGCTCATTTCCTGGCGCCGCGCGCTGTCCAGCAGGTTTTCCAACAGATGGGTGGTTTCCTGCAGGATGGTAAAACCGAAGGTGGCCGCCCCGCCTTTAATCGAATGGGCCGCGCGGAAAATGGCGTTCAGCGGTTCAATGTCCGGCGCCAGCGGATCCAGTTCCAGCAGGTGCTGCTCCATATCGGCCAGCAGTTCATCTGCCTCATCAAAAAAAGTCTGATAAAAAGCGCTAATATCCATACTCACGGGATCACCTCTACTGTGAGACGCTGTGGGTTAGTCGATGGGCCTGCCGCCGGCGCCGGCGGGATGGCCGTCGTCGGTCCCTCCGGCGGTGGCGCCGACGAGGTTGAAACGTCCGTCGCTGACGGCAGAGCCGCCGCCTCCCCTGGCTGCGGCGTCTGCGTCGCCGCCTCGGCTGAAACCGGAGAAGACGGTGCGGCAGGCTGCGGCGCCAGTTGCTTCAGCGCCAACGGCTGACTGATTTCCGTTGCCTCGCTTTTCGCGTTTTCATGTTCGATCCCCTGCTGCGTTTGTTTGTTCAGCACCAGAATCGTGATGCGACGGTTCATCGAATCATCCGCCCCGCGCTGCTTCAGACTCATGGTGGCGGCCATGCCCACCACCCGCAGCACTTTGCCTTCCGCCAGCCCGCCGGCAATCAGCTCGCGTCGTGAGGCATTGGCGCGGTCGGCAGACAGCTCCCAGTTGCTGTAATAGCGCTCACCGGTGGCGTAAGGCAGGTCGTCGGTATGGCCCGACAGGCTGATTTTATTGGGTAAATCATTCAGAATTGGCGCAATGGCCCGCAAAATATCGCGCATATGGTCCTCCACCTGCGCGCTGCCGGTTTTGAACATCGGCCGGTTCTTGCCGTCGATAATCTGAATGCGCAGCCCCTCATCCATCAGGTTAATCAGCAGATGCGGCCGCAGTTCCCGCAGGCGCGGGTCGGACTCAATCAGTTGATCCAATCGCTCGCGCAGCTTGTTGAACCGTCGCGCCTCCGCCTGTTGCTCGGCATCCGTCTGCTTTTTCACCAACCCGTCCTGCTGGGTGGGATCGTCACCGCCGCCGGGAATCGGGCTGCTTTCGGCGCTGCTCTTGTTGCCGCCGGTCAGGGCCACTTTCAGCGGCGTACGGAAATACTCGGCAATTTGCGTCAGTTCCTGCGGACTGGCGATAGCCAGCAGCCACATCACCAGAAAGAACGCCATCATCGCCGTCATAAAATCGGCGTAGGCAATCTTCCAGGAGCCGCCGTGATGCGCGTTATGATGCGCCTTGCGTTTGCGAACCAGAACGACCGGATGATTCTGCTTCATGCCTGCTCATCTTCCGCTGCCTGCTGCGCCGGCGCCCGCACCTGACGCACATGCTCTTCCAGCTCCACAAAGGACGGACGCTCCGTGGCGTACAGGGTTTTACGGCCGAATTCGACGGCGATTTGCGGCGCGTAGCCGTTCAGACTGGAGAGCAGCGTGACCTTGATGCACTGCATCATTTTGACGTTCTCCGCGCTCTTTTGCCGCAGCAGGGTGGCAAGCGGAGAAATAAACCCGTAGGCCAGCAAGATCCCGAGGAACGTCCCCACCATCGCATTGGCGATCAGCGCCCCCAGCTCCGCCGCCGGCCGGTCGGCCGAGGCCAGCGCGTGCACCACGCCCATCACCGCGGCGACGATACCGAACGCCGGCAGCGAGTCGCCGACCATCGCCAGGCTGCCTGCCGGCACTTCGCTTTCCTGCTCGAAGGTTTCAATCTCTTCATCCATCAGCGCTTCAATTTCAAACGCGTTCATATTGCCGCTCACCATCAGCCTTAAATAGTCGGTAATAAATTCCACTAAATGGTTATCGGCAAGAATGCGCGGATAATTAGAGAAAATTTCACTCTCCTGCGGGTTATCGATATCGAACTCCAGCGACAGCATCCCCTGCTGGCGCGATTTGGACAGCAGGCGAAACAGCAGCGCCATCAGATCCATATACAGCGCTTTGTTGTATTTTGAGCGGCGCATCAGCGTCGGCATGGCGCGCAGCGTGGCCTTGATCGCTTTGCCGTTATTACCGACGATAAACGCGCCGACCCCGGCGCCGCCGATAATCAGGAATTCCGCCGGCTGATACAGCGCGCCAAGGTGGCCGCCCACGATCATGTAGCCGCCAAATACCGTGGCCAGAACCACTACGTAACCCAAAATAACTAACACACGCATTCCTTACTTAAACGAGGTGGATGGAGGACGGGAGCAATGCCAAACGCCATCGTAGCGGCGCAATAATCTGCGCCGAGGGGAGCCTGCCGGACTCCCCCTACGAATGGGTGATAAATTGATGCCGCAAGCCGGAGGAACTCCGGCTTACATTGCGCGTTTAACCGGCTCGTCCAGCAGTTGTGGAATAATATCGGCCAGCTGCGGCGAAAGTTTACGTCTTTTTACCGCGCGGGATGGGGGTTGGCATAAACTGCAGACAAAATTGTTCAGCGGCTGGTGCGCATGAGTGATAAAGGTACCGCCGCAGCAGCTGCAGGCGGAGAGCTGCAGCATATCGCTGTCGACAAAGCGCACCAGCGTCCAGGCGCGGGTCAGCGCCAGCAGCGGCGGCTCGCCCGGCTGCTGGGGGCACTGCTCCAGATACAACCGGTAGGCCTTGATGACCGCCTCGACGCCCGTACATTGTCCGCTTTTTAGCAGGAAGCAATAGGCGTTATAAAACATCGACGAATGGATGTTATGTTCCCAGGTCATAAACCAGTCGGTAGAGAACGGCAGCATGCCTTTCGGCGGCGGGCTGCCGCGCAGTTCCTTGTACAACTTGATTAATCGGCCGCGGCTGAGCTGCGTCTCGCTTTCCAGCATCTGCAGACGCGCCCCCAGAGCGATCAGTTCCATGGCGAGCTGGATATCCTTGGCTTCCTTGACAATACTCTTATCCGCCATCTTCAGGCCCTTTTCTTCATCGCGCCGTCCTGTTTCTCGGAAAGCTCTTGCAATAAATGGCTTGAAAGCAAAATCCCGGTATGGATCTGCTGCAGGTCATCGACACGCGACTCTTTCGTCAGCTGCGTGACGGTTTGATGATCGTTAAAACGGAAATGGCACACCAGCTGGTTGGTTTCCGCCAGCTTGACCATTTGCGGCAAGGTTAAATGCGACAGCGCGTCAGCCATATCCTCATCAATCCCCAGACGGAACATTGCCGAAGCTTTTTCATCATTAATCAAACGCTGTGCTAAAAGTAAGTACGACAGGTTGATGTCGTATATATGCTTAAGTAATTCAGACGTACCCATATTTCCCATCCCGACAGACTATGTTTAAAAACATACGCTGGGTGATAATTTTATCGCCCGTGACTTGGGTTTTTTCGACGTTGGCAAATGAATCCCTGATTATCATCCGTGAAAAAAACTGCCGATTTCACACTCGCGGAGCGTCATTCAGTAAATGCTTTGCACTCAAAATACACATGAATAGATATGCACCATCCTGTTCAGCAAGGGGCTGAATCACGATGAATCTTTCTTACAAGTTAATAGGATTATTCCTAAACAACAGCAACTCTACCCCTGAACCGTTAGCACACACAACGCAGGTGTACGGCAATTTTAAATACAATGTGATCGCGATCACAAAAATGAACTGATTTTGATTCAAATATTGGATGAGTAGCACTTTTTTTGCACAACTTGGAGCACAAAAAAACGGCACAAGTAAAAAAACGTCTTAAAAGAGATATTTATCAGCCAAAAAAATAGCTTTTTTAGATCAATTCGAACAAAAGCGTCACCAAAGCGAAATCACAGAACAAAAATCTGCATATCTCGGATAAATGCAGAGTAAATAGCTAGTTAACGGCAGTTCAATCCTCAGCACGCTAAGAGTTAGCCTTGTTAACTATAAGGTTATCTACATATAAGATAGCGCAAAAAGTGCGGATTTAACTGCATCGCTATTCGGCAATAGAGAATAATCCCAGGAAAACGTAGTGCCGACGCCGCGCTAAAGCCAAGAGATGTAACAAAGCATATCCACAGTTACGCAATGCCGTCATAAAATAAAGTTATGAAATCCGTTAATCTTACTATCGGCACAATTATTTATTCCTTTAATTGTTTTTTTCTACTTCTCAACCGCAATTATCTGACGATGCAACAGCCGAATTAATAGCACGCCAGCGAATGTCATATTCTCGACGTTAGTTCTGTGAATGTTTTTTATTTATTCTTTGAGAAAATGTTATGCGTCTTACATCAGTCAGTGCGCCGGCACCTGCCGGCTCCTCTCTCTGCGAAGGGCCAATATACCGATCTCTTTTACCGCCGGGGTTCGCACTGGCGAACATCTTTTACACATTCCCGCCATCGTTCCGCTCTGCTGCGCACCGGGCAGATATGACGCAGTACCGCCGACGCCAGTCGAAAATAGTTAACGCACCGCGACTGACATAAATCTGAAAATGTAGCCCGCATACGCCCGCCAGCTTAAGACTAGGCTGAATTCATAAAAAATCACGCGTTGCCGCATTGCTGACAGCTCACGGGCATATTACTATTCTGGCGTTTACAGGCACCTGACGCGTTATTTTTTCGCTAGCGCTCGTTTTTCGCCATAATTGTTACTTTTTAGTCTGTCGTCCATACACGACAACGGTGCAATCACTCTACACCAGTGATTTTCCCCAATCACAACTATTAACAGGCTATATTTAAATCATGACAACGACCTTAGAATACCTGATGACATTTCGTAAATGCTCCAGCCTGGACAGCCTGGAAAAGGTTTATGACAAGCTGCACTACTCTATTGATAATGATACAGAAATGGGCAACATGTACCGCGCGGCGGATCATCGGCGTGCCGAGCTGGTTTCAGGCAAGCTGTTTGACCTGGGTAAAATTCCTAAAACATTATGGGCACGCGTGCTTTAATTTTTCCTCATCCCCCCATGACGCGCGCAACGGTATTTATCTTTTATTGCTAAATAAAGGCTTTTCAGAAAATTTATTGTCGCGCGTGATGAAAAACACGGATATTTCCCTCATCTGCTTCTACGATTATTTATCGGGACAATAGATGGAGAGGAAATATGGGATATCAAAAGGTACTGGTCGCCGTTGCCGTTGCCGCCGACAGCCAGGTATTAGTGCAAAAAGCGGTCTCCATCGTCCGCCCCTATAACGGACAGATCACATTGCTCAGCATGGTGGCCAATCCGGAACTGTATAATAGTTTCGCCGGCCCGATGCTCGGCGATCTGCGTAATCTGATGGAAGAAGAGACCCGCCTGTTCCTGGAACAGCTCCGTCAGCAGGCCGGCTATCCCATCGCCGATTTACTGGTAGTGCAGGGAGAGCTGGGAGACGGCCTGACTTACGCCAATCAGCAACGCAGCTTTGATCTGGTTATTTGCGGCAACCACAGCGACCACCTGATGAACAAACTGAGCTGCTCGGCCGCGCGGTTTATCGATACCAGCCAGACCGATGTGCTGATCGTACCGCTCTAGCAGCGCGCAGCATTTTCCGTTGGCTGATTTTCGCCGCTTCTGACTAGACTGAGTGAGTGCTGGTATTCACAGATCGGGAGTGCTCCATGTCTCAACCATCGCCAAATAACCGCCGAATCGTGCTCGCTTCACGGCCGCACGGCGAACCCACAGCAGAAAATTTACGCCTGGAAACGGCCGAAGTACCGCAGCCTGCCGCAGGCCAGGCGTTGCTGCGCACCGTCTATCTGTCGCTCGACCCTTATATGCGCGGCCGGATGAGCGACGCCCCGTCTTACGCTCCCCCGGTGGCAGTCGGCGACGTGATGGTCGCCGGCGCCGTATCGCGGGTCGTCGCCTCGCATCACCCGGACTTTACCCCCGGCGATTGGGTGGTGGGGAGTACCGGCTGGCAGGATTACTCGCTGACCGACGGCAGCAACGTGCGCAATCTTGGCGCGCAGCTGAAACATCCCTCACGCCTGCTTGGGGTATTGGGCATGCCCGGCTTTACCGCCTATATGGGACTCCTGGATATCGGCCAGCCGCAGCCTGGTGAAACCGTGGTGGTCGCGGCCGCCAGCGGCGCGGTAGGTTCGGTTGTCGGCCAGGTGGCGAAACTGAAAGGCTGCCGCGTGGTCGGCATCGCCGGCGGCGCGGAGAAATGCCGCTATGTCCGCCAAGAGCTACAGTTTGACGAGTGTATCGATCACCGCGCCGACGATTTTGCCAGGCAGCTCGCCCAGGCCTGCCCGGACGGCATTGACGTTTATTTTGAAAACGTCGGCGGTGCGGTGTTCGACGCCGTCATGCCGCTGCTGAACGCCAAAGCGCGCATCCCCGTCTGCGGTATTATCGCGCAATATAACGCCACCGCCCTGCCCGACGGCCCGGACCGCCTGCCAGCGTTACAGGCGCTGATTCTGCGTAAGCGTATCCGCATGCAGGGTTTTATCATTTTTGACGACTACGCGCCGCGCTTCAGTGAGTTTCTGCAGCAGATGGAAACCTGGGTCGATCAAGGGCATATCAAATTCCGTGAAGATGTCATTGACGGTCTCGAAAACGCCCCGCAGGCCTTTATCGGCCTGCTTAAAGGAAAGAACTTCGGCAAACTGATCGTTCGCGTCACAGCGGAATAACCTGCCCGTACCCGCCGGGGAGTCCTTTCCCGGCGGCACAACTCGGATTCAACTCAACTCATTAGCTTAATTGCAAGAAAAAACCTAGAAACCTGCCATCTCCCCCCCTCAGCAAGTGGGTGTTTTATAACCAACAAACGCCTCCTTACATCCACCAGAAATGAGATTTATCCGAAATAACATTCGATTAATTTATATATTTCTTTAGATTTATCATGTAAATGGTAAGGATAGAAAATCAGCGAAAAGTTAATTTTCGTTAAAAAATAGTTTTAATTAAGAGGGTTAAGAGACGTATGACTCATTAGCTTTTGGTATTACCATTTAACCAAAGCATACACGAGGGAAATGGGATGCATTTTAACTCGCTGTTTATATTGCATAAAAATAAAAAATTGCGTAAGTTAGTTTCACCAAAATGGGTTAAAGGCCATCATTTTGCAAATGCCTATAGCTATTGTAAACTGCAGCCAAACCCGTGGATGTGTAAAAATTGTTAAATATTTGGACAGCTAATCGTTCTGTTTGTGACAGGCACGCCCTCGGGATCGCGCGTTAATCCCGTGCGGTAGCTATGCCTGAACCGGTGATAATCAGGCGGCGCTTATCATTAAGCAGAGTGCGGGTTCATGAGCGCAGCGTCCCTCAACCGCCGGCCTGCACGCTGTCCACGACGTTCAGTCGCCCGCTAATCATTAAGTAAAAATCATCACATTATTCGCTGTTTTCCAGCCTGATAAATAACGCGTAACCCGCAGCATGAGCGCTTTCCGCCCCACGCGGATGCCTGAACCATGCTGTCCATACGCACAATGATTTGATTTAGGGAACGTTACCTTTAACGTCCCTGCCCTTTGCACGTATTTCTTGTGACGTAGCCTGATATCTATAAAACCTAACACGGGATTGTTTTGAGCGGTGCTGCGTGGCAGTGCGCTGATATCCACAGGAAGCCTTACACACACAATGAAAGCTACCATGTTGTTACGCTACGGCGTCTCTTCCTGTCTGGGCCACCGGCAGGACTTTTATCTTCGGGGAAGCCGCCATTTTTGCCCAGGTGAAAATGGCGGCTTCCCCGCGCCTGCTGTTCACTCCACCGCAGGGAAAACGCGACGTCCAGGCGCAGCCGTGTCACGGCGGGATGCTGACGGTCGTTTTTCCTGCCGGCTTCACGCTATCCCGCCGCCTGACTCTTTTACCTCAACAGAAATGCATCCGGACTGGCGCCGCGCCGCAGGCACACGCATGCTGCCGCAGCAACACACAGCGGAATCAGTCCAGAACCATTTCCCTATGGCAACGCGCGTCGTTCTCCGTCGTCCACTTCGCCAATGCGCAGCCGCAGCGACGATGAACGTCGATCAACCACAGCGCTTCTCGCCGACAACAAGAGATATAAAGAGGATATTGTGAAAATACGGCTTACGATGACACTGCTTTCCACCCTGATCCTTGCCGGCTGTTCAACCCCGCCGCCGCCGCAGGTCATCAGTTCAGACACCCTGGTCACCAGCGAAGTCAACGGCGTGAAGCTGCAGCACCGTATGGCGATCGCCGCACCGAAACAGTTCAAACCGATTGATAAAGAGTACCGCAGCCTGTACGCCGCCAGCGTCATGACCAAACCGGGTTACGGCGGCGCCACCGTGACGCGCCTCGACAATGCCGCGTCCTTCTACGCGCTCGGCGAAGTGGAAAATGAGTGGCTGGCCATCTCCGCCGTGCGCGGCGGCGACCTGATGGGTTACATCCAGGGCAACGCCGGCGTGCCTGAAAACAAATACCGCGCCACCCTGCGCAACGACCGGCCGCGCCGCGCACGCGCCGCCGCCAAACCGCAAAACTGCGTCCAGGTCGGCAGCGACGGCAAGGCCTGTAAAGACGCCAAATCGGCCACCTGGATCCTGGAGTAATCCCCTTCCGCTGGGAGTCATTGATAATGAAATCATCATTCGCCCCGCGCCTGTGGGGCTTTAGCCTGTTGATGCTGGGCGCGCTGCTGCTCAGCGGCTGTATGTCTTCGGCGAAAAGCGTCCCGTCACGCTACGGCCTGACGTTTGACGCCGCCCCGCAGGTCAATGCCAACGCCGGCCAGAGCCCCGCCCCGATCAAGGTGCGCGTGCTGCTGTTGCGCTCCGACGCGGAATTTATGGATGCCGACTTCTTCAGCCTGCAGAACGACGCCAAAAGCGTACTGGGCAACAGCCTGCAGGACAGCGACCAGTTTTTCCTGACGCCTGGCCAGACCGGCAAAAAGCTGAACGGTCAGAGCACGCTGGAGACGCGCTATATCGGGGTGATCGCCGAATACCAGAACCTGGACGGCAAAGCCTGGCGCATTTCACTGCCGATGCCTGCCCCGACCGAAACCAATTTCTATAAGGTCTGGCAATTCTCGCCGGATGAGCTGCAGGCGCACGTTGTGGCCGATGTTAACGGTCTGCGCATCGTCAAGGACGAAGACTGATAATTTGGGACGGGCGCGCCCGTCCCCTACATAGGTGTGATGATGAAAGATGCTCATAAAGTGGTCTGGAGTGAAGGGATGTTTCTGCGTCCCCACCACTTCCAGCAGGCGGAAAACTACCTCGAGAGTTACGTGCGTAACTGGGGACAGGCGCATAACGGGTGTTTCTGGGGCTTTTTGACCCTTGAGCTGGATCAGACCCTGCTGCGTCAGGGGAAAATAGCCCTGACCGCCGCCAGCGGCATTATGCCGGACGGCACGCCGTTCCGTTTCAACGGCGCACAGCAGGCGCCGGCCCCGTTGGCCATTGCCGAAAACAAAACCGGTGAAAACGTCGTTCTGGCACTGCCGACCTACCGCGCCGGCCGTGAAGACGTCATCTTCCAGGAGTCGCCGGACGCGCTGGCGCGCTATCTGGCTTATGAAAACGAAGTGGACGACCTGAACGCGGTCTCCGTCGGCAGCGCGGCGCTGCAGTTCGGCAACCTGCGCCTGCGCCTGATGCTGGAAAGCGATCTGAACGCCGAATGGACCGCGCTGACCGTCACCCGCGTGCTGGAAAAACGCGGCGACAACAGCCTGCGCCTGGAGCCGGACCTGATTCCGCCGACGCTCAACTGCCAGAGCAGCCCGGTGTTGAAAACCTTTATCAACGATCTGCAGGGCCTGCTGCAGCAGCGCAGCCAGCAGATGAGCCAGCGGCTGCTGCAGCCGGGCCGCGGCGGCAGTTCCGAAATGGTCGATTTTATGCTGCTGCAGCTGGTAAACCGCTATCTCGGCCAGGTCAGTCATGCCTGGCATCTGGAGCATCTGCACCCGGAACGCCTGTTTGCCGAGTGGCTGCAGTTCGCCACCGAGCTGTCCAGCTTTTCACCGCAGCGCACGCCGGAAGGCCGCCTGCCGGTGTACGACCACGACAACCCGGCGCTGAGCTTCGGCAAGCTGATGCTGCTGTTGCGCCAGGGACTGTCGGTAGTGCTGGAAGACAACGCCATCCAGCTCACCCTGGTCGAGCGTTCGCACGGGCTGAACGTGGCGACGGTGCAGGACACCAAAATGATGCGCGACTTCGGCTTTGTGCTGGCGGTGCGCGCCGACGTCGCCGCCGACGTGCTGCTGACCCACTTCCCGGCGCAGATGAAAATCGCCCCGGTCACGCGCATCCGCGATCTGGTGCAGCTGCAGCTGCCGGGCATCGGCCTGCGCACCATGCCCGCCGCGCCGCGTCAGATCCCCTACCACGCCGGCTATACCTACTTCGAACTGGAGAAAGGCGGCGATCTGTGGAAGCAGATGGAAAAATCCAGCGCCTTCGCCCTGCATCTGGCAGGGGAGTTCCCGGGTCTGGACATGGAATTCTGGGCTATTCGCAGCCATACGGACCGATAAGCTATGACACAGGAAAACATCCAGGCCGCGCAGTGGGACAACCCATTGGTGGCCGCCGCCAATCCGCTGCTGAATGCGATCTCGCAAATCCGGCAGTCGGCGACGCACGCCAATCCGGCGCAGCTGCGTCAGCAATTGATCGATGAGGTTCGCCGTTTCGAAGTGCGCGGTCAGCGCGCCAATCTGCCGTATGAAGTGATTATCGGCGCGCGCTACTGCCTGTGCACCGCGCTGGATGAAGCCGCCGCCCTCACCCCCTGGGGCAGCAACAGCGTCTGGTCGGGCAGCGGCCTGCTGGTGACCTTCCATAACGAAACCTGGGGCGGCGAAAAATTTTTCCAGCTGTTGGCCAAACTGTCGCAAAGCCCGCGCGAGCACATCAACCTGCTGGAGCTGGTCAACTACTGCCTGCTGCTGGGCTTTGAAGGCCGCTACCGGGTGATGGAGAACGGCCGTTCGCAGTTGGAAACCATGAAACAGCGCCTGCTGCAGCTGATTCGTTCGGTACGCGGCGGCTATGCGCCGCCGCTGTCGCCCAACGCGGTCGACCTGCCGGTGCAGCAAAAACTGTGGCGGCCGCTGGTGCCGCTGTGGGCCTGCGCGGCGCTGACCGGTTTTCTCGCCTCGCTGCTGTTTATCGTGCTCAACTGGCGTCTGGGGGATGCCACCAGCCCGGTGCTGGCTTCAATCTACCAGACCAACCTGCCGCAGGTGACGATCGGCAACCCGGCGCCGGCCGCGCCGCCGGTGCTGAGCCTGAAGAGCTTCCTGCGCAAAGAGATCGCCGAAGGTCTGGTGGTGGTGCGCGACGAAGCGCAGCAGAGCGTGGTGATCCTCAAAGGCGACGGGCTGTTCAACTCCGCCGCCACCAGCGTCCGCCCGGCGTACGTCCCGGTTATCGACCGCATCGCCAAGGCGATGAACGGCGTCAGCGGCAAGATTCTGGTGACCGGCTACAGCGACAGCCAGCCGATCCGCAGCGCCCGCTTCGCCTCGAACTGGGAACTGTCGCTGGCGCGCGCCGAGGCGGTCAGCGAACGGCTGCAAAAGCATCTTGATAACCCTCAGCGGGTGAAAGCGGAAGGCCGCGGCGAAAGTAATCCGGTCGCGCCGAATAACAGTAAAGAGAACCGTGCATTGAACCGCCGGGTTGAAATTACGCTGTTGGTTGCGCCAGAAAATACTCAGGCGGAAATCAATGGACTGCAGCAAGGAAACGGAAAGTAATGCTTAGTACGTTATTCTCCATCATCACCAGCCGCCTGTTATGGGGGTTTGCCGGCATCAGCGCCCTGGCGTTCATCATCTGGATGATCGGCCCGCTGGTGGCCATCGGCGATTACCGTCCGCTGGAGCCGGAACTGAACCGCATCATCACTATTGCGGTGATCTATCTGATCTGGGTGCTGTGCCGCATTGTGCCGCGCATCTACAGCGCCTGGTTTAACCGCAAGCTGCTCAGCAACCTGCGCGCCAGCGAGCAGACGCCGGCCGACGACGCCGACGCCAAGGCGGAGCCGCAGCAGGATCAGCTGCTGGCGCAGCGCTTTGACGAAGCCGCCCAACTGCTGAAAAAGGCGCGCTTTGCGCCCGGTCAGGGCGATAAACACCGCTGGATGACCCGCTTCAGCCGCCAGTATCTGTATCAGCTGCCCTGGTACGTGATTATCGGCGCGCCGGGCGCCGGCAAGACCACCGCGCTGGTGAACTCCGGCCTGCACTTCCCGCTGGCGGACCGCTTTGGCAAATCCGCGCTGCGCGGCGTCGGCGGCACCCGCAACTGCGACTGGTGGTTCACCAACGACGCCGTGCTGCTGGACACCGCCGGCCGTTACACCACTCAGGAGAGCCAGCGGGAAGAAGACGCCGGCGAGTGGAAGAGCTTCGTCAACCTGCTGAAAAAGTACCGCACCCGCCAGCCGATTAACGGCGTGATGGTAACCATCAGCGTCGCCGATCTGATGACGGAAAGCGCCGAAGCGCGCAACGCGCAGGCCAGCGCGCTGCGTAAGCGACTGATTGAACTGCACGAACAGCTGGGCATCCACTTCCCGGTTTACGTGATGGTGACCAAAACCGACCTGCTCAACGGCTTTATGGCCTACTTCAGCGGCTTTGACAAAGCGCAGCGCGACCAGATCTGGGGGTTCACCTTCCCGTATGAACGCTCACGTCAGCCCGACTTTAACCTCAGCGGCGAATTTGAGCAGCAGTATACGCTGCTGCAACAGCGCCTCGACGCGGCGCTGCCGGATACGCTGCTGGTCGAGCACGATGCGCGCCAGCGCTCAGAGAGCTATCTGTTCCCGCAGGAGTTCGCCGCACTGCGTCCGCTGCTGGCGCAGTATCTGGACGTGGTGTTCGCCACCTCCAGCTTTGAAACCCGCTTCACGCCGCGCGGCATTTACTTTACCAGCGGCACCCAGGAAGGCCTGCCGTTCGACCGGGTGATGGGCGAGCTGAACCGCTATCTGCAGCTGCCGTCCAACGGCGCGCAGGGCAACGGCGGCCAGACCTCCTGGGACAGCGTCAACGACGAGGCGCCTATCCCGGCGGCCAAAGGGCAGAGCTTCTTCCTGAAAGAGACGCTGGAATCGGTGATCTTCCAGGAGTCCGGGCTGGCCGGCAGCAACCGCTGGTGGGAATACCGCAACCGCGCGCTGCACTGGGCCGGCTATATCGGCCTGGCGCTGGTGCTGGTGATTCTGGGGATTTTCTGGTTCACCAGCTACGGCAACAACAAGGCCTATCTGGCCGAAGTTTCCGCCAAGGCGCCGTCCGTGGAGCGTCAGGGCCAGGGGCTGACGCAGCTGGACTCCGGCGATATGTTCGCCCTGCTGCCGTTCCTGAACAGCGTGCTGCATCTGCCGGACAGCCAGAACTTCTCGCTGGACGATCCGCCGTTTACTTACCGGATGGGGCTGTATCGCGGCGACCAGGTCAGCGACGCCAGCAACGCGCTGTACCAGAAAACGCTGAAAGAGCTGCTGTTGCCGCAGGTGGCGCAGCAGATCGCCACCACCCTGCGCAACGATAACCACGGCGATGCCGACTTCAGCTACGAAGCGCTGAAGGCTTACCAGATGCTGTATCTGCCGAAGCAGTACGACGGCAAATTCCTGCGCGCCTGGGTGATGCTCAACCTGCAGCGCAACCTGCCGCAGGGCAGTACCAAAAAACAGCTGCAGCAATTGGAATGGCACCTGAGCCAACTGCTTGACGGCCAGATTCAGGCATCGCCTTACGCCAGGGACGAAGCGCTGGTCACCCAGGCGCAGGCCGCCATCAACCGCGCGCCGCTGTCGCAGCGCGTCTATGGCCGCCTGAAGCGTCTGCTGCTGAATCAGACCGAGATTAAACCGGTGCGTCTGGTGGATCTCGCCGGTCCGCAGACCGAGCTGGCGTTTTCGCGCAAAAGCGGCAAGCCGGTCACCGACGGCATCCCGGGCCTGTTTACTCCGCAGGGATACTGGAAAGCGTTCGACAGTAATATCGATAAAGTGACCGATACGCTGCGTCAGGAAGATGTCTGGGTGCTGAACACCCAGACGCCGGAGCAGAAAAGCGCCGACCTGACCAAGACCGTACGTCAGCTTTATATGCAGGATTTTATCGACGTCTGGGATGAGCTGCTGGGGGATATTCAGCTGGCGCACATCGGCAACCTGACGCAACGCATCAGCAGCGCGCGCCTGCTGTCCGGCAACCCGTCGCCGATGCGCAACCTGCTGGTCAACGTCGGTAAAAACGTTACGCTGCGGGAAGAAAAAGACGCTGAGGAAGCACGTTCGCTGGCGGATAAGGCCGGCGAATCCATCAACCAAAGCGCCAACCGCACGCTGGAGGCTCTGTTCACCAACCGGACGAACAACGCCGACGGCGACGTCTCCACCCAGCCGGAACAGGTGGTGATGGCGCACTTCGCGCCGCTGCTGGAGCTGGCTCAGGGCCAGGGCGAAGGCAGCAAGGCGATTGTGTTTGACGGCGTGCTCAAGCAGGTCGACGAACTGTACAGCTATCTGACTGCGGTGCAGGGCGCGGCCAACAGCGGCATGTCCGCACCGCCGAGCGACGTGATCCCGCGCCTGCAGGCGGAGTCCGGCCGTTTGCCGACGCCGTTCAAACAGATGCTGTTGTCACTGGCGATCGGCGCCAGCAGCGATACCCAGCGTAAGGAGATGGAGAACGTAAAAAAGCGCATCAGCTTTGAGGTCGGCAGCTTCTGCCGGCAGGCGATAGCTGGCCGCTATCCCCTCTCCTCGCGCTCGCAGCGGGACGTGACGCCGGACGATCTGGCGCGCATGTTCGCCCCCAACAGCGGGCTGATGGACAGCTTCTTCCGCGACAACCTGCAGGGCAAAGTGGACACCACCCGCGCCAACTGGCGTTTCACGCCGGGCGTCGATGGTAAAACCCTGCCGGGCGGCGAAGGCATTCTGCGCTCGTTCCAGCAGGCGCAGCGCATCCGCGATGCGTTTTTTGCCAACGGCACCGCCACGCCGTCTTACCGCGTGACGGTAAGGCCGGTGCGGATGGATAACGATATTCTCAATATGACGCTGGATATTGACGGGCAGCTGTTCAAATACAGCCATGGTCCGCTGGTGCCGCTGGTGGTCAGTTGGCCAGGCACCCGCAACACCAATCAGGTTCACCTGCAGCTGGCGCTGGCGAACGGCACCACCGCCAGCCGGCTGACCAGCGGCCCCTGGGCGCTGAACCGGATGGTCGATATGGCCAGCCTGTCGGCCGGCGGCAGCAGCCTGAGCCGTCAGGCGACGTTCAACCTCGACGGCCACCGCGTCACGCTGGAATTCACCGCCAACAGTATCCGCAATCCGTTCCAGCTGCCGGCATTCTCCTGCCCGTAGCCCCGAAAGGACATTCATTACCATGAGCAACGACCAAAGCCCGACAGCGAGCATCGGCTGGTATGGAAAGATTCCCACCGCCGGTGATTTTTTACAGCGCCGCCTGCCCGACTTAGTGGTCAGTAACTGGGCCCAGTGGTTTCACAATGGCTTAGTCAGCCAGAAACAGAACTTGCCCGACAACGCCAGCAACCCGTTCAGCAATGCGCCGGTATGGAACTTCGTCATCCCCGCGACGCTCGGCAGCCAATATATCCAGCTGGGCTGCCTGCTGCCGGCGCGCGACCGCGTGGGACGCCACTACCCGATCTGCGCCATCCGCCTGTTTACGCCGGAAGAGTGGCACGTTCAGCAGTTGAACATGGCGGCAGAGTGGTACCGCCAGCTGGGGCATACCCTGCTCAACGGCGTGCGCAACGGTTTTTCCGCCGAGCAGATCGACCACAGCCTGCTGAAGATACCGGCCTTGCCGACGCCGCCGGCAGAGAGCGAATCGGAAATTCTGTCGATTATCGGCTTCCGCCATCCGGATCTGCCGGGCCTCGGCTGGCAACAGGCCGCCGACTGCTTCGACCCGGCGCAGTACACCAGTTTCTGGTGGACCAATCAGTGCGACGGCCATCCGCTTTACACCCACGTGCACAGCGGCAACCTGACGGTGCAACTGTTCTCGCTGCTGTTCGAGCCTAACGGCTGGGCGCGCCCCGGCCGCGGCGGGCAATATCCGCAAATGTTTGATTAACAGCGTTTTCATTTATCTAGAGACTGAGTATGGCTATCGAAACTCTGCTGACCCCGATTGACGCGGATTCTCCCTGCGGCGACAACCTGGAGTATGACGCTGACTTTTTAGCGATGGAGCAGGCCTGCGCCGGCAAGGCTGAGCAGCAGTTCGGCGACACCATTATTCCGGCCGAGGCGCCGGACTGGGTGCAGGTGGAACGCCTGGCGACCGCGCTGCACGAACGCACCAAGGATCTGCGCGTCATGCTGCCGCTGACCCGCGCCTGGACGCAGCTGCGCGGCCTGCAAGGCTATGCGGACGGCCTGACGCTGATTCATCAGGCGCTGGACCGCTACTGGGAACCGCTGCTGCCGCTGCTGGAGTTCGACGGCGAGGCGGATCCGCTGTTTCGTATTAACGTCCTGGCCGACCTCGGCGACAAGTCCGCCCTGACCAGCTGCGTACGCTCCGCCTGGCTGCTGAAAAGCGCCGCCGGCGAGATTACGCTGCGCGACGCCTGTTCGCTGCTGGACGGCAGCAAACAGGAGTGCGCCACCTTCCCCGGCGGCCGCGCCCGTCTGCAGGATGAGCTGGCCCAGCAGGAGCAGCCGGCGGTAACGCTGGTGCGCACCATCCTCCAGCAGCTGGCCGCCATTCGCGACATCGTGACCCGCCACCTGGGTGAGAGCGCGCTGCCGGAAATGCACATCCTGCTGAAGATGTTCAACGTCATTGCGCAGGCCGGCTCTACGGCGCAGCCGGAGGTCGCCGCGCCGGAACCGCACGACGAGCAGCAGCCCGCCGCCCCTGCCGGCGCCGTACCGGCCGCCGCGGCGGTGCACAACTGGCGCAGCGCGCAGATCCAGTCGCGCGACGATGCCCAGCTGATGCTGGAAAAGGTAAAAAACTATTTTCAACTGAATGAGCCCAGCCATCCGGCGCCGCTGATGATTGACCGCGTGCAGCGCCTGATTACCCTGGACTTTATGCAAATCGTCCGCGACCTGGCGCCCGATGGTCTCAACCAACTGGAAACCATTCTTGGGCGCACTGATAACGACGACAATAACTGAAACTGAACCTCAGCTTGTCGTTTTTCGTTTCGACCACTATCGTTGCCTGTAGTAACAGACGCAGGCCAGAATTTGAACGACGCCGTCAGCGATGGCAATCGTTCCTAATCGTCATTAGATGGAGTAACTCATGGCAAACTCGAAATCCCGCAGCGGACAGAAGTTCATCGCCCGCAACCGCGCGCCGCGCGTCCAGATTGAATATGATGTCGAAATCTACGGCGCAGAACGCAAAATTCAGCTGCCGTTTGTAATGGGTGTGATGGCGGATTTGGTCGGTAAACCGGTAGACCCGCAGCCGAGCGTCGACGAGCGCAAGTTCCTCGACATCGACATCGACAACTTCGACGAGCGTATGAAGTCGTTGAAGCCGCGCGTGGCCTACCAGGTAGACAATACCCTGACCGGTGAAGGGAAACTGAATATCGATCTGTCCTTTGAAAGCATGGACGACTTCTCCCCTGCCGCCATCGCCCGCAAAGTTGACTCGCTGGACGGCCTGCTGGAAGCACGCACCCAGCTGTCCAACCTGCTTTCCTATATGGACGGTAAAAACGGCGCCGAGGAGCTGATCTCCCAGATCCTGCAAAACCCGGAGCTGTTGAAATCTCTGACTAACGCGCCGAAACCGGCAGAGCCAAAAGACGACAATAACGAGCGTGAGGATTAATTGATGAGCAACTCGCCTCAGCAACAACAAGCGTTACAGACCAGCGAAACCTTATCCAACGACGAGTTCAGCGCGCTGTTGAACAAAGAGTTTCGTCCGAAGACCGATCAGGCGAAAGAAGCCGTCGCCAACGCGGTGAAAACCCTGGCGCAGCAGGCGCTGGAAAACACCGTGACCGTATCCTCCGACGCTTACCGCACCATTCAGGCGTTGATCGCGGAGATTGACGAGAAGCTGTCGCAGCAAATCAACAAAATCATTCACCATGAAGATTTCCAGAAGCTGGAAGGCGCCTGGCACGGCCTGCACTATCTGGTCAACAACTCGGAAACCGACGAGCTGCTGAAAATCCGCTTTATGAGCATCTCGAAGAAAGAGCTAGGCCGCACGCTGAAGCGCCACAAGGGCGTGGGCTGGGATCAAAGCCCGATCTTCAAGAAAATCTATGAAGAAGAGTATGGCCAGTTCGGCGGCGAGCCGTTCGGCTGCCTGGTGGGCGACTACTACTTCGACCACAGCCCGCAGGACGTTGAACTGCTGGGCGAAATGGCCAAGATCAGCGCCGCGTCGCACTGTCCGTTCATCGCCGGCACCGCGCCAAGCGTGATGCAGATGGAATCCTGGCAGGAGCTGTCCAACCCGCGCGATCTGACCAAGATCTTCCAGAATACCGAATACGCCGCCTGGCGCAGCCTGCGCGAATCGGAAGACGCCCGCTACCTGGGCCTGGTGATGCCGCGCTTCCTGGCGCGCCTGCCTTACGGCATCCGCACCAACCCGGTTGACGAATTTGACTTCGAAGAAGATACCGACGGCGCAACGCACGGCAACTACACCTGGACCAACGCCGCCTATGCGATGGCGACCAACATCAACCGCTCCTTCAAAGAGTACGGCTGGTGTACCGCAATCCGCGGGGTGGAATCCGGTGGCGCCGTAGAGAACCTGCCGTGCCATACCTTCCCGAGTGACGACGGCGGCGTGGATATGAAGTGCCCGACCGAAATCGCCATCAGCGACCGTCGCGAAGCGGAACTGGCGAAAAACGGCTTTATGCCGCTGGTGCACCGCAAGAACTCCGACTTTGCCGCCTTTATCGGCGCCCAGTCGCTGCAGAAGCCGGCGGAATACTACGACGCCGACGCCTCGGCCAACGCCCAGCTGTCCGCGCGCCTGCCGTACCTGTTCGCCTGCTGCCGCTTTGCACACTACCTGAAGTGCATCGTGCGCGACAAAATCGGTTCCTTCCGCGAGCGCGACGATATGGAACGCTGGCTGAACGACTGGATCATGAACTACGTGGACGGCGACCCGGCCAACTCCTCGCAGGAAACCAAATCCCGCAAACCGCTGGCCGCGGCGGAAGTTCAGGTGGAAGAGATCGAAGACAACCCGGGCTACTACAGCGCCAAGTTCTTCCTGCGTCCGCATTACCAGCTGGAAGGTCTGACCGTTTCCCTGCGTCTGGTGTCGAAACTGCCTTCGCTGAAGAAAAACGACGCGTCCTGATGCGCCGATGACGGGCTGCGGTAATGCGCAGCCTGATTAAGATAAGGATATTGTCTATGGGCACGAGGCCACGTTTTCTTGCAGCATGGGCTGCTGCAAAAAATATTTATGATCCCAATGATCCATTGGGAAAAGTGAAAAATACTATCGGTGGTGCTGTAAAGCGCAATTTCGATATCCCTGTAAATAAAGGCGGATGGGAAAACAGTTGTGCAGTAAGAATGAGTTACGTTCTTAACTACACAGGCCACCCCGTCCCCAGGATAGGTCAGTTAACCGTCTCTGGCGCAGATAAGAAATGGTATTTTTTTCGAGTCAGGGACTTGATTGCCTACCTTACCACTACATGGGGAAAGCCAGATTTAATAATGAGTTATCCGCAATTGCCTGTAACTCAACTGGCTAATAGGAAAGGGCTAATTCTATTCGAAATTACGGGTTGGAGTAACGCTGGTGGACACGCAACCTTTTGGAATGGCTCTCAGTGTTCCGATCATTGTTATTTTAATGAGGCTAGTGCTCAGTACTCGACCACACATGCTAACTTCTGGGAATTACCATGAGTAAGTTGATAATAACCAGTCTCACTACGGTCTTAATAAGTCTTTCCCTGCAATCATTTGCTAAAGATATCCATGACCCGGTAGCATTTATCAAGAAAATGCCTTATCAGCAGGCGGTCAAAGAACTGGCATTATCCCGTTGTTTATCTCAGGTTTCTGATTCAGACAAAACTTTTTCTATTGACGCGGCCAGAACGGCTAATGCGATAAGAGACTGGATACCGTTTGATATAGAGTCTGGAGATGATAAAATCAACGCGCTTATTGATAAATTCAAGGCAAGAACCAATGAATTTCATAGCGAATCTGAAACAAACAGTCAGGGTGTCACCCTGAACTGCTTGCGGTTATATCACAGCCCTGAATTAGATGATTTGTCCCGCACGTTAATCGTCGGCAATCCAAATCATTCATGGGAAACAGATAATCCGCATAAGTAATTATTGAGACATTATTCTTTTAAATAGTATCTCGATAATCAATACCGATAGCCTTCGGTATTTTCATAAGGTGCATGGCACAAGGAGCGTTAAATGGTAGTGCATTGCCAAATTTCCAATTCCTGCTGCTATTACCTGATTTTTTCAACGCAACGTTAATATTATTTAACCCTTAAAAAGAGTAAATAAACTATGGCTATTGATATGTTCCTGAAAGTTGAAGGCGCCAGCGGTGAATCTAAAGATTCCAACCACAAAGGCTGGACCGACATCACTTCTTTCTCCTGGGGCGCGTCCCAGCCGGGCAACATGAGCGTGGGCGGCGGCGGCGGCGCCGGTAAAGTGTGCTTTAACGACCTGCACGTTAACGCGCTGGTTGATAAATCCACCCCGGCTCTGCTGAAGCACTGCTCCAGCGGTAAGCACCTGACCAAAGTCGAACTGTCCGTCTGTAAAGCCGGCGGTACTCAGGTTGAGTATGTAAAAATCACCCTGGACGACGTACTGGTTACCGCTGTGCAGTACACCGGTTCAGGCGGTGAAGACACCGTTGGCGTAACCTACTCCTTCCAGGCTGCTAAAGTTAAACAGCAGTACTGGGAGCAGAGCGATAAAGGTGGTAAAGGCGCAGAAAGCAGCGCAGGTTGGAACATCAAAGAAAACCGCGAAGCTTAATCTGTCCTCCCCCGGCTGCGGCCGGGGGTTTATATATAAGCAAAGGAAATGCAGCATGCAAAGACCCACATTTGGCCCAGCATGGATTCGATTTTCTGAAGTTAATATCAGTGTAAGCCAGGTCGGCGCACTGATCGGTGGAAAAGTTAAAAGCAATATTGAAAAAGGTATTTTTCAAAATGCCTGCCCCATCCGAATGAGTTATGTACTTAATTATACAGGAATATCTATCCCTGCAAATTCAGGATATGCAGCCGTTTCTGGAAAAGATAAGAAGTGGTATATCTATAGAGTCAATGATATGATTCGCTTTTTAGAAGAGCGTTTTGGTAAACCCGACATTACTGAAAGATCTCCTACCCCAGCAAAGTTTTCAGGTAAAAAAGGAATCATGGTCATTCTTGGTAATGGATGGAACAATGCCAGAGGGCATGTCACATTATGGAATGGTGATATTTGTTCTGACTCCTGCCATTTTATGGGCGATCCTGAAAACGGTAGTTTTGTTCCAGAGGTGGCGTCACTATGGATATTAAAGTAAATACTCTCTCCATCTCAATAATCACCTTGTTATTTTCAACGTCACTGTTCGCTGAAAATATTAAGATAGAAAATCTGCCACAAAATAAAATCTATGACAATTGGCTAATCAGTCGTTGCATCGGTGAATTTACTGACTCAGAAAGCACCCGGCAGGATGCATTCCGCTCTGCCAGTGCTTATCTTGAATTCAGTCAACTACCGATCGAGGCCTTTGACAGCAGCGAAGTGCTGATACATCAGTACCTGCAAAAAAAGAGTAGCGGTTCAGTGCCCGGAAGCTATAACACATTGGCCTGTCTTTCATTACCAACATCAGAACAAGCCAAAAATATTTTCAAGAAATACGCAGTCATCAGTGAATAAAACAAACGCTTTACGGTGGCGGCCAGCATGGAAAGTAACAACGTAAAACATGGAAAAGATAATTATGAAAAATAATAAATTATCGTTTCTTGGCTGCCTTAGCCTGGCCTGTTTCTTCACCTCTTTATCTGTCTATGCTGCACCGCGATCTTACCACGGTGATGCAGTGAGCTATCTGAAGAACTACGCTATCAGCGTTTGTATTGCCAAAGGCTATTCGGCAACAGAGGTTAAAAATGACGCTGCCGCAGTGGCAAGAGGCTATAGTGAGTTTGGCGAATACTCACTTGAGGCACATAGCGCGGTGCGCAATCTGGCTCAACAGTTTCTTACCAGACATTATGACAGCATGTCCGGTGAACCGATGACGCTAGCCAAGTGCATTGATCTCTATCATAGCCGGGAACTTGATAGCATCATCGAAAAATATAAAGATAAAAAGTAATGGGTTGGTAATGAACAATGATGTCACCCTTTCCACCTTTAACTACTCATATGGTTTTGTGTTTTCATATTTTATCATTTCCATAATATTCTTTGTTTTTCTTTTCTATTTAAAGAAATACGTCACACAAAAGCATAGCTATCCGCTTTTTATTTTATCAACGATCATTGTTGTCATTTGTGGTGCGGTGCAATTTATTATTTTTGGCGAAGGTGATTACTTCTTTAGCCTTTTTTACCCAGTGGATTTTATCAAGTATCAAGTTGTGCAATACGGGGGGGTGTTTTTCACTATCGCCTACTCTTTTTTGCTACCGAGAAACACATACTATAAAAAATAATTTATAAGCATTACGAGATATGGATGCCTCAATGAATAATGACGTTACGCTATCTACATACTCATACGGACTAGTATTTAGTTATTACCTTATATCCATAGCATCAGTAGTCGCACTTTATTTACTCAAAAACTTCTCAAACCAACGGCACAGTTACTTACTATTCTTTGTAAACACCCTCATAGTGGTAGCCATTGGTTTTTTGCAATACTCCGTTTTCGCCTACGGAAGAGATTTTATAAACACATTCCACCAGACTGATTTAAATGATTACAATATAATTCGATTCGGTGGGTTGTTTTTTGTTTTCATCTATTTATTTCTTCTACCACGCAACACATATTACAAAAAACCAAAGAATGAAAGTAAAAACCAACATAAAAACAAAAAACAAGGTTAACAATGAGCATGCCACTATCGACTTACCCTTACTCCTACGGATTCCCTGTTAGCTATTTTTTGATATCCATTGCGGTACTGCTGGGGCTCTACTTTTTACGTAAAAAAACCATACGCCTGCACTGGTTTCCGTTATTTACTGCGCACTTTGGCGTGACAGTTGTCTGCATCGTGCTGCAAACCGCCATTTGTCTTGACGGTGAAGCTATCTTTGACCGCATTTACCCGGCTATCGACTTCCCCGATTACCCTGAAGTCTGGTACGGCAGCATATTTTTTATAGTCGCTTATTTTCTGTTATTGCCGCCCGTCACTAACTTTGAAGACGCGTCCGAGACACCGCCGTCAGAACGGCAATAAACCTTTTATCCATCACTACCCGCAGCCATGGGCGTGAAAACAGTTTGCATCAAACCTAATCAGCAGGAATGCCTTATGCGATTTTCTATTGTAAAAAACAAAAATGGCCAAAACCCGCCGCAAAGCAGTTGCGACTTCCTGCCGCCGGGCGGCACCATCGGCCGCAGCGTAGACAACAACCTGGTTCTGCCGGATGAAGAGCGTGCAATTTCCCGCCTGCAGGCCATTGTGCATATTTCCGCTGACGGCGAGTGCCGCATCACCAACCGCGGCAACGTCACCCGCGTCCTGCTTAACGATATTCCGCTGGAGCGCGGCCGTCAGGTGGAGCTGCAGGATGGCGATATCCTCGGTATCGATGACTACCAGATCCAGGTCAACGACCTGAATCAACAGGCCGCGCCGGTTCAACAACCGGCAGCGCAACCGGTCGCCCAAGCGCCGGTCGCCGATGCCCCGCCGGCCGCCAAGGCAAACGGCGCCGCGCCGATCCCTAACGAAATCTGGGACAGCCTGGTGGAAGAGTTCACTCCGGCCACCGCCGCCGCGGCCGTACCGCCGAAGGCGGAGCCTGCGCCGCAGCCCGACCATAATCCGCTGCTCGACCGGCCGCAGCGCGAGCTGAACCCCAGCGACCCGCTGGGCCAGTTGGCTGGCGATGTCGATCTGCATCAGCTGCAGCAAAAACAGACCGACCCGGCCGAACTGTTTAAGACCGACAGCACCTTCGAGCGCGATAATATTCTGACCGATACCACCCCGAGCGCACTGCTGGCGGAAAACCAACCGAAGCAGGCCAAGCCTGAGGCGTCAAAACGTCCGCAGCCGGCGGTGACGGAGAGCAGCAATAATAAAGACGAAGAGTTGGATCCGCTGGCGCTGTTCGGCGACTCCGGTGCGCCTAGCGCGCCGGGTGCAACAAACAGCAACGATCCGCTGGGGCTGCTGATGGGCGGCGCCGTGCCGCTGACGCAGCCGGAAGCTGCACCGAGCGCAGTCGCGCCGCAAACGCCGGCAGCAACGCCTGAGCCGCCAAAACCGCAGGCTGCGCCGCAGCCAAAGATCGAGCCAAAGGCCAAACCGCAACCGCAACCGCAACCGCAACCGCAACCGCAAATTCAGCCAAAACCGACGCCGAAACCACAGCCTCAGCCGCAAGCTGCCGCACCGCAGGAAGCGCCGCGCCCGGCGCCCGAGCCGCTGATACAGCCGGAGGCCGCGCCGCATGCCGAACCGCAGCCGCGCACCCGCCCGGGCAACCGGCTGGGCATTGACCCCATCGCCTACCAGAACGCCCGCGCCCAGGGCGCTGCCGCGCCTAACGGCGACGCGCTGGAAGGCCCGCTGCTCGCCGCGCTGCTGCAGGGCATCGGCCTGGACGATCTGCAGCCGCAGCCGCATTTTGACGAACAACAGGTGCGTCAGGTCGGCCGTCTGCTGAGCCTGTTCTCCCAGGGCACCGTCGCCCTGCTCTCTTCACGCTCCATTCTTAAACGCGGCGTGAAGGCGGAGATGACCATGATCCTCGACGAGGCCAATAACCCGTTCAAACTGCTGCCGTCCGGGAAAACCGTGTTGATGCAGATGTTCGGCAGCCAGATGCCGGGCTTTATGCCGCCGGAACAGGCGGTGCGCGATGCGCTTATCGACCTGCAGGCGCACCAGCTGGGGATGATCGCCGGCATTCGCGCCATTATCGCCGCCATGCTGCAGTCCTTTAACCCGGACCGGCTGGAAGAAGAAGCGCGTAAAGAGGGCTCCGCCCCGCGTCTGGCGCTGCCTTCCAACCGCAAAGCGGCGCTGTGGGACTATTTTGTGAAAAATTACCAGCAGACCTCGGGCGAGATCGAAGACGACTTCCATACGCTGTTTGGCGAAGCCTTCCTGCATGCCTATGATGTTGAAGTGAATCAGTACAAAGACTCCCAAACCAAACCGGACGTGTAATGAATATCACCATAGCCTCTACCTCTAATCAGGGCGGCCGCGCCTCAAACCAGGATCAGACCGGCGAAGTGGTTGGCAACCGTGCGGCCTGCTTCGTGGTGTGTGACGGCATCGCCGGTTTTCCCGGCGGCGAAGTCGCCGCCAAACTGGCGCGCGACACCATCCTGGATAATTTCAACGGCGAAAAACATCTGGATGCGCAGAGCATTCGCCAGCATATCTCGCAGGCAAATGCGGCCATCCACCAGCAGCAGAGCCAGTCCGAAGAGTACAGCAAAATGGGCACCACGCTGGTCAGCCTGTTTATCGACCGGGATTATCAGCTGGCCTACTGGGCGCACGCCGGCGACAGCCGCCTGTACCTGTTCCGCCGCGGCTACCTGCACGCGGTCACCACCGACCACAGCCTGATCCAGCAAATGCAGGACGCCGGCTACCAGACCAGCGGCATCAACAGCAACCTGCTGTACTTTGCGCTGGGGCTGAATGAAGAACGCGACGCCACCTACAGCGACGTACTGCAGCTGGAAGATGGCGACGTTTTCCTGCTGTGCACCGACGGCTTCTGGCACAGTTTCACCCAGGCCGAACTGGAGCAATCGCTGCATATGGTCAACTCCCCCAGCGAGTGGATCGCCCTGATGCAGCAGGCATGGAAGAAAGACAACAACAGCGATAACTACAGCGCTATCGCCGTATGGATTGGTTCCCCGCAAGAGACCACGCTGCTGCATTCACTGGCGGATGCCGAACGTTTTCTCACGCGCGACTGAACCGCATAACACAGCTAAGGTTAACGATGAAATATTGGATGCCCGGTGTGATCGCCCTGATGGCGGTCCCCGCCGTTCACGCGGCAAATTACCGGCTGGTGTATTCCCCCAGCCAGAAACTCGAAGTCTTTATCGACAACGTCAAAAATAACAAGCCGGAGAGCTGGTGTGCGCCGAGCATTCCGCTGCGTATTGTCTCTGCCAACGCCAAGGACGCCGCCGTGCTGGACGGCTTCCTGCCGCGGGTCGGCAGCCTGCTGGCCAAACAGTGCCCCGCCGTCAGCCAGCTGCCGTGGACGCTGACCGACAAGGCCGGCAATCAGCTTGCCGCCGGCGACGCGCAGAAAAACCAACGCTGGAAGCCGCAGGTTAAAACCGCGCCGGCGCCGCAGACGCAGCCGGAAGCCGCGCCGGAAGCGCAGCAGGAAACTCCGATGCCGCCGGCCGCGGTCGCCGTCAGCTCGCCGCAGGCCGACGCCACGCCGGCGCAGGTGTTCGAACTGCCGAAGGGCTGCAAGTTCCGCACCTACTGGCAAGGCAGCGACGCCGGCAGTGCGATGTTCATTCCTTCCGGCGGCAACCTCACCTGCCAAAACGACGGCTGGCTGAGCGGCAGCGACAACGTTCAGCTGCAAAGCAACGGCAAAAGCAGTTCGCCGGCCATCAGCTTCCTGCAGGGCTACCCGCTGATGAATATTGACGTAACCGGCAAGACGCTGACCGTGGTCAGCGCCAACCGTCAGCGTATGGTGCTCGCCAATCCGCAGGTGGCCGGCAGCTATCTGGTGCTGCCGTTTGACAGCGCCCAGCACGCCTGGTTCTTCAGCGGCACGCTGATCGCCGAGCTCCCTCGCCAGCAGGCCGCCGACGCCGAACGGGTGAAACAGCGCGTCGCCAAGGTGCGTGAAACCTGGCAGCCGCTGCTCAAAGCCTATCGCGAACCGCTTAGCGTACGGCTGGTGGATCAACTGGCCGCCGACCGGGTCGACCCGGCCAGCGGCAGTTATCTGACCGTCCAGAACGCCGCCCACTGATTTAAGAGGTATTGTTGTGAAATCATTAACCGACGTATTACAAGGCGGCTCCATCAGCGCAGCCACCCTGGCGGTGGAAGCCGATATCAAAGCGCGCCCGGCCGACGCCGATCTGCGCGCGGCGCTGGTGCAGCTATTGTGCCTGAGCGGCAACTGGCAGCGCGCCAAAGCACAGCTCAAATCCTGGCAGGCGCTGAAACCAATGGCGCAGCCGACCACCCTGCTGCTGCTGCAGTCGGTCGAGGCCGAACTGCAGCGTCAGGCGGTGTTTGCCGGCCAGGCCGCGCCGGCGCTGCTGAAGCAGGATCAGCCCTGGCTCGGGCTGATGATTCAGGCGCTGCAGCTGGACGCGGCCGGCGACGCCGCACAGGCGCAGGCGCTGCGTGATCAGGCGCTGGAAGACGCGCCGGCCGGCAGCGGCAGCCTGCTGCTGGCGGATGGCGGTGAGGAAAAAACCGTCGCCTTCGACTGGCTGACCGACGGCGACGGCCGCCTCGGCCCGGTATGCGAGCTGGCGCTCAACGGCACCTATTACTGGCTGCCGTTCTCCGCCATCGCCGAGATCCAGTTTCAAGCGCCGCAAAGCGCCATCGATCTGGTGTGGAGCCATGCGCTGGTGCGCCTGACCGACGGCCGCGAACAGGTGTGCCAACTGCCGGCGCGCTATCCATTGGCGGCAGACAGCGACGATGCTCTGCTGCTCGGCAAACGCACCGAATGGCAGCCGCTCGGCGACAGCCCGCACTACCTCGGCTACGGCCTGAAAACCTGGCTGAGCGACAGCGACGAGTTTCCGCTGCACAGCCTACGTCAGCTGAGCTTCGATCAGGACGCCTGAGATGAACGACAAGCACCTATGGGGCAATCATAACGGCGACGATCTGCGCCGGCAGGGATACCGTCAGCGCCAGGACAGCGAACGTCTGACCTCACGCGACAAGATGCAGCCGGTGCTGCTCGACCTGCTGACCGACGACGAACCGCATAAAAAGCAGGAAGCGCAGGTCCGCAATCTGGTCTCGCACAGCGAACTGCGGCGGCGCGTGCTGCGCGATCTGCAGTGGCTGTTTAACTGCGTCAACAGCGAAGCGAATCTCGACCTCGGCGATTTTCCTCAGGTGCGCCGCTCCACGGTGAATTACGGCGTCGCCTCGCTGGCGGGCAAGCGGATGTCGGACATCGAATGGCAGGATATCCAGCGCGCGCTGACCGAGTCGATCCTGAATTTTGAGCCGCGCATACTGCCCGAAGGGTTGCAGGTGCGCTGCGTCTCCGACACCGGCTCACTGGAACTGCACAACGTGTTATCAATTGAAATCAAGGGCCGCCTGTGGTGCGTGCCCTATCCGCTGGAGTTTCTGTTCAGAACCGACGTCGACCTGGAAAACGGCCACTTCGATCTGAAAGACATAGGGTAAGGCGATGGACAGTAAACTGTTAGAGTATTACAACCGCGAACTGGCCTATCTGCGCGAGATGGGCGCGGAGTTCGCCGAGCAGTACCCGAAGGTCGCCGGGCGTCTGGGCATGCGCGGCATCGACGTGGCGGATCCCTATATTGAGCGGCTGATGGAGGGCTTCGCCTTCCTGACCTCGCGCGTACAGCTGAAGATGGACGCGGAATTTCCGCGTTTCTCCCAGCGGCTGCTGGAAATTATCTACCCGAACTACCTGTCGCCCACGCCGTCGATGGCGATAGCCGAGCTGCAGCCGGACAGCAGCAAAGGCGACATCAGCAACGGTTTTACCGTTCCGCGCGGCACCATGATGGACAGCCAGACGCTGAAGAAGAACGGCATCACCTGCAGCTACACCACCGCCCACGACGTCACGCTGCAGCCGGTGCGGCTGAAAAGCGTGGAGCTGGGCGGCATTCCGGCCGATATTCCGTTCTCCTCCCTCGGGCTGCAAAACCGCGGCTGCGTCAGCGCGCTGCGCATCCGGCTCGAGTGCTACGACAGCGTTACGCTGAACAGTCTGGATCTCGACAACCTGATGTTTTACCTCTCCGGGCCGGACATGCAGGCGCAGCAGCTGCTGGAACTGCTGATGCAGCACAGCGTCGGCATGCTGTGTCAGACGGTGGAGCCGCAGCCGCAGCGGCGCGTGCTGGCGGATGACGCGCTGCGTCAGGAGGGCTTTGCCCCGGAACAGGCGCTGCTGCCGAACGACCTGCGCAACTTCGACGGCTACCGCCTGCTGCAGGAATACTTCGCCTTCCCGGCGCGCTTCCAGTTCTTCAGCATCAGCGGCCTGCAGCCGCTGCTGCGCAGCGTGCGCGAAAGCAAAAAAACACTGCGTCAGTTTGAGATCGTGGTGCTGCTGGACCGGCACGACGCCGCGCTGGAGCGGGTGATCGACGTCAGCCACCTGGCGCTGCACTGCACGCCGGTGATCAACCTGTTCCCGAAAGTGGCCGAACGCATCACCCTTAACGAAAAAAATCATGAATACCACCTGGTGGTCGATAATATCCGTCCGCTGGATTATGAGGTGTTCTCGGTGCAACGGCTGGGCGGCAGCGCCAGCGAAAAACGCTACGAACAGGAGTTCCGGCCGTTTTACAGCACGCTGAGCGAAGATGACGGCAACTACGGCGCCTACTTCTCGCTGCGGCGCGAACAGCGCACCCTCTCCTCCCACGCCCGGCGCTACGGCACCCGCACCGGCTATGTCGGTTCCGAAGTGTTCGTCTCGCTGGTGGATGAGCGCCAGTCGCCCTGGCACAGCGATCTGAAATACCTGACGGCCGACGTGCTGTGCACCAGCCGCGACCTGCCGCTGATGCTGATGCAGCAGGATCAGGGCAACTTCGTAATGCCGGACTCCATCCCGATCAAGCGGGTGTTCCTGCGTAAAGGGCCGACGCCGCCGCGCCCGGCGCTGGCGGAAGGCATGATCACCTGGCGGCTGATCAGCCAGCTGCAGCTTAACTACCTGAGCCTGATGGACGGCGATCCGGAACAGGGCGCGGCCAGCCTGCGTCAGCTGCTCGGCCTGTACGGCAACCTGAGCGAGCCGGCGATCGCCAAACAGATCCAGGGCGTGCGCAGCTGCAACCTGCGGCCGGTGTACCGCCGGGTGCCGGAGCCGGGGCCGATCGTGTTCGCCCGCGGCATCGCCATCGATCTCACCGTCGACGATCAGGCGTTCTCCGGCAACAGCCCTTATCTGCTCGGCAGCGTGCTGGAACGGCTGTTCTCACGGCTGGTGGCGATGAATACCTTTACCGAAATGACGCTGTCCAGCCAGCAGCGCGGTGAAATCGCCCACTGGCAGGCGCGCATGGGCAAAAGGACGCTAATATGAGTGAAAGCGTAACCGAACTGCCGGCCAGCGATGCGCCGCAGATCAACGCGCTGCACCGCCTGCCGGACGACTTCTGGCTGCGGCTGCGCGCCGCGCCTTACCGTTACGATCTGTTCCAGCTGCTGCGGCGGCTGGACGCCCAGGGCGGCCAGCCCTATCTGCTGGGACGCGCCCCGCTGCCGCGCCATGAGATGCTGCGCCTGGGGCAGGAGCCGTCGCTTTCATTCGCGCCGTCGACGCTGGCCAAGGTCACGCCGCGCAGCGGCAGCCCGCTGCATGACGTGTCGATTCTGAGCTTCGGCCTGTTCGGCCCCAACGGCCCGCTGCCGCTGCACCTGACCGAGTACGCGCGCGAACGGATTTATCACCATCAGGACAGCACCCTGACGGCCTTCGCCAACCTGTTTCATCACCGCCTGACGCTGCTGTTCTACCGCGCCTGGGCCGATGCGCAGCCGACGGTGTCGCTCGACCGGCCCGACAACGGCAGCTTTAACGATTATCTGTCAAGCCTGATCGGCAACGGCCAGCCGGCGCAGCGCCAGCGCGACAGCATCAACGCGCACGCCAAGCATTTTATGGCCGGACATCTGATTCGCCACAGCCGCGACCCGGAAGGCCTGAGCAAAATTTTACGCGGCTATTTCCAGGTGCCGGTGCGCATCGTGGAGAACGTGCCGCACTGGCTGCGGGTTGACCCGCGCGAACAGGCGCGGCTGAAAGGCGGGCGCGGCGCCCCGCGCCTGGGGGAATCGGCGTTTCTCGGCGTGGCGGTGCGCGACGTGCAGCACAAATTCCGCATCGAACTCGGCCCGATGTCGCAGCAGGAGTATGACCGTTTCCTGCCCGGCGCCGAGCTGTGCGAGCAGCTGCGCGACTGGGTGCGCCAGTATCTGGGCATTGAATTTGTCTGGGAGGTCAAGCTGATTCTGGCGAAGGAACAGCTGATCGGCACCCAGCTTGGCGGCGCACAGCGGCTGGGACTCAGCAGCTGGATGGCCGCCGAACGGCGTCAGCACGACGCCGGCGATCTGATCTTCAGCCCGGAACCGCTGGAAGATATTTAACGGGGCGCGCGACGCCGCGCCCGTCAATTACATCGATATGTTTAAAACGCAGGCAGGACTGCCCTGCCCCTACGAGGAAAACCATGTCAGAAATCAGCCGCTCGGTACTCTTTGGCAAACTGGATAGCCTGCTTTTCACCTCCCTGGAAAGCGCCACGGCTTTTTGTAAGCTGCGTGGCAACCCTTATGTTGAACTGGCGCACTGGCTGCATCAGCTGATGCAGGCGCAGGATGGCGATCTGCAGCAGATTATCCGCCACTTCGCCCTCGATGAAGACCAGTTGACGCGCGATATCGTCGACGCCCTGGACCGCCTGCCGCGCGGCGCCAGCGCCATCTCCGACCTGTCCGAGCATATCGACAGCGCGGTAGAGCGCGCCTGGGTCTACGGCTCGCTGAAGTTCGGCGCGCACGCCATCCGCGGCGGCCATTTACTGCTGGGGATCCTGAAAACCTACAGCCTGCGCCATCTGCTAAAGGCGATTTCCGGCCAGTTCGATCGCATCAACGCCGATCTGCTGATGGATCAGTTTGCCGCCATTGTCGGCAGCTCGTCGGAAAACGACCTGGCGCCAAGCACCGCCGGCGAGCCGGCCTCCGCGGCCGTGCCCGGCCAGTCCGGCGGCAGCGTGCTGGCGCAGTACGCGCAGGACATGACGGCGCGCGCGCGCAGCGGCGAGATCGACCCGGTCAGCGGCCGTGACGAAGAGATCCGCCAGATTATCGATATTCTGATGCGCCGCCGGCAGAACAACCCGCTGCTGACCGGCGAGGCCGGCGTGGGTAAAACCGCCGTGGTGGAAGGCCTGGCGCTGCGCATCGTCGCCGGCGACGTGCCGCCGCAGCTGCGCGACGTGCAGCTGTACCTGCTGGATATCGGCATGCTGCAGGCCGGCGCCGGCATGAAGGGCGAGTTTGAAAAACGCCTGCAGACGGTGATTGATGAAGTACAGTCCAGCCCGACGCCGATCATTCTGTTTATCGATGAAATTCATACGCTGATCGGCGCCGGCGGCGCACAGGGCACCGGCGACGCCGCCAACCTGCTGAAGCCGGCGCTGGCGCGCGGCCAGTTGCGCACCATCGGCGCCACCACCTGGGCGGAATATAAGAAATATATCGAGAAAGACCCGGCGCTGACCCGCCGCTTCCAGGTGGTGCAGGTACACGAGCCGGACGAAGAAAAAGCGCTGCTGATGCTGCGCAGCACCGTCAGCCCGTTGGAGCAGCACCACCGCGTGCTGCTGCTCGACGAGGCGGTCGACGCCGCAGTGCGCCTCTCCCACCGCTATATTCCTGCGCGTCAGCTGCCGGATAAGGCGGTGGCGCTGCTGGACACCGCCTGCGCCCGCGTTGCGGTCAGCCAGCATGCCGAACCGGCGCAGGTGGAAGACTGCCGCCACCGCATCGACGCGCTGCAGATTGAGCTGGATATCGCCCGCCGTGAAACCAAGGTCGGCATCGGCGATCCGCAGCGCCCGGCAGCGATTGAAGCGCAGCTGAGCGAGCTGCAGCAACAGCTGACGCAGCTGAGCGAACGCTGGCAGGAAGAGCTGGGGCTGATTGGGCAGATCATCGACCTGCGCGCCCAGCTGCACCAGCAGGACGCAGAATCGGCCGACGACGCCGCGCCGGAGGACGGGGAACAGGCGCCAGAGGAACGCGCCGAGAGCGCGGAGCCGGCTGAAGCCGCAGAGCCAGCGCCGTCGGCGGATGAACTGCGCGCTCAGTTGGCCGGACTGCAGCAGCAGCTGGCCGCGCTGCAGGGCGAAACGCCGCTGATCTTCGCCGCGGTGGACGCCAATATCGTCGCCGCCGTGGTCGCCGACTGGACCGGCATCCCGCTGGGCCGCATGGTGAAAAACGAAATCGAGGCGGTGCTGCAGCTGTCCGATACCCTGAACGAACGGGTGATCGGCCAGCGTCACGCACTGGACCTGATCGCCCGTCGCGTGCGCACCTCGCGCGCCCGGCTGGACGACCCGAACAAACCGGTGGGCGTCTTCCTGCTGGCCGGCCCGTCCGGCGTCGGTAAGACCGAAACCGCGCTGGCGCTGGCGGAAACGCTGTACGGCGGCGAGCAGAACGTCATCACCATCAACATGAGCGAGTTCCAGGAATCGCACACCGTATCGACGCTGAAGGGCGCGCCTCCGGGCTATGTCGGCTACGGCGAGGGCGGCGTGCTGACCGAGGCGGTGCGCCGCCGTCCTTACAGCGTGGTGCTGCTGGACGAAATTGAAAAGGCGCACCCGGACGTGCACGAAATCTTCTTCCAGGTGTTCGACAAAGGCTGGATGGAGGACGGCGAAGGCCGCCATATTGATTTCCGCAACACCATCATTATTCTGACCTCCAACGTCGGCACCGATTTAATCGCCGGCCTGTGCAGCGACCCGGACCTGATGCCGGAGCCGGAAGCTCTGAGCGGCGCGCTGCGCCAGCCGCTGCTGGAGGTGTTCCCGGCGGCGCTGCTCGGCCGTCTGCTGGTGGTGCCTTACTACCCGCTGACCGACGCCACGCTGGGCAACATCGTGCGTCTGCAGCTGGGCCGCGTCCAGCGCCGACTGACGGAAAACCACGACATTACCACCACCTTCGACGACGCGGTGATCGAACAAATCGTCAGCCGCTGCACCGAGGTGGAATCCGGCGGGCGTATGGTCGACGCCATCCTGACCAACACCCTGCTGCCGCAGATCAGCCATACCCTGCTGTCGGCCAGCGCCAACGACCAGCGTTACCGCCAGCTGCATATCGCGCTGCAAAACAACGAGTTTATTTGTCAATTTCAGGCTTAATGCCCCGGCCGCTGCGGCGGCCAGTTGATCACAGAGAGTAGTCATTATGTCCGGAAACGGGATCAAAAAACCGAACTCAAACAGTCTGCCGCTCGGCTATCGGTTCAACGAGTTCGAGATCAAGGAAGTGATCGGCGAAGGCGGCTTCGGCATCGTCTATCGCGCCTACGACCACCAGCTTGAACGCACCATCGCCATTAAAGAGTACATGCCGACCCAGTTGGCCAAACGCAATGACGATCTGACCCTCAGCCTGCGTGGCGAACGTTTCAGCAAAACCTTCCAGGCCGGCCTGAACAGCTTTATCCAGGAGGCGCGCCTGCTGGCCCGCTTCTCTCACCCGGGGCTGCTGCACGTGCTGCGCTTCTGGGAAGAGAACGGCACGGCCTACATGGGCACCCAGTTCTACAGCGGCACCACGCTGAAAAACTTCCGCCTGCAACAGCCGGCGATGATTGACGAAGCGTGGATCCGCCGACTGCTGCCGCCGCTGTTCAGCGCGATCGACACCATCCATCAGGAAGGCTACCTGCACCGCGACATCTCGCTGGATAACATCCAGATCCAGGAGAACCAGCTGCCGGTGCTGCTGGACTTCGGCTCGGCGCGTAAAGAGATCGGCAACCTGTCCGACGAAACGGAAATCATGCTGAAGCCGGGCTTTGCCCCCATTGAGCAATACACCGAAAACAGCGACGGTGAACAGGGGCCGTGGACGGATATCTATGCGCTCGGCGCGGTGCTGCATACCCTGATCGTCGGCAACCCGCCGCCGGTCAGCGTGGTGCGCAGCATTGAAGACACCTACCAGCCGCTGAGCGAACGCCGCCCCGCGGGCTACTCGCTGGAGCTGCTGCGCGTCATCGACCAGACGCTGGCGCTGAAGCCGGAAGAGCGGCCGCAAACCATCGATGAGATGGCCGCGCTGCTGCACCTGCCGGTGGCCGACGAGGCCGAAATTATCAGCACGCCGGCTGCGGCGCCGGAAAACCTGCTGGTCGCCAGCAACCCGGCGGCCAGCGCGGCCGCCGCCGGCAGCGTGACCGCCCGCAGCATGAAGTTCTCCCGCCCAATGATGATCGGCGCGGGCGTCGCCGCGCTGCTGGTGATCGGCGTCATCTCCTGGCTCAGCAGCTCTCCGGACGACGCCGCGACCGCCGCGGCGGACAACGGCGCGCCGGCCGATAAAACGCTGTCGCCGCAGCAGAGCGCCCCGCAGGTGGACAGCGCCGCACAGGAAGCCGCGCCGCCGCCTGCGCCGGTGGCGATGGTCTACTTCCCGCTGCGTCCGGGTGAGAAAGTGACGCTGGACGGCAAGGTCCAGACGCTGCAGCCAAGCACCAACGGCTTCGCCAGCCTGGATCTGGCGCCGGGCACCTATCAGCTGGAAATCCGTCGTAACGACGACCAGCTGCGCCGCCAGCAGCTGACGATCAAACATGCCGGCACCTGGCTGGTAACGCCGGCCGACGCCGGTTAATCAATCCCCTATTCCGGCGCCGTCTGACGGCGCCGTTTTATCTCTACGCGATTGACATCACTGCCCCGGTCCAAGGCTTGCGCCGTAACGAGGAGTGTCATTCACCAAGGATGTTTCTATGTTAGACCGCATCACAGCTTATACGCCGCTTGGCCCTGAACAACTGCTGTTTCGCTCGCTGGAGGGCACCGAAGCCCTGTCCGCGCCGTTTGATTTCCGCATCGAACTGCTGAGCACCGACGCCCGCCTGGACCGCAAGGCGCTGCTCGGCCAGCCGCTGACCCTGGAGATCCCCATCCCGGGACTGCTGCGCCCGCCCCGCTATCTCAACGGCAAAATCACCGCCATCGCCGTCAGCAGCGAAGAGATCAGCGGCACCCGCTATTCGGTGTATACCCTACGCGTACAGCCCGACCTGTGGCCGATGCTCAAGGATCGCAACTTCCGCATCTTCCAGGAACAGACCGTCCCGCAAATCGTCAAGGCCCTGCTGGCCGAACAGAACATTCAGCTGGAAGACCAGCTGACCGGCGACTATCGCCAGTGGGGCTACTGCGTGCAGTACAGTGAATCCACCTTTAACTTCATCAGCCGCCTGATGGAGCTGGAAGGCATTTACTACTACTTCAAGCACGAGCAGGATAAACACACCATGGTGCTGGCGGATAACCCGCACCATCATCAGCCGTTCCCCGGCTATGAGACCATCCCCTACCACGTCACGCCGTCCGGCGGCGTCACCGATGAAGAAGGCATCAGCCAGTGGACGCTGGCCGATCAGGTGACCCCCGGCATCTACAGCGTCGACGATTACGACTTCCGCAAGCCCAACGCATGGCTGTTCCAGGCGCGGCAGAACCCGGTTTCGCCGGCCCCCGGCCAGATTGACGTCTATGACTGGCCAGGCCGCTACACCGAGCATCAGCAGGGCGAATTCTATGCGCGCGTGCGGCAGGAGTCCTGGCAGGCCGAGCATCAGCAGGTGACCGGCACCGCCACCGCGCTGGGCATCGCGCCCGGCAACACCTTTACGCTGACCAAAGCGCCCTATATGTCCGATAACGGCGAATACCTGACGCTCTCCGCCCGCTATACCCTGCGGGAAAACAGCTACGCCAGCGGCGATACGCAGGGCAGCGTGCACCGCATCGACTTCACCGTCATCCCGGCCGATGTGCAGTTCCGCCCGGCGCAGAGCGCCTCCTGGCCGAAAACCCACGGCCCGCAAACCGCCCGCGTGGTCGGCCCGCAGGGCGAGTCGATCTGGACCGACAAATACGGCCGCATCAAGGTGAAGTTCCACTGGGACCGGCTGGCCAAGGGCGACGACACCAGCTCCTGCTGGGTGCGCGTCTCCAGCGCCTGGGCCGGCCAGGGCTTCGGCGGCGTACAGATCCCGCGCGTCAACGACGAGGTGGTGATCGACTTTATCAACGGCGATCCGGACCGGCCGATCGTCATCGGCCGCGTGTATAACGAAGCCAGCATGCCGCCGTGGGCGCTGCCGGCCGCCGCCACCCAGATGGGCTTTATGAGCCGTTCCAAGGACGGCACGCCGGACAACGCCAACGCCCTGCGCTTCGAGGACAAGGCCGGCTCCGAACAGGTGTGGATCCAGGCCGAGCGCAATATGGACACCAACGTCAAAAATGATGAGAGCCACTCCGTCGGCGGCCATCACAACTTTATCGTCACCAAAAACCACGAAAGCCAGGTTAACGGCGAATACCGCCAGTCAACCCAGTACAACCGCAGCGAGCTGGTGGGCGGCGACTATGCGATGAAGACGCAGCAGCAAATCATGCTCAGCTCCGGCGAAGGTATCACGCTGGTGAGCGGCGACAGCAAGCTGACGCTCAACCCGAACGGCACCGTCTCGATTCAGTGCACCCAGTTTGAAATCAACGCCAGCGCGCAGGGCGAAATCAACACCGGCGGCACGCTGGATCTCAACGTCAAGAAGCCGGCCAAAGGCGCAACGCCGAAGCCGACCCCGGCGGAGATCACGCAGGAAGTCGCTAAAGTGTTCAAAGGCTCCTCGGAGGGCAACGCATGACGCAGCAAACCCGCTATGCCCTGTCCGAAGGCACTCTGACGCTGCCGGAGGCGGCGCAGGACACCAGCGTGACCATTCTCAAACTGCCGCAGGCGCGCGCCACGCTGGTGGTCACCCGTGCCTATGACGTCAAACCGGGCCAGGAGGAAGCCTACCTGCAGCAGCAGCTGGCCAAGGTCAAACGCGATATGAAGAAATTCAGCGCCCGCGCCGTGGAGGACAGCAGCTTCGGCCCGCTGCCGGCGCGGGCGGTCAGCGTGCGCTTTGAAAACCAGGGCATCGCCATCGAACAGCAACTGCTGGCGGTGCGCCTGGAAAGCCACCTGCTGGTGCTGACCTTCAGCACCAGCGCCGGCTTCGCCGCCGACGCGCAGGCCACCTGGGAACAGATCCGCCAGGGATTTATTCCGGCCGGCAACGCAGCGGAGGCGTAAGCGATGTCTGATTTAACCGCCGCGCGTCTCGGCGACCCGCTGGTGCACAGCTCGCTGCTGGCCGACTTTGTCAGCGGCCTGGTGGAGGGCGCCATCTATGCCGGCATCTACGCCGGCGCCACCGCGCTGATCTCCTCCGGACTCGGCGCACCGGTCGGCATCGCCCTGGTCGCCGGCGCCATGGTTTCCGGCATTCCGGAGAAAATCGGCACCGCCGCCGGCGCGCTGGTGGATACGCTGATCGGCACCGGCCCGCCCGACGCCTTTATCACCAGCGGCTCCGACAACGTCCATATGAAAGGCAAGCCGGCGGCCCGCGCCGCCGGCACCGTCGACCACGATTTTCTCAACAGCCCCGACGTTGGCGCTGAAGAAGGCCCGGGCCTGATCGACAGCGCCCTGGCGGTGGCCGGCGGCATCATCTCCAGCGTGATGCATCCCGGCCCGCTGATCGACAAGGTCGCCAGCATCGACGGCGAATCGGTCAAAAACTGGCTCGGCGACGTCTGGGACGATATCACCCAGCCCACCGTTGAGAGCGCCAGCCCGTACGCCACCCCGGCCAGTAAGGACACCGTCGCCTGCACCAAGGGCCATATGGCGGAAAACGTCAACTTCCTGGCCGAAGGTTCGAAGAAGGTGCTGATCAACGGCCACCCCGCCGCGCGCAACGGCGACCGCAGCACCTGTGAAGCCAAGATCGAAGTGGCGGACAACCCGCGCGTGCGCATCGGCGGCGACGGCATCGTGGTGCGCGATATTCGCAGCGGCAAAAATGCGCTGGCCTACTTTGCCGGTGGCCTGGTCGGGGCTTTGGGCAAACAGGGCATGAAACTCGGCCAGGCGCTGTTCCGCCGCGTGATGCCCCGCCAGGCGCTGAAGGACGCCGGCTGCGCGCTGGCCGCCGTGGCCGCCGCCGATCTGGCGGGTAACGCCGCCGGCGCCGCCGCAGGCGCAACGCTGGTGGCCGCCACCCAGACCGGCCACCCGGTGCATATTCCCACCGGCGCCAAAATTCTTGCCGGCGAGGAGGAGCTGGACTTCACCCTCCCCGACCGCATCCCGCTCTACTGGCAGCGGCTGTACAACAGCCGCAACCGCGCCGCCGGCATGCTTGGCGTCGGCTGGATGCTGCCGTTTGAAACGCGCCTGCTGCGCACGCTGGACGGCAACGGCCAGCCGCAGTTTATCCTGCGCGACGCCTCCGGCCGCGAGACCGGCCTCGGCAACGTCACCCCCGGCGACGTTATCCGCTTTACCGAAGACGGCTTCACACTCTACTGCTCGCTGCAGGGCGTGATGCTGCTGCAGACCGCCGAGGGCGAGCACCAGCTGTATGAGCCGGATCCGGCCCGCGTCGGCGAATGGCGCATCGCGCGCATCTACGACCGCCACGAGAACTGCCACCACTACGCCTGGAACAGCGCCGGACAGCTGGTCACCATCTCCAGCGACAACCAGGCGCTGGATGTCGAGCTCAGCTACGACGCGCGCCACGGCCGCCTGATCGCGGTGCATCAGCGCCTCGAACAGGAAAAACGCCTGCTGGTGCAGTATGACTACAGCCCGCAGGGGCAGCTGATTGCGGTGCGCGACGCCGACGCCATCGTCACCCGCCGCTACGGCTGGGACGACGCCAGCGGCCTGCTGGCCTGGCACAGCTACGCCACCGACCTGCGCGTCAGCTACCGCTGGCAGCGCGCCGCGGACGGCGACCACTGGCGCGTCAGCGAGTATCAGGTGCTGGACGCGCAGCAGCAGTGTCTGGAGCACTGGCTGCTGGAGGCGGACGAAACCGCCCGCCGCGCCAGCGTCACCTGCCTGTCCGGCGGCACCACCGAACACCGCTGGGACAGCCTGCTGCGCATTACCGACTATACCGACAGCTACGGCGCCCGCTGGCGCTTCTGCTGGGCCGCGCTGCGGGAGAACCTCAGCGCCGTTATCACCCCGGACGACCAGCGCTGGGAGCTGGGCTATGACGAGCGCGGCAACCTGATCCTGGTGCGCGATCCGCTCGGCAACACCACCCAGACCACCTGGCACCCCGCCTGGGCGCTGCCGTTAAAAGAGGTGCTGCCCGACGGCGCCTGCTGGCAATACCGCTACAACCCGTTCGGCGACGTGGTGACGCTGACCGACCCGCTCGGCAACGACAGCCGCTTTACCTGGAACGACCAGGGCGACCTGCTGACCCGCACCGACGCGCTCGGCAACACCCAGCGCTTCTGGTGGAACGCCCTCGGCCAGCTGACCCGCGACGAAGACTGCTCCGGCCACCAGAGCCGCCGCGAGTATGACGACGCCGGCCTTCTGCTCCGCACCTGCGATGCCGAAGGCAACACCACCCGCTACCGCTGGAGCGCCGCCGGACGTCTGCAGGCACTGGTGCGCCCCGACGGCCGGGAAACCCGTTACGACTATGACCGCGCCGGCCTGCCCTGCCGCGAGAACATCGACGCCTTCTCCGAACGCCGCGTCGAACGCAACGTGCGCGGCCAAATCACCTGCGCCGTCGACCCGGCCGGCATCGAGACCCGCTATCAGTACGACCGCTTCGGCCGCCTCACCGCGCTGGTCAACCCCAACAACGAGCGCTGGCAGTTTGACTACGACGCCGGCCACCGCCTGCTGGCCCAGAGCGACTTCGCCGGTCGCCGCCGGCAGTACCGGTACAACGTGCAGGGACAAGTCAGCGCCGTAACCGAGTACCCACTGGCGCAGGACGGCGACGCGGCACAGCCGCTCCACACCCGCCTGAGCTATGACGCTCTGGGCCGCCTGAGCGCCAAAGAGACCGCCGACAGCCGCACCGAATACCGCTACCAGGCGCGCACGCTGGAAGTACGGCGCGCGCCGCTGGCGCTGTGGCAGCAGGCACAGGCGCGCGGCGAACAGCCCGACTGGCCGGAGACCCTGCGCTTTAGCCGCGACGCCGCCGGCAACCTCTGCGCCGAAGAGAACCACAGCGGACTCTGGCAGCACAGCCACGACCCTCTCGGCAACCTCAGCGCCACCCACATGCCCGACGGCAGCACCCTCTCCCAGCTGCGTTACGGCAGCGGCCACCTGCTGCAGACCGCACTGCTGGCCGCCGGCCAGCGGCACGATATCGCCGGCTGGCAGCGCGACAAGCTGCACCGGGAGGTCGCCTGCACCCTCGGCGCCGTCACCCAGGAGACCCGCTACGACAGCGTCGGACGCATCACCCTGCGCCGCGCCAGCAGCGAGCGCAGCCACCCGCTGGTGTTTGAGCGTCGCTACCAGTGGGACCGTCAGGACCTGGTGGTGCAGCAGAAGCTGATTGAGAATGACAACCTCACCGACGGGCCGCAGTTCCAGCAGCGCCGCTTCGGCTATGACGCTCGCGGACAGCTGACCCACAGCATTCTGCCGCAGCGCGAGGAGCGTTTTTACTACGACCCCGCCGGCAACCGCAGTGACGGCCCGGCTACCACCGTCTGGCGCAACCTGCTGCAGCGCCTGAACGGCCACCGCTGGGGCTATGACGGCTTCGGCCGCCTCAGCTGGCGTCGCGACGGCAACACCGGCGTCGAGCAGCGTTTTCAGTACGACGCCGAACACCGCCTGACCGCCGTCACCTTCGACGGCGACAGCCGCCATCAGCGCGCCGAATACCGTTACGATGCGCTGGGACGCCGCACCCGAAAAACCCTCTACCCGCACCACGGCGAGCCGCAGACCACCCTGTTCCACTGGAACGGCCTGCAGATGGTAGGTGAACACAATCCCGACCAGCCGCAGCGCAGCACCCAATATCTGTACCGGGAAGACAGCTACGAGCCACTGGCGCGCGTCGACCGTCACGGCGACAGCAGCGAGGTGTACTGGTACCACAGCGAGCTCAACGGCCTGCCGGAGCGCATGACCGACGCGCAGGGGAAAGTCGTCTGGCACGGCCGTTTCTCCGCCTGGGGCGCCACCGACGCCGAAAGCGGCACCCTCGCCACACAGCAGAACCTGCGCTATCAGGGCCAGTATCTGGACAGGGAAACCGGGCTTCACTACAATCTGTTCCGCTACTACGATCCGAACTGCGGTAGGTTTACCCAGTCAGATCCGATCGGGCTGGCGGGCGGGGTGAATACCTATGCGTATACCCCAGATCCGATTAGCTGGGTGGATCCTTTTGGTTTATTTACCTGTGAAGTAAATTGGAAGAAGGGGCCTAATAAATGGGCTAAAGGTAAGCTCAGTGAGCATTACAAAAAACATGTCCTTGAACAAGGTGAATTTGGTGATATTTCGATGAAAAAATATCATGAACTCATGGAAGATTTCCTTATAGATAACTCACCGAGTTATAAACAAGCAAAAATTGGAAACCAGATTATAAAATTTGATCCGGCGACTAATCGAGTTCTTGTCGGAAATGCTAAAAATAGAGAAATACTATCATTCTATAAAGCTCAACCTGAGTTTGTAACAAAAGATCCGTTCACTGATGCAATTGATATAGCTTTACAAAAAACAGGTTCATCTCCATCTGACGTGGTATACAAATGATTACAATCACAAGAAAATCGGCAATTGAAATATTCTCAATATATAAGATATCATTATTATCAAAAGCTGATATAGAAAATTTGTTATTTGCGGAGTATAATGACGAAGAGTCTGGCGAGCCTATTGCATATGAAAACATATATGATGATGATGTTCAGGACTTCCTCATTAAATTTCACACTGAAATAATATTCTTTGGTATTTCTAATGAATATTTATCTCGCTTCCTTAAACAGTCATTTAATTTAGATTTTGTGATCTTCGGTAATGAACCAGAATTAAATAAATGTCCCTGCTGCGGTTACTTAACCTTACCAGAACGAGGGCAGTATGATATATGCCCAGTCTGTTTATGGGAAGATGATGGGCGGTCGGAGGACTTGCTAGAGTCATATAGCACAGTTAATCATTCTTCATTAAAGGACTATAGGTTATCTAAACTCCCTAGTTTACTGGGGGACGATATTTATTATAGAAAAGGTTGATAATATTTTACATTCCAAAAAACCGGGGGGCTCATTAAGTCTTCCTCGGTTTTTTATTTAATCTTCATTTAATCCACTAAACCAGTATATCCTTAATTCCCTTAAGCATCTATCGAGCACAATTTTCTCAACAGCCCCGACGCCAGTGCTGAAGAAGGCCTGGGCCTAGCACAGCTACGCCACCGAATCTGTGCGTCAGATACCGCTAGCGGCGGACGGCGACCACTGGCGCGTAAGGGAGGTCGCCTGCACCCTCGGCGCCGTTACCCAGGAGACCCGCTACGACAGCGTCGGACGCATCACCCTGCGCCGCGCCAGCAGCGAACGCAGCCACCCGCTGGTGTTCGAGCGTCGCTACCAGTGGGACCGTCAGGACCTGGTGGTGCAGCAGAAGCTGATTGAGAACGACAACCTCACCGACGGGCCGCAGTTCCAGCAGCGCCGCTTCGGCTATGACGCTCGCGGACAGCTGACCCACAGCATTCTGCCGCAGCGCGAGGAGCGTTTTTACTACGACCCCGCCGGCAACCGCAGCGACAGCCCGGCTACCACCGTCTGGCGCAACCTGTTGCAGCGCCTGAACGGCCACCGCTGGGGCTATGACGGCTTCGGCCGCCTCAGTTGGCGTCGCGACGGCAGCACCGGCGTCGAGCAGTGTTTTCAGTACGACGCCGAACACCGCCTGACCGCCGTCACCTTCGACGGCGACAGCCGCCATCAGCGCGCCGAATACCGTTACGATGCGCTGGGACGCCGCACCCGGAAAACCCTCTACCCGCACCACGGCGAGCCGCAGACCACCCTGTTCCACTGGAACGGCCTGCAGATGGTGGGTGAACACAATCCCGACCAGCCGCAGCGCAGCACCCAATATCTCTACCGGGAAGACAGCTACGAGCCGCTGGCCCGCGTCGACCGTCACGGCGACAGCAGCGAGGTGTACTGGTACCACAGCGAGCTCAACGGCCTGCCGGAGCGCATGACCGACGCGCAGGGGAAAGTGGTCTGGCACGGCCGCTTCTCCGCCTGGGGCGCCACCGACGCCGAAAGCGGCACCCTCGCCACACAGCAGAACCTGCGCTATCAGGGCCAGTATCTGGACAGGGAAACCGGGCTTCACTACAATCTGTTCCGCTACTACGATCCGAACTGCGGCAGGTTTACCCAGTCAGATCCGATCGGGCTGGCGGGCGGGGTGAATACCTATGCGTATACCCCAGATCCGATTAGCTGGGTGGACCCGTTGGGGTTGATGTGCTCAAGGCACATAAAATGGTCGAAGAAAGGCTGGAAACATGTCTATGATCGCCATTTTCGTAAAACCAGTCCGCGCTGGAGTCACAAAAGTAAATTCGATATCGGCAGTGAACAGAACTTAAAGAAAATAATAGAAAAAACAGTGAGAAAAGGAAGTGTCACACACCAAGAATTCGGAAGAGTTGCTTATGAACATGACTTTGGCAAGGTAATTGGATCTCGAATTAACAAACAAACAGGCGAGATTGAATTACAAAGTAAAGTTCGCGTCGTCTTGGATAGACATGGTGAAATAGTAACAGCATTTCCTACATTATAGATAAGAGTATATTATGGCATTAGAATTATTCGCTAGTAACCATCAAAAAGAAATAACCACAGACACTTGTGTATTCTCAATGAACGAAGCTATGCATAGCTGGTTACTCCAGCATGCAAAACCTAATAACAAATTCCCAACAATGAGAAAGATTGCAGATTACTACTCAGACGCAACCATTTTATCATCTGAGGTTGGATCATTAAAAAATGAAATATCTATAATTCTATCATCTCAGAAAGAAAAAATAACCGAATTCAATGAGCTCATTTTATTTTTGGATGACGCTCAGGAAAAGTCATTCAATATATATGTTTATTGTGATTAATTTAATCACCATTTTTATTTGAAATAAAATGAAATAATCACCAACAAAATTACACCCCATGAATAACATACCCGGAAACATCCATGTTATAATTTCTGGGTTATGTTTTATAACATTTGAAGCTAGAAATCCCACATTATTCCCTATTGTATTAACATGGGTGGTTCCATTGGGGTTGAGTTGCGGTAATTCACTAAAACGGTTCAACAAAAGAAACCGAATAACTAGTCGCCATGTTGATTTGCCAACTGGGAAAGAACCTGAAAATGTTGAGGTACATTTAAAAAATAAAGGTTGGAAAGCCACATACCCTCAAAGTGCAACACTACAAAAGACACAACATGTTGTTTTTGAGAAAACCACTAAATCCGGTGAGGTATATCATCTTGACTACAACCCTTCAGGTAAGACTCACAATGGTGACTACTGGAAGGTAATAAAATCCAATGATCCTGTAGAATCGGTCTATGGCCGAATTGGACATGGTAATTTCGAACGATATAACAGAATAAAAAACCCTCCTGTTTATGTTGATGGAGTTTTAATGAACCCTTGGAGTTATTAATGAAGAATATGATCATTGGTTTAGATATGGACATAATCCCTGGTAAATCCATAGGTGGTATATCATTAGGTGATAATGTTAATGATGTTATCAAATCTATTGGCGAAAAACATCCCATAAGTAAGTATGACTTTCAAAACCACACAGGCAATTACTCCTTATACAATATATTTAACGGTGCAATATCATTCACCTGCGATAGTAACAATATCATTGTAGCGTTATGGTGCACTCCTCCCTACCAAGGTAGCTTTAATAAAAAGTTATACCCGGGAATTACAGCCTTAGAAATACGGAGAAGGTCTAAAAAACAAGAAATAATAAAAGGATATCTTGTTATAGATAAAAATTTCTCCATTTACTATGGAATGCCTGATGAAATTGATGACTTCAATTCATTTTCGGAATTAGATGACGATACTATATTTAACGAATTGTATGTTGGCAATTTGAAGTGAAGAATAGGGAATAATCTTTAAAAGTAGGAAATATGCTGCACCTTAGCCACGACTAGGGGAACCGACTTCCCTCCCCCTCGTTCATATTCCATTCTACTGGCAGCGGCTGTATAACAGCCGTCCCCCGCAGCCAGAATACTCGGCGTTGAACAGCGTTTTCAGTACGACGCCGAACACCAGCTGACCGCCGTCACCTTCGACGGCGACAGTCGCCAAAGTGGTTAAAATCCTGATAAACCGCCCAACAACAACACGGACGACTTCCCATGACCGCCATCCCCCCGCTCAGTAAACCAGATATCGACGCAGTGCTGGACAGCGCTGCAGGCGTTACGCCGCCGCCGGGCGCCCAATGGCGGCTTGACCAGGTGCCCCATGACCCACTGCTGCGCCATATTCAGGCCCTGAGCCGCCATCAGTTTATCTTTGTCTTCGACTGGACGAATGAATTTTCCCGCGGCGGCGATCCGCGTTTCACCTGCCGGCGTACGCTGGCGCAGGCCGATTTAACGCTGCTGCGCAAGCTGATGACCGCCCATCTGCGTATGGACCGCTTCAGCGACAACCACCTTGCCGGCCTTATCATCTCCGGATACTGGCAGGCCTGTCTGGATCGGCTGCAGGCATTGCGCCGGACAATGTAACCCGCCGGCGCCCTGCCGACGTCAGGCGCCGATCTCGGTGCGCACATCCAGCAGCTCCGGGAAGAAGGTCAGCTCCAGCGCCCTTTTCAGGAAGCTGACGCCGCTGGAGCCACCGGTACCGCTCTTAAAGCCGATAATCCGCTCCACCGTTTTCATATGGCGGAAACGCCACAGATGGAAACTCTCCTCAATATCCACCAGCTTCTCCGCCATTTCATAGGCTTCCCAGTAGGTCTGCGGATTATCGTAGATGGTTTTAAATACCGGCAGTAAATCGGGGTTGCGCTGGTAAGGCTGCGTCCAGTCCCGCTCCACGCAGGCCTGCGGCACCGGCAGCCCCCGGCGCGCCAGGTACAGCAGAAACTCATCATACAGGCTCGGTGCGTCCAGAATCGCTTTCAGCGCGACGTATTTCGCCTCGTCGTTGCGGAACACCTCCAGCATTGCCGCATTCTTATTCCCCAGCAAAAACTCAATCGAACGGTACTGATGCGACTGAAAGCCGGACGAGTTGCCCAGCACGTTGCGGAACTCGACGTACTCCGACGGGGTCAGCGTTTCCAGCACCGCCCACTGCTCAAACAGCAGCCGCTGGATCTGCTTGACCCGCGCCAGGATCTTGAAGCAGTGGCTGAGCTTGTCCTGCTGTACCAGCAGGCGCGCGGCCTGCAGTTCGTGCAGCATCAGCTTCATCCACAGTTCCGAGGTCTGATGCTGCACCACAAACAGCATTTCATCATGATGCTGCGGGTTGGACAGCGGATGCTGGCAGTCCAGCAACTGGTCCAGGCACAGATAGTCGCCGTAGCTCATACGCTTGGAAAAATCGGTAACGACCGTGCTCTCTATTTCCCGTTGATTCATCTGTTTTCTCCGCACAGTTTCAAATATGAAACAATGTTCCGATTACTAAACCGTGAGAAAACAATAGCCCATCCTTGCAACAACTGCTTAACAATAAACGAGAGTTGCCTCGCAGAACGCACGCGCCGTCCCGGCGTCGGGCGTTCACTTTTCTTGACGCTGTTGGCAATGCCGACCGCACTCCCTTGCCCGGATGCTCTCCATAACCTCGGCGCTTAACGTCGCCTAAGCGGGAAGCGCCGTTTCTTGCAGATGCCGCCATATCACCTGATTATCCGCCCCCAGCTCAAACACCACGGTGGAAAAACGCAGCGTCGCCTCCTGGCCCGGCAGCTGCTGCCGTTCCCGGTAGGTCACGGTCGCCCCGCCGGCGCTCTCCGCAATCAGCTGCATATTGTCGATTTCAAGCGTCAACCCCGCCCTTGCGCCGCATTGGCTGCGAAAAAACGTGTTCAGCGCGGCGTAATCAAGCAGTGCGCCGCCCGGCGTCACCATGGAATAGTCCGGGCTAAAACGCGCCAACAGCGCATCACACACCGCCGCCGGGCTGTCGGCATCGCCGAGCCAGCGGAGAATCAGCGCATGAGCATCCAAAACTTCCTGAAAATAACGGTTCATGGTTTCTCCTGATTAAGCGTAAGAATAACGCTGCGGTTAGCAATCCGCAGGCAGAGTAAAACGGGAATAACAGCGCTGGCCGCCGCCAACATAAAGCACAGCCGGTAAGCCTGTGCGGGCAGCATGCCGGAGAGATTAAGCAATACGTTGAGCAGCAGGCTGATTAACGTTACGCCAAAGCAGAAGCTGAGCTGGCGGTTAATGTTCCACAGCGCGCTGGCATCCGCCAGTTCGGCGTCATTAACCTGAATAAACGCCGAGCTCTGCGCGGTGCTGCTGCACAGGCTGCCGCCGAAGCCCATCAGCGCGTAGGCGCAGATCGCCAGCAGTATCTCATCAGCGCTGCCAATCAGCGCCAGCAAGCCGATGCCGCAACCCTGCACCAGACAGCCGATGATAAACAGCGGGCGCGGCCCAAGCCGATTAAACGTTTTGCCGGTGAGAGAGATGGCGACAAACGCGGCGATCGCCCACGGCAGCATCATCGCCCCCACCACCGTGGCGTGCATACCCAGCAGATCCTGCAGGTACAGCATCGCAACCAGGCTGACGCCGGTAAAAATGCCGGGGATCAGCTGATAGATTAGCATCGCCGTTTGCAGCATCGGCTGCTGAATCAGCCGTAGATTAAGCAACGGCTGCGCTTTGCGTAGCGATGCGCGCACATACCCGCCCATCAGCACCAGCCCGGCGGCCAGTAGCGCCGCGCCCAGTCCCAGGCGACCGGACTCACCCAACGTGGTCAGCCCTAACAAAATCAGCGTCAGCGCCAGACAGCCGGTGATAAGACCGCTGAAGTCCAGCCGCCCGGCGGAGCCGCCCTGGGCGTCAGGCTTCAGCCAGCAGGCGGCGAGGATCAAGGCGGCAAACGCCAGCGGCAGGCTGACTAAAAATACCCAGCGCCAGCTGACGTGGTCCACCAGTGCGCCGCCGATGGCCGGGGACAGCGCCGGCGCCATCAGCGCCACCAGCATCACCACGGCAGAGAGTCTGGCCCGCTCATGGCTGCGGTACAGGGAATAGGCCATGGTCTGGCCGACCGGGATCAGCAGCCCTCCTCCCAGCCCCTGCGCCACGCGCCAGGCTATCAGCTGTTCGATATTGTAGGCGCCGGCCACGCCGCAGGTGCCGATAATGAAAATAACCAGCGAGAGCATAAACAGGCGCTTGGCTCCCATGCGCTTCGCCAGCCAGCTGCTGAGGGGAATAACCAGGGTTAACCCCAGAATGTAGCCGTTGCTCACCCACGCCAGCTGGCTGACCGGCGCATCAAGCTGCCGGCCGATATCCGGATAGGCCACGTTGGCGATAAACATGTTGACCAGATCGATAAAAAATCCCAGCAGATACACGCTGGCGACACGCACCCGATAATTCATAGGCTACTCATAAAAACAACACGGTGCGCATAGTATAAAATCATAAAAATAAAGATAAATCGGCCCCTCGGCGTTACACTGTCAAAATTATTTTGACAATCCTTCACCCACGTAAGGCAAGCCCATGTTGAATATGCAGCGTCTGGAAATCTTTGTGGCAGTCGTGGAAGCCGGCAGCTTTACCGGTGCGGCGCAGACGCTGGGGCTAACCAAGGCGGTGGTGAGTTTTAATATCAAGCAGTTGGAGGAGAAACTCGGGGTCTCCCTGCTCACCCGCAGCACCCGGCAGGTGGCCGTTACGGACGCCGGCGAGCGTTTTTATCTGCGCTGTCTGCAGCTGCTGCGGGATGCGGAACAGATCCTGGACGACGTCCGCAGCGACCATAGCGGCCTGAGCGGTATACTGCGCATCACCACCACGCCGGAATATGGCGCCAAGGTGGTGGTGCCCGCGCTCTCGGCGTTCGCCGCTCTGCACCCGCAGCTGCGCATCCAGCACGTATCTTCGTCAAAAAACGACGATCTGGTCGCCGGACGTTTTGACGTGGCGATACGCCTCGGCCAGCTGGCGGACTCAACGCACCACGCAAGGCTGATCGACCGCTTTGCGATTTATCCAGTGGCGTCAACGGAGTATTTGGCGGCGCACCATCGCGAAGCAATCACCAGCCTGGCGCAGTTGCAGGAGGCGCGCTGGATCGCCCATAGCCGCCTCGCCACGCCGTTGAGCTGGCAGGTGCTGACGCCGGCCGGCGACAACGTGCTGTTCCGGGCCGCCAACCCTCCGGCTATCATGGCCGACAGCGCGGCTTCGCTGCTGGCGTTTGCCCGCAGCGGCGCGGGCGTGGCGTTGCTGCCCGCCTGGCTGGTGCAGGAAGATATCGCCGCCGGCGCATTAACCCGCTTACTGCCCGACCACCGTTTTCCCACACAGGGCATCTACGCCCTCTACCCCAATACCCGCCACGTCTCCGAGAAGGTGCGGACGTTTATCGACTTTCTGCAAAGCCGCATTGAAGCTGGCGCAGCCCGCTAGCGCTGCGTTTGCAACAGTCGTCGGGCCGCAGGTAATTTCTGTACTAAACTAATTACTAACCCCCGTTTACAACGGATGGATGCGTGGGATCGTTCTCTGCATTGGGCCAGTACCCAAAGGAGGCGCCATGAGCTATCAACATATCGTGATTGCCGTCGATCTTAACGGCGACAACCGGCAGCTGTTAGAAAAAGGCGCGGCGCTGGCCGATGCCTGTGATGCAAAACTGTCATTAATTCATGTCGATATTCACCACGCGCCCTATTACTCAGCGCTGGGCCTGCAGACCTACCACTACAGCGGCGAAGTGCCCGCCGAAGTCACCGCCAGCAAGCAACTCGCCGCCATTGCCCAGCAATCATCCTATCCGATACCGGATTCGATCGTCGTGTCGGGCGAGCTGTTGCCGGAGCTGAGAAAAGAAATCGACGCGCGCGGTATCGACCTGATTATTTTCGGCCACCACCACGACGTGTGGAGCAACCTGTTCTCCACCACGCGGCAGGCGATTAATCATCTGGATGTCGATGTCCTCGTGGTGCCGCTGCTGACAAAACAGGAGGTCTCATGAGCTACCAGCATATTGCCGTCGCCACCTCGCTGCTGGATGAGGAGCATCTGCTTATCGACAAAGGTATTGCTCTCGCCTCGGCGCTCGGGGCGAAGCTGTCGCTGATTTATGTCGACGAGCACCACGCCTCCTATTACTCGGAGCTGGGTCGCCCGGTGGCGAACTTCTCCGAATCCCAGTTTGAGGAGAAGATCAGAGCGGAGATGGCGCCGCTGCTGCAGGCCGCCACCTACCCGATAACGGAAATTATCGTCCGCCGCGGCGAGCTGGCGTATGAACTGAAATACGCCGCCGCGGAAAAAGGCATCGACCTGTTTATCTTCGGCCACCATCAGGATCTCTGGGGCAACCTGTTCTCTTCCGCCAGGAACGCCATCAACACCCTGCATACGGATATTCTGGTGGTTCCGATCAAAAAATAACCCCACGACGCGCCGGTGCACCGCCGGCGCGCGTTTTCCCGCGCTTGCTATACTTCACTCACCGAACGCCGTCACCCATCGCCGCTTCCTGCCGAAAGGATCGACCCTCCATGCAACAGGCGCACCGCACCATTCTGTCCGTGATCTTTTCCGTTTCGGTCTTCAGCCTGACCTACGGGCTCAGCGCGCCACTGATCGCGCTGCAGCTGGCGGATAGCGGCTATGGCGAGACCCGCATCGGGCTGAACGCCGCCATGCACGCCCTCGGGGTGTTCGCCATCGCCCCGTTTCTGCCCCAGCTGTTCCGCCGCTTCAGCCCGCTGATGCTGATGTGCGTCTCGCTCGGTGCCATCGCGCTGCTGTTTCTGCTGTTTCCCTGGCTGCCGCTGCCGGCGTGGTTTGTGCTGCGCTTCGGACTGGGGGTGTTTACCGAGATCATCATGGTGCTGACCGAAACCTGGCTGAATGACGCCACCGTCGAACAGGCCAGAGGAAAAACCATGGCGCTGTATACCGCCGGGATGTCGCTGGGGTTCGCCTCCGGCCCGCTGATTCTGACGCTGATGGGCAGCGACAGCGCCGGGCCGTTTGTCGCCGGCGCGCTGATCGCCCTGCTCGCCGTACCGCTGATTGCCCGCGCCGGCATGGTGCGCCTGCCGGGCGAGGAGCTGACGCCGATCGGGCTGCGCAGCAGCCTGCAGCTGGCCATGCTGGCGATCGTCGCCACCGGGCTGAACGCCGCGATTGAAGTGGCGGGCATGAACTTCCTGTCGCTGTACGCCATCAGCCTGGGCTGGAGCGAGGCCCGGGCGACGCTGCTGATCTCGGTGCTGATGTTCGGCGCCATCGTGCTGCAGCTGCCGCTGGGCTGGCTGGCGGATAAGGTGGACCGCCGTCGCCTGATGACGCTGCTGGCGGCCATCTCGGCCCTCGGCGCGCTGGTGTGGCCGCTGCTGCTGACCACGCCGCTGCTGGCTTACTGCCTGCTGTTTGTCTGGGGCGGCGTGTTTGTCGGCATTTATACCGTCGCCATCACCTGGGTGGGGTCGCAGTTTCGCGGCGCGCAGCTGGCGGGGATCTATGCCGCCATGTCGATCGCCTGGGGCGCCGGCGCCCTGCTCGGCCCGCTGCTGGGCGGCGCGGCAATGGAGGCCGCCACCCACGGTCTGCCGTATATGACCGCGCTGCTGTGCGCGCTGTTTGCCGCGCTGTCGTTAAGCCGCCGCACGGCATCACGCTGAACGCCCGCGGCGGATCGTCCGGGAAAAATCGTCGTCAATCACCGCCTCCGGCGGACGCATCAGCCGGCTGCGCCGCCTCAGCTCGGCAAACGGCAGCCGGCTGTCCAGCAGCCCCATCCGGTAACAGTAACGGTCGGCAAAGCCGCTGAGCAGCAGCCGCCAGTCATACTTTACCGCCGGCGACACCGCCCGGCCGTGACGCAGAATATTGGTGGTGCAGTTATTGCACAGCGTGTGGTACCACTCCGGCTGCGCATTCACCTGTTCAATACGCAGCAGGTAATCGCGCAGCAACAGCCGACGTTGCTCCGCCGTCAGCGTCAAACCATAGAGCCAGACCCGCTCACGCCGTACATCGCTGCGCACGCCGATCAGATCGCGCTCGTCGGCCGCCACATAGATCACCGGGTAATTTCGCCAAAAACCGCCCAGCGCCGACCACGGCTGGTCCTGCCGCCGGCGGGTCTCAATCGAGATAGCCAGCCACTCGCCGTTGCTGAAGCCGAAGCTGAGAAATACGTGGGCGATGGCGTTGCCGCCCCAGTAAGAGAGCACCAGATCGGTGGCCGTCAGCTCACTCAGCCGGAAACTGCGGTCGTCCCATGCCGGCAGCGGTTCACCAACGCTGCGGTAGCGGAAATTGCGTACGTTGCGCATCTGAAAGCGGTCGTTATCCAGCCAGACCACGCCGGCCAGCCGGGCGTACTCCGCCAGCCAGGGCGTCGCGCCGTTCTTCTCCGCATGCGCCATCAGGAGGCTTGATCCTGCCGCTGACGCCGGCGTCGCCGCCATGACAGGCGCGCCGGATGCACAATCGCGTGCAGCGCGCGGGCATAGTCCAGCGCCAGACCGGGCGTCCAGGCCATGGTGGTGGCGCGCTTGCGCAGCTGGGCGGCAATCCACAGTTCGGGGATAAAAAACAGGCGCGCAAACGTCAGCCAGCCGCCGCGGGCGAACACGCCGTCCAGCGCCGCCTCCAGCCCGTAGGCCACGCTGCTGGAACAGTTGCGCCAGGTCAGGTTGTACACCTCCGTCTGGCGGTAGCTGGCCCAGTAGCGCCGCAGCCCGGCGGGGTTAAAAGCATGGAACACGATTTTGCGATCGGACTCGCACCACGCCGCCGACTCGCTGGCGTAGCTCTGTTGATACTGCCCGGCGACGTTATTTTCCTGAATCGCCTTCAGCGTGTTGAAAAACTCCGACGGCGAACGGTCGATATCCACCGCCGGGTAGAGGCTGATATACAGTTCCGGCGGCATTTCCAGCGCCGCATGGCCGGTGGAGATCACGCCGTTGGCGTCAACCGCGGCGATATAGCGGTTAAACAGCGGCCGGCGGATCGGCGTGCTGGCCGCCGAGCCTTCCGGCGTCCAGATATGCACCACCAGCGGGCCGTTGCAGGGCTGCGGCTCTGGCTCCTGCGGCGGCGCGGCCGTTTCCGTCAGCAACCCGCCCGGCGCCAGCAGGTTAAACACCGCCGCGCCGTCGCGCAGGCGGGAGGCGCGCCAGGCCAGACGCAGGCACTGCAGGCCGCCGACGATCATAATCACACCAAGAAACTGTGAAACGGTGCCGTGATGGTGCGTCGGGTACGGGAAGAAGAGAAACAGCGCGAACAGCAGCTGCGCAACGCCGGCGGCAAACGCCCGTCGCCAGCCGTGATAGCGCACCACCCAGGCCGAGGCCATCACAAACAGCCCGGTGATAAAGAAAGCGAAGCCGAAGATAATCGCCAGCAACAGATTGCTGCTGTTACGCCCGGATAAAATCAGCAGCGCGACAAAACAGAAAATACCGCCTTTAAAGTAGAGCACCGCCTTTTGCGCGCCGACGCCGCCGGGAGCCAGGATCAACGTCGCCAGGCTTTCAATCAGCAGCAGAATGCCGAAGATATGCAGGGGGAAATAGCGGATGCCCTGCAGACCGTCAATAAAGATGGAAACCCCCAGCCCGCCCCACAGCAGGCCGATAACCGCCAGCAGCGGGGCATAGCGTCTGACAAAATCAGCGCCGGACAGCAACAAGGCAAGCTGTAGCATATTTACGCCCCCTGCGGAGAATGGACAGAGATTTTGCTGTGCGGCTCTTCACTCCAGTAGCCGACAATCACCACGCCCGCCGGCCCGCGCAGGCCGAGCAGCCGGCTTTCGCTGACCGCCAGCCGGTTGCCCGGCGGCAGCGCCAGGTGGAAGCGGAAGAGATCATCGCTGGCGCCCTGCTGCTGCACCCGCTGCCAGCGCTGCTGCATGGCGGCGCGATCCTCCGCCGACAGCAGCGCAAACAGCTGTTCGACGTTGTTGATCGCCGCCAGCTGCCGGCTCAGCGGGGTATTGATAGTGTTATCCCACGTCAGCCGCCCGCTCTGCGGCTCCAGATGGTAGGCCGCCTTCCCCTGTCCGGGGCCGGCCACCCGCTCCTCCGCCGCCTGCGCCGCGTGTTTTTCCGCCTCGCGCTTTTGTACGTAGACAAAAGTCAGCAGCAGCGCGGTGGCGGACAGGTAGCACTGCGCCAGCAGCAGCGATTCACCGTCGCGCAGCCCGGGGATAAAAAAGGGGCCGTAGCGCTGCCAGGAGTAGTAAATCACGATGATGCTGAAACACAGGAAGGAGAACGCGCCGAACCGGTTGCCGCTCACCACCGGGATCGCAATCATCAGCGCCACCGGCAGGCAGGCCAGGGCAAACTGCAGCGCGACGCCGCGCGGCCCGCCGACGGGCTGGTGAAACACATACCAGGCGCTGAGGCACAACAGCAGCCACAGTACGCCGCCGGACAGCAGCTGACGCGCACTTAACGGCGCGGAACGCCAGCGCAGCCCCATCAAAATGGTGGTCAACAAAATGGTGCCGACCACGTTGGAGGCCCACCATATCCACACGGTCTGCACAAAATCAATCTCATGCCTCAGCGCCAGCCAGCCGCCGCCCAGCACGCCGGAAATCACGCTGGTGCCCAGCGTCGCCAGCAGCCAGACGCCGACGCTGCGCAGCCGATCGCGCCCGGCGGCAAAATGCCTGACGCACCACGCCACCGCCAGGGCGTTGGTCAGCGATATCACCGACAGCGCCAGAGAGGTTTCCAGCGTATGCCGCAGGGTAACGTCCAGCAGCACCCGGGTAAGAAACAGCGCCAGAAACAGCGGCGGCCAGTAGGCCCGGCCGAAGATCAGAAAGGCGCTGACCGCCACCCCGGCCGGAAGCCAGACAAAAGCAACCCGGGTGACGGGCGCGTCCATATACAGAGAAAGGTAGCCGGTAAGAAAATAGAGCGCGCACCAGAACAGCAGAGCCAGCAACAGGCGCCCGGACAGGTAAGACACTCGTACCTCCAACAGCAGAGTCAGCGTGACTTAAGAATAGTGCAGCGTGGGGTAAATGGTAGCGTAAGGCCGCCTCTGCTGAGGACGGCCTTGATATAGGGAGTCCGCGCCCCCGTTCAGAGTAAGCTCAGGTGTCGTCAGTCATGATTGCGGCATTAAAGCCGCAGCAGCCGCGCGGCATTCTGGCCGGCGAGCTGCGCTTTCTGCGGCTCCGTCAACGGCAGGTTATGCAAAAACGAGACGGCCGGCGCCAGCGGGTTAAACGGATAGTCGACGGAAAACATCAGCCGATCCAGCCCGAAGGTCTGCAGCGCCAGCTGGAAAGGCGGCAGCGTGCTGTAGCCGCTGGTGGTGATATGAATATTGCTGTTGAAATAGTCTCTGACCGGTTTACGCAGATTCTCCACCCGCGGCTCCAGCCAGTATTCGATGCGCTCCCAGTAAAAAGGAATCAGCTCGCCGAGATGGCCGATAATAATCTGCAGCCGGGGGAATCTGTCGAAAATACCGGCGACAATCATGCGCAGTACGTGCAGGCCGGTTTCCCAGTGCCAGCCTGCAACCGTAGAACCCAGCGTGAACGACACCAGATCGCTGAAATCGCCTTCGTAATAGGGTTTACTGATTGCCCCCGCCGGATAGGCCGGGTGCAGATAAAGCGGCACGCCCAGCTCTTCCGCCTTCGCCAGCAGCGGCCAGAAATCGGGGTGGTCAAGGAACCTGCCGTCCACCGTGCCGTTGATCATCGCGCCTTTAAAGCCAAACTGGCTCACGGTTCTTGCCAGCTCATCTGTAGCAGCGCCGATAGTCGCCAGCGGCAGGGCAGCAAAAGCGGCAAAGCGGTCAGGATGGCGCGCGACCGCCGCCGCCGCCCGATCGTTGGTTTTCATCACCTGTTCTGCGCTCACCGTTGTGGCGGGAAACATACCGTGCCCCAGCACCTGCATATCAATGCCGTGCTGGTCCATCACGGCAATTCGCCGTTCGCCGATATCGGTCAGAACCGCGATGTCGGCGTCGCAGCCCACGCTCCCGGCCTTGGGGTAATAGCGTTTGAATTCCTCAGATATCCAGTGTTCTTCCAGCGTAATCACTTTCATACGGCTCTCTCTTCTCGTCTGATGGGATGTTTGTCAGGTTAGAAGATGGGCGATGCGCTGAGAATTGCTTTATCTGTTAGTATTGATACCGAAATAGAATCAATGAGGATGGTAAACATGGAAATCCATCAGCTCAGAAGCTTTGTTTACGTCGCCACCGAACTCAGCTTTCGCCGCGCGGCGGAAAAGCTCAACATGACGCAGCCGCCGCTCACCCGCCAGATACAGCAGCTGGAACACAGCCTCGGCACCGCGCTGTTTAAACGCAGCACGCGCAAGGTGGAACTGACGGAAGCCGGTAAAGTGCTGCTGAACGAAGCGGGTAAAATCATCGCGCTGACCGAGGGCGTCGCCAGCCGCGTACAGCTCAGCGCCCGCGGCTGCAGCGGCGAACTGGTCATCGGCATCTTCAGCTGGGGCGTCATCCACCGGCTGCCCGACTACCTGAAAACGCTGCGCGAGCAGAAGCCCGATGTGAATGTCCGGCTGCTGAATATGTCCAAAGAAAAACAGCTGGAAGCGCTCAGAAACAAGGAAATCGATATCGGCTTTTGCCGCTTTGCCGCCGGCCAGAGCGGGCTGAGCGTAGGCGCCATCGGGGACGAAAAATATCTGGTGGCGATCAATGCCAACGACCCGCTCAGTCGGCAAACGCGCATCGGGCTGGCCGATCTGGCCGATAAACCCATGCTCCTCTACCCCGCCTCGTCGCTGTCAGGCATGGCGCAGCGTGTGTACGACGCGTTTATCGCGGAAAACGTCAGCCTCAACATTGCCAATTACTGCGAAGACATCATGACCAGCCTGCTGCTGGTTTCCGGCGGCTACGGCTCCTGCATCACGACCCAGTGGGCAGAGAATATCAATATGCCGGAGGTGGTCTACCGGCCGCTGACGGCAAAACGACTCAGCCGCTCGCCATTAAATTATATATTCAGAAGTGACGATGACAGCATACTGCTGAATGACTTTATTCAGATAATAAAAAATAAATCCGATGGTGCCGGATAATAAAAATCCGCCAATATTTACGGGAATCTCCCCCGCCATCCATGTATAATAATCCCTCGACCGTTAAGCCGCGTCGTTATCTTAATCACAGCCGGCAAGAAGAGATGATGAATAAACATTTAATAGCGAATGCGCCCGAAAATAACACCGATGCGTGCATGGTTAAACGCCCGGTGTGGCAGCGCGATAATCTGCAGCAGGCGCAGGAAGACTGGCTGGCGGAAGAGGTGCCGGTCGCACTGGTGTATAACGGCATTTCCCACGTGGTGATGATGGCGACGCCGAAAGATCTGGCGGCCTTCGCCATCGGCTTTTCCCTGTCGGAAGGGATTATCGACGCCGCCGATGAGATCTACGATATTCAGCCGCAGCCGGTGTGTAACGGCATTGAGGTGCATATTGAACTCTCCAGCCGGCGCTTTATGCAGCTGAAAGAGCGCCGCCGCAGCATGACCGGGCGCACCGGCTGCGGCGTCTGCGGCGTAGAGCAGCTGCAGGAAGTCACCCGCCCCCTCGCCCCGCTGCCATTCAGCCAACGCTTTGATTTAACACAGCTTGATGCCGGGCTGGCGCAGCTGAAGAGCTACCAGAGCGTCGGGCAGCTGACCGGCTGCACCCACGCCGCCGCCTGGCTGCAGCCGGACGGCAAGCTGAGCGGCGGCTGTGAAGACGTCGGCCGTCACGTGGCGCTGGATAAACTGCTGGGGTACCGCAGCCAACAGGGCTGGCAGGCCGGCGCGGTGCTGGTCTCCAGCCGCGCCAGCTACGAGATGGTGCAGAAAACCGCGGCGTGCGGCATTGAGATTCTGTTCGCCGTCTCCGCCGCCACCAGCCTGGCGGTCGACGTGGCCGAACGCTGTAATCTGACCCTGGTCGGCTTCAGCAAGCCGGGGCGCGCCACCGTCTATACGCATCCGCAGCGCCTGTGGCGCTCCGGCGGCGCATAAGCCGCCGTTATTCTCACGCCGGTGCGGACTATTATTCCCACCGGCGTAATAGACCGCGCAGGAAACCTCTCACCCTTTTATCAATAATAAAAAGTGACGCCGCAGTTCAATGGATTATTCTCAATAATGTGATTATCCGTTAAAATATCACCTACTATTAAACCAATAAAATATTTCAATAAAAATCAGGAAATATTGACATTATGATCATTCGCCCAAACCAACACTGGTTTTTGCGCCTGTTTGACTGGCGCGGCTCGGTGTTGTCAAAAATAACCTTTCGCCTGGGATTAAATGTCCTGATGTCGATTATCGCCATTGCCTTTTATCAATGGTATGAGCAATTCGGCATCCATTTAACCGTCGCCCCGTTCAGCCTGCTGGGGATCGCCATCGCCATTTTTCTCGGCTTTCGCAACAACGCCAGCTATAGCCGCTTTGTTGAGGCGCGCATGCTGTGGGGCACGCTGCTGATTGCCGAGCGCACCCTGCTGCGCCAGTTGCAAAACCTGCTGCCGGAAGAGAAAACGCTGCACCGCCATATCACCCAGTATCTGATCGCCTTTAGCTGGAGCCTGAAGCACCAGCTGCGCCACACCGACGCCACCGCCGATTTGTACCGTATTCTGCCGAAATCGGCGTTTGCGGAGGTCAACGCCAGCCCGATGCCAACCAACCGCATCCTGCTGCTGCTCGGCCATGAAATCGGCCAGCTGCGTCAGGCCGGCCGGCTCAGCGACGTCACCTACAAGATGCTGGATAATAAACTCGACGAGCTTGCCCACGTGCTCGGCGGCTGCGAACGCATCGCCAATACGCCGGTGCCGTTTGCCTATACCCTGATTCTGCAGCGCACCGTATATCTGTTCTGCACCCTGCTGCCCTTTGCGCTGGTGGCCGACCTGCACTATATGACGCCGTTTGTCTCGGTGTTTATCTCCTACACCTTCCTGTCCTGGGACTCGCTGGCCGAAGAGCTGGAAGATCCGTTCGGCACCACCGCCAACGACCTGCCGCTCAGCGCCATCTGCAACAGCATCGAGCGCAGCCTGATGGAAATGAACGATCAGCAGCCGCTGCCGGCGCTGCATAAACCGGATCGCTACTTCAACCTGACCTGACGCTCAACGGTAAAAAAGCCTGTAACACAGGCTTTTTTATCGCCAGCGTTCAGCGGCGAGGCGATCTTTCTCCCGGGTGGCGACCCAGCGGTCACCCTGCGCGGTGGCCTCGCGCTTCCAGAACGGCGCACGGGTTTTCAGCTGATCCATAATAAACTCCGCGGCGAGAAAGGCGCTCTCGCGGTGGCCGCTGCTGACGCCGACCAGCACAATCTCCTCGCCGGCCGGCAGTTCGCCCACGCGATGCACCACCACCACCCGCCCCAGCCACCAGCGGCCGCGCGCCTGCGCCACGATCTCCGCCAGCGCTTTTTCCGTCATACCGGGGTAATGCTCCAGCGTCAGCGCGTTAACCGCGCTGCCCAGATTGGCGCTGCGCACCTTGCCGACGAAGGTCACGACCGCACCGTCGTCGTCCGACGCCGACAGCCACTGATGTTCCTGCGCCAGATCGAAACGCGCGGCGCCCACCACGATTTTATCCTGCATCTCAGCCCCCGGTTACCGGCGGGTAAAACGCCACTTCATCGCCGGCGCGCACCGCGTGTTCAAAAGGCACCAGAGTCTGATTCACCGCCGCCAGCAAATTATCGCTCTCCAGCGCCAGCGCCCAACGTTCGCCGCGGGCCAGCAGCGCCTGACGCAGCCCTTCCACCGTGGCGTAATCGGCGGGCAGCTGCAGGCGGCTGCAGCCCACCAGCTCGCGCACCTGGGCAAAAAACAGAATATCGATCATGATGACTCTCCAATAAATTATCCGCCGATAAACGACAGGTTCTGCGTAATACCGGTGTTGCCCTGATGCAGAAAGTGCGTCTGCTTTTTCTGCCGCAGGCTGTCGGCAATCCGCGCCTGCAGCGCCTGCTGCTGGTCGTCGGACTGTAATAAATCACGCAGGGAAACGCCGCCGTCGCCGAACAGGCACAGGTGCAGTTTCCCCAGCGCGGAGACGCGCAGCCGGTTGCAGCTGGCGCAGAAGTTGTTTTCATACGGCATGATCAGGCCAATCTGCCCCTGATAATCGGGATGGGCGAAGATCTGCGCCGGGCCGGCGCTGCGCTCCCGCGGCTGCCGTTGCCAGCCCATGGCGAGCAGGCGGTCACGGATCGTGGCGCCCGAAATATGGTGGCGGCGGAACAGCTCACGCCCTTCGCCGGTTTCCATCAGCTCGATAAAGCGCAGCTGAATCGGCCGGGTTTTAATCCATTCCAGGAAGGTATGCAGGCTGTGGTGATTCACATCCTTCATCAGCACAGTGTTGACCTTCACCTGCGCAAAACCGGCGCTGAACGCGGCGTCGATGCCGTCCATCACCTGTCTGAATTTGTCCTGGCCGGTAATGGCATAAAACTGATTGGCGTCCAGACTGTCGAGGCTGACGTTAACCGAGGTCAGCCCGGCGTCGCGCCAGCGGGCCACATCGCGCGCCATGCGGTAGCCGTTGGTGGTCATGGCGATCTGCCGGATCGCCGGATTGTCGCTGACCGCGGCGATAATCTCGCAAAAGTCCCGACGCAGCGAAGGTTCGCCGCCGGTCAGGCGGACTTTTTCCGTGCCGGCGGCGGCAAACGCCCGCGTTACCCGGCGGATTTCATCGAGCGTCAGAAAGCTTTTGTTATTCCCCTGCGCCGGGCGGTAACCGTCGGGCAGGCAATAACGACAGCGAAAGTTACATACATCGGTAATCGACAGGCGCAAATAGTAGAACTTGCGTTCCCAGGGGTCGGTAAAGTGTGTCATCTGCCCTACCTCGCAAAAACAGTGAAAAGAAAGCGTCGGCGCGGAACACGATGACGCGGCAGGCGCGTTGCGCCGGACCAGAACGGCCCGGCGCGGCTTATTAGTGACTCTTCATACCGGCGGCGACCATCAGCAGTTTAAATACCGATGCCACCACCCCCAGCGCCAGTACGCTGGCGCCCCAAATCACCACCATCCACATCATCCTCCGCCACAGGGCGGGAGAACTCTCTACGGCAGGTTTCATGCGGGTTATCTCCTCTTAGTGGTAGCCTTCATCCGGTTTGATTTTTCCGCGGAACACGTAGTAGCTCCAACAGGTATACGCCAGAATCACCGGGATAATCAGCAGGCCGCCCACCAGCATAAAGCCCTGACTCTGCGGCGGTGACGCCGCCTGCCAGATGGAGATGGACGGCGGAATGATGTTCGGCCAGATGCTGATGCCAAGGCCGCTGAAGCCGAGGAAAATCAGCCCCAACGTCAACATAAACGGCCCGAAACTGGCGCGGCGGCTATAGGCCGAGCGCACAATCCCCCAGGCCGCCGCCAGCACCAGCAGCGGCACCGGCAGGAACCAGAACAGGTTCGGCGTGCTGAACCAGCGCGCGGCGATATCCGCGTGGCTCAGCGGCGTCCAGATGCTGATCGCGGCGATGGCGGCCAACAGCGCCAGCGTCAGCGGGATCGCCAGCTGCGACATCTTGCGGTGCAGCCCGCCCTCGGTTTTCATAATCAGCCAGGTGCAGCCCAGCAGCGCATAGGCGATCACCAGCCCCAGGCCGCAGAACAGCGGGAACGGCGCCAGCCAGCTCAGCGTCGAGCCGGCATAGCTGCGGCCGCTGACCGCAAAGCCGTTCAGCAGCGCGCCGACGGCGACGCCCTGGCTGAAGGTGGCGACGATCGAGCCGACGATAAACGCCTTATCCCAGAACGGACGGTGTTCCGGCGTGGCCTTGAAGCGGAACTCAAAGGCGACGCCGCGGAAAATCAGCCCCACCAGCATCACGGTCAGCGGGATAGACAGCGCGTCGATAATCACCGCATAGGCCAGCGGGAAAGCGCCGTACAGCGCCGCGCCGCCCAGCACCAGCCAGGTTTCGTTGCCGTCCCACACCGGCGCCACGGTGTTCACCATCATGTCGCGCTCAACCGGGTTTTTATTGAACGGGAACAGGATGCCGATCCCCAGATCAAAACCGTCCATAACGATGTACATCAAGGTGGCGAACACGATGATGGCAAACCAGATAATTGACAGATCGATACCCATCTCAGTTTCTCCCTTGCGGCGAATTTAACGGATCCTGCACCGCAGACAGCGGACGCGCCGGCGTGCCGGCGCCCGGTTCATCGTCATGCTGCTCCGGGCCTTTTTTAATCAGACGCATCAGGTACACATAGCCGATGCCGAACACCGAGCAGTACACCAGCAGGAAGGCCAGCAGGCTGAACGTCATATGCATATCGCCGTGCGCGGACACCGCATCGCGGGTGCGCTGCACGCCGTACACCACCCACGGCTGGCGGCCAATTTCGGTGGTGAACCAGCCGGCCAGCAGCGCCAGCAGCCCGGACGGCCCCATCAGCAGGGCGAACCACAGGAACGGCCGCGACTGATACAGCCGGCCGCGCCAGCGCAGCCAGGCGCTGACCACGCCGAGCAGAATCATCAGCATGCCCAGCCCGGCCATCACGCGGAATGACCAGAAGATAATGGTGGAGTTCGGGCGATCCTCTTTCGGGAAGCTCTTCAGCGCCGGCACCTGCTTATCCAGGCTGTGGGTTAGGATCAGGCTGCCGAGGTACGGAATTTCCAGTTTGTACTTGGTGGTCTCCTGGTCCATATCCGGCACGCCGAACAGCACCAGCGGGGTCGCCTCACCCGGCGGGTTTTCCCAGTGGCCTTCAATCGCGGCGATTTTCGCCGGCTGATGCTCCAGGGTATTCAGACCGTGCGCATCGCCGATCATCGCCTGAACCGGCGCGACGATCAGCGCCATCCACAGCGCCATTGAGAACATTTTGCGGATCGCCGGGGTGTCATTGCCGCGCAGCAGGTGCCAGGCCGCCGACGCGCCGACAAAGAACGCGCTGGACAGGAAAGCGGCGGTGGACATATGCAGCAGCCGGTAAGGGAACGACGGGTTGAAGATAATCTTCAGCCAGTCGACCGGCACCACGATGCCGTTTTCGATCGCATAGCCCTGCGGCGTATGCATCCAGCTGTTGGACGCGAGGATCCAGAAGGTGGAGATCAGCGTGCCGAGCGCCACCATGCAGGTGGCGAAAAAGTGCAGCCCGCGCCCCACCCGGTGCCAGCCGAACAGCATCACGCCGAGGAAGCCGGCCTCCAGGAAGAAGGCGGTGAGCACTTCATAGGTCAGCAGCGGCCCGGTAATGCTGCCGGCGAACTGGGAAAAACCGCTCCAGTTGGTGCCGAACTGGTAGGCCATCACCAGACCGGACACCACCCCCATGCCAAAGTTGACCGCAAAGATCTTCGACCAGAAGTGGTACAGTTCGCGGTAGGTTTCATTACGCGTTTTCAGCCACAGGCCTTCCAATACCGCCAGAAAACTCGCCAGCCCGATGGTGATGGCCGGAAAAATAATATGGAAGGAAACAGTAAAGGCAAACTGTATCCTCGCCAGATAAAAGGCATCTAATCCAAACATTGTTCACCCCTGAGTATCACCATTATGATCGTTTGATAAGCCATGCGTTTTATTGCTATTCCAGGTTGCGGCGCTTGCCAGGTAAAAGCGGGCCGCAGCCTGATGGCCGCAGACCGCCGTGCGGCACAAAGCCCTCCCCACGCCGGCGGCGTGAGGAATGCCTTATGCAATCCGTTGAGTTGTTTTGCTTGCCGTGCGGGTAATCTTCACCGGAACCGATTTGGAGGTGGGGGTGCCGGTACCGTCGCCGATGCTGTTCATCGGCACCAGCGGGTTGGTTTCCGGGTAATAGGCGGCCAGATTGCCGCGGGGAATGGCGTAGCTCACCAGTTTGAAACCGCTGACCACGCGCTTCACGCCGTCGTTCCAGATGGTTTCAATATCCACCAGCTCACCGGCCTGATAGCCGGCCGCGGCGATATCCTCCGGGTTCATAAACAGCACTTCACGCTGGCCGTACACGCCGCGGTAGCGATCATCCAGGCCGTAGATGGTGGTGTTGTACTGGTCATGGGAGCGCAACGTCTGCAGGACGAACGGCACCTCCTGCTGCGCTGCCAACTGCGGGAACAGCGTGGCCGGCAGCGGCGCATGGCTGAACTGCGCCTTGCCTGACGGCGTCCGGAAGCGCAGCTCGGCAGCCGCGTTGCCCAGGTAGAAGCCCCCCGGCAGCTCGCACTTGCGGTTAAAGTCGTCAAAGCCCGGAATGGTGGCGGCGATATGGTCGCGGATTTTGTTGTAATCCCCGGCCAGTTCAAGCCAGTTGATGGTCGGCGTGTTGCCGACCGCCGCGTTGGCGATACCGGCGACGATCGCCGTTTCCGAACGCTGGCTGTCAGACAATGGTTTACCGATGCCCTCGGAGGCGTGCACCATGCTGAAGGAATCTTCCACCGTAACGAACTGCCTGCCGCCGGCCTGAATATCCTGCTCGGTGCGCCCCAGCGCCGGCAGAATCAGCGCGTCTTTTTTACCGGTCACCAGATGGCTGCGGTTAAGCTTGGTGCTGATATGCACCGTCAGGTCGCAGTTGCGCAGCGCCTCTTCCGTACGCCGGCTGTCGGGCGCCGCCGCGGCCAGGTTGCCGCCCAGCGCGATCAGCACTTTCACCTCGCCGCGCAGCATGGCGCTCAGCGCGTCCACCGTATTGTGGCCGTGGGCGCGCGGCGGCGCAAAGCCAAAGTGCGCGCCGAGGCTGTCCAGAAAGGCGGCCGGCGGCTGTTCATCAATGCCCATCGTGCGGTTGCCCTGCACGTTGCTGTGGCCGCGTACCGGGCACAGGCCGGCGCCCGGTTTGCCCAGTTGGCCGAACAGCAGCTGCAGATTGACGATCTCGCGCACCGTCGCCAGCGAATGTTTATGCTGGGTGATGCCCATCGCCCAGGTGCAGATCACCCGCTCGGCGTGCTGATAAATCTGCGCCGCCTCGCGGATCTGCGCCTCGCTCAGGCCGGACTGACGCTCGATAAACGCCCAGTCGGTGTCCGCCACCTCCTGCAGATAGCGCTCTACGCCCGCGGTATGCTCGGCGATAAACTGCGCGTCGAACAGGCCGGACTTGCCGGCATCGACGCGCGCACGGTGGGTTTCCGCCAGCGCTTTCACCATGCCGCGCACCACCGCCATATCACCGCCAAGGTTCGGCTGGTAATAGCGGTGGCTGATTTCGCCGGCCAACGGCGTCACCACTTCCAGCGGTTTTTGCGGGTCGGCAAAGCGCTCCAGTCCGCGCTCACGCAGCGTATTAAAGGTGACGATGCGCGCGCCGTGCTCGGCGGCGTGGCGCAGGCTGTGCAGCATGCGCGGGTGGTTGGTGCCGGGGTTTTGTCCGAACACAAAGATGCCGTCCGCCTGGTCAAAATCGTCCAGATGGATGGTGCCCTTGCCCACCCCCAGGCTTTGCTGCATGCCGTAGCCGCTGGCTTCGTGGCACATATTGGAACAGTCGGGGAAGTTATTGGTGCCGAGCACCCGGCCGAACAGCTGGTACAGCCAGGAGGCCTCATTGCTGGCGCGCCCGGAAGTGTACAGCTCCAGCTGGTTCGGATTATCCATCCCTTTAATGTGTTGACCGATCAGGGCGAAGGCGTCATCCCAACTAATGGGTTCATAATGGTCGGTAGCGCGGTTATAGCGCATCGGCTCGGTCACCCGGCCCTGATATTCCAGAAAATAGTCGCTTTCCAGATACAGGCGGCTGACGCGGTGCGCGGCGAAGAACTCTCTGTCGACGTGACGCCGCGTCGCTTCCCAGGTCACCGCTTTGGCGCCGTTCTCACAGAAGCTGAAGGTGCTTTTATTATCGTCGCCCCAGGCGCAGCCCGGGCAGTCAAACCCTTTGGATTTATTCATCCGCATCAGGTTGACCATATTTTTCAGCGCTTGTTTGCTATCAAAAACAAACCGCGTGGTGGCTTCCAGTGAGCCCCAACCGCCCGCGGCCGCTTTATACGGCTTTATTTTTGATTTGAATTTCATAATTGTCTCGATATCTTTTTAATAAATAGCCGGCCGCTAGCTAATCAATATTTTAGTTATTTAATGTCGGCTATTTCTGCGATGTGAAATTATTTTACCTCCGGGCAACATACCGTCAAATTGGTTGGTTTTATTGCGCAATAGATACAATCTATCACGCACCCTGTTAAGTTCTGTTATTGTGGCTGTAACGGATATGTTGATGCTGACACCATAAAGTAAAATGCCGGTTTCCTATTCAGCCGGGCCTTTGGCACTCGCCACTTTTTACTTCTAAAATATCAGGTGCATTCTCACTTTTACGGCAAAGGACTCATGAACAACAATTACGATGATTCACAAGCAGTTTTTAGCCCGGTGACGCGCAGCGCCATCTTTATTGTCGCCACCCTCAACGCCGCGCCCGAGCACTACGCCACGGTGCGCGACTGGTGCGCCGACGTCGCTGCGCTGGTGCGTTCGGTGGGGAAAAGAGCGCCGGCCGGGAAGTTGTCCTGCGTCTGCGGCTTCGGCTCGACCGCCTGGAACACGCTGTTCGGCCAGCCGCGCCCGGCGCAGCTGCACCCGTTCCGCGAGATCGGCGCCGGCGGCCGCGTCGCCGTCGCTACGCCGGGAGACATCCTGCTGCATATTCGCGCCGACGATATGGATCTCTGTTTTGAACTGGCGACTCAGCTGCTGGATAAACTGGGCGACGCCGTCAGCGTCGTCGATGAGGTGCACGGCTTCCGCTACTTCGACCAGCGCGCGATGATCGGCTTCGTCGACGGCACGGAAAACCCGGAAGGCCGCGAAGCCGCCGCGTTTACGGTGATCGGTGAAGAAGACGCCGAGTTTGCCGGCGGCAGCTACGCGCTGGTGCAGAAGTATCTGCACGATATGACCGGCTGGAACGCCCTGAGCGTGGAGCAGCAGGAAGGCATTATCGGCCGTCACAAGCAGTCCAATATCGAACTAGACGAGGAGGTAAAGCCCTCCTCCTCCCACAGCTCGCTCACCACCCTTGAAGATGAGCACGGCAACGAGGTGAAAATCCTGCGCGACAACATGCCGTTCGGCCGGCCGGGCATGCGCGAGTTCGGCACCTACTTTATCGGCTATGCGCGTTCGCCGGAACCGATTGAACAGATGCTGGAAAATATGTTTGTCGGCCGCCCGGAAGGCAATTATGACCGGCTGCTCGACTTCAGCCGCGCGGTGACCGGCAGCCTGTTCTTTATCCCGTCGGCTACGCTGTTAGAACAGCTGGCGACGCGCACCAATACGCCTCAGCTGCACTAAGGCGCGTCATAAATATTTCACGGAAATAATAAAACGTGCAGCGTGTTACTCAACGCGCTGCATGCCAAAATAAAAATAATTATTCGTTGCACGCCGCATTAATTTCACACCAGAGAATATCCGGGGAATATTTATTACCGCGACACCGGTTAATGATCGCAAAAAAAATAATCCCCCGGCGGCGCCCGCAAGCGCCCCATAAATATCCGAAGTTAATTCATTTTAACTTAACAGGAGACGGCTCAGCACACTATTACCCCGGCAAGGCGGCGTCTGCGCGGCCGCGTTACCGGTACAGCATTTATTACGGTCTGACCCCCGCTCGCTCTGTTTCACCTGCGCAGAGCAAGACATGACGCACGCGTCATGTTCAGGCCGTAGTAAGTCGTGGTCGGTCTCCCGTCAAACGGCGCCGGCCAATGCATTCTCCCGCATAAAAATATCTCCCGCTACGAGGAGTTCAGGAGTTGATATGACCAAGAAAAAACGCGCAGTTCCCGGTATCCGGCCCTATGACGGCCCGGCCGGCGGCTGGGGAGCACTGAAAGCGACGGCCATCGCGGTAAAAACGCAGATGGAGACCTTTGAAGCACCGGCCACTCTGATGCGCACCAACCAGCCGGACGGCTTTGATTGTCCAGGCTGCGCCTGGCCGGATAAAGAGCACCACTCCACCTTCCAGTTCTGTGAAAACGGCGCCAAGGCGGTGACCTGGGAAGCCACCAGCAAACGCGTCACGCCGGAGTTTCTGGCGGCCAATACCGTCAGCGCGCTGTTGGAGAAAACCGACTTTGAGCTGGAGGGCTACGGCCGGTTGACGCACCCGCTGGCATACGACAAGGCGAGCGACACCCTGCGGCCGGTCAGTTGGGAGGAGGCCTTCCTGCGCATCGGTACGGTGCTGCGCGGCATGCAGTCGCCGGATCAGGTGGAGTTTTACACCTCCGGACGCGCCTCGAACGAGGCCGCCTATCTGTTCCAGCTGTTCGCCCGCGAGTTCGGCACCAACAACTTCCCGGACTGCTCCAACATGTGCCACGAACCAACCAGCGTCGGCCTGCCGCAGTCTATCGGCATCGGCAAAGGCACGGTCTCGCTGGATGACTTCGACCACGCCGAACTGGTGATATCCATCGGCCACAACCCGGGCACCAACCACCCGCGCATGATGGGCACCCTGCACGAACTGGCGCGCCGCGACGTGCCGATTATCGTGTTTAACCCGCTGCGCGAACGGGCGCTGGAGCGCTTTGCCGATCCGCAGAACGTGATTGAAATGGCGACCTACAGCTCCACCAATATCGCCTCCACCTACTATCAGGTGAAGGCCGGCGGCGATGCCGCCGCGCTGAAGGGCATCGCCAAGGCGCTGCTGGAGTACGACGCCGCGCAGGGCGCAAACAGCACGGCGCTCGACCGCGATTTTATCGCCGGGCACACCCAGGGCTTTGAGGCGTTCGCCGCCGATCTTGCGGCTACGCCGTGGCCGGCGATTGAAAACGAAAGCGGCCTGACGCGCGAAGATCTGGAAAAAGTGGCGCTGGCCTACGCCAAGTCCAACGCCACCATCATCACCTACGGCATGGGCATCACCCAGCACAACAAAGGCACCGCCAACGTGCGCCTGATCGCCGATCTGCTGCTGATGCGCGGCAATATCGGCAAGCCGGGCGCCGGGATCTGCCCGCTGCGCGGCCACTCCAACGTGCAGGGTAACCGCACCGTCGGCATCACGGAAAAACCGTCGGAGGAATTTTTACGCAATCTGGAAGCCGTCTTCGGCTTTACGCCGCCGAAAGCGCACGGCCATGACGCGGTGAAAGCCATGCAGGCGATGGTGGCGGGCGACGCCAAGGCCCTGATCTGCCTCGGCGGCAACTTCGCCGTCGCCCTGCCGGACCCCGAGCTGTGCTTCCCGGCGATGCAGGCGCTCGATCTGAGCGTCCACCTCGGCACCAAGCTCAACCGTTCGCACCTGCTGGTGGCGAAAGAAACCTTTATCCTGCCCTGCCTGGGGCGCACCGAGCTGGATATTCAGGCCGGCGGCCGCCAGTCGGTAACGGTGGAGGACTCCATGTCGATGGTGCACGCCTCTTCCGGCAAACTGCAGCCGGCCTCGCCGCTGCTGCGTTCCGAACCGGCGATCGTCGCCGGGCTGGCGCAGGCCGCCATGCCGGACAGCAAGGTGCCGTGGTCGGAACTGGTGGCCGATTACAGTCTGATCCGCGACCTGATTGAAAAAACCATCCCCGGTTTTGAACAGTACAATCAGCGCATCGCGCAGCCGGGCGGCTTCCGCATGCCGCTGCCGCCGACCGAACGTCAGTGGCCGACGCCAAGCGGCAAGGCGATGTTCTCGGTGTTCACAGGGGTGCAGGAAGACGCCGAGGTGCAGGGCGATGATGTACTGCGGCTGATCACCCTGCGCAGCCACGACCAGTACAACACCACCATCTACGCCATGGACGATCGCTACCGCGGCGTATTCGGCCGGCGCGATATTCTGTTTATGCACGATATCGATCTGGAAAAACGCGGTCTGGAGCACGGCGATCGGGTGCATATCGAAACCGTCGCCGCCGGGCGCAGGCTGCGTCTGGAAAATATCACGGTAATTTCTTACAACATCGCCCCCGGCTCCGTCGGCGCCTACTACCCGGAAGCCAACGTGCTGGTGCCGTTGGACTACATCGATCCGGAGTGCGGCACTCCCTCCTATAAATCCGTACCGGTGCGCGTAACCCTCGCCGGCTAACGGCGCGCAACCATTCACCTGCGTTATCACCATGGGTTGAAGATCTCTTCAACCCATGTCTTCGCCAGACCCCACCAGAGCGGGCGCATCATGCCGCTTATCCGGAAGCATCCGACGACGTTACAACAGCAGCGCCAGATCCATCGCCGTGCGCTGCAGCAACGGCAGCACCCGTTCGCGCAGCGCCTGCGCCGATATCTGCGAGGCGTTGACGCCGACGTTCATCGCCGCCACCACGCCGCCTTTGCGCGAATGCATCGGCACCGCGATAGATCGCAGGCCGACCTCCAACTGCTGGTCGTTAATCGCATAGCCCTGACGCCGCACCCGGTCCAGCTGTTCGCGCAGCTGCGCCTCGCTGACCACGGTAAACGGCGTCAGCGGCTCCAGCGTCACCCGCGCCAAATACTCCTCCAGCTGCGGCTCGTCCAGCGCGCTGAGCAGCACCTGCCCCATTGAGGTGGCGTACGCCGGCAGCCGGCTGCCGCGCCCGAGGTCGATAGTCATAATGCGTTTTACCGAAGCGCGGGCGATATACAGAATATTATCGCCGTCCAGCGTCGCCACCGAGCAGGACTGATCGAGCTGCTTACTCAGGTAATCCAGCGAATTCTGCGCCGTCTTCGCCAGCTCCGACGAGGAGAGATAGGCATGTCCCACGGTCAGCACCCGCGGCAACAGCCGGTAGTGGCGGCCGTCAGGACAGTGTACAAACCCCAGCGCCTTCAGGGTGTACAGACAGCGCCGCACCGCCGCGCGCGGAATGCCGGTGATCTGGCTGATTTCCGACACTGACATCTGTGAATACTGCGGCTTGAAGGCCTGCAACACCTCCAGCCCGCGCGCCAGCGACGCCATAAAATTGGGATCGCCCTTGTATTTATCATTGCTCAGCTCGCCGATCTCCTGCAGCCGCTGCAGTTCACCGTCGCCCAACGCCGGCATATCACTCATCCCGCCTCTCCTTCTTGTTAATAATCATGCAAATACCCCCTGCCGCCGGCTAATGCAACCCGTCTGCGGCGGCAAAGGGGTGAATTAGTTAGCTGCATCACAGAATTAACATCAAAATAACAAACCGTCCGATAATCGCACAAACATCTGATATTCGCACTTGCTGGCGATTTTTTCCTCCCCTAAGTTGAATTTAAGCCTGGCCAATATGGCGTCAGAAATCAGCCTATCGAGGAGAAGAAATGATTAATAAAAGCGTGCCGTCCACCGATGACGCCGTCGCCGACATTGCCGACGGCGCCAGCGTGATGGTGGGCGGCTTCGGCCCGGCAGGCCAGCCCTACGCCCTGCTGGATGCCCTGATCCGCCGCCGCCCGCGCAACCTGACGGTGATCAGCAACAACGCCGGTAACGGCGACTTCGGGCTGGCGGCGCTGCTGAAAGCCGGCTGCGTACGCAAAATCGTCTGTTCATTCCCGCGCCAGTCCGACTCCTGGGTATTTGACGAACTCTACCGCCGCGGCGAACTGGAGCTGGAGCTGCTCCCGCAGGGCAACCTGGCGGCGCGCATTCAGGCGGGGGGGGCCGGCCTCGGCGGCATCTATACCCCGACCGGCTACGGCACCCAGTTGGCGGCGGACAAAGAGGTGCGCGAAATCGACGGCCGGCACTACGTGTTCGAGCTGCCGCTGAAGGCCGACTTCGCGCTGATCAGGGCCGCGCGCGCCGACCGCTGGGGCAACCTGGTCTATAACCAGACCGGCCGCAACTTCGGCCCGATTATGGCGATGGCCGCCGGCTGCACCATTGCCGAGGTCAGCCAACTGGTGCCCCTCGGCGAGCTGGACGCCGAGGCGGTGGTCACGCCGGGCATTTTCGTGCAACGGGTGGTCGGCGTGCCCTCCACCCCACAACGGCTTTCGGCCTGAGGATCCATCATGTCAAAACTGACGCATCAACAGCTGGCCGAACGTATCGCGCGTGATATTCCTGAAGGGGCTTACGTCAATCTGGGCATCGGCATGCCGACCCAGATCGCCAACTACCTGCCCGCCGATAAAGAGATCTTTTTACACAGTGAAAACGGCATCCTCGGCATGGGGCCGGCGCCGGCGGCCGGCGACGAAGACCCCGAGCTGATCAACGCCGGCAAGCAGCCGGTGACGCTGCTGCCGGGCGGCTGTTTCTTCCACCACGGCGACTCCTTCGCCATGATGCGCGGCGGCCACCTGGATATCTGCGTGCTGGGCGCCTATCAGGTATCGGAACGGGGCGATCTGGCCAACTGGAGCACCGGCGCGCCGGGGGCGATCCCGGCGGTCGGCGGCGCGATGGATCTGGCGATCGGCGCGCGTCAGGTGTATGTGATGACCGAACACCTGACCAAAAAAGGCGAATGCAAAATCGTCAAAGAGTGCAGCTATCCGCTGACCGGCGTCGCATGCATCACCCGCATCTACAGCGATCTGGCGGTGATCGACGTCACCGACCGCGGACTGGTGGTACGCGAAATTTTTGCCGGCCTGACGCCGCGCCAGCTGCAGGACATCACCCCGGTTGAACTGACCTTTGCCCTGCAACACGGAGAACAACACGATGACTCACGCCTATCTGTGTGACGCGGTGCGCACCCCGTTCGGCAAACTGAACGGCAGCCTGGCGGGGATCCGCGCCGACGATCTGGCCGCTCTGCCGCTGCAGGCGCTGCAGCAGCGCCACCCGCAGCTGGACTGGAGCGCGCTGGACGACGTACTGCTCGGCTGCGCCAATCAGGCCGGCGAAGATAACCGCAACGTGGCGCGCATGGCGCTGCTGCTGGCCGGGCTGCCGGTCTCCGTGCCCGGCTGCACCGTCAACCGGCTGTGCGGCTCCAGCCTGGACGCCACCGCGATGGCGGCACGCGTGATTAAAAGCGGCGAAGGCGACCTGCTGATCGCCGGCGGCGTCGAGAGCATGTCGCGCGCGCCGTTTGTGATGGGTAAAGCGGAAAGCGCCTTCAGCCGCGCCATGCGGCTGGAAGACACCACCATGGGCTGGCGCTTTATCAACCCACAGATGAAAGCGCTGTACGGCGTCGATTCCATGCCGCAAACCGCCGAGAACGTGGCGGAGCGCTTCGGTATCAGCCGGCAGGATCAGGACGCCTTCGCCCTGCGCAGCCAGCAGCGCGCCGCCGCCGCGCAGGAAAGCGGCTTCTTCGCCAGCCAACTGATCGCGGTAAATATCCCGCAGAAAAAAGGCGCAGCGCTGTGCTTCAGCCAGGATGAACATCCGCGCGCCACCAGCCTGGCCGCGCTGGAACAACTCCGGCCGGTGGTTCACCCACAGGGCAGCATTACCGCCGGCAACGCCTCCGGGCTGAACGACGGCGCCTGCGCCCTGCTGCTGGCCAGCGAAAACGGTCTGCGCCGGCACGGCCTGCAGCCGCTGGCGCGCATCGTCGCCAGCGCGGTAACCGGCATCGAACCGGCGATCATGGGCTTCGGCCCGGCGCAGGCGGTACGCAAGGTGCTGGACAACGCCGGACTGCGGCTGGAACAGATGGACGTGATTGAACTGAACGAAGCCTTCGCCGCGCAGGCGCTGGCGGTGACCCGCGCCCTCTCGCTGCCGGACGATGCGCCGCAGGTCAACCCGCACGGCGGCGCGATCGCGCTCGGCCATCCGCTGGGCGCCTCCGGCGGCCGGCTGGTGATGAACGCCGCCTATCAGCTGCAGCAGAGCGGCGGGCGCTACGGGCTGTGCACCATGTGCATCGGCGTCGGTCAGGGCATCGCCATGATTATCGAGAGGGTGTGATGGAGATTGAATACCGCCTTGACGGCCAGGCCGATGCGCCGCTGCTGGTGCTGTCCAATTCGCTGGGCACCACGCTGGATCTGTGGCAGCCGCAAATGGCGCTGTTCAGCGCCCACTTCCGCGTGCTGCGCTATAACCAGCGCGGCCACGGCGGCACGCCGCTGCCCGCCGCCCCGCTGACGCTGGAAATTCTCGGCCGCGACGTCATCGCCCTGCTCGACCGGCTGGAGGTGGAGCGCGCACATTTCTGCGGCATCTCGATGGGCGGGCTGACCGGCCTGTGGCTGAACCGCTATCAGCCGCAGCGCCTGCGGCGGCTGGTGGTGGCCAATAGCGCCGCCTGTATCGGCAGCGCCGAAGGCTGGCGCCAGCGCGCACAACAGGCGCGCCGCGACGGCCTGGCGGAAATTGCCGCCGCTTCGCCGGCGCGCTGGTTCAGCGAGGAATTCCGCCGCCGCGAACCGCAGCAGGTGGCGACGCTGATCGCACGGCTGGCGCAGGGCAACGCCGCCGGCTATGCCGCCTGCTGCGACGCGCTGGCGCTGGCGGATCTGCGGGCCGAGGTTGCGCGCATGCCGCAGCCGATGCTGGCGATCGCCGGCGAGCTGGATCCGGTCACCACGCCGGACGACGCGCACTTCCTGCAGGAGAACGCGCCGCAGGCCGAACTGACGACCCTGCCCGCCTCGCACATTGCCAATATTGCCTGCCCGACGCTGTTCGCCCATCGGGTGCTCGACTTTCTGACCGAGGTGTAAACCATGACGCTGTGTATTGAACGTATTGAAAGCTGGCTGCTCGATATCCCCACCATCCGGCCGCACAAACTGTCGATGGCGACCATGGGCTGCCAGACACTGACCCTCGTCCGTATCACCTGTGCAGGCGGCCTGGTCGGCTGGGGTGAAGCCACCACCATCGGCGGCCTGAGCTACGGACCTGAAAGCCCGGAAGGGATCAAGTCCGCCATCGACACCTATCTGGCGCCGCTGCTGGTCGGCCAGCATTTTGACGGCCTGACGCCGCTGGTCAACCGGATGAACGCCAGCGTAAAGGGCAATACCTTTGCCAAATCGGCGCTGGAAACCGCGTTTCTCGACGCGCAGGGCAAGGCGCTGAATCAGCCGCTCAGCACCCTGCTCGGCGGCGCGCAGAGCCGGCAGCTGCCGGTGCTGTGGACCCTGGCCAGCGGCGATACCGAGCGCGATATCGCCGAGGGGCAACGCCTGCTGGCGGAAGGCCGGCATAGCGCCTTCAAACTCAAGATCGGCGCCAGAGCGCTGGCCGACGACCTGCGCCACACCACGGCGATCGTCCGGGCGCTGGGGGCGGACGCCAGTATCCGCGTCGACGTCAATCAGGCCTGGGACGCCGCCACCGCGGTGCGCGGCATGGCCGCGCTGCAGGAAATCGGCATCGATCTGGTGGAACAGCCGGTCGCGCTGTGGGACCGCGCCGCGCTGACGCAGCTGAGCCAGCGCTTTACCCTGCCGATTCTCGCCGATGAGGCGGTGGCCGACGCCCATGACGGCTACGCGCTGGCCGCCGGCGGCTTCCGCGGCGCCTATGCGCTGAAAATCGCCAAGGCCGGCGGCCCGGCGCAGGCGCTGAAACTGGCGCACGTCGCCGACGCGGCCGGCATCGCGCTGTACGGCGGCACCATGCTGGAAGGCAGCATCGGCACCGTGGCGTCGCTGCACGCCTGGTCAACGCTGAAGCTGGCCTGGGGCACGGAAATGTTCGGCCCGCTGCTGTTAAAAGACGACATCATCGCCGAGCCGCTGAATTTCGCCGCCGGGCAGGTCACGCTGCCGGACGGTCCGGGCCTCGGCATCGAGGTCGATGAAGACAAACTGCGCTTTTATCAGCGCACCTAAAGGAGCCTGTCTGATGCTGTTCAAAGTCGAAATGTCCGTACAACTGCCGTCCGATATGCCGGCCGCCGTCGCCGATGAGATCAAACTGCGCGAAAAGCGCTATGCGCAAGAGCTGCAGACGCAGGGAAAATGGCGCCACCTGTGGCGCGTGGCGGGGAAATACGCCAACGTCAGTATTTTTGACGTTGACAGTAATAGCGAGCTGCACGAGATATTATCGGCGCTGCCGCTGTTCCCCTATATGGAAATGCATATTGAGGCATTATGCCGACATCCGTCATCTATTTATGATGACGATAAATAAAGCAGAAAATAAACCATCTCCGCGGGCCAGCCGGCTATTTCCGGCGTAATCAACCCGAGCACTGCCTGAATAATGGCGATACGCCGCTGTCGGCCATCGCCATTATGACGGCGCGATAATAATGAGGAGTCTGCAATGTCCGTATCCTTCAATCAGTCTGAAGACGTCAGCAAGCTGCTGGATATCAGCAGCGGTTTAACCGGCAACGACGGCGATCCGCGTTTTAAAGCCATCACCCGCCAGCTGCTGGGCAATATTTGCCAGCTGATCGACGATTTTGATATTACCCCGGAAGAGTTCTGGCAGGCGGTCAATTACCTGCACCGCCTCGGCGGCCGGCAGGAAGCGGCGCTGCTGGCGGCCGGCCTGGGGCTGGAGCACTACCTGGATATGCGTGAGGACGCACGTGAACGCCAGCAGGGCCTGAACGGCGGCACGCCGCGCACCATCGAAGGGCCGCTGTATGTCGCCAACGCGCCGCTGAGCGAGGGCTACGCGCGGATGGATGACGGCGCGGACAGCGGCGAAGTCATGTGGCTGCACGGCCAGGTGCGCGACCAGCACGGCCATCCGCTGCCGGGGGCCGTCGTCGATATCTGGCACGCCAATACGCTGGGCAACTACTCGTTCTTCGACAAATCGCAGAGCGACTACAACCTGCGCCGCCGGGTGAAAACCGACGCCGATGGCCGCTACGCGGTGCGCAGCATTCTGCCCTCCGGCTACGGCTGCCCGCCGGACGGCCCGACGCAGGCGTGGCTCGATCGCCTTGGCCGCCACGGCAACCGCCCGGCGCATATCCACTTTTTTGTCGCCGCCCCCGGACACAAGCACCTCACCACCCAAATCAACCTGAACGGCGACCGCTATCTGTGGGACGACTTTGCCTTCGCCACGCGCGATGAACTGATCGCCGACCCGGTCAAAATCAGCGACCCGGCGCTGGCCGCACAGCGCGATCTGCCCGGTGAACATACCGAAATCCGCTTTGATTTTATGCTTTACGCCGCCGGCGACAGCGCAGAGGAACAGCGGATTAAACGCCCGCGCGCGCTGGAAAGTTAATAAACCCATAAAACCATAATAATCGCCATGGGAAATATATTTTCCCAGGGCACCCTACGCAACGTGATTAACGAGGTCATTAGCATGAACTCATCGACAACTGCTATTTATTCCACACTGGAACAGAAAATTAAAAATTCGATACGGATAGATAAAGAGCAAGGCGTTTATCAATGTAACCGCGGGATATTTACCGACCCGGCGATATTTGAACTGGAAATGAAGGCTATTTTTGAAGGCAACTGGGTCTATATGGCGCACGAAAGCCAGGTCGCCGAGCCGGGCGACTATTATACCCTGACGATGGGCCGCCAACCGGTGATCATTACCCGCGATAAACACGGCCAGCTGCACGCAATGATCAACAGCTGCTCGCACCGCGGCGCGATGCTGGCCAGCCGCAAAACGGGCAACAAGGCCACCTTTACCTGCCCGTTCCACGGCTGGACGTTTAACAACGCCGGTAACCTGCTCAAGGCCAAAGACGAAAAGGTCGGCGGCTATCCCCCGTGCTTCAAACAGGCCGGCTCGCACGATCTGAAACACCTGCCGCGCTTCGCCTCCTACCGTGGTTTTCTGTTCGGCAGCCTGAGCGACCAGGTACTGCCGCTGGAGGAGTATCTGGGCGATACCCGTCAGGTGCTGGACCTGATTGTCGACCAGGCGGAAGACGGCATCGAAATACTGACCGGCGCTTCGTCATACACCTATGACGGCAACTGGAAACTGCAGATGGAGAACGGCGTCGACGGCTATCACGTCAGCGTGGTGCACTGGAACTATGTCTCGACCATGTCGCGCCGCAGCCACGACGCCAACAGCACCCAAACCCTGGACGCCACCTGCTGGTCGAAAAGCACCGGCGGCGTCTACGGCTTTGAACACGGCCATATGCTGCTGTGGACCCGGGCGATTAACCCGGAGGTGCGGCCGGTGTTCAAACACTTCCGCCGGTTGAGCGACCGCTTCGGCGAGACGCGCGCCGACTTTATGGTCAACCATACCCGCAACCTGTGCATCTACCCCAACCTTTACCTGATGGATCAGTTCTCCACGCAGCTGCGGGTGATGCGCCCCATCGCGGTGGATAAAACCGAGGTCACCACCTTCTGCTTCGCGCCGAAGGGAGAAAGCGCCGAAGACCGCGCCCTGCGCATCCGCCAGTATGAAGACTTCTTTAACGTCAGCGGCATGGGCACGCCGGACGATCTGGAAGAGTTCCGCGCCTGCCAGCAGGGCTATCTCGCCGGCAATATGCCCTGGAGCGATATCAGCCGCGGCGCCACCCGCTGGCTGGAAGGCCCCGACGACAACGCACGGGCAATGGCGATCCGTCCGCTGATGAGCGGCCTGCGCGCCGAGGATGAAGCGCTGTATATCCCCCATCACCATCACTGGCAGCAGACCCTGCTGCGCAGCCTGAACGACGACGAGGTGCAGTCATGAGCCAACAGCAACGTATCGAACAGTTTTTATACCGTGAGGCGCGCCTGCTGGACGACCGTCAGTGGGACGAATGGCTGGCGTGCTACAGCCCGCAGGTCGAATACTGGATGCCCTCCTGGGGCGAGGACGACCGGCTCACCCGCGATCCGCAGCGCGAAGTGTCGCTGATTTACTACCCGAACCGCGAAGGGCTGGAAGACCGCGTCTACCGCATCAAAACCGAGCGCTCGGCGGCCAGCACGCCGGAGCCGCGCACCACCCACCAGATCAGCAACGTGGAGCTGCTCTCCGCCACGGCGGACGAGGTGGAGGTGCGCTACAACTGGAGCACCCACAGCCACCGCTATCAGAAAACCGATCTGTTTTTCGGCAGCTGCCGCTGCCGCATTGCGCTCGACGGCGAGCAGCCGCAGATTGTGAGCAAAACGATCCGTCTCAATAACGACTATATCAGTCATGTGATTGATATTTACCATGTTTGATGGGGGCGATGATGAGCTATAGCGTTGCACTTAATTTTGAAGACGGCGTCAGCCGCTTTATCCAATGCAACCCCGGTGAGACCGTGCTCGACGCCGCCTATCGTCAGCAGGTCAATCTGCCGATGGACTGCGCCGACGGCGTCTGCGGCAGCTGTAAATGCCATTGCGAACGCGGCGACTATCAGCTGGGGGATGACTACCTCGAGGACGCCCTTTCCGCAGAGGAGGCCGGACAGCGCCAGGTGCTGACCTGCCAGATGGTGCCGCACTCCGACTGCGTGATCGACGTGCCGATGGCCTCCGCGCTGTGCAAAACCGGCTGCGAAACTTTCTCCGCCAGCGTGGTGAGCGCCGCTGCGCTGTCGGACAGCGCGCTGGAGCTGACGCTGCAGCTGGATGACATCCACAGCGGCATCGCCTTTCTGCCCGGCCAGTACGTCAATATCGAGGTGCCGGGCAGCGACGCCCGCCGCGCCTACTCGTTCAGTTCACCGCCCAACGCGCGCCGGCTGTCGTTCCTGTTGCGCAACGTGCCGGGCGGCGCGATGAGCAGCTACCTGAGCGGACAGGCGCGCCCCGGCGACAAAATGCGTCTGCACGGCCCGCAGGGCAGCTTTTATCTGCGCAACGTGACGCGGCCGCTGCTGTTTCTCGCCGGCGGCACCGGGCTGGCGCCCTTTTTATCGATGCTGGAGCAACTGGCGCAGGACGGCGTCCAACGGCCGGTGCGGCTGCTCTACGGCGTCACCCACGACTGCGACCTGGTGAAGCTGGAGCAACTGGACGGTTACCGATCGCGGCTGAGTGACTTCAGCTACCTGACCTGCGTCGCCAGCGACGCCTCGCAGGCGGCGCGCAAAGGCTACGTCACCCAGCATCTGGATGACGCGCTGCTGCACGACGGCGACGTGGACGTCTACCTGTGCGGCCCGCCGCCGATGGTCGAGGCGGTGCTGCACGATTTCCGCCGGCGCGCCTTTACGCCGGCCAGTTTCCACTATGAAAAATTCGCCCCCAGCCAGACGGCGCAAGGAGTCGCTGATGCAACAGCTACGTTTTAGCCACAAGGTGATGGCAATCACCGGTGCGGCACAGGGGATCGGCAAGGCGGTGGCCGAACAGGCGGCGCGGGAAGGCGCCAGGCTGGCGCTGATCGACCGCGCGCCCTATCTGCAGGAGGTGGCCGCGGCGCTGCAGGAGCGGGGCTGCGACGCGCTGGCGATACAGGCCGATCTGGAGAGCTGGGAGGAGACGCAGGCGGCCATCGATCGGGCGCAGCGGCACTTCGGCCGGCTGGATATTCTGGTGAACAACGTCGGCGGCACCATCTGGGCGCGGCCGTTCGCCGAGTATGCGCCGGCGCAGATTGAAGCGGAGATCCGTCGTTCGCTGTTCCCGACGCTGTGGGGCTGTCGCGCCGTGCTGCCGCACATGCTGGCGCAGGGCGGCGGCGCGATCGTCAATGTCTCTTCCGTCGCCACCTGCGGCGTCAACCGGGTGCCCTATTCGGCCGCCAAAGGCGGGGTGAATGCGCTCACCCGCTCGCTGGCGTTTGAGTACGCCGGCGCCGGCATCCGCATCAACGCCACCGCGCCGGGCGGCACCGACGCGCCGCCGCGCCTGACGCCGCGCAACCGGGAGACGCCGACGCCGCAGGAGGAAGCGTGGTATCAGCAGGTGGTCGATCAGACGCTGAACAGCAGCCTGATGCACCGTTACGGCACGGTGCACGAACAGGCCGACGCCATTTTATTCCTCGCCAGCGACGCGGCCAGCTATATTAACGGCAGCGTGCTGCCGGTGGCCGGCGGCGATTTAGGCTGACAGATCCGGCAGAGCGGCTTGCCGCTCTGCCGTCCCGCCTTAACGCAGCCGTCGCCCGTGTTCATCAACCACCTTTTCACCGTCTTCCTTGGTAAATGCCCCCTGCTGCGCGTCCGGCAAAATATCCAGCACTACCTCCGACGGCCGGCACAGCCGGGTGCCGAGCGGCGTTACCACAATCGGCCGGTTAATCAGTATCGGCTGTTGCAGCATAAAATCGATCAGCTGCTCATCGCTCCAGTGCGTCTGCGCCAGCTGCAGCTGCTCATACGGCTCGACGTTTTTACGCAGCAGCGCCCGCACCGGGATGCCCATCTCGGCGATCAGCCGGCGCAGTTCTTCACGGCTCGGCGGCGTGTCCAGATACAGCACGATCGTCGGCTCGACGCCGCTGTTGCGGATCAGCGCCAGCGTATTGCGCGACGTGCCGCAGGCCGGATTATGGTAGATGGTGATGGTCTTCATTAGCATTCCCATAGGTTAAGCCGTCAACGACAGACGCAGCGCCAGAGCGGCCAACGTCACGAACAGCACCGGCAACGTCATCACAATACCGACGCGGAAATAGTAGCCCCAGGTGATACGGATATCCCTGCGCGCCAGCACATGCAGCCAGAGCAGCGTCGCCAGGCTGCCGATCGGCGTGATTTTCGGCCCCAGATCGCTGCCGATCACGTTGGCGTAGATCATCGCCTCTTTCACCACGCCGCCGGCGCTGCTGGCGTCAATCGACAGCGCGCCGATCAGCACCGTCGGCAGGTTATTCATTACCGAAGACAGAAACGCGGTGATAAAACCGGTGCCCAGCGTCGCCGCCCACAGCCCCTGTTCCGCCAGGCGGTTCAACACCGTCGACAGCAGGTCGGTCAGCCCGGCGTTGCGCAGGCCGTATACCACCAGATACATCCCCAGCGAGAAAATAACAATCTGCCACGGCGCGCCGCGCAGCACTTTGCCGACATTGATCGTCCGGCCGCCTTTCGCCACCAGCAGCAGCACCAGCGCGCTCACCGCCGCCACCAGACTGACCGGCACGCCCAGCGGCTCCAGCACAAAGAAGCCGACCAGCAACAGCAGCAGCACGCCCCAGCCGGCGCGGAAGGTCGACAGATCGCGGATGGCGTCACGCGGCGTCTTCAGCAGCGCCACGTCATAGCGGGCCGGTATATCCTTGCGGAAAAACAGCAGCAGCATCGCCAGCGTGGCGATAATGGCGGCGATATTGACCGGCACCATCACCGCCGCATAATCATTAAAGCCCAGCTTAAAGAAGTCCGCCGATACGATGTTCACCAGGTTGGAGACCACCAGCGGCAGGCTGGCGGTATCGGCGATAAAGCCGGCGGCCATGACAAACGCCAGCGTCGCCGCCGGGCTGAAGCCCAGCGCCAGCAGCATGGCGATCACGATCGGCGTCAGGATCAGCGCCGCGCCGTCATTGGCGAACACCGCCGCTACCGCCGCCCCCAGCAGCACGATATAACAGAACAGCCGCCGTCCCTGCCCCTTGCCCCAGCGAGCAACGTGCAGCGCCGCCCATTCAAAGAAGCCGGACTCATCCAGCAGCAGGCTGATAATAATCACCGCGATAAAGGTGCCGGTGGCGTTCCAGACGACATGCCACACCGCCGGGATATCGCTGAGCTGCACCACCCCGCTCAGCAGCGCCAGCAGCGCGCCCAGTGAGGCGCTCCAGCCGATGCCCAGTCCCCGCGGCTGCCAGATAACCAATACGATGGTCAGGATAAAAATCGCGCCTGCCAGCCACATACTCGCTCCTTGTTTTTGGGTTTTATATTCGAAAATTCGAATGTGTCAGATGACATGCTTTGCCTTAACGGCACCGTGCCAGCCCGTCGTCGCCGACGCGTTTCACCAGCCGACTCAACGCCGCCTGCTGGCTAAGGTAGGCCTGCTCGATAATGCCCGCCGCCCAGGCCGGCATATGCGGCGAGAGCCGGTAGTAGATCCACTTGCCCTCGCGGCGATCCAGCAGCAGACCGCTTACGCGCAACATCGCCAGATGACGGGAGATTTTGGGCTGCGGCAGCGTCAAAATCGCCGCCAGTTCGCACACGCACAGCTCTTCGCTCTGCCGTAGCAGCAGCACCAGCATCAGCCGGGTTTCGTCCGACAGGTTTTTAAACAGTTGTAATGGCGTCAGCATCGTTGCGCAGGCTCCTTATCTCATCGTCCGGCAAATAGTAGACCCGCACGGAACGCTGTCAAGGACATATATGGAAATTCATATATTACCGTTCGACCACGCCGTACGGCGTGAAAGTTTCAGCTATCGAATCGATACGGCAAAGCCGCTGTTCATGTTTCAGACAGCGCTCTACAATCGCCGCAATGACAATCCGACATCGCCAAAGGGGGCGCCATGTACAATTTTTCACGTTATCAGGCCAAAGAACTGGCATTAGCCTATATGAGCGGCAAACAGCACGATCTCTCACCGCAGGCGTTCCTGCAGCAGCTTAAGCAGACGGAAAAGTCATTCGACTATCTGCTCAAGCACGGCGCAGAACAGCCGCGCGAAGTGATGATGAAAAGCTTCTAAACCTTGACACGCCTGGATTTTCCCGTTTATTCCACACATAAAAATTCGCCTCAGGATACGAATATCACCAAAATTCGTATCTGAGTACGAATAATTGACAAATTCGCCTCCAGATGCGAATTTAAAGGTCCGTTCGTTTTCTGGACAGCCTTATATGAAAGCGCAAATCAGCGTTATCACCGGCGATCTCGTCAACTCACGACGCGTTGACACCCCGCGTTACCTCGCACAGTTACACACCGAACTCACGGCGCTGCAACAGGCCAACCAGCTGACGCAGTTTGAGATTTTCCGCGGCGACGCGTTTCAGGCCGTGGGACGGCCGGAGCACGGCCTGTGGCTGGCGGTCTATCTGCGCTGCGCCTTAAAAGCGCACCATGCTGACGCGCTCTGGGATGCGCGCATCGCCGTCGGCCTGGGCAAACGCCGGGGCCGGGGTGACGGCTACGGCAGCGCCTTCCTCAATTCCGGCAACGCGCTGGACCAGATGACAAAAAATTGCAGGCTGGCTCTGAAAATTGACAATGAACGCGCCAATGCCATTGTCAGCGATCTGCTGCCGATGCTAGATCATAACCTTAGCCGTTTGTCGCAGGCAGAAGCGCAGGTCGTGCAGGCGCGCATGCTGGCGCCGACCAACGCGCAGGCGGCCGCCGCGGTGCGCAAGGCGGCATCAACCGTCTCCGCAACGCTGAAGCGCGCGGCCTATGATGAAATTATCCGGTTCATTGATGCAATTAACAGGATCATTTAAGTATGGATTTGACCTATGCGCCGCTGTTGATCTGGCTGCTGGTGCTCCATCTGCTGGCGGATTTCCCGCTGCAGCCCCGCGCCTGGGTGCAAGATAAGGCTCGTCACCGCCATCGTTCGCGTTTTTTACTGCTGCACGCCCTGCTGCACGGCGTCGTGGCGGCCTGGGCCGTCGCCGGCTTTGCTATGCTGCACGGCGGCTTATCGTCGGCGGACGTGCTGCTGACGCTGCTGGCGGTCGGCGTCAGCCACTATCTGATTGATTTAGCGAAGGTGACGCTGATGGCGCCAATGAAGCCGGCGGCTAGTTTCCTGCTGGATCAAGGCCTGCATCTGCTGGTGATGGTGCTGCTGTGGCTGGCCATTGTGCCGCAGGTTAGCGTGCTGCTTGAGGCGTTATGGCAGCGTGTCGACGGCTGGCGCGTCGGGCTGGCGGCGCTGGGGTACGGGCTGATCTATATGCCGATGGGCCTGCTGATTGGGCAGTTGCTGGCAAGCTGGACGCCGCAGATGCCGCCGAACGCCAAGGCGGACAACGATTCACTGCTGCGCGCCGGCAAACAGATCGGCTACCTGGAAAGAACGCTGATCTTGTCCTTTGTGCTGTTGGGGCATATTCCGGCCATCGGCTTTCTGCTGGCGGCCAAGTCGATTTTCCGCTTTGGCGACCTGCGCCAGAGCGACGATAAAATGCGTACCGAGTATGTGATGCTCGGTACGCTGTTTTCTTTCACCCTGACAATTATGCTGGGGCTGCTGATTACCTGGCTATGGTAACCGGCCGCCGTCGCTTACAGCCAGGCGCCGAAGCGGCGGATATAAAAACGCTTCATCAGCTGCGCAACCACGCAGTAGCTGACCAGCGTCGCGGCCAGCCACGGGAAGTATTCCCACGGCAGCGGCTGCAGCCCCACCCAGGCGCCGAGCGGTGAAAACGGAATATAGATGCCAACCGCCATCACCAGCCCGGTCATCAGCAGCACCGGCAGCGCCGCCGTGCTTTGGATAAACGGGATCTTCTGGGTACGCAGCATATGCACCACCAGCGTTTGTGACAGTAACCCTTCAATAAACCAGCCCGACTGGAACAACGCCTGGTGCTCAACGCTGTTGGCGGCAAACACAAACCACATCAGCGCGTAGGTGGTAATGTCGAAAATCGACGATGTCGGGCCAATCCAGATCATAAAGCGCCCGATATTTTTGGCATCCCATTTGCGCGGCTTACGCAGGAACTCCTTATCCATTTTGTCCCACGGCAGCGACAGCTGTGAAATGTCATACATCAGGTTCTGAATCAGCAGGTGAATCGCCAGCATCGGCAGGAACGGGATAAAGGCGCTGGCAACCAGCACCGAGAACACGTTGCCGAAGTTAGAGCTGGCGGTCATATTCAGGTACTTGATGATGTTACCGAAGGTCTCGCGCCCTTTGATCACCCCCTCTTCCAGCACCATCAGATCTTTTTCCAACAGGATGATATCCGCCGACTCCTTGGCGATATCGGTGCCGCTGTCTACCGAGATACCCACGTCGGCATCACGCAGCGCCGGCGCATCGTTGATGCCGTCGCCGAGAAAACCCACGGTATGGCCATTGGCCTGCAGGGTTTTCAACACGCGGGATTTTTGCAGCGGCGTCAGCTTGGTAAACACGGTGCGCAGTTCCACCTCCTGCGCCAGCCGGCGATCGTCCATCAGCTCGATTTGCGGCCCGGACAGCGGTACGCCCGGCTCCAGCCCGACATCGCGGCAGATTTTGCAGGTGATCACCGGGTTATCGCCGGTCAGCACTTTCACCGCCACGCCGTGCTCCTGCAGCGCGCCGATCGCCGCCAGCGCGCTCTCTTTCGGCGGATCGAGGAAGGTCAGCAGCCCCCGGATCACCAGGTCGCGTTCATCATCCACGCTGAGCGGCAGCGCGCAGCCCTGCTCACCCAGTTCGCGCGTCGCCAGCAGCAGCACGCGGAAGCCGTCCTCATTATATTGGTTAGCCAGCGCCAGCAGCGCCGCGCGGCGCGGCTCATCCAGCGCCACCCGGCTGTCGCCCTCCTGCACATGGCTGGCGATGGCCAGCATCTCCTCCACCGCGCCTTTGCAGATCAGCAGCTGTTGCTGCCGTTCATCCTGCACCACGATCGACAGGCGGCGGCGGATAAAATCAAACGGCAGTTCATCCACTTTGCTGTAACGCCCCAGCGCTTCAATCCCCGGTTTGCCGCGGCCGAAGCGGACAATCGCCTGATCCATCAGGTTCTTCATGCCGCTCTGGTGAAAACTGTTCAGCCATGCCAGGTAGAGCACCTGACGGTCGGACGCGCCGCCGGCGTCCAGATGGTGCTCCAGAATAATGCGATCCTGCGTCAGGGTGCCGGTTTTATCGGTGCACAGCACGTCCATGGCGCCAAAGTTCTGGATGGCGTTCAGCCGCTTCACCACCACTTTGCGCCGCGACATGGCGATAGCGCCCTTCGCCAGGTTGGAGCTGACGATCATCGGCAACATTTCCGGCGTCAGGCCGACGGCGACCGCCAGCGCAAACAGCGCCGCCTCGCCCCAGTCGCCTTTGGTAAAGCCGTTAATCAACAACACCACCGGCACCATCACCAGCATAAAGCGGATCAACAGCCCGCTGACGCTGTTCACCCCGCGGTCAAACGCCGTCTGCGCGCGGCTGCCGACGATTGATTTCGCCAGCGAACCGAAATAGGTCTGCCCGCCGGTGGCCACCACCACCGCACTGGCGGTGCCGCTGGCGACGTTGGTGCCCATCAGGCAAATATTGCTCAGTTCAAGCAGCTGGCTTTCGCTGGCGGCTGCCGCGTCGCAGGATTTCTGGCTGACGCTGCCCAGCGTGTCATATTTTTCAATCGGGATCGCTTCCCCGGTCAGAATCGCCTGGCTGATAAACAGATCGCGCGAGCTGAGCAGCCGCACGTCCGCCGGCACCATATCGCCGGCCGACAGTTGAATGATATCCCCCGGCACCAGCTCGCGCAGCGGGATCTCCACCACCAGCGGCTGCGTGCTGAAGCTGCTGCGGCGCAGCACCGTCGCGGTGGTGCGCACCATGCTTTTCAGCGCTTCCGCTGCTTTATTTGTGCGGTATTCCTGCCAAAAGCGCAGCAGTCCGCTCAACGTCACCATGATCAGAATAATGATGACGCCGGTGAGATCGGTTTCTTCACCGCGCTGCGCCGGCAGCCAGTAGTCGGTAAAGAAACTGATCGCCGCCAGCACCATCAGCACGAAAATAAACGGATTGTTGAAGGCGCCGAGCAGCTGCAGCAACGCATGGGGGGCTTTCTCATGGGCGACCTGGTTCGCACCGTAGTAGGCGAGCCGCTCCTGCGCGTCGTCCTGCGTCAGACCCAGGCGGTTGCAGTTAAGCTGCGCCAGCGTCTGGTCAATGCTGTTTTTTGCCTCTTGCGCGATGGCATACGACTCATGGCCCTGCGAATGGCGATGAGTTTTATGGTTGAAGAAAGTCATAACGCTATGCTCTTATTTTTATTCTGCGCGCAAGGGTGCCCCCGCCAGGAAAATATTGGCGTCGCGCAGAAAGAATTTATTTAATTATATTTACCGGCAGGAAAGATTATTCCGCAGGTAACGCAGACCATAAAAATCCGGGATGATCGTCCATGACGCCTCCTTATCACCCAGCGGGTGAAGCACGTTGATCAGAATCAGCCGACCAGGCTGCGCAGAGCATGGCCGAACGCACGCCGAGCCTGGCTCAGTGCAAGTGCGAAGGGAGGCCTGGAGGGAACAGGCTAAAGCGGAAAAGTGCCATATCGCTATCCGAATTCAATCCTCCACGACGCGCAGGCGGTGGAGACAGCGTTATTATTCGGGATGCACAACACAGAAATAACTGGGAAGGTGCTGCCCGCCAAAAGCGGCAAGCAACAAATCAGAAGAAGATAGGTCAGCCTGCCGTATTTAATTTATCGCAACTAAAACTGTCCAATTAATTTCTCCTGATAGATTTTGTGCGAAGTATAATAATGCAGGGTTATGAAGTAAAGCGGGTTTTATTAAACGAAGCGTCAACCTGACGGCAAAATAATAATCGCCGCCAACAATTAGCCGCAAGCGGCGCGTCACAGCTGTTGCTGCAGCCAGGCCAGCAAGCGCTGCACCGCCGGGTTATCATTGGCCTGCGGCCAGACCAGGTAGTAATCAATGCCTTCCGGCCGCCAGGCATCGGCCAGCGCCACCAGCCTGCCGGCGGCCAGCATATCCCTGACCAGCAGGCTCTTCACCAGCGCAATGCCAAAGCCCTGCTCGGCGGCGCGCAGCAGCAGCCCCGCATCGTTGAACAGCGCTAACGGTCTCCCGCACTCCGCCATGCCCCGCGCCCGGAACCAGGCGCGCCACGGCGTGACGTCATGCTCCAGCAGCGGCAGCGCCTCATCTCCCTGCAACAGCGCCGTTTGCCAGCGCTGCGCCAGGTCGGGCGTCGCGACCGGAATCACCTCACCGTCGGCAATCCGCTGCGCCTGCACGCCGCGCCACTCGCCGGCGCCGATGCGGATCGCCGCGTCGAACCCGTGGTGCGCCAGATCCTGCACCGCCAGAGAAGCATCAATATCCAAAACGATATCCGGATGCGCCGCCTGGAACGCGGGCAGACGCGGCAACAGCCAATAGTGGGCAAAGGATGGCAATACGCTGATGCGCAGCCCCTGCCCGGCGTCGACGGCGCGCGCGCAGAACGCCCTGCTCCAGCGCCTGCAGCGCCGGCTCCGCGGCCGCCAGCAGCTCGCGGCCGGCGCCGTTTAAACGCACGCCGCGGCCGCGGCGTTCAAACAGCCGGTATCCCAGGGCCTGCTCCAGCTGCCGAATCTGCTGGCTGACGGCTCCGTGCGTCAAATGCACCTGCTGCGCCGCAGCACGCAAGTTTTCTAACCGCGCGGCGATAATAAAGGTTGGCAGAAACTGCAGAGGCAGACGTTCAAGTTTCACTGGTTAGCCTTGCTATCCAAAAGTGCCATTTTTTCTCGATTTTCCCCGGCTGGCAAGCCGTTTACTCTACGCTTACTACACCACGCTATGACCGGAGCCAATGATGCACCCATCTTTGCAGCAGGATTTAAGCCAATTCCCACAAATTCTTGACCAGGTCCGTCAACTGGCCGCCACCTTCCTGGCCGGGCTGCATGAACGCCCGGTCTGTCCGCCGCTTGCGGCCCAACAGCTCAAGCCCGGCGACGATCGCCTGTCTGACGAGGGGGTGGGCGCGCAGGCCGCGCTGGACTACTTCTGGCAACGCTACGCCGACGGGATTTCCGCCAGCGCCGGCCCACGCTATTTCGGCTTTGTCACCGGCGGCGTCACGCCCGCCTCGCTGGCCGCCGACTGGCTGGTCAGCGCCATCGACCAAAACAGCCAGCTCAGCCATGACACCGTCGCCGCCGCCATTGAGCTGGCGGCGATTGAACAGTTGAAAAGCCTGCTCGGCCTGCCGGCGGATTTCAGCGGCACCCTGGTCAGCGGCGCGACGATGGCCAACTTCTGCGGGCTGGCGATTGGCCGCCAGTGGCTGGGGGAACGGTGCGGCGTCAATGTCGCCCAGCAAGGCATGGCGGCGCTGGGCAAGGTGCAGGTGTTGGCCGCCAGCCCCCACTCCAGCAGCGAAAAAGCGCTCAGCATGCTGGGCATCGGCCGCGACGCGCTGCAGCTTATTGCCACCCTGCCGGATTCGGAAGCCATTGACCCGGATGTGCTGGAGCGCCATCTGGCCGCGCACCCGACGACGCCGACCCTGGTGCTGGCCAGCGCCGGCACGGTCAATACCGTGGCGTTCGACAATATCCCGCGGCTGCTGGCGCTGCGCGAGCGCTACGGGTTCTGGCTGCATGTCGATGCGGCGTTCGGCGGCATCGCCGCCAGTTCCCCGGCCTACGCCCCGCTGCTGGAAGGCTGGCAGCAGGCGGACTCCATCACCGTCGATGCGCATAAGTGGTTAAATGTGCCCTATGACAGCGCCATCCAGTTTACCCGCCACCTGGCGTTGCAGATGCAGGTGTTTCAGAACCAGTCGGCCTATCTGGAAGCGCCGGACCTGCGTCCGGATAATTATCTGCATCTGACGCCGGAGAACTCGCGTCGCTTCCGCGCGCTGCCGCTGTGGATGTCGCTGGTCGCCTACGGCCGCAGCGGCGTGCGCGATATGGTCGAACGCAACGTCCAATTGGCAAAACGGCTCGGCGAGGGTCTGGCGGCCAGCCGGGGTTTCCAGCTGTTGGCGCCGGTCAATCTCAACGTGGTGTGCTTTGCCCTGACGGACGTGGTCGGCGACGCCGAGGCGGCGCGCGACGGCTTCCTGGAGCGTCTGAACCAACACGGCGCGATTCGCTGCACCGCCACCCGCTATCGCGGCCAGCCGGCAGTCCGCGCCGCGTTGGTGAACTGGATGACGGAAGAGAAAGATATCGCGCTGGCGCTGGAAGCGCTACGGACGTGCCGTTTTACAGCGGCGTGACCGCCCTGGGGGCGCCGGCGTGCCAGGCGGCGAACGCCTGCAGCCGCTGAGTTTGCCGGCCGTCGTCGTCCATGTTGTCGGCGGCGAGCCAGCGGCTGAAGGCGGCGCGGCGCTGCGGCCATTCGCTGTCCAGCATGGACAGCCAGTCGGTATCGCGGGTGCGCCCCTTGACCACCACCGCCTGACGGAAGGTGCCTTCAAAACTGAAGCCAAAACGCAGCGCCGCCGCACGCGACGGCGCGTTAAGCTGGTCGCATTTCCACTCGCAGCGGCGATAGCCGAGATCGTCGAAAACATGGCGCAACATCAGAAAGATGGCCTCACTGCCGCTCACCTGACGCTGCATCAGCGGCGACCAGTTGATCATACCCAGTTCCACGCTGCCATTGGCCTGGTCGATGCGCAAAAAAGCGCAGTTGCCGATCGCCCTGCCGCTGCTCTGGTCAAACACCGTCATGGTTTTTCTGCCGCCGGCCTGCCCCTGACTTTGCAGGTAATGCGTAAATTCATCCAACGTTTGCGGGTATTCATGGGAAAGGTACGTCCAGTCGCGGCCATCCTCAGCCAGTTGATAGGCGTGAAACAGCGCTGCGGCATCGCGCTGAATATCCAGCGGCTCCAGGCGACAAAAGCGCCCGCACAGCGTCTGCAGTCCCGGCTCTCCTGCAGGCTGCCACTCTGGCAGCGCATCGCCGATGCATTGACCAAACTGATTATTCCTCACCATCGACCTCTCCATAGAATGGGTTAACCCAAGCAAATTAAGCGGATCGCCTACCGGGCGCAAGTACCGGGCACAAAATGTCGCCAGCAATAGTTCAGAAAAACCAATGGGTGCTCACTCCCCTGTCACACATTCATCAACGAACCATCAACAAAATGCTAATTCTTTGTTCTACATTGTTTTACTGGACGAAAAATAGACTAGAAATATTAAAGAAATGTGACAACAGAAGACCTATGATGATACAAAATGAAAAGATTACCATTCTCAACAAAATGAGACGCCACTCTAACCCAGTGAATTATAGGATTTTTCTTCTACCATCGAGGTTAGGGAAGAAAAAATGCGTACAAAAAACAGACCAATAGCAATCAAAAAAACAACACATGAATTTTTTTTAAGAATTTTCCTAGCAATGTGAAATTTAAAATCGTGACATGATAAACAGACTCGATGAACAGGCGAGCGGTGCTTAGCCGTCTTAGGCTACAGGACGAATGTTGTGATCTGGCGGCGCTGACGATGCGTCATGCTAACTTAAGTCAAACTTATGAATTCATCGGTTTGCTAAGGTTAGTCAGAAAATATCATTGAGCCGCTTCGCGTTTATTGGTAGAACATTCTTAATTAGTGATATTTTGATTTTTTTGCCTTTTGGCTTTCAGGCTTTTTCTCATTATTACCGCGGTAAAACGGATTTAAGTGGGGGTGCAATATGCCAACGATCATCATGGACTCATGCAGCTATACGCGATTGGGTCTAACGGATTACCTGACATCGAACGGTGTGAAAAAACGGCAAATAAACGCCGCGACAGACATTGATAATCTGCACGAAAAGTGCACGCGTTTGAAACCCAGTCTGGTATTTATTAACGAAGACTGCTTCATCCATGAAAGCAACGCCACGGAACGCATTAAACGGGTGATCTCACTGCATCCGGATACGCTGTTCTTCATCTTTATGGCCATCACCAACGTGCATTTTGACGACTACTTATATGTGCGTAAAAATGTCATCATCTCGTCGAAGTCCATCAAGCCGGAGACGATGAATCAGCTGCTGAGCCACTACCTGGAACGCAAGCCGACCACCCGCTCGGAGAAGACCACTCTGGACCAAACGCCGGTCACGCTAAGCCAAACCGAATCGAATATGTTACGTATGTGGATGTCCGGACAGGGCACCATCCAGATCTCCGACCAGATGCAAATTAAGGCAAAGACGGTCTCCTCCCATAAAGGGAATATCAAGCGCAAGATTAAAACGCATAATAAGCAGATCATCTATCACGTGGTGCGGTTAACCGATACGCTGACCAGCGGAATATTTGTTAACAGCCGTTGATGACGGGAATATCACCACAGCAATCGGCCATCGACCGGCTTGAATAACCACAAAATTGCGTATAACCACGTATTTTGTCATTAAACATGAAGCGCCTGACTGCGACATTTTTTGCCGCAGCGGGTTATTCATATTTATTCCCAGCATACGGGCATGACGTTATCATTACGCAGGGTGAAAATAACCGGCCGAATCCATTTATGAACGCGGCAACTGGTCAGCTCAGCTAATCTTTCTGCGCATTGTGCGGCTCGACAAAGGTGCCGTCGCGGCTGTCTATCTCATTGAAGAACCATACGCCGGCCGGGTAATCCTCCAGGGCCACCAGATACATCGTGCCCTCATTAAACACCTCCACCGCCAGAATGGTGCCCTCGCGCCGCGGACCGCCGTCGGTCTTCACCGTTACCGTATCGTTGACTTTCATCATTACCTCTCCTCGTTTGTTGCTCTCAGTGTATAACAGCGTACGCGATGCCGGACATCCGGCCGCCATTTTATCTGCCGCCGCGCTTTTTCGCATTCTTAACACTCTGCCAGCAGAATCTTACACCGCTGGCGGGTAGTCTGTATCACGGTATCTCCCCCCAGAGAGGTGCCTGCAAATGAAGAAGTAACAAGGAACTTTTGCCCGCCGGCAGTGGCGGGCTTTTTTTATCTTCAGGCGTAAAAAGACATTAAGTACATAAAGTAAATTAATAATAATCAGTATGTTATTTTCATCCTGCGTTTTCTTCAAATGAGTTCCCAGAATCACCTCATCAACGAACGCAACACCACGCCACGCAGAACAGCCAGGGCACGGAGCCATACGCCACGGAAACCGCTCTACACAGCCCCCGTCTGCACGATTTACTTTATAAAATTTTTGCAAAGGATCTTTTCCGTAATTGCCACCCTCAGCCCACGCCATGGTTGGGCTTCTGCGAAAGATAGGCCATTGCAACGTTTTTCAACGGTTTGCAAAAGCAGATCGACACGAAAAGCTTGGTAAAAATGTTAACTTTATAATATGAAATGACCTATTTTGTATTCCGTGAGGTTCTGCAGATGAGCTAACACCTTTCCGGCAATAAGCGAACAGTACCTTGATGTCAGGTGTGGCGAAGCTTGACGGGTGTTTTGGACAGCGCCGGAAGTTTTGCAAAAGTGCAACGGGATGGATCTTTGCGCCACGCATCACGAAGTGGAAACAACAAGAATTGATATACGCCGCCGCCACCGGTTATCCTTCGCTTAGATTGAATTAGGTTGATTTAACTTAAGGAAGACATATGGACGCAAGGCAAGTTGCGCAGGGGATCGCTGAAGGGATTGCATCTATACCAGTAACATTTGGGTATAGTGTCCGCCGTACATGGGAAGGTTCTGGCGCTGCTGGCAGTGACCTTAAAGCGCGGAACAGCAAAGAAACAGAGCGATTTATCGCCCTAATTCGTTCTGCAGTAAACAAAGAAGAGCCGATCAGAAAACTGGTGATGATTGTCATCACTGAGTTTTACACCAAGCTAAATGATAACGGCAAAAAAACGGTCAACGGAAAACTAAACCGCGTTGAGGGGAAGTTAGTTGGCCGCAGCCTAGCACAGTTTTACGTCGCCAATAAAATAGCATCAACCCTTATCCGCAAGGCCAGCTACGGGATGATTTACAAGCGGTTCATCTCATACAGCACCACGGTATCACTGAACATTGTCATGTTCCAAGGGATGATCGAGCAATCCGCTCTAGCATCACGTAGGATGCAAGTGAAATATCCGTGGCTCTATTACAAAGTGCGGGGAATGAACCTTGATATGGCCTATTTTCTTGTCGAGGACTTCCTCGAACCATACCTAATTTACATAAGCAGCCCATCACAGCAGTTTTGCGCAGGTGTTGATAATGAACTCGATAAAATCCTTTCTCGCTAAATTCGTCAAATTCGTGGGACGTCAAACCGCTGATTTAGTCGAGTCGGTTGTCTTGGGCCTATTCTCTATAGCCGCGTTTGTTGCACTGTTCTGGTTTGATGAATGGTGGCAATCAATAGGCGCTGCAGTTGGGATCTTCCTCATGGGCTTTTTGGTCAGCCTGGCCATCGGATGGGTTCGGGGGGAGCACAGGAGTGGTCTGTGAGAAAAAATGTCACTGTCGCGTTGGGCGTGATAGTAGCCGCCGGGATTGTACTGACTGCGGCCTTGCCATACGTGAAGATGGAGTTTGCCGGCAGCGCCCACTATACCGAACAAGATACGCGGGAGTATGAATATTACACCCCCGAACTACTGAAAAATATGCCAAGAATTTCAAATAATTATGAATTTAATTATAGCAACATCAGTGGTCCGCAGGCGTTGGTATTCGGCATACAGTTCAACGGCACAACGGATACCGGCAAAATTCGTGATTACCTGGTTTCTAAAGGTTATCAACCACAGCAACAGTGCCAGACTGAAGCTGAATGCTGGCGCTCGGCGCAAAGCAAAGATGTGGTATCTTTTTATCAGTCAACGGAATTAAATTTAGTGAGCGTCGAAATTTATCGCAGTGAGTATACCGAGTAACCGCGCTGAAACAGGGTTTGGTTCGCCTTCCGGAGTTTACGGGTTTGGACTGCAGGCGACCAATCGGTTATACCAGGCACTAACAGTGAGGTGCTCATCATCCGACAGAAATTTTTTCGCCAGACACAAAAAAACCCGCCTTGGCGGGTTTTTAGTTAATCAGCGAAGAGCCGATTAGATAGCGGTAACGTTAGCCGCAGATGGACCTTTAGCGCCGTTCTCGATAGAGAACTGAACGTCCTGGCCTTCAGCCAGAGTTTTGAAGCCGTTACCCTGGATTGCAGAGAAGTGTACGAACACGTCTTTGCTGCCGTCTGCAGGAGTGATGAAACCAAAACCTTTAGACTCGTTGAACCACTTCACTTGACCTTTGATCATGTTGGACATGTCGATTTCCTTTAATAAAATATGTTAGCCGCCATCGGCAGCGTTAAATAGCCGGTTATCAGTTACTTATGGAGGCACCGGAAAGGAAATTCGTCAAAGAAGGCTATCAGGGATAACGCTCTAGATTTGAACTACTTTACTCAAAATGTCGTGCATAAATAGGTCTGTACCAACAGGCCGACTGCATTAACGCACGATGGGTGTTTAATAGCAACTCTTTTCGTCATCGGCGGCGTTAAAGTCCGTCATTCGTTCAGTTTTTACGCCCTGTGCGCGTTTTTAGCGCACAAGGCGTTGTTTTCAGCCATCTCTTTGCCACAACGGCTTTCGGAGTTATCCCTATATCGTCTTGCTGCGCCAGGCCATAAAATAGTGCCAAGTTCACCACTCCTCCTGGTGATGAACACTACAAGCTGTGTTGTAAATTTTTATGCGCCTCCCTATAGGCGCTTTTTTTATGCCTGCATTGCGGCGTCGCGCTTCAGGAATCTTCTCATTGCTGCTCAGTGTGATTTCCGTCACAACTATGCCCCTTCCAGGGCACTTTATCGAGGTCACGTTATGGCGACTGAATACTTATTAATTTTGGCCGGTTTGGCTGGTATCGCAGGTTTTGCGATGTATAAACACTTCAAAGGCGTCAGAAAAAGCAGTTTGGTGCGCCCAAACGACCGCTAAACCCTTCCCTTGCCGGGGAATCGCCCCGGCTTGCCTCCCGCCAGCAAGTAACATTAACGTCACACTAGCGTCACAATAAAGCCATATGATAATCGACGCCCTATCCTTATCGGTTATTCCAGGGATCGTCTATGGCTACTATAAAAGCAGTTAACCATCAGCAGGCGGAAACGCTTATCCGTTCCGGCACGGCGAAAAAGATTGAGCTGGCGTACGATATCGGCAGCGATGATTTCTTTCAGCTCGCTACGTTATGGTGCGATCGCGGCGCCAAAATCACCAAGGGAAAAGAACACTTCGTTGTTTCATTGAAAGGATTTCGCATTCCTCCTAATGATTAATCCTACGCCGCTTCCGGCGGCGCTTTACGCCTTCCTGAGCGTCAACCGCCCTTTCTTCTACATCCGCCGTTCCGGCTTGCTGTAACATTCTCCGTATACTGTCCCGCAACGCTTATTTATCTACACTGAGATGTAGCATCGCCTCATTGCATAAGGAGAACCGCATGACCGCCACACGCCTGCCCGAACAGATGCGCGTTATTGAGATTGCCGCCGCCGGCGGCCCGGAAATGCTGCAGCCGGCCATGCGCCCGCTGCCAGAGCCGGCAGCGGGAGAAATTCTGGTCAGGGTCGCCGCCGCCGGGGTCAATCGTCCGGACGTGCTGCAGCGGCGCGGACACTATGCGCCGCCGCCGGGCGCATCCGATATCCCGGGGCTGGAGATCGCCGGGGAGGTGGTCGCCGTCGGCGAAGGCGTCCAGCACTATCGCATCGGCGACAGCGTCTGCGCCCTGATCGCCGGCGGCGGCTACGCCGAATACTGCCGGGTGCATGAAAGCAACGCGCTGCCGGTTCCCGCGGGCTTAAGCATGACGGAGGCCGCCGCCATTCCGGAGACCTTCTTCACCGTCTGGGTGAACGTCTTCCAGCGCGGCCATCTGCAGGCCGGCGAAACCGTGCTGATCCACGGCGGCACCTCCGGGATCGGTACGGTCGCCACCCTGTTGGCCAAGGCATTTTGCGCCCATGTGATCACCACCGTCGGCTCGGAAGAAAAACGCGCCGCCAGCCTGGCGCTCGGCGCCGACGTGGCCATCAACTACCGCACGGAAGACTTTGTCGAACAGACGATGAAAGCCACTAACGGCAAGGGCGCCAACGTGATTGTCGATCTGATCGCCGGGGAATACGTGGCGAAAAACTATCAGGCGGCGGCGATGGACGGGCGCATTGTGCAAATCGGCACCCAGAACGGCGTGGTGAAGGAGCTGAACCTGATGCCGCTGCTGCTGAAACGACTGACCCATACCGGCTCCACCCTACGCGCGCGCAGCGTGCAGGATAAAGCGCAAATCGCCGCCGATCTGCGGCAAAAAGTCTGGCCGCTGCTGGAACGCGGCGCGGTCAAACCGCACATCTTTCAGACCTTCCCGCTGGAGCAGGCGGCGGACGCGCACCGGCTGATGGAGTCCAGCGCGCATATCGGCAAGATTATGCTGACCCTGTAAACGCTGACCCCGCCGGGCGGCGGGGTCAACGGCTCAGGCGCCGGGGGCGTGAACGTCCGCCGGCGTGGCGTCGGTGCTGGCCAGTTTCTCCTCGGCCAGCGCCTCATCCTCGCTCTCCCGCTGCAGGCTCTCCTGCTGCGCGCCTTTCTTCGGCGAGTACACCAGCTCGGCCATGATCGGGAAGTGGTCAGAGCCGATGCCGGGTAAACGACGCAGGCTGCCCAGCACAAAATCATCGCTGTGGAACACGTGATCCAGCGGCCAGCGTAAGAACGGATAGCCGGCATGGAAGGTGCTGTACATGCCGCGGCCGCGACGCGGATCGAGCAGCCCGCTGATTTTCAGGAACAGGCGCGTGGTGGTAGACCAGGCGACATCGTTCAGATCGCCGGTGACAATGACCGGCGTTTGCGCATCCACCACGCTTTTCCCTACCAGCACCAGCTCCGCATCGCGATCTTCCGATTCATCATTCTCCGTCGGGCTGGGCGGCATCGGGTGCACGCAGTGCAGACGCACCTGCGGCCCGTCCGCCAGCTGCACCAGCATATGCATCGACGGGATCTCCTTATCCACCAGGTACTGAATCTCCGCGTCACCAAGCGGCAGACGCGAATAAACGTGCATGCCGTACAGGTTGTCCTGCGGACATTTCAGCGTGTAGGGGTAATCCTGCTCCAGCGGCGTCAGCTGCTGTTCCCACCAGCCGTCGGTTTCCACCGCCACCAGCACGTCCGGTCGCTCCGCCGCCACCAGCGCCAGCAGCTTTTCCGCATGGCGGTTCGGCGTCAACACATTGGCCACCAGAATGCGCAGCCGCGGCTTTTTATCATAGCCGGTAAAATCCAGCACCTGCGGCTTGCTCAGCGCCGTATAGGGATAAATCCAGCGCGCCTGATAAATCACACAGGCCAGGTTGACCGCCGCCAGCCCCCAGACCCATGGCGATGACCAGGGCAACAGCGCTACATTCAGTACCAGCGTCAATAACGCCAGCGCCAGTATCTGCAGGCGGGGAAAATCCCATACGCGGATCCACCAGGCCGGATGCGTTGAAATCGGCGCAATTGTCACCAACGCCAATAAACACGTCAGTATTGAGATAATCCCTGTCACACAACGTTCCTCTTGTTGGTTAATCACCGGCGGAGTTACGCGCCGGCCGGCCGCGCACATCCGCGCGGCAGCCAAAGGTTGCCACAAACAGCGCGGTGTCCGCCAGCGGCGATCACAGGAATATTTTGGAGATCAAGCAAGGAGGTTCTTAAATCCGCCTGCGGCGCAGGCGTGGCAGGTCCGATGTAAACATGCCCCGGCGCACCGGGGCATCAAGATTTAGCTGAACAGCTTACCTACGTAGCTGGCCAGTTCGTCCTGTTTGACTTCACCGTTTGGCGAGGCTTTATCCGCCAGCGTCGGCAGCAGCTGCGCGACGGTTTCAGACGCCTGGTTAGCGTCAACGCCCAGCTTGGCGGCCAGCTGCGCAATGGCATCGCTGCCCAGCGCCTGCTGCACGTGATCGCCGCTGATGGCCTGGTTTTCACCGTTGCCCAACCAGGAGCCGACGATATCACCCAGCTGTCCCTGCTGCAGCTTGTTCAGGATTGCCTGCAAGCCGCCCTGCTGTTCAACCCATTGCAGAATAGCCGCGATATCAATCCCGCCTTTACCGCCGTTACCCAGTGCATTACCCAGCACGTTGCCTAAAACATTGCCTAATGCGCCATCTAACAAGCCCATACTCTTCCCCTTCTCGGATCGCCGCCCATCGGCCGGGCGATCGTCACCTGTAATTAAACGAAAAAGGGCCGCCGCGGCGACCCTCATTATTGATCAGCACCGGATTAGCTTCTGATCTTTCTGTAGACAAAAAGCACCACCAGAGCACCGATTACGGCAACCACAAAGCTGCCCAAGTTAAAGCCATCGACGCGACCCATACCGAAGAAGGTACTGATCCAGCCGCCGACAACCGCACCGATAATACCCAAAATGATGGTCATGATAAAGCCGCCACCATCTTTACCCGGCATGATCCATTTAGCCAGAATACCGGCGATTAAACCAAAAATGATCCAGGAAATGATGCCCATTTGTACTCTCCCTATTTACTTTTTGCCCAAGAGGAAACCGACTACCAGGCCAATAACGGCACCGGCGCCAACCCCTGCCCACGGGTTGTCTTTAACATAACGACAAGAACGATCGGCAGCTTCTTTCACACAGGCGCGCACTTCACATGCACACGCCCTGGCGCTGCCGCCGGCCGATTCTACACCATCTTTGCTATCATTTTTAACAAACATTTCAATTCCTTAGCATAACATAATCTGGAAAGCCTGCATTACAGCCCGTGTAAGCGCGTCTTTCCGCCTTATGTTTCACCTGCTTCGTCGCCCATCGGCAACGCCAGGGTGCCGAACGCCACGGCGCATGGCACCTTATTACTATAGTCAAAAATCAGCGCGTTACCTATTTCACGTCGTCTGAATCATCAGACAGCTTTCGCTCCCGCCGGACAGCAGGCGCGAAATGGCATTAAAGGGAAAAAGTCGATCGGTTGTTTCAAATTATATTATTATCATTCACCAAATCTATCTTTGAGAAAAAAACGTAACAGCAGGAAGTTGAAAGCAAATGTTATTAAGCCCAACTTTTGAGCGCTCTTTTTTGCGCCCTCGATACTGGCTGCTTTGGATCGGTCTCGGCCTACTTTATTTATTGGTTCTTCTCCCCTATCCGCTTATTTATCGCCTCGGCCATCTGCTCGGCAGAATCGCCAAGCGCTTTATGCCGCGCCGGGTCAATATCGCCCGCCGAAATCTGGAGCTCTGCTTCCCCGAAATGCCCGCGGCAGAGCGTGAAGCCCTGGTGACCCGCAATTTTGAGTCGGTCGGCATGGGCCTGTTTGAGGTCGGCATGGCCTGGTTCTGGCCAGACTGGCGGATTTCCCGCTGGTTTACCGTCAGCGGCATGGAAAATATGCAGCAAGCACGTGAAGGCGGCCGCGGCGTGCTGCTGATCGGCATGCATTTTCTGACGCTGGAGCTGGGGGCGCGCATCTTCGGCATGCAGAACCCGGGCATCGGCGTTCACCGTCCGCACAACAACAAGCTGATGGAATATGTACAGACCTGGGGCCGCCTGCGCTCCAACAAGTACATGATTGACCGCAAGGACGTCAAAGGCATGATCCGCTGCCTGAAACAGGGCGAAATCATCTGGTATGCGCCGGACCATGACTACGGCCGGCAGAGCAGCGTATTTGTACCGTTCTTCGCGGTGCCGGACGCCGCCACCACCACCGGCACCTATATGCTGGCGCGCATGGGCCGGCCGGCCATCGTTCCTTTCGTGCCGCGCCGTCTGCCGCATGCCAAAGGCTACGAGCTGATTATTCAGCCGCCGCTGGACGATTTCCCGCTGGATGACGACACCAAGGCGGCCGCCTATATGAATCAGGTGGTTGAGGATCAGGTGTTGCTCGCCCCCGACCAATATATGTGGCTGCACCGCCGCTTCAAGACGCGCCCCGCAGGCGAAGCGTCTCTCTACTAGCTCAGTCGGCTGACTGCGCCGTTTCGCAAAATGGCGCAATCAGCCGGCCGAACCAGTCGGCAAAGGCGCTGAAGCGCGCCGTACGCTGCCGCCGGTGCGGATACAGCAGCGCAAGATTCATCGCCGGCGCGCGCGCCTGCGGCAGCACCTCCACCAACTGCCCGTCGTCCAGATAATGCTGCACGTCAAAACGCGGGATTTGAATCAGCCCCATTCCCGCCAGACAGCAACCGATATAGTTTTCCGCATTATTCACCGTCACCCGGCTGGGCAGCGCCTTTTCCACCGGCTCTCCCTGCTGCCGCCACTGCCAGACGTTGGCCGTCATCAGGCTCGGCTGGGCATAACCCACCACCCAGTGCGCCGTCAGCTGTTCGGTACGCAGCGGTACGCCCTGCCGCTGCAGATACGCCGGGCTGGCGCAGTTGATCATGCCCAACCGCCCCAGACTCTGGCTGACCAGGCTGCTGTCATGCAGCTCCCCCACCCGCACCACGCAGTCCACGCCCTCCTGCACCAGATCGATATGGCGGTCGCTGGCGCTGAGAAACAGTTGAATATCGGGATAACGGGTAAAGAACTCCGGCAGCGCCGGCACAATAATCCGCCGCGCAATGCGGCTGGGCACGTCCACCGTCAGCCGGCCGCCGATCGACGCATCCGGCGGTAAAAACAGCCGATCCAACGCCGCCATCTCATCGAGCAGGACGCGCGCGCGCTCCAGCAGGCGCTCGCCGTCGCTGGTCAGCTGCACCCGCCGCGTTGTGCGGTGGAACAGACGGGCGCCCATCTCGCTTTCCAACTGCTGAACCGCCGATGACACCGTGGTTTTCGGCATCAGCATTATTTCCGAGGCGCGCACAAAACTGCCCACCTCGGCGACCTGGATAAAGACCCGCAGTCTCCCTATTTTATCCACCCGGCGCCTCATGCTGCGGCCGCGGCGTTGCGCCGCAGCCAGTTTTATTGTCAATTACCGGGTAGTATAGCCGCCGTTGGCAAACAGCGTCTGCCCGGTGATCCACCAGCCGTCGGTCACTAGGAATTTGACGATCGGCGCAATATCTTCAATATCGGTCAGCCCGGTCTTGGAGAACGCGCTCAGGGCCGCCGCGCTGCGGTGATAGGCCACCGCCTCTTCGCTTTCCTGCCCGTAGAAGAACGGCGTATCCATCGGCCCCGGCCCGATGGCATTGACGCTGATCCCCCGCTCGCCAAACTCCTTCGACGCGGCGCGGGTAAAGTGCTCTACCGCCGCCTTACTGCCGGGATAGACCGCATAAAACGGCGTATAGGCCGCCAGCAGCGAGGTGACGATGGTGACAATCCGGCCGTTATCCGCCAGATGTTTCCCCGCCTGCTGGATAAAGAAGAACGCCGCTTTCGCGTTCACGTCAAAGCTGGTGTCGTAATCGGCTTCCGTCACCTCGGCGATCGGCTTTTTAATCACCAGGCCGGCGGTGTTGATGGCAATATCCACCTTGCCGAAGGCGTTAACCGCCTCTTCAAACAGCCGCGCGACGTTGGCCGGCCGGGTCAGGTCGCCCTGAACGGCGATGGCCTGCGCCCCCGCGGCCTTGACCGCCGCCAGCGTCTCTTCCGCCGCCGGGCGGCTGCTGTCGCTGTTATAGTGCACCACCACCGCGGCCGCGCCGTTTTGCGCCAGATCGCGCGCCACCAGCCCGCCCAGATTCTTCGCCCCGCCGGCGATCAGCACCACTTTGCCATCAAGAGATTGACTTCCCATAACCTTAAGCTCCTTTAGTGAAGGTGCTGTTGAGTATAGAAAGGCTTGCCGCACAGATAATCGGCGAAAACCGGGATGCACTGTCCCGCTTTTTCGGTTAATCATGCCGTATGCGCAGAGCGTGATCCCCCGCGCGGTCTTCCTGCCGCCAGGCGCTACACTGATAAATCACGCCTGGCAACAGTTGCCCGGCGAAACCATTTTCAGCGCCCTCAGGCGGTGGGAGCTGGAGCTAATCCGAGGGTCATACCATGCAGATTCAACCCTATCTGTTCTTTAACGGTAACTGCGAACAGGCGATTAATTTTTACGTCGAGCACCTGGGCGCCAGGCTGGAAATGTTGATGCGCTATAAGGATCTGCCCGCCGACGCCAAACAGGACGACATGCCGGAGGTCAACCCGGAAGCGGTGATGCACGCGCATCTGCTGATCGACGACGGCGTGCTGATGGCCTCCGACGGCTGCCCGCAGGAAGGCGGCGACAACGGCGCCCACCGGGGCTACTCGCTGTCGCTGAACCCCAGCAGCGTGGAGCAAGGTAAAGACATTTTTGATAAACTGGCGCAGGGCGGCACGGTCACCACGCCTTTCCAACCCACCTTCTGGGCCAAAGGCTTCGGTATGCTGACCGACCAGTTCGGCGTCAACTGGATGATCAACGTCGAATAGCCCGGCGGGCGTCAGCGCGCGTGATGCCAGCTGTAGGCCGCCATGGCGAACAGCACAAACAGCAGCGTCAACAGCAGCAGCGCCAGCCGCCAATAGGGCGATCGCCAACGCCGTACGGCGATCGCCATCATCACGGCCAGCGCCGCCAGCGTCAGCGGATAATAGGCCGTCAACGTCAACAGCGTAATGATCATGTAGTCCGACACCTTGTCTCCCTGCCTGTATTAATCAGTTAACTTGTACTAAATTTATCACTCCGCCCCCGCCTGGCCGGGCGGGTGTCAACGCAGCATCAGCCAATGCCTTACTCGTATTAATCACTACCCGATAATCAGGATGATATGACGCAACCGCCTCCAGAGTCAGCAAAATCCGGCACCTCGCCGTTACTGTTTCAGGCCGCCGTGTTCGTGGTTATCGTCGTCGTTACGCTGCTCGTGTTTAACATCTGGCAAGGCTGGCACGCCCGCAAGCTCGACCTGCAAAGCGCCGATAACGGCGCCTCCAATCTGGCGCGCTCGCTGGCGCAGCATGCCTACGACACCTTTAAACAGGTGGATAACAGCCTGTTGGAGCTGAAAGAGCGCGCCGAGCACGACGGCCTCGGCCCCGCGCAGCAGCGACGCCTGCAAAAGGTGATGCACGATCAGGTGAATAACTCACCGCAGCTGCACGGCAGCTTTATCTTCGACGCGCAGGGGCGCTGGGTGGTCACATCCTTCGGCCGGACCGGCGCTCACGCCAACAACGGCGACCGCGCCTATTTCCAATATCATCAGCGCCACAACGATAATAACTTCTATATCGGTAAAGTGATCCGCAGCCGCTCGACCGACGATCTGGTGATCCCCATCTCGCGCCGGCTGAATAACCCGGACGGCAGCTTCGCCGGCGTGGTGCTGGCGACGCTGTATGTCGACTATTTCCGCGACTTTTACGATGACTTCGCCCTTGAGGATCAGGATGCGCTCAGCCTGCTGCTGGCGGACGGTACCATTTTATACCGTCGCCCGTACGCGCCGGAAAGCATCGGCAAAAACGTGTCCCTCGGCGTGCTGTTCCGGCAGATTCTGCCTTATTCAACGTTCGGCAACGCCACGCTGGTGTCGAAGTTTGACGGCGTGGAGCGTATTTACGGCTACTCTCGCGTACCGCATTACCCGCTGGTGATCGCCGCCGGGCTGTCGAAGCACGACGTACTGAGCAGCTGGCGTAAAGACACCGGGCTGTTCGCCCTCGGCGGCAGCATACTGCTGGCGATCCTGCTGGCGCTGGGCATCACGCTGATCAGGCAAATCAACCACAGCCTGCAGACAGAGGCGGAGCTGGTGCGCACCCGCGATCAGCTGACGCAGATGAATCAGACGCTGGAAGAGCTGGCGCTGCTGGACGGCCTGACCGGGCTGGCCAACCGCCGCCGCTTCGATATGGCGCTGGCCAACCACAGCAACCACGCCGCCCGCTATGCGCGCAATCTGGCGCTGCTGATCCTGGATATCGACTACTTCAAACAGTACAACGATATCTACGGCCACGTCGCCGGCGACCGCTGCCTGCAGCAGATCGGCCAGTTGCTGCAGGCGATGCCCAACCGCGTCGGCGATCTGGTGGCGCGCTACGGCGGCGAAGAGCTGACCATCATCCTGCCGGATACCGATCTGGCGGGCGCGATGGGTTGCGCTGAACGGGTGCTGGCGCACGTGCGCCAGATGCAGATCCCCCACGAAGGCAGCCCGCTGGGCCAGATTACCGTCAGCATCGGCGTTGCCGTTCAGACGCCCGGCAACGCCGCCGACAGCACGCCGGTCGCACTGATAAAACAGGCGGATGCGGCGCTCTATCAGGCCAAGAAAAACGGCAAGAACCAGGTTTGTCACGCCTGACGGCGGCGCCAATAACAGCGGGGCCGCAGCGGCCCCGCAGGAAAGAGAAGCGGTTTATTGCGCCTCGGATGACGGGAAATCTCCCTGCTGGCGCGCCACCAGCGTTAAAATGCTGTACAGCGCCACCGCCTGCTGATGCTGGTTCAGCACCTGCACATCCCACACCACCACGCCGTGCGGCCGATCTTCCGCGCTTTTCTGCGGCTTGCGGATTTTCTTCTTACAGGTCAGCCGTACCTGAATGGTATCGCCGATCTTCACCGGTTCGATAAAGCGCAGGTTTTCCATGCCGTAGTTGGCGATCACCGGCCCGACGCCGGGGTCGACAAACAGCCCCGCCGCCGCCGACACCACAAAGTAGCCGTGGGCCACGCGCTCGCCGAACAGCGACTCCGCCGCGCCGAGCTTATCCATATGGGCGTAGAAATGGTCGCCGCTCAGGCAGGCGAAGTTGACGATATCCGCCTCGGTCACCGTACGCCGCGCGGTGAGCAGACTTTCGCCGATCGGCAGCTGTTCAAAATACTTGCGGAACGGATGAACCGGTGATTCCAGCGCCTCGGCGCCGCGCACCCACTCTTTGCCGATCGCCGCCAGCATGCTCGGGCTGCCCTGCAGCGCGGTGCGCTGCATATAGTGCTTCACCGCCCGCAGGCCGCCCAGTTCTTCGCCGCCGCCGGCGCGTCCCGGCCCGCCGTGCATCAGCATCGGCAGCGGCGAACCGTGGCCGGTCGACTCCGCCGCCGCCGCGCTGTCCAGCACCAGCATCCGCCCGTGGGCGCAGGCGGCGGCGCGGATAAAGCGCGTCGCCACCGCCGCATCGGCGGTGACCAGCGAACCGGCCAGGCTGCCCTGCCCCAGCAGCGCCAGCTCAATCGCTTGCTCGCCGCTGTCGTACGGCATCAGGGTAGCGACCGGGCCAAAGGCTTCAATATCGTGCACCGCGGTATTGCGCAGCGGATCGGCGCAGTACAGCAGGGTCGGCGGGTAAAACGCGCCCTGGTGCCCATCATCCCCCTGCACGCTGAAGGACTGCAGGCTGGCGCCGCACAGCGGTTCACAGCCGTTGTGCAGCAGTTGCTCAACCTTCTTCTGCACGTCGTCCCGCTGTTCCAGGCTGACCAGCGCCCCCATCCTGACCTGCTCCAGCCGCGGATCGCCGACCTTCACCGCCGCCAGGCGCTGCAGCAGCGCCTGCTTCACCGCCTCAACCTGCGCCGCCGGCACCATCACCCGACGAATGGCGGTGCATTTCTGCCCCGCCTTGCTGGTCATCTCACGGCACACCTCTTTAATAAACAGGGCAAACTCCGGCATCTCCGGCGTAACGTCCTCCCCCAGCACGCAGCAGTTCAGCGAGTCGGCCTCCATAGTGAACGGGATCGACTTTGCCAGCAGCTGCGGATGGGCGCGCAGCTGCCGGCCGGTCTGCGCCGAACCGGTAAAGGTCACCGCATCCTGATAGTCCAGATGGTCAAACAGATCGCCGACGCCGCCGCAAATCAGCTGCAGCGCCCCGTCCGGCACCAGCCCGCTGTCGATAATCAGCTTCACCATCGCCTGCGTCAGCTGGGCGCTGGCGGTGGCGGGCTTGACGATCGCCGGCATGCCCGCCAGCCAGGTCGGCGCCAGCTTTTCCAGCATCCCCCAGCAGGGGAAGTTGAAGGCGTTAATATGCAGCGCCACGCCGGGGCGCGAGGTCAGCACGTGGCGCGCCACAAACTGGCCCTGCTTCGACAGCGGGATCGGCTCGTCTTCCGGCCACAGGGTGTCGTCCGGCAGTTCACGACCGGCCAGGCCGGCATAGGAGAACAGCGTGGCGATGCCGCCTTCAATATCCACCCAGCCGTCGTTGCGCGTCGCGCCGGTCTGGTACGAGATCTCATACAGCGTCTCTTTGTGCGCCAGCAGGTATTTCGCCACCGCCTTCATCATCTGCGCGCGCTGCTGGAACGTCATCGCCGCCAGCGCGCGGCCGCCCTGCTCCCGCGCATAGCGCAGGCTATCGGCCAGCGGCAGCCCCTCAGAGCACACCTGATACAACGGCTCGCCGGTGAGTGCGTGACGGATCTCGCGAGCCTGCCCCTGGCCGTATAGCCAACGCCCCGACAGGTAACTGTTCAACTGCTGCATGCGGCTTCTCCTGAATTCATAAAGTGACATCACAAAGCGTAATTACGTATCACATATTTTCCAGTCAGCGCCAAGGTAAAATTTAACAAAAAGCAAACAACGTCGCTGTAAAGCTGACCGTACGCCCGCCGCAATAGAAAATATCGCCAAACAAATCAATTTTAAATCAATAAATTAAATCAACCCATTGTGAAGAGCGTCGCAAAACCCTGACAACCGTGTTTGATCTTTAGGTTATCAGCTTGTAGCTTTATGGTTATTAAAGTGATTCACATTTTTATTATTCACTTTAAAAATACGAATCATCAATGAGGTAATCATGACCACTGACGCTCAACATCAGCAGCACTTCGACGCCAAGCTGGCCGCCGATACCACCATCGAAGCCAAAGACTGGATGCCGGACGCCTACCGGCAGAACCTGATCCGCCAGATCGGCCAGCACGCGCATTCGGAAGTGATCGGCATGCTGCCGGAGGCCAACTGGCTGACCCGCGCCCCAACCCTGCGCCGCAAAGCGGTGCTGCTGGCCAAGGTGCAGGACGAGGCCGGCCACGGCCTCTATCTGTACAGCGCCGCCGAAACGCTGGGCTGCTCGCGGCAGGACATCTACCAGAAGATGCTCGACGGTAAGATGAAGTACTCCTCCATCTTTAACTACCCGACGCTGAACTGGGCTGACGTCGGCGTGATCGGCTGGCTGGTGGACGGCGCCGCCATCGTCAACCAGGTGGCGCTGTGCCGCGCCTCTTACGGCCCCTATGCCCGCTCGATGGTGAAAATCTGTAAAGAGGAGAGTTTCCACCAGCGCCAGGGCTATGAGGCGGTGATGGCGCTGGCGCACGGCAGCGAACAGCAAAAGGCCATGCTGCAGGACGCCATCAACCGCTTCTGGTGGCCGGTGCTGATGATGTTCGGCCCCAGCGACAACGACTCGCCGCACAGCGCGCAGAGCATGGCGTGGAAAATCAAACGCCACAGCAACGACGAACTGCGGCAGAAGTTTGTCGACAACACCGTCCCGCAGCTCGAAGCGCTGGGCATGACCGCCCCCGATGCGGATCTGGCCTGGGATGAGGCCAGCGGCCACTACCGCTTCGGCGAGATCGACTGGAGCGAGCTGTACCAGGTGATCAAAGGCCAGGGCCAGTGCAATCACGAACGTCTGCAGGCCAAACGCCAGGCCTGGGAAAACGGCGCCTGGGTGCGCGAAGGCGCCATGGCGCACGCCGAAAAAAACCGCACGCGGGCAGCTTAACAGGAGGATTTACCCATGACTCACGCCGAATGGCCGCTGTATGAAGTATTTATCCGCAGCAAACAGGGACTGGCGCATCGCCACGTCGGCAGCCTGCACGCCGCCGATGACCGGATGGCGCTGGAAAACGCCCGCGACGCCTACACCCGACGCAACGAAGGCTGTTCCATCTGGGTGGTGCAGTCCTGCCACCTGATCGCCTCGCAGGCCGAAGATCGCGAGGCCTTTTTCGACCCGTCGGAGGACAAGATCTACCGCCACCCGACGTTCTACACCATTCCCGACGGCATCAAGAACATGTGAGGCGGCCATGACGCAACGCGATCCCCGTATTACCTATCTTTTGCGTCAGGGCGATACGCCGCTGATTCTGGCGCAGCGCCTGTGCGCCTGGTGCGGCCACGCGCCGGAGCTGGAGATCGACCTGGCGCTGGCGAATATCGGCCTCGACCTGCTCGGCCAGGCGCGCAATATCCTCGGCTACGCCGCCACGCTGATCGGCCCGGAATGCAGCGAGGACCGGCTGGCGTTCGGCCGCGACGAGCGCGAATTCCATAACCTGCTGCTGGCCGAACAGCCGAACGGCGGCTTCAACGATACGCTGGTGCGCCAGTTCCTGCTGGACGCCTACCACCTGCTGCTGCAGCGCGAACTCAGCGCCAGCCGCGATCCGCAGCTGGCGGCTATCGCCGCCAAATCGCTGAAAGAAGCGGAATATCACCTGCGCTTCAGCCAGGGCTGGATGATCCGCCTCGGCGACGGCAGCGAAACCAGCCATCAGAAAATTCAGCAGTCGCTGGATGCGCTGTGGCGCTTTACCGCCGAGCTGTTCCACGCCGACGACACCGAGCTGGAGCTGGCCGACCAGGGCATCGCCGTCGATCCGCGCCGGCTGCAGGCGCCGTGGCAGGAGCTGGTCAGCGACACCCTGCGTCAGGCCACGCTGACGCTGCCGGAGCAGCCGGCGTACCGCCTCGGCGGCAAACAGGGCCAACACAGCGAACACCTCGGCTTTATCCTCGCCGAGATGCAGTTCCTGCAGCGCGCCTACCCCAACTGCAACTGGTAGCGAGGTGGCTGATGATCCTTCCCCACTTGGAGCCCGCCGAGATCCCGCAGATCTGGCACTGCCTGCAGCAGATCAGCGATCCGGAGCTGCCGGTGCTGTCGATTACCGATCTGGGCATGGTGCGCAAGGTGGAGCGCGACGGTGACGGCTGGCGCATTATTTTTACGCCCACCTATTCCGGCTGTCCCGCTACCGAATTTTTGCAGGACGCCATCATCCGCCAGCTGGCCGCCGCCGGTTTCAGCCCGGTGACGGTCGCTATCCGGCTCGATCCCGCCTGGACCACCGACTGGATGAACGCCGACGCGCGCGCCAGGCTGCGCGCCTACGGCGTCGCGCCGCCGCAGGGCCACACCTGCGACAGACCGGACAGCCACGGCCTGGTGCAGTGCCCGCGCTGCGGCAGTGAAGATACCGAGAAAATCAGCGAGTTCGGCTCCACCGCCTGCAAAGCGCTCTACCGCTGCTGCGCCTGCCGTGAGCCGTTCGATTATTTCAAATGCATCTAGGAGCGCAGAACATCATGACGGTTTTTCATCGCCTGAATGTCGCCGCTATTGAACGCGAAACGCCGGACGCCGTCGCCATTACCCTGCGCGTGCCCGACGAGCTGAAAAGCGCCTATCGCTATACCCCCGGCCAGCACCTGACGCTGAAGGCCAGCCTCGATGGCGAAGAGCTGCGCCGCTGCTACTCCATCTGCAGCGCGCCGCAGGACGGGCTGCTGCAAATCGGCGTGAAGGCCATCCATCAGGGGCGCTTCTCGTCCTTTGTCAATCAACGGCTCCGGGTCGGCGACGCGCTGGAGGTGATGGTGCCGCAGGGGCGCTTCGGCTACCAGCCGCAGGCGCAGCGCCACGGCAACTATCTGGCCATCGCCGCCGGCTCCGGCATTACGCCGATGCTGTCCATCATCAAGGCCACCCTGCTGCTGGAGCCGGACAGCCAGTTCACGCTGATCTACGGCAACCGCAGCAGCCGCTCAGTGATGTTTAAAGAGGCGCTGTCCGATCTGAAAAACCGCTACCCGCAGCGCTTCCAGCCGCTGTACCTGTTCAGCCAGGAGAGCCTGGACAGCCCGCTGCTCAGCGGCCGCATCGACCAAGAACGCCTGCAGGCCATCGGCGCGACGCTGCTGGACTTCAGCGACTATCAGCACGCCTTTATCTGCGGCCCGGAAGCGATGATGGACGACGCCCAGCGCGTGCTGGAACAGGCCGGCATGCCGGCCGAGCGCATCCACAGCGAACGCTTCAACACCAGCGGCGTCAGCGTCAGACCGGCCGATGCCGCCGGGCGCAACGCCACCCGGGTGGCGATTCAGCTCGACGGCCGCCGCCAGGAGATCGACGTGACGGCGCAGGACGACAGCATTCTCGACGCCGCGCTGCGCCAGGGGGCGGATTTGCCCTACGCCTGTAAAGGCGGGGTCTGCGCCACCTGTAAATGCAAGCTGATCGCCGGCGAGGTCGAGATGGGCGTCAATTACAGCCTCGAGCCGGATCAGCTGGCCGCCGGTTACATCCTCAGCTGTCAGTCGTGGCCGAAAGGCGACGGCGTGACGCTGGACTTCGACGTGTAGGAGCCGCCGATGACAACCCCCTGGATATTGCATCAGCAGCAGGGCCGCGTGCTCACCCTGACGCTGCACCGCCCGCAGGCGCGTAACGCGCTCAGCACCCCCAGCCTGCAACAGCTGGTCGAACGGCTGGAGCAGGCCGAGGCCGACGACGACACCGGCGCGGTGGTGATCGCCGGCGGCGCGCGCTTTTTTGCCGCCGGCGCCGACCTGCACGAACTGCAGCAGCAGGATCTGCCCGCCACCCTGCGCGATCCGCGTCCACTGCTGTGGCAGCGGCTGGCCCAGTTCAGCAAGCCGCTGCTGGCGGCGGTCAACGGCTATGCGCTCGGCGCCGGCTGCGAGCTGGCGCTGGCCTGCGACATCGTAATCTGCGGCGAAAGCGCCCGCTTCGGCCTGCCGGAGATCACCCTCGGCCTGATGCCGGGCGCCGGCGGCACCCAGCGGCTGATTCGCTGCGTCGGCAAGTCCCGCGCCAGCCAGATGGTGCTGAGCGGCGAAGCCATCGACGCTCGTCTGGCGCTGCAGAGCGGGCTGGTGAGCGAAGTCTGCGTCGACGCGCTGACGCTGGAGCGCACGCAGCAGCTCGCCGCGCGCATCGCGCAGCAGGCGCCGCTGGCGCTGCGCGCCGCCAAACAGGCGCTGCGTCAGGCCGATGAAACCGGGCTGACGCAGGGGCTGGCCATGGAGCGCCAGCAGTTTGCCGCGCTGGCCGCCACCGAAGATCGTCGTGAAGGCATTGCCGCCTTCTTCGAAAAACGTACCCCACACTATAAAGGGCGCTGATCCATGGATAACAACCTGATTCTCACTCACCTCGACGCCGGCGTGCTGACCATCACCCTGAACCGCCCCGACCGGCTGAACAGCTTTAACGATGAGATGCACCACCAGTTGGCGGAAGCGCTGACCCTCGCCGAGCGCGATGAGGCGGTGCGCTGCGTACTGCTGACCGGCGCCGGACGCGGTTTCTGCGCCGGCCAGGATCTGAACGACCGCACCGTCAACGCCGACCAGCAGGCGCCGGATCTCGGCCTGTCGGTTGAGCGTTTCTACAACCCGCTGATCCGCCGCCTGACCGCGCTGCCCAAGCCGATCGTCTGCGCGGTGAACGGCGTGGCCGCCGGCGCCGGCGCCGCGCTGGCGATGGCCTGCGATATCGTTATCGCCGCCGACAACGCCAACTTTATCCAATCCTTCTGCAAGCTCGGGCTGGTGCCGGACTCCGGCGGCAGCTGGTTCCTGCCGCGTCTGGCGGGCCACGCCCGCGCGATGGGCATGGCGATGCTCGGCGATAAGATCAGCGCCCGTCAGGCGCAGGAGTGGGGGCTGATCTGGCAGGTGGTGGACGGCGGCGAGCTGGAGGCCCATACCCAGGCGCTGGCGCGCCACCTGGCCACCCAGCCGACCTACGGCCTGGGGCTGATCAAAAAGGCCATCTACAGCGCCGCCACCAACACGCTGGATCAGCAGCTGGAGCTGGAGCGCGATCTGCAGCGTCTGGGCGGCCGCAGCGACGACTATCGCGAAGGCGTCAGCGCGTTCTTCGCCAAACGCCCACCGGTCTTCAGCGGAAAATAATCATGAACGCAACTTCCCTTACCCCGCCCGTGGCGGTGATCGGCGCGGGCACCATGGGCATCGGCATCGCGCAGGTCGCCGCCGCCGCCGGGCACCCGGTCGCCCTGTACGATATTGACCGCCCCGCCGCCGAGCGCGCGTACGAGACGCTGAGCCGACGCCTGATGCGCCGGGTCGATGCCGGCAAGGCGGATCGCGACGCCAGCGAACGGCTGCTGGCGCGCATCCGCATCGCCGGCGCGCTGACGGAGCTGGCCGACAGCGCGCTGGTGATCGAAGCCGTGGCGGAAAAGCTGGCGATCAAACAGGACCTGTTCCGCGAGCTGGAGGAGATTTGCCCGGCCGATACGCTGTTCGCCAGCAACACTTCGTCGCTGTCGATTACCGCCATCGCCGCCGCGCTGCGACATCCGCAGCGCATGGCCGGCATGCACTTTTTCAATCCGGCACCGCTGATGCAGCTGGTGGAGATTGTCGACGGGCTGGAAACCAGCGCGCAGACGCGTGAACGCCTGAACCGGCTGGCGCTGCAGTGGGGTAAGCGGCCGGTGCACTGCCGCTCGACGCCGGGCTTTATCGTCAACCGCGTCGCCCGGCCGTTCTATGCCGAAACGCTGCGGGCGCTGGAAGAGCAAATCGCCGATGCGGCGACGCTGGACGCGGTGCTGCGCGACGCCGGCGGCTTCGCCATGGGGCCGCTGCAGCTGACCGACCTGATCGGCCAGGACGTTAATTTCGCCGTCACCCAGTCGGTGTTTCACGCCTTCTTCAACGATACGCGCTTCACCCCGTCGCTGGCGCAGCAGGAGCGGGTGGCCGCCGGCCATCTGGGGCGCAAGAGCGGCCGCGGCTTCTACCGCTATGGCGACGATGCCGATGCGCCGCAGGCAAGCTACGCCGCCGCGGCGCATGCCGGTCCGCTGGCCCGGGTCACGCTGCACGGCGACTGGTCGCCGCTGGCGGATTTCGCCGCGCTGCTGACGGAAAATGCGGCCTCGGTCAAACAACCCGGCCAGACCAGCCCGCTGGCGACGATCGATGATGTTACTTTTATGTTAACTAACGGCCAGTCCGCCAGTCAGGTGGCCGAGAATACCGGCACGCCGGTGGTGCTGTTCGATCTGTCGGCCGATTACCGGCGGGCGGACACCCTGGTTATCAGCTGCGCGGCGCAAAACAACCCTCAGGATAACGCCAAAGTGATTCAGTTCCTGCAATCGCTGGGAAAACGGGTCATCACCCTGCCGGATTATCCCGGCCTGCTGGTGATGCGCACCGTCGCCATGTTGGTCAATGAGGCGCTGGACGTGGTCAACAAAGGCATCGCCAGCGCCGCCGATACCGATAACGCCATGCGCTTCGGCGTTAACTATCCGCGCGGGCCGCTGGCCTGGGGACAGGCGCTGGGCTGGAAACACATCCTCGCCACGCTGGAAAATCTGCAGCGCTTCTATCTGGAAGAGCGCTACCGTCCGCTGCCGCTGCTGCGCCGCTACGCCGCCGGCCACGCCCTTCCCCCGTCAGGAGCCGAATCATGAACGCCAATACGCCGCGCGCGCTGGCGCAGCGCTGCGCCGAACATATGTTTCAACAAGACAGCTGCGCCCAGGCGATGGGCATGCGGCTGGAGGCGGTCGACTGCGGCTTCGCGCAGGTCAGCATGGAGGTCGGCCCGCAGATGCTGAACGGCCACCGCACCTGTCACGGCGGCCAGCTGTTCAGCCTGGCCGATACCGCCTTCGCCTACGCCTGCAACAGTCAGGGGCTGGCGGCGGTCGCCGCCGGCTGCAGCATCGATTTTATCCGCCCGGCGCTGGCCGGCGATCGGCTGATCGCCAGCGCCGAGGTGCGTCATCAGGGTAAAACCGGCGGGCTGTACGACGTGGAAATTATCAATCAACGGGGGAAAACCGTGGCCTGGTTCCGCGGCCGCGCCCACCGCCTTGGCCATCAGCTTCTGGAGGAACAGCCATGAACCACGCCTTTATCTGCGACGGGGTACGCACGCCGATCGGCCGCTACGGCGGCGCGCTGGCGACGGTGCGCGCCGACGATCTGGCCGCCCTGCCGCTGCGGGCGCTGATGGCGCGTCACCCGCAGGTCGACTGGACGCAGGTTGACGATGTGATCCTCGGCTGCGCCAACCAGGCCGGGGAGGATAACCGCAACCTGGCGCGCATGGCGCTGCTGCTGGCCGGGCTGCCGCAGAGCGTCTCCGGCACCACCGTCAACCGGCTGTGCGGCTCCGGGTTGGACGCACTGGCGATCGCCGCCCGCAGCATCAAGGCCGGCGAAGCGCATCTGCTGTTGGCCGGCGGCGCAGAGTCGATGACCCGCGCGCCGCTGGTGATGGGCAAGGCCGACAGCGCCTTCAGCCGCCAGGCGCAGATGTTTGACACCACCATCGGCTGGCGCTTCGTCAACCCGCTGATGCAGCAGCAGTTCGGCACCGACTCAATGCCGGAAACCGCCGAAAACGTCGCCGCGCAGTTCGCGATCGATCGCGCCGATCAGGACGCCTTCGCCCTGCGCAGCCAGCAGCGCGCCGCCAGGGCGCAGGCCGCCGGCATTCTGGCGCAGGAAATCGTGCCGGTCAGCATTGCAGGGAAAAAAGGCGCGGTGACCCGGGTGAGCGAGGATGAACACCCGCGCCCGGAAACCTCGCTGGCGCAGCTGCAGGCGCTGAAAACCCCGTTCCGCCAGCCCGGCAGCGTCACCGCCGGCAACGCTTCCGGCGTTAACGACGGTGCGGCGGCGCTGATCGTCGCCTCGGAGGCGATGGCGCTGCAGCAGGGGCTGACGCCGCGCGCGCGCATTGTCGCCACCGCCGCCTGCGGCGTGGAGCCGCGCCTGATGGGGATCGGCCCGCTGCCGGCCGCCCGCCGGGTGCTGGAGATCGCCGGGCTGAGCCTGGCGCAAATGGACGTGATTGAGCTTAACGAGGCGTTCGCCGCCCAGGCGCTGGCGGTGCTGCGCCAGCTCGGCCTGCCGGACGACGCCGAACAGGTCAACCCCAACGGCGGCGCCATCGCGCTCGGCCACCCGCTGGGCATGAGCGGCGCCAGACTGGCGCTGACCGCCATGCACGAACTGGAACGGCGGGACGGCCGCTATGCGCTGTGCACCATGTGCATCGGCGTCGGTCAGGGCATCGCCATGATTATTGAACGCGTCTAACACTGAGGCCAAAATAATGACAACCAATCCCCAGCCCCTCGACACCATTGAGTTCGCCTCGCGCGACGAGATTGAAGCGCTGCAGCTGCGGCGCCTGAAGTGGACCCTGAACCACGCCTACCAGAACGTGCCGATGTATAAGCGCAAGTTCGATCAGGCCGGCGTCCACCCTGACGATTTACGCCAGCTGAGCGATCTGGCGCTGTTCCCCTACACCACCAAGCAGGATCTGCGCGACAACTACCCGTTCGACACCTTCGCCGTGCCGATGGAACAGGTGGTGCGCGTGCACGCCTCCTCCGGCACCACCGGGCGGCCGACGGTGGTGGGCTATACCCAGCGCGATATCGACAACTGGGCCGACATCGTGGCGCGCAGCCTGCGCGCCGCCGGCGCCACGTCGCGGGATAAAGTGCACGTCGCCTACGGCTACGGCCTGTTTACCGGCGGGCTGGGCGCCCACTACGGCGCAGAGCGGCTGGGGGCAACGGTGATCCCGATGTCCGGCGGACAGACGGAAAAGCAGGCGCAGCTGATCCTCGACTTTAAGCCCGACGTGATTATGGTGACGCCCTCCTACTGCCTGACGCTGATTGACGAGCTGGAGCGCAAGCTGGGCGGCGACGCGCGCGGCTGTTCGCTGCGTATCGGCGTGTTCGGCGCCGAACCGTGGACCGAGGCGCTGCGCCATGAAATCGAAACCCGCATGGGCATCAAGGCGCTGGATATTTACGGCCTGTCGGAAGTGATGGGGCCGGGGGTGGCGATGGAGTGCGCCGAAAGCGGCGGCGGCCCCACCATCTGGGAAGACCATTTCCTGCCGGAGATTATCGACCCGGACAGCGGCGCGCCGCTGGCGGACGGCGAGCACGGCGAACTGGTGTTCACCACGCTGACCAAAGAGGCGCTGCCGGTGATCCGCTACCGCACCCGCGATCTGACCCGCCTGCTGCCGGGCGACGCGCGCCAGATGCGGCGCATGGGCAAAATCACCGGTCGTTCCGACGATATGCTGATCATCCGCGGCGTCAACGTTTTCCCGTCGCAGCTTGAAGAGCAGATTATGCAGTTCGAACATCTGTCGCCCCACTATCAGCTGCAGGTCAGCCGCGCCGGCCACCTGGATACGCTGGCGGTGCGGGTGGAGCTGAAGGAGACGGCGCTCCACCTCAGCCACCAGCAGCGCTGCGATATCTGCCACCAGCTGCGCCACCATATCAAATCGATCGTCGGCGTCAGCACCGACGTCAGCATCGCCAACTGCGGCGATATCCCGCGTTCGGAAGGCAAGGCGCAGCGGGTGGTTGACCTGCGTCCCCGCTGACGCCGCCGGCGCCAGGGACGGCGCTGCCGCTGGCAGCGGCAGAGGGATATGGTAATGTGGTGACTCACCGTAGCCTAACTCGTGGAAAAATATGGAACAAAAACTGGATGACTTTATCCACCATGCATTAGAGGCTCAGCCGATTAGCGGCACGTCGCTGATTATTTCCCTGTATGGCGATGCGCTGAGCCATCGCGGCGGCGAAGTGTGGCTGGGCAGCCTGAGCGCCCTGCTGGAATCGATGGGCTTTGGCGATCGCTTTGTGCGCACCTCAGTATTCCGCCTGCAAAAAGAGGGCTGGCTGGACGTAGAAAAAATCGGCCGCCGCAGCTATTACCGCGTGACCGAACAGGGTATGCGCCAGTTCCGCCACGCCGAATCCAAGATTTACCTGAGCGAGCAGCCAGAGTGGGACGGCAAGTGGGAGCTGTTGCTGCTGGAAACGGCGGAAAAAAGCGAGCGCGCACGGCTGAAGAAACAGCTGGGCTGGCTGGGGTTCGGCCAGTTGGCCAGCAACCTGATGGCGGCGCCGACGCACGCGCAGACCGACGTCACCGCCCTGCTCGGCGAGCTGAACGCCAGCGAGCAGGTGATCTATTTTCGCGCCGACTATCCCTACGCCCGCTCCGAAGACACCCTGCGCCAGCGGGTGGCCGACTGCTGGGCGCTGGAGCAGGTCGCCGGCTACTATCATGAGTTTATCGTCTCCTTCCGCCCGCTGATGGCGCTGCTGCGCGAGGCGGACGACGCGGCGCTGACGCCCCGGCGCTGCTTTCAGATCAAGCTATTATTAATTCACTTCTTCCGCCGCGTGGTGCTGAAAGACCCGCTGCTGCCGGATGCGCTGCTGCCCGCCCAGTGGGAGGGGCAAATCGCCCGCAACCTGTGCATCAATATTTATCAGCGCGTCGACCGCGCCGCGACGGAGTATGTCAGCGCGCTGGCGGAAACCACCATCGGCGCCCTGCCGGCGCCCGCAGCCGGCTATTACCGGCGCTTTGGCGGCCTGCCGCGCGATAACGTCACCTATTGAGGAGTAACCCCATGCCTGTATATCAAATTGACGGCCTGACGCCGGTGGTCGACCCCAGCAGCTATGTGCATCCGACGGCGGTGCTGATCGGCGATGTGATTATCGGCAAAGGGGTGTATATCGGCCCCAACGCCAGCCTGCGCGGCGACTTCGGCCGGCTGGTGATTGAGGACGGCGCCAATATTCAGGACAACTGCGTGATGCACGGTTTCCCGCAGCAGGACACGGTGGTGGAACAGGACGGCCATATCGGTCACGGCGCGATCCTGCACGGCTGCCGGATCGGCCGCAACGCGATGGTCGGTATGAATGCGGTGGTGATGGACGGCGCGGTCATCGGTGAAAACACCATCGTCGGCGCCTGTTCGTTTATCAAGGCCGCGGCGGTATTTGACGCCAATAAGCTGGTGCTCGGCAGCCCGGCGCGGGTGCTGCGCGAGCTGACCGAACAGGAACTGAGCTGGAAGCGCGTCGGCACCCAGGAGTATCAGGATCTGGTGACGCGCTGCAAAACCACCCTGCGGGAAGTGGCGCCGCTGAGCGAGCCGGAGCCGGACCGCCAGCGGCTGACCTTCGGCGATCGCCTGGTGCCGAAAAGCCAGCTGTAAGCCGCCGACGGGGGGCCGCCGCGGGCAATCCGTCACCGTGTCGCGGCCACCTTGAGCGAACCATGCTCGCGGTACAGTCTGAACGACGCCGAGTAGCTGTTCCCGCCGGGCCGCCGGGCATCGGTAAAGAAAGTTTCCACCTGGATACCATATTGGCCGCCCGCCTTAAACGAATAACCGAAATCAGGAATACAGCGGCCGGAAAATACGGGGACGGGATTTACGCTGGCGTCTGCAGCAAAATATTTGCGGAAAATGCGCCCCTCTGCATCAACGATTTGTAATCCGTTCAGGTATTCATTTTTCCCTGCCGGGATAGACACGCACAGACGATTATCCTTGATAGTCACCTCGGCTGGCTGGATATCCAGCAGCCTGGACTCGCAGGCAGTCAGCAGCACAGCGCTACAGACCACAATGGTTAATTTGATATTTAGCACAATGGTGAGTCCTTATGGAAAACGGGCAAGCGTTGCACGGTATTTTCCCCCAATGGTTCTTCTATCGGGCCGCCCTCTATAGGTAACCACAGGGCGTGGTTTCCGGCGCTGAATATCCCACTCATCAAACCCGTATGTCTTTAATACATAATAATCAGCCACTATCTGAGCCTGTTGTTCTAATGAGTATTTCAGCATTGGCTTTCCATCCAGCATATAAGAATAACTAGTGGCCCAACTCAGCAAGCCACGAGTCCTCACCCACATCCCCCTCTGATGTTGCCATACATGCATCATTTCATGAATAAAGAGATGTTCTATTTCGGTCGTTACATGTAGTGCCGCAAAATCCGGCATATATAGCTCTTTTCTAAAGTACAGCTCACCATTTGGCGCCATTGCTGTACCACTACGCTGTAAACCAAACGGGAGATAACTGTCACAATGAACCCACACTCTGGGATAATCAATTGAACCACCAAAAACAGTCTTTGCTAAAGCGACCTCCCGCAACGTCAAAAGTCTGAGCCTTCCTTCTTCCCTTTGCATCATCACTCCCTGTTCCTGCCGTTATTTAAAGTCCGGTAAAACCACTATAAATAAAAGGCTATACTTTTACTCTCAGAATCCGTCGCAAAATCACGCATACTCCTGCAGTAGGCGCTTCCGCCCCGCTACTCTATGCCCGGCGTCGGCCTCACCGCATGGTCCGCCGGCCGGCGGCGCAGTCGATATAAATAAGCACCCGCCAGCAGCAGGGTAAACGGAATGCCGAACCACAGCGTCATACGGAAGAAGTCGGTAAACGCGGTGGAAATCATCAGCGCCAGCATCAGGCCCGCCCCGAGCAGCGTGGTATAGGGGAACCCCCACAGGCGAAACCTCAGGTGCGTCCCGGCGTGGTGACGCCGGAAAAACAGGTGGGTGATAAAAATCATCAGCCAGGTAAAGCAGGCGCCGAATACCGAGATCGACATCATCGCGGCGAAGGATTTCTCCGGCGCCGCCAGGCTGAGTACGATCGACACCACAATGCCGATGCATGACATCGCCAGCGCGTTGAGCGGGATACCGCGCCGGCTGACCCGCCCCAGCGCCGCCGGCGCCTGCCCGGCGCGCGCCAGCGAAAACAGCATACGGGTGGTGATATACAGCTGGCTGTTCATCGCCGACAGGGCGGCAATCAGCACGATAAAGTTAAAGATGCCGCCGGCCGCCGGCAGGTGAATGACGTTCATCGCCAGCAGAAACGGGCTTTCCCCGGTGCCGGACTGACGCCAGGGCACCAGCGCCAGCATCAGCGCAATCGACAGCATATAGAAGATAAACAGCCGCAAAATGGTGCCCTTAAAGGCGCTGCGCACCGCCACGACCGGATTCTTCGCCTCGCCGGCGGCGACCGCAATCATCTCGATGCTCAGGTAGCTGAAGATGGACACGATCACCGCAAACCACATGCCGCTCAGGCCGAACGGGAAAAAGCCGCCGCCCGCGGTAAAATTGTGCAGGCCGAAGTGCGGGTTGGCGGAAAAGCTCAGAATGCCGATGCCGATAACGATAAACGCGCCAATCGCCAGCACCTTGATGGTCGACAGCGCGTATTCCACCTGGCCGAAAGACTTCACGCCGACCAGGTTAATCACCACCACCGCGGCGGAGAACAGCAGCACCCACGGCCAGGCCGGCGTATCCGGGAACCAGAACTGCATATACATGCCGATAGCGGTCACCTCGGTGCCCACCGCCAGCACCACGCATGACCAGTAGGAGTAGCGCAGTAAAAAACCCCACAGCGGGCTGAGATAAAACTCGGCGTAATCGCCGAACGAGCCGGAGGTCGGGTGCTGCGAGGTCATCTCCGCCAGACAGCCCATCAGCAGCAGCGCCACCACGCCGCCAATCAGATAGCTCAGCAACACGCTCGGCCCGGCCATCTGTATCGCATAAGCGCTGCCGAGAAACAGGCCGGTGCCTATCGCGCCGCCGATGGCCAGCATCGACATCTGTCCGGCCGTCAGCTGCTTTTTCAGTCCGCCCTGCCGCCTGGCGATCTCATCAAAACGCGCCTGATCTTTCATTATGCTCTACCTTGTTGATGCATGACGGGAAACGGCCGGCCAATAATGCCGGTCGCGTAAAACAGCCGTTCGGTGAACACAGCAACCCCCGGCCCGATATATTTATCGACCGCAATATTGTTCAAAAAAAATAACGATATCGACGTTGGCGATCTATACGTAAATAATTTAATCGCAGGCAGTGACGGTAATTTCTATTTTCATTCCCGGCACCACCAGTTTATCCACAATCACCGTCGAACGATTGGGGTACGGCGGATTAAAATAGCGTTTATATATCTCATCGAGCAATTTAACGTCGTTCACGTCGGTCAGATAAATAATTACCTGCAGCACGTTATCGCTGTGGCTGTTGGCGGCGCGCAGCGTCTGCGCCAGATTGTCGAACGTCAGCGCAATCTGCCGCTCCGCCGCGCCGGTTTCGATGCTGCCGTCCGCCCGCACCGGCCCGTGGGCGGTAAACAGCATGCCGCCGCCGCGCGTCGCCCATGAAAAAGGCTGCCCGATATCCGGCAGCCCGGTGTCAACGATGGTTCTCATCGGCCATCTTCCCCCTGTTGCAGTTGTTGAATCAACGCGCCGTCGGCGGCAAACAGCGCGTCCAGCACGTTGTAATGATTGGCGCCGGCCACCGGCTGCAGCCCGACCGTCAGGCCCTGCTGACGCAGCGCCTGGCAGTAATGTTCGCTTTGCCCGATCAGTTCCGGCAGCTCCAGCGCGCCGTAGTACAGCGTCATCGGCGTAAGCCGCTCGGGAATATGCCGCGCCGGGCTGAGCGCGGCGATCTCCGCCGCCGTCAGCCGCAGCCGGTGGTTGACGTAGGTCGCCAGCAGCGGCTCCAGTTCAAAGATGCCGCTGATGGGGAACACCGCATCAACCAGCGGATGCTGCTGCCAACGGGCGACCAGCTGCCCGCCGGCCGAGTGCCCGGCCAGCCAGACCGGGCCGCGCGGCGGCCGCTGCGCCAGTCGGCGCTGGATCGCGCTCAGCGCCGCGCCGATTTCTCCATCGATATCCGTCAGCGTCGCCTGCGGCGCGTGGCTATACTCCACCAGCACCACGTCTATCCCCAGCGCCAACGGCGCTGCGGCGATAAAGGCAAAGTCCTCTTTATTACAAAACTGCCAGTAGCCGCCGTGAATAAATATCAGCGTGCCAACGGCAGGATGCGGGGAATATAGCCAGTCAAACGTTTGACGCGCTAATTTTCCGTAAGGAATATTAGCGTCATGGTTGAACGCCTGATAAATATCACGACTGCGGCGCTGAAATGAGGCCAGAATCTCCGCCTCATTATCCACCGTCGAACCATTATCATAACTCCCCGGCATTAGTTTCATATATTGAACTTTGTTTATTATTTAATATATGGCTTAACTATTAGCAACCGGCCAAAATGTTGTCAAGAAATGAACAGAGGCAATGCGCGCCCGGTAGAATAAAATAAATTATCCGCCATAAAAGTTTTACCGGTGAAACTTTTCTCCGCCTCCGTTAATCCATCGCCACGCGTCTGAATCGCCATGCATAGCCCCTGCGGGTATATCGCTTAACTGTGATTGCGCTCGCTGACGCAGGCGTCGCTAAGTGCTTGAATAGTCGCCGTGCGCATTTTTATGCCTCCCGCTTAAAACACTTGCTATCACGGCCGGCTTTGCGGCATTTTTACTCAGGCAAGCCTGACGCTACCGTACCCATAAGCATTGATGAGTGCCCACGATGATTAAATGGCCATGGAAAACCACGCCCTCTCCGGCGCTGACGCCCGACCAGTGGCAGGAAGCGCTGGCTATTCCGCTGCTGATGCCGCTTGACGACGATGAGCGCCGCCGGCTGGCGGAGCTGGCTGCAAAGCTGCTGCAGCAAAAGCGCATCGTGCCGCTGCAGGGGCTGGCGCTGACGCCGCTGATGCAGATGCGTATCGCCCTGCTGTTCGCCCTGCCGGTGCTGGAGCTGGGGGTCGACGTGCTGGACGGCTTTAATGAGATCCTGCTGTATCCCTCGCCGTTTGTGGTGGAAGAAGAGTGGCAGGACGATCTGGGGCTGGTGCATTCCGGGCCGGTGGTGCAGTCCGGACAGAGCTGGGAACAAGGCCCCATCGTGCTGAACTGGCAGGACGTGCAGGACTCGTTCGATCTGTCCGGGTTTAACCTGGTGATCCACGAGGCGACGCATAAGCTGGATATGCGTAACGGCGGCGTCGCCAACGGCGTACCGCCGATGCCGCTGCGCGAGGTGGCGCTCTGGGAGCACGAGCTGCACGGCGCGATGGACGCCATTCAGGACGAAATCGATCTGGTCGGCGAGGAAGCCGCCAGCATCGACGCCTATGCCGCCAGCGACCCCGCCGAGTGCTTCGCGGTGCTGTCGGAATATTTCTTCAGCGCGCCGGACCTGCTGGCCCAGCGCTTCCCGGCGTTATACCCGCAGTTCTGCCGTTTCTACCGTCAGGATCCGCTGGCGCGGCTGCAGCGCTGGCAGGCCGCGCACGGCGATGGCGACGCGTGATGACGCCCGCCCTGCTCAGTTGCTGAGCAGTTGAATCAAAAGCGCTAAATTAGCGTTGACACACCCGGGGCGGCTGGATATGATGCGCCCCGTTCACACGATTCCTCTGTAGTTCAGTCGGTAGAACGGCGGACTGTTAATCCGTATGTCACTGGTTCGAGTCCAGTCAGAGGAGCCATATTTAGAAAAGCCCGCTTAAGGAAACTTAAGCGGGCTTTTTGCTTAACAGCGAGTCAATCCGACGCCCCGTTCCCGACCGATGTTTTAATTGCCACATCCGATATATTACCCGCCACGCGTCCTGCCTGGTAATAACGAAATTAATTATCACCTCAACCGATGCATCTGTGAATAACGCAACAATTAATTTTCCTGCTAATTGTTTTTAGCGTGATTAACGATAGTCTCCCTCTACCGTGATATCTTCAATAAAAAACGCCGCTTCCCGTCATAAAACATCATCACCCCGCCTTTTCGCGTTATTCATTTTCGTTCGAAAGGTCATGCCGGCCCAATCATAACTCTGCGAAAAATCAAGTAACGCTACAGATAACCAGCCCGCCCTTCATCAGATAAAATGGAGATAACGGGCAGCGCCTGCAGCGGCACATTCATATAAAAGTCAAAAAAATATAATAAAAACAATAACAAGCGAATTAACACGAGGCAAAGCAATGGGTTAACAGTTGGATAACATTTTGTAACATGTAATGCGCGTTAACCATTTGCCTTACCGATCGCTATTGAATATAGTCAATGCGTTAATTAAATTCATTATTGTTGTGCATAATAATACCGTTTTCAGAGGACGGAAATTTACAATGCGACACACTTAGCCCCAACGTAAACACCCGCACAGGCAGATCTATTATCTCTAAAATAATAAGAGCGGGCTGCCCCTTGCCCGAACCCACTGCCCCCGTGTAACACACAGTGAACGAAACTGATCATTAAGCCGTTGAACCGTCTGATTATGTCGGAACGGGGGGATTGTTGCGCCCAACCGATATGTTCAGGAAAAGCGTCAGCGTTGGCAGCGGCCTGTATCGCTATAAATGAACGCAACCAAGTATCCATTTATCTCTTAGCGCAAACTGGAATGACAATGTCATTAAATAAACTTACGCCGGCACAGCGTGCAATTTGGGCCGCTGCCAAACTTGATACGGAAAACTTTCGCTTCAATGCGAGTTTCTTTCTTGATTTAGGGGATGACCTCTGCTTGAACAGCATTGACTCCGCCCTGAACCGGCTCGGCGAAGAAGCCGAGTTACAACGCGTCTGTGTCCAGGAGACGGAAGATGATGTCGTCCAGTCACCGCACTTCCCCGCCCGCGCGCTGATTTTTCACCACCGCTTTGCCGAAATGACGCAGGCCCGGCAGTGGATGGCGCAACAAACCCGCCTCCCTTTCGCGCTGGACGGCTCAGCGCCGTTGTTGCAATGGCACCTGATCGCGCTGGAAACGGGACAAACGCTGCTTTACTGCAAATATCACCACCTGGTGCTTGATGGTTATGGCCAATCTCTACTGACGGCGCGCCTGGCGGAAATCTATAACGCCGAGCGGCATAATACGCCGGTGCCGCCGTCCCGCTGGGTCAGCAACGACGCCTGGTTTAATCATAGCGATAATTACGCCGCCGGTCCCCGCAGCCAGCGCGACCGGGATTTCTGGACAACGCATCTGGCGCACGCCGAAGGGTCGACCACCCTGGGCGCACGGAAATCCACATTCGCCAGAGACCTGCTGCAAATCAGACATACCGTCGACGACGATCTCTACCAACAGATTACCGCCTCCTCATCCGCCCATACCGCTTCGCCGTCACAGCTACTTCTGGCGCTCTTCGCCGCCTACTGCCATCGCCTGACCCAACAACAGCATATCCATCTTGGGCTGGCGGTCACCGGACGCGCCAATCAGATCGCCCTGCAAAAGCCGGCCATGCACGCCAATGAAGTACCGCTGCGGCTGTCATTTGACGGTATCGACAGCTTTGAGCAACTGACGCAACATGCCCGCCAGCTGCTGGCGCAGGCAATTAAACACCAGCAATACCGCAATGAGGATATCCACCGGGCGCTGGGACTGGGGGCGCCGGAGGATAAACTGACCCACACGCTGCTCAATATTATCTCGTTTGAGCAGCCCCTCGTGTTTGGCGATCGCCAGGTCGAATGTCATCAGTTCACCACCGGGCCGATAGCCGATCTGACCCTGACGATCTTTATCCGCCGCCACGGCATCGAATTGCTGTGGGACGCCAACCCGGATAACCACAGCGCCGAGCTGCTCCAGCGTCATGCCGACCGGCTGATGCAATTTATGCGCTGGTGTCTGACCCACCAGGCTATCGACTGCCCGGCGCAAACGCTGTTGCTGCCGGCAGACCAGCAGGCCCTGCGCGCATTCAACCAGACCTCGCGCCCGTACGATCTGCACCGGACATTACCGCAATACATTGACCGTCAGGCGCAGCAAACGCCGGACGCCATCGCGCTGCAGTTTGGCGACGATACCCTGAGTTACCGCGCGCTGATCCAGCGCAGTGAAACCTGGGCGCGTAATCTGTTGGCGCACGGCGTCCGGCCCGGCGACGCCGTCGGCCTGTACGGCGAACGTTCGCTGGCCATGACCGTCGCGCTGCTCGCCATTCAAAAGGCCGGCGCAGCCTATGTGCCCCTTGACCCGGAACTGCCGAGGGCGCGCCTGCAGACCCAGCTTGAACAGGCCGCCATCCGCACCCTGATCTATCTGGATACGCCGCCGGCGCTGGATGCCGCCGTACAGGAAATTCACGCCGGCGCCCTGTCCGATCACCGGCCGGACATCAGCCTGCCCGCTCCGTCACCGGATGCCGCCGCGTATATTATTTTTACCTCGGGCTCGACCGGCCAGCCCAAAGGCGTCGTCGTCAGCCATCGCGCGATCGCCAACCGCATTTTATGGATGCAGGAAGCTTATGCGCTCACCCCGCGCGATCGCGTCCTGCAAAAAACCCCGTTTACCTTCGACGTCTCGGTATGGGAGTTCTTCTGGCCGCTGATTGTCGGCGCAACGCTGGTGGTCGCGCCGCCGGGCAGCCATAAGGATCCGCGCCGGCTCATCGCCCTGCTGCAAACCGCGCAGATCAGCACCATGCACTTTGTGCCGCCGATGCTGGACCTGTTTTTAGCCGAGCTTAACGGTCAACCGCTGCCGGCTTTGCGCCTGCTGTTCTGCAGCGGCGAAGCGTTAAAAATCGCCAGCGTCGAACGGACGCATCAGCATCTGCCCCACTGTGCGCTGCATAATCTGTATGGCCCAACCGAAGCGGCGGTCGATGTCAGTTACTGGCATTGCGCGGCCGCAGCCGTACCGGCCAGCAGCGTGCCGATCGGCTACCCAGTCGCCAATACCCAGCTTTGGGTGCTGGATGCGCAGCAGCGTCCGCTGCCGCCGGGCAGCGTCGGCGAGCTGTATATCGGCGGGGTGCAGCTTGCCGAAGGCTATATCAATCAGCCGACGCTGAGCGCCCAGCGCTTCCTGCCGCTGCCCGCCTCGCTAAAACCGCTGGCGCCGCAAGGTGAAAAACTGTACCGCACCGGAGATCTGGTCTGCCTGACGGAGCTGCGGGGCCTGGAGTTTTTAGGCCGTATCGACCATCAGGTGAAAATCCGCGGGCTGCGTATCGAACTGGGAGAAATCGAGGCCCAGCTGATGGCGCTGCCGCAGGTAAAACATGCGGTGGTCTCGACGCACCGCAGCGGCGCCGACGCCGCACAGCTGGTCGGCTATCTGGTGCTGGACAACGCGGATGACGACCCGACCGCGGCGCAGCACATTGCGCGCCGGCTCGGCAGCGTCCTCCCGGAGTATATGGTGCCCGCGCTGTGGGTCATGCTGCCGACGCTGCCTTACCTCAGCAACGGCAAGGTCAACCGCAAAGCGCTGCCGGCCCCTGAGCAACAACCGGCTGCGGAAGCTGCGGCGCTGACGGCGGATGAGCAACGGGTCGCCGCCGTATGGCGGCAGGTGCTGCAACGTGACGACATCGCCCCGGACGCCGCATTTTACAGCCTGGGCGGCGACTCGATGATGGCGATTCGGGTGCGCAGCGCCCTGGAGAAGGCGGGCTACGCCGTCGAACTGAGCGCCCTGTACCGCAACCCCAACCTGCGCCAGTTAGCCAAACAGCTCACGCCGTTCCAGGCGCAACAGCACGTCGCCATCGCGCCATTCTCGCTGCTCAGTGAACAGGACCGGCAAAGTATGCCCGCCGGGCTGGAAGACGCCTATCCGCTGTCCGCCATGCAAAAATCGATGGCCTGGCAGGCGGAAATCGAACGCGACACCTCGGTCTACCGCGTCGTCACCTCATTAACCGTGGAGCTCGCGCTGGAGCCGGCGCTGCTGCAACAGGCGGTAGAAGAAACCTGCCGGCGTCACCCGCTGCTGCGCAGCAGCTTCGACCTCTCCAGCTACAGCCAGCCCGTGCAACTGGTGCACCCGCAGGCGCCGGTCAGCATCGCGGCGGAAACGTCGCTGAGCCATCTGGCGCCGGCGCAGCAGCAGGCGTTTATCCAAAACTGGGTTGAGCAGGCGAAATTCCGCCACCTGCCGCTGAATAACGCGCCCTGCCTGACGTTCCACACTCACGCACTGCACCCGCAACGTTTCCAGCTTTCCGTGATTGAGCACCATGTGGTGCTGGACGGCTGGAGCGACCTGCTGATGCTGGACGAAATCGTCGAGAATTACCGCGAACTGCAGGCGGGACGTCAGCCGCAACGTGACGCGCTACAGAGTCATTACCGCGATTTTATCGCGGCGGAACTGCAAATCATGCAGGATCCGCAGGCCGCAGCCTATTGGCAAACCCAACTTGCCGAACTGAACCCTGCGCCGCTGCCGCGTCGGGAAGCGGTATCCGCCACCCGGCATAAATGCGTACGCGCGCCATTGCCGCCGGCGCTGACGCCCGCCCTCCATGCGCTGGCGGCGGCCCATCAGCTCCCTCTGAAAGCGCTGCTGGTCGCCGCACACCTTAAAGTGCAGGCCGTGCTGACAGGACAAACGGCGGTCGCCACCGGGCTGGTGTTCAACGGACGGCCCGCCGCACAGGACGCCGACAAAATGATTGGCGTCTTCCTGAATACGCTGCCGCTGGCCCTGTCGCTGGAGACGGAGTCATTTGTCGCACTGGCCGAGCGCATCGCACGCTTCGAGGCCGACTCCTGGCGCTGGGGCCGCTACCCGCTGACAGCTATGCAGCGCGACTATGGCCAGGAAATCGTGCTGGACAGTTACATCAACTATATGGACTTCCACCGTAGCTGGGGGGATGAGAACTCGGTGATTTCCCAGGCTTTCGGCGTGGCCGACACCAACTTTACGCTGGCGGTCAACTATCTGATGGATCCCGTCAGTCAGCAGCTGTCGCTCTGGTTCGACTGTAATATCGGCCAGCTCAGCGAAACCCTGTGCGATCTGCTGCCGGACTATTATCTGCGGGCGCTGCAACAGATGGTCGCCGCGCCGCTGCAAGCGGTGCTGACCGCCCCGCTGATGCCGTCCGTCCAGGAGACGTTGCTGCAGCAGTGGAATCAAACCGCCGTCAACTATCAGGCTGACGACTGCGCCTACCGCCAGTTCGAACGTCAGGCGCAGCAACATCCGGATCGGGAGGCGCTGTGCTGTCGCGATGAGCGCGTCAGCTTTGACGAGCTCAATCAGTTGGCCAACGCCATGGCGGCGCGGCTGCAGGACGCCGGCGTCAAACCGGGAGCGTTGGTCGGGGTCTGTCTGCGCCGCAGCATTGAACTGGTGGCCAGCCTGATCGCCATCCATAAAGCCGGCGCGGCCTGGCTGCCGCTGGATCCCGATTACCCCGCTGAACGGCTGGACTATATCGTGAAGGACGCCGGTCTGGCCTGTCTGGTGACCCAGCGCGACACCCCGCAACTGCCGGTATCCACCCGTATCGAGTGGCCGTCCTACCGCGAATTGCTCGGGCAGCGTCATCACAACCCGCAGCCGCTGGCGCAGCACGATACGCCGGCCTATATCATTTATACCTCCGGCTCCACCGGTCAGCCGAAAGGCACCGTTATCCTGCAGAAAAACCTGACCAACTTCCTGATCGGTATGGATGGTGCGGTCGGCTGCCGGCCGGACGACAGCCTGCTGGCGCTGACCAGTATTTCGTTTGATATTTCCGTTCTGGAGATTTTCTGGCCGCTGACACGCGGCGCCAGCGTGGTGCTGGCGCCGGAAAATCTGATCAACAACCTGGCGCCGCAGGAGAACGCCCGCGAGCGCAGCCTGGACTTCAGCCTGTTCTTCTTTGGCGCGGCAACCAATAACGAACGTCGTCAGGAGGGATACCAGCTGGTGATGGACGCGGCGCGCTATGCCGACGCCCATGGGTTTAAAGCCGTCTGGACACCGGAGCGCCACTTCCACGCCTTCGGCGGTCTTTACCCGAACCCGTCCGTGATGTCCGCGGCGTTGGCAAGCGTGACCCAGCGCGTCGAGCTGCGCTGCGGCAGCGTTGTCGCGCCGCTGCACGATAGCCTGCGGCTGGCCGAAGAGTGGGCGCTGGTTGATAACCTGTCCGCCGGCCGCGTCGGGCTGGCCTTCGCCTCCGGCTGGAATACCAACGATTTTGCCCTGGCGCCGGACAGTTACCCGCAGCGTAAAACCGTCATGCTGAAAAAGCTCAAAGAGCTGCGCACCCTGTGGCAAGGCGGCAGTTTGCGCCGCGTGAACGGCAGCGGGCAAGAGGTCGACCTGACGGTGTACCCGTCTCCAGTGCGGAGCGAGCTGCCGATCTGGTTCACCTCCTCCGGCGATATCACCACCTTCGAGCTGGCGGGTACGTACGGCGTCAATCTGCTGACGCACCTGCTGGGGCAGGATACTGTACAGCTTGAACAAAAGATTGCCGCCTATCGTCAGGCATGGCGCAGCGCCGGTCATCCGGGAGACGGACACGTCACCTTGATGATCCATACCTTCCTGCTGCCGGATGAACAGCTCGCCAAGTCGGTGGCCAAAGGCCCCTTCCGCGACTACCTGCGCACCTCAACCGGTCTGCTGAGCGAACTGAGCGCCAGTATGGGGCTGACATTCCAGCAGGATCTGCCGGCCGACGATCTGGAGTCGCTGCTTGATATGGCGGTCGAACGCTATTTCGAGCGCTCCGGCCTGTTTGGCTCGCCGGAAAGCGTCATGCCGCTGCTGAACCAGCTGCACCAGTCAGGCGTGGATGAAATTGCCGGGCTGATCGACTTCGGCATTGATAATGACCGCGTGATGGAAGGGCTGCAGGCGCTCGAACAACTGCAACAGCTGCACCGCAATGAACAGCGCGATGCGCCGTTCAGTTTTGCCGAGCTTTTGCAGCGCCATCAGATCAGTATGGTGCAGAGCACCCCTTCCTTTATGACCGCCGTCATGGCCGAACCGGCCGCCGCTGAGGCGATGTCCGCCCTGCGTGCGGTGTTGATCGGCGGGGAAGCCTTCCCGGCCGGGCTGGCGCAACAGTTAAGCCAGCGGCTCGCCGCCACGGTGTACAACATGTACGGCCCGACCGAAACCACCATCTGGTCGAGCGTGCATCCGTTACCCGCCGGTTCGGCAACCTCGGCGCGACGCATTCCGATCGGCAAACCGATCGCCAACACCCAGATGTTGATCCTCGGCCCCGGCGGCCACCCAAGCCCCATCGGCGTACCCGGAGAGCTGTGGATCGGCGGCGACGGCGTTTGCCAGGGCTACCTGGGCAAAGCGACGCTGACTGCCGAACGCTTCGTGATGCAGCCCGACTTCGGCCGTCCTTTCTACCGCACCGGCGACCGGGCACTGTGGAATGCCGACGGTGAGATCGAGTTTGTCGGCCGTATTGACCGCCAGGTCAAAATTCTCGGCCACCGGATCGAACTTGATGAAATAGAAAGCGCGCTGTCACGGCATCCGTTGGTGCAGAATGTCGCCGTCATCGCCGCCAGGCTGGAAAACGACCGCCATGAACTGGTGGCGTATATTGAAACGCACGCCGATCGCCGGCAGACCGACAGTTCGGCAGATAACCTGATCGCCCACTGGGGGCAGCTGTGGAATAACGCTTACCAGGATCGCGCCAACTATGAGGTTAGCCAGGAGCAGGACCGGCAGTTTGCCGGCTGGCTCAGCAGCTACACCGGCGAGCCGATCCCGCCGGTTGAGATGCGCGAATGGCTGGGCCACACGCTGAACAAAATCCGCGCCTGCGAACGTGCTCATCTGATCGACGTCGGTGTCGGGATGGGGCAAATCATGCGCCATCTGGCGCTGGACAGCCAGTCGTACCACGGGCTGGACCTGTCCGCCGAGGCGCTGGTAGTTGCCCGTCAGTCGCTGCCGCCGGCGCTGCAGAACGCGGCGCACATTCAGTTCACCCAAGGCGACGCCATGCAGCTTGCCGCCATTGAGGCCAGACCGGACGCGCTGGTGATCCTGAACTCGGTTATCCAGTACTTCCCGGATCTCGGCTACCTGAAGAACGTGCTGCAAGAAGCGCTGCGCATTACTGACGAAGAGGGCGCGATCTATCTCGGCGACGTCCGCAGTCTGGATGAGCTGGCGGCCTTCCACACCAGCGTGCAGTTCTTTAAAGCGTCGCCGCTGGCCCGCGTCGCGGAAATCCGTCAGCAGATCGCCCGGGATATGGCGGCAGAAAAAGAGCTGTGCCTGTCGTTCCGCTATTTCCACGCCTTCAACACGCTGTTCGGCAGCACGCGCAAACTCCGGCTGGAGCTTAAACGCGGCAAGCGGGCAAACGAACTGAACGACTTCCGCTATGACGTCATTATCAGCCGGCAGGAAAGCGGCGCGCCTTACGAAGCACTGGACTGGCTCGGCGCCGATTTCGGCTCGCAGGCGCTGACGACGCTGTGCGGCCAACTGCGCGATATCGACCCGCAGCGGCGCATCATCGTCCGCAACCTGCCTAACTACCGCCTGCAGGCCAGCCTCGATCTGATGACGCTGCTGGCGGCAGCCCACGAGGATCAGACCCGTTGGGATATTGAGAAACGGCTGTGGGAGGTGTCCGAGCCAGACCGCCTCTATCCGGAAGATATCGCCAGCCACTTTGAGGCGTTGGGCTACCAGGTACGGCTGACCCTGAGCCAGGAAGACGGCCTGCGCCACTTCGACCTGGAACTGACGCAACACCAGGCTCTGTCATCCGGGCGCCGCCGCGCCGGCACCGCCGAGGTATCCCAGTGAGCGCTGTTAACATGGAAAAAAAACTGACCATGACCGTATCGACCACACTCTCGAACAACCCGTTGGCGCAGGAGCATGACGCCGAGGTCGCCAGACAGCTGCGCGACTTTATTCGCGACGTACTGCCGGAAGCGATGGTGCCCGCACATTTTGTGGTGCTGTCTGAACTGCCTAAGCTGCCCAACGGCAAGATAGATCGTAAACACCTGCCCGCGCCGTCCAGAAATGAACGCAGCCAGCAGGCGTACATCGCCCCGCGCAACCAGCATGAGGAAAAAATCGCCCGGATCTGGCAGGAGGTGCTGTCCGTCTCGCAGGTCGGCATTGAAGACAGCTTCTTTGAATTGGGCGGCGATTCCCTGTCGGTGGTGCAGATGGTGTCGCAAGTACGCCGGCTGTTTGATACGCCGATCGGCCTGCGTTACGTGTTTAAAAACCCGACCGTCGCCGCCCTTGCCGCCTATATCAAGGGCAAGCACCGCACCGCAGCGACCGGTTTGCAGAACCTCAGCGACAGCGAACTGCTGGCGGAGGCCCGGCTGCCGGATGATATCCGCGTTCAGCCGGACGCCCTGCCGGCGATAACCCGCGATTTCCGCCATATTCTGCTCACCGGCGGCACCGGCTATACCGGCGCGTTCCTGCTGCGGGAGTTTCTCGACCGCGCCCAGGCCACGCTGTGGGTGATCGTCCGCTCTGACGATCCTCAACAGGCGCTTGAGCGCATTCTGGGCAATCTGCAGCAGTATGGCCTGCGGCAGCCCGGCGATGAAATGCGCATTGTCGGCATTCCCGGCGACGTCGGCCGGCCTTATTTAGGCGTGGATAAAGCCACCTGGCGGCACCTGTGCCAGGATATTGAGATGATCGTGCATAATGCAGCGATCTCCAGTTACGCCATGCCGTACCGTCAGTTAAAGCCCACCAACGTGTTGGGTACGTTGGAAGTGCTGCGACTGGCCGGCACGCAGCGCATCAAGCCGCTGCACTATATTTCTTCGCTGTCGGTGTTTCCCGGCAAGCCAGGCGAGCACGCTTTCCGCGAAGAACCGCTCGCGCATCCCGACGGTCTGGCCGGGGGGTACCGGCAAACCAAGTGGGTCTCCGAACGGCTGATTACGCTGGCCGGAGAGCGCGGCCTGCCGTTCTGTATTTACCGTCCGGGACAAATCACCGGCGCTCAGAGCAACGGCGCCTGTTCAACCGACACCTACCTGAATGCCGCCATTAAAAGCTGTATTCAGCTGCAAACCGCACTGCCGTTTGACGTGATGCTGGAAATCTCGCCGGTAGACTTTTGCGCGCAGTCCGTCGCGCATATCGCCCTGTCCGCCGGGGAGCAGAATCAAATTTATCACCTGACGCAGTCGGCCCCCGTACACTGGAGCGCCGTTATCGACATGCTGCGCGTCTACGGCTTCAGGCTGGATGCCGTCAGCTATCCGCAGTGGTATCAGCGGCTGGCCAACGCGCTGGAAAACGGCGAGGACAACGCCCTGGGTAAATTCTTCTCACTGTTCGGCGAGGACGTGCCGTCTAAAGACGCCGGCGATGAGGGGGCGAACCCGCATTATGACTACAGCAACCTGAGCCGGGCGCTCGCGGGCAGCAGCATTGCCGCCCAGCCGCTCGATCAGGCGTTACTCAACCGCTACGTTGATTACTTTATTGCCAGCGGCTTTTTGCCCGCACCGGACGACGTAATTGCCACCTGCGGAGGCTGCTGCTCATGACGCTTACTCCCCCTCGTTTTAACACCTTGCCGGCGGCGTTGGATCATCACGCGGCCGCAACCCCTGACGCCCTGGCGCTGATGAGGGTGAACCATCCGCTGCGCGATGAAAAAAATCGCCCGGTCAGTTACCGACAACTGCGTAACTCGGCGCTGCATCTGGCGGCCGACCTGCACGATACCTGCGCGCCGGGCAGCCGCATCCTGCTGCCGACCTCGGTCAGCGAATATTTTGCCGTCGGCTTCCTCGCTTGCCTGTACGCCGGTATGGTCGCGGTGCCTTCTCCGCTGCCGACCCAGTATCAGCACCAGCGCCAACGTCTGAACAACATCATGCGCGACGCCGGCATCGCGGCGCTGCTGTGTTCGCCGGAGGACGAAACGGCCGTTCAGGCCTGGCTTGAGCAGGCCGCGCTTCACTGCCCGGTGCAGATTATCGCCCTGCGGGATGACGCGCCGTGCCGGTCGCTGCCGCTGCCATCGCCGACGCGCGACGGACTGGCGCTCCTGCAGTACACCTCCGGCTCCACCGGCGATCCTAAAGGCGTGATGCTGACGCACGGCAACCTGATCCATAACGCCGCCAGCTTCCAGCAGACGCTGGGTTATGCCGATGACACCCGCTTCGGCGGCTGGATCCCGCAGTACCATGATATGGGACTGATGGCGCAGCTGCTGCCGGCGCTGCTGCTGGGCAGCAGTTGCTACATGATGACGCCCACCCAGTTCCTGAAAAGACCGCTGCATTGGCTGCAGATGATTGAGCGCTTCGCTATCAACCACTCCTGCGCGCCAAATTTCGCCTTTGAACTCTGCCGCCGTCGCATCACCCCGGACGAGCTGAGCGCGCTGGATCTCTCCACGCTGCATTACCTGATCAACGGTTCCGAGCCGGTGCAGGCCGACACCATCGCCGAGTTTACCGACTATTTCCGCGCCGCCGGCTTTAAGCCCAGCGCCATGCAGCCCTGTTACGGTATGGCGGAGTGTACGGTGTTTATTTCCGGCGCGCCGCCGCGCCCGCCGCGCATCGTCGTCCGGCAGGAAGAAGCCGGCAAACCCGCGCGCCGGTTCGTCAGCTGCGGCGCGGCGCAACACTATGAGGTGAAAATTGTCGATCCCCACAGCCGTCGGCTGCTCGATGCCGGCGAAAGCGGTGAGATCTGGCTCCAGGGCGGCAGCGTCGCCAAAGGCTACTGGAATAAGCCGCAGGCCACCGAAGAAACTTTCGCCGCCTATACCGCATGCGGTCAGGGGCCCTATCTGCGCACCGGCGATATCGGCTTCCTGCAACAGGGCGAGATCTTCGTCAGCGCGCGCATCAAAGAGGTGATTATCACTCACGGTAAAAACCTCTATCCGCAGGATATTGAACACGGTCTGCGCCGTCAGTTTCCGTCGCTGGCGGGACGCTACGGCGCCGTCTTCGGCGTTAACCTGGCGGCGGCGCAGGAAACGCTGGTGGTCTGCCATGAATTACCCGGTTCATTTAACGATGCCGAACTCGACCAGTTCAGCGCGCAGATCCAAAGCTGGGTGCAGAGCGAATGGGGCGCGCCGCTCGCCGCCGTGATTCTGGTGCCGCCGGGCGAAGTCAGCCGGACGACCAGCGGTAAAATCCAGCGCACGGCGATGAAACAGCGCTTCTTCGAGCAGACATTGCGCACGCGTCATCAGTGGCTGTCCAACGCCGCCAGCGACGCATTGGGCCGGCCGCAGCCGGCGCACAGCGCCGGGGAGGCCTGATGGAGAAACTATTACAGGCGCTGGCGCCGGTTCACGCCGCGCCACTGAGCGCCGAGGACGCCGCGGACCGGCGTCAGGAGGCGGAACAGGCCTGCAACCGCGAACGTCTGATGCAGCAGGACAACGACGCCGCCTTCCCGGCGGAAACGGTCGCCTGGCTAAACCGGCAGGGCGCGCAGTTGCTCTATCTGCCGGCGCAGCATGGCGGGAAATTGCGCGGCCTTGAGCAAATCACGCAGCTTTGGCGCGCGCTGGCGGGCATCGATCTCACCGTCGCCATCGGGCACGGAAAAACCTTCCTTGGCGCCGTCTGCGTCTGGCTCGGCGGCACGCCGCAGCAGATCGCGCAGATCCGCCAGGCGCTGCTGGCCCATGAGCCGCTGGCCTGGGGCCTGACGGAGCGCGGCCGCGGCGCCGATCTGATGGCGACGCAAACCACGGCAACCCGCCAGGCGTCAGGCTGGCGTCTGCAAGGAGAAAAGTGGCTGATCAATAATGCCACGCGCGGCCACATTATTACCGTGCTGGCGAACACTGGCGACGCTCCCGGCGGTGCGCGCAATCTAAGCGTACTATTGGTGGATACGCGCCGGCTGCCGCCCGGCTGCTGGCGTCACCTCGACAAAGTGAACACCTATGGCATCCGCGGCGCCGATATCAGCGGCCAGCGGTGGCAGGACGCCCCCCTGCCGGCGGAAGCGCTGGTCGGCGAAGCCGGCCAGGGGCTTGAACTGACGCTGCGCGCGCTCCAGCTCACCCGCACTGCCTGCTGCGGCCTGTCGGTCGGCGCGCTGGACGCCGGCATCAAACTGACCCTTGAACTGGTTCAGCAACACCGGCTGTATGGCCGGCGAATGATAGAACTGGATACGGTGCAGACGCTGCTGGCTGAATCGACGACCGTCGCCTGGCTGTCGGAGGTGACCGCCTGGGTCGCCGCCCGCCACGCCGGTTACCTGCCGCAGGAAATGAGCGTGATCTCCGCCCTGGCGAAAGCGGCGATCCCCAGCCTGGTCGCTCAGCAGCTCACGCGGCTCGAAGAGCAGATGGGCGCCCGGGGATTTGTCAGCGACCTGTATGCCGGCGGCGCATTCCAGAAATTAATCCGCGATCACCAAATTGTGCCCATCTTCGACGGCAGCACGATAGTGAACCGCGTCGCCCTGGTGCCGCAATTGCCGACGCTGATCAGACACTTCAAAAAAGGCACGGCGGATCTCGCCGCGCTGGACCAGCTGGCGCAGTTGGACGCCCCGCAGCCGGAAGCGCTGCCGCTGGCGTCGCTGACCATCTTTTCCCGCAACGGCTGTTCACTGGTGCAGGCCCTGCCGGCGTTGATTGAGCGCCTGCAGCAACGGCATGCCGAGGCTGCGGAAGATATGGGGCTAAACGCCCTGCTCGGCGAGCTTCTGCGCGTCAGCCGGCAAACCGTCGACGAGCTGGCCGCCGCGCCGCTGGCCTGGCCGGCGGTTCCACAGCCGGTCCTACAGGGGCTGCAGCGCTACGAGTGGCTGTTTATCGCAGCCTGTTGTCTGCTGTTCTGGCTCAATAACCCCGCGCTTCAGCATGCGCCTGGCCGCCGCCGCCACTGGCTGCCGCTGTGCCTGCACCTGATCGCCCGCCATCTCGATCTGGCCGCTGGCCCGGAACAACACGCGGCCTGGCCGTCGTTAAAGCAGTCGTTCGCCGAGCATCCGTGCGGTGACGACGACACCCTTTTATCGCAGGGAGCGCACCATGAACGTTGACAATACGCTGACCGTCGCCCGTCTTGAACGCGGGTTAACGCCATCCGGCGACGACGCTTACGCCGGCTGGTCCGCTAAAGTCCTGGCCGCGGACAACGCCGACAGCATGTGGGCAGAGGGCGAAGCCCGGCTCGATGCGCTGGGGTTCAGCCGGTGCCTGATTCCGCCGGCGCTGGGCGGGCAGTGGCGCGGCATGGATACCCTGATGGATCTGTTCCGGGTGCTGTACCGTAAAGATCCCTGCCTGGGGCTGGGCTACGCCGGCAGCAGCTTTATCGCCTGCTGCAATATCTGGGCGATCGGCTCGCCGACACAGCAGCAGACCGTCGCTCAGGCCTTGCGCGACAATGAAAAGCTGGCCTGCTCCTATTATGAACCGGAGCACGGCAACGATCTGACGGCGGTCGCCTTCTCCGCCACGCGGCAGGACGGGCAGTGGGTACTGGATGGTGAAAAGCAGGTCACCTCCAATATTGCCCGCTGCAGCCATTTCGTCGCCTTCGCCCGCACCTCGCCGCAGCCCGGCAGCCGCAGCCACACGCAAATACTGGTTGCCCGGGCGCAGCTGCCCGCCGGCGCGCTGCAGGACTTACCCCGCCATCAAAGCGTGGGAATGCGCGGCGTACAGCTGGGCGGCATCCGCTGCGAACGTGTCCGCCTACCGGCGATGGCCGATGATCAACTGCTGATGGGTGAGGAAGGCAAAGCGCTGGAAACCGCCATGCGCTCCTTCCAGGTGACGCGCACCCTGCTGCCGGGGATGTTTGTCGGTATTCTCGATTCCGGGCTGCGTCTGGCGACGCGTTTTAGCCTGCAGCGACATTTATACGGCCATTGTCTGGCTGAGTTTCCCGCCGCGCGGCAAATCCTGAGCAACGCCCTGCTCGATCTGCTGCTGGCGGACAGCTTCAGCCGGCTGAGCGCCCGCGCGCTTCACCTTCACCCGGCGTTCTGCTGTCTGTATGCCCCGGCGGTCAAGATTGTCGTGCCTAAACTGCTGATCGGCGCCATGAATCGTCTGGCCGACCACTTGGGCGCCAGTTTTTACCAGACCGACGGCGAGTACGGCCTGTTCCAGAAATTGCTGCGCGACGTCAAACCCGCCGGCTTCGCGCATATCGGCCGCCCGGCCTGCGAGCTGACGCTGCTGCCGCTGCTGTTTATGCTGGCGCGAAAAACCGCCGCGGTCGCCGAGCCGGCCGAGCTGTCGCCGCAGTTGGCTGCGGAAACGCCGATTGAAGAGCCTATCGATTTCGCCCGCCTTCAGGTGGCGCCAGGCGGACGCGACCCGCTGCTGGACAGCCTGCTGCACAACGCCGCGCTGCTGGATGACGCGCTGGCGACGCGGGTCATCACCGCCAGATCGCAGCTGCTGCGCGACCTGCAGGCGCTCGACCCGCGTGATATTTCCGCCGCCGCGCCGGCCGGCCACTACCGCCTCAGCGCGCTGTACGCCGGTCTGATCGCCATTGCCGCCTGCCTGGCCTGGCACCGCGCCATGCCGCAAAAACTACCGCTGCCGCTGACGCAGCTGATGGTGAAGCGTCAGCTGACGCACCTGCAACTGAACGCCGACGACGGGCTGTCGGAGGCGCAGAGCGATCGGGTGTTCGACTATCTGCGCGACGCCTACCAGCGGCAGGTCAGTTTCGATTTGATGCAATACCCGCTACAGGGTTGGGAGAGTTAGTTGTATGAGCAAGACCTTTCATATTTTAGGCGTTTCGGGCAGCCTGCGCGCCGCCTCGTTAAACAGCCTGTTTTTACGCGCGATGGACCGCGTACGCCCCGCACACCTGAATTTTGAAATTTATACGCGTCTGGATGCGATCCCGCTGTTTAACGCAGACAACGAGGAGACGCGCGATCCCAACGTCGTCCACTGGCGCAGCGCCCTGGCGCGGGCCGATCTGCTGCTGCTGGTCAGCCCGGAGTATGCCCACGGCGTCACCGGCGTGATGAAAAACGCCCTGGACTGGATTGTCAGCAGCGGCGAGCTGCTCGATAAGCCGCTGGCGTTCCCGAATATTTCCATCCGCGCGGAACTGGCGCAGGCGCAGCTGGCGGAAACGCTGCAAATCATGGGTTGCCGGCAGATAGACGCCTGCAGCCCGTGCGCCACCCTGGAAGCGCCGTATGTCTTGCCGGACGCCAGCGAGCAAACGCTGGTTGAACACCCGCAGATCGGGCCAAGGCTGCACGCCTTATGGCGCGAGATTGACCATGCGCTTTGCGCAGAACAATAAAAACCAAAAAACAATGAGTAAGGAAAAATCATGAACGCTACTGCAAACGACCTGAAACACTGGCTGATCGAACGCGTCGCCACCTATTGCCGGCTGGCGCCTGCGGCCATCAAAGAGGATGCCAACTTTGCCGATTACGGCATGGATTCCGTGTTTACGCTGACCCTGATCGGCGAAATTGAGGATCATCTCGGCCTGGAGCTGGATCCCACCACTCTGTGGGATAACCCGTCCGTTGAACAACTGCACGCCTTTTTAGCGCGTGAACTGAAGAAAACGGCGGCCTGAACGGCCGGGAGAAAATGATGAATAGCGTCCCACATCTGGAATGTTTGCCTACCAAACGCGCCTGTCCGTTCAATCCGCCGGAAGAGTACCGTTTTATTCGCCAGGAGTGCCCGGTCGTCCGGGTAAAAACGCCGCGCGGCGATTTTGCCTGGCTGGTTACCCGATATCATGATGTTAAACAAGCGCTGAGCGATCGCCGGTTAAGCTCCGACCCCCGCAGCACCGGTTTCCCGACCTATATTTCCGGCGAAGTGCCGCCTCCGCCGGGCTTTTTCCTCCAGCTTGATGCGCCGGACCACACCCGCCTGCGTAAATCCGTCACCGAGGAGTTTCTCAACTCGCACGTTGAGCAGCTAAAACCACGGATGGCCGCCATTATCGACCAGCAGCTGACGGAGATGCTGGCGCTGCAACCCCCGGTCGACTTTGTGAAGGCGTTCGCCGTTCCCGCTTCGGCCAAAATCATCTGTGAACTGCTGGGCACGCCGGTGGCGGACCATCCCTTTGTGCAAAGCCGCACCGACACCGTGCTGGATCGCAGTACGCCGCCCGCCCAGGCGGAGCAGGCGGCGATTGAGCTTATGGGTTACTTTGACCGTATCGTGACGGAAAAAGAGCAGGCGCCGGGCGAAGATTTACTGGGCAGACTGATCCGCAAAGCCCAGGCCGATAACCAGCCCAGCCATGACGAGATTGTCGGTCTGGCCGCCCTGCTGCTGCTCAGCGCCTACGACACGATGGCGCTGGCGATGGGGCTGGGCGTAGTGACGCTGATCAATAACCCGCAGCAACGCCAGGCGTTCCTTGCCGATCCGTCGCTGGGCAACGACCTGGTGTATGAACTGGTGCGTTACCTGACCATCAACCACGCGGGTCTGCCGCGCGCGGCCACCGCGGATCTGGAGATCGGCGGCCAGCACATCAAAGCGGGTGAAGGCGTGTTGATCATGCTGAGTTCGGCCAACCGTGATGAAACGGTGTTTGAGCAGCCGGACGCCTTTAATCTGCACCGCTGCGAAAAAACCCAACTGGGCTTCGGGCACGGCATCCATAAATGCCTGGGCATGCACTTCGCCCGGGCCGAACTGGCCATCGCCTTCCGCGCCATTTTCACCCGCATTCCGGATCTGTCGATCGCCGTGCCGCAGACATCGCTGGCCTATCGCGACGAGATGGTGCTATACGGCCTGAAAGCGCTGCCGGTTACCTGGTAAATGCCTTAAGGCCGCAAGCGGCCGGGCACCGTTTAATTTGATGATGAGAGCTACCATGCAAGGTACAAAGAAAGTTCTGTTTCTGGTTTACGTCGCGCTGCTGTCCACGATCGGGCTGTTTGCCTCCGATCTCTACCTGCCGGCGCTTGCCAATATTCAGCAGTTTTATCAGACCAATGCCGGCAATGTCGGCCTGTCGCTGAGCATCTATATGGCCGGTTTCTCCTTCGGCCAGCTGTTCTACGGCGCCCTCTCCGACCAACTGGGGCGTAAAGCGCCGCTGGTGGTCGGCCTGGCGCTGTTTCTGGCCGGCACGCTGGGCTGCCTGTATGCGACCAGCATCGAAGTTTTCCTGCTGTGTCGCCTGATTCAGTCCATTGGCTGCTGCGCGGCCTATGTTCTGTGGCAACCGATGATTGTCGATCTCTTTGAGGGGCATGAGGTTCAGAAATTATTCACCATGATGATGGCCCTGGGCGGCCTCTCGCCGGCGCTGGCGCCGCTGATTGGCGGATACGTGACCGCCGCATTTGGCTGGAAAATGGTGTTCTGGCTGCTGTTCGCCCTGACGCTGGCGCTGCTCGCCTGGACGCTGTTTATCTATCGGGAATCATTGGCGCCGGCTAACCGCAGCCGCTTCTCTGCCTCACGGGTGCTGAAAAGCTACGGTTCCTTCTTGTCGAGCCGCTTTTTTATGGGGCATGCCGGCGCGATCGCCTGCGGCATTACCCAGTACCTGGTGTTTTTATCGCTGCTGCCGTTTATTTTGTCGCATATCGGTTATTCCGCCAGCACGATCGGCCTAATGTACCTGCCCATTGCCCTGACGTTTATCGCCGGTACCGAAGTGGCCAAACGCCTGTACCCGTCGTTGGGTGACGGCGGCTGTATGCGGGCCGGGATTATCCTGGGCTGCACCGGCGCGGCGCTGCTGTTTATCACCCCCATTTTCATCCCTATCACCTCCGCCTGGAAGATTATCACGCCTTTCTGCCTGATCACCTTCGGTAACGGCTTCCTGGTGCCCACCGGTTCTGCCTATCTGATTAAACATTTCGCCAACCAGGCCGGCGCCTGCGCCAGCTCGCTCGGCTTTATGGTCACCACGGTGGCGTTTGTCTCCATCAGCGTCGCCTCATTGCTTACCGCATCGCTGGGCATGACCGGCGCCATGACCGCCACGATATTGTTATTCGCCGCGCTGATGGCGCTGTCGTTTATCTGGAGCCATAAATCACGGGCAGAACGCGAACTGGCCATAAACGTAGAATAATGCGCCCTTAACGATAAACCGCCGTTGAAATCTCCCCTCCTCGGCGGTTTTTTATCACTGCCGTGTCTACAAAATAAAACGCCCGATGGCATCATCGGGCGTTAACGATCATCTTCCGTCATCCTGTCGCGGATAAATCAGAACGAGACCGTCAGCTGTGCATTAACCGAGTTGGCCTGCTGCTGCGAGCCATACTGCCCCTGATAGGACACCCCGACCCGCGTTGAACGCGTCAGCGGCACATCGAGACCGACGCCCACCACCGCCACGTCCTTGTCCACCGGCGCACCCTTGCTGGTGAAGCTGTCGCCGCTGGCGAACGCCATCCGCGCCGAAGTGTCCGTATCGCCATACGCATGCTGCCAGCCCAGTTTGCCGTGCAGCGTTACGTCTACCCCTGACACCGGGATATCCGTCGCACCGCGCAGCCCCAGCGTCGAGTAGAAGGTGTTCATCGTTTCATCCTTCACGCTCAGCGCCGCCGCGCCGCCCTGCTCCTGCACCGCATCCGTATGCAGACGCACGTAGCTCAGGTTGACGAACGGCTCCACGCTCGCCGCTTCATAGCGCAGCCGGTAGCCCAGCTCCGTAAACGCCTGCAGCGTATTGCCGTCGTAATCCCCCGTCAGACGGTCGCGGTAGCCGCCGAAGCCCACGTTGCGCTCGCTCTCTATCCGGTGCCAGCTGTAGCCCACACCGCCGCGCAGCGCCAGCGCATCGCGCTGCCCTGCACCATACAGACCCAGATGGTAGTTGTTGCTGTGGCCTGACGACGAACGGCTGTCGACGTCGAAACGCGTGCGGCTGTAGCCCGCGTACGCGCCCGCCCGCACCCCGTCGCTCAGCTCACGATCTGCGCCCACCAGGAAACCGCCGGTGTTGCTGTCCAGCTTGCCGACGTTGCCGTCGCCCTTGCTGCGCGTCCAGCTGCCGAACATCTGGCCCCAGGCCCCGTTGCGCTCACGCTCCGGGCTCTGCACCAGGCTCATCGCCAGCGGCGGCACCGGCAGGCTGTCGCCGTCGAACATCGTCTGCATATGCTGGTTCACCACGCTGCCTACCAGCGTGCCGCTCTGCTGCAGGCTCGCCTGCACCGACGCATACTGCTCGCCGGACAGCTGGTTAAACGCATCCCGCGCCTCGGCCGCGTTCAGCATCAGCAGCGCGTTGTACAGCCCGAGCGACGGCCCCTGCTGCGCCAGCGAGCTCAGTGCTCCGGCGGTATTCCACTGGTTGTCGCTGGTCGCCACCGTCTGGAAGATGCCCGGTGCCTCCGGCTTGCCGCCGCTATCACCGTCGTCGCCACCGCCGGTATGACCGTCGTCACCCCCGCCGCTATGACCATCGTCACCCCCGCCGCTATGACCATCGTCACCGCCGCCGCTATGACCATCGTCACCGCCGCCGCTATGACCATCGTCACCGCCGCCGGTATTACCGTCATCACCCCCGCCGCTATGGCCGCCGTCACCGCCGCCGGTTTCTTTCTGCCGGATGGTCAGATCGACATTTTGCCGATCGCGCGTCAACTCCGTGTCCAAAAAGGCCGAGTCCAGCACCGCTTCGCTGAACATGCCTTTAATACCGTCGCCAGAGGTTAAGATGCGATAGGTCTGTCCGTCCTGATAGCTGGTGTGCGGGTCAAGGGCATTGACCAGCACCTTAACGTCCTTGCCGATAGTCGTTTCACCCTGCATCCCCACCGTATCGCTGCGACCGTCCGCGGCAATGTCCACATCGTAGAACGCGCCATCCTTAAAGGTCAGATAGCTCCTGACGGTCAATTTACCTATATCGCCGTCGCCGGGGGAAAGATGGCCGCCGCTTTCTACCACCGTACGGCCAATGGTCGCATTGCCGCCCAGCACGCCGCCGGATTCAACAAACAGCGAACTGGAAAAACCCGGGTTACCCAGTGATTGTTCGATAAAAGCACCCACGGTGCCGTTAAGAATCAGCGTACCGCCATCTTCCACACGCAGTTCCTGATACCTTGGGTAAAAACTAATGTTGGTCGCCATGTCACCATTGAGCGTCAGCTTGCCGCCCTTAACGAAAACATACCCATTGTATCCGGTAAGATCTCCGCTCAGCGTGGTCTGGCCGGCCACATTAACCATCGTGCCGTCACCGTTGACGGTATTGGCAAATTGGTAATCGCTTGCAGTGTGATTAAAGATGATGGAACGCTGCATGCCCATGTTGTAGGTTAAAGTATCCACCACAATGTTCGGGTCCAGGATGCCTGGCGCCTGCGCCTCACCCAACGCCGGCAGATTCCAGATCTCATGACCATTGACATCCGTAGGCGAATAACCGTCAAAATAGCCGCGGCTGCCGATAATCAGCGCCGTATTCAGCGCCAGTTTACTGCCATCGTTACTGAAGCGGCCATTGTTGGCTAATGACAACACGCCCACCCCGCTGTATCCCCGAGAGTGCAGGTGCGCCCCGTCACCGCTGATATAAATCTCTGACGTTTTTGTACTGTCCCAAGGATGGTTGCCCACCACCAATTCGCCGGTCGTCACCTGTGCACCGTCCAGCACGTCCAGCTCCCCGGCCAGCGCCAGCCGGTTGGCTACCTGCCATGTACTGTCTTTACCGGCAATGGCCACTTTCGGGCTGTATCGGTAGTCGGTATTGTCCGGCCCATAGCTCACCGTGGCATCGCCGGTGACCAGGTGGGCGCCGTTCTCCACCCGCACCGTCGCCTGCGGCTGGCTCTCGGAGCCGACCACCAGGTTTTTGGCGCTGAAGGTGCCGCCGTCAATCAGTAAATCGCTGACCTGATTCTGCCCGACGCTGGCCGTACCGCCATAGGAAACCGAATGGGAAATATGCCGGCTACCGTCAAGAAGTGCATCGCCGACAGGCCCGAGCTGCTTCACGATCAGATCGACAAACTGCTTGCCGTGCTCAAGCGTTGCGTCTAAAAACGCCGAGTCCAGCACCGCGGCGCTGAACGTGCCGTCGATATCCTTTTCAGACGTGAGGATGCGGTAAGTTTGTCCATTCTGATAGCTGACATGCGGATCAAGGGCATTAACCTGGACCTTGACGTCCTTGCCGATGGTGGTCTGGCCCACGACCGCCGTGCTGTCGCTGCGGCCGTCTGCGGCAATATCCACGTCGTAGAAGGCGCCGTCGTTAAAGGTCAGATAGCTGTTGATAGCAAACTTGCCGATGCCGCCGTCTCCGGGGGAAAGATGGCCGCCGTTTTCCACCACCGTGCGGCCTATGGTCGCATCGCCGCCCAGCACGCCGCCGGATTCAACAAACAGTGAGGTCGAAAAGCCGACATTACGGGCAAACATTCCCATCGTACCGTTAAGGATCAGCGTTCCGCCGTCTTCAACGCGCAGTTTATGCTCTTTTAACAGCTGATAATCAGGATTGGTGCCCAGATCGGTATTGATGGTCAGCTTGCCGCCCTTGACGAACACATCGCCGAAGTAATTGCCGAGATCGCCGGTCAACGTCGTCTGACCGGCGACATTAGCCATCACGCCGCTGCCGGTGAGAGTATTGGCGAACGTGTAATCACTTGCGGTATGGTTAAAAATAATGGTCGGCGCGGTCAGGGCAATGCCCGGATCGAGTAGCCCGGGCGCCTGCGCCCCACCCAACGTAGGCGGCGTCCAACTGTTATCACCATCTGCGGGCACATAGCCGTCAAAAGAAGCGCGACTGCCGATAACCAGCGCCTTTTTCAGCGCCAGCTTGCCGCCGTCGTTGCTGAAGCGGCCATTGTCAGCTAATGACAGGACATCAACGTCGCTGCGCCCCTGAGAATGCAGGCGTGAGCCTTCACCACTGACGTAAATATCCGCGCTTTTTGTGCCGTTCCAGGGCCGGTCGGCCACCGCCAGCTCGCCGGCCGTCACCTGTGCACCGTCCAGCACATCCAGCTTGCCGGCCAGCGCCAGCCGGTTGGCAATCTGCCATTCGCTGCCTTTACCGGCGACGGCCACTTTCGGGCCGTATCGGTAGTCGGTATCGTCCGGCCCATAGCTCACCGTGGCATCGCCGGTGACCAGGTGGGCGCCGTTCTCCACCCGCACCGTCGCCTGCGGCTGGCTCTCGGAGCCGACCACCAGGTTTTTAGCGCTGAAGGTGCCGCCGTCAATCAGTAAATCGCTGACCTGATTCTGCCCGACGCTGACCGTACCGCCATAGGAGACCGAATGAGAAATATGCCGGCTACCGTCCAGGATCACATCGCCGACGGCCCCGAGCTGCTTCACGATCAGATCGACAAACTGCTTGCCGTGCTCAAGCGTCGCGTCTAAAAACGCCGACTTCAGCACCGCAGCGCTGAACGTGCCGTCGATATCCTTTTCAGACGTGAGGATGCGGTAAGTTTGTCCATCCTGATAGCTGGCATGCGGGTCAAGGGCATTAACCTGAACCTTGACGTCCTTGCCGATGGTGGTCTGGCCCACTACCGCCGTACTGTCGCTGCGGCCGTCGGCGGCGATATCCACATCATAGAGCGCGCCGTCGTTAAAGGTCAGATAGCTGTTGATATCAAACTTGCCGATGCCGCCGTCGCCGGGGGAAAAATGCCCGTCACGCTCCACCACCGTGCGGCCGATGGTCGCGGTGCCGCCCAGTATGCCGCCGGGTTCAACAAACAGTGAGGTTGAAAAACCGATATTGCGCGCAAATCTCCCTATCGTGCCGTTAAGGATCAACGTCCCGCCATCTTCGGCATAGAGATGCTGCGTTCTGATCAGCAGGTCATCTTCCGTGCCGATATCGGTATTAACCGTCAGCTTGCCGTCTTTGGCGAAAATGTGCCCGTTATAACGACTGAGATCGCCGGTTAACTCCGTATTTCCGGCAACATTCGCTATTGTCCCGTCGCCGATGATGGCATTCACAAAGCGGTAACCATCTGTGGTATGGTTAAAGCTAATAGAATTCGACATTCCCATATTATACGTATCGGTATCCACCACGATGTCGGCATCCAGCACACCGAGCGCCTGCGCCGGCCCCGACGTCGACAGCCGCCATACCTTACCGTTTTCATCCTGGGACGGAGTACCATCCAGGCTGCCGATAATAAATGCGCCGTTCACATATATCGGGTTAATATCGCCCGCGCGTCCCACGCTATCCTCTGCCTTAATATTTTCCGCATAGGACGCGCTGATATTACCCGCCAGCGTCAACGCCGCCGCCAGTGCGACATACAGCCGCGACAGCCGGGTTTTGACCGGTAACGATGGATACCCCCAGAGCTTCTCCATATACCATCCCTCTGTTTGATTATTGTTATGCCGCCAACCGCGGCACAATAAGGCTGGCATAGGAACGGGGAATGCGCCACGCGGGCGCCGGAATTCAGAATAGGATTGTTTGAAATAAAAAGGGCTGCCGGAGAATCCGGCAGCCCGCACCTGTAAATACGGCGGGTTAGAACGAGACCGTCAGCTGTGCATTGACCGAGTTGGCCTGCTGCTGAGAGCCATACTGCCCCTGATAGGATACCCCGATCCGCGTTGAACGCGTCAGCGGCACATCAAGACCAACGCCCACCACCGCCACGTCCTTGTCCACCGGCGCACCCTTGCTGGTGAAGCTGTCGCCGCTGGCGAACGCCATCCGCGCCGAAGTGTCCGTATCGCCATACGCGTGCTGCCAGCCCAGTTTGCCGTGCAGCGTTACGTCTACCCCTGACACCGGGATATCCGTCGCACCGCGCAGCCCCAGCGTCGAGTAGAAGGTGTTCATCGTTTCATCCTTCACGCTCAGCGCCGCCGCGCCGCCCTGCTCTTGCACCGCATCCGTATGCAGACGCACGTAGCTCAGGTTGACGAACGGCTCCACGCTCGCCGCTTCATAGCGCAGCCGGTAGCCCAGCTCCGTAAACGCCTGCAACGTATTACCGTCGTAATCCCCCGTCAGACGGTCGCGATAGCCGCCGAAGCCCACGTTGCGCTCGCTCTCTATCCGGTGCCAGCTGTAGCCCACACCGCCGCGCAGCGCCAGCGCATCGCGCTGACCCGCCCCATACAGGCCCAGATGGTAGTTGTTGCTGTGGCCCGACGACGCCCGGCTATCTACGTCGAAACGCGTGCGGCTGTAGCCCGCGTACGCGCCCGCCCGCACCCCGTCGCTCAGCTCACGGTCTGCCCCCACCAGGAAACCGCCGGTGTTGCTGTCCAGCTTGCCGACGTTGCCGTCGCCCTTGCTGCGCGTCCAGCTGCCGAACATCTGACCCCAGGCCCCGTTGCGCTCGCGCTCCGGGCTCTGCACCAGGCTCATCGCCAGCGGCGGCACCGTCAGGCTGTCGCCGTCGAACATCGTCTGCATATGCTGGTTCACCACGCTGCCTACCAGCGTGCCGCTCTGCTGCAGGCTCGCCTGCACCGACGCATACTGCTCGCCGGACAGCTGGTTAAACGCATCCCGCGCCTCGGCCGCGTTCAGCATCAGCAGCGCGTTGTATAGCCCGAGCGACGGCCCCTGCTGCGCCAGCGAGCTCAGCGCCCCGGCGGTGTTCCACTGGTTGTCGCTGGTCGCCACCGTCTGGAAGATGCCCGGCGCGTCCGGCTTGCCGCCGCTATCGCCGTCGTCGCCACCGCCGCTATGACCGTCATCACCGCCGCCGCTATGACCATCGTCACCGCCGCCGCTATGACCATCGTCACCGCCGCCGCTATGACCATCGTCACCGCCGCCGCTATGGCCGTCATCACCACCGCCGGTATGGCCGTCATCACCGCCGCCGGTATGACCATCGTCACCGCCGCCGCTATGGCCGTCGTCACCACCGCCGCCGGTCTCTTTCTGCCGGATGGTCAGATCGACGTTTTGATGATCGCGCGTCAACTCCGTGTCCAAAAAGGCCGAGTCCAGCACCGCTTCACTGAACATACCGTTAACGCCGCCGCCGGCGGTCAGAATGCGGTAGGTTTGCCCATCCCGATAGCTGGTGTGCGGATCGAGGGTATTGACCAATACCTTGACGTTCTTATCAATGTAGGCGCCGCCCTGTGACCTCACATAGTCGCTGCGGCCATCCGCGGCGATATCAACGTCATAAAACGCGCCCTCATTGAAGCCCAAATTACTCTTAATGATAAATTGACCGATAGCGTTATTGTCAGGATCCCCGGGGGAAAGATGGCTTCCGCGCCCGATACTCACCCGGCCTGTCGTCGCATTACCGCGCAGTACACTGCCGCTGCCTACGAACAATGCCGTTGAAAAATCCGTAAACCCTGGAGAAACCTCGATGATATGCCCCACATTACCGTTAAGCAGCAGCGTTCCGCCGTTCTCTACCGCCAACCCTTGTAGTTTTTCGGACTCCTCCACGTTCGTGCCTACATCACCGTCAATCGTTAACTTGCCGCCCTTAACGAAAATGCGCCCGCCGTATTGCGAGAGATCGCCGGTCAGCGTGGTCTGCCCGGCCACGTTGGCCATCGATCCACTGCCGATGATGGTATTGGCGAACTGATAGTCGTCCGACGTATGGTTAAAAATAATCGACCCCCGCATACCCCGATGGTCGGTTGGCGTGGTGATCACAATATCGCGGTCAATCACGCCGGGCGCCTGCGCCTCGCCCAGCGTAGGCAGCGGCCAGATCTCGTGGCCGTAAGGGCCATCCGCCGAATAGCCGTCAAAAGAGGCGCGGCTGCCGATCACCAGCGCGCTGCGCGGCGTTAACTGTTTATTATCGTTACTGAAGCGCCCGCCGTTTGCCAGCGCCAGCACATCGGCGTCGGTAGTTCCCCGGGTGTGCAGATGCGAGCCTTCACCGCTGACGTAAATTTCCGCAGATTTTTTCGCCTCGGCGGGACGTTCAGAGGCCAGCAGATCGCCAACCTTCACCTGCGCGCCGTCCAGCACGTCCAACTTGCCGGCGAGCGACAGCCAGTCGTTGACCTGCCACTCACTGCCTTTACCGCTGATCGTCGCCATCGGCCGGTGTTGATAGTCGGCATCATCCAGACCGTAGTCGATCCTTGCCCGTTCGGTCACCAATTTAGCCCCGTTCTCCACCTGCACCGCCGCCTGCGACTGGCGTTCAGAGCCGATAATCAGCTTTTTAGCGCTGAACGTACCGCCGTCTATCAACCACTTGCTGGCTTTATCCTGACCCATACTGACCGCGCCGGCATAGGAGACAGACTGGGAAACGTGGCGATCGCCGTCCAGCGTCACATCACCGCCGGGGGTAATTTGTTTAATCAGCAGATCGATAAACTGCTGGCCGCGTTTAAAGGTCGCTTCCAGAAAGGCCGAATCCAGCACCGCTTCGCTGAACATGCCGGCAATATCTTTTTCGGAGGTGAGTATGCGGTAGGTCTGTTCATCCTGATAGCTGGTGTAGGGATCCAGCATATTCACCAGCACCTTCACGTTGTTGCCGATCGTCGTCTGACCGACCACCGCCATGGTATCGCTGCGGCCGTCGGCGGCGATATCCACGTCATAAAACGCGCCGTCTTTAAAGGTCAGATAGCTGTTGATGTCGAACTTGCCCGTGCTGCCGTCGCCGGGAGCAATATGGCCGCCGCCCTCGATAATCGTACGACCGATGGTCGCATCGCCGCCCAGCCTCGCGCCGGGATCAACAAACAGTGAAGTGGTAAAACCGATGCCGCGTCCAAATCCCCCGATGGTGCCGTTGAGGATCAGCGTACCGCCGCGCTCAACGTATAAACCTTGATAAGGAGGATCACTCTTGTAGCGCCCCACATCAGAGTTAATCGTCAGCTTGCCGCCTTTAACGAAAATATCGCCGTGGAACTCACTGAGGTCGCCGGACATGGTGGTATTGCCGGCAAAATTGGCTATTGACGCATGTCCCTCGTCGTCCCTGACGCTGTTGACAAACTGATAGTCATCCGCAGTATGGTTGAAGATGAGGGAGTTCCAGCGCCCGCCCAAATATGTATCACGATCAAAGAAGACGACGATATTAGGATCCAATATGCCGGGCGCCTGTGCTTCCCCCAGGGTAAAAATATCCCACCCTTTCTCCACCACATCTTCATCATCCTGCGCATGGCCATCCAGGGTGCCGCGACTGCCTATTATCAGGCCGCCATGGATCTCTAACCTATCACTCGCGCTGCTAAAACGGCCATGATCGGACAGAGAGAGGATTTCAATTCTCGGATAACTTTCTATTTGCAGATGCGAACCGCTGCCGCTAACGACAATTTCCGTCGAACGGTTAGTGCCAACAATCGAGCCTGCCGAATCCAGCCGGCCGATGCTCATCACACCGCCATCCAGCACATACAGCCCGGCGCTGATCGACAGTACATCACTGACCCGCCACTCGCTGCCCTTACCGCTGACCTTACCGAATCCGGCGCCGTCCACCTCTCTGATCCGCTTCTCGCCGTTTTCGACATTGATGTTTTCCGCATAGGCCGCGCCGACCGTACCGGCCAGCGTCAGCGCCGCCGCCAGCGCGACATACAGCCGCGACAGCCGGGTTTTGACCGGTAACGATGGATGCCCCCAGAGCTTTTCCATATACCATCCCTCTGTTTGATTGTTATTATGCCGCCAACCGCGGCCCAATAAGGCTGGCAGAGGAACAAAGAATGCGCCACGCAGGGCGCAACAATTCAGAAAAGACGTGCGGAAGGCAACCTGCGCCGTCCGCTGCCGGGGAAAGGTAGGAAGAAACAGTCGCCTGGCGGCGTTACTGCACCAGCGTCAGCGCGCGTTTCGGCTGGTTCGGCGCGGTAATCATCGCCAATAATTGTGCTTTAACCGCCTGCGCCGCTTCAGACAGCGGCTGCTGAACGGACACGCACAGCGCCAAGGGCAGCGCCAACGACGGGTTGCTGATGCGCGCCATCCAGGCTCTGGCCGGGCCGGTCAGCGCCCGCGCGGCGGACTCCGGCAGAATGGTCGCCCCCAGTCCCCCGGCGATGGCGGCGCTGAGCATGGTCGGCGATTCAATTTCACCGACCACGTTCAGCGCCAGCTTACGCACCGCCATCGCGTCTTCCACCTGATCGCGCACGCTGTCTCCCCGGTGCGGTAAAAACAGGTTCAGCCGCGCCAGCGCCCGCAGATCGATGTAGTCACCGGGGTTGGGTACCGAACGCGACGCCACCAGATACAGATCTTCCTTCGCCAACACCGTGGTGTTGAACCCCTGCGGCGCCTTTGCGCCGTATATCACCGCCATATCCAGCGCACAGCTGGCAACCTGATCGGTCAGCGCCGGGCCGGTATCTTCATGCAGACGCAGCAGAATGCCGGGGTGCGCATCGCGCATCGCCTGCAGCAGCGGCGTCGCCAGCTGCGCGGCGGCGCAGCCGGATGCGAAACCAAGCGCGACCTGCCCGCTGACCGCCAGCCCGATATTACTGACGGCGGCCTGCGTCTGCTCACACATGCGCAGAATCGTCTGCGCGTGGGCATAAAGAATATTGCCCGCCTCGGTCGGCATCACGCCGCGTTTGCTGCGAATCAACAGCTGCTGCTGGAGTTCGCCTTCCAGCGTCGCCAACTGCTGGCTTAACGCCGGTTGCGCAATATGCAGCACTTCCGCTGCCTGCGTCAGGCTGCCGATATCGACGATTTTGACAAAATATTTAAGACGTCTGAAATTCATGGAGCCCCCGTTATGCGCAAAAGAACAACGTTAACCCCACAGCAAGATCCGGGCCATAATCAGGGGGAAAAACCAATAACGTCGCCAACAGGCTAAAAAAAAAGGGAAAAGCGACAACCTCCAGCGGCGGCGATATGCGCGCAAACGCCGGCGGCGGCGGCCCGCTGCACCAAAAAGAAGCAATGTTGCCTGCCGGCGCGCGTCCAACCACTCAAGAATGCAGCAGGTTGGGCATTCTTGCAGCAAACGCGCCAAAATGCGTTTTTTCAGGCTTTACAAGCCCCGGCGGCCTCGCTATTATGCGCCCCGTTCACACGATTCCTCTGTAGTTCAGTCGGTAGAACGGCGGACTGTTAATCCGTATGTCACTGGTTCGAGTCCAGTCAGAGGAGCCATATTTATGTTTTCATGCATCTTCACGAATCTTTATACGAATTAGATTCAAAAAGTTAGCGTGAAAATCCTTCCCGATGCATTTTCATTCCCCCTCCGCATCGGGAAAGATTGGTGGTTTGCTTTTGGGTCATGTCAGTTCGATTATGGTGTGAGCGCCATATGTCTCAACACTACAATCCGCAGCTTAAAACCATCCGCTCAACCTTTCAAAGTTTCCGATTATCATGGCCTGTACCTTTCGAGTCACGTCTCTGGTATCTCAAATATCGTCTCAATGGTAAAGAATCCCACCTCGGCTTAGGTGCCTGTCCCGATGTTTCTCTGGTGCCTCACGCAACGCCGGAGTCCCCGGCGTCGGCGTGTATTTAGTTTCGCCACGCGCAATCGCCTCGTATGCCACCTGTTTAACGTGATCGGGTGTATCAAAATCCGGTTCGCCGGTGGTGAGATTCAAAATATCCACTCCGGCTTTTTTCAGGTCATTGGGGTGCTGTTTCTCCGCCGCATTAGCGGAAAGTGACACGCGCTGAACGCGGCCTGACAAAGAAATCGTCATCGACGCTAAAGTTAAGACTGAGGGGTAAAGTCAGGCTCAGGCAGACCGAGGTTTTCACGCAGCGTGCTGAATTCATATTCTTCACGGAACAACCCGCGACGACGCAATTCGGGGATCACCAGCTCAACAAACAGCGAAAGCTGTTCCGGCATCACTGCAGGCATGATGTTAAAACCGTCTGCCCCGCCTTCTTCCAGCCAATGCTGGAAATCATCGGCGATATCTTCCGCCGTACCGATCAGCACGCGATGCCCACGCGAACCGGCAGCAATTGCGGCCAGTTCACGTAAGGTCAGATTTTCGCGATACGCCAGATCGGTCAGCAGTTTCACACGGCTCTGATTACCTTCACCGGCAGGCACATCCGGCACCGGCCCGTCGAGCGGAAACACACTCAGATCCATATTAAAGCGGGTGGACAGTTGGCGGATGCCATTATCAATATCTACCAGCGAATTCAGTTCGCGCCAGGTTTCGCGCGCCTCTTCCCGTGTGCGGCCGACAATGGGCATTACGCCCGGCAAAATCAGCACATGTTCCGGGTTACGTCCGGCCTCTTTCACCTGCTGTTTCTGCGCACGGTAAAACGTCTGTGCTTCTTCCAGCGTTGCGGCAGCGGTAAATACCACTTCGGCGGTGGCCGCTGCCAGTTTCTGGCCGTCAGCAGAAGAACCCGCTTCGATAATCACCGGACGCCCCTGCGGCGAACGGGTAATATTCAGCGGCCCCTGTACCTGAAAATACTTGCCCTGATGGTTCACCGAATTGATTTTCTCATTGACGAAATACTGGCCGCTGGCGTTGTCCGGCTGCACCGCCCCTTCCTGCCAGCCTTCCCACAGTTTGAACGTCACCTCGAGAAACTCATGTGCTACGGCGTAACGTTCAGCATGCGCGGGCATATCGTCACGGCTGAAATTGCGCGCCACATCCGTTGAAAACGACGTCACCACGTTCCACGCCGCCCGGCCGTGGCTGATGTGATCAAGAGAAGAAAAGCTGCGTGCCAGATTAAACGGATTGCTGAATGTCGTTGAAGCCGTGGCGGCCAGCCCGATATGGCGGGTTTGCACTGCCAGTGCCGACAGCAGAGTCAGCGGTTCGAGCCGCGCCATGGTAGACGGCAAACGGTAGACGCTGGTTGCCAGGGCATCGCCAATGAAGAACATATCAAATTTTCCCTCTTCGGCTTTTTTGGCGATCCACGTCAGCCAGTCGATATCGGTCGGCGAACCGAGGTTTTCAGTTAAGCGCCAGCCACTGACATGATGCCCGAGCGGCTGCACAAACAGACCAAGACGCAATTGATGGGTGTTTTTTGAAGAAGATGAAGAAGAGGTCATGGCGTTATCCCTGAGAATAATGGTGAATTTCAGTTGCCCGCAGGGCTTTTTCGATATTTTCCGCAGCCATTGAGAACGGCAAGCGGGCGGCATTTTCGGTGGAGAATTTCACTTCGCGGGCAATGGCCGCGATGATCATGTCACGGTCGCCATTCAGTGGCGGCAGTGCCAGCGTGGCGTTTTGTTCCCGTACGCTGACCAGATGCGTTTTGATAGCCGCATCGGAGCATTCCGTGGTGAGAAAATTGACCTGCCAGCGAATACCGGCCGCCTTCAGGCTGGCTTCCAGTTGCGGATTCACCGCCCGCCACGCTTTCGGGCTGGTGATGATCGCGATATCGGAGGAATGATCGGCAAGCAGCTCACCGGTGCGTGAAAGCAGGCCCGGTTGATAATGATAGGTCTGCGGTGATTTTATGGCGAACACGTCGATGCCCTGTATTTGTCGTCTGGTTAAAGAGAAACTGCCCGTAATTAAACGGGAACTTGATGTGGGATATATTCAAGTGTTCTTGAAAATATCCTACGGGAATTGAAAAAATTAAAAAAGAGCTAAGTGCGCATCCTTATTAACTTATTCGCAATAGCATAGATTAATTTTCGCTATAACCTACAAACCCCTTGCATCCGGTGCTAAATAAAAGAAATGATAGTGTCAGGCAGGACTAATTTAACGAAATAAAAACAGATGCGTCTGAAATTCCCTTATATCCGACTGGTTTGTTTTTAATTACAACCTTAAAAACAACGTTAATCAACCCTTATTAAGAAGAGAGTATTATGTCCTCACATCCGATAGCTTTTCTTTTACTTGGTAATAATTTTGGCACACCAGAAATGCGGAAAATCTGGTCAGCGCAAAATCGCCTGACACAGCAAATAAATGTCGACGTTGCGCTGGCATCAGCCGAAGGTGAACTGGGTGTGATTTCGCAACAGGCCGCGCTGAGCATTGCGAAGCTGGCGACCAGTATTACTGAACAGGATCTTGACCACGGGTTGGATCCGGCCCATTACACCGGCAGCCCCGCGCAAAAAGTCGATGACGTCATCCGCTTTGCCGTGCAGTCCGGTCATCTGACTTCGCCTGAGGAACCCGGGTTATGACACAGCATTTCAGGCGGCTGACGCTGGATGATAAACACGATTATCTGGCGCTGATGCTGGCCGCCTACGCGCCAATCAAAACACTCGGGATTCAGTTTGATGCTGCCACCACCGATCTGGCACGCGTGACACAACACCTCGACGATCATGCGGTGTTTGCGCTCTTTGATAACCAGCGGATGGTGGCTTCGGTGACCCTGCGCTTCCCGTGGGGTGCAATGCCTGGCCCCATGGGCCTGCCGCACATTGGCTGGTTCGGCACGCATCCAGATTACTCCGGTCAGAGACTCGGCAAAAAACTGCTGGGCTGGCTGGAAGACAACATTCTGAGCCGCGAATTGAAAGCCCCGGCTTACTCACTCGGCACCGCCACCAGCCACCCGTGGCTGCGCGATATGTACCTGAAACTGGGTTTTCAGCCGGTCTTCGAAAGAGACCTCGGCAAAGGACACACCACGCTGTACCTGAAAAAAATTCTCGATGCAAAAGGCCACACCCGCTGGCTGGAACATCAGCCACCTACAGGAGCTTAAATGTCAGATATCACGCAGGAACATCAGCCGCTGGCGGCGTTTATTCAGGATTTTCGCCACCACATGCACCGCCATCCGGAGCTGTCCAACGAAGAAGTTAACACCACAGCCAGCATCCGGGCGGTACTGGAGAAGTATCAAATCCGCGTGATAGATTTGCCGCTAAAAACCGGTCTGGTGGCAGAAATTGGCGGCATCAATCCCGGCGAACTGGTGGTGCTGCGTTCTGATATTGATGCCCTGCCGATTGAAGAAAAATCCGGAGTGGATTACACCTCGCAAAATCCCGGTGTGATGCACGCCTGTGGCCACGATTTCCATACCTCGGCGGCGCTTGGCGCGGCGATTTTGCTGAAAACACAGGAAGATTCTCTTTTCGGCACGGTGCGCATTCTGTTTCAGGCGGCGGAAGAAACCGGTCACGGTGCCCCGGCGCTGATTGACACCGGCGCACTCGACAACGCCGCCGTCATTTTCGGCATTCATAACGATCCTTCTTTACCGGTCGGCGTTATCGGCAGCAAAGAAGGCGCATTAACAGCGGGCGTGGATCGCTTTGCGATCACCATCTCCGGTACCGGCAGCCACGCGGCACGTCCGCACGAAGGCAACGACCCGATTATTATCGCCGGACAGGTGATTTCCGCGTTGCAAACCCTAATCGCCCGCAACGTGCAGTCCGCACACAACGCGGTGGTTTCCATCACTCAGGTTCACAGCGGCAGTACCTGGAACGTGATCCCGGATTCCGCCTGGCTGGAAGGCACCGTCCGCACCTTTAATCAGGACACACGGGAACTGATAGAACGCCGTTTCCGGCAGGTTCTCGCGGGCATCGCTGCTGCATTTGATACCGACATCATCCTCGACTGGCAACCCGGCCCACCGTCGGTGAACAACACGGCCAAATGGGTGGATTTCGCGCTGGCGCATGGTGAAGGCTCCGGCTTCGAAGCCCGCCGCGTTGAAGCCAGCCCGATTGGGGAAGACTTCGCGTTCTATCAGCAAAAATTGCCCGGCGCGTTCATCATGATCGGCTCCGGCGGCCCTTACGCGCTGCATCATCCGCAATTTCGCGTTGATGATCGCGCCCTGTTTCCGACTGCACATTACCTGTCGCAACTGGCGGTACAAGCGCTGCGCACTCTCAGTGAGGAAATTCTCCGTAAGGATAAAATCGCATGAGTCAGCGGAAGCATTTTTCGGCGCAATTACGTCTTCAGCAGGCCATGACCATTTTTACCGGGTGGGGAATGCCCGAAAATATTGCGCTGGAAACCGATTTGCTGGGCATTGATTCTCACGGCATATCAATGCCGTCGCATTACGACAAATTACTCCAGGAAGGGAAATGGCGCCCTGATACCCAGGTAGTGGCTGGTGAACCGGAAAACCAGAGGTATCGGCAACGCCAGCGCGACGGGATCCCGGTTTCAGCCCCCTTTCTGACGCAATTGCATGCGCTCTGCGAGCGTGAACATTTCGTTGATTTATTATCTCCGGTTACTCGGGCTTGAAGCGGGAGATGAGCCTATGACATTAACGCAGTCGCTGGCAAAACTTATCCTCAGTTCATCCCCTTCTCCAGCCGCTCATGAAGCAGCCCGCGAAGGGTTGCTGGATTTTCTGGCAGTCACCCTGCCGGTTTTACACGGCGATTTACCCGATGCAGGACTGAACAGTTTGCATCAGGTTTACCGCGCTGACGATCAGGCAACTCACGCGTTACTGCTCGGGTATGCCGGTCACGCGCTGGATTTTGATGATTTCCATCCCGACTTTCGCGGCCATCCCGGCGTGGTGATTTTGCCCGCGCTGTTGGCGCTGGCCTCACAACGACCAGACATCAGCGGCGCGCAGTTTCTCGATGCGTACGTGACCGGAGTGGAAATGGCCGGACGCCTCGGGCTGGCCGCCGGTTCTCAGCATTACAAACTCGGTTTTCACAATACCGCCACGCTCGGCACGATTGCGGCCTCCGCGGCCTGTGCGCGGCTGGTGAATGCCACTGAACGGCAAACGGCGTTGATTCTGGGTATCGCGGCGACGCAATCCGCAGGTTTACGTGCGCAGTTCGGCAGTGACGTCAAACCGCTGCACGCCGGGTTAGCGGCGCAGACCGCCGTCATTGCCGCACAGCTGATGCTGGCAGGCTTTCACGGCCAGACAGACAATGTGCTTGACAGCTTTTTATCGGCTTATTGCGCCGGCCAGCAACAGCCGGAAAAACTCATTTCAGACTGGGGCGCGCCGTGGCGGATTGTCTCGCCCGGTCTGGAATTCAAACCCTATCCGACCTGCGGTGGCACGCACAGCGCTGCCGATGCCGCGCGGACTATTCGTCATGACTGGCTGCAAACCGGTCAAAGCACAGACGCACTGATCGGCGCCATCGAACGGATCGAGGTGTCTTTCCCGCCGGGCGGTGATATTGCGGCGTCGGTGCGAAAACCGGCAACCGGCGTTGAAGCGCGGTTCAGTCTGGAATACGTGATTGCAGCCTGTCTGCTGCGCGGAAACTTACGTTTAGAGGATTTCACCCCGCAGGCGGTGGACGCAGGCACAGCCGCGCTGGCAGGACGTGTCTCGCGTTGCCCGGATTTCTCCGCACCGCCGGACGAGCTGAACCCCGCTGCACGTTTTCATCAGGTGACGGTATTCTTACGCGACGGCAGTCTGCTGCAACGGCGTTTCACCCGTCAGCAAAGTCTGGCGATCCCGTTTGATTTACCGGCGAAACTGCGCGTCTGCTTGCCGGATTTCACTGACGCACAGCGGACAGAAATCGTGGCACTGAGCAGGCTGGACAGCCGCGGCAGTCTGCCACGGCTGGCAAAGATGTTGTTTGGGAAACGGGTGACGGGATGACGTTATAAAACAGTCGACAGAAAATGGCGGACACGGACGTTCTCCGCTTCATCCAGCACGCTTTTCGTCGGTCCCGACGCCACAATTTTTCCGCCCTCCATAAAGATGACGCTATCCGCCACTTCACGTGCAAAGCCGATTTCGTGGGTGACGATCACCATAGTTATCCCTGAATGCGCCAGCTTTTTGATCACCTGCAACACTTCGCCCACCAGTTCGGGATCCAGCGCGGAGGTCGGTTCATCGAATAACATCACTTCCGGGTCCATCGCCAGCGCACGGGCAATTGCCACGCGTTGTTGCTGACCACCGGAAAGCTGCTGAGGCCAGTCATCTTCGCGGCTGCCTAATCCGACCTGCTGGAGCAACGCGCGGGCTTTACTGACTACCTGCTGACGGTTTTGCTTCTTCACCCGCAGCGGTGCATCGATAATATTTTGCAAAACCGTACGGTGCGGAAACAGGTTAAATTGCTGAAACACCATGCCGGTGCGGCTGCGCTGTGCGGCAATTTTGCGGCTGCCCAGTTCATACAACGCGGTTCCTTTCTGTTGATAACCAACCAGTTCGCCACCGATGCGGATTGTGCCGCCATCAAGTTTTTCAAGATGATTGATACAGCGCAGCAAGGTGGATTTCCCTGAGCCGGAAGGCCCGAGGATCACCGTGACCGAACCGGCCGGAATATCGAGACTGATTTCATCCAGAATGGTATTACCGGAGAAACGCTTGGTGACTTTGCGAAATTCAATGGCTTCACCCATGGCTGGTTTCTCCTGCGCTGAGACTGACAGTGCTGACCGTGCGGACTGCTCCGGTTTTCGTGACTTTACGTTTCACCTTACGGTGACTGCTGCGACTAAAATGTCGTTCAACGTAATACTGGATCACCGACAGCAACGACGTCAGCAACAGGTACCACAATGTGGCGACCAGCAGCAGCGGGATCACTTCATAGGTGCGCTGATAAATAATCTGCGCCGAGAACAGCACATCCTGTAATGAAATCACCGAAACGACCGCCGTGGCTTTCAGCTGACCGATCACTTCATTCCCCGCAGGAGGCAGAATAGCCCGCATCGCCTGCGGCAAAATGGTGTGGCGAAATATCTGCGACGGGCGGTAACCCAAGGCGCGTGCCGCCTCGATTTGTCCAGCGCCGACGCTCTGAATACCGGCGCGAATAATCTCCGCGGCATAGGCAGACTGATGCATGACTAATGCAATCACGGCGGCGCTGAACGGGCTAATCAGGGAGTTCGCGGAAGCGCTCCAGATTTCACCTACCCACGGCAGCGAAATCGAAATATTCGGGTAAAGCGCGGCAATATTGTACCAGAGAAACAACTGAACCAGCATCGGCACCCCGCGGAAAAACCAGGTATACCCCCAACTGACGGCGACAAGCACCGGATTGGATGACAGGCGCATCAATGCCAGAACCGTGCCGCCTGCAAAGCCAAAAACCACGGAAATTGCGGTCAATTGCAACGTCATCAGTACGCCCTGAATGATCGACGGGCCGGTAAAGTTTTCGGCGATCACCGACCATTCAAAACGCGGATTGCTGAGCATGGAGTTCCCCATAGCCAGCAATATCAGCAATACGATCAGGGCGCTTATCCAGCGCCCGATATATTTTTTACCGACGATCCGCAGTGCTTCCGGCTGCTGTTCGTGTGTTTCACTGCTCATCCGAAAATCTCTTCATTACGTTTTGATTCTTTGACTGCGCCAAAACCGATGGACCATTTATCGAGGATCTGCTGGTAAGTGCCGTCTTTGATCAGCGAGTTCAGGGATGCCTGCACCGCATCTTCCAGTCCCGACTGTTTAGAAAACGCCACAGATACAGGCGCATCATCCACATGAATGGTGCCGGTCAGCGCCAGCGGTTTAACCTGGCTAACCTGATACGTCAGACCTTCATACGGGCCGAAGAACATCGGTACCCGACCGCTGACCACAGCTTGTACGCCTGAAGGACGATCCGGGAATACGGCAATCTTGATCGGCGGTTTACCGGCATCAGTACAAATTTTGCTGGCCGCTTCAAGACGCCCGATCTGCGTAGTGCCCGCTCCTGCCCCTACTTCCTGCCCGCACACCGCATCAAAAGAGGTAAATGGCGCAATATTGGCGTCTTTACGCGAGATCACACCCAAGCGCGACGCATCGTAATAACTGACGAAATCGACCTGCTCGAGACGTTTTTTGGTCGCATTGATATTGGATAGCGCGACGTCATAGCGACCGGATTTCAGCCCCGGAATGATGTTGTCGAAACCGCCGGTATCCTGCCAGCGCACTTCCACACCGAGCCTTGCCGCCACGGCATTCATCACATCAATCTCACGCCCGGCGAGCGTTTTATTGTCTTCCTGAAAAAAAGTGGTTGGCGGAGTATTCGGATTGGTGCCTGCAACGATATATCCGCGTTTGGCAATATCCGCCGGAAGCTTACTTTTCAGCGCATCATCAGTGGTGACATGAAAGGTGGTGGAAGACGAAACAATCTGTTCGGCAGCCCACGCAGAAGAAAGATTCCCGGCAATCAGCAAAGGGAGCAGTAACTTAGATAACGTCATAAAGAAGCCTTTTCCTGGTTAAACGCTGTCAAAACCACAAAAGAGGTGCGGTAAAAGAGGCAAGGCCATCAGAGGGGTTTTATCATTCATAGAGCAACACCTGCCCTGCCTTAGACCTGATTTTGCGGGCATATACCTTTTATTGACAAATTAAAAAAAGAGATAAAGATTTCGAAAAAGTGGGAAAGTCAGGGGCAGACTTAAGAGCTCTTTTCATTCAAACCATGGACTCCCCAGGGCCGGCAGCCGCTCCTGCCGCATACGGGTCAGTCCAAGTCCAATCCCCCCTTCAATCAGCGTACGCACTTAATCATTCATCGAGTCAATTTCTCAATCGTAAAAGCTGATTGATTCATTATTGTCAGTATTTCCGGGGTCAGTTAATTGTTATATTTATAATTCATTTGTTTTCCTCCCACAAAAGAGCACAAATTAAAATTAGAGTTGTTTTTACTTTATCTTTGCTTTAGTCTAACGAAAAAAATAGTAAGAAGGGAATCTGTATGAAAACTTACAAAGACATAGCGAAGCGTATCGCGAAGATTATTATTTCTCCCGAAACGGCCGTTGGTTTCGTTGATGGCGTATTATCGGTGCCTCAAGACTTAGGCTATCTGGCTTATAGTTATCTGGACACTGACTCCAGACATCACCGGGATACGGAACGCCTCAGACTTATTAAAGCTGTTCGATACGGCATTCTTCAAAATGAAAATCTTGCAAGAACGATAGAAACCGTATTAAACAAATTCAATCAATACATGCCCGAAAATAAAAGAGATAAAATTTACGCTAAAATTGGATCGTCCATATTTGGCCGTGCAATAACCAACTCCATAATATCAAAAAAAATAGCAACATCGATAGCCCAGCGCAGCACTCTTATGGTCGCACTGCGAGGCGGTATTGTCGGCAATACGCTATTGGCAGGCGGCATGGCAGAGCGTAGTATTTATACCTCTCGACGGCTTCAACGCACTGAACCAGAAATATATTACGCGCTGCGTCAAAGAAACCATGACTTCCTTTATTTTCTTGTTGAGCCGGCATTGCATCCTTTTGTTGAAGCATTAAGAGTGAGAAGATCGCAGGGAGAAGCAGCATTCAATCAGATTCTGGACCTTGTAGAGAAAGAGGTTAGTTATGGCAAGTGATAAAAAAGAAAGATTATCAATCGGGAAGCGCATGTTTCATAGCTTCCTGGAGTATGCTGTTTCTTTGCTTGGCGGGGCGTTGGTTTTTTTATGTATCTACTGGTTCTTCCACTTTGAAACATGGCATGAACGATTTATATACATTGCCATTAGTATCGCCGCTGTATACCTTATTGTTAAAATTCTGCCTGAACGCCCCGATGAGTAGCGTTTTAAGCGATTCTGATCCAATAGCAGCAGGCAGAGGCATAACGGCATCTGCCTTTTTGTCTTTATCGTGATGAGACCGGCGGGTTGTTTAAGCCGCCATTCTGCAGCCAGTGATACAAATCTGCGTTGTTCCTCAGGTGCATCTTGCGCATCATCGCGCGTTTGTGCAGGCTGACGGTTTTGACACTGAGCCGCAACTGCGCCGCAATATCCTGCGGCAGTTCGCCACGGCCGAAACGCCGCACAATCTCATATTCGCGCGGCGTTAATGCATGCTTGTCGCACCAATAACAGCGATGCATACGCGCATGGTGCATTTCACTGGCCTGCAGGGCGACGTCAATCTGGCGCATGATTTTTTCCAGCGGATCGCAACGGTACAGGCGGCCGGTTTCCCGCTGGCAGGCCGGCAGCGTCAGCAGCGGCACTTCCGGCCGCTCACGCAGGGTCAGGTATGCCGTTGGCATCCAATAATCCGGACGCGGCAGGTGGCAAAACTGCCCCGCAACCCCTTCCCCGGCGGCGATAATCACCAGATCGGCCGGCGAGGCCGTACTGTATAAATAACACAGTGCAATCCCCCGGAGGCTAAAGTGCTGCTCCAGCGCCAGCCTTAAGCCCGCGACAAAAAAAAGGTCCGGGTCATCGATAAAAACGGAAATGGTCTGATTCATAACGCTCCCTCATCAGATGTCATAGGCTGAAAACGCGCGTCTGTAGGAAACAACAGCGCCGCCTCACGTCGTTGCTGTTCCGCCGGTACGTCCTGTTGCTGGTACTGCAAAATCTGGATCAGCGCGGCGTAAACATTGGCGTCAACGCGACGCCTCAAATAACGGTCCGCCCAGGATGCATACTGCTGCAAACGCCGTTCATCTCCCGTCTGGTTAAACGTCAGCAGAGAAGACATTTGCCGGTCAAACTGACGACGATCGCGATATGCCCAATCGCTAAACCATGACATGGCGTCCATCTCGCCCATCAGCCGAAAACCGCCCCTTTCCGCCAGCGTCAGCGTATAACCGCCGCTTAACGCCCCCGTCATCATCACCAGGGTCGCTAACGCCAGCGCCTGTATTCCCCGGCCGAGCGGCATGCGCCAGCACGGCGACAAACGCCGGCGACGCATCACCGGCATGGCGCGCCGCTCCAGCATCGCCAGCAGCATCAAAAACGCCATCCAGTGCGGCAACGACAGGTAAAAGGGGTATTCCGTTTGGGTGTGCAGCAGCAGCGGCAACAGCACGAGCAGCAGCGCGATGGCTTCCCGCCGTCTCTCGCCCTGCGCCAGGCGCAGGATGTGCCGCAGCAGGACGATGCCGCCGGCGATAAACAGCCCGACGCCGGCCAGGGCGACCACGCCGCCTTCCACCCACCACAGCAGCAGCTCGTTATGCGGATGGCGGGCAATCTCCGTCACGGCGGTCGGTAGCGCCTGATGCACGCGAAAATGTTGAAAACTGTACTCAAAACCGCCGTATCCCCAGCCTGACCACGGTTGTTCGGCAATCATCGCCAGCGTGTCGCGCAGCATGGTGTAACGCGCATGGTTGGAGACCGTATGGCTGACATGGCGCAGCCCCTGCTCAGCCAGTAACCCCTGCCACAGCGCCAGCAGCCCCAGTCCCGCCCCCAGCGCCATCAACAGCGCGGCCGTCAGGCTGCGCCGTGGCGCATTACGCCGGTGCATCAGTAGCATCAGCATCGCCGCCGCCATGCCCGCCAGCCAGCCGGTGCGCGACTGTACCCAGACCAGCACCGCCGGCAACAGCAGCAGCAATCCGGCCAGCAGCCGGCTGCGCCAGCGTTCAGCAACCCGAACAGACAGGCGAAACTGCGGCTGGAGCCACAGCATCAGCGCCAGCGCCACGCCCATGGCGATAAAGCTGCCCAGCACGTTCGGCTGCTGGAAAATGCCATAGGGACGACCGCCGGGCACATACTCCATCCACGCCTGCGTCAGCCCCGGCCAGAACAGCTGGCACAGCGTCAGCGCCGCCTGCAGCGCCACCGCGCACAGCATCATTTGCAGCAGCAGGCGACGAAAACGCAGCGGCATACGATATTGCGACAGGGTGAAGTAAAACAGCAGGCCGCCCGCCAGCCCCGCCAGACGCCAGCCGGCCTGCGCCAGCCACTCCGGCTGCGTATAGGCCAACGGAATAAACAGCAGCGCCGCGCCGATAAAAAATAATCGGCCGGCCAGCGTTGTCGTAAGATATTTATTTTTTGGCCGGCATTGCCAAATAATGAGCGTCACCCCGGCCATCGCCATCCAGGTAAGCACATTGAGCGGCAGGTTCAGGCCAATACCGCCGCCGTTTGGTAGATAAATATGCATGACAACGACAAACCACAGGCACAAAACCAGCGCCGGCAGCCGCTGATATAACAACACAGCGGTAGTACAATGCGTTATTTTCAATGACGCCATTCCTAAAACGATCCCTGATTAAAATAAACAAGACTGTCGCCTGGCAGATAAATATATTTATTCAGCAATGAGGCTTAACAGCTACTGATACGACAGGCGGCCTGCAGCGACACCGTTATTTAATTCACCCCATAGCCAACTATTGCGCACCCGCCAAGCCCTTTCATGATCGGTGTATTACTCCACTTATAAAACACCAGAGGCATGATTATCAGATAAAATAAGAACAAATAAGATGACAGCGTTCTTACGGAGTCTTATTTAAACGTTAATTTAAAGCAGAATAAGTTTTTAAGAAAACCGGAAGCTAAAGCGACGTAATCACCAAGGTGGCCGAAGCGTTAAAAGCACCGGCGGTTAACGCAACGTCAGGATCCTTTACCGGCGTCAGGGTAACCGTTGCATTGCCCGTCCCCGCGTCAAGCCGGGCGGGGAATGAGGTCATCGGCTTCACCAACTGACCGTGATGTTTTAGCGCGAACCCTAAGGCGCTATTATCGCTACGGATAAGATCTGATGAAAAACCGGCGCTATCCGCCACCAGCTGCACCTTAATATCCTGCGTCAGGCTGCTATTACAGCTAAAGCGCAGGGCGATATCTTTACTGTAGCGTTCGCCATCGCTGCGGCTGACCACCTGATCCGTTTGCAGCGTATGGAAATTCGCCTCAATAACGTTACCCTGGTTAATCGAGCATTCCGGCGTTATCGCTATCACCTGTCCGCCGCCTTTGGTACGCGCCTGAACTATCGGCCGGCTTGGTCGCGGCGGAGGAGGTAGCCAATCCATAACCCTGTAGGCTGAAAAAAGTTCGGTATCTGACGGTACGACAATAGCGCCGCCAATAATATCCCGCCTTAATTTTATCTCCACGATCCCACTACCGGCCACACTGAACCCAGAAACCTTTATATTTTCCCCATATGAGCTGGGAGACTTCAAGCCAATCAACCCATCAGAAGGTACCAAAGGGAAGTATTTAATTGGTGAGCCACTCCCTATCCTAACATCCACATCATCAGTTAATTTAAAATACCCAGCATTCATCTCAGAGGGTACAAGCGTCGGCCCCATGTCAACATAATGGGTCATTGACATATAATTTACGCTCCTATTACAAATCCCACTAAACTCTATAGGGTTCATTCGATACTTCATTATTGCTTCAGCCCCTTTGGTATTTCTGGTAAAAGGCGCAGCAGCAATATCCACCACAGCAATATTCACCGGATCCCCCCAGCAGGTATTATCCAGCTCCGCGTGGGCGGGCAGCCAGAATAATAACGGGATCAACAACAGCGTCCATTTCATGTTATTTTTCATATCCATAATATAATGTAAACAACTTCTCACTATCCCATACTAAAGCGACGTAATCACCAACGTCGCTGAGGCGTGAAACTCACCGCCCTGCAATGAAACATGCGGATCTTTTACCGGTGCCAAGACGATACTCTCACTCCCCGCCCCTTTCTCAATCCGGGCGATAAATGAGCCCATCGGTTTAACAAAACTCCCATTATGCTTCAGCGAGAATCCCAACTCACGGTGATCGGAACGGATAAGGTCGGCAGAAAAATCTGTGCTGTCTGCCACCAGCTGCACCTTAATATCCTGCGTCAGGCTGGTATTACAGCTAAAGTTCAAGGAAATATCTTTGCTATAGAACGCGTCACTACGGCTTTCACTGGAAATCCGGCTCGTTTGCAGTACGCCGAAATTAACACCGATCGTATTTCCCTGATTAATCGAACATTCCGGCGTCACCGGTATCACCTGTCCGCCAGAACGCGTGCGAGCCTGGACGACTGGGCGACTGGCACGTGGTGCAAAAGGCCGAGAATTCATAATCCGGTAGGCGGAGAACAACTCGGTATTGGAGGGCACCACGATCGCCCCGCCAATAATATCCCGCCTTAATCTTAAATCTATTATTCCACTCCCGGCGACATAGAAATCATTCACTACAACGCCTTGTCCGACAGGCGGCCTACCATTTGCCTCTAATGAGTAAGGAGGAGCCAAAGGGAAATACCTATACCCCGGAGAATTCATGCTCTCACTAGCAATCCTGATATCAATATCATTACTCAATTTAAAATAACCGGGATTGATATCCGACGGTATCAAACTCGGCCCCATATCAACGTAATGCGTCATGGTAAAGCCTTCAGCGCTTCGGTTGCAGATAGCACTGAACCGTTGCGGATTGGTTGAATATGTCATCCGTGCCTCTGCGCCCGCCCGATTACTGGAGAAAGACGCCAACGAAATGTCCACCGAAGCGATATTAACCGGATCAGACCAGCAGGTATTATTCGGCTCCGCCTGAACGGCTAGCGCCGTCAGTGCTCCCAGCAACACAGCCGTTATCCTCATTCTCTGCTCCTCTTTCTCCATTCACTCATTCGTCATGACCATGTGATATGACGTTTCTCTGCGTCCCGCTCAGGGATAATCAACCATCAGCGTCAACGCCGCGCTAAAGCTGCCGAGCGTAATCGTATGGTTCTTCAGCGCGTCAGGCTCAGCCCGCACGTAGCCCATCAGGTTAAAGGTATTGCTGCCGTCATGCAGTTGGTGACGGTAGACCTTGTTGATCGGCAACGGCTGCCCTTCGGTGGATTCCAGCCCGATCGCCACGCCTTGTGCCAGGCTGCCGCCCGCCAGTTGCAGCAGGCCGGGCAGCGCGCCGCTTTCCTCCCCTTTCAGAGTGATTTCCGCCAGGCTCCCCAGCCTGATATCGCACTGCGTCAAACGGATGGAAAACATTTTTCCGGCCGTGCGCTGGTTAAGGTACAGGTACTTATCCACCACGTTGCCAAAGTCGAGTTCGATCTCTGCATCCTCAGGCGCCAGCGTGCAGGGCTCGGCCACCAGCGAGCCGTGGAAATACAAATTCTCCTTGGCCTGCAGCACGGGGACGGGCATCAGCAGGCTTAACAGCAGCGCCAGGCCCTGACGGTAAATGACGGTTCGCATGGCAGCTCCTTTTCGCCAATGATCCCAAAACATTACTGGTACTCCACCAGCAGCGTGGCAGAGGCGTCAAACGCCCCTTCAGGCAGCTCCGCACCCGCTTTTTTTACCGGTACGGCCTCAAATTTCAGCGCCGGGACAGGCGAAATCAGCACCGGCTTATTCAGCTCCAGCGGTTGACCGTCCATCATCAGCTGGATCCCCAGATCGGTAACGGAACTCTGGATGGCGGCTTTATCAAACGCCGTCGCCTGGCCGTGAACCTCCATCCAGAGATCCCATTTCACCTCGCTGGTTTTACAATCCAGCGGCGCATTGATCTGCTGTAAATAATTCTTACCGTCGATTCTGTTGACCCCAATCTCGCCAAACGGCACATCGATCACCTGATTGTTATTAATCTGGCACGGCGGCGGTTCCACTAACGTGCCAAAAATTTTTATTTCCGTACCGCCGCTGCCGCCCGTCACCGCCTGAGCGGGGGAAAAAACCGGCGCCAGCAAAAATATCCCCATCGCCGGCCAAATACTCCGGTTGCGGCTTGAATAACGATGCATAAACCCTCTCCGTCGGCCTTAAGAAAATGGCCCGCGTCCTGTTGCCATCTGTTCAATCACTGGTTATACGCTTGCGCCGTTCAGTCATAATTCAGCCTGAAATTAATCTGGCTGTGATACGCGCCGGCCTGCAGCGGCGCGGCGGTGCGCTCCGGCATCACCCGGTACGTCAGCACGTCCTGACCCGGCGTCAGGAACTGCGGCTTACCGCGAAAACCCAGCCGGATATCCTGCCCTGCGGCATCCAGCATGCGCAGGCCTAAACCAGAGACGCCCTGCACTTTAATCAGCTGCGCATTGTCATCATCCGCCGGCGCGATAAAACGCACGCTGACCAGCGGCTGGTTGGCGCCCCAGCTCAATACGCCGCCGCGCTCGTCCCGGCTGCTGCCGTTGGTGCGGATGCAGTCGCGCAGCCGCAGCTGGAAAGCCACCGGCTCGCCGCGATCGCCCGCCTGCTGCAGACGCCCGCTGCCGGTATTGCCCAGCGATACGCTCTGTTCGGCGGAGCTCATCTCCAGCCGGCAGGCGCTTTCCGTCAACACACCGTGCACGTGCAGCACGCCGTTGGCGCCTTCCACCTGCCAGTTATCCGCCGCAGCGGCGGCGCGCGGGGCCAGCCCCGACGCGCACAGCAACAGCATGGCGACCGACAGGCCTGATTGACTGCGTATGATGGTCATTCCCTTGCCCCCTTACCGGCTTAACTGCGGTGGTTTTCCGCCACGACCTGGCAACCGTTGCCGGCGCAGTGGAACGTCAGCTGCGGACGGCCGCCGTAATCGTTGATGTAAGTCAGCACCGGCGCGCTGCCCAGCGCCGCCGCGCTGACCGACAGGCTGGCGTTGCCCAGCGGCGGCACCATAAAGGGTTCAAAACCCGGCGCGCTCTTGCCGTTCTTCCGGCTGCTGGCATCCACCAGCGTGACGTAATACGGCGTCGGGTTATTCACCGTATAACGGTCGCCTTGCCGGGTCAGCGTCAGCTTTTCCTGCCAGGGTTTGGTCAGCGCCTCGACGCCCTGCATAATCGCGGGCGGGCGGTAAAACAGTTTGACCCGCGTCTGCAGGGCAATCTGCAGCGTGTTCGGCTTGTCGCTTTTGGGCGGGATCTCACGCAGGTTGAAATAGAACAGCGTTTCCCGGTCCTGCGGCAGCTGTTTGACGCCCGGCAGCGCCTGGATTTTCACCTGGCTCGGCTTGCCGGCCTCAATACGCTGCACCGGCGGCAGCACCACCAGCGGGTCGCTGATCTTGTTGCCCTGTTCGTCTTCAATCCACCCCTGCGCCAGATAGGGCAGCTGCTGGTTCTGATTGCTGACGTTCAGGCTGACGGATTTCGCGCCGCCGTCGAACACCACGCGGGTGCGATCCAGGGCGATGGCGGCACTGGCCTGCTGTATCATCGCCGCACCGCTAAGCAGGCAGGCGGACATCATCAGCAAAGTACTTGGTTTCATTCCTTCATTACTCCATTCAATCATCATAAAAACTGCGCTATGCCGGAAGAACAGGCTACCGCGCCGCGTTGGCCGACGGTTCCAGCGGCCGGCACGGCAGCAACAGGTGGTTGAAACCGTCTTTCGGCAGCGGATCCGGCAGCGAAATGGCGCACTGCGCTGCGCCGTTCCAGAACACCCGCATTTTTTCGCCCGCCTTGATGCCGCTCAGGTAAACCTTGCCGCTATCGTTAATGATGCCGGTCTCCTGCTTACGCAGGTTAAACACCGTGGCGCCGAACGGCGGCGTATCGCCGTTCGCCAGACGAATCATCGCCATGGCCTTTTCACCGGCAATCACATTAAAGCGTCGGTAGCCGATCGCCCCTTCCGTCAGGGTGGCCTGCACCACCGAATCGCTGGCTTCCGCGTTGTCCGCCAGTTCGTTCAGATCGATACTGGCCTTATTGCGGTAGTAGCTGTTAATGTCGGTCACCACCGCTTTGCCGAACATATTGCTGCTGCTGGTGCTGCCGTAGCCGCGCACCGGTACGCCCGCGACGCCGCCGGTATCCAGCATCAGGCGCGTGCCGCCCATCGTGCCGACGCGGTGCAGCGCGCCGCCTTCCAGCGTCAGCGTCACCCCGCCCTGCGCGGACAGGCCGAGCGCGGCGTATTGCCCCTCCTGGTAACTGATATTGCCGCTCAGCTGCGCGGCATCGGCTTCGTGGTTCATATAGCCGCTGACCGAGGCGCCGCTGCGCGTCTTGCCGACGCTGACCTGATAGTTATTGTGTTCATCAATACGGTCGTAATAGCTCAGGCTGTTGCCGTTATCCCCTTTCGCCATTGAGGCGTTGTAGCTCAGGCTGCCGCTGCTGCCCCAGGGGATCGACAGCGACAAATGGGCGCCGTCGTCTTTGACGCCGTCATAGGTATTGCGGTAAGCCGACAGCGACAGGCTCAGATTGCGCATCGACCACAGATCGAAGTAGTGCGATACCGTCAGGTTGTAGCGGTCGTTCGCCGCCCGGTCCCAGTAGGTCTGGTGGTTGTAGCTGATAAAGGTGCTGACCCCCAGGTCGCGGAACTGCTTATTAAAACTGATGGTGTACATCTCTTTGCTGCTGCCAATCTGATAGCCGTAGTAGCGCGCATCCAGATATTCGCTCATGGTCATAAAGTTCTTTTCCGAAAAGCGATAGCCGGCAAAGGTGATGTTGCTGTCGTACTCATCAAAGTTTTTTGAGTAGTTCACCCGATAAGAACCGCCGCTAAGCGTCCCATCCTGCGGGATATGCGCGCGCGACTGGATCACGTCAAACGAAATCGCCCCCAGCATCAGCAGATCGCGGCCTACCCCCAGCGACAGCGCGTTGTAATCACCGCCGAGGATGCTGCCGCCGAACAGCGACCAGCCGTTGCTGACGCCCCAGGAAAATTCACCGCCGACAAACATCGGCCCGCGCGTGCGGTGCTGCCAGTCGGAGGGCTTGCCCGCCGCCAGTTTGTAGCGCACGCTGCCCGGCCGGGTCAGGTACGGAATGCTGGCGGTTTCCATCTGGAACTTCTGCACGCTGCCGTCCTGCTCTTCCACCCGCACGTCCAGCTTGCCGGACACGGCGTCATTAATATCCTGAATGCGGAACGGCCCCGCCGCCACCTGCGTCTCATACAGCACCCGCCCCTGCTGGCTGACGGTCACCTTGGCGTTGGTTTTCGCCACGCCGACCACCTCCGGCGCATAGCCGCGCAGGTTAGGCGGCAGCATATTGTCGTCGGAGCGCAGGTTGGCGCCGGTGTAACGGAAGCTGTCGAACACGTTCGAATCCAGGTAGTCTTCCCCCACCGTCAGGCGCGAGCGCCAGGCAGGCAGGGCGCGGAACGCGTAGTAACGGCTCCAGTCCAGCTTCTTTTCCGTGCCCTGACCGCTGCCGCTCTGATGGCTGATATTGCCCTGCCAGTCGGCGCGCAGGCGCCAGGCGCCGACGTTCAGGCCGGCGGTACCGTTGCCGCTGAAGTCATAATCGCGCTCGCCGTCCCGCTGCTGGCGGGTGCCCTGCGCGTTGACGTTATAATCAAACAGCAGGCCGGAAATACCGTCATCCCACAGCGAGGGCGGATCCCAGTCCTCGGAGGTATATTCCAGATAGGCCTGCGGCATGTTGAGATACAGCGCCGCCGCCGACAGATCGCCGGTAGCCTCCATCCCCTTCAGGCTGTGCATATCCAGACATTCGCCGTTATGCCACCACGTAAGTTTCTTGTTGATATCCTCTTTCAGCCCCAGCTGCGCCACCTGCGCCGGAGAGAGGCAGGCCTGACTGCCCTTGTCGTCATCGTCAGGCACATAGAACATAACCTGCTGTTCCGGTAATTCATGTTTATTCAGCCGGATCGTCATGTTATATGCACCCGGCATAATATATCCGCGACGAGAAAATTGGCTGAGGTCAATATTATTTCGGTCATTCAAATCCAACACGTCGGTGTTAAATTCAATTGCGTCGCTCGCCAGCACACAGGCAGGTAAACCGTTAATGGCGAGCGCAATTAATATCCCTATTGTTTTCGGGCGAAAGAAACCCCTAGCAGAACACCAATCCATATCTGCAGACCTTGCGTAATATAAATTTATCGGCTACCGATCAGTAATAATCGAGCTTGAATCTGATCGTAGAAAAATAATCGCCGGTACGTAGCCTTTGTTTATTCCCAACCAGCTTGACAAAATAATTCAGCTGCATATTCCCTGGGTGAATGTCGTTCTTGGGCATCGCCACGCCGGGCGCAGCCACATTGCCTTGTTCATCACTAATCTGGATGGCCAGGCCTTTCGCTTCACCCTGCAGGCCGAACCCGTTGCTTTCCGCCGGTCCGTCAAAGGTGATCCGAAAATAGTGCCAGTCGGGCAGCGTTGAGGCATATCTTTCCAGCGAACAGTTAACGAGGCGCACGCTAAAAGGAATGGCGTTACCCTGCCCCTGACTGATGATCTGACTGACGGGAACCGTCCCTATATCGACCGTTTGATCGCGCTCGCCGGCCGCAATCGCACAGGCGCTGTCAATAATCGCGCCCCCCATATGCACCGTTCCCCAGCCGGATAGAGCGGCGGACGCGACAGGAACCATAGCAGGCATTACCAATAACAATAAAAGAACCGCGGTTATCCAGGGTTTCAACCAACGCATCACGTTTCCACCACATAATCCTTTATGGGATAACATGCGGGTATGGCTACCCGCATGTGTTCATTGACTCGCTGGCGATTACTGGTAAGACATGGTGAAGTCAGCAACGCTGGTGAAATCACCAGGAACGACCGCTGCAGACGCACCGTCACCCTGCAGGTAAGCGCCGAAACGCAGAATGTTTTTACCTTCGGCCAGCTTGTGTGCGGCAGTTGCGGTGCCCAGTTTGATTGGTTTGCCTGCGGTATCCACCAGCGCGATGCTGGCACCTTTTGCCGTACCGTTAATTTCCAGACGGCCGTCGCTGTTTTCAACGCCGGTGAAGGTCAGAGAAACGGTGCTCTTGTCTTTTTCCAGCTCGCAGTTTTCCAGCAGCACCTGGAACTCTTTCTTGACGGATTTGCCGCCGTCTTTCAGAGCCACTTTGGAGATTTGCCCCAGATCGACGGTCTGATCAACGGTTTCTGGCGAGATGGAACATGGCGCATCAATAATCGCTCCTTTGAAATTAACCACCCCTTGTCCCTGATTGCCTGCGTGCGCCATGGTGGAAGCACCGAATACCAATACGCCGGCCATCATGATTTTGTTTAATTTCATTTGTTAAATTCCTTATTAAATTCCAATGTAGTGTCATGGTTGTGCATTTATTAATGCGCATTGTCATGCCTCCCTGCCTTCTCTGCACACCGCCCACACTTACGCAATGAAAGTGATATGCATTCCGAATCAACCTATAAACAGAAGAATTTTCTTATTCCATTATTAGAGAGTTTTTACCTCTGAATGTCAGGAAACAGACTCCCATCAAACAGGTATACAGGTCTGCCGTGACAGCGATGACAATGATAGGGAATATCGGCAACAAACAGCAAAACATACCTTAAACAGCAAGATATATAGTTTTTTACACCAACAAAACATAGATACAAAGATTTTAATAAAGAATAATAAGTTTTTATTTGTCGCGTAAAGTTTTTTTAACCAGGCTCAAGTTTAGCTGGATTATATTAAGTGAAAATATTTACCATAGTGACTTGACGGTCGTTTACCGAGTGTATAACCCTATAAACATTATTATAACTAGGAATCATCCCATCCTTATGAAATACATAATAAATTTAATCATTGTTTATACACCATCGGAAAAAACGCTCGCTTTACATAACGATCCATCGCAAAAGGTGAACTTATCCAACCCGGCTAACCGCTTATTGCTGGAGTTAATCAAATTCAACGGCACCACGCTGGAGAGAGAAACTTTATTGCGCAACGTGTGGGAGGACTATGGTTTTACCGGCTCCAACAGTAACTTAAATACCTATATCAGCGAGCTGCGCAAATCGTTCTCCAGCCTGAGTGAAAACATAAAGATCATCACTACCGTGCCGAAGGTCGGCTTTCGTCTGGACGCCGAGATAGAGCCGGCGTTACGCGCTATTATGCATGCGGAAACCCGTTCCGACGCCGATGCGATCGCCCAGCGGGCCACCTCACCGCCGCAGGAAGAGCACCGAGAACAGGAAGAAAAAAAGAGCGAGGATGACAAACGCATCGATGAGCAACGGCAGCACGAACTGAGCGAGAAAACGGCTTTGACAACAACGCCGGCCGCTAAAAGCGGCGCACGCCGCCGCTATGTAAAACGCGGTATCGCCATGGCGTTACTCGGCGTATTAAGCGTCTGGCTGGGGTATGACTATATTCACACGCCCAGGCAGCTGAAGATTGTGCCGGAGCCGTACTCCTACCTTTTCACCCTTGGCAGCTGCGAGGTGTACTCGCTGGACTATAAAAATGCCTATGGCAAAAACGTGCAGATCGCTATGGCCAAACAGGATATTGCCGCAGAAAAGCTGGACTGCCGACACATCAAAAACGTGATCTTTTATAAAAAAATGTGGGCCGAGGATAAATTCAACGAGGTCAGCTTTATGGGCGTTTGTTCGGTCACCACCACGGAAAAATACGAACGCTGCTACACCATCAAAAATTTTGCAGGGAATTAGCATGAAGACACGAATCTGTTTTATGGTTAGCCTGATAGCGCTGTTATCGGCCCCGCAATTTCCGGCCCGTGCCGCCACGGCGCTGCTGCATTGTGAAGCCGAAATGCGGGTCCGCAAAAACGTGACGGAAAACACGCCCATTTCACTGCATGCGAACGCACACTACTTCTTCGAGCCGGCGGGAAAAGGCTACGTGGATATTGTCGGCACGATACAAACCCGCGAGAAAGCCGCACATCTGGACCGAATGATCTACTTTACCTATGCCCGCGCCGCGCGCGACGGCTTTTACACCGTGAAGTTTACCCATAGCCGGCCCAAGCCGCTGGATAATACGCCGCAGGCGATGCTGGCTTATTTTTATGAAATCGGCGGGGAAACGCCCGGCTACCCGGTGGACATCTCCAAACTGAACGAGAATCTGATCCTGTTCAGCCATCTCTCCTTCCCCACCATGCTGTGCCAGAAAATCTGAGGCGCCGCCGGCCGGGATAACCGGCCGGCGGCAGCATAAACAGAGTGTGAAGAACCGGCCAACGCTCCCCCCTTGTCTGAGCTGCCAGCGTGGGGGTTATAATTAGAAAAAAATAATATATATAATTCTAAATAATAGAAATGAAGCCATTCCTTAGTTCTCCGGAGAATATTTCTGCGTAATAATCATTTTATCTATTAAATGTTTTTTAATGATTTATCGTGCCGTCATAAAACTGTCATAAATAGCCGAAATTGAAACAGGAGCCATTTATGACCCACTCTCGCGTTATCGCCACTATCGGCCCAGCCTCAAACCACCCCGACGTATTAATTAAATTGCGTCATGCCGGCATGTCCGTTGCGCGCTTAAACGGCTCGCACAATACGCCGGAATGGCACGCTGAAACCGTGGCCCTGCTGCGCCACACCGTTCCGGACGTGCCGATTCTGCTGGATATTCCGGGGCGCAAAATTCGCACGCTGCAGCTTGCTCATGAGCCTTCATTTAACCGCGGCGATACGATCATTCTGACGACGGACACCCGCCATGACGGCACGGAAAAAGTGCCGGTCGGCTATGAACACCTGCATGAGAAATTATCCGCGGGCAACCAGATTTTTGCCGACGACGGCACACTGTCCTTCGTGGTGGAAAAAATTCAGGACAGGGACATCTACCTGCGGGCAAATATGGACGGCAAATTAAAAAGCCGCAAAGGCATCAACGTCCCCGGCATTGACCTGGGGCAATCCCTGGTCACCGACAAAGACCGCGCCATGATTGCCTTTGCCAAATCCATTGGCGTTGATTATATCGGCATCAGCTTTGTCGAAAGCCGCGAGCATATCGAGGCCATTCGCGCGCTGATCGCAGCCCCCGTTCCGCGCATTGTGGCAAAGGTTGAAAACAGCGGCGGCATCGCTCATCTTGCCGATATTGTGGACGCCGCGGATGTAATTATGATCGACCGTGGCGATCTGGCCGTAGAAACCTCCATTGACCACGTCGCCCTGTATCAGAAACGGATCCTCAGCGAAGCGTCCCGGGCGGGTAAGCCGACCATCGTGGCGACAGAAATGCTGCACAGCATGATTGACAACCCTCTCCCCACCAAGGCCGAAGTCAGCGATATCACCAATGCGGTGCTTGACGGGGCATCGGCGGTGATGCTTTCAGGTGAAACCGCCGTAGGGCGCTACCCGGTCGAAGCCGTTGACCGCATCAGCCGTATTGCCGCACTGGCCGCCGCCGGGCGCAATCCCGCGGCGTCGCCTGCCCGCATCAGCAGTGAAAGCGATCTCCGCCGCACTATCCGCGCGCTTTCCGAAGCCTTACCGCTGACGCATCTGGTGGTGCTCTCCCGGACGGGGTATGCCGTACGCATCGCGGCAATGTCTGATACCGGCCTGCCCGTCCTGGCCGTAGGCGCGCACGAACAATTAACCCGCAGCTGGAATCTTCTGCCAAATGTCACCGGTCTTTACCTTAATGACGCCAGCGAGCTGTTTGCCCAGGAAGAAGAGCCTCTTCTGCGCGTACTGACCGACGGCGGATACCTGCACGGCGACGATTACGTGGTCATTATTCAGGCCCGGCAGGACAGCCAGAGCGCCGACGGCAATGTGATCCGTACTCTCAACGTCAAAGCCTGGCTGCATAACCAACGGAAAGTATTCAATAACGCTGAGGTGGCGTAAATGGAGCATGAATACCTTTTTCTGATCGCTATCCTACTCTTCTCCGTCATTCAGTCGCTGTTCGGGATGGGCATTCTGGTGTTCGGGACGCCAACGCTGCTGCTGTTGGGCTATGACTTTTCATCCGTACTCGGGTTGCTGTTACCCTCATCAGTGCTGATTTCATTCACCCAGCTCTATGGCGGCAACGGCTGGGCGACCGAAAGGGCGGAAAGGCGCAATATGCTGCTCTGCGGCCTGGCCGTTATCATTTTCCTTTCCGTACTGGTCACCACCGGCCTGAAGGTTAATCTTGATCTGATTATTGGGCCGATCCTGATCTTTTCCGCCCTTGTCAGGCTCAGCGCCAGCTTCAGAACGTTTATCAGCAACCGGCTTATCCAGCAACGGCGCGCCTATTTACTGCTGATGGGCGCCGTACATGGCGTCACCAATATGGGCGGCGCCCTGCTGGCCCTCTATGCATCCAGCACGCAGCGTGAGAAAACCGCGATACGTAATACCGTCTCCCGCTACTACCTGATGTTTGGCGTCATCCAGCTGATAACGCTGATTATGCTAAAACCCCACGCCCTGAGCATTGCCGGCTTTCTGGCCGCGCCGCTTGCCTGGTTTATTTACTGGAGCGTCGGCAGCATCCTGTTCCGCCGCACCAGCTCCGGCGTCTATGAAGGCCTGCTGACGGGGTTTATTGCGGTCTATGGCGTGGTAGTACTGACCAAGGGATATATCTGACCGCCATGACGACGATACTGCTCGCCCTGACTCCAATCATCTTTCTGATCGCGCTGGGCTATTTTCTGCGTTCACGTAATTTTATTGACGTGCAGTTTTGGCTGCCCTGTGAAAAGCTCAATTACTTCTGGTTATTCCCGGCCCTGATGTTCTCGCAGGTGGCCACGGCCAAACTGGAAGACTTTCCCATCCGCCCTATCGCCTGGTCGCTGCTGGGGGCGGTCGTGATGGCGGCCTTCACGCTATGGGTGTGGCGCGGATTGAGTAAACAGTCCGGCCCGGTGTTTTCATCGGTGATACAGGGCGCGTTACGCCCCAATACCTATATTGGCGTCGCGGCGGCGGCCGCGACCTATGGCAGCACCGGCCTGACGGTCACCTCGATCAGCATTGCCGTGGCCATTCCTCTGCTGAACGTCGCCTCCATCATTATATTGATGTATTACGGCCGGGGCGCAAAACCGGCCGCATCGCAGATCATACGGGCGCTGGCGCGTAATCCGGTGATTCTTTCAGTGCTGGCCGGGCTGCTGTTTAATGCCCTGCAGATCGCCCTGCCGCAGACGGTGCGCGACATTCTGCACATTCTGGGCGGCGCCTCGCTGCCGCTGGGATTACTGGCCGTGGGCGCCGGGCTGGATCTCAGGGCCGCCCGCGCGTCCCAAGGCGCAGTGCTGCAGTCCGCCTTTGTCAAACTGCTGTTCGTTCCGCTCATTACGCTGCTGATTGGCGTATGGTCGGGCATCAGCGGCCCGGTGCTGGCCACGGTGGTGCTGTTTAATGCGCTTCCCTGTACGCCGTCTGCCTATATCATGTCCAAACTGCTCGGGGGCGATCACCGCTTATCGGCCGGCATTATCTCGGTGCAGACCGTGCTGGCGCCGATCACCATCCCGACAATTCTGTTCCTGACCACCCTGTCACCGCACTAAGCGGCGTATGCTGCTCATAGCGCGCCCAGCCCTGGATAAACCACGCGTCATTGCCCAGCTGCCGGTGCAGCCGGGCGATGCCGTCATCGCAGACCTTCAGGGCGCGCGCATACAGGACAGCGTCACCGGCAGTCATCACGGTTAACAGGCGTTTCATCTCCAGAAGATAGTCGCGGGCAAACAGCGGGTCCCGCTCCACCACGCAGCGCGCATTATCAATCAGGTCGCACAGCTTGATGGTCTGGGCTGACGGATGGGCCTGGGCGCTGTGCCGCAGGTTGGCGTTTTTACGCTCAATACGCTCACCGCCGCTGCTGCGGGTGCGGACGTCGGTCAGCATCTCAACGTACTGCTCAACCCGGGGGCCGAACAGCGCGCCGATGGCCGCCAGCGTGACCCCGGTATCTTCAACAACGTCATGCAGCCAGGCCGCGGCAATCATCTCTTCGCTAGGATTCGCAGACATCAGCAGCTCGACCACGGCGGCCGGATGCACAATATAAGGTTCGTCGGTGAATTTTCGCTTCTGGCCCGCATCGGCATGCGCCTGAGTCGCAAAAATCCTCGCCCGTTCGCTGAGAGTCATAAATTTCGCCTAAAGCGCTAAGATAGCTTTATTAAGAAAATAAATTCAGAACAAGATGTTATAGCTTATTATTTTTATCCGTCAGCCGGCGTGGACAAGGCAAAAAAAACCTGCCGCGCAGGCAGGTTTTGTCGGCGTATCAACGCATATCAATCAGGGGATTGCCCCGCTTAAAGGGTTTCACCGTTGGAGGCGATCACCCCCTGATACCAGTAGAACGACTTCTTGCGCGAACGCGACTGATCGCCGCTGCCGTCGTCATGCTTGTTCACATAGATAAAGCCATAACGCTTGCTGTACTGGCCGGTGGTGAAGGAGACGCAGTCGATGCAGCCCCACGGCGTATAGCCCAGCAGCTCCACCCCGTCATAGCTGACGGCCTTGCCCATTTCGGCGATATGCGACTTCAGGTAGTCGATGCGGTAATCATCATTGATGCTGCCGTCTTCTTCCACCTTGTCATAGGCGCCGAAGCCGTTCTCGACGATAAACAGCGGCTTCTGATAGCGCTCATACAGCTCGCACAGCGCATAGCGCAGGCCGACCGGGTCAATCTGCCAGCCCCAGTCAGAGGCTTTTACGTGCGGGTTCGGCACGCTGCCCTCAAAGCCGGAAATCGCGTCGCCCTCGCCGCCGGCGGCCTGCACTGCGTTGGTCATGTAGTAGCTGAAGCCCAGATAGTCGCAGCAGCCCTCGCGCAGGATCTGTTCGTCACCCGCTTCCATCCGGATGTTGAAACCGCGGCGCTGCCACTCGTTCAGCACGTAGGACGGATAGTAGCCGCGCAGCTGCACGTCGGTGAAGACATAGCGTTCACGCATCGACTCCTGCGCGTACATCACATCTTCCGGCTTACAGGAGAACGGATACAGCGGCACCATCGCCAGCATGCAGCCAATCTTCATCTCAGGATTGATGCGGTGGCCAATCTTCACCGCCAGCGCGCTGGCGACAAACTGGTGGTGCAGCACCTGATACATGGTCTCTTCCGGGTTCTCATGCTCGGTGTACACCACGCCGGAACAGCAGTAGCCGAACAGCGGCGCGCGCCAGTTGCGCTGGTTATTGATTTCGTTGAAGGTCATCCAGTACTTCACCTTGTGTTTGTAACGCTCAAACACCACCTCGGCGAAGCGGACAAAGAAATCGACCACCTGGCGGTTGGTCCAGCCGCCGTACTGCTGCACCAGATGCAGCGGCATTTCGAAGTGCGACAGGGTGATGACCGGTTCAATATTGTGCTTGAGCAGCTCATCGAACATCTCATCATAGAAGCGCAGCCCCTCTTCATTCGGCTCCGACTCATCGCCCTTGGGGAAAATTCGCGTCCAGGCGATCGAGGTGCGGAAACATTTGAACCCCATCTCGGCGAACAGTTTGATGTCATCTTTATAGTGATGATAAAAATCCACCGCTTCATGGTTCGGGTAATATTTACCCGGCACCACCGCCTGGGTGATCTCGCGCGGCACGCCGTGCGCGCCGCCGGTCAGCACATCACAAATGCTCGGGCCTTTGCCGCCCTGATCCCAACCCCCTTCAACCTGGTGTGCGGCAACCGCGCCGCCCCAAAGAAAATCCTGCGGAAATACGCTTTTCATCATCGCTCCTGTTGGTTACCCAATCTGCATTACCGGTTGCCCGCAGGCAACCTCTCTGTTTACGTCCAGCAGGCGCACCGCGAACTCATCGCTGTTCAGCACCACAAACGGCGTGGTCACGTCATACCCCGACGCCTCTATCGCCTGCTGCTCAAAGCGGATCAGCGGCTCGCCCGCCTTCACCTGCTGGCCCACCGTCACCAGCGTGTCAAAGTGCCGCCCCTGCAGCTTGACCGTATCCAGCCCGACGTGGATCAGCAATTCGGCGCCGTTGCCGCAGGTCAGCCCGACCGCATGGCGGCTGTCGATCACCGACGAGACCACCGCGTCGCAGGGCGCCAGGATCTGGCCGTCGGTCGGGCGGATCGCCAGGCCCTCGCCCAGCAGTTTTTGCGCAAAGCTAGGATCGTTCACCTGCTCCAGCGGCACATAGCGCCCCGCCGCCGGGGACAGCAGCGTCACCGCCCGCGGCTGCGCCGCCGATTCGTCGGCCGCCGGCTGTCCTGCCGCCGCCGGTGTAACGCCGTCCAGCGTCAGCGGCGGGTCGTCAAAGCCTACCGCGTACACCATCGCCATAGTGCTGACAATCGCCGTTGCGACGCCGGCCAGTTCGCCGATAAATGACATCGGGTTTTCCGCGCTGATGGCGTTCACCACGGTCAGCAAGCTGGGTAACCCTGCATAAGCATAGTAGTAGCTGCCGAAGAAGCTGGTGACCAGTGCGCCTAACGCGCCGCCGATACAGCCGCAGATAAACGGTTTTTTCAGCCGCAGGGTGACGCCGTACAGCGCCGGCTCGGTAATGCCGAAGACGCCGGTGACGCCGGCGGAAAACGCCGTGGTTTTAAACTGCGGGTTGCGCGACTTAAAGCCGACGGCCAGCGCCGCCGCCATCTGCGCCACGACCGCAATGGTCTGGAAAGCCTGAAAAGAGTCGCGACCGTGCGCGTCGAAGTTGGCCATAATCACCGGGGTAATACCCCAGTGCACGCCGAAGATCACCACCATTTGCCAGACGCCGCCAATCAGGGCGGCGGCCAGCGCCGGCGCGGTCTCAAACAGCCAGTTGTAGCCGCCGGCAATGGCGAACGCCGCCGAGCTGGTGATCGGGCCGATCAGCAGCAGCGTAAACGGCACCATAATCAGCATACAGACCAGCGGGGTGAACAGCTCACTGACCACGTCGGGGATCGCCCGACGGGCGTACTTCTCCACATACGACAGGCACCAGATCATAAAGATCGGCGGCAGCACCGACGAGGTGTACACCGTTTCCGCCAGCGGCAGGCCGAGGAAGGTGATCGCTTCGCCCTGCGCGATGCGCGCGGCGATGGCGCCCCACTCCGGGTTAATCAGCGCGCAGCTGCACAGCACCGCGATAAAGGTGTTGCAGCGGAAAAAGCGCGACGCGGTAATGGCGATCAGCACCGGCAGAAAGGCAAACGGCGTCCAGGACATAAAGTTGAGCACCGCAAAGGTGCCGCCGTCCGCCAGCTGCGGTGCAAAATGTCTGGCGACGATCAGCGCCCCCTGCAGAATACCCGCCGCCGCCAGCACGAACACAATCGGCGCGAAAATCGCCGACATGGAGCCGATCACCGCATCCACCAGACGCACCTTGGCGCCGTCGGTTTTTAACTGGCTCGGATCGACCAGGCCGGAAAAGGCGTCATACACCTCCGCCACGTGTACGCCGATCACCACCTGGAACTGTCCGCCGCTCTGCACCACCATGATGACGCCCGGCAGCTGTTTAATCCGCGCTTCCGCCTGCGGCGGCGTCTCCTTCAGCACCAGCCGCAGACGGGTGGCGCAACGGGCAAAACTCACCAGATTATCCTGCCCGCCGACCTCCGCCAGAATATCGCCGGCAAGCCGGGCATAGTCTCTTATTTTTGTCATTATTTTAATACCTTATCGTAAAGGTTATGACTGCCGCCTGAGTATTTCGCAATAATGAAACCGGTTGCAGAATAGGAACTGCGACCGGTTTCTGCAACCGGTTTCAGTAAAGAATGTGTGTGACGTAACAATTTGCCGTAAAAGTGACGGCGCGCAGCGCAGGGACGCGGTAAGGGGGGAACCGCGTCCGGGGCAACGCAGCGCGGGCGGTGAAAACGACAGGAAAGTAAGGCTAAGGCGCACGGCCCGGCCCCTAGAACTCGGCGGCCAGCCCGACGCTCCAGCCCTTAACCCCGTCCCCGACCAGGCCGGAGCCGCGCAGGCTCACGCCGTCGATACCGGGAATAACGCCGCCGTCGACAATTTCGATACCGCCGCCGATCTCCACAAAGTAGTCAAAACCGATGTCGTCTTTGATCTCCGGCAGATAGGTGCCGGTGACAAAACCGATCCAGCGCAGCGGCCGGCCGAACAGCGCCAGATCCGTCGGGCCGTTCAGCTCCGCTGCGGCGGTCATCACGCTGAAGTCATTGCGCCCTTCCAGCTCGGGATCGCTGGCGCGATAGCTGTCGTCAACCAGATAGTTGTAGCGCAGGTTGGCCGTCAGGCCGACGTCGTTGTCCCAGCGGTGATTCTGCTCAATCTCCAGCGCGCCGCCGTACAACAGGCTGTGGATCTTAAAATCGACCAGTAACCCTTTGCCCGCCTCATGGAACAGATCCCCGACGGGGCCGCTGGAGGCGGTGTTATTGGAAGTGCGTGAATAGCCCAGCAGCAGCATCGGCCGCAGGATGGTGCCGCTGGCGATATCAAATTCCGCCCCGGCGCCGCCCAGCAGCGACAGGGTCCGGGTATCCAGATCCAGCCGGTTGGCCATGCCGTCAGAATCGCCGAAATTCAGCGTCTGATCGCTGTTGACATAGCCGAACGTACCTTCGATATACGGTCTGAATCCGTCGACGCCGATATCAAAAGCATACTTCGGCGCCAGCTTGTAGGAATCGATATCCAGCGGGTCGGAGGAGTCGTGGGTCGGGCGGAAATTAGCGGCGCTGATGCCGGGCGTGGTGCCGATAATCGACAACTCCTGATAGAGATTTTTCAGCCCGCCGGCGCTCTCCCGCAGGCCTGCGCGCAGCTCCTCCGGACTAAACGGCAACGGTTCGGCCGCCGCCTCACCGCCGTTTGCCCACAGCAGCAGCGTCGTCAATATCATACCGCGATGGCTCATCATGGTTATGACCTCTATTTGCTGATAACGGGGTGGCCGTTATGCACCAGACGGTATAGCGATGACTGCACCCGCGCGATGACGGGACGCCGCTCAAATGATTGCAGGGAGAAAAACATGCCTGACGACAGTTAAGCATAATCGATTCTTGCGGGCCTGCCGCGTTGGGGGGCGAAAGCACGGCCGGCGGCGGGCCGGCTCAGCCCGCCGTCAGGCTGCCGCGCAGCAGGCTGCGCTCTTCTGCGCCGCTCAGCAGCGCCAGCGCGCGCTGCGCCAGCGTATCCAGCGAATAGGCGATCGACGGCACCGCCGGCGCGCCGGGCCACTGCGGCGCTCCGTCCAGGCTGAACACCATCACCTGCCCCGGCACCTGACGCTGATACTGCGCCAGCAGCGTCAGCGCCTCCTGCGCCTGGCAGTCGTCGGTCACCAACAGCGCATTAAACGGCATCCCGCCGTTGAGCAGCCGCTGCAGCGCAATGCGCGTCACCGGCTCATCGTCCACCACCAGCCGGCGGTTATAGGGGATCAGGTGCATTTCCAGCGCGTGACAATAGCCCTGCAGCACCTGTTCGGCGGCGTCGCCGGCGGTAAAGTTAATCAGGGCGATCTGCCGCCGCTGCTGGCCGGCCAGGTAGTGCACCGCGGTTTCCGCGGCAAACGGGTGGTCAACCCCCACGCTTTTCGCCGTCGACGGCGTAACGCAGTCCAGACACACCGCGTTGTCCGGCAGCGGCGGCAGCGCAAAACGCGCGCCGACCACGATCAGCGCATCGCACCAGCCGCTGCTCAGCTCCGCCACCGCCGCGCCCAGCGTTGCGGCGTCGTTGGCAAAACGCAGCAGCAGATGCTTCTGCTGGCGACTCAGCTGTTTTTCCAGCGCCTGGAGATAACCGGTCGCCTGCTGCACGTGTTCCGTGGCGCAAATCACGCCGATGCAGCCGGTGCTCTGGCTGGTGAGCGACTGGGCGACGGCGTTCGGACGATAGTTCAACGTTTCCACCGCCCGCAGCACCGCCTGCCGGCTCTCTTCCTTTACCCCGCGGCTGCCGCTCAGCACCCGGGACACCGTGGCTTTCGATACCTGCGCCAGGCGGGAAACATCATTGATATTGGCCATAACTGCGGGTCTTCCTGCTGATGAACAAAAGCGGGCCGACGGCCCGCCGGTGATTATCCCTGAGCCGACGGCCGTTGTCGTTGATAAAGTTCGACCATTTCGGCGATCAGCTCCCGCGCCAGTATCGCATTCATCAGGTGATCCTGCGCGTGCACCATAATCAGCGTCATCGGCGTTTTACCTTCGCCGCCGTCCTGCTCGATCAGCCGGGTCTGCACCCGGTGCGCGGCGCGGGAAAACTCATCGGACTGCCGCAGCAGCGCCTGCGCCTGGGCAAAATCGCCGTCGCGCGCCGCCTGCAGCGCGCTGAAGCACAGGCTGCGCGTCTGGCCGGCGTTGACGATGATCTCCATCACCGTACTTTCCAAATCGTCCATCAGCGCGGCTCCTCAAATCCGTTGGCGGCGGCGGTGGCGGCGAACCATTCACCGCTTTTCTTGATGCGCCGCTGCTGGCTCGCCAGATCCAGCTGCACAAAGCCGTAGCGGTTCTTGTAGGCGTTGCACCACGACCAGTTATCGATAAAGGTCCACATATGGTAACCCAGGCAGCGGCTGCCCTCGGCGATGCCCCGGTGCACCCACTGCAGATGCTGGCGGATAAAATCGATGCGGTAGTCGTCCTGGATCTGCCCGTCCTGCTCAAAGCGCCGCTCATCCTCCACCCCCATGCCGTTCTCGGAAATAAAACAGCGCGGATTGCCGTAGTTTTCCCGCAGGTTGGTGAGAATATCGTAGATGCCCTTTTCGTAAATCTCCCAGCCGCGGTACGGGTTCATCTTGCGGCCCGGCATCGCATAGTGGCTGAAGAACCACTCCGGCATAAACGGACTGTCGGGGTTAACCAGGCTGTCGCGGCACTGGACGCGCCGCGGCTGGTAGTAGTTGATGCCCAGCAGATCCACCACGCCCTGCGCCAGCAGCGCGGCGTCCTCCGCCTGGCAGGCCGGCAGCTGCCCGTGCTGGCGCAGCAGCGCCACCAGCTCCTGCGGGTAGCTGCCGCGCAGCGCCGGGTCGAGGAAGCTGCGGTTAAACAGCAGATCGGCGATGTGCGCCGCCTGCACGTCGGCCGGGTTGGCGGAGCGCGGGTAGGAAGGCGTCAGGTTGAGGATAATGCCGATCTCCCCGCCCTGTGCGCGGGCGCGATAGTTACGCACCGCCAGCGCATGGGCCAGCATGGTGTGGCAGGCCACGGTCGCGGCGCGTTTAAAGTCCACCACGTTCGGGTAGTGGAAGTCATACAAATAGCCCCCCTCCACCGGCACAATCGGCTCGTTAAAGGTGAACCAGTGCTTGACCCGGTCGCCGAACAGGCGGAAGCAGACATCGGCAAATTCGGCGTACGCCTGCACCACCTCGCGGCTTTCCCAGCCGCCCTGCTGCTGCATCGCCAGCGGCATATCAAAGTGAAACAGGTTGATAAACGGCGTAATGCCCTGCGCCAGCAGCTCATCAATCACCTGGTTATAAAACGCCACCGCCTGCGGATTGACCTCGCCGCGCCCCTGCGGGATCAGCCGCGCCCAGGAGATCGAGGTGCGGAAGCTGTTGTGGTTCAGCCGCTTCAGCAGGGCGATATCGTCGCGCCAGCAGCGGTAGAAATCCGAGGTCTGCTGCGGGCCGACCTGCTGGTGAAAGCGCTCCGGCTGCAGGCGGAACCATTCGTCCCAGATGGTGGCGCTTTTGCCGCCGCCGAGGCTTTCGCCTTCGCTCTGCGGCGCCGAACTGGCGCTGCCCCACCAGAAATCTTGCGGAAATGCATATTTCATCACGACCCCTTATGTCAGGAATTAACGGCGGCTTCGCCGCCCTGTGGTGATTGTTTTTCCTGCTCCTGCCTGATCAGCGTGCGCTCATAGGCCTTCAGGAACGGGTAGTACATCAGCGCCGACAGCACCATGCAGAACAGGCACATCAACAGCGGGCTGAGCGCCCAGTTCGCCGCCCAGGAGGCGCCGATCGGCGCCGGCGTGGTCCACGGCGTCAGCGACACCACCTGCGCCACCCAACCCAATTTGGTGGCGATATAGGCGAAGGTGGCGTTAATCATCGGCACCAGAATAAACGGCAGGAAAAACACCGGATTCATAATGATCGGCGCGCCGAACAGGATCGGTTCGTTGATGTTGAAGATGCTGGGCACCACGCCCATCTTGCCGATGCTGCGCAGATGCGCCGCCCGGCTGCGCAGCAGTAAAAACGCCAGCGGCAGCGTGGAGCCGACGCCGCCGATCAACAGGTAGTGATCCCAAAAGCCCTGCAGGTAGATATGCGGCAGCGCCGCGCCCGCCGCCAGCGCGCTCTGGTTCAGCGCCAGGTTGGTCATCCAGAACGGGTTCATAATGCCGGTGACGATCAGCGCGCCGTGAATACCGGCGAACCACAGCACCTGGCAAATAAGCACCGAGATCAGGATCGCCGGCAGCGAGTCCGACGCCGACACCAGCGGCTGCAGCAGATGCATGATCGCCTGAGGAATAATCATGCCGGTGTAGCTCTGCACCAGCAGGTTGAGCGGGTGCAGGGTGGCGACAATCACCACCACCGGGATCAGGATCTCGAACGAGCGCGCGACGCCGGTCGGCACCTCCTGCGGCAGGCGGATGGTGATCTTGTGTCGCTTCAGCCAGGCGTACACTTCACCGGCATACAGCGCGGTAATAATGGCGGTGAAAATCCCCTCGCCGGAGAAATACTGCGCGGAGATGGTGCCATCGCGGTACGGCGCCGCCACCAGCAGAAACGCCATCAGCGCCAGCAGGCCGGTCATAATCGGGTCAAGCTTATAATGCCGCCCCAGACTGGCGCCGATCCCCACCGAGATAAAGAAGGTCATCACCCCCATGCTGAGGTAAAACGGCAGCATCAGCTGCTCGCGATACTGCAGGGAAAAGTTCAGCCAGCCGCGGGCGAAGGCCCAACTGCTGTCGGCGGAGAACGGCGGGAAGATAAACACCAGCATAAACGAGCCGATGATCATAAACGGCAGCGCAGAGACAAAGCCGTCGCGGATCGCAATCACATGGCGCTGCTGGCCGACGCTGCCGGCCAGCGGCGTCACCTTCTGCTCGATAAGGTTGACCATCGCCTGATAGAGGGACGTCATGCCGGCTCTCCCTGCTGTGCGATCAGCGCCAGCGCGAAGTCCAGCACCTTATCGCCGCGCTGCATGCCGTAATCCATCATGTCGATCGCCGCGACCGGAATGCCCTGCTCCGCTGCGCGCGCCGACAGCGCCGGCAGCATATATTTCACCTGCGGCCCCAGCAGCACCACCTGATAGCGGCTGAACTGCTCGTCAAACTCCCCCGCGCTGTAGGCGGCGATCTCCACCGGCAGATCGCGGCTGGCAGCCTCCGCCGTCATTTTTTTCACCAGCAGACTGGTCGACATCCCCGCAGAACAGCAAAGCATAATCTTCTTCATTGTTATTACCCCAGTGATGGATGGATGCGTTTCTCACCGCCATTGGAAACGATATGGAAACCGGTTTCCAACGCCAATAAACCGGAATGAGAGCGTTCTCAAGCATCGGGGATAAAATCAGGGAAACGACGTGAGGCGGGTCACAAGTTATGCCGTTAGCGGACGTTACGGCATAAAAAAACCCGTAGCACGTGCTACGGGGGGCAAAAAAGGCCGGAAACCGACGGCCTAAGGCTCAAACGGTTCGCCCAGCGTCAGCATCAGCCGGTTGGCCCAGGCAAAAAACGCCGTCGACTGCACCAGATCCAACAGCGCCAGTTCGCTCAGTCCCTGACGGCGCAGCGTCGCCAGCTGTTCAGCATCCGCCCGCGGCGGCGTGGCCGACAGCGCGGCGGCAAACTCAATCTGCGCACTCCACGCCTCCTGCTGGCCGGCGCTCAGCACGCCGCCGGGCGCGACATCCAGCAGGCGCTGCACCTCTTCTTCCCGCTTCGACAGCTGCGCCGCCTTGCGCGCATGCACCGAGGCGCAATAAATACAGCCGTTAACCTTGCTGGCCACCGTCGCCGCCAGTTCGCGATCCTGACGCGCCAGCCCGCCGGAAGTGTAGAAAATCGCCCGGTCCGCCAGCGTGCGCTGCTCCAGCAGCGGATGATTGCGCGCCAGCAGGCGGAAATAGTCGGAATCGGTATGGCCGAAACGCGCCAGCAGCGCCAGCCCTGCGGCGTCGAACTCCGCCAGCGGCTTGGCGGCGATCCACGGCTCCCAGCCCAGTTCCTGCCGGGTGAACGCCGGCGGCGCGGGGCGGCCGCCGTGGGTGAGCGGCGCACGGCGCCAGCTGGCGGCAGGCACCGGCTCGGCCGCCGGCGGCACGTCGCCGGCCAGCAGCCGATAGCCGTACAGCAGACGGCTCTGGAAACTGACAAAGGCGATCAGCTGTGACAGCGTGACTATCGCCGCAGGCGACCAGCCCGCCTGCTGCAGCGCCTGTAAATGTTCCGGCGCGGCCTCGGCCAGCTTAAACGCCAGCCGCTCCGCATGGTCTAGCGCCGCGCTCAGCCGCGGCGTGGTAGCCGGACGCCGCTGCTGCCGCGCCGCATAGTGCGCCGCCAGCGCGCTCGCGCCATGCCATTCGCTGATGCGTTGCGCCAACAGCGCGCGCTCATCCGCCGGGAAATCCTCCTCTTCCGCGTCAAACAAGGCGTGATAGCTGGCCTGAATCGCGTCGCTCGCCCCCTGGCGCGTAATGCGCGCCTGCGTCAGTTCGGCGGAACGCTCCGCCTGCGCCAGCGTTGCCAGCAGATCGTTACTGTCCGTCATACCCTTTCCTCTGTCTGATGAGATGGTGCGGCCGCAGCCGGTTCTGACCGCCGCCAGCCCAGCGCCGGCGCGACGTCGCGCGCAATCAGCGCGATGGAGCGTAAAATTTCGCGGTGCGGCGGATCGATCGAATGCACCTGAAACGCCAGATCGGTCACCCGCGCCAGCGCGCTGTCCTGCTGCAGCGAGGCAATCGCCCGCTCCGGCGTGCCCAGGTGCACGTCAAAGGCGCGGATCAGGCCGTCCAGCGACTCGTCCGCCGGCCGGTGCCCCGCCGCGCGCAGCCGCTCCAGTCCGCGGCTCAGTCCCTGCGCGGCGAAATCCCGCGCCCTGGCGTTGTCCTCACAGACAAACAGGGTGCGCGATCCCATAATGCGCGGCTCAACGCCCGGCGGCAGCGCCGCCAGATAGGCGTCGATAATCGGGTTTTGCAGCGCGTCCAGCGGCATATCCGGCGCGTCCGCCGGGCGCGGCTGGGTGCGCGACAGCATCAGCCCGTCGCCCGCCCGGCCGGCGCGCTCACCGCCCGCCACCGAAAAGGTCGCCTGCCACACGCGGCGCGCAAGCTGCGGTGCGGCGGGATACAGCCGGTTGTCCTCGTCGCCCAGCGGCTCACCGCGCCACGCCTGCAGCAGGGTGTGCAGATGCGCGCTGAACGCCGCATTGCGCTGGCCGGCGTCCAGACCAAAGGCGCTGAACGCCGACGGCGTGCCGCCCGCCGCCAGCCCCACCTCCAGCCGCCCGCCGGACAGCAGATCCAGCACCGCGGCGTCTTCCGCCACCCGCACCGGCGACTCCATCGGCAGCGTGATCACCCCGGTGCCCAGACGAATACGCCGGGTATGCGCCGCGGCGTGCGTCAGAAACACCAGCGGCGCCGGCAGCCCGCCTTCGTCCTCATGGAAGTGGTGCTGCGCCACCCAGGCGCTGTCAAAACCGACGCGCTCCGCCTGCACGATCTGCTCCAGCGCCAGCCGGTAGCGTTCCTGCGCGCTGCCCCGGTCCAGCAGGCGGGTGAAAAAACCAAGTCTTTTACTGCTCATAGGCATCCTTAACAGGCTGAAAGTCGCGGCGGAAATGGCGACCGGGAATGGCATCCAGCAACTGGCGGGTGTACGCGCTGCCAGGCCGGGCAAAGACCGCGTCGGTAGCGCCATAGTCCACCTGCCGCCCGTGCTGCAGCACCGAAACGCCGTGCGAGATCTGCCGCACCGTCGCCAGATCGTGAGAAATAAACAGATAGGTCAGCCCCAGCTCCTGCTGCAGCGTCTGCAGCAGGCGTAAGATTTGCGCCTGCACCGTGACGTCCAGCGCCGAGGTCGCCTCGTCCAGCACCAGCACGCGCGGCTGCAGCACCAGCGCCCGGGCGATCGCCACCCGCTGACGCTGGCCGCCGGAAAGCTCGTGCGGCCGGCGGTTAAGCAGCTCGTCCGGCAGCGCCACACGGTCGAACAGCTCGCGCACCCGGCGATAGCGTTCCGCCTTGCCCGGCGCGGCATAGTTCAGCAGCGGCTCCTCGATCGCCTGATACAGCGTCTGGCGCGGGTCGAGCGAACCAAACGGATTTTGATAGACCAGTTGGATACGGCGGCGGAACTGCCGCAGCGCCTCGCCGCGCAGCCGGGTCAGATCGACGCCGTCGACGCTAATCTGGCCGGCATCCGGGCGCTCGAAGCCCAGCAGACAGCGCGCCAGCGTGGTTTTGCCGGAGCCGGACTCGCCCACCAGCGCATGGGTGCAGCCCTGCTCCACGCTGAACGACACCCGATCCAGGGCGCGAAACGGCTCGCCCCGACGTCCGGCGAAGCGAAAATCCTTCACCAGCCCGCTGACCACGATCGTCGGCTCACGCCGGCCATCGCTTACCGGCGCCGGCCGGCTGCTCAGCGCCGGCGCATCGGCAAACAGCCGGCGGGTGTAGTCATGGGCGGGATGGCGCAACAGCACCTCGGCGGCGCCCTGCTCCTGGATCCGCCCGTGGCGGAACACCAGAATGCGATCGGCGCGTTCGGCCGCCACGCCCAGATCGTGCGTGACAAACAGCACCGCGGTGCCGGACTCGCGCCGCAGTTCGTCAATCAAATCGAGAATGCGTTTTTGCACCGTGGCGTCCAGCGCGCTGGTCGCCTCATCGGCGATGATCAGCGCCGGCCGCAGCGCAATGGCGATAGCGATCAGCACCCGCTGCTTCATGCCGCCGGACAGCTGATGCGGGTATTGATGCACGCGCTGCGCCGGATGAGACAGCCCGACGCGGCCGAGCAGCGCCTCCACCTGCTGGCGCACCTGCTTCGCCGGCAGCCGGCGGTGGATCTGAATAATTTCCGCCACCTGCTCGCCGATGGTTTTGACCGGGTTCAGCGAACTGGCCGGGTCCTGCGGGATCAGACTGATCTGCGCGCCGCGCAGCGCCTCCATCCGTCGCGACGACCAGTGCGCGATATCGACGCCGTTAAAACGGATCTCCCCCTGCTCCAGCCGGCCGTTTTCCGCCAGCAGCCCCATGATCGCCTGAGCGGTGGTGGTCTTGCCGGAGCCGGATTCCCCCACCAACGCCACCACTTCGCCCGGCTGAATGCTGAAGGAGACGTCATCAACCACCTGGCGGTGCCCGTCGCGCCCCTGATAGCCGATGGCGACCCGGGACAGCGCCAGCAGCGGCGCGGAAGCAGTCTGTAATAATGCGCTGTGCAGCGTCATAGCGTGCGTCCTCCGTTTGTCCGGCCGATGCGGTTGGCCGCCAGCACCACGGCGATCACCGCCAGGCCGGGAAAGGTGGTCAGCCACCAGGCGGTCGCCAGATAGTTGCGCCCTTCGGCGATCAGCAGCCCCCACTCCGGCGTGGGCGGCGGCGCGCCGTAGCCGAGGAAGCTCAGCGTGGCGATCGCCAGGATCGCATTGCCGAACTGCAGCGCCGAAAACGCCAGCACCGAGGTCAGCGAGTTCGGCAGAATATGCCGCCACAGCACCGCGCGGAAGGTGCCGCCGCTGCCGTAGGCCGCTTCGACATAGTCGCTGCGGCGCACCCGCACCACCTCGACGCGCGCCAGACGGGCGAAGTTGGCCACCGAAGTGATGCCGACAGCGATGGCGGCGTTCACCGTGCCGAAGCCCAGCAGGATAATCACGCTGAGCGCCAGCAGCAGCCCGGGGATCGCCAGCAGCACGTCGACGATACGCATCATAAGCGCGTCCGCCGCGCCGCCCAGCGCGCCGGCGGTCATCCCCAGCGCGCTGCCCGCCAGCAGCCCCACCGTCACCGCCACCAGCGCGCCGCTCAGCGTCTGGGCGGCGCCGTAGACCATGCGCGCATACAGATCGCGCCCCAGCTGATCGGTGCCGAGCCAGTGTTCGCCGCCCGGCGCCAGACGGTGCGCGCCGGCAATGCCCTCCACCGCGCTATAGCCGGTAAACAGCCCCGGCGCCAGCGCCCACAGCGCCGCCACGATCACCACCGCCCAGGCCAGCAGTAGCGACAGCGGCAGCCGCAGGTAGCGGCGGCGTGGTCCCCCGGCGCCGTCCGCCGGTTTATCAAAGAAAAGCGTGCTCATACTCCGGCTCCTGCATAGTGATTCAGACGCGGATCCAGCAGCGGATACAGCAGATCCACCAGTAAGTTGATCGCAACGAACGCCGCCGCCGAGATCACTACGATCGCCTGCAGCACCGCCACGTCCTGATTCTCCACCGCCTGCCGGGTCAGCTGCCCCAGCCCGCTGCGGCCGAACACCGTTTCGGTCACCAGCGCGCCGGCGATCAGCTCGCCAAACAGCATGCCGGCGATGGTCAGCGTCGGCAGCATGGCGTTGCGCGCAATATGGCGCAGCAACACCCGCCCCGCGCTGGCTCCCTTGGCGCGGGCGACGGCGACAAACGGCTGGGTGCGCACCCGGTCGATGCTGCGCAGCAGGATCTGCGCCAGCGGCGCGGAAATCGGCAGCGCCAGCGTGACCAGCGGCAGTATCAGCCCCTGCCATTCGCCGGGGTTGATAATCGGCACCAGCCGCAGGCGGAAGGAGAACAGCTGGATCAGCGCAATACCCAGCCAGAAGGTCGGCACCGAGACAAACAGCGCCGGCAACGCCTGCAGCGCCGCGCGCAGCCTGCCGAAACCGGTCAGGTTGGCCAGCAGCGCGATAGCCAGCGCCAGCAGCAGCGCCAGCATCAACCCCAGCGCCGCCAGCTGCAGCGTCGCCGGCAGGTTGGCCGCCAGCAGATCGCTGACCGCAACGCCGGCCTGCAGGGAATACCCCATATCGCCGCGTAAAAAATTGCCCAGCGTATGCAGATACTGCCGCCACAGCGGCAAGTCGGCGCCGTAGGCGGCGCGCAGCTGCGCCACCTGTTCAGGGCTGAGGCCCATCTCCGGATTCTGGAACTGGATCAGCACCGCATCCCCCGGCAGCACCTGCAGCAGCAGGAATGACAGGGTAAACGCCGCCCACAGCACCAGCAGCGCCTGGCCGATGCGGCCGCTCAGATATCGGCTCATCTCGCCTCCTCAGCGTTTATTCAGCCACGCGCCGTAAAAGCTCGGCCGTCCCACCGCCTCAAAGCTGACGCCGTGCAGATACGGCGCGCCGGCAAACACCTGCGGCTCTTCAAAGAACGGGATGACATAGGCCTGCTCCAGCAGGTAGCGTTGGGCGTCGGCGGCAATCTTCAGCCGCTGCGGCGCGTCGACTTCGCTGGCGATCCCCAGCAGCAGCGCATTCAGCCGCGCATCGCTGAAGCGGCTGTTTTTACCGGCGCCGCCCTGCTGCAGCAGACCGTCGCGGTTCTCTGGATAAAACTGGCTCTTAATCACGTCCGGGTCGGCGCGCCCCACCTCGATCACCGCCAGCGGCGTTTTCTGCGGGTCGAGGTTATCCGCCACCTTGCTGCCGGCATCGCCCGGCAGGATCGTCAGCCGCGCGCCCACCTTGCCCCACTGTTGGGAAACCAGCTGCAGCACCGCCTTGTTCTGCGGCTGCGGCAGCGACTCATACACCGTCAGGCGTAATGCTTTGCCGTCCTTCTCCCGCAGGCCGTCGGCGCCGCGCCGCCAGCCCGCCTCGTCCAGCAGCCGGTTCGCCAGCGCCGGGTCAAAGGTCAGCGAGGAGGAGAGATCGACAAAGCCGGGCGCGCCGGACGCCACCACCGATTTTGCCGGCGGATAGTTGGCGGAGAACAGCGTCGCGACGATCTGTTGGCTGTCGGTGGCGTGCAGCAGCGCGCGGCGCACCCGCAGATCGCTGACCAACGGGTTATCCGGGCGGAAGGCCAGACTGTCGTTGACGCCGCGGGTCGGCGCGGCATAAATCGTAAACCCCTGCTCCCGGGTCGGCCGTTCGTCATACGCCTGGATCTGACGGATAAAGTCGGCCTGGCCGGCCAGCAGCGCGCCGATGCGCACGCTGTCTTCACCGGCGACGATCACCTTGACCCGATCAAGGTTGGCCCGCCCCTGCTGCTTCAACGCCGGCGGCCCCCAGCGGTAATCCTTACGCGCGCTGAGCGTCACCTCGCGCCCCAGTTTTTCATCGCTGACCACAAACGGCCCGGAGCCGATGATATGGCGCGCATCGCCCAGTTGCTCATAGCTGCGCTGCAGCGTGCCGAGCGACACCAGCCCGGAGCCGATGGTGGCCGTGCCCTGCAGAAAGCCCGGCGACGGCCGCTTGAAATAGAACTTCACCGTCAGCGGATCGATCACCTCGCTGCGGGCGTAGTTGTTGATCACTTCGGAAACCGGCAGCTTCAGCGCCGCATTGCCCAGGCCGTAGGTGTCGAAGTTTTTCGCTACCGCGTTGGCGTCCAGCGGCGTACCGTCGGAGAAGGTCACGCCCGGCCGCAGCTTGAAGGTATATTCGGTTTTATCCGCGTTGCTGCTCCACGACTCGGCGATCCACGGTTCGATCGCCAGCGTGTCCGGATTCTGGTAGGTCAGTTTGTCGGTGATTTGGTTGAGAATGCCGCCGTTGGGGTAAAAGCCGCCCGACGGCGGATAAAGATTGGTATGCGCCTGCTGCTCCAGATACACCAGCGTGCCGCCCTGCACCGTCGCCCCTGCCGGCGCATTCAGCGCCGCGGCGCCCAGCGTCAGCGCGATTCCCCGCGCTAAAATCTTGCCCGAAAAGTTCACCATACCCGCCCTTATATTTCTGTAAGTTATCGCTTAGATAACAAACCAAAACGGCGCGCGGTTGAACGAACAAATATCGCATTCCTTTTGCAGAAAATGCACAAGGCGGGCGGCCCGACGGCCTACAACGTGTAGTACACCACCAGCTGACCCTTTTTCATTTTCAGCGCGCTGATGGTCACCTCGCCCAGCTCGGCCAGCGAGCGCACGTGGGTGCCGCCGCAGCCGTAGGCCGGCAAATCGCCGAAGCCGACCTGACGCACGCCGTTTTCCTGCTGCTGACGGCGCGGCAGGTCGGCGGCGATCAGCGTATTCATCGCCTGCTGCAGCCACGCCTGCTCCAGCGCCCTGACGCCGTCGCCGGGCGCCAGGGTAATACGTCCCTCACCCGGCCAGTGGTGCGCCTTCACCGGCCGCCAGCCCTGCGTCTCCCCCAGATAGCCAATCAGATGGCCGGCGGAGTGCCAGCGCGCATGCAGCGCGCGCAGCCGGCCGTCAACCGCCAGCGTAACCGGCCCCGGCGGCTGCGGCCGCGCCACCACGTGCAGGATATCATCGCCGTGCGGCACCAGCCGCAGCAGCGGCTCGCCGTTCAGGCTGCCGCCGTCGGCCGGCTGGCCGCCGCCCTGCGGATGAAACAGCGTGCCGTCCAGAACAAGCGCATGGTTACCGTCCTCCAGCGGCCGGCAATCCAACAGCTGCGCCTGCCCCTGCAGTTCATCGCTGTAGTAATAACGTCGTTCGGTCATCGTTTATTCTCCGGTTGATTCACCCTGCACACAGTATATTCATGTCATAATCAGAGGATAATCCGTTACCAGAAGAATGGACTTTTGCGCTGTGATCACAAATCAAGCCTCCGCATTACTGGCCGAGATGGCCGTATTCGTCCAGGTGGCCGAGAGCGGCAGTTTCTCCGCCGCCGCCCGCCGGCTGGGCGCGTCGCCTTCGGCCGTCAGCCGCAGCGTCAGCAAGCTGGAACAGGCGCTGGGGCTGCGGCTGCTGCACCGCACCACCCGTAAACTGCGCCTGAGCGAACCGGGAGAGAGCGCCCTGCAGTACTGCCGGCAGATGCTGGCGGCGGCCGAGGCGGTGCTCAGCCTCAGCGGGCAAAACCATGCCGAACCGGAAGGATTGGTCAGCGTCAGCGTACCGAAAGCGGTCGGCCGCTTTGTGCTGCATCCGCATATGCCGGCCTTTCTGCAGCGCTACCCCAAGGTGGACGTGCGCCTGCGGCTGGAAGACCGCTATATGGATTTGATTGACGACGGCGTGGATCTGGCGCTGCGCATCACCGACAGCCCGTCGCCGGGCCTGATTGGCCGCAGGCTGATGGAGATTGAGCACCTGCTGTGCGCCACGCCGCACTATCTGGTGCAGCACGGCACGCCGCAACAGCCGCAGGAGCTGGCGCAGCACAGCTGCATCTATCTGGGGGAGACGCCGCACGACGCACGCTGGCGTTTCCGCCGCGCGGGCAGGACGCAGACGATCAACGTGCGCGGGCGCTATGCCGCCAACCACACCGGCGTGCGGCTGGATGCGGTCAGGCAGCATATCGGCATCGGCAGCCTGCCGTACTTTACCGCCCGGCAGGCGCTGGCGGACGGCGAGCTGGTGCAGGTGCTGCCGGAGTGGGAGTTTCTCAGTAATTATCGCGGCGGGCTGTGGCTGCTGTATGCGCCGACGCCGCACCTGCCCGCCCGGCTGCGGGTGTTTATCGACCATCTGGTCGCCTGCCTGGCGCAGCAGCCGCGGCTTACAGCGCCTTGCGCAGAGTGATATTGATGCGCTGTGACCCCACCAGCGAGTGGTAGCCCTCCTTCACCGGCAGAATGCCGTGGAAGCACAGCCGCGACGGGCCGCCCCACACCACCACGTCGCCGTGCGCCAGCGGAATGCGCCGCGCCCGGTCGCTGCGCTGCAGGCCGCCGAACTGGAACACCGCCGGCAGCCCGAGCGATACCGAGACGATCGGCGCGCCGAAATCGCGCTCGTCCTTGTCCTGATGCAGCGACAGTTTGCTGCCGGGGTCGTAACGGTTGATCAGGCAGGAGTCCGGCGTAAAGTGGCCAAAGCCGGCCTGCAGCGCGGCTTCGTCCGCCAACGCCAGCAAAATGGGCGGGATCGCCGGCCAGCGGCGGCCGCTGCGCGCGTCGCGCTCGGCGTAGCGGTAGCCGCGGCTGTCGCTGGTCCAGCCGTTGCCGCACCAGCTCATCGCCACCGACATGGTATAGCCGCCGGGCGTGGTCAGATGCCGCCACGGCACCTGCGCCACCACGCCGCGCACCGCCGCCAGCAGCTCGGGGCCGTGGTCGCGCACAAAACCGTGCAGCACCACCGCGCCGGGGGCGATCTCCTCGCGCCACGGCGCCGGCAGCGCGTCTTCAAAAAGATCGATCGTCATCGCCGATACCTGTTTATTTAACCAGTATTTATTGTAGCGGCGAAAACGCGCTTGTCCAGCGCCGCCGTCAGCGGCGAAGATATCCGTCTAATAGATTGATTCAGAAGAAAATAAACGTAGTTACGTTGTCACCATCAAGCGTAAAGCGCCCGTTGAAACGCCGCCCGGCCGGGCACTGCGGCGTTAAATCCTGCAGCAGCGCCAGCGTAAAGGTCTGCGCCTGCGGGTCCAGCGCGACGATGTGCGCATCGAGAAAATCAAAGTAGCGCCGCACCTGCGGGTAGAGCGCCTTGAACAGGCTCTCTTTGGCGGAAAACGTCAGCGTCAGCGCCAGGCTGAACGACAGCGGCTGCTGACGCAGCCACGCCTGCTCCGCCGGATTGACGATCCCGCTCCACAGCTGCTCGGCGCGCTGCGCCGGCATCTGCGTTTCCACATCCAGCCCGACGCCGCCGCCGCGGGTCGCCGGCGCCACGGCGCACAGCGCGGTATCCGCGTTGTGGCTCAGCGCGCCGGCAATGCCGACCGGCCAGACCGGCGCGCGATCGGCGCCGCGCGCCACCAGCTGCTGCGGATGCCCCAGCGCCTCCAGCGCCTGGCGCGCCAGCAGGCGTCCGGCCAGATACTCCGCCCGGCGCTTCGCCACCGCCGCGGACAGATGGTCAGGGAACGGCAGCGCCGCCTGTTGCCACAGCGCGTCATGGTAGGCCGTCAGGCTGAAACGGCCGCGGATAACCCGGCCGGGAAAGTCGCTGACCGGCAGCCAGCAGATATCGGTAAGAAACGTAGTGAGCACGGCGGTTCCGCAGTTTAGGATCGACTGGGAGCAGTGTAATGCGAGTGACGGGCGGGCGTACAGCCCCTCTCTCACCGGAGAAAGGGGCAATAGCCGTTACAGCATCGTTTTCATCGCTTTTTCGAAATCGCTCCAGCTGCAGAAGCCGTTTTTATCGATCGGGCAGCCTTCCAGCGCCATCGTCACCCGCTGCGGCGGATGCTGCAGCGTCAGCTTGTCGGCGTTGCGCAGCTGCTCGGTGGACTGATAGACATACTCAATCTTCAGCAGGTCGCGATCGCCCTGCTTATCGTGCCAGCGCTGGAACACCAGCTTGCCGCCGATCGGCGTTTTTTCATACTGCTGCGGCAGCTGATAAGGCTTGAAGCGCATCGCCGACAGCAGCGAGGCGATGTTGGAGTCATGCCCCACCAGCACCGTCAGCTTCGGCGCTTCGCCCTTCGCCTTGCCGATCAGCGCCCCGTTGATGTAGCTCAGCAGCGGCTTGGCGACGTTCTGCGCCACCACCGTCGAGGTGAACAGCGAATCCTGATAGCCGTCTTTCAGCTGCGCCAGCTGCCGCCACTGCTCCGGCGTTTTCACCTTGCCCCACGCCACCTGGTCGGCCGGGAAGCCTTCGTAATACTGCAGCATAAAGGCGTCCACCAGCGAGTTGCCCACCCGCAGCGGGCCGGCGACGCCCGGCTCCTTGCCCGGCACCGCGCTCATGGTGCTGGTTGCCGCGGTCAGGTCGCACTGTTTGTCGGTTTTACAGGCGCTGGAGTCGGCGTAGTCGGTGATCTGCGCCAGCTGCCGGTAGGCGGCATCCAGCTGCAGCGAGTGCAGCTTGTCGTTCATCGCCTTCAGCGCCTGCTGGTTAAACGTCTCGCTGTTATCGGTGATGATCGGGTTAAAGGTCGGGTCCATGGTCCCCATTTTTTCCTGATGGTGCACCGCCACGTCACAGCCCGGGAACGCGCCGTTGGTAAAGAACTGCGCGGTGGCTACCGTGCGCTGCAGGCTGTTGGCGTAGACGTAGACGCTGTCCGCCGTCGGGCAGCCCTGCTGCGGCAGCAGGCCGGCCTGCTTCAGCCAGGCGTTAAAGTAGTGCCCCATATACACTTCCAGCACCCCGCCCTTGGTGGTCAGCTCGCCGCCCGGCGTATCCCACTGCGGCCAGGCCTGCGGCGTCGAGTTGGCCAGCACGCTGCCGTTATTGGCCAGCGGCGCGCGCAGGTTGTGGCGGCTCATCACCAGCACCTGCTCCAGCTGATAGTCGGCGGTTTCCGCCAGCGCAGAGGCGGAAAACAGCAGCGGCAGGCAGAGCAGTATCTTGTTTTTCTTCATCGCTAAGGGTCCCTGTTGTGTGTGTTTTTAGTCAGTTAGCCTGACCAGACATCATGGCGGGGTTCGGCAAGAAAAGGTGTGAGGATTATCACGCGCGGCGCAATGCAGAGCGGCGGCCCCCTAACGGGCCGCCGAAAGAAGGTTTAATACCACAGGCTGAGGATCGGCCAGCCGATCAGCAGCAAGGCGGCGATATACAGCACGCCGAGGATCGCCCCCAGCCGCCAGTAGTCCTTCGACTTCACGTAGCCGCAGCCGTAGATAATCACCCCCGGGCCGGTGGCGTACGGCGTCAGCACGCCCATCAGGCCGATCGACAGCACCAGCAGAATCGACAGCTGCTCCATCGGCACGCCCGGCAGCCCCTTGCCCACCGCCAGGATCACCGGCAGCATGGTGGCGGTGTGGGCCGACAGGCTGGCAAACAGGTAGTGGGCGAAGTAGAACACCAGCACCAGCGCCACCACGGTCATCGTCGGCGAGAAGTCGCTCAGGTGGGTGCTCATGGTGGTGGCGAACCAGTCGATAAAGCCGGAGCGCGTCAGGCCGTTGGCCATCACCACCAGCGTCGCCAGATTCACCAGCGTGTTCCAGGCGCTGGAGTATTGGGTGATCGCCTTCCATGACACCACGTGCAGCGCCAGCATCAGCGACACCGCCAGCAGGCACACCGCGGTGGCGTTCACCACTTTACCGCCGAACACCCACAGGCACAGGCTGAGCAGCACCAGGCCGATCAGGGTGTACTCCTGACGGCTCAGCTTACCCATCTCCGCCAGCGCGCCGTCGGCCCAGCCGGCCACCTCGCTGCTGTGGGTGACGCCCGGCTTGTACAGGTAATAGGAGAGCAGCGGCGCGATAATCAGCAGCACCAGCCCTACCGGCAGGAACGCCATAAACCACTGCATCCAGCTGATATGCACGCCGGCGATCTTGCTGACAAACTCAATCCCCAGCACGTTCGGCGCCGCGCCGGTGACAAACATCGACGAACTGATGCTGGTGCCGACCACCATCATCCACATCAGGTAGCCGCCGATGCGCCGCGACGACGGGTCGTTGGGGAACGAGTCAAACAGCGGCGGCAGGTTTTTCACCACCGGGAACACGGTGCCGCCGGTGCGCGCGGTGTTGGACGGGGTGAACGGCGCCAGCAGGATATCGATAATCACCACCGCGTAGCCGAGCGTCAGCGTCCGCTTGCCCATAAACTTCACCAGAAACAGCGCGATGCGCCGCCCCAGCCCCGTGACCTCGTAACCGAGGGCAAAGATAAACGCGCCGAACACCAGCCACACCGTGGTGCTGGAAAAACCGGCCAGCCCCCACTTCAGCGCCTCTTTACCGGCCTTAAAGCCCGGCTCGGCCAGCTCCTGCGGGCTGAACAGCACCCAGGGCGCTCCCAGCACCCCCACCGTCACCGCGATAAAGCTGATGGCGGTCGCCGGGATCGGCTCCAGGATCATGCCGACAATCATGGCGACAAAAATGGCGAAGTAGCGCCACGCCTGCGGCGGCATGCCGTCCGGCGCCGGGATCAGCAGCAGCACCGCCAATACCACCAGCGGCGCCAGCGCCTTGGCGAATTTTTGTTTCAACGGACTCATAGAGGTTCTCCTGAACGCAGCATTATTATTCCTGTGAGGCCGCCGGCGGCATCTGCGCCAACAGCCAGGTGATCATCAGTAAATCGGCGCTGCCGCCGGGGCTGAGATGGCGGGCAATGCACTCGGCGTCAAACCGGCGCAGTCGCGCGTTGCCCTCGCTGCCGCCGGCGCCGCCCTGCGCCAGCAGCTGCGACGCCCGCTGCTGCAGCCAGCGCAGCCCTTCCATGCCGCCGCGCGCGGCGACATTGGTATCGTCGTTGTGCGCCATCAGCCACAGCAGGCAGTCCTGCAGCGCGCTCTGCGCGTCATCGCCCTGCCGCAGCCGCCGCAGATAGCGCGGCAATGCGCCGTGCAGCACCAGCGGGAAGCCCGCTTCGGCCTCGCCGCGCGCGCCGCCAAGACCATACCGGCGGTACAGCCGCTGGCCGGCGGTCTGTCCGGCGTTGTTGCGCCGCAGCTCACGCGCCGTCAGCCCCCGACAGATGGCCGCCACTTCCGCACACAGCGCGGCAGGCGTACGCCCCGACGGCGGCAGACGACCGAACGCGCAGCACAGCAGCCCCAGCGCAAATACGCTGCCCTTGTGGGTGTTGACGCCGCCGGTGGCGCGGAACATCTGGTTTTCGCAGGCCAGACCGAGCGGCCGCAGCCGCGCCAGCACGCGATCGGCCGGCAGCGCCGCATCCTGCCGCCCCTGACGGATAAAGCGCGGCAGCCAGACGCCGATGGCGCGCGCGCTGCGGTAGAAGTGGCCGATATGCATATCCCGGTGCGCGCCGTTGTTGTCACGATCCACCAGGCCGGGCTTCGGCGTCAGGTTGACCTCACTCAGCAAGGCGCGGTAGGCATGCAGGGCAAAACACCGCTCGTCCGCCGATGGCGGCGGCAAACAGGCGCAGCTAGCGGGCAGCGAGCGCAGCATTGAGCGTCTCCTCCATGGCGGCCAGCAGCTGCCCGACGTCGTGACGCCGCTGCCGTGCGCAGAGGCGCGCCGGCTGGTCGCACAGCAGGCAGCGCCGGGCGGGCAGCCCGCAGTCATCACGCGACAAAATACGCCCCTGCGCGTCCAGCACGTCGATATCCCACAGCCGCCCGGCGGGATGCGTCTCCTCCAGCCGGATGCAGCACTGCTTCACCTGCGGCGCGGCGGCCTGCAGCGAGATAAAACCTTCGCCGCCGGCGGGCAGTCCCAGCGCCTCGGCGCGCAGGCAATGCCAGCCCTGCCGCCGTTGCTCGTTGCGCAGCGCCTGCCAGCCGAGGTTAAAGATGCGCCGCGTCAGCGGGCTGTCCTTCAGCGCGCCGGGCGCCAGCGGCGTCAGCACCACCAGCGTCGTCGGGTGGCGCGCCAGCCAGGCCTGCTGGCGGTCGCGCCGCTGCTCGCGGGCGGCGAGCAGTTCCGTCAGGCCGACGGCGCGGTTGGCGGCCCGTTCGGGATGCAGAGTCGTCATACGCTACTCCGCCACCTGACGCACCACGTCAATCACCGAGCCGTCGCGGTAGCGCACCACCGCCACCACCCTGTCGCTGAAGGCGATCGGCTGCGGCTCACCGGTCAGCGTCAGGGCGCGCTGGCGCAGCCAGCCGATATCGACCACCGCCAGTCCGGCGTCACGCAGCCGCTGCGCCAGTTCCGGGCGGGCCGGGTTGACGGCAATCCCGTGATCGGTAACCAGAATGTCGATGCTGGAGCCCGGCGTAACGCGGGTGGTCACCTTATCCACCAGCGTCGGGATGCGACCGCGCACCAGCGGCGCGACGATAATCGCCAGCCGCGCAGCGTCGGCGGTGTCGCAGTGGCCGCCGGAGGCGCCGCGCAGCACGCCGTCGGAACCGGTCAGCACGTTGACGTTAAAACCGGTGTCAATCTCCAGCGCGCTCAACACCACCACGTCGAGCCGATCCACCGCCGCCCCTTTCGAGGTCAGGTTGGCGTACTGATTGGCGCTGATTTCGATATGCTGCGGGTTACGCGCCAGCGAACCGGCCGCAGCGCGGTCAAAGCTCTGCACGTCCAGCAGTTTGCCGATCAGCCCCTTCTCGTGCAGATCCACCATGGTGGAGGTGATGCCGCCGAGCGCAAAGCCGGCGCGTACGCCGCGGGCGCGCATCTTGTCCTCCAGAAAGCGCGTCACCGCCAGCGACGCGCCGCCGGTGCCGGTCTGCAGCGAAAAGCCCTCGCTGAAGTAGCCGGAGGCGGCGATCACCTCGGCGGCGCGGCGGGCGATCAGCAGCTCGCGCGGGTTGGAGGTCATGCGGGTGGCGTCGGCGCCGATCTTGTCGGCGTCGCCGACCCGCTCCAGCTGTACGATCAGATCGACCCGATCCTGCGCCAGGCTGGCGGGATGGTGCGGGTACGGCGCCAGCGTTTCGGTCAGCAGCACCACGGTGTCGGCATGCTGCGCGTCCACTTTGGCGTAGCCGAGCGAACCGCAGCAGGCGTCGCCGCTGTAGCCGTTGGCGTTGCCGAACTCATCGCAGGCCGGCACGCCGAGGAACGCGACGTCGATATGCAGCTCGCCGGATTCAATCAGGTTGACCCGCCCGCCGTGGGAGTGGATCTGCACCGGCTGCGCCAGCAGGCCGCGTGAAATCTCTTCCGCCAGCGGGCCGCGCAGGCCGGAGGTGTAGATGCGGCTGACCACGCCGTGGCGGATATGCTCCACCAGCGGCGCATGGCACTCGCTGAGCGAGCTGGAAGCCAGCGTCAGGTTGCGAAAGCCCATCGCCGCCAGCGTCGCCATCACCTGGTTCAGCGCCAGATCGCCGCCGCGGAACGCGTGGTGGAACGAGATGGTCATACCGTCCTGCAGGCCGCTGCGGCGCACCGCCTCCTGCAATGAGTCGCAGCGCTTTCTGTCGCGCGGTCTGGCCGCCTGCCGGTTGGCTTTTGAACTCTCCTGATAGCCGGCCAGCTGATGCAGATCGACCGGACACTGTTGACGTTTCATTGCGCCTCCCCGCTGTGCGCTGCTTCTTCACGAATGCCGGACAGCGCCGCGCGCTGCAGCACCAGACGCGCCCGCTCAATCACCGGGCTGTCGACCATTTTGCCGTTCAGCGACACCACGCCGAGCCCTTCGCGCGCCGCCGCCTCGGCGGCCTGCACCACCCGCTCGGCATGCGCCACCTCTTTGGCGCTTGGCGCGTACAGGTTGTGCAGCAGCTCAATCTGCCGCGGGTTGATCAGCGATTTGCCGTCGAAGCCCAGCTGTTTGATCAGCGCCGCCTCCTGCAGGAAACCGGCCTCGTTGTTGGCATCGGAATAGACGGTGTCGAACGCCTGAATGCCGGCCGCCCTGGCCGCCTGCAGAATCGAGCAGCGGGCGAACAGCAGCTCAATCCCCTCCGGCGAACGTTCGGTGCGCAGGTTGCGCACGTAATCCTCTGCGCCGAGCGCGATGCCGATCAGGCGCGGCGACGCCTGGGCGATGGCGACGGCGTTGGTGATGCCCGCCGCCGACTCAATCGCCGCCAGCAGGCCGGTGCTGCCCTGCGGCCGGCCGCACGCGCGTTCGATGGCGTCGATTTCATCCGCCATATCCAGCACGTCCTGCGCGCTGTCGGTTTTCGGCAGCCGCACCACGTCGGCGCCGCCGCGCACCACCGCCTGCAGATCCGCCAGGCCGTAGGCAGAGTCCAGCGCGTTGACCCGCACGATGGTTTCCACCTCCTGATACAGCGGGTGCTGCAGCGCGTGGTACACCAGCCGGCGCGCCGCGTCTTTTTCCCGCAGGATCACCGAGTCTTCCAGATCGAACATCAGCGCATCGGCCTGATAGATAAAGGCGTTGCTGACCATCGCCGCGTTGGCCCCCGGCACGAACAGCATGCTGCGGCGCGGACGGGATTTATTCAGCGTTTTCATCGTTCACCTCCCAGGGCAGCTGGCCGCCGTCGCTGGCGCGCATCAGCGCGGTTTCCAGCCGGGCGCGCAGCACGCAGTCCAGCGCGCCCTTATCGTCAACCATCACCTGCACCGGCTCGACGCCGTACTGGTTCAACACCTGCAGCAGCGTGCGGCGGATCGCCGCGCCGAACTGTTTCTCTACGCTGCTGGCAATCAGCAGGTCATGCTGCGGGCCGTCGCCGGGCGCGATGCGCACCATCACATCGCTGGATTCCAGCGTGCCGGCCATTGCTTCTCGGATTATCTTCATCATTCACCTGATTGTGCGGACTCAAATTCCGGCGACGCCGCGTGAGCCTGGCGTCGCGCCTGCAGATCCTGCAGGTAGTAAAGGGTGTCTTCCGGCACCAGCGGTGCGGCGGCGTGGAAATCGCCGGCGGCCAGCAGTTTGCGCACCCAGGAGGCGGAGATGGCGGTGCCCTGATACTGCAGGCGTTCAATCTCCACCAGCTGGATCGGCGGACTGGGCAGCGCCGGCGTTTCCAGCCAGTGGCGCATATCGCGGTTATATTTCGCCGTCACGGCGCAGAAGGGTTCATTGCCGACAAAGCGGTGGGTAATGCCCAGCGCCGGCGCCAGATACTGGCGGAAGATTTTTAAATCGATTTCGGTGTAGCAGTCGTCGGCCACGCCCTGCTCCTTGATGAAGTAACAGGGAAAGGTGGCGCGCGAGATCACATACTGCGAGCCTTCATGCACCGTCAGGTTGGCGATGTCGCGGCTGCCCTGCATCACCAGCCGACGCCGGTCTTCATAGGGAAAACGCGAGGTGTCTTCGCGCACCAGAAACAGGTGCAGCCAGTCGCACTGCGCGGCGGCGCGGCGAATCAGATACTGGTGGCCACGGGTGAACGGGTTGGCGTTCATCACGATGCTGCCGATCACGCCGCCCGGCCGGCGCTGTGTCGCCAGCCGCGCCGCATAGCGCTGCAGGCGGCACGGGCTGTTCTCCATCAGCACCACAATGCCCGGCACGTCGGCGATCGGGTAAAAGCCGCACTGGCGGAACAGGTCGGCGTTTTGCGTTTTGGTATAGATAAACAGCTGGCTGTGATGACGTTCGTACGCCAGATTGACCAGCTCGGTCGCCAGCGACAGCGCCAGCCCGGCGCCGCGCAGCTGCGGACTGATGGCGACGCATTTAATAATATTGCCGGCGATGCCGCCGCAGGCCACCAATTTATCGTTCTGCGTAACGGTAATAAAAACTTCCACCGTCGTATCCATATTCAGCTCATTGGCGCGCAGAAATGCGCGAATATCGGCAATGGCCTGATGCTCCGTTCTGTAGACTCGATTAAATATGGCGCCCGCCAACATAACTCGCTCGCTAATATAACAATTTAAATACAAAACCCGGTTTGAATTAACAATAACGGCCAAATAACAACTTAAAAACCATCAGGTTATGCCGGATATAACAACAAAGAGGTAAGCTGGAAATTATGGTAAAGGGAAATATTGCGGTAATAATTGACCTAATTCACAAAGCGTTGGCGATTAATAAGTTATTTAATGATTTTTATTTACTTAATTATTTTTATCGTTTTTATTGATCTGACGCGGTAACCCGATGGCCGAAGATCTATTACCTTCAGCTAACGCGTTATTTCATCGGGGGAAGCATATGGAATGGCTGAATATCTTAATCGTTGAGGACGAAACGCCGCTGGCGGAGATGCACGCCGAGTTTATCAGGCAGCACGGCAACTGCCGGCAGATGTGGCTGGCGGGCAACCTGGCGCAGGCGCGCGCGATGTGCGAGCGCTTTAAGCCCGACCTGATCCTGCTGGATAACTTCCTGCCCGACGGCCGCGGCATTGAGCTGCTGCGTGAGCTGACGCTGCAGGGCTACGGCGGCGGCATCGTGTTTATCACCGCCGCCAGCGATATGGATACGGTGGCCGAAGCGCTGCGCTACGGGGTATTCGACTATCTGATTAAGCCGCTGGCCTATGACCGGCTGGCGCAGACCCTGCAGCGCTTCAGCCAGCGGCGGCAGGCGCTGAAGGGAAAAACCCGCGTCAGCCAGCAGCGCATCGACGAGATGTTCAACACCTACGCCCGCAGCGAGCGGCAGGCGGCGCTGCCGGCGGGCATCGACGCGCTGACGCTGGGCAAGGTGCGCGAGCTGTTCAGCGACCCGGCCGCGCGCCACACCGCCGAAAGCGTGGCGCAGCAGCTGGGGCTGAGCCGCACCACCGCCCGCCGCTACCTGGAGTTTTGCAGCGCGCACCAGCAGCTGACGGCGGAGATGGTTTACGGCAAGGTCGGCCGCCCGCAGCGGATTTATCGCGGCGTCGCCGTCGCCTGACGCCCTCCTCCCCGCGACAGGGCAAGACTTTTGGCGGTGAAATATGCTAAATCTGCAAAAAACTCAAGCAATTGCGCATTCTGTAAGCAAACAGTCACAGAATGCGTAATCCCCCTTTGACATGCCCGCGGCGGCTCGCTATGATTCGCCCCGTTCACACGATTCCTCTGTAGTTCAGTCGGTAGAACGGCGGACTGTTAATCCGTATGTCACTGGTTCGAGTCCAGTCAGAGGAGCCATATTTAGAGAAGCCCGCTTAAGGAAACTTAAGCGGGCTTTTTGCTTTGGGGGATGTGGTGGATATAGTGGACCGGTGTGGACCGGAGAAAATGGTAAGAGTTGCACTCCTGGCCCGAAGAATCACCGAGCATACTGTAGTTATCTATCAATGAAACGTCTATTCCCCCCTATAATAGGAGTGGTTCCTTCCCCCGAAACAGGGCAATAGCCAGCTCCCACCCTCTGTACCATTATTATTCCCCTCCTGAGTGATAACAGACCTGCCAAATCCGTAGTCTATTCCCTTGAAAATACTTTTCATTTCTAACTCAATTACGTAAACAGCAATGAGGAAAGCCCTAAAATCATTACGATGCTCATTATCAGCTGAATCAAGACAACAAAAAATGCAAGAGCACCAAGCACTGTGATTTTTCTACGAAGGATGGACGTAATACCGGAAAGAACCGCGCCGAAAAGAACCGTTTTAAGTATGTAAGACAACGGCACCATTGCCGTATGGCCTGTATGTATGCCTGCCAGACCAATAAGACCGATAAACAGACCTCCGCAACCCCCCCCCCAGAACGTCATTGGCAAACTTAGTTGTCCCGTTACTAATTTTTTCAACACAATTGCATCCCTTTTATAATGTTGGTGTGTTTATGTTTTCAAACCTAATCATCTTTACTGTAAACTTGCACTTCAGCCAAACTTTCGTTTATTCAGCAAAGTTCCTGTCTCACCTTCTATCATAATGAGAAGAAAAACTATAGTCACTTTGCTTTATCTGCGGCTTTACGCCTTATTTCAATCATACGCACATAAAAGTCATGAAGTTCCCCATCCTGTTTGGCAACTATTTCAGGAGATAATGGTTTACGCTCTTCTTTCCATTTTAGATTCTCTTTATTGCACTGCTCGTACGCAGTATCAACTATCTCAACTGCGGGTTTATCTGTGTTAATAAACGGGATGGTTTGGTCATTGAGGCAACTTGATAGAGGAGTACCGTATTGCTCTGCTGATGCGCCACTCACGAATGCCCCTAGTAGCCAACACATATACTGAAGATTTCTTCTCATTTTATCCTGCTTTTCAATACACCAAAACGTAACAATTACGAAACTAACATCGTCGCGCGCCATCTGCTCCTTGAGCACGGTAATTTACTGCAATTTTAGCTAAGTCGTCTATCGACTATACAAAGGGCTTCGAACCGAAGCTCTGACAATCTTTGCTGCCTATTCCGGGATTAGAGCCTGCGGATGCATGATATGCTTGGAATGATACGGGGAAGACATACGTCCACTTCTGACACTTTCCCATCCTCGACGTCAAATATCAACTGCCTCCCCGCTCACCTCTCCCCCGTCGGCTCCGACAGCGGCACACCCTTCTTACCGGCGTAAAACGCAATCAGCACCGCGCCCTCGTTGCCGGTATAGCCGCGATGGGCAGTATCCACCATTTCGGGCAGCACCTGACCAGCGGTGACCTGCCGTGTTTCTCCGTTGGATTTCTTCTTCACCGTCAGCACGCCGCTCTGCACATAGACGGCATTCGGGATCGGGTGCTGGTGCCAGGCCAGACTGCTGTTGGGGGCGATGGTGATCTTCAGCACCGACAGCTGCGGGGTACCCTGTGGATAGGCGGAATACTGCGTACCGTCCCAGGCGTGTTCCGATTCCAGCAGCGTTTCAGTTTCGACACCGCTGCGCTTATCGCCGTGTGCATGAGCGGAAAATGTGAGAAGGGATAACATCGCGGCGGTGCAGATTACCAAAGCGTGCTGAGGCCAACGCATAGCGCAATCCTTATGTTAGACAACCGGATAACTAACGCGTGAAGCGCCGGCTGGCCTTCAGCACGCGTCCGGGAAACGCTTCCCCGGCTTTACACAGTATGTACAAATATTGCGCAAACGGTAGTTTTTGCCGCCTGAGCCGCGGCCACCGGCATGATTAAGCGCGCCCTGCCGGGCGTTCCCGTTAACCATGCCGCCCCCCCTCTGGCAAACGGCACGACGTTAGCCGCGCCGGGAAAAACTATTTCCCCAGATAGCCCAGACGGCGGGAAATCAGTGAGCACACCTGCTCCAGCTCCTGGTTAACCCGCTCGATTTTACGCTGCATACGGTGCGTCGGCCCGGCGACGCTCAGCGCGCCGACCACGCTGCCGGTATAGTTGAAGATCGGGCGCGCCACGCAGGTCAGGCCCTCTTCGTTCTCTTCATTGTCGAGTGAGTAGCCTTTCAGGCGAATATCCGCCAGCACCTCATACAGCGCCACTCGGTCAACCAGCGTTTTCTCGGTAAACGCCGTCAGCGGTTTGCTCAGTACGCGGTCGATCTCTTCCTGCGGCTGGAAGGCCAGCAGCGCCTTGCCAATTCCGGTGCAGTAGGCCGGCAGGCGCGCGCCCAGCTGCGCGTTGGTCTGGATGGAGAGCGTCCCTTCGCTTTTATACAGGTAGACCACGTGGCCTTCGTTGTAGACCCCCAGAAAACAGGTTTCTTCACTTTTGGCGGAAAGCTTCTTCAGATACGGAATGGAAACCTCAACCAGGTTCACATTCATTAATCCTTTAATCCCCAGCTCCAGGCTTTTCAGATCCAGATGATAGCGCTCCGTCGCGCTGTCCAGCATCACATACTGCCGCTCCTTGAGGGTTTCCAGGATACGGAATCCGGTCGTTTTCGCTATCCCGGTGCGCTTGACCAGCGCCGCCAGCGATATGCCTTCGGGGTGGTCTCCAATTTCTTCCAACAGCGTTAAAACCTTATCAATGCTGGAAGCATTCGTGCTCTCGCCACCTGACATCCTGTTACCCCCATTCGAAAATTTCCCGTTATTGTAGCCGCAATGCCACATCCTACAAAATTCGTTTGTTTTCAGTGCATTGAATATCTTGCTTCGTCTTTCCCCGCCCGCAGTTTGTGACCCCCTTCACCAATTGATAAAAAACGGAATGACATTCCTATTTATAAAAAATAGCCTAAATAAAAGGAATGACGTTCCGAAATTTTAGTTACTAAGGAAACGATATGTTCATCGTCACCATCGATTCCGGTACCACCAATACCCGGGTGCGTATCTGGCAAGATAAAAGGATCATCGCCGACGCCTGCGCGGCGGTCGGGGTGCGCGACAGCGCCAAAACCGGCAGCCAGGCGACGCTCACCGCCGGGATTAAGGATGCCCTGGATCGCGCGCTGGCGCAGGCTGAGGGCTGTACGCTCGATCGCTGCGCGATCGTGGCGTCCGGCATGATCACCGCCGATGTCGGGCTCTGCCCGCTTCCCCACCTGAGCGCGCCGGTCAGCGTTGAACAGCTGGCGAACGGCGCGGTAGCGCGCCATATTCCGGCCATCGCTCCGCAGCCGATCTGGTTTATTCCCGGCGTCAAAAACGCCCTGCCGACGGTGAACCTCACCAACCTCGATATGATGGACGTGATGCGCGGCGAAGAAGTGGAAACCTTCGGCCTGCTGGCATTACAGGCCGTGCCCGGCCCGGCGGTGATCGTACTGCCCGGCTCACACTCGAAGTTCGTCAGTATCGATCGACAGCAGCGCATTGCCGCCTGCGCCACCACCATGGCCGGCGAGTTACTGGATGCGCTCACCCACCACTCCCTGCTGGCCGGCTCGCTGGATCGACAGTTCGCCGCCCGCCTGGAGCTCGACTATCTGCTGCAGGGCGCCGACGCCTGCCGGCGCACCGGCCTTTCGCGCGCCTGCTTCTCCGTGCGGCTGCTGGATCTGTTTACCGCCGCCAGCCACGACCAGAAAGCCAGCTATCTGCTGGGCGTTACGCTCTGCGCCGATATCCAGGCGATGAAACAGAGCCGAGCGCTGACGCTGACGCCGGAGACCCGCGTGGTCATCAGCGGCAAACCGATCCTGCAACAGGCGCTGGCCGCGCTGATCGCCGCCGATCCCTTTTTCACCGCCGACGCGCTGCTGGTTGACGAAGATCCCGCCCGGCCGCTGTCCTGCATCGGCGCTATCCGCGTGATGGAAATCATCATGCGTCAGGCGGCAACGCCGTACGCGTCGCCGTCCGACGCCGTCTCATCCGGAGATTCACGATGAAAATGCACCTTACGCTACCGCTGGTCGCCATCCTGCGCGGCATTACGCCCGATGAAGTCGACGACCACATCCCGGTCCTGATTGAGGCCGGCTTTGAGGCGATTGAAATCCCGCTGAACTCGCCGTCATGGCAGACCAGCATTGCCCACGCGGCCCAACGCTATGGCGGACAAGCGCTGATCGGCGCCGGCACGGTGGTAAACGTCGCCGACGTCGACCAGCTGGCGGCGGCGGGCTGCCAGTTTATTGTGACGCCGGCAACGCAGCCTGCGGTGATCCGCCGGGCGCTGCACCACGCCATGCCGGCGCTGCCGGGCTGCGCGACGCCGACGGAGGCCTTCAATGCCATCGAGGCCGGCGCCCGGCAAATCAAACTGTTCCCCGCCGGCCAGTTCGGCCCCGGCTATGTACGCGCGCTGAAATCGGTGCTGCCTGAAGATATCGCCCTCTACGCCGTCGGCGGCGTCACGCCGGAAACGCTCGGCGCCTACCTGCTGGCGGGCTGCAGCGGCGCCGGCCTCGGCAACGATCTGTACCGCGCAGGACAAACGCCGGCCCGCACCGCGGCGCAGGCGCAGGCCTTTGCGGCGGCCTACCGCTCCCATGCCAACCAGAACGCTTAAAGGTATCGCTATGAAACATCACTACCTGTTTAAAAACGCCACCGTGATCGACGGCTCCGGCGGTGACGGCTACACCGCCGACGTGGCCGTCAGCGACGATCGCATCACCCGCATCGCGCCGGCCATTGATGAGGACGCGGCGGTTACGCTGGACTGCCGCGGCCGGGTGCTGGCTCCCGGGTTTATCGACGTTCATACCCATGACGATCTGATCGTGATCAAGCACCCGGACTATATCGAGAAAACCTCGCAGGGCGTCACCAGTATCATCGTCGGCAACTGCGGCATCAGCGCCGCCTGCGCGCAGATGAAAGACGAAGTGCCCGACCCGCTCAACCTGCTGGGGGAGCTGGCGGAGTTCCGTTACCCGGATCTGGCCAGCTATCGCCGCACCGTGGATGAGGTCATGCCCTCGGTGAACGTCGCCACGCTGATCGGCCACACCACGCTGCGCAACAACGCTGTGGCGTCCCTGGACGAACCGGCGCAGAGCGCCGATATCGATGCCATGCGCGCCGTTCTGCGGCAGGCGCTGCAGCAGGGTGCGCTGGGGCTGAGCACCGGCCTCTCCTACGGCAACGCCGTTAACGCCTCAACGGAAGAGATCTGCGCGCTGGCGGAGCTGCTGGCCGAGCATCAGGGCATCTACACCACGCATATGCGCACCGAATATGACGGGATCATCGACGCCATGCATGAGGCATTTCACGTCGGCCGTCACGCCCGGGTGCCGGTGCAGATCTCCCACCATAAGTGCGCGGGCGCCAAAAACTGGGGGCGCACGGTAGAAACGCTGGCGCTGATAGAGAAGTATCAGCAACGCCAGGATATCAGTTGCGATCTCTACCCGTACCGCGCCGGCTCCTCCAACCTCGATCCGCAGCAGGTTACGGCGGACTACGACATTTTGATCACCTGGTCCACGCCGCACCCGGAAATGGCGGGCAAAACCCTGCTGGAAATCGCCGCCGCCTGGGATAGCGATATTCACCACGCCGCCCAGCGGCTGATGCCCGCCGGCGCCATCTATTTCCAGATGGATGAAGCCGATGTGCGCCGCGTCCTGGCTCACCCCAGCGCCATGGTCGGCTCCGACGGCCTGCCGTGCGATCCCAATCCTCATCCGCGCCTGTGGAGCACCTTCCCGCGCGTCTTGGGCCACTACAGCCGCGATGAACGGCTGTTCCCGCTGACGACCGCGGTGCACAAGATGACCGGCATGTCCGCACAGCGCTTCGGCATGCGGCAGCGCGGGCTGATCAGGGAAGGATACTTCGCCGATCTGGTGGTGTTCGACCCGGCGCGCATCAACGACGCCGCCACCTTTCAGCAGCCGAAACAGCGGGCCGAGGGCATTGAACAGGTGTTCGTCAACGGCGTACTGACCTATAGCCAACAACAGATGACCGGCCGGCGCGCCGGGAAATTCCTGAGCAGAAACCATTAACCCGAGAAGAGGACATCATGATTAAACGTTACGGAATTACCGGCTCCACCGGCACCGGCGGCCAGAACCTGCCGTTCGCCAAAGCGGTCAGCGCAGACGGCTGGCTGTACGTCTCCGGCCAGACGCCGATGGTCGACGGGGAGATTATCGACGGCGGCATCGTCGCCCAGTCCACCCAGGCGATTCAAAACTGCCTCGACATCATGAGCGAGGCGGGCTTCGGCAAGGAAGACATTGTGCATATGAAGGTCTTCCTGACCGATGCACGCTACTTCCAGTCCTTCAATAAAGTCTTCCGCCAGTTTTTTGCCGAGCATCCGCCCGCCCGCGTGTGCTGCGTGGCCGATCTGGTCGTCGACTGTATGGTCGAGGTCGACATCACCTGTTTTAACGCCAACTACAAACAAAACTAACGGCATTAACGCTACCTAAGGGAATATTATGGAACACAACAATTTCCTGATCTGGTTTCTCCTCTACGCCTTCGTCATGATGGCGGTCGGCTGGTACGTCACCCGCCACCAGAAGACAGGGGAAGACTTTATACTCGGCGGCCGGAAGCTGCCGATGCTGCTGACGCTCGGCTCTACCGTCGGCACCATGGTCGGCACCGGCTCCAGCATCGGCGCGGTGAGCTTTGGCTACACCAACGGCTGGGCCGGCATGCTGTACGGCATCGGCGGTGCAACCGGCATCCTGCTGACCGCCTGGCTGTTCGGCCCGGTCAGAAAACTGCGCTTTATGACCATGAGCGAGGAGATCTGCTATTACACCGGCGGCAGCCGCATTGTGAAAAACCTGGTGGCCCTGCTGATTTTCCTCGCCTCTATCGGCTGGCTGGGCGCGCATATCCTCGGCGGCGGGCTGTATCTGGCCTGGGCGGCGGATATCGATATCACCGTCGCCAAAATCATTATCGCCGTCGGCTTTATCTTCTATGTCGGCATCGGCGGCTATAAAGCCGTCTCCTGGATCGACACGCTGCAGTCCATCGTGCTGTTCGTCGGCTTTATCGTGCTGGCCGCGCTGTCCGTCAGCTACGTCGGCGGTTGGGATACCCTGGTAGCCAACACCGATCCGCAGGCCTTTACGCTGTTCGGCATTGGCAAGCTCGGCCTGTGGCCGGCGCTCTCCCTGGCGATCGTCATCGGCATCGGCGTACTGGCGACCCCGTCCTACCGTCAGCGCATCTACTCCGCCGCCTCGACGCGTTCCATCCGCCAGTCTTTCGTGATTACCGGCCTGCTGTATATGGGCTTCTCTTTCCTGCCGGCGATTATCGGCATGGCGACCCATGTGATGAACCCGGAGCTGGAAAACCCCAGCTTTGCCTTCCTGTTCGCCACCAATGCCCTGCCGGCCGCGCTGGCCATGGTGGTGCTGATTGCCGGCATGTCCGCCAACCTGTCGTCCGGCAGCTCGGATGCGATTGCCGGGGTATCCATCATTCTGCGTGACATTTACACCATGGTGACGGGGAAAATGCCGCCGCCGGAGAAGGCCATCAACCTGTCGCGCATTTTCCTGCTGCTGGTGATCCTGCTGGCGCTGATTTTCGCGCTGACCTCGAATGACATCATTGGCTATATCACCAAAATGATTTCAATGATTATGTCGGGCATGTGCGTCACCGTGCTGCTGGGTAAATTCTGGCTGCGCTTTAACTGGCAGGGCTGTATTGCCGCGCTGCTGGGCGGCAGCCTGACCTCACTGACCGTGATTCTGATCCCGGCCTGGTCACAGGCGCTCGGCAACCCGGTGCTCCCGGCGCTGCTCGTCAGCCTGTTCGCCGCCGTGGTCGTCACCCTGCTCACCCCGAAAAATAAACTGTCACGCGAAGAAGTGCTGCAAATGATCACCGACGAACGGGAAACCACCCACAGCGACGCCAAACCGATCGGACCGCTGGCAGGAGAAAACAAATGACAGCTATCAGTCACGCAACGCATAAAGCGGCGCCGATGCGCGCCAGCGCCGGTAATCTGCTGCGCGAGGAGGTCTGCCTGCCGGCCGCCGTTATCCTAGCCGGCGCGCTGGACAACAATATCCGCTGGATGCAGCGCTACGCCGACAGGCGCGGGGTTTCCCTCGCGCCGCACGGCAAAACCACCATGACGCCGTGGATTTTCCGTCAGCAACAGGCGGCCGGCGCCTGGGCCATCGGCGTCGGCAGCGCCTGGCAGGCGCAGGCCGCCATGGCCGCGGGCATCGAACGGGTGCTGATGGCCAACCAGCTGGTGGGGAAAGCCAATATGCAGCTGGTCGCGCAATTGAAGCGGCAGTATCCGCAGTGCGACTTTCTGTGCTGCGTCGACAGCGTGAGCAACGCCGCCGCGCTTGCCGCCTTCTTTGATGCACAGGGGCAAACGCTGGACGTACTGGTGGAGCTGGGCGTGCCAGGCGGCCGCTGCGGATGCCGCAGCACGGCGGAGGCGCTGGCGCTGGCGGCCGAGGTCGCCGGCCTGCCGGGGCTGCGGCTGCGCGGGCTGGAGCTGTATGAAGGCGTGCTGCACGGCGACGATCCGCAGCCGCAGATAGAAGCCCTGCTCGGCGCGGCGGCGGCGCTGGCCTGCGATATGGCGGCCCATGTCGACGGGGAGTTTATTCTGACCGGTGCGGGCACCGTCTGGTATGACGTGGTATGCAACATCTGGCTGACGGCGCAGAAGCCGCCGCGCTGCCGGATTGTGATTCGTCCCGGCTGCTATATCACCCATGACAACGGCATCTATCAACAGGCGCAGGATGCGCTGCGGGCGCGCGACCGTATCGCCTGCGATCTCGGCGGCGATCTCAGCGCCGCACTGCAGCTGGTGGCGATGGTGCAATCGGTGCCGGAAGCCGGGCTGGCGATTGTGAATTTCGGCAAGCGTGACTGCGCCTTTGACGCCGGGCTGCCGCAGCCGGTCGCCCATTACCAGGCGGGCAAGGCGCTGCCGTTCCGGCCCGGCGCCTATACCAGCAGCGAGGTCATGGATCAGCACTGTATGCTGAAGCTGGCGCCTGACAGCGATGTGCAGGTCGGTGATATCCTGATCTTCGGCACCTCGCATCCCTGCCTGACATTCGATAAATGGAAAACGCTGTTACTGGTTGATGATGACTACAACCTGCAGGCAGAGCTCGACACCGCCTTTTAGTCAGGCAGTGACGCACAGCTCATTCCAATAGCTGTAGCGCATGGCGCGGCGGTAGCGATTATTTTCCATAATGGCGCAGCAGCGAAGGATGGAACTCAAAACCATACAACTGGCTGGTGGCCAGCATGGTATCCAGCAGCGCGGCGCTGTCGCCGTCCTGCCCCCTCTGCTGCGGTTCGGCCTGTGTCCCGCGGCCGAACCGCCAAAAAGCCAGTAAACGCTTCATGCTCCCCTCCTCAGTCAGTGATTGACGCCTGAGCAAAGTAAAGCCGTTAGCGGCCCGGAAGGGAAATACGCATTTCTGCGTTGCTTAGCGAAAAAACGGGCTAACCGCAGCGGCAGGCGTCGTTTTCCCGGTCGCGTTCGACAATGCGCGCCAGCAGCGCGCCGAACAGCGTCATATCCACCAGCAGCGCCAGGGCAAAGTTAAGCCCGGCCGGCGCCGCCTGCCACTGCAGCCACTGCGTCGCCGCCAGCGCCGCGCCGCAGGTCAGCGCCATGGCGATACGAGCGCTCACCGCACGCTGTCCCGGCGGTGCGACGGCGCGCTGGCTCTGGTAAGCCGCGCCCAGCCCGAGGCCGGTCACCCCGGCCCCCGGCAACAGCATGGTCCATGCCAGACCGCCGTGCAGCGCCAGCAGGATCCACAGCAGACCGGCAGCGCCGAGCAGCAGACCATAGCGCGCCGCCACCAGCTGCGGCCGCTGCGCCAGCGGACGCCAGCGTCCCAGCGCCGCGCCGCAGGCAAACGCCAGCGCCAGGCTGAGCGGCAGCAGCAAAGCGGGCAGCGGTTGCGCCCCGCCGTACTGGCTGAATAACAGCAGCGCCGCAGACGGCAGTACGCTGAACACAATCGCCCGGAGCACCGCGCCCGGCGACGCAACTGCGCCGGCGGCCGGCTGTTGGGATAACGTCATCATCATCGCCCTCCTGCGCTATACGCAATAATCATGAAATAAACTCACCCTCTGTGAGCGGTGTTATCAGCTTATCCTGCGTATAATCAGACGATCAAAGTCATAGATTTCATTCACAGATGAGAATAACTCAGCCATGAGAAAGCCCCGTTTACCGCCGCTGGGCGCCGTGCGCGCCTTTCATGCCGTCGCCGGCTGTCTCAGCTTTAAGCTGGCCGCCGAACGGCTGGGCGTCAGCGCCACCGCCGTCAGCCACCAGATCAAGCTGCTGGAATCGATGCTGGAATGCCGGGTCTGTGAGCGCAGCGCCCAGGGCGTCCGCCTGACCGATGCCGGGGAACTGTTATACGCCGCAACGCAAAGCGCCTTCGCCGCGCTGGAGAGCGCCACCGCGCAGATTATGCACCGCGCCCAGCCGCCGGCGCTGACGGTCACCACCACCTCCAACTTCCTCACCCACTGGCTGGTGCCGCGCCTGGCCGATTTTAAGGCGCAGCTGCCGACCATCGATTTACGTCTGCACACCAGCGTCGAGCGGGTAGACCTGAGCCAGCGCACCGTCGATGCCGCCATCCGCTACCGCGAAACGCCGGAAAGCCAGCTGCACAGCACCCTGCTGTATGAAGACCACTTTATTCTGGTGGCCAGCCCGTCGCTCGGCATCAAAGAAAAGGAGGATTTACGCACCGCCACGCTGTTCCACGTGGAGCAGCGGCACGTGCCCGCCGACTCGCCCACCTGGCAAAACTGGCGGCGGCGCTACGGGCCTGACGGGCTGGACTGCGACAGCGGCCTGATTTTCAGCGATGAAACGCACGCGCTGCAGGCGGCGGTGGCAGGACAAGGCGTGGTGATCGCCAGCCGGCTGCTGGCGAACGATCTGCTGCAGCGCGGCGTGCTCACCGCGCCGTTTGACGAGTCGCTGCCCGGCGCACGCTATTATCTGGTTACCACCGAAGAGGCGGCGCAGCGGGCGGATATCATCGCGCTGCGGCACTGGCTATTGCAGCAAATGGCGGGAAAAACAACGGATAAATAAGTTATCCCTTGAACAGCAGGAGACCGCCTACGGGCGGCTTTTTCATAATAAATCACCATGTATATTTTTTAGTTCCAGTATTTGGGCGTTGATGAGTTCCGCAAGCGTACTAAATGAATCGGTTGAAAAGTCAATTGCAATACGGTCTCGAACTTCCCACTGAAAACTTTTCGTGTCGTAAACCAGTATATCCGTATCATTAGAACCAACAACAATTAAACCATCAAGACCTTCATGATGCATACCTTTCTCTTTTGTGAAAATATCATTATTTTTATAGAGGTTATTGAAATCAGCCCAATCGTAATACCCCAACCCAAAGAAACTCACCGAATCAGCTAAAAGGCCATCACTCAAGCGCGCAAACTCGATATACTCAAGCCAAAAGTTATCTTGGTTTTTATCAATGCCTCGACCAAAATCATGATATACAACCTCCCCCAGGTAAGCAGGAAAAAGTGAATTACCAAGCTTAGCACTGATTTCCTGAAACTCCTGCACTACACTTTTAATATTAAGCATAACCACCTCAATTTAAGGATATACAACACCCTTTGGTACAGGCCACAGTACAGTTTTACTCTCATCCAGTGATTTCGTTACTCTATATTGTGCCGTAGTAAACACCCGATGCTCTGGCGCTTTACTTATTAAAACAAGATTATCAAAGCTGTTAGTTCCGCTATCATCCAATGGTAATTTATGGTGTACTTCCCATCCTTCAGGGTTAAGTCCTTTCAGCATTCTTTCCCTACTCACTGAGTCAAACCTCGTGACAATATCATCATGGCTTGCAATATCCCGCAGGAAATTACCCTTTGCTTTGTTTTTGAATTCAGAGCGTAACGCAACTAACTCACCTCTCGGTCTCTGAATATAATCCATTTTAATAACATCAATATTGTTGAGTAATTTTTTATCACCCTTGTACGTCCCTAGAAAATGCTGAAGTTCCTCTAACGACTTTATGTTAGCAATGTTGCCGCCGGGCATACGAGTAACAGCAACTATCGAAGATAATGCAACCAGCGAACCTATCGACTGAGGGTTAGCCACCTGGGTAAAACCTTCGGCCGCATCGCCGCCCAACTGCTTAGCCGTCTGTGCAAAACCTTCCACGTTCTGATTGTATATTCCCCCGGCGGCCAACAACCGCCCAACGGCTCTGCTATTCAACGTGCCAGGCTGCTTTTTTGCTGCTTGAGCGTGCTGTGGTGGCGTGCAATATTCTGCAGACCTTACAGTTGGCAAAGGTCGCGGGCCTTCCCCCCTGTTCCATATCGCCTGCTCGTAGTAGTCAATGATGCGGTTGCTACCGTTCAGCACAAAAAAATTAAATTTGCCACAGCTCACCAAACGTCCTATTTCATTGATATAAAATGCAAAGCGCGAGCTATTCCATGCTTCTTTATCATCAATGTAAACGACATTGCCGCATTCTATGTCACCCTTTAACTTGCGGGCGTAGCGGCCAGTATCATTCAACACACGATTATCCCATCGCGAGCGTAGCTGTATATCATCACCGAACATATTAAAACCGCAGGAGCTGCCAGTATCTAACACATAATGTTGGCATACTTCATACCACGCTGCACGGGGGTTGATGATCCTGTCATAGCGGGCTGGCGGTAACTCGTCATAAAACAGGTGATACAGATTGCCGGGTAATTTCTTCACGATATACGCAACTCCTTTGCGTTAAAATGCGTCATTTCCGTAACATAACTAACCCTTTATAGCAGTTTCAATCCATAAGCGTCTTAGATGTCCGTCACGACGCTTCAACCCTACAGACTGCTAACGACATCCCACTAACTAACGCTCATTACAGGGTAAGCAACAAACGCTTGCTCTCTTCCTCCATGGTCGATAAATTATTAACTTATTGATATATAAGAAATGTGCATCATGGAGGATGTCATCATTTACCTGTTAAATGTGATCTACCAGGGATACCGACAGTCGTTCAATATCAAAGGCCGCGACAGCCGCGCATTCTATATTACGCTGGTGGTATTTCAGCACCTGTGGTTTGTGTTCTATCTGGCGCTAAAGGTGGTGATGAATTACCCGCTTTTATGGATCCTGGTCATGATTTTCGTGCTGCCGCTGCTGGCCAGCAATATCCGCCGTCTGCACGATGGCGGCTACAGCGGCACCTGGTGTTTCAGCTGGTTTTGCCTGCCGCACCTGGCGTTGATCGGCGCCATGTTTCTGCCGTCGCTCAATAACAACAATCCCTATACCCGCTACCCGCAGAACTAATCCTGCGGCGTGGCATCCTGTTTGTGGCGCGGATACTTCCACAGCCAGCGGCCGCTGACCATACGCCAGTAGAACAGCGCGCCGCGCACCGCCCAGTCGAGGAACATCCCCAGCCAGACGCCGGTCACCCCCATGCCCAGTTCGATCCCCAGCGCGTAGCCGGCCACTACCCGGCAGCCCCACATGCCCAGCATCGATACCCACATGGCGAAACGCGCGTCACGCGCCCCCTTCAGCCCGGCGGGCAGCACCCAGGAGGCGGCCCAAATCGGCATAAAGGCGGCGTTCAGCCAGATCAGCACTTTCACCACTTCTTTCACATCATCCTGCTGGGTATAGAACGCGGCAAACAGCCCGGCGAACGGCGCGCTGCCCCAGGCCAGCAGCGTCAGCCCCAGGGTCGACAGCCAAAAAATATGCCGCAGCTGCCGCTCCGCCTGGCCGATCTGCCCCTTGCCCAGTCGTCGGCCCACGATAATGGTCGACGCCGACCCCAGCGCGTTGCCCGGCAGGTTAATCAGCGAGGCGATCGAGAAGGCAATAAAGTTGCCGGCGATCACGCTGGTGCCCATGCCGGCGACAAACATCTGCGTCAACAGTTTACCGCCGTTAAACAGCACCGACTCGATGCTGGCGGGAATGCCGATGCCCAGCACCTCTTTGAGAATCGACAGCTGCAGCCGACTGAAATAGCTCTTCAGGGTAATGTGCAGCGACGGGTTAAAGCCGATCGCCAGCACATAAATAATCGCGACGGCGCCAAGGTAGCGCGACAGGGTCAGCCCCAATCCTGCGCCGATAAACCCCAGCCCGTCCCAGCCCGCGATGCCGTAAATCAGCGCGCTGCTGATGATAATATTGAGGATATTCATGCCGCCGTTGATCAGCAGCGGAATTTTGGTATTGCCCGCGCCGCGCAATGCGCCGCTGCCGATCAGCGCAATCGCCGCCGCCGGGTAGCTCCACACCGTGGTCTGCAGGTAGGAGAGCGCCAGCGCCTTCACCTCCGGCGTGGCGGCGCCGGCAATCACATCAATAATCTGCGCGCCGGCCAGATGAATCACCGCCGCCAGCAACAGCGCCACCACCGTCATCAGCACCAGCGACTGACGCGCCGCCGCCCGCGCCCGCTGATGATCCAGCTTGCCCAGGCTGAACGCCACTACCACCGTGGTGCCGAGATCCACCGCGGCGAAAAAGGCGATAATCACCATGTTGAAGCTGTCCGCCAGCCCGACCCCGGCCATCGCCTCCTTGCCCAGCCAGCTCACCAGAAAGGTGCTCAATACGCCCATCAGCAGGACGCAGGCGTTCTCCAGCAGGATCGGCACCGCCAGCGGCACGATCTCGCGCCGAAACAGCACGCGGTAACTTTTCCGCTTCGGGTACCACGGCGTGGCGATCACCCGTTGACGAAGCTGCGCAAATACGTTCAACATTGCTCCATGGCATAAAACGAAACCCTGTTTTAAATCATGTTTGATCCCTGCCGATCCTGCAAAGTTTTTTATGCGAAGAATTCGCCACGCGCGCGTGGCGGCAGCGACACCGGCCGCCACGCGGATATACATTTGTAACATATTGAGAATATGCTACTTTCTTACAATACCCGCGGTCGAACAACCATACGTTCAGAGGTACTATGGCTCAAAGCAAAACAGGCAGTAACCACACGGTCGCAGACGCGCTGGATCAGTTGGAAGCCCGCTACCAGAGCGCGGTCGAGGCGCTGCGAACGGCGATTGGCGATTTTATTGATAACGGCACGCTGCCGGACGCACAGGCGCGCGCCGCCGGGCTGTTTGTCTACCCGGAACTGCGCGTCAGCTGGCACGGCGCCGCCCCCAGCGACAAGAAAACCCGCGCCTATGGCCGCTTCACCCATCCCGGCTGCTACACCACCAGCGTGACGCGGCCGGCGCTGTTCCGCCACTACCTGGAAGACCAGCTGACGCTGCTGGTGGAAGAGTATGGCGCCATCATCGACGTGGCCCCCTCGCAGCGCGAAATCCCCTATCCGTACGTGATCGACGGCTCCTCGCTGGAGCTGGACCGTTCCATGAGCGCTGGCCTGGCGCAGCATTTTCCGGTGCCCGAACTGGCGCAAATCGGCGATGACACCGCCGACGGCCTGTCCCACGCCAGCGATACCTTCCCGCTGTCGCACTTCGACGCGCTGCGCGCCGACTTCTCGCTGGCGCGCCTGCGCCACTACACCGGCACGCCGGTGGAACACTTCCAGCAGTTTGTGCTGTTCACCAACTATACCCGTTATGTGGATGAGTTTGTCCGCTGGGCATGCAGCGAGATTGCCGATCCGGACAGCCCGTATCAGGCGCTCTCCTGCGCCGGCGGTATCTATATCACCGCCGATACTCCGTCGCCGGAGCAGGCCGTGTCCGATCTGGCGTGGAAGAACAACCAGATGCCGGCCTACCACCTGATCGGCGCCAACGGCCAGGGCATTACGCTGATTAACATCGGCGTCGGCCCCTCTAACGCCAAAACCATCTGCGACCATCTGGCGGTGCTGCGGCCGAACGCCTGGCTGATGATCGGCCACTGCGGCGGCCTGCGTGAAAGCCAGTCGATCGGCGATTACGTACTGGCGCACGCCTACCTGCGCGACGACCACGTGCTGGACGCGGTGCTGCCGCCGGACATCCCGATCCCCAGCATCGCCGAAGTGCAGCGCGCGCTGTACGACGCCACCAAGCAGGTCAGCGGCATGCCGGGGGAAGAGGTTAAGCAGCGGCTGCGCACCGGCACGGTGGTCACCACCGATGACCGCAACTGGGAGCTGCGCTACGCCGCCTCGGCGCTGCGCTTTAACCTCAGCCGCGCGGTGGCGGTCGATATGGAAAGCGCCACCATCGCCGCGCAGGGCTACCGCTTCCGCGTGCCTTACGGCACGCTGCTGTGCGTCTCCGATAAGCCGCTGCACGGCGAGATCAAGCTGCCGGGGCAGGCCAACCGCTTTTATGAAGGGGCGATTTCCGAGCACCTGCAGATTGGCATCCACGCTATCGATCTGCTGCGCGCCGAGGGCGAGCGCCTGCATTCGCGCAAGCTGCGCACCTTTAACGAGCCGCCGTTCCGCTGACGGTAAACGGCCCGGGCAATCCGGGCCGTTCTTTTCCTCGCCGCTTAAATCGCTTCCAGATCGCGGCCGCGGGTCTTCGGCCCGAAAATGCCGATTACCCCCATCACCATCAGCATGCTGAAGACGATAAAGCCGATCACGCCGGCCGAACCGCCATACTGCAGGATCACGCCGATGATAATGCTGCTGAACGCCGTCGATAAGCGGCTGAAGGAGTAGCAGAACCCCACCGCGCGGGCGCGGATAAAGGTGGGAAACACTTCCGATTGATAAGAGTGATAGCTGTAGGTCAGCCAGGCGTTCGACCAGGTGATAAAGAAGCCGCACAGCACCAGCCACAGCGGGTTGCTCTGCCAGGCGAACAGCGAGCCGAAGATCACCGTCATCAGGCAGGAGAGCACGATTTGCCACTTGTTCTCCATGCGGTCGGCAAAGCGGCTGCAGATTAACGAACCGAGCGGATAGGCCAGCGTAATAAAAAACGCATACAGCAGGCTGTGGGTCACCGAAGCCCCCTTGCCGGACAGCAGCGCCGGCAGCCAGTTGCCAAAGCCGAAAAAGCCGATCGCCTGGAAGAAGTTCATCACCACCAGCATCAGCGTCCGGCCGCGGTAGCGCGGCGACCAGATATCGCGAAACCGCCCTTGCCGCCCCTCTTCCGCCGCCGGCGCATCGCGCTGCGGAAACGACGGCGCGTCCGTCACGCCGCAGCGCCGCTCCATGCCCGCCATCACCTGCCGCGCCTCGCCGTAGCGCCGCTGCTGCACCAGCCAGCGCGCCGACTCCGGCAGGCCTTTACGCACCAGCCAAATCACCAGCGAGGCCAGCGCGCCGATAATCACCACGTAGCGCCAGCCGGTCAGGCCGAAAATAGTCTGCGGCACCAGCCACCATGACATCAATGCCACCGCCGGCACCGACAAAAACTGGATAAAGAAAGCAAAGGCGAACGCGCGGGTGCGTAAATGCGCCGGGATCCATTCGGTGAGATAGGTATCGATGGTCACCAGCTCAATGCCCAGCCCGACGCCGACCAGAAAACGCAGCAGCAAGATCCATTCCGCCTGATTTTGCAGCGCCAGCAGCAGCGAGAAGGCGCCGTACCAGGCCAGCGCAAACATAAAGGTCGCCCGCCGGCCGAAGCGGTCGGCATACGGACTGAGCAGGCTGGCGCCGACAAACAGGCCGAGGAAGGTCACCGAAGCGAACGCCGCCTGATCGGAGACGCCGAACACGCCGTCGGCGCCGAGGTGGAAAATACCTTCGGCGATCATCGCGCCGCTGATGTAGCCGGTCTGGAACAGGTCATACAGCTCGAAAAAGCCGCCTAACGACAGCAGGGTAATAAAGCGCCACAGCCCGGCCGAAGCCGGCAGCGCGTCGATTCTGGCCGACAGGTCCTGCTCATAAATCGGCGATTGCGCGCCGGCCTGCCGGTTATCCACCACAAAAGTATCACTCACCCGCAACCTCTCGATAACATTGACGTTAATTGTCTATGCTAATGATTCGCGGACGGAGTTAAATTTTTAAATAGCAGGCTAAAGAAATTAATTAAGCATAAAAAACTGCGGGGATGCGGTTTAGCTGAGGGGAAAATTTAACCGGCCGGCGAAGAGGCGTCGCCGGCCGGTGCGCGCATCAGGCGCGGTGGTGCTGCAGGCGTTCGCTGCGGTAGAAGTTCAGTACGCACCATCCCAGCGCAATCAGCGCCAGCGGCGCGCCGACCAGGCCGACGTTCGGCATGCCGAGATGCAGGCTGACCTGGTTGCCCAGCAGCGCCCCGCCGCCGATACCCAGGTTGTATAAACCGGAGTAAATCGACATCGCCACGTCGGTGGCGTCCGGCGCCAGGCTCAACACCTTCGCCTGCATCGACAGGCCGATAGCCATAATCGCCATCCCCCAGAACGCGCACAGCAGCGTCAGGTGCAACTCGCTGCCGGTGGCCGGCAACAGCAGCAGCAGACAGACGGCCAACAGACCAATCGCGCTCATAAACAGCCCGGACGGGAAGCGCTCGCTGTAGCGGCTGAACAGCAGGCTGCCGATAATACCGGTCGCGCCGAACAGCAGCAGCATCAGCGTGGTGAAGTTGTCGCTCAGGCCGGCCACCCGCTGGATAAACGGCTCGATATAGCTGTAAGCGGTAAAGTGCGCCGTCACCACGATGATGGTCAGCATATACAGGCTGACCAGCGCCGGGCGTTTAAACAGTACCGGCACGCTGGCCAACGAGCCGGAATGCTCGCTCTTCAGCACCGGCAGCAGCCGCCACAGCATCAGCAGCGCCAGCGTTGCCGCCACCGCAATGCCGATAAAGGTCATCCGCCAGCCCAGCAGCTGCCCGACGACGCGCCCCAGCGGCAGGCCGAGCACCATCGCCAGCGCGGTACCGCCCGCCAGCATGCTCAGCGCCTGCGCTTTTTTGCCCGCCGGCGCCACGCGGATCGCCAGCGAGGCGGTAATCGACCAGAATACCGAGTGCGCCAGCGCTACGCCGGCGCGGGAGATCACCAGCGTGGTGAAGTTCCAGGCGACCGCGGTCAGCACATGGCTGGCGATAAACAGGATAAATACGCCAATCAGCAATTTACGCCGTTCGATTTTGCTGGTCAGCAGCATGCACACCAGCGAGGCGGCGGCGACAATCCAGGCGTAAATGGTAATGATCAGCCCCACCTGCTCGGTCTGCATGGCAAAGCTTTGTGCAATATCGCTCAGTAACCCGACCGGGATAAACTCGGTGGTATTGAAGATAAAGGCGGAAACGGCAAGCACGACAACGCGCAGCCAGGCTGTGCGGCGGGAAGCGGCGACTTCGTTCATGAGTAAACAAGATCCAGAACAGGTGGGAAGCAATGGAGAGATTTTATCCAATTGTTGGAAAAAACGCGACACCCATCACACTTTTATGGCGATTTTTTTACTTACGCCGGCCAGAGGCGGCGGAAAAAGGATGACGGCCGTTGTCGGACGCCATCCACAGTGCCGGTGCGTTATCCGCCTTCGTCCGTCAGATTTTCTCCACCCGCTCAACCAGCGCCTGGGTTAACGCGGTGCGAATGTCATTGCAGGTTTTGCCGATGCGGTATTGATAGCCGGAGTCCAGAATACCGTTGATCTCGCTGCTCAGATTGGCGCGCACCTGCGTATAGAGTTTGGCCTGCGCCAGAATCTGGTTTAGCTCGGCGTTTTTACTCTGATAGGCCGCCGGCGCAACCTGCTGTAGCGCATTCAGTTCTTTCATGCAGGTATACAGGGCGGCGTCATTGCCCACACTCACCTCCGGCCGGGTTGGCAACATGGAGGACGTTTCCGTGGCCTGCGCCGGCTCCGCCTTCTCCGCCTTGGTCACGGAACGGTTGCCAGCCTGTTGGCAACCCGCCAGTAACGCGCAAAACGTTACTACTGCGATAGTTTTTTTCATAACTTTCAAAATCCCAGAAATCCGACAACGGCGAGGTATCTGTGCCGTTATGAGGTGCTGTTATAGGTATCAAACCGCCTGGCGAGCGCGCAGCGGCCTATTTATCAGGGGTATTCCCACACAAGCCATCATGCTAACACAGAAAAATCCCAACAAACAGTAAGGTGAAAAGGAAAGTATCAACCTAAGAAGGGTTATTATTTTTTTGTTAACTATATGGAAAATAGCTAAAAGCCGGCTTAGCAACGCCAAATCCGCCGCCTGGTGCACCGCGCCGGTCTGACGGCCAGCAACCGCCGGCGACAACGCGCCAGGCAATGACGACTGCACCTTTTCTGCGCGTAAAAACCGTCCGCCTCGGTATTAACATGCTGAAAAATGGCGCAAATCGCTTATTAAGCCAGCGAACGCACCGTTTAATGCCGTTAGCGCTTTGACAAAGCCCGCCCGGCTCGTTACTATGCGCCCCGTTCACACGATTCCTCTGTAGTTCAGTCGGTAGAACGGCGGACTGTTAATCCGTATGTCACTGGTTCGAGTCCAGTCAGAGGAGCCATATTTAGAAAAGCCCGCTTAAGGCAACTTAAGCGGGCTTTTTGCTTTCCGGCGTTTAGCGATCGGACGACGCCTGCCAGAGATTCAGCCGGCCATCGGCCGCGTGCTCATCGATCTGCTGCAGCTCCGCCGCGCTGAACGTGAGGTTGTTCAGCGCCTGGCAATTTTCCTCCAACTGCTCCGGCCGGCTGGCGCCAATCAGCACCGAGGTGACGCGCCGGTCCTTTAGCAGCCAGCTCAGCGCCATCTGCGCCAGCGTTTGTCCGCGCTGCTGCGCCAGCTGGTTCAGTAGCTGAATGCTGTGCAGGTTCTGCGCGGACAGCATGCTCTCTTTCAGCGAACCGCCCTGCTCGCGCTTCATGCGCGAATCATCCGGAATGCCGTGCAGGTACTTATTGGTCAGCAGGCCCTGCGCCAACGGCGTAAAGGCGATGCAGCCCGTCCCCTGCTGTTCCAGCGCGTCCAGCAGACCGCTGTTTTCAACCCAGCGGTTCAGGATGCTGTAAGACGGCTGATGGATCAGCAGCGGAATTTTCCATTCCCGCAGCAGCGCCGCCATCGCCACGGTGCGCTCGGTGGAATAGGAGGAGATCCCCACGTACAACGCCTTGCCGCTCTGCACTGCCTGCGCCAGCGCCGCGGCGGTTTCTTCCATCGGCGTGTGTTCATCCACCCGGTGCGAATAAAAGATATCGACGTAATCCAGCCCCATCCGCCGCAGGCTCTGATCGAGACTGGCCAGCAGGTATTTGCGTGAGCTGCCGCTGCCGTAAGGACCGGGCCACATATCGTAGCCGGCCTTGGTGGAAATAATCAGCTGATCGCGATACGGCAGAAAGTCCTGCTGCAGCAGCTGGCCGAAATGGGTTTCCGCCGAACCCGGCGGCGGGCCGTAGTTGTTCGCCAGGTCAAAATGGGTAATCCCCAGATCAAACGCTTTACGCAGCAGCGCCCGCTGGGAAGAGAGGCTGTGGCCATCGCTAAAGTTGTGCCACAGCCCCAGCGACAGAGCAGGCAGCTGTAGCCCGCTGTTGCCGCAATAACGGTATTGCATCTGGTCATATCGGGAAGCATTTGCACAATAAGACATGAGTGATCCCTACGCATTGGTTTAATACTAAAACATCGTTTCAATATCAGACTAAAGCGTGGTTTACCGGCTGGCAACGGGTAGCGTGCATAACTTTGAGGCAGGTAAAATAAAACAGGCCAGATGCATATCTGGCCTGTGGGGGAAACCCGGGGTTACTTCACTTCGCCCATGGCTTTCAGCTTTTTAGACAGCTCGCGGCGCTCTTTCGACAGATCGGCATTTTTGATGATGTAATCATCAACGCGATCTTCATAGTCGCTGCGCATATTGGCGATGATGCCCTGGATGTCTTCGATGCTCATGCCCGGCTTGATGTACTCGCTCAGGTTGTCCAGCAGCAGTACGCGCTTCTGGTTATCACGGATTTTCTTTTCGTTATCGACGATTTCACGCTGCAGCTTGTTTTTACGGCGGAACATACGCACAAACTCCAAAACATCCTGGAAACTCGGCTTAGTTGCATTATCCATCTTTATAACCCTTGCTTTAGTAATACACAGATTCATTTGCTTACGGCCACAATGTTCTCAAGATACAGGTTTGTGGCGGTGCGGCACAACTCCCAATGCCACTATCTTACCCACTTTAGCCGCGCGGCCAAAACCCGAAGCGCACGCTTAATGATCTCACCCACTATTCTGCGCTGTCGGCGGTACAAACTTTCAGCAGATCGCTCAGTTCCTCCAGCTGCTGCGCCAGTTGCATGCTGAGCCACACATAGCCGTAAATCGGCGCTTCAACGTGCTGGCCGCCGGCTTCCTGCATCAGGGTTTTCAGCTCGGCGGAGATCTCCCCCAGCTCGCCGATGGTTTGCTGCGGCAGGCCGGGACCGCCGTGCTCCATCATCGCCGCCAGCGTCTCCAGCGAACGCAGCGTCAACAGCTGGGCGCTGCGCAGCTTCTTGGCGTTCAGCATAATAAAATGCGTCTCACGCGAGGCCCAGTAGGCGTCGGCCAGCAGTTCCAGCGTACAGACCAGGTTGCGGCTCAGGGTCTGCACCGCCTCAAACACTTCAACGGAGATATGGCTTTCCTTACTGCTGGGGGCGATCAGGCTGCGCAGCTTCACCACCTGGTTCAGCAGGCGCTTCAGGCGCAGTTCCAGCCGCGGCCGCTCCACCACGTTCAGCGACAGATAGCCGCCGTAAATCTGCCCGGCGGTGCGAAAACACTCCGCCATCTGCATCCGCCAGAGAATATAGGCGCGCTGCGGATAAATGCTGGTGAACAGCAGCGCCAGTATCGAACCGAAGATTACATCACCGCTGCGCCACAGCGCAGTTTGCATATCGCCGCTGCCCTCGCCGCACACCACCGCCAGCGTAATGCCAATCAGCAGCGCCATATAGGGCCGTTTACCGAGGGTAAAGTAGCCGCAGACGAACATCACTATCCCGCACCACAGCAGCATCAGCGACAGCGAATAGGTCGCCAGATACAGCGCCACCAGCCCGGAGGCGGCGCCAAACACCGTGCCGGCAATGCGCTGCAGCGCCCGCTGCGATACGTTGCCCCAAAACGATATCGGCCCCATCACCACCACCAGCGTAATCAGCGGCCAGGTGCCCTCCGGCACGTCCAGCAGGCGGATCAGTAAAAAGGTGAGGATAAACGCCAGCCCGATGCGCACGCCGTGCACAATGCGGTAATGACGATAGATCAGATGTTCAAACGAGGAAATGCCACGATCCAGACGCACGGTGTATCCACTTGCTGATAACGGAAAACCCTCAGTGTAGCGGAGCCGGGGCGAAAAAGGATAACCGGAAATGCAGAAAAACGGCGCCCGCGGCGGGAAAACCGGGCGCAGCCAGCGCGCCCGGTTGGCCGTTATGCCACGTATTTCTCTACCAGCGCCTGCAGGATCGCCGCGGTTTCCGCATCCATGACGCCGTCATATTTCTGCGGGCGGAAATGCAGCTGGAACGCCCGCACCAGTTGGCGGTAGCCCTCGTCGTCGCCGGCGGCGCTGATGTCATAGCCATATTTGGCAAACAGCGCCAGCAGCTGTTGCCGGTCTGGCAACTGACAGCAGCAGCGCTGCTGATAGCGCTGGCGCGTCTCCTCATCATACCAGGCGCCGACACCGGCCAGATACAGCTGATGCCACGGGAACTGCGGGCCGGGGTCGCTCTTGCGGCCGGGCGCAATGTCCGAATGCGCCACCACGTTGACCGGTGAAATATCCGGATAGCGCTGCAGAATATTGCGCGTCAGCTGGATCACCGCCTCAATCTGCTGCGGATCAAACGGCGGGAAGGTGATATCTTCACCGTCGCCGCTGGCCAGGTTGACGATCTCAATGCCGATCGAGGTGTCGTTCAGGCTGTTGCGCGCCCCCCACTGGCTGACGCCGGCGTGCCAGGCACGCTCCTGTTCATCCACCAGGTTAAAGATGCGCAGCCCGTCGAACCCGGCTTCCCGATAGCCGGCATCGTTCGGATCCGGCACCAGGTAGTGCGCGCTGACGCCGTTGCCGGTCAGCGAGGCGATCGAGTCGGCAAAATTTTGCGCAGTGTAGTGCAGCACCAGAAAGCGCACGCGGCGGTTAAAGCTGGCTACCGAACGGTAGCTGTTGTAATCGATAGTGAACATCGCAGATTCCCTCTTTGCGTTGGCTGTTCAAAGGTATTCGCACATCGTCATGATACGCGAAGTTTGGGTGACATGAACATCATCACGCATTTATTTTTAGCTAAATGCTAAATTTTTAGCAAGCATTTTTAGCAGAGAAAATATTTACCTTTTTGCTAAAGAGTGCGATGATCCACCAATGGAAACCAAAGAGATAAGGCGCAACAATCTGCGCGACCTGATGGCCCGCTACGCGCGTAACGGCATCAACCAGAACGAGTTCGCCGCGCTGGTTGAGTCCTCCGCGCCCACGCTGAGCCAAATCATCGGGGACAAATCCTCACGCAATCTTGGCGATAACCTCGCCAGGCGGATTGAGGCCAGGCTGAATTTACCCAAGGGGTGGTTCGATGTCTTCCATGAAAAACAGCTGGCCAAACCCTTTGATAACGTCGATACGGCGTCAGATTTTCAGCCTGCCCGCCTGAAGCCGGTGGTGTGGGAAGACACCGACCAGGACAAGGAAGAGTTTGTGGAAATCCCCCTGCTGGACATTGATTTTTCCGCGGGCGACGGCTGCTATGAAATCGTCGACCGTGAAGAGTTTTCGCTGATTTTCCGCCGCTACTACCTGCACAAAATGGGCGTGCCGGTGAATGCCGCACGGATTATCCGCATCTCCGGCTCCAGCATGGAGCCGCGCCTGCAGGACGGCGACGTGGTCGGCATCAATACCGACGATGTACGCATCCGCGAAGGCAAAACCTACGCCATCCGCCACGGCAATCTCCTGCGTGTCAAAGTGCTGCTGGAGCAGCCGGACGGCGGCGTGGTGATCCGTTCGCTGAACCGCGAAGAGTACCAGGATGAGTGCCTCAGCTATCAGCAGCGTAAAGATCAGCTGGTGGTGCTCGGCCGGGTGTTCTGGTCATCCTCATCCTGGTAAGCGGGCTTATTTAAAATCCACGGCCATCTGCTGCGGAATCGACAGGCCGCGGGTGCTGGCCACGCAGTGCGCAAGATAATCGGTAAAGCGCGGCGGCTGCGGCATCCCCAGCTTCAGCAGTTTGTCATTGCAGAAGCGCACATTGAGCATGGCGAACGAGCCGTAGAGGCGCATCGCTTTTAACATCAGCCGCTCATTACACGGGCCGAAGATATCCTTCAGCTGGCGGCGCATCTGCACCAGCGCCTCATAGCTGACCTGCGCATAGTGCTCGCCGACCGGCGCCTGCTCCAGCGCGCTGGCCATGGCGCGGTCAATATCGGCAAAGCTGACGCTGCGCTCCGCCCCGGCGGAGATATGGTACACATCGCTCTCCAGCTGTTCGCCGTTCAGCAGCATCACCAGCGCATCGGCGCAGTAATCCGCCGGAATTACGTCAATCTGATCCTGCAGTGAACACATAAATTTGCGCAGCATCAGCGCCATGCTGAATACCCAAAAAATACTGCTGGAGGGCTGGCAGCCAAGGCGCGTATGACCGACGACGATCGACGGTCTGGCGATCACCAGCGGCAGCTGCGGCAGCCGCTGTCGCATCAGCTGTTCAATGGCGGATTTGGAGCGGGTGTATTCCACCAGATGCTCGGCGTCTGCGGCGAACTCGCCGCTTTCTGCCACCAGCGTGCCCGGCTCCGGCGTACAGGACATGGCGGTGCCGACGTGTAAAAAACGCTGCAGCCCCTCCACCTGCGCCATTCTGCTCGCCAGCGCCAGCGTGCCTGCAACGTTGACTTTCCAGATCAGCGGGTTATTGCCAAACGACGCCACCGCCGCGCAGTTAATTACCTGCGTCACGCTATCCAAACGCGCATCGTTCAGGAAATGCTCCGCGTCGGCTAAATCACCCAATAAAATATTCTCCGGCGTGATTTTATTTAATACTTCCGGCGACAGATTAAACTTCGCCATGTTCTGTTTAATACGCGCCAGGCCCTGCTCGCTATTTTCTGCCCGCACTAACAGCAGGTAATTTATCTGATGATGATCGGTTAATAACTTCTCCAGCACTGCACCGCCCAGAAAGCCGGTGGCGCCCGTCAGCAGCAAAGTTTTCATGTTGTTTTACTCGTATGGGATAGAATAAAACGGAGTGTAAATGGCAACAACTAAACGCATCATCAATCAATAATTCACAAAAACATTAAATCACTTCGTTAAGGTTTTATTAAGGTTTACCGTGAAAGAAAAACGATAACTTTAGTTACACTCTTGATTTTATACTTTCACCCTTTCCTCTTTTTGTTGAGCAAGCATTTATATTTCACCTGCCTTAATAGCGGAAAATTCTTGCTCTGTATTCTGGAATCATCATGAGCTACAACAAAAAAGTTTGGTTAGCCGTGCTGTTGCTGTGCGCCCTGTTTTGGAGCGCGCTCATCGGCTTGGCCTGCACGCGGTATGACTACCAGCATCGGCCAATCCATTCTGCAGAACAAAAGTGCAACGCGGCCAGCCATCCGCAGCGATAAAAATCGTGCATATACCACGGACGTATTCTGCTCTACTTGACGGCAGAAGCGCTCACAGACAAAATACTGTACACAATCACAGTAACCTAAAGATGATGATATGTTTGTAGAGCTGATTTTTGACCAACGGAATGTTCAGGGGCTGCCCGGCGCAGCCGAGATGATCAAGGACGAACTGACAAGGCGGGTGCACAAGATTTTTCCCGACGCCGACGTGAGGGTCAAACCCATGCAGGCAAACGGCCTGAATACGGATGCCAGCAAGAGCGACAAAGAAAAACTGAACCGCCTGCTGGAAGAGATGTTTGAAGAAGCCGATATGTGGCTGGTTGCTGACCTGTAGCCGTTGAAACCAGGGGTAAGGTTAGTTTAAGGTACATAAGCTAAAACGCCCCTATCAACGATGACAAGGAGTCACCCCATGGCCTTACCGCCCCGTCAACGGATTGAACCTGGTTACTGCGTTGTTGAAACCCCTGGCTCGTTCACTTCACAGGCAAACATGCTGTTCAGAAACCCAAACAGCGAAGCCGCCCGCTATTACCTGCAGCTTAATGCCGATACGCCATGGGTAAAGCCGGGACATATTCTGATCGTTGCCGATCCGCACAACCCCAGCAAGGCCCAGCCCTGCATCATTTACGCCAGGCCAAAAACCAGGTGAATAAAGCCATGGCGCAGCTGGATGCCGAGCAGGCGACATTCCTGCAGCGTAACTACGACACCCTCGCCACCATACTTAATGGCAGCAGCACCGGATTAGGCATCGCCAGTGATTCAGGGAAACGTTACTTTCAACGAATTGATGAAATCCTGCAGAGAATAGAGATCACATACCAAAACCAGTTCCGCACTCAGGGTACGCTGATTGGCCAGCAGTTTTTTGTCGAACGTAATTGCCTGTTTGGTGAGCTCAAAGCAATGCTGGATAAACCTGTATTCAGCCGGCTGACGCGTAAAATCTTGAACCTGCGTCCGTATGAAAGCATCAAAAGCGCCTTAAATTTATCAAGCCGCTCTATTGTCCATGAGTGGTCTACGGCTGGCGTAGGTGCGATTAGGGGCTATTCGACCTATCTGGATAGCACCAACAGAGCCATTAAGTTTATGAAGAATGCTGGATGGGTGGGTCTGGCAATATCAGCGACTAGCACGACTAATGACGTGTATCATGCCTGTACAACCGGCCGTGAGAGCGAATGCGGTCACGTTGCCTTCAAAGAATACGGAGCCTTTGTTGCCGGAGTCGGATTAGGTTCAGCTGGAGGCACTTGGGGTGCCTTGGCTGGGGGTGGAATTTGCGTTGCCTTAGGGATTATCAGCGCCCCGATGGCCGGTAGTGCTGGCGTAGCATGTGCCATCGTAGGCAGTGGCATTGGGGCATATGCTGGAACCGCAGCAGGCGAGGCTATTGGTGGTCGCGTAGGAAGCGGCATGGCCAATATCTTGTTTAGGTGACATAGGTAAATTATGAGTGATGCAATTAGAAACATTGGTACAATAATCGCCTTCCTGGGGATGCTACTATTTATTTTTAGCATTATTTATTTTGCTGTTATAAAAAAAAACTATAAAAATACAATTTCAAAATACATGTCACATGGTTTGTTTATGCGGCAATTCGATATTCTTGCTGTTTCCGCAGGGTATTTTGGCAGTATGATCGTCACCATATTTTTCTGGCAGCTTCTGACCCGTAAACGCATCCGATTGTCTAAAACTGAGTACCTTGGAGATGAATCTTACGATTTCATCAATACCTTACCTAAAAGTGAAACCCGTTGGATTAAACGCTATTTTTACCTCTTTCTCATCTGGTCACTTTCAATACTCTTGGGAGGGGCGATGATGTATCTGCCCGACTGGCTACATATGTCATAATAGAGACTAGTTACCTAATAGCTCACTGCACGGTTTTGTTTACTTATCGCACAATGGTAACGACCACTGCAGCCCATACATTCCCCTAATATGTTTCTGATGCCCGATTGGAGGCCTTTATTGTAACCAGCTTAACAACATCATGATAAAAACCGTACCTAACATTTTTCTGTTTTATCTATGTGCGATAACAGAGCACTCCCGTTCCCTCAACTCACTCCCCCACAATAACGCGAATAAAATTGCCAACCCATGGAAGGGCTACGCACTGAGTATCCCCCTCTTCTGGACTGCCCGAATATGGTTTACCATATAGCAAACGCAGCGGATAAACAGGGTGCAACACCTTTAAATCTGTCAATCAGATGACAAACGCGGACAAGCTCAGACAGTGAAAAACAACAGCAGACAGAACACGTTTTACATCCACGACTACGAAACCTTTGGCAAGAGCCCGTCGCTGGATCGTCCGGCCCAGTTTGCCGGCGTGCGCACCGATATGGACTTCAATATTATCGAAGAGCCGCTGGTGATCTACTGCACCCCGGCGGATGACTATCTGCCGGACCCGGAAGCGGTGATGATCACCGGCATTACGCCGCAGGAGGCGCTGGCCAAAGGCGTTTGTGAGGCCGAATTCGCCCGTCAGATCAACGAAGCGTTCAGCGTTCCCGGCACCTGCATCCTCGGCTACAACAATATTCGTTTCGACGATGAGGTCAGCCGCAATATCTTTTACCGCAACTTCCACGATCCTTACGCCTACAGCTGGCAAAACGGTAATTCACGCTGGGATCTGCTGGATGTGATGCGTGCCTGTTACGCCCTGCGGCCAGAGGGGATCGTCTGGCCGGAAAACGACGAGGGCTTCCCCAGCTTCCGCCTGGAGCACCTGACCCGCGCCAACGGCGTTGAGCATGAACAGGCGCACGACGCCATGTCGGACGTGTACGCCACCATCGCCATGGCCAAGCTGGTGAAGCAGGCGCAGCCGCGCCTGTTCGACTATCTGCTGCAGCACCGCAACAAGCACAAGCTGAACGCGCTGATCGATATTGCCGAGATGACGCCGCTGGTGCACGTATCCGGCATGTTCGGCGCAGCGCGCAGCAACACCAGCTGGGTCGCACCGCTGGCCTGGCACCCGGAGAATAAAAATGCGGTGATCGTCTGCGATCTGGCCGGCGATATCTCCCCGCTGCTGGAACTGGATGCCGACCAGCTGCGTGAGCGTTTGTATACCCGCCGCGACCAGTTAGCCGCCGACCAGCCGCCGGCGCCGATCAAGCTGGTGCATATCAATAAATGCCCGGTGCTGGCGCCGGCCAAAACCCTGCTGCCGGAAAATGCTGAACGGCTGGGCATCGACCGCCAGGCCTGCCTGAACAACCTGCAGATCCTGCGTCAGCACCCGGAAGTGCGTGAGAAAGTGGTGGCGCTGTATGCCGAAGCGGAACCCTTTACCCCGGCCGACGACGTCGACGCCAAGCTGTATGACGGTTTCTTCAGCGATGCCGATAAAGCGGCGATGAAGATCATTTTGCAAACCAAGCCGCAAAATCTGCCGGCGCTGGATCTGGCCTTTGGCGACGGCCGCATGAAGGAGCTGCTGTTCCGCTATCGCGCCCGCAATTACCCGAACACGCTGGACGATGCCGAACAGCGCCGCTGGCTGCAGCACCGCCGCGAAGCGCTCAACGCCGAGCGGGTGCAGGCCTATATTCTGCAGTTGGAAGCGCTATACAACCAGCATGAAGGTGATAAGGCCAAAATGGCGCAGTTAAAAGCGCTGTTTGATTATGGCAAGCAGCTGGTCGGCTGATTGATAATTTGCGGTGGGCCAGGCCCACCGCAGGTTAACCGTCGGCGCGCACGTCAATCAGCACCGGGCAAGGCGCATGCTCAACCACCGCCACGCTGCATGACCCTTTTAACAGACGGTTAAAGGATGACATCTGGCGGCGCCCCATCACGATCATCGCCGCTTTTTGCGCCTTCGCTTCCGCCACGATCGCCTCCGCCGCTTCGCCAACCAGCACCTTGCCGCTGGCGCTGACGCCGGCCTCGCTCAACACCGCCAGCGCCTGCCGCACCACCGCTTCGGCCGTCTGCTGTTCATCATTGGCATAGGCAAAATCCGCCGGATCTTCGCCGCCCGGTTCATCGCCGTTCACCGTCAGCGCGTAACCCGCATCGATGCAGCACACCGCCAGCGCCTGCGCCTGCAGCGCCCGCGCCTGCTCAGCCGCCAGGGCCAGCACATATTGCGTCGCATCCGAATTGTCCACCGCCACCAATAACGTTTTCATCTCAGACTCCTATTCATCACGCAGCGCCGCCTTGCCGATTTCATCGATCAGCGCCTCTTTGCACTTCAGAATTTCACTCCGGTAATGCGCCTCATTTTTCTGCAGGCGCGGGCCGGGGATCAACAAACTGATGGAGAAACGCCCGAGGATGGTGTCGATCGCCACCGCCATGGTGGAGATGCCTTCCAGCGTCTCACCGCGATCGTAAGCCAGCCCGGTGCGGCGAATCTCCGCCAAACGCGTCATCAGCGCGGGAAAATCACGCACCGTTAAATCGGTAATCGCCGGATAGGCTTCCCCCAGCAGCGTGCGGGCCGCATCGTCGGTATCCAGCGCCAGCAGCGCCCGGCCGCCGGAGGTGCTGTACAGCGGCAGGTTCATGCCCAGCCGCGGCACCACGCGCAGTTCGCGCTCGGCAACAATATAGTGAACCACCGCCAGCTGCAGGCCGTTGGCCCGCGCCAGCGACACGGTTTCCCCGGTCGCATCGCTCAACGCCTGCAGCCAGGGCTGAGCAATCGCCACCACGTCGGTATGCACGTTGGTAATCAGGCGCAGCAGCGCCGGCCCCAGACGCACCCCGCCGACGCTGCCGTGGCTGCGCACCAGCTGAGCCTCGTCCAGCGCGCCGACGATACGCTGCACCGTTGAGCGCGGCAGATCGACCCGCTGAGCGATCTCGCCCAGGCTCATCCCGTTCGGTTTTTCACCCAGCGCATTGAGGATCTTTGCGGCGCGGGCAATGACCTGAATACCCTTCGTCCTTTCGTCATCGCGGGCTATTGGCGGTTCAGACATAACACTTTCCCTTTTCGTGCGGTTCTCGTCCATTGTAACACTCTTACTTTGACGCGCGCACTGTATCACATTGCAATACAATGCATCACAATATAATATAAATCGCGACTTGTATCACAATACAGTACACCGCATCGATTAATTCCCCTCTCTGGAGTACTCATATGACAGCCCAGCCTGCGGCCGCGCCGCCGCCGCACCCTTTTACCCTGCGCCTGGCGCTGGGGTTAGTCGGCGTGCTGATTGCCGCGTTGACATCCGGATTGAACGATCGCATCTCCAGTCTGGCGCTGGCGGATATCCGCGCGGCGATCGGTATTGATTATGACACGGGCAGCTGGATCACCTCTGCCTATCAGGCCGCCGAAGTAGCGGCGATGATGGTGGCGCCCTGGCTGGCCGTCACTTTTTCCCTGCGGCGCTTCGCCCTGATCGTTATCAGCGGCTTTGCCGCAGTGGGCATCCTGCAGCCCTTTGCCACCGGCGCCGCACCCTTTATTACCCTGCGGGTGATTCAGGGACTGTTCGGCGGCGCGCTGCCGCCGTTGCTGATGACGGTCGCGCTGCGTTTTCTGCCGCCCAAAATTAAACTCTATGGCCTGGCCGCCTATGCGCTGACCGCCACCTTCGGACCGAACGTCGCTGCGTCGCTGACCGCACTGTGGACCGACAGCGTCGGCTGGCAGTTCGCCTTTTGGCAGGTGGTGCCGCTGTGCCTGGTCGCCGCGCTGCTGATCGGCTGGGGGCTGCCGCAGGATCCGCTGCGGCTGGAGAGGCTGAAACAGGCCGATCTGTTCGGCATGCTGACCGGCTGCAGCGGCATTGCGCTGCTGCTGCTGGCGCTCACCCAGGGGGAGCGGCTGGACTGGCTGAATTCGCCGCTTATTGGCGCCATGCTGCTGGCATCCGCCGCGCTGCTGGCGGTGTTTCTGATTAACGAGTGGTTTCACCCGCTGCCGCTGTTCAAGCTGCAGATGCTGGGGCGCAGAAACCTGGCCTTCGGCCTGCTGGCGCTCGCCGCGGTGCTGATGCTGTCGCTGTCGGGGTCGTCGCTGCCGTCCGCCTATTTTGCGCAGGTGGAAGGCTTCCGCACCGCCCAGTTTGCACCGCTGGCGCTGGTCGTCGGCCTGCCGCAGCTGGTTATCGCGCCGTTTATCGCCGCGCTGCTGAACTGGCGCTGGGTAGACAGCCGCTGGATGCTGGCCCTGGGCGCCGGGGTGATGATGCTCTCCTGCCTGCTGGGCATGCAGCTGACAGCCGAGTGGGCGCGCCAGAACTTCTGGCTGATCCAGATACTGCAGGCGTTTGGTCAGCCGATGATGATTCTGCCGATCCTGATGGGCTCCACCAGCGTGGTGGCGCCGCCGGAAGGGCCGTTCGCCTCCGCCATATTTAACACCGTGCGCGGTTTTTCCAGCGTGGCGGCCGGGGTGCTCGTTACCCATTTCCTCAACCGGCGCGAGCAGTTCCATTCGCACGTTCTGGTCGATCAGTTGGGCAACCGCCCGTGGCTGATGACCGCCGCCAGCGGAGACAGCAGCAGCGCCAGTGCGCCACTGCTGCCCGACGGCAGCGTCAGCTCGGCGGAAAACCTCGGCCACTTTTCAACGCTGGTGAAACACCAGGCGCTGATCCTCGGCATCAGCGACGCCTATTTACTGATTATCGGCTGCGCGCTGTTACTGGTACTGCTGACCCTCTGGCTGCCAAAACGCGTCTATCCGCCACAAACGCTATTACCTTTAGCACCTAAAACATCGAGACCATAACTATGAGTTTTACACCTGCCAAACGGACATTAATCCTGGCGCTGCTGCTGGTGCTGTTGCTGGCCTGCGCCTTTGCCATCTGGTCATTCAGCAACCGCCACGACTACAGCACCACCGATGCGGTGGTCACCGCCGACTACACGCTGGTCGCCCCCAAGGTGTCCGGCTATATTCAACACGTCAACGTCGAGGATAACCAACAGGTCAAAGCCGGCGACGTGCTGGCGACGATTGATGACCGCGATTATCGCGTCGCGCTGGAAACCGCCGAGGCCAACCTGCAGATCAGCCGCGCCAAACTGGCCAGCATTCAGGCGCAGTTGGAGCAGCAGCAGGCCAATATCGCCCAGGCCGAAGCGGCCGTCAGCGCCAGTAAGGCGACGCTGAACTATGCCGGCCAAAATGCCGAGCGCTACCGCCGACTGCTGAAAAGCAACGCCATTTCGGCCGATGAACAGCTGAAATCCGCCTCTTCCATGCAGAGCGCCGCCGCGCAGGTCAAGCAAAACCAGGCCGCCGTGGTATCCGCACGCAAGGAAGTCGGCGTGCTGCAGGCCAGCCGGCAACAGGCCGGCGCCGATATTGCCGCCGCGCAGGCCAGCGTCGATCAGGCGCGTCTGAATCTCTCCTATACCCGCATCGTGGCGCCTATCGACGGCGTGATCGGTCAGCGGGCGGTGCGTCAGGGCGCCTGGGTCAGCGCCGGTACGCGGCTGCTGGCGGTGGTGCCGCTTGAGCAGAGCTATGTGCTGGCCAATTTCCTGGAAACCCAGCTGTCCAGCGTCAGCCGCGGCCAGCCGGTCACCATCAGCGTCGACGCCCTGCCCGGCGTCACCCTGCGCGGCCACGTCGACAGCATCGCGCCGGCTACCGGCGCCACCTTCGCCGCCATCAGCGCCGACAACGCCACCGGCAACTACACCAAAGTGGTGCAGCGCCTGCCGGTGAAAATCCAGCTGGAGCCGAACCAGAGCGATATCGCACGTCTGCGCGTCGGCATGTCGGTGATCCCGCGGCTGGAAATGCGCTGATTCCATCCGCCAATCTGCGGGCACAAAAAAGGGCTGAACAATGTTCAGCCCTTTTTTTATTCAGCGCTAACGCTTAGCGTTTACGCCACGTCTTCACTCGCCTGCGGCACCGGCAGACGGAAGCTGCGGGTGACGAACGCCAGGTAAATCAGGCCGACTGCGCCCCATACCAGGCCCAGCGTCATCGAGCTGCTTTCCAGGTTCAGCCACAGCGCGCCGACGGTCAGCGCACCCAGCACCGGCAGAATCAGATAGTTCACGGTATTTTTAACCCCGTGGTTCATCTTGTCGCGGATGTAGAACTGCGAGATCACCGACAGGTTAACGAAGGTGAAGGCCACCAGCGCACCGAAGTTGATCAGCGCCGTCGCGGTCACCAGGTCAAACGACACCGCAGACAGGGCGATCGCCCCCACCAGCAGTACGTTCATCGCCGGGGTGCGCCACTTCGGATGCACATAGCCGAAGAAACGCTCCGGGAACACGCCGTCGCGGCCCATCACATACATCAGACGGGATACGCCGGCGTGCGCCGCCATACCGGACGCCAGTACGGTCACGCAGGAGAACACCAGAATCACCGACTGGAAGAACTTGCCGGCCACGTACAGCATGATTTCAGGCTGGGACGCGTCCGGATCCTTGAAGCGGGAGATATCCGGGAAGTACAGCTGGACAAAGTAAGACACCACGATAAAGATCACGCCGCCAATCAGCGCCGTCAGGAAGATGGCCTTCGGGATCACCTTCTCGGCATCTTTGGTTTCTTCAGACAGCGAGCTGATGCCGTCAAAGCCCAGGAACGAGAAGCACAGAATGGTCGCGCCGGTAATCATCGGCACCACGTGCGCATTGTCGGACCAGAACGGACGGCTGCTCACCAGCGTACCGGCGCCTTCGCCGTGATACACGCCGTTGATCACCAGGCCGAGGAACACCACCATGATCGCCACCTGCACCACCACGATAATGGAGTTCAGGTTCGCCACCAGCTTGATGCCGCGCAGGTTGAACAGCGTCATCAGCGCCACCAGCGCCACCACAAAGATCCACGACGGCACGCCCGGGAAGATCGCTTCCAGGTAAATTTTGGCCAGCAGGATGTTGATCATCGGCATGAACAGATAGTCCAGCAGCGATGACCAGCCCACCATAAAGCCGACGTGCGGCCCGATGGCCTTCTGCGCGTAGGTATAGGCAGAACCGGCCGATGGGAACTTCTTCACCAGTTTGCCGTAGCTGAGCGCAGTGAACAAAATCGCCAGCAGCGCGAAGGCGTAGGCGGTGGCGACGTGACCGTCGGTCAGGCCGGAAACAATGCCAAAGGTATCAAAGATGGTCATCGGCTGCAGATAAGCCAGGCCCATCATGACCACAGGTACCAGAGTAAGGGTTTTGCGCAGTTGCGCGCGCTGTGCCGGAGCGGCGCTGACGATGTTATCGGACATTGTTCAGCCCCCCCTTACCTTCAGACTTGCGGAGAGTAGACACGCTAAGACTCAAGGTTGCGGGGAAACTTCGCAACAGGCGACTTAATTCTAAAAGAGGGGTAAGGGGAGCCGGGATATGCATCAAGGAAACCTTGGCTGCTGGTCCGTAATCGCCGCGGGTGCAGCGGAAGCCGGCGGGCACCGGTGCTGTATTGAAAAATTGCCCCATCTTTCTGTTCCTCATGAGTCACGACCAATGAAGTTTTTGGTTGATCGTGCACAAAACTGTTTATCTATCCGGCTCGGAGTCCGGCCTCGCTTGTGTATGAAACGCTCGGTTTACAAAACTAGATGCAAAAAAATAACCGACGCTTTAAAACGTCGGCTATTTCTGCATTGCGCGTATTTTGCATCAGAAAACCTCTGGATGACAAGATCCAGAAGCCCTCTAACTGCAAATTCTTTTCGGCAACCGCACTAAAATCCTTCGTTTAGCTGGATATTTCAGCGACTGATATTACCTTTAGTTATTTCTTAGGCTTTACCTTACTCCCTTTCAGCCATTTTTCAACACCCAATCCGCGGCATGCTGCCCGCCCCGCGCCCCGCGCTCAAAATAACGGCCACGGAGAGAAACATGCTATTAACATTAACGCCCGGCGAATGTTACAATGCGGCGTGATTATTCATCAGTTACGGAAACGGCGTGCGTTTCATTCGGCGAAAAACCCGTAAGCGCCGTTTTCATCTATATTCTTTCCGTTTTAGCGGAGACAGGCATGGGCAATATATTTTCCATCCTTTCCTCCGTATGATGGATACGCCAGATATTCGGCTACCACGATCGTGCGGCGCCCTTTCGCCGTATCACGGTTTTACCTCTGCCTGTCGCAGCCACCAGAAGGAAGTACCGCTATGAGCGAAATCCCCCTGGCGCCAGGAAAGCGCCTGTCGCAAATCCGTCAGCAGTTAGGCCTGTCGCAGCGGCGGGTCGCCGAACTGTCCGGGCTGACCCACAGCGCCATCAGCACCATTGAACAGGACAAGGTCAGCCCAGCGATCAGTACGCTGCAGAAGCTCCTGAAGGTCTACGGGCTGTCGCTGTCCGAGTTTTTTGCCGAGCCGGAGCGTACGGATGAACCTAAAGTGGTGATCGAGGCGGAAGATCTGATCGAAATCGGCAGCCAGGGCGTTTCGATGAAGCTGGTGCATAACGGCAGCCCGACGCGCAATCTGGCAATGATGCTGGAAACCTATCAGCCCGGCTCCACCACCGGGGAAAAAATCAAGCATCAGGGCGAGGAGATCGGCACCGTGCTGGAAGGTGAAATCGTGCTGACCATCAACGGCCAGAGCTACCCGCTCAGCGCCGGCCAGAGCTACGCCATCAACACCGGCATTGCCCACAGCTTCAGCAATACCTCGGCCCGCGAGTGCCGCATCATCAGCGCCCACACCCCCACCACCTTCTGATTCTTCGCCCTGCGCCCTCTTCTGCCGAAGGGGGCCGGCCGTATTGCCGCCCTGTCCCTGTCCCTGTCCCTGTCCCTGCATTGTTTCTTATCTAAAACCCTGATCAAATATACAAATGATATGAATTATCATTTGCATTTACATTCTCTATTATTTCCTTACAATAGCCTCACGTTTTCACGCGGGCCATTGAATTCTCCGGAATTTAATGGGTTTTCATTTGTACTTACTCTTTTGGCAGACAACCTTGTTCTGCCGCTCTGGGCCAGGAATTGTTATCCCATGGAAAAGCCAAGCTATAACAAACTCACCGCATTCATTATCGCCGCACTCGCCAGCCAGGCCGCTCTGGCCGCCGAACAGGACACCATGGTGGTCACCGCGTCAGGTTTCCAACAGAAAATCCAGGATTCCGCCGCCTCTATCTCGGTGATCCCGCGTCAGCAGATCGAAAATAAAGCCTACCGCGACGTGACCGACGCACTGAAAGACGTGCCGGGCGTGGTGGTCACCGGCGGCGGCAGCAGCAGCGATATCAGCATCCGCGGCATGTCATCCAAATACACCCTGATTCTGATCGACGGCAAACGCGTGGATACCCGCGGCACCCGCCCCAACAGCGACAACGCCGGGATCGAGCAGGGCTGGCTGCCGCCGCTGGAAGCCATTGAACGTATCGAAGTGGTGCGCGGGCCGATGTCCTCGCTGTACGGCTCCGACGCGATGGGCGGCGTGATTAACATCATCACCCGTAAAACCTCCACCACGCAGGGCTGGCGCGGCTCGGTGCACGCCGACGCCACCTTCCAGGAAAACCGCGACTCCGGCGATCTGTACCAGACCAACGCCTACGCCTCCGGCCCGCTGATTGAAGGCCTGCTCGGCCTGCGCGTCAACGGCCTGCTGTCCCACCGCGCGGAGGACAAAATCGTCAACGGCTATAATGAACAGCGCATGCGCAGCGGCACCGCGGTGTTCAGCCTGACGCCGGATGAGCAGAATGAGTTTGAGTTTGAGCTTGGCCGTTCGCTGCAGGACCGCAACAGTACGCCGGGCAAATCCACCGCGACGGAAAGCTGCCGCAAAGGCAGCTGCAAACCCAACCAGCCAAGCGACAGTCTGTATACCCGCACCAACTACTCGCTGACGCACAACGGCTATTACGATTTCGGCAATACCAGCAGCTATATCCAGCGCGAAGAGACCAATAACCCGGGCCGCAACATGAAGATGTATAACACCATCTTCAATACCCAGAACCAGTTTGCGCTGGGCGATCATATGCTGAATATCGGCGGCCAGTATCGCTACGAAAAACTGAGCGACGGCGGCAACCAGCTGGAATCGGCGCGGGACGTCAACCAGCTGACCCGCTGGAGCTGGGCGCTGTTTGCCGAAGACGAGTGGGCAATGACCAATGATTTCAGCCTGACCAGCGGCATCCGCATGGATCGCGACCAAAACTACGGCAGCCACTGGACGCCGCGCCTGTACGGCGTCTGGCATCTGGCCGAACAGTGGACGCTGAAGGGCGGCGTCTCCGCCGGCTACCGCTCGCCGGACCTGCGTCAGTCGTCAGCCAGCTGGGGCCAGGCCACCGGCGGCGGTTCCAGCAAAGGCATGATCGTCGGCAACCCGGATCTGAAGCCGGAAAAGAGCCTGAGCGAAGAGATCGCCCTGCTGTGGGATAACCAGCAAAATCTGAACGCCGGGATCACCCTGTTCAATACCGACTTCAAAGACAAGATCACCGAAGTCAGGCGCTGCGAGGACGAGCCGGGCTGCTCTCTCGGCGGTATCGATTACGACTTTATCAGCGACCGCGTCAACGTCGATAAGGCCAATATGCGCGGCATCGAAGCCACCGCCGGCTGGAAGTTCGCCAAAGACTGGCAGCTGACCACCAACTATACCTACACCGAGTCGGAGCAGAAAAGCGGCCAGTTCCAGGGTAAACCGCTGAACCAGATGCCGAAGCATATGTTCAACACCGTGCTGGACTGGCAGGCGACGCACGACGTCGATCTGTGGACCCGCGTCAACTTCCGCAGTAAAACCTCGGAGTACCTGAGCCGCACCTCAATGGCCAAGAGCACGCCGTCCTATACCTTCGTCGACGTCGGCGTCAGCTATCAGGCGGCAAAAAACCTGCAGCTGACCGGCGGGGTGTATAACATTCTCGATAAGACCGTGGATTACGAGCACTACAACACCACGCTGGACGGCCGTCGCTACACCGTAGGGATGAGCTATAACTTCTGATGTTCATAGCAGGCCCGGCAACGGGCCTTTTTATATTATTATGTAAGGATTACCCTCTCCTACCGAATCAGCCAGAGAAAAACTTGACCAAGACGGCGCAAACCGCTGCCAGTACAAAAAACAGCATGCTCGACAACCAGAGGTAATACAGTTTACTCACCCAGCCAGTTAGCGCTGCAGGTTGAGACTTGATAAGGTGATAAGCAGCCAGAGGTATGTTTTCACCACCAGACATACACACGCTCTTTTCCGCTAGCAAACGTTTAAAATATAACGCCATAGGGAAACAACCGAAAAAACCAGCCAGTGAAAAAACAGCGTAGAGACCTGGAAAAGAAAAACCATTAGCCTTGTATAAATCAATCAGCTCTGCGTATTTCTTCTTTTTAATACCAAAGTAAACAAATGCGCAGATAAACAGCGCGATAGCCAACCACGCAAAAATAGCACCTAGAAGTTGAAAATAAAGCACTGCGGTCCTCCGTAACCATTGCAGGCGGGTTAGCCATCACACCACCGGCGCATTCACCAAGCCATCAATCAATACCTGCGGCGTACCCTGCGAGCAGCGTTCGATACGTCCGCGCACGCCGTACACCTGCGCCAGGCTTTGCGGGGTGATTACCGCCTCCGGCGCGCCATCGGCAATCAGCTCGCCGTCCTTCAGCATCAGCACGTGGTCGCCGTGACGCAGCGCGATATTGATATCGTGCACCACCACCACCGTGACGATATTACGCTTGCGGGTTTCGCGCCGCACCAGATCCATCACGTGGAACTGGTAGTTAAGATCGAGCGCGCTCAGCGGCTCATCCAGCAGCAGCAGCGAAGGCTGGCGAATCAGCGACTGCGCCAGCCCCACCAGCTGTTTCTGTCCGCCGGAGAGCTGATCGAGATAGCTCAGGGCCAGATGGGCGATCCCCAGCTGTTCCAGCAGCGCCATCACCTCGGCTTCGCTGCCGGCGTTGCTGCGGCCGCCGGAGGCGCGCTGGGCGACAATGATCGACTCCAGCACGTGCAGGTGCACCCCGGCCGGCAGCGACTGCGGCAGATACACCACCTGCTCGGCGCGGCGGGCGAACGGCATCGCCATCAGATCGTTGTCGTCCAGCCACAGCTTGCCCTGCGCCGGGTTCAGACCGGCCAGCGAACGCAGCAGGGTTGATTTGCCGCTGCCGTTCGGCCCCAGCAGCACGGTAATATCGCCGCGCGCCAGACGCGCTACCGACAGGTCGTTAATCACCGGACGTTTGGGATAGCCGGCGGAAAAATGCTCAATACGCAGTCCCTGGCTCATCAGACGTTCCCCCGGTGACGCAGAATAATGCTGAGGAAGAACGGCACCCCCACCAGCGAGGTCACGATGCCGACCGGAATAATGATGCCCGGCACCAGGTTTTTCGACGCCACCGAGGCCATCGACAGCACCAGTGCGCCGATCAACGCGCTGGCAGGCAGGTAGAAACGGTGATCTTCACCAAAGATCAGACGCGCGATATGCGGCGCCACCAGGCCGATAAAGCCGATCGGCCCGACAAACGCCACCGCCAGCGCGGAGAGAATGCTGATGCGCAGCAGCGTCGTCAGCCGCAGGCGGCGTACGTCAATGCCGAAGCTGACGGCGCGGTCTTCACCCAGACGCAGCGCGGTCAGCTTCCAGGAGCTCATCATCGACAGCGGCAGCAGCACGGCGAACACCGCCAGCAGAATGCCCAGTTTTTCCCATGAGGCGCGCGCCAGGCTGCCCATGGTCCAGAACACCAGCCCCTGCAGCGTATCTTCGCTGGCGATAAACTGCATCATCGACACCAGCGCGTTAAAGGTGAACACCAGCGCGATGCCGAACAGCACCACGCCGGAGGTCGCCACCCGCGTCCAGCGGGTGATGCCGTCCAGCATCAGCGCCGCCAGCAGCGCGAAGATAAACGCGTTGGCTGAAATAAACCACTGGTCCGGGATCCCCGGCACGCCAATGCCGAGCACAATTGCCAGCGCCGCGCCGAAGGCCGCCGCCGACGAGACGCCAAGGGTAAAGGGACTTGCCAGCGGGTTGTTCAGGATGGTCTGCATTTCCGCGCCCGCCAGCCCCAGCGCCAGGCCGACCACCACCGCCATCAGCGCATACGGCATGCGGATATCCCAGACGATCACCCGCGTGCCGGCATCGGCGCTGGCCGGATGAATCAGCGTCTGCCACAGGCTGGATAAGGACAGGCCGGACGGCCCCATGGTGAAATCCAACACCAGCGAAGCCACTATCGCGATCCCCAGCGCGCCCATAATCAATAAACGGTGGCGGAGAATATGCTGATAACGCCCCATAACCTGGACGCCGGACTTGCCGCTCGCGTCTGGTAAAGGATCGGTGGTTACGCTCATGATTTCGGGTACCTGTTACGACGACATCACCGCCCACGGCGGCGATCATAGATTCTGGAAAGCATCATTGCGGAGATGCAGCGGACGTCAACAATAGAGCAAACGATAATACTTATCAATCACGTCGATGACCATGACGTCTGAGGAGGAATTTGTAACGAGGTATGCATCAGAAAAGGAAAAAACGCCGGCAGGACAGTCAGTAAACCAACGCGACGCATCACGCCGCGTTGGTCGAACACCGCTATTTAATCGTCGGGAATTCCATATCGCGGTACTTCACGAAACGGCTGCCGCGCGTCAGCTTATAGCCGAACCAGATGATCAGGAACAGCGGAATGCCGATATAGGTGGCGGTCACGCCGTACCAGTCAATCTTGTCTTCCAGGAAGGCCTGGTAGTTCTGCCCCAGCGTGATGATCAGGCACAGGATAAAGGCGAAGACCGGGCCCAGCGGGAAGAAGCCGGAACGGTACGGCAACGCGTTTAAATCATGCCCCTGCAGCATATAGCCGCGGCGGAAGCGGTAGTGGCTGATGGCGATCCCCAGCCAGGCGATAAAGCCGGTCATGCCGGAGGTATTGAGCAGCCACAGGTATACCGACTGGTTGCCGAACATGGAGCTCAGGAAGCACAGTGCGGCCACAACCGTGGTGGCGTACAGCGCGTTGCGCGGCACGCCGCCCTTCGACAGTTTGCCGAAGATGCGCGGCGCCTTGCCCTCGCGCGCCAGGGTAAACAGCATACGCGTCGACGCGTACATGCCGGAGTTACCCGCCGACAGCACCGCCGTCAGAATAACCGCATTCATCACCGCCGCCGCCGACAGCAGGCCGGCATGCTGGAACACCAGCGTGAACGGACTGACGCTGATGTCTTTGACATCGTTGCGCAGCAGGCTCGGGTCGGTGTACGGAATAATCAGGCTGATGATCAGGATCGCAAAGATATAGAACAGCAGAATTCGCCAGAACACCTGACGCACCGCGCGCGGAATGTTTTTCCCCGGGTTTTCTGATTCGCCGGCGGCGATGCCGATCAGCTCAGTGCCCTGGAACGAGAAGCCGACAATCATCGCCACGCCGATCATCGCTGAGAAACCGCCGGCAAACGGCGCATCGCCGATGCTCCAGTTCTGCCAGCCGGCATGCTCGCCGCCCTTCAGAATGCCGACAATCATCAGGATGCCGATGATAATAAAGATAATGACGGTGGTGACCTTAATCAGCGAGAACCAATATTCCGCCTCGCCGAACCCTTTTACGGAGATGTAGTTCAACAGGAACATCACGCCGAGGAACAGCGCGCTCCAGATCCAGCCCGGCGTGTCGGGGAACCAGTAGCTCATCACCAGCTGTGCGGCCACCAGGTCGACCGCAATGGTCACCGCCCAGTTGTACCAGTAGTTCCACCCCAACGCAAAGCCGAAGCCCTCTTCCACATACTTGGCGCCATAGGTGGAAAATGAACCGGCCACCGGCATAAACGCCGCCAGTTCGCCCAGGCTGGTCATCAGGAAGTAGACCATCAGGCCGATCAATGCATAGGAAAGCAGCGCCCCGCCGGGGCCGGCCTGCGACACGGTGGCGCCGGAGGCGACAAACAGACCGGTACCGATAGAGCCGCCGATGGCAATCATGGTTAAGTGCCGCGCTTTTAACTCGCGGCGGAGTCCGGGCTGTTGCTGCCCCGATGTTTTTATATCCTGCTGAGCCATTCTTACCCTATCTGCTCGTCCAAAAATTGAGGGCGGATTGTAACAAATACCCGCCGGCGCACTAGTAACATTCCAGTGATATAAGATAGCTTCATAATTCAGAGGCAATTATTAGCAACAGCCCTAATTCCCTGAGTTCCTGTCAGTTATGTGACACAACACAGGTTTTTATGCTTCGGCAGGGGGCAAACAGTAGCTGAGAAAACGCTGCAGCGCGTTGGAGATATGTTTCTGGCGATGATGGATCAAATACAGAGTGCGGATCATCGGCGGCAGCGGCACCGACAGCGCCACCAGCGCGCCGCTGTCCAACTGCTCGGCAATCACCCGGCGCGACAGACAGCTGATGCCGATACCGTGGCGCACCGCATGTTTAATCGCCTCCGAGTTGCCCAGCTCCATCACCAGTTGGAAATGCGGCAGGTGCGCCAGCAGCAGATGGTCCAGCACTTCACGCGTGCCCGAACCGCGCTCGCGCAGGATCCACGGCGCCTCGGCCAGCGTCGCCAGCGTGAGCGGCTGTCGGGTAAGCGGATTATCGGGGGCAGCGAACACCACCAGCTCATCCTCCAGCCAGGGCTGCGTCACCAGCTCCGGCATGTGGCACGGCCCCTCGATCAGCCCCAGATCGACGCGGAAATCCGCCACCGCGCTAATCACGTCCTGACTGTTGCCGACGTTCAGCTCCAGCGGCGTGGCCGGAAAATCCTGCCGGTAGCGCGCCATCATCGCCGGCAGCATATAGTTGCCGATGGTGCTGCTGGCGGCAATGCGCAACGCCCCGCCGTCATGACGAAACAGCTGCTCAATCTCTCCCGCTTGCTCCAGCAGCGCCAGCGCCTTGGGGTACAGCAGGCGTCCATGCTCATTCAGCACCAGCCGCTTGCCTACCCGATCGAACAGCTGCACGCCAAGTTGCCCTTCCAGATCGGCCAGCGCGGCGCTCACCGCCGACTGGGACAGCGCCAACACCTGCGATGCCTGCGTCGTGGAGCCGCTTTTCAGCACTTCGGTAAAGACAGCCAACTGACGTAAAGTGATATGCATAACGGTCTCAGTACAATAATGGAGGGAGCAAACGGCTAAAACAGACGCATAACCTTACCGCAGCCTGACGGATTCGCAAACCCGATCTTGCCGCATCGGCGTCGGGCAGACTGAGCTTAATCCTATTTTGCGCATTATCACGCTCAATCGGCTGTAGCGCCCTTCAAATAATGTTAACGATTTGCTTATACTTTCGCATCATTTTGCTTACTTTAGGTGGGATTGTGAAATATAGAGCAGATATCGACGGGTTACGGGCGCTCGCCGTTCTGCCGGTCATCGCATACCATATGGGATTTCCCGGCATTCCCGGCGGATTTACCGGTGTTGATATATTTTTTGTAATATCCGGCTATTTAATTTCCGGCATTATCTTTCAGGAATATATTAAGGGTGACTTTTCCTACGTAGACTTTTATAAACGCCGCAGCTTAAGGATTCTCCCACCATTATTCGTCGTTTTACTCGTCACGCTGGTTATCGGTTACCATATACTGCTTCCCGTGCAGGTCGCCGAACTGGGAAAAAGCGCACTGGCCACCACGTTATTTTCCTCCAACTTTTTCTTCTTTAGCCAAACCGGTTACTTCGACGGGCCGGCAGAATTAAAACCGCTGTTGCATACCTGGTCTCTGGCGGTTGAAGAGCAGTTTTATATCCTGTTCCCGATTATTCTGTTTACCGCATTAAAATTCTTCCGCAACCGCACCACGCTGATGATTGTGCTGATTATCATCGGCTCATTTATGCTCAGCCTGCTGGGATTGAAGTTCCAGCCAAGCATGACATTTTATATGCTGCCGACCCGCGCCTGGGAATTGGCGCTCGGCGCTCTGTTGGCGGTGGGTGGACTGGAGCAGTCCGCATTGCTGAAAAAATCCGCAACCCGCCACGGCTTGAGTCTGTTGGGGTTGGCGCTGATCGTATTTGGCTTCCTGTGGCTGGACACCACCAAAAAATTCCCGTCGTATAATGCCCTTTACCCTTGCGTGGGTGCATTTCTGATTATTCTTTCCGGCCGTGATGCCATTATCAACAAGATCCTGGCGTTCAAGCCGATTGTCTATATTGGCATGATCTCCTACTGCCTGTATCTCTGGCACTGGCCGATTATCGTCTATACCAATATCCTGTTTGACGGCGCGCTGTGGCAGAAAAGCCTGCTGGTGCTTTCCAGCACCTTTATTCTGGCAATCGCCTCCCGCTATCTGATCGAAATTCCGTTCCGCTATAAGCTGAAAAACGTGCCGTCAAAACGTATTGTTACCGCCTCGGCCGCCAGCGTGGTGCTTGCCGCCTCGCTGACGTCAGTCATCGGCTACTGGCAATATGACAACGGCAGTTTCTCCGAGAACTCATTAAAAATTGCCGATTACATTAATTACCGCACCACCGATGAGTACAATTACCAGTACCGCTTTGGCGAATGCTTTATTAATGGCGAAGTCGGCGCATCGGGCACTTACAGTAAAGAGCACTGCCTGAAACTGTCCGACACGAAGAAGAATTTTGTGTTAATTGGCGACAGCCATGGCGCCCACCTGTGGCGCGCCATCAGCCTGGCGGCGGGCGAAAACGTCAACCTGATGCAGGCCACCGCTTCCGGCTGCAAACCGGTCACCGAACAAAAGTTCAGCAACCGCTGCACCGCCATTATGGACTATGTCTACAAAGAGTTGCTTATCAAGCATAAGATCGACGGCGTTATCGTCTCTGCACGCTGGAATGAATACGACAAACCGGCGCTGATCAAGACTATCAACTACCTGAAGCAGCACACCAAAAACTTCTACATCCTGGGGCCGACCGTCGAGTATAAAGGGCCGCTGCCGGAACTGCTGGCCTATCAGGAAAATGGCGATCCGGCGCTGGCCAGCCGCTCCGTCGTAAAAAGCCGTAAACTGATGGACAGTGAACTCAAAGCCCTGTCTAGTTCGATGAAAACCAACTACATCTCGGTTTACGATTTAGTCTGTCCGGGGGATCGCTGCCTGGAAATGACCACCAGCGGCCAGCCTGCCGCCTTCGATTACGGCCATTTCACCCTGAGCGGAGCAAACTACGTCGCGAAGGGGATTGTCGAACAGCTCAATACGCATCACTTCTTTTCCCCGTAGTCCGGGGCAGCAACCGGGGCCGCACATCGTGCGGCCCTTTTTATTTACCACTTATTCAGATTAATTATAACCATATAATCAATTTCTCTTTTATAGCGCCACGCCCTACTCTTGTCCGCAGCAAATGAGAGAAAGGATTTGAGCAATGGCGACTGAAACAACCACAACAACCTACCCCGAACGGCGCTTTCCGTTATTCGGCCTGCCGCGTCTGCTGGCCGGGCTGGCGCTGACCGCCGCGCTGACCGCGCTCGCCATCTGGGCGGGCGAGGTGCCCTGGATTGCCGGGCTGGGCCTCGGCGCGCTGACGCTGGCGATCCTGTTCGGCATCGTGGTGGGCAATACGCTGTACCCCTGGCTGCAGCCAAGCTGCCACGCCGGCGTACAGCTGGCGAAACAGCGCCTGTTGCGGCTGGGTATTATCCTGTACGGCTTTCGTTTGACCTTTCAGCAAATCGCCGACGTCGGCGCCACCGGCATTGTGATCGATGCGCTGACGCTGAGCAGCACCTTTCTGCTGGCCTGCTGGCTGGGTAAAAAGGTGTTCGGCATCGACAGCCAGACCGCCATGCTGATCGGCGCCGGCAGCAGCATCTGCGGCGCGGCGGCGGTGATGGCCACCGAGCCGGTGCTGAAAGCCGAGTCCAGCAAGGTGGCGGTGGCGGTCTCTACCGTCGTGGTGTTCGGCACGCTGGCGATCTTCGCCTACCCGTGGCTGTATCATTTAAACCTGCAGTACCAGTGGCTGCCGTTCGATCAGGAAACCTTCGGCATCTATACCGGCTCGACCATTCATGAGGTGGCGCAGGTGGTGGCCGCCGGCCATGCCATCGGCCCGGACGCCGAAAACGCCGCGGTGATCGCCAAAATGATCCGCGTGATGATGCTGGCCCCGTTCCTGCTGCTGCTGTCAGGCTATATCAGCCGCGGCAGCGGCGCCGGCAAAGCGGAAAAGTCCGCCATCACCATCCCGTGGTTCGCCGTGCTGTTTATCGCCGTCGCCGGGTTCAACTCCTTTAACCTGCTGCCGGCCGCGCTGGTGCAGCAGCTGATTACCGCCGACACCTGGATGCTGGCGATGGCAATGGCGGCGCTGGGCCTGACCACCCATATCAGCGCCGTGCGTCAGGCGGGGGTCAAACCGATTCTGCTGGCGACCCTGCTGTTTATCTGGCTGATTGTCGGCGGCGGCGTGATTAACCAGGCCGTGCAACATCTGTTCTAATCTCCCCCCTTGCAGGCCCGTCATTCGGGCCTGCCCGCTTCCCGCCATTCAAACCGCCGCCCATCAATGCCATAATGACCAGGCGATACCCTCGCAGGTTCGACCGCTTCGTTCAGGAGACGGCAGCAGCCGGCGCGGGGTTAACACAGGAGATTGCAAATGAAGTTTGTCGGTGCACATGTCAGCGCGTCAGGCGGCGTGGATCAGGCGGTTATCCGCGCACACGAACTGGAGGCGACCGCGTTCGCCCTGTTCACCAAAAATCAGCGTCAATGGAAAGCAGCGCCATTGTCTGCCGAGGTTATTGATAAGTTTAAAAGCGCCTGCGCGCGTTATGGCTACGGCCCGGGGCAGATCCTGCCGCACGACAGCTATCTGATTAACCTGGGGCACCCGCTGGCGGAAGCGCTGGAGAAGTCCCGCGCGGCGTTTCTCGACGAAATGCAGCGCTGCGAACAGCTGGGGCTGACGCTGCTGAACTTCCACCCCGGCAGCCACCTGATGCAGATCGATGAAGACAAGTGTCTGGCGCGCATTGCCGAATCCATCAATATCGTGCTGGATCAGACCGAAGGCGTGACCGCGGTGATTGAGAACACCGCCGGCCAGGGCAGCAACCTGGGCTTTAAGTTCGAGCATCTGGCGGCGATTATCGACGGCGTGGAAGACAAAAGCCGCGTGGGCGTCTGTATTGATACCTGCCACGCCTTCGCCGCCGGCTATGACCTGCGCAGTGAAGAGGCGTGCGAACACACCTTTAAGCAGCTGGGCGAGGTCGTCGGCTTCAACTACCTACGCGGCATGCACCTGAACGATGCGAAAAGCGAGTTCAACAGCCGCGTCGACCGTCACCACAGCCTGGGTGAAGGCAATATCGGCAAAACGGTGTTCAGCTATATCATGCGCGATGCGCGCTTCGATAATATTCCGCTGATCCTCGAAACCGTCAATCCGGATATCTGGGCGGAAGAGATCGCCTGGCTGAAAGCCCAGCAGTAGCCGGGCGCGGGGATAAAAAAACCGGAGCCAAAGGCTCCGGTTTTTTATTGCTGCCGATGTGTGGCTCAGGCTTCCGCCGGCGCCGTCGCGTCGGCGCGTTTAACCAGCGCATAGCCCACGCCCGCCAGCAGCGTACCGGCGACAATCGCCAGCAGGTACATCAGCACCGGTGAAATCGCTCCCGGGATCAGCAGCACAAACAGGCCGCCGTGCGGCGCCATCAGCTTGGCGCCGAACATCATCGACAGCGCGCCGGTCAGCGCACCGCCGGCGATGCAGCACGGCAGGACGCGCATCGGGTCGCGCGCCGCAAACGGAATCGCCCCTTCGCTGATAAAGCACAGCCCCAGCACCAGCGCCGCCTTGCCGCCTTCCTGCTGCGACTTGTCAAATTTACGCCGCGCCAGCAGGGTCGCCAGCCCCATCGCCAGCGGTGGCACCATGCCCGCCGCCATAATCGCCGCCATCGGCGCATAGACGGAGGAGCTCAGCAGCGCTACGCCAAAGGCGTAAGCCGCCTTGTTGACCGGGCCGCCCATATCGGTGCACATCATCGCGCCCAGGATCGCCCCCAGCAGTACCGCATTCGCCGTACCCAGCGACTGCAGCCAGTGGGTCAGGCCTTCCATGATTCTGGCGACCGGCGTACCGACCACATAGATCATCACCAGGCCGGTGATCAGGCTGGCAAACAGCGGAATAATCAGGATCGGCTTCAGCGCTTCCATACTCGACGGCAGACGCAGTTTGCCGCTGATGGCCTTGGCGACATAGCCCGCCAGGAAACCGGCGATAATCCCGCCGAGGAAGCCGGCGTTGGTGCTGACCGCCAGCATGCCGCCGATCAGGCCCGGCGTCAGGCCCGGACGGTCGGCGATGGAGAAGGCGATATAGCCGGCCAGCACCGGCACCATCAGCGCCAGGGCTGAACCGCCGCCGATCTGCATCAGCGCCGCCGCCAGAGTGCCCTTCTCTTCAAAGGCCTTGATGCCGAACATAAAGGACAGCGCGATACACAGGCCGCCCGCCACCACCATCGGCAGCATATAGGAGACCCCGGTCAGCAGATGACGATACGGTCCGTTGTTCTCTTTTTTCTTCGCCGCGGCCGGCGCAGCGCCGCTTTTCGACGGCTGGAACACCTCCGCCTCCGCCAGCGCCTTGTCCAGCTCCTGCGCGGTCTTTTTCAGCGCCAGTCCGGTGGTGGTGCGGTACATCGGCTTGCCGGCGAACTTGTCCAAATCCACTTCGATATCGGCGGCCACCAGCACCAGATCCGCCTCGGCCACCTCTTCCGGCGTAATAGCGTTGCCGGCGCCGACGGAGCCGCGGGTTTCCACTTTCACCCACCAGCCGCGCTTTTTCGCTTCGCTTTCAATCGCCTCGGCGGCCATAAAGGTGTGCGCCACGCCGGTCGGGCAGGCGGTCACCGCCACAATGCGTTTCGGCCCGGCGGCCGGCGTCGCAGCCGTTGCCGCTGCCGGCGCTACGGCCGGCGCCTGATACGGCGCCGCGTCGCGTTTGGCCTGCGCCAGGAAGGCGTCGGCATCGCGCACCGCGTGCTCAACGTCGCCCAGATACACGGCCTTGCCGCTCAGCGCTTCGTCCGCCGGCACGGCTGCGCCGGCGACGACCACCAACTCGGCCTCCGCCGGTGCGTCAACCAACTGCAGGCCGGCCTTGGCCGCCGCAGCGCTGAGCATGCGCTGCGCCAGATGTCCGCGCGCCTGCCCTTGGGAACTGTCAATGATCAGCAGCGTTTTCATTCTGCCTCCTGCTATTGATTAAAAGGTTTCAGGTCGACGCGCGCCATCATCGCGGCCAACTGCGGACGGTCGGTGATGCCTACATTGCTCTGGCTAACGGCCAGGGCGGCGACCGCGGTCGCCAGGCGCAGGGTATGCTCGCTGGATTCACGCATCAGCAGGCCGTAGATCAGCCCGCCGACCATCGAGTCGCCGGCACCGACGGTGCTGACCACTTCGCAGGACGGCGGCTTGGCGATCCATTCACCGGAGGCGTTCACCCACAGCGCCCCTTCGGCGCCGAGGGAAATCACTACGTGGGCGATGCCCTGATCGCGCAGCGCATGCGCCGCCTCCACCACATCCTTCAGCGTCGGCAGCGGACGGCCGGCCCAAATCTCCAGCTCGCGGCGGTTAGGCTTCACCAGCCATGGCGCGGCTTTCAGCCCGGCCACCAGCGCCTCGCGGCTGCTGTCGAAAATGATGCACGGACACTGGGCGCGCAGGCGGGTCATCCAGTCGGTAAAGGCTTCCGGCGCCACGCCGGCCGGCAGGCTGCCGCTGACCGCCACCATATCGAACTGGCCGAGCCAGCTCAGGGAATCCGAGACGAAACGCTCCCAGTCCTGCGGCGATACCTCAAACCCGGAAAAGTTAAAATCGGTCACTTCGCCGTCTTTTTCCGTCAGCTTGACGTTGATGCGGGTGCGCCCCGGCACCACCTGGAAACGGTTGGCAATGCCCAGATCGCTGAACAGCAGTTGGAAACCGTCCTGATTATCTTTGCCGAGGAACCCGCCGACGGTGACGTCGATGCCCAGATCCTTCAATACCTTGGCCACGTTAATGCCTTTGCCGGCGGCGTGCAGACCGGCGGTTTTCACCCGGTTGACTTCGCCGCGCTCAATCTCGGGGCAAAAGCCCACCAGATCGTAAGCCGGGTTTAACGTAATGGTTGCTACTCTTCTGCTCATGCCACGCCCTCGCCCAGTCCGCTGCTGATGGCTTCGCCAATGGCCGTCAGCGCCGCTTCAGCATCTTCTCCGCTGGCGCTAAAGCGCAGGTGATGGCCTTTCTTCACCCCCAGCGCCACCACTTTCATCAGGCTGCGGCCGTTGGCCGGTTTGCCGCTGCCGTCCAGATTGGTGACGGTAATATCGCTGTTAAACTGTTTGATCACATTCACCAGCGCAGTGCCCGGGCGGGCATGCAGGCCATGTTCGTTACGAATCACATATTCCGCGGTCAGCACTTCGCTCTCTTCCGCCACCTCGCTGGTCAGCAGCGCCAGCACCCCGGCTGCATCCGCCTTCAGCAGGCGTTCAGCTTTGTTCGCCAGCAGCAGATCGCTGAGGTAGTTCAGCACCGTCAGCGGCTGCGCGTCGGCGACCGCCACGGTCAGCAGCAGCGCCACCGGCTCGCCGTCTTCGCTGAACGCCTGCGCCGGACGGCTGACCGTCGCCGCGCTGCCCAGGTTGCCGTCGTTGCTGTCGCTCAGCCAGATGCCCTGTCCCAGGTTCAGCGGCCTGCGGGTAATCACATCGCTGACGAAGCGCGCATCCACCGCGCCAATCTGTTGCAGACGACCGGCGTTCAGCGCCTGCAGCGTCATCAGGCTGTCGGCGTTAACGTCCAGCGCAATCAGCGAGGCGTCGAACTGAAATTCCGCCGCCTGTTTCTCACCCATCAGCAGGCTGCGCAGCTCTTCCGCGCTGGTGGTCTGCGCCAGCTGCTGCGCCACGCTGTCGTCGCTCAGCACATGGGTCAGCTGACGCAGCAGCGCCAGGTGCTCATCGGAACGCGCGGCGATGCCGATCACCACATAAGCGGTCTGGCCCTCGCCCCACTCGATGCCCTGCGGGTACTGAAAGACCTGCACGCCGGTGTTCAGCACCAGATCGCGCGTGTCGGTGGTGCCGTGCGGAATGGCAATGCCGTTGCCCAGATAGGTGGACGTCTGCAGCTCGCGCTGCAGCATGCCGTCAACGTAGGCGGCGCTGACGCAGCCGGCCTCGGTCAGTGCGGCCGCCACCTGCCGGATGGCATCCTGTTTGCCGCCGGCGGCGGCGCCCAGATGGATGTCTTGCTGTGACAACTGGAACATGGTTCTCCTCTCCTGCTGAATTGAATCGTTTCAGCTTTATTGAGAAAAAGGAGCGCTATCTGTCGCGAAGCATCGGATCGATAACGCTGAAACGTTTCAATCACTATGTGAGGCGCCATAGCTGAAAGCAAGCTTTGCCGCTTTTGATATGATAGATTTTTGAGGTTACGCACATTTTCCCCTCGCTCCGCACGCGCGAACGGGCGGAAAAGACAGATTGCTGAAGTTTAGCTGAAGGAGAAAAGCATGGCGGTGTTAACCGGCGTCGGGGTGATTATCGTCAACCCGCAGGGAGAAATACTGGTGGGCAAACGCTGTGGTAAACATGCCCCCTACTGGTCAATTCCCGGCGGCCATCTGGAAGCCGGTGAAAGCTTCGAGCGCTGCGCCCAGCGCGAAGTGGCGGAAGAGACCGGGCTGCAGATCGCCCCGCCGCAGTTCGTCGGCGTGTGCAACAACCTGCAGACCTGGCGGGAAGAAGGCAAACACACCGTGTCCGTCTGCCTGATCGCGACGCATCCCGGCGGTGAAGCCGTGCTGAAAGAGCCGGAAAAGTGTGCCGAATGGCGCTGGTGCCGGCCGGAAGCGCTGCCCGAGCCCCACTTTGAAGCCAGCCGCATGGCGATCTACCTCTGGCGGCACCAACTGCCCTACCACGCCGCGCGCTGATCGCCGGCATCACGCTTTGGCAACAAATGTGTGATGCCCCCGCCACCTGCTTCGTCACCGATGTTCACAACAGCGTGATATACCAGAGAATATAGCGCCGTTTTTTTCTGGAAATGTCACTTTTTTGCCGCTAATAACCCTAATGTGTTAGGTGACTTTGACGATACCCTCTATAATTACGCGGTTATAACGGCCGCAGAGCCGGTTTCACGTGTTATCGGGCATTTCATCATTATAAGCGGGCTTATCTATGAGCAAAAAACTGACGAACCATGAAAAACGGCGCCGGTGGGGATGGCTATGGCTGTTGCTGCTTGGCATCGTGCTGGGGGCGGCGCTGCTGGCCGCCACCGCCACCGTGTTCCATAAAACCAGCGACAGCGAATTTTGCGTCTCCTGCCACAGCATGCAGCAGCCCCTGGCGGAATATCAGGGCAGCGTGCACTTCCAGAACCCCAAAGGCATCCGCGCCGAATGCGCCGACTGCCACGTACCGCATCAGCCTCTTGACTATTTATGGACCAAGATCCGCGCGGTGAAAGATATTTACGGTGAGATGACCGGTAAAATCGACACGCCGGAAAAATACGAGGCGCATAAGCTGGCGATGGCGCAGTCGGTCTGGAAAACCCTGAAGGAAAATGATTCCGCCACCTGCCGCTCCTGCCACAGCTTTGACGCCATGGACATCACGGCGCAGCGCCCGGAAGCACGGCTGCAGCACCCGGTGGCGATCAAACAGGGCGAAACCTGCATCGACTGCCACAAGGGCGTCGCCCACATTCTGCCCGATATGAGCGGCGCTACCCAGGCCGGCGCCGCCGAGCTGGCGCAGGCCGCGGCGGCAAGCTCGCCGAACGCCACCACGCTGTACACCATCGCCACCGAGCCGTTCTTCCTGCAGCCGCAGGATAGCCACAACGCCGGCAACCTGATGCCGTCCACCGAGGTGCACGTGCTCAAACAGGACGGCGACAAAGTGCTGGCCCGCGTCGACGGCTGGCAGCAGGACGGCGTCAGCGAAGTGTTTTACGCCGCCCAGGGCAAACGCATCCTCAGCGTGTTGCTGGGCGAAGAGGCGCGCAAACAGCTGACTACCGGCGACACCCTGACCGATGCGGAAACCGGCCTGGTCTGGCATCAGGTTGCCCTGCAGGTCTGGCTGCCGCGCAAGCAGCTGATTGACGATCAACAAAAAATCTGGCGCTACAGCGCAGAGATGATGTCGGCCAACTGCACCGGCTGCCACGGTCTGACCGCCCTTGACCGTTTCAACGCCAACCAGTGGATCGGCGTGATCAAAGGCATGGCCCCGCGTACGTCGTTAACGCAGGAACAGTTACGCGTGCTGACCCAGTACGTGCAGAAACACGCCAGCGATATGCCGCCGGCGGCCAAGTCTTAAGGGAGATGCGAAGATGAGCAAATATTTACAGCAACCGTTAACCCTCAGCCGTCGCCGCTTCCTGACCGGCGCCGCCGCGCTGGCCGCCGCCCCGCTGCTGGCAGGGCTGTGGCCGAAATCCGCGCTGGCGCAGGCCGTCAGCCAGGCGCTGCCGCAGTTTACGGCGCTGCGTCAGGCGCAGAAAGGCATTCTGACCGGCGCCCACTGGGGCGCCTTTGAGGCCATCGTTCAGGATGGCAAAATGGTCGGCGTCCAGCCGGTCAAAGACGATCCCTACCCGAACGAACTGATCGCCATGGCGCCCTATCAGGTGCATGCGGAAAACCGCGTGAAATATCCGATGGTGCGCAAAAGCTGGCTGGAAGGCGGCCCCGGCAGCCGCACCGATCTGCGCGGCCATGACCAGTGGGTGCGCGTCAGCTGGGAGAAGGCGATTGAGCTGGTGTGCGGCGAAATCACCCGCCTGCAGAAGGACCACGGCCCGCAGTCAATCTACGCCGGCTCCTACGGCTGGAAAAGCGTCGGCATGCTGCACAACAGCCGTACGCTGCTGCAGCGGCTGATGAACCTGACCGGCGGCTTCCTCGGCTACGCCGGCGACTATTCAACCGGCGCGGCGCAGGTGATTATGTCGCACGTGGTCGGCTCGATGGAGGTTTATGAGCAGCAGACCGCCTGGCCGAACGTGGTGGAGCACAGCCAGCTGGTGATCCTGTGGGGCTGCAACCCGATGGTGACGCTGAAAAACAGCTGGAACGTGCCGGATCACTACGGCCAGACCGGCTTTGCCGCGCTGAAGAAGAAAGGCACCCGCGTTATCAGCATCGATCCGGTGCACAACGACAGCGCCAAATTCGTCAATGCGCAGTGGCTCGCCCCGCGTCCCTACACCGACGGCGCGATGCTGCTCGGCATCGCCCATACCCTGCTGACGGAAAAGCTGCATAACGCCGACTTCCTGCATACCTATACCGTCGGCTTCGACAAATTCGCCGCCTACCTGCTGGGCGACGACGACGGCGTTGCCAAAACCGCCGACTGGGCCGCCGATATCTGCGGCGTGGAGGCCGAGGCGCTGCGCCAGCTGGCGCGCGATATGGCCGGCAACCGCACCATGATCATGGGCGGCTGGGGCATTCAGCGCCAGCATCACGGCGAGCAGCAGCACTGGCTGCTGGTGATCGTGGCGGCGATGCTCGGCCAGATCGGCCTGCCGGGCGGCGGCTTCGGCTTCAGCTACCACTACTCCTCCGGCGGCAGCCCGACGGCCAAAGGCGGCATCGTCGCCGGGATCTCCGCCGGCAACGCGCCGCGCAACTCGCCGACGCCGATCCCGGTGGCGCGCATCGCCGACTGTCTGGCCAACCCGGGCAAAACCATCCAGTTCAACGGCGCGGACGTCACCTACCCGGAAGTGAAAATGGTGTACGTCGCCGGCGGCAACACCTTCCACCAGCATCAGGACACCAACAACCTGATCAAGGCCTGGCAGCACCCGGACACCATCGTGGTCAACGAGCCTTACTGGACCGCCACCGCCAAATATGCCGATATCGTACTGCCGGCCACCACCAGCTATGAACGTAACGACCTCGAAATGGGCGGCGACTACTCGCAGCTGTACGTGTTCCCGATGCACCAGTGCGTGCCGCCGCAGCATGAGGCGCGCAACGATTTTGATATCTTCGCCGCCATGGCGGCCAAGCTGGGCGTACAGGACGCCTTTACCGAAGGGAAAGACGAAACCCAGTGGCTGAAGGGCATGTATGACGATATGAAGCAGCAGGCGCGCAACGCCCGCGTGGCCCTGCCGCCGTTCGATATGTTCTGGCAGTCCAACAACTACGTGCGCTTCCCGGTGCCGGAGGCCAACACCCAGTGGGTGCGCTTTGCCGACTACCGGGAAAACCCGCTGCTGAACCCGCTCGGCACGCCGTCCGGCAAGATAGAGATCTACTCCGACGCCATCGCCAAGATGCACTATCAGGACTGCCGCGGCATTCCGAGCTGGATGCCGCCGCACGAGTGGTATCGCGGACCGGAGGCAGAGAAATACCCGCTGTCGCTGAACACCGCGCACCCGGCCAACCGCCTGCACTCGCAGCTCGATAATACGCCGCTGCGCCTGAAGCTCGCCGTGGCCGATCGTGAGGCGATCATGATCAACCCGCAGGACGCCCAGGCGCGCGGCATCAGCCCGGGCGATCTGGTGCGCGCCTTTAACGATCGCGGCCAGATCCTGGTCGGCGCGCTGGTCAGCGAGGACGTTCGTCCGGGAGCGGTGCGCATCAGCGAAGGCGCCTGGTTCGATCCGGCCGATCCGTCGCAGCCCGGCTCCATCTGCAAGAACGGCAACGTCAACTGCCTGACGTTCGATATCGGCACTTCCAGCCTGGCGCAGGGCAACTGCGGCCAGATGGCGCAGCTGGAGATCGAGAAGTATCAGGGGGAAGCGCTGCAGAACACCGCCCACGCGGTGCCGGCCGGCGCCTGATGCACGATTAGCGGGAAACGCATCACGGGGCGCCGGCGACGGCGTCCCGTTTTTTATCTGCGGATTAAGGCGCGGTTTCCGCCTCCAGGCAGACAAGATAGATCAGCGCCTCGTCCCGGCTGTCGGCGCACATCTCGCGGCTGGGCTGCAGGCCGGCGCACACCTTCGGGCGCAGCGGAGAGTGGAACAGCCCGCAGCGCAGCCGCTCATCCAGATGGATGCAGGGGGTATTGGCGGGTTTGCCGTCCGGCATGCCCGGTATCGGGCTGGATATGGAAGGCGCGATACAGCAGGCCCCACAATCAATACGACATTCCATACGCAACTCCCGGTAACGGTAAAGGCGCGACGATACCAGAAGCGGCGCGGCAACGATACCGGCCCCGGGGTTTTATTCTGCGGCGACGTCAGGTCGATCGCGGCGGCACCGCCGCTGACTCGTCGGGTTGTGCAAGATAACAACAGGTTATCGGCTAATCATGCACTCTTTATGCGTAATAAGCCCTTTACATGCACCGCGTCACCACGTACCATCACGCTAGTACAAAAGAACCAACGCGCTAAACGGCCACACCAGGAGCCACCATGTCTGCGGACAGCATCCAGAAAATTTCCCGCCCCTCCGTTCTCGGCGGCGCCATGATCATTGCCGGCACCGCCGTCGGCGCCGGTATGTTCTCGATTCCGATTGTCACTTCCGGCGTGTGGTTCAGCGGCTCGGTCGCGCTGCTGATTTATACCTGGGCCTGTATGCTGATTTCCGGCCTGATGATTCTGGAGGCCACGCTGCACTATCCGGCCGGCGCCAGTTTTCACACCGTGGTCAAGGATCTGCTCGGCAACGTCTGGAGCAGCATCAACGGCCTGTCGATCGCCTTCGTGCTGTATATTCTGACCTACGCCTATATTTCCGCCGGCGGCTCGATTATCGCCCATACCCTGGCGAGCAGCCTCGGCGTGGGCCAGACCGGCGCCGGCCTGGTATTCGCCATCCTGGTGGCGTTTATCGTCTGGCTGTCGACGCGCGCCGTTGACCGGCTCAGCACCATTCTTATCGGCGGCATGATCATTAGCTTCGCGCTGTCGGTCGGCAATATGTTCACCCAGGTGCAGCCGACGGTGCTGTTCGATCTGCACAACAGCGACGCCAGCTATCTGCCGTATGCGCTGGCCGCGCTGCCCTATCTGCTGGCGTCGTTCGGCTATCATGGCAACGTGCCGGGACTGGTGAAGTATTACCATAAAGACAGCGGCGCGGTGGTGCGCAGCCTGGTGTACGGCACGCTGCTGGCGCTGGCGATTTATATCCTGTGGCAGTATGTCATTCAGGGCAATATCGCGCGCGAGGCCTTTAAACAGGTGATCGCCGAAGGCGGCAATATCGGCAGCCTGCTGAAACAGATGGGCAACAGCAGCAGCCAGACCGTCAGCCAGCTGCTGAACGCGTTCTCCTATATGGCGCTGGCCAGCTCGTTCCTTGGCGTATCGCTTGGCCTGTTTGACTATATCGCCGACTTTTTCAAGTTCAGCGACGACGGCTGCGGGCGCGCCAAAAGCGCGCTGGTGACCTTCGCGCCGCCAACGCTGGCCGCCCTGCTGTTCCCGAACGGCTTCCTGTACGCCATCGGCTTTGCCGGCCTGGCGGCGACGGTGTGGGCGGTGATCGTGCCGGCGCTGATGGCGCGCGCCAGCCGCCGCCGTTTCCCGCAGTCCGACTATCGCGCCCCCGGCGGCCGCGGCATGATTGCCTTTATCATCCTGTTCGGCCTGATTAACGCCGTCGCGCACTGTCTGGCGCTGCTGGGCATGCTGCCGGTATTTAAATAATCCCGCCTGCGGGACGGCGCGCCGTCCCGCTTGATCCGCGTTTATTTTCACGCGCGCTACTTGCCTGAACGCCGCGGCGCGAGTAACGTGTCGCCACCTCCCAAGACTCCTCGTAAACAGGTTTATTTTTATGGCAAGAGCTAACGAAATTAAACGCGGCATGGCGATCAGCCACAACGGCAAACTGCTGCTGGTGAAAGATATCGACGTGCAGAGCCCGAGCGCCCGCGGCGCCAGCACGCTGTACAAAATGCGCTTCTCCGACGTGCGCACCGGGCTGAAGGTGGAAGAGCGCTTTAAGGGCGACGACATCCTCGACACCATCTCGCTGTCGCGCCGCAAGGTGACCTTCTCCTATATCGACGGTGAAGAGTACGTGTTTATGGATGAGGAAGATTACACGCCGTATATCTTCAAAAAAGAGCAGATCGAAGACGAACTGCTGTTTATTCCGGAAGAGGGCCTGCCGGGCATGCAGGTACTGACGCTGGACGGCCAGGTGCTGGCGCTGGAGCTGCCGCAGACCGTGGATATGGAAATCGTCGAAACCGCACCGGGCATCAAGGGCGCATCGGCCAGCGCGCGCAACAAACCGGCGACCATGGCCACCGGCCTGGTGATCCACGTGCCGGAGTATCTGAGCAACGGCGACAAGATCAGAATTCATATTGCCGAGCGTCGCTACATGAGCCGCGCCGACTAAAAAACCCTGCGTCTTTCAAGCCGCAGCGTCGTTGGCTACGTCCGTTCACCCCGGTCACTTACTGATGTAAGCTCCCGGGGATTCGCGGACTTGCCGCCTTGCTGCGACTTGAAATCCTTTAGGTTTCCCCCCCGCGCTTTTACGGCAAAAGTTCCGGGAAGAAACGCCGTTTAAGCGCCAGCTCCACGCCGCGGATCTCCGCCAGCCCTTTCAGACGACCGATCGCCGAATAGCCGGGGTTGGTTTTCTTGCGTAAATCATCCAGCATCTGATGACCGTGATCCGGACGCATCGGGATCGGCCGGCGGTCGCCGGCGCGCAGTCGCCGCTGCTCTTCGTTCAGAATCGCCTCAATCACCGCCACCATATCGACATCGCCCTGCAGGTGCGCTCCCTCATGGAAGGTTTTCGGGTTCTCTTCGCGGCAAGTGGCGCGCAGGTGGGTGAAGTGAATGCGATCACCGAAGGTTTCGATCATCTTGACCAGATCGTTATCGGCGCGCACGCCGTAGGAGCCGGTGCACATGGTAAAACCGTTATAAATGCTGTCGACGCATTCCTTCAGCCACTGCATATCCTCGATGGTGGAAACGATGCGCGGCAGGCCGAGGATCGGCCGCGGCGGATCGTCCGGATGCACCGCCAGGCGGATCCCCGCCTCTTCCGCCACCGGCACGATCGCCCGCAGAAAGATAGCCATATTCTGCCGCAGCTGCGCTTTATCAATCCCCTCATACTCCGCCAGACGCGCGCGGAACTGCTCAAGGGTGTAGCCCTCCTCCGCCCCCGGCAAACCGGCGATAATATTGCCGGTCAGTTTGGCGATCTCCGCCTCGCTCATCGCGGCGAAATACGCCTGCGCCTGCGCCTGTTCATCGGCGCTGTAATCCTGCTCCGCACCGGCGCGCTGCAGAATATGCAGATCGAAGGCGGCGAAGGCGATCTGATCAAAACGCAGCGCTTTGGATCCGTCCGGCAGCTGATACGCCAGATCGGTGCGCGTCCAGTCGAGGATCGGCATAAAGTTGTAGCACACGGTATCAATGCCGCAGGCCGCCAGATTACGCAGCGACTGCTGGTAGTTGGCGATGTAGCGCGCGGCGTCACCGCGCTGGGTTTTAATATCCTCATGCACCGGGATACTTTCCACCACCGACCAGACCAGCCCCTTCTCCGCCAGCAGCGCCTGGCGCGCCTTGATCTCGTCAACCGGCCACACCTCGCCGTTGGCGATATGATGCAGCGCCGTCACCACGCCGCTGGCGCCCGCCTGACGCACATCATCCAGAGAAACCGGGTCATTCGGCCCGTACCAACGCCACGTCTGTTCCATACCGTATCCTTATTATTGCGCCTGCCGATCGCCTGTGGTGAGGCAGATCGCATATTTCAGAGAATGTTGTTATACCAACTTGCGATAGATGTCATTCATCTTTAACTTACTCTTTCGCCGCCGGCTGTCAAAATGCAAACTTCGTTTGATTGATCCATCTCACGCTTCGCGCTTTATTTGCCATGACAGCGGCGTAATGACTAACGTCGCCGCGGCGGCTATGGCACTCTGAATGCGATGCCGTCCGCACGCGGCCTTACCGATAACGCACGGCCAACTGGTCTGATAGCTTTTCCGCCGCCGGCCAGCCATTTACTTTGCTACGGAGCTTTGCATGAACACGATCGCCAACCAGCCGCTTCCCGCCGATGTCCAACAGCCGAGCTACGACCGCAGCGCCCTGCGCAGCCGCATCGTCCATATCGGCTTCGGCGCGTTTCACCGCGCCCATCAGGCATTACTGACCGACCGGGTGCTTAACCGTCAGGGCGGCGACTGGGGGCTGTGTGAAATCAGCCAGTTCAGCGGCGACAAGCTGTTTGCAACGCTGCGCCGGCAGGACCACCTCTATACGGTGTTGGAAAAAGGCGCCGCCGGTAATCAGGCGATCGTTATTGGCGCGGTGCATGACAGCGTCCACCGCAAACTGGAAGGCGTAGAGGCGGTGCTGGAAAAGCTGGCCGAACCGCAGGTGGCGATCGTCTCCATGACCATTACCGAAAAAGGCTACTGTATTGAACCCGGCAGCGGACGCCTGGACCTGCAGCATCAGGCCATCCGCGCCGATCTGGCCAACCCCGACCAGCCGAGCAGCGTGCCCGGCCTGCTGGTGGAAGCCCTGCGCCTGCGTCGCCAGCGCGGGCTGCCGCCGTTTACCGTATTGTCCTGCGATAATATTCCGGAAAACGGCCGCGTGGTGCGCCATGCGGTGATCGATCTGGCGCAGGCGCGCGACGCCGATCTGGCCGCCTGGATCGCAGCGCAGGTCACCTTTCCCAGCACCATGGTCGACCGCATCGTGCCGGCGGCCACACCGGAAACGCTGGATGAAATCGCCGCGGCGCTGGGCGGCGTCGAGGACGAGTGCGCCATCGCCTGCGAGCCGTTTATTCAGTGGGTGGTGGAAGACAACTTCGTTGCCGGTCGACCCGCGTGGGAGATCGCCGGCGCACAGCTGGTGGACGACGTACTGCCGTTCGAACAGATGAAGCTGCGCATGCTGAACGGCAGCCACTCATTTCTGGCCTACCTCGGCTATCTTGCCGGCTATCAGCACATCAACGACTGCATGACGGACGTCAACTACCGTCAGGCCGCCCGCCGGCTGATGCTGGCGGAACAGGCGCCGACGCTCAGCGTCAGCGGCATCGATCTCGCCGCCTATGCCGACCAGCTGATCGAGCGTTACAGCAACCCGGCGCTGCAGCACCGCACCTGGCAGATCGCCATGGACGGCTCGCAAAAGCTGCCGCAGCGCATGCTGGACTCCGTGCGCTGGCACCTGGCGCACGGCGGCGAGTATAGCGGTCTGGCGCTGGGCGTCGCGGGCTGGATGCGTTACGTCGGCGGCATCGACGACGCCGGGCAGCCGATAGATATTCGCGACCCGATGCTGAGCACTCTGCAGCAGGTGGTCGCCAGCACGCCGGATGACAAGCAGCGGGTGCGTCAGCTGCTGGCGATCAACGCCATTTTTGGCGAGGCGCTGCCGCAGGATCCGGCGTTTGTCGCGGCGGTGACGCAGGCCTATCTGTCGCTGCGCGATCGCGGCGCGCGTCAGACGGTGCAGGAGTGGGTCAGTAACTAATAAGCAGAACGATCGGCCATGCCGGGCAACCGCGCCCGGTATGGCCGGCGGTTAACGATAATCTATCGTCATTATGGCAAGTTGCTGTTGCTGGTCCACCCAGCGAATCTCCGTCGTACCCAAATGCTGCGGCAGTTCTTTGCGCGTCGTCTCGAAGTTCGGCAAGGTGTATTGCTGGCTTTGATAGTGACGCCCATTGCGATAACATTCCGTCTGCGCCGTCGTTGCCGTAATATTCAGCTCGCAAGGGCTCTCCACCACTGCGCCAATAAAGCGGACGGTGCCGCCGAGCGCGCCGGCATGGCCGGCCATCATCCATAAACACAATGCGCCTACGACAGTGATAAACCTATGGGTATTCATGGCCACCTCATATTTTTATTAAGCCAATTTAAACATAGGGGATATACCTAGGAGTAATCTCAAGAACAGATGCCACATTTGTTGAGTGCTTGCTCAATTAACAGAAGAAAAACAAGCTAATAACAACAAAGACCGCACTGAACATAGTGATTTTCCTTAGGAAATTTCTTGTATCGCAAGATGGATTTTGAAACCAGAAAGGCGCATTTTTATCTGCAAGATTTGTGATTCAGCACACGTGTCCGGGAGAGTCAGTGATAATCCCATCAATAATGCTCAATAATTGAACTGTTAAATAAATTAACATCAGGAATATATTTATGACGAAAACCAACCTGATCACCGGCTTCCTCGGCAGCGGCAAAACCACCACCATCCGTCACCTGTTGGCGAACAAGCCGGAAAATGAGCGCTGGGCGGTGTTGGTCAACGAGTTTGGTGAAATAGGCATTGATGGCGCGTTGCTGGCCGACTCCGGCGCCGTACTGAAAGAGATCCCCGGCGGCTGCATGTGCTGCGTCAACGGGCTGCCGATGCAGGTCGGGCTGAATATGCTGCTGCAGCAGGCCAAACCCGACCGGCTGCTGATTGAACCCACCGGCCTTGGCCATCCGAAGCAGATCCTGTCGCTGCTGACGCAGGACACCTACGGCGGTTGGATCGATCTGCGCGCCACCGTCTGCCTGCTGGATGCCCGCCAGCTGCGGGAAGCACGCTATCGCGACAATGAAAACTTCCGCGATCAGCTGGCGGCCGCCGACCTGATTATGGCGAACAAAAGCGACGTCTGGCAGGCGGCCGACCGCGACGCGCTGCAAAGCTGGCAGGAAAACGCCGCCGCCGGTCGGCCGGTCTACCAGATTGAACGCGGACAGATGGACGTCGCGCTGCTCGACCTGCCGCGCACCAACCACGCGGAACTGCCCGACGGACAGCATCATCATGCGCACGCCGCGCCCCAGGGGCTGGCCGCACTGCGCCTGCCGTCCAACTCGCGCTGGCGTCGGGCGCTGAACCAGGGGCAAGGCTACACCGCCTGCGGCTGGATTTTTGACGGCGATACCGAGTTTGACACCATCGGCATGATGGAGTGGATCCGCCTGGCGCCGGTCGACCGCGCCAAAGGCGTGGTGCGCATTGCCGAAGGAACGCTGGTGATCAACCGCCAGGGGCAGGATCTCAGTATTGAAACCCGTCCTGCGCCGCCGCTGGACAGCCGCATTGAATTGATCCACAGCGCGGACGCCGACTGGAATGCGTTGCAATCGGCTTTGTTTAAGATTCGTTTAGGCTGACGGCTTTACCGTTATCATCGTTTTTTGACTATCGACACAGGTTATTTCATGACGCGCCGTAATCTTCCCCGTATTCTGCTCCTTAATATCCTGGGCATCGCCTTATTCTTGTCCTGGTATTTACCCGCCAACCACGGGCTGTGGTTTAAAGTGGATTCGGCCATTTTCTTCTTCTTTAATCAGCATCTGGCCAGCGATCCCGCCTTTTTACACCTGGTGGCGATTACCAATAACCGCGCCTTTGACGCCATTTCGCTGATCGCCATGGGGCTGCTGTACCTCTATTTTTATCTGAAACAGGATGCCTATGGCCGCCGTCGCCTGCTGGTGACCGGCGTGGTGATGCTGCTGACCGCGGTGGTGCTGAACCAGCTGGGGCACCTGCTGCCGGTGAAACACCCCAGCCCGACGCTGACCTTTGATAATATCAACCGCGTCAGCGAGCTGACCGGCATTCCGACCAAAGACGCCTCCAGCGACAGCTTCCCCGGCGACCACGGCATGATGCTGATTATTTTCGCCTGCTTTATGCTGCGTTACTTTAACGTCCGCGCCTTTCTTATCGCGCTGGCGATCGTCGTGGTGTTTTCACTGCCGCGGGTGATGATCGGCGCCCACTGGTTCACCGATATCGCGGTCGGTTCATTGTCCGTGGTGCTGGTCGGCGCCAGCTGGTGGCTGATGACCCCGGCCAGCGATGCCCTGATTGACGGGTTAAATCGCCTGTTGCCCGGTAAACACCGCCCGGGCCGGCCATAAACCGAGGTTATCTTCCCCCGCAGCGCCTCCGCGGCGGGGGAAAACCACCGCCAAATCCTGCGCTCATTTTTCCCGCCGCCCACCCAATTTTGCCCCGCCGTTGCTCGCCCGGATCGTCCGAACAGGTTTCGTTTTTTTTATCTGAAGTTTTACATTATGTTACATCGCTAATTCTGATAAAAAAGTCAGAGAAAAAGGCTCGCAATCCCCCATATCTTCCGGTAATCTCTTTAACGTTTGTGCCTGTTTTATCTCTTTTCGCTATTAAAACCGGGAAAAGTGTGCGTTAGAGCACATTTTTTTGCCGTTTGACGATGGGGGATAACGCAGGATGCAATCCGGCCTCGTTCAGTTTGGCATTTTTCAGGTGACGACATTCGTCGTTAAGGACTTCAAGGGAATTCGAGAACAATGGTCAAATCTCAACCTTTTCTGAGATACATGTTGCGGTTGGTACCCGCAATGGCGGCAGCAGTCCTGCTTTCCGCCTGTAGTTCGACTCACACGGCCAATTCGAACAACGCACAAACTGAGATGCATGCAGTTAATGACAAAGGCGGTCTTTTACTGCAAGCCTCTCAGGATGAATTCGAGGCCATGGTGCGTAATGTTGACATCAAGTCAAAAATTCTGGACCAGTACGCCGACTGGAAAGGCGTCCGCTACCGTCTGGGCGGTGAAAGCAAACGCGGCATCGACTGTTCCGCCTTTGTGCAACGCACCTTCCGCGAACAGTTCGGTATGGATCTGCCCCGCTCGACCTATCAGCAGGAAGATATGGGCAAAAAAGTGCAGCGCAGCAAACTGCGCCCGGGCGATCTGGTGCTGTTCCGCTCCGGTTCCACCGGCCGTCACGTCGGCATCTATCTGGGGAACGATCAGTTTGTTCATGCGTCCACCAGCAATGGCGTGATGATTTCCAAGCTGACCAATGTGTACTGGAACAAGCGCTATCACGAAGCGCGACGGGTGTTGACCAACAACAGCTGACCTGAAAGAAGTCCTGAATACCAAACGAACGCCGCAACGCCGCCCCTCCGGGCGGCGTTTTTATTTCGGCCGCCGCGGTGAGATTTGCACTTTTGCCCGCCGGATTTTACAGTGGCGGCTGACTTCCCGTTCGCGACGTCAGCACCAGCCCGCCGCGACGGCCTACTTTACGGAGCCTATTTTGAGTACAGCTCGCGAAACATCCGCAAAACATCCCCGCAAAAACGACCCCGAAGGGCTGAAACAGCGTATTTTCGCCAGCGCGCTGGCGGAGTTCTCCGAAGCGGGCCTGAAGGGCGCGCGCCTGGAGCGCATTGCCGAACAGGCGGACACCACCAAACGCATGGTGGTTTACCACTTCAAGAATAAAGAGTCGCTGTATATCGCCGTGCTGGAATACGCCTACGCGCATATCCGCCAGGACGAAATGGCGCTCAACCTGGCGACGCTGCCGCCGCAGGCCGCCATGCAGCGTCTGATTGAGGCCAACTTCGACTATCACGTCGCCCACCCGGCGTTTATCCGCCTGGTCAGCCTGGAGAACATGCAGCGCGGCCAGTATGCCCGCCAGTCGGAAAAGCTGAAATTACTCAACGCCAGCGCGCTGCAAACGCTGGAAGATATTTTACAGCGGGGTAAACAGCAGGAATTATTCTCCCCCGACATGAATGCGCGCGATGTGCACCGTATTATCAGCGCGCTGTGTTTCCACCACGCCGCCAACCAATATACCTTCGATACCTTATTTGAAGGCAGCCGCACGGCGGAAGAGAAATTGGCCTACTACCGGCAGATGACGGTGGATGTGGTGATGCGTTATTTACAGTGCAAATAAATAAACCGCACGTCGTCCCGCTTCCTTGATGCTCAAATCTGCGCGAATAAGATATAGTAAAAGCAGAACAAACTATTACGCCGTGCTCAGGGGGCTGGCTCATGGGGTTAAAAAAGGCATTTACCCGCCATATATCACATCGTCGGCGCAGCCTGGTTAAAAGTTGTATTGTGGCCCTGGTCTTTTTTATCCTGTTCAGCTCGGCAACGTTGTTTTTGATCTATCATCAACGCGCGCAATTCCACCAGGATCTTGCGCAGCGCACCCAGCGCTTCGCCGTGAATTATTTAAACACGCTGACCGGCGTAATGCGCAATATACTGCCGCTGACGCGGGAAGGCTGCCAGGCGGCCCTGCCGGAGATTGGCTACCGCGCTGCGTTCACGCCGGACGTACGCACGTTTTTGCTGATTAAAAACGGCGTCGCCTACTGTTCGTCCGCCACCGGTGATATGCAGAGCGAACTGAAAGCCATTGCTCCGGAAATTAACGGGCACCAGCCGCTGGATATGAAACTGCAGGCGGGCACGCCGATGATCCCCGACCGGCCGGCCGTGATGGTCTGGTTGCGCAAGCCCGGCGACAGCGCCGACGGCGTCCTGGCCACGCTGGATATTCATCTGCTGCCCTATCTGCTCAGTACGCCCGGCGCGAAAAACTCCGGCGTGGCCGTGATTATGGGCACCCAGGCCCTCACCACCTTCTCTGCCGATCTGGTCCCGCTGGACCGTCTGCCGGCCTATCAGTCCGACCGGCTGTCCATTCCCGGCTATCCGCTGGCGCTGCTGTTCTATAATCAGAAACTGACCAGCAATGACATCCGCCTGACGCTGCTGGCCGCTCTGGTGCTGTCTCTGCTGATCGGCGTGCTGTGCTATTACGCCATGCTGCTGCGCCAAAGCCCCGAACGCGCGCTGCTGCGCGGCATGAAGCGCAATGAGTTCTTTGTCGAATATCAGCCGGTGTTCCATACCGCCAGCAACGCCATTTCCGGTCTGGAAGTGTTGCTGCGCTGGCAGCACCCGACCGAGGGGCGCATCCCGCCGGACCTGTTTATCCCCTATGCGGAGAGCGAAAACCTGATCGTGCCGCTGACCCGCCACCTGTTCAAACTGATCGCCGGCGATGCCGTCAAGCTGACCGAAGCACTGCCGCCGGGCGCCAAGCTGGGGGTGAATATCGCGCCGTCCCACCTGCGTGACCCCGGCTTCCATCAGGACGTGCTGGAGCTGTTAACGCAGCTGCCGCAGCACGACTTTACGCTGGTGTTTGAAATCACCGAACGCGATATCGTGGAGGAAGACTGCGCGCAGCAGGAGTTTGACTGGCTGCACCGGCAAGGGATCGAGATTGCTATTGATGATTTCGGCACCGGCCACAGCGCGCTGATCTATCTGCAGCGCTTCACCATGGACTACCTGAAAATCGACCGCGGGTTCGTCAATACCATCGGCCGGGATACCGTCACCGCGCCGGTGCTGGACGCGGTGTTGACGCTGGCGGACAAGCTGCAGATGCGCACGGTGGCCGAAGGGGTGGAAACCGCTGAGCAGGTCGGCTTCCTGCAGCAGCGCGGCGTCAGTTTCATGCAGGGTTACTATTTTAGCAAACCGTTGAAAATCGATGATTTTGTCGCTTTTTGCCAGGCAAATTCGGTCTATAATTGCCTGACCGGTGAAACCACCGGTCCTTAGGTTGTTTACGCCCAGCGTCGCAGCCGCCGTGAGCGGGCGGGGATGCCGGGCATCCGATGGATACAGCAGGAGCCTGTCCATGCGCGTTTTTGCCGCTCTGGTGCTTGCCGCACTGAGTTTAGGGTTGCACGCCGAACAGCTTAATGAAAGCTATGCGTTCGCACTGCTCGGCGATCCCAAATACTCCAACGATTTCAGCCACTACGATTACGTCAATCCGGCGGCCCCCAAGGGCGGCGATATCCGGCTGGCGGCCATCGGCAGCTATGACAATTTCAACCCCTATGCCGGCCGCGGCGTGCCGGGCCAGCGCACCGGCGAGCTGTACGACCCGCTGTTCGCCACCTCGGATGACGAGCCGGCCAGCTACTACCCGCTGATTGCCGAGTCGGCGCGTTATCCGCAGGATATGCGCTGGATGGAGCTGAATATCAACGCCCTCGCCCGCTTCCAGGACGGCAGCCCGATCACCGCCGCCGACGTGGCGTTCAGCTTCGATAAATTTATGGCGGAAGGCGTACCGCAGTTCCGGGCGTATTATCAGGGCGTTACCGTCAAGGCCATCTCACGCCTGACGGTGCGCATCGAACAGCGCAGAGCGGATCGCGTACAGATGCTCAGCCTGCTGGGGCTGAAAGTGCTGCCGCAAAGCTTCTGGCAGAAGCATAAGCTCAGCGAACCGCTCAGCACGCCGCCGCTCGGCAGCGGGCCATATAAAATCAGCGATTATCGCATCGGCCACTCGATTACCTATCAGCGCGTGCGTGACTACTGGGCCGCCGGTCTGCCGGTCAACCGCGGCCGCTTCAATTTCGATACTATCCGCTACGATTACTACCCGAATGAACAGGCGGCGCTGGCGGCCTTCAAGGCCGGCGCCTATGATTTCCGCAGCGAAAGCTCAGCCAAAAGCTGGGCGAGCCAGTATCAGGGCGATAATTTCAGCCGCGGTTATATCGTCAAACGTGACGATAGCAGCCAGACGGCGCAAAACGCCCGCTGGCTGGCGTTTAATATCACGCGGCCGCCCTTCAACGATCCCCGGGTGCGGGAAGCCGTTACGCTGGCCTTCGATTTCGATGCGATGAATAAAACGCTCTACGCCGACGCCTACCAGCGTACCGACAGCTATTTCCAGAACACGCCTTACGCCGCCAAGGGCTACCCGAACGCCGAAGAGCTGGCGCTGCTGGCGCCGCTGAAAGGCCAGGTGCCGCCGGAGGTATTCACCCGCGTTTATCAGCCGCCGCGCTCGGACGGCAGCGGCAACAACCGGCAAAACCTGCTCAACGCCGCCCGGCTGCTGAAAGAGGCCGGCTGGGAGGTCAGAAACCAGCGCCTGGTTAACGCCAGCACCGGCCAGCCGCTGACCTTCGAGCTGCTGCTGCCGGACAACAGCGCCTTCCAGTACGTACAGCCGTTCCAGCACAGCCTGCAACAGCTGGGCATCACGCTGCAACCGCGTGAAGTCGATGCCGTTCGATACGCCCAGCGCCTGCGGCAGCGCGATTACGCGATGGCCGCCATCGTCTATCCGGCGATGGCCTACCCCAACGCCGATTTGTCATTCTACTGGGGATCCGGCAAACGTGACGCCGGCTATAACGCCGCCGGCGTCAGCGATCCGGCGGTCGATGCCCTGCTCGCGCAGATCGTCAAAAACCAGCATAACCCGCAGGCGCTGCTGCCGCTCGGCCGGGCGCTGGATCGGGTGCTGACCTGGAACCGCTATATGCTGCCGATGTGGTACTCCAGCCACGTTCGCTATGCCTTCTGGGACAAATTCTCCTCCCCGTCAGTCCGTCCGACCAACGCCGTCGGTCTGGACGACTGGTGGTTCGACGTGAATAAAGCCGCGCGACTGCCGGCGCAGCGCTGATCTGCGGCGTACGGAGAAGATTCAGGGAGGAGTCAGCAGGACGGGCGGAGGCGGCGTGGCGTCAGCCTGCCGCCGCCAAGATGCGGCAACGGCGCAGAAAGATCGGTGGGAAATCAGAAAGGGTATTGCGCGCTCATCGGTTCGGCGATCGCCGCGCCGACGTTTTTCAAACGGCATATGGTGGCGCTCTCGTCCCGGCTATGTACGAACAGGCAAGGCTCCCCTTCCCATTCGACCACCGCACAGTCGACCTGAATCTCCTGCAGGGTAAGTTTAAGCTGTTGCATCACGCGCCAGGCTTCATTGCCATCGTGGCTGAGCAGCTTCAGGCCAATCAGGTTGTTATCTTCGTCGATACCGTTCAACGGCAGCGGCTCAACCTTAACGCCGGTGAACCCCGATAGCCAACGGTAACTTTGCGGCAAGCGATGCACTACCGAAAGTTGGATACTATCCACATGAAATCCCTAGTTTGAAAAGTTGAAACATTTTTTTTACATCACCGGGTAACTAAGTTATAGCCGTTCAATACTGACTCTGCTGCGAATTGCCCGCTTTCATCGGCATATTTTGTCACAAACTATTAACAGAACCCGGCGTTTGCTGATTTGTCGCTGTTTTTACCCTTGCTGGGCGTGCCTCTGGGCATATTTTGCGACTCAGCTCGCATTTTTGCGTTATATGTAACCCTTTCCGCTCACAATCTCAACTCTTTTTTATTGCATTGCGATCACCTTTGATTCGCCATAATTTTACATCAATTAAACATTCCGCCGTCGCTACGCCGCGCCCTGCCGTTGTTAACATTATGATTAATAAAGCAACAACCTGATAAGTCGCCAGCCCCCCGCCAGCCTGCTACGGCTGATTTATCACGCCGACGTAGCGCCAGGCGAAAGGCTTTTTTTAACAAAATGCGGCGCCGTACCGATCGGCAGCGTCGGTTAGCATGCTTATATTTAGCAACAAATTAAACGTTGATTGGCGAGGGAGATCATGATGATGCGAAAAGACGGGAGGAACACGCTACTCCGCGGGAACCGACATGCCGGCTCCCGCGGATAACATCAACGGGAGGAGGCCGCCGCAGCGGCGCGCGGCCGGCTGGCGTAGAGATAAAGCAGCATGGCGATAATGCTGCACAGCGCCATTGACGACACCATCGGCCAGGCGCTCTGCCCCGGCAGCAGCGATAACAGCGCGCCCACCAGGGCGCCGATGCTGAAACGCAGCGTACCGGCCAGCGAAGAGGCGGTGCCCGCCATATGCGGGAAGTCGTCAAGAATCACCGCCATCGCATTGGAAGAGATCATCGCGATACAGCCCAGATAGACCGCCACGCCGATCACCAGCGCCCAGAAGCCGAGACCGGCGGCGCTGACTACCAGCAGCCAAAGCCCCATGGTCAGCTGTACGCTCAGCCCCAGCCGGAACATCTTCACCGCGCCGACGCGCCGCACATTACGGCTGTTCACCAACGTGGTCAGGAACAGGAACACGATATTCAGCGCGAAATAGTAGCCGAAATGCTGCGGCGACACGTGGTTCAGCTCGATATAGACAAACGGGCCGGCGCTGAGGAATGAAAACATGCCGGCAAAGGAGAAGGCGCTGGCCAGCATATAGCTCAGCACCCGCCGGTGACGAAACAGCGAGCCGAAATTCCCCAGCGTGGTGCGCAGATGGAACTTCTGCCGTCGCTCCTTCGGCAGGGTTTCCTTGATAAACAGCGCCACCAGCAGCGAGCCGATCAGCGCCGCAGCGCCCATGGTCCAGAAAATCGCGTGCCAGTTGAACCACAGCAGCAGCGCCCCGCCGATCATCGGCGCCAGCAGCGGCGCGATGGTCATCACCAGGATCACGAAGGACATCATGCGCGAGAATTCGTCCTTGGTGAACATATCGCGCATCAGGGCATTGATCACCACGCTGGCCGCCGCCGCCGACAGCCCGTGCAAAAAGCGCAGGTTAATCAGCTGCTCTACCGACTGCGCCATAGCGCAGGCGCAGCCGGCCAGGGCAAAAATCAGCGTTCCCCACAGGATCACCGGCTTACGCCCGATGCTGTCCGACATCGGTCCATAGAACAGCTGGCCGACGGCAAAGCCGAGCATATAGGCGCTGAGCGTCATCTGCACGCTGCCGGATGCAACGCCGAACTCCTGAGCGATCACCGGCATGCTGGGCAGATACATATCGATGGCCAGCGGCATCAGCATGGAAAGCAGGCCCAGAATAAAAATCAAACCGAGATGAGATGTCCGGTTATGTTGCACCTTCAACGACTCCTTAATCAGCCGCGCTTATCGATTAGTCTTGCTGCAAGTGTGGCGCGCCCACGCTGGCAATCTCTTCTTCCGTCAGCGGACGGTATTCGCCCGGCGCCAGATCCTCGTCCAGCGTAATCGCGCCGATCCGCTCGCGGTGCAGCTCCACCACCCGGTTGCCCACCGCGGCAAACATGCGCTTGACCTGGTGATAGCGCCCCTCGCTGATGGTCAGCCGCACCAGATGCTCTTCCAGCTGTTCCAGCCGCGCCGGACGCGTCAGATCTTTTTCATTGTGCAGCTGCACCCCTTCCGCGAAGCGCTGCGCGGTGTCCGCCGCCAGCGGCTGTTCCAGCGTCACCAGATAGGTTTTCTCGCAGTGGTGGCGCGGCGAGGTGATGCGGTGCGACCACTGGCCGTCATCGGTCATCAGCACCAGCCCGGTGGTATCAATATCCAGGCGTCCGGCGGCATGCAGCTTATAGGCGACCGGCTCGTCGAGGAAATACAGCACCGTCGGATGGTCCGGATCGTCGGTGGAGCACACATAGCCCTGCGGCTTGTTCAGCATGAAGTAGCGCGGCCCGTTGATTTGTTCCAGCACGTTGCCGTCAAACGTGACTTCCATCTCCGGGGTCAGCTTCAGCGCCCCGCTTTTTACCGTTTCGCCGTCAACCATGACGCGCTTCGCGCGGAGTTCACGCGCCACCAGCGCACGGCTGATACCTAACTGCTGAGATAAAAACTTGTCCAGTCGCATTGAGTCTGCTTTGCCTGTCGTTGTCAGATCGCTTCGATCGTATTGCTAAAAAATATGACGTCCCGCCCTTGCACCAGGTGCAATAGCCGGTTCGAAGAGGGTGAATCAGTAACATCGCGTGGGGAAACAGCGATTGCTGTCCGCTGATTATAGCCATGGAAAGGTTGCCGTAACAGGGCAATTTTGTTGCAGGTCGCAACCCATGTCGGCAAACGGTACTATAAGCGCAATTTTTTGCGGCCAGAGACGTGACAACATGGCATTTACCCTACGCCCCTATCAGCTGGAAGCGGTCGACGCCACCATCAGCCACTTCCGCCGGCGCCCGGAACCGGCGCTGATTGTTCTGCCGACCGGAGCCGGCAAAAGCCTGGTGATCGCCGAACTGGCGAAACGGGCGCGCGGCCGGGTGCTGGTGCTGGCGCACGTGAAAGAGCTGGTGGCGCAGAACCACGCCAAATACTGCGCCTACGGGCTGGAGGCGGATATTTTCGCCGCCGGGCTGCAGCAAAAGCAGAGCGACGGCAAGGTGGTATTCGGCAGCGTGCAGTCCGTCGCGCGCAACCTGCCGCTGTTTGACAGCGCGTTTTCACTGCTGATTATCGACGAATGCCACCGCATCAGCGACAACGACGACAGCCAGTACCAACAGATCATCTCGCATCTGCAGCAGCATAATCCGCAGCTGCGCCTGCTGGGGCTGACCGCGACGCCCTACCGGCTGGGCAAGGGCTGGATTTACCAGTACCACTACCACGGCTTTACCCGCGGCGACGGCAGCAGCCTGTTCCGCGACTGTATTTACGAGCTGCCGCTGCGTTACATGATCAAGAACGGCTATCTGGTGCCGCCGGAGCGGCTCGATATGCCGATTGTGCAGTATGACTTCAGCCGGCTGCAGGCGGGCAGCAGCGGACTGTTCAGCGAGGCGGACCTGAACCGCGAGCTGAAGCGTCAGGCTCGCATTACGCCGCATATTATCAGCCAGATCGTGGAATATGCCGAAACGCGCAAGGGGGTGATGATTTTCGCCTCCACCGTCGAGCACGCGCGTGAAATCCACGGCCTGCTGCCGCCGGGCGAAGCGGCGCTGGTCAGCGCGGAAACGCCGCCGGCGGAGCGCGACGCGCTGATCGAGGCGTTCAAACAGCAGCAGTTGCGCTATCTGGTCAACGTGGCGGTGCTGACCACCGGCTTTGACGCGCCGCACGTGGATTTGATCGCCATTTTGCGCCCGACCGAGTCCGTCAGCCTGTATCAGCAAATCGTCGGCCGCGGCCTGCGGCTGGCGCCGGGCAAGGAAGATTGCCTGATCCTCGATTACGCCGGCAACCCGCACGATCTGTTTACCCCGGAGGTCGGCGTACGTAAGCCGCACGGCGACAGCCAGCCGGTGCAGGTCTTTTGTCCCGGCTGCGGCTTCGCCAACCTGTTCTGGGGTAAATGCACCGCCGACGGCGAGATTATCGAGCACTATGGCCGCCGCTGTCAGGGCTGGCTGGAGGATGACGACGGTCAGCGCGAACAGTGCGACTACCGCTTCCGCTTTAAAAGCTGCCCGCACTGCGGCGCGGAAAATGATATCGCCGCCCGCCGCTGCCATCAGTGCCAGGCGGTGCTGGTGGATCCCGACGATATGCTCAAGGCGGCGCTCAAGCTGAAAGACGCGCTGGTGCTGCGCTGCGGCGGTATGGAACTGAGCAGCGGCCGCGACGACAAGGGCGAATGGCTGAAGGCCACCTACTACGATGAAGACGGCGCCAGCGTCAGCGAGCGTTTCCGGCTGCAGACGCCGGCGCAGCGCAAAGCCTTTGAGATGCTGTTTCTGCGGCCGCACCAGCGGGCGCCCGGCGTGCCCTTCCGCTGGCAGCAGGCGGCCGACGTGCTTAAGCAACAGGCATTGCTGCGCCACCCCGACTTTGTGGTGGCGCGCAAGCGCGGCCAGTTCTGGCAGATCCGCGAAAAAGTGTTTGATTATCAGGGCCGCTTCCGCCGCGCCGACGCCCTGTACTGATACGCATCCCGTCCGCCGCTGCGGCAGGTTTTCGTTGCCCTGGCGGCGGCTTTCCGTTAAAATGCCGCCCGCTTTACCTGGGTCCGCCCGGGTGGGGTCGAATTATCGAACCTGTTACTGGGTCGCCTGTAGCAGGGTAAATTTTCTTTTAAGAGAAAGAACAATGTTCACTATCAATGCAGAAGTACGTAAAGAGCAGGGTAAGGGTGCGAGCCGCCGCCTGCGCGCAGCCAGCAAATTCCCAGCTATCGTTTACGGTGGCGAAGAAGCTGCAATCGCTATCGAACTGGACCATGATTCTGTAAAGAACATGGAAGCTAAGCCAGAATTCTACGATGAAGCTATCGTGCTGGTTATCGACGGCAAAGAAACTAAAGTGAAAGTTCAGGCAGTGCAACGTCACCCGTTCAAGCCTAAACTGGCTCACATCGACTTCGTTCGCGCTTAATCGCACAACGTTATCGAGCTTTAGTATTTCGGGACGCCGAAGTAAAAAACGCCGCAATCGCGGCGTTTTTTATTGCCTGTCGTCCGGCGCTTATTTACCGCCGTTCAGACGACGCTGCAGCTGGTCGCGCAGGTTCGGCGGCGTGCCGCGAATGGTCAGCGTATCGGTCGCCGCATCCCAGAAGATGCGCTCGCCCATCAGCATGGCGTCAAAGTTGATGCTGATGCCGCCGCCGCTGCCGGCGAACTTGGTCAGCTGACGCAGCGTGCCGCGATCGGCCGGGAAGCTCTCTTCCAGCTCGTAGCCCTGCTCGCTGGAGAACTGCAGGAAATCTTTTTCCCCCACCGGCGCGATTTCCGCCGACAGCGCCTGCAGCTCAATCTCTTCGCCCGCCTGCAGCTGCTCGTTACAGTAACTGTAAACCTGCTGACGCACGTTCTGACGTTCGTTTTTATCCAGCTGCCCTTCAGCGCAGTAGTCGTCCACCGCCTGCAGCAGGCCGCGGTTTTGCGCCTTGGTGTCCAGCCCTTCGGACGCCGCCAGGAAATCCATAAAGAAATCGGAGACCTTACGGCCCACCCGCCCTTTCAGGAAGGTCAGGTAGCGCGTGGATTCCGGATTGGTTTCCCATTCGGTCAGATCGACGCGCGCCACGATATCGGCATGGTTAATGTCCAGATAGTGCGTGGTGCTGATATCCAGCTCTTCATTCACCCGCATGCTGTTGCAGCTGTTCAGCACCGCAATCAGCAGATACTCCACCGCCAGATAGCGGTACTGGCCAAACAGCACCACGCTGCTTTCCGCAAACGGGTATTTTGCCAGCTCATCACGCAGCCGACCGGTCGCCGCACGGCTGAAGGCGAGAAAATCTTCGTCGCCCTTGCGGCAGGTGCGCAGCGCCTGCGCCAGTTCGCTCTCTTCATTGAACAGGCCGTACGCTTTGCTCTTGGCGCTGTACACGCGGTGCAGCTCCGCCATCATCTCTTCCACCGCCGCGTTGGCCGGCAGCAGGGAATCGCGCAGCACCACATCCAGCGTTTGTTCGTCGCGCTTTACCAACTGGTGCAGAGCGATCTGGTCAATATCCAGACTCATGATAAATCCTCCTGTTCTTTGAGCGCGTATTCAAACACTGAAGGCCCGGAGCTGCAACTCGAAAGATGGCGTCCGGCAACGCATTGCCGCCGCGTCAGGCAGAAAGATAAACTGAATTGATAAAAGAGCGGAAAATCACGGCTCTATACGGTAAGATATGTGACTTTGTCAGGTTTTGAGCTCAATTTTTATGCCACAATCATCGCGTTATAGTGACGAACACGTTGAACAACTGCTCTCCGAGCTGGTCAACGTTCTGGAAAAACACCATACTCCCACCGATCTGTCCCTGATGGTGTTGGGGAACATGGTAACCAATTTGATTAACACCAGCGTCTCTCCCGCACAGCGGCAAACGCTGGCAAAATCGTTTGCTGAAGCCCTGCAGGCTTCAATTCATGAAGATAAAGCGCATTAATACTTAATTTATGGTGACAAACCGTCAGCGTTATCGTGAAAAAGTCTCCCAGATGATCAGCTGGGGGCACTGGTTCGCCTTGTTCAATATTCTGCTCAGCCTGGGGTTGGGCAGCCGCTACCTGTTTGTCACCGACTGGCCGGCGTCGCTGCTCGGGCGCGTCTATGCCATAGTCAGCGTACTGGGACACTTCAGCTTTATCGTGTTCGCCATCTATTTGCTGATCGTTTTCCCGCTCACCTTCGTGGTGATGTCGCAGCGGCTGCTACGCTTTATCTCCGCCGCGCTGGCGACCGCCGGGCTGACGCTGCTGCTGGTGGACAGCGAGGTATTCACCCGCTTCCACCTGCACCTCAACCCGGTGGTGTGGGAGCTGGTGGTCAACCCGGATCAGAGCGAGCTGGCGCGCGACTGGCAGCTGATGTTTATCTGCGTGCCGGTCATTTTCCTGATCGAGATGCTGTTCGGCACCTGGAGCTGGCAGAAGCTGCGCAGCCTGAACCGACGCAGCTTCGGCAAGCCGCTGGCGGCGCTGTTTATCGTCTCCTTCTTTGCCTCACACCTGATTTATATCTGGGCGGACGCCAATTTCTATCGCCCGATCACCATGCAGCGCGCCAACCTGCCGCTGTCGTACCCGATGACCGCGCGCAAGTTCCTGGAAAAACACGGCCTGCTCGACCCGCAGGAGTATGAGCGGCGCCTGGTGCAGCAGGGTAACCCGGAAGCGGCGGCCGTCGAGTATCCACTCAACGATCTGAGCTACCGCGATAACGGCAGCGGCTACAACCTGCTGATGATTGTGGTGAACGGCATTCGCAACCAGGATGTGGCGCAGGATATGCCCGCCCTCACCCGCTTTGCGCAGGAAAACGTACGCTTCACCGATCATTACAGTTCGGGCAACCACGCCGACACCGGGCTGATGGGGCTGTTCTACGGCATCTCGCCAACCTATCTGGACGGTATTCTGGCCTCGCGCAAACCTTCGGCGCTGATTAACGCGCTCGGCGCGCAGGGCTATCAGTTCGGCCTGTTCTCCTCCGACGGCTTCCAGGCGCCGCTGTATCGCCAGGCGCTGCTGACCGACTTTTCGCTGCCGGCCCCGCAGGCGCAAAGCGACGCCGCCACCACGCAACAGTGGCAGCATTGGCTGAACGCCCAGGGCGGTAGTATGCCGTGGTTCTCATACCTCAACTTCCGCGGCGGCGATGCGCAGGACGCGACGCCTGACGACTTTATACAACGCTACCGCCGCGGCGCGCAGGACGTCGATACGCAAATCGCCCAGGTTCTGGAGACGCTGAAAGCACGCGGCATGCTGGAGAAAACCGTGGTGGTGATCACCGCCGAGCACGGCGTGGAATTCAACGACAGCGGCAAGGAGCGTTGGGGCGCCGGCACCAGCTTCGGCCCGCTGCAGCTGCAGGTGCCGTTGGTGGTCCACTGGCCGGGTACGCCGGCGCAGACCATCAATAAGATGACCAGCCACAACGACGTGATGCGCACCCTGATGCAGCGCCTGCTGCACGTAAAAACCGCCGCCAATGACTATTCTCAGGGCGAAGACCTGTTCACCGCTCAGCGCCGCCATAACTGGGTGGCGACCGGCGACAGCAAGCAGCTGGTGATCACTACGCCGGAACAGACCATCGTGCTGGAAAATAACGGCAGCTATCGTTCATACGACAAGAACGACCGCGAGATAAAAGATGAAAAACCGCAGCTGGCCCTGCTGCTGCAGGTTCTGACCGATGTAAAACGCTTTATCGCTAACTAAGTTGCTTAAAACTATAGCAATCGGGATTCAGATATCTTGCATTGCCATCGGGAAAAGGTAGACTGTTGGCATCGCGTCGGCATGTAGCGCAGCCTGGTAGCGCACCGTCATGGGGTGTCGGGGGTCGGAGGTTCGAATCCTCTCATGCCGACCAAACATTCCAGATAGATCAAGGGGTTAATCGAAAGGTTAGCCCCTTTACCTTATGTACAACACTGCACATGTGCAACAGTCAAATTCACACACTTTTCCAAGTCTCCCTGCTCTTCGAACCCACTCATGTCGGTTAACGGGAAACGTCGCAAGCTACGTTCCCTCTCTCACCTGTCGCTCTGCTTCAGCTTCGCCCTATTCGCTAAATGGCTACGCGACATACCAGGGCATAGAGAGGTTTGATCGATTACACCATGGGATGGCACTAACTTTAATTACAACCCGGCAATGCGGCTTTCAGAGAGTGGCTAATCATAGAGCCACCGGCCAGCCTTGGCAGATTCAATCAGCATATTGATAGTGAGGGGTTTTGATTGCGCCTTAGTAGCAGGAAAATAGGTACTGAAGTCCAAGGCGTCATGTTCAAGGTGAAATTCTGTGAAAATTTCATCCAAAAGCTCCATCGCTTCCTGCTCATCCATTCTCATGGTGTGATTCAACGCGCTATCGCCAGTAAGAACCGGCTTGTTAAACGTTAGCCAAGAGCGCCCATTATAGGGTTCCACCAGTTCAAAAATGCGCGCTTCAATTTTATCTACCATAACTTGTCGTCACCTCGTGCGATGCTGTTGTACTTAACCGTAGATTTGAATGAAATCTCTGTTATGTCTTTTGCAAGGATGACCCAGCCAAGAACAGGGACGGCACGACCGACAAATGTCCCCATTTTCCTTACCATACGCAGTCTTAGCGTTGAGGGAGGATAACCTCCGATTACCGATGGCATTTTCAATCCGAGAGGAAACATTCTATTGCCAAATACTTTTCTTGCCTGTCGGGATGCAAAAGAGGTATCAGGTATAGCCCTCCAAAATTCCCCCGTGTTGGTGAAATATTTCTCCCCGCATGGATAAAAGCTACGGCGGCAATATCCTCAATACCTAACTGAGTTGCCGTCTCTTCACAGAAGATCATAAAAAACAACTCACTAGCACTGAGATTATACCTTCCCGCATAGAAGTACGTTCCAGCTAACTCTTCAACCGTATCCATCTTTCTACATCCTTGTTTATAAATTCACCGTTATAGTAATGGCAATCTCTTTTTCAAGGCAATCAAAGAGATGCACCCAAAATCCCAAAAGCGATAAAAATCACAGCGATAAGCCCTACAGAGCTATTCCGGGTCTCAATGAGAGAAAGGAGAGAGGATACGCCAAGTAACAAGCTAAGCGCACCTAAGAAATAGAACAGTTATCGAATGAAATGAAGGGATTACGCCATGGGATGGCACTAACTTTAATTACAACCCGGTAATGAGGCTTTCAGAGAGTGGCTAATCATAGAGCCACCGGCCAGCCTTGGCAGATTCAATCAGCATATCGACAGTTAACGCCGCCGGCTTATGGCGATCTGTTTGCATATGTTTGGGGAGGATAGCATTGGGTAAGAACCAAAGCCCCGAGTTTGGAAAGTATTTGCGAAACTCAAAACTGCTCATATCAACATGCAGTTGATCCGCGTACTCTTCCAGAAAACCATAAGCATCTTCAGGGAGTACGCTCTTTTTACCTGTACTCAGCGACGCATCATTCGTCATTTCCCAGAAGTGTTTTCTGAGTAACTCGTGGACTTCATTAACTTCATTCATTCCCTACCCCCCCTTTCCCAATGATAAGCTCATAACGGCGGGTGACATTACGGGTTACTATAGCTAAATCATAGGTTGTCAGAACTGCACCAATCCAGGAAGCCAGCGGCCAACATAGGCACCAATACTTGTGGTGTAAGCCCACTCGCCACGTCTTAATTTGGCCCATGTAATAGTTTTTTTGGCTTTCTTAAACCTTTGTTGAATTAGCGTACGTGAGGCGATAGATAATGGGCTGCTTCCTGATGTACCTTTACCAGAGGCCTTACCGATCTTCCCCTTCACGGGAATCACGGGCAGACTGACCAACATGGAGGCGATAGCCAATAAGTCAACCATCCCGCTGAACTGTTTCTGAAACTCATCGAGAATCAGCCACAGGAGAAGTTCATCTTTGTCGAGGCTCATTCCGTTGAAAAAATACTTACCATCCAACTCTTCAACCGTATCCATCCTTCCACATCCTTGTTTATAAATTCACCGTTATAGTAATGGCAATCTCTTGTTCAAGGCAATCTTAATCCTGCCATAAAACCTCCTATCTATTTGAATATGCTAATCATTATACGTTCTTTATAAATTATGGTGCATCGGAAGTTAGAGAATCGATCCCCCATTCCCCAAGGAAATACAGATGATTAATCAACGAATTATTCTGACCGGCGGCCCGGGTTCAGGCAAAAGCACGCTGATTGACGCCCTGGCCCGACGCGGCTATGCATGCAGCACGGAGGCGGGCCGGGCCATTATTCAGCAGCAGGTCGCCACCGGCGGTAATGCCTTGCCCTGGGAAGACCGTCAGGCATTTGCCGAGCGGATGCTCAGCCGGGAGATACGCGCGTGGCAGCACGCCGGCAGCGCCGAGACGGCGTACTTTTTTGATCGCGGTATTCCCGACGTGGCGGGCTATCTGACGCTGTGCCAACTCCCCGTTCCTGCTCATCTGGAGCAGGCCATAGCGCACTTTCGCTATGCCGAGCGCGTATTTATTGCCCCGCCGTGGCGTGAAATTTATGCCCAGGACACAGAGCGCAGGCAGTCGTTCGCCGAGGCGGAGATGACATACCAGGTCATGCGTGCAACCTACCAACAATACGGTTACCGTCTGCTGGAACTGCCGCGCGCACCGTTAGAGGAAAGAGTAAGCTTTATGCTCGCCGCCCTGCGGCATGCGGGCTGATACTTCGCCCCACGCCGACGCTTCCGGCATTATTTTCCCGCCACGCACGGCTTTCTGCGGTTAGCGCTCAGATTTCCCCTTCTCCTCCGCCTGCCCGGGGTTTCTCTGCTATACCTTTTAAAGTGAACCCTAAAGCCGTATGCAAGGAGGTCTGATGCTACGTTCAATCCCGCTACTATTAGCGCTGCTGATGCTGGCGGCCTGCTCTTCCGGAGAAGGGCCACCGCCGGAAGATAACGGCGGACCGCCCGTATCCCACTGCAGCGACGCGCAATGCGCACCTTCCGTTGGCCCGCAAACTTACTGATGAAATAACAACGCGGCATTCACCACCGCGTTGTTAGTTACCTATTAATAATCAGATTACTACCAATAAGTAACATTTGAGCGAGATGCTATAGTCTTTCGATTATTCGTTTTGCCGTGACAATGCGTATCAATTGAGGGTTACCGCCAATGCAGCCTGCTAAGAAGTGGTCACAAGAACTGGAAGGGCTACGGGGGTTGGCTTCCCTGTGGGTCGTTCTGGGACATATTTGCATCCTGGTCGATTTTCACTTCCCCATCCTGTCTGACCCCGCCATGGGCGTTGACCTGTTTATCCTGCTGTCAGGCTATCTGATGGCGAAAAACTACATGGAGCGTAAAGAGAAAGAGCCCTGGACCGCCGCCAGCACCTTCAAAAAATTCTGGCTGCGCCGCTTCTTCCGTATCGCCCCGCTCTATTATGTGCTGCTGGTGTTCGCCATTGGCTTTGGCAGCTATTTCGGCGAAGCGCGCGACGCTATCGCCCAGTTCTATCCGGGCACCCAGACCAATACCAGCCGCTACAGCGACGGTTCGCTGATGAACCTCTTTACCCACGTCAGCTTCCTGTTTGGCTTCCTGCCCTACTATTCATTTAATACCGTGTTGCCGGACTGGAGCATCGGGCTGGAAATGCAGTTCTACTTCCTGTTCCCGTTTATTATGCTGGGCGTGATGCGCTTCGGCTTTGCAGCGGCCTGTATCGCGGTGGTATTACTCTGCGTCGGCGCCAGAACGCTGTGGCCTGATTACTTCGCCGCATTCCCGATGCCATCGATGATATTGATCAAGCTGAACCTGTTTATTGCCGGTATGCTGATCGCCAAGGGCGTACGTGATAAAAGCGTCGGCTATATTCTGTTGGCCCTGCTGGCCACGGTCGCCAGCCTGTATCAGCACGACAGTATGAACAAGCTCCGCTATGCCGCGCAGCTCGGTATGATTGTGATGATGGCGACCATCCTGTGGAGCCGTGCCGAGCACAGCGCCATTGCCAAACTGTTGCGCCTCCCGCGCTGGGTGCTCACCAACAAGTTCAGCGTATTTCTGGGCGACGTCTCATATTCGGTCTATCTGCTGCACTTGCTGATTGTGCTGCCGGTTATCGCGCATCTGCTCACAGGCAGCGCGTTTGCCGACCTGGCCGGCCCGGTAAGGTTTGCCGCCGCCGCCGCGATTATTCTGCCCGTTACCTACGGCATCAGCCTGTTGCTGTATCGCTTTGTCGAAAAGCCGGGCATCAAGCTGGGTAAAACCATTATTGAACGCGGCCAGAAAAACAAAGCCGTGGCGCTGCCGTAAGACGACGCCACCCGCCGGCCATGCCGGCGGACGTTCAACGAGGCGATAACGCAAAAAAGCCACCTCAATGAGGTGGCTTTTTTAATTGGTGCCGGCTACCGGAGTCGAACTGGTGACCTACTGATTACAAGTCAGTTGCTCTACCTACTGAGCTAAGCCGGCGAATTCTGGCGGAAACCTTCCGTCTCCGTGCTGCGCAATATAATACAGCGCGACGCCGGCAGGCAAGCGTAATCAACGGGCTAGCACACCGGTTGTTGAAAAAAGCCGCGCTTGCCGCCATAACCGCGCCAACGGCGGTTTTTCACCCGCTTCCGCTTCCCGCCGTGACGCGTCGCCTTAGAGCGCATAGCGCCGGCGTACCGCGCGGTCTTCCCGGCTCAGCGTCTCGCTGACAAAGTCGACAAACAGCTGCAGCGCGGCGCTACGCTGTCGTCCCGGCGGCAGCTGTAACTGCAGCGTACGCTGGCTGAGCTGGTCAACGCCAAACGATTTGATGGTGATGGGCTGCTGCAACAGCGGCAATACGGTGAACTGGCTGCAGATCGCCACCGAACGCGGTGAAACCTGCAGGAAGTTGAACAACGCAGCGAAGTTATCGCAGGTCAGCACCGGCTCAATAAAGGTGCCGCTCATCTGGCAGCAGATATCAAACAGCTGTCGCACCGTGGTGCCCGGCTCCGGCAAGCACACCGGATAGTGGCACAGGTCGGCCAGCGCCACCTGCTGATTCGCCAGCGGATGATCGCCGTGCATCAGCAGCAGCACTGGCGCCGCCCATGAGGCGACCACATCCACCCCCTGTTCGGGGTGCAGGCTGAACTGCAGCGCCAGATCGCATTCGCCGTTGCGCACCAGCCGCGCCAGGCTTTTACTGTCCGCCACCGTCAGCACAAAGGTCACCGCCGGATTCTGCGCGCGGAAGCGGGCCATCAGCTGCGGCAGCAGCGAAAAGGCCAGGCCGTTGGAGCACGCCACGCGCAGCGCCGTGCGCCGCACCGCTTTCAGCCCCTTAATTTCCGCCACCGCCTGCTCAATATTGAGCAGGCTCTTGCGCAGATGATTTTCAAAAATCTGCCCGGCTTCGGTAAGCACCATCCCGCGTGCATGGCGCTCAAACAGCGGCGCTCCCACCTGCGCCTCCAGCCGCTGGATCTTGCGGCTGATGGCCGAAACCGCCACAAACAGCTGCTCACTGGCGGCGCTCAGCGAACCGCAGCTGGCCACCGCCAGAAAAAAGCGCATTTCACTACTGATCATTACGGGGCCTCCTGGCGGCGCATGCTTCGCAACGGGGCAAATAAGCTTTGTTATAACAGCAAAGCTTGTTTGTTAAATAGACAATTGTGGCAAACCTCGATTTTAGCTTAGATACCCAGACAACAACTAAAAGCAGCACAACATCAACAACAAACACAACGGGATACCATCATGACGGGTGAAGACGCGGTACAACAGGCAAACGCCTATTTTGACAGCGGGGCTTTTCGGCAGGTGCTGGCGCGCCGTATTGTTCTGCAGACGGAGAGCCAGCGGCCGGATCGCGATGCGCTGCTGATGCAGTATCTGCAGCAGGAAATCATGCCGCCGCTGCGCGCGCTCGGCTTTGAGCTCCATCTGTACGACAATCCAGAAGCGGCCAACCGGCCGTTTCTGATCGCCGTACGCATCGAAGATCCCGCGCTGCCGACCCTGCTGACCTACGGCCACGGCGACGTTGTCTTCGGCGACGATGACAACTGGCGCAGCGACCTCTCTCCCTGGCAGCTGCATGAGGAAGGCGACCGCTGGTACGGACGCGGCAGCGCCGATAACAAGGGACAACACAGCATCAATCTCGCCGCGCTGGAACAGGTGTTTCAGGCGCGCGGCGGCAAGCTGGGCTTTAACTGCAAACTGATCTTTGAAATGGGGGAAGAGATCGGCTCCCCCGGACTGGCGGAGATCTGTCGCCGCCAGCGCGAACTGCTGCAGGCCGATCTGTTTATCGCCTCCGACGGCCCGCGGCTGAACGCCACTCAGCCGACGCTGTTTCTTGGTTCGCGCGGCAGCGTCAATTTCCGCCTGAGCATTCACGCGCGGGACAACGCCTACCACTCCGGCAACTGGGGCGGCCTGCTCACCAACCCCGGCACCCAGCTCGCCAACGCCCTCGCCGCGCTGGTCAATCAGCACGGCCAGCTGCAGGTCGCCGCCTTACAGCCGCCGGCGCTGGATGAGGCGATGCGCGCTATTTTGCGCGAGCTGACCGTCGGCGGCCAACCCGACGATCCGCAGATTGACGAACACTGGGGCGAAGCCGGGTTAACCCCCAGCGAGCGTCTCTACGGCTGGAATACGCTGGAAGTGCTGGCCTACCAGACCGGCAATCCGCAGCGGCCGATGAATGCCATCCCCGCCAGCGCCACGGCGGTCTGCCAGCTGCGCTTTGTGGTCGGCACCGACTGGCAGCGGCTGGTTGAACACCTGCAGGCCCACCTGCAGGCGCACGGCTTTGACCATGTCGAGGTCGAGTGGCTGCACGGTACCCCCGCGACCCGCCTCAATCCTCAGGATCCGCTGGTGCACTGGGCGCTCGATATTATGCAGCGCACCAGCGGTAAAAAACCGGCGCTGCTGCCTAACCTGGGCGGCTCGCTGCCGAACGACGTGTTCGCCGATATTCTCGGGCTGCCCACGCTGTGGGTGCCGCACTCCTACCCGGCCTGCGGCCAGCACGGCGTCAACGAACATCTGCTGCAGTCCGTCGCCCGGGAGGGCCTGCAGATCATGACGCGCCTGTTCTGGGATCTCGGCGACAACGGCGTCAACGTGCTGGCGCAGCGCCGGCGGGAGGCGACGCGATGAGCATCTCTGCCCAGACGCCGGCCGCCGGCAATAAACCGCATCTGTACAAAACGCTGTTCGCCACCTGCATCGGCAATGCGTTGGAATGGTTCGATATCGCCGTGTATGGTTTTTTCGCCAGCTATATCGCCCACGCCTTCTTCCCCACCGAGGACCCCGCCGTCTCGCTGCTGCTGACGTTCGGCAGCTTCGGCGTCTCCTTTCTGATCCGCCCGCTGGGCGCCGTGGTGCTGGGCGCCTACGCCGACCGCGTCGGACGTAAAAAAGCCCTGCTGGCGTCCATCAGCCTGATGATGCTCGGCGGCGTTATCATCACCTTTATGCCGTCCTACGCCACCATCGGGCTGACGGCTCCGCTGATGATCCTGCTCACCCGTCTGATCCAGGGCTTTTCCGCCGGCGGCGAATTCGGCAGCTCGACCGCGTTTCTGGTGGAACACTTCCCCGAACGCAAGGCGTTTATCGCCAGCTGGCAGTTCGCCACCCAAGGCGCCAGCACCCTGCTGGCTTCGGCGTTCGGCCTGGGAATGAGCTACTGGCTGAGCGAAGCGCAGATACAGGAATGGGGCTGGCGTATCCCCTTCGCCTTCGGCCTGCTGATTGGCCCGGTGGGGCTGTATATTCGCCGTCACGTCCATGAGCCGGCCAGCTTCAAGCAGCATGTAAAAGCCAAAGCGCCGCTGAAAACACTGATGGGCAGCCAGAAGCATCTGCTGCTGCTGGCCATCGGGCTGATGGTGATCTCCACCGCCATCAACTATATGCTCAACTATGTGCCGACCTACGCCACCAAGAACCTGCATCTGCCCGGCTCGGTCGCCTTCAGCGCAACGCTGCTGGCCGGCGTGATCCTGACGGTGGTGACGCCGCTGGTGGGGCTATGGGCGGAAAAAGTCGGCCGGCTGCCGCTGATGTGGGGTTCGCTGCTGTTGCTGGTGGTCAGCATCTACCCGGCGTTCCGGCTGGTGGTTAATCACACCACGCCGCTGACGCTGATGCTGCTGGTTGGCTGGATGGCACTGTTGAAATCGGTGTACTTCTCTACCGTGCCGTCGCTGATGGCGGATCTGTTCCCGATGGAGACCCGCGCCAGCGGCATGGCGATCGGCTATAACGTGGCAGTGACGGTGTTCGGCGGCTTTGCGCCGCTGATTTGCACCCTGCTTATCAGCCTCACCGGCACCAGCCTGGCGCCAAGCTACTACCTGATGATGGTGGCGCTGCTGAGCGGCTGGGCGTTGCTGAGCAGCCAACAACAGCTGCGCGGCGTCGCACGCGCCTGACCGACGCGCCCCGGTCAGCCCGGGGCGCGATTTTTAACCGTCATCCGGTAATTTTTCCTGCGCCAGCGCGATAAACGCCCGCGCGGCGGCGGTCTGATACGCCCCGCGGCGCTGCATCAGCACCGCCGTACGCTGCAGCAGCTGCGGCTCCAGCGCGATGGCGACCACCCCGGCCTGTTCTTTGGCCACCGCCGCCGGCAACAGCGTAGATAACGGCGTACGGCGGATGATTTCCAGCACGGCGCTTAATGAGTTGGCCTCCATCTGCACCCGGGGATAAATGCCCTGGCGGCTGCAGTAACGGTCAATCTGCTCGCGCGTGGCGAATTCCGCCGTCAATAAAATCAGCGCCTCGTTATTCAGCTGTTGCAGGCCAAGCGTCCGCTGCCCGGCCAGCGGATGGTGGCGGCCCACCACCAGCGCCAGCGTTTCCACCAGCAAACGCTGCGTAACGATCTCCGTCGAACGCACCTCTTCGAAGGCAATGCCAAGATCGAGCCGATCGTCGAGCAGCTGTTCCTCCATCTGCTCTTGCGACATCTCACGCAGCGACAGCGTGATCCGGGGATAGCGCTGATAAAACGCCTCCACCAGCGGGCCGACCAGATAGCTGGTAAAGGTGGGCGTAACGGCAATGCGTAATGCGCCGCGGCTCAGATCGCTGACGTCGTGGATCGCCCGCTGCCCGGCGGACAGATCCTGCAAGGCGCGCTGCGCATAGCGCAGATAGACCTGCCCGGCGTCGGTCAGCTGAATTTCCCGTCCGCTGCGGTCAAACAGCGGCGCGCCGAGCCGCTCTTCCAGCTGTTTAATCTGCTGCGACAGCGCCGGCTGTGAAACGTGCAGCGCCGACGCCGCGCGGGTGAAGCTGCGGTGCTCCGCAACCGCAATAAAATAGTTGATGTGCCGCAGAAGCATGCCGCCACCTATAAGTTTTAGTTATTCAGTTTATCCATATCCGATATTTTACCTTATACATACTCAGGCGTAACCTGCCAGGCATCCCATCACTACGCCGTTGCGGGAGCAGCCATGAAAGACATTATTGAAGGTTTCCTTAAATTTCAGCGCGATATCTTCCCCGGGCGGGCCGCGCTGTTCCAGGATCTGGCCACGCGGCAAAGCCCGCGCGCGCTGTTTATCTCCTGCTCCGACAGCCGTCTGGTGCCGGAGCTGGTGACCCAGCGCGAGCCGGGCGATCTGTTTGTAATACGCAACGCCGGCAATATCGTGCCGTCCTACGGCCCGGAGCCGGGCGGCGTATCGGCGTCGATTGAGTACGCCGTCACCGCCCTGCAGGTGGCCGACATCGTGATTTGCGGCCACTCCGACTGCGGTGCCATGACCGCCGTCGCCAACTGCAGCTGTATGGAGCACCTGCCGGCGGTCAGCGCCTGGCTGCGCTACGCCGATTCGGCGCGCATCGTTAACGCCGCGCGTCAGCACCCGACGCCGCGCACCAAAGTGGACGACATGGTGCGTGAAAACGTGATTGCCCAGCTGGCGAATATTCAGACCCACCCTGCGGTGCGTCTGGCGCTGGAGGAAGGACGCGCCGCGCTGCACGGCTGGGTCTATGACATAGCCAGCGGCGGCATCGATGCCTTCGATGGCGCACGCGGCGCCTTTGTTTCTCTGGCGGACCATCCGCAAACCCGCGCACTGCCCCGCCAGCCGGCGGCGGTGTAATCCTTGTCTTCAACCCATAAGGTGACCCTAATGATTCAGTCTCAAGTAAGCAACCACGCGCGTCAGGCGCTGACCGAGGTTATTTTGCTGGCCAAGGCCCGCCAGGACCTCTCCTTTGCCCAAATCACCGACGGCACCGGCCTGAGCGAAGCCTTCGTCACCGCCGCCCTGCTCGGCCAGCACGCGCTGCCGGCGCAGGCCGCCGCCAGCGTGGGGGAGAAACTGGGGCTTGACGCCGACGCAGTCGCGCTGCTGCAGAGCATCCCGCTGCGCGGCAGCATTGAGCAGAGCATTCCGACCGACCCGACTATTTATCGCTTCTATGAGATGCTGCAGGTGTACGGCACCACGCTGAAGGCGCTGGTGCATGAGAAGTTCGGTGACGGCATTATCAGCGCCATCAACTTTAAACTGGACGTGCAGAAAGTGGACGACCCGGAAGGCGGTTCACGCGCGGTGATCACGCTGGACGGCAAGTATCTGCCCACCAAACCGTTCTAACCCACGCAGACGCCATGCCGACGGCGGCATGGCGCTGATAGTCACAGCAGGAGAACGCTATGGATTTTGTGCAACGCACGATCGATCTGGCCATGCAGAACGTGGAGGAAGGCGGCCGGCCGTTTGCCACCGTCATCGCGCGCAACGGTGAAATCATCGCCGAAAGCGCCAACCAGGTCGCCCAGACCAACGACCCGACGGCGCATGCCGAAATACTGGCGGTGCGCGCCGCCTGCCGCAAGCTCGGCACCGAGCACCTGACGGACTGCGACATTTATATTCTGGCCAGCCCGTGCCCGATGTGTCTGGGCTCGCTCTACTACTGCAGCCCCAAACGGGTGATTTACCTCACCACCCGCGAAGACTACGCGCCGTTCTATAAGGACGACCGCAAGTACTTTGAGCTGGAAACCTTCTACGATGAGTACGCCAAGCCGATAGGTGAACGCCGTCTGCCGATGATTCAGCAACGGCATCAGGGGGCAATCGCCGTGTATCAGCGCTGGCAGGCGCTGAACGCCCGCTGAGCCGCCCGGAGGGGGTCAGCCCCCTCCGTTATCGCGAACTTAATACTCCACCACCACGTCCCCGGTCGGCACGCTGCAGCAGGAGAGAATATAACCCTCTTCGACGTCCTCATCGGTAATGCCGCCGTTATGCGCCATCTCGACCGCTCCCTCCAGCCGCTTCACCTTGCAGGTGCCGCAGATGCCCATGCCGCAGGCTTTGGGAATATGCAGCCCCAGCTTGGCGGCGGCGGCATGCACGGTTTCCCCCGGCGCGATCTGCACGCTCTTGCCGGTGGCGGAGAAGAACACCTGGATCAGATCGGAACGCGGTATCGCTTCGGCCTCTTCCGCCGCCTGTTCGGCATCCTGCTGCGCCTGCTCTTTCACCGGTTCCGGCGTCGCGCCGAACGACTCCTCATGGTAGCGGCGCATATCGAAGCCGACTTCCTGCAGCATGGTGCGCACCGCCTTCATATAAGGCGTCGGGCCGCAGCAGTAGACTTCACGCTCCATAAAGTCGGGCGCCATCATCTCCAGCATCGCGTGATTAAAGAAGCCGCGATAGCCGCCCCAGTTCTGCCCAGACTCGTAGCGTTCGCACACCAGGTTCAGCTTAAAGTTGGCGATGCGCGCGGCCATATTCTCCAGATCGCGCTGGAAAATAATGTCGCGCGGCGTACGCGCGCTGTGAACAAACACCATATCGACGTCGGCGTTGGTATCAAAATACCAGCGCGCCATCGACATCACCGGCGTAATGCCGACGCCGCCCGACAGAAACAGCACCCGGTCGCTCGGGTTGTCGATACAGTTAAACTGGCCAACCGGACCATGCACCGCCAGCTCCATCCCCTCGCTCATGTTGTCATGCAGCCAGTTGGACACCTTGCCCCCCGGCACCCGTTTGACCGTGATCGAGAAGCTGTAGGGCACCGACGGCGAGCTGGAGATGGTGTAGGAGCGGAACACCTGCTCGCTGTCGATCTCCAGCTCCAGGGTGACAAACTGACCGGGCTTAAAGAAGAACATGATCGGCTGCTCGGCCATAAAGCAGTAGGTTTTTACATCCCAGGTTTCCTGAATCACTTTGACGCAACGCACAGCATGACGACCGTTGATCCAAGTCTGGGTGGTTACCGGCTCAAAAGCGCCGGTATTTACTACCGAAATAGTCTGGTTGGTCATAGGGAATGCTTCCTGTGGGCCAGGTGTCGATGAATAGCACGCGATGGTTCGGCGCGGCCGTAATACGACTGAATTTTCAGTTCAACCCTCGTTTGCCATTTACTTATTCACGACATCGAGATATCTGAAAAAACCACCGGACAACAATAGTTTCCCTCGACGTCTCTAACGGAGGGGATTGATGTCGCAGCCAGAACATAACTTATTCTCGACAGGGTGCAGCATCTGCTGTGACAGTGACCCATTTCTCTAATGGGGTGACCGGGAACGGGGCGTTGTTACAACCAGGATGCGTCCGCGCGCGGGCGCGACACACTTTGATCTGAATGAGAAGAGCAACATCATGAGTCATAACGATCTGCTGAATATCACCTGCGCCAGCATTACCGATGCTCGCGAACAGATGACCGACTTGCTCAAACGGCGCCAGCCGAACTACTCGCTGCCGCAGCCGCTGTATAACGACCCGACCATGTTTCGCATTGATATGGAGGAGGTGTTTCAGAAAGAGTGGCTGTTCGTCGGCATGACCAGCGAAATCCCGAAAAAGGGCGACTACTTCACCCTTGAAATCGGCCAGAATCCGGTGCTGGTGGTGCGCGACGCCGACGGCGCCGTCAACGCCTTCCACAATACCTGCCGCCACCGCGGCTCGCGCATCTGCCAGCAGCCGCGCGGCAAGGTGGCGAACCTGGTGTGCCCCTACCACCAGTGGACCTACGACCTGAAGGGTAACCTGCTGTTCGCCGGCACCCATATGGGCGACGGCTTCGAGCCGCGTCAGCACGGGCTGAAGCCGGCGCACTGCCGCACCGCCGGCGGCTTTATTTTTGTCTGCATCGCGGAGCAGGCGCCGGAGTCCGACTTTGATGACTTCCTGGCGACGCTCGAAGAGTATATGGCGCCGTACGACGTGGAAAACACCAAGCTGGCGACCGAATCCGAGATGTATGAAAAAGCCAACTGGAAGCTGGTGCTGGAAAACAACCGCGAGTGCTACCACTGCGCGGGCAGCCACCCGGAACTGCTCAACACCCTGCTGGAGTGGGACGACACCAACGATCCGCGCGCCACGCCGGAGTTTATCGCCTACTACAATCAGCAGGCGGAGCAGTGGGATCAGGAAGGGATCCCGCATCGCCATCAAAGCTTCGGCCAACGCAACCGCATCGTCCGCATGCCGCTGAAACCGGGCGCCAACGTGATGACCATCGACGGCAGCGAAGGCTGCACCAAGCTGCTCGGCCGCATTCAGAACCGTCAGTTGGGCTCGATGCGCATCCTGCATCTGCCCAACTCCTGGAACCATATGCAGAGCGATCACTTTATCGTTTTCCGGGTGCTGCCGATCTCCGCCCAGGAGTCGCTGGTGACCACCAAATGGTTTGTACATAAGGATGCGGTGCCGGGCGTCGATTACGATCCGGAACGCCTGCGTCAGGTCTGGGATGCGACCAACGATCAGGACCGTATTCTGGGTGAAGAGAACCAGCGCGGCATTAACTCTATCGGCTATCAGCCCGGCCCGTATTCGGAAACCTACGAATTTGGCGTGATCAACTTCCTGGATTGGTACAGCGAGACCGTACTGAAGAATATGGACGCGGCGGATAATAGTGAGCACTACCCGATCGGCGTGCCCGATGCTGAACGGCAGTACGGCTGATTCCCCCTTTTGCCCCGGCCCTCTCGCCTGAGAGAGCCGGGCAACGCGATGTCCCTTTCCCGAGATAAAAAAACCAGCGCCTTACCGGCCGCCGCGCACCACCCCTTCTTCCAGCAGCAGATCGAATATCGCCTGCGCCATCTCAGGGGCCGGCTTATCACGCAGAATGCGCCCGCCGTCGCCCTGCGACTTCGCGGTCGCCGCCTTGAAGCGGTCGGCGGCGGTTTTCGCCTTCACCACCTGCAGACGCTTCGGCCGCTTACGCGCCGGCGCCTCGCTCCATTGCGCTTTGGCCTCGTCGTGGCAGGCAACGCCCGCCGCCGTACTTGCCAGCTGCGCCCGGCTGGCGGGGCCGAAAGCGCTCTGACGCGGCGCCGGCGCCGCCAGATCGACGCTGGCGATAAACGGCAGCGGCACCCTGAGCGCCCGGCGCTGGCCGCGCGGCAGCGCCTGCAGCAGCTGCGCCTCGCCGCCGTCGATACTGACGATATCGGCAATGCCGGTCACCACCGGCATGCCCAGCGTTTCCCCCAGCAGGTAAGGCACCATGCCGGACGATTCGCCGCTCTCGGCGCGCACGCCGGTCAGGATGATATCCGGCTTCTCCTGGCTCAGATAGCGGCACAGGGCGGGCACCACATCCGCGCACTCGCCCTGCTCCAGCACTCGCAGCGTGTTCAATCCCATACCGGCATAGCTGCGCAGCGCTTCAGCGCCGGGGTCACCCGCGTGCAGCACCTCCAGCCCCTGCGGCGCCAGCGTCAGCGCCAGTTCCACCGCCCGGGCGTCCTGCCCGGCGCGGCGCTCGCGCCCGGAGCCGGGATGCTTGCCGATCGACACCAGCGCGGTCACGCGCAGGTCTGCATTCTGCTTCTCAGGCTGCATGTTCAAATTCCCCCTGATGGTGCTCTCTGACCAGCCGGATCAGCTGGGCCATAATCTCGCTGCTGTCGCCAATCACGCTGAGCGCGGCGCGTTTCACCATATCGCAGCCGGCGTCGGTGTTAATGGCAATCACCTTGTCGCACTGGCCGATGCCCTGCAGATGCTGGATTGCGCCGGAAATGCCCACCGCTACATAGACCCGGGCGGTGACCCAGGTGCCGGTGGCGCCGACCTGGCGCTGACGCGGCATATGGCCATCGTCCACCGCCACCCGGCTGGCGCCTTCGGTGGCGCCGAGCGCTTCGGCGCACTGGTGGAACAGCGTCCAGTCCTGCACGCCGTTGCCGGCCGAGAGGATAAACTCCGCTTCCGCCAGCGCCACCGCGTTGGGATCCACCGCCACCTGACCGTCGTCGCGAATGCGCGTTGCCGCATTGACCGCCTGCTGCAACTGCACCGGCAGCGCCTCATGGCGGGTTTCGTCCACCGGATCGGCGCACTCCGCCGCCAACAGCAGCATACGCGGCGTGGCGCGGGTAATATCGATACTGCCGCCGGCCCCGCGGCAGACGCTTTGCGCGGCATCCACCCGCCAGGCCTGAGTGGCCGGGCGCTCGCCCAGACGCGCCGCCAGCCGGCAGCCCAGCTCAAAACCGCCGGCCACACTGTCCGGCAGCAGCCAGTGGCGCGGCGCAAACTGGCGCTCCACCTCGCTCAGGGCGGCGACGCGCAGCTCCGGCGCATACGCCTGATAGCCGTCTCCGCTGAGTTCCAGCAGCCGGTCAACGCCGGCGGTCGCGAACCCCTGCTCGCGGTGTTCGCCGAACACCACGGCCAGCACCGCCCCGGCGCCGCCGATCTCGCGGATCAGCGCATGGGCCTGGCCCAGTACGTCCCGGTCGTGATCGCTCAGCCGTCCGCCCACCATATCGGGCACCACCGCAATGTAGTAGTCGGGCTGCTCCACCCGGTGCAGCGGCAGCAGCGTCGTCTGCACCGCGCTGACCGCCCGCTGGCCGCCGCGCAGGGTCGGCATACCAACATTCATCCGATCAATACGGCGGATGCCGTTCGGACCGATAAAGCCCACGGCGTGCGGGTTGCGGCGAATCAGCCCGGACGGGCCGCGCGACTCGCCCGCCGGCATCATCATCGCCGCGTGCTGCGGATGCAGACGGTTGCGCGCAATCCATTCGGCGCGCGGGTCTCTGCGCAGAATCTCGCTCATCAGGCTACCTCCATCGCAGGTTGTTCACTCTTGCGTCGGACCACCGGCGGCGCGCTCGGCTCCGCCAGCGCCTCCGCCACCAGTTCGGCAATATCCTTCACCTCCGGACGCGGCTCCACCACCCCTTCGAGCATCGCGGTGCACTGCTGGCAGCCGACGGCGATCAGCGCTGCGCCGGTGGCGCGGGCGTCCTCCATCCGCATGTCGGCAATCCGCCGTTCGCCGGGAATATCGGTAATCGGCGCGCCGCCCCCGCCGCCGCAGCAGCGGGAACGGAAGCCGGAACGCTCCATCTCGGCCAGTTGGATGCCCAGCTCCGCCAGCAGCTCGCGCGGCGCCTCATACTCGCCGTTATAGCGCCCCAGATAACACGGGTCGTGCCAGGTGACGCTGCCGCCCTTGTAGTCATTCAGGTTCAGCAGCTGCGCCTTCACCAGCTCGTTGATAAAGGTGGTATGGTGCAGCACCTCGTAATCCGGCTTCTCGCCCTCGGGGCAGAATTCCGGATACTCGTTGCGCAGGCAGTGGAAAGCGTGCGGATCGGTGGTGACGATGCGGTTGAAACGGTATTTGCCCAGGGTGGCGAGGTTGCGCTTCGCCAGACGCTGGAAGGTGGCGTCATCCCCCAGGCGGCGCGCCACGTCGCCGCTGTCCAGCTCTTCATCCCCCAGTATGGCGAAGTCCACCCCCGCCGCCTTCAGGATCTTCACAAAAGCGCGCAGAATGCGCTGGCTGCGCATATCGAACGCGCCGTCGGACACCCAGAACAGCACGTCCGCCTGCTTCACCTCCTTCATGATGCGCAGGTTCTGATCCGCCGCCCAGTTGGTGCGGCTGCGCGGGTTAAACCCGTTGGGATTGTCGGTGACGATCAGGTTATCCAGCACTTCGGCCCCCTTGTTCGGGGTGCTGCCCTTCTCCAGCGTCAGGAAGCGGCGCATATCGACAATCGCATCCACGTGCTCGATCATCATCGGGCACTCTTCAACGCAGGCGCGGCAGGTGGTGCAGGACCACAGCGTTTCCGGATTAATCAGCCCGGAAACGATGGGCTGATGCGGTGCGCCGCACGCCTTGCCGACTTCAATACCCGGATAGGGGCTGCCGGCAAAGCGGGCGTCCGAGCCGCCTGCCAGGCCGACCACCATATCCTGAATCAGCTTTTTGGGGTTCAGCGGCTGCCCGGCGGCGAACGCCGGACACACCGCCTCACAGCGGCCGCACTGCACGCAGGCGTCGAAGCCGAGCAGCTGATTCCAGGTAAAATCGCTGGGCTTTTCCACCCCCAGCTTCGGCGCCGCCAGATCCACCGCTTTCAGCGCGGTGGAGCGTCCGCCGCCAAAGCGCTCCGGCCGGCGGTGAAACGCCAGATGAAGCGCGCCGGCAAAGGCATGCTTCATCGGCCCGCCCCAGGCCATGCCGAACACCATTTCCCCCAGCCCCCAGACGATCCCGGCCGTCAGCAGCGCCGCCAGCAGCCAGCCGCCGCTGCCTTCAGGCAGGATGCCCGCCGCCGGCAGCGTGGCGATAAAAAAGCTGGCCGCGAAGACCAGCAGGCTTTTCGGCAGCCGCATCCACGGCCCCTTCGACAGACGGGACGGCGGGTTGCGGCGGCGGCGATAGACAAACAGCGCCCCGGTCAGCATCAGCGCCAGCGCCCCCAGCAGCGCGCCGGCCAGCCAGCGGCTATGGATGCCGAACAGATGCACCGCCAGGATCAGCAGCATCGACAGCACAAAGCCGCCCGCGGTCGCCACGTGGGTGTTCGACATCACCTTATCGCGCGCCACTACGTGGTGCAGATCCACCAGATAGCGGCGCGGCATCGCCAGCAGCCCGGCCAGCAGGGCCACCTTTTCCGGCCGGCCGGCGCGCCACAGGCGGATGCGCCGGATGATGCCGACCGCCGCTAGCAATAGCGCAACCGTCAGCAGCACGGGGAGTAATCTGTCGAGTATCATGGTGTCCTCTCTCGCAATAACCCGGGTGGGCGTTCGGTTACAGATCCTTGCACAGGCGCAGTGCGTCGTAGATCGCCGCGTGGACGTTGCGCTGCGACACGCAGTCACCCAGCCGCCAGAGGATCATGCCTTCGCCCGCCTCCGCCAGCACCGGCTGCGGCTGCGCGGCAAACAGCGCCTCGTTATCGATCTGCCCCTGATTGCGTGACTCCGCCTTCAGCTGGTAGTACAGCTCCTCGTTCGGCCGGGTGCCGTTTTCCACCACCACCTGATCCACCACCCGCTCCTCTTTCTGGCCGGTGTACTCGTTTTCCAGCACCGCCACCAGCTTGTCGCCTTCGCGATATACCGCTTCCAGCGCCAGATCCGAGGTCATGATCACCGCCTTTTCATACAGGCTGCGGTAATAGGTCGGGAAGGTGGTGCCGCCGATGCCGACGCCGGGCTTGATATCATCGGTCACCAGCTCCACCAGCGCCCCTTTGGCGGTCAGGTAGTCGGCGGTCGACATGCCGGTAAATTCGCAGATGGTGTCGTAAATCAGGACGTTTTTACCCGGCTCGACGGCGCCGGTCAGGATGTCCCAGCTGGAGACCACCCGTCCGTCCTCCGCGCCCCACTCCGGGTTTTGCTCAAGGAACGGCCGGCCGCCGGTCGCCAGGATGCAGACATCCGGCCGCAGATCGCGCACCGTGGCGGCGTCCGCGTTGGTTCCCAGCTGGACCGTCACCCCCAGCCGCTGCAGCTCCATCGCCAGCCAGCGGGTAATGCCCGCCATCTGGTCGCGCTGCGGCGCCCGGGCGGCGATCGAAATCTGGCCGCCCAGCTCCTCGCCGCGTTCGAGCAGCGTCACCTGATGGCCGCGCTCGGCCGCCACCCGCGCCGCCTCCATGCCGCCGGGGCCGCCGCCGACCACCACCACCTTGCGCTGCGGGCCGTCGCTTTTGCTAATAATATGCGGCAGTCCCATATATTCGCGCGAGGTCGCCGCGTTCTGGATGCACAGCACGTCCAGCCCCATATACTGACGATCGATGCAGTAATTAGCGCCCACGCACTGGCGGATCTGGTCTACCTGGTTCAGTTTGATCTTGGCGATCAGGTGCGGATCGGCGATGTGGGCCCGGGTCATGCCGACAAAATCGACATAGCCCTGCTCCAGAATACGCTGCGCCTGGTTCGGATCCTTGATGTTCTGCGCGTGGATCACCGGCACCGACACCACCTCTTTGATCCCGGCCGCCAGGTGCAGGAACGGCTCCGGCGGGTAGCTCATATTCGGGATAACGTTGGCCAGCGTGTTATGGGTATCGCAGCCCGAACCGACCACGCCAAAATAGTCCACCATGCCGGTGGCGTCGTAGTAGGCGGCGATCTGCTTCATATCTTCATGGCTCAGGCCGTCAGGATGGAATTCGTCGCCGGTGATGCGCATGCCCACCACAAAATCCGGCCCGACCGCTTCACGCACCGCCTTCAGCACTTCCATCCCGAAGCGCATGCGGTTTTCAAAGCTGCCGCCCCACTCGTCGGTACGCTTGTTGACCCGCGGCGACCAGAACTGATCGATCATGTGCTGATGCACGGCGGACAGCTCCACGCCGTCGAGGCCGCCCTCTTTGGCGCGCACCGCCGCCCGGGCGAAGTCGCCGATCACCCGCCGGATCTCTTCCACTTCGATGGTCTTGCAGGTCGCGCGGTGCACCGGCTCGCGAATGCCCGACGGCGACATCAGGTTGGGCCAGTTCTCACCGTCCCAGCGCGAACGCCGCCCCATATGGGAAATCTGGATCATGATCTTGCCGCCGTGCTTGTGCACCGCGTCGGCCAGATTTTGAAAATGGGGAATGATGCGGTCGGTCGACAGGTTCACCGAGCTCCACCAGCTCTGGGGACTGTCGATCGACACCACGCTGGAGCCGCCGCAGATGCAGAGGCCGCAGCCGCCTTTCGCCTTCTCTTCGTAATATTTAACGTAGCGCTCGGTGGTCATGCCGCCGTCGGTGGCATACACCTCGGCGTGGGCGGTGCTGACGATGCGGTTACGGATGGTCAGCTTATTGATATTCAACGGCTGGAACAGGAGATCAAACTGGGACATGGCTACACCCTGATTCAATGCTTAAACCCAGGCCGCCCGCAGGCGGCCGTCGCGTATTACAGCGGCGCTACCTCAAACACGCCGTAGTCACTTCCCTCTTCGGCAGCGCTCCGGGTCTGGACCGCCCGGGTTCTGACCGCGTAGCCCAGACTTTGGGCGATCTGATCCATGGCGCCGGCAAACCAGCCGGTAAACATGTAATCGACCTTGCGGTTGACCTTGCCGTACTGATAAACAAATGCGGAGTGCTCCAGGCGCACGCGGGCGGTGCCCTGCTCCAGATCGAGCGCCTCGATGATAAACAGCCCCCAGCCACGCTGGGAGAGCCGCTTCATATAGTGTTCAAAGACCGCGGCGCCGGCGATGCCGTGGGCTTCAGCCTCCTTTTCACACCAGTAGTAGGCGGATTTATAGCCCGCCTTATAGAGAATGGCGGCATAGCGTTCCTCACCGATCTCCTCTTCGATCGCCATATGGTTATTGACGAAAAAGTGACGCGGTACGTACAGCATCGGCAGCGCATCAGTGGTCCAGACGCCGGTTTCGTCGTCTACCGCTATCGGCAGTTCAGGTGCATGTGAACTCATGGTTTCTCCCTGACAATCTTTATGTTGACGGTTATTCGCCCCAGACTTCGCCCAGAACGCGGACCCAGTTCTCGCCCATAATCTTGCGCACCTGATGTTCGCTGAAGCCGTGACGCAGCAGGGCTTCGGTCAGGTTGGGGAATTCGCCGAGGGTGCGGATCCCCTCCGGGTTGATGATTTTGCCGAAGCTGGTCAGATGGCGGGCGTACCCCTTGTCGTGGGTTAACCACTCAAAGAAGGCCTGATCCTGGCCCTGGGTGAAGTCGGTGCCGATGCCGATCTGATCTTCCCCCACCAGGTTAAAGATGTATTCGATGGCCTCGACATAGTCGTCAATGGTGGAGTGAATGCCGTTTTTCAGGAACGGGGTAAACATGGTGACGCCGACAAAGCCGCCGTGGTCGGCAATAAACTTCAGCTCGGCATCGGATTTATTGCGCGGGTGGTCCTTCAGACCGGAAGGCAGACAGTGCGAATAACAGACCGGTTTTTCCGACGCCAGAATCACCTCTTCGGAGGTTTTGGCGCCGACGTGGGAGAGATCGCACATCACGCCGGCGCGGTTCATCTCCGCCACCACTTCCCGGCCGTAGCCGGACAGCCCGCCGTCGCGCTCATAGCAGCCGGTGCCCACCAGGTTCTGGGTGTTGTAGGCCATCTGCACCACCCCGACGCCAAGATCCTTGAATATCTGCACGTAGCCGAGCTGGTCCTCAAAGGCGTTGGCATTCTGGAACCCCATCAGCACGCCGGTCTTGCCTGCCGCTTTGGCGCTCATGATGTCGGCGGTGGTGCGCACCTTCATCACCAGATCGGCGTTCTGTTCGATCAGCGCGTTCATCGCGACGATATTGTCCACGGTGCTCTGGAACCCTTCCCAGACCGACACCGTACAGTTCGCCGCGGTCAGACCGCCGCGCCGCATATCTTCAAACAGTTCGCGATCCCATTTGGCGATCACCAGACCATCGATAACAATGGCGTCGTTGTGCAACTGTGCTGCGTTCATCTTTCCACCCCTGTCTGTAACGGCCAGAGCGGCCCTGATGTTCGACAGCATAGAGTTAACCCTACAAAGAAAGTGTTCTGAAAACGTCACCTGCCTGACCCACAGCGCAACCGACGCCGAACGAAAAATACGGCGCGTCTCGAAAATGTCGCATCGCGATGTCGCGCCGGAGAAAATTTCGTTCACCATGGGCCTTTGTTTGGACGCACCTCCCGGGGAAAGATGGGCATATGCCTGGCCTATACAAGTGAACGTTTGAGACATATACTTGCCCTATGCCTACCAACACGCTTTCACCCGGCGAGGAGCAGCAACATGAGAACAGTATCTGTGTTTAAAAACGGCAATAACCGCGCGATCCGCCTGCCCCGCGATATGGATTTTGCAGGCGTCAACGAACTGGAGATCGTCCGTGAAGGCGACACCATCATCCTGAGGCCGGTAAAGCCGAGCTGGGGATCGTTTCTGCTGGAAGACAAAGCCGATGCGGACTTTATGACGGAACGTGAAGACATCATTAATGACGAGGGACGCGTCAAACCATGAGCCACACCTACATGCTGGACACCTGTATTTGCTCTTACATTATGCGCGAGCAGCCAGCAGCGGCGATCCGGCGTCTGGAGCAGGCGGTGATGCAACGCCATCGGATCGTGGTGTCGGCCATTACCTATGCCGAAATGCGCTTTGGTGCGATCGGTAAAAAGGCCTCACCGCGTCATACGCAGCTGGTCGAGGCCTTCTGCAGCCGCCTTGACGCCATTTTGCCGTGGGACCGCGCCGCGGTGGATGAAACCACGACGCTGAAGGCCGCGTTGGCCGCCGCCGGTACGCCGATCGGGCCCAACGATACCGCAATTGCCGGCCATGCCATCGCCACTGGCGCCATTCTGGTCACCAATAATGACAAGGAGTTTGCGCGCGTGCCCGGGCTGGCGCTGGAGGACTGGTCGGCATAGCCGCCTGCCCGTTGCGGGCAGACGGCGATGATAGTTGAGGCCGGCCTTAGGGCGGCGAGCTCCAGCCCAGCGACACCGAACCGTAGGTGGGTTCAAAACGCGCCTCGCTCAGGGCGCGCACCGCCACCGCCGACGCCACGCGCTCTTTCTTGCCGTTCAGGCCCGGCAGCGCGGTGGTCACCAGCTGCGGCAGGGTTTCGCTCAGCGCCTGGCTGCGTATGCCGCGCCGCTCCTCGCGCGGCGGAATGCCGATATGCTCGCGGTAGCATTTGCTAAAGTGCGGCGTCGAGACAAAACCGCAGGCCAGCGCGATCTCGATAATCGACATCGAGGTTTGCTTCAGCAGCTGACGCGCCCGGAACAGGCGGAGTTTCATATAGTAACGGGACGGTGAGCACTGCAGGTACTTCTGAAACAGACGTTCAAGCTGACGCCGGGACAGCCCCACATAGGTGGCCAGCTCATCCAGATCGATCGGCTCTTCGATATTGGCCTCCATCAGCGAGACCGCCTCCACCAGATTCGGCTGCGCGGTGCCCAGCACATGGCGCAGCGGTATGCGCTGGTAGTCGGACTCATTGCGCACCCGATCGCAGATAAACATCTCCGAGATCGCCGCCGTCAGCTGATAGCCGAAGTCGCGCTTGATCATACTGAGCATCATGTCCATCGGCACCGTGCCGCCGCTGCAGGTCATGCGGTCGCGCTCGATGACGAACAGCTGATTGGTACAGCGCACCTTGGGATAGGCTTCCTGCATCGAGGCGATGCACTCCCAGTGCGCGCTGCAGTGGTAGCCGTCCAGCAGCCCGGCCTCCGCCAGCAGGTAAGGGCCGGTGCAGACGCCGCCAATCAGAATTTGCTTGCGCGCCATCGCCTGCAGCCAGCTCACCTGACGGCGACTGTAGCTGCGGGTAATATTGACGCCGCCGACCACAATCAGCACGTCCAGCGCGCTGGAGTCGGCCATCGAACAATCCGGCGTAATGTGAATGCCGTCGCTGGCCATCACCACGCCGCCGTCCTCGCTGATGGTATGCCAGTCATACAGCTCGCGGCCGCTTAACTGGTTCGCCATGCGCAGCGGTTCAACCGCCGTCGCCAGCGCCATCATGGTGAAATTGTTGACCAGTAAAAAACCAACCGTATGTGTCTTATTATTTTCGATACTCGCCCGGGATGATGTATTTGCTTCAGACATATGCTCTTGCCTCTGTGGTCTCTCGTCAGGAGAGGGAACAAACGGGTCTGATACTTCTTCACTTCCACAGAAAACAATAAGGCAACAAATGTGCCACTTCCTTTTTACATTTAAAATGTATGCGCAATATCTCGATAATCATTCATCGATAGTGATTTAGCACCGCTGTTGCGATCAAAAAAACAGAGCTGGCACAATTCGTGCTGAGTGGGGTAATCCCCTATCGCCACATGCTTTTCTGGTGCATCTGCCCAATAAGCGGGCAGGCATCCGCCAACCGTCAGCACTCTATCGCGTTCACCGCCAGACCGCCGCGCGACGTCTCCTTATACTTGTCCTGCATATCCCGCCCGGTATCGCGCATGGTGCGGATCACTTTATCGAGCGACACAAAGTGCTGCCCGTCGCCCCGCAACGCCATCTGGGCGGCGTTGATCGCCTTCATCGCGGCGATGGCGTTACGCTCGATGCAGGGCACCTGCACCAGCCCGGCCACCGGATCGCAAGTCAGCCCCAGGTTATGCTCCAGCGCAATCTCGGCCGCATTCTCCACCTGCTCCGGCGTGCCGCCCAGCACCTCGGTCAGCCCGGCGGCTGCCATGGCGCAGGCGGAGCCGACTTCTCCCTGGCAGCCCACCTCCGCGCCGGAAATTGAGGCGTTTTTCTTACACAGCGCCCCCACCGCCGCCGCCGCCAGCAGAAAGTCCACCACGTCCTGCTCCCGCGTCTGCTCGCTAAAGCGCATGTAATACATCAGCACCGCCGGCACAATCCCGGCCGCGCCGTTGGTGGGCGCCGTAACCATGCGCCCTCCCGCGGCATTCTCCTCATTGACCGCCAGCGCATAGAGATTAACCCAGTCCATCGCCGACAGCGTGGTGCCAATCACATTCGCCCCCGTCGCCCGCTGCAGGGAACGGTACAGCCCGGGCGCGCGGCGCTTCACGTTCAGCCCGCCCGGCAGCACGCCCTCATTTTCCAGCCCCTGGGCAACACAGTCCTGCATCGCCTGCCAGAGGCCGGCGATACCGGCGCGGATGTCAGCCTCATCGCGCCATACCTTTTCGTTTTCCAGCATCAGTTCGGCGATCCTCAGCCCCTGCCGCCGGCAGTGCGCCAGCAGCTCCGCGCCGGAGTTAAAATCGTAAGGTAGCGCCACCTGCGGCACCAGATGCGCGGTGGCGGTGGCTTCACTCTCATCCAGCACAAAGCCGCCGCCGATGGAGTAGAAGGTGTTTTCATACGCCACGCCCTGCGCATCAAAGGCGGTCAGGCGCATGGCGTTGGGATGATACGCCAGCACTTCATCGACGAAATGCAGGTCGCGGTTCCAGTCGAACTCCACGCCGGCGCCGCCGGCCAGGGTCAGAAAGCCGGTTTCGCACACCGCACGGATGGCGGGATCGATCGTGCGGGGATCGACCGTATCCGGCGATTCGCCCATCAACCCCATCAGCGTCGCCTTATCGGTGCCGTGCCCCACGCCGGTGGCGCTCAGGGAGCCGAACAGGTCAACCCGGACGCGCGTCACCGCATCACGCACGCCCCGTTCGCTTAACTGCCGCACGAACCGCTGCGCGGCGCGCATCGGCCCCACGGTGTGTGAGCTGGAAGGGCCGATCCCAATCTTGAACAGATCAAAGACGCTGATACTCATTACCTTCTCCCGAGAGCCTGAAATGTCAGCGTCCATTATTACTGTGGATACGGGGCAAAAAAATGCCGATTCACGACGCTTTCGGACGTCACACCGACCGAAAACCGCCGTCGCCCCCCGCCCCGCGCCGCATGTCGCAAATCGACCCCGTCAGGACGTTGACAGGCATTTTGCGCCGTCTCCCCACCGCTATCATCCGTCTTGGGCGGGCTGAACCAACCAGGGGCTGCGCCCGTCCCCACGCAGGCTTCAGACAATCACCAACCATTCCCTTAGGAGGAATCACTATGCCGGATTCAAAAGATCCGATGGTACCCGATGGTGAGGTTAACCCCTACGATACCGACTATCAGGTGGGCCAGGACAATATCGTGGTCAGCGTCGGCCCGTTCGGGCTGGATATTCATAACCGCGTGTTTGTCATCTCCGGATTGGCGATCGTTATCTTTGTCGTCTTGACGCTGGCGTTTCACAGCCAGATGGAGCCTATCTTCAGCAGCGTACTGAAATGGCTGACCACCAACCTGAGCTGGTTCTTTCTGAGCGTCGGCAACATCTTCGTGATCCTCTGCCTGGCGCTGGTGTTTTCTCCCCTCGGCAAGGTGCGGCTGGGCGGTACTCTGGCGAGGCCGGATTACAACTATCTGGCCTGGTTCTCCATGCTGTTCGCCGCCGGTATGGGGATCGGCCTGATGTTCTATGGCGTCTCGGAGCCGCTGTCGCACTTCTCCAGCTCGCTCGGCGGCGTCAGCATCGAAAACGGCGTGCGCAGCGACACGGCGCCGCTGGCCGCCGCCGCCGGCGACCCGGCAACCGCCCGCCATCTGGCCATGGCCACCACCATTTTCCACTGGGCGCTGCACCCCTGGGCCATCTATGCCATGCTGGCGCTGGGGCTGGCGCTGTTCTCCTTTAACAAGGGGCTGCCGCTGACCATGCGCTCGGTGTTTTACCCGCTGTTGGGGGATGCGGTCTGGGGTTGGCCCGGACATATCATCGATATTCTGGCGGTGCTGGCCACGCTGTTTGGCCTGGCGACCTCGCTGGGGTTGGGCGCCTCCCAGGCCGCATCCGGGCTGAACTATCTGTTCGGCATCCCGATGGGCGAGCCCACCCAAATTATTCTGGTGATCGGCATTACCGCCATTACCCTGCTCTCGGTGGTGGCGGGGCTGGAAAAAGGCGTACGCCGCCTGTCGGAAATCAACATGATGCTGGCGGCGCTGCTGCTGCTGTTTATCGTCATTGTCGGCCCGACCCTGGCGCTGCTGACCGGCTTCTTCTCCAATCTAGCCTCCTACCTGCAGTATCTGCCGGCGCTGTCCAACCCCTTCGGCCGTGACGACAGCAACTTCGTCGCCAGCTGGACCGCCTTCTACTGGGCCTGGTGGATCTCTTGGTCGCCGTTTGTCGGCATGTTTATCGCCCGCGTATCCCGCGGCCGCACCGTGCGCGAATTTCTTATCTCGGTGCTGATCGTCCCGTCGCTGGCCTGCGTGATGTGGATGACCATCCTCGGCAACACCGCCATCCACCAGTTTTTTGATCTGGGCTACAAGGCCGTCGCCGAAGCCAAACTGCCGCTGCAGCTGTTTACCATGCTCGACACGCTGCCGCTGGCGCAGATTACCTCGCTGATCGGCATCCTGCTGGTGGTGGTGTTCTTTGTCACCTCGTCGGACTCCGGCTCGCTGGTGATCGATATCATCTCGGCGGGCGGGAAAGTCAACGCGCCGACGCCGCAGCGGGTATTCTGGTGCAGCTTCCAGGGCGTGGTGGCGATAGCGCTGCTGCTGGGCGGCGGACTGGTGGCGCTGCAGACCATGGTGCTGACCACCGGGCTGCCGTTCGCCATCGTGCTGCTGATTGCCGCGGTCTCGGTGCTGAAGGGGCTGGCGACGGAACCGCGGCTGCGTACCAACGCCGGCGCGGAGCGCGGCTGAATCGCCCTATCATTACGGCTGCCACGGAGGTCACCATGCAGGCCGAACATCAGGACATTATCGACTTTCTGCGGCGCTATCCGCCTTTCGACGCGCTGCCTCTGGATGCGCTGGCCCTGGCGGCCTGCAGTATCGAGGTCAGCTACTTCAAGGCGGGCAGCAGTATCCTGTCCTTCGGCCAGCAGGTGGACGCCTGGTATGTGATCCGCAGCGGCGCCGTTGAGGTCTACCGGCGCAACGGCGATCTCTACAACCGCCTCAGCGCGGGGGGCTATTTCGGCCAGTTCGGCCTGCTGCGCGAAAGCAGCGTGCGCTTTCCGGTCACCGCACTGGAAGACACGCTGGCCTGGCTGATCCCCGCGCCGGTGTTCCACCAGCTGTTTACGCAGTATGAAGCGTTCGCCGACGTGGTGGAGGTGGAAGACCGCACCCGGCTGCGCCACACCGTGGCGCGTTCCGAAGACGCCAACGAACTGCTGACCTCGCGTATCGATACGCTGATCGGCCGTAAGCCGGTCACCATCGAAACCTCCGGCACCGTGCGCGAGGCCGCCATCACGATGAGCGCCGAGGGGGTCTCTTCACTGCTGGTGATGAACGCCGGCGTGCCGGAGGGCGCCATGGGCAACGCCGCCCGCATGGCCGGTATGCTGACCGACCGCGACCTGCGCACCCGGGTTATCGCCAAGGGGTTGAGCGTGGATACGCCGGTCAGCGAGATCATGACGCCGGAGCTGATTTACGGTGAACATCACCAGATGGTGTTTGAAGCCATGCTGACCATGATGCGCCACAACGTGCACCATCTGCCGGTGCTGCGGCAGGGCCAGCCCATCGGCGTGATTTCACAGTCGGATATCCTGCGCCATGAGTCCCAGAACAGCCTGTTTGTCGTCAGCCGCATTTTCCACGCCAACAGCGTCGAGGAACTGCGCGCCCTGAGCGGCGAGGTGCGCGCCTGCTTCAGGCGCATCGTGCGTGAAGACGCCAACTCGCAGATGATCGGCAGCGCCATGGCGGTGATTGGCCGCAGCTTTACCCAGCGCCTGCTGGAGCTGGCGGAGCAGCGGCTGGGGCCGCCGCCGGTGCCCTACTGTTTTCTGGCGCTGGGATCGATGGCGCGTCAGGAGCAGCTGATCGTCACCGATCAGGATAACGCGCTGGTGATCGACAACGCCTTCGATCCGCTTCGCCACGACGACTGGTTCCTCGCGCTGGCGACCTTCGTCAGCGACGGTCTGGCGGCCTGCGGCTACCGCTACTGCAAAGGCGGAATTATGGCCACCACCGCCCAATGGCGTCAGCCGCTCGCCGTGTGGGAGCGCTACTTCGCCGACTGGATCGGCCGGCCCACGCCGCAGAGCCTGCTCGACAGCGCGATCTTTTTCGACCTCGACGGCGTCTGGGGCAAAACCGAGTGGGCGGAACAGCTGAACCAGAGCATCGCGCAGCAGACGCGCCACAACGCCCGCTTTCTGGCCTGCATGGCGCGCAACGCGCTGCTGCGCACGCCGCCGCTCGGCTTCTTTAAGGGGTTTGTGATGGAGCCTTCCGGCCAGCACAGCCGCTCCATCAATATGAAACGGCGCGGCACCGCCCCGCTGGCGGATCTGATCCGCGTGCATGCGCTGGCGATCGGCTCCCGCGCCCGCAACTCTTTTGCCCGCCTGCAGGAAATTATCGAGGCGGATATTCTGCCGCACGGGCGCGGCCAGGATCTGCGCGACGCGCTGGAGTTTATCTCGATGGTGCGCATCCGCCATCAGGCGCTGGATCTGGATGCCGAACGCCAGCCGGATAACAATATCGAGCCGGAAAACCTGTCGGATTTCGAACGCAAAAACCTCAAGGATGCCTTCCAGATCCTGAGCAATGCCCAGAAGTTCCTGAAATACCGCTATCAGGCCGGCCGGATACGCTGAGGTCACCCATGTTCTATATCGGCAAGCATCCGTTTACCCCCGCATCACGGCAGCCCGCCGCCGAATGTCCCCCGCCGTGGCCGGCGCGGATGGCCGAACTGGCCCGTCAGGCGCGCCACCCCGCCCTGCGGGCCTTCTACCGCGCGGGCGCCGTAGCGCCTGACACCGCGATCGACCAGGTGCCGCTGCTGGCGATGGACTTTGAGACCACCGGCACCGACGCCCGCCGCGATGATATCGTCAGCATCGGTCTGGTGCCGATGACGCTGCAACGCATCCGCCTGCGGCACGGCCATCACTGGCTGCTGAAGCCGCGGGCGGCCCTGCGCAACGAGTCGGTGGTGATCCACGGTATTACCCATTCCGAAGTGGAAAAAGCGCCGGATCTGAACGCGCTGTTTATTACGCTGCTCGAGCTGATGGCCGGCAAGGTGCTGGTGGTGCACCACCGCGGCATCGAGCGGCAGTTTCTCGACGCCGCCCTGCAGCGGCGCATCGGTGAAGGGATCGCCTTCCCCTGTATCGATACGCTGGCGCTGGAGGCGCGCCGGCACCGCAGCCGCCCCGTCAGCCTGGCGGCGCGGCTGTTCGGCGGCCGGCCGCAGCTTTCACTGCGCCTGCCCGAAAGCCGCGCCCGCTATAACCTGCCCCGCTATCCGGCGCACAACGCCCTTACCGACGCTCTGGCCTGCGCCGAACTGTTCCAGGCCCAGGTGGCCCACCACTTTTCAGCGCAGACGCCGGTCGACGCGCTGTGGTGCTGAGGCCGTCCCTGAGCATGTGCGCCGCCGGCGTTCCCTTGCTATGCTGCGACGGTCAACGTCTGACCGGCACGAGGAATCTCTGATGACTGACGCCTCCCCGCTGCTAACGGTGGGTTTTGTTCTGCTGCAGCGCTTTACGCTGCTGCCGTTTGCCGCATTCGTCGACTGCCTGCGGCTGGCCGCCGATGAGGGGGACCGCAGCCGCCAGCTGCGCTGTCACTGGCGCTTTATGACCAGCGACGGCCAACCGGCGTCTTCCAGCTGCGGCGCCGCCGTTTCTCCCTGCGAACCCTTTGCCGATCCGACGCGCTTTGACTATCTGGTGGTGATCGGCGGCGTACAGGACGAGCACGACCGCACCGACCGCGTGGCGCTGGACTACCTCCGCCGGGCGGCGGCGGCGGGCGTGCCGCTGGTGGGCGTCTGCACCGGCGTGTTCGCGCTGATTCAGGCCGGCGTGATGCCCGGCCGGCGCTGCTGCGTCAGCTGGTATCACCATGGCGATCTGACCCGGCGTTTTCCCGCCGTGACGCCGGTGGCCGACCGGCTGTTCGTCGACGACGGCGATGTAATCACCTGCGCCGGCGGCAGCGCGGCGGCGGATCTGGCCGCCTATCTGGTGGAGCGCCACCTGGGGCGCGCCTGGGCGATGAAAAGCCTGCATATTATGCTGATTGATGAAGGACGGCGCGGCGAGCATCCCCAGCCGCAGCCGGTGGTGTTCGAACGGGTGGCGGATCGCTCGCTGCGCCGGGCGATCGATATTATTTCCCAGCACCTGGGCGAATCGCTGTCGATTGACGATCTGGCGCGGCGCATCGGCACCTCGCGGCGCAATATCGAGCGCAAATTCCGCGACGAACTGGGGGTCACCCCGCAGCGCTTTATGCGCAACCTGCGGCTGCGCTACGGCCTGTGGCTGCTGCACTACACCCCGCGCAGCGTCACCGATATCGGCGAACAGTGCGGCTTTTCCGACACCGCCCACTTTTCGCGCCAGTTCCGCGAAACCTTTGGCTACTCCCCGTCGCAGGCGCGTAAAACGGACCACGAGCAGACGGTCGATCCCTTCTTTTTACATATCGGCGCGCCCGCCGGCGTTCCGCGGCGCGATGAACCGCCGGCCGTTTCGCGATTAAGCGCAAAAATACAAAACAACCCCATTATTAAATAACTTTAAATAACAACGCATTAAATACACATGTCGCGATTGTGACATAAAGCTGTCGCATCTGTTCAATCTTCAGGGGCGTCCCCCGATCTATCTTGGCTGACGGTAGGCGGATGGTGCCGCCGCAGCGCTAACCCTGAGGATAATCAGATGAATGCCGATGATTTGAACAAGACCGATCCGCAGCTCTTCGCCGCCGTCGTTGGCGAAATGGTGCGTCAAGAAAACCATATCGAACTGATCGCTTCCGAAAACTACGCCAGCTCGCAGGTGATGGCGGTTCAGGGTAGCCAGTTAACCAACAAATATGCCGAAGGTTATCCGGGCAAACGCTACTACGGCGGCTGTGAGCACGTCGACGTGGTGGAGCGGCTGGCTATCGAGCGCGCCTGCCTGCTGTTCGGCGCCGACTACGCCAACGTGCAGCCGCACTCCGGCGCTCAGGCCAACGCCGCGGCGTTTATGGCGCTGGTGGCGCCGGGGGACACCATTCTGGGCATGAGCCTGGCGCACGGCGGCCACCTGACCCACGGCGCGGCGCCTAACGTTTCCGGCAAGCACTACAACGCGGTGCAGTACGGCCTGAACCCGGAAACCGGCGAAATTGATTACGATGAGGTGCAGGCGCTGGCGCGCGAGCACCGGCCGAAGCTGATTATCGCCGGCTTCTCCGCCTATGCCCGGGTGGTGAACTGGCGGCGCTTCCGCGAAATCGCCGATGAGGTCGGCGCCTGGCTGATGGTGGACATGGCCCACGTCGCCGGACTGGTGGCGGCCCGCTGCTACCCTAACCCGCTGCCTCACGCCCACGTGGTCACCACTACCACCCATAAAACGCTGCGCGGCCCGCGCGGCGGCATGATCCTCTCCGCCTGCGGCGATGAGGAGCTGTACAAAAAGCTGAATGCCGCGGTCTTCCCGGGGCAGCAGGGCGGCCCGCTGATGCACGTGATCGCCGCCAAGGCGGTGGCGCTGCGCGAGGCGATGAGCGAAGAATTCGTCCGCTATCAGGCGCGGGTGATCGACAATGCCCGGGCGATGGCGGGCGTGTTTATCCGCCGCGGGTTCGATCTGGTCTCCGGCGGCACCGACAACCACCTGTTCCTGGTGTCGCTGATCCGTCAGGGCATTACCGGTAAAGAGGCGGATGCCGCGCTGGGGCGCGCCCATATCACCGTCAATAAAAACGCGGTGCCCAACGATCCCCGCAGCCCCTTCGTCACCTCGGGACTGCGCATCGGCACCGCAGCGATCACCACCCGCGGCTTCGACCTGCGCGAGTGCGAAATGCTGGCGCACTGGATCTGCGACATTCTGGACACCCTGGCCCGCGGCAAAGAGAGCGACCATGAAGAGCAGCGCAATATTGAAGCCTGGGTGCGCTCCAACGTGGCGGAGCTGTGCGCCCGCTATCCGGTGTACGGCGAAGCCCACGGCATGACGCTGACCCGCCCCGCTTTCGCCTAACAGACAGGAAGAGACGCTATGCAACATTATTCGGGTTTAAGTCTGCTGCGCCATGGTCTCAACCACCATGAAAACTGGCCGCGGATGTGGCGCAACCCCGTGCCGAAGAAGGCCTACGACGTGATTATCATCGGCGGCGGCGGTCACGGGCTGGGTACCGCTTACTACCTGGCGAAGGAGTTTGGCATCACCAACGTGGCGGTGGTGGAAAAAGGCTGGCTGGGGGGCGGCAATACCGCCCGTAACACCACCATCGTACGCTCCAACTACCTGTGGGACGAGGCCGCGGCGCTGTTTGAACACTCGATGAAGCTGTGGGAAGGACTGTCGCAGGATCTCAACTACAACGTGATGTTTTCCCAACGCGGGGTGCTCAACCTGGGGCATACCCTGCAGGATATGCGCGACATCCGTCGCCGGGTGAACGCCAACCGCCTGAACGGCATCGACGGCGAGGTGCTGGACGCCCGCCAGGTGCAGGATCTGGTGCCGATGCTCGACTGTTCGAAAAACGCCCGCTACCCGGTGCTGGGCGCCTCATGGCAGCCGCGCGGCGGCGTGGCGCGCCATGACGCGGTGGCCTGGGGCTTTGCCCGCGCGGCGGACGCTCTGGGCGTGGATATTCTGCAGCAGACCGAGGTCACCGGCTTTATGATGCGCGACGGCCAGGTGTACGGCGTGCATACCACCCGCGGCGATATCGAAGCCCGCACCGTCGGCTGCGTGGCGGCGGGCAACTCCGGGGTGCTGGCCGGCATGGCCGGGCTGAAGCTGCCGCTGGAGTCCCACCCGCTGCAGGCGCTGGTGTCCGAACCGCTCAAACCGGTGCTGGATACCGTGGTGATGTCAAACCACGTGCACGGTTACATCAGCCAGTCGGACAAGGGCGATCTGGTGATCGGCGCCGGTATCGACGGCTACAACGGCTACGGTCAGCGCGGCAGCTACTCCACCATCGAGCATACGCTGCAGGCGATCGTCGAGATGTTCCCGGCCTTCTCGCGGGTGCGCATGAACCGGCAATGGGGCGGCATCGTCGATACCACGCCGGACGCCAGCCCGATTCTGTCGGCCACCAAAGTCAAAGGGCTGTGGTTTAACTGCGGCTGGGGAACCGGCGGCTTTAAAGCCACGCCCGGCTCGGCCCACGTATTCGCCGCCAGCCTGGCGGCAGGCAAGCCGCACCCGCTGGCGGCTCCGTTCTCAATCGATCGATTCAATACCGGCGCTTTAGTGGACGAACACGGCGCCGCCGGCGTTGCCCACTGACGAGGAGGAAGCAAGATGCTGCATATCTGGTGCCCCTGGTGTGGCGAACACCGGGAAGAAGAAGAGTTTCACCCCAAGGGCCAGGCGCATATCGTGCGCCCGGCGGATCCCGACGCCTGTAGCGACGAAGAGTGGGGAGAATATCTGTTTTTCCGCGATAACCCGCGCGGCGTACACCGGGAACTCTGGGTACACGCCGCAGGCTGCCGCAAATACTTTAACGTGGCGCGCAATACGGTGAGCTACGAAATACTGGAAACCTACCGGATTGGCGAACAGCCGAAAACCGGCGCCGGGGCCGATGTAGTGCCCCTGCCGCGCCGCGACGACAGCGAAACTGAAACCGTAACCCACGATGAGCGGATCCAGGCCGGAGGTGGCGCATGAAACAGGTGAATCGTCTGGCCGACGGCGGTCGCATCGACCGCAGCCGTCCGCTGAATTTTCGTTTTAACGGCCAGACCCTGCAGGGGTTTGCCGGCGATACCCTGGCCTCGGCGCTGCTGGCCAACGGCGTGGATATCGTCAACCGCAGCTTTAAATACGGACGCCCGCGCGGCATTGTCGCCGCCGGCGCCGAAGAGCCGAATGCCGTGGTGCAGCTGGGCAGCACAGAAGCCAGCCAGGTGCCGAACGTGCGCGCCACCCAGCAGGCGCTATATGAAGGGCTGACGGCGAGCAGCACCAACGGCTGGCCCAGCACCGAACGCGATCTGATGGGCGCCGTGGGTAAAATGCTCGGGCGCTTTATGCCTCCCGGCTTTTACTACAAAACCTTTATGAAACCGGCCTCGATGTGGATGACCTGGGAGAAGTATATCCGCAAGGGCGCCGGGCTGGGGCGCAGCCCGATGGCGCGCGATCCGGATCGCTACGATCATCTTAACCAGCACTGCGACGTGCTGATTATCGGCGCCGGCCCGGCCGGTCTGGCCGCGGCGCTGGCCGCCGGACGCAGCGGCGCGCGGGTGATGCTGGCGGATGAACAGGAAGAGATGGGCGGCTCGCTGCTCGACAGCCGCGAACCGTTAAACGACCGCGACGCCGTCGCCTGGGTGGCGGACACCCTGCGCGAGCTGGCGACGCTGGACAACGTACAGCTGCTGCCGCGCACCACCGCCACCGGCCGTCACGACCACAACTTTGTCACCCTGCTGGAGCGGCGCACCGACCACCTGGGTGAAACGGCGCCGGACCATCGCGCGCGTCTGCGTCTGCACCGGGTACGGGCCAAACGCATCGTGCTGGCCAGCGGCGCCCACGAGCGGCCGCTGGTCTACGCCGGCAACGATATTCCCGGCAACTTCGTCGCCGGCGCCCTCTCCACCTATATTCACCGCTACGGCGTCACGCCGGGCCAGCGTCTGGTGCTGTCGACCAGCAACGACCAGGCCTACTGCGCCGCGCTGGACTGGCTGGACAGCGGCCGGGAAGTCGTGGCGATCGTCGACGCCAGGGATAACCCGGACGGCGAACTGGTGGCCCAGGCGCGCGCCCGCGGCATCCGCGTACTCTGCGGCAGCGCGGTGATCGAGGCCCAGGGCGGCTCCCGAGTCAGCCGCGTGCGGGTTGCCCGCATCGACCCGGCCGGTTTCCGGGTGGTGGATCGGGTGGAAACCCTGAACTGCGACACCGTCGCCAGCTCGGGCGGCTACAGCCCGGTGATTCACCTGGCGGTGCATACCGGCGCGCGGCCGATCTGGCGCGATGAGGTGCCGGGCTTTGTCGCGCCGCAGGTGGAGGGCATGATCGCCGCCGGCGCGGTAACCGGCGCGTTTACCACCGAACAGGCGCTGCGCGACGGCGCGGCGGCGGGCCGCCAGGCCGCCGAACAAAGCGGCGGCAAACCGCAGGACATTACACTGCCGGAGGTGGCGAAACGCCGCGACGGCGCGGCGCTGGCGCTGTATCAGGTGCCGCACGATCTGCCCACCTCCCGGGCGCCGAAGCAGTTTGTCGATCTGCAGAACGACGTCACCGCCGCCGCCATTGAACTGGCGATACGCGAGGGCTTTGAGTCCATCGAACATATCAAGCGCTACACCGTGATGGGCTTCGGCACCGATCAGGGCAAGCTGGGCAATATCAACGGCATGGCCATCGCCGCCCGCTGTCTGCGGCGCGCCATCCCCGAGGTCGGCACCACCGTGTTCCGCCCCAACTACACGCCCGTCGCCTTTGGCGCCGTGGCCGGCCGCCACTGCGCCGAACTGTTCGAACCGGAACGTCACACCGCAATGCATCAGTGGCATCTGGATCGGGGCGCGGAGTTTGAAGAGGTCGGCCAGTGGAAACGCCCGTGGTACTTCCCGCAGCGCGTCGACGGACGCAGTGAAACCCTGGAAGAGGCCGTGGCCAGAGAGTGCCGCGCCGTGCGTAACGGCGTGGGGATCCTCGATGCGTCGACCCTCGGCAAGATCGATATTCAGGGGCCGGACGCCCGCACCTTCCTGGAGCGTATCTACACCAACAAGTGGGCGAAACTGGGCTTCGGCCGGGTGCGCTACGGCCTGATGTGCAAGGACGACGGCATGGTGATGGATGACGGCACCACCAGCTGCCTCGGGGCGAACCACTTCCTGATGACCACCAGCACCGGCGGTGCGGCGGCGGTGCTGGAGTGGCTGGAGCTGTGGCATCAGACCGAATGGCCGGATCTGCAGGTGTATTTCACCTCGGTGACCGACCACTGGGCCACCCTCTCCCTGTCCGGGCCGGAGTCCCGCCGCCTGCTGCAGGAGGTGTGTGATATCGACCTGTCGCGCGACACCTTTAAGTTTATGGACTGGCGCTCCGGCACGGTGGCCGGCGTTCCGGCGCGTGTGTTCCGCATCTCGTTTACCGGCGAGCTCGCCTATGAGGTGAACGTGCAGGCCAACTACGCGCGCCACGTCTGGGAAGCGCTGTTCGAACACGGTGAAAAGTATGGCCTGACGCCTTACGGCACCGAAACGATGCACGTTCTGCGCGCCGAGAAGGGCTTTATTATCGCCGGCCAGGATACCGACGGCTCCATGACGCCGGAAGATCTCGGCATGCAGTGGTGCGTGGGCTACGACAAAAGCTTCTCCTGGGTGGGCAAGCGGGCGCTGACGCGCGCCGACACCCGGCGCACCGACCGTAAACAGCTGGTCGGCCTGCGGCCGAAAAACCCGCGGGTGGTGCTGGAAGAAGGCGCGCAGATTGTGCTGGATCCCCACCATCCGATCCCGATGCCGATGGTCGGCCACGTCACCTCCAGCTACTACAGCCCTACCCTGGACAGCGGCTTCGCGCTGGCGGTAGTGAAAGACGGGCACCAGAAAATGGGCGATACCGTCTGGCTGCCGATGGTCGACGGCCAGATCCATGAGGCCGAAATTGTCAGCCCGATCTTTGTCGATCCCAAAGGAGAGCGCCAAAATGTCTGATGTCGTAAAGATAAGCACCTTTAACAGCCACCCCAAGGCGCAGGTGATGCGCGAATCGCCGCTGGCGCTGTCTTACCGTCATACCGGCCGGCCGGAGGCCGGCGAACACAGCGGCGTAACGCTGCGCGAGCACCCGTTCCGCGGGCATCTGATTCTGCGCGGCGGCGCCATCGTGCTCGATCAGGCGCTACGCGACGTGCTGGGGATCGGACTCCCCGGCCAGCCGCTGGGGCTGGTCAGCGGCGACGACGGCGAAAGCAGCATCCAATGGCTGTCGCCGGACGAATGGCTGCTGATCGTGCCGGAAGGCAGCGAGTTTGACGTGGAGAAACGGCTGCGGGCGGCGCTGGGCGACGCCCACTACGCCATCGTCAACGTCAGCGGCGGCCAGACGCTGCTGGAGCTGCGGGGGGAAAAAGTTCGCGAGCTGCTGATGAAGTCAGTGGTCTATGACGTTCATCCGGACAATTTCCCCGCGGGCAAGGCGGTGACCACCGTCTTCGCCAAAACCACCGCGGTGCTGCGCCGGCCCGACGAGACCCGCTGGGAGCTGATCGTCAGACGCAGCTTTGCGGATTACCTCTGGCGCTGGCTGCTGGATGCCGGGGAAGAGTACGACATTGGCGTTATCCCGTGACGGAGAACAGAGCATGAGTCGTAATAATGACTGCTGGATCATGACCGCCCAGTGTCCGGGGCGGCTCGGCACGGTCGATGCGGTGACCGCCTTCCTGCGGGAGAACGATTGCTACATTACCGAACAGAACTCGTTCGACGACCGCGAGTCCGGGCGCTTCTTTATCCGCACCGAGTTTCGGCCGCCGTCCGGTTTCGACAGCCAGGCCTTTGAGGCGCGTTTCGCACCGCGCGCGGCGAACTTCGAGATGAGCTTCGGGCTGACCGCGCCCGGACATCGGGTGCCGGTGGTGATTATGGTCTCCCGCACCGATCACTGCCTGAACGACCTGCTGTACCGCTACCGTACCGGCCAGCTGCCGGTGGAGGTGTGCGCCGTGATCTCCAACCACCGCGATCTGGAACCGCTGGTGGCCTGGCACGGCCTGCCCTACCACTACCTGCCGGTTACCGCCGACACCCGACCGCAGCAGGAGGCGCAGGTGTGGCGAATCATTGAGGAGACCGGCGCCGAGCTGGTGATTCTGGCGCGCTATATGCAGGTGCTGTCGGACGGCATGTGCCGCCGGCTGGCGGGCAAGGCGATCAATATTCACCATTCGCTGCTGCCGGGCTTTAAGGGCGCCAAGCCCTACCATCAGGCCTGGGCCAAAGGGGTCAAACTGGTGGGCGCCACCGCGCACTATATCAACGAGGAGCTGGACGAAGGGCCGATCATCGCCCAGAGCGTGGAGCCGGTAACCCATACCGACTACCCGGAGGATCTGATTGAAAAAGGACGAGATATCGAACGCGTAACCCTGGCGCGCGCCGTCAGCTGGCACGTGGAACGGCGGGTATTTCTCTATGAGAACCGCACGGTGGTGTTCCCGCGCTGAACCTACACAGGCGGCCCTGTCGGGGCCGCTTTGCTTTCAGGCCGTCCGCGGCGCAACGAAAAAACCCCAGGCCGTTTAAAGCCTGGGATTTTGAAATCCATAAAGATTAATGAGATTTACTCAAAGCAGCACAATTTCAACCCACATATCTACATGGAATACGGCAGGGCCAACCGTCTGCAATCCCTCATCCCGATTATTTCAATCCACGTGCCTACGTGAGGCACGACGTTCTCAGGCACACTTTCGCGACACATTTCATGATGTTTCAATCCACGTGCCTACGTGAGGCACGACAGGTATACAATGCCAGCGCGTAGCAGTCGTTGGTGTTTCAATCCACGTGCCTACGTGAGGCACGACAGGCGTACGGCGCCAGCGGCAAAACAAACGTGCTGTTTCAATCCACGTACCTGCGTGAGGCACGACACCCGGCCCCGAGAGGGATCAACCGATAAGTGAGTTTCAATCCACGTGCCTGCATGAGACACGACGGCGCCCTGGATAACGTCACTCATCAGGTTCTTGTTTCAATCCACGTGCCTGCATGAGGCACGACGACGCGCCAGTTTGTTTTGCTCATGAAAATACAGTTTCAATCCACGTGCCTGCATGAGGCACGACGAGGAAGGACAATGAACACTATCGAAATGATCAAGTTTCAATCCACGTGCCTGCATGAGGCACGACGCTAGCTGTTCCTCGGACTGGTCCTGATTAGCCATGTTTCAATCCACGTGCCTGCATGAGGCACGACCCCATACGATAACCGCAAAGCTCGTATTGAGAAGTTTCAATCCACGTGCCTGCATGAGGCACGACACGGCCTGCGCATGCTGAACCCGCTGATATTCACGTTTCAATCCACGTGCCTGCATGAGGCACGACAAGATTTTTCACAATGGCCTGCGTCAGTGATGAGTTTCAATCCACGTGCCTGCATGAGGCACGACTATAAATACAGTAAATTTGTGGTGTGAGTTATGGGTTTCAATCCACGTGCCTGCATGAGGCACGACGCCGCCGGCCACATTGCGCCCGGTGATGTAGATGTTTCAATCCACGTGCCTGCATGAGGCACGACGAGCATGGCTAAGCGTAAGAGCAACGAGCAGCGAGTTTCAATCCACGTGCCTGCATGAGGCACGACTCCCTTATTGCAAGGACTTGTGTAGTCTACCTTTAGCAAGCATTTTGCGCCAACCCACAGTTAACCAGGCACAGATACACCGCTAATCAACAGACTAGAGAAATTTCTCTTTTATTTCATAGTAATAGTTTCGCGCCAACCTGCCAGCCTTTTGGTGAGGACTACAGGTTGGCGGAAGAGAATTCAGATGATCAAATGATCTTTGAAGATATCAACTGCGGGCTTGGCGCCATGATGTTCAACTTTGTTTCTCCATTCCTTCCCTAGTCGATAGAAACGTAAACTATCAACCTCTGCATTATAAATGCTGAGGAGTTTGGCTCGAAAATTCACCCACTGGACAGAATCAATTTCGCATTCAAAAACTGAATATTGCACCCTCACGCCATAATCTAAGCACATTTTAGCTAGCTGTCGGAGTCGACGCGGGCCATCAGCATCAGCCAAAGAAACATCATAGGTCACCAAAACCATCATTCCGAGAACCTTTCAACGATATGTGTAAGGAGGATATACAGCCAAATCACCCCGCAAATGGCGGGAAAGTAACATAGCCTGCACATGAGGCAATAAACCTATTGCAACCTTTTCTTGTAAAAATGGGTGGATAATTTCTTCTTGCTTTTTAGTTTGCCATGCTTGGAGAACTAGTTTTCTGGCATCCTCCTTGAGGATCACACCTCCCAATATATCGGTAGTAAAATCCGCTGTTTTCAATTGTTGTCGGTTAATCAATGTCAGCACTAACCGATCAATAATGGGGGCTCTAAACTCCTCAAGCAAATCCAGCGCCAGACTATCACGCCCCGGCCTTTCAACATGTAAAAAACCAACTTGTGGATCTAACCCTACGCCTTGCAAAGCGCCGCTGATCTCTTTAGACATGAGCGAATACAAAAATGAAAGCATGGCGTTGACTGGATCACGAGGGGGTCTTCTGTTCCGGCCATCGAAAACAAAACCGCTGCGACGAGTCAATAATCGATCAAATACACCGAAATAATGGCTTGCAGCCTCCCCCTCTAAACCACGTATCCGATTAATATCGGTCTGTACGGCCAGTTCCGCAACAATCTGACGCATCCTATGGGTTGCCACGCGAATATCTGTTTGTTCGCCATAAGTGCGTAAATGACGCATCAGTACGACCCGAGACGATTGAATTTTAGCGGCCACCACATTACGAGCGATCGTCGCATCACCATTTTCACTACAACGAAATTGTGCTCTACGTAACAACACATTACCCGTTTGCTTACCAACCACCCGAGCTTGGAAGCGGCCAAAGCGATCAAAAAAAGAAAGCTGGGTGCCATTCTCACCACAGAACCCCATTAATTGCGGCGACACCATAATATTACCGAAGCAGAAAATATTACCAACGGAATGGATCGGTACTTGCAGCAATTTCTGGCGCTGGCCGTCAATCGACTGCTCGATCAATAATGTTTCCCGCTCTTTATGCAGATAAGCACCATCACGATTGATATAAAGACAGTTCTGGAGTTTCTTCATTTATCCTCCTCCGCTGAGGAATAAATCGCCGACACATAGGTAATGGAGGTATCTTGCTGTTGAGCAGGAAGGCATTCATCAAGCAGTGAACAAGACTTGCAGTGCCTTCCGGACTGAGATTTGGGTGTCTCACCGGAACGCAACAGTTCAGCAACAGAGGCAATAACCGAGAGTGTTCGCTGACGCAGGGCACTATCCAAGGCAATGTCCAGCCGATGCCGAGTTTGCCAGTACCACACAGCTCCAGTAGCCACCTCTTGTCCTGTCATCTCCTCCAGGCAGAGAGCCTGTGCACAAAGCTGAATAGCATCGCTATCATGACGCTTTGGCTTACCGCGTTTATACTCTACCGGGGTTAGTGCCCCGGTAGAGAGATCTTTCTCCAACAGATCCAGCTTGCCGGAAAGACCAAGCTGCGGCGCACTGACGGGCAAACCACGTTCATACCGTATCCCTTTGCGGGTCTCTGGCTCACCGTGGTCCACACGTTGATGCAGCAATGCTCCCTGTGCTGTCAACCAGTTATCAGCCCACACTTGCTCATTATGAATCAAGGCACACTGTCTGGGACAAAATGCATAATGCTGCAGTGCGGATAGCGGAATCAGTCGCGTATCAGCCATCTTACTTACGCCAGCATAACGTGCAGCGTTACACCACCTGGAATCTGCTCCTCAGTCACACTGATGCGGTAATCGGACAGACTGCGAGCGGGGCCATCGGTCACACGTTCAATATTGATGGTATCGAAAAGTTTACGAGCAGGGGCATTGCCCAATACGCTGTCGTGCTTGAAAACGTACAGAGCGCAGGCGTTCATTTCGCCACGAGCGGCTGAGCGATCATGATCAAACATATTAATTAAAGAATCCCAAAAGAGCCTGAGATCGTCCTCACTGAAACCGGTTTGTTGTGCCAAATGCGCTGAAACATAACCGTGACAACGATATAAACCATAAGGCACAGTATTTTTACGGCCCATCGTACGATTATCACCATCCTGTTTTTGTGCTGCCGCCTCCGTTGCCACGGCACAGCGAGTAATGGAATGCTCATGCGCTACAATAGGCTCAATGGAGCGGGCAAACGTAAGCTGTACCGGCCCACGAACCTGACCACAGTTAACACCGGTAGACATCACGGCGCCAAAGGTACGAATGTCATAGAAATTTTTACACATCCATTGGCGAGCCTCATCTACCGCATCCCCTCCCTTGCGTTTTTTATCATCGCCTTTCAGCAAGTCGGACTTGCCAATCCCTTCATAGGCACGCTCATGGGTTTTATTCAGGATCGCTTTCTCTTTGACGTAAATTTCATAGGGTGGTATTTCTCCTTTATGCAGGCCGATAAAGTTGCGTACTTTACGTTTCAGACAGACGTCGGTAACCAAGCCTTGGCCAGTTTCTGCATCCACACGAGGTAAATTGCCCGCATCTGGGTCGCCATTGGGGTTCCCATCCTTGACGTCAAATAACAGAACGAACTCATAGCGATTGTTAAGACTCATGCTGCCTCTCCTTGGGTAGATGTTTTCTTGGGAGTTAAATCCTGACGTTGATGGTAGTAACCGATAGCGAACAGCCCCTGCTGAGTCAGGTCCAGATGGGCCGGGAAGTCGGTAATTGCCGCAATAATCTCTTGGATACGATTTTGAGCCGCAATACGATATCCAGGTTTATCCAGCTTTTTCAGATGATGGGTATGCAAACGCATCAAGGTGCCAAACACCGCTTTGGGCGTACAGCTGGCGCTGCTGTAATAGCGATCGCGGATAGTTGCATTAAGCCCTGGGCTTGCATCGGTTTGTAATTTTTCCAACACAGCAAACAGCCTTCCCAATAGATAGCCGATACGGTCTTCTTCCAGATTGAGTGCCACAGTGACCTCCTTGAATTTTTGCTGACGAAAATAGCGGTTTAACCACGCCTTGATTAACGCAGTTCGGTAACCATTCACCGCACCTGATTCCGCTTTAATGCGAATCAATACCCCAGTGAGTAAAGCAGCAGGTAAAGGTGAACCTGATAAAATCGCCCGTACAACCTCCCCCACCCAGTGAGGCGGCAAATTCTCTTCTTTACCCAGTAATGCCGTACTACGTAACAAGGTTTTCAACGATGGGCGTCTTGGCGAATCACTACTCCCCGCAAGCTCAATATCATCAAGCCATTGCCACAAACGTTGAGCAAAATCTGCAACTGTCCCTACCAGCCAGAAACGGATAGCCACCCGTGCCGCATTGGGCGATAACCCCAGCAAGTAAAAACGCTCAGTGGCCCCGGTCCCTTGATAAAGGCCGTTATGCACGCTGTCGCCAAGCTTGGTCACAGCACGAACATTACGGTCGGGATCGTCTTTAGGACTATCGGCGAAAATGAAAGGTAACAGGGTTTCCAGCGGATGATCTTGGGCAGCCCAACACACGACTGAGGTTTCGCCCAGCTGCATACGGTTGGGGCTATTCGTTTCTAACAGGTAATTCAGTGCCGTGGTGTATTCAAATGCTGCTCTCTCGCTGATCGGGGAATTGGCCCCCTGCTCTTTTCCCCATGACCTGAATGCATCTTTATTAAATGAAACCAGACTGGCTCCAGAGGAGTGCGCACCCCATACCCCCCTGATGGAGGGATGGAGCCTGGCCACAGGCAGCACTTTTCCGTTGACCAGGCAGCGGGAGGCCACATCACCCTGCAGGTTAATAGACTGCTGGTAAGCCGCCAACACGGCAGGCCGATGGAACACAATCTGTCCCCCATCCTCCAACAGGCTAAAGGTCATTACCGGGTTGGTTTCAATAATTTCTGCCCAATGCAAATCCGCAGTTAAATTCTGTTCCGGTCGTTCATAGAAACGCAGCACGGCAGCTACGCCAACATCAGTAACTGCATCCCCCAATAGCAAGCGGATCTGCTCAATAAAACTTTGCCGCTGTTGTTCCGTGCGTTGCGGTTTGTCTTTTTGATCAATCCCCAAAACATAGTTCGCAGGATCCCACAGTAAGTTAGCCGCCACCCCCGAGGATTTTTTTACGCTTTTAGCCACCATAAAACGACGGGGTATTGGCTTTTTCCTCTCCATCGCTCGGGTATCTTCAAATTGAATAAATCGGCCGTCGCGATCGATCACCACCAGAAACGGGATCCCTTTTTCTTCAAAACCAAATGGGGCCAGCGCGGTATTCGGTTCGGCCTGTTTGCGTTGGTAATAATCGCATAATGCTTGCAGGATCATACGTATACCTCCGGGCTATCCAAGGCCGGGATATCAATTCGCCCTTGTATCATCTGCGCCCGAAAAAACAGGGGATTAGGTGATGTCGGATCGCTGTAATCCATGTCATAGAGCATCCAACCCAGATCGATATCCTGAGTTAACGGCAGAGGCTGACGCTCGGCATCACTGACTAACGTAAAGTCACAGGCAAATTCCCTGCATCCCAGATAGGGTTGGTTAATACATTGCCCCTTTTCAGCCCGACGGCGAAACATATCGGCAAACTTTGCTGCGTTATCACCGCCACCCGCTTTAGTAGTGAGATGAAATTCGGCATAAAGACGATAACGGACATCGCGCAGGAGTAACCCCGCACGCTGCTGACGATCCTCTTCGATATAAAGCCCAAGACTCCCTTTGCCTGACTTCATCGCCGTTTTCACATTACGGCTGGAAATCACCGAGCCTACCTCATTGCGGCGCAGGTTAATCCAACGTATAGGGTTGATTACTTCAATACGGGTCACTTGCCAGCGTATCGCCGGTTTCCACAAGATCGATTCAAAGACACTGCGGGCTGCTGACGGGGTTATGACATCGTAGCTCACACGCTCTACTTTCATCTCTGGGCGCGTAAAACAGGCGAAATCACCACTGATATCCAGACAAAATCCCATATTCTCTCCGTGATCAAATAACTGAACGTTCCACAGATAACAACGTATCCGGTAATTCCACTCCCCAACATGGATGGTAGTGACTTTCTAATAACACCAACTGGCCTGCGCAAACTTGCAGAGCACCGATAGCTTGTAACGCTTCAGCCAACGACTCAGGTAGCGTCACGCTGTAACGCTGTAGTTTTCGTTGCCCCCATTTGGCCGTGGGATCACTTTCTAATGTATTGAGCAGCATAAATACCGGACTTTCATCCTGATGCTCAGGGCAGTAAGGCACAATCACCGCCACGCCTTTATCATCAATTAAACGAAAACTGTCGGCTGCCTCACGAAATTGAATAATGAGAGGGGAATCTGCTGAGTATTTGGCCGTCAACTTCTCACAAATCTTGTGCTTATCACGCTCCCCTTGGCTATTAAGACGCATGAAGTATTGTTCAAGAGTTTGCGGCGACAGAGGTTCAGATAGCAGACCAGCTTTCAACATGGCCACAGTACATTGTTCTGCCTGCCGGAGCAGACCAACTGGCGCTGAGTCTGTAGGCATAAATACCCACACTCTGCCCAACTTCCCCATTACACCTTCACGATTACAGCGTCCTGCAGCCTGGGCAATTGCATCCAACCCCGCCATCGCACGAAATACCGCAGGGAAATCAAGATCTACCCCTGCTTCTACCAATTGAGTGCTGACAACTCTCAATGGCCGTTTATCTCCCTGACGGCGAGCTTCAAGCCGTTGGCGAATATCAGTAATCACCTGACTACGATGAGCCGCACACATATGAGCAGAAAGATGGAAACGGTTATCATCGTCGGGTAACAAGTTGAAAAGTTCACGTGCATGGCGACGCGTGTTGACGATACAAAGAACACACTCTTCCCCGGTCAATTCGTCTGCAATCTGTTGCCAATGCATAGGTTCGGCAGAAAAGGTAACCTTTACCCGTCTGAGTTGCTGCGCCAAATGCGCAGGGTTAGCGATAATTTCTCGCACATCCTTCACCCCTTCCATTAACTTCTTACCAAACACATCCCGGCTTTCTGCCAATACAGGCTGAGTTGCTGTACACAACACCCAGGTAACGCCAAACAACTCACTGAGTTGTGTCATGACGTTAGTGATTGGCTGGTGGAAGTCGCGTGGTAATTGTTGAGCTTCATCAAGGATGATGATGCTATCGATGAGGTTATGCAGCTTGCGGCAGCGGCTCGTACGTGATGCATGCAACGATTCGAAAAGTTGTACATTTGTGGTGACAATCACCGGAGCATCCCAATTTTCCGTCACCAACCGCCTATATACATTGCCATCATCATCAAGGCTACAATGGTGCTCCAATACAGCCTCATCCCCCAGTACCCTACGAAAGACTGCCGCGTTTTGCTCAATAATGCTGGTAAAAGGAATGGCGTAAATGATGCGTTTTTTTCCATGCTTGATCGCATGCTCAAGGGCAAATCCCAGACTTGCCAGCGTCTTACCGCCACCGGTAGGCACTGTAAGGCTGAATATCCCGGGTACTCCAACCGCTGCCGCCAGGGTTTGCGTAAGTATCTCCGCCCTGATTTTCTGCAGCTGTGTACTTGGGGCACGCCCTACCAACCCGGCCATAAAATCACGATAGCGCTTATGTAATCCCGACAAAGTGGGGTAATTGCCGCGCATGGCAAATTTGTCCGGTGCCATATAGCGCTCAGTATCCAGATAATCGGCATCCACCAGACAGGAAAACAGCATACGTAGCCACAAAGCTACCGATTCAGGAGTTAATGTTGGATTAATGAGAGGTTGGTCATCAGCTGTCAGAATGTCAGCAGGTACTTGTGAGGAGACTGATTCTGTATATTCTTGTTGCGCCTGTGCAAGACGTACCTGTAGTGATCCATTTCCGCCACTCCAATCAGGTAAACCCGCATGATGGCCGGCAATCAGATAGGCCAACATATGCCCATAGCCGGCACCTAACGTATCAATTGCGTGCAATGCGCCTGCAGTTGAATGAATCACTCGCCCACTCTGTTGCTCAATATGGGCACTTTCTGACTCAAAACCTGACTTATTACGAATGTAGCTTTGGAAGGATGGTCGGTATTTACCTAAATCATGCCATCGCCCCACAAGTACCGCCCACCCTGACATGGGGCGTATAAAAAATTGCTCTGCAAACACGGCAACACAACGTAGATGTTCATCTAATCGGTGTGATTCAGCCCATTCGCCATCTGCGTTTAACTTAACATGTGCTATCGGTAACATGACTCATGTCGCATCAAATCCATTGATGCTCTTAAACTACCATGTATCAATACCAATAAAAATACTGTGGTTAAACTATCCCCCATATGCCGGGAACCATCAGGGGTGAAAAGTAGTTATCGCTTTCAGCAACCACTGAAGCCAACATCCAAGACATACAGCAAAAACGAAAAAACCCCAGGCTGTTTAAAGCCTGGGGTTTTGAATTTGGCGGAAGGACAGAGATTCGAACTCTGGGAGCTGTTACACTCGACGGTTTTCAAGACCGCTGCCTTAAACCACTCAGCCATCCTTCCAATGGGCGCAGATATTAACGGTACCGTTATGAAATGTCTAGCGTTGCCATACAAAAAAATAGGCATTTCGGCGCGTTTGCTCAAACTTCAGGCCAAGAGTGGTTAAAAAGTGCAAGTCATGCCGAAAACAGCGCAATATCTCACCAGTCCGGCCCGCTTTTTCTGCCGCACGGCGGCGGACTTTCCGCTGGCTCCACCAACAAAAAGGCCGGACAGTCGTCCGGCCTTTGGCATCTGGCGCCGATTACTTCGGCTGCGAGTCGTAGTCTGAACAGCTTTGATAGCCTTTGTTCATCACATGGCCGGTATCGTTGTAGCTGACAAAGTAGGTCTGCGCCTTGCCGTCACGCGGCGCGACGGCATAGGTATCGCAGGTGCCCTGCGCATGAACCATCGTTGCCGTGGTTGACGGCGGCCCGGCAATCGCGCGTACCTGCTGCTTGGTCATCCCGACTTTAACATCACTGACCACCGGCTCTTTTACATAGCTCGCCGCGCGGTCATAAGCGGTACAGCCGGCAAGAATGGAAAGTGCTGCTGTAGTGCAAACGGCTAAAACCAACTTCTTCGTCATAGCTTGTCCTCTTAGAGTGCGTTTATTGTCTTCTAAGTCTAGATGGCGAAAGGTTTTTCCACAAACTGCGCTTTAACACTGGGTGCTATTTTAACCGGATGATTCATCAGCAGCGTTAATCGGCTTGCCGCCGGCGCAGCCAAGCGTAGCGCAGCACGTCGGCCAGCAGGAACAGCACAATGCTGGCCCCCAGCACCGGCAGGCTGTACCCCAGCAGCAGCGTCACCAGTAAAATCAGCGCCAGCGGCCCCTTCGGCGTACGCCGCAGCAGCATCAGCGGCGAGCGCGGCGCGCGTTCCGCCGCCCGCGTCGGCCGGTTGCGCCACCACATCAGATAGCCCATGATCACCATCGCCACCAGCCCGACGGCAAACGCCACCAGCACCAGCTCATTAACCAGGCCGAACAGAATGCCCATATGCAGATCGATGCCCCAGCGCGTCAGTTTGGCCGCCAGTGGGAAACTGGCAAATCGTACGCTGTCGGTCACCGCCAGGGTATGCGGATCCACCGCCACCGCATCGACCTGCGTCGGCCAGCTGCGATCGATTTCGCTGACGGACCAGGCCTGCCCGGCGCCCTGCGGCTGCCGAATCTCTACTTTATTCGCATCAATGCCCGCAGCGCGCGCCTGCTGCAGCACCCGGTCGTACAGCCCGGTATCCAGCGCCGGCGCCGCCTCGTCCGGCGCCATAACATGGCCGCGGTGCTCCGCATGCTCGTCCATTGCGTCATGAGAGCCGCCGTGCAGCGCGGTGGACAGCGACGGCGTCGCCCAACCGAACTGATGGCGCAGCACGCTGATATTATCGCCGGCCCAGTTCGACCAGGTCAGGCCGGTAATCGAGAAAAACAGCAGCCCCAGCGACAGCAGTACCCCCAGCTGCCGGTGCAGAGCGCGCACGCCGCGCTGACGCCGCGCCGCGCGTTTGCGCGCCCCCCACAGAATCAGCCCGCCCAGCGCCGCCACCCACAGCCAGGAGGCCGCCAGCTCGCTGTAGTTGCGGCCCACTTCCCCCAGCAGCAGGCTGCGGTGCAGCTGATCCAGCCAGGTGCGCAGCGGCAGTACGCCGCTGGTGCCGTACACCGCCAGCGCGCCGTGGGTCTGCAGCGTGACGGGGTCGACAAACACCGCCAGACGTTCGCCGGACGCCAGCCCATCGACGTTAAACAGCACCCGCGTGTTCTCGCCGTCTGCCGGCGACGGACGCACGGCGGACAGCTGCGCCTCCGTCGGCGCCTGCGTTTGTGCGGCCGCAATCTGCCGCTGTAGCGTCTGCGGCTGTCCGCTGCTGTGGTTATACAACTGCTCGGCGTACCAGTAAGATTCCAGCTGCGGCGTCAGGGCATAAAAAATTCCGCTTAATGCGGCAATAAGTAAAAAGGGACCGACAAATACGCCAATATAGAAATGCAGGCGCATCATCAAGGGAATAAACCAGCTGCGAGTGGTTACCCGCCGGCGCATATTTTGGGTAGCCGAAGGCAGCGCGTTTACGCGTTCAGTCATTATTATTTTCCACAGGTGAATTTAATGCCTGGGGGAATTTATCCGATCTATTTTTAATTAACAAATAATTTTCTAATGGTGTTGGCAATTTGTGAATGATGTTACACTGGCGCCGGCATCACATGCCGCGCTTTCCACTGCTCAAGGGCCCGAATACTGGTGAAACTGTCAACGCACTCAATACGCACGCTGGCCTGGCTGGGTCTGTTTGCCATGCTGATGGTGTTTGCCGGGCCGTTAATCTCCGCACAGTTGGCAAAAAACTCGCAGCATAACAGTATGATGGGCATGAATATGCCGATGGGCGAGCACATGATGATGATGCATCATCAGGCCGACGACGCCCCCGCTTCGCGGCACCACGCCGCCGGCATGATGGACGAAGACAGCGGCGATTTTTGCGGTTACTGCAGCCTGTTCCACCATAGTCCGCCGCTGCAGATTACGCTGCCGCCCTTCCTCCACGCCCCATTATCCGCCGGCACGATTAGCGCCGTTATTATTCCCGCTCCGGTTATCCGCCGATTATTCCAGCCCTATCAAACGCGCGCTCCACCGAAAAATATTAACGCCAATAATATTAAATCCACGTTTATACTTTAATTTATTAAGGTAGGGTTTGCCGTATTTATTAATTACGCCTTCCCTACCCCGTTCGTTTATTTTTATTAATCAAACGCCGCGACGATATTTAATAATTATCCCACAGTCCGGGCGTCGCCAATTCCAGCAGATGGCCATCCGGGTCGCGGAAATAGAGACTTTCCGCACCGCGCGGCCAGCGCATGCGCCCTTCGATTTCCACGCCGTGCTGACTTAAGCGTTGCTCCCACTGCGGCAGCTGCGCCCTGCTGACCGCAAAGGCCAGATGATAAGGGCCGTTGCCGTCATGCGGCGGTATATAGCCGGCCTCTTCGCGGAACCCTTGCCGTCCGTCGCCACGGATAAACAGCAGCAACACGTTCTGACCGCCGACGTTGTAAGCGCGAAAGCGCTCTTTGGCCACCATCGCCGGCAGCCGTAACACGGTTTCATAAAAATGGCTGGCGCGCGGCATGTCGCTGACGTACAGCGCCGTTTCAATGATGCGTTCAAGGGTGAGCGGCATAGAGCCTCCTGAGTAAGGGTTACTCAGCAAGCCTAGCCGGGGCGGTTCGGGCGGGCTAGCAATCCGTGCTCAGACGGCAGGCAAAAAAAACGCGGCCCGAAGGCCGCGTTATGCAAAACAACCTGAAGCTTAGAACTGGTAAACCAGACCCAGCGCCACCACGTCGTCGGTGTTGATACCGGCGGCTTTGGTGAAGTCGTTGTCGTCCAGCAGGTTGATTTTGTAATCAACGTAGGTGGACATGTTTTTGTTGAAGTAGTAGGTCGCGCCCACGTCAACGTACTTCATCAGGTCCTGATCGCCGTAGCCGCGTTCGATATCCTTACCTTTAGACTGCAGGTAAGCCACGGAAGGGCGCAGGCCGAAGTCGAACTGGTACTGCGCAACCAGTTCAACGTTCTGCGCTTTGTTGGCGTAGCCATAAGCGGAGCTGCCACGGCTGCCGAAGCGGGTAGCGTTGTAAGACTGGGTGTACATCGCCGCCAGGTAGACGTTGTTAGCGTCATACTTCAGGCCGCCGCTGTAGGCTTCAGCCTTGTCGCCGCTGCCCAGAATACGCGGGTTGTTATAGCCATTCTGCTCGTTGGTACGGTCAGAAGAGAAGTAAGCCGCCGCCGCGCTGATGCCGTAGCCCAGATCGTAGGTAGCAGACATGCCGTAACCGTCGCCGTTCTGCGCCAGCACGTCGCGACCGTTGTTGGATTCGGTAGCGCTGTCGTTTTTACCCTGGTACTGCAGGGCGAAGTTCAGGCCGTCAACCAGACCGAAGAAGTCGTTGTTACGGTAGGTCAGCACGCCGTTAGAGCGTTGGAACAGGAAGTTGTCCGCACCGTAGGTGTCGCCGCCGAATTCCGGCAGGACGTCGGTCCAGGCGCCGATGTCATACAGTACGCCGTAGTTACGGCCGTAATCCAGTGAGCCGTAGTCGCCAAAGCGCAGACCGGCGAAGCCGACACGGGTGAAGGAGTCGTTTTCGCTTTCAGTCTTGTTCAGCTGAACCTGATATTCCCACTCACCGTAGCCGGTCAGCTGGTCGCTGATCTGGGTTTCGCCACGCAGGCCGAAACGCAGGTAAGACTGGTCGCCATCGGTGCCATTGTCGTCAGAGAAATAGTGAAGACCATCGATTTTACCGAACAAATCCAGTTTATTACCGTCTTTGTTGTAGATTTCCGCTGCGCCTGCGGTGCCGGCAACCAGCATGGCAGGTACAATCAGGGAGAGTACTCGAAGTTTCATCGTTATTATCCTCGTTAATTATGTCGAGCTACGGCCACTGCCCTTTTGAGCATTATTAGCACGACTGTGCATTACCATTCTGGTAACACGGTTTATATTAATCCAGAAAGAAAATGATACCAAGTGTCCGATAGTGTTTCTACGGCGCAAACAAAGGTTGCAAAATGTAAATACCGGCGAACTTTCACAAAAACTTACCGACAAACAAAATAGCGCATTTAAAGACAAAAAATGAATTTAATTGAATAAATTCACTTAGTTATACAAAACCTTAAACTAATGTAGAATTCCATACAAAAATAGCGATCAATAAGCACATACTGTCAAAATACCTGTCGCAAACAGCCACTATAATTCACCTGCTATCATCATTATTTTCATTATTACCTTCATTATCGTAATGATAATCCCTGTACTTTACAGCCGGCCCCCGGGCCGGTTTTTTATTGCCGTTTTTGCCTCCGCCGCGCGACATCATGCAAACTATCCGACCAGAAATAATCACTTACAGAAATAATTGCCTATTTAAATTTCCGCACTTATCGCTAAACGTTTTCTTTATTTTGGTCTACACCTTGATAGCTGGAAAATAAATAAACACTTCCGGCTTAATTATTGACCAGATAACCATTCAATATCCCCGCCGGCAACCGTTCGTCGCCCGAGATAAAATCTGTTATTCTAGCCGGGTGATTATTGCTGACGGCAAACCAGTATGCGCTCTCAACTCGATACCCAGTGGCAGCGGCTGCAGACCTCTCCGTTCCGCGCCAAATTCCGCCTGAATGATAAGGACCGGCTCTACCTGGAAAATAAAGGCATCGCCGTGATCCTCAGCCATGCCCGCGATTTCATCGACCGGCGGCTGGCCGACGCGTGGCCGAAAAACGACGGTAAACAGACGCCGATGCGCGGCCACCCGGTGTTTGTCGCCCAGCATGCCACCGCCACCTGCTGCCGCGGCTGCCTGGCCAAATGGCACGCCATTCCCGCCGGACAGGTACTCAGCGAACAGCAGCGGCGCTATATCCTGCAGCTGATCGCCCTGTGGCTGGTGCGTAAAGCCGGCGTACAGGCCGAGGCGTGCGCAAATGTTTTCGACCCCGATCGCGCTTTGTGATAAAAACACAGCACGACTTACAGCCACCCGCTTTCTAACAGATCCTTGATGCCCACATGACATCCACTTTGTGCACCGAACAGCAGCAGCCCGGCATTCCCGAACAGATAGCCACCCGCATCGCCTTTTTTGTCTCCGGCCTCGGCATGGCGGCCTGGGCGCCGCTGGTGCCTTTCGCTAAACTCCGTCTGAACCTGGATGATGGCTCACTGGGCTTACTGCTGCTGTGCATCGGCGCCGGTTCGCTGCTGGCGATGCCGCTGACCGGACTGCTGACCGGTAAACTCGGCTGCCGGCGCGTGATCCTGCTGGCCGGGCTGGCGCTGTGCATCGATCTGCCGCTGCTGGTGCTGATGGATTCAACGCCGGGCATGGGGCTGGCGCTGCTGCTGTTCGGCGCCGCCATCGGCATGATTGACGTTGCGATGAATATCCAGGCGGTGATTGTCGAACGCGCCAGCGGCCGGGCGATGATGTCCGGCTTTCACGGTTTCTTCAGCGTCGGCGGGATCGCCGGCGCCGGCGGCGTCAGCCTGTTGCTGTGGCTGGGGCTGAGCCCGCTTGCCGCCGTACTGGCTACGGTGCTGACCATTGTGCTGCTGCTCGCGCTGGCGCAGAAAAACCTGCTGCGCGACAGCGATGCGCAGGACGGCGGCCCGCTGTTCGTTCTGCCGCGCGGCTGGGTGATGTTTATCGGCGCGCTGTGCTTTATTATGTTTCTGGCGGAAGGCTCGATGCTGGACTGGAGCGCCCTGTTTCTGACGACGCTGCGCGGCGTCGAGCACAGCCAGGCCGGCCTGGGCTATGCGCTGTTTTCCATCGCCATGACCATCGGCCGGCTGAACGGCGACCGGGTGGTCAACGCGCTGGGGCGCTATAAGATGCTGCTGCTCGGCAGCCTGTGCGCCGCCGTGGGGCTGGCGCTGGCCGTGGTCTGCGACAGCGCCGCGATCGCCCTGCTGGGCTTTATGCTGGTGGGGCTGGGCGCCTCCAACGTGGTGCCAATCCTCTTCAGCGCGGCGGGCAACCAGCATGATATGCCGGCCAATCTGGCGATCGCCTCGGTCACCACCCTCGGCTACGCCGGCATTCTGGCCGGACCGGCGCTGATCGGCTTTATCGCCCAGGTCTCCAGTCTGACCGTGGCCTTCGGCTGCGTCACCGTGCTGCTGCTGGCGGTAACCGCCAGCGCCAAAGCCGTTACCCGTTAACTCAGGACGCTGCGTCGACTATGCAAAATCAACAACTGACCATCAGTTCCGGCAATATCATCCGCTGTTTTCTGGTGTTTATTGTGCTGCTGTTCGTCAGCCTCGGCCTGTATGGCTACAACTACACCAATGCCTACCTGAGCGACAAAAAATCGGCGCTGAATACCATCGTCAAAAGTCTGCAAAAGCGCGTGGATATCTACCGCTATGTCACCGAGCAGGTTTATGAGCGCTTCGGCAATACGCCGATGCCGCAGGAAGGGCCGGCGGTGATGGAAACACGCCTGCGCCCGGACGTCTACTACGTCGATAAGCCGTATATAAAGACCGACGCGGTAATTTTTGGCAATCATGACGCCAACACGTTGACGATGATGGCCAATATTTCCGACTATCTGGATAACCGCTGGGGCGCCAATACCGAAAACTACGCGATGTACTACCTGAACGGGCAGGATAACAGCCTGAGCCTGGTGACCACCCAATCGCTGAAGGATCTGACGTCACGCTTCCGGGATAGCTACCTGACCAACTCGGCCGAGGATCGCCGCACCGAAATGCTACAGCAGGCCAATATGCTCGACGAGCGTGAAAGCTTCTCCACCCTGCGCAAACAGCGTTTCCAGAACGCCTATTCGTTCTCCATCCGCACCACCTTTAACCAGCCGGGCCATCTGGCCACGGTGATCGCCTTCGACCTGCCGATCAACGACATCATTCCGTTCAATATGGCGCGCGCCAACTTCGAGCTGCAGCCGGTCGATGACAGCGCCGATCTGGCGGGCAGCGAAGACGACAATGCGGCCAGCGCACCCAGCGGCCCGCAGGCAACGCTGTCAGGCAGCTGGGTCGAATTCAGCGCCAGCCTGCCCAACGCGCCGCTGAATATGGTGTACCGCGTATCGGTGCTCAGCCTGGCCATCGACCTGCTGCGCAACAACATGTGGCTGCTGGTGACCAACCTGGTGCTGTTCATGCTGTCGCTGATCGCCATCTATTTTATCCGTCACCAGTATATTCAGCCGAGCGAAACGCTGGCCGACGAGCTGGACGCCGAGCGCGCACTCAATCAGGAAATTATCGCCAGCCTGCCTTCGGGGCTGCTGGTGTATGACTTTGCCAGCAATACGGTGATCGCCAGCAACAAGATTGCCGAGCACCTGCTGCCGCACCTCAGCCTGCAGAAAATCGCCCATATGGCGCAGCAGCACCACGGCGTGATCCAGGCGACGGTCAACAATGAGGTGTATGAAATACGCATCTTCCGCAGCCAGCTGGCGCCGGAAACCTATCTGTTCCTGCTCAACGATCAGGATAAAGAGGTGATGGTCAACAAACGCCTGCAGCAGGCGCGGCGCGAATACGATAAAAACGTGCAGGCGCGCAAGCTGATGCTGCATAACCTCGGCATTGAGCTGAACCAGCCGATGCAGCAGATCCACGATATGGCCGACCGGCTGCGCACCCAGGCGGATCCGCAGCAGCAACAGCAGCTGGTGGAGCAGCTGTTTGACGAGTCGTCGTCGGTGCTGGCGCTGATTGACAATATCACCCTGCTCACCCGGCTGGAAACGCAGGACTGGCAGCCGGCCAGCCAGCCGTTCAGCCCGGCCGCGCTGGTGGACGAACTGCTCAAAGAGGTGCTGCCGGCGCTTAACCGCAAGGGCCTGGCGCTGTTCAACCACTATCAGCTCGACGTCAATCAAACCTATATCGGCGATGCCAACGCGCTGCGCAAGGCGCTGTCGCTGCTGATCCGCTACGCCATTATCACCACCTCCTACGGCAAGATCTCCGTCGTCGTCAACCACGAGCCGGAGCGTCCGGAGCAGCTGGTGTTCCATATCAATGACACCGGGGCGGGCATCTCCAACGAAGAGATCAGCAACCTGAATTATCCGTTCCTCAGCCAGACGCTGGTTGACCGCTTCGACCATGGCTCCGGCCTGACGTTTTTCCTGTGCAACCAGCTGTGTAAAAAGCTGAACGGCCAGCTGGATATCCGCAGCAAGGTCGATATCGGCACCCGTTACACCATCCGCGTGCCGATGGCGCTGGAGCGTCAGGATGAGGAAGAGCAGGAGAAACTGCTGGACGGCGTCACCGCCCTGCTGGAGGTGACGTCCGACGAAATCCGCGGCATCGTCACCCGCCTGCTGCAGGCCTACGGCGCCGACTGCATTATCGCCGACGAGCGGAAAATCAACCGCGACTACGACGTACTGCTGACCGACAACCCGCAGCGGGCCGACGACTACACCCTGCTGCTCAGCAGCGACGAAAACGGCTGGCAGCAGTTGAACAAGCGCTATATCCGCGTTAACTACAACCTCGGCAGCGCAATGATCGACGCTATCCTGCTGCTGATCGAACAGCAGATGGCGGCGCTGGATCAGCCTGAAACCGTGCGGGAAATCGGCGCAGATGACATCCAACTGTATGAAAAACAGTTGAAATCAAGTGATTACTATGGCTTGTTTATCGACACAGTACCCGATGACGTCAAAAAACTGTATACTGAGGCGGGCAGCAGTGATTTTGAGGCGCTGTCCCAAACCGCTCACCGCCTGAAAGGGGTGTTTGCCATGTTAAACTTGCTTCCCGGCAAGCAACTGTGTGAATCGCTAGAACAGCACATCGCTGACGGTGATGCGCTTAAGATCGAGAACAACATCAGTCAGATTGATTTTTTCGTCAGTAGACTGCTGCAGCAAGGTAACCAACTACATGAATAACCTGAACGTAATTATTGCTGATGACCATCCTATCGTACTGTTTGGCATCCGGAAGTCACTCGAGCAAATTGAATGGGTGAATGTCGTTGGGGAATTTGAAGACTCAACAGCGCTGATCAACAGTCTGTCCAAGCTGGACGCCAACGTACTGATCACCGACCTGTCCATGCCCGGCGACAAATACGGCGATGGCATTACGCTGATTAAATACATCAAGCGCCATTATCCGCAGCTGTCGATCATCGTGCTGACCATGAACAACAACCCGGCCATCCTCAGCGCAGTGCTGGATTTGGACATCGAAGGCATCGTACTGAAACAGGGCGCGCCGACCGACCTGCCGAAAGCCCTGGCGGCGCTGCAGAAAGGCAAGAAGTTTACGCCGGAAAGCGTGGCGAAACTGCTGGAGAAGATCAGCGCCAGCGGCTACGGCGACAAACGTCTGTCGCCGAAAGAGAGCGAAGTGCTGCGCCTGTTCGCCGAAGGTTTCCTGGTCACCGAAATCGCCAAGAAGCTGAACCGCAGCATCAAAACCATCAGCAGCCAGAAGAAATCGGCCATGATGAAGCTGGGCGTCGACAACGACATCGCCCTGCTCAACTATCTCTCTTCCGTCAGTATGACGCAGTTGGATAAAGACTAATCCATCCTGAAACAAAAACGGGGCCTGAACGGCCCCGTTTTTTTATCCCTGCCGCCTGCCCTACTCCGCGTCTTCCTGCGCCGTATCCTGATTCTGCTTGCGCACGATGGCGGAATAGATCGCCAGCGTCTCCGCCAGCGTTTCCAGCGTTACCGGCTTGGACAGACAGTTATCCATGCCGGCCTCGATACAGCGCTGCTTCTCTTCCGCCAGCGCATTGGCCGTCACGCCAATCACCGGCGAGGTGAAGTTCAGCTCGCGCAGCCGCTGGGTCAGACGGTAGCCGTCCATATTCGGCATATTCACGTCGGTCAGCACGATGTCCACGCTTTCATGGTTCAGCACCCCCAGCGCATCGACGCCGTCATTGGCGGTGACCACCCGATACCCCAGCGACGTCAGCTGGTCGGACAGCAGCCGGCGGTTAATCGGATGGTCGTCAACCACCAGCAGGCGGATATCGCCATTGTCGACGCCGCTGGTTTTACTCGGCGACGGCAGCGGCATCAGCGTCTTGGCATTGCCCTCTTCAAGGCCGAACAGCCGGTTGAGCAGGCCGATAGTCTCACGCGGCGTCGAGGTGCTGTGCCGCCAATAGCCCGGATGCAGCTCCTGCGACGGGCCGATATGCTCAATCGAGAAATAGATTTGCGCCAGCAGCGGCGTATTGAGCTGCAGATCGTAATCGCTGAGCAGCACGTCGGCAGAGGTGGTGGCCCGGCCTTCGTAACGCACGACCGTCGCCCCGCGCGCATCCAGCAGCGCCAGCAGATACTGCTCCAGCCGCTGGTTGCGTACGTCCAGCCACAGCGTTCTGCCCTGCCAGGCGTCGCTCGGCTGCGGCGCCGGATATTGCGCGTTAAACAGCGGCAGACGGACCGAGAACATGCTGCCCAGCCCCGGCTCGGACTCCACGGCGATATCGCCGTCCATCATGTTGATCAGCTTCTCACAGATCGCCAGCCCCAGCCCGGTGCCCTGGAAGTGACGCTGGACGCCGGTCCCCACCTGGAAGAACGGGTCAAACAGCCGGGTCACCTCTTTCTCCGGGATCCCCACGCCGGTGTCGCGCACGCTGAAGGTCAGGTAATTGTTCTGCGCGCAGACCTGCAAAATAATACAGCCGGTATCGGTAAATTTGATGGCGTTATTCAACAGGTTCGACAGCACCTGCTGCAGACGCACCGGATCGCCGGAAATGCGCTCCGGCACGCTCGGCTCAATAAAGCAGTACAGTCCCAGGCGCTTTTTCACCACCAGCGGCAGGTAGTTGCCGGCAATATGGGTAATCACCTCCAGGCAGGAAAACTCGCGCGGCTCAATCTTCAGCTGTTCGGATTCGATTTTCGAGAAGTCCAGAATGTCGCTGATGATTTTCAGCAGCAGGCTGGATGAGTTGTTCATCGCGTTGACCAGCCGGTCGACGCCTTCCGGCAGCACCTTGGTCTGCAGCAGGTCAAGGTTGCCGATAATGCCGTACAGCGGCGTGCGCAGCTCGTGGCTGACCGTCGCCAGGAACATGGACTTCGACTGGCTGGCCTGCTCCGCCGCCGCCGCCATCTCCTGCAGCGACTCCTCCATCTTCACGCGCGCGCTGACATCCACCAGCACGCAGATCGCCACGTCCTCGTTGCGGTAGCGGGAGTGCACGAAGCTGATCTGCAGATTGTTGTTGTCGCTGGTCATCACATCGACAAAATTCACCTGCTGCTCGCAGATAATGCGCGTAATGCGGTCGCGGTCCTCATGCGTCAGCATGTTGATATAGTTGTGCGCCAGTTCGTTACTGAGGATATTGGTGCCGTCGCTGATGCGCAGGATACAGATGCCCACCGGCGCCGATGCGACAATCTTGCGGTTAAACTGCTCATGCTCCTCCAGCCGGAAGGCGTTCTCCTCCGCCGGCAGGAACATTTTGCGCTCAAACAGCCAGGCCAGGGTGAACAGCACGATGGCCGACAGCAGGTTCAGCAGCACCGCATTGAGAATCAGCATTTTAAAGCGTTCAACCACGCTCTTGACCGGCAGCGAATAGACGATGCTGAGCGACGACGGCGGCAGCGCTTTTTTCATGATCAAATCATGATAGCTGTCCACGTAGCCAAAATAGGCGTGCTCTTCGGGGTAGCTGCTCAGCGCCGATGCGTAGCGCTCGCCGTCGGTCAGCCGCAGTATCGGCCGATCGTTTTCATCCAGCAACGTGACGCCGACCGGCAGCGTGCCCGGCGTGACGAAGTCCTCCAGCCGGATGGTCTGCTCAATGCCCAGCATAGCTTCCAGCTTATTGCCGATATAAATCGGCGCCAGCACGTACAGATACCCCACGTCCGGCCGCTGCTGGCTGGGGCTTATCCAGTAAAGGTTGCTGTCTTTATCCTGATTCTTGGCGTTGCGGTAGGTCAGAATGCGCTCATGCAGCGATTTCAGGGTATTTTCCCGGTCCGCCACGTCGTTGCCCTTGCCGAACTCCGCCATGCACAGGCTGTCGCCGCCGATAAAGAACACCCGGTTCAGGTCGTAAGCAGCAACAAAGTTCTCTTTCCAATACTGGATCAGGCTGCTGAGCGAATCGAGGGAGCTGCGGTAGTTGGTGTTCAGCGAGCAGTTTGACTCCGGGTACAGCGGGAAAAACTCCGGCGGCGCGCTCTTGCCCGGGAAAATGCCGCCCAGAATATCCAGACTGCTGACGGAACCGTTCAGCCGGTTTTCCGCCATGTATTTGATATCGCGAATGATATCCGCCGAATGGCGGATATAGCCCTGCGCCTGGTCGAAGTTCAGGTTATATTCCTGCCGCAGTTCGGACTCTTTATCGTGCAGGATATTCAGAATATAGAACGTGCTCAGCAGCGCGCCCAGCGCCCACAGCAACACGGCCAGCACCCGGAACATGTAGCGGGAAATTTTGAGCGTGGTACGGAAAGAGGCCAAGTATTTCAATCGGATACCATACAAAAGTGAGAGGGTAACGCACGCCTTGCGCGCGGGTTATCGCCGGGAAATCTGATGCAATTAAACCATATATCTGAAAAAGGGCCTAGCATCGCTGCCAGGCCCTGTTTTCATCACTTTCGCCGACGGGGAATCCCCTGCGGATCAGGCGTTTTCGCCGTCCGCATCGTCAGCGGCGGCATCGCCGTCGTCGCCGTCATCCAGCGGCGCTGCGTCTTCTTCCGGCACTTCGCCAGGCTCAAGACTGTCCAGCTCTTCATCTTCAACCGGCTCGGCCACGCGCTGCAGACCGACGACATTTTCGTCTTCCGCAGTACGGATCAGCGTCACGCCCTGGGTATTACGGCCCACCACGCTGACCTCCGCGACGCGGGTACGCACCAGCGTGCCGGCATCGGTGATCATCATGATCTGGTCAGTGGTTTCCACCTGCACCGCACCGACAACCTGGCCGTTACGTTCGCTGACCTTGATGGAGATAACCCCCAGAGTCGCGCGCGACTTGGTCGGATACTCGGTGACCGCGGTGCGTTTGCCGTAACCGTTTTGCGTGACGGTCAGGATATCGCCTTCGCCGCGCGGCACAATCAGGGACACCACGCTGTCGCCGTCGCCCAGGTTGATGCCGCGTACGCCGGTGGCGGTACGGCCCATGGAGCGTACCTGAGATTCCGGGAAGCGCACCACTTTACCGTTGGCGGAGAACAGCATCACTTCGTTGCTGCCGTCGGTCAGATCGACGCCGATCAGCTCATCGCCTTCATTGAGGTTAACCGCAATGATGCCGGCGCTGCGCGGACGGCTGAACTCGGTCAGCGCCGTTTTCTTCACGGTGCCGCTGGCGGTCGCCATAAACACGTGACGCCCTTCTTCATACTCGCGCACCGGCAGAATCGCGGTGATACGCTCGTTGGCTTCCAGCGGCAACAGGTTGACGATTGGACGCCCGCGCGCGCCGCGGCTCGCTTCCGGCAGCTGGTAGACCTTCATCCAGTACAGACGGCCGCGGCTGGAGAAGCACAGAATGGTGTCATGGGTGTTGGCCACCAACAGACGGTCGATAAAGTCTTCTTCTTTAATCCGCGCGGCGGACTTGCCCTTGCCGCCGCGGCGCTGGGCTTCATAGTCGCTCAGCGGCTGGTACTTGACGTACCCCTGATGCGACAGGGTAACCACGACGTCTTCCTGATTGATCAGGTCTTCGATGTTGATATCGGAAGAGTTGGCGGTGATCTCCGTACGGCGTTCGTCGCCGAACTGATCGCGGATCGCCACCAGCTCTTCACGGATCACTTCCATCAGACGTTCCGGGCTTTCCAGAATAAAGATCAGCCCGGCGATGACGTTGAGCAGCTCTTTATATTCGTCCAGCAGTTTTTCGTGTTCCAGGCCGGTCAGCTTCTGCAGACGCAGGTCCAGGATCGCCTGAGCCTGCTGTTCGGTCAGGTAGTATTTACCGTCGCGGATGCCGAACTCCGGCTCCAGCCACTCAGGACGCGCGGCGTCGTCGCCGGCGCGCTCCAGCATGGAGGCCACGTTGCCCAGTTCCCAAGGCTTCGCCACCAGTCCGGCCTTCGCTTCCGCCGGCGTCGGCGCCTGACGGATCAGCTCGATAATCGGATCGATGTTGGCCAGCGCAACCGCCAGCGCTTCCAGGATATGGGCGCGCTCGCGCGCTTTGCGCAGCTCGAAGATGGTACGGCGGGTCACCACTTCACGGCGGTGACGCACAAAGGCTTCCAGAATGTCTTTCAGGTTCAGCAGTTTCGGCTGCCCCTGATGCAGCGCCACCATGTTGATGCCGAAGGTCACCTGCATCTGCGTCTGCGCGTAGAGGTGGTTCAGCACCACTTCCCCGACGGCGTCGCGGCGCACTTCGATCACGATGCGCATGCCTTCTTTATCAGACTCGTCGCGCAGCGCGCTGATGCCTTCCACGCGTTTGTCTTTCACCAGCTCGGCGATCTTTTCGATCAGCCGCGCCTTGTTCACCTGATACGGGATCTCATGAACGATAATGGTTTCGCGGCCGGTTTTGGCGTCCGCTTCCACTTCGGCGCGGGCGCGGATATACATCTTGCCGCGGCCGGTGCGGTAGGCTTCTTCAATGCCGCGGCGGCCGTTGATAATCGCCGCGGTCGGGAAGTCCGGCCCCGGGATATGTTCCATCAGCCCTTCGATGCTGATGTTTTCATCATCAATATAGGCCAGACAGCCGTTGATCACTTCAGACAGGTTGTGCGGCGGAATATTGGTCGCCATACCTACGGCGATACCGGAGGAGCCGTTGATCAGCAGGTTGGGGATCTTGGTCGGCATCACCGCCGGCATCTGCTCGCTGCCGTCATAGTTCGGCACGAAGTCGACGGTTTCTTTTTCCAGATCCGCCAGCAGTTCGTGCGCGATTTTCGACATGCGCACTTCGGTATAACGCATCGCCGCGGCGGAGTCGCCGTCAACGGAACCGAAGTTGCCCTGACCGTCCACCAGCATATAGCGCAGTGAGAACGGCTGGGCCATACGCACTATCGTGTCGTAGACCGCGCTGTCACCGTGCGGGTGGTATTTACCGATCACGTCGCCGACGACACGGGCGGATTTTTTATAGGGTTTATTCCAGTCGTTACCCAGTACATTCATCGCGTACAGCACGCGGCGGTGCACCGGTTTTAACCCATCGCGAACATCCGGCAGCGCACGTCCGACAATAACGGACATCGCATAATCCAGATACGAGCTTTTCAGCTCTTCTTCGATGTTTACCGGTGTGATTTCTCTGGCAAGGTCGCTCATGGAGCTGCTATCCCTCATACTGAATGATTCATCTGCCCTGGCATAGTGCCAAAGGTGTAAAACTATATCACAAAGCGCGCTTTACGGGAAAAATATACCCGCCTTTGTCGGCAAAAATGCGCCGACGGCGACAGTGAGGCGGCAGAACATGTATAATCCGCCGCAAAGAGAACAAGGAGCCCAACACGCCCATGAATGCTGAATCATCCGGCCGCGCCGCCAACGTCGACCATCAGGAAATTGCCAAATTCGAAGCCGTCGCCTCACGCTGGTGGGATCTGGAAGGTGAATTCAAACCGTTGCACCGCATTAACCCGCTGCGCCTGAACTACATTATGCAGCGCGCCGACGGCATCTTTGACAAGCAAGTGCTCGACGTCGGCTGCGGCGGCGGCATTCTGGCCGAAAGCATGGCGCGCGAAGGCGCGCAGGTCACCGGCCTGGATATGGGCGCGGAACCGCTGCAGGTGGCGCGGCTGCACGCCCTGGAAAGCGGCGTCGCCGTCAACTACATCCAGGAAACGGTGGAAAGCCATGCCGAAGCCCATCCGCAGCAATACGACGTCGTCACCTGTATGGAGATGCTGGAGCACGTGCCGGACCCGGCCTCGGTGGTGCGCGCCTGCGCGCAGCTGGTCAAGCCGGGCGGCCACGTCTTCTTCTCCACCATTAACCGCAACACCAAAGCCTGGCTGATGGCGGTGGTCGGCGCCGAATATATTCTGAAGATGGTGCCGCAGGGCACGCACGACCATAAGAAGTTTATCCGCCCTTCCGAGCTTATCCGCTGGGTGGATAGCACGCCGCTGCGGGAAAAACACATGATCGGCCTGCATTACAACCCGATCACCGACCATTTCAAGCTGGGCCGCAACGTTGACGTGAACTATATGGTTCATACCCAGCACGCCGGCTGAGCGCCGTCATCCCGCGCCGGACGTGGTCTGATAACGTCCGGCGTGTCAAGCGCTGCGCCCGCAATGTTGCAGTTTTTCCGCTTTGGTACTGAAAACGCTATATAAACTGTTTTTAATCATATTAAGTTCGATCAATATGCCGTTTTTATCTAACGTTTAAGAAATCGGCAATCGATCAAATTTTTGTAAATCAGAGGAAAATCTTATCGCGCTTATTGACAATCCTTCGGGCCAGATACGGCGCGCACTGGCAACGCAACCTCACATTTCACCCCCAAGTTATCCACAAAATCGGGCCATTTTGTTCACTTGCAAACCCCCGGCTTTCTCACTATCTTGTTACCCCATTAATAAACACCCCCTATATATAGTGTTTACATACTGAGCAGAGCGACTACACTTCTGCATATAGGGGAATCACACGGACAGGTAAAAATGAACCAAAGTCTACTTGTAACTAAACGCGATGGGCGTAAAGAGCGCATCAACCTCGACAAAATCCACCGGGTCATCGACTGGGCCGCGGAAGGTTTACACAACGTCTCGGTGTCTCAAGTAGAGTTGCGTTCACACATCCAGTTTTATGACGGCATCAAAACCGCCGATATCCATGAAACCATCATCAAGGCGGCCGCCGATCTGATCTCGCGCGACGCGCCGGATTACCAATACCTGGCCGCGCGCCTGGCGATCTTCCACCTGCGTAAAAAGGCTTACGGCCAGTTTGAGCCGCCGAAGCTGCACGAGCACGTGGTGCGCATGGTTGAAATGGGTAAATACGATAAGCATCTGCTGGAAGACTACAGCGTCGAAGAGTTCGAGCAGATGAACGACTTTATCGATCACTGGCGCGACATGAATTTCTCTTACGCGGCGGTGAAGCAACTGGAAGGGAAATACCTGGTGCAGAACCGCGTCAGCGGCGAAATCTACGAGAGCGCGCAGTTCTTGTATATTTTGGTGGCCGCGTGCCTGTTCTCCAACTACCCGCGTGAAACCCGTCTGGACTACGTCAAACGTTTCTACGACGCGATTTCCACCTTCAAGATTTCTCTGCCTACGCCGATTATGTCCGGCGTGCGCACCCCTACCCGCCAGTTCAGCTCTTGCGTGCTGATCGAGTGCGGCGACAGCCTGGATTCCATCAACGCCACCTCCAGCGCCATTGTGAAATACGTTTCCCAACGCGCCGGCATCGGCATCAACGCCGGCCGCATCCGTGCGCTGGGCAGCCCGATCCGCGGCGGTGAAGCGTTCCATACCGGCTGTATCCCGTTCTACAAACACTTCCAGACCGCGGTGAAGTCCTGCTCTCAGGGCGGCGTACGCGGCGGCGCAGCGACGCTGTTCTACCCGATGTGGCACCTGGAAGTTGAAAGCCTGCTGGTGCTGAAGAACAACCGCGGCGTTGAAGGCAACCGCGTGCGTCATATGGACTACGGCGTACAGCTGAACCGCCTGATGTACCAGCGCCTGATCAAGGGCGGCGACATCACCCTGTTCAGCCCGTCCGACGTGCCGGGCCTGTACGATGCGTTCTTCGCCGATCAGGACGAGTTCGAACGCCTGTACACCAAATACGAGCAGGACAGCAGCATCCGTCAGAAACGCGTGAAAGCGGTTGAGCTGTTCTCGCTGATGATGCAGGAACGCGCCTCTACCGGCCGTATCTATATTCAGAACGTTGACCACTGCAACACCCACAGCCCGTTTGATCCGCAGATCGCACCGGTGCGCCAGTCCAACCTGTGCCTGGAAATCGCCCTGCCGACCAAGCCGCTGGAAGACGTCAACGACGAAAACGGTGAAATCGCGCTGTGTACGCTGTCCGCCTTCAACCTCGGCGCCATTGAGAACCTCGATGAGCTGGAAGAGTTGGCAACCCTGGCGGTGCGCGCGCTGGATGCGCTGCTGGACTACCAGGACTACCCAATCACCGCAGCCCACCGCGGCGCGATGGGTCGCCGCACCCTGGGTATCGGCGTAATCAACTTCGCCTACTACCTGGCGAAACACGGCGTGCGTTACTCCGACGGCAGCGCCAACAACCTGACGCACAAGACCTTTGAAGCCATTCAGTACTACCTGCTGAAAGCCTCCAACCGTCTGGCGCAGGAGCAAGGCGCCTGCCCGTGGTTCAACGAAACCACCTATGCGCAGGGCATTCTGCCGATCGACACCTACAAGAAAGATCTGGATGTCATCTGCCAGGAGCCGCTGCACTACGACTGGGAAACGCTGCGTAAAGAGATTCAGGAAACCGGCCTGCGCAACTCCACGCTGTCTGCGCTGATGCCGTCGGAAACCTCCTCGCAGATTTCCAACGCCACCAACGGCATTGAACCGCCGCGCGGCCATATCAGCATCAAAGCGTCGAAAGACGGCATTCTGCGCCAGGTAGTGCCGGAGTACGAGCGTCTGAAAGACGCCTACGAGCTGCTGTGGGACATGCCGAGCAACGACGGCTATCTGCAGCTGGTCGGCCTGATGCAGAAGTTTATCGACCAGTCGATTTCTGCCAACACCAACTACGACCCAACCCGCTTTACCGGCGGCAAGGTGCCGATGAAGCAGCTGCTCAAAGACCTGCTCACCACCTACAAGTTCGGTGTGAAGACGCTGTATTATCAAAACACCCGTGACGGTGCCGAAGACGTTCAGGAAGATATTCTGCCGGCCAAAGGCGGTGACGACGACTGCGAAAGCGGCGCCTGCAAGATTTAATTAACGCTGAGGGCCGGGCGTTCGGCCCCTACATAGTCAGCACGTAGGGGCCGGAGCAATCCGGCCTCTATCTGTGTGGTATCAAAGGATTCAGGCTCATGGCTTACACCACTTTTTCTCAGAAAAAAAACGATCAACTGCTCGAACCGATGTTCTTTGGCCAGTCGGTCAACGTCGCGCGTTTCGACCAGCAAAAATATGAAATTTTTGAAAAACTGATCGAGAAACAGCTGTCCTTCTTCTGGCGTCCGGAAGAAGTGGACGTTTCCCGCGATCGCATCGACTATCAGGCCCTGCCGGAACACGAGAAACATATCTTCATCAGCAACCTGAAGTATCAGACGCTGCTGGACTCCATTCAGGGCCGCAGCCCGAACGTCGCCCTGCTGCCGCTGATTTCGATCCCCGAGCTGGAAACCTGGGTGGAAACCTGGTCCTTCTCCGAGACCATTCACTCCCGCTCCTACACCCACATCATCCGCAATATCGTTAACGATCCTGCGCTGGTGTTTGACGATATCGTCACCAACGAAGAGATCAAAAAGCGCGCGAAAGACATTTCGTCCTACTATGACGATCTGATCGCGATGACCGGCTATTACCATCTGCTGGGAGAAGGCGAGCATCAGGTGAACGGCAAAACCGTCACCGTCAATCTGCGCGCGCTGAAAAAGCAGCTGTACCTGTGCCTGATGAGCGTCAACGCGCTGGAGGCGATCCGCTTCTACGTCAGCTTCGCCTGCTCATTCGCCTTTGCCGAGCGCGAACTGATGGAAGGCAACGCCAAAATCATCAAGCTGATCGCCCGTGACGAAGCGCTGCACCTGACCGGCACCCAGCATATGCTGAACCTGATGCGCTCCGGCGCCGACGACCCGGAAATGGCCGAGATCGCCGTTGAATGCCAGCAGCAGTGCTATGACCTGTTCGTCCTGGCGGCGCAGCAGGAAAAAGAGTGGGCCGAATACCTGTTCAGCGGCGGCTCGATGATCGGCCTGAACAAAGATATTCTGTGCCAGTACGTGGAATACATCACCAACATCCGCATGCAGGCCGTCGGGCTGGGCGCGCCGTTCGAAACCCGCTCCAACCCGATTCCGTGGATCAACGCCTGGCTGGTGTCCGACAACGTACAGGTGGCGCCGCAGGAAGTGGAAGTCAGCTCCTACCTGGTCGGCCAGATCGATTCCGAGGTCAACGCCGACGACCTGAGCGATTTCGAGCTGTAAGATGGCGACGCCAACCGTCACGCTGCGGGCTTCCGGCACGCAGCTACGCTGTCCGGCGGATAAAAACAGCCTGCTCGACGTGCTGGAGCTGCACGACGTGCAGGTGGAATATCAGTGCCGCTCCGGCTATTGCGGCGCCTGCCGGCTCAAGCTGGTGAAGGGCCAGGTGGTCTATCGCCAGCAGCCGCTGGCGTTTATCAATGACGGCGAGATCCTGCCCTGCTGCTGTATGCCGCAGGCGGATATCGAACTGGAATTGTAAAAGGGTGCCTGAACCAACGCCCGGATGCCGGAAATAGGCGGGATAACCCGGTTGCCGCCCTGCAGCAACCTTGGCGAAACGCCGCGACGGCCTTGTCCGCCTTTCGCCGTATCACGTTATCCCGCACTATGATTACCGCTTCACATCACATGCCAGCGTCATATGGATAGTAATATTCCCCTGGTCAATCTTCAGCTCGCAGAGCGAACCTTTTATCATTCCAAAGAATATTAAAACCGTAATGCATACAACAACTAACAGGTGTAGCGCATATTTTTTATGCACTGCTTGCCTCCTTGCGGTGAAGGGGCTACCATACCGGTGTCTAGGCGGTATGTGCAGCCCCATTCTGATTTAGAGTCAGTCTGGGGCTTTCATTTATCCGCCCTGCCACACCATGCTCAAGACGAACAGACTCAAGCACCCGCAAGCAGAATAGCAGCATTGTCCCGCAACGAATACCCCCTATAACTTTATGATTAATAAGGGATATATCATCAGCATCAACGCTTTGCTATTCGATGATCTCCACCATCTCCAGCCAGCCGTTTTTACCGCATACCTGCCCGCCGGCCAGCCAGCGACGCAGCATATCCAACGCCAGCATCGCCACCGACTCCTGCCGCAGGCGCAACCCATGGCGTGAGGCGCGATAGCGCACCGTCTGTCCGACGCTGCCGCGCGGCGTATGCAGCGCAATACTGACCTGCTCATCCTGCATCGCGCTGACCGCCAGCGCCAGCTGTGCGCCCGCCAGCTGCGCCAGCGATTGCGCGCGCGCGATCACCGTCTCCAGCGTTTCCAGGCAGTGCGACGGCAGCAGCTCGCCCCCGGCCAGCGGCGCGTCCGCGCTTTGCAGCTGCAGGTTGATCAGGCCGGCGCTGAACTGCTCGCTGAGCGCCAGCTTCAATCCCTGCTGCTGCAGCTGCTGCGCCAACACCGCCGGCAGCCCCGCCGTGCCCTCAAAAATCGTATTGTCGCCGGCAACCTGCCGCACCCGCTGCCAGGCGCGCTCCATCGCCTCCCGCTGCGCCTGCGGGCCGGTCAGCTTCAGCTCAATAATCGGGCTGGAGGAGCGGTAGCCCAGCACCACGCCTTCCGGCAGCGGCATGCCGTCCAGCTCGGCGGCCAAATCGCTTTCCGAACAGCCAAAGGTGGTCAGCCGCAGGCACAGCGGCGGCGCGGACAGCGTAAAATGCTGGCGCAGACGCGGCACGATCTGCTCCGTAACCATGGTCTTAAACTCGGAGGGAACGCCGGGCGTAAAGAACATCAGGCATTTATTCAGCCGCAGCATAAAACCGCAGGCGGTGCCGACGCGGTTATCGATAAGCTCGGCGTTAGCCGGGATCTGCGCCTGTTTGCGGTTGGAGGCGGCCATCGGCCGGCCGCGTTCGGCGAAGTAGGCTTCCATACGGGCGATCCACGCCGCCTGCTCCACCAGCTCAACGCCGGAGGCCTGCGCCGCCGCCAGCGCGCTGAGGTCGTCGCTGGTTGGCCCCAGACCGCCGTTGACGATCAGGATATCCGCAATCTGGCTGCGCGCCTGCAGCGTTTCAATCAGCGAGGCGAGGCTGTCCCCCACCGTTTCACGCCCGCTCATCGGGATCCCCTGCTGGAACAGATAGTCAGCCAGCCAGGCCGCATTGGTATCAATAATTTGCCCATGCAACACTTCGTCGCCGGTGCTGAGCATCTCAACCCTTAACATTGATCTCTCCCACATTTTCTGGTCATTCCACTATAGAAGCCTGTAAATAACTTTTCACTATCTATAAATCGTTTCTTATCACGCTAAGCACTTTTCTGAATAACCGTACCGCCCGCGCAGGTGTAATTATTAGTTTACAAGCAATGTAACGCCTGTTTGACATATTTTGCACCTTCAACTATCCTGCCGCTCACGCAAATCGTTACCTATAATTTTTTCAAACTCATCAACCGCAGAGAAAAACGTGAAGAATCGCACTCTTGGCAGTGTTTTTATCGTAGCCGGCACCTCTATCGGCGCCGGAATGCTGGCGATGCCGCTGGCGGCGGCCGGCGTCGGCTTTGGCGTAACCCTGAGTTTACTGATCGGGCTGTGGTTGTTGATGTGTTACACCGCCCTGCTGCTGGTGGAGGTCTACCAGCATGAACAGGCCGATACCGGCCTCGGCACCCTGGCGAAGCGCTATCTGGGCGGCGGCGGGCAGTGGCTCACCAGTTTCAGCATGATGTTTTTGATGTATGCCCTGACCGCCGCCTATATCAGCGGCGCCGGCGAGTTGCTGGCGGCCAGCATCAGCCAGTGGACCAATAGCCATATGTCCAATGCGCTGGGCGTACTGCTGTTTACCCTGATTGCCGGCGGCGTGGTGTGTATCGGCACGCATTCGGTGGATATGTTCAACCGCCTGCTGTTCAGCGCCAAAGTGGTGTTTTTGATCGTGATGCTCGGCCTGATGCTGCCGAATATTCATCAAACCAATCTGATGACGCTGCCGCTGGAACAGGGCCTGGCGCTGTCGGCCATTCCGGTGATCTTCACCTCCTTTGGTTTCCACGGCAGCGTGCCAAGCATCGTCAACTACATGGGCGGCAACATTCGTAAACTGCGCTGGATTTTTATCATCGGCAGCGCGATTCCGTTGGTGGCCTACATCTTCTGGCAGTTGGCGACGCTCGGCACCATTAACTCAGACACCTTTATCGGCATTCTGGCGCAGCAGGCAGGCTTAAACGGGCTGCTGCAGGCGATGCGCGACGTGGTGGCCTCGCCGCACGTCGAACTGACGGTGCACCTGTTCGCCGACCTGGCGCTGGCGACCTCTTTCCTCGGCGTGTCGCTCGGCCTGTTCGATTTCCTGGCCGACCTGTGCAAACGCAAGGACAACGCCGCGGGACGTCTGCAGACCGGTCTGATCACCTTCCTGCCGCCGCTGGCCTTCGCACTGTTCTACCCGCGCGGCTTCGTGCTGGCGCTGGGCTTTGCCGCCATTGCGCTGGCGGTGCTGGCGCTGCTGCTGCCTTCGCTGCTGGTGTGGAAAACCCGTCGCCAGCATCAGACGGCGTATCGCGTGTGGGGAGGAACGCCGGCGCTGGCGCTGGTGTTTGTCTGCGGTATCGCGGTGATTGCCATTCAGTTAAGCATTGCCGGCGGGCTGCTGCCGGCGGTGGGCTAAGCAGGAAATAACAACGGGGGCCTGGCGGCCCCCGTTGTTATTGCGCTGGCGTCGGATCAGAAACTCAAACCGACACCGATATACGGCCCGTCGGCCAGCGTATTGTCGCGGTGGCCGTCTTTCCCTTCCATCTTCATATAGCGATAGCCGACATCCACGCTCAGCGGACGCAGAACGTTCCAGCGCAGGCCGCCGCTGGCTTCGCTGTACGACTTCACGCCGCTGGTGAAGGCATCCGGCGCAAAGTAGCCTTCGCCATGCAGGCTGAAGTAGCGGTTGATGGTCCACTCCAGACCGCCGCCCAGCGCCAGTGCCCCGCCGTCCTTACCCTCTTTCGGGCTCAGATACAGCGCCTTGCCGCCGACGGTGGCGCTCAGCGGGCCGGCCGGCAGGCTGAAGGTCAGCCCCAGGCTGCCGACGTTGCCGTCATGATCGCTGCGCGCCCAGTTGCCGTTCAGGCCGAACCCGGCGCTGTTGCTGCCGAGGCCGACGCCCAGGTTGGTGTAATGGCGCCCGGCTTCGGCGGACACGCCGATGGCGCTCGCCGTTCCGCTGACCAGCAGCAGGCCTGCTGCGCATGCCACTAAACTTTTCTTCATGTGCTTTCCCTTATTGCGTTGAACGGTTCGCCTGATATGCGATGCCTGAACGGGCCATCGTAACGCGAACTCTCTATACCGAAGCGCAACAGCCTATCAGCGCAGCCTGCCTGAGAAAAACCTTTTCCAATCAGACGAATGTAAATTTTTGCCCACCGGCAGGAAAATTCTCACTGTTACCGGCAACAATAACTCAGACCTATTTGCCGCAGCGGATTAATAGGTCTACAAATAATAGTGCTTTTACCGATGCGCGGCGGCGACACGCCCCGCAGGTAATGCTGAGTCACCCGAGTATGCGCTATCACAGTTAACTGCCATATCAAGGAGCACAGGATGAGCAAGAAAGGATTAACCACCGCGGCCGGCGCGCCGGTTGTGGATAATAATAATGTCATCACCGCCGGCAAACGCGGTCCGATGCTGCTGCAGGACGTCTGGTTTCTGGAGAAACTCGCCCACTTCGACCGGGAGGTGATCCCGGAGCGCCGTATGCACGCCAAAGGTTCCGGCGCTTACGGCACCTTTACCGTCACCCACGACATCACTCAGTACACCCGCGCCAAAATTTTCTCTGAGATCGGCAAACAGACCGAAATGTTCGTGCGCTTCTCCACCGTGGCCGGCGAACGCGGCGCGGCCGACGCAGAGCGCGACATCCGCGGCTTTGCCATGAAGTTCTACACCGAAGAGGGCAACTGGGATCTGGTGGGCAACGATACGCCGGTATTTTACCTGCGCGATCCGCTCAAATTCCCGGATCTCAACCACGTGGTCAAGCGCGATCCGCGCACCAACCTGCGCAACCCGGTTTACAAGTGGGACTTTTTCTCTCATCTGCCGGAGTCGCTGCACCAGCTGACCATCGACTTCAGCGACCGCGGGCTGCCCAAATCCTACCGCCATATACACGGCTTCGGCAGCCATACCTTCAGCCTGATCAACGCCGACAATCAGCGCTTCTGGGTGAAGTTCCACTTCCGCTGCGAACAGGGCATTGAAAACCTGATGGACGATCAGGCCGAGGCGATCATCGCCAAAGATCGCGAAAGCTCGCAGCGCGATCTGTTCGAGGCGATCGAACGCGGCGATTTCCCACGCTGGAAACTGCAGGTGCAGATCATGCCGGAGCACGAGGCGTCGCAGACGCCGTACAACCCTTTCGATCTGACCAAGGTGTGGCCGCACGCCGACTACCCGCTGATCGACGTCGGCTTCTTCGAGCTGAACCGCAACCCGGACAACTATTTCTCCGAGGTTGAGCAGGTGGCGATGAACCCGGCCAACGTGGTGCCCGGCATCGGCTTCTCGCCGGATAAAATGCTGCAGGGCCGCCTGTTCTCTTACGGCGACGCGCACCGCTACCGCCTGGGCGTCAACCATCACCAGATCCCGGTCAACGGCGCCAAATGTCCGTTCCATAACTACCACCGCGACGGCGCAATGCGCGTGGACGGCAACAGCGGCAACGGCGCAACCTATGAGCCGAACAGCTTTGGCCTGTATCAGGAACAGCCGGACTTCAGCGAACCGCCGTTGAGCATTGAGGGCGCGGCCGACCACTGGAACCACCGTGAAGACGACGACTACTACAGCCAGCCGCGCGCGCTGTTTGAGTTGTTAAGCGCTGAAGAGCATCAGCGGATGTTCACCCGCATCGCCGGTGAGCTGTCGCAGGTGCCTGAGGCAATCCAGCGCCGTCAGGTGGAGCTGTTCACCCGCGTCCATCCGGACTACGGCGCCGGCGTCGCCAAGGCGCTGGGCCTTAACTAAAACCAGCGCCAACGGGGGCCGTGAATATCGGCCCCTTATCGATCCGCCGCCCGCCACTGCCGGCCGGCCCACTCCTGCACCTGCCGGCGCGCAATCTTGATGCCGCCGCCTTTTAACTGCTCCGGCAAATGCCACAGCGCCACGGGACGCTGGAAATTCGCCAGCCGCCCCTGCGCCCACTGCAGCAGCGCATCCAGCGACAGCTCGCCGTCCCCTTCAATCACCGCCGCCGGACGCTGGCCGAATTCGGCGTCATCCACCGGCACCACAAACACCTGCGAGATCTGCGGATGCGCCGCCAGCACCCGCTCCACGTCTTCCGGCTGCACGCCTTCGCCGCCGCTGAAAAACAGATTATCCAGCCGGCCGATAATGCGCAGTTCACCCTGCGCCATCACGCCGCGATCGCGGCTGTGGAACCAGCCCTGCGCATCGCCGATCGGCCACAGCCGGCCATCGCGCCAGTAGCCCAGCGCCATGCTCGCCGCGCGGATCCACACCTCCTCATCCACCAGGCGGATTTCCCGTCCCGCCAGCGGCATACCGACGCCCGGCAGCCCATCGGCGCGCTTGGCGCACACCGTCGAAGCAAATTCGGTCAGGCCGTAGCCGCACCAGCAGCGGATGCCGCGGGCCTCCGCCTGCTCCGTCAGGGACAGCGGGATCATCGCGCCGCCCAGCAGCACGTCTTTCAGCGTTAATGATGCCTGCGGCTGACTGAGCAAACGCCACAGCTGCGTCGGCACCAGCGACGCGTGGCTGCAGCCTGCCAGCGCCTGCGCCAGCGGCATGCCGGCGCGTACCGCCAGCTGCGCCCCCGCCGCCAGCCAGCGCCAGACGATGCCCTGCCCGGAGACATGATACAGCGGCAGCGACAGCAACCAGCTGTCGCCGGGTTGAAACGTCATCAGCTGCAACACCCCTTCCGCGCTGGCCAGATGTCCGGCGCAGCTGTGCCCCGCCGCCTTGGGCAGGCCGCTGGAGCCGGAGGTCAGCGTCAGCGTCGCCAGCCGCCCCGGCTGCCAGCCGCTGTCGCACGCTTCGGCGCTACCCGCCGCATCGACGTCCAGCAGCGGTACGCCGCTTATTCCCGCCGGCGCACCGTCCGGCGCCACGGCAAACCGCATATCCAGCGCCGGCAGCAGCGCCGCCAGCGTCTGCGCCGGCAGCGCCGGGTTAAGCGGCAATAGCCGCGCGCCGCACTGCAGCAGCGCCAGGTAGGCCAGCAGCAGCGGATAATTATTGTTGCCGCACAGCGCCACGCCGCAGCCCGGCGTCACGCCCTGAAGCTGGAAGCCGGCCGCCAGCGCATCAACCCGCTGCCGCAGCTGCCGCCAGCTGATCGCCTGCCGCTCTACCGTCAGCGCGGTGTCCGCCGGCCGCCGCCGCGCCCAGTAACGCCACGGCCAGTCGTTCAGCTGCGCCATACGCACTCCAGCGCCTCAACCTCCAGCAGCGGCAGCGCGCAGTCCGGCCAGCGACGCAGCAGCTGCGCCTGCATCAGCCCCAGGGTATCCAGCCCCGGCACGGTATCCGGCGTCAGCCAGTGCGCCATCCGCGCCAGCTGGGTCAACCCCAGACTGGATTCCAGGCTGGAGCTGATCACCGCCGTCAGCCCGGCCTGCTGCGCCTGCTCAATCAGCAAGCGGCAGCGGCTCAGGCTGCCGGTCAGCGTCGGTTTAATCACAATCGCCGCCACGCCCGCCTCGGCCTGCACCACAAAATCCGCCTCGCGCACGCTTTCATCCCAGGCGATGGCAATGCCGCTCTCCCGGGCAAACGCGCGCGACTCGTCGCGGGTTTTGCAGGGCTCTTCAATAAACGCGATGCGCTGACGCCACGCCGGGTTGACGTATTTGGCGAAGCCGGCGGCCCGCGCCGGCGTCCAGCTGCGGTTGGCATCCAGCCGCAGGCGCAAATCCGGCAGCGCCTCCAACAGCATATTGACCACCATGCCGTCGCGCACCGCCTCGTACAGCCCGACCTTCACCTTGGCGATCTTGTCGCCCGGCAGCGCCGCCAGTTCGGCAAACAGCGCATCGGGGTCGCCGGTGCACAGCGGCGCCTTGCGGTAATCGGCCGCCGCCGGCAGCTGCCGCCCGCACTCCGCCAGCGCGCAGCTGACGCCAAACGCCACCGACGGCAGCGCGCTCTCGGCCGGCAAACCGCCGTCCAGCCAGCCGGGCAGCCAGCTCAGCAGCGCCTGCTGCGCCTGCTCCAGCGATTCATGGCTGAACTCCGGCAGCGGCGCAACTTCGCCCCAGCCGCTGCGCTCGCCCTGCTGCAGATGCACCAGCAGCCCGTCGCGCGTTTTCAGCCGCTGGTGACGCAGCACAATGCCCGCCTCCATCGGCAGACGGTAGCGATACACGACGGCACTACGCTCCGCGGCCGCCATTACGGGTTACGCTTGAATTTGCTGAAGTCAGGCTGGCGTTTCTCGTTGAACGCATTACGCCCTTCCTGACCTTCGTCGGTCATATAGAACAGCATGGTGGCATTGCCCGCCAGCTCCTGCAGGCCGGCCTGACCGTCACAGTCGGCATTCAGCGCCGCCTTCAGACAGCGCAGCGCCATCGGGCTGTTCTGCAGCATCTCGCGGCACCAGCGCACGGTCTCCCGCTCCAGCTGCGCCAACGGCACCACGGTATTCACCAGCCCCATATCCAGCGCCGCCTGGGCATCATACTGACGGCACAGGAACCAGATTTCGCGCGCCTTTTTCTGGCCGACAATGCGCGCCATATAAGAAGCGCCCCAGCCGCCGTCGAAGGAGCCGACTTTCGGGCCGGTCTGGCCGAAAATCGCGTTGTCCGCCGCAATGGTCAGGTCGCACATCATATGCAGCACGTGGCCGCCGCCGATCGAATAGCCGGCTACCATCGCCACCACCGGTTTCGGGCAGGTGCGGATCTGGCGCTGGAAATCGAGCACGTTCAGGTGGTGTACGCCGCTGTCGTCCTGGTAGCCGCCGTAGTCGCCGCGCACCTTCTGATCGCCGCCGGAGCAGAACGCCTTATCGCCCGCGCCGGTGAGGATAATCGCGCCGATGCCGTCGTCGTAGCGCGCATTGGCGAGCGCCTCAATCATCTCTTTTACCGTCTGCGGACGGAACGCGTTGCGCACCTGCGGGCGGTTAATGGTGATCTTCGCGATGCCATCATGCGACTTGTGATACAGGATATCGCTGAAATCACCGCTGCAGTCTTGCCAGTCGATGGCGGCATACAGGTGTTCTTCATTCGGATAAAGCATGTTCGATTCCTTTAAGCGGGATTAACAAGAAAATCATTCAGCTGCGCGGCAAACGCGCGCGGATTGGCCAGATGCGCATTGTGCCCGGCCTGCTCGATGATGCGCAGCGGCAAGCCGGCCGCGCGCGTCAGCGCTTGAAATTTGGCGTCTTCGGCGCCGCACAGCACCAGCTTCGGCAGCGGCAACTGCCGCAGCTGCGGCGCCAGCCAGGGCTGACGACCCAGCGAGGTGGCCTCCAGCATGGCGGCCACCGCCGGGCCGTCATTGTGCGAGCGCGCTTCAATCAGCGCCTCGCGGTGAGGCGCACTCAGTTCGTGAAACACCGGCTGCCGGTACCAGTCCGCCAGCACCTGCGCCAGTGGTTCGGCGCGCAGCCGCGCCGCCCAGCGGGCATCGTGCTCGCAGCGCTGACGGCGCAGTTCATCGCTGGTCAGCCCCGGGTTGCCGCCTTCAACCACCAGCCCCTGCAAACCGGCCGTGTCGCCGTAGCAGGCGTGATACATGGCGATGCGCCCGCCCAGCGAATAGCCCACCAGCCAGTAACGTTCAATCTGATGCTGACGCAGCGTGGCGCCGATCTGCCGGCTGACGTCGGCAAAACTGCGGCAGCGCTGGCCGGCCGACTCGCCGTGCCCCGGCAGATCGATCGCCAGCGACGGCCATTGCGCGCAGCGGGCGGCGATCACCCGCCACTCATTATTGTTGCCCAGCAGGCCATGCAGCCAAACCAGCCACGGGCGCTGGCGCTCGCCCCGTTGCAGTATGCGCGCGGCCAGCATCAGCGCGCCGCCATCTGCGCCAGCAGGCGGCGTAAGGTTTCCGCCCCCGCAGCTGGCGTAACCTGCAGCTCGATCAGCGTCGCACCGCGGTGACGCCAGCCGCGCTCAACCGCCTGTTGCAATGATTCCCAGTCGCTAACCTGCGCATACGCCAGCTGGAACATGGCGGCGGCATGACGGAACTCCACCGCCTGCGGCATACAGTAAAAGCGTTCCCTTTCTTCTTCCGGCGTCGGCAGCAGGGAAAAAATCTGTCCGCCGTTGTTATTCACCACGACAAGCAGCGTCGGCGCCGAACAGTGCCGCAGCAGCGCCAGAGAATTCAGGTCATACAGCGCGGATAAATCCCCCACCAGCGCCAGCGTAGGTTTGCCGCCGGCGCGCTGCACCCCGGCGGCGGTGGAAATCAGGCCGTCGATGCCGCTGGCGCCGCGGTTGCTGAACACCGGATAGCCGGCGGGCAGCTGCGCCAGCGCGTCAACCAGCCGCACCACCAGGCTGTTGCCCAAAAACAGCTGCCCGTTCTCCGGCAGCAGCTCCGGCAGGCGATGCGCCAGCTGCGCTTCGCCGAAGTCGTGGCGTACTTCAGCCGCCACCGTCTCGAATGCATCGTGCGCCAACGCCGGCAGCTCGGCGGCCCAGGGCGCGCGCGGCTGCGCCGGATGCAGCGCCAGCCAGTCGCCGGCCGTCGCAGAAATACGCCGGCCGCGATGCTGCGCCGGATCGAGCCGCCCCGGCAGGTCGTCAACCAGCCAGTACTCCTCCGGCTGGCAGTTCGCCTGCCACTGCAGCAGGCGTTTGCCGGTCAGGCTGCCGCCGAACTGAATCACCAGCTGCGCATTGTCCAGCAGGCGCGTCGCCTGCGGCTGCGCCAGCCACAGATCGGCGCACGGCAGCGGCTGACCGGTCTGCGACAGCACGTCGCCAATCAGCGGCCAGCCCAGCGTCGCCGCCCACTGCGCCAGCTGTTCGCCCTCTTCGGCGTCGATGCGTCCGGCCACCACGACGCCGCGCTTTTGCCGCCAGAAAAACCAGTCCGGCTGCGCCTGCTGCGTCTGCTGCGCCGTCGTCTCGCGCAGCCACGGCCGGTTTCCCGTCCACCAGTCGCCCAGCGCGGCGGACCAGTCGGCATACTCGCGCTCATCGCCGCCATACAGCGGTTCGGCAAACGGGCAGTTGATGTGTAATGCGCCGTGCGACAGCCGCGCCATCGCATCGTCGACGGTGGAAACCAGCCAGCGGGCGGGAATATCCGGCGTCGGCCGCGGCAGGTCGATGCTGCTCGCCGGATGGGACGCATACAGGCCGCGCTGACGGATCGCCTGATTGGCGCCGCAGTCAATCAGCTCCGGCGGCCGGTCGGCGGTGAAAAACACCAGCCGCTCCCCCGTCAGCCCGGCTTCAATCAGCGCCGGATACAGGTTGGCGGCCGCGGTGCCGGAGGTCACGATCACCGCCACCGGCTCGCGCCCGGCCTTCGCCAGACCGAGCGCCAGGTGGCCCAGTCCGCGTTCATCAAAATGGGTATGGCAGATAAAGGCGGGGTTGGCGGCCGCCGCTAACGTCAGCGGCGTTGAACGCGAGCCGGGCGCAATACACACATGCCGTACGCCGTGGCGGGACACCGCCTCCAGCAACAACGCCGCCCAGCGGCGGTTAAAAACACTTGTCGACATAGTTGGCTCACAAGTCACAGCGATTGGCCGGGAACATAACCATCACGACCAAATGCACTAAAAGTCATTAACAATAATTATATGAGCAGTTATTCCGGCAACCCTTGCGCCAGCGCAAAAACAGGCGATATCCCGCTAACAGGAATTCCTCTTGCCGATCAATATTAGGGAGATACGCGCAATTAATCAGCGGCCTCAGCCGTCGTCGGTTCCGGCTGCAGCAGACTGCGCAGCGCCGCCGCCTTGTTGTCCAGCTCCTGCCACTCCTGCGCCGGGTCGGAGCCGCTGACGATGCCGGCGCCGGCATACAGCTGCAGGCTGTCGTCGTCAATCTGGCAGGAGCGCAGCGCCACGCAAAACTCAGAGCGCTCGGCGGACAGATAGCCGGCGCAGCCGGCGTACCAACCGCGCGCCGCCGGCTCATGCGCGGCGATAAACGCCCGCGCCGCCTGCCGCGGCAGACCGGCAACCGCCGCCGTCGGCTGCAGACGCTGCAGGCAGTCCGCATCGTCCGCCGTCTGCAGCTGCCCGGCGATGCGGCGGCGCAGATGCTGCACCTTACGCAAACGCAGCACTTCCGGCGGCTGCACGTCCAGCGCGCTGACGCGCCCCTGCAGGCGCTGGCAGATATCATCCACCACCAGCAGGTTTTCATGCTGGTTCTTGCGGTCGTCCAGCAACCACTGCGCCAACTGCTGCGCCCGGGCGTCATCGCCGTCGTTAGCCACCGTGCCGGCCAGCGCCTCGGTCAACAGCCGCCGTCCGTCGCGCAGATAGAGCCGCTCCGGGCTGGAGCCGAGAAAGGCGGAACCGGCGCTAAAACGCAGCATAAAGTGGTAGCAGCGATGATTTACCCGGCGGCTGGCCGCCATCAGCGCCGGCGCAGGCAGCGGCTGCGCCAGCGTGAGACGGCTGCAGCGCGCCAAGACCACCTTCTCCAGCCGCTCAGCGGCAATCGCCGTCAGCGCCTGCTGCAGCATCTGCGTCCAGCCCGCTGCATCGGGATAGTGCGCCACCGTCTCGACCGTCGTCCGCAGCGGCGCGATCGGCGTCGCCGGCGCCAATGTCGCCAGCCAGTCGGCCGTCTCCGCCGCATTTTCCGTAAACAGGTTAAGCGTCAGGCTCGCGCGCTTATCGCGCCGCTGCCACGCCAGGCGTGGCAAAAACAGGCAGGATGGGCCGTCAAAGGCCGTTAATCCCCAGACGCGCGCCGTGGGGTGCGCCGCTATAAACGCCTGCGCGGCGGCCGCATCGCTAAACTGGCGCAGCGCGCCGCATACCGCCACTTCTTCCTGCTCATCCCGATGACGCCAGTAAAACTGCGGAAACGTGGATTGCGCCGCCAACCACGCCAGCAGGTCGTCGCTGCATGCGTCACTGACGGGAAGGGAGATCTGCCGGAAACCGGCCGCGTCTGGGAAAGGTTGCGCCAGCCGCTGACGCAACTGCTGCAACAATGCTGAGATATGTTCCACCGCCACCTCATTAACCAAACGAAATGTAGGGGATTATACGGTAAAAACCGCGAGAGAGTCGGAAAAATAAAGCCCGGCGGCCAGGCAGAAACAGAACAATCAGAAAAAGAGAGCGGGCGACCGCAGCGCGGCCGCCCTCAGTACGACGCTTTACTTCCGGGCCAGCAACAGCCCGAAAACCAGACCGACCGTCGCGCCGATGCCCACGCTGTGCCAGGGGTTATCGCGCACATAATCGTCGGTGCGATGCACCGCCTCTTTGGCGCGCGCGTAATACCCTTCGGAAGCGTCGTTCAGGCGCGCCTTTACCTCTTTCAGCGCCTGCTCCGCATGGCTCTTGATATCCACATAAGCCTGATCGGCGCGATCGCCCGAATAGTCCAACACTTCCTGCAGGGTATCGCTGAGCATGCGCAGATCGTCATCAAGGTTGGTGCGACTTTCGTCCGTATATCTTGTCATTTCACCGTTCTCCATTGTTGTCGCCGCCGGATTTCAGCGCCGCGCCGAGATCCGTACGGCATAGCAGGTTCGCCGTCCCTAAACTATAGACAACAATTGCCGGCGCTCGCCAGACGAATAGCCGCTAACCTGACGTTCCCCGTCAGGCGTCTCCCGCCGTTGAGGCGGCCGGCGCCCCAGCCCGGCGCCCGCGCGCCGCCAGCCACAGGCCGCTGTTTTTCATCGCAAAGCCGAACAGCAGCCCCACCAGCAGCGACAGCGTCACCAGACGCCACTCGCCGTCGCCGGCGAAGGTGGCGCAGGCGCCGATAAAGGTGCCCGGCACAAAGTTAAGCCACTGCTGCCAGGCCTGAAGACACATCAGGAACGCCACCACGCCGGTCAGCACATAGCCCAGCAGGCTCCAGGCCGGCTCCAGCGCGCTGCCGTGGATAATCAGCATCGCCCAGAACACGCCGCTGCAACAGGTCAGCGTGCTGACCAACAGGCCCTTTACCCCGCCCTGCGGACAGGCGAAATATGCCGTGCAGCCCAAAAAGCCCGCCCAGCTGATCAACCCGAGGCTGAGGGCAACCCAGCCCCAGATGCCAGAAAGAATGCCGGTGGTAACGGCAATGGCAACAAGTACATTCATAATACCGACCCTGGTAAAAAAGAAGCGTGCAGTTTACCGAAAAGCGTCCGGCTGTATATGATCGCGATCAGCAAACGCATGCAATACGCGGCGGCGGCAAGGCGGGAAGCAGACAAAAAAAACCAGCGTGCAAGCACGCTGGAAATGACACACAACAACACCAGGGAAATCGTCGGTCGTGCAGTATGCGGCTAACGCAGGCTTAGCGCGGGAATCCCGCTCGCGTTACCAGCAGCCCCAAGGCGAGGCATACCACTGCACTGACCATAAACAGTAAATTCACCGCCAGCTGCAGGCTGGCATGGTCGATAACTACCCCCAACAGGATCGGCACCCAGTTGGCGATATAAGCAATCACATAAAACAGCGAAATCAGTCGCGCATGGCTGGACTTCGGTGAAATCAGGTTCACCAGCGTCGCGCTGCCGACAAAAATCGCCCCGTAAGCATAGCCGGCGATAACCATACCGGCCGCTGCCAGACCCAGCGAGTGGATCTGAATCGCTTCGGCGAACACCACCACCGACAGCGCCTGCGCCAGACAGCCAAACATCAGCGAGTGACGCGCGTTAATCCGGCGGCTCAAAATCTGGCTGATACCGGCAATCACCAGGTAAACCGCGATCACATAGCCATACATACCACGGCTATGCATGCCCAGCAATTTCTCCGCGACGTTCGGACCAATCGCCAGAATGCTGGCGGCCACCGCCCAGCAGGTAAACAGCGCGCCGGCACACAGGTAAAACTTGATGCCGGTAGCGCGCAGGCCATCTGCCAGCGAACTCTTGGCCGGTGCGGCGGTGCTCTGCACATCCCCCGCCGGCGCAACCGCCGCCGACCCCGGCCACTTCAGCATCACGCCCAGCGCCGCGATCGCCGCCACCGCCATAATGATGATAAACGGCAATGACGTGGTGTAAAACCCGGTCTGCAGCGCCAGACCGCTGAAAATCGGCCCCAGCGCCAGGCCGGTGGTAAAGGACAGCGTAGCAATCAGCGCCGCCACCTTACCGCCGTCTTTCGGCCCGAAGCGCACCAGCGCAATGTTCGCCGCGCCGGTCAGGGCACCGGTGCCGATACCGGCCAGCAGGCGCGCCATAAACATCATCACGAACGAATCCGCCATGGAGAACAGCAGCGCGCCGGCCAATACCACCAGCAAAGCCGGCACAATCATGCTGCGCAGGTCGCGAACTTTGCCGGCCATATTGCCTACGCCGAACAGCGAGATCAGCACGCCGCCGGCATAAGCACCATAAATAATTGTCAGGCTGACTGACGTTAAACCTAACTCATGTTGATAAAGCGGATACAGCGGCGTCGGTGCACTGCTATTTAATAGTGCCGACATTAACGCCAGCGCCAAAAATAGCAAAATGGCAAAATGCGACGCGCCCGATTTCACTTTAGCGGCTTCTTCAACGGCCACTCCGTCAGACATCTCTTTCTCCTGAAACTTGCGGCCTTTGGCCGTAATAAACACCCCTTCCTGAAAACCAAAACGTATCAGGAAACGCGTTTATCATACCGTTCAGGAATAACCGCCAAAATAGCCAAGAATGCATCAGGGTGATTCAATTATGCATACCGGCCGTCAGTTATATACTCTCGTAAGCTATCAGACGAATGCGTTATAAGTATCTATTATTACTGTTAGTTACGCATAAGCCTAGCCCTGGCGATGGATAAATTACGCATAAGGATATAAGAGAATCGACTAAGCGATAAATAAAATTTCCCGTTATTTATCGGCTAACACGCTAAAAATAAGTGAAAAAAATAAAAGTAAAAAAATGAAATAGTGAAACGGCGCGCGTATCATCGCGCGCCGAAGCAGAAAGATCGCCTTTAGCGCCGGCCGTTGAGGAGGCTTAATCCTGCGCCGCCGCGGCCGGACGGCGCACCTTCGCCGGCGCGCGCCGCAAAATCGCCAGGCCGCCGGAAAGAATAATCAGCGCCATGCCAACGGCGGCAATATACGACTGTTTCTCATCAAAGATCAGATAGCCGAGCAGCGTAGAGAAAATAATTGTGCTGTAGGACAGAATGCTGACAATCACCGGGTTACCGCTGCCGTAGGCGCGCGTCATGGTGATCTGCCCCAGGCTGCCGAAAACGCCAATCGCACAGACATTCAGTAACGTGACGGCATCCAGCGCGGCAAAGCCGATCGCGCCGGCCATCACCAGCCCCACCAGCGTACCAACCAGTGAAAAATAGAACACCACCCGCAGTTCCGGCTCGCCGGTGCGCACCAGTTTGCCCACGTTAAAATAGGCCAATGCGGTCAGCAGGCCGGACAGCAGACCAATCAGCGTGGCCGCATACTCGCCGTGCGGCATATCCGGCCGCAGCAGCACCAAAATGCCGACAAAACCCAGCAGCACCGAAAACAGCAGTTTGCCGGTCAGCTGGCCCTTGGCGGTGATAAAGGTAATCACCGATTGAAAAATCGGGTTGGTGTAACCCAGCGTCGTCGCGGTGGCGATCGGTAAATGGATCAGGGAATAGAAACCGCAGTACATTGCCGCGTTGCCAATCGCCGCGCGTTTCATATGCAGCCCCAGATGCCGGGTCCGGAAACCGAGACGCTTTATCTTAATCAACGCGGCGACGATCAGCACATTGACGAACGAGCGGTAAAAGATAATGTCGAAAAAGCCGACCTTCGCCGATGCCAGCTTTATACTGGCGCCCATCAGCGCAAAAAACACGCTGGCCACCAGCATCCATAACGCAACCATATATTCCCCGTTAATCGCGGCCGAACGCGCCGCCTTGATAAGTCCGCCGGTTATTTGGCCTCGGCGATGGTCAGCGGGCGATTATCCGCACAGGCAAAGAACACCAGCATCTCCGCCCCCTGCGCGCCTGCCTGCCCCTGATGGACAATGTCGACCGTATCGGTGAACGAATCGCCTTGGCGGAAGGTTCGCTTTTCTCCGGTCTTCGCCACCGTCAGCGAGACGCTGCCCGCGGTCATGTGCACCGCGCTGATGCAGGGGTGCGTATGCCAGGCCAGCACCCGGTTCGGCTCCACCGTCACCTTCAGCATGGTGATCTGCGGCGCGCCGGCGGGATAATGGCCGTACGGCGTCCCTTCCCAGGAGTTTTCCGTCTTCAGCAACGTCTGTTTATTAATCCCTTCGCCATGGCTCTCTTCCGCCAACGCATTCATACAGGCCAGCATCATGGCCGCCATTACGCCCGACCGACACATCATTGTTATCACTCCGCAATTTTATAAAACCGCGTAAATACTCCCGATCATTGTTCGCGGATGCGTTGCTCATATTCCGCCACGCTCTCGGCATAGTAACGATTGGGCGCCCGATGGTTCCCTACCATCATTTCAATCAGATACGGCCCGTCATGCGCCGCTGCGGCGGCCAGCGCCGCATCCAGCTCGTCCAGCGTGGCGGCCCTGGCGGCGGCCACGCCCAGACTGCCGGCAAACGCCCGCCAGTCATGCGACGGCAGCGCGGTATACGCCTCGCCGACGCCGCTCTGCTGCAGGGTGTCGATATGCATCGCGCCGTGCGCGCAGTTATTCATCACCAAAAAGGTCATTTTCAGTCGGTAGCGGGCGGCGGTCTGAATCTCCATGCCGTGCATCAGCATACAGCCGTCGCCGGTCACCACCAGGCAGTCACGCTGCGGCGCCGCCAGTTTGATGCCGATCCCGGCGCAAATCGCCCAGCCCATCGGCGCCAGCGCGCTGGAGGTATGATAATCGCCAACGCCGTGGCTTTGCCAATGGTGAGCCATAAAGATACGGTGCGCCCCGGAATCCACCACCACATTGGCGTCCGCGGCGGTGCGGCTGCGCAAATGCTCCACCACCTCGCCGGGATACAGATGCTTTTCCCCCGCCATCATACGCGCCGTACGGTCCGGCTGTCGCTGTTCCAGCGGCAGCTGGCTGACGTGCCCCATCCACTGGCTACGCAGCTTATTCACGCAGGCCAGGTGAGGCTCGTTGCTATCAGCCGCCGCCAGCAGGTGCTGCAGCGCGGCGCTCAGGTTGGAGAAAATCTGCACGTCCGGCTGATAGTGCGAGCTGATCTGGTCGAAGTCTTCATCAATCACCACCAGCGTTTTGGTGCCGTGCAGTTGCGGGTGCCAGTTCAGGCTGTCGCGCTGGTTCAGATCGCACCCCAGCACCAGCAGCACATCGACCTCTTCGCCATTGATGGTTTCCACCGCCCGGGTATGGCCGGCGAAGCCGTACAGGCCCAGCGCCAGCGGATGCCCCTCCGGGAACGCTCCCTTCCCCGCCAGCGTGGTGGCGACCGGCAGGTGATACTTTTCCGCCAGCCGGCGCAGCAAATCGGCATCCTGCGGATTATTCACCCGGCTGCCGGCCAGGCAGGCGATATTCAGGCCGCGCAGCAGGTAATCATCCAGCAGCGCGTCCAGCGCCGGCAGGTCAATCGCCGTTTCACGGCGGCGCGATGCTCCCGGTGAGGAAGATTCCTGCGCCGGACGTTTTTGTATATCCACCGGTACGCTCAAATAGGTGCGCCCTTTCCGCTGGCCGTTCAGGCATGACAGGCTGCGGCGCAACTCGTGCCGCAGCGTATGCGCCTGCTTCACCTCAATCGCGTTGCTCAGCAGCGGTTTGACAATGGTCAGCTCATCAATGCCGCTGTTGCTGCCGTCCTGAAACGCGCCCTGCGCCTCGTGATAGGTGGCGATACCGCCGGCCAGATACATCACCGGAATTTTATCCGCCTGCGCCGCCGCCATCGCCGGCAGGAAGTTCATGGTGCCCGGCCCGGAGATGCCAAGACACACGCCGAAGTTGCCGCTGGCGCGCGCATAGCCGTCGGCCATAAAGCCGCAGGCGGTTTCATGGGCTGCGACGATCCCGGCGATCGAGGAACCGTCAATAGACTTAATCAATGGATAGATCAGTTTGCCCGGCACCAAGAAGATATGCTGAATGCCGCGCTCGGCGAGCGTCTGGATAATGACGTCGGCGTTATTACCGTGTAGCGCGGGTTTGGCGGCGGCCGGGAAGCCGCCTGCGATCGCACCCGCGTTAGCCACCGCTGCGGGAACGCACGTATTTTCTGCGTGAGACGCCATGTTTAATGTCCAGTCACAATAGAGAGTCGAGCGCATCTCCACCAGGCGCTGCCGCCTATCGAGACTGGCTCCAATGAGTCGCCGACGATGAACTGTGCGGTAGATCACGCCAGCGCATCCGTTAGCATAAAGTTCGGCAGGTAAAAATAAAGATGCAAAATTGCTTCACAATGATGCATTTTTTTATACCATAAAACATAATAGATAATTATGATACGGGTGACTCATTTTTAGCGCAACCCCCATTGCAACACGGATAAGCCAATACAACCCCCTGTGGCATCCCGCCGCTCTCAAAGAAGGAAGTCGTTGATGAATTGGGATGATGCACGCTTTTTCCTCGCCGTAGCCCGCTGCGGTACTTTACGTAAGGCCGCAAATGAGCTACACGTCGACCAGGCCACCGTCGGACGCCGTATTTCCGCCTTTGAGGAGTCCCTCGGCTCCAAGCTGTTTATCCGTACTCCCAAGGCGTTCTCCCTCAGCCCGCTGGGCGAAGAGATGCTGGCGGACGTAGAGAATATGGAAAACGCCGTGCAGGCCATCGCCCGCAAGGCGACCAGCGGCGACGAAAGCCTGTGCGGCAATGTGCGCATCGCCACTACCGACACCATGGCCGAAGCCTTCGTTATCCCGGCGCTGCGCAGCCTGCGCGAACAGCATCCGCAGATCACCGTGACGCTGCTGACCGCGGTGAATATTTCTGATATCTCTTACCGCGGCGCCGATCTGGCGATCCGCGGCGCGCGGCCGGAGTCCGACGAACTGATTATCAAACGGCTGGCGACCATTGAGATGGGGCTGTACGCCACGCAACACTATCTGGACGTGCACGGCATGCCGGCCAAGGGCGAGCACCTGCGCGGCCACAATCTGCTGATGTTCCCGCGCGAACTGGTGCCGCGCCACTGGAGCAACTTCTGCGGCGAAGCCCTGATCGACCCGAACGTGGTGCTGCAGTGTAACTCGCAGCTGCTGCTGCGCTCCGCCACCCGCAGCGGCCTCGGCATCGGCCTGCTCTCTTCGTTCCTGGCGGATAACGATCCCGATCTGGTGCGGGTGCTGCCGGAGAACCAGGACTGGGTCGATATCTGGCTGGTGCTGCACCCCGATCTGCAGCGCGCCGCGCGGGTGCGCGCGGTGGTGCAGGCGCTGGAAACCGCATTTCAGAACTGTCCGCAGTAATTACTGCAGGCATAAAAAAAGGTCGCCGCGGCGACCTTTTTGACGTTAACAACGCAATCAGAACAGCGGCTGCGCCATCTGCACCAGCGTAATCAGCGGCTGCGGATAGATACCCAGCACCAGCACCAGCGCGGCGGAGATCAGCACCACCACCCCGCCGGCGGTCAGCGCCCAGTTGCGCGGCGTATCGCGCGACAGCGTTTCCGGCGCGTTGAGGTACAGGCTGACGGTCACGCGCAGGTAGTAGTACAGGCCAATGGCGCTGCCCACCACCACCGCACCGGTCAGCCACCACAGGTGCGCGCTGACGCCCATCGCGATCACGAAGAACTTACCGATAAAGCCCAGCGTCATCGGAATACCGGCCAGCGACAGCATCATCACCGTCATCACCGCCGACAGAATCGGCTTATGCCAGAACAGACCGCGGTAGGAGAACAGCGAGTCCGCATCCGGCCCGCTGTACGGGCTGGACATCAGGCTGACTACGCCGAAGGCGCCCAGGCTGCTGAACAGATAACCGGCCATATAAACGCCGACGGTTTCCAGCGACAGCTGGTGCGTCTGCACCGCAATCAGCGCCACCAGCAGGTAGCCCAGGTGAGCGATAGAAGAGTAGCCCAGCAGACGCTTGATATTGGTCTGGCTGATCGCCATCAGGTTACCGAACAGGATGGAGCAGAAGGCGATAATCGCCAGCACCGTACGCAGCGCTTCGCTGTCGGCCGCCGGCGCGTACAGGAACAGACGCATCACCACCGCAAAAATGGCGATTTTGCTGGCGGTGGCCAGGAAGGTGGAAACCGGCGCAGGCGCCCCCTGATACACATCCGGCGTCCACAGCTGGAACGGCACCAGCGACAGCTTGAAGCCCAGGCCGACGATCATCATGCCCATACCGGCCAGAACCAGCGGCTGGTGCATCATGTTTTCACCGAGGCTCTTGCCGAGGCCGGACAGCGCCAGCGTGCCGGATTCCGCATACAGCAGCGCCATGCCGAACAGCAGGAAGCTGGAGGCGGCGGCTGACAGCAGCATGTACTTGATGGCCGCTTCCAGCGGACGCTTCTGGCGGTAGGCGTAGCCCACCAGGCCGAACAGCGGCAGCGAGATCAGCTCAATCCCCAGGAACAGCGAGGCCAGATGGTTGGCGCTCGCCAGCAGAATGCCGCCCATTGCGGCAATCAGCACCAGCAGATAGAACTCTTCACGGTTGTCCGGATAACCGACCAGCCAAGGATAGGCGAAGGTGCAGGTCGCCAGACTCGCCAGCAGCACCAGCCCGGTGTAGAACATGGAGTAACCGTCAACCCGCAGCAGCGGGGTAACGTCCATCGGGCCAGCCTGGCCGACAAAGTACAGCGAAAGCAGCGCCAGGTTAAGACCGATCACGGTCAGGGTCGCGTTGATAAAGTGGTCGCGTCGCCACGCAATGCCTAGCATCACAACCACCACCGTCAATCCGACGATCAACAGCGGCAACAGTGCGATCAGTTGTTGAGGAGTTATTGTCATGGCGAATTACGGCCTTGTTGTTGAAATTGCAGAAACTGACGAACCAAACCAGTGTTGCACGTTGCTCATTGCGGCAGCAGAGGTATCCAGAATCGGCTGCGGATACACGCCCAGCAGCACCAGCAGTACCACCAGCAGCAGAATGATGAACAGTTCGCGTGCGGTCATGCCCGGCAACGGCTGGTCAGATTTTGGCGTGCCGTAATAGGCGCGCTGCATCATGATCAGCGAGTAAACCGAAGCAAACACCAGACCGAAGGTAGAGATCACGGTGATCACCGGCACCACCTGGAAGCTGCCGAACAGGATCATAAATTCGCCGACGAAGTTACCGGTGCCCGGCATCCCCAGCGTAGCGACCGCGAAGAACAGCGACAGCGCGGGAATGTATTTGATACGTCCCCACAGACCGCCCATCTGGCGCATATCACGGGTATGCAGACGCTCATACAGCTGGCCGCAGATAATGAACATACCGGCCGCGGACAGGCCGTGCGCAATCATCTGAATCACCGCGCCCTGGTAAGCCAGCTGGCTGCCGGTGTAGATGGCAATCAGCACGAAGCCCATGTGGGACACCGAGGTGTAAGCGATCAGGCGCTTGATATCGGTCTGCGCGAACGCCATCCAGGCGCCGTAGAAGATGCCGATAACGCCCAGCCACATGGCGATCGGTGCAAACTCGGCGGAGGTTTCCGGGAACAGCGGCAGGCTGAAACGCAGCAGGCCGTAGGCCGCGGTTTTCAACAGAATGCCCGCGAGGTCAACGGAACCGGCGGTCGGCGCCTGGCTGTGCGCGTCCGGCAGCCAGCCATGCAGCGGCACCACCGGCATTTTCACCGCAAAGGCGATGAAGAAGCCCAGCATCAGCAGGTATTCCACGTTGTGCGACATCGGCGTTTTCAGCAGATCTTCATAGCTGAAGGTCCAGACGCCGGTGGCGTTGTAGTGCACGAAGACCAGGCCCAGAATCGCAATCAGCATCACCAGACCGCTGGCCTGGGTATAGATGAAGAACTTGGTGGCCGCGGTGATGCGGGTTTTACCGTCCGACGCCTTGTGGCCCCACAGCGCGATCAGGAAGTACATCGGCACCAACATCATTTCCCAGAAGAAGAAGAACAGGAACATGTCGATAGCGAGGAACACGCCGATAACACCGCCCAGGATCCACAGCAGGTTCAGGTGGAAGAACCCCTGATACTTCTGAATTTCACGCCAGGAACAGAGGATCGCCAGCACGCCCAGCAGGCCGGTCAGCACCACCATCAGCAGCGACAGACCGTCCAGCGCCAGGTGAATGTTGATGCCGAAGCGCGGGATCCACGAGCGCAGGTACTCTTCCTGCCACTGCGGAATGCCCTGCGGCGTGGTCAAGGTATAGCCGCCCTGCAGCCACAGTTGCAGCGAGAGCGCCAGTGTCAGCCCCATTGTAATCAACGCGATCCAGCGCGGCACCTTGGTGCCGAAACGCTCGAACTGCCAGCTCAGCAGGCCGCCGATAAAGGGGATAAGAATTAGCCAAGGTAATAGCATGGCGTTTTGTGTCCCTAATATGAATAATCTAAAACATTTATCTGGCCCTTGAGCATCAAGGGCCGAACCCGAAATTACGTCTGTTTAAATTATTCAGTTAAACCAAAATCAACAGCGCCAATACGACCACTGCACCCACACCCATAGACGCGATATACCAGCGCACCTGTCCGTTTTCACTGACCGTCAGACCGCGGTTGCCCCAGCGGGAGAACACCGCCGGAATGTTCATCAGGCTGTTCAGCGGATCGCTTTGCAGCAGACGCGCGACGCCCAGATAAGGTTTGACGAACACTTTGTCATACAGCCAGTCGAAGCCCCAGGCATGGAACCACCAGGTCGAGAAGAAACGGCCCGGCGCGCTGGCGGCCACGCTGCTGACCAGGCGACGTTTGCCCAGCCACAGCGCCGCAGCCAGCAGAATGCCGATAACCGCCACCACACCGGAGGTGATTTCAAGCTGCAGCACGCTGCCGTGCGCCAGTTCGGTCGTCGCCGGCAGTACGCCCTGCAGCGGCGGCACAATCATCGCGCCGACGAAGGTGGACAGCACCAGCAGAACCAGCAGCGGCAGATGGTGAGTGATGCCCTTGCCCGCATGCGCTTTAATCTGCTCTTTACCGTGGAACACGATGAAGATCATGCGGAAGGTATACAGTGAGGTCATAAACGCGCCGACCAGACCGGCGATCATCAGGTTGATATGGCCGTTGGCCATCGCCCCGGCCAGGATCTCATCCTTACTGAAGAAGCCGGCGGTCAACAGCGGCAGCGCCGACAGCGCCGCGCCGCCCACCAGGAAGCAGACGTACACCAGCGGAATGCTCTTACGCAGGCCGCCCATCTTGAAGATGTTCTGCTCGTGGTGGCAGGCCAGGATCACCGAACCGGACGACAGGAACAGCAGCGCCTTGAAGAACGCGTGGGTCATCAGGTGGAAGATCGCCGCGTCCCAGGCCTGTACGCCCAGCGCCAGGAACATATAGCCGATCTGGCTCATGGTGGAGTAGGCCAGCACGCGTTTGATGTCGGTCTGCACCAGCGCGGCGAAGCCGGCCAGCAGCAGGGTTACCGCACCGACGATGCCCACCAGGTTCAGCACTTCCGGCGCCATCAGGAACAGGCCGTGCGTACGGGCAATCAGGTAGACGCCCGCGGTCACCATGGTGGCGGCGTGGATCAGCGCCGATACCGGCGTCGGGCCGGCCATCGCGTCCGCCAGCCAGGTCTGCAGCGGCAGCTGCGCCGATTTACCGACCGCGCCGCCCAGCAGCATCAGGGTCGCCCAGGTAATGGCGGTGTCGCCCATCGCCAGTTTCTGCGGCGCCAGCACCATCAGCTCGCGGAAGTTCAGCGTGCCCAGTTCGTGGTACAGGATAAACAGCGCAAAGGCCAGGAACACGTCGCCCACGCGGGTAACGATAAAGGCTTTCATCGCCGCCGCGCCGTTGGCCGGATCTTTGTAGTAGAAGCCGATCAGCAGGTAGCTGCACAGGCCCACGCCTTCCCAACCCAGGTACATCAGCAGCAGGTTGTCCGCCAGTACCAGAACCACCATGCTGGCGATAAACAGGTTGGTGTAGGCGAAGAAGCGCGAGTAGCCCTCTTCACCGCGCATGTACCAGGAGGCGAACATGTGGATGAAGAAGCCGACGCCGGTGACCACCGACAGCATGGTCAGCGACAGGCCGTCCAGCACCAGCGTCACGTCGATGTTGAAGTTGCCGACCGTCATCCAGGTCCACAGGTGCTGCTCAAACAGCTGTACGCCGGCGGCTTTCTGGCTGAAGAAATCCAGCGCCGCATAAAGGGTGACTACCGCCGCCAGGCCGATAGAACTGACGCCGACGGTCGCCGCCGTATTTTCAGACCAGCGGCCGCGGGAGAACGCCAGCAGCAGGAACCCGATCAGCGGCAGCAGAATAGTTAAATATAATAGGTTCATCCGCGCATCTCACTGACAGTATCAATATTCAGGGTATGACGACGACGATAGAGCTGCAGCAACAGCGCCAGGCCGATACTGGCCTCCGCCGCCGCCAGGCTGATGGCCAGGATATACATCACCTGCCCGTCCGCCTGACCCCAGTAGCTTCCCGCCACGATAAACGCCAACGCCGCGGCGTTGATCATCACTTCCAGACTGATCAGCATAAACAGCAGGTTACGACGGATCAGCAACCCGGTCAGCCCGAGTACGAACAGAATCGCCGCCAGAATCAGCCCATGTTGAAGAGGGATCATGCTTGCTCCTCCGATTTTCTTTTCGCCATTTCGCTGCTCGCCGGGGCGCTGCTCAGCACTTCGCCCGGCTTGTGCTCACGGCCAATATGGAAGGCAACCACCAGACCGGCCAGCAGCAGCATTGAAGCCAGCTCCACCGCCAGGACGTAAGGGCCGAACAGGCTGATGCCGACCGCCTTGGCGTCGACCATCTCGCCGCTGATCCCCTGGTCGGAGACGCTGCGGATGGCGATAACCAGCACCACCAGCAACACCAGCGACATCAGGCCGGGGCCAATCCACACCGACGGCTTCAGCCATTCGCGCTCCTGCTGCTGCACCGCGTTGCCGAGGTTCAGCATCATCACCACGAAGACGAACAGCACCATAATGGCGCCGGCGTAGACGATGATTTCCAGCGCGGCGGCAAAATAGGCGCCCAGTGAGAAAAAGACTGCCGAGATCGCCAACAGTGAGACGATTAAATACAGCAGCGCATGCACAGGATTGGTATGCGAAATCACGCGAAGCGTCGCGAGAATCGCAATCAAACCTGCCAGATAAAATGCAATTTCCATGCTTGCTGGCTCCTTACGGCAACAGGCTTTTCACGTCGATCGGCTTGGCTTCGTTTTCGGCTTCGCCTTTCGCTTTGCCGTCGATCGCCATACCGGCCATCCGGTAGAAGTTATATTCCGGATATTTACCCGGGCCCGAGATCAACAGATCTTCTTTCTCATACACCAGATCCTGGCGCTTGAACTCGCCCAGTTCGAAATCCGGCGTCAGCTGGATTGCGGTGGTCGGGCAGGCTTCTTCGCACAGGCCGCAGAAAATGCAGCGCGAGAAGTTGATGCGGAAGAACTCCGGATACCAGCGGCCGTCTTTCTGCTCTGCCTTTTGCAGCGAAATACAGCCGACCGGGCAGGCAACCGCACACAGGTTACAGGCAACGCAGCGCTCTTCGCCGTCCGGATCGCGCGTCAGCACGATGCGGCCACGGTAGCGCGGCGGCAGGTAAACCTCTTCTTCCGGATACATCCGGGTTTCGCGTTTGGCGAAGGCGTGCATGCCAATCATCCAAATACTGCGTACCTGGGTGCCGAAACCAACCACTAACTCTTTCAATGTCATGGTTTATTCACCCCTTATTGAGCGTTGTACAAAATAACTGCGGCGGTCGCCAGCAGGTTCAGCAGCGTCAGCGGCAGGCAGACTTTCCAGCCGAATGACATCACCTGGTCATAGCGCGGACGCGGCAGCGCGGCGCGGATCAGGATGAACATCATCATGAAGAAGGCCGTTTTCAGCGCGAACCAGATGAACGGCGGCAGGAATGGCCCCTGCCAACCGCCGAAGAACAACGTCACAATCAGGGCGGAAACGGTCACGATGCCGATATATTCCCCCACGAAGAACAGACCGAATTTCATACCGGAATATTCAATGTGGTAGCCGTCGGCCAGCTCCTGCTCCGCTTCCGGCTGGTCAAACGGGTGACGGTGACACACCGCCACGCCGGCAATCGCAAAGGTCACGAAACCAAAGAATTGCGGGATGACATTCCAGACGTGAGCCTGTGATTCAACGATGTCCTGCATGTTGAATGAACCCGCCTGCGCCACAACCCCCATCAGCGACAGGCCGATGAACACTTCGTAGCTCAGGGTTTGCGCCGAGGCACGCATCGCCCCCAACAGCGAGTATTTGTTGTTGCTCGACCAGCCGGCGAACAGCACGGCGTATACCGCCAGGCCGGCCAGCATCAGGAAGAACAGAATACCGATGTTGAGATCGGCCACCGCCCAGGTCGGGCTGACCGGAACGATGGCGAATGCCAGCAGCAAGGAAGTAAAGGCGATCATCGGCGCCAGGGTGAAGATCACCCGGTCGGAGAAGGTCGGAACCCAGTCTTCCTTAAAGAACATTTTGATCATGTCGGCGACCAGCTGCAGCGAGCCGCCCCAGCCGACACGGTTTGGCCCGTAACGGTTCTGGAACAGGCCGAGCAGACGGCGTTCGCCGAAGCTCATGAACGCCCCGCAGGCGACCACGACCAGCAGGATCACGACCGCTTTCAACACGGCGATCAATATTTCGATCACCTCAGGGGTAAACCAGCTCATCGTGCCGCCTCCCGCAGATTTTCAACCTTCGCACCCGCCAGCACCGGCGGGATCCCTGGCAAGCCGAGCGGCAAACCAACCTGGCCCTGGGTCAGGGTTTCACTCAGGCGCACCGGCAGACGCAGCGTCTGGCCCGCACAGCTGAACTCCACCAATGCCCCTTCGTTAACGCCCAGACGCGCGGCGTCGGCCGGGTTAACCATCGCATAGGCCGCCGGCATACGCTGCTGGATCACCTCGGAGCGCTGCGACATTTCGTCGCTGCCGAACAGGTGGTAATACGGCGCCACCTGCCAGCCTTCCGCACGGAATGCGGCCGGCACGTTGGCGAAGTAGCCGAGGCTGCCCTCCCCTGCTTCGATCAGGCGCACGCCCGGATCGCCGTGACGCAGCTTGCCCCCGACCTCGGCCTGGAATTTGTTCCACGCCTGCGGTGAGTTCCAGCCTGGCGACCAGGCGAACGGGATCTGCTGGCGGTCGGCCAGCGGGCTGTTGTTCCCTTCCATGGAGAAGGCGAACATGGTGTCTTTATCCTGCGGCTGACGCGGTTCGTGCACGCTGATATTGGCGCGCATCGCGGTGCGGCCGCTGTAACGGTGCGGTGAACGCGCCAGTTTCTGCCCACGGATGCGGAAGCTGGCGTCCGGCGCGGCATCCTTGATGCCCTGCAGCTGCGGCAGCGCCTCGACGCAGGCTTCGATCACGTCGTCAAGCTGGGTCCAGTCCACGTGGCGGCTGGTGTAGGTGGAGTGCAGCGAGTGCATCCAGCGCCAGCTCTCCAGAATTTCCGTCCGCACGTTGTTTTTGGCGTCGTCGTAGTAAGCCGGATCGTACACCTGGAAGAAGCGCTGCGCGCGGCCTTCCTGGTTAACCAGCGTACCGTCGCTTTCGGCAAAGCTGGCGGCTGACAGAATCAGGCTGGCTTTATCCATAATCGCGGTGCGCTGATGATCGGCCACGATCAGGTTGCTGACCTTGGCGAGTGCGGCGTCGATCTTGTCCGCCGCGGCGTGACGGTACAGATCGTTCTCCATCACGATGGCGGTGTCGGCCTGGCCGCTCGCCAGCTGTTCCAGCGCGCGATCGAGCGAACCGCCGCCGATCATCGCCAGACCCAGGCTGTTGGCGGCGCCGGCCACCAGGGTGATGCCCACCTCGGAACCACGGCCCTTCAGCGCGGTGGCGATGTTGGCCGCCGCTTCGATCATCGCTTCGCTGCCGGCGCTGCTGCCGGTCACGATCAGCGGTTTACGCGCGCCGGTCAGCGCCTGCACGATAATATCGACTTTCTTGTGCAGATCGTCCGTCAGGCCGTCAACCGCCGGCGAAGCCGCGTCCAGCGCGTGCGCGATGGCGAAGCCGAGGCGCGCCTGCTCATCCACCGGTGCACGGTAGTTCCAGGCGGCGATATCATCCAGACGGGTGCTGTCGACGTTGGTGACGAACAGCGGGTATTTGGCATGCTGGCCGATGTTCTGCACCGCCGCGATCTGCCAGTCGGCCACGCGCTGCGCCGCCGCCATCGCCCGGGCTTTGCCTTTCACCGCCTGACGCACCGACAGCGCAATGCGCGCGCCGGTCTGCGTCAGGTCTTCGCCCAGCACCAGCACCGCGTCGTACTCTTCGATTTCACGCAGCGCCGGCGTATGTACGCCGCTGTTTTTCAGCACGTTGAGCATCAGTTCCAGACGCTGCTGTTCCGCCTGCGCGATACCGGTATAGAAGTTCTCGGCGCCGACCAGCTCACGCAGCGCGAAGTTGCTTTCCAGGCTGGCGCGCGGCGAGCCGATGCCGATGGTTTTCTTGGCCTGGCGCAGAATATCCGCCGCCCCTTCCATCGCCTGTTCGGCGTTCAGCGCAATCCAGTCATTGCCGCGCAGCTGCTGCGGCTGACGCGGACGATCCTTCAGGTTGACGTAGCCATAGCCGAAGCGGCCGCGGTCGCACAGGAAGTAGTGGTTTACGCTGCCGTTGTAACGGTTTTCGATACGGCGCAGCTCGCCATAGCGCTCGCCCGGGCTGGTGTTACAGCCGATGCTGCACTGCTGGCAGATGCTTGGCGCAAACTGCATGTCCCACTTACGGTTGTAGCGTTCGGAGTGGGTTTTGTCGGTAAAGACGCCGGTCGGGCACACTTCCACCAGGTTGCCGGAGAACTCGCTTTCCAGCGTGCCGCTTTCCGGGCGGCCGAAGTAGACGTTGTCGTGCGCGCCGTAGACACCGAAATCGGTGCCGTCGGCATAGTCTTTGTAGTAACGCACGCAGCGGTAGCAGGCGATGCAGCGGTTCATCTCATGGGAGATAAACGGCCCCAGCTCCTGGTTCTGGTGGGTGCGTTTGGTGAAGCGGTAGCGGCGGAAGCTGTGGCCGGTCATTACCGTCATATCCTGCAAATGACAGTTGCCGCCCTCTTCACACACCGGACAGTCGTGCGGGTGGTTGGTCATCAGCCACTCAACCACGCTTTCGCGGAACTGTTTGGCTTCGTCGTCATCGATGGAGATAAAGGTGCCATCAGACGCCGGCGTCATACAGGACATCACCAAACGGCCGCGCGTGTCTTCCGCGTTTTGGTACTGCTTAACCGCACATTGGCGGCAAGCGCCGACGCTTCCCAGCGCCGGGTGCCAGCAAAAGTAAGGAATATCGAGGCCGAGGGAGAGACAGGCCTGCAACAGGTTGTCTGCTCCGTCAACGTCGTATTCTTTGCCGTCTACATGAATCGTAGCCATAGTCAGCATGCTTCCAAATGGCCTGCTTTGCGGCAGGCGTTAATCAAAAATTCTGTTATCCCGCGTATTTTCCGGCGGCGCCATGAGTGGCCGTCCGCGAAATACGCCGGGCTAAAAGCGGGCTTACCAGCGTTGCTTCAACAAGTTGTTGGCCTGAATACCGCCGATGGCATGCGCATTGCTGAAATGCTGTACGGCGATACCGGCTTCAAACTCGTCACGGAAATATTTAATTGCGCTTTGCAGCGGCTCTACGGCGCCCGGCGCGTGTGCGCAGAAGGTTTTACCCGGGCCAAGGAAGCGGCACAGCTGTTCCAGGGTTTCAATATCCCCCGGCTGCCCTTCGCCTTTTTCCAGCGCACGCAGGATTTTCACGCTCCACGGCAGGCCGTCGCGGCACGGCGTACACCAGCCGCAGGACTCGCGTGCGAAGAACTCTTCCAGGTTGCGCACCAGGGAAACCATGCCGATTTCGTGGTCCACCGCCATCGCCAGCGCGGTGCCCAGACGGCTGCCGGCCTTGCCGATCGCGCCGTATTCCATCGGCAGATCGAGGTGGTCGGCGGTCAGGAAGTCGGTCCCCGCCCCGCCCGGCTGCCAGGCTTTGAATTTCAGGCCGTCGCGCATGCCGCCGGCGTAATCTTCCAGAATTTCGCGTGCGGTGGTGCCGAACGGCAGCTCCCAGACGCCCGGGTTTTTCACCCGGCCGGAGAAGCCCATCAGCTTGGTGCCTTTGTCTTCGCTGCCGGAAATGCCGGTGTACCACTCCACGCCGTTGGCCAGAATCGCCGGCACGTTGCACAGCGTTTCCACGTTGTTAACGCAGGTCGGCTTGCCCCAGACGCCGGCGGAGGCCGGGAATGGCGGCTTGGAGCGCGGGTTGGCGCGGCGGCCTTCCAGCGAGTTGATCAGCGCCGTCTCTTCACCGCAGATATAGCGGCCGGCGCCGGTGTGGACGAACAGCTCGAAATCGAAGCCGCTGCCCATAATGTTTTTACCCAGATAGCCCGCTTCGGTGGCTTCGGCGATGGCGCGGCGCAGACGCTCCGCCGCCTCGACGTATTCGCCGCGCAGGAAGATGTAGCCGCGGTAAGCCTTGAGCGCAAAGGCGGAGATCAGCATGCCTTCCACCAGCAGGTGCGGCAGCTGCTCCATCAGCAGGCGGTCCTTATAGGTGCCCGGCTCCATCTCATCGGCGTTGCACAGCAGGTAGCGGATGTTCATGGATTCGTCTTTCGGCATCAGGCTCCACTTCAGACCGGTGGAGAAGCCCGCGCCGCCGCGCCCTTTCAGGCCGGAGTCTTTGACCAGGCTGACGATTTCATCCGGCGCCATGCCTTTGATGGCCTTTTCCGCTCCCGCGTAGCCGTTTTTGCTGCGGTATTCATCCAGCCACACCGGCTGTTTGTCGTCGCGCAAACGCCAGGTCAACGGATGCATCTCGGGAGTGCGTACAATGTCTTTGATCATTGGTACTGCTCCAGCAGATTATCGATATCTTCCGGCTTCAGCTGACTGTGAGTGTCCTCATCAATCATCATGGTCGGCCCTTTGTCGCAGTTGCCCAGACAGCAGGTCGGCAGCAGCGTGAAACGGCCATCGCCGGTGGTTTGACCCGGCTTGATGTTCAGCTTCTTCTCAATCGCGGCCTGAATGCCCTGGTAACCGGTGATGTGACATACCACGCTGTCACAGTAGCGAATCACGTGACGTCCTACCGGCTGACGGAAAATCTGGCTGTAGAACGTGGCAACGCCTTCTACGTCGCTGGCAGGAATGCCCAGCACTTCCGCGATGGCATAAATCGCCCCATCCGGTACCCAGCCGCGCTGCTTCTGCACAATTTTCAGCGCTTCAATGGAAGCGGCGCGCGGATCTTCGTAATGGTGCTTTTCATGCTCAATCGCATCACGCTCCGCTGCACTCAGCTCAAACGCCTCAACGCCGCTCGCTGGCGCGGCCGCGTCGACAGGTTCAGGCACATGGTGACTCACGTGATTATCTTTTTGATCATGCATAGTTAGCGGTCCACATCTGACATTACAAAATCGATACTACCCAGATAGACAATCAGGTCGGAAACCAGGCTGCCGCGGATAACCGACGGGATCTGCTGCAGGTGCGCAAAGCTTGGCGTACGTACCCGGGTGCGGTAGCTCATGGTGCTGCCGTCGCTGGTCAGGTAGTAGCTGTTGATCCCTTTGGTGGCTTCAATCATCTGGAATGATTCGTTCGCTGGCATCACCGGGCCCCAGGAAACCTGCAGGAAGTGGGTGATCAGCGTTTCAATGTGCTGCAACGTGCGCTCTTTCGGCGGCGGCGTCGTCAGCGGGTGATCGGCCTTGAACGGGCCTTCCGGCATGTTGTTCAGGCACTGCTCGAGGATGCGCAGGCTCTGGCGCAGCTCCTCGACCTTCAGCATCACGCGGCTGTAGCAGTCGCTGACGCCGTCGCCGACCGGCACGTCAAAGTCAAAGTTTTCATAGCCGGAGTACGGACGCCATTTACGCACGTCAAACTCGATGCCGGTGGCGCGCAGGCCGGCGCCGGTAACGCCCCAGTCCAGCGCGTCTTTGGCGTTATACGCCGCCACGCCGACGGAACGGCCCTTCAGAATGGTGTTTTTCAGCGCCGCCTTGACGTAGGAGTCCAGACGCTTCGGCATCCACTCCAGGAACTCGCGCAGCAGGCGATCCCAGCCGCGCGGCAGGTCATGCGCCACGCCGCCGATGCGGAACCAGGCCGGGTGCATACGGAAACCGGTGATGGCTTCCACCAGGTCATAGATTTTCTGACGGTCGGTGAAGGCGAAGAACACCGGCGTCATGGCGCCGACGTCCTGAATGAAGGTGCTGATATACAGCAGGTGGCTGTTGATGCGGAACAGTTCGGACAGCATCACGCGGATGGTGTCGACGCGCTCAGGCACCTTGATGCCCGCCAGTTTTTCCACCGCCAGCACGTACGGCATTTCGTTAACGCAGCCGCCCAGGTATTCGATACGGTCGGTGTACGGAATGTAGCTGTGCCAGGACTGGCGCTCGCCCATCTTTTCCGCACCGCGGTGGTGGTAGCCGATATCCGGCACGCAGTCGACGATTTCTTCGCCGTCCAGCTGCAGGATAATACGGAAGGCGCCGTGCGCCGACGGGTGGTTCGGGCCGAGGTTGAGGAACATGTAGTCCTCGTTCTCGTTGCCGCGCTTCATGCCCCACTCTTCCGGCTTGAAGGTCAGCGACTCCATCTCCAGATCTTCTTTCTGCTTGGTCAGAACGAACGGGTCGAATTCAGTCGCGCGCGCCGGGTAGTCTTTACGCAGCGGGTGGCCTTCCCAGGTCTGCGGCATCATGATGCGCGTCAGGTGCGGGTGGCCGTCGAAGGTGATGCCGAACATCTCCCAGGTCTCACGCTCGTACCAGTTGGCGTTCGGGAACACCTTGGTCGCGGTAGGCACGTGCAGGTCTTTTTCAGACAGCGCCACCTTCAGCATGATATCGCGGTTGCGTTCGATGGAAATCAGATGATAGAAAACAGAAAAATCCGCGGCAGGCAGACCCTGGCGGTGCGTGCGCAGACGCTCGTCAACGCCATGCAGGTCGAACAGCATGACATACGGCTTCGGCTGTTTTCTGAGGAACGTCATTACTTCCAGGAGCTGTTCACGCTTGACCCATACCACGGGCATACCGGTACGCGTTGCTTGAACAGTAAAGGCTTCCGGCCCAAAACGGTTGCGCAGTTCGCCAATCACCGGATCGCCTTGGTGATCGCGGGTTTGCCAGTCAGGCAGAGCGTCGTGCGTCGTTGAATCTGTCATAATATTTTTTCACCACACTGAAGGGTCAAATCGCTGCAAGCTTAACTTTCGCTGTGTTTACCAATAGCGTATTAAGATGGACGTTAAATGAACGTCTTAAACTTCGTCAGGCGTGCGCAGATTGGTGACTGCGATACGCTCGCCGTGCTTGCGTTCTCTTTCCGACTGCATGTTGGCGCGATATACGCCCTGATCGCCAACCACCCACGACAGCGGACGACGCTCTTTCCCGATGGATTCCTGCAGCAGCAGCAGCGCCTGCATGTAAGCTTCCGGACGCGGCGGACAGCCCGGGATGTACACGTCGACCGGCAGGAACTTGTCCACGCCCTGCACCACGGAATAGATATCGTACATGCCGCCGGAGTTGGCGCAGGCGCCCATGGAGATCACCCATTTCGGCTCAAGCATCTGCTCGTACAGGCGCTGGATGACCGGGGCCATTTTGGTGAAGCAGGTCCCCGCCACCACCATAAAGTCGGCCTGACGCGGGGAAGCGCGCAGCACTTCCGCACCAAAACGCGCAACGTCATGAACGGCGGTAAACGAGGTCACCATCTCCACATAACAGCACGAAAGGCCGAAGTTATACGGCCAAAGAGAGTTTTTACGCCCCCAGTTCACCATGTCATGCAATGCATGTTCGAGTTTACCCATGTAAACCGTGCGGTGAACCTGTTGTTCCAGAGGATCGGCGACGATCTCCTGTTTCTGCAGGGGGTAACGGTCGTTCTCACCGTTCGGGTCTATGCGGGTGAGCGTATAGTCCATCTTAATGCCTCGTTTTTAACCACAAATAACTACTGCGGATGACGGTTGGTGTTAGTGATCGTGCTTGGTTTAACCTGACGCTTGGAGCGAGCAGGCGTCCAGTCCAATGCGCCGATGCGCACCAGATAAACCAGACCGGCCAGTAGCACCAAAATGAAAATGGCGGCTTCGATAAAGCCCACCCAGCCGCTCTCGCGAATCGAGACCGACCAGGCATAGAGATACAAGGCTTCTACATCGAAAATAACGAAGAACATGGCGACCAGATAGAACTTGGCGGACAGGCGCATACGCGCTGAACCGACCGAGTCGATACCGGATTCAAACGGGGTGTTTTTGGCACGCGCACGGGCTCTCCCGCCCAGGAAATACGCGCCCAGCAGCATGAGGCCGCACAGCCCGATGGCCACGACAAGAAATACGGCGAATGCCCAGTGATGAGCGATAACTTCAGTGGTTGTTGACATACTCTTTGCTTACTCATCAAAAGTGGCGTCGAACATTCTGCTCTTATCACGGCAGTTAGCGCACCACATCGATTTAAGGGAAGGATAAATAACCACAAAAAACTAACTGCTATTATTACAATGCGTTAAGCAGCGTTTTTACTGTGGGCTTTTTACTCCTTTCTATAACCTTTTGTCAACTTTGACAAAAGTATCTACACATTAGTTTACATACGTATCATTTAATTAACATTTCATGCGCCAGCTTCCAGGCTAAATCGTGTCAGTCATTTGCTGTGTAGAAACAGATAGATATCAACCAATATGCACATTTCAGTTTTACTATATCATTCTCTCAGGTATTCCCTGTTGTTCCACTCACTACCTAGGGGTATTTTTTTGATCCAGGACACGTTTTCAGCAGAAATCCTCAAAAAAAGTGTGGCTCTTTAACATTTTTCATAAACTACCGCACAAATTTTAACCGCACAGTATGCCCGCAAAATATCCACAGAAAAAACCTGACTTCTCGATTTTCGCACAACGGGGAAAAAAACGCTGAAAAAAATTTTCTTGCCGAAAACGGCCGTGCCGCGGCGGCAAAGAGAAGAACAAATAGAGGTTATAAGAGGAATTAATAACGAAGATACTATAAATAGCAATCTTACTAAAAAAGAGCAAAAAAAAACCTCCGCCGCAGCAGAGGTTTTAGGGTTACGCGACGCGCCGTCCGGCGCTATTCATCGTCATCAACCGCATCTTCTGTAGATGCGGCATTCTGGAAGCTGTAGCTGGTATTGCCCTGCTGAACCGCGCTGAAAATAGCCATCGCCAGCTCGTTTTCACACTGGATATCCTTGCACAGCGTGTATTGCGTCTCCGGCAGCGTCGGCAAACCTTCCGACGCCCCCAGCACGCGCAGATCCGGGCTCATCATCTCCACCGGACGGACGGTAACGCCCAGGCCCGCCTTACAGGCGGTGCGCACCGCCGACAGCGTGGAAGCCACGTAGGCAATACGCCATGGGATCCCGGCCTCGTCCAGATGCTCGATCGCCATCGCGCGGAAAGGACAAGGCTCATCCAGCACCACCAGCGGAATCGGCTCATCCTGCTGGAAATGGTAATCCGCCGCGCAGTACCACAGCGTTGGCGAGGTGCGCAGCACCACGTGCGGGTGCCCGACGGTATCGACGGTGGTAATAGCCAGATCCACCTCGCCGTTATTGAGCATATCCAGCATAAATGGACTACGCTTGACGCGTACGTCTACCGCCAGTTTCGGATAGACGGCGGTTACGCGGTTTAACAGGAACGGTAAAATGGTGTCGGCCGTGTCATCGGAAGCGCCAATGGTGAGCACGCCTTTGATATTGTTAAACATCAACGAGGCGCAGGCTTCATCATTAAAGCGCAATATTTTTCTGGCGTAACCGAGCAGCTGTATGCCATGCTCAGTAAGAAGTTTATTACGACCGTGTCGGGCGAATAACTCTTTGCCTACCAATTGCTCTAATCGCTGCATTTGCTGGCTGACCGCGGACTGAGTACGGCAGACGGCGACGGCCGCTGCGGCAAACGTATTCAGATCGGCAACAGCCACAAAAGTTCTTAGCAGATCGAGGTCGAGATTAAGTATCGGACGATTTGCATTGGTCATAGTGTTTTTCTTCACTTTTTAAATTCTATAATATTTGAAACTACCCTGGTGTATTTCTTTAGGCGCTGTTTAAAAGAACGGCGCCAGGTACGACACTACCCCACTCATAAGTGGAGGGCAAAAAATTCCTTATATTTCGTTACCTCTATCGCCTTTTAGCCTGCAACCTATCGCCGCCGCTTAACTGGCCCGGATGAGCGCATCGCTAATGTGTTGGATGGAAAGGGGGAACAAGAATTTTACTCATTCATCCCGCTGAATTGCCACACTAAACGTGCTTCTTTTTTCTCATATTCGCGCGCTATTTTAACGCAACCGCTCACGAATGCTGAATGTTTATTGCTGAAACAATCGACAAATTTTAAGGATAAACCAATAAATTCAAATGGTAACCAAGATGCCAAGGTGAAAGCCCGTGCAGTTACGCAAATGTTAGCCAAGTCACAAAGTGAAAGCTTTCTAATATAAATATTATTTATATAGCAGTGTGGTGATGAATAACTCATCAAGCTATCAGACTAGTCCGGGAATACCCGCCCATTCAGCATTAAAAGGCGGCACTGTCGCCTGACGACGCCAGACCAACCGCCCCGCTCACGCTGTGCAGCCAGGTTTACGCCCCGAGGCGCCCAACACAATAAAACACCAACAATGAAACCAAACACAGAATTTAACGCCAACAAAAAATTTTAACCAGACTTATCATCGTTAAAATCGCCATTTTAGCCGATCATTTGCACCAAAGGTGTGCGCAGCCCTTCAAAAGCGCAGGTACCAGGAGTACATTGGGCAGGTTGCGGCGTTCCACGGTAGGAATGCCCTATCCCAGCAGAAGGCACAGTTTTTTTATGTCCCCCATTGAGAAATCCAGCAAACTGGACAACGTCTGTTATGACATTCGCGGCCCGGTGCTCAAAGAAGCCAAACGCCTAGAAGAAGAAGGCAATAAAGTCCTTAAACTCAACATCGGCAACCCCGCGCCCTTCGGCTTTGAAGCGCCGGATGAAATTCTGGTCGATGTGATCCGCAACCTGCCGACCGCTCAGGGCTACTGTGATTCCAAAGGGCTCTACTCGGCGCGCAAGGCGATTATGCAGCACTATCAGGCGCGCGACATGCGCGACGTCACCGTCGAGGACATCTATATCGGCAACGGCGTATCCGAGCTGATCGTCCAGTCGATGCAGGCGCTGCTCAACAGCGGCGACGAAATGCTGGTGCCGGCGCCCGACTACCCGCTGTGGACCGCGGCGGTTTCGCTCTCCAGCGGCAAGGCCGTCCACTATCTGTGTGACGAAGAGGCCGGCTGGTTCCCGGACCTTGACGATATTCGCAGTAAAATCACCCCGCGCACCCGCGGTATCGTGATCATCAACCCCAATAACCCGACCGGCGCAGTGTACAGCAAAGCGCTGCTGGAACAGATCGTCGAAATTGCGCGCGAACATAACCTGATCATCTTCGCCGATGAAATCTACGACAAGATCCTGTATGACGCCGCCGAACATATCTCCATCGCTTCGCTGGCGCCGGACCTGCTGACCGTCACCTTTAACGGCCTGTCCAAAACCTACCGCGTCGCCGGTTTCCGTCAGGGCTGGATGGTGCTGAACGGCCCGAAAAAGCACGCCAAGGGCTATATTGAAGGGCTGGAAATGCTGGCGTCGATGCGCCTGTGCGCCAACGTGCCGATGCAACACGCCATCCAGACCGCGCTGGGCGGTTATCAGAGCATCAGCGAATTTATTCAGCCGGGCGGCCGCCTGTACGAACAGCGCAACCGCACCTGGGAGCTGCTCAACGATATTCCCGGCGTCTCCTGCGTCAAGCCTCAGGGCGCGCTGTATATGTTCCCGCGTATCGACGCCAAGCGTTTTAATATCCACGACGACCAGAAACTGGTGCTGGATCTGCTGCTGCAGGAGAAGGTCCTGCTGGTGCAGGGCAGCGCGTTTAACTGGCCGTATCCCGATCACGTGCGCATCGTTACCCTGCCGCGCGTCGACGAACTGGAAATGGCGGTCGGCAAGCTGGGGCGCTTCCTGGAAAACTATCGCCAGTAAACTCCCCCTTCTCTACGGCGCGTTTGCATAAACGCGCCGTAGTCAGCAAAATAACGTTCTTTGCTGCCGTAGAGAAAACCCATGAGCCAGAGCCATTTCTTTGCCCACCTGTCCCGCCTGAAACTGATCAACCGCTGGCCGCTGATGCGCAACGTGCGCACCGAAAACGTCTCCGAACACAGCCTGCAGGTGGCGTTTGTCGCCCACGCGCTGGCGGTGATTAAAAACCGCAAGTTCAACGGCAACCTGAACGCCGAGCGCGTGGCGCTGCTGGCGATGTATCACGACGCCAGCGAAGTGATCACCGGCGATATGCCGACGCCGATCAAGTATTACAACCCGCAGATTGCCCATGAATATAAAAAGATCGAAAAAGTGGCGCAGCAGAAATTACTGGCGATGATCCCGGAAGAGCTGCGCAATGACTTTCGCAGCATTCTCGACGAGCATTGCTACAGCGAGGATGAAAAGTTGGTGGTCAAGCAGGCCGACGCCCTGTGCGCCTATCTGAAGTGCCTGGAAGAACTGTCGGCGGGCAACCAGGAGTTCACGCTGGCCAAGGCGCGGCTGGAGAAAACCCTGCAGCTGCGCAACAGCCCGGAAATGGAGTACTTCATGACGGTGTTTATCCCCAGCTTCAGCCTGTCGCTGGACGAGATCAGCCTGGACGCCGAACTGTAATCCCCCTTCAGGGCGCGACGTCCGCGCCCTGTTGTCTGACGGGGTTCAGAACGGGAACAGCCACGGCACCACCGCAACGCTGACCAGCATCACCAGCACGGTGAACGGCACGCCAAGACGGACAAAATCACCGAAGGTGTAATTCCCCGGCCCCAGCACCAGCGTATTTACCGGCGACGAGACCGGCGTCATAAAGGCCGCGGAAGCGGCTATCGCGATAATCATGGCGAACGGATAAGGCGACACCGCCATTTCCCGCGCCGCCGCGATGGCGATCGGCGCCATCAGCACCGCCGTGGCGGTATTGGAGATAAACAGGCCGATCGTCGCGCACAGGACGAACAGGCAGAGCAGCATCACGCGCGGCCCCATATCGCCGGCCACGTCCATCAGCCCCTGCACGATCAGGCCCACCCCGCCGGTTTTCTGCAGCGCCTGCGCAAACGGCATCATGCCGACGATCAGAATAATGCTCGGCCAGTGAATCGACTTATAGGCGCTCTCCATATCGATACAGCGGAATTTGCCCATCAGCAGACAGGCGATCAGCGCCGCAATCGGGTTCGGCACCTCGTCGGTCAGCATCATCGCCACCATCAGCGCCAGACAAAACAGCGCGTGCGGCGCCTGCGTCATCGCCGGCGCCACTTCGTCCACCTCCGCCGGCAGGTTGAGCACGATAAAGTCGTGGGTTTTGCTCTGCAGCTGGCGAATCGCCTTCCAGTCGCCGATCACCAGCAGCATATCTCCCAGCGCCAGCGGTTCATCCACCAGCTTGCCCGCCAGCGTCTCGCCGTTGCGGCGAATGCCGACCACGTTGAGATCGTAACGGCTGCGGAAGCCGCTATCCCGCAGACTTTTGCCCAGCAGCGCCGAATCGGGGATCAGCGACACCTCCGCCATGCCGACGTTGCGCGACTGCTCAGAGAAATAGTCGCCGCGCAGCACCATCGGCTCCAGCTGCTGTTCGCCGCAGAATTCGCGCAGGTCAACGTCGCTGGCCGACATATCGATCAGCAGCACGTCGCGCTCGCGCAGCTCGGTACTGCCGGAGGCGCTGACCATCACCCGCCGAAAGCGCTTCCAGCGCTCAATGCCCACCACGTTGGCGCCGTAGCGCGCCCGCAGATGCAGCTCATCCAGCGAACGCCCCACCAGCGGGGAGCCGCGGCGCAGCGCCAGGCGGCGCGCGCGGCCGGTCAGTTTGTAATCGCGGATCAGATCGCGGAAGGTGCGGCGCTGCCAGCTCTCTTTGCGGCTGTCCGGCGAGGCGCCGCCCAGCCAGCGCCGCGCCAGCAGCATATAGCCCACGCCGAGCACCAGCACCAGCATGCCGATCGGCGTGACGCCGAAGAAGCCGAAGCCGCGGATGCCCTCGCGCACCAGCTCGCTGTTCACCACCATATTGGGCGGCGTCGCCACCAGCGTCATCATGCCGCTGATCAGGCCGGCGAAGCTCAGCGGCATCATCAGCCGCCCCGGCGCGGTTTTCATCCGCGCCGCCACGCTGAGCACCACCGGAATAAAAATCGCCACCACGCCGGTCGAGCTCATAAACGCCCCCAGCCCGGCCACCGTCACCATCAGCAGCACCAGCATTTTGGTTTCGCTGCTGCCGGCCACCTTCACCAACCAGTCGCCGACCTGATAGGCCACGCCGGTGCGCACCAATCCTTCGCCGATCACGAACAGCGCGGCGATCAAAATCACGTTCGGGTCGCTAAAGCCGACCGTCGCCTCCTGCAAGGTTAGCGTTCCGCTTAACACAAAGGCGATAATCACCAATAAGGCGACCACATCCATGCGCAGTTTGTTGGTGGTAAACAGCACAATCGCCACCAGCAATAAACACAACACCCACAGTAATTCGCTGTTCACATCGGCCTCGTCCATCCGCCAGGTTCCAAGGCCTTAAAAATTAGCACAAAAAAACCCCGCGTATGCGGGGTCTAATCAATTTGCCGGCGAATAGCGGCGATCAGTCGCGCAGCGTGATGCGCGCGCCGTGCGCATCGCCGTCAACCTGCAGTTGTTCAAGGGAGGAAAGGCGCAGATCGACCTGCTCCAGCTGCGGCGCATCGGCAGGCGCATTGACCGCGATCACCTGGCAGCCGGCGGCCAGGCCGGAAGCGATGCCCGCCGCTGCATCCTCAACCACCACGCACGCCTGCGGCGCCAGCCCCAGGCGCTCCGCCCCCAGCAGGTAGGCGTCCGGCTGCGGTTTGCCGCGCTCAACCTGTTCGGCGGTGACAAACACCGCCGGCAGCGGCAGCCCCGCCGCCTGGCGGCGCGCGCTGGCAACCGGCACCGAACCGGAGGTGACGATCGCCCAGGGAATGCCCAGCGTGTTCAGCCGCTCCAGCAGCGCCGCCGCCCCCGGCAGAGCGCGTACGCCGTCGGTATCCTGCGCTTCCACCTGTTCCAGCAGATCGTGTTCATGCTGAATATCGGCTTCGCTGGCGCCCGGCATAAAGTGGCGCAGAGAGGTAATGGCCTGTTTACCGTGAATAAAATCCAGCACCGCCTGCGGATCGACGCCGTGCCGGTTGGCCCACTGGGTCCAGGCGCGCTCCACAACGGGCAGTGAATCTACCAATGTACCATCCAGGTCGAACAGAAAGCCTTTACACTCCACAGGAAACCTCTTTTTAATCATGCATTAATAATTTGCGCAATCTCGACGGCGCTCAAATGATACTGACGCGGACAAGACAGCCACAGCGCCAGCATACGCTGATATTTATCCCACATTTTGGTCTGGGCGTTAAAGCCGTGGCTGCCGGCGTCGAACTGAGTATAGCGTCCCTCGGTATTGACCAGGAAACGCACATAGCTCAGATAGCGCGCCTCGGTCGCCGCATCAAAGCCAAGAAACGCCAGACGGCGCGGCTCCAGCCCCTGGCGATCCTTGAGATTCTCCCAGGACACCTGCAGCGCATGGTGCATTTCCATAATATTGATGATGGTGCGGCAAACCTCTTCGCTCATCTCGTCGAAATCGCGATCCAGCTCGCGCAGCTGCAGGCCGAAACCGCGCTCCACCACGGTTTGCAGGCGGCGGTAGCGTTCGGCGTTGTCCGGATCGAGCAGCGTCATCATCTTATACTGATTCGACAGGATCAGGCGTTGGGCGTGGGTCATTTCCATGTTTAGGGTCCTCAGTTCTGCAAATTGGCGTGAGCATCGCATACTGATTTGGGGCATGGAATCACAACCCGCCGCTTCTTTGATTTGCGCCAAGTTTGGCGTCGCCGGACGCAGCGGTCCGGCGGCGAAGGAACTCAGAGATCGTCCAGGAAGGTCTTGTCCAACTGCTTGAACGCGCGCTTGAGCAGGTCCGCCAGCGACTGATAGGTCGGCGTACCCTCAACCGGCGCCAGCGCCTGGCCGGCCTGCGCCAGCTTGTCGCGCACCTCGTGGAACCAGCCGAGCAGCCCCGGCGGCAGCGGCGTCAGCGAACGGCGGCCCAGCCACCACAGCCCCTGCATCGGCAGGCTGCAGGCGAACAGCGCGGTGGCGATCGCCGGGCCGAGCTGGCCGCCCAGCGCAATCTGCCAGGTCAGGGTGAACACCGCCAGCGGCGGCATAAAACGAATGGCGAAACGGGTGGCGCGCGCAACGCGATTCTCCGGAAAGACCGGGGCCAGACGCTTGTCCGACGGCCAGGTTTTCATATAGTGCTGTCCGCGCTGGAATACCTGAAACCAACTTACGGAACCGGACGGTTTGCTCGTCATCGCATACCTCAACGTCGCAGAAAAAAAGGGGTGGCGCCAACCACACTACTAAAAAATTTGAAGCTTTAAATTTATTTTGTGTTTACCGCGGGCTATCGGTATCCTACTCCGGCCTTTTTGGCCGGCTAGAAGATAGCGACAAGTTTGTCAAATTTTGTCAATTTTCAGCCCTATAACTAGCAAGATTACTTAAGCCGCGGAGAAATACCCGGTTTTTTCACCATCATGTGTTTTCTGTGCTTCACATGATGTTAATCATAAATGTCAACGGCATTATGCGCTACGCTTGTTGTCTGATTGACGATTAATTCACTAACGTGTTTTTTGATTTTCTTTTAACAACACGAACTATAAGTAGGTACTTCCATGTCGAGTAAGCTAGTACTGGTTCTTAACTGCGGCAGTTCTTCCCTGAAATTCGCGATCATTGACGCTATCAACGGTGAAGAACACCTTTCCGGCTTGGCTGAATGCTTCCACCTCCCTGAGGCGCGCATCAAGTGGAAAATGGACGGCGGTAAACAAGAAGCGGCACTCGGTGCCGGTGCAGCCCACAGCGAAGCGCTGAATTTTATTGTTAACACCATCCTGGCACAAAAACCTGAACTCTCCGCCCAGCTGACCGCCATCGGTCACCGTATCGTACACGGCGGCGAGAAGTTCACCGCTTCCGCACTGATCAACGATGAAGTTCTGCAGGGTATCAAAGATTCCGTGCCGTTTGCACCTTTGCACAACCCGGCGCACCTGATCGGCATCGCTGAAGCGCTGAAGTCCTTCCCGGCTCTGGCTGATAAGAACGTCGCCGTGTTCGACACCGCGTTCCATCAGACCATGCCTGAAGAATCCTATCTGTACGCCCTGCCGTACAGCCTGTACCGCGACCACGGCGTACGCCGCTACGGCGCGCACGGCACCAGCCACTTCTTCGTCACCCAGGAAGCGGCCAAAATGCTGAACAAACCGGTGGAAGAGCTTAACGTCATCACCTGCCACCTGGGCAACGGCGGCTCCGTCACTGCGGTGCGCAACGGCAAGTGCGTCGATACCTCCATGGGCCTGACCCCGCTGGAAGGTCTGGTGATGGGCACCCGCAGCGGCGACATCGATCCGGCCATCATCTTCCACCTGCATGACGCGCTGGGCATGAGCGTCGATCAGATCAACAAGCTGCTGACCAAAGAGTCCGGCCTGCTGGGCCTGACCGAAGTCACCAGCGACTGCCGCTATGTGGAAGACAACTACGCCACCAAAGAGGACGCCAAGCGCGCGATGGACGTCTTCTGTCACCGCCTGGCGAAATATATCGGCGCCTACGGCGCGCTGATGGACGGCCGTCTGGACGCGGTGATCTTCACCGGCGGCATCGGTGAAAACGCCGGCATGGTGCGTGAAATGACCCTGAACAAGCTGGGCCTGCTCGGCTTCGAAGTCGACCATGAACGCAACCTGGCCGCCCGCTTCGGCAAAGCCGGCGCCATCACCAAAGACGGCAGCCGCCTGGCGCTGGTGATCCCAACCAACGAAGAGTTGGTTATCGCGCAAGACGCAGCCCGCCTAACGGCGTAATCTATCAGGCACCGCCAGCTCCGGCTGGCGGTGTTGCTTTTAAGCCTTATCGCCGCCGCAGACGGCCCCGTTGGTCGCACCGCTTTGCCGCCCGGCCGCAGTGCACGATCAGGCGACTACCGCATATCCATCGTGAAGAGGACTATTCTGTGTCACGTACAATCATGTTGATCCCCACTGGCACCAGCGTCGGTTTGAGCAGCGTCAGCCTGGGTGTCATCCGCTCCATGGAGCAGCAAGGCGTTCGCCTCAGCGTATTTAAACCTATCGCCCAACCGCGCGCCGGCGACGATACCCTCGACCAGACCACCACCATCATCCGCAGCAACTCCACCATTCCGGCCGCCGAGCCGCTGCGCATGAGCTATGTAGAAAGCCTGCTCAGCTCCAACCAGCAAGACGTGCTGATGGAAGAGGTTGTCGCGCGCTACCACGAAAACACCAAAGACGCGGAAGTGGTGCTGATCGAAGGCCTGGTGCCGACCCGCAAGCATCAGTTCGCCAACGCGCTGAACTATGAAATCGCCAAAACCCTCAATGCCGAAATCGTCTTTGTACTGGCGCTGGGCAACGATTCGCCGGCGCAGCTGAAAGAGCGCATCGAACTGGCGCGCACCAGCTTCGGCGGCAGCAAAAACAAAAACATCACCGGCGTGATCATCAACAAGCTGAACGCGCCGGTTGACGATCAGGGCCGCACCCGCCCTGACCTGTCGGAAATCTTCGACGATTCCACCAAGGCCAGCGTCGCCAATGTCGATCCGAAGCAGCTGTTCGCCAACAGCCCGCTGCCGGTGCTCGGCTGCGTGCCGTGGAGCTTCGATCTGATCGCCACCCGCGCCATCGACATGGCTCGCCACCTGAAGGCGCGCGTGATCAACGAAGGCGATATCATGACCCGCCGCGTGAAGTCCGTGACCTTCTGCGCGCGCAGCATTCCGCATATGCTGGAGCACTTCCGTCCCGGCTCGCTGCTGGTGACCTCCGCCGACCGTCCGGACGTGCTGGTTTCCGCCTGTCTGGCGGCGATGAACGGCGTGGAAATCGGCGCGCTGCTGCTGACCGGCGGCTATGAAATCGACGAGCCGATCAAAAAGCTGTGCGAACGCGCCTTCGCCACCGGCCTGCCGGTGTTTATGGTGGACACCAACACCTGGCAGACCTCGCTGAGCCTGCAGAGCTTCAACCTCGAAGTGCCGACCGACGACCATCAGCGCATCGAAAAAGTGCAGAACTATGTCGCCAGCCATATCAGCGCCGAGTGGATCGAATCGCTGACCGCCACCTCCGAACGTTCGCGCCGCCTGTCGCCGCCGGCGTTCCGCTACGAGCTGACCGAACTGGCGCGTAAAGCCGGCAAGCGTATCGTACTGCCGGAAGGCGACGAGCCGCGCACCGTGAAAGCGGCGGCCATCTGCGCCGAACGCGGCATTGCCGAATGCGTACTGCTCGGCAACCCGGATGAAATCCAGCGCGTTGCCGCAGCGCAGGGCGTAGAACTGGGTAAAGGCATCGAGATCGTCGATCCGGAGCAGGTGCGTGAAAACTACGTGCCGCGCCTGGTCGAACTGCGTAAAAACAAAGGCATGACCGAAGTAGTGGCGCGCGAGCAGTTGGAAGACAACGTGGTGCTCGGCACGCTGATGCTGGAAAAAGGCGAGGTCGACGGCCTGGTTTCCGGCGCCGTGCACACCACCGCCAACACCATCCGTCCGCCGCTGCAGCTGATCAAAACGGCGCCGGGCAGTTCGCTGGTTTCTTCCGTGTTCTTTATGCTGCTGCCGGATCAGGTGCTGGTCTATGGCGACTGCGCCATCAACCCGGATCCGACCGCCGAACAGCTGTCCGAAATCGCCATCCAGTCGGCGGATTCCGCCACCGCGTTCGGCATCGAGCCGCGCGTGGCGATGATCTCCTACTCCACCGGTAACTCCGGCGCCGGCAGCGACGTGGAAAAAGTCCGCGAAGCGACCCGTCTGGCGCAGGAAAAACGCCCGGACCTGATCATCGACGGTCCGCTGCAGTACGACGCCGCCATCATGGCCGACGTGGCGAAGTCCAAAGCGCCGAACTCGCCGGTTGCCGGTAAAGCCACCGTGTTCATCTTCCCGGATCTGAACACCGGTAACACCACCTACAAAGCGGTGCAGCGCTCCGCCGATCTGGTGTCCATCGGGCCGATGCTGCAAGGCATGCGCAAGCCGGTGAACGACCTGTCGCGCGGCGCACTGGTCGACGATATCGTCTACACCGTCGCTCTGACGGCGATCCAGTCTTCTCAGGCTGATGCCCAGGCGTAATTCAGACGTCTGACAGCATACAGGGGCCGGCAATGCCGGCCCCTGTCATTTCAGCTATCCACGTTCCGGTTGATTCAAGGCTCCGCGCCGGTGATAACCTGCGCAACGCTGCCCTCGACGATCTTCAGCGAGAAGCTGCGTTGCCAGATGCGTTTGCTGTCGGCGTCCTGCCCTTCTACGGTGCTGATTACCACGCTATAGGGAACATCGCTCTCAAAAGCGCTAAAGGAATAAGGAATACATTGCCCGGCAGTCACCCACTCCGCTGGCTGCGGCGGCATGGTGCTTCTGCGCCAGACCTCACGCGTTTGGTTGCCCTGCCGTTGGTCGATGGCGATGCTAACGAGGTTAACCTTGACGTCAGGCGCCAAGTACTCTGCCGGCAGAGAGAAACAGAGATGCTTCCCCTGTAAGGCGACCTCTGCCGTATAAAAACGCTGCTTTTCAAACATACAACCGCTGAGTAACACGGCGATGACCAGCGGATAAATTTTTTTCATTTTAGGTTCTTCCTGTCAGCCGGATCACGCAAAAATCTTTTCAACACATGCTCATAACGACTTTTTAAATCGGGACCAATAATGCCCTGCATTAATTTCACTTCAAACCATTTTTCTCTCCCATAACGAGAAAGAATAAAATAGTCCGCAATCATGCTAGCTTGCGCTTCCATACCATAATCAGCTAATGAGTTGTAATCAGGTAATGAATATTTATAAGAGACCAACCAACTCATTACACCACGAAGTCGTACATTCATCCCCATTTGATACTGCCACACATGTGCCATTTCATGCATAAACCACCACTGATAGCGCGTTGTTTCTAAAGAATAATCTTCTTTGAAATGCTTTGCAGGCCAATAGAGTTCACCATTAGGTGTAACAGCTGTTTCCTTATGTTGTAATCCAAAGGGGAAGTATTCAGCATTGTGGACTTTAACAAGGCTGTAGTTAATGGCATTTTTATATATAGAACGTGCCAGGGTGATCTCACCTAGAGTTAATCTTCTGAATGTACCTCTCATTGTTGTCAACATTTATTCACTCTTTGAATGTAAGTTGTTGTATTTATTTTAATTAAAACAGCTGTTTATTATCCCCTTTTACCATCTGGCTGACTATCCATAATCATTAAAAACGAGAAAAGCCCCACTAAGGGCTTATCTCGTGATGGTAAATAAAGCGATAAATAGAAGTTACTGATGCTTATTATCGCCCTATAGCCCCAATTAGTAGGCCTTATAGCCATTAAGGCCGGCAAGCCGGCCACGGTTTTACAACAGCTGCTGCGCCGCCGCCAGAATATGCTCCGCCGTCAGGCCATACTCCTGCTGCAGAAATGCCTGTGTTCCGACCTGGCCGTAGCGCTCCTGCACGCCCACCCGGCGCATCGGAGTCGGACAGTGCTCCGCCAGCACCTCCGCCACCGCCGAACCCAGCCCGTTATGGATACTGTGGTTTTCACAGGTGACGATCCGCCCGGTCTGCGCCGCATAGCGGGTAATCAGCTCGCGGTCGATCGGCTTCAGGGTAAACATGTCAATCACCGCCGCGCTGATCCCCTGCCGCGCCAGCATCTGCGCCGCCTGCAGCGCCTCGGCCACCATAATGCCGTTGGCGATCAGCGTGATGTCCGTACCGTCACGCAGCACATTGCCCTTGCCGATGGTGAACTGCGCCCCTTCCTGGTAGATACGCGTCGCCTGTTTACGCGTGGTGCGTACCCAGTAAAAACCCTCCAGCGTCATCAGCTGGCGCAGAATATCGGCAAACATGGTGGCGTCGGTAACCTCCAGCACCACCGAGTGCGCCAGTCCGCGCACGATGCCCATATCCTCAAACGACATATGGGTGCCGCCGTTATGGCAGGCGGTCACTCCGGCGTCCGAGGCGATCACCTTGACGTTATTGCGCTGATAGTCCAGCGCCATAAACAGCTGGTCGAAACAGCGACGGCTGGCGAAGGCGGTGAAGGTGTGGACGAACGGCACCCGCCCGGTCAGCGACAGCCCGGCCGCCACGCCGATCACGTTCGCCTCCATAATGCCGCAGTTAATCACGTGACGCGGATGGTCGCGCTGTACGCCATCCATCGCCATCGAGCTCATCAGGTCCGCCTCCAGCGCGATAATCGGCGCGCCCTGCTCTATCTGGCTGCGCACCATGCCGGCGTACACCTGACGCATTTCTATCGGATCTTTTTCCAACTGCACGCTGTCGTTAAACATGAGTCGCCTCCAGTTCGGCAATCGCCTGTTCAATATGCTGACGCACCTCCGGCGTCAGCCGCAGATGGTGCGAGTTGTCCATCTGCTCCAGATAAGGCACCCCCTGGCCTTTAACGCTGTCGAGGATCACCACCAGCGGCCGCTGCTCACCGCTGCGCCGCGGCGCGGCCGCCGCACGGATCGCCGCAATATCATCCCCTTGCACGCTTGCGACGGCAAAGCCAAAGGCGCGGAACTTGCCCGCCAGATCGAAGGGTTTGATCACCTCATCCAGCAGGCCGTCCAGCTGCTGTTTGTTGTAATCGATAAACAGCGTCAGGTTGTTCAGATTGTGGTGCGCGATAAACTGAAACGCCTCCCAGCACTGGCCTTCATTCAGCTCACCGTCCCCCAGAATGCAGAACACCCGGTTATCACGCTGCGCCAGCCGGTGCGACAGCGCCATGCCGGCGGCGATGGATACGCCCTGCCCCAGAGAACCGGTGGTGGCATCCACGCCGCGGGTGCGCAGCCGGTCCGGATGGCTGGGCAGACGGGTGCCGTTCTGGTTGAGCGTCTGCAGCTCCGCCTGCGGAAAATAGCCTTTCAGCGCCAGCGTGCTGTACAGCGCCGGGCCGGCATGCCCCTTCGACAGCACAAAATTGTCGCGCTGCGGCCAGTCCGGATCGCCGGGATCGATGCGCATCACCTCGCCGTACAGCACCGCCAGCGTCTCCACCACCGACATGCAGCCGCCATAGTGGCCAAAACCCAGCGCGGTCAGCGCCTTCAGCGTCTCCAGACGGATCGCCTGCGCCAGCTGGCGCAACTCCCTGATATCTATTGTTGTCATTACACGGCCCTCACTATTTTTTCACGCCGTCGCCGGATGGCGCGCCTTTGCGTTTCCCCAGCAGGTTGTGCGCCACCAGCAGTGCAAAAATCACCACCACCGCCACCATGATCGCTTCCTTATTCATAAAGCGCGCCATATTGCCCAACACGATGCCCAGCACGCCAAAGTCGGCGTCGGAGAAAGTGGTATTGGCAAAGCCCAACGCGCCGAGCACCGGCAGCAGCAGCATCGGCAGGAAGGTAATCAGCACGCCGTTGGCGAACGCCCCCAGCATCGCGCCGCGGCGGCCGCCGGTCGCGTTGCCGAAAACGCCGGCCGTCGCACCGGTGAAGAAGTGAGGCACCACGCCCGGCAGGATCAGCACCAATTTGAGCTGCCCCAGCAGGAACAGCCCCACCAGCCCGCCCAGGAAGCTGAACAGAAAGCCGATCAGCACCGCGTTAGGCGCGTAGGGATACACCACCGGACAGTCCAGCGCCGGACGCGCATTCGGCACCAGCTTTTCGGAAAAGCCGGTAAACGCCGGCACGATTTCCGCCAGAATCAGGCGCACGCCCTGCAGGATGATAAACACCCCGGCGGCGAAGGTGATGGCCTGAATAATCGAGTACACCAGGTAGTTCTGCCCGCCGCTCAGCGCGCTCTCCACGTAGGCCTGCCCGGCGCTGATCGCCATAATCAGGTAGATGACGATCATGGTCAGCGAGATGGAGATCGAGCTGTCGCGCAGGAAGCTGAGATTCTTCGGCAGGTTCATCTCTTCGGTGGAGCGCGAGTTTTTACCGACGCGGCCGCCAATCCAGCCGGACAGCACGTAGCCCAGGGTGCCGAAGTGACCGAAGGCGATATCGTCATTGCCGGTAATCCGCCGCATATAGCGTTGGGCAATGGCGGGGAAGAATGCCATCACCAACCCCAGCGTCAGCGCGCCGGTAAACACCAACGGGATCCCCTCAAAACCGGCGACCGACAGGATGATGCCGATCATGCAGGCCATATAGAAGGTGTGATGACCGGTAAGAAAAATGTATTTCAGCCGGGTAAAACGGGCGACGATAATATTCGCCACCATGCCGAACGCCATGATCAGCGCGGTGGAGGCGCCGTATTTTTCCAGCGCGATGGACACGATCGCTTCGTTATTCGGAATGATGCCCTGAATATTAAAGGCGTGTTCAAACATCCCCCCGAGCGGATTTAATGAACTGACCAGGACGGTCGCACCGCCGCCCAGCACAATAAAACCGAGAATGGTTTTTACCGTACCTTTCACCACGTCGGAAAACGATTTTTTCTGCGCCAATAAACCAATCAGCGCAATAACCCCCACCAGCACCGCGGGGACTTTTAATATATCAACCACAAATCTGAGCGTTTCCTGGATAAACATATCCACCTCGCCAATTGCGTTGCTTAGATAATGGAGTGCGCAATAAAGTAATCACGCAGTTTGTTTTCCAGCTCGTTAATATCAATGATATTGCTGATCACCACCAGCTGGTCTGCCGGTACGCTGGCGCTGTCGGCGATGTCTTTCGCCATCACAAAAATATCGGCGGCGCCCGGCGTGGCGGAGGAAAGATCCGAGTGCTCCACCTCCGCCTCAACGGCCATTTTCTTCAGTACCTTTTTAATATTCATTTCCACCATAAAACTGCTGCCGAGGCCGGAGCCGCAAATTGCCATAATCTTCATTATTTTCACCTGTCAGATTTTATGCGTAGGGTAAGGCCGCAGGGTTTATTCTGCGCTAGTTACTATTAAGAATATAAATAAAAGATTGAATTAATAGCGGTCGATAATATCCTCAATCTGTTGAACGCTGTCGGCGTTGAATAACGCATTCATCGCCTGCTCATCGGCAAATAATTCCGCCAGCTGGGCAATCAGCTCAATATGGCTTTCGCCGTCCGGCGCTGACAGCATCACCACCACCCGCACCGGGTCGTTGTCCTGTGAATGAAAACGCACGCCCTGGTGCAGCTTCAGCAGCGACAGTCCAAGCGCCCTGGCCCCCTCTTCCGGCCGCGCATGCGGCATAGCGATGCCGGGCGCCAGCACAAAATAGGGTCCCAGCGCCTGATACTGCCGGAAAATCGCCGTCAGGTAGTCGGTGCTGATCGCCCCGCTCTGCAGCAGGGGCTGCGCGCTCAGCGTCACCGCCTGCTGCCAGTCATCCGCCCGCTCGCACACTTGAATATGGTCTGCCTTCAGCCACTGTTTCAGCACGTTGCCTCCTTCCGCCCGTTGGTCCCGCGCGTCGCCATCGACGCCCGCCGGCCCGGGCAACGAAGAAACTTTAATCAACGTTTTAGCGCCTCACCGTGATAAAGATCTCAAAGATAGCGCTACCAAAACGTTATCCGCCGGTTCTGTGATAGCGCTATCAAAAAAATGATGCGCCGGCGTCGTTGTCGCACAGTTTTTTATCGCTGGTGAGAGGAACGCGTTAAAATGGATCCCATAGCGGGATAGTAAGGGTTAATGACAGCGCTGCTTACAGCCACATTCACTTGGAGCCTATCCCATCAGGCTCTTATGCGCATGACGCGCATTTTTCGTCAGGATTACGCATGTCGATCGGGAAGAAACGCCGCAGTACCGGCAGGGTTACGCTGGCCGAGGTCGCCCAGCTGGCAGGCGTCGGCACCATGACGGTGTCGCGCGCGTTACGCACGCCGGAACAGGTGTCGGACAAACTGAGAGAGAAAATTGAGGCGGCGGTCAATGAGCTTGGCTACCTGCCCAACCTGGCCGCCAGTTCGCTGGCTTCAGCGTCGTCTTATACCATCGCCATGGTGGTGCCGAGCTTTTCGGAGTCCGGCTGCGCCGAGATGTTCGCCGGCCTGCAGCAGGTGCTGCAGCCGGCCGGCTATCAAATCATGCTGGCGGAATCCCAGCACTATCCGGAGCGTGAAGAGAAACTGCTGACCACCCTGCTGTCCTACAATCTGGCGGCGGCGGTGCTGCTCAGCGTCGAACACTCGCCGACCACCCGCCAGGCGCTGCAGGCGGCCAATATTCCGGTGGTGGAGATCGGCGCCCTGCGCGATGACCCGATCGATATCACCATCGGCATCGATTATGTCGCCGCCATGTACCAGCTGACCCACACGCTAATCGCCGGCGGCTATCAGAATATCGGCCTGCTGTGCGCCAACCAGGAGCAGTGGATTTTCCGCCAGCACCTGCAGGGCTGGCACCAGGCGCTGCTGCGCAGCCATATGTCGCCGCACCGGGTGATCAACGCCGCGCAGCCCGCCAGCTTCGCCACCGGCGCCCAGCAGCTGCCGGAATTTTTGCTGGCCTGGCCGGAGCTGGACGCGCTGGTATGCGCCTCGGACGAGCTGGCCTGCGGCGCGCTGTACGAGTGTCAGCGCCGCCACGTAAAAGTGCCGGAACAGCTGGCGGTGGTCGGCTTCGGCAACAGCGAAGTCAGCCGGGTCTGCCAGCCGCCGTTAACCACCATGACGGTGCCGCACCGGGAGATCGGCATTCAGGCCGGTCAGGCGCTGCTGGCGCGGCTGGACGGCCGGGAGTGGTGCGCTGCAGGCTCGCTGCCCTCGACGCTGTGCCGCCGCGACAGCTGCTGAAAACGACAACGCCGGTCAGAAGACCGGCGTTATTTTTACTCGCACTCGCGGGAATCAGGCGTTTTCCGCGCCGTCTTCCGGCTTGTCCGCCCGCGCCAGCGGCTTGCCGTAGTCCTGTTCGTTGTTGCGCGTCAGCCACAGCGACAGCGCCTTCAGCGAATCCGGCGTAAAGTCGTCGCAGCGCGCGGTGATCTCTTCCGGCGTCAGCCAGGTCACCTCGACCACTTCTTCTTCCTGCAGCGCAAACGGCCCGTGCGATACGCAGCTGAACAGCGCGCCCCAAACGCGGCACTGCTCCTCTTCAAAGTAGAACTGGCCGTGCTCGGCAAACGGCACGCCGGCAATCCCCAGCTCTTCTTCCGCTTCGCGGCGCGCAGAGTCCAGCACGTTCTCGCCGCTTTGCACCACGCCGCCGGCGGTCGCGTCCAGCCGACCCGGATAAATATCCTTGGTATCGGTACGACGCTGAACCAGTATTTTCCCCATCCCATCATGCACCACAATATAGGTCGCACGATGACGTAGCCGTTCCGCACGCATCTGTTGACGACTGGATTGAGCAATTACTTCATTTTGCTCGTTGACGATATCAACCCACTCGGTCGCTGCAGCCTGATCCTGTTCCGCCATCCTATAAAACCTTCTATTTTGGCGCGAGGGTCATCGCGCGCTGGTTGATCAATTAGCTGTATTCAATGATTCTTATTGTGTGTATAAATTAGTGCGTTAATGCCGCCTCTGCAACAACCTCGCCGCCGTGCAGCGTGACCACGCGCAAAGTCTGCGCCTCCAGCATGCCGTAGCTGGCCGGAAAGCCTCCCTTGGGCAGACTGACCGACCCCGGATTAAAGCAGTAAATCTCCCCGCAGCGCTGCGCCTGCGGCAGGTGCGTATGGCCATAGGCCAGAACATCCCCGGCCGATAACGGCGGCAGTGCGGAGGGATGATAAAGGTGACCGTGGGTTAAAAACAATCGTCTTTTTTGCCACAGCACCTGTTGCCAGGGCGCGTCCATCGGGAAGGACAGCAGCATCTGATCGACTTCGCTGTCGCAATTTCCCCGAACGGCGATGATCTTGTGCGCATAGCGATTCAATTGTTCGGCAACCTGCGCCGGCTGATAACCGTCCGGCAGCGCGTTGCGCGGGCCGTGATTCAGTAAATCGCCCAGCAGGATCAGCCAGTCGGCGCCGTTTTGTGCAAACAGCTCCAGCACCCGGGTGGTCGCCGGCAGCGAGCCGTGCAGGTCTGAGGCAAACATCAGCTTCATACCCTTTCTCCTCTTCGCGAAACAGGCGCTATTTTAGCGTAGAACAGGCGGCTAAAAAAACACGCGCCGCCGGCGACGGCCAATTTCCGAAAATGGCGGCGATGGTCTAAGCTGGAGTGCGGGCCGTCTGCGTTCGACGCTGACGCAGCGCCGGGTTTAATGGACAAACCGGCGCAACAGTATAAGAATGATCTCATGGCTCACATGCTGCCGACTGGTTCATGCTTCATCTTATCATGATGTTTTACAAGGAGTATTAGAGTATGATTGACCTGTATTACGCCCCTACTCCCAACGGTCACAAGATCACGCTGTTTCTGGAAGAGGTGGGGCTGCCTTACCGCCTGCATTCGGTCAATATCAGCGCCGGCGAACAGTTCAAACCCGACTTTCTGGCGATTTCTCCGAACAATAAAATTCCCGCCATTGTCGATCAGCAGCCGGTAGACGGCGGCGAGCCGATTGCCCTGTTCGAGTCCGGCGAAATCCTGCTGTACCTGGCGGAAAAAACCGGCAAACTGTTGAGCAAAGGCCTGCGCGAACGCGCCGCCACCCTGCAGTGGCTGTTCTGGCAGGTCGCCGGTTTCGGGCCGATGCTCGGCCAGAACCATCACTTCAACCACTACGCGCCGCAGCCGGTGCCTTACGCCATCGAACGCTACCACTTGGAAACCAAACGCCTGTACGGCGTGCTGGAAGCCGAACTGCAAAAACATCCGTATCTTGGCGGCGACAACTACAGCATCGCCGATATCGCCACCTACCCGTGGGTCGTCTCTCATCCGCGCCAGCGTATCGACCTGGCCGACTTCCCGGCGGTGCGCAACTGGTTCGAACGCATCAGCAACCGTCCGGCCACCGAACGCGCCTACAAGCTGGCCGAACCGGCCTAACCGCCCTGTGCCGGCCGCCGCGGCCGGCAGAGTTTCCCCCCTCGGCGTTATCATTTCCCTACTTTCCGTGTATTCTGGGCGCAAACAATCAGATTACATGGAGAACTGCTGATGTCATTTAGCCAACCCGACGCCGTCATCCGCATAAAAAACCTGCGGTTGCGTACTTTCATCGGGATCAAGGAAGAAGAGATCAATAACCGGCAGGACGTGCTGATCAATGTCGCCATCCACTACCCGGCCGACCAGGCGCGCAACAGTGAAGACATCGCCGACGCGCTCAACTACCGCACCATCACCAAAGCCATCATCCGCCACGTCGAGGATAACCGCTTCGCGCTGCTGGAAAAATTAACCCAGGATGTGCTCGATATCGTGAAACAGCACCCGTGGGTGACCTATGCTGAAGTAGAGATCGATAAACTACTGGCCCTGCGCTACGCCGATTCGGTGTCAATGACCATGAGCTATCGCCGCGAAGGCTAAAGGCGCCAGGCAAGGGGGGGAATATCCGCCATGCATATCCTGATTACCGGTGCGACCGGGCTTATCGGCCGCCGTCTCACGCAGCGGCTGCTGGCGCTTTCCCATACGGTAACCGTGCTGACCCGCAACGTGGCGCATGCGCGCACGCTGTTTGGCGAGCGCGTCAGCTACTGGTCCTCACTGCAGGACCGCCCCTCCCTCGACGGCATTGACGCGGTCATCAACCTGGCCGGCGAACCGATCGCCGATAAACGCTGGAGCAAAGCGCAGAAGGCGCGCCTGTGCCACAGCCGCTGGGATCTGACCGAACGGCTGGCGGCGCTGATCCACGTCAGCGAACGGCCGCCGGCGGTGCTGATTTCCGGCTCCGCGGTCGGTTACTACGGCGATCAGGATCAGGCGGTGGTGACCGAAGAGGAAGCGCCGCACGACGAATTTACCCACCAACTCTGTCAGCGCTGGGAAGCGCTGGCGCTGCGGGCGCAAAGCAACGGCACGCGGGTGTGCCTGCTGCGCACCGGCGTGGTGCTGGCCCCGCACGGCGGCGCGCTGGCGAAGATGCTGCCGCCTTTTCGCCTCGGGCTGGGCGGCCCGATCGGCAGCGGCCGGCAGTATCTGCCGTGGATCCATCTGGACGACATGGTCAGCGGCATTCTGTTTCTGCTGGACACCCCCACCCTGAGCGGCCCGTTCAATATGGTCGCCCCCTACCCGGCGCATAATGAGCAGTTCGCCGCCCTGCTGGCGAAAACCCTGGGGCGTCCGGCCTGGCTGCGTATGCCGGCCTGGGCGATCCGGCTGCTGATGGGGGAAGCGGCGGTGCTGGTGCTCGGCGGCCAGCACGCGGTGCCCAAACGGCTGGAAGAGGCGGGCTTCCGCTTCCGCTATGTGGATTTGGAGCAGGCGCTGGCGTCGGTGATTCACCCGCCGGCCTAGCGCCGCAGGATTACTTCAGCGCCCCCGATAAAAACTGCCGCAGACGCGGGCTTTGCGGATTATCGAACAGCTGCGCCGGCGGCCCCTGTTCTTCAATCAGCCCCTGATGCAGGAAAATCACCTGATTGGAAACGTGGCGGGCAAACTCCATTTCGTGCGTCACCACCACCATGGTTTTTCCCTCTTCCGCCAGCTGCTGCATAATGCGCAGCACTTCCCCCACCAGCTCCGGATCCAGCGCCGAGGTCGGTTCGTCAAACAGCAGCACTTCCGGCTCCATCGCCAGCGCGCGGGCGATGGAAACGCGCTGTTGCTGGCCGCCGGACAGGTGCGCCGGATATTTGGCGCGCGCCCGCTGGTCGATGCCGACCTTGTCCAGATAGCGCTCCGCGCGCTGCCGGGCCTCCTGTTTGCCCAGCCCCAGCACCTGCACCGGCGCCTCCATCACGTTTTCCAGCACCGTCATATGGCTCCACAGGTTAAAGTGCTGGAACACCATCGTCAGCCGGGTGCGCAGCAGCTGCAGCTGTTTTTTATCCGCCACCTGCAGCTGGCCGGCTTTATCGCGCACCATGCGGATATCTTCATTATTCAGACTGATGCTGCCGGCGCAGGGCTGTTCCAGAAAGTTGATGCAGCGCAGAAAGGTGCTCTTGCCGGAGCCGGAAGAGCCGATAATGCTGATCACATCGCCGGCGTTGGCCGCCAGCGAGACGCCCTTCAGCACCTCATGGTCGCCATAGCGTTTGTGCAGGTCGCTGACGGCTAATTTAATCTCAGACATGATGTTATTTCCGTCCTTTATCGATGAGTCACGTGCGCCATCCAGCGTTTTTCCGCCTTGCGGAACAGGCTGATCAACGTGTAGGAAATCGCCAGATACAGCACCGCGGCGATGCCGAACGCGTAAAACGGCTGATAGGTCGCCGCGTTGATATCGCGCGCCACTTTCAGCAGGTCCGGCACGGTGGCGGTAAACGCCAGCGCGGTGGAGTGCAGCATCAGAATCACTTCATTGCTGTAGGCCGGCAGCGCGGTGCGCAGCGCCGAAGGCAGAATAATGCAGCGATACAGTTTGAAACGTGAAAAACCGTAGGCGTTGGCGGCTTCAATTTCCCCGTGCGGCACCGCGCGGATCGCGCCGGCGAAAATTTCAGTGGTGTAGGCGCAGGTATTGAGCGTCAGCGCCAGAATGGTGCAGTTCAGCCCGCTGCGGAAAAACGCATTGAGCAGCTCGCTGCCGCGCACCACCTCCAGGCTGTACATGCCGGAGTAAAACACCAGCAGCTGCACATACAGCGGCGTACCGCGGAACACGTAGGTGTACAGCCACACCGGGAAGCTCAGCCAGCGCCGGGAAGAGACGCGCGCCACCGCCATCGGCAGCGACAGCAGCCCGCCCATCACCACCGAACTTATCAGCAGCCACAGCGTCACCGCCACGCCGGTAAAGCGGTAGCCGTCGCTCCACAGCAGCGACTGCCAGTACTGTTGCAGGATCTCCATCATAGCTCGGCCCTCTTGACGCCCAGGGAATAACGCCGCTCAAGCCACAGCAGGACGCCGTTGGAGAGGGTGGTAAACAGCAGATACACCGCGCCGGCCACCAGCGCGTAAAAGAAGGGTTGATAGGTGCCCTTGCCCGCCAGCTGGGTGGCCTTCACCACGTCATTCAGACCGAGGATCGACACCAGCGCCGTCGCCTTCAGCACCACCTGCCAGTTATTGCCGATGCCCGGCAGCGCAAAACGCATCATCGCCGGGAACAGAATGCGGCGGAAGGTCTGTCCGCCGCTGAAGCCAAAGGCGGTCGCCGCCTCAATCTGTCCGCGCGGCACCGCCAGATAGGCGCCGCGGAAGGTTTCGGTAAAATAGGCGCCGTAAATAAAGCCCAGCGTAATAATGCCCGCCGTCAGCGGATCGATATCGATCTGCGCCAGCCCCAGCGTCTCGGTCAGGCTGTTTAACGCGATCTGCAGGCCGTAGAAGATCAGCAGCATCAGCACCAGATCGGGCACGCCGCGGATCAGCGTGGTATACGCGCCGAACAGCGAGGCCAGCAGGCGGTTGTTGGAGAGTTTGCCGCCGGCGCCGATCAGGCCGATCGCCACCGCCAGCAGCACGGAACTGAGCGCCAGCTCCAGCGTCACCAGCGCGCCCTCAAATATCAGTTGAGAATAACCTTGCAGCATGTACTTCATCCTGTCGTCAGTAGGCGTAAGCAATCCCCGCCGGGCAGCCGCAGGCGGTCGCAACGTGCTGCGCCGCCGCGGCTACCGGCAGGAGAACGGGCGGTCAGCCGCCGTAGACGTCAAAATCGAAGTATTTTTTCGCGAACTTATCGTAGGTGCCGTCTTTACGCATCTCGGCAAAGGCCTTATCCAGCGCCGCCTTCAGCTCGGTATCCCCCTTGCGCAGCCCCATGCCGGTGCCGACGCCGAAGAATTTGTCATCCTTCACCGACTCGCCGGCAAAGGCGTAGTCCTTGCCCGGCGGCTGCTTCAGGAAGCCGTCGCTGCCGGCCACTTCGTCCTGGAAGGCGGCGTCAATACGGCCGGAGGCCAGATCGGCGTACACCAGGTCCTGGTTCTGATACGGCACCACGGTCACCCCTTTCGGCTGCCAGTAGGCGTTGGCGTAGGCTTCCTGGGTAGTGCCCTGCAGCACCCCGACGCTCTTGCCGCGCAGGGATTCCACCGTCGGCAACAGCTTCGAGCCTTTCGGCGCGATCAGGCGGGCATTGGCGGCGAACAGCTTGTCGGTAAAGGCGATTTCCTGCTGGCGCTTCTCGGTAATCGACAGCGATGAAATGATGGCATCAATTTTTTTGGCTTTCAGCGATGGGATCAGCGCGTCGAAATCGCTTTCGACGAAGGTGCACTGGGTGTTGATGCGTTTACATAGCTCTTTGGCCAGGTCGATATCAAAACCGACCAGCTGGCCGTTGGCATCTTTGGATTCAAATGGCGCGTAGGTCGGATCGGTGCCGATCTTCAGCGTTGACGGGATGGCGGCAAATGCGCTGTGTGCCGCTGCCAGGGCCATAACCAGCGGAAGAACCTTAACCAGCTTTTTCATACATTACCCTCAAATTGATTTTATTTTTTTGATGCCATTGCGGGAAGCGTGCCCCACTGAATCACTATCAATTTGCAGTAATCGTGCCACATTGCGTGCGTCAGGCCGCGGAGGGAACGGCTCCGCCCTGCGCAAAACTGTTTCCTGGACGAGAACCGCAAATATGAAACCGGCCGTTCGGCCGCGCCACGGGCAACCCCTGGATGCCCATACCATGAAACAGCAAGCGTGGTGAAACGGCCCCATTATGGTGCGGGCCGCGCATCAATACAGTGCGTTGTTGCACAAATGTGCAAAATTGGGGAATGAATTGTTAATTGGCGCCTTGCCAACGGGTAAACAGATCCTGAGGCAGCTCAATGTCAAACTGGTCAATCACGCGGTTAACCGTCTGATCGATAATGTCTTCCACGCTGGCCGGCCGGTGGTAAAAGGCCGGCACCGGCGGCATCAGCAGCGCGCCCATCTCCGCCGCCTGGGTCATCAGACGCAGGTGCCCAAGGTGCAGCGGCGTTTCACGCACGCACAGCACCAGACGCCGCTGCTCTTTCAGCACCACGTCGGCGGCGCGCGTCAGCAGGCCGTCGCTATAGCTGTTAACGATGCCGGACAGCGTTTTGATCGAGCAGGGCAAAATTACCATGCCCAGCGTTTTGAAGGAGCCGGAAGAGATGCTGGCGGCGATATCGCGCGAGTCGTGCACCACATCGGCCAGCGCCTGCACTTCACGCAGGCTGAGCGCGGTCTCCAGCGCCAGCGTCTGCCGGGCGGCGTTGCTCATCACCAGATGGGTTTCCACGTCCGCCACGTCGCGCAGCACCTGCAGCAGGCGCACGCCGTAGATCGCGCCGCTGGCGCCGGAAATGCCGATGATGAGTCGTTTCATGAGGGATCTCTGCCAAAAAAGTCTAAGGGTCGGAGCAACTTTGCCGTAATCACGGCGGAGAAGCAAGGTTCAGGCAGGAACGATGCGCCGCGACGGTGCACGGCGCATCGGTATGGCGAGGACAGGCTTAGCCTTCGTTGTGGATTTCCAGATTTTCCGCTTCGGCCTGGCCGCGCAGCGCTTTGGCGTCATCGTTGCGCAGCGATTCCAGATACTCCAGATAGCCCTGATCGACATCTTTGGTGACGTAGATACCGTCGAACACCGAGCATTCGAACTGGGTGATATCCGGGTTTTCCTCGCGCACCGCTTCGATCAGGTCGCCCAGGTCCTGGAAAATCAGCCCGTCGGCGCCGATGATCTGCCGGATCTCATCCACCTCGCGGCCATGAGCGATCAGCTCATTGGCGCTAGGCATATCGATGCCGTAGACGTTCGGGAAGCGAACTTCCGGTGCAGCGGAAGCCAGATAGACGTTCTTGGCGCCGGCGTCGCGCGCCATCTCGACGATCTGCTCGGAGGTGGTGCCGCGCACGATGGAGTCATCCACCAGCAATACGTTCTTGTCGCGGAACTCCGCCCGGTTGGCGTTCAGCTTGCGGCGCACCGACTGGCGACGCGCCTGCTGGCCCGGCATGATAAAGGTGCGGCCGACGTAGCGGTTTTTCACAAAGCCCTGGCGGTACGGTTTTTCCAGAATACGCGCGATCTCCAGCGCAATATCGCAGGAGGTTTCCGGGATCGGGATCACCACGTCGATGTCCAGATCTTCCCACTCGCGCGCGATCTTCTCGCCCAGCTTCTGGCCCATGCGCACGCGGGCGCTGTATACCGAGATCTTGTCCATAAAGGAATCCGGGCGGGCGAAGTAGACGAACTCAAACAGGCACGGGTTGTTTTTCGGGTTTTCGGCGCACTGGCGGGTAAACAGTTGGCCCTTCTCCGTCACGTACACCGCTTCGCCCGGCGCTACGTCGCGCAGGAATTCAAAGCCCAGCGTATCCAGCGCCACGCTTTCGGAGGCCACCATATACTCGTTGCGGCCGTCTTCCAGCGTGCGTTTGCCGATCACCAGCGGACGGATGCCGTTAGGATCGCGGAACGCCACCAGACCGTGGCCGATGATCATCGCCACGCAGGCGTAAGCGCCGCGCAGCTGCTGATGTACCGCCGCCACGGCGGTAAAGATATTGTCAGATTCCAGCGGATAGTGCGGGAAACGGTCCAGCTCGGCGGCCAGCACGTTGAGCAGTATTTCGGAATCGGAAGTGGTGTTGATATGGCGACGGCCGCTTTCAAACAGCTGCTGCCGCAGTTCATGCGCGTTGGTCAGGTTACCGTTGTGGGCCAGCGTAATGCCGAACGGTGAGTTCACATAAAAAGGCTGGGCCTCTGAAGCGCTGGAGCTGCCGGCCGTTGGGTAACGCACATGGCCGATCCCCATATTGCCCTGCAGGCGTTGCATATGCCGTGCTTCAAAAACATCCTTCACCAGGCCGTTTGCCTTACGCAGACGGAAACCGTTATGGGCATCAATGGTGACGATGCCGGCGGCATCCTGGCCACGGTGCTGCAGCACCGTCAACGCATCATAAATCGACTGGTTTACCGGCATAAAACCGGCGATACCGACAATACCGCACATGTTGTCTTTCCTCTAAGCCTAAGCCGCTACCGCCCCGGCAAGTGGGACGGTAAGAAACTCGACGTGCTCTGCAGGTAGTCAAAGAACCACCTGATGATGTAGCTGAACTGGGGAATCAGCTGCGACTGTTTCCAGTCTTCACTTTGCGAGAAGCCGGTAAAACTGTCGAGGAAGAACAGTATCGCGGCGACGATCAACACGCCGCGCAATGCGCCGAAGCAGATGCCCAGCACCCGATCGGTTCCTGACAGCCCGGTCTTTTCGACCAGTGAACTAATCACGTAGTTCACAATCGCCCCCACGATCAGGGTCGCGATAAACAAAATCGCAATCGCGATACCGTTTCGCACCAGTTCATCGTCAAAACGGGTGAAGTAGACGGCGAGGTAAGAATAAAAATGGCTGGCGACAAAAAACGCACATCCCCATGTCACAAGTGACAATGCTTCGCGAACAAACCCTCGGATCAGGCTAACCAGAGCCGAAAATCCAATCACCGCAATAATGACGTAATCAATCCAGACCATGACCATTCCAATAGTGAAATGCCCCGCACGCCCCCTCCTCCTTCAGGCTGTCGCACAGCGGCCACAGCCCGAATGCACTGGGGTATTTCCCATGCGCGGCGAATTCTAACAGAAAAAGAAAACGTTTGCGTAGGGGATTTCCCTAGCAATTTACAAATAAAAAGCGGCGATAAAAAAATTCCTAATCGCCGCGCCTACATAGCTGATTCTTCTGCCCCGCCTTGCAAACGCGGCAGAAGAACGGGGTTAACGCGCGTTGTACGGCTTCACCTGCCCGCTCAGCCCGCTGAGCGAATTCAGCGCCGACAGCGAAGACTGCAGCTTCTGCTTCGACGCGTCCGGGCCGACGTAAATACGGGTGATCTGCCCCTGCACCGGCGTCGACGGCACGGTAAAGGCGCGATAGCCGGACAGACGCAGCGACGCCACGATCTCGTTAACCTTGGCGGCGTTTTTCAGCGCCCCCAGCTGCACCACATAGGCCTGGCCGGACGGCGCTTTCTCTGCCGGCTTCGGCTGCGGTTTCACCTCAGGCTTCGGCTGCGGCTTCACTTCCGGTTTCGGCTTCGGCTGCGGCGCAGGTTTGTTCTCAACCGGCTTCGGCTGCGGCGTCGGCTGGGTGACCGCCGGCGGCGGCGTCACCGTGGTGCTCTGCGACGGCTGGTTCACCGCCTGCTGCGTCGCCGCCTCATTGGCCGCCTGCTGTTCCACCAGCGCCCCCGCGCCCGCCGGCGGCTGCGTCGGCAGCGGCTGGCTTACCGGCGGAATCGCGTCGTTCTCCCGCGCATCGCCCGGCTTCGGCACCAGTGGGATCGCGGCGAACTCATCTTCATAATGCTTTTTCTTACCGTCCAGCAGCCCTGGCAGGATAATCACCCCCAGCGCCACTAATACCACGGTCCCGACCAGTCGGTTCTGAAATTTACTTGCCACTCACTCTCCCCGCATCTCGTCTAACGCCGCCATCACCTGCGCGACGGTGTGGAACGATCCACAGACGATGACAATATCCTGATTATCCGCATCCTGCATCGCCTGTCGCCAGGCCGTTTCAACATCGGCAAAGGCGCGCGGCTGCGGCAGATGCTGCGCCAGCTGATCCACGCCGGCGCCGCGCGGCACGTCCAACGGCGCGCAGTACCATTCATCAACCTGCGGCCGCAGGCAGGCCAGCGTACCGGCGATGTCTTTGTCCGCCAGCATGCCGACTACCGCACGCACCTTGCCGCCGTCGCGCGGCAGCTGCGCCAGCCGCCCGGCCAGATAGCCGGCGGCGTGCGGATTATGCGCCACGTCGAGGATCAGCCGCGGCGCCTGCTGCACGGTCTGGAAACGCCCCGGCAGCGTCGCCTGCTGCAGGCCGGTGAAAATGGCGCGCTCGTCAATTTCCAGCGCGGAATAGTGCAGCGCCGCCAGCGCCGTCGCGGCATTGGCCAGCGGCACGTTCGGCGTGGGCAGGTCGGTCAGCGTGGTGCCTTCGCTGCGCCACTGCCAGCGTTCGCCCTGCTCGCTGAAGGTCCAGGCGTCGCCGCAGCGATACAGCTGCGCGCCCAGCGTTTCCGCCACCTGACGAATCGAGTCCGGCATATCGGGTTCGCCGACCACCGCCGGCTTGCCGCCGCGGAAGATGCCGGCCTTTTCCCGGCCGATGCTGTCGCGGTCGTCGCCCAGCCAGTCGGTGTGGTCGAGCGCGATGCTGGTGACCACCGCCACGTCCGGGTTGACGATATTGGTGGCGTCCAGACGCCCGCCGAGGCCGACTTCCAGGATCACCACGTCCAGCCGGGCCTGACGGAACAGCTGCAGGGCCGACAGGGTGCCGAACTCAAAATAGGTCAGGGAGGTGTCACCGCGCCCGGCTTCAATGGCGGCGAACGCACGGCAGTGCTCCGCTTCGCTCAACTCTTCGCCCTGAATACGCACCCGTTCGGTATAGCGCACCAGATGCGGCGAGCTGTAAACGCCGACGCGCAGGCCGGCCGCCAGCAGAATCGCTTCCAGCGTGCGGCAGGTGGTGCCTTTGCCGTTGGTGCCGGCAACGGTGAACACCGTCGGGGCCGGAGTGAGAAGATCAAGATGCGCTGCAACGCTTTGCACGCGTTCCAGGCCGAGTTCGATCGCCTGGCTGTGCAGACGCTCCAGATAATAAAGCCACGAGCTCAATGGCGACGTGGCTTGGGGAATTTGGTGGTTTTGCATGAGTCCCATCACTGAACTTGGGTTCATTAATCCATCAGGGCACCACCCTCACCGCGGGCAAGGCGATGCTCTGCGTTTCAACCGCCGCATAGCCACTCAGCGGCGGTTGAGCGTCGCGACGGCCTGACGGACCGCCGCGGCGTATGCATGCCTTATTCGTCCGCCTGATTTTCCGGCGTCACGACCACCGGCTCCGGCTGGTCAAACGCCGGCTGCGGCTGGTTGGTCAGCTTGGACAGAATGCTGGCGAGCGTCTGGCGCATTTCCGGACGACGCACGATCATATCGATCGCCCCTTTCTCAATCAGGAACTCGCTGCGCTGGAAGCCCGGCGGCAGTTTTTCACGCACCGTCTGCTCAATGACGCGCGGGCCGGCAAAGCCGATCAGCGCCTTCGGCTCGGCGACGTTGATATCGCCCAGCATCGCCAGACTGGCGGAGACGCCGCCCATGGTCGGGTCGGTCAGTACGGAAATGTACGGCAGGCCGCGCTCTTGCATTTTGGCCAGCGCGGCGCTGGTTTTCGCCATCTGCATCAGCGACATCAGCGCTTCCTGCATACGGGCGCCGCCGCTGGCGGAGAAGCACACCAGCGGACAGTTGTCTTCCAGCGCCTGCTCAACCGCGCGGACAAAGCGCGCGCCGACGACGGAAGACATGGAACCGCCGATAAAGGCGAATTCGAAGGCGGCGGCCACGACCGGCATGCCGTACAGCGTGCCCTTCATCACCACCAGCGCATCTTTTTCACCGGTCGCTTTCTGGGCGGCAACCAGGCGGTCCTTATATTTTTTGGAATCGCGGAATTTCAGAACGTCTTTCGGTTCCAGCTCGCTGCCGACTTCCACTTCGCTGCCTTCGTCCAGCAACGTGTGCAGACGCGTACGCGCGGACATGCGCATATGGTGGTCGCACTTCGGGCAGACTTCCAGGTTACGCTCCAGCTCGGCGCGGTAGAGAACCTGACCGCAGCTGTCACATTTGGTCCAAACGCCCTCAGGAATGCTCGCCTTACGGGTTTGGGTGATATTGCTCTTGTTAAGAATTCGTTCAATCCAGCTCATCGAAGACCTTTCTGTTTGAACCTGGCAGACGCCAGTTCGCAGTTCATGCTTTAACAATCCCTTCGCAGCAACAGCCAATGAAAAAGCGCCCGGACCCCGGCGCGACAGGCGCGCCGCCAAGGCACTGAATTCAGGGTTGTCCGCAGGAACAGACCATAAATGTCGCTCATTAAACCATATCGGCCCGACGCTGTAGATAAAAAACTGGTCGAACCGATAGGTTAAGCGATGTTTTTTACTGTTTTTGCTGGCGAGCAGCCGCGCGCTTGTGGCGCCAGATTTCAATAATGCCCGGCAAAATTGACACAACGATAATAGCAACAATTAGCAACTTCAGGTTTTCCTGCACCACCGGCACGTTGCCGAACAGGTAACCGGCATAGGTGAACAGCAGCACCCAGACCAGCGCGCCAATCACGTTGTAGGCGGCGAAGTGACGGTAGGACATATGCCCCATACCGGCGACGAACGGCGCAAAAGTACGCACGATCGGCACAAATCGCGCCAGAATAATCGTTTTGCCGCCGTGCTTTTCATAAAACTGGTGGGTTTTATCCAGATAGCTGCGGCGGAAAATTTTCGAATTCGGGTTGCTGAACAGTTTTTCACCGAACAGACGGCCAATGGTGTAGTTGACCGCATCCCCCACCACCGCGGCAATCACCATCAGCGCCACCATGGTATGCACGTTCAGATCGTTGGTCGGTAACGAGGCCAGCGCCCCGGCCACGAACAGCAGAGAATCCCCCGGCAGGAACGGCGTCACCACCAGGCCGGTTTCGCAAAACAGAATCAGGAACAAAATCCCGTATACCCACATGCCGTACTGCGCCACCAGCTCGGCCAAATGCACGTCGATATGCAAAATGAAATCAATAACAAACTTGATGATGTCCATAGCGTCTCTCTTGGGCCGGAGGTCTCCCCCGCCGGCGGATTAATCAAAACGCGTCGCACAACGGCCCCTTGGCGGGGTCTGGCGCAACGGCGCGTCTTATTCAGTCATCGGCTAAAAACAGCGGCCCCATCGGCGCCTGCGGCAGTGCGAAACGCTCGGGATAGTCCACGGAGACCAGATACAGGCCTTCCGCTCTGGCGGTGGCCGCCGCCAGATTACGGTCTTTTAACGCCAGCAGCTGCGCCATCCAGTTTTCATCCTGGTTACCGCAGCCAATCTCCAGCAGGCTGCCGACGATATTGCGCACCATATGATGCACAAAGGCGTTCGCCTTTATATCTACCACGATATACTGCCCGTGACGCGTGACCTTAACGTGTTTTACATTCCGCCACGGCGTGCGCGACTGGCACTGCACGGCGCGGAACGAGGTGAAGTCGTTCTCTCCCAGCAGCGCCTGCGCCGCGCGCTGCATGCGATCGGCGTCCAGCGGATGATAGAAGTGCGTCACCCCCTGCTGCAGCACCGCCGGACGATAGCGGTGGTTGAAGATCACATAGCGATAGCGGCGGGCGGTGGCGCTGAAGCGCGCATGGAAATCTTCCGCCACCGGGCTGACCCAGCGCACGGCGATATCCGGCGGCAGATGGGTGTTGACCCCCATCGTCCAGGCGGCGTCCTTACGGCGCACCGGGGTTTCAAAATGCACCACCTGGCCGGTGGCATGCACCCCGGCGTCGGTGCGCCCGGCGCACAGCACCGTGATCGGCGCGTCCGCCACTTTACTCAGCGCCTGCTCCAGGCAGGCCTGTACGCTCGGCACCTCTTGCTGACGCTGCCAGCCGTAATAGCCGCTGCCGTCATATTCAATGCCCAGCGCGATTTTCTGGGTCGCTACAGCCGGCTCGGACATCAGTACAGCTGCTCCTGCAGCAGACGCTCGGCGGTTTCAATCGCCATCAGCGCGCCGCCGAAGCGCACGTTGTCGGCCACCGACCAAAACTGCAGCACCTGCGGAATGCCATAGTCATTGCGCAGGCAGCCGATGCTCAGCACGTCGCTGCCGGAAGCTTCCGTCACCTGCGTCGGATAGTCGTCTTCATCGCTCAGTTGGATATCTTCCGCGTCCTGCAGTTCGGCGCGCGCCTCATCGGCGTCGATCGGCCGCAGCCCTTCCACCTGCACCGCCTGCGCGTGGCCGTAGAACACCGGCGACTGTACGCAGGTCACCGACATCGGCAGCCCTTCGTCCTGCAGCACCTTGCGCACCTGATCGACGATCAGCCGCTCTTCGCGCACGCTGCCCTGCTCATCCGCCAGCAGCGGCAGCAGGTTGAACGCCAGCTGTTTGGCGAACAGGCCCTCTTCGGCCGGCACGCCGTTCAGCAGCCGCGCGCTCTGACCCGCCAGATCGTCCACCGCCGCCTTACCGCGGGCGGACACCGACATCAGGGTGGTGACGTGCAGGCGCGACAGGCCGGCCTGCTCGGTCAGCGGCTTAATGGCGGTCAGCAGCTGGCTGACCATGCCGTCGGCCACGGCGACGATATTACGGTTGCGGTAATCGGCCAGCACCTGCGGGTTGACGCCCGGCACCACCAGCGGCACGTCCGGCTCCAGCGCGAACAGGCCGCTGCTGTCGATCACCAGACAGCCCATATTGCCGGCGTCAATCGCGTAGCGCGCCGAGGCTTCGGCGCCGGCCACGAAGAAGGCCAGCTGCGCCTGCGACCAGTCGAACTCCTCGGCATTTTCCACCTGCAGGGTTTTGCCGTTAAAGCGCACCGTTTCACCGGCGCTGCGTTCGCTGGCCAACGGATAGAGTTCGCCCACCGGGAACTGACGTTCCTGTAACAATTCCAGCAATGCTTCACCTACCGCGCCCGTGGCGCCAAGCAGAGCGATATTCCAGCCGTCAGACATTGGGGTATCTCCCGAATATTTCATTAACATGCAAAACAAACGGGCGGTGCCATCACCGCCCTGATATTTAAAGCCGCGCGCCGTTTAGCATACGCTAAAGCCCAACCGGGCCAGCAGCTCGGCGCTGGCGTCGTCATCGCACGCCACGCGCAGCGACGACCATTCGCGTCGCTCCTGATACTGCTTGCGCAGGCGGTCAAACTCGCCCGCCTGGCCGGCCACTTTGCGCAACGGCGCGTCATCGCGGCGCACATCATACACCAAGTGCATCAAACGTTTCAGCCTGCCTTGATCGAGCGGCCCGTTCAGACGGATATCGCTGAATTCCGGCGTCGGCAGCAGCGAGGCCAGCTCAATCTGCTGCGGCTGGCCCAGATGGCGGCTGAAGGCCTCAAACACCTGGGTGGTGCCGCGCGCCTTGCCTTCCAGCGTATAGCCGGCGATATGCGCGGTGCCGATGTCCACCCGCGCCAGCAGCGGCAGCGACAGCTCCGGTTCCGGCTCCCAGACGTCCAGCACCGTGCTGAGCTTCTTGCCCTTTTCCAGCGCCTGCAGCAGCGCGGCGTTATCCACCACCGCGCCGCGGCAGGCGTTAATCAGAATGCGGTTGTCCGGCAGCGCCGCCAGCAGCTCGGCGTCGGCCAGATGCAGCGAGTGATAAGGGCCGGATTTATTCAGCGGCGTGTGGAAGGTCAGCACGTCGGCTTCCGCCACCAGTTTTTCCAGCGGCCAGAATTCGCCGGCGTCGCCGCGATCGGCGCGCGGCGGATCGCACAGCAGCGTGCGCACCCCCAGCGCCCGCAGGCGCGCATCCAGCCGCGAGCCGACGTTGCCGACCCCGACGATGCCGACGGTTTTATCCTGCAGCTGGAAGCCGTCGCGCTCGGCCAGCAGCATCAGCGCGGAGAAGACGTACTCCACCACCGCAATGGCGTTGCAGCCGGGCGCGGCGGAAAAACCGATGCCCGCCTGCTGCAGCCAGGCGTCGTCCACATGGTCGGTGCCGGCGGTCGCGGTGCCGACAAAGCCGACGCGGGTGCCGGCAAGCAGCGCTTCGTTCACCTTGGTGACCGAGCGCACCATCAGCGCATCGGCGTCCGCCAGCGCCTCCAGCGGGATCGGACGGCCCGGCACCGCCAGCGTTTCTCCCAGACGGCTGAACAGCTCAACCGCATACGGCATATTTTCATCAACCAGTATTTTCACTTCTTTCTCCAACCCAGGACGGCCATTTGCCGCCCGATCATATACCTGAGTTATGGTTGCGTCACGAGTCACCCGCGCCGCCGTGCCTATGCGCGTCGGAAACGTTCAGGGGTGGCGCCGGCAATCTGTTGAAACATCACGATAAACGCCGAGGCGGAACTGTACCCCACTTCCAGCGCCACGTCCTGCACGGTTTTCCCCCGCTCCAACAGCGACACCGCATGCAGGAAGCGCAGCCGCTGGCGCCATTCGCTGAACGACATGCCGAGATCCTGCTGACAGCGGCGCGACAGCGTGCGTTCGGTGGTATAGACCCGCCGCGCCCACTGCGCCAACGGCGTGTTGTCCGAAGGACAATGCTCCAGCGCCTCAAGGATCGGCGCCAGAAACTTATCCTGCGAGGAGGGTAAATAGGTCTGCTGCCGCGGCGACAGGTGCAGTTGGTCGATCAGTACGCGGCACAGCCGCAGGTCCTCCCGGCTCTGCGGGATATACTGCCGGCGCGCATAGAAATCATCCGCGATGGCGCGGAAAATCGGCGTGACGCTGACCAGGCAAGGCGTTGCCGGCATCTGACGGCATAAAGGCTGGGCAATGTCCACCATGCGGCACTGCGCCAATTTATGGTTATAACAGGAGTGCTCCACCCCCGCCGGCGCCCACAGCACAAACTCCGGCGGCGCCAGAAAACGCTGTCCGCCAATGTGGGTGACCATCACCCCGCTGGTCACCCACATCAGTTGCCCCCAAACGTGGCGGTGCGGCTGAAATTCGGTGCGCGCATTGAACGCTTCACAGCGGAACTGCACCGGCTGCGGCGCCGGGATCAGCGCTTCGGCAAAATGACGGATTTCCGGCATAGGGATCCTATCGGCAGGTTGTCTGGTTTACGGCGATTTTTGTCTGGTTTTCAGTATATGCAATAAACCAGACAGGCGTAAACTGGGCGTCCTGTTATACGTTGTTGAGAATAATTATCATGAACGCACTCTTTCCCCTGGTGGCGGTACTGATCTGGTCCGTCAACGCCGTGGTCAGCAAACTGTCGGCCGGCGCGATCGATCCGGCGGCGATCTCGTTCTATCGCTGGCTGCTGGCGCTGGTTGCGCTGACGCCGTTTGTGCTGCCGGGCGTGATCCGCAACTGGCGCACGGTGCGCGCCAACGCCGGCAAGCTGCTGGTGCTGGGGCTGCTGGGCATGGTGCTGTATCAAAGTCTGGCCTACTACGCCGCGCACAGCGTCAGCGCGCTGTTTATGGGCATTATCGTGTCGCTGATCCCGCTGCTGACCATTCTGATCAGCATCGTACTGCTGCGGGTGGCGCCGACCGTCGGCGTGGCGCTGGGCAGCGTCATTTCTCTGTGCGGCCTGATCTGGCTGGTGAGCGCCGGCCAGCCGGGCGCGCTGCTGCAGCACGGCATCGGCAAAGGCGAGCTGATGATGCTTGCCGCCACCGCGTCCTACGCGCTGTACGGCGTGCTGACCAAACGCTGGGCAATCGCCCTGCCCAACTGGCAATCGCTGTATGTGCAGATCGCCTTCGGCGTGCTGCTGCTGCTGCCGAACTTCCTGATGGCGCCGGACGTCGGCCTGAACAGCCAGAACCTGTCGCTGGTGCTGTTTGCCGCTATTCCGGCGTCGATTATCGCGCCGTTCCTGTGGATCCAGGGCGTGGTCCGCCTCGGCGCCAATACCGCCTCGATCTTTATGAACCTGGCGCCGGTATTCACCGCCGCAATCGCCGTGCTGTTCCTGCATGAGCAGCTGCACGACTACCACCTGATCGGCGGCGGCGTCACCCTGCTGGGGGTGATCCTGTCCCAGCGCCTGCGCACGCCGCTGGGACGTAAAAAACCGCAGCCGGCGGTCTCCGGCGAGCTCGGCGAATAATCCGCCGCCGCCTCAGGACAACAGGCGGAAGCGCACCTGCACCAACAGGCCGCCAAGCTCTGCGGAGCTCAGCAACTCCGGCCGCGTGCCGTGGTAGGCGGCAATATCCTTCACCAGCGCCAGCCCCAGGCCGGCGCCCGGCTGTTCACCCACGTTATCCAGACGGCGGAAAGGCTGCAGCGCCTGCTGCGCCTCCTGCTGGGTAATGCCCGGCCCGCTGTCTTCAATTTCCAGAATGCCTTCACCGTCCGCCGCGCGCAGGCGCGCCGTCACCATGCCGCGGCGCGGCGTGTACTTCAGCGCGTTGTCCAGCAGATTGGCGCACATCTCCGTCAGCAGCAGCGCCTCACCGCCGATCCAGCATACCGCCTCCCCCTCATAACCGAGATCGATGCCGTTGCTGCGCGCCTGCGGCAGGCGGGAGAAACAGGCGTCGCGCAGCACCTGCGCCAGGTTGACCGGCTGCAGCCGGCGCTCGCTGCGCGATTCATGCGCCTTCAGCCGCGACAGGTACAGCAGGCGGTCGGTCAGCGCCACGGTATTGTCCAGCGTCTTGCCGATCGCCAGCAGGCTTTCGCGCCACTGTTGCGGGTCGTCGCTGGCCAGCGCCACGCCGACCTGCGTCTTCAGCACCGTCAGCGGCGTCCGCAGCTGGTGCGAGGCGTCGGCGCTAAAGCGCTCCTGACGCGCCACCATCACCCGCAGCCGCTCGGTATAGCGGTTAAAGGCCAGCAGCAGCGGCTGCATTTCCGACCACGGCAGCAGCATCGGCAGCGGAGTCAGCTCGCCCGGATCGCGGCGCATCATCACGCTCGACAATTTACGCAGCGGCTTGAGCAGCTTTTTCAGCAGTACAAACGCCAGCAGCAGCGTCAGCACCACTACCGTACCCTGACTGAGCAGCGCGGCCAGCAGCATCTGGCGCGCCAGATAGTTACGCGATTCCAGCGTTTCCGCCACCAGAATGGTCGCCATACCGCTCATGCCGCCCTCATTAATCGGCTGATAAAGCGCGGCAACGCGGATCGGTCGCCCGGCGTATTCGGCGTCGTAAAAATGCACCAACGCCGGGTACAGCGTGGAGCGCGCCAGGTGCGGCGGCGGCAGCGGCAGATCGTCATAGCCGGAAATACTGCGGCCCTGCGGTGAAATCACCTCGTAATACAGCTGGTCGTTCATATTGCGTTCGAAGCTGTCGAGCACCACATAGGGCACATCAACCGCCAACTTGCCCTTACGCACGACCAGCCGTTCCGCCACGGTGCGCGCCGACGCCAGCAGCGTGCGGTCATAGGCCAGCGTGGCGGCGTGGGTGGCGCTGAAGTAGTGGGTATAGATAGAAATGCCGCCCAGTATCGTCAGCGGCAAACCAAAAAACAGCAACAGTTGATAAAACAGCGAGCCAGGCGGTTTAAACCACTTCATCGCTCAGCTCCAGGCTGTAGCCCAATCCGCGCAGCGTGACGATCGCCACGTTGCTGCCGTGCAGCTTTTTACGCACCCGGTGCACATACAGCTCGATGCTTTCCGGGTTGGCCTCGTCGGACAGGGTAAACACCTGTTCGAACAGCTGCTGCTTGGCGACCGGCCGGCCGCGCCGGTGGATCAGGGTGGTCAGTACCGCCAGTTCGCGCGGCGTCAGCGCCAGCGGCCGGTTATCCAGTAAAAAGTAACCTTCGTCATGGTAGGTAAGCGCGCCAAACTGCAGCGTCTGCTGGGTGACGCCCACGCTGCGGCGCAGCAGCGCACGGATGCGCGCCTCCAGCTCATCCAGTTCAAACGGCTTGCTCAGGTAATCATCAGCGCCGAGATTCAGCCCCCTGACCCGGTCGCTGACGTCGGCGCGGGCGGTCAGCAGCAGCACCGGCAGGTTCTGACCGCGCTTGCGCAGCCGCGCCAGCAGATCCAGCCCGTTGAGGCGCGGCAGCTCCACGTCCAGCACCACCAGACTGTAATGTTCGTTTAACAGCAGGTGGTCGGCCATCAGTCCGTCTGAGGCGACGTCCACGGCGAAGCCGGCGCCGGTCAGCGCCTTCTGCAGCCAATGGGATAATTCAGGGTGATCTTCCACTAACAAGAGACGCATATCACATCCTGTAAACTTTTCCATACGTTGAAAGGTAAATGAAAGGTTTATGTTTTAACAATTTGGCAACCCCGTGTCAGCGGGAGTTCTCACAGTCTGAAAGAAAAAATACCTAGGGGAAGGCAATGAAAAAAATAATCACCCGTACTCTGACCGCAACCGCTCTGCTGTTGGCAGCCAACCAGGCTTTCGCTATTGAAGCGCCCGACCGTACCGAATGTATCGCGCCGGCCAAACCCGGCGGCGGCTTCGACCTGACCTGTAAACTGCTGCAGGTGTCTTTGCAGGAAACCAAAGCCATCAATAAACCGATGCGCGTCACCTATATGCCGGGCGGCGTCGGCGCGGTGGCCTATAACGCCATCGTCGCCCAGCGTCCGGCGGAGTTCGGCACCGTGGTCGCCTTCTCCGGCGGCTCGCTGCTCAACCTGTCGCAGGGCAAGTTCGGCCGCTACGGCGTGGACGACGTCAAATGGCTGGCGGCGGTCGGCACCGATTACGGCATGATCGCCGTGCGCGCCGACTCGCCGTATAAGACGCTGAAAGACCTGATGGAAGCCTTCAAAAAAGATCCTACCAGCGTGGTGTTCGGCGCCGGCGCCTCGATCGGCAGCCAGGACTGGATGAAAACCGCGCTGCTGGCGCGTGAGGTCGGCGTCGACCCGCGCAAGATGCGCTACGTCGCCTTTGAAGGCGGCGGCGAGCCGGTGACCGCGCTGCTCGGCAACCATATTCAGGCGGTCTCCGGCGATCTGAGCGAGATGGTGCCTTACCTGCAGGGCGACAAGATCCGCGTGCTGGCGGTGTATTCGGAAGAGCGCCTGCCGGGCCAGCTGGCCGAGGTGCCGACCGCCAAAGAGCAGGGCTATAACCTGGTGTGGCCGGTGATCCGCGGCTTCTACCTGGGGCCGAAAGTCAGCGACGAAGAGTACCAGTGGTGGACCGACGCCTTCGCCAAGCTGCAGCAGACCGAAGAGTTCAAGAAGCAGCGCGACCTGCGCGGGCTGTTTGAATTCAACCTGCGCGGCAAAGAGCTGGATGCCTACGTGAAGAAACAGGTCGGCGAATACCGTGAGCAGGCGAAGGCCTTCGGCCTGGCCAAGTAACAACTCCTCCGGAGGCATGTCATGAGCGATCGTATTTTTGCCGGAGTGTGGCTGCTGCTGTGCATCGGCGGCCTGTATATCGGCTGGGGCATTCACAGCGAATACAGCTATGAACCGCTGGGGCCGCGCCCGTTTCCGCTGATCATTCTCGGCCTGATGGCGCTGTGCGCCGTCCTGATGCTGCTGCGCCATCCGCAGGCGGTGGCCTGGCCGCACCGCGCCACGCTGCAGCGTCTGCTGGTGCTGATTATCACGCTGTCGCTGTACGCCTGGCTTTTTGAGCTACTGGGCTTTCCGCTGGCCACCGCCCTGCTGACCTTCAGCATCGCGCTGCTGTTCGGCGCACGCGTATTGGCGGCGGCGATTTCCGGCGTGGTGATGGGCGTGGCGTTGTATTACGCCTTTGACCGTCTGCTCGACGTGACGCTGCCGCTCGGCGTCTGGCTGAATTAAGGAACGACAATGGATACCTGGTTATATTTATCACAAGGGTTCGAGGTGGCGCTGATTCCACAGAACCTGGTTATCGCGCTGATCGGCTGTTTCGTCGGCACCATCGTCGGGCTGCTGCCGGGCCTCGGGCCGATCAACGGCGTGGCGATCCTGCTGCCGCTGGCCTTCGCGCTGAAGCTGCCGGCGGAATCGGCGCTGATCCTGCTGGCGACGGTGTATATCGGCTGCGAGTACGGCGGCCGTATCTCCTCCATTCTGCTTAACGTGCCCGGAGACGCCGCGGCGATCATGACTGCGCTGGACGGCTACCCGATGGCGCAGCAGGGGCGCGCCGGCGTGGCGCTGTCGATCTCCGCGGTCAGCTCGTTTATCGGTTCTATCATCGCCATCGGCGGCATTATTCTGTTCGCCCCGCTGCTGGCCCGCTGGTCGCTGGCGTTCGGCCCGGCGGAGTACTTCGCGCTGATGATCTTCGCCATCGCCTGTCTGGGCAGCATGATGAGCCAGAACCCGCTGAAGTCGCTGCTGGCGGCGCTGATCGGCCTCGGGCTGGCGACGGTCGGCGTCGACGCCAACACCGGCGTCTACCGCTTTACCTTTGACAGCGTGCACCTCTCCGACGGCATTCAGTTTATCGTAGTGGTGATCGGTCTGTTCTCGGTCAGTGAAATCCTGCTGATGCTGGAGAGCACCGGCGCCGGTCAGAAGCTGGTGCGCAAAACCGGGCGGCTGCTGTTTAACCGCAAAGAGGCGAAAGAGTGCGCCGGCCCGGCCCTGCGCTCTTCGGTGGTCGGCTTCTTCGTCGGCATTCTGCCGGGTGCCGGGGCAACCATCGCCAGTGCGCTGACCTATATGACCGAGAAGAAAATCAGCGGTAACAGCGACAGCTTCGGCAAAGGGGATATCCGCGGCGTGGCGGCGCCGGAGGCGGCCAACAACGCCTCGGCCTGCGGCTCGTTTATTCCGATGCTGACGCTGGGCGTGCCGGGTTCCGGCACCACCGCGGTAATGATGGGCGCGCTGACGCTGTATAACATCACGCCGGGGCCGGCGATGTTCACCGAACAGCCCGATATCGTCTGGGGGCTGATCGCCGCGCTGCTGATCGCCAACGTGATGCTGCTGATCATGAACATCCCGCTGATTGGCCTGTTTACCCGCATGCTGACCATCCCGCTGTGGTTCCTGGTACCGGCGATCGCCGCCGTATCGGCGGTCGGCGTGTACGCGGTGCACAGCACCACCTTCGACCTGATGCTGATGGTCGGGCTGGGGGTGTTCGGCTATATTCTGCGTAAAATGCACTTCCCGATGTCGCCGCTGATTCTGGGCTTTGTGCTGGGTGAACTGCTGGAGCAGAACCTGCGCCGCGCGCTGTCGATCAGCAACGGCGAATACGGCATTCTGTGGGGCAGCGGTATTGCCCAGAGCCTGCTGGTGCTGGCGGTCGCGGTACTGGTGGTGCCGCCGGTGCTGCGCACGATCCGCAAGCGCCGCCAGACGGTGAAAACCGCCGAGGCCGAATAAGCGTTACCTGCAACATCATCAACAAGGGGCCGGATAATCCGGCCCCTTTTTTATGCAAAGAGTTTGATATAGGCAGCAAACAAGGCGATCAAAGTCAGACAGAAAAAAGACAGCAGCGACAAATAAAACAAAGTCGACAACCAACTTATTTTCGCGCTTGGAATTTCCTTAGAGAAAGCATAGAAGTCACTTGTTTTCGGTAAGAAAAACGCCTTCCTTCCTGCCCTGAGCATCATAAAGAAATAGCAAATTGCTACCGAACCGAAAATTCCGGTCTGACAATGAAACGAATAGGGAAATGGGAATTCGTACTTCTCCCTGAACGATGCGATTAGACGCTTATAATGTTTGCTATAGATAATATACACGCCAACATAAACGGAAAAAGTTATGGCCTGAATGGCGAGAATTGCTATTGCGAGGTTTTTAATTAAATCGTTCATAGTCCGATGTAATCGTAGATTATATCAATAATCGGTTCCGTACTTGTGCCGGCAATTTAACCGAATGCAGGCAATAGTAGCCCAATGCGCGGTGGCCGGTATAGGGGAACGAGAACCCATCATGTAAAAAACCACGATACGGTCATAACAACAGCGGAAGATATTAAAAACAGGGAGCCAAGACCGGTGAATTACCACACAAACTTCTTTACGTGTGTTTTTACATCACCGGTCTCCCTCCCCTGACATACTCTGCTACCAGGCCGCCCACCACAGGCGCAGCTTCATGCCCCAGTAGCTGGTCCAGCCGGTGGTGCTCTGCACCACCTTGCCCTTATCGATGATGACGAAGGTGGGCGTAACGCCCACCTGCCAGCGCGCTGCCAGCTCGCCGGCGGGATCGTTAACCACCGGCAGACTCAGCCGCTTGGCGGCCAGCCAGGCCGCCACCTGCTGGTCATCGCCGGAACGCAGCGCCACGCTCAACACGTTGCCGCCCTGCTGCGCCAGCTTGGCGACGCTGGGGGTGGTGTAGCGGCAGACGCCGCACCAGCTGGCCCAAAAGTACACCAGCAGCGGCCGTTCCTGACTACGCTGCGCCAGCGAGAGCGTCGCGCCGTCCAGGGTGGTCAGGCGCTGGCTGTCGAACGCCGGCGGCGCCTGTGGTGCGCGCCACAGGTCCATGGCGAACAGAATCCCCGCCAGCATCAGCAACAGCAGCGCAATTTCGCGCCCCCAGCGCTTCAGCCTAGCCATTGTCAGCCTGAGCCAGCTGCTGTTTCACCAGCGACTCCAGCTGCTCGTAGGACACCGCCCCCGGCAGCATCTGATCGCCAATCAGCGTCGCCGGCGTGCCCTGCACCCCCAGCTGTTCCGCCAGCTGCATATTGGTGCGCAGCGTGCTCATACTCTGCTCGCTCGGCGTCACCGCCTTCACGCCGGTTTTCTGCTGCGCCGCGGCGATGCTGGCGTCATCGTGGAAGCCCTTTTTCGCCATCAGCCGCTGGTGCAGCGCCCAGAACTGCTGCGGGTTCTGCTGCCAGGTGGTCAATGCGATGCGCGCCGAACTGACCGAGCTTTCGCCTTTAAACGGCAGCAGTTTCACCACCAGCGCTACGTCCGGATATTTCTTGACGATTTTTTCCAGCATCGGGTCAAAACGCTTGCAGTACGGGCAGTTGTAATCGGTAAAGGTCACCATCGTCAGCTTGGCGTCCTTCGCCCCCAGGCGCGGGCTGGCCGGATCCTGATACAGGGTTTTCGCCTGCTGCTTGATCACCTGGCTGACCTGTTGATCGGCGGTTTGCTGCTGCCAGGCGTCAACCGCCTGCGCCAGAATATCCGGGTTGGACACCAGCGTTTCACGGATCATCTCCTTAACGCGCGCCTCCTGTTCCGGGGTAAAAGGCGCGGCGGCCCACGCCGGGGACACCATCAGCAGTAAAATAATCAGTAATTTCTTCATTGTTCAGTTCCTTTGGCGGCGGACAGGGTTTTAAGAACGGCATCGCGGGTTAATAAAGGGGATAACACCACGCCGTCCGGGCTGCCGGGGCCATAAATCTGGTTGAAAGGGACGCCGACGCTGCCGCGGCGTTGCAGAAACGCGCTAATCTCGGCCGAAGGCCGGCTCCAGTCGCCGCGCAGCGCCACCACGTCATCGGCCATCAGCGCCTGCTGTACATCGTCACGCATCAATACGTTGAATTTGTTGGCTTTACAGGTGACGCACCAGTCGGCGGTCACATCGACGAACACCCGCTTGTTCTGGGCCAGCGCCTGGGTGATGGCCTGCTCGCTCAGCGGCTGCCACGTCACCCGGTCCTGCAGCGGCTGCCGCCACAGGTTCGCCGTCAGCGACAGCGTCAGCAGCGTCAGGCCGGTCACCACCAGCAGGCTGGCGCCGGCGATGCCCGCCGAACGCGCGCCGTAGCGGCGCCAGACCGCCAGCAGCAAGCCCAACAGCAGCGCGCCGCCGACCACCAGCGTCGCCTGTACGCCGATATGGTTGGTCATCAGGCTCAGCAGCCACAGCGACGATGCCAGCATCAGCAGGCCCAGCACCAGACGCAGCACGTTCATCCAGCGGCCGGGACGCGGCAGACGCAGCGCCAGCGCCGGCCAGGCGGCAATCAGCAGCCACGGCAGGCTCATGCCGATGCCCAGCGCCAGGAACATGCCCCACAGCACCGGCAGCGGCGCGGCCAGCGCAAAAGCCACCGCGGTGCCGAGGAACGGCGCCGTACACGGCGTTGCCAGCAGCGTGGCGAACGCCCCCTGCCAGAAGTGACCGCTCATCCCCTGGCCGCCGTGGGTCGCCAGCCGGGTGCTGAGCCCGGAAGAGAGCTGCAGGTGGAACAGGCCGAACAGGTTGGCGCTAAACAGCAGCGTCACCAGCACCATAAAGCCGATAAACCACGGGTTCTGGAACTGGATGCCCCAGCCCAGCGCCTGATTGCTCAGCCGCAGGGCGGTCATCAGCAGCGCCAGCACCAGAAACGACGCCACAATCCCGGCGCTGGAGGCGAGGAACTGCGCCCGTACGCTGCGCCGGTCGCGCTGCTCTACCTGCAGGATCGAGCCCAGCTTCATCCCCAGCACCGGCAGCACGCACGGCATCAGGTTGAGAATCAATCCGCCGGCCAGCGCCATCAGCACCGCCTGCCACAGCGTTACGCCGTCCGCAGACGACAGCGCCAGCGGCTCGCCGACGGTCAGCGTGGTTTGCTGCGCCAGGCCGTCGTCGACGACCACCAGCGTCAGCGTCTGTCCGCGCAGATCGGGCGCGGCGTCGCCCCAGCCGTCGCTGACCGGCACCCGCGCCTGCATTCCGCCGCCGCTGTGGCTGATGACCGGTTTGCCGATATCGGCATCCGGCAGGGTGTCAAAGAACAGCGCAGGCTGACGCCAGCTGGCGCCCGCGTTGCGATCGGCGCTGATCTGCAGCTCGCCGTTGCGGTAACCGACGCGCAGATTGTCCGTCAGGCCGCTGGCGATCGGCACTTTGCCCATCGCCTGGGCAAAGTCATGGCTGAACTGCGCGTCATTGGCCGCCGACAGATCCAGCTTGAACGGATAGTCGGTCAGGATGCAGACGTTGCTGCAGGTCGACAGCGTCAGGGTGCCGGCCAGATTCGCCGGCGCAGGCCCCTTGATGACGATCGGGATGGTAACGCCGTCGTGGTAGCCCTGGGTGGTGATGCCCGCCACGTCAAAGCGCTGCGGCGCCGGCCAGAACCATTCGGCCGACGGCGGCGGTTCGCCCTGCCACTTGATCGCCGGCGCGATGCCGCCTTCGCCGGGCGAGCGCCAGTAGGTTTTCCAGCCCTTCTGCAGCTCTACCGACAGCAGCAGGCGCGTTTCTCCGGCCTGAGAGGTATCGGCGCGCAGCCGCACCTTGGCGTGATCGTTGGTCGGACTTTGCAGCCAGCCGCTGTCCGCCGCCTGCAGCATCGGCAGCCATAGCAGCAGCAGGCAGGCTAACGCCGACCTAAAGGTATTCAACATATTTTTCTCCGTAAATGAGTCAGTTATCGTCCAGGTTGGGCGATAAACTCATTCACGGAAAACGCATAATCGCAGGTGCACCCTGAGGGTGGGCGGGGAAACCGCACGCGGCGGCGGAATGCGCAGACGCGCGGTGATCACCGGGGCCAGCAGCGCCAACAGCAGGCCCAGCCCCAGCAGGACGCTTTCGAAGATCACCGGCGGCGCGGCCAGCAGTGATTTGGCGCTCAGCTCGCACGGGCTGGTGGCGGCAACGGGCTCACCGTCGTCACCGGCCGCGGCGGCGCTGACCGTCGGGATGCCGAGCGTCAGTTGCAGCGCGTGCAGGCTCGCCATGCGCTGCGTCATGCAGGTCAGTACGACCAGGCAAGCCAGGCATAAAAACCATTTTGCAATCTGTTGCCGTTTGACCATGACATCCTCGTAAGCGTAATCCGCCTATCTTAACGGCGACGAGACGATTGGCAACGTTTTACCTGTAAAGAAATGTCGCGCGGATGGTATTGATAAGGGGAATTTACAGGTATCATAGTCGCTATACGACTTATAGAACCTGCGCTTTTCGCCGGGTATGACTTCTTTCTGCACAGCGAAGGACTGGTGATATGCAACCTTTGAGCGGCCCCGGCGCCCACAACCTTTCCGATCGCCCCCCATCCGGGGAGAAAAACACCACTTCCGATACGCAGCCGCTCTCTCCGGCGCAGCGCACCACGCTGGAAAAGCTGGTGGTCAAGATTATGGCCCTCAGCCCGGCCAAGTCCGCCGAGATTTGGGCCAGTCTGCGCCACGATCTGGGCGCCACCGACGGCAGCGAACTGCGGGCCCGCCACTTTCAGCCGGCAGAGCAGCTGTTGCAGCAGCGTCTGGGACAAGCGCAGCAAAATCACGCCAGCCGTCAGCTGTTGCAGCAGTTGACCGAACTGCTGCCGCAGGGCAATAACCGGCAGGCGGTCAGCGATTTTATCCGCCAGCAGTTCGGCCACACCGTGCTGAGCCAGCTCAGCCATCCGCAGCTGCAGCAGGTGCTGAACCAGCTGCAGAGCGGCAGCCTGACCATTCCGCATCCGCAGCAGAGCGCCGTCAGCGATCGCCCTCTCCTGCCGGCCGAGCATCAGAACCTACAGCAGCAGGTGACGCGCCTGAGCGCCGCCACCGGCGAATCGCCGGCCAAAATCTGGCAAAGCCTGTTTAATCTGGTCGGCGTAAAAACCAACGATCCGCTGCCGGCGCGCCACTTCCAGCTGTTGAGCCAGTATCTGCAGGTGAAAACGGCGCTGAGCGCGCAGCACGCCCCGACGCTGAATAATCTGCTGACGGTGCTGAAACAGCCGGCGGATCGGCAAGAGCAGCAGCAGTTGCTGGATTACGGCCAGACGCGCCTCCACTGCGCGGCCAATACCCCGCTGACCCAGGCGCAGGTCAACGACGCGGTGAACCAGCTGTTCGCCCGCCGGTTGGAAAAAGCCGGCGTCACGCCGACCATCCACAGCGAAACGCAAACGCCGCAGCCGCAACTCAACCCGCTGATCGCCAACGTGGTGCTGCCGCTGCAGGCCGCCCTCGGCAAGCGGGGCTGGACGCTGCTTGCGCTGCTGCTGGTGCTGGCGATCGTCCTGGCGCTGGTGTTGTAACCGTAGACGTCAGGCGCAGCCGCAGTCGACATCTGACGGCTGTCCCGCCAGAGAACCGCGCGACGCGCCGCTGACCACCGGATAGCCGTCGCGCAGCCAGAAATCCAGCCCGCCAATCAGCTCCTTGACCTTAAACCCTAGCCGGGCCAGCTGATAGGCCCCCTTCGTCGACGCGTTACAGCCAATACCGTCGCAGTAGGTGATATACACTTTATCGCGATCCAGCGCCGCCGTGCCGGCCTCATCCATCCGCCGGTGCGGCAGGCTGACGGCGCCGGGAATGTGCCCCGCCAGATAGTGCTGTTCGGAACGCGCATCAATGACCACGATGGCGTCAACGCCGTGACGTAAATCCTCCGCCACATCCCAGGCATCGGTATAAAAACGCAGTTTTGCCGCCAGATACGCCAGGTTCTCTGCCGCTTCGGCCGGGGGAAATGCTAAAACCTGTGAACGATACGTCATGCTGTTTACCCTCAGTTGCGATCAAATGATGATGACAAGCATGCCCTATTTTGGTCTTATCAATGAGACCCATTTTTTATCACCGATAAGACCGATCATGACACAAACGCTGCTGACGCTGTTCCAACGGCCGGAACAGGCCGACACCCCGCTGCGCGAACGCGTCTGCAGTACGCTGCGGCGCGCGATTCACAGCGGCGCACTGACCTGCGGGCAACGTCTGCCCTCCAGCCGCACGCTGGCCGCCGATTTAGGCGTCTCACGCGTCACGGCGGAGGCCGCCTACGGCCAGCTGGAGGCCGAGGGATATTTACAGCGCCGCGTCGGTCAGGGCACCTTTGTCGCCATCTCGGTGACCAAAATGCGCCCGCCCGGCCGGCCGCAGCCGCGCCCGCAGCTTTCCCGCCGCGGCAGCCAGATCGTCGCCACCGGCGGCTGCCGCGATCCGCAAAGACCGCTGCCGTTCGCCGCCGGCTCCCCCGATCTGCGCCTGTTCCCCGTTAAACAGTGGCAACAGCTGACGGCGCAGCAGTGGCGGCGACAGGGGGAAGCATTAATGCGCTACGGCGACCCGCAGGGCTACCCGCCGCTGCGGGAGGCGATCGCCGCCCACGTCAACCAAACGCGCGGCGTTAACTGCAATGCGCAGCAGGTGATCGTGCTGACCAGCTCGCAACAGGCCCTGCAGCTGATCACCACCCTGTTGCTGGACGACGGCGACCGGGTGTGGATTGAAGATCCCGCCTATCTCGGCGCGCGCAACGCTTTTCTCAGCGCCGGCGCACAGCTCACCCCCGTCGCGGTGGATGACGCCGGTATGCGGCCCCATGACGCGCTGCCCGCTCCGCGCCTGATCTACCTGACCCCCTCGCACCAGTATCCCAGCGGCGTGACGCTCAGCCTGGCCCGCCGGCTGGCGCTGCTGGCGCAGGCGGAAAAACAGCGGGCGTGGATCGTGGAAGACGACTATGACAGCGAGTTTCACTATGACGGCCAGCCGATGCCCGCCATGCAGGGGCTGGATCGCGCCGGCAACGTGCTGTATCTCGGCACATTTTCCAAATCGCTGTTTCCTGCGCTGCGGCTGGCCTATCTGATTGTGCCGCCGGCGCTGGTGGAGGCCTTCGTCACCGCCCGCAGCGTCTATGACGGCCACACCACCCAGCTGAATCAGGCCGTCACCGCGGAATTTATGCGTCAGGGACATTTTGCCGCCCATATCCGCTATATGCGCCAGCTGTACCGCAGCCGCCGCGACCATCTGCAGCAGCAAATAGCACGCCACTGGCGGCACTTTGCCACGCCGCAGCCGACCCACGGCGGCCTGCAGCTCAGCGTGTGGCTGCCGGCAGGCTGCGAAGCGGCGTTGACCCGCCAGGCCAGACAGGTCGGCGTGCTGACGCCCGGGCTGGCGGCCCATTACCAACTCGACGCCGCACGGCGCGACGGCTGGCTGCTGGGCTTTGCCGCGCTCACGCCGGGAGAAATCAGCGCCGCCGTGGCGCGTCTGGCTCATCTGCGCCCCGACTGAGCGCGCCGGCACCTCTCCCGTTGTGCAACAAAATGCATTTTGTCGCCGCCGCCCCTTTCTATTTGCCGCGCTTTGCTCTATTTATAGCGCCTTTATTTTGTCTTCAAGGATCCCGCCATGGCCTACTCTTTCGCCAGAAGCCTGCCGTTCGTCGCCGCGCTGATGCTGCTCACCGCCTGCGATAACGCCGCCACCCGCCCGCAGATGGATATCGCCGGTAAAACCATGGGAACGTTTTACAGCGTCAAAATCAGCGGCGAGGTGACGGAAAACCGTCAGCAGCTGCAGCAGGAGATCGACGCGCTGCTGGAGCAGGCCAATGACGATATCTCCACCTACCGCGCCGATTCGGTGCTGTCGCGCTTTAACCGTTCACACAGCAGTGCGCCGCAGCCGATCCCGCGCGGCATGGCGGATATTATTCTCACCGCCCAGCGCATCGGCCGCGATACCCATGACGCGATGAACATCACCGTCGGTCCGCTGGTGAATCTGTGGGGCTTTGGCCCGGACAAACGTCCGGTGAGCGTTCCCAGCCAGCAGCAGATCGACGCCGCCAAACGTAACGTCGGCCTGCAGCACCTGACGCTGACCAGTAATGCGCAGGGCGAGTGGCTGCAAAAAGATCTGCCGGGGCTGTATGTCGATCTGTCGACGCTGGGCGAAGGCTACGGTGCGGATCTGCTGGCGCAGCTGATGGCGCGTAAAGGCATCACCAACTACCTGGTGTCGGTGGGCGGTGCGGTGCGTTCACGCGGCGTTAACGGCCAGGGCCAGCCGTGGCGCGTGGCGATCCAAAAACCCACCGACCAGGAAAACGCGGTGCAGGCGCTGGTGGATCTGCAGGGCTACGGCATCAGCACCGCCGGCAGCTACCGCAACTACTTTGAGCAGAACGGTCAGCGCTATTCGCACATTATTGACCCCAACACCGGCCGGCCGATTAACCACCGCCTGGTCTCGGTGACGGTGATCGCCCCCACCGCGCTGGAAGCCGACGGCTGGGACTCCGGCCTGATGGTGCTCGGCAGCGAAAAGGCGATGAAGCTGGCGGAACAGCAAGGGCTGGCGGTGTATATGATCAGCAAAACCGACGACGGCTTCAGCGCGCAGATGACACCGCAGTTTAAGGCGTTTTTGCTGCAGTAGCGCCACATAGCCAATGACTGGCAATGGCCCAATGCGGCCTGCCAGTCATTGGCACTAATACACTGATTAATCAATTGGGTATCCCACGAATACTTTGACAATCCCCAACATGGTGCAACCTATCAAAAATAAGGTCGACCAGATGATATGCATCCGATGATATGTCGTGATCCACCCCGTTAACTCGCGGGGAAGAGATTGCAGAAATGTATACGCCTCCGATGGCACAAAGGTATCCTTTCCTGTTTTTATCTTTTTGTTTTTCAATAACTTATTGAAAAAATCCGTTGGGAAATAGCTGCCAAAATAGCCAAAGTATACAGCGAGTTGATTGAAATCATTCATGTACAACCCCTCGTTTGCATATAGGGCGACAATGCGCTTATATTTTTTGCGGTTTATCCCAAAAAAAATCATGGTGAGAAAACCGATAAAAATAGCCAGGAAAGAGAGTATCGTGCCGACATCCAGTAAAATCGAAATCATTTATTACCTATTATTTTATAAAAGTTTTCACCGGCCATCCCACCGAATGAACCTGCCACGGCGCCACCAACAAGGCTCCCCGCAGAAGCACCGATAATCGCACAAGCAAGCCCCGCACTACCGGCCATCGGTGCGCTGATAATACCCAACGCCACGCAGAGGCCTCCTCCAGCCATCGCTCCCATACTACCGCCAATGGCGCCGCCACCTGTACCAAAAAGAAATGAACCATACTCTCTGAACGCGACCCGGGTACATTCACTTTCGCGGCCGACCGTACAGGAATGATAGATATCATTGGTCGTACTGGTCGCAGTAATACCCAGCCCCACCCAGCCGGCGCTGCGCATAAACCTGATCGCTCTGCTGGTGCCGTCCAGATAGGTCGAGTAGCCGCCGATCGCCCCCACGCCGGCCGTCGTCCACTCATGGACAATCGAACGGCTGGATAAGTTTAAGGCTCTTTTCATCCGCTCATACGGATGTAGATTAATAATTTTACGCGGCAGGCGGTTGAAAATCGGCTTATCCAGCATCGTCTTAAGTTCAGCGAATAACCGGTTACGCTCCACAAAAAACTGCTGGCTAATCAACGATCCCTGAGTACGGAACTGATTCTGGTAAGCCCTTTCGATCTGCTTCAGAATCTCTTCAATACGGCTAAAGTAACGCTTTCCGGCATCGCTGGCCGTGGCCAGCCCTGAACTGCTGCCGTTAAGAACGGTGGCTATCGTCTCATAATGGCGTTGCAGAAAACTTGCCTGTTGCGTGTCCGCCTGCGCCAGCGTCTGGTTAACACGATTCTTCGCCTGACGTAACTGCCTTAGGGCCGGCCCTTGCTGGGAATTGGCCGGATCGGCAACGATCAGGATATGTCCGGGCTTCAGCCAAGGCGTATCGGCATTTAGCCGCATAAAATAACCGGCGGCTGCGCTGCGTGGATTTCTGAACAGCATGTTGCCCTGTGAAGAGAGTGACCCCGGTGTTTCAACCACGCAGTAACCGGGTTCAATACGCTGATGGGAGGGAAAGGTCATTAGTGAGACTCCTTGTCGTAATGACGTATATACCCGTCATACTTCAAGCTGCAGATGTGTTGGCTGCACTCAGTCACCCGAATCACTTACTGATGTAAGCGCATCGGGATTCCTTCCCTTGCCACCTTCCTGCAACTCGAATTATTTAGGGTATATATGCGATGTCCTTGAATTGTCGCCGTAGAGAATTGCAACGGCGACGTCACCTGGTGGCAAAGGAACCGCTCCTGCGGCCCCCTCCGATTGCCGTTCACCTCGCTAATACCCCCTACGGGCGGCAATTCTGCCGGCATATTACCGACCGCGCCGAGGAATAAAAATACCAATTCGCCTAATTAATCAACGTTTTATTCCCCGGATGGCTCCGCCGATTTATGCATCAGCAGATACACCGCCGGGATCACCAGCATCGATAAAATCGGCGCGCTGATCATGCCGCCGATCATCGGCGCGGCGATGCGCTGCATCACTTCGGAACCGGCACCGTCGCTCCACATGATCGGCAGCAGCCCGGCCATAATGGTCGCCACCGTCATCACCTTGGGCCGGACGCGCAGCACCGCGCCCTCGGTAATCGACGCCAGCAGCTGCGGACGGGTCAGCGGCCCGCCGCTGCTTTGCTGCTGTTTGTGCAGCGCCTGGTTCAGGTACAGCACCATAATCACGCCGAACTCCGCCGCCACCCCGGCGAGGGCGATAAAGCCCACCGCACCGGCCACCGACAGGTTGTAATCCAGCAGATACAGCAGCCAGACGCCGCCGATCAGGGCGAACGGCAGCGTCGCCATAATCAGCAGCGCATCGCGCACGCTGTTGAAGGTGACGAACAGCAGCACAAAAATAATCCCCAGGGTGACCGGCAGCACGATTTTCAGCTGGGCGCTGGCGCGCTCCAGATACTCGAACTGCCCGGACCAACTGAGCGAAATTCCGGCCGGCAGCTTCACCTGCTGCGCCACCGCCTGCTGCATCTCCTCCACCGCCGACTTCAGATCCCGGCCGCGCAGATCCACATAGATCCACTCCGACAGCCGGGCGTTTTCGCTTTTCAGCATCGGCGGCCCGTCGCTGACGCGGATATCCGCCAGCGCCGACAGCGGCAGCTGGCTGCCGTTCGCCGTCACCACCGGCAGATCGCGCAGCCCCTGCAGCGAGTCGCGGATCTCACGCGGGTAGCGCACGTTAATCGGATAGCGCGCCCGCCCCTCAATGGTTTCGCCGACGTTTTCACCGCCCACCAGCGAGGCCACCATCGACTGCAGCTCGTTCACCGATACGCCATAGCGGGCGGCGCGCTGGCGGTCGATATCGATATCAACATAGCGCCCGCCGCTGAGCCGCTCCGCCAGCGCCGAGGAAACGCCCGGCACCTGCCGCACCACCTGCTCAATCTGCCCGGCGACGCGCTCGATATCCGCCCGGTCGCTGCCGTTAACCTTGATCCCCACCGGGCTTTTAATCCCGGTGGAGAGCATATCCAGCCGGTTGCGAATCGGCGGTACCCAGACGTTGGCGATGCCCGGCACCTTGACCGCCTCGTCCAGCTCCGCCACCAGCTTGTCCATGGTGATGCCCGGCCGCCACTGGTCGCGCGGTTTAAAGCGGATGGTGGTTTCCAGCATGGTGAGCGGCGCCGGGTCGGTGGCGGTCTCCGCCCGCCCGACCTTGCCGAATACCGTCTCCACCTCCGGCACCGTTTTAATCAGCCGGTCGGTCAGCTGCAGCAGACGCCCCGCCTCACGCACCGAAATGCCCGGCAGGGTCGACGGCATATACAGCAGATCGCCTTCATCGAGCGGCGGCATAAACTCGCTGCCCAGCCGGCTGAGCGGGTACAGCGTCAGCGCCAGCAGCAGCGCGGAAAGGCCCAACGTCAGACGCGGCCGCGCCAACACCGCCGCCAGCAGCGGCTGGTACAGCCGGATCAGCCAGCGGTTAACCGGGTTGGCCTGCTCGTCGGGAATACGGCCGCGGATAAAGTAGCCCATCAGCACCGGCACCAGCGTAATGCCCAGCCCGGCCGCCACCGCCATCGCATAGGTTTTGGTGAAGGCCAGCGGCGCGAACATCTTGCCCTCCTGCGCCTGCAGCGTGAACACCGGGATAAACGACAGCGTGATAATCAGCAAACTGCCGAACAGCGCCGGGCCGACCTCCACCGCCGCCTGCTCGGCGATACGCCAGTAGTCCTGCGCCGCCGGCTGCCGTTCGGGATGGCGCTGCCGCCACTGCTCCAGCACCTTATGCATGTTCTCGATCATGACGATCGCCGCATCCACCATGGCGCCGATGGCGATGGCGATACCGCCCAGCGACATGATATTGGCGTTCACCCCTTGGTAGTGCATCACCACAAACGCGCCGAGAATGCCGAGCGGCAGGGTCACCATCGCCACCAGCGCCGAACGGAAGTGGAACAGGAACAGCGTGCATACCAGCGCCACCACCGCGAACTCCTCCAGCAGCTTGAACGACAGATTATCAATCGCCTGTTCAATCAGCTGTGAACGGTCGTAAACCGTGACGATCTCCACGCCCGGCGGCAGCGTCTGCCGCAGCTGCTGCAGCTTGGCCTTCAGCGCGTTGATGGTTTCCAGCGCGTTCTGGCCGTAGCGCATCACCACAATGCCGCCGGCCACTTCCCCTTCGCCGTTCAGTTCCGCCACGCCGCGGCGGATCTCCGGCCCCTCACGCAGCGTCGCCACCTGCGACAGCAGGATCGGCACGCCGTCGCGCACCGCAATCACCACATCGGCGAAATCCGCCGGCGTTTTCAGGTAGCCGGCGCTGCGCACCATATATTCCGCCTCGCCCATTTCCAGCAGCGCGCCGCCGCCCTCCTGATTGGCCTCCTGCAGCGCCTTGACCACCTGCTGGTGGGAGACGTTGAGCGCGCGCAGGCTTTCCGGGTTGAGCACCACCTGATACTGACGCACCATGCCGCCGACGCTGGCCACTTCGGCGACGTTGGGCACGGTCTTCAGCTCAAACTTCAGCGTCCAATCCTGCAGCGCGCGCAGATCCGCCAGGCTGTGGCGACCGCTTTTGTCCACCAGCGCATACTCATACACCCAGCCGACGCCGGTGGCGTCCGGCCCGAGCGCCACTTTCACCTGAGGCGGCAGCGAAGACTGCACCTGGCTGAGCGACTCCAGCACGCGCGAGCGCGCCCAGTACAGATCGGTGCCGTCCTCAAACAGGATGTAGACATAGGCGTCGCCGAACATGGAGAACCCGCGCACGGTTTTCGCGCCGGGCACCGTCAGCATGGTGGTGGTCAGCGGATAGGTCACCTGATCCTCCACCACCTGCGGCGCTTTGCCCGGGTAGCTGGCGCGGACGATCACCTGAACGTCGGACAGATCCGGCAGGGCGTCCAGCGGCGCTTTCTGCAGCGCCCAAATCCCCCAGCCGGCCAGCATCGCCGCCGCCAGCAGCACCAGCAGCCGGTTGCGCAGCGACCAGCGAATGATTGCAGCTATCATTGATGACCTCCGTGTGCGCTGTGATCCGTATGCTGTCCATGCGCCGCGGTTTGCGGCGCTGTCTCCGCCGCCGGGTGCTGATGCGCCCCGTGCGCGCCATGCTCCCCGTGCTGCGCAGGTTCGGCCGCCAGTTGCGGCAGCGCGCTGCGCAGGCTGGCCTCAGAGTCGATCAGGAACTGACCGGCGGTCACCACCCGCTGCCCGGCCTTCAGCCCGCGCGTGATCTCTACCCAGCCGTCCTGCTGCCGACCGGTCGCGACCTCGACCGGCATAAAGTAGCCGTCGCCCTCGCTCACCAGCACCCGGTTGCGGTCGCCGCTCATGATTAACGCCTCCAGCGGAATCGCCGGCACCGGCTGCCCCGCCGCCGGCTGGCTGAGCCGCACCTGCAGATACATGCCCGGTTTAAGCCGGTGCTGCGGGTTTTGCAGCTTCACCCGCGCCTGGAAGGTGCGCGTCAGCGGGTCAACATTCGGCAGCAGTTCGTCGATCGTGCCGCTGAAACGCTCACCCGGCCAGCTGGCGCTGCCGGCGCTGACCGCATCGCCGACCTGCACCACCCCGGCCTGCGCCTGCGGGTAGTCGATCACCATCCACACCCGATCGAGCGTCGCCAGTTCAAACAGCCCTTGCGCGGCGCTGACCTGCGCGCCTTCACGCACATCCAGACGGTTGATAAAACCGTCGGCGGGCGCCCGCACGGTCATGCGCGTCTGCGGCCGGCCGCTGCGCTCCACCTCGCGGATCACCGCCTCCGGCATAAACTGCAGCTGCAGGCGCTGACGCGCCGCGGCGCTCAGCGCGCTGTCTCCCAGACGGCGCACCGCCAGATACTCCTGCTGCGCCGCGTGCCACTCCGGGATCCACAGCTGCGCCAGCGCCTGCCCTTTTTTCACCTGCTGCTGGCTGGCGCGCACCCACAGTTTCTCCACCAGACCGTTGGCGCGCGCGGCGATGGTCTGCACGCCGCGCTCGTCAATCGCTACGCTGCCGTACGCCTCCAGCTGCGGCGTCAGCGGCCGCAGCTCCACCGCCGCGGTGCGCACGCCGAGGTTTTGCTGCTGACGGGCGCTGATGGTCACCCCGCCCTGTTCCTCAACCTCATCGGCATAGCGCGGCACCAGATCCATATCCATAAACGGTGAAGGCCCCGGCTTGTCAAAACGCTGTCCCGGCACCATCGGATCGTACCAATACAGCACCTGACGCTCGCCCGCTGACGCTGCGCTCTGCGCCGGGGACGACGACGGCGTCGCCAGCCAGTAACCGGCCCCGGCGCCTGCCGCCAGCGCCGCCAATAACGCAAGGTTAAAACGCATTTTCATCAGAGGGTCTCCTGCGGGATCAGATAACGAATGGCGGCCCACAGCTGAGCCAGCTGGCGGGCGGCCTGACCGGCGTTCAACCGGGCATCCAGCAACGCACGGCGCGCCGACAGCACGGCGGAAAGGTTGCTGCCGCCGCTGCGGTACTGCGCCAACAGCAGATCGAGGCGCTGCTGCTGCAGCGGAATCACCTGCTGCTGCTGGCGTTGCCACTGCTCCTGCGCCGTCTGGTACTGCGCCAGCAGGGTGTCCAGCTGCGCCTGGTGGTCGCGGATCAGCAACGTCAGCTGATCGTTGGCCTCCAGGGTGCGCGACACGTCGGCGGCATAGTTTTTATCCTGCCTTTGCGCTTTAAACAGCGGCAGATCGACGCTCAGCATCACGCCGGCCATATCTTCATAACCGTCGGCGCGGCGCGCGTAATACAGCTCCACGCCGACGTCGGGAATGGCGGCGATTGCTGACTGGGCGGAACGCGCCTTGGCCACATCGGCCTCGCGGCTGGCCTGCACTACCTCCGGGTGCTGGCGTATCGCCTGGCGCAGCACGTCGCCGTCGGCCGGCAAACGCTCAAAACGCGGCAGCTTGCCGGCAACCTGGTCGATCTGTTGTCCGGTCAGCTGCGTCAGCCTGGCCTGCGCCACCGTCGCATCGCGCTCGGCAATGCTGATTTGATCCTGCATCGCCAACAGCGTCAGGCGCGCGTCCACCACCTCGCTGGCCGACGAACTGCCGCTGGCTACGCCGGCGCGCTGTGCGGCAATCTGGCGCTCGCTCTCCGTGACCAGCGCTCTGGCGTCATGCAGGGTTTGCCGGCTGAGCGCCAGCTCCAGCCAGGCCTGCGCCGTCTGCTGCTGCAGGCGCGCGCGGATCGTCGCGCTGCTGGCCGCGGTTTTTTCCGCTTCGGCCCGCAGCGTGTCGGCCTTACGCTGGCGCTTATCGCCGCTGACGTAATCCTGCATGATGCCGACGCGCCCCATGGTCATGCCGTCGCGCGTCAGGCGATGTCCGTTACCGCCCTGCACCGGCACGTTCTCAATGCCCAGCTTCAGTTTGGGATCCGGCAGCTGCAGCGCGGAGTCCGCCATATTGAGCAGCGCCGCGGCCTGATGGCGATTGGCGGACAGTTCGGCGGAGTAACGCTCCGCCGCCGCCAGCGATTGATCCAGCGTCAGGCCGGCCGCCTGCGCGCCCGCCGAACAACAGGCAAGCAGCAGCCAGCCCACCCGCATCGGGTGAGAAAATAAGTTGAACATGCTGCTCCTTACTGCTGGCTGGCGCTGAGGGCGATCAGCTGATAGCCGCCGTCTACCTGACGGAAGCTGAACTCAATCGGCGTATCGGCGGGCAGCTCCGCCAACGGCGGCTGCGGCTGCAGGAAGTTCATGGTCATCGGCGGCCAGCCCAAGGACTCAATCGCCGGGTGGGCAATCGACACCTTGTGACTATTCCAGGCTTTCAGCACGCCTTGGCTGTGGGTAACCGCCGTATCGTGCACGGCGGCAGAGTGGGACGCCGCCGGCTCGGCGGCCAGAACGACGGGAGATAACAGCAGTGAAAAAACGGCAACGCTCAATAAATTACGCATAACGATAGCTCCATAAAATAGTTAACCAACACGAAATGCCGTCCGCTGGGACGGTAAAACGCGAGGTTGGCTATTCACGGAACCGACAGAACACAACCTCTGTCGGCGGCCCTGCTATCGGCGGCGTTTGCCAGTGGGAACGGGAAATCTGCGGTGCGAAGCGCGGTACGGCGAGCGATAGGCCAAAACTGGCCGGCAGGGCCGCCAGCGACAGGCTGGCGTGATCCTGCTGCGCATTGTCCGGCACGCAGTGCTTTTCACACAGCGCATCAGCGCCCGCAGGGTGCGCCATCGCCGACGCATCCGGCTGCAGGTGCGCCATATGCTGGGCGGCAACCGCACTGCCTAGCGGACGCAGGTCGCAACCGTGGCCGGCCAGCGCTAACTGCCCGTTAAACAGCAGCCAGACCAGCAGCAACAGCCATGCACCGCCGCGTTTGCTGACGAAGCGCAGACGGTGCATAAACTGTGACAGAGCGGCCTGAACGGACATTTATTCTTCCTGAAAATATGTCACCAAGAGTATTGCTAAACGGCGAATGCCTTTCGCCTCTGGAGACGGAATGAGGTCATCATGACGGAGGCAGGATAAAATTCTTTGATTTCAGTCAATGGCGGGCGGCGCATGCGTCAACTGGCGCGCAAAAAAATGGGTTCGCTAAAGCGAACCCATGGTTTGATGCTGAATCTATCCAGCAGACGAATAAACTTACTTCTGCAGTTTACGCATCACCAGCGTGGCGTTGGTGCCGCCAAAGCCGAAGCTGTTGGACATCACGGTGTTCAGTGCACGCGTGGTCGGCTGGGTGACGATGTCCATCCCCGCCGCTTTCTCGTCCAGATTTTCAATGTTGATGCTCGGGGCGATAAAGCCGTGTTCCAGCATCAGCAGGCTGTAGATCGCTTCCTGCACCCCGGCGGCGCCCAGCGAGTGGCCGGTCATCGCTTTGGTGGAGGAGATGGCCGGCGTGGTGTCGCCGAACACTTCGCGGATTGCGCCCAGTTCTTTCACATCGCCGACCGGCGTAGAGGTGCCGTGTACGTTGATGTAGTCGATCGGCGCATCCAGATCCTGCATCGCCATCTGCATGCAGCGCACCGCGCCTTCGCCGGATGGCGCAACCATGTCGGCGCCGTCAGAGGTGGCGCCGTAGCCGACGATTTCAGCATAGATGTGCGCGCCGCGCGCCAGCGCGTGCTCCAGCTCTTCGACCACGACCATGCCGCCGCCGCCGGCGATCACGAAGCCGTCGCGATCGGCGTCGTAGGTGCGGGAGGCTTTTTCCGGCGTTTCGTTATATTTGGTGGACAGCGCGCCCATGGCGTCGAACTCGCAGGCCATTTCCCAGCACAGCTCTTCGCCGCCGCCGGCAAAGACGATGTCCTGTTTGCCCAGTTGGATCTGCTCAACCGCGTTGCCGATACAGTGCGCTGAGGTGGCGCAGGCGGAGCTGATGGAGTAGTTGACGCCGTGGATCTTAAACGGCGTCGCCAGGCAGGCGGAAACGCCGGAAGCCATGGCCTTGGTCACCACGTAAGGACCAACGGCCTTCAGGCCGCGCGGGCTGCGCATCGCGTCAGCGCCGAACACCTGGAAGCGCGGGGAACCGCCGCCGGAGCCGGCAATCAGGCCGACGCGCGGGTTATTCTGGTATTCTTCTTCCTTCAGGCCGGAAGACTGAATCGCTTCCTGCATGGACAGGTAAGCATAGATGGAAGCATCGCTCATAAAGCGCACGACTTTACGGTCGATCAGGCCGGCAGTGTCCAGTTTAACATTGCCCCATACGTGACTACGCATGCCGGAATCTTTTAACTCCTGAGAGAAAGTAATCCCAGAACGTCCTTCCTGCAGGCTCGCCAGGACCTCCTGTTGGTTATTACCAATGCTGGAGACAATACCCAGGCCAGTAATCACTGCACGTTTCATTCAATACCTCTTCCACAATTTTACATTCGGGATTTTGCCTCGCACTTTAGCGTACAGATGTACGCCGAACAAGTCCGATCAGCGTTTTTCAGCTTTATTCTTATCCAGTTTGCGCCGCAGCGCCAGCGCCGTTAAAATCGCGCTACCTCCTTGAATGACGAGCAACCAACCGTGAGCAACTCCCCCATCCAAACCGCCGCGCTATCCTGGAACGAACAGGGTACACCTGTTTCGAAACAGTTTGATGACGTCTATTTTTCCAATCAGGATGGGCTGGAAGAAACCCGCTACGTCTTTCTCGGCGGCAACCGGCTGCCGGCGCGCTTCGCCGCACATCCGCGTCCGCTGTTTATCGCGGCGGAAACCGGCTTCGGCACCGGGCTGAACTTTTTAACCCTGTGGCAGGCGTTTGAGCGCCATCTGCAGGCCAATCCCGACGCCCCGCTGCAGCGCCTGCACTTTATCAGCTTTGAGAAATTTCCGCTGCAGCCGGCGGATCTGGCGGCGGCGCATGCCCGCTGGCCGGAGCTGGCGCCGTACGCCGATCAGCTGCGCGCCAGCTGGCCGCAGGCGCTGCCCGGCTGCCACCGCCTGCTGCTGGCGGAGGGCCGCATAACGCTCGACCTGTGGTTCGGCGACGTCAACGCGCTGCTGCCGCGCTTCGACCACAGCATCAATAATCAGGTCGACGCCTGGTTCCTCGACGGCTTCGCTCCGGCGAAAAACCCCGATATGTGGAGCGAGCAGCTGTTCGCCGCCATGGCGCGCTTCGCCCGGCCGGGCGGCAGCTTCGCCACCTTTACCGCCGCCGGTTTTGTACGCCGCGGCCTGCAGCAGGCGGGCTTTACGGTGGAAAGAACCAAAGGCTTCGGCCAGAAGCGCGAAATGCTGGTCGGCACGCTGCCGGCGGACAGCGCGCTGACGCCCGACCCGACGCCGTGGCTCCATCGGCCGGCCGCGGGTACAACGCAGGATATCGCGCTGGTCGGCGGCGGCATTGCCAGCGCCCTCACCGCGCTGGCGCTGCTGCGGCGCGGCGCCAACGTCACGCTGTACTGCGCGGACGATGAAGCGGCCGCCGGCGCCTCCGGCAACCGTCAGGGCGCCCTGTATCCGCTACTCAACGGCCGCGGCGACGTGCTGGAGCGTTTTTTCAGCGCCGCCTTCCCCTTTGCCCGCCGTCTGTACGACACGCTGGCAGACCGCGGCGTCGCCTTCGAACACCGCTGGTGCGGCGTCAGCCAGCTGGCCTATGATGAAAAAAGCGCGGCGAAAATCGGCAATATGCTGGCTACCGACTGGCCGGAAGCGTTCGCCTTTGCCGCCGATCGCGATACGCTCAGCCGGCTGTGCAGCGTCGACAGCGGCTTCGGCGGCATCAACTATCCGCAGGGCGGTTGGCTCTGCCCGGCGGAGCTGACCCGCGGCGCGCTGGAGTTGGCGCAGCGCCAGGGGCTGAGCTGCCATTACCGCCACCGGCTCAGCGCGCTGACGGCGGAATTCGGCGGCTGGCGGCTCGACTTCAGCCACGGCGCCAGCCGGCAGCATCAGGTGGTGCTGCTGGCCAACGGCCACCAGCTGGCGGCGCTGCCCCAGTGCGCCGAGCTGCCGATGTACGCGGTGCGCGGCCAGGTGTCCCATATTCCGACCGCGCCGGCGCTGGGCCAGCTGCAACAGGTATTATGCTATGAAGGTTATCTGACGCCGGTCAGCCCGCAGCATCAGCAGCACTGCATCGGCGCCAGCTACCAGCGCGGCGTGACCGATACCGCCTACAGCGAGCAGGAGCAGCAGGAAAACCGCGCGCGGCTGCTGCGCTGCCTGCCGCAACAGGCGTGGACGCAGCAGGCGGACGTCAGCGGCGGACAGGCCCGCTGCGGCGTGCGCAGCGCCACCCGCGATCATCTGCCGATGGCCGGCGCGCTGCCGGACTACCGGCAAACGCTGGCGCAGTACCAGAATCTGCCGCAGCGGCGTCAGCGTGGGGAAGTGATCGAGCAGGCGCCGGTCTACCCGAACCTGTTTATGCTCGGCGGGCTTGGCTCACGCGGGCTGTGCTCCGCGCCGCTGGCGGCGGAGATCCTGGCGGCGCAGCTGTTCGGCGAACCGCTGCCGGCCGACGCCGAGGTGCTGGCGGCGCTCAATCCGAACCGGATGTGGGTAAGAAAACTGCTGAAGGGTCGCCCGCTGTAAACCGGGCGGAGGCGCGCCCTTCTCCCCGCACGGCGAGAGGGGCGGCAACATGCGGCATCAGGCGGTGGGCAGCGCGGCCTGGTACAGATTCTCCCACATCGCTTCCACCAATACCTGATCGGGCGGCGACAGCTCGCCGGCGCGAATGGCGTTATGCAGGCTGTCTTCAACCCGCACCTTCAGCTGTTCGGCGCTGTGTTCGCCCTGCTCTTCCGCTTCGGCTACCGCCAGCGTCAGATGACCGCGCAGATAGCCACCGGCAAACAGTTCATCATCACTGGCGTGGTCTACCATGTCATCAATCAGCGCCAAAACGCGCGCTTCAAATTCAGCGATCATCGCATGTCCTCATGTTCCCCTGCGGCATCGCGCCGGCCAGAGGCGGGGTTTAAAGTAAAATCAGTTCAAATCTTCCGGATAGGGAAAACTCTCAGCCGTCAGCGGCGGCGTATTGTAAAACGATTGTAACGCCTGAATAAAGCGCGCCGGCCGTTCAGGGATGCCTTTTTCCAGCAGTTCCAGCACCCGGGCGCGCACTTTACGCTGGAAAGCGACGCGATCCGGCTCGCAGTCGCCGTTCAGGTTGTCGCAGCTGACGTTGAACGGGAAGCCGGCGGCGACGCAGAACAGCCACTCCAGCGCCTGCGGTTTGACTTCCACCGCCTCAAACTCGCTCTGCGTCTGCGCATCGCGGCCGTCCGGGCAGTACCAGTAGCCAAAATCGACCAGCTTGCGCCGCTCCGCGCCGGCAATGCACCAGTGGGAAATTTCATGCAGGCCGCTGGCGTAGAAGCCGTGGGCGAACACGATGCGGTGGTAAGGCAGCTCATCGTCCGCCGGCAGGTAAATCGGTTCATCGTCGCCTTTGACCAGGCGCGTGTTGTAATCGTCGCTGAAGCACTGATTAAAAATTTCAATCAGCTGGGGATATTGGTGCGTGTCTGACATAAAAAAACTCAAAGTAACCACAAAAACAGGGCGGCTATTATTTCACGTCGCCGCCCGATTGACCCGTTAAATATGCATCGCCAGCCACTGCTGGATTTCAGCGCCGTGATTGTCGTACAGCAGCTTCAGGCTCATCACCAGCGACACCACCACGATCATCGGCCGAATCAGCTTTTGGCCGCGCGTCAGCACCATATGCGCGCCCATGCGCGCGCCCAGCACCTGCCCGACCAGCATCAGCAAGCCGATGCCCCACACCACCTTACCGCCGATGATAAAGAAGATCAGGCTGCCGAAGTTGGAGGTGAAGTTCAGCACCTTGGCGTGCGCGGTGGATTTCGCCAGGTTAAAGCCGCACAGCGTCACATAGGCCAGCGCGTAAAAGGAACCGGCGCCGGGGCCGAAAAAGCCGTCGTAAAAACCGACGCAGCCGCCGGCCACCAGACCGAACGGCAGCGCGCTCAGACGCCGCTGGCGGTCGCTCTCCCCCAGGCGCGGCGTCAGCAGGAAATAGAGCCCGATGCCGATCACCAGCAGCGGCAGCATCTGCCGCAGCAGATCGGCGCGCATATGCTGCACCAGGATCGCGCCGGCGATCGAGCCGAGCAGCGTCAGCAGGATCGTCAGCTTTTGATCGCCGAGATTGACCGCCTTGCGACGGATAAAATACAGGCTGGCGGACAGCGAGCCGCCCACCGACTGCAGCTTGTTGGTCGCCAGCGCTTCCGCCGGCGGCACCCCCGCCGCCAGCAGCACCGGCACCGTCAACAACCCGCCGCCGCCGGCGATAGAATCAATAAAACCTGCCAGTAACGCCACGGCAAACAACACCCCGAGCATTTCGGGGCTGACCATCAACCAGTCCATGAATTATTCCGCAGAAAAATGGTTATCTAACAACGCCTGACAGGAAGGCGGCAACGGCGGCACGACCCGCTTGCCCGGTTTCGAGCTTGGCTGGTGCGGTTCAAACCAGCTGGCCAGTTCGGCCCCGCAGCCGTCGCCCGGCGGCGGCGGATCCTGATCCTTACACTCCAGGCTGTCCGGCGGGCAGCTCAGCCGCACGTGCATATGCGCGCGGTGGCCAAACCACGGCCGCACCTTGTGCAGCCAGGCGCGGTCGCTGCCGGCATCGTCGCACAGCCGCTGTTTAATCGCCGGGTTGACAAAGATGCGCGCCACCTCGTCGTCCTGCGCCGCCAGTTTGATCAGCGAACCAATCTGCGGCTGCCACTGATTATCACGCACCCGCATGCCGTCGCCGCTCACCAAGTCGATCGGCTGCGGTTTCAGCAGCTGTCGCTCGCTCCAGCGCTGATGCGGCAGCTGCAGCCAGATATCCACGTCCAGACCGGACTGGTGGCTGGCATGGCCGCTGCTGAAGCGCCCGCCGGCCGGCATCGCCATATCGCCAATCAGCACCGTGCCCAGCCCCTGCTGCCCGGCCGCGCGGGTCATACGCTGGATAAACGCCAGCAGATCCGGGTGGCCGAAGTAGCGACGCTGGTCCTGACGCATCACCTGATAATCCGCCGCATTCAGCGGCAGCGGCCGGGCGCCGATCACGCAGCCGTTAGAGAAACCGCCGATGGCCTGCGCCGCCCCCGACACCGGATGATCGATCTTCTGCCACGGCGTCAACGCCAGCGCGGAGCTTGACGCCAGCAGCGCCATCAGAGCCAACAACCCTTTTTTCATCGTGATATCCATTGATTTCGCCATGCGGACCGGCGCCATGCCGCGCCGTCGGAACAACGGGCATCGTGACGATGCCCGGATAGGGCGCGGTTACCAGCGCGGTACGTCGGACAGCACGTCGCCGTTCTGCCCGCGCTGGCGCAGCAGGTGATCCATCAGCACGATCGCCATCATCGCTTCGGCGATGGGCACCGCGCGAATGCCGACGCACGGATCGTGACGGCCGCGGGTCACCATATCCACCGCCTCACCCTGACGGTTGATGGTGCGCCCCGGCACCATAATGCTGGAGGTCGGCTTCAGCGCCAGGTGGGCAATCACCGGCTGGCCGCTGCTGATGCCGCCGAGAATGCCGCCGGCGTGGTTGCTCTGGAAGCCTTCCGGGGTAATTTCATCGCGGTTTTCACTGCCGCGCTTGGTGACCACGGCAAAGCCGTCGCCAATCTCCACGCCTTTCACCGCGTTGATGCTCATCAGCGCATGCGCCAGATCGGCGTCCAGACGGTCAAACACCGGCTCGCCGAGGCCGACCGGGACGTTCTCCGCCACCACGCTGACTTTGGCGCCGATGGAGTCGCCCTCTTTTTTCAGCGCGCGCATCAGTTCATCCAGCGCCTCCAGCTTGTCCGGGTCCGGGCAGAAGAACGGGTTCTGTTCAACCTGCTCCCAGTCCTTCAGCTCGCAGCTGACGTCGCCGATCTGCGCCAGATAGCCGCGCACCTTCACGCCGTATTTCTGCTCGAGGTATTTTTTGGCGATCGCCCCGGCCGCCACGCGCATCGCGGTTTCACGCGCCGACGAACGGCCGCCGCCGCGATAGTCGCGCACGCCGTATTTCTGTTCGTAGGTGTAGTCGGCATGGCCTGGGCGGAACACGTCTTTAATCGCGCCGTAGTCTTGCGAACGCTGATCGGTGTTTTCGATCATCAGGCCGATGCTGGTGCCGGTGGTCACGCCTTCAAACACGCCGGAAAGAATGCGCACCCGATCGGGTTCACGGCGCTGCGTGGTGTAGCGCGAGGTGCCCGGACGACGGCGGTCCAGGTCGTGTTGCAAATCTTCTTCCGTCAGCGCGATGCCCGGCGGCACCCCGTCAACGATACATCCCAGCGCCACCCCGTGAGATTCGCCAAAGGTGGTGACGCGGAATAACTGCCCAATACTGTTCCCTGCCATCACGGCTCCTTACCGTTGTTTTGTTATCAGGCCTGCCGCGGCAGGCCAGGGAAAATCATCAGCTGCGATACATGCTGAAATGTGCCTTGCAGTCCACCAGCTGTTGCTTGGTCAGCATAAATACGCCGTCGCCGCCGTTGGCAAATTCCAACCAGGTGAACGGAATATCCGGGTACTGCTCCATCAGATGTACCATGCTGTTGCCGACTTCACAAATCAGCACGCCGTCATCGCTGAGAAAGTCCGGCGCGCAGGCCAGAATGCGGCGCACCAGTTTCAGGCCGTCGCTGCCCGCCGCCAGGCCCAGTTCCGGCTCAAAGCGGAACTCTTCCGGCAGGTCGGACATATCTTCAGCATCCACATACGGCGGGTTGGTGACGATCAGATCGTACTGGATCGCGGGAACGTCGCGGAACAGATCGGAACGGATCGGGATCACCTGATGTTCGACCCCCAGCGCCTGAATATTGCGCTCGGTCACCGCCAGCACGTCGCTGGAGATATCCACCGCGTCCACTTCCGCTTCCGGGAAGGCGTAGCCGCAGGCGATGGCGATGCAGCCGCTGCCGGTGCACATATCCAGAATATGGCGCGGCGGGTGCGGGATCAGGCCGCTGAACTGGTCGTTGATCAGCTCGCCAATCGGCGAACGCGGCACCAGCACGCGCTCATCGACGTAAAACTCCAGGCCGCAGAACCAGGCCTTGTTGGTCAGGTAGGCCACCGGCACGCGCTCGTTAATACGGCGGATCACCCGCTCGACGATGCGATGGCGCTCGCTGGAGGTCAGACGCGCGCTGCGCATCTCTTCCGGAATATCCAGCGGCAAATACAAACTCGGCAGAACCAGCTGCACCGCTTCGTCCCACGGATTATCGGTTCCGTGACCATAGTAGATATTGGCGGCGCTGAAGCGGCTGACGGTCCAGCGCAGCATATCCTGAATGGTGTGCAGTTCGTTCACTGCTTCGTCGACGAAAATTTTGTCCAATGTGCCCTCCGGCAGGCGGCTGTGATTCATGAGATAGCCGCATAGTTTGCCACGAAGCCCGCGACAAATCAGCAGCTATATACGCGTCGCCGCAAGTTGCCGATGCGCCGCCCGCGGGCGAAATAAGCGGCCATCGCGTTAAGATTAGCCGCTTCTGATTAACCTGGCTTAACCTGACGGCAACAGTTTTGCGTCGTCAGATCGCGCGCGACGCGATAAACTAGCCGAAAATAGCCGTCAGTGAATGAAAACCATGAAGAACAAACCGCCGCTGAGCCAGGATGAACTGCAGCTCTTCAGAGACTCGGTGACGGGCGCCAAGAAGCTGCGTCAGGACACCATCGTCCATCGCCCGCCCAAGCCGAAAATCAAGCAGGCGCCGCCGCAGCGCCTGCTGCAGGAACAGGTCGACGCCAGTTTCTATTTTTCCGATGAGTTTCAGCCGCAGCTGGACGAAGACGGCCCGACCCGCTACGTGCGCCCCGGCGCCAGCCCGTTTGAGCTGAAAAAGCTGCGCCGCGGCGACTATGTGCCGGATCTGTTCCTCGACCTGCACGGGCTGACGCAGCTGCAGGCCAAACAGGAGTTGGGGGCGCTGATCGCCGCCTGTAAACGCGAACACGTCTACTGCGCCTGCGTGATGCACGGGCACGGTAAACATATTCTCAAGCAGCAGACGCCGCTGTGGCTGGCGCAGCACCCGGACGTGCTGGCGTTCCATCAGGCGCCGAAAGAATGGGGCGGCAGCGCCGCCATCCTGCTGTTGGTCGAGCTGGCCGACTAGGCGGCAGAAATGACAAAGGGCGATGTTCACCATCGCCCTTTGCGGTTTGCGCGCATTGCGCTATCAGACTTTCGCCATCAGCTGTGACGGGCTGACCTGCCACTCCAGCTTGCCGGCGCTGCCGTCCTGCGCCAGTTCGACATAGGCAATCGCCGAGGTGGCGAACATCAGCGGACACTCGCCCGGGCACAGTTCCGCCACCAGATAGCCGACCAGCGGCAGGTGGGACACGATCAGCACCGACTCCACGCCCTGCTGCGCCAATACCTGCAGATAGCTGACCACCAGCGCGGCGTCACCGCCCGGGGTCAGCGCCGCCATCACTTCTGCCTCTTTCGGCAACGTCAGCGCGTCGCGCACCGTTTCCAGCGTCTGCTCGGCGCGCAGATAAGGGCTGACCAGCACGCGTTCAATATCCACAGACTTGGTGTTCAACCAGGCCGCCATCTGACGTGACTCATCACGGCCGCAGAGGGTAAGAGGCCTTACCGCATCGCTGGCCGCATCAAGTGCCGCCTCTCCGTGACGCATAATCAAAACTTGCATAGTGCACCGCTGTTGTTGACAAAATAACTGCGTAATTGCAGCAGCCGCTTCAATGGCTCCGGCGCATTAGCCGGGCCCCTGATTAACGCAAAAGCACATCGTGCTTCCAAACGATAACGCGCCGTCTCTCTATGGCGGCCGGGCATTTTGCCTGAAAGTTCACGCAAAGAAAACGCCGTTTTTTCGCCGCCGGCGCGACTTTGCGCGAAGCCATCGTTCACTTTACAACCAATTCAACAGGTTAAAATTCACGCGCAATGCGCGAAATTTCACGCCGGCGGCGCACCTTCCGCCGCCGACTGCCTACGTTACCTCGCACCGATCCCCCTGTACAGCGTCCGGGATTACAGGTGTCGCAAGGAGTGATAGCGATCACATCGCGGCCCTGTTGTTACTGTAGTGCAAATCGGGCCGCCATGCCGTTCGCTAACGGGGATAGAAGCGCTCGTTCTGTTGTGCCATGCGCTGCAGACGTTCGCACGGCGCAAAATGCTCGCCGTGCTGCTGCTGCAGATATTGCAGGGTTTTCACCACCTTCTCCGCACCCAGCTCGTCCATATAGCGGAACGGCCCGCCGAGGAACGGCGGGAAGCCGATGCCGAACACCGCGCCGATATCGCCGTCGCGGGGGCTGCGAATCACCCCTTCCTCCAGACAGCGCGCCGCTTCGTTCAGCATCATCATCACGCAGCGCTGGGCGATTTCCGCCGGCGGCAGATGAGCCTTAGGCGTGATGCCGAGCAGCGTATAGACCGAGGTATCGGCGCGCTTTCTGCGCTGACGCTGCTGCCCTTCGCTGGGGTACAGGTAGAAGCCCTTGCCGTTCTTGCGCCCCTTGCGGCCGTCCTGCAGCACCGCATCAAACGCCGCCGGCGCGGCGAAACGCGGCCCCAGCTCCTCCACCAGCACCGGGATTATTTTGGTGCCGACGTCGATACCGACCTCGTCCAGCAGCGTAATCGGCCCCACCGGAAAACCGAAATCCACCAGCGCCCGATCCAGCGCTTCAATCGGTTCGCCGGCCAGCAGGCAGCGCGCCGCCTCATTGATATAGGGCGCCAGGATGCGGTTGACATAAAAACCGGCGCGGTCGGCCACCACGATGGCCGTTTTCCCCTGCTTATGCGCCAGCGCCACCGTGGTGGCGATAGTCTCAGCGCTGGTTGCGGCATGCGGGATCACCTCCACCAGCGGCATTTTATCCACCGGGCTGAAGTAGTGCAGGCCTATCACCTGCTGCGGCCGCTGCGCCTTGGCGGCAATCTGGCTAATCGGCAGCGAAGAGGTATTGGAGGCGAAAACGGTATGCGGCGCGGCGTGCTGCTCCACCTCCGCCACCATCTGCTGCTTCAGCGCCAGATCTTCGAACACCGCCTCCACCACGATATCCACCTGCTCGAAGCCGCAGTAATCGGTGGTGCCGGAAATCAGCATCATCTGCTTTTGCCGCTCCGCCGGACGCATGCGCTTGCGGCGCACCCGCTTGCCCAGCACTTCCCAGCTGTATTTCAGCGCATGGTTAATGCCCTGAGTATTGATATCCTTGATGCGCACCGGCAAACCGCCGCGCGTCGCCGTTACGCAGGCGATGCCCCCGCCCATCAGACCGCCCCCCAGAATGCCGACCCGCGCAATAGCGTGCGGCTGCGCATCCGCGCCGCGCTCCTTTTTCAGCGCGGTGGAGGCAAAAAACAGGCTGCGCAGCGCCGCTGACTGCGGCGTCATCGCCAGCTCGCCGAAGGCGCGCGCCTCGGCCTCATAGCCGCTGGCGCTGCCCTGATCCAGACCGGTGCGCACCACCTGGATAATCCGCTCCGCCGCCGGATAATTGCCGAGCGTCTTCTCCAGAGTCTTCTTGCGTACGATGGCGAACAGCGCGCTGCGTCCGAGCGGGCCATTGAGTAAACGTTCCTGCCACGGCAGTTCGCGCCGCGCCGACCAGCCCTGCCTGGCGCGCGCTACCGCCGTCTCCAGCAAAATGGCGTGCGGCACCGCATCGTCCACCAGCCCCATGCGCAGCGCCTGGCGGGCGCGGATCTGTTTGCCGGTCAGCATCATATCCAACGCCTTGCCGGCGCCAACCAGCCGCGGCAGCCGCTGCGTGCCGCCGGAGCCGGGCAGCAGGCCCAGCTGCACTTCCGGCAGGCCGAGCGCGGTTTTGTCGTCCAGCGTGCAGATGCGGCTATGGCAGGCCAGCGCCAGCTCAAGCCCGCCGCCGAGGCAGGCGCCGTGGATGGCCGCCACCACCGGCACCGGAAAAGCGGCCAGCTGCGCCAGCGTGCTCTGCCCTTTCTTCGCCAGCGCCTGCGCCTCTTGCGCGCTGTTGCAGGCGGCGATCATGGTGATGTCAGCGCCGGCGATAAAGGAATCGGGCTTGCCGGAGATAATCACCAGCCCCTCCAGCGCGCTATGCTGCTGCGCCTGGATCAGTACATCATTTATTTGTTCGACAAATTCGGCCTTCAGCGTGTTGACCTTTTCCCCCGGCACGTCAATGGTAATCACGCCGATATTGTCCGGGCGCAGGGTCAGGCGAAACGCCGTCTGCGGCGCCCGCTGTTCATGCAGTGCGTTGATCGCTGCGCTCATTATTCCACCTCCACAACCATTGCCGCGCCCAGGCCGCCGGCGGCGCAGGCGGTCGCCAGCCCCAGACCGCCGCCTCGGCGTTTCAGTTCATGCAGCGTTTGGGTAATCATCCGCGCGCCGGTGGCGGCAAACGGGTGCCCGTAAGCGATAGAACCACCCAGCACGTTGAATTTTTCCATATCGACCTCGCCGATCGCCGCGTCGCGCCCCAGCTTTTCGCGGGCGAACGCCGCGCTGGCGAACATTTTCAGGTTGGCCAGCGTCTGCGCGGCAAAGGCCTCATGCATATCGATCAGCGTAAGGTCGGCCAGCGTAATGCCCGCGCGGTCCAGCGCCAGCGGCGTGGCGTACGACGGCCCCAGCAGCATATCCTGCCAGACGTCGATGGCGGCGAAGGCAAAGCTGCGCAGATAGCCGAGCGGCTGCAGCCCCAGCTCCCGCGCGCGGGATTCACTCATCATCAGCACCGCCGCCGCCCCGTCGGTTAACGGCGTGCTGTTGGCGGCGGTTACGCTGCCGTGTTTACGATCAAACGCCGGTTTTAATTTGGCGTAGGAGGCCAGGCTGGAATCTTTGCGGATATTGTTGTCTTCGGCCAGCTCCGCCTTATACGGCGGCACGTACGCCGTCATCACCTCGTCATGCAGCCAGCCCTGCGCCCAGGCGTTGGCCGCCAGCTGATGAGAACGGTGCGCCAGCGCATCCTGCTCTTCACGGCCGATGCCGTGCGTCTTCGCCATCTGCTCGGCGGTGTCGCCCATCCGCAGGCCGGTGGAATATTCCGCCACCGCCGGCGGCACCGGCAGCAGGTCGCGGAATTTCAACCGGCTGAACAGCTTCAGACGCTGCGACAGCGTGCGCGCCTTGTTAACGTCCACCAGCGTGCGCGCCAGCGCCTTGCTGACGCCGATCGGCAGTACGGAAGAGGAGTCGGCGCCGCCGGCAATGCCGATGCTGACGCTGCCGGCGATAATGCTTTCCGCCACGTTGGCGATCGCCTGAAAACTGGTGGCGCAGGCTCGGGAGACGCTGTAAGCGTCGGTGTGCACGCTCATGCCGGTGCCGAGCACGATCTCGCGCGCGATATTCGGCGCTTCCGGCATCTGCACGACCTGGCCAAACACCAGCTGCTCGATCAGCGCCGCATCGATGCCGCTGCGCGCCACCAGCTCGCTGACCGCCATTTTACCGAGATCCACCGCCGGCACGCCGTGGTAGGCGGTCGCCTGCTTGGCGAACGGGGTGCGTAATCCATTAACAATTGCAATTCTGTCCCCCTGACGGGTGACCAGCGGCAGTGCCTTACTCATAAATGCTCCTGAAGAAAGTAACGTCAGCGCAATCCGCAAACAGGTCTGACCTGATGAGGTCATTGTTAACCAGATGTTTACATTTGGCAAACCGTCAGAGATGAAATCTGCGAGCAGGAGCAACTTTAAAACGGGGGATTGGCCCGCAAGGGGCTAAAGAGAGGCTGCGCGGCGGACGCCGCGCAGAATACCGTGCGGGATTAACGCAGGCCCAGCTGGAAAATCAGCGTTTCCGCCTGGCAGGCAAAGGTGAAATCAGCGTTCAGCCGCACGCCGCCGTCCACCGGCTGCAGGCTGCTGTCGATCGCGCAAGGATCGGACTCTACCGAACGCGCTTTTTCCGTCAGCGCCGCCAGCGTCTGCTGCGCTTCCTGCTCGCTGCTAAAAATCTGGCTGTAGGACGCGGTGCAGTCGGTATTGTCCATCACGGTGCCGACATCCACGCAGCAGCACGCCGCTGTTTCCTGCGCGCTGCATTTATTAATTGCATCTGACATAGTCAATTCTCCTCACGACGCCAGGAATGTGACCCGGCGCAAAGACCCAAGATTCTGTAAGCCATTTTACTCCCCGTCGGATCAGATCACTAGCACTTACTCTCTGTGGGTGTTTTAAGTGATGGAAATCACAAATAAAAATCGGTAGTTGATAAAAAAGGATAGGAATTTTGTTATTTACCGCTGGCGTTTTGTTAAGCAGATCTCTTTTTTGATATCAACTTGGAAATATTTCAAAAACAAAGTTGCAACATCTTAACAGGTCAGACCTATAATTCAGCCACTGGTCTGATTTGTCTGATGGATAACGGACCCTACAATCCCGCGCTCCTTGTTACCGCGTGTAACATAGTTTAAATAATAAACACATAATGAGGTTTTGGTCATGAGCCAGAAAAACCTATTCAAGAAAACAGCTCTTGCAGCTGCAGTGGCGATTATTTCTTCGAACGTGTATGCCGCAGGATTCCAGTTGAATGAATACTCTTCTTCTGGTTTAGGCCGTTCTTTTTCTGGTGAAGGCGCCGTCGCCGACAATGCCACCTCAGCCAGCCGCAACCCGGCGACCATGATGATGTTTGATCGCCCAACCTTCTCCGCCGGCGCCATCTTTGTTGACCCGGACGTGGATATTTCCGGCACCTCGCGCTCCGGCAACAGCCTGAATGCGAAAAACATCGCGCCGGCGCAGTGGATCCCGAACCTGCACTATATTCACCCGCTGAACGACCAGTGGGCCGTCGGCGGCTCGGTCACCAGCAACTACGGCCTGGCGACCGAATTTAACGACGGCTATACCGCAGGCCCGTACGGCGGTAAAACCGATCTGACCACCGTTAACCTCAATCTGAGCGCCGCATACCGCCTGAACCAACACTTCAGCTTCGGCCTCGGTTTTGATGCGCTGTACGCGAAAGCCAAGCTCGAACGCTACGCCGGCGAAAGCGGCGCCGCGGTCGGCATGCCTGCCGACACCCAGATTTCGCACCTGAAGGGTGACGAGTGGGGCTACGGCTGGAACGCCGGCATCCTGTATGAAGTGGATGAAAACAACCGCTACGGCCTGACCTACCGTTCTGAAATCAAAGTCGACTTCGACGGCGATTACAAGAGCAGCATCCCGTCGGCCTATAACCCGATGCAGGGCATGACCGGTCTGCCATGGGGCACCGACGGCAACACCATTCCTGGCTCTCTGTCGCTGCATCTGCCTGAGATGTGGGAAATTTCCGGTTATAACAAGGTGGCGCCAAAGTGGGCCATTCACTACAGCCTGGCGTACACCAGCTGGAGCCAGTTCCAGGAGCTGAGAGCCACCGGCAGCAACGGCCAGACGCTGTTCGAGAAGCATGAAGGCTTCAAGGACGCCTACCGCATTGCGCTGGGCACCACCTACTACTACGACGATAACTGGACCTTCCGTACCGGTATCGCCTTCGATGACAGCCCGGTACCGGCGCAGAACCGCTCCATTTCCATCCCGGATCAGGACCGCTTCTGGCTGAGCGCCGGCACCACCTACGCGTTTAACCAGAACGCCTCGGTGGACGTGGGCGTCTCCTACATGCACGGCCAGCACGTGACCGTCAAAGAAGGCCCATACACCTTCGAGTCTGAAGGTAAAGCCTGGCTGTACGGCGCTAACTTCAACTACACCTTCTAAGTTACGCCCGACCGCATCCGCGATAAAAAAACCCGCCGTTTGGCGGGTTTTTCTTTATATCGCTTAACGCTGCGGTTATTCCGCTGAATCGATATCGTCCAGATCGCCCTGAATCGCCTTGGCGTTCGGGTTCTCTTCCGGCTTCAGCACGCCGCCGTTGGCGATAAAGTCGTGGCGCTGGAAGTACGCCTCACGCACCATCAGGTACGGATCGGAAGAGTTGCGCAGCAGCCCGTCGGAATCCAGCAGCTGGGCGCGGGTCTCAATGCCTTCCACCACCCACTTGCCGGCCGACATCCAGAAGGTCAGGTAGCTCAGCACCGGATAGACCGTATCGGCCCAGTCGCCACCCTCGTCACGCAGGGTGAAACTGCCGTAGCCCGGCAGCATCACATACGGGCCGTAGCCGACGCCGTAGTGGCCCATCGTGCTGCCGAAACGGTTAGGCTCTTCACGCGCCAGTTTCGGGTTGGCCATGCCGGCCACGTCGATCAGGCCGCCCATACCGAGGATGGTGTTCAGGAAGAAGCGGTTGAAGTGGATCATCCCGCGGTACGGGTCGCCCTTCAGGAAGGCGTTGACCATGCTGGCCGGCTCTTCCAGGTTGGAGGTGAAGTTGCTCAGGCCGTTACGCGCCGGCTGCGGCACGTAGTCACGCCAGGCTACCGCCACCGGCCGCAGCACATAGGGATCCAGCACGTTGTAGTTAAAATCGAACATCGTCCGGTTGAATCCTTCCAAAGGATCGGATCGCCCTTGGGGTTCATTCTCAGGGGTGCTGGCGCACCCGACGAGCAACACCGTTGCGAAAGCCAGCCCAGTCAGGCGAAAGTTCATATTTTTCTCCATAAAAAACAATACGTTCAGTCTTTTATTAAGGGACCTGTTTATCTATCTGAACGCTAACCTGCCCGTTACCGCTGAACGTCTGCAGCGCACTCTCACCGAACCAGTCGCCGGCCTGCGGCGTTGCCAGACCGTCATGAGAAACCCGTACGCGCACCTTCACCTGATGCAGCGACGACAGCAAACGCTCCGGCATCATGGCGTTGCCGTCATCCAGCGAGAACGCCAGCGGGAAACGGCTCAGAGGTAATTGTTTTACAGCAACCGGCACCGGGCTTTTGCCATCGGTCACCGAAATTATCAGCGTCCCTTGTTGGGGTAATGCGTTGGCTGCCTCTGGAGACAACGTGACATTGACACCAAGTTTAACAGTTTCCTCGCCGGCCTGTACTTTTGCTTGTTCAATACTGCGCTTTAGCACTTCCGTACGGCGATCGTCCGCCGGTAATAATTTTAGCATCACCTGCCAGGCGCCGATGGCCTGGCGATAGTCGCCCTGTTCAAAGGCGTTAAACGCCAACAGGCTGAGAATACGCAGATTACTGTGATCTTCGGCGATCATTTTGCGCAGCATCTGCGACGCCTGCCGGTTATCCTCCGGATCGTTGGAACGCGTCAACACCTCGGCGTACCCCAGCCGGACTTCCAGATTATTCGGATCCAACTGATAGGCATGGGCGAACGCCTGCGTGGCGGTGGTGGCGTTATTCAGCGCCATGCCGACCCGCCCCAGCATCATCCAGTCGTTAATATTGCGGCCGTCCTGCTGCAGCGCGGTGCGCAGCCCCAGCCCCAGGCGGGCAATCTCTTCCATGCTGAGCGGCTGCGCCTGCTCATTGGCGACCCGGGCGCGCAGTTCCGGCATCTGGTCCTGCACCTGTCGCCAGGCCGCCACCTGCGCCAGGCCGCCGGTTTTCAGATAGAAACCGACCGCCACCACCACCAGCAGCAGCACGCCCGGCAGCAGCGCCCAGCGGTTGATCGGCTTGCTCTGCGCCGTCGCCTGGCCGGGAATATCATCCAGCAGATTTTGCTGCAGTTCTTTCACCAGTTCAGGGCGTTCGCCAACCACGCCCTGCTGTTCATCCTGCTCCAGCTCGCCCAGGCGCTCCTGATACAGCACCTTGTTCAGCGTGTCGCGGCTGGTGGCGTTGTCCGCCCGGTTGTGCCGCAGGGCCGGCACCAGCAACAGCGCGGCGGCGGCCAGCAGCAACACGATAATCATCAGCCAAAAAGCCATTAGCGTTTCTTCCTGTCAGTCTCTTCCAGCAGCGCCGCCAGACGCTGCTTCTCCTGCGCGGAGAATTCGTCGTTATTCACCGGGGCACGGCGACGGCTGCGCATAATCACCACCGCGCCGCCAATCAGCACAAACAGCAGCGGGCCGACCCACAGGATCAGCGTCGCCGGCGTCACCGGCGGCTCATAGGTGACAAAGTTGCCGTAGCGAGCCACCATATAATCGATGATCTGCTGTTTGTTCTGCCCCTGCATCATCAGCTCATAGACTTTGGCGCGCATATCGGCGGCGATAATAGCGTTGGAATCGGCAATGCTGTTGTTCTGGCATTTCGGGCAGCGCAGCTGTTCGGTCAGCTCGCGGTACTGCTGCTCCTGCTCCACCGAATCAAAACGGTAGGTGTCGATGGCCGCAGCGGCGCTGAAGCTCAGCAGCGCGGCCAATATCACGGCGGCGAACTTCATCCCTGCCCCCCGTATTTGCGGTACAGCGGCAACACTTCCTGCTGCCAGACCCGCTCATTCATATCGCCGGCGTGGCGGTAGCGGATAATGCCCTGCCCGTCGATCAGGAAGGTTTCCGGCGCGCCGTACACGCCGAGATCCAGCCCCAGCATGCCGTCGCCGTCGAACAGGCTGAGCGCGTACGGGTTGCCCAGGCTGTTAAGCCAGTTGACCGCCTTGGCCCGGTCGTCCTTGTAGTTCAGCCCCACCACCCGCACGCCGCGGCTCGCCAGCTGGTTCAGATACTGATGTTCGGCGCGGCAGGTCGGGCACCAGGTGGCCCAGACGTTCAGCAGCAGCGGCTTGCCGTCGCGCAGCACCGCCTGATCGTAGGTTTTGCCCGCCTGATCGAGCGATTCCAGCTTAAAGGTCGGCACCGGTTTGCCGATCAGCGCCGACTCCAGCATGGTCGGATCCTCGCCGCCGGCGTTGCGCGTCAGCTGCACCATAAAGGCGGCCACCAGCAATAAGAACAGGATTAAGGGAATAAATAACAGCTTACGGTTCATGCCTGCGCCTCCTGCTTGCCCTGACGCGCCAGTTTTTTCTTCATCCGATAGCGCGGATCGAGGATGCACAGCAGCCCGCCCAGCGCCATAAATACGCCGCCGAACCAGATCCAGCGGACGAACGGTTTGTAATACAGCCGCACCGCCCAGGAGCCGTCATCCAGCTCTTCGCCCAGCGCCGCGTACAGATCGCGCGTCAGGCCGCCGTCGATCGCCGCCTCCGTCATCATGCTGCGCGCCACGCTGTAGTAGCGTTTTTCCGCATGCAGCGTCGCTTCCGCCTTGCCGTTGCGCGTCACGTCGATAATGCCGACGCCGCCGGTGTAGTTCGGCCCGCGAATATCGTGCACGTCGCGGAACACAAAGTGATAGTCGTGAATATCCACGCTGTCGCCGGCCTTCATCCGCACGTCGCGCTCCACGCTGTAGTTCTGGCTGAAGGCGATGCCGATCACCGTCACCGCCACGCCCAGGTGCCCCAGCACCATGCCCCAGTGGCTGCGCGACAGGTGCCTCAGGCCGCGCCAGAAGCCGTGGCGGTGCGTGGCGCGTTCATGCAGCTCCATCAGCGTCAGCACAATCACCCATACCGCCATCAGCAGCCCGACCACCGTCATGCCGGCAATGCTGTCCTGCAGCAGCCACGGCAGCAGTATCGACAGCAGCAGGGTCACCACCAACGCCACCCCGAGACGGCGCCACAGCTTGCTCGGTTCGTCGCGGCGCCAGCGCACCAGCGGGCCGATGCCCAGCAGCAGCGCCATCGGCGCCATCAGCCAGGTGAACATAGTGTTGAAGAACGGCTCGCCGATCGAAATGCTGCCCAGGCCGAGCTGTTTATGCACCAGCGGCAGCAAGGTGCCCAGCAGCACCACCAGCATGGCGGCCATCAGCAATACGTTGTTGCCCAGCAGGAAGGTCTCGCGGGAAAAGGTTTCATGCTGCACCCGGCTGCGCACCTGGCCGCCCTTAAAGGCGTACAGCAGCAGCGAACCGCCGATCACAATCACCAGATAGGCGAGGATAAACATGCCGCGCGCCGGATCGGAGGCAAAGGAGTGCACCGACACCAGCACGCCGGAGCGCACCAGGAAAGTGCCGAGCAGGCACAGCGAGAAGGCGGTGATCGCCAACAGCACCGTCCAGGCCTTGAAGGTGCCGCGTTTTTCCGTCACCGCCAGCGAGTGCATCAGCGCGGTGCCCGCCAGCCACGGCATAAAGGAGGCGTTCTCCACCGGGTCCCAGAACCACCAGCCGCCCCAGCCCAGCTCGTAGTAAGCCCAGGCGGAACCGAGCACGATGCCGAGGGTCAGGAATACCCAGGCGGCGGTAGTCCACGGCCGCGACCAGCGCGCCCAGGCGGTGTCGAGCCGGCCGGCCATCAGCGAGGCGATGGCGAACGCAAACGCCACCGAAAAGCCGACGTAGCCCATATACAGCAGCGGCGGGTGGAAAATCAGCCCGACGTCCTGCAGCAGCGGGTTCAGATCGCGACCGTCGATCGGGAAATTCGGCAAGGTGCGGGTGAACGGGTTGGAGGTCATGATGATAAACAGCAGGAAACCCGCGGTGATCATCCCCATCACCGACAGCACGCGCGCCACCGCATCCTGCGGCATGGAGCGGCTGAACAGCGCCACCGCCAGCGACCAGCAGCTCAGCAGCAGCACCCAGAGCAGCAGCGAACCTTCATGCGCCCCCCAGGTAGCGGCGATGCGGTAATAGACCGGCAGCTGGGTGTTGGAGTTGGCGGCGACATAGGCCACGGTGAAATCATTAACGATAAAGGCGTGCACCAGGCAGATAAACGCCAGCGCAATGGCGGCGAACATGCCATAGGTCAGCGGACGCGCCACCGCCATCATGCGGCTGTCCTGACGCGCGGCTCCCCACTGCGGGTAGATGCTCAGCAGCAGCGATACCGCCAGCGCCAGGCACAACAGAAAACTTCCCAGCTCCGGCATCATGACTGGCTGTCCTCCTGCGGCGCGCGGTAGGCCGACGCCGGCCCTTTATGGTTCTCTTTCATCGCATCGGCCACTTCCGGCGGGGTATATTTCTCATCGTGCTTGGCCAGCACCTCTTTGGCGTTCACCACGTTGCCTTCTCCCAGCACGCCCTGCGCCACCACGCCCTGCCCTTCGCGGAACAGGTCCGGCAGGATGCCTTCATAGGTGACGGCGATCGCACCGCGCGCGTCATATACCTTGAAGCTGACCTTCAGCGTCTCAGGATCGCGCTTGACCGACCCCGGCATCACCATGCCGCCGATGCGCAGGCGCTGCCCGACCTCCGGCTTCTCATGATTTTCCCCTTTGCCCTGCAGGATTTCGCCCGGGGTATAAAACAGATCGATGTTGGAGCGCAGCGCATACAGCACCAGTGAGGCTGTTAGCGCGATGCCGACCAGCACCACCAGGGCCAGATAGAGGCGACTTTTACGACGTGGATTCACAATGATTTCTCCCGCGCAGCGGCGGACTGCGGCGCAGCCGATGTTTTAGCATGTTGTGATTGGCGGATACGGCGTTCGCGCGCCTGACGACGGCGCACATCGGCCAGCAGCTGCCGGCGTTGCCACAGGGTGTGGCACACCAGCCCCAGCAACGGAATCAGCGTGGCGGCCACCGCCAGCCACACATAAAAGGCGTAACCGCCCATGGCGAAAAACGCCGTCCAGGAGGGAAATGCGGCATTCATGACTGACGCTCCTTGTTAATCAGGGCGGCTACCCACGGGCGGTGGCGCTCCTGCGCCAGGATCAGGTTGCGCAGGCGCATCAGCGTCAGGGTAATAAAGAACAGCAGATAGCCGAGGATCGCCCAGCGCAGCGGCGTACGCATGCTTGGCGCGATGCTTTGCTGCATATTGGTGGAGCCCTGATGCAGCGTGTTCCACCATTCGACCGAGAAGTGGATGATCGGAATATTGACCACGCCGACCAGCACCAGAATACCGGCGGCGCGGCCGGCCAGGCGGCGGTCTTCAAAGGCGTTGTACAGCGCGATGATGCCCATATACAGGAACAGCAGCACCAGTTCGGAGGTCAGACGCGCGTCCCAGACCCACCAGGCGCCCCACATCGGCTTGCCCCAGGCGGAACCGGTCACCAGCGCAATAAAGGTGAATACCGCGCCCACCGGCGCCATCGCCGCGACCACGGTATCGGACATTTTCATCTGCCACACCAGGCCGATAAAGGCGGCCACCGCCATGGAGGCGTAAATGCCCATCGACCACATCGCCGCCGGCACGTGGATATACATAATGCGGAAGCTATCGCCCTGCTGATAATCCTTGGGCGCGAAGCCAAAGCCCCATATCCAGCCAAGCAGCAGGCAGACGACGCCCGCCGCGCCGAGCCAGGGTACTAAGCGCCCACAAACCTGGTAGAGCCGCTCGGGCCTGGCGAATTGATGTAACCATTTCCACATTGTTGTCATTGCTCACGGTAAATGAAAACGTCCGCCGCCCTGCGCTGCAAGGCGGCCAATGATGTATACGCCAGGGCCGCTCTTGTCGGCGTTGCCCGGCTCTTATCTGTTAGCTAGTGCACGCTTACCCGCAGCGCCGCAGCGGTGGCGAACGGCGCCAGCGTCACGCTGCCCGCCAGCAGCGCACCGAGTATCGCCAGATAGCCGTCGATCGGCATTCCCATCGCGGCGGCGTCAATCGCGCCGGTGGCGAAGATCAGCACCGGAATATACAGAGGCAGCACCAGCAGGCTCAGCAGTACCCCGCCTTTGCGCAGCCCGACGGTCAGCCCGACGCCGATGGCGCCGATCAGGCTCAGCGTCGGCGTGCCGAGCAGCAGGGTGGCGGCCACCGCCAGCCAGGTCTGCACGTCCAGCGACAGCAGCAGCGCCACCAGCGGCGACAGCAACAGCAACGGCAGCCCCGTCACCACCCAGTGAGCACATACTTTGCCTAACACCGCCAGCGGCAGCGGGGTCGGCAGCAGCAACAGCTGTTCCAGCGAGCCGTCAAGAAAATCATCGCGGAACAATCTTTCCAGCGACAGCAGCGACGCCAGCAGCGCCGCCACCCAGATGATGCCCGGCGCGATACGCGCCAGCAGCTGCGGCTCCGGGCCGACGCCCAGCGGGAACAGCGTGATAACAATCAGAAAGAACCACAGCGGGTTCACGATTTCTGCGCCTTTGCGAAAGGCGATTTTCAGTTCACGACGCAGCAGGGTCAAAAACATCAGGCCGTCTCCCTCCCCGCGTCCAGCAGACGAATTTTCGTCACCGGCCGCTGGCTCCCGGCCAACTCCTGATGGGTGGTCAACACTACCATGCCGCCCTGCTGCGCATGTTGTTCAAAATGGCGAATCAATTCAGCAACGCCCTGTTTATCGATGGCGGTCAGCGGCTCGTCCAGTATCCACAGCGGGCTGTCGCTCAGATACAGGCGCGCCAGCGCCACGCGCCGTTGCTGCCCGGCGGACAGCTGCGCCACCGGCAGGTCCTCATACCCCACCAGCCCCACCTGCTCCAGCGCCTGCCAGATCGCCTGGCCGTCGCCGCCGCGGGCGGCGCGCTGATAAAAGCGCAGGTTTTCAAACGGCGTCAGCATCGCATTGATGCCCGGCTGATGGCCGAGGAACAGCAGTTCCGCATGATAGCGTTCGCGGCTGCGGCGAGTATTTTCGCCCCGCCAGCGCACTTCGCCGTCGTCCGGACGCGCCAGACCGGCCAGAATGCGCAGCAGGCTGGTTTTACCCGCGCCGTTCGGTCCTTCCACCTGCACCAGGTCGCCCGGATTCACCGAAAAGCTCAGCCCGCTAAACAGGGTGCGCTCATCGCGGACACAACTCAGGTTTTTGGCTTCCAGCATGGGCAGGGCTCGGCTATTTTTCTTTGGGTGTGCGCATGATAGCACAAGCGATCGGCGGCTCGTAGCCTGCGGCCGGCGCAGAAACTACTCCGATAGGGGTAATATTGCGCATCAGATCAATAATGCGTAGAAAAATGCGCCAACGTTAAACCCTTGTTACTTTTTTCTGCAATTTGACCAACTTATTTCTCCCGCCTGGCGGCAGGATGACGCCCCCAACTTCCGGAGCACCACCGGCGTATTAACCCCGCGTCATCCAGTCTTCCGGCCCCTCCCCGCCGCCGCCGGAAGCCGTCACTGGCGAATGATTAGCCAAACGCACCGCTAACTGCTTATTCTGGGAAGAAAAACGGGTATAATGCCTGTCAGCGTCACTATGCCTCCGTAGTTAAACGGATATAACAAGCCCCTCCTAAGGGCTAGTTACTGGTTCGATTCCAGTCGGGGGTACCATTCACGCTTTTCAGCACGCCGGCCCCGTTCTTTCCTATTGAGCGATAAACAGAAATAATTGCACTACGGCCATGCTATGGACGGGAGACAATCGCCCCGATGGCGTAACACATTTATCGGTAATGACCACATCTCTCCCTGGCGACAAAAAACACAGGTAAGTAAAAAAACCAAGTGGTTAATTAAATAGTTATGGCTGGTTATTATATGTTGTTCTCGCCCTGATTATTCCTGCCAATCTCACAACGGCCGCCATCCGACAGTGCTGCAAGTCGTCATCATCGATGCCCTTCCCGCCAAGATCGCGTTAATGGTTTATCAACCGCAGCAATAAGCATTTAAGTCACGTTCCGAAATAACCCCGCACATCCGCCCTTCCCGACACGCCAGCGCCCCGGTGAACCAACGGGATGTAATACAATGAAAAATAAACATTAAATAAAAAAATCATTTCGCGAATCATGTTCATCACTGCCAGCACCACTATAATTAATAAAAAAATCAAGAATAAACACTGACAACAATTTTATCCCAACAAAGATTAAACCGTTTTCACCGCTCGCGCCTAAATTTGACTTATTATTTTTACATTAAATAAAATCATGATTTTCTGGCCGACAATCTTGATAAACCACTCTCCTCTCAAGAAAACAAACCTTTTGTTTAAGATTTGTTGATTTATTGCATCGATGAACTAGAAAAACCCTAGAAAATTCGACTGACAACACGTTTTCTTACGCAGAATAAACTGTAGACATTATGAATATTTATTAAATTAATTTATAATGCCCTGACACACAGCACGTGCAGTTCAAAAAATAAACAGACCTTCGATCGTATAATTCTTTGTTATGGAATCATTTAACGATGACTTTTCACATAAACCCCTCATCAATGAGGACGACATTTCACACCGTGTCCCCTCTTTTATCTCCTGAGTCATGTTACCCTGCTGCGCATTGTAATCTTGCCATTGATCAGGAACCGCTATGCCTAGCCACTACCCGGCCTACTACCACTTTGATGATGAAAACGACTGCTGGCATATCGGCTTTCGTGATTTCCCGGGATTTCAGACCGCCAGCTATAAACGCGAAGACATCGAACTGGAAGCACAAGACGCACTGCTGACCGCCATCGCTATTGAGCTTGATGAAGGCCGCGTGGTGCCACCGCCCTCGTCATGCGACGCAGCAGAGCTGCGTGTGCCGTTGCCGCTGTTGGCGCAGCTAAAAATTGCGCTGCATAACGCACTACTGGCACAACAGATGCCGAAAGCATTACTGGCGCGCAAACTGGGTTTTAACGCCGGTCAGATGAATCGCCTGTTGGATATCGCCTATGCTTCCAAAGCCGAAGCTCTGGAACAGGCACTCTTTTTGCTGGGCTACGAAATCCGAGCCTCGGTTCATCTCTGCGATAAACAGTAAAAATTGTGCGTCGCCGGACTAAATATTCTCCTGCGACTGCCGATGATGGGGGTTACCTCTTTCACCGGCGCAGATAAAGGTTAAACATGAAGTGGATATATCGCCATATCTGGCTAACGGTACTGGTCATTTGCCTGCTGTTCTGGTCTGCCGTAGCAGCCATCGTTATTCTACTTTGGTAGGGTTGTGGCCTCCTCCGTAAGGTGGCCTCTCACCCATTCACTCTTGGCTGTCTCTCTTTTGAGAAAAATCAGTGAATAAACAACGAGCACTGATTAAAAAAACGGCAAAAAACGTGATCAAAAACACAGTATTGAAATAACATAAAGATTGGGAGTACATTGAGCGCCGATCCTGTCGCATTTCCCACGTTGTCACAAACGGAAAAATGCGGCGACCGGGAAGTTCAGGCTGCCAACGGACTGTTTTTATAACAAAAAAACGGCCGGGCGTAGCGAACGTCCTATAAAATACTCAGCACAACAATCGGGATCGTTGACTTGCGAGCACTCCATGAGGGGAGTTATTCAGTGAAATACTTTTTGATGGGAATTTCATTCATGCTGGTTGCATGGGTTGGTACCTTCATGTTTATGGTTTCCTGACGGACCACCAAACCCGAGAACGACAAGGGGCGCACCGGCGCCCCTTGGTTGTTTTTGCAGTCCGGTAAGCTATTTCACCGCCGGTGAGACAAGCCCATCGGCGCGGAACATCGCCTTGATGCCGCGAACCGCCTGGCGAATACGATCCTGATTTTCAATCAGTGCAAAACGCACGTGATCGTCGCCATACTCGCCAAAGCCGACGCCCGGCGATACGCAGACCTTCGCCTCCGCCAGCAGGCGTTTGGCGAACTCCAGCGATCCCAAATGGGCATACGGCTGCGGAATTTTCGCCCAGACGTACATTGAGGCCTTCGGGTTATCTACCATCCAGCCGGCTTCGTGCAGGCCTTTCACCAACACGTTGCGCCGCTGGCGATACTGTTCGGCAATGTCCAGCACGCACTGCTGATCGCCCTCCAGCGCGGCGATGGCCGCCACCTGCAGCGGCGTAAAGGTGCCGTAATCGTGGTAACTCTTGATGCGCGTCAGCGCGCTGACCAGTTCCGGATTGCCCACCATAAAACCGATGCGCCAGCCGGCCATGTTATAGCTTTTCGACAGGGTGAAAAACTCAACCGCAATGTCTTTCGCCCCCGGTACCTGCATGATCGATGGCGCCTGCCAGCCGTCATAGACAATATCGGCATAGGCCAAATCATGCACCACCAGCACGTTGTACTGCTTCGCCAGCGCCACCACCCGCTCAAAGAAATCCAGCTCCACGCACTGCGCGGTCGGGTTGGAGGGGAAACCGAGGATCATCATTTTCGGCCGCGGGATGGTTTCACGGATGGCGCGCTCCAGCTCACCAAAGAAATCACCGCCTTCCACCAACGGCACCGAACGCACCTGCGCGCCGGCGATCACCGCGCCGTAAATATGAATCGGGTAGCTCGGGTTCGGCACCAGCACGGTATCACCATGGTCGAGCGTCGCCAGCATCAGATGCGCCAGCCCCTCTTTGGAGCCGATGGTGACGATGGCTTCACTTTCCGGATCGATATCCACCTGGTAGCGCTGCTGATACCAGCGCGAAATCGCCCGGCGCAGGCGCGGAATACCGCGAGAGGTCGAGTAACCGTGCGTATCCTCACGCTGCGCCACGGTGCAGAGTTTTTCCACAATGTGCGGCGGCGTCGGGCCGTCGGGGTTGCCCATGCTGAAGTCGATGATATCTTCGCCGCGACGGCGGGCGGCCATCTTCAGTTCGGCGGTGATGTTAAACACGTACGGGGGAAGACGTTCAATGCGCGTAAAGCGGCGCGGACTGTGATTATCAGCCATAGATTCCTCGAAGAGACGTAAGCGCCCGGACCGTCCGAGCGACGCTGGCCAGTTTTTGGCCTGTTATTGAACATATCGCAGCATATTCAGGCTGTCCATCCCCTGAATGATAACTTTTTCATCATCGTCCTCGGGACAGTAATCTCCGAAAATCAAAAAAGAGGAAGTTTCGAATGAAAGATATCACTTTATTTTCCTCGTTAAAGTCCAGATAATCATTAACGTAAAAACAACAAATATATTACCTACTCTCTGTAACCGACGACGCCCACCGGCGATAGTAAGGAGAACCTTATGACTGCACTGGTTATCGACGATATCCCCGCCGCCATCAAGAACGTCAAACGGCAGCTGCGCCAGGCGCTGCCCAACTACCGCGAAGTGTTTCTGGCGCTGGAGGACAACATTCGCCAGCAGGTGGAACAGATCCGCCAGGAGCTGGCCGCCGGCCACAATCCGGTGCCGCAAATCGACGCTGAGGATATTCTGCAACAGCGGGTGAGCGAGCAGCAGAAGGCGCTGATCAGACAGCGCGGCGCCTGCGCCATCCGCGGCGTGTTCCCGCGCGCCACCGCCGAAGCCTGGAACCGCGAAATCGGCGACTATCTAAGCCGCAACAACTTTATCGAACGGCTGAAAAACGCCGCCGAGGATAATTACTTCGGTAAACTGGCCGCCAGCAAACCGCAGATTTACGGCATCTACTGGTCGAAGCCGCAGGTGGAGGCACGCCAGGATCGGCGCATGCACGCGGTGCAGGTCTTCATGAACAGCCTGTGGGCAAGCGAAAGCGACGGTAAGCAGCACTTCGATCCACAGCGCGTCGCCACCTATGCCGACCGCACCCGCCGCCGCCCGCCGAACTCCTCCTCCCTCGGCCTGTCGCCGCATGTCGACAGCGGCACCATCGAACGCTGGCTGGACGAGAATTTCCGCTATGTCTATCGCCACGTGTTCTCCGGCGAGTGGCAACGCTACGACCCTTTCGCCGCCGACGGCCGCACCGAGGTGCGGGAAATCGCCTCGCCGGCGGTCTGCTCAATGTTCCGCACTTTTCAGGGCTGGACGGCGCTGACGCCGCAGCGTACCCACGCCGGGACGCTGAACCTGGTGCCGATCGCCAACGCCATGGCTTACGTGCTGCTGCGCGCGCTGCAGGACGACGTGGCGGATGACGATCTGTGCGATGCCGCACCGGGACGCGCGCTGTCGATTTCGGAGAAATGGCATCCCCTTTTACTGCAGGGGATTTCCCCTATTCCGGATCTGGAGCCGGGCGACTGCGTATTCTGGCACTGCGACGTGATCCACGCGGTGGAAAATGAGCACCACGGCGAGTTCGACAGCAACGTGATGTATATCGCCGCCGCGCCGGGCTGCGCGAAGAACGATGCCTATCTGCAGCGGCAGCTGCCCAGCTTCCTGAGCGGCCGCACGCCGCCGGACTTCGCCGCGGATGATTTCGAAGTGGACTTCATTGGCCGCAGCGGTGAAGAGCTGCTGACGCCGCTTGGCAGAGAACAGCTCGGCCTGAAATAACCGCCCCGCGCGCGCCGCTCAGCCCGCGGCGCGCGCCAGAACAAAGCGGGCCAAATCCTTCACCGCCGCCTGCTGGGTATTCTGCCGGTAGGCCAGCGTCAGCGTGCTGACCGCCTGCGGATCGTCCAGCGGGTGATAGCTGATATCCTCACGTCGCGCCAGCGCCTGCGTCTCCGGCACCAGTGCGACGCCCATTCCCAGGGCCACCAGCCCGATGGTTACCGCCACGTCGCGCGTGGCTTTCAGCGGATGCGGCGTAAAGCCGGCGCGGCGGCAGGCGGCCAATACCGACCAGGCCAGCCCGACGCCCGGCGGATCGTTCTGGATCAAAAACGGCTCTTGCGCCAGCTGCCGCAGCGACAGCGTACCGGCCTCGCTCAGCGCATGATCCTTCGGCAATACCGCGATCAGCGCCCGCTGCACCACCTGCCGGTAAACCAGCCCGGGCAGCTGCGGCACCGGCGTACGCACCAGCGCCGCATCCAGGTCGCCGCTCTGCAGCAGGGTGAGCTGACGGTTCACATCATGCTCTTCCATCGCCAGCTCAATGCCCGGCCGCGCCTGGCGGTAGTCGCGCATCAGCGCCATCAGGGCGGGATCGTAAATCGCCGATCCGACATACCCCAGCCGGATCGCGCCGTCGGCGCCGCTGCGCAGGCTGGCGGCGGCTTGCAGCAGCCCCTCATAGCGGCCGATGGTATCGCGCGCTTTCTCCAGCAGCACGCGCCCTTCCGGCGTCAGCGCCACGTGGCGGCGATCGCGCTCAAACAACCGCAGCCCCAGGCGTTGTTCCAGCAGTTTGATGTGCTGGCTCAGCGCCGGCTGGGCAATATGCACATTGGCCGCCGCACGCCCGAAGTGCATCTCGTCGGCCAGGGCAATAAACGAGTACAGCTGGCGGATGTCGCTCATAAGCCGTCCTGTGATAACGAATGATGATTAAAAACAGGCTAAACCCTATTAGACAGAAATCAATCCCCGCCCGACACTGGAGAGATAACAACCTATACCGCCTCTTACTCTGACCATTAACGGATCGTGCCGATGACCACACTCAATGAACTGCCGCAGGTTCACGACCTGCGTTCCGCCCTGGCGCTGCTGAGCCAGTTTGAAGATGAACTGATCGCCACCGATGAACCGGTCGACCCGATGGCCGAGCTGTCCGGCGTGTACCGCTACGTCGGCGCGCACGGCACCGTGATGCGGCCGACGCGCGTCGGCCCCGCCATGATGTTCAATCGCATTAAAGGCTACGACGATATGCGGGTGCTGATCGGCCTGCTGGCGTCGCGCAAGCGCGTGGCCCACCTGCTGGGCAGCACGCCGGACCGGCTGGCCCAGCTGCTGAAAGAGTCGGTCAGTCATCCGATTGCGCCAATCGAAATTCCGCGCGAGCAGGCCGCCTGCCAGGAAGTGGTGCATCTGGCCAGCGACCCGGACTTCGACATCCTCAAACTGCTGCCGGCGCCGACCAATACGCCGGACGACGCCGGCCCCTACTTTACGCTGGGCATGTGCTATGCCGCCGACCCGGAAACCGGCGAACACGACGTGACGATCCACCGCCTGTGCGTTCAGGGCAAGGATGAAATCTCGATGTACTTCGTGCCCGGCCGCCACCTTGACACCTTCCGCATGAAGGCCGAAGCGGCGGGCCAGGCACTGCCGATCTCCATCAGCATCGGCGTTGACCCGGCCATTGAGATCGGCGCCTGCTTCGAGCCGCCCACCACGCCGCTGGGCTTCGACGAACTGTCGGTGGCCGGCGCGCTGCGCAACCGGCCGGTGGAGCTGACGCCGTGCCTGACGGTAGCGGCGCGCGCCATCGCCCACGCCGAGGTGGTGATCGAGGGCGAGCTGCTGCCGGGGGTGCGGGTGCGTGAAGATCAGCACACCCACAGCGGCAAGGCGATGCCGGAGTTCCCCGGCTATACCGGGGAGGCCAAGGCGGCGCTGCCGGTGATCAAGGTGAAGGCGATTACCCACCGTAAGCACCCGATCCTGCAAACCTGCATCGGCGCCAGCGATGAACACACCAATCTGGCCGGCATCCCCACCGAGGCCAGCATCCTGCAGATGGTCGAACGGGCGCTGCCCGGCTTTGTGCAGAACGTAC